>NZ_CP109533.1:0-17733 GCF_045040155.1 Micromonospora sp. NBC_01405 | reverse complement strand
ACCCTATCACGGCTACGCCAGATAGTCAAAGGTTGCGGTTAGTGATTTGGATTTTGGGTTGCGAAGCGACCCTGTGTGTGCTAGTCGGCCGTTTCCGCTGGTCAATCGGTGTTTGACAAACGGCGAGTTGTGTGCATTGGCTGAGTTGACAAACAGCAATCCCTGTGCATTGACTACTCAGAGTGAGAAATTGCCGACCGAGACTCGACAGGCTTTTTCTGTCGGGTGTCTGACAATACGGTGGGTATAAGCCGGCCGGCACGTTGCGTGACAACGGGCCGCCTCCGGCGCGCGTAACTCTCCGTATAACTACAGAGCCGTAATACTGTCACGCGCGCCGGAGGGGTGTAACGGGTGTAACGGCGCAGTTCAGAGGGTGTAACGAGGGGGTGTAACGGGGGTGTAACGGGGGGTGTAACGGCCCTTAGGCCGCTACCGTCCGTTACGGTCTAGGCGGACGGTGACTGCGTGGGTGGCGCAAACCATCGTGCCATCGACAACGGTCACCGCGTACATGTCAAGGACGTGGGGCCCCTCCCTGAACTGGACTGTGTTCGGCGTGAACAGCCGCGCGACCTCGGCCAGCTCCCACCCCCCGGCGGGCAGCTCTATCCCCTCCTCGGTCCACAGGAAGGAGAGTCCGCGCGGGGTCACGATGCGCTCCCCGATGATGTCCCACGCGTTCGATGAGCCCGTGGTGGGCCGCACAGGGCTCGCACGGACCGGGCAGGATGCGCTGAGGTTGAGCCCGATGCACTCTCCGCAGAGTCCGATGACGGGTAGCAGGTAGTCATCGCTGGTGAACCGGACCCTGCCCGGCTGCGGAACGGGCGGCATCATCTCGCGGATCACGACTGCCCCCTGGTGGCGTGCCTGCTGTGCCTTCCGTTCGGTAATTGGGGATCGCCAATCGGAAGTGAAGGTCGTGACATTCTTTGTCCATTCCTACGATGGGGGGTGGCCTGATCGGCTGATTAGCGACTCAGACTCGATTAATGGTGGCTTAATGTCGGTGCACCTGGATAGTATCGCGTCTATGGGAATCCTGAAAGACGCAAGACAAGCGGCAAGGGCTGCGCCTGATTTGGCGGAATCGGTCGCCGAATCGGCGGCCACCGTGAATGCGGGTGTCAAGCGCGCGTCCCAGGTCATCAGTGTTATCGGCGTGGTCGCGCTCGCGGCCCTGATCTGTAGTGTGGTGGCGGTATATCGTGCGCGAAACTAGTGCGTTGGTCCCGGCAACCCCGTTGGGATTCGTGCCGTCCGATGCTGCGCGGCGCGCGTCGGACATCATCGTGATGCATTTCCTCGCGGACCCGGTGGGCAACCGGAACCGGGTGTGCGCTATCCGTCTCTCGGATGGCGGATCGGACGGCGTGGTCTATGACAACCTCGCCCAGGCCGTGAGATACCAACTGCACTATAAGCAGTGCATGTACGTCCGTATCTCGGCGGGGGGAATGACGCCGCGTGAGGCTGATGTCTACCTGGCCTATCACCGCCGGTGCTACGAAATCGGCAACCTGCCCAACTACCTAGAGGGCGTGCCCCTGTACGTCCCGACGAATTTGGAGGATCACCACCGATGAGCATTGCAACTGTGGATCAGGACGAGTCCGCGGTGACTGCGGAGGAAATCAACGCCGAGCCGCAGCTCACCAAGGCGGGAACGGTCCGGAAGAAGCCCGGTCCGAAGCCGGGCAGTAAGCGGGCCCCGCGTACGGCGCCGGCCCCCGGGAAGGCCGCTGCGCCCCGTCCGAAGTCGGCGGGTGGTGTCGACTACCGGCCGGCAATTACGGGCATCTTGCAGATCCCTCAGATGATCCTGGGGATGCTCGGTCGATTCACGAAGCGGCCGGCGCTCCAACTCGACGGACTGACCGTCGGTATCCACGCTCCGGTAATCGCTGAGGCGCTCAACGAAACTGCGCGGACCGAGCAGGCCGTAGCAAGCGCGCTCGACCGGCTCATGGTCGCGGGCCCGTACGGTCTGGTGATCGCGGCAACGCTGCCGGCGCTGATGCAGGTGCTCGCCAATCACGAGGTCATCGAGCCTAACCCGCAGATGGGCACGTACGCGCCGGAACAGCTCGCCGAGCTGGGCAACATGCAGGCTGCGGCGGTGCTCCAGGCGGCGGCGTCCTGACATGATCGTGACGACCCGGCAGGAAAAAGACGGAATCGAGATCGTGGAATTCGACCGCGCCGAATTTCTGGAGCGCGTCTGGCCCCACGGTCACAAGCCGGGCGATCGTGTGAGCATCATCGGCCCGTCCGAGGCGGGTAAGACGCAACTCGGATTTCAGCTTCTCGACGCGGTGACAACTCCAGAGTTGCCGGCCGTGGTCCTGGTCATGAAGCCCGAGGATGACACGGTTAAGGGGTGGGGGCGCAAGCTCAAATTCAAGACGCTCAAGTCTTGGCCCCCACCCCTAAGCCTGTTCGAGTCTCGGAAGCCGTCCGGCTATCTCCTGTGGCCTCCCCACAATCTGGAGAATTTCGGCGCAACCAATCTGCGCATGTACCAGAATTTCCACCGGGCTGTTATCGACATTTACCGGCACCGGAAGACGCGCGCCGGCAAGAAACTCGACGGCATGATCCTCTTTGCCGACGAACTGGCCGGACTTGACGATGAACTCGGCATGGAAGCCGAGATCAAGATGATGTACTCACGCGGGCGAACGATGCACGCTGGTATCTGGGGAGCAACTCAACGACCTGTCGATGTTCCCAAACTCGCCTACAGTTCCGCGAATCACCTATTCCTTAGTTACATGCCAGATCAATCAGATCGGCGGAGATTCGCGGAAATTGGCGGCGGAGTTGACTCGCAATTAATCGAGGCAATTACGCTGCGACTTCCGCAATACTGGTGGCTCTACATCAGAAGAGCTGACAGAACGCTTTGCATCGTGCGCGCATAGCGCTATCATTCGTCGGACTGACGCCACGCCGATTCGGGCGGGCGGTTTCGTGCACCCTAAGGAAGGGGAGAGCGGTATGACCGCACCCGTCAAGGAGACCGACAAGAAGGCACCCCCGCGCCCGATGCGGCCATTCCGGGTCGGCGCGCAAAGCGTCGATGATGAGGCATTCGAGCGGACCCTCACCCTGAACGCCGGGAATCAGCCGCTCGATCAGTACAACGTTCCCTCTAGCTCTTTCTTGCAGGAGTTGGAGTTGTACGTCAAGGCGACCACCTCGGGCAATGCGGCAACGGTGGCGTTTAAGGAGGATGCCCCGTATTGCGTGATCGAGTCGCTCAACTTCCTCGACACCGGAAACTCCGACATCATCACGCAGATCACGGGGTACGACCTGGCCGTGATCAACAAATTCGGGGGATACAAGTTCTCCGATGACCCGAAGTCGTCCCCGCTCTATTCGGCGACCACCGGGTCCGGCGCGACCGGCGGCAGTTTTTCGTTCATGCTCCGAATCCCGATCGAGCTGGTCAGCCGTGACGCACTGGGGCCGTTGCCGAACAAGTCGGCATCGACTCCTTTCAAGGTCAAGACCACCGTTGCGGCAACCGGGTCTGTGTATTCCACCGCCCCGACGACCCCGCCATCCGTCCTGTTTCAATTCGTCCCGGTGTCCTATTGGGAGCCGACCGAACAGGACGGCTCCGGTAACCCGGTGGCTCAGCAGCCGCCCGCAATGGGTACCTCGCAGTTCTGGAACAAGACGCCGTATTCCAACATCTCGGCGGGCCCCTGGACTCAGCAACTCGACAATGCTGTGGGCTACCCCATTCGCAATATCGTGTTCATCCTGCGGGACTCCACCGGCTCGCGTGTCCAGGGTGAGGCCGATTTCCCCGACCCCTTCAAGATGCAGCTACAGAGCAATATCCCGGTCAACCGGCGCAAGACCACCTGGCAGGATCGAATCGCCAAGGCGTACGGCTACGACACCATCGGGGATGCCAAGAATCAGAAAGACAACGGCGTCTACATCCTGTGGTACAACGGCGATTTCGCGCACAAGCCGGGATGGGAGAACCGGCGCGGATACCTCCGGACCACGGACGGAATGCGCTTGGAGGCCAAGGGGACTATCGGTGGTTCCGGCGCCCACTCAATGCAGGTTCTCGTGAACTACGTTTCGCCGGCCGCGGGTACCTCTCTCGCACAGATCACGACCTGATCAGAATGCGCGAAGTCATCATCGCGCATGTCTCTCTAATCGTCGGCGTAATCGTCGGCGTGTTCCTTCCCGAGAAACGGAGAAAGTAAATGGGCTCCATCAATTGGAAGTGGTTCCTGATCGGCGCGGCGGCCGGTTACGCGGCGTCGATCTACGTCCCGAAGTTCGCGGCCCGGGGCTGATCTCGTGTCAAAGTCCGCTGGTGTCTCCGGTAAGGCTGTAGCGCTCGCTACGGCCGGCGGGGTGCTGGTCTGGTCTGCGATCAGCAACCGACAGCCGGTAGACGCATTGAAGAGCGTTCTCGGGAAACCGACATCCGGGGTTTCCATCGGGCCCGCGCTCTCTGGCGTCTCATCGGGCGTGCGGACTGTGGGAATGGGTAGCGGGGTGGGTGGCGCTGCCGGAAACGCTGTGGGTGCCGTTGGTGCGGCGGGAAAGGCTGGGGAGCTGATTACCGAGGCGCGGCGGCACCTGGGCGCGCGTTACGTGTGGGGAAAGGCGGGGCCGGACGTTTTTGATTGCTCCGGGCTGGTGATCTATAGCCTGAAAAAGATTGGCGTCCCGGCCCCGCGTTTCACCACCGCGACTTTCGGCACCTGGGCGAAAGCGAACGGGGCTATCCGACTTTCCCCGGATCAATTCCGCGCGGGAGATGTGATTCTGCGGACCGGGCATATGGGTATCGCCACTAGCGCGACCACGATGATTCACGCACCAAATGTGACTACGGTGGTTAAGGAGGTTGACATTTACAGTAAGTCGACCTGGTGGGGATGGCGTCTGTTCGGCACCTTCACGGCGGAGAAAAAGTAATGGCGCGCTCGACAGGTCCGATCCTGGCGGTCGGGGCTATCACACTCGGCAATCAGGTAGTCATGCACGGGCAGCCGATGGACTGGCGAATTCCGATCGGTACGGGAATCGCTGCGGTTGCTCTGGCGCTGCTCGAAAGCGCGTGGGCGGACGGTGCGGCGGGTATCGCGTGGTTGGCGCTGGCAACGGTGCTTTTCGCTCGGACGAACCCCGCCGTTCCATCCCCGGTCGAAACGCTGAATTCGTGGTGGCAGGGGAAGTAGAGGGGAGGTAATCGCGTGTCGGATTTGCAGAAGATCCTGGCGCTTCTGATCGGTCTGGGAATGTTCACTTCGGCGGTCATGCCGGAACACAAGACGGCGGAGGTGGCTAAGGCTGTTGGTGGCGTTTTCACCGGCAGTCTTAAGGTGGCCATGACCGGCAAGTGAATGCCTTATCAATCGCACGGCAGAAACGAAACGAGGATTGGATATGACGCAGGACGAGGTAAAGCGTGAGGCCGTCGACGGCCAGGGGCCGGTGGCCGTCGACGGCCAGGGGCCGGCGGCCGTCGACGGCCAGGGGCCGGCGGCCGTCGACGGCCAGGGGCCGGGCACCATCGGCGCGCAGATCCCCCCGGAGCTGCTCGCGGCGCTCATGGCGATCGCGCAGCGGGACCAGGCGGCGGCACTGCCCGTGGCGGGGCCGGAGCCGGAGCCGGCGCGGGCGCGGCTGGTACTCGCCACCGGCCGGACCGTCGAGGCCGAAAACACCAACAGCACGCACCACTACGACCCGGAGGCCGGCGTCACGGTGCCCGTGCTCAGCGCGTACACCGTCTGACCACACTGGACAGAAAGGGGGCTCCCGTGGCGTACACAGGGGCATGGCGGCGTGCGGTACGGGACGCACCCGACCCAGAACGCGCGACCCGGATCGACCCGGAGCACGCGCGGCCGGTGGACTACCCGGACTCGGTCCCGGCGGGCGATACCACGGGGGCCCCCGGGCTCCCGGCCGAGTGGGTGGGCGGCCAGTACGAACAGGTCCCGGTCCGCGCTGACTACGTCGATGCGACCCCGGTCGATCACCGGGAGGGCCTGGGCGCTCTCCCCGGCGTCGATCAGGTCACCGCGCAGTCTGTGGGCACCGCGGCCCGTAGTGCGGACTACGGCGCCGCATCGGAGAGGGCCTATGCCCGGCCCCGATACCAGGCCGGCGGCCGGCGGCATGTGGAGGTGGTGTCGGGGGACGGCGGGGGGGCGTCTCCGGCGACTCTGCGCTACCTGGTGGAGGGCGTGGGGTCGGACATCGACCCGCACGCCCGGAGCAACCGCCGGATAGTCCGGTGGACGGACCCGGGCCGCATCGATCAGCACCGGTGGGAGTCGCAGCCTCGCCCCCGATACCTCAAGACGTCGGCGGGGTCGCGGGAGCGGGGCCCGGTGCCGGGCCGGACTCAGTACGTGTCCCCGGAGGGTGCCGGCGCGGTGCTCCGGCCGGACAACTGGGCGGTGCCGGTGGTCCGGCGGACCGCGCGGCCGTGGGATGAGGCGGCCACGGTCGATCAGTCGGCCGGCGCGCAGCTTGACTACGGCCTCGGATCGTGGGGGCTCTGATGTCGGATGGCGGACTGGATCTGTCAGGGTCGGTCGATCTCCCGCTGATCGGTAAGCAGCCGAAATCCAATGTGGCCTTGGGCCTGGCGGTGGTCGGCGGGGTTTTGGTCTATGCCTGGTGGAAATACCGGAGCGGGGCCGGTGGGGGGTCGGAAGATCCGGCGGAGTCCGATTACTACGCCGATCTCCGCACCGGGTCGGCTGGTAAGGATGGCGGGTACGTCAACCCGGGCGGCATCGAGGTAGACGAGCCTGGCGAGGATGGGGATAAGGCACCCCGGACTAACCAGGAATGGGCCGCCCGGGTGATGGATAAGCTGACCTGGTATGAGCAGGGGTACGTTTCCTCCACGATCAGCAAATACCTAGATCGGCAGAGGATCTCCAAGGAGGCGGCGGCGGTTGTTCGGGAGGCGTGGGCGCAAGTGGGACGCCCGCCAGAAGGCGATATCCCGATTCTTCTGGAGACTACCCCGGTAACTCCGCTGCCACCTAAGCCTCCGTCCAGGCCAGTCATTGTGCCAAAGGCCCCTACGGGGCTCAAGGCCACGAAAATCGAAAGGACTTCGGTCACTCTCGACTGGGCAGTGATGCCACAGGTGGCCGGATATCAGGCGTACGTAAATGGTCAGCAGTTCGGCCGGTCCGTGATCGGTAGCGACTATCGCATTACCGGACTCAAGCCAGGGAGGAAATACACGCTGTCAGCGGCATGTGTCTATCCCGGCTCCCCATGGAAGACTGGCCCTAAGGCGTCGATCACCGTCACCACGAAGAAGTGAGGAAATAGAGAATGGGACTCAAGCCGGAATCGAGTGTGATGATCGGCCTTGCGACTGCTGCGCTGGTCTGGTCGATTCACTCGAATGTCACGCCGACCATCGCTGATATTCGTGTGGCGCCCCCGGGTGATAAGGACATCGCATCCTCCCGGAAGGCGGCTACTATGTCCTCTGCGGCGGCGGTTTCCGCTATCTCGCTGATCGCCAAAGACCCGACCATTTTTATCATCGGGGGCGCTATGGTCATCATCGCGGACGTGGTGACCAGACACGCCAACACGATCAATCCCGAAACGTCTCGGATGCTGCTCCCGGGGCTGCGGCAGTCGCCTACCCAGGACGTGCCGGCTGAGCCGGTATTCATGAGCGGCGAGTAACTCCAGTGGCTCTTTCTGCGGTCGCAATCGGCCGCTTGGCGTGGGCGGCGGGAATCCGTGATTTCCGCCCCCTAGTCGACGCTATCGCTATCGCTATCGCAGAGTCGGGCGGTGACGCCGGAGAGGTCGGAGACGAGGGCCTACAGGATCAGAAATGGGGGCCGTCAATCGGGCTGTGGCAAATCCGGTCGCTAAAGGCGGAGGAGGGTAAGGGTGGGTTGCGGGATGGGTCGAAACTGAGAGATCCGGCATTCAACGCGCGTGCCATGTATTCGATTTCCGGCGGCGGCAAGAATTGGAAACCTTGGTCTGTCTTTACCCCGACTGATCCGCTGGGATTCGCGCGCTATATGGCGGCTCTAGGGCCTGCCCAGGTGGCGGCGGCCACGATTCGTGCGACGGGTGGGGATGGGGGGGCGGCTCCGGAGCCGGAGCCGGTTCCGGCGGCCCCGGCCGATGGCCTGGCGAGCGTCATATCTGACGCCGCACAGACGCCGGTAATTGTGACTAAATGGCTGATGGAGCCGGGCACATGGAAGCGGATTGCATATGCTGTGGTGGGGATGGCGCTCGTGGTATCGGGACTCCGGATTGTTGCTCAGCCGGTAGTCGATGGTGCCGCTGATGTGGCGGGAAAGGTCGCACGCGCGGCCATTGCGAAAGGGAAGTGATGGAATCAGGGGAACTGGACGCCACGCCGGAACTGGAAGAGTTGCACCAACTCGACCAGCCGCAATTCTCCGTTCCGGTCAGAATGGAGGGTCCGGTAAATGGGTACGTGCTGCCGAACAGGTATGTGCAGCACTCTACCGATAACGTGGGAACCGATTTCGTCGGTATCGCCCCGGCCAATCTCAAGCGGTGCCGCGGATCGATGATCTCGATGACCGAAGACGTTTACATCAACGATCGGTCGACGGGGGAGGGCTGCATTTGGCCTAAGCTGGTTCCGTTTCCGATCAATCACACTCGTCCGATCTTCGTCAAATCGGCACAGAACACGACCATGGTTGGCCTCACCGTGGAAATGTGGGCTGACTAATGGCAGACACCAATCTTGCGGCAACTGTCGGGCCGGACGGGCGCGCGGTTATCACGATTACCGCAGATGGCCGGCAAACGTGGAATGTACAGCAGGTGTCCCCGGAGATGCCGGGCGCTCCCGGTGGCGCTACTGGACAACTGCGCAAGAATGGCTCTCTGGTAGCCCCGTTTGAGCCGGGAGCCGATGCGATCGGCGGGGAGCCCTACGTCCGCCTGCGACTTGGTGACACGCTTTCTGTGGAGTGGAGCGGGTGCACTCCGGGTGCTGTCGGGCGGGCCCTCGTGATATACGAGGTGGAGGCGTGAAATCGAACATCGCCAACATTTTGAAGCTGCTCACGCTGCCCTATGGTGCCGCTGCCGACAAGCCGAGAATCGTGATCGGCTCGGACATTCCGGCGAACATTCCGCACATCACGGCAGCGATCCTGTTTTACGCTAACAATAACGCCGGAGACCTGATCGGGTTTTACATCGGGGTGGGCCCTGGAACTGCCGTCGGTGCAAGCATCGAATTGGGATTCTTCCCTGCCGACATCGATGATCCGTCGTTTACCCAGGTGGTCACGACCTATCAGTTTGACTTCGAGCTTTCCACTCAGCCGATTATGGTCGTGAATGCATTCCGCACCATATTCGAGGGCCTCGGCCTGAACGAGGAATTCGCGTTTTTCCAGGACTACAACCTCGCCGGTGACGTAAACTCCGAGTTTGATTGGAAAGGGCCGGCCACCTTTTCCGATCTGACGGTGAATAGTCTCACTGTGAATGGTGCGATGTCCTACCCGGTAACTCGGGTAGTCAGCACTCCGACCGATATGAAAGGTCTTGCCATGGGGCCGGGATTCACGCTTAACAGCGGCGGATTCCGGTATCACAAGGCGGGCCCGCTTGTGACAGTATGGGTGTACGGCAATTCGACCAACGCGATTACGGCCACGTCGGGAAACATCCCCGATACCACGTATTGCACGCTGCCGACAGGAATACGGCCTCCGGTTGACACACCTGCGGTATACGGTAACGGCTCGATGGACGGTGAGGCGCTCATTGCGCCTACCGGGGTGGTCACTCTGCGGTCCGCCGATGGAAACATTGCGGCCGGATCGAATATCCGATTCGCAGCGACCTACGTAATCTGAAAGGGGCTGAAATGGAGCAGGAGCAGGGCGGCCAGGGGCAGGAGCAACCGCCGACCGCCGTTCCCCCGGTGGCCGACCGGCCGGAGAGCATTTCCCGGTCGGAATGGGAAGATTTCCGCCGGGAGGTGCGTGAGGCGCTCGCGGCAGGTCGGACCCCCCCCGCCGAGCCGGAGCCGGAAAAGCCTGCTGAGCCGTCCGTCCCGGTCGCCCCGGCCCCGGAGGTGAGGGAGCCGGCCCCGGAGCCGGAGAAACCCTCTCAGCCGTCCGAAAAGGCACCGGAGGAATGGGGCTCCGGACTGTTCTTCCGGGGCCGCCGGAAGCGGGAGGAGGCGGAATGAGCGCCATCGAGACTGTGCTCTGGCCGGGGCTGCGGGGCCTGGCCCCGAAGTCGAAGCTGGGCGGCATCCTGGCCCGAAAGCGGGGCTATCACAATTCGCGGGACCACCTGCCCGCGGATGACTACTCGGTTCAGTTCTACATCGACCGGGAGGGCCCGGCGGATCAGGGATCGGCTATCGATTGGACGTTTCCTGACGCACAGGACGGAGATTTCCGGACGATCGCGCATTTCTCCCGGCTGCTGCTCGATGCGGGCCGCCGAGGTGATTCCCGGGCGTATCCGATGCGCGAGTTTTTCGGCAACGTGGATTCGGATCGGGAGGTGGAGGGGTGGGATTACGCCCGCGATAAGGCGGCTACGTCCGACAGCTCCCACCTCTGGCATATCCATATTTCGATTCACCGCAAGTACATCAATGATCCGGTGGCGATGCGCTGCATTCTGGGGATACTCGCCGACGATCCGGACGATGTTCCCCCGACTGCTCCGGTAGTCGACTGGAGAAAGGACGTGATAGCGAAAATGCAGACGCTCAAGAAGGGCGCCAAGGGAATTGGCGTGAAGCGACTCCAGGCGCTGCTAAACGTGATGGGGGGAGGGCTGCGAGAGGACGGCGAATTTGGGGCCCTGACCGACCATGCCGTGAGGAATTGCCAGAGGCGGCAGGGAATCGCGGTGGACGGCGTGGCCGGTCGCGCAACCTGGTCTAAGCTGATGGGGGTCTGATAATGGGGCCGGCAGTGGTCACTATCGCCGGCCAGATAGCGGCGGTCGCTGCTGGCCTGGCGGGTATCGGCTGGATTCTCAAAGCATTCTGGCGCGCATTCTCTGCAATCCACGAACTGGCTACGGCTATTCTGGGGGATGACGATACGCCGGGCCTGGTAAAAAGGGTGGAACGGATTGAGTATCAGCTCAATCCGAATGGTGGTGGGTCGCTTTTCGATAAGGTGACCCGAATTGATGAAAGGGTAAGCGAATGATGAAGAAGGCAAAGGCGATCATGGCGGCGGTCGGCGGGGTTTGCACCCTGGCGGCTCCGATGCTCGCGGACGACCTGCTCGATGCGGGGGAAACGGGGCAGCTCGTGGCCGGTGTGGTGACGGCGGCCCTGGCCGTGTGGGCGGTGTACCGGGTGCCCAATCAGCAGGGCTGATCCACATACGCAGTAGTGCAGTAGTGCAGTAGTGCAGTAGTTGCGGCACTACTGCATTACTGCAATACTGCGCGGCATGAAGTTGCGAAACGGGCCGCGCGTCCTCACGATCAACAACTACAAGGGTGGGTCCGGCAAGACGACCAGTACCGCGTATCTGCTGCACTGCCTGCAAAAGCGCTACGGGCATCGGGTGATCGGTATCGACGCCGACCCCCAGGGGTCGCTACTGCGCTGGGCCGCGCTGGGCGAATGGGAGATCCCCGTCTTTGCCATGCCGTCAAAGACCCTGCACAGGCAGATGTGGGGTGTGGTCGACCGGGACCGATTTGACATCGTGGTGATCGACACGCCCCCGCTGGAGCAGGAGGCGGGGATAGCTGCATCTGCGCTGTGGGCGGCTACTGACGTGATTGTGCCCATGGCACCCACCACGATGGAGATGGACCGCGTAGGCCCGGTGTGGATGAGCATCGCGGACGCGGCGGACCGGCCGGACCGGGTGGAGGCGCTGCGGGCCCGCGTCCTGCTCAACAGGACCGTTGCACGGGCGGCAGCGACCGAAACCGCCCGGGGCCTACTGGAGACCACCGGGCGGGACGTGTTCACGCCGACCATCCCCCACCGGACCGGCGCGACCGGGTACGGCCAAGCGTTCGGCGGGCCGGTCGATGGGGACGACATAGCCTATTCCGCGGTGGCATCGACGCTGCTGGCGCAGTGGTCCGCACAGCCGCTGGCGAACGCCGGGATTACCCGATGAGCGCGGCCAAGCCTGCCGCCAGGCGGACGGCGGCGGAGCGGATGGCGGCGGCTCTCCAACCGGTTCCGGCCCCGACGCCAGTGGCCCCGGTCGATGCGGCGCCGCAAGAGCCGGCGGCCGGCGGCGGCCGGCGGCGGCCGGCGGCGGTGCAGACCAAGACCACCAGGATCACAGCCGATCTGTCCCCGCTGGAGTACCGCGCACTGACGCGAGTCCTGGCGGACCTGGCGGAGATGATCGGCGTGCACAAGGTCACCACGGTCGACCTGATCCGCTCGATGGTCGACGAGCTGGGCGAGGATCTGCGCCAGGGTGCAGGGCCCGTGGTGGAGCGGGTGGCGGACAGGCTGGCCGCGAGGATGTCGGAGTGATCGCCTGATTAGACGCAGTGACGCAGTAGGGCAGTAGCTACGGGGCTACTGCCCTACTGCGTTACTGCACTACTGCGTTACTGCACTACTGCATTACTGCATTACTGCATCCCGTGTAAGATCACCCGTACGGCTGTCCCCATCCGGAGATCGGCGGCCACGTCCGCACTGTGGCGCGGTCCCGCTCGTCACGTACGTCCATAGGATGGGAGCAGGCCCGGTGGTCATCCACTCCACCGGGCCTGCACATCACCCCGCGAGGGGTGGGACTCATCTCAGCCGTGGGTAGCGGCTCACTGAGAGGAGGGGTGTCTGTGCACCCTGAGCAAAAGTCTAGCGTGGCCAACCGGCCGCGCCGCAATACGTCGGATTCCCGGCCGGTCGAATTGCCGATTCTGGTACCCGGGAGTCCGAATTACACGTACATCCCCGGACAGTCTGTGTGGCAGCGCACGCGTGACGGCGAGCGCGTGCAGGTCCTGGATTGGTGCCCGGTGGTCACCCGGCACCTGGCCACGCATAACACGCGGGGGGAGGTGGTCGGGCGGCTACTGACGCTCCAGGTCGGGACCGACACTGCGACTGTCTCGTCTGTCGACGTGGCCGATCACCGGGTCTGGCGGACCAGGTTCCCCGGCGTCCCGGGGGTGGGATCGCGGTCCGTCAGGGAGGTGCTGCACAACCTAATCGACCACCAGGCGCGCAGCCTGCCGCTGGGCACTACCCACGCCCGGTGGGTATCGGACCGGCTCCACCTGCCCCCGCTCGATGTGCTGCCAGCGGGGTACGGGGTGACCCGGGGCACGCCCTCATCGTTCTCTGCGATCCTGCGGGCGGTGGTCGATGCACCGTTGATTGCCCTGGTCATGGGCGCTGTGGTGGCCGGGTTGTACGTCGACCCGTTGGGCCGACAGAGCTTTATGATCCATCTCAACTCGCCATCGAGCCGGGGCAAGACCACGGCGCTCCAGTGCGCGGCGGCGGTGGTCGGTCAGAGCAGCCGGGGCGGTGTGGTGGAGCCCTGGACGGGGACGGCTAACGGGCTGATCGTGTGGCTCCGGCAGTTGGCCGTGCTGCCCGGATTCCGCGATGAGATCCAAGCGTTGGCGCTCCCCCCCCGGGCGCTCCAGCAGATGGTTTTCTCAGCTCTGGAGGGGGCGCGCAAGATTACGTCGACCCGTGAGGGCGGGCTCAACCAGCCCTCCGGGGGGTGGGCCGGCGCGCTCATTTCGACTGGCAACGAGGGCATTGTCACGCGAATTGCAAATGTGGGAATTGCGGCGCGAGTGATCGAGATCCATAGCGCGCTTACGACCGATTCCCGGCAGTCGAAAACGCTCAAGCGACTGTCCACGATGGGCCACGGTCACGGCCTGGCGGCCATCATCGACGGGGCTATCTCCCCGGAGGCGTTCGCCGCGCGCATCGACCGGGCGGAGGCCGACCTAGGGATGCCGGAGGGCGGCCCGGAGGAGCGGGTGGCAGAGCACATTGCGTCTGCGATTGCTGGGGCCCGTCTCCTGGGTGACGTTTTCGGGGTGGCCGGCGTGGGAGATGCGGCCATGGCCGGCGGCCGGCACGCCCTCGGTATGCAGTTGGAGGGCATGGCGGAGCGCGGTGGCGGTGAGGGCGGGCAGCTCTTGGCTGGACTGGCGGAGTGGGAGATGTCGGAGCCGACCGCGTTTCCGACGCGGCCGGCGTACGCCGAGATGCTGCGCCGGGGCGACCGGTCGCGGATCGAGGTAGCCGGGTGGACTCTGCGGGGGGTAGATGAGGTGCCGGCAGATCTGGCGGTGCTCCCCGGGCGTCTGCGGGAGCGGGCGGAGCGGCTCGGGATCGCTGACGTGACCACGGCGCTGCAAGAGATCGATCGGATGGGCAAACTCCACCGGACCCCGGGCAAACTCCAGTCGGTGCTGAGGATCGACGGCAAGCCGACTCGCGTCTACCTGCTCCGCCACCTGGTCGATGACGACCTGTCGGCAGAGCCGGCGGTCCCCGCCGACCCGCCCGCGGATTCGGCCCCTGTCGATGCGGCGCCGCAACCGGCGGCGCTGCTGCGCGTGGTCGACATGGTCTCAGTTGCCGACATCAAGCTGCCGTGTGAGACGTGCGGAGAGCCGTGCCTTATCCGGGTCAACGGCAGGGTTTTGCACGGCGGGTGCGCTGAGCGGGGTACGCCCCCACCCGCGCCCGCGCAGATGGAACTGCCGGAGCCGGAGCCGGAGCCGGCGCGGCCGGCGCTGCGGTTGGTGCGCTCGACGGAGCCGGCCGGGATGCTGGGCCCGTGGCTACTGGACAACGGGCACCCCTCCGCCACGCCGGAGCAGCTCGCAGCGGCGGAAGAGCTGTGGTTGTCCCTGCTGCGCGGGGTGCCGTTCCGGGGCCCGTATGAGACGGCTAAGCGCCTGCTCAATGGCGGGCTCAAACACCACAGCATCCCGCCCCTGCCGGAGCACGATCGGGAGCTGGTGGCGGACGTGGTGTCCAACCGGTGGCGGGCGGACACGTGGATGGTGCCCGGTGACGAGCTGACGCCGGGCACGTGGATCAACTCCTTCGACGTCAACGGGATGTACCCGTCTGCTGCGGACATCGAGCTAGGGCTAGGCGACCCGGTGAGGTCGGCCACCCTGCCGGACGGGTGGCAGCGTCTCCCCGGGTATGTCCGGTACGCGGGGCCGCTGGAGGGCCTGCCGTACGGGCTGGAGGGACGCTACCGGCCCGGGGCCTACGTCCCTATCCCCATCGCCGGCTACCTGGCGGAGCGGGGCGCACAGGGCACCGTGGAGGAGTCGGTGGTTTGGCCTAAGCACGGCCGGCGGCTCCGGTCGCATGTGGCCATGTACCGATCCGCCCGGAGCAGGCTTATGGCCCGGCGCGGCGACCCGGTGGCGGACATGGTGATGGACGCGCTCAAGGCCACCGGCACCCGGATGTTTGGCGCGGTGCTCCGATCGGCGCGGCTCAATAAGACGCCGACGTTGCGGCTGGACTGGTCGGACATGATCGTGTCAACTGGCCAGGCCCGGATGCTGCGGGCGGTCGACAAGACGACTGCACAGGTGGCCGGGTTCCATGTGGACGCGGTGTGGTTCATCGGCCAGGCGGCGCGCGAGGTGCCTCACGGCCTGGTGGTGCCGGAGGACCCGACCAAGGACAACTACAGGCAGTTGGGCAAATTCAAGCCACACCGGGCGACCCAGGTTACGGCAGAGCTGGCAGAGGCTCACCGGGTCGGCCGGTGGAAGCCCATTTTCGAGGCATTGGAGGCGAGCAAGTGAGCGACCCATTCGAGTACGGCGATCCCTACATCGAGTGGGAGGAGGCCAACGCCTACAACCACGAGTTGGACTCGGTCGGCCCGGAGGACTACGTGCCGGAGCCGGGGGAGCTGGAGGAGTTGCCGGGGCACGGCTTTCCGTTTCCGATCATGGTGGTTCGGCGGGCCGAGGTGCCGGGGGTGGACTTCTGATGAGCACGTCTCGGGATTGGATGCGGTCGATGGGTGACGGCATGACATGGCGGGAGGTGCTGAGCATGGCCCGTGTGCAGCACGGGCAGGGGGCTACCCGGTGGCTCGCTGACCGGGCCGGGGTCGACATCCGGCAGGCTCAGCGCTGGTACCGGGGGGAGGGCACCCCGGGACACAAAGCGGCGTCGGCGTTCCCCGGCATCATCGAGGAGATGCGGCGCGCGTACGTGGCGGCGCAGCTCCGGACGGTGCGGCAGGTGCGTGTCGGCACCCTGGCGGTACGGGCGCTCTCATCGGGCAAGCCGGACGGCAAGCGCCGTCCGCCCGATGTGCTCGACGTGGCCGGCATCATGGATCAGGTCGCGGCGGCGTGGGAGGCCGGGCGGGATCGCCAGGCGCAAGACCTGTTCGACGGGGCAGTGATCAACGCCTATGCGGGTGAGCCGTTGGGTGATGACTCGGGCCTCGCGTCGATGCTGGGCATCACGGACTATGAGGCCGGAGTGACGGTTGTCGACTGATGTCCTGACCTACTGCGGCGGGTGCGGGGTGGCCCCGGACGACTGGCACCGGGGGCGGTGCATGGTGGTCTATGGCCGGTGGTGGGCAACCGCGCACCTGGTCGCGCTGCTGGCGTACTGGGCCACTCGGTAATGGACTAGGCACAAAGAGTGTTGTAGTCTGCTGTGGTGCCCGCGCGAGTGGGACCTGCGGGCGGGGTGTATGACGAGCACCCTGCCCGGGGATCTGAACAAAAATGGATACCCCTCTATGGAGGGTTGGCAGGACGGTGCGGCCCGTGGTCATGTGACGGGGGTGGCACCAAGAGCAGGGGCCCGGCTCTCTTCCTCCGTGGTGAGCCGGGCCCCTTGCTGTTTGCTCAGCGTGTATTGTGGCGGGCGGGGTGGGGCTTGGGACGCAAGCTCTGACCTCTACGGGCACGCCGAATGGCTCCCCCGGCCCGTTCACGGGGTGTGCGGGATCTACCGGGCACGCCGACTGGCTTCCCCGGAGAGTAGGGCAGTAGCTCATTGAGCTACTGCCCTGCTGCGTTACTGCCCTACTGCATTACTGCGATACTGCATTACTGCGGAGTTGCTGCGTCGGGCCTGGTCAAGCGCGGTCCCCATGTCGACCGGGGCCGTAGGGTCCGGCACCGGGTAACCGCCGTACCGGGTGTGCCTGCTCCGGGTTCGCGCCTCACGGCTCAGCCGCTCCGCTACCTCCGGCGCGCTCCGCTGGGCCGCTTCTAGATCGTCTAGGGCATCGTGTACCGCGTCGATCTCCGTTCCGTTGAGGACGTGGGAGTACCCGCCCCCGGTCGCCTGTGCCATGCGGGCGGCCACGCTCCGCCAGTCGATATCCATGGCCCGGATGTTACCGGCTGTATCGGCCGGCTGATACCCGCCGTGACAACCGCAGTAGTGCAGTAGTGCAGTAGCTACGGCATTACTGCATTACTGCATTACTGTGCATGGCGAACTGTCGGGTATAAGACAAAAGAAGTTTTTGGCCGGGTTAACGGCCAAAAGTGTACGGAGAGTTAGCGATGCACGGAGCGTCATTCTTGTCAAGCGTGGCGCAGCCGCGCTATCTCGGCGCTCTGACCTGCAAGTATGGTGGTATGCATAGATCTTGCGATCTGTCAAGGAAGCCGGAAGATTTACTCAGAGTGACGGACGGTTGGGGCTTGACTATCTGGCGAAGCCGTGATAGGGTG
>NZ_CP109532.1:6565000-7269126 GCF_045040155.1 Micromonospora sp. NBC_01405 | reverse complement strand
TCTTTCCAGTCGAGGGCCGCCCCACCCGGGTCGGCCCTCGACTGCGTAGCGTCGGTTCCGGCGCAATCAGGAAGGATGTACCTGTGAGTTCAGGACCGCACGACGGCGACCGTCCTCGTCGTTCCGAAGACCGCTCCGACCGACGTGACGGGGCGCCCCGACGCGACGAACGTCCCCCGTACCGCGGCGATCGAGCCGGCGGCCAGGGCGGTGGTTTCCGTGGCGGTGAGCGCCGTGAGGGCGGGTTCCGGGGTACTTCCCGTGACGATTCCCGCCCCGCCGCCGGTGACCGCCGGGATGGCGACAGCCGCGGGGCACCGCGCGGTGAGGGCCGTGACTTCCGTGGTGGTGACCGTCGTGAGGGCGGGTACCAGGGCGGCGACCGTCGTGAGGGCGGCTTCCGTTCCGGTCCGCGTGAAGGCGGCCCGCGTGAGGGCGGTTTCCGGTCGGGTCCGCGTGAAGGTGGTCCGTCGCGTGACGGTGGTTTCCGTGGTGGTGACCGTCGTGAGGGCGGGTACCAGGGCGGCGACCGTCGTGAGGGTGGCTTCCGCTCTGGTCCGCGTGAGGGCGGATCCGGTGGTGACCGTCGCGAGGGTGGCTTCCGGTCGGGTCCGCGTGAAGGTGGTCCGTCGCGTGACGGTGGTTTCCGTGGTGGTGACCGTCGTGAGGGCGGGTACCAGGGCGGCGACCGTCGTGAGGGCGGCTTCCGTTCCGGTCCGCGTGAGGGCGGCCCGCGTGAGGGCGGCTTCCGTTCCGGTCCGCGTGAAGGTGGCCCGCGTGAGGGTGGCTTCCGTTCCGGTCCGCGTGAGGGCGGCCCGCGTGAGGGTGGCTTCCGCTCCGGCTCGCGTGAAGGTGGTCCGTCGCGTGACGGTGGTTTCCGTGGTGGTGACCGTCGTGAGGGCGGCTTCCGCTCTGGTCCGCGTGAGGGCGGATCCGGTGGTGACCGTCGCGAGGGTGGCTTCCGGTCGGGTCCGCGCGAGGGTGGTTTCCGCCGTGACGGGGATGGCCGGCAGGGCGGGTTCCAGGGCGGTGACCGTCGTGAGGGCGGCTTCCGCGGTGGCGACCGTGAAGGCGGCTTCCGTTCCGGTCCGCGTGAGGGCGGCCCGCGTGAGGGCGGCTTCCGTGGTGGTGACCGTCGTGAGGGCGGGTACCAGGGCGGCGACCGTCGTGAGGGCGGCTTCCGTTCCGGTCCGCGTGAAGGTGGCCCGCGTGAGGGCGGCTTCCGTTCCGGTCCGCGTGAAGGTGGCCCGCGTGAGGGCGGCTTCCGTTCCGGTCCGCGTGAAGGTGGTCCGTCGCGTGACGGTGGTTTCCGTGGTGGTGACCGTCGTGAGGGCGGGTACCAGGGCGGCGACCGTCGTGAGGGCGGCTTCCGCTCTGGTCCGCGTGAAGGTGGCCCGCGTGAGGGTGGCTTCCGTTCCGGTCCGCGTGAGGGCGGCCCGCGTGAGGGTGGCTTCCGCTCCGGCTCGCGTGAAGGTGGTCCGTCGCGTGAGGGTGGCTTCCGTGGTGGTGACCGTCGCGAGGGTGGCTTCCGGTCCGGCTCCCGTGAGGGTGGCTTTGGTGGTGGCGACCGGGCCGGTCAGGGCGAGCGTCCGCGCCGCGACGACCGCCGTGGTCCCGAGGACCGGCGCCGGGAAGGCGGTTACGCTGCCGGCCCCGCCCGCGACGACCGGCGGGACCGCGCCGGGTCGGCGGAGGGTGACCGCACTACGGACGCGCCCGCGCTGCCCGACGAGATCGTCGCGACCGACCTGGACTCGACCGTCCGCGCCGAACTGCTCTCGCTGGCCAAGC
The DNA here is from genome assembly GCF_045040155.1 of Micromonospora sp. NBC_01405. Lineage (NCBI taxonomy): Bacteria > Bacillati > Actinomycetota > Actinomycetes > Micromonosporales > Micromonosporaceae > Micromonospora > Micromonospora sp. NBC_01405. Next base: position 7,267,335 of record NZ_CP109532.1, on the reverse strand, counting down.
CGGTGGCGGACACCGTCGCCCGGCACCTGGTCGCGACCGGCCAGCTGATCGACGAGGCTCCGGTCGAGGCGCTGGCGCACGCGATGGCCGCCCGGCGGCTCGCGTCGCGGATCTCGGCGGTCCGGGAGGCGGTCGGACTGGCCGCGTACCACACGGGGGAGTGGCAGACGGCCATCGCCGAGCTGCGCACGTATCACCGGATGACCGGGTTGCAGAGCCACCTGGCGGTGCTCGCCGACTGCGAGCGGGCGCTCGGGCGGCCGGAACGGGCGATCGACCTGTTCCGGGGCGCCGACCAGGACAAGCTGGACCAGGCCGTCGCGATCGAGCTGCTGATCGTGGCCGCCGGCGCCCGTGGTGACCTCGGCCAGAAGGACGCCGCGGTGGCGATGCTCCAGGTTCGTGAGCTGACGAGCGAGGCGACCGAGCCGTGGGCCGGCCGGCTCCGGTACGCGTACGCCGACGCGCTGCTCGCGGTCGGGCGGCGCGAGGAGGCCCGGGAGTGGTTCTCCCGGGCGGCCGAGGTCGACACCGACGGCGAGACCGATGCGGCCGAGCGGCTGCTCGAACTCGACGGGGTGCTGATCGAGGGCGACGACGAGGACGACGAGCCGGCCGAGGAGATCGCTGCCGGGCCGGGAAGCCCGGGCGCGGTGCCGGCTGAGCCGGTCGCCGGCCGGTCGGACGACGAGGACGACCTCGGTGCCGACGACCGGGACGAGGACCTCGACTCTTCGGACGCCGCCGACCGCGACGACGAAGACGAAGACGACGAAGACGACGACGACGCCGGGCGGCGCGCCGACGACCTGGCCGGGGACGAGCTGACCGACGACGAGGCCGGCACCATTGCGGCCCGGCCCGGGTCGGCGCGGGGCGAGGAGCCGGCCGGCGACCGCGAATCGGGCACGGACCAGCGGTGAGCACGGACGCCGGGGGTCGGCTGGCCGACGGGTACTCGCTGGTCGTCTTCGACCTGGACGGGGTGATCTACCTGATCGACCGGCCGATCCCCGGCGCCGTCGCGGCGGTGGGTCGGCTGCGTGCCGAGGGACGGGCGGTCGCGTACGCCACGAACAACGCGTCCCGTCGTTCCAGCGAGGTCGCCGACCTGCTCTGCGGGATGGGCGTGCCCGCCACCCCGGAGGAGGTGCTGACCTCCGCCGCCGCCTCCGCCGAACTGCTGGCGGAGCGGCTGCCCGCCGGTGCGGCGGTCCTGGTGGTGGGTGCGGAGGCGCTGCGCGCCGAGATCGGCGCGGTCGGGCTGCGTCCGGTCTCCCTCGCCGACGACGCCCCGGCCGCGGTGGTGCAGGGGTACGGCCCACAGGTCGGCTGGGCGGACCTGGCCGAGGCGTCGCTTGCGGTGCGGGCGGGCGCGATCTGGATCGCCACGAACACCGACCGCACCCTGCCCAGCGGGCGTGGCCCGCTGCCGGGCAACGGATCGCTGGTGGCCGTGCTGCGCACCGCGCTCGACCGGGAACCGGACGTGGTGGTGGGCAAGCCCGAGCCGGCGCTGTTCGCCACCGCCGCCCGCCGGGCCGGCGAGGGACGCACCCTGGTGGTGGGCGACCGGCTGGACACCGACATCGAGGGCGCGCGCCGGGCCGGGCTGGACAGCCTGCTGGTGCTCACCGGCGTCAGCGATGTGCCCGAGCTGCTGGCCGCAGCCCCGGCGCGTCGCCCGACGTACGTCTCGGTCGATCTGGCCGGGCTGTTCGACCCGGCGGCGGTGGTCCGGGTGCCCGGCGATCCGGAGACCGGTGGCTGGTCGGCGACCGTGGCCGATGACGGCGTGCTGGAACTGACCGGGGCGGGACGACCGCTGGACGCCCTGGCCGCGCTCTGCGCCGTCGCGTGGGCGGCGGACGCCGGCCCGGCGGTCCGGGCGGGGTCGCCGGAGGCCATCGAGGCGTTGGCCGACCTCGGCTTGACGGACTGACCCGGGGACCGGCGTCCCGGCTGTCAGAGCAGCTTGCGGAGCTTCAGCAGGTCGAACGGGTTCGCCTTGATCGAGACCTGCTTGGACGCCACCGCCCGGGTGACGTCGAGCTCGCCGCGGACGAGGGCGAGCAGATTGTCGCTGCTGGTGCTCAGCGCGATCTTCGCCTTCGGGTCGTCGCCGTCGGTCAGGTCGAGCAGCCGCCCGTCGGCGAGTCGGCCGTGGAAGGCCGTACCCAGATCGGTCACCCGGCAGGCCAGAGTCCGGTCCAGGTCGATCCGCCCCCGCACGGTCTCGGCGTTGCGGTCCAGCCGGGCGGCCAGATCCTGCAACGCCTGCCGGCACTCGTCCACGCTGGCCACATCGTCTCCTCACACCTCGCCACGCCCGTTTCCCGGCACCGTACCGTAATGGGCGTCGCGCGGCGCCCGGTAGCGTGACACCTGAAACCCCACCCCCGTGGAAGGATTCAGGCATGCAGGACGCGTGGCGCGCCTACCTCGGACTGGCCATGGGCCTGACGGAGGCCCCCCGGAAGAAGGCCCAGGACGTCGTACGCCGGCTGGTCGGCTCCGGTGAGGCGACGGCCACCCAGCTCCAGGCCCTCGCCGAGGAACTGGTCTCGACCGGTGTGGCCAACCGGGAGGCGCTGACCAAACTGGTGCGCTTCGAGGTGGACCGCGCCCTCGGCGCGGTGGGACTGGCGGCCGCCGACGAGGTGGCCGAGCTGACCCGTCGGGTGCACGAGTTGGAGCGTCAGCTCCGGGAGGCCAAGGCGGGCCCGGCCGCCCCCGTCGGGTCCGCCCTGCCGGCCGGCGCGGCGGAGCCGGCCCCCCTGCCCTCCGCCGCCGCGGAGTCGACGGGCCCCGCAGCCCCGGACGCGCTGGCGACGCAATCCGTGACGAAGAAGGCGGTGGCCAAGAAGGCCGTCGCGAAGAAGACCATCGCCCGCAAGCCGCCGGCCACGGTGAGCCGTACCGGTACCGACGAGGGCGGCGCGGAGCCGGCCCGGCCGGTGAAGGCGGTGCCGCGCAGGCAGCAGCCCGGCGGCGCGAAGTGAGCGTACCCGCGACAGGTCGAGGCGGGCGGTGAGCGCGCCGTTCCGGCCGGGCCCGCCGCCCGGTCCCCGGCCGGGCCCGCCGCCGAGCCCGGTCGGCGTCGACGACGACGGGGCGGTCCGGCACCCGGCGGTGGACGCCGCCGTCCAGGCGATGGCGAACGCCACGGTGCTCTCGCCGGCCGACCAGATCCCGCAGTACGAGGCGGCGTACCAGACGCTGCGCGAGACGCTCGCCACCATCGACCAGGCCTGACCGACCGGAGAACCTTCCCATGGCACGTCGCACCCGGCTCGACGCCGAACTCGTCCGCCGCGGGCTGGCCCGCTCCCGGGAGCAGGCCGCCGCGCTCGTGGAGGCCGGGCGGGTCCGGCTTCGCGGGGTGCCGGCCCGCAAGGCCGCCGCGATGGTCGATCCCGCGGACCCGCTGCTGGTCACCGGTGCCGACCCCGTCTCGGAGTACGTCTCCCGGGGCGGGCACAAGCTGGCCGGCGCGCTGGCCGCGTTCGCCCCGGGCGGGCTGCGGGTGGCCGGCCGCCGCTGCCTCGACGCCGGCGCGTCGACCGGCGGCTTCACCGACGTCCTGCTGCGCGCCGACGCGGCCGAGGTGGTCGCCGTGGACGTCGGGTACGGCCAGCTCGCCTGGTCGCTGCGCACCGACGACCGGGTACGCGTCCTCGAACGCACCAACGTCCGCACCCTGACTCCGGAGGTGATCGCCGGGCAGGTCGACCTGACGGTGGCCGACCTGTCGTTCATCTCGCTGCGGCTGGTGCTGCCGGCGCTGGCCGCCTGCACCCGGCTCGACGGCGACCTGGCGCTGATGGTCAAGCCCCAGTTCGAGGTGGGCAGGGAACGGGTCGGCGCCGGCGGGGTGGTGCGCGACGAGGCGTTGCGCGCCGAGGCCGTCCTCGATGTGGCGGCGGCGGCGGCCACGCTCGGCCTGGGGCTGGCGGACGTTACCGCGAGCCCACTGCCGGGGCCCAGCGGCAACGTCGAGTTCTTCGTATGGTTACGCCGGGGCGCGTCGAAGGCTGACCCGCAGCGGGTGCGGGCCGTCGTGGCGGCCGGCCCGCAGGGTCCGCCCCCGTCCGGCACCACGCCGGACGCGGCCCCGCAGGAGCCGGAAACGGCCCCGGAGGAGGTGGCAGGGTGAGCGCGAGGAGTGAGCTTGCGAGCCCCGCAGTCGCGAACGGAAGGCGGGACGGGTGAGCGCGAGGAGTGAGCTTGCGAGCCCCGCGGTCGCGAACGGAAGGCGGATCCGGTGAGTCGTACCGCGCTGCTCGTGACGCATACGGGCCGGCGCCGCAGCACCGAGCACGCCCGGGCGGTCGCGGCGGACCTGATCGCCGCGGGCTTCGAGGTGCGGGTGGTGGCCGAGGAGGCCGAGGACCTGGACCTGCCCGGCGTGGTGCCGGTGACCGGCCCCGAGGCCGCACAGGGCGCGGAGATCGTCTTCGCCCTCGGTGGGGACGGCACGTTCCTGCGCGCGGCCGAGCTGGCCCGCCCGACGAAGGTGCCGCTGCTCGGCATCAACCTCGGCAAGGTCGGCTTCCTCGCCGAGGCGGAGATCGACGACCTCGACGTGGCGGTGCGCGACGTGGTCGAGCGCAACTACACGGTGGACGAACGGCTCACCCTGGACGTGACCGCGGAGTTCGACGGCGGCCCGACGATCGAGTCCTGGGCGCTCAACGAGATCAGCGTCGAGAAGGGCGAGCGGGCCCAGATGCTGGAGCTCCTCGTCGACGTGGACGGCCGGCCGCTGTCGCGGTACGGCTGCGACGGCGTGGTGTGCGCGACCCCGACCGGCTCCACCGCGTACGCGTTCTCCGGCGGCGGGCCGGTGGTCTGGCCGGAGGTGGAGGCGCTGCTGTTGGTGCCGATCAGCGCGCACGCGCTGTTCAGCCGGCCCCTGGTCACCTCGCCGACGTCGACGTTCTCGATCACGGTGGACCCGTTCACCACCCTGGCGGTGCTCTGCTGCGACGGCCGGCGCGTGTACGACCTGCCGCCGGGTGCCCGGGTCACGGTGCGTCGTGGCGCGTTGCCGGTGTGTGTGGTGCGGCTGCGGGCCCGGTCGTTCACCGACCGGTTGGTGGCGAAGTTCGGGCTGCCGGTGCACGGCTGGCGGGGCAACCGCAGGTGAGCCAGGTCTCCCCGGCGTCCCGCCTACGGTGACCAGCAGGCTGGACGGCGGGCCGGTGGCGGCGCCGGGGCGGGTGTTCGCCCGGGTCGGCGCGGCGTCCCGGCCGCGCCGGCTGGTCAACTGTCGGGGCCCGCGTCTACTGTCGGGTGCTGTGCTGGAAGAGCTGCGCATCACCGGACTGGGCGTCATCGAGGACACCACACTGCCGTTGGCCGGCGGGATGAACGTCATCACCGGCGAGACCGGTGCCGGCAAGACGATGGTGGTGACCGGTCTCGGCCTGCTCTTCGGTGGCCGGGCCGACGCCGGCCGGGTGCGCGCCCAGCCGGGCCGTGCATTGGTCGAGGGGCGGCTGCGCCTCGTCGGCCGGGTCGCGGCGGCCGTGCACGCCCGGGTCATCGATGCCGGCGGCGAGCCCGACGACGACGGCGTGCTGCTGCTGAGCCGGACGGTCACCGTGGAGGGGCGCTCCCGGGCGCACCTGGGCGGGCGCAGCATGCCGGTGGCGATGCTCGGCGAGGTCGGCGAGCAGGTGGTGGCGGTGCACGGCCAGTCCGACCAGCTGCGCCTGCTGCGACCGGCCGAGCAGCGGGCCGCGCTGGACCGGTTCGCCGGGCCGGAGCACGAGAAGCTGACAGACGCGCTGCGCGAGGCGTACACCCGGTGGCGGACGGTGGTCGAGGACCTGGCCGACCGGCGGCGCAACGCCCGGGCCCGCAGCCAGGAGGCCGACCTGCTCCGGCTGGGGCTGGACGAGATCAGCCGGGTCGACCCGCAGCCGGGTGAGGACAACGAGCTGAAGGCGGAGGCGCAGCGCCTGGAGCACGCCGAGGGGCTGCGCACGGCGGCGCAGACGGCGCACCAGTGCGTGGCCGGCGGCGCCGAGTCGACCGACGAGACGCCGGACGCCACGGCGCTGCTCGGGCTGGCCCGGCGCACGCTGGAGGCGCAGGCCGGCACCGACGCGGCCCTGGGCGACCTGGCGGCCCGGCTGGAGGAGGCGGCCACCCTGGTCGCCGACGTCTCCGCCGAGCTGTCGGCGTACCTGGCGGCGTTGGACGCCGACCCGGCGCGGTTGCAGACCATCTACGAGCGGCGGGCGGCGCTGCGGGGGCTGACCCGCAAGTACGCCGATGACGTCGACGGGGTGGTCGCCTGGGCGGAGCGGGCCCGCGTCCGGCTTTCCGACCTGGGCACCTCCGACGAGTTCCTTGACGAGCTGGGCCGGGAGGCGTCCCGGCTGGCCGGTGAGGTGGCCGAGCTGGCCGGGCGGGTGTCGACATCCCGACAGGAGGCGGCGACCCGGTTCGCCGAGCAGGTCACCGTCGAGCTGGCCGGGCTGGCCATGCCGCACGCCCGGATCGAGGTGGCGGTGCTGCCCCGGTCGGTGGGGAGGTCGGAGCCGAGCCTGCCGGTCAACGGCGTCGAGGTCGGCGTGGGTCCGGACGGCGGTGACGAGGTGGAGCTGCGGCTGCTGGCCCATCCGGGTGCACCGTCGCTGCCGTTGCAGCGCGGCGCGTCAGGCGGTGAGCTGTCCCGGGTGATGCTCGCCATCGAGGTGGTCTTCGCCGGTTCCGGTGGCCCGCCCACCCTGGTCTTCGACGAGGTCGACGCGGGCGTCGGTGGCCAGGCGGCGGTGGAGATCGGCCGTCGGCTGGCCCGGCTGGCCCGCAGCCACCAGGTGCTGGTGGTCACCCACCTGCCGCAGGTGGCCGCGTTCGCCGACCGGCACCTGGTGGTGGCGAAGGACACCCGGGGTGCGGTGACCACCAGCGGGGTGCGGGTGGTGGAGGACACCGCGCGGGCCCGCGAGCTGGCCCGGATGCTGGCGGGTTTGCCGGACTCGGATCTGGGTATCGCCCACGCGGAGGAGCTGTTGGCCGTCGCGGCTCGGGAAAGGCGGCCCTGACCGCGGCCTATTGTGAGCGCAGGCACACCAGTGTGCGCTGCGGTGTGCTTCCCTGGGTAGGCGGCCCTGCCCAGGCATGTCGCGACAGAAATGCCTGCCTCACATGCCAGGATGGTCACGATGCGTCTACCCACGTTGCGCCGGAACCGGAGCGCGGAACCGGACACAGTCCTCGGCACCGCGCGCCTCGATCGCCGGACGAAACGCCTGGTCGGCCGGCTGCGCCCGGGCGACATCGCGATCATCGACCACGTCGACCTGGACCGGGTGGCGGCCGATTCGCTGGTCGCCGTCGGGGTCGCCGCCGTGCTCAACGCCAAACCGTCGGTCTCCGGCCGGTATCCGAATCTCGGCCCCGAGGTGCTGGTCGCCGGCGGCATCCCGCTCCTGGACGACCTCGGTGAGGGGATCTTCGAGCAGGTCCGGGAGGGTGACACCGTCCGGATCGAGGGCAACACCGTCTACGTCGGCGGCGAGCCGGTCGCGCACGGCGCCCTCCAGGACACCGAGACGGTGGCCAAGGCGATGGCCGACGCCCGGGAGGGGCTGTCGGTGCAGTTGGAGGCGTTCGCCGCCAACACCATGGACTACCTCAGGCAGGAACGCGACCTGCTCCTCGACGGCGTCGGCGTGCCGGAGATCCAGACCCAGATCCAGGGCCGGCACTGTCTGATCGTGGTGCGCGGCTACGACTACAAGGACGACCTGGACGTGCTGCGTCCGTACATCCGGGAGTTCAAGCCGGTGCTGATCGGCGTGGACGGCGGGGCGGACGCGCTGGTCGAGGCGGGCTACACCCCCGACATGATCATCGGGGACATGGACTCGGTCACCGACGACGTGCTGCGCTGCGGCGCCGAGGTGGTCGTGCACGCGTACCCGGACGGGCGGGCGCCGGGGCTGCCCCGGGTCAACGGGCTGGGCGTCCCGGCGATCACCTTCCCGGCGGCGGCGACCAGCGAGGACCTGGCGATGCTGCTGGCCGACGAGAAGGGCGCCTCGCTGCTGGTGGCGGTCGGCACGCACGCCACCCTGGTCGAGTTCCTCGACAAGGGCCGGGGCGGGATGGCCTCGACGTTCCTCACCCGGCTCAAGGTCGGCGGGAAGCTGGTGGACGCCAAGGGCGTCAGCCGGCTCTACCGGCAGAGCATCTCCGGCTCCTCCCTGCTGCTGCTGGTGCTCGCGGCGGTGGCGGCGATGGCCTCCGCCGTGGCGGTCTCCACCGTCGGCAAGGCATATCTGGGCGTGGTCAGCGAATGGTGGAACAATTTCGTGTTCCAGCTCGGCCAGCTCTTCTAGCTCCCGACCGATCAAGAGGCTGCAAGCGTGATCAACTTTCGCTACCACGTGGTGTCCCTGACCGCGGTCTTCCTGGCGTTGGCCATCGGCCTGGTGGTCGGCACGGCCGCCCTCAACGGCCCGGTGGCCGACTCGCTCAAGGAGCGCGTGAACGAGCTGAGCAAGGACAACCAGCAGAGGCGCCAGATGGTCAACAGCATGCAGAAGGAACTGGAGACGGAGCAGCAGTTCGCCGCCGAGATCGCCCAGGTGGTGCTGTCGGGCAAGCTCACCGGTCGCCGGGCGCTGGTGCTCACCCTGCCCAACGGGCGGGAACACGCCGAGGGCGTGCAGAAGATGCTCCGGACCGCCGGGGCCACCGTCACCGGCCAGGTCGACCTCCAGGACAAGTTCATCAACCCGGACAACAACAGCAACCTGATGGAACTGGCCGTCACCGCCGCCCGACCCAGCGCCCCCGCGTCCGGCCTGCCCGGCAACGGTCACGGCGTGGAGACCTCCAGCGCCCTGCTGGCCAGCGTCCTGCTGGACCGGGTCGGCGGCACCCCCGTCACCGAGGCCGACCGCAGGGCGGTGCTGGCGTCGTACACCAAGACCGGTTACCTGACGACCGACGAGAAGGTGACCGGGCCGGCCGAGGCGGTGGTGCTGGTCAGCGGGCAGCCGTACGTGGACAAGGACTCGGCGAAGAAGGACGAGTCGGTGGTCAAGGTCGCCGAGCAGTTCGACCGGGCCGGCGCGATCGTGGTGGCCGGCACCGGCTCGGAGGGCGGGAACGTGGTGTCGGTGGTCCGGGGCGACCCGGTGCTGTCGCAGACCATCTCCACCGTCGACGACGCCAACACCACGCAGGGGCAACTGGTCACCAGCCTGGCGCTGGCGCAGCAGGTCGTCGAGAAGAAGGCCGGCCAGTACGGCGTGGGCGACAACGCCACCGCCCTGGTGCCTAGAATGCCCCAGTGAGCGAACGACGTACCCGGCTGTCCGATCCCGCCCGCCACGTCGGCGGCGTCCTGAACGGGGTGATTGCGTGAGCCTGTTGGGCCGCCTGCTGATCGCCGGGGCCGGCGCCGCCGCCGCCCGGTACGCGCTGCGCGAGGTGCGCACCTCGCCGGTCGCCCCGGCCCTGGAACGCACCAACTTCCGGGGCCGCACCCTCACCCTGGCCGCCGGCCCGGCGCTCGCCGCCGGCGCCGCCGCGGCCGGCGCGCTCGGCGCGCCCAGCGTGCCCGCAGGCGCCGCCGCGCTGGTGGCCGGCGTGGGCGGGGGAGCGGTCGGCGTCTACGACGACATGGTGGGCGCCCGGCCGGAGCAGAAGGCCGCCAAGGGCTTCGCCGGACACCTCGCCGCGCTGCGGGAGGGGCGGGTCACCGCCGGCCTCGTCAAGATCGTCGGAGTGGGCGCGGCCGGTCTCGGCGCCGCCGCGCTGCTCGCCGCCGACCCCACCGTCGCCGCCCATCCCCGCCGGCAGCGCCACGGCGCGGTCGGTCGCACCGTCGACGTGCTGCTCGGTGCCGGGGTGATCGCCGGCACCGCCAACCTGCTCAACCTGCTCGACCTGCGGCCGGGGCGGGCACTGAAGTCCGGCCTGCTGCTCGGCGTGCCGCTGGCGCGCGGGCCGCACGGCGGGATCGCCGCCGGTGCGGTGGGCGCCGCTGCCGGCCTGCTCAGCGACGACCTCGACGAGCAGGTGATGATCGGCGACGGCGGGGCCAACGCGCTCGGCGCGCTGCTCGGGGTGGCCCTCGCGGCCCGCACCGGGCCGCTCGGCCGGGCCGGCGCGCTCGCCGTGCTCGCCGGGCTCACCGCGGCCAGCGAGAAGGTCAGCTTCACCCAGGTCATCCAGGCCACCCCGGGCCTGCGCGAGCTGGACGCACTGGGCCGGCGCACCGACTGACGTGAAGACTCCGGCACCCCTCGCCGGCGCCGGCCGGGTGGCCGGAGCGGCCGCGCTGATCGCCGTGCTCACCGTGGTCAGTCGGCTCGCCGGCTTCGGCCGCACCCTGGTGTTCACCTGGACGCTGGACTTCAGCGACCTCGGCGACATGTACGTCGTCGCGAACACCGTGCCGAACATCATCTTCGAGATCGTGGCCGGTGGGGCGCTGGCCAGCCTGGTCGTACCGCTGCTGGCCGGCCCGGTCGCGGCGGGGGACCGGCGGGCGGTGGGCGCGACCACCGGGGCCCTGCTGACCTGGACGGTGACCCTGCTGGTGCCGCTGGCCGTCGCGGTCGCCCTGCTGGCCGGGCCGATCGTCGAGGCGTTCAGCTCCGGCCGCAGCCCGGCGGAGCTGGCCGCCGGCGCCCGGATGCTGCGGGTCTTCGCCCCCCAGTTGCCGCTCTACGGCATCGGCATCGTGCTCACCGGGGTGCTCCAGGCACACCGCCGGTTCGCCTGGCCGGTCATCGCCCCGCTGCTGTCCAGCCTCACCGTGATCGTGGTGTACCTGGCGTTCAGCGCGGCCGAGGGGCGCCGGGCCACGGTCGCCGGGGTGAGCCGGGGCGGCGAACTGGTCCTCTCCGGCGGCACCACCCTCGGCGTGGTGGTGCTGTCGCTGTCGCTGCTGATCCCGCTGCGCCGGTTGGGCCTGCGGCTGCGCCCCGGGTACGCGTTTGACGCCGACGCCCGGGCCCGCGTCGGTGGGCTGGCGATGGCCGGTGTGGTCACCGTCACCGCCCAGCAGATCGCCCTCGCGGTGATCATCAAGAGCACCTCGGGCGGCCCCACCGGCTCCCTCCAGGTGTTCAACCTGGCCCAGACGATGTACCTGCTGCCCTGGGCGGTGCTGGCCGTGCCGCTCGCCGTCGCCGCGTATCCGACCCTCGCGGCGGCGTCGGCGACGGGCGACGAGGCCACCTACCGGGCCACCCTCGCCTCGACCACCCGGGGGGTGTTCCTGTTCAGCTGCCTCGGCGCGGCGGCGCTGGCCGGCACCGCCGCCCCGGTCGCCGCGCTCTTCCGCCCGGACGACCCCGCCCCGGTCGCCGCCGGGATCGCCGGCTTCGCCCCGGGCCTGCTCGGCTACGGGCTGTTCGCGGTGCTCTCCCGGGCCCTGTACGCCCGGGGCGACACCCGGCCGGCCACCGCCGCGATCAGCGTCGGCTGGCTCGCCGTGCCGCTGGCCGTCGCCACCCTCGCGGCACTGCTGCCCCGCGCCGACCGGGTGCTCGCGGTGACCCTGGCCAACTCGGCCGGGATGCTGCTGCTCGGCGTCCTGCTGCTGCTCGCGGTGCGCCGCGCGGCCGGTCACGTCGCGCTGGCCGGCGGGGCCCGCGCCGGGGTGGCCGGGCTGCTCGGTGGGGCCCTCGGCGCGCTCGCCGGAACGGGCGTCGCCCGGGTGCTGGCCGGGGCCGGCGACGGCACCCCGACGGCACCGGCGGCATTCGTGCAGGGCATGCTGTCCGCAGCCGTGGTCGGCATCGTGTTCCTCGCCGTCGTGTACCTGACCGACCGGCGGGACGTCCGGCCGCTGCTGGCCGCCGTGCGCCGCCGGCTGGGCGGGGCGGGCCGGGGAGCCGGGCGAGCCGTTGGGCCTCGGCAGGAGGGCGTGGTCCCCCCGGAGCGGGGCGACGGAAAGGAGACGGTGTCCGGGTGAGCGCGACGACGTGCGGCGGGCCGACGGCGATGGCGGCCCGGGGGTGGTCGCGGTGACGGACGCGACGCCGAACGTCCGCCCAAACGGAACCGTGGCACTGCTGCTCGCCTCCAGCACCGGCGGCGTCGGCCAGCACCTCCGCTCCGTTGCCCGGGGGCTCGCCGAGGCGGGTGTCCCGGTGCTGGTCTGCGGTCCGGCCGCCACCGAGGAGCAGTTCGACTTCACCGGAGTGGGCGCCCGGTTCCGGCCGGTGGAGATCCCGGCCAGCCCCACCCCCGCCGACGTCCGGGCGGTCGCCGCGCTGCGCCGCGCGCTGGCCGCCGAGCCCGTCGCCGTGCTGCACGCGCACGGGCTGCGCGCCGGGCTGGTCGCCGTCCTCTCCAGGCCGGCAGCCCCACTGGTGGTCACCTGGCACAACGCGGTCCTCGCCCGGGGGTTGCGCGGCGGGCTGTCCCGCCTCGCTGAGCGGGTCGTCGCCCGGGGCGCCCGGGTCGCGCTCGGCGCCTCGACCGACCTGGTCGAGCGGGCCGCCGCGCTCGGCGCCGCCGACGCCCGGCTCGCCCCGGTCGCCGCGCCGGCGCTACCCGCACCGCGCCGTCGCCGGACCGCTGTCCGCGCCGAGTTCGGGGTGGCCGCCGGCCAGCCGCTGATCGTCTCGGTCGGCCGGCTGCACCCCCAGAAGCGGTACGACGTACTCATCGACGCCGCCGCCCGGTGGCGCGGCCGGACCCCGCCGCCGGTCGTGGTGATCGCCGGCAGCGGGCCGGCGTACCTGCCGCTGGCCGCCCGGGTCTCCGCAGCCCGCGCCCCGGTCACCCTGCTCGGGCACCGCACCGACGTGGCCGACCTGCTGGCCGGGGCCGACCTGGCCGTCGTGACCAGCGACTGGGAGGCCCGCCAACTCTTCGCCCAGGAGGCGCTGCACGCCGGCGTGCCCCTGGTGGCGACCGCCGTCGGCGGCCTGCCGGGGCTGGTCGGCGACGCGGCCGTGCTGGTGCCCCCCGGCGACGTGGACGCGTTCGACGTCGCCGTGCGGGGGCTGCTCGACGACGCCGACCGCCGGGCCGCACTGGGCCGGGCCGGCGTGGCACGGGCCGGAACCTGGCCCACCGAGGCTGACACCGTCGCCGAGCTGGCCGCGCTCTACGCGGAGCTGGCCTCCGACGCGGCCGGCCCGGCCACCCCCGACACCCCGTCGACGGGACGCCGTTGATGCTGCGCAGAGTTACGCCGGCGCTGCTGACCCTGATGGTCGTGGTCCTCGGCGTCGCCGCCCTCGCCGCGCGGCCGACCGGGGAGGCCCCCAGGCGCACCGCCGACTTCGTGGTGCTGGCCGGGGTGGCGGGCCTGCGCTGGGACGACGTGGACCCGCAGGCCACCCCGACGCTGTGGCGGATGGCGCAGGAAGGCTCGATCGGCTCCCTGTCGGTGCGCTCCGCGCACCGGCCCACCTGCCCCGTCGACGGTTGGCTCACCCTCGGCGCCGGCAACTTTGCCGCCTGGAACGGCAGCCGCGGCACGGGTGCCTGCCCGTCCGGCGGGGTGACCGTGGAGCAGCCCGACGGCATCGGCGCGAACCTGCCCGACCAGGGGCGCGTCGTGCAGTACAACCAGCAGCGCCGGTCCTGGGGCGCGGTGCCCGGCGCGCTGTCCGAGTCGGTGCGTTGCTCGGTCGCGGTCGGCCCCGGCGCGGCGGTGGCCGCCGCCCGCCCGTTCGGCCGGGTCGACCGGTACGCCGCGCGGCTGCCCGACGACCCGGCCCCGCTGCTCGGCTCCTGCGTGCTGAGCATCGTCGACCTCGGTGCCGTCTCCGGCGAGGACCCGGCAGCCCGGGCGGAGCAGGCCCGCCGGGCGGACGCCGACCTGGCCCGGGTGCTCGCCGCCCGGCCCCCGCGCTCCCTGGTGCTGGTCGCCGGGGTCTCCGACACCGGCCTGCCGTCTCGGCTGCACGTCGCCGTCGCCGACGGCCCCGGCTGGGAGCGGGGTTGGCTCACCTCGCCCACCACCGGGCGGGAGGGCTACCTGCAATTGGTCGACCTGGCGCCGACCGCCCTCGCCGCGCTCGGCCGGCCGATGCCGGAGCGGCTGTTCCTCGGTCGGCCCGCGGTCACCGTCGGCGGCCGGCCGGCGGATCTGCCGGCCGCGCTCGCCGCCCCGGCCGACGCCGACCGGGAGTCCGCTGCCCAGCGGTGGGTCGCCGGCTGGTTCTTCGCCCTGCTCGCCGGCGCGCAGGTGTTGCTCGCCCTCGCGGTGCTTCCCCTGCTGCGCCGCGCCCGCCGGCACGCCGGGCCGGTCGGCCCGAAGCCGGTGCCCCGGCGGGTGGTGGCGACCGTGGAGCTGCTGCTCGTCGCCGTCGCCCTGGCCGTGCCGGCGGCCCTGCTCGCCGACGTCGTGCCGTGGTGGCGCGGCGACCACGCCGGCTGGTGGTTCGCCATTGTGACGGCGCTGCTGGTGGTCGGGGGAACCGCCGCCGTCCGGTTCGCCCCCGGGCACGCCTCGACGCTCGGCCCACTCGGCGCGGTCGCCGGCCTGGCCACCCTCGTCGTCGCCGCCGACGTGCTCACCGGGGCCCGGTTGCAGCTCAACGGGGTGGTCGGCTACTCGGCCCTGCAGGGCGGCCGGTTCGCCGGCCTGGGCACCGTCGGGCTCGGCGTGTTCATCGCCGGGTCGTTGCTCTGCGCCGGCTGGCTGGCCCAGCGGGTCCGCCGCCAGTGGCGGCCCATGGTGGTGGTCGCCGTCGGCGGGCTCGCCGTGGTGGTGGTCGGCAGCCCGTACCTGGGGACGGACTCGATCGGCGCGATCGCGCTGACCGCCGGGGTGAGCGTGGCCGCGGCGATCAGCACCGGCGGCTGGCTGACGGTCAGCCGGCTGGTCTGGGCCACCATGGCCGGGCTGGCCCTCACCATCGGTTACGCGGTGATCGACCTGCGCCGGCCGGCCACCGAGCGGGGCAGCCTCGGCCGGTTCCTGGCCGCCGTCGGCGACGGCACCGGCGGGCTGACCGTGCACCGGTCCGGCGGCGCCAACTTCGAGACGCTGGTCAACAGCCCGCTGACCGTGCTGGCCCTGGCCGGCGCCCTGCTGGTCTGGTTCGCGTTGCTCCAGCCGTGGGGCGGGCTGATGCGGCTGTTCGGCATCTACCCGGCGATGCGGGCCGCGATGGCCGGCACGGCGGTGGCCGCCGTCATCGGTGGGTTGCTCAGCGGCTCCGCCCTCGACGTCGCCGGGGCCGCCGGCGCGCTGGTGGTGCCGATGGCGGCCCTCGCGGCGCTGCGGGTGCTCGACCACTCCACCGACCGGACCCAGCCGGCCGACGGCGGCCCGGCCAACGGCCGTCCCGGCGGGTCCGCGCGAACCCCGGATCGCGTCGACCTGGACGCGGCGCCGGCCCAGTCGGCCGGTCCGGCGCCGGGCGGTCCAGCGCCGGGCGGTCCGGCCGGCGACGCCGGTGGTGCTGACCCGGCCCGATGCACGCCGGATCGGGACCCCCGCGCGTCAACCGAGGTCGCGACGGCCTGACCCCCCGGGGCTGCCCTGGCGGGGGACCTCGGGTGCGGCCTGCGGGTCCGGCCCGGGGAGGTGTTAGCGTGGAATCCCGTGGATCGCGTGATCACTTTGCTGATCGGCACGGCGGTCTGCACGACCGCGACGGACGACACGGGAGCAGGCCTTGGCCCCTTCAGCACGGACGACCAGGCACATTTTCGTCACCGGGGGAGTCGCCTCCTCGCTGGGTAAGGGCCTCACCGCCTCCAGCCTTGGCAGTCTGCTGAGCGCGCGCGGGCTGCGCGTGGTGATGCAGAAGCTCGACCCCTACCTCAACGTCGACCCAGGGACGATGAACCCGTTTCAGCACGGCGAGGTGTTCGTCACCGAGGACGGTGCCGAGACCGACCTGGACGTCGGGCACTACGAGCGTTTCCTGGACCGGAACCTGTCCGGCAAGGCGAACGTCACCACCGGCCAGATCTACTCCGAGGTGATCGCCAAGGAGCGGCGCGGCGAGTACCTGGGCGACACCGTCCAGGTCATCCCGCACATCACCAACGAGATCAAGGCGCGGATCCTCGGCATGGCCGACCCGGACGGCGACGGTCAGGCTCCGGACGTGGTGATCACCGAGGTCGGTGGCACCGTCGGCGACATCGAGTCGCTGCCGTTCCTCGAGGCGATCCGGCAGGTCCGCCACGACCTGGGCCGGGACAACTGCTTCTACCTGCACGTCTCCCTGGTGCCGTACCTGGCCCCGTCGGGGGAGCTGAAGACCAAGCCGACCCAGCACTCGGTGGCCCAGCTGCGCAACATCGGCATCCAGCCGGACGCGATCGTGCTGCGCTGCGACCGGGAGATCCCGGACAAGCTCAAGGAGAAGCTCTCGCTCTACTGCGACGTTGACCGGGAGGCGGTCGTCGCCGCCCCGGACGCGCCGAGCATCTACAACATCCCGAAGGTGCTGCACCGGGAGGGCCTGGACGCGTACGTGGTGCGCCGACTCGGCCTGTCCTTCCGCGACGTCGACTGGGCCAGCTGGGACGACCTGCTGGACCGCGTGCACCAGCCGCGCCACACGGTGACGGTGGCGGTGGTCGGCAAGTACGTCGACCTGCCAGACGCATACCTGTCGGTCAGCGAGGCGATCCGGGCGGCCGGCTTCGGCCACCGGGCCCGGGTGCAGCTGCGCTGGGTGCCCAGCGACGACTGCGTCACCCCGGCCGGCGCGGCGGCGGCCCTGGCCGGCGTGGACGGCATCGTCATCCCCGGTGGCTTCGGGGTGCGCGGCATCGAGGGCAAGATCGGCACCGCCCGGTACGCCCGGGAGAACGGCGTGCCCCTGCTCGGCCTGTGCCTCGGCCTGCAGTGCATGACCATCGAGGTGGCCCGCCACCTCGCCGGCCTGGACGGGGCGAACTCGCTGGAGTTCGACGAGGAGGCCGCGCACCCGGTCATCGCCACGATGGCAGACCAGGAGGACATCGTCGCCGGCCGGGGCGACCTGGGCGGCACCATGCGGCTCGGCGCGTACCCGGCGACGCTCGCCGAGGGCTCGCTGGTCGCCGAGGCGTACGGCAGCACCGAGGTCAGTGAGCGGCACCGGCACCGGTACGAGGTGAACAACGCCTACCGTGACCAGCTCACCAAGGCCGGGCTGGCCATCTCCGGCACGTCCCCGGACGGCCGGCTGGTCGAGTTCGTCGAGCTGGACCGCGCCCTGCACCCGTTCTTCGTGGCGACCCAGGCGCACCCCGAGCTGAAGAGCCGGCCGACCCGGCCGCACCCGCTGTTCGCGGCGTTCGTGAAGGCCGCCGTGACGTACTCCGAGGCCGACCAGCTACCGGTCAACCTGGACGCCGCCCCGGCGACGGAGGAGGCGGCCCGCCGGGCCGACCGCAACGGCGGAGCGGCCGCCGAGAAGAAGTCGGCGTCGGCGTCGTGAGCGCCGTGGAGCACCGTTACGAGGTGACCGGGCGGCGGCAGGTCTGGGCCGGGCGGATCTTCTCCGTGGTCACCGACGAGGTCACCATGCCCGGCGGCGGCACCTCCGCCCGCGACTACGTCAGGCACGTCGGCGCGGTGGCCGTCGTGGCGGTGGACGATGCCGGCCAGGTGGTGCTGATCCGGCAGTACCGTCACCCCGTCGGCCGGCACCTGTGGGAGCTGCCGGCCGGCCTGACGGACGTCTCGGGGGAGGACCTGGCCGCCGCGGCGGCCCGCGAGCTGGCCGAGGAGGTCGACCTCACCGCCGGCACGGTCGACGTGCTGGTCGACCTGCACAGCTCGCCCGGCTTCACCGACGAGATGATCCGGGTCTTCCTGGCCCGGGACCTGGCCGATGTGCCCGCCGAGCGGCGCCACCGGCGCAGCGAGGAGGAGGCGGACCTCCAGGTCATCCGGGTCGACCTGGACGAGGCGGTGCGGATGGTGCTGGCCGGGGAGATCACCAACGCGCCCGCCGTGGCCGGGCTGCTGGCCGCCGCCCGCGCCCGGGACACCGGCTGGTCGGTGCTGCGCCGCCCGGACGCGCCGCTACCGCGCTGAGCGGCCGGGCCGCCGGGCTGGCTGGCGGCCCGTGACCAGGGGCCTTTCACCAGGGCCGGGACCGGGGCCGGTGGAATCGGGGCCCGGCCGCCGGGTACGACGAGAAGAGGGGCCGTGCGGTTCGCCGCACGGCCCCTCTTCGTCGCTGTCGAACGTCAGTCGCGCAGCGGGCGACCCTGCCCGTCGACGCCGCCGTTGACCAGGATCAGGATGCCGTCGATGAGACCCCAGATGCCGCCGGCACCGCAGGTCACCAGGCTCACGACGAGCTGGATCACGCCGGTCTTGGTGTCGCCCATGTAGAAACGCCCGGCGCCGAAGGTGCCGAGGAAGATGCCGAGGAGGCCCGCGACGAGCTTGCTCTTGTCGGAGACGCCGCCCTGCGGGTACTGCTGATAAGGAGTGGTCATGGGGCGACACCCTAGTGATCCACTCACGTCCTGTCCGTACCGCCGTCCGACCCGTGGGACGATCGGGGTCGAATGTGTCCTGATGGCTGAGATGTCCTCCACCATTGGGTTCTGTTTATGCCTGACACATCGTCAGCACCGGCGGGGACCGGATGCCACAGTGTCGGCGCTGCGCGGCGGACGGCGCGCCTAGACTGCCGCCGACGGGACCGGTGGACCGCGGCGGCAACGGAGCCGCCGCGCACCGTGCGGTCGGGGTGGGACGCCCCGAAGAGAGGTGTCTGCATCGTGAAGGTCGGAATCCCCCGCGAGATCAAGAACCACGAGTACCGGGTGGCGATCACGCCCGCGGGCGTCAACGAGTTCACCCGCAGCGGTCATCAGGTCTTCGTCGAGTCCGGCGCCGGTGTCGGGTCCAGCATCACCGACGACGAGTTCGCCGCGGCCGGGGCGAAGATCCTGGCCACCGCCGACGAGGTGTGGGAGGCCGCCGAGCTGGTGCTCAAGGTCAAGGAGCCGATCGCCGAGGAGTACCACCGGATGCGCGAGGGGCAGGTGCTGTTCACCTACCTGCACCTGGCCGCGTCCAAGGCGTGCACGGACGCGCTGATCGACCGGAAGGTCACCGGTATCGCGTACGAGACCGTCGAGCTTCCCGACCGGTCGCTGCCGCTGCTCGCCCCGATGTCCGAGGTGGCCGGTCGGCTCGCCCCGCAGGTCGGCGCGTACCACCTCCAGCGGCAGGGCGGCGGGCGCGGCATCCTGATGGGCGGTGTCTCCGGCGTGTACGCGGCGAAGACCGTGGTCATCGGCGCCGGCGTGTCCGGGATGAACGCCGCCGCGATCGCGCTCGGCCTGCAGGCCGAGGTGCTGCTGCTGGACAAGAACGTCGCCCGGCTGCGCCAGGCGGACGCCATCTACCGGGGCCACCTGCAGACGGTCGCCTCCAACGCGTACGAGATCGAACGGGCCGTGCTCGACGCGGACCTGGTCATCGGCGCGGTGCTGGTGCCCGGCGCGAAGGCCCCGACGCTGATCTCCAACGAACTGGTCTCCCGGATGAAGCCGGGCAGCGTGCTGGTCGACATCTCCATCGACCAGGGCGGCTGCTTCGAGGACTCCCGCCCCACCACGCACGCCGAGCCGACGTACCAGGTGCACGAGTCGATCTTCTACTGTGTGGCGAACATGCCCGGCGCGGTGCCGCACACGAGCACCTACGCGCTGACCAACGTCACCCTGCCGTACGCGCTGGAGCTGGCCAACCGGGACTGGCGCGACGCGCTGCGCCGCGACCCGGCCCTGGCGCTGGGCCTGAACACCCACGACGGGCGGGTCGTCTACGGCCCGGTCGCCGAGGCGCACGGCCTGCCGGCCCTGCCGCTGGACGAGGTGCTGGCCTGACCGACGACGCGCGGGGCGCGACGACCGACGGGGCCGGTCCGGGCGAGGAGCCCGCACCGGCCCTGCGTCGCGCCGTGCGCGGCTACCTCGACCACCTCACCGTCGAACGTGGCCTGTCCGCGAACACGCTGTCGTCGTACCGTCGGGACCTGGAGCGCTACCTCGCGACGCTCGCCGCGGCCGGCGTCGCCGACCTGGCCGCCGTGGACGCCGGCCAGGTCGAGGCGCACCTGGCCCGGCTGCGCGCCGGCGACGACGGCCACCCGCCGCTCGCCGTCTCCTCGGCGGCCCGGGCGGCCAGCGCCGTACGCGGCCTGCACCGCTTCGCGCTGCGCGAGGGGCTGGCCGGCGCGGACCCGAGCCGCGACGTCCGGCCGCCGGCCCCGCCGCGCCGGCTGCCCCGGGCGCTCGCCGTCGACCAGGTCGTCCGGCTGCTGGAGACCGCCGGGTCGGTGGCCGCCACCGGCGAGGGCGCCACGCTCGCGTTGCGCGACCGGGCGCTGCTGGAGTTCCTGTACGGCACCGGGGCGCGCATCTCCGAGGCCGTCGGCGCCGCCGTGGACGACCTGGACGCCGCCGAGGGGACGGTGCTGCTGCGGGGCAAGGGCGGCCGGACCCGCCTCGTTCCGGTCGGCGGGTACGCCGTCGAGGCGCTGCGCGCCTGGCTGGTGCGGGCCCGCCCCGGGCTGGTCGCCGCAGGCCGGGGCACCCCGGCGGTCTTCGTCAACGCGCGCGGGGCGGCGTTGACCCGGCAGGGCGCGTGGACCATCCTGCGCCGGACGGCCGAGCGGGCGGGTCTGCCGGTGACCGGCTCCGGCGCGGTCTCCCCGCACACCCTGCGCCACTCGTACGCCACCCACCTGCTCGACGGCGGCGCCGACGTACGGGTGGTGCAGGAGTTGCTCGGCCACGCCTCGGTGACCACCACCCAGGTGTACACGTTGGTCACCGTGGAGCGGCTGCGCGAGGTGTACGCCACCGCCCACCCCCGGGCCCGGGGCTGACCCGCTCCCGCCCCGCGGCCGGGCCCAGCCCCGACCGGCACGGCGTACCTGCCGACACGCCGTACCGGTGCCGATCGCCCTGCTGGCCGGTGGCGTACAGTCGGCATGGCGCGGACCTTGCGGGGTGGATGACCGGGGTGCGCCGCGGCGCCGCGAGGGACGTCGGACGGCTCCGACACCGGGTGGTCGTCGGGAGGGGGCAACGAGGACATGGCTGGCAACGGTGACCGTGCCGAGACCTGGACGTCGGAGCTCCGCGAGCAGCAGGCCACGCTCGGTGCGGGGCTCGGCCCGGCGGACCCGGCGGCCTACACGATGCGTAAGCCGATCCCCGAGCCGATGCCCACCGACCGGCACGGGCCGGCCCGGATCATCGCGATGGCCAACCAGAAGGGTGGCGTCGGCAAGACCACCACCACCATCAACCTGGGCGCCGCTCTGGCCGAGTACGGCCGTAAGGTGTTGCTGGTCGACTTCGACCCGCAGGGCGCCCTCTCGGTGGGGCTCGGGGTCAACCCGCACAACCTCGACCTGTCGGTCTACAACCTGCTGATGCAGGACGACGTCACCGCCGAGGACGTCCTGATCAAGACGGACGTGGCCGGCCTGCACCTGCTGCCGGCCAACATCGACCTCTCCGCCGCCGAGATTCAGCTCGTCAACGAGGTCGCCCGGGAGATGGCCCTGGCCCGGGTGCTGCGCAGCATCCGCAAGGAGTACGACTACGTCCTGATCGACTGCCAGCCCTCGCTGGGCCTGCTGGCGATCAACGCGCTGACCGTCGCGCACGGCGTGCTCATCCCCCTCGAATGCGAGTTCTTCAGCCTCCGGGGCGTGGCCCTGCTGCTCGACACGATCGACAAGGTGCGCGAGCGGCTCAACTTCGACCTGGAGTTGGAGGGCATCCTCGCCACCATGTACGACAGCCGCACCACCCACTGCCGCCAGGTGCTCCAGCGGGTGGTCGAGGCGTTCGGCGACAAGGTCTACCAGACGGTCATCACCAAGACGGTGAAGTTCCCGGAGTCCACGGTGGCCGGCGCGCCGATCACCACCATGGACCCGGCCTCGTCCGGCGCCCGCAACTATCGCCAGCTCGCCCGCGAGGTGATCGCCCAGCAGGCGGAGCGGTAGCCCCCGTGCGTCGTCGTCCCAGCGTGTGCCCCCGATCCGGGGCGTGCCTTCCCGCCGGGGCCCGGGGAGCGTGGACTACGGTCGTCCGGTGACCGCCCCGCCCCTCGACCCGCCCGCCACGCTCCCGCCCGCCGGGGCCGGGGCGGCCGTCGAGGTCGACGCCGGCGCGGCGACCGGGTTCACCGTGCGGCTGGACAACTTCACCGGCCCGTTCGACCTGCTGCTGCAACTGATCGGCAAGCACAAGCTCGACGTCACCGAGGTGGCCCTGCACCGGGTCACCGACGAGTTCATCGCCTACATCCGGGCCATGGGCGACCAGTGGGACCTGGACGAGGCCAGCGAGTTCCTGCTGATCGCGGCCACCCTGCTCGACCTGAAGGCGGCCCGGCTGCTGCCCGCCGCCGAGGTGGAGAACGAGGAGGACCTCGCTCTGCTGGAGGCGCGGGACCTGCTCTTCGCCCGGCTGTTGCAGTACAAGGCGTACAAGGAGGCGGCCGCGCACATCGCCGCGCTGGAGGCGGTCGGCGGCCGGCGGTATCCCCGGGCGGTGACCCTGGAGGCCCGGTACGCCGAGGCGCTGCCCGACCTGGTTCTCGGCATCGGACCGGAGCGGCTGCTCCGGATCGCCGTCAGGGCGATGACCCCGAAGCCGGCGCCCGAGGTGTCCATCGCGCACGTGCACATGGTCCGGGTCAGCGTCCGTGAGCACGCCGCGATCCTCGCCGAGCGGCTGCGCCGGGCCGGCACCGCGACCTTCTCGCTGCTCTGCGTCGACTGCGAGGCCACCCTGGAGGTGGTGGCCAGGTTCCTGGCCCTGCTGGAGCTGTACCGGGAGGGCCTGGTCTCCTTCGTGCAGGAGCAGGCCCTGGAGGAGCTGACGGTCCGCTGGACCGGCCCCGCCGACGGAGCCGCCGACCTGCACGTCGACGAGTACGCCGGCACCCCACCCGACCCGGTCGCCGTGCCTCCCGACGGAGCCGGCGCGGCGCAGGGCGGGCCACGGGCCGAGGCGGAGGCGGAGGCCGAGGCCGAGGCGACGACGGAGGAGCGACCGGAATGAGCGAAGAGGAACGCCGCGACTCCCTGGCCGACCAGGCCGCCGCCTGGATCCCACCCTGGGACCGCCCCGCCCAGCCCTGCCAGGACCCCCCCGCACCGGTCGACCCCGACCAGACTGCGGAAGATCTTGGAAGCAGACGGCCCCCCGAGGGGCCGAATCCCTCCAAGATCTCCGACGGGGTCGCCGCGGCAGCGGACCCTGGCGTGGATCGGCACCTCCAGGAGGCGGAACCGCCCAGGGTCGCCGACGCGGGCACACCGGGGGAGGACGCGGGCACATCGGGGGAGGACGCGGCCGGCCCCGAGGCCCTCGCCGCAGGCGGAGCGGGTGGCGGGGCAGGTGGCGGTGGCGGGGTCGGCGGTGCTGCTGAGGGGGGCGCGCCGAGGCGGGGCCGGCGGAGGGCACCCGAGCCACCCCCGGCCGTGGTGCTCGACGACGCGGAGCTGCGCGGCGCGCTGGAGGCGATCCTGCTGGTGGTGGACGAGCCGGTCGGCGAGCTGACCCTCGCCCAGGTGCTGGAGCAGTCTCCCGAGCGGATCGGCCCGGTGCTCGACGACATCGCGGCCGGCTACACCGCCGCTGGGCACGGCTTCGAGCTGCGCCGGGCGGCTGGCGGCTGGCGGCTGTACACCCGGCCGGAATACGCTACGTACGTCGAGCGGTTCGTCCTGGACGGGCAGTCGGTCCGGCTGACCCAGGCGGCGCTGGAGACACTGGCCGTGGTGGCGTACAAGCAGCCGGTGACCCGGTCGCGGATCTCGGCCATCCGGGGTGTCAACTGCGACGGGGTGATCCGTACGCTGGTCTCCCGCGGCCTGATCGAGGAGTGCGGCACCGAACCGGACAGCGGGGCGTTCCTCTACCGGACCACCACGATGTTCCTGGAAAAGCTGGGGCTGAACTCCGTCGACGAGCTGCCGCCACTCGCCCCGTTCCTCCCCGACGACGTAGAAGAGCTTGCCGATGCCACGCGATGAACGTGCCCCCAAACCCGACGCGCCCGTCTTCGAGGGGGCCGAACGCCTCCAGAAGGTGCTGGCCGCCGCCGGCGTGGGCTCCCGGCGTGCCTGCGAAGACCTGATCTTCCGCCGTCAGGTCACGGTGAACGGCCGGGTGGCCACGCTCGGTGACCGGGCCGACCCGACCCGCGACGTCATCCACGTCGACGGCGAGCGCCTCCAGGCCGACGTCCGCCTGGTGTACCTGGCGATGAACAAGCCTCGCGGGGTGGTTTCCACCATGGCGGACGAGAAGGGACGCGCCGCGCTGTCCGACTTCATCAGCAACCGGGTGGAGCAGCGGGTCTACCACGTCGGGCGGCTCGATGCGGACAGCGAGGGCCTGCTGCTGCTCACCAACGACGGCACCCTCGCCCACCGGCTCATGCACCCGTCGTACGGGGTGTCGAAGACGTACCTGTGCGAGGTGGCCGGCCCGATCCCGCGCAACCTCGGCAGGCGGCTTGCGGCCGGGATCGAGCTGGAGGACGGCCCGGTGACGGTCGACTCCTTCAAGTTGGTGGACACCCTGGGCAAGACCGCCCAGGTGGAGCTGACCCTGCACGAGGGGCGCAAGCACATCGTCCGGCGCCTGCTGGACGAGGTCGGGCACCCGGTGGCCCGGCTGGTGCGTACCGCGATCGGGCCGATCCGCCTCGGCGACCTGCGCGCAGGGCGGACCCGCAGGCTCACCAACGCGGAGGTCGCCGCGCTGTTCAAAGCCGTGGGTGACTGACCCCGCGGTGCGGGGTACCACAACCGGTAGGCTTCCGTGGCGCCCCGGGCGGGGCGCAACGGTGGCGTGGGTCGCCACCGGCGGCGTCGCGCGCGGCCGGAATGCCGGCCGTGGGCATGATTGACGACGACGACAACCGCTTGCGAAGGGCCGCCGGGCCCCGCGAGGCACGGGCTGAGGAGGATCACGGTGGAGGAAAACGAACGGGCCGGGCGCTGCGTGGTAGCTGTGGACGGGCCGTCCGGTTCGGGTAAGTCCACCGTTTCCCGGCGGCTCGCCACCGGGCTCGACGCCCGCTATCTGGACACCGGCGCGATGTACCGGGCGATCACCTGGGCGGTGCTGCGTTCCGGGGTCGATGTGACCGACGCCGCCGCGGTGGGCAAGGTCGCCGCCGAGGTCGACCTGCGCATCGGCACCGACCCACAGGGGTACGGGGTGACCGCTGACGGGGTGACCGTCGACCGGGAGATCCGGGGTTCCGAGGTCACCACCGCCGTCTCCGCCGTGGCCGCCGTGCCGGCGGTGCGAGCGCTGCTGGTGGCCCGGCAGCGGGAGCTGATCGCCAAGGCCGGCCGGATCGTGGTCGAGGGCCGGGACATCGGCTCGGTCGTCGCGCCGGACGCGGACCTGAAGGTCTACCTGACCGCCTCCGAGGTGGCCCGCGCCCAGCGGCGCAGCGTCGAGGACG
Organism: Micromonospora sp. NBC_01405; assembly: GCF_045040155.1. Classification (NCBI taxonomy): domain Bacteria; kingdom Bacillati; phylum Actinomycetota; class Actinomycetes; order Micromonosporales; family Micromonosporaceae; genus Micromonospora; species Micromonospora sp. NBC_01405. The sequence goes on along the minus strand of NZ_CP109532.1, from coordinate 7,241,906 downwards.
CCGCCGACGTGGCCGCCACGGCGGCCGACCTGGCCCGCCGGGACCAGCTCGACTCGACCCGAAAGGCCGACCCGTTGCAGCAGGCGGCCGACGCGGTGGTGCTGGACACCACCGAGCTGGGCATCGACGAGGTCGTCGACCGGCTGCGTGCGCTGCTGACTGAGCGGGGAGTGGCATGACCACCGACGAGGGCTGGGTGGAGCTGCGCGAGCCGGACCTCGACGCCGAGGAGTCGACCGGCCCCGTGCCGGTCGTCGCCGTGGTGGGCCGTCCCAACGTCGGCAAGTCCACCCTGGTAAACCGGATCATCGGTCGCCGGCAGGCGGTCGTGGAGGACGTTCCGGGGGTGACCCGGGACCGGGTCCCGTACGACGCGCAGTGGTCCGGCCGGGCGTTCACCGTGGTGGACACCGGCGGTTGGGAGCCGGACGCGAAGGACCGGGCCGCGGCGATCGCCGCACAGGCCGAGATCGCCGTCGTCACCGCCGACGTGGTGCTGTTCGTGGTCGACGCCATGGTGGGCCCCACCGACGTGGACGAGGCTGCGGTGAAGATGCTGCGGCGCAGCGCGAAGCCGGTGATCCTGGTGGCCAACAAGGCCGACAACACCTCGATCGAGATGGAGGCGACGTCGCTCTGGTCGCTCGGGCTGGGCGAGCCGTTCCCGGTCTCCGCGCTGCACGGTCGGGGCTCCGGCGACCTGCTCGACAGGATCCTGCAGGCGTTGCCCGAGGCGCCGGCGATCGTGGAGAACCGCCCGCGCGGCCCGCGCCGGGTGGCGCTCGTAGGCCGGCCCAACGTCGGCAAGTCCAGCCTGCTCAACCGGTTCTCCGGCGAGGAGCGGGCGGTCGTCGACTCGGTCGCCGGCACCACCGTCGACCCGGTGGACAGCCTGGTCACCATCGGCGGGGAGACCTGGCAGCTGGTGGACACGGCCGGGCTGCGCAAGCGGGTCGGCAGGGCCAGCGGCACCGAGTACTACGCCAGCCTGCGGACTGCCGGGGCGATCGAGGCCGCCGAGGTGGCGGTCGTGCTGCTCGACTCCAGCGAGCCGATCAGCGAGCAGGACCAGCGGATCCTGGCCATGGTCACCGAGTCCGGCCGGGCGCTGGTGATCGCCTTCAACAAGTGGGACCTGGTCGACGGCGACCGCCGGTACTACCTGGACAAGGAGATCGAGCGGGAGCTGCGCCGCATCCCGTGGGCGCTGCGGCTCAACCTGTCGGCGATGACCGGCCGCGCGGTCGACAAGCTCGCCCCGTCGCTGCGCAAGGCTTTGGCGAGCTGGGAGACCCGGGTGCCGACCGCCCAGCTCAACCAGTGGCTGACCGCGTTGGTGCAGGCAACCCCGCACCCGATCCGCGGCGGCCGGGCGCCGAAGATCCTCTTCGCCACCCAGGCGGGCGTCGCCCCGCCGCGGTTCGTGCTCTTCACCACCGCGCCCCTGGACGCCGGCTACCAGCGCTTCGTCGAGCGCAAGCTCCGCGAGGAGTTCGGCTTCGAGGGCAGCCCGGTGGAGATCTCGGTACGCCCGCGCAAGAAGCTCGGCCCGGGCGGCCGGGGCAAGGCGCACGGCTGACCTCATCCGCAGGACCTGAAGCCGGGCGGGGCAAGCGACCCCGCCCGGCTTCTCCGTCCTCCCCTCCCACCCTATCCTCCTAGGACGCCCTTAGGGGGTGTGAGGTGGCGGAGGCGGGCGGGGGCCGATGCGTGTGTGGGGAAGATCGTGCGCTAAGCTGTACCGGCTGTCGCAGGGAGAAAAGAACACCGCGCGGGAGCAATCGGGACGTGGCGCAGCTTGGTAGCGCACTTGACTGGGGGTCAAGGGGTCGTCGGTTCGAATCCGGCCGTCCCGACAGTGTTTCAGCAGGTCAGAGCCTTGATTCGTCTACTCGGATCAGGGCTCTTTCGCTGCTCCGTCTCACGTACGCTCGTACTGTTTCGATCTGTAGTCCTGGCGTCACCCGAACGTAGGTGGGCAAGGGTTCGTCGCGGCGGCTACCTTTCGGGCGGCGGCCGCGAGTTCGATCACGTCGTGGGCATCGTTGTCGAGCAGCGCGATGTTGGACTCTTGCGGATCACAGGTACGCCACTGTGGTGTCGTCGCCTGGTGTGGCCTGCGCCCACTGGCCTGCGCGGTCTGACCAGTATCGGGCTGCGGTGGTGTTGCGACGCCGGAGTCGTCAGGCACCTCTGGGAACGCGCCACACTCCCGGTGCTGATCGCTGCCGACCGCATGCTGCTTCACCTCCTCATGGCGGACGCACCCCGCGCCATGAGGAGGTCGCACCGATGCTCGGGGTGCCGCTTCTTCGCCGGTTCGGCAAAGAAGCAATCGGTGTAGGCGGCCGGCGAGTTGCTGCGTGGTCATCATGAGGCGTTCCTCCGGAGCGACGGCCCTGGTCGCAGGCCGAGATCGCTCGGTTGCGCCGGGAGTTGGAGTTGGCGAACCGGAAGATCGCCCGGACTGAGGCCGCGTTGGACATTATGGGAAAAGCAGACGCGCTCTTGGCCGAGATCTCCGAGAGCGCGGACACCGACACCAGGCCGACCAAGCCCTGACCGATTCCCACACGGCGTTACTGGCCGCGCAGACGTCGACCCGTGCAGCGGCCCGGCTGACCGGGATCGCCCGCAGCACCGCGCACCGACGCTCCCGCACCCCAGTGACGTGCGTACCCACGCCTCGGCCGGCACCGGCGAACCGACTCAGCGACACCGAACGCGCTCGCGTCCTGGCCGTGCTCGACAGCGACCGGTTCGTCGACACCACCCCGACTGAAGCGTTCGCGACGCTGCTCGACGAAGGCGTCTACCTGGCCTCGATCTCCACCCTCTACCGCATCCTGCGTACCAATGATCAGGTCGTCGACCGGCGCCGCCAGGCCCGGCACCCTGCCCGGGCACGCCCGGAGTTGACGGCCACCGGCCCGGGGCAGGTGTTCACCTGGGACATCACGAAACTGCCAGGCCCGACCAAGGGTGTGTACTACGACGCCTACGTCATGATCGACATCTGGTCGCGGTACATCGTTGGGTACCACGTCGCCGCCAGAGAGAGCGCCGAGATCGCCCACGGCTTCATCACCGAGGTCATCGCCGTGCACGGGGTCCCGCAGGTCGTGCACGCCGACCGCGGCACCTCGATGACCTCCAAACGCGTCGCGGCGCTGCTGGCCGACCTCCACGTCACCCGATCGCACTCCCGCCCGCGCGTGAGCACCGACAATCCGTTCTCCGAAGCCGCGTTCAAGACCGTGAAGTACCACCCCACGTTCCCCGAATCCTTCGGGTCACTGGCCGACGCCCGGGCGTTCTGTGACACGTTCTTCGGCTGGTACAACCACGAACACCACCACGCCGGGGTCGGTCTGCACACCCCCGCCGACGTCCACTACGGCCACGCCGCGACCCAACAGAAGCAACGCGAGCAGGCCCTCGACACTGCCTGGGCCGCCCACCTCGAACGCTTCTCCGGCCGGCCCAGACCGAAAGCGCTGCACCTGCCCGGCGCCGTCTGGATCAACCCGCCCGAACCAGCAACCGATCAATCACTATCCCAAGCGGCGTAAGAGGTCGGTCCGCAGTAACTTGGGGCCTGTCTCGCTAAGGGTGTTTCCGGCGATCTTGGTTAGTAGGTTTCAGCGGCTGGGAAGCGGTCGCTGAAGGTGATGGCGAAGGCGTTCAACGCGGGTTTCCAGCGCATCGTCCATCGGGTTCTGCCTGTGCCGGTGGGGTCCAGGGACCGGGTCACCAGGTACAGACACTTCAACGCGGCCAGCTCGTTGGGGAAGTGGCCGCGGGCCTTCACCGCCCTGCGGTAGCGGGCGTTGAGCGACTCGATCGCGTTGGTGGAGCAGATGACGGTGCGGATCTCCAGGTCGTAGTCGAGGAACGGGATGAACTCCGCCCAGGCGTTGTCCCACAGGCGGATCACCGCCGGATACCGGCCGCCCCACTTCTCCGAGAGGTCGTCGAACGCCGCCCTGGCCGCTTCGGCGTTGACGGCGGTGTAGATCGGCTTGATGTCCCGCTTCAACTCGTCCCAGTACCGCCGTGACGTCAGCCGGAAGGTGTTGCGGATCAGATGGATGATGCAGGTCTGCACCACCGTGCGGGGCCACACGTTCATCACGACCTCCGGCAGCCCCTTGAGTCCGTCGCAGACGAGGAAGAACACGTCCTTGACCCCGCGGTTACGCAGGTCGGTCAGCACGCTCATCCAGAACTTCGCGCCCTCACCACCCGTTCCGGCCCACAGTCCGAGGATGTCCTTCTCGCCGTCGAGGGTGACTCCGATCGCGGCGTAGAACGGCCGGTTCGCGACCTGCCCGTCACGGACCTTGACCACGATCGCGTCGATGAACACCGCCGCGTAGATCTCATCCAGGGGCCGATGGGACCAGTCGGTCATCTCCTCGATGACCTTGTCGGTGATCCGCGAGATCGTCTCCTTGCTGACCGAGGCGCCGTAGATCTCAGCGAAGTGGGCTGAGATCTCCCCGGTCGTGAGGCCTTTGGCATACAACGACAACACGACCTCGTCGACGCCGGACAGGCGCCGCTGCCGCTTGCGCACGATCTGCGGGGTGAACGTGCCAGCCCGGTCTCGCGGCACGTCGATCTGCACCACCCCGTTGGCCTCGGTCAGCACCGTCTTCGAACGCGTGCCGTTACGAATGTTGCCCGCGCCGGCGCCGGCCTGGTCGTGCTTTTCGTAGCCGAGGTGCTCGGTCATCTCCTCGTTCAACGCGGTCTCCAGGACCGTCTTGGTCAACTGCTTGAGCAGCCCGTCCGGGCCAGTCAGCGACAGGCCCTGTTCCTTGGCCGCCCGAACCAGGTCGACGGCGGCCTTCGCCTCCGCCGACGGCTCAGGCCGCTTCTTCCGTCCGGTCTGATCGTTCAATGTCGCGGTCATCACGGCACCCTCCTCACCAGGCACAACGCCTGGCAGGTCGGGCCGGAAACACCGTTAGATCCACAGACCCGTAACTTGATCTGATCTATACGTTGCGTCTGGTTGGTGGCCTTCCGGCGGGTTCGCTATGGATAGCAGTAGGTCGATGGGTTGAATGTGAGTTCTGGTCGTGACCGTCGGGCGGATGGGGCGTTAGCCCGGTCATGGGTGATCGAAAGCGGTATCCCAGTGATGTCACCGACGAGCAGTGGGAGCTGATCGGGCCGTTTCTGCAGGCGTGGAAGGCCAAGCGCGTCGCGGTCTCGGTGTCGGGTCGTGAGGGCGACTACGACCTGCGGGAGATCGTGAACGCGATCTTCTACCAGAACCGGACCGGTTGTCAGTGGGCGTACCTGCCGCACGATCTGCCGCCGAAGTCGGCCACCTACTACTACTTCGCGCTATGGCGTGACGACGGCACCGACCAGGTGATCCACGATCTCCTGCGCTGCCAGGCACGGGAGAAGGTTGGCCGTCGGGAGGATCCGAGCGCGGTCGTGTTGGACACCCAGTCGATCAGGGCGGCGAACCACGTCCCGGCCGCCACAACCGGCAAGGACGCGGCGAAGAAGGTGTCGGGGCGTAAGCGGGGCCTGGCCGTGGACGCGTTGGGGCTGATCATCGCGGTCGTGGTGACCGCAGCCTCGGTCACCGACAACGCCATCGGCATCCGGCTGCTCGACAAACTCGTCGAACACACCCCGACGGTGAGCCGCGCCTGGGTCGACGCCGGGTTCAAACAGGACCTCGCCCTGCACGGCGCCGTCCTGGGCATCGACGTCGAGATCGTCAAACGCTCCGACACCAAACCCGGGTTCGTACCGATCCGCAAACGGTGGATCGTCGAGCAGGTCAACGGCACCCTGATGCTGCACCGCCGCCTCGTGCGCGAGTACGAAAGCCGACCAGAGTCCTCGGTGTCACGAACCCTGTGGGCGTCGACGGCGAACATCGTGCGGCGGCTGACCGAAACCAGCACACCCTCCTGGCGGCACCGGTGAACCTAAGGGACGTCTCGTAACTTGGCAGTCAGTCCATGATGGATCATGTCGTGGTGCAGGTGATCTCGGCAGCTCGCCCGGAGTGGATCTTCCCGTTCACCGGGTTGCAGCCCGCTCAGTTCCGCAGGTTGGTTCGGCTGGTCGCCGAGCGTGGCGGTGATGCGATCGCGGACGGGCGGCCGGGCCGGCAGTGGTCTCTCGACCTCGCCGACCGGGTGCTGCTGGTCGCCGCGTACTGGCGCACGAACCTGACGATGCGCCAGATCGGCCCGCTGTTCGGGGTGTCGCACTCCGCCGCCCATCGGGTCATCGACACCCTCGGCCCCCTGCTCGCCCTGGCCCCGATGCGCCGACGTCGGGTCGACCAGATCAGCATCGTCGACGGCACCCTCGTCCCGACCCGGGACCACCGGCTGGCCGCCCCGAGCAAGAACTACCGCTACTCGACGAACCTGCAGGTCGCCATCGACGCCCACACCCGCCTCGTCATCGCCCTCGGCGACCCGCAACCCGGCAACCGCAACGACACCATCGTCTACCGCACCAGCGGCATCGACCAGAAACTCGCAGGTAGACCGGTGATGGCCGACGGCGCCTACCGCGGCAACCCTGAGGTGATCATCCCGTACCGCAAACCCGCCGACGGCAGCGAGCTGCCCGAGTGGAAGGCAGACCTGAACAAGCAGCACCGCACCGTCCGGGCGCAGGTCGAACACGCCCTGGCCCGCATGAAGTGTTTCAAAATCCTGCGCGACTACCGACGCGCCGCCCACACATTGGCCGACACCGCTTCCGGCATCGCCCACCTCCACAACATCATCCTCGCCGGGTGACACCAGCACTGTTCCGAGCCACGCCTTCACCGAGTTACGAGACATCCTTTACCCACCGTCCTCGACCTGATCGCCGACCGGGAAACCACCACACGCCAGGACGCCGACCGGCTCCGCGAGCAGATCACCGAGCTGACCGGTGAACTCGCCCGCCTCGGCGCCGAACTGGCCGACCTGGCCACCACCCGCACCACCCTGCGCACCCTCACCGCCGCCGAGTTCACCGCCGCCGACCCCACCATCGCCAGCGCCCCCTACCAGCAGATCCTGCACATCCTCAGCACCGCACCCACCGGCATGCGCGCCAAGGGCATCTGCCTCGCACTCGGCGTCGAACCCCTACCGAAACACGTCGAAGGCACCCGCGCGAAGCTGAAACGCATGGTCAACCACAACGTCCTCACCGAAAACGAACCCGGTGTCTTCACACTCAACCCGAAACGGACGTAGTACTGCGCACCGCCCTCTCAGATGCGGCCATCGCGTTCTCTCTTCCTTCTCTGACTTGGTCGTCTTGAAGGATCGACGCGATGGCCGCCTCTCATCTACGCAACACACCCAATGACGGGCACCTCCGTGGACGCGTCACCCGGGTCTGTGGATCTAACGGTGTTTCCGGCCCGACCTGCCAGGCGTTGTGCCTGGTGAGGAGGGTGCCGTGATGACCGCGACATTGAACGATCAGACCGGACGGAAGAAGCGGCCTGAGCCGTCGGCGGAGGCGAAGGCCGCCGTCGACCTGGTTCGGGCGGCCAAGGAACAGGGCCTGTCGCTGACTGGCCCGGACGGGCTGCTCAAGCAGTTGACCAAGACGGTCCTGGAGACCGCGTTGAACGAGGAGATGACCGAGCACCTCGGCTACGAAAAGCACGACCAGGCCGGCGCCGGCGCGGGCAACATTCGTAACGGCACGCGTTCGAAGACGGTGCTGACCGAGGCCAACGGGGTGGTGCAGATCGACGTGCCGCGAGACCGGGCTGGCACGTTCACCCCGCAGATCGTGCGCAAGCGGCAGCGGCGCCTGTCCGGCGTCGACGAGGTCGTGTTGTCGTTGTATGCCAAAGGCCTCACGACCGGGGAGATCTCAGCCCACTTCGCTGAGATCTACGGCGCCTCGGTCAGCAAGGAGACGATCTCGCGGATCACCGACAAGGTCATCGAGGAGATGACCGACTGGTCCCATCGGCCCCTGGATGAGATCTACGCGGCGGTGTTCATCGACGCGATCGTGGTCAAGGTCCGTGACGGGCAGGTCGCGAACCGGCCGTTCTACGCCGCGATCGGAGTCACCCTCGACGGCGAGAAGGACATCCTCGGACTGTGGGCCGGAACGGGTGGTGAGGGCGCGAAGTTCTGGATGAGCGTGCTGACCGACCTGCGTAACCGCGGGGTCAAGGACGTGTTCTTCCTCGTCTGCGACGGACTCAAGGGGCTGCCGGAGGTCGTGATGAACGTGTGGCCCCGCACGGTGGTGCAGACCTGCATCATCCATCTGATCCGCAACACCTTCCGGCTGACGTCACGGCGGTACTGGGACGAGTTGAAGCGGGACATCAAGCCGATCTACACCGCCGTCAACGCCGAAGCGGCCAGGGCGGCGTTCGACGACCTCTCGGAGAAGTGGGGCGGCCGGTATCCGGCGGTGATCCGCCTGTGGGACAACGCCTGGGCGGAGTTCATCCCGTTCCTCGACTACGACCTGGAGATCCGCACCGTCATCTGCTCCACCAACGCGATCGAGTCGCTCAACGCCCGCTACCGCAGGGCGGTGAAGGCCCGCGGCCACTTCCCCAACGAGCTGGCCGCGTTGAAGTGTCTGTACCTGGTGACCCGGTCCCTGGACCCCACCGGCACAGGCAGAACCCGATGGACGATGCGCTGGAAACCCGCGTTGAACGCCTTCGCCATCACCTTCAGCGACCGCTTCCCAGCCGCTGAAACCTACTAACCAAGATCGCCGGAAACACCCTTAGCGAGACAGGCCCCGTCACCCCGCGAGGATGATGTTGTGGAGGTGGGCGATGCCGGATGCGGTGTCGGTCAATGTGCTGGCGGCGCGTCGGTAGTCGCGCAGGATCTTGAAGCACTTCATGCGGGCCAGGGCGTGTTCGACCTGTGCCCGGATGGTGCGGTGTTGTTTGTTCAGGTCTGTCTTCCACTCGGGTAGCTCGCTGCCGTGGGCGGGTTTGCGGTACGGGATGATCACCTCGGGGTTGCCGCGGTAGGCGCCGTCGGCCATGACCGTGTGTCCGGCCAGTTTCTGGTCGATGCCGCTGGTGCGGTAGACGATGGTGTCGTTGCGGTTTCCGGGTTGCGGATCGCCGAGGGCGACGACGAGGTGGGTGTGGGCGCTGATGGCGACCTGCAGGTTCGTCGAGTACCGGTAGTTCTTGCTCGGGGCGGCCAGGCGGTGGTCCCGGGTGGGGATGAGGGTGCCATCAACGATGCTGATCTCGTCTACCCGACGCCGCCGCACCGGTGCCAGGGCGAGCAGGGAGCCGAGGGTGTCGATGACCCTGTGCGCGGCGGAGTGCGACACCCCGAACAGCGGGCCGATCTGGCGCATCGTCAGGTTCGTACGCCAGTAGGCGGCCACCAGCAACACCCGGTCGGCGAGGTCGAGAGACCACTGCCGGCCCGGCCGGCCGTCAGCGATGGCGTCTCCGCCACGCTCGGCGACCAGCCTGACCAGGCGGCGGAACTGGGCGGGCTGCAGCCCGGTGAACGGAAAGATCCACTCCGGGCGAGCCGCTGAGATCACCTGCACCACCACATGATCCACCATGGACCAGACACCAAGTTACGAGACATCCCTTAGGAGGCGCAGCTCGTCGTCATGGATCCAAATATGCGTGATGCTCTCAGCACCACTTTCTCCGGTCTCCGGATCAGCTGCGGCGACCACATCTCCGACTCGGAGGTCTTGCATCTCTTTTGTGGTGCCATCTGCCATGAGGACTTGCGTCTCAGCGGAGAAGCTACACAGTCCTGAAGCAACCTTGGTCCCGTTTGTCGCGCCTTCCGCAGCGAGAAGGCCGCCACCTATTCTAGCTGCCCACATGCCGGTGAGCAGCGCAACACCGTTGAAGATGGTCCAGGCGCAGGCTTCGCGGGCGCCTGTTGCCGCACAGTAGTAGAGGTCATCTACCCCGAGAAGCCCTTCGGCGGCGACCTCAGCGTTTTGCCATCCTTGGTAGACGGGCTGAAGGACCCATTCGGGGTTGTCGACGGTCTTGGCGTCTAAGGGATGTCTCGTAACTTGGTGTCTGGTCCATGGTGGATCATGTGGTGGTGCAGGTGATCTCAGCGGCTCGCCCGGAGTGGATCTTTCCGTTCACCGGGCTGCAGCCCGCCCAGTTCCGCCGCCTGGTCAGGCTGGTCGCCGAGCGTGGCGGAGACGCCATCGCTGACGGCCGGCCGGGCCGGCAGTGGTCTCTCGACCTCGCCGACCGGGTGTTGCTGGTGGCCGCCTACTGGCGTACGAACCTGACGATGCGCCAGATCGGCCCGCTGTTCGGGGTGTCGCACTCCGCCGCGCACAGGGTCATCGACACCCTCGGCTCCCTGCTCGCCCTGGCACCGGTGCGGCGGCGTCGGGTAGACGAGATCAGCATCGTTGATGGCACCCTCATCCCCACCCGGGACCACCGCCTGGCCGCCCCGAGCAAGAACTACCGGTACTCGACGAACCTGCAGGTCGCCATCAGCGCCCACACCCACCTCGTCGTCGCCCTCGGCGATCCGCAACCCGGAAACCGCAACGACACCATCGTCTACCGCACCAGCGGCATCGACCAGAAACTGGCCGGACACACGGTCATGGCCGACGGCGCCTACCGCGGCAACCCCGAGGTGATCATCCCGTACCGCAAACCCGCCCACGGCAGCGAGCTACCCGAGTGGAAGACAGACCTGAACAAACAACACCGCACCATCCGGGCACAGGTCGAACACGCCCTGGCCCGCATGAAGTGCTTCAAGATCCTGCGCGACTACCGACGCGCCGCCAGCACATTGACCGACACCGCATCCGGCATCGCCCACCTCCACAACATCATCCTCGCGGGGTGACGCCAGCACCGTTGCCAGGCAACGCCTTCACCGAGTTACGAGACATCCTTTAGCCGTCGCTGGTGGGTCAGTGGCGACGACCAACGACCACCCGTTCTGGAACGCAAGTGAAAACAAGTGGCAGCCCGCCGAGCAGCTCGAAATAGGTGAATCCCTTGTCACCAACAAGGGCACGCCTGTCGTTGTTCAAGGGCTTAGCGTGAGCGTCGGGACGCAGGCGGCGTACAACCTGACGGTCGCCAACTTCCACACGTATTACGTGCTCGCCGGAAACACGCCCGTCCTTGTTCACAATACGTGTGGAGTCGATTTCATCTCCAAGGGTGCTGGCGTGAACCTTCGGCGCTCTGCGGAGATCAACGGCGAGAAATGGCATTTCAACACAGGTCACGGATTCAACAGGGCGCACCATGGGCCCGACGGAACGATGAATGATCTCCGTACCACCACCCTTACTCCTGATCAGGTTGAAGGCGCTATCGCCGGCCACGTGAACGCATATAGGGGCTCTTCACAACTTGGGGTGTAGTTGGAGACCGAAATGCGCCGGGGCGCGCGTCAGTGATCGGCGCCGGCTCGATGCTGGCGGCGGCGCGTGATGCCGGATGGGGGCCGTCGGCGATGATGTCGGCGTGGAGTATGTGTCCAGGGTGCCCGGTCCGCCGCTGGACGGGCTGATCGACGACCTCTACTACCTGGAGGGCGCCCCGCCGTACTCCCGGTTGATGCTGCCGGCGGCGCCTGCGCCATTGCTTATCGTCAACCTCGGGGCGCCGTTTCTCATCCGCGCAGGCACCGACGTAGAAGCCGTGGAGTACGCCGACGGCTGCGCGGTCACCACGCCCACCCGCGCGTGGGAGTTCAGCTACCCAACCCCGACCCGGTCCGTCGGCGTCCACTTCAAGCCGTGGGGGCTGGCACCGTTCCTTCCGATGCCCGCGGCCGAGCTGTGCGACCGACCGGCGACGGTCGAGCAGATCTGGGGCCAGCCCGCTATCGCTGAGTTGCGACGCCGACTGACCTTGGCAGACGCACCGCACAAGATGCTGATGTTACTCGAAGAGGAACTGGTGCGACGGCTGCGGGCGATCGACGGTCTTGACCTGGTCCGCCAAGTGAGCAGCGCGATCGCGGCGACAGGCGGGACAGTGCCAATCAGCGACATCGGTGTGGCGGCCCGCGCCAGCAGCACGTACTTGGCGAAGCGGTTCAAGACCGTCGTCGGTGTCACGCCGAAACGGCTGGCTCGCAGCTACCGCTTCACCTCCACCGTGTTGGCGATCGACGTCGCTGCACCGATCGACTGGGGAGACGTTGCCGCCGACGCGGGCTACTTCGACCAGGCCCACTTCGTGCGCGAGTTCCGGGAGTTCACCGGTCTCACGCCGACCAGGTACGTCGAAGTCCGGCGGCGATTCCTGCGCGACCATCCTGGCCACGCACTGGGCGGCTGGCCGCTGCCAGCCGATTGATTTCGTACAAGAGCGACAGCTCACGCCGCACAAGACTGGGGACTCCCAACAGAGGAGGAATCCATGGGCAAAGTGGTCATGAACGCGTCGGTTTCGGTGGATGGTTTCATCGCAGCTGAGAACGACGATCCCGGTCCGATATTCGAGTGGCTGGTCAGCGGTGACGTGCCGTTGGACGGCGGTGGCGTTCTGAAGGTGTCGCAGGCGTCCTACGACCACATCCGGCCGTACTGGGACGAGATCGGTGTGACGATCGCCGGCCGTCACGTCTTTGACATCACAGACGGCTGGGATGGGACGCCTCCGAGTGGGATCGACCATGTGGTCGTCGTGAGTCACCGTGGTGCGCCCGAGGGCTGGGACCCCCAGGCGCCCTTCCACTTTGTCGACGGCATCGAGGCAGCCGGGGCCAAGGCGCGAGAGCTTGCGGGTGACCGCACTGTCGAGGTGGCCGCCGGCGACGTCGGCGGCCAGATGCTCGCCGCAGGTTTGGTCGACGAGGTACGCATGGACGTCGCACCCGTCGTGCTGGGCTCCGGCAAGCGCTACTTCGGGTCCGTCGACGCGCAGCACCTGTTGGAAGGCCCAGACGTAGTTGTTCAGGGCAACCGGGTGCTTCACCTGCGCTATCGGGTGCGCCGATGACCGATCTGAGTGGGTACGCGAAGAAGTCCGCTGCGGCGGTGACACGAGATCGGGCCTCCGGCTGCGTTTGTGCATCGCTGCCCCGGCATGGAAGTCGTGGTCTTCCAGATTGGCACACCTCGACTTGTCTGACGCTGCCTTTGCCTGCCCTGACCTGACCAAGTTCTGCCGGCTCGATGAGCTCGGCCTGGCCGTCACCGGCCAACGACTCAAGCCCGACCGTGCGGTGCTGGCATGCCGGGTCGTCGAACCGGACCAGTGGTGCCGTCGCTGTGGTTGCAAAGGCATACCGCGCGACACCGTGACCCGGGAGCTTGCCCACGAGCCGCTGGGCTGGCGGCCGACGACCCTCGTGGTGACCGTGCGCCGCTACCGGTGTACCGGTTGCGGTCACGTGTGGCGCCAGGACACCAGCCTCGCGGCTGAGCCGCGAGCGAAGCTGTCGCGTCGCGGGCTGCGGTGGGCACTCGAGGCGATCGTGTGTCAGCACCTGACCGTCGCGAGGGTCGCCGAGGGACTCGGGGTCGCGTGGAACACCGCCAACGACGCTGTCCTGGCCGAAGGCAAGCGGGTGCTGATCAACGACGCCACCCGGTTCGACGGCGTGGCCGCGATTGGGGTCGACGAGCACGTGTGGCGCCACACCCGCCGCGGCGACAAGTACGTCACCGTGATCATCGACCTGACCGGCATCCGTGACGGCACCGGACCCGCTCGGCTGCTGGACATGGTCGAGGGCCGCTCAAAGCAGGCGTTCAAGTCCTGGCTCGCCGACCGTGACCAGACGTGGCGCGACGGGGTGGAGGTGGTGGCGATGGACGGGTTCACCGGCTTCAAGACCGCCACCGCCGAGGAACTCCCCGACGCGGTTGCGGTGATGGATCCCTTCCACGTGGTCCGCTTGGCCGGCGACGCCCTCGACCGGTGTCGCCGCCGGGTCCAGCAGGCCATCCACGGCCACCGCGGGATGAAGAATGACCCGCTCTACTCCGCCCGCCGGACCCTGCACACCGGCGCCGACCTGCTCACCGACAAGCAGACCGACCGGCTCGCCGCCCTGTTCGCCGACGATGCCCATGTCGAGGTCGAGGCCACCTGGGGGATCTACCAGCGGATGATCGAGGCCTACCGCGAGCAGGACCGGGGTCGTGGCCGCGAGCTGATGGTCAAGCTCATCGACTCGATCAGCCACGGCGTGCCGAAGCCCCTCACCGAGGTCATCACACTCGGTCGAACGCTGAAGAAGCGCGCGGCCGACGTGCTGGCCTACTTCGACCGACCTGGAACGTCCAACGGACCGACGGAGGCCATCAACGGCAGGCTCGAGCACCTGCGTGGCTCCGCCCTCGGCTTCCGCAATCTCACCAACTACATCGCCCGATCCCTGCTCGAGACCGGCGGCTTCAGACCTCAACTACACCCTCATCTGTGATGAGCCCATATAGGTCCGGCGGTGGTGTGATCCCACGTGCCGGCGTAGGTGACCCTCATCAGGGCTTCGTCAGGGTTGGCGGCGCTAACATCGGATATCGTGTGGCTCAAACGCCGGACGGTGCCCTCCGGGTGAGTACCTACTGGAATCATAGTTGGAACTAAGGAGGTGAGGACATGTCTGATTTAATGACTACCGCGCGGGAATTCGCCAACGTGCTCGACGCCGGCGATAGCTCCAGAGAGCCTGAAGCGGCTCGGGAATTTGTGGAGAGCATCACTTTTGCCTCAGCTGATGAGATCACGGCCATGTTGCGCGAGATCCTGGCCAAGGATTGGATGGGGCTGCCTCCCTGGGCTCGGAATCTTGCGTATCGCTTAGCCTGTCTCCAACGGCCCAGCGATGCTGAGCTCTTAAGGGAAGCTGCTTCGGACTTGCTTGCTTTTGGGCCGGACTGGGACGCGCAAGCCGCGATTCTCAAGGAGGCTGCAACAGGGTGCGAGGATCCTTTACGCTGATGGCCTGCGTAAGGTCGGCCTGACGAGCAAGCCGTCCTATAAGATGACGTCTCACTCACGTATTTTGCCGGTTATGCGGGTTTAGCTGTATCGCCAGGTTGGGTTGGTTTCGGCGGTGAGGCGTTTGGCGAGGTTGTCGACCATGGCGATGGTGATCATGCTGGCGGAGTTGTCGGGTCGGGCTTCGTAGTCGCGTACGAGCCGTCGGTGGTGCATGAGCCAGCCGAGGGTGCGTTCGACGACCCATCGGCGTTTGATCACGCTGAAGCCCTTGACCTGTGGGTCCTTGGTGACGATCTCGACGTCGACACCGAGTTGGGCGCCGTGTTCGACGACGCGGTTCTTGAAGCCGGCGTCGACCCAGGTCTTGGTCAGGGTGGGGTAGGTGGTGGTGGCTTGGTCGAGCAGGTTCATGCCGATGGTGTTGTCGCTGGTACTGGCGGCGGTGACGATGACGGCGAGGAGTAGGCCGAGGGTGTCGGTGATGATGCCGCGTTTACGGCCGACGATCTTTTTCCCGGCGTCGATGCCCTGTGTGGGCAGTGGGACGTTGGTGGAGGTTTTCACGCTCTGGCTGTCCATGATGGTCGCGGTGGGTTCGATCGTGCGGCCGTGGTGGTCGCGTACGAGGCCGGTGAGCTGGTAGTTCAGTTCGGTGAAGATGCCTGCCTTGCTCCAGGCGGCGAAGTAGCCGTAGACGGTCGCGTGGGGTGGGAAGTCGTGGGGCAGGTAGCGCCAGGCGATGCCGGTGCGGTTGACGTACAGGATGGCGTTGAAGATGTCGCGGAGGTCGTGGGTGGGGGCGCGGCCGCTGACGCCGGCGTCGGTGCGGGCCTGTCGCCAGGCGGTCAGGCGGGGTGCGATCAGGGCCCACCGGGCGTCGGACAGGTCGGACGGATAGGGTCGCCGTTCGGTCATTCAGCAGGCGTACGGTGCCGGGGCGACGGCTCGGCGGACGCCATGTACGTCGATGTCGGGTGAAAGTGAACCAGACACGATCCCGGGGCTAAATACGCCGATTCCGGCCAGGGTTGCGACTGTCGAGATGCACTTTTACTGGGTCGGAACCCGTCGTTACCAGACCCCTTTCGGCAACCCGCGCGGATCCCAGGTCCCCTGGGCCAACCCGAAGGGCTTCGTCGGCGGCGACAACGACCCCAGTGGACTTACCCATCTCGGTGCCCGTGAGTACGACCCAGGCCTCGGCCGGTTCATCAGCGTCGATCCGATCATGGATCTCGCTGATCCACAGCAGTGGAACGCCTACGCATACAGCAACAACAGCCCCATCAACTTGGCCGACCCCAGCGGCCTCAAAGCCTGCTCCGACGACCGCTGCGGCGCTGGCGCCGATTATGAGGACTTGCACGGCAACTACGTCTCCGTCAAGGGCGACAACGACGGCTGCGACGGCCGTTGTGGCGATGACGACTGGATCAGCGCCCGCAAGAACCATGAAAAGACCAAAGCCAAACGAAAAACCGAGAACCTCCTCGACAAAGTCAAGGCCGGCCTCGACGAACTAGACGCCAAGACCGTCGACAACCCCGAATGGGTCCTTCAGCCCGTCTACCAAGGATGGCAAAACGCTGAGGTCGCCGCCGAAGGGCTTCTCGGGGTAGATGACCTCTACTACTGTGCGGCAACAGGCGCCCGCGAAGCCTGCGCCTGGACCATCTTCAACGGTGTTGCGCTGCTCACCGGCATGTGGGCAGCTAGAATAGGTGGCGGCCTTCTCGCTGCGGAAGGCGCGACAAACGGGACCAAGGTTGCTTCAAAACTCGGTCCTCATCGTCCTGCAGGAGTCGGCGATGACTGGACAGCGAGAACGGCTTATAATGGAAAGGGTAGTGTGTGGCAGGCTCCTGGATCAACGGGGAACGCGGACATGGTTCGCACTATGAACCCGACGAGCATGTATCCGAATGGGTATGTACGCTTTTATAACAGGCATGGTCAGCCGATCGGACTCAATGGAAAGCCGGGCTCGAAGGCCGAAACGCACATTCCAATGAATCCCGACGGAACATATTCGCTGCCGAATGGATGGTAGAAGTGGATCTCAACTTGGGAGGCCAGTCGGTAACCCGGGTCTGCTTCGATGCCAGTGTCACGATCCTTACCAGTGAGGACTGTGAACTGCGCATCGAGACCGAGTCGATCATCAAAACGCCTGCTGGCGACATGGTGAAGTTCGACCCAGAATCTCCAGGGAAAACCGCCATCTACCTGGCGCGACTAGTGCGTGAAATCGTCACTTCCGCTGAAGTGGGGAGCGTAGGGAATCTACTAGTTGCATTTGGGAGCGGTGCGGAACTGACTGTTGCTCCGCATGCCGAGTACGAGGCCTGGGGTCTTGTGGGGCCGAAGGAAAGGCGAGTGACCTGCATGCCTGGGGGTGAGGTTGCGCTGTGGAGCGAACGGAATTCGTCGTAGAGGGCTCTCCAAGACGCTTCCCATTGAGCCTTTGTCAGTAACGGCCGGTAGCTTAGATTCAAAGAGTCAAGGCAACACACTGAGCTGTTCTCGGTAACCAGGTGTGACGGTGTGTGACTACTGTAGCGGTTGGAGGCGGTGGATGACACGCCGACGGTGTCGCGCAGCCGCGACCTGGAGCTGCACCAGGCGATGAGCCGGCCGCTGGTCGAGATCGTTGCGGCGAAGGTGGGTGCGGTACGCGCGGACCACCGGAACCGGCCGGACCTGGCGGTACCCACCGGCGGGGCCGAGGCCGCCGGGACCGGTGCCTCCGCGGCGGCCGGCCTGGCCACGCCGCCCACCCCGACCACACCGCAGGGGCCGCCCGGCACCTGGGGCCTGCCGGACATCCCCGGCAGGCCGGACCGTCCCGACCCCGGCCCCGATGCCATCCCCCTGCCACAGCAGCGCACGGGACTGCTGCTGCGCTCGGCCGTGGTCGCCGGCTGGCCGGGCCTGGCCGTCGAGGCCAGCGCCAGCGGCCGGCCGGTGCCGCTGCTGCGGCTGGACCGGCTGTCCGACACCGTGCTGGTGGCGCTCTTCGACAGCGTGCCGGACACGGTGACGCTGACCGAACCCTGGCACGGCCTGCACTTCGGCTTCGGCGACGGCGGTGGCGAGGGCAATGGCCAAGGTGGCGGTGGCGGGCTGGTTCTGCGCCGGCCCGACGGCACCGAGCTGAACGCCCGGTTCCCGGCCGCCGGTCAGCCCGGCCTACACGCCGCCTTCACCCGCCCGGGCGATCCGTCGGTTTTGCGGGTGCGAGACCTCGCCGACGCCCTGCAGGCCCGGCTGGGGAAACTACTGCCCGGCACCACGGTATCGATGGGTCCCGCTCTGTTCGCCACAGAACTTCTCGCGTCGGCGCATCAGCTCACCTTCCACCACACGGCCCCAGCGCCGAGAGAGACGTGAGCCCGGTGGACACCACCCTGCTGGTCCCGATCCAGCTTCAGGCCCTCCAGGTCAACCCCGATGTGCGCGCTCAGGGCTTCCGGCGGTGGCGGATGGACTACACCCGGCTGCCCGGCTTCGACTCGCCCGAGCCCGACGCGTTCGCCGAGCCCGGGCTGGACTGGGCCGGTGACGCGGACAGCGACGGGGTGCACCTGCAGTGGGTCCTGCCCGCCGCGATGCGCACCGGGCACCACGACGCGGCGGACGGCACGACGGCATATCCGCTGGCGCCTAACCGCTGGCTGGTGGCCCGCAGCGCAACGCGAGCGGATCGGGCGCCCGGCGACCGGGTCCGGACCCGCGGGTGGGTCGTCGAGAGCGACCACCTCGGCCCGGACGGAGCCTCGCCGTACCTCGACCCGGCGGCCCGGACGCCGACGCCGACCCGGATCGGCCGGGTGCTGCCCCTGGCCGGCTGGCGCGAGCCGGCCGAGCGTCCGGCGCCGTTCCTGACTGCGGTCGCGCCCGGCAACATCATGTTCGCCGCCTATCAGCCGCACGCCGTCGGGGTGTTCTCGCTGCACGACCCGGCGGACGACGTCGAGGACGGTCGACACTGTCCTATGTGGTCGTCGGCTGGTACGCCGACCCCGCGTCGGACATCCTGGCCCCGGCACGGCAACCCGCCGGCCTCGCCGCCCGGCTGGCCGAGCTGGGCTGGTCCGCCGGCCCGGACCCGGCCGGGCGCGTCGCCGGCACGACCGTCTGCCACGGCGCGATCCGCGCCCTGACCTACTCGCGGACGTTCACCGCGCCGCGCCCGGCCCCGGCCGCGCTGGCCGTCGGCAACACCTCCGTCGACGCCGTGTCCGCCCTCATCCGCGAGCGGGCCGCCCGGCAGCCCGACGCCGGACTCGACCCGGATCTGCTCGAAGCCTTCCAGTACGACCTGCTGCACACCCTCGACGATCCGGACGGCCCGGCGCTGCTCGCCACCCGCATCCACGACGCCTGGTTCACGGCGCGCCCCGGCGGATCGGTGTGGCAGGTGGTCGCGGCGCAGCCCGACGGCGACGGGCCGCCGGCCGAGCCGAGCACCGCCGACCCGGACTGGCTCGCCGAGCTGAACGGGGCGCAGGCCCGCTACGATCTCGCCGCCCGCCGGTTGGCCGCGCTGCAACGCGAGCTGTACGAGCTGTGGTGGAAGCGCGGCCGGTACAACGCCCTGCAGTACCGTCCCGAGGGCCTGACCGACGCCCGGTCGCCGCGGAGCTCGACCCCGGCCGGCCGGAGAGCCTGGCCGGCCGCGTCGCGGCGCTGCGCCGGGAGGTCGAGCGGGCCCGGGCGGACGTGCCGTGGGGTGCCTCGCAGCAGGAGTTGGCGGCCGCGATGGACGCCTACACCGCGCGGCACCCGCTGCCCCGCGCACCGTGCTCAAGCGCGCCGACCTGCCGTCGTTCCGCAGCGCGGCCGACCCGGTGGTGGTGATCGTGGGGTACGGGCGGGCACGTTCGACGAGAACTTCGGCGCCGGCGCGGACGGGCTGTTGCCGTGCCGCTTCGCCGACCAGCTGATCACGACGCTGACCCTGCCGCTGGGCGGACCGGACGGCCGGCTGCCGGACGGCTCGGCGCCCGGCCCGACCCCGCCGTCCGGAGTGCAGATCCCGGTGCACGCGAGCGACATCGCGGGCGCGCCGGGGATCGTGCCCCTCACCGGCCAGCACGGCGGGGTCCCGGTGGCGGCGGCGTTCGTCGCCCTTCAGGCGGAGGCGTACCTCCTCGACCCGGCCCACGCCGTCGAGGTCGCGGGTGGGGCTGCCAGGGGCGACGGCCGAGCTGACCATCGCCGCCGAGCGGCTCATGGCGGCCGGGTACGGCGTGACCGGGACCCTGCCGGCGATCCTGCCGCAGCGCTGGCGACCGGCCTGAGCATCGCCGAGCTGATCGGCGGCGGCGGTGTCGCGATGCCGATGGTCGACGGGCCGGTGACCTACGGCCCGCCCGAGCCCGGTGGATTCCAGGCCCTGCGCGCCGGCCAGTTCGCCTTCGCACAGGTCAGGGTGGTCGACCGGTTCGGGCAGAGCATCGACGTGTACGACATAAGTCTCGCTCGCGCGCTCACCCCGACGATCGCGGAGGGGCTGGTGCCGCAGCAGTCGATCGGCACTGGGGTGGCGACGTTCATCCAGCTGCCGCCGCGGCTGCTGGAGCCGGCACGGCTAGACGTCGGCTTCGCACCGACCGGACCCGGTCGACCAAGCCGACCGGGCGAGGACGCTTCGGCCGCCGCCGACGTGGTGTGCGCCTGGATCGTGCCCAGCCCGCTCGACGAGGCCGTCGCCTGCTACGCCCCGGACGGCGCCGCCCTGGGCGAGCTGACCGAGACGGCCGGCCTGACCGGGCCGCAGATCTCGTGGCTGCCCGCCCCGGACTCGACCTGTCCCACCCTCGACTCGCTCACCGGGCCCTTCCCGGTGCTGGCCGGCTTCCTGCGCGGCCTGACCGTCGCCGGCCCGGCGGCCTTCGCCGACCTGCTGCGCACGGTCGACGCCACACTGTGGGCCATCGACCCGCCCGGCGGCGGCGACGAGACCTACCTGGCAGCCCTGGCCGGCCGCCCGCTCGCCCTGGTCTGCGCCACGCTGCACGGCAGGTCCGCCCGGCCGCCGCGCACCGACCCGCAGTGGCCGCACACCTTCGACCCGGTCCCGTCCCCGGTGCCCGCCCACGCCTTCCCGGTGCGGGTCGGCGACGCCGCGCTGCGCGGCGACGGCCTGATCGGCTACCTTTCCGGCCCGGACGCCGGGCACTTCCAGGCGGCCTACCGGCCGTCCGGCCTGACCACCGACTACGTCCGGCCGATCGGCCCGGACTCGTTCCCGGCGGTCAGGTTCGATGACGCGTCCCGCACCGACCTCGTCATGCTGATGGACCCCCGGCTGCCCGTCCACCTGGTCACCGACATCCTGCCGGTGACGACCCTGACCCTGCCGCAACGCCTGGTCGCCGACGCGATGGCGGCGATGGCGCTGACCGTCCGCTTCGGCCCGCTGCTGACCGACCTGCAACCCTCGGCCGCAGGGCCCGCGATCGTGCTCGCCCGGCCTCCGCAGGTCGACGGCACCTGGTCCTGGTCGGAACGGGACGGCGCCGGCGTCACCACCTTCGACATCATCCCCGGCCGACGGGGCCGCCCGCTTCCCCGGCACCCCGCCAACGGTGCGCAGCGGCTGGCTGCGGCTGCACGGCGGCGTACGCCCGCCGCAGTAGCGACGGGCACGGCCGGCTCGGCGGGTTACCCGGTGCAGGTCAGCGCGGGTACGGCGTTCGTAAGGGGCTGCGTCTGTCGACCAGGGTCAAATGACGATTTCCACCATTGGCATCGTTCCGTTTGGGATCCGATATCGATCGCCCCTCGGACACGCTTCTCCGGCATATCTGCGTGGTATGACGTATCGGTGGTCAAACGGGTGTGACCACCGAGTCGAGGCTTCTGGCCGACGCGACCATCTCCGGTCACGTCCGCGCTGGTGGTGTAGGAGACGGCCATCGCGGGATCCGGTTTGATGCTATGCGGCGATCGGGGCCGGGTCGGTGTGCTCGACGTCGTGTTGGTCTGGTTCGACGATGACGAGGCGGGCTTTGGCGAGGATTTCCAGGCCCATGTAGCGGCGGCCTTCGGTCCATTCGTCGGTCTGTTCGGTGAGGACGGCGCCGACGAGTCGGATGATCGCCGCCCGGTTGGGGAAGATTCCGACGACGTCGGTGCGGCGGCGGATCTCCTTGTTCAGCCGTTCCTGCGGATTGTTCGACCAGATCTGACGCCAGATCTCACGGGGGAACCCGGTGAAGGCCAGGAGGTCCTCTCGGGCGTCGGCGAGGTGGTCGGCGGCGGCCGGGAACCTCGCCTCGATCGTGGTCACGACTCGGTCGAACTGGGCTCGGACCGCATCAGCGTCGGGCTGGTCGAAGATCGTCCGGACAAGGGTGGCGATCCATGGCTGTGCCGATTTCGGGACCTTCGTGAGCAGGTTACGCAGGTAGTGGGTTCGGCAGCGCTGCCAGGCGGCGCCGGGCAGCGCGGCGCCGATCGCGCCGACGAGACCGCGGTGGGCATCGGAGATGACAAGCTGGACGCCGGTCAGGCCACGGGCGGTCAGGCTGCGTAGGAACGCCAGCCAGCCCGCGCCGTCCTCGTCGGAGGCGACGTCCAAGCCGAGGACTTCACGTTGACCGTCGGCGTTGACCCCGACCGCGACCAGGGCGTGGACGTTGACCGTCCGCCCGTGCTCGCGGACCTTCATCGTCAACGCGTCCATCCACACAAACGGATAGTGCCCCGCGTCGAGAGGCCGGCTGCGGAACGCCTCAACCTGGGCATCCAGGTGTGTGGCCATCTCCGACACCTGCGACTTGGACAGCTGCCTGACGCCGAGCTGCTCGACCAGCTTCTCCACCCGGCGGGTCGACACCCCGAGCAGGTACGACGTCGCCACCACCGAGACCAAGGCCTGCTCGGCCCGCCGGCGATGGGTCAGCAACCAGTCCGGGAAGTACGAACCGCTACGCAGCTTCGGCACCGCCAGATCGATCGTGCCCGCGCGGGTGTCCCACTCTCGCACCCGGTAACCGTTACGCGAGTTGACGCGGTCCTCGCTGCGCTGCCCATACGACGCACCGCAGACCGCATCCGCCTCGGCGGACATCACCGCCTGCGCGAACGTCTTGATCATCGCCTGCAACAGATCCGGCGACGCGCCCGCGATCTGCTCGCACAGCAGGTCAACAGGGTTCACACTCTCAGATGCGGCCATCGCGCATCACTCTCCTTCACTCGGACTTTGCCGTCTCGAAGGATCGCGCGGTGGCCGTCTCTCATCTACGCAACACGCCCATCACGGGCAAGTCGTACACCACTTCCCTGGACGCAACCCTCCCGCGAGCCGGAACGCCGTGATATCTCACCACCGTCTCACGGACGGTCGGAGAAGGCCGGGTATCAATTGGCATGCCCCAAACGATTAACCGGCCCCGACCTGCATGTACAGGCACGAGCTAACACCGGCCAGCAGCTTCCGGTGGCCCGGCTAGTTCACTGGGGGTCAAGGGGTCGTCGGTTCGAATCCGGCCGTCCCGACGCAGGTCAGAGGGCTGATTCGGACATCGGGTCGGCCCTTCCGGCGTTCTGGGGACCAAGATTGGTCAAGTTGGAGCGGGCCTGGCGCTGCTTGACCGTTGGTCAAGTTTCAGGTCCCTACCCTGGGTCATTTGCCGAATTGCTTGTTCTTTGGATCAAGGCGGCCCGCAAGGGGCCGCGCCGGGCCGGCCCCGGCCTGCTGGCGACCTCCGGCCGGCATCGGCCGGGCCGGCTGCCACACGTCGGGATTGCCAGACCGTGAAGACCTCGGGGCTCCGCCCCGAACCCCGGCCCTCTTCAGAGATCAGCCGGGTGCGGATCACCTCGCGGGGCACCACAAGGGCTACCAGCCTCACAGGACGGGGCCAAGGTCGTTCGGCTGGTGAGGCTCTCCACCTTGTCCCCGTCCCGGGAGGCTGGACGGTCGGAGACTGCCCGACGAGGAGATCCGCTTCTACCGTCGCCAGCAGCACCGCCACTTTCAACACCATGGGCACCACCGCCGCGCTGGCCACCGTGCTGACGTTGGCGGTCTGAGCCTCGGCCCCTGCGAATCATGGTGCGGAGCTTCGCTAGCCTCTGCACGTGATCTCCTACCGCGCTACCGCCCCCGCGGACCTCGATCGCGTGACCTCGTGGATCGTGACCGAGCCCGTTGGGTGGATCCCCGCCGACCGTTACCTGGCCGAACTGGCCGAGGACATGTATCGGCCGGAATGGACATGGATTGCCGAGCACGACGGCCAAGTCGTGGGACGGGCATCGTGGTGGGGGCCGAAGGGCAGCCCGCATCCGGTCGCGCTCGACTGCCTCGACGTGGATCCTGCCGTGGGCGACCGTGCCGCCGTTGCCGCCGAGCTGATCAGGGCCGCGCTGGCCGGGTTCCCGGAGCCGGTGCAGTACGAGATCAAGGTCGCCCGTGGCTGGCGCGAGGATCCGGCCACCTCGGCGGCCGTGGAGTGGCGGCGGGCGGCGGCGCACGCGGTGGGCCTCACCCGGGAGGTGGAGCGGCTGCAGTTCGAGTGGGCACCCGCCGACGGGGTGCCCCCCGCGGCTGGCAGGCTGCGGTTCGCCGAGGCCTCCGACGAGGAGTTCCTCGCGGTGTTTAAGAGAATCGCCGAAGGCAGCCTGGATGCCCAGACCCGTGCGAGCCTGGTCGCCAAGGGCGTGGACGCGACCGCGCGCGAAGAGATGGACTTTTACCTCAGGGCACCGGGCAAGCGGGAGTGGTGGCGGATCGCATACACGCGCGAGGGCGAGGTGGCGGGCATGGCGATTCCCTCCGCGACGCCGTACAGCGTGAACGTCGGCTATCTCGGGGTGGTGCCCGAGTTCCGCGGGCGCGGTTACGTGGACGAGGTGCTCGTCGAGATCACCCGCCTTCACGCGGCAAACGGGGAGTCGCGCATCACCGCCACCACCGACCTGGGCAACGCGCCTATGGCGGCCGCTTTCGGTCGCGCCGGATACCGCAACACGGAGATCCGGATCAACCTTTCCAACGACGTCCAGCCCTAGACGAGTAGAGGCCGACGCCGACATCGACACTGCAAGGCACGAGTTCGGACCGCCTCGCCGAGCTACGGATTGGAGGACAGGCCGGGCCATCCATGGGCCACAAGGTGGTGTTATCGGGGGCCAAACCAGGCCGCGCGGGACCGCGTTGAGCAGGCGTCCGGCTGCTTTCGTAGCCGATCTCGTTGCGATTCCCGAGCTGACAGTCGACCCGTGCTCACGTGCCGGTCGCGTGTCCGTTGGGGTGGGCCACGGCGGTCAACGGCGGTCAGCTCCTGGACGTGGGGGCCAGCGTGGCAGCGCAGGTCAAGCCAGGTTACTGCCGCGCGATTCCTAGCCGTGTTCACACTTCCTAAACCGTGCGCTGGTCATCGAGCGTGTCGGCGTCCCGGGGACCAAGTAGGGACCACACGGCCTGCGCGATGGTGCGCGGCACGACGTCGACCGCACGGCCTGATCTTGGAATAGCGTGCGTGACGTGCGTGGACGTGTGACGAAGCGTCCTGGGGGTCAAGGGGTCGTCGGTTCGAATCCGGCCGTCCCGACGGTTTGAGCTGGTGAGATAGACGCTCGCAATGAGCACATTGGACGATTACTGTGACCAAGCGGTCACGGTGATCGTCTTTTTGTGGTCCTGGGTAAGGTGGCAAAGCCGGTATTTAGCGCTATGGGCATGACCAGATGGTCTGATTTGGGTGACTCGCCGTGCGCTGCGCGGAACGAGGAATCAAGGGGTTGCTGTTCCGTCCGCTGCCGGATCGGCCTAACTGTGGCCCGTTCGCCTCTGCGACGGCTGCGGGTCGGGACGCCAACTCCGTCAGCGTCGCTTTCGCCTGCCGATGCGACTCCGCGACCCGACGGCGGGCGGCGGTCGCGTCGACCTCCTCGCCTGCCCCACCGGGCGAGACAGTCCCCGACCGTAGCCGCGGGCCTGGTCGCCACCGTCGCCGTGGGCGCCCTCTGCGCCACCGGCGTCGGCTGCCTCCTCCTCGCCGGCGCCGCAGCCGGCGCGCTCGCCGCAGGAACCGGCTTCATGGTCGACGTCTCCCGCGGCGACGAGGACTTCTCCTGGAGCGGCCTCGCCGGCTCCATGATCGAAGGCGGCCTCGACGGCGCCCTGTCAGCGGGACTCGGACGATTCGGCGGTGCTATCGGCACCAAGGCGCTCGGCGGCGCGGCCAGCCGTATGCCCAGCCTCGGCAGCCGGATGCCGGGCGGTAGCGCGGTGAAGGCCGGCGGCGGCTCCTCGGCCCGAGCCGCAGCCACGAAGAGCGGAGGCAGCGGCGGCTCGCTCGCACGGGCGTCCAGCCGATCCTCCGGCGGGAACTCGTCCGCCCCGGGTCCGGCCCGAAGGCAGGAGGCGGGCTGCCACAGCTTCGCCCCGTCCACCCGGGTTCTGCTGGCCGACGGCAGCAGCCGACCCATCTCCGACCTCAGCATCGGCGACGAGGTAGCGGCAACCGAACCGGAGAGCGGCAAGACCGAGGCGAAACGCGTCACCCAGCTCCACATCAACCAGGACCGGGACCTGACCGACGTCACCGTCCGCGACACGAAGTCGGGCAAAAAGACAGTCCTCAAGACCACCCAGAACCACCCCTTCTGGGACGCGACCGAACAACACTGGGTCAACGCAGGCCAGCTCAAGGCCGGACACCGCCTGCTGGTCCACGACAACAAACGCCTCGAAGGCGACGGCACCGGCGCCGGCATGGGCGGCGGCGGACCCGGCAGCCAGGTCACGGTCACCGCAGTACACAACTTCACCGGCAACCAACGGATGCACGACCTCACCGTCGCCGACATCCACACGTACTATGTACTCGCCGGTGACCAGCTAGTCCTCGTCCACAACTGCGGTGATGGCGACGATGACCTGATCGACCTATACCATGGAACAAGTTCGGGTGGTGCAGACAATATTCGAAAGAATGGCGTGGATACGCAGTACGCCAATCCGGATAAGGACTTTGGGCAGGGCTTCTATACAACAACCGGCAGGGCGCAGGCCGAGGACTGGGCTGCACGTAGGTATGGCAAGAATGGATCTGTACTTCATTTTCGGGCGAGCCGCTCGGCGCTTAACGGCTTGAACGGTTTGGATTTCCCTGGCGACGGTGGTGCCGCGTATAATCAATTTGTTCGCGGACAACGGACCGGCTCGGCGCCCATGCACGGATTTGATTGGGTTCAAGGCCCGATGGTTGCGAATGTGGGGCCGTTCAAGCGCGGGAAGTCCCCAGTGCTCATAGGTCAGCAGTTGTCGTTCCACACGGGCGCTGCGGCCGCGCTCCTAAGGTTGGTTGGTTAAGGTGACGGACAGATTCGAGTTCGCCTTCCCCGTCGTCGACGACATGCGGGAGTATGTCTCGTCGATCGTTGAGGAGATGGTGCGGATATATGGGATATCGAGCCCAGACGCGTTGGCCATTCTCAACGAACATTGGGCATCGGTTGAAATTGGGTCAGATGACCTTATCGGTCATGAGGAACCTGAATATTGGGCGTGCACGATATTTGACCAATATCGGGAGGGCCCTGAGAGGCGCGGCGAGTCTCGTCAAGTCGAGTGACGTGATCAAATGGGTTTGGCTGGGCGTGGGAAATGCTCAGCTGAGCCCTGTGCCGTGCCAAAACTGGCTCGACGGCCTTGACCTGGTGTTTTGAAGATCGGCTCAGGCTGCCGGTGGTATTCGTTGATCACGCCCAGCGAGCCGTCGTCGGCGCCGTACGGGCTTGTCAGGGGATTTTGGTGGCTGGGTCGTGGTTGGGTGGTCGCTGCTGTCAGCCTTGGTGTGGTCGCTGCGAGCGGCCGACAATTTTATGCTATGTCGGCCCAAGAGGATCCGATTGCCGTAGATGCGCTGGTGGGAGTCCTCCGCGATGAACAGGTCGTCCGCCCCTCGGCGACCAGGGCACGCCGCCTCCGCGAAGAGCGCACCGACCACGTGCCGATCTACAGCGAGCGGCACGCCCTGGCCGTAGTCAACGAACACAGCGACCACTTCAACAACCAGCGGCTCACCCTCAACTACCGCACTACCGTGCAGAACCTGCGCTACGCGTTGGCGGTGCTCGACGGCGGCGACCTCGTCGACCTCGAAAAGCAGGCGGAGGCCACCGGCTGCCGCTCGGCTCGATCGGGGCCGATACCGGCGGTGGGAAACGTAGAGTCGCTCGTCGCCGAACTCGACACGATCGCTGACCGTATCCGTTCCTGGCTCGACGGCGGGGTGAACCCCGAGATGATCGCCGTTCTCGTACACGACGAGTTCCAGCGTGAACGAGTTGTCAACGCGCTCAATGAGCGCGGCGTGCGGGCACGAGCCGTCGACCGCGATCGCCCGGCGGAAGGTCGGGTGCTCGTGGTGACCCTGCACAGGGCAAAAAAACATGGAGTTCGCCAATGTCGTACTCGCCGACGTCGATTCCAATCAGCTGTCGAAAAGGCCAGGCTCGGCGGCCTGGATGACATCGAGCGGCACGACGCCGAGCTGCCTGCCCGGTCACTGGTTTACGTAGCCGCAGCCCGTGCTCGCGATGAGCTCGTTGTGGTCCAGCGCCGACAGTTCCATCCGGGCTGACCAATCCGGCTCTTCACAACTTGGGGTGTAGTTGGAGACCGAAATGCGCCGGGGCGCGCGTCAGTGATCGGCGCCGGCTCGATGCTGGCGGCGGCGCGTGATGCCGGATGGGGGCCGTCGGCGATGATGTCGGCGTGGAGTATGTGTCCAGGGTGCCCGGTCCGCCGCTGGACGGGCTGATCGACGACCTCTACTACCTGGAGGGCGCCCCGCCGTACTCCCGGTTGATGCTGCCGGCGGCGCCTGCGCCATTGCTTATCGTCAACCTCGGGGCGCCGTTTCTCATCCGCGCAGGCACCGACGTAGAAGCCGTGGAGTACGCCGACGGCTGCGCGGTCACCACGCCCACCCGCGCGTGGGAGTTCAGCTACCCAACCCCGACCCGGTCCGTCGGCGTCCACTTCAAGCCGTGGGGGCTGGCACCGTTCCTTCCGATGCCCGCGGCCGAGCTGTGCGACCGACCGGCGACGGTCGAGCAGATCTGGGGCCAGCCCGCTATCGCTGAGTTGCGACGCCGACTGACCTTGGCAGACGCACCGCACAAGATGCTGATGTTACTCGAAGAGGAACTGGTGCGACGGCTGCGGGCGATCGACGGTCTTGACCTGGTCCGCCAAGTGAGCAGCGCGATCGCGGCGACAGGCGGGACAGTGCCAATCAGCGACATCGGTGTGGCGGCCCGCGCCAGCAGCACGTACTTGGCGAAGCGGTTCAAGACCGTCGTCGGTGTCACGCCGAAACGGCTGGCTCGCAGCTACCGCTTCACCTCCACCGTGTTGGCGATCGACGTCGCTGCACCGATCGACTGGGGAGACGTTGCCGCCGACGCGGGCTACTTCGACCAGGCCCACTTCGTGCGCGAGTTCCGGGAGTTCACCGGTCTCACGCCGACCAGGTACGTCGAAGTCCGGCGGCGATTCCTGCGCGACCATCCTGGCCACGCACTGGGCGGCTGGCCGCTGCCAGCCGATTGATTTCGTACAAGAGCGACAGCTCACGCCGCACAAGACTGGGGACTCCCAACAGAGGAGGAATCCATGGGCAAAGTGGTCATGAACGCGTCGGTTTCGGTGGATGGTTTCATCGCAGCTGAGAACGACGATCCCGGTCCGATATTCGAGTGGCTGGTCAGCGGTGACGTGCCGTTGGACGGCGGTGGCGTTCTGAAGGTGTCGCAGGCGTCCTACGACCACATCCGGCCGTACTGGGACGAGATCGGTGTGACGATCGCCGGCCGTCACGTCTTTGACATCACAGACGGCTGGGATGGGACGCCTCCGAGTGGGATCGACCATGTGGTCGTCGTGAGTCACCGTGGTGCGCCCGAGGGCTGGGACCCCCAGGCGCCCTTCCACTTTGTCGACGGCATCGAGGCAGCCGGGGCCAAGGCGCGAGAGCTTGCGGGTGACCGCACTGTCGAGGTGGCCGCCGGCGACGTCGGCGGCCAGATGCTCGCCGCAGGTTTGGTCGACGAGGTACGCATGGACGTCGCACCCGTCGTGCTGGGCTCCGGCAAGCGCTACTTCGGGTCCGTCGACGCGCAGCACCTGTTGGAAGGCCCAGACGTAGTTGTTCAGGGCAACCGGGTGCTTCACCTGCGCTATCGGGTGCGCCGATGACCGATCTGAGTGGGTACGCGAAGAAGTCCGCTGCGGCGGTGACACGAGATCGGGCCTCCGGCTGCGTTTGTGCATCGCTGCCCCGGCATGGAAGTCGTGGTCTTCCAGATTGGCACACCTCGACTTGTCTGACGCTGCCTTTGCCTGCCCTGACCTGACCAAGTTCTGCCGGCTCGATGAGCTCGGCCTGGCCGTCACCGGCCAACGACTCAAGCCCGACCGTGCGGTGCTGGCATGCCGGGTCGTCGAACCGGACCAGTGGTGCCGTCGCTGTGGTTGCAAAGGCATACCGCGCGACACCGTGACCCGGGAGCTTGCCCACGAGCCGCTGGGCTGGCGGCCGACGACCCTCGTGGTGACCGTGCGCCGCTACCGGTGTACCGGTTGCGGTCACGTGTGGCGCCAGGACACCAGCCTCGCGGCTGAGCCGCGAGCGAAGCTGTCGCGTCGCGGGCTGCGGTGGGCACTCGAGGCGATCGTGTGTCAGCACCTGACCGTCGCGAGGGTCGCCGAGGGACTCGGGGTCGCGTGGAACACCGCCAACGACGCTGTCCTGGCCGAAGGCAAGCGGGCTCATCACAGATGAGGGTGTAGTTGAGGTCTGAAGCCGCCGGTCTCGAGCAGGGATCGGGCGATGTAGTTGGTGAGATTGCGGAAGCCGAGGGCGGAGCCACGCAGGTGCTCGAGCCTGCCGTTGATGGCCTCCGTCGGTCCGTTGGACGTTCCAGGTCGGTCGAAGTAGGCCAGCACGTCGGCCGCGCGCTTCTTCAGCGTTCGACCGAGTGTGATGACCTCGGTGAGGGGCTTCGGCACGCCGTGGCTGATCGAGTCGATGAGCTTGACCATCAGCTCGCGGCCACGACCCCGGTCCTGCTCGCGGTAGGCCTCGATCATCCGCTGGTAGATCCCCCAGGTGGCCTCGACCTCGACATGGGCATCGTCGGCGAACAGGGCGGCGAGCCGGTCGGTCTGCTTGTCGGTGAGCAGGTCGGCGCCGGTGTGCAGGGTCCGGCGGGCGGAGTAGAGCGGGTCATTCTTCATCCCGCGGTGGCCGTGGATGGCCTGCTGGACCCGGCGGCGACACCGGTCGAGGGCGTCGCCGGCCAAGCGGACCACGTGGAAGGGATCCATCACCGCAACCGCGTCGGGGAGTTCCTCGGCGGTGGCGGTCTTGAAGCCGGTGAACCCGTCCATCGCCACCACCTCCACCCCGTCGCGCCACGTCTGGTCACGGTCGGCGAGCCAGGACTTGAACGCCTGCTTTGAGCGGCCCTCGACCATGTCCAGCAGCCGAGCGGGTCCGGTGCCGTCACGGATGCCGGTCAGGTCGATGATCACGGTGACGTACTTGTCGCCGCGGCGGGTGTGGCGCCACACGTGCTCGTCGACCCCAATCGCGGCCACGCCGTCGAACCGGGTGGCGTCGTTGATCAGCACCCGCTTGCCTTCGGCCAGGACAGCGTCGTTGGCGGTGTTCCACGCGACCCCGAGTCCCTCGGCGACCCTCGCGACGGTCAGGTGCTGACACACGATCGCCTCGAGTGCCCACCGCAGCCCGCGACGCGACAGCTTCGCTCGCGGCTCAGCCGCGAGGCTGGTGTCCTGGCGCCACACGTGACCGCAACCGGTACACCGGTAGCGGCGCACGGTCACCACGAGGGTCGTCGGCCGCCAGCCCAGCGGCTCGTGGGCAAGCTCCCGGGTCACGGTGTCGCGCGGTATGCCTTTGCAACCACAGCGACGGCACCACTGGTCCGGTTCGACGACCCGGCATGCCAGCACCGCACGGTCGGGCTTGAGTCGTTGGCCGGTGACGGCCAGGCCGAGCTCATCGAGCCGGCAGAACTTGGTCAGGTCAGGGCAGGCAAAGGCAGCGTCAGACAAGTCGAGGTGTGCCAATCTGGAAGACCACGACTTCCATGCCGGGGCAGCGATGCACAAACGCAGCCGGAGGCCCGATCTCGTGTCACCGCCGCAGCGGACTTCTTCGCGTACCCACTCAGATCGGTCATCGGCGCACCCGATAGCGCAGGTGAAGCACCCGGTTGCCCTGAACAACTACGTCTGGGCCTTCCAACAGGTGCTGCGCGTCGACGGACCCGAAGTAGCGCTTGCCGGAGCCCAGCACGACGGGTGCGACGTCCATGCGTACCTCGTCGACCAAACCTGCGGCGAGCATCTGGCCGCCGACGTCGCCGGCGGCCACCTCGACAGTGCGGTCACCCGCAAGCTCTCGCGCCTTGGCCCCGGCTGCCTCGATGCCGTCGACAAAGTGGAAGGGCGCCTGGGGGTCCCAGCCCTCGGGCGCACCACGGTGACTCACGACGACCACATGGTCGATCCCACTCGGAGGCGTCCCATCCCAGCCGTCTGTGATGTCAAAGACGTGACGGCCGGCGATCGTCACACCGATCTCGTCCCAGTACGGCCGGATGTGGTCGTAGGACGCCTGCGACACCTTCAGAACGCCACCGCCGTCCAACGGCACGTCACCGCTGACCAGCCACTCGAATATCGGACCGGGATCGTCGTTCTCAGCTGCGATGAAACCATCCACCGAAACCGACGCGTTCATGACCACTTTGCCCATGGATTCCTCCTCTGTTGGGAGTCCCCAGTCTTGTGCGGCGTGAGCTGTCGCTCTTGTACGAAATCAATCGGCTGGCAGCGGCCAGCCGCCCAGTGCGTGGCCAGGATGGTCGCGCAGGAATCGCCGCCGGACTTCGACGTACCTGGTCGGCGTGAGACCGGTGAACTCCCGGAACTCGCGCACGAAGTGGGCCTGGTCGAAGTAGCCCGCGTCGGCGGCAACGTCTCCCCAGTCGATCGGTGCAGCGACGTCGATCGCCAACACGGTGGAGGTGAAGCGGTAGCTGCGAGCCAGCCGTTTCGGCGTGACACCGACGACGGTCTTGAACCGCTTCGCCAAGTACGTGCTGCTGGCGCGGGCCGCCACACCGATGTCGCTGATTGGCACTGTCCCGCCTGTCGCCGCGATCGCGCTGCTCACTTGGCGGACCAGGTCAAGACCGTCGATCGCCCGCAGCCGTCGCACCAGTTCCTCTTCGAGTAACATCAGCATCTTGTGCGGTGCGTCTGCCAAGGTCAGTCGGCGTCGCAACTCAGCGATAGCGGGC
The DNA here is from genome assembly GCF_045040155.1 of Micromonospora sp. NBC_01405. Taxonomy (NCBI): domain Bacteria; kingdom Bacillati; phylum Actinomycetota; class Actinomycetes; order Micromonosporales; family Micromonosporaceae; genus Micromonospora; species Micromonospora sp. NBC_01405. The sequence continues at coordinate 7,208,608 of NZ_CP109532.1, read as the reverse complement.
TGGCCCCAGATCTGCTCGACCGTCGCCGGTCGGTCGCACAGCTCGGCCGCGGGCATCGGAAGGAACGGTGCCAGCCCCCACGGCTTGAAGTGGACGCCGACGGACCGGGTCGGGGTTGGGTAGCTGAACTCCCACGCGCGGGTGGGCGTGGTGACCGCGCAGCCGTCGGCGTACTCCACGGCTTCTACGTCGGTGCCTGCGCGGATGAGAAACGGCGCCCCGAGGTTGACGATAAGCAATGGCGCAGGCGCCGCCGGCAGCATCAACCGGGAGTACGGCGGGGCGCCCTCCAGGTAGTAGAGGTCGTCGATCAGCCCGTCCAGCGGCGGACCGGGCACCCTGGACACATACTCCACGCCGACATCATCGCCGACGGCCCCCATCCGGCATCACGCGCCGCCGCCAGCATCGAGCCGGCGCCGATCACTGACGCGCGCCCCGGCGCATTTCGGTCTCCAACTACACCCCAAGTTGTGAAGAGCCGGCAAGCGGGTGCTGATCAACGACGCCACCCGGTTCGACGGCGTGGCCGCGATTGGGGTCGACGAGCACGTGTGGCGCCACACCCGCCGCGGCGACAAGTACGTCACCGTGATCATCGACCTGACCGGCATCCGTGACGGCACCGGACCCGCTCGGCTGCTGGACATGGTCGAGGGCCGCTCAAAGCAGGCGTTCAAGTCCTGGCTCGCCGACCGTGACCAGACGTGGCGCGACGGGGTGGAGGTGGTGGCGATGGACGGGTTCACCGGCTTCAAGACCGCCACCGCCGAGGAACTCCCCGACGCGGTTGCGGTGATGGATCCCTTCCACGTGGTCCGCTTGGCCGGCGACGCCCTCGACCGGTGTCGCCGCCGGGTCCAGCAGGCCATCCACGGCCACCGCGGGATGAAGAATGACCCGCTCTACTCCGCCCGCCGGACCCTGCACACCGGCGCCGACCTGCTCACCGACAAGCAGACCGACCGGCTCGCCGCCCTGTTCGCCGACGATGCCCATGTCGAGGTCGAGGCCACCTGGGGGATCTACCAGCGGATGATCGAGGCCTACCGCGAGCAGGACCGGGGTCGTGGCCGCGAGCTGATGGTCAAGCTCATCGACTCGATCAGCCACGGCGTGCCGAAGCCCCTCACCGAGGTCATCACACTCGGTCGAACGCTGAAGAAGCGCGCGGCCGACGTGCTGGCCTACTTCGACCGACCTGGAACGTCCAACGGACCGACGGAGGCCATCAACGGCAGGCTCGAGCACCTGCGTGGCTCCGCCCTCGGCTTCCGCAATCTCACCAACTACATCGCCCGATCCCTGCTCGAGACCGGCGGCTTCAGACCTCAACTACACCCTCATCTGTGATGAGCCACCAATCCACGAGCCGAATCTGCCGGCAGACCGAGCACTTGATTCTCTGTGGTCACGGCCCTGGTCACAGGCCCGAGGGGAGGTGGCGGTGCTGGCGGCATTGCGGTATCGGGCGGTATCGAAGAATCCGGATTCGCGCACTTTTAAGTATGATTCGGCATGCCGTGACATAACTGTTATGTAACTGGGGGTCAAGGGGTCGTCGGTTCGAATCCGGCCGTCCCGACAGTAAAACAGCAGGTCAGGGCCTTGATTCACTTCGGTGGGTCGAGGCCTTCTTGCTGTTCGTCTCACAATTCATCACGTACGCGCGTACTGCTGAATTTCGGGCGCCGGAGTCACCCGAACAGCCCTGATTCGAGGTGCTCGGCCGCCACCTTCAGGTGGCTGCTGTCGGGGTGGACGTAGACCCGTTTGGCGAGCGTGCCGCCGTCCGCGTGACCGGCCCAGGCCGCCAGCACGACGTCGGGCACTCCAGCGCCGGCGAGGTAGGTCAGGCACGCGTGCCGCGCGTCGTACGGCCGGACCTTGCGTACTCCGACCTTAGCCATCAGCTCGTACACCCGGCGGCGGAGCCAGTCGCTGCGCTGCGGCTGGCCGAGTTCGTTGACCAGGACGTAGCCGCTGTCGACGTAGGCATCGCCCGCCTTCAGTCGTTCTTTCTTCTGCAGCGTCTGGAGTGCTTTCAGGGCCTTTGTGACTGTGGTGGGCATCGGTAGGCCGCGTTTGCCGGCCGCCGACTTGGCCTCCTTCTCTTCGATCTCGCCGTCGACGAGCGTCCGCGTGTTCTCGCCGGCGGCGATCGTGCCGGCCTCGAAGTCGACATCGGACCAGCGCAGCCCACACACCTCAGCGGGTCGCAGGCCCATGAGTGACAGCAGGCAGGGGGCGTGTAAGCGTTCGCCGGTGATGCCGGCCAGGAACGCCTTCACCTCGTCCTGAGTCCAGGGCTTGCGTTCTGCCCTCGCCTCAGCGGCGGCCTTCGCCAGTGACCTGGGGATGGTTACGAACGCTGCGACGTTCCGCACCACGAGCTGGCGGCGAACCGCGACGTTCAGCGCGGTCCGGAGCCGGCCGAGAGTCAGGCGCACCGATCGGACACCCAGCCCTGTTCCCGGCTTGCCGCCACGTCGCCGGCCCTCCGTCAGCATCCAGTCGATCAGTGAGACCCACCCGGCCCCTTCGAGGCCAGGGCCTGCTCACCACCAGCCCGCCACCGCTTACGCCACCCGTACACCGCCGTCTGCGACACCCGCAGCCGGCGGGCGACCTCCGGCACCGACACATCCTGGGCGAACCACCCGGCAGCCTGGTGTCGTACCGCCTCACGCTTCGCCCGCCCCCGCGCGGACAACCCACCTCCATCGGAATACCTCATCCCATCGATCTACACCAGCCCAAGGCCATCACACAGACCACATCGGACGAACCTGGCCATTCAAGATCTGTAGCGTCCGGTCTGGCCGGAGCAGGCGAAGCGGTACCGACCGCCATCAACGGCATCACCATGACGAGTCTGCGCCGGGAGAATGCCCGTCTCCGTCGCGACAACGAGAACCTCTCCGTGAACCTGGAAGTGGCGATCGCGAACATCCAGCGACTCACCCTGCAAGCGCACCAGCTCCGGGAAGCGCTCGAACACGCCAGCGGCGTCACCCGCCTCCCCCGGCAATCTCGCTGACGGGCCAACACCCGCCCGGGGCAGCGGGCGCTGGCGTAGATGCGCCTGCCCGGGTCGCCACAGCGTGGTTCGGGTGGTTCGAGCCGGCGATGACAAAGGTGTGCAGCGGTCCGCTGCATGCCTCGGTCGGGTTGGCCCAGGAGGCGTAGGTCGTGGTGAAACACACCTCGACCTTGTTCCTGTCCGCCCACTCCCGGATCTTGGTGCCTTGGTGGGGCCGGGCAACCCGGGGTCTCAAGCGCCGCCCCGGGCACCCAGCACGTGGGCAGCCGTGCTGTCTGGCGGGTCCGGTAGAGCCCTGGGGCCGGTGCGTCTGCCTGTTAGGGACCGTCAGTCGCGTAGGTCGCGGTGCTGGTAGCCGTAGGCACCGATGATCGTGAGCACGGTTGCGATGCCGACCATTCCAGCGGTCCCAGGCCAGTTCGGTGGTACGTCTGGGACCGGGGCGAGGTGTGCGAATGGAGATAGCTGGCCGACCCAGTGTGGTGCGCCGGTGCTGTCGGCGATGACTTGGAGGAGGAAGCCGCCCGCAGCGGGTAGGGCGCCGATGAGCGCGATGGCGCGGGGTAGCCAGCCGAGGGCGAAGATGGCTGCTCCCAGGCAGAGCACGGCGACCGGTACGACGTTCACGGCGCCCGTGAGGGCCTTGTCCACGTGTAGCGGTGCGCCGACGGCGGTTGCCCCTGCCCAGGTGGCGAGCCCAGCGGCGGCGGTGAGTATCACCGCACCGCCTGCTGTGACGGCGGCCTCGCCGGCGAGTAGCCGTGTCCGGGTGACGGGTTGGGCGTAGAGCAGGGTGAGCCGGCGGTCGGTTTCGTCGGCGGCGGTCGTGGCGATCCGTACGGCGGTGAAGATCCCGACAGGGATGGCGAGCAGCCCGAACGTCGCCGCCGCGTAGCCTTCGACGGAGCCGAGGCCGGCGAATCCGGTTTGTGCGGCGAGGTCGGCGAACTGCGCGTTGTCGGCGAGGAAGTCGGTCATCGAGACCGCGAGGAAGCCGATGAGCAGGTAGTAGGCGCCGATGCCGGCAGTCCAGCCGGCAAGGGGGCGCAGCAGACGCCGGACGGCGAACGCGGGTATCGAGCCGAGTAGGGCCAACCGTGGGGCACGACCCGTCCGGGGTGCGAGCCAGCCGCCCCGGATGTCGCGGTGCCGGGTGGTCGCGGGGATGGTGGCGAGCAGCGCGAACGCGGCCAGGGCCAGCACCATCAGCGGCAGGGCCCGGTTGGCGTCGTAGGGGCGGGAGAGTGCGATGAGTCCGAACGGGGACAGCCACCGCAGCCAGCCCAGTGCGTCGATGCCGTCACCGATCATCCGGATGAGTAGCCCGGCGCCGAGCAGAGTCGTAGCGGCCCCGGTCGCGGTGCCGCGGGCGGGGAAGATCTGCGCCGCGAGGGTCCCGGCGGCGGCGAAGAACACCCCGACCAGCGCGACGCCCGCGCCGTGCAGCAAAGCCCCGACCGGTGGGGTGCCGGTAGCGATGAGTGCGCCCGCTGTGGCGAGCCCGGCCAGCAGCAGGGCGCCGACGACCGTGGTGATGTGGCGCATCACGATGGTGGTCAGGGGGATCCGTCCGGCCAGGAGAAGATCCCAGCGGCCGGCATCCTCCTCCCCCCGGGTTATCCGGGTGGCGGTGAGTAGGCCCCATACTCCGACCAGGACGGCGAGGACGGTGCCGGTGCGCCATACGGTGAAACCGCCCGCAGTGCTCAGGGCGACCGGTTCGCCGAACAGGGTGCGGATGGCCGGGTTCTCGGCGAGTGCGGCGAGGGCGGCGGCGTCCATGGCGTCGCCGACGGTGCTGGCGTAGGTGGTGGCGACCATCGCCGACATGCCGGCGACGAGGAGTATCACGATGCTCGCGCCGTGCCGCAGCTGGCGGACGGCCAGCCAGGTCACCGTGCGACCGGCGGCTGAAGGTGCGGTGACCGGCGGTACCTGCGGCGCCCGCGTGTCGACGGCGGTCACCGGGACACCTCGGTGTAGTAGTCGAGGAAGATCTCCTCGATCGTCGGTTCGTGAATCTCCAGGGCTGTCACGTCCGCCGTGGCCAGGGCCCGCAGTGCCGGCGTGGGTGGGCCGGTGAGGGTGAACCGCAGCCGTGCTGGTCCGACCATCTCGACCGTCTCCACGCCGGGCACCCCGGTCAACTGGGGTGCCGTGCCGGCGAAGGTGACCTCGACCTGGCTGCGGTGTAGCCGCCGTAGGTCCGCGACGTCGGCGATTTCCACGAGGCGGCCGGCGCGCAGGATCGCGACCCGGTCACACACGGCCTCGACCTCGGGGAGTTGGTGGGAGCTGAGGAACACGGTCTGTCCCCGTTCGCGGGCCTGCGCCACGGTGTGTTGGAACTCCCGTTCCATCAGGGGGTCAAGGCCGCTGGTCGGCTCGTCGAAGACCAGTAACGGTGCGCGGGTGGCGAACGCGGCGACCAGGGCCACCTTCTGCCGGTTGCCGGTTGAGTACGTTCGGCCGGGTTTCGACAGGTCCAGCGCGAACCTCTCGACCAGTTCGTCGCGGTATTCGCGATCGACGCCGGGGCCGGTGCGTCCGAGTAGTTCGAGGGTTTCGGCGCCGGTCAGTCCCGGCCAGAGCGCCACGTCGGCGGGTACGTACGCCAACGACCGGTGCGCGGTTTTCACGTTTTGGGAGTCGGTGTCGAAGATCCGGGCCGACCCTGTGGTCGGGCGGGCCATGCCGAGTAGTAGCCGGATGGTGGTGGACTTGCCGGCGCCGTTCGGGCCGAGGAAGCCGAACACCGATCCGGTCGGCACGCTGAGGTCGAGCGTGTCGAGGGCGAGGACCCGCCCGTAGCGTTTGGTGAGATTTTCGGTACGAATGGCGAATGTATCCACGGGAGCCTTCTTCGGTCGACTCGATGATGCGACTGCCGACCAGACTTCCCGGCGCTCCACAACGGAGCCTACGCCCGAAAGTCACCGGTAGGAAGGCTCCGCTCGGGCGGGGCGGCGGTCAGCGCCGCAGGTCGTCTGTCTCGTAGGCGTCCGGTATGCCGTCGGCGTCGGTGTCGCGTTCCTCGACCGCGCAGATGCGCTGGTAGTGGCGGTTGCGGACTCGTAGCACGGCGGTCGCCAACAGGGCCGCGACCAGTGATCCGAGCAGGACGCCGATCTTGGTGTGCTCGTCGCGTTCGCTGCCGGAGCCGAAGGCCAACTCACCGATGAGCAGGGAGACGGTGAACCCGACTCCGGCGAGCAGGGCGAGCCCGAACACATCCCACCAACTCAATCCTTCGGCGAGCCGGGCCCGGGTGAACCGCTGCACCAGCCAGGTCGCCCCGGTGACCCCGATCGCCTTGCCGGCGACGAGGCCCACCGCGACGCCCAGGGCGACCGAGTCGGTCAGGGTGGCGCCGAGACCACCGGCGCCGGCGATCGAGACCCCGGCGGCGAAGAACGCGAAGACCGGTACCGCGATGCCGGCCGACAGGGGACGGAAGCGGTGCTCGAAGTGTTCGGCCAGGCCGGGCACTGGTCCTTCGGCCCGGCGGATCACCGGCACGGTGAAGGCGAGCAGGACTCCAGCGACGGTGGCATGGATGCCGGAGGCGTGGACCAGCGCCCAGGTGGCGGCGGCCAGGGGCAGCAGCAGCCACCACGACCGCATCCGCCGCTGCACCAACACCCCGAACACGGCGAGGGGGACGACGGCCAGGCCGAGCGGGACCAGGTGCAGCGAACTGGTGTAGCAGAGCGCGATGATCAGGATCGCGATCAGGTCGTCGACCACGGCGAGGGTGAGCAGGAAGGTCCGCATTGCCGCCGGTAGGTGGGTGCTGATCACCGCGAGGACGGCGAGGGCGAAGGCGATGTCGGTGGCGGTCGGGATCGCCCAGCCCGCCAGGGCGCCGTCCCCTGTACTCGTGTTGATCGCGACGTAGATCAGGGCGGGCACCGCCATCCCGCCGACCGCTGCCGCGACCGGTAGCGCCGCCCGGCGCGGGTCGCGCAGGTCACCGGCGACGAACTCGCGCTTCAATTCCAGCCCGGCGACGAAGAAGAAGATCGCGAGCAGCCCGTCGGCCGCCCACTGGCTCAGGGTGAGATCCAGATGCAGTGCGGCGGGACCGACCTGCGCGCTGCCGAGGGCGCGGTACGCATCACCCCATGGGGAGTTCGCCCAGACCAGGGCCAGCACCGCGGCGCCGAGGAGCAGCACCCCGCCGACCGTCTCGGTACGGAGGATGTCGCCGACCCGACGGACCTCGGGCCAGCTCCCACGACCGAACAGGTGCTGGTTGGGGCTACCGGGCGTTCCCATACGGCTCCTCAGGAGGGGTCGACAAAGACATCGCCGACCAGACTTCCCGGCGGACCCGCAGGGGTGTGCTGCGAGGGGCCGGCGGGGGCGGTCAACTGGTGAGGTCGCGGCGGTTGAACGCGGTGATTGCGGCGGACACCAGGAGGGCGATGGCTGCGGTGAGGATGCCCAGGTCGGCCCACTGGAAGCCGTTGCGGAGCGGTTCGTCGCCGATGTAGTAGTGGAACGGGGAGGCGTAGCGGGCGGCGTCGGCGCCGATCTGGGTGGCGAAGGTGTTCGCCGCGTAGGTGAGTACCCCCAGGACGGCGGTGCCCGCGAGCGCGGCGGCTTTGCTGCCGGTGACCGCGCCGATGGTGATGGCGGCGGTGCCGAAGAACGTGGCGAGCAGTGCCAGGGCCAGGCACTGGGCGGTGAACTGGGCGACGCTGACCGTGTCGAGTTGGGCGCCGGAGCGGATGGTGAGCATGGCCAGCCAGACGAGCCCGGCCAGGGCGAAGGCGCCGATGGTGAGGGCGAGGAAACGGTGCAGCAGCAGCCGGGTACGGGCGACCGGGTGAGCCAGGAGAAGGTCGAGGTAGCCGGCTTCCTCGTCTCCGGCGATGGCGCGGGTGCCGGTGGTGATGCCGTAGATGACGGCGATCAGCGGCACAATGATGCCGAACACGCTGGAGCCTAGATACCCGGCGGCAGAGGACAGGTCCTCCATGTTGAGCGCCTCCCGCATCGCGGGGGAGAAACCTTCGACGGCCTGACCCATCGCCCCGTCGGACACCTGGGGGTAGAAGCCCGCGTACATGGCGCCGACCAGGGCGGTCCCGACCGCGAACCCGGCGAGGCTGCGCCGGGAGTCCCACAGCGACTTCGTCATGACATCAGGCACGGGTGGCCTCCTTGGCTTCTCGGTTGGCCTGGTAGTAGCTGAAGAACAGCTCTTCGAGGTCGGGTTCGCTGGCCCGCAGGACGGCGACCCGGTGTTGGGCGAGAACCTGGATCAACGCGTCGGGACTGGCGGCGAGTTGGAACCGGGCGGTCGCGCCGTCGAAGCTGAGATCGGAGATCTCCGGGAGCACGGCGATGGCCGCCTGGTCGACCGGGCCGAGGAACGTGATCTCGAAGCGGTGAACGGCCTGGCTGCGGAGCCGGGCGACGGTGTCGAGGGCGACGAGACGGCCCTCGCGGATAATCCCGACCCGGTCGGCGACCGCTTCGACCTCGGTCATGATGTGCGAGGACATGAACACCGTCTGCCCGGCGGCCTTCGCCTCGCGGACCAGGTCGAGGAACGTCTGCTGGACCAGCGGATCAAGGCCGGACGTCGGCTCGTCAAGGATCAGCAGATCCGGCTGATGCATGAACGCCTGCACCAGGCCGACCTTCTGCCGGTTTCCCTTTGACAGGGCCTTGATCCGAGCCGACAGATCAAGATCCAGCCTGACGGCGAGGTCGTCGATGCGGGACCTCGGCACACCGCCGCGCAGGTCGGCCAGGAACGCCAGGCACTCGCCGACCTTTTGACGGGGGTTGACCACGAAGTCTCCCGCGAGGTAGCCGACGCGTCGGTGCAACTCGACGGCGTGCTCGCGTGGGTCGCGGTCGAACAGCCACGCCCGGCCACCGGTGGGGCGGATCAGGTCCAGCAGCAGCCGGATCGTGGTCGACTTCCCGGCCCCGTTTGGGCCCAGGTAACCGAATACCTCGCCCTCGGCCACGGTCAGGTCCAGGTCGACCAACCCCCGGCGGCTCCCGTACGTCTTGCTCAACTTCTCCAGCCGAATCACATCTCCCATGCCTCCGACAGTAGCGAAGCTTCAGAGATCTGCGAAGAGCCGAAGCTGTTAGTATTCCGTCAAGATGAGCGACGAGAGGACTCCGATGGCCGCCTTGAGTGACCCCGCGGAGCAGCTTGCCCTGACCCTCACCCAGGGCGGCCTGCAACGGATGACCGCACGGGTACTCGCCGCCTTGCTGTTCACCGAACAGGAGACAATGACGGCAGGAGAGATTGCCGAAACTCTCTCGATCAGCTCCGGCAGCGTCTCCACCGCTGTGAAGGCCCTCACCACCGTCGGCCTGATCCAGCGCGTACCCGCCCCAGGCAGCCGACGGGAACACTTCCGCCTGCCTGAGGGCGCCTGGGCAACCCTCATGTCCGGCCAGAACATGACGGTCAAGGCGATGCGCGAGGCCGCCGAGCAAGGCATCGCGACCACCGGCGAAGACAGCACCGCCGGCCGGCGCCTGGCCGAAATGCGTGACTTCTACGACTACCTCTGGCGCGAACTACCCGTGCTGATCGACAGGTGGAGGAGCCAGAAACCCGGTCAGTGACCTTAATAACATCTCGGCGCCCGGCCGCAGCCCTACCTGCCCGAGAAGACACTCCGACCGCTCCTCGGGACGCTCGCCACCGCACTAGGTTCTGTCTTGCGGATCTTGGTGGTCGGGGACGGCGCGTAGCCAGTCGAGGGTTTCGACCAGGTGGAGAGTGGCCTGGAAGTGGGCGGCGAGTTTGTCGTACCTCGTGGCGAGTCCTCGCCAGTGTTTGCGCCGGTTGAAGCCGCGTTCGGCCTGGTTGCGGCACCGGTAGGCGACCTTGTCGTACCTCGTGGCGAGTCCTCGCCAGTGTTTGCGCCGGTTGAAGCCGCGTTCGGCCTGGTTGCGGCACCGGTAGGCGACCTTGTCGAACCGTGGTGGTCGGCCGCCGCGTCGTCCGTTCCGCTTCCGGTTGGCGATCTGGTCGTTGGGCTCGGGGATGACCGTGGTGATGCCCTTGTCCCGCAGCGCGGTCCGGTTCGCACGAGAGGAGTACGCCTTGTCACCGGTGAGCGAGTCCGGACGCTGGCGGGGCCGTCCGACACCGCCGGGTCGGGGGACCCGGACCTGCTCCAGCAGGGGGACCAGGTTGGGGTCTGCTGCACGAGTAGGTGACAGGTGTAGTCACGCGGCCTGACTGGCCGGTGGGTGCATGATGGTCTCGAATTCAACGGGGGTCAACCGGGACAGCGACCGCTGTCGTCGGCGTCGGTGGTAGGTCCGTTCGATCCAGGTCACGATCGCGATCCGTAGTTGCTGGCGGGTGGCCCATGATCGCCGGTTGAGGACGTTGTTCTGCAGGAGGCCGAAGAAGGACTCCATGGCGGCGTTGTCGCCGGCGGCGCCGACGCGGCCCATCGATCCGGCCATCCGGTGGCGGTGGAGGGCTCGGACGAATTCCCGGGACCGGAATTGGCGACCACCGGCGACAACCCGTCGGTGAGCTTTCCCTGGTCACCGCCACGGTCGCCACGCTTCCGACAAGCAACAGCGCCCTCCCATCCTTGTTGATCAATCAGTGACGGGGATTAGGTGAGAAGGACGCTGCGCAGCGCTCGGAGCTCGCGGATCTGCTCCGCGGTGAAGATGCTGTCGATGAAGACGGTCGCGTTGAGTCGCTTGGTCGCGTCGAGAACCACAGCGCGGCCAATCTCGGTGAGCTGGACGAGCTTCGACCGCCCGTCCGTCGGATGGGGCACCCGAGTGATGAAGCCCTGCTTCTCCAAGCGACCGACCACGATGCTCGCGGTCGTCTGGTGAACCTCGAGCTGCGCGCATATCGTCGTGAGCGGCAGCGCTCCGCTCCGGCTAAAGTGCAGGAGAATGAGAACCTCGTAGCGGGAGAACGTTAGGTCGAGGCCGCGCAGTTGATCATCGATGCGCGCGAGCAGCAGGCGGTGCGTCCGGATTAGCGAGGTCACCACCGACATCCCTGGGGCGGCGTCACCCCAACCATGCGCTACCCACTGGCTGTACGACGCCTCCACCGGATCGTGGAACGCGGGGCTCTGCGGGTCGTCGTCGGACTTGATTGCGGGGTCTGCCTTGGTCATGAGAGGAGCATATTCTGCTCTGTGTCAGGGATCTGGAAGAGGTCGTCGCTAATGGTTGGTCAGGCTGCGGTGGCAAGGTGATGCGCGGTGAGGGCTTCGGCTGGGCATGGTGGCCCAGGGTTGAGTGCAGGCGTCGCCGGTTGTAGAAGATCTCGATGTGCTCGGCCACGGCGAACCGGACGCGGGCCTGGGTGTCGAAGTGCCGCCGGTGGTACGTCTCGGCGTTTGGGTGCTTCCATCTCCTTCACGCGGGCGTTCTCGTTTCGAGTGTTGTTCCGTGCCGGCTTGACATGTTCACAACGCTAGGTGTTAACCCAGTTTCCCAGGGGTGGCTTCGTGGACTTCCAGGTCACGGGCCGCGGCCGCGATCGGTCTACCGGTCTCGATGACCATCCACACGGCCTCACGTCTGCCGATAGGCCGCACCTGGGGAGGTCGTAAAACCATCATCAACGAAAACGAGAGCAACTGAACGTGCACCCCCGCCGGCAGTACCGGCGGGGGCCGCTGGTGTTCGAGCTACGTGTCGATGCTATACGGTGTACGGCTTGACCATGTTGAGGTCGCCCGTGCTGAGACCGCCTACCGCAGTCATCTCACCGGCCTTGAACTGCACGACCTGGAGGCTGCTATTGAACACGTGGCTGTCCGGCCCCACGGCCTGAGGGGTGAACAGCGTTTCGGCGGGGTCGAGTTTGGTCGACTCCAGCGCGGCACGGAACGACTCACGGGTGATCTTCCCCTCGACGCCGCGCAGGGCGGCGACGAGCGCCTGTGCCGCCGAGTAGCCGTACTCCGTGTAGACGCCCTTGACGATCGACGAGTCGTACTTGTCCAGGGTGTCACGGAAGAGTTGCGCCTGCGGGGTGGCCGCGTTGGGCAGTTGGTAGGGCACTGCGCCGTACACGCCCTCGGCGAGTTTGCCGGCGAGGGTGATGGTCGACGGGTCGGTTGCGCCGGGTCCGGTGTACCAGGTCGGGTGGTAGGCGCGCGCATCGGCCGCCTGCAGCACCGCCGTAAGCTCGGTCGGCGAGCCGTAGATGGCGACAGTCTCCGCTCCGGCGTTGCGCAGCTTGGTGATCAGTCCAGAGAAGTCGGTCTGGCCACGGGGGAACTCGTCAGTCAGCACGATGGTGCCGCCAGCAGCTTTAACACCCTGCTCGAAGCCATGGGCCCACGAGTATCCACCCAAGTCGTTGTATCCCGCGTATCCGATCTTGCGGACACCCAGGCTCTCGACGATGTACTTGCCGGCGATGGCGCCCTGCACCTCGAGCGGTGTCTGCACCGTGAAGATGTTGGCATTCACCGGAATGACCGTGGACAAGAACCCCGCAGCCGCGGAAACCAGAGGGATCTTTTGCGATTTGAGGTAGGGAAGGATCGCGGAGTAGGTCGCCGCGCTGCTGATCGAGCCGATCGCGATGATCTGATTCTGCTCGACTGCTCGACGAGTGAGCGTGAGGGCGAGCGACGGGTCTGTCTGATCGTCGAGCTGCAGGACGTCGATCTTCCGGCCGTCGATCCCACCCGCTGCGTTTACCTTGTCGATGTAGGACAGAAAGCCGCCGTTGATCTGCTCATTAAGTGCGATGAGGCCGGGAGGCGTACCCCCCGACATGGCCTGCGTGATCGCGACCTTGATCGAACCGGAATTCGAAGTTCCGGATGATTGAGCACTGCATGCGGCAACGGCAGCCACGGCGGCGAGAGCCGCCAGGGCCGAGAGGTGTCTGAACCGGGAAGGTGCGTTCATGGGCGCGAGGCTCCTTGTCTGCTCCGGCTCCACGCGAGCCAAGCCGTCCCGTCAGCATAATCCCAACTCTAATGATGTCAATGCTAATCCCATTGCTGTAAATGCGCCCGGCTGACCAGCGCGTTGTCTTGATCAACAGCACCAACGGGGCCGCGTGGAGTTCGACCGGGCGCCAGGGTCTTCGCGAGGTAGTTATATGATCGGATAGCCTGCTTCAGGGCAGTTGCTCCGTCGGGGTTACGCAAAAGAACGCGGACTCCTGGTGATCATTCAGCCGCTTCGACGCTGGCCACTTCCCAACGCCGTCGGCCTGCTACCGGGAACCTGACAGCTACCCTGACCGAACTTCCACCGGTAAGCGACGACGAGCTACGAATGAACCTTTTTCAGCCTCTTCCTGCGGTCGATAGTGGTCGCAGTGGAGGGCGGAGCGCAGGCGCCGCGTGATCCAGGTTGAAGATGGTTCAAAGACGATCAACCACCTACCTGGCCAACCTTCACTCTGCTGGGCGCACGAGATGGCCTCACTGTGAGAGCGCCACGACCGCCGGACCTATCAGCTCACCGCGTCGGCACCATCGAGGTAGGCAAGAGACTCGAGGGCGAGTCCGTGTCCAAGCCGTTGGTGCATCGCAGTCCGCAGCTTGTCGCTCAGGAGGATCTTCGTGAACCGGCGCACTAGGACCGGCCGTTGCCGTATGTACCGGGCGAGTTCGAGTGCCCGCAGCATGAGTGCGTCAGGGGGAAGTACCTCGTTCACCATTCCAAGATTGTGAGCGGCTTGGGCCGAGATTATCTCGCCAGTCATGAGGAAGTAGGTTCCGCGCCGGATTCCCATTATTTCCTGGTAGACGACGTGGCACCCATCGCCGGGCACGATGTGGTCGTGGAAATGGACGGAGTCCTGGAACTCCGCAGTCTCCGATGCCAGTACGATGTCGCAGAGAAATACAAGTTCGGCGTGGCGCACGGCCGGTCCATTGACGGCGCAGATGACCGGGACCCCGATGTCGAGCAGGTTAAGCTCCAAGCGCGTTGCTTCCCAGTAGCGCCGCTCCCATTCGCGGGGCGTTGAGTCAGGCCGTATCCGTGCCCCCAACTCCGGAGCCGTCGGGAGTGGGCCGCTGAACACGTCACCCGTGCCGGTGAAGATGACGACCTCGTTCTGCTCGTCGCCGGCCACGTCCGCGAACGCTGACAGCAACTTGAGGTGATCAGGCATCGTCCACATGAACGGCCCGTCACCGGAGTGGAGCCTCATCGTGAGGATTCCATCCTCGCGTTCAAAGTGAACCATGTCGTACTTATCCTGGTAATCAGCGAGGTTCGTCGTACCCATCGCCCCTGCCTTTCATCGGCCCAGCCGCTGCATCGGCGGGGCACAGGTCTTGCCCCTGGGTCTTCTCACGAGCCCATATAAGCGGCACGCACGCCGGGATCCCGGCGCACCTCGGCCGGCGTGCCCTCGGCGACGATCTCACCGAGATGCAGCACGTATACCCGGTCCGCGCTGTCGGACACGAAGTCGAGATCGTGTTCGACAAGTAGAATGCCGCGGCTGCTGTTCCTGGCGATGGCGCGCACGATCCGCGAGAGCATCGCACGGTTGTTGATCGACAATCCGGCCGCCGGCTCGTCGAGCAACAGCAGCGCGGGCTCGGCGGCGAGCGCACGGCCGAGGCCGACCAGCCGCCGGCTGCCGGTTGAGATGTCCGATGCCTGTTTGTCGAGCAGTCGGGTGACGTTGAACTCATCCGCCAGCGATCGCGCGCGTTCCCGAGCAGCCACTTCCCGGCGCCGCCCACTCGGCGTCGCGAAGAAGGTACCGAAGGCGTCGCGAAGTCGGGAAACACCCGACGCGCCAAAGAGGTTCTCCCGGACCGTCATCGACTCGAACAGGTTCCCTTCCTGGAAGGTGCGTGCGACGCCGGCCGCGAAGAGCTGGCCGGGCCGTAGGCCGGCGAGCGCCTTGCCGTTGAGGCTGATCGACCCGCGGGAAGGTCGAACGAAACCCGAGATTGCGTTGAACAGGGTCGTCTTGCCGGCACCGTTGGGGCCGATGAGAGCTACGACCTCGCCCGGGTGGACCTCGCAAGAGACCCCGCGAAGCACCTCATGTGCGCCGAACCGCACCGCCACATCGTCGACAGAAAGAAGGGGCTGACTCATCGGGGTTCTCCCTCCGCATTGCCGTCGTCGCGGGTCGCCTCAAGGCGGTCGCCGTCGGCCACGAGGTGCGCTCCGATCGAGTCGTCCTCCAGGAGCTTGGCCGCGTCGCCCTCGAGGGTGATACGGCCGTGGGTGAGGACGACGGCCCGATCGGCATGGCCAAGCGCCGTGGTGACGTTCTGTTCTACGACGAGAAGCGCAAGACCCTCGGCGCGAAGCTCATCGATCGTCGCCATGACCGCAGTGACCACTGCCGGTGACAGGCCGATTGTGGGCTCGTCGAGGAGCAGGACCCGCGGCGACGCTACCAGCGCCCGCCCGATCGCAACCAACTGCTTCTGGCCGCCGGACAGGCCCTGGACGGACGTGTTCCGCAGGCGCCCCAACGCGCCGCCAAATCGTTGTTCGACTGCGGCTACGCGGGCACGTCCCTCGCGCCGGCCAAGGGTGTAGGCGCCGATCACGAGGTGCTCCCGGACGGTAAGCCCGTCGAAGAGCGCACGGTCGGCGGGGACGTAACCCAGCCCGGCTCTCACCCGCCCGGGGGTGGGGAGGCGGTCAAGAACGACCCCGTCGATCTGGGCGGACCCTGACGTGCAGGTCGCGAGCCCCGCCACACCTTTCAGGAGGGTGGACTTGCCGGCGGCGTTGTGGCCGAGGACGACGAGAACCTCCCCGCCCTCGATGGTGAGCGAGACACCATCGACGATGTCGTCACCGCCGTAGCCGACGTGTAGGTCTTGGATGCGAAGTTCAGTCACGACGACGCCCCTTTCGCGTGGGCACGCCGTAGACGTCGCTCGACGAGTCCGGGCAGGCTTACGATGCCCCGCGGCAGGAACCGCAGACACACCACGATGGCCAGCGCGATGATCACCGGTGTCAGCTCGGCGGAGACGCCCAGGGCGAACAGCAACTCCGGCAGCCCCACGACAATGAACGCCGCGAGGACCGATCCCGTGATCGAGGCGACCCCGCCCACGATGATCGCCACCGTGATGAGCATGGACTGCTGGACCGTGTAGCTTCCGGGACTGACGTACGCCGTGCGGCCCACGAGTAGGACGGCGCCGACACCGGAGATACTCCCCGCGAGGGCGAAAGTTACCAGCTTCCAGTGCAGCGCCCGCATACCCAAAGCGGCGGCTGCTTCCGGAGCGTCGCGCAGCGCCGCCAGGCCGCGGCCGAAGGGCCCGCGGACGAGTCTACGCATGGCCAAAACGACGAGGACGGCCAGTAGACCTGCGACCAGGAACCAGAACCTTTCGGCTTCCATGCCGGGCACTGGCGCAGTGAACAGGCTGTTCACCGCGATTCCGTTCAGCCCGCCAGTCACAGCGCGCCAGCCCTCGGCAGCCCCCGAGAAGGCGAACTGGAACGCCAGCGTGATGATGGCGAGGAACAGTCCCTGCAGGCGCAGCGCCGGGAACGCGAGTAGGACGGAGCCAACAGACGATAGTGCGATCGCGACCAGCGCGGCCAAGAGCAGGGGGATGCCGGCGTTGACCGCCACCGCGAATCCGTAGGCTCCGAACCCGACGATCGCCGCCTGCGCGAGCACGATCTCGTCGGCGTAGCCGAACAGGAGGTTGGCGCTGAGGCAGATAACAACATAGGCGAACAGTTGAGTTCCGAGCGAAAGCCGGAATCCTGGGAGCACGGTCGTGAGGATGGCGATCGCCACGACTGCGGCGACCGTCAGGGCGGCCGGTGACCAGCGACGTAGGACGTTCATACGGCCCCCCGTTGACGTCGGACGGTAAGTCCCTGGGGCCGCAGCAGCAAGGCGAGTCCGATGACGAGCACGGGCACGCTCGCGCGGAAGTGGGACGGGATGTACAGGCTCGCGAACTCGTTCGCCACACCGACCATGAGTGCACCCGCGACCGCCCCGCCCAGTGAGGTGAGGCCGCCGATGGCCGCCGCAGCCAACGCGAGGAGGAGCAAGGGTTCGAGCATGCCCGGGGTGACGAACGTGATCGGGGATCCAAAAAACGCAGTCAGGCCGGCGAAGACGCCACCGATGACCCACACGAGCGATTCGAGCCGGCCGGTCGGAATGCCGGCGATGTCAGCCCCGGTGCGGCTGGCCGCCATCGCGCGCAGCGCAGTACCGAGCCGGGTGAACTTGTAGAAGGCGGCGAATCCGAGCAGGAACACGGCGGTCACCACGATGGTCACAGCCTGTTGACTCGAGACGGGCACCGGTCCGATGAGGAACACCTCCCGTCCGAGGACCGTGGGAAAGGGCCGTGGCGTGTTGCCCCAGACGATGTTCGCGACGGTCCGCAGCAGGATCGCGACCGCGAGCGTGGCGACCACGACCGACCACACTGGCGAATTGCGCATCGGACGGAGCACGATCTGCTGGGTCGCCAATGCGAGCAGCGCGCTGACGCCACACATTACGAGGAGGATCACGGGCATCGGAAGATCGGTGATGCCGTATTCCACGACCACCAGAGCGCCGATGGTCCCGATCATGCCGTGCGCGAGATTGAGCTGTCCGGTCGCCCGGTAGACCAGCACCAGGCCGAACGTGAGGAGTGAAAGAAGGCTCCCGTTGGCGATGCCGAAGACAAACGCGGTGAGAACGGTTTCCATCACAGATCCGGGAGGACGCAAGCGTGCGCATTCAACTGCGGGGCAGCCGTACGCGCGACGGTCGGGTTGGCGGCGAGTTGGTAGGGCAGGCGAACGACGGTGTGGTCACCGACGTCGACAAAGGTCTGGTTGAAGCGTGCCGCCTCGCCGCCGGCCACATCGGAGTACGAGGCGACTTTCGCCGCGGTGAGCCCCGCATCGAGCATCGCCGAGAGAACCTCGGCTGTGGGGCGGTCGCGAAACGCCGCCTCGATCAGGGGTGCCAGCTCGTCGCGCCGTGCAAGGCGGTCGGCGTTGGTCGCGAACCGTGGGTCATGGGCGATATCGAGGTGAAGGATCGCGCACAGCCGTTCCCAGTGCCCAGGCATGTAACAGGAGATCATGACCGCACCGTCGGCGGTCTCGAAGAGACCAACGGGGTACGCGTACGTGACGCTGTTGCCGGTGCGCTCGGGTCCGCGACCCGTGAGTGAGAGCTCGGTGAACTGATGTGACTGTATGTAGATAGCGACGTCGAACAGGGAGAGGCTGATGCGGTCGCCTCGACCGTGCCGGGTGCGGGCGTAGAGGGCGGCCAGCACGGCCTGCCCGGCGGCGAGCCCGGTGGCGCCGTCGATCATCTGTACCCCGGCGCGCATCGGCTTACCGTCCGGCTCCCCGGTCTGCGCCATAATGCCGCTCTCAGCCTGGAGGACGGCATCGACGCCAGCCCGGTCCCGTAGGCGCTCATGCTCCCCGAATCCCGAGATCGACAGGTAGACGACGGCTGGGTTCACGGCACGGATGGCGTCATACCCCAGCCCGAGTCGGTCCATGACACCCGGCCGGAACGACTCGATCACGACATCCGCCTGTGCCGCCAGGTCAGCGACCACGGCCCGCTCGCGGTGGTTGTGGAGGTCGATGGCCAGCGACCGCTTGCCGCCATTCCACGTCTGATACATGGCTCCGAGCCCCCGGGCTACGTCGCCTGTTCCCGGACGCTCGACCTTCAGCACGTCGGCGCCAAGGTCCGCCAGCGCCAACCCGGCTGCGGGCCCAGCGATGAGGTGCGCGAACTCCAGAACGCGCACCCCCTCCAGTGGCGTCCCAGCGCAAGCACGTTGCGCGTCCGGCCAGTCAGTCACCGGAGGCCTCGATCGGCAGGCGCAGAAGGTGGTTGCCCATGGACTTGCCGGTGACGTCCCACCACAAGGTGCGGGTCGAACCCCCGCCGAGCGCTCCGTCAACGATCACGTTGAAGGCGTTCATATTTGGCACCCGGTAGATCGTCACAGGACCATCCGCGAGGCCGGCAAAGAACTCGAGTACGAGCTTTGGAGTGAGGGCAGCGTCGATGCGGGCGAACGCGGCCGCGTCGAACGCGAGGACACAGATGTTGCTGCGCTCGCCCTTGTCACCGGAGCGCGCGAACGCCAGATCTCCGAGCTGGACCGTGGTCATGGCTAGCGGACCTCCTCCACTGTCGTACGGATGCGGGGATACACGGCATCGCGGGGCACCAGCGTGGGCCACAGCGAAATCACAGGACGCGGGGCGGTGGGCGGCGTGTGCAGGGCCATTCCGGCCGGCCCCATGATCCAGAGGTGCGTGACCTCCCGGATGATGGCGCCGACGGCTTCACGGGTACGGGCCCGCGCCGCGACGCGCAGGGCGACCTCGCTGGGCTCCTCGGCCGGCGTCGGCACCAAGCTACCGCCGAGCTCGTTGAGGCCAACGAAGCTGAACCGCAGCTCGTCGAGCTCAATACCAAGACGCGCGACACGGCCGCGGATCATCTCCACGCAGTGCTCGGCCCGGGCCAGCGCGTCCGGCCACGGACACAGGATCATGCCCTCCCCGATCCAGCCGTCCTGATATCCGATCATGAGCTTGAGCGTGTCGGTCGGGGCATGCCCGTGAATCCCGGTCACCTCGACCTCATCCTCGGCCACTTCTCGTACCTGGATGTTGGTCAGGTCGGCAACACCGTCGGGCATCAGGTATCGCGCCGGGTCGTGGACCTCGTAGAGCAGTTGCTCCTTCACCGTGAACTCGTTGACGACACCGCCGGTGCTCGGCAGCTTGCGTATCCGGATCTTGCCGTCGCGCGTCACGTCGGCGATCGGGTAACCCAGGTTGGACTTGTCGCCCTTCACAAGACGCCACTGGGTCGACAGCCCACCGGTGACAAGCGGGCCGCACTCGATCAGGTGCCCGGCCATAATGCCGGTGGCGATGTCGTTGCGGTGCCCGTCGTCGAATGTCCAGCCGAATTCGTGCATGAGCGGACCCAGCCAGATCGCATTGTCGGAGGTTCGCCCTGTGATCACAACGTCGGCGCCCTGGCCGAGGGCCTCGACGATGCCCTCGGAGCCGGTGTACGGGTCCGCGGCGACAATCCGGTCACGGATACGGTCCAGGCCCTGCTCCCCGGTGTCGAGATTCTCGAATACCCACCCACTTGCGGTGATCTTGTCGAGGTCGTCGATGAGGTGCGGCTGCACCACCGTGCCCACCTTCAGGCCGTTCCACCCGTTGCGTCGGGCCAGGTCGGCGACGGCACGGCCCGCGCCTTCGCTGTTCGCGCCGCCGCCGTTGGTGACGAGCTTGATCGACTTCTCACGGGCGATCGGGATCAGCGACTTGAACCGAGGTATGATGTCCGTGGAGTAACCAGCCTGCGGATCACGCATCCGCAATTTGTGCATAATCGACATGCCCAGCTCGCCGAGCATGTCGAACCCGAGGTAGTCCACCTCGCCGCTTTCCGCGAGGTCGAGCGCCGGCTCGTACGCGTCGCCCCACATGGCGCCTCCGCCGCCGAGTCTTACGGTTTCCATGTATCCTTACCTTCCTCGGGTCGTGATGGTCAGTCACTGGCCCGCATCGTGGAACCTGGATTTGTCGCCCGACGAGGCTCGTCCGAAAACGACCGCCTGTCCTGGATCAGTCGGCCCAAGGCAGAGCCCGTTGGGAATGCTTCCCCGAACCCCGCCGCCCGCTCGCGCACCACCGCTGGCCCGACTTGGTCGACCCAATGGAAGGGCCCGCCCAAGGGGCGCGGGAAGCCGATGCCGAGCACGGCCGCAATGTCGCCGTCGTCGGGGTGCTCGATGATGCCCTCGTCCCAGCACAGAAGCGCCTCGGACACGAAAGCCAGTAGCAGGCGCGAGCGGGCGGCCGATTCGCTCGGCCCACGCCCGGCCCCCAGCTCGGGGTTCGCGCCCGCTCGGCGGCCGTTCTCGTAGCGGTAGAAGCCGAGCGATGCTGCGCGACCGCCAGCGCCCTGCTCGACCAGCCTGGTCAGCGCGGCTTCGACCGCGTCCACGTCGAGGCGGTCGGTGAACAGCCGCCGGGCGACGTGGCCGATGCTGGCCTGTAGCACCAGCTGGAGTGTTACCTGATCTATAGCCTGGAGCGGGCCGACCGGGAAGCCGGCGAGCCGCGCCGCGTGGTCGACCGCCTCGACCGCCATGCCCTCGATGACCAGCCGCACGCCCTCGACGAGCCATCGCGCATACACCCGCGAGGTGTAGAAGCCGGGCCGGTCCGCGACAACGATCGGGACCTTGCCCATGGCGGCGCCGAGACGGGCCAACGCCTCCACTGTCGCCGGCGTGGTCCCAGCGTGCGGCACGAGTTCGATGAGCCTCATCCGCTCGACGGGGCTGAAGAAATGCATGCCCATGAACCGTGACGGGTTCGGCACCGATGGTGCCAGCGAGCTGACGCTGATGGCCGACGTGTTGGTGGCGATAACAGCGTCGGGTGGCACTACCGCAGCCACGTCCGCGAGCACGTCGTGCTTGAGTTTCGGGACCTCGAAGACGGCCTCAACCACCGCGACCACGCCATCAAAGCGGTCCCATCCGGTCGTGGCCGTCCACGATCCGGCGTGGCCCGAGCCTTGCGCGACCAACTGGTTCCGCCGTTGCTGGGCCGCGGCGAGGCGTTCGTCGTCGACGTCGCGTATGACGACGTCGATTCCGCGGGAGGACGCGACCGCGGCGATGCCCGAACCCATCTGGCCGCCGCCTATGACCCCGAGCGTTGACAACGGCGGCAGCGAGGATGCCCGGGTTGCCTGGCGGATGCGCGATTCGATGTCTCTCAGGTGCCTGGACGCCGCAAACTCGGGCCCTTGCAACAGTTTGATGAACCGTTCCCGCTCGACGCGAAGTCCGGCCTCGATCCCGCCGGCCACTCCCGCGCTGACGGCGGCGAAAATTGCGCGCTTCGCCTCGGTGGAGGCGACATCCCTGGACTCGCGGTCGCGGATCACGGTCAGGTCGGCCTCCTCATTTCCCGTATTCTCGGGCGGCTGCCGGGCGAGTTCATGGGCGATCGCCACGGCGGCAGTGACGGGATCGCCGTCGACCAGCCGGGCGAGCCCGGCGGCTGCGGCGTCGCCGGCGCTGAGGCTGCGGCCGGTCGTGAGCAGGTCGAGTGCCATCGCCGTCCCCACGAAGCGGCGCAGCAACTGTGTGCCACCCCCACCCGGGATGAGGCCTAGCGTGACTTCCGGAAAGCCGAACGTGGCAGCCGCTGAGCAGACGATGACGCGCGCCCCCAGGGCCAGTTCCAACGCTCCGCCATAGGCCCGACCGTTGACGGCCGCCACGATGGGTTTAGGCGACGCCGCCATTCGCAGCATCATGCTGTGTATGCCTTCAAGGACCACGGTCGCGTCCTCGCGGCGCGCGAGCTGCGGCAGCCAATCAAGGTCAGCGCCGGTCCCGAACGACCCCGACTTGGCCGAGGCGAGCACGGCGGCGGACACCTCCGTACGGTCAGCCAGGCCGCGTAGGCGCGCATCGAGCTCGGCGAGCAGCACCTCGTCGACCACGTTGACGGGTCGGTCGGCGGCGTCGAGCCAGAGCACAAGAACCTCGCCGCGGACCTCCGCGCGGATACGATCAGCCATCTCCGCGTGTCCCCTTCAGCCCGAGTGATCTTCCGATGACATCCTTGAGTACCTCGTTGGCGCCCGCGTAGATGGTTTGCACCCTGCTGTCAGCCCACGCCCGGGCGATCGGGTATTCGAGCATGTAGCCGTATCCGCCATGGACCTGGACGGCCCGGTCGACAACTCGCTGACACATGTCCGTGATCCACCATTTGGCCTGCGCGGCGTCGACATGATCGAGCTTCTTCGCGCCGTGGCGCAGGATCAGTTGGTCGAGGTAGACGCGCGCGATGTCGACTTCCGTCTTCATCTCCGCGATTGCCATGCGGACGCTCTGGAGTGCACCGATCGGAGCGCCGAAGGCGACCCGGTTCCGCGCGTGTTCGATCGCGAGATGGAGGGCCCGCCGGGCCTGCGCCTCGGCGTGGGCTGCGACGGCCAGCCGTTCCTGCGTCAGGTGCTGCTTTATGATCGCGAGGCCGTCCCCCTCGTCACCCAGCCGATCCTCGACAGGAACCCGGACGTCGTTGAAGAACAGCTCGCACGTGCCAGCGGCGTGCTGGCCGACCTTCCGCAGCGGCGATCCCTTGGCGAATCCGGGTGCGTTGCCGGGAACGACGAGCAGACTCAGGTTCTTGCCGGGTCCGGTCCGGACCGCCGTGACGACGAGGTCGGCATTCGTGCCGTTGGTGATGAACGTCTTCGACCCATTGACGACGTAGTGGTCACCCTCGCGTACCGCGGTGGTGGTGATCGACCCGACGTCGGAGCCGGCCCCGGGTTCAGTCATGGCGAGTGCGACGATCGCCCGGCCGGCGACCGCGTTGGGCAGCCAGCGCGCCTGCTGCTCGCTGGAGGCCGAGTCCACCAGGTACGGCATGGCGATGTCGGCCTGCATGCTCAGGTTGAGCCCGACCGCCAGGACGTCGGCCTCGGCGAGACACTCGATGAGGATCGCGTTGTACCGCCAGTCGCTCACCCCGGCGCCACCGAACTCGGGCGGCGCCGCGAACCCGAACACGCCGATCTCGCCGGCCTCCTCGAACAGCTCGCGGTCCACCCGGTGCTCCCGCTCCCAGCGTTCCCGGTTCGGCACAATCCGAGTCGCCACAAACCGGCGTACGACGTCGCGGTACTGCTCATGCGTGGACTCGTAGATGCTTCCGCTCATCGCAACGTCCCCCAGCCTCCGTCAACCGGCAGAACCACACCCGTGACCCAGCCCGCCGCCGGCGACGCAAGGTAGATCGCGGCACCGGCGATGTCCTCGGCGCGACCGTTGCGCCCGAGCGGGTTGCCGTCGCGGAGCTCCTCGAACTCGCCTGGGACAAACGCACGGCTGGTCATGCGGGACTCGAAAATGCCCGGCGCTATCGCATTGACGGTGATTTTCTCGGCCGCCAGCCGCTTGGCGAGGTGACGGGTCAGGTGGTGCAGACCGGCCTTCGACGCCGAATACGCATACGACTCCCACCGCGGCACGAACAGACCATCCACCGACCCGATGTTGATGATCCGGGCCGTGCCCCGTACCGCGACCGCGCTGCGCAACGCGGGAAGGCAGGCGACCACCACCTGGAACGGAGCCTTGAGGTTGAGCGCGAGCACCTTGTCCCAGCCCTCGTCGGGGTACTGCTCTAGGTCAGCGCCCCAGGTCGTCCCGGCGTTGTTGATCAACACATCGAGCGAGTCCACGTGCTCTGCAAGGTCCTCGGCAAGGCGCCGGGCACCAGTCCGGGTCGACAAATCAGCCGGGATCGGGATCGCGCGGGGTCCCAGTTCGTGGGCGAGCGACTTGCAGTCCTCAGCAGAACGAGCCGAGATGAAGACCGTCGCACCGCCCGCTATGAAGCCCGATGCCAGCATCGCCCCGATCCCCTTTGTGCCGCCCGTGACGAGGACCGAACGCCCCGCGACATCGAACGACGGAGCTGCGTCGCTCACCGGACACGCTCGATGATGGTCGCGTTCGCCATGCCGCCGCCCTCGCATACCGTCTGTAGTCCCCAGCGGCCGTCGCGCCGTTCAAGTTCGTTGACCAGGCTGCCCAGGAGCTTGGCGCCGGAGGCACCGAGCGGATGGCCGTTGGCAATTGCTCCCCCGCCCACGTTGACGCGGTCCGGGTCGGCCTTCATCTCGCGCTGCCATGCCAGGACCACGGGGGCGAAGGCTTCATTCACCTCAAATACGTCGATATCATCGATCGTCAGCCCGGCCGATGCGAGCACCTTCCGGGTCGCCGGGATGACGCCGGTCAGCATGAGGAGTGGATCGTCGCCGACCACTGAGAATGTGCGGACCACGGCTCGGACGCGAAGACCGAGGCGTTCAGCGACGGACCGCTCCGCCAGGAGCACGCCGGCCGCCCCGTCAGAGATCTGGGAAGAGTTGGCGGCGGTGACGTGCCAGCCGATCTCGGGGAAGCGGCGCGCGTATTCGTCGGCGAAGAAGGCCGAGCCGAGGTGGGCGATGGACGCTGCGGTCGTCTGCGGCCGCACGCCCTCGTCGGTCACCATCATCTCACCGGTGAGGCCATCTCCCCGGTGGATCCGGGTAGGGATAATGTCGCCACGATCGGAGTTGGCAGCCGCCCGCTGGTGTGAGCGAGCGGCGAACTCGTCGAGGTCGTCGCGGCCGAAGCCCCAACGCGCGGCTATGAGTTCGGCCGAGATGCCCTGGGGAACGAGCCCTTCCTCGAATCGCCGGGCTACACCCGGACCGCTGGGATCCTTGCCCGCCGTCGAGGAGAACATGGGCACGCGGGACATCGACTCCACACCGGCTGCGATCACGATGTCATAGGCGCCGGCCATAATTCCCTGCGCGGCGAAGTGGATGGCCTGCTGGGAGGACCCACATTGGCGGTCGACCGTCGTGGCGGGCACGGTGACCGGGAAACCGGCCGCCAACACCGCGTTGCGGGCCACGTTGAAGGACTGTTCGCCAATTTGCGAAACACAGCCCACGATGACGTCATCTATGGCCTGTGCGTCCATTCCGGTCCGCTCGACGATCGCCCCCAGGGCATGGGCAAGCAGATCGACCGGGTGCCACCCCGACAGCGATCCGGACGGCTTGCCCTTGCCTATCGGCGTCCTGACGGCGTCAACAATGACCGCTTCGCGCATCACCCCTCCTTGGGTCGTGGGCCACGTTACATTGCTGTCCATGTAAATTACAAGAGTCCAAAACGTTGCCGGCGGATGACGGGGGCGCCCTGGGTCAGGCGGTGGGCGGTCAGCCAGGCCAGGGTCCGCTCGAACCGCCCAGCGGCTGGGGCGCACGGCGAAGCCGCGCTGGTCGGCGGGCTTTCGCAACGATCCCCACGGCGGGGTGCGCAGGATGTCGCGGGCCCAGTCGACCAGGCGGCCAGCTAAGGCGGAGACGGCGAAGACGTGCCGGACGGGGGTAGCCGGGTGCGGCGAGCAGGGCCACCTCTGGCGCCGCCTGACCCGCGGCCACGAAGCCCTACCCGCCACCTCCGCCAGCATGACGCGCATCGCATCCAGTCATACATCTAAATTGGTGACGATGAAAATCAGCCCTTGCCGAGGGCGTCACCGCAACGTATCTTCCACCCGGGACGTGGAAATGGGTGCCATGACTCGCTCATCAGGACTGGCTTGCCCGGCACCCCCGGCCGGAGCGAGCTGGCTCGGCCACTGTGGATGGTTGCCTCGGAATCCAAAAATGGCGCTCGACAATGCGGAGGAATAGTCAATGGCGGGACCACTAAGTGGGCTGCGCGTCTTGGAGTTCGCCGGTCTGGCGCCCGGACCGCATGCGGCCATGGTGCTGGCCGACCTGGGTGCCGACGTAGTACGGATCTGCCGACCGGGCCAGGACTCAGACCCCGTGGCGGCCAACCATCTGCTACGTGGTCGGGACAGCGTCGCAGTCGACCTGAAGTCGGTGACCGGCCGGGAACTGGCTGCGCGGCTGGCCGCCCGTGCCGACGTGTTGATCGAGGGACACCGGCCTGGCGTAATGGAGAGGCTCGGTCTCGGGCCGGACAAGTGCCTGGAAGACAACCCCCGTCTCATCTACGCGCGGATCACGGGCTGGGGCCAGGACGGTCCGCTGTCCCCGCGCGCTGGCCACGACATCAACTACGTCGCGCTCACCGGGGTGCTGCGGGCGATCGGCCATGTCGACCAACGACCAGTGCCGCCGCTGAACCTGGTCGGCGACTTCGGTGGCGGATCAATGTTTCTGCTGGTCGGCATCCTCGCCGCGCTCTGGGAACGAGGTCACAGCGGTCGGGGCCAGGTCATCGACGCGGCCATGGTCGACGGCGTCGGAGTGCTCGCCAACGCCATCTGGGGACTGCGCGCCAACAACCGCTGGTCGGACGAACGCGGAACCAACCTGCTCGACTCCGGCGCACCGTTCTACGACACCTATGAATGTGCCGACGGCGAGTACGTGGCCGTGGGAGCCATCGAGCCGCAGTTCTACGCCGCGCTGCTGGATGGGCTGGGGCTCACCGACGCCGACCTGGCCGCGCAAAATGACCGGGCCAACTGGCCACGCGTGCGAGCCCGGCTGGCGCAGGAGTTCGCGCGCCACCCACGCGCACATTGGGAGAGCGTCTTCGCCGACACCGACGCCTGCGTGACGCCGGTGCTCAGCTTCGCCGAGGCTCCCCACCACCCGCACCAGCGGGCCCGCGGGAACTTCGTCGACGTCGGCGGTGCCGACCAGCCGGCGCCCGCGCCGAGGTTCGCCCGAACGCCAACGGCCCGCCCACGGCCCGCCCGCGATCTCAATCCGTCGGCGCTCGCGGACCGATGGACCCGATAAGCAGCATTGATCGATCAAGCCCACCGGGAGGAACTCAAGGCTGCCGCCCAACGTCGGCTGCCATGAGGACGAGCCCAATGGATGGAAGGCGGTACAACGCATGACAGACGGCAGCCACGAGAGGAAGAAGCCCGCCCTCTCCAACTGGGGCGCGTTTGGCGATGACGACGAAATTGGGACACTGAACTACCTCACGGCCGACGTCGTGGCCCGTGCCACTGGCGCCGTCCGTACCGGGGAACGGTTTCCGCTCAATCTCCCGATGAATGTGCCAAGCGTCGGGCCGGAGCAAATGCCCGTCTTCAAGATCGATGCGCCCGGCTTCAAGCGCGTATCCCATCGCGTGAACACAACCATACCGCAAGGTCTCGTCACGAACGACGACCATGTACTGATGGCCACACAAGGATCGTCTCAGTGGGATGCGTTCGTTCACGCCGGGTTCGACGAACCGGAAGTCGACGGCGTCTTCTACAACGGGGTGACCCGGGCCGACGTGAGTTCCACCGGCCATGCCTACCGGGGCGGCATCGACAAGATTGCGCAGGTTGGAATCGTCGGCCGCGGCGTGCTGCTTGACATAGCCCGACTCGTGAGTGGGGGAGGCCCCGAACCGCTACCCCTGGACTATGTAATTACGGTCGACGACACCATCAGATGCATGCGAGAGGAGGGGGTGGAGATCCAACCCGGCGACATTGTGTGTTTTCGCACGGGCTGGACGGAAGCCTTCCTCGAAGCTGACGAATCTTTCCGGGTGGAACACATGTCCGTCAAATCGGGCCATATCCACCCGCAGGCCCCTGGCATTACCGGTGACCACGCCACACTCGCCCATGAGCAGCGATGGTCGGCGGTAACGGCGGACAACCCTGGAATCGAGGCGATGCCGATGCCAGCACCCCAGGACACCGCCCATGTGCGGATGTTGCGCAATCTTGGCATACCCTTTGGCGAGTTGTTGCACTTCAGTGCGCTCGCGGAGGCATGTGCACGTGATAGGCGCTGGGAATTCATGTTCGTGGCCGTTCCACTGTGGATTCCAGGTGGTGCGGGATCTCCTGCAAACGCTATCGCGATCAGATAGGCGCCAGCGGGAGATTGCTCGCGGCAATGAGGGCTGTTCGAAGTTGAGTGGGTTCGCGGCTGGAGTCGATCCGAACGTGAGGGCTCGCAACTCGTCGCTGATCATCCGAATACGGGTCGCTGTTGCCCGTGCCGCGTCGACTGCCAGCGAGAACAACGGGCGACTCCGCCACGACGAGTCCGGCTGCGGCGAGCCGATCGGTGAGGACTGCGCCGTAGAAGCCGGTGCCGTCAACGACCACGAGTGTCAAGCCCCGGGTTTGATGGAGAGTTGGTTAGCTGGTTTTCAGCGTGCGGTGGCCGGGTGGGTCATCGCGTGGAGTGCCTCGTGTTCGGCGGGTGGGACGTGGTCGAGCTCGCCGTGTAGGCGGCGGTTGTTGTACCAGTCGATGTATTCGACGGTGGCCATCTCCAGGTCGTCGAGTCCGAGCCACGGGCCTTTGTTGCGGAAGAGTTCGGCCTTGTACAGGGAGTTGAACGCTTCGGCCATCGCGTTGTCGTACGAGTCGCCCTTGGAGCCGACCGGGTGACGGCGCCGGCCTCGGCGAGTCGCTGGGTGTAGCGAATTGCTCGATATTGGACTTTTCTGTCCGAGTGGTGGACCAGTCCGCCCAGGTCAGCGCCTTGGTTTTCGCGGCGCCAGATCGCCATCTTCAGTGCGTCGAGGGCCAGATCCGTGTAGAGCGACGTGGACACCTGCCAGCCGACGATCATGCGGGAGTGCACGTCGAGGACGAACGCGGCGTATACCCAGCCCACGTTGGTGCGGACGTAGGTCAGGTCGGCGACCCACATCTGGTTCAGTCGCACTGCGGTGAAGTCACGTTTGACCAGGTCAGCGGGTCGGCTGGTCTCGGCTGCCGGCCGGGTCGTGCGCGGTGACCTTGTCGCGCAGCAGTCCGCGTAGCCCGGACTCGCGCATCAGCCGCTCGACGGTGCACTGGCTGTGGTGGTCGCAGGCGACCACCACTGACGCCGAGGTTGACCTGCTCTGGCAGGTGTTCCTGCGCCGCTTCGACATCGAGCACACCTTCCGCATGCTCAAACAGACCATCGGCTGGACCAGCCCGAAGCTGCGAGACCCCCATGCCGCCGACCGCTGGACCTGGCTGGTGCTGGCCGACCTCCGCCGACCATGGGAACGCCCCGCACCACCCGAACGGCTCTCACCTGCCCGCGTCCGCCGCGCGTTTCGGCACCTACGCGCCAAAGCCGGCTGCCCCGCCGCCGCACCGAAACCGAGCCGACCCGGCCCTGGACGACCGCCCGGACACCCCAACCGCCACCGAGCACCATGCTACGACGTCCACATCGTCACAGCCGCTACCAGGAACAAGCCGAACAGCAACACCAAGAAAACGAAGACCTCGAATAGCCCGAGGCTACGACGCACAGGTTAAAGATCAAGTTAACCGTCTCGTGGTGCGCGACCGCTTAACGCTGACGCCGCCGATCGATCTCGGCGAGGACTCGGTCTGCGTGCGGGCGTAACTGGGTCGTCAGCTCGTACCCGGAGATCCTGCCAGCGCTTCTCGGACATCCTTACCGGCACCGGGTGCTTAAGGCGCGGCCACCACGACCTCGGCGACGTTCCCGCTGTAGCAGGTGGCGGTGGCGATGTTCGGGGCGGAAACCGTGTGGGCACCGTCGACGACGTAAGTTACGCCGGTCTGGAGGTTGCGGCACTGGATCTGCACCCGGTAGCTACCAGTGTCACACTGGACGCTGCCCCGACCGTAGTAGCGCTTAATGCCCTCGTGGACCCACTCCATCCACGGTGCGCAGCCGGTGACACCGGTGCCCGGCGGATCCTGCACGGCGTACACCTGCTCAGCGACGTTCCCGCTGTAGCACGTGGTGGTGGCGGTGCTCGGGGCGTTGACGACCTCGGTGCCGTAGACGACGTAGCCCACGCCAGTCTGAGCGTTGCGGCACTGGATCTTCACCCGGTAGCTACCGGTGTCACACTGGACCCGGCCCCGACCGTAGTAGTGGCTACTGCCCTCGTGGACCCACTCCATCCACGGTGCGCAGCCGGTGACACCGGTGCCCGGCGGATCCTGCACGGCGTACACCTGCTCCGCGACGTTCCCGCTGTAGCACGTGGTGGTGGCGGTGCTCGGGGCGTTGACGACCTCGGTGCCGTAGACGACGTAGCCCACGCCAGTCTGAGCGTTGCGGCACTGGATCTTTACCTTGTAGCGCCCGGTCGAGCAGGTCACCTTGCCGCGGCCCTGGTAGTAGCTGTTTCCCTCGACGACCCATTCGATCGAGGTGGTGCAACCGGTAGGTGCGGACAGTGTGGACCCGACAGCGAGGGCGGCAGGCTCCGCTGCCGGGGCCGCCTCGGCGGGAGCCGTCAGAGCAGACAGCCCGAGAAGGGCCGCAGCGAGCGTCGCGAGGGTACGCCTGAACATGACAGTCTCCTGATGGCCGTGGGGTCACAGCTTTCGTCGCGGAATAGCCATGCTAGAGAAAATATCGATGCCCGTCGAGATTCTGGACCGGGTTGACGCGGATCAGGGCCGAGGTGGCGCCGGGCCCGTGACGTCGGCCTGATCGAGGGCAAGAAACCCGGCCAGAACATCGGCCGGCCCGAGTGGCGAGCAGACCGAGATCGCCCGGCTGCGCCGGCAGTTGGAGCTGGCCAACCGGAAGATCGCCCGGACCGAGGCGGCGTTGGACATCATGGGAAAAGCACACGGGCTCTGGCCGAGATCTCCGAGAGCGCGGACATCGACACCAGGCCGCCGGTGGGCGGTGCTGCGGGCCATCCCGGTCAGCCGGGCCGCCGCCCGCGTCGACGTGTGCGCGGTCACCAACGCCGCGTGGGCGTCGGTCAGGGCTTGGTCGGCTCCCGCATCCCCATCGGGCGCCCGCCGGCGCCGCGGCCCGCGCCGGCGAACCGACTCTCCGACGCTGAACGCGCCCACGTCCCTGGCCGTGCTCGACAGCGACCGGTTCGTCGACACCACCCCGACCGAGGCATTCGCGACGCTCCTCGACGAAGCGTCTACCTGGCCCTCGATCTTCACCCTCTACCGGATCCTGCGCGCCAACAACCAGGCCATCGACCGACGCCGCCAAGCCCGACACCCCACCCGGGCCCGTCCCGAGCTGACCGCCACCGGCCCTGGGCAGGTGTTCACCTGGGACATCACGAAACTGCCAGGCCAGCGCCGGGCGCTGCGTGTCGATGATTCGGGTCTGTCAGGGCTGCTCAGAGCCGTTGTGACGGGCCGGTGTGAGCGTGGCGGACAAGCCAGACACCCTCCAGATACCGGAGGGGACCTCTTCTTTCCTGGGCGTGCACGCGGCCCCCGGGGTCGTGGGGCGACGTGTGGGGGTCGTGCGGGTCGGGTGGTGTGGTCAGTCGGCTGTGTCGTTCGCCGTCGCGGGGTTGGCCTCGACCACCCGGGCGAAGCCCTCGCCGTGCAGGGTGGCCAGGGCTGCGCGGGTCCGGGCGTGCTGGTCGACGATGACGACGGCGGCCGGGACGGCGCGGCCCCACCGGCGGCCGGGGGCGGGTCCGGGCCGGTCGGCTTGCCGGGCGAGGCACACCCGGAGCGGGGTCGTGAACACCACGGCGGTCGCGGGCACCTGGTAGCGGGCGGCGAGCGTGAGCAGCCACGCCCGGTCGGCGGCGCTGGTGCTGGTGGCGTCGACGACGGGGGTCGGCGCGGGGCGTGAAGCCCGGGGCCATCCTGCGGGAGATCGTGGAGGCGCACTACGACGTGCATCGATCGCGTGGGGTGCCGCCTCCAGCGACGTCCTTGTCCGTCAGGAAGTTGCGCGCTTACCGGCCCTCGGGGAGCATCGGAACGAATAGTCACGCTAGACCCGGCGCGAGTAGACCGGGGGCTTCACTTTCGTGGACGAGGACTTGGTAGCGGTGGCCGTCGTCGGCCTCAGGGCTTTGCGAGCCAGCGAAGCACGTCGACGGTGAGGATCACGTCGTATGGAAGACCGCGCAGGTCTTCCGCAGAAACCTTCAGGCCGCGAGCCCGAGCCAGGTCGGCCAACTCAGGTGCGGTGCCGCGGGATCTGTGTCGGACCGAGATGCGGGCTCAGCCGGTGACGAGGTGGTCCAGGTGGTAGTGGTTCCACCAGCTCGTGCGGTGTGTGCGGACGACTCCGTTGGTGCGGGTGAGGAGGAGGTGGTTGCCGTCCTGGATCAGGGCCGCGTCCTCGTTCCGGCCGGCCAGTACCCTGGCCACCGTCGTCACCATGTTGGGGATTGCCTTGTCGGCCAGGTCTTCGGCGCGCATGGAGAAGGTGACGTTGACGTACGTCTCGGGTTCCCATTCCCAGCGGGCGTCGTCGTCTGTCTCGGCTTCGTAGTAGCCGTGCGTGCCGGAGCGGACGGTGATGGCGTAGCCGCGTTGGTCGTACAGGCGGGCGCTGAACAGCCGGGGGTTCGATGTCGGCTGCGGCTTCTCGCCGGGTTCCGTGGCGGTCAGGGCGGCGACCTCGCCGACGGCGGGATCGCCGGCCAGGATCAGACGGAACTCGACGCCCATGTCCGCCCCTTCTCAGTCTCGCCGGATGATCTCTTGAAGCGTACCGTCGGGTTTCACCACGACCAGTTCCTTCAGTCCGTCGATGGGCCAGTCGTCGAACTGGCGCCCTAGCGCGCTCATGTCACCTTCCCAGTCCTGGAGGTTCACCACCACCCGCCGGGTCTGCTCGTCGTCGACCTTCTCCCGGACCTGGCTCCAGACATTGCGTACAGACGTGCGCGCCGCCGGCGAGTAGCAGTCGAAGACATGACCTTCGACGAGGTAGTCCGGATCCTTGTCCGGGTTGCCGCTGTCGCCGGTGCGGGCGCGGGCCTCGCTGGTCTCCTGTGGGGTGGGATTCTGGTGTACCCGGTACCCCTTGCCGGCCACGCTGTCGGCGCACTCGTTCTCCAACTCCAGCGCCCGTCGGGTGCTGGCATCCACCTTGGGCCCGATCCTGGTACGCGGTCCGGTCGGTGTGCCGCTGCTGACCCCGGTGCGTTGCCGGCTCCACGGCGGGAAAACGTCGGGGGAGCCCTGCCCGAGGCCGGGCACGACGCGCGAGGAGTCGTTGCTGGTGGTCGGCGCAGGGCTGGCCGGTGGGTGCCGGTCAGCCCTGGTCAGTTTCCCGAGGACCCCAACTGCCGGGCCTGGTTGGCCGCCGCTTCGACGGCCTGTTGGGCGGAGCCGCTGCGCTGCACGAGAAGCACCAGCACCTGCTTGATGCTGTCGAAGACCTGCAGGAGTGGGCCTGGTTGTCCGCCGTGCAGGACCGCGCTGACGAGTCGTCGGGCGTCGTCGACGTGGCTGATCGTCGCGGTGGTGTACTCACGGGCGCCGGCGATGCGCTGCTGGACCGGCGCCAGCCCGGCGATGGTCTCCTGCGCGGTGGCCTGCCGTGGGACGCTCGCGGCGGCCGTGGTCGCCTCCCTGACCTCAGCGGCAAGGCTGCCCAGCCCGCCCTGGATGGTGGAGACAGCCGCGCGTACCCGGGTCATTCCGGCGGCGACCGCGGCGAACCCGGCACCGGCGGCCCGTACGGCGATCTCCTGGGCCTGCCTGTCGACCGCCGCCGTGAGGCTCTGGGCCCGCTCGACGCCCGCGGTCAGGGCGCGCAGATCCCCGATGATCTGTTCCATGCTCGACATGTGTCAGCCACCCCGACCGAGTACGAATTTCGGAGCCTGCAACCTATCCGGCGGATTCGGCCCCCGGGCACCCCGAGCCGCGCGGACGCCACTGCTGTCGCCATCGTGCATCCCACGACTGGGCAGGTTCAGTTGGTCGTAGCGTGTGATTTTGGCGGTTGGGTGGAACAGGATGTTCCGCCGTGCGTGCGATGTTGACCTTGGCTGATCGTGAAGAGATATCCCGTAGCCTGGCCGAAGGCTTGGAATACAAGCCGATTGGTGTCCTGATCGGCCGCAACCCGTCTGTGGTTGCACGCTAGGTCGCTCGGCACGGAGGCTGGAGGCGGGTACCGGGTTGCGGTCGCCGAAGCGGTGGCGGGGGTGTCGCGACGGCGGGACGAAGACCTGGGCGGTCGAGCGGGTGCCGGGCCTGCGCGAGGTGGTGCTTGAGCGGCTGCGGTGGGGCTGGTCGCCGGCGTGATCGCGGGTCGGTTGGTGTTCGACTATCCGGACGATCAGGCCTACCGGTGTCACACGAGGCGATCTATCAGTGGGTGGGCTCTGTTGCGTTGAGCGTGGGCTTGATCGATTACGGGCTTGACTGATGTGGTGTGGCGGTACGTCTGCCGGGTCGTTGACCAGCACGGGCAGGTCATTGACGTACTCGTCTCAGCACACGTCGGGACGCAGCCGCAGCCCGGCGGTTCTTCCAACGGGCGCTGAGGACGTTGAAGGTCACGCCTTGCGAGGTGGTCACCGACGCCGCGCCCGCCTATCCCAAGGTGCTCGACGAGCTGATCCCGTCGGCGTGGCATCACGTCGAGCGGCACGCCAACAACCCGATCGAGGCCGATCACAGCCAGCTCAGGCACCGACTCAGACCGATGCGGCGGCTACGTACCGACCGCACCGCCCAGACGATCATCACCGGACATGCCTTCATCCAGAACCTACGCCGCGGACACTACGAACTCACTACCGACATCCCGAAATCGAGGCGGGTGGCCGCCGCGTTCACCGAACTCGCCCAAGCAATCTGACCAGTAGCGCCGACTCGGCTCAGCGTCCCCCCGACCGTCGACGCAACAGCGCCGCCGGACAGGTTGCCGCGGGCGGTCCTCGGTCATCAAGGGGCCGCCCGCGGCCGGTCACTGTGTGGGCGGTGTCACGGGGTCCAGAAGTTGCCGGAGACCACGATCATCGTCTGCAGCTGCAGGCTCGCCGAGTAGTAGCCCGAGGTGTCCAGCAGCGTCGACTTGATCTTGTTCCAGAGTGCGTCGAGCCAGGCCTGGCTGCCCGGGTCGGTCATCGCGGTCACCGCGAACGGCGCGAAGAACGCCGCCTCGGAGCCCGAGCTGAGCGCGGTGCCGTCGAGGGAGTAGCCGACGGCGATGTTCGACGGGTTGCCGCCGGTCTTGGCCTTGACCCAGGTGTTCAGCTTGCGTGCCGCGGCCAGCGACTGCGCGTCGCCGCTGGTGACCGCGTCGGCCCCGATCCGCCACGGGTCGCGGCAGGCGTTCCACCAGTACTTGCCGTCGTTGGGGTCCTCCAGCACCTGCCCGGTGGCGGGCTTCGGCGTGGTGTTCGTGTTGATCACGAAGTCGGGCAGCAGACCGGTGTTGGGGGCGTAGCCGCTCTGCAGCGACGCGGTGACGGACTGGTGCTTGGCCAGGATGGTGTCCCAGGCGGTGTCGCCTGTCGCCTTCCGGTAGGCGCGGAAGTGGCCGGGCATCCAGTCCGAGGTCCGGCTGAGGTAGTAGTACGAGTCGCCGGCGCTGCTCCAGTCGCCGAGCAGGGTCAGCTTGGTGGTGGCGTTGATCTCGCTGGCCTTGATCGCGTTGATCCGGGTGACGGCGAGCGACTTGTAGTTGTAGGCGCCGGTGCTGCCCCACTGCTTGTCGGCCAGCAGCAGCCCGTACGCGATCTCCAGGTCGCCGTCGGTAGCGGAGTCGGAACCGTTGACCGAGGTGCAGGAGGTGTTCTGCTCGGCGGCGTGCAGGTTCGGGTTGTTGACCGACGGGTGCGCCAGCACGTACTTGAGCAGGCCGTCGAACTGCGTCTTTGCGTTGGGGTCGGCGCCGGCCATCAGCGCGGTGATGACCATGCCGTAGCCCTGCGCCTCGGCGACGTACGGGTGGTCGGCGTCGGGGGAGTAGACCTCGTACCAGCCGTTGCCGCAGTTCTGCTTGATGAACGCGTTCTTCCAGGTGTTGTAGTAGCTGATCACGGTCTGGTCGTGCGTGGACGCGGCGCCGGACAGCTTGAGAGTGCCCGCGGCGTACGGCCGCAGGTGCGAGCCGAACGGCACGGCAACTCCGCCGGGCGGGGGAGAGGAAGTCGGGGAGGGGCTCGGCGACGGCGTGCCCGTCGGCGCGTAGACCTCGAACTCGTACAGCGAGTATCCGTACGTGGTGCCGCGGGCGGTGCCGTACATCCGGATGTAGCGCCCGCTGGCGGTGAGTCCGGTGAGGTCGTCGGTACCGCCGTTGCCGGTGGTGGTGGAGTAGATCGTGGTCCAGGTGCTTGCGTCGGGCGAGACCTCGATGCGGTACGCCTTGCCGTAGGCGGCCTCCCAGCGCAGTGTCACCCGTCCGATCTGCTGGCTGCTGCCCAGGTCGATGCGGATCCACTGTGGGTCGGTGCCCTCGGTGCTGGCCCAGCGGGTCGAGGTCGAGCCGTCGACGGCCTTGTCGCCGCCGAGCGAGGAGGTTTCGGTGGAGGAGACGGCGGTGGTGCGGCCCAGGGCCAGGTTGGTGGCGGCCTCGGCGGACGTGGCGAGGAGGAGCCCGCCGAGAAGTGTGCCGGCGGTGGCCACGGCGGCGGCCGCGAGCATGGGGCGGGCCCGTCCGGGCCAGGCTGTTCTGCGCATCATTGCGGGACTCCCTACGGAGGGTCGCGGTGCGTGCCGCAGCTGCGGCACGCGGTGATACGAGCGGACATGTGACCGCACGAGGGGCGTCGGCGAGCGGTCGCGATGGCCCAGGGCCCCGGGCTCGGGGGGAACGTATGCCAGGAGACGCCCGTCACACAAGATGGTTAGGAAGATTGCCTAACGATTCTGGCGCACCTCTTGACCACTGTGGACTCGCCGCCCTAGTCTCCGGCATCAGTAAATCTGATTGCCTAACGTTCCTTGACACAAGCGAGGGCGGATGACCCGACCAGCCGGTTCGTCGAAGCTGCTGCGCGCCATGAACGAGAGTGCGATCCTGGCCCACCTGCTGGACCATGGCCCGCTCACCCGTGGCGAGTTGCGGGAGCTCACCGGGCTGAGCAAGCCGACCACCTCGGACGTGCTGCGCAGCCTCACCGATGCGGGGCTGACGATGGTGGTCGGACGGAGCTCGGGTGGCCCGGGACCGAACGCCGAGATCTACTCGGCGAATCCGAAGGCGGGGTTCGCGGTCGCGATCTGTATCCGGGAGGTTTCCGAGATCCCGGGGCCGTCGCTCATCGCGGCGCTGATCGATGCCGGTGGTGTGGTGCACGCCCGGATCGAGGACTCGATCGACCTGACGACACTCGACCCCGTCGACGCGATCACCGACACGGTCACCCGGGTCATCGGACGGGCGGGGGTCGGCGCTTCCGCGGTCCGCCACGTAACGCTCGGGGTGCCGGGTTCGTACGACGCGGCGAGCGGGGTCATCCACTACATCGACGTGCCCGGGTTCGACCGACCCGGTCTCGTCGAACGAATCGCAGCACGGTTGGGCACCGTGGTCGAGGTCGAGAACGACGTCAACCTCGCCGCGATCGCCGAACGTACGCACGGGGTCGCCGCCGGGGGCGCCAGCTTCACACTCTTCTGGATCGGTGACGGTCTCGGCTTGGCCATCGACCTCGGCGGCACGCTGCTACGCGGGGGGCGCGGCGGCGCAGGCGAAATCGGCTACGTGCCGGTGTCGCTGCCCTCAGACTGTCCGCCTGCCGACCTGCAGAGCCTGATCGGTGGTCCCGCCGTTGTGGCGCTCGCGGCTGAGCACGACATCGCGGCCGCCACCCCGGGCGCCGCGATCGGTGTGGCCGTCGCCTCGGCCCACCCTCGGGCCGGACGGTTCCTCGACGCGGTGGCCGCCCGCATCGCGCTCGGTCTGGCCGCCGTCGCGGGTGTGCTCGACCCGCCGCTGATCGTGCTGGCCGGCGACGTCGCGCAGGCCGGCGGGGAAGCGCTCGCGCAGCGGGTCCGTGCCGCGCTGCCCGGCACGACCCCGCTTGACATCACCATCGCCGTCACCGAGGTCGACGACGACGCCGTACTGCTCGGAGCGCTCGAAGCCGGACGGCGAGCGGTGCGCGAATCCTTGATCGACAACCAGCGCACCGCCATGCAGGCCGGCTGACCGCCGCCTGCCGCGGCGCGCTCAGCCCTGCTCCTCCGATCAGCACCACCGATCAGCACCACCGTGTGGCCCGACCGGCGTCCCTGCCGCACCAGGCGAAGGGCTCGGTCGAGCCGCGACCCCGCAACTCCGAATTTCTGATTCCGGAGAGGAACACTTCATGCAGCGCTTGCGGAACCGGCGTACGACCATGATGGTCGGCATAGTCGCAGCATTGGCAGTGGTCACGGCGTGCACCCCTAGCGAGGCGCCGAAGCCGATCGCGACCTCGGGCGTCGAGCCCACCGGCGCGGTCGAGCTGTGGCACTTCTTCACCGACCGTGAGGCCAAGGCCCTCGACGGGACGCTGGCCAAGTTCAAGGCGAAGTACCCGAAGGTCACGCTGACCGTCAAGGGCGGGCAGGACGACGCCAAGGTGACCACCGCGATCGGCGCCGGCACCGGTCCGGACGTGGCGATCAGCTACTCGACCGACATCGTCGGCAAGTTCTGCGCCGCGGGCGCGTGGGTCGATCTCAACCCGTACCTGCAGCGCGACGGCGTCGACCTGAACGCGATCCCGCAGGTCGCCCGTTCCTACACGGAGTTCCGGGGCAAGCGGTGCACGATGCCGTTCCTGGCCGACGCGTACGGCTTGTACTTCAACAAGGGAATGTTCGCCGAGGCGGGGCTGACCGAGGCCCCGAAGACCCTCGCTGATCTGTCCGAGATGGCCAAGAAGCTGACCAAGCGCTCGGCCGACGGCACCATCGAGCGGGCCGGCTTCCTGCCCCTGTTCGGCTTCTACGAGAACTCCCCGTCGCACTTCGCGCCGATGGTCGGCGCGAAGTGGCTCAACGAAGACGGCACCTCGGCGATCGGCTCCGACCCCGCCTGGAAGGAGCTGCTCACCTGGCAGAAGGAACTCGTCGACTGGTACGGCTACGACAAGCTGGAGAAGTTCCGCGCCTCGCTGGGTGACGAGTGGTCGGCCGACAACGCCTTCCACAAGGGCAAGGTCGCGATGGCCGTCGACGGCGAGTGGCGGTTGGCGTTCCTCAAGGACCAGGCGCCGAACGTCGAGTTCGGGGTGGCCACGCTGCCGGTCAACAAGGCCGAACGCGCGGGCGCGGGCTACATCTCGGGCAACGTCATCGGCGTCTCGCGGACCGCCCGCAACCCGGAGGCGGCCTGGGCGCTGATCAAGTTCCTGACCACGGAGACCGACAGCATCGTCGACCTGTCCAACGGCATCCGCAACGTGCCGACCACCACCGCGGCGCTGACCTCGCCGCGGCTCACCGCGGACCCGGCGTTCAAGGTGTTCCTCGACATCTTCGCCAACCCGAACTCGGGCACCACCCCGCCCAGCGCGATCGGCCCCGGTTACCAGGAGACCTTCTCCGAGTTCCTGCAGGGGTGGCAGTCAGGGACGCAAGCGGACCTGAGTGCCGGACTGGCCGACGTCGACGTCCGGGTCAACAAGATGATCAAGCTGGCCGGCTAGCCGCGATGCCGACCGCAGCCAGCCAGGGTGCCGGCCGTGTCCGGCGCTCCCTCGTCACCCTCACCTTCATCGGGCCCGCGCTGATCGGCATCCTGATCTTTCTGGTCTACCCGCTGGTCGCTGCGGTCTACTTCTCCTTCACCCGCTTCGACATGTTCAACCCGCCGGTCTGGGTCGGGCTGGACTTCTGGGAATATGTGCTGTTCGACGACCCGACGGTGTGGATCGCGGCGAAGAACACGCTGGTGTTCGTGCTGCTGATGGTCCCCGCCCGGACGGTCGGCGCGCTGCTCACCGCCATGCTGCTCAATGCGATGAAGCGATCCCGCAGCATCTACCGCACGCTGTACTACCTGCCCGCTCTCGCGCCCCCGGTCACCGCCACCATCGCGTTCGTGCTGCTGCTCAAGCCAGGCACCGGGCCGGTCAACACGCTGCTGGCGCAGTTTGGCGTCGAAGGGCCGGGCTGGTTCAACGACCCCGACTGGGCCAAGGCGTCGCTGACACTGCTGGCCCTGTGGGGCGTCGGTGACCTGATGATCATTTTCGTCGCGGCGCTGCTCGACGTGCCGCAGGCCCTCTACGAGGCCGCGTCGCTGGACGGCGCGGGCCGCTGGCACCAGTTCCGCTACGTCACCCTGCCCACCATCTCGCCGGTGCTGCTGTTCGCGACCATCACCGGTGTCATCGGCACGTTCAACTACTTCACCCAGGCCGCGGTCGCCGGCAGCGTCGCCTCCGGCCAGGTCACCTCGGGCAGCGGCATCGCCGGCACGTTCGGCTACCCCGAGAACTCGACGCTGACCTACCCGATGCGGCTCTACTCCATCGGCTTCGGCAACAACCTGTTCGGGGCCGCGAACGTCATGGCGGTCATCCTGTTCGTGGTGTCGATGACCGCCACGATCATCCTGCTGCGGCGGTTCAAGGCGTTCAGCGGAGGCGACTCATGACCCAGTCCATACCCAGCGGCCGCGGACACCACGTGCTCGGCTTCGTCGCCCGCCACGCGATCGGCATCGCGATGGCCATCATGTTCCTCGGCCCGATCGTCTTCCTGCTGCTCACCTCGTTCATGACCAGCGACCAGACGCTGACCGCGAACATGTGGCCGCAGAGCTGGCACCCGGAGAACTACGTCGAGGTGTTCCGGAAGACGCCGCTGCTGCGGTTCATCGGCAACACGTTCCTCTACGCGATCCTGGCCACCGGGTTCATGCTGCTGGCCAGCGTGCCGGCGGCATACGCGCTGGCCAAGCTGCGGTGGCGCGGCCGCAACGCGACGATGGTCCTGATCATCTGCATGATGATGCTGCCGCCGCAGGTCACCACGGTCCCGCTCTACATGATGTGGGCCAACACCGGACTCACCGGCACGCTGTGGCCGCTCATCCTGCCGATGCTGGCCGGAGACGCGTTCTCCATCTTCCTGCTGCGCCAGTTCCTGGTCACCATCCCCGACGAGTACCTCGACGCGGCCCGCGTCGACGGCTGCGGCGAGTGG
Source organism: Micromonospora sp. NBC_01405 (assembly GCF_045040155.1). NCBI lineage: Bacteria > Bacillati > Actinomycetota > Actinomycetes > Micromonosporales > Micromonosporaceae > Micromonospora > Micromonospora sp. NBC_01405. The sequence continues at coordinate 7,167,153 of NZ_CP109532.1, read as the reverse complement.
CGCACGCTGCTGCGCGTCATCCTGCCCATGGCCAGGCCCGGCATCGCCGCCGCGGCCATGTTCCAGTTCTTCTACGCCTGGAACGACTACTACGGCCCGTTCCTCTACACCAGCGAGAACCAGGACGCCTGGACCATCTCGCTGGGCCTCGCCTCGTTCCGGTCGCTGCACCACGTCGAATGGCATCTCGTCAGCGCGGCGACCCTGCTCACCATGGTCCCGGTCATCGTCCTGTTCTTCTTCGCCCAGAAGGCGTTCGTCCAGGGTGTCACGCTGACCGGCGTGAAAGGGTAGCGACTCCATGAAGATCGCCGTGGTCGGCGGAGGTTCGACCTACACCCCCGAGCTGATAGACGGGTTCGCCCGCCTCGACGCAACCGTCACCGAGATAGCGCTGATCGATCCGGCAGCCGACCGGCTGCCGATCGTCGGCGGGTTCGCGCAGCGGATCTTCCGCCGCCACGGACACCCCGGGCGGATCACCTGGACCACCGACCTCGACACCGGGCTCGCCGGCGCCGACGTCGTCATCATCCAACTGCGGGTCGGCGGGCAGCGCGCGCGGATCAGCGACGAGACGTTCCCGCTCGAATGCGGCTGCGTCGGGCAGGAGACCACCGGAGCAGGCGGTCTCGCCAAGGCCCTGCGCACCGTTCCCGTCGTGCTCGACGTCGCCGAACGTGCACGCCGCCACGCCGCACCAGGAGCGTGGATCGTCAACTTCACCAACCCGACCGGCATCGTCACCCGCGCCCTGCTCGACGCCGGGCACCGGGCCGTCGGCTTGTGCAACGTCGCCATCGGCTTCCAGCGGCGCTTCGCCACGCTGCTCGGCGTGGCACCCGGGCAGGTGACCCTCGACCACGTCGGCCTGAACCACCTGACCTGGGAACGCGGCGTCCACGTCGACGGCGTCGACCGGTTGCCCGAGCTGCTGTCGGCGCACCTGGACGAGATCGCAGGCGAGGTGAACCTGCCACCGGCGATCCTGGCCACACTCGGCGCGGTGCCGTCGTACTACCTGCGCTACTTCTACGCCCACGACCAGGTCGTCGAACAGGAACGCGGCGCACCGACCCGGGGCGAGCAGGTCGCCGAACTGGAAGGTGCCCTGCTGTCCATGTACGCCGACCCCACCCGCGACACCAAACCCGACCTGCTCGCCAAGCGCGGCGGCGCGTACTACTCCGAGGCCGCCGTCGGGCTCATCGGCTCGCTGCGCAGCGGCGACGGCGCCACACACTCGGTCAACGTGCGCAACAACGCAACCCTGCCGTTCCTGCCCGACGACGCCGTCATCGAGGTCAGCTGCCGGGTCGACGCCGACGGCGTGGCGCCGCTGCCGGTCCGGGCCGTCGGCCCCCACATCTCCGGCCTCATCTCCCACGTCAGCGGGTACGAGGAGCTGGCCGTGCACGCCGCCGTGGCCGGTGGACGGCAGCGGGTCTACCAGGCGCTGCTGGCACACCCGCTGGTCGGCCAGCACGACCTCGCCGAGAGCCTCACCGACCGGCTTCTCGCCACGAACGCCGCGCACCTGAGGTGGGCCGCATGATCGGCGAAAGGACCGTGGTCGCGGTCGACGGCGGCAACTCCAAGACCGACGTCATCATCGCCACCGTCGCCGGAGCCGTGCTCGGGCGCGCCCGGGGACCGGCGTCCTCGCCGCACCTGATCGGCGTGCCCGACACCATCGGCCTGCTCGGCCGGCTCATCGCGCAGGCCAAGCAGCACGCGGGGCTCGGCACGGCCGCGGTGTTCGACCGGGCCGAGGTCTACCTCGCCGGCGCGGACCTGCCCACCGAGGTGCGGATCCTGACCGAGGCAGTGACCGCGGCCGGGTGGGCACACCAGAACCGGGTCGACAACGACACCTTCGCCCTGATCCGCGCCGGCACCGACGCCGAACGCGCGATCGCGGTCGTGTGCGGCGCCGGGATCAACTGCGTCGGCCGCGACGCCGACGGGCGAACCGCACGGTTCCCCGCCCTCGGGATGCTCACCGGAGACTGGGGCGGCGGACACCACCTGGCCTCCCTGGCGCTGTGGCACGCGGCACGCGGTGAGGACGGTCGCGGGCCGGCCACCCGGCTGACCGAGGCGGTCATCGACCACTTCCGGGTGGCCACGGTCGAGGACCTCGGCATCGCCGTGCACCTCGGCGAGGTGGCCCCCGCCCGCGTTGACGAGCTCACCCCGGTCCTGTTCGCCGTCGCGACCAGCGGGGACCAGGTGGCCCGTCGCATCGTGGCCAAACAGGCAACGGAGGTGCTGTCCCTGGCCCGGGTCGCCGCCGAGCGGCTGGGCATGCGCGAGGAACGGCTGGCTCTCGTGCTGGGCGGGGGCGTGCTCGCCGCCCGGCATCCGCTGCTGCACCAGTCGATCGTGGAGGGCATGCCGGCCGCGCTGCCCCGCGCCGAGGTGGTGGTGTCGGCGCAGGCTCCGGTCGTCGGCGCCGCCCTGGCCGGCCTCGACGCCCTGGGTGCCACGATGGACGCGAAGTCCGCGCTGAGGACCGCCGTCTGACCGGCTGTCCACGCCTTCCCTGGGCCCGTCGAGCAGAGCCGGGCCCGGCGTGCCACGTGATCCTCCGAGTGTCGAGCACCCAGGCTGACGCCGCCCCGCACTGCGGCACTCAAACATTGACCGATATGCATGGTCGCCGTAGCATCAGCGACTGTAAGTCAGTTTGACTATCCTTCACCCTCCGGGAGAAAGGCACGCAATGGTACGAACCAGAGCGGGCATGAGACTCATCGCCGCGCTCGGCACGGAAATCCTCATCGTCGGGTCGGCCCTCATGGTGACTCCCGCCCATGCCGCACCCATCCGCTACGAGGCCGAGAGCGCCACCATCGGTCAGGGCCTCGCCGAGTCCAACCACCTCAACTTCTCCGGGACCGGCTTCGCCGACACGGACAACGTGGTCGGCAGCTACGTGCAGTGGACGATCAGCGCCGCGACCACCGGCACGGCGACTTTCACGGTCCGCTACAGCAACGGCGCCGCGGCAGACCGGCCCGCCGACATCGCCGTCAACGGCAGCGTCGCCGCGGCGACGTTCGGCAGCACCTCCGACTGGGACACCTGGGCCGACAAGACCGTCACCGCCCCGGTCAGCGCCGGCAGCAACACCGTCCGAGTCACCTCCACCTCGGCAGCCGGCACCGCCAACCTCGACTACCTTGAATTCGAGGTCGCCGGAGCGCCGGCCTTCACCGACTATCAGGCGGAGAACGCCGTCATCGCTCAGGGCGCGGTCGAGTCGAACCACACCGGTTACACCGGCACCGGCTTCGTCAACACGACCAACGTGGCGGGGGCGTACGTGGAGTGGACGGTGACCGCGGCCGCCGCGGGCACCGCGCAGCTAGCGTTCCGCTACGCCAATTCCGGCGGGGCGAACCGGCCGGGAGACATCGCGGTCAACGGCAACCTCGTCGGCAACCAGCCGTTCCCGGCGACCACCGCCTGGACCGACTGGACGGACGTCACGGTCAGCACGAGGCTGGCCGCGGGAGCCAACACCGTGCGGCTGACCGCCACCGGCGCGCTCGGCCTGGGCAACATCGACCGGCTGCGCGTCACCGGGCAGAGCGACTCGCAGGCGCCCAGCACACCGGGCGCCCCGAGCTGTTCCGCCGTCACCTCCAGCAGCATGACGCTGAACTGGGGCGCGTCCACCGATGACGTCGGGGTGGCGGGATACGACATCTACCACGACGGCAACCTGCTGAGTCAGACGACGGGCACGGGCACCTCGCGGAACCTGACCGGCCTCTCGCCGAACACGGAGTACCGCCTGTCGGTGTTCGCCCGGGACGCGGCCGGCAACGTCTCGCTGTCCAGCGCGCAGGCGATTTGCTCCACCCTGGCCAGTTCCGACACCCAGGCGCCGACCGCCCCGGCGAACCTGGCCTACTCGAATCTGAGCGGCAGCAGCGTCACGCTCACCTGGACGGCGTCCACGGACAACGTCGGGGTCACCGCGTACGACGTGCGCACCGGGACGACCGTCGTCAAGTCGGTCATCGGCACGCCCCCGGCGGCGACCACCTCCGTCACCGGGCTCGCCTGCAACACGGCGTACGGGCTGAACGTCGTCGCCCGAGACGGCGCAGGAAACACGTCAGGGCAGAGCAACACGGTGTCTTTCACGACCGCGACCTGCAGCGGCGGCGTGCCGTCAGGGATCACACAGATCTCCACCGGCTGGACGATCCCCTGGGGCACGTACTTCATGCCCGACGGGCAGACCGCCCTCGTCACCGAGCGGGACGACAAGGTCACCTCCGGCCAGTTCAAGGTCTTCAAGGCGACGCTGTCCGGTGTGCGGACCCAGGTCGGGACCGTCCCGAACGTCGTCACCACCGACGGTGAGGGAGGCCTGCTCGGCGTCGCTGTGGACCCCGGCTGGGCGTCCAACCACTACGTCTACTTCATGCACACCGCGTCGGAGGGCAACCGGGTCGCCCGGATGACCTACGACGGCAGCACCCTGACCGGGTACACCACGATCCTTTCCGGGATTGCCAAGAACCGCTACCACAACGGTGGCCGCCTGGCCTTCGGGCCGGACGGGTACCTCTACGTCTCCACCGGTGACGGGCAGACCAGCAGCCGGGCCCAGGACCTCAACTCGCTCAACGGCAAGATCCTGCGAATCACGACGACCGGCGCCGCGGCGCCGGGCAACCCGTTCGGTACCCGGGTCTACAGCTACGGCCACCGCAACCCGCAGGGCCTGGCGTTCGACTCGCAGGGCCGGCTCTGGGAGGCCGAGTTCGGCAACAGCATGTACGACGAACTCAACCTCATCAAGCCGGGCAAGAACTACGGCTGGCCGACCTGCGAGGGCACCTGCGGCGTCGCGGGCATGGAGAACCCGAAGCGACAGTGGTCGGTGTCGACCGCCTCGCCCAGCGGTATCGCGATCGTCCGCGACGTCGTCTACATGGCGACGCTGCGCGGCGAGCAGATGTGGCGCATCCCGCTACTCAGCGGCGAGACCACGGGCACTCCGACGGCGTACTACACGGGCACGTACGGACGCCTACGCACGATCACTAAGGTGCCCGGCTCCGACCAGCTCTGGCTCAGCACCACCAACTGCGACAACAACGGCGGGGCCGCGAACGGCGCCGACCGCACCCTGCGCATCACCATCAGCTAGCGAAGTGCCGCTCCGCACGGGTCCCTGATCCGATCTGTGCGGAGCGCACCCGCACGGCGTCGCGGGCTCGCCGTCACCGTCACCGAGCACGTCGCCCCCCGCCCGGTGGCACGTCAGTCGGCGTCAACGGCCAACTGCACGTCTGCGGGCTGAAGCTGCGCAACCAATACGACACCGCCTGCGGCATGTACGCGATCGTCGACTGGCACGGGGGACGACCGAAAAGGCAAATTGTTTTCCTATCCCTTGACATCGAAGTACGTAATTGGAAGCCTCTTCCCAAGCGGCTTGGCGCGGCTCCGGAACACCTTCGGAGTGACGCGCTTCAGTGAACAACTGCCCCCGGCCGGTTGGACTCCCTCCCCAAGGAGGCACCGTGCGCTGGAAGAGAAAGCTACCCACCCTCGCTGTAGCCAGCACCGTGCTGGTGGCTACGGCACTGATCGCCATCGTCGACCGGGCCGACGCCGCCGACGTGCTCCTGTCCCACAACCGGCCCGCCACCTCCTCGTCGACCGAAAGCAGCGCATACGGTCCGGAGAACGCCGTCGACGGCAGCGCCACGAGCCGCTGGGCCAGCGTCGAAGGATCGGATTCGCAGTGGCTCCGCGTCGACCTCGGCTCGTCCGTCGCGATCAACCGGGTCAAGCTGACCTGGGAGGACGCGTACGGCTCGGCGTACCGGCTGGAGACCTCGCCGGACGGGACCGCCTGGACCACCGTCAAGACCGTGACCGGCGCGGACGGCGGGACCGACGACCACACCGGCCTCAGCGCGAACGGACGGTACCTGCGCGTCTACGGCACCGCCCGCGGCACGTCCTACGGCTACTCGCTCTGGGAACTGGAGGTCTACGGCCCGGACGGCACCCCCGACCCCGGTGGCACCGACCACCAGGCCGAGAACGCCACGCTCTCCCAGGCTGCCGTCCTCAGCAACCATGCCGGATACACCGGGACCGGGTTCGTCGACTACACCAACGTCGTCGGTGGCTACATCGAATGGACCGTGACCGCGGCCGCGGCCGGCAGCCGGCCGGGCACCTTCCGCTACGCCAACGGCACCACTGCGGGACGGCCGCTGAGCATCGCGGTCAACGGCGTCACCGTGACGTCCGGGCTCGCCTTCAACCCCACCGGTAGCTGGAGCACCTGGACCGACCAGACGATCAACGTGCCACTCCGGGCCGGCGCCAACACGATCCGGGCGACCGCCACCACGGCGACCGGCGGCCCCAACATGGACAAGCTCACCCTGGGCACGGCACCGACCGCCTCGCCCACCGCCTCTCCCTCGCCCAGCCCGACCGGTGGGACCACCTTCACGGTCGCCGCCGCAGGTGACATCGCCGACCAGTGCACCGCGAGCTCCAGCTCCTGCCAGCACCCGAAGACGGCCGCGCTCGTCACGGCCATGAACCCCGAGTACGTCATCACCATGGGCGACAACCAGTACGACGACGCCCGCCTGTCGGACTTCCAGAACTACTTCGACAAGACCTGGGGCAAGTTCAAGTCGAAGATCCGGCCCGCGCCGGGCAACCACGAGACGTACGACCCGGCCGGTGAGTACGCCGGCTACAAGTCCTACTTCGGGCCGATCGCCTACCCGCAGGGCAAGAACTACTACAGCTTCAACCACGGCAACTGGCACTTCATCGTCCTCAACTCCAACAGCTTCGACGACAGCGCGCAGATCTCCTGGCTGCGGGCCGACCTCGCCGCGAACACCAAGGGCTGCATCGCCGCGTCCTGGCACCACCCGCTGTACAGCTCTGGCGACCACGGCAACGACCCGGTGAGCAGGCCGATCTGGCAGATGCTCTACAACGAGGGCGCGGACCTGGTCCTCAACGGCCACGACCACCACTACGAGCGGTTCGGTCCGCAGGACCCCGACGGCGACGCCGACCCGAACGGCATGGTCGAACTGCTCGGCGGGATGGCCGGCGCGCCGCCCTACCCGATCGTCAACGTGCAGCCCAACAGCCTCAAGCGGCTGTCCGGGACGTACGGCGTCATCAAGCTGAACTTCACCGACAGCACCTTCTCCTCCCAGCTGATCGGGACCGACGGCGCGGTCAAGGACACGAGCCCGACCTACACCTGCCACTGATGTACATCACCGCCAACCGTCCGCCGGGACGGGCGCTGCTGCGCTCCGTCCCGGCGAACGTCCTCGCCCTCGGCATGGTCAGCATGGTCACCGACATCTCCGCCGAGATGGTCACCGCCGTCCTGCCGCTCTACCTCGTGCTCGCGCTCGGGCTCAACCCGTTGCAGGTCGGCATGCTCGACGGCCTCCACTCCGGGGTGACCGCACTGGTCCGCCTCGCCGGCGCGCACGCCTCCGACCGCTGGCGCCACCGCAAACTCGTCGCCGCGAGCGGCTACGGCCTCTCCGCCCTGGCCAAACTCGGTCTGCTGCTGGCTGGGACCTCGGTCGGCGCCCTCGGTGCCGTGATCACCGCGGACCGGGCCGGCAAGGGACTGCGGACGGCCCCGCGGGACGCGATGATCTCGTCATCCACCCCGCCGGACCGGCTGGGGCAGGCGTTCGGCGTGCACCGGGCCATGGACACGCTCGGGGCCTTACTCGGTCCGCTCGCCGCGTTCGGGGTGCTCGCCGCCACCGGCGGGTCCTACGACGCCGTATTCATGACCTCCTTCTGCGTCGCGGCGCTCGGGCTGGTGCTGCTCGCGCTCTACGTCCGCGACCCGCGCACCACTCTCGCGGCCGAGCCACCGCGGATCGGGACGGCCGTGCGCGCCATCGTCGGCGACCCTGCGTTCCGGCGGATCTGCGCCGTCACCATCCTGCTCAGCCTGGTGACGGTCAGCGACTTCTTCGTCTACCTGCTGCTGCAGAAGCAGCTCGCGATGACGCCCGGCCTGTTCCCGCTGCTGCCGCTCGGCACGGCCGCGGTGTACCTGCTGCTCGCCGTGCCGCTCGGGCGCCTGGCCGACCGGCGGGGCCGCGTCGGGGTTTTCCTCGGCGGGCACGTCACCCTCCTCGCCGCCTACCTGCTGCTCGCGGGTGCGGCGACCGGCATCGCGCTGCTGATCGTGGTCCTCGTGCTGCACGGCACGTTCTACGCGGCCACGGACGGCGTCCTGATGTCCGCCGCCGGACCGTTGCTGCCCGAGGCCCTGCTTACCAGCGGGATGGCCGTGCTCCAGACCGCGCAGGCGCTCGCGCGGCTGGGTTCGTCGGTCGCCTTCGGCGCGCTCTGGACCGCCTGGGACGCCCGGACGGGCCTGCTCGTGATGGCGGGCGGGCTCGCGCTCTCCCTACTCGCCGCCCGGAAGGTGATCCTGTGAAACGTGCCCTGGTCCTCGCCGCGTCGATTGTGGCGCTCGCCTCGGTCGCGATCACCTATGCCGTGCTGGCCGCGGCCGATCCGTCGCCGGCCGGCGCGGCTCTCGACACCACCCGCTCGGGGCAGTTGCTGTTTCTCGACGCAGGCGGCCGGGTCGCGGCCGTGCCGTCGGACGACCCGGGCGCAGCCCGCACCGTCGGGGACCTGAAGTGCCGGCGTTTCCACTCCTCCGGCGGGACGGCGGTCTGCCTGACGGCCGAGGTGCGCGGCGGCCTGCCCCGGACGAGCGCGCTGATTCTCGACAGCGAGCTGCGCGAGACGAACCGGCTCAACCTCGCAGGCGTCCCGAGCCGGGCCAGGGTCTCGCCCAGCGGCAGGATGGTGGCCTGGACGGTCTTCGTCACCGGCGAGTCCTACAACGCCACCGGCTTCTCCACCTGGACCGGGATCCTCGACACCAGGACTGGCTATCCGATCGTCAACATCGAGACGATCCCGCTCTACATCGACGGCAGGCGTCACCACGCGGCGGACGTGAACTTCTGGGGCGTCACGTTTGCCGCCGACGACAACCGCTTCTACGCGACGGTCTCCACGCGGGGCCGGACCTACCTGGTCGAAGGTGACTACGCCAAGTGGGAGGCGCGGACGCTGCGCGACAATGTGGAATGCCCGTCGCTCTCGCCGGACGGGACCCGGCTCGCGTTCAAGAAGCGGGTCTCGCCGTCGGCCGCCGAGCCATGGCGGCTGCACGTGCTGGACCTGGTCACGATGCGCGAGACCCCGCTGGCGGAGACCGCCAGCGTTGACGACCAGGCGCAGTGGCTGTCCCAGAGCGAGGTCGCCTACGCGAGACCCGGCGCAGCGGGCGGCGCGGACATCTGGGCCGTTCCCGCCGACGGCTCAGGAAGCCCCCGGCTGCTCGTTCCCGCCGCGTCCTCACCCAGCATGCCGATCCGCGTCGACGGGCCGTAGGCCGTGCCGGCTCTGTTGCATCGGCGGATCGGTGGACACGCGGAGCCGCGTCAGCGGGCACTGGTCAGATCGCTCGTGCCAGTTCCGCTGAACCGCGTCAAGCTGCTCAAGACCACGAAGCGGCCACGTGAGTTCGGATGGCTTCTGCGGCCGACGATCGGTCATGACGTTGCGGGTGCCCTTACTCGCCGTCGAGATCAGCCGCGCTGGAACGTGACCCGCTCGGCGGTCTCGGTGAGCTGCAGGGCCAGCTCGCCCGCGTCGAGATCCGCCGCGTCGACGCCGAGCGCCTCGGCGACTGCCGAGGCCAACGCCGCCACCGGTACGGTGCGCAGCGTTCCCAAGGGCAGCGGGCCGACCGGCGGCGGCGTGGTCCTGGCGCCGCCGGGGGTACGCAGCGTCTTGCCGATCACACCGTCGGCCGGCTCCTCGACGGCCAGGTGCTGCCCCTCCGGCGGCTGGTGCAGGTCCAGCCGGGCCAGGTCACCGGTGAAGAGGCAGAGCAGGATGTCGGGCGCCAGCCGGGCGGTCCGCCACGGCGCCAGCGCCCGGGTGCCGCCGGTGTCGGCGTAGGCGTCGATCAGCAGGCCCGGGTAACCGGGGACGATCGCTGAACGGATCAGGGCCCCGGTGACCGTCGGATAGTCCAGGGGCAGCGGATCCGCCGCGTCCCGGTCGGCGTCGGCCGGGCCGAGCCGTCCGATGCTGGTCGCGCCGTCGACCAGGTGCCGTACCCAGCGCTGGTCCAGGCCGACGAAGCGGATGCTCTCCACCGGCAGCAGCCGCTCGTCGGGTAGCAGGTAGCCGAAGGGCACGCCCTCCAACCGGGCCAGGTTCCGCAACCAGGTGAGCAGGTTGTCCGGCATGGTGGTGTCGGTGGCCGGCACGGCGAGCGGGTAGCTCGCCGGCACGGTCTGTTTGGCGTCCAGGTCACGCCGCCGACGCCAGGTGTAGAGGCTGGTGCTGACGTCGGTGCTGCGCAGCGCGAGCAGGCGGCCGAGCTGCCAGGACGCGGCGTGGCTGACGTCGAACATGCCGACCTCGGGGTGCAGCCGCAGCAGCGCGTCGGCGGTCCGCTCCGGGGCGACCGGGCCGCCGTCCGTCGCACCGGCGGTCAGCGGCCCCCGGTACCAGCCGATGCTCCGGCCGCCCTGGCGCAGCCGGTACCGCAGCGGCACCAGCCCCCGACCCAGGAAGCGGTCGCTGACCGGCTCGCCGACCTCGGGTAGCCGGAGCTCACCGTCGTCCGCCGCCAAGTCGCGGACCAGCGCGGGGAACGAGTGGTCCGCGCTGACGCAGGCGAACCGCCAGCTGGCCAGGCTGATCACCGGCACGGTCGGCACGCCGGTCGGGCCCCGCCCCGGATGCGGCAGGTCGAGTGCGGCGCCGGAGCCGTCGGCGCGGAACCGCTGCTCCAGCGAGACCAGGTGAACGGTGCTGGTCGCGCCGGCTGCCGGCAGTCGGTTGCCGACGACCACCGCCGCGTCGGCGTCCGCCGAGGCTCCGGTGCCGCCGCGTACGTGCGCGAGCAGGCGCAGTTCGGTGTACGACGGCAGCAGCTCGGTCAGCAGGGCGACTGGTACGTCGATGACGGTGACCGGGTCACCGGCCGAGTCGTGCCGCTCCAGGGCGGTCGCCGCTGCGGGCAGTGCGCCCTCGTCGGCGAGCGCGCCCAGCGTGGTGGTACGCGGCACCGGCTTCTCCGCCTCGTCGAAGAGGAGTAGGGCGAGCCACGGCGGTCGGTCCGCGCCACCACCGCCCGGATCGCGTTCCCAGGGCAGGGTCGGCCGGTCCAGCACGACGTGCGGCAGCACGTTGCCGTGGTCGCCGAGACTGCCGTCGGGCGGGAAGACCGCGCGGATCGCGGTCGGTGGCAGCGTGAACCGGTCACCGCCGACGCTGAACCGTCTGCTGCTGTGGAACGACTCGGTCGCCGCCCCGACGGTGACCTCCTGGGCCAGGGTGATCTGGTAGTCACCGGCCTCCAGCAGCGGTCGACGGTGCGCGGTGAACGTGACGGTCGAGTCAGACATGAGCGGCCACCCTGGGGATCTCGTGGTACTGGCTGGTGTCGAAGCCGGTCAGGTCGACCGTCGCGTCGGGCAGCAGGGCCGCCAGGACGCCCGCCCGGGCAGCGGCCACGGCCGGCGTACCCAGGCTGCCGGTGATCAGCTTCGCGCGTTCGGCGTCGGTGCCGGTCTCGTCGGGTACGTCCGCCGGCGGGGCGAGCCGGATCGCGTCGGTGATCTCGAACAGCGCGGTGTCGGCCTGGAGCGCGGCCCGGTCCAGCCAGGCCGGTGCGGGGCCGGCCGCCAGTCGTGGCGTGATGGTGTAACCGGTGAGCAGCCCCGGCAGCAGCGCCGGGTCGGTGGCCGACGGGGTGAGCCGCCCGCCCCAGAGCGCGGACGGCAGGCTCTTGACCACGGGTGCGTAGTCGAAACGGTCCTCCACGCCGCCGTTCTGGCCGTCCCGGGTGATGGTGATCCGGTGGATCGCGGCGGCCCCGCCGGTGGCCACGCCCATCGGCCCGACCCCGAACCGAGTGCTGGCCGGGCCGGTCCCCAGGGCCCGCTCGGCCGACCCGCTGCCGCAGACCGCCCGGCTGGCCGGCACAGTGCTGTCGGTGGTCAACACGAGCGTCGAGGCGTCGACCAGACCCAGGTCGTCGGCGGGCGCGTCCGGCGCGGCCCGGTGGCTGTCCGCCCGCAGCGCGACGCTCACCACCTCGTCCGCCGTGGGCAGCAGGGTGGCGCTGAAACTGCTCCAGGTCAACGGCTTCGGGCCGCCGCCCCGGCCGGCGCCGAACGAGACGCGGATCGACGTGACGTGCAGGTCGATCTTCGCGGTGCCGCCGAAGTCCGGGCCCCACAGATCGACGTCGGTGCCGACGTGTACGTCGATGGTGTGCGTGCCGAAGAAGTGGTACGTGTACGACGCGCCGATGCCGACGTGCAGCGAGGCCTCGTAGTGGTAGGGCTGCCAGGAGATCAGGAAGTCCATCGAGGCGTCGAACCAGGCCCGCAGCGACCCGTCCTGCCAGACGGCGCTGAGCCCGCCGCCGGCCATCAGGGCGCCCGGAGTGAGCGCGTAGTACGCCGACCCGGACATGCTGAGCTGCGGCGACACCTGCCAGTTGAAGCCGATTCTCGGCACGCTCGGATAGTGCGCCGGGACCGGGAAGTGCGGATGGTAGCCGCCTGCGGTCAGGACGAAGTCGCCGTCGTGCTCGCCGGCGAACCAGGTCGAGAAGGCGATCCCGCCGGTCAGATGGCAGTCCCGGGAGAGCAGGTACGAGTTCCGGGTCAACTGGGCGAGCACGGTCAGGTAGCCGTCGGAGGGTACGAGGCTGGCCCGCAGCGCCAACTGCACCTCGGCGATCGGGGTGACCGCCCCGGCGGTGACGTCGCGCGCCGGCAGGGTCAGCGTCGAGAGCCCGAGCACGTCGAGTTCGAAGCGGTGCCCGAACGTCGCCGCTACCAGCACAAACGAGTCGACCATCTCGAACGAGGTGAAGTGCACCCCGGCGGTGAGCAGGATGTCGCCGACCGACGGCGGCAGCCACCGGGCGAGCGCGCGCAACTCGTCGCCGAGCGTCGTACCCGGCGTACGGGCCCCGGTGGCCTCGGCGACCAGCGGGAACGAGGCGACGTCGTCGACTGGGGGCAGGACCAGCCGCCGGTTGTAGCCGAATCCGGCGGCGATGCCGCGTACGTGGAAGAACGGCGGCCCGCCGATCGGGTAGTCCAGCCACGCGTAGACGAAGACCGACGGTCCCGCCGGCAGCTGCGCGTACGACCCGATCGCGGCGAGCGACAACGGACCGTTGCGCAGCTGGGCCATACCGCCGTACGCCGGATAGGTGACGCCCTCGTACACGATCTCGTTCTTGAGGAACGCGCCGGTGATGCTCACCGGCCCCTCGCGGTAGGAGAGGCCCATCCCGGCCAGGCCGAACGACGGCACCGCGACCGGGTCGGTCAGCGACACCCCAACCTCGAGGCCCTGCAGGGTGAGGGTGAGCCCGCCGACGCCGACCGACGCGTCGAGCAACAGGGCGAGGCGCGGATCCTCGCTGCCGTCGGAGCGGAACGCGAGCCCGACCCGGGCCAGCTGGACCGGGCCGAACGCGCGCTGCACCGGGAGCCAGGCGGTGTCGTCGCCGGTCGTGGTCTGGTTGGCCGGGGTGGGCACCGGCCCGGCCGGTGGCTTGGCCGTCCCGGGCGCGCCGGTGACCGGCAGCGCCACCGGCTGGGCGAGCGGCCCCAGGCGCAGGGTGCCGTCGACGGTGAACCCAGTCGGCAGCCCGGCGGCGGGCAGCGCGGGCACGGCCGCCGGCAGCAGCGCGTTCAACGCGGCGGTGTCGGTCGAGCCCAACGCCGCCGTCGCGGCGAGGATCCGCAGCAGGTCCAGACCGATCGTGGTGTCGCCGGAGAGGTGCTCGCCGACCACCGGCAGGTTGGCCAGATCGACCGTGAGCGTGAGATCCACCCCGAAGAGGTACGCCGTGCCGGTGCCGCCGACCGGTCGGATCAGCGCGAAGAGCAGGTGCCGGGGGTCGACGACGATCCCCTCCGGCAGGTACCCGGCCGCTGTCGGCGAGACGGCGCCGACCATGGCCCGCAGGTCCGGCACCGGATCGGTGTCGGCGTGCGTGTACGACGCGGCCAGCCGCTGGGCACTCGGATCGCTGGCGAGGTGCAGGTCGAGCTGCGGGTGGAATGTGCCACCGTCGACCGGTACGGCAAGCTCGATCAGCCCGTCGAAGGAGCGCTGCGCGGTGTCGACGGTGACGGTGATCGCCACGTCGGTGGTGTCGACCGGGAAGCGGGCCTGACCGGTGACGAAGAGCCGTCCGGCGCCGGTGGTGATGTCGACGCCGAGGTTCTGCACGGTCAGCCCGGCCAGCGGTGCCGGCAGGGCGAGGTCGCCGTACCGGCGGGCCAGGTCGTCGACCAGCCCGCCGATCGGGATGAGCTGCCCCGGGCCGGTCTCGCCGGAAAAATCCCACTGCCGCTGCGACGCGGAGTCGTACGTCGCCCGCACGGCGAGCGTGACCGTGTGGATGACGAGGGTGGCCTGGGCCTGGAAGGTCGTCTCGTCGGCCGTCCGCCGGACGGCGAAGAGGACGTCCACCAGGTCGATCCCGTCGGCGACCGGCCAGTCGCCGCCGAGCACGACCTCGCCGTCGAACGTCGTGCCCTGGCTGTCGGTCGGCAGCTCCGCGAAGGTGTGGAACTTGACCACGCTCAGATCCGGCAGGTGGGCTGGATCCGAGTGGGTGAAGTGCTGGTACACCTCGCGGATGCTCAGCGGCGGGTCGCCGTCGCGCAGCGAGCCGCCCAGCGTCCGGGTCGCCGAGTTGGCCACGAGTTCCAGCACACCGTGCTCGCCAATCCCGACCAGGCCGCTCAGCGTGACCGCCATCCGGGGGTCCGAGACAGGCGTGTCGACCCGCAGGTCCAGGTCGATCTGTTCCAGGGTGAGTAGGTCGTCGACGATGGTCCAGTCGGCCTCGGTCCAGACCGTCATGGTGACGTAGTCGATCTTTGCCGTACCGCCCGGGGTGAGGTGCAGGGTGACCGGGCCGAGGGTGATGTCCGGCCCGGCGTCGACGCCGAACGGCACCGGCACGTCCGACACCCCGGCGATCCGGGCGATGTCGGCCAGTTCCAGCGGGCCGAGCGGGCTGAAGTCGGCGGTGAGACCGAGCGGGGCGCCCCACTGGCCGACCCGGGCCTCCACCAGCACCTGCCTGGTCCGGGCGGCGCCGTCCGGCCCGGTGGTGACCGGCAGCGCGCCGGTGACCAGCAGGTACGCCTCGACCTCGTGGTCGACCGTGTAGGTGTTCAGCCGGGGCTCGCCGATCACCTCGTAGCGCAGGTCGGTCATGGTGACCAGGCCGAGGTCGAGGGTGTGCCCCTCGGCCCCGTACAGCAGGACCAGCGGCACCGTCGGCGTCTTCACATCGAGCGTGTCCGGCGCGAGTCGGACCATGGTGATCTCGCCGGTGACCGGGTGGCTCTGACCGGGGAAGAGCAGTGCGATCGCGGCCATCCCGGTGGTGACCCGCAGCGTTCCCTGGAACGTCATCGGCAGGTCCGCCGGCTCCGGTGCCGGGTCGGTCCCGACGGGGTCCAGACCAGCGGAGTCGAGCACCAGGATGGGCGCGTCGAAGAGCAGGCCGCCGAGGAGTCCGTCGCGCAGCACCGGAAAGGCGTCGGCGAGGGACCAGGTCGGCCCGGCGGTCGCGGTGACGCTCACCCCGGTCACCGACTGCCCGTTGAGGGTGAAGCGCACGGTCACCGTCATCGTGCCGAACGGTGCGCCGTCTCCGGTGCCGGTGACGACGACCGCGCCGTCCCGGTCGGCCCGGGACGCTCCCATGAGGGTCAGCCGACCGGTCGGCAGGAACCGACCGAGGTACGCCGCGACCCGTGGCGCGAGTCGGTCGACCGGTAGGTCGAGGCGACCGGCCGCGACGTCGGCGAGCAGCGTCTCCAATTCGTTCCTGGTCATGGCTTCTTCCAGATGATGTCGAGCTTCGACTCGTGCCACGGGTCGGAGGCGAGCGAGCCGGTGGTGTAGACCGGGGCGGTCAGCTTCTTCTTGGTCTGGGTGATCTCGTCCGCGCCGACGACCCAGTACCAGACCTCGTGTTCGGTGGCCGTACCCGCGCCGAACTGGTCGGCGTACCCGTTCACGACCCGGCTGTCCGGCAGGTGGTGTTCCTTCACCCCGGTCTTCCCGGCGCTGATCACCGCCTGGCTGCGCGGCTTCACGAGGTCCATGAAGGCCTCGGACGACGACGTGAGGTGGCTGCCATGGTGGGCCACGTGGAGGACGTCGACGTTCGCCAGGTGCACCCTGTTCTTCGCGGCGTTGACGCTCTTCTCCATCAGGTACGTCTCGGTGGACTTGGTGGCGTCCCCGCAGAGCAGCAGCTTCTTGCCGAAGACCTCGACGAGGAGCACCACGCTGGCCCGGTTGGCCAGCTTCTCCGCGTCGTTGTCCTTGGTGTACTCCTTCTTCACCCCGCTCGCCAGGATGCTGATCTTGCAGCCGCTCATCTCGTGGTGGATGACGAGCCGGCCCTCGCTGTCGAGATAGTTGAAGAGGTCCGCCGTCGCCACCTCGGTGGCCTCGGTGGCCGCGTCCTTCGTCGGCACCGGCACGTCGACGTACTTGGTCTCGTACTTGTTCCGCCTGGCCAGCGCGATGGCCCCGTCGATGACCGTGGCTCCGCCGGTCACCACCGTGTCCTTGTTATAGGTCACCAGGTACTCGTAGCCGGTGTCGAGCTGCCACTTCTGCACCCAGGTCTGGGTGGATCGCCGGTACATGCCCAGGTCGGCGCTGTTGTAGATCCGGTCGACGTACGGCGACACCTTCTCCCGGGTCAGCACGTCGGCGAGCTTGTTGTTGTGGTCGTCGTCCGGATGGGTCAGCACGAGGATGTCGAGCTGCCGTTTCTTTCCGCCCGGAGCCGTCCCGCCCAGGAACCGCTTGCCGAAGAGGCTGTACTGGGCGAACCTCTTCAACGTCGCGTCGGAGAGGCCGTCCGAGGCCAGCGACCCGCAGTCGACGAGGAGGGTCTTTCCGCCCGGCGTGGCCAGCGCGATGCAATCACCCTGGCCCATCTTTACCCAGCGTGCATAGAAGTTGCCGTCACCGGGCTGCCCGGAGAGGTCGATCCCATCAGTCGCCGCCGTGGTGTACCGGGTGGTCAGCATGTCGATGTCCTCGACGACCGCGGTAGCGGCCGCGTCCAGCACGATCCTGGCTCTCTTCTTGGTCGAGCTGCGGTCCCCGGGAGCGGGCCCGGACGAGCTCCTGTCGCGTTTCGGCATCGAAATTCTTCTCCAGGCACGGGTGGGCGGAGGGTCGCGGACGGGCGACGGACGGGTCAGAAGGGGAAGCGCCGCGCGAGTTCGAGCAGTCGACGCAGCTCGGTCTCGCCGATGGCGGTCCCGCCGAGCCGCAGCGACGACAGCGAGGCGGTCCGGGCGAAGATGTCCCGGAGTTCATCGTTGCCGGTGTGCCCGTCCTTGAACATGAAGCCCTCGGGTCGGCCCTCGATCCGGTGCCAGAACTTGTTCGCGTGGTGAAACCGCAGGCTCGGGAAGGTCACCTGTCCCGCCGGCGTATCCTGCTGGAACAGCTCCAGGTACACCTGCTTGCCGGTGGCCTGGTCCGGCCGCTCCAACCGGAGGTGCCCCTCCGCCCCGCTGGCCGCGACCCTGTCCACCTTCAGGGAGGTGAACGTCCCGAGCCGGACGAAGATGTCGCTCAGGTCGTCGCGGTCCATCGGACCCCACTTGAACATGAAGCCCTCGGGCCGGCCCTCGATCCGGTGCCAGAACTTGCTGGCGTGGTGGAACCGGATGCTCGGGTACGTGATCACGTTCTCCGCCGTCGGCGCCTGGTACAGCTCCAGGAAGACCTGCTTGCCGCCGGTGGAGTCCTCCCGGCGCAACTGCAGGTGCTCGGTGCTGGACTTCACCGTCAGCCGGAACGGCGCGGTCGTGGCACCGATCGCGACGTTGTTGCCGAGCGGGTTGATCGCCAGCGGAGACCCGCTGTGCGACTGGATCCACGAGTACGTCGAGTGGTAGCCGAGCCGCAGATTCGGCACGTTGGTCGGGCCGATGACCAGACTGCCACCGTTCGCGTCGGTGTACCGGTCGACGATCTGCAGCCGGGCCTCCGGCGTGCCGGTGCCGACGCCGACCCGGTTGCCGGTGAAGAGCAGCGGGGTGCGCTCCACGTCGACGCTGACGAAGCCGTCCTGGAAGCCCGGGATGTTGCGGTACGACAGCACCACCGGCGCGTGTCCGGGTGAGGCCAGCGCGTAGATCGGCCCGATGGCCAGCTCCAGCCAGCCCTCGGCGGCGATCGAGGTGTCCGCCTTCGGGGTCAGCGTCCACATCGCCCGCTGGTCGTCGATGCTGCGTTCGACGTCCCAGCCGACGCCTGTCGCGCCGCTCAGCGTCACCTGGATCGAGTTGATCTGACCGGCGGTGGTCAGTGCCCAGTCCCGGGTCTCGTTCGCCAACTGCATGTCGAAGGAGAGGACCAGTGCCGACGCGCGCTCCTTGCCGATCGCGGCGGAGCCGGCCAGTGCGATCGGGACGGTACGGGAGACGTTGGCCACCCGCAGCCGCAGCGAACTCGTCCCGGCCCCGTCGCTGAGCACCCGGTGGCCGCCGACGAAGCCGATGTCGAGCGGGATGTCCGGCCGCCCCCGGTGGTTGACCACCTCCAGCGACTGCTGCCGGCTGCCGACGATCTCGCTGGTCTCGCCGGTGTAGCCGAGCCGCTGGTAGGCCAGCTCGACCCGGGTGACCCGGGTGCCGTCGGCACCGTCGGCGCGCAGACCGGTCAGCGGCAGGTCGATCGACCTGCCGGCCGGGACGACCGCGTTCGCGGGGCCGAGCAGGTGCAGGACGGTACGGTCGCCGTTCGCGGCCAGCGTCCAACCCGCCGCGGCGACCGCGACCGGGCTGACCGTGGCGAGGGTACCGGCCCGCCAGGTCAGGGTCAGGTGCCGGTTGGTCACCGACACCGGGCCGTCGACCGGCCAGAGCGTGATGTCCTGGCGGGAGGAGTTGCTGATCCGCAGGGTGAGGGTCTGACTGGTGGCGGCGTCGTCGATGTAGAGCACCGGCTGCTCGTCGATGTTCGCCAGCTCGAAGTCGAGCGGGTGGCTGCGCACGAACGCGTTGACGGTCGACGCGTCGACGGCCATCAGGTCCCGTACGTCGGTGGGACTCAACGCGACGTCGTAGAGCCGGGCGGCGGCGATCGACATCGGCTGGTACTGGCTGGCGTTGTTCGGCACCCGGCCGATGACGAAGGTTCCGTCCATCTGCTCCGGTGGCGGGACCGAGGCGTTTTCGTAGACGACCACGCCGTCCAGGTGGATCCGGAGCGTCGCGGTGTCCCGGGTCACCGCGAGGTGGTGCCAGGTGTCGAAGGTGAACACACCCTCGCCGGTGTTGTACCGCCGGCTTGTGCCGCCGGGCGTGTCGGTGATGATGTGGCCGAGGTAGTTCACGTGCAGCGCGCTGCCGCCGCGTCCCATGATGGTCGGCATTCCGGAGGCGGGCTTCGGCACGCGTACCCAGAGCGCCATCGTGTAGGTGGTGCAGCGGGGCAGCGTACCGGCGGAGACTGCCGCGTCGCCGACCCCGTCGAGGGCCACGACCGCCCCGAACTGGTCGTTCGGCGCGACCGTCGGGTTTCCCTCCACCCGGCCGTCGAACTGGTTGGGCGAGTAGTCGACGACGACCCCGCCTGGTGCGATGTCGTCGAGCTGCCAGAGGAGCAGCGGCTCGGGGCTCATGCCGGCCGCGCCACGGAGAGCTCGGTGCGCTCGGCCCCGGCCGGGGCGGCCGGCACCTGCACCTGCGGGCTGGCCTGCCGGCCGATCGTCTCGATCAGCTCGTAGACCCGGGCGTACGGCAACTGGCCGAGCGCCTCCAGGACGGTGTTGGTCTGGTTCAGGGAGAGGGTGAGGGTGATCTGGGACATCGGATCGCTTTCTCGATGAGGGTGCGGCGGGAGTTGGTGCGGCTCGGGTCAGGCGGGCGACTGCTGGCGCAGGGTGAGCCAGCCCTCGCGGGCGGTCAGGCCGGTGGGGAAGGTGTCGGCGAGTTCGGGCGGCTCGGTGGTCTCAACCCAGCCGGCGCCGTCTCGCTCCCGCCAGGACCAGACCCGGTCCGGGTCGGCGGCCGGGGTGACCAGGCCGAGCGTGTCGGCGCCGGTCAGCACTGGTGCGGCCAGGAAGCCGGTTTCGAGCCGGGCCAGGGCCTCGTGGTGGTGCGCGGGGTCCAGCCGGGAGGAGACGGTCGGCAGGACCCCGGTGGTGGCGTGGATCGCGCCGGCCGGTTCCAGCAACACGGTGAGGGTGCGGGCCGGCAGGTCGATGCCGACCGTGAGCGGCGGGTCGCCGTCGGCCTCGGCGAGGGTGACCACGTCGTGGTACCGGTCGCCGAGGGCGCCCCGGCCGTCCTCCAGCCAGTAGCCGAGCGTGCCATCGCCCAGCCGGCCCCGTTCGCCGAGCCGGACCGGAAAGCGGACGGACGGGTACTCGTTGGTTTCCCGGCCGGTGCGTCCCAGGTCCTGCCGGAAGACGTTCCAGTCCTGGTGGATCGCGGGCAGGCCGGAAGCGGTCAGGTCGAGGGCGAGTCGTACCACGGCCACCGGCCGGCCGATCAGCATCGCCCGCCCCTGGTGCTGCCCCGGGTCAGCCGGCCCCACCGCCTCCAACGCGTCGTCGAGTCCGGTCAGGAAGTCGGCCAGCCCCGAGGCGCCCAGCCCGCGCAGCCGTTCGACGACGGTACGCAGCCGCAGGTTGCCGATCAGCCCGACGTCGGTGACCGGCCCGTCCGGGGCGGCCTCCCACCGGGCCCGACCCGGCTGGGCCGGATCGGCCGCCAGGTAGAGCGTGCCCAGCCAGTCCCCGCCCGTCGCGTAGACCCGCAGCCCGTCGTCGAGCGGGTCAGGCAGCAGCCAGCCGCAGACCGGCGAGGAGTCCGGCAGCCCGCTGACCGGACGGTCGACGGCGTCGGCATCGGCGTCGAGCAGGTCCAGCCGTACCCGGGCCGGCACCGCGAGCCGGGGCGGCATCGCCACCCAGGTCGGACGGTTCGGCATGGTCAACCAACTGGTGGTGCGCGGCTGGTCGACATCGACGTCGTACCCGACGCCGAAGCTGCCCACGATCCGCAGCCGACGCAGCCGCAGCGCGCCCGCGCGGATCGGGTTGAAGTCGCTCAACGGGACCGGCGCGTGCCGTCCCTGGCCGGCGACCGCCTGGTCCACCAGGGCGGCCAGCGCCCGTCCGCTGGCAAAGCCCGTCGGGTCGATGATCGGCAGCTGGCGGACCAGGTGGCGCATGACCAGGGCGTCGTTGAAGCCGCCGAGGCTCTGCGCCAGGTTGCTCTCCTCGTGCTCGGCAAGGTGCCGGTGCGCGGCGGCGAGCGTGCCCAGCCGGGGGTCACCGGTCTGCGCGGCGCACCAGCCCAGCAGCGGCGCCGGGTCGGCGTCGAGCTGGTCGGCGGTGATCGGCGGCAGGCCGGCGGCCTGCCGTTCGTCGTTCGCCCTGGCCAGTGGGGTGCCACGCAGGTAGCGCAGGATCCGGGTGGAGAGCACCGGCCGGGCGGCGGCGGAGAGCACGGTACTGCCGGCGTAGACGTTCGCGCCGGTGTCCAGCACGTCGTTCTCCGGCCGGGGCCGCAGCTCCCGGTCGCCGTAGGGCAGGGTGTAGTTGGTGGTGACGAAGTCCGGGTCGAAGTCGCGCCCGGCCGGGTCGAGGTTGTTGCCGGCGCGGGCCGGAAAGAACTCCACCTCCCAGTGCAGCAACACCGGATGCCAGGGCTGGTCGGTCCAGGAGCGAAGGCCCGGGTGATCGGGTTCCGCGGCGGCCAGCTTCGTGGCCAGCGCCCCGGTGAAGTCGGCGAGCCGGCGCACCCCGGCCGGGCCGCCCAGGTCGGCGCCGGCCAGCCCGGGTACGTCCAGCACCGCGCAGGGCAGCAGCCCGTCCGGCTGGTCGGCGCCGTCCTGCCCGTACCGGTCCGACGGAGTGGCCGCCGCGCCGGTGAGCAGCACCACCGGTTCGTTCGCAAGCTGGTACGGCGTGCCGGGCACCTGCTGCAACGCGAAGCGGCTGCGGGCGGTGCTCGCCGCGACGTTCACCGTGTCGAGCGCCTGTTCGGCCGCCTGCCGGGCGGCCAGCAACCGGTGAACCAGGCCGGTACCGGTGCCGACCGGCGGCCAACTGCCGAGCGCGGCGAGCCGGCCGGCCAGGGCGCTCACCTCCCGGCGCAGGTACATGGCGACCAGATCCGGGTCCGGATAGTCGGACCGGCCCTGCTGCGGGTACGCACAGACCAGGTACCGGTGCCAGTCGGCGAAGATGCGCTGGCGCGCCCCTGTGACCTCGGCCGCTGCGGCGTCGTACCCGGACTGCGCCTCGTTCAACGCGACCAGCAGGTCACCGAAGCCGGCCGGAAGAGTCAACCGCTCGCGGGCCTGCCGCTGCTCCACGCTCACCGGTCCGAGCCCGGTCCCGTTGCCATCAACGGATCCGTCGCCGTTGCCGTCGAGCGGGTCGTCCTGGCGTCGGACCGTCCAGACGGTGCCGGCGGCGACCGTGCCGAACGACGACTCGTGCCGGGCCTGCGCGAGGCGGACCGGCAGGTCCAGCGTGCTGCTCTCCAGCTCGTCCGCGAAGGTCAGTGCTTCGAGCAACTCCTCCGTGTCGGTCTCGGTGACACCGGGCAGCACCGCGCCGAGGTGGGCCGCGAGCGCCTCGGAGGCGGTGTTCGCCACCCAGACCCAGCTCTCCTGCGCCGCGCCGGGACCGGTGGCCGGTGCCCGCTTCGCGCTGCTGGCGAACGTCAGCCGACCGAAGCAGACCATCCGCGCGGGCGGGATACCGCCGTTGTCCGGCACCGACCAGCCCAGCTCGTCGGCGAGGGTGTCCGACCAGCTCCGGTCGCCGGCCGTGGACAGGGCGGCGAGCAGTTCGTCGTCGGCGGTCTCGACGTACCAGCCGACCACGTCGTAACGCAGCCCGTCCGGTGGCGCGACCGCGCCGTATTCCTCGTCGTGGTGGCCGAACACGCTCGACGAGTTCGGATAGAAGGCGGCGAAGGTGGGCTCGCCGTAGTCGAGTGCGGTGAGTGCGGCGAGCCGGTCGGTGGGGGTGCCCGGCCAGGCCGACAGGGGCAGGCGCCGGCCGAGGTACCGCCAGGGCCGGCCGGTCGAACCCCGGGGGTCGGCGTCGAGCAGCGGGTGGACGACGCTGCCCCGGTCAATGTCGGTGAGCGCGTCACTCTCCACCACCCACCGGTCCTGGACGCCGTCTGGCCTAGTCCGGGTGACCAGCCACCGGTTCGGGACCCGGGGCAGGTCGACGGCCGGTCGGGTGCCGCCGGTGGTGGCGACGTGGGTCAGTCGGGTGAGCGCGTCCGGCAGTGACCAGTGCAGGTGGATCCCGGCCGGCAGCAGCAGATCCTGCTGGAACGGCGCGGGCAGGATCGCGTCGCTGAGAAAGCGCTCGTCGGTGTTGGCGTCCCGGCCGGTGACCGCGTCGAGGTACGGAAGACGGGTGAAGTCGGCGGTGGGTCCGGTGGCGGTGCGGTCGGTGGCGAGCCACAGGGCATCCACCCTGACGGGCACGGCGAGTAGACGCATATCAGTGCGATTCCCTAAATGGTCGCGGCGGCTCGGCTGCCGGGTCGCAGGGGGCCGGCTCACCGTAGGGCATTTCCGCCGGCATGCCGTTCGCAAAGTTGACAGCGTCGTCGCTGGTGCCTCAAACGGGCACGTGCTAATCCCGCCGACATTCGATCGATTTCCATGACCGGCGTGGTGGGCTCTCACCGGGCCCGGCGGGTTGCGTCCGGTGACCACGTTGACCTGGGCATCCGCGCCGGCAGGTCGTCGAAGAGGCCGGCCGGACGGCCGGTCGACAGTGGCTCGCCGCCACATTCTGCTCTCACTGGAACACGATCGTCGTTCCGGCTTATTGGTACCTGCGGTCCGACTGCGGCGACCGTTTGGTCACTCGTAGGTCGGAGAACTGACACGGACGCATCAGGGTGAAATCGGTCGGCGCACGACGGACGGCAATCAACGCACCCCGCCATTGGACGAACAGGGCCTGGTAGATCGCCTCGTGGAAGATGCGCGTGCCGTCATCATCGGGAAAGCCGAGCCTCAGCCGGTGAGGCTGGTCGATGGCCGGGGCTCGTGGTCGGCTCGGTGCTGGTGGGCGTGCGCGGGCCGTAGGCCATAGCGCGTGCGCGCGGCCCGGCGGCAGCCGGGCGTACTTGATCCTGTAGAGCAGTTTTGAGCCAGTCGGATCTTGGTCGAGGGCCTTGGTCTGGCTGGCTTACTGCTTGGGTGCGCGGTTGCGGCTGCTGCGCCCCTGACGTTGACATCGACAGGAAGCTTTGTTTACGGTTTCTCGGCGTCTCTATAGAGGGGATCGCCGATGCGTACGCTCGTCGCCACGGCCGCCGCGCTGACCGCCCTGCTGACCGTGCTCGCCGGCACCACCGGCACCGCGGCTGCCGCCGGCCCCGCCCCGCTGGCGCCGGCCGACCTGACCGGCTCGGTCGCCGCCACCGGCATTTCCCTGTCCTGGCGTCAGCCGGCGGGCGGCCCCGCGGTCGCGTCGTTCCGCGTCTACGAGGGCGGCGCGGTCGTGCGGCACACGGCGACGACGTCGGCCCCGATGCAGTACCTAGGCGTCAACACCACCCACACCTACACGGTGACCGCGGTCTCCTCCAACGGCGTGGAGTCGCCCCCGTCGGCGCCGTTCACGGGCACCACGTGGACGCCCGGCATGGCGCCCCAGTGCGACGAGCCCGCGCCGCTCACCGTCTTCGACGTGACGTCCTCCGCTCTATCGGTGCGCTGGTCGGTGGGCCGGGCGTCGCCGCAGCTCGCTTTGACGGTCAACGACCGCGACTACGGCATCGTGCCCGGCACGAGCCTGCGCGTCGGCGGCCTCACCCCCGACACCGCGTACACAATCGCCCTGCGCCGCGCCAACTGCGACCCGCGCAACGCACCGGTTGGCTACGCCACCACCCGCACACCGCCCGGCGCGACGAATGCGACCACCGCGCCGCGAAACCTCGCCACCACCGCCCAGACCGACCGCTCGATCGGCCTGACCTGGTCGGCCCCGTCCGACGGCTCGTACGTCCACCAGTACGCGGTCTACGATGGCGCTTACCGGGTCGCCACGACCTGGACCGCGTCGGCGACGGTCACTGGCCTGTTCCACAACACCGCGCACCGCTTCACCGTGGTGGCGCTGGACGTGGCCGGCAACGAGTCGGAACACAGCCCCGTCCTGTCCCTCTCGGCCGCCGCCTGCCCGGTTCTCCCGCCGTCCCCGTCCAGGGTGACCGCCACCGCTGTCACCGCGTCGACCCTGCGCCTGGACTGGACCCTCGAGTCGACCGCCGGCTCCTACACGGTGCTGGACGGCGACAGCGCCGTCGCCACCGTCACCGACCCGGGCGCAGTGCTCACGGGCCTGGCGCCGGCCTCGCCACACAGCCTGCGCGTGGTCGGGTCGCTGCCCGGCTGCCCCGACACGCCCGCCTCGGCGCCGCTGACCGTGACCACGCTCCCGGGCCCCACCGACCGCCCGGCGGCTCCGCTCGGCTTTCGTGTGGCCCAGCCGACAGTCGCCAACACCTACGATGCCGACGTCCCGCTGTCCTGGACCCCGTTGCCCGGCCTGGCCTACCGCCTGTATGACGGCGCCACGGTGGTCGGCACGTACCCAGGCAACGCCGTGACCCTGCGCGCCCGCGGCGCTGAACGCCACCAGTACCGGCTGACGGCGGTCAACGCGAACGGCGACGAGTCCCCACCGACTGCCCCGGTCGACGTGATAACCCCGTTCCTGGTCGCCCCGTGATGTCGCGGCGCGGGCGGTCCTGACTCCCGGGTCCGCGTGCACGGTCCTCTCGATGCGCTGTTGCCAGCAAGCCCGGCGGAGTGCAGCTTGCGAAGTGCCCTGCTCGTGGCGTGCATCAACGTGGTTCCCCCGGCAGCGCGCCGTCTTCCGGTTATCGCCTGACGACCCCACCTCGCCGCCCCTTCGCGCTCGGGTCGGGGAAGCGTGCAGGTCCAGGTCGTGCGATCATGATCCACAATGTACGACAGTCGAGTGTGGATGGGACTCCTGTGACCGTGAGAAGAGTGCTTTCGATGCTGATGGCGCTGGTGACCGCCGCTTCGGTCATGACGGTCGGCGCGCCCGCCGCTCAGGCCGCCGGCTCCTGCTCGGGCACGATCACATACAGCCAGGTGCAGTCGTCAGGTTTCGGCGAACTGGTGATCTACTACAACAGCAGCAACGGGGGAACTAACAGCGCGTGCTTCTACCACCGCGGCGCGGCCTACGGACAGTCAGCGCCCACCTTCGTGCAGATCTACCGCTGCGCGGAGCGTTCCGGTGAGGGCGCGCACTGCACCCGCTCGGGCAGCGCGGACACTGATTCGGGTGACTTCAGCTACCACGCCGGCCCGGTCGGCGTCACCGGCACTGCGAACTACTGCGTCGAGGCGGTCGGCTACATCGGTTGGGCCGGTCAGCGCCACCAGATCCTCAGCCGACGCCAGGGCTGCTGACCCCGCTCCCGTTCTGGTCCGCCTGCGGATACATGTGTCACCTACGCAGTTCAGAAGGCCATCTCCCGAGCCGGTGAGGTGGCCTTCTGTCTGGTGGCAGACTGGCCCGAGACGTACACGGCGAGGCACGGGCATGTTTTACCGCTATCCCAGCGTCCCAACCGGGCCGAACGCTTGGCTCAGGCTCGGCGACCTGCTCGACGCCGCCGTTACCGGCTTCGCGTGGCCGTCCGCCCCCAGTTCCAGGTGAAATCTGCCAGCCGCATGTCCTGGACTTGACTTCTTCTAGACCGGCGCGCCGGAATTGGGCATTCACCAGTACTGATCCGAATGGTCTTGGCATCGTTCAACGTGGGGGCGGTGCCCGGCCGTCCACGTCGCTGTCTCTACCCGGCAGCCTCATCCCTCAAGATCACGCCCCGGTGGAAAGACCGACGCTAGTACTTCGCAGAGGGTCAGCGGATCCGCAGACAGGTGACCGTGGGCAGGCTCGCGCTGCTATCCGTCCCGATATAGCCGAACTGCCAACTCTCCCCGGGTGTGATGGTGGTGCCGACCAGCGGCGGGTCGATGAGGTACTTGTTGCCCCCAACGGTCCAGGTGAACGTGGCGTTCCAGGGGGTTTTGACGGAGCTGGCGCCGCCGGACGGGGTCAGCGTGGCCCGCCACGTAATCGGCACGGAGTCGGTGTTCTTGATGGTGACCGTCGCCAGGTAGCCGGTCGGCCATACGCCCGTCGAGGTGTCGATCTGGCACAACTTTGTTGGCTCGTCCGCAGAAACGGTGGCGGGTGCCGCGTTTGCTGGTGTGCCGCCAAGCACCACAGCAAACGCTCCCAGTACAGATAGGACTGCGAAGCGCGCCCGAGGAGTCATGGGCAAAAATATACATAGACGCGCGACCAGCCGCAGCAGGGCGCTCTTGCGCTGCAGGTCGCGCCGACGATGGCGGTTCCCTCGCCCGGTCGGACGGTCAGTCCGGCGGACCGGAGCACTGGGGCAGGGGTGCCTGGGTAGCGGAACTCGACGTCGGTCAGCGTCACGCCGGCAGCCGGGCCTGTGTCCGCACCGGGTGCTCGGTTGGTTCCGCGGCGGCCAGAGTGGGGCCGGCGCAGCCACGACGCCCGGAGGCGGTGCCGCGTCCGGCGCCGCCTCCGGTGGTGCTACCGGTCGAGGGCTGTCATGTGGCGGTGACGGTGGGTGCCAAGCCGGGCCATGCCGGGCCGGACGGGTCGCCGCCCCGACACCGGGTCAGGAACAGGTACCGGCGACCGGATCGTCGGTGCCGGTGTCGACGAACGCGTCACTGAGGTATCCGCCGGACGGCATCCGGTTCCACAGGTTGGTCCGGTTGTTCCATGGGCCGGTCACGTAGTCACCCGTCGCGGTGCAGGCGATCTCGATGACGTCGCCGTCGTTCACCGAACCGACGACGGAGTAGTTGGCGCCCGGACCGGATCTGACGTTGATGTTGCTGAACGTGCCGGTCTCCACCACGCCGGTCGGGTAGCTGCTGTCACCCGGGCCGTAGTTCACGATGGGGCAGCAGTAGTTGCGGTACACCTTCTGCCCGTTGCGCTCCGCGTAACCCTGGTACGCGGCGTTGCCGGAATACCAGGTCCAGCCGCCGATCGTCTTGTCGACCACGGTGACCGCCGTGCTGCCCCGCCAAAGGGTCCAGTGCACGTGGTCCCCGTTGGCCCGGCCGCCGCAGGGCAACTGCACGTCGATCCGGCCGAGGTACTCGCCGGCCGAGACGTACGCCCCCTCGCCCTTCGTCGTCTGGTTGCTGATGTGGTAGTAGCCCGTGGTGTAGCCGTTGTCGTGGACGACCTTGACGTACGGCCAGCGGGCGTTGGTGCAGAACCGGTACAGGTACCCGGCCCGCGACGCGCGTACGTCCCCGTCGCCGCCGTAGAAGTCGATCGAGTTGTACGGGTACGACTCCCCGGAATCGCCGTGCACACCCCAGTGCGCCCAACCCTGGTTGAGCTTCCAGGGCAGCGCCAGGCCGGTGGCGGTACCGGCCGCGGCGGCCGACGTCCGGCCGAACAGGTCCCGCTCGGCCTGGCTCAGCACCGGCGCCTGCCTGGCCGCGACGGCGAACTCGGGACTGCCTTCCAGAGCCACCTGCCAGCTGCCACCGAGCCGCTGTGCCAGGAAGAGCAGCGCCACCGGTGCGGCTTCGACGTCCGACGGCACCCGAATGACGCCGCCGCCGAACACCCAGTTGCGGTTGGCCGCGTACCGCTTGGGTTCGACCATCGTCGCGACGCTGTCGGTGGCGGCGCGGCCGTAGGTCGCCAGCGCGCGTTGGCCGTGCTGGTTCACCAGGCGGGCGGCGACCTCCTGTCGCAGCTGGCTCTCCTCAGCCGGCCGTAGCTGGCTCTCCGCGACCTGCCAGGACTGGCTTTTCTCCCCGGCGGCCGGCCCGGCCGAGATCGGGGCGGCGGAGATCGGGGCGCCGGGCAGGACCGCCGTCGTGACGACTACGGCCAGACAGACCGAAGCCCACCGGGCCGCCGGCCGTCGTGTTCTTCGGGAGGGAGCGGGGCGTTTCATCTGTTTGCTCCTCGAGCGGTGAGGGACGGGACGCGTTGACGATGCAGCCGTTCACCGCGCCACACAACGACCGGGTGGGAACGCCCCGCAGCTCGGTGAACACCGCTCGACGCAGCGGTGAACGTCGCTGCGCGATGGCCTTGCGCTTCGGTGCCCGACACGGTATTTGTCTGTGAACATTCACAGGAGTCGCCATGGATCGCGAACTTGCCGCCGTACTGCGGTCCGGTCCCTTCCACGTCGCGCTACGCGCGGCGATCCAGTCCCGCGGGCTGGCCCTGCAACGTATCCAGCACCGACTCGACCAGCTCGGCGTACACGTCAGCCTCGGCACGCTCAGCTACTGGCAGTCCGGGCGTCGGCGGCCGGAACGGCCCGCCTCACTGCGGGCGGTGACCGCCCTGGAGGAGATCCTCGGTCTACCGGCAAACTCACTGATCGTGCTGCTCGGTCCGCCCCGACCGCGCGGGCCGGCGGCCGGGCTGCCGCCTGGGGCGCGACGGTACGCCGACGTGGTCGACGCGCCCGGGCCGCTCACCGCGCTGCTCGACGACCTGGACGGGCCGGACGGCCGGCTGCACATCCTCAGTTCCTTCGACAGCATCGTGATCGGCGCCGGCCGGGACAGCCGCCGGTACGAGCACGTCCAGGTGCTGGCGGCGCACCAGGACACCGACCGGCATGTCGCCATCTACCAGGGCGATCCCGGCTGCGATATCGGGTTGGTGTCACTCACCGCCCTGGACAACTGCCGGCTCGGCCGGATCCGCCGGGATCCTCAGGCCGGTCTGCTCGTTGCCGAACTGCTCTTCGACCGCATGCTGCGGGTCGGCGAGACGCAGATCCTCCGGTACCACATCACCGACGCCAGCGGCGTACCCGGCACCTGTTACTCCCGCGCGTTCCGGTTCCCGGTTCACCAGGCGGTGCTGCAGGTACGGTTCGACCCGGCCGCCCTGCCGGTGCGCTGCTGGCGGTTCGTCCGGCGCTCCGCCACCGGCTCCGACGACGAGTGCGAGGAGATGACGCTCGGCCCGCACCACGACACGCACTTCGTGCGGACCGGGGTATCGCCGGGCGTGATAGGGCTGCGCTGGGAATGGGACTGAGCGGATGTCAGTCAGTCCCGTGGCAACGGACGATCGGGGTCCCCTCGCCCGACACATCCTCAGAACCGACGGATTACACGATCAACGTTCAAAGACGCTAGGCACCTACCTGGCTGGATCCGCGCGACTGGCTGGCAGTGACGGTGGCATCCCCCGATATTGGCGGGTCCAGGCTGCCCGGATGGTGGATCATCAATCGGTGATCGTGGATTTATGATGGCCGGGCAGGTTCGCCATCACTCGGGAAGGACTCGCCATGCCCCAGCCGCTCCGCCGCCGGCTCGCCCGCCTCGCGGTTGTCGCCGCTACCGCGGCAGCCGTCAGCTTCGCCGTCCAGCCGGCCCCGGCCGCCGCCGTGCAATTCGATTGGAACGGCTATTTCGTCACCTACGACGAGTGCGAGCTCTACCGCATCGATGCCAGCTACCGGGGTGAGGTGAGTAGCAACTGTGAGTACCGCACCCTGCCCAACAGCGAATACAACGGCTGGTACTTCCGGGCTTGGCTGCCGGGGTAGGACCGCCGGGCGACCGGATCAGGTGGCGGCAGCGTGTGCCGGGCTTACGCGTCCCGCCCTGCCGTCACCGAGGCCACCGATCGCAGCCCGTATGCCGACCGGGCGGCCACTGCGGCGCAGGGGAGACGCGGGTGCCACCCGGGGTCCCGCCGGGGTCGGCCGAGGGTGGCGAAGAGGTCCACGCTGTTGCCGTCAGCGCCCGTTCATCGAAGATTCGCTCTTCGTGCTGGCTCCGCTCGGCGCGCGCCCGACGGCTACCCCTCGCCACCCGGCCGCGTCGGTGACCCCACGGACCACCTCGACCGACAGCCACTACACACGAGCCTTCCTGCCTACGCCGGGACTGCCTGCGGATCACCGGCGGCGTCGTGGGCGGCCATGGCCTCCTGCCGGCGGGGTTCCTCGCGCAGTACGGCGCAGTGCAGCCACGTGTCCGGGATGGCGAAGCCGTCCACGAGCGTCCGCATGTGCGGGCGCAGCTCTTTGAGCAGACCGTTCACCACGCCGGTGATCGCCTTGGCGCGGGCCGGTGTGAGCCGGCCGTGCTCCAGGAACCATCCCTTGTTCGCCTCGATGACGCTGAGCGCGTACAGGTCACAGACCCGGGAGAGCAGCGCCTGGACCGCCGGGTCCGTGGTGTCCTCGATGCCGGCGACGAACGCCTCCAGGGTGACTCGGTCGATGTGCGCGGCGGCGACGGCGAGGACGTGGTCCTGAACGTCGTTGAAGATGTCGAAGGGACGGTCCTTCTTCGTGGCCGCGCCGTTGCGGAGGCGGCGGACCGCGCCGTCGAGCAGGTGCCGCTCGCGGTCCTCGAAAACCTTGAGCTGCCAGCCGCGGTCGGTGACGGCGACCTCCTCGTCGCGGCCGGGCACGGCACCGATCAGCCGCTCGATGAGTGACCGCGCGGCGGTGCGCTCGAGCACCATCTCGCGCACCTGCTCGGCGACGAAGGAAGCGCGCCCCCAACCGTCCAACGAGCCGAACTCGTCGCGGTAGCCGGTGAGCAGCCCCTTGGCGACCAGCTGCAGCAGCACCGTATTGTCGCCCTCGAACGTGGTGAAGACGTCGGTGTCGGCCTTGAGACTGGGTAGCCGGTTCTCGGCGAGGTAGCCGGCGCCGCCGCACGCCTCGCGGCACATCTGGATGGTGCGGGTCGCGTGCCAGGTCTGCGCGGCCTTGAGACCGGCGGCCCGGGACTCCAGCTCCCGTTGCCGGCGCTCGTCGACCGGCCCGTCGCCGCCCTGCACCTCACTCAGCGCGGCGACCAGCTCAGTCTGGGCGAAGTGCAGCGCGTACGTGGTGGCCAGCGCGGGCAGCAGCTTGCGCTGGTGGGCCAGGTAGTCGTTGAGCAGCACCTCCCGGTCCGCGCCGGGCGTGCCGAACTGGCGGCGGAGGTCGCCGTAGCGCACCGCGATGGTCAGCGCCGACTTGGTGGCCGCCGACGCGGCGCCGCCCACGCTCACCCGGCCGCGGACCAGGGTGCCGAGCATGGTGAAGAAACGCCGGGAGTCGTTCTCGATCGGGCTGGCGTACGTCCCGTCCTTCGCGACCTGACCGTACCGGTCCAGCAGCATGTCCCGCGGCACTCGCACGTGGTCGAAGCTGAGTCGCCCGTTGTCGACGCCGAGCAGGCCGGCCTTGGGTCCGGCGTCGCCGATGGTCACGCCGGGCAGCGGGTTGCCCTGCGCGTCGCGGATCGGAACCAGCCACGCGTGTACGCCGTGCCGCCGCCCGTTGGTGATCAGCTGCGCGAAGACCACCGCCATTCGCCCGTCCCGGGCCGCGTTGCCGATGTAGTCCTTGCGGGCCGCCTCGTACGGGGTGTGCAGGTCGAAGGTCTGCGTCTGCGGGTCGTACGCGCAGGTGGTGCGTAGCTGCTGGACGTCGGAGCCGTGGCCGGTCTCGGTCATCGCGAAGCAGCCGAAGATCTTGCCCGAGACGATGTCCCGTAGATAGGCGTCGTGGTGCCGCTGGGTGCCGAGGGCCCCGACTGCGCCGCCGAACAGGCCCCACTGCACGCCCGCCTTGACCATCAGCGACAGGTCGACCTGCGCCAGCATCTCGCTGGCGACGATCGAGCCGCCGACGTCGGATCTGCCGCCGTACTCGGTGGGGAAGGCCGACGCGATACCCAACTCGACGGGGAGTTCGGTGAGCAGCCGGCTGATCCGCTCACGTGCCTGGTCACCGGTCTCGCCGTACACCGGGAGGAAGCGCTCGTCGAGGTGGTTCCGGTGCGCGTTGCGAACCTCGGCCCACGGTCCGTCGAGCACTTCCTGCAGGCGTGCGAGGTCGATGCGGCCGGACGCGTGATCGGGCATGGTCACCCCTCGGGATGGCGGACATATGGGTACAGTCCGGTCCCGATCAAGAATACCGGCCCGCTTCAGTGGCAGCGGCACCGCGCTACCAGCGACGGCGGCACGAGGGCGGACGGGCTCGGCGGTACGCGCGACCCGCATGCCGCAGGGCCGGGCCTGCGGCTCGGCTTCTAGATCAACAACCCCAGACCGCCGCTTCTCGATGTCCGGGCCGGCAAGTGCCCGGATCGCCGGCGTTGTCGACTGGGCAGCGACCTCCTGGGGCCCGGCGGATTTCGATGTGGCGCACTGCTCCACCAATCTCGCGCTGCTGCACGGCCCGGCGTGGGGTCTGCGGTTCGCGCAGGCGTATGAGGAGGCCGGCGGGGTGCTGGCCGCGGCCGCGAGCGAGCGGTTGTACTGGCAGGTGCGGGACGCGCTGGCGTGCTCAGAAGAAGTGCAGTTGGTGGTGCAGCCATGGCGGGAGGCAGGCAGGACAGAGCTGACGACGCGAGCCGTGGAGGAGCGGCTGGATGCCTATGTCACCGCCCTGATGGACGCGCTGAGCTGAGCCAAGGCGGTCCGGGGCGCGGCCCGGACCTGATCGTTCACCGCTCAACCAAGCGAAGAATCGAGGTTCGGCAGCGGCGACATCCTGATCGGCGGGCCACCTCCAGGCTCTGTTCCCGCTCAGCGCGGACGCCGCGGCGGGGGCCGCCACCAACCTCGAGATCTGCTTCAATGACAACGCCCCGCAGAGCCTCGTCGACCGGTTCGCGGAGTACGCACGCGCCCAGTGACCGTTGACCTCCGGCCTCCCAGACAGGAGACCCGCGCGTTTGAACGCTTCCCCCACCGCCACGGTTCTGCGACCCCGACCCGGCCTGGACCTCACGGTGCGCGAGGCCGGGCACGGTGAGGCCGTGCTGGTCCTGCACGGTGCCTCTGGCCCGGACAGCATCGACACCCTGCTCGACCACCTGTCGGTAGGCCACCGGGTGCTGGCCCCGACCCATCCCGGCTGGGGCGACACGCAGCGACCCGATGAGCTGAGCAGCGTCACCGACCTGGCCGCCCCAGCCGATCCTGTGGTCAGCGCCAGCTTCGGCCGTGCCTACGCCGACGCCGTGCCCAACGCGCGGTTCGTGCTGATCCCCGACGCCGGGCACCTGCCCATGCGCGAAGCCCCCGACGAGACACTTTCCGTCATCGACGCGTTTCTCGCCGACGAAACCCTCACGAAGGACTGAGCACACACCATGATCAAAATCGGGATCATCCTGGGCAGCACGCGCCCCGGCCGCAACGGCGAGGCCGTCGCCCGCTGGGTCCTCGAACAGGGCAGCCGGCGAACCGACGCCACCTTCGACCTGATCGACCTGGCCGAGCACCACCTGCCAGCGATCGACGAACCGGTGCCGCCCGCCCGTGGGCGCTACACCCATGAACACACCAAGGCGTGGGCGCGGATCGTCGCGCAGTACGACGGGTACGTCATCGTCACGCCCGAATACAACCACTCCGCTCCCGGCGCCCTGAAGAACGCCCTCGACCGGGTGTACGGCGAGTGGAACAACAAAGCCGCCGCGTTCGTCTCCTACGGCGCTCAGGGCGGTGTGCGCGCGGTGGAACAACTGCGGCCGATTCTCAG
Source organism: Micromonospora sp. NBC_01405 (assembly GCF_045040155.1). NCBI lineage: Bacteria > Bacillati > Actinomycetota > Actinomycetes > Micromonosporales > Micromonosporaceae > Micromonospora > Micromonospora sp. NBC_01405. Next base: position 7,132,378 of record NZ_CP109532.1, on the reverse strand, counting down.
CGCTCTGCAGATCGCCCATGTCAGCGCCCAGGTGTCGCTGGGCTTGATGACCGACTTCGTCAACTTCAGCGAATTCAAACCCGGCGACCACCAACACCGCGTGCTGGCCGGCACCCTCGACCAGCTCGTCACCTGGAGTACTGCAATGGCTACCATACGTCAGCCTGCGGAGGTCACAAGCTGACCGCCCTGCAGGGCGACCGGCCCAATGCAACCGAGCGGCGGCTCACCCGCCGGCCGGCGCACCAGGGTCCCATTAAAAGAGAGGACGCGCAGGTGCGACGCCCGTTGGAGCTGGAGAACGAGGGCGCCGACACCGTCGGTCGTACCGCCGCCGGGGGCGCCACCGCCCGGCGCGGTCGGCCTGGGTGGCCGACGGCGGGGCGGGGCGCGCCGCGCTGATCACCAGGCGCAGGGCGAGTAGTCCTTCAGGAAGCAGCCGTAGAGGTCTTCGCCCTGTTCGCCGCGGACGATCGGGTCGTAGACCCGCGCCGCGCCGTCAACCAGGTCCAGCGGGGCGTGGAAGCCTTCGTCCGCCAGCCGCATCTTCGTCGGGTGGGGCCGCTCGTCGGTGATCCAGCCGGTGTCGACGCTGGTCATCAGGATGCCGTCGGTCAGCATTTCCTGGGCACTGGTCCGGGTCAGCATGTTCAGCGCGGCCTTGGCCATGTTGGTGTGCGGGTGCCCCGGTCCCTTGTAGCCGCGGCCGAACTGCCCTTCCATCGCCGACACGTTCACCACATACTTGCGGCGGGCCTTTGCTGCGGCCATCGCCGGTCGTAGCCGGCTGACCAGCACGAACGGCGCGGTCACGTTGCACAGCTGCACTTCGAGCAGCTCCACCGGGTCCACCTCGTGCACCCGCTGCACCCAGCTGTTGACCGGGTCGAGGTCCGGCACCAGACCACCGGCGTCGATGGCGGTGGCTGCGGCGATTCGTTCCGGGGAGGCCGAGCCGCCGGTCAGCGCCAGCGCGGTGAGCGCCTGCGGGGTGATCGCGGCAGACTGCGGCGCGGCGGTCAGGCTGCCCGCCCTACCGCCTCGGCCGGCCGGTTTGGCGAAGGTGATGATCTCCGGCAGCGGGCCGTCCGGCAGGGCCGCGGCCTCCGCGGCGACGAGTTGGGCGTACGCCTCGGCCGTGCGGCGGACCGTCTGCGCAGCGTTGTTGATCAGGATGTCGAGTGGTCCCTGGGCGCTGACCGAGTCTGCGAGCGCGATCACCTGGGCCGGGTCGCGCAGGTCGATCCCGACGATCCGCAGGCGGTGCAGCCAATCCCCGCTGTCCGGCATCGCGGCGAACCGGCGGACCGCGTCGTGCGGAAACCGCGTGGTCACCGTGGTGTGCGCCCCGTCGCGCAGCAGCCGCAGTGCGATGTACATGCCGATCTTCGCTCGGCCGCCGGTGAGCAGCGCGCGCCGGCCGGTCAGGTCGGTGCGGGCGTCGCGGCGCTCCCGGTTGAGCGCGGCGCAGGACGGGCAGAGCTGGTGGTAGAACGCGTCCACCTCGCGGTAGCGCTGCTTGCAGACGTAGCAGCCGCGTGGATTCTGCAGGAGACCGGCCGTGGTGCCCACGGTGGGGGAGGTGAGTGGGATGCCCTGGGTCTCGTCGTCGATCCGGCCCGGGGCGCCGGTGGCGGTGGCCGCCGTCACCAGGCGGTCGGCCGCCGCGATGGCGTCCCGCCGCTCCTCACGCCGCCGCTGCTTGATCACCTTGTAGAGCCTCGCGGTAGCCCGCTGCACCCGCACCACATCGGGATGATCGGAAGGCAGATCCTCCAACGCCTCAAAGACGCTGAGACAGGTCTCCAGCCGGCTGCGGTCGATGCCGTTCTGACCGGTTTCCGTAGTGTTGTACGCCGTCATGCCGTCGCTGTCTCATCCCGTTTCCTGCGCCGGATCTACCCGGCCCAACCCCACGTCCGACCCGAAACTGTACGCACCGCGCGGTCTCCGACGCATCCCGCGTCAGTTCATCTCACATCGCCGCACAACAGCCCCGACTCGCCAGCGGCCTCGGTCCGGCCAACACCATGATCGATCTGCCTGAGCGAGCGGACGTCCTCCTACGGCCCCGCCGGTGTCCGGCGGCGTGGTCGCATCATCAGCCCGCCGAGCCACCAGCCCAGCGCCGCGCCGGCGACGCCGATTCCGATCGCAGCCACGACGTCGACCGGCCAGTGCACGTGCGCGAGAACCCGTGCCACGCCGATCATCGCGGCGGCCGCCATCAGCGCCGCTGCGACGGCCCGACGGTACGGCCACAGCAGCGCTGCCATCATCGTGGTCGCGGTGGTGTGGTCGGACGGGAAACCGCTGTCGGGGTCGTGCGGGAACCACGGCTGCATCTGGCCGTCGGCGAACGGCCGGGGATGGTGGTAGGCGAGCGCGGCGAGTCCGACCAGGGCGGCGGTGGCGGCCGTGGCCACCAGCAACTGGACGGCGATGACGCGCCGGGAGTGCTTGGGCAGGCGCCAGCAGGACACGGCGAATGCGACGGTGACCAGGTAGATGGCGTACTCGGCCACCGCCACCACGGCGGTACGCACCCGGTCACTCCGCGCCGGCGAGGTTGAGGGTCGCCACACCGGCGATGATCAGCGCGATACCGGCGACCTTCGCCGGCGTCAGCGCTTCGCCGAAGGCGAGCCGGGCGACGACCGCTATCGCTGCGGTGCCGAGTCCGGACCAGATCGCATAGGCGACGCTCACCTGTAGGTGTCGGACCGCCAGGGCGAGCAGCGTGAAGGACAGCAGATACGCCACGCCGACAACGATCGTGGGCACGAGTTTGGTGAAGCCGGCGCTGTGTTTGAGCGCCGACGTGCCGGTCACCTCGAACGCGATGGCGCCGAGCAACATGATCCAGGCCATGTCCGTCCTCCTCAGAAGTGCCGCCAGGGCCGGACGCCCTCGGCCTTGAGCCGTCGCCGTAGCATCACGATGTAGATGATGTCGGCGATGAAGACCAGCAGATAGAGGTAGTTGACCAGGGGCGTCAGCGGATAGTCCTGGTGCGTCACGCTGTCGGTGACGAAGGAGGCCGGGCTGTCCGGCCACTGCTGGGTGACGCTGGTCGTCACGGTGAGCGCGGTGGCGATCCAGGCGAACAGCGTGCCGAGGAACTTGGCGACCGCGATGTAGAGCGACTGGCCGCGGCTGCTGCCCCGGCGCACCAGCATCGTGATGAACAGGATCGACATCATCACGTTGATGCCGAAGCCGGTGTACTCGCCGTCCGGGTCGTTGAATTCGAGGAAGGCCAGATGCATCGCCGGGTACGCGGCCGCGATGGCGAGGAGCATCACCGGTCGCAGGTAGCGGCGTACCGGCGGGTCGAACTCGGCGGGCCCGTACCGGTACACCTGCCAGACGATCACCAGGTCGAAGAGGAACCAGACGATGCTCAGCGTGTGGATGTGGTCGGCGAAGGGGTTGATGAAGAATCCGTACGCGGCCTCCCAGCACAGGTTGGTGGCCAGCGCCGCGATCGGCATTCCGTAGGTGTGTTCTTTGAAGCCGCGGTAGATGATCCCCACGTAGGCGATCAGCCAGAAGATCACACAGATGACGCCGGTGACGACGACGGTGTCCGAGGTCATGGAGCCCTTTCGAGGATCGGCTGAGGAATCTGGGCGGTGCGCTGCCGGTAGCGGCGGGTGCCGAGCACGGCCAGGCGGTCGCGCCGGGCTGCCGGGAAGCTGTCGAGACGTTCGTGGAAAAGCGCCTCGTACCGGTCGAGTTGGGCGCGCAGCCGCGCGGGCGCGGCGTCGCCGTGCAGGCGTACGAGCGCGTCGTAGGTGTTGAACTGCCCGCTCGCCACGTCCTGTGTGTAGTGCTCGAGGTCGTTGCCGATGTCGGCGAGCACCTCCACCGGCCACAGCAGGTCGAAAAGGTCCTGGTCGATCGGCCGGCGGAGGATTGCGAACGTCATGGCGTGCAGCAGCCGTACGTCGGAGGAGCGCAGCTCGGCGAGCCGGAGCACCTGCTGCTGGTCGGCGACGCCGTGCGTGGTCACCTTGTTCTCCAGGCGTACGTACCGCTCGCCGAGATCGAGCTGGCGGGCCACCGCGTCGTTGTGGGCGCGGGCGCGCCGAAGAAGTGCCTCGAACTTGTACTTGTAGCGGACCAGCTTGTCGTAGTGCTGGTTGTCCGCCACGTCGAGGTCGAGGTCGCGGCTGTCCTCGGCGACGGCGTCGACCCGGTAGACCAGGTATTCCACGAGGAACGTCAGCGGGGCGCACCGGGCCCGCTGCCATCGGGTCAGCTCCTGCGCCGGGTAGTACAGCTCGGTCACGTACTCCCGGAAGATGCCGCGCGACTTGGACAACACCGCGTGCTCGGTGTGGAGCCGCTCCCGTACGCGTGCCATCGTCGCCCGGTTCCCCATCAGGATGCCTCCCGGACCAGCCGCATCCGGAGGTTCTTCGGGTAGAGCGTCGTCGAGGCGGCCGGGGTGACGCGGGCCCCGGGGACGGGGTCGAGGGTCCAGCGGCGGGTGATCGTGGCCAGCGCGAGCGTGGCCTCGACGTAGCTGAACTGGTCGCCGATGCACTTGCGGGCACCGCCGCCGAAGCTGACGAACGCGCTGCGCGGCGGTGCCGGGCAGCGCGTCGCGTCCCACCGGTCGGGCCGGAACCGGTCGGGCTCCTCGTACAGATCGGCCCGGCGCTGAAGCAGGTACGGGCTCCAGGCGACGAACGTGCCGGCCGGGACCGGGTGCCCGCCGAGCTCGGTGTCGGCGGTGACGGCTCGGGTGACGATCCACGCCGGCGGGTAGAGCCGCAGCGACTCGGTGACGATCCGCGTGGTGAACTCCAGCTTGGGGATGTCCTCGAACGTCGCGACATCGCCGGTGAGGACCTGCTCGACCTCGGCACGCTGCCGGGCCCGCACGTCGGCGTCCTGCGAGAGCAGGTACAGCGACCAGGCGAGGGTGTTGGCGATCGTCTCGGATCCGGCGGCGAAGAACGTCATGACCTCGTCGACCGCCTCGTTCTCGGTCAGCGAGGACGGCGTGTCGCTCTGGTCGTCGCGGGCGGCGAGCAGGCTGGCCAGCAGGTCGTCGTGGTCGCCTGCGTGGGCTCGGCGCTCGGCGACGATGGCGCCGATCGTCTGCCGCAGGCGGGTGACGGCCCTCCGGTAGCGCTGGTTGACCGGCAGCGGCAGCCGGGTCAGCACGGGCGGCAGCAACATGGTGCGGTGGATGCCGCTGACGAGCGTCTGCAGATCGCCGACCGCCTGCCGGAGGCGGTCGGCCGGCATCGACGACGAGAACATCGTCGCGACGGCGATCGACATCGACAGTGACGCCATCTCGGCCCGGACGTCCAGGACCTGGCCCGGCCGCCAGCCGGCGGTCGCCGTGTCGATGTGGCCCGTCATCACCCGGGCGTATCCGGGGTAGCGGCTGTGGTGGAACGAGGGTTGCGCGAGGCGCCGCCGGCGACGGTGCCGGCTGTGCGGGCAGGAGGCGAGGCCGTCGCCGAACTCCTCGAGCCCGGAGTCGAAGGAGGGGCCGCCCTTGTCGTAGGTGCGGTCGTCGACGAGGACCCTGCGGGTCAGTTCCGGGTCGCAGACGACCACGATCCGCACCGGTCCGAGCGTGAGGCGTAGCACGTTGCCGTGCGCCGGCAGGGTGGAGAGGTAGCCGAGCGGGTCGGATAGCAGCGCCGCGGCATGCCCGATCACGGGGATCCGCCGCGGGGCGTCAGGTATCGCCATTCACTTCTCCACCGTCGGTGGCGCCCACACGGGCGCGATGAATGCAAACGGACCTGTTCATCGTTGTCAAAGCAAATTAACATCAATGCGAAATCGCAGCCGACCCTGGCGGATGTCCGTTCAGCGCCGGGTGACGGCATGCCAAGATCGACACGGAAATGGCGGCGCCGCAGCACCGCCAAAGAGTCGACACGGCAATGTCGACTGCCGCAGATCCTCGCTGTTTTACCAGCTCAGCCCGTCTATTCTCGACCTCGACGCCGAGCGGTGGCGGCTGTTTTGATCAAAACTTCACCCCCGTGATTCAACCCTGGCGCTACATTAACACCGTCGTCCAGCGCTGGGCAAAGTCAATGTATAACAGATGAACATTGACTCGTTGCTTCGAGCGGAGTACGGTTGCACCGGCTTTGCACCCATGGGGGAACGTCAATGTTGAAACAGATTGACTTGCCGTCACGCCTGCGCTCGCAGCGTGAGCTCATCAACCGGGAACTCGAGCGGGCCATCCAGATCGGCGGGCCCGACGAGCTGTATCGGACAATCAGATATTCGCTGCTGGCGGGCGGTAAACGGGTCCGGCCGATCCTGTGCCTCACCGCCTGTGCGGCCGGCGGCGGCAGCACCGAGGTGGCGATGCCGACCGCGGTTGCCCTGGAGATGCTGCACACCGCGACGCTGATCCACGACGATCTGCCGTCGATGGACAACGACGACTTCCGGCGCGGCCGCCCCACCAACCACAAGGTGTTCGGCGAAGGCATGGCCCTGCTCGCCGGCGACGCGCTGCTGTCGTACTCGCTGGAGCACGTGCTCCTGCACACCGACGCGCCGCCGAGCCGGGTCCTGCGGGTGATCCACACTCTGCTGCACACCATCGGCATCCACGGTGCGATCGGCGGCCAGGTCATCGACGTCCAGATGGCCGACCGTGAGGACGTCGACCTGGCGACGCTGGAGAGCATGCACACCCGCAAGACCGGCGCGCTGCTCAGCGCCGCCGTGGTGACGGGCGCGGTTCTGGCCGGCGCGGACGAGGAGATGGTCCGCCGCGCCGAGTCGTACGGGATGAAGATCGGCCTGGCCTTCCAGATCATCGACGACATCCTGGACGTCACGTCGACCCTGGACGAGCTCGGCAAGACGCCACACAAGGACGAGAAGCAGCGCAAGGCGACGTTCCCCCGGCTGCTCGGCCTCGACCAGTCGCGCCGTCGCGCCACCGAGCTCGTCGCCTCGGCGAAGCAGGACGTCGAGCTGTTCGGCGCGGGTGCTCAACCACTGTGCGCCATCGCGGACTTCATCCTCACCCGCACCAACTGAACGGGATCGTGCAGATGACCAGAAGGCATACCGACCGGCTGGCCCTGCCCGCGCCGGCCGCCGATCCCGTGCCCGCGGACCTGGCGGCCAGTTGGTACGCGGGCCTCTCCACCGCCCGCCTGCGCGACCGCCCGGTGGCCCTGCAACTGTTCGGCCGTGATCTGGTGGCGTGGCGGGAACGTTCGGGCCGGGCCGTCGTGGCTCCGCGCTACTGCCCCCACCAGGGCGTCAGCCTGGCACTGGGCAAGGTGGACGAGGTCGGCCTGCGTTGCCCGTTCCACGGCTGGAGATTCGACGGGTCCGGCGCCTGCGTGCGGATTCCCGGATCCACACGCATCCCGGCCACCGCGAAGCTGACGCCCTATCCGACCGTGGAACGCTACGGCTACGTCTGGGTCTGGTACGGCACCGCCGAGCCACTGTTCAGCCTGCCGGACTTTCCCGCGCTCGCGGAGAACCGGGATCGCTACGTCGGCTTCCGCTACACCGACCGCAGCACCGGCACGGCCCGGCAGTTGCTGGAGAACGCGTTCGATTACTACCACTTCCAGACGTTGCACGGCCTGTCACTGGACCACACCGAGTTCCGAATGCTGCGCGATCAGTCGGAAGCCGCCGACAACGGCTCGCCGATCGATTCCCCCGCCTGGCTCGGCGCCTGGTTCGAGGGCATCGCCACACCCGGGCACCCGGTACGCGATCCCGCCCGCTGGGGGATGGCCAAAGCGGCGACGTTCGCGGCGGGTGACGCCTTTCAGCTGCTGGTCGACGGTTGGCCCGGCGGCCAGCGCTTCACCGGCTACGTCGACGGCAAGGAATTCTTCAAGGTGCTGCTGGCGATCACGCCGGTGTCCGAACGGGTCACCACCCAGGTCGGCTGGGCGGGCACGCCGCGCACCGGTCGGCTGCGGACGCTCTTCAACCTCGTCATGCTCTACGGGCAGAGCCGCGCCGGAACCCGGCAGGACATCCCGATCTACGACACGACCGAGGCCACCGCCGGAACGCTGCGCACCCCGTACGACAACGGCGTTGCGCACTTCCGCCGGTACTACCAGTCGTGGGTGGGCAAGGTCGAGACGGCGACCGTCCCGGTCAGGAGCCGGTCGTGACCGGGGCGAGCCCGATCTCGCACCAACCGCGCCGGACGGCCCCGTCGCAGCCGGGCACCGACATGCGGCTCGCCGCGGGCTGGTATCTCGCCATGGCCGCTGCCGAGCTGCGCCGCGGGCCGCGGAAGCTCGATCTGTTCGGCCGTGAGCTGGTCGCCTGGCGCGACGGGACCGGCCGGGCGTCGATCATGCCGCGGCACTGTCCGCACCTGGGCGCCAGCCTCGCGGTCGGCAAGGTGGTCGACGGCAGCCTGCGTTGCGCGTTCCACCACTGGCGCTTCGACGCCACCGGGGCCTGCGCGTCGGTGCCCGGCATGCCGCGGCTCTCGCAGTCGATGAAACAGCCGCGGGCCTATCCTCTCGTCGAGCGGTACGGCTACCTCTGGATCTGGTACGGCGGCGGCGAACCGGCCTACCCGCTGCCGGAGGTCCCGGCGCTGACCGAGCGCCGGAACGAATACCTCACCTACCGCTTCTCGCACACGACCGCCGCGACGCCGCGCCGGGTCCTCGAGAACGCCTTCGACCATTACCACTTCATGGCCCTGCACGGCGTCGCGTGCGATCGTGCGCCGGAACTGGTCATGCTGCCGGAACCGGCCGCGGCCGCCGAGAACGGGCCGCCGATCCCCGAGGACGCCTGGACCGGAGCCCGGCTGGAGTTCCCCGGCCTTCAGGTGCCCGCCGCGATCCGCGCGCTCGGGCTGCGCAGCGAGAAGTTCGAACTCCTCGTCGACGGCTGGCCCGCGGGGCAACGCCTCACCTTCCTGCTGGACGGTGAGGTGGTGGTGAAGGAGCTGCTCGGCGTCACGCCGGTCGGTCCGGGGCGTACTCACATGCGCGGCTGGTCGCTGGTCCGCCGTACCGGCAACCCGGCCCGGGACCGGCTGGTGTACCTCGCCTATCGCGCCCACCACTGGTGGGGCACCCGCGAAGACCTCGCCATCTACCGCAACGCCGACGACACCGCGGCGCCCACCCCGACCCGGTACGACCACGCCCTCCTGCGTTTCCGCAAGCAGTATGCGACCTGGGTCGACCGCGCCGAAGAAGGAGCACTGTGAGCGACTCCTACCGCCCTGACCGCGAGAGCGTCGGGGAGATGTATGACAAGATCACCGTGCTGTCCGAGGACATGCTCGGCGACAGTCATCACTTCGGGTACTTCCCGGACGGCGGGCACGAGGGCGTCGGCATGCGGGAAGCGGCCGACAACCTGACCGATCTGCTGATCGAACGGCTGGCGCTTCGGCCCGGCCAGCGAGTGCTCGACCTCGGCTGCGGCACCGGCCGTCCCGCCGTCCGGCTCGCCGAGACCGTCCCGGTCGAGGTCGTCGGCATCACCATCAGCCACGCACAGGTCGACATCGCCACCGAGCGGGCGGCGGCCGCGGGGGTCGCCGATCGCGTACGGTTCGAGCTGGTCGACGCCACGTCCATGCCGTACGACAAGAACTCGTTCGACGCGGTCCTCGCCATCGAGTCGCTTGAGCACCTACCCGACCAGGCCGGCGTGCTCAACGCGATCGCCGGGATCCTGCGGCCGGGCGGCCGGCTGGTGGTCGCGCAACCGGTGCTCCAACGAGTGGACGATCAGGAGCGTGACGACTTCGTCAGACAGCTCTACCAGAACTACCACCTGGCCCAGCCGCCGTACCTGGACGAGTATCCCCAACTCTTCGCTCGCGCCGGGCTGCGTACCCGGTACGTGGAGGACATCTACGAGCAGGTGATCCCGCCGACCCTCGCCGTGGTGGACGCATGGGTCCGGGCGAACTCCGAGCGGATCTCGGCGCTGGGCGACTACGAGCAGGAGGTGCTGGGGCTCATCGACGGCATGCGCACCTTCGCGGAGCTGCCCGGAGTGGGGTTCGCCGTCCTCGTCGCCGGCAAGGAGTGACGGCCGTGCTCCGCTGCCACACCGGCTGTGACGTCGACGAGCGATTCCTGTCCCGTCGTCCCGGTTCGGGGAATCTGTCGCCTAGGCTTTCTCCCGGACCGGTCCCGAGGCCGAGTAGTGGAGAGGGTGTTCCGAATGACCGAAGCCGGCTGGCAGCCGAACGCAGCGGGTGTCATGCGACTGCCGTCCGGACGGCTGGTGCGCGGCCGCGGCCTGCGGCAGCCGTTGCCGGACGGACCCGAGCCGCAGTTCGGGGTCTACCTGGTGGGCTCCCCGCCGAGCCCGGTGACGTGGGAGAGCCGCTGGGTCCGCTGGCGGGACTTCTGGCTGCCGGCCGACCGCACGGAGTTCGTCGGCGTCCTGCGCGAGGTGCTGGACCGGGCCGGGACGCAACGGGTCGAGCTGGCCTGCGGGGGCGGCTTCGGGCGTACCGGGACGGCGCTGTCGTGCCTGGCGGTCCTCGACGGCGTGCCCCCTGCGGAGGCCGTTGCCTACGTCCGCGAGCACTACTTGCACCGGGCCGTCGAGACACCGTGGCAACGGCGTTTCGTCACCCGCTTCGACCAGACGGCGCGCCACCGGCTCTGACCGGTTCGCGTCCCGTTCCCGCCGGACCGGTCGGCGGTGCGGGGCGATGACCGTGCAGAACCAGCCGGCCGGCACGCGTACGGACCGTGGCTTCAACCTGGCGGCGAGCTGGTACGTCGCGCTGCCGTCCGACCGGCTGCGGCGTACGCCGAAAGCGATCACGCTGTTCGGCCGCCGCCTGGTGGCCTGGCGGGACGGCAGCGGTCGCCCCACGGTGATGGCGCGCGCCTGCCCGCATCTGGGCGCCAGCCTCGCCGACGGCAAGGTCGTCGACGGGACGCTGCGGTGCGCGTTCCACCATTGGCGGTTCACCGGTGACGGCGTCTGTGTCGCTGTTCCGGGCACCGACCGCATCCCGCGCGGCGCCCGGGTCAGGGCGTACCCGACAGCGGAGCGTCACGGCTATGTCTGGGTGTGGTACGGCAGCGCCGAACCGATGTTCGCCTTGCCGGAGTTCCCCGCGCTGGACGCCGGAGCGGGGTTCGCCCGCGGGTTCCGGCTGGCCGACCTCACCGGAGCGACCGTCCGGCGGATCCTGGAGAACACGTACGACCCGGACCACCTCGTCGAGTTGCACGGCCTCGACGTCACCGACCAGCCGAGCCTGCGGATCCTCGACCGGCCGGACGAGCTGACCGGACACGGGCCGCCCATCCTCGGTGGCGCGTGGATGGGCGCGGAGCTGACCTGGCCGGCCTACACCGGCAGGCTCGGCGCCCTCGCCAACCTGCTGGGGATCAATGCCAAGCAGTTCGTGTTGCGCGTCGACGGCTGGCCGGCCGGGCAGCGCATCACCTACTGGGCCGACGACGTGATCCAGTACCGGCTGCTGCTCGCCACCACGCCGGTCGCCCCCAACCGGACGGTGCAGCACATCGCCGTCGCCCTCGAACCGAGCGGCCGGCGGCTGCGCGACCTGCGGAACTACCTGGTGCACCGGCCGGAGATCACCGTCACGTCGAACCAGGATCTGCCGATCTTCAACACCCTCGAGACCGGCGACCGGCACGGCATCTACGTCGAACGGGACAGCGGTATCCGCGCCTTCCGCAAGCACTACCAGCACTGGGTGCGACGGGTGGCCGACGATGCCTGACGTCATCGCGCTGTCGGCGGTCGGCCGGGACGACACGCCGACCGTGGGCGCCAAGGCCGCCAACCTGGGCGAGCTCATCGGCGTCGGCGTACCGGTGCCGCCGGGGTTCTGCGTGCCCACCTCGGTCTATGAACGGTTCGCACAGCCGGCTGTGGCGCCGCACCTGGCCCTGCTCGCCGGCGAGGACGAGCGGGCCGCCGGAACGCTGCGCGCGGCGATCGAGGCGATCGAGCTGCCGGCGACCCTGCTCACCGACCTGGAGGAGGCGTTCCGGACGGTGTGCCCGGCCGGCGGAGCCGTCGCGGTCCGGTCCTCCGGCACCTCGGAGGACACGGCGGACACCAGCTTCGCCGGCCAGTACCACACCGAGCTGGGGGTCCGGACGTTCGACCGGTTGGTGACCGCGCTGCTGCGCTGCTGGGCCTCGCTCTGGGACGTCCACGCCATCCACTACCGGGACCGGGTGGGACTGCCGCACGCCGAGGCACGCATGGCCGTCGTCGTGCAGGCCCTGGTGCCCGCCGACGCCGCCGGTGTCATGTTCGTGACCGCGCCGACCGCGGCGGTCACCGAACCAGTGGTCATCGAGTCCAGCTGGGGGCTCGGCGAGGCGGTGGTCAGCGGCGTCGTCACACCCGACCGCCACGTGGTGGACCGCGAGGGCCATCGGCTGCTCAGCACGGAACACTCCCACAAACCCCTCATGGTCACGCCCACCGAGGACGGCGCCACCTTCGTCGACGTCCCGCCCGAGCTGCGCGACACCCCCTCGCTGACCGGGGATCAGGCCGTGGCGCTCGCCCGGCTGGGCATCGCGGTCCAGGAGCACTTCGGCGCCTCCCAGGACATCGAGTGGGCGATCACGGACGGCCGGTTCGCGATCCTGCAGGCACGCCCGCTCACCCGGGACGTGGTGCTGCCCGAGGACGTCCGTTGGCGCAGCCCCATCGAGGGCGCCGAGTGGGCACGGATCAGCATCTGCGACTCGTGGCTGCCGGAGCCGCTGTCCCCGCTCTTCGCGACGACGCTCTTCCCCCGCCTGGTACGCGAGTGGAAGCAGAACTGGTCCGGTCGGGACCCGCGCGTCGACCGCCTGCTGCCGGAGCCGATGTCGGGCACCATCAACGGGTACGCCTACATCCGGCTCGACACCCGACTCAAGCGGCACCCGGTCCAGACCGGCAAGCTCGTGGCCGCCTTCTTCCGCTTCCATCTCGCCCGGCTCGACCGCCAGTGGCGTACGACCCTGCTGCCGCACCACATCGAGCGGATCGAGGCGCTGCGCAGGATCACCCCCGCCACGCTGACCACCCGCGGCGTGCTCGCCGTCATCGACGAGGCCGAGGAACTCAGCGCGGTGTACTGGGCGCTGCTCGGCGGGCTCGCCTGGTACTGGAACGGCGGCGAGTGGCTGCTCGACCGCCTGTACCGCTTTCTGGCCCCGCCGGAGGCGGCCGAGGACGGGTTCGCGGTGCTGTTGCAGGGATACCCGACCAAAGCCTCCGAGATGGACGCCGCTCTCTTCGAGCTCGCCACGGCCGACGGGCCCGGGGACGGGCCACCGGACGGCTTCGACCAGTTCCTGGAGCGGTACGCGCATCAGGCGTACCAGCTGGACTTCGCCGAGCCGACGCCGGTCGAGGATCCGTCGGCGTTCCTGACCACCCTCAAGGCGTACCGGGAGGGTCGTTTCCGCTCGCTGCACGACCGCCTGCGCGACCTGGCCCGCCAGCGGGAAGAGTCCCGCACGACGTTGTTGCGCGGCTTGCGCCGCAAGCCGGTCCGACGCGCCGTGCTCCGGGCTCTGCTGCGCTGGACCCGCTACTACGCCCACGTCCGGGACGAGGCGCTGCACTACTTCACGATGGGCTGGCCGACGATCCGGCGTGGGTATCTCGAGCTGGGCAGGCGGCTGGCCGATGCGGGCGCGCTGAGCGCCGCCGACGACGTCTTCTTCCTCAGCGGCGACGAGCTGACCGAGCAGCTGCGCGTCCTGGGAGCAGGGGACCGGCCGGCCGATCTCGCCGAAACCGTACGCCTGCGGCGGGAACTGCGGGAGCGGCAGCGCCAGGTGTCACCGCCCGCGCAGGTGCCCCGAGGACTGCGGGTGGAGGTGGCCGGCGTGGACTTCCTACCGATCGCCTTTCTCGGCCGCAGCGAGGACCTCGACGAGTCGTCGGCCGATCTCAGGGGGTTCGCGGTCAGTCCCGGTCGGGTCACCGCGACCGCCCGGCACGTCAGTTCGGTGCGGGACTTCAACGAGGTGAGAGCCGGCGACGTGTTGGTCGCCTCGTACGTCACGCCTGCCTGGTCCCCGCTGCTGGGCATCGCCGGCGGCATCATCACCGACAGCGGGGGCGCGCTGTCTCACGGCTCCATCGTCGCCCGCGAGTACGGCATCCCAGCCGTGATGGGCACCGGCAACGCCACCAAGGTCATTCAGAACGGCCAGCTCGTCACCGTCGACGGCACCCGCGGACTCGTCTACCTGACGGAGGGGAGCACCTCGTGACAACTCCGCCAGCACTGTCGGACTGGGTGCCCGGTCTCGACGACTCCGCGACGCTCGCGGAGGCGCACGCCGGGATGCCCGGCGACGATCCCTCCGTCGTCCCGTGGTACGTCCGGCTCCTGGAGAACCCGGCGAGCCCGGTCGCCTTGCCCGGCAACGTCGATCTGTTCGGCCACGACAGCATCCACATCATTCTCGGCCGGGGCACCCTGCCGCCCGATGAGGCCTTCGTGCTCGGGGCCACGATGGGCTCCAGCGGACGACTCAGTCGGTGGCAGCAGAAGCTGTTCACCCTCGCGGCCACCACGCTGTACCGCGGGCCGTGGCGGCTGAGCCGCGACGACCTGCTGCTGTTCGAGATGGCCGTACGCTTCGCGGCTCACCAGAGGATCCAGCCGCTCGGCGATGTGCCGTGGCGCGACCTGCTCGCCTGGCCGCTGGGCGAGATTCGGGTGAAACTGGGCATCCATCCCCCTGACCTGCTCCGCTTCTACGCCACCGAGCGCGCGTTGTGGCCGCACAGTGCCGCTGCCCGGCGGCTGCCGACCTCCGTGGCCGCCGACCCCGTCTGCCCCGATGAGTGAGCCCCGGGGGGTGTCGCCGAGGAAACGGTGGGATCTCGTCGTCCGGGTGTCGCTCATCGCGACAACCGTCATCTCGCTGTGGTGGTTTCTGCGCGGGCTCGACGCGCGCGCGTTCAGCGACACGCTGACCCGCGTGGATGTGCCGCTGTTGGTGGTCGCGGTGCTGCTCAACCTCGTCGCCCAGGTCGTCCGGGCCGGCAGTTGGGTGGTGATGCTGGGCCCCCGACACCAGCCGCCGGCCGGCCGGCTCCTGCGATACGAGTTCGCCGCGCAGGCGGCGTCGTCGATCAGCCCGGCCCGCGCCGGTGAGCTGCTCCGCCTGTGGATGCTCAAACATGAGGGCGTTCCGGTCGGGATCACAGGCGCGCTCATCGTGCTGAAGAAGACGATCGGTGCGGCCTGCATGGGTCTGCTGGCACTGGCCACGCCGTTCCTGGTCCCCGGACTGCCCGGCTGGGTGACCGGCTTCGTCATCGGCGTGTCGGCCCTCATGCTCGGGCTGCTCGGTCTGCTCGTGGTGACCGCCTACCGTGCCCGGGCGAACCGACTGCCGAAGATGCTGCACAGCATGGTCGACGGCATGTACTTCCTGAAGGACCGGTTGCGGTTCAGCTCGGCTTCCTGCCTCATTCTCGTCGGCGAGATGATCGACGTGGCCGCCGCCTACGCGGTCATGCGTGCGCTGCACATCGGTCTGTCGGTGGCCGCCGTCGTTCTGGTGGTCTTCTTCATCGACTTCTCCAACGTCCTGCCCGGCGCACCCGCCAACCTGGGCACGTTCGAGGTCGGTGCCGTCTACTGCCTCGGTCTGCTGCACGTCGCGCCGGACGCCGCCCTCGGCTTTGCGCTGCTGTTCCACGCCCAGCAGGTCCTGCCCCAGGTCGTCGTCGGCCTGCCGCTCCAGCTGCACTTCCTCAGCGTGCGGAAAAAGCAGCCGGACGCCAACGGCCCCGGAACCATCGGCACGGCGACCACCGCGCCGCCGCTAGTACGGAGTGACCATGACTGATCAGCTGTGGGCCGTCTACGACACGGTCGCCGAGGTGTACGACGAGATCGGTCCCGCCTTCTTCAAACCGGTCGGCAGCAGGCTGGTCGGCCACGCGGCGGTAGCGCCTGGTGAGTGCATCCTGGACATCGGCACCGGCCGCGGCGCCGTCCTCTTCCCGGCCGCGGCCGCGACGGGCCCGGACGGCGAGGTCACCGGCATCGACCTGGCACCTCGGATGATCCGGTTCCTCCAGGGGGATATCGACCGGCGCGGGACCGTCAACGCTCGGGCGGTCGTCATGGACGGCCGGGCACCAACCTTCGCTCCGCGGACGTTCGACCTGATCACCGCCAGCATGAGTCTTCCCCTTGTTCCGGATCACCCGGCCACCCTGGCCAACTACGCCCGGCTGTTGCGTCCCGGGGGGCGGATCGCCCTCGCCGTCCCCGGAGCCGTCACCGAAGGGGACGGGTCGCAGATCGCGCTGGAGTTCTTCCAACGAGCCATGCGGGACTTCGCCGCGACCGATGCCGCAGCCGGTACGGCTGACGCACTCGACGCAGCCGACGAGGCTGATGCCATAACCCGGCACCTGCGGGGCGCGGGCTTCGTCGAGCCGCGGGTCGTGGTCGAGGATGTGCCACTCGTCGCGGCGTCCGGGGAGGAGTTCGTCCGCTGGACGTACGCGCAGGGTCTACGCCTCTTCTGGGACATGATCCCGCAGGAACGCCGTCCTGACCTGGAACGTCAGCTCGCTGCGGAACTGGACACCCGGCGGGACGCCGACGGTCGGATCCGGCTCACGAACCCGGTCTGCTTCATCGTGGCCACGTCGCCTGATGCGAGCCAGGAGCACAGGACCTCGTGACGAGCCCCGGGCGAGGGCGCGGCGCATGATCCGGTGCTCCTGTCACCAGGGGCGCCCGCGGGACAAGGGCCGGCCCGTAGCCCCTTGCCGAGATCCATTCACGAGCGTAGGAAGGACACCACGCTTCACCCACCACCGTCAGCCCCTGCATCGGACCACCGTCCAGTGTCGAAGGAGATGCGCGTGACCACACTCAGACGGCTCCGCCTCGCCGTGTCCGTGCTGGTGACCGCAGGCGCTGTCCTGCTCGGCGCGGGTGCCGCCGCGGCGCCGCCCGCGACTCCCGCACCGGCCGGGCACCGGGCGTGCGACCCGATCGACCCGACGGCCTGCCTGCTGCCGTTCCCGAACGACTACTTCACCGTGCCGGATCGGACCAGCCCTACCGGCAAGCGGGTACGGTTCCCGGCCTCCGCGATGCCCGCCAACGCGCAGGGGACCCCGATCGACCCGACGGAATGGAACCGGCAGGACGGGTTCAGTCCCGGCTCGCCGATCCTGGTGCGCGTGCCCGGCCTCGACCCCGCGACGACCGGGATCGCGCCGGTCACCGACATCGGCCGCTCGCTGGCGCCGGACGCGCCGATCGTGCTGCTCGACGCCCGGACCGGCAAGCGTACGCCGTACTGGGCCGAGCTGGACGCGCACGCGGCCGGCCAGCCGGACCGGCAACTGCTGATCATCCGGCCGGCTGTGGCGCTGACCGAGGGCACCCGGTACGTCGTCGGCCTGCGCGGCATGCGCGACGGCAACGAGGCGTTGATCCCGGCGCCGAAGGCGTTCACGGCGTACGTGACCGGTGCCGGCCTCGGCCATCGGGACCCTCGCGTCCCGCAGATGAAGCGGATCCTCACCGACCTGACCAGAGCCGGCGTCAAGCGGCACAGCCTCTACCTGGCCTGGGACTTCACCGTGGCCAGCCGGCACGGTCTGACCGGGCGGATGCTGGCGATCCGGGATGGCGCGTTCGCCGCCCTCCGCCGGGCCGCACCGTCGTTCACCGTCACCCAGGTGACCGACTACCCGCCGGAGCAGGAGCCGCTGATCGCCCGGCAGGTGACCGGCACCATCGGCGTACCGTCCTATCTGACCGGCGACGGCGGGCCCGGCTCCCGGCTGCACTACGGGCCGGCCGGCGGCGACGGGACGCCACCGACGCCGAACGCCCTGCCCACGCCGTCCGGAACGACGGTGGCGGCGGACTTCGTCTGCAACATCCCGCGCAGTGCCTCCGCCGCGAAACCGGCGCACCTCTCGCTCTACGGCCACGGCCTGCTCGGCAAGCCGACCGAGATCAACGCCGGCAACGTCAAGACGATGTCGAACACGTACGACTTCACCTTCTGCGCGACCAGTTGGATCGGCATGGCCGCCGCCGACGTCCCCTACGTGGCCGGCGCCTTCACCGGGCTCAGTGCCTTTCCGGCGGTGGTGGACCGGGTGCAGCAGAGCTTCCTGAACTTCCTCTTCCTGGGCCGGGCGATGATCCACCCGGGCGGGTTCGCCGCCCACCCGGCGTTCCGGGACGCCAGCGCCCGGCCGCTGATCGACGTGGCCGGCGGGCTGCGCTACGACGGCAACAGCCAGGGCGGCATCAACGGCGGCGCGCTCACCGCCATCGCCCAGGACTGGACCCGGTCGGTACTCGGCGTGCCGGGAATGAACTACTCCACGCTGCTGCAACGCAGCAAGGACTTCGCCCCGTTCCAGGCGATCATGGACGGCAACTACCCGGACAAGGCCGACCAGCAGCTGATCCTCGCGCTGCTCCAGATGCTGTGGGACCGGTCCGAGGCCAACGGGTACGCCCAGCACATGACCGACCGGCCGTTGCCGCGCACCCCGGCGCACCGGGTGCTGATGCACGTGGCCTTCGGCGACCAGCAGGTCTCCACCGCCACTGCCGAGGTGCAGGCGCGCACCATCGGCGCCCGCCTGCACACCCCCGCGCTCGACGGCGGCTGGTCGCCGGACGTGCGGCCGTTCTGGGGCATCGCGCCGATCCGCAGGTACCCGTACAGCGGCTCGGCGATGGTGGTCTGGAACAGCGGCGCGGCGTACGCGCCACCGCCGACCAACCTCGCCCCGGCCGGGCCGGAGTACGGCGACGATTCGCACGAGTTCCCGCGCGCCCAGGCCGGAGCCCAGAAACAGAAGGCGGTGTTCCTGCTCACCGGCAAAGTCATCGATGTCTGCGCGCGGACGCCCTGCCCGTGACGCGGTAACCGGTCGCGCCGGACGGGCACGCCGGGTCACCATCCCGGGTTGTGGGGGTGCGGCGGTGCCGGGCCCAGCGGCCGGCTGGGCGCTGGATGACCCATTCGGCGACGGCCGCGTTGATGATCCAGCCGGACCCTACGGAGAGGGCGGTGCTCAGGTCGCTCGTGCCGAACAGGGTCTCACCGATGGGTTGGGTGAACGCCTGGGTGCCGGCGCTGACGGCGAGGGCGTAGGCACGGATCATCCAGGCGCGGTGGGTGGCGACATGGCGACGGCGAATCGCGGTGAACCCCAGAACGATGCTGGCGGCCATCGCCGATCCGACCAGGAGCCGGATGCCCCACAGCAGGTCACCGCCCGGGGCGTCGGGGTAGAACAGTGTCATCCAGGTCCCGGAGGCGGCCACGATCAGGCCGGCCACGATCAGTATCCGGCCGGACCGTCGGTGCCAGCCCGGATGGCGACGACGCAGCCGGGCGGAGAACTGGAACGCGCCGAGGAAGGCGTAGAGGGCCGCGGCAAGAACGTGTACCACGACGGGCGCCGGTGAGGAATCGATGCGCGGGTTGGTGGGTAGCAGCTGCGGGCCGCCGGCGAGCTCGAGAAGCCGCAGTGACCCGGCGACGACCGGGATGAGGACGAGGGCCACCAGCGCTACCGGAAGGTGCCAGCTCGACCCGTCCCGGTCACCCGACGGGCGCCGTGCTGCCGGTCGGGTGACCGGGGCGGTGTGCCGGTTCATCCGACACCCGCCGTCGTGGCCGTGCGCGGACCGCCGAGCGGGGCCGTGGAGTCGGTGGGCGCGGTGCGCGGAAGTGAACGGGTAAATTTGATCATGGCGGTGCCTTTCGGTGAGACCAGGAACGGCGGAAGGCGTCTGGCATCCGTCGGGGGTCAGATGGTGATGACCACTTTCGCCCGCGCGTGTTCGCCTTCCACGTACCGGATGGCTTCGGGAACCTCGGGCAGCTGATACGTCCGGTCGATGACCGGGGTGAGGCGGCCGGCCTCGGCGTGGGCGCGGAGCGTGTCGAGGTGTTGCCGGCTGGGTGCGGTGGTGAGAATGGCGATGCGGTGTCGCACGAAGGGCGCCAGCAGGCGCCCGCGCGCGATGAGCCAGACCGGTCCGACGAGGCTGCCGCCGCGATAGACGCCGCCGCCGGAGAGCACGAGCGTCCCGGTCGGGGCCAGCGCTCGCCGGAGCGCGGTGAGGGAACGGTTGCCGACCAGGTCGAACACGACGTCGTGGCGGCCGGCGTCGTGGGTGAAGTCGTCGCGGGTGTAGTCGACGACGTGATCGGCGCCGAGGGAGCGCACCAGGTCGACGTTGCGGGTGCTGCACACCCCCGTCACGGTCGCGCCGAGCGCCTTGGCCAGTTGGACGGCCAGGGTGCCTACGCCGCCGGACGCGCCGTTGACGAGAACGCGGTGGCCGGGCTCGACCTGCCCGACATCGCGCAGTCCCATGAGCGCGGTGACGCCGGCCAGCGGCAGGGCGGCCGCCTGCTGCGGCGTCAGGTTCCCGGGCTTGCGCGCGACCAGGGTCTCGGGCACGCATGCGTACTCGGCGAACGCGCCGTTGGCGTCGCCCAGGTCGCCGAAGACGGCGTCGCCAGGTCGTACCTGTCGGACGTCGGGGCCGACGGCTTCGACTCGGCCGGCGAAGTCGCGGCCGCGGATCCGCGCCCGCGGCCCTGACCGGCCCATCGACAGGCGCGCCAGCCGTGGATCGCCGCGCATGACGTGCCAGTCGTACGCGTTGAGCGCGGCGGCCTCGACCCGCACGAGCACCTCGTCGGCCGCCGGCACCGGCGCGTCGACGTCCGCGAGGGTGAGCATCTCCGGCGGACCGTATCGGTATTGGACGATCGCCTTCATCTCTCTCCCTTCCAGGTGTACGGCGTACACCTTCTAGGAAACAAGGTAGGTGTACGCCGTACACCTGTCAAGGTGGCTAGGGTTCAACCGCCGGCAGGAAGTGGAGGACCGTGATGGCTGAGCAGGCTGAGACGCTGCGTCGGGCGCCGCTGAGCAGAGATCGCGTCCTGAGCGCCGCCGTGACGCTCGCCGACGAGGCCGGGATCGAGTCCCTCAGCATGCGCAACCTCGCCCAGGACCTGGGCGTCGTGCCGATGGCCCTCTACAAGCACGTGGCGAACAAGAACGAGCTGCTCGACGGCATGATCGACGTGGTCGTCGGCGAGATCGATCCTCCGGTGCTCGACGCCGACTGGAAGCGGGTGATCCGCGAGCGCATCCTCTCGGCGCGGGAGGTGCTGCTGCGCCACCCCTGGGCGTCGATCGCGATCGAGTCGCGCAACGAGGCGACGCCGGCCATCCTCGGCTACCTCGACTCGATGGTCGGGACGCTCCGGAAGGGCGGGTTCTCCACAGACCTCGCCCACCACGTGATGCACGCGATGGGCAGTCGCATGCTGGGCTTCAGCCAGGAGCTGTTCGACGCTTCCCGGCGCGCCGGTCGGTCCGGCATGGCCGAGCCTGAACCGCCGGCGGCGTTTCCGGCGGAGGCCGCCGCCCAGTTCCCACACCTCGCGGCGATCGCCACCGCGGCGTCACACGACGACGCCTCGGTCGTCGGCCAGGGCTGTGACGACCAGTTCGAGTTCGAGTTCGCTCTGGACCTGTTACTGGACGGCATCGAACGGTTGCGCCGACAAGGCTGGACGTCGTCGCGTCCACCCAGGTGAGACGGTGGCCCCACGCACGTCACAGTGTGCTTCTCCGGGCCGACCAGGGCGCGCCGCTCGGTTGCGTGCGGCTGATCCTGCGGTGGGGCCGCCCGGTCGGGATCCAGCCCGGCCTGCAGTGTGATGAAGCACGCCTTCGCGCTTTGCCTCGATAGCCACTATTGCCAAATACTGGCAATAGTGGCCAGACTGTCGATGACCTTGAAGCGGCCTCCTGCGTAGCCGCTGCCAGGCATTATTCGATGAGGGCAGGCAGATGGAAGTCACCTTCGCGCCGGTACGCCTCGGCGAAGGCGTACCGGCCGTGGTGGCCGACACCGTGGTAGATGTGCGTGGCCCGGTCGAGGACCTCGTGCAGGGCCCGTCCGCGCTCGTAGGCGTCCTCGAGCTGGGCGTACCCGGGGACCAGCGCTTCGAGGTCGGCGGGGCGCAGCTCGTTCTCCCAGTGGGCCGCGGAGAACTCGAGCTGGCTGCGCAGGCTGTTCATCGCGGCGACCTTCAACGGCCAGTACGGGGCGATGTCGACCACGCAGTTGGCTCGCGAGGGCGTCATGTAGTAGATCGTCGGTACCGGGTGGGGAGCGAGACCGTCGTCGGCGGCGAACCCGCGACCGGCCAGGCCGAGCGCCTCGAGGACCAGGGTCATCGCCGGTCGCCGATCGGGGTCGAGGTCGGTCAGGGAGTGCTCCGGGTCCTGGGTGATGACGATGGACGGGCGCACCGTGCGGATGACCTTGACCAGGGCGCGCTTGTGGGCCTCGTCGACGGCGACGTGTCCCTGCCGGAAGCCGAGAAACTCCACCGGAACCCCGAGGACGTCGGCTGCTGCGCTCACGCCCGGACGCATGTCCTCGTCGCACACCATCAGCGCCGCGTGCGACTCGCCCCCGGCAGCGAGGTTCGCCGCGAGCGCGCCGCCGCACTCGACGATCTCCATGCCGTAGACGCCGATCAGCAGGACCCGACTACCCATCAACCGCTCCTTCTTCGTGCCCACCGGATCGTGGGAGTGCCGACGATAGCCGGCTGGCCCCGTCAGGTGCCCGGCCCCGTACCAGGAGGTCAACCGCCCGTGTCACACCGCGCCCGCCGACGAGGCATGCCCGCCTTGCGTGTTCTGGCCGCAGGGCTACTGCTCGCCATCGCCGGTTGTGCCGGCGGCGGCGGGGGCGATTCGGCCACCAGGAATGAGCCGCAGACCGCCTCGGCGCTGACCATCGCGGTCGCCGGCGACGAGGGGACGCTGACCCCCTACACGTACACGACCGGCTATCCGGGCTACCACCTGATGAGCCTGATCTTCGACACGCTGCTGGTCCTGGACACCGGTAACCGGGCCACGCCCCTGCTGGCCACCGGGGTGAGCACGAGTCCGGACAGCACGGTGTTCACACTGCCGCTGCGTACCGGTGTCACCTGGCACGACGGCAAGCCGTTCACCGCCGACGACGTCGTGTTCACCATCGACTACTACCGGAAGCACGACACCGTCCGGTTCGCCACACCGCTGGCGAACGTCACGAACGTGAAGGCACAGGACGGCGCGGTGGTCATCACCCTGGGCAAGCCGGACCCGGAGTTTCCGGTCCGGCTGCTCGCGGACATGCCAGTGCTGGCCCGGCACATCTGGTCGGGGGTGGCCGATCCGGAGAAGGCGCCGCTGTCGGCCGCGGTCGGCACCGGCCCGTACCGGCTGACCAGCTACCAACCGGACCGCCGGTACGAGTTGACGGCCAACACCACGTACCCGATCGGTAAGCCCCGGATCGACAAGCTCACCGTCTCGGTGATCCCTGAGCAGCAGACCGCCCTCGCCTCGCTGCGTACCGGCGAGGTGCACCTGGTCGCCGACGAGGTCCCACCCAACCTGAAGGACCAACTGGCCCAACAGTCGGGCATCAAGGTGGCTACCGGGTCGAACTTCTCCAGCACGCTACTGGCCTTCAACGACGGCAAGGCCCCGTTCAACCGGGTCGAGGTACGCCGGGCCATCTCCGCGGCGATCGACACCACCGACCTGGTCGACACCGTCCTGCTCGGGCAGGGCACCGTCGGCAGCCCCGGGTTCTGGCATCCGGAGGCACCCGGCGCGGACGCCAACCTGAAGCACACCCACGACCCGGCCGCGGCCGCCGCCGCCCTGGACGCGATCGGCGCCGCACCCGGTGCCGACGGCGTACGTGTCCTGGACGGCAAGCCGCTCGCCTTCGAACTGCTCGTCTACGCCGACAGCCCGGACCGGGTACGCGCCGCCGAACTCATCACCGAGATGCTCGGCAGGATCGGTGTCCGCACGACCGTACGGTCGATGGACGCCGACTCGGTCGACGCGAAGGTGTGGCCCGGCTTCGACGTGGCCAACGGCCGCGACTACGACCTTGCCATCTGGGGCTGGGCGGCGCCCACGATGATCGACTACGCCAAGCTCGCCGCGCTGGCGGCCACCGATCCGAAGCTGGGGCATCACAACGTCACCGGCATCGCCGACACCGAACTCGACGCCGCGGCGAAGCAGCTGCTGGAAACGACCACGCTGGCCGACCGTCAGGCAGCGGCGGGGCGACTGCAGCAGCTGCTGGCGGCGAAGACGCCGTTCGTCACCCTGTACTACCCGGCCGGGGCGTACGCCTACCGCAGCGACGTCTTCGCCGGCTGGGTCTACCAGCAGGGCGGGGGACCGTTGAACAAGCACTCCCTCGTCGCCCTGCCCGGCTGAGATGACCGTCGCGTCGCGCCCGGCCCGGGCCCGGACCGGGCTCGCCCGTGCCGTGCTGGGCCGGGCCGGCGGCTACCTGGCGGTCCTCGCCGTCGCGGTGACCGTCACGTTCGCCCTGCCTCGCGCGCTGCCGGGCGGCCCGCTGCGGACCCTCGGCGGCGCCGACGTCGGTCAACTGGACGCCACGACCCGGGCTCAGGTCGTCGCCGCGTACGGGCTGGACCAGCCGCTGCACGTGCAGTTCGCCCGCTACCTGCGCGACCTGGCCCGGCTCGACCTCGGCGAGTCGTTCAACGGTGGCCGGCCGGTCATCGAGGCGATCGGGGCGGCGTTGCCCTGGACGCTGCTGCTGGTGGGCACCAGCGTGCTGCTCACCGCCGCCGTCGGCGTCCTGCTCGGCGTGTTAGCCGGCCTGCGGCGTGGCCGGGGCAAGGGCAACCTGCTGCTGGCGGGGGTGCTGCTGTTGGACGCCGCGCCCGCGTTCTGGCTCGGCATGCTCTGCATCCTGTTCTTCGGCGTGCATCTCGGGGCACTGCCCACCTTCGGCGTCTCCTCCCCGGGGCACACCGGGCTTGCCGCAGTCGGCGACATCGCCATCCACCTCGTCCTCCCCGTGGGCGTGCTCGTGGCCACCGGGATCGGCCAGTTCTTCCTGGTGACGCGCTTCTCGATAGCCTCGGCGCTGCACGCCCCGCACGTCGAACACGCCCACGCCCGGGGAATCCCGCAGCGACGGGTCGTCACCCGGCACCTGTTGCGCCCTGCGCTGCTGCCGGTCCACACCCAGCTGATGATGGAACTCGGCTGGCTGGTCGGCGGCGCCCTCGTCGTCGAGACCGTCTTCGCCTACCCGGGCCTGGGCCGGCTCACCTTCGACGCCATCCAGGGGCGGGACTATCCGATGATGCAGGGCACCTTCCTCACGCTGACCGTCACCGTGCTCGTCATGAACGCGTTGGCCGATCTGACGTACCCGCTGCTCGACCCGCGGGTCCGCGGGCGGGGCCGGTCGTGAGGGCCGGCCGGCTGGCCGGCTGGACCGGGGGCGTCCTGCTGGCGACCCTCGCCGCCACCGCCCTCGTGGGCCCGTGGCTGCTCGGCACCGACGGCCGACAGCGGGTCGCCAAGCCGTACGCGGCACCGTCGGCCGACCGCTGGCTCGGCGCCGACGACCTGGGCCGGGACCTGTTCGCGCAACTGGTGATCGGCGCCCGCGGCTCCCTCGGCATCGCCCTGCTCGTCGCGAGCATCGCCACCATCGCGGCGGCGCTGGTCGGCGGGGTCGCCGGCCTGGCACCCGGCTGGGCCGCCGCGATCCTGATGCGGACCGTCGACCTGGTCCTCGCCCTGCCGTTCCTGCCGCTGCTGATCGTCGCGGCCGCGTTCCTCGGCCAGAGCCTCGGCGTACGGGCGGCGGTGGTCGCCGCCCTGGTCTGGGCCGGACCCGCCAGGCTGGTCCGCGCCGGGGTGCTCGCCGCGTGGTCCCGCGGCCACCTGCAGGCCGCCCGGGCGATGGGCGCGTCCACCTGGTACCTGCTCGTGCGGCACGCCTCCCCGGTCGTCGCCCCGCTGCTCGTGCCGGTCTTCGTCCGGGCGGCGATGACGGCCATCGTTCTCGACGCGAGCCTGGCCTTCCTCGGACTGGGTGACCCCACCACACCGAGCTGGGGCACGATGATCCACTGGGCGTCGGTCCGGGGCGCCATGCTGACCGACGCGTGGCTGTGGTGGGCGCTGCCACCCGGCGTCGCCATCGTCGCCACCGTCACCGCCCTCGCCCTGGTGGGCGTGGCCACCGAGGACCGGCTCAACCCCACCTTCCGGCAGGCCCGCTGATGCTGACGATCACGGATCTGACGATCCACTACCCGAACGGCCACCCCGCCAGCCGCGACGTCAACCTCGACGTCGACGCCGGCGAGATCGTGGCGCTGGCCGGCGAGACCGGCTCCGGCAAGTCCACCATCGCCAAGGCCCTGCTCGGCCTGCTACCGCCCGGCTCGACCATCGCCGGCAGCGCCCGGCTCGACGACCTGCGACTCACCGACCTCACCGGCCCCGACTGGTACGGCGTACGCGGCCGACGGATCGCCATCGTGCCGCAGGGAGCGATGACCGGACTCAACCCGGTCCGCCGCGTCGGCGACCAACTCGTCGAATCCGTGCGAGTACACACCCGGGCCTCCCGTTCGGCGGCCGCCGCCCGTGCGGTCGACCTGCTCCAGCAGGTCCGGCTGCCCACGGACACGGCCGGCGCCTACCCGCACCACCTCTCCGGCGGGCAACGCCAACGGGTGGCGATCGCCCTCGCGCTGGCCGGCGAGCCGCAGCTCCTCATCGCCGACGAGCCCACCACCGGGCTGGACCTGGTCACCCAGAACCACATCCTGGACCTGCTCGCGGACCTGCGTGCCCACCACGAGGTCGGCCTCCTGCTGATCTCCCACGACCTGCCGGCCCTGCGCGGAATCGCCGACCGGATGGCCGTCATGTACGCCGGCACCCTCGTCGAAACCGGACCGGCGAACGGCCACCCCCACCACCCGTACACCCGAGGACTGCTCGCCGCGACGCCGTCACTCGACCCGACCGCGCCCTGGACCAGCATCCCCGGGACCGCACCGGCCCAGCCCGACCGCCTTGCCGGCTGCCCCTTCGTGGAGCGCTGCCCCTGGGCGAGCGAGCCCTGCCACACCGAACCACCCCTCCCGGCGGCGCTCGGGGACGCGATGGTCACCTGTCACCATCTGGGCGAGGACCGGCCGCTGCTGTTCCCGACCGTGTCCCCACCGCCCGCACCCACCGAGCCAGCCACACCGGGGCCGGGCAAGGCCGTCGGCTCCGGGACGGCGGCCGAACCGGTGGTCGATCTGACGGGCGTCGGTCACGTCTACCGGACCCGGCACCGGCAGGCCGCCGCGCTCTCCGGTGTCGACCTGCAGCTCCGGGCGGGGGAGATCGTCGGCATCGTCGGCGAGAGCGGCAGCGGCAAGAGCACCCTGGCGCAGATCCTGCTCGGCCTGCTACGGCCCACCACCGGCCAGGTCCACGTGGCCGGCGAGGACCTGCGGCTTCTGCGTGGGCGTCGGCTGCGGGCCGTCCGGCACCGGCTCGGCTTCGTCGCCCAGGATCCGTACGCCGCCCTGCACCCGGCGATGACCGTCGCACAACTCGTCGCCGAACCCCTACGGATCGCCGGCACGCCCCGCCACCTGCACGCCGACCGGGTTACCCAGGCCCTCGAACGGGCCGGCCTACCCGGTACCGAACTGCTCATCAGCCGACCCGGTCAGCTGTCCGGCGGGCAACGTCAACGTATCGCCATCGCCCGCGCACTCGTCGGTCAACCGGTGCTGCTGATCGCCGACGAGGCGACCTCCATGCTCGACGTGTCCACCCGGGCCGGCATCGCCGCCACCCTGCGCCACCTCGCCGACAGCACCGGCCTGGCCGTCCTGTTCATCACCCACGATCTCGGCGAGGCGGTGCAGAGCTGCGACCGGATCGTCGTGCTGCACCAAGGCGTACCCGTCCAACAGGGCCGCCCCCGCGACATCATCGACAGAGCGAACGCCGGATACCCGGCCGACCTGGTCGCCGCCGCCCGCCGGTACTCCGGCACCACATCGCCGCCGCCCCCTGAGCCCCGGCCGGCAACCTGAGCATCGTCGAGTCGTCTCGCGTCGTGGCGGTGCCTGAACGGTGTGGAGGCCAAGGCGAAGCGTCGGGGGCGCAACCCGCTGGCATGATGGGTGCGATGCTCACCGCCCGACGTTTCCGCCACGATCTCGTTTCGACCTCGCTCGCCGCCCGCGATGACGACGACCTGGCGGCGCTTCTCCACGCCGCTCCCACCAGCGCCGTGGGTGTGGGCGGAGACTCCTTTGTGCTCGATGTCGACGGCGTGCCGGTGTTCGCCAAGCGGATCCCGATCACCGATCGGGAGCTGGCCCATCCGCACAGCACGGCGAACCTGTTCGACCTGCCGCCCTTCTGCCAGTACGGCATGTACCGCCTCGCCGGCCCGGGCTTCGGCGCTTGGCGCGAGCTGGCCGCGAACATGATCGTCACAGCGGGAGTCCTCGCCGGTGAGGCGGAGTCTTTCCCGCTGCTGTACCACTGGCGGGTGCTACCCGGCCGCCCGCCTGTCGCGTCCGAGCACCGTGACATCGACGCCGTTGTCGCCCAGTTCGGCGGCGACCCGGCCGTGCGCGTCCGCTTCGAGGAACTGGCCGGCGCGGCCTCCAGCCTCGTGCTGTTTCTCGAGTACGTCCCCCATCCGTTGCTCGACTGGCTGGACGACCCGGTCGGCAGGGCCGAGACGTTCGAGCGGCAGATGTTCGAGGTCGTGGCGTTCCTGCGTAGCCGGGAGCTGCTGCATATGGACGGACACTTCCGCAACCTGCGGGTCGACGGTGACCGGATCCACCTCGTCGATTTCGGGCTGGCCACATCGCCTCGGTTCGACCTGTCGGACGCCGAGCGCGACTTTGTCGCACACCACGTCGGCCACGATGCCGACTACGCGGCGATGCGGCTGGTGAACTGGCTGGTCACCACGGTGTGCGGGGTGCCGGCGCCGGTCAGCGGCGGTCCTTCTGCCCGCGACAGGTACGTGCGCCGGTGCGCGAGCGGCGACATTCCGCAGGGCGTGCCGGCGGCGGTGGCGGGAATCCTTGCCCGGCACGCCCCCGCCGCGGTGCGGATGAACGAATTCTGCTGGCGGCTGTTCGACGGCGACATCCACGCGGAGTATCCCGGCCGCTGGTGATAGCCGAACACCGCCGGCCAGCCCTACAGGCGACACACCGGAACAACCTGGCAGAGCGCTACCCGGCCTCGGGGTCGTCGAACTGGCTCAGCCGGACGGCAGGGTTGGCAACCACCTGCTCCAACCGGTGTACCAGGCCCACCGCGAGGCGCGCCACGGTCTCCCGGCGGAACCGGTCGACGCGGTACTCCAGGGTGCCGCACACCCCCTGTGGCTGGCCGTCGGCGTCGCGCCGCTTCTCGAACCGGTACGACAGGTCGAACGCCGCGGTGTCGTCGCCGATCGACTCCACCGCCACGCCGAGCCCGGGCAGGGCGAAGTCGGGCGCGACCGTGGGCCGGGTGCCCACCATGACCTGGGCCAGCGGGTGCCGGCCGGTCGAGCGCACCGGGTCGAGTCGCTCGGCCAGCCGTGCGAAGGGCAGATCCTGGTGCGCGTACGCGGCCAGGTCTGCGGTTCGTACCCGGACCAGCAGTTCCGCGAAGGTCGGGTCCCCGGCGGTGTCGACCCGCGTCACCAGCGTGTTGCCGAGGAGCCCGACGAGCCGTTCCAGGGCCGCCTCGGTCCGTCCGGGGACCGGGACGGCGAGCGGCAGGTCGGTGCCCGCGCCGTGCCCGGTGAGCAGCGCGGCCAGTGCCGCCTTCAGCACCATGTCGACGGTCGTGCCGCTCGCGTCGGCCAGTCTGGCGAGCCGGACATGCAGGTCGGCATCGATGTCGACGGGGACCAGGTCGACGCGGGACCGCGGGTCGGCCGGTCGCGGCCGGTCGGCCGGCAGAGCGAGTTCGTCCGGTATTCCGCTCAGGTACCCCTTCCAGAAGGCCAACTGCCGCCCCGCGACGCTGTCCGGATCGTCGGCGTCGCCCAGCAGGTCCCGCTGCCACACGACGTGGTCGGCGTACCGCACCGGCATCGGCTGCCAGCGCGGCGGGCGACCGGCGAGCCGGGCACCGTACGCCTCGGCCAGATCGCGCAGCAGGGGAGGCAGTGACCACTCGTCTGCGGCGATGGGATGCAGCACCAGCACCAGCACCGACCGGTTCTCGTCCACGAGGAACAGCCTGGCCCGTACGGCCGGGTCCTGCCGGAGGTCGAAGGGCTCCCGGGCGACGGCCGTGACGGACTCGGCCAGCTTCTCCGCGTCCACCGGCTCGACGACCAGCGGCGGCTGGATCGACTCAGAATCGACGATCCGCTGGACGGGTGTCCCATGGTGTTCCGAGAACCGGGTGCGGAGCACGGCGTGCCGGCGCATGACATCCGTGAGCGCGGCGTCGAGCGCGGCCACGTCGACCCGGCCGGTCAGGTGGAGCGCGGACGACACCTGGTCGGCCGGCGCGGCTCCGGTTTCCTGGCGCAGCGACCAGCGATGCCGCTGCGCGGGCGACAGGGGCACCTCGTCACCGTGGGCACACCGGGTCAACGGGGGGCGGTCGGTCGTGGCGGTGATCCTCGGGGTGAGCGCGGCGACGGTGGGCGACTCGAACAGCTCCTGGATGCTCACCTCCAGGCCGAGGACCGCCCTGATCCGGCTGGTCAGGCGGACGGCGGACAGCGAGTGTCCGCCCAGCACGAAGAAGTTGTCGTCCGGGGCGACCGTCGGGCGGCCGAGGGCCTGGGCGAAGAGTTGACAGAGCAGTTCCTCCGGCAGCGACCGTGGAGCGCGGCCGGCGTCGACGCCGAGGACCGGATCGGGCAGCATCGCCCGGTCGAGCTTCCCGTTGCCGGTGAGGGGCAGCGCGTCCAGCACCACGAAGGTCGCCGGGACCATGTGCCCGGGCAGGACGAGCGACAGATCGTCGCGGAGCCGGCGCTGGTCCGGTACGCCGTCCTCGGTGGGCACGACGTATCCGACGAGTGCCTCGTCCCCGGTCGGGAGGGTCCGGACGGCCACCGCGGCGGCGCGGACCGCCGGCTGTCGGACCAGTGCCGTTTCGACCTCGCCGAGTTCGATCCGGAACCCGCGGATCTTGACCTGGCTGTCGGCTCGGCCCAGGTACTCGAGGTCGCCGTCCGGTCGGAGCCGGGCGAGGTCACCGGACCGGTAGCCGCGGACCGACTGCCCGTCGTCGTCGGTCAGGTCGAGGAACCGCTGCCGGGTCAGGTCGGGCCGGGCATGGTACCCGAGCCCGACCCCCGGCCCGGCGACGACGATCTCACCCACGTGCCCCGGTCGCACCGGATCGAGCTGGTCGTCGACCAGCCGGATGAAGGAGTTCGGCAGCGGGACGCCGATGAGGCTCGCGCTCTGGCGCAGGTCGGTTTCGCGGATCCGGCGGTAGGAGGCGTGGACGGTCGTCTCGGTGATGCCGTACATGTTGATCAGCTCGACCGCCTCGTCGCCGTACTTGGCGATCCACGGTGCCAGGGTGGCGAAGCGCAGCGCCTCGCCGCCGAACACGACCCGACGTACCGACAGCCGGTCGTCGTGCCTCTGCTCCTCGGTGACCAGTTGGTAGAAGGCGGTCGGCGTCTGGCTCAACACCGTCACCCGCCGGTCCCGCAACAGGCGCCGGAAGGCGGCCGGGTCCTGGACGACGCGCTCCGGTACGACGACCACGCACCCGCCGTGGAGCAACGCCCCCCACATCTCCCAGACGGCGAAGTCGAACGCGAAGGAGTGGAACATCGACCACACGTCGTGCTCGTCGCACGCGAAGAGGGAATCCGTCGACCGGAGCAGGTGCAGGACGTTGCCGTGCGATATGCGTACGCCTTTGGGCTCACCGGTCGTTCCGGAGGTGAAGATGATGTACGCGCAGGTGGAGACGTCCACCGACGGCACCGAGTAGTGCAGGCCCGGTGGCCGGGTGTGGTGCAGCCGGAGCACCGCGGTCTCCGGTGGCAGGCCGTCCGCCAGGTCGCCGGTGGTGATGACCAGGGCGGGTTCGGCCACCTCGAGGATGCGCTCCAGCCGGGCCCGGGGGTTGCCCGGATCAAGCGGGATGTACGAATGGCCCGCCTTGATCACGGCGATCGCCGCCAGCACCAGATCGGCGGAACGGGGCAGGAAGATGCCGATGCGGGCACCGGGTTCGTCGGTCCGGGCCTGGATCTCGGCGGCGACGGCCCCGGCGAGTTCGTCCAGCTCGGCGTACGTGAGCACCCGCTCGTCCGAGACGACGGCCGTCCGGTCGGGATGACGACGCACGGAGTGGGCGAAGCCGGCCAGCAGGGTGTCGGCGTCGCCGCCGACGCCACGGCTCGATTCGGTCGGTGTCATGCTCATCCCTCACTCGCGGCGACGGAAGCACCTGCTCGGCAGGGTCGATGCGGCCCGGCGCAGCCGCGTACCGGTCAACCGCGGCCAGGCGAGTTCTCCAGATCATGTCGTTGATGGGGCGGCCCTGTCTTCAACCGATGGTGGAACGCGCGCACTCGGCCTCCACCAAAGGCGGACGGTCCCACGGCGCCGAAAGGGCCGGGCCGTAGCCGGGTGCGCGGTGCGCCCGGCCGGACGGGTCCGGACCGAGCCTGGTCGGCGTTTCCGACTTGTCCGACGTCGCCGGGGGACCGGTGCCCGGCGACCGGTTCCGCCTTCCACGCCGGTTCCACAGTGGTTCCACAGCCGGGTGCTTCACTGGGCCGAGACCCATTGAGGAAAGTGGGTGTGCCGGATGGCGCTGGAGCCGATGACGCGAGGGCTGTGGCGGTACCGCAGCGGTGCGGGCAGGCCCGCCGGTCGGGCCACCCGGACCATCGTGGTGGCCCCGTACGGCGGCGGCAGCGCCTACTCCGTGTACGACCTGCTGCGGCACGTGGCGGTTGCCGCCGACGAGACCCTCGTCCTGCAGTATCCGGGGCGGGGGCCCCGGATCGGTGAGCCGGCCACGGCCAGCCTGCACGACCTGGCCGACCAGATGGCAACGGAGATCGACCGGCACGCCGCCGGCAACCTGGTGCTGCTCGGGCACAGCCTGGGCGGACTGCTCTGCTTCGAGCTGGCGCACCGGCTCACGCGCTCCGGCCGCCACGTCGAGCTGGTGGTGATCTCGTCGGCCCAGCCGACGGCGGTCACGACGCTGCGCGCCGACGAGATCGAGTCGCGCGACGTCGAGCAGTGGGTCGCCCTGCTCCGCCAGGAGAACGTCATGACCGACGAGCTGCTCGACAACCCGGAGATGCTGCGTCTCGCGATCCGGACGATCCGCTCCGACACACTGCTGGCCGCACGGCACGTCGGGTCGCCACAGCCGCTCCGCTGCCCGATGTTGGTCGTCGGTGGCGACGCCGACCCGGACATCACCCCCGAGCACCTGCGCGGCTGGGCGGACCTGACCGTCGGGCCGGCGACGATCGCCCTGCTGCCCGGCGACCACTTCTACTACCGCGACCGGGCCGCGGAACTCGGCGACCTCGTCCAGCGGCAGTTGCCCCTGCTGCGCCGGAACGGTTCGGCACCGATGCGCGCGACGCAGGGAGAAGAATGATGACGGATCCGTTCGACCGGCCGGACGGCCGGGGCCACGTCGAGGCGAACCGGGCCGACCCGCAGCCGGCCGGCCCGGCACGGGAGGCCGGGTCGTGAAGCGCAACCGCTGGCTGCTGCGCGACCCGTCCGACGAGTCCGTCGGCCGCATCTTCTGCTTCCCGTACTCGGGTATGGGTGCGTCGATGTTCAACCGGTGGCCCCGTTGGATCGACGGGGTCGAAGTGTGCCTGGTGCAGTTGCCCGGTCGGGAGAACCGCATCCGGGAGCCGCACTACCGGAGCTACGCGCAGCTGGCGGACGTGTTGGCCGAGCAACTGCTGCCGCTGCTGGACCGGCCGTTCGTCTTCTTCGGACACTGCGCCGGCGCACTGCCGGCGTACGAGACGGCTCGTCGCCTGCCCGCCGACCGGCTGGCGTCGCCGGCCGGGCTCGTGGTCTCGGCCCAGGTCGCCCCCCACCACTGTCCGCACGACCGCTTCCTGGCCCTCACCGACGAGGAACTCCTCGACGAACTGGCCGGTCTCGCGGTGCGGCGCGGCGGACAGCCGGATCCCGCGATGCTGGCCCTCAGCCTGGCGGTACTGCGCGAGGACCTCGAGGCCAACCGCCACTACCGGATCGACGAGCCGGCGCCGGTCCCGATGTCCGTCACGGTGCTGCGCTGGGCCGACGACCCGGAGGTGACCGGGGCCGAACTACGCGGCTGGGAGCACTACGGCGACGACGTGCGGTTCGACGTCCTCGCGGGGGGCCACTACGAGTTCCTGACCGCACCCGAGCCGCTGCTCGCCCTGCTGTCGGCGCAACTACAGGAGCGTGCCCCGCGATGATGGACGAGATGTTCCGGCAGGTCGCCGCACGGCACCCCGCCCGGACGGCGGTACGGGCCTGGGACGGTGAGCTGACCTACGCCGAGCTGCACCGGCGCGTCGACCGGTTCGCCCGCCGGCTGCGGCAGGCGGGCGCGGTACCGGGGACGGTGGTGGGAGTGCACCTGCCCCGGTCCGCCGCGACCGTGGTCGGTCTGCTGGCGATCCTCCGCTGCGGCGCCGCGTACGTCGCGCTCGATGACCGCTACCCGCCGGAGCGCCGTGACGCCATCCTCCGGGACGCGGCCGTCGAACTGGTCCTCACCACGTCGGCCGGGTTGTCGGACCTGCCGGCCGGGTGCCGGGCCCTGCCGGTCGAGGACACCGGGGACGACGGACCGGCCGGGTTCGCCGCCGGCCAGTCCGGTCCCGCCCACCTCGCCTACCTCGCCTACACCTCGGGGTCCACCGGCCTGCCCAAGGGAGTGTGCGTACCGCACCGGGCCGTCGTCCGCCTGGTGGTGGACAGCGACTTCCTGCCGGTACGCCCCGACGACGTGTTCGTCCAGTACGCGCCGCTGGCGTTCGACGCCTCCACGCTGGAGGTGTGGGCCCCGCTGCTCAACGGGGCCTGCCTCGTCGTCCCGCCGCCGGTCGACCTCTCGCCGGAGGAGCTGTGCGCCTTCGTCGCGGAGCACGGTGCCACGGTGCTGTGGCTCACCGCCGGCCTGTTCCACCGGGTGGTCGAGGTCGGCCTCGACCACCTGCGCGGCCTGCGGCACCTGATCGCCGGTGGGGACGTGCTCTCCGTAGCGCACGTGAACCGCGCCGTGACCGCGCTGCCCGACACCGTTCTGATCAACGGGTACGGGCCGACGGAGAACACCACCTTCAGTACCTGCCACCGGATGAGCTCCCTGGTCACCGGCAGCACCGTCCCGATCGGGCGGCCGATCCGCGGCACCACCGCGTACGTCCTGGACGACCGGCTCGGGCCGGTGGACGACGGTCAGGTCGGGGAACTGTACGTCGGCGGGTCGGGGATCGCCCACGGCTACCTCGGTGACCCGGCCCTCACCGCGGCCCGCTTCTTCGCCGACCCCTTCGCCGCCACCCCCGGTGCGCGCATGTACCGCACCGGCGACCTGGTCCGGCGTACCGGGGAGCACCTGGAGTTCGTCGGCCGGCGGGACCGGCAGGTCAAGATCCGGGGCTTCCGGGTCGAGCCGGCCGAGGTCGAGGCGGTGGCGGTCGGCGTGCCGGGCGTGACGGGTGCGGCGGTCGTGGTGCAGGACGACGCCCGCGGGGGCCGACGCCTCGCGGCCTTCCTCACCGGGACCGCATCCGTGCTGGACCTGCGCCGACGGCTGACCGCAGTACTGCCGTCGTATGCCGTCCCCGCCCGGGTGACCAGGCTGGACGTGCTGCCGTTGACGGCGAACGGCAAGGTCGACCGCACCGAGCTGGCCAGCCGCGAGTCGCACAGCCGGCCCGAGGTGAGCGCCGACCACCGCAAACCGGGTACGGAGCTGGAGCTGACCATCACCCAGCTCTGGGAGGACCTCATGGGCTTGGACGGCATCGGCGCCGACGACGACTTCTTCGAACTCGGCGGCCACTCGCTGCTCGGGGTGCAGATTCTCACGGAACTCCGGCAGGCGCACGGTGTCGAGGTGTCCCCGCTGGCCTTCTACACCGACCCGACGCCGGCCGGACTGGCCCGCACCGTGCAGGCGGCCCACCGGGAGCTCCCGTGAGGATCTCCAGCGCCGTGGCAGCCCTGACCGTGCCGGTGGGGGACGTCGACCTGTTCGCCCCCGACTTCTACGCGACCGGTGACCCGCACCCGGTGTGGGCCGAGATGCGGGCCCGGCATCCGCTGCACCGGCAGGACCTGCCGGACGGCCGGACCTTCCTGTCGGTCACCAGGTACCGGGACGCCTGCCGGGTGCTGGGCGACCACCGCGGGTTCACCTCGGAGCGGGGCAGCCTCCTGCAGCAGTTGGGCCACGGCGACTCGGCGGCCGGCCTGATGCTGGTGTCGACGGACCCGCCCCGGCACACCGAGCTGCGCACCCCGCTCAACCGCGTGCTGAGTGCCCGGGCGGTACGGGACCTCGAACCAGGCGTCGTACGGGCGGTCCGCCGGGTTCTGCGCCCCGTGCTCGACCGTACGGAGTGGGACCTCGCCGAGTGCGTCGCGCAGTTGCCGATGGCGGTCGCCGGAATGCTCATGGGAATCCCCGAACCGGACTGGGCCGAGCTGACCCGGTACACGGCGATGGCCGCCGCACCGGAGGACCCCGGGCTGAGGGTGCGGCACCCGGCCGCCACCCTGGCCATCGCCCACCACGGCCTGTTCGACTACTTCGCCGGTCAGTTGCGCGACGACCGGTGCCAGCGGCGGGACGATCTGATCGGGCACCTGACCAGCATGCTGGCCGGTGGCCGGCCGCTGACCACCGAAGAGGTCATCTACAACTGTTACAGCATGCTGCTCGGCGCGAACGCCACCACCCCGCACGCCGTCACCGGAACCATCCTCGCGTTGATCGAACATCCGGCGCAGTCGGTCGCCGCGCCCGAGGCGGTGGCCGGCCTGGTGGAGGAGGGCCTGCGGTGGACGTCGCCGGCCAACAGCTTCCTGCGGCACGCCCAGCAGGACGTGGAACTCAGCGGCGGCCTGGTACGCCGGGGCGAGGCGGTCGCGGTCTGGATCGGGTCGGCAAACCGGGACGCGGAGACCTTCACCGATCCCTACCGGTTCGACATCACCCGCCCGGACAACCGGCACATCGCCTTCGGATTCGGCCCGCACTACTGCCTCGGGGCACCGCTGGCGCGGGTGACGCTGGCCGTCTTCTTCACCGAGTTGTTCCGGGCGTTCGACCGGATCGAGCTCAACGGACCGGTGGAGCACCTGGCATCGAACTTCATCGCCGGCATCACACATCTGCCGGTGCTGACCCGGCGGCGCACCGCATCCCCGAGGGAGTCCGACGAATGAGCGACGCGACGCAGACCATGGTGAAGATCTGGCGACGGCACCTCGGTGACCAGCCGGTCGGCCCCGATGACGACTTCTACGCCCTCGGCGGGGACTCGCTCATCGCCCTGCGGGTGGTCGCGGACGCCAACGCGCGGGGTATCCCCATCGAACTGCGCGACCTGCTGTTCTTTCCGACGGTCAGCGAGCTGGTGGCGGCGGTGGCCGGCCGCCAGGGACGTGACGAACCTGGCGAGGAAGGGCGTCAGCACCGGCCGTTCGGTCTCCTGGATCCCTATGACCAGGCGTTGATGCCGGCGGGGGTACGCGACGCCTGGCCCGCCTCCGCCCTGCAGGTGGGGATCATCTACCTGAGCGAGGCGTCGGGTGATCCCCGTCTCTACCAGGATCTCGTCGGTGTCGAGGTGACCGGGCCGTTCGACGAGTCGCTGTTCACCGCCGCACTGGCCGAGCTGTGCGACCGTCACCAGGCGTTGCGCTCCTCCTTCGACCTGGGCGGATACAGCGTCCCCGCGCAACTGCTGTGGTCCTCGGTGGACCCACCGCTGGCCGTCGAGTACGCCACCACGGCCGAACCGGTCGCCCGTTGGCGCGAGGCGCAGTTGTCCCAGGCCCTCGACTGGGGGCGCCCGCCGGTCGTCCGCTGCCACGTGGTGGCGCTCCAGGACCGCTTCCACCTCACCCTCACGATCCACCACGCGATCCTCGACGGCTGGAGCTACGCGCGACTCTGCTACGAACTGCTCGCGCTGTACGACGCGAGACTCACCGGCCGCCCGTCCGGCCTGCCGCTGCCGCCGGAGTCCGGCCAACGGGAGTTCCTCCGGCTGGAACGGGAGGCGATCGACAACCAGGAGGCCGTCGACTACTGGCACACCGAGGCGGACGTTCCCGGGCTCCTGCTCGACCGGGGGCGGTTCGGCGGTGCGGCTGACCCCCGCGAGACGATCAGCTTCGAGGTGGGGGAAACCCTGCTGGACGGCCTCCGGGCCGCCGCCGGGACCATCGGTGTTCCCCTGAAGAGTCTGGTCCTCGGCTGCCACGTCCGGGCCCTGAGCACCTGGACCGGGCGGGACCGCGACGTGGTGACCGGACTGACGGTCAACGGGCGGCCGGAGACCGCCGGTGCCGACCTGCTCGTCGGGTTGTTCCTCAACACGGTGCCCATTCGTGTCCCGGTCGTGCCGGCGGAGCAGGGGGAACTGTGCCGCAGCGCCCTCGCCGCCGAGCAGCGGGGGATGCGGCACCGCCGGTACCCGTTGGCGATGATCGAGCAGCGGCTGGGCCGGCCACCGTTCGACGTGGCGTTCAACTTCACCCACTTCCACGTGTACGACCAGTTGGGTCAGTTGACCGCGATCCGGCCCGGCGCGTGGTGGGCGTTCGACAAGGCCAGCTTCCCGTTCATGGTCGACTTTATGATCAACTCTCGTGACTTCGGCACCGCCGTCGCGGTCGCCTACGACCCCGACCTGTTCGACAAGGCGCAGGCGACGACGTACCTGGAGCTGTACCGCAGTGCGCTGCACTCGGTGGCGGGGATGCCCGACTGATGGCCGGCCCGCTGGTGGTCGTGTACGACCGCGGCGCCGCGTCGGCCGCGGAGATCGCCGTCGGGCTGGGGGCACTCGGCCCGGTGGCGTTCCTGGTCAACCCGAGCGACCACACCCGCCGGACCGGGGAGGTGCTGCGCCGGCTGGGCGACGTCGTGCCGTTGACCGTCGACCGCGAGGCGGATCTGGCGGCGGTGCGGCGGCTCAACCCGGCGGCGGTGCTGACCTTCTCCGAGCCGATGCTGCCGGTCACGGCGTGGCTGGCCGATGCGCTCGGACTGCCCTTCCATCCGATCGCCACGACCGAGATGCTGACCAGCAAGGTGCGACAACGCGAGCGGTTGCGCCTGCGCGGCGTCGACGACGTCCGGAGCCGCCCGATCTCCTCGATCGACGAGTGGGCCGCTGCCCGGGAGCACGTCGGCCTGCCCGCCGTGGTCAAGCCCGTGTACGGCCAGGGCAGCCGCAACACGTACGTGGTCACCGACGACGCGGCGGCACACCGGGTACTCGCCCCGCTCCTGCCCGCCGGCCGGGCGGCCACCGTCGTGGTGGAGGAGCTGCTGGTGGGCCGGTCCGACGGCCCGTACAGCGACTTCGTGTCGGTGGAGAGCTACCACGGGCCGCACGGGCTGCGGCACCTCGCCGTCACCGGGAAACTGCCGCTGGCACCGCCCTTCCGGGAGGTGGGGCAGTTCTGGCCGGCGGCGGTGACCGACGCGGAGCGACAGGAGATCCTCGACCTCGCCACGCGTGCCCTCACCGCGCTCGACCTGGGCCCCGGTCTGACCCAGACCGAGATCAAGCTGACCGGGCGCGGGCCCCGGATCATCGAGGTGAACGGTCGCCTGGGCGGTCACATCAACGCCCTGGCCCGGCACTGCGCGGGCTTCGACGTGGTCCGCCTCGCCGGGCAGTTGGCACTGGGCCAACCGGTGACCGCACCCCCGGTCGACCAGCCGGGCCAGGTCCACTTCCAGTACCACACCCTGGCCCCGGTCGAGCCCTGCGAACTCCTCTCGATCGGCGGCGCGGCCGAGGTCCGCCGCCTCGACGGCATCGACGGCTTCCGGGCGTACACCCGTGTGGGTGACATCCTCGACGCCGACGTGATGACCCGGCACCTCGACCTGCTCTGGGGCCGTTGTGACCGGCATGCCGACCTGGCAGCGCTGCTCGGTGAGGCACAGCGGCGGATCCGTTACGAGTTTCGGTTCCGCGACGGAGCACGGCGATCGAGCGCAGCCGACCTGCAGACAGAGGTGCCGAGATGACGGTGATCCAGGGCACGACGCACCAGTTCCGGCCGCGGTCGGCGTCCGACGGTGGCGAGACCCGCCCCCACCTGAGGACCCGTGTCCTGGTAGCGGACCACGACCCGCTCTGGCGTCAGCTACTGCACGACGTGCTCAACGGCAACAACCAGCTCGACGTCGTGGCGGAGGTGGACAGCCGCCGCCCCTTGGCGGACTGGCCCCTGCAACGCGTCGACGTGGCGGTCCTCGGATCCAGCCACGGGGAACCGATGGTCGGTGCGATCCGGCAGTTGACCGCCCGACGGATCAGGGTCGTTCTCCTGTGCCTGGACTGGTCCCGGCGCAGTCTCGACGCGGCGGTGTCGGCCGGCGCGGCCGGCTGCCTGGTGAAGGAGGCCGACCTCGGCGGTGTGGCCGGCAGTGTGCAGGCGGTCACCGGCAGGAACCGGGTGCTCTCCCCGGCCCTGCTGAACCTCTACGTCAACCCGGCTGCGACGGACCGACGGTCCCAGGACGCCGTGCAGAAGCTGACCGCCCGGGAACGCGAGGTGCTCTGCCGGCTCGGTGAGGGGCTGACCACCGCCGAGGCGGCGGAGGTTTGCGGGGTGTCGATGGCCACCGTCAAGAGCCACGTCTCGCACGCGCTCGCCAAGCTCGGTGCCCGCAACCGGCTGGAGGCCGTGCTCATGGTGCGGGACGTCCTGGGCGCCCCGGCGACCTACGGTGCCCAGGAGGCCGTCACGAGCTGATCCCGGGGGGCCGCCACGAGGTGACCGGTGCCGGGTCCGTCGGCGGCGGCCTCGACCGTGGACCGGGCGTCGACCCGGGTCTCGGGCACCCGCAGTTCGGCGGCCAGCTCCGCCAGCCGCAGCCCCGGGAAGTTGGCCGCCTGGGCGGCGGTCACCGCCAGGGTCAGCGGGTTGCCGCCGCAGTGGTCGACGAGGTCGGTCACCGCCGCCGGCTCGGCGGCGGTCCGATCGACGCCCAGGCGCCGTTCGAGCAGCTCCCGCGCCTCGACATCGGACAACGGGCCGAGCGAGAGTGGCAGGGCCGTGCCGGTCGCCACCAGGCTGGTGAGCCTGCTGCGACTGGTCACGATGACCGGGCAGCCCGCCGCTGCGGGCAGCAACGGCCGTACCTGGTGGGCGTCCGCCGCGTTGTCGAACACGATCAGCATCCGGCGGTCGACGAGCAGGCTGCGGTACAACGCCAACTGGCCGTCCACACTGACGGGCAGGCGGTCCGGCGGCACGCCCAGGGCCAGCAGGACGGTCCGGATCACCTCCGGAACGGACAGCGGCGGACAGAGGGCGTCGAATCCGCGCAGGTCAACGTAGAGTTGCCCGCCCGGCAGGTGATCGGCGAGCCGGTGCGCCAGGTGGACGGCGAAGGTGCTCTTGCCGATGCCCGCCGGGCCGCTGAGGACGAGCGTCTTCGGACGCCAGCCCGCGCCGTCCAGCAGCCGGGTGCCCGTCTCCAGCTCGGCGGCCCGACCGACGAAGATCGGCGGTGCCGGCGGCAGCAGCCGGGGGACGGCCGGACGGGCCTCGACCGGAACCGTCCTCCGCAGGATCCTCCGCTGGAGGTCATGCAGGTCGGGTGCGTCGAGACCACGGCACGCCAGCAGGGTCAGTCCCTCGCGGCAGACCTCGGCCGCCTCGTCCACCCGCTGGTCGGCATAGAGCGCCAGCGCCAGCAGGCGACGCACCTTCTCGTTGTACGGATCAACGGCGATCATGCCGGCGAGTTCCCCCGTGGCCTCGACGTAGCTGCCGATCTCGACAAGCGCCTCGGCGCGGATCTGCATCGCGGAGCGGCGCAGGGCGTCCAGGCGATTGATCTCGGCCGTGGCGCCCCACCAGTGGGCGATGTCCGCGAACGCGGTGCCGCGCCACAGCGCCAGTCCGTCCCGGAGCAGCTTCGCCGCCTGCCGCGCCTCCGCGGTACCGCCGGTCCGCAGCAACCGGCTCCCGTCGACCACCGCGTTCTCGAAGACGTGTGCGTCGATGCTGTCCCGTTCCAGCTCCAGCAGGTAGCCCCTGCTGGCCGGCGTACCCACCGTCCGCACGGTGGCCCCCGAACCGTCCTGCCCGGGCGGGAGTTCCAGCTTCTGGCGCAGGTGCGAGACGTGACTGCGGAGAGTCGTCTCGGCTGCCGCCGAGGCGGACTTACCCCACAGCAGGTCGACGAGCTGGCGCGCGTCGGCCGGCCGGCCGACGCGGAGCACCAGCGCCGACAGCAGGCCGGAGACCTTCGGCCCGAGTGGCACGGTGCGATTGAAATGCTCGACGCGCAACGGCCCGAGCACGGAGATCCTCGTCGCTGCTGGCGCGGTCTGCTGGTCGGGCATTGATCTTCCCTGAGTGAGGTCCGTGTTCATGGGGACATCCGGAGCCGACGACGGGGCACGTGCGCCGCCTCGGCGGGCGAGCAGGCGCAGACGAGCGAACAGACCATTTCCACCCTCACGATCGGGGGCTGTGCGGCTCAGGTGCCCTGGGCAGGTCAGGTCCGCAGCGGCCGGTGGGTACGACGGTGAAGCAGGACTGCGACTCGGGGGCTCAGACGCTGGTGGGGGCCATCGGCGCCGGCAGGTCGACGCGGCTGGCCGTGCGGACGGTGCGGGTGGTGTACCGGCCGATGTCGACCTCCGGCCCGGCACCGTAGACGTGGGCGGTCAGTCGGGGCGTGCTGGCGGCATCGTGGGAATCGTCATCGGCATAGCCCAGCACGACCACGGGTGTGGTCAGCGCCCCGACGGAGATCAGCAGGTCGGCGCAGTCGCCGGCCGGGGCCCGGCCGATGGGTTTGGCGGGTACCGGCTCGAAGCCGAGGCGGGTCTTGAACAGGAACAGGCCGGGTTTGGCGACGTGCCCGTACAGGTTGGGGTCGTTGCCCATGGTCACCTCGGGGCAGCCGCGCCTGCGGGTCTCCTCGAAGGCGTGCAGGTAGATCACCCGGGCGAGGCTGTGCTCCCGCCAGCGGGACTCGACGGCGGAGAACAGCAGCCACACCGAGTTGTCCTCCGGGTACTCCCGGCACAGGCAGCCGCCGACCAGTTTGCCCTTCTCGTACGCGAACACGCCGAAGGTCCTCGGATTGTCGATCATGCCGGCGCGCATCGAGCCGGCGAACGAGAAGCCGAAACGCATGCCGTTGACCCGGTTCTCGTACAGGGCGAGGAACGGGTCGAGTTGGTCGCCGCTGAGCGTCCGGTGCACCTCGATGTGTACGTCAGCGCCGGCCGCCCGGTCGAGGGCCCGGCGGAGGTCCTGGCGGGCCTTGCGGGGGAGCCGGGCGGCGTAGTCGTCGACCGAGCGTGGCGTGGGCGCCCGCCAGCTCAGCCAACTCGGTTTGCGGACGAATCCGGCCCGGGCGAGGTCCGCCCAGGCGTCCCGGGGCGGGGCGGGAACCCGGATGAGTGCGACCGGGGGCAGGTCACCGGCGCGATGTGCGGCGAGTGCCTGTTGCGCGTCCGCTTCGGCGATGGTGAGCCCGTAGTCGTCTCGAACGTGCATGTCGTTGGCGCCTTCCGCAGTGCTGACCGGTCACGGGTGGAGCGGGGGGACGTGGACCGTTGGGGTTGTCGGGACGTCGCCGAGGCTGCCGACGTGGGGCGTCGGGGTCGGCGGGATCGGTGGCGGCCACATCGCCGCGGTGGTGGTCACGTCCGGGCCGGTTCGGCGGTGGTCGCCGTGGTGGGTGGCGGTTCGTCCAGGCGGCGCCAACGGGCGGGACGCAGCACCAGGGTGAGCGCCACCAGCAGGTACAACAGTCCACTCAGGGCGATCGCGGTGGTCAACCCCAGCGTGGACGCGGCCCAGCCGCCGAGTACGCCGCCGATCGGGATGCTGGCCCAGGAGACCGCCGTGGCGAGGCCGAACATCCGGGCCTGCAACGGTGGCGGAGTGCGTTCCAGGATGGTGGCGGCGATGATCGGATTGACGGAGGACAGCGCCACGCCGCAGACGAAGGTGATGGCGATCACCACCAGCAGGTCGTGGCTGAACGCCAGGGCCAGGAAGCGTGGGGCCCCACCGACGAGCAGCCCGAGCGTGAAGGTGACGTACCGGGGCAGCCGGTTGGCGGCGATGGTGAAGCCGATGTTGCCGACGAGCGCGCCGAGGGCGAGCGCGGCGCTGACCGCGCCGAGCGCGGCCGGGTTGCCGAGCACCCGGTCGACCCAGACGGGGATGTAGACGGCGACGCTGGCCTGGTTGAACAGGTTCATGATGAACATCACCGCGAAGATCCCGACGGCGACCTGGTCCTGGCGCAGGTGACGCAGCCCGATGCCGAGCGCCTTCAGGTACGGCTCCCGGTCCGCCGCGGCGGTGTGCGTGGGCCGCCCGATGGATGCCGGGATCAGCGCCGTCACGACGGCCGCGGCCACGGCGAAGGACGCCGCGTCGATCAGGATGGCCTGGGTGATGCCGAACCAGGCGATGATCACGCCGGCGGCTGGAGCGCCGACGAGGATGCTCGTCCGGTGCAGGCCGTCGTCGATGGCGCTGACCCGGGCCATGGACGCGCCCGCGGCTGCGATGGTGGCGTGCGCCATCGCCCGCTTCGCGTTGTCCCCGAGACCACGGAGGACACCGATGACGGCGACCAGGCCGAGTAGCGTGGCGAACCCGAGAT
Source organism: Micromonospora sp. NBC_01405 (assembly GCF_045040155.1). Taxonomy (NCBI): domain Bacteria; kingdom Bacillati; phylum Actinomycetota; class Actinomycetes; order Micromonosporales; family Micromonosporaceae; genus Micromonospora; species Micromonospora sp. NBC_01405. Next base: position 7,087,570 of record NZ_CP109532.1, on the reverse strand, counting down.
GGTAGACGCTGGCCAGCAGCACCATGCCCGCGGCGCTGGCCAGGTCGGCCGTGATGGAGACCCGGCGGGCGCCGAGCCGGTCCACCAGCGGCGGGCCCAGCGCGCTGGTCAGCACGTAGGGCAGCATCTCGGCCGCGACGACCAGGCCCATCCGGGTGGGACTGCCGGTGGTGACCAGGACCAGCCAGGGCAGGGTCACCGTGGACACCCGGGTGCCGGTGTCGGAGATCGTTCCGGCGGTGAGCAGCCCGACGAGAGCGACCCGGGACCGGGTGGGCACCGTCACTCCGGTGGACCGACTGCCGTGCCGGTACGGGCGAGATAGCGGTCACGGAGTGCGCGTTTGTCGACCTTCCCGTAGCCGATCGTGGGCAACGCGTCGACGAACTCCACGTCGCGGGGCGTCCAGTTGGTGTCGAGTCGCTCGGTGACCAGGTCGCGGAGCTCTTCGGGGGTGACGGTGGCGCCCGGCACGGGCACGACGAAGGCGTACGCCGCCTCACCGTAGGCGTCGTCCGGCACGGCGGTGACGGCCGCGTCGTGGACGTCGGGGTGGGCGGTCAGGACGTCCTCGATCGGTCCCGGGTAGACGTTGACCGCACCGGGGCCGGTGACGATCAGCTCCTGGTCGCGCCCCACCAGGTAGAGGTAGCCGTCCTCGTCGAGATGTCCGGTGTCCCCGGTGCGCAGCCAGCCGTCGACCAGTGTTCCGGCGGTCAGCTCCGGCTGGCCCCAGTACCCGGCCATGACCAGTGAACCGGAGATCCACACGTGACCGTGCTGTCCGGGCGGCAGATCCCGCCCGGCGTCGTCCCGGACGGCGATGCGCACGTCGCCGTAGGCGCGTCCGCAGGAGCGCAGCAGGTGAGGCCGGCTCGGGTCGTGCTCGTCGCCGTTGAGTTCGGTGATCAGGGGGGCCTCGCTCATCCCGTAGGCGACGCGCACGATGGGCCCGAAGCGTTCGAGTGCCTGGGTCAGCCGGGCCGGGGCGACGGTCGATCCGCCCAGGGTGATCATTTCCAGGCTGCTCAGGTCGGTCCGGCCGAGCAGCGGGCAGTCCAGCATCTCGTACAGGCGGGGCGAGGCTGCGTTCGTGCTGGTGATGCGCTCCTGCTCGATCAGGGTGAAGAACCGCTCCGCGTCGAAGGAGTCGCACATCACCTGCGTCCCACCGGCGAACAGCATGCCCATGACGCCCAGTTGGGAGCTGACGTGCCAGAAGACACCGTAGTAGAGGTGGCGGGTCGGACGGCCCTCTCCCGCCCACCGGGTGGCGAGTTCCAGGATCGTCTGGAACAGCAGGTTGCGGTGGTGGACCAGCTTGGGGCGTCCTGTGGTGCCGCTGGTCTGGAACACCGACGCCGGCTCGCCCGTGGCGTCGGCCGGGTCCACCGCGGTGCGGGGTGCCCGCCACAGGTCGGTGCCGAGGGTGCCGGGGCCGAGGCTGAACACGGCCGGGGCAGCGGCCCGGCGGGCCAGTTCGACGCCGGACTCGGCGTGGGTGCGGGGGTCGTACACCAGGGCGTCCGGGCGGGCCTGGCGGAGGAAGCCGAGCTGGTGCTCCAGGGGTGCGCGGGCCACCCAGACGGACCGGCAGCCCAGCAGGTGCAGCGCGAAGTGCAGCATGACCACGTCGGGGTGGTTGTTGGCAACCACCGCCACCGCGTGGCCCGCACCGATTCCCTGCCCGCGCAGGGCCTCGGCCAGGTGCTGGACGCCTTCCCGCAGGTCGGCGTAGGTCAGCCGGCGGTCCTGGTGCACGATCGCCTCGGCCGGACCGTGCTTCTCGAACAGCGCCAACGCCTGCGGGACGTAGTTGGTGGACTCAGCGGGGGTGCGCACGGGGCGATCTCCTCTCGGGCCGGCCGCTCGGTGGGAGTCAGGACGAATCTGCGCCGAACCGGATCGCCTGCGCGACCTGCTCCCGGCGCAGCCGGTCGACCTCGTCGGCGACCTTCTCGTCATCGGCCATCAGCCGGTCGAGGTCGGCGTCCTGGTAGCTGAGCACGCCCATGTCGCGGAAGGCCCGCTGGAGTTTCGGGCCGAACAGGCCGATGTCCTTGAGCGTGGGCACGATCCGGGAGAACAGCTTGGATCGGAAGTACTGGTAGTGCTCGGACTCGCGCATGAAGGCCACGCACTCGGCGGCGTCCAGGTCGAGTGCGGTCCAGACCTCCTCGCCGACGAAGCGCTGCTGAAGCATGTAGCAGGCCTCGATGCAGAACTCCTCGCGCTCGTCGCGCTCGGCCTGGGTCAGCTCGGGGTAGTAGTCGCGCAGGGCCAGTCGACCGAATGCCACGTGCCGTGCCTCGTCCTGCATGACGTAGGCGTTGAGCGCCTGCGCGAGGGGTTCCTTGGAGTAGTCGCGGATCTGCCCGAACGCGGCCAGGGCAAGGCCCTCGATGAGGACCTGCATGCCGAGGTAGGTCATGTCCCAGCGGGAGTCGGAAATGATGTCGTTGAGCAGGGCCTTGAAGTGCGGGTTGATGGGGTAGGCGAAGCCGATCTTCTCCCGCAGGTAGCGGGAGTACACCTCGACGTGGCGGGCCTCGTCCACCACCTGGGTGGCGGCGTAGAACTTGGAGTCGATGTCCGGCACGGTCTGCACGATCTTGGCGGAGCAGATGAGGGCGCCCTGTTCGCCGTGAAGGAACTGGGAGAATTGCCACGAGTTCATGTGTAGTCGGACGTTGGCCTTTTCTCTGCTATTGAGTGATTGCCAGGTGCGCGACCCGTAGATGGCGACCGATTCCTCCGGTATGCCCATCGGATCGTCATGATCAATTTCGATGGTCCAGTCGAGTCGTTCCGCTGCGTTCCACTGCCGCTGTTTGCCCTTTTCATAGAGGCTGAGCAGTTTGTCCCGGCTGTCGTCGTAGTCCCAGTCGAATACGGTGGTGTTTCCCGCCTTGATGTGCCAGCCCGTCTGGTCGACAGGGAGGGCGTACAGCCGTCTGCTCAATGACGCCTCCATCTCATGCATGGCTACCGTAGATTATGGACTTGTGGCTGTTTGTCGGGCACTGGGGAGTTCCCTAGGATCAAGCACATGCATGGGCGTGCGTGGCGTGACTCTGGTGTCGATAACGGCCCGCAAACCAATCCAACCCTGCTAATCTCCATTGCGGATGATCGATCATCTGGAAGACGGGAGTCGATCTAGAATGGCCGGTTCCTGGGCTCGATGGACACCTGGCGGCGGCGGGCCCACGTCGGGGCAGTGGTGCTGATGACCCCGTTCGTGGGCCGGGACACCGAACTGGCGGCCCTGCGGAGCGTCCTGGAGGCGACCGGTCGAGCCGGAGTCCGGGTTGTGGCGGTCACCGGCGATCCCGGCATCGGGAAAACCCGGTTGCTTGGCGAGTTCGGTGAGCTGGCCCGTCGCCAGGGCGCCCGGGTGGTGTCCAGCTCGGCCACCCGGGGCCAGCGGTCACAACCCCTGGCCCCGCTGCTCGACGCGTTGGTCGACTGCGACCGCTGCGCCAACCGGCAGACCGCCGCGGGCGAGGCGTCGGGTGCCACCGCGCCCAGCCACCTGGTGCGCGACCTCGTGAACCGGGCCGGTGACGCGGACGCCAACACCCTGGTCGTCCTCGTCGACGACATGCACTGGGCCGATGAGACGACCATCGCACTGCTGAACCAGCTCGTGCGCTCCCCGTCACCGGTGCCGCTACTGGTCGTGCTGGCCTATCGGCCCCGGCAGGCCCCGGTACGCCTGCACACCGCCCTGGTCGGCGCGCCGGGCGACGAGTGGGTGCGGGAGATACCGCTCGGGCTGATCAGCGAGCAGGACGCACAGACCTTGCTCGGATCGCGGTGCAGCGCGCCGTGGCAGTCCGCCGTCTACCGCCACAGCGGTGGCAACCCGTTGCACCTGCACGCGCTGGCCGCCGCCGCCACCGGGTTGTGCAGCACCGCGTCGGTGGTCGTCGGCGAGCTGCCCGCCGCGCTGCGGATGAGGCTGGTCGGGGAGCTGGAGGCTGCCTCCCCGCTGAGCCGCATCGTCCTCGACGCGGCGGCGGTGGCGGGAGAGGTGTTCGAGCCGGCGCTGGTCGCGCAGATCGGCCAGTGCCGGGACGCCGAGGTGCATCGAGCGCTGGACGAACTGGCCGAACTGGACGTCGTCCGTCGGGTCGCCGGTGGCCGGCTGATCGGCTTCCGGCATGCCGTGCTGTGGCGGGCGGTCTACGACGCGGTCAGCCCGGGCTGGCAGTTGGCCGCGCACGACCGGGCGGCGGCTGCGCTGTGCCGGCGTGGCGCCCCGCCCCAGGCGCTGGCCCCGCATGTCGCCCGCATCGCCCGTCCCGGTGACCTGACCGCGGTGTCGACGCTGCACCGGGCCGCCATGGCGGTGCAGCACCACGCGCCGGTCACCGCGGCGTACTGGCTGCGCGTGGCCCTGCGGCTGCTGCCACACCAGCCCGACCACGACCAGCGGCGCGTGGTGCTGCTGGTCCGCCTCGCTCAACTGACCGCCGCCGTCGGCGAGCTGCTGGCGAGCCGGGACGCGCTGCACGAGGCGCTGCGGCTGTTGCAACGTCGACCGACGACCCGCCGTGCGCACGCGGTCGCCCTTTGCATCATGGTGGAGCTGTCGCTGTCCCGACGTGCCGAGGCGGGTGCGCTGGCCCGGGCGGAGCTGGCCGCGCTGCCCGCCACCCAGAGCATCGGCCGGGCCATGCTCATGTTCGAACTGGCCTGTCTGGAACTGGCCGCCGGTCACGCCGACGCCGCCCGCGAGATGGCCGCCGTGGCGTACGCCGCAGCCCATCGCCACCAGGTCCGTTCGGCGGAGGCCACCACGCTCGCCCTGCTGGCGGTGGCGGACACCGCCGCGCTGGACATGCCAGCCGCGCGCCGGCGGCTGGACCAGGCGGTCGACCTGCTCGACGCGATGCTCGACGGCGAGTTCGTTCGCAGCCTGCGGGCCGCCGCCTGGGTGATCGAGGCCGAGATACTGCACGAACGCTTCGACGACGCGCTCCGCCACCTGGACCGGGCGGTCGTTGGTGCCCAACAGGGCGGGCAACTGCTGCTGCTCACCCGGCTCTACGCGGCCCTGGTGGTGACGATGCAGGCCAGAGGCCGGTTACTCGAGGCGCAGGAGTGTGCGCAGCGGGCGGTGGAGGTGGCCACCGCGGTCGGCGGCGACCGCGAGATCGCCGTGGCCCGCACCCTGCTGGCCTGGCTGGACAGCCAGATACGGCCCACCACGGAGGCCGACCCGGACGTGGATGCCCTGCCGGTGCTGCCCGAGGGCCCGTACGCGCTGCTGGTCCGCCGGCTGCTGGTGGAGATCGGTCTGGCCGGCGGGAACGTGGCCGGGTACCTGGCCCGGACCGGGCCCGGTGACGATGGCCCGCCCGCTTCCGACCTGTGCTCGCAGGCCAGCTGGTGCGAGGCGATGACGCGGGCGGAGCTGGTCGCGGGGCGGGCCGAGCTGGCGGCGCACTGGGCCGACCGCGCCGCCGCCGTCGCCGCGGTGCTCGACCTGCCGGGCCACACCGGTCTGGCCCTGCTCGCCCGGGCGCAGGTGCTGGCCGCCGAGGACCCGGCGCGGGCGGTGGCCACCGCGCAGGTGGCGGCACGCGAACTGGCCTCCGCCGGCATGGTGGTGGATGCCGCCCGGGCCCGGATGGTGGCCGTCGGCCCGCTGGCCGCGCTCGGCCAGGTCGACGACAGCTACCGGGAGATCAAGGCGGTCCAGGCCGCGTTCGAGGGATGGGGCGCGCACCGGCTGGCCCGACGGGCCGTGGTGGAACGGCGTCGACTCGCGGCGCGTTCATCGCGTCGGGCAGGCCCGGACGACCGTGCGGAGGCGGCCGGCCTCAATTTGCTCACGCGTCGGGAGGGGCAGGTCGCCGTGCTGGTGAGCCAGGGCCTGACGAACCGGCGGGTGGCGCAGGAACTGTTCGTGACCGAGAAGACGGTGGAGATGCACCTGTCGAACATCTTCGCCAAGCTGGGTGTGTCATCCCGGGCGGTGGTCGCCCGTCTCATCGGGGCGAAGGGGCCTCCGGTCGGTGCCGCGGTGCCGGCCGGGGAGGCGGCGGCGACCTGACGGTGGCCGTCGCCGTCGGCGGCAGATCACAGGGGGATGTTGCCGTGCTTCTTGGGCGGCGGGATGACCCGCTTGTTGCTCAGGGCACGCAGGGCGCGGACGACCGTGGTTCGGGTCTCCGACGGCAGGATCAGGTCGTCGACGCAGCCGTGTTCGGCTGCCCGGTAGGGCGTGAGCAGTTGGTCCTCGTACTCCTGGACGAGGACCTGGCGGAGCAGCGCCGGATCGTCGGCCCGGGCGAGGGCCTGGTGGTGCAGCAGGGCGACACCGCCCGCCGCCCCCATCACGCCGATCTGTGCGGTGGGCCAGGCGAAGCACAGGTCGGCGCCCAACTCCCGGGAGCCCATCACCGCGTACCCGCCACCGAAGGCCCGCCGTACCACGATGGTGATCTTCGGCACCGTCGCCTCGATGTAGGCGAACGCGAGTTTCGCCCCCCGGCGGATGATGCCCTGGTGCTCCTGGGCGGTACCGGGCAGATATCCGGGGACGTCGACCAGGGTGAGCACGGGGATGTTGAACGAGTCGCAGAACCGGACGAACCGTGCGGCCTTCTCCGCGGCGTCGATGTCGATGGCACCGGCCAGGTGCAGCGACTGGTTGGCGACCACCCCCACCGTGCCGCCTTCGATCCGGGCGAAGCCGCAAATGATGTTGGGGGCGAAGTTGGGCTGCACCGCCAGCAGGTCGCCGTCGTCGACGATCCGCCGGATCACCTCGTGCATGTCGAACGGGGTGGTGGCCCGGTCGGGTACGAGCGTGTCGAGTTCCCCGTCGGCGGCGGTGGGCTCCAGTGGGGACGCCGGCGGCCAGGCCGGGGCCGCGTCGAGGTTGTTGGCCGGCAGGTAGGACAGCAGGTCCCGGACGTAGTCGATGGCCTCGGCCTCGCTCGCGGCGGCGTAGTGGGCGTTCCCGCTGCGGCTGGCGTGCACCGTGGCACCGCCGAGGGCCTCCATACCCACCCGTTCTCCGGTCACCGTCCGGATGACGTCCGGGCCGGTGACGAACATGTGCGAGGTGTTCTCCACCATGACCACGAAGTCGGTGAACGCCGGGGTGTAGACGGCGCCACCCGCGCAGACACCCATGATGAGGGAGATCTGCGGGATCACCCCGGATGCGGTCACCATGCGCCGGGCCACCTCGCCGTATGCGGCGAGGGCCAGCACCCCCTCCTCCACCCGGGCACCGCTGGAGTCGTTGATGCCGACCACCGGGCAGCCGACGCGCAGGGCGTGGTCGAGTATCTTGCTCACCTTGGCGCCGAAGACCGCTCCCGCGCTGCCGCCCCGGTGGGTCGCGTCGTGCGCGTAGACGCACACCTGCCGACCGTCGACGGTGCCGTAACCGGTGACGACACCGTCCCCGGGGGGCTGTGGCCCGGCGTACCCCCCGACCTCCCGACGGGCCAGCCGGTCGGTCTCGACGAACGAGTCGGGGTCGAGCAGGGCCAGGATCCGCTCCCGCGCGGTCATCCGGCCCCTGACGGCCAGCCGGCGGGCCGCCCGGGCCGAGCCGGGCTGCTCCGCCTCGGCGCGGCGGCGCCGCAGCTCGGCCAGCTTCTCGGCGGTGGTCGGGGCGGCCACCTTTGCGGCGGTGCCGAGGACGGGCGGGGCGGTGGTGCCGTCGGGCCGGCTGTCGGCCCGGTCCGGCGCCACGGCGGCGGCCGTCGGCCGGTGTCCGTGCGGTGCCGGGGTCACCTGCGGGTGTCCTTGACGATCGTGCCGTCGCTGACGACGAAAACGACCCGGTTCGGGTCGTCGAACAGGTCCGGCGCGGTGAGCGGATCGAAGTCCACGGCGACGAGGTCGGCCAGCTTGCCCACCTCGACCGACCCGAGACGGTCGGCGACCCCCATGATGCGGGCGTTGACCGAGGTGGCGGAGACGATCGCCGCCATCGGCCCCAGAACGTGGGCCTTGAGTACCAGCTCCAGGCCGCGGTGGTTCTGGTCCGGCCCGATCAGGTCGGAGCCGGAGCCGACCAGCACACCGGCCTCCCGGGCCAGCAGCATGGCGTCGATCATGCGTCGGGCGGTGTCGCCGACCCGGTCCCGGAACCCGGGGGCGAGCCCCTGCCGCTCGGAGTCGGTACGCATCATCTCGGCGATGGCCAGGGTGGGTACCAGGTGCACGCCGTGGGCGGCCATCATCGCCGCGGTGACCTCGTCGATGCCGGTACCGTGTTCGACGCAGCCCACGCCCGCCCGGACGGCGTTGCGGATCCCGGCGCCGTTGTGGGCGTGCACGGTGACGTACGTGTTGCGGGCACGGGCCTCGGCGACGGCGACCGCGATCTCCTCGACGGTGTACTGGGTGTCCTCCAACGAGTCGGACACCGAGATCACCCCGCCAGTGACGGCCATCTTCAGGAACGACGCGCCCTGCCGGAAGCACTCGCGGGCGGCCCGGCGAACCTCCTCGACACCGTCGGCGTTGGGGGTCATCCCGGTCAGGCCGCGTACCGAGAACGGCGACGGACCCGCCGGGGCCAGCGGCGAGTTCAGCCGACCGTGCCCGCCGGTCTGGGACAGCGCCACGGCGGCGGCCCAGATGCGGGGGCCGGGTACCAGCCCGCGGCGTACCGTGCGCAGCACCCCGAGGTCGAGGCCACCACAGTCCCGGATGGTGGTGAACCCGGCCGTCAGGGTCTCGCGCAGGTTGCGGAAGATGTCGGCGGCCCGTTCGGCCACCGACAGCTCCCCGGTGAGCATCGCGCGTACGTCGCTGGAGTAGCCCACGTGGGTGTGCGCGTCGATCAGCCCCGGCAGCAGTGTCAGCCCACTCAGGTCAACCAGGTCGGCGCCGTCGGTCGGGACTCGGACCCCCACCCGCGTGATCCGGTCGGCTTCGATCCGTACGGCCCGGTCGGTCACCGGGTCACCGCCGAGCCCATCGATGAGCGTGGCCCCGGTCAACAGCATGGTCATGGCAGCAGGTCCTTCCGGGCGGTGTCGGGCCGGGCCGGATCGCCGTCCGGCGGTGCGGGCAGGACTCCGCCCCGGGCGAGGAAGCCCAGCATCCGCGCGAACAACGCGGCGTCCAGCTCCGGTGGGCGGGCCAGGTCGGCCGGCAGCGCCGACCGGACGTTGTCGCAGCGCATCCGGGGCATGTCCCGGTCCGGGGTGTCGCCGAGCATCGCCATCAGCGGGGCGAAGCTGTTCGCCGTCTCGTCGGCCTCGACCTGCTCGGTGAGCTGGTGGCGCCAGCGCTGCCAGTCGACGCTCGGCACGCGGTAGCCGCAGGCCCGCAGGTGGCGGAAGATGTCGTTCCAGTCCAGCGGGTCGGGGTTGACGGTGTGGAAGGTGCCGCCGGTGGTCTCCGGGCGCAGGGACAGGGCGACCACGGTCCGCGCGACGTAGTCGACGGTGGCGGCGGCGAAGGCGTACCGGCGGGTGGGGGCCAGACCGAGCTCGACGCAGCCCTGGATGACCTTGGTGACGTAGTCCTCCCGGTTGGTCGCGCCGGTGCGGCTGTCCCCGAGCACCGCGCCGGCCCGGTACACCGACACCGGTACGCCGCGGTCCCGGGCGAGGCCGATGAGCCCCTCGGCGACCCACTTGCTCTGGCTGTAGGCGGTGTCGTGGCCCACCGGTGGTGGCAGGGGGTCGTCCTCGTTGACCTGCGTGGCACCGTCGGCGACGGCTCCGGCGAGGACGGCCAGGGTGGAGATGTGGTGCACGGGGGTGGGGCGGCCCCGGGTGGACAGCCGCAGGATCTCCTCGGTGCCGCGCACGTTCGTGGCCTTGAGGGAGCGGTACGGGCGCACGAAGTTGACCCAGGCACCACAGTGGTAGATCACGTCGACCTCGTCGGCGAGGGCGTCGAATTCGGCCGGGGTCAGGCCGAAGCGGGGACGGGCCAGGTCGGCGGGGACGACGCGCAGCCGGTGCCCGGGTGGTGCGGGCAGGCCGTAGGAGGTCAGGACGGTGTGCAGGCGTTCGGTGCCCTCCTCGGGGTTGGCGGCCCGGACCAGGCAGACGATCTCGGCGCTGGTCTGCCGGGCCAGCTCGGCGCAGAGGAACGCGCCGACGAATCCGGTGGCACCGGTGAGCAGCACCACCCGGTGCGGGCCGGTGCGGGCCGGCGCGTCCCGGTCGGGGATGACCGCCGGGTCGAGGACGACCTCGGCGGCGAGGTCGGGGCCGGTGCCGTGCAACTCGATCAGCGGTCGCCCGGACACGGCGGCCTCGATCCGGGCGGCCAGGCCGGCGACGGTGGGGCTGGCCAGGACGTCGCCGGCGGTGAGCTGGGGTGCGCCGAGGCGGCGCAGCTCCCGGGCGGCCTGCGTGATCATCAGGGAGTGGGCGCCGCAGTCGAACAGGTCGTCGGTGACGCTGATGCGGTCCAGGCCGAGCAGGTCGCACCACACCCGCGCCACCTGGCGTTCCCGTTCGGTACGGGGGGCGAGGTGGCCGTCCTCCGGCGCGCCCGCCAGGTCGGTGCCGGCGGGCACGCCGCCCGGATCGACGGTGCCGGAGTCCGGGTCGACAGTGCTGCCGGCGGTGTCGGCCGGTCCGGTGGCGGTCGCCCCCGGCTCCACCCAGTACCGGCGGCGCTGGAACGGGTAGCCGGGCAGGCTGACCCGCCGGGGCGGGCGCGCGGTGTGCAGCGCCGGCCAGTCCACGCTCACCCCGGCCTGCCAGAGCCGGCCCACCGCGGCCATCAGGTGCGCGGTGTCCGGCAGCCGGTCGCGGGGGTGACCCAGCGAGGCGACCGCGGTCGGGGTGGGGGCGATCCGCTGTCCGGGTACCAGCGCGGTCAGCGCCCGCCCGGGCCCGACCTCCAGCAGCACCCGATCGGGCGTGGCCAGCACCGTCCGCAGCGCGTCGGTGAAACGTACGGGTTGGCGCAGGTGACGGGCCCAGTAGTGCGGGTCGGTGGCGTCCCCGGCGCGGATCCAGGTGCCGGTCACACAGGAGACGAACGGGGTGTGCGGTGGCCGCAGGTCGCACTCCTTGACCCGGGCGGTGAACTCGTCGAGGACCGGTTCGACCAGCCAGGAGTGGCTCGCCGCCGGTACGTTGATCCGCCCGCAGTCCACGCCCCGGCCGGCCAGCCGCCGGTCGAGGGCGGCGATGTCGTCGTCCGGCCCGGCCACCACGGTCAGCTCCGGAGCGTTCACCGCCGCGATCGACAGCCGTTCGTCGAGCAACTCCGCGACCTGGGCCTCGGGCAGCGGTACGGCCAGCATCCGGCCCGGTGCCATCCGGGCGAACAGCTCGCCACGGGCGTAGGTGACGGCGAGCGCGTCCCCGAGGGTGAACACCCCGGACAGGCAGGCGGCGACGTACTCGCCGAGGCTGTGGCCGAGCATGGCGACCGGTGTCACGCCCCAGGACTGCCACAGTTTCGCCAGCGCGTACTCCACCGAGAACAGGGCGGTGACCACACCGGGCCCTTCGGCGCGGCCGAGCGCGCGTCCCCGTCGCGGCCCGCCGCCGTCGATGGGGAACAACAGCGCGGTGAGGTCGACGTCGAGCCGGTCGCGCAGCAGGGTGGCGCACTGGTCGATCGCCGCCCGGAACACCGGCTGCCCGCGGTAGAGGTCGGCGCCCATGGCGCGGTGCTGGTTGCCGCCGCCGGGAAACATGAACACCGCCCGGTGGCCGGTCTCCGGGGTGGTGCGGGTGACCAGCCGGTGCGGGTCCTCCCCACGCAGCACCGCCACCAGGTCGGGCAGATCGGCGCAGGCGGCGAACCGGCGGACCGGGAAGCCGCGCCGACCGTTCTGGAGGGTGAAGGCGACGTCGGCCAGGTCGAGGTCCGGGTGGGCCTCCAAATGGTCGGCCAGCCGGTGGGTGGCGGCGTCGACGGCGGGGCGGTTGCGCGCGGACAGCGGCACCAGATGCCAGCCGGATGCCGTGGGTGCCGGGTCGGGGCTGGGCGGTGGCTGTTCGAGGACCACGTGGGCGTTGGTGCCGCCGACACCGAAGGCGCTCACTGCGGCGCGGCGGGGTCCGGAGTCGGCCGACCAGGCGGTGGCGCGGGTGGGCACGTAGAAGGGGGAGGTGTCGAGGTCGAGGTCGGGGTTGGGGGAGCGGAAGTTCACCGTCGGCGGGATCTGCCCGTGCTGGACGGCCAGGGCGGCGCGCATCAGACCGGCGGCCCCGGCGGCGGCGTCGAGGTGGCCGATGTTGGCCTTGACCGAGCCGAGGGCGCAGAAGCCCCGCCGGGCGGTGCCGACGCGGAACGCCTGGGTGAGCGCGGCGACCTCGATCGGGTCGCCCACCCGGGTGGCGGTGCCGTGGGCCTCCAGGTAGCCGATGCTGCCCGGGGAGAGCCCCGCCAGGGCGTGCGCGGCGGTGATGACGCGGGCCTGCCCGTCGGGGCTCGGTGCCGTGAAACCGGCCTTGACCGCACCGTCGTTGTTGACCGCGCTGGCCCGGATCACCGCGTAGATGTGGTCCCGGTCGGCCAGGGCGTCGGAGAGCCGGCGCAGCACCAGGGCCACGGCGCCGTTGCCGGGCACGGTCCCGGTGGCGTCGGCGTCGAAGGGCCGGCACTGCCCGTCGGGGCTGAACACCCCGCTGTAGGTGTGTGAGTAGCCGGCCCGCAGCGGCAGGTTGATCGTCACCCCGCCGGCGAGCGCCAGATCCGACTCGTAGGTCAGCAGGGACTGGCAGGCCAGGTGGGTGGCGACCAGGGAGGTGGAGCAGGCGGTCTGCACGGTGTAGGCGGGGCCGTCCAGGTCGAGCAGGTACGCCACCCGGGTCGCCAGGAAGTCCTTGTCGTTGAAGATGCGGGCCAGGGGCGCCATCGCCGAACGCTGGAAACGGGGGTTGGTGGCGAGGTTGGCCATCAGGTACTTGTTCATGAACATGCCGGCGAACACGCCGACGGCGCCGTCGGCGCGCTCCGGGGTGTGGCCGCTGTCCTCCAGGGCCGCCCAGGCAATTTCGCAGAAGACCCGTTGCTGCGGGTCCATCGTCTCGGCCTCGGCGGCGTTGTAGCCGAAGAACTCCGCGTCGAAGTGGTCGGCGTCGTCGATCACCGCGCCCGCCGCGACGTACTCGGGGTCGGCCAGCAGATGCGGGTCCACGCCGGCCGCGCGCAGTTCGTCCGGGGTGAAGTGGGTGATCGAGTTGACGCCGTCGAGCATGTTCGCCCAGAACCGGGGGACGGTGTCGGCACCGGGCACCCGGCAGGCCATGCCGATGATCGCGATCGGTTCGACCCCGTCGGGCGGATCGACGTCCGGGGCGGTTCCGGTGCTGTCCCGGTGCGCGGTCACGACCGGTCAGCCCGTCGTACCCGCCGCGGGCCGGCGGCGGACAGGGCGGCGGCCCGCCGCCCGGCGGCCTGCCGGGCCCCGACCAGCGCGTCGGGGCGGTCTCCGGCGGGGGAGCAGGCGGCGGCGAGCGTACGCACCGACGGGTAGCGGAACAGGTCCACCAGCGACACCCCGGTGATGTCGCGGGCCTGCAGCCGGGACCTGGCCTGGACCGCCAGCAGCGAGTTGCCGCCGAGTTCGAAGAAGTTTTCGTCGAGACCGACCCGGTCGCGGCCGAGCAACTGCGTCCACACCTCGGCGATGGTCTGCTCGACGTCGGTCCGGGGGGCCAGGTAGCGGGCGGGCCCGGGGGTCTGCGGATCGGGCAGCCGGTTGCGGTCGATCTTGCCGTTCGGGGTCAGCGGCAACTCGTTGAGGACGGTGACGGTGGCCGGCACCATGTAGTCCGGCAGTACCTGGGCCAGGGCGGCCCGTAGCGCCGCCGGGTTCAGCACCGTGCCGTCGGCGCGGCCCGCCTCGCAGTAGGCGGCCAGGCCGCGGTGGGCGCCGGTGCCGCGTACGACGACCACGGCGGCGCGGACGCCCGGCTGTGCGGCCAGCATGCTCTCGATCTCGCCGAGTTCGATCCGGTGGCCGTGGATCTTCACCTGGTGGTCCAGCCGGCCGAGGAACTCCAGGGTGCCGTCGGGGCGCCACCGGGCCAGGTCACCGGTGCGGTACAGCCGGGAGCCGTCGGCGGCGAACGGGTCGGGGACGAAGCGTTCCGCGGTCAGGGCGGGGCGGCCGTGGTAGCCACGGGTGACGCCCGGCCCGCCGAGCAGCAGTTCACCGGGCACGTTGACCGGGGTGGGCCGCAGGTCCGCGTCGACCACGTAGGCGCGTACGTCGGCCAGCGGGCGGCCGAGCGGCACGGTCGCGGCGACCGGCCCGGTGTCGGTGACTGGCTGGGTGCTCGCCCACACGGTCGCCTCGGTGGGGCCGTACATGTTGTGCACACCCCCGCTGACCAGGCCGGCGAGGTCGGCGCCGAGCGCGGCGGGCAGCGCCTCGCCACCGACGAGCAGGCGGCGCAGGTGGCGGAGCGCCTCCCGGCTGTCGGGGTCCTCGGCCAGCACACCGGCCAGCGACGGCGTGCACTGCAGATGGGTGACGTGGTGGCGGCGCAGTTGCGCGGCGACGGGCTCGTCGGCCAGCGCCACCCGGCGGCGTTCCTCGCTGATCTCCCGGGCGGTACGCAGGTGCGGCAGGGCGGCCAGGACGTGGTCGTGGTCGACCCCGAAGTCGATCAGGCAGGCGACCTCGTCCACCTCGATCGCCTTGAGCCGGTCCACCAGGTCCGCGGCGGCCTCGGGGGTGCCCAGCAGGGCGGCGGTGTCGAAGAACCGGTCGAAGGCCTGCGCGACCAGGGCGTCGAGTTCCCCCTCGGGCAGGTCGCGGAAGTCGCTGCTGCGCCCGGACACCGCGCCGAGACCGGAGAGCAGGTCGAAGGAGCTCTTCAGGTACGCGCACAGCGGCGCCCGGACCAGCTCGCGGACCTGCTCGGCGTCGGTGCCGAGGAAGGTGTGCAGCATCAGGGTGACGTGGCCGGAGCCGGCGTGGCCGGCCTCCCGCCAGGCCCGACGGTAGATGGTGATCTTCTCGGCAAGCTGTTCCACGGAGTGGCCGAGCAGGTGTGTGAGCAGCCCGGCGCCGATCTCACCGGCCATCCGGAAGGTGTCGGGGCTGCGTGCGCTGGTGACCCAGACGGGCAGCTCGGGCTGCACCGGTGGCGGGTACACCCGTACGCTGACCTCGTCGCCGCCCGGGCGGGTGCGGCTGACCGTCTCGCCCCGCCAGAGCCGACGCACCTCGTCGATGCCCGCCAGCATCAGGTCCTTCCGGTCGGTGTACCGCTGCGGGGCGAGGACGAAGTCGTTCGGTTGCCATCCGGAGGCGACCGAGATGCCGACCCGTCCGCCGGAGAGGTTGTCCACGACGGCCCACTCCTCGGCCACCCGGAGCGGGTCGTGCAGCGGCACGACCACACTGCCGGCCCGGATCCGTACCCGCTCGGTGATGGTGGCGATGGCGGCGGCGGTGACCGAGGGGTTCGGGTAGAGCCCACCGAAGTCGTGGAAGTGCCGTTCCGGGGTCCACACAGCGGCGAAGCCGTGCCGGTCGGCGAAGCGGGCGCCCTCGATCAGCAGCCGGTACCGGTCGTCGACCGAGCCGCCCCGGTCACCGCCGAAGTAGAACAGGCTGAAGTCCATCGGCCTGGCCTGCACCTCGGCGGGTACCGGGACACCGGTGGCGGACGCGGTGCCGGGTTCGTCGCCCCGGATGACGACCTCGAAGCCGCAGGTGAGGGTCCACAGCAGTTCCAGCACCGAGATGTCGAAGGAGGTGCTGGTCACCGCCAGCCAGGTCGGCGCGGCCCCGTCCCGGTCCGCCTCGGCGTCCGGGCCGAACTCGCGGTCCATCCCGGCGAAGAAGGTACCCACGTTGCGGTGGGTGACCAGCACGCCCTTGGGACGCCCGGTGGAGCCGGAGGTGTAGATGACGTACGCCAGGTCGTCCGCGTGTGTCGGTACGGTCGGCCCGGTGGGGGCGGGACCGGCCGGCGGTGTGCCGGGGGCGACGGTGGTGACCGGCAGGCCGCCCAGCCGGCCGGCGAGATGGTCGGTGGTGACCACCACCCGGGTGCCGGAGTCGGTGACCATGAAGGTGAGCCGGTCGGCGGGCAGGGCGGGATCCAGCGGCAGGTACGCGCCGCCGGCCTTGAGGATGGCCAGCAGGGTCACCGCCAGATCGGTGCTGCGGCGCAGCAGGACGCCGACCGGGAGGTCCGGGCCGACGCCGTGGCCGCGCAACGTGGCGGCGAACCGCTCGGCGCGCTCGTCGAGCTCGCGGTAGGTCAGTCCGGGCTGGTCGCCGGGTCCGGCGTCCCGCACGGCGACCCGGTCGGGGGTGCGCCGGGCCTGCGCGGCGACGAGCTCGTGCACGAGCACGTCGGTGCGGCGGTCGACACCGGTGGCGGTCCACTCGGTGAGCAGTTGGCGATGCTCGCCCGGGGTCAGGATGTCCAACCGGCCGACCGGCCCGTCCGGATCGGCCAGGGCCGCGGCGAGGACCTGACGGAAGCGGGCGGCCATCCGTTCGGCGCTGTCCGGGTCGAACAGGTCGGTGCTGTACTCCAGGCGGCCGGTCAGGTCCGTCCCGCGCCGGGTGAGGGACAGGGTGAGGTCGAACTTCGCGGTGGCGGTGTCGCCGGGGACCGGGGTGACCGCGCAGCCGGGCAGGTCCAGCCCCACGGCGTCGGTGTCGTGGTAGCTGAACAACACCTGGAACAGCGGGTTGTGGGCCAGGTCCCGGCTCGGGTGCAGCTCCTCGACGAGTTTCTCGAACGGCAGGTCCTGGTGGGCCAGGGCGTCGCGGGTCTCGTCGCGGGTCCGCTCGACCAGTTGCCGGAAGGTCGGGGCGCCGGTGAGGTCGATGCGCTGCACCAGAGTGTTGGCGAAGAACCCGATCAGCGGCTGGATCTCGGGTCGTTGCCGGCCCGCCACCGGTGAACCGACGACGACCTGCGCCGTGCCGGTGTGCGCCCGCACGACGACGGCGAAGGCGGCCAGCAGCACCGCGAACGGGGTCGCGGCGACCTGCCGGGCCAGCGCGGTCACCGCGTCGCTGACGTCGTGCTCGAAGCTCAGGTCCAGGTGTGCGCCGCGGTAGGTCTGCGTCGGTGGGCGGGGCCGGTCGGTGGGCAGGCTGGCCAGCAGCGGTACGTCGGCGAGCCGGTCCCGCCAGTGGTCGACGAGCCGGTCGAGGGTGGCGCCGGTGAGGTGGGTGTGCTGCCACTCGGCGAAGTCGGCGTACTGCACGGGCAGGTCGGGTAGCTCCCGTCCGGTGTAGGCGGCGGTCAGTTCCCGCTCGAGGACGGCCAGCGACCAGCCGTCGCAGACGATGTGGTGGACGGTGAGGCACAGCCGGTGGTCCTCCGGGCCCAGCCGCAGCAGGGTGGCCCGCAGGACCGGGCCGTCGACCAGGTCGAACCGGGTACGTGCCTCGGCCCCGGCCAGCGCCGCCGCCTCGGCAGGGCCGGCGACGTCGTGCACGGTCAGGGGGGTCTCCGTCGGCGGCAGGACGACCTGACGCGGCTGGCCGTCCACCGCCCTGAACACGGTACGCAGCGCCTCGTGCCGTCGGACCACCGTGGTCAGGGCCCGGTGCAGGGCGTCGACGTCGAGCGGCCCACGGATGCGGTAGCCCAGCGGGATGTTGTAGACGGGGTTGTCCGGGCTGAGCTGGTCGAGGAACCACAGCCGCTGCTGCGGATAGGACAGCGGGTGGCTGCGCTGGGCCAGTCGCTGGGCCAGGTGCCGGGCCAGTTGGGCCCGCCGGGCGTCCGTGCCGGCGTCATTCATCGATCCACCTCGTTGTCCGTGAAGTCGTGCAGCAGCTGGTCGACCTGCTCGGGGGTGAGCTGGTCGATGTGCCGCAACACGTCCTCCATCTGCTGCCAGCTACCGGGTGCGATGCCGCCCTGCCCGGTCGGGTCCGTGGCCGGTGTGCGGGTGTCGAGGGCGGCCACCAGCCCGGCGACGGTGGGCGTACGCAGGAAGCGGGCCAGTGCCACGTCGGCGCCGAACGTCTCGTTCACCCGGGCCACCAGCCGCATGGCGAGCAGTGAGTGCCCACCGAGGGCGAAGAAGTCGTCGTCGAGGCCGACCTGGTCGAGCCCGATCAGCTCGGCGCAGATCGCGGCGACGGCCCGTTCGGTGTCGGTCTGCGGGGTCCGGAGGGCCACCCGCAGGTCGGGGCGTTCGGCCTCGGCGGCCGGCAGTGCCGCCCGGTCGAGTTTGCCGTGCTCGGTGAGGGGCAGGGCGGTCAGCGACACGTACGCCGTTGGCACCAGGTAGGGCGGCAGCCGCTCGGCGAGCCAGAGGCGCAGCTCCGTGGCGCCCGGCCCGGGTCGGCTCGCCGGGGGCACGACGTAGGCGACCAGGCGTCGACCGGCCGGGCTGTCGTCGACGACGACCGCCGCGCCGGCCACGGCCGGGTGGTCGAGCAGGGTGTTCTCCACCTCGCCCGGTTCGATCCGGAACCCGGAGATCTTGACCTGGTCGTCGGTTCGGCCGAGGAACTCCAGCACCCCTCCGCTGCGCCAGCGCACCACGTCACCGGTGTGGTAGAGGCTGGAGCCGTCGGCGCCGAACGGGTCGGGAACGAACCGTTGCGCGGTCAGCGCGGGCCGACCGGCATAACCCCGGGCCACCCCGGGACCACCGAGGTAGAGCTGACCGGGTACGCCCTCGGGCACCGGACTCAGCTCCTCGTCGAGGACGTACGCGGTGGTGTTGGCGATGGGCCGGCCGATGGGTACGGAACTGGCCTCGTCGGGCAGGTCGGTGATGTGGTGCACCACGGCGAAGGTGGTGGTCTCGGTGGGACCGTAGCCGTTGAGCAGCCGGGCCGGGGCGTACGGGCCGCGCAGCAGTTGGCGGATGCGGACCGGGTTCAGCGCGTCCCCGCCGACGAGCAGGTTGGTCATGGTGGCGAAGCTGTCCGGCCGGTGCGCCATGACCTCGTTGAACAGGGCCGAGGTGAGGAACATGCTGGTGATCCGGGACCGGCGCAACTCGTCGCCCAGCCGGCCGGGACTCAGGACGGTGTCGCGGGGGATGACGCAGACGGTGCCGCCGTGCAGCAGGGCACCCCACACCTCGAACGTGATCGCGTCGAAGGACGCGTCGGCGACCTGGGCGATGCGTTCGTGCGGTCCGAACCGGACGAAGTCGGTGCCGCAGACCAGGCGCAGGATCGCGCGGTGCGCGACCACCACTCCCTTGGGTCGTCCGGTGGAGCCGGAGGTGTAGAGGACGTAGGCAGCGCTGTCCGGGCGGGCGGCGGGGGATTCCGGCCCGGCGGCGGGCCGGTCCTCGGGCCCGGCCTGCGGATCGCCGCCGGTCACCACCTCCACGCCGTCGACGGGCAGCAGACCGGCCAGGTCGGCCCGGGTGACCACCAGCCGGGCCCCGGCGTCGGCCAGCAGCCAGCGCAGTCGTTCGGCCGGGTAGCCGGGGTCGAGCGGCACGTACGCGCCGCCGGCCTTGAGCACGGCCAGGAAGGCGGTGATCAGGTCGGGGCCGCGGGCGAACAGGACACCGACCGGGGTGTCGGCGCCGACACCCCGCCGGCGCAGCAGCCGGGCCAGCCGGTCGGCGTCGGCGTCGAGATCGGCGTAGCTGAGGGTCTGTCCCTCGTACTCGACGGCGGGGGCGTGCGGTCGCCGGGCCACCTGCTCGGCGAACAGGTCGGGCACGGTGCGGTCGGCCGGGAAGGCGACGGCGGTGCGGTTGTACGTGTGGACGACCCGGGTCCACTCCTGCGCGTCGAGCAGCGGCAGCCGGCCGACCGGCTGGTCGGGGCCGGTCATCGCCGCGTCGAGCAGCCGGACGTAGTGTCCGGTCATCCGCCGCATGGTCGAGGCGTCGAACAGGGCGGTGGAATACTCCCAGATCAGGGTGATCGGGGCGGCGTCGTCCCGGTGGCCCTGCCCGGCGCGCTGTTCCGCGCGGGGTAGGACCACGATGTTCAGGTCGGTCTTGGCGGTGCCGTTGTGCCGTTCCAGGACGGTGCCGGTCAGCCCGGCGAAGGTCAGCTCCGGCATCGGGGAGTCGTGGAAGCTGAACATGGTCTGGAACAGCGGGTTGCGGGACGGGTCGCGTACCGGGTCGAGGGCCTCCACCAGCCGGTCCAGCGGCACGTCGGCCCACTCGTAGGCCCGTGCGGCGCGGGTGTGCACCCGGCGGACCAGTTCGGTGAAGCCGGGCTGGCCGGACAGGTCGACGCGCAGCAGCAGGGTGTTGACGACCATGCCGATCATGCGTTCGGTCTCGGCGAGACGGCGGTTCGCCACGCCACTGCCGATGATCATGTCGTCCTGGCGGGCGTAGCGACCCAGCAGTGCGGCGAAGCCGGCGAGCATGGTGGCGTAGAGGGTGACCCCGTGCCGGCGGCTGTACCCGCGCAGTCGCGCGCACAGGTCGCCGGGAAGTTCGATCCGCAGCGCCGCGCCGGTGAAGCTCTGGTCCAGCGGACGGGCGCGGTCCAGGGGCAACGCCAGCTCGTGCGGTGCGCCGGCCAGTTCCCGGGTCCAGTGCGACAGGTGCCGGTCGAGGGTCTCGCCCCGCATCCACCCACGCTGCCAGAGCGTGAAGTCGCGGTAGCGGCAGGACGGCGGTGGCAGGTCCGGTTCCCGCCCGGCGGCGTAGCCGGCGTAGAGGGCGGTGAGCTCCTCGACGAAGACGGCGAAGGACCAGCCGTCGTGGACCAGGTGGTGTTCGACGTGAACCAGGGTGTGATCGTCGTCGGCGTGCCGGACCAGTGCCCACCGGGCCAGCGGTGGACTGGCCAGGTCGAAGGGTTCACGTAGGTGACCGGCCACGATCTGCTCGGCCCGCCGGCCGCGCTCCGGCTCGTCGTACGCGGACAGGTCGACCAGCGGGAGATCGACGGCGCGGTGGGCGGTGACGTGTTGCTCGGGACCGTGCGGCCCGGCGACGAAGCCGGTACGGAAGATGTCGTGGCGGCGGACGATCTCGTCGAGCGCGGCCCGTAGCGCCGCTGGGTCGAGCGGCCCGCGCAACCGCATGGTGGCCTGGGCGTGGTACGCCCGGTTGCCGGGGTCGAGCTGGTCGAGGAACCAGATCCGCTCCTGGGGCAGGGAGAGGGGCGCGACCGCGTCGGGGTCGGCCGGGGTCAGCGGCGGCGGGGTGGGTGCGCGATCGGTGTCATCCGCGTCGTCCAGCGCGGCGGCCATGGCGGCGACGGTGGGGGATCGGTAGATGACCACGACCGGCAGTTCACGGCCGAGCTCGGTGCGGACCCGCGCGGCGAGCCGGCCGGCCATCAGCGAGTTGGCGCCGAGAGCGAAGATGTCGTCGTGCACGCCGAGGCGGAGCGCGGCCGGCGGGTCCGTGCACGGCGCGGGGTCCGGCCCGGCGCTGGTGTGGCCGAGCAGGTCGGCGAGGAACCCGGCGAGGAGCCGCTCGGTGTCGGTGCGCGGGACGGTGACGGGTCCGGTCAGGCCGGCGCTGGCCCGGTCCGGCTCGGGCAGGGCGGACCGGTCGATCTTGCCGCTGACGGTCAGCGGCAGCGCGTCGAGGGTGACCACCACGTCGGGTACCAGGTAGGCGGGCAGCCGATCGGCCAGGAAGGCGCGCAGCCCGGCCGGATCGTGGTCGCCGGCGGCGTAGCCGACCAGCCGGGTGGCGTCGCCGGAGCCCTGGGCGACCACCACCGCGTCGGTGACGGCGGGATGCCCGGCCAGCACGGCGGCCACCTCGTCCGGTTCGATCCGGTGTCCCCGCAACTTGATCTGGTGGTCGATGCGCCCGAGGAAGTCGAGAGTGCCGTCGGGGCGGCGGCACACCTGGTCGCCGCTGCGGTATCGGCGTGCGCCGGGCGGCCCGTCCGGGTCGGGGACGAACCGCTCGGCGGTCAGCCCCGGCCGGGCGTGGTAGCCCCGGGCGACGCCGGCCCCGCCGATGACCAGTTCGCCGACCTGGCCGTCGGGCACCGGCCGGCCGTCGGGGTCGACCACGGCGACGTGGACGCCGGTGACCGGTACGCCGATGGACGGCCGCCGGTCGTCGGGACGCACCTGCGCCAGGGTGGCCCAGACGGTGGCCTCGGTGGGGCCGTAGGCGTTGAACATGCGCCGGCCGGGCGCCCAGCGCCGCACCAGCGCGGCGGGGAGCGCCTCACCGGCGCAGACCAGCACGGCCAGGTCGGGCAGGGGCTCGTCGGGCAGGGTGGCCAGCACCGACGGGGGCAGCGTGAGGTGACTGATCCGCCGGGTACGCAGGGTGGCGAACAGGTCCGGCCCCGGGGCGCTGGCGTCCCGGTCCGCCAGCACCAGGGTGGCGCCCGTGGCCAGCGCCATGGCGGTCTCGAACACCGAGGCGTCGAAGCTGGACGGGGCGAACTGGAGCACCCGGTCACCGGGGCGTACCCCGAAGGCGTCGGCCTGGGCGCGGACGAGGTTGGCCAGGCCGGCGTGGCTGAGCAGGGCACCCTTGGGATGTCCGGTGGACCCCGAGGTGTAGATCACGTACGCGAGGTGTCGACCGGTCGGTGCCGGTGGCAGCGGGTCGGGTGCCGGCCCGGACTCCGCGGCGGCCTCGGCGGGGTCGATGCGGCGGATCCGCCCGGCCGGCAGCCGGTCCATGGTGTGCGCCTCGGCGACGATCAGGTCCACGCCGGAGTCGGTGAGCATGTAGGACAGCCGCTCGGTGGGGTAGGACGGGTCGAGCGGTACCCAGGCGCCGCCGGCCAGCAGGGTGCCGAGCACCGCGACGACGGACTCGGCCGAGCGGTCCAGGGCGATCGCGACCGGTACGTCAGGTCCGACGCCGTGGCGGCGCAGGTGGAGCGCCATCCGGTGGGCACGGGCGGCCAGCTCGGCGTAGCTCAGCGACCGATCGGCGGACTCCACCGCGACCGCGTCGGGGTCACGGGCGGCGTGTGCGAGGACCGTCTCGTGGAACAGCACGGATTCGCCGGGCATCGACGCACCTATCCTCATCAGGCCGGTGGGGTGAACGTCCAGTGGGCGGTGCCGTTCTGCCGCAGGACCAGCCGCGAGGTGCCGCCGAAGACGAACTCCTGGTGCTGCCGCGGCGCCTCGTGCAGGTCCGTGGTGATGTCGAGGACACCCTCGGGCGCGGTGGCCGAGCCGACGAGTCCGATGTCGACACCCGGACCGGTGATCCGGTACGTCGGCCCCGCACCGGCGGCGGGATCGCCGGTGTGCTCAGGTGGGGTGGTGGTGGCCCGGTAGCCCAGCGCGGTGAGCGCGTTGGCCATCCGGGTCGCCCGTTGCGGGCGTACCCGGAGGGTGACGGCGGTGATGTCGCGCAGCCACCGCCGCCCGCCGGCCCCGAACGCCGCGTCGAGGTAGCTGCTGCGCAGCAACTCGCCGTCGGGGCCCCGGCGGGCGGACACCGAGTCGTAGTACTCGGGGGTGACCTCGTTGAGGAACATCAACAGTGGGCTGTCCTCGCCGAGGTCGGTACGCAGCATGTGGTACCAGGGGCGGAACTCGCCGGTGTCGGAGTTGGTGCGCTGGACCAGCTCGTAGTGGCCGCCGATGCCGGGGCCGGTGTCGAGCAGCTCCCGGGCGCGTTGCACGGAGCCGGGGTGTTCGAAGGAGAACACCAGGCCACCGGTGAGTCGACGCGGGCCGGGTAGCGCGCCGTCGAACAACTCCAGCAGGGTGTTCTCGCCGGCCAGCCCGAGCGCCGAGTACTGCCCGGCGATCGAGCTGGTGACTTTTTTCGGCTTCACCCGGGCAAATTGTTCACGCAGCATGGCGCAGGCACATATATCGCGGAAGGCGGCCCCGTCGAGCAGTACCACAACGTGGTCCAGAAGTGGAACAGGGATGGTGCGCGAATTCCCCTGCGTGAATGGCACGTCGATTTCCTCTCGTCGCTTTCTGGACGTTCCACCAGGGGTTGTATGCGAGATCAGCCTAATTTCGCTGCCGCGCGTCCGAGTATTGGGGGAAACCCCAACGGGCGGAACCTAGGGGGCGCAGGGCGGGTGTCGCGGTGTTAACTGGTTGCTGGTTCGGGCTCAAAGAGATGCAAGGGATTCAATATGAACCTACCCATTCGGCGGGTACCGTGACGGCCCGGTCGGCAGTGCTCGCCGGGGTGGGTGGCTGGGTGCCGCCGCGCGTGGTCACCAACGCGGACCTTTCCGCCGGACTGGACACCTCGGACGAGTGGATCCGGTCCCGCACCGGCATCGCGCAGCGCCATTTCGTCGATCCCGGAATGTCCACCTCGGACCTCGCGGTCGAGGCCGCCCGGCGCGCCCTGGTCTCCGCCGGGACGCCGGGCGTCGACGCCGTCGTGGTGGCCACCATGACGCCGGACCGGTCCTGCCCGGCCATCGCGCCCGAGGTGGCCTCCCGGCTGGGTCTGACCGGGGTGGCCGCCTACGACCTGGGTGCCGTCTGCACCGGGTTCGTCTACTCGCTGGCCTCCGCAGCCGGCCTGATCGCCACCGAACTCGCCGACCGGGTCCTGGTGATCGGTGCCGACGTGCTCTCCAGCGTGACCAACCCGGCCGACCGCACCACCGCTGTGGTCCTGGCCGACGGGGCGGGGGCGGTCGTCCTGCGCGCCGGCCGACGCGACGAGCCCGGCGCGCTCGGCTCCTTCGACCTCGGCAGCGACGGGGGCGGGAGCGACCTGATCCAGGTGGCCGCCGGCGGAGCCCGGCAGCGGTTGTCCGGCCGGACGCCCGACCCGGCCGACTTCTACTTCACGATGGACGGACGCGAGGTGTTCCGCAACGCCGTCGTGCGGATGGCCGCCTCGTCCCGTACGGTCGTGCGGCGCGTCGGCTGGCAGCTCGCCGACGTCGACCGGGTCGTCAGCCACCAGGCCAACATTCGCATCCTCAACGCCCTCGCCGACGAACTCGACCTGGCCCGGGACCGGGTGGTGGCCAACATCGACCGGGTCGGCAACACCGGTGCCGCCTCCATCCCGTTGGCCCTCGCCGACGCCGGCGCCTCCGGTGTGGTCGCCGCCGGTGACCGGGTCCTGATCACCGCCTTCGGTGGGGGCCTGACCTGGGGATCGACCGTACTCGTCTGGCCACGGTTGCGACCAGCCGAACGGCCGGGTGACCCGATGGGCTCCGCCGCCGGAACAGCCCCGGCCACCGCCGGGACGGAGCCCGCCCCACTGCCGCACCACCCGATGTCCGAGCCACCGGCCACCGGTCCGGCCACGCGGTGACCGACGAACCACGAGGAGCGTGTGAGATGACCGACGTCTACCAGCGGGTCGTGCAGATCCTCACCACCCGCTTCGAGGTGGAACCGGACGAGATCGGCCCGGACATGACCTTCGAGGAACTGGAACTGGACTCACTGTTCATGGTGGAGCTGGCCCTGGTGCTGCAGAAGGAGTTCGACCTGAAGATCGCTGACGAGGACGCCACACCACGCACCACCATCGCGGCACTCGCCGGCGTCATCGAAGCCTCGTTGGCCCGCGCGGCGTGACCGGGATGGAGACCGCCATCACCGGCCTGGGGCTGGTCACCCCGGGCGGGATCGGCGTGGCACGGACCTGGCAGACGGTCTGCGCCGGGGTCTCCACGGCAACCCACGATCCCGACCTGGCCGGCATACCCGTCGACCTCTCCTGCCGGGTACCCGATTTCGACCCGCGGGCCGCCGTCGGCCGCCGCCACTGGCAGTACGACCGTCTGGTGCAGTTCGCGCTGGTCGCGGCCCGGGAGGCGGTGGCCGACGCCGGCCTCGACCCGGCGACCTGGGACGGCGCCCGGGTCGGCGTGGTGATCGGCTGCGGCATGTGGGGGGTGTCCACCACGGCCGCCCAGCACGCCGTCCTGGCCGCCGAGGGGCCGCAGGCGGTCTCCGCGCTGTTGCTGCCGATGATGCTGTCCAACATGGCCGCCGGCCAGGTCGGCATGGACCTGCGCGCCGGTGGGCCCAACCTGGTCATCGCCACGGCCTGTGCCTCCGGCAGCACCGCCATCGGACTGGCCCACGACCTGCTGCGCAGCCGGGCCTGCGACGTGGTGGTGGCCGGTGGCACCGAGGCCGGCGTCACCCCGCTCGCCGTCGCCGGGTTCGCGCAGATGGGGGCACTGTCGCGGCGCGCCGACCCGACCGCGTCCCGGCCGTTCGACGTCGGCCGGGACGGTTTCGTCCTCGGCGAGGGGTGCGGTCTGCTGGTCCTGGAACGCGCCGAGGACGCCGCCGCCCGCGGTGCCCGGGTGCGGGCGCGACTGCTCGGCTTCGGGGCCAGCGCCGACGCGTACCACCCCACCACCCCCGACCCGGAGGGCCGTGGTGTCCAGCGGGCCGTGCAGGCCGCGCTGAGTGGAGCGGGTCTCGTCCCGGCCGACGTGGACCACGTCAACGCACACGCCACCGGCACGCCCGCCGGTGACCTGGCCGAGGCGCGGGTGCTCAGCCGCCTGTTCGGCCCGCTGCCGGTGGTGACCGCGAGCAAGGGCTGCCTCGGCCACGCCCTCGGGGCCGCCGGTGGGATCGAGGCGGCCCTGACCGTGCTGGCGTTGCAGCACGGCCTCGTCCCACCGACCGCCAACCTCGACGAACAGGACAGCGCCATCGACCTGGACGTGGTCACCAAGGTGTCCCGAAAACAGCGCATCGAGGTGGCCCTGAGCAACTCGTTCGGCTTCGGTGGCCAGAACGCCGTCCTGGTGCTGGCCGCCACCTGACACCGCACGCCCCCGCACGGACACCGCACGGGGGGACACCGCACGTCGCCCGCGTGGGTGCGCCGCGTTGGGCCGAGAGGGGGCAACACACGTGGCAGCGACAACTGCCGGCGCCGACGTGGTCGTCGTCGGCGCCGGCTCCGCCGGCTGCGCCCTGGCCCGCAGGCTGGTCGAACGCGGACTGCGCGTGGTCGTCCTGGAGGCCGGCGGCGAGGACACCAATCCCGACATCGGTACGCCCGGACGCCTGGCCCACCTCTGGTTCGCCAAGGAGGACTGGGCGTACCACACCACGGCGCAACCGTACGCCGGGCACCGGCGGCTGCACTGGCCACGCGGGCGGGTGCTCGGCGGCTCCAGCGCGCTCAACGGCATGATCTGGGCCCGTGGCGCCGCCGCCGACTACGACCACTGGGCGTACCTCGGTAACGACGGCTGGTCGTGGGCCGACGTCCTGCCCGTGCACCGGCGCATGGAGGACCTCGACGTGGTGGCCCCGCTGCGCGGCACCGGCGGACCGATCCACGTGATGTCCCAGTACCGCCCGGATCCGATCTTCGAGTCCTGCGTCAAGGCGGCGCAGGAGATCGGGGTCGGGATCAATCCCGACTACAACTCCGGCGAACTGGACGGGGTGTCGCTCACCCAGTTGACCATCCGCGACGGCCGGCGGCAGAGCGCAGCCGGCGGATACCTGCGCCCCGTCCTCGGCCACCCGGGGCTCACCGTCGTCACCCGCGCGCACGCCCGTCGGCTGCTGTTCACCGCCGACCGCTGCACCGGAGTGGAGTGGGAACGCGACGGAGTCGTCCACACCACCCGCGCCGACGTCGAGGTGATCGTGTCCGCCGGCACCATCGAGTCCCCCCGCCTGCTGATGCTCTCCGGCATCGGCGACGCCACCGAACTGCGCCGGCACGGCATCGACGTCCGGGCGCACCTGCCCGGCGTGGGCCGCAACCTGCACGACCACCTGCTCACCCCGGTCATCTTCAGCACCGACCGCCCGGTCGGCCGCTCGCCCGACCTGTCGCCGATGCAGAGCCACCTGTTCTGGCGCAGTCGGTCCGGCCTGCCGGTCCCCGACGCGCAGACGCTGCACTTCCCGGTCCCGATGTACCAGCCCGGGATGTCGGGCCCGTCCGACGGGTTCACCCTCCAGGCCGGCCTGGTCCGCCCGGTGAGCCGGGGACGCATCCGTCTCGTCGCCGGCGACCCGCACGCCGGGCTCGACATCGACCCCGCGACGCTGGCCTGCGCGCAGGACGCCGACGTGCTCGTCGACGCGGTGATCCTGGCCCGGGAGATGGGTGCCGGTTCGGCCCTGGCCGACGAGTGGGGTGCTCGGGAGATCTACCCGGGTCCGCAGGTCCGCAGCCGTGACGACCTGCGCGCCTACGTACGCGCCACCGCCGGAACCTTCCACCACCAGGTCGGCACCTGCAAGATGGGCGCCGATGAGCAAGCGGTGGTCGATGCCCGGCTACGGGTGCACGGCGTACGGGGACTACGCGTCGCCGACGCGTCGATCATGCCGGCGGTGACCACCGCCAACACCAACGCCCCGGCGATCCTCGTCGGTGAACTGGCCGCCGACTTCGTCACCGCCGAGCACACCCGGCAGGGCCAGCCGTGACCCGGCGCTGATCGACCGGGTCTGCCGGCGATTCGAGGCCGGCGGCGTGGGCCGCGAGATGGGCGCGGCCGCGATCGCGGCCGCGCGTACTCGAGGGCGCTGGCGACTCAGGATTTCGCTGAGACAGCCCCACCCGCGCCGGTGCGGCAGAGGCTGCGCACTTTGTAGAAGAAGCTCAGGTAGCTGGCGTGGTACGAGGCGCTGGTGATGCGCAGCAGCGCCTGGTCCGACGAGCGCAGCGACGAGCCGTCGAGGTTCGGGCTGCCGGTGTACACGCGCGGGGTGAGGTCGCCGTTGTAGTCGCCGTCGATCAGCATGAACTTGTTGTGCGGGCGGATGTCGATGCCCGGCGCCACGTTGACCATGCAGTGCAGCCGCTGGATGCCGGCGCTGTCCAGCATGCCCTCGACGGTCGGGTCGCTCTCCGCGTAGATGACGTCGATCCAGCACCCCTCGGCGCGCAACGCGGCGAGCTTGGTCGCGACCTGCTTGCGTGACTTGAGGAAGTGCAGCACCACGATGCGGATGTCGGTCTGGTGCTTCTTTCCGTCGGCGCCGGTGTAGCCGCACGCGACTTCGTCCAGCGCGTTGACGATGGTGTCGCTGGTGGGGTCGTTGTACGAGGAGTCTGCACGCGGGAAGAAGTAGGCGCGGTATGTGGTGCCGGTCGGGGTGCTGCGGTAGTAGCCGTTGTCGCCGGTGCTGGAGTACCGCAGCCGCCGCTGGTCCTCGTGGTGTCTCGCGTACGCGTCGTAGACCGTCGCGTCGGTGAAGGTCACCGCATCGTTGTACGACTCCACCTTGTACCAGTCGGTGAGGTTCGACGAGGTCTGGAACACCACCTTCTGGTACGTGGTGCCGTCGTCGAACGGGCCGACCTTCGAGAACAGGAAGAACTTGTTGTGGTTGTAGGCCGGGCCAGGCGGCGCGGTGGCGATGCAGCCGCGGCTGACATCGTCGACGCCGTCGTTGTCCTCGAACTGGTCGTCGCAGACCACCACCCACGACGGCTTCCTGTCATCCGTGCCGAGCCCGGTTGTCGGGTTGCTCAGCGTGTTCCAGGCGGGGCTGTTCTTGGGGCTGCCGTTGGCGTCGAGATACGACGAGTCGTCGAGGATCACCTTCACCCGCACGCCGCGGCGAGCGGCCGCGTTGAGCGCGTCGGCCACGGCCGCGTCGCTGAATTCGAACACGGAAGCCCGGATCTCCTCGCCCGAGGGCGTCGCGTTGACCAGCGCGATGATCTGTGTGAAGAGGGCGCTCTGCTGCCCCGGCGTGCCGACCGGGTCGTTGAACACGGCGCCGTTGATCACCGGCTTGGTCGCCGCGGCCGCCGGGGTGGCGCGGCTCGGGTCGGCGACCATCAGCGCGGCGAGGATGAGCATCGTGGCGAGACAGGCTGAGGATTTGCGCATCATGTGGCGGTCCTCTCGGTGGGGGGACGGCTGCGGCGGCAACGGAGGCACGAATCGCGGCTACCGGCGTGGTCGCCGGCCCGCCGGCCGGTGCAGCCGGCCCGCTGAACCCGAAGTGCGCCTCGCTGTGCCGAGTGGTCCAGTTGGAGGCGACAACGGCGCGAGCCCGGGCCGTGTGCAGCTGACGCATGACGGGTGAGCTGTCGGAGTCCACAGTGTCCCCGACACCGCGTGACCGCGCTACCTTCCAGGGATCGTCCGTGTGGGTGGACCCTCCAGCGTCGATCCCGACGCCCGCCCGGGCCGTGGCCCGGACACCACGTGAATGAGGGGCGATACCCGTCGGTCCTGACGGATGCCGGTGTTCGCCCTGGTGGCCCTGCCCGGCTGCCCGGACAGCCCGATCAGTCGGTTCGGGCCCGGCTGGTGGCGAGTTCGGTGCGGTTGCGGACGCCGAGTTTGCGGAAGATGTTGCCGAGGTGGAACTCGATCGTCTTGACCGAGAGGAACAGGCGCTGGGCCGCCTCCCGGTTGCTGAGCCCGTCGGCGATCACGGCGGCGACCCGTGCCTCGGCGCCAGTCAGCGACGGCTGGCCGGTCCGGTTCGCGAACCTCGGCACCGCGTCGAGAGCCGGCGGCCCGTCGGCGCGCGCCGGGCCCACGGCCGAGGGCGTGGTGGTCGGCGAACCTCCGAGCAGCCGCAGGTCGTTCAGAACCAGCGCGAGCATGCCGGCGGCACCGGTTCGGGCGTACCCCGCGCACGCCTGTTCCAACAGCCGGGCTGCCTCGCCGCGCCGGCCGGACCGTCCGTGGTGGGCGCCGAGCAGCCAGGCGATGCGGGCCGTCAGTAGCTGCTCGGCGGGCCGGGTCAGCTCGCCGAGCGAGGCCGCCAGCGCGTCCGTGGTCGCAGGCGAGTCCGGGGCGAGGATCCAGGCCCGCCATGCCGGCAGCGCCGGTCCGCCCGGCCACGACAGGGGTGGGTCGTCGACGGCGGCGAGCAGGCCGGCCCCCGAACCAGGTTGCCGGCCCACGCGTCACCGACGCCGATCATCGCGAGCATTCGCGCCCGGTCCACCGGGGCGAGGTCGAGGGCGTCAACCAGCGGGGCGAAGCGCCGCGCCTCATGCGGGCGCATCAGTGTCATCACGGCCGTCAGCGCGCACTCGACCAGAACCGGATCGTCTCCGAAGGCGTTCTCGTCGAAGATCCGTACGACGGTGTCGAGGTACTCCGGGCCGTCGGCGAGGCGGGCCCGGGTGGCCACGATCCCCACCAGCGTGCAGTAGATCAGTTCCGTCCGCGCCGAACGGCTTGCGTCACGTGCCTTCTGGACGCGGGCCACGAGCGGGAACATCTGGTGACTGTCGGCGGTGCGGGACAGCGCGACGAACGCCTGGAACACCAGGCGCGCGGCCCGGTCCGGGCCGGCGCCGTCAGCTGCCGACAGGATGCGCTCGGCCACGATTTCGGTAGACACCGTGAAAGCGTAGAACCGGGGTCCAAGCCCAGGGATCACCCTGGTGCCCGCCGCCGCCCGCCGGCCCACACTGCTTCCTACCCGGCCGGCCGATGTCCGGCCGACGTACCGATGTGGATAGAGGTAGGACCATGAGGCGCAAGACCGTGCGGATCGACACCATCCCTGCCGACGGGGTGGAGCTGGCCGACGAACAGCTCGCCCGGATGCTCGGCGGCCTGCCGCCGGCCAACGGGGCCGGCTCGTCGAAGACCATCGACGACATCCCCGGCGGGGGACGGCCGGACACCGACACCGACTTCTGATCACCTGCCGTCGACGGTCCGGCCGTACCGGTGTCCGGGCCGTCGACGGCGACCCGCCCGGAGTGCACATGATCCTCATCCTCACCGCCCCCGACGACGTGCACGCCGACGCGGCCGAGGCCGAGCTGCGCCGGCGTGGCGCCACCTGGATCCGTTTCGACCCGGCCGACGTGCCGTCCCGTGCGTCGCTGTCGATCGCCATCCGGGACGGGCGGCTGACCCGCACCCTCGGGTGGCACCCCGGCGCCTGCGGCACCGGCCTGGGGGGAGCCACCGGGACGCCGCCGGCCGCCAGGTCGTCGATCTCGACGCGGTCACCGCCATCTGGTTCCGCCGCCCCGGCGTGCCGGTCGCGCCTGCCCACCTCGGCGAACCGTATGCCAGGTTCGTGGTCGAGGAGAGCCTGCAGTTCGTCGGCGACGTCTGGGAGACCCTCGACGTGCCGACCCTGCCCGCGGCCCGACCGGTGGTACTGCGGGCGCAACAGAAGGTCCGCCAGCTCCAGCTCGCCCTGCGCCTCGGCTTCGACCTGCCCGCGACAGTGGTCGGCAACGATCCGGACGCCGTGCTCGACCTGTTCGGCCACACCGGCGGCCAGTTGATCGCCAAGCAGGTCGGCCACTCCAGCATCGGTGACGAGCTGATGCGCTACACCGAGCCGGTCAGCCACCGCGACATCGGGCACGTCGACGGGGTACGGCACTGCCCGTTCATCGCGCAGGCCCGGGTGCCCAAGCAGGTCGAGCTGCGGGTCACCGTCGTCGGCGACCGGGTGTTCACCGCGGCCATCGACTCGCAGCGGTCCAACCACGCCCGCTACGACTGGCGTCGGCAGGACGACCGGAACACGCCGATGAGCACGTACGACCTGCCCGGCGACGTCGCGGCGCGCTGCGTGGCGCTGACCCGCCTGCTCGGTCTGCGCTACGGCGCCCTCGACCTGATCGTCACCCCCGACGGCCGGTACGTGTACATCGAGATCAACCCCAGCGGCCAGTACCTGTGGGTCGAGGAGGAGACCGGGCTGCCCATCACGGCCGCCGTGGTCGACCTGCTCACCGACGCCGTGCCCACCCCCGGAGCTGCCACATGACCACCCTGGAACCCGCCCTGCTCGACGAGGCCCTCGCGCTGGTACGTGAGCTGACCACCGGGCGCGCCAGCCTGCTCGACGCCAGGGACCGGCTCGCGCCCCTGCGGGAGCGCTGGCCACAGGCCGATCTCGCGGTCGTGCGTGACGAGGAGACCAGCGACGGGTCGGTCTCCTTCGACGTACTGCTCCGCGAGCCCGCCGGCACCGTCTCCGTCGCGTACAGCCCGGCGCCGGCACTGCCGTGGCCGCTGCGCGGGGCGATCCGGCACTCCGACCACCATCTCGCCCGGGTGGGCACCAGGACGCTTCGGGTGGGGGAGGCCCTGACCGCGCTCGACTTTCTCTGGTACGACCACGACGTGCTCACCCGCCTGGTCGACACCTGCCTGATCGCCGCCGAACTGGAGCTGCACCCCGTCGAGATACCCGACGAGGAACTCCAGGCGGCGGCGGACGCGTACCGCCGGGCGAAGGGCCTGCTCGACCCGGCGTCGACCGCGCGGTGGCTCGCGGAGCGGGGCCTGTCCGCCGAGGACTTCGCCGACCTGGTCGCCGACACGGTGGCGGTCGGCCGGCTGCGCGAGCACGTGGTGGGCGATCGGGTGACGGCCTGGTTCGCGCGGCACCGGTCCTCGTTCGACACCCTCGTCGTCGCCTGGACCGCCGAGGGCACCCTGCCCACCGGCCGCGAGGCGGCACTCGCGGCGGTGGCCGCCGCCGTCCGCGACGGCCGGGCGGCCGGGGTGCTGCGGACGGTCGCCGCCGCCGCGGCAGCCGAGGTACGCGACGCCACCGGGCCGGTGTCGACGGTGGTCGCCGGGACGCCGGTGACGGCCGTGGTGGTGGCCCGGGAACCGGCCGAGCTGGACACTGCCACCCGCGCACTGGTCGAGCAGGCCGTTTTCGACGAGTGGCTGGCCGGGCGGCGGGCCGCCACCGACATCGAGTGGTTCTGGCTGCCCCGTGACCGGACGGCACCGACCAGGTGATCCGCCGGCGGCGGGTGCCGGTGGTCCTCCAGGTCACCGCCACCGACTGCGGCCCCAGCGCGCTCGCCATGCTGCTGGCGGCGTCGGGTCGGGCGGTGCCCGTGTCGCACCTGCGGGCCCGGCTCGATGTCGGCCGCGACGGGCTGAGCCTGCGCGACCTGAGGGACGCGGCGCAGGAGTTCGGGCTGCGTTGCCGGGCGATCGCGTTGCCGGCGCTGCGGGAGGACGCGACCCGCCTGCGGGAGTTGACGCTGCCCCTGGTGGCGCACTGGAACGGCGACCACTACGTGGTGGTGCAACGGATCGGCCGGCGTGGCATCGAGGTCGTCGATCCGGCCGTCGGCCGTCGGCGTCTGTCTCCCGCGCAGTTCTCGGCTGGCACGACCGGGGTGGTGCTGCTGGCCGAGCCCGCCGGCCCGGCACCGCCGCCCACGCCGACTCCCGCACCGGGGTGGGGACTGCTCGTGCCGGTGCTGCGCCGGCACGCGGGGCTGCTCGCGGTGCTGGCGGCGGCGTCCCTGCTGATCACCGTGGCGGGGCTGGCCGTGCCGTGGGCGACGGCCGCCATCATCGATCACGCCGCGCCCCCGCAGGCGTCGTGGCTCGTCGCCGCAGCCGCACTGGCGTTGGTGACCGGAACGCTGTCGCTGGTGCGCGGGCTGGCCGTGACGGCCCTGCAACGGCGGATCGGCATCCGGCTCGGCACCGACACGGTGAGTCGGCTGTTCGAGGTGGTCTACCGGTACTTCCACCGGCGGTCGGCCGGCGACCTGATCGACCGGGTCCGCGCGGTGGGCTCCGTGCGGGACCTGCTGGCGTCGTCGCTGGTGGCCACGGCGCTCGACGCGCTGCTGGCCGTCGGCTACCTGACCGTGGTGTCCGTGCTGGCGCCGGTGCTGGGTCTGGTGGTCGCCGGTGTCATCACCGTGCAGGTCGTCACGGCGCTGTGGGTCGGCGGCCGATCCGGCGCCCTGCAACGGGAGGCGCTGCTGGCCTCGGGCGAGGAGTCGGCCCGGCTGGCCGACGCGTTGCAGGGCATGGCGGCGATCCGGGTCGCCGGGGCGCAGCGGCGGGTGCTGCGACGGTGGCAGGAGTCGTTCCAGCGGGGGATCTCCGCGTCGCACCGGCTGGCCCGGCTCTCGGCGGTCTCGGACGCCGTCCTCGCCGCCTGGTCGGCTGCCAGCCCGGTACTCGTACTCCTGGTGGCGGCCCGGCGGGCCGACTCGCCGGGGCAGGCAGTTGGCCTGGCGGCGCTCGCGGTCTCCGCGATCACCCCGGCGGTGGCCCTGGCGCAGCGACTGCCGTCGTTCACGTTGCTGCCGCCCACGGTGGACCGGCTGGCCGACATCGCGCAGGCGCCGGTCGAACAGCCCACGCCGGGACGGCCCGCGCCCGCGCTGACCGGGCTGGTCAGCCTGTCGGGCTTGGGCTTCCGGTACGACCGGCGTTCCCCCTGGGCCCTGCGCGGGGTGACCGCCGAGTTCCGGCCGGGTACGAAGGTGGCGGTGGTCGGCGGCTCCGGCAGCGGCAAGAGCACCCTGGTCGGGTTGCTGACCGGGCTGTACGCGCCGACCGAGGGACAGATCCACTTCGACGGCCTCGACCTGGCCACGCTGGACCTGTCCTCGGTGCGCCAGCAGATCGGGGTGGTGTTGCAGGAGACCTACGTCGGAGCGGGCACCCTGCGCGAG
This sequence comes from Micromonospora sp. NBC_01405, assembly GCF_045040155.1. Taxonomy (NCBI): domain Bacteria; kingdom Bacillati; phylum Actinomycetota; class Actinomycetes; order Micromonosporales; family Micromonosporaceae; genus Micromonospora; species Micromonospora sp. NBC_01405. Next base: position 7,052,392 of record NZ_CP109532.1, on the reverse strand, counting down.
GCGCTGACCCTGTCCCGTCCCGACGCCTCCGACGCCGCGATCGCGCGAGCGATCCGCCTGGCCGCGCTGCACCACGACGTGGCGGCCATGCCGATGGGGCTGCAGACCCGGATCGGCGACGGCGGGGCCGGCCTGTCCGGCGGGCAACGCCAGCGGGTCGCCCTCGCCCGGGCACTGCTGGCCGATCCGGCGCTACTGATCCTGGACGAGGCGACGAGCGCGTTGGACACCGTGACCGAGGCGACCGTCGAGGCCGGGCTGCGGGAGCTACCCATGACCCGGTTGGTCATCGCGCACCGGCTCTCCACGGTCGCCGACGCCGACCTGGTGCTGGTACTCGACGGCGGCCGGCTGGTGGAGTGGGGGCCGCCCGCCGTCCTGCTGGCCGCCGGCGGCCCGTTCGCCCGGCTGGCGGGCCCGGCCGGCGGACCGCACCCCACCACCCACGCCCCCGTCCGGTGAGAGGCAGCCATGACGGTGGCGGGCGGGCGGCGTGGCCGGCGGTGAAACGGTAGCGGCGCGGCGGAACGCGTGGATCTGCTTCGGGAATGCCGCAGCCGTGGTGGATCAGGCCGGGGCGCAGCGGTCGCGGAGCACCGTGACACCGTCGCCCGTGAGCTCGTCGCAGTACCTCGCACGCCCGGTCATCGCCATGGTCAGTGCCAGGGTGGTGCCGGACACGAGTGGCCCGGAGCCGGTGGTGAAGGGGCCGTCGCTCGCGACGAGGCGCAGGTCACGGACCCGGCCTTTGGCCAGGACGACCTGGTCGGAGCCCCGGTAGTACCGGGCGACCTGCGTGATGGTCTCGATCGGGTAGGTCCGGCGGATGTCCAGCGGGCGGCGGATGTCCTCCCCGTGCACGATCGTCTCACCGAGCATCGCCATGGTCGGCAGTGGCGGTTTGGTCCTGCTCATGACGATGCCCCGGAATCGTTCCAGTGTCTCGGCGGCGGTCGCGCCCAATTGCTCGTTCAGCCGCATGGTCACCTGCTTGTCGAAGTCGAATCCGCAGCGGATCACGCCCGCCAGCCATTGCCAGGAGTTCAGGCTGGCCGCCGCGGTGAGGTGCGCGAGCACCTCGCGTACCGTCAGACCGGTGCACAACGACGGCGTCGCGAACTGCTGATCCGTCAGGCCCGCGAGGTCGGCTGCCAGTGCCGCGCGTTCTGCGTGGATCCGAGACCAGGTGTCGCTCCCACGATCGATGCGGGCACTTGCATGTCTCTCGGTCATGTCGGGGTCTCCTGTGGTGCTCGAAGCGTCGGCGCTCAGCAGGGCGGATCGGCGCCTGTCCGGCGCTCACCCGCCTTGCTGAGGGCGTGTCGAGGTGGAGACCGCCGCTGCGGGGCAGAATCGTCGCTCATGGGCAAGGAATATTTCGGGTTGGCTGGAGATCCGGCTGTGGCGGCCGCCGCGGACGCCGACCTTGGCCGGGCGCGCCAGGGTGACGACGGTGCATTCACCCGCCTGGTCCAGCCGCTGCGCCGGGAGTTGCACGCCCACTGTTACCGCATGCTCGGCTCAACCCATGATGCCGACGACGCTGTGCAGGACACCCTGCTGCGGGCTTGGCGAGGACTCGCGGGCTTCGAGGGACGCGGCTCGCTGCGCTCGTGGCTCTACACCGTGGCCACCCGGGTCTGTCTGAATGTCGTGGAGTCCCGTGGTAGGCGGGCGATGCCCGTCGACCTTGGCCCCTCCAGTGACCGCGCGGTGCTCGAGGATCGGCCACTGACGGAGTTCGCCTGGCTGGGCCCCTACCCCGACGCCGGCCTCGGCGACGGTCCAGCCGGTCCAAGCTCACGGTACGAGCAGCGTGAAGCCGTCGAACTGGCCTTCGCCGCCGCGTTGCAACACCTGCCCGGCAACCAGCGAGCGGTACTGCTGCTCTTCGAGGTTCTCGGCTTCTCCGCGGCCGAGATCGCCGACACGATGAACACCTCGACCACATCGGTGAACTCGGCCCTCGCCCGTGCCCGTCGGGTCATCGCGGCGAAGGTACCGTCCCGGTCCCAGCAGCAGACCCTACGAAAGATCGACGACACCCGCGTGCGGCAGATCGTCGCCGAGTTCGCCACCGCGTTCGAGCGCGGTGACGCCGACGCCCTCGTTGCGCTGCTCACCGAGGATGTCACGTGGTCGATGCCCCCGATTTCGCACTGGTACCGCGGGATCGAGGCCGTCGCCGACTTCGCCGTTCAGGTCCCACTGACCCGCTGCCCGAGTTGGCGGCATCGTCCGACGACCGCGAACGGTCAGCCCGCCGTCGCGTTCTACCTCGGCGACGACCAATCAGGTCCGCACCTTGCCTGGTCGATCACAGTGCTGACCTTGCGTGACGAGCAGATCGCGGAGATCACCTCGTTCCTCGGCGCGGAACACTTCCCGGCCTTCGCCCTGCCGACGTCACTACCCTGACCTGGCCAGCCGCCTCTGCGCGCGCCGCAGCCTCGATCACCCCCGAGGGTAACCACGGGAATCAGGACACTTCCGGGACCGGTTCCCGTCGGCGGTCAACCTTTTTCGCCTGTTCAGGGTCATCTTCTCGGCAAAGATGCCCACGTGGGGCTGGAGGGTGCACGTGACGGATGATGGCTTCCGCGAGTTCGTCGAGATCCGGTATGCGGATCTGCTGCGGACCGCGTACCTGCTGACGGGTTCACGGCACGTGGCCGAAGACCTGGTGCAGAACGCGCTGATGCAGGCGATGCGCCGGTGGCGGCAGGTGGACGAACCGATGGCATACGTCCGCCGGATCATGGTGAACGAGCGGGTCAGCCTGTGGCACCGGTTCGGTTCCCGGGAGTTCCTGGCCGGCGTGACCGGTGCCTGGCGGCTGCACGCCGACCGGGGCCGGAGCCGGGACCTGGCGGACGACGTCGTGGTACGCGAAGAGGTGCGCGACGCCTTGCGCGGACTGCCGGCCCGGACGCGGGCCGTCCTGGTGCTGCGCTACTGGGAGGACCTCACCGAGGCGCAGACCGCCCAGACGCTGGGTTGCTCGGTCGGCACGGTGAAGAGTCTCGCGTCCCGCGGGATCGGCCGGCTACGCGCGGCGCTGCTGACCTCGTCGGCACGGTCGTCGCGGCCGGACGAGCCGGGGCCACTGCCGGACGAGTCAGCGTCACTGCCGGACGAGCCGGTGCCACCGCCGGGCGACCGGCCACCGATGGTCGTGTTGCCCGCCGTGACTAGCTGGAGAGGTGCGAACGATGGCCGATGAGATCAAGGAAGCGTTGACCCGGCTCGCCGAGCCGGTGCTGCCGCGCCCCGACCCGTATCACCGGTTGCTGGTCCGCGTCCGGCGACGCCGACAGCGACGCATGGCGGTGGCCGGCGTGGTCGGTCTGGCGGCAGTGGCGGCGGTGCTGCCGGTCTTCGGTGCGGCGGGCCCGCCGGGGGCTGACGACGCGGCGGCGTCACCCCCACCCGCGATCGGGACGTACCAGCCGGCGAGCCGGATCGACAAGCCGATGGTACGGCGGTTGTTGGACTCGCCGACCCGGGGCAACCTCGCCGGCGACGAGACGCTGATCGCGGACATCAAGCGGCAGTACCGCGCGGCCCGCGACCAACTGCTGATCGACCCGGCGCTGGACGAGGTGAAGGTACTGCTCGCACACGACGCACCAGGTGCCCGGGCGGTCGTGGTGGCATTCCTGAACGACTCGCACGCGGCACTCCGACACGGGCTCGGTGCTGCCGGAGCGTCCGTGCCGGAATTGCTGAAGAAGACCGGCACCCCGGACGAACCGCAACCCCTGGAACCGTACGTCTTCCTCGGCCGGCAGTCTCCGGTCGCCGGCCTCTACGTCGCCACCCTCGCGGTCGGGCTGGCACCGGCCGGCTGTCGTGCCGAGACCTCCGCCGATGGCCGGATCCAGCCGGACGGAACGGTCACCCGGAGCTGGCGGGCGGTCAGCGGCGACGGTTTCGTGGTCCGGGGGGCGGGCCAGGTGACCGAACGGTGGCGGTTCACCTGCGACGGCGTCCTGCGGTACGCCGGGCCGGGGGGCGGTGGGCTGGGCGCGGTCAGGCCGGTGGGGAAGGCACCGTCGGTTTCCACCACCGGTGCACCCGGCTCGGGGGACGCCACTTTCGCCGCCGCCGCTGTGCACGAACTGCAAGGCATGCTCGAGAGCCAGGGGCTCACGGGGTCGGTGCCCCAGGTGATCTGGAGCGGACGGTTGCCCGGCTGGGTGTCCGGCTCGACGGCGGCCGTGCTGGTGAGATCCTGCTCCACTGCCGGCGGTTGCGCCGCCCTGCTCGTGGCCAATGCCGATTCGCCGCGGCAACCAGGGTCCGTGTCACCGGTTGACTACGTGACCGTCGCCACGGGGCAGCCTGACCTGATAGCCGTCCAGGTACGAGGCGCGACGCCTGGCGTTCTGGTCGTCGGGCCGGAGCCGGGGGTCCGCGCCGAGTTGCTCGACGGCACGGGACGAACGATCGCCAGCGGCCGACTGGAAGCCGGTGCGGGCGCCATTCGCGCCGATCCCCGCCAGGTCAGCAAAATCAGGATCCTCGACAGGGACGGCCGGATCCTGCGAACCGAAGCCACGCCGAGCCTCAGCGCCGGCTCCAGCCAGATCGGTGAACCGGCCGTCTGGGCCTGGTGACGACGGCACGTTGATCGCGTGCCCGGTCCGACCCGGCTGGGGACGGGCCGGGCACGCGGTCCCGGCGTCGGAATTGCTGTCGGCCGGCAACGCCGATCCACCTTGTCAAATATTTACATAGCCGTATATCGTGCCGGTGATAAGTTCCGAACCCGGACGAAGGGCGGTCGCATGGCAGCCAGAGGGGCGCCGGTGACACATCGGGCAGTCGACCGAGGTCGGTTCCTGCTCGATGGTTCACTCGATCTCAGCGCACCGTTCACGTCCGTGGCCGATGTGACGATCGGCGGCCGACTGCACGAGTTCACGGCCGGTTCGATCGGGCTCGCGGACGACGTGGCCCGGACGCTCGGCGTCGAGAAGTTCGACGAGGAACTCACCTACCAGGGCGGAACGCTGCTGACCGCGCGCATCCGATCCTACGACCCGCAGATCCAGCTGACCGAGGACCGGCTCGTGGCGGTCTGGCGGGGGCGGCGACACTGCTTCTTCACCGAGATGTACGGTGCGACGACCATCGATCTGCTCGGGGCGTTGCGGACCCTGCGCATCGAGGAACACGACGACGGCCTGACCCTGCGCCCGACCCCGAAGACCGGCACCGAGTTCGCCGAACCCGCCACCGTGCTCAAAGAGGTTCCCGGGCTCGGTCTGCTGGAGATCGCACCGCTCACCAAGCAGCGTGCTGGGCAACTGCCCTCCTGGCGTGGCCTGCAGACGCAGGCGGGCGAGCTGTTCAGGGACGTGCTCCCCGACGGGCAGCCCTACTTCGTACTGGCCGCGGCGGACGTCTGGCTCAGCCTGGTGCCGTTCGCCGACACGGCCGTGGAGCAGGTGCCCGCCCTGGTGAACCAGCTCCACGTCCAGAGGGCCGGGTAGGCCGGATGTCCGGACTGCTGAGCAGCGTAGCCGCGTACACCGTCCTGTTCACCCTGCTCGTCAGCACCGCCGAGCACCTGTCGCGACCGGCGGCGCTCGCCGAGGCGTTGGCCGCGCACCGGGTGCTACCGGCTCCGGTCGCGGTCGCCGCTCTCGCCATCGCGAGCGAAGGCCTGCTCGCCGGCGCCGGGATCGTGGCGCTGCTCCTCGACAGCGGTGCGGGCCTGCTCATCGCGGTCCTCGTCGGCGGCGCCGCGCTACTCGGCCTGTACGCCGGCTACGGCCTGTACCTGATGTCGACCGGGCGCACCGGGTCGTGCGGGTGCTCCCGGGTGGAACTGCCGATGACCGGTTGGGTGGTGGCCCGAGCGTCCGTCCTCGCCGGGCTGGCACTGGTCGCACTGTTCCTGTCCGGCTCGATCGTGCCGGCGAATCGAATCGACGCCTCACTCGCCGTCGTGCTGCTGGCCTCCGCCACGTTCACCGCGCTGCTGTGGCATCTGCCCGCCGCGATGTACGAGCCGGCCACGGCGCCGACCGAGGGGCCCACGTACGCCCGGTCCATCGGCATGACAAAGGGGGGCCTGCCCGGATGAGCTTTCAGACCAGCGCACTGATCCTGAGCTGGATCGCGATCCTCCTGCTGGCTCTCACGGTCTCGGGCCTGGTACGCCAGGTGCACGCGCTGTCGAGCGGGACAGTCCAGCGTCGTCGTGAGTCGGTCGGCCTGCGGCCGGGTGCAGCGGCCCCCGGATTCGCCCGGTTGGCGCCGGTGGCACCGGAGGTTCCGCTGGTGCTGCTCTTCCTGGAGCCCGACTGCGGGACCTGCACCGAGGTGCTGGCCGAGGCCAACGGCCACGTCGACCGCCCTGGCCTGGAGTTCCGGGTCCTCTACCGGGACGCCCCCTCGGCGCAGGCGGCGGGACTGCCGATCACCGTGCTCGGCGGGCAGGCGGAGCTGTTCGAGCGGTACGACGTCCTCGCCACCCCGTTCGCCACCGTTGTCGACCGGGCCGGGCGGGTGCTCCGCGCCGAGCCGCTCGGCTCCCGTGCGGCACTGCGCCGCCTGCTCGACGAAATCGACAGCCCATCCGGCGGCTCCGGGCCGGCGGTCGCCACGAATCAGGGAGGTCGGGCATGACTGATCTCGATACCGTGCCCTGGCTGCGCGGAACCGACCCGGGGACCGGGCCCGCCGTCCGGCGGGCGCCGGTTCATCCGGGCGGCCGCAAGCGCGCGGGCTGGGAGCTGTCTCGACGCACCCTGCTCCGGGCGGGCACCGCGGTGGGTATGGCCGCGCTTAGCGTGTTTCCGGCAGCCCGCCGCGCGTACGCCGACGGTTACACGATCTATGCCGGGTGCCCGACGTACGCCAGCAATCACAACTGCTCGCCGGGGTGTGGCCCGAGCACGATCTTCGCCGACTCCTGCATCACCAGTGGAACGAACACCGGATTCCACAAGAACGACGGCGTCACCTGGACCCTGCGACCGAACCAGTGCTACGGCGGGACGTACGACGGCTGGTTGTGGCTCTACCAGGGGGCGTGCGGCGCCTGTGCCTGCTCGGTCGAACGCCGATGCCACGACGGATACAAGAAGACCAGCTCGGGCTGGGTGAAGTCGATCTGCCGCTGGAACACCAAGTGCGGGTGCCTGGGCACGGTCAGCTGGCCCACCACCCAGCGGACCAACACCGGGGTGAATGTCTACACCGTGCAGCACCTGCTGACCGCTCGGGGCCACGCGACCGAGATCGACGGGATCTTCGGTGGCGACACCGAGGCGAAGGTGAAGAGCTTCCAGGCAGCGGCCGGCATCGGAGCCACCGGTGTGGTCAACGCGACCACCTGGCCGGCGCTCGTGACCACGGTCCGCTCCGGGGGCAGCGGCGACGCCGTCCGCGCCGCGCAGCGCCAGCTGAACAGGCGCGGTTATGTGCTGGTGGTCGACGGGGTCTTCGGCCCGGGGACCGACAGCGCGACGCGCGACTTCCAGCGGCAGAACGGGCTGACGGTCGACGGTGTGATCGGGGTCAACTCCTGGCGGACTCTGACCGGTGCCGCTGTATGACCCGAACGCTGCCAAACCCTGTGCGGGCAGTACGCCGCTGGGGCGGTGATCCTCTCGCACCCTTCCTGCTGCTCGCCGTCGGTGCGCTCGCCGCCGCCGCGTACGGGAACGTGCTCACCTGGGCGATGGTCGGAGGGCTCGCCGGTTACACGCTGTCCGGCTCGGTTTGAACGCACAACAGCGCTCACGCGCTGGCCTCGCCCGGGTGGCGAGATCGAGATCGGCAAGGCGTAGTCCTCGCGCTGTTCGTCACCGGGTTGATCGTCGGTGGCTCGCTCAGCGGGTTGGTGTTGGGGTTGCTCTCCGGGCTGTCGGCGCCCCTGCCCGACCCGTGGCGGTACGCGGGCATCGTGGCGGTCGCGGTGCTGGGGCTGCTCCGCGAGCTGGGCCTGGTACCGATCCGGCTACCGCAGAATGCCCGGCAGGTGCCGCAGGACGTGCTTCAGCGCAGCCTGCGGCGCGGGGCGCTGCAGTTCGGCTTCGAACTCGGCACCGGGGTCCGCACCTACGTCTCGGCGAGTGCTCCGTACGTGTTGGCCGCCGCCCTTCTCCTCGGCGGTCAGCGCCTGCACGTCGCGCTGCTCGCCGGGGTCGGATTCGGTGTCGGGCGCGCGTTGACCCCGCTGACCCGCCGTGCCGCTGGCACCGGCGACAGGTGGGACGCCGACCTCCGGGCACGGATTCGGACGATCACCGTCGGGGCGGGCTTCGTGCTCGTGGCCGCCTTCAGCCTGCTGGCCGTGCGGCAGATCTGAGGGCGGCGCGAGGTCCCGTCCCTCGGCCGCCTCGCTGAGCCGAACTGTTCGCGGGTCTGTCGAAGCATGTCGACTTGAAGCTCGTGAGCCGGCTGGAGTTCGCCTCGGGGGCGGTGGTGATGCGGTACGAGCCGATCAGGTAGCCATCGGAATCGTTAGCCCGAGCCGGCCGCATTGTGGAACCCAGGTTCGCGGCTCTCAAACGGTCAGCGTTGCGTGAGTTGGCAGTGGATGCGGGAGATCATGCCGTCCAGTCCAGCGACTGAGCTGGCTGCATTCGCGATGGCCTCGTTCACGTCGGCTGTGGCGCGGTCGTCGGTGACGCGGATGGACAGGCGTTTCTGTCGACCGGAAACACGTAGGTGCGGCGACGCCGACATCATTGGCCCCTGTCGGGTCGGCCCACCCTCCGTTGGCCCTATGGAGCTGCCCCGTTTGTGCTATCGATGGAGCGGGAGCGGGGGCGGTAGCCCGCCGGCGTCAGCCGCCGGGCCAGCATCGTGCTCGTCGGTCGGTTCAGCCCTTCAGGGGGCTGGACCAGTCCGCCGGCTTGTCGACCAGCTTCAGGCCCTGGTACGTGGTCAGCACGCCGTTCGGGCCGAGCTGTCCGGGCAGTGAGTCGGCGGCGATCACGTCGACCAGCACGCCTCCGCTCCTGCCGACCAGAACCGTCGTGGCGGGTCCGTCAAGGGGAAACCTGTACGCCGGCTGACCGTCGATGGTCGTGTTCGGTGCCGGGGCGAGCTTTTCCTTCTCGGTTTTGTCCTCTTCCTTCTTGTACGGAGAGACGCTGACGTCCAGCGTGTGCGTGAAGGGCTGCGCCGGGTCGATCGCCGTGCTCAGCGTGATGGAGGCGTACCAGGAGTGAGGAGTCCGTACGGAGTCGGAGATGTTGACGGTGACTGGCTTGAGACCGGTCGGCAACGAGGCTCTCTGGACGGGTAGTGGAATCTTCTCGCTGCTGTTCAGCCCGATCGAGCTTGCGATCTTGTGTGCGGCGGCCTTGACGTCCAGGCTCGCGTCGTTGCCCATGAAGCGGAGCTGGGCCCAGCCTTCGGGGGCGTACCGCCAGCGGAGAATCGTCTCCATCCCCTCGGCCCCGCTGTAGGTGATCCACGAGGCGGCGTTGTCGTTCACCGACTTGGCGGCGGTAGCGTCGAGTTCGGTGCCGCGACTACGGTCGTCACGCTGGGGCGCATCCGGGGTCACCCCCCGGGGGTAGAGGGTCACCGAGACGCGGCCCTTGTCGGAGTTGGCATCCCGATCCTGCTTCGCCGACAGGTAGGCGACCGAGCCGGTCGAGCCAGGAACGAAGCCCGCCTGGTATTGCCGGTGGTCGTAGCCGTTGGGCAACCACCCGAACCTGAGGTACAACCCCATCGGGTCGATTGCGGCCGGGGCCTCGGGCAGGGTGGCCAACCCGGCCGACTCCGCAGCCAGCACCGTGTAGCTACCCACCGCGAGCATGTTCGCGTCACCGCTCTTGACGGGATCGTTCCCAAGCTGACCGGGTATGACGGCCACGCCGACGGCGAGCGCGGCAACCAGTACGGCGGCACCGGCGGTAGGGCCGTACCAGCGCTGGCGGCGGCCGGTGCGCATCGCCCGGTTCACGTCCAGGAACTTCGAGCGGGGTGCCTCGATCCCCTCCATGTTGACGCGCATGAGACGTGCGATGTCGTTGTCCTCATCGATCATTGCTGGCTCCTCGGCACGCTGACGGGGGACGGAAGCAGGTGGCGCATCTTCTCGAGACCCTTGAGGGCCTGGCTCTTGACCGTGCCGGGCGAGCAGTTCAACGTCCTCGCCGTTTCCTCGACCGACAGGTCGTGGAGGTAGCGCAGCACCAGGACGGCACGTTGCCGGGGTGCCACCTGCCGTAGCGCTGTCACCAGGTCCAGCCGGTCGGTGGGGTCTGCCCCGGTGGTCGTGGCCCGTTCCGGCAGTTCGGTGCCGAGTCGGACCCGGGCCCAGCTGAGCCGTTGCCCGTCGATGAATCGCCGCAACAGCATGGTGCGGACGAGTGCGTCGAGGCTGTCCGCCTTCCGCGCCCTGCTCCAATTGCGGTAGAGCTCGGTCAGCACCTGCTGCAGGACGTCGTCCCCCCGGTCCCAGTCACCGGCCATCAGGTACGCCACCCGACGCCAACGGTCCATCGTGGTGCGGACGTACACGGTGTACTCCTCGTCGGCCGCTGCCTTGTCACTCTTTCGGAACAGCACCCGCAGGTCATCCCTTCAGTCGGTACGCGTGGACGCTCGTCGGCCGCTCGCCGATGTGTCGTCGTAGCCCATCTCCGGGCTCCACCAGGTAGCTGCCGGCCATTGCCAGGGACAGGGCCAGGACGGGAACCGACCAGCGCCGAACTGTCCGTTTCCATCTCGTCATTCGTCTCTCCCTACCGAACCGATGGGGTGTTCGAGAGGGAGTCGATGTCGGGACCGGGTCGCGTTGCCCGGCGCGTCGATGATCTTTCACCGGACCGGACCGCGCGATTGGTTCGGCGAACCGCCGACCGCCAGGACCTAACCGATCCTGCGGTGTCCCAGGTGGGCGCGCAGGCCGAGGTCAGCGCCGTGGACGTCGTCCCCGGTCACCCACCCGACCGGGTACGCCGGCGTCCAGTGCGGCGGTGATCATCTACCGGGCCAGGGCCGGGCTTCCAGTACCCCGGTGGGGTGGCCGAGCCGCCCACACCGCCGTACGCGGCAGCCGCTGCATCGCCTGCGGATCGGCGTGACCAGCCTGCTCGGCCAGGGACCAGCAGGTCTTGCGTTCCAGACCGGAGAGCAGCCCTTCCACCGGGTAATGCCACCTCGCCCCTTTGCTCTGCTGCCGCCACCGCAACACCAGCATCTGCCTGCCGTGCAGCACCAGCGCCAGCGTCGCGCAGCCGCTTCGCGTCGGGTGCCGACACGAGGGGTCGGCGGAACCGTGACGATCCGTGAGCGTTGCGCCGGGGGCGGCAGAGCAAAGGGGGCGCTGCGGGGTTGCCCGCGGGTCGGCGACGACGAGAGCGTCGGCGTTCCCGCCCCGCCCCCTGGGATGGGGCGGACTTCATGATCGTCTGCTGATTCTGGAGAACTCGCCCGGCGTGTTGTCTCACACATCAGCAGACGATCACGCCACGACAAGCTGCCCTGCACCCGACGCCACCCGCACATCGTCGCCACCGAAGGGCGGCTGCGTCGATGACTTCGACACCGGCCCTAGCGCGCTGCGCCGCCCGGTCGACCTGGACCGGTCCCGGAGCGCCGGTGACCGACGCGGGGGGCCTGAATCACCGGGGAGGTGCCGGCCGTCGGGCGGGAATCCCGCGCCGCGTCGGCCACCATCTCGTCGGGATCGCGGCCGAGGGCCTGCCGGATGTGCGGCGGGATGAACTCGGATGTTGCCATCGCCAGTCGGACCTGCACCGAACGGTCGTTGACCAGGTGTTCCAGATCCGCCTCGGCCAGTTCGACCGAGCGGACCAGCGCGACGCGGACGTCGACCACGGAATCCTGGGCGAGCGCGCTGCGCTGCTCGGCGGTGGTCCGCGGATTGCGGGCGACCCCCTTGCGCACCCGCGCGGTGCGGTCGGCCATCAGGGCGGTGATCACGTCGGGGTCGTGGGTGTGGGTGGCGAGTCGTTCCCGTACCTCGGGTGAGACGTCGTCGATCAGCTTGGCGGCCAGCTCAGGCTCCAACTCCCGCATCTCCGCGAGGAGACCACGAAGCTCCTTGTCGGATGTCTCCGACATCACCCGGCGAATCGACTCGTCGCAAGCCGGGTTGCCGGCGACCGCCCAACGGACCCATCGGTCGTCGTCCTTGACGAGACGCAGGAGATTGCCGACCGAGGCTGAAGGGTTTCTCGCGACGGCCTCCCGGACCTGACGATCGTAGTCCCGGGTCAGCGGTCGCAGTGCCTGCGCGGGTGCGTCGGCCCGGGCCGCCACGGCCTTACGGACCACGGCCGACGGGTCGGACGCCAACTCGAAGAGGGCCATCTGTGGTGTTGCGGGGTCCTGCGCGAGGGCGAGCCGCGCGTCGACGCTGTCACCGGTCGCACGGTGGGCGGTGGTATCTGACCCGCTGTGACCGTCGGGCCCGCCGACGTCCTGCTGCTTCCCCATGGGCGCAATCATGTCACGTGCCCACCGGGCAGCTGCCACGGCCGGCAGTAACCGTCAGTAGCGCTCGGCGACGTAGGCGTGGTCGAACAGGTCGCCGCAGGATGGAAGATGGCACCTTCGCGGCACCGCGCGAATGGAGATTCGGACCAAGGGGTCGCCGTTTCGCGTGTGTGGCCAGCCGTCGTGTTTGACCTCGCCCCAGGGGCAGGGGACAGACTCCCGAATTGCCACGGTGGTTGACGAGCGGTGAGTTCCTGATTCAGTCACGACTGAGTCCGAAGGCGTTGCGCCTCTACGACGGACGGAAACTCCTGACCCCGGCGCACATCGACCCCCACACCGGTTACCGGTACTACGGTCCCGACGAGCTCGACGTATCACTCTGCTCCGCGCTATCGGCATGCCTCTGGCGGACATCGCCGACGTGCTCAGCGTCTCCGGCCCGCAATCGGTCAGCCGGGTGGAGTCGTACTGGCGTGACGCCGAGACCCGACACTCCGCCCGCCGGCCGCTGGTGAGCCACCTGTTGGAACTCCTCAACGATCAAGGAACTCCCATGGCCTACAAGGTGCATCATCGCGACGTACCTGCCCAAAGGTGATCTTCATCCAGCGACACGTGACCACCGATCGGCTTCCCGACTTCCTGCCCGAGGTCACGCAGTTGCTGTTCGACCACCTCACCGCTGCCCGCGGCGTGCTGTCCGGCCCGGTGTTCGTCGCCCGTTGCGGCTCCAGGACGAACGGCGAGCCACGTAGGCCCCTGCGGCTGTACGACTTCTGCGCGTGAGCCGGCACCGGGCTAGCCTCCTGATGGAGATCACTAAGGAGTTGGCCATGCTGAACCTGTTGATCCGCCCCACGTCTGTCCTTCGCGCCGCTGCCTCGGCGGTGCTTGCCGCCGGTGTCGCCGCATCCATGCAGGCCTGCGCCACGCCGGCCCCCGAGGCCGGGAGTTCCGCCGCCTCGCCGACGACATCGGCACCCACCACCGACAGCGGTGCGACCGGGAACGTGCCCTCGCCCACCGGCGGCTCAGGTTCGGAAGGCGGGTCGCAGGCGGGCAGCGCCGACCCGATCCTGCGGGGTGAGCGGCAGGTCGTGTTGCGGCCGGTCGGGTCGTTCGAGTCGATCCTGGCGGTCGACGCCAAGGGCCGGCTGAACCTGACCGACGGCGACACGGACAAGAGTCTGTTCGTGTTGCTGCCCGCCGGCGGGAACAAGTACCAGATCAGGACCGCGAAGGCATACAACGGCGGTGAGCCCGACTGCATGGGCCTGCGCGACAACGGCAGCGCCCCGGCGACGGTCGTGGCGGCCGCCTGCGACTCCAGCCGGGCCGGTCAGCTGTTCGCCATCAAGAAGACGCAGGAGAAGAGTCAGGGCCGCCCGACGTACACCATCGGCGGCGAGGGCAAGGTCTACCTGCGCGCGGTGGACGGGCAGGGCCTGACCGCCCAACGGGTGGGCGAGGGCGATGCGGGCGAGGGCCTGACCTTCGACTTTGTCGACAACGGGGTCGCCCCCGCAGGCCCGGGCGAGTGAGCCCTTGATCGGTCGTACGGCCCGGACGGCCGTCGGCAGCGGATCCCGGGGTTCGGTGGGTGGGCGTCGACGTATCAGGCGGGTCGAGCTGTGTGGTCGTAGGCGTCGCGGGCCGCCAGGAGGGTGCCCATGTGCTCGTGTGCCCAGTGTCGGCAGGCTGCGATGAGGTCGAGCAGGGTGCGTCCCAGTGGCGTCAGTTCGTATTCCACTCGTGGCGGTACCTCGGCGTAGACGGTGCGGGTGATCATGCCGTCGCGTTCGAGTGCGCGCAGGGTCTGGGTGAGCACCTTGGGGGTGACGCCGTGGATGGGGACGCGAAGCTCGGAGAACCGGCGTGGGCCTTGTTCAAGGCAGACGATGATCAAGGCCGACCATTTGTCGCCGATGCGGATCGGCATGACGCTGCTGGGGCACGCGGGGTGGAACATGTCGGGGTCAAGCGGGTCCATCAGTACCCTCACGGTAGTTAGATACCTTTGAAGTAACCAATATCTCATGGATACCTTCGCAATCGGCGACCCACGCTTCGGGCCGCTGGCTTCTTACGATCGCCGAGAGCGAGGGCAGAGAGAATGCGTGCTGTTCGGTTCCATGAGTACGGTCCGCCTGACGTGTTACGTGTCGACGAGGTGCCCGATGCACGACCGGGTCCCGGGCAGATGCTGGTCCGGGTCACGGCCGCAGGCATCGGGTTTGCCGACGTGCAGATCAGGGCCGGCCTGATGCGCTCAGTAATGCCGGATCTTCCGCTGCCGTTCGCGCCGGGATTCGAGATCGCGGGCACCGTCGTCGCGGTCGGAGCCGGGGTGGATGCCAAGGCGGTCGGCGGGCAGGTGGTCGGCGCGACGTCCGGCGGCGGCTACGCGGAGCTGGCGATCCTGCCAGCGGCGTCGGCGGTGCCTCTGCCCGAGGGGCTCGATGACCGGACGGCGGTGGCGTTGCTGGGCCAAGGGGCGACTGCGGTCGGCGTGGCCGAGGCTGCTGGTCTTACGTCGACAGACACGGTCCTGGTCGAAGCAGCCGCCGGAGGCGTGGGCAGCCTTCTGGTGCAGTTGGCCAAACGCGCCGGCGCCACGGTGATCGCCGCTGCCCGAGGTGAGACGAAACTCGCGGTGGCCAAGCAACTCGGCGCCGACATCGTGGTCGACTACAGCGCACCCGACTGGCCCCAACTCGTCCGAGACGCGGTGGGCGGCAGCGTTTCGGTGGTCCTGGAGAGCACCGGCGGTGCTGTGTCCGAGGCCGCCTTCGACCTGCTGACACCCACGATCGGCCGAATGGTGGTCTACGGAACGACCAGCGGGCAGCCGCCGCGCTTCGACCCGCTCGCCGTCTACCAGCGGGCCGTGTCGGTCACCGGCTTCGCGTCCGTGGCCCTCCCCGCGCACCAGCTGGCCCGGCTGCGCGACCATGCGTTCGCGCTGGCTGACTCTGGTGAACTACGGCCCATCATCGGCACGGTCATGCCGCTGGCTCAAGCCGCCGCAGCTCACCAGGCGTTCGAAGAACGGGCGACGGTCGGCAAGACCATCCTCACGCCCTGATCGCCCTGCACGACAGGGCCGGCCAGGGGCTCGCAGGGAACAGGTCGTGAAGACCGCAATCATCACCGGCCCAGCCGGCGCCGCGTACGAATAGACGCGGCGCCGGTCTGTTCCCCTGCCGGGAGGGGGGCTGTTTTCCCCGCACCAGTTCACGGCCCGCACCTCATCCGGGATGGCCGACCGGGCCGGGGCGACCGACCATCGGGCACCGGTCCGGAGCTCATCGTGACCGGGGAGGACCCCGTTCCCGCAGGCGGCGAACGTGGTTCATCATGTGCTGACCATCGAGGAGGTCGCCATGTCCGTCCCGCATCCGGTGCCGCCGCGCGTCGACGACCGTGGCGCCGCTGACGCGCCCACCGGCGATCCCGCGCGGCTGCGCTCGCGTACCTGGGTCGCGGTGGTGCTGCTCGGCCTGGTGGGCCAGATGGCCTGGACGGTCGAGAACATCTATCTGAACCTCTTCGTCTACGACACGGTCACCGCCGACCCGACCGTGATCGCCACGATGGTCGCCGCCAGCGCCGCCACCGCGACGCTCGCCACGCTGCTGCTGGGCGCGCTGTCCGACCGCCTCGGGCGGCGCCGGGCGTTCGTCGCGGGCGGCTACCTGCTCTGGGGCGTCTGCACCGCCGCGTTCGGCTTCCTCACCGTGGGCGCGACGGGCGACATCGCGCCGGTGGCGAACGTCGTCCTGCTCACCGTGCTCGCGGTGATCGCGCTGGACTGCCTGATGTCGTTCCTCGGCTCGGGCGCCAACGACGCGGCGTTCCAGGCGTGGGTCACCGACGTCACCCGGCCGGCCAACCGTGGCCGGGTCGAGGCGGTGCTGGCGATCATGCCGCTGCTCGCCATGTTGGTGATCTTCGGCGGCTTCGACGGGCTGGCCCGCGCCGGTGACTGGCGGACCTTCTTCCTGATCATCGGGGCGGTGATGGCCGGTGCCGGCGTCGCCGCCTGGTTCCTGGTCGAGGACAGCCCCACCCTGGTACGCAACGACGCCGGTTACCTGCGCTCGGTGTTCCACGGCCTGCGGCCGTCCGTGATGCGCGCCAACCCGGGCCTCTACCTGGCCCTGACCGCCTGGTCGGTCTGGGGCATCTCGACGCAGGTCTTCCTGCCGTACCTGGTCATCTACCTGCAGCGCTACCTGAAGGTCGAGGGGTACGCCGTGGTGCTCGCCGCCGTGCTGATGACCGCGTCGGTGGTCAGCGTGCTCGCCGGCCGGGTGATCGACCGGGTCGGCAAGGTCCGGTTCGTGCTGCCGGCCGCGGCCGTCTACGGCACCGGCCTGCTGCTGATGTTCCTGGCCCGGGGCACGCTGCCGGTGATTGGCGCCGGGATCGTGATGATGTCCGGTTTCATGCTGGTGCTGGCGCCGCTGGGCGCGCTGGTGCGGGACCACTCGCCGCCGGAGCGGGCCGGTCACGTGCAGGGGCTGCGGATGGTCTTCGCCATCCTGATCCCGATGCTGATCGGCCCGTACCTGGGGGCAGCGGTGATCAGCAACGCCGACGAGACGTACCAGGACCTGGGGGTGGTCAAACAGGTGCCGACGCCGGGCATCTTCCTGATGGCGCTGGCCGTGCTGACGCTCATCGTCGTGCCGGTGCTGGCGCTGCGCCGCCACCGGGCCGGGAGGGAGGACGCGTGACGCTGACGACCGAGTGGGGCGAGGCCCTCGACCCCGAGCAGGTGCTGCCCGAGTACCCGCGCCCGCAGCTGGTCCGGGACAGCTACCTCAACCTCAACGGCCGGTGGGCGTACGCGATCACCGACGACGACCGGGAGCCGGCGCGCTACGACGGTGAGATCCTGGTGCCCTTCTCCCCGGAGGCGCCGCTGTCCGGGGTGGGGCGGCAACTGCTGCCCGGCCAGACCCTCTGGTACCGCCGCACGTTGCAGCTGCCCGACGGCTTCCACCGGCCCGGCCACCGGGTGCTGCTGCACTTCGGCGCGGTGGATCAGACCTGCTCGGTCCTGCTCAACGGGGTGCCCGTCGGCGGGCGCACCGGCGGCTACCTGCCGGTGCGCTGCGACGTCACCGACGCGCTGCGCGACGGCGAGAACGTGCTGGTCGTCGCGGTGCGCGACGACAGCGACACGAGCTACCACGCGCGCGGCAAGCAGAAGCTGCGCCGCGGCGGCATCTGGTACACCGCGCAGTCCGGGATCTGGCAGACCGTCTGGGCCGAGTGCGTCCCCGAGGCCCACGTCGAGCGGCTCACCCTCACGCCCCACCTGGCGCAGGGCTGTGTCGAGGTGACCGTGCACGCGAGCGCGGCCGTGGGCGACGTGGAGATCCGGATCCTGGCCGGCGGCGTCGTGGTCGCCGAGGCGAGCGCCGCCGCCGGGACCGCCGTGCGCCTGCCGCTGCCCGAGGTGCGCTCCTGGACCCCCGAGGACCCGTTCCTGTACGACGTGACCGTCGGCTACGGCGACGACCGGGTACGCGGCTACGTGGGCATGCGCTCGTTCGGGGTCGGGCCGGACGCGGACGGGGTGCCCCGGCTGCTGCTCAACGGGGAGCCGTACTTCCACGCCGGGGTGCTGGACCAGGGCTACTGGCCGGACGGCCTCTACACCGCGCCGTCGGATGCGGCGATGGTCGCGGACATCGCCGCGATGAAGCGGCTCGGCTTCACCATGCTGCGTAAACACATCAAGATCGAGCCGCTGCGCTGGTACCACCACTGCGACCGGCTCGGCATCCTGGTCTGGCAGGACATGGTCAACGGCGGCAGCTTGTACCGCCCGCTGGTGGTCACCGCGCCGGTGCTGACGCCGCTGCGGCTGCCCGACCGGGGCGGGTGGCGGCGCTGGTTCGGCCGCGCCGACGCGGCCGGGCGCGACGAGTTCCGCGCCGAGGCGCGCGAGACCGTCGAGCACCTGCGCAACGTGGTGAGCATCGCCGTCTGGGTGCCGTTCAACGAGGGCTGGGGGCAGTTCGACGCCGCCGACGTCGCCCGGGAGGTGGCCGCCCTCGACCCGACCCGGACCGTCGACCACGCCAGCGGCTGGCACGACCAGGGCGGCGGCGACCTGCGCAGCCTGCACGTCTACTTCCGTCGCTTCCGCGCGTCGCGGCCCCGGTCACGCCGCGACGCCACGCCGGGCGGGGGAGCGGTCCGCGTCGGCGCCGCGCCCGGCCGGGACCGGCGGGCCCTGGTGCTCTCCGAGTACGGCGGCTACACCCTGCGCGTCGACGGGCACGCCTTCGGGCCGGCCGAGTTCGGGTACAAGCGCTTCCGCACCGACGCCGAACTGGCCGGGGCGTTCACCCGGCTGCACGACGAGCAGATCGTGCCCGCGATCCCGGCCGGTCTCGCGGCCACCGTCTACACCCAACTGTCCGACGTGGAGGACGAACTGAACGGCCTGTTCAGCTACGACCGGCGGGTGCTCAAGCTGCCCGAGGACGTGGTCCGGCAAATCAACGCCCGGCTACGTCACCAGCGGTTCTGAGCCTCCTCGGCCCAGCCGACCAGGCCGTCCAGGTCGACCCGCTCTTCGTCGTCGGTGGCGGCCCAGCCGGTGAAGTGCCCGAAGCACTGGTGCGTCTCGTTGGCGAGCACACCGAAGTTGGTCCGGGCGATCTTCTCGTGGAAGGGGTGGAACTCCACCGCCACCCGCTCACCGGTGATCCGCCACGGTCGCAGCCAGTCGGCGCGGTCGTACTCCCAGCGCAGCTCGTCGCCGATCTTGTGCAGCCGGCCGTCGACGAAGAGGCCGTTCTCGGTCGAGCCGGTGCCGTCGGTCCACTTACCGCCGAGCTGGATCGCCCGACCCGGGCCGCTGCCGGCGGCCCAGTTCCAGCGGATCGCGTACGGCCACCGGCCGCGGCCGTGGTCGAGGACGGCGAAGGAGTCCGCCTCGGCGATCGGATGATCCACCCCGTTCACCCGCAGGGTGCCGCGAACCGGGCGGCCGACGTCCTTGACGGTGTACTGGAACCGGCGGGTGCTCCAGGGCACCACCACGCCGAGCGACTCGTGACCCGCCGGCAGCGGCACCACGAGATCGACCTCCAGACCGGGGGCGGTGGCGCGGATCGTGGTCCCCGAGGGCACCTGGTCGATGTCGATCGAGAGCCCACCACCGTGGGCGCGTACGGTGCCTGCCCCGCTGACCGGCGGGAAGACCGTGCCCCGGGCGAAGGGGACCACCGCACCCCTGTCGATCTCGACCTTCGTCGTACGGTCGAGCACGTAGAGGCCGTGCACGCCCGCGTAGTCCAGCGACGAGGCGACCAGGCCGATGATGTGGGTCGGGGTGACGATGCCCCAGTACTCCCAGCGCTTGTTGCGCCCCCAGCCGCGCAGGTTCGCCCGGTGCACCGGGCGGCGGCTCCAGCCGACCGCGGCGGGCTGGAGCCGTCCGCCCGGAAGGCACAGGTCGGTCGGCTCGGTGATCTCGTTCTCGTGCGTCACGACGGCGAGGGTATCCGGTCGGCGGGACCGCGTCGGCGACGACGTGGCAGGTCCCGCCGTCCACCGGCTCACACCCGCCGCGCCGACCGGTGCGGTCGTGCGGGGCGGTCGGTCTGCCACATGTCCTGGATCTGTTCGAGCGTCTTGCCCTTCGTCTCTGGCAGGTACCGCCAGATGAACAGGAAGCCGAGGACGCAGAGCCCGGCGAAGAGCGCGAAGACGCCGGCTCTGCCGAGCGTCCCGAGCAGGCTCAGGAAGAACTGCGTGATCAGGTACTCGGTGCCCCAGTGGGTCGCGGTGGCGATGGCCACGCACCGACCGCGGATCGGCCCGGGAAAGATCTCGTTGATGACGGTCCACGCGGTCGGGCCGATCGACATGGCGTAGAAGGCGACGAAGAGGACCACGCCGACCAGGAGGAAGATCCTCGCGTCGGAGGGGCCGGCCCTCCCTTCCCCCTGCGTCCCCGATCCCAGCTTCAGGAAGCTGAGGCTCACCACGACGAGCGCGGCGGTCATGCCCAACAGTCCCACCAGCAACAGCGGTCGCCGGCCGACCCGGTCCAGGAAGGCCACCGCGACCAGGGTGAAGGCCGTGTCGACAGCTCCGATCGCCCAGGTGGTGGCGGACAGTTGCGCCTCGGGCGTGCGGAAGCCCGCCGCCGAGAAGATCGAGTCCGCGTAGTAGATGATCCCGTTGATGCCGGTCGTCTGCTGGAACAGCGCCAGTCCGACCCCCAGCGCGAGGGGGCGCCGCCACCTCGGAGAGAGGAGTTCCCGCCAGCCCGCCTTCCTGCCGTGCAGGCTCTTCTGGATGTCCTGCAGCCTGGTCTGCACCTTCGCCTGCGGCACCGTCCGGCTCAGCGACTGTTCGGCGCGGTGTCGATCGCCCCGTTTGAGGTACCACACGGCGGAATCCGGTATCACGACGGTGATCAGCGTGAGGGCCACCCCCAGCAGGGCGGCAGTGCCCAGCAGGTAGCGCCACGACCCGGCCCGGGTGAAGGTCTCGTCGGCGAGATAGCCGATGAAGATCGCGAATGTGATGGAGAGCTGGTAGACCGCCAGCAGGGCACCGCGGATGCGCTCCGGCGCGGCCTCGGCGGCGAGCATCGGGCCCGCGACCGATGCCACCCCGATGCCCAGCCCGAGGACCAGCCGGGCGCCGACCAGCACGCCGATCGTGGGCGCCGCCGACTGGACGATCGCGCCTGCGACGAAGGTGCCGGCGGCGACCCACAGCGCCCCCCGCCGCCCTGTCCGGTCCGCGAGGTGTCCGCCGGCCAGGGCCCCCACCAGCGCGCCGAGGGTCACCCAGCTCGCCGCCGCCTCCACCGCGAAGGTGTCCACGTCGAACGTTTGGCGGATCTCCCTGAGCGCGCCGCTGATGACCCCCTGGTCGTAGCCGAAGAGCGCGCCGGAGAGGACGACGATCGAAAATACCGCCACCAGGTAGCGCCTGGGTGGCCTCCCTCGACCGGCAGCGCTTCTGTCCGCCGTCACAGTCACCTCTCCCGCAACCGCCGCGCCGCCGGGATATCCCCTTAACGCATCATTTGCGGAAAATCATAGGCAAATATGGGCGGAGGGGTCTTCGGATCGCGCATTCTCCATGGTGACGTGGTGTGACGCGGTTGCTGGCGCGAGGCCCGGCGTCCGCACGGTCGGGCTGCGCCGGCAACAGCGGCGCCGGCACAGCCCCACCGTGGTCGGTCAGCTCCAACTCACGATTCGCGAGACAGAACCTGGGGCGCGAGCCGGAGGTAGTCGAGGTTGAATCCCCAGGTCTCGCAGTACAGCGTGACGACCTGGTCGCCCGCCGGCAGCTCGACGGTCGCGTGCGCCGACCGGTAGGCGGCCCAGCCGCCCGTGTCCGGCACCGAGACCGTGGCCAGGACATTGCCCGCGGCATCGCGCAGCGACAGCGCGTCCGTGATGCCGGCACCCGTGCCGGTGGCGACCCTGACCTCCAGGTCGTACGTGCCGGCCTGGGCGACGTCGATGCGGTACTTCAGCCACTTGCCCCCCTCGGTCCAGCCGACGTTCCTGCCGCCGCTGGCCGCGGGGTTGTTCTCGATGAAGTTGCTGCCCCCCTCGGTCCACCCGTGTTGCTCGACGTACGCCTCGGCCTCGATCCGCTCGCCGATCGGTGCGCCGTGCGGCCGCACGTTCACGCGAACAGTCACCGTGTCGTTCGCCATGCCGTCGGTGACGGTGAACGTCAGGTTCTGTTCGCCGGCGACGGTCGGGTGGAGTGTCACCACGCCGGTGGCGGCGTCGATGCGGACGCCGTCCGGCAGGTCGGGCGCGTAGTAGGCGAGCCGGTCGTGGTCGCGGTCGAACGCGGTCAGCGGCACCTGAACCGTGCTGTACTGGTCGGCGACCACGTCGGCGACGTCACGCAGGATCGGGGCGTGGTTGCCGTGGGCCGACGGCAGCTCAGCCTTCCACCGGTAGGTGGCGAACGAACGCGCCGGCACCGTGACGACGAAGGACCTGTCGGCGAGCACGACGCGCGTCGTGGCGGGAGCGCCGTTGCTGTTTCCGAGGACGGCGACGAAATTGTCCTTGTCCCGGTAGACGACGTTGCTGACGCCGCCGCTGGTGGCGCTTGATTCCACCCGCACGTGCGCACGGTTCAGGTACTTCGAGAACTGCCCGAGCTGGTAGAGCTCGTCCCGGACGGTGAAGTCCTGGGTCGAGGTGTTCACCTTGACCAGGCGGTTCGGCCACTTCGTCGTCCGGCCGACCTCCGCCCAGTCGATGTTGTTGTCGCGCGAGGGCGTCCAGTGCAACGTCCCACCGTCCTGGTCCGTGGTCTGCGCCCACATGACGTACGAACTCGCGTCGAGCCGGAAGTAGCTCAGCACCGTGGCCGGGGACAGGTCACTCGTCTCGGTCAGGTGCACCGGCTTGCCGGTCTGCTCGTACGCGTCGCGCATGACCCGCGGGTCGCCCCAGTAGGGGTGGAAGGCGATGCCGTCGGTCGCGCGGCTGACCTGCTTACCGGTCACGGAGCCGTCCGGCGCGTCGTCGAGGATGCGGTGGTAGTTCTTCGTCGCGGCGCTGTTCGGGTCGCGCCAGTCCCAGAAGTTGAAGTCGTGCACGTAGAGCTGGGTGCGCAGCCGGGCGGCGGCGAGTTCGCGCTCGATCGCGAGCGCCAGCTTCTGCTGCTGCGCCACGCTGATGTCCATGGCCGGGTAGACCACGTCCATGCCGGGCTCGTTCAGCAGCGTCAGCGCGTCGACGTGAATGCCCCGCTTCGCGTACGCCTGGACGAACTTCACGTAGTAGCGGGCGAACACGTCGATGCAGTCATCGCGCAGCTTGCCGACCTGGTAGTAGTTGGTCGTGCTGCCAGGCTGGAGCGCGACCTCGCCGGTGAACCGGTTGTTCGTCTTCATCCACGCCGGGGCGCTCCAGGCCGAGGCGAAGAATGTGGCGCGCGGGTTGTGACGCTGGATCAGTTTGACGGTGTCGATGATGTGCAGGTCGATGTCGCGCTGGATGGAGAAGTGCTTGAGGCCGAAGTCCTCGGTGACCCCGGGGGGAAGGTCGTCCGCCGACCAGAACGGCAGATGCTCGATCAGGTCGGGGCTGCCGATCGTCAGGCGGAACCGGTCGAGGCCCGCGCCGGTCTTCGGGTCGACGAGCAGCCGGATGGCCTCCTCGCGCTTTGCCGGGGTGAGCTTCCACAGGTTGGAGACGCTGGTCTCGTCCAGGGAGAACCCGATGCCCTCGTACCGCTGGCGGGTCCGACCGGGGTCGACCACGACGGTCGCGTCGACGGGCCGGCCGCTGTCGTCGCCGACGCGGACGGTCGGCAGCTGTTGCCATGCGTGTTCGGCGCCTGCGGAGTAGGTGCCGGTCACGAGCGCGCCGTGTCCGGGGCGGCCGGCCGTGCCGGCTTCGGACGGCGTGCTCGTGAGCACGACCAGGGTCGTCGATGCGGCGACCAGCGCCGTCATGGTGGAACGCCTCATGGCGCCTCCTCGATATCGGGGACTGTCCTCGTGGCCGGCGCCATTCGACGGACTGTGGGGATCGATGCGGGTCCTGTCATGACCCGAGTGCGGTCCGCCGTGGGCTGACCGGGACAGGGCAGCCCACGGCGGACCCGGTACGGCTATCCGTTGAGGACCCAGGTCTGGTTGGGCTGGGCGTGGCAGTCCCAGATCTGCAGGCGGGCGCCGTTGGAGTTGTTGACGTCCACGACGTCCAGACACTTGTCGGACTGCGGGTTGACCAGGGTGCCGGCAGTGGTGGCCGTCCAGCGCTGGGCGGCGGTGCCGTTACAGGTCGAGATCTGCACCCTGGCACCGTTGTTCGTAGCCGCTCCGCTCACGTCGAGACACTTCCCGAGCGATCGAAGCGTCCCGTCCCCGGGGCGTGACCACTGCTGGTTCGGTTCGCCGTGGCAGTCCCAGATCTGCACGGGCGTTCCGTCACCGCTCTGCTTGTCGACGACGTCGAGACACCGGCCGCCCAGACCCGTGACCGTCCCGGAACCCGTGGGCGGCGGCGTGGTCGGGGGCGGGGTGGTCGGCGGCGGGGTCGTCGGTGGCGGCGTGGTCGCGGGCGGGGTCGTCGGCGGCGTCGCTGCGCCGCTCCAGGTGAAGGTGGCCGTGGTACGCGCCGGCATCATGTAGGTGAACGATTGGCCACCCGAGTTGACCTTGACGGGCTGGGCGTTGGCGGCGGGGTTGTGCACGATGAGCGCCTTGGATCCGTCGGTGTTGCGCCACGCGACGTTCTGCACGCCCCACGTCTCGGTGGAGTCGATCCGCTGCGCGCCGGGGCGGACGAACTTCGTCAGGTGGCCGGTCGTGTAGTACTCGACGGTGTAGTCGACCTGACCGGCCCGTGCTCCGCCCTCCTGCACGGTGATCAGGCCGGTGCAGGCGTCGCATCCGCCGTTGTGCGGGCCGTGGTTCTGGTTGAGCGCGAGGCTCCATTTGATCAGGCTGCTGCTGTAGTTGCGGGCGTAGTTGACGATGTCGCTGAGATCCTCGTTGTGCTGGTTGCTGATCCAGGTTCCGCCCGAGTGCTCCGTGCTGAACTGCCGGACATTCGGGAAGTCGTGGTGCACCACGGCGCCGATGTTGGGCTCGCCCCAGTAGCCGTGCCAGGCGATGCCGCCGAAGAGTGGGTCGGTCCGGATGCCCGGATCCTGCAGGAGGTTCTGGCCGAGGGTCCAGTAGTCGCCGTAGTTGAAGTCCTGCACCATCACCTTGGTGGTGAGGCCGGCGGCCCGCAGCGCGGGGTAGACGTGATTCTTGGTCAGGTCGATGAGCTGGTCGGGCGTCCAGGCCATACCCGGATAGTTCATCTCCGTGGGGCTGTCGGCCTTGCAGCAGTTGGGTTCGTTCTGCACGGAGATGTAGTTGATCGGCACGCCGGCGCGGGCGTACGACTGGATGTACTTCACCAGATACTGGGCGTAGAGCGCGTAGTACTGGGTCTTCAACGAACC
Source organism: Micromonospora sp. NBC_01405 (assembly GCF_045040155.1). Lineage (NCBI taxonomy): Bacteria > Bacillati > Actinomycetota > Actinomycetes > Micromonosporales > Micromonosporaceae > Micromonospora > Micromonospora sp. NBC_01405. The sequence continues at coordinate 7,026,958 of NZ_CP109532.1, read as the reverse complement.
CATCTGGTCCATCCGACCGTTGGTCTTCATCCACCCCGGCGCACTCCATGGCACACCCTTGACCCGCAACTCCGGGTTGAGTTGCTTCGCCTGCTGGGTGAGCAGGCGCACGTTGGTGTCATAGCCGTTCGTGCCGAAATCGGACAGGTCGCAGCACGTGTCGTCGAGCGACGTGTTGCCCGGCCGGGACAGGTCGGAGGCGCCGATCGGGTTGCGCACGAACGACAGCCCGATGCCCGTGGTGGGACTGAACAGCTTGGTCATCACCGCATCGCGGGTCGCGGCGCTGACGACGCCGCCGCGAAGAAGGTGGGCGGTCGTGTCGGTGATCGACGCGCCGCCGCCTTCGAAGGTCTGGTAGCGGACCGAGTCGTCGACGGTGATGGTCTGGTCGGCGTTCGGGCTGCTGGCGGCGAACCCGACCGGTGTCTGCTGCTGCAGCCCGCGCGTGACCGTACGGCCGGCGGCGTCGGACGTGGTGGTGAGATGGACACCGACAGAAACCGGCGCGGCGAAGGCGGACGGGGCAGTGGCCACGGCGATCCCAGCGGCTGCCGGCACGCAGACGGCGAGCAGGGCGGTGGCCAACCCGCGGTGGCGTGGACGTCGGGTGGCGGTGGGCGGGCGGTTGGGTGGCAGGTCGTGCGGCGGATTCCCGGAGGGGGACAAGGAGGGACTCCTTCCACGGAAGCAGGGACGCAGCGGCAAGCCGAGGGGACGGGTTGACCCGACGCGGCGCGGGAACGGGGCGGGACGGACAGCCATCGACGCGGCCCTTGCAGGAACATCAATGAGTGCTGATCAAAGCAACGTTCAATGGTTTAGTCAAGACGCAAAAAAAGCTGTCTGCGGCCGTTTTGCTGCGATTCGTCTTCTCGGCTTCGATGAATCGCGTCTGACGCGGGTTGCGGATCGGTCAACCGGCTTTCCATCCAGGTGCAGTCGGTGTTCGCCTCGACACGGTCGCCCGATGTCGCCCCGGGGTGGGCGGGATGACCACGGGCGGGCCCCTCCGGTCCCTGGCGAAATGGACGTGTCCGCCGAAGGGGGCATGGAGCTTTTTCCGGACAGATCGTTTCCGTTGCCGTTCCCCGAGATATAGGTTGCTGCCACTGTCTGACTACGGGGAGGCGTCAACCATGGCCGCGATGCGGGAATCTCAGTTGATACCAGGACCTCGCCAAGCCGCCGCCGGGTGGGATCGAACTTCCTGGAGGGGTTTCCTCCGACTGGCCCGACTGCGCTTCCTGCTGTACAACGTCCTGCCGGTGGGCCTCGCCGTGGCGGTGTCGGTACACCAGGGCTATCCGCTCGATCTCACCTGGTACGTCGTCGCGCAACTGTTCGCGTGGACGGTCCACGTCATGACCCACTACTGCAACGAGTACTTCGACCTGGAGGCCGACCGGGCGAACGTCTACTTCACCCCGTGGACGGGCGGCAGCCGGGCGCTCGTGGACGGGTCGGTCGCACCCATGGTGTCGCTCGGCGCCGCGTTCGTACTGTTCAGCGCCTCGACGCTGATGGTGGCCGTCATGCCGTCCTGGCAGGCGCGCGTGCTCGCCACCGGGGCCGTGGTGCTGGCCTGGTTCTACACCGCGCCGCCGCTGCGGCTGAACTATCGGGGCGCGGGCGAGCTGACGGTTGCCGCGATCCTCAACGGCCTGTGGCCCGCCGTCGCGGCAGTGCTCCAGGCCGGCACCGTACCGATGCTGCTGCTGGCCGTGCTGGCGCCCACCGCGGTGCTGCAGGTGGCCCGGATGATGGTGATGAACCTGGGTGACCGCCGGTCGGATGCGATGGTCGGCAAGCGCACGCTGCCCGTCATCGTCGGTTACCAGCCGGCGGTGCACCTGATCGTCGGCGCGCAGCTCGTCGCGTACGCGATGCTCACTGTCCTCGCGCTGCTCGGCTGGTTGCCGTGGCTGGTCTGGGCCGCGATGGCCGCCACCGCGCCGCTCTCGGTCTGGCTCGTCAGGCAGCTCCGGGGCGGCGCGATGCGTGACCTCGACCCCGGGAGCATGACACCGGTGGTGTTCTGGGCCTCGAACCACGTGTCCCTGATCGTCGCGGCGGCGATGCTGGGCGTGATCCTGGACGCGGCGCGCCGCTCCGCCGACACCGGTGCGCTGGCGCTGCTCGGCGCGGTCCTCGCCGGCTACGGGTTGTTGTTCGCCCACCGGCTGTGGTTGGCCCGCAGGTCCTCGGGGCAGGGGCAGGCTCGCGCCTGAGCTGCCCTGGCCGGAGCGAAGAACGGTGCAGGGCTGGTGGCTGGCCAGCCCTGCACCGTGCGGCCTTCGGTTCCCGTGCTGGCTATCCGCCGTACTCGACCGTCCAGTTCTTGCCGTCGAAGGTGGCGACGGCCTTGGTTGCCCCGTCCGGGAACTGCAACTGGTAGGGCCTGGTCAGAATGTCCTCGCTGACGACGGTGCCGGCCTCGTAACTGCCGAATGCCAGCCAGTAGGTCGGGGTGATCTCGAATTGGACTCCGGTGTCCGGCTGTGTCGAGACCACGAACGTTCCCGCCCCCGACATCCCGATGCCGACACTTCCCTGATCGGACGAATCCGGGCCGGGGACCGATCCGTCCGGGGTGACCAGCGCGTACCGCCCGGAGTCCCGCCGCAGGACGCCGCCGTCGACGAGGAGACGCCGCAGGTGGACGGCGTCGACCGCGCCACCTGCGCACCAGGGCCGCAGGCGATCGGTGACGTGGCGTTCGTCGTACTCGTCGCCAGGGACGAAGGCCGTCTCCGCGACGTGCCGCAGCACGGTTCGGCGGGCGTCGGCGTCCTCCTCCTCCGGCAGGTGCACGAGGACGCCCCCGCGGACGAGGCCGCGCAGCTGCGGGTCGGGCTGCTCGGCGACGGCCTGCTCCTCCTGCCGGAGGGTGGCCGCCGCCGCCACTGCGGCGAGGGTTTCCTCGTTCACCGCGAGGCGACCGGGCCCGTCGGACCTGAGCAACCCGGTCCGGAGGAGCTTCCCGATGGCCGGGGCGGCCTTCGACGCCTCGAGGCCGGAGGCGGCGAGGATCTCCGTGGGGGTGGCCCCGCCCAGGTCGACCGCGCAGAACACCCGACGCGGGGTGGGCTCGGAGAACAGGAGGGTGAATTCCTCAGGGGTCATGAGACGGCTCGCGTCCTTTCAACTCGACGAGTGCCCGACGGCCTGCCGCGCCGGGGCACGTACCGACAGGGTCAGCGTCCCCACCGTCGGAGCATGTCCTCCAGGTCGCTGGAGACCGAGTGCAGGTCGGTGCTGTCCGCGCCGAGCTTGCGGACGGCGGCCGTCGCGGCCTCCTCCGCCTTCCCGAAGACGACTGCCTCGCTGTCGTCGGGGGTGACGGGTACGAGGCAGCGGAAGGTGAAGATGCGCAGGGGCCGTTCGTAGGTCACCGTGCCCTCGTCGGTGAACCTGGCCGCGAAGAGGTCATGCTCGTCGGCCCGGGCGAGCAGCGAGGCGCGTTGCTCATCGGTGAGCGGGGCGAACTTGCCGCGGACGATGACCTTGTAGGTGTTGCTGCTCATGGCTGCGGGATCTCCACATCGGGGTGTAGGCGGTGGCGGCCCGGCCGCCCGGGACGGCCGGCATGGGACGTCGGGAGTCGTCGGGCGGGTCGGGGCGGCACGTCCGACCGGGCGGTGGCGGCCTCCTCGAACGCGTCCAAATACAGCACCATATCCTAATACACTGCTGTATCTGAAGTGCCGGCCCCGGTCCGCGCCGGGTTCCCGCAGATCGCGCCACAACCCGATATTCACCTGTCGTGGGCGGCGGGATCGCGCAGAATCGGCGAGGTGTTGATCCGTTACCTCCTCTCCCACGCCCTGTCGTTGCTGGGGAACTCCATCGCCGCGATCGCCCTGCCGTGGCTCGTGCTGGTCCGTACCGGGGACCCCGCCGCAGCCGGCCTGATCGCCGCGGTGAGCGCGCTACCCATGCTCGTGGCGGCGGTGGCCGGAGGGCTGGTCATCGACCGGTTCGGCAGGCGCCGGACGTCGATCTGGGCGGACTTCGCCTCGGCGCTGGCGGTGGCCGCGGTGCCCTTCGTCGACCAGGTCTCGGGGCTCACCGTCGCGTGGTTCATGGTGCTCGGCGTCGCGGGCGCGCTGTTGGACGTACCCGGCATGACCGCCCGCGAGTCCCTGGCCCCGGACGTCGCCGCGGCGGCGGGCGTCGGTCTGGAGCGGCTGGCCGGCCTGCGCGAGGGCGTCAACGGCGTGGTCCTGGTCGTCGGCCCGGCCGCCGCGGGTGGGCTGCTCGTGCTCCTCGACCCGACCACGGTCCTCTGGATCACCGGGGCCTGCTCGGTGGCGGCAGCCTTGACCACGGCCACGCTTCCCGCGCGGCTGGGCCGGGGCTCGGGTGAGGCGGGTGGCGGTGTCCGCACCGAGCTGCTCAAGGGCTTCCGCGTCCTCGGCGGCGACCGGGTGCTCGCCGCGATGACCTTCGTGGTGACGATCAGCGTCCTCGTCCTGGCGCCGCTGCAGAACATCCTGCTCCCCGTGTACCTGGTCGCCCGCGACTCGCCCGGCGGGTTCGGCCTGGTGGTGGCCTTCCTCGCGTTGGGCGGCATCGGCGGGTCGATCGTGTACTCGATCGCCGGGGCCAGGCTCTCCCGGCGGGCGGTCTTCGTCGCCGCCCAGGTGGTTACCGCGTTCGGCACGGTCGGTCTGGCCCTGCTGCCGCCGACCCCCGTGCTGCTGGCCGCCGCCGCCCTCGCCGGGTTCGGCGCGGGCCCCATGCAGGCCCTGGCCCTGGTGCTGGTGACCGAGCGCATCCCGGAGCGTTACCGGGGCCGCGTCCTGGGTCTGCAGAACGCCGCCACCATGACGGCCGTGCCGGCGGGCACGCTGGTGGCGGGTCTGCTGATCAGCGGGATCGGCCTGCGCGAGACGGGCGTGCTGCTCGCCGTCGCCTGGGGCATGGTCGCCGCGTTCGCACTGCTGGTGCCGGCCCTGCGTCGGCTGGATCCGCCGCCGGGCGAGCAGCGGGCCGAGGAGCCGCCCGCAGGCGAGCGAGAGCCAATGGCGCAGAGCGTTTCCGCCGCCGAGTGACGGCAGTGGAGCGGCACCGGTTTCCGGACCGGGGCGGCCGTGGGTGACTGTTACGTTGTGCGGGTGGACGAGCCCGGAAGCGGTCGACGCCGGCCGGCGATCCCGAGATGAGGTGCCCGGTGCCCACTGTCGACCCTGAACCTTCGGTCGGCTCCGACGAGCGCCCGGCGTCCTGCGGTGACATCGTCGGACTGCTCGCCGAGCCGGCGCGCCGTGCCGCGTTCGCCGCGCTCGTGCTCGGCGCGCGCACCGTGGGGTCGGTGGCGGAGCAGGCGGGCCTGACCCGGAAGGTCGCGGCGAGCGCGCTGCGCAAGCTGGTGGACGGCGGGATCGCAGCCGAGGACCGCGCGACCCACTCGTACGCCCCGGTGGAGGACGCCTTCCGCCGCGCGGTCCAGGCCGAGATCCGGGTCGGCGGCCGGAGCGGCGGACATGGCGCGGGCGTGTACTTCCGCCGTGGCCGGATCACCGCCATCCCCGGCGACGCCGAGATCCGCTCCCGGGTGCTGGCCGTGGTGGTCGACACCTTCACCCCCGGCGAGGTGTACCCCGAGACCCGGGTCAACGCTCTCTGCGGCGAGTGGTTCGACGACTGGGTGACCCTGCGCCGCGCCCTGGTGGACGAGGGCCTGCTCAAGCGCAACCACGCAGGCACCGCCTACGAGCGCGCCTGAGCCGTGGCGCCGCTACCGGGCACTCCAGTTCTCCGGTTGGTCGTGGCGGCCGGAGCAGCCGGCCACGGGCTCATGGGCGAGGGGTGCCGTTCCCGGGGGCGGGCGGGTCGGTGGGGTCGTTCGCGCCGGTCCGGGCCAGGGCGGTCCAGGACCTGATCAGGAGATCCACCGCGTCCATGACGTTCCCGGCGGTGTCGTCGTCGGGCGAGAGCGCGCGTTGGATGGACAGCCCGTCGTCCAGCGCGTGCACGATCAGGGCCAGCAGTTCCACCGGCGCGGGTGGCGTGATCGAGCGGGCGGCGAAGCCCTGCGCGAGCGCCTGGGCCATCGCCGCGCGGGAACGCCGCTCTCGATCGGCCAGCAGCGGCAGCATCTCCGGATCGCGCAGCCCGTAGAGCCAGAGCTCGGTACGCAGCGCCAGCCAGCTCACGAAATTCTTGTCCCGCTCGCGGTGCCAGCCCCGCAGGTGCTCGATCGTCTCCTCGAACGATCCCGCCCGCTGGCCGAGCGCCTGGACCTCCTTGAGCTCGTGCTCGGTCCGCTGTTCCAGCAGGGCCAGGACCAGCTCGTGCTTGCCGTCGAAGTTGCCGTAGAACGCGCCCCGGGTATAGCCGGCGCGCTCGACGATCTGCTCGACCGAGGTGCCGTTGACGCCGCACTCGGCGAACAGCTCGGCTGCTGCCTGCAGCAGCTCCTTGCGGGTGATCTCGCGGCTTTCCTGCCGCGTCAGCCTCTTGTTGATGATGATCGACCCCTTCCGTGAACTCGGATACACTATCGTATGCCGATACGATCCAGTATGTGAGTCAGTGATCAGTAGGGTGGATTCTGTTGCAGAGAGTATTGGGAACGCAGTACCTGACTCCCCTGCGGGAGGGCGGTTCCCTACCCGGGGTGGTGGAGGCGGACAACGACGGGACCTACGTCGTGAAGTTCCGCGGAGCGGGGCAGGGCAGCGCGGCCCTGGTGGCGGAGGTCGTCGTCGGTGAACTCGGCCGCCGGCTCGGCATCCGGGTGCCCGAGCTCGCCGTCGTCGGCGTCGACCCGGAGGTGGCGCGCCGTGAGCCGGACCAGGAGGTTCAGGAATTGCTGCGGGCCAGCGCCGGGGAGAACCTCGGCATGGACTTCCTGCCGGGATCGGTGGGCTACGACGGTGTCGGGTGGGAGCCGCCGCCCGAGGAAGCCGCCCGGATCTACTGGCTGGACGCACTGACCGCCAACGTGGACCGCACCTGGTCCAACCCCAACCTGCTCATCTGGCATCGCCAGTTGTGGGCGATCGACCACGGCGCCGCGCTGCTGTTCCAGCACTCCTGGCCATCGGTCGCGGCCTGGGCCGACCGCCGGTACGACCTGTCCCAGCACGTGCTCGCGGATCTCGTGACGAAGCTGGGCCCCGCGGTCCTCGCGAAGCTGGACGCCGAGCTGGCGGCGATCGTGACCGCCGAGCTCCTGGCGGAGGTCGTCGCCCTGGTGCCCGACAGCTTCCTGGTGAGCCTGAATTCCGTGACGGCGGACGCCGACCCGGCGGAGCTGCGGCAGCGATACGTCGAGTACCTGCTGGCCCGGCGGATGGGCGAGCGTGGCTGGTGGCCGACGGAGGCGATCGCGTGACCGCAGGCCCGATCCCCGCCCTGGGCTTCGACTACGCGTTGCTGCGGGCTGTTCCCCGGGTTGACCGCGGCGAGCAGGTGAATGTCGGGGCCCTGCTCTACTGCCCGGGTGCGGACTTCCTCGGTGCCGCCGTCCATGTGGACGTCGAACGGCTGCGCGCGCTGGACGTCGACGTCGACGTCGACATGGTCTCCGCGGCCCTCGACGCGATCCGCGCCGTGTGCGTGGGTGATCCCGGTGCGGGCCGCATCGCTGCCGGCACCCGGCGGGCACGGTTCGGCTGGCTCACCGCGCCGCGCAGCACGGTGATCCAGACCAGTCCGGTGCACGGTGGCCTCACCACGGATCCGGCCGCTGAGCTCAAGCGGCTGATGGGCCGGCTGGTGCACTGACGGCACCGGCGGAAGGTGCGTCCACGATCACGACCTGCAACCGGCGGGGGACGTGCACCCCTTCCCGGTCGAGTTCGATTCGACCTTGACCACCTCGTCGGCGCCGGCACGCCGGACCAGACCCGTGACCACTTCGCACGCCTCGGCCGCGTCCCGCGCCCAGTGCGCCACCGCACCGACGGCTGTCCGGATCCGGCCACCGGAAGCCATTGCTCCCGGCGGCCGGGGTTGTAACGATACATTTCGATGAATTGTTAGAACGTTTCATAGAGGGTGGGGACTCGACGTATGGAACTCCCAGGACGGCTGCGGCCCGGACTGACAGCCGTGCTCGCGCTACTCCTCACCCTCGCCGCGGCGGTGCCGGCGGCGGCCCCGGCCGTCGCCGTGCAGCCGGTGGTCCACGAGCTGGCCGTCACGGAACTGACCACCGAGCGGGCGAGCGACCCGATCGGTCTGGATGTCGCGCGGCCACGCCTGGGCTGGATGATCGGCGCCGCCGCCCGGGGCGTGATCCAGCAGGCGTACCAGGTGCGGGTGGCCACCGACAAGACCCGCCTCGGCGACCCCGACGTCTGGGACAGCGGCCGGGTCGCCGCACGGGAGAGCACACTGGTCGCCTACGCCGGCCCACCGCTGCACCCGCGCACCCGTTACCTGTGGCAGGTCCGCGTCTGGGACACGGCCGGCCGCACCTCCGACTGGAGCGCCCCCGCCTCCTGGGAGACCGGCGTCAAGGGCCCCGACGGGTGGCGGGCCGACTGGATCGGAATGCCCTCACCCACCGAATCCTGGGCCGACTACACCATCCAGACCACGACGCGGCTGGAGAGGGACGCCGCCGGGATCTTCTTCCGCGCCCGCGGGCCCGCCGACGCCTACATGTGGCAGTTCTCCATCACCGGCGGCACCGCCAAGCTGCGCCCGCACGTCCGCACCGGCGGAAGCTGGACGGTCCTCAAGGAGGTGCCACTGGGCGACGTGGTACCGGCCGACAAGCTGACGACACCGCACACCCTGCGCATCACCGCGGCCGGGGACACGCTCACCACCTGGGTCGACGGCGTGCAGGTCGACGTCACCCGCAACACCGCGCACCGCGCCGGCTCGGTCGGCCTGCGCTCCAGCGGCACCGAATCCGCCGTCTTCTCCGACCTCTCGGTGACCAGCGGCAGCACCACCCTCTTCGCCGCGCCGCTCACCGACGGCGAGAACCCGTTCGCCGGCGGAACCCCGACCACGGCCGGACTGCGGGTGTCGGGCAACACCGAGGCCATGCTCACCGCGTTGGACGCGAATCCGCTGCTGCGCCGGGGCTTCCACGTCGACGGTGAAGTCGCCCGGGCCCGGGTCTACGCCACGGCGCTCGGCGTCTACCAGCTCTCGGTCAACGGCCGGCGGGTCGGCGACCACGAACTGGCCCCCGGCTGGACCGACTACGACAAGCGGGTGCAGTACCAGACCTACGACGTGACCAGCCAGCTCCGCCAGGGCGACAACGCCATCGGCGCCATGATCGGCGACGGCTGGTACTCCGGCACCATCGCGTGGTTCGGCACCGACCGCTACGGCTCCCGACCGCACCTGAGCGCGCAACTGCTCATCGACTACGCCGACGGCCGGACCGAGACGGTGCGCACCGACGGTTCCTGGCGGGTGACCCCCGGCCCGTTCCGGCAGAGCGACCTGATCCATGGCGAGACCTACGACGCCCGTAAGGTGCCGGCCGGCTGGAACCGGCCCGGCTTCGACGACTCCGGCTGGTCACCGGCGACGGTCGACGACACCGGCGCGACCGGCAAACTCGTCGCCCAGGTCGACCCGCCCGTCCGGGTCGTGCAGGAGTTGCCCGCCAGGACACTCACCCAGCCGACGCCCGGCACGTGGATCTTCGACCTCGGTCAGAACATGGTCGGCAAGGTGCGGCTCAACGTCAACGGCCCCGCCGGCACCACGGTGCGCATCCGGCATGCCGAAGTGCTCAACCCCGACGGCACCGCCTACACCGCCAACCTGCGTTCGGCGCAGGCCACCGACCACTACCGGCTCGCCGGCGGCGCGGAGACCTACGAGCCGACCTTCACCTTCCATGGCTTCCGCTACGTCGAGCTGACCGGCCTCACCGGAACCCCCGACCTCGGCACCATCACCGGCCTCGTCATGCACACCGACGGTGAGCTCACCAGTCAGTTCGAGACGTCGAACGCGATGGTGAACAAGTTGCACAGCAACATCACCTGGGGCCAGCGCGGCAACTTCCTGTCCATCCCCACCGACACGCCCGCCCGCGACGAGCGCCTCGGCTGGACCGGCGACATCAACGTCTTCGCCGAGACCGCCACGTTCAACATGGACAGCCTGACGTTCCTCACCAAGTGGCTGCACGACCTGCGTGACGCGCAGTCGGCCAACGGCGCCTACCCCGACGTCGCACCACGCGCCTGCTGCGGCGACGGCGCCACCGGCTGGGCGGACGCCGGCATCACCGTTCCGCACACCCTCTGGCAGCGCTACGGCGACACCCGGGTCATCGAGGAGCACTACCCGTCGATGGTGCGCTACGCCACCTGGCTGCAGAGCACCAGCTCAGGAAACCGGCGCACCAACGCCGGCCCGTACCTCGACTGGCTCAACCTCGACGACCCGACCCCCGCCGGGGTCATCGGCACCGCCTACTACGCCCACAGCATCCGGCTGCTCGGCGAGATGGCCGCCGCCCTCGGCAAGACCGCCGACGCCCAGCGCTACGCCGCGCTGTCCAAGGACATCGCCGGAGCGTTCGTCGAGACCTACGTCGCCGCCGACGGCACCGTGCAGGGCGACAGCCAGACCGGCTACGTCCTGGCCATCGGCATGAACCTGCTCCCCGGCGGGCTGCGCGCCAAGGCGGCCGACCGGCTGGTCGCCAACGTCGAGCGGCACGACTGGCACCTGGCCACCGGCTTCCTCGGCACCCCCGACCTGCTGCCGGCGCTCAGCGACACCGGGCACCTGGAGGTGGCCTACCGGCTGCTGCTCAACGACACCTACCCGTCGTGGGGCTACGAGATCGCCAAGGGCGCCACCACGATCTGGGAACGCTGGAACTCGATCATGCCCGACGGCAGCTTCGGCGACGTGTCGATGAACTCCTTCAACCACTACGCCTACGGCGCGGTGGGCGACTGGATGTACCGCACCGTCGCCGGCATCCAGCCCGATCCGGCAGGCCCCGGCTGGTCCCACGTCACCTTCGCCCCACAACCCGGTGGCAACCTCACGTCGGCGCGGGCGTCGTACCGGTCGGTGCGCGGGACGATCGGCACCGACTGGAAGCTCGACGCCCGCGGCGACATGAGCCTGACGGTGACGGTTCCCGCGAACAGCACCGCCACCGTCCGCGTCCCGGCGCCGACCCGGCACGCCGTCACCGAGGGCGGAAGGGCGGCGGAGCAGGCCGACGGTGTGCGGTTCGTGAGGATGGACGGCGGCACCGCCGTCTACGACATCGGCTCCGGCACCTACACGTTCGCCCTCGACCGGGTGCTCGGCGACCTCGGCGAGGCCCTCGACGCGGTCCGGGCCGCGGTCACGCTCACCGACGACCTCGCCGGCGAACTGCCCCGGGGAGTGGTCGAGCACCTGCGCGCCCAGCTGACGAAACTCACGGCGGAGGCAGCGGCTGCTCGGGCGTCCCACCCGGCGGGGGAGAACCGCGCCACGGCGGCGCACGTGCACCGGGCCCTGGCCACCGCGGCCGACCTCGACCGGTGGCTGCGCAGGCAGGTCGAGGTGGGCCGTGTCCCCGCGGCGGCGGCCGACCGGCTCACCGCGCTGCTCACCCGGGCCGACCAGCGGCTCTCCGCCGCGTCGTCAGCGCTGATCGGTGCCGTGGCGAAACTCGACCTCCCGATCGGCGAGCGGCTGCCCGGCGACGTCGTGCGGGCGACGATCGTCATCGCGAACGGTGGCACCACGCCGCTGACCGGCGTGACCTCCACCCTGGGCGCCGGTGAGGGTTGGACGGTGACACCGGTCGGCAGACGCGACAGCACCGTCGCCCCGGGCACGGCGACCAGCCACCGCTACGACCTGACGATCCCGGCCGGGCAGTCGCCCGCGACGGTGCCGGTCACCGGGGCGGCCAGCTACCGCTACCGCGCCGGCACAGCGACGGTGCCGGTGGCCGGCTCGCTGGCCACGGTTCCCGCGGTCGCGATCGTGTCGAGCGCCGCCGCGCCGGCCACGGTCGCGCCGGGCGCCCCGACGACCGTACGCGCCGTGCTGCGCAACCGGGGGACCGCGCCGATGACGGGTCAGGTCACCACCACGGCACCGGACGGCTGGACCGTCGACCCGCCCACCACGGCCTACCAGCTCGCCCCCGGTGCCGAGACCACGGTGTCCACGGTGCTCACCGCGCCCCGGACGGTGACCGAGGGGCCGGCCGACATCACCATCGCCACCGGCGCCACCACCGCGGAACGCCGCATCCTCACGGTGCCCGTCCAGTTCGCCGATCCACCCGCGGCAGTCCTCGACCACGTCGACCTCGGCGACCCGGCCTCGGAGCAGGCTCACCGCCTCGCCGCGTCGCCCCACTCGGGCACCAACACCGAGGCCGGCCTGACCCGCCGCTACACCAACGTCAGCCATCCCGGCGGCTGGTTCGAGTTCGACCTCGCCGTCGCGCCGGGCAAGCCGTTCGTGCTCCGGGCGGTGGAGACCTACGACCAGGCGCAGCTGAAGGACTACCAGGTCCTCGTCGACGGCGTGGTCGTGCACACCCGCTCGTACCGGCGTACCGTCGGCGTCGTCGGAACCGTCAGCTACCAGTTCGTCGTGGACGAGCCCGAGGCGACGCAGGACGGTGTCGTCCGGGTGCGGTTCCAGGACATGGGCGACGGCTACGACCCGTCGATCGCCGACGTCTGGTCGACGTCCTGAGCCCGCCCATGGCGCCGGCCCCTCCACCACCGCTTTCGAGGGGAGGACCCATGACACAGATGTCACCCGAGGTCCCCGGGCCGCCGCCGCAGGCTGGCCGCCCGGACCCGCTGCCACTGGCGGGTGCGGGGGTGGGACGGGCCCGGTCGTGCGACCGGCTGGACCGCCCCCGCCTGGTTCGAGACCGGACTGCTCGACGAGGGATTCGGCGCGGCCCGGTGGGTCGGCGCGAAACCCGACGTCGAACAGTCGCCGCTCGCTCCGAGCCGGCGATGTGACGGCGGCCGGCGGCCCGCCGACTGCCGTCAGCCGCGCGCGGTGGCGCGGGCGGGCCGCCGGTACGGGCGGCTGCTCGACTCGCGCACCACCAGTTCCGGCTGGAACACGACATGCCGGTGCTGGTGCCGGCCGTGGTCGTTGATTTCATCGAGCAGGAGTTGGGTCGCGGTGCGGCCCAGTTGCTCGCGCGGCTGACGCACCGACGAGAGCGGGACGGCGGCCGCCGCGGCGAACTCGATGTCGTCGTAGCCCACGATGGCGATGTCACGGGGAACGCGCACGCCGCGCTGGGTCATCTCCTGCAGGACGCCGAGGGCGAGCAGGTCGTTGGCGCAGAACACGGCGGTGGGTCGCTGCCGTGCTGGCAGGTCGGCGATCTCGCCGGCGGCGCGTCGACCGGCCGCGACGGAGAGCGTGGCCGTTTCGATCACCCGCAGCTCACCGTCGGCGCCGATGGCGGAGGCGGCACCGGCCTGTCGGTCGGCGACCTGCCGGAGGGAGGCGGGCCCGCCGACGTAGGCGATGCTGGTGTGCTCCTGTTCGCGCAGGTGCGCGGCGGCGAGCCGCCCACCGAGCACGTCGTCGACCGCGACCGAGCAGCGGTTGTGGTGGCCCGAGCCACGGTCGACCAGAACGACCGGGGTGCCGCGCGCGATGAGCTGCTCCAGGCGGGAGTCGGGGCCGTCGTGCACCGGTGTGATGAGCACCCCCTGGACGCGTTGTTCCTCCAGGATGTCGAGGTGCCGGCGTTCCCGGGTGGGGTCCTCGCCGCTGTTGCAGACGACGACCACGCCGCCGACCTTCTCGGCCTCCATCTCGGCGCCGCGGACGACGTCGGCGAAGAACGGGTTGGCGACGTCGAGGACGACGATCGCGATGGTGCGGCTGCGGCCGGCGCGCAACTGCCGGGCCGAGTCGTTGCGGACGTAGCCGAGCTGCCCGATGGCGTCGAGAACCCGCTGGCGCGTCGCGGGCGCGACGAGATTGGGGCGGTTGAGCACGTTGCTGACGGTGCCGATCGACACGCCCGCGCGCTGGGCGACCTCCTTGATGCTCGTGGTCGGCATGCTCACCGGTCTTTCCCTCGGGCGTTGGCGTCGGTTGACCGGCCCGGCGGGTCGGATCGTTCTACTGAGGACTGCTCTCGCGGCGGACGTAACACCGGGTAACTCTCGCGAAACCCCTTGACGCCCTGAGGCGGTCGTCCATAGTGTCGTGACCACGAACATATGAAACGTTTCATCACCTCGTCAAGTCGTAATCCGTCGATGCTCTGAGGGGAGCCGCGGTGAGACCGGTGCTGTCACTGCACGGCGTGAGCAAGTCCTTCGGGGCCGTCGCCGCGCTGCGCGACGTCCGCCTCGACCTGCATGCCGGTGAGGCGCACGCGCTGGTGGGGGAGAACGGCGCCGGCAAGTCCACCCTGGTCAAGATCCTCGCCGGCGCTCACCGGCCCGACACCGGCACCCTGACGCTCGACGGCCGCGAGGTCGTCTTCGGTGGCCCCGCCGACGCCCGGGCGGCCGGCATCGCCGTGATCTATCAGGAGCCGACGCTCTTCCCCGACCTGTCGGTGGCTGAGAACATCTTCATCGGACGGCAGCCCCTGCGCGGCCTGCGGCGCATCGACACCGCCGCGATGCGGTCCCGGACGCGGGAACTGTTCGCCCGGCTCGGGGTCCACATCGACCCGGACCGGCCGGCGCGGGGTCTCTCCATCGCCGACCAGCAGCTGGTGGAGATCGCCAAGGCGCTCTCCTTCGACGCCCGGGTGCTGGTGATGGACGAGCCCACCGCCGCGCTGTCCGGTGTTGAGGTGGAACGGCTGTTCGCGGTGGCCCGCTCGCTGCGCGAAGCCGGCACGGCCGTGCTGTTCATCTCCCACCGGTTCGACGAGGTCTACGCCCTCTGCCAGCGCATCACCGTGATGCGCGACGGCCGGTGGGTCTCCACCGACCCGGCGGACCAGCTGGCCGTCGACCAGTTGGTCCGCAGGATGGTCGGCCGCGACGTCTCCTCGCTCTACCCCAAGCTCCCCGCCGACATCGGCGAGGTGCGGCTGGAGGTCCGCGACCTGACTCGGCACGGCCACTTCGACGGCGTGAACCTGACCGTCCGCAGCGGCGAGATCGTCGCCCTCGCCGGTCTCGTCGGCGCCGGCCGCAGCGAGGTCGTCCGGGCCATCTTCGGCATCGACCGCTACGACCGCGGCGAGGTCCTCGTCGGGGGACGCCGGCTACCGGCCGGCAGTGCCCCGGCCGCGATCGCCGCCGGCCTGGCGTTGGTCCCCGAGGACCGCCGCCAGCAGGGACTCGTCATGGACCTGTCGGTGGCGGACAACACCACCCTGCCGCGGCGGTGGTCCCTGAGCCGGCTCGGCCTGCTGCTCGGTTCGGCCGAGCGCCGGTCGGCGCAGACCTGGACCCAGCGGTTGCAGGTGAAGGCGGCCCGGTTGACCGATCCGGTCTCGACCCTTTCCGGCGGCAACCAGCAGAAGGTCGTCCTGGCGAAGTGGCTGTCGACCACGCCGCGGGTGGTGATCGTCGACGAGCCCACCCGCGGCATCGACATCGCGACCAAGGCCGAGGTCCATCGGCTGCTGTCCGGGCTGGCCGCCGAGGGGGTGGCCGTCCTGATGGTCTCCAGCGAACTGCCCGAGGTGCTCGGCATGGCCGACCGGGTGCTGGTCATGCACGAGGGGCGACTGGTCAGCGAGATCGACCGCGACCAGGCCGACGAGGAGTCGGTCATGTTCGCGGCCACCGGACAGCGGGAGGGGTCGTGAGCGCGAACAGCGCAGCGCAGCGGAGTGCCGCCGCGAACCAGGGCGGGCGTCAGTGACCACCACCGACGTACGCCGGGCCGACCCGGCCTCGGGCGGCCCATCGTCCCGGGCCGGGGTCGGCGCGCGAACCGCCCACCGCCTGTTCGTCGTCCGCGAGTTGGGCATCGCCCTCGCCCTCGCGCTGCTGGTGGCCGTGACCGCGCTGACCAACCCGCGGTTCCTGTCCGCGCAGAGCGTCAAGGACCTGCTGCTCGGCTCGACCATTCTGGCGATCCTCGCCGTGGGGCAGGCCATCGTCATCATCACCCGCAACGTGGACCTGTCGGTCGGTTCCATCCTCGGGCTGTCGGCGTTCGCGACCGGCACCCTGTTCCTCGCCGTTCCCGGACTGCCGATCCCGCTGGCCGTCCTGGTCGGCACCGCGCTCGGCGCGGTGTGCGGCGCCGTCAACGGCGCACTGATCGCCGCCGCCCGGGTGCCGGCACTCGTGGTCACCCTCGGCACGCTGTACGTCTTCCGGGGCATCGACTACACGTGGGCCACCGGACGGCAGGTCAACGCCGCCGACATGCCCGCCGGATTCCTGCGCATGGGCACCGCCACCGTGCTCGGCGTTCCGGTGCTCACCCTGTTCGCGGTCGCGGTGCTCGTCGTCGCCGGGTTCGCCCTGCGGTCCTACCGCAGCGGTCGGGAGCTCTACGCGATCGGCTCCGACCCCGACGCGGCCCGCCTCTGCGGGATTCCGGTCGGTCGACGGGTCTTCGCCGCCTTCATCATCAACGGCGCGCTCGCCGGCCTCGCCGGCGTGCTCTACGCCGCCCGATTCGGCACCCTCGACGCCAACGCCGGCCTCGGCTCGGAACTCAACGTGGTGGCGGCCGTCGTGGTCGGCGGCGTGGCCATCTTCGGCGGCAGCGGCTCCGTCTACGGCGCGGCGCTGGGCGCCGTGCTGCTCACCACCATCGGCAGCGCCCTGCCGGTGCTCGGCATCGACCCGTTCTGGCAGCGCGCCGCCGTCGGCGCGCTGATCCTGGCCGCCATCGGGCTGGACCGCGCGCTCGCCGTGCGGATGGCCCACCGTCTGCAAGGAGGCAAGGCCCGTGGCGCCTGAGCACACCGTGCCCGGCCGGCCGGCCTGGCGATCCCGACTGGGTTCCTGGGACGCCGTCGTCATCGTCGCGCTCGTCGGCGTGATCATCGTGGGCAGCCTGACCATCGAGGGGGTCAGCAACCCGCGCTTCTACCGGTTCCTGGTGCTGGAAGCGATCCCGGTCGCCCTGATCGCGCTTCCGTTGACCCTCGTCGTGATCACCGGCGAGATCGATCTGTCGGTGGCGAGCATCGTCGGCCTGACCTGCGCCGTGCTCGGGCAACTCTGGCACCTCGGGGTGACGTCCCTGCCGCTGCTCATCGTGGCGAGCCTCGCCCTGGGCGCGCTCCTCGGCGCGGTCAACGGCCTGTTCGTCACCGTGTTCGGGCTGCCGTCGCTCGCGGTCACCATCGGCACCCTCGCGCTCTACCGCGGCCTGGCCTACGTCGTGCTCGGTGACCGGGCGGTGGCGGACTATCCGACCGACTGGACCCGGCAGGCGATCAGCCCGATCCCGGGCACCACCATCCCGTGGTTCGTCCTCGTGGTCGCGGCGCTGGCGGTGGTCTTCGGGGTCATCCTGCACGCCACACCGGTCGGTCGGGGCCTCTACGCGATGGGCAACAACGCCGAGGCGGCCACGTTCTCCGGCATCTCGGTGGCCCGTACCAAGTTCTGGCTCTTCGTCACCACCGGCGCGGTCTCCGCGCTGGCCGGTGTCTTCTGGACGTTCCGGTTCGCCAGCGCCCGCGCGGACAACGCCACCGGCCTGGAGTTGTCGGTCGTCGCGGCGGTACTGCTCGGTGGCGTATCGATCTTCGGCGGGCGCGGGGGCCTCGTCGGAGTGCTCGCCGCCGTCGCCCTGCTCGGAACACTGCGTAACGCGTTGCAACTGGCCGACGTGCCGGCCAACGCGCTGACCATCGTGACCGGGTCCCTGCTCATTCTCTCCGTCGTCGGGCCGAACGTCGTTCGGCTGGCCCGTGACCGGCTGAGCCGGCGACGACCCGTCCCCGCCCTGGAAAGGACACCCTCATGAGCACCAGAGGCATGCGAGCGATCGCCTCGGCGGCGTTGCTGGCGCTGCTGTTCACCAGCACCGCCTGCGCCGACGACTCCGGCACCGCGACCGGCGACGACGGCGGTGCCGGGAACGGCACCATCAAGTCCGGGTTGAAGGTCGTGTTCCTGCCCAAGCAGGTGAACAACCCGTACTTCGACACCTCGGACAACAAGGGCGGCAAGGTGGCGGTCGGGGAGTTCAAGGGCTCCTACAGCCAGACCGGCCCGTCGGAGGCGAGCCCCTCGGCGCAGGTGAGCTACATCAACACCCTGTCGCAGCAGCAGACCGACGTCATCGTCGTCTCGGCCAACGACAAGGACGCGGTCTGCGGTGCGCTCGAAGAGGCCCAGCAGGCCGGCGCGAAGGTCGTCACCTACGACTCGGACACCAACCCGTCCTGCCGGGACGTGTTCATCAACCAGGCCACGGCGGAGGGCATCGCGAAGTCGCAGATCAAGCTGATCTCCGAGGCGGTCGGCGCGGAGGGCGGCGAGATCGCGATCCTGTCCGCCACGGCGAACGCGACGAACCAGAACGCGTGGATCGCGATGATGAAGACCGAGTTGGCCAAGCCGGAGTACGCCAAGCTCAAGCTCGTCGACACCGTCTACGGCGACGACGACGACCAGAAGTCGTTCCAGGAGGCTCAGGGCCTGCTCGCCAAGCACCCCAACCTCAAGGGCGTCATCTCGCCGACCACGGTCGGCATCGCGGCGGCCGCCCGCTACCTGTCCGGCTCGGCGTACAAGGGCAAGGTGCAGCTGACCGGCCTGGGCACCCCGAACCAGATGCGCGCGTACGTGAAGGACGGCACGGTGAAGTCGTTCGCCCTGTGGAACCCCGCCGACCTGGGCTACCTGGCCGCGTACGCCGGCGGGGCGCTGGCCTCGGGCCTGATCAAGGGCAAGGAGGGTGACACGTTCACCGCCGGCAAGCTGGGCGAGTTCACCGTCGGCAAGGACGGCGTCGTCGTCCTCGGCGATCCGTTCACCTTCACCGCCGAGAACATCGACAAGCTGAACTTCTGACGGAACGGACGCCTGGGGAGACGCGGATGTCCAGGGGCCGACGCTCGGGTCACCGGCGCCGGATCTGACCGCGATGCGGTCGCTGCCGTGGGCCACCCGGCAGATCCGCCGGTACGAGCCGACCGGCGACGCCGGTGCCTGGGCGGCTGCCGCGACGAGGCTCGCGTCCGTAACCAGCTGAGGGGTTCCCCGGTTCGGCGTGGATCCGGCCCGCAGACCCGCCCTTTGAGCAACTTATGTCCGAAATGCAGTAACATGGGGTAGGTTTGCGGTCCGGTCGAGGCGACGCCCCCGACGTGTGTGCCCGGGGGTGCCGACGACGATGAGTAGCTCGCCACCCGCGCCGCCGTCACCGGACGACCCGGCCCGGCCGGGGCCGGGGCCGGGGGAGTCGTACCGCGAGTTCCGTCGCCCCATCGCGGTGCTGGTGCTCTGCACCGGCACCGCGGGCTTCCTGGACGCCTTCGCGTTCCTGCGCTACGGCACGTTCGTCGCCAACCAGTCCGGCAACCTCATCTTCCTCGGTATCGGTCCGGCCGGATGGCACCCGGCCTGGCCGGCCGCGGGTGCCTCGCTGCTCGCGTTCGCCGCTGCGGCCGGCGTGGTCTCCTGGATCCGTTCCCTGCCGGGCCGCTGGTCGCCAGCCCTGCGAGGCCTGGCTGCCACGACGCTCGGCCTGTCGCTCTGGACGTTCCTCAACGTCCTGCTCCACCACGGCCAGGACGGCCCGGTGTCGCGGGCCGTCCTGGCCGCTGCCGGCGGACTCGCCACGGGCGCTTTCACGACGCTGTTCGTTCGCACGGCGGGGGTGAAGACCACCATCACGTACCAGTCGGGCACGGTCGTCAAGACCGGTGGATACATCGTCCGGTGGATCGCCGCCCCCGGCACCGACCGAAACCGGGCCAGGCAGGCATCGCTGCTCGGACTGCTCACGCTCGTCTGCTACTCCATCGGGGGCGGCATCGGGGCCGTGGCGCAGCAGCGACCCCACTGGGTGCCGGCCTGGGGACTGCTCGCGCTGGTGCCGGTGGCGTTGCTGGTCCGCCGGGTCCGGACCGGGACGTGAGAGCGGTGGACGCCGGCCCCCGCGTCCGCCCGCGCTGCCTCCGGGCACCGCCCTGTCGACCCGAACCAGTCAGTGCAGGTCCGTCGCGGGCCGGACGTCCTGCACGTAGCTCTCCGACCGGTCGGCGCCGTACCGGTTGAGCACGTCCAGCACCGCGGCCGTGGCTTCCTGCCCCACCAGCACCTCGACCCGTACCCGGTCGAGGAGATCCTGCTCCTGCCAGTAACCCCGGGGCAGCGACTGGGCGGCCGGCGTGGCGGTGGAGACCGTGGCGTCGGAGACCACGATCGAGCTGGCCCCCGCGCCGAGCAGGGTGTCCCGCAGCTCCCGGGTGTCGGGCAACAGAACCGGATCCAGCATCGCGATGACCAGCCTGTCCCGCTGGGCCGCCCCCTGGGCGGCCCGATCGCCGGAGCGGCCCTGTCGGCGTCGGTTGCCGCGCTGGGCTGCCCCCGTTCCACTCAGTCCCGCGACGCTCCCGAGGTGGTACGCGTCGGTGTCCTGCTGGGTCCGGTCGAGGCTGTCCTGCGTGTCGGCCGGGGCGCGGAGCCCGACGACTGCCTGCACGGCGGCGGCGATCGCCCAGCTGAGCACGAAGGAGAAGACCACCACGGTCACCACGCCGACGACCTGGTGCCAGAGCAGGGACCCGCCGCCGCCGAAGAAGAGACCGTTCACGCCCAGCGGGTTGATGCCGCTGTCGCCGAAGAAGCCGAGCAGCAGTGAGCCGAGCATGCCGCCGACGAAGTGGACCGCGAGGACGTCCAGCGCGTCGTCGAGCCGGAGCAGGTACTTCAGCCGGAGCGCGGTGTGGCAGACGACGGCGGCGATGGCGCCGATGGCGATGGCGGAGAGCGTGTTGACGTAACCGGCGGTGGGGGTGACCGTGGCGAGCCCCGCGACCGCACCGGTGACGCTGCCCACGACCGTGCAGTGGCCGTCCTTGAGTCGCTCCGCCAGCAGCCAGACGAGCATGCCGGCCGCTGCCGCGACGTGGGTGTTGAGCAGTGCCTGGGCGGCCACCCCGTTGGCCTGGAGCCCGTCGCCGGCGTTGAACCCGAACCAACCGAACCAGAGGATGCCCCCACCGAGGATGGTCAACGGGATCGAGTTGGGCGGGGCGGCGGTGTGTGGCCAGTTACGGCGGCGGCCGACGACCAGCAGCAGCCCCAGGACCGCGGCACCCGCCGAGGAGTGGACCACCATCCCGCCGGCCCAGTCCTGGGCACCGAACTTGGCCAGCCAGCCGTCGGGGTGCCAGAGCCAGTGCGCGACGGGCGCGTAGACCACGATGGACCAGACCGCCAGGAACAACGCCCAGCCGGCGAGCCTCAGCCGACCGGCCGTGGCTCCGGTGGCGAGCGCGGGAGTGATCACCGCGAACATCATCTGGAAGGCGATGAACGCCAGGGTCGGAATCGTCACCTGGCCGGCGGCCACATGCAGGTTGGGCGCGGGCGGAACCTTGAGATCGGTCAGCCCCAGCAGCTCCAGGTTGCCGAAGAGGCCGGTGCCGGCGTCGTCGCCGAAGGCGATCGTGTACCCCACCAGCACCCAGGTCAGGCTGACGACCCCCAGCGCGATGATGTTCTGCTGCAACATCGCGAGCACGTTGCGGGCGGGAACCATGCCGCCGTAGAAGACGGCCAGACCGGGGGTCATGAACAGCACCAGGCCGGCGCAGACCAGCACCCAGGCGGTGTCGCCCGGGTTCACCGCGTTCTGAGCGAGCACGGGACCTTACCTCTCTTTGTGCAAGGGTTGGATGCTGCGTTTCGCCGCGGAGACGATGGTCTCCTTGACGCGCTTGCGGTTGGGCACCGGCGCGAAGTGCCGCTGGGGCAGCAACAACAGCCAGGTGGCGATGTTGAACGGCCCGGTCAGCACGGGGATGGCCAGCGGGGTGAGCACCGTCGCGAGGGCCACGTGGACGAAGAGCGTCAAGGCGATTCCGAAGAGGGTGTAGATCGTCACGAACACACCGGGACGGTGCAGCACCGCGCCCACCGCGATCGCCGTCAACACCGCGTTGAAGCCGTACAGGCCCTTGTCGAGAGAGAGCCCGTCGGCCCCGAACCAGAGCGCCAGCAGGGTCGCGCCGGCGCTGCCGATGACTGCGAAGAGCGCCGACCAGCGAGAGTTGATCAGCAGGGCGACCAGGATGAGCAGCCCGCTGACCCAGCTGTTGATCAGGTACACCTGGGAGACCCCACGGAACAGGATCGGGATGAGGTCCCAGTCGAAACGGCCGCCGGCCAGCGTCCCCTCGCCGGGGAGCTTCGGCTTCAGGCCGGTCAGGACGGTGAACCGGTTGAACTGGTACGCGCCCATCAACAGCACCCAGGTGGTCAGCACGAACGGGAAGGTGAACGCGGTCAGCCCCCAGGTCTTGAAGACCGCGTTCAGGGCCAGGGTGACCACGGTGGTGGCCGCGGCGCCGAGCACCAGGTAGAGCCACATCAACGGCCGGTCGTCGAGAAACGTCGGGACGGCGATCCCGGTCAGCACCGGGCTGAAGCCGAACAGTCCCTTCCGCCACGAGGGCCGGTCCACCTGGAGCGCGATGGCGGTCACCGTGCCCACGACGAGACCGAGGACCGCCCCGCCGAAGACCCGGGGCTGCCCGTTCTCGAACGCACCCCAGGCGACCGCGACGAGGATGAGCAGGCCGGAGAGCGGATTGTTCTGGAAGACGACCTGCGCGGGGCCGCGCAGACACGCGTCGACGAACTCGATCAGCGGATTGCGGTCGCTCAGACCGTTCCAGCCCCGCACGACCTGGGTCATGACCCTCTCCTTCGCCTCGTCATCGCCAGCTGAATGCCGGCGGGAAGGTCCGGCCCGTCACTTCTTCGCGGGCGGCCACGCAGAAGGCGCGTACCGCGGCGCGTACCGGCTCCGTCTCCTGCCCCAGGACCTTGAAGATGAGCCCGGCGTCGTTCGGCAGTCGGCTGACCGCGCTGGCCAGCGGCGTCTCGGTGTCCCAGACCGGCGTCGAGGTTCGGTCGAAGACCCGTGCGGCCCGCTCGGGGCTGGTGAGCAACACGACGTTGCCGAAGATGTGGAAGTGGTCCATGACCCCGGTCCGGGCCACCTCGAACCGTCCGGGGCTGACCACGAACTTCTCGACGAACAACTGTCGACCGTCGGGCCGCTCCGCGCGCAGCGTGGAGGAGAAGAGGTCGTAGGCGAAGAACTCGCCGTCGCGGTAGTACTTACGGCCCGGTTGCAGCACCTCGGCGTAGAGCATGGTGGCGCTCTCGGGGAGCCGCACCCGGCTGTCGGTGACGAACCGGCTGCCCCGATAGGGGATCACGGGTTCCGGGAGGAATTCGAGGTACGCGTCGTCGGCGAGGGTGAAGGTCTGGATCTGGGTGCCGTAGTTCGCGTCCATTTCCTGGATCTTGGTGGCGGCCTGGGTGACCAGGTGGGCCTGGCTGCCCGGCGCCATGTCGACGTCCATCCGCAGGCGGTCGCCCTGGAGCACGCCCCCGGAGGTGGTGAGGATCATGACGCAGGGGAGCCCCGGCATCTCCTCGTCCCAGTAGAGCGCCCGCTGCACCAGCAACGGCGACTGCCGGTAGAGGTCGTCCAGGATCGTCCGGTCGCCGCGTCGCTCGAAACCCATCCGCAGCACGCCGACCTTGCCGTTGTAGCCGGCGGGCAACTGGGCGGGTTGGTCCTGGTACGGCTCCAGTTCCCGGATGGTGTCCAGTGAGATCATGCGACCACTTCGGCGTCGAACAGCGCGTTGCGGCGGACCAGTGAGACCAGTTCGTCGATGCCGTCACCCGTCTTGCAGTTGGTGAAGACGACCGGTTTTCCGTTGCGCATCAGATCCGCGTCGTGCGCCATGATGTCGAGATCGGCGTCCACGTACGGTGCGAGGTCGGTCTTGTTGATCACGAGGATGTCGGACTTGGAGATCCCCGGGCCGTTCTTGCGCGGGATCTTGTCGCCGGCGGCGACGTCGATCACGTAGATGAAGTAGTCCACCAGGGCCGGGCTGAAGGTGAGCGTGAGATTGTCCCCGCCGCTCTCGATCAGCACCACGTCGCTGTCCGGGAAGCGGGCCTCCATGTCCTCCACGGCGGCCAGGTTCATGCTGGGGTCCTCGCGGACGGCGGTGTGCGGGCACGCCCCGGTCTCCACCCCGATGATCCGCTCCTCGACCAGGACCCCGGTCAGCGCGCGTCGCACGTGCTTCGCGTCCTCCGTGGTGACCACGTCGTTGGTGATGATCAGTACCCGCAGTCCGTTCTCCACGAGGCGGGGCACGACGGCTTCGATGATCGCGGTCTTGCCGCTGCCCACCGGGCCGCCCACTCCGATACGACTTGCCGACTTCATGACGTGACCTCTGCTTCTGGAAGGTTTCACCAAATTCGGGACCTGCTGATGTCGGAATCTCTCCGGGGCGATCCGGAGGCCCAACGGGTTGGGCCAGGGGCACTCAACTCATGAACATCCGTACGTGCGTGTGCTGGTGCGCGGCGGCCAGAACGTCGATGTGGGGAGCGAAGTTCTGCATGTCGTCGAGGTTCGCCGTGCGCACCTCGCGGTAGTCGTCGGGGGCCTTCTCGTTGACCGCGTAGAGGATCGACTGCGCGTCGAGGTGGTCGACCCGCATCAGCCGGAGCGCCGCGCCGAGCACCATCGAGGCCGCTCCGTACTGGTGGGCGGCGAAGGCGTCCTCCTCGCTCACCCCGAGTTCGGCGAAGAGCACGCCGAGCGCGACCGGATAGGTCACCGGCACCCCGTTCGCCGACTCGCTGATCCGCTTCTTGAGCAGCGACTCCCCGACGATCCGGGTCGAGGCCTCGGCCAGCTTCCGTCCCATGCGTACGGACATGGTCCGCATCTCTTCGTTGATCTTGCGCAGGCAGACGGCCTCGTCCGCGTGCCGGATCCGGTCGAGGTCGCCGGCGGTGGCGCCGCGGTGCCCGGCGAGCAACGCGACGCCGTCCCCCGTGGCGGCGAGCCGGGTGACCGTCCGGACGAAGTCCTGCAGGGTCCTCCGGTCATGGACGACGCCGTGCTGGACGGCCATCTCCAGCCCGTTGGAGAAGGAGAAGGCGCCGACCGGGAAGACCGAGTCGCCGAACTGCAGCAGTTTCAGTGTCTCGACCATCGCGCGCACCGGCCGGCCCCTCAGTTGAGGTTGGCGGGGAGGTGGGTGTGCGGCGTGGAGTCCGCGCCACCGAACAACCGCCGCGACTCGTGCGGCGCGAGGTAGGCGATGATCTCGGTGCCGGGGACGAACTCGTGGGTGATCCCGGTGAAGGCGTGGGTCCGCATCACGGAGTCCATGACCTTGCGGTCCACGGTGAGCGGGACGTACATCTTCGCGCCCTTGACCACGGCCGGCCAGTGCTGGTTGCCGATCGCGTGGCCGAGTTCGACGGCCGAGCGGATCACCAGGTCCGGCGATTCCCCGTGCAGCCCGTCGAGGTGCACGACCATCACGTCGCCGAGCCTGACCCGGGCCACCACCGCCGTGGCGGTCAGATCGTCCCAGGCCAGGATGTCCCCGTCGCGTAGCCTGACGCCACGGTTGAGCGAGACCGCCAGCTCGGCGCCGGAACTGGTCATCTTGCGCAGGCGGCTCTTCTGGGCATCCCACTGGTCGAGCACGAGATCGTCGATCCGTGCCTCCTTCAGCCGGGCGATCCAGTTCGGCTCGCTCACATTGCCCAGCACCGTTTCGATGAGCACTGGTTTCTCCTTTCACGCGGGTGTGCCGGAGCCCGACACGACCGCGAAGACGTCCTGTGGGGTCAGCTGAAGAAGTAGAGCTGGCTCATCGGGAGATTCCGGGCCGCCGGCACGGTCGCGTGAACGCCGTCCAGCTTCACCGCGAAGGTCTCCGGATCGACCTCGAGCTTCGGGGTCCTGTCGTTGCGGACCATGTCCCGCTTGGTCAGGCCACGCGTCCGGTAGACCGGGAGGACCTGCCGTTGCAGGCCGAGCTCCTCGCCGATCCCGTTCTCGTGGGCGGCGCGGGACACGAAGGTCACGCAGCTCTTGGCGAGCTGGCTGCCGAAGGCGCCGAACATCGGGCGGTAGTAGACGGGCTGCGGCGTCGGCAGCGAGGCGTTCGGGTCGCCCATGATCGACCAGGCGATCAGCCCGCCCTTGAGGACCAACTTCGGCTTCGTACCGAAGAAGGCCGGCTCCCAGAGCACCAGGTCGGCCATCTTGCCCGGGGTCACCGACCCGAGCATGTGCGAGATGCCCTGGGTGATGGCCGGGTTGATGGTCATCTTGGCCACGTAGCGCAGCACCCGGAAGTTGTCGTTGGCGGCCGAGTCCTCGGCGAGCTTGCCGCGGGCGATCTTCATCTGCCCGGCGAGCTGGATGGTCCGCAGCCAGGTCTCGCCGACCCGTCCCATGGCCTGCGAGTCGCTCTGCATCATCGAGATGACGCCCTCGTCCAGCAGCACGTCCTCGGCCGCGATGGTCTCCGTGCGGATCCGGCTCTCCACGAAGGCGACGTCCGAGGGGACCGACGGGT
Organism: Micromonospora sp. NBC_01405; assembly: GCF_045040155.1. Classification (NCBI taxonomy): domain Bacteria; kingdom Bacillati; phylum Actinomycetota; class Actinomycetes; order Micromonosporales; family Micromonosporaceae; genus Micromonospora; species Micromonospora sp. NBC_01405. The sequence continues at coordinate 7,000,467 of NZ_CP109532.1, read as the reverse complement.
TGAAGTTGTGACAGACCATGATCATGTCGTAGAGCTCGGACTGGCTGTTGATCCCGTAGGGGACCGTCGGCGTGGTCGAGCTCGGCAGCACGTTCATCTCGCCGGCGATCTTGATGATGTCCGGCGCGTGGCCACCACCGGCACCCTCGGTGTGGAAGGTGTGGACGGTCCGGCCCTCGAGCGCGGCGATGGTGTCCTCGATGTAGCCGCTCTCGTTCAGGGTGTCGGTGTGGATGCTGACCTGCACGTCGTACTCGTCGGCGATTTCCAGGCAGGTCCGGATCACCGCGGGCGGCGCGCCCCAGTCCTCGTGGATCTTGAAGCTGGGAGCACCGGCCATGATCTGTTCCACGAGGGGCGCGCGGCCGCTGCTGTTGCCCTTGGCCATGATGCCGATGTTGATCGGGATGGTCTCGAAGGCCCGCATCATCGCGTGGATGTTCCACGGGCCGGGGGTGATGGTCACCCCGTTGCTGCTGTCGGAAGGCCCCGTGCCGCCGCCCCACAGCGTCGTCACGCCGTTGCTGAGCGCCGCGTACGCCTGTTGCGGAGCCACCAGGTGCACGTGCGCGTCGATGCCACCGGCGGTCAGGATGAGGTGCTCGCCGGAGATGGCGTCGGTGCCCGGCCCGACCACCAGTTCGGGGGTGACACCCTGCATCACACGCGGGTTGCCCGCCTTGCCGATGCCGGCGATCTTGCCGTCCTTGACGCCGACGTCCGCCTTGACCACCCCGAGCGTCGCGTCGACGATGGTCACGTTCGTGATGACGAGGTCGAGGGCGCCGGCGGCATTGGTGTACTGATTGTCGACGCCCATGCCGTCGCGCAGCGTCTTGCCACCGCCGTACATGACCTCGTCGCCGAGGACGCGGAGGTCCTTCTCGATCTCGATGTGGAGGTCGGTGTCCCCCAGTCTGATCTGGTCGCCCGTGGTGGGGCCGTACATTCCGGCATATTCTTTGCGTGAAATCTGGCTCATCGAAGTCTCTCCCGTGCCCGAGGTCGGGCAGCCCGCGAAATAGTGGAACTACTGTTTCTTGCTCTTGGTGTCTTCCTGTTTCTCCGGGCTGGTCTTGAAACCCCGGGTCTTGGCGCCGTGGATCGCCCTGATCCGGTCGGGTCGGTAGCCGGGGACGGGCCCGTCGCCTGTCCAGCCCTGGACCAGCCCGTTGAACCCGTAGACCCGCTGGGTGCCGGCGAAGGGGATGAGCTCCACCGTCTTCTTGTCACCCGGCTCGAAGCGGATGGACGTCGTCGCCGGAATGTTCAGCCGCTTGCCGAAGGCCGCTTCGCGGTCGAATGCCAGCATGCGGTTGACCTCGAAGAAGTGGAAGTGCGAGCCGACCTGGATCGGTCGGTCGCCGGTGTTCTGCACGACCAGTTCAGTGACCGGTCGACCCGCGTTGAGCTCCAGCGGCTGGTCGCTGAGCAGGTAGCCGCCGATGGGTCGAAGGTGCTTCGAGTTAGGGCCGGGATGTTGCTTGGCCATTTCGCCCCCGCTTTCCTGGAGACCGCGTCTCCGCTTGTACCCCTATCGGATGGGTGAGTGGACGGTGACGAGCCGTGAGCCGTCGGTGAAGACCGCCTCCACCTGGATCATGGGCAGCATGTCCCCCACTCCCGGCATCACGTCGTCCGCACTGAGGACGCTGCGCGCTTCGTTCATGACCTCTTCGACGGTCTTGCCGTCGCGGGCCCCCTCCAGCGTGGCGGCGCAGATCACCGCGACGGCCTCGGGATGGTTGAGCTTCACTCCTCTGGCCCGTCGGGCATTGGCCACCACCGCCATGGAGAGAATGGTGAGCTTGTCGAATTCCTTCGGTGTCAGATGCACTGTCCTGATCCTTCGCGACTGTCGATCGAGAGAGCCACCAGTCAGTCCGGGTAGGCGCGGCGGCCGGCCTGGCGCGGCGGCGGGCACCCCCGGCGAGACTGGGGTATTTACCCGTTACGACTGGTTTGTCCCGGTCGCTCTCCGGAGGCTATCAGTCACTCTCGGTGCCGAAGGCTGGAAGCGGAATCTCGCAGCCATTCCGCCCTCGCGGCTGCGGACGCCACCGTCGACGGCTGGGCGTGCAGCTTTGCGATCAGGGCGGACGGTGCGCCGCCGCCCGCGTTGCGCGGGGCGCGGCGCGGGTGTCGGGTGACGCGACGGTGTCGGGTGGCGCGACGGCGGGGGCCTGACCGCGCGCGCTGCCGACATCATCGGCCCCTGCCGGGTCGGCCTTCGCCGGGTCGGCCTACCCTCCGTCGGCCCCTATGGAGCTGCCCCGTTTGTGCTGTCGACGGAGCGGGAGCGTGGACGGGGCAGCTCCATAGGAGCCGAAGGGCAGGTCCCCGACCGGGCGCGGGGCGCATTCGCCAGACCGCGACCCGACTGCCCGGCGTACGGGGCGGTATGGAGCGGCATAGGGCGGCATGGGGCGGCGTGCCGGCTACCTCCCGGGAACATTCGCGGGAGAGGGGACACAGCGCAGGACCGGCGAGGCCGAGGCCCTGGCCAGGATCTGTGGTCATCCTCAAGGAACGGAACGGGATTCCCGGAGGGTGGATGAACGTCGGGCGGGAGACCGTGCCGGTGCCCTGGTCCCCGGGCCGGCCGGGGACCAGGGCCGCGACAACGTAATGACCCTGACCGAGCGGGGGTCAGCCGCCCGTGATGGAGAAGGTCGAGCCTGGTTCCTTCACGATGTTGCCGTCGGCCGAGTTGGTGATGGTGACGTTGGTCAGGTTGGCGTTGCCGCGAGCGCCGCTCATCGCGAGGATGCCGGCTCCGTTGTTCGATTTGTCGATCTTCATGTTGGTGATCGCGACGTTCGGCATGTTGCCTCCGCCGTTCTTGAACTGGATGCCGTCGTAGGTCGAGTCGTGGATGTCGGTGTCACGGATGGTGACGCCGGTGATGTCCGTCGTCGACGGGAACAACGTGATCGCCCCGAACTCCTGGTCCTCGTTCCAGAAGACGCCGCCGCACCGGTGCAGCGCGTTGTTGGCGATCAGCGTCGTGCCGGAGAAGGGCAGTGGGCTGTGGTCGGTCGCCAGCATGATGCCGGGGTAGTTCATCGTGTCGTAGATCAGGTTGTTCTCGATCGTGTTGCCGTAGCCGCCGTAGATCGCGATTCCGTTCGCCCGCCAAGGCAGCTGGATGGTGTTGTTGAGGAAGCGGTTGTCGTGTCCGACATCCACCGCGGTGTCCTTGACCCGGGGGTTGGCCCAGACGGCCAGGGAGTCGTCGCCGGTGGTGCGGAACGACGAGTTGAACACCCGCGAGTTGCGGGTGCCGTTGGAGAAGTTGATGCCGTCGGCGTAGGTGTCGCGGATCCGCATGCCGGTGAACTCGAGCCCGTCACCAGGGTTCCAGTAGGCGGGGGTGTCGGAGTAGTCGCGCCCGACCCAGGCGCCGACGTTGACGTGCTCGATCCACACGTTGCTGATCTTCGTGTTCCTGCCGAATCGCCCGTTCAGCCCGTGCCCGCGGTTGGCGCGGTTGGTCGTCATGCCGAAGATGGCGATGTCGGAGATCTGGGTGTTGTCGTCGATGTCGAAGCCGACGTTGCCCTCGTGCGGGTGGTTGATGTTGCCCACCACGTTCTGCGGCTCGGTGGACGTGTAGAGCTGGGAGTGCCACATTCCAGCCCCGCGGATCGTGACGTTTCGAATTCCCTGCTGGTTGTACTGCCCGCGCGTCGGGTCCGGCGAGAGGATCTTCTGCTCCTGCCGCCACTGGCCGGCCGGGATCCAGACACAGCCGATGACGCCGTTCTGGTCGTCCGTCACGGCCCGCTGAATGGCGGCCGTGTCGTCGACCCCATCGTTCGGGACCGCGCCGTAGGCCGTGATCGAGGTGCACTCGGCCGGCTTGGTGGCCGGGGGCGCCACCTGTTCCAGGTCGATGAGGTCGATGATGTAGAACGACGCGGTGTCGCTCGCATCCCGTTGCAGCTTGAACCTGGTGCCGGCCGGATAGGACTGCGGCAGCAGGGCGTGCGACTCGTCGAACAGCCGCCGGGCGTTGGCCTGGGGAGTGTTCGACAGCGATTCGGTGTCGTCGGTGGTGCCGTACAACCAGCTGTTACGCGACGAGAGCGTCAGCTTCTGCGCGAACGTGTCGTTGATGTAGAGGCTGATGCTGGCGTTGAGGCCGCCACCGCTGGGCGCGTCGGGGACGGAGTTGCGCACCACGATCGAGTTGGACGGGTTGGTCGAGGTGAACTCGACGAACTGCCCGGTGCTGTTCAACCGCACCGACCTGCGTCCCGAGGACTCGGTGCCGAAGTTGGTGTGCCCGAACGTGCGCAGGGCGTCGGCTTCGAGCAGGGTTCCCTGGTAGCGGGCGGCCTCGGCCTCGTACTCGACCCAGGGCGCCGCCGCGCCACGGCCGACCACGATCGCCTGGGAGGACGAGTTGTTGGATTCGTTGGTCTCGGCGATGACGTTGGTGGCATCGGCGGTGGCGGTGATGGTGGCCCCGCCGGCGGTGGCGGTCCAACTGCCGCTCACCGCCACGTTGACCGTCGCACCGGCGGCCACGGCGGCGGTGGTGGTGTTCAACGTGGTGCCGCCCACCGCGAGCCGGGTGACCGAGGCGGCGCTGGCGCCGGTGATTCCGCGGTTTCGGACCGCGACGGTGAACGTGACCGCCGCTCCGACGGCCGGGTTCGGCGGGTTGGAGGTGATGCCGACGACCTGGAGGTCGGGCCCCGGGGCCTGGGTGATGACCAGCTGCGTGGGCGCGGTGAAGCTGTTGTTGTCGTTGTTCTGCTCAGCGACCGTGTTGGCCGGGTCCACCACCGCGGAAACGCTGTAACTGCCCATCGCCTGGGCCCCGACGTTCGCCGAGACGGTGGTCGAGGCGCCGACGGCGAGCGCACCGACGGGGGCGCTGCCCACCACGGTGCCGCCGAGCCTGAAGTCCATTCTGGTCGCACCGGCGGCTGCGGTTCCCGTGTTCTTGACCGTGGCCGACAGGGTGATCGGGGTGGCCTCGCTCGGCGTCGCGGGGGACCAACTCGTCGTGGTCACGACGAGGTCGGGGTTCGGGGCCCAGCCGCCCAGCACCTGGAGGTCGGCGACCTGCCCGCCCGGCGCGCCGGTGTTGCTGAAGAACTTCAGCTGTACGTCGGCCGCGCGGCCAGTGACCGGGATCGTCACGGAGTTCTGGTTGCTCGCCGGGTTGAAGGCGTGGTTGGCCGGGGCGTTCAGTGAGGTGAAGCCGGTGGCCGTCTGGGCGCGGCCCAGGACTTGGAGGTTCTGCGTGCGGGCGCCCCAGACCGGGTCCGGGTTGAGCTTCACCACGACCGCCGTGACGTCGGCGTCGGCACCGAGCTTCACCGTCAGGGTCGACGGGAATCCGGCGGACTCCCAGTACGAGGTGGGGCTGCTGTCGTTGGCGTTTGCCGCGACGAAGGTGAAGGTCGACGAGGATGCCTCGATCGGCTTGCCTCCGGCGAGGTTGGTGCCGCCGGGCTCACCGGGGCCGCCGGGGTCGCCGCCGTCCACGCCGTAGATCTCGAACTCGGAGATCTGGGCGGCGGGCCAGCCGGTGTTGCCGGTGATGGCCAGCCGTACGTAGCGGACGGCCGCCGCGGCGAAATCGACGGTGACGGTGTTGGCCGATGCCGGGTCGAACACCCGTCCGGCCGACCCGGAGAGCGTGCCGAAGCTGCTCCCGTTGGTGCTGCCCAGCACGGCCAGGGTCTGCGTACGGGTGCCCCACGCGGTCGAAGGGGGGAGTTTCAGCTTCACCTGGTCGATGTTGACGCTGCCGCCGAGGTCGATCTGAACCCACTGGGGAAACGCGTTGGACGGGCTCTCCCAGTACGTCTGCTGGTTGCCGTCGTTGACATTGGCCGCAACGTAGTTGCCGGTGGATCCGCTCGCCGAGACCGACTTGCCGGATGACAGGTTGGAGCCGCCGGCCGCGAGCGCGGGGGTGGGCGAGATCGCCGGAGCGCCGATCAGACCGGCGGCGAGCAGGCCGCTGATCAGTCGTCGGCTGAGCTTCCTTCGTTTCATGGCGTCCTTGTTTCTGTGGGATCGGTGGTGGACCTTGCAGCGGAGACCGCGACGGCCGGAGGCAGAGCATGTGCGGCCCGCGACGTCGGTGAGCCGGGATGGGACAGGGAGTTGCGGAAGCCGGCGGATCGCCGGAGGACCCTCCTGTCGGGATCTTCCAGTCGGCAACAGAGAAATTTCTGTCTTCCTGTCGACTTCTTTCTGTGATGCCTGTCAATGTTTCAGACGCGTCGCTGGTTCGTCAACGGCCGGTAGGCGGGAAGCCGCTTCCCTGCGGCGTTCGTCCGCCTCCGGGACGCGTGCAGCCGAAGACACCGGTCTCCCCGCGCCGCCGATGCGGGCATTCCGAACGGCCGGGGCTGACGCGCGGGCCGTCGGTGGAGGGGACAGCCAGGGGCTGCGGCGGTAGCCCTCCGACGGTCTGGCACCGATCATCGGGAGCGTGGACGCCCGGCGGCGGGCAGTGCCAAGGACGGGAACCTGCCGGCGGGGGCGTGCGCGCCGGTGCCACGACCTGCACAGCGAGTTGCCCGAGGCGTGGCCGGCGGTCGCCGGCGACGGTGTGTTCGGCGGGAGTCAGGGTCGCGCGGACGAGGCCGGCACGACGCTCAGCATGGTGTCGGGTCGGACGCCGATCAGTCTCCGCCCGCGCTCCCGCGACACGGCACCGGGACGGTCACCACCACACCTGGACGATCGAGACCGAGACTGCCGGTTTCACGCAAAGCCCGCCGACCCGCACCGGCCGACGGGCCTGTGGCGCCCGGTGGGCGCCCCGGATTCACGGGCCGCAGTAGAGCAGACGGTTCGGGGTGCCGGTGACGACGCCGGTGACGACTCCGGCGGTCGACCGGCCGACCAGGTAGCTGGCGACCTGGGCCGGGGTCCAGCCCGGGTTGGCCGACAGGGCCAGCGCGGCGCAGCCGGCCACGTGGGCCGAGGCCGCCGAGCCGCCGCTGATCGTGGCGGTCGCGGCGTCGCCGGTGTGCCACGTGGACGGAATGTTCGCCCCCGGGGCGAACAGGTCGATGCAGGCACCGTAGTTGCCGTTCGGCATCCGGGCGTCGGTGGACGAGGTGCCCACCACGGTCAGCGCGGCCGGCACCCGGCCGGGCGAGTTGTTGCAGGCGTTCCCGCCCGAGCTGCCCCCGGCGGTGACGTAGGTGATCCCTCGATTGATCGAGTTGGTCACCGCCGTGTCCAGGGCGGTGGTGGCCGGGCCGCCGATGGCCAGCTCCACCACCGCAGGCCGGAGGGCGTTCGCCGTGATCCAGTCGATTCCGGCGATCACCGTGGCGGTGGTGCCGCTGCCGGTGCAGTTGAGCACCCGGACCGGGTGGATCCGGACCTCCTTGGCCACCCCGTAGCGGGTGCCGCCGATCGTGCCGGCCAGGTGGGTGCCGTGGCCGTTGCAGTCGTCTGCGGGAAGGGCGCCGTCGACGAGGTCGATCCCGCCGCTGACCCGGCCGGCGAAGTCCGTGTGGGTGGCCCGGACGCCGGTGTCGGCGACGTACACGTGCACGTTGTGCGCGGTGTTCGGGTAGGCGTACCGGCCGTCGAGCGGCAGGTTCCGCTGGTCGATCCGGTCCAGTCCCCACGACGGCGGGTTGATCTGCACGCCGGGGCCGATCAGCGGCGTGACCTGGTTCTGTTCCACGTATGCCACCGCGGGGTCGGCCGCGAGGCGGCGGGCGGCCCGCTCCGTGAGCCGTACCTCGAATCCGGCCACGGCGCTGCGGTAGACGTGGCCGACGGTGCCCCCGTAGCGGGCCCGCAGCCGGTCGGCGGCCTCGGTGACCTCGGCGGCCGTGTCCGCCCCCACCGACGCGCGGACCGGGGCCTCCCGGAGCACGACGAGGTAGCTGCCCGGCACGGCGTCGGCGGTGCCGGCGTGGCGGATGGTTCCCTCGGTGGCAGTCCCGGCGGCTGCCTGTCCGCCCGGGAGCACTGCGGCGCTCAGGGCGGTCGCCAGGGCGAAGGCGAGCACCCGACCCCGCACGCGTGAACTGGTCATTCTTCTCCTCACCGGATGGGACCGGCCCCGGGTGGGATCGCCTCGGAGCCGGTGGGACGACGGTGCTGATCAGAAGGTGGGCGCCAGGTGCGGCAGGCGCTTCGGCGAACCCGTTCCCGGGCTGGCGATCACGCCGATCGTGGCTCGGCTGACCAGGTACGAGTGTACTGATCGAAGCAGGTCTATGGTAGGCGCTGAGTGGCCGGGCGACTGCGCGTTTCGGCAGTCGGAGGCGCGGACGTGCGCCACTCGACGAGCGAGACCGTGGTCACATCGTCCACCGCACCTGCTCGTCTCCACCCCGAACGACGCACGCAACCGGGAAGGAAACGGACCAAGGACGCCCTCCTGCCGGATGAGGCGTACGGTTGCCATGTCGCCCGGGTCCCCGGTGGCCCCGCCAGTTCCGCCGCCGCCAACCCCTGACGGGCAGTGAGCAACGCCCAGCTCCGTCGCGACAGCGACCACCCTGACCGGTGGCCCCTCGGTCAACCTGGAGATTCGTGGGCCCACCGAGCCGGGCCCACCGCCTTCCACACCGCTGCCCCCTCCGAGCCGGGAGGGGGCCACGGCCGTACCCACGGTTCAACAAAGGGAGCGAAGACGATGAGGATCGCACGGAACCGGATTGTCGACGCCCTCCGTGGGCGGGACCAGCACGCCAGAGCCGACTGGGTCGAGCGTGAGCTGCCGGAGTGGGTGGACCCCGCCAAGCACACCGGGCTGCTCTCGACGTTGCGTCTCGATCCGGCCGATCTCGCCGAGGCGTCATCCCCGTGAGGGTCGCCCTGCTCGGGCCGGTGGCGTGGCGGACACCGCCGCACCACTACGGCCCCTGGGAGCAGGTGACGGGCCTGCTGGCCGAAGGGCTGACCACCCGCGGGGTGGACGTGACACTCTTCGCGACGCTGGACTCGGTCACCTCTGCCACCCTCGACGGCGTCTGCCCGCGGGGGTACGCCGACGAGCCGTCGATGGACGGGCGGGTGTGGGAGGCGATGCACGTCTCGCACGCGTTCGCCCGCTCGGCGGAGTTCGACCTGGTGCACAACCACCTCGACTGGCTGCCGCTGGCCTTCGCCGAGCACTGCCGCGCCCCGCTGCTCACCACCGTCCACGGCTTCTCCGGCGCCGGCATCCTGCCCGCGTACGCCAAGGCCCGGTCGTTCTACGTGTCGATCTCCGACGCTGACCGGGTCGCCGGGCTCGACTACGTCGCCACGGTGCACCACGGCGTGGACATGACCGGGCTGCCGTTCACCCCGGAGGCCGGCCCCGGCCTGGTCGCCTTCGGGCGGATCCACCCCGACAAGGGCACCCACACCGCCATCGAGATCGCCCGGCTCGCCGGCCGGCCCCTGACGATCTGCGGCATCGTGCAGGACGAGCGGTACTTCACCGAACTGGTGGCACCGCACATCGACGGCGAGCGGGTCATCTTCCTCGGCTCGGTGGGCCCCCGACGGCGCGCCGAGATCCTGGGCGCCAGCGCCGCCCTGTTGCACCCGATCGCCTTCGACGAGCCGTTCGGCCTGTCGGTGGTGGAGTCGATGGCGTGCGGCACGCCGGTCGTCGCGTACGCGCGCGGGTCCATGCCGGAAGTCGTCGACGAGGGGGTGACCGGCCTGCTCGTGAACACCGTCGAGCAGGCCGTCGACGCCGTCGCCACGGTCGCGAAGATCGATCGGGCCGGGTGCCGGGAGCGGGCGCGGCAGCGCTTCGACGCGGACCGGATGGTCGACGACTACCTCGCGGTCTACGACGACCTCATCGGCCGTCCACAGCGCTGAACCCGCTGAACGACCGACGACCCCTGACGAACCGGACCCCGCACCCGCGGCGGCCCGGACCCGGGCCCCTTCCGCCGGCCACCCACGACGTCCGCGTGCGCTGTCACCCGCGCGGGGCACGCCTCCTGTTCCTCGGGCGGCGGCCCACAACCGAAAGGCCCAAGCCATGCCCAGCTACGGTTTCCTCAGCACCCACCCACCGACCCGGTGCGGACTGGCCAGCTTCAACTCTCTCCTGGCCGCACACCTGACCGCCGGCGGCACCCGCGGGGGAGTCGTCCGGCTCACCGGCAGGGGTGACGACCAGCGTGCCCTGCCCGACGTCGTGCACACCTGGGCGGCGGACGCCCCGGCGGGCTGGCGGGAGGCCGCCGCCGCCCTGAACGCCTTCGACGTGGCGATTGTCCAGCACGAGTACGGGATCTACCCCGGCGCCGACGGCCGGGAGGTTCTGCCGCTGCTGCGCCAGCTCACCGTGCCGAGCATCGTGGTCCTGCACACCGTGCTCAGCAACCCCACCGCCGGGCAGAAGTCCCTGCTGGAGCAGGTCGTCGCCGAGGCCGGGGCAGTTGTCACGATGACCGAAACGGCCCGCGACCGGCTTCTCGTCGGTTACCGCGTGGAACCGGCGAAGGTCACGGTCATCCCGCACGGCGCCGACGACCACGCCGGCCTTTCCGCCCCCCGCCGTACCCGTCCGCACCTGCTCACCTGGGGGCTGCTCGGCCCCGGCAAGGGCATCGAGTGGTCGTTGCGGGCCCTCGCCCGGTTGCAGGACCTCGACCCGACCCCCACCTTCACCGTCGCCGGCCGGACCCACCCGAAGGTGATCGAGCACCATGGGGAGGCGTACCGGGCGGGACTGCACCAGCTCGGTGCGCAGCTGGGTGTCGCGCACACCGTGGACTACCAGTCGGAGTACCACGACCCGGCCGCGCTCGGCGCGCTGATCCGCTCCGCCGACGTGGTCCTGCTGCCGTACGACTCCCGTGAGCAGGTCACCTCCGGGGTCCTCGTCGAAGCGGTGGCCGCCGGGGTTCCCGTCGTGGCCACGCCGTTCCCGCACGCCGTCGAGTTGCTCACCCAGGGGCCCGGCCTGCTCGTACCCCATGGCAATCCGGTGGCGCTGGCCAAGGCGATCCGGCGGATCCTGACCGAGCCCGGCCTGGCAGCCCGGCTGGCCGGCCGCGTCCGGCCGGCGGCCGCGGAGCTGCGCTGGCCGGCCGTGGCGGCCCGGTACGACGCCCTCGCGGAACGGCTCACCACCGCCCGCCCGCCGGTGGTCAGCGCGGCGGCGGCGTGACCCTGACCGGAGGCCGTCCCGCCACGAGGGCCGGCAGCCCGCCGCCCGACCGCCGCCTGAGCGTGCCCGAGCCGAGCTTCGCTCATCTTGCCCGGTTGAGCGACGACACCGGCCTGTTCGAACACGCCCGGCACGCCATCGTCCGCCGGGAACACGGCTACTGCACCGACGACGTCGCCCGGGGTCTGCTCGTCACGAGCCGGGAGCCGGAGCCGACCGGCGCGGTGCTCCGGCTCGCGGAGTGCTACCTCGCCTTCCTGACCCACGCGCAGGACCCCCGCGGCGCCTTCCACAACCGGCTCGGCCACGACCGGCGCTGGGCCGACCGGCCCGGGCTCGGCGACTGGTGGGGACGGGCCCTGTGGGGCCTGGGTACCGCCGCCGCCCGCAGTCCCGCAGCCTGGATCCGGGAGGAGGCGCTCGTCGCCTTCAGCGCGGGTGCCGTGCGGCGCAGCCCCGCCCCGCACGCGATGGCCTTCGCCGGGCTCGGCGCCGCCGAGGTGCTGCGCCGTCACCCCACCCACGCCGCCGCGGCCGCGCTGCTGGCCGACGCGGCCGCCACGGTCGGCACCCCGCCGGCGGAGCCGGGATGGCCCTGGCCCCAGCCGCGCCTGACCTACGCCAGCGCGGCCCTCGCGGAGGTCGTCATCGCCGCCAGCCAACTACGCCACGACGGCCCCCTGCTCGACGGCGGCCTCCGGATGCTGGCCTGGCTGCGCGACGTCCAACTGCGCGACGGGCGGCTGTCGGTCGTACCGGCCGCCGGCTGGGGGCGTGGTGCGGCGCGGCTCCGCCACGACCAGCAGCCGATCGAGGTCGCCGCCTTCGCCGACGCCTGCGCCACGGCAGGCTCGGTCACCGGCGACCCGGTCTGGGACGTCGGGGTGCGGCAGGCCGTCGGCTGGTTCCTCGGCGACAACGACGTCGGCACGCCGATGTGGGATCCGGCCACCGGCGGCGGATACGACGGGTTGACCCCGCACGGACCCAACCTCAACCAGGGTGCCGAGTCCACCCTCGCGCTGATCTCCACCCTGCAGCACGCGCGGCGGTGGTCGTGACCCCGAACCTGGCCGTCCGGCAGAACCTCACCCTGAGTCCGGACCCGAGCCGGGTCGTCGTCAAGCTCTTCGTGCCCGGCGAGGACGCCGCTGTGGCCCGTACCCGCGCGCAGGCGCTCATCGACCGCATCGCCCGCCTCGACGACGAGGAGACCGGCCGGCTGCTGCGGGACACCCTCCACCGATTCGGTGGCCGGCACCGGGACCTGGCCGGCACGTTCCAGCACCACTACGACCTCGTCCGGCACCGGGCCCCCCGGGCCCGGGACCTTTCCCCCACCACCCGTCTCCTGGTCGGCGCCTACTTCAGCCACGAGTCCGCGGTCGAGTCCGCCGCGCTGTGCAACCCGTCGATGGTGGTCCACCCCGACCAGGACGGCCTGGAACCGGGACAGCTGCGGGTCGCGATCAGCCTGCGCCAGATCGGCGAGGGACACCTGTCCTCGATCGGCTTCGCCAGCGCCGTGCTCGGACCCGACGACCGGCTCGTCGTCGTCGGTCGCCCCGGCCCGCTCGTCGTCGGGCAGCAGGTCGCCGTACGGCGCCGCCGGGACCTGCTCGCCGCCGGACTGGCCGAGGACGACTGTGACAACGAGGTCTCCGCCACCGTGCTGGACTCCCTGCCCGAACGCTACGACGAGGCCACCTTCGAGCGGACCCTCGCCGGTCTCCCGCCCGACCTGCTCTCCCGCGGCAGCGCGCCCGGCATCGTCGAACAACTGCGACGCACCAACGCCGCCAGCTACGCCGTGGCCTTCCCCGCCGAGACCAGCCTGCATCAACGGGTGCTCTGGCCGGCCACCCCGGCGGAGAGCAACGGCATGGAGGACGCCCGGTTCGTCAGGTTCGTCGACGAGTCCGGGCCGGTGTACCGGGCCACCTACACCGCCTACGACGGCCGGCGCATCGCCACCCGGGCACTGGCCAGCCGCGACCTGCGGCGCTTCGAGATCACCCCGATGCGCGGCCCGGGTGCCCGCAACAAGGGTGTCGCGCTGTTCCCCCGTACCGTCGGCGGCCGACACCTCGCCCTGTGCCGTGCCGACGGCGAGACCATCGGGCTGACCTGCCTGGACGGCGACAACCGGTGGCAGGCGCCGGTGCAGCTGCACGCCCCCGGCCGCAGCTGGGAGCTGATCCAGGTCGGCAACTGCGGATCACCCATCGAGACCGACGCCGGGTGGCTCGTGCTCACCCACGGCGTCGGCCCGATGCGCCGGTACGCCATCGGCGCACTCCTGCTCGACCTGGACCGACCGGAACGGGTCGTCGCCGAGCTCCCCGGCGCGCTCCTGGCACCGGACGAGGCCGAACGCGACGGGTATGTGCCCAACGTCGTCTACTCCTGCGGTGGGCTCATCCACTCCGGCCTGCTGTGGCTGCCGTACGGGGCCAGCGACGCCCGGGTCGGTTTCGCCACCGTGCCGGTGGCCGCGCTCATCGCGGCGATGGTCGAACTCCCACCACCGCCCGACGGATGGCGGGGGAGTTCCGCTCCGCGGCCGCCCGGAGGCGGCACCCACCCGTAGTGGCCGCAGCGGCTGCGACGTCCGCCTACGGGGTACGCGACCCGACGTCGCGCAGGTGGCGCAGTGCCTCCGCCCAGGAGCGGCCCAGGGTGGTTTCGTGGTAGGCGATGTCGTGTTCGGCGCAGAAGCGCATGATCAACGGCCGGGCGCGGCGCAGGTTGGGGCACGGCATGCTCGGGAACAGGTGATGCTCGATCTGGTAGTTCAGGCCGCCGAGCAGGGTGTCGAGGAACGCCCCGCCGCGGACGTTGCGGGAGGTGAGGACCTGCCGCCGCAGGTAGTCGAGGTTGTCCTCGGCGCCGAGGATCGGCATGCCCTTGTGGTTCGGGGCGAAGGAGCAGCCGAGGTACAGGCCGAGCACGCCCTGGTTGACGAGGACGAATGCGACCGCCTGCGCCGGGCTCAGGACCACGAAGACGGCGGCGAGGTAGCCGCCGAGGTGCAGGGCCAGCAGCCCGGCTTCGACGGGTCGACGCGCGATGCGGCGCCCGCCGAGGACCGCCCGGACGCTGGCGGCGTGCAGGTGCAGGCCCTCCAGCAGGAGCAGCGGGAAGAACAGGTACGCCTGGTGCCGGACGAGCAGTGCGCCGAGGCCGCGCCGGCGCCGGGCCTGGCCGGTGGTGAAGGACAGGGCCGCCAAGGTGATGTCGGGATCTTTGCCCTCGGTGTTCGGGTGGGCGTGGTGCCGGTTGTGCTTGTCCACCCACCAGCCGTAGCTGATCCCGGTCAGGAGGTTTCCGAGCACGAGGCCGATCAGGTCGTTCACCCGGCGCGAGTGGGCTATCTGCCGGTGCCCGGCGTCGTGGCCGACGAAACCGGCCTGCGCGAGAACCACCGCGAGGGCCGCCGCGACGCCCAGTTGCCACCACGATTCACCCAGCCAGCCGAACAGCGCCCACAACCCGGCGAAGCAACCGACGACGAGACCGATGCGTACCGCGTAGTAGCCTCGCCGCCGGTCGAGTAGACCCTCCGCGCGAACCTGCCGGGACAGGTCGGCGTAGTCGCTGCCCCGCTGACGGTCGGTGTCAAGGCTGGTGTCGCTCATGATGGCTGCTCCCGCTGGTCCCTGTCCGCCGGCCGGCTCAGCGGCGTCGGCCCGACCGACCGGTCAGGCGGGCCACCAACTGTTGAAGCTTCTGCTGAGTGCCGGGTTTGGCCGCCTGGTGGCGGCCACGCCGCATCAAATCACGCCCTCTGGGGCTGTTGAGCAGATCCTTGATCCGTCGGCTCATCGATCCCGATGTCACGGTGTGCCCCCTCCCGGCCCTTCACCAGCTGATTCTCGTGCCTCCGCACCTCCAGTGTCGTCCGATCGGTGAGCCGGCCAGGGCGGTTTGGGCTTTGTTGCGCGACCGGGACGGGTTCAGCGCGCGACGGCCGCCACGCTGGCGGCCACCAGGTCCGCGACGCGGTCGAACTCGCCGGCCGCGATCGCCGCACGGGGCACCATCCAGCTACCGCCCACGGCGAGGACCGACGGCAGCGCGAGGTATTCGGCGGCCGAGTCGGCGTCGATGCCGCCGGTCGGCACGAAGGAGACCTGACGGAACGGCGCGGACAGGGCGGACACCGCCGCGGCCCCGCCGGAGCTGCCGGCGGGGAAGAACTTGAGCACCGTGACCCCCGCTTCGATGGCCGTCATGACCTCCGTCGCGGTGCTCGCGCCCGGCAGCACGAAGATCCCGTGCTCCTGGCACCGGCGGACGACGGCCGCGCTGAACCCGGGCGACACGACGAACCGCGCACCGGCCCGCACCGCCGCGTCCACCTGGTCGGGGGTGGTGACCGTGCCCGCGCCGACCGTGACGCCGCCGTGGGCGGCCATCCGGGCGATCGCCTCGGCCGCCGCCGGGGTGCGGAAGGTGACCTCGGCGATCGGCAGGCCCCCGGTCGCCAGCGCGTCGGCCAGCGGTTCGGCCGACGCGGCGTCGTCGAGGACGACGACCGGAACCAGGCGGTGCGTTCGCAGCAACTCAGGCGTGTTCATGGTTTCCTCCTGGGGGTTCGGCGGTGGTCAGGTGCACCGGGACGTCGGCCCGGCCGGTGACACCGAACTGGGCTAGAACGGCGACGCCGAGAACGGTCGCCTCGGGCTCGTCCACGAATCTCAGTCGGCGGCGGGTGGCCTCCTGGCGCAACCGGCGCCACGTCTGCCAGCCGGCGGCCACCCCTCCGACGGTGACGTCGGCGATCTCGACGGCGCTGAGCCGGCCCAGCCGCGCGGTCGTCGCCTCGGCCTCCACCGCGAGTCCCTTCAACAGGCTGGCCATCGCGTGAGCGCGGGTGACGTCCATCGGCATGGCGGCCAGTCGGGCGCGACGCACGTCGGCCTCGACCACCGCCGGGTCGACCTGGTCGACGACGCGGGCCAGTTCCTCCCACATCGTCGCGTCGGGGACGCCGGTGTAGAGCATGTCGTGCCAGGCCTGGTAGTACCGGCCGGACGGGGTGGCGCGGTGCACGAAACGCAGGCCGCCCGCCACGAAGATCCCCGTGTCGAGGCCCGGTCCGACCCTGTCGGGCAGTTCGTCGACCAGCAGCACCTGCGCCTCCGAGGTGCCGACCGACACGTAGACGTCGCCGGCGGTACGGACGCCGGTGCCGAAGGCGCCGCACATGTGGTCGTGGCCGCCGGCGACCACGGGGACACCCGCCGGCAGCACGCCGCCGCCCGACGTACGACCCACCACGGTGGCGCTGTCGACCAGGTCGGGCAGCGCCGGCGTGGCCACACCGAGGTCCGGCAGCACGTCCGTACGCAGCAGGCCCGCGCGGATGTCGAGCAGCCCGGTACGCGAGGCGTGCGAGACGTTGAGGAACACCGGGGCCGTCCGGTCGGCGAGCAGGTCCCGGGCGACGAAGTCGGCGAGCGAGGTGAAGGTGCGCGCCGCCGCCAGCTCGTCGGGCAGGTGCTCCGCCAGCCAGCGCAGCTTGAACACCGAGAAGGTCTCGTCCGTGCCGGCCCAGCCGCTGTCACCGCCCAGGGCCGCCTTGGCCTGCTGGCCGTGCCCGGCGAACCAGGCGAGCACCGGCGCGGTGACGGTGCCGTCGGCGGAGAGCAGGACGACCTCCTCCCCGACCGACCCGACGCTGATCCCGGCGAGGTCGTCGGGCCGTACCGCCGGGTCGGCCAGCAGCTTCGCCAGCAGGTCACCGACGGCCGCCGCGAGTCGCGTGGCGTCCCGCCGGCCGCCCCACGGGTCGGGGTCGACGACGGTGGGCGCGTGCCGGAGCGCGACGAGCCGGCCCGCGTCGGTGTCGTAACAACCGACCTTCGTCCGCGTGGTGCCGATGTCCACGCCGATGAACTGACTCATCCGTGGGCCGCCCATCCGGCCGTCCCCCTGGTCACCGTCACCCTGTCCCGCAGCCGCCCGACCAGCGCCGGGTCGACGTCGGGTGCGAGCGAGGCTGCATTCGCGGCCCCCATCGCCGAGGCCAGGGTCAGGGCCGCCGCCGGGCTCTCGCCCCGGCCGAGGGCGACCGCGAGGCCGGCCAGGAACGAGTCACCGGAGCCGGTCGCGTTGACCGTCTCGACCGTCGGCGTGTCCACCGCCAGGTCGTCGGCGCCGTCGGTCCAGACCGCCCCGTCGGTGCCGAGGGTCACCACGAAGGTGGCGCCGGTCTGCGCGTGCAGCTCGCGTACGGCGGCCGTGGTGGCGGCCCGGTCCGGCAGCGGCCGGCCCAGCACGCCGGCCAGTTCCTCCGCGTTGGGTTTGACCACGAGCCGACCCGCGGGCCGGGTGCTCCGGGCGTCGTCGACGACCCGGGCGAGGGGCTCGCCGTGCGCGTCGACGAGCGCTGTCGCCCCCCGGGCGAGCGCCAGCCGGGCGACCCGGGCGTGCAGGTCGGTGGCGCAGCCCGGCGGCAGACTGCCCGTGGAGACCACGACGTCCCCAGGGCGCACCGTCGCGTCGAGTCCGGCGAACAGTTCTTCCTGTTCACCGGCGGTGACCTGCGGGCCGCGCTCGTTGAGCACCGTCGAGCGACCGGTGCTCCGGTCGATGACGACCGGCGTCACCCTGGTCTCACCGGCGATCCCGACGTGCCGGTCGAGCACGCCGAGGTCGACGCAGCCGTCACGGATCACCTGGCCGACGGCGCCACCGGCGAAGCCGTACGCCGCGACGCCCGCGCCGAGGCGACGGGCGCCCCGACAGACGATCAGGCCCTTGCCGCCGGCCAGAGCGCGTACCTCGACCACCCGGTTGACCTCGAACGGCCGGAACCGTTCCACCACCTGGAGCCGGTCGAGGGCCGGGTTGGGGCACACGACGTGCAGCGTGAACGCCGGCATCGGGCTACTCGGATTCGATCTGGTAGAGGGCGTAGAGCTCCTCGTCGCTCGCGCCCAGCACCTCGTCCTCGCGCTCGCGGAACGTCCGCACGGTGTCGCGCACCATCTCGTCGAGCCGCTCGGGCTGCGGCGGCAGGTTCATCGCGGCGTAAGGGTTGCCGCCGGCGCCGAGCGGCTCCGCCGAGCAGTAGTTGTCGCCACGCTGGAAGCCGATGGCGTACAGCGCCATGAGCACCACGTCGAGGTCGAGCAGGCCGTGGCCGAGCGCGTGGCGGTTGCTGTCCGCCAGGTGCAGGTTGATCATGCGGTCGCCGTGGTCGAGGATCGTGGCGCCGATGTGCCGCTCGCCGCTGAGCATGTGGTAGAGATCGCCGTTGATGTGCGCGATCGCCGGGTGGTCCACCAGGTCGAGCAGCCGAAGGGCCTGCGCGAAGGTGTGCACCACGCTGGTCTCCTCGGGCCGGATGGGCTCGACCGCGCCCCGGATGCCGGCGGCGGCGAAGTCGTCGGCCACGAGCCGCATCGTCTGCGCGGAACGCTCCAGCTCGTAGGAGTCCTGGACCGTGGGCCGGCCGACCGAACCGGCGCCGAAGAGCAGGTACGAGCCGCCGACCGCCTGGGTGAACGTCGCCTGGCGGCGGAAGTACTCGATGGCGCGGGCCCGCACGTGTGGCAGGTTGTGGGCGAATTCCTGGTCGGGGGTGACCATGCCGCAGACGCCGGAGACGGTGATGCCGTGCTCGCCGAGCACCCGCAGCGTCTCGTCGGGCCGGTAGCCGAGGTCGGGGGAGTAGAGGTTGCCGTGCAGCTCGATGTAGCGCACGTCGTTCTTCTCCAGCCGCGCCGCGGTCGCGGCCAGCTCCTCGGTGCCGAACCCCCAGTTGCTCCAGCCGAACTTCAGCCGCGGCTCCGTCGGGGTGTGCTCCCGACGGGCCTCGACGAACGCGCGGACGACCCGTTGGTCGTGGAGGCGGAAGGGTTGAGGCTTCATGGTGCGGGTCCTTTCGCGGGGAAGTGGAGGTCAGGCCTTACGGCGGATGAGCTGCTGGCGGAGGTTGCGCGGGTGCAGGTGCCCCAGGTTGCCCTGACGCCACTGGTCGAACACCGCCGCCAGGACGATGACCAGACCGATGCTGAGCTGCTGGAGGAACGGCGACAGGGCCAGCAGGATGAACGCGTTGCGCAGGACGCCCAGCAGGCAGGCGCCCAGGAAGGCGCCGATGATCGATCCTCGGCCGCCGGAGAGGCTGGCACCGCCGATGACGGCCGCCGCGATGACGTCCAGTTCGTAGCCCATGCCGGCCTGGGCCTCGGCCACGCCGACCTGGGTGGAGAAGACGATCCCGGCGATGCCGGCGAGCGTGCCGATCAGGACGAAGGTGAGCACCCGGGTCCATGCCACCGGGATGCCGCCGGTACGGGCGGCGGCGTCGTTGTCACCGATGGCGGTCACCCGCAGGCCGAAGACGGTGCGGGTGAGCAGGAGCTGGCCGATCAGGACCAGCACCAGGAAGATGATGACGCTCACCGGGATGCCGCCGAAGACCCGACCCTGACCGATGAAGGACAGCTCGCTCGGCATCGCCTGGGGCAGGCCGCCGGTGATGAGCTGGGTCAGTCCACGCGCGATGGAGAGCATGCCGAGGGTCACGATGAACGAGCTGACCCGGCCGAGCACGACGACGGAGCCGACGGCGAAACCGCACAGCGCGCCGACGCCGATGCCCACTGCCGCGGCCACCCACGGGTTGGCCCCGCTGCCGTAGACCGAGCCGGCGGTTACCGCCGAGAGGGCCAGCACCGAGCCGACCGAGAGGTCGATCTCCTTGGAGATCAGGACGAACGTCTGCCCGACGGCGATGATGCCGACCACGACCACCGTCTGCAGGACGTTGTACAGGTTGTCCTTACGGAGGAAGTTCTCGTTCGCCACGCTGACGATCAGGGCCAGCACGATGATCACGCCAAGCAGCCCGGTTTCCTGGCGCTTGACGAGTGACAGGACGCCCTCCTTCCAGGAGCGCTCCTGCCTCTGGGGGGCGAGAGTGGCACTCATGTTGATCCTTCGGTCGCGCCCATGGCCGCGGCGACGATGGGCTGGGGTCCGGCGTTGTTCGGGGCATCGAGGGTCACGCGTCCACCACGGACGACGACCACGCGGTCGGCCAGCTCGACGACCTCCTCGAGTTCGGACGAGATGAACCACACCGCCAGGCCCTCGTCGTGGGCCAGTGCGCGCAGCGTCGCGTAGATCTCGGCCTTGGTGCCGACGTCGACGCCACGCGTCGGCTCGTCGAGGATCAGCACCTTCGGCCGGGCCGCGAGGGCCCGCGCGAGCAGCACCTTCTGCTGGTTGCCGCCGGACAGCGAGGTGATGGGCGCCTCGCTGGAGGCGGCCTTGACGCCGAAGCGCCCGGTCAGTTCGCGCGCCTTCGCGCTGGTCCGGCGTGGGGAGACCCAGCCGAGCCGACCCAGGTCCGACAGCACCCGGACGGTGAGGTTGTAGCCGACGCTCTGGGCGTGGAAGACCTCGGTGCGGCGTTCCTCCGCGACGTAGGCGAGGCCGAGCCGCTGGGCCGCGCCGGGTCCGCCGATCCGCACGGGCCGGCCGGCGACGCTGATGCCACCGCCGGTCAGGCGGCGCAGCCCGATCACGGCCTCGGCGATCTCGGAACGGCCCGCGCCGACCAGCCCGGACATCCCGACGATCTCACCACGGCGGACCGTGAAGCTGACGTCGGTGAAGCCCTCGCCGGTCAGGTTGCGCAGTTCCAACGCCACCTCGGCCTGTTCGATCGCCCCGCTCCGGTCGGCCATGACCTCCGCCACGACCGCCCGCTTCCGTTCGCCGGCCATCAACGCGACGGCCCGCTTCTGGTCGATCTCGCCGGGCGGGCCGGCGGCGATGAACGTGCCGTCGCGCAGCACGATCACGTTGTCGACGATCGAGTAGACCTCGGCCAGCCGGTGGCTGACGAGGACGACCGCCACGCCCTCGTCGCGCAGCCGGGCCATCACCGCGAAGAGCCGCTCGGACTCCTCGTGCGTCAGGCTGGAGTTGGGCTCGTCGAGGAAGAGGACCTTGGGCTGGCGGGAGAGCGCCCGGACGATGTCGACCATCTGTCGGGACGCCGCCGACAGGTTGCGGCACAGCGTCGACGGGTCGGGCAGGTAGTCGGCCATCTCCAGCCGGTCGAGCAGCTCGCGGGCCCGCTGGACGTTCGCCCCGCGCCGGGCCAGCCCGAACCCGGAGCGCTCACCGAGGTCGTAGAGGAACAGGTTGTCGGCGATGGTCAGTTCGCCGATGAGCAGCGGCTCCTGGTTCACCACCACCACTCCGGCGGCGATCGCCTCCAACGGGCTCGCGAAGGAGACATCCTCGCCGTTGAGGGTGAGGCGGCCGGCGTCGGGCTGCATCTGGCCGGAGCACAGGCGGATGAGGGTGGACTTGCCGGCGCCGTTCTCACCGAGCAGCCCGGTGACCTGTCCGGCCGGGAACTCCAGCGACACGTCGCGTAGCGCCCTGACCGCGCCGAACGACTTTGTCAGGCCGGCGGCCGCGAGGGCCGCCGGCCTGACGTCGTCCACATGGTTAGTCGGTTCCATGAGGTGGTGGCTTCTCCGATCAGGAGGCGCCCGGGGCGCCGAGCGGCTTCACCGAGGGGTCGTGCTCTGCCAGGTTGTCCTTCGTGACGAAGGGGGCGGTGGCCTCCTGCTTCACCTCGGCGGGCTGCTGGCCGGTCACGGCGGCGTTGAACAGCTCGACCGCGACGTTGTAGCCCTGACCGAACGCGTCCTGACCGATCACGCCGTGCATCGAGCCGTCCTTGACGGCCGCGATGTTCTCGGTGGTGATGTCGAAACCGATGACCTTGACGGTGTCCTGCTTCTTGGCGGCAGCGACGGCCTGGGCCGCGCCGAACGGACCGCCGGCGGTGGCGTAGATGCCGACGAGGTCGGTGGTGGACTGCAGGTAGTTCTGCGCCGCCGCGAAGGTGTTGGACGCGGAGTCCTTGGCCTCGACGCCCTGGCTGACCGGGGTCAGCTTCGAGCCCTTGAGCCCGTCGACGAAGCCCTGTCGGCGCTGCTCCGAGCCGGGGGCGGTGAACTGGCTGACGATGATGCCGACCTTGCCGGACTTGTCACCGGAGGCCTTGATCATCTCCTGGGCCGCGGTCTGCCCGGCCTTGTACTGCTCCTGGGCGTAGTTGATGGTGCCGCCGGAGGTGCCCACGCAGTCGAAGAGGGTGTTGTAGACGCCCATCTTGATGCCCTTGGCCGACAGGTTCTTGATGTCGGCGCAGTTGCCCTCGCCGGCGATGAAGAACCCGACGCCCTTGTAGCCCTGGGCGTCGGCGGCGCGGATGGCGCTGGAGACCGTCTGCACGTCGATGTTCTCGCCCGCGACGATCCAGTCCACCTTGCCCTTGTTGGAGCCCAGCACCCGGTCGGCGTAGTCGGCGCCGGCCTTCACCGAGACCCAGTACGGGTTGTTGGCGAACCCGATCATGGCGATCTTGACCTCGGAGTCCGGAGCCTGGTCGGTCGGCACGGGACGCCCGGCGATCGGGTCGGCCGGCTCGCCGCCGCCTGAGTCGTCGGCACCGCAGGCCGTGGTGGCCAGGGTGACGGCCAGCAGTGCGGCGACGCCACGGGCGAGCGTCTTGCCGCGTGTCCGGTTGGACATCTTTCCTCCAGGGATGGTGGGGGTGGACGTTTCCCCGTGCTCTTTGAGGAGTCGGTGGCGGATGTCGCCCGGGTGACCCGGGACGCGTCCCTTCAACGTTCGCTGTGGTCATGCACGTCGTGCCGTGTGCGTAGGCCCACACTTGAGGAGCAACACTACATTTGGCGGCCCGGAAGTCAACCGCGCGTTTCCTGAACGTTAGCCGGAGGGTCGAGGTTCGGTAGTCGTACTACCACTCGGAGTCCGATTTATCCGTGAAGTTCAGTTATGGCACCCCCATGCATTCCACCAACCGAGCGAAATCAGGACCGTTTCGCTACAAACGACACCTCGGGGCCATGCGAGTGGGTGACATCCTGATGTAATTTTGCTACAAAGTGAGGTGAGGGGCGTGCCGTACGGGTCCGCCGACCGGAGCAGGAGGAACACGGTGACCGCACCGCAACAGGGACCGGGCCTGGTCATCACCCCGGGGGAGATGGTCGGACGCACCGGTCGCTACGAGAAGAGGCTGGCCGACCTCGGCGGGCTCTTCGCCGACGAGGCGGCGTTCACCGCGCGCCTGGCGACCGAGGCCGACCGGGTCATCTACCACGTCGACGAGTTCCGCCCGTCGACCGAGGCGGGCGACCTGATCACCGGAATCTCCACCCTGTCGCCCGGCCGGGTCGGCACCGAGTTCCACATGACCCGCGGCCACATCCACGCCCAACATGACCGCACCGAGATCTACCACTGCCTGGCCGGCCACGGGCTGATGCTGATGGAGACCCTCGACGGCCGAACCGTCGTGACCGAGCTGCGCCCCGGCGTCGTCGCGTACGTGCCGCCGGTGCACATCCACCGCAGCGTGAACCTGGGCGACACCGACCTGGTCACGCTCTTCTGCTACCCGGCCGACGCCGGCCAGGACTACGGCATCATCGCCCGCTCCGGCGGCATGCGGCACCGGGCCGTCGCCGATGGAGACGGATGGCGCCTCGAGGAGAACCGTTCCTATGTCCCCCGTTGAGATCACCGGCCACGCGCTGGCCCGCATGATCGACATCAGCGCCGTGCAGGCCCAGCACGGCCGCGTGGACGTCGAGGAACTCGCCGGCCACGCCCTGGCCGGAGACTTCGTCGCCGCTCACGTGCTGCCCTCCTGGCTGCCCGTGCTGCGCCCGCTGCTCGACGGATCGAACACCAACGCGGGCTCCCCGGTCGGCTTCCCGTCCGGCGGCACGGCCACCCCGGTCAAGGTGACCGAAGCACGCTGGCTCCTCGACGCGGGAGTGCAGGAGATGGACGTCGTGATGAACGTCGGGCTGGTCCGCTCCGGCGAACTGGCCGCGGCCACCCGCGACGTCGCCGCCGTGCTGGAGGCCGTCGACGGACGGGTACCCGTCAAGGTCATCCTCGAGGTCGGCCTGCTCGACGAGAGCCAACTGCGCGACGCGGCACGGGCCGCGGTCGACGCCGGGGCCGCGTCGCTGAAGACCGGTACCGGCTGGCAGTCCCGGCCGACCACGCCCGAGCACGTCCGCGTGATCCGCGAGATCGCCGGGGCGGACCGGGAGATCAAGGCGTCCGGCGGCATCCGCTCGTTGGCCCAGCTCCACACCCTGCTCGACGCCGGGGCGACCCGGTTCGGCATCAACACCGCGTACGCCGTGCGGCTGGTCGCGCAGGCCGGGGAGGTGACGCCGTGACCCCCGGCGACCTGCGGCCGGCCACCCGGCCCACCATGTACTTCATCGGCGTCAGCACCGCGTCGTCGGCGATCCACCGCGTCTTCGCGGCGTGGCGTCCCCTCCTCGACCTGGACGGGGTCGACCTCGTCGGTATCGACGTGCCGGTCGGCGCGGAGCCCGCGGTCTACCGACGGGTCGTCGAGCACCTGCGCGACGACGAACTCTCACGCGGCGCCCTGGTGACCACCCACAAGCTCGACCTCTACGCGTCCAGCCACGACCTGCTGCGACAGGTCAACGAGGACGCCGCGCGGCTGCGCGAGACCAGCGCGCTGGTCGCCCGGGACGGCTGGATCGACGGCCTGGCCCTGGACACCGTCACGAGCCAGATGGCCCTGCGGTCCATCGTCGCGGACATGGCGGGCCGGGACGTGCTGGTCATGGGGGCCGGCGGAGCCGCCCTCGCCCTCTGCGACCACTTCGCCCACCGGGCCGGCGACGACGCGCCCGGGCGGGTCGTCGTCACCGATGTCACCGACCAGCGACTCGCCGCCCTCACCGCCGACGTCGCCACCGGCGACCCGGCGATCACCTGGCGGACCCACCGCCTCGACCGCGGCGAGGTGCACGACGAACTGCTGGCGGGCCTGGCCCCGGGCGCGCTCGTGGTCAACGCCACCGGCATGGGCAAGGACCGGCCCGGCTCCCCGCTCAGCGACGACGCCACCTTCCCGCACGGCGGGTACGCCTGGGAGTTCAACTACCGCGGGGAACTCGGCTTCCTGCGCCAGGCGCGGGCCCGGGCCGAGGCCGACGCGCTCACCGTCACCGACGGCTGGCGGTACTTCGTCCACGGCTGGACCAGGGCGATCGACGCCGTGTTCGACCTCGGGATCCCCACCAGCGGCCCGGACTTCGAGCGGCTGTACGACGCGGCCCAGGAGGTGCGATGACGGTACGCGCACGGTGGCTCGGACAGGCCGGCTTCTGGCTCACCACCGCCGGCCCCGACGGCGACGCGCACCTGCTCGTCGACCCGTACCTGTCGGACTCCCTGGCCCGCAAGTA
This sequence comes from Micromonospora sp. NBC_01405, assembly GCF_045040155.1. Lineage (NCBI taxonomy): Bacteria > Bacillati > Actinomycetota > Actinomycetes > Micromonosporales > Micromonosporaceae > Micromonospora > Micromonospora sp. NBC_01405. The sequence continues at coordinate 6,975,024 of NZ_CP109532.1, read as the reverse complement.
CGCCGGCACGACGTTCCCGCACGTCCGGATGCTCCCGCCGCCGGTGACCGCGACCGGCCTGCCGCCGCTGCGCGCGGTGCTCTGCTCGCACGCGCACACCGACCACATGGACCCGGACACCCTCGCACCGCTGATGGCGGCCCAGCCGGGGCTCCGGCTGGCCTGCCCCCGCGCGGTCCTCGGCGAGGCGCTGCGCCGCTCCCGCGCCCCCCGGTCCCGGCTGGACGCCCTCGCCGACGGCGACCGGGCCGACTACGGGCCCTTCACGGTCACGGCGCTGCCCGCCGCCCACGAGGAGCGCCTCCTGGACAGCCACGGCGACGACCATTTCCTCGGCTACGTCGTCGAGGCCGCCGGCACCCGGATCTACCACTCCGGCGACTGCGCGCCGTGGGACGGGCAGGTCGAACGGCTCGGCGAACTCAACATCGACGTGGCGCTGCTACCGGTCAACGGACGCGACGCGCACCGGCTCGCCCACGGCGTACCCGGCAACTTCGACTTCGCCGAGGCCGTCGAGCTCTGCGCGGCTGCCGGCATCCCCACCCTGGTGCCACATCATTGGGGAATGTTTGACTTCAACACCGTCGATCCGGCCACCTTCGACCTCGACGCCGCCGCGCGCCGCGGCGTCACGGTGCGCGTACCCCACCATGGCGACACCCTCGACCTGGTGGCTGCCCGATGAACGCCGGGACCGTGCTGGAGCGCATCAACAAGGGCCTGGAGACACTGCGTCGTTCCGAGCGCAAGGTCGCCGACGTCGTCCTCGCCGATCCCCACGGGGTCGTCCGGATGACGCTGGCCGAACTCGCCGAGACGGTCGGGGTCAGCCAGCCGACCATCGTCCGGTTCGCCAACGCGATCGGCTGCGACGGGTTCCACGACTTCCGCATCCAGCTCGCGCAGAGCGTCGCGCTCGGCATCCCCGCGACGCAGTCGGTGATCGAGGCCGAGGACGGCACGGCCACCCTGGTCAGCAAGATCTTCGACTTCTCGATCACCTCGCTCGACCACGTGCGACGCCACCTGGACCCCCAGGCCCTCGACCGGGCGGTGGGAGCCATCACCGCCGCCAGCCGGGTCGTCTTCATCGGGCTCGGCGCCTCGGGCATCGTGGCCATGGACGCGGAGCAGAAGTTCCCACTGCTCGGGGTGCCGTGCTCGGCGCCGATCGACACGCACCAGCAGTTCCTCGCCGCGTCCACCAGCACACCGTCGACGGTCCTGGTGGCCATCTCGAACACCGGTCGCACCGCCTCCATCCTGGACACCGTACGCGTCGCCCGGGACCGGGGGGCGACCGTCGTCGGCATCACCGGCGGCCCGTCGCCGCTGACCGAGCTGAGCGACATCGCGCTGATCGTCGAGTCCCTCGACAACACCGACGTCTACACGCCGACGATCTCGCGGCTGGCCCAGCTCGTCGTCATCGACACCATCGCCACCATGACCCTGCTGCGCCGGGGAGAGTCGGCGCTCGGCGACGTCCGCGAGATGAAGACCCGACTGGCGCAGATGCGTACCGGGTTGCCGTACCAGGGTGGCGCGGACCGGCGGGAGGAGATATGAGCGACGTCGCGCTCGCCTTCGACCTGGGCACCGGCGGCTGCAAGGCGGCCCTCGTCGACCTGGCCGCACAGGTCGTCGGCACCGCGTTCGCCCCCTACCCCACGGCCTATCCGGCACCGGGACGGCACGAACAGCGCCCGACGGACTGGTGGGCGGCGGTCGTCGGCTCGTCGCGGGAGCTGCTGGCCGCCGACGCCGGCCGGCACCGCGTCGTCGCGGTGGGGCTGTCCGGGCACAGCCTGGCGATGGTGCCGGTCGACGCGGACGGCGCGCCCCTGCTGGACTCGGTGCCGATCTGGTCCGACACCCGTGGGGAGGACGCGGCGGCGGCGTACTTCGCCGACGCCGACGAGACCGACTGGTACGCGCGCACCGGCAACGGCTTCCCGCGCGGCATGTACACGGTGTTCAAGGCCGCGTGGCTGCGCTCCGCGCACCCGGACGTCGCCGCCCGCACGACGCGGATCCTCGGCAGCAAGGACTGGATCAACGCCCGGCTCACCGGTGTCCAGCGCACCGACCCGAGCTATGCCTCGGGCAGCGGCGCCTACGACCTCGGTACCCGCCGGATGCAGCCTGACGTGCTGGCCGCTCTCGGGCTGCCGGCCGACTGGTGGCCGCCCGTCGTGCCGTCCACCGAGGTCGTCGGCCGGCTCACCGCGGCTGCCGCGGCGGCCACCGGCCTACCGGTCGGGACACCCGTCGTGGCCGGCGGGGTCGACAACTCGTGCATGGCGCTCGGGGCGGGCCTCGACCACGCCGGTGAGGCGTACGTGTCGCTGGGATCCTCCAACTGGGTCACGGTGGCCGCGGCCGACCCGGTGCTCGACCCGGTCGGCCGGCCGTTCGTGTTCGACCACGTCCTGCCGGGCCTGTACATCTCGGCCCTGTCGACCTTCGGCGGCGGCAGCAGCCTGAGCTGGCTGGCCGCCGTGCTCGGCCGCGACGACGACCTCGACGCCCTGCTCGACGAGGCCGCCGCCGTACCGGTCGGCGCGGACGGGCTGACCTGCGTGCCGACCCTCGCCGGCGGCACCGTCGCCGAGGGCGGCGTGGGCGTGCGCGGCGCGTACCTGGGGCTGGACCTCGGGCACACGCACGGCCACCTGGCCCGCGCCCTGGTCGAGGGCATCGGCTTCAGCCTGGCCGACGCCGCGCGCCCGATGCTCGCCGCCGTACCCGCCGCCCCGGAGATCACCGCGACCGGCGGCGGCGCCCGCGGCCGGCTGATGCTCCAGGTCCTCGCCGACCTTGTCGGCCGGCCGATCAGCCGCCCGGACGACGCGCAGCACGGCGCCGCGCTCGGCGCCGCGACGCTCGCGCTGCTCGGCACGGGCGCCTGGACGGACACCGCGATCCTGCGGGCGGCCCGGCGCGCGGCGGTGCGCGTCGAACCGCGACCGGACCTCGCCGCCTACGCGCTGCCCCGCGCCCGGTTCGACGCCGCCCGCGCGGCGACCCGCGCCCACGCCGCCGCGGCGGCGACCGACCACCACCGCACCACGACATAGGAGAAGCCGTCATGCCCCTCGCAGACCCACGCCCCCTCCTCGCCGCCGCCCGCAGCGCGCGGCACGGCGTCGGGGCGTTCAACGCCACCCTGTTGGAGCACGCCGAGGCGCTGGTCACCGGCGCCGAGGCGGCCCGCGCGCCGCTGGTGTTGCAGATCAGCGAGAACGCGGTCCGCTACCACGGTGGCCTGCGCCCCCTCGCGCTGGCCGCGCGGGCGCTCGCCGAGGCGGCGACCGTCCCCGTCGTGCTGCACCTCGACCACGCCGAGGACGTCGACCTCGTCCACCAGGCGGTGGATCTCGGTTTCACCTCCGTCATGTTCGACGGCTCCCGGCTGCCCGACGACGAGAACCGGGCCACCACCCGCCGGATCGTCGCGCACTGCCACGCCCGCGACGTCGCGGTCGAGGCGGAACTCGGTGAGGTCGGCGGCAAGGACGGCGTGCACGCCCCGGGGGTGCGGACCGACCCCGGCCAGGCCCGCAGGTTCTGCGAGGAGACCGGCGTCGACTCGCTCGCCGTCGCGGTCGGCACCTCCCACGCGATGGCGTCCCGCGACGCGGTGGTCGACCTGGAACTGGTCGCCGCGATCTCCGAGCTGGTGCCGGTGCCCCTGGTGCTGCACGGTTCCTCCGGCGTCGACGACGCGACCCTGCGGGCCGTGGTCACCCGGGGGATGACGAAGGTCAACATCGCCACCCACCTCAACAAGGTCTTCACCCGGGTGGTGCGCGAGCGGCTCGACTCGGACCCCAGGCTGCTGGACGCGCGCAAGTACGTCGCGCCGGCCCGCGACGCCATGGCGGCGGAGGTCGAGCGCCTGATCACGCTGCTCGGCCCGCAGACACCGCAGGTGCTGTCATGACCGCGCCCCGGATCCTCGTCACCCCCCGGTCGATGTCGGCACCGGGCTCGGCCGCCGTCGACCGGCTCCGGGCCGCCGGCTTCACCGTCGTCGCACCCGCCCCGGGGCGGCAGCCCACCGGCGCGGAACTCGCCGCCGCGCTGCCCGGCGTCGTCGGCTGGATCGCCGGCGTCGAGACGATCGACGCGGGCGTCCTGGCCCACGCCGACGCCCTGCGGGCGATCAGCCGCAACGGCGCCGGCCGCGACGCCATCGACGGTACGGCCGCCGACGCGGCCGGCGTCCAGGTGCTCACCGCCCGGGGCGCCAACGCACAGGGCGTCGCCGAACTCGCCCTCGCGCTCGCCCTCATGGGCCTGCGCGGCCTGCCCGAGGCCAGCGCCGCCCTGCGCGCCGGCCACTGGCGGCGCGGCACCGGGCGGGAGGCCGCCGGGCGTACCCTCGGCGTGGTCGGCCTCGGCGCGATCGGGCGCCGCCTCGCCCACCTGGCGCGCGGCCTCGGCATGCGGGTCGTGGCGCACGATCCTTTTGTCACTGACGGCGGCGACGTGGCGCTGCTGCCGCTGGAGGCCCTGCTGCGCACCAGTGAGGTCGTGTCGCTGCACGTCCCGCCGTCACCGGCCGGGCCGCTGCTCGGGTCCGCCGAACTCGCCCTGCTCCGCGACGACGCCGTCCTGCTCAACACCGCACGGTCGACCCTGGTCGACGAGGCGGCCCTGCTGGCGGAGCTGGAGTCCGGCCGGATCGCGCTGTACTCGGTCGACGCCTTCGACCGCGAACCGCCGGAGCCGTCGGCCCTGCTCGCCCATCCCCGGGTGGTGCCGACGCCACACCTCGGCGCCGCGACGACCGAGAGCGTCCGCCGGGCGTCGGACGCCGCGGTGGACAACCTGCTCGCCGCCCTCGGCGTCGAGGGCGGGGGTCGCTGAACCGCGGCACGGACCGGAGGTCAGGCGTAGTCCTCGCAGAGCTGGCCGCGCAGCTTGGCGAGCGCTCGGGTGAGGAGCCGGGAGACGTGCATCTGGGAGACGCCGATCCGGCCGGCGATCTGGGCCTGGGTCAGGTTGCCGTGGAAACGCATGCTCAGGATCCTGCGTTCGCGTTCCGGCAGCGTGGCGAGGGCCGGGCCGAGGGCGACGCGGATCTCGGCCAGGTCGAGGCCGTGGTCGTTGGCGCCCAGGGTGTCGCCGAGTTCCATGCTGCCGTCGGCTCCGATCGGGGTGGACAGCGAGGTGGCCCGGTAGGCCCGGGCCCCTTCCAGTCCTTCCAGGACCGCCTCCTCGGTCAGGTCGAGGTAGGTCGCGATGTCGGCCACGGTCGGCGATCGCCCCAACGTCTGGGTGAGGGTGCTGTTCGCCTCGCTGATCGTCAGGCGTAGTTCCTGTAGGCGGCGGGGCACCCGCACGGCCCAGGTGCGGTCACGGAAGTACCGCTTGATCTCGCCGATGATGGTGGGGATGGCGTATCCGGTGAAGTCGACGCCCCGGGTGGGGTCGAAGTTGTCGACCGCCTTGATGAGCCCGACCGCGGCGGTCTGGGCCAGGTCCTCGTCGTGTGCGCCGCGTCCGGCGTAGCGGCGTGCCAGGTGGCGGGCGAGTGGCAACCACGCCTCGATGGCGCGTTCCCGCAGTGCCGGTCGGCGGGGGTCGTCGGCCGGGGTGGCGGCCATCGCGGCCAGGAGGTCGTCGGCGCTCTCGGCGTTCTGCGCGCTGCTTCGTCCGCCGAGGCGGGTGCTGGTCGCCGGTGTGAAGGTGGTGGCCATGGGGTGGTCCTTCCGCACGTGCCCGTGGATCGGATCGACCGGAAGATCTCCGAACCGGCTGTCGCCGGAGCACACGTACGGGCGGGTGCGCTGTCGCAAGGCCACGATCACGGGCCTCGCCACCGCGTCATGTCGTCCAGATGATGCCGCGAACACTACCCGAAGGATTGGCTAATTACTAGCCGAACGGATGATGTGGGGTGGTGCGTCTTCGCTTTGCCGTAAACCGGATTTCGGGGGCGCGAGAGTTGGCAGGGCCTGCGCCGGCTCGGCCGCCGATCGGTGCCCGCCCCGTGACCACCGGCGGTCCTGCCGGGGTGTGCGGGGCCGTGCCAGGATGTGGCGGTGTCGTACCCTCCTCATCCGTCGTACCCACCCATGCCCGGCGCCGTCACGCCGCTGATGGCCTACCCCCACCCGATCTCGCCGCCCCCGGGCCACGCGGTGCTGGCCGTCTCGGTCAACCGCGGGCCGTACATTGTGCCCGCACCGACCACCAGCAAGTTCAAGATCGACCGCCAGGCGGTGCCGATCCCCGGCGAGGGCACCTGGTACGTGGCCGTCCCGGCGGGGCCGCACGACGTCCGCTACACCGACTTCATGGGCATCCCCGTCATGACCACCGCGCTCGTCGCCCACCCCGGGGCCCTGCACGCCCTGTCGTTCCGCTTCGGCGGTTGGCGCAACCGCGTCCACGACGGGCACGGCACCGACGTGACGAAGTTCGGCATGTGGTCGAACTACAGCATCCTGCTCGCCACGCTGGTCGTGTTCGGGCTGCTCTGCTGCGGTGGCTTCGGGCTCGCCGCCACGCTCTCCACCTCGCCCTGACCACCTCGCCCTGACCACCTCGCCCTGACCACCTCGGCCGCCGGCCACTGAGGACAGCTTTCGTCCGACCCGGGCGACGTCCTCAGTGGCCGGCCCCGATCGGTTGTCGTGCCGGTTGCGCAATCTCGAAGAGGACCGGCACGCCCCGGTCGCCTACCGTCTCGACCATGGTCCGCGCAGGCAACGCCGTGGTACTGGGCGCCAGTATGGGTGGGTTGATCGCCGCCCGGGTGCTCAGCGACGCGTACGACACCGTCACGATCGTCGACCGCGACATCCTGCCCGAGGTGGCGGCGCCACGGCGCGGGGTGCCCCAGTCGCGTCAGCTACACGTTCTGCTGGCCCGCGGACGGCAGGCGCTCGACGAACTGTTCGACGGTCTCAGCGACGAGCTGCACGGGGCCGGCGCACCCCTCGTCGACCTCAACGGGCAGGTGCACTGGTGCAACGACGGCTACCCGATGCGCCGATCCCCGTCCCAGCTCATCGGCGTGGGAGTCAGCCGCCCCCTGCTGGAGCGCACGGTGCGGGCCCGGGTGCAGAAGCTGGGGAACGTCCGTTTCCAGCCGCCCGCAGAGGCGACCGGTCTGCTGAGCACCGACGACCGTCGCCGGATCACCGGTGTCCTGGTGACGCCGCGCGACGGGGCGGCCTACCGACTCGACGCCGATCTGGTGGTCGACGCCTGCGGCCGGGCGTCGCGCACCCCGGGGTGGCTGACCGCGCTCGGCTGTCCGGCCCCGGCCGAGCAGCGGGTCGCGGTCGACGTCACCTATGTCACCCGCAACTACGAGCGCGACCCCCGCCACCTCGACGGCCTCCTCGGCGCGCTGACCAACGCCGTTCCGGGGCGTCCGCGCACCGGCATCGTCGCCGCCCAGGAGGGCGGCCGCTTCGGGGTGGCCCTCGCCGGGGTGCTCGGCGAGCAGCCGCCGCTGGACGACGAGGGCTACGCGCGGTTCGCCGAGTCGCTGGGTCTGCCGCTGATCAGCCGGTTGGTGCGCGAGGCCACCCCCGTCGGCGAACCCGCCCTGATGCGGTTTCCGGCGAGCGTCCGGCGGCGCTACGAGCGGCTGCGCCGCTTTCCGCTCGGCTACCTGGTGTTCGGGGACGCCCTGTGCAGCTTCAACCCCGTCTACGGTCAGGGCATGACGGTCGCGGCCACCGAGGGCCTGCTGCTGCGGACCCTGCTGGCGGGCGACCGGGACCGGCTGTGGCGGCGGTTCTTCCGCGGGGCCGGCAAGCTGATCGACGGACCGTGGTCCATCGCGGTCGGCACGGATCTGCGTTTCCCCGAGGTGGACGGGCGCCGGACGGCGCGGGTGCGGCTCGTCAACGCGTACGTGCACCGGCTTCATGCCGCCGCCCGCACCGACGCGGTGCTCGGCACCGCCTTCCTGCGGGTCCTCAACCTTGTCGACCCGCCGCACCGGCTGCTGCGCCCGGCGATCGTGCGCCGGGTGCTGCGCGGCGGCGCTTCGCGGGGTGCCCGGCCCGGAGCCGCCCCGGGGACCTGATCCCGGCCGCGACCGCCGCCCGGCCCACGGTCGGGATCCTCCCCGACCCCACCAGCGGCGCGAACGGGGACGCCGGGCGCCCGGCCCGTCGGCCGGGATGACCCCGGCCGACGGTGTGGGGCCTACGGGCTGGTCGCGGAGGCCGTCGCCCGGGCGAGCGTGACCTCGCCGCGGCGCGCGACCGGGACGATCAGCGCCGACGCGACCAACGCGGCCACCGCGATGCCGAGCCAGCCCCAGAAGCCGAAGGCGATGACCAGGCCGGACAGCATGGCCGGGCCGATGATGTTCTGCGTGATCACGTGTAGGTCGAACGCGCCGAGGTACTCGCCCTGGGCGTGCTCCGGGGCGAGGCCGAAGGCGAGGCCCCACCCCGAGGCGGCCTGCATCACCTCGGCCACCGACAGGATCAGCACCGCGGCGACGATCGCGACGGACACCAGCACGACGTCGTCGTTGAGGGCGGTCACCGCGATGACGGCGCAGCCGCCGGCCAGCCAGTACCCGGAGCGCCGGGCGAGCCTGCCGGCACCGTCCACGGTGTCCGCGCCACGGCTGGCCCGCACCTGGAACAGGATGACGAACACCGTGTTGAAGATGAGCAGCAGCGGGATCAGGAAGTGCGGCAGCGAGGTGCGGTTGAGCGCCCACAGCGGCATCGTGACCAGGATGACGGTGACGTGGGAGGCGAGCACCGTCGAGACGCCGACGACGGAGAGGAAGCGCGGGTCGCGTACGGCGGCGAAGCGCTTGAAGCCCACCGGAACGGGACGCGACGGCGTGTCGGGCAGGCGGGTGACCAGCAGCGCGGCGCTGGCCATCAGCGCGGCGGTGGTGAGCGGGATCAGCACGAGCAGCCGCTGGCTGAGCGCGGCGACGGCGGCCACGCCGATGCCGATGCTGAAGCCGATGTTGAACACCGACCGCATCATGGCCTTGAGCTTGACCCGTTCCTCGGCGGGCACGAGGTTGCCGACGAGAGCCCCGTTGGTCGGGCCGGTGCCGTACTCGATGAAGCCGACGGCGACCACCAGGGCGAAGAAGTGCATCGCGTTGTCCACCAGGGCGTAGAGCCCGAATCCCACCGTCAGCGCGGCGAACAGCATGACGAGCAGCCGGCGCGCGCCCACCCGGTCGGCGATCACGCCGAACAGGACCGATGAGATGAAGGCGGACATGCCCGCCGCGGACAGGCCCAGGCCGACCTGCTTGGGGTCGAGCCCGACGCGGAGCGTGAAGTAGACGACGCTGCCGCTGAGAAAGACTCCCTTGCCGATCGATTCGGCCAGCCGGATCGCGATCAGTTTCCTGCGTAGCGGATCGGTCGGTACCAAACGGGTTCCGGATTCAATCAATCGCGAAAAGGGCATATTCGCACATCCTGGTGTGGGGGGCGGTCGGCGTCAATCATCGTGGTGGCGGCACCGGGCGGGACAGGGCGTTCGGTGGGCCGGAGGGTGGGACGAATTCCTGGGTCGACCGGGACGGTTGCCCGTGGACGCCCGGAGCGCGGTGGGCTAGTCGCGCGGCCCGACCAGGGCGGGCATCCCGGGTCGGGCGAGGCGTTGAGCAGGCGGTCCGCGGGTTTCGTCCCGGCCGTCCGGTCCGATGTGGGCTGTTGCGTCGTCGAGAAGCTTCCTTCGATCGTTAATATTGCTTTGATCACTGCAATTGCGTCAGAAGATAGACATGGATACCGTACGGCTAAGTACGCATGTTCTTCTGTTGGTGGTCATCAGATGTTCACGCCGATGTGGAGTCGGCGATTCCGCGACGCCTCCACGGAAGGGGGGCGTCGCGGGCCAGTTAGGACGGGTGAGGTGTAGTGATGGTCAGCGTGGGCTCGACCACCGAATCGGCTCTTACGATGAGGCGGGAGCCAGGAGGTGTCGCGTACGAGGCGGGATCGCGTGCCGTGACAGTTGTGCTGGCCGACGCCCAGCCGGTGGTGCGCAAGGGCCTGCGTGCCCTGCTGTCCTCCTCGGCCGAGGTCACCGTGGTCGCCGAGGTGGGTACCGCGCGGGAGGCGATGAAAGGGGCGGCGTCGCTGCGCCCCGACGTGCTCGTGCTCGACATCGAGCTGCCGGACTTCCAGGCGGGGGTGACGCTGCAGGAGATCGCCCGGATCTCGCCCTCGACCGCGGTGCTGGTCTTCACCGCGGTCGAGGACGAGGGGTCGGTCTTCGCGGCCATGCGCGCCGGCGCGCGGGGCTACGTGCTCAAGAGCTGCCCGGGCGACGGCATCGTGCGGACGATCCGGGGCCTCGCGACGGGCGAGGTGATCCTTGGACCCAGGGTGGCCGATCAACTCATCGCGAAGCTCGGCCGGGAGCCCCGCAACCAGCAGCTCTTCCCGGAGCTGACGGCGCGCGAACGGCAGGTGCTGGAGCTGATCGCATCGGGCATGCGCAACGGGGCGATCGCCACGCAGCTGCATCTGTCGCCCAAGACGGTCAGCAACCACATTTCGACCATCTTCAACAAGTTGAACGTGTCGGACCGGTACGAGGCGATCGAGGTCGCCCGAAAGGCCAGGCTGGAGCGCCCCGCGCCGAGTCCCGACCGGGTTTCCGGTGGCAGCGTCCCGCTGGCCCACAGGTGGGGCGTCACACCCTTGCCGAAGGTGGGCGACTCCGCCGCGTACGCCGACGCGCGATCGACGAAGAGGTGAGTGGGATGGTCCTTGATCTGGAAGCGATCACGAATCGGCTGGAGCCGAGGTTCGGCAAGGCGGCGCACCGCTGGGTCGGCACGTTGACCCAGCGGCTGGACGAACTCGTCGAGCAGTGGGGGCTTGACCTCGGCGACCAGCTCAAGTCCGGCAACTCCTCGGTGGTGTTCCGGTGCCGGGGCCCGCAGGGCGACGCGGTGCTGAAGCTGTCACCCGACAGCTACGCCGTGCGGGAGGAGGTCGACATGCTGCGCCAGTTCGCGGCCAGCGGGCGGGTGCCGGCGGTGCTGGCGGTGGCCAAGGGCGCGGTGCTGCTCGAATCGATCCACCCGGGCACGTTGGTGGAGAAGATGCCGCAGCCGCCCTCGCCGGCGGAGTACGCCGCGTTCCTCAACGACCTGCACGGCGTCGGGGACCCGGCGGCCTCGCCGCGCCGGCTGGAGGACTGGATCGACGTGCTGTTCAACTCGGCGGTGCGGCGCGGCGCCGACCTCGCCGGGTCGAAGCGGCTGCGCGACGACCTGTTCGCGGCACCCACCGACACCGTGCTGCTGCACGGCGACCTGCACCTGGGCAACGTGCTCAGCGGCGGTGCGAAGGGCCTGGTGGCCATCGACCCGATGGCCTGCGCCGGTGACCCCTGCTTCGACGCGGTCGACTACGTGCTGGAGGGCCTGGACCGTGCGGAGATGTTGCGCCGGCGTGACGAGTTGGCAGCGGCGGCCGGCATCGACGTGGAGCGGCTCGACATGTGGTGCCGGGTGACCGCCCCGATCGGGGCGACGTACGTCAGCAACCCGGGGCACTCCGCGGAACTGGCCGCCTTCGGCCGCGGCGAGTACTAGCGACGTTCCACGGCGGTGCGCGCACCCCGACCGGCCCCCGGTCCGACGGCTGACCCCGTCGGGCCGGGGGCCGGACCGCGTCCGGCGGAGGCATCGAAGGTGCCGGGAACCCGACCCGGGAGGATTTCCCCGGGGAGCGGGGAACGATGCTCTGTCGGGTGGGACGTCCGACGGACCACGCTCGATGCATGGTTCGTACCGGTCCTGCTTCCTTCGCTCAGGAACGACTCTATTTCCTCAACCAGCTCCAGCCCGGCAACCCGGCGTACGTGGTGGCCTTCGCGGTCCACCTGCACGGCGCGCTGCGACCCGAGGTGCTGCGCGGGGCGCTCACGCGCGTCGTCGCCCGGCACGACGCGCTGCGCACCACGTTCGCGCTGGTCGACGGTGCGCTCACCCAGCGGGTGTCGCCCACCCCGCACGCGGACATCGACATCCAGGCGGGCGGGTGGGCCGACCAGGACACCCAGGAGACCTTCCTGCACACCCTGGTCGCCGAGCAGGCCCGGCGTCCCTTCGAGCTCGGCGACGGGCCGGTGCTGCGCGCCTTCCTGCGTTCCTGGGGCCCGGACGAGCACACGCTCGCGGTGTTGGTGCACCACATCGCCTGCGACGGCTGGTCGGTGGGCCTGCTGCTGCGGGACCTCGCCGCCGAGTACAACGCCGCGCTGTCCGGAACCGCCGCCGCCGCGTACGCCGAACCGCCGCAGTCCCACCTGACGTACGCGCGGCAACAGCGCGAGTCCTGGGAGCGCGACAGCTCCGGGCTGGACTTCTGGCGAGCCCGGCTGCGTGACGTTCCGCAGCTCGCGCTGCCCACCGACTTCCCCCGGCCGAGTGTGCTCAGCGCCGACGGCGCGGTGCTCCGCCGCCCCGTCGAGCCCGCGCTGGTCGAGCGGCTCACCGGATGGGCCAGGGCGCGGGGAGCAACGCTGTTCGCGGTGACGCTTGCCGCGTACGCCTCGGTGCTGTCGCGGTACGCGCGCCAGGACGAGGTGGTGATCGGCGTGCCGGTGGCCAACCGGATGGACGAGGCCGAGGAGCGCGTCGTCGGCTGCCTGGTCAACACGCTGCCGATCCGCCTCGACGTGTCCGGCCGGCCGAGCTTCGCCGAACTGGTCGACCGGGCCCGCGGGGCCAGCATGGCCGCGTTCGCCAACCAGGACGTGCCGTTCGAGCAGATCGTGCGGGCCACCGTGGGGGAGCGGCAGCTCAGCCACGCCCCACTGTTCCAGACCTCCCTGACGGTGCAGAACTTCCCGTTCGCGTTCCCCGAGTTCGACGGGGTGAAGCTGACCGAGGTCGACGTCGAGATCGACGTCACCAAGTTCGACCTGGGCCTGACCCTCGACGTCTCCACCGCCACGCCGTTCCTGCGTGCCGAGTACAGCACCGAACTGTTCACCCCGGCGACCGTCGAGACGCTGCTCAACCACTACCTGACCTTCCTGAGGTCGGTCGTCGACGAGCCGGACGACGAGCCGTCCATGGTGGCGCAGGCCGAGCGGCTGCTGCTGACCGAGGGGGTGAATCCGCCGGTCCCGCAGCGGCCGGTCGAGCACCCGTCGGTGCTGCGCCGGTTCGCCGAGCACGTGGCGCACACCCCGGACGCGGTGGCGGTGCGCCACCGGGACGTGGAGGTCACCTACGCCGAGCTGGACCGGTGGGCCGGGCGGATCGCGGCGGGCCTGGCCGATCGGGGCGTACGGCGCGGCGACCGGGTCGGGCTGCTGCTGCGCCGATCGCCCGCGATCGTCGCGGCGATCCTGGGCGTGTGGAAGCTCGGCGGCGTCTACGTGCCACTGGACCCCGAGTACCCGCAGCAGCGCCTCGAACTGATCACGGCCAGCGCCGCGATGCCGTTCATGTTGGTGGAGGCCAGCACCGCCGACACCGCCGGGGCCCTGGCGCAGGACCGCGACATCCGGCTGGCCGACGCGCACACCCTCAACGGGACGTCCGTGGTCGCGGAGACGTTCCCCGGGCCGGGTGACCAGGCGTACATCATCTACACCTCGGGCTCCACCGGGGTGCCCAAGGGCGTCATGGTCGGACACGGCGGCCTGGACGCCCTGCACAGCCCGACCCCGGCCGGCCTCGACGTCACCGCTGCCGACGTGTGGCTGGCGGCGAGCTCGTTCTCGTTCGACGCCTCGGTGTGGGAGATGTGGGGCGCGCTGACCACCGGCGGCCGGCTGGTCGTGGCCGACCAGGCCGACCTGGTGGACCGGCAGCGGCTGGCCGCGCTGGTCCGCCGCGAGGCCGTCACGGTGGTTTTCCAGACCCCGGGTGCGCTCTACCGGCTGCTGCCCCCCTACCTGCGGCTGCTGGGCGCGCACGAGGTCTCCAGCATCCGCTACGTCATCCTGGGCGGCGAGGCGCTGAGCTGGTCGCGGGTCACCTCGCTGGTCGCCGGCACGCCGGGCATGCGCGCGGTGTTCGTCAACATGTACGGCATCACCGAGGGCACCATCCACGTCACGATCTTCGCGGCGCCCGCCGCGGGCCTGGCCCGGGTCCGGGAGGGCAACGTCGGTGTGCCGTTGCCGTCGGGGCGCTGCTACGTCCTCGACGACGACCTGCGGCCGACCGGTCTCAACGTGCCCGGGGAGCTGTACTGCGGCGGCGTGCTCGTCGCGCACGGCTACGTGGGCAACCCGGAGCTGACCGGGGCGCGCTTCCTGCCCGACCCGTACGGCGGGGGCGTGATGTACCGGACCGGCGACGTGGTCAAGTGGGGCGTCGACGGGAACCTGGTGTACCTCGGCCGCAACGACACCCAGGTGCAGCTGCGCGGCTACCGCGTCGAGCTGGCCGAGGTCGAGGGCGCGTTCCTGACCCACCCGGCGGTGCGTTCGTGCGCCGTGGCGGCGGAGAACGACGAGCTGGCCGCCTTCGTCGTCGGCGAGTTCGGCCCGGACGCCGAACGCGAGCTGCGGGCCTACGTGCGGGGGACGCTGCCGGCGTACATGGTGCCGTCGCGGATCCTGACCGTCGCGGCGATCCCGCTGACCGCGCACGGCAAGGTGGACACCGCGCGGCTGCTGGCCGACAGCCGCGCCGCGCGCACGGCCGCCGCCCCCGCGGCGCGGCGCGACCGCACCGACGGCACCGGCCTGGAGGAGCGCATCCGGGCCTGCTGGGGCGAGGTGCTGGACCGGGTCGACATCGGGCTGCACGACAACTTCTTCGACCTGGGCGGGCACAGCTTCACGCTGATCGCGCTGCAACAGCGCCTCTCCGAGGAGGGCCTGGACGTCTCCGTGACGGACCTGTTCCGCTCCGGCACGGTCGCCGGCTGCGCCGCGCACGTGCAACAGGAGGCCCCGGTGCTCGCCGACGCGAAGGTGGCGCAGCGCCGTCAGGGCCGCGCCCTGCTCGCCGACCGGCGCCGCACCGGAGGCGGCCGTGGCTGAACTCGACGACAGCGCGGCGGTGGCGGTGGTCGGCATGGCCGTACGGGCCCCGGGCGCCGAGCGCGACCTGGACCTGTTCTGGCACCACGTGGTCAACGGGGTCGACGCGGTCACCTTCTTCACACCCGAGCAGCTCGTCGGCTGGGGCGCGCCCAAGGACGTGGTGGAGCGGCCCGACTTCGTGCCCGCCCGGGCGGTCCTGCGCGACGCCGACCGCTTCGACCACCGGCTGTTCAGCTACTCGCCGTCGGACAGTGCGCTGATGGACCCACAGCAGCGGATCCTGCTGGAGTGCGCCTGGACCGCGCTGGAGCACGCCGGCTACCCGCCCGTCGCCGCCGACGGCAACCGGATCGGCGTGTACGTCGGCACCGGCCTGAACGTCTACCTGCTCGACAACGTGTGGCCCAACGAACGCGCGGTCGAGGCGGCCGGCGGCCTGGGGCTGATCATCGGCAGCGACAAGGACTTCGCGGCCACCCGGATCGCGTACAAGCTCAACCTGCAGGGTCCGGCGCTGGCTGTGCAGACCGCCTGCTCGACGTCGCTGGTCGCGGTGCACCAGGCGGTGCAGGCGTTGCTGACCTACGACGCCGACGTGGCGCTGGCCGGGGGCGCCACGGTTGCCCCGCCGACGCGGCGTGGGCACCTGTACGAGCCCGGCGGGATCTTCTCCGCCGACGGTCGGTGCCGGGCCTTCGACGCCGCGGCCGACGGCACCGTGCCCGGCGACGGCGCGGGTGTGGTGGTGCTCAAGCGGCTCGGGGACGCGTTGCGCGACGGCGACACCGTGCACGCCGTGATCCGCGGCTCCGCGGTCAACAACGACGGCTCCCGCAAGGCGGGCTTCACCGCGCCCGGCCCCACCGGCCAGAGCGGCGTGATCTCGGCGGCGCTGAGCGTGGCCGACGTCGACCCGGAGACCGTCGGTCTGATCGAGACCCACGGCACCGGCACCGCGCTCGGCGACCCGATCGAGGTGGCGGCGCTGCGGCAGGTCTTCGACAGTGTTCGGCCCGACCGGCTGCCCTGCGCGCTCGGCGCGGCCAAGTCGGTCGTCGGGCACCTGGACACCGCCGCCGGGGTGATCGGCCTGATCAAGACGGTGCTGGCGCTGAAGCACCGGGTGATCCCGCCGATCGCCCACCTGCGCACGCCCAACCCGGCGGTCGAACTGGACGGTTCGGTGTTCGAGCTGCCGGCGGCGGCCCGGCCGTGGGAGCCGATCGACGGCGTACGCCGGGCCGGGGTGAGCGCCTTCGGCATCGGCGGCACCAACGCCCACGTCGTGCTGGAGGAGGCCCCGGCCGTCCGGCCCCGGTCGCGCCGCCACGTCACCGAGCTGGTCCTGGTCTCCGCCAAGACCGCCGCCGTGGCGCAGGACAGCCTGGACCGCGCCGTCGCCCACGTGGCCGGGACGACGCCCGGCGAACTGGCCGACCTCGCGTACACGCTGCGGACCGGCCGGGCCGAGCTGCCGTGGCGGGCCGCGTTCCTGACCGGAGCACACGGCTCGCCGGCGACGGTCCGGCAGGCCGGCGCGAAGGCGCGGGCGCGCGGGGTGGCGCTGCACCTCACCGGGGCCGGCGAGCTGACCGGCAACCGGCCCAACTACGACGCCGACCCGGTGTACCGCCGGGTCGTCGACGAGGGCGTGGCGCTGCTGCGCGATCACGACCTCGACGAGGCCGTCCGGGAGCGCTGCGACCGGCTGCTGGCCTGCGTCGGCCTGGCGCGGTCGCTGCGCAGCCGGGGGCTGGCCCCGCGCGCCGTGGCCGGCGCCGGCCACGGCGCGCTGGCCTGCGCGGTCGTGGCCGGGATCATGTCCGTCGCGGACGCGCTGGGGCTGATCCGCGGCACCGGCGTCGACGGCATCCGGCTCGGCCCGGCCGACCTGCCCGTCCACGCCTTCGACGGGCAGCCGCTGACCGGCGGCGGCGACCTCGCGTACTGGCGGGCGCGGGCGGCCGAACCGCCTGCGCCGGCGACGCTGCCCGTCGACCTCGACCCGGTGTTCTGGATCGAGGTCGGCACGAGCGTCACCCCACACCTGGGCCCGGACCAGCCCGTGCTGCCCGCCGACCGGCACGCCCGGCTGCTGACGACCGTCGGCGCGCTGTGGCAGCTGGGTGTCATCGGCGCCTGGGACGGCGTGCACGACACCGGACGGCGTCGGCTGCCCGCCCCCACCTACCCCTTCGCGGCCACCCGGCACTACCTGGACGCCCCCGCGACCCACCTGGACACAGAGAGGCACCACTGATGCGCGACGTACACGACCGGACCTGGGTGGCCGAGTTCGAGGAGCTGTGGATGGAGGTGCTCGGCGTCGACACGGTCGACGACGACGACGACTTCTTCGACCTCGGCGGCCACTCGCTCAGCGCGCTGCGGCTGAGCACGCTGATCCGTCAGGAGCTCAACCTCGCGGTGATGTTCGGCCATGTCCTGGAGAACCCCCGCCTCGCCGACCTGCGTGACGTCGCGAGCCAGGTGTCGCCGGACAAGCCCGTGGTGGAGAGCGTGTGATGGCCGCCCGCGACCTCACCACCTGGACGCCGCTCGCCGCGCGGGTGCTCGGCCTCACGCCCGAGCACCTGCGCGACGCGGCCGGCACGGAGTCGTTCGTCGCCCTCGGCGGCACCTCGCTACAGGCCATCGCGTTGGTCTCGCTGGGGCAGCGTGAGCTGCGGGCGCACGTGGACAGCGCCCGGCTGCTGTCGGCGCTGCCGCTGGCGCGGGCGCTGGCCGGCGCGGTGGACTACGTGGACACCGCGCCGCCGGTGGCCGCGCGGCGGCCCGCCGAGCTGGAACTGCTGCCCGGCCAGCGGTCCATGCTGGCCGCGCACCTGCTCGACCAGGACGCGCCCTACCACCTGATGTTCACGCTGGAGGCGGACGGGCCGCTCGACGGGGCCCGGACCCGCTCGGCGCTGCGCGAGTTGGCGACCCGGCACGAGGCGCTGCGCACCCGGTTCGTCCGGGACCCGCATCAGGCCCGGATCGTGCTGCCCGCGCCGTACGAGCCGAGGCTGCTGCACCAGACGTTGCCCGACGACGACGCGGTACGCGCCGTGCACGACCTGTACGGCCGGTCGGCCGCGCGGTTGCTGCGCCCCTTCGAGCAGCCGCCGGTCGTCTTCGTGCTGACCCGCGCCGGGCGGCGTGACCTGCTGACCATGCTGGTGCACCACACGATCGCCGACGGCTGGAGCGTCGGCGTGCTCTGGCGCGAGTTCGCCGAGCTCTACGCCGGTGCCGGTGCCGGTCCGGTGGGCGCGGCGCCGTCGCCGGACTGGGTCGGCTCGCGGCTGGCCGCGCAGGAGGCCTCCGGGGCGCTGGACGGCGCGCTGGCCCGGACGGCGGCCCGGCTGGACGGCGCGCCGTTCACGGTGACGCTGCCCACCGACCTGCCGCCGGTCGTCGAGGCCGACGGTCGTGGCGCGCGGCTGCACCTGCACCTCGACGCCGAGGCGGCGCGGGCCGCGACCGAGCTGGCCCGGCACTGCCGGGTGACGGTGACGTCGGTGGCCATGGCGGCGTGGGCACTGGCCGTGTCCCGCCGCGCGGGCCTGAGCGACCTGGTGCTCGGGGTGCCGGCGGCGGGCCGTTTCGAGGCGGGCATGGACGGCATCGTGGGCCTGTGCACCCGGGTCGTCCCGGTGCGCTGCGCCGCGGCCGACGACGTCGACGCGCGGGACTACGTACGCGGCGTGGCGGCGGCGCTGGCCGAGGCGGCGGCCGACGCCGACGTGCCGTTCGAGCGGGTCGTCTCCGGGCTCGGCGTCCCCAGCGACCCGGGCCGCAACCCGCTGGCGCAGTTCGGCTTCGCCGCCCACCACGAGCTGGTGCCCGACGAGCTGGCCGCCGGTGGCCGCACCTGGCGGGTCCACGAGGGCCACTGCCACGGCGCGGTGTTCGACGCGCTGCTCTACCTCCAGTCGTGGTCGGGTCGTCCCCGGTTCGCCCTGGAGTACGCGACGTCGGCGCTCACCGCCGCCGACGCCGGGGAACTGGCCGAGTCGTTCCGGGCGGCGCTGCTGGAGCTGGCCGCCGGTCCGGGCGCGGCCCTGCGCGACGTCACGGCCCTGTCGGCGCGGCAGCACGCCCGGCTGCGGGCGCTGGGCGCGGGCGGCTCGTACGACACCCCCGGCGACGTGTGGAGCCGGTTCGCGGCGCACGCGGAGTCCGCGGGCGGGCGGATCGCGCTGGTCGACGCGCACGCCGGGCTCACGCTGACCTACCGCGAGCTGCACGACCACGCCGTCGAACAGTCGCGGCTGCTGCACGCGCACGGCGTGCGCGCCGGTGACGCGGTGATCCTGGAGCTGCCGCGCTCGGCCGCCGAGGCCGTCGCGGTGCTGGGTGTGCTGCGGCTGGGCGCCCACTACGTCGCGGTTGACCAGCACGCCACCGGCGAGTGGCGGGCACACGTCGCCGCCGCCGTCGCGCCCCGGGCCCGACTCGGCGCGGACGCGCCCGGCCCGGAGTGGGCGGGCGTCGCCGAATGCGCCCTGGCCCGCCCGGCGACGCCGCCGCGGGGCGGGGCGGACGGCTCCGGCGCAGGGAACGGCGACCGCCCGGTCGCGGCGGCCCCGGCCGACCCGGCGCGGACCGCGTACGTCTCCTTCACGTCGGGCTCCACCGGGGTGCCCAAGGGCGTGGTCGTGCCGCACCGGGCGGTGCTGCGGCTGGCCGACGATCCCCACCTGTTCGCCGACCCGGCGGGCATGCGGATCACGCGGCTGTCCCCGCTGGCGTTCGACGCGTCCACGCTGGAGCTGCTGGTGCCGCTGGCCAACGGCGACACGGTGGTGGTGTTCCCGCCCGGGGAACCGACGCCGAGCGGGCTGGCCGAGTTCCTGCGCACCGCCGGGATCACCCACGTCTGGCTCACCTCGGGCGTGTTCCACCTGGTCGCCGACCACCGCCCGGACGCGTTCGCCGGGCTGCGGCAGCTGTTCACCGGCGGCGGCGTGGTCTCACCGGCGCACGTGCGCCGGGTGTTGCGGGCCTGCCCGGGGCTGCGCGTCACCAACGCCTACGGCCCCACCGAGAACACCACGTTCACCACGACGTACCCGGTCGACCACGCCGACGCGACGCCGGACCCGCTGCCGATCGGCACGCCGGTGCACGGCACCGACCTGTACGTCGTCGACCCGGCGGGGCGCCTCGTGGCGCCGGGTGCGGTCGGCGAGCTGTGCACGGCGGGGGCCGGGCTCGCCGACGGCTACCTCAACGACCCCGTACGCACCGACGCGTCGTTCGTCCGGCACCGGGACCCCGGGGTGCGCCTGTACCGCACCGGGGACCTGGTGCGCTGGGGCGCGGACGGGCAACTGCGCTTCCTGGGCCGCAACGACCGCCAGGTGAAGATCGCCGGGCACCGGGTGGAGCTGGTCGACGTCGAGCGCAGGCTGCGGGCGCAGCCCGGGGTACGCGACGCGGTGGTGTTCACCACCGGCGACCCGGTGACGGGCATACGACTGTGTGCCGCGCTCAAGCCGGGGCCCGACGGCCTGGACGTGGCCGGCGTGCGCCGGGCGGTGGAGGCTGAACTGGCCCCCTACGCCCGGCCGCAGCAGTGGGTGACGGTGGCCGAGTTCCCGCTCGACCGCAACGGCAAGGTCGACCTGCGGGCCCTGGGCGCGCTGGCCGGCGTACCGCAGCCGGCCGACCCGACCCGGGCCGACCCGGCGGTGGCCGACCCGGCGGTGGGGCGGCCGGCGCGGATCCCCGCCCAGCGCTCGGCGTCGCTGACCGAGTTCGAGGAACTGGTGACGGTGGCCTGGGTGGAGGCGCTGGGCACCGACGACTTCGACGTCGACGAGGCGTTCTTCGACGTCGGCGGGGAGTCGCTGCGGCTGGCGATCGTGCGCCGGCTGCTGCAGGAGCGGCTGGCCGGCCGGATCATCCCGCTGACCGACCTCTACCGCTTCCCGACCGTCCAGACGCTGGCCAGGCATCTGCACGCACAGACCGAAGGAGCAGGCGCATCCTCATGAACGGCGACATCGCGATCGTAGGGATGGCGGGCCGGTTCCCCGGCGCTGCCGACGTCTGGGAGTACTGGTCCAACGTGGTCGCCGGGACGATCACGATCAGCGAGCTGACCCGCGGCGAGCTGCTGGCCGCGGGCGTGTCCGCCGACCGGCTCGACGACCCGGCGTACGTGCCGGCGCGGGGCGTGCTGGCCGACCCGGACCTGTTCGACGCGGCCTTCTTCGGCATCACGCCACGGGAGGCCGAGACGATGGATCCGCAGCACCGGCTGCTGATGCAGACGGCGTGGGCCGCGTTGGAGTCCGCCGGGCTGGCCGGCCAGCAACCGTTCGGGCGGGTCGGCGTGTTCGCCGGGGCCGGCTTCAACTACTACGCGCTGCACCACGTGTTCACGCAGCCCGGCCTGGTCGAGACCCAGGGGCTGCTGTCGGTCGTGCTGGGCAACGAGAAGGACCACCTGGCCGCGAAGATCGCGTACCGGCTGGACCTGGGCGGCCCGGCGGTCACCGTGCAGACCGCCTGCTCGACGTCGCTGGTGGCGGTGCACCTGGCCTGCCAGAGCCTGCGCGCCGGCGACTCGGATGTCGCGCTCGCCGGCGGAGTCTGTGTGGCCGTGCCGCAGCAGGCCGGCTACCTCTACGAGACGAAGGGCATCATGTCGCCCGACGGCACGTGCCGGCCCTTCGACGCCTCGGCCGACGGGACCGTCCCCGGCAACGGCGTCGCCATGGTGACGCTCAAACGCGCCGAGGACGCCCGCCGCGACGGGGACACCGTGTACGCCCTGATCAAGGGGTCGGCGGTGAACAACGACGGGGGCCTGAAGGTCGGCTACACCGCGCCCGGCGTCGCCGGGCAGATCGACGTGCTGACGCGCGCGTACGCCACCGCCGGGGTCGACCCCGCGAGCGTCGGTTACCTCGAGGCGCACGGCACCGCCACCGAGGTCGGCGACGCGATCGAGCTGGCGGCGTTGACCGAGGTGTTCCGTCGGGGCGAGCGGCCGTGCTCGATCGGCTCGGTCAAGGCCAACGTCGGCCACCTCGACGCGGCGGCCGGTGTCACGGGCCTCATCAAGGCCACGCTGGCGCTGCACTTCCGGCAGATCCCGCCGCTGGCCGGCCTCAAGCAGGCCCGGCCCGAGCTGCTCGACGGGTCGACCCCGTTCACCGCCGACAGCGTGGCCCGACAGTGGGACGCCGCCGGCGGGCCGCGTCGGGCGGCGGTCAGCTCCTTCGGCCTGGGCGGCACCAACGCCCACGTGGTGCTGGAGGAGGCCGACGGGCCGGCCGTGCCCGGTTCCTCCACGGCCGACGGCGACGCCGAGCTGATCGTGCTGTCCGGGCGCAGCCCCGAGGCGGTCCGTGCGGGTGCCGAGCAGCTGAGCGAGCACCTGCGGCAGCGCCCCGACCTGGCCGTCGGCGATGTCGCGCTGACGTCGCAGACGTACCGCAGGCACTTCCCGTACCGGCTCGCGGTCGCCGCGCGGGACGTCCCGGCGGCGCTGACCCGGCTGCGCAGGGCGCCGGTCCGCGAGGCGGCACGCCGGCCCAGCGTGGTGTTCCTGTTCCCGGGCCAGGGCGCGGAGTTCCCCGCCATGTCGCGGGGCCTCTACGACCGTTACCCGTCCTTCCGCGCCGACCTCGACCACGGGGCGGGGCTGCTGGCCCCGGACCTGGGGCTGGACCTGCGCGACGTGCTGGTCGACGTCGACCCGCACGGCGTCGTGCACCGCACCGACATCACCCAGCCCGCGCTGGCGCTGCACGAGCTCGCGCTCGGCCGGCTGCTGGTGTCGTGGGGCGTACGCCCGGCGGCGCTGATCGGCCACTCGATCGGCGAGTTCGCGGCTGCGGCGCTGGCCGGCGAGATGGCCGCCGAGGACATGCTGCGCCTGGTCGTGACCCGTGGCCGGCTGATGCAGGACGCGCCCGAGGGCGGCATGCTGGCCGTGCTCGCGCCGGTGCCCGCCATCGAGGAGCACCTGGCGGGCCTGGACGACCTCGACATGGCCGCGCGCAACGGCCCCGAGGTCACCGTGGTGGCCGGGCCGGTGGCGCAGCTCGCCGCGTTCCGGGAGCGCCTGGCGGCGGCCGGGATCCGCTGCCGGACGTTGCCCGCGCAGCGCGCCTTCCACTCGCGGATGATGGCCGGGGCGGCCCGGCTGCTCGGCGTCGAGGCGGATCGCATCGCCCAGCGACCCCGCACCATCGCGGTGGTCAGCAGCATCGACGGCGGGTTGCTCGGCAAGGGGCTGCCGCGCGCCGAGGGCTACTGGGCCGCGCAGCTGCGCAGCCCGGTGCGCTACCACGACGCGCTGCTGACCGGGCTGGGCCTGCCCGATCCGGTCCTGGTCGAGGTCGGGCCGGGCACCGCGCTGACCGGCGCGGCCCGGGAGACGACGCAGGACGGGCGGCGGGTGCCCGGGTTCGCCCTGCAGCCCCGGCCGGCGGAGCGGGCCGACGCCGGTGACGTGCTCGCCGGACTCGGCGGGCTGTGGACCGCCGGAGCAACCGTGGACTGGGCCGCGGTGCGCGGCGACAGCAGGGCGCGGCGGGTCGCGCTGCCCACGTACCCGTTCGCCCGTACCCGGCACTGGCTCGACGCCGCACCGGCGCGACCGGCCGAGGACCCTCCGCAACCGGCGGCGGAACCCGCCGGTGAGGGCGGGGACGAGGTGCTGAAGGAGATCATTGAGCTGTGGGGCAGGATGCTCGGCTCTCCCGAGATCGGGCCGGACGCGAACTTCTTCACGCTCGGCGGCGAGTCACTGCTGTTCATCCGCATGATCAGCCAGGTGCAGCGCAGGTTCGGGGTGCGTGTGCAGACGGAGGCGTTGTCCGCCGACCCCACGCCGCGCGTGCTGGCCGGGCTGGTGACGGCATGACCGGCCGGGCCGATCCGACCCTGGCCGCGGCGGTGGCGGCCGTGCTCTGCCACCGCCTGTCGGCCGCGACCTCGGTCGCCGTGCACGGCCCGTGGGGCGACATCCTGGTGCGGGTCCTCCCGGACAGCACCATGACCCAGGTACGCGAGCAGACGCGCGGCCCGCAGCCGGGTCCCGCCGTCGTGGTCCCCGCGTCGGACGAGCCCGCAGCGTCCGTCGCGGTGGACGTCGGGCCGGCGGACCCCACGACGGGCGGCGCCGGGGCGTCGGCGGTGCTGGGCGGAACACCGGTGTGGTTCGCCCACGGCCACGGCGATCCCGCACACCTGCAGGAGCGCCTGGCCACCCTGCACGCCTGGCTCGCCGCCCACCCGGACCGGCCGGTGCGGGAAGCCGCGCTTCTCGGCCCGGGGGAGCGCGGGACGTTGCTCGGTTTCAACGCCGCGCCGACCCCCGCGCCGCGCACGCCCGTGCACGAGACGATCTGCCGCCAGGCGCAGCTCACCCCCGACGCCGTCGCGCTGCGCGGCGGCGGACGCGACCGCACCTACCGCGAGTTCCTGGACGAGGCGGCGGCGCTGGCGGGGCGGCTGCGCGCCGAGGGCGTGGGGCCCGGGTCGGTGGTCGGCCTGTGCACCGAGCGGAGCCCCGAGATGGTGGTCGCGGTGCTCGGCGTCCTGCTGGCCGGCGGGGCGTACCTGCCGCTGGATCCGTCCCACCCGCGCCCCCGGCTGGACCTCATGCTCCGCACGGCCGACGCGGCGCTGGTGCTGGCCGACGACGCGGGGCGGGCCGCGTTGGGCTCCGGCGGGGAGCCGTCCGTGCCCGTACGGCCGCTGGCGGGCGGTGACCTGCCCGCCGCGCCGGTCGACTGGCGCGGCTACCGCGCGCCGGAGGAGGTGGTGCGGGGGCTGTCGTACGTCATCTTCACCTCCGGCTCCACCGGAGCGCCCAAGGGCGTGCAGATGACGCACCTGTCACTGGCCAACCGGCTGGTGTGGATGCGCGACGAGTACCCCATCGGCCCGGGCGACGTGGTGCTGCAGAAGACGCCGTACACCTTCGACGTGTCGGTGTGGGAGCTGTTGTGGGCGTTCATGACCGGCGCGACCCTGGTCACGGCCGAGGCGCAGGCGCACCGCGACCCGCAGGAGATGGTCGAGGTCGTCGCCCGCGAGTCGGTGACCACGGTGCACTTCGTGCCGTCCATGCTCGCCCTGTTCGTCGAGGAGCGCGGGTTGGGCCGGTGCACCGGCCTGCGCCGGGTGATCTGCAGCGGGGAGGCGCTGCCGCCGAAGCTGGTCAACAAGCTCACCGCCGCTCTGCCGCAGGTCGAGGTGCACAACCTGTACGGGCCGACCGAGGCGGCGATCGACGTCACCGCCTGGCCGTGTCGGCGGCCCGAACCGGGCGACACGGTCCCCATCGGCCGGCCGATCACGAACGTCGCCGCGTACGTCCTCGACGGGCGCGGCGAACTCGCGCCGCTGGGTGTGCCCGGGGAGCTGGTCCTCGGCGGGGACTGCCTGGCCCGAGGGTACGCCGGGCGGCCCGACCTGACCGCGGAGCGGTTCGTCGAGGTCGACGTCGCCGGGTGGCCGCAGCGGGTGTACCGCACCGGCGACCTGGCCTGGTGGTCGCCGAGCGGGCACCTCAACTACGGCGGGCGCATCGACACACAGGTGAAGATCCGCGGGCAGCGGGTGGAGCTCGGCGAGATCGAGTCGGTGCTCAACCGGCACCCGCTCGTCGCCAACAGTGTCGTGCTGCTCCGCGAGGACCTGGGCGTCGCGGCGACCCTGGTGGCGTACCTGGTGGCCGAGCGCGGCGCCGACCCGCGGCGCCTGGCCGAACCCGCGCTGCGCGCCCTCATGGCGCAGCAGTTGCCCGACTACATGGTGCCCCTGCGGTACGTGGTCCTCCCGGAGCTGCCGGCGACCGCGAACGGCAAGGTCGACCGGGGTGCCCTGCCCGCCCCGCCGGCCCGGGTTCGCCGGCCGGTCGGGACCGTCGACGCCGCTGTCGGCCTGTCCGACGCCGGGCGTCGATGACCGGACTGTGCGGGCGTCGCGGCCCGCCGCCGCGCTGCCGGCCCCGTCGGGCACCGCGACTGTGCGGGTCCTCGGCGGGGGCGGTGCCCGGAAGCCGATCAGCGCGGCGCGCTCGTCGGCGTGGCACCGCTGGCGCGGAACGTGTGGCGGTAGGTCGTCGGCGGCACGCCGATCGCGGCGGTCAGGTGCTGGCGTAGCGAGGCGGCGGTTCCGAACCCCGCCTCGCCGGCGACGCGGTCCACCGGGAGATCGGTCGACTCCAGCAGGCGGCGCGCGTGTGCGACGCGTTGCTGGGTCAACCACTGGCCGGGGGTCGTCCCGACCTCGTCGCGGAAGCGCCGGGAGAACGTTCGCACGCTCATCCGCGCGTGGCCGGCCAGTTCGGACAGGGGCAGCGGTCGGTGGAGCCGGCCGAGCGCCCAGTCGCGGGTCGTGGACGTGGTGGCCGTCGAGGGCTCGGGCACCGGGCGTTCGATGAACTGCGCCTGGCCGCCCTCGCGCCAGGGCGGCACGACGCACAGCCGAGCCACCCGGTTGGCGACCTCGCTGCCGTGGTCGCGGCGAAGGAGGTGCATGCACAGGTCGACCCCGGCGGCGACCCCCGCCGCCGTGAGCACGTCTCCGTCGTCGACGAACAGCACACCTGGGTCGACCTTGATCCGGGGGAACATCCGTTGGAAACGGTCGGCCTCGTTCCAGTGCGTCGTCGCCGCGCGGCCGTCCAGGAGACCGGCGGCGGCGAGGACGTACGACGCGGTGCAGATCGACACGATACGGGCACCCCGCCGGAGGCGGGTGAATGCCTCGGCCAGCTCGTCAGGAAGCAGGTTCCGGTCCTCCGGGGGACCGCACACGAACGGGGGGATCACCAGGGTGTCCGCCGTCTCGAAGACCTCGGCCCCGTGCCGCACCGCGACGACGAAGTCCGCGCTCGTCGCGACCGGAGCGCCGTCGAGGCTGCAGGTGATCACCTCGTAGAGCGGCTCGCCGTCCTCGCCCGTCGCGCTGCCGAAGATCCGCACCGGGATGCTCAGCTCGAACGGATAGACACCCTCAAGAGCCAGGACGACGACGCGATGCATGGCCAGATCCTTTCACATGTTGGCGATCTGGCCACTCGAAGCACGTACCCGCCTCCCGCAGTGTTGGCCGTACGCCGATCGGCGACTCGTACGGGAGCAAAGGAAAGATCATGCGTGCTGTCAGTCAGGACTCGCTCGGGGGGCCCGAGGTGTTGAAGGTGGTCGAGGTGGACCGCCCGGAGGCGGGGATCTCGGAGGTGCTCGTCCGGGTCCATGCGGCCGGCGTCAACCCGACCGACTGGTGGCACCGGGCCACCGGGGGACTGCTGGGCGAGACGCCGGTCAGGCTGGGGTGGGACGTGTCCGGCGTGATCGAGGCGGTCGGGCTCGGGGTGACGATGTTCAGGCCCGGCGACGAGGTGTTCGGCATGCCGCGCCTACCGCAACCAGCGGGCACGTACGCGGAGTACGTGACCTCCCCGGCCCGCCACCTCACCCGCAAGCCGGCCGCGCTCTCCCACGTGGAGGCCGCCGCGCTCCCGGTGGCGGCGCTCACCGCGTTCCAGTCGCTGGTCGACACCGCCGAGGTGCGCCCGGGTCAGCGGGTACTGGTCCATGCCGCGGCGGGTGGCGTCGGCCACCTCGCCGTCCAGATCGCCAAGGCCCACGGCGCGTACGTCATCGGCACCGCCCGCTCGGCCAAGCACGCCTTCGTGTACGGCCTCGGCGCCGACGAGGTCATCGACTACACGCGGGTCGACTTCGCGTCGGCGGTGAGCGACGTCGACATCGTGATCGACACCATCGGGGGCGACTACGGGCCGCGCTCCCTCCAGACGTTGCGCGACGGCGGCATCGTGGTGTCGCTCGCCGCGCCGGCGGAGGCCGATCTGGCGTCGAAGGCGCGCGAGCGCGGCGTACGGGCCGGCTTCACGATCGTCGAACCCGACCACGCGGGGATGAGGGCGATCGCCTCGCTCGTCGAAACGGGGCGGCTGCGCCCCGAGATCGAGGTGGTCCTGCCGCTCGAACAGGTGGCCAGGGCGCACGAGATCGGCGAGACCGGCCGTACGACTGGCAAGATCGTCCTTGCCGTCATCGGCTGATCGAGGTCGGGTCCGGGGCGGTCCTCGCCCCGGACCCGACCTGGTGGTGTCGTGGCGGTTGCAGTCGTCTGCGGGAATCGAGGACGTGCGACACAGTTCCAGCCGACCGTCTGGTCGGTTGAGCTATGTTCGACGAATGGTAGAAGCAACCGAGCCTTCTCGGGTCGCCGGTCGCCGGGAATGGGTCGCCCTCGGTGTCCTGACCCTCGCGGTGGTGCTGCTCGCCGTGGACGGGACCGTGCTGGCCCTTGCCGTGCCGGCGTTGACGGCGGATCTGAACCCGTCCGCGACGCAGTTGCTCTGGATCGGTGACATCTACTCGTTCGCGCTGGCCGGCCTGCTGGTGACGATGGGCAACCTGGCCGACCGGATCGGCCGGAAACGGTTGCTGCTGATCGGCACCGTCGGGTTCGGGCTGGCATCCGTCCTCGCCGCGTTCGCGCCGTCGGCCGAGTTGCTCATCGCGGCCCGGGTCCTGCTGGGCGTGAGCGGCGCCACTCTGATGCCCTCGACCTTGTCGATCATCCGCAACATGTTCGAGGTCCCGGCCCAGCGCACGCGGGCGATCGCGATCTGGTCCGCGGGCGCCACCGGAGGCGCGGCGCTCGGACCGTTGGTGGGCGGGGCGCTGCTGGAGCAGTTCTGGTGGGGTTCGGTCTTCCTCATCAACGTCCCCGTCATGGTCGTTCTGCTGATCGCCGGAGCGCTCCTGCTGCCGGAGTCGCGCAACCCCAACTCGGGGCCGATCGACCTGCTGTCGGCCGCGCTGTCCGTGGCGACGATCCTGCCGGTCGTGTACGCGGTCAAGCACACGGTGTCCGCCGGCTTCGAGCTCCAGGGTGCGGGGGCCGCACTGATCGGCCTGGCCGCAGGGGTCGGGTTCGTCCGGCGTCAGCGTCGACTCACGTACCCGCTCGTCGACGTCTCGCTGTTCAGGATGCCCGCCTTCGCCGGCGCGGTGAGCGCGAACACGATCTCGATCTTCGCCTTCAGTGGGCTCCTGTTCTTCTTTTCCCAGTACCTGCAACTGGTCCGCGGCTTCAGCCCTCTGCGGGCAGGCATCGCCGAGCTGCCCTCGACGATCGCCGCGATCGGGGTGATCTTCTTCGTCGGCGCCATGATCACGCGGCTCGGCCGTGGACCCGCGATCGGAGCCGGACTTCTGGTCGCGGCCCTGGGGCTCGTCCTGCTCGCGGTGGCCGAGGGCTTGCCGACCTATCTGTGGATCGCCGTCGCCATCGCCGTCATCGGGCTGGGCGTGGGTGTCTCGATGACCCTGGCAACCGACGCCGTCGTCGACGCGGTGCCCCGTGAACGTGCCGGCGCGGCGGCGTCGATCTCCGAGACCGGCTACGAGTTGGGCATCGCCCTCGGCATCGCCGTTCTCGGCTCCGTCCAGACCCTCTTCTACCGGCTCCAGCTCACTGTTCCCGGTGACGTGTCACAGGGCGACCGTGAGGCGGTGACCGAGTCGCTCGCCTCCGCGACCCGCGTCCTCGCGGACCGCGGTCCGGAGGCCATGGCGCTGCTCGAACAGGCACGGCACGCCTTCACCGGCGGCATGCAGGTCACCGCCCTCATAGCGGCGGCGCTCACGCTCCTCGCCGGCGTCATCGCCTGGCGCGTGGTACCCCCCGTAGGAAAGCGCCAGGTCCAGCCAGCCGACCTGCGGAAGAAAAAGTAGGACAAACAATGGCAATTGCTCAGACGCCGCACACCCGGAACACCGAACGAACCCGCCGGGCCGTCCTCGATGCCACCGCCCGCGCGCTCGCCACCCACGGGGGCGGCGTCACGCTGGTCAGCATCGCGGAAGAAGCAGGCGTGTCCAAGGGCGGACTGCTGCACCACTACCCCACGCGCAGCGTGCTCCTGCTGGCGGTCGCCACCGACGCGCTGGAACGATTCCGAGAGGAGGTCATGAGGTTCCTCGACCTGTCCGAGAACCACCCCGGCAAGGTCCTGCGCGCCTACGTCCGGGCGCTGTGCGGCGGCAGTGCCGAGGCGATGAACTTCTTCGCCCACTCCGGGCTGTGGAACAGCGTGCACATGGTGCCCGGCGTGGCCGAAGCCACCCGGGCCGACGCCGAACAGTGGGCCGATGCCTTCGCGCAGGACGGCCTGCACCCCGACTGCATCCTCGTCGTCCAGTACGCGGCCGAAGGCATGGCGACTGCCGCGCACTACGACCCGTCGATCACCGCCGACCGGCTCGCGCACACCCGCGAACTCCTCATCGCCCTCACCAACCGCAACGCTCCGTAACGCGATCCCGGTCCGCTGGCGGCGTACGCTGCCGCGATGAGCGCACCATCTCGCATCCTGATCTACGGGGTGTACGGCGCGGGCAAGTCCACCCTCGCGGAGCGGCTGGCCGAGCGCCTCGGGGTGCCGTGGTACCCGGTCGACGACCTGCTCTGGCAGCCCGGCTGGGTCGAGGTGCCGGTCGCGCAGCAGCGCAGCCGGATCGAGGAGATCTGCCGACGGGACCGCTGGATCCTCGACGGGGCGTACCACGGGTGGCGGGACGTGCCGCTGGCTCGCGCCGACCTGGTGGTCTGCCTGGACTACCCGCGTCGGTGCTCCTCGTGGCGGCTGCTGCGCCGTACCGCGCGCCGGCTGGTGACGGGGGAGGAGATCTGCAACGGCAACCGCGAGTCGCTGGGCAGCGTGCTGTCCCGGGACTCGATCCTGGTGTGGCACGTCACCGCGTTCGGCCGGGCTCGCCGGCGGATGCGGGCCTGGCAGGCGGATCCGTCGGGGCCGCCGGTGTTGCTGTTCCGCTCCCCGGCGGCCCTGGACCGCTGGCTGGCCGGTCTACCCGGCTGCTGAGAGATTCGCCGGCGATGCCATCGGCCGGTTGCCGGCGGTGACGCCCGACGTTCACACCGAGGAGGTCACTGGTTCGATCCTGGGGAGGTGCGGGCAACGGTACGCCCACAGAAGACCAGTGCGGCTGCCGCGATCAATGCGGGCACAAAGGACACTACTAGTCCGATCTTACCCAGTTCGACCCATTCTGGATATATTCGACCGAATGCGGCCGGAAGCGCTTCGTCGATCTCTGTCGGCTCGTCAGATAGCCATAGCCGCCCCCCGGAACCGCAACAGCAAAGCACGCTAAGCAGGCTCGTTGCGAGGGCGACTGCTCTCGCACTCTGTTGACCCGTCCTGACCCACAGCGCGACGCCAACCAATGCAGGCGCGAAGGAGAGTGCATACCACAGGGCAAGCCGAGTTTCGAAGTGGAAGTAGGACGCCTTGAGTGCGACCGAACTGCTGTCTACCGGGACGCTGGAACGACCCGCTGCGTCGTTTACGGCAGTGTTGATGCCCCCTTGGGCATATATGGCGGAAATCGCCGCGAGTATTAGCAACGACGCCTGAAGAACCAACAATGCGCTTGCGATGTTGACTCCCAGCGGGAGACGCCGAGGCGGCAGCCCGCCAGCTGAGTTCGTGCTAGTTGGAACCACGAGGTGATGCTAGATGGCGATCAACGCCGAACCCTTGCCAGGGTGACGTGCAGTGATCGACCGAAACCGTGACGGTGGCCTGCCACACCAGCTTGGCGTCTTTCAAGCAGCTCATCGACCGATGACCGTATGCTTACGGACCAGAAGCTTGCATGCCCGACGCGTGCCCGTCCGGTTGGTCAACAGGGGTCAACTAAGCGATAACGAAGATGGGTACAGCGTGTCGGCGTTCGCGGGAGGCCGAGGGCTTGTGATCTGGGAGGATCACGACGAAGTCCGCGGCCCGTTGCACATGGATGGCTACATGCGGACCGCGATGCTGAACCTGTTCACGATGGTCTTGCAGGGGCGAACGGCCGAGGTCGATTCGCTGCCCTGGGCACCGGGATACGGGAACTGACCCGGCGGCGGTGGGAGTTCACACCGAAGCAGTCAGCCCTGTTGCTGTCGACAGCAACGGTGACAGCAACAGGGCTGGACAGTGAGAGCCGAGCCCAGCCGGCGACGGATCAACGCCCGACGTCAGAGACGTACGCGGACCGGCCCGGACGGAGGGGTCTGCTGCACCGATAGGTGACAGGTTCAGTCACGCGGCCTGACTGGCCGGTGGGGTCATGATGGTCTCGTACTCGATAGGGGTCAACCGGGACAGGGATCGTTGGCGTCTGCGGCGGTGGTAGGTCCGTTCGATCCAGGTCACGATCGCGGTCCTCAACTGTTGGCGGGTCGTCCAGGTTCGGCGGTCGAGGACGTTGTTCTGTAGCAGGCCGAAGAAGGATTCCATGGCGGCGTTGTCGCCGGCGGCGCCGACTCTGCCCATCGACCCGATCATGTGGTGCTGGTTGAGGGCACGGACGAATTTTCGGCTGCGAAATTGCGACCCGCGGTCGGTGTGCAGCACGCAGCCGGCCACGTCACCACGGCGGGCTACGGCGTTGTGCACCGCGTTGACGGCCAGCCTCGATTTCATGCGTGAGTCGATGGAGTAGCCGACGATCCGGTTGGACCACACGTCCTTGATCGCGCACAGATACAGTTTGCCCTCGCCGGTGCGGTGTTCGGTGATGTCGGCCAGCCACAGCCGATTCGGGCCGTCCGCGGTGAAGTCGCGGCGCACCAGATCGTCGTGCACTGGCGGACCGACCTTGCCGCCCTTGCCCTGACGCTTCTTCTTGCTGAACGCGCTCCACCAGCCCATGCCGGAGCAGATTTTCCAGGCGGTGCGCTCGACCATCGGCTGGCCGGAAGCGCGGGCCTCATCGGCCAGGAACCGGTAGCCGAACTCCGGGTCATCACGATGGGCGTCGAACAACGCGTTCGCCCGATACGCCTCAGCCAGTTCGGCGTCGCCGACAGGCCGGGCGAGCCACCTGTAGTAGGGCTGACGAGCGATGTTCAATACCCGGCACGTCACCGCCACGGGGACCCCGTCGGCGGCCAGCTCGCTCACGAGCGGGTAGAGCCTTTTCCCGGCAGGTTCGCCTGCGACAGATACGCCGCGGCCCGACGCAGGACCTCGTTCTCCTGTTCGAGGAGCTTGATCCGTTTGCGGGCTTCACGCAGCTCGGCTGACTCCGCGCCGCTGACACCCGGTTTGACTCCAGCGTCAACGTCAGCCTGGCGCAGCCACTTGAACAACGTCATCGGGTGGACTCCGAAGTCCTTCGCGATCTGCTCGACCGTCACGCCCGGGTCACGGTCACGAGCCACACGCACGACGTCATCCCGGAACTCTCGGGGGTAGGGCTTAGGCACAGCGACATCCTTCCAGCCCGCCACCAGGGCAAGCCATCTCAGATGTCACCTATCGGTGCAGCAGACCCGAGCGCCCAGAACTTACAAGCGAGAGGTCGGATTTCTGCCGAGTCAATGAGACTGGCGTGCCGCTCGTTCGACTTCGCGGAGTACCAGGCCGAGGGTCTGCGATCGGCGGTCTGCGGGGAGTGTTGCCCATGCGCGTCGGGCGTACTTCAGTCCTCCCGGGCGGTCGCCGGCTTTGGCCATCATGAGTGCGCGGTGTAGTTCGATGTGGGTGGCGAATCTGGTCAGCGAGGCTGGGCGGAGCCGGTCGGCGTCTGTCTGGGCTTGTTCGCCGGGGCCGACCATGCCGAGTCGGGCGTAGAGCATCGACCGGAAGGTGGCCATTCGCCAGGCGGGCACGGCGGCGTCGGAGATCTCGCCGTCCGGCGAGCCGGTCAGGTCGAAGATGCGTCGTGCGTCTTCGTCGGCGGCGATGGCTCCGGCGATGTCGCCGCGTCCGGCGGCGATGTGTGCGCGGGCCATCAGCGCCTGTACGCGGCCCAGCGAGGGTCGGTCGGACAGGACGATCGCCTCGTCTGCGTACCGTTGGGCGATGGGTAGGGCGGCGCCTTCGTAGGCCAGTGCGATGGCGGCTCTGCCGCGTACCCAAACCCGGATGGCCAGGTCGTCGGAGCGGTCGGCGGCGATCCGGGCGGTGTCGTACCAGCCGATCGCCTCGGTGGGGTCTTTGGTGGTCTTGCCATACGTGGTGAGTGCGCGGGCTGCGGTGGCCCACATCGTCGGGGTGTCGAGTTGTTGCATGACGACGAGATCGCCGGCGAGGCGGGTCTGTAGGGACTCGGCTCCGATCTCCATGTAGTCCCGGCCGTACTGGTCGACCCGGTCGCGCCAGCGGTCCTCGCTGTCTCGCTGTCCGGTCAGGGCAGCGGTGAACCCGGATCGGATGAGTTCGTTGGCGGCGATCGGGGCGATGGTGGCGGCGGCGAGGAGGTCTCTGCGTCTCACGTCCGCGTCTCCCAACGCTCGCGCGTAGGCGAGCACGATGTCCGGCGTCGCGGTCCGGCGTCCCGCCTCGACGTTGCTCAGGTGCGAGGCCGAATAGCAGGTGCGTGCCGCGATGGAGGCCAGCGTCACGCCCGCCTCAGTGCGAGCGTGCCTCAGTTGTGCGCCGAGGTCATCCATTGATCCCCTGCTGAAAGGTCTTGAAAGCATCGAGGTGCTTCCGAGCGTAGTCGTGCGATCACAAGAGTAGAGCCCAGGCGCGGCCAGCGCGGCTGGTGTGGACGTGAGGTCTGGTCGCGTCGCCAGCCGGGCGCGACGGCGGCGGTCCTTCCAAGAGCACCCGCCGTCGCGCCCCTCCCCGGTGGAGGTAGGGATGAGCGACGACGCTCCGGTCGAGGGCAGAGGCGAGCAGATCCAGGCGGCGGAACGAGAAGCAGCGAGACGAAGACTTCTCGCACAAGTCGAGGCGGATCGGATACCGGTCGAGGAGACCACGCGGGCGGTGCCGGACCGGCGGTGGCGTCGTGGACAGTGACCTCCTACCCATCGGTCGGCGAGTGGCGTACTGGCGGGGGCGGCGGAAGTTGTCGCAGCAGGTGTTCGCCGACCGGCTCGGCAAGTCCAAGAGCTGGGTCGACAAGGTCGAGCGCGGAGTCCGGTCCCTCGACAAGGTGTCCACCCTCCAGGACATCGCCGCCGTTCTACGCATCGACACCGCCATACTGCTTGGCCGGGACGCGCAGCCCGCCGACGTGACCGAGCGAAGCGAGGGCGTCGAGCGGATCCGGGCGGCGCTGTCGACGTACGAGATCGCGCTCGGTCGGCAAGCGCCTCACCACCCCGTCCTGCCGGCCGACCGGCTGGCCCGGGAGGTCGCACACGCGTGGATCACCTACCAGCACGCCCGGTACCCGCAGGCGATCGACCTGCTACCGAAACTGCTGACCGACGCACAGCGCACACACGCCGAGGATCCTGCTGCGGGGCGTGTGCCGCTGGTGGAGGCGTACCGGGTGGCCACATCACTGCTGGTGAAGCTCGGCGAAGCCAACCTGGCCTGGCTGGCCGTCGACCGGGCCATGGCCGCCGCCACCGGCGATCGGGTGCTGGTATCAGCCGCAGCAGTGCAGCTCGGCCAAGTGCTCCGTGCATCGGGCCGGACGCGGGCGGCGAAGTCGGCGACGCTGGCCGCCGCGTACCGGATCGCCCCATCCGATCCCGACGACGGAACACCACCGGAGCTGTCGCTGTGCGGGACGCTGCTCGTGCAGGCCGCCCTGGCGGCGGCCCGACACGGCGACGACCGGGCCACCGCCGAACTGATCGGCGAGGCCGCCGACATGGCCGCCCGGGTAGGGGACGGCCACGACCACCACCGGACCGCGTTCGGGCCGACCGCGGTCGACCTGGCCCGTGCCGCCGCAGCCCTCGAACTGGGCAACGCACACGATGCGGTCGCCTGGCATGAGAAGACCACCAAGCGGGACGCCTGGCGGTGGCTACCGGTCGAACACCGCGCCGCCCACCTGCTCGACGCCGCCCGCGCCTACCTCCAAGCGGACGACCCGATCAGCGCGGGCCGGCTGGTGATCGACGCCGACCGCACCGCACCGGCCGAGATACGCCAGCGCCCCGCAGGCCGGGAGGTGCTCGCCCAGGTCGCCCGCGACCCCACCGCCCCGGCCACGATCATCCAACTCGCCCTCACCCTCGGGGTGACCTGAGGATGACCGCGCCGTTCCTGTCCCTGGCCCAGATCCGCAACCGGCTGATCCTCACCGCCCGAGCGATCCTCCGCGACCATCGGCCCGGCCCGGACGGCCACTGCCCGGCCTGCCGGACACCGGACTGCTCGGTGGCGACCGCCGCCCGCAACGTCATCGACGCCGCCGAGAAAGTACAGCAGCGGAGTACAGCAACCCAGCCAACCGAACCCGACCGGGACGAACCCCAGCAGGCCGAATGACCTCGGACGACACCCGATCCAAACGCCTCGCCGCCAGTTCGGGACGAAGAGGCCGTCGGTTCGAATCCGGCACCCCGACAGAGGCCAGAGGGCGCATCCGATTGATGGATGTGCTCCGCTGGACCAAAACCGCCGACCAGATCCTCAGCGAAGCCAGCCATCGAAAGAACTCAGATACACGAAGCTAAAAGGCAACCACGTACTGGATGAAACCGCGGTTTTCGGCGACCTGGTCGTACAACCGCCGGGCGGTGTGGTTGTCCTGCTTTGTAGTCCAGTACAGCCGATCACAGCCTTGCTGGCGAGCCCACGCCTCGGTGGCCCTGATCAGCGCCCGGGCAACTCCCTTGCCACGCGCGTCGACAGCTGTGAACAGGTCTTGCAGGTAACACACGTCGGGCGATGTCGTGCTGGCGTGGACCAAGAAGTGGGCAATGCCGACCAGCCGACCATCCAGCCGTGCCCCAAGCGCGTGCACTCGGTCACCGCGCCGGAATTCCTGCCAGGCATGGTCATACCGCTCTGCGGGCCACCTGCGTCCATAGAAGGCGTTGTAGCCGCAAAACAGCTGCTCCCACACCGGACGGTCAGCTGACTGGAGCGTGGTGACGCTGATCATCGGTCCCTTCCTCATCCAGGGAACAGGGGTGTGCTCCCGTCAGCTCGTGGCCACTCCGAGCGTCATCGTGCGGGACGCGGCACCACCCGGGTGGCAACCGGACCGTACAGTGCCCCACGTTTAGCGTCAAACATTGCAGGCACAGACGCTAGGCTTATGGCTCATTCGACTTCGATCTCCGCGCGTCGAGGTCGAGTCTGCATCCGAAGCGTTTCTGTAAAGACTCATGAGCGCAATGATTGCAGTGGCTGAGTGCGACGAGAATAA
This sequence comes from Micromonospora sp. NBC_01405, assembly GCF_045040155.1. NCBI lineage: Bacteria > Bacillati > Actinomycetota > Actinomycetes > Micromonosporales > Micromonosporaceae > Micromonospora > Micromonospora sp. NBC_01405. Next base: position 6,937,870 of record NZ_CP109532.1, on the reverse strand, counting down.
GCGCATTAACTGCGAGGCTTTGTGCGACCGAGCCGGTATGTCCAACCGTCCCCATCCTGGGGTGTTTTGGGTCGGTAGGCAGGAGCCCGGCTCTCCGAATTGTCGGATGGGGTCAGCTCGCCGGCTTCGGTGTCGGAGTGAGCCAGGCGAGGGGTTGTCCGGTCAGTGCCGCGTCGGCGAGACGGTGCGCGGAGGCGGTTTTGAGTGCGGCGCGGCTGCTGTCGATCCAGCGTTGGATGTTGTCGATGCCTTGGTGGTGGTACTCGACGGCCTGGACGAGGCATTCGAGTTTGTCGGCGTCGCGGGCGACGATGGCTTCGCGGGTCTCGCCGGCTTCGTACTCGGTGACGGCGGCGGTGATGGTGTCGGCGACGGCGGGCGGGCAGCCGGCGACCTGGTCTGCGGTGATGGTGATGTTGGGTGCGGCGGCGAGGTAGCGCTTGGCGATGTGGGGCAGGTCCGTGGTGCGGGTTTCCTGGGTGTCGTGCAGGACGCAGAGCATCGCGACGCGGGCGGGGTCGGCTCCTTCCATGGCGGCGAGGATCATGCCGATCAGAGCGGTGCGGTGGGAGTGCTCCGCGATGGATTCGGGGTGCTTGATCCCGGCGAACCACCAGCCGGTACGGGCCGCGCGTTTGAGGACGCCGACCTCGAAGATGAACCTCATCGCGGCGGCGTGCTGGTCGTCGCTCATCTGCCCGTCCCTGTGCCGGTGATTCCCTCTGTCCGCAGGCTGTAGACGATAGAGGTTAGTTCCTGACGGGACTGTGCGGAGATCCGGTCGCTGTCGAGGATGGCGACGGCACGGTTGGCGAGGGCTTGTCCGGTGGTGGGGTGGTCGTGGACGAGTCCGCGTCGGGCGGTGAGCAGTGCCCACAGGTTGTGGATGTTGAGGTCGATGAACGGGTGGCTGGCGTGGAGGCGTTCGACCAGGTGGCGCAGGAGTCTGGTGCCGCGCCAGTCGGTGTTGGTGGTGGGCATGAAGGAGTCGTCGGGTTGGCGGTAGGGGATCTCGCCGACCCAGTACGCGGAGTAGTTGAGGGCCGCGCGCTGGCAGGTGTCGTCGGGGTGCGCGCGGGCGATGAAGTGCCGTAGTGGATCGGGGTCTCCCTGGTTGGCCAGGGAGGTGACGACGGAGCGGGCATCGGGCCACAGCGGTGACCAGGTATGAAAGGTGGTCATCCGGTGGGTTTTGCGGGCGTTGCTCTGGGATAGCCAGGCGGCGGAGGAGCCCGTGGGGTCCATGCCGGCGAGGAAGCACGTCTGCCGGTGCAGCAGCACGTTCGGGCGGCGCTGGTCTGCGGCGCGTTCGGCCAGGACGTGCAGGCTCGCGAAGAAGACCCGCTGTTCCTCAGCCCGCAGGGTCGGGCCGGTGGCGACCGGGCCGCGTCGACGGTGGGGGGCCGGCAGGCTTCTGATGAAGGTGGGTGTCTGGCCGAGGACCGCCCAGAGGATCAGGTCGGCCAGCCGGTGAGTGAGCACCGTACAGCCGAGGGGTTGCTCGGCGATGTCTGCCCGCTCAATCTTCGGGCCGAGCAGGGCGGCGAGGGCGGTGTCGGCCTCGACGGCGTCCGCGACGGCATCGAGCAGTATCGGATTCGCCCCGAGGCTGCCGAGCCGGTGCCGGATCCTGACGGCCTGACCGAACGGGACGGCGAGGAACGGTCGCCGTCCCGACTCCCAACTCTGGACGGTCGCGCGGTCGACACCGAGTTCCACGCCGAGCTGTTCCTGGGTCAGGGGGATGGATTCCCGAATCAGCTTCAGCAGGTAGCCAGTCACGTCGCCGCGGGTCGGGGTGGATCGTTCGAGCGGTGCCATCGCCATCCCTACGGTGACCGGAAGTCGACGTTTCCCGTCGCGCACAGCGACGTGCGGCGACTCCTGACCAGCTCATTCGTACTGCGGGTGAGTTCAACGCGCGTCGCCGTGATCGTAGCGTCACGGTTACCGAATGTGCCAGGTCTGATCCGCGCGTACGGGCCGGGTCTTTGCTGAGGAAAGGGTGATGTTCGGTGACCACACACGAACCCGTCCCGACGTCATGGGCACCCGCTGGGGCGCTTCGCCACCGGTTCCTCGGGTGGGCCGGATGACCCCCACCCCACCAGAGGCTCTGCCGGTGGGGCGGCGGGTGGCGTACTGGCGGGGGCGGCGGAAGCTGTCGCAGCAGGTGTTCGCCGACCGGTTGGGTAAGTCGAAGAGCTGGGTGGACAAGGTCGAACGGGGTGTCCGCTCTCTGGACAAGGTGTCGACCCTCCAGGAGGTTGCCACCGCCCTGCGCATCGACACGGCGGTACTGCTCGGCCGGGACGTCCAGCCCGCCGGGCTGACCGAGCGGACCGCAGAGGTCGAGCGGGTCCGGGCGGCGCTGTCCCGGTACGAGATTCCCCTCGGCCGACCGGCAGGCAGCCAGCCGGTGCTGTCGGTCGACCAGATGGCCCGGCAGGTCGCGTACGCCTGGACGACCTTCCAGCACGCTCAATATCCACGCGTGGTTGACCGGCTGTCGGATCTGCTTGCCAACGTCGAGCGCACCCACGCCGTTGACCCGGTGGCGGGGCGGGTGCCGCTGGTGGAGGCGTACCGGATCACCGCGTCGCTGTTGGTCAAGTTGGGTGCCCCGGATCTGGCGTGGCTTGCTGTCGACCGGGCGGTGATCGCTGCCACGGGTGACCGGGTGTTGGTGGCCGCCGCAGCGGTGCAACTCGGTCAGGTGCTGCGTGCGTCTGGACAGGTGCGGGTGGCGAAGTCGGCGATGTTGGCCGCCGCCTACCGGATCGCCCCGCCGGTGATGGAGTTCGGCCTGCCCCCGGAGTTGTCCCTGTGCGGGACGCTGCTCATCCAGGCGGCGTTGGCCGCCGCCCGTCACGGTGACGACGCGGCGGTGGCCGAACTGCTCGACGAGGCCGCCGCCCTGGCCGCCCGAGTCGGCGACGGGCACGACCACCACCGCACCGGGTTCGGGCCGACGGCGGTGGAGTTGGCCCGTGTCCCCGCAGCGTTGGAGTTGGGCGACGGTGACGACGCCGTAGCCTGGCACGAGAAAGCGACCACGCGAGAAGGCTGGCGGTGGCTGCCCGCTGAGTACCGCGCCGCGCATCTGATCGAGGCCGCCCGCGCGTACCTCCAGACCGACGGTCCGATCAGCGCCGACCGGGTCCTGATGGAAGCTGACCGCGTTGCGCCGGCCGAGATTCGCCACCGACCGGCAGGCCGGGACGTGCTCGCCCAGGTCGCCTGCGACCCCGCCGCCCCGACGACGCTCATCCACCTCGCCGCCATCCTCGGGGTGGGCTGAGGATGACCGCGCCGTTCCTGTCCCTGGCCCAGATCCATAACCGGCTGATCCTCACCGCACGCTGGGTGCTCCGCGACCATCAACCAGGACCCGACGGCCGTTGTCCGATCTGCCGGGCAGCAGCCTGTCAGGTGGCCGCCGCCGCCCGTGACGTGCTCCGCGCAGCCGAGGAAGTACAGCTGTGGAGTACAGCAACCGAGCCGACCGCACCCCACCGCGACGAGCCTCAGCAGACCGGTTGACCTCGGACGACACCTGAGGGTGTCACGCACTGGTAGCCTGACGCGTCTCACGGGAGAGGCGGGGGTCTGCCCGGATGCTTCGGATGGTGCTGCGTAGGTTCGTCGCGGTGGTGGCCGTCGGCATGGTGACCGCGTGTGGTTCTTCAACGGCTCATACAACGGATCGATCAGCGGGCGAAACGATCCCCTCCACGGCGCAGGCGACGGGCTCGGCCGCAGCCACGAAGCCAGCTTCCCCAGCAGTTCCGGCGACCGGCGGATCCGGCTACTCCGCGACGCTGTCCGCACGCTTGGTGACCACGGAGTCAGTGCCGCCCGGATTCACTGTGGAGATCGCGACAGCCATGGCGCCGGATGCTGGAGATCAACGCTCAGGTGTCGACGTGTCCTGTTCGGACATGATCCCACTGCTGTCGGCCAGGCGGCTGACCGGCACTCCGTCAGCGAAGGCCGCAGCCACCCTCAGCTATGACGCGGATCCCGATGTCTTCTGGGTGGGAACCGAAGTCCTCAGGACCTACGCCGATGACGGTGCACGACAGGCAATGACCGACCTGCGAACCTTCACCGGCCGTTGCCCCACCGTCGTCGTGTCGTCCGGCCCTGGCATCGGCGACAGGTACCGCTTCGCAGTGGCACCAGGGCCGCAGCTCGGCGATGACAGTATTCACGTCAGCAACAGCAGCACGTCCGGTTCTGACCCGATGGAATGGGACAGCATAATCGTCCGGATCGGAACCGCTCTGGTGGTCGTCCAGGAGGAGGGCAACGAACCCGGCGACGACAAATACCTCACCCAGCTCGCCGAAGCTGCGGTCCGCAGATACCAGACGACCGGATCCTGAATGGCCTTACGCGCCCCAGATGCCAGGGCCGTTTGCGACCCGAGTGGCGGGACCAGGCCGTGCCGTCTACCGGCAAGCGCGCTGCGGCGCACCGGGCGCGACGAATTCGTTCATCGATGCGGATCGGCGGTAACAAACTCGGCGTCCAGCAGATCGGCTGCTTCCTCGACGGTGGCCGCAAACTCGTCCGAAGGGATCCTGGCGACGAAGACCTTGCCCAGATCCTCCGGGAAGAGATGGCCTGCCCGCCAGAACGCGAAGACGATCACCAAGTCGTCTTCCAGGTAGGCGTACGTCGACACGTTGTCGACGGTCTCGCCCCACTGCATGAACCAGAACTGCTCCCGGAACTCCGTCTCGTCCGCGTGCAGCAGCCGGAAGATCTCCTTTGGTGTGCGGCCCGGGAACGGACTAGTGCTTCGTCATGCAGCCTTGAACGGGTAGTCCGGGCGGCGGATTTTGGAGTTGACGGCGAATTCGGTCTTGGGCTTGGCGTGGCGGTTGCGCCATCGGATGTAGTCGCCGATCGCGGTGTCCTGTTCGGCATGGCTGCGGTGGTCGGTGCCGTTGGGGCGAAGTAGCGCACGGCCGCGCTCGTGCAGGATCCGCCGCACGGTCTCGACGCTGACCGCCGCGACGTGGCCGGTGGCGACCAGTAGTCGCGCAGCTTGGTCAGGGAGCAGCAGGAGAAGGGCCGGCCGAGGAGGCGGGGTCGCACCGGACGATGATGCAGATCCGGTTTCGGGTCTGCATCATCGGTCCGTCTAGGTGCGCCCCCATCTCCATTGTGGGTCCGGCGCGTCGAACCCCGATCGCTGAAGGCGTAGATCACGTCCCGGACGTAGTCCTCGCTGGCCTTTAGCAGGTGGGCGATGTCCGGCAACGTTCAAGGCGCGGCACTAGATGCTGGCGTTCCACCGCGTGAAGATGGGGTACGGGGCGCTGCCGCCACCGCAGACCTCCTGGTGCGCCTTCGACTTGTACACCAAGGCGTACACGGCTGCGCACCCGCCGCTGTGCATGGCCATCAGGTATCCGCTGGACGAGTCGTAGAGCCACTGCTGGTTCGGCACGTTCATGCAGATGTACTGCTGGACGACCGCACCGGCGGCACTGCTCGTGTCGCGGACGTCCAGGCACTTCTGACTGGCGACGTTGCGCAGCTGGCCGTAACCGGCGGTCGAGCCCGGGATGTATTCCCACTGCTGGTTGGTGCCACCGTTGCAGTTGTACTGCTGGACCTGCAACTGGTTCGAGGTGGAACCGCCGGGCACATCCAGGCACATCGGAGCGTTGCCGACCACGATCGTCGCGCGGTTGACGATGGTCGTGGTGGTGAACATCGGCCCGATCGTGGACGCTGGTGCCGCGGACGTCGGCGCAGATCCGGCGACCACGCCGGTGGCCGTGGCGAGGACGGCCATGAGGGCGGCGGACAGGCTCTGTCTGAAGTTGAACATGATGCTCCTCTAGAGGCATGTCGAGGCTGTGGCGCGAGGCCACTGACGAACAGGATTGGTTGCGTTTCCGGATGTTTCGCCGGCGCGGTCAGCATTCGGGTCGCAGGGTGCGGTGGAGTCGATGAGACCTTGCGGCGAGGTGCGGCCGAGGGAATGGCGGCAATGGCAACCCGGCCGTGCCGGATTGGATATGCGCATCCCGGAACACGTAGCCCAGGCGCAGGGTCCCCGGTCGATACCTGCCTTGTCTGCCAGGCTCGCTGGGCGCGCACCCGCCGCTGGGCAGTGCCTTTCGTCGCGGACGTCGAGGCACCCATGGCTGTATCTGGCGAGGTTCCGCAGTCGGCCGTATCCGGCGTACGGGCCGGGGAGTTGCTCCCACCGCCGGATGGTCCGTCGTTGTGGTGGTGCTGTCGGACCGGCTTTCCCTTCTCGGTGGTTCCGCCGAACGCGTCTTGGCGTATCCCGCCCACCAGGTTGGCGATGGAGGTGTGCGCCGTCGAGGCTGAAGCGGTGACGGCGCTGGGCGGGGTGCTCGCGGTGGCGGCGGCCGGAGCGGGGGAGCAGCCGCGAGCGCTTGTTCACCTCGGTCTCATAAGATCCTTTCGGAGGTTCGAAACGTCGTTGCCTACCGATTGACAATCGCCAACTCCTCGGCAGGCGAAAAAGTAACATGACCGTAACGCTCGCCGCAAGTATTCGTCATATCCACCCTGCGTCAGGGTGACCGTGTATGAGTGGTGTGGCCAGTGAATCCATGCGTTGCGATGCGGTCATTGATCGACTGCTCCGGATCACTGCCGGAGCCTGCCGCAGGCACTCGTCGCACTTGTCCTGGTCCGCACATTTGCCGACAAAGAGCGGTGCGCGCCGGTGTGGGCTCGCAAGCGGTAGACCAAGTTCTCTTGCCATGCTATTTGCCGTCGACCCGCCCATTTAGGATGCGGCCCGGCGTGATCTTCAACCCCGCGTGTCGTGGTCTCGGGCTATTCGAGGTCTTCGTTCTCCCGGTGCTGTTGTTCGGCAGGGGGCGTCAGCGCGGCGGCTCCCCGGTGTTCGGCATGGGCCGCGCCGCGTCGCGGTGGCCGACGCTGTCGGCGGTGGCGGCGATCAGGCACATCCCGGAGCTGCCCAGTCGCGGCGCGGAGGGCGTGAAGCCGGCCCGGATGAGTAGTGCGTGGTACTCGGCGGGCGTGCGGTCCTGGCCGGCGAAGAGCACCATCATCGTCAGATCCCGTAGCGCCGCCTGCGGGTCGGCGCTGTCGTGGGCCTTCTCGACCAGGAGCAGTTGGCTGCCGGCCGGCATGGCGTCCCGGACGGTGCGCAGAATGTCCACGGCGGCAGCGTCCGGCCAGTTGTGGATGACCGACTTGAGGAGGTAGACGTTACCACCGCTCGGCACCGCCCGGCGGATGTCGCCGGTCTGCACGGCACACCGCTGGTCCAGGCCGGCCTCCCGTACGGTCGCTGCGGCGTGTGCCGCCATCGAACCCTGTTCGACGGCGAGCCCCCGGGCCTTCGGGTAGCGGGCCAGGACACCACACAGCAACGTGGCGTCCCCCGCCCCCAGGTCCACCACGAGCCGCGCGGCGGTGAAATCGTAGAGCGCGAGGACGTCGGACAGGGCGCGGGCGGAGTTCCAGCGCATGGTACGGGCGAAGCCGGCGGCGAGGTCCGGCTTCCCCGCCGCCATCTCCCACAGCCCGCGTCCGTGTCGGGCGTGGAACGCCGACTCGCCGGTGAGCAGGCAGTGGTCCAGTTCCTGCCAGGCGCCGTAGTACTCGTCGCCGGCCATCAGGGCCTGACCGTGGAGCGAACCGGTGTCGCTCCGCAGCAGCCGTCCGAGCGGCGTGACGCGGTACGTGCCGTCGGGCTCGCACCGGACGATTCCGAGCCCCTCCAGGGCCGGCAGGTACCGGTTCAGCGCGGACACCGGTATTCCGGTCCGCGCGCTGATGCCGGCGACCGGGAGGGCGTCCTCGGCCAACAGGTCGGGGATCCGGAAGCGAGCCGCCGATGCGAGCAGTTGCGTGACCGCGTGTCCTTGAAGGAGCGTGGCGAGACGTTCGACCTGGGCAGGATCGGGCGGTACTTCCAATGTCGGGCCCCTTCTCGCGCGTACGGAATCGGTGCCGCCCGCCCTTCGTGGACGCGTAGCCGGCCGGTGCGGCTCCGCTCAGTCCCGGACAGGCGGGTACGCGACCTGCCGGTCCGGCCCCGCAGCGGTCGCCGCCCGGACGTCCCGGACGTCGTCGGCCAGCCGACCGAGCACCCACGCCACGGCGGGAACGTTGGCGTCCAGGGCCCGCCGGTTGAGGGTGTCGAGCCGGTCGCAGCGCTGGTGGTAGCAGTGGTCGAACATCTGCCCGGCCAGGCCCCCGAAGCGGGCCTGCTGCGCCGGCGTCTTGACCTGTAGGTTGCCGCCGTCGATCCCGCCGGTCGGAATGCCCACGGCCTCGAACGCCAGGTGGTCGGACCCGACGGACTCGGGGCCGGTCCGCTCGTAGGGCAGCCCCCGCCGGTCGAAGTACCCGGCGAACAGGTCGGCGAGCACGTGTCCGCCGCCGGTCCCCGGGTCCCAGACGAAGCGACCGTCGTTGGGCGAGGCGATCAGCTCCCCGTTGAGCACGGCCGCGACGCGCCGCCGCTCGTCGCCGGAGAGGGCGGCCACGTAGTGCCCGGAGCCGACGTTGATCATTTCCTCCGCGCCCCACCAGGCGAACCGCACCTTGTTGGTCACGGCGTGCTGGCGGCTGGCCAGCGCCAGGGCCACCTGGAGGACCGTGGCGGCCATCGCCGCGTTGTCGTTGATGCCGGGCGCCTCGGGGACGCTGTCGAGGTGGGCGCCGAGCAGCACGACGTTGTCCGGGTCGCCACCGGTGGTCTCGGCGAGCACGTTCACGGTGGTCCGGGCGACGGCCCGGGCCCGCAGCGTGAGGTGCACGCGGGCACCGTCGCCGCGCGCGGCGCGTGCCAGCGCCTCCCCGTCCCGCTGGGCGACCGAGGCGGTCGGGATCGTGAACGCCTCCGGGTTGAAGGCGTGGAACCGGTAGCTGTTCTCCGGGGACGGGGTGACGTAGTACAGCAGCACCCCCCGTGCGCCAAGGCCGGCGGCGACCTGCTGCTGGCGGGTGTAGCCGCAGGCGGCCCGCGCGAGCACCACGATCGCTCCGGCGGCGTCGACGCCGGCGTAGTCGGCCGGGTCGCAGCCGGTGCGCCCGTCGATCGGCGCCGCCACGGGCGCCTCGATGCCCTCGGCCGGCGTCGACGGGGTGAACCGGGTCATCAGCACCGGCACGTCCCCGCCGGCCCCGTCGATTCGTAGCCGCTCGGTGGTGATGTCGAAGTCGGTGTAGGGGACGGTCTGCTCCACGACCTGGTACCCCGCGGCCCGCAGCACGGTGCTGACGTACCGGGCCGAGCGGGTGAACCCGACGCGGTTGTAACCACGGTCGCCGCCACTGGCGTCGGCGATGTGCTGCAGCGCCGCCAGGTGACGGTGGACCCCGGCGCCGGTGACGGTCGCCGCCAGCCGGTCGGCCAGGGAACCCGGCGCGGCCCGGGCGGCCCCGCCCGGGGGCAGGGCGACGCCGGCCAGCAACAACGCGCCGACCAGCCCGGCCAGTCTGTGGTACACCCTCACGCTACGCACGACACCTCCGGTTGTGGTCGGGCACGGTCAGTCAGCCTGGTGCGACTGGCGCACCGATACGGAAAGCTCGGCCAGCCCGCGCAGGGTGGCCGTGGGCTCGTACGTCGCCGGGCCGGCCGGCGTGAGCCGCAGCCCGCCCGCGCGCAGCGCCCCCAGCACCTCGCGCAGCTGGAGGGTCGCCAGGCCGGCCCCCAGGCAGGCGTGCGCGCCCCGCCCGAACGCCAGGTGCAGGCCCCTGCGCCGGGTCAGCCGCACGGCGTCGGGGTCGGGGAAGACCGCCGGGTCGCGGTTCGCCGCCGCGATGAACAGCACCAGCACGTCGCCCCGCCGCACCGCCTGCCCGCCGACCGCCCGGTCGCGTACGCACACCCGCGCGTCGGCCTGCACCGGGCCGTCCAACCGGATCAGCTCGTCGATGAGGGCCTCGTCGGTGGTCGCCGGGCCGGCCAGCAGCTCCGGGTGCCGGACGAGCCGGGCGAGGACGCCGCCCAAAAGCCGGCTGACCGACTCGTAACCGGCGTGCAGCACCGCGCGCAACGAGTTGGCCAGCACCGCGGCCGGCACGTCCTGAGCCCGGGCGGCGCGTCGGGCCGCCCCGACGAATCCCCGCTCGTCGGCGTCGGCCAGCCACCGCGTGACGAGCCGGCTCAGCTCCGCCCGCGCCTGGTTTCCCGGCTCCGCCCGGGCGGGTTCGATGCCGGCGTCCATGCTCCGCACGATCGCGTTGGACCACTGCTCGAACTCGGCGCCGTCGGGCGGCGGCACGCCCAGGAAGGCGGTGATCGTCCGCAGCGCGACGGGGCGCGCGAACCGGCTCACCAGGTCGACGGCCCCGGGCTGCCCGGACAGGTCGGAGAGTTGCCGCGCGACGATCGTCGCGAACTGCTGTCGCACGGTGGTCAGCGGCTGCTCGTGCAATGCCGAAACGAGCAGGTGCCGAATGGCGCCGTGCTCGGGAGGATCGAGTGACTGCACGCTCAACTGGGTGTCCGGGATTTCGACACCGATCCGCCGGAAGTCGGAGCCGAAGTTTGTGGTGTCGCCGAGCACCTGTCGGCACTCCGCATACCCCGTGACGACCCAGGAATCCAGGAACTCGTGCCAGTGGACCGTATTCGTTTCCCGGAGTTTCCGGTAGTACGGGTACGGGTCCGCGATCACGGACGGGGCCAGTGGATCGTAGATCGGGTCACGCACCGCAGCAGTGGCCTCGTCCGCCACAGGAGACATCCCTTCCGAGGTGGTGGGCTGTTCGCGGGCACATGGCGCCGCGGCCGCCCGGACGCGCCGGACGGCCGCGGCAGCGCGACATGTCAGTGGAGGTAACGCATTTTGGGCCCCCCTTCCGCTCGGCTCTCGGATCGTCGGTGAAGCTGACGGCGACCCGGCAGTAATCCGTGATACGGGTAGGACGAGGCCAGGAGTGCCACACCCCGAAACGGCGAAAACGCCGAGATTAAGTTTCAGAGGGTGGGTGCCCCCGTGCCATTTGTCAACCTGCCACAGGAGCTTCGGGGTGTCAACGTTCGACGTCGAACAATGCGCCGACCTTCATATGGTGAACCTTGTGCGATACGTCCGACGTATAGCCGGGCGTATTTGCTAGCCGTCGATCCGGGTGATGTTGCGGATCTTGTTGGACGCGTCCAGGGCGGCCACCTTGTACGCCTCGGCCAGGGTCGGATAGTTGAAGACCATGTCGACCAGGTAGTCGACCGTACCGCCGCAGCCCATGACCGCCTGCCCGATGTGGACGATCTCGGTGGCGCCGGTCCCGAACACGTGCACGCCGAGCAGGCGGCCGTCGTCCGGCGAGACGAGCAGCTTCAGCATGCCGTACGAGTCGCCGACGATCTGGCCGCGGGCCAACTCGCGGTAGCGCGCGACGCCGACCTCGAAAGGCGTCGAACTGTCGGTGAGCTGCTCCTCGGTCCTCCCGACGAAGCTGATCTCGGGAATCGTGTAGATGCCGATCGGCTGCAACTCGTGCAGCTCGCGGACCGGCTCGCCGCAGGCGTGCTGCGCGGCCAGCCGGCCCTGCTCCATCGACGTGGACGCCAGCGCGGGGAAGCCGATCACGTCACCGACCGCGTAGATGTGGTCCACCGTGGTGCGGTAGTTCGCGTCGACCGCGATCCGGCCGCGCCGGTCGGCCGCCAGCCCGGCCGCCTCCAGCGCCAGGTCGTCGGTCTGGCCCTGCCGGCCGGCCGAGTACATGACGGTGTCCGCGACGATCTTCTTGCCGCTCTTCAGGACGCACAGCGCCGCGGTCTGGTGCTTCTCCACGGCGGCGACCTCCTCGCCGAAGCGGAACGTCACGGACAGGTCGCGCAGGTGGTACTTGAGCGACTCGACGACCTCCTCGTCGCAGAAGTCGAGCATCCGGTCGCGGCGTTCCACCACGGTCACCTTGGTGCCGAGCGCGGCGAACATGGACGCGTACTCCATGCCGATCACGCCCGCGCCGACCACGACCATGCTGCGGGGTACGGCCTCGAGGTTGATGACCCCGTCGGAGTCGACGATCGTGCGGTCGTCGAAGTCGACGCTGTCCGGGCGGGCCGGGCGGGTGCCCGCGGCGATGACGGCCCGGTCGAAGGTGATCCGGGACTCCTGCCCGGAACCGCCGTCCACCCAGATCGCGTGCGGGTCGGCGAACCGCCCGGTGCCGGTGATCAGCGCGACCCGGTTGCGGGCCAACTGGTTGCGGATGACGTCGGTCTGCCGGCTGATCACATGTTGGGTCCGGGCGGCCAGGTCGCTGACCGTGATGTCCTCCTTGACCCGGTAGCTGCTGCCGTACAGGTCCCGCTGGCTCATGCCGCTCAGGTAGAGCACGGCCTCGCGCAACGTCTTGGAGGGGACGGTGCCGGTGTTGATGCACACCCCACCGATCATGTCGCGGCGGTCCACGATGGCGACCCGCCTGCCGAGCTTGGCGGCGGCGATCGCGGCCTTCTGACCGCTGGGCCCGGAGCCCAGCACCAACAGATCGTAGTCATACACGGCGTAAGCCTCGCAAGCTGACGCAACCCCCGCCAGTGGGGTCGGCAGCCGCTCATTCTGCACCGGGACGCCGCCGCCCGAACGGGCCGGGGGTCCGCTGCCCGTACGGCCGAGCGGCGGGCGTCCCGAGCACCCGGGACACCCGTCTCTGGTGGACGGGCGCGACCGCCGGACAGACTGCCGTGCGCCGCTACCGCAGCGGCCGTGGCGCGTTCACCGTGCCGCGAATCAGCGGCCGCCGGCAGCGACGGGTGAGACTCCCCGCCGGCCCGCGCGGTGCACCGACCCACACGGCCGGATCCGGCCGTGGAACTGCGAAAGGAACCTCGACGATGGACGCTCCGGGCGGACCACCCCACGTTGTCTGTGGGCCGATCGTGCGCCGGGTCGACCCGGGCAGCGTGGCGGTCTTCGTCGCCGTCCGGTCCGCCTGCACCGTCGCCCTCACCGTGTTCGAGGTGGGCCCCGGTCCGGACTTCGCCCCTGGTGCCACGGTGGCCACGGGTAGCCGGGCCGCAGTCCGACTCGGCGGCAACCTGTACGTGGCCACCGTCCAGGCCGTCGGTGGCCTCCAGCAGGGCCGGCTCTACGGCTACGACCTGTCCTTCCCGGGCTCCACCGGCGCCTGGTCGAGCCTGCTGGCCCCGGGGGCGGTGGCCGCCGACAGGACCGCCGCCCGATCGCTGCTCAGCTACGCCGGTGACCCGCTGAACAAGGGCGGCGCGCCCGAGTACCCCAGCTTCGTGACGCCCCCGGCGGACCCCGGGCAGCTCCGGATCTTCCACGGGTCGTGCCGCAAGCCGCACGGCGAGGGCCACGACGCGCTGGCCGTGCTGGACCCGATCATCGCGGCGGCCGGCGGGAACCCGACGCTCCGCCCGCACCAGCTGGTGCTCGGCGGTGACCAGATCTACGCCGACGACGTCGCCGACGTCCTGCTGTCCATGGTGCACGGGCACGACGCGGTCCCCGCCCGCGACGGGCTGCCGGCCGTCCCGGCGTCGCCCGGCATCGGGGCCGCCCTGGGCCTGCCGCCGGAGCTGCTCCCCGACGGCTCCACCAGTCCGCCCGCCGACCGGCTGTTCACCCCCGGGAACCGGGCGGTGGCCCTGGCCCGGGACGCGAAGTTCACCTCCGGCGAGGCCGACAGCCACCTCATGTCGCTGCGCGAGTACGCCTGCATGTACCTGCTGACCTGGTCGGACCAGCTCTGGCCGGCGACGTACCCGAGGTTCGAGCACGTCTTCCCGGCCGACACCCGGATCCTGCGCGACCCGCAGGGCGGCGGGCCCGGCGACACCGTCTACGACCGGCTGCTGGCCGGTCGCGCCTACGACGCCAGCAGCCAGCAGCAGAAGATCATCCACCGCTACCTGCGGTGGCGGGAACAGACCATCCGGCTGATGAACTTCCAGCGCGGGCTGGTGGCCGTGCGCCGGCTGCTGGCCAACGTGCCCACGTACATGGTCGCCGACGACCACGAGGTCACCGACGACTGGAACATGACCCGGGAGTTCGTCACCGGCGCCGTGATCACCTCGGAGCTGGGCCGGCGCGTCGTGCGCAACGCGATGGCCGCGTACGCGGTCTTCCAGGCCTGGGGCAACACGCCGGACCGGTTCGCCGAGCAGGGGGCGGCCGGCGAGGCGGGCCGGGACCTGCTGGCCGCGCTGAGCGGCTGGCTGGCCGCCCCGGGAGCGGTGGACGACCTGCGGCTGCGGGAACGCCTCGGCCTGCCCACCGCGGTCGGAACCGACAGTCGGCCGGTCCGCCCGGCCGGCGCGCTCACCTACCACTTCACGGTCACCTGGCCGCGCTACCAGCTCGTCGCCCTGGACACCCGCACCTGGCGGGAGTTCCCGGCCGGCGCCGAGCACCCCGGCGGGCTGCTGCTCGCCGACCACCCGCTCAACGAGATGATCAGCGGCGGCGGGGTGCTGGACGACGAGTCGGTCACCGTGCTGGCGCAACCGGTCGCCGTGTTCGGCATGCCGCTGCTCGAACAGGTGGCCCAGCCCGCCATGAAGGCCCTCGCCGGCCGGTACGAGGCCGACGCCGAGGACGCGTGGATCACCAGCGACGCGGCCACCCACAAGTTCCTCGGCCGGCTGCTCTCCGCCGCCCCGCCCGGCCCCGACGGGGTCCGGCGCCGGCGGATCGTCATGCTCGGCGGCGACATCCACTTCGGCTCGGCCGAGCGGATCCGCTACTCCGCGACGCTGCCGTACGCCTGCGGCCCCGACCCGGCCCACCCCTTCCAGGGGGTCAACCGCACCGAGGGCGTGATCGCCGGCTTCGTCTCCAGCGCGTTGCGCAACGAGGTGTTCCTGACCCGCATGCTGCACGACGTCGGCTACGTGCCGTTGCTGGACAGCCTCGGCCGCATCGACCTGGTCGGCTGGGCCAACGAGGAGGAGCAGCGGCAGGGCCGGCGCTTCCAGGCCGGTGTCCAGGTGAGCGTGGCCGCCGACGCCGTCTCCGAATGGTGGGTCTCCGGCCGGCCCGCGGTCAGCGAGTACGACCGGCTGAAGCTGCTCAGCCGCCCGCCGGAGTGGAGCATCCAGGTGCAGTTCGCCCACCACGACGAGGCCGACCCGACGGTCCGGCGGGACGGGGCACCGGAAGGCGTCCTCGACCCGACCGGGCTGCCCCGCGACCAGGCGCTGGCGCAGTACCTGGCCGCCGCCCGCAACCTCGACGGGTACCTCGGCAAATGGGGCAACGGCAAGGAGATCGTCGGCCACAACAACCTCGGCGAGATCACTTTCAACTGGCCGGCGGGCGAGGGCAAGTCGGCCACCCAGCGCCTCTGGTGGCACCTGCCCTCGGAGAACCGGGCCGCCGCGCTGACCAAATACACCATCGACCTGTCGTACGGCTGTTCGCTGCTGGCCGACCCGCCGTACGGCTACGTGCTGCGCCCCGACGACCACGACGCCCGCTCCGGGGCCAAGGCGCACTACGACGGCGCAGACCGGCCGCCCGCCCTGGTCACCGACCGGTGGGTGACCCGGTTGCAGGCCGACCTGGCCACGCTGGGGTTCGGCCCGGCGCGCAACCCCGGCGAGTTCGACTCGACGACCTACTGGGCGGTCCGCGAGTTCCAGACGTACGCCCGCGCGGCCCGGGTCGCCCACGAACCCGCCGGGGCGCCCGCCACCCGGTACTCCGACCGGTTGACGCCGGTCGACGTGCCGGAGGCCGAGCGCTATCCCGGACCGGTCACCGGGGTGGCCGACCTGGCCACCCAGCTCGCCGTCCGGCACTGGCTGGACAAGCGCTGGCGCTGCCCCGTGGTGGTGGAGGCGTGGCAGGTCGCCGGCGGCAGCCCACAACAACTCGCCGCCGGAAACGTCTGGCGCGCCGACACCGCCCACCCGGCCGACCAGCGGCTCTACTCGCGGGTGGTGACCGGCCGCCCGGCCGGTGCCGGGCCCGCGCCTGCCAACCACCCCGAGCTGATCCCGCTGGGCGGCTGGAGCAGCAGACCCGCCGCACCGCACTGGGCCGGCCCGCTGGTCGAGCCGGCGGTCGAACTGCTTCCCGAGGCGCTGATCCCGCCGGGGGAGGGGGAGGCCGTCGGGCCGTCGCTGGCCGCGCTGGTCGCCGCCGCAGGCAACGCCGACCCAGCGACCGCCGACCCGGCCCGCCGCCGGCTGTCCACCTTCAAGGTGCTGCGGGCGGTCGCCGAGAACACCCGGCCCGGCTCCACCGGCGGCTGGTTCGACGTGCTGGACGGCACCGACGCGGGGGTGCTGCGGATCGGCCCGTTCGGCTGGCCGGCGGACGGGCCCCGTACGACGCCCGTGACCCTGCCGCCCCGACCGGACTGGCGCACCGAACCCGGCCAGCTCTGGGCCTGGCTGGCCGCGCTGCGCGCCACCGACCGCGACGCGTACGAGGCCATGGGCGGGCTGGCCGGGCTGTCCGCGACGCCCGGCTGGGGCGTCGACGGCAGCGCCCTGCTGCACCCCGAGCTGCGGGTCAGTCGGGCCCGACCCGCGATGAGCGACCACACCGGCGGCGCGGGCCAGCCGATCGAGAACGTCGTCGAGCTGCTCGACCTGCGCGGCTGGCACTGGGTGCACCGCTTCACGACGGGCCTGCGAACCCAGCGGGGAGTCCGGCACAGCATCTGGCGCTTCGCCCGCCAGGGCCTGCACGACCTGCTCAGCACCGCGTGGGACCCGCCCGGCGCGGCCCCGGTGACGGTGCCGGATGTGCCCGGCCCGGACGGTAATCCCCGCCGGGTCCGGGTCGGTGACCTGTTCACCTCGGAACGGGCGGTGGCCCAGCTCGCCTGCTGGCAGGCGTACCGCGCACACCACCTCGTCGCCCTCGGGCCGCCGGTCGCCGGCGAGCCGCCCGAGCAGCGGACCGTGCCCCGCGCCGCCACCGAGCTGCGCACCGTGCTGACCGTGGCCCGGACCCTCGGGCCAAACTTCACCGGCCCGCCCACCGGCTGGACCGACGCCCACGAGACCGCCCTGATCACCGCGATCGGTCAGGTCGCCGGGTCCACGGCCGACGCCGAACTGCCCGCCGCGCTGGCCGCGGTGCGGGCCTGGCCGGCGTGGCCGGGCAGCACCACCTACCAGCTCCCGGTCGCCGCGCTGCCGGCGGCCGACCGGACGCTGTCGTCGCGGCGTGGCTCGCTGCGGCTGGACACCGGCGAGCTGGCCCGGGTGACCGGATGAGCCCCCGGCGTCATGACCACCACCGCAGTGAAGGAGACCCGGACGCATGAGCGACGACGTCGAGCGGAACCGTAACGTCCTCGCCCTGCTCTGGGGCGAGCTCCGCATCCTGGCCGAGCCGGTGCTCGGCTCGTACGACCCGTGGCGGCGGGCCCGGCTGATGCGGGCGCTGGGCTGGGACCTGGAGGCGATCAGCGGGGTCGACGCGCACACGTTCGAGACGTGGGTCGGCACCGTCGGGACGGCGGTCGACACGCTGGACGCGGCGATCGCCGACGGCCTGCCCGACTCGCTGGCCGACCTCAAGAAGATCGCCACCGCGGCCGGCACCGCGTTCGGGCAGGTCGGCACGCTGCCCCCGACGCTGCGCGGGAAGCTGCCCCCGGTGGACGGCCTGCCCGAGGCGCTGGTCGACGACCTGGTCGACCACCTGATCCTGACCTACCTGCTGCGCCGGGCGCCCTGGACGGTGCCGCTGCTGACCCTCCTCGGCCTGGTCACCCCCGGCGTCGAGCTGCCGCCGAGCCCGCCGATGCCGGCCGGCGACGCGCCGATCCGGCTGCCCCGCCACCGCGACGAGCTGCACCTGGAGCGGCTCGTCGAGCTGGTCGCCGACCCCGGCGGGTACCTCAAGGACCTGTACGCGCCGGCCGGCTGGGGCACCCCGGAGGCCGTCGAGGCGCTGGCCGCGCGGCTGCTGCCCCGGCTGGCCGCGACGCTGCGCGCGTTCGGGGTGGACGCCGCGCACGGGGTGCGGCCGGGTATCGGCCCCGACCAGGGCGAGGCGGGGCTTCGGCTGGCGGACGGGCTGCTCCGGGTCCGGTTCGCCGTCGCGGGGCCGCCCGGCACCGGGGAGCCGGCCGTGCTCGCCGGACAGCCGGGACCGCGCCCCGCCCTGTCCGACATCCACGGCGTGCCGCACGCCGGCGCGGACGTCGACGCCGACCCGGACGCCCAGCTCCGCCTCGGCGTCACCCTCGCCCTGGCCTGCTGGGACGGCCTGCTCACCGGGATCGTCGCGCCCACGGGCGAGGCGCACCTCGAAGGCGCGTTCGGTCGCTGGAACGTCGCCGCCGACCTGGCCGGTGCCGGCCCGGCCATCGCGATCAACTCGGCCGGCGTGACGGTCGCCGGCGGCGGCCCGGCGGTGAAGTTCTCCGCCGAGGTCGCCAGGATCGCGCCCAAGGACGAGCCCGGCTGGGTCATCGGCGCGCCCGACGGCACGCACCTGGCCATCGGGCAGCTCGTGCTGCGCGGCCGGGCGGCGCTCGGCACCGGCCGCGACGACATCGAGCTGATGCTCGCCGCCGGCCGCGCCGAACTGGTGGTCAAGGCCGGCGACGGCGACGGGCTGCTGGCCCGGCTCCTGCCGGCCGACGGCCTGCGGTTCGGCTTCGACCTCGGCCTCGGCTGGTCGCTGCGGACCGGCCTGCACCTGTCCGGGGCCGCCGCGCTGACCGCCGAGTACCCGATGCACCTCTCGCTGGGCGGCGTACACCTGGAGGGGCTGCGGGTCGCGCTGGCGGCCAGCACGCACACCGCCAGCGTCGGCCTGACCGTCACCACCACCGTCCGGGCCGAGATCGGTCCGCTGCACGCGGTCGTGGAGAACATCGGCATCCGCGCCGACCTGACCTTCCCGCCCGCGTTGCCGGCCGGCACCGGCAACCTCGGCGGCGCCGACCTGGTGCCCCGCTTCAAGGCCCCCGACGGGGTGGGGCTGCGGATCGACAACGGCTTCGTCAACGGCGGCGGCTACCTGTTCATCGACGAGCCGCGCGGCATGTACGCCGGGGCGCTCCAGTTGGGCATCGCCGCCAAGGACGGGCTGTCGCCGATGCGGGGCTTCGTGCTCCAGGCCACCGCGATCCTCAACACCCGCAACCCGGACGGCAGCCGACTGGCCGAGGCCGACGGCGAGCACACCTTCTCGATGCTGGTCGTCGGCACCTTCCAGTGGTACCCGGGTCTGATGCTGTTCTGGGGCATCTCGATCACCGGCCTGGGCCTGGTGGTCGGGCACAACCGGCGCAGCAACCCCGAGGAGGTCCGCAACGCCGCCCGCGCCGGAACCCTGGACTCGCTGCTGTTCCCCGAGGACCCGGTGGGCCGCGCCCCGGCGGTGATCGCCACCCTCAGCCGGATCTTCCCGGTCGACCCCACCGGCACCGTGCTCGGCGCGATGGTCCGGCTGAACTTCCTCTCCGGCCAGATCGTCGCGGACCTGGCCGTGCTGGTCGAGTTCCCCGACCCGGTCCGGGTGCTGCTGCTCGGCAAGCTGGTCATCGACTTCCGGCCGGCCGGCCGGCTCCGGCTGGACTCGGTCGGCATCGTCGACGTCGCCCGCAAGGAGATCAGCCTCGACGCGGCCCTGATCGACTCCAACCTGTTCGGCCAGCCGGTCTCCGGCGAGATGGCCCTGCGGGCCCGGTGGGGCGGGGACAAGTCGTTCGCCCTGTCGATCGGCGGGTTCCACCCGAGGTTCTGCCCGCCAGCCGGCTTCCCGTCGCTCAAGCGGTTCGAGATCAAGCTGCTGAAGCTGGGCAAGGGGATCACGCTCAACGCGTACCTGGCGGTCACCAGCAACACCGCCCAGTTCGGCGCCGAACTGCTGATGCGCTTCGAGGCGGCCGGGTTCGTCCTCGACGGCCGGGCCTGGCTGGACGTGCTGTTCCAGTTCAAGCCGTTCTGGTTCACCGCCGAGATCGGCGCGTACGTCGCCCTGACCTACGACGGCACCGAGCTGCTGGTCATCCGGCTGTTCATCGGGGTGAGCGGTCCCGGCCCCTGGCGGGCCTGGGGCGAGGCGCGCATCAAGTTCCTGTGGTGGGAGGTGTCGGCCAAGCTCGACTGGACCGACGGGAAGAAGGCCGACCAGCCCGAACCCACCTACCTGAACGCCGCGGACCTGCTCCAGCCGGCCCTGTCCACCCCGGACGCCTGGGAGATCCGGGCCGCCGCCATCGGCTCGGAGCCGGTGGCCCTGCGGGCGGTCGAGGACGCCGGGGGAGCGCTGCTGCTCTCCCCGGGGGCCGCCCTCGGCGTACGCCAGAACGTCCTTCCCCTCGACGTCGAGTTGCAGCGGATCGGCACCTCCCGCCTCCGTGGCCCGAACCGGTTCACCCTCACCGAGGTCAGCGCCGGCACCGGCGACGACACGGTACGGGGCACTCTCGGCGCGCCGATCCTCGACGACTTCGCCCCCGGCCAGTTCCGCGACCTGACCCCCGAGCAGCGGGTGCTCACCCCCGGCTTCGAACGGCTGGAGGCCGGCCGCGAGGTGGCCCTGCCGGACGGCACCGCCCTGCCGGCGGACGGCAGCACCGTGTTCGCCGGGCTCGACGGCGACGGCGCCTACGACCGGGTGATCATCGACGACCCCGACGACGCCGGCCGGGAGATGCCGGCGGCGGCGCACCCGCTGTCGGCCGCCGACGCCGTACCGGGCGGGCTGCTGGCCCTGTTCGCCGCCACCGGCCCGGCCGCCAACGCCAGCGCCCGCACCAGCGGGGCGGCCCGGTTCACCGGCGCCGGCCTCGGCCTGCGCGACGCCGGGCCGTCCTGGCTGGCCGGCCGGGGCACCCCGCACCCCGCCGGCCGGCGGGGACGCCAGGCCCCCGCCCGGGTACGCCCACCGGTGACCGCCCTGCCCACCGCGACCCAGGCCGCCGAGGTGGCCCCCGGTGGCGACCGGGGCCGGCTGATCCGCCGGGCCGGCGTCCACGTGCCAGAACCGACCATTGCCCTGCCCGAACCCGAGAAGGTGTCCTGACATGGGTGGCCTCCGCTTCCTGCCCTGGGTACGCGACGGCGTCGCCCGGCTCGTCTCCGAACCCGACCCGCTCTCCGGTCCGCTGCCGGCCATCCGGTCCGAGGTGACGCTCTCGGTGACCGCGCGCGGCACCGGCCCCGCCGGGGTCGACCCGGTGGACGTCGTCGGCACCACCACCGCGCTGCTGCACGGACCTGGTGACGTGACCGGCCTCGACGGCCAGCAGGTCATCCGCAGCCACCCGGCGGCGGGCGCGGACAACGTCGACGGGACGCTGTTCGCGGCGGTCGAGTTCGACCGACCCGACCTGCCCTGGCTGTACACCCCGGCGAAGCCCGACCCGCAGGGCCGGCTGCGGCCCTGGCTGGTGCTCGTCGTCGTCCCGGTGGGCCCGCAGGGCCGGCTGGAGACGTCGGCGGGGCAACCGCTGGCCCGGCTGGGCACCATCGTCGGGCAGCTGCCCGACCTCGTCGAGTCCTGGGCCTGGGCGCACGCCCAGGTGCTGGTCGTCACGGAGAACGAGGACGTCGCCGACGTCATCGCCGACGCACCGGAACGCACCCTGTCCCGGCTGGTCTGCCCCCGGCGGCTGGACCCGGACACCGACTACCTGGCCGCCGTCGTGCCGGCCTTCGACGCCGGCGTGCGCGCCGGACTGGGCCGGCCGCTCGACGACGGCCCGCTGGTGCCGGCCTGGGGCCCCGGCTCCCCGGCGGCCGATCCGCAGGCCCCCATCGCCCTGCCGGTCTACCACCACTGGACCTTCCGCACCGGCCCGGACGGCGACTTCGAGTCGCTGGCCCGGCGGCTGCGCGGCCGGGCCCTGCCGGCGGACGTCGGCCGGCAGCCGGTGGACGTCGGCGCCGCCGGCGGCGGGCTGCCGGACCTTGAGCCCGCCGGCGTGGAGGGCCGCTCCGTGCTGGCCTTCGAGGGCGCGCTCGCCTCACCCGCGATGACCCCCACCGTCTGGCAGCCGGCCGCCGCCGGGCCCTGGCAGGCCCGGATGACCGAGCTGCTGGCGCACGTCGAGGACTGGCTCACCCCACCGCTGTACGGCGAGATCCACAGCAGGCAGGGGCAGGTGCCACCGCCGGGGAGCGAGCCGCGGTGGCTGGCCGGGCTGAACCTCGACCCGCGCTACCGGGCGGCGGCGGCGCTGGGCACCCGGGTGATCCAGAAACACCAGGAGGACCTGGCCGCCGCCGCCTGGCAGCGGGCCGCCGAGCTGCGCGAGGTCAACGAGCAACTGCTGCGCGGGCAGGCCGCCCGGGACAGCGCCGCCGCCCTGTTCGCCAAGCGGGTGGACCCGGCCGCGCCGGGGAACGCCCTCGGTGACGACCAGCTCGTCGCGCTGGCCCGGCCGGTGCACGACCTGGTCGCGGCCCCGGCCGCGACCGGGCTGGCCGGCTCCGGCGCAGCCCCGGTCGAGTCGTTGGACGAGCTGCTCGGCGGCAACGCCGGCGCCCGGGCGGCCACCAGCGCGCCGTTCCGCCGATTGGCCCGCCCGCGCGGTCCGCTGGCCCGCCGGTTGCGCCCCGCCGCGCCGTCGTCGTCGGCGCTGCTGCGGCTGGCCGGCGGGGCGAGCCCGGTGCCGCCGGCCCGGATCCCGGCCGGCGGCGTCGTCTTCGACACCCTGGTCCCGCCCGGGCAGGGCATCGCCCGGCTGACCCGGGCCGCCATCGAGGCGGCCGGCCGGAACCCGTGGTGGCACACCGTCGCCACCTGGGCCCCGGCGGCCTGGGCCCCGGCCGCGACGGACGATCCGGTCACCACGCTGGCCAGCAACGGCGGCGACCTGCTCGGCCCGGACCGGTTCTTCGTCGCCGCCGCCGACGGCCGGTTGTTCGAACGCCGCCGGCTCGACGGCGTCTGGACCTGGCGGGACCACGGCGCCCCGGCCGGTACCCAGGTCGTCACCTCCGGCGCCACCGTGGCCCCCGACCGGGTGTACGTGCGTACCCGCGACAGCCGGCTCTACGAGCGCCGCTACGACGGCGACCGCTGGGTGTGGACGGACTGCGGCAGCCCACCCGGCGGCACGGCGAGCCGGCCCACCGCCCGCGGCACCGACGTCTTCATGCTCGGCCCGAGCGGTGACCTGTACCGCTTCGGCACCGTGGCCCGGACCTGGGCGTCGCTGGGCCGCCCACAGCTCGCCACCGGGGAGCGGTTGTGGGGCTCACCGCGCCCGACCCCGGTCGGCGTGTTCGTGGCCACCACCGCCCAGCGGCTGTTCGTCCACAACGGGCAGTGGAGCCTGGTCGCCGACGGTCCCGGCCAGCCGCCGCCGATCTGGGGCTCCCCGGCGGCCTACCACACCTTCAGCCATCCCCTGGCCGACGGCTTCGGCTACCTCACCCCGACCGGCGAACTGGTCACCCGGGTGCCCGGCTGGGGCGGGTTCCTCAACCACGGCCGGGTCTCCTTCCGCGCGCCGCTGCCGCAGAACCTGCGGATCGTCTCGCTGGGCCAGCAGACCGTGGCCAGCGGCCACGACGAGGAGCCGGAGCTGCTCGTCCTGGCCCACCCCGAGGCCGACCCGGCAGACCTGCGGCTGTACGGCCGCTACCAGTGGCGCAACGACGAGACCGGGGTCTACTCCTGGTCCTGGGAGGAGATCGGCCGGCCGGCCAACGGGATCGCGGCGCACCGGCCCGGCCCGGTCACCGGTGACGACCGCGACGGGGAGGTCTTCGTCCGGACCGCCGACGGGCGGCTGGCCGCGTACTCCTGGGGCAACCGGGGCGGCGGGTGGGTCGACCACGGCACCCCGGCCGATCCCCGGGGCGCCGGCCCGGACACCGCCCCGGCCCCGGCCCACGTCCGCTTCGCGCCCCGGGTCGGCCTGCTCTCCTCGCTGCTGGTGTCGTACACGGTCGACGAGGGGTCCGGCAGCCGGATCCGCTCGCAGGCCGCCCACCACCTCGGCGAGGACGGCGTGCTGCGGGAGAACACCCTCACCGCGGCGGCGGCCGGACCGTTCACCGGCGTGCCCGCGGTGGCCACCGCGGTCACCGCCGCGCCGCTCACCGGCGGCCGGCCGGCGCAGCTGTTCGCGGTGGCGGTCCTGGCCGGCAACGTGGCCGGCACCCGGCGACTGGCCTACTGGGTGGGCAGCGGGATCGGCGCCGACGGCGCCGCCACCGGCGGCTGGGCCGGCCCGTACGACCTGCCCGACCCGGTCGGCGGGTACGCCGGCGCGCTCGACGTCACCGTCGCCGACCTGGACGGCGACGGGTCACCCGAACTCGTCGTCGGTTACGCCATCGACGGCCCCGACGCCGCCGCGAACCGGGTGTACTACCGGGTCGGCTGGGGGCTGGACGCGGCCGGCCGGGTCACCCGGGGCTGGACCGACTCGCTGCCCACCCCGTACACCTTCAAGGCGATCCGCTCGGTCAGCGTCGACGTGGTCGACATGACCGGCGACCAGGTGCCGGACCTGCTGGTCTTCGTGGCCGGCGAGAACACCGCCGGGCAGAAGGTGGCCCGGTACTTCACCGGACGGGGCGTCAACCGGCGCGGCCGGATCGCCGACGCCGGGTGGACCAGTCCGCTGCCGGTCGGCGGCGAGGCGGAGGTGGCCGCAGGCGTCGCCGCGGGGGTCGCGGTCGTCGACGTCAGCGGCACCCGCCGGCCCGACCTGGTGGTGGCGCACCGTTCCCGGGTCGGTGTGCTCACCACCAGGGTCGGCTTCGACCTGGACCCGGCCGGCGTGCCGGTGATCTGGAGTGCGCCGCAGGACATTCCCGGGGCGGCGGACGCGGCGGCCGGGCGGGGGTGCGGCCTGCTCGTCGCCGACCTGCGTGCCGACCTGGTGGCCGCCCGCGCCACGATGGGTGACCGGTTCATGGCCGCCGCCGCGAACCACCAGGACCGGTTGGCCCCGGCCCAGGCGTTGGCCGTCGACCCGAAGCCGCCGCAGGTGCCGCTCGGCCCGGCGGCCGGCGCGGTACGTGCCACGCTCCGCCCGGAGACCGCGGTCGCCGGCGAGGTGCTGGCCGGCCTGAGCGTCGGCGGTGAACTCCTGGTCGACGCGTTGCCGGACACCGGGGACCCGCTGCGCCGGCTGCTCGCCGGGATCACCTTCGACGTGCCCAGCTACGAACTGCTGCGCGGGCTGTCCCAGGAGCACGTGGTGCCGAACCTGCCGGCGGTGGCGCCGGAGACGATGACCGCGCTGGCCGCCAATCCCAGGTTCATCGAGGCGTTCCTGGTCGGGCTCAACCACGAGATGAGCCGGGAGATGCTGTGGCGCGGTTTCCCCGCCGACCCCCGGCAGACCTGGTTCCGGCAGTTCTGGGACGTTCGCGGCGCGGTGTCGGCCGGCGCTCCGCTGACCGACATACCGCCGCTGACCGACGCGGCCTGGCTCGCCGGCCCGCTCGGCAGCCACCTGACCGCGGTCGGCGCGCCCGACGAGCAGTCCCTGGTCCTGGTCATCCGGGGCGAGGTGCTGCGCCGCTTCCCGTCCACCGTGGTCACCATGCGCCGCGCCCGCTGGACCGGGCCGCAGCGGCGGGAACCGACCGGGGTGGACCTGCCGCCGATCTTCAACGCCTGGCTCTCCCCGGACCTGCTGCTGTTCGGCTTCCCGTACACCGCCGACCAGGCCCGTGGCGCGACCGACCAGGCGCTCGGCGATCCCGGCTACTTCTTCGTCCTGCGGGAGCAGCCCACCGCGCCCCGGTTCGGCCTGGACGCCGAGCCGGACGACTGGCCGGAGTCGGACCCGCCCGACACCCCCGCCTGGGCCGGCGAGCACTGGGACGACCTGCACTGGGGCCACCTGCCCGGTGGAGCGCGGTTCCTCTCCCCGTACGCGCCGGGCTTCCCGGGCACGGCGGTGGACGGCGCGGTGTTCGGCCGCAACGCCGCCGACATGGCCCGGGTGGCGCTGCAACGGCCCGTCATGCTCGCCCGCCACGCCAGTGACCTGCTGCTCACGCCGGAGACCCAACCATGACCGTCACCCCCCGCCGCTCAGCCGGCACCACCTCCGCCGCCCCGGCCGCCCCA
The DNA here is from genome assembly GCF_045040155.1 of Micromonospora sp. NBC_01405. Taxonomy (NCBI): domain Bacteria; kingdom Bacillati; phylum Actinomycetota; class Actinomycetes; order Micromonosporales; family Micromonosporaceae; genus Micromonospora; species Micromonospora sp. NBC_01405. The sequence goes on along the minus strand of NZ_CP109532.1, from coordinate 6,911,876 downwards.
CCGCCGCTGTCCGACGCCCTCACCGGCACCCCGTGGACCCTGTCCACCGGGTACCCGGTGGCGCTGCTGCCGGTCCGGCTGGAGACCCGGTTCGCCGGTGCCACCCTGCGGATCAGGGTCTACCCCGACCAGATTCACATCGACGGCCACGAGCCCCGGCTGACCGACGACGAGGTGGCGGCCGGCCGGGCGTACTGGCTCGGCCCGACCGCCGACGGCGACCCGGCCCCGCCGGCACCGCTGGCGTCGACCGGCCCCGCCGGCCCGGCCGACGGTCCGCTGCGGGCCCCGCCCGGCGCGGAGGCCTGGACCGAGCTGGTCCGGCGGTTCGGGGCGACCCGGGCCGGCTGGATCGCCCGGGTGATGGAGCCCGACCCGGCCACCGGCGAGCTGCCCGATCCGCTGCGCCGGCCGGCGCCGTGGTGCGAAGCGGCCCGGGTCCGGCTGCTGCCGACCCGCTGGTACGCGGTGGGCCGCACGGCCGGCAACACGCTGTTCACCGGCGTCTCCGGGCCGGTCGCCCGCGACCTGGCCGCCGGGCCGACCCCGGTGCCGCCCGGGGGCCCGGCGCCCGGGGCCCCGATCGGGGCGGGCGCCGTCGAGTCGCCCCCGGTCGACGAGGGCATGCGCTGGATGGTCGACTACCCGGCCGCGGTGGCCGCCGGAATGGCCTTCGCCGTCGACGTACCCACCGACGGTGCCGGCCGGCCCCAACCCGTGGACCGCCTGCTGGTCTTCGGCGTCGACGCCGACACCGCGCCGGACATCTCCGCGGCGCGGCTGAACCGGCTGCTGGAGGCCCACGCCGCCACCGACGGGCTGGCCTTCCTGCCGCCGGGCACCCCGACCAACAACACCGAGACGGTCACCGTGGCCGAACGACCCCCGGTCGCCCCGATCACCGGCACGGACGCGGTACCCGGCGGCACCGGGCCGCAGGTCGAGAACGCCGCCGCCCTGGCCGGCCGGGCCCTGGCCGTGCCGCTCAGCGCCGTGCCGCTCAGCGCCGTGCCGCTCAGCGCCGTGCCGCTCAGCGCCGTGCCGCTCAGCGCCGTGCCGCTCAGCGCCGTGCCGCTCAGCGCCGTGCCGCTCAGCGCCGTGCCGCTCAGCGCCGTGCCGGCCGGGTCGACCCCGACCGTGGGCGCACCGCCCCAGCCGGCCGCCGAGGACCTGGCGACCGTCCGCCGCCGGGCGGTACGTCCCGACGCGCCGACCGCGCTGGCCCGCGCCGCCGCGGCCGACCGGGACGAACGCCGGCTGGCCCGACTGGTCCGCCGGGCCCTCTGGCCGGCCGGACCGGGCAGCATGCTGCGGCACCTGCTGCCGGTGGCCACCCCGGCCGAGCAGCGCAAGCTGCGCGCCCACTTCGTCGAGCACCTGCACCCGGAGGGGCCGTTGCCCACCCTGCGGATCGGCGCGCAGCCCTACGGACTGCTGCCGGTGGCGGCACTGCGCGGCTGGCAGCCGGCCAGCCCCGCCGAGGCACGCGCGGTCACCGTGCTGCGCAACCTCTGGCAGCAGGTCTGGCTGGCCACCCCGGCGCCCCGGATCCGGCCCGGGCTGGCCGACCCCGAGCAGACCATGGTGGAGATCCTGGCCACCGACGCCCGGGTGCTGGAGGTCCGGGCCCGCAGCATGCTCGGCAACGAGTACGTGAGCTGGCTGTGGCGCTTCGCCCGGCTCGACCTCGGCCCGGGCTGGCGGCAGCAGGTCGTCGAACCCGGCCGGGCGCTGCTGGCCGCGCTCGGCCTGGGCGGGCCGGTCGACCCCCGGTTGTCCCTGGCGGTCTTCGCCAAGGGCGCCTTCGCGCTGGGCACCCCGCTGGTGGCCGCACCCGGTCAGGACCGCGCCGCCCGGATCCGCGCCTACCTCGACGCGCTCGCCGCCGTGGGCCTGCGCGGCGACCAGATCCCGGCGGCACCCGCCTCGGCGGGGCCGGTGCCGCTGTTCCACCGGCTGCTGCGGGCAGCGCTGATCGCCGAACACTCGGCCGCCGCGGACCTGCTCGCCGGGGCTGCCGGGCTGCCGGCCGCCGCCGAGATCCCCGAGCCGGAACTGATCGACATCCGGCCGGGCGAGGTCACCCGGACGCTGCGCCGACGGCTGGCGGTCACCGTGCCCGGCACCGGCGGCAGGAGCGTGGGCGAGTACCTCGCCGCCGCGGCCGGGGACGACACCCGGCACCGGCTGGCAACCGCCGACCTGCGCGAACTACGCGACGCGCTGTCCGACCTGGCGACCGGGCTGGCCCCCACCGGAGACGACCCGGCCGCCCTCGACCCGGACGACCTGGACCGGTACGTCGCCGGGACGCTCGGGCTCACCGCCCACCGGCTGGACGCCTGGATCACCTCGCTGGCCAGCACCCGGCTGGACCGGCTGGCCGCCACCCGGCCGGCCGGGACGCCCGACGGGGTGCACGTCGGCGCGTACGGCTGGCTCACCGACCTGCACCCGGCGCCGCCGCCCACGCTGGTCGACCGCCCCGCACACGTGCCCGACACCGCCGCGCCCCCGCAGCTCGTGGCGGCCCCGGCCGGCGCCGGCCACGTACACGCCCCGTCGCCTGCGCAGGCGGTCACCGCCGCGGTGCTGCGCAGCGCGTGGCGCTCGCACGGCGGCGGCGACGACAACCCCGTCGCGGTCGACCTCTCCTCGCGCCGGGTCCGGCTGGCCGGGCAGCTCCTCGCCGGTATGCGCGACGGGCAGGCGCTGGGCGAACTGCTCGGCTACCGCTTCGAGCGCGGCCTGCATGATCACCCGGGCGGCCCGCTCGACCAGTACATCCCGCTGTTCCGCCGGCTGGCCCCGGTCCGCGCGCACCGGGTCGACCCGAACGGGGACGGCCCGCCGGACATCATCGGCACCGTCGCGTCCACCGCCGTGGCCGACGGGTTGGAGCTGCACCGGCTGCACCGGGCCGGCGCGCTCGCCACCGAGCTGGCGAAGCTGCCCGGCAGCGCCCGGATCGCCGTCGGTGAGGTGCTCGCGGAGCTGGCCGACCACGCCGACGCGGTGGCCGACGCCCTGCTCGCCGAGGGCGTGCACCAGCTCGCCGTGGGCGACATGGACCGCGCCGCCGCGGCGGTGGACGTCGCCTCCGGCGCGGCCGGCAGCCCGCCCGAGCTGCACTTCACCCGCACCCCGGCCAGCGGGGTGAGCGTCACCCACCGGGTCGCCGTGCTGTTCAACCTCGACGGCCGGTTCGCCGACCGGCGCTCGGACTGGCCGGCCGGCCAGTCCGCGCAGCCCCGGATCATCGGCGCCGCGGTCGACGCGCTGACCGCCGCGCTGCTGCCCCCCGCCAACCGGGTGTGCTGGCGGATGCGCTGGCACGCGCCGGACGGCGTCGTCGTCACCGACCACGTCGAGGGCAGCCTGGACCGCCTCCAGACGGCGGCGGTGGACCACCTCGCCGCGCCGCCGCATCCGGGGGCCCCGGCCGGCACCGACCTGGACCGACGGATCGAAATGGTCGCCTGGAGCCGCCTCGCGCCGTCCCAGGTGACCCCCGAGTGGCGGTTGGAGCTGGACTACGACCGGGCACCCGGCTGGCCGGCCTCCCGGGTCAGCCTGGCCGAGTTCCTCGCCGCGGTCGCGGCGCTGCGCGACCTGTTCGGCCGGGGCCGGCAACTGCTCGCCGCCGACCTGGGCACCGACTCCGACGCGCCGGCGCAGGTCGACGACGCCACCCGGAACCAGGCCACCGAGCTGTGGCAGATCGCCCTCGACACCGCCACCGGGCTGCGTGCCGCCGGCAGCCCGGACGACCCGGGCTGGAACGAGACCACCGTGCACACCCTGCTGCGGACGGCCGCCGGCTTCGGGATCGTCGGGGTGCTCCCGCCGCTGCCGGGGCCCGGCGCCGCCGCCACCGCGGCGGAGGCCGCCCGGTCCGCCGGGGACGAGCTGGCCCGCCGGGTCGCCGCGCACTGCCGGCTGGTGGCCGAGGCGCGCGGACGCACCCCGTGCCCGGTGGGCGGCTGCGTCTGCGACCCGGAGACCGACTTCGACGACCCGTCCGCGCCGCCGGCGGACCGGCGCGAGCTGCACGTTGCCCGGATCCGGGCGCTGCTCGGCGCCGACATGCCGGTGCTGTCGGCCAGCCGGGCCCCGGACCCGGCCGCGCTGACCACCGCGCTCGCCGCCAGCGACGCCCTCCAGGGCGGCTCGCCACACCCGGTACGGCGCTGGCTGGCCCGCTACGGCCGGGTCCGCCCGGCGGTGGGCCGGTTGCAGGAGGTGCTGACCTACGCCGACGCGCTCGGCGCGGGCGGGGTGGTGCGGGTGCCGGCGCGGGTCCGCGTCGCCCAGCTGCCGTACCAGGCCGGTGACCGGTGGGTGGGTGAGGCCGCGCCGCGGCCGGACAGCCAGCCGACCTCACTGGTCCTGGTCAGCCTCGGCGACCTCGACCTCACCCGGCCGGTGCACGGCCTGCTCGTCGACGAGTGGACCGAGGTGGTGCCGGCGGCCACGACGCGGACCGGGCTGACCTTCGAGTACGACGCGCCGGCCGCCGCCGCCGGCCAGGCGGTGCTGCTGGCGGTCAGCGCCGACGGTGCCGCGACCTGGCAGCCGGCGGGGCTCGCCCAGGCCGTCGAGGAGACCCTCGACCTGGCCGTCGCCCGGGTCACCGACCTCGACTCGCTCGGCGCCGGCGGGCAGTACCTGCCCGCGTTCTACCTGCCGACCAACGTCGCCGAGGCGGCGACCACCACCGACTTCGTACCGGACGCGGCACCCGTCGCACCGGGTGAGCAGGAGGGCCGATGAGCCACCTCGTGCACGACAACCAGGTGGCGCCGGGCGCCGGGCCGCCGGCCGCCGGCCCGAACGCGCCGCAGGACCCGCCGGCGTCGGTGACCACCTGGACCCGGCTGGAGCCGCGTACCCGGCGCGGCGACCTGAGCCCGGCGCTGGAGGCGCGCATCGCAGACCCGCTGTGGCTGCTCGCCCGGCAGTGGCAGCTCGGCGAGTTCACCGGCGAGGACGCCGGCTCGCCGGTGGTCGCCCGGGTGCACGCCGAGGTGACCCCGTTCACCCGGTACCGCCCGGGAGTCGCCTCGGGCAGCACCATCGGGCTGCCGTCCGGCATCCCGCTGGAGGCGCTCGTCGAGCGGGAAAGCGCGGCCACCGCCGACGACCTGCGCCTCTCGGCGGAGACCGGTCAGCAGTTCCTGCGGCTGCTGGCCGAGGCCGGCGCCGGTGAGCTGGGCCCGGCGCTCGCCGGCCGCTACCGGATCCCCGCGGCGCCTCCGGACGCCCCGTCGGCGGCCGACGCCGGCACGGTGGGCTACCTGCGAGTGGTCTCCGGTCGGGTGCCGCACGGCGACCTGCTGCTGCGCGCCTGCGCGGCCGGGACGGTCGAGGACGACCTGCCGGTGCCGCCGGCGCTGGCCGGCGCGCTGCGTGCCGCGATCACCGCCTGGCTGGCCTGGCTCGGGGTGCCGCCGCGCCCGCCCGGCCCGCCCGGGGGGTACCTGTTGCAGCTACCGGCGGTCATCGCGCCGGGGGTCGACCCCCGGCCGGACACGCCGCCGTGGCCACCGGCCGACTTCCACCCGCTGATCAGCGCGGCCGGGCTGGAGGGCACCGCCTGGCAGCGGGAGCGGATGGAGTACGAGTTCGCCGTCGGCGCCGCCGGATCGGCCGGTGAGCTGGTGCTCACCGCCCGGGAGTACGACGGTGACCGGCTGGACTGGTACCACTTCGACCACGCGCCGGTCGACACCCTGCAGGCGCAACCGGCCAGCCAGGAACTGGTCCGGATCACCCTGCCCACCCCGGTCGGCTACGCCGGGATGCCGGCCACCCGGTTCTGGGAGATGGAGGACTCCCGGATCAACCTGGGCCAGGTCGGGGCGGGTGCCGGGGACCTGGCCCGGATGTTCCTGCTCGAGTACGGCCTGGTCTACGCCAACGACCACTTCATCGTCCCGTTGGAGCTGCCGGTCGGCTCGGCCACCCGGATCCGGTCGCTGATCGTCACGGACACGTTCGGCACCCGGACCCTGGTGCCGGCCGCTCCCGACGGGCGGGGCTGGGCGTTGTTCCGGCCGTCCGGCGCCGTCACCGACGGGCCCGCCGACGTGCTCGTCCTGCCCGCGACGGCAGCCGCCACCCTGGACTCGGAGCCGGTCGAGGAGGTCCGGTTCGGCCGGGACGAGATGGCGAACCTGGTCTGGGCGATCGAGCGTACGGTGACCGGCGCGACCGGCCGGGCGATCGACCGGAGCGCGCAGGTCGCCCGGTCCGCCGTACCGGCCCGCCCGCCGGTGCCCGACCCGCCGCCGGTCGACCCGGCGACCGGCCGCCCCGTGGTCGTGCCCGAGCTGTCCTACGCCTTCGCCACCACCGTGCCGGAGAACTGGGTGCCGCTCGTGCCCACCCCGCTGGCCGGCGACCCGACCGCGGTGCGGCTGCGGCGGGTGCCGATCCAGCAGCCGACCCGCGACGGGCCGCCGGTCCCGGTGCTCGGGCACAGCCGGGTGCTCGACTGGCGGCCCGGCCCCGGCGGTGCCGGGGTGGTCGAACTGGCCGTGCCCGAGGAGGAGATCGGCCGCGCCGGGGTCCGGGTGCTGCGCCGGTGGCAGTTGGCCCGTGGCGTGGACGGTTCGGTGCACCTGTGGCTCGGCCGCTCCCGGCACGCCACCGGCGGTGACGTCTCCAGCGGCCTGCGCTACGACGCCGTGGAGCCCCGATGAGCCCTGCCGCCCAGCCCGTATCCACCGATCTCGAAACCGCGCGGAGAAACCGATGACGATCAACTGGAAGAACGACGTGCCGCTGCCGATGGCCCGGCCCCGGTACTACGACCACCAGTACCTGCGGGCCGCCGACCTGGCCCAGGCGGTGGACTACCTGCTGTCCCGCCAGCACCTCGCCGCCCGGCTGCGGCAGCCGGTCGGGGTGGTCAGCGGGCTGGAGCTCACCGCGACCGGGGGCGACGTCACGGTCACCGAGGGGGCGGCGGTCGACGCCGACGGGCTGCTCATCGTGGTGCCCGCCAGCCGCCGGGTGAGCCCGCCCGGCGACGGCACGTTCCACGTCACCCTGCGTTACCTGGAGACGCTGACCGACCGGCGTGACGAGGGCGGGGTGGCCGCCGAGACCCGGTGGACCGAGGAGGGTCGGGTGGAACTGACCAGTGCCCCGCCGGCCGACCCGGGGCGCGCGATCGTGCTCGGCCGGGTGGTCCGCAGCCAGGGCGTGGTGACCGTGCAGGCCACCGGTCGGCTGGTCGCCGGCCTGCGGGTGCCGGCCGGGGCGATCGTGCCGTCCGTCGGCAACTCGCCGCAGGCCGGCATCCAGTTCCCCGCCAACCCGGGGGGCGGGGTCGGCGACGAGGCGTTCATCCGCTACTGGGCGGCGGCCGGCGAGAACACCGTCCTGCGGATCGGCAACAACAACGACCCCGACGACGCGATCACCTTCCACCAGGCCGGCGCGGACCGGCTGCGGATCAGCCAGAGCATGCTGCACCTGGGCAGCCTCGACGGCACCGCCGTGCAGGCCGACCAGGTGGTTGGCAGCCTCGGCTTCTGGGGGCCCGGCGTCCAGCACGGGCAGCTCTCCTTCCGGGCCGGCCGTGGCTTCGAACTGGTCGACTCCAGCACGGTCACCCCCTCGTTGGGCTACCCGTTGCACAGCCGCGAGTACGCGGACCTGGAGGTGCGCGAACTGCGGGCCGCCCGGGTGCGCGGACGCGGCGGGCTGAACCTGCTCAGCGACGGCCAGGTGGCGGTCAGGGCCGGCGCCGGGCTGTTCGTGGTCAAGGAGGCCGGTTCCAGCGGGAACCTGACCGTGCAGGGGGCGCTCGGGGTGGGCGGGAACGTCAACCTACCCGCCTCGGGATATCTCGCCGGGGCCGGCCGGCTGCACCTGACCGGCCCGGAGCGGCTGTACCTGCTCAACACCCAGGGCGTGTACGTCGGGCACGGCGGCAGCTCCGAGCCGGACGCGGGCTGCCTGTGGGTGGAGAAGCGGGGCCTGTTCGGCGGTGACCTGCAGGTCAACGGCCGGCTCGGGGTGAAGACGAGCCCGAACTCGATTCCCGACTGGAGCGGCGGGGGCGTCAGCACCTTCGACCTGTTCGTCTCCGGGGCGATGTACGCCGGGCCGGCCGGCGGCCCGTACCCGATCTCGCTGGAGGCCGCCACCGGCAAGATCGTGGGCCGGACCAAGCAGTTCGTCATCGACCACCCGCTCGACGACCCGGCCGATCCGGACCGCCGGCTGCTGGTGCACGCCGCGCTGGAGGGCCCCGAGAACGGCGTCTACTACCGGGGCGAGGGTCGGCTCGTCGACGGGACCGCCACCGTCGACCTGCCCGAGTACTTCGAGGCGCTGACCCGGCTGGAGGGCCGCACCGTCCAACTCACCCCGGTCTTCGACGACGACGAGCCGGTGTCGCCGCTGGCGGCGTCCCGGGTCACCGCCGGCGAGTTCCGGGTCCGCACCGTCGACGGGTCGAAGGCGTCGCACGCCTTCTACTGGCAGGTCTCGGCGATCCGCGCGGACCTCGACCCGTTGGTGGCCGAGGTTCCCGCCGCCGCGCCGCACACCGTCCGGCCCGCCCCGGCCGCCACCGATCCGACGCCCGAGCAGGCGTCGGCGACCCCCACCGCCGCGTGACAACCCCACCGGCGATCAGCAGAGAGGAGCACGAGGTGGACGCGGTGATCGATCAGGTCGACGTCGATCGGACCCCGGAGGACGACGATCCGGGCAGCCGGATCGGGGAGGCGGTCGAGTACGACCTCTTCGCCGCCGAGGAGGAGCCGTCGCCGGAGCCACCCGGGCTCGTGGCGTACCACCTGGCGCCGACGCTGCGGCTGTTGCGCGACGAGATCGACCGGCGCTGGCCGCACCGGGACCGCGCCTCGGACGGCTGGATCGGCGACGCCGCCCACCAGGCCGGCACCTCCGACCACAACCCGGACGCGGACGACCGCTCGGTCAACGCGCTCGACGTCGACCGGGACGGCATCGACCCGCCGCTGGTGATCCGAAAGTGCATCGCGCACCCGTCCACCCAGTACGTGATCTTCAACCGGACGATCTGGAGCCGGACGCGGGGCTTCACCCCCGCCCGGTACACCGGCAGCAACCCGCACGACAAGCACCTGCACGTCAGCGTCGGCCACACCCCGTCGGCGGAGCGGAGCGACCGGAGCTGGGGGATCGTCACCGCGCCCGTGCCGAAGCTCGGCGACCGGGTGCTGCGGCGCGGCAGCCGGGGCAGCGACGTGCGCGAGTTGCAGACCGTCGCCGGCCGGCTGGGCGCCAAGCTGGCCGTCGACGGTGACTTCGGGGTCGCCACCGAGGCGTGGGTGCGTACCTTCCAGCAGGCCCGGAAGCTGGCGGTGGACGGCGTCGTCGGCCCGTGGACGGTCGCCGCGCTGCGCGAGGCCACCACGCCGCCCGCGCCGACGCCGACCGGGCGGGTGCCCGGCTCGCGCAGCCTGCGCCGGGGGACGAACGGCGACGACGTGGCCTTCGTCCAGCGGTTCGTGGGGGAGCGGCGGTGCGGCCGGGCGACCGGCGCCTTCGACGCGCGGACGGAGGCCGGCGTGCGCTGGTACCAGGGGATGCGCGGGATCACGGTCGACGGGGTCGTCGGCCCGCAGACCTGGCGGCAGATGCAGGTCAAGGTCGGCTACTGACCCTCGGACGGGTACGGCGGCCACCCGGGACCGCCGTACCCGTTCCCGCTGCCCCGGCAACGGTCACTTCCCCGTGCTTTCGTCGTTTGCCAGAACGGCAAATTTACTTGTCGGATCGGCGGGGCCCGCGGAACGGTTGGCCCAGACGAGCGGAGGGGACGCACATGGCGGACGAGACGTACGACGTGGTGGTGGTCGGTGGGGGCGCAGCCGGGCTGAGCGGGGCGCTGGCGCTGGCGCGGGCGCGACGGTCGGTGCTGGTGGTGGACGCCGGACAGCCGCGCAACGCGCCGGCCGGGCACGTGCACAACTACCTGGCCCGGGAAGGCACGCCGCCGGCCGATCTGGTGGCCGCCGGGCGTGCCGAGGTGACCCGGTACGGCGGCGAGGTCGTCGCCGGGCGGGTCGAGACCGCGTCGCGGGAGGGTGCCGGGTTCGTCGTGACGCTGGACGGCGGGCGCGGCGTGCGGGCGCGGCGGCTGCTGGTGACGACCGGGCTCGTCGACGAGCTGCCCGACGTGCCGGGGGTGGCCGAGCGGTGGGGGCGTGACGTGCTGCACTGCCCGTACTGCCACGGGTGGGAGGTCCGGGACCGGCGCCTCGGCGTCCTGGCCACCGGCCCGACGGCCGTGCACCAGGCGGACCTGTGGCGGCAGTGGAGCCCGCACGTGATGCTGCTGCTGCACGGCGCGACGCCCGGCGCCGAGGAGACCGAGCGGCTCGCGGCGCGCGGGATCACCGTCGTGGACGGCCCGGTCGCGGGGCTGGAGGTGGCTGGCGACACCCTGACCGGGGTACGGCTGGCCTCGGGCGAGGTGGTCGCGCTCGACGCGCTGGTCGTCGCGCCGCGGTTCACCGCCCGCGCGGGCGTGCTGGAGTCGCTCGGCCTGAAGCCGGCCGACGTGGAGCTCGGTGGTCAGGTGATCGGCAGCCAGGTCTCCGCCGACCCGACCGGGGCCACCGCCGTGCCCGGCGTGTGGGTGGCGGGCAACGTGGCCGACGTACGCGCCCAGGTGATCACGGCCGCCGCGGCGGGTCTGGCCGCCGGCGCGGCGATCAACGCGGACCTCGTCGCCGAGGAGACCCGTGACGCCGTGGCCGCCTACCGGCACCAGGCGGACACGATGTTCGAGGAGGCCGCCTGGGAGGAGCGTTACCGAGCCCGAGCGGCGGTGTGGAGCGGACGCCCGAACCCGCAGCTCGTCGCGGACGCCACCGGGCTGCCCCCGGGCCGGGCGCTCGACGTCGGCTGCGGCGAGGGCGCCGACGCCGTCTGGCTGGCCGAACGGGGCTGGCGGGTCACGGCGGTCGACATCTCCACCACCGCCCTGGAGCGGGCCGCCGCCCACGCCGCGGCCGTTGGTCCGCAGGTCGCCGGCCGCATCGAGTGGACACACGCGGACCTGCGTGACCAGCCGCCCGCCGAGGGCGCGTACGACCTGGTGTCGTCTCAGTTCATGCACCTGCCGGGCGAGGCGCGGCGGGAGCTGTTCGCCCGGCTGGCCGCCGCGGTGGCCCCCGGCGGAACCCTGCTGATCGTCGGGCACCACCCGCTCGACCTGCGTACCACCGCCCGCCGGATGCACTTCCCGGAGATGATGTTCACCGGTGAGGAGGTCGCGTCCTCGCTCGACCCGACCGCGTGGCAGGTGCTGGCCGCCGAGGCCCGACCACGCGTGGCGGTCGACCCCGAGGGGCGCGAGATCTCCATCCACGACGCCGTCCTGGTCGCGCGCCGCCGAGCCTGACCGGCCCCGACGGTCGATGGCCGAGCCGGTGCCCGTGGTCGCCGGTCCGCCGGTCGACCTGAGCCGGCGTGCCGGTCGGTGCCCGCAGCCGCCTCCCGACCCCGGGGGGTCTCCCACTGCGGGTGCGGGGAGGAGAATCGGTCTCGGCCCATCGGAAGGACCTCCACGCGCGTGGGGTGGGCCGGGTCCCTTCGGGTGGTGCGTGCCGGCTCCACGGCTCGACCCCCGCGCGTGGAGTCGAGTCGTGGGATCCGCAGGGAGGCGATCGGTATGTCGGGTGGGATGGTCGCGGCGGTGGCGATCGGCATACCCGTGCTCTTCGCCGCGGTGCTGCTGTCGATCATCAAGGTGCTGGGGCGCCGTGCGAGGGCGGGGTTGCGGGCGGGCCGGTACACGTCACGGCGGGGCAACTCGTCGGACAACAGCTCGTCGAGCATGGGCGGTGGCTGAGATCGGGGCGCTGCCGCCCTGTGGCTGGTCGGCGAACGGTCCTTCGGCCGGGCCGCACGGACGTTCCAGCCCGTCTTGACCGCCCGAAATAGCATCGAAGCTCGTGATGTCGCGAGGAGGGGTGTCGATGGGGCGGACGCTACGGGTGGGTATCCCGATTCTCCTGCTGGCCGCCGTCGGCTGGTACGCCTCGTACGTCACCACCATCCTCGTGTGGGAGGCGCGCAAACTGGTGCCCTGGCTGGTGGCGCCGGCCCTGGTGGCCCTGCTCGCCGGGGTGCCGTTCCTGGTGCGACTGCTCACCCACCGGCTCCGTCGCCGCCGGACCACGCCCGCGGCGGCCGGCGGGATCGTGGTCCTCGGCTGGCTGGGCGCCGCCGTCGGGCTGGCCCTGGGGGCGTTCTGGCTGGCCTACGGCGAGTACCTCCAGGACCGGGCGTACGTGACCACCATGCGGGTCGTGACCGATCCGGTCCCGGAGCTGACCGCACGCGCGCCGTACGTGGTCGGCGAGGCACAGGCCGCGCCCAACCTGGGTGACGTCACCGGCGAGATCACCGACGTCAGCTACCTGCCCGACTCCGACCGGTTCGCCGTCCTGGTCGAGCGGCGCGGCTGGTTGACCGGTTACGAGGTCGGCCTGGTGCAGGAGGTGCCGCTCGGCGGCAACAGCCGGGCGCAGCAGCGGTGCCAGTTCGACGTGTCGACCGCCGACGCGCGGATCGGCGGCTGGTTCACCCACAACCTGGGCCGGAAGATCTCCGCCGAGCGGCGCGGGGTCCGGTTCTCCGCCGACGACGCGTACGTCCACTGCCGGGGCGACACCCCGGTCGTGGTGGTGCCGCTGAAGCGCCAGACCGGAGTCCTGGTGGTGACCGAGCGGCCGGCCGGCGTGGCGCTGTACGACGGCCGGACCGGGAAGGTCACGATCACCGACGACACGACGAAGGTGCCCGGACCGTCCTATCCGATCAGCCTGGCCGCCGAGCAGCGGGAGGGCACCGCCGCCGTCGGCGGCTTCGCCGACTGGTGGTTCGAGCGCAGCGGCTGGGACGCCTCCGAGGACGGCGCGAACGAGGGAAACGAGTCGGAGTTCACCCTGCGCCACCGCGACGGCAGCGGAGGCAGCGCGTACGTCACCCCGCTAACCCCGCAGGGCGAGGCCAGTTCGGTGGTGGCGGTGTCGACGGTGCCGACCCGGCACGCCGGCGGCGGGCTCGCCCCGTTGACCGTGCACCGGCTCAGCCCGACCTGGTCGTCGCCCCAGGCGATCGTCGCCCTGATCAAGGCGGAGTACCGGGACGTCTGCTGCTGGAACGACGACGAGGTGTTCGAGGTGGTGCCGACCGGCGGCAGCACCTGGACCGCCACGCTCGGCAGCGCGCAGAGCATCCGGTACCGGGTGGAGGGGCGGGGTCAGGTCGACGGACGGGAGGCGACCTGCCTGAAGAACGCCGACGGTGTCCTGGTCCGGTGCGCGTACGCCGCCCCCGGCTCGCCGGAGGAGCAGGAACTGCAACGCCGGGAGCGGCAGAAGCAGCAGGAGGAGGCGGCGAACGGCAGCCCCGACCTGAAGGACCTGGCCACGTACACCGACGAGCGGTTGGCCGAGCTGAACCGACGGATCTCCGAGGAGGTCAACCGCCGCCTCAAGGAGCGGTAGCGGTGGTTCCCGGCCCGGCGGCACGGGCCGGGGCATTGATATTTTCATGCGTGCACATGTAGGAATACCTCTGCCGTGGTTGATCAACCGCGCTCGGGAGAGGAAGCACATGGGAGTCGCGAGGAGAAGTCTCATCCGTGGCGTGGCGGCCCTGACCGGCCTGTCCGCCGGTGGGCTCCTGGTGCCAGGTCGGGCCTACGCCGGCCCGGCGATCCACAACCCCTTCGGGGGGTACCCGATCACCAACGGGTGGCAGGATCACCTCAACCGGGGCTCCCGGGGCGGCATCGACTTCGGGATGCGCGTGGGCACACCACTGCCCGCGTGCGGGGCGGGCACGGTCACCAACACGCCGTTCAACGGCGGCGGCGGACACACGGTCACCATCAGTCATTCCGAGGGCTATCGCAGCCAGTATCTCCACCTGTCCCAGTTCGCACTGGCCAACGGGACGTACGTTCCGGCCGGTGCGGTCGTCGGGTTGTCCGGCGGCGCCGCGGGCGCACCCGGATCGGGCAGCTCGACCGGGCCGCACCTGCACTGGCACATGATCAACCCCGCCGGGGCCTATCTCAATCCGCTGGCCTACATCGCGCAGAACCCGCCAGCGGGCGCCGGCGGCCCGATGTTCCACCAGATCCGCGCCGCGAGCGGGGCCTGGACCGGATTCCAGCCGCTCAACGGCTACCAGACCCCCGCGCACGGCAGCGCCAAGGACATGGCGGTGGCCGGCCTCCCCGACGGCACGGCGCAGATGCTGATCGTCGGCCTGGACGATGGCGTCTACCACCGCATCCGCAACACCAACGGCACCTGGAGCGAGTTCCAGCCGCTCAACGGCGTCGGCACCACCGGCACCGCGCGGGGAAAGCGGGTGGCCATCGCCGGCCTGCCCGACGGCTCGGCCCAGGTCGTGATCGTCGGCGTCGACGACACGGTCTACCACCGCATCCGCTACGCCGACGGGAACTGGACCGCATTCGGCAGGCTCAACGGTTTCGGCACCCCGAGCCCGGCCGGTGCCAGGGACGTCGCCATCTCGGGGCAGCCCGACGGCACCGCGCAGGTGGTCATCGTCGGCATGGACAGCGGCATCTACCACCGGATCCGCAGCGCCGGCGGGACGTGGAGCGAGTTCCAGCCGCTCGACGGCAACGGCACCGGCACGACGGCGATCGGCAGCGCCGTGGCCGTCGCCGGCCTGCCCGACGGGTCGTCGCAGGTCGTCATCGCGGGCGTCAACGGCTACCTGCACCACCGCATCCGGTCCGCCAACGGCGCCTGGAGCCCGTTCCAGCCGCTCAACGGCAGCGGCACCAGCAGCCCGGCGGTGGCCAAGGACGTCACCGTCGCCGGGCTGCCCGACGGCACCTCGCAGGTGGTCATCGTCGGCGCGGACGACGCCATCTACCACCGGGTGCGTGGCGCCGGCGGTTCCTGGACAGCGTTCAACAGCCTGCCGGGCGTCGGAACCCCGACGCCGGCCAGGGGCAGCCGGGTCTCGCTCGCCGGCCTCCCCGACAACTCCACCCAGTTGGGGCTCGTGGGTCGATGACCAGGGGTCCGGTGCCGGACGCGTTCGCCGGTGCCGGGCGGCGGGCGGTCCGCGCTCGGGCACCCACGGCGTGCGGCGTTCCGCCGACCGAGCCCGTGGTCAGCGCCCCTTGCGCACGTGGCGGGTGATCTCGGCGCCCTCGGACAGGCTGAGCGGCCCGGCGCTCTCCAGCGGTGCGACGCCGAGCGCGACGGCCAGCGTGCGGCCGTGGACGTCGAGCACGGCCTCGCTGAGATCGGCGAGGTCGGCCACGGCTGCCCTGGCCCGGACCCAACCGGTCAACCCCACCGCCAGCGCGATCAGCAGCGCCGGCCACCACACGATTCCCAGCACGACGTACGGCAGCGCCCACGCGGTGGTGACCACCGTGGCGGCGAACTGGCCGTTGGCCGTGCCGAGATCGGCCCGCACGGTGTCGGGCAGCACGAGCCACAGGCGCGACCAGCCGAAACGCAGGTCCAGCCCGTACCGGTCGAGGGCGACCTGTTCCACCGTCGCGATCCGGTCGCCCATCCAGGTCGGTCGCGTCGGTGCGGCCAGGGCGAGCCGATTGACCCGGGCTGCCGCGTCGTCGATCTCGGCCTGCTGAGCGGGTGTCCGGCTGGCCGCCGGATACCCGTTCTGCAGTTTCCACCGGTTCGCCACCAACCGGTGCCAGCGGCTGCTCCGCGCGCCGGCCAGCCGCTTCCGTGCCCAGTGCAGCCCTGGCGGCCACAGCCCCAGCAGCCAGGCCCGGACCGGCGCGGCAAGTGCCTGCACGGTCAGTCCGACACCGCTGGCGGCGAGGAGCAGCCCGATCGCGACCAGCGCCTGGGCTGGCCCGGGGGCCCTCCCCAGGGTGGAT
Organism: Micromonospora sp. NBC_01405; assembly: GCF_045040155.1. Taxonomy (NCBI): domain Bacteria; kingdom Bacillati; phylum Actinomycetota; class Actinomycetes; order Micromonosporales; family Micromonosporaceae; genus Micromonospora; species Micromonospora sp. NBC_01405. The sequence goes on along the minus strand of NZ_CP109532.1, from coordinate 6,895,951 downwards.
CCGAGTTCGGTCGCCCCCGCCGCCAGCAGCGGCAGGTCGACGGCGTGCGACCAGCCGAGCCGGAGGCCGGCCCAGGCGGTGGCGACGAAGAGCAGACCGGGTACCGCGAGCAGCCCGACCCAGCGCTCCGCGAGCTGCTTGGCCAGTTCCCCGAAGAAGTTGTTCACCGGTCATCGCCTGCTCATCGGCAGGCCGGTGAGCAGGCATCGCGGTGCCGGCCCGGCCGGTACGGCGGCGAGCACCCGGTCACACGCGTGGTCGGGGCAGCCGAACGACTCCTCGTCGGCCCGTCCGGGGCCGGAGCCCGGTAGGCCGGCGCCCAGGTTACGCGAGGTTCCGGTGGCTCCCGCGCCCAGCAGCCGGGTGACCAGCCCGGCGACCGGTCGGCGTGCCCGGGCCTCGGTCTCGATGCTGGCGAGCAGCAGCCGTTGCTGCTCGGATCCCGCGGCGAAGTACGCCCGTAGCGCCGGCAGGTCGTCACAGAGTCCGGCCAACGTGCACCGCTCGACCAGCCTGACCCGCTCGTCATCCACGGCCGGGAATGTATCGGTAGGCGGCGCACCGCGCCAAAACCGGTGCACGGGACGCGGGTGTGTCCCTTGTGGCCGGTAGTGGTGACGCGGCTAGCATCACCTGGGTGGCCAGTGATCCCATCGCGGAATTTCCCGTGGACGACACGCGCCGGGTCGCCGTCATGCAGTGGGCGGTCGACGAGTCGGCCGTGGTGGGCGGCACCGTGCACCTCCAGGTCGGGACCGTCGCGGGCGGCGGATGGTACGTCCGGCACCGGGGGTTCGGCCTTCGCGAGTTCGGCGACCGGCATGCGGCCTGGCGGGCCGTCCGTGGGCTGATGGGCCACCACGACGGGCAATGGAAGCAGATCGACATCGATCATGCGCCCTTCTCGGCGGTGTGCCGGCCCGATGGTTCACGGGTGCTCTACGCCACCCACGAGGATTCGCTCTACGCGTGCTGGGGCCGCGAACGGGAGCGGATCTGGGGCGGGTTCCTCCGGGCGATCAACGAGGGCACCACGCTGCGCCGCACCGAGACGCATGCGCTTCTCGACGGCGCCATCGAGCTGGTGAGGTATCGGGACCCCTACCACGGGCGGGACCGCTATGCCGCGTCGACGGCCCGGGAGTCGGGGGTGGACTGGCTGGTCGTCGACCACGCCGATCAGGCGATGGCGGACGCCGACTACGAGGAGTCGGTCCGCGACAACGCAGACGAGGACCTCCCGTACCGGTCCAGCGACGTGCCCGACGCACCGGTCAGCCGCAGGTCCAAGCCGCCGGCGGGGCTCCACGTCCTGGATGACGGCGTCATTCTCGCCGCGGACGACCTCGACGAGTACAACAGCCTCTACGGCCTGCCGTACCGGTCCCGGTGGCCGGTAAGCACAGACCCCGCGCCGGTACCGCCGGGCGCGGTGGGCCCGATGACTGCCGAGCCCCGGGACTGGGGGCCGACCTCGACCGATGTCCGGGAGGTCACCCCCGCCGCGTGGCGGAACGAGGACTGGCCGTCGTCCGTGAACGCCCTGGCCCTGGCTGTGCTCCCCGACGGTCGGCAACTCCTCGCCGCCGGCCACGACGACGGCGCGACGCTGTGGAACGTCCGCACCGGCCGGCGAGTCGTCGACGTCTCCGGCCACAGCGAATGGGTCCTGTCGGTCGGGACGGCCGTGCTCTCCGACGGCACCTCGGTGCTGGCGACCGGAGGAAAGGACGGGCTGGCGCGAGCCTGGTCCACGAGGGACGGGTCACCCCTGGTGGAGATCGAGGCGCACCGTCGTCCCGTCAACGCGCTCTTCTGGGCCCTCCCGCAGGGGCGGGTGCCGCTGCTGGTCACCGGGGGCGACGACGCCACGATCCGGGTCTGGAACGTCGAGAACAGGGCGCTGCTGACGGAGCTGACGGTGGGGGAGCCAGGCGTCAATCTGGTGTGGTCGACAGCCGGCGCGCTGCTCGCCGACGGGCACCTGTGCGTGGTGGCGGGGGTGGACCCGCTGGGCGTCGCTCCGGCCCAGGTCTGGGATGCCACCACCGGGCGCCGGTTGCACGAGCTGACGATGGGTCACGACGGTTTTGGCCAGCACCGGCCGGCGGTCGCGGTGGCGACGCTGGCCGACCGGTCGTTCCGGGTGGCGGCCGTCGCCGGTGCCGAGGTGCGGGTCTGGGACGGGCACACCGGCCGGGAGATACGGACGTTGACCATGCCCGAGCCCGGCATCGGTGACGTCGCCCTCGCGGTGCTGCCCGACCTGCGGGTGGTCGTCGCGGCCACCGTCGGCCGACACACCAGGGCCTGGGAGGTCGAGTCGGGGGCACTGCTCGCCGGCCTGGACCACGGCGACACGAGGCCCAACCCGGCCGTCGACCTCGCCGTTGCGCCGGACGGTCGACTGCTGCTGGCGGTCGGCGGCGCGACCGTCCCACCCCGCGTCGTCCAACTGGACGTGCGCTGGTGACGGCGTACGCGGCATAGGGCACCCACGTGCTCATCGACGAACTCACCTGGCTGGTGGCCGACCGGGTCACCGGCTACCACCAGGGCAGTGGCCCGGAGCAGCTCTTCTCCGTCACTGCGGAACGGGACGCGACAGCCCTGTGGCGGCTGCTGCGGACGAACGACCCGGGGACCGCCTGCGCCGCCGTCGAGGCACGGGTCGCCACGGCGAGCCTCAGGCTGGGCTGGTTCCACTACCACCGCTGGCGTCATGCGCCGCAAGGCGGTGGTCACGTCGATCTGGCCCGGTCCCTGCTCTGCGTGGACGAGGTCGCGGACGACGTCCGGGCCGTCCCGGCGCAGCTGCGGCCGATGGTCGGCCGGTTCACCGAGCCCGGCGAGCAGGCGGACGCGGCGGTGACGTTGCTGGACGCGTCAGCCGTCGACCACGAACCGGCCCTGCTCGACGCGGCCATCCTCCTGCTGGAGCCCGCGGCCCGACGGATGCCACAGCGGGATCCGCGCCTCGCCGGCCTGCTGGCCCGGCTCTGCCTGGCGCTGCGCCGCCGCCACGAGCGCGACGGCTCCGCGAACGACCTCGACCAGGCCATCACCTGGGGCGAACAGGCGGCAGCGGTCGCACGCCGCGACGGTGGCCCACCCGCCGCGCTGGAAGCCGATCTCGCCCGGGCCTACCGGTGCCGGCACCGGTTGCGGGCGGAACCCGCCGATCTGCGTCAGGTCGTCGACCTGCTCACCGCGGCGACGGCCCGGGACGGCCGGGACGCCGCCCTGTTGACGGAGCTGAGCGCGGCCCACCGGCAACGCTACGGCCAGGACGACGAGCCGGCAGACATCGAACAGGCGGTGACCCTGGCGGAACGGGCCGCCGCGCTGTCGGGCGGTCGGGAGAGCACCCCGGTTCTGGTGAATCTCGCCGAGGCGTTGCTGTGCCGCTACGAGCGGTCCGGGAACCGGGCGGACCTGTGGCGGGCGGCCGACCTGGCCGAGCAGGTCGTGACCCAGGCACCGGACGACGATCCGCAGCGGGCCGTCCAGTTGGCGGACGCCGCCGCGATCCTGCTGAAGCGGTACGAGCGCAGTCACGAAGTGCTCGACCTACGGCGGGCCGTGGAACTCAACGAGGACGCGCTGGCGCTGCTGGAGGACGAGCATCCCCGCCGGCCCGACGTACTGCGTTGCCTCGCCGCGGCTCTGCACCAGCGCTACCGCCGTCTCGGCGCGGACACCGACCTGAACCGCGCCCTGACCCTCCTCGGGTGGGCCCTCGCCGCGATTCCGGCCGGCCGTCCCGAACGGGCGCAGGTCTCGATGGACCTCGTGGCCGTGCGGCTGACCCGTCACCTGGAGACGGGGGTGCTCGTCGAGTTGGCCGCGGCGATCGAGCTGGGCGAGCAGGTGACTGCCGGCGCGCCGGCCTGCCGGCCGGAATGGGCGTCCGTCCTGGGACAGGCATACCAGCTACGCAGCCGCGTCAGCCACGAGCTGGCCGATCTGGACCGGGCGGTCGACCTCGGCGAGCGGTCGATCGCCGCCACCGGTGACGACGACTTCGCCCTCGCCGCCCGGCAGGCCCGGACCGCGGCCGCCTACCTGAGCCGGCACGTCCAGCGGCCGGGCCGGGAGGACCTGGGACGGGCGATCGACCTCGGGGGCCGGGCGGTGGCCCGCACCCCGGACGACCACCTCGACCTGCCGGAGCGGCTGGCGGACCTCGCCGCGGCCCGGTTGACCCGCTACCGGTTCGCCCGGTCACCGGCGGATGTCGAGGCCGCCGTCGCCCTCGCCGAGCGGGCGCTGGCGGTCACGCCGAGCGGCCATCCGGGTCGGTCCCGGTTGGTGGCCCTGCTCTGTGCCGCCGGGGAGGAGCGCGCCGGTGGCGAGGGTCGCGGCCTGGACGGGGCGCGGCTCCGGGAACTGGCGGGGGAGGTACGCGAGGCGGCATCGGCCGCACCGGTCGACCGGGTGGCGGCCCACCACGCGGTCGGTGCCCTCGCCCAGACCGTCGGCGATCCACAGCTCGCCGTGCGGATGCTGGACGCGGCGGCGGCGTTCCTGCCGTCCGTCGCGCCCCGGGAGGCCGGGTGGGCGGACCAGCAGCATCGGCTCGGCGAACACTTCGGTCTGGTCGGGGCCGGGGTGGCCGCGCACTGCGTGATCGGCGACCCCGCCGGGGCGGTGGAGTTCGCCGAGCGCGGCCGGGGGGTCCTGCTGGCCGGTCAGGCGAGCACCCGCGTCGACCTCGACGGGCTCCGTCAGCAGGATCCACGGCTCGCCGCCAGGTTCCGATGGGTGTGCGAGCGGCTCAACACCCCGGGCTTCCCCGCCGGGGAGCGGAAGCGATGGTGGTCGGACTACGACGGCCTGCTGGCCGAGATCGGCGCCCTGCCCGGGCTGGACGGATTCCTGGCCGCGCCACGGCTGGTCGACCTGCGACCGGCTGTGGAGGGCGGGTACGGCGTACTGATCAACGCCAGCCGGCACCGCAGCGACGCCGTCATCGTGCCGGCGGACGCCGACCCGATCCTGGTGGAACTGCCCGACCTGCGGATGGTCGACGTGGTGGCCAGGGTCGACACGCTGCTGGCCGCCGTCACCGCCGCGCCGAGCCTGGCGTCCTCGCTGCGCAGGCGTCAGGTCGTGAGCGACGTGCTGGGCTGGCTGTGGGACGCCGCCGTCGCCCCGGTGGTGCGGGCCCTGCCGGACCGGCCGGCCGGTGGGCATCGGGTGTGGTGGTTGCCGACCGGCCTGCTGGGGCTGCTGCCGCTGCACGCCGCCGGGCGTCCCGGCCGGCCGGGCGCGCTCGACGCCCTCGTGTCGTCGTACGTGCCCTCCCTACGGACGCTGCGCGAGGCCCGCGCGCGTCCGCCCGCCGGGAGCCGACGCCCCCTCACCGTCGCGATGCAGCAGACGCCCGGGCAGGCCGAGCTGCCCGGTGCCCTGGACGAGGCGACGGTGCTGGGTGGGCCGACGTTGCTCAATGAGGACGCCACCACCGACCGGGTCCTCCACGCGATGACCGAGGCCACCTGGACGCACTTCGCCTGCCACGCTGTCGTCGAAGCGTCCTCCCAGGCCGACAGCGGACTGCTGCTGCACGATGCGACGCTCCGGCTTCCCGACATCGGCGCCCTGCGGTTGCCCCGGGCGGAGCTGGCCTACCTGTCCGCCTGCTCCACCGCGAACCACGGCAGCAGGTACGCCGACGAGGTGCTCCACCTCGCGTCCGCGTTCCATCTCGCCGGTTTCCGGCACGTGGTGGCGAGTCTGTGGCCGCTCGTCGACCAGGTGGCCGTCCAGGCGGCCCGCTCGTTCTACCGCAGGTTGCCCGACACCCCGACTGCGGACACCGCCGCGCACGCGCTGCGTCAGGTGACGCTCGAACTGCGCGACGAGCACCCGGACTCCCCGGAACTCTGGGCCCTGCTGGTGCACAGCGGCCCATAGTGCCCCGGGGCGGGACGCCGAAGCGTCCGGGCCAGCGCCAGCACGATCGGCGCGGCGGCCAGGGCCAGCAGGCCCCAGGGACAGCGGGCCGCCTCGACGGTGAAGGCCAGCGGCCGGTCGGGCGGTTCGATCCGGCCCTGCAGCTCGTGCCGGCCGACGGTGGCGATGTCCATCGGGACCCGGATCCGGTACTGCCGGGTCTGCCCGGCGGCGATCGTGCCGAGCGCCGGGGCGTCGACCACCCCGTGCACCCGCTCGGGGCGGCCGAACAGCAAACTGAACGGGGGGTCGACCACGTCGACGGGGCCGGTGTTGCGCAGGGTGAGGTCCACGGTCAGGTCACCGGGGAGGCCGAACCAGCCGGCAATCCCGGAGCCGTCGGCGGCGCGCAGGCTGACGACGACCAGCTCCGGGGTGCCGGCCGGGGCCGGGGCGGGGCGCGCGGTCACGCCGGTCAGCGGCAGGGCGACGGTGGCGCGGGCGGAGCCGGTGGGTGTGCGGGCCGTCAGCACGCAGGGGCAGGCGACCGGCGGGGCGGCGAGCACCACCGGCAGGGTCGCCGCCCCCGAGGGCGGTACGTGCCCGTCGCTGGCGTGGCTGGCCGCGCAGTCGAGCGCGCCGCGCCGGCCGGCGTTGCCGCAGACCTCGATCTGCACGGTGCCGGCCGGCCAGCCGCGCAGGGCCACCAGGACCTGCTGACCGGCCCGGAGCGTGCCGGCCGGAACAGTGATCCCCGGTACCGCCGACGGCGTGCCGGTCGACGCGGGCGCGGGGGTGGGCGCGGCGGCGGCCAGCGCCAGCAACGCGACGCCGATCGGCGTGAGCGGGGTCACGGCGTTCCGGTCGCGGGGCCGGTGGCGGGCCGGGCCGCTGCGGGCGGGCCGCAGGCCGGCAGACCCGGGTCCGTCCCCGTGGCCACGGCCGGTCCGCCGGCGGGGGAGGCCCGCGCGGCGGCGACGCGGCGGCGCCAGCGGGCGGCGAGCCAGCCGGCCAGCACGGCCAGACCGGCGAGCAGCAGCCACGGCGGGGCCCAGGTGGTCGCGGTGCGCAGCACCGGCGGCAGCGCGGTGTCCACGGTGGTCGGCGCGAGGTCCACCTCAGCGGTCAGCCGCAGCGCCGGCGGCACGCCGGTGACCCGCTCGGTGACGGTGAAGACCGCGCCGGGCAGCAGCTCGGGCAGGTCGACCGGGGCGGTGCGGGCCAGGCGCCAGCCGAGCGGACCGTCGAGGGTCACCGTGCCGGTGCCGCCGAGGCGTACGTTGCCGGTGTTGCGCAGCCGGTAGGTGACGACGGCGTCGCCCCCGTTGGCCGGGTTGACCGGGTTGTCGTAGCTGACGCGTACCGACTCGATCGTGGCGGCGGGGCGGAGGTCGCCGGCGACCCGGAGGTAGACCCGCGCGGCCAGCCGCTGGTCCACCCGGACCTGCTGCCCGTCGGCGGTGGTGCGGGCCTGGGCGATGGCGGCGATCACCCCGCCCGCGTGGTCGCCGGGGGTGGCGTTGGCGGGCACGCTCAGCCGGAACGGGAGGTCGGCCCGCTGGCCGGGCTGCACCGTCCAGCTCCGCCGGTCGAAGCTGATCCAGGAGCCGACGTCGGTGGCCGCCCGGTCCGCCGGCAGCAGGGCGAACGCGCCGTCGGCGGTGGTATACGCGTCGGTGCCGTACACCTGGAAGGTCAGCGGCCGGTTGCTGAGGTTGCTGACGCCGACGTGGTCGGTGAGGGTGCTGCCGGGGGTCAGGTCGTGGACGAAGTAGTTGCGTCCGGTCGGGCCCTTCGGCCCGGACGGCTGGACCGCCCACCGGGTGGCGGCGGGGCTGGGAGCCGGCGACGCCGGCCCGGCTCGGCCCGGCGCGGGCATGGTGCCAGCTGGCGACGGCGTGGGCGCGATGGCCGGCGCTGCGGCGGCGGCCGGTGGCGCGAGCGCCGCCGTGAGCAGCGCGGCGGCGAGTGCGGCGCCGGTCCGGGACAGGAGGGTGACGAGGGACATGCCGGGCTCCGGAGGGGTGGACGCGGTGGGCCGGACGGCCGGTGGGGCGGGACGGGGAAACGACCAGCCCCACCGGTGACTCGGTCCCGACCTAGGAGAGGGTCAGGGTGAGGGTCGTCGTGTAGTCGCCCGCCGCGGCGGACGCCGGCACGCCCAGGTTGAGCTGGGCGCCGCAGGCGAAGGTGCCGCCGCTGGCCCCGGTGGGCGAGGTGCACAGTGCCCGGGCCGCCCCGAGGCCGGCGCCCGGCGCCGCGACCGCGCCCGGCGTGACGGTGCCGACGGTGCCCCCGAGTGGGTCGTCGACCGTGACCGCGCTCGGCGTCCAGCCGAGGTTGTCCGCGGCGATGACTGCGCCGGTGGCGGAGGTGAAGTCGGACACCTCACCGACCAGGCTCCATCCGGCGTTGGTGCCCCGCAGGTCCGCCACAGTGGCGTCGTGCAGGGCACCGCTGGCCACCTGACCGTTGGTCACGGCCGGCAGCGCGACGGCGGAACCGGCCACGCTCAGGGTCAGCGGACCGCCCGTCACGGTGGCGGTGATCCGCTGCTGGGCGTCGTCGCCGCCGCCGGTACCGGCCCGGGTGAAGGTGACCGGGGCGAAGGTGTCCTGGCTGCGGTCGGTCGAGCCGTGTGCGGCGAAGGTGACCACGTAGCACTGCACCGCCAGGCAGTCGACCTGCTTGCCGGTGCTGTCGGTGTAGGCCGCGCTGATCGGCAACGTGGTGCGGAAGGTGCCGTCGGCGTTGAGCTTGTCCCGTGACTCGGTGGGCTGGTTCGTCGGGCTCACCCACTTGGTCACCTGGAACACGCCGGCGTTCAGCCAGTGCTGGTCGACCTTCGGACCGAACGAGACGTAGAAGCCGGCCCCCCGGTTGGCCGCCGGATCGAAGCCGGAGCCCTCGACCGTGATCGTCGCCCCGGCCGGGTCGAGCCCGCTGGACGGGGTGACCGACACCGCAGGACCCGCCGGCCCGGTGCCACCGGTGGTGGCGGTGAACGACACCGGGTCGAGCGCGTCGCCGGCGGCGTAGAAGCCGTTGAACGCCGAGGCGCCCGCGCTGGTCAGCGTCGCCGCGAGGCTGGTGCCGGTCACCGTGCCCGCGCCGCCGCCGGGGTTGCCGCCGTTCACGGCGAGGGTGGCGATGGTCGCCTGCCGCACCGAGACCGGTTCGGCTGCCGTCGTGACCAGGTCCACGTCCGCCTTCAGGGCGGCGGTGCCGCCGGAGACGTCGACGGTCGGGTTGGCCAGGGTGATTTTGAAGAAGTGCCCGGGGTACGAGAAGACCACGGTGCCGCCGTACCGGGCGCTGGTGGCGCCGGTGGCGGAGTCGTGGGTGCCCCCCGTCGACGGGAAGGTGAACGTCCCGTCGGCGTTGACGGTGGCCCCGTTGCTCACCGCGATCGGCGGGCTGCCGTTGCCGCCCGAGACGTAGGTGCGGAACGTCTGCTTGAAGCCCCAGGTCAGGCTGCCGCCGGTGATGTCGGCCTCGGCTGCCGAGGCGGGGCCGGCACCCGCGAGTGCGGCCGACAGGCCCAGGGTGGCGACCGCCGCCCAACGCATCGACCGCCGCCAGGCGTGACCGGCTCTGGATCGGACCATGCTGATTTCCTCTCTCGATCCGTTACGGACGGTGATTGAGGTTAGGCAACCCTAACTTCTGCCGCCATCCGCAATTGAGTCAAGATCCGAAACCGAACAACCCCTTGTGAGCAGCGGGTTCGTGACTTAGGTTAGGCAAACCTAATTTCGGGTCGGCCGCCGATGCCGTCCCCTGTCGCGTGAGGAGTCCGATGCGAGCACGGCGCCACGCCATCCTGGCCACCGCCCTGATCACTCTGGGTGTCGTCGCCGCTCCGGCTCCCGCGCAGGCGGGCACCGGCCGCGGCGCGGGCGGTCAGACGCTCACCGTCACCCCGAGCACCGGGCTGGGCAGCTCGGGCGCGACCGTGACCGTCTCCGGCCGTGGGTACGACGTCACCAAGGGCATCTACGTGGCGTTCTGTGTGGACAACGGGGCGGGCGCGGTGCCCAGCCCGTGCGGCGGGGGCGCCGACACCACCGGCGAGCTCGGGGCGTCCCACTGGATCTCGTCGAACCCGCCCTCCTACGGTGAGGGGCTGGCCGTGCCCTACGGCGCGGGCGGAACGTTCCGGGCCACCCTCCGGGTCACCCCCACCATCGGCGCCGTCGACTGCGCCACCCGCCGGTGCGCGGTCATCACCCGCGCCGACCACACCCGCGCCGCCGACCGGTCCCAGGACGTCCGGGTGCCGGTGACCTTCGCCCGCGCCGTCGCCTCCAAGCCGGCCACCCCGCGCCCGGCGCCGCCCGGCGCCGCAGCCCCGGGCCGGACCGCGTCGGGCGCCACCGGTGCCCCCACCGCCCCGCCGGCCACCGCGGCCGGTCGGACCGGTCCCGCCACCCCCGCCGGTGCCCCGGTGGCCGGAACTCCCGCCGCCGACGGCGCCCCCGGGGCAGGCGCCGGCGCGACCGAGCTGGCGGTCAGCCGGGTCAGCGCGGCCTCGGGTGTCGGCCGGGGGTGGACCCTCGCGCTGCTGCTCCTCGTGGTGGCGGCCACGGCGCTGCTGGTCCTGCGCCGGTGGCGCCGCCGGAAAGCGGCCCGGTGACCGCCCCCGCCGGCCGCCGCCGGACCGCCCCGACAGCCGCCCGCCGTCCCTGCCTGCCCGCTGTGCTGGCGCTGCTCGTCGGAGCCGTCGCCGCCTGCTCCACGCCCATCGCCGGCGTCGCTCCGGCGGACCCGACCGCCTGCGGGCCGGTCACCGCCACCATCGGCAGCACCGACGTCACCGCGCTGCGGCCCGCGCCGACGCCCGTCCTCCCGGCCACCGTCACCTCCGCCGACGGCGTCACCGCCACCGTCACCGACGCCGGCCGGATCCTGCCGGTGAACCTCTCCGGGTCGATCGCCGAGACCGTGTTCGCCCTCGGCCTCGGCGGCGACGTCATCGGGCGCGACACCTCGACCACCTTCCCGTCCGCCGCGCACCTGCCGGTGGTGACCCCGGCCGGGCACGACCTGTCCGCCGAGGCGGTGCTCGCCCTCAACCCGAGCGTGGTGCTCGCCGACGACACCATCGGGCCGCCGGAGGCGCTGCGCCAGCTCCGCGCCTCCGGCATCCCCGTCGTCATGGTCGAGGCCGAGCAGACCCTCGCCGCCGTACCGGGGCACATCCGCGCGGTGGCGGCGGCCCTCGGCGTCGCGGCGGCCGGCGAGCAGCTCGTGGCCCGTGTCGAGGGCGAGATCGCCGCCGCCCGCCGCGCCGCGCCGCAGCGCAGTGCCCCCCGGATCGCCTTCCTCTACCTGCGCGGCACCGCCGGTGTCTACCTGATCGGCGGCCGGGGAGCCGGCTCGGACGCGATGATCGAGGCGATCGGCGGGGTGGACGCCGGCAGCGCCGCCGGCCTGACCAAGTTCCGCCCGCTGACCAGCGAGGGCCTGATCAACGCGGCACCGGACGTGATCCTGGTGATGAGCGCCGGCCTCGCCTCCGTCGGTGGCGTCGAGGGCCTGCTGAAGCTCCCCGGGGTCGCGCAGACCCCGGCCGGCGCGGCCCGCCGGATCGTCGACATGGATGACGGGGTCCTGCTCACCTTCGGCACCCGATCCGGGCCGGCCGTGCAGGCCCTGGCCTCGGCCGTGTACTCCTGCGGAAAGCCGTCGTGACCGGCGTCGACACCACCGCCCGACGCCCGGCGGACCCCGTCGCGGGCCGCCGGGGCGGCCGCGGGCCGGCGCTCCTCGCCGGGCTCGGTGCCGCCCTGGTGCTGGTCGTCCTCGTCGCGGCGGGCCGGGGGCAGGTCCAGGTCTCCCCGGCCGAGGTGCTCGGCTCCGTCCTGCACCGGCTCGGCCTGGACATCGGCACCCCGCCGGCCAACCCCCAGGGCGAGAACGCGCTGTGGATCGTCCGCTTTCCCCGGGTGGTGCTGGCCGCCGTGGTCGGTGCCGCGCTCGGCTGCGCGGGCGCCGTCATGCAGGGCGTGTTCGGAAACCCGCTGGCCGAACCCGGCGTGATCGGGGTGTCCGCCGGGGCGGCGGTCGGGGCGGCCCTGGCCATCGTCACCGGCGTCACCGTCCTGGGCGGCTGGACGGTGCCCGCCGCCGCCTTCGCCGGCGGGCTGGCCACCACGTACGCCGTCTACCTGCTGGCCCGCTCCGGCGGCCGGACCGAGGTGGTGACCCTGGTGCTGACCGGCGTGGCGGTCAACGCGGTGGCCGGCGCGGTGATCGGCCTGCTCATGTTCGTCGGCGACGAGGCCGGGGTGCAGGCCATCGCCTTCTGGAACCTGGGCAGCCTCGCCCCGGCGAACTGGTCGGCGGTGGCCCTGGCCACGCCCTGCCTGGTGGTCGGGCTCGGCGTCGCGTGCGCCGACGCCCGCAGGCTCGACCTGCTCGCCCTCGGCGAGTCCGCCGCCCGGCACCTCGGGGTCGACGTCGAGCGGCTGCGGATCCGGATGATCGTGGTGACCGCGCTGCTCGGCGCGGCGGCCGTGGCCTTCACCGGCATCATCAGCTTCATCGGCCTGGTGGTGCCGCACCTGGTCCGCATGGTCGCCGGCCCGGGACACCGGGTGCTGCTGCCGGCCAGCGCGCTCGGCGGGGCGATCGTGGTGATCGCGGCCGACCTCGCCGCCCGCACCCTGGTCGACCACCAGGAACTCCCGCTCGGGGTGCTCACCGCGGTCGTCGGCGGGCCGGCGTTCTTCTGGCTGCTGCGCCGCACCCGGGGCCGGGCCGGAGGCTGGGGATGAGCCCGCTCGCGGGCGGGGCGACGCGCCGCTGGCCGCGCGGCCAGCGCCGCTGGTCGGCGCCCCGGGTGCCGGTCCCGGTGCCAGCCGGCGACCCCCGCGTCCAGGTAGCCGGCCTGCGCGTAACCCGCGCCGGGCGGCCGGTGCTCGACGGGGTCGACCTGCGGGTCCGTGCCGGGGAGGTGCACGCCCTGGTCGGGCCGAACGGCGCGGGCAAATCCACTCTGCTGGCCGCCGTCAGTGGCGATCTGCCGGCCGCAGCGGGCACCATCGAGATCGACAGGGTGCCGCTGGCCGGCTGGTCCCCGGTGGAGCTGGCGATGCGCCGGGCCGTGCTGCCCCAGCGCAGCACGCTGAGCTTTCCGTTCACGGTCGACGAGGTGGTGCGGATGGGACGGGCGCCCTGGGCGGGCAGGCCCGAACAGCGGCGGGACGACGAGATCGTCGCCGAAGCCCTGCGACGGTGCGACGTGGCCGGGTTCGCCGCCCGGCCATACCCGTCGCTGTCCGGCGGCGAGCAGGCGCGCGTCGCGCTGGCCCGGACGCTGGCGCAGCAGGCCGTCGTGCTGCTGCTCGACGAACCGACCGCCGCCCTCGACCTGCGCCACCAGGAGTTGGTCATGCGGATCGCCCGCGACCGGGCGCGAGCCGGCGACGCCGTGGTGGCCGTGCTGCACGACCTGGCCCTGGCCGGCGCGTACGCGGACACCGTTACCCTGCTCGCCGACGGCCGGGTGCGGGCCGTGGGCCCGCCGGCCGAGGTGTTCACCGCCCCGCTGCTCAGCGAGGTCTACCGGCACGATGTCGAGGTCGTGCCGCACCCGCGTACCCGACTGCCGCTGATCGTCCCCCGACGCCGGCCAGCGGTGCGACCCCCCGTCACCCTGGAGGAGAGATGACGATGACCAGCATCCCGTTCTCGGCGCAACTGCGTGCCACCGGCCGGGAGGCCCACCAGGCCGCCGAGTCCCAGCGGTACGTCACCGCCCTGGTGGCCGGCGACCTGGACCGCGCCGGCTACACCGCGATGGTGGTCCAGCACCACGTGATCTACGAGGCGCTGGAGCACGCCGCCGAGGCGATGCGCCACCACCCGCTCGCCGGCCCGTTCGTCGACGACGCGCTGACCCGGCTGCCCGCTCTCGCCGCGGACCTGGAGTTCCTGCTCGGGCCCGACTGGCGCGGACGGGTCGATCCGGACCCGGCGACCGTCTCCTACGCCGAGCGCATCGGCGAGGTCTGCGCCGGGTCGCCGGAACGGTTCATCGCCCACCACTACACCCGCTACCTCGGCGACCTCTCCGGCGGGCTGCACATCGGTCGGTCGCTCGCCCGGCACCACGGCCTGACGGGGGAGGCCGGCGCGGCGTTCTACCGGTTCGACCGGATCCCCGACCCCAGGGCGTACAAGGACGCCTACCGGGCCAGGCTGGACGCCCTCCCGTTCGACGAGGCGGGGCGGGCCACCCTGCTGGCGGAGGTGCTCGTGGCGTACCGGCACAACACCGAGGTCCTCGCCGGCCTGTCCCGGCTCGTGCCGGGTGACGGCGCGGAGGCGGCAGCGTGAGCGCCCCGTTCTCCCCGGAGGTGGTCGCCGCCGTCAGCCGGCACATGAACGACGACCACGGCGGGGACTCGCTGCTCATCTGTCGGGCGCTCGGCGGGCAGCCGGCTGCCACCCGGGCCCGGGTCACCGGGCTGGACGTCGACGGGATGGAGTTCGCCGTCACCGTGCACGACATCGAGGTTCCGGTGCGCGTCCCGTTCGCCCACCGGCTGACCGAACGGGTCCAGATCCGGCAGGAGGTGGTGCGGATGTACCAGGAGGCGTGCCAGCGGCTCGGGCTCCCGCCACGTCCGGCCGGCTGACCCCGCCGTGGCGGGCCACCTGGTCCGCCCGGTGGTTCCGCTGCCGGTGACGATGTTGAGGGTGCCGCCATCGGTGTCGGTGGCGGGAACGTCGACCACCACGGCGGCGCCGCCGTGGTGGTCGCGGCGACGGGTGGGCCGCTGGCCGGGGCCCCGGTGACGGCACCCGTGGCACGTGCCGCGCCGGCACGGCCGTGCCCTTACGGCACCGGCGGCGTCGGCGTCTCGGTCAACGGGTTCCTGCTCCCCGCCTGGCTGATGGGGGCGAGCAGCATCCCGGTGATGGCGTCGGACAGGAAGTCGCCCACCGAGTGCCAGCGCGGGTCCTGCCCGCCCCGTTCGGCGCGTGCCTCGACCTCCGAGCAGGCCGTCGCGACGATCAGGGCGATCAGGCTCGCCCGGGCGGTCACCACCCCCTGATCCAGGTGGGCGAGGCGGGACGCCACCGAACGGGCGATCAGGGTCGCGGTCGGGACGGACTCCGTGGACTCGCGCATCAGCGTGGCCGTGGCCGGGTCGTTGATGGCCTGGTTGAGGAAGCGGGCCCGCCAGCTCGGCCGGGGCAGTGCGGCCAGGGCGTCCATCGACGGCATCACGAGGCTCCGCACGTCGTCGAGGACCGAGTCGGAGCGGGCGAACATCGCCCGGCGGGGCTCCTCCAGCGCGATCCCGTGCCGCGTGACCAGCGCCCGCAGCAGGCCCTCGCGGCCGCCGAAGTAGTAGTGCACGGCCGAGTGGTTGGTGTTGCCGGCCTCCTCGGCCACCCTGCGGTCGGAGACCTGCGCTATGCCCGCCTCGGCGAACAGGCGTTCCGCCGCGTCGAGCAGCGCGGTCCGGGCCGCCTCTGAGCGGGCCATCGGGGGCACCTCCTCGCACGTCGGGGCGGGTGTGACGGACATCAAGGTACCCGACCGCGACTTTGTAAGCCACGTGACTTACATTTGTTCGGTGGGTCAGTACGCGTGACGAAATCCGCGACGGCCCTCGTCCCTTCGGTGCTCGTCCGACCACACCCCAGGAGCCACGCCTATGGAGTCCCCGCCGGACCCCTCGTCCACCACCGCCCCCGGAAAGGCTCCGGCCGCGGAGGACCGAAAGACCCGGATCGCGCGCTACATCGCACTCTTCGCCATGCCGTTCATCATGGTCACGATGATGTTCGCCACCTACATGGGCACCATGCACTCACCGCACCCGCGGGAGATGCCGGTGGCCGTCGTGGGAACGGGGCCCGGGGCGGAGGCGATCGTCAACGCGCTGAACTCCGCGCCGGGACAGGCCGTGGACGCGCGGCTGGTCCCGGCGGGCGGCGACGCGGTGGAACTGCTGAAGGACCGCGAGATCGCGGGCGCGCTGCAGGTTCCCGCCGAGGGGTCGGACCGGGCGACGATCTACACCGCGATGGCGGCCGGAGCCTCCCAGGCCACCACCGTCCAGCAGTTGCTCGCCCCGGTCGCCGTGGGGCAGAACTGGACGACGGCGGCCGAGGACGTCGTTCCCCTGCCGGAAGGCGACAGTTCGGGCACCGCGGTCCTGTTCGCCGCCATGGGCATGATGCTCGCCGGGTACGTGCCGCTGAGCATGCTGCTGATGGCGGTTCCCCACCTGCTGTCCGTGCGCCGGTTCCTGCCGCTGCTGGCCGGCTGGTCGGCGCTCACCAGCACCATCATCTGGTTGATCCTCGGGCCGATCGTGGGCGCCGTCGACGGTCACTACCTCCAGTTCCTCGGCGTCGGAATGCTGGCGACCGGGGCCGTCGGCCTCACCCAGTTGTTCCTCACCAAGCTGATGGGGCCGCTCGCGGTCATCATCGGCATGCTGCTCTACGTCGTACTCGGCATGCCGGCGTCGAACCTGGCGCTGTCGGTCGACGTGATGCCCGGATTCTTCTCGTTCCTGCACGGGGTGCTCCCGCTCCCGGCGGCGGGCGAGACGCTCCGCGCGCTCCTCTACTTCGACGGCCGTGGTGCCGGGGCGTACCTGCTGACGCTGGCCGCCTGGCTCGTCGGCGCGCTGCTGCTGGGTCTGCTCAAGGAGCGCACGGGCGGATCCACGATCCCCGGCGCCCCGGTGGTCAGCCACCCCGACGCGCCGCTGCCGGCGCTCGCCGGCGGCCCGCCGAGGTCCAAGCGGTTCCGTTACGTGGCGGTGGCGGCGTTCCCGCTCTCCATCCTGGTGATGGTGGTGGGGCTGATGAGTTTCTCCATGCACAAGCCGGAGGTCCATGACCTACCCGTCGTCGTGGTCGGCACCGTGACCGAGCAGGCCGAGCAGGTGGCCGCCGGCCTGGAGTCGAAACTGGGCGGGATGCTCGACATCCAGGTCGCCGCGTCGGTGACCGAGGCCACCGACCGCATTCTCGACCAGGACGTCGTGGCCGCCTACGTGCTGCCGCAGGCGCCCGGCGGCGAGGCGACGCTCTACACCTCCTCGGGCGCCGGAGTCAGCCAGCAGAGCGTGGCGAAGGCGATGTTCCAGCAGGTCGCCGCCCAACAGCAGAGTCCGTTGAAGCTGACCGACGTGGCACCGCTCACCGACACCGACACGATGGGCAGCAACAGCCTGTACATGGGCATGTCGTGGATCATGGCCGGGTTCCTGATGCTGGCCGTGCTGCGCGGCGGGGCACCGGAGCTGAAGCGGCTGCGCCAGTTCCTGCCTCTGCTCGGCGGCTGGTCGATCGGGATGGCCGTGTGGCTGTGGCTGCTCTTCGACGTCATCATCGGCGCGGTCGGTGGGCACGCCTGGGAGATGATCGGCTTCGGCGCCGTCACCATCTTCGCCGTGTCCCTGGTGACCGGGGTGTTCACCCGGACCTTCGGCCTCGCCGCGATCGTCCCGGTGATGGTGGTGATGATGCTGGCGGGTGTGCCCGCCTCCGGCGGTGGACTCTCGGTGTACATGGTGCCCGAGTTGTTCCGTGCCCTGCAGGACATCCTGCCGCTGCCGGCCGCAGTCGACACGGCCCGATCGCTGATCTACTTCGGCGGCGACGGAGTCGGCAGGAACCTCCTGGTCATCGGGATCTGGGGGGCGATCGGCCTCGTGCTGAACCTCGTCGTCGACCAGTGGCAGCGGCGCAGGGACGGCCGGGTCGGGACCGCCGGCCCGGACGGTCATCCGTCGGCCGCCGGGACGGCCGACGTCGGTGTCCGCTTCGGCGGCATCGGTGAGCTTGAGCAGGCCGCAACGCGCTGAGCCCGAGTCGGCCGGGCCGGCGCCGCCGCTCGATCCGTCGAGGCAGCCGCGGTGCCGGCCCGGCCGCGCGGCTGCACGTGCCCCGAGCGTGCGCCACGTCGGCGTTATCATCGCCCTTCCACATGGAGGGCTGATGTTCGCTCCGCTGCGGTACGCCGCGTTCCGTCACCTGGCTGCCGGCCGGCTGGTCAACACGCTGGGCAACGCGATGGCGCCCGTCGCGCTGGCCTTCGCCGTGCTCGATCTGACCGGCTCGGTGCGCGACCTGGGCCTGGTGGTCGGCGCCAGGTCGCTGATGAACGTGCTGTTCGTGCTCTTCGGCGGGGTGCTCGCCGACCGGATTCCGCGCCGGCTGGTGCTGGTCGGCTCCAATGTGCTCGGTGCGCTCACCCAGGCGGTGGTGGCCGCCCTGGTGCTGACCGGCACGGCGACGATCACGTTGCTGCTGGTGCTCGGCGCGGCCAACGGCGTCGTGAGCGCGCTGGCTCAGCCGGCGTCGGCCGCCGCGACGCCGCAGACCGTGCCACCGGAGCTGATCCAGCCGGCGAACGCGATCATCCGGCTCGGCATGAACGCCGGCATGATCGGCGGGGCGGCCCTCGGCGGCCTGCTGGTCGCCGCTACCGGGCCCGGCTGGGGCCTCGCCGTCGACGCGCTCACCTTCGCCCTCGCGGCGGTGGCCTTCGCCGGTGTCCGGGTGGCCGCCACCCCGTCGGCGAGCACCGGCACGGGCATCCTGGCCGACCTGCGGGAGGGCTGGAGCGAGTTCACCGCGCGGACCTGGGTCTGGGTGGTGGTGCTCGGCTTCATGGTCCTCAACGCGGCGCTGGCCGGCGGGGTGAACGTGCTCGGCCCGGCCATCGCCGACGAGACGATCGGGCGCGGTGCCTGGGGTGTGGTGTTGGCGGCGGAGACCGTCGGGATGGTCGTCGGTGGGCTGATCGCCCTACGGATCCGGGTGCGCCGGCTGCTGCTGCTCGGGGTGGCCTGCATGTTCGCCGAGTCGTTCCTGCTGTTGGGGCTGGCCCTGGCGCCGACCGTCGTCGTGCTGGTGGTGGCCGGGGTGGCGGTCGGGATCGCCGTCGAGCAGTTCGCGGTGGCCTGGGAGACCTCGATCGCGCAGCACATTCCCGCCGAGCGGCTGGCCCGGGTCTACTCGTACGACATGTTGGGGTCCTGGGTCGCCATTCCACTGGGTCAGGTGGCGGTGGGGCCGGTCGCCGGGGCGATCGGCACCCGCGAGACGCTGCTGATCCTCGCGGCGCTGGTGGTGGTTTCCGTCGTCGGTATGTTGGCCAGCCGGGACGTCCGCCGGCTGCGGACGGTGGCCCCCGTGCCCGTGTCCGACGCGGGGCCGGCCGGGCACGCCGACGGCGGACCGGGGGACCGGCCTGTCACCGCGCCCGCCGAACCGGCCGACCGCGCCTGACCCGGCTCGGGTGGCGCCGGCAACGACGCCGGAAGAGGCGCCCTGCCCCGCGTCCGGCGGGCGTCCCGCCGACCGCCGCCACCGGAAGCCGGCTCACGGCAGGCGGCGGGGGGACTGGCCGGGCGCACGATGATCCTCCGCCACGAGTGACTGCACCCGGCGGATGGTCGCGCCTGGTGTCATGATCACTTCCCGCCACCGCTCCAGCGTCCTGGTCAGGTCCCACACCGTGCTCCGAAGCTCCTGCAGTTCACGCTGGGATGCGGTCAGCTGGTCCCGGACGGTCAGCGCCTCGGCCTCCAGTTCGGCGACCCGGGCCCGCAGCGGCTGGACCAGGGCAAGCGCCGCATCGGTCAGTGCTCCGGCCGTCTCGGCCTTCAGCTTTCGCCGCTGCACGGTCACCGTGGCCAGCACGGCAAGCCCGCCGGCGCCCCCGAGCATCCCGAGCATGGAGATCATCAACTGCGCCCAGTACGGGGTGTCCGGGTTCGACGCGGCGATCATGTCTGCACCTTCGAGCACGGATCAGACTGCGGATGGTGCATCCGGATCAGCCAGCGCAGTGATCCCACGATCTCGGCCGAACGCAGCCACGATCCGAGCGCCACCGCCCCGACGAACGACGCGGCCACCACCGCCTGGTCTCCGGCGACCACCAGGACGGCGATCACGTACATCGCGGCGATCGCGCCCAGCGCCAGCACCGCGGAGAGCTCGATGCCGAGCCCGGTGCTGAGCTGCCCCGGCCAGAACATGCCGAGCAGGCCCGCGGCGCCGACCACGATCAGGCCGAACTCCCACAGGACCCTGACCGGGTCGGGCATAGCCACCTCCAGCGAGTGCGGCCGAATGCCACCAATGGCCATCAGGAGGCCACACACGGGCGTGGTGGCGAGGACCGCGAACTCGTACACCCGGTTGCTCGTCCGATCCCGCAAGCTCCCCATTGCGCACTCCCTTCCCCAGGTGCGGCCCCGTCGACGCACGGACAACCGATGAACTTCGAACGTGGCACCGCGCCGACGTTGCCGCCGCGGTGTCGGGACATGCCGCCGGGAAACGCCCGGCGGCCTGCCTGCGGTCCCAAGCCGCATGAATCAACCATATGCACAGGTCAGGCGCCCATTTGCGGCCTGGACGGGGGACTGGATCACCGCAGCGCTCAGGGGGATGCGTGTCAGAATATCGACAGTTGTTTGTGTTGTCCGCAGTGCCCACTTTCGCCCGTGTTTCCACTGGTGGGGTCGTCGGCGGCGCCGGCTGCCTCCGGGGCCGTCGGCCCCGGACTCGGCCGGTGCCGCTACACCGGGTCGCGCACCTCTGCCCGGTGGACCGCCGTCACCGCAGGACCGGTCGGAGGGCTGAGGACATCTGCCTCTGTGGATATAGTGTCCGTCCGGGGTGACCTCCACCGAGGTCCTCGATGGACACGCGTGCCACCCGGGGCCAGGAGGGACGGCAGTCATGGCGAGCGAGCCGCAGTCTCACCGCGGCGACGGCGGTGGGTTGCCGGCCGTGGGCCGCAGGGAACTGCTGCGGGGTACGGCGGTGGTGGCGGGTGGTGTGGTGCTCGGAGGTCTGTTCCAGCCGGCGCCCGCGCTGGCGGCACCGGTGATCTACAACCCGTTCAGCGGCTACCGGATCACCGACGGGTGGCAGGAGCACATCGACCGTGGTTCCGCCGGGGGAGTCGACTTCGCGATGTCGGTCGGCACGAATCTCCCCGCGTGCGGCGCTGGGACGATCTCGAACCTCCCGAACAATGGCACGGCCGGTCACACCGTGACCATCAACCACTCCGACGGGTACCGCAGCCAGTACCTGCACCTGTCCCAGTTCCTGCTGGCGAACGGGACCTCAGTGGCGTCGGGAGCCATCGTCGGCAGGTCCGGCGGCGCGGCCGGCGCTCCCGGCTCCGGCTCCTCGACCGGGCCGCACCTGCACTGGCACATGATCGACCCCGCGGGCCGCCGGATCAACCCGTTGACCTACGTCAGCCCCACCCCGCCGCTCGACCTGTGGAAGGACGACATGAGGCTGATCCAGTCCACCAACCGGGGCATCGCCCTGGTCGGTCCCGGCTACTTCCGCCAGCTCCGCAGCGACGAGGAGGTGCACGCCGCCGTCGCGCTGGTCGGCAACCCCCTGGTCGGCAACGACCGCCAGTTCGACCTGTGGCGCAGCATCGCCTTCGACGGTCAGGTCAAGGCCCCGTCGGCCTGACAGTCGCCCCGGCGAACCGCCCCGGGGAACCGCCCCGGGGAACCGCCCCGGGGAACCGCCCCGGGGAACCGCCCCGGGGAACCGCCCCGGGGAACCGCCCCGGGGAACCGCCCCGGGGAACCGCCCCGGGGAACCGCCCCGGGGAACCGCCCCGGCGGCGCCGGCAAGCTCTTCGACTGCCCGCCGCTGCGCGCGTCCCGGAGTCGGCACCGGCGGATGACGGCGCAGGCAGGGTGAGGAAGCGCTTCCCGGCCCCGCGCCGGTGGCGCACGCCCGCGCCGCCGGTCGTGCCGGGGCACTGGCGGTGGAGGCCGTCGCCGTCGTCCGCACCGTCGAGCTGGTGGCCCGAGGTCGCCTGCGACCGAGGTCGGCCCGCCCGTCGCTGCGCGTTGCCAGGGTGCCGGAATCCGGTTCGGGCTAATTGTCGGGCGTAATGGTCGGACCACTGGGCCGTGTGTCCTGTCATGAGGGGGACCGACGCTCCGCCGTTCGGCGGATCGCAGGGGCTGATGTCCCGGGTTCTGGCTGACCCGCGTCAACCGCCGCGACTCACCAAGTCCGTCCTGACCTGCGGGAACATTGGCGGATTGAGGTAACGGTCAGGTCACGAGGTATTCCGGATGCGTTCTTGCTCGGCTAGCGTCCGGTGAGGCATGAGGTCAGACCTCATGCCTCATACCTCTAACCCGACGAGGTGAGTTGACGAGTGCAGGAACCCGCCCCCCGCTATGCCGGATACCGGTCCTTCGACTACTTGACGCCGCAGGCCGACTACAAGGTCTTCGAACTCGCGCCGCAGCTCGGCCGGGTGCCCGAGCATGACCTCGGCCTGAGCGACGACCAGCGCGGCCGGGTCGCCCGGCTGCTCCACGAGCACATGGCCATCTCGCTGCACGAGCACCCGAAGATCCTGCCGGCCGACGTGTCGCAGCTGCGCGACTACAACCGCACCGGCCGCAACTCCTTCGGCTTCGAGGGCCTGGCCCGGTCCGGCATGACCGCGGTCTTCGACAACTTCATGAACGGCACCGGCTGCGTGACCAGTGAGCACGCCTGGAAGTGGGACGACGTCATCTACGACATCGGCCTGCGCTTCGCCGATGTCGCCAAGCAGGACCACGTGGTTGTGGCGACCACGCTGGAACAGATCTTCGAGGCCAAGCGCAACGGCCAGATCGCCCTGGTGGCGGGTCTGGAGGCGGCCACGATGATCGAGAACGAGCTGGACCGGATCGACATCCTCTACGGCTTCGGCGTCCGCCAGATGGGCATCGCCTACAGCCAGGCCAACATGCTCGGATCCGGGCTCTCCGAGGACCGCGACGGCGGGCTGACCCACTTCGGTCGGCGCGCGGTGGACCGGATGAACAAGCTCGGCATCGCCATCGACATCTCGCACTCCGGCGATCAGACCTCGCTGGACGTGATCGAGGCCAGTCGGGTCCCGGTGTTCATCACACACGCCGGCGCCCGCTCGGTCTGGAACACCCCTCGGATGAAGCCGGACGAGGTGATCCGGGCCTGCTCCGAGCGCGGTGGCGTGATCGGCATCGAGGCCGCTCCGCACACCACCCTCTCGGCGGACCACCCGCACCACTCGATCGAGTCGGTGATGGACCACTTCACGTACTGCGTGGAGCTGGTCGGCATCGACTACGTGGCGTTCGGCCCGGACACCAACTTCGGTGACCACGTCGGGCTGCACGACAGCTTCACCCAGCACCTGGCGATCGGGAAGGCCCACGGAGTGGTGGACCACCCCCGGGTCACGCACGTGAGCGGCATGGAGAACCCGGCGGAGTGCTTCAGCAACATCGTCGGGTGGTTGGTCACGCACGGTTACTCCGACGACGAGATCGCCAAGGTCATCGGCGGCAACATCATCCGGGTTCTTGAGGAGGTCTGGTGAAAAGCATGGTCAAGGGTCGGTGGCGGCTCGCCGTCGCGCTCGGCGTGGTGGCCACGCTCGGCGTTTCCGGCTGCGGCATCAACGAGGACAACGCGTCCTCCAGCAGCTCGACGGGCGATTCGGTGCTGCGGATCGGTACCACCACCGACGTGAGCAACTTCAATCCGTTGCAGTCGCTGAGCAAGACCGACTCGTGGATCCTCAACGCGATGTACCCGCACCTGCTGCGGATCGACGAGAACGCGAAGAAGGCACCGGAGCTGGCCAAGGAGTACCGCTACGAGGACGACGGCAAGACCGCCGTGTTCGTGCTGCGGGACGACTTCAAGTGGACCGACGGCAAGCCGGTGGTCGCGGAAGACGTCAAGTTCAGCGCCGAGATGATCATGAAGTACAAGCTCGGCAACGTCGCCGCGAAGCTGACCTGGGTCGAGTCGATCGAGGCGCCGGACGCGACCACGGTCAAGTTCAAGCTCTCCCAGCCGTACGCGCCGTTCGCCGAGGGTGTCGGGTTCTGGATGTCGGTCGTGCCGAAGCACGTCTTCGAGCCGGCGGGCGACCTGTCCAAGTTCCCCAACGACTCGAACTGGGTCGGCGCCGGGCCGTTCGTGCTGGACAGCATGACCAAGGGCCAGCGCTACGTCATGAAGCGCAACGAGAGCTACCCGCTCGCCCCGGGTGGCAAGGCCGCGGTCAGTCAGGTCGAGTACCGGGTCTACCCGGACGTGAACACGATGATGCTGGCGCTGCGCAACGGCGACATCGACCTGATGGGCACCCCGGTGCCGGTGTCGGCGGCGAAGACCTTCGAGGGTGACTCGAAGATCAAGATGGAGAAGGTCGGCGCGCTGGGCTTCGCGCACCTGACCTACAACATGAAGAACAAGTTCCTGGCCGACCAGGAGGTCCGGCAGGCGCTGTCGATGTCGGTCGACACCAAGTCGATCATCTCGGCCGTGCTCCAGGGCGACGCCCAGGAGATGGCCGGCCCGATCTCGCCGGTCTTCTCGGACTACGACAACTCCGAGGTCAAGCCGTACGCGTTCGACCCCGCCGGGGCGAAGGCCAAGCTGACCGCGGCCGGCTACAAGGACGCCAACAACGACGGGTTCTTCGACGAGCTGGCCTTCGGCGTGGCGTGCGACCAGTCCAACGCGAACATGACCCGAGTGGTGCAGCTCTTCCGGGAGAGCGCGGCCAAGGCCGGCATCAAGCTGAAGAACGAGTGCGTCGAGCGGAACACCTTCCTGTCCCGCACGAAGAGTGGCGAGTACGACATCGACGCCTCGCAGTGGGGCGTGTTCGACAACCCGATGGACCAGCTGCGCAGCACCTACCTGTCCAGCAACCCGGGTGGCATCAACTACAACCTGCTCGAGTCGGCCGAGATCGACAAGCTGATCAACGACGCGGCCGGCACCACCGACCCCGAGGCGTTCAAGACCAAGATCAAGAACCTCGACAAGGTCGTGCACGACCAGGCGTACCTGACCCCGCTGTACGTGGAGAACTTCCGCTTCGCCTACAACGCCAGCAAGTTCACCGGCTTCAACCCGTCGCCGTCGGACCTGCTCGGCATGGTCACCGCGTACTCGCTCGCCCAGGTCACCCCGGTCAAGTAACCGACAACCAGAGGGAAAGGAGGGGTCCCCCGTGGCGCGTTTCATGCTCAGCCGGGCATTGAAGGCCGTCCTGACCGTGTGGATTGCGATCACCTCGACGTTCTTCCTGCTCCGGATGCTGCCGGGGGACCCCACGGCCCTGATGGTCGAGGGGGACATGACGCCGGAGATGCAGGCGGCGCTGCTCAAGACGTACGGCCTGGACCGTCCGTTGTGGGAGCAGTACGTGTCGTACCTGCGTGAGCTGCTCCAGGGCAACCTGGGCATCTCGTTCCGGCAGATCCAGCCGGTCGCCGACATCATCGTCGACCGGCTGCCCTGGACGCTGCTGCTCGCCGGCAGCGCGTTCGTGATCACCATCGCCGTCGGCATTCCGATCGGCGTCTCCGCCGCCGTGCACCGGGGCCGGTGGCTGGACCGTACGCTGCAGGCGCTCGGCATCGGCGGGCACGCGCTCTTCGTGCCCAGCGTCGCCATGCTGCTGCTGGTCTTCCTCGGCGCCCAGCTCGGCTGGTTCCCGATCGGTGGGGCGATCGACCCGGACACCCGGGGCGCGGCGGCCTACCTGAGCCTGGCCCACCACCTGGTGCTGCCGGTGCTGTCGCTGGTGCTGGTGCAACTCGGCCCGTACGCGCTGACCCTGCGCACCAACATGATCGAGGTCCTCGGCGAGGACTACATCCGGGCCGCCCAGGCCCGGGGACTGTCGGCCCGGCGCCGGGTCTGGAAGCACGGCCTGCGCAACGCGATCCTGCCGGCGCTGACCCTGATGGGCCTGCAACTGGGCACCCTGGTCGGCGGCGCGGTGCTCACCGAGACGGTCTTCGCCTATCCCGGAGTCGGCCGGCTGATCTTCGAGGCGGTCGGGCAGCAGGACTACCCGGTGCTCCAGGGGGCGTTCATCATGCTCGCCGTCACGGTGGTGGCCGCCAACGCGCTGACCGACATGCTCTACGCCGTCCTCAACCCCCGGATCCGACTGTGACCGCCACCTTCGAAGGGAGAACGCCGTGAGCGCCCCCGTGCTGACCGAGCAGACGGTGCCGCCGGTCGCCCCGGTCCCCGTCAAGCGGTCCTGGTACGGCTACCTGCGCCAGCCCTCCGCGGCGCTGTCGGTACTCGTGCTGCTCGTGATGGTGGTGATGGCGGTCTTCGCGCCGCTGATCGCCGACGAGCCGGTCGGCGCCGGCTCGGACGTGCTCCAGTCGCCGTCCGGTGGGCACTGGTTCGGCACCGACGACCTCGGGCAGGACATCTTCGCCCAGGTGGTCTGGGGCACCCGGACCAGCCTGGTGATCGGCCTGGCCGCCTCGGTGATCGCGATCGTGCTGGGCACCGCGATCGGGCTGGCCTCGGCCTACTTCCGCCCGATCGACGCGGTCGCCACGGTGGTCACCGACGTGATGCTGGCGCTGCCCACCCTGCCGCTGATGATCATGCTGGCCGCGGTGGTCAGCCCCAGCGTCTGGACGTTGACCATGATCATCGGCTTCTTCGCCTGGCCCGAGGTGGCCCGGCTGATCCGGTCGCAGGGCCTGGTCGTCAGCGCGATGCCCTACATCGACGGGGCCCGGGTGCTCGGCGCCACCGGCTGGCGGATCGTCACCCGGGAGATCCTGCCCGCGGTCGTCTCGCTGGTGATCGTCAGCGTCCTGCTCACCGCCTCCCGGGCGGTCATCTCCGAGGCCGGGCTCAGCTTCCTCGGCCTCGGCGACCCGGACGCCTGGTCCTGGGGACGGATCCTGCTCAACGCCCAGCGCAGCGGCGTGATCGCCATCGCCTGGTGGCAGACGCTCTTCCCGTCCCTGGCGATCCTGCTGCTGGTGCTCTCGGCGACCGTCGCCGGCATGAGGTTCAACGACACCCGCGACCCCCGCCGCAACGGAGGCTGACCATGCGACTGCCCGACAGCTTCTACACCAGCGTCCGGACCCGGCTCGCCGAGGCGCTCGACGAGCGTGGCCTGGACGGCTTCCTGGCCACCTCACCGGCCGACGTCGCCTTCCTCAGCGGCTTCTTCTACATCGCCACCGAACGCCCCGTCTACCTCTGGATGCCGCGGGCGGGGGATCCGCTGCTGGTCATCCCCCGGCTCGAC
Organism: Micromonospora sp. NBC_01405; assembly: GCF_045040155.1. Taxonomy (NCBI): domain Bacteria; kingdom Bacillati; phylum Actinomycetota; class Actinomycetes; order Micromonosporales; family Micromonosporaceae; genus Micromonospora; species Micromonospora sp. NBC_01405. Next base: position 6,868,929 of record NZ_CP109532.1, on the reverse strand, counting down.
GAGGAGTACGCCGCCCAGCAGGGCGTCCAGGTGGCCACGGCCAGCTACTTCGAGTACCCGGGCGTGGTCACCGCCGAGCAGACCCTCGCCGCGGCGCTGTCCCGCCCCAACGGCCCGATCCGCCGGATCGGGGTGAGCGCCGGCATCACGGTCGGCGCGTTCCGGGCACTGTCCCTGGCCATCGCCGGGGCCACCCTGGAGACCACCGACGCGGTGTCCCGGCTGCGGCTGCGCAAGTTCCCCGAGGAGATCCCGTTCCACGAGGCCGCCGCGCGGATCTGCGACGAGATGCTCGGCGCGGGCCGGGCGCTGATCGAGGAGGCGCTGGTCGGCGGGGGGCCGCTGCCCCGCGAGGACGAGATCGCCCGGCACGTGATCGGGTACGGCACCGACCGGATGTACGCCCAGTACGACCTGGTCGTCTACACCACCAAGCTGGCCGGCGGGCTGGTCTACGCCGGCCCGAACTCCGCCCTGCCGCACGGCCTGCCGACCCGCCGGCGGCTCCAGCCGGGGGACACGCTGATCCTGTCCCTCGGCGCGGCGGTCGCCAGCCGGTTCGTGGAGAGCGAACGCACCTTCGTCATCGGTGAACCCACCGCCGAGCAGGCGCGCTACTACGAGGCCGACCGGGAGGCGCAGGAGGTCGGCACCGAGGCGATGATCGCCGGCCGGACCTGCGCCGAGGTCAACCGGATCTGCCTCGACGTGCTGCGCGGGCACGGGCTGGGCGACTACATCCGGCACCGGCAGGGGCACGGCATCGGGTTGCAGAACCACGAGGCGCCGTGGGTCGAGGACGGCGACGACACCGTGCTCGCCCCCGGCATGCTGCTCTCCAGCGAGCCGGGCGTCTACGTCCCCGGCCACGCCGGCTACCGCATCTCCGACACCGTCCTGGTGCGGGAGGCCGGCCCACGCCGGCTCACCAGCTACCCGCGTGACCTGGCATCCAACGTCATCGAGGGGGTCCGATGAAGATCAACGGCGCGGAACTTGTCGTAGAGGCGTTCGGCCCGACCGACGCACCGGCGATGATCGTGCACCACGGCGCGCCCGGCCTGGGGTCGCGCAACGAGCCGAAGCGCTCCTTCGGCCCGTTCGCCGACCGGATGCGGGTCATCGTCTTCGACGCCCGGGGGTCCGGCGAGTCGAGCGACGACGAGCCGTTCACCCACGAGCAGTGGGTGGCCGACGTGGACGCCATCCGGGAGCACTTCGGCTACGAGAAGATCGTGATGGCCGGCGGTTCGTACGGCGGGTTCATCGCCCTGGAGTACGCCGTCGCCCACCCGGACCGGGTCTCCGCGCTGGTGCTGCGGGACACCGCCGCGGACACCGCCCACGACCACCTCGCGGTCGAGCGGGCCCGCAACACCGACCGATCCGTGATCCCGGAGTGGGTCATCGAGCGGATCGGCACCGGCCGGTTCGCGAGCAACGAGCAGTTGCGGGAGTACTGGCGGGCGATCCTGCCGCTGTACGACCACCAGCACGACCCGGCCAAGGACGAGGCGAAGCTGGCCGCCACCCGGTTCCACTACCGGACCCACAACGCGGCCTTCGGGCAGAACATGCCCCACTACGACCTCAAGCCGAAGCTGCCCTCGATCACCTGCCCGACCCTGGTCACCGTGGGCCGGCACGACTGGCGTACCCCGGTGGCGGCCTCGCAGGTCATCGCGGACCTGGTCCCCGACGGCCGGCTGGTGGTCTTCGAGAAGTCCGGGCACTCGCCGCAGCTGGAGGAGCCCGAGCTGTTCCAGCGGGTGGTGCGCGACTTCCTCGCCGAAGCCGGGGTGCTGCGATGACCCTGTTGGAGATCGACGACCTGCGGGTCGCGTTCCCCGGCCCGACCGGGCCGATCAACGCGGTGAACGGGGTGACGCTCAGGGTCGATGCCGGGCAGACCCTGGCGATCCTCGGCGAGTCCGGCTCCGGCAAGAGCGTCACCGCGCAGGCGGTGATGGGCATCCTCGACACTCCGCCGGCCCGGATCAGCGGCGCGGTGCGGCTGCACGGCCGGGAGCTGCTGACCCTGCCGCGCAAGCAGCGCGACCGGGTCAGCGGCGAAGAGATCGGCATGGTCTTCCAGGACGCGATGGCCGCGCTCAACCCGGTCTTCACGGTCGGGCACCAGATCATGGAGGTGCTACGGGTCCGCCGCGGCATGTCCAGGGCCGACGCCCGCCGCCGGGCCGTCGAACTGGTCGACCGGGTCCGGATTCCGGCCGCCAAGGACCGGATCCGGGACTATCCGCACCAGTTCTCCGGCGGGATGCGGCAGCGCATCATGATCGCGCTGGCCATCTCCCTGGAACCGGACCTGCTGATCGCCGACGAGCCCACCACCGCCCTGGACGTGACCGTGCAGGCCCAGGTGATGGAGCTGCTCGCGGAGATCCAGCGGGACAGCGGGATGGGCCTGCTGCTGATCACCCACGACCTCGGGGTGGTGGCCGAGGTCGCCGACGACGTGGCGGTGATGTACGCCGGCCGGCTCGTCGAGCAGGGCACGGTCGAGCAGATCTTCGCCGGCCCCGCGCACCCGTACACCGAGGGGCTGCTCGCCTCGATGCCCCGGGTAGACCGGCGCGACGACGTCCTCTACGCGATCCCGGGCGCCCCGCCCAATCCGGCCCGGCTGCCCGCCGGCTGCCCGTTCCACCTGCGCTGTCCCCGGGCCACCGACGAGTGTCGGACGTCCCTGCCGCTGCTGGAGGTGCTGCCCGCCAACCGGGCCAGCGCCTGCCACCACCATGAGGAGGTGCTCAGTGCCACCCGCCGATGACGTGGTGCTGCGGGTCGAGAACCTGGTCAAGCACTTCCCGCTCAAGGGGCGGATACCGTTCACCTCCGGCGGCGTGGTCAAGGCCGTCGACGGAGTCTCCTTCGACCTGCGCCGGGGCGAGACGCTCGGCGTGGTGGGCGAGTCCGGCTGCGGCAAGACCACCCTGGCCCGGATGCTGGTCGGGCTGGAACACCCCACCTCCGGCGCGGTGCGCTTCGGCGAGTCGGTGGTGCACGCCGCCAAGGGGCGGGAACTGCGCGCCCTGCGTCGGCGGATCCAGATCGTGCTCCAGGACCCGTACACGTCGCTGAACCCCCGGCGCACCATCCGGGAGATCCTGCTCCAGCCCTTCGAGATCCACCCCGACGTGCTGGACCGGCGGCGCCGGCTCGACCGGATCCGGGACCTGCTGGACCTGGTCGGCCTCGACGCCGACCTGCACCTCGACCGCTACCCGCACCAGTTCTCCGGCGGGCAGCGCCAGCGCATCGGCATCGCCCGGGCGCTGGCCCTGCAGCCCGACGTGATCGTCTGCGACGAGCCGGTCTCCGCGCTGGACGTGTCGGTCCAGGCCCAGGTGGTCAACCTGCTGGAACGGCTCCAGGAGGAGCTGGGAGTGGCGTACGTCTTCATCGCCCACGACCTGTCCGTGGTGCGGCACATCTCCGACCGGGTGGCGGTGATGTACCTCGGCAAGCTGGTGGAGACCGGCCCCGAGGCGAGCCTGTACGACACGCCCCGGCACCCGTACACCAGCGCGTTGCTCTCGGCCGTGCCGGTGCCCGACCCGGCCGGACGCGGGCAACGGGAACGGGTCCTGCTGGCCGGTGACCCGCCCAGCCCGGTCAACCCGCCCTCGGGCTGCCGGTTCCGGACCCGCTGCTGGCAGGCGACCGAGACCTGCGCCACCACCGAACCGCCGTTGGCCGCCGGAGTGCACCCGGTTGCCTGCCACTACCCGCTGGCCGCGTAACCGACCGGCGACCGTCCCGAAGGAGAGAGTGTCTTGCTGCAAGAACCCGCCCCCCGGTACCGGGGGCACAGGTCCTACTCGTACCTGGAGCCGCACTCGGACTACCGGGTGTTCGAGCTGGCGCGGGAAGTCGGCCGGGTGCCGGAGCACGACCTCGGCCTGACCGACGCCCAGCGCGAGCGGGTGACCCGGCTGCTGACCGAGCACGTCGCGATCTCCCTGCACGAGCACCCGGTGGTCCTGCCCGAGGACGTCCGCGAGCTGCGCACGTACAACCGCACCGCGCGCCAGCGCACCGGCTACGAGGGGCTGGCCCGCTCCGGCCTGACCGCGGTGTTCGACAACTTCATGGCCGGGGCCTCCTGCGTGACCAGCGAGAACGGCTGGAAGTGGAACGACCTCATCTACGCCCTCGGGATGCGGATGAGTGACCTCTACAAGCAGGACCACGTCTTCCTGGCCACCTCGCTGGCCGACATCCACGCCGCCAAGCGGGACGGCCGGCTGGCGCTCGTCGCCGGCCTGGAGTGCGCCAGCCCGATCGAGAACGAGCTGGACCGGATCGACATCCTCTACGGCTTCGGCGTGCGCCAGCTCGGCATCGCCTACAGCCAGGCCAACATGCTCGGTGGTGGCCTCTCGGAGCGGCACGACGGCGGGCTGACCCACTTCGGTCGGCGCGCGGTGGACCGGATGAACAAGCTGGGCATCGCCATCGACATCTCGCACTCCGGCGACCAGACCTCGTTGGACGTGGTCGAGGCCAGCCGGGTGCCGGTGTTCATCACCCACGCCGGCGCCCGCTCGGTGTGGGACACCTCGCGGATGAAGCCGGACGAGGTGATCCGGGCCTGCGCCGAGCGCGGTGGCGTGATCGGCATCGAGGCGGCCCCGCACACCACCCTGTCGGCCGAGCACCCGCACCACTCGATCGAGTCGGTGATGGACCACTTCGCGTACTGCGTGGAGCTGGTCGGCATCGACCATGTCACGTTCGGCCCGGACACCATGTTCGGTGACCACGTGGGGGTGCACAACACCTACGCCGGCAACTACGCGCACGACGCCGGCAACCGGCCGGAGCACCCCCGGGTGGAGTACGTGTCCGGGGTGGAGAACCCGGGCGAGGCGTTCGGCAGCATCGTCGGGTGGCTGGTCACCCACGGTTACTCCGACGACGAGATCGCCAAGGTGATCGGCGGCAACACCGTCCGGGTGCTCGAACAGGTCTGGTAGCGCCCCGCCGGCCGATTCATCGGGCGGGCGCAGACGAACTAAACTCCGTAGGCCGCGGCCGGCGGCGGGGAGCGAAGAGGTGGAGCGGATGGTTCGGCGCGAGACCGCGCTACAGGCCGCGCACGGTCGGCTACGTGAGCTGATCGGCAGCGAGTTCCGATCGGGCGACAAGCTGCCCAACGAGCGGGAACTGGCCGACCGGTTGGAGGTCAGCCGGGCCACCGTGCGTGAGGCGCTGGGTCAACTCGCCGGCGAGGGGGTGGTGACCCGCACCTGGGGGATCGGCACCTTCGTGCACGACGGCGGCGAGCGGGTGCCCGTGTCGATCGGTGACGTGACCGCGCTGCGGGACCGGATCACCGCCTCGGGCCACCGGCCGACGCTTCAGGACGCGGCGGTCAGCCGGGCGAAGTGCCCGGCTGACTGCGCCCGGGTGCTCGGGTTGGAGCCGGGCTCGCCGGTGTGGCGGGTCGACCGGCTCTTCGCCGTGGACGGGGTCGCGGCGGCCTGGATCCGGGATCATCTGCCGCTGCGCTTCGCCGGCCGGGACCTCGACCCGTCCGGGCTGGTCAGCATCGACCTGGACATGTTCGAGTTCCTGGCCAGCGCGACCGGCATGCCGGTGCGGCGGGCGGAGATCGAACTCGCCGCCGTGCTCGCCGACGAGGAATCCACCGCCCGGCTGGGCGTGGCGCTCGGGCATCCGCTGGTCACCGCGACCCAGATCGGCTACGGGGTGGACGACGCGGCGCTCTTCCACGGCCACATCACGGTTCGCACCGACGTGCTGACCCTGCGCATCAGTCGGGGCGGGGAGCCCCAGCCCGCGTAGGTACCGCTGTCGCCCACTCCCGTGCGTCGTCCGCCGGGATCCGGCCGCAGCGGGGCCCACGTCAGGGTTCCCGTCGGCCTACCATGGCCGGGTGCGGATGCGGGTGCGGATCGCGTTGGGTCTGGCCGTGGCCGGCGTCCTCGCCGGCCCGGTCGCCGTGCTCGGCGTCCACGTCCTCCATCCCCGGGACGAGGACGGGTACCTGGCCTACCTCAAGCAGTACGGCGACCCGAGCAGCGACGCCCCGGTGCCGGTGCTGCCGCCCGCGGGCGACCTGATCGCCGAGGGCGACGCCGCCTGCTCCTGGATGCGTGAGCAACCGCACGCGCTCTGGCGGGCCGACTCGCAGTACCACTTCCACCCCGTCCTCGAACGCTATCTGCGGCACGTCGCCGACCGCCCGCTGAGCTGGGGCGACGCCGTCCCCAAGCACAGGTCGGTGACGGCCGCCGCGTGGGCGTACCTCTGTCCGGCCGATTGGGAGCTGCGTCAGCCCCGCCGCCGCCCTTTCGCGCCACCGTCGGACTGACCGGGCGGTCGGGGCCCGGCGTGGCATCCACGCCGGGCCCCGACAAACGGTTACCTGAAGCTGACAGTCGGCTCCAGCGTGACTTCGAACAGTCGGTCCCAGGGCAGGTCGATGCGGACGCTGTCCAGTGCGGACAGCTTGGCGGTGAAGGTTCGTGCGCCACGCCGGCCAAGAATGATCGGGTGGCCGGCGAAGTGCTCGGCGAAGTATCGCCGGGTGATCGGTTCGAGCCGTTCCCGTACCCAGCCGTCGAAGTAGGATTTCTGTTCCGCGGTGAGGCTCAGGGGGTTCCAGCCCTGGGCGCGGGCGTGCGCGTACGCCTCGGTCTGCACGATGTTCTTCCACGGGTCGTCCTTGACGAACCGGTAGAGCAGGTACGCCGCGTGCGCCCGGCCCGGCGCTGCCATCGCCGGCACGCCGAAGCCGGACGTCGAGCGGCGCAGGTATGCCCAACGCGCGGTGCCGTGCCCCAGCGCCAGCCCGAGCGCGTTGCCGCCGGTGTTCCAGCCGGAGTAGGACAGCAGCGCGGCCAGGTCGAGACCGGCTTCCATCCGCGCGACCAGTTCGTGGTCGGCCTTGTTGACGATCACGGGGTCTACGACGATGACCTGCGCGTCTGACGACACGAGCGCGTCGATCCGGGACACGAAGGCGTCGAGGTCGGCACCGCGCTTTGCAGCTGTCGCCGACGGTGTGTTGACCGCGAGCACGATGTCGGCCCTGCCATTGACCACGGTGCCGCCGACCGAGCGCACGTGTCGCCGGATGTTCTCGGCGAACGGGATACCCTCCAGCGCCGCGGTCCAGGTTTCGCCGGAGATGCCGGCGTACTCGATCCGGTAGGTGGGTGCCGTGCCGGCGGCGATCACCCGGGCTACCAGCAGAGCATCGACCTCGTCGGCACCAGGGAAGATCTCCACACGGTCGGTGACGCCGAGTTCGGCGGCGAGCTGTTCCAGCGCCACCCGTTCGGCACGAGCCAGGCCGACCGGCGCAGTGTCGTCCTCGGACAACACGAGGTGGCTGATGGTGCCGTCGGCCACCCACTCGACCATCAGGCGGTTGATCTCGTGATTGCGGGCGCGTGCGGCCAGGTAGTCCGCGACGATCCCGTCCGGGATTGCGGCGCGAGCCTTGTCCAGCTGCGTCCGCAGCTGCTCCTGACCCAGGTTCTCCACCTGGTCGTACAGCTTGGCCCAGGTGACCAGCGCGGTGATGTAGGCGTCGAGTGGTGTGCCGGTCGAGGTGAGGGCCAGTCGCTGGATGGTGTCGTGGACCTCGATCACAGCGTTGGGCTGCGCGGCACGCAGGGCCCTGATCGCGGCGACGTTGGCGCGCGCCTGTTCCGGCGTCGGGGTGGCCGTCCGCGAGGCGACCAGGCCGCCGTACGCGAGCATGCTCACCGATATCACGTAGGCGTCGACGTGGAGGGTGCCGAGCCAGTCGGCGATGGCGGCGCCGTCGCCGGGTACGAAGAACCGGCCGAGCAGCTCGGCCGGAGGCAGCTGCAGCGTCACTCCGGCGCTGGCCGCGGTCATCAATGAGCAGTACGTGTTGACGGGCCGGTCGTCCAGGGGCACCAGGGCGATTCGGGCGGCACTGGCCTGCTGCTTGCCGGTGGTGGCGCGGGCGGGCGCACCGAGGGCCACGGCGGCGAGACCGCCGACACCGGTGGCGAGGAGGGTACGTCTTCTCACAGGGCTTTCCTTTCCAGGGCGATGACCGTCCCGGCGAGGGTGGCCGGGAAGGGCCGTTGGGTGATCCACGGGAGCGAGGTGACGGCGTTGCCGATGACCAGCGCCCCGGGTCCGTGCTACTTGCTTCCTCTCGTTCTCGTGCGTCGAACGGCTGGCGTGGCCGTTCGGTTCGTCGGGCGGATCAGATCTGACGTGGACCGAGCGTCTGCCCTGGGACCATGGCGCAGGGCAGCAGTCGCTGGTGGTCGTCGCTGGTGCCGTGCAGAACGTCGACCAGCACCTCGACCGCCTGCCAGCCCATCTCGCGGCGGGGGATCCGCAGGCAGGTGAGGGCCGGTTCGAGCCTGCCCGGCCCGTCCTCCTCGCCGAGCCCGACCAGCGACAGGTCCTCTGGCACCCGCAGCCCACACGCCAGCGCTGCCCCGTGCAGGGCCACCGCGTCCGCCGGAAGCTCACAGAACACGGCGGTGACGCCGGCCGCGAGGAGCGCCGCGAGGAGGTCCGCCGGGTCCCGGCCGGCGCTGCGCTCGTGCAGCACATCCGGCACCACCGCCCGTAGCCCGCCGAGCCGGTCGACTGCGGACTCGACGCCCTCGCCCGAGCCGGCGTACGCGATTCGGCGGTGCCCCAACGCGACGGCACGACGGGCAAGCTCGCTGGTGGCGCCGGCGTAGTCGGCGCCGACGCATGGCACCCGGCCCGGCGCGGTCCCGTCGATGTCGACGTCGTCGCGCCGGCCGACCGAGACGAAGGCGTGCCCTTCCCGGACCAGCCGGGTCAGCTCCTCCCGCGGGGTCTCGCGTCCCAGCAGGACACAGCCGTCGGCCAGGCGGAGCCGGTTGTTCTCGTGGAAGATGCGTCGGGCGCCGTCGGTGACCGGCGCGCTGGTGAACAGCAGCAGGTCGCAGCCGAGGCTTTCGGCGCATGCCTCGATGCCCTGTAGGAACGGGTGGTAGAAGTCGGCGCTGCCGGCCGGGAAGACCAGCTCGTAGGTGAAGATTCCGAGGATCTGGTTGTGCTGCCGCAGCAGGCTGCGTGCCAGCGGGTCGGCGACGTAGCCCGTCTCCCGGATCACTTGGAGCACCCGCTCGCGCGTCGCCGGCGCGATGCGCGATGCCGCCTCGGAGTTGTTGGTCAGAACGAGCGACACGGTCGTCTGGCTCACTCCCGCACGGCGGGCAATGTCACGCTGAGTGATCCTTCCGCCGTGATTCGTCGGCGCTCCCGCCATGCCGGGTCCCATCGCTAATTCGTATTGCCGGGATGCACTTGGCGAGGAGTTTGCCGAGGTGGGCCGCAGTCCGTCAAGAGGTTGTGCGCCAGTAATTCGTATTGCTGACGCTCGGAGCGGAGGCTGTTGGCGCTCCGTCACCGTTCGACAACCCGGTGCTCGAGACTCGAAGCCTCGTCGCCGTGTGTGACGACAGTCGGTCTGGCACCGTCGGCATTACCTCCTGGGGCACAGCCGTGCCCGGTGGGGGCCGCGCAGATCCGGTCTCGATGGTCTGGCCGAAGTTCAACAACGTGTCCGCCGACAAGGTGCACGGTGAGGGCGCGACGCTGGGCGTCGGCGCGGGATTCAGCGTCGGCAGCTATCGGCAGGCGGCTGTCGCGGAAAACAGCGGCTACATCATGCGGGTACGCCGCGGCAAGTATCTCAACGGCATTGAGTGCCGCTGCTGACCGGCTCATCGGTCCTGACTGTTGCGGTGTCCACGCGAGGTGGACACCGCAACGGTCCGTCCGCCCACAAGCCGCCGGTGAGCTGCCGGTGCGGTGGGCGGCGGCCCGCACCACCGTCCCGTGGCCGCAATATAGCCGCATCTGAATGCAGCAATGTTAGGGTTTCGGAAGGCTGCTGAGTGGCAATCTCTCAACCCGCCGCCGAACGACGTTCTCGGGGGTGGGACGGCGAGGTCGGGCAGGATGGATGGGACGGTGTTCATGACCGCAGACGAGTGCGGCAGAGCGGTGCTGGTATTCACGTACAACAGCGCCGGTCTGTTCAACCCGTTACTCAGTATCGTGGGTGAGCTGAAGGCCCGAGGTGTCAAGAAGGTCTGGTTCGCGTCGACCGAGGACCGCCGGGCGGACGTCGAAGCGCTCTCCGGCCCGGGTGAGGTTACTTTCGTCTCGCTCGGCGAGGCCCTCCCGCAGTCGTCACCGGAGACCTGGGACGACACGACATATCAGGCCCTGACCAGCGGCGACCGGGCGGTCAGGTTCGTCCGGTACATCGACGTCTGCACCGATTACGACCACATACAGCGGCTCTACCTGCGCTGCCTGGAGGTCATCGACGACGTCGGGCCTGCGGTGGCCGTGGTGGACAGCCAGGCGAGTTGGGCGATGGACGCGGCGCAGACCCGGCAGGTGCCCTTCCTGGTGAGCATCTCGACGCCGCCGTCCAATTTCCTCCAGGAGATGTTGCCACCCCGCTATCCCGCCCCGTTCTCCGGGCTGCCGCAGCGGATGACGCCCCAGCAGCAGGCGGCCAACGCCAGCTTCCGGAGCAGGATGGTGCGGGCGTTCGTGGAGCCGGACCGGCTGCGGCGGAACATCGTCGCCATGGCCCGTCGCAAGGAAGCCGGTCTGCGTAATCCGGAGATGCGACCGGCGCACTATCTCGGGGATGCCGTGGCGCTCATGTCGTACACGGTCTTCGGCTTCGAGTACCCGTTCGAGACCGCTCCGGCGACCCTGCGGATGCTCGGTCCGGTGGTGCCCAGGGAGTTGCCGCCGGTCGAGCAGGACGACGGACTGAACCGCTGGCTGGACGACCATCCCTCAGTGGTCTACGTCGGGTTCGGTACCATCATGCGACCGTCCGAGGCGCAGGTGCGGGCGGTCGTCGAGGTCGCGGAGCGGCTCGGGCCGGAGCACGCCGTGCTCTGGAAGCTGTCCGCGGACCACCAGCGCCTCCTCCCGTCCGCGGCACGGTTGCCGGGCAACCTTCGGGTGGAGGAGTGGCTGCCCTCCCAGCTTCGGGTGCTGGCCCACCCGCACGTGCGGGTCTTCTTCAACCACGGTGCCGCCAACGCCATCCACGAGGCCATCTACTTCGCCACCCCACAGCTGATGATGCCGTTCTGGCTGGACTGTCCCGACGGCGCGGTGCGCGCGGTCGACAGCGGGTTCGCGCTGGCCGTCGAGCTGACCGACCCCCTGGACGTCGAGGACATCCTCGCCAAGCTCAGGAGACTGCTGAGCGAGGACTCGTTCCGGGAACGGGCGGAGCTGTTCAGCCAGCGGATGCGGCAGGCCGGTGGGGTCACCGTCGCCGCCGACCTCGTGCTGCGGCACCGCGACGAGGCGGCGGCCCACCGTACCGCCCCGGCGGCGGTCGGCTGAGCCTCGGCTCGTACCCGCACCGGAGCCGCCTCTCGGCGGCCGTCGGCTGTACATCGCCCGGTCCCGGTCACCCGGGGCTCGGGCGAGCACGCCCCTGCGGCAGCCGCGGAGGGTGGCATCGGGATGTCCCTTCCGCGGTCGGCGACTCGCGTCGGTCGCCGGTCAGTCCTCCCGGTAGGTGGCCAGGTCGAAGTCGGCGTAGCCGCCGTCGCCGCCGAGGTCCTGCACCCACAGGCCGAGGAACGCCCCGGTGAAACCCCAGGCCGCCGGCTCCCCGTCGATGATCAGCGCGGCGTGTTCGTCGGACAGGATCGTCGCGTCGAGGTCCACCGGTAGCTGCCGCCAGCCGGTGCCGAGGTCGTAGCAGAAGCGCACGGCGGGCCCGTCGAACACCGCCCGCAGCCCGACCCGGGCGACGCCGGTGGCATCGACCGTCAGCCCGGGGTACGGGGTGCGCCGCCCGCTGTCGGAGCTGAGCAGCTCCAGCACGGTCCGGCCGTCGTCGGCGCGGGTCAGGTAGAGGTGGTGCCAGTTGAGGGTGTTGTAGTAGGCGGTGATCCCGGCCAACTGGAGATGGTCGAGCGGGTCGAACTCGACCACGGTCTCCAGGGAGCACCGCGCCGCGCCGACGCGCCGCGCGACCAGGCTGGGGGTCTGCCGGCCCACCGGCGACTGCCCGCCGTGGATCCGCAGGTGGGACGGTCGGGTCCGCAGGTCCACCCAGTCCGCGGTGGCGGGCCGGCGCAACGTCGACCACCCCGGGTGGAGCTGCGCGGCGTCGAAGTGGTCGGTGGCGGGATCGGCCGGCCACGGGTGCGTGGGAAGGTCGGGCGCCGGGACCTCGTCCGCCGGCACGCCCCCGGGTACGCGGGGCCAGCCCTCCGGGGCCCACTCGACCCGCTGGATCGCGGTCTCCCGGCCCAGCACGCAGTTGCCCAGCGGGGTGTAGGGGCGACCGATCAGGTGGGCCAGGTACCAGTCGCCGTGCGGGGTGCGGACCAGGCTGCCGTGGCCGGCCTTCTGCAACCGCAGGTCGGGCCGGCCCACGGAGGTCAGCAGCGGCCCGGCCGGGTCCACCTCGTACGGCCCGAACAGCTCACGGGACCGGGCCACTGTGACCTGGTGCTCCCAGCTCGTGCCCCCCTCGGCGGTGACCAGCCAGTACCAGCCGTCGTGGCGGTACAGGTGCGGGCCCTCGGTGAGCCCGACCGAGGTGCCGGTGAACAGCAGGCGGGGCCGGCCGGCGAGGCGCCGCGCGGCCCGGTCGTAGCGCTGGATCTCGATGCCGGCGAAGCGGTCGCGCCCGGGTCGCCAGTCCGCGCTCATGCTCAGCAGCCAGCTGGAGCCGTCGTCGTCGTGGAACAGCGAGGCGTCGAAACCGCGCCCGTGCAGTGCCACCGGATCCGACCAGGGGCCCGCGATGTCGGGTGCGGTGACCAGGTAGTTCTGCGGGTCCCAGTAGCCGCTGGCGAAGCTGGCCACATCGCTGTACACGAGGAGGAACTCGCCGTCGTGGTGGGACAGGTCGGGCGCCCACACCCCGTTGGAGTCGCCGCAGCCGCGCAAATCGAGCAGGCGGCGCTCGGTGATGATCCCGCCCAGTGCCCGCCAGTGCACGAGGTCCCGGGAGTGGTGCACGCGGACCCCGGGATACCACTCGAACGTCGAGGTGGCCAGGTAGTAGTCGTTGTCGACCCGCAGGATCGACGGGTCCGGGTGGAACCCGGTGAGGACGGGGTTGCGGATCGACCGGGCAGCGGTCGCCACGTCAGCGGTCTCGGTCGACACGTCGGCTCCTCTGGTGTGGCTCTCGGCAAACTTCCGGATGCTCGACCCGGAATCTCGGTGGATGACGACCACGGTAGCCGTTTGTGTCGCCATAGGACAGACCCCTTGACCCGGGTAGAAGCTACGTCGTAGCGTGCCGGCCATCGATCGGTAATACCGACCGAAGCACCGAAAGTTCCGGAGATCCACCTTCGATACCCGCCGGCTGGATCGGCATCCGAGCACCTCGTGAGTCCCCGAAGGGATGGACCATGACCGCGCACCTCTCCCGCAGAACGCTGCTCGGCCTCGTCGGCGCCGGTGCCGGCGCCTATCTGCTCACCGGCTGCGGCGATGGGGAGTCCGGCGACCCGGACGCTCCGCAGGCCGTCAACTGGTGGCACATCCAGAACACCGAGCCGATGCTGCCGGTGTGGGCGGCGATGGCCCAGGAGTACCAGGGCGCACACCCCAACGTCACCGTCGAGGTCCAGCCGCTGGAGAACGAGGCGTTCAAGGCCAAGCTGACCACCGCCACCCAGGCCGGGTCCCCGCCCGACCTGTTCCAGTCCTGGGGCGGCGGCGTGCTCAAGCAGCAGGTGGACGCGGGCCTGGTCAAGGACCTCACCGACGACGTGCGGCCCTGGATCGGCGGCCTGCTGCCCGCCGCCGTGCAGCCGTTCACCGTCGACGGCAAGATCTACGGCGTCCCGTTCGACGTCGGCATGGTCGGCTTCTGGTACAACAAGGACCTCTTCGCCGCCGCGGGCGTCACCGCCGGACCCACCACCTGGGCCGGGGTCCTCGACGCGGTCCGCAGGCTCAAGGCCGCCGGGACCGTTCCGATCGCGCTGGCCGGCAAGGAGAAGTGGCCGGCCCACTACTACTGGGCGTACCTGGCGATGCGCATCGGCGGGCTCGGCGCCCTGCAACAGGCCGCCAAGGACAACAACTTCGACACCCCCGACTTCGTCGCCGCCGGCGACCGGCTCAAGGAACTGGTCGACCTGCAACCGTTCCAGAAGGGCTTCCTCGGCGCGGACTACAGCTCACCGGACGGGCAGGCCGCCACCATGGGCAACGGTCGCGCGGCCATGGAACTGATGGGCCAGTGGGCCCCGTCGGTGCAGGCCTCGGCCTCCACCGGCAAGAAGGGCCTCGGCGACAAACTCGGCTTCTTCCCGTTCCCCGCCGTCGACGGCGGCAAGGGCTCCGCCTCGGAGGCGTTCGGCGGCGGCAACGGCTTCGCCGTCGGTAAGGACGCCCCCGCCGCGGCCGTCGACTTCCTCAAGACCCTGCTCACCGCCGACAACCAGCGCAGGGCCGCCAGGACCGGCGCGGTGCTGCCGACGGTCAGGGACGCCACCGACGCCATCTCCGACCCCAACAACAAGGTCGTCGCGGCGAGCCTGGCCGGTGCCACCGGCTTCCAGCTCTACCTCGACCAGGCGTACCCGCCCGCAGTCGGCCAGCAGGTCAACGACAGCGTCGCCGAGCTGATCGCCGGCTCCAAGACGCCCGCGCAGATCGTCAAGGACATCACCACGGTGGCGAAGAGCCAGTAGGCATGGCCACCCCCCGCCGGCCGGGCCGCCGTGGCGTCCTCGCCGTCTTCCTGACCCCGTCCCTGGTGCTCTTCCTGCTGCTGGTCATTGCCCCGATCGTGGTGGCCAGCTACGCCAGCCTGTACAAGTGGAACGGCTTCGGACTGCCGGAGAACTACGTTGGGCTGGACAACTACACCCGCGCCCTCGGCGACCCGACCTTCCGCGGTGACCTGTGGCGCGGGCTCGTGCTGATCGTGCTGTCGCTGGTGGTCCAGCTGCCCGCCGCGCTGGGCCTGGCCATGCTCCTCAACCAGCCGTTGCGGGGTCGCGGCGTCTACCGGCTGGTCTTCTTCGCCCCGTACGTGCTCTCCGAGGTCACCACCGCGGTCCTGTTCACCCTGGTCTTCTCGCCCAACCGAGGGCTGGGCGAGGCGATCTCGCGGTGGCTGGGCGCCGACGCCGGGGCGGTCTTCGCCGACCCGGACACCGTGCTGGTCGCCGTCTTCATGGTCGTCTCCTGGAAGTACTTCGGCCTGTACATGATGCTCTTCCTGGCCGCCCGGCAGGGCATCCCCAAGGAACTGTCCGAGGCGGCCACCACCGACGGCGCCAGCTCCTGGCAGGCCTTCCGGCACGTCACCCTGCCCCTGCTCGGACCGACGATCCGGATCAGCGTGTTCCTGTCGGTCATCGGCACCATCCAGCTGTTCGACATGGTCTGGGTGCTCACCGGCGGCGGCCCGATCCACTCCTCGGAGACCATGGCGGTGACGATGTACCAGTACGGCTTCCGCCGGTTCGAGGTCGGCTACGCCAGCGCGATCAGCATCATCATGTTCGTCCTGAGTCTCGTCTTCGCCCTCTTCTACCAGCGCGTCGTCATGCGCCGTGACACCGAGGGCGCGCTCACCACGCAAGGAGTCCAGCGTTGACCGGCCCTGCGAACCCGGCCCTGCGGGCCCGCCGCCTCGTGCTGCATCTCGTCTGCGTCGCCGTCGGCGCGCTCATCGTCGTACCGGTCTGGTTCGGGGTGCTCGGCGGGTTCAAGGACAACGGGCAGCTCTCCACCAACCCGCTCGGCTGGCCCGACCCCTGGGTGACCGGGAACTACACCGGCATCCTCGCCTCCGGCGTGTTCTGGCGACAGCTCGGCAACAGCGTCCTCATCGCCGTGACCAGCGCCCTCGTCGTCGTCGGCGCGGCGGCGCTGGCCTCGTTCGTCTTCGCGCGCTTCGCCTTCCGGGGCCGGGAACTGCTGTTCACCCTGTTCGCGGTCGGGCTGATGTTCCCGTTCGCGGTGGCCATCCTGCCGCTGTTCGTCCTGCTGCGCGGCCTGGGCCTGCTGGACAACCCGCTCGGGGTGATCCTGCCCCAGGCCGCGTTCGGGCTGCCGGTCACCATCATCATCCTGCGCCAGTTCTTCCGCACCATCCCCGGCGAGGTCGAGGAGGCCGCGATCCTCGACGGGTGCACCCCCTTCGGGTTCTTCTGGCGGATCCTGCTGCCGATGGCCCGGCCCGCCCTGGCCACCGTGTCGGTGCTGGCCATCGTGACCAGTTGGAACAACTTCATGCTTCCGCTGGTCGTGTTCACCGACCAGAGCTGGTGGACCCTTCCCGTCGGGGTCCAGGCCTTCCAGGGCCAGTACGCCGACGACACCGCCCGGGTGCTCGCGTACGTGGTGCTGTCCATGCTGCCGGCGCTGGGTTTCTACGCCGTGGCCGAACGCCAGCTCATCGGCGGCCTGGCCGGCAGCGTGAAGGGGTGAGGCGCACCCGCTGCGGTAGCCTTCTGCGACCGTAGGCTCCCCGAGGCGAAAGGGCGGACCGTGGGCCCCGACAACAGCCGGAACGTCACCATCGCGATGATCGCGCGCCTGGCCGGCGTCTCCGTGCCCACCGTCTCCCGGGTCATCAACGGCCGCTCCGACGTCGCCCCCCAGACCCGGGAACGCGTCGAGGAACTGCTCACCCGGCACGGCTACCGCCGCCGTTCGCCGCGCCGGCGGCCCAGTACCGCCCTGATCGACCTGGTCTTCAACGACCTCGACAGCCCCTGGGCGGTGGAGATCATCCGAGGGGTGGAGGACGTCGCGCACAGCAGCGGAGCCGGCACCGTCGTCTCGGCCATCCACCGGCGCACCTCCTCGGCCAAGCAGTGGCTCGACAACATGCGTACCCGCTCGACCGAAGGGGTCATCTTCGTGACCTCGATGGTCGCGCCCCCGTTGCAGGCCGAGCTGCGCCGGCTCAACGTTCCGGTGGTCATCGTCGACCCCGCCGGGGTGGCTCCGCAGGAGGCGCCCACCATCGGCGCCACCAACTGGGCGGGCAGCCTCGGCGCCAACCAGTACCTGCTCGGCCTCGGTCACCGCCGCATCGGCTTCATCGCCGGCCCGCCGCAGCTGATGTGCAGCCGCGCGCGGATGGACGGCTACCGGGCGGCGCTCGACGCGGCCGGCGTCGCCGTCGACGACGCGCTGATCCGCCCCGGCAACTTCTACCACGAGTCCGGCTACTCGGCCGGCGCACAACTGCTGGCGCTGCCCGACCCGCCGACCGCCATCTTCGCCTCCAGCGACCAGATGGCGCTCGGCGTCTACGAGGCGGTCCGCAAACGTGGCCTACGGGTGCCCGACGACATCAGCGTGGTCGGCTTCGACGACCTGCCCGAGGTCCGGTGGTGCTCCCCGCCGCTGACCACGGTCCGCCAACCGCTGGCCGAGATGGGCATGCTGGCCGCGCGCACCGTGCTGCGGCTGGCTCAGGGCGAGAAGATCGAGAGCCCCCGCCTCGAACTCGCCACCGAACTCGTCGTACGCGACAGCACCGCACCACCCCGTCAGCGATGACGCCCGGCCAACCGACCAGCCCGCGCGCCCGCCGCAACCGACTCCTCCGCGTTGGCCTCGTGCTCGGCGCGGTCGGGGTCGTCGTCGCCGTCGCCGCGGTCGTCGTCCCGCTGCTGCTGCCGCCGGGCCCGCGCCCGTCCTTCCAGCTCCCCGTCGCGTGCGGCGAGACCTGGCAGCTCGGCACCTACCCGGGCCACGACGACTACGACGTCGACCTGTTCCCCACCGAGGGCGAGGCGTGGGGGCGGCCGGTGCTCGCGTCCGACGCCGGCACGGTCACCGAGGCGGGGATCAACGGGTCCCTCGGCGGGCGCACCCGTGCCGACCCGGACGGCCCGCGCGGCCGGGGCGGCGGCTACTGGGTGAAGATCGACCACGGCGGCAAGTGGGAGACGCAGTACCTCCACCTGCTCGAACCGCCGCTGGTCCGGGTCGGCCAGCGGGTCGCCCGGGGCGAGCAGATCGGGCGGGTCGGCAGCACCGGCAACTCCGGGGCGCCGCACCTGCACTACGAGCAGCACCGGGGCTGGCAGAAGGTGGAGACCCACTTCGACGGCTCACCGTCGGGCATCACCCACGACGACACCGAGTACACGGTCACGCGTACCAGCAACAACTGCGGCCCCGGGGCGCCGTAGCCGCTGACCGCCGGCCGCTCGGCGGTGTCGATCGTGGACCGCGCCCTCCGCGCCTTGCGGTTGGGCGCGGCGTGGTCAGCCGGTCCGGGACAGGGCGGCCGGTGGGCCGAACGCGACCGGGACGCCGGGGGAGTGGAGCACGCTCACCGGCGGACCGGCCGGCGCCGGCAGCCCGGCGGCGGTGACCAGCTCGTCGTCCAGGTGCAGCAGCTCGGCCCGGTGCAGCGGCCAGCGTGGATGCCAGTTCGGCAGGTGCAAAGTGCGGCCGTACGCCCGGGTGTGCAGCGCCCAGCGGGCGGTGACGAAGTGTTCCAGCGGGGTCGGATCGGCGATCGGCTCGCCCACCCGGACGACCATCCGGCTCGTCGTGCCGGCCGGGCCGGGCCAGCGACGCCGGCACCGGTAGGTGAGGAGGTCGCCGTCGCGGTCCAGCCACATCGACGACCACAGGTACGGCAGCCGTAGGGTCGCCCGGGCGACCAGCACCGGGACGAGCCGAGAGGCGTCGAGCGAGCGGAACACCACGGCCCGGCGGCCGGTGTCGTCGACCGAGTAGAGCCGCACGTTGGTCTCCCAGAAGGTGCCGAGGTACGGCACCCCCGGTCCCCGGCCGAGGCCCAGCCCGACCATCCGGAAGCCGATCAGCCCGACGTGGGCGACCCCGTCGAGGGTGTCCGGGCGGGTGCCGGGGGGCAGCAGCGGCGCGACGAGTTCCGGTTCGACCGCCCAGTGCAGGAAGGTGAGGTCCTCCCAGCGCTGCCGCAGGACCCTGCGGCGGAACGTTCGATCGGGGGCGGGATCGACCCGCTCGATGTCCACGCGCCCATCGTGGCGCCCGTCGGACCCGCCGGGCAACCGTCACTCGGCGAGACCCGTGGCGGCGCGGGTGCCGCAGGTGCGGGTGGGCTGCATCACCGGTGAGCGCCGGTCCGGTGGCCTGTCCGTGCCGTAACACGCCCGGTCCGTTTTGCTCGCGCGAACGGGGGTACCGCGCAGGAGCCTGCAAAACAGCCGCTCCACGGAGGTAACAGACTAAATGAGCAGCAATACCGCTAAGGCGGTCAAGGGTGTCGTGGAGGCAGCCACGGGAAAGGTGGCCGACATCCTGACCCCGGACGTGCCCGGCGCGCCGGGCAGCGCCCCACCGACCGCTGTGGAGCCGACGACGCCACACGACCCGCTGCCACCGAAGAAGGAGCAGGGGGCCCCGGAGACGCGCACCCCGACCGGCGCGAGAACCGGCGCGCCGTCGACCGCGAACGGACAGCAGGGCGCCTTCCTCACCACCTCGCAGGGGGCGCGGCTGCGCGACACGGACCACTCGCTGAAGGCCGGGCCGCGCGGCCCGGTGCTGCTCCAGGACCACCATCTGCGCGAGAAGATCACCCACTTCGACCACGAGCGCATCCCCGAGCGCGTCGTGCACGCCCGGGGGGCCGGGGCGCACGGCGTGTTCACCGCCTACGGCGCCGCCGAGGCGGTCACGAGGGCCGGCTTCCTCAAGAAGGGGCGGGAGACCGACGTCTTCGTCCGGTTCTCCACCGTCCTCGGCTCGCGCGGCTCGGCCGACACGGTCCGCGACACCCGCGGCTTCGCGACGAAGTTCTACACCGACGAGGGCACGTTCGACCTGGTCGCCAACAACATTCCGGTCTTCTTCATCCAGGACGCCATCAAGTTCCCCGACGTCATCCACGCCGGCAAGCCGCACCCCGACCGGGAGATCCCACAGGCCCAGAGCGCGCACGACACGTTCTGGGACTTCGTCTCCCTGCACACCGAGGCGCAGCACCACACGATGTGGAACATGTCCGACCGGGGCATCCCGCGCTCGTACCGGACGATGGAGGGCTTCGGCGTGCACTCCTTCCGGCTGGTCAACGAAGCCGGGGAGACCGTGCTGGCCAAGTTCCACTGGAAGCCCAAGCTGGGCGTGCACTCCCTGACCTGGGAGGAGGCGCAGCTGCTCGGCGGCATCGACCCGGACTTCCACCGCCGGGACCTGTACGACGCGATCGAGGCCGGCGCGTACCCGGAGTGGGAGCTCGGCATCCAGGTCTTCCCCGACACGCCGGAGGAGACGTTCGCCGGGATCGACCTGCTCGACCCGACCAAGATCGTGCCGGAGGAGCTCGCCCCGGTGCAGCCGATCGGGAAGCTGACGCTCAACCGCACGCCGACGAACTTCTTCGCCGAGACCGAGCAGGTCGCCTTCCACGTCGGCCATCTGCCGCCGGGGATCGACGTCACCAACGACCCGCTGCTGCAGGGCCGGCTGTTCTCGTACGTCGACACGCAGCTCACCCGGCTGGGCGGCCCGAACTTCTCGCAGATCCCGATCAACCGACCGCATGCCGCGGTCAACGACATGCTGCGCGACGGTTTCCACCAGCACGCCGTCCACGCCGGGGTGGCGCCGTACCGGCCGAACTCGCTCGACGGCGGCAACCCCTTCCCGGCCGGCGACGCCGAGCACGCGTTCGTCGACGTCCCGGTGACGGTGGCGGAGGCGCCCAAGGTGCGCGCGAACCCGGCCTCGTTCGACGACCACCACAGCCAGGCCCGCCTGTTCTGGCTGAGCATGTCGCCGGTCGAGAAGGAGCACATCATCCGCGCCTACACCTTCGAGCTGGGCAAGTGCTACCACCAGGCGATCAAGGAGCGTCAGCTCCAGAGCCTCGCCAACATCGACCCGGTGCTCTGCGCGCAGGTGGCCACCGGCCTGGGCCTCCCCGCGCCGGAGCCGACCGTGCCGCTCGCCGACGTCGCGCCGAGCCCCGCGCTGTCCCAGGTCGGCCGGCTGTGGCCGACCGACGGCCGCACGATCGGAATCGTCGTCGGCGCCGACAGCGACCTCGACGGCGTCGGCCAGGTGCGCCGCGAGGTGCTCGCCGCCGGCATGGTGCCGCTGCTGATCGCCCCGCACGGCGGCAAGGTCGGGGACCTGCCCGTGCAGCGGACCTTCGCCACCGGCCGGTCGGTCGAGTTCGACGCGCTGCTGCTGGCCGCGGCGCCGGCGCCGGCGCCGGACGCGCTCCCCGCCCGCGACGCCAAGGCGGGCGCGGCGGACTCCGCGTCCGTGGACCCGCGCGTGCTGCTCCTGGTCCAGGAGTGCTGGCGGCACGCCAAGGCCGTCGGCGCGTGGGGCGACGGCGTCCCGGTGCTGGACCAGGTGGGGGTGACGGGCACGCCGGGCGTGGTCACGGGTGGCTCGGGAACCGAGGTCTTCACCACCGTAAGGCAGTTGCTGGCCGCGCACCGGGTGTGGGAGCGGTTCCCCGCAGCCGTCGCCTGACAGGCCCGTCCGTTCGCAGACGAGGGGCCGTCCTCCGCATCGCCGGAGGGCGGCCCCTCTCCCGTCGCACGGCCCGCGCCGGGTGAGCCGGCCGCCGTCGCGCGCCGGTGTGATCAGGCCGCCGTCCCGGGCGGTCGGCCCGGCCACCCCACACGCCGGGCGGTGGGCGCGTCGGCCGTCTACCGTTGTTCTCCGGTCCGCGGTTCCGCGCGATTCGGGCGCGTCGTCGCGCGTCCGCGCTGCGGGCGGACGCATCGGTGGCGGGCTGCTCGCCGGCCCTCCGGTGGTGTCGGCGTGGCGAGTGGTGCGGATGACGCCCAACTACCCCCCGCATTGCCGGATTGTTACATCTTAGGGCCGGCCGAGCCTTGCGGTTGACCCTTCGCCGGAATACGTTGCCTCCAACAACAAAACCAGGTGAAGGTTCTTCCCCTTCCGGAGGTATCGATGATGTTGGCGAGGTGGTGCGAACGATGAGCGACGTACCCATCCTCCTGGAGATGCGCTCCATCACCAAGGAGTTCCCCGGAGTCAAGGCCCTCGCCGACGTCAACCTGGTGGTGCGCGCCGGCGAGATCCACGCCATCTGTGGCGAGAACGGCGCCGGCAAGTCCACGCTGATGAAGGTGCTCAGCGGGGTCTATCCGTACGGCACCTATGACGGCCAGATCATTTACCAGGGCGCGGAGACCCGCTTCTCCGACATCCGCGCGAGCGAGAGCGCGGGGATCGTGATCATCCACCAGGAGCTCGCGCTCATCCCGGGCATGTCGATCACCGAGAACATCTTCCTCGGCAACGAGCCGCGCAAGCGGGGCGCGATCGACTGGAAGGCCGCGAACCGGATGGCGCTGGACCTGATGGCCCGGGTCGGCCTGACGGAGAACCCGGACACCCTGATCAAGGACATCGGTGTCGGCAAGCAGCAACTCGTGGAGATCGCCAAGGCGTTCGCCAAGGACGTGAAGCTGCTCATCCTGGACGAGCCGACCGCCGCGCTGAACGAGGCCGACTCCCGGCACCTGCTGGACCTGCTGCGCGGCTTCCGCTCCCGGGGCATCACCTCGATCATGATCTCCCACAAGCTGAACGAGATCGAGGCGATCGCCGACCAGATCACCATCCTGCGGGACGGCCGGACGGTCGAGACCCTCGACGTCAAGGCCGACGGCGTCGACGAGGACCGGATCGTGCGGGGCATGGTCGGCCGCGAGCTCAGCAGCCGGTTCCCGGACCACACGCCGAAGATCGGCGAGGTCTTCTTCGAGGTCCGGAACTGGAACGTCCGGCACCCGATCTCCGCCGAGCGCAAGGTCTGCAAGAACGAGAGCTTCGTCGTACGGCGCGGCGAGATCGTCGGCTTCGCCGGGCTGATGGGCGCGGGCCGCACCGAGCTGGCCATGAGCGTCTTCGGCCGCTCCTACGGGGTGTACGAGTCGGGCACGATCATCAAGGACGGCAAGGAGATCGTGCTCAAGTCGGTGGCGGACGCGATCGCCCACGGGCTCGCGTACGTCAGCGAGGACCGCAAGGCGATCGGGCTGAACCTGCTCGACGACATCAAGACCTCGACGGTGGCTGCCAAGCTGTCCAAGATCTCGCGCCACGGCGTGCTCGACGAGGTCGCCCAGTACCAGGCCGCCGAGGCGTACCGCAAGGAGTTGCGGACCAAGGCCCCGACGGTCGACGAGGGCGTCTCCAAGCTCTCCGGCGGCAACCAGCAGAAGGTCGTCCTGGCGAAGTGGATGTTCACGGATCCGGACCTGCTGATCCTCGACGAACCGACCCGCGGCATCGACGTGGGCGCCAAGTACGAGATCTACGGCATCATCCAGCGGCTCGCCGACCAGGGGAAGGGCGTCGTCGTCATCTCCTCGGAACTGCCTGAGCTGATCGGGCTCTGCGACCGCATCTACACCGTGTTCGAAGGCGCCATCACGGGCGAGATCGCCCGGGCCGATGCGGACCCGGAGACCCTCATGAAGCAGATGACCTCGACGAAGAAGATGCAGACACGATGAGCCGGATCAAGGACCTTCAGAAGAACCTGTTCGGAGGCACGACCTCCAACGCCCGTCAGTTCGGGATGATCTTCACACTGGTCGCGATCGTCGTCCTTTTCCAGATCCTGACCGACGGCCTGACCCTGCGATCGGACAACCTGATCGCGCTGTTCCAGCAGAACTCGTACATCCTCATCCTGGCCATCGGCATGCTGATGGTGATCGTCGCCGGGCACATCGACCTGTCGGTCGGCTCGGTCGCCGCGATCGCCGGCATCCTGGTGGCCAAGTCGATGGCCGACTGGTCCCTGCCCTGGCCCGCCGCCATCGCGTTCGGCCTGGTGATCGGTGCGGTGATCGGCGCCTGGCAGGGCTTCTGGGTGGCCTACATCGGAGTGCCGGCGTTCATCGTCACCCTGGCGGGCATGCTGCTCTTCCGGGGTGGCAACCAGTTCATCGGCAACGCGAACACCATTCCGGTGCCCGAGGGCTTCCGGGTGATCGGCTCCGGGTTCCTGCCCGAGGTCGGCCCGAACACCGGCTACAACAACCTGACGCTGCTGCTGGGCCTGGCCGCGTGCGCGGCCGTGGTGTGGCGGGAGCTCCAGTCGCGCCGGACGCGCCGGGAGATGGACGCTGACGCGGCCCCGATGTGGATCTCGATCCTGCGGATGGCCGTGATGATCGGCGTGATCGTCTTCGCCTCGCTGCGCTTCGCCAGCGGTCGCGTCGGCACCAGCTTCCCGGTCTCCGGCATCATCCTGGTGGCCCTGGTGCTCGCGTACTCCTTCTACACCCGCAACACGGCGGGCGGGCGGCACATCTACGCGGTGGGCGGCAACTCCCGGGCCGCCGAGCTGTCCGGCGTCAAGCTCAAGCGGGTCAACTTCTTCGTCATGATGAACATGTCCGTGCTGGCGGCCCTGGCCGGCATGATCTTCGTGGCCCGTTCGGCGGCCTCCGGTCCGCAGGACGGCAACGGCTGGGAACTGGACGCGATCGCCGCGGTGTTCATCGGTGGCGCGGCAGTTGCCGGCGGCATCGGGACCATCAGCGGCTCGATCGTCGGTGGCCTGGTCATGGCCGTGCTCAACAACGGCCTGCAACTGATGGGCGTCGGCACCGACCGCGTCCAGATCATCAAGGGCCTGGTCCTGTTGCTGGCCGTCGCGATCGACGTCTACAACAAGAGCCAGGGACGGTTCTCCGTCATCGGCAGCCTCACGCGCCCGTTCCGCCGTGACGGCTCCGGCCCCCCCACCGCATCACCCAAGGTGGACGGAGATGCCGCCCCCGTCAAGGTGGCCGGCTGACGCCCACCGACCTCGTCTTCCCGTATCCCTCCGTAGAAGGGCATTACTGCTCATGCGCAACTTCCTCGGCAAGTCGGTGGCCATCGGTGCCATCGCAGCGCTGGCCCTCACCGCCTGCGGCTCCGGCCGCGACGAGGAGTCCGGCAGCTCCGGCGGCGACGCCAAGGGCTTCGCGGCCAACTCCCTGATCGGCGTGGCCCTGCCGGCCAAGACCTCGGAGAACTGGGTCCTCGCCGGTGACCTGTTCACCAACGGCCTCAAGGAGGCCGGGTTCACCAGCGACGTGCAGTACGCGGGCGCGTCGACCACGGTCGCCGACCAGCAGGCGCAGATCACCGCCATGGTCACCAAGGGCGCCAAGGTCATCGTCATCGGCGCGACCGACGCCGCGCAGCTGTCGACCCAGGTCGCCGCGGCGCACAAGGAGGGCGTGAAGGTCATCGCCTACGACCGGCTCATCACCAACAGCCCGGACCTCGACTACTACGTCGCGTTCGACAACTTCAAGGTCGGTCAGCTCCAGGGCCAGGCCCTGCTGGACGGCATGAAGGCCAAGAAGCCGAACGGCCCGTACAACATCGAGCTCTTCTCCGGCTCGCCGGACGACAACAACGCCGGTGTCTTCTTCAACGGCGCGATGGACGTGCTCAAGCCGGAGATCGACAAGGGCAACGTCGTCGTCGGCTCGAAGCAGGTCGACGTCAAGCAGACCGCCATCCAGGGCTGGAAGGCCGAGGGTGCGCAGGCCCGCATGGACCAGCTGCTGACCTCGACGTACGGCAGCAAGGAGCTGGACGGCGTCCTGTCCCCGAACGACACGCTCGGCCGCGCGATCATCACCTCGATCAAGGGTGCCAACAAGCCGATCCCGGTCGTCACCGGCCAGGACTCCGAGGTGGAGTCGGTCAAGTCCATCATGGCCGGCGAGCAGTACATGACGATCAACAAGGACACCCGGAACCTGGTCAAGCAGACCATCACCATGGTGAAGTCCCTGCAGGCCGGCGAGACGCCTGAGGTGAACGACACCAAGTCCTACAACAACGGCAGCAAGGTCGTCGACACGTACCTGCTCCCGCCGGTCGCCGTCACCAAGGCCAACGCGGCCGAGGCCTACGCGAACGACCCGAAGCTCGCGCCGCTCACCAAGTGAGCACCGCGAGGTAGCCAGCGGCGAAGGGTCCCGGAGTCCACGTCCGGGGCCCTTCGCCGTGACAGCGTCCACCAGCGACGCCGAGCCGACCCGGGGGAGGAGGCCCGACCGTGGCGACACCCACCCGGTCCGGGCAGGCGCGGGTCGGCCGCGACCCGGACCTTGCCGCGCCGGGGGCACCCGGCGTGACCCAGGAGGAGACCCGTCGGCGGAACCTCGGCGCCGTGCTGCGTCACGTCCACGTGCACGGCCCGACGTCCCGGGCCGAGCTGACCAGCCGGCTCGGCCTCAACCGCAGCACCATCGGGGCGCTCGCGGCCGACCTCGCCGCCGCCGGGCTGGTCACCGAGGAGGCGCCGACCACCGCCCGCCGGGCAGGGCGGCCGTCGCTGGTGGTGCGCCCCCGCTCGGAACAGGTGTACACGCACGCGTTGAGCGTCGAGGCGGACCGGCTACGCGCCGCCCGTATCGGCCTCGGCGGTCGCATCCTCGACCTGCGCGAGGTCGACAGGCCCGGCGGGATGTCGACCTTCGACGCGATCGGCCCGCTGGCCGGCCTGGTCCGCGACATGCAGCACGCCGTCACCAGCGACGCGCTGCTGGTGGGCGGCGCGGTCGCGGTGACCGACACGACCCGTGACCGCGACGGGAGGATCCGGATCGGCGGACCCGACGAGGCGCTGCGCGCCGCGTTCGAGGCCGGACTCGCCGCGGGCCCGGGTCTCGTCGCCGGGGACCTGGCCGACATCGCCGGCGTGGCCGAACACGTCCGGGGCGTGGCGGTGGGCGTCGACGACCTCGTCTACCTGCACGGCGATCTCGGGGTCAGCGCCGGCATCATCGTCGGCGGCCGGCTGGTGGCCGGCCACCGGGGGCATGGCGGCAAGGTCGGCCACATGGTGGTCAACCCGTACGGCCTGCCCTGTGGCTGCGGCTCACGCGGCTGCTGGGAGACCGAGATCGGTGGGGCGGCGCTGCTGCGGCATGCCGGCCGGGAGCCGGCCGGGCTCCCGGCGGTCGTCGAGGTCCTGCGCGCGGCGGCCGGTGGCGACCGCGCCGCCCAGGCGGCGGTGCGGCAGGTCGCCGACTGGCTCGGCTTCGGCGTGGCAAACCTCGCCAACGTGGTCAATCCGGGCGTCGTGGTGTTCGGCGGCTCGTTACGCGACATCTACGCCGTCGGGGCGGACACCGTCCGCCGTCGCCTGGACACCATGGTGCTGCCCGCCTTCCGCGAGCACCTGCGGCTGCGGGCGGCGACGCTCGGCCGCGACGCCGCCCTGATCGGCGCTGCCGAGATGGCCTTCGCCGAACTGCTGGCGGACCCGCTGAAGGTCGGGGCAGCGGGCCGGTCGGGGGCCGACCCCACACCGGCCTGACCGTCAGTCGGTGCCGGCTGCCCGGCCCGGGTTGCCAGTCGCGGGCGCCGCCTCGGCGAGCGCGATCCGGATCGTGTCGAGCAGCGGACCGTCCGGGTGCTCGATCCACTGCTGGAGCGCGACGCGCAGGGTGGCCAGGCAGGTCGCCGCCAGGACCCGCGACCGCAGGGCCACCTCCGGTCCGGTCAACCGGTGCGTCAGCTCGGCGGCCAGCTCCCGTTCGACCGTCGTGTACGCCGCCACCTGGTGGGCGAGCATGCCCGGGTGCCCGCGCACCCGTCGACGTTGGGCCAGCCAGGACGGCGTCAGGTCGCCGTGCACCTCGGTGGTGAAGCGCTCCGCCGCGCGACTGAGCACCGTCCACGGCTGCTCGTCGGCCGGCTGGTCCCGGATCAGTTCCAGCATCCGGCGCAGCCGCACGATGTCGCCGTGGAAGATCGCCTCCTCCTTGCTGGAGAAGTAGTTGGAGAACGTCCGCCGGGACACGTCCGCGGCGTCGGCGATCGCCTCGACGGTCACCCGGTCGAGGCCCTCCTCGGCGGCGAGGCGCAGGGCCGCCTCGTGCAGGGCGAGGCGGGTGGCCGCCTTCTTGCGTTCCCGTAGCCCGGTGGCCTCGTCCATGCGGTCAGGCTACGCGATGGTGACCTAGTTCTCAATGCGCAAACTTGCCTGGTGCGCAAGATTGCTGGATAGTTGCATGCGGCAACCATCGGGCATCGGGAGGACAAGCGTGGAAACCACCGCCCGTGAACTCGTGTTACGGATGTTCGGCCTGCTCAAGAGCGTGCGGATGATCAAGCAGCGGCGGGCCGACGACCGGCCGTCCGTGCCGATCGGCCTGGTCGGCATGCTCATCCAGATCGACCAGGCCGCCACCGGCTGCCATGCCAGGGAGTTGGCCTCCCGCACCGGGCTCGACCCGTCGACCGTCAGCCGCGCCGTCGCCTCGCTCGTCTCGCACGGCCTGGTCGAGCGGCGTACCGACCCGGCCGACCGGCGGGCCAGCTGGCTGGCCACCACCCCGAAGGGCCAGAGCGCCCTGGCCGACGCCCACGGCTGGTACGCCGAACTGATCGGGCGGGCGCTCGCCGACTGGACCCCCGGCGAGGTGGCGGCGCTGTGCGCCGCACTCGGCCGGTTCACCCGCGACCTCGATGTCGCCCTCGAAACCAACGACAACCTGGAGGACGCGCGATGAGCGCACCCACCACCACGGCGGCAGACGCGCCGATGACCCATCGGCAGACGCTGGAGGCACTCAGCGGACTGCTGCTGGTGCTCTTCGTCGCCATGCTGAGCGGCACCGTCGTCTCGACGGCGCTGCCGAAGATCATCGGGGCGTTGGACGGCTCGCAGATCCAGTACACCTGGGTGGTCACGGCCACCCTGCTCACCGCGACGGCCACCACCCCGATCTGGGGCAAGTTGGCCGACCTGTTCAACAAGAAGACCCTGGTGCAGGTAGCCATCGTCGTCTTCCTGGTCGGCTCGGTGGTCGCCGGCTTCGCGCAGAGCGCCGGCCAGCTCATCGCCGCCCGCGCGTTCCAGGGCATCGGCGTCGGCGGCCTGCAGGCCCTCGTCCAGGTCGCCATCGCGGCGATGATCCCGCCCCGCGAGCGCGGCCGGTACAACGGCTACCTCGGTGGCGTGATGGCCGTCGCGACGGTCGGCGGACCGTTGCTCGGCGGGCTCATCGTCGACACGTCCTGGCTCGGCTGGCGCTGGTGCTTCTTCGTCGGCGTGCCCGTCGCCGCGATCGCGCTGGTCCTGCTCCAGATGACCCTGCGGCTGCCCACCGTCCGGCGCGAGAACGTCAAGATCGACTACCTGGGCGCGAGCCTGATCGCCGCCGGCGTCAGCGTGCTGCTGATCTGGATCTCGTTCGTCGACAGCTCGTTCGCGTGGGTGTCCTGGCAGTCCGGCGCGATGGTCGGCGGCACCGTCCTCCTGCTGGGCCTGGCTGTCTGGGTCGAGTCGCGGGCGGCCGAGCCGGTCGTCCCGCTCAGCATCATCCGGCAACGCACCACGGCCCTCGCCATCCTCGGCAGCCTCGCGGTCGGCATGGCCATGTTCGGCGGCGCCGTCTTCCTCGGCCAGTACTTCCAGATCGGGCGCGGCTACAGCCCCACCGAGGCGGGCCTGCTCACCATCCCGATGATGGCCGGCGTCCTCGGCTCGTCCATCATCGCCGGCCGCATGATCACCAACTCCGGCAAGCTCAAGCCGTACATCGTCTTCGGGGCGGTCGTCCTCGTCATCGGGTTCGGCATGCTCGGCACCATCGACCACGAAACGTCGCTCGTCCTGGTCGGCGTGGCCATGTTCATCGTCGGCACCGGCGTCGGCATGACCATGCAGAACCTCGTCCTAGCCGTGCAGAACACCGTGGCGCTCAAGGACATCGGCGCGGCCAGCTCCACCGTCGCGTTCTTCCGTTCCCTCGGCGGCACCATCGGCGTCTCCGTGCTCGGCGCCGTCCTCGCCCGCCGGGTCAGCGACCAGGTCACCCACGACCTCACCGCCGCGGGGATCCCCGCATCCGGCAGTGGGGGCGGCAGCCTCAACCTCGAGGTCCTGCCCGAGCCCGTGGCGAACATCATCCGCGCGGCGTACGGCGACGCCACCGGGCACATCTTCCTCATCTCGGCCGCCATCGCCGTCGTCGGCATCATCGCGGCGCTCCTGCTCAAGCCCGTCAACCTGCGCACGAGCCTCGACCTGCCCGACCCGGTAAGGTCGGCGGCCGTCGGTGCCGACGCCGTCGACGGCGCGCCCGCCTCCGACCAGGTGAGCGTCGGCTCCGGCGGGACGAGGCGCCCACCCGCCGCAGGCGCCTGACGTACGACCCGGCGCCTGACGTACATACCCGAGGCCGCCACCGTCCGACGACGGTGGCGGCCCCGGCCTGTGTGGAGCGCCGGGGCGGGCGTACGCTGCCGATCCGCTTAGCGAGGGCCGTCACCCACGGCCGTGACCGAGTCGAGGGACCCGTGGAAACTGCCGAGGCCGCACCGGCTCCGCTCGCGGTGCCCGGCCGGCGGCGCGGCCCGCTGCACCGGGCGATGCGCGAGCTGACGCTCGTGGCCGTGCTGTTCCTGGCGTACAAGGTGGCTCGCGTCGCCGTGGTCGGCCGGGCGGCGACCGCGGTGGAGAACGGGGAGTTCATCTGGCGCCTGGAGCGGCTGCTCCGGCTGCCCAGCGAGGCCGCCCTCCAGCTCCCGCTGCTCGCGGGCGACCTGCCGGTGCGCCTGGCCAACAGCTACTACGCCTACGTGCACTTCCCGGCCACGGCGGCGTGCCTGGTGTGGCTGTACCTGCGCCGCCCCGCGCACTACCGCTGGACGCGCCGAGCGCTGGCCGGGCTGACCGCCGCCGCGCTGGCCCTGCACCTGCTCGTGCCGCTGGCTCCGCCCCGGCTGACCCCGCTGACCGGAATGGTCGACACCGGCAGCCGGTACGGGCCCGCCGTCTACGGCGCACCCGGCGCCGACGAGCTGAGCAACCAGTACGCCGCCATGCCATCCCTGCACGTCGGCTGGGCCGTCGCCGTAGCCGTCGCGCTCGTCGCGGCCACCGCCGGGCGGTGGCGCTGGCTGTGGCTGGCGCACCCGATCGCCACGGTGCTGGTCGTCGTCGGCACGGGCAACCACTACTGGCTGGACGGCGTCGTGGCCGCCGCCCTGCTCGCCCTGGTCCTGTTCCTGCTGCCCGGGCCTGTCCCCGCCCGCCGGCCCGCCGGCGGACCCCGGAGCGACCCCGCCGCTCCGGGCCGGACGGCGGGGCCGGCCCGGTGCCGGGCGGCGTCCCGTCGCGGTGCGCGGCGGCGAGTACGGGCGCGGTGAGGGCGTCGGCCGGGGAATTCGAGCCCAGTAACTTTCGTCACAGCCTGCAGTCGGCCCACCGGCGCCCGAGGCGAATGGTCCCACGGCGCGGATTCCCTTTGCCAGCGGGCGTCACCGGGTCCCCGGTGCCCCCCCGGCGGCACTGGGGACGGACACGGAACTGCTCAGCCCTGTCTGCGCAGAGTGACGGACTGCGGCCCATTCGGGCCGATG
The DNA here is from genome assembly GCF_045040155.1 of Micromonospora sp. NBC_01405. Lineage (NCBI taxonomy): Bacteria > Bacillati > Actinomycetota > Actinomycetes > Micromonosporales > Micromonosporaceae > Micromonospora > Micromonospora sp. NBC_01405. Next base: position 6,837,522 of record NZ_CP109532.1, on the reverse strand, counting down.
GTGGCCCGTCGCGGTAGCCGGTAGGTGCCCGGGCTTGTGCGGCTCACTACCCTGTTCATGTTCATCGTGCATGGGCACCCGTCGACAGCGATAAGGGCTTCAGATGACCCACAGTCAACCTCCGTACGGAGGGCAGCCGGACCCGAACGTCACTCCGTGGAGCGGGCCGCCGGCCCCACCGGCTCAGCCGGGTGGATACCCCGCCTACGGCCAGCCGCCGCCGCAGTTCGCCACCCCCGTGCCGCCGCCGCAGAAGTCGAACCGAGGGCTGGTCATCGGGCTGTCCGTGGGCGCCGCCGTGGTCGTCCTGCTCGCGCTGTGCGGCGCCGGCATCGGGCTCTTCCTCGTCAACGGGGACGACGATGACCCCAAGCCGATCGCGTCCGCGTCCACGCCCGCGAACCCCACCGCCGGCCCGCAGCCGAGCACGGACACCTCGGCGGAGCCGCAGCCGTCCGAGTCGCAGGAGCAGCCGAACAACAACAACGGGGTGACCGCCCGCTACTCCAGCGAGCTGTCCGCGGTCTGCGACGGCGGCCAGATCCTGAACGCGGCAGCGTACAACGGCCCGTCCGGCGCCAAGGCGTACGCCTTCTCGAACTCTCCTGACCGGCCGTCGTCCTGGTCGTCGAAGTCGGTGAGCTCGAACAAGCCGTACTACGCCAAGTCGGCCGACTTCCAGACGGTGTCCGTGGTCGGGTGCCTGAAGGTCGTGGACGGCAGCGAGGGCGCGCCCAAGGAGTGCAACTACAAGGACAGCGCGGGCAAGACCGTGAGCGTCTCCTACATCTCCTCGCGCTACACGCTGACGTTCTACGCGGCGAAGACCGGCGAGAAGATCGGCGACGGCGGCACCGTGAACGCCCCGGCCAACCGTTGCCCGAGCTTCATCTCGTACAACAAGGCCACCATGAAGTCCTACGCGGCGCCGGACAGCGGCAGCATCGAGGCGGCGCTGGACAAGTTCCTGTCCTGAGTCGGCCCACCGGACCGGGGAGGGGCGGGACACCGCCCCTCCCCGGTCCGGGCGACCAGCCCGGCACCCCGCTCGTCGGTGGCCCCGCCGCCGAATCGGCGCCGACCGCGTCCTGACCGGCGAGGGCGGGTCAGGCGGCGTCCGGCGGCAGGATGCGCAGGCGCTCCTGCACCGCGTCCAGCGCTGCCAGGCACCCCTGGCGGTCGTCGGCCACGACCGTGGCGTAGGCGACCCGGCCCACCATCGTGCCCTTCGGCGGCGGCGACAGTGTGGCGCCCGGCTCGGCCAGCACGACGAACCGGTCGACCGCGGGCGGCAGGCCGCCGTCGACGTGCACCGACCCGACGGCCGTGTCGTCGTGCTCCGGGTAGAAGAACCTGATCGCCGCGACCCGGGCCGCCGGCTGCACCGTGTGCGGCTGCCGGCCGCAGGCGATCGCCGCCGCCGCCAGCCCCGGGTCGGTTCCGCCGACGAGTAGCCCCAGGTACGGGATCAGGTCGCCGCCGACGCGCGCGTTGACTTCGATCACCCGGGGGCCGGCGGCGGTCAGCCGCAGCTCGGTGTGCGTCATGCCGTCGGTGAAGCCGAGCGCGGCGTGGGTGTCCCGCAGCACGGCGAGCAGCTCCGGATCGGTCAGCAACGGGTCGGCGCCGTCGACGAGGTGGCCGACCTCCTCGCAGTACGGCGCGAAGCCGAGCTGCTTGTGGCCCACGCAGATCGGCCGCACCTCGCCCCGGAACACCGCCGCGTCAACGCTGATCTCCGGCCCGTCGGCGTACTCCTCCCACAGGATCCCCCAGTCGTCGGCCGGGACCTCGGGCAGCGCGGCGTGGCCGGTGTCCGCGATCGCGAACCCGGTGGCCACCTCGGCCGGCGAGCGCACCACCGTGACCCCGATGCTGCCGCCCAGCGCGCGGGGCTTCAGCACGGCCGGGTAGCCGGTCGACCGGCCGGCGGCCAGCGCCGCGTCGACGTCGGCGACCGGCAGCGAGCGTGGCTGCGGCACGTTCCGGGCGGCCAGCGCCAGCCGGGTGCGGTGCTTGTCCCGGCAGCGGGCCACCACCTCGGGGTCGCCGCCGGGCAGCCCGAGCGCCTCGGCCACCCGCGAGGCGCCCAGGATCCGGGTCTCGTCCCAGCAGATCACCCCGTCGATGCGGTTCTCGGCCGACACAGCGTGGGCGGCGGCGGTCATGGCGTCCACGTCCAGGGTGTTCAGCAACGTCCAGCCGTGCAGGTACTCCCGTTCCCAGGCCGGTTCCCGGTCGCAGAACAGGTGCACCCGGTAGTCCTGGCTGATGCTGTTCAGCAGGTACTCCCGGAACCACTGTCCGCCGGGGGTCACCACCAGAAGCTGGGGTTTCATGCCGGTTCTCCTTCGTCGTGGCGGGGGCGGCGGCGAAGCCGAGGGCCACCGCGATGGCCCGACCGACGACAAGCAACCCGTGGCCGTCACGGCCGGCCGCATCAGTCGCACCGCCCACCCGGCTCGTCAGGGACTCGGGGGAGCACCAGACCGCAGGAGCACCGTTTACGGTAGCGGCTCAGGGGCGGCCTCGCTGTCCGCTGTCCGGCAGTCACCGACGCCCCGACGCGACCGCCGTCCCAGCGTGCTGCTGCAGGCCTGGCCGCGCGGAAACCGCGGCGTCTCCGGTCGCCCGTCCACTGTGGTGACCGGAGCCCGTCCGCGGGCGGGCGGCCGGAGCCTTGGCGGCGGTGGTCGGCCATTCCTCGGCGGGCCACCGGCGGTCGGGACAGCACCGGCCCCGGGTGGCTACGCTGACCCCAGCTCATCGAAGCTCGTCCGTGCGTCGGGAAGGTGGGACGTGGGGGAGACCGGTCGGGACGCGCTCGTGGTGTTCGTCGGCGAGCTCACGCGGCTCCGGACGCTCGCCGGGGGACCGTCGTTGAACACGCTGGTCGCGGTCGCAGCCGGGCTGGGGAGGCCGCTCGCCCGGTCCACCCTCAGCGACAAGCTCAACGCCAAGTCCCTGCCCGAGTGGGACTTCGTCGTCGCGTACGTCGGCGCCTGCCGCGCCCACGCCGAGCAGGTCGGCGCCCGGCTGCCGGCGGAGCTGACGGAACTCGCCCGGTGGGAGGACGCGCACTGGCGTCTGTTGCGGGCGGCCGACGCCGCACGGGCCGGCGACCGGCTCGGCGGCGCAGCCCGGGCCCAACTCGGCCGCCGGGCCCGGGCCGCGTCGCCGCCCGAGCCGGTCGGCCGGGACCGGGGGACGCCCGGGCAGTGGATGGTGCCCCGGCAACTGCCCGCGGCGGTGCCGCACTTCGTGGGGCGGGCGTCCCAGCTCGCCGCGCTGACCGCGCTGCTGGCCGACCCGGCCGCTGCCCCGGGCCCGGTGCTGATCTCCGCGATCGGCGGGACGGCGGGGGTCGGCAAGACCGCCCTCGCCGTGCACTGGGCACACCAGGTGGCCGACCGGTTTCCGGACGGGCAGCTCTACGTCAACCTGCGCGGGTTCGACCCCGACGGGAGGACGACGAGCCCGGCGGAGACGCTGGGCGGATTCCTGGAGGCGCTCGCGGTGCCGCCGGAGCGGATCCCGACCGGACTCGCCGCCCAGGCCGGGCTCTTCCGCAGCCTGCTGGCCGGCCGGCGGATGCTCGTGCTGCTGGACAACGCGCGCGACGCCGACCAGGTGCGACCACTGTTGCCCGGCTCGCCGGGCTGTCTGGTACTGGTGACCAGCCGGCACCGGATGCCGGGCCTCGTCGCCGTCCAGGGCGCCCACCCGCTCGCCCTGGACCTGCTGTCCGCAGCCGAGGCCCGCGAGTTGCTGTCCCGACGCCTCGGCGCGGCCCGGGTGGCCGACGAGCCGGACGCGGTGGACCGCATCGTCGGGGCGTCGGCGGGGCTGCCGCTGGCCCTGGCCGTCGTCGCCGCGCGGGCCGCCACCCAGCCGGAGTTCCCCCTCGCCCGGCTCGCCGACGAGTTGGACGACACGCGGGGCAGCCTCGACGGGTTCTCCGGCGGGGAGGCCGCCGCCGACGTGCGGTCGGTGCTGTCCTGGTCGTACCAGAGCCTGGAGCCGGCCGCGGCGGCGCTGTTCCGGCTGCTCGGGCTGCACCCCGGCCCGGACCTGTCCGTCGCGGCCGCCGCCAGCCTCGCGGCCACCACCGCCGCGCGGGTTCGGGAACCGCTGGCGACCTTGACCCGGGCGAACCTGCTCGCCGAGCCCACCCCGGGCCGGTACGCCCTGCACGACCTCCTCGCCGTGTACGCCGCCGAGCTGACCCGGACCACCGACCCCGAGCTCGTGCGGCGGGCCGCGCTGGGCCGGCTGCTCGACCACTACCTGCACACCGCCCACGCCGCGGATCTGCTGCTCTACCGGCACCGCGACCACATCGACCTGCCGGCGGCGGACCCCGGTGCGGCGCTGCCGGAGCTGCGCGACCGCGACGAGGCGTGGGCCTGGCTCACCGCCGAGCACCGGGTGCTGCTCGCCGCCGTCGCCCTCGCCGCAGGCAACGGCTTCGGGGCTCACGCCTGGCAACTCGCCTGGAGCGTCAACACCTACCTCGACCGGGTGGGGGCCTGGCAGGACCAGTCGACCGCTCAGCAGTTGGCGCTGCGCGCCGCCGTGCAGGCGGGCGACCGCAACGGCCAGGCCCGGGCGCACCGCAACCGCGCCGTGGCGTGCCTGCGGCTGGGCGCCCACGACGAGGCCCGTGCGCACCTGGAGCAGGCCCTCGACCTGCACGGTGCGCTCGGCGACCACGTCGGCAGCGCCCGGACCCAGCTCAACCTCGGCATCATGGCTGAACGGCAGGGCCACCACCGGCAGGCCCTCGGGCACGCGCAACGCGCCTTCGACCTGTTCGAGACCGCGGGTCACGCCTACGGTCAGGGCAACGCGCTCAACAACATCGGCTGGTACCACATCCAGCTCGGGGACCACCGGCGCGCGCTCGACTACTGCCGCCGGGCCCTCGCCCAGCAGCAGCGCGCCGGCAACCGCTACTGGGAGGCCCACGCCTGGGACAGCCTCGGCTACGCGCACCACCACCTCGGCCAGGCCGCGGAGGCCGTCGACTGCTACGAACGCGCGCTCGCGCTCTGGCGGGAGGCCGGCGAGCGCTACTTCGAGGCCACCACGCTGACGCACCTCGGCGACACCCGCCACGCCGCCGGGGCTTCCGGGGCTGCCCGCACCGCCTGGCGTCGGGCGGTCGACATCCTCGACCGGCTCGGTCACCCGGACGCCGACCAGGTCCGGGCCAGGCTGGCCCCCGACGCCCGGGGCGCTCCCTGAGCCCGCCCGCACCGGCCGCCGGGATCCTGCCCGACCCGGGCTGACCGGGCTGACCAGGCGCAGCGACTGGTGCCCCAGCCTGAACGATGACGCAAGCGCGGGCCGTCCGGCGGATTCCCGGACGCCGGACGCCGTGCGGGCTGATGCGGGCGCGGGTTTCCCCTGCTCAGCAGCCCGGGGAGCGGGCGGGCGCGTGGCCGGGAGGGGCGACTCGGGGCGCCGGACGGCCGGCTGCGGAGCTCCGCCGGATGGGTGTTCGCACAGATGGCTACCCGTTCAGCCGGTTTCTGGCGATGACCTCGCCCGGGCCGAGAACCTGTCCTCCCGGTACCCGGCGAACGGAGAGGACATCGTGATATCCACCCGCTTCCGGCGCCCCCGCGTCGTGGTGGCGGTCGCAGCCGCACTGGCTCTGACCGTCACCTCGACCGGGGCGCCACCCGCGCGGGCCGCGCAGGCCGCGGCGTCGCAGGTCGTCAGCTTCACCGTCGGCCAGGACGGGCGCCTCTACCTGGCGTCGGCGGCCGGCATCACCCCGTTCGGCGGCACGCCGGTCGCCCCGCCGGGGGCGGGCGTCGCCGCCGCCCAGCAGCCGGACGGCAACGTCGCCGCGTTCGTCATCGGCACCCAGGGCGGGCTCGTCGCCGCCGTCACCAGCTCGGCCACCTCCAACATCAGCGTGTACCGGGACGGGGCGGCCGGCCTCGCCCCGCCCGGGGCCAAGGTGAGCGCGGTGACCGACTCGGCCGGTTACCTGCACGTCTTCTTCGCTGGCACCGACGGGGCGATCTACAGCGCCTCCTACAACCGACTGGTGCGGCCCGGCGGCGGCCCCCAGCGGGTGTCCGCGCCCGGCCTCGCGCCGCCCGGGGCGGTCGTCGCCGCGACCCGGCAGTCCACCATGCCGGGAGTGGTCTTCGTCGGCGCCGACGGCGCGCTGACCTCGGTCTGGCGTACCTCCGCCGGCACCTGGGCGACGATCCCGGCCGGTCCGGCCGGCCTGGCGCCGCCCGGCGGCGGGGTCGCCGTGGCCGCCACGGCCGGCGTGAAGGCGTACGTCACCGGTCTGGACGGCCGGATCTGGCAGGTGGGCTTCGCCCTCGGCCCGCGCCCCGAGCCCTGGCAGCCGGTGGCGATCACCGGTGCCGGCGCGGCCCCGCCCGGCGCCCGCCTCGCGGCGGCACAGTTCACCGGCGGCCCGTCGAACGTGTTCTTCGCCGGCTCCGACGGCGCGGTCCGGGTGGTGACCAACATGGCCGGCGGGTGGCAGCAGTCGGTGACGACGGCGGCCGGTGCCGCCAAACCGGGCGGCCCGGTGGCGCTCGTGGCCGTCGACGACTACCTCTACTCGGCCTGGTGCGGCAACGACCTCTGGTGGTGGCTGTACTGGTGGTGGCGCCGGCCGCCGCCTCCGCCGCCGTGGTGGGGCGAGCCCTTGACGCTGCCGCTCACCCAGCCGATCCAGTACGGCGCCGAGGTCGCGATCACCCTCTACCGGTAGGCCGGCGGATCCCGCGACCCGGTCGCGGAACGGCTGCCGCCCGACGCCCGCCCGGGCCCGTCCACCGCCACCGCGCGGCCGGGCCCGGGCGGTGGCGTGTCCGTTCGGTCACCCGGCGAACATGAGCACCCCTACTCATCCGCCCGCCGGCGACGTTGGGCAAGCTCAACGCATGATCGCCCCCACGTCAGCGCCGCCTTCCGTCCGGGAACGAGTGGGCATCACCGCCGTCGGCACCAGCCTGCCCGACCATGTCGTGCCCACCGCCGAACTGCACCGCCGCATCGCCGAGGCCAGCGGCCTGCACCTGCCGGACGGGCTGCTGTCGCGGATCACCGGCATCTCCTCCCGCCGGATGGCCGGCGACGGGGAGTACGCCTCGACCCTGGCGGTCCGCGCCGCCCGACAGGCGCTCGCCGCCGCCGGCCGCGAACCGGAGGAGGTGGACCTGCTGCTGTTCGCCTCCGCCAGCCGGGACGTCGTCGAGCCGGCCACCGCACACATCGTGCAGGCGGAGCTGGGCGGCCGGGCGCACGCCCTCGACGTCACCAACGCCTGCAACAGCTTCCTCAACGGCATCGACCTGGCCCGGTCGGCCGTCCTCGCCGGCCGCGCCCGGCGCGCCCTGGTGGTGACCGGCGAGACACCGACCCGGGCGATGCGCTGGCAGCTCGCCGACCTCGACCAGGCCCGCAGCGCCTTCGCCGGCTACACGTTCGGCGACGCCGGGGCCGCCGTGCTGGTGGAACCGGTGGCCCGGGGCGGGATCGTCGACGTCGACACCGAGACCTGGTCCGAGCACTGGACGGTGGGCGGCATCCCCGGCGGCGGCTCCCGGCATCCCCGGGGCGACGAGCACACCTACTTCACCGGCGACGGGCGGGCGCTGCGCGACGTGTTCGAGAAGATCGGTACGGACATCCTGCACCGGGTCCGGCACCGCACCGGGCTGGACTGGGCCGACTACGCCCGGGTGCTGGTCCACCAGGTCACCCTGCCCTACCTGGACCGGTTCGTCGAGGTGACCGGCGTACCCCGGGACAAGCTGGAGATCACCGTGGCCGAGCTGGGCAACCTGGCCAGCGCCACGCTCGGCGTGCAGCTCGCCCGCGTCGACGCCGGGCTGCGCCCCGGCGACCGGGTGCTGTTCATCGGCCTCGGCGGCGGCGTCAGCGTGATGACCATGGTCTGGGAGAAGTCGTGACCGCGCTGTGGGTGGTCGTACCCGCCTACAACGAGGCCGCCCGGATCGGGGCCACCCTGGACGCGCTGTCCCGGCAGACCGACCTCGACTTCACCCTGCTGGTGGTGGACAACGCCTCCACCGACGGCACCGTCGAGGCGGTTCGCCGGTTCGCCGCCCGGTCGCCGGTGCCGACCCTGCTGGTCGAGGAGCAGCAGCGGGGCGTCGGCGCCGCCGTGGACACCGGCTTCCGGCACGCCATCGCGCACGGGGCGACGCTGCTGGCCCGTACCGACGCCGACTGCCTGCCCCGGCCCGGCTGGGTGGCGGCGGCCCGCCGCACGCTCACCGGCGGCGCGGCGATGGCCTGCGGCCGGATCGAGGCCCGCCGCGACGAGCACGGCCCGCTCGGCCGCGCGGTGTTCCGCGGCCTGGTCGCCGTCGCCGCCGCCTTCGGCCGGCTCCGGCCCGCCCACCGGGGGCCCGGCCACCTGGCCCCGTACCGGATGCACGCCGGCAACAACATGGCGATCACCCCGGCCGCCTACCTCGGCGCCGGCGGCATGCCGCGCCGCCCGTCGCCGACCGACCGGGAGTTCCTCAACCGGGTACGCCGCCACACCGGCGACATCGTCCACGACCGGAGCATGGTGGTGGAGAACTCGACCCGCCGGCTGCGGGCGTACGGCCTGCGCCGCACCGCCGCCTGGTACCTGGACCGGGGCAGCGGCCGGCTGTCCCCGGACCCCCGCTGACCGACACCCCAGCACCAGGAGAGCGAGTTTCCGATGCTCGACGAACTGGCCGCCGCGCTGCGCCGCCACCCTGACCGGCCAGCGGTGCTCACCACGGCCCGGTCCGGCCGGCCCCGCATCCGCGCCACCCGTGGCGAGCTGGCCGACCTCGCCGACGGGTACGCCGCAGCCCTGCACCACCACGGGCTGACCGCCGGGGACACCCTCGGCGTGGCGGTCCGCCCCGGCCCCCGGGCGCTGTCGATCCTGCTCGCCGCGCACCGGCTCGGGCTGCGGGCGGCGGTGCTCGACCCCAGCGCCGGCCCCGAGGTGCTCACCGCGCGGCTGGCCCTGGCCCGCCCCGCCCTCGTCGTCGCCGACGCGGCGGCGCAGGCGGTCGCAGGGTGGGCGCGACCGCTGGCCGGCCGGGCCCAGCTGGCCCTGCCCCGGCTGGCCGAGCTGGGCCCGGTGCGTACCGTGGGCCGTCGGCTGCCCGGCTGCGCCCCGGCACTGGGCCCCCGGTCGGGGCCGGTGCCCGACCGCACCGGGCAGGACGGCGACGCCGTCGTCATCTTCACCTCGGGCACGACCAGCAGCCCCCGGGCGGTGGTCCACCGGCGGGCCGGGCTGGACGCCGGGATGCGCGCCGTCGCAGACCTGGTCCGGCCGCTACCCGACGAACCGGTGCTCGGCGGCATGTTCTTCGTCCTGGTGCCCGCCCTGGCCAACGGCGCCCCCGTCGCCCTGCCGGCCCGGTCGCCCCGGGTGCTCGCCCGGCAGGTGGCCCGGCTGCGCCCGCAGGCCAGCTACCTCACCCCGCCCCAGCTGCGGGCGCTGCTGGCCCGGCGGCCCCGGCTGTCCGGCCGGTTCTACAGCGGCTCGGCGCCGGTGAGCGCCGCCCTGCTCGCCCGGCTCCGGCGGGCCGGCGCCGAGCAGGCGTGGGGGGTGTACGCGCTGACCGAACTCTTCCCGGCCGCCGCCGTCGAGGCCGGCGAGAAGGCCGCCTTCACCGGCGAGGGGGACCTCGTCGGGGCGCCGCTGCCGGGCGTGCGGACCCGGGTCGAGCCGGACGGGCGGCTGCTGCTCACCGGCCCCGGCCAGGCGCACCGCTACCTGGGTGAGGCCCCGCACGAGTGGGTGGACACCGGCGACGTCGCCCGGCTCGACGGCGGTCGGGTCGTCCTCGGCGGGCGGAGCAAGGACATGATCCTGCGCGGCGCGGAGAACATCTACCCCGGCCTGTACGAGCCGGCCCTGCACGTCCCCGGGGTCAACCTGGCGGTACTGGTCGGCGTGCCGGCCGGGGACGGCGACGAACGGCTCGTCGCCGTCGTCGAGCCCGAGCCGGGCGCCGACCCGGGCCGGCTGCGGGCCGCACTCGGCCCGGTCCTGGCCCGGATGGGTGCCGCCCGGCCCGACTCGCTGGTCTTCGCCCCGGTGCCGACCAAGGGCCGTTCCCGCAAGCCGGACCGGGCCGCCGCGGCCACCCTCGCCGCCGCTGCGACCGACCGGCGTGCCCCGGCGGGCGGACGACGCCGTGGCTGACCGGCGAGGGGGCGCCCGCGCCGGGCGCGTGCGCGAGCCCTGGTGGACGGTCGACGCCGTGGCTGACCGGCGCGTGGGCGAGCCCTGGTGGACGGTCGGCGCCGTGGCTGACGGGCCGGCCGACGCCCCCGCCCGGGACGCGCGGCGCCCTGCGCGGAGCCGGGGACGACGCCGGGACCGCCGGGTCTACCTGCGGCGGTACCCGGTGCTGTTCACCCTGCTCGCGGCCACCCGGCGCTGGCCGGCGGTGCGGCTGGGGCGGACGCTCGTGGTGCACGACCCGGACGGCTACCTCGACGCGCTCACCCGGACCCCCCTGGACCGGGCCGCCGCCGGCACCGTGGGCGGCACCGCCCACCGGCTCGGCACCGACGGGCTCCTGTTCGACCAGCAGGGCCCCGAGCACCGGCAGGCCCGCCGCGCCCTCACCGACGGCCTCGGCCCCGCCGGGGTGGCCCGGCTGCGTCCAATCTGGACGGCGGTGCTGCGGCGGCGGCTGGCCCCGCTGGGGGCAGGCGAACCGGTGGACCTGGTGCCCGTGGTCGCCGAGCTGGCCGGCGCCACCACGGCGGCGCTGCTCGGGGTGGACGCCGACCCGGTCGCGCTGGCCGAGGCGGCCCGCCATGCCGCCGCCACGACCGCCGCCGAGCAGCTCCCCGGCCCGCGCCCACCCGGGCGGGCCCGTGCCGCCCGCCGGGCCGTCGCCGACCTGGCCGAGCTGCTCGACCTGCCGCCGGAGCACGCCGGCCTGGCCGGCATGCTGGCGCTCGCCGCGGTCAACACCACCGTGTCCGGCATCCCGCGCGCGGTCGCCTGGTGCGCCGACGACCGGCTGTGGGACCGGGTCGACGCGGCCGGCAGCCGGGCCGTCCTGGTCGACGAGCTGCTGCGGGTCACCGCGCCGAGCCCGGTGCTGCCCCGGGTCGCCGCCGGGGCCGCGACCGTGGCCGGCTGCCCGGTCCGGGCCGGGGACCGGCTGCTGCTGGTCGCCCGGCACGCCGCCGGGGCGCACCGCGCCGGGCCGGACTGCGCCGCGCCGGCGCCGGCCCGGACCGCCCGGCTGGTCTTCGGCGCGGGCCAGCACTCCTGCCCGGGGGCCCGGCTGGCCCGCGCGCAGCTCGCCGACACCCTCGCCGCCCTGGCGCCGTACCGGCCGGTCGTGGTGCGGGCCCGCGCCGACGGGCGCGCGGCGCTGCCCGGCTGGGCGCGACTGGTGATCAGGGCCGGCCGGTGAACCGCACCGGGACCGACGATCACGGCGGGTTGGCGAATCTCGACGGCGCCGAGGTGGTGGTCACCGGCGCGAGCGGGTTCTGCGGGTCGGCCGTGGCGCGGGCCGCCGAGGCGGCCGGGGCCCGGGTGTGCTGCCTCGGCCGGCGACCCGGCCCGGTGGGCCGGCACGTGCCGTGGGACGCCGGCCGCGACGTGCCCGACCTCGCCGGGGCCGACCTGGTCATCCACCTCGCCGCGGCCGTCGGCGACCCGGTGCCCGGCCCGGCGGCCGAGCGCGCCTACCGGGCGGTCAACGTGGACGGCACGGCCCGGCTGCTCGCCGCCGCCGGGGGCCGCCCGCTGGTCTGGGTGAGCAGCGCCAGCGTCTACCGGCCGGGGGGAGCGACCCTGGTCACCGAGGACCACCCGGTCGACGGGCAGCTCTCCGCGTACGGGCGCACCAAGGCCGCCGGGGAGCGGCTCGCACTGGCGGCCGGGGCCGTCGTGCTGCGCCCCCGCGCCGTGTACGGGCCCGGCGACCCGCACCTGCTGCCCCGCCTGCTGCGGGCCCGCCGGGGCGGGTGGCTGCCCGTGCCCGGCCCCGACGTCCGGCTCAGCCTCACCGCCGTGCAGAATCTCGCCGACGCCTGTTTGGCGGCGACCGGCTGGCCTGCCGGCGCCTACAACATCGCCGACGACCGACCGTACTGGCGTGATGCCGTGCTGCGCGGGGTGCTCGCCGCGACGGGTGCCCCGGCCCGGCTCCTGCACCTGCCGGTGGGCCTGGCCGCCGGTGCGGCGGGCGCGGCGACCGCGTTGTCCCGGCTGACCTGCCGCGCGCCGGTGCTGACCCGGTACGCCGTCGACCAGCTCGCCCGGGCCATGGTGCTGGACATCAGCCGGGCGCGCGCGCAGGGCTACCGGCCAGCTCACCGCTTCGGCGACCACCTGGGCGTCCCGCTGCCGGTCCCGCCATCACGGGAGCCCCGTCCCGCGCACTGATCGCCGCCTCCCTACCGAACTCGCCCGAAGTTGTCCACCTCCCAGGAATTTCGTCCCGCCCATTAGGATGACCGGAGATCTTGGAAGGAAGTGGCCCCTGGAGGGGCCATTTCCTTCCAAGATCTCTCATGTGTCAGTCATGATCCGGCCTGGCGTCGGAAATGGCGCTCCTTGATGGTGTACGGGGTGAGGGCCCGGGGCCCTGGGGCCGCACCCGCCGGGGTGAGACCGTCGGCCCGGGACCGGCGGGTGCCGGGCCCGGGCCGACGGCGACGTCACAGGGTGGTGCAGACGACGCCGTTGAGGGTGAACGCGGTCGGCAGGACGTTCGGGCCGCCGTACGAGCCGACGAAGCCGGCGCTCGTGCTGCCCCCGCCGCCGGCGATCTGCCGGTTGTCGGCGGTGTTGGTGACCCGGACGGTCCGGCCCACCTGCTCCCAGTTCGCGCTCCAGCCGCTGTTCACCTGCTGCCAGGTGGTGGGCCAGGTCCAGGTGAGCGTCCAGCCGTTGATCGGGGCGGCCCCGTTGTTGACGATGTCGACGGCGCCGACGTAGCCGTTGCCCCAGTTCGAGGTGTCGGTCAGGCGGACACCGCACGAACTGGTGGCGGGGCTGCCGGTGGTGAAGGTGAGCGGCGGTGAGGACCAGGAGACCCGGCCGGCGGTGTCCCGGGTCAGCACGTTGACCGTGTACCTGCCGCCGGGGACGAGGTTGCCGACCGTGAGCGAGGTCGCCGAGGTCTCGCCGAGCTGCTCGCTGACCGCCCCGTTCTGCCGGTACACCTCGTACTTGGCGATCGGGCTGCGGCCCGGGGCGGCCGCGGGCCAGGAGATCGTCGCGGCCCGGTCGGTGACGGCGGCGGCGGTGGGCTGGCCCGGCGCGCCGGGCTGCCCGGTGACCGCGCCGGCCGGTCGCAGCACGAGCGTGGTCAGCGAGTACGGCGGCAGGACCCGGCTGGTCGCGCTGCCCGACTGGCCGGTGGCGATGGCGGTGGCGCCGTTGGTGTGGCTGTGCACCGTCGGCGCGGCGCCAGACGGGGTGAACCCGGCGTAGTCGATGGTGACCGGGTGCGCGTTGTCCGGGTCCTTGTTGACCAGCAGCACCGCGAGGTCCCCGTTGGCCCGGCGCGCGGCGTGCGCGGTGACCAGCGGCTCGTTGGTGCCGGCGCGGACGAACTGGTCGCCGGCCCGGGCGAACAGGTTCATCATGGACAGCCCGTGGTACGGCGCGAACGGCGTGTTCAGCGGCGGCTCGCAGACCGACCCGTCGGCGGTGCAGCCCCCGCTGGAGAGGATGCCGAAGTCGCCGTAGTCGGTGTGCCCCGCCACCTGCGAGACCGTGCCGATGCCGTTGTGCACGTTCCACCACTGCACCGTGAAGACGCCGTTCTCCAGCAGGTCGCTGTAGGCGTCGGCGAGGAACAGCGCGGCCGGCTGGGTGGTCCGGCCCGCGTCGACGTTCAGCTCGGTGAAGCTGATGCCGATGCGTCCCGGGTTCGGCCCGGCGTACCGGGCGATCTGCTGCCGCAGCAGGTGGGTCGCGTCGTCGATGTGGCCGGTGCGCTCCAGCGACTCGGCGGCGCTGCCGCCCGGGTACCAGTGCACGTCGACGAAGTCGATCTTCGGCCCGGCGAGCGAGAGGACGGTCCGGTTCCACGGGCCCGGGTCGCTGCCGGCGGTGATGCCGTCCGGCCAGTTCCCCGGCATGGTCAGCACCGCGCCGACCTTGATGGTGGGGTCGACCGCCTTCATCGCGTCGGCGTAGTCGACGACCAGCCGGGCGTACTGGGTGGCGCTCTTGTCGGGGTGGTCGTCGGCCTCCCAGGCCGACCCGTAGTGGCCGTTTCCGTAGTTCTCGTTGCCGACCGCCCAGTACTTCGCGCCGTAGCCCTTGGTGACGTTGGCGTACCGCACCCAGTCGGCGGCCTCGGCCGGCGTGCCGGTGCCGTAGTTCGCGATGATCATCGGCTGGGCGCCGACCCGCCGGGCCCCGGCCATGAACGTGTCGAAGTCGGTGTTGGGGGCGACGTACCCGCCGGGGGCGGTGTGGTTCTTCCAGTGGTAGATGTCGGCGTACGAGCCGCCCGGGTACCGCAGCATCTTCACGCCGGCGCCGCGCAACAGGTCCGACGTCTCGTCGGTGCCCAGGTTCTGGTCCCAGATGGCCTGGTTGACGCCCAGCGCGGTGTCCGGCACGGTCGCCAGTCCCGCCCGCGCGTTGACGGTGACGGCGACCGGGGTGGTGGTCGCCGCGCTGACGCTCGGCGGGCTGACCGTGGCCGACGCCGCCGCGACGAGCAGCAGGCTCGCGGCGAGGGCCGGCCAGCGGCGGCGGGCGGACCGGGCCGGGCGTGACGGTGGGGGCTGCGCGGGGCACCCGGGGCTGATCGGGTTCTGCATGGTGGAGTTTCCTTCGTGGGTACGACGGAGACTCGCCCGGGCCGGTGACGGGTGGTTCGCACCTGCGGGTGCGCCGGGGCGGCGGCGGGCGGACTCGTGGACGGACTGCCCGGTGGTCATCGCAGTTGCCGCCGTCCCCCGCAGGCCGTGCTGGCCCCCGGTTGCCCATCGGACGACTGTCAGCCCCGCGCGGCGACTAAATCGACGCATCAGAATCTCACGGCGGTCCCGGGTAGCTCAAGGCCGCCCCGGACGCTTTCGCCCCGGGCCGCTTCCCGTTCCCGACCCGGTCCGGCGTCGTACCCGGGATCGCCGGGTGGCCGGCCGGGTCAGGTGTTGACCGGGCGGCGGGCGACCAGGAGGACGTGGGTGACCGGCCAGTCCAGCGGCTGGCCGTCCGGGGTGGACAGGGCGGCGACCGGGTCGAGGCGATTGGTGGCGATCCAGTCGTTGCGGTACGGCCCGCTGGCGGGGCCGACCTCGAAGCCGACGTCGGCCAGCAGCGCCTTCCAGTCGGCGTACTCCAGGCCGCAGAACTGCTCCTGGGTCTCCGACAGCCAGTTGTCGGTGTAGTCCTTGCGGGTCAGGAAGTCCATCGCCGCGCCCAGCGTCAGTTCCACCACCGCCCCGGCCGGGTCCGCCACCGGCCGGTACGCGAACGGGAACCGCCAGTCGACCGCGAACTGATCCAGCCGGGCCCGCGTCGACAGCCCGGCGACGTGGGCCGCCGCCTCCGCCGGCGACAGGGACGCCAGGTCGGTGCGCGGCCGGGCCGGGTTGGTGCCGTCCGCCGTCGCCAGGCGCAGTCGCACCGTCCGGTCCTGGCCGTCCGGCCCGCACACGTCGCTGTTGATCCATACCCCGCCGGGCACGGTGTGGTCGTAGATGGCCTGCACGAACCGGCGCAGCGAGGCCATCCTGTCGCCGTACGACCAGATCTCGTGGGTCAGCGCGAAGGTCATCGTGGTGTCCACCGAGCGCGGCGCGAACACCGCCCCGCCGAGCACGTTGCGGCGGTAGAAGAAGACGTTGGGGTTGGTGAAGAAGCCCTGTGCCTTCTTGTGCACGCACTCCTCGAACAGGTGCCGGGCCACCTCGACGCCGATCAGGTCGCTCTCCCGCAGGGCCGGCTCCCGGTCGGCCAACTCCAGCACGGCGCCGGCGCCGCAGCCGATGTCGACGATCCGCCCCGGCCGGACGCGCTCGCGCACCGCCGCCCACTTGCGCTGCGCGGCGTCGGCGAACGCCTCGGCGTACGTCCGGTAGTCGCGGGTGGGGGTCAGGCCGCCCTCGTCGCCGACGACGGGGTCGTTGACCACCGCCCGCACCAGGTCGTCGAGGCGGTAGCGGGCGTACACGTCGATCGTCGCGGGGTGGGCGAGGTGACGCCACGACGGGTCGCCGTCGGCCAGCCGCAGGAGCACGTCCCACGGCCGGGCGGGTGCTGGCGCGACGTCGGCCTCCACCCCGGCGATGGGGAAGCCGAGCCGTTCGTACATCGCGGCCACCTCCGGGGTGGAGCAGGCGACCACCGTGTCCGCCGGAGTCAGCTCCAGGCCGGCGGTCGCCGCCACGTTCTTCAGGGTCACCTCGGCGAACCGGTCCGTCACGGCGGTGTCGAAGACCGGGACGACCACCGAGCGGAGCCCGGCGAGGACGCTGAACCGCTCGATCGCGGCCTCCCGGCGGTGGTAGGGGACCGGGTTGCGCCGGGTGTTCTCGTGGTTGGCCGAGGTGACCGCCCAGACCACGGTGGCCCCGTCGCCGTCGCCGTCGCCGGAGCCGGCGAGCTGGCGCAGGTACTCCGCCTGGAAGCGGGTCAACAGATGGTGGCGGCCGGGAAAGAGCAGGTAGCGCGGCATGTGATGTTCCTAGCCGATGCCGGTCGGGCACCTTCGCGCAGGGGCCGACCTGCCTGACCACTCGCGGGGAGGTGGGGCCGGCGTCGCGCGCCCAGCCCGCGTGCGGCGTCGCGTGCCCACCGGTCACCCGTGAGCGCGGCGAGCACCGCGCTCACGCCCGTGGGTAGACTCCGCGTCGCGGTCGGATCACCGTGTGCTGGTGTCGTGACGGGGCAAGGGACGGGGTGACCACCAGGTGAGGACTCTGCCCGCCGCCGCCGCCGACGCCGCGTCCACCGCCCTGATGGTCCTCGGCCCCGACGGCCGGTGCCTGTGGTCGAACGAGGCCGCGCGGCGGTTGGGCGTCCGGCCGGAGGACCTGCCGGTGACCCAGGTGGAGCCGGGCGGCCCGGCCGTCGAGGCCCCCTGGCCCGACGCCGCCGGCCCCGCCCGCTGGCTCCAGGTGCGCTGCCAGGGGATACACCACGAAGGGCAGTGCCTGCGACTGTACGAGGTGCGCGATGTCACCGCCGAGCGCCGGGAGCGCGAGCAGGGGCGCAACCACCGCTGGCGCCTGGCCCACATCGAGCAGCTCGCCAAGGTGGGCAGCTGGGAGTGGGACGTGCCGACCGGCGAGATCGTCTGGTCTGACGTGCTGCTGCAGATGGTCGGCTTCCCGCCGGGCACCGCGCTGGACTACCCGTCGTACCGGAAGCTGCTGCACCCCGACGACGTAGCCATGATCGAGCGGACCCTGCAGACCGCGCTGCGCACGGGGGCGCCGTTCTCGTTCACCCACCGGATGTACCTCGCGGACCGCGAGACGTTGCGCGTCTTCGAGTGCTACGGCGAGGTCTTCACCGACGGGGACGGCGCACCGGCGCGCGTCCTGGGCACCGCCCACGACATCACCGAGAGGCGCCGGGCCCAGGACGAGCTGGTCCGGCTGGCCGAGCACGACCCGCTGACCGACCTGCCGAACCGCCGGGCCCTGCTCGCCCGCCTCGACGACCTGCTGGTCCCGGGCGGCGACCCGTCCGGCGCGCTGCTGCTGATCGACATCGACAACTTCAAGGACATCAACGACGTGCACGGGCACGGCGTGGGAGACGACGTGCTGCGGGTGCTGGCCCGGCTGCTCGCCCACCACCTGCCGCCCGGCACGGTGCTGGGCCGGTTGGGTGGCGACGAGTTCGCGGTCGTGCTGCCCGACGCCTCGGCCTGCGACGCCCTCGCCGTCGCCGAGGGCCTGTGCAACGCAGCCGTGGGCACCCCGGTGCCGCTGACCGACGCCGGGCTGCGGGTCACCCTGAGCATCGGGGCCGCCTCGCTGCGGCCCGGCGACAGCCGGGACGTGGTGCTCGCCCACGCCGACCTCGCCCTGTACGAGGCGAAGAACGCCGGCCGCAACCGGGCCCGGCTGTACCTCCCGGAGCAGTACCGGCACGCGGTGCAGCGGGTCAACGTGGTGACCCGGGTCCGCAGCGCCCTCGACGAGCACCGGATGCAACTCGACGCCCAGCCGATCGTCGACCTGCTGACCGGCGAGGTGGTCAGCCACGAGTTGCTCATCCGGCTACGCGACGGCCGGCAGCCGCCGCTGCCCCCGGCCGACTTCCTGCCCACGGTGGAACGCGACGACCTGATCGGCGAGCTCGACCGGTGGGTGGTGGCCACCGCCACGTCGGCGCTGGCCGATCGGTGGGCCGCGGCGGCCGGGATGTGCTTCGACGTCAACATCTCCGCCCGCTCGATGGAGTCGCCGGGCTTCGGCGACTGGGTGGTGGGGCGGCTGCGCGCGGCCGGCGTCGAGGCTGGCCGACTGGGCCTGGAGGTGACCGAGACGGCGGCGATCACCAACGTGGCGGCGGTCCGCAACCTGGCCCGTACGCTGCGCAACGCCGGCTGCCGGTTGAGCCTGGACGACTTCGGCGCCGGGTTCGGGTCTTTCACCTACCTCAAGCACCTGCCGTTCAGCACCGTGAAGATCGCCGGTGACTTCGTCCACCAGGCCGACCGGGGCGGAGCCGACCCCGTCCTCATCGACGCGGTCGTCCGCGCCGCGCACGGGCTGGGCATGCACACGGTCGCCGAGTCGGTCGACCGTGAACCGCTGGTGCCCGCGCTGCGCCGGCTGGGTGTCGACGCCGGCCAGGGCTTCCACCTGGGACGCCCGGTCCCGTTGGACATCCTGCTCGGCTCGGTCCGCGACGAGGGACAGGCCCGCGCCCCGGCCGACGCCGTGGCACGACATTCGGACCGGACACGGGTCGCCCCGCCGGGACCTGACCGCGGCAGCCGGCGAGGGCGGCGTTGACGGCGGCGAACCCCGCACGCGATGGCGGTTCGCGGCGCGTACCCGCTGGTGGACCGGGTGGCCGGGCGTAGGCTGGCGGCCGTGGATCAAGAAGACCGGATCGCCCTTTTCCTCGACTACGAGAACCTCGCCCTGGGGGCCCGCGAACACCTCGGCGGCATGGCGTTCGACCTGCGTCCCATCGCCGACGCCCTCGCCGAGCGCGGTCGGGTGGTCGTGCGGCGGGCGTACGCCGACTGGTCGTACTTCGACGAGGACCGCCGGATGCTCACCCGGTCCCACGTCGAGCTGATCGAGATGCCCCAGCGGATGGGCGCGTCGCGCAAGAACGCCGCCGACATCAAGATGGCCGTCGACGCCGTCGAGTTGGCCTTCGAGCGCGCGTACGTCTCGACGTTCGTGATCTGCACCGGTGACAGCGACTTCACCCCGCTGGTGCACAAGCTGCGCGAGTTGAACAAGCGCGTCATCGGCGTGGGCGTGGAGAAGTCCACCTCGGCGCTGCTGCCGCCCGCGTGCGACGAGTTCCTCTACTACGACCGCCTCGAGGGCGTCGACGTCCCGCCGGCCCGGGCCAAGCGCAACCGCCCGGCGCGGCTGCCCAGCCCGGAGCCGCAGCCGGTGGAGCAGGAACCCGAGCCCCAGCCTGCGGTCGAGGAGCCCGTGCGCGACGTCGACACCCTCTCCGTCCTGGTGGCCCAGACGGTGGCCGGCCTCCAGGGCAGCTCCGGCGGCGAGGTGACCGCCTCGACGCTGAAGCGCACCCTGCTGCGCAAGGACCCGACCTTCAGCGAGTCCGACTACGGGTTCCGCACCTTCGGCGAGTTGCTGCGGCACCTCGCCGCGCAGCGGGTGATCGAGCTGGCGGAGGGCCCGGCCAAGGGCGACCCGGAGGTGTCCCTGCCCGAACACGGCGACCAGGAGGTGGCGTTCGCGCTGGTGCGCTCCGTGGTCCAGGACCTGGCCGGGGCCGACGGGGCGGTGGCCCTGTCCGGGCTGAAGAATCAGCTCCGCCGGGTCCGGCCCGACTTCAGCGAGAAGAAGCTCGGCTACCGAGGTTTCCTCCAGTTCTGCAAGGCGGCCGCCACCAGCGGGGCGGTCCGGCTGGAGTGGAACGCGGACGCGGACGACTACCTCCTCACCACGCCGACCACCTGACCGCGCCGCGCGAAAATGGGCCTGCACGCGGCGGAGTCGGTCGGTAGCGTGGGCGGGTGCCGCCGCAGATTCCCCACCCTGACCCCGGTGTCCCCGACACGAGAGGGCCGCTGAGCTACCTCTGGTGGCTGGTCCGCTGCCAGCCCTGGCGGGTGCTGCGCGGCAGCCTGTTCGGCACGGCCTGGATGATCGGGCTGTCGGTCCGGCCGTACCTGATCTCCCGCGCCGTCGACGACGGGCTGCGCGCCGGCGACGACGCCGCTCTGCTGCTCTGGGTCGCGGCGATCGTCCTCGCGGGCGTCCTCCTGGCCTGGCTCGGCATCATGCGGCACCGCACGATGACCTTCATCCGGGAGGACGCGACGGCCCGCTCGGCGGCGGTCCTGCTGCGCCAGCTCGCCCGGATCGGCGCGGTGCTGCCGCGCCGGCTCGCCGCCGGGGAGGTGGCCACCGTCGGCGGCTCCGACATCAGCCACACCTCGCAGGTGCTGACGCTGACCGGGCCGGGGGTGGGCGCGGTCGTCGCGTACGCGGTCATCGCCGTCGTGCTGTGGTCGGTGTCCCCGCTGCTCGCGGTGTGTGTGCTGCTGGGCGTGCCGGCGATCGCGCTCGTCGTCGGGCCGCTGCTGCGCCGCCTCGAACGGGCCGAGTCGGTCTACCGGCAGCAGCAGGGCGAGCTCACCACCCAGGCCGGCGACATCGTGGCCGGGCTGCGGGTCCTCGCCGGGGTCGGCGGCCGGGGCCTGTTCGCCCGCCGGTACGCCGCCGGTTCCCGGCGCCTGCTGGCCGAGGGCTACCGGGTCGGGGCCGTCAACAGCTGGATCGACGCGCTGACGGTCGCCATCCCGGGGCTGTTCCTCGCGGCCGTGGTGTGGCTCGCCGCCCGGATGGCGGTGACCGGCGACATCACCATCGGGCAGCTGGTCGCCGTCTACGGCTACGTGGCGACCCTCATCGTGCCGGTCTGGTTCCTGCTGGAGGGCAGCTACCAGCTGATCCGGGGCCGGGTCGCCGCCAGCCGGATCGTCGCCCTGCTCAACCTGCTCCCCGACGACGCCGGCGGCCCGCGCGAGCCGGCCGAGCCGCGCCAGCCGTGCAAGCCGGCCGAGCCGCGCCAGTTCGCCGAGCCGCGCCGGGCTGCTGAAGCGTGGCGGGCCGCCGAGCCGGCCGCCCGGCCCGAGGGTGGCCCACCGGCCACCGTGCCCACCGCCCGCCCGCCCGGGATCCCGGCCGCCCCGGGCCGGCCCGGTGACCTGCACGACCCGGCCACCGGGCTGACCGTCCCGGCCGGCCGGCTGGTCGGCGTCGCCGCCGCCGACCCCGGCGAGGCCGACGCGCTCGCCGACCGGCTCGGCCGGTACGTCCCCGGCGACGTCACCTGGGGCGGCGTGCCACTGGCCGCGATCCCGCTCGACGACGTGCGGGGCCGGATCCTGGTCGCCGACCACGACTCCTACCTCTTCGCCGGCACGCTGCGCGACATCCTGCGGGCCGGGCGGGCCGGCGACCAGGTCGGCAGGGTCGGCGACCGGGCTGGGCCGGCCGGCGACCGGGGCGGGGCAGCCGGGGACCGGGTCCGGCGGGCCGGCGGCGACGACCGGGTCGACGAACACCGGGCCCACGCCGCCACCGACGATGCGCGGCTGACGGCGGGCCTGCGGGCAGCGTCGGCCGAAGAGGTCGTCGACGCGCTGCCGGACGGCCTCGACACCCCGCTCGGCGCGCGCGCCCGCACGCTCTCCGGCGGCCAGCGGCAACGGGTCCGGCTGGCCCGGGCGCTGCTCGCCGAGCCGGAGGTGCTGATCCTGATCGACCCGACGTCCGCCGTGGACGCGCACACCGAGGCGCGGATCGCCGAGCGGCTGCGGGCTGCGCGGGCCGGCCGGACCACGATCCTGCTCACCACCTCGCCGCTGCTGCTCGGCCACGCCGACACTGTCGCCCACCTGCGCGCCGGCCGGATCGTCGCCACCGGCACCCACGCCGAGCTGCTCGACCGCGACCGTGGCTACCGGGCGCTGGTGGCCCGGGACGGCGACGCCGTCGACCTCGACCCGTCCGCCGGGGTCGAGGGGGCGCTGCGGTGAGCGGGCTGCCGGTGGCGGACCGGGCCGCCGTACGCCGGGCCACGGTGGACCTCGTCGGCCGGGACCGGCGGGCGGTCGCCGTCGTGCTGGCGCTGCACGTCGCCGCCACGGTCGCCGGGCTCGCCGCGCCGTGGCTGCTCGGCCGCATCGTGGACCAGGTCGGCGCGGGCACCGGCGTGGCCACCGTGGACCAGCTGGCGCTGGCGATCGTCGGCTGCGTGCTGGCGCAGGCGCTGATCTCCCGGTACGCCCAGTACGCCGGCCACCGGTTCGGGGAGCGGGCCGTCGCGCGGCTGCGCGAGGAGTTCGTCCGGCGGACCCTCGCCCTGCCCGTCTCCGTCGTCGAGCGGGTCGGCTCCGGCGACCTGGCGACCCGCAGCTCGGTCGACGTGTCGACCGTCGGGACCACCGTCCGCGACGTCGTGCCCACCATGGTCATCGCGTCGGCGCAGCTGGCGCTGCTGTTCGGGGCGATCTTCCTGTTGCACCCGCTGCTGGGCCTGGTCGCCCTGGCCGGGCTGCCGTCGATCTGGGCGGTGACCCGCTGGTACCTGCGCCGGGCCAGCCCCGCCTACCTCGCCGAGGGGGCCGCCACCGCCGAGCTGACCGAGACGCTGACCACCACCGCCGAGGGCGCCCGCACCGTGGAGGCGCTGCGGCTGGCCGATGAGCGGATCGGGCACGGCACAAACCGCATCGCCCGACTCTGGGGCACCCGGCGGGCGACCCTCGCGCTGCGGACGGTGTTCTTCACGGTGGTGGAGGCCAGCTATTCGCTGCCGGTCGCCGCGGTGCTGCTCGCCGGCGGTTACCTGCTGTTCCGGGGGACGGTGTCGCTGGGGGAGGTGATCGCCGCCGCGCTCTACCTGCAACAGGCCATCGACCCGCTGGACCGGATCCTGATGTGGACCGAGCAGGCGCAGCGCGGCATCGCGTCGTACGCCCGGGTGCTCGGCGTCGGCGAGGTGCCGCCGGAACCACCCGGCACGGTCGCCCCGCCGCCGGGGCAGCGGCTCGTCGCGCGCGGGGTCCGCTTCTCGTACGCCGACGGCCGCGACGTCCTGCACGGCATCGACCTGGAGGTACGCCCCGGCGAGCGGCTGGCCGTCGTCGGCCCGTCGGGGGCGGGGAAGTCCACCCTGGCCCGGCTGTTCGCCGGCATCGACGCCCCCCGCGAGGGAGAGGTGAGCATCGGCGGCTGCCGGGTCACCGACCTGGACCCGGCCGAGCGGCGTCGCCGGATCGCCCTGGTCACCCAGGAACACCACGTCTTCATCGGCTCGGTCCGCGACAACCTCGCCTTCGCCGCGCCCGACGCCTCCGACGAGCGGATGCGCTCCGCGCTGGTCGCCGTGGGCGCCGACTGGTACGCCGACCTGCCCGACGGCCTCGACACCCCGCTCGGCGACGGCGCCCGGCAACTCGGCGCGGCCGAGGCCCAGCAGCTCGCGCTGGCCCGGCTGGTGCTCGCCGACCCGCACACGCTGATCCTCGACGAGGCGACCGCCGCGATGGACCCGACCACCGCCCGGCGTACCGAGCGGGCCCTCGCGGCGGTGCTCGCGGGGCGGACCGTCATCGCGATCGCGCACCGGCTCAACACCGCGCACGACGCGGACCGGGTCGCGGTGCTGGAGGACGGCCGGATCACCGAGCTGGGCAGCCACGACGAGCTGGTCCGCGCCGAAGGGACGTACGCCGCCCTCTGGCGCTCCTGGCACCACTGACGGTCTGGCGGCGCCCCGCCGGGGGAGGTCCCTATAAGTTTCGTCAAGCGTCGATGGGCGGGGCGGAGCCGGTCGTCGTTGCGACGCCACCATTCCCCCTCCCGACGCCCCGGGGCGGCGTCAATGCTGGTGCCGCGACGCCGCACCACCACCTCGCGCCGAACGCCGCCCCGCCCCTGTCGCGCCGTGCGGTACCGCCCCGAATCTTGGACAGCTTCTGTCGACAGTGGACGATAACTGCCCAAGAATCGCGATTCATCGGACGCGGTTGCCCTGGGCGCGTTTGCGGTCGTCGTAGCGCGGCTCATGGGGCGGCGAACGCGGCGAGGAAGAACGCCCATTTGAGGTGCTTGCTGCCGCCGCGAGCGGGTGTTCGCCGCAGATGCTGCTGCCGGACCGGCGGGTGACCGGGGCAGCGGCTGTGAGCCTTCGAGTCGGCAGTCCGAAAGGCCGCCGAGTGGGGTGGCGCGCTGACGGAGCTGACGGCCGATTGGCTCGCCGGGCGTGCCGGGGCGCTACCAACGGCGGGCGGTCGAGGGCGTCCTACCCGATGGAATGGAGATCTTGCGGTGCGGTGGCGCGGGTGGACGGGGTGTCCTGGCTAGGCTTCCCGGTCCTGGAGGTCAGGTCGGTGGTCCCTGATCCACCGCTCCACGTCCTCGGCGAGCCAGATCCGTCCGACCGACAGGACGGCCGCCGGGTCGGGGAAGGTCTTCGAGTTGGTGATCTGGTAGGCGCGCGTCCGGGAGACGCCAAGCATCTCCTGTACTTCCTGGCTCGCCACCAGCCGAAGGTTCCCCACGCGGCCATGGTAAAGGCAAACGTCCTACGGGTTCTGCCCCGAGGTGTCGGCCACGAAGACGCCGATGCCCATGCGGCCGACCAGCTCGCCAAGCTCGATCATGGAGTCCAGGGCACGTCGGATAGTCATATGGCTTGTGTCGTACTCCTCGGCCAGGAGGCGCGCGGAGGGAAGTTTGCTCCCTGGCGGGTAGATGCCGGCCTTGATCTTCGCGCGCAGGTCATCTCTGATCTGTCGCCAGAGCGGCTGGGCGTACGGCATGAGGTCAGCAAAGCAGCCGCTTCGATGAACATGTAAAGCATCCCCATCCTATCTTTACAGGCTTTACAGGATTGGTAGGCTCCATGTCGGGCCAGCGAGGGAGGGAGTGGCATGGGTAGGTGGTGGAAGTGGTTCCTGCGGCCGGGGAAGGTCGTGGCCGGGCAGGTGGTGCCCGACGGGGACGTGCCGGGGCGCTGGCGGCGGGAGGCGGTCGAGGGTGTCGTACCCGATGAGGTGGAGACCTCGCGCTGCGACGGCGCGATCGTCTACGAGTGGCCCGAGCGGCGGCGGGCGGCCTGCGGGCCGAACCAGCGCGCGGAGCGGTACCGGGGGGAGCGCTGATGGCCGAGGACCTGGGGTCGACCGTGCCGCGCCGGCAGCTCGGGCGGGCGCTGCGGGACCTGCGCACCGAGGCATGCATGACGCTGGACGCCGTGGCCGAGGCGTTGCAGTGCAGCCGGCAGAAGGTGTGGCGGATCGAGAGCGGCAACGGCTCGGCGCGCGCCGTCGACGTGCGGGCCATGTGCGAGCTGTACCGGGCGCGGCCCGAGCTGACCGGCGCGCTGACCGGCCTGGCGGGGGAGACGCGGGAGAAGGGCTGGTGGCACGCGTACGGCGGCGCGGTCCCCGACTGGTTCGACCTGTACGCGGGCCTGGAGTCCGCCGCGTGCCGGCTCCGCGAGCACGCCGAGGCGCTGGTCCCCGCGCTGTTGCAGACCCGGGCGTACGCGTCGGCCGCCGGCCCGCACCGCCCCGGGACGACCGCCGACGAGCGGGAGCGCCTGATCGAGGTACGGCTGAAACGGCGGGCCCTGCTCCGGCGGCGGCTGCCCCGGCCGCCCCGGTTCGAGGCGGTGCTCGCCGAGGCGGCGCTGCTGCGGGTGGTGGGCGGTGCGGCGACGATGGCGGAACAGCTCGGGCACCTGGCGGAGGCGGGGAAGCTGCCGCACGTCTCGATCCGGGTCGTGCCGCTCTCCGCCGGCCTGCACGCCGGGGACGTGGCGGGATCGTTCGTGCTGCTCGACTTCCCGCTCGGCATGCGCGTCGAACCCGAACCGTCGGTCGTCTACCGCGAGTCGTTGACCGGGGCGCTCTACCTCGACCGGCCGGGGGAGCTGGCCGCGTACGAGAAGGTCTGGGCCGGCCTCGACGCGCTGGCCGTGGACGAGGAGGAGTCCCGGCGGCTGATCACCAAGATCACGGAGGAGGTCCACCACGGCTGAGCTGACCAGTGGGCGGCACCGGCCCGGTTCGGTCCCCTCGGCGGCGCTGAAGCAGATCGGCCGGGCTGGTGCGATCGTGCGGGTCGGTGGTCATCGTCTCCAGAACAGCAGGTGGGTGACTCCGCTGGGGCTCGGCACCGACTCAAGGTGGAAGCGGTCGAGAAGATCGGTGTGGCTCTCCCACAGCCGCTCGCCTCGACTGAAGTCGAGGGGCGCGACGACGATGTGCATCGTGTCGACCAGGTCGGCCTCGATGAACTCGCGGATCGTGGCAACCCCACCACCGAGGCGTACGTCCCGACCAGCGGCGGCCTCCTTCGCGCGCGCCAGCGCCTCGGCCGGGGACGCGTCGAGGAAGTGGAACGTGGTGTCAGCCAGGGTGAACGACGGGCGTTCGTGATGGGTGAGCACGAAGACCGACGTGTGGAACGGCGGGTTGTCCCCCCACCATCCCTGCCAGTCGTGGTTCTCCCAGGGGCCGCGCTGGGGGCCGAACTTGTTGCGACCCATGTTCTCCGCCCCGATGTTGTGGTCGTAGTCGCGTGTCAGGTAGTCGTCCAGGCCGCGGGTGCCGCCGGGTTCGGCGCGGTACATGAAGCTGGCGGTGGCGGTACGCCAGGAGAAAGGGCCTCGGGGTCGGCGTGGCCGAAGGGCCGCTCCAGGCTCTGCCCCTCCCCGGTGCCGAACCCGTCACGTGACACGGTGAAGCTCTGCACCCTCAACAGCTGCGGCATGTCTCCTGCTCAGGACCTGACGAGCAAATTCCGGTGGCAACTTACAACCGGTGGCAGACACTTCCGTGAACTGCTCACGAACTCGATCGAACTGGGGGCCAACGGAGCTGCCCCGTCTACGCTCCCGCTCCGTCGACAGCACAAACGGGGCAGCTCCATAGGGGCCGAAGGAGGGTATGCCGACCCCGCGAAGGACGGCCCGGCGAAGGCCGACCCGGCCAACGGCCGATGATGTCGGCAAGCGGGCGTGTTCCCCGGGGCCTCCGACGGCCCGGTGACCGACCGTGGCGTGTAGGTGCCAACGGTTGGTGAGAAGGAGGGGAGGGGGACGTGCTGGATCTCATCAGTGCAGCCAGAAGCCTGATTCAGACTACCGACGATGCTGACATCCGACGGGCTCCTGAGGCGGTGCGTGAGTTCATCGAACAGGTGACGTTCGCAACGGCCGACGATATTGTCGCAATGTTGCGAGAGGTGTTGTGGGATGACTGGATGGCATTGCCGCCATGGGCTCGCCATCTCTCATACCGCCTTGCTTGTCTCCAGCATCCCGGCGATCCGGAGCTATTGCGAGAGGCTGCGGCGGACCTTTTCTCATTCGGCCCGGACTGGGATGAATATGCGGATCGACTCAAAGATCAGGTGAACTGATTGTCGAACTGAGACCCGACGCCGGGGCGCCCTGATCAGCTGGACCGCAGCGCTTGACAGCAGCGTCAAGGGCAGTGAGCCA
Organism: Micromonospora sp. NBC_01405; assembly: GCF_045040155.1. Taxonomy (NCBI): domain Bacteria; kingdom Bacillati; phylum Actinomycetota; class Actinomycetes; order Micromonosporales; family Micromonosporaceae; genus Micromonospora; species Micromonospora sp. NBC_01405. The sequence continues at coordinate 6,809,816 of NZ_CP109532.1, read as the reverse complement.
TTCCGCGCAACGCGATGAGTACGGCCGGTCGCGGGTGGGGTTATCCCAGCACATCAGTAGTGTCGCCGGGAAGTAGTTCGACCTCGACCCGCACCATTTCACCCTGCCTCCGCGCGACGGCATGCCCGGATCGGTCAACTCCAACGACTCGCATCGCGATTGGCCCTCCGTCTCCCGTAAAATTGCGCCACCAGCTCTTCTGATCCGGTAGGGCGACGTCGATAATCACGCAATCCTCTGTGCGCCGGTACGCCACAGGGATGGAGAAACTTCGACCAGACCGGCGTCCCGTGTAGGTAATGACAGTCATCCGGTTCCCTGTCAGTCGACTGAAGGTGGGTGAAGACACCAGCGGATGTACGACGCTGTTGACCACTTTCGCCATCTTCTGCAGCAATGTCACGGATTGACTCCTCTTGTCAGGTCCATACGTCTGGCGGTCGGGGCGGAACTACGCCCAAAAACGGATTCTTCGGGTGAATTGCCACGTCTCTCATGTGCGTGGCTTACCCTAACACGATCATGAGGGGTGCCTCGACTTAGGCTGAGGCACCCCTCATCTTGGTAGGATCGAGCCCATGTTGGCCGCCGACCCGCAGTTGCCTTCCCGCCGGGACGCGCAGCGCAACCGTCATCTGCTCATTCAGCACGCTCGGGCCGCCTTCGCCGAGCAGGGAATGGACGCCCCGCTCGAACAGATCGCACGCAACGCTGGCCTGGCGATCGGAACCCTCTACCGGCATTTCCCAAGCCGCATCGACCTCTTGGTGGCGGCGTTCGAACCCAAGCTGCAGAAGTTCCTCGAGGACGCCGAAGCCGCACTTGTCATGGCCGACCCGTGGGACGGTTTCTGCGCCTTCCTCGACGCGTTGTGCTCCGCCCAGGCTGGCGACCGCGGCTTCAATGAATTCGTCTCACAGCGATTTCCGAGCGACGAGCGCACCGAGGCGTTGCACAACCGCCTCTGTCAGCTCGCCGAACGCATCCTTTGCCAGGCTCAGGTGGCGGGCGTCGTGCGTCCGGACATCACCAATACCGACATCATCGCGCTGTTCTGGGCGAGCAGTAAGATCACCGAGGCCACCCACCATATCGCGCCACAAACATGGAGGCGCCATCTGCACCTGGTGATTGATGGGTTCCGTGCCGACAATCGGCGTCAACTACCAGAGCCGCCGCTGAGCGCGGAGCAGCTCTATCGGGCCATGGCCCACCTGAACGAGTAGGCGTGAGTGTAATCACCCGGATGTGGGCTCAGGACGAGATCCCGAACTGGGACGCCGTCTACTACGCCGACGGCCACGCGTTCGAACTGGACGAGGACCCGTCCGTCCCTGTGGGACTGCGAATCGCTGAGGAGTTCGACACGGAGGAAGAACTACGCGAGGAGCCCGAGGCGACGACCTGGTTCGGCACTTTTCAGACGGTCGACCTCGACGCGGGTCAGGGCTACTTGTGCTGCGGTGAGTGCACACACCACGGGTCCGCCGGATGGTTCGCACGTCTGGACGCGGCAAGGCAGCTCGTCTGGGTTGTCCATCTGACCCTCGCCAACCCGTTCAACGAGATTGAGGTTGGCGGCGGGCAAGCCACGTTCCGGTCGACGAACGGTGTGACGGTCACTGTGGACATCCGAGAGCCAGAGTTCCGGTTCGTAGGTTCGTAGTGTCCACAGCGCCCTGTGGCCATGGCAGCGGTCGCCCGCCGTCGACCCTAGTCGAAGCAGCAGCCCGGCCCGCCACGTCAAGACGTCCTCGACGGCTCGTACGGGGGGCTGCCGTCTGCTCGGTTTGCCGGGTCGAAGGCAGACAGGATGGTCGACCGTCGCCACCGACGAAGCCGGCTGCGGTAGACGGATTCCGGCCATCCTCCAGCCGGAGCGCCCCGGTCCCTTTGCTCTGCTGCCGTCACCGCAACACCGGCACCGCGCATCCGCTTCGAGTCGAGGGGCCAGCACGGGCGGACGGCAGAAGGAGTCGGTCACGCTCCGCGAGCGTTGCGCGGGGGACAGCAGAGCAAAGGGGACCGAACAGGTATCACCCGCCGATCGGCGACGACGGTTACTGCCTCGCCTCCCGCCCTCGCTGAGAGGCTCACAGGCGGGTGGGGGAGCGGGCGCAGCGTGAGTCGCTCGGTCGGTATGGCACGTATTGGTGTGCAGCGGCATCCGCCTCCTGGCCCACCGTCCGGGCCTGGTCGGCGCAGGTCGAGGCGTTGTCAGCCGAGGTTGTGTTCCGCTGGGGTGGCGTTGAGGACCCAGGCGAGCGGCATGGTCGCCCGGACGGCATAGCGGTCGCCGTCCAGACGGTGCATGGCAAAGGTCTGCGCCGCATTCTGGTCGACCACCCAGTACTGCGGGATGTTGGCGGCGGCGTACTCGTTGCGCTTGGTCACCGTGTCCACGCCCTCGGAGCCGGGGAGGCGATCTCGACGGCAAGGAGCACGTCGGTCACAGGCAGCCAGACGGCGTCGGCCTGAGCCTTGCTCCAGACGACCAGGTCCGGGATGCGTCCACCGCCGCCGCCGTGCCGACCCGGAATGCGCATCCCGCCGGCCTGGGTGATGCGGTCCGCGGCCATCATCGCGGTGAGTTCGTCGAGCGTCACGGCCGAGGGCATGTACCCCGGACCGTACGCGGCCGCGGCGCTGGTCGACCGGGTACGCCAGTGGCTGGGTCAGGGCGTGCGGCCGAGCGAGATCGCGGTGTCCGCGCGGTTCAACACGTCGCTCAGCACCGTGCACGACGCGCTGGTCGCGGCCGACGTGCCGGCCGTGCGGGTGCGGGACCAGCCCGGCGCGGACGCCGACGGGTGCGCCTGGCCACCATGCACGCCATGAAGGGGCTGGAGTTCCGGTGCGTCGCGGTGGTGGGTGTGACGGCGAAGGCGGTGCCCGTTCGCGAAGGAGGTCACGCCGCCCGAGGTGGACCTGTTGCAGCACGAGGGCGACATGCTCAGGGAACGCTGCCTGCTCTTCGTCGCCAGCACCCGGGCCCGGGAGGCGCTGCACGTGTCGTGGAGCGGAACGCCCAGCCCGTTCCTGAACTGCGCGCCCGAAGCCCACTGAATTACGAGCGGGCCACCCTCAACGAGAGGCTCCCGGCCCGGTCCGTCCCGAGGGGACGGTGGTTGTGCCGGCCGGTTACCGTCGGCGACAACGTCGGCACCCGCGCGGAGGGCGGTGCGGGTGGTGGATCTCTCGATCGCTAGGGTTGGGACGTGTCTCTATGGATGGCCGCGATGTGGGGAATGGTCGGCAGCGCCGTCGCCGAGGCACTGAACCTCTACGGCATGATGCGCCCGACCACCGAGTCCAAGGGGCGGTGGCAGTGGCCGTGGCAGGACCGGCGGGACCGGCCGATCGTCGTCTTCGCCGTCCTGCTGCGGGCGGTGGCCGGCACCGGCCTGGCCGCCGCGGCCGGTGCGGGTGGCCTGGCGGAGACCGCGTTCGCCAGCTTCACCTTCGGGGTGGCCGCGCCGCTGGTGATCGCCAAGATGTTCGACCAGGTCCGGACGGTGGAGCCGCCGGCCGACCCGCCCGCCGCAGGCCCGGACGGTGAGCACGATGACGGCGCGTGACACCCGGTGGAACCGCCTGGTCGCCGCGCTGGCGGCCCGGCCGGCCGTCACCGCCACCACCGCCCCGGTGCCCCGGCGCACCAGGTTGGCCGCCGCGCTGGCGGCCCGGCCGGTCGTCGCCCCGAGCCGCCCGCAGGTGGTCGGGCCGGCAGATCAGCACACCGGCGACGGCAAGCTGACGGAACGGGTGAAGGAGATCCTGGCCGCCGTCCTCGGCGTCACCGCCGACCAGCTTCGGGTCGACGCCGACGGCGACGTGGGCATCCGCGCCGGCTCCGCCATGATCTTCGTACGCGCCCAGGACGACCCGCCCCTGGTGGACGTCTTCTCGCCGCTGCTCACCGGCGTCGAGCCGACGGAGACGCTGTACCAGCGGCTGTCCGACCTGACCAACGGGCTGGTCGTCGGCCGGGTCTACTGCACCGGCGGCACGGTCTGGGCGTCGATCCCCGTCTTCGGGCAGGACTTCGTCCCCACCCACCTGCTGCTGGCCGTACGCGCCATGATCGCGCTGGCCGACGACCTGGACGACCGGCTGCGCCACGAGTTCGGCGGCAGCCGGTTCTTCGGGTCGGAGGCCACCGGGCTGACCCCCGTGCCCGACCCCACCGGGTATCTGCGCGACCTCGCCGACTCCGGTGCCGCCGGCGCGATGGGCGCGGGCAGCGTCCTGGTCGACCTGCTGGCCGACCGGGGGCACACCGACGAGCTGCGGCTGCGCGCCGATCACGGCGACTGGCACGCCGCGGCCCGCCTGGCCGCTCTCTTCGCCGAGCGGGGGCAGGCCGACGAGGCCGAGCGGTACTGGCGGGTCGCAGCCGACCACGGTGACGTGCGGGCGTACGACGAACTGGCCGCCCTGTTGGCCGCCGCCGGTCGCCCGGACGAGGCGATCGACCTGCTCCGCAGGTCCGTCGACCAGGGCAGCCGGCGCTCCCTGCCGCTGCTGGTCACGCTGCTGACCGAGCACGGCCGGCTCGACGAGGGCATCGACCTGCTGCGCCGGTGGGCGGCCCGCAGCGACTCGTCTTCCGGTGAGCGTCCGAACGGTCACGAGGCGTAGTTGAGGGCTCCGACCAGGCACCGCGCGCCAGGATGGTCGCGGCAGCGACCGCGCGTTATTCTTGCCCGAGTTGCCGGAGAACGGAGTGAACGTGGCAGGTGACGACGACATCTCCGGGTGAGATCCCGGACCGGCCGCCGACAGGCGCGTGATCGCGCTGTCGCCGCGGCCATCTTGTCGTCCCTGTTTCCCGCCGAGCGCCCCGCTGTGTGTGCGCCCGGATCACGCGTTCTGAGGATCTCACCATGTCCAACGGTTACATCGTCTGCTCCGCCCTGTCCTTCGCCTGGCCGGACGAGACCCCGGTGTTCAGCGACCTCTCCTTCTCCGTGCCCGGTGGCCGCACCGGCCTGGTGGCGGCCAACGGCGCGGGAAAGAGCACGCTGCTGCGGCTGATCGCCGGGGAACTGCCCCCGACCACCGGATCCGTCACGGTGCGGGGCACGCTCGGCTACCTGCCCCAGCACCTGCCCTTCACCGGCGAGCAGAGCGTCGCCCAGCTCCTCGGCGTCGACCGGATCATCGCCGCGCTGCACGCCATCGAGGCCGGCGACGCGAGCGAGGAGCACTTCACGACAGTCGGCAACGACTGGGACGTCGAGGAGCGCACCCGTGCCGAGCTGGACCGGCTCGGCCTCGGCGATCTCGCCCTGGACCGGCTACTGGGCACCCTCAGCGGCGGGCAGGTGGTGTCCCTGGGCCTGGCCGCCCAGCTCCTCAAGCGTCCGGACGTGCTCCTGCTGGACGAGCCGACGAACAATCTCGACAGCGAGGGGCGGGATCGGCTGACCGCGGTGCTGCGCGCGTGGACCGGCTGCCTCCTGGTCGTCAGCCACGACCGGGCGCTGCTGGACGAGGTGGACCGCATCGCCGCCCTGGAGCACGGCGAGATCGAGTGGTACGGCGGCACGTATACCGACTACGAGCAGGCCGCGCGCGGCCGACGCGAGGCAGTCGAGCGTCAGGTGCGCAACGCCGAGCAGGACCTCAAGCGGCAGAAGCGTGACATGCAGCAGGCCCGCGAGCGCGCCGCCCGCCGGGCATCGAACGCGTCCCGCAACCTGCCCAACGCGGGCCTGGCCCGGATCGTCGCCGGCGGGCTGAAGCGTGATGCCCAGGTCTCGGCGGCCCGGTCGAACGAGACCCACGCGGACCGGGTCGGCGACGCCCAGGCCCGCCTGGACCAGGCCAGCCGCGCCGCCCGCCAGGACGACCGGATCGCGATCGAGCTGCCCGGCACCAACGTGCCGGCCGGGCGCACCGTTTTTCAGGGCGAACACCTGCGGGCCGGGTACGATGGCCGCCCGGTCTTCGCCGGCGAGGGCGTCGACCTGACCATCCGGGGCCCGGAACGCATCGCCCTGACCGGCTCCAACGGTGCGGGCAAGTCCACCCTGCTCCGGCTGATCAGCGGCGACCAGCCACCGGTGGCCGGCACCGCCGTCCGAGCCGACGGCCGCGTCGCGTACCTGTCCCAGCGGCTCGACCTGCTCGACTCCGACCGTACGGTCGCCGAGAACCTCGCCGCGTTCGCGCCCGCCCTGCCCGACGCCGACCGGATGAACCTGCTCGCCCGGTTCCTGTTCCGCGGTTCCCGCGTCCACCTGCCGGTGCGGGTGCTCTCCGGTGGTGAGCGGCTGCGGGCGACGCTCGCCTGCATCCTGTTCGCCGAACCCGCGCCCCAGCTACTGCTTCTCGACGAACCCACCAACAACCTGGATCTGGTCAGCGTCGGCCAGTTGGAAAACGCGCTTGTCGCGTACCAGGGCGCCTTCGTGGTGGTCAGCCACGACGAGCGTTTCCTGACCGAGATCGGGGTGACCCGCTGGCTGGGGCTGGCCGACGGGCGCCTGACCGAGACCGGCGCCCCCGAGGCCGGCTGACGGCACCCGCGCCACGGCCGGTCGGCCAGTACGGTTCCGGCCGGCCAGCGCAGGTCGGAACCGCCTCCGGCCAGTCCGCTCCGGAACACCCGGCCGCGCCGGGGCGTGCGCCGGATGTCCCGGGCGCGGCGTCAGCGCACGTGTGCGGCCGGGCGGTCCTGGTCCGCGGGCCTGTAAGTCCCCGGCCGGCGGCATGGACGGCGGGGTAGCGGGAAGAAGCGCTTCGCGAGTCAGTGACACGGGCCGGGGAGAGCAGTCGTATGAGTGGCATCCGGGGCCGGGGTTGACCGGACCCGGCGATGGGGACGAATCCGATGAGTCGGTCCTGCCCAGGCGGTTGGTGGTCCGGCTGTTGGTGGTGTTGACCGCCGCGTCCGGCTGCCTCGACGTGTTCTGTCTGACCCGACTCGGTGGCTTCTTCGCAAGCGTGATCACCGGCAACCTGGTGCAGTCCGGCCAGGCGATCGCCACGGCGGATGCCCGGGTGTTGGCGAGTGGGGCGGCGGCGGTGGGCGGTTACGCGCTCGGGGTGGCCGGCGCCACCCTGTACCTGCGGCGGGTCAGGCCGGGGTGGGGGCGCCGGACCGGGGCCCTCGCGGTGGCCGAGGCGGTGCTGCTGGTCGGCGTGGCGGGTGGCTGGGTGGGCACCGGAGCGCGTCCCGGGTACGCCGGCGGGCTGGCGCTGCTTCTCGCCGCCGCGGCGGCCAGCGGGATGCAGAGCGTGGTCACCATCAGCTCCGGGGTACGGGGCGCGTCGACGACGTACCTGACCGGCTCGCTGACCACCGTGGTCCGCAGCGTGGTGCTCGATCCGCACCGGTTCGCGGCGGGCGCGGGCGGGGTCAGCCGGCTGTTGGGACTGCTCGGCGGCGCGGTGCTGGGCGCGTGGACGTTGCGGGTGGCGCCGCTGTGGGCACCCGTTCTGGCGGCGGCACTCGTGGTCGGTGTGGTGCTGGTCGCCGCGGCGTCGGCGGGCGTAACCGCCCGGAGGAGGCACAGGTGAGGGCTGTCGTGCGGTACGACCGGTCGCGTCGGTACGCCAGGCCCCGGGCAGCAGGGGCAACCGGGCGGCGGTCGCGGTCGCGGATCACGGTCGAGCACCGCTGTCACCCTCCACCGCCCCGCCTGGGTCGGGCGGCCCTCGACCAGCTCGATCTCGCCGAGGAGCCGGAGTGCCTCGGCCACGTGGTGGGTCAGGTGGTATTCGCGGCTCAGCGCCAGCGACATCTCGGCTGCCTCCCGCGCGCCCGGGGCACCCCGTCTGAAGTGCAGCTGGGCCAGGGCCAGCAGGGTCAGCGTCGCGGTGTAGTCGTCCCGGTAGGTGCGGGAGATCGTCAGGGACTCGGTGAGCAACCGGTGGCTTTCGTCGAGTTTTCCCAGCTCGCGGTGGGCGATGCCGGAGAACTGCAGCGCGGTCGCCTCCCAGCGCGGATTGCCGAGCCTCCGGGCCCGGTCGAGAGCGGCGGCCGTGTGGGTGGCCGCCGTGTCGAACTGCTCCTGTTCGAAGGTGGACACCGCCAGCGCGAGGTGGGCCCGCGCCTCACCGCCGAGGTGATCCGACCGCGAGGCGAGGCGCAGCGCCCGATCGCCCATCGTGACGGCTTCCGGGTACGAGCCGGCCGCCGTCAACGCCCAGGAGCACATCACGGCCGCGTCCGAGCTGCCCTGATCGTGGCCGAGGGCACCGAACATCTCCAGCAGCCGGAACGAGTCGGCGTGCAACTGGGCCATCGCGGCGTCGTCGCTCTGGTTGGCGCTCCAGGTGGTGACGTCGATCAGGCCGCGGAGCATGACGGCCTCGCCGAGCAGGTTGCCGGCCTGCCGGCAGACCGCCATCACCTCGGTGTTGAGGCGGGTCCAGTCCGCGTACATGCCGCGCAGGTCGAAGTACTTCTCCAGCAGGCCCGCGAGGTCGAAGGCGAGGTCGTCCAGGCCGAGCCGGCAGGCCTGACGGGTGGCGGACAGCAGCGCGGCACGTTCGGCGTCGAGCCAGTCCAGGGGGTCGACGCCCAGCACGTGCTCCTCTGCCCAGCCGATCGACGGACGCGGCGCGGGGCTGGCGATGAGGGCGAAACACGGGCCCGGGATCGCCGGGACCATCCGCTCCGCGAGCGCGACCCAACCGCCGAGCCCACGCACGACTGCCCGGGCGATGGTCTCCTCCGACTCGTCCGCCGCGGCGGACTCGACCGCGAACAGCCGGACCAGGTCGTGGAAGCGGTAACGGACCTGGTCCGCCACGTCGGTGCCGGCGACGGTGAGGAGCTGAGCGTCGACCAGCGTCTCGACGTGCTCGGCGGCCTGTTCGAACGGGCAGTTCAACACCGTCGCGGCCAGCCAGGTGGGAAAGTCGGGGAGGTCGAAGTGGGCGAGCAGGCGAAAGAGCCGCCGGGGCTCCTCGTCCAGCTCGCGGTAGCTCAGCGCCAGCGACGCCCGTACGGCGAGGTCGCCGGTGGCCAGCCGGTCCAGCCGCCGACGTTCGTCGCCGAGCAGCGCCGCCAGGTGCGCCAGTCGCCAGGCCGGGCGGGCCGCCAGCCGGGCCCCCGCTATCCGTACGGCCAGTGGCAGTCCGCCGCAGTACTCGGCGATCTCGGTGGCCTGATCGAGGTGCCGCAGCACGCGCTCGCCGTCGGTGATCCGGGCGAGCAGCCGGATCGCCTCCGCCGGCGTGAACAGCTCCAGCCCGATGTTCCGGGCGCCCTCGACGCCGGTCAGCCGTAGCCGGCTGGTGACCACCACGGCGCACGTCGGGGCGCCGGGCAGGAGCGGGCGGATCTGCCGCTCGGAACTCGCGTTGTCCAGCACGACCAGCACCCGACGGGAGGCCAGGAGGGTGCGGTAGATCTCGGCGCGTTCGCTCTGACCGTCGGGGACGGCGCGGGGGTCGACCCCGAGGGCCCGCAGGAACCGGGCGAGCACGTCACCCGGGTCCAGCGGGGAACCCTCCGCGTCGCGCAGGTCGACCCAGAGCTGGCCGTCCGGGTACGCCCCGGCCAGCAGGTGCGCCACGTGCAGGGCGAGCGTCGTCTTGCCGACGCCGCCCATGCCGGAGACCGCCGCGACCACCTGGACGCCGGGGCCGCCCTCGTCGGCCTGGGGCCCGGTGAGCAGGTCCCGCAGGGTCTCCACCTGTGCGGCGCGACCGGTGAAGTCCGCGATGTCGGGTGGCAGCATGCCGGGCGCCGAACGGCCGGGACGGGCAGCCGTCGCCGGGGGCCCGTGCCCCGCCGCGGGCGGGCCCTGGCCGCCCGGCTGCCCGAAGCGGGCCACCAACGCGTCGCGGGCCGTCACCCATTCGGCCACGGCCCGATCGTCCAGCCCGCAGGCTCGGACGAATCCTTCGACGACCTCGCGCCTCGGGAGCGTGGACCGGCTCAGCACGGAGGCGAGTGTGCTCACCGCGAGATGGTCGCCCGACGCCCCCGCCTTGGCCGCCAACTGCCGGAAGGTCAGGTCGGACCAGAGCCTCAGCGCACGCAGCGCGGCGATGAACTCGGCCGGTGTGGTCGGCTGCTCGGGGCGCGGCGGATCGAGACTGAGCTGGGTCATGTCCACCCTCCGGCACGAGGCAGCAGTCGATGCCCATCGTAGTGCCGGCGGATGACCGTCCCGTGTCCCGAGCGAGCCGGCCGCCCGGTTTCCCGTCCGGATCGGACCGGACGGGAAACCGGGCGGTGGTCAGTACTCGCTGCGGTACTTCATGCTCCGACCGCCGGTCAGTCGCACGGCCGTGTAGTAGGTGTAGGCGGTCGACCGGCAGTTGGCACGTACCAGGATGTTGTAGCGGGGGCAGGTGTGGTCGCGCAGCAGGCTGTAGAAGACCGCGTCCACGGACGCCTTCTTGGACTTGTCCCACTGCTGCGTCTTGAGGTAGATGATCCCGTAGCCGTAGTCGTGCGCGTCACAGGCGCTGCGGAAGTCGAAGCCGGACGGTCGGTCGGGCGACGACGTGCAGTGGTCGTGGGTGACCCCGACGACGGCCTTCCGGGTCGGCGTCCGCTTCCACGACGGCTGGATCTTCCGCCCGCCGTACTCCATCGGCACCGGGCCGGCCCAGCAGCCGTTCTGGCCGAGGAGGTACTGCGTGGCGTATCTGCACTGCGCCGGTAGCGCCAGGGGCGCCGGGTCCTTCGTCGCGCCGGAGAGCTTTCCCGGTGCGGCGTACGTGAGGGTCCACGCCCCCTCCTGGGGCGTGTTCAGCCGGGTGATGTTGCCCTTCGTGTCGTAGGTGTACGCGGACACCAGTACCGGATCGCCGTCGACCTGGCGGACGTCGCGCACCTCCCGGAGCCGCTTGAGCTGGTCGTACGCGTAGCGCACCACGGTGACCGGGGTGGTGGCGCCGGCGGCGGTGCGGTCGATCTGTTTGAGCTGCCCGGCCACGTCGCCGAGCTGCGTGGCGGTGGCGGTGGTGCTGGTCGCGTAGCCGAAGGTCGCCGAGGCGCAGCCGGCCGCGTTCGGCACCGTGCAGTCGTCCTGCTCCGAGGCGGGTGCGGTGATCCGGCTGATCCGGCCATGTGCGTCGTACCCGATCAGAACCGCGCCGGTCGCGGCGTCGCCGATGCTGGTGATGAGCAGGTCCGTGCCGACCGTGCGCCAGACGTAGGTGAGGCCGTCGGGGCCGCCGCTCTGGGTGAAGCTGCCGTCCGCGTTCCGGACCACCGTGCCGCCGTCCTGGGCGACGTAGGTGCCGGGGCGCGCCGGGTCGGCCTCGAAGCGGAGCGACTGGGTGCCGATCGAGAGCTTGACCTGGAGGTAACCGTTCGCGCTGTAGTCCTTGAGCCGGTTGCCGAGCATGCCGCCGAGGGGTTCGAGGCGCCAGTTGGGGCCGAGCACGCTCTCGTTGGGGTTGGTGAGGTCGATCCGCTGCCCGGCGCTGTGGCTGCGTACGGTGAGCAGCCCGTCTTCGGTGACGTCCGAGCCGCGGGTGACCCACGATCCGGTCTCGGGCTCCGCGAGGCCCGGCCACTGGTCGGCCGGCGACGGGCCGGGATCGGCCGGGTCATCCCCCTCGCCGGGCGTGGTCGGGATCTCCGAGGTGACCGTCAGGGTCGGCGGAGGACCCAGCTCCTCGGTGTTCTCGGCGGAGGTGAAGACCCGGTAGTTGGCCGTCCTGGTCTCGCTCGGCGACTGGAGGACCAGGCCGTGGTTCTTCGCGGTTCCGGCGGCCCACTGGGCCACGATCCCGGTGATGTCCCAGGACATCCGCCCGCTGCCGCAGCTGCCCAGCTGCGAGCCCTCCCGGCTCAGCACGGCGTCGGTGGTGCTGCTGGTCGGCTGCGGTGTCCAGGTCTGCGCGGCCGGCTCCCAGAAGTCGGTGACCCGGCGGACCTGGATGCCCGCGCCGACCGTGGCGCCGCACCCGGGGGCGTCCACGTTGGTCAGGGTCAGCTCAGCCTTCGTGGGGACCTGAAGTCCGCGGGTGTCGAACGCCAGGTAGGTCCGGGCCTTCTCCCCGTCGGCCTCGGTGCCCGCCTTCAGGTACTCGCCGTCGACGTTGTTCCCGTCGAAGTTGCTGTTGACATCGGTGTCGCCGAGGAGTGGAAGCGCCACCGGCGGGTCGATGGCGGACGGTGCGGTCGCGGTGCGGCCGGCAGTGGACTTCGCCGGCCGCCGGATCGGGGTCCACGACCCGTCCGCCCCCTGTGCGCGGACGGGCCCGGTGGTGATCTCGGTGACCAGTTTGCCGTCCGGGGTCGCCCTGGTGATCGAGGTCGCGGTGGTCGCGGCCGGCACGATCACCGGCAGGCCCGTACGCCGCGCGTCGGTCGCCGCCGACCGCAGCGCTTCGGCGTGGACGCCGGACACCGTGCCGGCCGGCGACGCCGCTTCCGCGCTGCCGGGCGCGGCTGGTGCGGCGCCGGCCGGTCCGGCGGGCGTCCACGGCGTCACCAGGAGCGCCCCGAGGGCGACCAGTGCTCCGGTGGTCGTCGTCCGTGACCGTCGGGGTGGTGCGGTGGTCAGTCTTGTTCTCATCAGGATCCTTAAGGGACTGGGGGATTGGGCGGGGGATCAGCGGTTGCGCTCCCGGCAGGAATTGCTGTCGACCCGTTTGGACGCAGTTCTGCGCCGGGCGGCGGTGCGGCTATCCGTCGTGCTGGGAGAGCCCTGTTGGACATCGAAGCACGGGCAGGTAAGAAATCCCGTTGTCCGAGCGATCCGAGATCGTTCCGAACAGATCGGGACACGGCAGGACGTCCTGTGATGAGGCTGGCCGTCATCGTTCGAGGCTGTCTGGCTCTGTTCCGAATCACTTCCGAACGGCGGTTCTGATGCTAGAAAGGCAGCGCATCCGTTGTGTGGCCGAGCGGGTCGGGATCGCGCATTCGTATCGACGGCGACCCGGTGCGTCTGGTCGAGGCGCATGTCGTCGAGCGCAGATCGCTGACCGCACGCCGCAGCAGAGGCTGCGGCCCATCCCTGGAGGACCGATGAACATCGTGAGAAGGACCGTCACCACGGCTGTGGCTGTGACAGCCGCCGGCGCGGGCGTGATCATTCCGGCGACCGCCGCCCACGCCGCCGACACCAACCTGGGCATCGACGTCGGCAACATCGCGTACAACCAGCTCTACTCGGACAACGCCGAGGTGCTGGAACGCTTGTCCGAGAAGGGCGCGAACTGCAACTTCTACACCGGCTTCTGGGCCGACCCGAACAACGACCGGTACGACAACAACCCGGCCTCCACCTGTGGGAACTCCAGCAAGGGGTACGAGTACCGGGACGGGACGAAGTCCTGGGTGACGGTCAACTGGCGCGCCCGCGCGTGGTGCGCCGACTTCGCGAAGTTCGCCTTCTACTGGGGCACCGCGAAGTACACGGGCCTCAACGCGCTCGCCTCTAGCTTCAAGACCTACGGTGTGAACAACGGCACCTGGCACTCGAAGGGCAGCTACATCCCGCGCAAGGGCGACGCGGTGGTGTACGACTGGGAGGGCGACGGGGTCATCGACCACGTCGGCATCGTCACGTCGTTCTACGAGACCAACACCGACGGCACCTTCAACTCCATCGAAGGTAACCGCTCCAACAAGGTGCAGCACTTCCTCGGCACGTCGAACAAGGCGGCAGCCGTCGTCGGTTTCACCTCGCCGGTGCCGAAGTAGACAACGGAAGGGCACGCTCGTCCGGTGGCGGAGGCGCTGTTGCGATCAGGCGCCGAGCCCGCCGGGCGAGCGTGCCCTTGTCCGACCCAGCCCTACGCCGGGTTCAGGGGCCGTCTGGGTCAGTGTCCGAGCCGGTCGAGGATCCGGGCCGCCACGTCGAGGGTGTTCCCCTCCGGGCCGGCGAGGTAGCCCCCGATCGCCCCCCGCCAGGACTCCTCGTGCTCGACGACGCGGGCCCGCAGGACGCCGACGTCCGGCTCCACCCCCGCCGCCGTGGCCCGGGCCAACCAGTCCGCCCACAACTCCCAACGGGGCAGGTAGTAGTCCCGGATGAGGCCGGCCCAGTGCCGTCCGGAGTAGTCGTGCAGCCCACTCGACTGGTGTCCCCAGACGGAGATGAGACTGCGGGCGTCCCGCTCCATGACGTCGGCCTCGGCCGGCGAACCGCCCCACGCGCGGGCGTCGGCGATCCACTGGCCGACCCGCGACTCGGCGCGCGTGCCGGCGAGCTCGTCGAGGTCGAGCAGTTCCGTCCGGAACCGGGCGAAGTGGCTGAGGACGCCGTCTGCGTCGCGCTCGGCGAAGGCCGTCACGATGCCGCGGATATGGACCCGGCACCCTTGCGCCACCACGTGGCCGACCAGATCGACGACGTCCCGCTCGACCTGACCCCGAACCCCCGCTTCCGTCGCCCGGCCGAGCAGCAACCGCGCGGCCTCGGCGATCCGCGGCAGGCCGCCGAGCACCATCGGGTCGTTCTCGGCGTCGATGTTCGCCGACTGCCGCTGCGGCTCCTCGGTCTGCGCAACGAACTCGCCGGCGAGGCGCTGGGCGGCGAACGGCGTCTCGGCCGACCACGGCCGGGCGATGACCGGCGACGGGATGGATCGGGTACGTCCAGGCCCGTAGAGCGTGGCGGCCAGGATCTGCCAGGCGGAGGCGAAGTCGTCGTGCCCGGCCGCGTAGCGCTGCCGTGCGAACGAGCGCAGCCAGTCCTCCAGCTGCGGAACGTCCCAGGCGAGGTCGGTGGCCAGCTCGTAGAAGACCGTGTTGTTCTCGATCGCCTCCGGCGCGAGCCCGATGCCCACAAGCCGGGACGGCCGCGCACGCCTCAGCTCGTCGACGTCGCGGCGCAGACCGCTCAGGTCGCCGAAGAGGGCGAAGCGACCGCCGAAGTTGTGGATCGCACACCAGACCCAGCGCCGCTCGAACATGTCGTCGCGACGCCACATGGGGGCGTGCTCGCCCCACAGGTCGAGCAGGACGAGCCGCTCCTCCGGTACGCCGGAGAGGAACGCGCGCACGCGCTCCGGCCGCCAGAAGTCGCGCTGGTAGTGGAACGGCCAGCCCTGGAGCACCCAGGTCGCCTCCGGGTCGCCGTCCGTCATCGCCTGGTAGACCGCCCGGCCGACCGCCGCCAGGTAGCCGGGCTCGCCCGACGGGGGCACCGACTCGATGAACGGGTCGACGGCGTAGTGGTGGTCGGTGCCGAACAGGTCCCGCTGGATGCTCAGGAACTCCGCGGTCAACGACGCGAACCGCTCGCTGTCGGGACCGAGGATCGGGGTGAGCCAGCCCTGCCACTCGATCTCACCGGCCGAAGCATCGGCGAGCTCCGGAGGCACGTGCCCCCCGAACATCGGCAGGACCGGCGTCATGCCCAGCGAGCGTTGCCGATCGAGGATCCGCCGCGCCAGCTCGACGTGACGGCTGATCCAGTCCGCCGGCAGCGGCCCACCGAACGAGTTGGTGTTACCCATCCACGTCCACGGGAAGTGCGCCGCGCTGCCGATCCACTCGTCGATCCGGGCCGTGTCGAGCCCGGCGCGCCGGAACATCTCGGCCAGCACCGCCTCGTGGCCTACCTGCATGAGCGGGTGGGTGACGCCGTGCAGCGCCATCCAGTCGATCTCCTGCTCCCAGCGGTCCCAGTCCCAGTACGCCGCCGAGTAGCCGTAGGTCACGGCGTTGAGGTAGTAGCGGACCGGGAACGGGCTGGAAAGTCGGGTCGCGGGTGCCTCCGGCCACGGCTGCGGCCGGGGGTCGAGCCGTGGCTGTTCCCAGGTCACCTGGCGGCCGGCGTGCGCCTTGAGGTACTGCGAGAACGCGGACGCCGCGGCGACGGCGTCCGAGCCGCGCAGGGTGAGGACGCCGTCGCGGCACTCGTACCCGGCGACGGCGGCGTCCTCGCCGGCGGGAACCCTCTCCACCCGCACGTTGTCGGCGGTGCCGGCGACGCGAGCCACGAGAGCGCGGACCTCGTCCACCGTCACAGCTCCTCGAGGGTGTGGTTCAGCCGCGACCGCTCGGCGGCGAAGGCGACGAAGTGGCTCTCCACGCTCTCCTCCAACGAGCTCGGCGCCGCCTCGACATCCTCACCGGCCAGCGCGCGCCGGACGCGCTCGGTGAAGTCCTTCATCAGCCCGGCGTCTCCGCCCCCGTGTCCGGTGAATGCCTCGGTGACGTCGTTGACGCCCCCGGGATCAACGGCGTCGACCTGGAACGTCTCGTCGGTCGGGTGGGCCTCCAGGCTGGGCGGCGTCTCGACGAAGGGCGTCAGGTCGATGCGGCCCGTGCGCATGTCCGCGGTGATCTGGCCATGGCTGCCCATCAACGTGATCGTCCGGGTGTTCCACGCGGTGAAGGCCGAGACCACCAGTGACGCCGTGACACCGTTGCCGAACCGCAGCGCCGCCGTCTGATGGTCGACGACGTCGTTGTCCATCCGGTAGACGCACCGCCCGTAGTCGGTCATCCGCAGGGCCTGTCGTCGGCCGGCCACGCTCGTGTCGTTCGTGACGACCGTGACGGGCGGCCCGTTGACGGCGGCGAGCTGGTCGACATACAGGCGTTCGGCGTTGTAGGGACAGGTGTCGGCGACCGCGCAGCCGTCGACGCAGCGCTCGGTCGACCCCTTCGGCGCGTGCTCAACCCGGAAGTGGCGGCGTTCGCCGAATGAGGCGACCGCCGTGCACGGCGACCCGACCAGCCACCGGAGGATGTCGATGTCGTGACACGCCTTTGCCAGCAGCATCGGGCTCGACTGGTCGGCACGGTGCCAGTTGCCGCGTACGTAACTGTGCGCGAAGTGCCAGTACGCGATGTTCTCGATGTGCGAGATGCCCTGTAGTTCGCCGATCCGGCCCTCGTCGAGCAGGCGGCGCAGGGTGCCGAAGAACGGGGTGTAGCGCAGCACGTGGGCGACGGTCACCGTGCCGGGGCTGTCGCGGGCCGCGGCCGTCAGCCTGTTCAGCTCCTCGGGCGTCGGCGCGATGGGCTTCTCGAGCAGGACGTGGTGGCCCAGTTCGAGAGCGCGGAGGGTGGGATCGACGTGATCACGGTCTGGGGTCGCGACGATGACGGCGTCCCACGGCCCACGCGCCGAGAGGGCCTGCGGCCAGTCGGTGAACCGGTGGGCAGCCGGGATGGCATGCGCGTCACCCAGACGGTCGCGGCGCTCCGCGTCGGGTTCGGCGACCGCGACGACCCGAGCGGCCTCGGGGTGCTCCAGGCACCACGTGGCGTATGCGTGGGCGCCGCGTCCTCCCGCGCCGAGTACGAGCAGTCGCACTGGACCCGATCCCGGTGTCACAGGGCCTGTCACGTCGATCATCCTTTCGGTGTTCACTTGTCCGCCCCCGCCGTCAGGCCGGCGACCATGTAGCGCTGGGCGAGGAAGAAGATGGCGATGACGGGCACGGTCACCGCGATGGAGCCGGCCAGCAGCACGGTCACCGGCACCTGGAAGTCGGTGAGCTGGGCGAGACCGAGCGGAGCCGTCCATCGTGACCGGTCCTGGACGAGGAACAGCAACGCGTAGAAGTACTCGTTCCAGGCGATCATGAAGACGTAGATGGCGGTCGCCACGACGCCGGGCAGCGCGATCGGCAGCACGACCTTGCGCAGCATCGTCGGCAACGAGCACCCGTCGAGCAGCGCCGCCTCCTCGACGCTCTCCGGCAGGGCGAGGAAGTAGTTGCGCATCATGTACAGCGCGACGGGGACGGTGGCGGCGACGTAGACGACGAGCAGCCCGACGAGCGACCGGGAGAGTCCCAACCGGCTCAGGATGACGAACTTCGGCACCGCGAGCACGATGCCCGGGAACAGGTAGACGGCGAGGATGATCCCGCTCGTGAAGCGGCGGCCCCGGTACCGCAGGCGCGCGACGGCGTACGCCCCGAAGATGCACGCGACGATCGACACCACGACGGTGGCAAGGGCGACCATGAGGGAGTTGAGCACGAACCGGCCGAGCCCGAAGCCGCCCGCCGACTCGTCCTTCATCGCCGTGACGTAGCTGGACAGGTCGATCTCGCCGAGACCGGGGACGATGTCGAGAGGCTCCAGCAGCACCGCGGAGTACGGGCGCAGCGAGAGCAGCACCCCGTAGAGCACGGGCCCCACCGCGCAGACGAGCGCGACGGCGATGAGCGTCCACCGCAGGATGTTGACCGGGCGCGAGGGCCGCATAGCTGAACTCACAACGCCTCCTTCCGCCGGGAGAGCAGGACGTAGCCGGCCAGCAGCACGCAGAGAACCAGCGACATCAACAGTCCGTAGGCGGCGGCGCTGCCGATGTCGGACCGGGTGACCAGTTCGGTGTAGACCTTGATCGCCATGACCTGGGTGCCGCCGGCGCCCTCGGTCAACAGGTAGACGTCGTTGAAGTTCTGGAACGACCAGATGAACCGGATCAGCAGCAACAGCAGGAGCACCCCCCGCAACTGGGGGAGGATGATGTGGCGCAGGTTCTGCCACCGGGAGGCTCCGTCCAGCGCCGAGGCCTCCTCGATCCCGCCCGGCACGTTCTGCAGCCGTGCGGTGACGAAGAGGAAGGCGAGCGGGAACGACTTCCAGATCTCGAAGGCGATGACGACGAGCAGCGACACCGGTACGGGCACGCCCGCCACGTCGGCCGAGGTGGTGCTGAGGAAGCCGACGGGATTCTGCCAGCCGAGGTATTCCTGACCGATCGCGTTGATGATGCCGTACTGCGGGTTGAGCATCGTTCGCCAGATCATGGCCGCCGCGACGACCGGCAGCACGTACGGGATCAGCAGCAACGCGCGGACGATGCCCTGGCCGCGGAAGGGCCGGCGCAGGGCGAGGGCGAGGACGAGGCCGACGCCGATGGACCCGATCGTGGTCAGGGTCGCGTAGACGACGGTGGTCCAGAGCGCCCCCCAGAACGCCTCCGACCGCCAGGCGTCGACGATGTTGTCGAACGTCCACTCGATGGTGGACGGCGACAACCTGGGGATGTCGATCAGTCTCGTGTCGGAGAACCCGAATACGAGGACCAGGAGGAAGGGGAGCAGGACGACCAGGGCGATCAGCAGCAGAGTCGGGCCGGTGAGCAGCTGGCCGTTCAGGTTCTCCCGCTGGGAGCGGCTGAGCCGCTCCCAGCGGGAAGACCGACGTGTGGACGTGCTCACAGGTCGGCCTGGACCTTCTTGACCTCCTCGGCCATCCCCTTCGTCACCTTTGCGGGCGACTCCCCGCCGTAGAGACGCTCAAGGAACTGCGCGAGCACGTTCTCCGCGGTGACCGCCCCGGCCAGGGGCGAGTCCTTCGTGCCCATGCCCCACAGGCTCACGGCGTTGACGCCGTCGCGGATCTGGGTGACCATCTCCGGGCCGTACAGCTCGGCGACGGAGCTCTTGGCCTCCGGCCCGATGCCGAGCTTGCCCCACGCGTCGAGGTAGGCGTTCGGGTCGGCCTTGGTGCCGTTGCGCAGCGGGATCCGGCCCTCGGTCGCCGAGGCGAGCGTGTCCGAGTAGCCCTCCTCCATCATGAACTTGATGAATTCCTTCGCCCCGGCCGTGTTGGCGCCCTCGGGGATGCCGTAGCCGAGCGTGGCGCCGTACTGCGCCGGGTGGTTCCGGTCGAGCACGGTGATGAACCCGGAGTTCTTCGAGAGGAACGCCGGGTCGGCCTTGCACTGCGGGCACGTCGGCGGGTTGGCCTTGTCCAGGCCGGCGAGCTCGTCGAGGATGTGGGTCGAGAAGAGCAGCATCGAGGCCTTGCCGGCGAGGTACGCCGCCCGCGCGCTGGTCACGTCGAAGTCACCCTGCACGCTCGAGTCGCGCAGGACCTTGAACTGCTCAGCCGCCCGGGTGCACTCGGGCGAGTCGATCTTGACGTTGCCGTCCTGCACGAGCTGGCAGCCCGCGCTCTGGAACATGGAGTAGATGCCCTCGGTGCCGGACGGGGTGCCGGCCTGGGTACCCAGGGCGATGCCGCTCACCCCGGTCGCCTTCATCGTGGTGGCGGCCTTCGCCACCTCCTCGAGGCTGGCGGGCACCTTGACGTTGGCGGTCTGGAGGAGGTCCTTGCGGTACACCAGGAGGTGCACCCAACCGTCGCTCGGCACGGCGCCGACCTTGCCGTCCAGGCTGAACGCCTTCAGGGCGTTCGCGTTGAACGTGTCGGCGCCGAGCTCCTCGACGACCTCCTCGGCGGCCTTCGTGTTCAGCAGCCCCTGGGACCGCCAGGCGGCCGTCGTCGTGGCGCCGTGCAACATCACGTCCGGTACGTCACCGGAGGCGGCACCGGTCGCCAGGGACTGCTTCTGGTCGGTCTCGCTGAGCGGGACGACCTTCACGGCGATGCCGGTCTTCTCGGTGAACCGGGCCGCGACCTTCTCCTGCGCGGCGACCCGCTGCGGGGTCGTCTGCGGGGTCCAGAAGGTGATCTCTTTGGCCTTCTCCGCCTCCGACTCGCCCGATCCGCCGCAGGCGGCGAGGGTGGTGAGCGCGGTCACGGCGGCGATCGCCGCCGCGAACCGGCGCTTGGTCAGGTGGGTCATGTCGTGCCTTTCCTTGATGTGCGTGTGGTGACGATCAGGACCGCTCGATGGCCTTGCGCATGACGCGCCCCTGTGAGGTGGCCGGCGGCTGCACGCCGAGCAGTGCGCTGATGGTGGCGGCCACGTCGACCAGGCCGACGTTGCGCAGCGGGACGCCGCGACGGATCCCGGCGCCGGAGAGCACCATCGGGACCTGCGACTCCGGCAGCGCGCCGTGCGAGGCGCGCGGGGCGCCGTCGGTGAGCGTGGACAGGTGGTACGGCTCGACCGGCTCCACGACGAGGTCACCGAGCTTGTCGCTGGCGTTCATCCGGCGCAGGTCCCGCTCGTCATGGACGGCCGCGATCCCCGGGATGCCCTTAATGATCTTGGCAATGTGGCGCGCGTTCTTCGCGGTGTCCGCCCGGCCGCTCAGGGTGATGTCGGCGGTACGCGGGGAGGCCACGATGACGATCTCGCTGGTCGGGTCCGGTACGCCGCCCGAGGAGGAGATGACCTGGACCTTGAGGCCCGTCACGGACAGCCGGTCGAGCACCTCGGGCAGCAGCGGAATGGTCCACTCCCGGGCGCCGTGGTCGGCGGTGACGATGAAGGCCGTCCGGTCCAGGATGCCGGCCTCGCGGGCGGCGTCGCGGACCCGCCCGATCTGGGCGTCCACCCGGGCCAGGGCGGCCGGCAGGTCGGGGTCGGAGAATCCGTCGTCGTGCAGCGCGCCGTCGACGTCGTCGCAGTAGACGGTGATCAGGTCCGGGATCGCGGCCGGGTCGACCATCGTGCCGCCGGAGTTGACGGGCTCGCCACGCAGCAGCGCGATCGCCTGGTCGGCGCGGGTCTCGCAGTTTCCGCCCGGCTGGGTGTACAGCGCGGCGGGGTCACCGTACGTGGCGCCGTAGTTCTGCACCGCGTACCACTGGAGGTAGGCCGAGGTGCGGTCCTGCCGCTTCAGCGAGTGGGCGATCGTCTCGACGCCGGGCTCGATGTACCGTTCCTGCGAGACGCCCTTGTTGGTTTCCTGGTTGTAGTAGTAGCCGGTGTTGCGGTGCACGGCGGGGTACGCGCCGGTCGCCGTCGTCGTCCGGGACGAGTTGGAATACGACGAGTACGACCCGTCTGCGACGCCGTGGGCGCCATTCGCGATCAGTGCCCGGATGTTGGGCAGTTCCGCCAGGTCGGCGTAGCGCCCCTCAAGGAAACGGGGGTCGAACCCGTCGAAGTCGAACATGATCACGTGCTGCGCGGGCCGCGTCTGGCTCTTCGCCGTGTCGGACGACGCCGACGCCGTACCCGCCGGCAGCACAGCCGCCGCGAGCAGTGCAACCGTACCCGCCGCGACACCTCTGGCCGCGTTCGAGCGCCTGATCGGATGCGCCACCTTCTGCCTCCCTCAACCCTTGGTAGCCGTGGACGAGAGTCTGCCGGAGGCACGAGGCAGATTGTCAAGATCGTGGTGTGAGATGCAAGATTCCGGTATGAAGAACCGCTCAGGTGACGGGATAGACGGATCCTTGGACGAACTCGACCGCCGGATCGTCGGCGCGCTGCTCGCTCACCCGCGGGCCACCCACGCGCAGATCGGCGAGGCGGTGTTCACCTCGGAGGCGACCGTGTCCCGGCGGATCCCGCGGCTTCTGCGCAGCGGGGCGGTCCGGGTCATCGGCGTCATGGACGGCGAGGCGACCCGCCGGGCGCGATCGCTGTTCGTCCGGCTGCGCTGCCGTCCGGACGCCGCCAGCCGTTCGGCCGAGCACCTGGCCCGGTGGGAGGAATGCGGATCGGTCAAGCTGCTCACCGGCAGCGTGGACTGCCTGGCCGAGGTCTCCTACACCTCCAACGAGCACCTGCTCCAGCTCATGTTCAAGCAGCTGCCAGGCCTGGACGGCGTCCTCGCCGTCTGGAGCAACCAGGTGATCCGCAGGTTCGCCACACCACACAACTGGAGCCCGAGCCTGCTGCCGGCGGAGGTGGTCGACAGGCTGCGGGCGCAACGGACGGATCGATGGGACGAACAATCGCTCGTCGAGGCGCCGCAGCGGCTCAGCCCGCTCGACGAGATGATCGTCGCCAGCCTCGCCAAGGACGGCCGCCAGGGTTGGCAGCAGATGGCCGAGCGGTGCGGCGCGAGCCCTGCCACCGTACGACGGCGGGCCGAGGCGATGATGGCGGCCGGATTCCTGCGCATGCGGACGGTTGTCGAGCCCAGCGTGGTCGGGCTCACGGTGAACGCGTTCATCTTCCTCAGCATCAACCCCACCCAGCTCGGGCAGGCCGGTGAACTGCTCGCCGCGCACCCCGCCGTCCTCATGATCGCCGCGACGACCGGGGACCGGAACCTGTGCGGCGAGGTCGCGCTGGAGAACGACGCCGCGCTCTACGAGTTCCTGTCCGGCACCATTGGCCAGCTGCCCGGCCTGCAACACGCGGACATCGCCGTTGCCCTACGTTCCGTCAAGCGGGCGGGGATGGTCCTGCCGCTCATGCCGAGCCCTCGTTGACCGGACGCCAGGACGGTCCGCGCGTCAACCGGCTCAGGGCCCGGTGCCCGTGGTCGGCCGACAGCCGCGAGCCGTTGCGCGACGGCGTCTTCCGGCCTGGCGGACCCGCTCAGCGGAAGATCGCCTTCCCCATCTCGGGCACGTCCCGCCCGAGCGACAACAGCTGTCGGATCGCCGTGAGGTACCCGTCCCGGTCCCGGTGCCCGATGGCGAGGTCACAGGCGCCGCCCGCCTGCCCCGCCCTGGTCAGCAGGGCATTCCAGGCAGCCTGGCCCTGCGGGTCGGGATGGCGGAAGTACCGGCGGGCGCCGGCGACCCGTTCGGAGAGTTCGACGCAGCGGGGCCGCACCTCGGTGTCGATGAACGGCCAGTCGGTCAGTGCCCGGTCCGACCCGTCGGCGATGAGCTGATCGAGCCGCCGCAGCACGTCCAGCACGCCGGTCAGGACCTCGTCGGCCCGCTCGTTCCCGCCGAGCGCCCGCCAGGCGTGCACCTGCGCCGCCCGCACCGTGGGTGAGGTGGCCTGCGCACTGAGCACGGGAGCCAGCGCGGCGGAGGCGGTGGGCGTCGAGGCAGGTGACCGGAGGTCGGCCACGGTCACGGCGGCGGTCAACGCCGTCATCAACAAACACGGCGCCACCACCAATGCCCGGCGCGGTGCCAGCCGGCTGGGGTGGACCGGGGCGGGGGAGTCGTCCCCGGCCCGCCGGGCGACCGCGGCACGGGCGCGGAACCGGCGGAGCGTCCTTCCTGCCAGCGTGCCGAGGGCGGCGACCGCGACGGCGAGGAACACGCCCAGGCCCAACGTCGTCGGGGCAAGCAACGTCAACAACGACCAGCCGCCCAGGGGATCGGGCCGGCACGACGACGACGCCAGGATCGTGAGCGGACGGACGCAACCGTCGACCGAGGCCAGCGCGGCGGTGGTGACCAGCCCGGCCAGCCCGGTGGCGCCCGCCACGACCAGGGCCTGGATCAGCGGGCAGCGGTCCGCCAACGCGGCGGTGACCCCGGCCGCCAGCCACATGACACCGATGACGACGACCATGAGCCACGTCACGTAGGCGACGAGGTGGGTCTGTTCCCGACCGGCGATCACCGGCGACCACACCCGCAGGGCGGCGGTTGCCGCCACCGCCGCCACCGTGGCACAGAGCGCGCCGATCCCGGCGGCGGACAGGACCGGCCGCGGCCGGGTGGGGCCGGTGGCGCGGGGGAGCCAGGCCAGGAACGGGAGGACCCAGAGTGCCCCGGTGGTCCAGAGCAGCTCCGGGCTCCTGCTCAGGGCCAGCAGCACCGGTAGTCCGGGAGCGGAGGCCAGCAGCGGTCCCTCGTACCCGTGGCCGCCGGTCATGCTCTGCTCGTGTGCGTCGACGAGATCGCCGCTGAAGGACAGGAGACCGCCCGCGAGGATGGTGCCCTGGGCCTCCCACCATCGCCACCACAGGGCCAGCACGAAACAGCTCACGCCGAGACCCACCAGCAGCGGCCAGCGTCGTCGCGCACCCGTCGTCCCGGCGGCCGAGACCTGGGCGTACTCCGCCGTCCACCAGACGGCCGCGAGCCCCGCGAGCACGGGCAGCACCAGGAAGACGGGCTGCTCGGGGAGCAGGTCCCAGACGCTGCCGGTGCGACCGACCGCCAGCTCACCCACGATCAGGCCGACCCCCAGCCAGCAGCCGGCCGGTAGCCCGGACGGTGCCGGGCCGGTGGTGAGCGCCGCGTGGGTCACGGCCGGCCAGAGCAGCAGCCCGGTGGTCGTGGTGACCAGGACCGCGACGACCACCGCCACGGCCCAGCTCTCCCAGCTGCCGGTGACCCCCAGCAGGGACAGCAGCGCCGGCATCATGGTGGCGGCGATCGTCGCCGTCGCGCCGGTCAGGAAGAAGGGCAGCGCCCGTGGCGTGAACAACGCCCCCGGATCGGCCAATGACCTGAGCCGCTGCTCCCAGCTCGGATGGGTGTGCCAGAGCGAGGCCCCGGCGGCCACCAGCCGCCTCGTGGCGAACCGGGGGGAGGCGGCCCGTTCTGTCACCTCCGGCCCGGCGGCGGCCTCCCAGAGCCGTACGTCCGCGCCCCAGCGCCGGGCCGTGCGGTCGGCGTGGAACTCACGGGTACGCAGGATGTCCGCGCGCGCCAGGTAGACCAGGACGATCGTGACGGCCAGCATCGCCACGTGGTGCGCCACCCGGGACTGTTCCCGCGTCGCCATGTACGAGCCGGCCGTGTCAGGCAGGCTCACGGCCGCGATGTACGCCAGATCGAGGGGGACGACCACCCCCAGCAGGATCCGCCACAGCGAGACGGTCGCGTAGGTGATGTCGACGTCGCGGTTGTGCAGGTGCGCCAACTCGTGCAACACCACCGCCCGGAAGCCCTCGGGCTCACGGTGGCGCTGGGCGACCAGGCCACCGTCCAGGCAGACGGTGTAGCGGCGCAGCCGGCCGAAGACCACAGCGCCGGTGGTCGGCACGGCGGGCGCGATGACGAAGCGGGGTGGGCGGCGCAACCCGGCCACGGCAACCAACTCGGCCAGGGTGGCCGTCAGCCCGCCGTCGCCGTCGACCTGCTCGACCGGCACGACCCGGCCCCGCCGCCCCTTCCACATCGGCAGCACCCAGTACAGCACCGCCGCGCAGACCACCAGCAACAGCAGCGCCGCAGGATTCCACCACCACGCCAGGGCCGGCACGAAGCGGTCCACACAGGTCTCGAACGCGGACTGTTGGTCGACCGTCCGCAAGCTCACGTCGAGGTCGCTCAGGCCCGGATCGCCTCCGGCCGCGAGCCCGCAGCCGACCCGTACGCCGTTCGGGTCGGTGCGCGCCTTGATGAGGTTGACCGTGATGACCGCGGCGGTCCCCACGAAGAGGACGATCAACAGGACGAACCGCGGGAGGGTACCCGCGTTCGACAGCCGCTGGTGCGCGGGCGGGGGCTCCGCTGGCATCGCCCGGTCCGGGGGCGCCGACATCGTGGGGCTACCGCCCGCCGGCCTGGTCGACCGACCCCGACGGGGCGTCGCCAGCCAGGGACAGCCGGCCACCGGCCGGGCGGCCCGTGCCGAGCCGTTCGTCCGCGCGTCGCGCTACCGGCTCCATTTCCGACCCCCGTGGTGTCGCCGTCACCTGCCGCCGCTGATCCTATTGATTGGCGTCGAGGAAGAACACCGGCGTTTCCGTGCCGAGGACGACGAGCTCGCCGGTCAGGGTCCCGCCGGATCGCGGTCCGGCGGGACGCTCACGCCTCACTTCCGTCCGTCCGTCCGCCTCGGGCGGCAGGCACGCGCGCTCTTGTTGGGCGATGACAGAATCGGCTGGTGTCGTGAATGGAGGGTGTTGCGGTGACCGGTGTCGAATTGATCGCGGCAGCGTTGGCGGCGGGGGCGGGCGCGGGGACCAGTGCGGTGGCGGTGGACGTCTACACGGGGTTGCGTGACGCGCTGCGGCGCCGACTGACAGGCCGCCGTGCCGCAGAGCAGCTCCTGGAGGCAGCCGAGACCGATCCGGGGGTGTGGGAGAGACGGATCGGTGCGGAACTGGCCGATTCCGGTGCCGACCGGGACGAGAAGGTCCTGACCGCCGCCAGCCGGCTTCTCGATCTGGTGGATCCGGAGGGCTGCCGGGCCGGCAGGTACACGGTGGATCTGCGTGGGACGCAGGGTGCGCAGCTCGGTGACGGCACCGTACGTGTGGACACCGCCTACGGGCCGACCGCAGGCATCATGACCGGCCCGGTCAGTGTCAGCTACGGGCAGTTGCCGGTCCCCCCGGCCGGGCCGGGGGCGTAGTAGGGTCGACCGCCCCCGGCACCGGCCCCACCGACCCCGTCGCAGCGGTACATCTCCACACCACCTACGGTCCGGTGGGCCAGTTTCACGCCCCGGTGACGGTCAACACCGGTCGAGTGGTGCGGTGGCCACACCGCGTCGGGGTGATCCCGACGGTGGCCGACGCCTACCAGCACCGACGGCGCACCATCGAGCTGGAGCAGGCCACCGCAGAGGGCGGGACAGCGGTGCTGTCCGGGCTGGGTGGGGTGGGCAAGACCCAGCTGGCTGCCGCCGCCGCCCACCATGCGTGGTCGCGGCAACGGGTTGATCTGCTGGTATGGGTCACTGCCGCCACCCGGCAGGGCGTTGTCGCCACGTACGCCCAGGGCGCGTACGGAGTCCTCGACACCGCCGACGAGGAGGGTGAACAGGCCGCGACCCGGTTCCTGGCGTGGCTGGCGACGACCGATCGGCGCTGGCTGATCGTGCTCGACGACCTGCAGGCCCCCGCCGACCTCATCGGTCTGTGGCCGCCCGCCATGCCCACCGGCACGGTGCTGGTGACCACCCGCCGCCGCGATGCCGCTCTCGCCGGCGGCAAGCGCCGGCTGCTCGACGTCGACGTGTTCACCCCTGGCGAAGCGACCGCGTACCTACGGCACAAACTGCCGCACGAGCCCGCCGATCAACTCCACCAACTCGCCGCCGACCTCGGCCACCTTCCGTTGGCGCTGGCCCAGGCCACCGCCTACCTCACCGACCGAGGGCTGGACTGCGCCGGGTACCGAGCTCGGCTGGCCGACCGGCAACGCGCGCTCGCCCACCTGCTGCCCGAGCCCGAGGCGCTGCCCGACGAGCACCGCGCGACGGTCGCGGCGACATGGTGGTTGTCGATCATCGCCGCCGACCGGCTCCAGCCACGGGGACTGGCCCGGCCCCTGTTGGAGCTGGCCGCGATGTTGGACCCCAACGGGATTCCTGTCGGCCTGTTCACCACCTCGGCGATCACCGACCACCTCAGCGGCCTCGACCGCGGCACCGGCGCTGAGCCAGTAGCCCAGGAGGCCGTCACCGACGCCCTGCACAACCTGCACCGACTCAGCCTCGTCACGTACGGCGCCAGCCAGCTCCAGATCCACGCCCTCGTCCAACGCGCCACCCGCGACCAACTCACCCCGGACCAACTCGACACCGCCGCCCGGATCGCCGCCGACGCGTTGCTGGAGTTCTGGCCGGCCCCGGAACGGGACACCCCGGCCGGCAGCCAGGTCCTGCGCGCGAACACCGCAGCACTGTACGAGCACCCCCGCCACGCCCTGCTCGATCTCCACTGCCACGCCGTGCTGTTCCGGGCTGGACGCAGTCTCGGCGACACCGGCCAGCCCGCCGCCGCCGTGGCCTACTTCACCGATCTGCACACCGACTGCCTGCGAGTGCTCGGCCCAGACCACCCGGACACCCTGACCGCCCTTCACCAGGTCGCCCAGTGGCGGGGTGAGGCCGGTGACCCGGCCGGCGCGGTCGAAGCCTTCACGCGGGTGCTGGCCGAGCAGCTCCGAGTGTTGGGCCCCGACCACCCCGACACGCTGACCACCCGCAACAACCTGGCCTACAGTCAGGGCCGGGCCGGTGACCCGGCCGGCGCGGTCGAAGCCTTCGCACGGGTGCTGGCCGATCGGTTGCGGGTCATGGGTCCCGACCACCCCGACACCCTCTTCACCCGCAACAATCTGGCCTACTGGCGGGGTGCGGCCGGCGACCCGGCCGGCGCGGTGGAAGCCCTCCGGCAGGTGCTGGCCGACCGGTCGCGGGTGCTGGGCCCCGACCACCGACATACGCTGAGCACCAGCAGCAACCTGGCCTACTGGCGGGGTGCGGCCGGCGACCCGGCGGGCGCGGTGGAAGCCCTCCGGGAGGTGCTGGCCGCCTACCTTCGAGTGTTCGGCCCCGACCACCCACACACCCTGACCACCCGGCGCAACCTGGCCCACTGGCGGAGCGAGGCCGGTGACCGCGCCGGGGCCGTCGAGGCGACCGAGCACGTGCTCGCCGACCAGCTTCGTGTGCTCGGCCCCCGGCACCCCGACACTCTTGCCTCCCGACGGAAACTCGCCCGGTGGCGAGACGACGATGAGGGCTGACCAGGAACAACCCCCGGCGCTGGCCGCTACGCGGTGGGGCGCAGCCCGGCGAGGAGCTTCTCCACCCGGGTGCGGATCAGCCCCGGTCCGGGCAGGTCACGGCCGGGACGCCGGGGCGGCGGTGAAGAACCGTCGGCGTGCCCACAGGGAGACGTAGACCAGGCCGACGAGGACGGGTACCTCGATGAGCGGGCCGACGACGCCGGCGAGGGCCTGACCGGAGGCGACGCCGAAGGTGCCGATGGCCACGGCGATGGCGAGTTCGAAGTTGTTGCCGGCCGCGGTGAACGCCAGGGTGGTGGTGCGCTCGTAGCTCAGGCCGATGGACCGGCCGAGCAGGTAGGAGCCGGCCCACATGAGGGCGAAGTAGACCAGCAGCGGCAGGGCGATGCGGACGACGTCCAGCGGCCGGTTGGTGATGGCGTCGCCCTGCAGTGCGAACAGGATCACGATGGTGAACAGCAGGCCGTAGAGGGCGGTGGGGCCGATCCTGGGCAGGAAGCGGGACTCGTACCAGTCGCGGCCCTTGGCGCGCTCGCCGAGGCGGCGGGTGAGGTACCCGGCGAGCAGCGGGATGCCGAGGAAGATGAGCACGTTGCGGGCGATGTCCCAGCCGGAGACGTTCAGTCCGGCGCCGGACAGGCCGAGCCAGTCGGGGAGTGCGGCCAGGTAGAACCAGCCGAGCAGCCCGAAGGCGAGGACCTGGAAGACGGAGTTGAGGGCGACCAGGACGGCGGCGGCCTCGCGGTCGCCACAGGCCAGGTCGTTCCAGATGATGACCATGGCGATGCAGCGGGCGAGGCCGACGATGATCAGGCCGGTGCGGTACTCGGGCTGGTCGGCCAGGAAGATCCAGGCGAGGGCGAACATCAGCGCGGGCCCGACGAGCCAGTTGAGGACGAGTGACGAGACCAGCAGCCGGCGGTCGCCGGTGACGGTGTCGAGGCGGTCGTAGCGGACCTTGGCCAGCACCGGGTACATCATGATCAGCAGGCCGAGGGCGATGGGCAGGGAGATTCCGCCGATCTTGACGGCGTCCAGCGCGGTGTCGAGGCCGGGGACGAGCCGGCCGAGGAGGAGGCCGGCGACCATCGCCAGGCCGATCCAGACCGGCAGGAACTGGTCGAGACGGGACAGGCGTCCGACCACCGCGGTGGTGGGATCGTCGTGGGTGGCGGTGCTCACGGGCACTCCCGTCGGGATTCGTCGTTGAGGTGCGTCCGGTGGCTCTTGCCGGACCGGCTCGGAGGACGGCCCTCCGACAGGGCGCGGCCTACCCCACCGGGGCCGGTTCGACGGTGAGCAGCGTGGCGAGCTGCCGCAGGATGGCCGGCCGGGCCCGGTAGTACACCCACGTGCCGCGCCGCTCGGCGTCGACCAGGCCGGCCTCGCGCAGCGTCTTGAGGTGATGCGAGATGGTCGGTCCGCTCAGGTCGAACGCGGGGGTCAGCTCGCAGACGCAGGCCTCCCCGCCCTCGGCCGAGGCGATCATCGACATCAACTGCAACCGCACCGGGTCACCGAGCGCCTTGAACGCGGACGCGAGGACCACCGCGGTCTCCGCCGGGACCCGGCCCTGCGCCAAGGACGGGCAGCACGGCTCATCGGCGGTGAGGTCGATGGCGGGAGGCGGCGTCCCTTGCTTTGGCATTCCTCTAGGTTGACATTCATCTAATCAGCATGCAAGTCTCTGTTTCGACAGGCATCGAGACAGGCGGCGTGGAGCGGTCATGGTCGGCCGCCGACGTCGTCATGGGCCACCCCGCCCCCCAACCCGAACGGAGCCTGCTGATGGCCGACATCACCGTCCGCCCCATGGCGGCCGACGACGCCGAGCGGGTCCGGGCCATCTGCCAGGCTGGTCTCGACGACGGCGACGCCAGCTTCGAAACCACCGCACCCACCTGGGCGGCGTTCGACGCGAGCAGGCTTTCCGACCACCGCCTGGTAGCCGTAGCCGGCGACGGCACCGTCCTCGGCTGGATCGCCGTCTCGCCGACCTCGACCCGCGCCGTCTACGCCGGGGTGGTGGAACACTCCGTCTACGTCGATCCGGTCGCCCGGGGCCGAGGGGTGGCCCGGCTGCTGCTGGACGCGCTGATCGGCTCGACCGAGACCGCCGGCATCTGGACCATCCAGTCCGGTGTCTTCCCCGAGAACGTCGCCAGCCTCGCCCTCCACGAGCGGGCCGGATTCCGGGTCGTCGGCGTCCGCGAACGGGTGGGCCGCCACCACGGTCGGTGGCGCGACGTCGTCCTGCTCGAACGCCGCAGCCCAGTCATCAACTGAACCTTGTCTCCACGGCGGGGCACCTGCCTGCCTCCTTGATTCGACAGTTCTCAACACAGAGGAGTTGCCTGATGAGCGCCACGGACAACCTGCCCGTCGTGGTGATCGGCGCCGGCCCGGCCGGGCTGGCCGCCGCCGCGCACCTGCACGAGCGCGGCCTGCCCTTCACCGTCGTCGAGGCTGGCGACACGCCGGGGGCGGCGGTGCGACAGTGGGGGCACGTCCGCGTGTTCTCCCCGTGGCGGTACAACATCGACCCCGCCGCACGCCGACTCCTCGACGACGCAGGCTGGGTCGCCCCCGCCCCCGACGCCCTGCCCACCGGCGCCGAGCTGGTCAGCGACTACCTCCAGCCCCTCGCGGAGGTGCCGGGCCTCAAGCCGCACCTGCGCTACGGCGCCCGGGTCGAGGCGATCTCCCGCCTCGGCCTGGACCGGCTGCGCACCGCCGGCCGCGACACCACCCCGTTCCTGATCCGCCTCGCCGACGGCGACGAGATGCTCGCCCGGGCGGTCATCGACGCCTCCGGCACCTGGCGCACCCCGAACGTCGTCGGCGCCTCCGGCCTGCCCGCCCGTGGCGAGAGCGCAGCCGCCGCGTTCCTGGAGCACGCCCTGCCGGACGTCCTCGGCGCGGACCGCGACCGGTTCGTCGGCCGGCACACCCTCGTCGTCGGCGCGGGTCACTCCGCCGCCAACACCCTGCTGTCCCTCGCGGTGCTGGCCGCTGACCGGCCGGGCACCGAGGTGACCTGGGCGATCCGCACCGCCTCGCCGGCGCGCACCTACGGCGGCGGTGGCGCCGACGCCCTGCCCGCGCGCGGCGCCCTCGGCGCACGGCTGCGCGAGCACGTCGACGCCGGCCGGATCCGGCTGCTCACCGGCTTCTCCGTGCACGCCATCACCCCCACCGAGGACCGCGTCTCGGTGGTCGTCCGGCACGCCGACGGCAGCGAGGATGCCGTCACCGTGGACCGGATCGTCGCCGCCACCGGCTTCCGCCCCGACCACTCCATCGCCACCGAACTGCGCCTGGACCTGGACCCGGTCATGGGCGCCACCCGCGCACTCGCACCGCTGATCGACCCGAACGAGCACTCCTGCGGCACCGTCCCCCCGCACGGCGTGGACGAGTTGTCCCACCCCGAGGCCGGCTACCACGCGGTCGGTGCGAAGAGCTACGGGCGGGCGCCGACGTTCCTCATGGCCACCGGCTACGAGCAGGTCCGCTCCGTCGTCGCCGCGCTGGCCGGGGACTGGGACGCCGCCCGGGACGTCCAGCTCGACCTGCCCGAGACCGGCGTGTGCAACAGCAACCCCGCCGACTCCACCGGCGACGACTGCTGCGGACCGACCCCCGCCGCCGAGCCCGCCGGGCGGGGCCTGGCCACCGGCATCTCCGGCGGCCTCCTGGCCGCGCCGCCGAGCCTGGTCACCCTCGACGCCGCCCCCACCGGCCGGACCGGCGGCTGCTGCTCCGACTGATGCCCGCCACCAACAGCGGCACGGTGCCCGCCGGCCATACGGTCGGCGGGCGCCCGCCACCCGCGGCCGGAGCCTGACCCCGCAGGAGATGCGGATCGCGCGGCTGCCGCGTAACGGCTCGGCAATCATGCCATTGTCGAAGGTCTATTATTTCCCTGCGACAATGACGGCACGCCCATTCCGGATACGCGGCACGCCCGGCGCGCACTCCAATCGACCGTAGTGGATGCGAATAGTCGGAGGACAGCGTACGGCAATGCGAGTCCGAATCACATATCTAAACATCCATGCCTCCTGGCCCTAGCATCTGTGTCAGGCAGATGCAGAGTCGTCGGTCGATGTGTCACAAGCGCGTCGGTCGGCGATCAGAAGGAGGCTGGAAGATGACAGGTTCGTCTCGGCGCCGTTGGCGTCTTGGACTGGCGGCCACCGCGGCCACCACCGTGGTGGCCTTCGGGACACCGGCGATGGCGGCGCCGGCGGAGGGGGAGATCCTCCATGCGGGCGGTGCCACCGCCGTCGCCGACTCGTACATCGTGGTCTTCAAGGACACCATGGTGACCCGTTCCCTGGTCATCGACAGTGCCAAGGACCTCGCCGCCCGGCACGGCGGCACGGTGGCCCGGACGTACCAGAACACTGTGCGTGGTTTCGAGGCGCGACTGTCGGCACAACAGGCCCGTCGACTCGCCGCCGACCCGGCGGTCAAGTACGTCGAGCAGAACCGCACCGTGTCGATCGCGGGCACCCAGACGCCCACCCCGTCCTGGGGCCTGGACCGTATCGACCAGCGCGTCCTCCCGCTGAACAACACCTTCACCTACCCGAACAACGGCGCGGGTGTGCGGGCGTACATCATCGACACCGGCATCCGGTTCACCCACAGCGACCTGGGCGGCCGGGCGGTCACCGGGTTCGACGCCATCGACGGCGGCAGCGCCGACGACGGCAACGGGCACGGTACGCACGTGGCCGGCACCGTCGGCGGCACCGCCCACGGGGTGGCCAAGGGTGTCAGCCTGGTCGGGGTGCGGGTGCTGGACAACGCGGGTAGCGGCACCTACGCCCAGGTCATCTCGGGCATCGACTGGGTGACCGCGGACCACGACCCGGGCGAACTGGCGGTGGCGAACATGAGCCTCGGCGGTCCCCTCGACCAGGCGTTGAACGACGCGGTCACCGCCTCGATCGCCGACGGCGTCAGCTACGGCGTCGCGGCCGGCAACGAGACCACCGACGGGTGCACCAAGTCGCCGGCCAGCACCCCGACCGCGATCACCGTCGGCGCCACCACCTCCACCGACGCCAAGGCGAGCTACTCCAACTACGGCACCTGCCTGGACATCTTCGCCCCCGGGTCGTCGATCACCTCGGCCTGGAACACCAGCGACACCGCGACCAACACGATCAGCGGCACGTCGATGGCGGCCCCGCACGTGACCGGCGCCGCCGCGCTGGTGCTCGCCGCCAACCCGTCGTACACCCCGCAGCAGGTACGCGACAAGCTGTACAACGACGCCACCAGCGACGTGGTGACCGGCGGTGGCACCGGCTCGCCGAACAAGCTGCTCTACACCGGCAACATCATTCCGCCGACCCAGGACTTCAGCATCGCGGTCGCGCCGGCCGCCGGGGCGGTCAACCCGGGTGGCTCGCTCACCGCGACGGTCAGCACGACCACGACGATCGGCAGCCCGCAGACGGTGGCCCTGACCGCGTCCGGCCTGCCCGCCGGCGTGACCGCGAGTTTCAGCCCGTCATCGGTCACCTCGGGTGGCTCGGCGACCCTGACGCTCAGCACCGCCGGCACGGCCGTGCCGGGCACCTACTCCGTGACGATCAGGGGCACCGGCCCGGAGACCACCCAGAGCACCTCGTACGCGCTGACGGTCAACGGTCCGCCGGGCTGCTCGCAGACCAACGGCACGGACGTGTCGATCTCGGACAACAGCACGGTGGAGAGCTCGATCACCATCTCCGGCTGCGCCGGCACCGCCTCGGCGGCCGGCACGGTCGCGGTGGACATCGTGCACACGTACATCGGTGACCTGGTGGTGAGCCTGGTCGCGCCGGACGGCTCGGTCTACACCCTGCACAACCGGACCGGGAGCTCGACCGACAACATCAACCAGACCTACCCGGTCAACCTCTCCGGCGAGACCAGCAACGGCACCTGGCGGCTGCGGGTGCAGGACGCGGCCTCCGGGGACGTCGGCTACCTCAACAGCTGGACGCTCAAGCTCGACGGCGCCGTGACCCCGGGTTGCAACGGCACGAACGGCACGGACGTCACGATCTCGGACAACAGCACGGTGAACAGCACCATCGCGATTGCCGGCTGCGCCGGCAACGGCAGCGCGACGAGCACGGTCGCGGTGGACATCGTGCACACGTTCATCGGTGACCTGGTGGTGAGCCTGGTCGCGCCGGACGGCTCGGTCTACGCCCTGCACAACCGGACCGGTGGCTCGGCCGACAACATCAACCAGACGTACACGGTCAACCTCGCCAGTGAGGTCCGTGCCGGCACCTGGACGCTGCGGGTGCAGGACGCCGCCGCCGGGGACGTCGGCTACATCAACAGCTGGACGGTGGCCCTGTAACACCACGCCGACCGGTTCCCGCCGGTCCCGACGTCCGGAGCTCCGGCCCAGGCCGGAGCTCCGGATCGACGCGTGCGGCCCTGCTCCGGCGGTTCAGGCGGCGCCCCCGTTGACGTACAGCACCTGGCCGTTGATCCAACGGGCCGGGCCGGCGAGGAAGGCCACCACGCCGGCGGTGTCGCTCGGGTCGCCGAGCCGGTTCATCGGCGACATCGCCGCCATCTGGGCGATCGCCTGTTCGTCCTTGCCCTCGAGGAAGAGCGCGGTGGTGGTGGCGCCGGGCGCGACCGCGTTCACGGTGATGTCGCGCCCCCGTAGCTCCCGGGCCAGGATCAGGGTGATCGAGTCCATCGCGGCCTTGCTCGCGGCGTAGGCGGCGTAGCCGGGCAGGGACAGCCGGGGCGTCGTGCTGGAGATGTTGATGATCGCGCCTCCGGGCCGGACCCGGCGGGCCGCCTGCTGGTCGACCACGAAGGTGCCGCGGACATTGGTGCGGTGCACCCGGTCCAGGTCTGCGAGATCCAGTTCCGCTATGGGGGAGTGGATCGCTATCCCGGCCGAGTGCACGACGACGTCGATCCCGCCGTACGTCCGCTCGGCGGTGTCGAAGAGTTCGGCCACCGCAAACTCGTCGGCGACGTCGGCCTGCACCGCGACGGCGTCTCCGCCGGCGGCGATGACCTCGGCCACGGCCTGCTCCGCCTCGACCTTGCTCGTGGCGTAGTTGAGCACAACCGCGAAGCCGTCCGCCGCCAACCGTTGCACGGTCCGCCGGCCGATGCCATGGGAGCCTCCGGTGACGATCGCGACGCGCTGGGGGACGGTCATGATTAGCTCTCCTTGATCCCTGAAGGGCCGTCGCGGTGGGGCTGCTCCGGAGACCGGATTAGATCAAACGAAGACCTTTGATGTGCACGGCCACCCCACCTGCCCTTCCGGCTCGCGCGGTCGGGCACCGGCAGACCGCCCCTCACGGCGTGCGTCGCTGCCTCGCTCGTCGACGACGACGATCGTGGCGCGGCGGCGAGCTCCCGCAGGCACCGACGCGCTTTTCCCGCCGCCCGCCGAGAGTTAGGACCCGCGTGCACCGGGTAGGCGGCGGGCGCCCTTACCAGCGGCTGTGGAGGTCGTATGACGGCGATCAGCGCCTTCTTCGAGCAGTTGGCGAACGTTGGTCACGACCCACGGTTCTGCAAGGTGCGCGGTAACGTCCGGTTCGACATCCGGGACGGGGATCGGGTGGAGCAGTGGCTGCTGGACATTGATCATGGGCGGTTGCGGGTGACGCGGGATGCTGGTCCCGCCGGGACCGTCATCACCACGTCCACCGAGGTCGCGGATGCGATGGCGCGGGGTGAGCTGAACGGCCTCGCCGCGATCACGCGGGGCGAGATCCTGGTCGACGGGGACCTCGGCCTGGCGCTGCGGATCGGTCGGCTGTTCCCGGTGCCGCCTGCCGCACAGCGGCAGGCAGTCGCCCAGCGCGGAGGAAAGTGACCCGATGGAGGACACTCCGGGCACCGTGTCGTGCATCGACGGAAGCACCTTCATCGTGTCGGACGCCAGCGGTGATGTGGACGCCTCGCCCGCCACCCCGGTCGGGTTGTTCGCCGCCGACACCCGTTTCCTGTCCCGATGGGTGCTCACCGTCAACGGCGAGCGGTTGACCGCGCTGTCGGTGGATGACAGCCAGTACTACGAGGTGGCGTTCTTCGTGGTGCCGGGCGGGCGGGTCGACTACGTGGAGGCTGACGTGTCGGCGATCCGGCGGCGGCGGATCGGGCCGGATCTGACCGAGTCGCTGACGGTGTTCAACTACGGCGAGCAGGACGTCGACCTCGACGTGCGGTTGGAGGTGGCGGCCGACTTCGCCGACATCTTCGACATCAAGTTCGACATCCGCGACAAGGCTGGCAGTTACTACACCCACATCGGTCCGGACGAGTTGCGTCTGGGCTATCGGCGCGGCACGTTCCAGCGGGAGGTGTCCGTGTCGGCGAGTGAGCCGACCACCGTCGATCCGCGTGGTCTCCGGTTCACGCCTCGGGTGCGGTCCGGACAGCAGTGGTCGACGCAGCTGCGGGTGGTCATGCGGGCGCTGCGCCCGGACGGCGTCGACCTCCGTTCCGCGGTACGGACCCTGCGTCCGGACGAGTCCACCCTGCCGGAGAGCGTGCGCGCGTGGGTCGCGGCGGCCCCGCAACTGGACACCGAGAACACCGCGCTGCGGCAGGTGTACCAGCGCAGCCTGGTGGACCTGGCGGCGCTGCGCTTCGCTCCGCTCTCCCTCGGCGGCTCGACCGTACCCGCGGCCGGGCTGCCCTGGTTCATGACCCTGTTCGGCCGGGACAGCCTGCTCACCTGCCTGCAGACCCTGCCCGTCACACCGTCGCTGACCCCGCCGACACTGCGGATCCTCGCCTCACTGCAGGGTGCCCGGACCGACGACGTCCTGGAGGAGGACCCCGGCCGGATCCTGCACGAGTTGCGCTACGGCGAGTCGGCCGCGTTCGAGGAACAGCCGCACTCGCCGTACTACGGCACCGTGGACGCCTCGCCGCTGTTCGTGGTGCTGCTCGACGAGTACGAACGGTGGAGCGGCGACGCGGCGCTGGTGATCGAGCTGGAGCAGGAGGCCCGAGCGGCCCTGGCATGGATCGACCAGTACGCGGATCTGACGTCCACCGGCTACGTCTCGTACGAACGACGCAACCGGGCCACCGGCCTGGAGAACCAGTGCTGGAAGGACTCCTGGGACAGCATCTCCTACGCCGACGGCAGACTGCCGGGTTTCCCCAGGGCCACCTGCGAGGTGCAGGGCTACGCCTACGACGCCAAGATCCGCGGGGCGCGGCTGGCCCGCACGTTCTGGGGCGACCCAGCCCTGGCCGACCGGCTGGAACGCGAGGCGGCGGCGCTCAAGGACCGCTTCAACCGGGACTTCTGGATCGACGACCGCGGCTACTACGCCCTCGCACTCGACCACGACGGCACCCCCGTCGACAGCCTGTCCTCCAACATCGGACACCTGCTGTGGAGCGGCATCGTCCCGCCGGAGAGGGCCGGGCAGGTCGTCGAGCACCTGATGAGCCCGGCGCTGTTCTCCGGCTGGGGAGTACGCACCCTGGCCGAGGGGCAACGCCGCTACAACCCACTCGGGTACCACAACGGCACCGTGTGGCCGTTCGACAACTCGTTCATCGCCTGGGGTCTGCGCCGCTACGGATTCGCCGCCGAGGCCGGCCGCATCGCCGAGGGCATCATCGACGCCGCCGCCTACTTCCAAGGTCGGCTTCCCGAAGCGTTCGGCGGCTTCGCCCGCGACACCACCCGATACCCGGTCCGTTACCCGACCGCCGGCAGCCCCCAGGCATGGTCCAGCGGGGCCTCCCTGCTGCTCATCCGGACCATGCTCGGCATCGACCCCCACGAGGACCATCTCGCCGTGAACCCCGCGCTGCCACCCAGTTTCAGGCGGATCGCGCTGCTGGACATCCCCGGCCGCTGGGGCAAGGTCGACGCCTTCGCCCGCCACCGCCCGGACCATCTGCCGACCGACGACATGGGCCACCGTCTCGCGCCCTGAGTCGAAGTCCGTGCCAGGACGTCCGCGGACCTCTCTCGACGATTCCGGTGGGCGTGGTGTCACCCTGCGCCCGGGGGTCAAGTTGGTCAGGAACCCCAGGCCGCGCTCCGGCGGCGGAGCCTGGCGCGTGTCCAGGCCTTGCCGAGCTCACCGGCGATCAGGATGGTGGAGCCCGCCGCCACGCACGCCAGCCACTGGCCGGAGGTGAGGTCGACGGTGGCGAAGAAGCGGCGCAGGGGATCCATCTCGACGACCAGGACCACAAGCACGACGACGACCGCGACGGCGATGAACGCCGACGGGTTCCGCAGTGTCTCGCGGGCGAAGACACTGCGGCTGAAGTGCCGGACGTTGAGCAGGTTGAACACCTGGAAGAACACGAAGGTGACGAAGGCCATGGTGCCGGCGACGGTGGCCAGCCCCGGCGCGGGTTCGGGGCCGGGCGCCAGCACCAGAACCGCGAGGGTTCCGGCGGCCATCACCGCACTGGCCAGCAGGATCCGCCCGAGCCGGTGCCGGGTGAGGATACGCTCGCCGGCGGGCCGTGGTGGCCGGCTCATCGCGTCCTGACTGATCGGGTCGACGCCGATGGACATCGCCGGTGGGCCGTCCATGACGAGGTTGACGAAGAGGATCTGCAGGGCGGTGAACGGCGTACCGCCGGCGATGCCGGTCAGCGACGCGACCAGGAACGTCAGCACGAAGCCGAACGCGGTCGACACCTGGAAGCGCGTGAAGTTGACGATGTTGTCGTAGATGCCGCGGCCCTCGCGGACGGCGCGGACGATGGTGGCGAAGTTGTCATCGGTGAGGACCATCGTCGCGGCCTCGTTGGTGACCTCGGTCCCGGTGCGGCCCATCGCGATACCGATGTCCGCCCTGCGCAGCGCGGGGGCGTCGTTGACCCCGTCGCCGGTCATCGCCACCACGTCACCGCGGGCCTGCAACGTCCGAACGATGCGGATCTTGTGTTCGGGGGAGACGCGAGCGATCACCCCGATGTCGTCGAGTCGGCGGGCAAGCTCGGCGTCGTCCTCGATCCGATCGAGGTCGGTGCCGCTCACCGCCGTCCCCGGGATGCCCAGCTCGGCGGCGATCGAGCCGGCCGTGACGACGTGGTCCCCGGTGATCATCCGGACGCGGATGCCGGCGGCCCGGCACTCGGCGATGGCCTGTCGCGCCTCGGGCCGGGGCGGATCCACGATCCCCACCAGCGCGACCAGGACCACCCGATCGAGCATGTCCTTGGGGTCATCGGTGGGGGTGAACCCATCCGCCGGAAAGTCCTGCGCGCCGACCGCCAGCACCCGCATGCCCTGCTCGGCGAGCCTCGCGTTGGCCTGGTCGTAGCGGGCCCGGGCGGCATCGTCGAAGGGCAGGATCTCCGCGCCGCCGAGGTGGCGGTCGGCACGGGCTGCCAGCACGTCCGGGGCGCCCTTGACGAAGGACCGGATCGTCTCCCGGCCGTGCTCGTCGGTCCATCGGTGGAACGTCGCCATGAACTTGTAGTCGGCGTCGAACGGAATCTCCAGCAGCCGGGGGCGCTCACGGCGCAGGCCGGCTACGTCGATGCCGCCCTTCTCGGCGAGCACCACCATGGCGCCCTCGGTGGGGTCGCCGACCAGGTCGCCGTCCCGCAGCACGGCGTCGTTGCACAGCGCCATGGCGATCAACGCTTCGTCGAGTGTCCCGGGCAGCGGAGAACCGTCGGTGGTGCGGATCCGTCCGTCGGTGCGGTAACCCTCCCCGGAGACGGTGAACCGCCGGCCCGCCAGCAGTATCTCCCGGGCCGTCATCTGGTTGAGGGTCAACGTGCCGGTCTTGTCGGTGCAGATCTGCGAGGTGCTTCCCAGCGTCTCCACCGACGCCAGCCGCTTGACGATGGCGCCGCGTCTGGCCAGCCGACCGGTGCCCATGGCCAGCGTGAACGCCACCACCGCGGGCAGCCCTTCCGGGATGGCGGCCACCGCCAGCGATACCGCGCTGATGAACAGGTCCCCGAAGTCCTGCCCGCGCACCAGGCCCAGCACGAACACGATCACGATGACCGCGCCGGCGACGAGGGCCAGGGTTCGCCCGAGCGTGTCGATCTGGCGCTGCAGCGGCGTCGGTCCCGGCTTCGCCTGTTGCAGCATGCCGGCGATGCGGCCGGTCTCCGTCGCCATCCCGGTCGCGGTGACCACGGCCGCCCCCCGACCCCGGGTGACCATGGTGTTCATGAACAGCGCGGTCGTCCGGTCTCCCAACGGAGCCCGCTCGTCGATCTCCGCGTCCGCCGCCTTCGCCACCGCCTGCGCCTCGCCCGTCAGCGACGACTCCTGCACCTCCAGCGAGGCCGACGTCAGCAACCGGCTGTCGGCGGGCACCCGGGCGCCCGCCTCCACCGCGATCACATCCCCGGGCACCAACTGCGCGGCGTCCAGCCGTACCAGCCGCCCGTCCCGGCGAACCGTCGCGGTCGTGACCAGCATCCGCCGCAACGCCTCCAGCGACGCCTCCGCCCGCGACTCCTGAACGAAGCCGATCGTCGCGTTGAACAGCACCACCACGGCGATCGCGGCCGGTGTCTCCCATTCCCGACTCACGATCAGGCTGACCAGCGCCGAGACGAGCAGAATCAGGATCAACGCATCCTGGAACTGCCGCAGGAACGCGCGCAACCGCGACTCCCGCGCCGCTTCGGTCAGCCGGTTCGGACCGTGGCGCTCCAACCGGCGGGCCGCCTCCTCGGACGACAGGCCGGTCGCCGGGTCCACTCCCAGGTCCCGGACGACGTGCCCGGCGGGAACGGCGTACCAGGCGCGCGCCTGCGTCGCTGATTGAGCCATTGTCCCATTATTCCCGGCCATACCGCTCCGCACCCCGCAAAGATCGCCAGAGGGTCAGCTCCCGGCGGTGGCACCCCGGTGGTGGAGGATGGCCACGGGAGCGTGCGCGTGCTGGAGCACGGCGTGGCTGACCGAGCCGAGCAGCAGGCCGGCGAGCGCGCCCCGGCCGCGGGCTCCGACAACCACCAGTTGGGCCGTCTTCGACTCCTCCACCAGCACTCCGGCCGGTGAGCCCCGCATCAGCCGCTGCTGGACCGGCACGTCCGGGTACCGCGCCGCGAAGCCGGCCACGGACTCGGCGAGAGCGCGTTCCTCCTCCGCGGCGAACGCCTCCAGGTCGTACACCAGCGGCAGGATGTCACCCGGGCCGAGTGGCGTCGGGTAGAGCCAGGCGTGCACCGCCACCAGCGGGACACCCCGGCGGGCCGCCTCATCGAACGCGAACTCGATTGCCTCGGTGGAGAATTCGGAGCCGTCCACGCCAACCACCACCGGGCCGTCGGCGCGCGACTCGCCGCGCACCACGAGCACGGGGCACGCCGCGCGGGCGGACAACTGCACAGTGGCCGAGCCGATCAGCAGCCCGGCGAAGCCGCCCAGGCCGCGGCTGCCCAGCACCAGCAACGAAGCGTCGCGCGACTCGGCGAGGAGCACCGGAGCCGGCGAACCGTCGACCACCGCGCCGGTGACCTCCACCTCCGGGGCGATCCTGCCAGCTTCGGTCACCGCCTCGGCGACGTACCGCTCGGCCTG
This sequence comes from Micromonospora sp. NBC_01405, assembly GCF_045040155.1. NCBI lineage: Bacteria > Bacillati > Actinomycetota > Actinomycetes > Micromonosporales > Micromonosporaceae > Micromonospora > Micromonospora sp. NBC_01405. Next base: position 6,767,424 of record NZ_CP109532.1, on the reverse strand, counting down.
GTTGCGCAGCCCGGCACCGGCCGGGGCGCCGGGCGCCGGATCGACCGTGACGCGCATCAGCGGCCAGATGAAAGCGTGGACGATCCGCAAGGGGCGCCGACGGCTGGCAGCCTCCCGAGCAGCGGTGCGGACCGCGTCCAGCGCGATGGCAGAACCGTCGACACCCACCACGACCGGGGCACTGCTGTCCATGACAGCTCCCTTCCTTGGGCTCCTGCTGTCCCAACCCGCCCTGACGTTGATCAGGACTGGTGATTTAGCCTACCCAGCTCGCGGGTGGTGAACGGCAGCCGGCCCAACCGGGGTGACCTGCGTCAACTCTCGTCCCGTCGTCCCGTCGTCGATGTCGGTGGTGGCCGCCGGTGAGCCTCCACGAGGCCGGGTGGGGCACCGGGCGTCGTGAAGGCCCGGCACCCCACCCGCGGACTACCGGGGGGCGCTGCCGAACGCGCTGGACAGGTACGCCCGGGAGTCCGCGATCGCGCCCTCGATGATCCGGGCCGCCTCCCGGGCCTCCTCGGGCCCGTGACCGGCCTGCACCTGGAGCCGGAACCGGGACGAGCCGGTCGGCGTGACCGGGAACTCCACCATGAACGCGAGGACCCCCCGGTCGAAGAGCAGCCGGTTCGCGGTTCGGGCGAGCTTCTCGTTGCCGATCAGCAGCGGGACGATCGGCGAAGGCTCCCCCATGCAGGTCAGGCCCCGGTTGGTCAGCTCGTCGCGGAGCGCATGGATCGCGGTGAACAGCCGGGCGCGAAGCGCGTCCCCCTCGGGGGACCGGATGATCCGCGTGGCCTCCCGGACCACCGCGGTCTGCACCGGGGAGAGCGCGTTGGAGAAGAAGTGCGAACCGCCGAACATCTTGATGTACTGCTTCAGGGCCGGCGAGCGGGAGGCCACGAAACCGCCGTTGGAGCAGAACGTCTTCGAGAACGCGCCCATGACGATGTCGACCTCGCCGAGCAGGTTCTGCATCCCCAGCACACCGGTACCGCCCGGCCCCATCGAGCCGAGGTCGTGTGCGACGTCGACCAGCAGGGTGGCATCGTGCTCCCGGCAGACCCGCTGGAGGGTCACCAGGTCCGGCCAGTCGGCGTCCACCGAGAAGAGGCCGTCGGTGACCACCAGGATGCCGTTGCGGGTGTCGTGCGACCGGATGTCGACCAGGTGCTGGCGGACCGCCTCGACGTTGAGGTGCTCGTAGCGCACCACGTTGCGGGTCGCCGCCCGGGCGCCCTGCTGGAGGCAGGAGTGCGCGAGCCGGTCGATCAGCACGTGGTCGGACTGGCGGACCAGACCGACCACCGCGCCGAAGCCCGCCGCCCACCCGGTCGGGAAGAGCGTGACGTGCTCCAGCCCCACCAGCTCGCCGAGGGCGACCTCCAACTCGTCGGAGATCCGGGTGTTGCCGAGCACCATCGGCGAGCCGGCGCTGTGCGGACCGTAGTCGCGCATCGCGCGGGCCGCCGCCTCCCGGATCGCCGGGTGGGTGTTGAACGACAGGTAGTCCTGCGAGTTGAAGTTGATGCCCCGGGTCCGCCGGCCCAGGTCGTTGGTGATCTCGGCGATGCTGTCCGGGGCCGCCTCCAGCACCCGGGAGTACTGCCAGGTCTCCGTACGACGGCGGGCCTGCACCCAGCCGTAGAAGTCCTCGGTGCGGGCGAGCAGGTTCCGGCCGGCGGGGCGGTAGAAGTCGTAGGCGTTCTTGTCCAGCGCGTACTCCTCGTCCGGGTCGACGGGATTGCGCAGGTGGGCGGGCTCCCACATCTCCGTCAGGTCCGCGACGATCTGGGCGAGTTCGCCGTCGGCCCCGGACCGGTCGAGGGTCGGGAAGTCGTCCCACGGGATGTGGGCGGCCCAGTTGCGGGTCATCTCGGAGACCTCGGCCGCGGTACGCGCCATGGCCTCGACGTCGCCGCGCCGGGCCGCGTGCAGGATGACCTCGATCAGCTCGCCGTCGTCACGCTGGTGCAGGTCGGTGATGGTCACGGTGTCGGCTCCCTGGTACGGCATCAGGCGAAGAGGTTCTGCTGGTACATGCGGGACGTCGCGGCGAAGTCGTCGAAGACCGCGTAGTCGGCCGAGGACTCCTTCGCGGCGTCGTTGAGCAGGAAGAGGTTGGACGCCTGGAAGAACTCCGAGACCGGGGCGACGTCGGCGTGCGTGGCGATGAACCGGTCGGTCTCCTCCTGGTTGCCGCGCAACGCGAGGAACAGTTGCAGCTCGTCGTGCCGGTACGGCTGCATCTCCGCGAACGTGCACACGTAGTCGTAGTAGGCGGCGGCGTTCTGGCTGCGGCGGCGGCCCTCGTACGCGGCCATCGACTCGTCGATCGACACCTCCCCGGTCAGCCACCGGTCCAGGGCGGCACTGACCAGTTCCGCGTCGCGGAAGGCGTGGGTCATGCCGATCGCGGTGCACTGGTCCTTCGCGGACTCGGCGTCGCCGACGAGCACCCAGCCGGGCCCGTGCAGCGGCCGGAGGAAGGCCGACTGGTCCAGGGTGCCGTAGATCCGCTCCTGGCGCGTCCCCCGGGTGCGGACCACCTCGCCCAGCTCGGGGCTGACGAAGTCCAGCGCCCGCTGCATGTTGCCCGGCACGTCGGCGCGGAACTCCCGGGACCACTCGCTCGGCCCCCAGACCAGGACCATGTTCTGCGCGAAGTTGGTCGGCACCACCGCGCAGCCGAGCCGGCCACGCCGATGGATCTGCCCGGACCCGAGGTCGAACCCGGACCAGTAGCTCCAGTAGGCGAACGTGCACCGGGGCCGCTCGTCGTACTTGGGCAGATCGAGGGCGCGCGCGACGAACGAGTTCCGGCCGTCGGCACCGACCACGATCCGGGCCCGCTCCTCGAACACCTGGCCGTCGGCCGCTCGCCCCCGGACCCCGACGACCCGGCCGTCTTCGACGATCAGCTCCCGTACGGTGCAGTGGGTGCGGACCTCGGCGCCGGCCTTGGCCGCGGCCTCGACGAGGATCTCGTCCAGCACCCGGCGGCGGACGGAGGCGTAGCTCTGCACCACGCCCGAGTCGTCGCCGTGCAGGTCCCGGAAGTACTCGCGCAGCAGGTCCGTCGGCACCGATCCGGTCAGTCGGATGCCGTCGTTGACGATGTCGATGGTCGTGTGCGTGGGGGTGACCTCGGCGACCTGGTCCAACAGGCCCCAGCGGTTGAGGTAGGACATCCCGTGCGGCCACAGGAAGTGTGTCGAGATGACGTCACTGGGGAACGACGACCGATCCACCACGAGCACCCGGTGCCCTTGCCTGGCGAGCAGCAGGGCGGTGGAGGCACCCGCGCAGCGGGCGCCGACCACTATCGCGTCGTACATGATTCGCAGTTCCTCCGATGGGGGTTCGGCTGCCCAGCCGGCCGACCATCCGGCGCGGCAGCGACCGGTGCGGCCCGGCAACCGCCCAGAAGGTCGCCGGCCGAGCGGGAATTAGACCGCCACCGTACACAGTGGACCGAAGGGGATCGCCGAGCGGTCGGGGTTTTTGCCTCGCGGCCGGCTCGTGGCGCCACCGTCTCCCACTCAGGTCGCAAACCGATTGCGTCCCTGCGCCAGATGGCGCGGCGGCGCTGCTCCAGCAGGCTGTGCCAAGGGCATTCGAGTGACGCCGAACGGACCTCCTCCGGACACCCGAAAGCCTCGGAAGGCAGCAGAAGACCATGTTCCACGCAGACGCACCCGTTCGGCTCACCTCACGACCCCACCCACCCCGATCCGGGGCCCGCCCCCCGCGCCGCGCGGCGTTCCTGGCGACACTGTTCGCCCTCGCCGCGACGGCGATCGCAGGCTGCGGCGCCGGCACGTCGCCGACCAACCCGGCCCCGCCCGTCGGCGCCCCGGCCGCCCCGGGCGCGTCGACCGACCCGGCCGCCCTGAACGGCAGGGACGTCAACGCCTGGCTCGACGGCCTGCTCCCGGCCGCCCTCCAACGGACCGGCATCGCGGGAGCCTCGGTCGCTGTCGTCCGCGACGGGAAGATCCTCACCGCACGGGGATACGGCCACGCCGACACGGGCACCGACGACGGCGCGGTCCCCGTACCCGTCGACCCCGACCGGCACCTGTTCCGGGTGGGATCGGTGTCGAAGCTCGTCACCGCGACCGCCGTCATGCAGCTCGTCGAGAAGGGCGCGCTCGACCTTGACGCCGACATCCGCGACCATCTCGACCTCACCCCGCCCCGCAGCTACGACCGGGCCGTCACCCTGCGGCACCTGCTGACCCACACCGCCGGGTTCGAGGAGCGGGTCGGCGGCCTGATCGACCTGGCGGGCACCGGGACCGACCTGCGCGAGGCGCTGGCGACCGACCCGCCCGAGCAGATCTACGAGCCGGGCACCGTGCCCGCCTACTCCAACTACGGCAACGCGCTCGCCGGATACATCGTCGAGCGGGTGAGCGGAACGCGCTTCGAGGAGTACGTCGAGCGCAACGTCCTCGGCCGCGCCGGCATGACGTCGTCGACCTTCGCCCAGCCGCTGCCGCCGCACCTGCGGGAGCGCCTGTCGAACGGATACGACGAGGCCTCCGCCCCGGCCGTACCGTTCGAGACCGTCGGCGTCCCACCCGCCGGGGCGCTCAGCGCACCGGCGACGGACATGGCCCGCTTCATGCTCGCCCACCTCGGCGCACCGGCCGGTGGGGCAGCCCTGCTCAGCCCCGCGACCCTCGAACTCATGCACCGGCCGGCGCTCGACGCGGCCTCGCTCGGCACCCTCGCCGGCGGCCCCCGGATGACTCTCGGGTTCTTCGAGGAGAACCGCAACGGCCACCGGATCCTCGGCCACGGCGGCGACACCTCGTACTTCCACTCCCACCTGCAGATCTACCCCGACGACCGGGCCGGCATCTTCATCTCGCTCAACAGCAACGGACGCGGCGCGATCGACAGCCACGAACTGCGCCAGGCGGTCCTGTCGGGGTTCGCCGACCGCTACTTTCCGCCGGCCAGGCCCCTGCCGGCCCGGTCCGTCGACGCGGCGACCACCGCCGAGCACGCCGCGATGGCCGCCGGCACCTACGAGAGCTCGCGGGCGATGCGCAGCACCTTCCTGACCGCGATCGGCCTGGTCGGCCGTACGACGGTGAGCGTCCGGGACGGCGGACGGCTGCTGTTCGAGCCCGGCCCGCTGTCGGACTCTCCCGCCCTGTACGAGGAGATCACCCCCCACGTCTGGCGGGAGGTCGGCGGGCAGCGCGTTCTCTCGATGCGGGCGGTCGACGGCAGGGTGCAGGCGATCGGCTTCGAGTCCGCGTTCGCTCTCCTGCCGGTCGAGCCCGCCCGCAGCTCCACCCTCGCCGTCCCGGTGATCGTCGCCTCGGCGGTCGTGCTCGTCCTCGCCGTCCTGTCCTGGCCGGTCGGCGCGGTCGTCCGCCGCCGCCTCGGCCGCGCCCCCCGCGACCCCGCCGGGCGCACCGCGCGCGTCCTGACCCGCCTCGCCGTTGCCGGCGCCGTCCTCGCACTCGTCGGCTGGGGGTTGAGCATCGTCAGCATCATGGGCCTCCAAGACGTCCCGAGCGCCGCCCTGCGGGCCGTGCAGGCGTTACAACTGATCGGTCTGCTCGGTGTCCTGCCCGCCGCCGTCCGGCTCGTCGACGACATCCGCCGCCGTGCCGGCTGGCACCGGAGGGCCGCCAGTGGCCTGATCCTGCTCGCGCTCGCCGGTACGGGGTGGTTCGCCGTCGAGTTCATGCTGCTCGCCCCGGACATCTCCTACTGACCCGCCGACGCGCGCCGACTCCCTACGAAGGATGCTGATCGCCATGGCAGATCACCCCGGTGCTGGCCGAGCGCCCGCCGACACCCCCGGCTTGCCTGGACTGACCCGGCGGTTGGACGAACGACTCACCAGGATCGGAGTGACCGGACGGTTCGCGCGGGACTGCCTGCTGGCGGCCGGTGTCACCGTGGCGACGTTCGCGACGCTGGCGACGTTCCTCCGGTTCGCCGCGCCCGTCGAGGGGCTCTCCGTCGACCCGGCGCGGGCCCGGGTGCTCGTCGCCGTCGCCTGCGTGCAGGCGCTGGTGCTGTGCCTGCGTCGGGTACGTCCGCGGCTCTGCCTCGGGCTCGTCGTCGGCCTACAGGTCGTCGTCACCGCGGTGGTCCCGTCCGAAGCGACGGTCCGTGGCGCCGCACCACTCGTCGCGGCCTACACCGTCGGCACCCTTTTCCCCGCCAGGACGGCGCTGCTGCTGGCCGGCGCGGCCGCGGTGGCCGAGGCGTCGGGGGTGATCGCGGTCACCGTCGGGGTGGCCCCCGACATCCTCGTCGCGGGGCTCGGCCACCTCGCCTCGGGTGCCCTGTCCTACCTGGGGGCGACCTTCGTCGGCAGCTACGTCGCCACCCACCGGCGCTACCTGGAACTGGTGCGGGTGCGGGCGGAAGACGCGCTCCGGGCGCACCGGGACAAGGTGCGGGTGGCGATCGGCGCGGAGCGCGCCCGGATGGCCCGGGAACTGCACGACGTCGCCGCCCACCACCTGTCCGGCATGGTGGTGCAGGCGGCGGCGGTCGAGCGGCTGATCGACCGCGACCCCGCGGCGGCGAAGGCCGGCGTCGCGTGGATCCGCGGGCAGGGCAAGGAGACCCTCGACAACCTGAGACTCGTCGTGGGTGTGCTCCGGGGGCGGTCGGTCGACAGGGACAGCGCCGGGCACGACGACGACAACGCCCCGGTGCCGGGACTGGTCAGCCTCGACGACCTCGTGCGCACCGCACGCGACCTCGGCACCTCCGTCGAGTTCGTCGGGGAGGGACCGCGGCGCGAGGTGTCCCCGATCGCCGACGTCGCGCTGTACCGGATGGTGCAGGAGTGCCTGTCCAACGCCCGCCAGCACGCCCCCGGCGCCCCGGTGCGCGTGGAGCTCCGCTTCCTGCCGCGCGAGGTCGCGCTCAGGGTGTCGAACGAACCCGCCACGCGCGCCCCCGAACCCGCGGCACGGACCGGCGGCGGAGTCGGCCTGGTCGGCATGCGGGAACGCGCACAGCTGATCGGTGCGCAGTTCGAGGCTGGGCCGACGCCGACCGGCGGGTGGTCTGTCACAGTGACGTTGCCGACGGGACGCGACGACGCGCCAGCCGGTTCGACGGCTACGGCCACGAAGGGAGAGGACCCGGCATGATCACGGTGATGCTCGTCGACGACCAGGCGGTCGTGCGGGCCGGTTTCCGCGTCATCCTTGAGCAGGCGGGTGACATCGAGGTCGTGGCGGAGGCGTCCAGCGGATCCTCGGCTGTCGAGCTGGCCCGCCGGCTGCACCCGGACGTCATCTGCATGGACGTCCGGATGCCCGGCGGCGACGGGCTCGCCGCGACCCGCCAGATCGTCGCCGACGCCGTCGGGGCGCCGCCGGCCGTGCTCGTGGTGACGACCTTCGACCTCGACGAGTACGTCTTCGGCGCGCTCGAGTCCGGGGCGAGCGGATTCATCCTCAAGGACTGCGAGCCCGACGACCTCATCGACGCGGTCCGCCGCCTCGCCAACGGATACGGGCTCGTCGACCAGGCCGTCACCCATCGGGTGATCTCGGAGTTCGCGCGGCGCAGGCCGACGTCCCCGTCCGACGCCGCGGCGGCCCACCAGCTCACCGCGCGGGAGAGGGAGATCGTGGGGCTGCTCGCCCAGGGCCTGTCGAACGTCGAGATCGCCGGTGAGCTGTTCATCGAGACCAGCACGGTCAAGTCCCACCTCGGGCGGGCCATGGCCAAGATCGGCGTACGCGACCGGTTGCAGACCGTGGTCTGGGCGTACCAGAACGGTCTGATCCCGCGCTGACCGGCGAATGCCCCGGGAGGTCGCCTTCACGCCGCCCCGTGTATCGGGCAGTCGGGTGGCGGCCGGACGATTGCACCCCGCATCGGGTCGGGGACCCGTCCTTCGGCCCCTATGGAGCTGCCCCGTTCACGCTCCCGCTCCATCGACCGCACAAACGGGGCAGCTCCATAGGGGCCGACGGAGGGTAGACCGGCCCGGCAGGGACCGACCCGGCGAAGACCGACTCGGCAGGGGCCGATGCCCCCTCGCCGCCGCGACGGTCAGTACATTTGTCATGGAAAAATCATATCTATGGATGTATTCGTTAGGCTGGTCCGGCCTGTGCCGCCAGTTTCGCGAATCCCGAGGGGATGATGACCATGATCGAACGGGCATGTCGTGGGGCGCTCACCGTCGCCGTGCTCACCACGGCCGGGCTGGCCGTCGCCGCGCCGGCGCGGGCGGCCCAGGCCGACATCACCGTCACCTCGGCCAGCGCGGTGACCGTCTACCAGCTCCAGGTCAACGGCACGGTGACCTGCACCGGATCGACCGGTGCCGCGCACCTCAGCGTGTCGGCGACGCAGGTCCTGCCGTTCTCGTTCGGGACGGCGTCCATGGACGTGCCCTGCGCGAACGGTCCGGTTGCCTGGGAGATCCTGATCTTCAGCGGATTCGGGTGGCAGTCCTTCCACCAGGTCATCGTGAACGCGCAGATGACCGACGACGTCCAGGGCGCGGACAGCACCTCCGGCAACTGGTGGGCGTAGGCCGCTGGACAGGCCGACCGTGGCTGGCCGCACGACGCGGCCAGCCACGGGGGCGTCAGGTTCCGTAGACCTCGACCTCGTACAGCCGGGCGGCGGTGTCGGTGGTCTGGGTGGCGGTGAGGACGTTGAGGCGCACGTACCGGCCGTCCGTCGAGACCTGGTGGCTGGTGATGTCGGCGGTGTTGCCCCTGACCTGCGCCACGGTCGTCCAGGTCGTGCCGTCGGCGGACAGTTGCACGTCGAAGTCCCTGGTGTTCCAGGCACGGTTCTCGCCGCCGGCACCGGCGTGGTGGATGCCGATCGACCCGACCCGGCGGTTCGCGCCCAGGTCGACGCGCAGGGATCTGGTGCCGCCGGTGGCGCACCACTTGTCGGAGCCACCGCCCGAGGTGCTGCCGTTGACGGCCTTCTCGGGCCCCTCGCTCGCGGCGCACTGGGAGTCCGCGGTGGCCGGCCGGTTCAGTGCGAGACTGGTCTGGTTGTTCGTGCCGTACACCTCGAACTCGTCGATGCGCGCCGCGTTGTTGCCGTTGTTGGTGGGCGTGGTGACGTTCAGTCGGACGAAACGGGCGGGCGCCGCGAGGATCGGGTGGTAGGTCCGGCTCGACCGGTTGCCGGACACCGAGACGCGCGTCGTCCAGGCGGTGCCGTCGGTGCTGGTCTGGATCGTGAAGTCGCCGGTGTTCCAGCCGGTGGTCTCTCCGCCGAGTCCGGCGTGCTTGACCACGAACGAGCGGACCGTCTGGTTCGATCCCAGGTCGACCTGGAGGAACTTGGTGCCGGCGGCGAGCGAGCACCACTTGCTGGCGCCGCCGAGCCGGCTGTCGAGGGCCTTGTCGGGGCCCTCGGTGGAGTTGCACCCGGCCGATCCGGTGGCCGGCTTCCCGGCGGCCAGGTTGGGACCCAGCTCGGGGGCGACGGCCGGAGGGGTGGACCCGTCGGTGAACGACGGCGGCGCGTCGACGGGACTGGTGCCCCACGACGAGGGTGCGGCGCCCATCGCGTACGACAGCGTCGCCCCACCGGCGAGGTCGCCGTACCGCAGCCAGGTGCGCTGCGTCGCCGAGCCGTCGCGGGACAGGCTCTGCACGTACTGGTTGCCCTGCCCGGCGTTGGCGGCGTTGATCTGGAGGTCACCGGTCGGACGGTCGACCAGGATCGACGGGAAGATCGGCCCGTGCAGGGCCAGGGTGTCCGCGCCGGGCGTGGGCGGGTACATGCCGAGCGCGGACCAGACGTACCAGGCCGAGGTCGCGCCGAGGTCGTCGTTGCCGGGCAGCCCGCCGGCGCCGGTGGTGAACGACTCGTTCATGATCCGCCGGACCGCGGCGCTGGTGCCGGCCGGCGCGGCGGCGAAGTGGTAGGCCCACGGCACGCCGTGCTCCGGCTCGTTGCCGATGTAGAAGTACGGCTGCGACTGGCCGCCGTTGGTCTGGATGAAGTGGTGGTCGAGCCGCTGGATCGCGGTCTGCCGGCCACCCATCAGGTCGATCAGGCCGCCGAGGTTGTAGGGGATCATCCAGGTGTACTGCGACGCGTTGCCCTCGACGTAGTTCGACTGGCTGGCCGGGTCGAGCGGCCACGGCCAGGTGCCGTCGGCGTTGCGCGGATGGACGTAGCCCGACTCGGTGTTGAACACGTTGCGCCACCACTGGGCCCGTGCCATGTGGGTGTCGTACGTGGCCGGGTCGCCCAGGGCGCGGGCGAACTGGGCGACCGCGAAGTCGCTCGCCGAGTACTCCAACGAGTCTGAGGGGTCGCCGTCGATGTACTGGCGCTGCACGTAGCCGCTCTGCCGCCCCCGGACCGGGCTGCCCTGGGTCGTGCCGCCGGCGGAGCTCTTCTTCATCAGCGCCAGCGCGGCGGCGGTGTCGAAGTCGCGGACACCGAACTGGTAGAGGCTGCCCACGACGATCGGGCCGGGGTCCCCGGTCATGACGAACGCCTCGCTGGTGTTGTGCGACCACTTGGGCAGCAGTCCGCCGTGCTGCCCGTCGAGCACCATGGACTTGGCGATGTCGGCTGCCTCGCCGGGTGCGAGGAACGCGATCAGCGCCGCCCAGGAACGGTAGATGTCCCAGCCGGAGTAGTTCTGGTAGACGGGGTGGCCGGCGGTGCGGATGACGTTGTCGAATCCGCGGTACTGCCCGTTGACGTCGTTGGACACGTTGGGGTTGATGAAGACGCGGTACAGCGCGGTGTAGAACTTCTGCAGGTCGGCGCCGGAGCCGCCGGCGACCTGCACCCGGTTGAGCACGGCGTTCCACTGGGCGGCGGCCTGGGCGCGCGTCGCGTCGAAGCCGAAGCCGGGTTGTTCGCCGGCGAGATTGGCCTGGGCGCCGGCCTGGCTGACGAACGATATGCCCACCCTGACCTGCACGACGGGATTGCTGGACGTGTCGAAGGTCAGGTAGCCGCCGGAGTTCGTGCCGCTGGTGCTGGCCGATCCGGCGTTGACCGTTCCGCCCAGCCAGGTGCCGATCCCGGTCGGGGCGCGGTCGAACTCCATCCGGTAGAAGATCTGGTAGGTCTTCGCGCTGCCACAGAAGCCGCCGCCGGTGACGCTGCCCGTCACGGAGGAACCGCTGATGGTGATCGAGCCGTTTCGGTTGCCGGTGGCGCTGCGGCTGGTGTTGATCAACACTCTGGCCGTGGTGCTGGACGGGTACGTCAGGCGGAGGGCGGCCGTGCGCGTGGTCGCGGTGGCCTCCACCCTCGTGTTGCCGTAGTTGCTGAGCACCGCCTGGTAGAAGCCGGGACTGGCCTGCTCCTGGCCCTTGTTCTGGGTGGCCCGGTAGGACGTCCAGGACGTCCCGGGTGAGGACCCGAGGGCGCCGGTGATCGGCAGGATGCCGAGGTCCTCGTTGTTGGGGCAGCCCGCGCCGTTGAAGTGGGTGAGGCTGAACTCCTCGATCTCGGTGTCGCTGTAGCGGTAGCCGGAGGGCGAGGCCGTCGGTGTGTCAGGGCTGAGCTGCACCATGCCGAAGGGCTGGACCGGGCCGGGGATCGTACTGCCACCGGCGCCGCCGCCCACCGGGTTGGGGGCGTTGCTGTCGTCGGTGCCGATGAACGGATTGACGTGCTGCGTGAGATCGGCCGCCGTGGCCTCGGCGGGCGGGGCGACGGCGACGAGCGCGGACGCGGCGGTGATGGCGGCGGCCAGCAGGCTGAGCAGACGGGACGGGCCTGGTCGGTGCATGCTCCGGGTCCTCCTTGGGCGAGGGGTGGCGCCTTCCGGTGACGAACTTTCTATTTACGACTATCAATGAATTGTTCTAAGCCTTGAACTCCCCGGTGTCAACGGGCGCCGCCCGAACGGCCGGCACGTCGGCCGGCCCACCCTCCGAGGTCACGCCGATCCGCCCCGCGTCAACTGGCGGGCGGCGCACCATGGTCCGGTCCGAGACGGGTCGTTCCCGGAGTCGGTTCCGGCCGGGGGAGGGCTACGATTCCGGTGATGGTGCGGGGTGGTGGGAGCGACGAGCGGCTGCGCCGGATCGAGGCGGTCGCCGACGCCGCGCTGTCCCAGCTCGGCGTCACCGACTTCCTCGACGAACTCCTTGACCGCGTCCGAGAGGTGCTCCGGGTTGACACCGCCGCCATCCTGCTGCTGGACGTGCACGCCCAGCAGCTTGTGGCCACCGCGGCGAAGGGGCTGGAGGAGGAGGTCCGCAGGGGCATCCGGATCTCCGTCGGCAGTGGATTCGCCGGCCGGATCGCTCGGGACAGGCATCCCGTCATGATGGACAACCTCACGGCCGGCGACGTGGTCAGCCCGATCCTCTTCGGCAACGGGGTCCGCTCGCTGCTGGGCGTGCCCATGTTCGCCGGCGGCGAGGTGATCGGCGTATTGCACGTCGGCTGCCTCAAGCCGCATCGATTCACCGATGACGACGTGAAGCTGCTTCAGTTGGCCGGCGAGAGGGCGAGCCTTGCCAGCCAGGCCGGGGCCGGCAGCATGGACCGCGCCGCTGCCCTCGCCCTGCAACGCAGCCTGCTGCCCACCCACCTGCCCGACGCGCCCGGCGTCGACATGGCCGCCCGCTACGTCCCCGGCCACGACGCCGGCGTCGGCGGTGACTGGTACGACGTGTTCACGCTGCCCTCCGGCTGGCTGGGGGTCGTGATCGGCGACGTGTCCGGACACGGACTGCGCTCCGCCGTGGTGATGGGACGCCTGCGCAGCGCGCTGCGCGCCTACGCCCTGGTCTGCGACGACCCGGCCAGCGCGCTGACCCTGCTCGACCGCAAGGTCCACCATTTCGAGACCGGGAACCTCGCCACGGTCCTGTACGCCATGATCTCCCCGGACCGCACCACCATCCGACTGTCCCTCGCCGGGCACCTGCAACCCATCCTGGCCGCGCCGGGCCGGCCAGCCAGCGTGCTGAACAATCCGGTCGATCTTCCGTTGGGAACGGGCCCGCGTCAGCCGGCCCGCCGGTACACCGAAGTCGTGTTCCCGCCCGGGGCGGCCCTCATCTGCTACACCGACGGGCTCGTCGAACGCCGCGGCGAAGTCATCGACGTCGGCATCCAACGGCTCTGCTCAGCCGTCGAGCCAGGTCCCGCCGAATCGGTCTGCGCCCGCGTCATGACCACACTCGCCGCCGAGCAGACCACCGACGACATCGCCCTGCTCGCCATCCACTCAACCCGCCGGGATCAAGCCTGACCCGCAAACCGGGCGCCGGCGCCGACGGCGGCGATCGGGTGACGTGATCAGGCTGGCCTGCGTGTGCAGCCGCTCCAGCCCGCGCCGTAGCATCCGCCTTACTGTTCAGCGGGGGCCGACGGTTGCGAAAGGCGTGAGACGTGGCGGTAGCAGGGTTCTCAGGGATCCACCACATCGCGCTGAACGTGCGCGACCTCGATGCCTCGGTTCGCTGGTACAGCGAGGTCCTGGACTTCTCACCGCTGTTCCGGTGGGACACCGACAGCTTCGACCGGCAGCTGATGCGCCACCCGAGCGGGGTCGTCATCGGGTTGACGACGCACAGGCACGCGGATGCCGGCGCGGAGTTCAGTGAACGTCGGACGGGACTCGACCACCTGGCGTTCGCGGTGCGGACGCGGGCCGAGCTGGAGGCGTGGGCCTCCCGGCTGACCGATGCCGGCGTCGCGCACTCCGGGATCACGGTTACGCCACCGATGGACTTCACGCTGATCGCGTTCCGGGACCCGGACAACATCCAGCTCGAGATGTACCTCGCGGAGAAGAACGCCCCGGATCGCTGAGCGGCGGCCTCCGTCGCGCCGCAGCGGAGCCGGCGCTCGACGGCCGACCGCGTCCGACCTGACGGCGAAGTGCCGGCGAGCTGACGCTGAGTGACTTTGGTGACCCTCGGGCCCCCGTGTTGCCCGAGTCTGTGTGGGTTCTGCCGACCGTTCGACATCGCTGCCGCGGCGGAGGCCCGGGGCCGGGTTCGAGGGCCGGCGGTGCGGTGTGGCGGTCGGGGTCGCGTCCGCGTGTGGCATGCGCTTGATGCCACGTGACGTGCGCCGTAGCCTGTCGAGGATCATTCGTCGCGGGCGGCTCGGAGTCGCGCCTCAGGGGGTTCGTGTGCCGGAAGCCGCATTGCTCCGCCTGGTCCGGACGGCGGCCTCTGACGGTGTGCGGGTGCGCCTCGACGCCGTCCGCGATCCGGACGGCCGGATCACTGACTGTCACCGGCAGAGGTGGCTCGCGTCCTCACTCGAGGGTCGCTCCGCCCGCGCTCGGCGAACCGCATCAGACGACTGCCATGACGTCCTCGACGTCGATCGGGTGAGGTGAACCGTGTTGTCCGCGAAGGAAAACGCGCTGTGGATGCTGGAGCGGTTGCTGCCGGAGACCGGCGTGAACAACGTGCCGCTGGCGCTGGTGACGACGGAACGGTTGGACACCGCGGCGGTACAGGCGACGTTGGACCAGTTGGCGCGGCGGCATCGGGCGCTGCGGACCCGGTTCGTCGAGGTTGACGGGCTGCCGACGCGGGTGGTGGCGGAGTCCGCGACGGTGCCGCTCGAGGTGGTGCAGGCAGCGTCCGACGAGGCCGGTCAGGTGTGCCGGACCGTCACGGGGCGGCCGTTCGACCTCGCCGTCGACATTCCGGTCCGCGCGGTCCTGGTGCGAAGCCCGGACCGGCACCTCATCTGCCTGTGCCTGCACCATCTCGCGGTGGACGCTGTGTCAGGCGCGGTGCTGATCGAGGAGTTCGCGGCGCTGTATCCGGCGATGCTCGTCGACGGCCGGCCGCCGGCGGCGCTCGCCGGGCCCGGACCGGCCCCGGAGGTCGCCGAGCCGACGGCGGCGGCGCTCGCCTTCTGGCAGCGGCATCTCGCGGACCTGCCGGGCGTTCCGGCGGCGTTGGAGTTCGGACGGCCGGACCCGGCGGCGCCGACGTTCGCCGGCGGCACCGTCACCCGGCGACTGTCCGCGGCGGCGCTCGCCGGTATGCGAGACCTGCGCCGGACGTGCCGCGCGACCGACAACATCGTGTTGTTGACGCTGTACTACGTGCTGCTGATGCGGCATGGCGCGGGCCAGGACGTAGTGGTGGGGGTCCCGGTCGATCTGCGGGACGGCGCGGCCCGTCGGGCGGTCGGCTATCACATGAACACGCTGCCGCTGCGGCTGGATGTGACACCGGAACGCACGTTCCATGAGTTGGTGCGGGAAGTCCGTCGGTTGTTCGTCACCGCGATGGACCATGCCGATGTCTCCTACGAGGGACTGGAGACGTCGCACACGCGCAACGACGCGGCGTGGTGGGTGCCGCCGTTCCGCCACATGTTCAACCACCGGCCGCCCCCGGAGCCGATGACCGGTGGCCGGGACGAGTTGGCGGCGGAGATGTGGGAGATCGACAGCGATCACAGCAGGGTCGACCTCGAACTGGTGGTGATGCGCGAGGGTGACGGCGTCACGCTGAAGGCGGTCTACGGTTCGGACGTCCACGACGCGGACGACATCGCCGCGCTTCTGGCGCGGTACGAGGCGGTGTTGGAAAGCCTGCCGGCTCAGGTCGACCGGCCGATCGGTGGGCTCGATGTCTGGAGCGCCGCGGATCAAGCCGTGGTCGACGACGCCAACGCGACGACGGTCGACGGCCCGCGCAGAACGGTGGCTGAGGAGATCGCCGCGCAGGCTGCGGCCCAGCCGGAATCGGCGGCGATCATCGGTCGCGACGGCGTGACGTGGACGTACCGAGACGTGGTGGCGCGGGCGGCCGGTGTCGCCGCGCTGCTGGCGCGGGCCGGGGTGGGAAAAGGCGCGATCGTCGGCCTCTACGCCGAACGGGGCTTCCCGTGCGCGGTGGCCGCGTTGGGCATCTGGCAGGTGGGGGCGGCGTACCTGCCGCTCGATCCGGACCAGCCGGCCGCGCGACTCGCGTACGAGCTCACGGACGCCGAGGTCACCGTGCTGCTGGCGGACCGGGAGCCACCGCCGGGCGTGGTTCCCGCCGGCTGCCGGGTGATCGAGCTCGGCACGGTGGATCCGGATGAGCGCGGCTGGCAGGCGCCGGCGCCGACCGAAGCGGCGTACGTCATCTACACCTCCGGCTCGACCGGGTTGCCGAAGGGCGTCGTGATCAGCCACGCCAACCTGGCGAACGTGGTGCGGCACTTCATCGCCGACATCGGCGTGACCAGGCAGGACGCCCTGCTGTGGCTGACCACCTACGCGTTCGACATCTCCGCCCTCGAGATTTTCCTGCCGCTGGTCGCCGGCGCCCGGGTGGTCGTCGCCGACGACGCCGCCCGCAGCGACGGCGCGGTCCTGCTCGACCTGGTGCAGCGCTACGACGTGTCGGTGCTGCAGGCGACGCCGACGACGTGGCGGCTGGTGGTCCAG
Source organism: Micromonospora sp. NBC_01405 (assembly GCF_045040155.1). NCBI lineage: Bacteria > Bacillati > Actinomycetota > Actinomycetes > Micromonosporales > Micromonosporaceae > Micromonospora > Micromonospora sp. NBC_01405. The sequence continues at coordinate 6,751,046 of NZ_CP109532.1, read as the reverse complement.
GACGCGAAGGGCCGGCTGCGGGGGCGGCGGGTCCTCTGCGGTGGTGAGCCGCTGCCGGCGCATCTGGCGCGGGCGCTGCTCGCGACCGGCTGCACGCTGTGGAACGTGTACGGGCCGACCGAGACGACGATCTGGTCCACCAGCGCGCTGGTCACCGACGTCGACGGGGGCGTGGCGGTGGGGCGGCCGATCGCGAACACCACCGTGGTCATCGCCGACGGGGACGGCCGGCCGCAGCCGCCCGGAATGCCGGGCGAGGTGTGCATCGGCGGCGACGGCGTGGCCATCGGCTACCTGCGTCGTCCCGAGTTGACGGCGCAGCGGTTCGGTGAGCTCGGCGGTGCGGGCCGGTTCTACCGCACCGGCGATGTGGGCCGCTGGCGTCACGACGGCACGCTCGAGCTGCGCGGACGCACCGACCGTCAGGTCAAGCTGCGGGGCCACCGGATCGAACTCGGCGAGGTGGAGGCGGTGCTGGAGCAGCATCCACGGGTGAGTGCCGCCGCGGTGGTCCTGGCCGGCGATCCGAGCGCCGACGGCGCACTGGTGGCCTTCGTGCGTGGTGCCGACGCGGACATCGCCGACGACGTGTGGCGTTTCGCGAAGGACCAGCTCGCGTCGTACGCGGTCCCCACCGACGTGGCGGTGCTGGAAGTGATGCCGACGACCGGCAACGACAAGGTGGACTATCCGACGCTGACCGCGATGGCCGAACAGCGGGCAGCGGCCCGGAGGGCCGATTCGGCCGAGGGTGCTCCGGTGGCCGACGGCCTGGTCGGTGAGTTCGTGGCGTTGTGGCGGAGCATTCTCAGCGCACCGCAGCTGCACGAGCAGTCGAATTTCTTCCGCAGCGGCGGTCATTCGCTGCTCGCCGCGAAACTGGCGCAACAGGTCACCAGGTCGACCGGGGTGAATGTGCCGTTGGCCGCGATCTTCTCGGCACCGACACCGCAGGCGCTGGCCGGGTTCGTGCTGAACCAGCAATCGGATGGGGCATGACGATGAGGCTCGGACTCAGTCTCGGTATGTTGCACGACCGGACCAGTCTCGATGATCTGTTGGCGTTGGCGCAGGCGGCGGACCAGTTGGGGTACGACGCGCTGTGGATCGCCGAGGCGTACAGCAGCGACGCGCCGACGCTGCTGGGCTGGCTGGCCCCGCAGACCGAGCGGATCGACCTGGGCGCCGCGGTCATGCAGATTCCGGCGCGGGCGCCGACGATGACGGCGATGACCGCGGCGACGCTCGACCTGGCCAGCGGCGGACGTTTCCGACTGGGGCTGGGGATCTCCGGCCCGGTGGTGTCGGAGGGCTGGTACGGGGTGCCCTTCGGACAGCCGTTGACCCGCACCCGGGAGTACGTGGCCGTGGTCCGCGCGGCACTGACCCGCCGACCGGTCCGGTTCGCCGGGCGGCACACGACGTTGCCGCTGCCCGGGGCGCCGGGCGAGCCGCAGCGGTTGACGATGCGCCCGTTGCGGGGCGACCTGCCGATCTATCTGGCGGCGTTGGGGCCGAAGAATCTGGAACTGGCCGGGGAGATCGCCGACGGATCGCTGTCGCTCTTCCTGCCGCCGGAGGGCGTGGCGGAGACACTCGCGCATATCGCGACGGGCCGGGACCGGGCGTCGGGCGACAAATCCGAGTTCGATCTGGTCGCCACGTTGCCAATGGCGATCGGTGATGACCTGGAGGCGTGCGCGAATAGGGTGAGGCCGTATGCCGCCCAATTCCTGGGCGTGGGCGGCACGGCCCGGAACTTCTACGTCGAACAGGCCGAGAGACTCGGTTACGGAGACGCGGCGCGCAAGGTGCGAAAACTGTTCCAGGAAGGCGACCCGGACGCGCTCGCGGCGGTACCGTTTGAATTCCTCGACCGTACGTGCCTAATCGGCCCCGCCGAGCGGATCGAGGCCAAGGTGCGCTCGTACGCCGCAGCCGGTCTCGGCACGTTGTCGGTCGCGCCACGCGGCGCCACGATGGACGAGCGAATCGCCGGGCTGCGGGAGATGGCGGCTATCTGGCGGCGTTGTGGCTTTCCGCTTCGGCGTACTGGATGAGCCAGTCACGGAATTCGGAGGTCGCAAATATCTCTGTGTGTGAGGAGCTGTACCGGATGTCGACGCCGTCGCTGAACATGGTGGCGAGGTGTGCCATCACCTTGTCCTTGCTCTCGGCGATCGAGGTCAGGTAGGAGTCGGTGAACCAGGCGGTCGCCGTGGTGGAGACCGGGGCCAGCGTGTCGCCACCGGTGAGGCCGATCAGGTCGGCGACGACCCCGAGCCCGCGGTAGAGGACGCGTTCCATCGGGTCCTGGTGGGGGCGTGGATCGTCCATGCGTTCCAGCACCTGGGCGAGCGGTGTCTCGGTCGCGGGTTTGCGCAGCAGGCGCGCGGCCGGCTCGGGACGGCGCTTGAGCTGGTGCAGCCGGAACATGACGGCGTCGCGTCTCGACGCGGCCAGGTGCCGCAGGTCAGGGTCGATGAAGAACATCCGTTCGACCGTCTCCCCCTGGCCTTCCAGCAGGTTCGCCACCGCGACGGCGATGACGGCGCCGGCGCAGTACCCGGCGAGCCGGTAGGGGCCCGTTGGCTGGGCGGCACGGATCTGGTCGGTGTACCGGACGGCGAGTTCCTCGATCGACGCGGGCGTGGGCTCGTCGTACCAACCGGGGGCGCGCAGACCGATCAGGGGGGTCGGCAACCCGATCCCGTCGAGGTGCTTGAGGAACCAGCTCACCTCGCCGTCGGCGCCGTGCACCAGCCACGACGCGGTGCCGCTTCCCCCCGCGAGGCGCAATTGCGGGCCGGGCCGGTTGATCGGCTGGTCGGCGATGAACTGGCCGAGCTGTGCCGGAGTCAGCACGCTGAGTGCCGCCGGGTCGGCGCGGAGGTGGAAAATCTCGAACAGATCGCGCCGGATGCGTTCCCATTCCCCGTCGATGATGCCCAACTCACCGAGAGTAACGTGGATCGGCGGCAGCTGTAACAATCCCATCGCCTCGGCGATGACTATTTGGCTGCCGACTGTCGCGTAATCGGCAAATTCGCTACTCAAGCGGCTCAGGGAGTCTTGTGGCACGCGTCAGTGTAGCTGAGAACCGATGGGGGAGACGTGGCGCAGTGACCGTTGACATGCCCTGGGACGCCCGACTATCGTCCCGGAGGCTGGTTGGCCCAAAAGTATTGTAAGGGAGTGTTGGTGCCAGACACTCACGGCGCATCCGACAACGCCATAGCTATTGTCGGAGTGGCGGCACGGTTACCGGGCGCACGCAATGTCCGTGAGTTTTGGCGCAACCTCCAAGGCGGTGTGGAGTCTGTCGAGCGACTCGCCCCCGAGGTGGCGCGCGCACGGCAACTTCCGTCCGAAGCGGTGGACACGCCGGGTTTCCAACCGGTTACAAGTACCGCCGCCGATCTCGACCTGTTCGATCCTGAGTTCTTCGGATTCACACAACGTGAGGCCGAGCTTTGCGATCCGCAGTTCCGGCTGTTCCTCGAGCTTTCCTACACCGCGCTCACCGACGCGGGCTACGACCCGCGCGGGATCGGGCAGCGGGTGGGCGTGTTCGGGGGCGCGACCACGAACCGGTACCGGACCGACTACATCGAACGCAATCGCGCCGTCAGTCGCGCCGCCGGCCTGACCAGCATGAGCACCGGCAACAACCCGGACTACATCGCCCCGCTGGTGTCGTACCGCCTCGGGTTCATGGGGCCGAGCGTGTCCGTCTACACCGCGTGCTCGACGTCCCTGGTCGCGGTGCACCAGGCGATGCAGGCGCTGCGCCGCGGCGAGTGTGATGTCGCGATCGCCGGCGGCGTGCAGGTCGACCTGCCGTTGGGCGGCGGCTACCCGTACCTGGAGGGTGGGATCCTGTCGCGGGACGGGCACGTCCGTCCGTTCGCGGCCGATGCCACCGGCACGATCTTCGCCGACGGCGGCGCGCTGGTGGTGCTCAAGCCGTTGGCTGCGGCAACGGCGGCCGGCGACCAGGTGTACGCGGTGATCAGGGGCTCTGCGGTCAACAACGACGGCAACCGGCGGGCCGGGTTCACCGCGCCCGGTGTGGACGGTCAGCTGGAGCTGGTCCGGGCGGCGTTGGACGACGCTCAGGTGCATCCCGAGGCGATCGGGATGGTCGAGGCGCACGGCACCGGCACGGTCGTCGGTGACCCGATCGAGGTGGCGGCACTGAGCGCCGCATACCGGGAGCGCACCGAACGTCGCCAGTACTGCTGGCTCGGTTCGGCGAAGGGCAACCTCGGCCACCTCGGCCCGGCGGCCGGCACGGTCGGCCTGCTCAAGGCGATCCTCGCGGTCCGCGACGGCGTCATCACACCGACCATCAACTGCGTCGAGCCGAACCCGGCGATGGACCTCGCGAACTCCCCGTTCCGGCTGGCCAGGGAGGTCCAGCACTGGTCCAACCCCGAGTGGCTCGACCGGGACGCGCCGCGGATCGCCGCGGTGAGTTCGTTCGGCATCGGCGGCACCAACGCCCACGTCATCGTCGAGCAGCCACCGGCGCCGCCGGAGCCACCGGCTCGGACGACGGGGACGCCGCAGCTGTGGCCGGTGTCCGCCCGTTCCGCCGACGCCCTCGCCGCCAGTTGCGCGGCGCTGGCCGAGCACCTCGGCGACGCCGGGCACGACCCGGCCGACGTGGCGTTCACGTTGCAGGAAGGGCGGGCCGCGTTCGCGCACCGCAGGCTGGTGGTGGCCGGCGACCCGCAGGCGGCGGTCGCGGAGCTGGGCGGCGAGCCGACGGTACGCACCGTCGCAGGGGTCGCGGGGTCGCCGCAGGTGACGTTCCTGTTCCCCGGCCAGGGCGCGCAGTTCCCGGGCTCCGGGCGCGAGTTGTACCGGACCTGGCCGGTCTACCGGGACGCCGTCGACACCTGCGCCGACCAGTTGGCGCCGCTGCTCGGGTTCGATCTGCGGGAGCTGCTGAACGCCGAGGTCACCGACGAGCAGGCCGCGGCGAAGCTCAACGAGACCGCCGTGACCCAGCCCGCGTTGTTCACCGTGGAATGGGCCATGGCGCAGCTCCTGCGCTCGTTCGGCATCGAGCCGGTGGCGCTGCTGGGCCACAGCATCGGGGAGATCGTGGCGGCGACGGTCGCCGGCGTGTTCGCGCTGCCGGACGCGTTGCGGCTGGTCGCGCGGCGGGGACGGCTGATGCAGGCGCTGCCGCCGGGCGGCATGCTGTCGCTGTCGCTGGGCGCGGAAGCGGTACGGGCGATGCTGCCGAGCGAGCTGGACATCGCCGCGAGCAACTCGCCGTCGTCGTGCGTCGTGTCCGGTGAGCTGGCCGCGGTCGAGCAGTTCGCGCAGGAACTGGCCGACATCGGGCTGTCCGGCTCCCTGCTGCGCACGTCGCACGCGTTCCACTCGCGGATGATGGCACCGATCTGCGACGACCTGGCAGCGCTGGTGGACAGCTTCCCCCGGCAGGCGCCGCGGCTGCGGTACCTGTCGAACGTCACGGGCGACTGGATCACCGACGAGCAGGCGACGAGCGCCGCGTACTGGGCGACGCACGTACGGCAGGAAGTGCGGCTGGAGGACTGCCTGGCGCGGCTCGACGAGCTGGCCGACGCGGTGCACGTCCAGGTCGGGCCGGGGCAGTCGATGTGCGTCTTCGCCCGCCAGTACGCCGCCAGTCAGGGCCGGTCGACGAGCGCGCTGACCACGATGGCGCTGCCGAACGACACCACCGCCACCGACGTGACGGTGCTGGCGACCACGGTGGGCCGGCTGTGGGTGTCCGGCGTCGGCCTGGACTTCTCGGCGGTGCGGACGACCGACGGCGGGCGGCGGGTGAGCCTGCCCGGTTACCCCTACGAGCGGCGGCGCTGCTGGGTGGACCCGGATCCGGTGCGCCCGGGGGTGTTCGAGGACGACGTCGAGGTGCCCAACGACCCGTTGCTCACGCCGTTGTACCTGCCGGCGTGGCGGTCGCAGCCGGTGCCGCGCCGGGGCGGGAGCCTGCTCGGCGAGACGTGGCTGGTCCTCGCGGGCGACGACCCGGTGGGCGCGGAGATCATCGCGGAGGCCCGGCGGCGGGACGTGTTCGTGCTGCCCGCGTACGCCGGCCCGGGGTTCGTGTCGGCACCGGACGGCTACGAGTTCGACCCGGACGACAGCCACGACGTGGAACTGCTGGTGGAGGCGGTGTACCAGGCGGGTCTGCTGCCGGACCGCATCGTCTACGCGGTGTTCGACGGCGGCCCGGCCGTCGATCCGGAACTGGTCGCGATGCGGGGCTACCACCGGATGGCGGCGTTGGCCAAGGCGATGCTGCGGACCTTCCGGGCCGAGGTGGAACTGGTGGCGGTCACCGACCGGGTGTGGTCGGTCAACGGCGAGCCGGCGCGGCCCGAGGGCGCCACCGTCGCCGGTCCGTTGCGTACCCTGCCGCGTGAGCTCAGCACGGTACGGGTGCGGCAGGTCGACGCGGCGCTGACCGCCGCGGCGGTCGCGGTGGCCGTGGTCGGTGAGATCGGTGCCGGCGGCGACGCGGAACTGGTGGCGCTTCGCGGACATCGGCGCTGGGTGCACCACCACGCGTCGATCCCGAACGAACCGGTGAGCGTGCCGCGGCCGGTCGACGGCAGCGGCGTCCTGCTCATCACCGGTGGGCTCGGCGGCCTCGGCCTGGCGATCGCGCAGGACCTGGCGGAGCGGCAATCGACCGACTTGGTGCTGGTGAGCCGGGGCGGACTGCCGGACCGGGAGCGCTGGGACGACCCGGGCACGCCGCACGGCGTGCGGGACCAGATCGCGGCGGTCAGGCGGATCGAGGCGAGCGGCGCCCGGGTGCTGGTGCTGCGCGCCGACGTGACCGACGCCGACGCGATGGCGTCGGTGGTGCGGCGGAGCCAGGCCGAGCTGGGCCCGATCACCGGGATCATCCACGCTGCCGGAATCGCCGGGGGACAACTGCTGGCACTGCACGACGCGGAGACGGCCGATCGGGTGCTGGCGCCGAAGGTGCGTGGCACGCTCGTGCTCGACGCGCTCGTGCGGGCCGGTCAGCTGCCCGAGCTGGACTTCATCGCGCTCTTCTCGTCGATCGTCGCCGTCTCGGCCGACTACGGGCACAGTGACTACGCGGCGGCGAACACGTTCCTCGACGCGTACGCCACGTCCCACGCGGACGGTTCGCCGTACGTGGTGGCGATCAACTGGTGGGGCTGGCAGGAGGTCGGCATGGTGTCGACCGACCGCGCCGGGGAGGGGTTCCGCACCCTGCGACGGCTGCGGGGCGGCTCGGCGGTGACGGCGCTCGACCACCCGTTGGTGCACCGCGCGTCGCCCGACGGGGAGGGCTGGACCTTCGAGGTCGACCTGGACGTGGACAGCCACTGGGTGTTGACCGATCACCGGATCGGCGGCGTCGGTGTGCTGCCGGGCACGAGCCTGCTGGAAATGGTCCACGCGGCTGCCCGGCACGTGTGGGGTGAGGTGCCGGTACGGCTCGAGGACGTCGTCTTCATCGACCCGGTGCGCGTCACGGCGGCAGCGACCGGAACGATCACGCTGTCGCCGGCGCACGCGGGCGGATTCGAATTCGCGATCAGCTTCGCCCTCGCGGGCCAGTCGGCCACGGTGCACTGTCGCGGCAAGGTCCGTGCCGTACCGGACGGCACCGCCGAGCGTATCGACATCGCGGAGTTCCGGGAGGAACTGGTCGAGGAGGACGCGACCCAGCCGTACTCGGGGCTCGTCGCGTTCGGGCAGCGGTTCCAGGCGGTCAGCCGGTACTGGGCGAAGGACAACCGGGGCCTGGTCGAGTTGGAGCTGCCGGCGGTGGGGCGCGACGACGCGGACCGGTACGCGCTGCATCCGGCGTTGCTGGACCGGGCGGTCTACGGGTTGTCCGGCGTCGAGGGTCGCCGCTACCTGCCGTTCCTGTACCGGTCGGTGGAGGTGCACCGCCGTATTCCGGAACGGTGCTGGGTGGTGCAGACCTATCACAGCGACCCGACGCGACCGGAGTTCATGGAGATCGACGAGGTCATCGTCGACGCCGACGGCACGGTCTGCGTGACCGTGAAGGGGTACTCGCTGCGCAGCGTGGACGAGGCGGCGGCGGTCACGGCCGCGGTGCCGGGGGTCGAGCAGGCCGCTCGCGGCGCCGGAATGCTGACCAACGCCGAGGGCGGCGAACTGTTCCGGCGGATCATGCGGATGCGACCGGGGCCGCAGGTCATCACGTCGATCGGATCGCTGCCGGAGCGGTTGGCGATCGCCCGTACGTTCAACCAGCAGGCGGTCGAGGCGGCGGAGACGGTCGCCGAGCCGATACGCACGATCGGTACGACGTTCGTGGCGCCGCAGACCCCGGTTCAGCGGGAGCTGGCGCGGCTGTGGTGTGAGTCGCTCGGGCTGACCCAGGTCGGTATCGACGACGACTTCTTCCTGCTCGGCGGCTCGTCGCTGACGGTGGTGCAGCTGGCGTCGCGGATCCGGGAGCGGCTGACGGTGGAGTTGTCCGCCGCGGACATGTTCGAGTACCCGACCATCCGCAAACTGGCGGGCCTGCTGGATTCGGATTCCGACCGGACCGCCAATGCCATCGGCTGAGTACGAGTTCGGCCACGGACAACGGTGGCGGGTGTGGCCGACCCTCGTGGCGCGTACCGCCGGGATGCCGTTCGACTGGCTGGAGATCGAGGCGACCGGCGATTTCGACGTCGACGAGAAGGCAGCGCGGCAGGCGCTGGCAGCCGTCGACGAGCAGCCACGGCTGCGGGAGGCACTGCTGTGGCAGAACCCCGCGGTCTACCGTCGCCGGTACCGTGCCCGCGAGAAGGCGGGAAAGCCGAGCGAACAACGCAAACGGGACCGGGCACTGTGGGCCTACGCCTCCCGGTACTGCGCCAAGAACGACATGATCGGCTTCTTCGGCCCGGTCGTCTGGGGGCGGTGGACCGACGGGCCCACCGACGTCAGCGAAGCGGGCCGGCCACCACGGCAACGTGGCACGTTCTTCGAGTCGTGGGCGATCCGCGCCGTCACCGACGCCCTGCACGAACGGCACGACCTGAGCCGCTGGACAGTACCGCGACGTGCGCCGGTGACCCACCTGGAAGGCGAGACGCTGTTGCTCGCCGACGGCACCGAACTGCGGCTGTCGGCGCTGCGCAGCCGGGTGCTGCAACTGTGCGACGGCCGTCGTACCGTCGACGACGTCGTGGCGGAGGTCGCCGACACCGACCGCGACACGGTGCTCGCCGAGATCGACCGGCTGCGGACGATGCGGCTACTGACCAGCGGTTTCGCGGTGATCCGAGGCGTGAGACCGGAGCGTGCGCTGCGGGGCCAGTTGCTGCGGGTGACCGACCCGGCCCGACGCGCGGCGGCGCTGACCGACCTCGACCGGGTCGTCGAGGCGCGGGACCGGGTGGCCGCGGTACGCGAGGACCTGCCCGCGCTCGACGCCGCACTGACCGACCTCGACGCCCGGTTCGTCGAGCTGACCAGCGGCAACGCGTACCACCGGGCCGGCGACTTCTATGCCGGGCGCACCGTGCTGTTCCAGGACTGCCTGGGCGACCTCGACGTCTCGCTGAGCACCCGGCTGCTCGCCGACGTCGGACCGGCGCTGGACCTGGTGCTCGCCGGGGCCGCGTGGTACTGCCGTCGCACCGCCGCCGAGTACGAGGCGTGGCTCACGCCGCAGGTGGACCCGGTGGCGGGGGTGCCGCTGCTCAACGTCATGGATATGGTCGGCAGGTCGGCCACGTACGGCGACTCGTCGCCGCCCGCGGAGGCCGCCGCCGCGGAGCTGCGGCGCCGCTGGGAGAGCCTGCTGGTGCCCGATCCCGACGCCAGGGCGGTGCAGCTGACCAGCGAGGGCCTGCGGGCCGGTGTCGAGGCGGCGTTCCCGGCCGGCCCGCCGCTGTGGGCGCAGGCCCGCTGGCACAGCCCCGACCTGATGTTCGCGGCCACGGACCTGGAGCAGGTGCGCGCCGGCCGGGCGTTGACGGTGCTGGGCGAGGTGCATCCGGCCATGCAGACCATGGACGTGCTGTCGGCGTACGAGTTCCATCCGGATCGCCCGGCGCTGTACGCGCTGATCGACGAGGCGATGGGCGACGACCGGGTCATGCCGCTCTACCAGCTCGGCTCGGGCGTGCTCAACTCCCGCACGGTGCCGCCGGACACGTACCTGTCGGCGCGGTACCGCTACCTCGGACTCACCGCGGAGGCGCCGTACGGGCCGGCCGACAGGCTGCTGCCCGCTTCCCGGCTACGGCTGCGGCGCGGCGACGCGGGACTCGTGGTGACCGACGTGCGGGGCGACTTCGAGGCACCGGCGGTACAGGTGTTGGGCGACTTCCTGTCGCACGCGGCGGCGCAGCGGTTCGGCATGTTGCCGACCCGCCCCCACCAGCCGCGGGTCACGGTCGACAACCTGGTCGTGGCGCGGGAGTCGTGGACGGTCCCGGCGGGACGCCTGGACGGCGCGGCTCGGGTGTCGCATGCCGCGGCCGGTCGGCTGCGCGACGAGCTGGGCCTGCCCCGGCACGTCTTCGCCACCATTGCCGGAGAACGCAAGCCGTTCCATGTCGACCTGTCGAACCCGATGTCACTGGCGGTGCTCAACCACCGACTACGACGGCGGGGAAACGCCCAGCTCCGGTTCAGCGAGATGCTGCCAGGGCCGGAGCAGCTGTGGCTCAAGGACGCCCACGGCCGGCGGTACACCGGGGAGTTCAGGTTCGTCTGCGTGGATCGGCTCGGCCGATGAGCGTTCACCTGGCGCCGACGACGCCGGCTGCCCGCCGCGGCCCGCCCGGCCGCGCGGCACCATGTCGTGACCGGGGATTGGTTCTTCGTCGTCGACACCGAGCGGTCGGTGGCGGCGACGCTGTTTGGTCAGATCATCGGCCGCAGGGTGCGGTGGTGCTGGTGTTTCGGTGGGAGGCAGTGTGAAAGCCGTCGTGGTGGAGCGGTTCGGCCCCGCGGAGTCGCTTTCGGCGACCGACTTCGCCGAACCGGTACCGGGCGAGAACGAGGTCCTCGTCCGGGTGGAGAAGGCCGGTGTCAACTTCGCCGACAAGCACGTCGTCGAAGGCTCCTACAGTTACCGGCCCTCGTTGCCGTACATCCCGGGCATCGAGGCGGTCGGCACCGACCCCGACGGGCGGCGGGTCGTCGCGTTGCCCCGTACCGGTGGGGCGTGGGCGGAGTGGGTGGCCGCGCCCGCCGCGACGTTGGTCGCGGTGCCCGACGCCATCACCGACCTGCAGGCACTCGCGGTGGCCAACCAGGGGTTCGCGGCGTGGCACATCCTGCGTACCGCGGGCCGGATGACCCGGCAGGACACCGTGGTGGTCACCGCCGCCGCCGGCGGCGTCGGGTCGCTGGCGGTGCAGCTGGCCCGGGCGTGGGGCGCCAAGCGGGTGATCGCGCTCGCGTCCACCGGGACCAAGCGTGACCTCGCGGTCCAGCTCGGCGCCGATGTGGCGCTCGACCCGACCTCCGAGGACCTCGCCGACGAGTTGGCCGCCGCGAACGACGGCAAGCCGGTCGACCTGTACCTGGAGATGTCGGGCGGTGCCGCCCTCGACACCGCGCTCGCGTCGCTGGGGCGGCTCGGCCGACTGGTCACCTACGGCGCGGCGTCGGGCCGGGGCAGCACACCGATCCGCTCCGAGTCGCTGATGCAGGGTTCCCGCAGCGTCGTCGGTTTCTGGGCGAACGACCTGGTCACCCGCTATCCGCGGATCACGGCGGAGACGATGACCGGTCTGTTCGCGATGATCAGCAGGGGCGCCCTGACCCCGGTCACCGAGCACGTGTATCCGCTGGCCGAGGCGGGCAAGGCGCTGACGGCGCTGGCCAACCGGGAGACGACAGGGAAGCTCATCCTCGATGTCACCGGCTGACGGGGAACCGTTCACGTCACCGACCGACGAGGGACTGTTCTCGCTGATCAGCGCGGCAGGGCGGCGCGACCCCGAGCTGGCCGCGATCCGCTCCGGCGACCGGTCGATCAGTTACGCGCGGCTGCTCACCACCGCGTCGTGGCTGGCGGGGCAGTTGCGCGCCGCCGGTGTCGGGCCGGGCGACGTCGTCGCGGTCTGCGCCGGGCGGTCGACCGAGTACCTCCTCGGCATCCTCGCCGCGCTCGCCGCCGACGCGGTGTTCCTGCCGATCGACCCGGACACGCCACCGGGCCGGGTCGCCGCCGTGCTCGGCGAGGCCGCCCCGGCCGCCATCCTGCGGGCGCCATCGTCTCCCCTGCCGGGGACGACGACGCCGGTCATCGACCTGGACTGGGCGGCGGCCCCGGCCGCCGCCCCGGTGGCGCAGCCGACGGCGCACGGCGACGATCCGGCGTACCTCATCTACACCTCCGGTTCCACCGGCACGCCCAAGGGGGTGCTCTGCCACCACCGGGGGATCAGCAACCTGCTGGCCGACTTCGCGGCGCGGCAGCCGCTCGCCCCGGGCGCGGTCGGCACGATGTGGTCGTCGGTCGGCTTCGACGCGTCGGTGTACGAGATCTTCTCGGTGCTGCTCGCCGGCGGCACCCTGCTGGTCGTGCCCGACGACGTGCGGCTGGAGCCGGGGGCGATGTTCGCGCTGATGGCCCGGCACGCGGTGGCGACCGCCTACCTGCCACCGGCCATCCTGCCGTCGCTGCGCACGTGGGTGGACGCGCACCCGGGTGCGCTCACGCTGCGACGGCTGATGGTCGGCGTGGAACCGATCCCGGAGCGGCTCCTGCACAGGATCGCCGCCGCCGTCCCGGGGCTGAAGATCATCAACTCGTACGGGCCGACCGAGGCCCACGTCATCGCCACCGCGTACGACATCACCGGCGACGACCCCGAGCCGGACGACGGCCGGACCCCGATCGGCACGGCGGTACGCGGCGTCACCACGCACGTCCTCGACCCCGACAACCGCCCGGTCGCCGCCGGGCAGGTCGGCGAGCTGTGGGTCGGCGGCGTCCAGGTGGCGCTCGGCTACCACCGGCGGCCGGAACTCACCCGGGAACGCTTCGTCCCCGACCCCTTCGACACCGCCCGTTCCGCCCGCCTGTACCGCACCGGCGACCTGGTGAGACGTCGCCCCGATGGCAACCTCGTCTACTGCGGACGCGTCGACCGGCAGATCAAACTGCGCGGATTCCGCGTCGAACCGGCCGAGGTGGAGGCGGTGCTCGAACGCCACCCCGGTGTGTCGGGCGTGGTCGTCGTGCAGCCGGAGTCGGCCGCCGAGACGCTCTGCGCCTACGTCACCGGCGCGGGCACCGCGGAATCCCTTCTCGCCCACGCGCGTGAGCTGCTGCCGGACTACATGGTGCCGAACTGGGCGGTCTTCGTCGCCGAGTTCCCGTTGACGGCGAACGAGAAGCTCGACCGGGCAGCCCTTGCCCGGCGTCCTCCACCGATCGCTCCGACCGGCGACAACGCGCCTCGGACGCCGACCGAGGCGACGCTGGCCCGCCTGTGGGCGGAGGTGCTCGGCGTCGAGGCGATCGACGTGGCTGCCGATTTCACCGCGCTGGGCGGGCACTCGCTGGCCGCGGTGCGGCTGGGCGGGCGGATCCGACGCGACTTCGGGGTCACCCTGACCGTGGCCGACGTCTACCGGCACCGCACCGTGTCGGCCGTCGCCGCGGCCATCGACGCTCAGGCAGCCACCACCGCGGTGCCGAGCGCCGCGCGGCCGAGCCGGCGGATCGGGCCGCTCTCGTCGGCGCAGCAGGCGTTGCTGCTGCTGCACCGGCTGTACCCGAACTGCCAGGCGTACACCCTGGCGGTGCCGCACCGCCTGACCGGTGACCTCGACGTCGCCGCCCTCTCGACGGCGCTGAACCTGCTGGTGGAACGGCATTCGGCGCTGCGCACGATCATCACGACGGTTGGCGACCGGGACGTCCAGCGCGTCGTCGACCACGAGCCGATCGACCTGCCGGTGGTGACGGTGTCGGAGGAGAAACTGGCGAAGCACTGCGCGGCCGAGGTCACGGCGGCGGATTTCGACCTGTCCGGAGGCCGGCTGTTCCGGGCGGTGCTGTTCCGGATGGGAGCCGACCAGCACGCGTTGTTGCTGCTGGCGCACCACATCGTCACCGACGGCTGGTCGTTCAACGTGATCCAGTGCGATCTCGGGCTGGCGTACGAGGCCGTCCGAGCTGGTCGGGCTCCGGCGTGGGAGCCGTTACCGGCGCAGTTCATCGACCTGGCGGCCGAGCAGCAGGCCCCCGGATACCAAAAGACAGTCACCGCTGAGCTGGACTTCTGGCGGCGGGAACTGGCCGCGATTCCGGCGCCGCTGCGGCTGCCGGTGCAGCGGGTACGGCCGGCCCGGCCACGGTTTCACGGCGGCCGGGTGACGGTTCCGGTGGCGGAGTCCACCATGGACGCCGTCCGGGACCTGGCACGGGCGCTGCACACCACGGTGTTCGCCGTGCTCGTCACCTGCGTCCAGGTGATCGTCGCCCGGTACAGCGGTCGCGACGAGTTCCTGCTGGGTATGCCGGTGGCGGGGCGTGACGACCTGCGGGCCGAGGACGCGGTCGGGTTCTTCAACAACTCGCTGGCGCTGCGCTGCGAGGTGGCCGACGACGCGACGGTCGCGGAGCTGACCACCGCCACGCACGAGCGGCTCATGGGGGCGTTGGCGCACCCGCATGTCCCGTTCGACGTGCTGGTACGCGAGGTGAACGCCCCCCGCACGCCGGGCGCGAACCCGCTGTTCCAGATGTGGTGCAACATGCTCTCCTACCCGCCGGCGCCGCTGCGGCTGCCCGGCTGTGTGGTCGAGCCGCTGCCGGTGCCGCTGGCCGGGGCGCTGTTCGACCTGTCCTGGTACTTCGTCGAGGACGGCGCCGGCCTGAACGTCGAGGTCGTCTACGATGCGGAGCTCTTCGAGGCCGGCCACGCCCGGGCGATGGCCGAACACCTGCGCACGCTGCTGCCACTGGCCGCCACCGCGCCGGACGGCGCGATCCGTGACCTCGACTTCGGGCTGCACGACCCCGGCCGGGCGCCACGACAGTTCGTCACGCCGGGCCCGCGCATCGTGGACCGGTTCCGGGAGGCCGCGTCGCGGGACGGGGCGGCACCCGCGATCGACGACTCGTACTCGTACGCGGAGCTGGACGCGGCGGTCACGGTCCTCGCCGCCGGCTGGCGCGGGAAGGGTCCGATCGGCATCGTGGCGGGGCGGACCCCCGCGCTGCCGGTCGGTGTGCTCGCGGCGCTCGCGGCCGGCGTTCCGTTCGTGTTGTTCGACGCGGCGCAGCCGCTCGCCCGGTTGCGCCGGATGATCGCGCAGGCGCGGCTCAGCCACTGGTGGGATGCCACCGACGGGCAGTACCCGGAACTGGTCGGGCAGCTCGACGGCGGTGACTGGGGCGCGGGTGCCGACGTCGCTGACGGCACCGCGTACGTCGCCTTCACGTCCGGCACCACCGGTGCGCCCACGGCCATCGCCGCCGGCGAGGAACCGCTGCGGGCATTCCTGGAGTGGTACGTGCCGCGGTTCGGCCTCACCGCGCAGGACCGGTTCGTCCTGTTGTCCGGGGTCGGACATGATCCGCTCTTCCGCGACGTGCTCACGCCGCTGTCCATCGGCGCGCGGCTCTTCGTACCTCCGCGGGCGGCGGTGGAGTCACAGATCGCGATGGTGCGGTGGCTCGCCGAGATCGAGCCGACGGTCCTGCACCTGACACCCGCCCTGGGGCGGCTGTTGAGTGCCGCGGCGGTCGTCGAGGGAGTCACGCTGCCGTCGGTGCGGCTGGTGGGGTTCGGCGGCGCCGCGATGACGCGCGTGGGAACCGCCGATGCCCGGGTCCTGTTCCCGCAGGCACAGCTGATGTCGTACTACGGCACCACCGAGACGCCACAGGTGGTGAGCGTGGCAGACCTGGGGACCGACGCGGGCATCGGTTCCGGTGGACCGACCGCGCAGGTGTCGGTGGTCACGCCCTCCGGTGCGCCCGCACCGGTGAACGGCGCGGGCGAGATCGTCGTACGCAGCCCGTACCTGGCCCTGGGTTACCTGGGCGACCCCGCCCGGACGGTGCGACAGTTCCGGCTCAGCGACGGTGTGCGTGAGTACCGCACCGGCGACGTGGGCTACATCCGGCCGGACGGCACCGTCGTGATCAGCGGGCGGGCGGATCGGCAGATCACCGTCAACGGTCTCCGGGTGGAGCCGGCGGAGCTGGAACTCGTCGCCCGGGAACACCCCCTGGTACGTGACTGCGTGGTGACGACTGCGGTCCGGTCGTCGTCGACCGAGGTCGTCGCCTTCGTGGAAGGCGACCCGGGGGCGCTGACCGGCGACACCGTGCTCCGGCACTTCGCGGAACGGCTGCCGGCGACCATGGTGCCGACCCGGGTGATGGTCATGCCGGCGTTCCCGTTGACCCCGAACGGCAAGCCGGACATGGCCCGGCTGGCGGACATCGCGAAGACCGCCACCAGCGCGCCGGCCTCTCCCGTCAAGGGAGCCGCCGCGCTGGTGGCCACGATCACGCAGGTCTGGAGCACGGTGCTGGGCACGCGACCGGCGGGGCCGGAGGTCAACTTCTTCGACTGCGGCGGCACGTCGGCCGACCTGCTGAAGGTGCAGACGGAGCTGTCCCGTCGGTTGTCGCGGGAGGTGGCGCTGCTGGACCTGTTCCGCTATCCGACGATCGCGGGCCTCGCGGCGGCGCTGGCCACCTGACCGCTACCCGCTCCAGGCGGGTGCCGCCGCGACGGCGGGGGCCAGCGTCGCCGGAGTGGGGAAGTCGAGGATGTCGAGCAGATCGACGTCCTTCGCCAGATCCGTCCGGATGAGGGCCCGGATACGCACCGCCGTCAGTGACGTGCCACCGAATTCCACGAAATCGCTCTCCGCGCCGAGCGCGTCGTTCTTCAGCGCCGTTCGCCAGATGGTGACCAGTTGTGTAGTGACATCGCCAGACATGGGTTCCCTCTATCTTGTGTTCATTGTGCCGAGTGGCACGGCGACGCTGGTCAGTCGCAGCAGTTCGGCGCCTCGTGCGAGTTTCGCCTCAAGGCTTCCGCGACCAAGTATCAGCCGTTGCGCCCCTGCCTCGATCGCGAGCCGCAGCGGTTCGTAGACGACCAGATTGAAATACGAGTACGTGCCCGCGGTCCGCTCGTAGTCACAGCCCCAGCACCGCACCCGCCACATCTTGTCCTGCCGCCAGACGATCGTGAACGCGACCGGGTCGCTGAGGTCAGGATCGTCGTCGCCGAACACCGCCAGGCAGGTCGCCTGATCGCCCAGCGTGCGCGCGATGCTGGCCAGGTAGTTCTCGTAGTCCGCGACGGTGCCGGCCACCCCGTACTTCAGTTCCACATTCCGCAGCAGCGGCGCCAGACGCCCGTGGCATGCCGACAGATCGACCTCGACGATTCGTAATCCCGCCGCCCGGAAGCGCCGCTGCTCCTTGCGGATCATCTCCCGTCGACTCGAAGACTGCGCCGCCAGGTATCCCGCGAAGGAGTCGAAGGCCACCGGGACGAATGCCTCGTTGCTCTCCACCAGCACCGGGTCGTCCGCCGCGACCAACGGCAGCACCGCCGCCAGCAGTTCGTCGTCCAACAGTGGAAAGCACGCGAAGTCCAGCCGCTCGGACTGTTCCGTCACCAGCTTCCAGCCGGCTTTCAGCAGGGCGGCCCGCACGGGGCCCGACTCGGCGGCGGGGCTCACCGCGGCCATCGCCGGTGCCCGGCCGAGCGAACCGAGGTAGCTGCCCGTACGCCATCCCCGGGTCGCCTCCGACCCTTCGAGCACCAGCCGGGGATGAGGCGCCACGGCGTACGGCTGCCCGACCGGATAAACCGGAAGGAGGCCCTTTGGGCCCGGCTTCCCGGCCCCGACGACGACATACCTCGCGACGTGGCCCATGGCCGCCAGGGCTCTGTCCACCCGCATCATTTCGAGCTGGTCGACTTGACCCACCAACGCCGGCCCCACGTCACGCAAAACCGTGAACAAATCAGTGCTGACTGTTACCTGGCTATCATCAGGCTGCGACATTGTGGGGAATGCTAAGGTCTGCCCCCGGCACTGTCAATGATGTCACCCACATCGTGCGGCGTATTCCGGGATGCCTGATTGTTGGGTGACCGGGCCGGTGCGTTCGGTTAGCGGTGGCGGGGGAGAGGGCGGCCTCGAAGACGAAAGCGAGGACGCGGGAAAGGGGTCTGGCGAAAAGAGCTACCGCCCGCATCGGTCTGCATCAGGAACTGACGAGCGCGGCCACCGGCATCACACTTCCGGCATCCTGAAGCATGGCGACGACCTGGGTGAGAGCGGTGCGGTGACGCTCCACATCCGCTGAGGAATGACGTCGGCACGCCAGTGGACGCGCAGTGACTCCTCGAATGCGCCGAGGTCGGCGTCGATCACCAGCGGAGCCGCCGAATGCGTCGCCACGGCACCCCAGGGGCCCCGGCAAAGTCGTGAAAGTCGGGCTTGGCAGGCCCCAGGGGATGCGGGGCCGACATCATCGGCCCTTGCCGGGTCGGTCTTTGCCGGGTCGGCCCCTGCGGGGGTCGGTCTTCGCCGGGTCGGTCTACCCCTCCGTTGGACCTATGGAGCTGCCCCGTTTGTGCTGTCGATGGAGCGGGAGCGTGGACGGGGCAGCTCCATAGGGGCCGGAGGACAGGTCCCCGACCGGGTGTGGGGCGCAATAATCGTCAGTCCGCCCGCCCGACTGCCCGGCGTACGGGGCGGCCTGGGGCGGCGTAGCAGCGACCTCCCGGGGCATCCAAGGCGCGGCGCGGAGTACGGCGGTTCCGACCGGACGATGCCCCCAGCCAGCCCTTGTGCAGCCGACGAAGGAACGCGCCCAGGTCCTCGTCCTGGGGAACCCGTTGCCGCAGATAGATCTGCCTGAGCCCCAGCGGGTCCACCACCCGCGCGTCCGAGGGGCCGCGCCCGCCGTGGAGATGGGACAGGGTGACCTCGTCGTCGCCGGTGAGGGTGGCGCAGGCGAGCACGGCGGCCCCGCACCGGCGTCAGGCGTTCCCGAGCGGGTAGTAGTCGGTGCCCATGAGCCGGCGCACGTCGGTGAGGGTCTGCTGGGCGATCCCGGAAGCGTGTTCGTTCCCCGCCCTGAGGACTGACATCAGGTGGCCGGGATCAGCCAGCAGCGCGCCGCGGCGCTCGCGGATCGGGCGGAAGAACTCGTTCACCGCCTCCGTCACGGCCTTCTTCAGCCCGGCGGCGCCACCGTCGGCACAGGCGGCCGCGAACTCCTCGGGACTCTGGCCCGCCGCCAGGGAGCCCAGCAGCACCAGGTTGGCGACCTCCGGCCGCTGATCCGGATCGTAGGTGACCTCCCTGATCGAGTCGGTCTTCGCACCCTTGATCAGCTTTGCGGTCTGCTCGGCCGTGGCGCCGAGACCGATGGCGTTGTTGAGGCTCTTGCCCATCTTCTTGCCATCGACCCCCAACAGCAGGGGAGCGTTGCTGAGCAGGATCTCAGGCTCCGGGAAGTAGGCCTCACCGGCACCGAACCGCTCGTTGAACCGCCGGGCGATGTCCCGGGTCACCTCCACGTGCGGCAACTGGTCCTTCCCGCCGGGCACCAGGTTGCCCTTGCAGAACAGAATGTCTGCGGCCTGGTGAACCGGGTAGGTGAACATCAGGCCATTCACCTGCGGCCGATTGGAGGAACGAATCTCCTCCTTGACAGTCGGGTTCCGCTGCAACTCGCTGACCGAAACCAGGCTCAGGAACGGCAACATCAACTGGTTCAGCTCAGGCACGTAACTGTGCGCAAAGATCGTGCACCGCTCGGGATCGAGCCCGATGGCGAGATAGTCGGCCATGCATTCGACGACGTTCTGGCCGATCTCGGCGCTGATGTCACGATCCGTGAAGACCTGGTAGTCGGCGAGCAGGACGAACAGCTCGACGCCGAGGTCCTGCAGGCGGAGCCGGTTCTGCAGAGTGCCGAAGTAGTGACCGACGTGCAGTCGACCGGTGGGGCGCTCCCCCGTCAGCATCCGGAACCGCTCGGGATGCTCCGAAATCTCCCGCACCAGGGCAGGGTTACGGGCTATCGCCGCAGCGAGCGGGGCATTCGGAGCCTCAGTCATCGGGCAAGTGTAATCGTGTCGGGCAGGTGTGGTCGGGCAGGGTGTGCCTGCCACCCCCAACGTTAGAACACCTCGCCGTGACGCCTCCGGTCGCGCAAGTGCAGTGGCCTGGCGAACTGAAACTGTTGTCGGTCGCGATGTCGGCCGACAGTGGGGAAAGGACGTCGGCGAAGACCTTGAGCCCGTCGTCCGCCGGCAGGCCCGCAAGGTTCGCGGTGACGACGCCCCCGCTCGACGTCACGTTCATCGAGTGCACCTCAGCCTCCGGCCTCGAACTCGTTGTCGCAGTAGCGTCCGTGCCCTCAGCTTCCGAACTCGAGGCTGCCGTCGGCGCGACCCTTGGTGACCACGCGGCTGATCGAGACGGTGGCCAGGGCGAACCAGCCGATGCCGACGAGCGCCTCCAGCGCGAGCCTCGGCCACACCTCGGACCAGGCGCCACCGGCGAGAACGGCGCGGATGGCTTGCAGGCCGTTGGTCAACGGGAACAGGTGGACAACCGGTTGCAGCCAGGCGGGCCAGAAGGAGATCGGAACGTTCACGCCGCAGAACGCCATGATGGGCAGGTAGCCGAGGTTCAGCACGATCACCTGCAGGCTGCGGTAGCGCACGGCGAGACCGGCCAGGAAGCAGCCGTAGCAGTAGCAGCTGAGCGCGACGAGAAGGATGATCGTCACCGCGGGCAATGCCTCCGGCCACGGCAGCGGCACGCCCAGCAACGGCGGCAGGACGAGCCAGCCGATGACAGAGCTGGCGATACCGCTGGCGAGCCAGTGCAGACCGCGCCCGAGGTACACGGGTACGTGGCTGGTCGGGGCTATCGCGAGCAGCGGCAGGGTGCCCAGCCGGCGCTCACCGGCCATCGTCAGCACGACGATCATCGACTCCAGGCACGAGAGCGCGACGATGTTGCCCACCAGCACGAACTGCATGGTGGCGTCGTCGGCGACGAACTTCCCGATCAACGCGAAGAACGTCACCTGCGTCAGCAGCCGTGCCACCCAGCCGAACAGCCAGGTGCGCCACGTGTGCACCGTTCGCATCTCCGCGATCGAGAACAGCAGCGACTGGTACCCGAGGCGCAGCCAACCGGTACCCAACGAAGAAGCTCGGAGAGAAGAAGGACTGTTCATGAGTGACCCACGTGTGCCGTCTCGCGGCTCTGATCGATGATTCGGTTGATGAGCAGGACCCCGGCGACCAGCGCTGCCGCGCCGAGACCGACCGTCATGGCGAGCCAGGCCGGCCATGCCTCGGGCAGGTCCCCGCTCATCGAGCCGCGCAGCAGATCGGCGCTCCACGACAGGAAGATGACCCGGCTGATCGGTTCCAGCCAGCCCGGCAGGAGCGCGACCGGCACCAGGACCCCGCCGAGAATGTAGAACGGGTAGGTGAGCGCGTTCTGGAACACGTGCAGCGCGCGCGACTTGATGAACACGGCGGCGAGCAGGGTGGCGGTACCGGCCATCGCGAAGCAGGTGGCCAGGATGGCCACGGCGAACACGCCAGGTCGTTCGAGTGGTACGTCGGCTCCGAATCCGACGACTGCCACCAACCATGATTCGAGGAAGGTCAGCGCGCCGGCCAGGATGACGACTCCGATCCGCCCGAACACCACGAGACTCACCGGAGTCAGCGAGGCGACCAGCAGTTCCATCCGCCCGGCCCACCGCTCCTCTTCGATGATCGAGGCGGCCAGGTCCAGCGACATCAGCCAGAGCCCGATCAGGCCCGGCGCGAGTACGCCGTTCACCAGCGTCCCCGACCGCTGGCCGCTCACGACAAGGGACAGGAAGATGACGCTGAACAGCGGCGAGGTCAGCAGGATCAGCAGGTGGCCCGGGCTGCGCCGGGTGATGGCGAGCTGCAACCGGAAGGCCGCGGCGATGACCCGTAGCGCGTTCACACCGACATCGCTCTCGTGCCGATCAGCCGCAGGTACACGTCCTCGAGCGTGGGCTCGCTCCGGCGCGCCGACAGCACACCCCGCTCGATCAGCCACATCAGCAGCCGTGCCACGTCCGCGGGTTCCCTCAGCAGCGCCCGGTGGCCGCCGTCACGTGGTTCGACGCTCTCCACGAACGCCAACTCCGACACCTGGGCCAGCATCGCCGGGTCGTCGCAGGTGAAGTCGACGCACTCGCGGGCATCCAGGTACCGGCCGATGTGTCTGGTCGGTTCATCGAGCACGAGCCGGCCGCGGTCGATGAGGGTGACCCGGTCACAGAGGGCCTCGGCCTCGGCCATGTCGTGCGTGGTGAGAAAAACGGTACGCCCTTCCTGCCGCAGTTCCCGCACGAGTGCGCGGAAATCACGGGCGGCGACCGGATCCATGCCGATTGTCGGCTCGTCGAGGAACAGAATCCGGGGTCCGTGTATCAGCCCACGAGCAAGGTGCAGTCGCTGTTTCATTCCCCGGGAGAATGTCTCCACGGGTTCGTCCGCCCGGTCGGCGAGCCCCATCCGCTCCAGCAGTTCGGAGCAGCGGGTCCGAGCGGTACGGCGGTCCAGCCGATAAAGTGCGGCCCAGAAGGCGAGATTCTGTCGCGCGCTGATCCGGGGATACAGCCCCCGCTCACCACCGAATACGACACCGACGTTCTCCCGGACCGTCTGCGGATCGGTGACCAGGTCTTTCCCCAGCACCCTCGCGGTACCGGAGGTGGGCAGGAGAACGGTGGAGAGGATCTTGACAAGTGTGGTCTTGCCTGCTCCGTTCGGCCCCAGCAGGCCGAGGACCTCACTGTCATCGACAGTCAGCGTGACGCCACCGAGAGCAACGGTCTCCTCGGCCTTGCGCCGTGTTCGGTACGTGCGGACCAACTCGCGGATTTCGACAACCGCTGGCATTCAGATTCCTTTGTCGCGATACTGGTCTGCCCGACGCTCGGCACGTGGGCACCCCGCCGTCCTGACAGTCGGCCCGGTTGGCATGGCCAATATAGACGGCGGCGCGGGGGTTGGGAAGTCGCTGATACTGTCGTCCAGGCTTCCGCATCGGGCGTTACTCAGCGCAATTCTTGCGGTACTGAAACCGCTGTTGCGGCGCGCGAGGGCGGAACGCGTGAACAATCCAATGTGGCATACGCTCAGGGTCGGTACCGGCAGCGAGATCGTGCTCGTGGTCGACTTCAGTGCCGACGCCGGCCGCGAGGCCGCCGGGTTCAGCGATCTGGTCCCGCTGCTTCCTGACCGTCACACCGTCCAGGCGTCGCGCCGCACCACCTGGACCGACGACGCCGACGGCACGATCGGCCGCTGCTCCGCAGCCCGGAGGCGGCCGACCTGGTGACGCGGCTGTTGGCCGCCCGCAGCCGCGACGCGACGGGGTGCTGTCCCCCCCCAAGCGGCGGCAGCGCACAGGGGCGTTCCCTCCTGGCCTCGCCCGCTTTCCGTGTCGGGTGCCGCGCCTGCTGTGAGGAGCAGCCGCACGAGCTCGGCCGCGCCGGCTACGGACGCCTGATACAGAGGGGTGATGCCGTCGTTGTCGGCGGCGTTGGGGTCCGCTCCGGCACGCAGGAGGGCACCTACCGCCGTGGCGTCCTCGCGTCGCACCGCCTCCATCAGGCGCTTCGCGCGCTTCTTCCTCTGTCGGATGTTCACGGGTGTCCCAGGCCAGGTGGCGTCGACGATCGTGGGGACCAGCTGCGGTCCCTACGTCTGCGGACGTTCGACGCGGGTGGGGTCGCCGCGTACGAGTTCGTCGTGGATGCGCCAGCGGGCGGTGGTCACGGCGCGTCCTGCCGCCTCGTCACCCCGCTCGATGCGCTGTCGCAGCAGCTGCACGGCGATGCGCCGGTTGAGGCTGAACTGCCGCTCCGTGTCGACCACGACGACGAGCCCCGAGGGACGGTGGGTCGCCCGTACCGCCGTGCTGGCCTTGTTCCGGTGTTGACCGCCGGGGCCGCCGGTGCGACAGGCGACGATGTCGACATCCCTCTCCGCGAACGCCGTGTGCGGGGTGTCGACCTGGCACGGTCGGGCGATGACGTACCAGTTCTTCCGGCCGGCGTCGGCCCGGTAGGGGCTGGGCGCCTGCCAGCACAGCGTTCCGGTCCACGTCTCGGCGAACGCCTCGGCGCCGGCTCCGGAGATCCGGACCAGGACCGACCGGTAGGTGCCGGGCCGGTCACCGGGAACCGTCTCGACCCGACGGATCGCCAGGTTCTGCCGGATGCCGTCGGCCTCCAGTCGGCGCAGCAACCGGGCCAGCGCCCACGCGCACTCGCGTGGGCCACGCCCGGCCGACATGAGCAGGTGGACGCTCACGGCCGGCCTCGCCTCTGGCGGTGCTCCCGGCGATCCCGTGGGGGCATGGACCCGAGGTCGGGCGTCTTGTAGGTGACCAGGGGAACCGTGGCGGCGACGGGGGTGGCCAGGTCGTGGTCGACGAGGTCGGCGATCACCTGCTCGATGCGTTTGTAGGCAGTCGGGGCCTCCTCGAACAGCAGTTGACGGTCGCCGCACACCACCAGCGACCCCACCGGCGTGCGGCGCAGCTCCTCGACCGTGTGCTTGGCCCGACCCCGACGCAGGGCGTCGGCGCGCGACATCTTGCGGCCCGCGCCGTGCGCCACGGAACGGTTGGCGTCCGGCCCGGCGTGGGCAGCCACCAGATAGGAACGGGTGCCTCGGGTGCCGGCGACGAGCACGTCGCGACCGTCACCCGGCGCCGCCCCCTTGCGGTGCAGGTAGACCCCGTCGCGGACCTCGACCAGGTTGTGGCACTCGTCGACGATCGGCTCGGTGGGCTCGGCTCCCAGGGCGTGGGCGACCCGGGCGGCCATGAGCCGCCGGTTGAGCGAGCCCCAGCGTACGGCGTCGTCATGCATCCTCAGGTAGGTCTCGGGATCCGGGGCGGGACCCGCCCCATGGACCTCGGTGTGCGAACGCAGGATCCGCTCGCCCAGCCCTCGGGAGCCGCTGTGGACGATGAGCACGAGGTCACCGGCGGCGAGCCCGAGACGGTTCGCGTGGTCCGGCTCGAAGACGGTGTCGATCCGGGCCAGCTCGACGAAGTGGTTACCCCGACCGACCGTCCCGAGGCCCTCCACGTGGCCGGCGGGAATATCGCCCGTCACGACGGCCCAGGCCGGGTCGTCGGCATCACGCTCGGGGTCCAACGCGCGGTCGAGGTCGGGAAACCGGGCGGCGAGGCGCTCGGGCACGGCACGCCTGAGCTTGAGCGGGAACACGGCGATGCCGCAACCGATGTCGGAGCCCACCAGGAACGGGTACAACAGGGTCGAGGCCATGGCGGCGCCGATGGGGGCGCCCTTGCCGGGGTGCAGGTCCGGCATGGCGGCGACGTGGATCATGCCGTCGAGGGCGGCCACCTGGTGGCACTGCGCGAGGGCGTCGGACTCGATCCAGCTCGTGGGGGAGGCGAACACGGTGACGGTGGCCGAGCCCGGGGCAGGGGCGGACCCCTGCCGGAAGGGTGGTTGAGACAAGGACGCTCACTTCGGTGAAAGCGGTCATGGACGGACGGCATGACGGCGCGGGTCGGCGCCGTGAGGCCGTGGAGCAACTGGGTGCGGTCCGTCAGAACGTCATGGACACACCCTCCCGGAGCCCGCCGCGCGCAGCAAGCGCTTTTCGGGCGGGTGCGCCCACCGGGTGGCTGCGCCCGTGGTGCCGCGTTCGTGACCGTCAGCCCGCCCTGCTCGCGGTCATCCGGCCATCGCGCGACGGCAGCGGTCGAGTTCCGCGCGCAGGTCGCGCCGTAGCGCCCGGTCCAGGCCGGGCTGGGCGAGCGCATGGGTGAAGTCCTGGGCGGCCTCGTCCCACCGTCGCAGTCGCATCAGCGCCGTGCCCCGGTTGTAGCGGGGCACCGGCGCAGCCGACAGCGCCACGGCCCGGTCCAGGTCGGCCACGGCGGCGGAAACGTCGCCGCGTTCGAACCGTACGGCGGCCCGGTTCGTCCACGCCTCGACCAGCTCCGGATCTCCCGCCAGGGCCCGGGTGAGCAGCTCGTCGGCCTCGGCGAGGCCGCCGCGCTCCGAACGGATCAGCCCGAGGGTGCACAGCAGCGCCGGCTCCTGCGGGACCAGCGCCAGGCCGGCTCGCGCGCCCGCCTCGGCCGCGTCGAGCGCGCCGCGTTCCAGGTGCAGGTTGACCAGGGCGATCCGGGCGTCGAGGTGCCCGGGGTCGATGGCGAGCACCCGGTCCAGGTCCGCACCAGCCCGCTCGGAGCGACCCCGCTCCTGCTGGAGCACGGCCCGGTTGTAGTACGCCTCGGGCAGGTGCGGTCCCAGGCGGATCGCGGTGTCGTAGTCCCTGATCGAGGCCGAGGCCCGCCCCGCCGCGCGGTGCAGGGCGGCCCGGTCCACGTAGTACTCGCAGTTGCCGGGATCGTGGGCGATCACGGTGTCGAGATCGGCCAGCGCCTGTGCCGGATCGCCGAGGGCCAGGTGCACCTGCGCCCGGTTGTGGCGCAGCCGGGCCAGGTCCTGCGGGCGTTCGCCGGGGCCCAGCACCGCCGTCAGCCTGGCCAGCCCGTCGTCGATCAGCCGCAGCGCGCGGGCGGGCTCGCCCGCCCTGCTGTCCAGCAGCGCCAGGCCCTGCTCGTAGAAGACGGTGGACAGCATCCGCTGCCGCGGGTCGTCCAGGCCGGCGGCGAGGTGGACCGCCCGCTCCAGCCACTGTCGCGCCTGCGCCGGGTCCTGGTCGGCCGCCGGCAGGTGTCGGGCGTACAGCATGGCGGTGGCGTACGCGGCCGACATGGTGATCTTCGGGTCGTCGGTGGCGGCGCGGGCCTCCTGGTAGAGGTCGAGCGCCTCGGTGGCCTCGCCCAGCGCCGCCAGGGCGGTGGCCAGGCCGGTGGTGAACGCCCACCAGTGCGGCAGGTCGCCGTCCGGGGTCACCGTGGCGCGCCCGCGCCGCGCCACCCGGGCCGCGTGGTGGTAGAAGCCGCGGGCCAGGCCCTCGCCGAGGGCCGTACGCGTCGCCTCCGGCGTCGGATCGGCCGCAGTCGGTTCGCGGTCGCCGCCGTCGCGCAGGTCCAGGCGTACCGGGGACGACCCGAGCCGACGGGCCAGCGCGTCCAGCAGTTCGCGGGTGGTCTCGTCGGCGCTGGCGACGTGGTCGAACCGGACCGTGACCGGGCGTCGGAGCTTGCCCGCCCAGGCAGCCACGAACTCCGTCGCGCCGTAGGCCAGGCAGGCGGTACGCCGGGCGGGATGGAACCGGATCGGCTCCTCCTCGGCGGCCGGGCGTGCCGCGTGGTCGAGCCGGGGCGCGATGGAGTGCAGCTCGACCTGGTGGCGGGACGCCAGGCGGGGCTGTTCGGCGGCGACCCGGCCGAGGAAGTCCGCGACCCCGGCGTACGGCCCGTAGGCGCGGTGGCAGTCGTAGCGGCCGGGCTCGCCGGTCACGGCCGGGCCCGTCGCCGCAGTGGCGGGCGCCCGAGAGCGCCCGCCGTGCCGGGAACTACCAGCACCACTCGATCCAGAGCCGACGGGCACCGGACACCAGGCGCAGCGCGCTCGTGCGACGGACAGTCATCTTCTTCACGGGAACCTCCACTATGACTCGCATCAGGACTGAGGCAGAGCGTAAACCCGATCTAGGAGAATATGAAGACCGTTCGCGACCCTTCTGGGGTGGCCCGTTCGAGGGCTTGCCAGGTGGGTGAGGTGGGGTGCGCGGTGCGTAGCCGCTGACGACGGTCGGTGCCGGCATGGTCGGTGCCGACATGGTCGGCCGGCGCGGTCAGGGCCGCTGTTCGTCGTCGCCCACCGTCTCGATCTCACCGTCATGCTGGTAGCGCACGGCCAGGTGCTCGTCCGGCTGCTTCGCCTCCGCGAGGGTGTGGTGCGGGTCGCCGTCGGGGGAGAAGAGGACACGGTCGGTCTTGGCGCTCTTCTCCTGCTCTTCCTCCGGTTCGGTCATCAGTCGCCTCCCGCTGCTCAGTCTCCGGCCCCTTGACGGGGGTGCCCACTGACAACGCTACGACGCCGCGCTCGCCCACAGGCGCGATCGGCGACTCTCGCGGGACGTGGCTCGGCCTGGGCGGCTCGGGGCGGCGTACCGCGCCCGGGTCCGCCTGGTTCGTGATGGGCCCGGGCGCGGCCGAGCCGGCGCCCCGGTCGACCCCTTCGGCGGTGCAACCGTCGGGCGGCCCGACCCGCCGGGGGGCGCCCGAGCAACTCCCGCCGGCACCGATTCCCGCCGAATCGATCCTGTCCCGCCATCCGGTCGGACCGGCACGTGGGCCCGCCCGGCAGGGCCGCCGACCTTGCTCACTGACCTGCGGAGACTCGGCCAATAGCCGCTAATCGTCCGACTTGCCACTCGTCGGGCTGTCGGGACCCAAGGTGTGAGAAGTGGTCGAGTCCGGCCAACCATCACTCTTGCAATCATTGTTAAACCTATGAATACTTCGACGCCTCCGATCGGGTGAGCCTCACCAGTCGATCGGTTGCCCGGGGCCGCCCGAAAGGACGGTCCGTGCTCAGCTCCATGGAGGTATCCACATGCGACTCTCCGGGTCCCCGCTGCGCCACGTCACCGCTCTCTCGGTGGCCGGCGCCCTGGTCGTCGGAGCGCTGACCAGCGTTCCCGCTCAGGCCGCACCCGCGAAGAACGCTTCCCCCGACCAGGCCACCGCGCTCGCCGCCGCACTCGGCGGGCGCTCCGGCGGGGCGTACGCCCAGGCCGACGGCACCATGGTCGTCACCGTGACCGACGACGCCGCCGCCCGAAAGGTCCGCGCGGCCGGCGCCACCCCGAAGCTCGTCACCCGTGGCGCGGACGACCTGGCCCGCGCCACCGCCACCCTCGACGGCTCCGCCCGGATCCCCGGCACGGCGTGGTGGACCGACCCGGCGACCAACCAGGTCGTCGTCTCCGTCGACAGCACCGTGACCGGCGCGAAGCTCCAGCGCGTCGAGGCCGTCGCCGACCGGCTCGACGGGACAGTCCGCATCGAGCGGGAGGCCGGGAAGCTCAGCACCCGGGCCGCCGGCGGCGAGGCCATCTGGGCGGAGGGCGGCGGTCGCTGCTCGCTCGGCTTCAACGTGCGCAGCGGCGACAGCTACTACTTCCTCACCGCCGGGCACTGCACCGCCATCGCCGCCAACTGGTACGCCGACTCCGGGCAGAGCAGCCCGCTCGGCTCCGGCGGCACCGGCAGCTTCCCCGGCAACGACTACGGCATCGTCCAGCACAGCAACCCGGCCGCCGCCGACGGCAGCGTCGACCTCTACGACGGCACCACGCGGGACATCACCGGTGCGGCCGACGCCTTCGCCGGGCAGTCGGTGCAGCGCTCCGGCAGCACCACCGGCCTGCACGGCGGCGCCGTCGAGGCGGTCGGCGCGACGGTGAACTACGCCGAGGGCACGGTCACCGGCCTGATCCGCACCACGGTCTGCGCCGAGCCGGGCGACAGCGGCGGCGCGCTCTTCAGCGGCAGCACCGCGGTGGGCCTGACCTCGGGCGGCAGCGGCGACTGCACCTCCGGCGGGACGACCTACTTCCAGCCGGTCACCGAGGCGCTGAGCGTCTACGGGGTGGAGATCATCTGATCGACGCGCCACCAGTGAGGGCCGCCGCGACACGGGCGGCCCTCACTGGTGGTTTCGCCGATGCGGGACCGGCCGGTCAGGGCACCACCACGGTCCGCGCGCCCTCGCCCCGGGCCATCCGGGCGAACCTGCGCCGCTCCGTCCAACGTGGTCCGGTCGGTGATCAGGAAGCCGAGGTCGAGGGTGCCGTCGAGCACGGCCCGGGCCAGTTCCGGCACGTCCCGGTCCGGGTCGGGCGCCCAGTTGAGCACCACGTGCTCGCCGCGTACGACCCGGGAGACGCCGTCGCCGACCTCGGTCACCACGCCCGCCGCCTCGTGCCCGAGCACCAGCGGGTACGGCGACGCCACCGTGCCGTTGACCATCGACAGGTCGGAGTGGCATACCCCGGCGGCGCGGATCTCCACCCGTACCTCGCCGGTTGCGGGGGCCGGCAGTTCGACGTCCTCCACCCGCAGCGGCTCCCCGACCGCCCGGGCGACCAGCGCCCTCATAGCTGGATCGACTTGGTCTGGAGGAACTCGTCCAGCCCGTAACTGCCCAGCTCCCGGCCGAGGCCGGACTGCTTGTAGCCGCCGAACGGGGCGAGCGGGTTGAACGGCGCGCCGTTGACGTCGACCGCGCCGGTACGCATCCGCCGAGCGACCCGCACCGCCCGCTCCTCGTCGCCGGACCAGACCGCGCCGGCCAGCCCGTACCGGGAGTTGTTGGCCACCGCGACGGCGTGCTCGTCGTCGTCGACCGGGATCACCGCCAGCACCGGCCCGAAGACCTCCTCCTGGGCCAGCGCGCTGTCCGGGTCGACGTCGGCGATCACCGTGGGGGCGACGAAGAAGCCACGCTCCGGAACCGGCGCGTCCGGTCCGCCGAAGACCAGCCGGCCCCCGTCGGCCAGGCCCCTCTCGATGTGGTCGCGCACCCGCTGCCGTTGGGCCGCCGAGACGAGCGGGCCGAGCCGGGTGGCCGGGTCGAACGGGTCGCCGAGCCGGTACCCCTCGGCGGCCCGCGCGGCGAGGGCGAGGGCCTCGTCGTACCGGCTGCGGTGCACCAGCATCCGGGTCCAGGCCGTGCAGGCCTGCCCGGAGTTGAGGAACGCGTTGCCGACGCCCACATTCACGGCGGTGGCCAGGTCGGCGTCGTCGAGGATCAGGTTGGCCGACTTGCCGCCGAGCTCCAGCGCGACCCGGGCGATGCGGTCCGCGGCGAGGTGGGAGATCCTCCGGCCGACGGCCGTGGACCCGGTGAAGGAGACCATGTCGACGTCCGGGTGGGCGGCGATGGCCTCGCCGACCACCGGGCCGGTGCCGGTGACCAGGTTGACCACGCCGGGCGGGAGGCCGGCCTCGTCGATCGCGTCGAAGAGCAGGTACGCCACCAGCGGCGTCAGCTCACTCGGCTTGAGCACCACCGTGCAGCCGGCGGCCAGCGCCGGGGCGAGCTTGGCCACGACCTGGTGCAGCGGGTAGTTCCACGGGGTGATCGCGCCGACGACGCCGACCGGTTCGCGTACCACCAGCGAGTGGCCGACGGTCTGCTCGGCCGGCGGCCGGGCGGCCAGCTCGACGTAACCGCGCAGGACGGCGAGGGGGAGCCCGGCCTGCACCCGGGTGGCCATCTTGAGCGGGGTGCCCAGCTCGCACGCGATGGTCCGGGCAATGTCGTCGGCGCGGGCGGTCAGCGCGTCGTGCAGCCGGCCCAGGCCCGCCGCCCGGTCGGCGGGGGCGGCGGCGGCCCAGCCGTCGAACGCGGCGCGGGCGGCGGAGACGGCCCGGTCCACGTCGTCCGTGGTGCCGGCCGGCACCGTCGCGATGATCTGCTCCGTCGCCGGGTTCTGCACCGGCAGGGTTTCCGGGGAGGACGCCGCGACCCAGCGGCCGTCGAGGTGGAAGTCGGTCCGTGCGAGATCCATCGAGCCCCTCACGTGCGTCGGCCGGAAACCAGCAGTGAAAGTTCGGACTCTAGTGCGTGTCGATGGCCGGCGGGAGGGGTGGCAGCGGGCCGATGGTCCGCTCGTAGGTGCGGGCGAGGCCGTCGATGAGCGCGTCGAGGCCCAGTTCGAAGGCGCCGTCGTCGACGCGCTGCTGGTGTTCGGCGAGCCGGTGCGCCTGGGTGAGGTGCGGGTACTGCTCGGCGTACAGCCCGGGGTCCTCCACGAAGCCCCGGGCGAACGAGCCCAGCGCCGATCCCGCGACGAGGTACCGCATGAGCGCGCCGATGTGGGTGGCCCGGGCCGGTGGCCAGCCCGCGTCGACGAGGCCGCCGTAGACGGCGTCGGCCATGGCCAGCGCAGCCGGCCGGCGCCCGGGACCCCGGGCCAGGTACGGCACGATGTGCGGGTGGGCGGCGAGCGCCGCGCGGTACGAGTGCCCCCACCGGCGCAGCGCCTCCCGCCAGTCGACGGCTCCGAAGAACGACACGTCCACCCGGGCGGTGACGCTGTCGGCGACCGCGTCGAGGATCTCGTCCTTGGTGGCGAAGTGGTTGTACAGCGACGGGCCGCGCACGCCGAGTTCGGCGGCGAGTCGGCGGGTGGAGAACCCCTCCAGACCGGCGGAGTCGATCAGCGCGGCGGCGGCCTCGACGATCCGCTGCCGGCTGAGCAGCGCCTCCCGCGGCCGGGGCATCCGTTCCTCCTCTGTCCGGTGGTCCTGCCGAACTGTGCCACAGCGGGTCTGGACCGATTAAAACTTGCACCGCTAGTTTGTTGGCATGGACCTCGAACTCTCCGCCGAGCAGGAGGCGGTACGTCAACTCGCCGCCGAGTTCGTCGCGCGCGAGGTGACCCCGCACGCGGCGACCTGGGACCGGCACGAGGCGGTCGACCCGGGCATCGTCGGCAAGCTCGGCGAGGTCGGTTTCCTGGGGCTCACCGTCGCCGAGGAGCACGGCGGCTCCGGCGGCGACCATCTGTCCTACTGCCTCGTGCTGGAGGAGCTGGGCCGCGGCGACTCCGCCGTACGGGGAATGGTCTCCGTGTCCCTCGGGCTGGTGGCGAAGTCGATCGCCGCGCACGGCACCCCGGCGCAGCGGCGGGAGATCCACGGCAAGCTCGGGCTGCGCGGGCAGGCCACCGCCGAGCTGGTCCTCGACGGCGTCCGGGTGCCCGACTCGGCACGCCTCGGCGAGACCGGCGGCGGCTTCCGGCTGGCCCTCGCGACCCTGGCCAAGGGCCGGATGTCGGTGGCCGCCGGCTGCGTCGGCATCGCCCAGGGCTGCCTCGACGCCGCCGTCGGCTACGCCGGTGCGCGCACCCAGTTCGGCAAGCCCATCGCCGGCCACCAGCTCGTGCAGCAGATGCTCGCCGAGATCGCGGTCGACACGGCCGCGGCGCGGCTGCTGGTGTGGCGGGTGGCCGACCTGATCGACCGGGGCGAGCCCTTCGCCACCGAGGCGTCGATGGCCAAGCTCTTCGCCAGCGAGGCCGCCGTCCGCGCGGCCAACAACGCGGTCCAGGTCTTCGGCGGGTACGGCTACATCGACGAGTACCCGGTCGGCAAGTACCTGCGCGACGCCCGCGTCGCCACCCTCTACGAGGGCACCAGCCAGATCCAGCAACTCCTCATCGGGCGTGCGCTCACCGGCGTCAACGCCTTCTAGCCCCGCCCGGTGCGCGCCGAGCCGCACCCCCGACCGAGGACCCGGAGGAGACATGGACTTCGCGCTTTCCGACGAGGAGCGGGCCATCCGCGACACGGCCCGTGACTTCATCGGCCGGGAGGTGATGCCGCTGGAGCAGGAGCTGCTGCGCCGGGAGCGGGCCCACCAGCCCGGCCTGCACCGCAGTGAGCTGCGCCAGTTGCAGCTCAAGGCACGCAAGTTCGGCTTCTGGGGCCTGGCCACCCCGCAGGAGTACGGCGGCATGGACCTGCCCGCGGTGACGCAGTCACTGATCTGGACGGAGCTGGGCCGCACCTTCGTGCCGTTCCGCTTCGGCGGGGAGGCCGACAACATCCTCTTCCACGCCACCGACGAACAGAAGGGGGAGTTCCTCCTCCCGACCATCGAGGGGGAGCGGATCTCCTGCTTCGCCATCACCGAACCGGGAGCCGGTTCGGACGCGGCGAACATCCGGCTGTCGGCCCGCCGCGACGGCGACGACTGGATTCTCGACGGCGAGAAGACCTTCATCACCGGCGGTAACGACGCCGACTTCGCCATCGTGGTCGCCGTGACCGACCGGGAGAAGGGGGCCCGCAACGGCGGCGCGACCGCCTTCCTGGTGGACCGGGCGATGGGCTGGCGTTCGGAGTTCATCCAGACCATGGGGGAGGGCGGCCCGGCATCGCTGATCTTCGACGGCGTACGGGTGCCGCACCGCAACATCCTCGGCGAGGTCGGTCAGGGCTTCACGCTGGGCATGGAGTGGATCGGCAAGGGCCGGTACACCATTCCCTCGCACGCCATCGGCATTGCCGAGCGGGCGTTGCAGATGGCCATCGACCACGCCGGCACCCGGGAGACCTTCGGGGCGAAGATCGGCACCAACCAGGCCATCCAGTGGATGATCGCCGACTCGGAGACCGAGCTGGAAGCCGCCCGCTGGCTGGTGCTGCGTTCCGCCTGGACGGTCGACCAGGGCCTGGATCCCCGGCACGCCTCGTCGATGGGCAAGCTCTACGGCGCCGGCATGGTCAACCGCGTGGTGGACCGGGTGCTGCAGATCCACGGCGGCATGGGCTACACCCGGGAGCTGCCCATCGAGCGCTGGTATCGGCAGGTCCGGCTGTACCGGATCTTCGAGGGCACCGACGAGATGCAGCGCCTGATCATCTCGCGGGACCTGCTGCGTGGCTACACGAAGATCGGCGGGCACCTCGCATGAGGACCCTGGGTCGTGGTCGTCCCGAGCCCGGCCCTGGGTGACCACGCGCCTCAGGGCGCGATCCGGCCGGCCGCGACGGGGCGCCCGCCCGTCGGGCTGCCACGGTCGGCTGGTCCACGGCTGCCGGGCGAGGATCAGCCGTCGGCGCCGCTGACCCTCGGCTGTCGGTGGTCGGTCACCCGGAGCCCGACACCGCGCACCGCGACGACGGTGACGCCGGTGCCGAGCTCGCCGAGCTTGCGCCGCAACCGCTTCACCAGGGACTGCACGTCCGCCGTGCGCTGGCGTCCCTCGGCCCGCCAGACCGATCGGTGCAGCTCGGCGTAGCTCCAGACCCGGACCGGCTCGGTGATGAGGCAGGCCAGCAGGTCGTGTTCGAGCCGGGTGAGGGGGACCTCGCGGTCCCGGCAGCGGGCGGTGAGCCGGGCCGGGTCGATCCGCAGGGTGTCGTCCGGTGCCGCCTGCGCGGCGGCGGGGGCCCGCGCCGGCACCGCCCCGGGCTGTGGCTGTGGCTGTGGCGGTGAGGTCGCGATCAGCCTGCGCAGCTCGTCAAGGTCGGCCACCAGCAGCAGCGGCGCGATGCCGTCGAGGTGCTCGGCGAGCCGGATCCGTTCGGCCGGTGACGGTGTCACCGCGATCACCAGGGGGAACGGGCTGCCGGTCTCGTCGAACCCGGCAGGCGTCGTGCTGTCGTCGTCCTCGGTCACCGCACCCACCCGGAAACGTTGGGCAATTTCTGCCCGACTTGGTCATGGCCGTGACAGTAATTGTCAAACCCGCCGCCAGGCGGGCAACTCCTAGCGACAAGTTGCTCACGTGCCGTGCTTGATCGTTCATCTTTTTCGATCATAGTGTCCACACAGGCAGCCGGCGTGACCCGCACGGCGCCTGGAGCCTGGGGGGTTCGTTCATTCCGGTGTGATCCAGACAGGAGATGGGTCTTTGCACCCTTCGCCATGGCTTGATTAACCGCGGGTCGTTTCTGGAGGAGACAGCACCGATGCTGAGACGTCCACACGGGACGCGCCTGTTCAGGCGCTTGGCGAGCGCGGGCGCGGCGATCGCCCTCGCCGCAGCAGGTTTGGCGACAACCGGTTCCGGCGTGCAGGCCGCACCGGCGGACAAGATCCGACCCGACCTGATGAACCAGCTCCAGGCGAAGAGCGAGAGCGACTTCTGGATCCGCTTCACCGACCGGGCCGACCTGAGCAAGGCCAGCGCGATCAAGGACTGGACCAAGCGGGGCGCGGCGGTCGCCGACGCGCTGCGCAAGACCGCCGTCGACAGCCAGACCAAGGTCCGCTCCGAGCTCGACGGCTCGGGTGCCAAGTACCAGTCCTTCTGGGCGACCAACGCCATCAAGGTCAGCAGCGGCTCGCTGGCCATGGCGCAGAACTTCGCCGCGCACGCCGAGGTCGAGGGCGTCTACGCCTCGACGGCCTACGAGGTGCCCAAGGTCACCAAGGAGGGCGACGCGAAGGCGGCGAACGCCCTCGAGTGGGGCATCGCCAACATCAACGCCGACGACGTCTGGTCCGAGTACGGCGTCACCGGCGCGGGCATCACGGTGGCGAACATCGACACCGGGGTGCAGTTCAACCACCCGGCGTTGGTGGGCGCCTACCGTGGCAACAACGGCGACGGCACCTTCGACCACAACTACAACTGGTTCGACGCCGCCGGCGAGTGCGCCACCGCGCCCTGCGACAGCGACGGCCACGGCACGCACACCATGGGCACGATGGCCGGCGCCGCCGGCGCCAACCAGATCGGTGTCGCGCCCGGGGTCAAGTGGATCGCGGCGAACGGCTGCTGCCCGAGCGACGCCGCGCTGGTCACCTCCGGCCAGTGGATGCTGGAGCCCACCGACCTTGAGGGCGAGAACCCGGACGCCAGCAAGCGGCCCAACATCATCAACAACTCGTGGGGCACCACGCTGCCCTCCAACGACCCGTTCATGGAGGATGTGACGCTGGCCTGGGCCGCGTCGGGCATCTTCGGGACCTGGTCCAACGGCAACAAGGGCCCGAACTGCCAGACCAGTGGCTCACCGGGCAGCCGGACCAGCAACTACTCGACCGGCGCGTACGACGTCAACAACAACGTCGCCAGCTTCTCCTCCCGGGGGTCCGGGCAGGACGGCGGGATCAAGCCCAACATCTCGGCGCCCGGCGTCAACGTCCGCTCCAGCATTCCCGGCAGCGGCTACGCCAGCTACAGCGGCACCTCGATGGCCGCGCCGCACCTCGCGGGCGCGGTCGCGCTGCTGTGGTCGGCGGCGCCCGCGCTGGCCGGTGACGTCACCGCGACGCGCGCCCTGCTGGACAACTCGGCGATCGACAAGGCCGACGCCCAGTGTGGTGGCACCGCGGACGACAACAACGTGTACGGCGAGGGCCGGCTCGACGCGCTCGCGCTGCTCGACGCCGCCCCCATCGGCGAAACCGGCACCCTGGCCGGCAAGGTCACCGACGCGGACACCGGCAACCCGCTGCCGGGCGCCACGGTGGCCCTCACCGGCCCGGCGGCCCGCGAGCTGACCACCGGGACCGACGGCACGTACTCGACCCTGCTCCCGGTCGGCGACTACCAGGCCGCCGTGACCGCCTTCGGCTACGCGAGCAAGACGGTGTCGGCGACGGTCGCCAAGAACGTGACCACGACGATCGACGTCGCCCTGACCGCCGTGCCGAGCGTGACCCTCAGCGGCTCGGTGACCGACGGCTCCGGCCACGGCTGGCCGCTGTACGCCAAGGTCAGCGTCGTGGGCCTGTCGGCGTCCGACTACACCACGCCCGCCAACGGCCGGTACAGCTTCAAGCTCCCCGCCGGTGCGACGTACCAGGTCAAGGTCGAGCCGCAGTACGCGGGCTACCAGACCGTGACCAAGGATGTCGTGGTCGGCTCGGGCAACACCGTCCACAACGTCGCCGTGCCCGTCGACCCCACCGCCTGCGCCACGGCTCCCGGATACAAGTACGGCTCCGACGGCGTGTACGAGACCTTCGACGGCAACCGCGTGCCGACCGACTGGTCGGTGGTGGACAACGCCGGCACCGGTCAGGTGTGGGACTTCGCCGACGCCGGCGACCGGGGCAACCTCACCGGTGGCTCCGGCAACTTCGCGATCATCGACAGTGACAACTACGCATCCGGCGGCCGGCAGGACACCTCGCTGGTCAGCCCGGTCGTCGACCTCACCGACGTCGCGACCCCGGTGATCCGGTTCAACCAGGACTACAACTGGCTGAGCTCTGACCGCGCGGACGTCGACCTCAGCCTCGACGGCGGCGCGACCTGGGCCAACGTGCTCCGGCAGGCGGCGGACGTCCGCGGCCCCCGGGTGACCCAGGTGCCGATCCCGCAGGCTGCGGGCAAGTCGGAGGTCAAGGTCCGGTTCCACTACTACGAGGCCTCCTACGAGTGGTGGTGGCAGGTCGACAACGTGCTGATCGGTAGCGCGGTCACCTGCAAGCCGACCAACGGCGGCCTGGTGCTCGGGCACGTGCGCGACAAGAACGACAACGGCTACGTCAACGGCGCCACCGTCACCAGCGGTGACAAGCCGACGGAGGCGGCCACCACCGTGGCCACCCCCGACGACACCAAGCTGGCGGACGGCTTCTTCTGGCTGTTCTCGTCGCAGACCGGCGAGCACCCGTTCACCGCGAAGGCCGGCAACTACGTCAGCCAGACCAAGCAGGTCGACGTCCAGACCGACTGGGCCACGCCCGTCACCTTCCAGCTCGCTGCCGGCCGGCTGTCGGTGCAGCCGGCGGCGGTCACCGCCACGGTCCGGATGCCCAGCGGCAAGGCCACCAAGACCGTCACGGTGACCAACACCGGCGGCGCCCCCGTCAACGTCAAGTTCAGCGAGCGGGACGACGGTTTCGAGCTGTTGCGGGCCGACGGGTCCCGGGTGACCAAGCAGCAGATCCTGGGCTCCGCAGGCGCGCCTCCGCAGCGGCTCACCGCCGCCACGTCGTTCGCCGCGCGGGCGTCGGACAAGGCGAGCACGGCCACCTCCGTCCCGGTCGGCCCGCAGGCCGAGCCCTGGACGGACATCGCCGACCACCCGACGAACGTGATGGACAACCGGGTGGTCAACCTGGACGGCAAGGTGTACTCGATCGCCGGCGGTAACGGCTCGGCGTCGAGCGCGAAGAACTACGTCTACGACCCGATCGCGCAGAGCTGGAAGCCGATCGCCGACCTCCCCGGCGCGCGTAACGCCGTGACGGCGGGCGTCGTGGACGGGAAGATCCTCGTGACCGGCGGTTGGGGGGCCTCCGGCCCCGACGCCGCGACCTGGTCGTACGACGCGGCGGCCAACACCTGGACCAAGAAGGCGAACAACCCCGCGCCGCGCTCCGCCGCCGGCCAGGCGGTCGCCGACGGCAAGCTGTACGCCATCGGCGGGTGCACCACGGCGAGCTGCACGCCGATGTCGAACGACGTCGTCCGGTACGACCCGGGCGCCGACAGCTGGGAGGCGCTGCCCGACTACCCGAAGGCGGTGGCCTTCCTGTCCTGTGGCGCGATCGGCGGCATCGTCTACTGCGCCGGTGGCAACGACGGAACGGCGGCGCAGAAGGCCGGCTACGCCTTCGACCCGGGCACCAACGCCTGGACCGCGATCGCCGACGCGCCGGTCGACAACTGGGCCAGCTCGTTCGGTGTCGCCAACGGCAAGCTCCTGGTCGTCGGCGGTTCGCAGGGCGGCGCCATCACCAACGCCGGCTTCGCCTACGACCCGACCGCCAACTCGTGGTCGAACCTGCCCAACGCCAACACCGCCCGGTACCGCGGCGGCGCGGCGTGCGGCTTCTACAAGGTCGGTGGCTCGTCCGGTGGCTTCACCGCCACGGCGGACAGCGAGGCCCTCCCCGGTTTCGAGGAGTGCGCCGAGGCTTCCGCGGACGTCAGCTGGCTGACGATCGACAAGACGGCGGCCACCCTGGCGCCGGGCGAGAAGGTCACGATCACCGTCGGGATCGCGGCCACCGTGGACCAGCCGGGCACCTACTCGGCGTCGATCCTGATCAAGGAAGACACCCCGTACACGGTGCAGCCGGTGTCGGTGAAGATGACCGCACAGCAGCCGACCACCTGGGGCAAGCTGATGGGTACGGTCACCGGGACGAGCTGCCAGGGTGCCAGCGCGCCGATCGCCGGCGCGTTGGTCCAGGTCGACTCGTGGTCGACGTCGTTGACCTTCACCACCGACGCCGAGGGCAAGTACGCCTACTGGCTGGACAAGCGGAACAACCCGCTGACCATGATCGTCGCCAAGGACAACTGGAAGCCGCAGACCCGGCAGACGAAGATCACTACCGCCACGCCCACCGTGGAGAACTTCGCCCTGTCCCCGGTCCGCTGCTGACAACTGACCGTTGACGAACAGATCCGGCCCGCCTGGTCACCCGACCGGGCGGGCCGGACCCGTCCCGGGGATGGCGAAACGGCCTCGGGTCAGGACACCGCGAGACGGAAGCCGACCCCACGCACCGTGTGGATCGTCGCCGAAGTGCCCAGTCGGACCAGCTTCCGCCGTACCCTGCGCACCACCGAGTGCACGTCGGAGCCCCGGCCCAGGTGCTCGGTGCCCCAGACCTCACGGTGCAGCCGCTGGTAGCTCCAGATGTGTCCGGGCGTGCCGACCAGGCAGCGCAGAAAGTCGTGCTCCAGCGGGGTCAGGTCGATTTCGCGACCCCGCCAGCACAGCACCCGGCGGTCCGAGTCGACGCTCAGCTCCGGCGTCGGCGTACCGACGGTCACCGGCTCGGCCGGCCCGGCGGGTTCGGTCCGCTCGGCCGGTTCGGCCGGTTCCGCCGGTTCGGTCGGTGCGGACGCCATCGGCTCCACGGCGTCGGGCCGGCGGACCATCCCGAGGAACCGTCGCGCCTGGTCGACGCTCGACACGATCAGGAACGCCTCGCTGCCGCCGAACAGTTGTGCGAGTTGCCGGCGATGCGCCGGTGAGGAGGCGATGCCGATGACCAGGGACGCGATCCCGCTCATCCTTCGCCCTTCCCCGTTCACCGCTCACGCGATGGTGTCTTCCTGACGCTGCTCGATCGCCTGGTGGCGGCGGTGTGGTGGAAACGGGGGCAAAGCCGGTCGACGCACCGACAATCCGCAGTGGACCGGTGACGCCGTGGTCGCTTCCCGAGCATCGGTATAGTAATGCACGTCTATGCAGTCGGCAATGCCGACTGCCGGTTGCCCCGACATGCCCCGGCGGGCGCGGAGCGACGGAATCGACAGCGACGGCATCGATACGGATGGCTGACCTGTCGGCGCTTGCCCTGTGCGAGCGCTTCCGCTGGGCTACGGCAATCGCTTCCATCGGCCACGGCTGGGGTGCTGCCACCGTAATGGCAATCAGCCATATAGACGTGGGCCCGGGCGCTGCAGATACTTGCCTGGTAGTGATCAGGCTACACCCGGTGACGCCGAAGATCGTGGCCGCCAGGGTGAGCACCATGACGGAGCGGATGTTGGCATCCGCTTGCAGGAAGGGACAGCCGTGGACTACGCGGACATCGTGCACCTGGTGAACACCGACCCGGTGGCACAGACCCTGTTGGAGTCGCCGGTCGCGATGCGGCTCGGATACGTGGGACTGGACGGCCACCCGCGCACGGTGCCGGTCGCCTACCTGTGGAACGGCAAGGCGTTCGTCTTCGCCAGCCCGACGACCGCGTACAAGGTCAAGGCGATCGCGGCGCACCCGCAGGTGTCCTTCAGCGTCGACACGTACTCGGCCGAGGTACGGAGGAAGGTGGCGGCGAAGCTCGGGGCGGATCCGGTCGCCGACTACACGCCCGTTGTCATGCTGGTGCGCGGCACGGCGTCGATCGAGCTTCGGCCGGGGGTCCCGAACGAGCACGTCGAGGCGTCCTGGCGGATGTTCGCGGACAAGAGCCTGGCGCCGGGGTGGGAAAGCCAGAAGCGCGCGCACACGACGGACATGGTGGTGGTCACGATCGTCCCGACCCACATCACGTTGTGCGATTTCGTGACGCGCTTCCCGCCGCCGGTCGAGATCAACGCCCCCGCCCACAACCCCGCCCACGGAGGGGCCGACAGCTCGACGCTTCCCATCGGCTGACCAGGTGCTGAGCGCCCGGTTCAGGAAACCAGGGGGCCGCAGCCGGAGCTAGACTGCCGGTGCACGGCAACGAAGCGCCGGGCGTCCGGGCTGACCGTGGTCGTCCGGAACCGCAGGCGGCGCTGCCGCCGGGACCGCGGCGCGCCGGTGGCGGTCACGCGTGAAGGCGAGGCGGAATGGCGGACGGTACTCGGCGTCCCGAGGCTGCCGGCCTGCCCGAGGACCGTTGGCTGGCCGAGGTGGCGGCGGGCGCGAGCCGCGATGCCGGCGGGGTGGACGTGCGACTGCTGGGGGAGTATCTGCCGATGCTGGCCGGTGCGGCGGTGCACGGACGCCGGCCGCGGCGCGAGGAACTGGACGTGGTGGAGGCGCTCGGCAGGCGGGCCGCGGAACAGGGCATATCGGCGGGGCGGGTGGTGCAGCTGTACCTGTCGGCGGCCCGCCGGCTGTGGCACGACCTGCCGGCCGTGGCGCGCTCGCGTGACTGCGAGGCGGTGCGGGTCGCGGCGACCGCG
Organism: Micromonospora sp. NBC_01405; assembly: GCF_045040155.1. Taxonomy (NCBI): domain Bacteria; kingdom Bacillati; phylum Actinomycetota; class Actinomycetes; order Micromonosporales; family Micromonosporaceae; genus Micromonospora; species Micromonospora sp. NBC_01405. The sequence goes on along the minus strand of NZ_CP109532.1, from coordinate 6,708,960 downwards.
GTGCTGCAGGTGGTCGACGACGCGGTGGCGACCCTGGCCGAGGGCTACGCGGTGGCGCGGCGCGACCTGGTGCGCCGCGAGGAGGCGCTGCGGCGTGAACTCGTCGACGACCTGCTGCGCGGCGATTCCGACCTGGGCGCGCTGGTCGAACGGGCCGAGCCGTTCGGTCTGGACCTGGCGCGGGCGCACCGGGTGGCGCTGGCCGCGCCGAGCCGCCGGCTGCCTGACGCCGATGCGGCGATCAGCGCGTTGGAGGCGGTGATCTTCGATCGGCTGGGCGACCGCGACGTGCTCGTGGCCACCAAGGAGGGGCTGCTGGTCGTCATCGCGCCGGCCGAGGCGACCACCGCGCAACGGGTGGCGCCGTCTCCCGAGCCGAGTGGCGAGTTGGGGCGGCTGATGCACCGGGAACTCACCCGGCTGCCGCGCGGGGACGCGTGGCGGATCGCGGTGGGCCGGGCCCATCCCGGGCTGTACGGCATCGCCCGCTCGTACGAGGAGGCACGTGAGGCGTTGTCGATGGCGGGACGGTTGCAGGTGACCGCCCCGGTGGTCGACGCCCATGACCTGCTGGTGTACCGGGTGCTGCTGCGCGATCAGCCGGCGATCGTCGACCTGGTGCAGGCCGTGCTCGGTCCGCTGGTGAACGCCCGGGGCGGCGCCCAGCCGCTGCTGGACACCCTGCGGGAGTACTTCGACACCGGGGCGGTGGCCACCGAGTCGGCCAAGCGCCTGCACGTGTCGGTACGCACCGTCACCTACCGGCTCGATCGCGTCCGGCGGCTGACCGGCTACCACCCCGCCGACCCGGCCCACCGGTTCACCCTGCAGGCGGCCGTGCTCGGCGCGAAGGCCCTCAACTGGCCGGGGCAACCCCTGCCGACCTCCGGCTGAACGTCACCGACCCGCCGCTGGCGCCGCATCGGGATCCCGGCCCGGCGTTCGGGTCGCCTGACGGGTCGTGGCGGACACGAAGCGGCTCTGGGCAGCGCAAACGGCGAGCGGGTACGGCCCGAGGGGTGGGCTATAGTCGCCGCATGCACGCCGGGCGCGCCTACCTCGGCGTCGACGAGCGTAGACCGCTGTCGACGCTGTTCGTGCTGGCCGTGCTCGTGGTCGTCCTCTACGCGGCACGGGCGGTGGGCCTGTGCATCGTCTTTCGACTGGGCCGCCGTGCCGTGCCGGGCTGTGTGCCGGCCTGGTCCGCCGACCGCGCACCGCCGCAGCTCGCCGCCGCCTGACACCTGCTCGCCGCGCACCGACCGCGACCGGACCGGTCGTCGTCCGGGCCTTCGGCGTCGACGGCTCGCGTCGACGCCTGCCCGTGCGCCGTTGCCAGGTGTTCGCGTCCTGCCGGCCCCACGCCTCACCCGTCACACCTTCTGCGGAGCTGCCCCATGGAAGTCGAACGCACCCCACTGCCCGGTATCGGCCTACGCCACTGCTTCACCACGGAGCACGGGCGCCGGGTCGGTGTCGTCACCCACCACGCGGGCGGCCGTCGCGACCTGGTGCACGACGACGGCAGGGACCCGGACAGCGCCTGCAGCCTGACCCTGACCCGCGCCGAGGCGATCGCGCTCGCCGGGTTGCTCGGCATCCTGGATATCGTCGATGTGGCCGCCGGCCCGGACCGCAGGGGCGCCGACCGCGAACCGCCGACCGGACCCGGATCGTGACCGCCGCCCCGCGTGCTCCCCACCGGCCGCGAGAGGAGAACGGGACGCGGAGCCGTCCGGTCAGCCGGCAGGGCGAGCTCGACGTGCTGCGGATGGTGCTGGAGGAGCAGTACGCGCGACACCACACGCAACTCGCCCTGCTCGCCCGGCAGGGCGCCCGGCCCGACCACCCGGCCGCCGGCACGGACACCGCCGCGGCGGTTACGGCCGCGTCGCGTCGCGCGCTCGACGACCTCGCCTGCGCCCTGCGCCACCTGGACCAGGGCCGGTACGGCACCTGCCGACGATGCCGGACCGACATCCCCATCGAGTACCTGGCCCACCGGCCCGGCGCGAGGTTCTGCCCGCGCTGCGACGCTGCGTCCACCCCCGCCGTTGAGTCGGGCAGCGGGGCCCGGCGCCGCGAGCCCAGATTGCCGGGCGTCGGCAAGACGGCAGGCCCAGCTTGACCGGCGGCGGCCCTGGCCGGGCGGGCTGCGCGCGGACATGGTTGGCCCAGCTGCGGCGCGGGCGGGTGCCCGCCCCAGGGAAGGAGCAGGCAATGTCACCGGAACCCGAGCAGCAGCACGTGCCGGCGTTCGTGGCCGACGCACCGCGTGACGTCGCGGTCGTCGGGGCCGGGATGGTCGGTCTGTCCACCGCCTGGTTCCTGCAGGAGGCGGGCGTGCGCGTCACGGTGTACGAGCGGGACCACGTGGGTGCCGGGGCCTCCTGGGGCAATGCCGGGTGGTTGACGCCGGGGTTGACCGCGCCGCTGCCGGAGCCCGCGGTGCTGCGGTACGGGCTGCGGGCGGTGCTCAGTCCCCGGTCGCCGGTGTACCTGCCGCTGCGTGCCGACCGTAGCCTGTTGCGGTTCCTCACCTCGTTCGTGGCGCACAGCACGGCGCGGCGGTGGCGGCGGGGGATGGCCGCCTACGTGCCGCTGAACGAGCGGGCGCTGGAGGCGTTCGACGTGTTGGCCGCGGGCGGGGTGGCCGCGCAGACGTACCGGGCGAGCAGCTTTCTGGCCTGCTTCGCCGGGGAACGCGACGCGCGAGGCCTGCTGGCCGAGCTGGAACAGATCCGCGACGCCGGCCAGGAGGTCAGCTTCCATCCGGTCACCGACTGGCGGGCCCGCGCCCTGGAGCCGACGCTGACCGACCGGGTGGGTGTCGCGATCCAGATCTACGGTCAGCGCTACCTGGATCCGCCCGAGTTCGTGCGCTCTCTCGCCGAGGCGGTGCGGGAGCGCGGCGGTGAGATCGTCGAGGGCGTCGAGGTGGCCGACCTGCGGCCCCGGTCCGGTGGCGTCTCGGTGCTCTCCGGCGCCGGCGAGAGACAGCACGACGCCGTGGTCGTCGCCACCGGCGCGCTGCTCGGGGGGTTGGCCACCCGCTTCGGCGTGCGGCAGCCGGTGCAGGCGGGCCGCGGCTACAGCTTCAGCGTGCCCGTCCGGCAGATGCCGCGCGGCCCGCTCTACTTCCCGAAGCAGCGGGTGGCGTGCACGCCGCTGGGGGATCGGCTGCGGGTGGCCGGGATGATGGAGTTCCGTCGTCCCGGGGACCCCCTCGACCCGCGGCGGATCACCGCCATCGTCGATGCCGTCCGCCCGTTCCTGACCGGCGTGGACCTCGACGACCGGCGCGACGAGTGGGTCGGCTCCCGGCCCTGCACCCCCGACGGGCTGCCGCTGGCCGGGGTCACCGCCTCCCCCCGGGTGTTCGTCGCCGGTGGCCACGGCATGTGGGGCATCGCGCTCGGCCCGATCACCGGACAGTTGATGGCCCAGACCGTGCTCAAGGGGGAGGTGCCGCCGGAGCTGGCGCCGTTCGACCCGCTGCGCTGAGCACGCCACCCACGAGGCGGGCCGCCCGCGCTCACCCGGGCCACCTACCCCGGGTACGGGCGTGCGTGGTGCTCTCCGGCAGCTCCGCCGCCCCGGGTCGACGGTCACCCGGTCGGGAGCAGCGCCGCACGACCCCGCACAGACCAGGCGTCGGCGAGCTCCACCACCAGGGTGTCCAGCAGGTGGGGCACGTCCGTCGCGGCGCGGGCGTGCACCCCCTCGACCACGATCAGCACCGACCGGCTGGTGGCCCGGATCGCCGACCAGCCGCTCTGCCGGCTCGTCCAGCGCCGGGAGTGCGCCCGTCCCGCCCCGTCCGCGAAGATCACCTCTCCGGGCTCGGGGCACTCGGGGTCGCCGGCGAGGGTCAGGTACTCCTCGTCGCCCCGGGCGGGCCGTACCTCGAGGTCGCCGTCGATCCGCTCGACGTCCAGGACCGCGATCGGAATGGCGTACGCCAGTGAGACCGCGTTGCACAGGTCGACCAGCGGGTGCAGTCGGGGCAGGGCGCCATCGCGGCGGAACCGGCGCAGCAGCGACTCCGCAGCGCACCGGTAGCGGGTCGGCGGCAGCCCCATCCGGGCGAAGACCCGCCGCCACGCCTGGATCTCGGGGAAGCTGGCCTCGGTGCCGCCGGCCAACCGGACCCGGGCCGTCGCCAGGTGCCGGGCCATCGCCGTGGTCACGTCGGCGTCCGCGTCGACCCCGTCGACCGTGATCGTCCCGGCCACCAGCTCCGGGTACGCCGACCGGATCTGTGGCGCGTGCTCGAACCGCATGACACTCCTTGACGAATCAGCGGGTGAGTGCCAGTGCGGCACCCATGGCGAGGAACGAGCCGGCGAACCCGCGCCGCAGCCAGGTGCTCACCCAGGGCCGGACGAGCACCTGGTCGCGCACCGTGCCGGCGAGGACGCCGTAACCGGCGAACACGACGAGGGTGAGCACCATGAGCACCGATCCGAGGCCGAGCATCCGGAGGAGCCGCTGCGGGTCGTCGGCACCGACGAACTGGGGCAGGAACGCGACGAGGAAGATCGTCAGCTTCGGGTTGAGCAGGTTCGTCAGCACCGCGCCGGTGACCACCTGCCGGGCCGACGGCGCGGGCCGCGTCGCCTCCGGGTCCCATGCGCCGCGGTCCCGCAGCGTCGTCCAGCCGAGCCAGACCAGGTACGCCGCGCCCGCGTACCGCAGGGCCTGGAAGGCCGGCGCGGCGGTGTGCAGGAATGCGGCCACGGCGACCAGCGCGACGACCAGGTGCGGTACGACGCCGAGGGTGCAGCCGACCGCGGCGAGCAGCCCGGCGCGGCGTCCCCGGCCCATCCCGGTGGCCACGGTGTACAACACCCCGGCGCCCGGGGTGACCACCACGACGAGGGCGGCGATCAGGAAAGCGATGGTCACGACAGTCCTTCCGGTGAGATGGCCGCGGCCCTGGTCCGGGCCGCCGGCTGTCGTCACCACCACTCTGCTGTCATGATGGCCCGATGGGCAGGGCCAAAGAACCGTCGCCGCAGAGGTCCATAACTGCCGGGTCGGACTTCCTGCACCTCGACATCGCCGACGCCCCACCCGGCGGCCGGGCCGACTGGCTATCGGCCCAGCTCCGGCAGGCCATCGCCGACGGGCGGCTCCCCGTCGGCGGGCGGCTGCCGGCGACCCGCGTGCTCGCCGCCGACCTCGGGGTCTCCCGGGGCGTGGTGACCGAGGCGTACCAGCGGCTGGTCGAGGACGGCCAGGTCGCCGGGCGCGGCCGGGCCGGCACGGTGGTCGTCGCCGCGCCGGCCGGCCCGCCGCCGCTGCGCCGCGCCCCGGCCGCCGCGGCCGCGCCGGCCGCGCTGTTCCCGCAGGCTCCGGGCAGCGACGTCTTCGACGCGGTACGCGCCGTGCCCGCCCGGATCGACCTGACGCCCGGCCTGCCCGACCTGGCGGCCTTTCCCCGCGCGGACTGGCTGCGCGCCGAGCGGGCCGTACTGGGCCGCCTCGCCCCGGCCGACTTCGGCTACGGGGACCCGTGCGGCGCGCCCGCGCTGCGCCACGCGGTCGCCGGCTGGTTGGCCCGCAGCCGGGGCATCGCCGTCGACCCCATGGAGGTGGTCGTCGTCGCCGGGGTGTCCCAGGCGCTCGGCCTGCTCGCCCAGGCGCTGCGCGCCGACGGGATCACCCGGATCGGGGTGGAGGACCCGGGTTCCCTCGGCGTCCGCCAGCACCTGAACAACTGGGGCGTCGACACCCCGCCGGTCCCGGTCGACGGGTCCGGCGTGCGCGTCGACGCCCTCGCCGCCGCCGGCCTGCCGGCCGTGCTGCTCACCCCCGCCCACCAGTTCCCGACCGGGGTGGTGCTCGACGGCGAGCGCCGCCGCGGGCTTGTCGCCTGGGCCCGCGACGGCGGCCTGGTCATCGAGGACGACTACGACGCCGAGCACCGCTACGACCGGCCCCCGGTGCCCGCGCTGCGGGGGATGCTGCCCGACCGGATCTGCTACGCCGGCAGCGTGTCGAAGCTGCTCGCCCCCGCCCTGCGGGTCGGCTGGCTGCTGGTGCCCCGGCGGTACCGCGACGCCGTGGTGGCCGCCAAGCGCAACGCCGACCTCGGCAACGCGGTGCTCCCGCAACTCGTGCTCGCCGAGCTGATGACCTCCGGGGGACTGGAGCGGCAGCTTCGGCTGCTGCGCCGTCGCCACGTCCGCCGCCGGGACGCGATGATCGCCGCGCTGGCCAGGCACCTGCCCCGGGCCACGGTGCACGGGGCCGCCGCCGGGCTGCACCTGATGGTCACCCTCGACGCCGACGTGGCCGACACCGAGTTGGCGGCGGCGACCCTGGCGCGCGGGGTGAAGACGCAGCCGCTGTCCTGGCACTGCCAGCGCCCGTACCGCCCGGGCCTGGTCCTCGGGTACGCGGCGAACCCGGCCTCGGACATCGAGCAGGGGATCACCACCGTCGCCGACGCCCTGTCCGGGCTCTGCCGGACGCGCGGGTCCTGACCGGGCTGCGCGTCCGGCGGCCGATCCGGGTCCACGGGCCCGCCGCCCGACCGGGGCCGGCACGCCACGTCGCCGGCCGACGGCCCAGCCCCGGGGGCGTCACTCGTCCAGGCCCGCAGCCGGCGGGGTCGCCATCTTGTGGTTCTGCCCGGGGACCTGGAAGTGGTGGAAGGTGACCGTGGCGCTGACGTCCAGGGCCTGCACCCAGTGCCACCAGCCGACGGGAATGAGTAGCATCTGTCCCGGTTCCAGGACGGTCTCCAGCACGGTGGCCTCGGCGAACCGCGGGTGCCGGGTGAGGTCCGGGCGGGCGGCGTCGACAGCGCTGAACGTGCCGCCGCGCGGGTAGACCAGGTGCCGCTCGTACGAGGGAACGAGGCGCACGTGTTTGCGGCCGAGGACCTGGCACAGCAGCACCGTGCTGTTGTCCACGTGCAGCGGGGTCACCGTGCCCGCCGGGCCCAGCAGCAGATGCCCGAGGGCCGTCGGGTCCACGATCCCCTCGGGCGGGCGCACGTCGGCGGCGAGCGGGCGCAGCGCCTGGGACCAGTTCTCGTTGCGGGGCACCATGTAGTAGTCGTTGGTGCGGGTCCCGGACCCGAGCAGCGTCAGGTAGTCGCGGAACGGCATGGTGGTGCGGTGGCGGTCGTACTGCCAGGCGTGGTCGGGGTTGGCCTCCCGCCCGGTCATCACCTCGACGACCGCGTCTCCGCAGGCCGCGGCCAGGCCGTCGAGGGTCCAGTCGAGCGCGGGCCAGTCCGTCATCAGGCCCTCCAGCACGACGGGCCGGTGGCCGAAGTAGTGCCGGGCGAAGAACTCCTCCGGCGTGATGCCCGCGCGGCGCTCCAGGGTTTCTCCGCCGTCGCTGTTGCGCAGCGTCCGGTAGGTGTCGAGCACGGACTCCATCCAGTCGTAGCGCAGCGCGAGGCGGCGGCACACGGCGAAGTACGGGTGGGCGGTGAGCTCGCCCAGCTCCGCGTCGACGGCGTCCGCGTCGGCGCCCCCGGCGACGGCGGCGGCCCGCGCCTGCTCGACGGGTGCGCCCATGGCCAGGTTCTCGGCGAGCCACTCCTGCCAGACCCGGTCCAGCCGGGAGGTGGCGAGCAGGGTCATGCCGCACCGACCGGGACGGCGGTGAGGTGCGGCTCGCGGTTGTACTCGGCGCAGTTGACGTAGGAGTTCTTCACGTGGGCCGGGAAGTGGTCGAAGTCCGGGACGGCGGTGAGCTGGGCCGCACGGGCGTACTCGGCGCAGACGACGTAGTTGTTCTTGACGTGGGCGGGGAAGTGCTCGGCGTCCGGGACGGCGGTGAGCTGCGCCTTGCGGGTGTACTCCTCGCAGTTGACGTAGGAGCCCTTGACGTGAGCCGGGAAGTGGTCCGGAAGTGAGGTCATGGATCAGAGTCAACGCGCCGGATCGACCCGGCCGCCAGGGACAGGCGTCCCGTTCGGCCGGGACACTCCCGGCACCGCCGTATCGGTGCGTGTATCAACTCTGTGAACTCGTGTGAACATTGGCTTCGCGGGTCATCAGCCATTCGGCCAGCATGGGTGGCCGAATTCGAGGGTTCGGCGGCGAACACGGTTCAGGCTCTTGTTCACTCCCACTTAATCCGGTAGAACACCGAGTAGGTCCTCAGCACGGACCATCTGCCTCGTGTTTCTAGGAGGACTACCCATGGCTCGTTCCCACCGTGCGGGCGGCGCCTCCTCGCCCGCCCTCTCCCGCCGCGGGGTCCTGCAGTTGGGCGGCAGCGTGGCGCTCCTGCTGGCCACCGGCGCCTGCGCCGCCAACAGCGAGTCCAAGCCCCGCGACGGCGCGTCGGGCGGCCCCACCGCCAAGGCGCTGCGTATCGCGGTCTCGAGCTACCTGTCGAGCTGGGACCAGGACTTCGTGGGCTTCGACCTGACCGCGCTGATGCTGTACAAGAACGTCTTCCCCTACCTGATCGACTACAGCGTCACCGCCGCCGGCGACAGCCAGATCCTCGACACCCAGAACGTCCCCCCGACGTTCGCCGAGTCCTTCGAGCCGGACGCCACGCAGCGGGTCTGGACGCTCAAGCTGCGCCGCGGGGTCAAGTTCGCCAGCGGCAACGAGCTGACGGCCGCCGACGTGAAGTGGTCCAAGGATCGCGCCTTCGCCGCCCAGGCCAACGTCGCCGGCGTCTACCGCACCATCGGCCTGACCAAGCCCGACCAGGTCAAGGTCGTCGACGACCACACCGTCGAGTTCCACCAGGCGTTCGCCAGCGCCCTCACCCGGCAGATCCAGGCCATCTCGCTGTACGTCTTCGACTCCACCGAGGCGAAGAAGCACGCCACCACCGACGACCCCTGGGCCAAGGAGTGGTTCGCCAAGAACCCGCCGACCGGGGGCTACTACAACGTCACGAAGGCCACCCAGGGGCAGGAGATCGAGCTCTCCGCGAACGCCGGATACCCGGGCCCCGACCCGGCCAAAACGCCCACCATCCGGATCTCCGTGGTGCCCGCCGCCTCCAACCAGCGGCTGCAACTCCAGGCCGGCGACATCGACATCGCCCTCGGCATCAGCCAGCGCGACATCCAGGACCTCAAGAAGGCCGCCGGCATCAAGGTCATCTCGGCCGCCAGCAACCGTCAGGTCACCATCCAGATGTCCGTCACCACGGCGCCGTTCAACGACGTGAACGTCCGCAGGGCCCTCGCCCACGCGACGCCGTACGAGCAGATCATCAACAACGTCTACGGCGGGGACGCCCGCGCCGCCAAGAGCCCCGTGCCGCTGGACATGCCCGGCTACGACGCCGGCGGGTACCCGTTCACCCACGACCTCGACCAGGCCAGGGCGGCGATGGCCGCGGCCGGCAGGACCACCGTCGACTCCGAGCTGGTCTTCGAGGCCGACAACGAGGAACAGCAGAAGATCGCCGTCCAGGTGCAGAGCGAGGCGGCGAAGGTGGGGATCAACCTCAAGCTGACCCCGCTGGACCCGGCCACCCTCGGCGAGCGGCGGTCCAAGAAGAACGTCCCGCTGCAGATCACCTCCGGTCAGCTCTGGGTCGACGACGTCGAGTACATGCTCGCCACGAGCTTCGTCAAGGGCGCGAACCTCAACTACTCCAACTACAGCAACCCGGAGATCGAGAAGATCTACGAGCAGTCGCACACCACCGTCGACCAGGCGGCCCGCGGCCAGCTCTGGAAGCGCGTCCAGGAGATCCTCGCCGCGGACGTGCCCTGGGTGGTCGTCTGCCAACCCAACTTCAACCTGCCCGTACGCGACGACGTCGCCGGCTGGGTGCAGCCGATGGACGGCCTCGCCCGCCTGCGCTACCTGACCGCGTCGGCCTAGGTCGGGCGGGACCGCTGCCCATGCGCATTCTCCGGTTCGTCGCCAGACGACTGCTCCAGCTCATCCCGGTGCTGCTCGGCGTGATCGTCCTGACCTTCCTCCTGGTCCGGGTGCTGCCCGGCGACCCGGTGCGGACCATCCTCGGGCAGAACGCCACCGAGGCCGACGCCGACGCCGCCCGTGCCCGCTTCGGGCTGGACCAGCCGCTCTGGCGGCAGTTCCTCGACTACCTGACCGGGCTGGTCACGGGCGACTTCGGCACCTCGATCCAGAGCGGCGCCCCGGTCGGCGCGGAGATGGCGCTGCGGGTGGGGCCCACCCTCGAACTGGTCGTCATCGCCGTGACCATCTCCCTGGTGGTGGCCACCGTCCTCGGCGTGTGGTCGGCCCGCCGCGCCGACCGGCCGGCCGACCACGGCATCCGGGTCCTCGCCCTGGTCGGCAACTCCGTGCCCGAGTTCTGGCTCGGACTCGTGCTGGTGCTGGTGGGCTACAGCGTGCTCGGCTGGTTCCCGGCCCCCAACGGGCGGGTGGATCCCGACACCGACCTGACCCCGCTGACCGGCGCGGACCTCGTGGACGCCGCGCTCACCGGGAACGGACCGGCCATGGCCTCCGCTGCGGCGTACCTGGTCCTGCCGGTGCTGACCCTGGTCATCGGCGTGGTCGCGCCCCTGCTGCGCAGCGTGCGGGCCTCCGCCCTGGAGGTGCTGCACTCCGAGCCGTACGCCGCGGCGGCGGCGCACGGCCTGCCCCGGCGCACCCTGCTGTACGGCTACCTGATGCGCGCGACCCTGGTCCGGCTGCCGTCGCTGGCCGCGCTGGTGTTCGGCACCGCCATCGGTTCCACGGTGCTTGTCGAGTACGTCTTCTCCTGGCAGGGCTTCGGCCAGTGGGCGCTGCGCGGCCTGCTCTACCGCGACTACCCGGTGGTCCAGGCATCCGTGCTGGTGATCGCGCTCTGCTACGTGCTGGTGTTCCTCATCGCCGACGTGGTCCACGCCATCCTCGACCCGAGAGTGAGGATCTGATGGCCGACCCGCGCGCCAGCGGCCCGACCGAAGCCACGGCCCCGCCCGGCCCCGTCACCGGTCCCGCCCCGGGCAGCCGCTTCGCCCGCGTCCTGATCGTCACCGGCGCCGCGATCCTCGCGGTGATCGCGGTGGCCGCGCTGTGCGCGCCGCTGCTGAGCTCCTGGGGCGAGACCGAGATCGACCCTGCTGCCACCCTGACCGCCCCGGGCGGCGGCCACCTGCTCGGCACCGACGGCAACGGCATGGACATCTGGAGCCGGGTGCTCTACGCCGCCCGGCTGGACCTGGGCATCGCGGTGGCCGCCGTCGCGCTCGCCGTCACCGTCGGCACGCTGCTCGGCCTGGTCGCCGGCTACCGCGGCGGCTGGATCGACGACGTGCTGATGCGGGTGGTCGACATCTTCCAGGCGTTCCCCACCTTCATCCTGGCCCTGGCGGTAGCCGCCCTGCTCGGCAACGGCACCGTCAACCTCATCATCACCATCGCCGCGGTGAACGCCCCGGCCTACGCCCGGCTGGTCCGCGCCGAGGTACGTACCCTGCGCGAGCTGCCCTTCGTCGACGCCGCCGTCACCTCCGGGGCGTCGACCGCGGGCATCCTGTGGCGGCACCTGCTGCCCAACAGCCTCACCCCGGTGCGGGTGATCGCCCCGCTCAACTGCGGCTGGGCGATGCTGACCCTGGCCGGGCTGTCCTTCCTCGGCCTCGGCGTGAGCATCCCCGCCGCCGAGTGGGGCGCCATGATCAGCCTCGGCGCCGCGGACGTGGTCGGCGGCCGGTGGTGGACCTCGGTCCCACCCGGCCTGGCGCTGCTCGTCTGCGTCCTGGGATTCAGCCTGCTCGGCGAAGGCCTGCAGGAACGCGCGGACGCGAAGCGGCGGTGACCGGAATGCTGTCGATCGAGAACCTGTCGGTGGCCATCCGCCGCCCCGGCCGCGAGGTGGCCGCGCTCAGCGACGTCACCCTCACCGTGCGACCCGGCGAGGTCGTCGGCCTGGTGGGGGAGAGCGGCGGCGGCAAGAGCATGGTCGCCCGCGCCGTGGTCGGCCTGCTCCCCGGCGGTTCGCACGCCACCGGGCGGGTCGACTTCGACGGCGCGGACGTGCTGCGGATGGACGAGTCCGCGCTCGCCGCCCACCGCGGCCGGGGAGCGGCGATCTGCTTCCAGAACCCGCGCGGCGCGCTCAGCCCCACCCGCACCGTCGGCCGGCAGCTCGTCGACCGGCTCGTCACCCACCAGGACGTGCCCGCCGACCGGGCCCGTGAGGCCGCGCGGGAGCTGTTCGAGGCCGTCGGCATCCGCAGCCCGCAGCGCCGGCTCGACGCGTACCCCCACGAGCTGTCCGGCGGCATGGCCCAGCGGGTGATGATCTCCCTGGCCACGGGCTGCGCCCCCGGCCTGCTGATCGCCGACGAGCCGACCACCGGCCTCGACGTGACCCTGACCCGGGAGATCCTGCGGCAGTTCCGGCACGCCGCCGACACCGACGGCCGTGCCGTACTGCTGATCTCCCACGACCTCGCCTCCATCGCCCAGGTCTGCGACCGGGTGGTGGTGCTCTACGCCGGCACCGTGGTGGAGAGCGGCCCGGCCGGTCAGGTGCTGCGCCAGCCGGCGCACCCGTACACCCGCGCGCTGCTGCGGTCGGTGCCCGACCTCGGCGGCCGGCCCGTCGTCGCCACCCCCGGCGCGATGCCACTGCTGACCCGGGCGCCGCTCGCCTGCCCGTTCGCCGCCCGCTGCGCGCACGCCGACGACACGTGCGTCACCCGCCGGCCGCCCACCGAGCCCCTCGCCGGCGGTCCGGACGGCTGGTCGCTGGCCTGCTTCCACCCCTGCACCGGCCCCCTCGACGCCGGCTCGGCCGACGTCCCACCGGGCGCCGACGCCGCCACCGTCCCACCGGGCTCCGACGCCGCCGACCTCGGCCCGGGACCCGACGCCGTGGACCCGGCCCCGCGCGGCACCGGAGCCGCCGTGCTGGAGATCGACGACGCGCACGTCGTCTACCGCAGCCGGTTCTCCTCCGGTGGGCACCACGCGCTGCGCGGGGTGAGCCTGCGGCTCGCGCCCGGCGAGACACTCGGCGTGGTCGGCGAGAGCGGCTGCGGCAAGAGCACCCTCGCAAAGCTCATCATGGGCCTGGTGCCGCCCACCTCCGGCACGGTCACCGTCGCCGGGGCAACCCCGGGGCCCGGCCGGGGCCGCGCGTCCGGGCGGGCGGCGCGGCGGCTGCGCACCCGCGCCCAGCTGGTGTTCCAGGACCCGATCGGGTCGCTCAGCCCGCGTCGCACGGTCGGCGACTCCATCGCCGAGCCCCTGCGGGCCGCCGGCCTGTCCGCCGCCGAGCGCGACACCCGGGTCGCCGCGGTGCTGGACCGGATGGAGTTGGACCGCGCGATCCTGCGCCGCTACCCGCACGAGCTGTCCGGCGGGCAGGCACAGCGGATCGGCATCGCCCGCGCCCTGGTCGGCGAGCCGGACCTGATCGTCTTCGACGAGCCCACCTCGGCCCTGGACGTCACCGTGCAGGCGCAGATCCTCGCCCTCATCGCCGACGTGGCCGCCGACGCCGACCGCGCGGCGGTGTTCATCTCCCACGACCTGGCCACGGTGCGCGGATTCGCCGACCGGGTGGTGGTGCTCTACCTCGGGCGCGTCGTCGAGGAGGGCCCCGTCGACGTCGTCTTCGACCACCCCCTGCACCCGTACACGCGGGCCCTGCTGGCCAGCGCGCCCCGCCTCGGCGGAACCCCGCCGCCCGACGCCGCCCCGGTCGAGCTGGTCAAGGACCTGGAGGAGGCCGACGCGGCGACCGGCTGCCCGCTGGCCGCCCGCTGCCCGTTCGTCACCGACACCTGCCGCACACAGCCGCAGCAGCTCCAGTCCCACGGCGCGAGCCGGGCCGCCTGCTGGCGCATCCCCGAGCTCCCCGCCCTGATCGGAAAGCAGGCCACCACGCCATGACACGTCGTCCCGTCCGGCTGGCAGTCGACATCGGTGGCACGTTCGTCGACGCCATGGAACTGGACACCCGCACCAACCGGGTCCGCTTCCGCAAGGCCTCCACCACCCCCGCGCGCCCCGCCGACGGGGTGCTCGCCGCCATCACCGCCCTGGGCACCGACCTGTCCGAGGTGGAGCTGTTCATCCACGGCACCACCCTCGGGCTCAACGCGGTGCTGGAACGCCGGGGCGGACGCACCGGCATCATCACCAACGACGGCTTCCGGGACATCTTCCTCGTCGGCCGGGGCAACGTGCCCAACGACCACATGTACGACTTCCAGTACGAGCGGCCGGAGAGCCTGGTCCAGCGCCGGTTCACCGCCGGGGTGCGGGGCCGGCTCGACCACCGGGGCCGGGTGGTGGAGGAACTGGACCCCGACAGCGTCCGCGCCGCCGCCCGCGCCCTCGTCGTCGACCAGCAGGTCACCTCGATCGCCATCTGCTTCCTGCACTCGTTTCTCGACCCGAGCCACGAACAGGAGGCCGCCCGGCTGATCCGCGAGGAGTTCCCCGAGGTCAGCCTGTCGCTGTCCACCGACATCGTGCGCGAGTACCGGGAGTACGAGCGGACCAGCACCACCGTGCTGGAGGCGTACATCCGGCCGATCTTCGAGCGGTACGTCGACGAGCTGGAGGCCGGGCTGGCCGAGCGGGGCTTCACCGGACGGTTCCTGATCATGCGTTCCGGCGGCGGCTCGATGAGCAGCGCGATCGCGAAGACGTCGCCCACCCACACCGTGCTGTCCGGTCCGGCCGGCGGCATCGTCGGCGCCGCGTACCTGGCCGCCGAGCTGGGCCGCGACAACCTGCTCACCTTCGACATCGGCGGCACCTCGCTGGACGCCTGCGTCATCGAACGCGGCAACCCCGCCGCCGCGTACGAGGCACAGCTCGAACACTTCCCGCTGCTGATCCCGACGTACGACATCCGCACCATCGGCGCCGGCGGTGGCTCGATCGCCTGGCTGGACCGGGGCCTGCTCAAGGTCGGCCCGCACAGCGCCGGCGCCGACCCCGGGCCGGTCTGCTACGGCCGGGGCGGCACCCGACCGACCGTCACCGACGCGGCCGTCGTGCTCGGCTACGTCGACCCCGACCGCTTCCTCGCCGGCACCATGGGGCTGCACGACGCGGCGGCGCGCGACGCCGTACGCGAACAGCTCGCCGAACCGCTCGGCCTGGACGTGGAGGCCGCCGCCGCAGGCGTGCTCGACGTGCTGCTGGCCCGCACGGTCGGCGCGGTCCGGCAGATCACCGTCGAGCGCGGCCACGACCCCCGGCAGTTCTCCCTGCTCGCCTTCGGCGGGGCGGGGCCGCTGCTGGCCCCCCTGCTGGCCCGCGAGATGGGCATCGGCGAGGTGATCGTGCCCTTCGCGCCGTCCGGCTTCTCCGCCTGGGGCATGCTGTCGGCCGACATCGTCAACGACTTCAGCCGTACCGTCATGGCCACCCTGGACGACGCGGACCTCGTCGAGCTGGACCAGCTCTTCAAGGCCGTCGGAACCGAGGCGGTCGCGTCGCTCCAGGCGCAGGGCGTGCCGGCCGACCAGGCCCTGCTGGAACGGCAGTTCGAGCTGCGCTACCTGGGCCAGGAACACAGCCTGATGGTCACCGTCGGCGACACGCTGGACCGCGATGCGGTCCGGACCGCCTTCGACGAGCTGCACCGCAGCCGGTACGGCCACACGATGGGTAACCCGCTGCAGATCCTCAACCTGCGGGTGCGCGGCATCGGCCGCACCGACCGGCCCGAGCTGGGCACCCGCCCGCGCGGCGACGGCGACCCGGCGCAGGCCCTGCTGGCCCACCGGGACGCCTACGACTTCGGCCGGCGGGCGGTCGTGCCGTTCGCCGTGTACGACCGGGCCGCGCTGGACGCGGGCGACACGTTCGCCGGGCCCGCGCTGGTCGACGAGGGCACCTCCACGACGGTGGTGCCCAGCGGCCAGCGGGTCACCGTCGACGACCACGGACACCTGCTCGTCACCCTGGAGGCAGCCGCATGACCACCCTGGACGGCGCCCGCGTCGAGGTCGTCCGCAGCTACCTGCTGTCGGCGGCGGAGGAGATGCGGGCCACCCTGATCCGCACCTCGTTCAACCCGGTCATCTACGAGGTGCACGACTTCGGCCTGTCGATCTACGACCCCGACCTGCGGCTGATCGCCGAGGCCACCGGTCTCACGTTCTTCCTCGGCGCCAACGACCACTCGCTGGCCAAGGGCGTCGAGTACGTCGGCCGGGACAACCTGCACCGCGGCGACGTGGTGCTGCTGAACTACCCGTACTGGAACGCGGCGCACGCCTACGACGCGACCCTGTTCGCGCCGGTCTTCCGGCCCGACCCGGCCGACCCGGACGCCGACGGCGAGCTGGTGGGCTTCCTCTGCGTCCGGGCGCACTGGATGGACCTGGGCGCCAAGGACCCGGGCTACGTGCTCGACTCCACCGACATGCACCAGGAGGGCCTGATCTTCCCGGGCACCAAGGTCGTCTCCCGGGGCGAGCCGGTCCACGAGATCCACGAGCTGATCCGGTTCAACTCGCGGATGCCCGACGCCGTGCTCGGCGACCTGCACGCGCAGATCGCCGCGCTGCGCACCGGCGAACGCCGGCTGCTGGAGATCGTCGAGAAGTTCGGGCGTCCGACGGTGGACGCGGCCGTCGACCGGATCATCGCCGACGGCGAGGCCCGCGCCCGGGCCGCGCTCGCGGCCCTGCCGCAGGGCAGCTGGACCGCCGAGGACTGGGTCGACGACGACGGCATCACCGACGACCCGGTGAAGATGCGGGTCACCGTCACCATCGCCGACGGCGCCTTCACGGTCGACTTCGCCGGCTCGGCGCCGGCCACCCGGGGTCCGATCAACATGCCGTTCGGCGCCACCGAGGCGATCTGCAAGGTCATCCTCAAGTCGCTGACCTCACCCGACGAGCCGTCCAACGCCGGCACCGTCGCGCCGTTGGAGGTACGGGCCGAGCCCGGCACCCTCTTCCACGCGGTCTACCCGCAGCCCACCTTCACCCTGTGGACCGGCATCGTCGCCGTCGAGCTGATCCTCAAGGCCCTGGCCCAGGGGATGCCGGACCGGTTGCCGGCGTCCAGCGGCGGTGACGTGCCGGGGTTCATGATGGTGGGCCTGCACCCGGACACCGGGCAGATGTTCGCGGTCAGCAACAACGACCTGGTCGGCTGGGGCGGCACCCCGCACCACGACGGGATGGACGCCGCCACCCACATCTCCGGCAGCACGGGCCGGGGCACCCCGATCGAGGTCCTGGAGGCGCGGACGGGGATGTTCTTCGAGCGGGTGGAGATCCGTACGGACTCCGGTGGCGCGGGGCGGCACCGGGGCGGGTGCGGATTGCGGCGGGACATCCGGTTCGTGTCGTCCGGAGAGTTCCTCTCGGTCATCAAGAAGACGAAGACCGCGCCGTGGGCGCTCGACGGTGGGTTGTCGCCGGAGCCGAACCAGGTGGTGGTGTTCCCGGGCACGGATCGGGAGGCGCGGGTGAGCACGAAGCGGACGCCGGTGCGGGCCGGTGACCGGGTGACCCTGTTGACCGCCGGTGGCGGCGGGCACGGCGACCCGAGGAGACGTGATCCGGAGGCGGTACGCCGGGACGTGGCGGAGGGTTACGTCTCCGTCTCCGCCGCCCACGACCTGTACGGGGTGGACGTCGATGAGTGAGCCGGCCGTCGACGGGGCCACCGTCGAGGTGGTCCGCAGTTATCTCGTCTCCGCCGCCGAGGAGATGCGCGCCGCGCTGGTGCGTACCGCCTTCAACCCGGTCATCTACGAGGTCTACGACTTCGGCATCTCCCTCTACGACCGCCACCTGCGGCTGGTCGCCGAGTCCACCGGACTGTCCCGCTTCCTCGGGGCCAACGACTACTCCATTCAGCGCGGCGTCGAGTACGTCGGCCGGGACAACCTGCACCCCGGCGACGTGGTGCTGCTGAACTACCCGTACTGGAACGCGGCGCACACCTACGACGCGACGCTGTTCGCCCCGGTCTTCCTGCCCGGCGACGCGGAGCCGGTCGGCTTCCTGTGTATCCGCGCCCACTGGATGGACCTGGGCGCCAAGGACCCGGGCTACGTCCTCGACTCCACCGACATGCACCAGGAGGGGATCATCTTCCCCGGCACGAAGGTGTACGCCCGGGGCGAGCCGGTCCACGAGATCCACGAGCTGATCCGGTTCAACTCGCGGATGCCCGAGCTCGTCCTCGGCGACCTCAACGCCCAGATCGCCGCGCTGCGCACCGGTGAACGGCGGATGACCGAGCTGTACCGGCAGTACGGACCCACGATGGTGGACGCCGTCATCGACCGGGTGATCGCCGCCGCCGCCGACTCCGCCACCGAGGCGGTGGCCGCCCTGCCGCAGGGCAGCTGGACCGCCGAGGACTGGCTCGACGACGACGGCGTCACCGACGACCCGATCCGCATGCGGGTCACCGTCACCATCGCCGACGGCACGTTCACCGTGGACTTCACCGGATCGTCCCCGGCGGTGGCCGGGCCGGTGAACCTCCCGCTCGGGGCCACCATCGCCACCTGCCGGGTCGCGTTCAAGGCGATCACCACGCCCACCGAGCAGACCAGCGCCGGCCACTTCGCCCCACTGCGGGTACGCACCGAGCCCGGGTCGCTGTTCCACGCGCAGTACCCGGCCGCCACGTTCACCCAGTGGACCGGCACCGTGGCCCTGGAACTGATCTACCGGGCCCTGGCCCAGGGGATGCCGGACCGGTTGCCGGCGTCCAGCGGCGGCGACGTGCCGGGGTTCATGATGGTGGGCCTGCACCCGGACACCGGCCGGATGTTCGCGGTCAGCAACAACGATCCGGTCGGCTGGGGCGGCACCCCGCACCACGACGGCATCGGGCCGGCCAACCACCTGTGCCAGACCCAGGCCCGCAACACCCCCGTCGAGGTCCTGGAGGCGCGGACGGGGATGTTCTTCGAGCGGGTGGAGATCCGTACGGATTCGGGTGGGGCTGGTCGGTTCCGGGGTGGGTGTGGGTTGCGGCGGGATATTCGGTTCGTGTCGGCGGGGGAGTTCCTGTCGGTGATCAAGAAGACGAAGTCCGCGCCGTGGGCGTTGGATGGTGGGTTGTCGCCGGAGCCGAACCGGGTGGTGGTGTTTCCGGGTACGGATCGGGAGGCGCGGGTGAGCACGAAGCGGACGCCGGTCGAGGTGGGTGACCGGGTGACCCTGTTGACCGCCGGTGGTGGTGGGCACGGCGACCCGAGGAGACGTGATCCGGAGGCGGTACGCCGGGACGTCGCCGAGGGTTACGTCTCCGCCCGCGCCGCCCATGACCTGTACGGAGTGACCGCATGACCGCCGCAAGCGCCCCCGAGCCGTCGAGCCTGCTGCTCGGCAACTGCACCGTGCTGGACGCCCGCGTGGTGGACGGCAGCAGGCCCCTGCCCGACGCCGGCGTCTGGGTTCGCGGCGACCGCATCGCCGCCGTCGGCCCGTACGCCGAGGTGGCCGCCCGGGCCCGGGCCGCCGGCCCGGTGACCGACCTGGACCTCGACGGGGCGTACCTGACCCCCGGCCTGGTCAACATGCACACCCACTTCTCGCTGTCGCTGCCCGGTGCCGGGGGCGACAGCGTCAAGAGCATGGGCCCGCACGACCTCGCCCTCTACATGGCCGACGGTGCCCGCCGGACCCTGCACTGCGGCGTCACCACCGTGCGCTGCGTCGCCGAGAAGGACCACGCCGACTTCGCGTTGCGCCGCGCCATCGCCGCCGGTCGTACCGAGGGCCCCCGCATCCACACCGCCGGCCGCGCCCTCGTCTGCACCGGCGGGCACGGCCACGAGAGCAGCGACACCCTCGAGTGCGACGGGCCCGTCGGCTTCCGCCACGGCGCGCGCAGCCAGATCCGGGCCGGCGCGGACCTGATCAAGGTGATGATCTCCGGCGGCATCGCCGGCGAGCACGAACGCATCCACACCCCCCAGCTCTTCACCGACGAACTCGCCGCCGTGATCGAGACCGCGCACGCCTGGGGACGCAAGGTCACCGCGCACGCCGGACCGGCGGAGGTGATCGGCGCGGCCGTGGACCTCGGCCTGGACTGCGTGGAGCACGGCTACCAGCTCACCCCGCAGGTCGCCGCGCGGATGGCCGAGCGGGGCACGGCCCTGGTGCCGACCCTGCTGGTGACCCGCTGCAAGGAGTTCTTCGACGAGCTCGGCGTGCCGGAATGGATGCAGTGCCGCTCGCTCGGCGCGGGCCCCGGGCACCTGGAGAGCTTCGCGACGGCCGTCGCCGCCGGGGTGCAGGTGCTGCTCGGCAGCGACATGCCGCCGTTCTGGCACTTCGAGGGCACCAACGCCACCGTCCGGGAGTTGGAGTACATGGCCGAGGTGATCGGGCCCGCCCGGGCCCTGCACGCCGGCACCCTCGGCCCCGTCCGGTGGCTGGGCGTCGAGGACGACCGCGGCACCGTGCAGGACGGCAAGCTGGCCGACCTGATCGCCATGGACGACGACCCGCTCGACGGCGCCGCCGCGTTCCGGGGCGTGCGCTGGGTGATGAAGGGCGGCCGGGTCGTCCGCGACGACCGGGCCGCCGCGCCGGGAGGTGCCCGATGATGCTCGCCGACGCCGCCGGGCACGCCGGCCAGGACCGCACCGCCGGGGCGGCGGCCATCGCCGCCGGGATCGACGACATGTACGAGGCGTTCCTGGCCGGGGACCGCCCCCGGTTCGACGGCCACCTGCACCCCGAGGTGACCACCTGGGAGACCCACCTGCCCGGCCCGCTGCGTACCCGCTCACAGCTCGACTCCTACCGCGACCAGCGTGACGCCACCGGGCAACGGCCCCGGCTGGCGGTGCTCGCCGCCCGGGACAAGCACATCGACGTCTGGGGCGAGTTCGGCGTCGCCCGTTACGTCCTCGTCGCCCAGGCCCACGCCCAGGGGCCACCCGAGCTCACCCGCGTCACCGACGTGCTGCGCCGGGTCGGCGACCGGTGGCTGATCGTGCACCACCACGCCGAGCTGCTGCGCGAACCGGAGCCGGCTCCGTGATCCGCCGGCTGGTCGCCCACCGCACGGGCGAACCGACAGACGTGCTGTCGGTGGCGGAACTGCCCGACGACCCGCCGCCCGGCCCCGGCGAGGTACGCCTCGCCGTCCACGCGGTCGGCCTGAACTTCCTCGACGTGTCGCTGTGCCGGGGCGAGTACCCGGTGCGGCCGGACCCGCCGATGACCCCCGGCGTCGAGGCCGCCGGCCGGGTCGTCGCCGCGGGCGAGGGCGTAGCGCACCTGCTCGGCCAGGAGGTCCTCGCCTGCCCGGCGCTGCCCCGCGGCGCGCTCGGCTCCACGGTGACGGTGGACGCCGCCGTGGTCGTGCCCCGCCCGCCCACCGTGGACCCGGTGACCGCGGCGGCGCTGCCGGTCACGTACCAGACCGCGTGGTTCGCCCTGGAACGCGCCGGCGTCACCGCCGGGCAGACGGTGCTGGTGCACGCCGGCGCCGGCGGCGTCGGCATCGCCGTCACCCAGCTCGCCGTCGCCCGGGGCGCGCGGGTCCTCGCCACCGCCGGCGGCCCCGCCAAGACCGCCGTCTGCCGGGAACAGGGCGCGGCGGTGGCCGTCGACTACACCACCGAGGACTTCGTGGCGGCCGTGCGGGACGCCACCGACGGTGACGGCGTCGATGTCGTCGTCGACCCGGTCGGCGGCGACATCCTGGCCCGCTCGCTGGACTGCCTGGCCTTCGAGGGCCGGCTCGTCACCGTCGGCGCCGCCGGTGGTCCGCCACCGCCGGTCGACCCGGCCCGGCTGATCGCCGCGAACGCCAGCCTGGTCGGCCTGTCCTGGGGCTCCCGGTACCCGTGGCGTCGCGCCCCCGAGGTGCGCGCCGCCTATCAGGCCCTGTTCGACCTGTACGCCGCCGGTGCGGTCCGGCCGCCGGTCAGCCGGGTGGTGTCCCTGGAACAGGCCCCCGCGGCGCTGGCCGAGCTGGCCGCCCGCCGGACCATCGGAAAGATCATCGTACGGGTCGAGGAGAGGGAGCAGCCATGACGGAGACTCCGGACGGCGACATGGACATCTACGACCTGCGGGTCACCGTCGACCGCATCGAGGGCCGGTCGGTCTGCGGCATGGCGGTCGGCGACCACTTCGACCTGACCGACAGCGCCCACCTGAAGCTGCCCGCGGGCCAGCACTTCTGCGTGTACGCGCTGGCCGCCGTCCTGCCGTTCCTCGCCGCGAAGCAGCGCGACCTCGCCGCCGGGGACTGGCTGGCCCAGGACTCCCACTTCGCCTGCCCCGACCCCGAGGAGCGGCTTGTCATGAAGGTGGAACGGACCTGCCGGCGACGGATGAACTCGGCGGACCTGACCTGATGGCCGTCGAGATCGGACTCGGGTTGCAGAGCGACAAGCCCGCAGGCGCGTACGCCGCGTTGGCGCAGGCCGCCGAGGCCCACGGCTTCGACGTGCTGACCGTCTTCGGTGACCTGATGTACCAGCCGCCCATCTTCCCGCTGCTGGAGATGGCCCGGGCGACCAGCCGGGTCCGGCTCGGGACGGCCTGCCTGAATCCGTACTCGCTGGCCCCGTACGAGATCGCCGGCCAGCTCGCCGCCCTGGACCTGGCCTCGCACGGCCGGGCCTACCTGGGGCTGGCCCGCGGCACCTGGCTCGGGGCGGTCGGCCTGGCCCAACCCCGGCCGCTGACCACGATCGAGGAGGCGGCGGCCGTCGTCTACCGCCTGCTGCGCGGCGACCGGGACGGCTACCCCGGCCGGGTCTTCACCCTGGAGCCCGGCACCGCGCTGCGCTACGCCGTGCACCGGCCCGACCCGCCGCTGCTGCTCGGCGCGTGGGGCCCGCAGGGCGCGGCCCTGGCCGGCCGGATCGCCGACGAGATCAAGGTGGGCGGCAGCGCCAACCCCGACATGGTGCCGGTGATCCGCGACCGGGTGCGGGCGGGCACCGACCGGGCCGGTCGCGACGTCGAGGACGTCGGCATCGTGTTCGGCGCCGTGACGGTGGTCGACACCGACGGCGAGGCGGCCCGGGCGAAGGCCCGCACCGAGGTCGCCATGTACCTCGCCGTCGTCGCGGATCTCGACCCCACCGTCGCGCTGCCCGACGGCCTGGTGCAGCGGGTCGGCGCCCTGGTCGACGAGGGCGCGCACGAGGCCGCCGGCCGCCTCATCCCCGACGACGTGCTCGACCGGTTCGCGTTCTCCGGCACCCCGACCCAGGTGGCCGCGCAGGCCCAGACGCTGATCGACGCCGGGGTCCGCCGGGTCGAGTTCGGCACCCCGCACGGGCTGACCGACGACCGTGGGGTGGACCTGCTCGGCTCCGCCGTGCTGCCCCTGCTGCGCAGGTAGAAGGGAACGCGCGGATGCGCATCCTCGTCGTGGTCGGCCCGGCAGTGGTGGCCGACCCCGCCCTGCTGGAGTCACTCGCCACCGCCGCGTGCGCGGAACTCGGCGTCCCCGGCCGGCTGGTGACCGCCGCCTCCGCAGCCGAGGTGCGGTCCCTGGTCACGGAGACGGGGTCGCCCGTGGTGGCGCTGCCCGGCCCGGACCCCGAGGTGCGCGCCCTGATCGGCGACGCCCCGCCCCACGTCGTGTGGTACGACCTCACCGTCGAGCCGCCGGTGCCCGGCTCCGCCCACCTTCAGGGCCGGGGCGCCTGGGGCCTGGCCTGGGCCGTCCGGCACGCCCTGCACCGCCACCGGTCGCCGGCCACCCGGATCGCCTACGGCCCGCTGGCGGACCAGTGGGGCGAGCTGCGGCTGCCGCCCGCCGCCGGGGCGGGCCCGGTGCCGGTCGTGGTGCTGCTGCACGGCGGGTTCTGGCGGTCGATGTGGGGAGCCGACCTGATGGACGCCCTCGCCGTCGACCTGGCCGGCCGGGGCTACGCGTCCTGGAACGTGGAGTACCGCCGCCCGGACCGGCACGACTGGGACGCCACCACCGCCGACGTGGCGGCCGGCGTCGCGGCGCTGGCGGGCCTCGCCGACGGCGGCCGGCTGGACCTCGACCGCGTCGTGCTCCTCGGCCACTCGGCCGGCGGCCAGCTCGCGCTGCGGGCCTGCGCCGACCAGGCCGGCGGGGCACACCGCGACCTCCCCGGCCCGCCCGGGGTCGCGGCGACCCGCGTCGCGCTGGCGGTGTCGCTGGCCGGCGTCCTCGACCTGGCCGAGGGCGAACGGCGGTACCTCGGCGACGGGGCGATTCCCGCCGCCCTCGGTGGCACCCCCGCGACCGTGCCGCAGCGGTACGCCGCCGCCGACCCCATGGCCCGGGTGCCGATCGGGGTGCCGACCCTGCTGGTGCAGGGCGCCGACGACAGCCCCGACCTCGTCGACGCCAACCGCCGGTACGCCGTCGCGGCCCGCGCGGCCGGCGACGACGTCGACCACCTCGAACTGCCCGGCGACCACTTCGCCGTCATCGATCCCGGCTCGACCGTCTGGCGGGCCACCATGGCCGCCGTGGAGCGCCGGTTGGGCCGCCGAACATAGGGCGTCGCCGCCGTGGCGGGCCCCGGCGGTGTTCGCGATGTTTCACCAGCGTGAACAAGTGCCGTTGGTGTCGCTGCCGCTCTGCGGGCGGCGAGGCGATCGACCGGCGTCAGAACAGCCGCGGGGTGACCACCGACACGACGGTCGTCACCGCGTCGGTGTCGTTGTACATCGAGTGCGGCACCGACGAGCGCAGGTGCACGCTGTCGCCCGGACGCAGCCGGTGCTCGACGCCGTCGACCTCGTAGAGCAGTTCGCCGGAGATGACATAAGCGAACTCCTCTCCGGCATGGCCGTAGGCGGCCTCCCGGCGGCCCCCCGGCGCGATGTGCACCAGCATCGGTTCGAGTACCAGGTCCGGCCCTCGCTCCGACAGCATCCGGTAGGTCTGCTGGGCGGAGACGTACTGGGTGGCCGGGGTTTCCGCCCTGGTGAGGGTGAAGTGCGTGGGCAGCGGGCCGACCGCCTGGTCGGGGGAGTCGGCGCCGGCGTCGAAGAACTCCGCCACCGTGTGGTCCAGGGCCTTGGCGACGCTGCCCAGCGCGGTCAGGCCGATGGAGGAGATGCCCCGCTCGACCTGGGACAGGAAGCCGATCGACAGGCCGGAACGGGCGGCCAGGCCGCGCAGCGTCAGCCCGCGCTCCTTGCGGTACTGGCGGATGCGCGCGCCCACCAGGCCGGCGTGGGTGGCGTCCGCCGCCCGCTCGCCGGGCAGGGGCCGCTCCCGGACCGGGTTACTCTCCATGGACCGCACGGGGACCTCCTGTCGCGTCCCGGCGGGAGAGCCCGCCACGCTTGTTCGATGCTATCGAAACTTCGGGGCACCCGCGATGCCCCGCACCCGTCCTGGCGGGTAGGCGGCGGGGCGACAAGCGCCTCCGGTGGGGAGCCGGCTGGCTGTCGCTGTCAGGCAATGCCGGGGCGGATGAGGGGCCGTGATCGAGGCCGGCTGCGCCCGCCCGTCATCAATCTGCGGGTACCGGCTCGGTGGGCCGCGGCGTGAAGAAGCGGATGATGTCGTCGGCTGCGGTGGGGGACAGCATCATCGCCTGGACTCGTGCGGACATTTCGGCGATCGGGTGAATTCTGATGAACATCGCCTCCTCGTACGTACGGATCGCCGAGTCGGGGTCGGCGGGGTTGGTGGCGAGTTCGGCGGCGAGTTCGGCGGCGTCGAGCATGGCTTGGTTGGCGCCCTCGCCGACCGGCGGCATGAGGTGCGCGGCGTCACCGATGAGGGTGATGTCCGGCTGGTGGGCCCAGCGTGTACCGTTGGGCATCGCCTCGATCCTGCGTGGGATTGGTGGGCTGTCGCCGGCTTCGATGAGTGCGGTGAGGCTGGGGGCCCAGCCGTCGAACATGTCCAGCAGAGCGCGCTTGCTGCCGTAGGTGCCAATCTGGCGATCGTCCGCGCGTAAGCCGATCCCGACTCGGATGCTGCCGTCGCCGAGGCGTTGCGCTGCAAGGATCTGGTTCACGCCGATGCACCACAGGTTCCCGGGGCCGACCAACTCGGCGAGATCCGGGTGGCGCCGGTCGGCGTCGCTGATGCTCAGCTCTATCAGGGTGGACACGTAGGACAGTGGCGCGTCGGTGAGCAGTGGCCGGACGACCGAGCGTGCGCCGTCCGCGCCGATGAGGACGTCGCAGTCGGCGCTGTGGCCGTCGTCGAACGTCAGCCCGAAGCCTCCATCGGGTCGTGGCGTCGCCGCGACGAGCCGGTGCTGCCAGGCCACCGCGTCGCCGGGGAGCGAATCGAGCAGAAGATCACGCAGTGCGCTCCGATCGATCTCGGGTCGTCCGGAGAACGAGCCGGGTTGTGGCGTGTGGTGGATGAGGGTGCGTCCGGCCGGGTCGAGGATGCGATGTTCCTCGCCCTCCGGCCGCGCCTCGGACCGGAACCGGTCGGCGAGGCCCGCCTCGGCCAGGGCCTGTTGCCCGGACTCCGGGTGCAGGTCGAGCATTCCGCCCTGTGATCGCGCGGATCGGCTTGCCTCGCGTTCGTACACCACCGCGTCGATGCCTTGCCGGTGCAGGATTCGGGCCAGCGTCAGGCCGCCGAGGCCACCTCCGGCGATCGCGATTCGCATCATCATCTCCGTTACCGTACGCTGTATATTGTGGATACGCCGTACGGTAACGCACCGCTGCCCGTCTGGGAACGGCCCGAGCCTCAACCGCGGGCGACGCCCGTGCCGCTGAGCCGTGCGAAGATCGCCGCCACGGCGATCCGGCTCGCCGACGTACACGGCCTCGACGGGCTATCGGTACGCAAGCTCGCCAAAGAGCTCGGTGTCGGTCCGATGCGACTTTACGACTATGTGATCAACAGATCCGAACTGCTCGATCTGATGGTCGACGCCGTCTATGCCCAGATCGCCGAGGCCAGCCATCGCTCCGAGTGGCGCGCCACGGTACTGGCCATCGTCCATCGGACCCGCGATGCCGCTCTCGATCATGAGTGGTTCTCCGACCTGCTCGGCGGAAGGCCACACTTGGGACCTCACGCGCTCGCCGTAGGCGAATCGACCGCGGCGGCGCTCAGCCAGGCCCCCGGCGTGCGCGGCATCGACGACCTCCAGCGGGCCTTGGGCGCCCTCAACGCCTTCATCATCGGAGCGCTCCGCAGAGAGGTCACCGAGCGACGCACCGCCCGTTCCACCGACACCGACGTGACCGCCTGGCAGACCGCCCTCGGGCCCTACCTGACACGGATGCTCGAAACAGGCCGCTACCCCACCGTCGCCCGGCTCGTCATCGACGGCGCCCACCTCAACGCCGAGGAGACCTTCCACCACAACCTGATCACCATCCTGGACGGCATCACCAGCCATCCCCACCCGTGACCTACTGCTCGCAGGCCAGTAACGGCTGGACACCGATACACCTCGATCAGACACCCGCATCTGCCGCCGACCGGGCTCATGTGTCAGTGGCTGCGTCCGGTGCGCCGTCGTGCCGTTGTGAGTACACAAGGCTCGCCGGCTCGGCTCACCCTTCGGTCGCGACTGCCGCGATGGCGGCGTGCGGCCGACGAGGGCCTTCGCTGGGCCGCTGATTGCGCTCAACTTCCGTGAAGCCGGCTCGCGTCAGCCGCGCGGAGAACTCGTCGACGGGCCAGCGATAGGCGGTCACGACCTTGTGGTCGAAGGCCGCGACCTCGTCACCGTCGAAGAAGCCGAGCACCAACGTTCCGGCCGGGGCCAATGCTCGCCGGAACTCGGCGAGCACACCGTCGAGATCTTGCGGCGGTAGGTGGATCAACGAGTAATAGGCCAGGATGCCGGCGATGGAGTGGTTGGCGACGGCGAGATTCTCCATCGACCCGAGTTGGTACCTCCCGCTCGGGTGGGCCGCCTGCGCGTGGGCGATGAACTCGGGAACGATGTCGATGCCCGTTGCGTCGACGCCCAGCGATCGAAGGTAACCGGTGATATGGCCAGGCCCGCAACCCAGATCGAGGACCGTGCCAGGCCGGCCCGCCAGATGCCGCCCGATGAATGCGAGGTCGTCGGCGTGTACCTGCTCACTTGTACCGAACAGCCCGATGTAGAGCTCTGCGACGGACGCATACGCCTGCCGGACCTGCGCCATGTTCACCGCGTGACTGTATGAGCTCTTGGAACGAGGGAGCAAGCCCGGGGCCGGCGCGGGAAGCACGTCGGTCCTTGCGGTACCCGCGTCCGTCGATTCGAGGGCGCGGTCAGATGCGCACTGAGGGCGGCGCCGGTGCCCGGGTGGGTCAGCTGCCGGGTACGGCGGTGTCCCCGGCCGTCGGTCGGCCGGGGACACCCTCGTGGCTGAGGTGGCGCCGCGATCACCAGATCGGATTCGACCTCACGGGCAGTCGAACCAGCGGGTTTCCTCGCCGTCGCCGTAGTAGGCGTTCATCGGGCAGTGGTACCAGGTCCCGGTGGCGTGCGCGTAGACCTGCGCGTACTCCGGGTACCACTCGGAACCGTTACTTCCCTTGTAGACGCCGATGAAATCAGGGCGTCCGATGTCGTACCACGAGAATGGCCCGAAATAGTCGTTGCTGTTGCGCTCGAAGTTGTCGGCCGAGTTGTCGAGGTTGACGTAGCCGGGGGACTCGGCGAGCGTGCCGTACACCTTCATCCGCACGGTGGCGTCGGTGCCGGCCCCGTCGATGTTCGCGGTGTGTACGAAGATCGTGTAATTCTGCACAGCGTTGGTGCCGATGCCGGCGGTCTTGGCGGCCGGGGCCGCGCTGGCGGCGGTACCGCCACCCAGCGCCATCGTCATCATGACGAGCACGCCGCCGAACGCGATTGGGATCCGGAATCTCACGGTGACTTCCTCCTGCTGAAAAGTGTGGATGATTGCTGCTGTTGCCGTGAACGAACTCTGACAGCGGCCGCTGTTGCGCGGCTGACGTGGCGCTGGAATGCCGGTACCGTCCGGTGTCCGACTGAGCCGTCCCGGGCGCTTGTTCCGTCGATAGCCTGAGTCGAATCCTGTGGTTGAGGCGGGGGCGGACCAATGCGAGTCAGGCTTCTCGGACCGGTCGACGTGACCGCGGGCACCACGGCCGGTACGGTTTCCGGAATCCGGCGCAAAGGCGTACTCGCGGTGCTCGCCCTGCACCCGGGCGTGATCGTCAGCACCGACCGCCTGATCGACGTGATCTGGGGAGACCAGGCTCCCGCGACCGCGCCGAACAGCCTGCAGAGCCACGTTTCCTACCTGCGGCGCATCATCGGCGCCCGGAGCGCGATCGTGGGTCGCTCTCCGGGGTACGTGCTGGATCTGCCGGGTGAGGCCACCGACGTCGAGGTGGCCGAGCGGCTCATCCGTGAAGGCACCCGGTCGACCGACCACGGGCACGCCCGCACGGTGCTGGCCAGCGCCCTTGAGCTGTGGCGGGGTCGATCGTTGGTCGACGTCGCCAGCCTCGGCTGGCTGCACGAGCAGGCCGAACGCCTGGAACACCTGCGGCTGGTCGCGGTCCGGGCACTGGTCGACAGCCGCCTGGCGCTCGGCGAGCACGCGCAGCTCGTACCGGAGCTGGAGCTGCTGACCCAGGAACATCCCCTCGACGAGCACATCCACGAGCAACTCATGGTGGCGCTCTACCGGGCCGGCCGGCAGTCCGACGCACTCGCGACGTACCGGCGGTTGCGCCGCACGCTCCGCGACGACCTGGGCATCGAGCCGAGCCCGGCGTTGCGCAACCGGGAGAGCGCCATCCTGTCGCAGGACCCGGCGCTCGCCTGGTCCGCGCCGGCCGGCGCGGTGGTCGCGGTCGCGGCCCGGGCGTCCGCGCCGGCCCAACTACCCCCGGCGGTACGCGCCTTCGCCGGTCGTGGCGACGAACTGCGCTGGCTCGACGAACGACTCGGCCGGCCGGGTGAGCCCGATCCGCCGGCGGTGGTCATCTCGGCGCTCTCCGGCACGCCGGGAGTGGGCAAGACCACGCTGGCCGTGCACTGGGCTCACCAGGTCGCCGACCGCTTTCCGGACGGCCAGCTCTATGTCAACCTGCGCGGCTTCGACGCCGGTGGGGTGCTGGAACCCGCCGACGCGATCCGCGGATTCCTGGACGCCTTCGGCGTACCGGTGGAGCGCATTCCGGCTGGCCTGTCCGCCCAGTCCGCGCTGTACCGCAGCTTGCTGACCGGCCGGCGGGTTCTCGTCCTGATCGACAATGCCCGCGACGCTGCGCAGGTCCGCCCACTGCTACCCGGTGCGGCCGGCTGCCTTGTCGTGGTGACCAGCCGCAACCAGCTCACCTCCCTGGTCGCCGGCGAGGGCGCCCAGCCGCTCGCTCTCGACCTGCTGCCCGAGGCCGAGGCCCGGGACCTGCTGGCCCGCCGGCTGGGCAGTGACCGGGTGGCCGGCGAGCCGGCCGCCGTCGACCAGATCATCGCGAGCTGCGCCCGGCTGCCCCTCGCGTTGGCCGTCGCCACCTCGCGTGCCGCCATCCGCCCCGGTTTCTCGCTGGCGGCACTGGCCAGCGAGCTACGCGACGCGGCCGACGCGTTGGACGCCTTCGACGGCGGCGACCCGGCCACCGACGTACGCGCCGTCTTCTCCTGGTCCTACCAGGCACTGAGCCCGGCGGCCGGTAGGTTGTTCCGGCTGCTGGGGTTGCACCCCGGGCCGGACATCGCGGTACCTGCGGCGGCCAGCCTGGCCGGCGTTGCGCTGCGCCAGGCCCGGATGCTGCTGGCCGAGTTGGCCCGCGCTCACCTGCTCGTCGAGCACGCGCCCGGCCGGTACGGGATCCACGACCTGTTACGCGTCTACGCGAACGAGCTGACCCACGACCTCGACAGCGACAGCGAGCGTCAGGTTGCCGTGCGCCGGGTGCTCGACTCCTACCTGCACGTCGCGTATGCCGGTGCCCGGCTACTCCAACCGTTCCGCGACCCGATCGACCTGGAGCCCGCCCGCCGTGGCGTGGCAGTGGTGGCGCCGGTCGATGCCGAGCAGGCGATGGCCTGGTTCATCGCGGAGCATCCGGTGCTGCTCAACGCCGTCACCCGGGCGGCCGACGACGGGCTGTACGCGCACGCCTGGCGGCTGGCCTGGACCATGGCCGACTTCTTCGACCGCAAGGGTCACTGGCAGGACTGGGCGGCGACTCACGAGACCGCGCTGACCGCCGCCGACCTGCTGGCCGACCGTCGGGCCGCCGCGAGCGTACGCCTTGGCCTCGGCCGTGCCCGCGCCCAACTGGGCGAGTTCGCCGAGGCGTACGCCCAGCTCCGGCAGGCGGCCCACCTGTACGCCCTGCTGGGCGACGTGACCGGCCAGACGCGCGCCGCCCGGAGCCTCGCCTGGGTCTGTTCCCGGCAGGGACGTCACCGGCAAGGGCTGGCCCACGCGAGGCGCGCACTGGAGCTGATCGAAGCCGTCGGCGACCGCGCCCTGCAGGCCCGCGCCCTCAACTCGGTCGGCTGGCAGTACGCCCAGCTCAGCGACCACGGTGCGGCCCTGCACTACTGTCGGCGGGCGCTGCAGTTGGTGCGCGAGGTGGGCGACCGGTTCGGCGAGGCCAACACCTGGGACAGCCTCGGCTACGCCCACCACCACCTCGGCGACTACCAGCAGGCCACCTCCTGTTACCAGCGGGCGGTGGAGCTGTTCCGTGACCTCGGTGACCGCTACTACGAGGCCGACACGCTCACCCACGTCGGGGAGAGCCACCAGGCGGCGGGCGACCCGGAGGCCGCCCGGTTCGCCTGGCTGCGGGCGTTGGACATCCTCGGTGCGTTGGGCCATCCCGACGCCGACCGGCTCCGCGCCATCCTCCGTCGCCGCCCCACCCACCCCCTCGGACGCCCCACAACCCCGTCACCCTGCGCCTGACCCGCCGATTGCGCAGACGAAAGACCCCGCGTCTATGGTGGACCGATGGCGTCGGTCAAGCAGATTCAAGTCACCTTCGACTGCGCAGAACCTGAGCGTGTCGCTCGTTTCTGGTGCGAGGTGTTGGGTTACGTCGTACCGCCGCCACCGGAGGGGTTTGCTTCTTGGGGCGATTTCGATCGCGCGTTGCCGCCTGAGCGGCAGGGTGCGGCGTTCGCATGCAACGATCCATCAGGCGCGGGCCCGCGACTGTTCTTCCAGCGCGTTCCCGAAGGCAAGGTCGTCAAGAATCGGCTGCATCTTGACGTGCGGGTCGGCACCGGGCTCGTGGGTGAAGAGCGCCTGGCCGCACTTGAGGCCGAATGCGCACGACTGGTCGCGCTCGGCGCGGTACGCGTGCGACTACTGCGTGCCGATGGATACAACGAGTCGTGCCTCGTGATGCAGGACATCGAGGGCAACGAGTTCTGTCTCGACTGAGCGAACCCTTCCGGGCAAGTGTTCGTGACCCTGCGTAGCCCAGGTCGGCCAGGGTGGGCAGCTCGGCGACCACGCCGGCGAGGGTGACCGGCATGTCGTGGCGGCGGCTCGGCGGCGAACGCCACGGTGTCGCGGCGGCACGGGAGTACCGCCATGGCATGTCACACTGTTGTCCACGTGAGACCGCAGGAGGAGGAAGGTGAGCCCGATGTCAAGCTCGATGGTGAACTTCATCGCGTTCATCGTCCGTCGCTCCGGTGCGTTGAGTGTGAAGCCATGCTGATCATTTCGATGAGCGTCTCGGTGGACGGCTTTATCGCCGACCGCGAGGGCGGTTTCGGGTGGACGGCCCCCAGCGAGGAGCTGTTTCGTTTCCACCTCGCGCAGATACGCGAGCTCGGCGGCTATCTGTTGGGCCGCAGGCTTTACGAGGCCATGCTGGTGTGGGAGACGGATCCGTCGCTGCGCGACGACGAGCTCGGGGCCGCGTTCGCCGACGTCTGGTGCGCTCTGCCGAAGGTCGTCTTCAGCCGCACGCTCGACAGCGTTCAGGGCAACGCCCGGCTCGCCGCGGCGTCGGTGGCCGAGGAGGTCGCTGCGACGCTCGACGCGACTGACAGGGACGTCTCGATCGGCGGCGCCGGCCTGGCCGCGGCAGCGATCGAGCTCGGCCTCGTCGACGAGCTGCGCATGTTCCGCTATCCGATCGTTGTCGGTGGCGGCACGCCCTTTCTGCCGCCGGTCACCGAAGACGTTCGGCTGGACCTGGTCGAGACCAGGACGTTCGGCTCGCGCGTGATCTACGAGCGCTACGGCCGCGCCCGCGATGGGTCGGACTGACACCGCCGTCCGAGTCATCACGCCTCGCCGGACCGGGTATTCGCCGCGCTGACCGGCGGCCGAGGCCGCAGCGGCGTGGGCCCGGAGCGCGGGTGGCGCGCCGGACCCCGGCCGGGCGGTGTTGAGATTGCCTGACTAAAGTCAGGCATGTGGACGTGGACTCTGTTGCCGCGGTGCGGCGGTTCAACCGGACGGTGACCCAGCGGGTGGGGGCGCTCGACGACCGGTACATGGCGCGCGGGCGGCCCCTCGCGCAGGCACGCCTGCTGTGGGAGATCGGCCCCGGCGGGGCGGAGGTGGCGGAGTTGCGGGCCCGACTCGGGCTGGACTCGGGGTACCTCAGCCGGCTCCTGCGCACGCTGGAGGGCGACGGGTTGGTCACCGTGGGGCCGGCTGGTCGGGCCGGCGGCGACGGGCGGGTGCGGGTCGCCGCGCTCACCGACGCCGGCCGGGCCGAGTGGGCCGAACTCGACGGGCGCTCCGACGACTTCGCCCGGTCGCTCCTCGCCCCGCTTCCCGGGCGGCGACAGGAACGGCTGGTCGCGGCGATGGCCGAGGTCGAGCGGCTGCTCGTCGCGTCGCTGGTGGTCATCGAGCCGTGTCCTCCGGGCGACCCGCGGGCCCGGGTCTGCGTGCGGTCCTACGCCCGGGACGTGAGCCGGCGGTTCGACGGGGGCTTCGACCCGGCGCTGAGCAGGCCCGTCCACGACGAGGAACTGGTTCCGCCCGCCGGGGTGTTCCTGCTGGCGTCCCTCAACGGCGAGCCCGTCGGCTGCGGCGCGGTCAAGCTGCACCCCGACGCCCCCGCCGAGATCAAGCGTGTCTGGGTCTCCGACACCGTGCGCGGCCTCGGGGTCGGGCGGCGGGTGCTGGACGAGCTGGAGAAGTACGCTGCCGAGCGCGGCTGGACCGCCGTCCGGCTGGACACCAACCGCGCGCTCACCGAGGCCATCGCGATGTACCGCTCGGCCGGCTACCGCGAGATCGAGCCCTTCAACACCGAGCCCTACGCCCACCACTGGTTCGAGAAGCGCCTCGCCCAGTGACCGGCGCGGCGGGGCGCCGGCCGGGAGGGCCGTCGCCGCCGCCGCGCCGGGCGCCGGAGCCGTGGCGTGGGGCCCACGGCCCCACGCCACGCGCCGATCAGTGGATCAACACCGGGGCGCGGTCGCCGCCCTGCTCGTCGTCGAGCAGGTGGGACTCCTGCCGCCTGCGGGGCAGGAAGTAGGCCGGGACGAACGTCAGCAGCATCAGCGCGAAGCCGACCCAGAACGTGATGCTGAACGAGTCGGCCACGAACTCCAGGCCCCGCTGGAGGATTCCGGGTTCGACCGGGAACTGCTGGGCCAGGTCCGGGTTCTGCTTGACGGCGATCGCGAGGCCGGCCTCGGTGATCGGTGCGCCGGTGTTCGGGTCGACCGCCCCCGGGATGGCCGGCGAGCTGTTCAGCTCCTTGGTCAGGATCACCGACATCACCGCCGATCCGACCGAGCCGGCGATCTGCTGGAGGATGTTCAGCAGCGTCGAGCCACGGGCCACCTCGTGGTTCGTCAGCGTCTTCAACGCGGACGTCATGATGGGCATCATCGTTCCGCCCATGCCCAGACCCATGACGAAGAGCGAACCGCACAGCAGCCAGTACGAGGTGTCGGTGCCGACCTGCGTGAACGCGAAGAAGCCGCCCGCGATCAGCACCAGCGCGAACGGCACCGTCCGGCCGACCGGGAACTTGTCGGCCAGCATGCCGGCGATCGGCATGGTGATCATCGCCCCGATGCCCTGCGGCGCCATCAGCAGGCCGGCGTCGAGCGTCGACTCGCCGCGTACCTGCAGGAAGTAGCTCGGGAACAGCAGGCCGGCCCCCATGAACGCGACCGTGAACACGGCCAGCGTCACGGTCGCGACCGTGAGGTTGCGGTCGCGCAGCAGGCGCAGGTCGAGCAGCGGGTGCTTCGGCTTGAACGAGTAGAGGATGAAGCTGATGACCAGCAGGCCGCCCACCAGCATCGGCAGCCACACCTTGCTGTCGGCGAACGTGCCGGTCTCGGGCAGCGACGACACCCCGTACAGGAAGAGGGCCAGACCCGGCGAGAGCATCAGCATGCCGACGATGTCGAACGACTCGGACGGCTCGGGGTTGTCCTTCGGCAGCGCCCACTGCGCGTAGGCCAGGGCGATGGCGCCGATCGGCAGGTTGATCAGGAAGATCCAGTGCCAGCTGGCCACGTCGATCAGCCAGCCACCCAGGATCGGCCCGCCGATCGGTCCGAGCAGCATCGGGATGCCCAGCACGGCCATCAGCCGGCCGATCCGCTCCGGGCCGGCCGCCCGCGTCATGATCGTCATGCCGAGCGGCATCAGCATGCCGCCGCCGAGACCCTGCAGCACCCGGTAGCCGATGAGCTGGCCGATCGAGTCGGCGGTGGCGCACAGGCCGGAGCCGAGCGTGAACAGCAGGAGCGCGGCCATGTAGAGCCGCTTCGTGCCGAACCGGTCGGCGGCCCAGCCGGTCAACGGGATCACCGTGGCCAGCGCCAGCGTGTAGCCGGTCATCGTCCAGGCGACCCGGGCGTACGACGCGTCGAATTCGGTCTGGAAGGTGGGCAGCGCGACGCTGACCACCGTCACGTCGAGGATCGACATGATCGCACCGAGGACCACGACCCCGGCGATCTTCAAAACGGCGGCGTCGAGCTTGGCCGGCGCCGCGGACTGACTACTCAAAGCGAATCTCCTGGTGACACTTGCGAATGACGCCGGTCGGCCGCGCGCCACGCCGCGCGCGGCCCCACGTCTGAGTCAGAGGTCAGGCGGGGAGGTCGCAGGCGACCACCCCTGCGCCCCGGGCCCGCACGCCGTCTCCCCCCTCGCGTGCCTGGTCCGCCTGCGGACGCACGTCGCGACGGTAACAAGGCAGACGCCCACCTCACCGCCCTTTATCGGTTCATCCGGCTGTGGTCACGGTCACTGGTGCCGGCGGTCGCGGGCCGCCGCCGGTGCGCGGGCGCCCGCCGGCCGGACCCGCGCCGTCACAGGTTGCGGCGGCGCCACTCCGACTGGTCGTGTTCGGCGGCTAGTTGCTCCTCCAGAGCCGTCTGGCGCACCTGGCGGCGAAGCGGATCACCGCTGCGTATTCCATCGAGCACCAGCGCGACGCAGATCAGCGCCAGGAGCGCCAAGCCGATGTTCGCGGGCCACCCGCTCACGGCCGGCACCGCGACAACGAGCGCCACGAGCGTGACGACCGGAGCCGGCCGCACCCGCCGGACGGCACGCCACTCCAGGGCGAGCAGCGCCGTGAGGTAGATGATCACCCCGCCGAAGAGGGCCACGTCGTCCAGCCCGGCCGGCCGGGCGAGCCAGGCGTCGCCCCGTGTTTCGGCGATGGTGGTCAGGTACCGCTTGAGGCCCAGCGCGAACAGGATGACCCCCGCGACCAGGGGAAGGTGCAGGTAGGTGTAGGCGGTCCGGGCCAGGACGGCCCGCTGCGCGGCGTCCCGGGTGCGGTGCATCGTCTGCTCCAGAGCCGGGGCCAGGACATCGAAGTACATCCACCACAGCGCGGCGATGACGGCGACGCCGAGGACCGCCGCCACCACCACCGGCCAGGTCAACGGCAGGCCGACGGTCAACTGCGCCCCCGTGCCCAGCGCGATGATGGACTCGCCGAGCGCGATGAGCAGGATGAGCGCGTACCGCTCCGCCCAGTGACCGGCGGAGACCACCGTGAGGCCCGAGCCGCGTGCCCTCGGCCCCAGGATGAACTCGACCCCCACCGCGGCCAGCCACAGCGCGAGCCGCAGCCAGCCCACCCACGACCAGCTTTCCGCCCTGGGCGGCAGCAGCGCGGCGGCGAGGATCAGGGCCATGCTGACGATCACCGGCAGGCTCAGCCGCCACAGCGCGCCGCGCCGCTCCCGGCTGCGCGTCACCAGAACGAACACCTGCAGCCCCCGGATGACCAGATAGCAGCCGGCGAAGACCAACGGCCCCGGTGGCCCGCCCGGCCGGTCGTCGAACGCCTCGGGGAGCGACAGCACCAGCACCAGCAGCGCGGCCACCGTCACCGCGCCGATCAGCGGGACCACTCCCTGGTCGGCCCGCAGGTAGTTGCCCATCGCGGCGAAGCTGACCCAGCACCACCACAGCAGCGCCAACACCACCGCCCCGCCGAGCAGCGTGACCGGCTTCAGGTTCTCCGACAGCAGGGTGGTGACGTTGAGGAACGCGAACACGAACACCAGGTCGTAGAACAGTTCCAGGCGGGTGACCCGCGACCCGGGCGCGGCAGGCAGGAACCGGCCGGGCTGGCGGACGGCGCTCATCCTGCCGAGTGTGGCAGCCGCCCCGATGGCCACGGGGAGGAACGAGGAATCCTGCCCCGGCCCCCTCACTACTACCGACTGCGGGGCACCGGCCGCACCGCGAGCGCCTCGTCGTGGCGGCCGTGGTCGAGTAGCAGAAGGGCCTTCTGCAACGCCGACCCCCGCTGCTCACCGGCCGGGTGGGTTGCAACGGTGCGCGCCCATTTCGGAGCTGCCCGCTGACCTGCCCGCTTTTGCCCCGGGATCAGGCAACGCAATCAACTGTCCGATAGCCGACATCACCGCGACCGCTGCGGGCGTTTCGGCCGGTAGGCGGCGCGGGCGCCGTGGGCGATCTCAGTGGGCGGCCCTCCGTCCACCTGGCGATCTATGCCCGTTGATGGAAACCGCCTACGTTGCCTCCCAGAACGTACCGTCCTGGGAGGCAGCATGTCGGGACCGCTCGGCCCCCGCACCATCCGATCGAGGGTCTGGGCCGGTGCCCGACTGCGGTTCGGCGCGGCCCTCGCCGCACTCGTCCTGCTGCCGGCGCTCGCCGTCCGGGCGGACCTGCCGGACATGGTCCCGGCCTCGGTCTCCTGCGACTCGGTCGGCTACGCGTACGACGCCGCCGGGCAGCTGGCCGGCGTGCAGGACCAGGCCGGCCGGACGGCCCGGTACCGGTACGACCCGGCGGGCAACATCACCTCCGTCACCGGAGAGGGCAGCACCGCGCTCGCCCTGCTGTCGGTGGTGCCGGCCCGGGCGGCCGTCGGCGCCGAGGTCACCCTGGAGGGCGGCTGCTTCTCCACCGTGCCGGCCGAGAACACCGTCACCTTCAACGGCGTACCGGCCACGGTCACCTCGGCCGCCGGCCGGCGGCTGGTCGCCCGGGTTCCCGCCGGGGCGACCACCGGCCTGGTCACCGTCACCGTCGGCGGGGCCACCGCGAGCAGCCCGCAGTCCTTCGTGGTCGTCGGGCCGGACGAGTCCGCGCCGACCGTCACCGGCGTCTCCCCGACCGTCGTCGCCCCCGGCGGCACGGTCACCGTCACCGGCACCGGCTTCGCCGCCGAGGCGGCCGACAACGCCGTCACCCTCAACCGCACCCGGGCCTTCCCCTCGGCGGTCGCCGCCGGCAGCCTGACCGTCCAGGTGCCCACCGGCGCCGGCTCCGGCCGGATCGGGGTCCGCACCCGGCACGGCAGCGGCGACGCCGCCGCCGACGTCTTCGTCGCCCCCGCCCCGTACACCGTCGCCGACGTGGTGCACACCTCCCGGGTCGCGCTCGGCGGCACCGGGTCCGTGTCGATCCCGAGCGCGGGGGACGTCGCGCTGGTCGTGTTCGACCTGACCGAGGGGCAGCGGGCGAGCGTGCAGTTCGCCGACGGCACCTTCGGCTCCTGCGGCATCTCCACCGCGAAGGTCCTCGACCCGTTCGGGCGCACCGCGGCGTCGTCCGGGTGCGTGGGCGCCACCGGCTTCATCGACACGGTGACAGCCCGCACGGCGGGCACGTACACGCTGCTGCTGGCCGCGTCGAGCACTGCCACCGGCTCGGTCTCCGCGACCGTGCGGGAGGTGCCCGCCGACGCGGCGGCGGCCGCCACGCCGGGCGGGGACCCGGTCACCGTCACCACCACCGTGCCCGGCCAGAACGCCGCCGTCACCTTCGCCGGCAGCACCGGCCAGCGGGTCTCGGTCAAGCTCAGCGGCGGCACGTACGGCACCTACAACGCCGCTGTCACACTGCGCAAGCCGGGCGGCGGCACCGTCACCTCCAACGGATCCTGCGGCACCGCCTGCTTCCTCGACACCGCCGTGCTGCCCACCGACGGCACGTACACCGTCGCGGTGGACCCGCAGTCCACCACCACCGGGGCGATCACCGTCCAGGTGTACGACGTGCCGGCCGACGCCGCCGTGGCGACCACTCCCGGCGGCCCCCAGGTCACCGCCACCACGACAGTGCCCGGCCAGAACAGCGTCGTCTCGTTCCCCGGCACGGCGGGCCAGCGGGTCCTGGTCCACCTCACCGGCGGCACGTACGGGATGTACAACGCCTCGGGGGTGGTGCGCAAGCCGGACGGGTCGAGCCTGACCGGCAGCGCGTACTGCGGCAGCTCGTGCCTGTTCGACACCGTGGTGCTGCCGGTCGACGGGACGTACACCATCCTGATC
This sequence comes from Micromonospora sp. NBC_01405, assembly GCF_045040155.1. Taxonomy (NCBI): domain Bacteria; kingdom Bacillati; phylum Actinomycetota; class Actinomycetes; order Micromonosporales; family Micromonosporaceae; genus Micromonospora; species Micromonospora sp. NBC_01405. The sequence continues at coordinate 6,669,423 of NZ_CP109532.1, read as the reverse complement.
AACCCCGACACCAGCTACGTCGGCGCGGTCACCGCGCAGGTCCACGACGTGCCGGCGGACGCGACGGCGAGCACCACACCCGGCTCCGCCCCGGTCACCGTGGCCACGGTCGTCGGGCAGAACGCGGTGGTCTCCTTCCCCGGCACCGCCGGGCAGCGGGTGTCGGTGCAGCTCAGCGGCGGCACGTACGGGACGTACAACGCCTCGGGGGTGGTGCGCAAGCCGGACGGGTCGAGCCTGACGGGCAGCGCGTACTGCGGTGCGTCGTGCTTCTTCGACACGGTGGTGCTGCCCGTCGACGGCACGTACACGCTGCTGCTGAACCCCGACGGCGCCTACGTCGGTCAGGTCGCGGCGCAGGTCCACCTGGTGCCGTCGGACGCCACGGCCAGCGCGACCCCGGGCGGTGCCGCGGTCACCGTGACCACCACGACGCCGGGGCAGAACGCGGTGGTCTCGTTCGCCGGCACGGCCGGGCAGCGGGTGTCGGTGCAGCTCAGCGGCGGCACGTACGGGACGTACAACGCCTCGGGGGTGGTGCGCAAGCCGGACGGGTCGAGCCTGACGGGCAGCGCGTACTGCGGTGCGTCGTGCTTCTTCGACACGGTCGTGCTGCCCGTCGACGGCACGTACACGCTGCTGCTGAACCCCGACACCACCTACATCGGGCAGGTCACCGCGCAGGTCAACGCCGTGCCCGCGGACGCCTCGGCGACCACCACGCCCGGCGGGGCCGCGGTCACCGTGACCACCACCGTGCCCGGCCAGAACGCCGTCGTCTCCTTCCCCGGCACCGCCGGGCAGGTCGTCTCGGTGACCCTGGCCAACGGCACCTTCGGCACCTACAACGCCGCCGTGACGGTGCGCGCCCCCGACGGCTCCACCGTGGTCAGCGAGAGCTACTGCGGCACGAGCTGCGCGTTCAACGCGGTCACCCTCCCGGCCACCGGCACGTACACGGTGTTCGTCAACCCGACCGGGACCACCCTCGGCGCCGTCACCGCCCGGGTCTACGACCTGCCCAACGACGCGGTCGCCAACACCACCCCGGGCGGCGCTGCGGTGTCGGTGACCACCACCGTGCCCGGCCAGAACGCGGTGGTCTCCTTCCCCGCCACGGCCGGCCAGCGGGTCGCGGTGCAGCTCAGCGGCGGCACGTTCGGCGCCGCCGAGGCGACGGTGACGCTGCGCCGCCCCGACGGCACCACGATCGTGTCCAACACGACCTGCGGCACCTCCTGCCTCCTCGACACCCAGGCGCTGACCGTGGCCGGCACGTACACCGTCCTCGTCGACCCGAAGGGCACGGTCGTCGGCAGCATCACCGCGAAGGTGCACGACGTGCCCGCCGACGCGGTCGCCAACACCACCCCGGGCGGCGCGGCGGTGTCGGTGACCACCACCGTGCCCGGCCAGAACGCGGTGGTCTCCTTCCCCGGCACCACCGGGCAGCGGGTCGCGGTGCAGCTCAGCGGCGGCACGTTCGGCGCCGCCGAGGCGACGGTGACGCTGCGCCGCCCCGACGGCACCACGGTCACGTCAAACACGGCCTGCGGGGCCTCGTGCTTCCTGGACAGCACGCTCCTGCCGGCGGACGGCACGTACACCCTGCTGGTCGACCCGAAGACCACCGCCGTCGGCGCGCTCACCGTGAAGGTGCACGACGTGCCCGCCGACGCCACGGCGGCCACCACCCCGGGCGGCGCTGCGGTGTCGGTGACCACCACCGTGCCCGGCCAGAACGCGGTGGTGTCGTTCCCCGGCACCGCCGGGCAGGTCGTCACCGTCAGCCTCTCCGCCGGCGCGTTCGGCGGCGGCAACGTGACCGCGACGCTGCGCGCGCCCAACGGCAGCGCCGTCACCAGCAACTCGTCCTGCGCGACGAGCTGCTCGTTCAGCTCGGTGTCGCTGGCCACGGCCGGCACCTACACCCTGCTGGTCGACCCGGCCGGGGTGGCCGTCGGCAGCCTGACCGCGCAGGTGTTCGACGTGCCCGTCGACGCCACCGTCAGCACCACCCCGGGCGGCGCGCCGGTCACCGTCACCACCAGCGTCCCCGGGCAGAACGGCGTGGTGACGTTCCCCGGAACGGCCGGGCAGCGGATCCTGGTCCAGGGCACCGGCGGCACGTACGGCACGTACAACGCGACGGCGATCGTGCGCAAGCCGGACGGCACGAACCTGACCAGCAGCGCGTACTGCGGGGCGTCCTGCCTGTTCGACGCGATGGTGCTGCCGGTCGCCGGCACGTACAGCCTCCTGCTCGACCCGGCGTCCACCTACACCGGCGCGCTCACCGTCCGGGTGTACGACGTGCCGGCCGACGCCACCGCCAGCACCACCCCGGGCGGGTCCGCCGCCACCCTCACCACCACGGTCCCCGGCCAGAACGCGGTGCTGTCGTTCACCGGCGCCGCCGGTCAGCGGATCGTGGTGCAGGGGACCGGCGGCACGTACGGGACGTACAACGCGACGGCGATCGTGCGTAAGCCGGACGGGACGAACCTCGGCAGCAGCGCGTACTGCGGTGCGACGTGCTTCTTCGACGTCACGACGTTGCCGGTGGCCGGGACGTACACGATCCTGCTGAACCCCGACGCGGCCTACACCGGCGCGGTGACCCTGCGGGTGTACGACGTGCCGGCGGACGCGGCGGTCAGCGCCACCGTCGGCGGCCCGGCCGTGTCGGTGGCCACCACCGCCCCGGGCCAGAACGCGGTGCTGTCGTTCAGCGGGACGGCGGGTCAGCGGATCTCGGTGCTGGGCAGCGCCGGCACGTACGGGACGTACAACGCGACGGCGATCATCCGTAAGCCGGACGGGACGAACCTCGGCAGCAGCGCGTACTGCGGTGCGACGTGCTTCTTCGACGTCACGACGTTGCCGGTGGCCGGGACGTACACCATCCTGCTGAACCCCGACGGCATGTACACCGGCTCGGTCTCCCTGCGCCTGTACGACGTGCCGGCCGACGCCACCGCCGGCACGACGCCGGGCGGCAGCGCGGTCGCCCTGACCACCACGGTCCCCGGCCAGAACGCGGTGCTGTCGTTCCCCGGCGCCGCCGGGCAGCGGATCTCGGTGCTGGGCAGCGCCGGCACGTACGGCACCTACAACGCGACGGCGATCATCCGTAAGCCGGACGGGACGAACCTCGGCAGCAGCGCGTACTGCGGTGCGACGTGCTTCTTCGACGTCACGACGTTGCCGGTGGCCGGGACGTACACCATCCTGCTGAACCCCGACGCGGCCTACACCGGCTCGGTCACCCTGCGCGTGCACGAGGTGCCGGCCGACGCGACCGCGGCCATCACCCCGGGCGGCCCGGGGGCCACCCTGACCACCACCGTGCCCGGCCAGAACGCCACGCTCACCTTCCCCGGCACCGCCGGCCAGGTGGTCACCGTGGCGGTCACCGCCGGCACCTACGGCACATACAACGCGACGGCGATCATCCGCAAGCCGGATGGGACGAACCTCGGCAGCAGTGTCTACTGCGGAGGCAGCTGCACCTTCACCTCGGTCACCCTGCCGGCGGCCGGCACCTACACCGTCCTCGTCGACCCGTCGTCGAGCACCGTCGGCGGGCTGACCGGCGAGGTGCGGCTGCCCGCCGCAGCCGCCGCCAGGAAGACGCCGGCGAAGATCCCGGCCCGGCCGGCCGGCGACGTGACCGAGACCTGGACGCCGGACCGGTTCAACCTGGCCGGCGAGGACTGGGAGAGCCACCGCACCGGCGCGTACGGCAACCTCCAGCCGGCCCTGCGCGCCGAGCGGGGGGCGACCGCGCTCGCCGGGCAGGCCCTGCTGCTCAACGGCCGTCCGCTCGCCGACGTCACCCTCAAGGTGGGCCGGCGCAGCACCCGCACCGACGCCACCGGCCGGTTCCTGCTCACCGGGCTCACCGCCGGCCACCACGTCCTGGTCATCGACGGCGCGACGGCCGGCAGCCCCGGCCGCGCCTTCGGCCGCTTCGAGACCGGGGTGGACCTGCGGGCGGGGGAGACCGTCGAGCTGTCGTACCCGATCTGGATGACCCGGCTCGACACCGCGAACAGCACCCGGTTCCCGTCGCCCACCAAAAAGCAGACGGTCATCACCACCCCGGCGATCCCCGGCTTCGAAGTGCGGCTGCCCAAGGGCAGCGTGATCCGCGACCGGGCCGGCAAGCGGGTCACCGAACTGTCCATCACCGCGCTGCCGGTGGACCAGCCGCCGTTCCCGCTCCCGGCCGGGGTGCGCACCCCGGTCTACTTCACCGTGCAGCCCGGCGGGTCGGTGATCCTGCCGAAGGGCGCACAGATCATCTACCCGAACACCCAGGGCCTCGCGCCGGGCAGCCGCCTGGACTTCTGGGACTACGACCCGGAGCGGGCGCCCTGCACCAGGGCGCCGGTGAAGTCGTACCCGAAGAAGCCCACCAAGGCGGCGAAGACCCCTGCCGTGTGCGCGGTGACCGGCGCGGAGGCCGGCTGGTACATCTACGGCCGCGGCACCGTCACCCCCGACGGCCGGCAGATCGTGCCCGACCCCGACGTGCGGGTCTGGGAGTTCACCGGCGCGATGTTCAACGGCAGTGGCAAGCGCCCCGCCGGCACCGGGCCCGGTGAGGACGGCGACTCCGGCGGCGACCCCGTCGACCTGGCCAGCGGCCTCTTCGTCGACGAGCACACCGACCTGACCGTGAACGACGTGCTGCCGATCTCGATCACCCGCACCTACCGGCAGAACGACACCCAGAACCGGGAATTCGGCATCGGGGCGAACTTCACCTACGGCATCTTCGTCTTCTCGAAGCAGGAGTACACCGAGGCCGACCTGATCTTCCCGGACAGCGGCAAGGTGCACATGGTGCGGACCAGCCCCGGGACCGGCTGGACCGACGCGGTGTTCACGGCCGTCGACACCACCGGCCCGTTCCGGGACGCCGTGATGACCTGGAACGGCGACGGCTGGGACCTGGTCCGCACCGACGGCATGGTCTACGTCTTCGGCGAGAACACCCCGTTGCAGTCCATCCGGGACCGGCACGGCAACCAGATCACCCTGACCCGGTCCACCGGCGGGCAGTCCGGCGACATCACCCAGGTCACCTCGCCCAACGGCCGCTGGATCAAGCTCACCTACAGCGGCGGCCGGGTCACCCGGGCGCAGGACAACGCGGGCCGGGCCGTGCAGTACGGCTACGACAGTCTCGGCCGGCTGACCACGGTCACCTCGCCCGGCGGCCGGACCACCACATACACCTACGACACCGCGCACCGGATGACCACGGTCACCGACGCCCGGGGCGTCACCTACCTGACCAACACCTACGACACGGACGGGCGGGTGGCCGCCCAGAGCATGCCCGACGGCGTCACCTACGGCTTCGAGTACACCACCGACACCGCCGGCAAGGTCGTGAAGACGGCCGTCACCGAGCCGGACGGCACCGTCCGGGAGACCAGCTTCGACGCCGAGCACCGGGTGGTCGCCGAGACCACCGCCGCCGGCACCGCCCAGGCGCGCACCTCCACCACCGCCCGGGACCCGGCGACCCACCTGCCGACCGCGCTGGTCGACCCGTACGGGCGGCGGACCACCCTCGGCTACGGCGCGAACGGGCAGCTCACCTCGCTCACCGCGCTCGCCGGCACCGCCGCCGCGCAGTCCGCCACGGTCACCTCCGGCGGCCCGTACCGGCAGCTCACCTCGGTCACCGACGACCAGGGCCGGACCACCCAGATGGGGTACGACGACACCGGCAACCTCACGGCGGCGACCGACGCCGCCGGCCGCACCCGCCGCTACGCCTACAACACCGCCGGCCAGGTCACCTCGTTCACCGACCCGCTCGGCAACACCACCCGCTACACCTACGAGCAGGGCGACCTCGTCGCGGTGACCGACCCGGTGGGCCGCACCACCCGCAGCTTCGTCGACGCCGTCGGCCGCCCCGTGGCGGTCACCGACCCGAGGGGCGTGCTGGAACACGTCCGCTACGACCCGGACAACCAGGTCCTCACCAGCACCGACGGCCTCGGCCGGGCCACCGCCTTCGAGTACGACGGCAACGGCAACCTGACGAAGGTCACCGACGCCCGGGGCAACAGCACCACCGTCGCCTACGACAGCTCCGACCGCCCGATCACCGTCACCGACCCGCTCGGCAAGCAGGCCCAGCAGGCGTACGACGTGCTCGGCCGGGTCATCTCCGCCACCGACCGGCGCGGCAAGACCACCGTCACCGGCTACGACGTGCTCGGCCGCACCACCTTCATCGGGTACGGCAAGACCGCCGGACCGAGCTACGAGAGCACCAAGCAGTTCGGCTACGACACCCTGGACCGGCTCACCACCATCAACGACTCGGCCGGCGGGCTGCTCACCCTCGGCTGGAACGACCTCGACCAGGTGGTCAGCGTGGCCGGCCCCACCGGCACCGTCGGCTACACCTACGACGCCGCCGGCCGGCGCTCCGCAATGACCGTGCCCGGCCAGCAAGCGGTCTCCTACGGCTACGACCAGACCGGCCTGATCGCGCAGATCACCCAGGGCGCCACCACCGCCACCTGGCACCGGGACGCCGCCGGCCGCACCGACCGGGTCGAGCAGGCCGGCGTCACCACGAAGTACACCTACGACGCCGCGTCCCAGCTCACCGGGATGTTCTACGAGACCGCCGGAGGGGTGCCGATCGGCCACCTCGGCTACGCCTACGACGGCGCCGGCCGGGTGCGGGACCTGACCGGCAGCCTCGCCTCCGTCACCGTCCCGAGCACCGGCCCCTCGACCAGCTACGACGCCGCCAACCGGCTGACCAGCCGCGGCGACCGGACGTTCAGCTACGACGACGAGGGCAACCTGACCGGCGACGGCGTGCTCGGCTACACCTGGAACGCCCGGGGCGAGCTGACCGGGGTCACCGGGCCGGGCCTGACCACCGCGTACGGCTACGACGCCGCCGGGCGGCTCGGCAGCCGCGCGGCCGGCGGGGCCACCACCGGCTTCCTCTACGACGGCCCGAACCTGGTCCGCGAGCAGACCGGCGCGACGGCCAGCGACCGGCTCACCGCCGGACTCGACCAGACGCTGGTCCGCACCGACGCCGCCGGCCCCCGGGTGCCGATCACCGACGCGCTCGGCAGCGTGCTCGGCCTGGCCGACTCCGCGGGCACCCTGACCACCCGGTACGCCTACGACCCGTTCGGCGCGGTCACCGCCAGCGGCGCCGCCAGCGGCAACACCCAGCAGTTCACCGGCCGGGAACGCGACGCCGCCACCGGGCTGAACTACCACCGGGCCCGCTGGTACAGCCCCGAGACGGGTCGGTTCCTCAGCCAGGACCCGGCCGGCTTCGGCGGCGGCAGCGCCAACCTGTACACGTACGCCCTCAACGACCCGGTCAACCTGTCCGACCCCAACGGCGACTGCCCGATCTGCGTGCCGATCCTGATCGGGGCGCTGATCGGCGGCGCCTCCTCGGTCGGCATCGGGGCGGGCCTGGCCGCGCTGACCGGCCGCAAGTACAGCATGGGCGACGCGTTGAAGGACTTCGCCATCGGCGGCGCGCTGGGGGCGCTCACCGGCGGCCTCGGTGCGTACCTGAAGGCCGGCAGCTCGGTCTGGAAGCTCAACCAGTTCGAGCGCGGCCTGGCCATCGAGGCGAAGCTCGGCGGCAACCTGCCGCGCAGCTTCCCGACCATCGACCGGTTCGCCAACGGCACCGCCACCAGCATCAAGAGCGTCGACCTGACCGCGAAGTCGTACCAGAGCGCCGGCCAGCTCACCAGCCGGTTGCAGGGCTACGTCGACAAGGCGGCCGGCTTCGCCAAGAGCAACCCGGTCAAGTGGGACGGCGTCACCATCAGACCCGGCCAGGTCGGCGCCCGGGAGCTGGAGATCGCCGTCCAGCGCGGGGCGGCGACCAGCGCCCAGCAGAACGCCCTCAATCAGATAGTCCAGTACGGTGCCCAGAAGGGGGTGACCGTTCGGATCATCCCGATGAGATAGACCGCCGGGGACGCCCCACGGGTACCCTGGGGCGTCCCCCTCCCCACCGAGGACATCGATGACCAGACTCGCCGCACTCGACCTGCGCAGAGGTCGGTACGTCGCGCACTCCTCCTCGCTCACCACCGATGGCCTGTGGATCGCCAACGGGGTCTTCGACGTCCTCGACGGGCCGGCCGACGACCGGGCGCTGGGCGCGGCCGTGCACCGGATGCTCGACGCCTCCCGCACCGGCGTTCCCACCCCTGACCTGCGGGGCGGGCCGTCGCCGTTCGCGCCGGTCCTCGACGCGCTCGGCCTGCGGTCCTACGCCACCTACGCGAAGGGAACCCGGCAGGTCGACGTGGAGCGGGACGCCGACGCGGTGCTGGTCAGCCCGACCCGCAACGGCGGTGCCCGGGAGGGCTTCGTCGGGCTCACCGAGCATGCGGTGCGGCTGACCGATCCGGGCGACGAGGAACTTGGCGCGGCCCTGCGCGCCGCGCTCGACCGGTCCCACTGAGACATGGACGGACAACCCGGGCTCAGCCGCCGAACGATGCTGGCCGGCGGCGCCCTGGCCATGGCCGCGTCCGCGTTGGCGGCCTGCTCGGCCGACGCCCGCACCCCGGACCGCCCGGCCGCGCCCGATCCGGCGCAGGGGCTGCCCGACATCCAGTTCGACGTCGCCCGGTACAGCGCGCCGGAGCAGACCTCGCCCACCGGCGGGCCGTTCGTCATGCCGCCGGTGCACACCGTCTACCTGACCGCCGCGCTGACGCGCGTCCCGGGCCGCGACGACCAGCGGGAACTGGCCCGGGTGCTCGCCGCCCTGGAATCCGGGTACCCGTTCGGCGCGGCCGGCCTGATGACCTTCGTCTCCTACGGCCTGCCCTACTTCCGGCGGCTGCCGGGCGGCCTGGCCGGCGACCTGGTCGGCGCGCACCTGCCCCGGCTGCTGGCCGACCCGTCCCGGTCGGTGCTGGAGGAGGCGGAGCCGGGGCCGACCGACATCCACCCGGACAACCCGGGGGTCACCAAGCGGCGGTTCACCGTGCCGGTCCGCGTCGAGCAGAACGACCTGCTGTTCACCTTCCGCAGCGACCGGGCCACGGTCATCCAGGACGTGCTGGCCTGGTTCGACGGCAGCGGCACGCTGGCTGGCCGGCCGACGCCCCCGCCGGCCTTCGCCGGGCTGCTCACCGTCACCTCGAGCCGGCACATGTTCACCCAGGCGGGCCTGCCCCGCTCGGTGGCCGAGCAGAACCGGCTGTCGTACGCCCGGTTCATCCAGCCCGACTCGCCGATGTGGATGGGCTTCTCCGACCAGCAGGTCAACGCCTCCGGCCCGCCGGCGATCTGCACCTTCGCCGGCCACCCCTCGGCCCGGCTGACCACCGCCCGCCCCGGCGACTACCTGGACACCGGCGGCATCCAGCACCTGTCGCACATCATTCTCGACATGCTCCAGTTCTACGACATGGCCTCGCCGGACACCCCGCCCAGCGACAACGGAAACTTCACCAAGCGGGTGCAGTACATGTTCCACGCCCCGCCGGTGCACCCCGGCAACGCCGACCAGCTCACCGACGGCGGCGGGCCGTCCTTCCTGCCCGCCGACAACCGGGGCCCGGACTACGCCGAGCGCACCGCCCGGGGCGTCGGCCTGCCCCGGGGCGAACGCCGGATGGGGCACCTGTCCACGCTCCAACGCAGCTCCCGGGCGCCCGACGGCACCCCGATGCACCTGCGGGTCGACGGCCCCGGCTTCGACGCCCTGGACGTGCCCGACGGCAGCAGCCAGCCGAAGCTGCACTTCAGCGTGTTCGTGCCGACCGCCGACTTCTTCGCCCGGATGCGGCGCAGCCAGGCGTCGGTGGACCTGGCGCGCAAGCACCGGGTGACCGAGCAGGACAACGGCCTGGAACGCTTCCTGACCTGCACCCGCCGGCAGAACTTCCTGGTCCCGCCCCGCCGGCACCGGGCGTTCCCGCTCGCCGAGCTGGCCGGCTGAGCCGGGGGCCGTCCGGCGACCCTCCGGCCCCGGCTCCTCAGGTCCGCGCTGACCGAGTGGCGGCCTCCGGTCCGCGCTGACCGGGTGGCGGCCTCCGGTCCGCGCTGACCGGGTGGCGGCCTCAGGAGAACGCCGTCCCCGTCCGGTCCAGCCGCCGGCCGTCCACGACGAGGTCGACGTGCTCGTTGTAGAAGGCGATCAGCCCGGCGACGGGACCCAGCGCCGGTCGGGAACCCGTAGGACCAGGCCAGGTCCGGGTAGCACGGCCGCGTCGGTCCGCACCGACCAGTAGTCGGTGGTGCGTCCCTTGTACGGGCAGGCGGTCCACCCCGATGCGCCGATCTTGCACTTGCGGCCCCCGACAAGGGCGTTTCACCCTCTTTGCCCGGGCCGCAACTGCAAGATCGCGCAGAAATGGGGCGGGGCGGGGCGGGGCGGGGCGGGGCGGGGCGGAAACGCCGACGCTGACGTCGTCGCCGACCGGCGGGCAACACCGCTAGCGCCCCCTTTGCTCTGCTGCCCCCGGTGCAACGCCCGCGGAGCGTGACGGTTCTGCCGACCCTTCGTGCCGGCACCCGACGCGAATCGGCTGCGCGATGCTGTGCTTCACGGCGGCGGTGCTGGTGTTGCGGTGGCGGCAGCAGAGCAAAGGGGTGGGGAGGGGGTATTACCTGCCTGGCGTCCCGGCGGGGTGTCCGACGGGACCAGGCGGGTGAGGTCCACGTTCGGGGGACTGCCCATCGTCCGGTTCGGGTGCGTTCACCGGTCTTCGAGGGTCGGCCGTATTGACGTACGTGAAATTTCGGCGTAACACTTGGAGAGCGCTCTCCGAGTGCGCGGCCCGGCGACGATCCTGATCCCGGGCCAGGTGCGGCACGAGCGGGCCACCGGCCGGCGAGACAGCCGGAGCGCAGTCGTCCTACCCCTGGAAGGCGTCATCATGAAAACCGACAGACCACGGCTCAGGAGAACAATCGCGCCGGTCGCCGCCCTGGCGCTGACGGCATCGCTGCTGGTGGCGGGCGTCCCGACGGCGCAGGCCGCGGAGACCCTGCTGTCCCAGGGCCGGCCGGCGCTGGCGTCGTCGGTGGAGAACGGCGAGGCCCCCGCCGCGGCCGCCGTGGACGGGCGGCCCGACACCCGCTGGGGCAGCCAGTGGGCCGACCCGCAGTGGCTCCGCGTCGACCTGGGCACCACCGTCACCGTCAGCCGGGTGGTGCTGGAGTGGGAGTACGCCTACGCCAGGGCGTACCAGATCCAGACCTCCACCGACGGCGCCACCTGGACCACCGTCCACAGCAGCACCACCGGCGCCGGCGGAACCGAGAGCGTCGCCGTCACGGGCAGCGGCCGGTACATCCGGCTGTACGGCACCCAGCGCGGCACCGGCTACGGCTACTCGCTGTACGAGTTCAAGGTCTACGGCTCCGCCGGGACCACCCCGCCGCCCACCGGCGGACCCGGCTACGTGCCGGCCGACCCGCCGGTCACCGGCGTGGTCCCGTCCACGGCGACCCCGCCGCCCACCAACCCGCCGACCACCCACCACGAGTTCCAGGCGAACTGCTCGGTGAGCCGCTCGAACCTGCCCGACGACCCGATCGTCTTCCCGAACCTGCCGGGCGCCTCGCACTCGCACACGTTCATGGGAAACACCACCACGAACGCCAACACCACGCTGGCCTCCCTCCGGGCCGGCGGCACCTCCTGCATCACGCCCGGGGACAAGACGGGCTACTGGATGCCGACCCTGTACCGGGGCGACACCGCCATTGCGCCGGTGGGCCGGCAGGTCATCTACTACAAGAGCGGCGTCATCGACCACCGCAGCGTCCGCCCCTCGCCGCCCGGCCTGCGGTACGTCGTCGGCAGCCCCGCCACCACGCTGGAGGAGTTCCGCAACGCCCCGGGCGCGGTCGAGGGCTGGGAGTGCGGCGACAGCGTCCGCAACTGGGACTTCCCGGCGTCCTGCCCGGCCGGCAGCCAGCTCAACATCCGCTACCAGGCGCCGAGCTGCTGGGACGGCCGGTACCTGGACACGCCCGACCACAAGAGCCACATGGCGTACCCGACCGTCGGCGTCTGCCCGGCCAGCCACCCGGTGGCCGTGCCGATGGTCGAGTTCAAGATGGCCTTCCCGGTCAGCGGGGACATGTCCGGGGTCCGGCTGGCCAGCGGCCGGGGCTACTCCTTCCACTACGACTTCTACAACGCCTGGGACGCCCCGACGCTCAACGCGCTGGTGACCCACTGCGTCAACGGCGGGCTCCAGTGCGACCCGCGTGGCTTCGACCAGTACAAGCCCGAGCGCGGCGCGGCGCTCAACGCCAACTACGAGCTGCCCTGACCGGCACCGTGCGGTGACCGGGGGCCCGACCCGCCCCCGGTCACCGGCCCGGACGCCACGCCACACCCGCCGGGCGCCACCAACACCGCCACCGCTAACACCGCCAACGCCGCCATCCGCCGCCGTACCCGCGTCGGCGTCCCCTCTCCGACAGGCAGGCCCATGACCGTTCACCCTCCCGTCCCCCGCCGCCGACCATCGTCGCGGCACCGGCCCGCACTGCTCGTCGTCGCCCTGGTGGCGGCGTACCTCGTCGTCGCCCAACCCGTCGCGCACGCGGCCGACACCCTGCTGTCGCAGGGCCGGCCGGCCACCGCGTCCTCCCAGGAGGGGGCCGACGTCGGCGCGGCCAACGCGGTCGACGGCAACGCCGGCACCCGCTGGTCCAGCCAGTTCAGCGACCCCCAGTGGCTGCGCGTCGACCTCGGCGGCACCGCCACCATCAGCCAGGTCGTCCTCCAGTGGGAGGGCGCGTACGCGCGGGCGTACCAGATCCAGACCTCGGCCGACGGCGCCACCTGGACCACCGTGCACGGCACGACCACCGGGGCCGGGGGCACCGAGACGATCCCCGTCGCCGGCAGCGGGCGGTACGTGCGGATGTACGGCACCGTGCGGGCCAGCGGCTACGGCTACTCCCTGTACGAGTTCAAGGTCTACGGCTCGCTCGGCGGCCCGACCACACCCCCGCCCACCAGCCCGACGCCGACCCCCGGTAACTGGCAGACCGTCTGGACGGACGACTTCACCGGTCCCGCCGGCACCTCGCCGTCGGCGGCGAACTGGCTGCTGCGCACCGGCACCTCCTACCCCGGCGGCGCGGCGAACTGGGGCACCGGCGAGGTGGAGACGGCGACCGCGTCGACCGCGAACGTCCAGCTCGACGGTGCCGGCCGGCTGAGCATCCGGGCGATCCGGGACGCGGCCGGCGCCTGGACCTCGGGTCGGCTGGAGACCCAGCGGGCAGACTTCGAGCCGCGCGCCGGCGAGCAGTTGAGGTTCACCGCCGTGCTCCGGCAGCCCGACGTGGCCGACGGCCTCGGGTACTGGCCCGGGTTCCGCGCCACCGGCGCCGCCTTCCGGGGCAACTTCACCAACTGGCCCGGCGTCGGCGAGACCGACATCATGACCGACGTCAACGGCCGCGGTCAGCTCGCCCAGACGCTGCACTGCGGCACCGCGCCCGACGGCGTGTGCGCCGAGTACACCGGCCGCTCCAGCGGGCTGGCCACCTGCGCCGGCTGCCGGACCGGCTACCACGAGTACACCCAGGTCATCGACCGGACGAGGACCGACGAGGAGATCCGCTTCTACCTCGACGGGCGGCAGACCTGGGTGGTGCGCGAGTCGCAGGTCGGCGTCGCCGCCTGGAACGCCGCCGTGCACCACGGCTTCTTCCTCCGGCTGGACCTGGCCGTCGGCGGCTCGCTGCCCAACGCGATCGCCGGCCGGAGCACCCCCACCCCGGGGACCACCTCGGGCGGGGTGCTCAGCGTCGACTCGGTGACCGTGTCCCGGGCCGCCGGCACGGTTCCCGCCGCGATGACCGACCCGCCCACCCCGGCCGGGCCGAGCACGGTGCGGGTGACCGGCACCCAGGGCAACTGGCAGCTCCAGGTCAACGGCGCCCCGTACGAGGTGCGGGGGATGACCTACGGGCCGCCGCAGGCCGCCGCCGACGGGTACCTGCGGGACCTGCGGAACATGGGCGTCAACACGATCCGGATCTGGGGCGTGGACGACACCCACACCCCGGCCCTGCTCGACCGGGCGGCCCAGCAGGGCATCAAGGTGGTCGTCGGGCACTGGCTCAACCAGGGTGCCGACTATGTCAACGACACCGCCTACAAGAATACCGTCAAGGCCGAGATCGTGGCCCGGGTCAACGCGCTGAAGAACCGGCAGGGCGTGCTGATGTGGGACGTCGGCAACGAGGTCATCCTGACCATGCAGGACCACGGCCTCCCGGCCGACGTGGTCGAGGCCCGGCGGGTGGCGTACGCGCAGTTCGTCAACGAGGTGGCCCAGGCGGTCCACGCCGCCGACCCGTTCCACCCGGTCACCTCCACGGACGCCTACACCCACGCGTGGACGTACTACCAGCGGTACTCGCCCGCGCTGGACCTGCTGGCGGTCAACTCCTACGGCGCGATCGGCACGGTGAAGTCGGACTGGATCGCGGGCGGCCACACCAAGCCGTACCTGCTCACCGAGGGCGGCCCGAACGGCGAGTGGGAGGTGCCCGACGACGTCAACGGGGTGCCCGACGAGCCGACCGACCTGGCGAAGCGGGCCGGCTACACGGCGAGTTGGAACGCCATCAAGGGTCACCCCGGCGTGGCGCTCGGGGCCACCGAGTTCCACTACGGCCTGGAGAACGACTTCGGCGGGGTGTGGCTCAACGCCACCACCGGCGGATGGCGGCGGCTCGGCTACCACGCGCTGCGCCAGGCGTACACCGGGCAGGCGGCGGCGAACACCCCGCCGGAGATCACCGCCATGTCGGTCAGCCCGCAGACCGCCGTGCCGGCCGGCGGCACCTTCACCGTCGACGTGACCGCCGGGGACCCGCAGGGCGACCTGGTCCGCTACAACCTGATGGCCGGCGACAAGCACATCACCGGCAACCGGGGGCTGACCAACCTGACGTTCACCCAGACCGGGAACGGGCGGTTCACGGTGCGGGCCCCCGAGCGGCTCGGGGTGTGGAAGGTCTACGTGTACGCCTTCGACGGGCACGGCAACGTCGGCATCGAGCAGCGCTCCTTCAAGGTCGTGCCGCCGACCGTCCCGGGCACCAACCTGGCCCGGGGCAGGGCGGTCACCGCGTCCTCGTACCAGCCCACCGGCGCCAACGGCCCGCAGTTGCCCGGGTACGCGGTCGACGGCGACCACGGCACCCGGTGGGCCAGCGAGTGGGTCGGCACCGCCTGGCTCCGGGTCGACCTGGGTTCGGTGCAGTCCTTCGACCACGTCCAGCTCGCCTGGGAGGCGGCGTACGCCACCGCCTACTCGGTCGAGGTCTCGAACGACGGGAACACCTGGACGACGATCTACTCGACCACGAGCGGCGACGGGGGCTTCGACGGCCTGGACCTCTCCGGCACCGGCCGATATGTGCGGGTCAGCGGCACCAGGAAGGCCACCGACTACGGCTACTCCCTCTGGGAGTTCGGCGTCTACCGCAGGTGACCTCGCCGTGGGTCACGGCCGCCCCCGTGGCGTCCGTGACCCACCGGCGCGGTACCGCCGCGCCTGCGGTGGCGACGGCGCGGCCCCGGAAACCCCGGGGCCGCGCCGGCTACGTGTCGCGCCCGGCCGGGCGCGCGGGCGGTGGCCCTCAGCGGGGGCGGTCGACGCCGTTCGCGGCGATCGTCCGGCCGTACCAGTGGGCGCTGTCCTTGACCGTCCGACGCTGGGTGGCGTAGTCGACGTGGATCAGGCCGAACCGCTTGTCGTAGCCGAGGGCCCACTCGAAGTTGTCGAGCAGCGACCAGACGAAGAAGCCCCGCAGGTCCGCGCCGGCGGTCAGCGCCTCGTGCGCGGCGGCCAGGTGCCGGTGCAGGTAGTCGGTGCGTTCCGGGTCGCGTACCCGGCCGTCGGCGTCGACCTCGTCCGGGTAGGCGGCGCCGTTCTCGGTGACGTACAGCGGCGGCGCGCCGTAGTCCCGGGTGACCCGCAGCAGCATGTCGCGCAGCCCGCCGGGGTCGACGGACCAGCCCATCGCCGTGACCGGCCCGGGCACCGGATGGAACGCGACGCCCTCGGCGCCCGGGTACGGGGTGTCGGCGTCGTGGTGGCCGTCCGGGCCGGCGCCGACCAGGTCGGGCTGGTAGTAGTTGACGCACAGCGCGTCCAGCGGCGCGGCGATCAGGTCGAGGTCGCCTTCGCGCACGAACGACCAGTCGCTCAGGGCCGCGGTGTCGGCGAGCACGTCCGCCGGGTAGGCCCCGCGCAGCAGCGGGTCGAGGAAGATCCGGTTGAGCAGCCCGTCGATGCGTCGCGCGGCGTCACGGTCGGCGGGCGCGTCGCTGACGGGCCGCACCGTGCCGACGTTGAGCGCCACCGAGACCTGGCCGGTGACGCCGGCGGCGCGCAGCGCGGCGACCCCGTGCCCGTGGGCCAGCAGCAGGTGGTGCGCGGCGCGCAGCGCGGCGCGCGGGTCGCGCCGCCCCGGGGCGTGCACCCCGCTGCCGTACCCGAGGAAGGCCGAGCACCACGGCTCGTTGAGGGTGTTCCACAGCCGGACCCGGTCGCCCAGGCGCGCGGCGACGGCGGCGACGTACTGCCCGTACCGGGCGGCGGTGTCGCGCGCCGCCCAGCCGCCGGCGTCCTCCAACTCCTGCGGCAGGTCCCAGTGGTACAGGGTGGCCGCCGGGCTGATGCCGGCGGCCAGCAGGTCGTCCACGAGCCGGTCGTAGAAGGCCAGGCCGGCGGCGTTGACCCCACCGCCGGCGGCGCGCACCCGGGGCCAGGCCACCGAGAAGCGGTACGCCGACAGGCCCAGCTCGGCCATCAGCGCCACGTCCTCGCGGTGCCGGCGGAAGTGGTCGCTGGCGTGCTCACCGGTGTGGCCGCCGGCGATCCGGCCCGGGGTGGCGGCGAAGGTGTCCCAGATCGAGGGGAGCCGTCCGTTGGCGCGCACGGCCCCCTCGATCTGGTACGCCGCGGTGGCCGCGCCCCACTGGAAGCCGGCGGGGAACCGTAGGTCGACGGGGGGCTGTCCGGCGGAGGTCCGCGCGGCCGCGAGCGTTCGCATCCGATCACCACTTCCCGGAGTTCCGAGCCTGGGAGAGCGCTCTCCCAGGGCTTGCCAGTCTTTCCCCGACGGTCACCTACTGTCAAGTGGCGGGCGGCCTGACCGCGGCGGGCTGCCCGGGGGAGCGTGCCCGGGCCACGTCGTCCGTGGCGCGGGGAGCTGGGCCCGCGCCGCAGCTCAGAGAGCGCTTTCCGGCGCGCATGCTATAACTTCCGGATGGCGGAGTCGCCCCAGACGGGCAACCTGTCCCGCCCGGGGGAGCGCGTCCCGGGGTCGGCGGGGGAGCGTGGCGCGGCCCGGAGCAGGCTGCCCACCCTGGAGGACGTCGCCCGGGTGGCCGGGGTGTCCCGGGCCACCGTGTCGCGCGTCGTCAACGGGGTGCGCAACGTCGACCCCGACCTGCACACCACGGTCTGGGCGGCGGTGGACGCGACCGGGTACGTGCCGAACCGCGCCGCGCGTTCCCTGGTCACCCGGCGGGCCGGGACGGTCGCGCTGGTCGTGTCCGACAGCGAGGAGCACGACGACGACCCGTTCCTGGGCAGGCTCTTCACCGACCCGTTCTTCGGCCGGGTCGTCGGCGGCGTGCTGAGCGTCCTGCGCCCGGTGGGCGTGCAACTCGGCCTGCACCTGGTGGGCAGCCCGCCGGCGCGCGTCCGGCTGGTCGGGGACCTGCGCCAGGGGCAGGCCGACGGCGTGGTGCTGCTGTCGCTGCACCCCGACGACGCGCTGCCCGGCCTGCTGGTCGAGGCGGGGATCGCCGCGGTGATGGTGGGCCGCCCCGCCCGCCCCGCCCCGATCAGCTACGTCGACCTGGCCAACGAGGCGGGCGCGGCGCTGGCCGTCGAGCGCCTGCTCGCCCGGGGTTGTCAGCGCGTCGGGCTGATCGCCGGTCCCGAGCACGTGCCGGCCAGTCAGGACCGGGTGGCCGGTTTCCGGCAGGCGATGGCCCGCCGTGGGTACGCGTGGTCGCCGTCCGAGGCGGGCAACTTCACCCGGGAGAGCGGCGAGGCCGCCATGCGTCGCCTGCTGGCCGCCCACCCCGACCTCGACGGCGTCTTCGTCGCCAACGACCTGATGGCGCAGGGCGCCCTGGTCGCCCTGCACGAGGCGGGCCGTCGGGTGCCCGACGACGTCGCGGTGGTGGGCTTCGACGACAGCAGCGCCGCGCAGGCCGCCCAGCCGCCGCTGACCACCGTCCGGCACCCGCTGGAGGTCATGGCAGCCGAGGCGACCCGGCTGCTGCTGGCCCGCATCGAGGATCCGCAGCTGCGCGTCGCGTCGGTCATCCACGACCCCGTCCTGGTGGTGCGCCGCAGCGCCTGAGCGGGCCGGCGGGCGGTGGCGTCAACGCCTCCCGGCGACGCGTCGGCCTTCGCCGGCAATTCGTCAACTCTTAATTAATGCCGTCATTAAAGGCTCAACCGGCAGATTCGTCAAGAGCGAGGTGCCCCGAGAGGGCGGAAGTCGCATCGATCGGCAGTGTTGGTGATCGATGTCTTGACGGGGATGCGGTCTCGCCGTAACACTCTCTGAGAGCGCTCTCCGATCGCGGTGCCGCCCTCGGCGGCACCCTCCACGGCGCCACGGCCCTCTCGTCGTCCCCGTCGCGCCCGGCGTCCGCAGCCCTCTATCGACAGGCGGAGTCATGACATCTCGCGTCCCATCCGTACGTCCGACACCGGGCCTTCGGCCCGCCCGGCGGCGTACCCTCGTCGGGCTGGTGCTCGCGCTCGTCGCGGCGCTGGCACCGACCGGCGGGTCGCCGGCCCAGGCGGCGCCGGTGCTGCTCTCGCAGGGCCGGCCGGCGACCGCGTCGTCCACCGAGAACGCCGGCACGCCCGCGTCGGCGGCCGTCGACGGCAACACCGGCACCCGCTGGGCGAGCGCGTTCAGCGATCCCCAGTGGCTCCAGGTCGACCTGGGCGCCCGCGCCACCATCAGCCAGGTGACCCTGGTCTGGGAGGGCGCCTACGCCCGGGCGTTCCAGATCCAGACCTCCGACGACGGCAGCGCGTGGACCACCGTCGCAAGCACCACCACCGGCACCGGCGGCACCCAGAACCTGACCGTCACCGGGGCCGGCCGGTACGTGCGGATGCACGGCACCGCACGGGCCACCGGCTACGGCTACTCACTCTGGGAGTTCCAGGTGTACGGCGAGACCGGTGGCCCGACGCCCACCTGCGGCAGCGCCAACGCCGCCCAGGGCCGCCCGGCCACCGCCTCGTCCGTCGAGGGCGCCGGCACGCCCGCGTCGGCGGCCGTCGACGGCAACACCGGCACCCGGTGGGCCAGCCTCGCCGCGGATCCCCAGTGGCTCCAGGTCGACCTCGGGTCCAGCCGGGCGATCTGCCGGGTCGTCCTGCGCTGGGAGGCCGCCCACGCCCGGGCGTTCCAGGTCCAGACCTCGGCCGACGGCAGCGCGTGGAGCACCGCCTGGAGCACCACCACCGGCTCCGGCGGCGTCCAGTCCCTCGACCTCACCGCGACCGGCCGCTACCTTCGGGTGTACGGCACCGCGCGGGCCACCGGTTACGGCTACTCACTCTGGGAGCTGGAGGTGAACGTGACCGGGACCGACACCCCGCCGGTCGAACCGACCGACCCGCGCAACCCGAACCTCGGCCCGAACACCTTCGTGTTCGACCCGAGCACGCCGACCGCCACCATCCAGGGCCGGCTGAACACCCTGTTCACCCAGCAGGAGACCAACCAGTTCGGCCCCCAGCGGTACGCGGTGCTGTTCAAGCCGGGCACCTACACCGCCGACGTCAACCTCGGCTTCTTCACCCAGGTCGCCGGCCTCGGCATGAGCCCCGACGACGTCAACCTCAACGGACACGTCCGGGCCGAGGCGTTCTGGATGGGCGGCAACGCCACCCAGAACTTCTGGCGCGCCGCCGAGAACCTGTCGGTGACCCTGCCGGCCGGCACCAGCGTGGAACGCTGGGCGGTGTCGCAGGCGGCCCCCTACCGCCGGATGCACCTGCGCGGCGCGCAGAACCAGATCCAGCTCTGGAACGGCGGTGACGGCTGGTCCAGCGGCGGGCTGATGGCCGACACGAAGATCGACGGCACGGTCGTCTCCGGCTCGCAGCAGCAGTGGTACTCGCGCAACAGCGAGTTCGGCGCCTGGACCGGCTCGGTGTGGAACATGGTGTTCCAGGGCGTCACCGGAGCCCCGCCGCCGAACTTCCCCAACCCGTCGCACACCGTCATCGCGCAGACCCCCCAGGTGCGGGAAAAGCCCTTCCTGTACGTCGACGGCACCGGCGAGTACCGGGTCTTCGTGCCGGCCCTGCGCGCCAACTCGGCGGGCACCAGCTGGTACGGCAGGACCCCCGCAGGCTCGTCGCTGTCGCTCAGCGAGTTCTACGTCGTCCGCCCGGGCACCAGCGCGGCCACCATCAACGCGGCGCTCGCCCAGGGTCGGCACCTGCTGTTCACCCCCGGTGTGCACCACGTCAGCGAGCCGATCCAGATCAACCGCGCCAACACCGTGGTCCTCGGCCTCGGCCTGGCCACCATCCAGCCCGACAACGGCACGGCCGCCATGCGGGTCGCCGACGTGGACGGGGTGAAGGTGGCCGGCGTGATGTTCGAGGCGGGCACGGTGAACTCGCCGGTGCTGATGGAGGTCGGCCCGGCCGGCTCGGCGGCCGGCCACGCCGCCAACCCGACCTCGCTGCACGACGTCTTCTTCCGCATCGGCGGGCCGGGCGTCGGCCGGGCCACCACCACGCTGACCGTCAACAGCGACAACGTCATCGGCGACCACATGTGGCTGTGGCGGGCCGACCACGGCGACGGGGTGGGCTGGGCGGCGAACACCGCCGACACCGGCCTGACCGTCAACGGTGACGACGTCACCATGTACGGGCTGTTCGTCGAGCACTACCAGAAGTACCAGACCGTCTGGAACGGCAACGGCGGGCGCACCTACTTCTACCAGAACGAGATGCCCTACGACCCGCCGAACCAGGGCGCCTGGATGAACGGCGCGTCCCGCGGGTACGCCGCGTACAAGGTGGCCAACGGGGTCACCAGCCACCAGGCGTGGGGGCTGGGCAGCTACTGCTACTTCAACGTCGACCCCTCGGTCGTCGCCGACCGGGCCATCGAGGCCCCCACCAACCCGAACGTCCGGTTCACCAACATGGTCACCGTGTCGCTCGGTGGGGTCGGCACCATCAACCGGGTGATCAACAATGCCGGCGGCACGGCCAACGCCGGCAACCAGGTGGTCTACCTGACCACGAACCCGTAACCCGGCCGACGGCCACGGGCCCGGCCGGCGTCGTCGGCCGGGCCCGCACCTCGGCGCCGCCGGTGCCCCTCACCCCTGCCCGGCGCCACCCCACGCCGCCTCGACCAGGGCGGGGAGGACCAGGGCGGCCGGCCCGCGCAGGTTCACGGCGCAGACCGGATCCAGCGGCGTCCGGTGCGGGTTGACCTGGATCACCGGGGTGCCGAGGCGGGCCGCGACCTGGGGGATCTCGGCGGCGGGGTAGACCAGGCCGGAGGTGCCCACCGTCACCAGCAGGTCGCAGGAGGACGCGGCGTCGACCGCGGCGGCCAGCGCCGCCTCCGGCAACGCCTCGCCGAACCACACCACGCCCGGCCGGACCGGCGCCCCGCAGCGCGGGCACCCGGGCGGTGGCACCCGCCGGCCGTGCGCCGGCTCGTCCGACGCCGCGTCCGGCAGCGGCGCCGGCCGGGCGCAGGCCGAGCAGCGCGGCGCGAACAGGCTGCCGTGCAGGTGCAGCGGTGCGGCCGAACCCGCGCGTTCATGCAGGTCGTCGACGTTCTGGGTGATCAGGACGGTGTCCGGGACGCGGGCCTCGATCGCGGCCACCGCCAGGTGCCCCGCGTTCGGCCGGGCCGCCCGGACGCTGTCGCGTCGCCACTCGTACCAGCCCCACACCAGCGCGGGGTCGGCGCGGAACGCCTCTGCCGTGGCAAGCTCCTGCGCGTCGAACCGTTCCCACAGCCCGGTGAGGGCGTCGCGGAAGGTCGGCACACCGCTCTCGGCCGAGATGCCCGCGCCGGTGAACACCACCACCCGGTGCGCCCGGCCCAGCAGCGCCGCGGCCTGCCGTACGTCGTGCCCCATGCCGTCTCCCTCCCGCGCGCGGGCCGACCGCGCGCCCGAACGAGTCTCACAGCCTCGCACGGGGCACCCCACGGCCGCCGGCGCGGCCGTCAGGCCCGGCTGCGGACGAAGGTCTGCTCGCCCCACGACCCGTCGTCGTTGTCCTGGCGGATCACGAGCCGGTCGTCGGCGCACCGGTACGAGCCGTTCGTGTCCTCGGCGGTGGGCGTCACGTTCACCTCGCGGTCGTCGACGCGCAGCACCACGTCGCTGGTGTCGACGGAGTCGCGCTGGGTGTAGCGCCCGGCGTCGGCCGCCCAGCGGTAGGTCACCACTCCCCGGTGGACGCTGCGCACCGCGTGCCCGTTCAGCGTGCCCTCGGCGACGAAGAGGTCGTACAGGTCGGTCGCGCCGCCGTCGGCCCGGTACGCGGTGGCGAAGCCGGTGTCCGGCCCGCTGGCCAGGTCGATGCCGGCGTCGCCGGTGAGGCCGGCCAGCGTGCCGAGCGGCGAGTCGGCCTCGACGGTGAAGTGGTAGCGGCCGGCGGCGAGCCGCCAGACCCCGACCAGGCAGGGGTCGCGGGCGGCGGGCGCCGCCGGGGCCGGCCGACCACGGGCCACCGCGACCGTGCCGGCGGACGCGAGCAGCACGGCGACCCCGGCCACCACCCACCGCCGGTGCCGCCCGGCGGCGGCCAGCCCCGCCGCCACGGCCGCCCCGAGCGCGGCGGCGAGCACCGCCGCCACCGGGGCGACGACGAGGGCGTGGGTGAGCGCGCGGACGGCGTCGACTCCGTCCACGGCGGGAGCGCAGCGGTCCGTGGCGCCGGCCACGCAGGACAGCACCGTGCCGGCGGCCAGGATGGCCGGAACCATCAACAGCCCCGCCGTGAGGGCGGCCAGCAGGGCGTGCGGCAGCGCCAGGCGCCGGGTGGCCACCGCCGCGACGGCGACGGTCAGCTCGACGAACGTGACCGGCAGCAGGGTGTGGCTGTTGACCAGGACCGCGGCGGTGGCCGTGGCGAGGCCGGGGTCGCGTGCGGCGACGCCGGCGCCGAGGGGCACCAGCGGCAGCACCAGGGCGCCGACGGCCCCGCCGACGAGGCCCAGGCGCACCGCCCGCCGGGTGGCGTGGCGGGTGGCCAGCACCGGGAACAGCGCCGCGACCAGCGGCAGGACGAGCAGGTACGGCGCCTGGGTGGCGACGATGCGGAAGTAGAAGCCGAGCAGGTCGAGCAGGACCAGCGGGGTGAGGGTGTCCGGGTGGCCCTCGCGCGCGGCGACGAGGCGCCACATGCTGAACTCGCCGTCGGTGGACCAGGCGTCCAGCACGAGCAGGGCCGTCACGTAGCCGGCACTGACCGCCGTGGTGGCCAGCGCGGCGCCGGCCCAGGCCAGCCGGGTGCGGGACGCGTCCGACGGCGCGATGCGTCGCAGGTGCGCCCGCGCGCCGTCGGCCACCCACCGGCCGAGCAGTGCACCACCGGCGATCCACAGCAGACCCAGGATCACCTCGACCCACCAGGCCCGCCGGTCGCTGGTGTACGCCGCGGACCAGGCCAGCCGCCGACCGACGAGCAGGCCGCAGGCCAGCGCCGCGCCGAACAGCCCGCCCGAGGCCGCCGGCGCGGCGGTGCGCCGCGCCCACCAGGCGGACCGCCACAGCGCGCCGGTGGTGACCAGCGCGAGCGGCACGCCGAGCAGCACGCCGGCGGCGAAGGCGCCGCCCGTCGGGTCCGAGCCGGGCAGCGTGCGCGGCAGGTTGGACATCAGGCCCATCAGCGGCGGCGCGGCGATGCCGGCGGCCAGGCCGGCGCCGAGCGCCTCCACCGGGCGGGCGGCGTACCGGTGCCCGGGACGATCCAGGGCGTCCGCGCGGGCCCGGGCCAGCGGGTGGAACCGGAAGACCGCGCCCAACCGGGCCCACCGGCCGGCCCGCCTGCGGTCGGTGGCCAGCAGCGCCCGGACGGCCGCGCTGTCGTCGCCGGTGAGCCGGGCGTCGGCGGCGAACTCCCGGGCGCGCAGCACCGACCACGCCGACACCTGCACGATCAGCGCGAACGCGGCCAGCCGCCAGGCGGCGGTGAACAGGCCCCGGGCGGGAACCGATCCGACGTAGTTGACCGCGACCGGGACGAGCACGGCGAGCGGGAACGCCCACGCCTGGGCGATGGTCAGCCGGGTGAGGTGGACGTCGGCGTTGCGCACGTGGGCCAGCTCGTGCAGGACGACGGCCCGGAACAGGTGCGGCGCCGTGCGGTGGGCGTGCACCAGCCCCAGGTCCAGCCGGACGTACCGGATGGGTCCCGCGCCGAAGGTGTTGCCGCTGATCCGCGCCGACCGGGACACCACGAACGTCGGCGGCCGGCGCAGCTCCGCCTCCCGGACCAGAGCGGCCAGGTCGGACCGCAGCGCCTCGGTGCCGGGGGTCCGGTCGAGGCGGCGCAGGCCGCGCAGCCGGCACTCGCACCAGGGCGCGGCGAGGTAGACGACGGCGGCCACCGCCGCGAGCACGGCCAGCCCGATGAGCATCTGCCGGAGCAGGTCCGCGTCCAGGGTGCCCAGGCAGCGCTGCACCGCCGCCACGGACTCCTCGTCCACCGTCCCGGCGCGCATGTCGATCGGCGGCCCGACCCCGCTCAGGCACTCCGCGCGGGCGCGGGTGGCGTCGGCGTCGACGAGGACGGTCTGCCAGCCGAACATGCTCGTGCCCACGACCGCCGTCACCGCGGCGACGAACCGGCCGAGGGTGGTGGAGGGCAGCGGCGGCGTTCCCTCGCCCGCCCCGCCGCCCTCAGCTGCCGTCGACATCCGGGGCGGAGTCGCCGAAGCGTTGGGCGAACGCGTCCCGCACCGCGTCGCGCAGCACCGCGACCTGGTCCTCGGTCAGCTCCCAGCGCGGGTCCCGGGCGGCGGCGGTGACCGCCTCCTCGATGCGCAGCAGCTGGCCGGGCCCCAGCCGCACGGTGCCGGCCGGCGGGAGGCCGGCGGGGGACCGGCGGGCCCGCCAGCGCCGGCCGAGGCCGCGCAGGCCGCCGCGGACCGCCTCCGTGGCCTGCTCCCGCAGCCCGTCGCGCAGCGCCTCCACCCCGATGCCGGTCAACACCAGCAGGTACGGCAGGAGCGGCTCGATGGTCCACTCGAAGCCCCCGCCGCCGGCCTCGCCGCCGCCCACCCGCACGAGCCGGGCCGGGTCGCGGCGCCAGTGCCCGGGGCGCCGCCGGTAGGTGGGCGCGAGGAACACCAGCAGCGGCTCCTCGGCGGGGGCCACGGCCCGGACTGCCAGCCGGACCAGATCGTCCTCGACCTCGGCCGTCGGGGTGTGCGTGGACGTGGTCCGGGCCATCGTGCTCCTGCTCTCCCGCAAGTCTTCGCGGTCACCGTACGGGGGACGGCGGCAACTGGCGGTCGGCAACCGGACAGTCGCGCCCGGCCGGGCGGTCTCGGGACCGGCCGTCGACCGGTCCCCGCCCGAGCCTCCCTCACCGGGCCGCCACCGAGCCGGGACACCCCGCCCCGGACATCGACTAGAGTCGCGGCCGAACAGGGCACCGGGGCGGGGCCGGCGGATCGTCCCCGGCCCACGGGACGCGGTCGCACCCTGCACGGTGGACGGACACACGGGCGGACGGTTGATGGACATTCGGCTGCGCGGGCCGGTCGGGTGGCGGCGGGCGACGGCGGGAGTCGCCCTGGCCGCCGTGGCCATCGTCGGCCTGACCACAGTCGGCGTGGCCCCGGTGGCGGCGGCGGGCCCGCCCACCGTGCTGTCGACGACCGCCGGCACGCCGGTGTGTCAGGTCCGCGACGGCCGGCTGAACGAGATCTCCGGGATGGCCGCCGTCGGCGACGGGTTCGTGGTGGTCAACGACGGCGCCGACGAGGAGGCCCGGCGTCGGATCTTCTTCCTCGACGCCGACTGCGCGGTGGTGCGGACGGTGCGCTACCCGTCGCGTCCCCGCGACACCGAGGACCTGGGCGTCGGCGCGGACGGCACGGTCTGGGTGGCCGACGTCGGCGACAACGACCGCTCCCGCCGGACGGTCGCCCTGTGGCGGCTTCGGCCCGGCGGGAAACGCCCGGTGCTGTACCGCCTGGCGTACCCGGACGGTCCGCACGACGCGGAGGCCCTCCTGGTCGCCGGTGACGGGCGTCCGGTGATCGTGACCAAGCAGGGCGGCGGCGCCGGCCTGTACCGCCCGGCCGCGGCGCTGCGGCCGGGCGCGACGGTGCCGCTGACCCGGGTGGGGCAGGTGCGGCTGCCGTCCACCAGGACAAGCAACCCGTTCTCCTTCGTCGGTCGGGCGGTGGTCACCGGCGGCGCGACCGCGCCGGACGGGCGTCGGGTGGTCCTGCGCACCTATGCCGACGCGTTCGAGTTCGACGTCTCCGGCGGCGACGTGGTCGCCGCCCTGACCACCGGCACGCCGCGGGTCGTCCCGCTGCCCGACGAGCCGCAGGGGGAGTCGGTCACCTACAGCCGTGACGGCCGGTCCCTGCTCACCGTCTCCGAGACCGCGGGCCAGCCGCCCGGCACGCGGCCCACGATCCTGCGCTACGCGCTGACCCCGACGCCGGCCGCCACCCGGCCCCGGACCGACCCGACGCCGGCCGCGCCCCGGGGCGCAGACGCCCCCGACCGTGCCGACCGTGCCGACCACGGCGGTGCCAGGTCTGCGGCCGCGGGTGCGGCGGTCGCGGCGCTGGCCCTGCTCGTCCTGGGGATGGCCAGGGCGAGGGGCGCGGGCCGCCAGGACAAGGGAAAGTGAGGCGCTCCCGGCCCACAGTGGACCTTCGACGCGCGAGCCGCGCCCGGCGGTGCACGACCGGGGCCCGCAGCCGTCCGGTCAGGACATGCTGGCCCTCGGGGCGCCCGGGCCGGGGTTGATCCTGGTCGGGCCGCCGGCGGACGGGCGTACGTCGAAGTTGAAGATCTCGGTGGGCAGGTAGACCGTCGCGCAGGAGTTGGGGATGTCCACCACCCCGGAGAACCGGCCCTCGATCGGCGCCGCGCCGAGCAGGAGGTACGCCTGCTCGGGCTGGTAACCGAAGCGGGTCAGGTAGTCGATGGCGTGCAGGCACGCGCGCTGGTAGGCCAACTGCGAGTCGAGGTACCGCTGCTGGCCGTCGAGGGTGACGGACAGTCCGGAGAAGGCCAGCCACTGGCTGAACTGCGGTGGCGTGTTCCCCGGCAGGAAGATGGCGTTCTCGGCGACGCCGTACGTCTGCATGCCGTTCTTGATCAGGTCGACGTGCAGGTCGATGTAGCCGCCCATCTCGATGGCGCCGCAGAAGGTGATCTCGCCGTCGCCCTGGGAGAAGTGCAGGTCGCCCACGGACAGGTTCGCGCCGGGCACGTAGACCGGGTAGAAGACCCGGGTGCCCGCGGTGAAGTTCTTGATGTCCTGGTTCCCGCCGTTCTCCCGGGGCGGGGCGGTACGCGCCGCCTCCGCCGCCACCCGGTCGAACTCCGCACCGGTGAGCGTGCCGAGGATCGCGTCTTGGGGCTCGGGCGGCAGGGACAGGGGCGGTACCCGATCCGGGTCGGTGGCCCGCAGCGCGCCCTCGCGCCGGTTCCAGGTGGCCAGCATCCCGGCGGACGGGGCGGTGCCCATCAGCCCGGGATGCGTGATCCCGGTGAACTCGACCCCGGGGATGTGGCGGGAGGTGGCCTGCCGTCCGGTGAAGTCCCAGATGGCCTTGTAGGCGTCGGGGAACTGCTCGGTGAGGAATCCGCCGCCGTTGCCGGTGGGGAACACTCCGGTGTATCCCCAGCCCTGGCCGGCCAGCGGGCCGGAGTCCTCCTGGGGGATGGGCCCGAGGTCGAGGATGTCGACGACGAGCAGGTCGCCGGGTTCGGCGCCCTGCACGGCGAAGGGGCCGCTGAGGGCGTGGACCCTGGTCAGCGGGGCGTCCCGGACGTCCTCGGCCGAGTCGTCGTTGTGGATCGCCCCGTCGAACCACTCCCGGCAGTGGACGCGGAACGACTGGCCGGGCCGGACGGTGGCCACGGGTGGGATGTCGGGGTGCCACCTGTTGTGGCCGATTATCTCCTGGTCGGTGAACCGTCTGGCGGAGTCGAGCGGGAACAGTAGTTCGGGCATGTCGTTCTGCCTTTCGATCGGGCTGGTGGAACGGGCCGGCGTGGGCCGGTCACCAGCGGGGCAGGCGGGCGTGGGCCGGGTTCGTCGACCGCCGGACCGGTTGCCGGCCCGGGACGCGCGTCACGACGTCCGGCGTCTCCGCGCTACGCTCCGCCCGGTCGATCGCTCGACGCAGGGGCGCCGGTGTGCGGGTGAGCCGAGGCGCTGAGAAGACCCGGGCGGCCGGGCACCCGCACCGTGGGCAGCGCGCGGCGGTGCCGGCGGTGCCGATCGGCAGCGTGGTGTCGAAGTTGCCGTCCTGTGGGCACCGGTACTCGTACGTGGCCATCTCCACCCGCCCTTCGCAGCGTCTCGCGGACGGCGGTCGGCCTGCGGCTGGATCGCCCGCATGCCCATCCTCCGCCGATTTCGCCCTCAAATGGCATGAAGTCACCAACGGGGGACTCTCGCGGGCGGACGGCAGAAGGCGAGGCCGGGCTGAACGGGGCGGCGGTGACCCCGCCGCCCCGCCCACTGCCCGGGCCCGATCGCCGGGCGACATCCGGTGGCGAAACGCTACGGCGCGTCGACGACCTCGCGCCCGAGGGGCCAGAACGCGGCGGGTACGAGCTTGAAGTTCGCGATGCCGAACGGGATTCCGACGATCGTGACGCAGAGCGCGACGCCGGCGAGGACGTGGGACAGCGCCAGCCACCAGCCGGCCAGCACCACCCAGAGGAGGTTGGCCAGGCCGGAGGGGGCGCCGGCGCCGGGCTTGGGCACGAGGGTGCGGCCGAAGGGCCACAGCGAGTAGCTGGCCAGGCGCAGTGAGGCGACCCCGAACGGGATCGTGACGACCAGGGCGAAGCAGATCAGCGCGGCGATGCCGTATCCGACGGCGAGGACGAGACCGCCGCCGAAGACCAGCCACAACACGTTGAGCAGAAAGCGGATCACCCCTCCAGCATGACTCCCTGCCGCCACCGGCCCGCAGGGGCCCGAGCCGCGCCCCCGCCGGCCCGCGAAGCGTCCCACCGGGCGCCCTGTCGGCTAGCTGACCCGTGGCTGGTCGGTCGAGCGGGGCGGCATCGACAATCGTGGTGCACCATGCGGGCCCGGTGGGAACCGACTATCGCGGGAGCACGATGATGTCTGGCAGGACGGCCGTCCGGCGGGCGGTGGCGGTGACCGGGTTGCTGTCGCTGCTCATGGCGGCCGGCGCGGTGGTGGCGGCGCCGGCCACAGCAGCGGTCCCGACCGGCACGATGAGCGGCAGCACCGTCGCCGACGGGCGGAGCCTGCTCTACGTGAACAACCCGGAGCCGCTGCGCAACGCCGACCTCGCCGAGGCGGGCAGGCCGATCTCCGTGCACGGACTGACCACCGGCGGCGCCTACCGCGCCTACTTCGAGCACGTGAACCGGACCAGCCCGGCGGTGTCGCTGCACTACGGCATCCGGCTGACGAACGGTCGCAGCACCGCGACCACGGTCACCCGGACCCGCAGCGTCTGGCGGACCGGGGCGGCGAGCATCGGCGGCCCGGCGCTGGCCGACTTCTTCAACGGCAGCGAGAGCACCACGATCACCGTGCCGGGCAACGGTGGCCGGGCCTGGCTGTACCGCAGCGACCAACTCGGGAGCAGCCTGCCCGCCACGGTCAACCAGTACCTCGTCGGGGCGGCCGACTTCACCAGCACCGGTGTGCTCACCGCCGAGGTGCTGGCCTGGTCCAGCACCGTGCCCACCGGCAACTACTTCTACCCCGGCTACACCACCGAACTGCGCGACGGGTTTCCCCAGCACCGCGTCGACAAGGGCCTCAGCCCGATCAGCGCCGCCGCCCTCACCATCACCTCGACCCTGACCAGCGGCAAGGTCGAGGACCAGCTGCTCAGCGCCACGGCGGGCGCCAACAAGGCCTGCCCGACGAACAGCTACGCGAACACGGGCTGGGCGACGAACCTCAACCACCTGCAGAACGTGGGCGCCCTCGGTGGCGACATGGTCTCGCTCACCACCCCGGAGGGCCAGCTCGTCACGTCCTGCGTGAACTCGCCCTTCGGTGGCGGCACGCCGAGCCTGCGAAACTGGGGTGTCCTCTACACGGTCCAGTTGACGGTGGACAACCAGTCGTACGCGCCCCGGGCCCTGGCGTTGACCGTGACCGGGGTCGGCGGCGGCGTCAATGTCGCCTACCGTCCACCGGGCGGCACCGCCTGGCAGTCCGCGCTGGTCGGCGACCTTTCCGCCGTCACCTGGGCGACCGTCACCGCGCCGCCCGGCCGGTCCACCTTCACCGCCGCCTTCGCGGTGAGCGGACCGGGCCGGTTCGGGCTCCTGCACAGGCTGCGGACCACCGGCTGAGCGTGCCGACGAACTCGCCGGGGGTCGTGTTCGGCTGACCCACTCCGAGGCCACCGGCGCGATTGCGCTACCCCGTGGCCGGGGTGTCCGTGAGCCAGCCGAGTTCGGTGGCGCGGGTCCGGCCCATGCGCTCCGCGAGCCCCCGGGTCTGCGCGTCGGAGCCGTTGGTCCGCTCGGCATCGGCGAGCCGTGCGCCCTGCTCCACGTGTTCGCGCAGGGTCTGCCCGATGGCGCTGTCGAACGCCGGGCCGCGCAGGGAGCGCAGCGCGACGAGATCGGCGGGAACCACCATCCCGGGCAGGTCGTGCCCCTCGTGCTCGTTGACCGCCGGAAGCCCGGCCCGGCCGCGCAGCCGCCGCAGGTCGTCCAGCTCCGCGCGCCGGCTTGCCGCGATCCGCCCGGCCAGCTCGCGGACCCCCTCGTCGGTGCTGCGCCCCGGCACCAGGTCGAGCGCCGCGAGCGCCTGTTCGTTCATCGGGATCATCAGCTGGATCCACGCCGCGTCGGTGCCACCGAACGTCGCGGTGGCGGCGGTCGGCACGCCGGGGGCCGGTGCGCCGGTGGCCGGCTCGGTGGGCGGCTCGGCGACGCAACCGGTCGCCGACGGCCCGGCGACGAGCAGGAGCCCGAGGAGGAGGACGGGGGCCCTCGCCGGCCCGCTGCGGGGCCGGCGAAGGGGAATGACCGTCATGGGGTGCCGTTGACGCCGCACTTGACGACCGGACGGATGCAGTCACGTACCCGGCGCTCCATCTCCGCCACGGGCCAGGCGTTGAAGAAGTCGCCGTGCATCGTGAAGCCGGCGCCGGAGGCGAGCCGGAAGCGGGCCGGGTCACCGTTCGCCGGGTACCGGATCACCTGGCGTAGCTTCGGCACGGGCACCGGGTGGGTGGACGGGCAGTCGTTGTTGACCGGGTACGCCAGGTGGCTCTGGTGGTTCGTCGAGTCGAGGTTCACGCCGTCCCAGCACTGTGGGAAGTCCAGGTACGACTCGAGCATGCTGCCGGCCGGGCAGGCGACGAAGTTCTTCGACGGGTTCACCTCGCCGTGGTGCAGGCAGGACCAGCGGGCGATGCTCTGCTCCGGCGCGGTCGCCTTGGCGTTGCCGGCGACGATGCGCAGGCCCAGCGGCAGCGGCTGGATCCGTGCGGTCACGTCGGGGCGGACGCCCTCGCCGAGGTAGTAGAAGGTGGCGATCGACGGTTCGACGGGCTGGTTGTCGACGTAGAGCGTCGGGATCCAGTAGGACGAGGTGTCCACCGAGGGGCTGCAGTTGCTCCTGGCGTTGATCAGGTCGTTCACGGTGGTGTGCGCGTTCGTCACCTCGCTGCCGAAGAAGCTGTGCATGTGCGAGGCTCCGGGCAGGCCCGGGAAGACGATCGGGTCGTCCGGAAGCCGGTGGCTGAACGGGCAGTCGGCGAGGAACTCGGAGACCCGCACGATCGGGCCGCCGGGCGGGGTCGTCGGCGTTGAGCCGCCGACGCCGTGGACCTGGAACTCCCAGAGCGACACGCCGTACTGGGTGGCCCGCTGGGTCGCGTTGACCCGGACGTACCGGCCGCTGCCGGAGACGGCGAGATCCTGGGTGCCGCCCGGTCCTGTGGTGGTGCTGTAGACGGTCGTCCAGGCGTTGCCGTCGGCGGAGGTCTGCACCGTGAAGGCGCGTGCGTACGCGGCCTCCCAGCGCAGCACCACCCGGCTGACGGTCGCGGTGGCGCCGAGGTCGATCCGCAACCACTGGGGATCGCTGAAGGCGCTGCCCCAGCGGGTGCCGTTGTTGCCGTCGACGGCGTTGGCGGCGGGTGTGCCGCCGTTCTCGGTGGAGGACGCCGTGGCCGGTCGCCCCTGCGAGAGCAGGGGGTCGGCCGCGTCGGCCCGGACGGCGGTGGCGACCAGATAGCCGCCGAGCAGCGCGACGAGCGCCACGGCGAGCGCGGCGGTCCGCAGCGGCCCGCGAGTCGGAGTCAGGGACATGGGACTTCCTTTCGGGCCTGGGCCTACTGGGTGAGCGGCGGGGCAGAAGTCCGAAGCATCGGTACTCCTTGGGAGGTGGTGGTGGGACCGACGGATCAGCGATCGGGCCCCAAGCGGGAGAGCGCTCTCCCATGCCACCTACTCTCGGCTCTGCCGACCAGGGCTGTCAATGACCTGCGGATTGATCCTTGCCGATTGTGCTGTTTCGAGCCGGCCGCCGGCATCCGGGTCGGCGCCGGGGGATCGGCGACCGGCGGGATCCGTCCGCCGACCCGGTGGGGCCGGACGCGGCTACGGGGTGACGGCGATGTTGGTCAGGCCGTTGACCGCGTTCGTGACCGTGTTCGAGGCGTGCACGACGTTGGGGTTCGCCGGGCACTTCGACGTCGAGGAGACGTAGACGGCGTACCGGCCGACGCCGCCGAGGTCGGAGGTGTTGCCGCGCCAGACGTTGCCGCAGCCGTACCCGGTGAGGAGGTTGTGGGTTTCGTAGCCGTTGGCGAACGTGCCCGGCGCGCGGAACGTGCCGGTGTTGCCCTCGACGAGGTAGCCGTTGCCCTTGGCGTCGATCCACGAGTCGCCGGAGTTGGCGCCGGAGATGCCCTGGCCGTCGAAGGTGTTGCCACGGATCACGCCGCCCTCGGTGCCCTCCTTGATGTCCACGTGCTCGGCCGTCACGCGGGGACCGATCCGGTTGTTCAGCACCTGCACCCGGTCGGAGCGGTCCATCCCGCCGGAGTTGCCGTGGCAGCCGAAGTTGGACTGGGCCGAGCCGAGGTAGACCCCCTCGCCGTAGCCGGGCTGCGTCAGGCCCGTGTCGGTGATCACCGAGTTGCGGATGATCCCGTCCGCGGAGGAGCGGCGGAAGTGCACCGCCTCGTCCTCGGTGTGGTGCACGTACACCCCGTCGATGGCCACGTGGTGGGAGTTGTCCAGCACGATGCCCTTCTTCGACTCGGCAACGGTGAAGCCGGTCAGGTTCCAGTACGGGGCGTCGAACAGCCAGAGCCCGTACCCGGAGTCCCACCCGGCGGTCGGCGCCGGGCAGCTCGGCCCCGTGCCGGCGGGCCCGTCGTTGACCAGCACCGCCCCGCGCGGGCCGGTGAGGGTGATCCGGGACGCGGAGGTCCCGGCCCTCGTGGTCACGAAGGAGCCCCGGTACGTGCCTGCGGCGAGCTGGATCGTCTGCCCCGGCGCCGCCGCGGCGAGGGCGGCCTGGAGCTGGGCGGCGGTGGAGACGTTCACCGTCGTGCCGGGCGGCGCGGTCGTGGGCGGCGGTGTGGTGGGTGCCGGCGTGGTCGGCGGCGGTGTGGTGGGTGCCGGCGTCGTGGTCGGCGCGGGGCCGCCACCGACGCACGGGTCGCCGTTGACCGTGCAGTTGGTGGGGTTGCCCGCGCCGCTGACGTTGAAGCCGAAGCTCTCGCTGCCGCCGGGGGCGACGGTGCCGTTGTAGCCGGCGTTGGTGAACCGGTAGTGCTGGCCGTTCTGGGTGCGCACGGAACTCCAGGAGTTGCTGACGCTGGTCCCGGTGGGCAGGTCGAACTCGACGGCCCAGGTGGTCACGGCGGTGGCGCCGCCATTGGTGAGGACGTAGTCGGCGCCGTAGCCGCCGGGCCAGGTCGAGGTCTTGACGAGGCTGGCCGTCAGGCCCCCGGCGGCCAGGGCGAGCGGGGCGGTGCTGACCGCGAGGCCGACGGCGAGGCCGATGGCGCCGGCGGCCAACCATCGATGAGAGGTCTTCACTGGCATGGCCCTTCGTTGATGCGTGCGGCTGGCGGGCTGCCCGGATGCTGACGCCGAGTCAACCCATAACATCGATACACGTAGTTATACGCGACCCCGCGCGCCGACGGCCGGTACCTGCTCCACTGCACCGCCCGCAGCCGGGCCGCCGGCCGCCAGTGCATCCGCGTGCCCCTGGCCAACTCGCTCGTACGTGTCCGGGCCGCGCCGGTGACGGCGGTCACCGGCGGGGCCGGTCCGCGTGAAAACGGCGTCAAGAAACGGCCCGTCGCCGTCATGGTCGCGTGAAGGACCCTGTCCGCACGACGCCGGAGGCGTTGTGATTGCCCGGCGCGACCGGAAGTCGGTCGCGGCAACCGAGTCGGGTAAGAGGAGTCAGCCGTGTCTGACGTGGTGTTCGTGCTGGTGACGGTGGCGCTGTTCGTGGCGCTCACCCTCGTGGTGAGGGGCGTGGAGAAGCTGTGAGCGCCGTCAACGCCGTCGGCCTGGTGCTGGCGATCGGCCTGGGTGTGTTCCTGGTGGTCGCCCTGCTGTTCCCGGAGCGCTTCTGATGACCACGACAACAGCCGGTGTGCTGTTCATCCTCTCGCTCGTGGTGGCGCTGGTCGCCGTCCACAAGCCGTTCGGCGACCACCTGTACCGGGTGGTCGCGGGCACCCGGCAGTCCCGCGTCGAGCGGGGCGTCTACCGACTGGTCGGGGTCGACCCGTCCGCCGGGCAGACCTGGGGCGTGTACGCCCGCGCCGTGCTGGCCTTCTCCGCCGTGTCGATCCTGTTCCTGTACGCGTTCCAGCGCCTGCAGCACCACCTGTGGCTGTCCCTCGGCTTCGACCCGGTCGTGCCGCACGGGGCGTGGAACACGGCGGTGTCGTTCGTGACCAACACCAACTGGCAGTGGTACTCCGGCGAGTCGACCATGGGCCACCTGGTGCAGATGGCCGGGCTGGCGGTGCAGAACTTCGTCTCCGCCGCCGTCGGGATCGCCGTCGCGGTCGCCCTGGTCCGCGGGTTCGCCCGCAGCCGTACGGGCGAACTGGGCAACTTCTGGGTCGACCTGACCCGGATCACGCTGCGGGTCCTGCTGCCCGTATCGGTGCTCGGGGCGCTCGCCCTGATGCTCGGGGGAGTGGTGCAGAACCTGTCCGCCGGGACCGACGTGACCACCCTCACCGGTGGGGCCCAGACGATCACGGGAGGGCCGGTCGCCGGCCAGGAGGTGATCAAGGAACTGGGCACCAACGGCGGGGGCTTCTACAACGCCAACAGCGCCCACCCGTTCGAGAACCCGACGGCCTGGACGAACTGGCTGGAGATCTTCCTGATCCTGCTGATCCCGTTCAGCCTGCCCCGGGTCTTCGGCCGGATGGTCGGCCAGAACCGGCAGGGGTACGCCGTGGCCGCCGTGATGGCGGTCCTGGCGGTGGCGAGCGTCGCCCTGACCAACGTCTTCGAGCTGGCCGGGAACGGCACGGTGCCGCAGGCGGTCGGCGCGGCGCTGGAGGGCAAGGAGGTGCGGTTCGACGTGTCGAACTCGGCGACCTTCGCCGCCGCGACGACGCTCACCTCCACCGGGGCGGTGAACTCGTTCCACGACTCGTACACCGCGTTCGGCGGGATGATGCCGCTGGTCAACATGATGCTCGGCGAGGTCGCGCCCGGCGGTGTCGGCGCGGGCCTGTACGGCCTGCTGATCCTCGCGGTGATCACGGTCTTCGTGGCCGGCCTGATGGTCGGCCGGACCCCGGAGTACGTGGGTAAGAAGATCGGCGCACGGGAGATCAAGTTCGCCTCGCTGTACTTCCTGGTCACCCCGGCGCTGGTGCTGACCGGCACGGCGGCGGCCTTCGCCACCGGCAACGCCGCGACCGCGCTGAACACCGGCCCGCACGGCCTGTCCGAGGTGATCTACGCGTTCACCTCGGCGAGCAACAACAACGGCTCCGCGTTCGCCGGCATCACGGTGAACACCCCGTGGTGGAACACCGCCCTGGGACTGTGCATGCTGCTCGGCCGGTTCCTGCCGATCATCTTCGTCCTCGCCCTGGCTGGCTCCCTGGCCCGCCAGGCGCCCACCCCGGCCTCCGAGGGCACCCTGCCGACCCACCGACCCCTGTTCGTCGGGATGGTCGTGGGCGTCACGGTGATCCTCGTGGCCCTGACCTACCTGCCCGCGCTCGCGCTCGGCCCCCTGGCCGAAGGGCTGTGACCACCATGAGGAACGACGACATGACCCTTACCCCGCAGGCGCCGCACGGTGGGGCCGACCCCGCTACCCCCGGCACGCCCGCCACCCGGGGCGACCGGGTCGGCGGCGGCCTGCTCGACCCGAGGCAGTTGCTGACCTCCCTGCCGGACGCGCTGCGCAAGCTCGACCCGCGCACCCTGTGGCGCAACCCGGTGATGCTGATCGTCGAGATCGGCGCGGCCTTCACCACCGTCCTCGCGGCGACCGACCCGTCGGTCTTCGCCTGGGCCATCACCGGCTGGCTCTGGCTGACCGTGCTGTTCGCCAACCTCGCCGAGGCGGTCGCCGAGGGCCGGGGCAAGGCCCAGGCCGCCACCCTGCGCCGGGCCAAGCAGGACACCGTCGCCACCCGACTGGTCGACTGGACCCCGGGCGCCCGCGCCAACGCCTACCGCGACGAGGCGGTGCCCGCACCCGAGCTGCGCCGGGGCGACGTCGTGCTGGTCCACGCCGGCGGGATCATCCCCGGCGACGGCGACGTCGTCGAGGGCATCGCCAGCGTCGACGAGTCGGCCATCACCGGCGAGTCCGCCCCCGTCATCCGGGAGTCCGGCGGCGACCGCAGCGCGGTCACCGGCGGCACCCGGGTGCTGTCCGACCGGATCGTCGTGCGGATCACCCAGAAGCCGGGGGAGAGCTTCATCGACCGGATGATCGCCCTGGTCGAGGGGGCGAACCGGCAGAAGACGCCGAACGAGATCGCGCTCAACATCCTGCTCGCCGCGCTCACCGTCATCTTCCTGCTCGCCGTGGTGACGTTGCAGCCCCTCGCCGTCTTCTCCAAGCAGTACCAGGCCGCCGCCCCGGACACCGGCGCGATCACCGACGCGGGGGTCAGCGGCGTGGTGCTGGTGTCCCTGCTGGTCTGCCTCATCCCCACCACCATCGGCGCGCTGCTGTCGGCCATCGGCATCGCCGGCATGGACCGCCTCGTCCAGCGCAACGTCCTGGCGATGAGCGGCCGGGCGGTCGAGGCCGCCGGCGACGTCAACACCCTGCTGCTGGACAAGACCGGCACCATCACCCTCGGCAACCGGCAGGCCGCCGAGTTCCTGCCGGTCGAGGGGGTCACCGCCGCCGAACTGGCCGACGCGGCGCAGTTGGCCAGCCTCGCCGACGAGACCCCCGAGGGCCGGTCCGTGGTGGTCCTGGCCAAGAACGAGTTCGGGCTGCGGGAACGGGAGCCGGGCCTCGTGCCACACGCCACGTTCGTGCCGTTCACCGCCCAGACCCGGATGAGCGGCGTCGACCTCACGCCGGACGCGACGGTCGACGGCGGTGCCACCGGGCCCGCGCGGCGGATCCGCAAGGGCGCGGCGGCGGCCGTGATGAAGTGGGTCCGCGAGCACGGCGGCCACCCCACCGAGCAGGTGGGCCAGGTCGTCGACGGGATCAGCGGTATCGGCGGGACGCCGCTGGTGGTGGCCGAGCACATCGACGGTGAGCCGGCGCGGGCCCTCGGCGTGATCCACCTCAAGGACGTCGTGAAGGCCGGCATGCGGGAACGGTTCGACGAGATGCGCCGGATGGGCATCCGCACCGTGATGATCACCGGCGACAACCCGCGGACCGCGAAGGCGATCGCCGACGAGGCCGGGGTGGACGACTTCCTCGCCGAGGCCACCCCGGAGGACAAGCTCGCCCTGATCAGGCGCGAGCAGGAGGGCGGCCGGCTGGTCGCGATGACCGGGGACGGCACCAACGACGCCCCGGCGCTCGCCCAGGCCGACGTCGGGGTGGCCATGAACACCGGCACCTCGGCGGCGAAGGAGGCCGGCAACATGGTCGACCTCGACTCCGACCCGACCAAGCTCATCGAGATCGTCGAGATCGGCAAGCAACTGCTCATCACCCGGGGCGCCCTGACGACCTTCTCGATCGCCAACGACATCGCGAAGTACTTCGCCATCATCCCGGCCATGTTCGCCGGCATCTACCCCAGCCTGGACACGCTGAACGTCATGCGGCTGGCCAGCCCGGAGTCGGCGATCCTCGCGGCGGTCATCTTCAACGCCCTGGTGATCATCGCGCTGATCCCGCTGGCCCTGCGCGGCGTCCGGTACCGACCGGCGGCGGCGGCCCAGCTGCTCAGCCGCAACCTGCTGGTCTACGGCCTCGGCGGCATCATCGTGCCGTTCGTCGGCATCAAGCTCATCGACCTGCTCATCCAGTTCATCCCAGGGATCTCGTGATGCGCCTACCCACCTGGCTCGCCCAACACCTCGCCGCCCTACGCGCACTGCTCGTGTTCACCGTCCTGCTCGGCCTGGCGTACCCGCTGGCCCTGGTCGCCGCCGGCCGCCTGCCCGGCCTGGCCGCCAAGGCGGACGGCTCGCTCGTCGCCGCCGACGGCCGGACCGTCGGCAGCGCGCTGATCGGCCAGTCCTTCACCGACGCCGACGGCAACCCCGTCCCGCGCTACTTCCAGTCCCGCCCCTCGGCGGCCGGCGACGGCTACGACCCCACCTCCACCGCCGCCTCCAACCTCGGCCCGGAGAGCGTCGTCGACACCCTCGCCGCCGACCCGGCCGAGTCGACCGAGAGCCTGCTCACCCAGGTCTGCGCCCGCAGCCTGGCGATCGGCCGGCTCGACGGCGTGGACGGGCGGCGGCCGTACTGCACCGCCGACGGCGTCGGCGCGGTCCTGGGCGTGTTCCACCGCGACGGGCTGACCGGACCGGTCACCCGGGTGGTGAGCGTCAACCAGGCCGCCCCCGCCATCCCGTTCGTGACCACGTGGCAGGGCGTCCCGGTGGAGCCGGCGCGACCGGGCGTGGACCACGTCGCCGCCGGGGCGGTGATCGTCCCGGTCCGCGGCGACGCCCCCGCCGAGCCGGCCGTGCCGGCGGACGCGGTCACCGCGAGCGGCAGCGGCCTCGACCCGCACATCAGTCCCGCGTACGCCGAGATCCAGGTCGCCCGGGTGGCCCGGGAACGCGGCGCGGACCCGGCCGCGGTCCGGCGGCTGGTGGCGGAGCACACCGACGGCCGGGCGCTCGGCTTCCTGGGCGCCCCCGGCGTTAACGTGCTGGAACTGAACCTCGCCCTCGACCAGCGGTTCGCCGCTCGTTGAACCCCTCGCCGGGCGGGCCACGACAGGCCCGTCCGGCGGTCACCGCCACGTTCACGCCGCGCCGCCGGACGGCCCGCCCACCGGAAGGACCCTGCCCGTGCCCAGAGGGGAACTGCGCATCTACCTCGGGGCCGCGCCCGGCGTCGGCAAGACGTACGCGATGCTCCAGGAGGCCCGGCGGCGGACCGAACGCGGCACCGACGTGGTGATCGGGCTGGTCGAGACCCACGGCCGCCCGCACACCGCCGCCATGGTCGGCGACCTGGAACAGGTGCCCAGGCGCACCCTCGCACACCGGGGCGTCGAGTTCACCGAGCTGGACCTCGACGCGCTCCTGGCCCGCCGGCCCGAGATCGCGGTCGTCGACGAGCTGGCCCACACCAACGTGCCCGGCTCCCGCAACGACAAGCGCTGGCAGGACGTGCAGGAGCTGCTGGACGCCGGCATCTCCGTGCTGTCCACGGTCAACGTCCAGCACCTCGAATCGGTCAACGACGTCGTCGCCCGGATCACCGGCACGACCCAGCGCGAGACCGTCCCCGACGCCGTCGTCCGCGCCGCCGAGCAGGTCGAACTGGTCGACATGACCCCGGAGGCGCTGCGCCGCCGGATGGCCCACGGCAACATCTACCGCCCCGACAGGATCGACGCCGCGCTCGGCAACTACTTCCGGATCGGCAACCTCACCGCCCTGCGCGAGCTGGCCCTGCTCTGGCTGGCCGACAAGGTCGACGACCAGCTCGGCGCATACCGCGCCCAGCAGGGCATCTCCGACACCTGGGAGGCCCGGGAACGCGTCGTCGTCGCGCTGACCGGCGGGCCGGAGGGCGACACACTGATCCGCCGGGCGGCCCGGGTGGCCGCCCGGGGCCGGAGCGCAGACCTGCTCGCCGTGCACGTCACCCGCAGCGACGGCCTGGCCGGCGTCGACCCCGCCCGGCTGGCCCGCCAGCGGGTGCTGGTGGAGAGCCTGGGCGGCACGTACCACCAGGTGCTCGGCGCGGACGTGCCGGCCGCGCTGCTCGACTTCGCCCGCGGCGTCAACGCCACCCAGCTCGTCCTCGGCGCCAGCCGGCGGGGCCGGTTCGCCCAGCTGTTCAGCCCGGGCGTCGGGGTCACCACCACGGCCCTGTCCGGGCCGATCGACGTGCACCTGGTCACCCACCCGCAGGCGGGGCGGGGCAGGCGGACCGGCGGGTTGCCGGCCGCGCTGTCCCGGCGGCGCAGGCTGCTCGGCTTCGCCCTCGCCGGGCTCGGCATGCCGGCGCTCACCGTGGCCCTGCGCACGCTGCCCGACCTCACCCTGACCAACGACATCCTGCTGTTCCTCGCCGGGGTCGTCGGGGTGGCGCTGGTCGGCGGCCTGTGGCCGGCGCTGGTCGCCGCCCTCGGCGGATCGCTGCTGCTGAACTGGTTCTTCACCCCGCCGTTCCGCACGCTGACCATCGCCGAGGCGGACAACCTGCTCGCGCTGGGCGTCTTCGTCGGCGTCGCCCTCGCGGTGAGCTGGGTCGTCGACGTGGCCGCCCGGCGTACCCGGGAGGCGGCGCGGGCCTCCGCCGACGCGCAGACCCTCGCCACCGTCGCGGGTGGCGTGCTGCGCGGCGAGCGACCACTGCCGGCGCTGCTGGACCGGCTGCGGGAGACGTTCGCGCTGCGCGCCGTCAGCGTCCTGGAGCTGACCCCGGACGCGCGGGGACGCCCCGGCCGGGCCCACGAGCAGGACGCCTGGCGGCTGGTGGCCGCCGTCGGGGAGTCGCCGGCGACCAGCCCCGACGCCGGCGAGACGGCGGTACCGGTCGACGACCGGCTCACCGTCGTGCTGTCCGGCCGCCGGCTGGAGGCCGCCGACCGGCGGGTCGTCGAGGCGTTCGCCGCCCAGGCAGCAGTGGCGCTGCGCCAGGAACGCCTCGCCGAGGAGGCGGCGACCGCCCGGCCACTGGCCGAGGCCGACCGGATGCGCACCGCGCTGCTCGCCGCCGTCAGCCACGACCTACGTACGCCGCTCGCCTCGGCGAAGGCGGCGGTGAGCAGCCTGCGCAGCCACGACGTCGAGTTCGACGCCGACGACCGGGACGAGCTGCTGGCCACCGCCGACGAGTCCCTGGACCGGCTGGGCCGCCTGGTGGCGAACCTGCTGGACATGAGCCGGTTGCAGGCCGGCGCGCTCGGGGTGGCCGCCGTCGCGATCGGGTTGGAGGACGTGGTGCCGAGGGCCCTGGACGAGCTGGGTCCGGACGCCGCCGACGTCGCCACCGACATCCCCGCCGACCTGCCCGCCGCGCTGACGGATCCAGGCCTGCTGGAACGCGTGCTGGTCAACATCGTCGCCAACGCCCTGCGGCACAGCCCGCCCGGCCGGCCACCCACCGTCACCGCCAGCGCCCACGCCGGGCAGGTGGAGCTGCGGGTCATCGACACCGGCCCCGGCATCCCCGAGGACCAGTGGGAACACGTCTTCCTGCCCTTCCAGCGCCTCGGCGACCGGGACAACCAGACCGGGGTGGGGCTCGGCCTCGCCCTGTCCCGCGGCCTCGCCGAGGCGATGGGTGGCACCATCACCCCCGAGACCACCCCCGGCGGGGGGCTGACCATGGTGCTTCGCCTGCCCGCCGCCGCCCCGACCGGCACCGGAGGGCCGCAGGAATGAGCCGCATCCTCGTCGTCGACGACGAACCGCAGATCCTGCGTGCCCTGCGCATCAACCTGCGCGCCCGCGGCTACGACGTGCAGGTCGCCGACACCGGCACGGGCGCGCTGCGGGCCGCCGCCGCCCACCCGCCGGACCTGGTGGTCCTCGACCTGGGCCTGCCCGACCTCGACGGTGTCGAGGTGATCCGGGGCCTGCGCGGCTGGACGACGGTGCCGATCATCGTGCTGTCCGGCCGGGCGGGCAGCGAGGACAAGGTCGCCGCCCTCGACGCCGGCGCGGACGACTACGTCACCAAGCCGTTCGGCATCGACGAGCTGCTCGCCCGCATCCGCGCGGTCACCCGACGCCTCGCCGCCCCGGCGGCCGACGGGGCGACGGCGGCCCCCCGGGTGGGCCGGCACACCGTCGACCTCGTCGACCGCACGGTGACCCGCGACGACGGCGCGGAGGTCCGGCTCACCCCCACGCAGTGGGCCGTGCTCGACAGGCTGCTGCGCCACCCCGGCAAGCTCGTCAGCCAGCGCCAGCTGCTGCACGAGGTGTGGGGGCCGGAGTACCAGAACGAGACCAACTACCTGCGCCAGTACATGGCCCAACTGCGGCGCAAGTTGGAGGACGACCCGGCCCGCCCGCGACACCTCATCACCGAGCCAGGGATGGGCTACCGCTACCGCCCCTGACCGGGTTCGTCCGGTGTCGCCGCCGCGAACTCAGCCGCCGCAGTAGAGCAGCCGGTTGGGCGAGCCGGCCCCCGGAGCGCCGACGACGCCGGTGGTGGCGGTGCCGGTGAGGTGGGCGGCCACCTGGGCGGGGGTCCAGGTGGGGTGGTCCTGGAGGACCATGGCCGCGCACCCGGCGGTGTGCGCGGCGGCCATCGGCCCGCCGCTG
Organism: Micromonospora sp. NBC_01405; assembly: GCF_045040155.1. Lineage (NCBI taxonomy): Bacteria > Bacillati > Actinomycetota > Actinomycetes > Micromonosporales > Micromonosporaceae > Micromonospora > Micromonospora sp. NBC_01405. Next base: position 6,626,210 of record NZ_CP109532.1, on the reverse strand, counting down.
ATCGTGTTGGTGGCGGTATTGCTGGTGTGCCAGGTCGAGGTGATGCCCTGCCCTGGGGCGAACAGGTCCAGGCAGGAGCCGTAGTTGGCGGAGCTCATTCGGGCGTCGGTCGGGGTGGTGCCGGCGACGGTGAGCGCCGCCGGCACCCGCGACGGAGAGTAGTTGCAGGCGTTGGTGGCGGAGCTGCCCGAGGTGACGGTGTAGGTGACGCCGGAGTTGACGGAGGCGGTGACCGCGCTGTCGAGCGCGGTGCTGGCGTTGCCGCCCAGGCCCATGGTGGCCACGGCGGGTTTCACGGCGTTCGCGGTGACCCAGTCGACCCCCGCGATGACCTGCGCGTAGGTGCCGCTGCCGGCGCAGTTGAGCACCCGCACCGGGACCAGGTGGACGTCCTTGGCGACCCCGTGCTGCTGGCCCCCGATCGTGCCGGCGAGGTGGGTGCCGTGACCGTTGCAGTCGTCGGCGGGCAGGGCTCCGTCGACGGCGTCGTACCCGCCGACGACGGAGCCGGTGAAGTCGACGTGGGTGGCGCGGATGCCGGTGTCGACGACGTACGCGTGCACGCCTGGCGCGGTGTTCGGGTAGGCGTAGCGCTGGTTCAGCGGCAGCAGGTGCTGGTCGATGCGGTCGAGTCCCCACGACGGCGGGTTGAGCTGGACGCCGGCGGCCACCGACACCACGTGGTTCTGCTCGACGTACGCCACGGCCGGGTCGGCGGCCAACCGCCGGGCGGCCCGCTCCGACAGCCGGGCCTCGAACCCGCGCAGCGCGACGCCGTAGACCTGGCCGATGGAACCGCCGTACCGGTCGGCGAGCCTCGTAGCCGTATCGGCGGCCCGGCCGCCGGCGTCGGCGAGCACCACCACGTAGCTGCCCTCGACGGCGGTGACGCCGCCCGCGCGCAGGATGTCACCGGTGGCCGGGGCCGCGTTCGCCGGAGCGCCGGCCATGGCGGCGGCCAGCACCGGGGCGAACAGGACGGCCGCAGCGGCCGACCGGCGGCGGTGGGGTGACGGCGTCATCTTCCAGCCTCCCGTGATCTGGCCGGTCCCGGGGGCCAGGTGCTGCCGGGGAGACGGCGCGAACGGACTGGCCCGAGCCTACTAGCCATTCAGGGCAGTGAATATATGTCGGATGCCTCATACCGTGGCCCTATGCCTCATCGGGCCGTCGAGAGCTGAGACCACGCCCGCGCATCGCCCCGGGCTGCGCTGCGGGATAGTTTAGGGGTCAGGGCCCGGGAGGTCGCATGACCCTGTTCACGTGTGCGGGTTGCGGCGCCCCGCTGACCGTGCCGGTGTCGCGGGTGCCGCTTCCTGCCCACGCCGGCCAGCGGTACGGCTACGGGTTGCTCGGCGTGCTGATGGAGCCCGGGACGTATGCGGTGCGCCCCGTTCCTTTCGGGCCGCCGTGGCGACCCTGGGCCGAGGTCGGTGCGGCTGAGGCGGAAGCCCGTGGTGTGTACGCGCCGGAGCACGCGCTGTCGTGGGGGCCGCGAGGAGCTGTCGTGGTAGCACCGGGCGACATGTGCGGGACCGGCTTCATCCCGGGGCGGTCCGGTGGCTCGTGCTGCGGCTTTGGCGAGGGAGACGGCCCTAATCTCGCGTGTGTCCGGTGCGGGCGACCGGTAGCGACCCGCGTTGACGACTGCGGATGCTGGCAGGCGGTGTGGCTGGACCCGGAGGCGGTCCGCCGCGTCACCGGCGATGCCCCACCACCTCAGGCGCTCGGGTGGGAGGCCCTGCGAGAGGGGCGGCCCGGCATGCCGCCGGTCGAGCCGCCTGGGCAGTGGAGTCCGCTGTGGGAGGCCGCTGTCGCGGTGGCGCTGGCCCGCCTGCTGGCCGTGTCGTCCGGTACCCGGGTGACTGTCCCTGACGGCCCTGTCGCCGGCACCTTCCGCCGAGCACTCGACGCGCTGCTCCCGCCGGGGCCACCGGCCAGGTCCCTGGCCCTGGTCGGACCGGCCCTGCCTGCCATCACCCCGGACATTGCCCTCGTCCCGCAACACCCGCAGACCGGCGAGCGCTGGGCGCTGACCGGGGCGGCAGCCGTGGTGCCGCTGCCCTGGGACATCTGGGCTTATCTGGCCTTCCACCACGATCGGCGGCCCGTTCCGGGAGCCGGCACGACGCCCGCCGACGCCCGCCGCGACGACCCGCTGCCATTGATGCCGTGCGGGCCGTTCCGGCCCGATGGGGACGTGTTCCTCTCCACCTTGGCGCGGCTGCCCGAGGTCCGCCAGCCGTGGCTGCGCGAGATCTACGACCAGGTGAGAAGGCGTCCGTACGCTGATCCGTTCTAGCGCCGCTTTTCATGATCGTCTGCTGATTATGGAGAACTCGCCTGGCGTGTCGTCTCACAAATCAGCAGACGGTCATGCCGGTCCTGTGTCGAAGTCGGCCGTGGACGGCGCGGTGGCCCGACCATGGCGCCGGGGGCGGTCCACCGCGCGCTGTCTCCCCGCCCCTTCCGCCGTCTCGCCGTCCCTGAGGCGGGACCCGGCCCGGTGTCGACCGGTCCGACGTGACGCGGTCCGGCGGAACTGTCGGAGCGATCTTGTACCGTCCCGACCCGTGAGTACCCAACAGACGTACCGGTACCTGGGATCCTCGACGCTGCGCCGTGACGGTCTCGCGTTGCAGACCAGCGGCGGCCCGGCGCCGAACCCCCGGTTCTTCACCGGGTTCCTCACCACCCCCCAGCAGGCCGCCGTCGGGCTGCTCGCCGTCGCCGAGGTGGCCCGCACCCGCTACTACCGGCCGGTCAGCCCGGCGAGCCTGGACCCGGTCGTCACCGGCAGCCGGGACCGGCTCCGGTTCGAGTCGTTCTCCGGCTGCTGCGGGGTCTACGCCCGCCTCGACGCCCTGCCGGCCGGGCTCGACGGCGACGTGGTCGAGCATGGCACCACCAACGTCGACGTCAACAATCCGCTGCGCGAGGCGCTCGCCCGGGTCGGCGGCCTCGACCCGCTGCACCTGTCGGTCGGCCCCGACGACCTGACCGTGTCCACCATGGACGGCGCCGTCGTCGAGAAGAAGGTGCCGCTGCCGGTGCGTTGGCTGCGCGGCTTCGCCGAGGTGCAGGTGCTGGCCGCGGCGTTCGAGCCGCGGGCGGAGATCCCGGCGGCCGAGGCCGCCGTCTTCCTGCGCCGGCTGCCGACGTCGAATGACCGGTCGGTGCTCTGGGCGGTGCCCGCGGGAAGGTCGCTGCGGCTGACGTCCCGGCCCGTCCCCGGCGCGGTGTGCCTCGCCGGCGCGGGTCGGCTGGCCGCCCTGCGCGGGATGCTGCGCTTCGCCCGGACCCTGCGCGTCTACGGGCCGACCGTCGCGCCTGGCTCGGCGGCGCTGCCCAGCACCTGGGAGCTCGACACCGGGGCCCTGCGACTGTCGCTGACCCTCTCACCCGAGCCCTACCGTGGGTTCTCCGGCGAGGGCGCCGCGCTGACCGCCCTGGCCGGCGACGACGTCGTCGACGACGCCGAGCTGGTCTCGGCCCTGCTGTCCTGGGACCCGACCGTCGACGTCGACGCCCTGGCCACCTCCGCCGGCATCGACGCGGCCCGGGTCCGGGGCGCCCTCGCCCAGCTCGGCACCGCCGGGCGGGTCGGCTACGACGTCTCCGAGGCGGCCTACTTCCATCGCGTCATGCCCTACGACGCGGGCCGGGCCGAGCGGGACAACCCGCGGCTGGTGGGCGCGCGGGCGCTGCTCGACGCCGGCGCCGTCGCGTCGGACGAGGCGGGCGCCACCGTACGCAGCGGCGACGAGGTCTACCGGGTACGCCGGCTGCCCGACGGCGAATTCACCTGCACCTGCCCCTGGTGGGCCAAGCACCGTGGCCAGCGCGGGCCGTGCAAACACGCGCTGGCCACCCGGATGGCCACGGCCGACGTGCGGGAGCGGGTGTGAAGACCACGGTCCGGCGCCGGTGGGAGTTGGCGGCCGGCGGCACCAGCGACCTGTTCGACCTGATCGACGCCGGGTCGGCCGGCCTGATCGTCGACGCCCTGGCCGGGCTGCCCGAGGACCGCCGCCGCGCCGTCGGCGTCGCCCTGACCGACTGGTTCAAGGGGCGGACGTCCTTCTGGGGCGCGGGCAAGGGCACCGCCCTGGCCGTCCTCGCGGTCGGCTGCCTGCCCACCGCCGCCCAGGCCGGCGCGATCCTCGCCCGCCGCTCCGTCACCGCCGACGGCGAGCGGGCGGCGAGTCTCGTCCGCGCGGTCGCCGCCGACCGTGGCGTCGCCTGGCTGCCCGACCTCGCCCGGCGGATGGTCGACAAGCTGCACCGCGATACCTGGGTCGAGCACTGGCGGTTCGTCGCCGCGCTGCTGCCCACCGACGCCGAGCCGCCGTCCGGGGACCGGTTCGTCGAGCTGTGGGTGCAGTCCCTGTCGAGCCCCGACCGGCGGCTACGCGGCGCGCCGGTGCCACTGGTCGACCGGCTCCGCGCCGACCCGCTCCTGCCGGCGCTGCTGCCCCGCCTGTTCGAGGTCGACGGCCTCGGCGCGCCGATGATGTTCGACGAGATCGTCACCGACTGGCGGGACCGCCGCCCGCACGCGTTCCCGACCGCGCTGGCGCAGCTCGCCGCCGAGGGCCTCGTCGACCGCGCCACCCTGCTCGACGGCGCTGTCGGCCGGCTGCTGCGCGCCGACCGACCGGCCGCGCTGCGGGCCTTCACCATCCTGCTCGGAGAGCTCCAACCCACCACCGACGAGGTCGCCGCCCGCCGCGCAGACTACCTGCGACTGCTCGCCGACGCCCCGGCCACCGTCGCGACCATGGCCCAGAAGGCGCTGCGGGAGGTGTCCGACCTGGAACTGGAGGCGGTGCTCGACACCTCCCGCGAGGTGCTGGCCCGCCCGGACAAGGCGCTGGTACGCGGCCAGCTCACCTGGCTCGACCGGCTCGCCCGTGGGCACCGGGACCGGGCCGCGGAGATCGCCGAGGTGATCGCCGTCGCGGCCGAGCACCCCGCCGTCGACCTTCGCGAGCGCGCCGCCGCGCTGGCCACCCGGCACGGCCTTGCCCGGAGCGCCGGTGCGGGCCCGGCGGTCACCGGGCCGCGCGGCGACGACCTGCCGCCCCCGGGGCCGTCCGCACCCGCCCCGGCCCCGATCACCGACGTCGACGAGCTCGCCGAGGAGGTCGCCGCGCTGCTGGGCGCCGAGCGGCACGGGGAGCCGCACGACCGGATCCTCGACGGGCTGGTCCGGCTCGCCGCGACCGACGGCGCGCGGGTGCGCGCCGCGCTCGACCCGGTCCTCGCCCGGAGGCACTGGTCCTGGGCCAGCGAGCACAGCTGGGACCCGTGCTGCCTGTGTGGCCTCGTCGGCGCGGTGCTGGAATCCGCCGGCGAGCCCCGCCCGGCGGCCCCGCAGCGCACCCGGTGGGGCGCGCTGCTCGCCGCCGTGCGGCGCACCGACCGGTCGCCCGCGCAACCGGAACTGGTCGCCACCGACCCCCGGGTCCCGGCGCCGCACGCCCTGCTGCGGGCCCGGCTCGCCGAGATCGGCCACCACCTCGGCGAACCGGGCCACCCCGGCCTGCTCGCGACCCCCACCTCGGCCAACGGCGCACTCGACCCGCTGGCGCTGCTGGAACGCCTCACGGCGCTCGGCGACCGGGAGCCGTGGCACTGGGATCTCACCCAGGCGCTGCTGCGCCTGCCGACCGGCGCCGACGAGGCGCTGGCCGGCAAGTCCGAGGCGCTGCGCACCCCGGCCGGTGACCGGCTCGCCGGCTGGCTGCGCTCCGGTGGGCTGCCGGCCCCGGTCATGCGGGTCCTCACCCTCGCCCGCCGAGCCCGAAAAGCGGGCTACGACTGGGAGTACGAACAGTTGCCGGCCCGCCGCGTCGCGGTCGAGCTGCGCCCACCGGACGGGTACGACGACCGGTACGGCCTGCTGACCACCGACCCCCCACCGGTGGAGACGGAGTACCACGGCTGGACGCGGCTCTGGCCGTCGGTTCTGCCCCACCACCTGGGCGTGGTCGCCGTGTACGTCCTGCCGGAGGTGGCCGCCGCCGCCGACATGGACCGGCGCGACGGCGCGGTGGCGCTGCCGTCGCTCGTCGAGTGCGGCGGCCCTGGTGGGGCCGCCGTCGATCTCGCGCTCGCCTACGGCCTCGGCGCCCGCCACGGCACCGACCGGATCGCCACGTTGGATGCCCTGCTCGGCCTGGCCGGCGCGGGTCGCCTCGACCCCACCGGGGTGGGCGGGCATCTCGGTGCGCTGGTCGCCGCGCAGGTGGTGAAGCCGACCCGCGTGGTCGAGCCGCTGCGCGATGCGGCCGCGGCCGGGGCGCCGCTGAGCGTGTGGCGGCTGCTGGCCGCCGCGTTGCCGCCGCTGCTCGCCGCCCCCACGCCGCCCCGGGGCCTGCCCGACCTGCTGACCCTGGCGGCGGAGACGGCCGCGAGCACCGGGGTCCGGATCGAGGTGGCGGGGCTGGCGGAGGTCGCGGGCCGGGGCGGGGCGTCCCGGATGGTGACCGAGGCACGCCGCCTGCACCGGGTGGTCACCGCCGCCTGAGGTGGCGGTCGGTACGGTCGGAGCGGGCGGGCCCGGGCCGCCGGGCGAGGGCGGCCGGTGAGCCGATGAGGCCAGGCGAGGAGGAACGGTGGACGATCCGGTGCCCGTCGTCATCGTCGGCGCCGGGCCGACCGGGCTGGTGGCGGCCCGGCTGCTCGCCGTCCACGGTGTCCGGTCCGTCGTGCTCGACCGGTGGCCGGCCGCCTACCCCCGGCCGCGCGCGGTGCACCTCGACGACGAGGTGTGCCGGATCCTGCACCGGGCGGGGGTGCACGAGGAGTTCGCCGCGGTCTCCCGGCCGGCCGAGGGGCTGCGGCTGCTCGGCCCCGACCACCGTGTCCTGGCGCAGTTCAGCCGGGGCACGGCGGACGGAGCCCACGGCCACCCCCAGGCGAACATGTTCGACCAGCCGCGACTGGAGGCCATCCTTCGCCGCGCCGTCGACCAGGACCCCCTGGTCACCCTGCGCGGGGGCGTCGAGGTCACCGCCGTGTCCGCCGACGGCGACGGCCCGGTGGCCGTCGCCGTCACCGACCGGGGATCGGGGGAGCGGCAGGCGCTGCGCGCGCGGTACGTGCTCGGCTGCGACGGCGCCAACAGCACCGTCCGCGCCCGGATCGGGTCGAGGATGCGCGACCTCGGCTTCGCGCAGCGCTGGCTCGTCGTCGACGTCGACACCGACGCCGCGATCGACGCGTGGGAGGGCGTGCACCAGGTGTGCGACCCCCGCCGGGCCGCGACCTACCTGCGCGTCGGGGCGCGACGCTACCGCTGGGAGTTCCGCCTCCTGCCCGGCGAGACGGCGGCGGTCATGTCCGCTCCGCGGACCCTGCACGAGCTGGTCCGGCCGTGGACGCGGGACCTGCCGTTCGAGGAGCTCGCGGTGGTCCGCTGCGCCGAGTACACCTTCCGCGCCCAGATCGTCGACCGTTGGCACGCCGGGCCCGTGTTTCTTCTCGGCGACGCCGCCCACCTCACCCCGCCGTTCATCGGCCAGGGGTTGGGCGCCGGTCTCCGGGACGCCGGCAATCTCACCTGGAAGATCGCCGCCGTGCTGGCCGGCGCCCTGCCCGCCGCCGCGCTGGACAGCTACGAGACCGAGCGGCGGCCCCACGTCACCGCGCTGATCCGGCTCGCCGTGGGCGTCGGCCGGGCCATGACCCAGGGCGGTGAGGCCGGCGACCTGCTGCGCCGGCTCGTCGCGCCCCGGCTGGTCCGCGTTCCGGGCCTGCGGGCCAGGGTCCTCGACAGCACGACCCCGCCCCTGCGACGCTCGGCCCTGCGCCGACGGCGTTGGTCGCCGTGGAGCCGCAACGGCCGGCTCTGCCCGAACCCCGTCCTGGGCGACGGCCGCCGCCTCGACGACGTGCTCGGGTCCTCCTTCGCGGTGCTCGCCGTCGGGTCGTTGCGACCGCAGGCGGTCGCCGAGGCGCGGCGGCGGCGGGTGGTGCTCGTGCCCGTGGAGCCGGCCTCGGGCCTCGGGCGATGGCTGCGCCGGGGCGGGGCCCGCGCGGCGCTCGTACGTCCCGACCGGACCGTGATGCGGACGAGCGGCGACGTGGCTGCCCTGCTCAGGGCCGCACCGGTGCTGCCCCCGACAGCGCCGCCCCCTCGGCCCGGCCCGGACGGGAGCCGACGACGCGGCGCCCCTGCGTGACGGACTCCGCGCAGCGGGTGGGCAGGCGTCGGGCTCCGGACCGGGGCCGGGGGCAGTGCCGGGCGGCCAACTGGTAACAGTCTTGACAGAAATCGTTCACATCGACAAACTTCGTTGAGAGCGCTCTCTGGGTGGCCCACAGCCCTCGCCTCGCCCCGCCGCGACCGCCCACCGTACGACCTCGGGAGGACCCCATGCCGCGACAGCTCCGCGCGTTCGGCACCGTTACCGCAGCTCTCCTGCTCGTCGTCGCGTCCCCGCTGGCGGCCCGCGCCGACGGCGTCCCGGATGCCGTCCCGGATGCCGTTGCCCCGGCGGCCACCACGACGGCCGCCGCCGGCCTCCCGCCGGAGCTGGTCACGGCGATGCGCCGCGACCTCGGGCTGACCGCCGGCCAGGTCGCCGCCAGGCTGCGCACCGAAGCCGCCGCGCCGCCGGTCGAGAAGCGGCTGCGCGCCCGGCTCGGCGCGGCGTTCGCCGGAGCCTGGATTCCGGCGGGCGGGCAGCGGCTGACCGTGGCGGTCACCGACCGGGCGCTGGCCGCCGTCGTCCGCGCCGAGGGCGCCGACGCCACCGTCGTCGCCCGCAGCGAGCGCGACCTCGGCACCGTCAGGCGAGCCCTCGACCGGCACGCCGTCCGGGCGGACCCGCAGCGGATCCGCAGCTGGTACGTCGACGTCGCCGACAACAGTGTGGTGCTGACGGTGGCGCCGGGCGCCACTGCCGAGGCGACCGCGTTCACGCGCACCAGCGGCGTCGCCGCCGACGCCGTCCGGGTCGTCGAGTCCGCCGACGTGCCCCGCCCGCTGTATGACATCCGCGGCGGCGACCAGTACGTCATCAACGGCAACACGCTGTGCTCGGTCGGCTTCGCGGTCGCCGGCGGCTTCGTCACGGCCGGCCACTGCGGCGGGACCGGCAGCCCGACGCTCGGTTTCAACAACGTCGCGCAGGGCACGTTCGCCGGCTCGTCCTTCCCCGGCAACGACTACGGCTGGGTACGAACCAACAGCAACTGGACCCCGCAGCCCTGGGTGAACAACTACTCCGGCGGCAACGTCACGGTGGCCGGCTCGCAGGACGCGGCGATCGGCAGCTCCGTCTGCCGTTCGGGACGCACCACCGGCTGGCGCTGCGGCACCATCCTCGGCCGTAACGAGACCGTGAACTACGCCCAGGGCGCGGTGTCCGGCCTGACCCGCAGCAACGCCTGCGCCGAGGGCGGCGACTCCGGCGGGGCGTGGATCAGCGGCAATCAGGCGCAGGGGGTCACCTCCGGCGGCTCCGGCAACTGCTCCACCGGGGGCACCACCTTCTTCCAGCCGGTCAACGAGATCCTCGGCGCGTACGGGTTGTCGCTGGTCACGACCGGCGGCGGGGGCGGGAACCGGCTGATCAGCAACTGGAACAACAAGTGCGTCGACGTGCCGAACTCGAACTTCTCCGACGGCGTGCCCCTGCAGATGTGGAACTGCAACGGCACCGGGGCCCAGGCGTGGACCCTCACCGGCGGTTCCCTGCGCACCCAGAACAACAAGTGCATGGACGTGGCCTGGGGGTCCACCGCCAACGGCGCGGTGATCCAGATCGCCAACTGCAGCGGTAATCCCGCCCAGCAGTTCGTCCTGTCCGCCGCCGGTGACCTGGTCAACCCGCAGGCCAACAGGTGCGTCGACATCGCCGACTGGAACGGCGGCGACGGCGCCCGGCTCCAGTTGTGGGACTGCGCCGGCACCGCCAACCAGAAGTGGCGGCGGGGCTGACCGCGCCCCACCGCCGCCCGTACGACCGTTCCCGAGGAGGCTCCCGTGATCAGATCCCGTTCCGCGCCCCGTGCGCTCGCCCGCGCCGCCGTCGCCCTCGTCGTCGCCGCGGCGTCCCTCGTCCTGCCCGGCCCCACCGCGCCCGCCCAGGCGGCGATCGGCGGCATCACCTGGCAGGACGAGTTCAACGCCTCCGCCGGCACGGCCGTCGACCAGAGCAAGTGGCGGTTCGACATCGGCGGCGGTGGCTGGGGCAACAACGAGAGGCAGTACTACACGAACAGCACCAGCAACGCGGTGCACGACGGCCAGGGCAACCTGGTCATCACCGCGCGCAGGGACAACCCGGCCAACTACCAGTGCCACTACGGCCGGTGCGAGTACACCTCGGCCCGGCTGCTGACCGCCGCGACGTTCACCCAGGCGTACGGCCGGTTCGAGGCCCGGATCAAGATCCCCCGGGGTCAGGGCATCTGGCCGGCGTTCTGGATGCTCGGCAACGACATGGGCAGCGTGGGCTGGCCGAACGCCGGCGAGATCGACATCATGGAGAACATCGGCCGGGAGCCGAACACCGTGTACGGCACCATCCACGGGCCCGGCTACTCCGGCGGCGGGGGCGTCACCGGCAGCCGCACCGTCGGCGCGCCGCTGGCCGACGGCTTCCACACCTACCGGGTGGACTGGGAGCCCAACTCGATCGTCTGGTATCTCGACGGCGTCGAGTTCCACCGCGTCGACCCGAGCCGGCTGGGCGGCAACCGCTGGGTCTTCGACCACCCGTTCTTCATGATCCTGAACGTGGCCGTCGGCGGCAACTGGCCGGGCTACCCGGACGGCACCACCCAGTTCCCGCAGCAGATGCTGGTCGACTACGTCCGGGTCAACGGCTACACCGACGGCGGCAACCCGCCCACCGGCACCACGCGGCTGCGGGGCGCGCAGAGCGGGCGGTGCATCGACATCCCGAGCGCCAACCCGGTCGACGGCGCCAAGCTGCAGATCTGGGACTGCAACACCACCGCCGCGCAGGCGTGGACCTTCGCCGGCGACGGCACGGTGCGGGCGATGGGCAAGTGCATGGACCCCGCCTGGGCCGGCACCGCCAACGGCACCGAGGTCAACCTCGTCACCTGCAACGGCAACCCGGCCCAGCGGTTCACCCTGAACGCCTCCGGTGGCCTGGTGAACCTCAGCGCCAACCGGTGCGTCGACGTGCGCGACCAGAATCCGGGCAACGGGGGCAAGCTCCAGCTCTGGGACTGCTCCGGGAGCGCCAACCAGAGGTGGTCGCGCTACTGACCAGCGAACGGGGGCGCCGACGAACCGTCCCGTCGGCGCGCGACGCAGGGGCCCGGCGCAGCGTGGAAACCGCTGCACCGGGCCCCTGCGCGGCCAGCGGCGCGAGTAGTTGATCTCCACGAACTTCGCGTGGCACAGCAGCCCCGCGATCCCGGGTGTGGGCAGTCCAATCATGATCCGCACTGACGGCCTCGCCTACGCCATCCGCTAGGAAATCTGTGAGCGCATGGGTGGTGCGACGAGTTGCCGCCGGCGTTCCGGTCGGCGGATGGGCGCAGGCGGAGGCGGCTTGACGCCGTCACCGCCTGGACGTCCGGGCCACCGGCGCGCCGGTCTACGCGGACGAGGCATCTGCTTGCGCGACCCAGCCGGCGATGAGCGCAAGTCCGGAGTGGCGGTGCCTGGCCACGAACGCGAATGGCCGGTCCAGCAGCAGCCGCACCTGCAGCGGGCGCTTCGCCGGTGGCGCGCCGGTGTACTGGATCCGGGCGACCAGCACCGACGCCAGCATCAACGTCGTCAGCGGATTGATCGTGACAGGCATCCGGTCAAGCACGCCGTCGGTCTGCTCGCGCACCCAGGCGTCGAGCGCTTCCTGGTCGTCGTAGAGCACCCCGACGGCGCCGGCCGGGGCCAGCTAGGCAAGCAGTGGCCACACCCCGGCCCCGGACACCGCAGCCGAGGCTTCGGAGCCGCGCGTGTCCACCCACCGCCGCGTCAGTGCGTTCGCGCCCGCCACCGCTTTGTCGATCACGACGACACCGTACGCCTTACGGCAGCGAGCGACGCTGCCCGCTGCGCTGCTTACTCGAATTCGCTGACCGTGACGCCACCCGCCCGCAGCTGCGCGATCTGGTGCGCAGGTAGCACGGCGAGCGGGGTGATTTTCAGCTCGCGCAGGTTGCGCAGCGCCTCCACGCCCGCCAGCGACCGGATGTGGAACTCGTCGGACTCGCCGTCCCACTGCTGCCACACCATGTGTGCCGTGTGGTGCCCACCACCCATGAACCAGCCGAGGGAGTGGACGGTGTCGAGCGCCGCCTGGGGTATCACGACCGTCATCAGCCGGGCCAGGTTGCCTTCGTCGAACTCGAACTCGTCGAAGAAGTACGTCGGCGGCAGCTCGACCGAGCCCTTCAATCTATCGAGCACTGCCAGCTTCAGGATCGGATCACTGAATGGTGCCGCCGCCTCGACCGGGTCAGGCAGGAAGTTGTCCACCTGGACTCCGCGCGCGGCCAGTGCCGCGAGCACCTCGTGGCCCGCTGGGTGCAGCACGGCCGCACAGCCGATGTGCACCCGCTTGAGCTGATCGCAGGCCAGCAGCGGGGTCAGGTCCGCGTCCGGCGGCACGCCGACCCACAGCAGCTCCAGCGCAGGCAGCGCGGTGAGCGGTCCGAGATCACTGACCTCGGACTCGCGCAGGTACAGGTTGTTCACTTCCGGAAAGCCTTCGATGCCGGTCAGCGACCGGATGGTGCCGTCGGCGCCGTCCGGCAGCGCGTCCCACAGATCCGCCTCGTCGGTCCAGGACGCCTGATCTGCGCCCGCCAAGACTTCCAACGCGAGCACCTCGGCATACCGGGCTTTGAGCTCCTCGACCGGAAGCTCGCGGATCTCGGCGACCGCGTCGTTGAGATAGTCGGCTTCAAGCAGGGCCAAGCGCAGGCAGGGATCCACGCAGGCAACCTACCTGACGATGACCGCCACAACGCGATGGCGTCCGATCCAGCACCACCGTGCCACGTCGAAGACACGGTTCCCGAGCCGCCCACGCAGTTTCACATTCTTCCAGTCTGGTAGCTGGCGGTGGACCTGGCAGGGCTCGACCACCTGGCGGGGCTGCCGACAGCGGATCGCACCGGCAACCGGCTGCCGTGGGCATGACCGGGCGGTGGGGGTGGACGAGCGTCGCGCGGGTCCCGCAGCCGCGGAGAGGGCAGCGGCACCGAGGCGGGCGCGGCGATTGACAGTGCATCGACGTACTGTTATTTGTTAATACAGTTTCCTAATTGTCGCGGGCACTCGACAATCCCCGAAGGAGGCCCGGTCCCGTGCCGCATTCCCACATTCTCGCCCTGGTCCCCGCCGCCAGGTCGTTGAACCGGAACCGGCCCTGCCCCGGCGCGTACCCGAACGACGACACCTGCGGCGGCATGGCCCGGGCCGCCCACGACCACACCCGACAATCGGGGCCCACAGGGGCTGACCCCCGACCATGCCGCCGGCCGCCGGCGGCACCGCCCGTCCCCCAACCTAGGAGTGCCATGCCCACCAAGAGGACAGCCGCCTACCTCACCGTGGCCCTGCTGGTCCCCGCCGCGGTGGTCGGCTACGGCCTGCCGTCGGCCAGCGCCGCGACCGCCGGGCCGATCACCGGACTGGGCGGCAAGTGCGTCGACGTCGCCGCCGCCAGCTCCGCCAACGGCACCGCCGTCCAGCTCTACGCCTGCAACAACACCGCCGCCCAGGTCTGGACCGTCGGCAACGCCGACGGCTCGGTCCGCGCGCTCGGCAAGTGCCTGGACGTCACCGCCGCGTCGACCACCGACGGCGCCAAGGTCCAGCTGTACGACTGCAACGGCACCGGCGCCCAGCGGTGGAGCGCGTCCAACGGCGCCCTGGTCAACGCCGGCTCCGGCAAGTGCCTGGACGTCACGGACCGGAACACGGCCGACGGCACCCGGTTGCAGATCTGGACCTGTGCCGGCAGCGCGAACCAGCGCTGGACTCTGCCCGGCGGGGGCGCCACCCCCAGCCCGTCCGCCCCCGCCGGCGTCAACCTCGACAACCCGGCGAAGAAGGACGTGGCCATGCAGCTCGTCTCCGCCGCGGAGAACTCGTCGCTGAACTGGCGGGCCCAGTTCTCCTACATCGAGGACATCGGCGACGGGCGGGGCTACACCGCCGGCATCATCGGCTTCTGCTCCGGCACCGGCGACATGCTGGAACTGGTCGAGGCGTACACGGCCACCAAGCCAAGCAACGTGCTGGCCCCGTACCTGCCGGCCCTGCGCAGGGTCAACGGCACCGACTCGCACGCGGGCCTCGACCCGAACTTCCCCCGCGACTGGCGCACCGCCGCCGCCGACGGCGTGTTCCAGGCCGCCCAGGAGGCCGAGCGGGACCGGGTGTACTTCAATCCGTCGGTGCGCGACGGCAAGGCCGACGGGGTCCGGGCGCTCGGCCAGTTCGCCTACTACGACGCGGCGGTGATGCACGGCTACGAGGGCATGCGGGCGATCCGCAGCCGTGCCCTCGCCCGGACGAAGCCGCCGGCCCAGGGCGGCGACGAGCGGACCTGGCTGCACGCCTTCCTCGACGAGCGGGTCGCCGAGATGAAGAAGGAGGCGGCCCACTCCGACACGTCCCGGGTCGACACCGCCCAGCGGGTGTTCCTCAACAACGGCAACTTCGACCTGAACACGCCGCTGGTCTTCGCCGTCTACGGCGACCAGTACCGGATCGGTTAGCCGGGGAACCGTGAGGGCTCGGGGGCCTCACTCGGTCGGCATCGGCGCCGGCAGAGCGCTGCCCATCCGGTCCGGACCGGCGGCCGTCACCACCCCGGCCACCACGACGGCGGCCAGCACGACCGTGACCGCCCCCCGGCCACCACCCACCCGTTTTTCATCTTCCGCTCCTCTCTGCCGGCCCCGGCGCTTCGGCCGTTCCGGCCGCCGGCCGGCGACCGGAGCACCACCTCGGTGGGACGGGCGCGAACCCCGACCGGATCCCACGGATCACGGTCGGGGTCGGCGTTTCCCCCTGCCGGGTGACTCAGGTGCGGTTCGCCACCGAGTGGTAGACGTCCATGATCGCGGTGTCGAAGTACGAGCTCCGGTTCACCCCGTTGCCGTCCAACGTGCTCATGATGCCGTTCACGTAGCCGTACGCGTCGTTGTACAGCCGTAGCCAGATCGGGCCGCTGAAGCCGCAGCCGAGGGCGATCTTGTTCTCCTGGAACGGCCAGATGCGGGCCGGTAGGTCGTGCCCTGGCAGTACTGCTGCCAGCCGCCGTCGTACGGGGGCGCCGCCGGGTAGGCGAGAGTGGTCACGGCCTGGTCGTAGCTGTACTTGACCGAGAGGCCGTTTCCGCCGAGCACGTCGACGGGTCTTTGTGATGGGTGTGCAGGTCGACGAGGGCAGCCGCTGCTAGGCCGTCGCCGTCGTCGGCTGCTGCCTGCCACACTCGTTCTACCGCGGCGAGCAACTCCTCGGACTCGGCGCGTCCTGCCTCTCCATGCTCAAGATTGATCACGATTGCCAGATTGAAGCCCGCGTCGGTGTTTCCGGCCTCCCCGGGCCGCCGTCGGTCACGTCGTCCGGTAGTGGCCGGTGAGCCGGCCGAGTTTCATCGCCAGGTGCAGGCACAGCCGCTCGTTGCCGTCCTTCAGGTCGGTCCCGGCGAGCTGTTCGACCCGTTGCAGCCGGTAGTAGAGGGTGGTCCGGTGCAGCCGGAGCTTCTCGGCGGTCGCGTGCGCGTTGCCCGCCAGGTCGAGGTAGGCCTCCAGGGTCTCCAGCAGCACCTGGTGGGCGTCGTCGTGCAGCAGCCGTTCGAGCCCGGGGTGCACACCTGCGACGTCGAGGTGCTGGCTGTCCAGTTGGGACAGCACCCGGTAGATGCCCAGGCCGGCCCAGGAGACCACCCGGCCCAGCGCGGAAAGCTGTGTCCCGACCCGGGCCGCCTGCGCGGCCTCCTGGTAGGACTCGACCGCCTCGGCCAGCCCGGCGCGGGGCTCGCCGACCCCGGTCACGGTCCGGGACACCGAGGCGAGGCCCCGGGTCGCGGTGCCCAGCGCCTCGTCCAGGTGGCCGGCGGAGACCTCCGGCGAGGGGCGGCCGGCGACCCGGTCGCCGCAGATCAGCAGCACCCCGTGGTCGTGCCAGACCAGGTGCAGCGTCTCCCGCACCCCGATCCACCGGCGGGTGGTCACGAGGGCCTGTTCCAGGGCGATCCGGGCCACCTCGTCGGGCTGCCGCCCCCGGGCCGGCACGAGCTGGGCGACGAGTGCGACGGTGGTACCGTCGCCGGCCACCGTGCCCTCCTCCAGCAGCGCCCGCGCCGCGTGCTCGCGGGCCTCCCGGCTCTCCACCAGCAGCGTGCGGGTGGCCTCGGTCTCCCGCTGCGAGGCCAGCTCGCCGAGCAGGTTCTCCCGGTACAGGGCGAGCGACAGGTCGGTGAAGGCGCTGGTCGCGGTGGCGATGTCGGCGTCGGTCATCGAGCCGTCCGCGTCGATGAACCAGACGAATCCGAGCAGCAGGTCGTCGTGCCGGATCGGCACACAGACCCTCGGCAGCAGGTCCAGCTCGGCGTACGCGGGGGTACGGACCGGCTCGCGCGCCGTGAGCACGCCCATGCCCCGGAACCAGGCGATCACCTCCGGCGTCGTCTGCCGGCGCAGGATCGACATCCGGCGGACGTCGTCCATCGGGCCGTTGTGCTCGCTGTAGGCGACCACCCGCTGCCGTCGGTCCTCGATGAGGGCGGGCCGCCCAACCCGGGCGGCGACGGCGTCGACGATTCGCTGGAGCTCACCGTGCATGGATCTCCCCTGGTTGCGCCGCGCGACAGGGGCCGCGCGACCGCCAGTCCTTACCCTCCGGTGCGGGTGGGTCCCCGCGCAAGGTCCACTGTCGAAGTCGCGACAAAAGGACGGGCGGTAGCGCGCCTGTTCCGGCATCTGTCCGAAGACCAGCGGTGAGGGCCGTTCCTAAGGTTCCGGTACGGACCGCACCCGGCGCCGGCACGCACAGCGGGGGTGGGGCGACTGGTGGTGCCGGCGCGGAGGAAGGATGCCCGAGTGAGAGCTGGTAGGCCCTGGCGGGGCGTGCTGGTGGACATCGTCACGCCGTTCCGCGACGACCTGTCGGTCGATCTGGACCAACTCCAGGAGCACGTCCGCTGGCTCGTCGCCCAGGGGTGCCACGGGGTCGCGCCGTGCGCGTCGGTGGGGGAGTACCGGGCCCTCTCCGACGACGAGCGGGCCGCCGTGGTGCGGGCGACGGTGCAGGCCGCGCCGCCCGGCTGCGCGGTGGTGCCCGGGGTCGGTGGCTACGGCAGCCGGGAGGCCCGGCGCTGGGCGGAGCAGGCCGCCGAGGCCGGCGCCCACGGCGTGCTCGCGCCGCCACCCGACGGGCCCGCCGCCCGCGACGCCGACGTGGTCGCCCACTACCGGGAGGTGGCGGCGATCGGGTTGCCGGTGGTCGCCCACAACGAACCGTACGACACCCGGGTGGACCTCACGCCGGACCTGTTGGCGACCGTCGCCGAGATCGACGGGATCGTCGCGGTCAAGGAGGTCACCGGCGACGTGCGCAGGCTGCACCGCCTGCGGGACCTCTGCCCGCACGTCGACGTGCTGGCCGGCGCCGACGACGTGCTGCTGGAACTGGTGCTGTGCGGCGCGACGGGATGGGTCGCCACCCTGTCCAACGCGGTGCCCCGCGAGGCCGTGCGGCTGTACGAGCTGTGCGTCGCCCGCGACCTGGGCCGGGCGCTGCCGCTCTACGCCGAGCTGCACCCGCTCCTCGGCTGGGCCTCCCGGCCCGAGTCCGTGCAGGCCGTCAAGCTCGCCATGGAGTGCGCCGGGCGGTTCGGCGGCCGGTGCCGCCCACCGCGTGGGCCCCTGTCCGGGCCCGCCGCCGAGCGGGTGCGCCGGGACGTGCTGCGGGCCCTCGCGGCGACCGCCGAACCCGCTTCCGGGGGCCCCGCCGGCTGATCCCCCGGTGTGCGCCGGTCCTTCAGGTGTCGGAAGCCGCCGCCCCACCTGCCGACATCTGCACGGTGACCAGGCCCGGCCCGCCCTCCTAGATTCGCTGCGCGGCCTGCTGACAGGTGTTCCGCGATCCCCCCACCGGGATGCCCGGCACCGCGTTCCCCCCGACGAGAGGTGGTTCCGTGCACCGTGCTACCCCCAACCGAACGCGGCTGAGGCGTTCCCTGCTGGCCGCGGCCGTGG
The DNA here is from genome assembly GCF_045040155.1 of Micromonospora sp. NBC_01405. Classification (NCBI taxonomy): domain Bacteria; kingdom Bacillati; phylum Actinomycetota; class Actinomycetes; order Micromonosporales; family Micromonosporaceae; genus Micromonospora; species Micromonospora sp. NBC_01405. Next base: position 6,607,994 of record NZ_CP109532.1, on the reverse strand, counting down.
TGACCACGCTCGTGGCGACCGGGGCGGCGCAGGCCGCCGCGGCCCCGGCCAACCCGGCCGGCGGCACCGCGCCGTTCCAGGTCCTCGACCCGCAGGCCTGGCAGAACCCGGACACGATGACCTGGAACGACTACAAGGCCGTGCCCGGCAAGAACTGGGCCGACCCGAGCGTGTCGGGTTCGGTCCGCAACTTCAAGATCGCCCTGGTGGCGCTCGACTATCCCGACCAGACGTTCGCGGTCTCCCAGCGGGCCCGCTCGACGGTCTTCGGCAACCCCCAGTCCGTCGCGACCAACATCCCCCGGGCGGACGTGCCGAAGTTCTACCAGGACTTCCTGAACACCCCGAACACCCTGAACAAGGGCCACACCCTGCACGAGTACTGGATGCAGGACTCCAACGGCCGCTACGGCGTCGACCTCGCCGGGTTCGGGCCGTACCAGATGCCGGCGAAGTCCCACCAGTACGGGCTGGACAACGGGTTCAACCCGGGCGCCTGCCCGAGCGGGGACGTGTGTGGCAAGAACATCCGCACCGACGGCCTGGGCGCCTGGCGGGCGGCCGTCGGCGAGGAGGTCGCCAACCAGTACGAGCTGGTGTTCATCCTCAGCGCCGGCCAGGACGAGTCGTCGACCTGGCAGGAGTTCGGGCAGATGATCTTCCAGAACAAGGAGGACGTGCCGGACGCCTGGGGCCCGCCGGACCCCAACCTGCCGAACTGGGCGAAGACCCGCTACGTGGACTGGACCTCGTGGAAGGCGGCGGCGACGCTGTGGCCGAACGCCGGCGGCGGCTCCTCGACGCAGGGGGAGAGCTCCGGCATGGGCGTCTACGCCCACGAGCTGACCCACCTGCTGGGCATCGGCGACAACTACAACAACCCGTACGGCGAGCCGCTGCGCAGGGCGTACACCGGCATCTGGAGCATGATGTCGCGCGGGTCGTTCAACGGCCCGGGCGGCCCGCACACCCGCTGGCAGATCCCGCCGACCAACGGCGGCTCGATGGGCTCGCTGCACACCGTGCGGGACAAGCTCAAGATCGGCCTGCTCGGCGAGGAGCACGTGCTACGGCTGTCCCGGGAGTCGCTCGCCTCCTCGGGCATGGTGGTCGCGCAGGTCACCGCCCGCGCGGTCGACGCCGGGCCGAAGGGCCTGACCGGCGTCAACATCGCGCTGAACAAGGACCTGTCGCCGACGTGCGGCGTCAGCACCGACCCGCTGTGCGACGGCGGCAACTTCAACAACTACACCGTCGAGGTCGTCGACCGGATGGGCGCGGACTCCTTCACCCCGGACAGCGGCGTGCTGCTGAGCAAGACGAAGAACGCCGACAGCGCCCCGTACCAGTGGGTGGTGGACGCCAACCCGCAGGACATCGACATGATCGACTTCTACCGTCCGGACGGCACCCCGCAGAAGATCACCATGGGTGACTACCGGCAGCTCTCCGACGCGCTGTTCCACGCCGGCGCGGACACCGGCAGTCAGTACGAGTACGTCGACGAGGCCAACCGGCTGCACTTCTACATCATCGACCTCAAGCGGGACTCGGCCGGCTCGCTGTCCTACACGGTGGCGGTGCGCTCGCTGGACGGCACCGGCGGGCCGAGCAGCCACGGCGTGACGCTGGGCAAGGGCGAGGTGACCGGCGGCAGCAAGCCGACCAACCGTGGGGCGACCTGCTCGTTCGAGCTGACCAACACCGGTTCGTACTCGGCCGGCGGGCAGCAGCACCCGGAGAACGCCAGCGCGTACCTGAAGTCGGACGTCTACCGCCTGTCGGCGGAGGTGGCCGGCAAGGGCTGGCGGACCTGGCTGCCCAACCAGCTCGCCACCGCGCAGTTCGGCAAGTCCACCACGGTCAAGGTGTCGGTGGGCGCCACCGCCGCCGCCGCGGACGCCGGCTTCGTGAAGCTCACCGCGACCTCGGAGAGCGACCCGACGAAGACGGTGACCAAGCAGTGCCGGGTCGAGAAGTCCTGACCGGCACCCGAGGCTGACCCCGTTCCTTCCGGGGCCGCGGCGACGGCCAGCCGCCGCCGCGGCCCCGGAAGGCGGGCGAGAGGAGGACGACGTGCGGCGAGGCACCATGACGCTGCTGCCCCTGCTGCTGGCCGGGGCGACCGGCTGCGGCGCCGGCGGCGCCACGCAGGAGGCGGTCTCCCCGACGACGGTCCGGGTCCTGGTCCGTGACATCAACATCCGGGCCGAGGGCGTGGACTGCGCCGGCACCGGCCCGTACCTGCACTTTCACAATCGGGCACCGTTCCGCGTGCTCGACCCAAACGGTGCGGCGCTGGCCACCGGGCGGCTGTCGGCGGGCACCGCGGTGGCCGCCTTCGCCGAGGACCTGGGGGTCGAGCGGGTACCCACCTACTGCGAGTTCGCCGTCGGTGTGCGGGTGCCGCAACGGGCCTCCTACCGGCTCGAGGTGGACGGCCGGCCGGCGCTCGACCTGACGCCGGACAGCAGCGAGGGGCCGGCGCTGGTGGCGGTGGTCCCGTCATGAGGCGGGTGTTCCTGCCGCTGCTGCTGGCGGTGGCGCTGTCGGGCGGGTGCAGCACGCCCCCGCCCGAGCCGCCCGCGCCGGCGCCCGCCGGTGGAGCGGCGACACTGCCCGGGCCGGTCCCCGCCGACCTGGCGTTGCGCCCGGCGCCCGGGTCCGCACCGGCCGCCCCGGCGTTCACCGGCACGCTGACCGACGGCACCCCGCTCGCCGCCGCCGACCTGTGGGCGCAGCGTCCGGTCGTGCTCACCTTCTTCAACTCCTGGTGCACCATCTGCGCCGGCCGCCAGGCCGCTCTCAGCGAGCTCGCCCGCAGCTACCGGGACCGGGTGGTCTTCGTCGGCGTGGCCGGCGCGGACCAGGCCGACGAGGTCCAGGACTACCTGCGCGCCCACCGGGTGGAGTATCCGGTCGTCCTGGACGACCAGCAGACGATCTGGCGCTCGTACGCGGTGCGGGAGCCACCGGCGGTCGTGGTGGTGGCCAAGGGCGGCGCGCTGCTGCGCGGCTGGCCGGGGGGCCTGGACGCCCCGGCGCTCGACCAGCGGCTCCGGGAGCTGGTGCTGGCCGGCCAGCCGTAGTCAGCCCGGTGGAGTTCGACGGCTCCACCGGCTGACCTGCCCCTCAGTCGTCAGAGGACGGACACGCTCCGTTCCCAAGGCGGCGCACCGGGTACGCGGCTGGCCGGACGTGCTGCTCAGGCTGGCTGTCCGGCCCCTGTCCGCCGGTCCACCGATGATCTAGCGTCCCGTGCGTCTGGTGCCTGTTCGCCACCTCGGGCGCAGCGAACCTAGGGGGGACAGTGCCGTTTCGTGAGGACGCCGTCGAGGCGACCAGCCCTTTCCGCCTCGACCGGTCCGGGCCGGGCACGACCCGGCCGCCGGGCTGGCGCCCACTGCGGGTGGCGATGATCGGGCAGAAGGGCGTGCCCGCCACCTACGGGGGGATCGAGCGGCACGTGGAGGAGATGGCCAGCCGGCTCGCCGCGTTCGGTCACGAGGTGACCGTCTACTGCCGGGACAGCTACGGCGACGTGTCCGCCGAGCAGTACCGTGGGATCCGGCTGCGCCGGGCCCGCACCGTCGCCAGCAAGCATCTCGACGCGATCGTGCACTCGACCACCTCGACCCTGGCGGCCCTGGCCGAACGGCCCGACATCGTGCACTACCACGGGCTCGGCCCGATCCTGACCGCCCCGCTGGCCCGCTACGCCTCCCGGGCGAAGGTGGTGCTCACCGTGCACGGGCTGGACAACCAGCGGGGCAAGTGGGGTCGGGCGGCGCGTGCCGTGCTCGGCACCGCGTACCGGCTCAGCGCGTACGTCCCGGATGTCAGGGTGACGGTGTCACGCGGCCTGTCGACGCACTACGCGACCCGGTTCGGGCGGCCCGCCCGGTACATCCCCAACGGGGTGACAGCCCCGCGGCACCTGCCGCCCCGCCAACTCGACGGCTTCGGCCTGCGCCCCGGCGGGTACCTGCTGCTGGTCGGCCGGCTCGTGCCGGAGAAGGCGGCGGACCTGCTCGTGCGGGCGTTCCGGCGGCTGCCCACCGACCTGCGGCTGGTCGTCGTCGGCGGCTCCTCCTTCACCGACGACTTCGTCGCCCGGCTCCGCCGCGAGGCCGGCGACGACCCGCGCATCGTGTTCACCGGCTTCGTCTACGGCGAGCAGCTCGCCGAGCTGTACTCGCACGCGGCGGCCTTCGTCCAGCCCTCCCGGCTGGAGGGACTGCCGCTGACGCTGCTGGAGGCCGCCTCGTACGGGCTGCCGGTGGTGGCCAGCGACATCGAACCGCACGTCGAGGTGCTGGAACGCGACGCCCCCGGCCGGCGGTTGTTCCGCGACGGCGACGGCGACGACCTGCTGCGGGCGCTGGCCACCGTGACCGCCGACGTGCCTGCGGAGCGGGCCGGCGCCACGCTGCTGCGTGACCGGGTGCTCGCCGAGTACAGCTGGGACACGGCGGCCCGCGACCTGGAGCGGTTGTACCTCGAGGTGGCCGTTCGATCGCCCCGCCCGCGCCGCCAACCCGAGGCCCGGCGCCGCTGAACCGCCGGCCCGTCCCGGAGCAGCACGCGCCCGGTGGCTCGACTGTCGCAGGTGCGCGATACGGTCCCGTCATGGCAGCCAGGATCGATTTGACGCTCGACTGCGCGGACGCGCAACTCCTCGCCGCGTTCTGGAGGACGGCGCTGGGCTACGTCGACGAGCCACCGCCCGCTCCCTTCGCGAACCGCGCGGAGTGGCTCGCGCAGTTCGACCTGCCGGAGGACGACTCCGAGGACGACGCCGCGTGGCTCTGCGACCCCGACGGCGTCGGCCCCCGCCTCTCGCTCCTCCGGGTCCCCGAGCCCAAGACGGCGAAGAACCGGCTGCACATCGACGTCCGGGTGCCGGGACACGGCGGTCCCGACGAGCGGTGGGCACGGATCAGGGCGGAGTCCGAGCGCCTGGTGAAGGCGGGCGGGAGCGTGCTGGCGGAGTTCGACGGTCACCACGTGGTGATGGCCGACCCGGAGGGCAACGAGTTCTGCGTCGCCGCAGCCGCGCCCTGATCGGCGGCGCAGCCCTCACCACCGCGCAGGGGATCGCGCCCGATGTCCTAGCTTCCCTACCCCGCTTCGTGTCTACCGGCGGCGGATCGATCGGAGATTCCCATGGGTGTTCTGTACGACTACTTCCGGGCGGCCGACGACGAGACGGTCGCCGCGTCGATGGCCGCCACGAACGGCGGCCCGCTGGTGGGGGCGGCAGCCCCTCCCGAGGCGGACGTCGTGGAGGCCAAGGGCGTCGACCCCTCGGTGGTGCTCGGCCAGGCCGTGTCGCTCGCCCTCGACGTCCCGTGGGACGTCAACCTCGTCGACGACCGGCTCGTCTGGCCCGACGCAGGCGCTGCGGCAGCGGGGCACGACGGGCCCTGGGTGGTCAGGCTCGGCGACCGCGCCCGTGACGTGCTCGCCGCGCTTGCGGAGGACCGGCTGCCGGCCCTCGCCGACCGCTGGTCGAGGATCGAGGAGTTGTCCTGGGGCGAGCCGGCCGGGATGCTGCCCGTGCTCCGGCGACTCGTCGGCCTGGCCCGCCGGGCGCAGGCGAGTGGGCAGCACCTCTACTGCTGGATGTCGTTGTGACCGCGCGAGGCTCGGTGCTCTGACCACGGACGTCGGCTCGGGGCTCCTCGGCCCGTGGCCAGAGCAATCAGGGCAGTCAGCGGTCGCTCTCCGCGAGCTCCTTGATGTTCTGCAGCCCCGCGTCCATGTTGGTCCGCAGCTGGCCGAGCCGGAAGGCCACCAGATCCTCCTCGCTCTCGGGCACCTTGTCGATGAACAGGCTGATCCCGGACCGGCCGGGGCCTATCCGGGCCGTCTGCCGCAACCGGGTGCCGGTCGTCTCGGGCGTGATCTCGAAGCACCAGGCGGCCGCCGGCTCGGTGTGGTTGCCGTCGGGCCCGGCGAACCTGCCGTCCACGTCCAGGACGATCCACCCGAACCGGCGCTGCTCCTCCAGCTCCACCACCCGGCAGACGGTGCGCCACTCGCCGATCTGCTCGTGGCGGTTGTAGCCGACGAAGCTCGCCCCCAGCTTCGGGCTGTCCGCGCCGTCGATCCACTCCACCCGCTGCAGCTCGGGACTGAGCCGAGGAGGCAGGTGGATGTCGGTCACGAGATCCCAGACCCGCGGCGGAGCCGCCTCGATGTAGAGGTCACATTCCACGCTCGGGCCGTCGGTGTATCGCACGTTACCGCCTTCGTGTCGGGCTGGGTCGCCCCGGTCGACCCGTCGTGGACGGAAGGGGAGCCGGGTGCCGCCACAGGGGCACCGGCCGCGCGGCTCGCGGGGTCGGTGCGGTGGGCGGACGCCGAACTCATCGACGTACGTGACCAGCTTTCTCAGGTTTATAGAGGGTTCCATGGCGTCCCGTCAATCCTCGTCGTCCCGATCCGGCGACTGGCCGGCGGCCCCCATCCGTGGGCGGGACACCCCGCTGCCGGGCGGGGCCGCTCAGCGCACGTGGACGAAAGCCCGGGTGCGGTGGGCGATCCGCCGGGCGGTGTGGGCACGCGTCGGTCGGTCGCCGACTCGTGCCCACCCGGTGGATCACGGCGTCGTCACTCCTCGTGAGGGGGATCATGGGCCGTGTCGCCGTCGGGGGCCGGACGTTACGCCGTCCACGGCCGACGCAACGGCCCATGTTCCCGGGGCGACGGCAACCGTTAGATTAGGCCGTTCTCCCGGTCCCTCGGCGGTGACCGGCAATGGCACCCCCTGGAAACGAGTGGTCGGCGAGCGAGTGGACGGACAGCGACACGGCACGGTGCGTGACGCCGGCCCGCCCGACGGGGCCAGGCGTCGGCCGGCCGGCGACCCGACCGGGCGCCTGTTGACCGGTGGCGCCGCGCTGCTGTGCGCCGTGGTGGCGGTCGTCGCCGGCCTGGCGATGACCCGTGGCGACCGGGTGGGCGTGGTGCTGCCCCTCGTGGTGGTCGTCGGGCTGGCGGTCGGGGTGATCGCGTTGACCCGCTTCGCGGCGTACGTGCTGCTGATGCTCGCCGTGCGCTCCTGCGTCGACCTGTTCAAGCTCAGCGGCCCGACCGCCGGCCGCGCCGACGGCGGCGCCGCCACCCGGACGCTGGACCCGTCGACGATCCTGGCCGTGCTGTTCCTGCTCGCCGCCGGTCTGTGGCTGGCCGCGCAACTGCGCGAGAATGGCCGGCTGCGCGGCTCCCCGCTCGGCGTGGCGCTGCTGCTGGTCGGCGCGACCTCGCTGGTCAGCGCGCTGGGCGCCGCGCAGCCCGTGCCCAGCGCGCTGGAGGCGCTGCGCATCGGCACCGTGGTGGTGATGTTCGTCGTCCTGGAGCAGCTGATGCCGGACCTGCCGGCGATCCGGCGGTTCCTGCTCGCGGCGTACGCATCCCTGGCGCTGGCGGTCGGCTACACCGCCGTGCTGGTCCTGCTCGGCGACCCGCCGGCCGAGGTGAAGGGCGACTTCACCCGGATCAGCGGGCCGTTCAGCCAGTCGACCACGTTCGGCCGGTACCTGATGTTCATGGTGATCTTCGGGTTCGGCGTGCACCGGTATCTGGTCCGCCGGCTGCGGGTCGCACTCGGCGTGCTGCTCGCGGCGTCGCTGGTGTTCCTGCTGCTCACCAACACCCGCAGCGCCATCCTCGGCGCGGCCCTGGGCCTGGTCGTGGTCGCGCTGCTGCACCGCAGCCGGCGCCTGCTGGTGGCGCTGTGCCTGGTCGCGGTGGCGGGCGCGGCCCTGCTGCCGACGGTCGCGCAGCGCTTCGGGCAGCTCGCCGACAGCACCGCCGTCGGCGGTGACCCGACCGGCAACACCCTCGCCTGGCGGGTCGACTACTGGTCGGAGATCGTCTCCTTGGCCAACCGCAACCCGGTCACCGGCATCGGGCCCAACATGACCAAGTTCGAGGCCGACGAGGCGAAGAAGCCGCACAACGACTTCCTGCGCGCGTACGTCGAGACCGGTCTGCTCGGCCTGCTCGCCTACCTGGCGATGATGGTCCTCTGCCTGCACGCCGGGTGGACGGCGTTGCGCCGGGCCCCGCCGGGCACGCTGGGCCGGGGTGTCGCGGTCGGTTTCCTCGGCTGCGCGGTCGCCTTCGTGGCGGTCAGCGCGGCCTCCAACGTGATCTCGAACGTGGTCACGCTGTGGTACTTCGCGGCGTTCGCCGCCGCGGCCAACGCGATCGCCCGGGGCGTGCCCGCGGGCGCGGACCGGGTCGTGACGCCCGTCGCGCCGACGGCGCTCGGGCGGGGCATCGGATGAGCTACCGGACAGTGGGGAGCGCAAGGGTGGAGATCGTCGACTATCTGCGGGTCGCGCGGCGTCGGCTCTGGGTGCTGGTCGGAGTCCCGGTGGTCGCCGCGGCGGTGGCCGCGCTGGTCGTCCTGCTCGGCCCCCAGCGCTACACGGCCACCTCGTACGTCGCGGCGCCGGCCCTGGTCGGCGGCACCGCGGCCCAGCAGTACACCGGCACGCAGGCGGCCAACCAGTTCGCGGCGGCCTTCGCCGCCGCCGTGACCTCCCCGCAGGTGGTCGACCAGGTGTCGGCCGACACCGGCGTCGCGGCGGTGGATCTGCGCGACGGGCTGACGGTCGAACAGGTCGGGGCGAGCAGCCAACTCACCCTGGCCTACACGGCGACCAGCCGGTCCACGGTGATCCCGGTGCTCACGGCTACCGGGAAGCGCGCCCTGTCCTTCCTGTTCACCAGCCAGGTCAACATCGCCACCGGCGAGGTGCGGGCGGCCACCGACGAGCTGACCGCCGCCACCCGGGCGATCAACGACTGGGAGAAGACGAACAAGGTCAGTCAGCCGGACAAGCTCTACCAGGCGACCCTGCAGGAGATCGCCAGCATGCGGCAGCAGCAGTTGCAGATGCAGGCCGTCGGCAACGGCCGGGGCGCCGACGCCGCGGCCGGGGCGATCGCCGCCGGGCAGAAGCGGCTGGACGGGCTCGGCCCGAAGCTGCCCGACTACCAGGCGCTGCTCGCACAGCGGGACGGTGCCAGCACCGCGTTGTCCTCCGCCCGGCAGGGCCTCCAGCAGGCCCGGGCCCAGGCCCAGGCCGCCGACCCCGCCCAGGTGACCAGCCTCGGCGAGGTCCAGCCGGTCTCCCGGGGCCGGGCGCTGGCCGGTCTCGTGCTGCCGGTGGCCGGTGCCGGCCTGCTGCTGGCCGTGCTGCTGGTGGCAGTCCTGGAGCAGGTCACCCGCAGCCGCGCGGCTGCGGCCGGCCGGGCCACGCCGGCGCAACGGGCCGCAGCGACGGGACCGGTCGCAGAGCATGGGCAGGTGGACGCGGTCGGGTCGGCCGGCACGAACGGGCGGGCCGGTGCGGTGAACGGGCGGGCGGACGCGAACGGGCGGCCCGCCGTGCTCGCGCCGCGCGACGCCGACGCCGTGCCCGAGCCGCGGCGCCGGTAGGCGGGCGGCGTGGCGGCCGAACCGGACCGGCGCAGGGGGCCGGCCTCCCCACCGGGCGGCCGGCGGCCGGCGTCGTCCGACCCGCAGCCCGGTCCCGCCGTGTTGGGTGAGGCGGAGCCGCAGGGCGACCGGCACGTCCGGGGGATGGCCCGGGGCGGCGGCCTCAACCTGCTCGGTGCCCTGCTCAGCCAGGCCGCAGTCTTCCTGATCATGCTGCTGCTGGCCCGGGTGCTGGGCATCCGCGAGGTCGGCCGGTACGCCCAGTGCTACGCCGTGCTGTCCCTGGCCGGGTTGCTCTCGCTCTCCGGCTTCCGGGCCGGGCTGACCCGGTTCGTGGCGGTGCACCTGGCGGACTCCGACGCGCCCGCGCTGCGCGGCACCATCCGGCTGGGGCTGGCCATCTCCGCCGCCTCGTCGGTCGTCCTCGCCGCCGCGCTGGCGCTCGCCGCCCCGTGGCTCGCCGCCCGGCTGCACGATCCCGGGCTGGCCACCGGCCTGCGGCTGGTGGCCCTGACCCTGCCCGCCTCGACGATCTGCGAGGCGGCCCTCGCGGCGACCCGGGGCTGGCGGACCCAGCGCCCGTTCACCTTCATCGGCCAGCTCTACGAGCCGGGCACCCGGCTGCTGCTGACCGCGCTCGCCCTGGCCACCGGCGCGGGCCTGACCGGGGCGTACTGGGCGCTGGTCGGCGCCGGTTGGTCCGCCGCGCTGCTCGCCCTGGTCGCGCTGGGCCGGCTGGTCCGCCGGGTGCCCCCGGCCCGCCCGGTGTACCGTCCCCGCCAGCTCTTCGGCTTCTCCACCGTGAGCTGGGTGTCCTCGTTGTCCTCGACCGGGCTGATCTGGGTCGACACCCTGCTGCTCGGCTTCTTCGCCAACCCCGAGATCGGCGTCTACAACGTGGCCACCCGCCTGGTCACCGTCGCGATCTTCGTGCTCGCGCCGATCAACGCCGCGTTCGGCCCGTACATCGCGCACCTGCACCACCGGGGGGAGCTGGCCGACGTCCGCCGGGTGTACGCGGTGGCCACCGGCTGGGTGGTCCGGCTGTCCATGCCCGCCTTCGTCGCGTTGCTGGTCCTCCCCGGTGACCTGCTGCGGGTCTTCGGTGGAGAGGTCGCCGCCGGTGCGGCGGTGACCGTGGTCCTGGCCCTGGGCCAGCTCGTCAACGCGGCGACCGGCCCGTGTGGCACGGTGCTGAACATGTCCGGCCGGGTGGCGGTCAACATGGCAGACAACCTGGCCGCTCTGGTGCTCAACATGCTGCTCAACCTCTGGCTCATCCCGGCGTACGGCATCGTCGGCGCGGCGCTGGCGTGGAGCGTGTCGCTGATCGTGGTCAACGTCGCCCGGGTGCTCCAGGTCCGCGCGCTGGTGGGCGCCCTGCCGTTCACCGTTGGCATGCTCAAGGGGATCGCCGCCGGCGCGGCGGCGCTGCTCGCCGGGCTGCTGGTGCGCTGGCTGCTGCCGGGCTGGCCGTGGCGGCTCGGCGTCGGCCTGCTGGCGATCGTGGTGGTCTACCTGGGGGTCGTGCTGGCGCTCGGGCTCGGCCGGGAGGATCTCATGGTGCTGCGGGCCCTGGTGCGCCGGCGCGGTCGCGGCGCCCCCACGCCACCCCCGCCCGGCCCACCAGCCGACGGTGGCGCACAAACCGACGGTGGCGTACCTGCCGACGGTGGCAGGCCGACCGCCGCCGGCACCGCGGTGGCCCGGTGAGCGCCGGGCCCCGCCGGGCCGCGGTGGACCGGCTGCGCCGGGCGGTACGCGGCACGCGGGCCTGGGCCCGCGCGGCCCGGCCCGGCCCGGTCGGCGCGCTGCCCGACTTCCTCGTCGTCGGCGGGCAGCGCTGCGGCACCACGTCGCTGCACCACTACCTGGCCGCGCATCCCGACGTGCGGGCCGCCACCGGCAAGGAGTTGCAGTTCTTCAGCCTGCACGCCGGGCGTGGGCAGCGCTGGTACCGGGCCCACTTCCCGCCGGCCGCCCCCGGCCGGCAGAGCTTCGAGGCCAGCCCCTACTACCTGTTCCACCCTGCGGTGCCGGCGCGGGTGGCCGCGCTGCTGCCCGAGGCCCGGTTCGTGGCGCTGCTGCGCGACCCCGTCGAGCGGGCCTACTCGCACTACCTGCACACCCGCTCGCTCGGCCGGGAGCCGCTGGCCTTCGCCGACGCGCTCGCCGCCGAGCCGGGGCGGCTGGCGGCGGCGCTGCGCCAGGGTCCGGACACCCCGGCGGCCCACCGGGCCCTGCGCGACCATTCGTACGCAGCCCGGGGCCGCTACGCCGAGCAGCTGGACCGCTGGTTCGCCCACGTGCCCCGGGAACGGCTGCACGTGGTGCGCAGCGAGGACCTGTACGCCGATCCGGCGGCGACGTACGCCTGCATCCTGCGGTTCCTCGGGCTGGCGCCGTTCACGCCGGACGCCTTCGCCCGGCACACCCGGCGGGCCGAGCGGGGCCCCTCGCAGCTCACCGACGAGCTGAGGGCCGACCTGACGGCCCGGTTCGCCCCGCACAACGCCCGCCTCGCCGACCTGCTCGGCTGGCCGCGCACCTGGTGACGCCGCCGCGCCGAGGCGGGGCGGTGCCTACCGGCGGGGCTGGTCAGCCGGCGGGGCTGGTCAGCGGGCGGGGGCGAGGATCGCGGCGGGGTCGCCGGTGGACCGGATCAGCACCGGCTCCGCCCCGATGGTGACCGGCCCGGCCGCCCGTCGCGGCTCGGCGCCGACCGGGCCGCTGTCCAGGCCCGGCGCGGCCGGCAACGACACGCTCCCGCCGGAGGTCGACCAGAGCACCAGCGTGGTCAGCTCGCCGCGCCGGAACGCCACCCCGGCCAGCCCCTTCGCGGTCACCGGCTCCGCCGTCGCGTCCTCGGCCGCGAGCGCCAGCCCGGCCAGCCTCACCCCGGCCGGCCGCACGGTGCCGTCCGGGTCGAGCAGGCCGTAGCGGACCTCGCTGCCCTGCCGGTTGTTCGGGTTGTACGCCAGCGGCAGCCAGAGCACCTGCTCGACGCCGCCGGCCACGAGCTGGACGACCGCCTTGACCATCTCGTCGGCCCGGCTGGCCGCGTCGCCGTCGCCGTCGCGCCAGAACTGGCCGACCTCCCACGCCTGGACCGGCACCCCGGCCGGGGTCTGCTCCCGCAGGTAGTCCAGCAACGCCGGCACCCCGGCGAAGTGTTCGTAGAAGTGCAACTGCCGTACGCCGACGACCCGCTCGTCGAGCAGTTCCTCGGTGACCGCGAGGAAGGCCAGGTTCCTGGCGTTCTGTTCCGTGGACAGGGCGGTCCGTAGCTGCTCCGGCCCGTCCACGGCCGGGATCTGCCGGCCCCGGGTGCCGACCCGGCGCGCGAAGTACGCCCGGTACGCGGCGACCGCCTCGTCCGGCCGGCCGGCCCGCACCAGCCGGTCGGCGACGCCCATCCCGTACGCCACGCTGCTGATCCCGGAGTCGACCACCCTCGCCTGCGGGTCGGCCGACCGGACCGCCTCCGCGGCCGAGGTGACCAGCCGCCGGTAGTCCGCCGGGCTGCCGGCCCAGTACTGCGGCGCGTTGACCTCGTTCTCGATCGCGTACTCCCGCACCCCGTAGGGCGCGTAGCGGCGCACCACGTCCCGGACGAAGCCCTGGTAGGCGCCCAGGTCCCGGGGCATCGCCGACTCGGTCTTGTTCGCCTGGCCCCGGGTGTGCCGGGCGGTGCCGCCGGTGGCCCAGCAGACCCCGGTGCGGATCTTCAGGTGCAGGGTGATGCCCAGGTCCCGGCTCTCGCGGGCGATCCGGTCCACCGCCGAGAAGTCCGGGCTGCCCTGGGTCTTCTCGATGTCGCACCAGCTCAGCTCGTGATAGGTCGCCGAGCCGGAGAGCTGCTTCAGGTACGGCACGAACGACTCGTGGCGCGACCAGTCCCAGTGCGCGCCGAACGGGTTCCGCACCCCCGGCGTCGCCGACGGCCCCGGCCCGGCCGTCGGCCCGGGCGCCGACGCCGCCGGGGTCGGGGTCGGCCGGGGCGTGGGGGAGGAGGGGCCGTCGGAGCAGGCCGCCCCGGCGGCCAGGGCGAGCGCCAGCGCGCCGGCCAGCAGCGGGGCCCGCCGCGCCGGGCGGCGCGTCACCGGTACCCCAGCTCGCGCAGCGTCGCGCCGGAGAAGACGCGGACCAGCACCCGCAGGAACGGGTCCAGCTCCCGGCGGTACGTGCCGACCCGAGAGCCGTAGATGGCGGCGTCGGTGCGCGCGGCGGCCCGCCGACGGTCCGCCTCGGCGGTGTACTTGCCCGCCACGTCGTGCTGCTTGCCGTCGTAGTCGAGCACTCCGGCCTCCCAGGGTTCGCCGAGGAACTCGAACAGCGACCGCATGGCCTTCTCCGGGTCGCCGACGGTGTCCTCGTAGCGCAGTTCGTGGTACCGGCCGGCGGGCAGTCGGCTGCCCGCCGCGCGGGCGACGCGGATGTAGCGGGGCCACTTGACCACGCACTTGACCGCCGACCAGTAGCCGAACCGCTTGCGGTGGGAGACGACCACGTCCCGGCCGTCCCGGATGACGTGCACGAACTGCGCGTCCGGGAACACCTCGGCGAGGAAGCCGATCGACAGCGCGTACAGGGGCGTCTTGTCCGCCCAGCGGGTCTTGCCGCGGGACCGGGCGTAGTCGGCCTGGATGCCGCCGAAGAAGTCGGCGATGCGGCCCAGCCAGTACTCCCGGGGGAACCCGAAGCGGGCCAGCCGTTCCCAGTCCCGGCCGACGATGCGCTGCATGTCGGCCAGGAAGCGGGTCTCCGGGCCGCAGGACACCCGGGAGTGCGAGTCGAGCACCAGGCGCAGCATCGTCGTCCCGGACCGCTGGCAGCCGACCAGGAAGATCGGCCCCCGGGGCCCGGCCTCCGCCTCCGTTGGGTCAGCCACGGCCCACCGCCGGGTCCAGGCCGGCCCGCGCGTCCAGCCGCCCGGCCAGCTCGGTGCACAGCGCCCGCACCCGGCCGTCGAGCTCCAGCCGGGGCCGGCGGGCGGCGCGCGCTCCGATGTGGTCGTGCAGCGCCGGGTCGTAGGGCAGGTCGAGGAACGCGCACAGCCGCCGCGTGTACGCGGCCGGGTCGGCCACCAGCGCGTCGTACGAGCAGAGCAGCGTGTCGTCGCGGCCGGCCAGGCCGAGGGTGAAGAACAGCGAGTTGCGGACGTACCAGAACAGGGCGGCGGCGGTGTGCGGGGTCATCCGGTCGTAGTCGAAGCCGGCGATCAGTTCGCGGGCCGGCCCGTCCAGGCGCTGCCCCTGCCACCGGTCGCCGATCGTGCCGTCGGCGATCGCCCGCAGCGCCCGCAGGTTGGCGTCGCCGAACTTCGCCACCTCGGAGCGGGCCCGGTCGTCGACGTCCCGGTACGCCCACAGCGCCCGGCCGGGCCGCGGCCCGGTCAGGCCGAGCAGCTCTTCCACCCGGTGCGTGTCGCACAGCGGCTTGACCAGCACGTACCGGTGCCGGCTGCGGTGCACGGCGTCGGCGAGCACCGCGTCGGAGCGCAGCCGGAAACGGTGGAACACCCGCCGGTCGTTCTCGTTGCGCACCTCGAACGACGGCGCCGCGTCCAGCCCCCGGGCCAGCATGTTGGTGCCGGAGCGTTGCAGGCCGACCAGGTACACCGGCACCGCCCGGCCGGGCGGCTGCGGGTGGGCCCGCCGCCAGCGCCACTTCGCCAGCGCGGTGCCGGCCCGCTGGACCGGGTCGAGCCGGTCCTCCTCGATGAGCCGCCGCACCCCCTCGGTGCGCGCCCAGCGCAGGTGCCGCACCACCCGCCGGGCGGTGTACGCCCACGCCGAGGGTTCGTCCTGGTGGGCCACCGGGTCCTCCTCGGGCTGACGGTCGGGCGGGGAACACGCTACCGGCTGATCATCGTGGCTGGCCAAGTGGCCGTGCGGCCAGCGCCTGATGGGCCGTGTGGTCAGTTGGGGATCATGACTGGACTCGTCCGCCCGGTTTGCATACCGTGGGGCCCTGGTCACCGCTGCTGCCCGGTGCCCGCCCTTCCCCACCCCTGAGCGGCCACTCAGCAGGCCACCCCTGGAGCAGGCCGATGCGTGTCCTCCACGTCAACAAGTTCCTCTACCGCCGTGGCGGCGCCGAGGGCTACCTCCTCGACGTCGCCACTTTGCAGCGGGGCGCGGGCGACGAGGTCGCGTACTTCGGCATGACGCACCCCGACAACGACGCCCCGCTGCCGTACGCGCGGCACTTCCCGCCCCTGGTGGAGCTCGACCCGGCGCCGTCGGGGATCGGCCCGCGCGCGACGGCGGCGGCCCGGATGATCTGGTCCCCGGCCAGCCGGCGCGGCCTGGCCCGGGTGATCGACGACTTCCGGCCCGACGTGGTCCACCTGCACAACATCTACCACCAGCTCTCGCCGTCGGTGCTGGCCGCGGCGCGGGCCGCGCGGGTGCCCTGCGTGATGACGCTGCACGACTACAAGCTGGCCTGTCCCAGCTACCAGATGCTGGACCGGGGCGCGGTGTGTGACGCGTGCGTCACCGGCGGCCCGCTGCGGGCGGCCCGGCGCCGGTGCAAGGACGGCTCGCTGCCGGCCAGCGGCCTGCTGGCCGTGGAGTCCTGGCTGCACCGCTCCACCCGGGCGTACGGGCCGGTGCAGGCGTTCGTCAGCCCCAGCCGGTTCCTGGCGCGGGTGATGTGCCGGGCCGGTGTCTTCCCGGACCGGATGCACGTGGTGCCGCACTTCGTCGACGTCGCCGCGACGCCCGTGAAGCCGGCCCCGGGCGGGTCGGTGGTCTTCGCCGGTCGGCTGTCTGCCGAGAAGGGCGTCGACGTGCTGGTCGAGGCGCTCGCCCTGCTGCCGCCCGAGGTGTCGCTCGACGTGGCCGGCGACGGCCCGGCCCGCGCCGGGCTGACCGAGCTGGCGCTGCGGCGGGCGCCCGGCCGGGTCCGGTTCCACGGGCGGCTGGACAAGGCCCGGCTGCACGCGCTGGTCCGGTCCGCGGCGGTGGCGGCCGTGCCGTCGCGGTGGAACGAGAACCAGCCGATGGCCGTGCTGGAGGCGTTCGCCTGCGGCGTGCCCGTGGTCGCCACCGACCTGGGCGGGCTGCCCGAGCTGGTCACCCCCGGCGTGGACGGCGACGTGGTCGCCGCCGACGATCCCGCCGCGCTGGCCGCCGCGCTGCGCCGCGTCCTCGCCGACCCGGCGCGGGCGCACGGGATGGGCCTGGCCGGGCGGGCCCGGGTGGAGCGGGACTTCTCGCCGCAGGCGCACCTGGCCCGGCTGCGCGAGGTCTACGCGACGGCCGCGCGGGCGCTGCGGGAGCCGGCGTGACCCGCCCGGTGCGGGTGCTCTACCTGGCCGGCAGCGGGCGCAGCGGCAGCACCCTGGTCACCACCGTCCTCGGCCAGTACGCCGGGTTCTTCGCGGCCGGCGAGCTGCGCTACCTGTGGCAGCGCGGCGAGGTGGAGAACCGGCCCTGCGGCTGCGGCCTGCCGTTCCGCGACTGTCCGGTGTGGCGGGCGGTACGCCGGGAGATGCCGGTCGACCGGGCCGGCGGGATCGCCGCCCGGCTGCGCGGTCGGCTGCGGCTGCGCGGGGTGCCCGCGCTGGTGCGCCGTCATCGGCGCGGCCGGCGTGCGGTGCCCGCGCACCCCGACGACGCGGCGCTGGCCGGCCTGTACGCCGCCGTGGCCCGGCACGCCGGGGCGCGGGTGGTGGTCGACTCGTCGAAGCTGCCGCCGTACGGGGCTCTGGTCGGCGCGCTGCCCGGTGTCGAGCTGCGGGTGCTGCACCTGGTCCGCGACCCGAGGGCCACGGCCTTCTCCTGGCGGCGGCGCCGGGGCCTCGACGGCGAGGCCGACGAGCGGCTGATGAGCCGGCCTCCGGTGTGGAAGGCGGCCCTGCTGTGGCTGGTCTGGAACACGCTGACGGCCCGGCTGTGGGCCGGCGACCCGGGCCGCTACCTGCGGGTGCGGTACGAGGACCTGACGGCCGACCCGGAGGCGACGCTGGGCCGGATCGCCGCGTTCGCCGCCGGCCCGTCCACCGGCTCCGACGCCGCCCCGTTCGCCGGTTCCCACGCCGGCCCGTTCACCGGGCCCGCGACGGTGCGGCTGGCGCCCACCCACTCGGTGGCCGGCAACCCGTCGCGGCACCGCACCGGTCCGGTGCCGATCGCCGCCGACGTCGAGTGGCGGCGCGGGCTGTCCCGGTGGTCGTACGCCGTGGTGACCGCGCTGACCGCGCCGGGGCTGCGCCGCTTCGGCTACCCGTGGCGCCGGGGCGGCCCGGTGGCACCCCGGCAGGAGGAGGACTGAGGATGTTGGCCGTGGTGGTGGGCACCGGGCGGTGCGGCTCGACCCTCGTGCAGGAGCTGCTGTCCCGGCATCCCGGCGTGGGGTTCGTCTCCGGCGTCGACGACAAGCTGTCCCGGCTCAACCTCACCGGCCGGTTCAACGGGCCGCTGTACCGGCGGTCGGCGCCCCGCCCGGCCGGCATGACGTCGCTGCGGCACAGCCGCCGGCTGCTGGAACGCGGGCGGCTGCGGGTCGCCCCGTCGGAGGCGTACCAGCTGCTGGACCGGCACGTGCTGGCCGGCTTCTCCCGCCCGTGCCGGGACCTGACCGCCGAGGACCTCACCCCGCACGTGGCGCGGCGGCTGCGCGCCTTCTTCGACGCCCGGATCGGGCGGCAGCGCTGCCCGCTGCTGGTGCACCACGTCACCGGCTGGCCGCGCACCGGGTTCCTCCGGGCGGCCTACCCCGGGCTGCGGGTGGTCAACGTGGTCCGCGACGGCCGGGCCGTCACCAACTCCTGGCTCCAGATGGGCTGGTGGGACGGCTGGCGCGGTCCCGACAACTGGTACCTCGGGCCGCTGCCGGCCGACCTGCGCCGGGAGTGGGAGGAGTCCGCCCGGTCCTTCCCGGTGCTCGCCGCGCTCGGCTGGAGGATGCTGATGGCGGCGTTCGCCGACGCCCGGGCCGCGCACCCGCCCGGGCAGTGGCTGGACGTCCGCTACGAGGACCTGCTCGCCGACCCCCGCGCGGAGGTGGCCCGGATGCTCGACTTCCTCGGGCTGGACTGGACGCCGGAGTTCGATCGGGGGTTCGGGCGGTACGAGTTCCCCGCCGGGCGGCGGGCGGCGTACCACGACGAACTGGGCCCCGCGCAGCTCGCGGCCGTCGAGCGGGCCCTGGCCGAGCCGCTGCGGCAGTGGGGCTACCGGGACTGACCGCTACCCCCGGGCGAGGGGCCCACCCGTCGGACCACGCCCGGCGAAGTTCCTACATGTGCAGGTGGTGGTGCCGGTCGCCGGCTCGTAGCGTACGCAGCCTCGGACCTCAAGGAGACTCATGGCTACAGTGGGAACGCGCTGGCGCACAGGCGTGGCCGTACTGTCCGCGGCGGTGCTCGCCGCCCTCGGCGCGGCGCCGCAGGCGCTGGCGGCGGACGGCCCGCCGTCGATCGTCGTCCAGGACGGCGTCACCCAGCCGGTGTTCGGCTACGCCGACGCCATCCGGGAACGGCTCTTCATCGACTCCACGTTCGACAGCGACAACGACGGCCTGCGCGACATCATCGCGTTCGACCTGATGCGGCCGGCGGCGACCGCGAACGGGCTCAAGGCGCCCGTGGTCATGGACGCCAGCCCCTACTACTCGACGGTCTGCCGGGGCAACGAGTCCGAGTGCAAGGCGGACCTCGACGGCGACGGGCTGCTGGACAAGTGGCCGCTGTTCTACGACAACTACTTCGTGCCGCGCGGCTACGCGGTCATCCTGCTGGACATGGTCGGCACCAACAACTCCACCGGCTGCCCGACCACCAACGCCAACCAGGACAACCTGAGCGCCAAGCAGGCCATCAACTGGCTCAACGGCCGGGCCACCGCCCGCAACGCCGCCGGTGAGATCGTCAAGGCGGGCTGGCACAACGGCAAGACGGGGATGATCGGCAAGTCGTACGACGGCTCGCTGGCCATGTCCACGGCGGTGACCGGCGTGAAGGGCCTGACCACGGTCGTGCCCATCAGCGGCCCGACCGAGTACTACGACTACGTGCGCAGCAACGGCGTCGTCACCCGGGGCAACAGCTACGTGGCGTCGCTGGCCAACACGGTCACCAACCCGGAGCGCCGGGAGTACTGCAAGCCGGTGCGCGACGCGATGGCCGCCGCCGACGGCGACGAGCACGGCGACTACACCGCCTTCTGGAACGAGCGCAGCTACGTCAAGAAGGTCCCCAACGTCACCGCCAGCGTCCTGCTCTACCACGGCCTCAACGACGACAACGTCCGGCCGGACCACTTCAGCAAGTTCTGGTACGCCCTGGCGGAGAACAACGTGCCGCGCAAGCTGTGGCTGTCCCAGGAGGGCCACGTCGACCCGTTCGACTCGCGCCGCGCGGTGTGGGTGTCGACGCTGCACCGGTGGTTCGACTTCTGGCTCCAGGGCGTCGCCAACGGCATCATGGACGAGCCGCGGGTGGACCTGGAGCGGTCCGCCGACGTGTGGGAGACCCACGCCGACTGGCCGATCCCCGGCAAGGCCGACACCGAGGTGTTCCTCCAGCCCGGCACCACCGGCGCGGGCGGCCTCGGGCTGGTGCCGACGGCGAAGCCGGCGACCGGGGCGTTCCAGGACAGCCGCACGCAGAGCCAGAACACCATGATCCTCAACCCGGACGTGGTGCAGCCCAACCGGCTGGCCTTCCTCTCCGCGCCGCTCACCGCACCGCTGCACATCTCCGGCACCCCGACCGTGCAGCTGCGGGCCTCCGCCGACCAGACCGACACCAACCTCGGGGCGATCCTGGTCGACTACGGCACCGACGAGCGGGTCGCCCACCGGGCCTCCGGCGAGGGGATCATCACCCTGACCACGGAGGACTGCTGGGGCGAGAGCAGCCCGACGGACGACGGCTGCTACAAGCAGACGACGAAGCGGGTGGCCACGGCCGACTACGAGCTGGTCACCAAGGGCGTCATGGACGCCCAGAACCGGCAGTCGATCCGCGTCGCCGTGCCGCTGGTGCAGGGGGAGTCGTACAACTTCAGCTTCCCGCTGCTGCCGGAGGACTACGTCTTCAAGCCCGGCCACCGGATCGGCGTGATCATCGTGGCCAGCTACCCGCAGTACTCCAGCCAGGCGGACACCACCGCCGCGAACCTGCAGGTCGCGCTGAAGAGCAGCAAGGTCGTCCTGCCCGTGGTCGGCGGCACCGCCGCCGCGCACGCCGCCGGCCTCTGACCGGCGGGCCGCCCGAGCGGCCCGCCAACGGGGCGGCCCGGCGATCGACCCTCCGCGGAGGACCGTCGATCGCCGGGCCGCCCCGTCTCGTCGGCGGGTGCGGGGCGGGTGGCTACCCTTGCCGGGGAAGCCGCCGAGGGGAGGGCACACGTCGCCGACCGCCACCGTGCTCGTGGTCTTCGGACGCGGCGTGCTGCGCGCCGGGGACACCTGGGCACTCACCCCGGCCAGCTTCGCCCGCGTGCGGGCAGTGGTCGACTACGTCGCCGCGAACGAGGCGTCCTTCGCCCGCGCCGCTGGGCAGGGCCGGGCACCCCGGATCGTGTTCAGCGGCGGCTGGGCGGAGGCCGCCGAGGGGGCGCATCCCCCGCCGCAGGGGTGGCGGGAGGGCGACCTGATGCTGCGCCAGGCGCTCGCCGCCGGCCTCGACCGGCATGCGGAACTGCGCGCCGAGACACGCTCGCGCAGCACGCTGGAGAATCTCCTGCACACCGTCGAGGACGGCCTGCTCGACGGCCACGCCTTCGGCCCGGGGCAGCCGCTGGGCATCGTCTCGCACACCTGGCACCTGCCCCGGATCAGGTATCTCGCCCGCCGGGCCCTCGGACTGCGCGGCCCGGCGCTGCTCGACGTCCACGCCTCCGGCGGGGAGGCGCTGCCGAGATGGTGGCGCGAGCCGGCCGCTCGGACCGCGTCCCGGCTGTGGTTCCTCGGGGCCCGTGACGCGGCGGGCCTGCTGCGCCGGGAACGCCGGCTGGTGACGTCGATGCGCCGCGTCGACCGGCTGGCGCGCCACCGTCGGGATCCGGCGGGCGGAGAGTGCGCCGTGGTCCCGCCCCACCCCGGTCCGGGTGCCTCCGGCGGGGCGTGACCGTGCCCGCCGCTGATCCGGCGAAAGCGCTGCGGCGGAGCACGTGACGGACGGCCGCCAACGGGGTACAGGCTCCCGAGCCACCGGATCGACCTCGATGAGGACGACGGTCGCGGCGACATCGAGGAGGTCACGTGGACAGGATGGACGGTCCCTCGGGGGGACGCGCGGGGTGCGCCGCCGCCTCGGGCACGCCCGGACGAGGCGCGGGCGGGCGGCGGTGATCGTCCTCGCCCCGGTGTACGAGCCGGGTCCCCGCCTGCCCGAGTTCGTCGCCGAGCTGCGCGACGCCGCTCCCGGCGTCCACGTCGTCGTGGTGGACGACGGCAGCGGACCGGCGTCCGCCCGGGTCCTCGACGCGGCGAGGGACCTCGGCTGCACCGTCCTGCGGCACGGGACGAACCGGGGCAAGGGCGTGGCCCTGAGGACGGGGTTCCGGCACGTCGCACGCGAGTGTCCGGGCCACGACGTGGTGTGCGCCGACGCCGACGGCCAGCACGGCGTCGCCGATGTCCTGCGCGTGGCCGGGCGCGTCGCGGAGACCGGCGTGATGGTGCTGGGCGTACGGCGGTTCGACGGCGAGGTGCCGGTGCGCAGCCGGGCCGGCAACGGCCTCACCAGGGTGCTGTTCCGCGCCGCGACCGGGCGTTCCGTGCGGGACACCCAGACGGGGCTGCGGGCGTACCCGCACGGTCTGCTCGACTGGTTGCTCACGGTCCCCGGCGAGCGATTCGAGTACGAGATGAACGTCCTGCTGTACGCCGCCCGGGCCGGCCAGCCCATCGAGCAGACCACGATCGCCACCACCTACGTGGACGACAACGCCTCGTCGCACTTCGGGTCGGTCACCGACTCCGTGCGGATCTACCTGCCCCTGCTGCGGTTCGCCGCCTCGGCCCTGCTGACTCCGGCCGGGATCTCCCGCCAACCCCGCCGCTGACGGCGACGAGTCGGTCGTGGACGCGCCGCTGGCCGGGCCCCCTTGTCGGGGGCCCGGCCGGTTGGCTGTTCAGTGCGGGGGTCAGCTGTTCCAGTGCTCGGCGACGAGGTCGGCGGCCTGCTGCTCCCACTGGGCGTAGTGGTCGGGGTACGCGGACACCTGCACGGTCTGGGCGGCCTTGGTCAGGGGCATGTCCTGCCACCCGTCGACCTGCTTCAGGCCCTTGAGGAACGCGAGGGTGGAGTACTCGGGGTCGGTGATCTGTTCCACCGTGCCCCAGCCGGAGGTGGGGCGCTGTTGGAACAGGCCCTGCGAGTCGTGGTCGTTGCGGTCGCCGAGGTGGCCCAGGTTCTCCAGCTTCGACTCTTGCAGGGACGTGCCGATGGAGATGACGGCGGCTCGCTCGTCCATGTCGGCCTTCTTCGTGGCGGCGATGATCGCCTTGACGTTGGCGGTCTGCTCGGCGTTGAGGTCGATGCGGGACTGGTCGCCCTGCACGCCGTGCGGGATCAGTTTGGCCTTGTCGACAACCGGCTTGTCGGCCTGCACGGCGACGGCGGCGGTGGGGGTGGTTTCGGTGGTGGGGGTGGCGTGGGCGGTGGCGGGGCCGGCGAACACGCCGCCGGCGAAGGCGAGACCGGCGATTCCGAGAACGCTCTTACGCATGATCGTGTTCATGGGGGTGTCTCCAATCGGGGGTCGACACACACGCCGCCCCGGGGGAGGGGCGGGGGTGTGAGCACCACGTCGAGGCGCCCAACAGATCAAGGGGGGAAGTCATCGCTCACTGCACCGGGGGTGCTGGTGGCGGCGGGACCATGTGTAACGACCGGCGGCAGACCCGCA
Organism: Micromonospora sp. NBC_01405; assembly: GCF_045040155.1. NCBI lineage: Bacteria > Bacillati > Actinomycetota > Actinomycetes > Micromonosporales > Micromonosporaceae > Micromonospora > Micromonospora sp. NBC_01405. The sequence continues at coordinate 6,584,666 of NZ_CP109532.1, read as the reverse complement.
TTCCCCGACGGGGTCGCGGGGTTCGGGTGGCTCGGCAGCGGCGTGCGCTACTCGATCGTCTGCCATGTGTAACGACCCCGGGCCGGCCCATGTTCCGCCGGACGGATGCCCCCGGTCACACCCACGGGCGCGTCGATCCGGACATTCGGCGCGACCGGGCCTCGCGGGCGGATATCGGGCCAATGCTCCCCGTGGGTCCGGCGACGGGTCGGTGTCCGGCGCGTGGAGTGCCCCGACCTCGCCGATCCGGAGCCGGGCGTCCGGCTCGTCCGCGCTTGACGGCAGTGATCCGCGTTGATACAAAAGCGCGGATGCTCGGGATGTCACCGGTGTCCGGATGCCCGCCGAGCGCGCCGTCCCGCCGGGTCGGTGACCGGAAGGAGACGCCGTCGATGGCGGACACCTTGCCCGCGTCCGCCCACCGGATCTGGGACATGGCCCCGGCGGCACGCTGGGAGGACGCGTTCCTCTCCGGCAACGGCGAGTGCGGGATCATGGTCTCCGGCGCCCCGCACGCCGAGCGGATCGTGTTCAACCATCACCGCTTCGTGCTGCCCAACGGCACCCGCCACACCCGGCCGCCGCAGCTCGCCGACCGGCTGCCCGAGGTGCGGGACCTCGTCCTCGCCGGCCGGCGCGCGGAGGCTGCGGCGGTGCTCGCCGACGGGCGGGAGCTGCGCTGGACCCAGCCGTTCCATCCGGGGTACGCCATGACCATCGACGCGACCGCGCAACCGTCCGACACGCCGGGGCCGGCGGACTACCGGCGCGGAACCGAGTTCACCACCGGGGAGGTCGTCGTCGAGTGGGACGGCGGGCGCCGCAGGGCGTTCGTCTCGCGGGCCGATGCGATCGCGGTTACCCACGTCGAGATGCCCGGGTGCGTCATCGGGCTCACCGGCGACCTGCCCGAGCGCCCGGACGACGTGCGCTACGAGACCGCCGCGTACCGCCGGGGCGAGCACGTCTTCCTCCGGATCCGCGGGCTCTACCCGCCCGACGGCGACGGCGCGTACGGGTTCGAGGGGTTGACCCTCGTCCGGGGCGACGCGCGGGTCGTGGGGGACCGGGTGGCGGTGCGCGGCCCGGCCCTCCTGACCACCGTGCTCGACCGCCGTGACGCGGCGCCCTGGCGTACGGCCGAGCTGGAGGAGGCCCTGGTGGCCCGCTCCGGGGCGGACTACACCGAGCTGCTGGCCCGGCACGTCGCGGTGCACGCGCCGATCTACCGGCGGGTGAGCCTGGACCTCGGGGTGTCGGCCGAGGAGCGGGAACTGCCGGTCGGTGAGCTGCTCGCCCGGCAGCGCGCCGACCGGGACCAGCTCCTGCCGGCGCTGCTGGAGCGGCTGTTCCACTCCGGCCGGTACCTGCTGATCAGCGCCAGTGGGGTGCTGCCGCCCCGGCTCACCGGCCTGTGGCTGGGCGCGTGGGGCGCGGCGTGGGCGGGAGACTTCACCACCGACGCCAACCTCAACCTGCAACTGGCCGGGGCCAACATCGGCGCGCTGCCCGAGGTGACGGCGGCCCACGCCGCGCTGGTCCGGGGCCAGGTCGACGACTGGCGGCGCAACGCGGCGGCGATCTACGGCGTCCGGGGGCTGCTGGCGCCGGGCCGCACCGACGGCGAGCACGGCAACCTGTTCCACTTCCGGGCCGACTGGCCGTGGGCGGCCTGGCTCGCCGGGGCGGACTGGCTGCTGCACCCCCTGTGGGAACACCACCGGGTGACCGGGGAGCCGCTGGGCGAGCTGGCTGGCTGGCTGGAGGAGGCGGCCGTCTTCTTCGAGGACTTCCTCACCGTCACCGACTCCTCCGGCGCGGTGGTCGTCGTGCCGTCGTTCTCGCCCGAGACCGGCCCGCCCGACGCCGACGGCCGGCCGGTGTACCTGGCGGTCAACGCCACGATGGACATCGCCGCCGCCCGGCACGCCCTGGCCACCGCCGCCGAGGCGACGGGCGTGGACCGGTGGGCCGGGTTGCGTGGGCGGCTGCCCGCGTACCAGGTCGACGAGCGCGGGGCGCTGGCCGAGTGGGCCTGGCCCGGCCAGCGGGGCGACGAGGACCACCGGCACGTCAGCCATCTCTACCCGGTGTGGCCCCTGGACGAGATCAACCCCGACGACACCCCCGAGCTGGCCGTCGCCGCGCACCGCGCGCTGGTGCTGCGCGGCGACGAGAACCTCTCCGCCCACGGCAGTCTGCACCGGGCGCTGGTCGCGGCCCGGCTGCGGGACCCCGCGCTGGTCGCCGGAAACCTGCTCAAGATCATCGGCAGGGACATGTTCTTCCGCTCGCTGATGAGCGCGCACAATCCGGATCTGGAGATCTACAACGCCGACGCGGCGCACACCCTGCCCGCCGTGCTCGTCGAGGCGCTGGTGCACTCCCGGCCCGGCGTGCTGTGGCTGCTGCCCGCCGCGCCGGCCGCCCTGGCCCGGGGCGCCGTCCGGGGTGTCGCCTGCCGGGGCGGGGTGACCGTCGAGGAGCTGACCTGGACCCCCGACGGCCTGCGGGCGCGGCTCGTCGCGGCGGCCGGGCAACGGCTGACCGTACGCAGCCCGCACGGCGACGTGGTCCTCGACCTGGCCGCCGCGGTGGCGGTCGACCTGGCCCTGCCCTGAGCGCATCCGCGATGGCGCGCACCGGCCCGTCTCCCGCGCCGGCTGCGGAAGCGTGGCTTCGAGGGAGCGGGGTGGCGGGCGAGCAAGAATAGATGTACGTCTAATTTCTTGGTAGGGTGTCCGCTCATCCGAGACCCCGTGGGAGGACACATGCGCCCGTCGTCACCGCGCCTGGCCACTTCGCTGGCCGCCGGAGTCCTGCTGGCCCCGCTGGCCGGCGTCGCCGCATCGGCAGCCCCGGTGGTGCCCCGGCACGCCGTCGTCGTCTGCCAGACCGCGAGCTTCTACGACAACTACGACTCGGCCGGCGGTCCGTCCGGGCTCAAGCGCACCCTGACGTACGGCAACAAGATCGGGCACACGCCGGGCGCCCACCCGGTCTACAACGGCTGGGCCGCCGCCTTCGACTTCGGCCCCAACGACTGGGGATACCTGCGGATCGAGTGCGTCGGGGGGTACGACTCGTGGTGAGCGTCGGACCGCGGCACCGGATCGCGGTGCTGGTGGCGGCCGTGACGGCCGTGACGGTCGCCGTGCCGGCCCCGGCCCGGGCCGCGAACGGCACCATCGGGGAACGCGAGACCGTGTGCGCCGGTGACCTGTTCGTGCGCACCCAGCCGAACGGGGCGTGGATGGGCACCCTCTACCAGGGCCAGACGTTCCTGGTGGAGGGCTCGCGCAGCGGCGGCTACGTCTACGGATTCGCCTACGGGCACCTCAACCGGCGCGGCTGGGTCCAGGACGGCTGGTTCTGCTGAGCCGCCCGTCGCCCGGGTACCGCGTGTCGTCGGCGACCGTCGTGACCGATACCCCTTAAGGGCGCTGCCGTGTGTCGGCTGCGTGAGTCAGTCGTGGACGTTGTCTTCGAGCAGAGTCTTGAAATCCGGAGCGAGCTGCACGACCTTGTTGCCGTTGTCGTGGTCGACGAGGCGGACCGCTCCGTTGGACGCGATCCAGATGGGGTTCCCTGACCCGTCGTCGGCGATCACGACACCGTCGATGAGGGCTCCATAAGCGTCACGCGCCCAGGCCGTCAACTCGATGCAGCTTTCCCGTCCGAGGGTCGAGGCGTTGTCCCATGCGTGGACCGATACGCCCACGAAACAGCCGCCCCAGCGGCCCACGAACTCCTCATAGCCCTCGTCCGGCACGAGATCCAAGGCTTCCAGCCGGCCGCGAAGCTCTGCAGCGGGAATAGGGCGCCCGGGACCGTAGCGATCGACCGCGCGTTCGATGCACGCGACAAGCCCGGGACCTAAAGCCATGGAAATGATCCTACGTGCCCGTCACATGTGGCCTAAACCACGAGACCAGGTGCCGTCACAGCAGTCGATCCTGACACCTCAGGCGAGGACAAGTTCCGGTGTGATTCAGGCCCGGTCGTGTACGGGCGAGGGAATCTTGGTGGAGCGGTAGGAGTCGCCGCTCCGGGTGGGGCGCCAGAGGCGCCAGTGTTTCGCGGACAGCCGGAACGGGAGATGGCCTTGTAGATGACGAGCACCGGGGGACAGCCGTTGGTCGGCGGGCAGGTTGAGCCACAGGGAGAGCGAGGACGCTGCGGTGCCGAGGGTCGCGCGTATGCCTGAGTCGCCCAGAAGCCGGCCGTACCCGTCCACGGCGAAGCGACCGAAGGCGTCAGGGGTGATGTCGGGGTACGGGGTGCGGGCGTCCGGGTCGATGAGGCGCACGGGCGTGCTGTAGGTCAGCGCGGCCAGGGAACGTCCGTGGGCCGTGACCGCGTCGGGGCCGACGGCGATGAGCGCATCGAGTGCGTGGTCCCCGGATTCGGGTGGAACGTTCCATTCCGTGTGGGTTCGCGCACGATAGCGGGGTCCGCCGAAGTGCTCGGTGGCGAGCGCTACCAGCTGCTCGGTCGACGCCGGCGGTCCGCCCGCAGCGACCTCGAACGCCCACGATGCTGACGACACCGGCTCGGCGCAGGCATTGACGAAGCTCTGCAGGCGCTGGAATGCCTCGGCAGGATGCTTGGCGCGAAGCGAGTGCGCACCGCCCACGGACCCGGGCAGTCCGTCGTAGGTCACCACCTGCGGGAACGTGATGCCCGGTGTCCGCGCCATACGCCCATCCTAGATCTCCGTTGTCGCGCGCCCCCCGTGGCCGGACCGGGTGGCGTCGCCGCCGCGCTGTCAAACTGATGTCGTGGACGGGTCGCCGTCCCGCTCCGATGACGCAGACGACTCAGCTCCACAGGCGGCGGGTAGGCAGGGGCTGCCGCCCCGGGACTACGGCCCGCCCGTGGAGCAACCCTGCTCTCCTCGGTGGTCGGTCGGCCCGGCGGCCGGCGGGCGGTGACCACCGCCCGCCGGCCGCACCTCACCAGGACGCCGGTGGCGGCGGCGGTACGACCGGCGGGCGGTCGTCGCAGGTGATGGTGTTCGGCAGCTGCCACGGGGCGAGCCAGCCGCCGTCGTTGCCGCCGAGGTCGGTGAGGGCGAACTCGGAGCCGGCCGGGGTGAAGTGGAACGACCCGCAGTTGTTCACCCCGACCGCGCCGACGTTGCGGGCGTCCACGTTGCGGAACGAGGCGGAGCCGGCCGAGCGGGCGCTGACCACCGACGTGCCCGTCCCGTCGACCCGGATGTCGCGGAACTGGACGTTCCTGATCGAGTAGAGGTCCTTCACCGGCCAGTCGCTGACCAGCATGACGGCGTTGTACGTGCTGTCGAGGTAGTGGTCGCCGACCACCTCGACGGTCGCGTCGATGTCCCGGTCGAGGGCGTAGAACCAGATGGCCCCGAGCCCGATCTTCCAGTTCAGCTCGTACGTGCCGGCGCGGGCGGTGGTGTTGCCGGTGATCAGCAGCCGCCCGGTGAACGCCTCCGCGCCGAAACGGGATCCGACCTGGATCGCGCTGCCCTCCCGCACCGGGTCGGCGACCAGGTTGTTCGACACGGTGTTGTCGGTGCCGCCGTACAGGGCGATGCCGTTGGCGAGCACCGGCGACTGCACGGTGTTGTGGTCGAACCTGTTGCGGGCGTTGCCGACCTTCTCCGACCACATCGCGAGCCCGTCGTCGCCGGAGTTGCGGACGAAGGTGTGGGCGACCAGCGAGTCGGTGACGCCGGTGTGGAAGTTCAGCCCGTCGGCGATCTGGTCGACGATGACCGTGTTCGTGACCCGCACACCGCTCATCGGCCCGTCGAACCAGACGCCCACCTTCGTGTGCCGCAGGTGCAGCCCGTCGATGGTGGAGTCGCTCATCGCGCCGCCGATCGCGTTGACCTGGTCGGTGTCGATCCGCTCGCGGACGTCGCCCTCGACGGCGAAACCGGAGAGGTGCACGTTGCGGCTGCCGCCGTCGGCGGAGTCACGGCCGTAGAAGCCGACGCCGGTGTGCACCGAGCCGTCCGGGGCGGGCGTCGGCAGCGCGACCTCCCGTCCCTTGATGATCGTGTACCAGCTGCCGGCGCCCTCGATCGTCACGTCGTCGACGATGATGTGCCGGTTCACCTGGTAGGTGCCCGGCGGCAGGTAGACCGGCAGGTCCGCCCGCCGGGCGAAGGCGATGGCCCGGTCCAGGGCGGCGGCCGAGTCGCGCCGGCCGGTCGGGTCGGCGCCGAAGGCCAGCACGTTCGCGGCGGCGAGCCGGACCCGCGGCGGGCCGACCAGCTCGGAGTCGAGCAGGTCGATCACGGTCCACGCGGCGTCGCTGCCGGCGGGGACGGTGAGCCGGATCCGGTCGCCCGCCCGGTAGGTGCGGCCGAGCAGCAGGCGCTGCTCGTCGTAGAAGTGGCTGGGGCGGAACGGGGTGGGGATGCTCGGGTACGGGGTGGTGGCCGACGGCACGCACCCGCACTCGGTGATCCACCAGTCCGGGTGCAGCAGCCCGGCGGCCGGGTCGTTGGAGAACGGGTACTGGTTGTAGAGCCACGCGTACTGCGAGGTGAGGGTCATCGTCCGGACCCGCCGCTGGTTGACCGCCACGTCCAGCGGCGCGGTGATGCCGCCGCCGCCCGGCGCGTCCGGGATGCTGTAGCGCACGGTGATCGCGTTGGCCGCGTTCGGGAGGGTGAACTCGACGTACCGGCCGGGGGTCAGCCGGACCGCCCGGCGGCCGGAGGCCTCCGCCGGCAGGGTGTAGGCGGTGCGGTCGGGGCCGATGACCTCGCCGTCCGTGGCGGCGTTCTCCGCCTCCTGCTCGACGAATCCGACGTCGGCCCCGCGCCCGGAGACCAGCCCCGGGTCGAGCCCGGCCCGGGTCACCACGGGCCCGCCGGCGGTGGCCGGGCCGGCGGTGGCCGGGCCGGCGGTGGCCGGGCCGGCGGTGGCCGGGCCGGGTGCCCCGGCCAGGAGGCCGAGGGCGGTCGCGAGCGCGACGGCGGAGGCGAGGACCGCCGGGGGACGGCGTCGAGGCGGTCGGCGCGGCGACCACCGCGACGCCGGGATGATGCTCCGGGACATGGGTGACTCTTCTCCGTGGGGGGTGGTGGGAGCCGGCGCGCGGCGGCCGGTGGTGTGCTGCGTCGGGCGCGGGGGACGCCGCGCCGCCGCTAGCCGGCGTACACCTCCAGCTGGGACAGCTGAGCCGCCGGCCAGCCGGTGTTGCCGGTGAAGCGGATCCGCACGTGCCGGGCCGGCGTGGCCGGCACGGTGAGCGTCACCTGGTTGCCGGTGGCCGGGTCGAAGACCCGCCCGGCCGACGCGACGAGGGTCGTCCACCTGGCGCCGTCCGGGCTCGCCTCGACCGACAGCGTCTGGGTACGCCGCTGCCAGACGGCGGCGGGCGGAAGCCGCAGTACGATCCGGGCCACCTGGTGGGCCGCGCCGAGGTCGACCTGCCACCACTGGGGGAAGACGCCGTTGGTGGACTCCCAGTAGCTGCCCCGGTCGGCATCGACGGCGTTGCCGGCGACGAAGCCGCCGTTCTGGCTGCTCGCCGACGTCGGCCGGCCGGCGGCGAGGTCACCGCCGGGCGGGGGTCCACCGCCGAGCACGGGTGGCGTCGGCCGTACGGCGGTGAGGGCGAGCTGGCCCTTGAACATCCGTCCGCCGTCGGCGGTGAGCCGCAGGTAGTAGTCGGCGGAGCAGGCGGTGCCGTCCTCGTCCAACGCGCGGATGCCCGCCCCCGCCGGGGTGGTGGCCTGCGTCTCGCTGGTCTTGGCGATCTGGTTGCCCTCGTTGAACTCGTCGAACATGGACACGTAGAGGCCCTGGGCGCCGAGCCGGGTCAGGTTGTAGAAGTGCCGCCAGTAGAAGTCGCCGTGGCGGCGGTGCCCGGACGACAGGTCGCCCGGGAGCACGCAGGGCTGGTAGTCGATGCCGTGCGCGGCGCAGTCGGCCTGGTCGGGGACGTTGACGTTGGTGTGGAACCAGTCGAGCCCGTCCAGGGTGCCGGTGCGGCCGACCATCCACGGCGAGATCATGTGGAACGCGTGGTAGACCTCGGAGAAGCCCGGCCGGGAGTCGTTGATGCCCTGCCGCCAGTAGGTCGGCACGCCGCCGATGACGTAGCAGCCCTGGGCCCTGAACCAGTTGACGACGTCGAGGCAGGGGGCGGGCGCGAAGGGGCGGCCGTCGTCGTTGAAGCCGAAGCCCCAGATGCAGACCACGGGCCGGCCGTTCTGCCGGGCGTACGCCGGGGAGGCGGTGTGCGCGGACATCCGGTTGGTCCAGTCTTCCTTGATCTGGGTCTGCATCGACGTCCAGCCGGTGACGTCGTACATGATGTAGAACTTGCGGCCGAAGCGCTCGGCCGCGCCGCGGACCTTGACCGTCATGGCGTCGCGCGTGGGCCCCTCGTCGCCGACCGGGTTGAACCGTTGCAGTGCGGCGGTGTCGCAGCCGTACTCCTGCATCCAGCGGAAGTGGGTGTCGACCGTCTGCTGGTCGTAGGAGGAGAAGAGCTGCGCCGGCTGGCCGTTGCCCAGGGCCGGGTACGCGGTGGAGTAGCCGCGGGCGTATTCCCGCATGTCCGGCCAGGAGACGATGGTGGTGTTGGCCGGGGCGGGCGGCTGGAACCGGTCGCGGCTCCAGTGCCACCAGCCGCCGATCGGCGCCCCGTCGCCGGGGCAGCTGAACCAGCCCTGGTAGCCGACCGAGATCTTGCCGACGACGTCGCCGGGCGGGCTGGCCGCGAAAGCCGCGCCGCGAAGGGTTGACACCAGGTCGGTCGGGGAGACGGCGGCGAGGGCGGAACCCGCTGCGAGGGATCCGATCAGCCTCCGACGGGACACCACCATGACCCTGCTCCTTCCGCTTGTCCCAAAGATGCATCGACGGCCATCGTGTCAGTAGTGGACTACCGCATGCAAGAGTCGGACGCGTTGAAGAAATGTTTCGACCGATGGATGAAAGATGTTGTCGGGAGTGGACTTGCGATGGCGGGCCGCCCGCTGTCGCCGGCGAGGCGTACGGCGCGGCGGCGAGTCGGCCGGGACTGCGCGCGGCCCCGGCCGACAATGCGGTGGTGACGACATGGCACGCGGAGCTGAGCCGGCCCGGTGGCGCGCCGCCGGATCTCACGGCGGCGCACCGGCCCGGGCCGGCCGCCCGGGTACGGCAGCCGGCGCTCGACTACTACCTCGTCCACCCGGACGGCCCGGGCGGCAGCGCCGCCGCACCGGAAGGGCTCGTCGTCGAGGAGTTCGTGCTCGGCGAGGACTGCGCGGCGGTGCGCCTCGACGCCGCCGCGTGGACGCCGGCGGACGGCCACTGGTGGGACTGCGCGGCCTTCAGCCGGAGCATCCGGGTGGACGCCGAACTGCGCCGCCGGGTGGTCGGGGTGCCGCGACACGAGGCGGCGACCGCCTACCGTCGGCTCGGCGGCGGCGAGCTGCCCGGCGAGGAGGTGCTGCGCGGCCACTTCCACGACGGGCAGCCGCTGTCCACGGCGGCCCCGCTGCGGCTCGACCCCCGCCCGGCCGGGACCGGGCCGCGCGACAGCCGCGTCTACCGGGTCCTGTTCGCCGCCGACCTGCGCCCGGACGGGCTGGCGAACCTGGGCGGCGTCTGGCGGATGGCGAGCACGGGTGACCCGGCCGACCCGCAGGCGCGGATCATCGGGGTTGCCGCCCGCCGGGTCGGGGCCGACTCCTTCACCTGGCACCTGCGCCGGATCGGCGGCGGCGGTCCCTGGTGCCTCGACCTGACCGCCGACCTCGCCGCCGGCGGCGGCGGCGCGCTCGGGCCGCTGCTGCGGGAGCTGACCACGACGCTGCGGATGCAGGGGCTCATCCCGGTCACGATCGAACGCTTCTCCTGACCGCCCGGACCGGGGCGCGGCGGCCGGACCGGGGCGCGGCGGCCGGACCGGGCGGCCGGAGCGCCGGGGCGGTGCCCGGTCGGGTGCCGACAGCGCGGCCCGGTCGTCCCCACGTGGTGTCGAGGAACGACCGGGCCGCGAGGGCTCGGCCGGATCAGCCGACGGTGCCGGTGACCGCGCTGCCGGACCTGATGACCTTGTACGTCACCTTCTCGCCGCTCCAGAAGTGGAAGGTGAGGGTCACCGGGGCGTTGTCGTTCACCTCGGCGAAGAAGTCGGAGGTCAGGGTGATCACGTTGGTGCCGTAGTTCGGCGCGAACGTCCGGTCGAACTCCTTGAACGATGTCCAGTTCTGCGGGCCGGCGTTGCTCCCGTCGGCGTACTTCGCCTCCATCGTGGCGAGTTGGTCGCCCCGGAACTGGGTGGGGACGGCGAAGGAGGCGGTCGTCCCGGTGGCGTTGCCCAGGATCGGCCGGTCGTAGGTGAGCACGTTGATCCGCCACGGGACGCCCTGCGAGAACCGGGCGGACAGCACCGCGTTGACCCCGTACGCCCGGTTGCCGCTCAGCCGGGTCAGCGCGGACGCGGTGAGCGTGAGCTGGTTACCGCTGACGGTGTAGTCGGTGCCCTGGACGAGGTCGGTGCTGCCCTGACGCAGCCCCAGGAACGAGGTGCCGTTGAGGTTCAGGGTGATCGCCTTGGCGGTGATCGGGCTGGCCTTGGCGGTGAACATCAGGTCCGTCGAGGCGGTGCCCGAGCGGGTGGTCCAGCTCGATTTGATCTGCGCGATCAGCTCCGGGTCGCTCCACTGGAACGTGGTCCGGCCGAGGTGCTGGCCGTTGTCCCACAGCATGGTGGTGATCTTCTTGGTGCGCGCGTAGTGGCCCAGATACTCGAAGAACTTGAGCTTCTCGCCCTGCTCGATGGTGCCGGTGTTGCGGTCGAAGCCGAGCAGGCCGTACTCGCCGAGGATCACCGGGATGCCCTTGGCCACGAAGGCGTTGTACACCCGGTCGAATGAGTCGGTGAGGTCCTTCTGCGCGGTCGCGTCGAAGTGGGTGCCGCCCGCGATGTTCACGCTGAACGGCCAGTAGCCGTAGTAGTGCACGGTGGCGATGAGGTTCGGGTCGTGCAGGGCGTTGAAGGTGGTCAGCAGCTCGTCGACGCGCGGCTGGTCGGAGGACGTGTGCAGGGTCGGCAGGACCAGCAGTCGCGTGGCGTTGTTGCCGCCGGACTGCCGCACGATGGTGTGGAACGAGGTGTTGAGCTCGCCCAGCAGCGTCGCGTTCTGGGCGTCGCCGGAGCCGCCGGTGAACTGCGGCTCGTTGACGCTCTCGAACACCAGCTTCGGCGACGAACTGCGGAAGGAGCTGGCCAGCTGGGTCCAGATCGCGTTGTACCGGGCCAGCACCCCGGTGCGGTCGGTCGGCATGTTGGCGATCCACTGCCACGAGTCGTGGTGGATGTTGACCATCACGTAGAACCCGTCGGCGAGCGCCCAGCCGACGACCTCCTTGACCCGGTTCAGGTAGGCGGCCTCGATGGTGTAGCCCGGCGCGCCGCCCAGGTGCGCGCTCCAGGTGACCGGGATGCGGATGCTCTTGAAGCCCTGCGCCTTCACGTTGTCCAGCAGCGCCTCGGTGATCCGCGGGTTGCCCCAGGAGGTCTCGTCGGCGCCGGTGGCGTCGAGGGAGTTGCCCAGGTTCCAGCCGGGCTGCATGGCGGCCACGGCTGCCATCGCGTCACCGGCCGGCGGGGGCGTGGTGGGCGGGGGCGTGCTGGTCGGCGGCGCGGTGGTGGGGCCGGTGCCGCCGGTGCAGGCGACGCCGTTGAGCGCGAACGACGTGGGGCTCGTGTTCGCGCCGGACCACGATCCGTTGAAGCCGAACGACACCGTCGCGTTCGTGGCGATGGCGGCGTTGTAGCCGACGTCCGCGGCGGTCACGTCGTTGCCGGCGGAGGTGACCGTGGCGTTCCAGGCCTGGGTGACCCGCTGGCCGGAGGGGAAGGTCCAGGTCAGGCGCCAGCCGTTGAGCGGGTCGCCGAGGTTGGTGACGCCCACGTTGGCGCCGAACCCGCCCTGCCACTGGCTGCTGACCTGGTACGCCACCCGGCAGCCGGACGCCGCCTGCGCGCTGCCCGCCGTCGTCATCCCGAGGCCGGCCACCAGGAGCGCGACGGCGCCGGTGACCACGCCGATCCGCCATCGTGTTCGTCGTACGGTGCCTCGCATACCGGTCATGACACTCCTCGCCGGGGACAGTTGCTGCCGCTTCGATCGACCACGCCGGGGCGCCGTCGCGGGCGTGGGACGACGCCCGATTTGCACCGCAGATTAAGTTGCCAATCTAAACTTTGTCAATCGCTGCCTACCTATGTCGTGTTGCCCGCGAGGAGGCCGACGTCGCCCACCACCCCCCGCCGCCTCGTCCCGGTGTCGCCCTGGCCCGGCGGCGCCGGTCGCGCCAATAGGGCGGTTCCAGCCTCTGGCGTCCGGCCGCCGTAGAACCATGGTGGGGCGGGTGCCCCGGGACCTCTCGACCCGGCGGCCGCACGCCGACGGTGAGGGGCGACGAGGGGACGACGTGGAAGGGCTCGTGCTGATCGTGGTGCTGGCGGCCACCGTGCTGGTCGGCACCACCCTCGGCGGGCGCTACCGCGTCGCGCCGCCCGTCCTGCTCATCGGCATGGGCGTGCTGCTGGCGCTCGCCCCGCCGCTGTCCGACGTGGTGCTCGAACCGGACGTGGTGCTGCTGCTGTTCCTGCCGGCGATCCTCTACCGGGAGAGCCTCACCGTCAGCCTGCGGGAGTTCCGCGCCAACCTGGTGGTCATCGTCCTGCTCGCCGTGGCGCTGGTGGCTGTCACCATGGTCGCGGTGGCGGTGGTCGCCCAGGCGGTCGGGGTGGCCGGCCCGGCGGCCTGGGTGCTCGGCGCGGTGCTCGCCCCGACCGACGCCGCCGCCGTCGCCGGCCTGGCCAAGCGGCTGCCCCGCCGGTTCCTCGGCATCCTGCGCGCGGAGAGCCTGATCAACGACGGCACCGCGCTGGTCCTCTTCGCCGTCGCGGTCGGCCTGATCACCGGCGGCGCCCCGCCGGGACCGCTCCCGCTCCTGGGGCGGATCGCCGGATCGTTCCTCGGCGGCGTCGCGGCCGGGCTGGTGGTCGGCGGCCTGGTCGTCCTGGTACGCCGCCGCCTCGACGATCCGCTCCGGGAGGGCACGCTCAGCGTGCTCACCCCGTTCGTCGCGTTCCTGATCGCCGAGGAGCTGCACTCCAGTGGCGTGCTCGCCGTGGTGGTCGCGGGTCTGGTGCTCGCCTACGCCGCGCCCCGGGTGATCCGTGCGCCCTCCCGGGTGACGGCCTTCGCCTTCTGGGACCTCAGCACCTTCCTGATCAACGGTGGCCTGTTCGTGCTGCTCGGGATGCAGATCCCCCGCGCGCTGCGCGGGGTGACCAGCACGTCCCTGGCGCGGGCGCTGGTCATCGCGGTGCTGGTCGCCGTCACGGTGCTGGCGACCCGGATGGCCTGGCTGCACCTGTCGGCGTACCTGCTGGAGCTGATCGACCGCCGTAGGTCGCAGCGGGCCCTGCGGGTCAACTGGCGGATCCGCACGGCCGCCGGCTGGGCCGGCTTCCGGGGCGCGGTGTCCCTGGCCGCGGCGCTCGCGGTGCCGCTGTCCACCCCGGCCGGGCATCCGGCCCACGAGCGTGACCTGATCATCTTCTGCACTGCGGTGGTGATCGTGCTGATCATGCTGGTCCAGGGCACCACCCTCCCGCTCGTGGTCCGGTGGGCGGGCCTCGTCGGGGACCAGCAGCGGGTCGACGAGGCGCGTCGGGCCCGGGTGCGGGCCGCCGAGGTCGGGCTGGCGGCGCTTCCGGAGGTGGCGGGCGGGCTGGGCGCGGCGCCGGAGGCCGTCGACCGGGTGCGCGTCGAATACCAGGCCCACCTCGACGACATGCGGGCCGCCGACGTGGGGGAGGAGTCCGAGCGGGCCCGCGACCTCGAGCGCCGGCTGCGGCTGGCGGTCCTGGAACGCAAGCGCCGCGAGATCACCCGGCTGCGCGACGCGAACGAGATCGACGACACGGTGCTGCGGGAACTCCAGGCCGCGCTCGACATCGAGGAGATCCGACTGCTGGGCCCGGCCGCCCCCGAGTGACGAGCGACCCGCCCCTCCGCGGACCCGCACCGACGGCCGCCCACCAAGGTGGCGGTGCCGGCCGCCCTCACACCGTCGCGCTGCCACCACCATCGGTGGACGCGACGCGCAGCGGCTGCGGGACGGCCCACCACTGCTCGGGTCGGTCGACGACGACGGCGGTTGTCGGACCCTCGCACACCCGGGCGAGGCGCAGCAGGAACGCGGCGATCCCCGCGGCACCCTGCATCCAGGCCGTCCCCGGCGCAAGCAGGGGTGGGTCCCGCCGGTGCTCCACGAACCGCCACCGGGCGCCGGCGTCGTCGCGGACCGCCCGCTCGACCAGCGCGTCGCCCATGGTCCGGGCGGACCGCAGCAGCCGTTCCGCCCCGGCCCGATCGGGGCAGCCCTGGGCGGCGTCGAGCAGCATGTCGCCGACCCCCGCGGTGCCGCAGCAGCGGCCGTCGTTGTCCCAGAAGCCCGGGCGCAGCCGGTGCGGCAGCCCCGCGGCGAGCACCGAACGCAGGCAGCGTTCCCGCAGCTCACCGACCGCGAACCCGGCGACCTGTTCCACTCCGGCGAAGGCCAGCGCGGCGAACAGGTACGACGTCCCCGTCGGCCCGTGGCACCAGCCGTACGTCACCGGCTCCACCTCCCGCCGCGATGCGGGGATCGTGTGTGGCACGACGAAACCGTCGTCGTCCAGGCAGCCGACGGCCAGCAGGTGCCGGGCGCCCGCGCGGGCGGCGTCGAGGAAGTCGTCCCGGCCCAGCGTGTGCCCGGCGACGGCCAGCGCCGTGGCCACCCCCGCCGTGCCGTGCGAGTAGTTCGGCGTGCTCGACGGGTGCCCCGGCCGCAGGCGCCAGTCCAGCCCGGCGGCGGTCGGCTCGGCCGCCCGCAGCAGCGCCTCCCCGCCGGTCGACATGATCGCGGCGGCGTCGTCGCCACCCGCCCAGGCGGCGACCAGCACCACACCGGCCGTACCCATGATCAGGTCGGTGAGTGGCCCCCGGTGGTCCGGCCCGAGGTCCAGGGTGGTGTCCCACCCCGCCGGGGTGCGCAGCTCGGCGAGCCGGCGCAGCGCGATCCCCTCCCGTCCGGGGGCGAGCAGTCGCAGCGCGACCACGTCGCCGGCCAGCCCGTCGCTCAGGGACGGCTCGGCGCGCACCGCCGCCCCGGCCGACAGCCGGTTCACGATTCCCGCCGCGAGGGACCGCTCGGCGTCCGTCAGCGCCCGGTGTCGCTCGACCTCGGCCAGGACCGGGGCCAGCCCGGCGATACCGGCGTACAGCGAGTCGCGGTCCCCGGCCGGGCCACCCGGTGGCCCGTCGTCGGCGACCGACTCCGGCAGCCACGGACCGTCGTCCTCGCGGACCTGGCCGAGCACCCACGCCCACCCCGCCTCACCCAGTTCGCGGTACCCGCCTGCGTCCGTCATCCGGCCACCGTACCGGCGGGCGCGACACGTCCACGGCGGTGGCCGGTGCTCACCCTGACCTCCGCCGACAGACCGCGCCGCCGCCCGCCGACCACGTGGCGCTGCGGCTGGTCACCTGCGGCGGCCCCTGAGGGCGGGATCAGGACCGCCGCCGCTCCAACCGGCGCAACGCCGCCTGCTGGGCCGCCTCCAGGGGGCCCCGCCCGAACCTGGCTGTCCACCAGCGCGCCACCAGGACCAGCGTGCCGCTGACCCCCGCCCAGAGAGCCAGCACCCACCAGGGCTCGGCCCCCGGCCAGGCCGAGGCCAGCCCCAACCCCCAGCCGTAGCAGAGCACGACGCAGAGCACGTTCTGCAGGACATAGGACGACAGCGCGGTACGACCCACCGCGGTCAGCCCGGCCGTCACCGGGCCCGAGCGGCTCCGGCACTCCAGCAGCACCCCGACCAGGCCGAGGTAGCCCAGCGCCAGCAGCGGCGCGCAGACGTACCGGTCGATCAGGAACAGCTCCGGCCCGGCCAGCGTGGTCGCGGCGTTCAGCGGGAGCCCGACACCCAGCCCGAGGCGGAGCAACCGCCGGCGCAGCGTCCGGCCCCGGTCGTCGGCGTCGAACGCGCCGGCCCGGAACAGGCGCACCCCGAGCAGGAAGAGGAAGACCAGCAGCGCGAAGCTGAGGATCGGCTCGGCGCGCAGCGGCAGCCAGTTGACCAGCCGGAAGTCGACCTGCGCGAGGTAGCTGCCCTCGGTGAACAGCCGTGCGGGCGCGGCTTCCTCGGGTGCGGAACCGGGCTCGCCGGTGGGCGGGGCGAGCGCCAGGGCGAGGGTGAGCAGCGCCATGAGGGCCACGTGCAGCGCGCCCGCCACGTACATCGCCACCCGCTGCGCCCGCTCGGAGCGGGCCAGCAGCCACGCCACCAGCAGCGCCGTCACGGCGTACCCCATCAGCACGTCGAAGGCGAAGACCAGGACGAAGTGCAGCGTGCCCTCGACGAACAGCAGCAGCGCCCGCCAGCCATAGCGGCCCGGCCACGCCCGGCCGCCGGCCAGCGCCGAGCGGTGCTGGATCGCGAGGCCGGCCCCGAACAGGACGGTGAGCAGCGCGAGGAACTTGCCGTTGGCGAGGAACCGGAACACGGCCTCGACGACGACGGCGACCGGTCCGCCGGACAGGTCGGCGGTGGCCGACACCGCGGCGGCGTCGGCCAGGAACCGGGCCTCAGAACCCGGGGCGGCGAAGATCCAGACATTGGTGGCCAGTGTCCCCAGGATCGCCACCCCCCGCAGGACATCGAGCAGGGCGATCCGGGGCGTGGCGGTCGGAGCGGGAGTGGCGGTGGCGGCTGCGGTCATGTGGTCCCCTGGTGCGGCGCGACTGACCCTGTCACGGTGTCAGCCGGAACGCCGCCGATCGTCATGCCGGCCGGTGAGATCGGGATGCTGCTTTCGACGGACGAGGATCCACCGGGTGATGCCCGTCACGGCTGACGCACCACACACCCCGCCAGGAGCAGGGGGCAGGCCCGTCCCACCCTCACCCCCCGGCTCGTGAAAGGGTCCGACGGGTGAACACCGCCCCGAGGATCGCCGACGACGCGTGGCGCCGCCCCGGCCCCACCCCCGAACAGCAACGACACGACCTGTACATCGGGCTGGCCGTCGCGGTCGTCGCGCTGTTCAACCTCACCCTGACCAGCAGCGCGGGCGTGTTCATGTTCGGCGACCCGCCGTCGTGGCCCGAGCGGCTCCTCTGGTCGGTCGCGGTCACCCTCCCCCTGGCCTGGCGACGTCGGCGGCCCGAGGCGGTCGCCGTGGTCGTCGCGGTCGCGTTCATCGCCGGCCAGGTCCGCTCCGCCCCCGAGGCGCAGCTCTCCTCCGGCGCCCTGTTCGCCGCGATCTACACCCTCGGGGCGTGGGGACCCGACCGACGCCGTTCGCGCGCTATCCGGATCGCCGTCATCGCCGCCATGTTCGCCTGGATCGCCCTGGCGTACGCGATCGGCTTCTCCGACCTGCCGCCCGGCGCGTTCGCCGACGCCGCAGGCCCGGTGCCACCCGTGCTCGCCGCCATCGTCAACGGCGTGCTGCTCAACGTTCTCATCTTCGGCTTCGCGTACTTCTTCGGCGAGACCGCGTGGACCGCCGCCCGCCGCGAACACCAGCTCGCGGCCCAGGCCGAGCAGCTGCGCCGCTCCCGGGCCGAGGCCCACGAACGCGCCATCCTCACCGAGCGGGTCCGCATCGCCCGCGAGCTGCACGACTCCGTGGCACACCACGTCTCCGTCATGGGCGTGCAGGCCGCCGCGGCGCGGCGCGTCCTGGACCGCGACCCCGCCAAGGCCCGCACCGCCCTGGGCGCGATCGAGCAGAGCGCCCGCAGCGCCGTCGACGAGCTGCGCCGGATGCTCGGCCTGCTGCGCCAACCCGGCGGCGCGGAACCGGACGAACGGCCCGCGACGACCGGCGTCGACCGGATCCCCGAGCTGCTGGACAGCGCCCGCGCCGCCGGCCTGCGCACCCACGTCGGCGTCTACGGCGACCCCGTCCCGCTGCCCGGCCCTGTCTCGCACACCGCGTACCGGGTCGTGCAGGAGGCTGTCACCAACACCGTCAAGCACGCCGGGGCGAGCATGATCGACGTACGTGTCCGCTATCTCGCCAGCCAACTGGAGGTCGACGTCAGCGACGACGGCCGGGCCGCAGCCCCACCCAACCCCGCCGGAATGGGACTGATCGGCATGCGCGAACGGGTCGCCGCCCACGACGGTGAGCTGGAGACCGGCCCCCGCACCGGCGACGGCTTCCGCGTCCGGGCGCGCCTGCCGCTGACCAGGCCGGCCGTGGGCAGGGCGGCGTGAGCGCCATCCGGGTCCTGCTCGCCGACGACCAGCGTCTCGTCCGCACCGGCTTCCGGGTCATCCTCGAGGTGGAGGACGACATCAGGGTGGTCGGCGAGGCCGCCGACGGCGCGCGGGCCGCCGAACTGGCCGCCACGCTGCGCCCCGACGTCGTGCTGATGGACGTGGAGATGCCGGGCGTGGACGGCCTGGAGGGCACCCGCCGGATCACCGCCGTCCCCGGGGCGCCGGCCGTGCTCATCCTCACCACCTTCGACCGGGATGACTACCTCTTCGCAGCCCTCCAGGCCGGGGCCAGCGGGTTCCTGCTCAAGAACGGCACCCCCGAGGATCTCGTCGACGCCGTGCGCATCCTGCACCGGGGCGACGCCCTGCTCGCCCCGGAGATCACCCGACGGGTCATCGCCACCTTCGCCGCCCCGGCCGGCCGCGCCCCCCGGACCGACCCGACCCTGCTCGACGGGCTGACCCCGCGCGAGCGCGAGGTGCTGGAGTTGCTGGGCCGTGGCGTCACCAACGCCGAGATCGCCGCCGCGCTGTACCTCGGCGAGGCCACGGTGAAGACCCACGTCAGCCGGGTGCTGGCCAAGCTCGGGCTGCGCGACCGCACGCAGGCGGTGGTCTTCGCGTACGAGCACGGGGTGGTACGCCCCGGCGGGTGAGCCGGTCCACCCCGTGGCGGACGCCGGGGTCCGCCTCCGGCCGGACGGCAGGAGACCCCGGCGGCGGCTAGCGTCCAATGCATGATCAACCTGCTCCGCGTCGAGGGGGTCAGCCGCAGCTTCGGCGACCGGCGGGTCCTCACCGACGTCTCCTTCGATGTCCCGGCCGGCCGGATGACCGGCTTCGTCGGCGCCAACGGCGCCGGCAAGACCACCACCATGCGGATCATCCTCGGCGTGCTCGCGCCCGACTCCGGCACCGTCACCTGGCGCGGCGCCCCGCTGACCCCGCAGTCCCGCCGCCGCTTCGGCTACCTGCCCGAGGAGCGCGGCCTGTACCCGAAGATGAGCGTCCGCGACCAACTCGTCTACCTCGGCCGCCTGCACGGCCTGACCGCCGACCAGGCCCGCGCCAACACCACGGATCTGATCGACCGGGTTGGGCTCGGCGAGCGGGCCGGTGACCTGGTGGAGACGCTGTCGCTAGGCAACCAGCAGCGCGCCCAGATCGCCGCCGCCCTGGTCCACGACCCCGACGTGCTGGTGCTCGACGAGCCGTTCTCCGGGCTCGACCCGGCGGCCGTCGACACCCTCGTGACCGTGCTGCGCGAGCGGGCCGCCGCAGGCGTGCCGGTGCTGTTCTCCAGTCACCAGCTCGACGTGGTGGAGCGCCTCTGCGACGACCTGGTGGTCATCGCCGGCGGCGCCGTCCGCGCCGCCGGTCC
>NZ_CP109532.1:4190000-6560000 GCF_045040155.1 Micromonospora sp. NBC_01405 | reverse complement strand
AGCGTCGTGCCGGGGGTGAAGCAGCGGGGTGACCCAGTTGTGGACGCGGCACGAGTGAGAATGCAGGCATGAGTAGCGAAAGAAGGGTGAGAAACCCTTCCGCCGGATGACCAAGGGTTCCAGGGCCAGGCTAATCCGCCCTGGGTGAGTCGGGACCTAAGGCGAGGCCGAGAGGCGTAGTCGATGGACAACGGGTTGATATTCCCGTACCCGCGAAAGAACGCCCATGATGAACTTCGTTGTGCTAACCGTGTGATCTTGGGGCGGTCTTCGGACTTAACTGGGTGAGTGTGGGAACCTGGCGGGTAGTAGTCAAGCGATGGGGTGACGCAGGAAGGTAGCTGAGCCCGGCCGGTGGTTGTGCCGGGGTAAGCGTGTAGGCCGTACCGTAGGCAAATCCGCGGTGCATATGGGCTGAGACGTGATGCCGAGCCGATTCAGGTGAAGTCAGTGATCCTATGCTGCCGAGAAAAGCCTCTAGCGAGTTCTTAGCGGCCCGTACCCCAAACCGACACAGGTGGTCAGGTAGAGAATACCGAGGCGATCGGGCGAACTGTGGTTAAGGAACTCGGCAAATTGCCCCCGTAACTTAGGGAGAAGGGGGGCCGGAGACGTGAAGCCCCTTGCGGGTGGAGCGTTGTATGGCCGCAGAGAGCAGGGGGAAGCGACTGTTTACTAAAAACACAGGTCCATGCGAAGAAGTAATTCGATGTATATGGACTGACGCCTGCCCGGTGCTGGAACGTTAAGGGGACCTGTTAGCTCTTCGGGGCGAGGCGGAGAACTTAAGCGCCAGTAAACGGCGGTGGTAACTATAACCATCCTAAGGTAGCGAAATTCCTTGTCGGGTAAGTTCCGACCTGCACGAATGGCGTAACGACTTCCCCACTGTCTCAACCACAGGCCCGGCGAAATTGCATTACGAGTAAAGATGCTCGTTACGCGCGGCAGGACGGAAAGACCCCGGGACCTTTACTATAGCTTGACATTGGTATCCGAATTAGCTTGTGTAGGATAGGTGGGAGCCGGTGAAGTCCATACGCCAGTATGGGTGGAGGCAATCTTGAAATACCACTCTGGTTGATTTGGGTTTCTAACTTCGGGCCGTTATCCGGTTCAGGGACAGTGTCTGGTGGGTAGTTTAACTGGGGCGGTTGCCTCCTAAAAGGTAACGGAGGCGCCCAAAGGTTCCCTCAGCCTGGTTGGCAATCAGGTGTTGAGTGCAAGTACACAAGGGAGCTTGACTGTGAGACTGACAGGTCGAGCAGGGACGAAAGTCGGGACTAGTGATCCGGCACTTGCGAGTGGAAGCGGTGTCGCTCAACGGATAAAAGGTACCCCGGGGATAACAGGCTGATCTTCCCCAAGAGTCCATATCGACGGGATGGTTTGGCACCTCGATGTCGGCTCGTCGCATCCTGGGGCTGTAGCAGGTCCCAAGGGTTGGGCTGTTCGCCCATTAAAGCGGTACGCGAGCTGGGTTTAGAACGTCGTGAGACAGTTCGGTCCCTATCCGCCGTGCGCGTAGGATACTTGAGAAGGGCTGTCCCTAGTACGAGAGGACCGGGACGGACGAACCTCTGGTGTGCCAGTTGTCCTGCCAAGGGCACGGCTGGTTAGCTACGTTCGGAAGGGATAACCGCTGAAAGCATCTAAGCGGGAAGCCTGCTTCAAGATGAGGTATCCCACCCACCTTTGGTGGGGTAAGGCCCCCAGCTAGACTACTGGGTTGATAGGCCGGAAATGTAAGCTCGGTAACGGGTTGAGTTGACCGGTACTAATAGGCCGAGGACTTGACTACTAAGCTGCTACGCGTCCACTGTGCAACTCTCGACAAATGAACAACAGACCAGATTTGTTTGGTGTTGTTTGATATGTCGATAGAGTTACGGCGGTCATGGCGGAGGGGAAACGCCCGGTTACATTCCGAACCCGGAAGCTAAGCCCTCCAGCGCCGATGGTACTGCACTCGTGAGGGTGTGGGAGAGTAGGACACCGCCGGACATCTTTCAAAAAGGGCCATCCCCCCTAGGGGGGATGGCCCTTTTTGTGTCTACCGCCGAGCGGGCGGGGCCGGATCAGCCGGCACGACGGAGGCGACCGAGCATCCCGTTGAGGTCCTGGACGAAGAGCTCGTGGCGGAAGTAGTGCCCGCCGGGCACCTCGCGCCACTCGTGCGGGATCCCCGCCCGACCGAGAGCCGCCCGGAACTCGCGCTGGCCGGCCAGCACCTGGGTCTCGTTCACCGTGTCGAACCAGTTCACCGGGTCGGGTGAGGTGCCGGCAGCAAGGAAGATCCGCTTGTTGTGGTAGCTCCCGATGCGCTGCACCGGGTTGTCGGCGTTGACCCGCGCCTCGTCCCACAGCGGGGCACCGTAGACGGTGCCGCCACCCAGCTCGACCGCGGCCGAGCTCACGTTGGCCCAGTGCACGACGAGGCCGAAGTCCCGGCGCAGGCTGGCCGGACCGGAGTGGGAGCTGACCGAGCAGAAGTGGCCGTAGT
This sequence comes from Micromonospora sp. NBC_01405, assembly GCF_045040155.1. NCBI lineage: Bacteria > Bacillati > Actinomycetota > Actinomycetes > Micromonosporales > Micromonosporaceae > Micromonospora > Micromonospora sp. NBC_01405. The sequence goes on along the minus strand of NZ_CP109532.1, from coordinate 6,557,497 downwards.
ACTTCGCGGCGTACTTCAGGGCGCCGAACCCGCCCATCGAGAAGCCGGCGACGGCACGGCCGTTGTACTCGGGGAAGGTGCGGAAGTTCTGCTCGATCCACGGCAGCAGCTGCGCGATGTGGAAGGTTTCCCAGTTGCGGGGCCCGGTGTTGCTGCTGACCGGGTTGGAGTACCACCCGGTCGCGGCGTCCGGCATGACGACGATGATCTCCCGGCCGGCGGTGAGATTGATGATGTTGTCGTACATGTGGAAGGCCCGGAAGTCGGAGTTACCGCCGTGCAGCAGGTACAGCACCGGGTAGCGCTTGTTGCTGGTGTGGTAGCCGTCGGGCAGCAGGACGTTGACTGCGGGATCCCACGCGATCGCGTCGGTGGCGAAGCGGTAGTACTGGAGGCGCCCGCCGTTCTCGTTACGGTCGACGATGCGCAGGCCGTGCCCGTCGCCGGCGGCCTGGGCGGCCAGCGGCGCGCTGAAGGCGCCGGCCAGCGCGCCGGCGGCAGCGACTCCCGCTGCGCCGGTCAGGAGCCGCCGGCGGGAGAGGGGCCGGCGGCTGTCAGGGGTGTTGTCCATCGTTTCTCCTTGGGGAAGCTGCCTGTGTAGGAAGCTGAGTGACGCCCGCTGCGGCCACGATCCCGGCATCGGCCGGTTGTCGTGCCGACTCAGGCGGGGGGTTCGGGTGTCAGAGGTGCGACCGGGGCCGTCACCGCCAGCGTGACGGCCCCGGCAGCGGCCAGCCGGGCCGCGAGGTGGAACATGGCGGGTGTTCGGGTGGGAGTGTCCATGACGGCCCTCCGGGAAGCGGGGAACGGTGGTCCGGGTGGGGCCGGGCCGCTGTCCCGGAGGCAGGACAGCGACGAGCGACGCGAAGTCATCTGTCGATAGATGCATGAAACTTACGGCCACTCGACGATGCAGTCAAGGAAGAAACTTTCGTGCGGGTGGAGGTTCGGAGATCGCCTCCCACCTGCGGAAATGGCGGACGACGGGGCGCTCGGCCCCACTCGGCCGCGACCTGGGGTATTGACAGTAATCGAACGAGTTGGCTTCACTTCCGCCAGTGGCACCGTCCAGGAGCCCGCCCGCCGAGGTGACACATGGCCCGATCCCGCGGCTTGCGTGCCGTAACCCTCACCGCTGTCCTCGCCATGGCTGCCGCGTCCGCGCCGTCTGCGGCGTCCGCCACGCCGGGCCCTGCCACCGCGCCGACGACCACCGTCTCGGCCCCGGCCGACCCCGGCGCCGTCGGTTGGGACGTCTACCGTCGCCTCGACCGGCTGCCCCACCTCGGCAGCGGCTCACGGACGCGACAGTTCTCCAGTTACGACCGGGCCGGCGCGCTGGCCGACGTCACCGGCGACGGCCGCGACGTCGTCGTCGTCTTCACCCGGGGCGCGAGCGCCGACGTCCTGGTCCGTCCCTCCACCGGCGGGGGTTTCGGTGCCGCCGCCACCTGGCACGGCAACTTCGCGATCGGCACCGAGCTGCCCGGTGTCGGCGACTTCGACGGTGACGGGCGCGGCGACGCCGTCACCTACACCCGCGGCAGCGCCGCCGACGCCTACGTGTCGCTCTCCGACGGCAGCCGCCTCGTGCAGAACGGCTGGCGGTGGAGCGACCAGATCGCCCCCGGCTCCGACCTTCCCCGCCCCAGCCTCCCCTGACAGGAGCCGCCATGTCCCGGCACCCGAGAACTCTCCGTCGCTGCCTCCTCGCGCTGGTCACCCTGGCCGCGGCCGTCCTGACCGGCGTCGTGTCGGCGCCCACGGCCGCGCTGGCCGCGCCCAACTTCAAGGCGCCGTTCCCGTGTGGGCAGCGGTGGACCTACGACCACCACAGCGCCGAGGTGCGCCAGGCGCTGGACTTCGTGCGCGCCGATGGCGGCACCACCGGGGGCACGCCGCAGGTCGCCTCCGCCGCGGGGGTGGCCCGCCGCTACGCGCAGCCCAGCGGCGCCGGCAACTACGTGGTCATCGACCATGGCGGCGGCTGGACCACCTACTACTTCCACCTCAGCGCCTACTCGGTGCCCGACGGGGCGTACGTCGAGCAGGGCCAGCAGATCGGCGTCACCGGCAGCACCGGTAACTCCTCCGGCCCGCACGTCCACTACGAACAGCTCTACAACGGGGTGGGGCAGTCGATCGTCATCAACGGTGTCTCGCTCGCGCCCTACCCGGGCCAGTACCACCAGAAGTATCTCGTCAGCGACAACTGCGGCGGTGGTGGGGGTGGTCGGTATCTGGGGGGTTCGTCGACGGATTTCAACGGCGACGGTAAGGACGACATCGCCGCGTTCAACCAGGGCTCACTGAACGACGTGTACGTCGCCACGTCCACCGGAAACTCCTTCGCCGGCACCTCCGTGAAATGGAACGACTTCTTCGGCCTCAACGGCGAAACCCTCACCACCGGAGACTTCAACGGCGACGGCAAAGACGACATCATCGCCTTCACCCACGGAACCCTCGCCGACGTCTACGTCGCCACCTCCACCGGCACCAACTTCAACCCCGCCACCAAATGGCACGACTGGTTCGCCCCCGGATCCGAAGTCGCCGCCATCGGCGACGTCAACGGCGACAACAAAGACGACATCATCACCTTCACCCACGACAACAACGCCGACGTCTACGTAGCCCTCTCCACCGGCACCGGATTCACCGGCACCGCCAACAAATGGCACGAATACTTCTCCATCCCCGGCGAATACCCCGCCCTCGGCGACATCAACGGCGACGGCAAAGACGACATCATCACCTTCACCCAAGGCCCCACCACCAACTCCGACGTCATCATCGCCCTCTCCACCGGCACCACCTTCGGCCCACCCCAAAAATGGCACGACCTCTTCGCCGTCGGCAACGAACAACCCCGCATCGGCGACATCAACGGAGACGGCAAAGACGACATCGTCACCTTCACCTGCAACACCGACGCCGACGTCTACGCCGCCACCTCCACCGGCACCACCTTCACCGGCACCACCATCAAATGGCACGACTACTTCTGCACCCCCGGCGAATTCCCCTACCTCGGAGACTTCAACGGAGACGGCAAAGACGACATCATCGTCTTCACCAAAAACAACACCAACGACGTCCACGTCGCACAATCCACCGGCACCACCTTCACCCCCACCAACAAATGGCACGACTTCTTCGGCCTCCCCGGAGAAACCACCCTCTGAACCCACCCCCACCCGAGTCGCCTCGCCGTCTTTCCCGGGGAGGCATCGAGCGCGCCCGGCCGGACCGGCCGGGCGGAAAGGACCTGACATGGCATTGGACCGTCGTGCATTCCTCGGCAGGGTCGCCGCGGTCGCCACGGCCTCGGCCGTCGCGCCGGCCCTGGCCTTCCCCGGCCCGGCCCAGGCCGCCACCTGGAAGAAGCGCCTCACCGGCGCCGACCTGGACACCAACAGCCGGTGGCGGGTCGCCGGCACGGACCTGGGCATCCCGTACGTGCTGGAGAACGGCTCGATCGGGTACCTCTTCGGCGACACCTTCAACACCCCGTGGCCCGAGGGGCCGCCGCTGCCCAACGACTGGCGGTCCCCGGTGATGCTGCGCTCCAACGTCCACCCCGGTGCGCCCGGGGGGATCGTCTTCGACAGCGCCGCGCGGGTGGCCGGCAACGGCCGGGCCCCCGAAATCATGCACAACGGTCACCACGGGATCGGGATCGACGGCCTGTGGGAGGTCAGCGTCATCCCCAACGACGGGATCAGCTTCCCCGAGACCGGCCGCCAACTGATCTCCTACATGAGCATCGAGAACTGGGGCTCCGCCGGTCCCGCCGGCCCGCACTGGCGTTCGCGCTACGCCGGCCTGGCCTACTCCGACAACGGCAACGACTTCGTCCGGACCCCGCTGAAGTGGTGGAACAACGGCAACAACACCGACCCGTTCCAGATGTGGACGATGCAGCGCGACGGGGACTGGGTCTACGTCTTCTCCGTCCGGGCGGGTCGCCAGGACGGCCCGATGATGCTGCGCCGGGTCCGCTGGGACCGGCTGTTCTACCCCGAGTCGTACGAGGGTTGGGGCTGGAACGGCAGCAACTGGGGCTGGGGCAGGCCCTGCACCCCGATCCTCAACGGCAGGTTCGGCGAACCGTCGGTACGCAGACTGCACGACGGCACCTGGGTCATGTCCTACCTCAACTGTGTGACCGGCTGCATCGTCACCCGCATCGCCGGCGGGCCGGACCAGGTGTGGTCCGGCGAGAAGATCCAGGTGTTCCCGTGGCAGGAGCCCGCGCTGTACGGCGGCTTCATCCACCCCTGGTCCGGCAGGAACGCCAACGAGCTGCACCTGATGGTCTCGAAGTGGACCAGGGGGCTCGACAACCGCAGCACCGCCTACCACGTCAGCCAGTTCGTCGGATCCCTCTGAACCTGGGTCGCCGGGCGGCGGCGGCCTGCCGCCGTCCGCCCGGCGTTGCCCGACGCGGGACGCGGTCGGTCAGGAGGCGCCTTCCGGCGCGGCGAGGGACCGCAGCGCCGGCCGGAGGCGGATCTGCTCGACCGCGCGGTTGTAACCGGCGAGCATCAGGAACGCGTCGTCGTCGGCGCCGACCTGGCACATCGACCGGATCCAACCCGCCGAGCCGTTCAGCAGGCCCAGCAGCGACCCCGTGCCCAGCGAGCCTCGGCGCGTCCCGCTCGCCGGGTCCCACAGGGTCACGCCGATGCCGTCCCCGGCCGCGGCGAGGAGCACCTCGCCGTCCATTTCCACCGTGCAGAGCGCGTAGCGGGGGGCCTCGTCGTCGAAGGAGTCGAGGCGCTCGCCGCTGTCGGGGTCCCACAGGACCACGGTGCCGTCGCCGGCCGCCGAGGCGAGCCGGGTCGCGCCGTCGACGGTGACCGCGCAGACGGCGTTGACGCCGCCCTGCTGGGCGCCCAGGTGGCGGACCAGCCGACCGTCGACCGGGTCCCACAGCCGAACGGTGCTGTCGGCGTACCCGGCGGCGAGCAGGATCCGACCGTCGACCGGCACGGTGCACAGCGCCCGGACGACCCACCGCGCCTGCGGGCCGACGACCCGCACCCGGCGGCCCGTCTCCGGCTCCCAGATCCGGATCCGGCAGTCGTCCCCACCGGAGGCGAGCAGGACGGTGTCGCCGACCGGCACCGCGCACAGGGCGTTCACCGGGGCCAGGTGCCCGGCGAGGGCGTGCACCGCCTGGCCGGTCTCGGGGTCCCACAGGTGCACGGCGGCGTCGTAGCTGGCGGAGGCGAGCAGCAACCGCCGCGGCGTCTCGATCGCGCAGGCGGCCCGTACCACGCCCGGGGTGAGGCGGTCGAGGTGTCGGCGGAAACCGTCGGGGATCTGGTCCGGCAGCAGGCCCGACAGGTCGGCGAGCACGCCGCCGGAGCCCATCGTCCGCAGGTGCTCGCCGGCGCCCGGGTCGCCGATCCCGACGAGGTGCCCGATCCCGCCGTACGCGGCCCGCTCGCGGCCGCCCACGCGCACCGGCGTGACGCAGGCGTGCCACGGTCTGGTCCACGCCAGGGTGGTGCCCGCGACGAGGGTGCCTCCCGCGACGAGGCCGCCCAGCAGCGCGCCGGGCCACCGGCCCGCCGACTGCACGCCCGGCACCACCTCGACGGCGGCGAGATACCAGGCCGCCGGCACCACGAACCGCGCCGCGAGTCGGGCCACGCCGAGGACGTCCGGCGGGAACGGCTCCGCCCGCAGCGCGCGACCACCGCCGCGCAGTAGCGAGAACAGCACCGCCAGCGTCACCAGGATTCCACCGACGACCGCCGCCGGACCGGGCTCGCCGGTGAACGCGGCCAGCAGGACGAACGCGACGGCGGTCGAGAGGAACCCGCGGATCCACGGCGCGGCCCGGGAGAAGGCGACCCGGGACAGGCCCAGGGTCAGGGCCGAGCCGAGGGCCGTCACCACCGCGACCGCCGCCAGCGGCCAGAATCCGTCGACCCGCAGGGCGTCCGGTTGTGACCACCGTACCGCGATCAGCACCAGCAGCGTCGCGGCGACCGGCAGGATGAGTCGCACCATCGGATGACCTCACAGTCCGCGTCCCCGGCCCGGCCGAGAATCGATGAGCTTCGAGCGAATGCCGGTCCGATTGTGCCGAATGGCCGCCACCGTGCGGCGGCGGGCCGGTCACACTAGGCGAAGCGGGACGGGTCGCCCGCGCCGACGCGGACGATCTCGGGTTCGCCGTCGGAGAAGTCGACCACCGTCGTCGGTTCGGTGCCGCAGTCGCCGGAGTCGACGACCGCGTCGACGACGTGGTCGAGGCGTTCCTTGATCTCCCAGCCCTGGGTCATCGGTTCGGCGTCGCCGGGCAGCAGCAGCGTGCTCGACAGCAGCGGCTCGCCCAGCTCGGTGAGCAGCGCCTGGGCGACGGTGTGCGCGGGGATGCGGACGCCGACGGTCTTCTTCTTCGGGTGCAGCAGCCGGCGCGGCACCTCCTTCGTGGCGGGCAGGATGAAGGTGTAGCTGCCGGGGGTGGCCGCCTTCACGGCGCGGAACACGGCGTTGCCGAGGTGGACGAACTGGCCGAGCTGCGCGAAGTCCCGGCACACCAGGGTGAAGTGGTGGCCGCTGTCGAGGTGGCGGATCTCCCTGATCCGGTCCATGCCGGCCTTGTTGCCCAGCTGGCAGCCCAGGGCGAAGCACGAGTCGGTCGGGTAGGCGATCAACCCGTCCCCCCGGACGAGGTCGACCACCTGGCGGATCGTCCGGGGTTGCGGGTTGTCGGGGTGCACGTCGTAGTACTTCGCCATGGCGGAAGCTTAGGCCGACGCCTGGCTGTGTCGTCTTCCTGACAGTGGCCGATCCCCTTGCGGGTAGACCTCCATCGTTGTTCCATGGTGCTTCGACCGCCCCGCGCCGGTGGGTACGACGGCGTGCTGCGCCGCCCCCCGATGCCCGGCCCCGTGCTGACCACCGTGCTCGCCTTCGCGCTCCTGGCGCTGCTGTTCGCGCTGGCGACGGTGCATCGGCTGCTGGCCGAGGACGGCTCCCTGGGCGCCGCCGTGTTCTTCGCCGTCATGGCCCTCACCTGCGCCTTCGTGGCGTTCAGCCTGTCCGGCCGCCGCCCCTGGGCGGCCTACCCCGCGTACGTGTCGTCCGGGCTGTTCGCCGTGGCCTCGATCGGGATGTTCGGCGCGATCACCATCGTCGGGGTCGGCCTGTTGGCCTGGGTGCTGTGGGCCCTGAACTCCCGGTCCGCCCGGGAGTGGCTCAGCGGCCGTCACCGGCTGCGCTGACCACCGCGCCCGCGTCGTGCGGGCGGGCCGCCTCGACGACCGCCACCAGGTCGTCGAGGGTGTCCAGCCGGTGGCCGGGTTCGCTCAGCTCGACCTCCACGTCGTACTCCAGCTCGATCGCGTCGACCAGGCGCAGCAGGCCGAGGGAGTCGACGCCGAGGGCGACCAGCGACCCTCCGCCGAGGATGTCGGCGGCCGGCACGTCACCCCCGGTGGCCTCGCTGACCAGTGCGGCGACCCGCGCGCGCAGCTCGGTGGTGCCCATCAGAGTTCCTTTCCGGACTGTCGGACGATCTCGGCGATCTCCGCGATCGTGGGGGTGTCGAAGAAGGCGTCGAGCGGCACCTCGACGCCGAGCCGCTGCTGGATCCGGCCGCTGATCCGGGTGATGGTCAGCGAGTGCCCGCCCAGGTCGAACAGGTCCTCGTGCACGCCGATGTCGGGGATCTTCAGCACGTCCTGCCAGATCTCGCGCAGCGTCTCCACCATCGGGTCGTCGTCGGCCGCCGCGTTCTCGGCGACGATACCGACCGGCGCGTCCCGGGGCGCCGGCGCGGGCAGCGCCGCCCGGTCGACCTTGCCGTTCGGGCTCATCGGGAGCCGGTCCAGCAGCACCCAGTCGGTGGGCAGCACGGCCGCCGGCAGGCTCAGCGCCAGGTGCCGGCGCAGGTCCGCCGGGTCCGCGACCGCGCCGCCCCGGGCCACCACGTACGCCACCAGACGGGCCTCGCCGTCGCCGTCGGCCCGCAGCGCCGCGGTGGCCTGCGCCACCGCCGGGTGCTCCAGCAACCGGGCTTCGACCTCGCCCAGCTCGATCCGGTACCCGCGGATCTTGACCTGGTCGTCGGCCCGGCCGAGGAAGTCGAGCCGGCCGTCCGGCAGCCACCGGCACCGGTCGCCGGTGCGGTAGAGCCGCCCGTCGCCGTCGCCGAACGGGTCCGGCACGAACCGTTCGGCGGTCAGGTCGTCGCGCCCGAGGTAGCCGTCGGCCAGCCCGGCGCCGGCCAGGTACAGCTCGCCGGGCACCCCGACCGGCACCGGCCGCAGCACCTCGTCCAGCAGATACGCCCGCACGTTCGGCAGCGGGCGGCCGATGGTCACCTCGGCCGGGTCGGCGGGGACGTCGGCGGCGGTGGCGTAGATCGTCGCCTCGGTCGGGCCGTACCCGTTGACCAGCCGGGTGGTGCGGGCCCGCAGCTCCCGGGCCAGGGCGACCGGCAGGGCCTCCCCGCCGGCGAGGGCGACCAGCGGGCCTGCCGCGTCGAGGCCCGCCTCCAGCAGCACCCGCCACCCGGACGGGGTGGCCTGGACGTGGGTCACCCCGGCGTCGCGGACCAGCCGCAGCACCCCCGTGCCGTCCAGCGCGCTCACCGCCGAGGCGACGACCACCCGCCCGCCGGTGACCAGCGGCAGGAACACCTCCACCGCGGAGATGTCGAACGACGGCGAGGTCAGCTGCAGCCAGCGGTGCCCGGGCCGGGCGTCCAGCAGGTCCCGCATCCCCAGCAGCAGGTTGGTCAGCGCGCCGTGGCGCACCGCGACGCCCTTCGGCCGGCCCGTGGAGCCGGAGGTGTACAGCACGTACGCCAGGTCCTCGGCGCTCGGCGCGGCCGGGTCCCGCGCCGGCTCCGGGCCGGCGAGCAGGTCCACCCCGTCCAGGGCGAGTTCGGGCCGGGCGTCCTGCGTGCCGCCGGACGCGGTCACCACCAGCGCCGGGTCGGCGTCGGCGAGCACCAGGTCCCGCCGGGCCGGCGGGTGGCCGGGGTCGACCGGCAGGTACGCGGCCCGGCGGCGCAGCACCGCCAGCATCGTCACCACCGTCCGCCAGGACCGGTCCAGCGCGACCGCGACCAGCGACCCGGGGCCGACGCCGCGCTCGCGCAGCAGCACCGCGAGCCGGGCGCTGGCGGCGTCGAGCCGGGCGTAGCTGAGCGTGACGTCGCCGTCGACGACGGCCACCGCGTCCGGATCCGCCGCGACCCGGGCCGCGAACAGTTCGGGCACGGTGTCGCCGGGGTACGCCCGCGCGGTGTCGTTCCAGCCCCCGGTGATCCGGTGCAGCTCGTCGGCGGGCAGCACCGGCAGGTCGCCGACCTGCCGGCCCGGGTCGGCGACCACGGCGGCGAGCAGGGTGCGCAGGTGAGCGCCGATCCGGGTGACCGCGTCGGTGTCGATGGCGGCGGGGCTGTGCTGGAGGCTCACCGCGATCCCGGTCGGGCCGTCCACGATCTGCACGTGCAGCGCGTTGCGGGCCGCACCGCCGAACAGCGTCCAGTCCACGCCGGTGGCCACCCCGGGGAAGGCCGGCTCGGCGCCGCGCCTCCGGTAGCCGACCGAGACCCCGGTCAGCGCGGGTGCGGGGCGCAGCCCCGACACGGCGTGGGCGAGGGGCACCGCGCGGAACCGGTACAGCTCGCGCAGCCGGGCCCGCACGGCGCGGGCGTGGTCGGCGAAGGTGCCGGCGGTCGGGTCGGCGGCGACGGGCAGTTCGTTGACGAACAACCCGACCCGGTCGGCCTGCGCGGCCGTGCGGGTGGACAGCGTGACCCCGACCGGGACGCCCCGGTTGCCGTACCGGGCCAGCAGGGCGTGCACCGCGGCGAGCAGCAGCTCGAACCGGGTCACCCCGAGCGCCCCGGCGGCCCGGCCCACGCCGTCGGCCAGGTCGGCGGGCAGGTCGACGTCCACGGCGGCACCCGGTTCCGCGCCCGTGGGCAGCCGGCGCAGGCCGGGCAGCACCACGTCGCCCGGGCCGGACCAGTGCCGCGCCCAGTACGCGCGGGCCGCCGACAGGTCGACCGCGACGCGTTCCCGCTCGGCCGCCGCGTCCCCGGCGTACCCGTCGCAGCGGGGCGCGGCCCGCGCCGGGATGTCGGCGAGCGCGGCGGCGTACGCGTCGGCCAGGTCCCGGGCCAGCACGTCCTTGGACATCCCGTCGAACACCAGGTGGTGGACGGTGACCAGCAGCAGGTGCCGGCCGTCGGCGGCGGTGAGCAGCGTGAACCGGGACAGCGGGCCGACCCGCAGGTCGTGGGCGCGGGTCAGCTCCCGCGCGACCCGGTCGTCGGTCCACTCGCCGAAGGTGACCGCCGGCCGCACGTCGGCCGGCGCCAGCCCGGGGGTGCCGTCGGCCTCGGTGACCACCCGGGTGCCGAGGACCGGGTGCCGGTCGGTCACCGCCGCGCACGCCTCGACGAGGGCCCGGCGGTCCAGGTCGGCGGCGAACCGGACGCCGAGCGCCATGTGGTACGCCGTGCCGGCGACCCCGGCCTGCTCGGTGAACCAGACGGCGTGCTGCGCGTATGTCGCCTCGGCGGTGCCCACATGCTCTCCCATGGATCGCGGTCCCGTGCTGGTGGTCAGTTGTCGAACAGGCCGGTGAGCTGCCGCTTGAGCACCTTGCCGCCCTCGTTGCGGGGCAGGCCGTCGAGCAGCAGCAGCCGGGCGGGAAGCTGGTGGTCGGCGAGCCGGTCGGCGAGGAAGCCGCGCAGCACCGGCAGGGTCAGCCCGTCGGCGACGGCCTGCGGCCGGGGCACCACGGCGGCGGCGACCGCCGACCCGAGCACCGGGTGCGGCACGCCGACCACGGCCGCCTCGGCGACCAGGGGGTGCTCGTGCAGCGCCGCCTCCACCTCGAGGGACGAGATCTTGAACGCGCCGGACTTGATGACGTCCTGGTGCCGGTCGGTGAGGTAGAGGAAGCCGTCGGCGTCGATCCGCCCGACGTCGCCCATCCGCACCCACCCGTCGCGGAAGGTGGCCCGGTTGGCGGCCTCGTCGCGGTAGTAGGCGCGGGGGTACGGGGCACGCAGCCACACGTCGCCGGTCGTCCCGGGCGGCAGCGGAACGCCGTCGGCGTCGGCGACGCGTAGCTGCCCGCCGACCGGCCGGCCCACCGCGTCCCGACGCGCCGGGTCGTAGATCATCGTGGTCTGGGCCGGTGCCGCCTCGGTCGAGGTGTAGTAGTTGACGATCGTGGCCTGCGGGAACGCCTCGGCGAGCCGGGCCGCCACCGCTGGCGGCAGCGCCGCCGCAGTCGACCCGATCAGGTGTACGCCGGCCAGGTCCCGGCCCCGCAGCGCCCCCGAGTCGAGCAGCTCGATCGCCATCGACGGGACGACGAACAGCGTCCCCGTGCCCGGGGTCTCGACCAGCCGGGCGAACCGGACCGGGGTGAACGCGGGAAGGGTCAGCGCGCCGGCCTTCGCGGTCAGCGCGTTGAACAGCATGGTCTGCCCGGCGTTGGTGCCGATGGCGAACGCGTGCAGGAACCGCTGCGAGTGGCCCAGCGCCAGCCGGCGCGGGTTCGTCGACGCGCCGACGGTCAGGTTGGCGTGGCTTGCCCCGACGCCCTTCGGGCGGCCGGTGGTGCCGGAGGTGTAGAGGATCTGCGCGAGGTCGCCGGGGCGTACCGTCGGCAGGTCGGCGTCGGTCGCCGGCCCGGCGGCCAGGTCACCGGCCCGCCACACCGGCAGCCCGGCGGGGGCGTGCGGCGCGGCGGTGTCGTCGCCGTGCACGACGGCGGCGGCCGCGCAGTGGGTCAGCGCGTGGTCGAGCTGCCCGGCGGCGAGCCGGTCCGACAGCGGCACCGCGATCCCGCCGGCCCGCAGCACCCCGCAGTACGCCACGGCGAAGCGGGTCCAGTCGCGGGCGCCGAACACCAGGCCGACCCGGTCGCCGGGGCGCAGCCCCCGCCGGCCCAGCTCGGCGGCGACGGCGGTCGCGCCGGCGGACCACTGGGCGAAGGTCAGCGCGGCCACCCCGGCCACCTCGACCGCGACCCGGTCCGGGTGCAGGGCGGTGCGCCACGCCAGCAACTCCGGCACCGTCCGGGCGGCCGGTGGGCCGCTCGTAGCTGCGGTCACCGCCGTCCACCCCCGGTGCCGGCGACCTGCACCCGGACCTTCTCGACGCCGTCGGTGGCGGCGTGGGCCCCCGGCGCGGTGACGCCGACGGAGGCCCGGGCCTGGCGTTCCTCGATGCCGACGAGGTCGTCCGGCGGCGCGTCGGGCACCTCGTCGTCGAACCGGGACAGCACCGGCGTGGCCAGCGCGACCAGCGCGGTCAGCGCGATGCACACCCCGAACACGACGTACAGCAGGCCGTGGCCCCGGCCGGGGCCGACGCCGATCACCGCGCCGACCGTGCCGGCCAGCGCGCCGCCGGGCAGCAGCAGCGGCTCGGTCACCTTCGCGGCGAACGGGGCGACGATTCCCCAGCCCAGCGGCATCGTCGACCAGGCGATCATCTGGTTGAGCGCGAACACCCGGCCGTGGAAGCGCGGCGGCACCTTGGTCTGGATGATCGTGTTGTAGACGCCGTTGACGATGCCCAGCGACAGGTACATGCCGAACGCGCCCGCGCCGACCAGCAGCGGGTCCGGCCGCAGCCCGGTCAGCACGGCGGCCACCGCGATGCCCAGGGTGCCCAGCAGCACCGCCCGCATCCGGCGGCGGCTCGGGCCGCCCCAGACCAGCATCACCAGGCCGCCCACGGCCGCGCCGACGCCGCCGGTCAGCGCGATCCGCGCCACCTGGTTCAGGTCGGCGAAGCCGAGCACCAGCGGGGAGAGCAGGTAGAGCGCCGGGAACAGGAACAGGTTCAGGGCGGCGAAGAAGGTCAGCATGGCGCGGAACTCCCGGCGGCGCAGCGCGTAGCGCAGCCCGGCGACCATCTCCTCGCCGAGCCCCTCCCGGCGTTGCAGGGCCAGGGTCCGGGGGAACCGGACGAGGCCCAGCACCCCCATCGCGAACACGTACGACGCCACATCGATGAGCAGGATGCCGCGCAGCCCGACCGCGTCCAGCAGGGCGACCGCGACCAGCGGAACGGTGAACTGGGTCAGGCCCATCGCGGTCTGGGTCACCCCGTTGGCGTGGCCGAGGAAGCGCTTGGGCACCAGCTGCGGCACCGCCGAGACGAACGCGAGGCGTTGGAAGGCCAGCGCCACTGACAGCCAGGCCACCAGCGGGTAGAAGTGCCACACCTGCGCCCGGTCGGCCAGCACCAGGGCGGCCAGCACCGCGTTCGCGCCCCCGGCGGCGACGCCCGCCGCCAGCAGCACCCGCCGCCGGCTGGTCCGGTCGATCAACGCGCCGGCCAGCGGGGCCACCAGCAGTCCGGGCAGCAGGCCGAGCACCGCGAACAGGGCGAACCGGGCCAGCGACCCGGTCTCCAGGTAGATCCACAGGGGGATCGCGAAGTTGGTCAGCGCGGTGCCCATGCCGGAGACGACCTGCCCGGCCGCGACCAGCCCGAAGCGGCGCATGCTCGGCTCCGGCGCCTTCGCCGGGCCGGCGGTCGGGGCGTCCGGCGTGCCGGGGGGCCCGGCCGGCTGGCGGGAGACGGCGACCAGTTGCCACGCGGGCTCCGGCCCGCCGGCCGGCTCGACCGCCCCGCCGGCCGGCTCAGGGCCGGTCGGGTCGGCGGTCCCGGTCCGTCCGGAGGCCCCGGCCAGCCCGGCGAGCGGCGCGGGCGGGACGGGCGAGTCGACCTGCCGGTGCACGGTCGTGACGATCTCGGCCAGCTCGCCGGCCCGGTACTTCAGGAAGTAGTGCCCGCCCTCGTCGATCACCGCGAGCGCGGTGCGGTCGGTGAGGAAGTGCCACTCCCGGAACCGCTCGCTGTGGTAGTCGGTGCTGCGGTCCCGCTCGCCGACCACCGAAACCACCGGCGCCCGTAGCGGGGTGACCCGCTGGCGCATCAGCTCGGTGAAGTACTCCTCGGAGACCCGGGCGTCGTGGCGCATCGCCCGGATCAGGAACGCCACCTCGTCCGGGTCGAGGGAGCCGACGGACGTGCCCTGCGCCTGCAACCAGGTCCGGTAGATCCGGTCGCTGCGCACCCGCTCGGCCAGGCGCAGCCGCAGCAGCGGCCCGAGCAGCCCGTCGGCCGGCCGGCCGAACGGGAACACCGCGCCGAGGTACACCGCCTCCAACTCCCGGCCGGCGGCCTCCAACAGCCGGGCCACCTGCACGGCGAGGGCCCCGCCGGGGCCGCAGTGCCCGTACAGGACCAGCGGGCCCTCCACCCGGGACAGGATCTCGGCGGCGACGTCGGCGGCGACCTCCTCGACCGGCGCCGGGTCGTCGGCCAGACCGATGTCGTGGCCCGGCATGGCCACCGACAGCAGCCGGTACCCGGCCGGCAGCGCGTCGGCCAGCGGCTGGTACACCACGGCGCTGCCGCCGCCGTACGGGACGCAGACCAGCGTGGCGACCCGGCCGGCGGCGGCCATCGGCGGGGTCAGCTCGTGCAGCAGCCCGTCCGGCCCGGACCCGCCGCCGGTCGCCAGGACGGCCAGCTCGCGGACGGTCCGGTGCCGGAACAGGTCCATCACGCTGACCGTGCCCGTCGCGCCGCCGTCGACGGTCGGCAGCTCCCGGCGGAGCCGGGCCACCACCTGGGTAGCCAGCAGCGAGTGCCCGCCGAGGTCGAAGAAGTCGTCGGTGGCGCCCACCTCGGCCACCCCGAGCACGGCCTGCCAGATCCCGGCGATCAGCGTCTCCACGGGCCCGACCGGCGGCACCCGCTCCCCGGCCGGGACCTCGTCGGTCGGCTCCGGCAGGGCCCGCCGGTCGACCTTGCCGTGCTCCTGCAACGGCAGCCGGTCCAGCACCACCCAGCGGCCGGGCACCATGTGCTCGGGCAGCCGGTCGGCCAGGACCCGGCGCAGCCCCGCCACGTCCGGCGGCTGCGCCCCGGGCGTCGGCTCCAGGTACGCCACCAGCCGGTCGTCGCGCAGCAGCACCGCCGCCTGATGCACCCCCGGGCAGTCCCGCAGCGCGGCCTCGACCTCGCCCAGCTCCACCCGGTACCCGCGGATCTTCACCTGGTGGTCGCGGCGGCCGAGGAACACCAACTGCCCGTCGGCGCGCCACCGGCCCAGGTCCCCGGTGCGGTAGAGGCGGGCGCCCGGCGGGCCGTACGGGTCGGGCACGAACCGCTCGGCGGTCAGGCCGGGCCGGTTGAGATAGCCGCGGGCGAGGCGGTCCCCGCCCAGGTACAGCTCGCCGGGCACCCCGACGGGCACCGGCAGCATCCGCTCGTCGAGCACGTACACCCGGGCGTGCGGCAGCGGCCGGCCCGTCGGCACCGGGCCGGTGGCGGGCCCGCCGGCGCCCACCTCGTACGTGGCGACGCCGACGGTGGCCTCGGTGGGGCCGTAGTGGTTGAACACCCGGGCCCCGCCTGCGGCGGCGAGCGGCACGATCCGCTCCAGGTCGGACGCCTCGCCGCCGAGGATCAGCGCGCGGGCCGGCAGCAGGTCGCCCGGCCCGGTGTCGGCGGCCAGCGCCGCCAGGTGCGACGGGGTGATCTTCAGGTAGTCGATCCGATGGGCGCGCAGCTGCTCGGCCAGCTCCGCCCCCGTGCACCGGCGCTGCACCAGGTGCACGGTCCCGCCGGTGGCCAGCGCCAGGTAGAAGACGGTGACGGCGAAGTCGAACGACATGGACTGCATCAGCGCGTACCGGGCGGCCGGGACGACGGCGAACCGGTCGGCCACCCCGTCGAGGTAGCGCAGCACCTGCCGGTGCGCCACCGCCACCCCCTTCGGGGTGCCCGTGGAGCCGGAGGTGTAGATGACGTACGCCAGGTTCCCGCCGGTCGCGCCGGTGGGCGGCGGCGCGTCGGGCCCGGCGGCAACCACGGCGGCCACGGCGTCCAGGCAGGTTGCCTCGACCCCTCCGGGCAGCCGGTCGCGCAGCTCGGCGCTGGTGAGCACCACCGCCGGCCGGGCGTCGGCGAGCATCAGGCCCAGCCGGGCCGACGGCTGCTCCGGGTCCAGCGGCAGGTACGCCCCGCCGGCCCGCAGCACCCCGAGCAGCGCCACGGCCAGCTCGACCGACTGCTCCAGCAGCACCCCGACCAGTACGTCCGGGCCGACGCCGCGCCCGCGCAGCCAGTGCGCCCGCCGGTTGGCCCGCCGGTCCAGTTCCCGGTAGGTCACCGCGTCCGCGCCGCACACCACGGCGGGGGTGTCGGGGGTCGCGGCGACGTGCGGGGCGATCAGATCGGCGAGGGTGGCCGCCGCCCCGGTGACCCCCGGGCCGCCGGCCCCGGCCCCATCGGCCCCGGGCTCGGCACCGCCGACCTTGTCCTGGTCGGGACGGGCCAGCGCCAGCACCCGGTCCCGCTCGACGGGACCGAGCAGGTCCAGGTCGACCACCGGCAGGTCCGGCCGCGCGACCGCCGCGCGCAGCAGCGTGTCGAGGCTCGCGGCCAGCCTGGCGATCGTGTCCGCGTCGAACAGGTCGGTGTTGTAGACGAACATCCCGTGCAGCCCGTCGGCGGTCTCGCTGACGTACAGCGACAGGTCGAAACGGGCGGCGGCGGCGTCCGTGCCCAGGCTCTCGGTGCGCAGCCCCGCCGGCCACCGGCCGCCGGTGCGGGCGTAGTTCTGCAGGGTGAACAGCACCTGGAACACCGGGGAGCGGCTGACGTCCCGGGGCACGTTCAGCTCCCGGACCAGCCGCTCGAACGGGATCTCCTGGTGGGCCAGGCCCTTCACCACGGTGCCGCGGGTGCGCCGCAGCAGCGCCGCGAAGCTGGGCTCCGTGCCGGGTGAGTCGACGCTCGCGCCCACCGGCGAGAGGTCGGCCCGCAGCGCGAGGGTGTTGACGAACAGGCCGATCAGGTTCTCCAGCTCCGGCACCACCCGGCCGGCGACGGGGGACCCGATCACGAAGTCCCGCTGCCCGCTGTGCCGGAACAGCACCGCCTGCAGGCCGGTGAGCAGGGTCATGTAGAGGGTGGCCCGGTGCGCCCGGCTCAGCCGGCGCAGCCCGTCGGTCAGGTCGGCGTCGACGGCGAACCGGTGGGTGCCGCCGGCGTACGACTGCACGGCCGGTCGGGGCCGGTCGGTGGGCAGCTCCAGCGGCGGCACGCCGGCCAGCGCCCCGGCCCAGTAGGCGAACCCGTCCCCGGTCGCCGGCCCCTCGAGGCGGATCCGCTGCCAGGCGGCGTAGTCGACGTACCCCGTCGTCGGGGCCGCCGGCGCCGGCCCGCCGTCGCGCAGCGCGGCGTAGCCGGCCGCCACGTCGCCCAACAGCAGGTCCAGCGACCAGCCGTCGCTGACGATGTGGTGCATGGCCAGGTGCAGGACGTGGTCGTCCGCGCCCAGGCGGACCACCGTCGCCCGCAGCAGGGGAGCGGCGCCGAGGTCGAACGGGGTACGCACGGACGCGGCCACCAGCTCGCGGGCCTCCGCCAGCGAGCTCGCGTCGGTGACGGTGACCGGCACCCGCACCTCGGGCAGCACCTCCACCACGGGCTCGCCGTCGGCGTTCTCGGCGAAGCGCATGCGCAGGCTGTCGTGCCGGGCGGCGGTGCTGTCCAGGGCGGCAGACAGCAGCTCGATCTCCAGGGGCCCGCGCAGCCGGGTCGTCGACCAGACGAGGTACGCGGCGGTACCGGGCGTCAGCTGCTCGGTGAACCAGATCCGTTCCTGGCCGAACGACAGCGCCGGTCCCGCGGCGATGTCGGGCGGCGTCGCGGGGGGCGGGAGGGGGCTGGCCCGCGTCGGTAGGTCGAGATTCGTCACGCGATGCCTTCACGCCGGTGTCGGACAGGAGTCCGTAGTCTGCATGCTGCAAACGGAGCGTCGCGTCGTCTGATCGGTCCACGGTGGAGAATCCGATCGACCGACCCCGGGCGGCGCGGCCCGTCGTACGGTCGGGGATGCGATTTGCCGATGCCGTGGTGCCCGCCGAATGGGCGGACGAGATGCTGGTTCACGCGCCCTTTCACGGTGCCGACGCCGGCACGGCGCCGCTGACCTGGGCCCAGCAGGTGACCTGGCGGGCGAACGCCCGCAACGGCTCCAACCACCGCTTCCTCAACCTGCGTCGCACGGTGCCGGTCTCCGCCCGGGCCGGCGCCGACACCGAGCGCGCCACCCGGGCGCTCGGCGCGCTGGTCGGCCGGCACGGGTCGCTGCGCACCCGGGTGCGCACGGTCGACGGCGAGCACCGCCAGGAGACCGCCGCGACGGGGCACCTGCCGCTGCTGGTGCTCGCCGGCACCGGTGACGGCGCGCGGGACGCCCGGGACGCCGCGGACCGTCTCGCCGGCGTGGCGTTCGACCATGCGCGGGAGTGGCCGGTGCGGGTCGCCCTGGTCACCGTGGACGGCCGGGTACGGCAGGTCGTGCTGGTCTTCAGCCACTCGACCGTCGACGCCCACGCCGCCGAGGTGGTCCTGCGGGACCTGCGGCTGCTCCTGCTGCGTGGGCGGATCGACACCCCGCCCGGGCCTCAGTCGGTGGACGTGGCCCGGCTCCAGCACGGTGCCGAGGGACGCCGCTCCGAGCGGGCCGTGGCGTACTGGCTGCGGGAGTTCGCGGGGCTGCCCGCCGAGCCGCTGCCGCCGGGCGGCCCCGGGCTCACCCCCCGGCTGCGCCGGGGGGTGCTGGTCTCCTCGGCCGTCGACCTGGCGGCCCGGGCGATCGCCGCCCGGCACCGGGTCAGCAGCTCGGCGGTGCTGCTCGCCGGCGTGACGGCGCTGGCCGCCGCCCGGTCCGGGCGGGACCGCTGCGGCCTGTTCCCGATGGCGCACAACCGGTTCCCCGCCAGGTACGCGAACGCGGTCGCGAACCTCGGGCAGATCGGGTTCGGCGTCCTGGACGTGGCGGACCGCCCCGCGTTCCCGCTGCTGCTGTCCCGCGTCTGGCAGGCGTCGCTGAACGGCCTGCGGAACGCCTTCTACGACCCCTCCGCGCTGCGCCGGGGATTCGTCGACGCCGACCGCGACTACGCGACCGCGTTCCTGCCGCACTACTATTTCAACGATGTCCGGCTGCCCGCTGGCACCGCGGCTGCCGCGCCGGAGGTGACCCGTCGCGACCTGCGGGCCGCCATGGCGCACACCGGCTTCTCCTGGACGAGGGGGCTGGACCGGGCGTCCTGGCATCTGCTGACCCACGTGGTCGACGAGCCGGGCGGGGTGGGGATGACCCTCACCGTCGACACCCGTCACGTCGCGGTCGACACGGTCGAACCGTTCCTGCGCGAGCTGGAGGAACTGCTGGTGGAAGCGGCATTCGCCGAGGTGTCCTGGCCCTTGGCCGCCCCGGCGGCGGCCCCGGTCGCGGTGGCGACACCGCCCGTGGTGCTCCCCGCCGAAGCCGGCGAGGAGGTGGCGTACGCCCAGTTCGCGGGCGGCCGGGTCGGGACCGGCCCGCTCACCTGGGGCCAACGGGCGATGTGGCGGGCCGTCGAGGAGTTCGAGTCCCCGAGCCACAGCGTGCTGAACCTGCGCCGCGTCCTGGCCGTCTCCCGGCGGGCCGACGTCGACGTGGCGCGGGCCGTGCGGGCCCTCGCGGCCCTGGTGGACCGGCACGAGTCGCTGCGCACCCGGGTGTGCTCCGTCGACGGCGAGCTGTACCAGTCCGCCGCCCCGGCGGGCCGGCTGCCCGTCCTGGTGCATCCGGTCCCGCACGCCGCGGCCGACCCCGACGGCCGGACCGCCGCCGCGGCCGATCCCGACGGCCGGACCGCCGCCGCGGCCCTGGCCGACCGGCTGGGTGCCCCCCGCTTCGACCACGCCGCCGAGTGGCCGCTGCGGGCCGCGCTGGTCACCGTCGACGACCGGGTACGACAGGTCGTGCTGGTATTCAGCCACTCCACCGTGGACTTCCACGCCACCGAGACCGTGCTGCGGGACCTGCGGATGCTCGTGCTGCGCGGTTCGCTGCCCACCCCGCCCGGTCCGCAGTCCCTCGACGTGGCCGAGCGGGAACGGGACGGGGAACGGCGTCGCGGCGACCGGGCGGTGGCGTACTGGACGCGACAGTTCCCCGGCCTCACGGTGGGCCTGTTCGACCAGGTGGGACCCGGGCTCAGCCCCCGGTACCGTCGGGGCTCGCTGGTTTCCGAGGCAGTGCATCACGCGGCCCGGCTCGTCGCCGCCCGGCACGGCGTCAGCAACGCCTCCGTCCTGCTCGCGGCGACCGCCGCCGTGCTCACCGCCGACAACGGCGGGGACGTCTGCGGCGTGTTCACCATGGCGAACAACCGGTTCCAGCCCGAGTACGACGTCGCGATCAGCAAGCTCAACCAGATCGGGCTCTGCCGGCTCGACCTGGCAGACCGGCCCGGGTTCGCCGAGTTGCTCTCCCGCGCCCGGGGGGCGTCGCTGGACGCGTACCGGCACGCCTACTACGACCCGGCCGAGCTGGAACGCGCGTTCGCCGAGCGGGGGCTCGACTACCGCACCGCCCTGGCCCCGTTCTGCTACCTCAACGACATCCGGCTGCCGCACGCCACCGACCCCGAACCGGTCGGCCCGGACGAGGCTGCCCTTCGGACGGCGGCGGGCCGCAGCACGTTCCGCTGGCTGGAGGAGCTGGACCGGTTCGCCTGGCGCTGCCGCCTCCAGGTCATCGACGCCCCCGGCGCGGTCGAGTTGGCGATCACCGTGGACACCCGCTACCTGCCGCCGGAGCGTGCCGAGCGGTTCCTGCGGGCCGTCGAGGCCCTGCTGGTCGAGGCTGCCTTCCACGATGTGCCCTGGCCCTGGTCGGCCCCCGCCTTCGCCGGGTAGGGCCAACGGGTGGCGCAGGTGTGGCGGGGGACGTGCCGCCGGCATGCCCGCGCGCCTGGTCCGTCAGCCCGGGTGGCCGAGCGTTGCCCTCATGAGGTGATTGATCCGGCCTGGCGTCATCTGCCAAAGACCGGTCCCCGCGACGGTATCTCCGCTCGCCGCGCCGGCTCCTGAAGCCATGACCACACCGACGCGGGGCCGGAGAGTCCCCGGGCCGGTCACCTCCGTCGATGGGAGACAGTTGTCATGGCGTTTCTGGGTAGCCGTGCCCGCCGCGCGGCGCTGGCCCTGCTCGCCGGCACGGCCCTGGCCGGCCTGCTGGGGACCACCGCCACCGCCGCTCCGCCGACCGGCAAGCCGGACCGGGTGCTGGCCGTCACCGACGTCTGGATGCGGGACGTCGCCACGGACGTCGGCCTCCAGCCGCACACGGGCAGCCCGATCTGGGCCAGCCCCGACGTCAAGATCTGCCCGACGGCGGTGGAGTGCGCGACCAGCGCGAACGCGATCGTCGGCATGACCAACCACATCTTCGTGAAGCTGCGCAACCCCGGGCCGTACGGCTCGGGCATCGACAGCGGGGCGCTGCGGTTCTACCGCACGACCCCGGGCGGCAGCATGGCCTGGCCGATGGGCTGGCTGCCGGTCGCGGCGGTGAGCGTCGTCGTCGCACCGGGCGTCACGACGGTGAGCGTCCCGTGGGGCGGCGTCCCCGGCCCCGGTCACTTCTCCCTGCTGGCCGTGTGGGAGTCCCCGAACGACCCGTTGCCGTTCCTGACCGCCGACATCCTGACCAACGTCCGGAACAACAACAACATCGCCTGGCGCGACCTCAACTCGATCAACCCGTTCACGGGTGGTCCTCCGGGATCCGGCCCGGCGTCTGATTGATCCGGCCTGGCGTCATCTGGACAACCGCCACCCCCGGTGTCGGTATCTGCGGTCGGTCGGCCGGCTCCTGAAGGCATGACCACGCCGGCGCGGGAACCGGGCCGGAAACCTCCGTCGATGGGAGACAGTCGTCATGGCATTTCTGGGTAGCCGCGCCCGCCGCGCGGCGCTGGCCCTGCTCGCCGGCACGGCCCTGGCGAGCCTGCTGGCCACCACCGCCACCGCCGCTCCACCGACCGGGAAGCCGGACCGGCTCATGACCCCCACCGACGTCTGGATGCGGGACGGCGCCTTTGACGTCGGCCTCCAGCCGCACTCGTACAACCCGATCTGGGCCAGCCCCGACATCAAGGTCTGCCCGACGGGGATGGGGTGCGCGACCAGCGCGAACGCGATCGTCGGCATGACCAACTACATCTTCGTCACGCTGCGCAACCCCGGCCCGTACGGCACGGGCATCGACAGCGGGGCGCTGCGGATCTACCGCACGTCCCCGGGCGGCGGGATGGCCTGGCCGACGGACCTGACCTGGGTCGCGACGGTGCCCGTCGTCGTGCCGCCGGGCGCCACGACCGTGGTCGTCGCGTGGGGCGCTGTGCCCGGTCCCGGGAACTTCTCGCTGCTGGCCGTGTGGGAGTCCCCGGACGACCCGTTGCTGCTGCTCACCCCGGACCTGCAGGTCAACGTCCGGTACAACAACAACATCGCCTGGCGCGCCCTGCAGTCGGTCTAGCCCTCGCGGGCGGAGCGCCGGATCCGGCCGTTCGCCGTCGCCGACCGCTGATCGCTGATCGCCACCGTCGCCGCCCGGTAGGCGTACGGCGGGGTCCCGGACTGTCCGGTCCGGGAACCCGCCGTACGCCTGTCAGCATGACGATCATCGTCAGGCGCCACCGGGCGGAATCCGGCGTTGTTCGGCGCCGGAAGGGGGCGCCGGCCCGACGCGGAAGGAACTGGCCGAACGGCGCTGCCGGGGGCGGGGCGCCGACAGGCCGGCCGGCGGCCTCAGCCCAGGCTGACCCAGTCGGTGGCCACCGCGTACCCGTCGGCGCGGGCGGCGAGCCGGACCGGGCCGGCCGGGGGAGCGCCCAGCGAGAAGAAGCCCACCTCGTCGACCGGCGACTCGTCGTACTGACCGGTGGCCGTCCGGGCGGTGACCCGACCGCCGCGGGCGGGGGAGAGCTGACCGACGATGCCGGCGTCGTTCACCTCGATCTCCAGCACCACGGCGCCGCTGCGGAAGGACAGGGTCCGCGTCGCGCCACCCGAGCGGGTGAGCCCGGCGGGCTCGGCGTCGCACGCCGAGTCGAACGTCAGCTCGGCGACCGCCAGTTCGGCGTCCACGGTCCGCCAGGCGAACGCTGCCCGCGCGGCGGTCAGGAACTCCTCGGGGACAGGCCCGGCGTCCCACAGCGCCGCGCCCAACTCCACGGTCAGGGCATCGTCATCGACCGGCGGCCACGGCGCCATCGCGGTCACCCCCGTTCTTGTTGGGGCCGCGACGGGCCCCGAGGAACGGGGCGAGCGTCGGGCAGTTACGCAGCTTGTGCAGGCAGCGGCCCTGGGTGGGGCCGATGCTACCGACCGGCATGCCGAGTCGCTCGCCGATCTCCCGGTAGCTGACCGGGGGATCGGCCGTCAGTAGGGCCAGCAGCTCCTGGCAGCGGGGCGGGAGCTGGGCGAAGCCCTCCCGCAGCGCCTGGCCGCGCTCGGCCCGCAGCAGCTCCTCGTCCGGCGCCGCCACGTCCACCGGCGGCCCGTGCCGGGCGTCGAGCGCGTCGTCGTGCGGGTCGACCGGCTGGCTGCGCCGGCCGAGGCGGGACAGCCGGTAGCACTCCCGCCGGGCGGTGGTGGCCAGCCAGGCGGCCAGCGCCTGCGGGTCCCGCACCTGGTCCAGCCGCTCCACCAGGCGCAGCCAGACGGTCTGGTTGACATCGGCGGCGTCGGCGCGGCTCATCCCGTGTGCCCGGATCACCGACACCACCAGCGGGGTGTAGCGGCGTACCAGCTCGGTCCAGGCCGCCTCGTCCCCACCGGCGGCGGCGACGACCAGTCCGGTGGCGGTCGGGTCGCTCACCGGCGTGCCCCTTCGCCGCCCGGGCCGGGCCTCACGAGACGAGCACCCCGTAGTCGGGGTGCCAGCGGGGGTTGGCGAGCAGCGCGATCCGGGCCGCGTCGGCGCTCAGGCCCCCGGCGACCATCATGGCCGCCAGCCGGCCGGAGACGTACGCCGTGGCGAACGAGGTGCCGGACCACCCGGCGAAGCCGTGGAACACCCTGGTCGGCCGCCCCGGCAGCGGCAGCTGGCCCACGACGTACGTGCTGTCGCGCTCGCCGACCGCGCAGGCATCGATCCACGTGCCGAAACCGCTGTACGCCGCCGGCACGATGCCGGTGCCGGACCGGCTCACCGCGGCCACGCCGAGCACCCGGCCCAGGGCGGCCGGCCAAGCCGGGCGGCTGGTGCCGGCGTTGCCGGCGGCGGCCACTACGGCGGTCTGCGCCGGCAGTGCGGCCACGGCGTTGACCAGGGGCAGCGGGGGCAGGTCGTCCTGGGTGAAGCCGCCCAGGGACAGGTTCACGATGGAAACCTGCGGCCCGAGGCGGGACATGGCGGCCACCAGCATCGCCTCGTCGCCGACGCCGGTGGGGTTCAGCGCCTGCTCCGGGTCGACCTTGACTCCCGGCGCGGCCTGCCGGACCACCCCGGCGACGAAGGTGCCGTGGCCACCCTGCGCGGCCAGCACGGTCCCGGAGACGTAGAGCGCGTCCTCGTCGTCCGGCTCCGGGAGGTAGCTGCCACCGAGCCACTGGGGGTGGTACACGCCGGCCTGTTGCCAGATCCCGGTGTCGCAGACGCCGACGGTCACCCCGGCGCCCTCGCCGAGCCGGGCCGGGTTCGGCGGGGCCAGCGCGGCCACGGCCTGGGGCGGGCTGCCCGGGTTGCCCATGATGTTGCCCAGGCCCAGCAGCACGTGGTGCGGCTGTACGGCCGGGACAGGCTGGCCCGGCCACTGCTGGGGGTTGCGCAGCGCCGCCACCACCGTGGGGATGTCGGTCTCCTTGCCGAACAGCAGCCGGGTGACCCCGGCGAAACCGGCGCCGACGGTCACCTGGTGCCCGCGCGAGCGCAGCCAGGCGGTGACCCGTTGGGCGTCGGCATTGGACGCGAGCAACTGCCGGGGGCGGTAGAGGAACTCCCGGCCCACGACGGTGTGCCGGCGGACGTTCGGGTCGGCGGCCAGGGCGTCGGAGAAGGCGCGCTGGTACGCGTCGTCGTCGCCGGTGTCGCCGGCGGCGGCGGCCGGTCGCAGCGAGCTGCCCAGGGGCGCCGCCGCGGCGAGCGCGCCGAGCGCCAGCAGCCGCCGACGGGACAGCCGGCCGGCCGGCTGCGGCGTGCGGGGGAGGTCAGGCGGCACCGGTCCTCCAGGCGGTTGCGGGTGGCGCGATCGACGGTGTCCCCGGTGTGGTCGCCACAGCACTTACCGGGCGTGGTCGATTCTTCCAAACCATTGTTGAATGTCAATGACGTGAATGGTCGCCCGATCCGTGGAATTCCCACCTGCCCCATCCGCATTGACGCTGGCCGGTTCATCGGGAACGCTGTGCGGCATGGCCGACAGCGCCGATCCCGGTGCCGGAGCGGCCCAGTCCGCGCTCGACGCGGTGCAGCGCTATCCGCGCGAGGCGATCACGATCGCGCAGCGGGTGCTCGCCGCCGGCCGCGCCGTCACCGGCGACGAGCGCTCCACCGCCGAACGGGCCGTCGGCCTGGCCCTGCGGGAGCTCAACGACCTGCCCGGCGCGCTGCGTCACCTGCGCCGGGCGGTGCGGGCCGCCGCGACACACCGCACCCGCGCGCTGGCCCGGATGAGCCTCGGCTACGTCCTGGCCAACTCCGGCCGCACCGGCGCGGCCCTGCGCGCGGTGACCGCCGCCCTGCCCACGCTCACCGGGGCGGACGCCGGGCGTGCCCGGATGCAGCGGGGCGTGGTGCTGCACTACCGGGGCCGCTACGACGAGGCGGTGCGCGACTACTCCCTCGCCGTCGAGATCGCCCAGCGCGAGGACGACCCGCTGCTGGAGGCCCGGGCCCGCAACAACCGAGGTCTGCTCAACGCCCACCGGGGCGCCGGCCGGGGCCGCGACGACGACCTCGCCCGGTCGGCGGCGATCTTCCAGCGGCTCGGGCTGGAACTCGCCGCCGCCGACACCCGCTGGAACCTGGGCATCGCGGCGGGCCAGCGCGGCGACACCGTGGGCGCGCTGCGCTGCTTCGCCGAGGTCGAGCAGGAGTACCGCCGGCTGTCGGTGCCCCGGCCGGCGCTGCTGCTGGACCGGTTCGAGCTGCTGCTGTCGGTGCCGCTGCTCGACGAGGCGGTCGAGGTGGCCGGGGCGGCGGTGCGGGAGCTGGGCCGCCGGGGGATGGCCTCCGACCTGGCCGAGGCGCTGCTGGCCCAGGCCCGCGCCGCGCTGCTCGCCGGGGACCTGGACACCGCCGCCGAGGCCGCGGCCCGGGCGCGGGTCCGCTTCCGCCGCCAGGGCCGCCGCACCTGGACCGCCTTCGCCCGGCACGTCGAGCTGCGCGCCGAGTTCCGTCGCGGCACCCGCTCGGCGGCGCTGCTCACCGCGCTGGTGCGTACCGCCGACCAGCTCGACGCGACCGGCTGGCCCGGCCCGGCGCTGACCACCCGGATCGACGCCGGTCGGCTGGCCGTCGCGCTCGGCCGCACCGAGAAGGCGGCGACCCTGCTGGGCCGGGCGGCGCGGGCCCGTCGGCGGGGCACCGCGTCGGGCCGGGCCCAGGGGTGGTACGCCCTGGCGCTGGCGCGCCGGCTCGCCGGGGACGACCGCTCCGCAGCCCGGGCGCTGCGGCGCGGACTGGCCGTGCTGGACAGCCACCGGGCCTCGCTCGGCGCCGCCGAGCTGCGGGCGCACAGCGGGGCGTACGGGCAGCAGTTGGCCGCCGAGGGACTGGACCTCGCGGTGCGGTCCGGCGCCCCCGGCCGGGTCCTGGCCTGGGCGGAGCGGTGGCGGGCCAATGCCCTGCGCACCCGGCCGGCGCTGCCGCCCGAGGACCCGGACCTGGTCGCGGCGCTCAGCGAGCTTCGCCTGGTCAGCAGCCTGTTGGAGGATGCCCTGCTCGCGGGCCGACCGACGCACGCGCTGCGGGGCCGACAGGCCCGGCTCGAACAGCGCATCCGGGACCTGGCCCGGCGCGCGCCCGGCGGCGGCGACGTTACGGCCCCGCCGGGCGTCGCGGCGCTCGCCGCCCGGCTCGGCCCGCGCGTGCTGGTGGAACTGGTGGCGCATGGAAACCACCTGCGGGCGGTGCTGGTCCGCGACGGCCGGGCCAGCCTGCACGACCTCGGTCCGCTCGCCGAGGCGGTGGAGCAGGCCCGGCGGCATCGCTTCGGTCTGCGCCGGCTGGTCACCACCGGCGACACCGCGGCCGCCCGCGCCGGCGTCGGGCACGCCGCGGCGGTGCTGGACCGGCAGCTGTTCGACCCGCTGCGCCGGCGGCTGGGCGACCGCCCCCTGGTGCTCGTCCCGACGGCGGCGCTGCACGCGGTCCCGTGGTCCGGCCTGCCGACCTGCGCCGGGCGGTCGGTGACGGTGGCCCCGTCGGCCACGGCCTGGCTGCGCGCGGACGGCCGGGTGGCGCCCGATGGCGCGCCGGTGCTGGCGGCGGGCCCGCGCCTGCCGGCCGCGCGGACCGAGGTCGGGCTGCTCGCCCGCGAACTGCCCGGCTCCCGGCTGCTCGCCGGGGCGGACGCCACCGCCGGCGCGTTGACCGCCGCGCTGGACGGCGCCGGGCTGGCCCACATCGCCGCGCACGGCACGTTCCGGGCCGACAACCCGCTCTTCTCCGGCCTGGAGTTGGCCGACGGGCCGCTGCTCGCGTACGAGCTGGAACGGTTGCCCCGCCCGCCGGGCTGCGTGGTGCTTTCCGCGTGCGACTCGGGGCTGTCCGGGGTGCGCCCCGGCGACGAGGTGCTCGGCTTCACCGCCGTGCTGCTGGCGCTGGGCACCCGGTGCCTGGTGGCGGCCGTGTTGCCGGTGCCGGCCGACCTCACCACCGCACTCATGCTGGACCTGCACCGCCGGATGCGCGCCGGCGTCCGGCCGGCACAGGCCCTCGCCGACGCCCAGGCCGCGTTCGTGGCCACCGGCGACGGCTCCGCCGCGGCCACGGCCGCCGCCTTCGTCTGCTTCGGCGCCGGCTGAGCGATGCCCGCAGCGGCCGCGGATGGCTTGGTTGCGCCGCCCACCGGAGGACCCGGCCCGACGGGTGCATAGCGCCGTCGTATGACCCGGAGGGGATGATCAGAAATCCATACCCATCAATATAATTTTCGTCATCTCGAACACGGTGCGTCCACCGGCGCGCCGGTCCCCCGATTCGGAGGAACATATGGTTCGCTGGCGTACCCTCACCGGCCTGTTGGCCGCCGCGCTCGTCGCGGTGACCGCGAGCAGCCTCACCCTCACCGCGCCCGCCGCCGCGGCGCCCGACGACACGATCACCCCCAATGTCGTCGGCGGCACCCGGGCCACCCAGGGCGAGTTCCCGTTCATGGTGCGGCTCTCGATGGGCTGCGGCGGGGCGCTCTACAGCCCGCGGCTGGTCCTCACCGCCGCGCACTGCGTGGGCTCCACGGGCACCAACACCAGCATCACGGCCACGCTCGGCGCGGTCGACCTGCAGTCCAGCAGCCGGATCACCGTCCGGTCGAACTACGTCTACCGCGCCCCGGGCTACAACGGCTCGGGCAAGGACTGGGCGCTGATCCGGCTGGCCACCCCGGTCACCGGCCTGGCCACCCTGCCGATCGCCACCAGCGGCGCGTACGACAGCGGCACCTTCACCCTCGCCGGCTGGGGCGCGGCGCGGGAGGGCGGCGCGCAGCAGCGCTACCTGCTCAAGGCCACCGTGCCGTTCGTCAGCGACTCCGTCTGCAGCTCCAACTACGGCGGCGACATCATCCCGGCCGAGGAGATCTGCGCCGGCTACGCCAGCGGCGGCACCGACACCTGCCAGGGTGACTCGGGCGGCCCGATGTTCCGCCGGGACGCCAGCAACGCCTGGATCCAGGTCGGCATCGTCAGTTGGGGCAACGGCTGTGCCCGCCCCAACTACCCGGGCGTCTACACCCAGGTGAGCTACTTCGCCTCCGCGATCGCCGCGGGCGCCGCGAGCCTCGGCGGCTGACCGGACGACAGCACGGGTGCGGCCCGGCCGGACGATCGGCCGGGCCGCACCCGTGCGCCGGGCCTATTGGGCGGCCGGCGGCGTCCAGCCGGTCGGGACGTGGCCGATCCGGACCCGCTGCGGGTGGTCGCCGACGGGCACGCTGGCCACCTTCTGGCCGGTGGCGAAGCTGATCGCGGTGACCCGGTCGGAGCCCGCCTCGGAGATGACGCAGTCGCGGCCGTCCCCGCTCACCGTCGCCCAGTACGGCTTGCCGGCCGCGACCAGCGGGCCGGGGGCGAGGGTGGCCCGGTCGACGACCGTGGCGTAGTCGTCCATGGTGCCGGCGACGCAGAGCTTCCTGCCGTCCGGGCTGACCGACATGCCGTGGTGCCGGGAATCGTTGACCCAGGTGGTGCGGTCCTCGCTGGTGTTGGGGTTCTTCGGCAGGGTGGCGATCCGGGTGATCTTGTCGGTGGCCACGTCGTACTCGACGAAGCCGTTGAAGAACGACACCTGGAAGTAGAGCCTGCGCTCGTCGGGGGTGAAGACCGCGGGTCGGACGGCGTCGGAGAGGTCGCCGCGGCCGAAGGCGTCCAGCCGGGGCCGCATGTCGATCTCCTTCACCGTCTGCAGGGTGGCGGCGTCGGCGATCGTGATGTGCCGGTCGCCCTTGGTCCAGTCCTGCGACGGGTCGTCGAGGGAGGTGTTCACCTCGCCGATGGACATGTTCCAGATGTGCCGGCCGCCCCCGGTGAAGAGGTTCTCGTGCGGCTTGTCGCCGGTGCCGAACGAGCCGACCTGCCGGCCGGTGTTGATGTCGAGGACGTGCACCTTGTTCGAGGTGGAGGCGGAGACCGCGACCCGGGTGCCGTCCGGCGAGACCGCCATGTGGTCGGAGCGGAACCCGGAGACCGGGAACCGCCACCGCACCGCCCCGGTGCTCAGGTCGATCGAGACCACGTCGGCGAAGCTGGGCCTCGACGCCACCAGCGCGGTCCCGTCCGGAGTGGTGTACATGTCGTCGACGAGCTGGTCGTGCCCCTCGCCGGGCCCCTGCTGGATGCCCAGGTAGAACGCGAGCTTGATGGGATTGAGGTAGATCTCCCAGAGCCGCTGCTGCCTGTCCGGGACGACGTTGACCCGGCCGAGGCGGGCGTAGTCGCCGCGCGGGCGGATGACGTCCACGGTGCCCTCCCAGTTGTTGCCGACGAACATCACCTCCGCCAGCCCGGCGGCGGCGGGAACGACGGCGGGGGCGGCGACGGCAGGGGCGGGCGCGGTGGCGAGGGTGAGGGCGAGGGCGGTGGCGAGGGCGCCGTACCGGTGTGGGCGGGGACGGTGGGCGCGCGGGAGCGCGGACGGTGCTGCGGTCATGGACTGCTCCTGGACGGTGGGGCGGCCGTGGTGTGGCGTTCCGCGGCGCGGAACGCGGTGTTACCTTGCGGTAACAGAAGGAAACCAACCGAAGCCGGACTCCCGGTAGGCGACGGGGGCCAAAACCGGGCCGGGTCGTTGTGGACGGGCCACAGTGGCCGTGGCGAGGGGAGCGGGCCGATGGCGCTGACGGAGCGGACCGGGCCCCTCGGTGCGCTGCTGCGCGAGCTGGCCGCGGACCGGCAGGTCGTGGACGAGATGGTCGAGGCCGCCCGGGTGCACTCACCGGAGGTGGCGCGGCTGCCGCCGGCGGAGAACCGTCGGCACGTGGCGGCCCTGTTGGCCGCTGGGCTGGCCTCCTTCCAGCGCCTGGCGGAGCCCAGCGAACGGGACTTCGCGGAGGCGCGGCGGCTCGGCGCCGACCGGGCCGGGCAGGGCGTCTCCGTCGCGGGCCTGCTGCGCGGGGTGCAGGCGGGCCGGCAGAAGGTGGTGGAGATCGCGCTGTACCGCGGCCGGGCCGCCGGGATATCCGACACCGCGCTGCTGGAGGCCATGCTGGAGCTCGGCCGGTACGCCAGTGCGCTGGAGCGGGCCCTGGTCGACGGCCATCACACGGCGGAGCTGGAACTGGTCCGCACCCGGCGGGACGCCCGTAACCGGCTGCTGCGGCGGCTGCTGCTCGACGAGGCGGCCGACGGCCGGCCGGACGAACTGGCCGGGTTCGGGCTGCGCCCCGACGGTCGGTACCACTGCGTGGTCACCGACCTGACCGACCCGGCCCGGATCCCCGCGGTGCGGCGGCAGTTCGGCGGGGGCGGGGGTGTCTTCGGCACGGTCGACGACCGGCTCGCCGGCCTGTCCCCGCGGCTGCCGTCCGCCGACCTGGCCGACGCCGCCGTGCTCGTGGTGGCCGCCCCGGCCCGACCGCTGGCCGAGGCCCCGACCCTGCACCGGCTGTGCGTGGCCGCGCTGCGCGTCGCCGCCCGGGCCGGGCTGCGCGGTCTGCACGGGGTGGTCGACCTGGCCGGCGAGACCGCGCTGGCCGCCCAGCCGGAGCTGGCCGGGCTGGTCAGCGGGGAGTTGCTCGGGGCTCTCGACCCGGCCGACGACTTCCACCGCCAGCTCGCCTCGACCGCGCTGGCCTACCTGGACCACGGGCAACGGCTGGACCTGACGGCCGCCGCCCTGCACCTGCACCCGAACACCGTGCGCTACCGGCTGCGCCGGTTGCAGGAGCTGGCCGGGCTGCCGCCGACCCTCGCCGAGCCGGGCGGCCGGTGGCCGGTCCCGCAGACCGTGCGCTGGTGGTGGGCGCTGCGCACCTGGTTGGGGCAGGAGTGAGGCGTGCCGCCGGTCCGGGCCGCACGCCTCACCCACCCCCCTGCGGTGGCCTCAGACGATCCGGGTGAGCCGGATCGCGTCGGCGATGACCAGCCCGGCGGCGGTGGTCCACCGGCTGACCCCGACGCGGTTGGCGTCCCCGGCCGGCAGGGCGAACGTGCCGAGGGAACGCCACTGCCCGCCGGTGGCGCGCTGGTCGACGTGGACGGTCCGGTTGCCGGCGGTGGTGGCCACGATGTACGGCGTGGCGCTGTTGTAGCCGGCGTTCGCCGGCCACCAGGCGTCGACCCGGTAGCTCCCGGTTACCGGGACGTTGACCCGGTACCAGGCGACGTCGCTGGACTGCACCGGATCGGCGTAGCGGTAGTCGGCGCCGTACCGCTGCCCCGAGTACGACGAGACGCCCCAGTTGGCGCTGGCGGTGAACCGCCCGGCGGTGGAGTTGTCCACGATCGCGCTCCACGCGCTCCCGCCGGACATCCGGGCGGCGACGTCGGCGCGCATCACGTCGAGGTCGATGAACGACGGGTCGATCTTCCCGGAGGTGCTGGTCTCGCGGTGGCCCCGGGCGTGGCTGGCGTCCCGGCCCAAACGGGTGAGCACCGCGGCGGTGGCGGCGACGCACGCGTTGTACTGGGCGCTGGTCATCTCCTGGTTGACGCCGTTGTAGTCGATCTCCCAGCCGATCATCAGGGTGTTGCCGTCGCCGGCCGGGATCGGGCCGCTGCCGCGGCTGGCGCCGGCATGGTTGCACCGGCCGGCGGAGATCAGGTGGAACACGCCGTGGTAGTCGACCAGGGCCTGGCAGAGCGGGCCGGGCAGGTCGGAGCGGCCGTTGATGCAGATGTTCAGCGCCGGGTGCGGGTTGGTGGCGCTGGAGGTGGACGCGGTGTGGTGCCACAGCACCCCGATCGGGGCGAAGTCGCCCGGGCGCGCCCGGTTGCGCCAGTCGCCCTCCTCGACGACCTGCACGCCCGCGGCCCGCAGCACGTCGGCGAGCCAGGGGACCGTGGCCATCAGGGCGCCTGGATCAAATCGGCCAGGCACTCGGCCGGCGTGGCGGCGCGGGCCGGGGCGGGCCGGGCGGTGGCGGTGACGGTGAACGCGGCGGCAAGCAGGGCGGGTAGGCCGAGCAGGCGGCGACGCCGCAGGGTGGTGGAGGGGGAGGTGGCCACGACACTCCTCGATGAAGGACGGGGGCCCCGTCGATCGACGATCACGATGACGGGCACGCTATACCGTCACGAGAGTCGATGTCGATACCCTTCGACCCCTCAGATCATCCTGAAGCTTTCTGCCCGATCCGGCTCAGCCGGCCGCCGGCGCGGAGTGGTCGGCCTCGAACCGGGCCCGGGTGGGAGACTGCGCCGGCGCGGCCCCACGGCGCCGGTGACCTGGTGTGTCACGGGTTGCTCGTCTCCTGCTCGGGGGTGAGCCGCGCCCAGTCGGTGACCACCGGGATCAGCTCGCCGGCGGCCCACAGGGGCAGCTGGTCGTCGAAGTGCGGGTTGTCGGGGCGGCCGGAGGCGCCGAACGGCACCACCCACCGGCTGTCCGCCCGGTCGGTCAGGTCCCAGACGTAGCGGGCGACCGGGCCCCGCCAGCAGGCGTCGGAGAGCCCGGGGACGCTGCTCGTGGCCAGCACGCAGTCGGCGTCGCCGGAGAGCGCCACGCGCTCGCGCATCTCCGCCACCGCGACGTCGACCTCCCTGGCCACCGACAGGTGCACCGGGTGCAGGACGTGCCGCCGCCCCCAGGTGCCGGGCGGGTCGCCGTGCGCCACCTCCTCCAGCGCGGCGGCGGCCACGGGCCCCACGTCGACGCCGAGGCGGTCCAGCCCCGCCACCACGGCGTCGAGGGCGTGGCCGATGCGGCCCAGGGGGTTGGTCCACGCCGCGAACAGCTCGTCGTACGCGCCCCCGGCGCGCAGTGGGCGCAGCCGCGGGTGCTCGTGCAGCCCGCGGGCCAGCGCCGCCCGCCAGGCGGCGAACGCGCCGGCGTCGGTGCTGTCGGCGCGCATCCGCCCGTCCCAGGCGGTCAACCGGTCGCGCAGCGCCCGGGCCGGCGCGCTGAGGGCGTCGGCGTCGAGGCGGTCGAGGGCGCCGCGCAGGACGGCGGCCTCCAGCCGGTCGTCGGTGTGCACGGTGGACGGCTCGGCCCCGGCCGCCAGCAGCGTACGGATGCGCCGGGCGCGGTGCGGCGGGGCGAAGTCGACGCCGAGCGCCGCCACGTCGGGCCGGCGGTCGTTGGCGCAGACCGCCGGCCCGGTCACCGCGGTCCGGGACATCGGGGCGTACTCGCCGGTCCAGTCGTAGCGCGGCTCCCAGCCGGGCACCGGTTCCCGCCGGCACCGCTCGTCGCGGACCGGGACGAGGCCGGTGACGAGCTGGGCGATCGCCCCCGATCGGTCGGCGACGAGCACGCTGTTGACCGGTTCGACCCAGTGGCGCAGCGCCGTGGCGACGTCGTCGACGGTCCGCGCCCGCAGCAGCGGCAGCAGCGCGTCGAAGCCGAGGCGCTGCTCGACCCGGGCGGGGGTGCGCAGGCTGATCGCCTCGCCGGTGTGCCGGTCCTCGTCGATGACGGGCCCCCGGGGCGTCTCGATCACCTCGACCTGCACCGGGTCGCCGCCGCGTACCCCGATGCGCTCGACGTGGTGGCGGGCCGGCGCCCAGCCGTCGGCCTCGCGCACCAGGACCCGGTCGCCGTCGCGGCGCAGCTGCTCCCGGTAGAGGTCCTGGTAGTCGGCCATCGCGTTGGTCACGGCCCAGGCCACCTCGCCGGCGTGGCCGAAGTGCGGCAGGCCGGGGACGCCGGGGAAGGCGAACCCGAGCACGTCGAACTCGGGGCAGGCCAGCCGCACCTGGTGGTAGATGCCGGGTAGTTCGAGGATCCGGTGTGGATCGCCGGCGATGACCGGGCCCCGCCCGGTGGCCGGTTCGGCGGGCACGGCCCAGGCGTTGCTGCCCGAACCGGCCGGCGGCTCGGCGCTGAACAGCCCGGCCGCCGCCGGCCCGAGGGTGGCGGCTACGTGCGCGTGCCACAGCTTGTTCGGGAAGGTCGCGAACAGCACGTGCTGCACCAGGAAGACCCCGAGCGGGGACCACGGTCGCCACCGGCCGGGGGCGCAGCCGGCCGCCGCGAACTCCGGGGACCCGGCGGCCCCCTCGGCGAGCCCGTCGTTGACCCCCTGGGCGTAGGCGGCGGCCCAGCGCCGGGTGGCGGGGTCGAGCCCGGCGTAGCAGTGCCGGGCGGTGTCGTCGAGGCGGGCCCGGCGGGCGAACCGGTCCCAGCCCACCTCGGCGGGCCCGACGTGCTGGGCGAGCCGGCCCTCGGAGCGCCACCGCTCCACCTCGATCTGCCACGCCCGGTCGAGCGCCGCCGCCCGGCCCTGGAGCCGGGCCAGTTCGTCCACGGTGTCCGCCCACAGGTGCGCCACGCCCCAGGCGTCGCGACGGATGCCGGTTGTCCGGGCGTGCGGCGCACGCGGCGAGGCAGGCTCCCACAACAGTGCCAATTTAGGTTACCCTCCCCTAACTTGGGTGGACCCTACTGGAGGGGTGCGTGAAACGGAACCGGGCAGCCCTGATGCTGCGCGCGATGGCCGGACGGACCTTCCGGCGAAGCGGCCAACGCCCGCGACCTGACCAGGCACCTGCGCCGTACCCCCGGCGTGGGCAAGCACCAACTCACCGCGCTCGGCTACTGGAGCGCACGGTGAGGTCGCCCTTCGGCACGCTCACCGCCCTCCACGTCCCGGTGCTCGCCGCGAGCTGAGCGGTCCGAGCGCTTCCCTTCCGCCCAGGAGCGCCATGAGCCTGTCCGAACCCGCCGTCCGGACGCCGTCCGTCCCCGCCCATCCGCTGCCCACCCGGTGGCTGATCCTCGCCGTGCTCTGCCTCGCCCAGGTCACGGTGGTGCTCGACAACACCGTGCTGACCGTGGCGGTGCCCGTGCTCACCGCCGAGTTGGGCGCCAGCACCGCCGACGTGCAGTGGACCATCAACGCGTACGCGCTGGTCCAGTCCGGACTGCTGCTCACCGCGGGCAGCGCCGTCGACCGGTACGGCCGGCGCCGGCTGCTGCTGGCCGGCCTCGTCCTGTTCGGAGCCGGCTCGCTGGCCGCGGCGCTGGCCCAGTCCACCGGGCAGCTCATCGCGGCCCGGGCCGGCATGGGCATCGGCGGCGCCCTGCTCGTCACCGCCACCCTCGCGGTGGCGATGCAGGTCTTCGACGCCGCCGAGCGGCCCCGGGCGATCGGCATCTGGGCGGCGGCCAGCGCGCTGGGTTTCGCGGCCGGGCCGCCCGTCGGCGGGCTCATCCTCGCCCGCTTCCCGTGGGAGGCGATCTTCCTGGTCAACGTCCCGATCGTGGTGGTCTGCCTGGTGGCCGCCGGGCTCCTGGTGCCGGAGTCCCGCAACCCGTCCGGCGGTCGCCTCGACCTCGGCGGGGTGGTGCTGTCCACGGCCGGCCTCACCGCCGTGGTGTACGCGATCATCGCCGGCCCCGACCGGGGCTGGGTCTCCGCCCCGGTGCTCGGCACGGCCGCCGGGGGAGTGCTGATGCTCGCCGCGTTCGTGTGGTGGGAGCGGCGGATCGCCCACCCCATGCTGGACATGGGCTTCTTCCGGGACCGCCGCTTCGTCGGCGCGGTCTCCGGGGTCGTCCTGATCACCTTCGGCGCCACCGGCGCGCTGTTCCTGCTGACCCAGCACCTCCAGTTCGTGCGCGGGTACCCGGCCTGGGAGGCCGGACTGCGGATGGTGCCGTTCGCGCTGTCCATCGTCGTGCTCAACCTCGCCGGCATCGCCGCCCGGCTGATCCACCGGCTCGGCACGGCCGGGGCCATCGCCGTCGGCATGACCCTGCTCTGCGGCGGCCTGCTGTTCGTCACCCATGCTCCGGGAGACGGCTACGGCGTGCTGCTGGCCGGCCTGCTCACCATGGGCGCCGGCTGTGCCCTGGCCAACCCGGCGATCGTGGAGGCGGTGATGAGCGCGATCCCGCCGGAGAAGGCCGGCGCGGGCGCCGGCGTGGACGGCACGATGACGGAGGTCGGCAGCAGCCTCGGCGTCGCCGTCCTGGGCGCCGTGCTGAATGCCCGGTTCGCGGCCCTGCTGCCCGCCGCGCTGGCCGGTGCCGGGTCGTTCCCCGCGGCGCTGGCCGCCGCCCGGACCGACGCGGAGCGGGCCCAGGTCGCCGACGCCTTCCGCGCCGCGTCGGAGTCCGGGCAGACGGTGGGCGCGGTCGCCGTCCTCGCCGGTGGCCTGGTCGCCGCCTGGCTGCTGCGGCGGGCGCACCGCACCGGCTGAGGCGCACTCCGGACCGGCTGAGGCGCACTCCGGGCGGGGCGCGACGCCGGCCGGAGCGTGCGGCGTAGCGGCGCCGGGGTCCTGCAAGCTGCTCGCAAATGCTGGAAGTTGTTGCGGCAAGGTTGCGCCGATCTCTCGGGCATGTCAAGGAATTTCCTCCAGCGCGAGGGGAGGTTCCTCCGAAGTGGGCAGTGGGGATGCGCTGGGAGCGCGGTGGGAGAGGCTGCGCGGGTGCATATTGCCGGCAGGTTTCAAGAATCTTGCCGAAAGGTCTTGCAAAGTCTTTCATCCATACCGCATCGTCTTGCTACCTGGACGGCCGTCCATCCACCAGTGCCTCTTCGACCCCCGGAGGAAGGTTCACCCGTCATGGAACGTCTGAGGTCACCCCTTAGTGGCCGCGCCGGCGGCCTGCTGCTCGCCGCCGCCGTCGCCGCGTTGGCCCTGCCGGTCGCGATCGCGACCACCACCGCCGCCACCCCCGCCCAGGCCGCCGCCGGGCTCAACAACAGCGAGGTGACGGCCAGCCTGTGGGAGTGGAACTGGCCGTCCGTCTCCGCCGCCTGCACCAACCACCTTGGCCCCGCCGGGTACGGCGCGGTCCAGGTCGCGCCGCCGCAGGAGTCGGTCAGCCTGCCCAACAGCGTCGACGGCGTGCACCCCTGGTACGAGGTGTACCAGCCGGTGTCGTACAAGTTGGAGAGCCGGTTCGGCACCCGCGCGCAGTTCGCCGCGATGGTCACCGCCTGCCACAACGCCGGCGTGCGGGTGTACGTCGACGCGGTCGTCAACCACATGGCCGGCGCGAACAACCCCGAGGAGATCGTCGGGTACGCGGGCACGGACTTCTCCGGCCCCGGCTACAGCTTCCCTGCCGTGCCCTACGGCAACGGGGACTTCCACCGGCCGGGCGACAACTGCCCGACCGGCGGCGGCATCAACGACTGGAACAACGAGGCCCAGGTCACCAACTGCGAGTTGCTGCAGCTGACGGACCTGTACACCGAGAAGGACAGCGTCCGTACGAAGATCGCCGCCTTCCTCAACGACATGATCGGCCTCGGCGTCGACGGCTTCCGGGTCGACGCGGTCAAGCACATCAAGAAGGACGACTTCGCGGCGCTCCTCGGCAAGCTCCACAACACCGTGGCCGAGAACAAGCGCCCGTACATCGCGCAGGAGATCTTCGACGGCGCCAGCAACGACGCGCTGAAGGCGCGGGCGTTCACCGGCAACGGCGACGTGCTCGACTTCGCGTACGCCAAGGGCCTCAGGTCCGCCTTCCAGGGCTCGATCTCCACCCTCGCCAACATCCCGAGCTGGAACCTCGACGCCCCCAGCGCCAACGTCTTCTCCATGGTCACCAACCACGACCTGGAGCGCGACGGGGTCGTGCTGTCCTACAAGAACGGCAGCGACTACACCCTGGCCAACTACTTCGCCCTGGCCTACCCGCACGGCAAGCCCTCGGTCTACGACAGCTTCTCCTGGGGCAACCGCAACCAGTCCCCGCCGGCCAACGGCAGTGGCTACGTCACCGACACCGCCTGCGGCGGCGCCTGGAACTGCCTGACCCAGTCCACCGGCGTCAAGGGCATGGTCGGCTGGGCCAACGCCGCCCGGTCGGTCAAGACCGTCTCCGACTTCACCACCGTCAACAGCAACGTCATCGGCTTCCACCGGGGCGACCGCGCCTGGTTCGGCGTCAACGACTCGGGCAGCGCCTCCACCGCCACGTTCACCACCGGCCTCGCCGACGGCCAGTACTGCGACGTCGTCTCCGGACCCGCCACCGCGTCCGGCTGCGCCGGCGGCACGGTGACCGTCTCCGGCGGTCGGGCCACCGTGTCCATCCCCGCCAACAACGCGGTCGCGATCCACGTCAACGCCCGGCCCGGCGGCGCCACCCCGTCGCCCACCGCGTCGCCCACGGTCACCCCGACGGTCATCCCCACCGACAAGGTCACCACCACCTTCACCGTCGCCGCGACCCCGGCCGCCGACCAGGAGGTCTACGTCGTCGGCAGCATCCCCGCCCTCGGCTCCTGGGCCCCGGCCGGCGCCGTCAAGCTGACCGCGCAGGGCGGCAACACGTACCAGGCGGTGATCGACCTGCCGCAGTCCACACCGGTGGAGTACAAGCTCATCAAGAAGACCGCGGCCGGCGCCGTCACCTGGGAGAGCGGCGCCAACCGCTCCTTCACCACCCCGCAGGGCGGCACCTACACGGTGAACGAGACCTTCCGCGGTGACACCGACACCGGTGGGCAGATCGCCGCCTCGTTCCACGCCACCGTCACCACCTCCTACGGCCAGAACGTCTACGTCGTCGGCAACATCGCGGCCCTCGGCGGCTGGAACCCGGCCAACGCCGTCGCGCTCTCCTCAGCCGACTACCCGGTCTGGCGGGCCACGCTGAACCTGCCCCCGAACACCGCCGTCGAGTACAAGTACCTCAAGAAGAACCCCGACGGCACGGTCACCTGGGAATCCGGCGGCAACCGCACCTTCACCACCCCGGCCTCCGGCACCCGGACCAACAACGACACCTGGAAGTAGTCAGGTATTTGTGACGCCGAGGTGGCCGGCCCCCCCGCGCGACGGGAGCCGGCCACCGCCGTCTCGGCCCCACGGCGGGACCCCCGGGCCCCTGACCCGCCCGGAGCCTCGCACGGCAACGTCCATGGCTCGGGCGACCAGGCTGCCCTCTCCGACGCCGACCACCTCGTCCGCCACTACTATGCCGACACCGGGGCGGCGCTGCTCGGCATCAACCGACTCGGCTGCGACGCCGCCGGCTGGCCGTACGTCCAGTGACCGGTCCGGACGCGGATCGTTGGTCGACGCGCGCCCGCGCCGCCGGCCGGAGCCGAACCCCACCGAGGAGAGCCATGACGATGTCCCCGACCTCCTACTCGTGCCACGTCGAGGGCTTCGGCGAGGTGGCCATCCGGCCCGTGCGGCCGGCCGAGGACATCGACGTGATCCACGACTGGGTCACCCGGGAGCGGTCGCGGTTCTGGGGCATGCGCGACGCCGGCCGCGAGCGGGTGCTGGAGATCTACGAGTACCTGGACTCGCTCGACACCCACCACGCCTATCTGATCCACCGCGACGGCCGGCCGGTGGCGCTCTTCCAGACGTACGAGCCCGGGGCCGACCCGGTGGGGGAGTGCTACGACGTCCGGCCCGGCGACTTCGGCATCCACCTGATGATCGGACCGCCGGACGGCGGCACCGAGCGGGGCTTCACCGCCGTGCTGCTCGACGCCTTCCTCGCCTTCGTGCTCGCCGACCCGGCCCGCCGGCGCATCGTGGCGGAGCCTGACGCGCGCAACGACAAGGCGATCGCCCGGCTGACCCGCGCGGGCTTCGTGCCGGGGCCGCAGATCGACCTGCCGGAGAAGCGGGCCCAACTGCTCTTCCTGGACCGGGCCGCCGCGCTCGGGTGACCCGTAGGCGGGCACCGTCCGGCCCGGTCAGACCGGTGGCCGTCGCCCGAGGGAGAGAAGGCCGTACCGCCTCACACCCGACCGGGAACATTAGGCTAGCCTAACCTCGTGTCGACTGATCACGTCCAGCCGCAGCCGGCGCAGGGTGTCATGACCGAGACCCTGCCCATCGCGCCGTGGCGCCTGTTCGCCGTCGAGGTCCGCGCCGTACGCCGGCTCAGTCCCTCGTTCCTCCGCGTCACCTTCACCGGCCCCGACCTGGACCGGTTCGCGGACAACGGCTACGACCAGCGGGTCAAACTGGCGCTGCCGCTGCCCGGGGAGCGCGGGGTCCAACTTCCCGTCGGCGCCGACTGGTACGTGAGGTGGCGGGCCCTGCCCGAGGACCGGCGCTGCCCGGTGCGCACCTACACCGTCCGGGCGGCCCGCCCGCACCTGGCCGAGGTCGACATCGACCTCGTCCTGCACGGTGACGGCGGTCCGGCCAGCCGGTGGGCCCACCGGGTCCGGCCCGGGGACGAAGCCGCCCTGCTCGGCCCCGACGCCGGCTACCCCGGCGAGCACGGCGGGATCGAGTTCCGGCCCCCGGCGACGGGCCACCTGCTGCTGGCCGGCGACGAGACGGCCGTGCCCGCGATCTGCGCCATCCTGGAACGGCTCCCACCCGACGCCCGGGGCCGGGCGCTGCTGGAGGTGCCGGAGCGGGCCGATGCGCTGTCCGTCCCGGCCCCGGCCGGCGTCGAGGTCGCCTGGCTGCCCCGCGACGGGGGTCCGCACGGCAGCCGCCTGGTTCCCGCCGTCGCCGCGGCGACGGCGGGCCTGCTGCCCGGCCGGACACCGGCCATGGCGGGCCTGCCGTTCGGGCGGACGCCGATCGCCGACGTGGACGTCGACCGGGACTTCCTCTGGGAGGTGTCGCCCTCGGTGGCGCCGGGACCGCTGTACGCCTGGCTGGCGGGCGAGGCCGGTGTGATCCGTACGCTGCGCCGGCACCTGGTCGCCGAGCGGGGGATCGACCGGCGGGCGGTGGCGTTCATGGGCTACTGGCGGCTGGGCCGGGTCGACCCGATCTGACCATGACCGGCGTTGCCGCCACCAGGGCGAGGCGTGTGTCCCGTCCGACTTGAGGTGGCACCTGGTGGCGAGCGCTGAGGGTTCTATCGATAGTCGGCGAAAATTCGACGTTCCACGCCATCAACGGTGATGGCTCCGCCGTGGGGAAGGATCCATTGCGGTCGGGTGTGGCCGAAGGGGATGCCGACGCAGACGACTGCCTCCGGGTTGTAGCGGGCCACGACGTCGACGACCGCTTCGCGCTGCTGCTCGCGTAGCCGTGCCCGATCCGCGGCAGCGGGCCGACGGGTGTGGTCGGAGACCGGCGGACGGGCGAGCAGGACCGCGTCGACGGCGCTGAGGATGCCGCGTTCACCGAGTGAGCGGACGATGAAGCTGACATCGCGCGCAGGGAGGAGCTCTTCCGACGTCTCGATGATCAGCACCCCGCCTTGCAGAATCTCCGGGGGAAATGGGAAGCGTCCCGCCGTCAGGATCCACTGGATGACCTCCAGGCAGCCGCCCCAGGCGGTGCCGGTGACTGCGCGGCGCGGCCCGTACCAGCTCCACGGCTCCGTCGGTTCGCGTTCTCCGGAGTGTTCCAACGCTTGCGGATCGGCCCAATCGATCCCGACATCTTCGGATTCACCCGGATCGGTGATCTCCAGCCGCTCCCCGGTGAGTAGCGCCGCCCGCAGCGACCGGGCGTGGATGTCGTCCACGGCAGGCCCGGGGCCGAG
This sequence comes from Micromonospora sp. NBC_01405, assembly GCF_045040155.1. Taxonomy (NCBI): domain Bacteria; kingdom Bacillati; phylum Actinomycetota; class Actinomycetes; order Micromonosporales; family Micromonosporaceae; genus Micromonospora; species Micromonospora sp. NBC_01405. The sequence goes on along the minus strand of NZ_CP109532.1, from coordinate 6,515,350 downwards.
GTGTACCTGGGAGGATCCGCCGTAGAAGCTGGCGATGCCAAGGCCCCAGAGCCAGTGGTGCAGGTTGGTGTTGTCGCTGGTGCCCAGGAACGGCTTCGGATCGGCTCGGGCGAGGTCGGCGTCCAGATGCGGGATGACGGTGATCTGGTCCTCGCCTCCGACGACGGCGAGAATGCCGCGCACCTCGGGATCTGCGAAGGCGGCGTTGATGTCCGCTGCGCGCGCTGCCGCGGTCGCACCCACCTCGCGGGTGGTGGGGTATTCGACCGGAACCAGGCCGGTCACGTCGGCAAGCCGTCGCATGGCCTGCTCGTGGATTCCGGGATAGGCACCTGCTGCGGCGAAGGACGGCGAGAGAACTGCGATGCGGTCCCCTGGGCGTGCCTTCCGAGGAAGAACAAGATCGTGCTCCATGCCGAGATCCAACAGGTGCGCCAGTCCGTACGCATCCCATTTTGGGGTGGATCACCGCGTTGGCCTGGTTTATCGTCGCTGTGTCCGGGGTCAACGGGCGAGCCGTGCCGCGCCTGGGCCGGGACGGCCGGCGAGCAACGTGGTTGGGTTCTGCGGCGGGGCGGCCTATGGTGGCCCCATGCCATCGGCCGCCCCGCTCGCCCGCGTCACCGTCACCGTCGTGACGGCGTCGCCGGCTGCCGCGGGCCGCCGGCGCACGTGGGTGGCCACCCGCCCGGCGGGCGCGCCGTCGCTCGGCGCCGCCCCCATCCACGGGCTGCCGAGCCCGATCCCCAGCGGGCGTGGCCCCCCGCCGGAATATCTCCGACGGGTACGGCCACCAGGGCGAAGCTTCCGGCTTCGGCCCTTTTCTTTTACCCTTTTCCGGAAGGACGCGACATGAGCACCGACATCCAGCGCGCCAGCGGCCAGCAGTGGCTCGCCGACCTGCGCGCGACACTGACCGACGATCACGCGGCCCAGACGGTCCGGCTGACCGAGCTGACCGCCGACACCGGCGACCCGGGCGAGGCGCACACCCGCGCCGCGCTGATCGCGGCGACCCGGATGAGCCTGGAGCGGATCGTCGACGCCCTGCACCGCATCGAGGACGGTCGCTATGGCGCGTGCGAGAAGTGCGGGGCGCAGATCCCGCCGGAGCGGCTGGAGGTCGTCCCGCACGCCCGCTTCTGCGTGCCCTGCCAGCAGAAGCACCACGGCTGACCGAGATCCGCCGGTGGCCGTCGCCGGGTCAGTCGTCGGCGACGGCCACCGGCTCGCCGGCCACGCACCGCAGCTTCAGCTCGTGCTCGCCGCCCGACCCGACGAAGGTGACCTCGACGTCGTCGTCCGGGCCCTGGTCGGCGTCGCCGACCCGGTAGCCCTGCGCGGGCGCCCAGGACACCAGCCGCACCCCGCCCCAGGTGCACTCGGCCACGGCGCTGCCGCCGGCGGTCGCGAAGGCCCGGCGCGCTCCGGCCCCCGGCGACGCGGTCGCCGGGGGCGCGCCCGGCCCGGTGGACGGGCTGCCGCCCGGGGCCGCCGTGCTCGCCTGCGGCGAGGCCAGCGCCCGTTCGACGTCCCGCTGGCTGTGCACCCCGCCCGGGGTGCCGGTGATGCTCTCCCCGACCAGCCGGATCGCGGCCACCCCGACCAGGGTGGCGAGCACGGCGGTGGCCAGCCACCCGGCGAAGGCGAGGGCACGGCGACGACGCATCCCCCGACTATCCCCGATCGAAGGTTGGCGGGAGCGCCGGTCGACGCTAAGAGAGGGTTAAGGAACCGGCCGGCGGCGGTCCCGGCGGCTAGCCTGCATCCTGTGCCCCGCCTGCTGCTCATCGAGGACGACCTGACCATCCGGACGCCGCTGGCGCGGGCGCTGCGGGACCGGGGTCACGCCGTGGCCGCCGCGTCCACCGCGATGGAGGGTCTGCGCGACGCCCTCGACGACCGGCCGGACCTCGTCGTACTGGACCTGGGCCTGCCCGACCTCGACGGGCGGGACCTGCTGCGGATGCTGCGCGCGGTCAGCGCGGTGCCGATCATCGTGGCGACCGCCCGCGACGACGAGACCGAGATAGTCCGGGTCCTCGACGCCGGCGCCGACGACTACGTGGTGAAGCCGTTCACCGCCGCCCAACTGGACGCGCGGGTCCGCGCGGTGCTCCGGCGCGGCGCGGTCCAGGCGGCGCAGGACCCGACGCTGGCGGTGGGCGGGCTGCGGGTCGACCCGCGCTCACGGCAGGTGACCCTCGACGGCACGCCGGTCGAGCTGACCCCGCGCGAGTTCGACCTGCTGCACCACCTCGCCGCCCGGCCCGGCGAGGTGGTCACCAAGCGGGAGCTGCTCACCGAGGTCTGGCAGATCCCGTACGGGGGCGCGGACAAGACCGTCGACGTGCACCTGTCGTGGCTGCGCCGCAAGCTGGGCGAGAGTGCCCAGCAGCCCCGCTACCTGCACACGGTGCGGGGGGTGGGGGTCCGGCTGGAGTCCCCGGGCGGTGTCGGGTGAGGGCGCGGCTGGCGCTGCTGTCCGCCGCGGTCAGCGTGCTCACCCTGGTGGCCTTCCTGGTGCCGTTGGCGCTGCTGGTGCGGGACGTGGCCGAGGACCGGGCCACGGTCCGGGCGACCGCGGACGCGCAGAGCCTGGTGCCGGTGGTGGGTACGGCCGACGCCGCCACCATCCGGCTGACCGCCGAGCAGCTCGCCGCGGAGTCTGGCCGGCCGGTCAGCGTGTTCCTGCCCGGCGACACGGTGCTGGGCACGCCCGTCCCACGTACCCCGGCGGTGGCCCTGGCCGAACGGGGGCGAAGCCTGACCGCGGAGTCGGACGAGGGACGCGAGGTGGTCATCGCCGTGCAGGGCCGGCCGGATGGCACGGGCGTGATCCGGACGGTGGTGCCGCGCGCCGAGCTGACCGCCGGGGTGACCCGGGCCTGGCTGGTGCTGGCCCTGCTCGGGGTGCTGCTGGTGCTGCTCGGGCTGCTGGTCGCCGACCGGCTGGCCCGCACCCTGGTCCGGCCGATCGCCGAGCTGTCCGTGGTGTCGCACCGGCTGGCCAACGCCGAGCTGGACGCCCGGGTGACGCCCGCGGGCCCGGCCGAACTGCGCGAGGTGGCCGGCGCGCTCAACCACCTGGCGGGCCGGATCCAGGTCCTGCTCGCCCAGGAGCGCGAGGAGGTGGCCGACCTCTCCCACCGGCTGCGCACCCCGCTGACCGCGCTCCGCCTGGAGGCCGAGTCGCTGCGCGAGCCGCAGGAGGCGACGCGGATCGCCGCCGCGGTGGACGGGTTGGAGCGGGCCGTGACCGGCCTGATCCGCCAGGCCCGCCGGGACCGGTCGCCGGCCGTCACCGGCGGCGACGCGGCGGCGGTGGTCGCCGACCGGGTGGCGTTCTGGTCGGTGCTGGCCGAGGACACCGGGCGGGAGGTCCGCTGCGACCTTGATCCCGGGCCGCTGCCGGTCACGGTGCCCGCCGAGGAGTTGGCCGCGGCCCTCGACGCGCTGCTCGGCAACGTGTTCGCGCACACCCCGGACGGCACCGCGTTCACCGTCCGGCTCGCCCGCGACTCCGACGGGGTGGTCCTCGTCGTGGTCGACGGGGGCCCCGGCATGCCGCCCGCCACCGTACGCCGGGGAGCCAGCCCGGCCGGGTCCACCGGATTGGGCCTGGACATCGCCCGCCGGGTGGCGGAGGCCGGCGGCGGCCGGCTGGAGCTGCGCACCGCCCCGGGCGGCGGGGCCGAGGTGCGCCTGTGGCTGGCCCCGCCGGCGACCTTAACCGCGCCTTAGCGTTCGTGCAGCGCGCCGCTATCCCGCCACGGCCGATCCTCGACGTAGTAACCGAGGAAAGGTGCACCGAGATGAAGCGCAACTCCCTGATCATGGCGTCCGTCGGCGGCGCGGCGATGCTGGCGGTGGCCGGGGTCGCCCTCGGCGTCACCGCCGCAGACGACCGCGCCGTACCGACCGCCCTGGTCGCCGCCACCGTGGCGCCGGTGGCGACCGGCAGCCCGGACGCCGCCCCCACCTCGGCGCCGGCGACCGGTGCGCCCGCCACCGGTGCGCCCGCCGGCACGGCGACGCCGCCCCCCACCGGCTCGCCCGCCGGCGGGAGCGTCGACGAGCGGCGGGCCGGCGAGATCGCTCTGGCGCGCGCCGGTGGTGGCCGGATCGTCGAGGTCGAGGCCGAGGACGAGGACGGCCGTCAGGTGTGGAGTGTCGAGATCGTCGACGGGCAGACCGAGCACGAGGTCGACGTCGACCGCAACGACGGCGCGGTGGTCAAGGCCGAGCAGGAGCCGGTCGACGATGACGACGATGACGATGACGACGACCGTGACGACAAGGACGATGACGACGACAGCGACGACTGAGCGACGCGGGCCGGACGGGCGGGCCGCTCCCACGCGGGAGCGGCCCGCCCGTCCCCGTCGCACCGACCGCCGTCCTACCCGGCGCGGCGTGGTACCGGGAACTTTTCCGTCGCCGCGACCGACAAACAGTGGTGCGTCGCACCGGGGCGGCGCGCGGAGACAGCCCTCCCACCGCTGGTGGGAGGCGTCAGCCGCCGGAACCGGGCCGGGAGACAGACCACGTGAACGCAACAGCGCCGCGCGCCGTACCGGTCCGCGTGAGCACCGCCGAAGCACACCACCGGGCGGGCGTGGCCATCCGCGCCGGGTCGGGCGGCCGGTCGTGGTGACCGCGGAGGCCGACGACGAGCAGGTGACCCGCTGGGCACGCCTCGCCGGGCAGGGCGACCAGCAGGCCGCCGCGGCGTTCGTCCGGGCCCTGCAACGCCCGGTGTGGCGGTTCCTGGCCCACCTCGCCGGGCCGGGGGAGGCCGACGACCTGACCCAGGAGACGTTCCTGCGGGCGCTGCGCAGCCTGCCCGGCTTCGCCGGCCGCTCCTCGGCCCGCACCTGGCTGTTCACCATCGCCCGCCGGGTCGCCGTCGACCACGTCCGGGCGGCGGTGACCCGCCCGCGTACCGCGGCCCTGCCGGACTGGCGCACGGCGGCGGAGGGTGTGGGCGCGGTCGAACCCGCGGCCGACGACGGCGTCGCCCTGCACCGGCTGATCGCCGCTCTGGCCCCGGAGCGACGGGTGGCGTTCGTGGCCACGCAGGTGGCCGGCCTGTCCTACGCGGAGGCCGCCCAGGTGTGCGGCTGCCCGGTCGGCACGATCCGCTCCCGGGTGGCGCGGGCGCGCGAGGACCTCGTGGCCGCCTGGCACGCCGACGCCCACCCGGCCCGCCCGACCAGCGCCGGCTGAGTTCCCGGCGGGCGGCCGGGAGACCGCCGACGCCTGCCCGACCCGCTGAGCCCTTGGGCACCGCCGACGACCCCGCCCGCCGAGGGCCGGCCTTCAGGCGGCCCGGCGGTCGCTGGCCTGCGCGGCGTACGGCTGCGGTGGCACCAGGCGCAGCGGGGCCGGCTGCTCGGGCTGGTCCGGCTCGACCCGCCAGCGGGATGCCCGCGACCGTCCCTGCCCCGGCGCCGGATCACCCGGGCGGAGCCGGGGCCGCGACAGCAGCACGGTGAGCACCCAGCCGACCACCAGGAAACCGTGGCTGACCAGCCGGGACGCGGCCACCTGGCCGGTCATCAGGTCGTTCACCGACAGCAGCACCAGCGTCGCGACGAAGGCGCTGAGCATCGGCAGCACCCCGGCGGGCGCAAACCGCCGCGCCGCGACGAACAGGAACCCGGCGCCGACGGCGACGTTCCACGCCGCCGACTCGTGCCACAGGTGCTGGCCGGCGGCGTGCGCGTGCGCGACGACCGCGCCCCGACCGACCTGAGTCAGCCCGAGCACCAGTTGCACGGCGCCGACCAGGCCCAGCGCGGCCCGCAACCCGGCCACCAGCCGGCCCCGCCGGGCGGGCGTCCACCGGCGGGGGGAAGCCCCGGCCGGGACGGCGGCGAGGACCGCGTCGGCCAGGTCGGGCCCCGGCGACACCAGCCGGGTACGCGCCCGCCGCGTCACCGCCGCCGCCGCGTCGAACCAGGCCGAACAGTCACCGCACGCGTCCAGGTGCCCCTCGGCCGCGGCCCGCTCGGCCAGGGTCTCCTCCCCGTCCAGCTGGGCCGACAGCATCTCCCGCCACTGCTCACACCGCATGTACCGATAGTCGCTCGCCGGCGGCGTGTGGTTCCCGCCGACGAGCCACGTGTCACGCGGTGCTGCCTCCCGGCGGGGCGGTCGTCATCGGTGAGCCGCTGCTCGACGACGAGCGCGCCCCCGCCCTCGGTCGGCAGCCGCAACGCCGCCCGCCCCCGCCCGGCTCACGGCGCGTCCGGCGGCTTGTACGCGGTGACCAGCTCCCAGCCGCCGGGCAGCACCCGCACCCGGGTGAAGCCGACCTCCTCGAGCAGGCCGGTGTAGAACTCCACCTCCCGCAGCCGGCTGACGCAGCTGTCGACGCCGATGAGGAAGTAGCTCCAGAAGAACTGCATCGCCAGCCGGTCCGGGGTGCGGAACTCCTCGCAGATCAGCAGGAGTCCGCCCGGCGCGAGCGCGGCGTACGCCTTCTCGACCAGCGTGCGGGCCACGTCGTTCGGCCAGTCGTGCAGCACCCGCACGAACGCCAGCGCGTCGTAGCCGCCCGGCAGCGGCTCGGCGAGGAAGTCGCCGCCGACGAACCCCAGCCGTTCCGGGTGCCCGCAGCGGGCCCGCGTCAGCTCCACCAGCGGCGCCACCGCCGGCAGGTTGTACACGTCGGCCCGCAGCCCCGGGGCGTCGTCGAGCACCCGGGCGGCGAGCGTGCCGTCGCCGCCGCCGACGTCGAGCAGGCGGCGCCGGTCCGGCCACAACCGGTCGGCGTGCCGGTGGACCGTCTCGAGCACCGGGCCGAGGCCGACGGCCATGCTGCGCTCGAAGGCGGCGGTCTGCTCGTCGTCGCGCGGCGGCCACGCGAAGTCGTCGTCGGTCATGCCGGCGTCGCCGCGCAGGCTCTCCGCGAGCCGGCCGTGCAACCGCCGCCACGGGTACCGGTCCCGGTCCCGCTCGATCGCGTCCGGCCCGGCGACCGCCGCCACGGCGTCGCGCAGCCCGGGCACGGCCCGGTAACGGGCCGCGGTGATGTCGTCGCCGGGCTCGTCCCGCTCGACGAACCCGAGGCTCTCCAGGCAGTCCAGGAACTTGTACAGCCGCAGCGGCCGCACCCCGAACTTCTCGGCGAGCTCACCGAGGACGGCCGGGCCCGGCTCCAGCACGTCGAGCAGGCCCATGGTGAGCGCTGTCTCCAGCACGTCCATGGCCTTGGTGCCGTTGGCGAGCAGGCTCATCAGCGCCCGCGGCGACAGCGTGACGGTCATCGACCCAGCTCCTCTTCCAGTGCGTCCATGAACGCGTCGACCTCGTCGAGGGTGTTGTAGACGTGCGGGCCGACCCGCAGGTAGCCCCGCCAACTGCAGATCACGTCCCGCGCGGCCAGCCGTCGCTTGACCGCCTCACCGTCTGGGACGTCCAGGCACACGACGCCGCCGCGCCGATGCAGCTCGGTCGGGCTGACCACCGTGATGCCGGCGGCAACGGCGCGGGCCAGGATCCGGGAGGTGCACGCCAGGGAGTGCTCCCGGATCGCGGCGATGCCCACGCCGGCCAGCAGGTCCAGGCCGACCTGGGAGACCAGCGAGGTGAGCGGGAACGGGGTGCCGCCGGCGAACCGCTGGGCGCCGGCGGCCCAGCCGGTCGACGGCCGGAAGGTCAGCGCCCGGTCACCGGCCTGCCAACCGGTCGCCGCCGGCTCCAGGGTCGGCGTCAGGTCCGGGCGGACGTACAGGAAGGCCGTGCCGACCCCGCACAGCCACTTGTGCGCGCCGCCGAGGACGACGTCGACACCGAGGGCCGTCACGTCCAGCGGCATGACCCCGACGCTCTGGAAGGCGTCCACCACCACCAGGGCGCCCACGTCGTGGGCGCGCGCGACCAGGCGGGGCAGGTCGACGGTGGCCCCGGAGGAGAAACTGGCGTGCGGCACGCACACCAGCAGCGTCCGCTCGTCGACGCGCCGGACGAGCGCGTCCTCGTCGAAGCCGGGGCCGCCGGTGCCGACCACGTCGAGCCGGGCGCCGTAGCGGCGGAACGCGTTCCACACGAACGGCACGGCCGGGAACTCCAGGTCGGTGATGACGACCCGGTCGCGCGGCGGGCGGTAGTCGAAGCAGGACGCGATCCGGCCGAGCAGGATGCTCAGGTTCGCGTCGGTGACCACGCTGCCCGGCGGGGCGCCGATGAACGCGGCCAGCCCGTCGGCGTACCGGTCGAGGCCCTCGTGCCAGCCCTGCCACACGTCGTCCCGCCAGGTGCGCAACGTGTCCCAGTAGCCGGTGAGCACGCCCTGCGCCGCCCGTGGCACCGCGCCGGTCGAGTTGTTGTTCAGGTAGAGGCAGGTCTCCAGCAGGGGGAACTCGGCGCGCAGCGCGGCATGCGCGGCGGCGTCGAGACGCCGCGGCCCGCCGATCGCGGGTTCCAGTTCGGGTGCGCTCACTCGGGACAGCCTCCACTCGGTTCGGACGGGGCCGCCGGGTCGGGGTCGGCGGCGACGGCGGTGAAGACCGGGATCGTCCGGACCTCGGCCAGGTAGGGTGTCCCCTCGGTGTAGCCGGTGCCGGGCCGCTCGCCGAGCATCCGGACCGCCAGCCGGTGGTGGGTGCGGCGCCAGTGCAGCACCGTCGCGGCGAACTCGCGCATCCGTAGCTCCACCAGGGCTCGGTCCGCCCCGGCCAGCCGGCCGTCGCGGACGGCCGCCCGCAGCGCCGCGTCGACCGACGGCCCTCCGGTGCGCGCCCGGTCGCGCAGCTCGGGCACCGACCGGTAGGCGGCCGAGTCCAGCCGGGACCCCTCGGGGGTACGGCACAGCGACTCCATCAGCTTGTAGGAGCGGGACTGGATCGCGCTGGCCCCCTCGGTGTACGCCCGGAACGTCCGGAACGACTCCGGCTGCATACTCGCCAGCAGCGAGAACAGGGGTGCGGCCGAGGAGAGCTGGTCCCGGGCGTACCCCAACCGTTCCGCCGCCACGACGGCCCGGCCCGCGTCGATCGCGTCGATCGTCGCGCGCAGCTCGTCGGCGAGCCCGGCGAAGACGCACTCGTAGGCCTGGAGCACCCGGATGAACAGGTACTCGTCGTGCGACAGGTACACCGGCAGCATGCTCAGCCGCAGCGCCCGCTCCTCGGCGGCGCTGCGGTCGGCGGCGGCGAGGGCGTGCAGCGCCGCGGCGGCCGCCGCCGGCTGGGGATCGTCGACGGTCAGGCCCAGGCGGGACACCGCGGGGGAGACGGCCCGGACGCCCAGCCGGTGGCGCTTGGCCACCAGCGCCGGCCCGGGCCGCTGCTCAGGTAGCAGCTCGGTGGTGCCGGCGGCGGCGGCCAGCTCGAACGCCAGCGCGTCGGCGACCAGGTGCACGAGGAGCCGGTCGCGGCCCTGGCGGGTGGCGGCCCGCTCCGTCACCGAGCCGCCACCGCCGTCGCCGCAGGGCAGCCCGAGCAGGCGCAACGCGAGGTAGCTGCGGTAGTCGTACCGACCGTCCCACTTGTCGAGCGCGACGTCGAGGAAGTCGCGCAGCAGCCGGACGGGCCCGGAGTCCGCCGGCCCGGCGCCGGCCGCCCGGGCGGCGACGTGCGCCCTCGCCTCGTCGAGGAGAGCGAGCAGCCCCTTTCCGACGAAATGTTTGCCGGTCCGGTGGAACTCAGCCATCACCGGGAGGTAGGGAAAACTGTCGGGATCGGCCCCCCCGGACAGCCAGCTCGTCAGCTCGCGCACGAACCGCACCTCGACATTACAATTATGTGAAACACGGACGGTGACGTTTCGGCGAATTTCGGTCCGGCAGGATTCTTCAGGGCCGCTCCGGGTGGGAAATGCCCTCGGCCGGCGTGGCGGGGGCGACGCGTGCCTGCCACAGTTCCGGGAAGAACCGGTGGTCGATCAGCCTGGCGAGCATGTTGGCCGGGCTGCCCTCGGTGCCGGCGACGCCGTGGCCGCCGACCCGGATCGCGGCCTGGTAGTGCCGCACCCGCCAGAACGCGACCCGCTCGTCCCACTCGACCATGGCCTCGGCCAGCCGGTGCGCCGGGTCCGTCGGGTCCCCCCGGAGCAGCCTCGACAGGTCGGTCCCGCGCCGTGCGAGGTGGTCGGTGAAGGCCCGGTCGAGCTTCCTGCTCCCGGCCTGCACCCCGCGCCAGCCGGGCGACTCGGCGCCGGATCCGGTGCCGAGCGCCGGTTGCATCGCCTGGAAGGCTGCCGGGGGCAAGTGCCGGAACATCTCCAGCTGGTCGGTGACCAGCCGGACCCCGAGCGTCGCCCTGGCCAGCAGCGGCTCCGCCGCCGCAGGCTCGTCGGCGGCCACCCGGGCGCCCGCCTCGGCCAGCTCGGCCCCCGCCAGCTTCAGCCACAGCTCGGTTGACTGGTGCACCACCTGGAAGAGCAGTTCGTCGCGGTGGATCATCTGCTCCGGGGGGCGCTGGAGCTCCAGCAGCGCGTCCGTGCGCATGTAACGCGCGTAGTCGGTGGCGCCGTCGCCCGGCAGCACGGGTGAATGGTCCCGCTTCACGGAATAGTTTCCCTTCGATCGGTGTCGGTGCCCCCCGCACTCGACCCGAGGCTGATCGACGGCAGCCATTATTGAACGGCGAATGGCAATGTGTCACGCCCTGGTGGCAGACCGTCCCGCAGCGTCACCAATGGGTCCGTCTCCGCTGTTTTCATGGCAATTACCGCGTCGTTTAGCACAGTAATCCATCGCAGTCAATCCCTGGCGCGTCCGGCCGATGGGGCCAGGCCCGGAATCCGCACCGGCGCCGGAGAGCCGGCGCGGATTCCGGGCAGGCAGGAAGATGATCGCGGTGCCCGCCCGGCGGTACGGTGCTCGCCGTGACCGCTGTCGACCGCACCGCCCCCGGCCCGCACCCCGAGGGCCCCGTCGCCGTGCTCGCCAACCCGACGGCCGGCCGCGGGCGGCACCGGGGACTGCTGCCCGGCCTGCTGGAGCGGTTGGCCCGGGCGGGCCGGCCGGTGCGCCTGCTGGAGGCGTACACGGCCGACCAGGCGGAACGGGCGTGCCACGCGGCGCTGGCCGACGGGATCGCCGCGCTGGTGACGGTGGGCGGGGACGGGACCGTGCACCGGGGACTGCAGGCGGTCGCCGCGACGACCGTGCCGTTCGGGGTGGTGCCGGCCGGCACCGGCAACGACTTCGCCGCCGACACCGGCTTCCCCACCGACCCGCTCGCCGCCGCGGATGCGATCGCCGACGCCCTGCGGGCCGGCCGGACCAGCCCGGTCGACCTGGCCCGGATGACCCGGCCGGACGGCCCGCCCCGCTGGTACGGGGCGGTGCTCGCCGCCGGGTTCGACGCGATCGTCAACGAGCGGGCCAACCGGATGCGCCACCCGCGCGGCCCCCGCCGGTACGACCTGGCGATCCTGGTCGAGCTGGCCCGGCTACGCCCCCGCCGGTACACGCTGCGCCTCGACGGCGAGCCGTTGCAGGTCGACGCGGTGCTGGTCGCGGTCGGCAACTGCGCCAGCTACGGCGGCGGGATGCGGATCTGCCCGGACGCGAACCCGACCGACGGGCTGCTCGACGTGGTGGTCGGCGGCCGGTTCGACCGGCGCACCCTGATCCGGGTGAAGCCGCGCATCTACCGGGGCACCCACGTCCAGCATCCGCTGGTGAGCAGCCACCGGGCCCGGACGGTGGAACTGGCCGCCGAGGGCATCACCACGTACGCCGACGGGGAGCGCGCCCTTGACCTGCCGGTGACCGTCACCGCCGTGCCGGGCGCGGTCCGGCTGCTGCGGTGACCAGGGGCGAGCCGGTGGCCCCGCCGACCGGACACCCCGCGCTGTCACCGGCCCCCGGGCGGGGTCAGGTCGGCAGGGCCAGCCCGAGCACCGAACCCAGCCCATTGGGTCGGCCCGGCTCGGCCTCGGGCAGCACCAGCGCCGCGCAGCCGGCCCGCACCGCCCCGGCGTCGGCCGCGGTGTCGCCCACCATCAGCGCCCGTTCCGGGTCCACCCCGAGCATCCCGCAGGCCCGCCAGAAGATCCCCGGGTCCGGCTTGCAGCGCCCCACCTCGTACGACAGGGCGTACGCGTCGATCAGCCCGTCGAGCCCCCAGGCGGCGAAGAACGGCCGGATGTCGAAGCCGATGTTGCTGACCACCGCCACCTTCACCCCGGCCTCCCGCAGTGCCGCCAGGGTCGGCGCGGTGTCCGGGTACGGCACCCAGCCCTCGGGCACCAGCACCCGGTCGTAGAGCGCGTCGGCCAGCCCGTCGATCCCGGCGTCCACGGTCGCCGCCAGCCCCGTGTACGCGCCCCGGTGGGCGTGCGGGTAGAGGTCCCGGTCGGCCCACAGTTCGGCCAGCGCCGGCGGCACCCGGGCAGGCAGCGGCCCGCCCGCCCGGCCGGCCGTGAGCAGCCGGTCGGCCAGGCCGGTGGCCCGGGCCCGCTCCAGGGTCGCCCCGCAGGCCGCCGCAGCGGCCTGCACCCAGTCGTGCGGCTCCTCCACCTGGGCGAGGGTGCCGTGGAAGTCGAACAGCACCGCCTCCACGGGCCGGCGGGACGCCTGGGCGCTGGCGGCGGCGTCGATGCCGCGCGGCGGGGTCGGGCGGGGCGGTTCGGCATGGTCCGGCACGCCGTGCACCCTACCGACCGCCCCGGACGCCGATGTCGGACGGCCTTGACAGGTGGTCCCGCGACGCACGCATTAATCTTGACGACATGTCGAGTCCCGCCGAGCGGTACGCCGCGGCCCGCCGCCGGGCCGCGCAGGCCTCACAGTTTCCGGCGCTGGACGAGTTCGCCCCTGACCTGGGGTTCGATCTCGACGACTTCCAACGGGAGGCGTGTCAGGCTTTGGAACGGGGCAGCGGGGTGTTGGTCTGCGCCCCCACCGGCGCCGGCAAGACGGTGGTCGGCGAGTTCGCCGTACACCTGGCCCTGCGCGGCGGCCCCGCCCAGCCGGGGGGCGCCGACGGCGCCGACGCGGCGCCCACCCGGCGCAAGTGCTTCTACACCACCCCGATCAAGGCGCTGTCCAACCAGAAGTACCACGACCTGGTGGACCGCTACGGGGTCGAGCAGGTCGGCCTGCTCACCGGCGACAACGCCATCAACGGGGACGCCCCGGTGGTGGTGATGACCACCGAGGTGCTGCGCAACATGCTCTACGCCGGCTCGGCCACCCTCGATGGCCTGGCCTACGTGGTCATGGACGAGGTGCACTACCTCGCCGACCGGTTCCGCGGCGGCGTGTGGGAGGAGGTGATCATCCACCTGCCCGCCTCGGTCACTCTGGTCTCACTGTCCGCGACCGTCTCCAACGCCGAGGAGTTCGCCGACTGGCTGGTCACCGTGCGCGGCGAGACGACGGTGGTGGTCAGCGAGCACCGACCGGTGCCGCTGTGGCAGCACATGCTGGTCGGCAAGCGGATGTTCGACCTGTTCCACGACGCCGACGCCGCCCGCAAGCACGATGTGCACCCGGAGCTGCTGCGCTACACCCGCGACACGATGCGCCGGCTGGAGCTCGGCGAGGGGCGCAGCGCAGGCCCCGGCGCTGGGCGGCGCGGCCCCCGCTGGCGCGGCCCGCTGCGCCCCGACATCGTCGACCGGCTCGACCGGGAGGGGCTGCTCCCGGCGATCCTGTTCCTCTTCAGCCGCGCCGGCTGCGCCGCTGCCGTGCAGCAGTGCCTCGCCGCCGGCCTGCGGCTGACCTCACCCGAGGAACGCACCGAGATCCGCCGGGTCGTCGAGAGCCGGGTCACCGCCATTCCCGGGGAGGACCTGACGGTCCTGGGCTACTGGGAGTGGCTCGACGGTCTGGAGCGCGGGCTGGCCTCCCACCACGCCGGCATGCTTCCGGTGTTCAAGGAGATCGTCGAGGAGCTGTTCGTCCGGGGCCTGGTCAAGGCGGTCTTCGCCACCGAGACGCTCGCCCTGGGCATCAACATGCCGGCCCGCTGCGTCGTGCTGGAGCGCCTGGTCAAGTACAACGGCGAGGCGCACGTCGACCTCACCCCGGGGGAGTACACCCAGCTCACCGGCCGGGCCGGCCGCCGGGGCATCGACGTGGAGGGGCACGCGGTCGTCGTCTGGTCCCCGGAGACCGACCCCCGGCACGTCGCCGGCCTGGCCTCCACCCGCACCTACCCGCTGCGCTCCAGCTTCCGCCCGTCCTACAACATGTCCGTCAATCTCGTCGGCTCGGTCGGCGCGGAGCCGGCCCGGGTGCTGCTGGAGTCCTCGTTCGCCCAGTTCCAGGCGGACCGGTCGGTGGTCGGCCTGGCCCGCCAGGTGCAGCGCAACACCGAGACCATCGACGCGTACGGCGTGGAGGCCGGCTGCCACCACGGCGACTTCGACGAGTACTTCGCCCTGCGGGTGGCCATCGCCGACCGGGAACGCGCCGTGGCCCGACAGGGCCAGCAGCAGCGCAAGGCCGCGGCGGTGGAGTCGCTGGAGCGGCTGCGCGTCGGCGACGTGATCCGGGTGCCGTCCGGCCGGCGCGCCGGCCTCGCGGTGGTGCTCGACCCGGCCACCGGCGGGTTCGGCGAGCCCCGCCCGCTGGTGCTCACCCAGGACCGCTGGGCCGGCCGGGTCGGCCCCGGCGACTTCACCACCCCGGCCGAGGTGCTTGCCCGCATCCGGGTACCCAAGCATTTCAACCACCGTTCCCCGGGGGCCCGCCGAGACCTCGCCGCCGAGGTCAGCGGCATCGGGCTGGACCGGCACGGCGGTCGCCGTGGCGGCCGGTCCCGGCAGGGCGCCGGCGAGGACCACGCGATCAGCCAGCTCCGCTCCGAGCTGCGCCGGCACCCCTGCCACGACTGCCCGGACCGGGAGGAGCACGCCCGCTGGGCCGAGCGCCGCCGCCGGCTGGAGCGCGACACCGAGGAGCTGCGCCAGCGGGTGGCCGGTCGCACCGGCTCGCTGGCCCGCACGTTCGACCGGATCGTCGCGCTGCTCACCGCGCGCGGCTATCTGTCCGTCGACGGCGCGGTCACCGACGCCGGTCGGATGCTCGGCCGGATCTGGACCGAGGCCGACCTGCTGGTCGCCGAGTGTCTGCGCCGGGGCGTCTGGGACGGCCTGTCGCCGTCGGAGCTGGCCGCCGCGGTCTCGGTGGTGGTCTTCGAGGCCCGCCGGGACGTCGACGAGCGGGCGTCGTTGCCCCGTGGGCCGGTCGCCGATGCCGTCGAGGAGACGCTGAAGCTGTGGGGGGAGATCGAGGCCGACGAGGCCGCCCGGGGCCTCACGGTCACCCGCGAGCCGGACCTCGGCTTCGCCTGGCCGGTCTACCGCTGGGCGCGGGGCGAGGCGCTGGCGAAGGTGCTGGCCAGCGGCCACGAGATCGACGGCGAGATGCCGGCCGGGGACTTCGTCCGCTGGGCCCGGCAGGTGGTCGACCTGCTCGGCCAGCTCGCCGACTCCGGCGGGGCGTCCACCGAGCTGCGGGCCACCGCCCGACAGGCGATCGCCGCGGTGAACCGGGGTGTCCTGGCCTACCACGCCACCGCCTGATCATCACCGGTGGGGCCGGCGGGGCCGTGGCCCGGCCGGCCGCACCGGTGGGTCAGCCCTGGGCGGCCAGGGCGTCGACGAGTCGGCGGCAGGACCCGGCGAGGTTCCACCGCTCGGCCAGCTCCAGCAGCCGGTCGGGGGCCACCGGCGACGGCGGCAGCGCGGTCGGCAGCTCCGGCAGCGGCACGTCCAGCGCGACCCGCACCACCTTGGGCGCGACGGCCAGGTAGTCCCGGGCGGCGTCGAGCTTGGCCCGCAGGCCGGAGGCGAATCCGGAGTCGGGGTCGTCGAGGGCGGCGACGATGCCGTCGAGGTCGCCGTACCGGTCGATCAGCCGGGCGGCGGTCTTCTCCCCGACGCCCGGCACCCCGGGCAGTCCGTCGCTCGGGTCGCCGCGCAGGGCCGCGAAGTCGGCGTACCGGTTGGCCGGCACCCCGTAGCGGGACCGCACCGCCGCGTCGTCGCAGTCCTCCAGCTTCGCCACGCCACGCCCCACGTAGAGCAGCCGCACCCCGCGCTCGTCGTCGATGAGCTGGAACAGGTCCCGGTCGCCGGAGACCACCTCCACCGGGGCCGGCTGGGTCACCGACAACGTGCCCAGCACGTCGTCGGCCTCGTAGCCGGCGGCGCCGACGGTGGTGATGCCGATCGCCGCCAGCACGTCAAGGATCACCGGCACCTGCGGGGTGAGGGTGTCCGGCACCACCTCGCCGCCCTCCGGTGCCAGCCGGTGCGCCTTGTACGACGGCAGCAGCGCCACCCGCCAGTCCGGCCGCCAGTCGTGGTCCATCGCGCAGACCATCCGGTCGGGACGGCGGGTGCGGATCAGCGTGGCGAGCATGTCGAGGAAGCCGCGTACGGCGTTGACCGGGGTGCCGTCCTGGGCCTTCGCCGCGGACTCGGGGATGCCGAAGTAGGCCCGGAAGTAGAGACTGGGGGCGTCGATCAGCATGATCGGGGGTCGGTGTGCCACGCCCGACAGCCTGGCACAGCGGTCCGACGATCAGGCGGCGGCGCGGCGGTCAGCCCGGCTCGTCGTGCCGGTAGAGCGCCTCCCGCCGGGCCAGCCGCTGCACCGCGTAGCTCGCCACCAGCAGGACGATCGCGACGACCGCCTCCAGCCACGCCACCGCGCCGTCGGCGATGGTCAGCCCGACGGCGAGCAGCGCCAACCCGGCCACCGCGAGGATGCCGGCCCAGAGCAGCCCGCGTCGCCGCCGCGCCCCGCGTTCCCGCCCGTCGTCCGCCACCCGCGCCGCCCGCCTTCCGCCCGTCGCCGCCCGCCGCAGTGGTGCCGGCGCAGCTCCAGGCTAGCCAGGCGGCGACCCGCTCCGGGCGGCTTCGCCCGGAGCCCACCGGCCGGCGCGCCGGTCACCACCGGTCGAACCAGTCGCGGATGCCCTCGACGTTGCCCGCGCCGAGGGCGACCATCAGCGCGACCTGGTGCCCTTGGTGGCCAGCAGCAACACGCGTGGTGCCACAGGTCTGCTCCGTCTCGCGGGGGCGTCTGGCGTCATCGGGGTGCGTCGAGGCGGCGCTCCAGCGTCTCGACGCGGGCGACGAGCGGCTGCAGCTGCTGATGCACCGCGGCGACCAGCGCCTGCGTCGGGTCGGTCCCGCCGCCGGCGGCGGGGGCCTGGGCGCGCAGGTACATGTAGCCGGCGAGGGCCGCCGTCACGGCCCGGCGCACCAGCCGGGGCTCGGCGCCCAGCGTCCGCAGCACCTGCCCGGCGGTGCCGTCGGGCTCGGCGGCCAGGCCCACCAGCAGGTGCTCGCAGCCGACGTAGTTGTGCCCCATCGCGATCGCCTCGGTCGCCGTGATCTCCAGCGCCGAGGCGGCGGTGCGACTGAAGTGGATCGAGGACGGGGCGTCGGTCGCCTCTGCCGCGTTGGCCGGGCGGCGGTCCAGGTCGCGCTGGACCAGGGCGGGATCGATCTCCATCGCCTGGAGTACGTGCAGCGCCAGGTTCTCGCCCTCGGCGAGCATGCCGGCCAGCAAGTCGCCGGTGCCCACCGACGCCGCGTCGGCCACCCGGGCCCGGGCGATGGCCAGCTTGACGACGGTGCGGGCGCGGGCGGTGAACCTCGGCAGTCGCTCGGCCAGGTCGTCGGCCTCCAGGCCCGCGAGCGCGACCTGCCGGATGGCGGTGACCTGGCGGACCGCCTGTTCCAGGGCGCGCTGACAGATCGCGGACACCGGGACGCCGCTGTCGCGCACCGCGCCGGCCAGGTCGTCGGGCAGGTAGACATTGATCTTCGGCACTGCCGCCTCCGTTGGGGTTATCAAGGGGTTATGCAGTAGTTATACCCCCGCCGGGGGTATCTTCACAAGCATTTGCCTCCCCACGATTCACCCCTGTGGCAAGCGGGTGCCCGGCCCCGTGGCCCGCCGCCGCGCCGGTGCGGGTGCGGCCGTCCCGGCCTGGCCCGGCCGCCGACCGAACCGGGTGTCCGGCGGTTACCAAACGACCGTTAAGCTGAGCGCGTGGGAACCGACGAGCTGTACCCCGCCGGGCGGCTGGCCGCCGCGCGCGACGCCACCGCCGCGGCCGGCCTCGACGCGCTGCTGCTCACCCCCGGCTCGGACCTGCGCTACCTCACCGGCTACGACGCCCACGCGGGGGAGCGCCTGACCTGCCTGGTGCTGCCCGCCCGGGGCGAGCCGACGCTGATCGTGCCCACCCTGGAACGTCCCGCCGCCGAGGCGTCCCCCGCCCCGGCCACCGGCGTGCGGATCGTCGACCATCCCGACGGCGCCGACCCGTACCCCCTGGTGTCCGCCGCCCTCGACGGGCCGGTCGCGGCCGTCGGCCTGGCCGACCGGATGTGGGCCGAGCAGGTCCTCGCCCTGCGGGCCCTGCTGCCCGGCACGGCGCAGCGCCTCGCCGGTGAGGTGCTGCGCGAGCTGCGCATCCGTAAGTCCCCGGCCGAGGTCGCCGCGCTGGCCGAGGCCGGCGCCGCCATCGACGCCGTGCACCTGCGGATGGACCGGTGGCTGCGCCCCGGCCGCACCGAGGCCGAGGTCGCCGGCGACATCGCCGCCGCGATCCGCGCCGCCGGCCACGTCACCGTCGACTTCGTCATCGTCGCCGCCGGCCCCAACGGCGCCAGCCCGCACCACGGCACCTCCGACCGGCCGATCGGCGCCGGGGAGCCCGTGGTGGTCGACATCGGCGGCACCATGCCGTCGGGCTACCGCTCCGACTGCACCCGCACGTACGTCGCCGGCGGCCCGCCCCCGGCCGAGTTCACCGACTACTACGCCGTCCTGCACGCCGCCCAGGCCGCCGCCGTCGCCGCCGTCCGCCCCGGTGTCACCGCCGAGGCCGTCGACGCCGCCGCCCGCGACCTGATCACCGCCGCCGGGTACGGCCCGGCGTTCCTGCACCGCACCGGCCACGGCATCGGCCTGGACGGCCACGAGGACCCGTACGTGGTCGCCGGCAACCCCCGGCCGCTGGAACCCGGCATGGCGTTCTCCGTCGAGCCGGGCATCTACCTCGCGGGCCGGCACGGCGCCCGCATCGAGGACATCGTCGTCTGCACGACGGACGGCGTGGCCCGGCTCAACACCACCCCCACGGAGCTCATCGCGCTATGACTGTCGACCGGATCCTGCCCACCGACGAGGCCCACGACCTGCTCGACCTGGCCACCGAACTCGCCGACCGGGAACTCGCGCCCCGGGCCGCCGGATTCGAGCAGCGTGCCGAGTTCCCCCGGGAGGTGCTGCGCACCCTCGGCCGCGCGGGCCTGCTCGGCCTGCCGTACCCCGAGGAGCACGGCGGCGCCGCCCAGCCGTACGAGGTCTACCTCCAGGTGCTGGAGATCCTCGCCAGCCGGTGGCTCGCCGCCGCCGAGGCGGTCAGCGTGCACACCCTGTCCTGCTACCCGGTCGCCCAGTTCGGCACCGACGCCCAGCGCAAGCTGCTGCCCGACATGATCGGCGGCGAGCTGCTCGGCGCGTACTGCCTGTCGGAGCCCCAGGGCGGCTCGGACGCGGCGGCGCTGACCACCCGCGCCACCCGCGACGGCGACGCGTACGTGGTGACCGGCACGAAGGCGTGGATCACCCACGCCCGGGTCGCGGACTTCTACAACATCTTCTGCCGCACCGGCGGTCCCGGCCCGAAGGGCATCTCCTGCCTGCTCGCCGACCGCGACACCCCCGGCATCATCCCCCAGGCCCCCGAGCGGACCATGGGCCTGCACTCGTCCCCGGTGGCCCAGATCGCCTTCGACGATGCCCGCGTCCCCGCCGGCCGGCTGATCGGCGGGGAGGGGGCCGGCTTCACCATCGCCATGTCAGCCCTGGACTCCGGCCGGCTCGGCATCGCCGCGTGCGCCGTGGGCCTGGCCCAGGCGGCCCTCGACTACGCGGTCGGCTACGCCCGCGAGCGGCAGCAGTTCGGCCGGGCGATCGTCGACTTCCAGGGCCTCGGGTTCATGCTGGCCGACGCGGCCACCCAGATCTCCGCCGCCCGCGCCCTCACGCTGCACGCGGCCCGGCTGCGCGACGCCGGCCGGCCGTACTCGATCGAGGCGGCGAAGGCGAAGCTGTTCGCCAGCGACATGGCGATGCGGGTGACCACCGACGCGGTGCAGGTGCTCGGCGGCGCCGGTTACGTGGTCGACCACCCGGTCGAGCGGTACCTGCGGGAGGCCAAGGTGCTCCAGATCGTGGAGGGCACCAACCAGATCCAGCGGCTGGTCATCTCCCGCGACCTGGCCAGGGGCTAGCCTGGCCCGATGGTCTTCGAGCGGATCACCGTCGACCCCGACGTCATGGGCGGCGCGCCCTGCGTGCGCCAGTCCCGGGTGCCGGTCGCCACGGTCCTGGCCATGATGGCCGACGGGATGAGTGCCACGGACATTCTCACCGACCTGCCGTTCCTGGACGAGGAGGACATGGCCGAGGTGCTGCACTACGCGGCGGATGCGGTGCGCGACCGGGCGGCACGCTGAGCGTGCCCCGGCCGGCCTCTCGTCGCGGGTGAGCGCGATTACGGGTAGGTTGCACGCCGTGGAGGAGATCGACCGGGCCATCGTCGCGGCGCTGACCGCCGACGGGCGGCTGTCGTACACGGTTCTGGCGGAGAAGGTCGGCCTGTCGGTGTCCGCGGTGCACCAGCGGGTCCGCCGGCTGGAGCAGCGCGGGGTGATCAAGGGGTACGCCGCCCGGGTGTCCTTCGAGGCGCTGGACCTGCCGCTGACGGCCTTCGTGGCGATCCGGCCGTTCGACCCGTCACAGCCGGACGACGCCCCGGAGCGGCTGGCCCACCTGCCGGAGATCGACTCCTGCTACTCGGTGGCGGGGGAGGACTTCTACCTGCTGCTGGTGCGGGTGGCCAGCCCGGCGGACCTGGAGCGGGTGCTCCAGGAGATCCGCACGGCGGCGAACGTCACCACCCGCACCACCGTCGTCCTGTCCACCCCGTACGAGAACCGGCCGCCGAAGATCAGTGCCGACCCGCCGCCGCGTCGGCCCCGGGCGGCGGGGGAGTCGACTGGTTCCACCGCTGGATGACCCGCCGCCCGTGTTCGTGGCCGAGCACGCTGACCGTGGCGGTGTCCAGCCGTAGTCGCCCTCCTGCGGCCGGCGGCAGCCCGATCCACCGGGCGCCGAGCACCCGCAGGCTGTGTCCATGGCCGACCAGGGCGACGTCGCCGTGCTCGAGCAGGGGAGCGGTCCGATCGAGCACCCGGTCGAGCCGCCGGCCGACCTCGGCGGGGGACTCTCCGCCGGGGAAGCCGTCGGTCCAGATGTTCCAGGCCGGGCGATCGCTCTGGATGTCGGCGGTGGTCCGCCCCTCGTACTCGCCGTAGTGCCACTCGGCCATGTCGGTGTCGGTGTCGTCGACGGTCAGCCCGGCCAGCTGCGCGGTGCGCAGCGCCCGGGTGCGCGGGCTGGACAGCACCCGGGTGAACCGCCGGCCGGCGAGGAGCGCTCGGAGCGCGCGGGCCTGCCGCTCGCCGTCGGCCGTGAGGTCCAGGTCGGTGTACGAGGTGTGCCGGCCGTTGGCGCTCCACTCGGTCTCGCCGTGGCGGATGAGCATGATCTCTCCCATCCGACCAGTCAACCAGGCCCGTCCGCCGCCTCCCCACTTCACCTAGCCTCCTAGGATGCCCTGCGCGGCGTGTGTCAGCCCGCACCGAAGGAGGTTTCCCGCCCGCACCGACCGGGCATGCCTGACGACAGGAGGCCGCACGGCCCCGGAACCGCCGGAGCAGAGGGAGTCTGAGATGAGCTTCACCGACAAGGCGAAGAACAAGGCCCAGGAGCTGACCGGCGCCGCCAAGGAGCGGATCGGCGAGGCCACCGACAACGAGCGGATGCGGGCCGAGGGCGCCACCGAACAGAGCGACGCGCGGGCCCGGCAGGCGGGCGAACATGTCAAGGACGCCGGCCGGGACGTGCGGGACGCGTTCACGAAGTGACCTGACCACGGCGGGCCCGGAGGGAATCCCCTCCGGGCCCGCCTTCTTCATGTCCGGGGATGCCTTCGGAGCGGGGGCGCTTTGGCGGTGCGGGACCGCGTTGGTCAGCGACGGTCAGATGAGGGTGCGCCAGTAGGTCCAGAACCGCACGCCGATCAACACGGTGAAGGCCAGCAGCCAGAGGGTCGGAATGGCGCTGTGTACGCGTAGTGCGGCGGCTGTGATGCGGCGGGGGGCGGGCAGTCGGCCGTCCTGCAGGTTGTAGAGGGTGGTGTAGCTGAACAGCACGATCATGACGACCCACACGATCATGCAGTACGGGCAGAGCGCGCCGATGCGGTACAGGCTCTGGAAGAACAGCCAGTGCACGAACGCGACACCGAACAGGGTGCCGGCCTGCATGCCGAGCCACCACCAGCGGGGCAGCTGGAGCCGGGCGAGCACGGCGATGCCGGTGGCGGCGACGACGGGGAAGGCGGCCAGGCCGATGAGCGGGTTGGGAAACCCGAACACCTCGGCCTGGCCGGTGGTCATGATCGATCCGCAGGACAGGATCGGGTTGATGGAACAGCTGGGCACGTAGGCGGGGTTCTTCAGCAGGGCGATCTTCTCGACGGTGAGCACGAACGCCGCGAGGGCGCCGACCAGGCCGCCGATGGTCAGGATCCAGCCCATCAGTCCGTCGCTGAGGACCCGAGGCGCGGCAGCGTCGGCGTCCGGGTGGGGGACCGGTTCGGTCTCCTGGTTGACGCCGTGGGCCTGGGCCGGGTTCACGAGGCGAGGGATGTGTCGATCGAGGCTTTCAGACCGGCGTAGGTGGGCGAGCCGGTGTACCTCTCGCCGTTGATGAAGAACGTCGGGGTGCCCTGCACGCCGAGGCTCTCGCCGTCGGTGGCGTCGGCCTTGACCCGGGCGTCGACATCGGCACTGGCCACATCGGCCTTGAACGTGGCCATGTCGAGGCCCAGCTCCCGCGCGTAGCCCTCGAAGACGGCGGCCTGCGACTGCTGGTTGTGCCCCCAGGCGTTCTGGCCGTCGAACAGCTTCTTGTACATCTGCTCGAACTTGCCCTGCCGGGCGGCGGCCTCGGCGGCGTGCGCGGCGTTGAAGGCGTTGGGGTGGCTGGCGATCGGGAAGTAGCGCACCACGTAGGTGATCCGATCGCCGTACTCGGCGCGCAGCTTCTCCACACCGGGGTAGGCGGCCAGGCACGACTCGCACTCGAAGTCGAGGAACTCCACCACGGTGGTCTTGCCGTCCGCGGCAGTGGACAGGCGGTGGCTGTCGGGGCGCACGAGCGCCTCAGACGCCACCGTGGTGGGCGTGCTGTCCCGGTTGACCACGACGATGCCGATGAGCACGGCCAGGGCGGCGGCCAGCACGCCGAGGGTGACCTTCAGGTTGGTGCTCATGCCGGTCCTGCGGACCTGGTGCGCGGCCTTGCCGGCGTTGGCCTTGCCGCTCGCGGCGGCTATCGCACCCGGCTTGGCCTGCGCCGCACGGGTGCTGCCGGCCGCCGGGGAACCGGCGGGCCGCGCCGCTCCCGCTGTGGTGCCCTTGGCGGTGCGCTTGCGCGCCTTGGCGTTGTTCGCCGGCATGACACCCTCACCTGTTGTCCAGCGCGCGTGAGCGCGTCCCGTCCATGACCCGTCCGCGAGGATACAGCTCCGGCTTTATTCATTGCTGGATGAATCCTGAGTCTTTGCTGTGGAGGGACGACGAGGCGCCTGAGCTGCCCCGGGGTGGGATGTTCGCCGTCAGTACATTATCCGGTGTACTGTCGTGGGGTGGAGACATTGACGCACGGGCAGGTGTTGGCCCGCTTCGGTCACGCCCTGTCGGATCCGACGCGGGCGCGGCTACTGCTGGCGCTGCGCGACGGGCCGGGCTATCCGGCGGAGCTGGCCGAGCTGCTGGGCACAACCCGGCAGAACCTGTCCAATCACCTGGCCTGCCTGCGCGGGTGCGGCCTGGTGGTGGCAGTGCCCGAAGGCCGGCGCACCCGCTACGAGCTCGCCGACGCGCGGATGGCTCACGCGCTGGGTGACCTTCTCGGGCTCGTCCTCGCGGTCGACCCGGCCGCGTGCCCGGATTCCGGGGAGAAGGGCTGCTGCTGATGAGCCTGCCGGTGATCCAACTGGCCCCGGCGGGGCCGACGCCGACGCCGGCGCGGCGGGCGGTGCTGGCCCGTCGGGTGCGCTGGTTCGTGGCCGCGACGATCACCTACAACGTGATCGAGGCCGTCGTGGCGATCACCGCCGGAAGGATCGCCTCGTCGACCGCGTTGATCGGCTTCGGCCTGGACTCGATCATCGAGGTAGCGTCGGCGGCCGCGGTGGCGTGGCAGTTCGCCGGCCGCGATCCCGAGGCCCGCGAGAAGGTCGCGCTGCGCATCATCGCGGTGTCGTTCTTCGCCCTGGCGGCCTACGTCACCGTCGATTCGACGCAGGCGTTGATCGGCGGCACCGAGGCCGACCACTCCAGCATCGGCCTCGCCCTGGCCGCGCTGTCGCTGCTGGTCATGCCGGTGCTGTCCTACGGGCAACGTCGCGCCGGCCGCGAACTCGGCTCGCGATCAGCCGTGGCCGACTCCAAGCAGACCCTGCTGTGCACCTACCTGTCCGCGGTGGTGCTGGTCGGGCTGGCCGTGAACAGCCTTTTCGGCTGGTCGTGGGCCGACCCGATCGCCGCACTGGTCATCGCCGTGGTCGCGGTGAAGGAAGGGCGGGAGGCGTGGCGGGGCGACACCTGCTGCGCCGTGTCACTGACCGCCCCCCAGCAGACCGACGCACCCGGCGATGCGTGCGGGTGCCAGCCGGGATGCTCCTGCTGCGCCGCGGACAGCAAGTGATCTTCCGCATGACAACTAGTGTCCTAGGACGCCTTAGCGGCGGAGTCCCGCCCCACCTGATCCGAAAACCAGCCAGCCCCGGCATTAGCCGGGGCTGGCTGGGCGAACTGCGGGCCGAAGGTCAGTCGTTGTGGTGCTCGCGCCACCACTGCTGGCCGGAGGCGGGGAGCGTGTCGATCGGGTCGTAGTAGGCGTAGCGCTTGTTGAGCGCCTCCAGGTCGGCCGACTCGATGGAGGTGCGGTAGTTCTTCGTCCAGTACGAGATGCCGCGCTCGCGGTCGTACTCGGTGAGCATGTGCACCCAGCGCTTGCCGACGAACGGGACGTCGCAGACGATCCGCGGGGTGGCGTAGCCGGGCAGGTAGCCCATGATGTCGTGCTGGAGCTGCTGGGCGTGCCAGACGGGGACCCGCCAGTGCTCGGCGTTGGGGATCATGTCGCACATGTAGAAGTAGTACGGCAGGATGCCGGCCTCACCCTGGAGCGCGAAACAGAGGTCGAGCAGGTCGGGGGCGGTGGCGTTGACGCCGCGCATGAGCACGCCCTGGTTGCGTACGTCCCGCACGCCGACGTCGAGGGCGGTCTGGGCGGCCCGGGCGACCAGCGGGGTGATCGACTGGGCGTGGTTGACGTGGGTGTGGATGGCCAGGTTGACGCCGCGGCGGGCGGCGGTGCGGGCGACCCGTTCCAGGCCCTCGACGACGTCGGGCTGGAGCCAGTGCTGGGGCAGGCCCATGAGGGCCTTGGTGGCGAGCCGGATGTCGCGGACGGTGTCCAGTTCGAGCAGCCGCATCAGGTACGACTCGAGGTTGCGCCACGGCACGTTGGCCACGTCGCCGCCGGAGACGACGACGTCACGGACGCCGGTGTGGGCCTTGAGGTAGGCGATGTGGGCGTCGTACCGGTCGACGGGCTTGAGGGTGAGCTTGAGTTTGTCGACGGCGGGGGTGGAGTTGCCGACGAGGTCCATCCGGGTGCAGTGCCCGCAGTACTGGGGGCAGGTGGAGAGCAGTTCGGCGAGGACTTTGGTGGGGTAGCGGTGGGTGAGGCCCTCGGCGACCCACATGTCGTGTTCGTGCAGGGAGTCGCGGCTGGCGTAGGGGTGGGAGGGCCAGTCGGTGCGCCGGTCGGACGCCACGGGGAGCATGTAGCGCCGGATCGGGTCGGCGAGGAGCGCCTCGGTGGTCATCGGCGCGAACGGGACCATGGTGTTGATCATTTGTGGGGGCACCAGCATGGACATGGTGGCCAGGGCCTTCTGGTCGGCCTCGAGGTCGGCGTAGAAGGACTCGTCGACGGTGTCGCCGAGGACGGTGCGGAGCTGCTTGATGTTCTTGACGCAGTTGACGCGCTGCCACTGTGCGTTCTCCCACTGCTCGCGGGTGACGTGGCGCCAGCCGGGGAAGCGGGTCCAGTCGGGTTCGACCAGGGGGCTGCGGCGGTATTCGTACGGCTGCCCGGCGGTCGGTACGGCGACCGGGGCGTGACGGGGTTGAGGGATGGTCTCAACCGGTTGGGTCTGGGTCACGGCCCCTCCTCGGTGCGTGGTGCGGATGATCAGCAGGCCGTAGGCTACTGGAAAATATCCGGTGAAGAAATTAGTCTGCCGTAAGTTTTCCCGCGACGCGAGTCCTGGCCAGGGCTTCGGGCGGTTGGACAGGGGGAGGTCGGCGTGACGTCACCGGTGGGTCTGCACCGCGTTGTCGAACCGGCGGGGGTGCTGCCGCAGGCGGCATGGCGGCTGGACGCCAGTGCGACGATCGCGCCGAACGAGGTGCGGATCAGGGTGGAGCGGCTGAACCTGGACGCGGCGAGTTTCCGGCAGTTGTGGGAGAAACACGGCGGGGACGGGGAGAAGGTCCGCGCCGAGGTCCTGGAGATCGTCTCCACCCGGGGCAAGATGCAGAACCCGGTGACCGGGTCGGGTGGCATGCTGATCGGCACGGTCGACGCGGCGGGGCGGCGTTCCCCGTTGGGGCTGAAGGCTGGCGACCGGGTGGCGACGCTGGTGTCGCTGACGCTGACCCCGCTGACGATCACCGACGGGCTGGCCCGCTGGGACGGCCGCAGCGAGCAGGTGCCGTGCGACGGGTACGCGATCCTGTTCGCCCGGTCGATCGCGGCGGTGCTGCCGGCGGATCTGCACCCGGAGTTGTCCCTTGCCGTGCTGGACGTGTGCGGGGCGCCGGCGCTGACCGCGCGGGTGGTCCACGAGCATGTGCGGCGGCGGGAGTCGGAGGGCGATCCGAAGCCGGTGAGCGTGGCGGTGATCGGTGGGGCGGGCAAGAGCGGGTCGCTGTCGTTGGCGGCGGCGCGTCGGGCGGGCGCGGGTCGTACGGTCGGGGTGGTGCCGGTGGCGGCGGAGCGGGACGCCCTGGTGGCGGCGGGTCTGGCCACGGAGGTGGCGTTGGCCGACGCGCGGGATCCGGTGGCGTTGTCGACGGCGGTGACGACGGCGCTGGGGGTGCCGGCGGACGTGACGGTGGTGTGCGTGGACGTGCCGGGTTGTGAGCACGGTGCGGTGTTGGCCACGGCGGACGGCGGGACAGTGATCTTCTTCTCGATGGCGACGAGTTTCGCCGCCGCCGCGTTGGGCGCGGAGGGGCTGGCTGCGGACGTGACGATGCTGGTGGGCAACGGGTACGTGCCGGGGCATGCGGAGCTGGCGTTGGGGTTGTTGCGGTCCGAGCCGGGGGTGCGTGGTCTCTTCGAGGCGCGGTTGGCGGCAGACTGAGAGTCATGACGAACCCCTCGACGACGCGCCCGGTGACGTTGTACCGCGGTGGCGTGCTGCATTGTCCGGCGGATCCGGGTGCCACGGCGTTGCTGGTGCGGGACGGGCGGATCGCCTGGTTGGGGGTCGACGCGGACGCGCCGGCGGCGGACCGGGTGGTGGATCTGGGCGGGGCGTTGGTGACGCCGGCGTTCGTGGACGCGCACGTGCACGCCACGGACACGGGGTTGGCGTTGTCGGGGCTGGACCTGTCGGGGGTGCGGTCGGCGGGTGGGTTGTTGGACGCCGTGGCCGGGTTCGCGGCGGGTCTGCCGGCGGATGCGGTGGTGCTGGGGCACGGCTGGGACGAGTCGGGTTGGGTGGACAAGACGCTGCCTGGTGCGGCCGGGTTGGGGCGGGCTGCTGGGGGGCGGCGGGTGTATCTGTCGCAGGCGTCGATTCATTCGGCGTTGGTGTCGGAGGCGATGCTGGTGTCGTGTCCGGAGGCGGCCGGGGCGTCGGGGTTCGACGCGTCGGGGTGGTTGCGGCGGGACGCGCACCATGTGGTGCGGGCGGCGGCGCTGGCGTCGGTGAGTCGGGAGCAGCGGGTGGCGGCGCAGCGGGTGGCGTTGGCGCATGCGGCGTCGTTGGGGATCGCGGCGGTGCACGAGTGTGGTGGGCCGGAGATCTCCGGCGAGGAGGACTTCACGGGGTTGTTGGCGTTGTCGGGTGTGGGGTTGCCGGAGGTGTACGGGTACTGGGGTGAGTTGGGTGGTGCGGCGCGGGCGCGGGAGTTGGGTGCGGTGGGCGCGGGTGGGGATCTGTTTGCGGACGGGGCGTTGGGGTCGCGGACGGCGCACGTGTCGGGGGTGTACCTGGATGGTGAGCCGGGGGCGTGTGGGCACGGGTATGTGGGCGCGGAGCAGGTGCGTGATCATTTGTTGGACTGTGCGGCGCACGGCATGCAGGGCGGGTTCCACGCGATCGGGGATGCGGCGATTTCGACGGTGTTGGAGGGGTTCGCGGGGGCGGCGGAGAGCTTGGGTGTGGATCGGGTGCGGGCGGCGCGGCACCGGGTGGAGCATGCGGAGATCATGAGTAGGCGGTTGATCGCGGGGTTTGTGGAGTTCGGGGTTGTGGCGAGTGTGCAGCCGGCGTTCGACCGGTTGTGGGGTGGGGCGGGTCGGATGTATGAGTCGCGGTTGGGGTTGGGTCGGTCGTTGGAGTCGAATCCGGTGGGTGCGATGCATTCGGTCGGGGTGGCGTTGGCGTTCGGGTCGGATTCGCCGGTGACGCCGCTGGATCCGTGGGGGTCGGTGCGGGCGGCGGTGGCGCATCACAACCCGGTGCAGCGGATGAGTGTGCGGGCGGCGTTCGCGGCGCATACCCGGGGTGGGTGGCGGGCGGTGCACCGCGATGGTGAGGGTGTGTTGGCGTTGGGGGCGGCGGCGACGTTTGCGGTGTGGGCGACGCCGGCGGGGGTGGATCGGGGTCTGCCGGTGTTGCAGGCGTCGGATCCGGAGGCGCGGGGGGCGGAGGATGTGACGCCGTTGCCGGTGTGTCGGCGCACGGTGCTGCGTGGCGAGGTGATCTATGAGGAAGGGTCTGCGTGAGCGAGCGTAGCGAGCGAACCATCGATGTGGTGCAGGCGCGTGTCGCGTCGTCGTCGAGCGTATTGGGGGGCGGTGTGACGGGGAAGCTTGGCCTGGATCCGGTGCTGGTGGCGCGGGCGCGGGAGTTGGCGCGTCGTGCGGGGCGGCCGGTGGTGGATCTGGCGCGTAGCCATACGACGGTGTCGGTGGAGCGGGCGGTGCTGCGGTTGGCGGGGGTGACGGGTGCGGATCCGGACGGTATTCCGTGGGTGAATCGTCTGGTGGATGCGGTTGTCGCTGATGTGGGGTTGGGTCATGGGGTGGCGTTGCCGGTGTTCGACGCCTTGGTGCGGGAGCAGAGCACCGATGTGACGTTGTTGGCGCAGAAGGCGGCGGCGGGGTCGGTGCGGTTCGCTCTGCCGGCGGGGAGGTCGGCCACGGCGGCGCGGCGGGCCGCGCGTAGGGCGGTGGCTGCGGGGGTGCGGCAGATCGACCGGCGGCGGGCGGAGCGGGATCGGTTGGTGAGGCGGCATGGGGATCCGGTGCAGCGGCCGTGGATCTATCTGATCGTGGCGACGGGTGATATTTACGAGGACATTCCGCAGGCGCAGGCGGCGGCGCGGGCGGGTGCGGATGTGATCGCGGTGATCCGGTCGACGGGGCAGTCGTTGTTGGACTATGTGCCGGAGGGGGCGACGCGGGAGGGGTTCGCGGGGACGTATGCGACGCAGGAGAACTTCCGGTTGATGCGGGCGGCTCTGGATGAGTCGTCGCGGGAGTTGGGTCGGTATGTGCGGTTGACGAACTACGCGTCGGGGTTGTGCATGCCGGAGATGGCGACCTTGGCCGGGTTGGAGCGTCTGGACATGATGCTCAACGATTCGATGTACGGGATTCTGTTCCGCGACATCAACCCGGTGCGGACGTTCGTGGACCAGCGGTTCTCGCGGCAGGTGCACGCGCGGGCGGGGATCATCATCAACACGGGTGAGGACAATTATCTGACCACGGCGGATGCGGTGGATGAGGCGCACACGGTGACGGTGTCGCAGTTGTTGAACGAGTACTTCGCGCATGAGGCGGGGTTGGCGGACTGGCAGTTGGGGTTGGGGCACGCGTTCGAGATCAACCCGGATGTGCCGGAGTCGTTCCGGTTGGAGTTGGCGCATGCGTTGTTGGCGCGGGAGTTGTTCCCGGATGCGCCGTTGAAGTGGATGCCGCCGACGAAGCACATGACGGGGGATGTGTTTCGGGGGAATCTGCTCGACGGGTTCTTCAACCTGGTGGGGGCGATGACGGGGCAGGGGATCCTGCTGGTGGGGATGATGACGGAGGCGGTGGTGACGCCGTGGTTGTCGGATCGGGACATCGCGTTGCAGAACGTGCGGTATGTGCTGGGTGCGGCGGGTGGGTTGCACGAGGATTTCGTGCCGGCGCCGGGTGGGTTCATTCAGCAGCGGGCGAATCGGGTGTTGGGTGAGGCGTTGGATCTGTTGGAGCGTATCGGTGAGCAGTCGTTGTTGACGGCGATCGCCGAGGGCACGTTCGGGATCATGAAGCGGCCGGCGGACCGGGGTAAGGGTCTGTCGGGGGTGGCGGCGCACGAGGGTGACTACTACAACCCGGCGACGGAGATCCTGGAGCAGTCGGCATGACGGAGAAGCAGGTCGTCCGGCCGTACGGGGACACCACCGGCGACGGGATGGTGCAGGTGTCGTTCACGTTGCCGGTGCCGCATGACAAGCGGGCCGAGGGCGCGGCGGTGCAGTTGGCGAACAGGATGGGCATCGACCCGGCGATGTTGGTGCACGCGAAGCCGATGAGTGACGGGTTCACGTTCTTCGTGGTGTATGGGCGGGTGAACCATCTGGTGGATCTGGCTGCGGTGCGGGTGGTGGAGCGGGACTTTCCGCTGTTGTCGGCGAAGGAGGTCAACGCGTTGGTGAAGCAGCGGTTGCGGCGGAAGTTGTCGGTGGTGGGGGCGTGTATCGGCACGGACGCGCACACGGTGGGCATCGACGCGATCCTGAATGTGAAGGGCATCGCCGGGGAGAAGGGTCTGGAGTACTACCGGGAGTTGAAGGTGTCGAACCTGGGGGCTCAGGTGAGTGTGCCGGAGTTGGTGGAGGCGGCGCGGGTGGAGCGGGCCGACGCGGTGTTGGTGTCGCAGGTGGTGACGCAGCGGGACGCGCATCTGCACAACACGCGGGAGATGTCGGCGGCGTTCCGGGAGGCGATGCCGGCGGGCCGGCGTCCGTTGTTGATTGTGGGTGGGCCGCGGTTCGACGAGTCGATGACGGGCGAGTTGGGCGTTGATCGGATCTTCGGGCGGGGCACCACGCCGGGTGAGGTGGCTTCCTATCTGGTGCACGCGTTGGTGACGAGTAAGAAGGCGAAGGCATGAGTGATTCCCGGGTCGGTCTGACGGTGACGCATCGGCGGTATGTGCCGTATTCGCATGCGCATTACGCGGGGAGCCTGGTGGACGGGGCGTACGCGTTGGGGTTGTTCGGTGATGTGGCGACGGAGGTGTGTATCCGTACTGATGGTGATGAGGGCTTGTTCGCGTCGTATTCGGATGTGCAGTTCCGGGCGCCGATGCGGGCGGGGGACGTGTTGGAGGTGACGGCGACGGTGACCCGGGTGGGGACGCGTAGCCGCACGATCGACTTCGAGGCGCGGGTGGTGTGTCGGGGTCGTCCTGACCGGTCGGAGTCGGCGGCGGAGGTGTTGGATCCGGCGGTGGTGGCGGTCACGGCGACGGGCACGGTGGTCGTGCCGGCGTCGGCGTGAGGGTCGCGGTCTGCGCCGACGTCGGGTCGACGTACACGAAGGCCGCGGTGGTTGACCTGGACTCCGGTCGGTTGGTGGCGGCGGGGTCGGCGCCGACGACGGTGGGCAGTGATGTGCTGCGTGGCTTGGACGCGGCGGTGGCGTCGGCGACGGTGGGCGTCGCGGTGGGTGACGCGCCCTGGTACGTGTGTTCGTCGGCCGGTGGTGGGTTGCGGCTGGCGGTGGTCGGCTACGAGCCGCTGGTGACGGCGCAGGCGGGTCGGCGGGTGGGGTTGTCGGCGGGGGCGAACGTGGTGCACGTGGCCGTCGGCCGGTTGGGTGCGGCGGGGTTGACGGCGTTGCGGGGGGCCCGTCCGGACGTGGTGTTGCTGGTCGGGGGCACCGACGGCGGTGACGAGGAGGTGTTGACGCACAACG
This sequence comes from Micromonospora sp. NBC_01405, assembly GCF_045040155.1. NCBI lineage: Bacteria > Bacillati > Actinomycetota > Actinomycetes > Micromonosporales > Micromonosporaceae > Micromonospora > Micromonospora sp. NBC_01405. The sequence continues at coordinate 6,483,054 of NZ_CP109532.1, read as the reverse complement.
CGACCCGGCTGGCGCGGGCGCGGTGGCGGGTGCCGGTGGTGTTGGCCGGCAACGTCGATGTGCGTGACGGGTTGGGTGCGCTGCTGGTGGCGGCGGGGGTGCCGGTGACGGTGGCGGACAATGTGTTGCCGCGGATCGGGGTGCTGGCGCCGGTGTCGGCGCGGGCGGCGATCCGGGAGGTGTTTTTGCGGCACGTCATCGGTGGGAAGCGGTTGTCGCGGGGGCCGCGGTTTTCCCGGTTGGTGCGGGCGGCCACCCCGGACGCGGTGCTGACGGGGGTGGAGGTCCTCGCCGACGCGGTCGGTGGTGATCTGGTGGTGGTGGACGTGGGTGGGGCGACCACGGACGTGTATTCGGTGTTGACGCCGGACGAGCGGGCTGACGGTCCGGGTCGGGAGGTGGCGGGGACGCTGTGGCGGGCCCGGACGGTGGAGGGGGATCTGGGGATGCGGTGGAGCGCCCCGGGGGTGGTGCGGGCGGCGGTGGAGGAGCGGCTGGTCGGCGGCGGCGAGGAGGCCGGGTTGGCGGCGGCGGCGCGGGTGCGGGCGGCGGATCCGGGGTTCCTGCCGGCGGGTGACGCGGAGCGGGCGTTGGATGCGCGGTTCGCGGCGTTGGCGGCGACGGTGGCGGTGCGGCGGCATGCGCGGGGTGGGGCGACGGGGGAGCGTGGGGGGCGGGATCTGCGGGACGTGCGGCTGTTGGTGGGGTCGGGGGGTGTGCTGCGTCACGTCGCGCCGGTGGTGTCGGCGGCGGTGTTGGGGGCGGTGTTGGGTGATCACGCGGGTGGGTGGCCGGTGCCGCGGGATGCCCGGCCGGTGGTGGACGTCGACTATGTGCTGGCCGCGGGTGGGCTGCTGGCGGGGGATCATCCGGTGGCGGCGGGGGCGTTGCTGCGCCGGCACTTCGGGGCGGATTGAGACACGCCGACGCGACACGCCGTGGTGAACGGCACGACTGGCCGGTGGTGGGTTGACAGGGCGTGGGGTGCAGCACGTACCGTCTTTGAGTCCTACTACGGGAAGCGGCTGTTGTTCGCTTCGTCCCTTCGTCCGCTGGCCGAGTGACCTTCGGGTCGCGGCGGCCAGGTCCAGCGGGCGGGGGTCGGCGGGGCGGCGCGAACCGGCCGCGGTTACCGGTGTACGGGCAGGGTGAGGTGCACGGCCAGTAGACAACGGCCAGGCGGGGGCAGCCAGTTTCCCGTCGGGTCGGTCCGAAGGTCGGCGTGCCTGATCCTCGCCCCACCGGCCGGGAAGGGCCTGGGAGCATCGGGGCGCGGCAGTTGCCGCGCCCCGATTTTCGTTTCCGCCCCGGGTGGGGCGGTGCCGCGCCGGGTGCGGCGCTGGGACGGGTAGCCTTCGGCGGTGTGATCGCAGGTGAGGTGCCGGTGACGGTCGTCGCGCAGAGCCCGTCGGGTCCCGCGGCCGGGGTGCGGGCCGGTCGCGGGGGGCCGTTGCCGTTGCGGGTGGCGGTGCCGTTGGCGGTGGTCGCCGGGTTGGCGATGCTGGTGGCGTTCCCCCCGTACGGGTGGTGGCCGGCCGCGCCGGTGGGGGTGGCGTTGCTGGGCGCGGCGGTGCATCGGCGTCGGGTGCGCGCCGGTGTGGGGTTGGGTTTCGTGGCGGGCGTGGCGTTGTTCGGCCCGCTGCTGTCGTGGACGAACCTGCACACGGGTTACCTGCCGTGGCTGTTGTTGTCGTTGTTGCAGGCCGGGTACGTGGCGTTGCTGGGTGGGGCCGCGGCGTACGCGTCGCCGTTGGTGGACCGGTGGCGGTGGTCGTGGCCGGCGCTGACCGGGGTGCTGTGGGTGGGGCAGGAGGCGCTGCGGTCGCGGGCCCCGTTCGGGGGGTTCCCGTGGGGCCGGTTGGCGTTCAGCCAGGATGAGTCCCCGGCGCTGCGGTTGGCGGCGGTGGGTGGGGCGCCGCTGGTGACGTTCGCCGTCGCCGTGGCCGGTGGTCTGCTGGTGGCGGCGGTGTGGCGGCCCTGGCGGGGCGGTGCGGCGCGGTCGCGGTGGACGGCGGGGGCTCTGGTGGTGGGTGCGGCCGGGGTGCTCGCGGTGGGGCTGTTGGTGCCGGTGGGGGTCGCCGGGGGCGGCGGCACGGTCACCGTGGCGGTGGTGCAGGGCAATGTGCCCCGGCTGGGCCTGGACTTCAACGCGCAGCGGCAGGCGGTGTTGGACAACCACGTGCAGGCCACCCTTGGCCTGGCGGCGGAGGTCGCGGCGGGGCGGCGGGCGCAGCCGGATCTGGTGGTGTGGCCGGAGAACGCCAGCGACGTCGACCCGCTGCGTAGCCCGGCGGCGGGGCAGCGGATCAGTGCGGCGGCCGATGCGGTGCGGGCGCCGATCCTGGTGGGGGCGGTGCTGGTGGGTCCCGGTGAGGGGCAGAGCCGCAACGCGGGGATCCTGTGGCGGCCGGGCAGCGGCCCGGACCTGGAGCAGGTGTACACGAAGCGGCATCCGGTGCCGTTCGCCGAGTACGTGCCGCTGCGGGACGTGGCGCGGATGGTCAGCAAGGAGGTCGACCGGGTTCGCAGCGACATGGTGCCCGGTGACCGCGCCGGGGTGGTCGACGCCGGTCCGGCGGTCCTGGGTGACGTGATCTGCTTCGAGGTGGCCTACGACGGGTTGGTCCGTGACACCGTCACCGGTGGGGCGCAGCTGCTGGTGGTGCAGACCAACAACGCCACGTTCGACGTCGCCGAGGCCCGTCAGCAGTTGGCGATGGTGCGGCTGCGGGCGGTGGAGCACGGCCGCGCGTCGTTGATGGCCTCCACGGTCGGGGTGTCCGGGTTCGTGGCCCCGGATGGGCGGGTATCCGACGCCACCGGGTTCAACACCCGCGCCGTGGTGCTGCGCCAGTTGCGCCTCGGTGATGGGCGCACCCTGGCCACCCGGGTCGGGGTGTGGCCGGAGGCGGCGCTGACCGCTGCGGCGGTGGCCGCCCTGGCCGGGGCGGTGTGGCGGCGCCGACGGTCGGCCGTCGCCCGGTAGCGACACGTCGGCGTCGCGTCGGCGGGGGCGGAGGAACGGTGAGCGGAGCGGTGGGTGTGCGGCCGCAGGTGCGGCGGCCGGGGTTGGGGCGGGTGTTGGTGGTCATCCCCACCTACAACGAGGCGGACAACGTGTCGCCGATCGTGGCGCGGGTCCGCGCCGCCGCTCCGGACGTGGACGTGCTGATCGCCGACGACAACAGCCCCGACGGTACGGGGGCGATCGCCGACGCGCTCGCCGCCACCGACGCTCGGGTGCGGGTGTTGCACCGGCCAGGTAAGCAGGGCCTCGGTGCCGCCTACCTGGCGGGGTTCGGGTGGGCCCGGGAGCGCGGCTACGACGCGGTGGTGGAGATGGACGCCGACGGTTCCCACGCCCCGGAGGACCTGCCGCGGTTGCTGGCTGCCGCCGGGGACGCCGACGTGGTGATCGGTTCCCGCTGGTGCCGGGGCGCGAAGGTGGTGGACTGGCCGCTGCGGCGGCTGCTGCTGTCGCGTTGCGGGAACCTGTATGCGCGGGTGGCGTTGGGGATGCCGGTGGCTGACGCGACCGGCGGGTACCGGGTGTACCGGTTGGCGGCGTTGGACGCGGTGGACCTGGGGTCGGTGTGTTCGCAGGGCTATTCGTTCCAGGTGGAGTTGTCGCGGCTGGCGCACCGGGCGGGGGCGCGGATCGTGGAGGTGCCGATCACGTTCGCCGAGCGGGAGCGGGGGGCGAGCAAGATGAGCCCGGTGATCGTCGCGGAGGCGTTGTGGCGGATCAGTGTGTGGGCGGTGCAGGATCGGCGGGCGGCGTGGCGGCGTGGGGTGTACGGCACCCGCGCCGGTCAGGCACGGTGGCCGTGACCGGCGGCGTGTCATGCTTGAACGGCGGGATGTCGGAACGGCCGATGGGGTGAGATGCGCCGAGGACTGAAATTCGTGCCGGTGGCGGCGCTGCTGGCGGTGCTGGTGGAACTGGCGGTGTTCGTCGGGGTCGGCCGGCTGGTCGGGTTCGGGTCGGCGGTGCTGTTGGTGTTCGCGGCGTCGCTGCTGGGGCTGGTGCTGCTGCGGCGTGAGGGTATGCGGGCGTGGCGGGGGTTCCGGGCGGCGGCGCAGGCGGGTCAGCCGCCCGGCCCGCAGGTCACCGACGGGCTGGTGGGGTTGTTGGGGGCGTTGCTGCTGGCGGTGCCGGGCCTGGTCAGTGGTGTGGTGGGGGCGTTGCTGCTGGTGCCGCCGGTGCGGCGGCTCACCCGGGCCGGGGTGCGGCGGGCCGCGGAGCGGCGGGTGTCGTCGATGGTCGCCGGTGACCTGTTCGGGCCGCGGGTGGTGCGGGTGCGCCGTGGTGCGGCCCAGCCCGCCCCGTCCGACGAGGCGCCGGTCGAGCCGACGGTGGTCGACGGTGGCCGGGCCATCGAGGGGGAGATCGTCGAACCCGGCCGTTGACGCGGGAATTCCGACTTTGGGCGGGACATGCGCGAAATGCCCCCGGGAGGTGACCTCCCGGGGGCATTTCGCGTTGTTCGGGCTGGTGCTCAGGCGCGGCCGCGGCGGGTGCGGACCTCCTGCAGCCGCTCGGCGAGGATGTCCTCCAGCTCGGCGATGGAGCGGCGCTCCAGCAGCATGTCCCAGTGGGTGCGCGGCGGCTTGGCCTTCTTCTGCTCCGGCTCGTTGCCGTCGACCAGCCGGGCGACGCTGCCGTCGAACTTGCATTCCCAGGTGGTGGGGACCTCTGCGTCGACGGCGAACGGCACCTCGAACTGGTGGCCCTTGGCGCAGAGGTACTCGCGGGTCTGACGCGGCGCGAGCTCCGTGTTGCGGTCGGATTCGTAGCTGACCGCGCCCAGACGGCTTCCGCGCAGCATACGCTCGCCCATGATCGACTTCCCCTCGCTCGTGGTGCTGGTCTTCTCGTGTAACGGTCCGTGCCGGCCGGGCCATTCCCCGCCCTGGCGGGCCGGAACCCGCCCACCCGGTGGGGTGCGGCACGGCCGTCGCCCCGCAAGGGTAGCCGGACAGGACATGCACCCGGCGGGGTCGCCCCGGCCGGTCGAGTCGGTGGGAGTGTTTCGGCGGTTTACGGGGATGTTATCGAACCCCAGCCGTGCGGAGGTGTCGATGTCGAGTGACGCGCCGGTCGACCACCGGCCGCCCACCGGCCGGACCTTCTTCGGCCACCCCCGCGCCCTGGCCACCCTGTTCCTCACCGAGATGTGGGAACGGTTCAGCTTCTACGGCTTGCGGGCGATCCTGGTGCTGTACCTGACCGCCGCGGTCGCCGACGACGGCGGCGGTCTGCGCCAGTCCACCGCCACCGCCGTGTACGGCGCGTACAACGCGATGGTGTACCTGATGGCGCTGCCCGGCGGGTGGGTCGCCGACCGGCTCCTCGGCGCCCGCCGCAGCGTGCTGTGGGGCGGTGTGACCATCGCCTGCGGCCACTACGTGATGGCGATCCCGGTGGGCTGGAGCGTCTTCGCCGGCATGGCGCTGATCGTCGTCGGCACCGGGCTGCTCAAACCCAACATCTCCACCATGGTCGGCGACCTGTACGACCGGGACTCCCCGCGCCGCGACGCCGGGTTCTCCCTGTTCTACATGGGCATCAACCTGGGTGGTTTCGTCGCCCCGCTGATCACCGGTTTCCTCGGCGAACGGATCAACTGGCACCTGGGGTTCGCCGTCGCCGCCGTCGGCATGACCTTCGGGGTGATCCAGTACGTGATCGGTGGGCGGCACCTCGGCGACGCCGGCGCCCGCCCCGCCGACCCGCTGCTCGGCGCCGACCGCCGCCGCGCGCTGACCCGCGTCGGGGTGGCCGCCGGCGCGTTGGCGGTGGTTCTGGCAGCCCTGGCCGTCGTCGGGCTGTTCACCGTCGACACCATGGTCAACCTGCTCACCGCCACCACCGTGCTGGTCACCGTCGGGTACTTCACGCGGATCCTCACCGACCGGGAACTCAGCGGCACCGAACGCAGCCGGATGAAGGCGTACGTGTGGCTGTTCGTGTTCGCCGCCTCGTTCTGGCTCATCTACGACCAGGCCGGGTCGGTGCTGAACATCTTCGCCGCCGACCGCACCGACCGGGACGTGTTCGGGTTCACCTTCCCCGCGTCCTGGCTCCAGTCGGTCAACCCGATCCTGATCATCATCGGGGCGCCCCTGTTCGCGTGGCTGTGGCTGCGGCTGGGCCACCGGGTCTCCACCCCGGTGAAGTTCGCCGTCGGCCTGGTGCTCAACGGCCTGTCCTTCGTGCTGATGGCCGCCGCCGCGCAGGCCGCCGTCGGCGGTGACCTGGTCTCCCCGTGGTGGCTGGTGGCGGTCTTCGCCATCCAGGTCGCCGGGGAGTTGTCGCTGAGTCCGGTCGGCCTGTCCGCCACCACGAAACTCGCCCCGGTGAAGTACGCCAGCCAGATGATGGGCCTGTGGTTCCTGGCCACCGCCGTCGGTGACGCCATCGGCGGTCAGGTGGCCCGGCTCGCCGAGGCGTGGCCGGAGCCGACGTACTTCCTCGTCTTCGGCGTGGCGTCGGTGCTGCTGGGCCTCAGCGCGGTGATGTTCTCCCGGCACATCCGCCGGCTGATGGTCGGCATCCACTGAGAGGTCAGGGACACGTCAGCGTGGTGCGGCACCGAGCCGGGCCAGTGCGGCGGCCAGGTCGCTGACCTGGTCGACGAGCTGCGCCGAGCGCCGCTGCGCGGCGTCCCGGTCGGCCTCGGCCGCGCCGAGGCGGGCCTCCAGCTCACCGAGGCGACCCTGTAGGGTAGCCGTCGCCTCCCGGGCTGCGGCCAACTGGCTGGCGACGGCGGCGCGGGCCGCGTCGGCCTCGGCCAGCCGCGCCGACAGCGCCGCGGCTTCCTGTCGGGACGCCGTCGCCGCGGCGTGCGCCTGCTCGGCGGCGCGGCGAGCCTCGCCCGCGTCGGCGCGCAGCCGGTCGGTCTCCTCACGGGCCCGGGCGGCCTCGACGCGCGCCGCCTCTGCCGCCTCGGCGGAGCGCCGCGCGTCGGCGCGGGTCCGCTCGGCGTCGGCGTCGGCCTGCCCGGCGCGCCGCCGTGCCTCGTCCGCCGCGTCGGCGGCGCGCCGCGCGTCGGCGGCGGCGGTGTCCCGCTCGGCGGTCAGGTCGGCGGCCCGCCGTCGTTCGTCGTCGCGTTCGCCGGTCACCGTACGCAGCTCGTGCCGGGCGGCGTCGCGGTCCCGTTCGGCCTGCACCCGCAGCGCCTGCGCCGCCCCGTTGTCGCGGCGCGCGGAGTCCCGGGCCACCTCGGCGGCGTCGGCCCGCTCCCGGCCCCGGGCCGCGTCGGCCTCGGCCCGTTCGGTCCGCTCGCGGGCGGCGTCGGCCTCGGCTGCGGCCGTGCGGGCCTCCTGACGGGCTCGGGCGGCGCCCGCCGCCGCGTCCTCGGCGTCGCGGCGGGCCTCGTCGCGTTCGGTGTGTGCCTGGGCCAGTTCGGCGGCGGTCTCGGCGCGTAGTTGCGCCAGCTGCCGTTCCACCCCCGCCGGGGACAGTTCGGCGTGCAGCGCCTCGGTGAGGGTCTCCACCACCTGGTCGAGCCGGTCCACGGCCTCCCAGGTGCGGGCGACCTGCCCGGGCAGGCCCGGGGCGTTGCGGTGCCGCATCCGGTTGTTGCGTGACGCCCGCTGGCAGGCGCCGTCGTTGTCCCGGCAGTAGCGGAACGGCCGGCCCGCGCCGGCCCGCTGCGGCACGTCCCGGCCGCAGTGCGCGCAGGGACGGGTCTCGGTGGGGGAGGGCTGGGCGTCCATCGAGGCGGAAGTCTAGCCACGCCGCCCGCCCGGCCGCGGGGGACGGGCGCCGGGCGGGCGGGTCAGCCGGCGGCGCGGGCCGCGCCGTCGAGGGTGTAGCGGCGCTGCGCCAGCACCGCGGCGAGCATCAGCGCGGCCGGCAGCAACCCGAATCCGTAGCGGATCGCGGTGAGCGCCGCGCCGGGTTGGGCGACCGGCTCACCGCCGGCCGAGGCGACGAACCCGCCGGCGGCGAGGCACAGCGCGTACGCGTAGGGGCCCAACGCGGCGCCGGTGGCCTCGGTGGCCGTCCACACCCCGGTGTAGGTGCCCGCGCCGGTGGCGCCCGCGGCGCGGATGACGTCGGGCACCATCGCGAACGGCAGCAGTTGCATCCCGGCGAACGACACCCCGAGCACCGCCACCGCCGCGACCAGCGCCGGCAGGCCCGCCGGTCGGCCCACGGCGAGCACCAGCGATCCGGCGGCGAACGCGCCCTGCGCGGCCAGCAGCGCCCGCTGCTTGCCGACCCGCCGGGCCACCGCCAGCCAGCCGGGGGTGACCAGCAGCGCCGGGGCGACGAACGCCGCGACCAGCACGGTGGTCAGCGCGGGACGGCCCAGCTCGTACTCGGCGTAGTAGGGCACCCCGGCGAGCACCAGGTGCGTGGTGGTCGACATCGCCAGGTACGCGGCGACCAGCCAGCGGAACTGCCTGTCGCGCAGCGCCGCGACCAGTGCCCGCCACCCGCCCGGGGCGTGGCCGTCCCCCGACGTCCCGGCGGCCCGGCGCAGCCGGCCGATGCCCGTCATCCCGACCAGCATCGCCGCGAGGGTGCCCACGCCCAGCAGCAGTCCCATCCGCTGGTAGCCGGCCCGTGTCGCGGTGTCCCCGCCGGTCAGCAGTGGCGCCAGCAGGCCGGCGACCAGGATCCCGGCGGTGAGCACCACCATCCGGAACGCCATCAGCCGGGTCCGCTCGTGGTAGCCGATCCGCAGGTCGGCCGGGGTGGCCAGGTAGGGCACCTGGTAGGCGGCGAAGAGCAGGTTCCCGGCGACGAAGCACACCGCCACCCAGCCCGCCGCCGGCGCACCGGTGAGCCCGCCGGGGACGGCGAACAGCGCGGCGAACGCCACCGGCAGCAGGCAGCCGACCAGCAGCAGGCGTCGCCGGTGTCCGCGGCGGGCCTGCTGCACGTCGCAGCGGTGCCCCACCCACGGGTGCAGCAGCACGTCGGCGACCTTCGGCGCCAGCAGCGTCAGGCCGGCCAGCCACGGCGCCACGGCGAGGACGTCGGTGAGGAAGTACAGCAGCAGCAACCCGGGTACGGTGACCCAGACGCCCATGCCGAGCGAGCCGGTGGCGAAGCCGAGCAGCGGCCCGCGCGGCAGGCGGGTGCCCGGCGTGCGGTCGCGGGTGTCGAGCCCGGTCATAGGTTTGCGTCCCTCCGGCGGCACGCCGCCCCCAATCCAACGGTTGCTGGATTGTAGGGGGACAATGGCGGCCGTGACCATGCCCCGACGGCGACCGGGTCGGCCCCGGCGTTCCGACACCCGAGACACCCGCGAGGTGGTGCTCGCCGCCGCCACCGCACTGTTCGCCGCCCGCGGCGTCGACGCCGTCGGGCTGCGGGAGGTCGCCGCGGCCGCCGGTGTCGACGTGGCCACGGTCTCCCACCACACGGGTACGAAGGCGCAGCTCTACGACGCCTGCTTCGCCCGGGTGTTCGCCGCCGAGCGGGCGGTGCTCCAGGCCGGGGCGGCGCGCGCCCGCGAAGCCCTCGACGCCGGGCCGCAGCAGGCACGGCGCGCCCTGTACGACCTGCTCGACGTGTTCGTCGACTTCCTGGAGGACCGGCCGGAGACCACCGCGCTGTGGCTGCGCCGCTGGTTGGAGCCGGACCGGCACGCCGAGCTGGACCAGCGCTACGCCACCCCCCTGTACGACCTGGTGGAGGAGTTGCTGGCCGCCGCCGCGGCCGGCGGGGCACTGGTGGAGCCGACCCCGCACGTCACGGTACGCAGCCTGGTGTGGGCGGTGCACGCGCACGTGGTGGCGCTGGCCACCCCCGGGGGGTCACCGGCACGGGAGCGGCGGGAGTTCCGGGCGTTCCTGCGCCGGCTGCTCGATGCCCTGTACGGCCCGCCGGCTTGACGAGCGGGGCCCGATCCGCGCATTATCCGGCAGGCGTTGGATTAACTGTCGAGGGGGACCGCATGGGGGCACCGCCACGGGTCGCGGTCGTCGGCGCCGGCGCCGCCGGCCTGGCCACCCTCAAGGCCCTCGCCGACGTCGGCGTCACCGCCGTGGCCTACGAGGCCGCCGACACCGTCGGCGGCCTGTGGGTGTACGGGGCCCCCGACTCGCCCGCGTACCGGACCCTGCACCTGAACACCAGCAGGACCCGCACCCAGTTCGCCGACCACCCCATGCCGGCGCACTGGCCCGACTACCCCGACCACACCCGCGTCGCCGGCTACCTGCACGACTACGCGCGACGCTTCGGGCTGCTCGACGCCGTCGCACTGCGACACACCGTCACCCACGTCGCCCCCGGCGCCGACGGCCGCTGGACGGTACGGGCCACCGGCCCGCACGGCCCCGTCGAGGTCGACGTGGAGGCGGTTGTCGTCGCCAACGGCCACAACCGGGTGCCCCGCCCACCCGAGCCCGGCTACCCGGGCGACTGCGCCGCCGAACAGCTGCACAGCCACGACTACCGGGGCCCCGAGCAGCTCACCGGCCGGCGGGTCCTGGTCGTCGGCGGCGGCAACTCCGCGATGGACATCGCCGTGGACGCCTCCCACACCGCCCGGCGCACCCTGTTGTCCCTGCGCCGGGGGGTGTGGGTGGTGCCCAAGTACCTGCTCGGCCGCCCGGCGGACACCCTCAACGGGGCGCTCGCGCGCCGGCTGCCCTGGCGGCTGCGTCAGCGGATCAGCCAGGGCGTGCTCGCCGCCACCGTCGGCCCACCGCCCCGTTACGGCCTGCCCGCCCCCACCCACGGCTTCCTGCAGGACCACCCCACCCTCTCCGACACCCTGCTGTCCCGGCTCACCCACGGCGCCGTCGAGGCCCGCCCCGGCATCGCCGCCTTCCACGGCGACCGGGTCGAGTTCACCGACGGCCGGGTCGACGAGGTCGACCTCGTCGTGTGGTGCACCGGCTACCGCGTCGCCGTGGACTTCCTCGACCCGGCGCTGCTCGGCGCCGGCCCCGACACCCTCCCGCTGTACCGGCACGTGTTCCACCTCGACGCACCCGGCCTGGCGTTCGTCGGGCTCATGCAGTCCACCGGAGCCGCGTTCCCCCTGGTCGAGGCGCAGGCCCGGCTCGTCGCCGCGCACCTGGCCGGCCGGTACGCCCTGCCCGACGCGGACCGGCGGCGGGCCGCCTGCCGGGCCGAGCTGCGCGCCGCCACCGCCCGGTGGGGGCAGCGCCGACCGGCGATGCGGGTCGACTTCGACGCGTACCTGGCCGACCTGCGCCGGGAACTGGCCGCCGGCGTCCGCCGAGCCCGGACGACGCGATGAGCGCCCTGACCGGCCGCCGGGTCGTCGTCACCGGCGCCCGGGGCACCTTCGGACGTGAGCTGTGCGCGGCCCTGGCCGCCGCCGATGCCCGCGTCATCGGCCTCGACCTGTACCCCGGCACCACCGCCGGAGTGCCGGTGCTCGGCGTCGACCTGACCGACCCGGACGCCACGACCGCGGCCGTGCGCGCCGCCGTCGCCCGGCTCGGCGGCCTCGACCTGCTGGTGAACAACGCCGGCGTCGGCGGACCCGCCCCCGCCGAACTGGCCCCCGACGACACCGTGCGTCAGCAGATCGAGGTGAATCTGCTCGCCGCGTGGCGGACCACCGCCGCCGCCCTGCCCGCCCTCGTCGACGCCCGCGGCCGGGTGATCTTCGTGGCCAGCCGGATGGCGGTCCTGCCGCTACCCCTCGCGGCCGCGTACGGGGTCAGCAAGCGCGCCCTCGTCGCGTACGCCGACGCGCTGCGGCTGGAGGTCGGCACCCACGTCGGGGTCAGCGTGGTCTACCCCAGCATGGTCGCCTCACCCATCCACGACAGCACCTCCCGAGCCGGCCTGTCCCTGCGGGGGGTGTCCCGGCTGGAATCCGTCGAGGGTGTGGTCGCGGCGATCCTGCGTGCCGCCACCGCCCGCCGCGCCCCCCGCGACGTTTCCACCACCGCCCGGGGACGTCTCGAGTTGGCCCTGGCCCGGCACGCGCCCGCGCTCGCCGACCGCCTCGTGCGGCGCACTGTCGCCGTCCGGGTCGCCGCCGGTGACCTCGACGGCGCGCCGCTGGCCGAGGGCCTCGTCCGCCGCCACCGCGACGCCGCCGGCTGACCGGCGCGGCGGGCCGTCAGAACGTGGCCGCGGCGGCCCGGGACCGGTCCGCCGCGATGCGCACGGCCAGGGCCGCCAGCACCGTTCCCATCAGGTACCGCTGCACCCGCAGCCAGGTGGGGCGGCCGGCCAGGAACGACGCGACCGACCCGGCGCTCAGCACGATCAGCGCGTTCACCGTCAACGCGATGACGATCTGGACGCCGCCCAGCAGCAGGCTCTGCGCCGCCACGTGTCCCCGCGCCGGATCCACGAACTGCGGCAACAGCGACACGTACAGAATCGCGATCTTCGGGTTGAGCAGGTTCGTGACCAGGCCCATCGTGAACAGCCGCCGCGGCCGGTCCGGCGGCAACGGCGCCGGCGCGAACGCTGACCGGCCACCGGGGCGCACCGCCTGCCAGGCCAGCCACAGCAGGTACCCCGCCCCGGCCAGCTTCACCACCGTGTACAGCGTCGGCACCAGCACGAACACCGTCGCGATGCCGGCGACCGCGGCTGTCAGGTAGACACCGAACCCGACCGCCACCCCGGCCAGCGACACCAGCCCGGCGCGGCGGCCCTGCGTCACCGACCGGGACACCAGGTAGACCATGTTCGGGCCGGGAGTCAGCACCAGCCCCAACGCCACCAGCGCGATCCCCAGCACCGCCGTCGCATCGACCATGATCCGCCCCGTTTTCCCGTTCGAGTTCGCGGTCGAGCCTACGCTGTGCCCGGGGCCCTCAGCGCCGACGGATCAGCAGGGGCTGGCTCCGGGGTGAGCCGGCCGTCGCCCGGCGGCCGGTAGAACGCCTGACACCTCGGGCTAGCGGCCAGCCCACCGTCCACTCCGGCCCCTCGACGGGCAGCACCGCCCCGCGTGATGGGCCACACTACGGGGATGCCGGTCCTGCTGCGGGCCCCCGCGACCGCCCACCGCCCCGAGCTGCTGCTCCGCCCATGGTGCGCCGCGGACATCGCCGAGCTGATCGAGGTCTACCGCGATCCGGAGCTGCGCCGCTGGGTGCGGCGCCCCGTCGACGACGTCAACGGCGCCCGGCGGTGGGTGACCCGCAGCAGGCAGGGCTGGGCCGCCGGTAGCCGGTTCAGCTTCGCGGTGCTGCAGCCGCGGCCCGCCGCCGCGGACCGGCTCGTCGCCACGGTGGTGCTCAAGGAGGTCCTGCCCGGCCGCGAACCGCCGAGGTGGGCTACTGGACGGCCGCCTGGGCGCGTGGGCGCGGCGTCGCGCCCCGGGCGGTGGAGGCGGTCACCGGCTGGGCGTTCACCCGGTTCGCCGCGACCGGGCTGGCCCGGCTGGAACTGCTGCACCAGGTCGACAACCTGGCCTCGTGCCGGGTGGCGGAGAAGACCGGCTACCTGTTGCAGGAGGTGTTGCCGGCTCGCGCGCCGTTCCCCCGCGACGGGCACCGCTACGTCCGCGGAGCACCGCCGGCCCCACGCCGCGCCCAGGCCTGAACCGGCCGTGGGGACCACCGGAACAGTCATGCGTTCAGTGGGCAGCCCCGGAGGGCCGGTTCACAGGCACGGCAAAGCACCTGCGAGTGCCTCAGGCGGCATGCTGCAATGAATCATCATGAATCCAGTAAATCTCCCGTCGATCAATCAATCCGGCCTCCTGCTCGCGATGGAGCAGAACCTCGCCGAGCACGCCTGCCACCTGCACCGGAACCTGGAAGGCGCATCCGTCACCGAGACCGGCGACCTGCTGATCGCCGACAGCGGTTTCACCGACGACACCTTCAACATCGTCGCGGCGGCCCGCTTCACCCCGGCCGCCGCCCCGACCCGCGCCGCGGAGGTGGCCCGGACCTTGGCCGCCACCGGCCGCCCCTTCTCTTGGTGGGTGGGCCCCGCCTCCACACCAGGCAATCTTGCCGAGTGCCTCCAGGTCGCCGGCCTGGAGGCGTCGGAGACCGAGACCGGCATGTGGAAGGACCTGCGCGGCCCTCTCCCCGAGGCGTACGCCGACGGCCTGGACATCCGCCTGGCGACCACTGCGGAGCATCTCGCCGACTACGCCACGGTCCTCGCTGCGAACTGGAACCCGCCCGCCGCCACGGTGCACCGGTTCTTCGCCGACGCCGCCGACTTGGCGCTCACCGCCGACTGCCCCGCCCGCTACATGGTCGGCTACGTCGACGGCCGTCCCGTCTGCTCGGCCGAGGTCTTCCTGCACGCGGGCGTTGCCGGGATCTACAACATCGCCACTCTCGCCACCGCCCGCCGTCGCGGCTATGGCGGCGCCATCACCCTGGCCACCCTGCACACCGCCCGCGACGTGGGCTACGGGACCGCGGTGCTGCAAGCATCCGCCAACGGCGAACCCGTCTACCGCCGCCTCGGTTTCACCGCCTGCGGCCAATTCACCGAGTACGCCATTACCCCCTGACCGGTCACAGCAAAAGGTGGGCAGGGAACGAGCGCACAACCCCGGCCTCTTGTCAGCTCCGAGGGAACCCACAAAAGGCCGGGGAGTGTTCAGGCTGCTTGACCTTCGTCAACGATCCTGACCCAGAGGCTGCTGGTGACGCCGCACGCGGTCACCGCGCCGTCAACAACGGTGGCGTCGCAGTCGTAATGGTATCCGGTTGCGCCGTCGTGATCAGCCCTGCCGTCGTGGACGGCGAGGTCCGGATGGCAGGGCGGTTGCGATCGACTTGACCCGACCTGTGCCGCAGATGCTGCTGTTGATGGAGAAGTCATCACCGGCCGCGACGGACATGGGACGCCGGCGTTGACGCCCCGGCAGTAGCGGCAGTGGGTGCGAGCAGGAGGGTTGCGAACGCGAAGGGCAGCTTCACGCAATTTTTTGCCTTCATTTTCCCCCTTTTCGAGAGGCAGTACATGAAGTGGGTGAAACGGAGGGGGCCCGTTTGATGCACGCGCAACTGAATGGGGCCGGTCGGCGGCTGTCGCAACATCACCAGCGACACCCTGCGTCAACGGGTATCGTGACTCTGTGTCGCGCATCGGTCACGCAGTCGGTGCGCCATTGGTCGACTCCTGAGGGGGGCGTTGTTGAACGCCGGGAACGTCCGCCACGCCTCCGCACGGCCCGACGTTTCTCATGCCGAGGCCCTCGAAGGAGTCTCCCCGTGCCCGGCCGTCACCTGGTGCGCCGTCGATACCGCGTCACTCAACGCTCCTGGGCGTCAACTTCCCAGCGTTACTTTTGAGCTGGAAGCTGCGGGGGCAGGAGTTTCGGGAGGCACGGGAGGTGGCGACGGTGACCGACAGGTGGGAGGCGGCGGCTGAGGCGCAGATCCGCACCGCCCAGGAGCGTGGTGAGTTCGACAACCTGCCCGGCATGGGCAAACCGCTCCCGGGACGGAACACCCCCTACGACGAGTCGTGGTGGATCAAGAGCTTCCTGGAGCGCGAGGCGCTGCCCACCGAGCTGCTGCTCCCCACCCCGCTGCAACTGCGCCGCCGCATCGAGCGGATCCCCGACGAGGTGCGGGACCTGCCCACCGAACAGGCCGTGCGGGCGTACGTGGGTGACCTCAACGCGCAGGTCCTCGCCTGGCTGCGCAACCCGACCGGGCCGCGGGTCGTCGTCCGGCCCGCCAACGCCGACGAGGTGGTCCGGCAGTGGCGCGCCGCCCGGGACCGGTCCCGGGTGGAGACCGGCCCCGCGCCGCAGCCGTCGCAGCTGCCGCGAAGCCGTCGAGGCTGGTGGCGGCCCCGGGGCCGCCGCGCCTGACCGGGGGTGACGTCCGCTTCCGGTCAGCCCAGGGCGTCCTCGATGAGGTCGGCGGCTCGCGCGGTGCCGCCCTCGGCTCGCGTGTCGGCACGTAGCAGCGCCAGGCGGCGGCTGACCTCCGCGTCGGCGACAAGTTCACTCAGGGCGGTCCGCAGCGCTGCCGCGGTGGCGTCCGAGGTGGCGATGCGGCGGGCCACGCCAAGCTCGACCGGGTCAGTCGTAGATCTGGGGGAGGCACATGCCCGGACCCTATCCGGGGGCGGCGCTACGTACACGGTGATATCGAGCAGTTCGGCGGGGGCAGCACGCCCTGGGGGCGATCCCGCGCTCCGCGACGGCGACCTTGACTTATCGATCGCCGCCGATTTAACTTTTAGGAAAGTTTCCTAAAAGGAGGACGCCATGGGCGGTCGTACCGGTCCACGAAGAGCCACCCGTCTGCCGCTGGCCGTCACGGTCCTGCTGGCCGTGGTCGCCGCCATCGTCGCGCCGTCGAGCGCGGCCCATGCCGCCGCCGGTCTCACCGCCGGCTTCTCCTCGTCCGACAACGGCTCGTGGCGGATGGACAAGTACGTCATCAGCAACCCGACGACGACCGCGGTCACCGGGTGGACCCTCGAGTTCGACCTGCCGGCCGGGGTGACCATGGGCAACGCCTACCACGGCACCGTCACCCGGGTCGGTGACCACGTCACGGTCGTCAACGCGCACTACAACGGCACCGTCGCGGCCGGTGGCAGCACCGAGCCGTACAGCTTCTGGTACATCGCGACCGGGACGGCCACCGCGCCGACGAACTGCCGGGTCAACGGCAACAAGTGCGACGGCAGCCCCGACCGGGCGCCGGGCACGCCGACCGGCCTCACGGTCAGCGGGCGGACCACCAAGACCCTGTCGCTGACCTGGACCGCCGCCACCGCCACCGACTTCCCGATCGCGGGGTACGACGTGCTGCGCGGCGGGACCGTCGTCGCGTCGGTCACCGGCACTGCGGCGACCGTCGGCGGGCTGACGCCGAACACCTCGTACACCTTCGCCGTCGTGGCCAAGGACACCCGCGGCAACACCTCGCCGGCGAGCGCCGCGGTGTCGGCCACCACCCTCAACCCGGGCGACGACACCGTCGCCCCGCCGGCACCCGGTGGCCTGCGCAGCACCGCCGTGACCGCCAACAGCGTCACGCTCGCGTGGAACGCCGTC
Organism: Micromonospora sp. NBC_01405; assembly: GCF_045040155.1. Taxonomy (NCBI): domain Bacteria; kingdom Bacillati; phylum Actinomycetota; class Actinomycetes; order Micromonosporales; family Micromonosporaceae; genus Micromonospora; species Micromonospora sp. NBC_01405. Next base: position 6,466,093 of record NZ_CP109532.1, on the reverse strand, counting down.
AACGACGCCAGCGGCATCGCCGGGTACGACGTCTACCGCGGCACCCAAATCGCCGCCACGGTCAACGGCACGGGCACCAGCATCACCGTCGGCGGACTCACCGCACTGACCGCGTACACCTTCACCGTCCGCGCCCGCGACACCTACGACAACGTCTCGCCCGCCAGCGCGCCGGTCACCGTCACCACCGACGACGTGATGGGCGCCGGCCGGTACGCCAAGGTCGGCTACTTCGTCCAATGGGGAATCTACGGCCGGCAGTACTTCGTGAAGAACCTCGACACGTCCGGCGCCGCAGCGAAGCTGACCCACATCAACTACTCCTTCGCCAACCTCGACCCGGTGAACCTGACCTGCCTGCAAGGCGTCACCCGGGGCACCACCCAGAACCCGCAGGACCCCGACCAGGGCACCGGCGCGGGCGACGCCGACGCCGACTACGGCCGACCGTTCAGTGCGGCGCAGTCGGTGGACGGCGTGGCCGACACCGGCTGGGAGAAGCTGCGCGGCAACTTCAACCAGCTCAAGAAGCTCAAGGCCAAGCACCCGCACCTGAAGATCCTGATCTCGCTCGGAGGCTGGACGTACTCCAAGTTCTTCTCCGACGCCGCGGCGACCCCCGCGAGCCGGGAGAAGCTGGTCCGCTCGTGCCTGGACATCTACCTGCGGGGCAACCTGCCGGTGGCCGGTAACTCCGGCGGGCCCGGCACCGCGGCCGGCATCTTCGACGGCATCGACCTCGACTGGGAGTGGCCCGGCGCCGAAGGGCACCCCGGCAACCACTGGGGGCCGCAGGACAAGGCCAACAACACGGCGCTGCTCGCCGAGTTCCGCCGGCAGATGGACGGACTCGGCGCGACCACCGGAAAGCGGTACCTGCTGACCGCGTTCACCCCGGCCGATCCGGCGAAGATCGACGCGGGGTGGGACATCAGCCGCGCCGACGGCACGCCGAGCGTCTTCGACTACCTCGACTTCGCCAACGTGCAGGGGTACGACTTCCACGGCGCCGGCAGCGACAACTCGTGGGAGCCGAACCGCACCGGACACCAGGGCAACCTGTACCGCGACGCGCAGGACCCGTACCCGTTCGAGTTCAGCGTCGAACGCGCCGTGCGCACGTACACCGACGCCGGGGTCAACCCGCGCCAGCTCACCGTCGGCTTCGCCTTCTACGGCCGGGGCTGGCAGGGGGTCGCCGCCGGAACCCTGCCGGGCGGCGGCTCGGCCAACGGGGAGTGGCAGACCGCCACCGGGGCGGCACCCGGCCAGTTCGCCGAGGAGGCGGGCACCCGCGGGTACGCCAACCTGCTCGCGATGGTGCCCGGCTGCACCGTCCACCACGACACGCAGTCCGTCTCGTCGTACTGCTTCACCGGCAACGGCGGGCAGTGGTGGACCTTCGACGACCCGTGGTCGATCGGCCAGAAGACCACCTGGGCCAAGCAGCAGAACCTGCTCGGCGGCATGATCTGGGAGATGTCCGGCGACACCACCGCCGGCACCCTGATGTCCGCCGTGAACACCGGCCTGCCGTCACCACGCTGACACCGACCCGGGGGCGGCGGGGCCACCGCGCCGCCGCCCCCGGCGGGGTCGGGGACCAGCCGGTCCGGCACGACGGCGGCGAGCCGGTCCTGACCAGCCGAACGGCCCGCTAGCTGGTGCTGGCCCTCCCGCCCTGTCGAGCCACAGTTACGCGCTCAGCTGACGGCAGCGCCGAACCACCTGGGCAGGTGGCTGAGCAGATCCTGCTGGTCTTCACCGACCCACGCCACGTGACCGTCCGGCCGCAGCAGCACGGCGGGCACGTCCAGTTCCTCACTGACGTCGACGACGTGGTCGACCCGATCCGCCCAGCCCGCCACCGAGAGCCGGCCGGTCTGGTCGAGCAGCAGCCCTCGGCCGCCGTGCATCAGGCCGTAGAGGCGCCTCCGCTTCAGCCCCACGTCCCGCAGCCGCCGGCCGAGCAGTTCATGCCCCTCGCCGAAGTCGTAGCGGACCCCGATCGCGGTGATCTTCTCGGTCAGGTACCGGTTCACGTCCTCGAAGTTCATCAGTTCCGCCACCAGCCGGCGCACTGCCAGGGGACCCGGCTCGGTGGACATCAGCACGGTCTGTGCGCGGGTGTTGTCCAGCACGTCGGCAGCCACCGGGCGCCGTTCGGTGTGGTAGCTGTCCAGCAGCCCCTCCGGTGCCCAGCCGTTGACCTCGGCGGCCAGTTTCCAGCCCAGGTTGAACGCGTCCTGGATGCCGAGGTTGAGCCCCTGCCCGCCCAGCGGCGGGTGGACGTGCGCCGCGTCGCCGGCCAGCAGCACCCGGCCGACCCGGTAGCGCTCGGTCAGCCGGGTGGCGTCGCCGAAGCGGGAGAGCCAGCGCGGTGAGTGCACGCCGAAGTCGGTGCCGGCGTGGACCCGCAGCTGTTGCTTGAACTCCTCAAGGGTCGGTGGGACCGTACGGTCCTCGGCCACCCCGTCGGCGGGCACGACGACGCGGTACGCCCCGTCCGCGAGGGGCCCGGCGCCGAACCGCAGTTGCGTCTTGCGGACCTCGGCCACCACGGCGGCCAGCGTCTCCGGCGGCACGGCCACCTCCATCTCGCCCAGCAGCGTGTCGACCCTGGTGGGCTCACCGGGGAAGCCGACGCCGAGCAGCTTGCGCACCGTGCTCCGGCCGCCGTCGCAGCCGACGAGGTAGCGCGAGCGCAACTGCGTGCCGTCGGCCAACTCGACGGTCACCCCGTGGTCGTCCTGGCTCAGCCCGACCAGTTCACAGCCGCGCCGGATCTCGACGCCGACCTCGATGGCGTGCTCGGCCAGCAGGCGATCGGTGATGGTCTGCGGGATGCCGAGGACGTACGGATGTGCGGTGTCCAGCCGGCCGGGCGAAGGCTTGGGGATGCCGGCGAAGAAACCACCGGCCGGGTACTGCTGGCCGAGCGCGAGGAACCGCTCCAGCAGACCGCGTTGGTCCATCACCTCGATGCTGCGCGCGTGCAGGCCGAGCGCGCGGACATACCTGGCCGGCTCCGTCTCCTTCTCCAGGACGAGCGCGTACACGCCGTGCAGCCGCAACTCGCTGGCCAGCATCAAGCCGGTCGGTCCGCCGCCGGCGATGATGACGTCAATCATGGAAACCCCCAATGAACAAGCTTGCATTTCGGCCAGTCGCCCGCGCAGTTCGGCGGCGCGGTGACCCGCACCTCCGCGCCGGGTGCGCGCACCCGCATCGCGAGTCCCACCAGCGGTTCGACGTCCCGCGAGACCCCGCCGTCGACCAGAGGGAACGTACTTCGCGAATCCCTGATTACCGCAGGTTCTGGCTTCGGCTGGAGATTCTGCGGCACGACCCGGGTCTTGCCGCAAGGCCCCCAGTGCGCTATATGTTGAGAGTGGCAAGGAGTGGACAATCTCCTTGCCTTCACCTTTTGTCGGCCCGCTGTGGACGGGCCTGATCGACCTGCTGTAGGTGAGGAACTACCGCTGCGGATTGCGAACGAGCAGCGTCAGCCGGCTGACGATGACCGCGATGCCAGCGGCTGATGCCGCCGCGAGCAGCAGCGTGAAGGTGGGATAGAGGTAGGCCGTCTGAAGCCAGGAGATGTCACGGCCGCGATAGAGGAAGCTCACCACACCGTCAAGCTCGACAAGAAGGGCCAACGGCAGCAGGTAGGGCAGGAGCCGGGCGGCGACCCCCCAGTCAAGACGGCGGTTGGTAGCCCAGCCGTGGGCCTGGCGGATCCCGCGTGCGCCCAGCAGCGCCACGGCGAGCACGAGAACCAGGATGGTGATGTCAATCCAGACCAGGGACGTGTTGGGGCGCGCCGGGGCGCGTCCTTCGATGAGGTCGATGAGGCGCGCCCCGATGGCCTGGGCGTCGCGGTGCAGAGTTCCGGTGTTGGCCATCACCGCGATGCCGTACCCGCTGCCGGGCAGGATGGCCTGGTAGGCGGTGAACGTCATCATGTCGCCGTCGTGTTCGATCAGCGGTGCGCCGGAGCCGGTGGTGTCGCTCTGCCAGCCCAGGCCGTAGTCGTCGGCGGATGGGCGCTGCATGTCGGCGACAGCGTCGGCGGAGACGACCGGCGTGCCGTCGGGGCCGCGGCCGTGGTTGCTCTGGCAGATGAGCCAGGCGGCCATGTCGTGGGCGGTGCTCAGCACAGCGCCGGAGCCGGCGCCGAACGCAGGAGGTTCCGGCAGGGCGACGGGTGTGCCGGCAATCATCAGGTGACCACGGCTGCTGGGTGGTAGCTCGTCGGCGGTGTTGATGGTCCGGCTGTCCACCATGCCGAGGGGGCCGAACACCTGCTGCCGCAGATAGGCGTCGAACGGCTGGCCGCTGACGACTTCGACCAGACGCGCGGCGACCTGGTAATTGGGGTTGTGGTACTCGAACCGGGTGCCCGGGTCGGCCGCCAGGCGGGCGGTACGCATCGAGGCGACCGCTTCCTGCAGGTTGTGCGCCGCAGGGCCGCTGAAGGATTTGTACGTCCGGTCCGACATCCCGGAGGTGTGGTGGAGCAGCTGCCGTACGGTGACCTGCGCGACGCGCTCGTCCGCCAGGGTGAACTCCGGCAGGTAGCTGCGTACGGGAACGTCCAACTGGATGCGGCCGGCGTCGACCAGCTGCAGAACGGTCAGCGCCGTCATGGACTTGCTGACTGAGGCGACAGCCATGACGGTACGGTCCGTGACGGCGTCGCCCTGTGCGGTGTTCCCGTAGCCCGCGGTATGGATCACGGTGCGACCCCGCGTGAGGGCGACTGCGACGCCCGGCACGCCCGTGACCTCGCGGTACGACTGGACCGCCGCGTCTATCGTGGCCGGGATGATCTCCACGGCTGGGGCGGTGGGCGCGGTTGGGGCGGCGAGGATCAGGGCGGTCAGCGTTCGGATCAGCACCGCGCCAGCCTGCGTGGCGACGTCCCCTCGGTGCATCGGACGGTGGTCCGATGCGCGGCGCAATGGCCGTCACTACGGTGACATCCGTGCTGATTCCCCGCCGCGCCCTCCTCGTGGCCGACGTGCTGCTCGCGGTCACCGTCACGGCCGCCGCCGTGCTGCGAACACCGGCTTCCGGCGTGGCGGTGTGGGCGCTGTCCGCGCTCGTCGGCCTGCCGCTCGCGGCCCGCCGCCGGCGGCCGGTGCCCGTCTTGGCGCTCGTCGGCACGGCTGCGGCTGTTGCGATGCTCGCCGGGGTGGGAGCGGAGGTGTCGATGTGGGCCGTCGCGCTCGCGCTCTACCCGGTGGCAATCATCTCGGCCCAGGCCGCGGCGTGGGGTCTGCCGACCGCGCTGGCAGCGGTTCTGCTTCCCGGGCTCACCGACGCTGCCACGAGCCGGTTTCCCCTCATTCCTGTCACGGATGGGGTGGAGTCGTTCAGCACCACGCCCTGGCTGGCGACCGCGATGAGCATCGCCGTCATCGCGGGCTCGTGGGCGCTGGCCTGGGCGGTGCGGAGCAGCCGCCGGCACGCCGCTGAACTGACCCGGCTGCGCACCGCTCGGGCGATCACCGAGGAACGGCTGCGCATCGCCCGGGACGTCCACGACGTCGTCGGACACAATCTCAGCCTGATCGCCATGAACGCCGCCGTCGCACAACACCTGGGCACCGAGCAGAACGCCGCCCTACGCACCATCGAGCAGGTGAGCCGCGGCGCCTTGAACGACGTCCGGGCCGTACTGGGTGGGCTGCGCGACGAACCCTCACCCGATGACCGCCAGGACAGCTCACCCGACCTGGCTGGTGTCGGCGGGCTGATCGAGGCCGCCCGGGCGGCCGGTGTGGACGTCACCGTGGACGGGCCACACCCGTCGGCCGTGCCGGCTGCCGTGCAGACCTCCGCCTACCGCATCCTGCAAGAGGCCCTCACCAACGTGCGCAGGCACGCCAACGCCCGCCATTGCCACGTGAGCGTCACAGCGACGCCCCATGCCCTCACACTCTGCGTGGTCGACGACGGCACCACCACCGCCCGCCGTCACACGGCCACCGGGCACGGGCTGGCAGGGATGCGGGAACGTGCCGCCCTGCACGGCGGCACGTTGACAACCGGCCCACAGCCGACCGGCGGATTCGCCGTGCGGGCGACCCTCCCGTTCCCGACATGAGCAGCGACGCCATCCGCGTACTGCTGGCAGACGACGAACCCCTGTTCCGAGCCACCGTCCGCCGCCTGCTCGACGCCAGCCCCGGCATCACCGTCGCCGCCGAAGCAGGCACCGGACGCGAAGCCCTCGCACTCGCCGCCGAGCATCGTCCCGACATTGCCCTCATGGACGTCCGCATGCCGGACATCGACGGCATCACCGCGACCGCACAGCTCACCGCCAGTCCTCACCCGCCCCGGGTGCTCATCCTGACCACCTTTGACCTCGACGACCACGTCTACCGGGCACTGCATGCCGGCGCCAGTGGCTTCCTCCTCAAGGACACCACCCCACCCCGGCTGCTCGACGCGATCCACACCGTGGCCGCGGGCGAGGCACTGCTCGCCCCCACCGTCACCCGCCGCCTCATCGCGGCCTTCACCAACCGGCCGACCGCCTCCCGACCCCTCGACGGCGTGACGCCCCGCGAACGCGAAGTCCTGACGCTCATCACCCGAGGCCTGTCCAATCCCGAGATTCAAGCTGCCCTGCACATCAGCCGCGCCACCCTCAAGACACATGTCGGACGGCTGCTGACCAAACTGGGAGCCCGGGACCGCGCCCAACTCGTCATCGCCGGCTACCAAGCACGCCTACCCGAGGAGCCGTCGCTCGCCACGAACAACCACTCCCTCGAATGACTTTCGTTTTCTGACGGTCGCTCCCGTGGGGTTCAGCGGCCCGCCCGGAAGTTCTCAAAAAGTTCCCCACCCCAGCGGTCACGCCCGCGTCTCGACCGGGCGGGCAGAAGCTCGACGCCCTGCGGGCGGCCGGGTACCGGCGCACAGACCCCACACCCGCGTTCCTGGTTGAGCTGTCGGCAAGGATCCTTTGACGATAGATTGATCATCTAGATATAGTTCGCGGTGTGAAGCCGATGCGTGAACCGACGTTCCTCATCCTCACCGCGCTCGCCGGGGCCCCTCGCCACGGGTACGGAATCGTCCAGGAGGTCGAGACCCTCTCCGAAGGGCGGGTCAACCTCCTCACCGGCACGCTCTACACCGCGCTCGACCGGCTGACCGCCGAGGGACTCGTGGAACACGACCGCGACGAGGAAGTCGACGGCCGGGTACGTCACTACTACCGGCTCACCGCGCGAGGGCTGACGGCCCTGACAGCCGAGACGGCCCGGCTGCGCCAACTCACCGGCGCGGCCGAGGCCCGGCTGCGCGCCCTCCGCCCGGGCATCGTCTGATGACGGGGCCGCTCGCCCGGCGGTACCGCCGGCTGCTCTTCTGCTACCCCCGCGCCCACCGCCGCGACGAACTGCTCGCCACCCTGATCGAGGCGACCCCGCCCGGGCGCACCCGGCCGACGGTGCGCGAAGCCGCCAACCTGATCCGGCACGGGCTGCGGGCCCGCCTCGGCCGCCCGGCCAGCCGCACCGTCGCCGCCTGGGCGGTCCTGGCCGCGATCATCAGCGGGGTGTTCGCCGCCGCGTTCGCCACCCGCGCCGGCTGGGAGACGGCCGAACCACTGCCCCGTGCCCCGCAGACCCGGGCCATGCTCGCGGAAGTCCTGCCCGGGCAGGACTTCCGCGGCATCGAGGACGCGCCGGCCATGTTCGTCATCTACGGCCAGCCGATCAGCTGGGCTGCCGCCAACGACATGCTGTTCGGCGACGGCGCCGAATACGCGTTGGATGGCGTCGGCGGCGCCGTCGACGGCATCCCGGGCCAGTCTCCGCAGGAGACGCTCGACCTGACCCGGCAGCGGCTGCGGGAGACCGGCTGGACGGTGTACAGGCCGACCGTGCGCGACATGTACGAGTGCATCGGGCCGCCGTGCGATCCGTCGGCAATTCCGACGGACGCCACCCTGGTCGCGCGGCGCGGGAACACGACGCTGACGATCCAGGTGAACTTCGAGTCCGCCGTGGACACCACGTTCCTGACGGCGATCTTCCAACGGGCGACGCCGCCGGCCGTCTACCCGATCGCGGTCGTCGGCGGTTTCGCGGGCGCGGTCGTCGCCTTCCTGCTGTTCGGCTGGGCAAGCCGCCGCACCGATGGGCGGCGTTTGGCGGGCGGGGCCGTCACGACCCTGTTCGGTGTGACCATGGCCCTGTGGTGGGCGCCGACCCTGTTCGCGGTGCCACTGACCGCGCAGCACCATCTCGACGAACCGCATCCGTCGTGGCACCCGATGTGGGAATGGCTGGGTCAGCCGACGTTCTCGCTGCTCTTCGTCGTCGGTGGCGGCTGCGCCCTGCTCGGCCTGGCGCTGGCCGCACTCCCACGCCCGCGCGCCGAGGCAGTGCCCACGACCGCTTCGTCGTGAACCGAAGGCCTCAACGTCGTCGAGTCGTGGAACCGGGCCAACAGCGTGATCTTTTTCGGCAAGGGTGGCGACATCGCCACCGACCGCCGCGAGAGCAGGAACTGTCCGTGCTCTGCCTGCGCGTGCTGCAGGCCGCGCTGGTCTAGTCAACACCCTCATGGTCCAGGACGTCCTCGCCGACGACGGCTGGGCCGCGCAGCCGATTGACGCTGACCGGCGTGGCCTGACCCGCTGTTCTGGACGCACCTCGCCCCGTACGGCGAGGTCATCAACGGAATCTGTGGAAGCTGCTGACCTGGACGCCGTGACGGGACCTGCCCGACCACTATGGGCCGTGAAAGAGCTGCCATGAGCGGTTGCGGCGGCAAACGGGACGTGGGATCAGATCCCGGGGGCACGCGCACGAGCCGGGTGCTTGTTTGCCGCACCCACGCGGCTTTGGTAGGCATACACCCTTGCCTCTTCTAGGAATGGGGTCACGGTGGCAACAAGCGACTACGACAACTTCGCGAACGCCTACTCGGCGGAGAACGAGTCCGGCCTCTTCAACGCCTACTACGAGCGGCCCGCGATGCTTCGCCTCGCCGGCAACGTCTCGGGCCGCCGAATCCTCGACGCGGGGTGCGGTTCCGGTCCGTTGTCAGCTGAGCTGCGCGCCAAGGGTGCCGTGGTCACCGGCTTCGACGTGAGTGCGGCCATGGTCGACCTGGCCCGCCAGAGGCTGGGTGAAGACGCCGACTTGCACGTGGCGGACCTGAGCGCGCCGCTGCCGTTTCCAGACGCCGAGTTCGATGACGTCGTCGCGTCCCTGGTCCTGCACTACCTGGAGGACTGGTCCGGCCCTCTCGCCGAGCTGCGTCGCGTGCTGAAGCCAGGCGGTCGCCTGATGCTCTCGGTCAACCACCCCGTCGCTCATGCGATCGAGTATCGCAAGTACTTTGCGCTTACCAAGTACTCCGAGGACTACATCATGGACGGCCAGACTGTGTGGCTGACCTTCTGGCACCGGCCGCTACACGCCATGGCAGATGCTTTTGCTGCTGCTGGATTCCGCATCGCGACGATCAGCGAGCCGCCCCCTTCTCCGGACACTCCTGCGGAGCTGCTTCCGCCCGAGCTGGACTCCGGGTCCTTCATGTGTTTCCTCTTCTTCGTCCTCGAGTCCGCCTAACGACCTCGTGCATGGTTGCGAATCCTTGAGTATCGATGATCGTTGTTCGCGTCATGGTGGGTGTTGCGATCATGACGAACCGGCGGTTGACGGGCCTGTCCCGCTCTGTGATTGAGGGCCTGGTCACCGAGGTAGGGCCGCGGTGGCGGGCACAGCACCATGACCAGCTCACCGCGCGGACCCGCCGTCGCCGGATCGGAGCGGGAGCCAAGCACCGGTTCGGGTTCGTTGATCGGCTGCTGGCCACGCTGGTCCATCTACGCCACGGGCTGACCCACGACATAGTGGCCGCCTGGTTCGGTGTCCACCGCTCGACGATCAGCCGCAGCATCGCCGAGATCCGGCCGCTGCTGGCTGAACGCGGCTGCCTGGTGCGCGACGGCGTCCGGCTCCGGACCCTCTCCGACGTGGTGGCCCACCTCGGGCACCACCCGCAGGCGTTGATGGACGCCACCGAAGTCCGCGTGCGTCGGCCGATCGCGGGCCGAGCAGGCCGAGACCGGTTCGTGTCCGGCAAGGTCCGACTCAACACCATCAAAGCCCTGGTGATCTGCGATCCGCTCGGTCGGCTGCTGTTCTGCGGCGAGACACGTCCCGGCTCGATGCACGACCTCACCCAGGCCCGCACCGCCGGCCTGGTCGACCTTCTCCTGAACGCACCCCTGGGCGTGCAGATCCTCGCCGACGCCGGCTACCAGGGCCTGGGCACCGATACCAATGGTGCTGTCATCACCCCAAGGCCCAAGCCGCGCAAACGCCAGACCTCCCTGCCACCGAGCGTCACCGCCGCCCACGAGGCGACCCGCAAACGGCACTCCTCCCAACGCATCCGGGTCGAGCACGCCATCGGACACCTCAAGAACTGGCGGATCCTCGGCCGCTACCACGGCCGACGCGAGTCCTTCGACACCACCATCCGCGCCATCGCCGGACTCCTGTCCGACCACCAACACACCAACCGCACCGAAAACAACCCTGAACGAATCCGTGCCCTACCTGCCGCACCCCACATCCGATGAGACGGCGCAGCTCCTGCTACCGCCAACCACGCACGAGGTCGTTAGGAGGAAACTCCGGGCAGAGCAGGGGAGTCCGGACGTGTGCCCGCGGAGGCGAACTGGCCTGGCTCACATGATCGACAGGACAGGCCGTAGTGGACCGCGGTGACGAGCCCGGCTGGCTACACGGCCCCCAGCGCCGGTACCAGCTCGGAAGTTCTTGGTAAGCGCTTCCAGCCCGTCGACCTTTTCGAGACCCGCACGCGATCGAGGCGTGTGGGCCGGCCGGTACCTCGACGCCGCCGTCCGCGGGCTCCGCTCGGCCGAGGTCGCCGACGAGGTAGCCCTGCACCTGGCCCGGTTCCGCAACCACTTCCACGAGCGGCTCTCCGCCATCGTCCAGCGCGAGGTCGTCGCTTGGCGCACCCACCTCACCGCCAACCGGGGCGCCGGTGGGCTCGACCTGGCTCCGGCGACGGTCAACACCCACCTCGCCTCGCTGTCCGGGTTCACCACCTGGGTGTGCGCTCACGACCCGGTGGCCCTGCCGCTCCCAGGACGCCGAACACGCCGACCCGACCCGGCCCGGCACATCAGCCCCCTGCGCCCCCGCGACCTGCGGCATTCGTTCGCCTTCGCGCTCGCCGAGGCCACCGGCAGCGACGCCTACGAACTCGAACACAGGCTCGGTCACCAGTCCCAGCGCTACACCAACCCACCCGAGGACATCCCCGCCGGCTACATGGAGCACTTGTGATCAACCGCGTTTGCGGCTGGTGACACGTTTCTTACCGGCGCCCCAACGCGACCGGGACGTAGCCGGACCCGTGAACGTGCCTCGGTGGCACTTCGCGAAGTCGCGCCCCCTGGGCTGGTCGTCACGCTGGCCGGCGCGGCCTCGGCCACCGCCGCCCTGATTATTGGATTACTGGTAACGCAAATCCAATAATCAGGGTAGATAAATCGGGTCAAAAGGTCGGTGCATCATAATGACAGTTATGTGCGCCCGCGGGCCCGGATGGGTCGCACCAGTGCACCGAGCGGCTGTTCTGTCCCAGTGGATCTGAGATTTCCCGCTGAAGTCGGGTGGCGGCGACCTCCCGGAGCATTCGCGGGAGCGGAAACAGAGACAGCGCAGGACCGGCGAGGCCGAGGCCCTGTCCAGGATCTCGGACGGCGTAGCGCCGTCGCGGCCTCGCTTAGCGCCGTCGCGGTTACCTGCGGGACCTGCTCGAAGCCAACGGTGCGGACGTTGGCGCCGGCGGCGGGCGGCCCGCTGTTGTCAGCGCGGCGAGCCGCCGAGGCCGGGGGAGTCCGGGATGCCCGTCGAATCGCCCGCTGCCGAGGCGGAGGCCACCGGGCCGGCGGGAGCGGGACTGATCGGGCCAGACCGCACGTCGTCCGCGACGCATTTTGGCCCCGGCTCCCGATACAGGGAGCTGTGGAGGTAGAGGCCAGCCTCGCCGCGCGGCCCGTGGCTCCTCGGTATCAGAGCCAGCACCGCCCCGGCGGGGATCTGATCCGGCCGGAGATGGGCCACATCGACCCCGTCCTCGGTATCCCAGACGAGAGCCGTCTTCACCGCGTATGCCTGGGCGATCCCGACGTGCACCTGAGTGCCCCGGTCCGAGACCGGGCAGGAGGCTGCCGGCTGCGGTGGAAAGACCGCCGCTCGCACGCCGGCCTCGCGCAGGGCCCGGTTGACGCCGTCCGGGTCGGCGATGTGGTGGAACCTGACGGTCACCGTACCGTCCTTGTTGGCGGTCAGCACGTACGCCGCAGCGGTGGGAGCCTGGGCCGTCGTCAGAACCAGCGTGGCCGCCACCGCGAGCACCGCAAGCCCACCCCCGCCGGCGAGCACCAGCCGGGGCCGTCGCCTCAGGACGCCGCGGCTCGCCGGCGCCGGCTGGTCGACCGGGTCGACGACCCGGGTCAGCAGTTCGTCGAGAAGCGCCTGTCGGAAGCGGGTCATCGGATCTCCTCCTGGATGTCGTATGCCGTGCGCAGCCTCGCCCGCGCGCGGAAGAGCCGCACCCGGACCGTCCCGGGCAGGAGGCCCATGGCATGGGCGGCCTCCCTCGGAGTCAGCCCGGCGATGTCGACCAGCTCGATCAGCTCGCGGTCGGTGGTGGACAGCTCGCGCAGGACACCTCGCGCCCGGCGCGCCCGTTGCTCGGCGTCGATCTGCTCCTCGATGCGGACGATGTCGTCCGCGTCGAGGAGCCGACGCCCGGCGAACCGGACCGCGACCTGGCGGTCGGCCTCCCGCTGCCGGTAGAAGCGGCGCAGAGTGTTGTGTGCGATGCCGAGCAGCCAGGCCAACGGCCGGCCGCGCCGCGGATCGAACCCCGTCGCGCCGCCGATCGCGGCGATGAAGGTATCCGCGACGAGATCGGCTACGTCGTGCGGATCACGCAGCCGCCGGGTGAAGTACCGGACCACGTCCGGGTAGTGCTCGGCGTAGAACGCCTCGAGCGCCGCGCGGTCGCTGCCGATGCGGCGGGTCCGTTCTCGCTCGGGCTCGTGCGCGGTCGCCTGTGGCGGGTTGTCTCTCACGTCATCTATTGCCACGGGCCGACGCTGCCGTTACAGCCAGCGGGAGGCCGGCCGTCAGGTCTTGGTCCGGTGCGCCGGGCTGGTGTTCCTCGATGATCAGGTTGACCGTCATGTGCGTCCAGTGTCTGCTCCGGTCGTTCGCACCACAGACCGTCTGGCCCGGATGGTGTTGTTAGCCTCGGCGCATGACCTCGTGTACGCCCGGCGGCACTCCCGACCTGATGTTCATGCTGTCCTGGGCCGGTCAGGCGCTCACCGCCGAGCACGCGTCCGGCCTGGCCCGACTGGGCATTTCGCCGCGCGCGCACTGCGTTCTGCTCCGGGCCCGCGCGGGCGGGCTCACCCAGCGGCAGCTCGGTGAGCTGTGCGGGATCGACAAGACGACGATGGTGGTCACCCTGGACCAGTTGGAGACCGCCGGGCTGGCGCGGCGGCGCCCGTCGCCCAGCGACCGGCGGGCCCGGCTGGTGGAGGTCACTGCGGAAGGCGAGAAGGTCCTCGACCAGGCGCAGCGGATCGCCGCCCGGATCCAGGAGGACGTGCTGGCCGCGCTGCCGGAGCCGGATCGCGCGATCTTCCTGCGGTCGATCGTGAGCCTGGTCGGTGGCCGGCTGCGCGGCGGCCCGTGCGGGAACACCGACTTCTAGTTCCGAGGAAGATAGTTCAGATTCGGATTATCTGCTACGGTCGCATGTGTTGAGTCCTGCGACCGAGGAGCAGCCTGTGAGCACGACCGCCGCGTCCCTTTCCCACACCCCTTCCGTCCGTCGGCGCGCGCTCGGCGTCGCCGCCGCCGTCCTGGCCCCCGCACTGGTCTGGATCGTCGGCGCCCTCGCCGGGGTCGACTACACCGTCGAGAGCCCCGGCCAACCCGCCTTCGTGGTCGGGCTCGCCCCCGTCGTGCTCTTCTCCCTCGTCTCGGCCCTGGTCGGCTGGGTCGGGCTGGTCGTCCTGGAGCGCATCGCGGGCCGCCGGGCGGGCGTCATCTGGACCGCCCTCGCGGTGGTGCTGACCCTGCTCTCCTTCGTCCCGGTCTTCGCCAACGAGGCGACCGTCGGCGCGAAGGTGGCCCTGGGCGCGACGCACCTGGCGGTCGCCGCGGCGCTCATCGCGCTACTGCCGGCCCGCCGCGGCTGACGCCCGGCGGGTCAGGTCCGCGCGCCGCCCAGGCCGAGCAGCACGGCGAGGCCCAGGGCGCTGCGCGGGGTGTACGGCACCCGCCACAGCCCGCCGTGCGCCGCACCGTACGCCTCGTCCTGCCACGGGTGCGGCAGCGCCGGGCCGCCGCCGGTGCGCAGGTCGTGCACCAGGAGCGCGGCCATCAGCGTGTTGCTGGTCGCCGGGTCGAACACCTCGATGCCGAAGCGGTGCGCACCGGCGTACGCGGCGGCGAGCGCCCGGTTACGCAGCACCGAGCGGGTCCGGGTGGGCGGAGCGACCGTGAACGACACGGTCGCCCCCGCGTCGCGGGCGGTCGTCGCCCGCCACCGCTGCAGGCGTTTCGCCAACGCGTAGTTGGGGCCCTGCTGCGGGACGAGGCTGTCGTTGACACCCGGGTCGACGCCCGGCGGGTAGTTGCGGTGCAGGAGCCTTCCGCCGGAGGCGACCCGCAGCGACCGGCGGAGGATGCCGCGCGTGGCGTAGCCCCGCTCGGCGTGCTGCACCGCGTCCCCGGGGACGGCGAAGACGTCGGTGGGGGTGGCCAGGAACGCCAGCGCCACGTCGTCGCGGCGCTCCTGCAACCGCAGCGTCAGCGCGTCCACGGCTGCGGCGACCCGGACGTTGGTCGCGCCGTCGGCGTAGACGTAGTTGCCCAGCACGAGCCGGCCCTCGACGCCGAGCAGCCAGTCGGCCACCTGCGGAAGGTGGTGCAGCAGGTCGGCGCCGGCGCGGGCGGCCAACGCCTCGTCGTCGGGGCCGGTGTCGGCCGGCACGGGCAGGTGGAGCCGGCCGGCGCCACGGCGGGTGGTGTCCAGCAGGCGCCGCCAGATCTCCGGGCGTGGCAGGTCGACCGCGACGACGTCGCCGCCCCAGCGCAGCACCGACGGCAGCGGGCCCATCTCCGCGCCCGCGCCGAGCACCACGATGCGCTGGTCGCGCAGGTCGAGCCAGTCCGGGTTGGCCATGACGACACGTACCGCCTCGGCGCAGGACGGCTCGACGACCCCGGCGGCGACCCACGCGTCGAGCCGGCGGCACAGGTCGTCGCCGCGCAACCGTCGACCCCGGTACGGCAGCGACAGCTCACGCTCGGCCTCACCTGCGCCGGCGATCGTGGCCGTCCGCAGCGGCTCGACCTGGGCGGGGGTGGCGAACACATCGCCGAGGCCCACCTCGACGCCGTCGGCCCGGAGCACGGTCATCCGGCGGTGCAGCGACGCGAGCCCGTCGCGGGCGATCGTCACCGCCGCGTCACGGGAGAGCAGCCCGGCCTCGACGAGCCGCCGGAAGTGCCCGAGGTATCCGTGCCGCCAGTCGGTCTCGTGTTCCACCGCACGCGTGCCGACCGGATCAACGGCGCGCAGAGCGTCGGCGACGACCGCCCGCCCCAGCGCGGACGTACTGCGCCCCGCGTCGGTTCTTGGAAACACCACCCCGGTCGGATTCGCCACGAACTCCACCTCTCCGCACCGATGCTGCGCCAACGGTGACACTCTGCCGCACCGGGCGGCGTCGTGCAGAGCCGGCTCGGTGGTGCTGAAGTGGATGCTGTCCGCGGCCGGCCCGAACAGGCCCCGGCCGCGCGGCACTCGCCGCGGCTGGGGCCTGTTCCGGTCTACGACGTCGACGCAGAGGAACAGCCGTGGGGTGTGACCTTTGCGGTTGTCCGTTCGGCCGAGCGGGGATGGCTGTCGAGGTGCGTGTCACTGAGGTGTGCGATGACGAGCAAGACGGTTGTTCGTCCCCTAAGCCGCCGAACCCGGGCCGACTCCTCGGCACTGCACCACCTGATCCGGTGCTGGTCGATGGGGCCCGGATCACCTTCGTTGAGAACCCGCACCGCCGACGCCGCGCCGCTCGTGCCGCGCGGCCTGCCGTGGCGTCGGCGGTCGGGGCTGTTCGTCGGGCACCCCGATCAGGTCGGCGAAGCGCGGGTCGGCGGCGAGCAGCGGGCGCGCCCCGAACAGTGCCATCGCCGTCAGCAGCTCGTCGGTGCCGCGTTCGCTCCACGCCGGCCGTCGCTGCGGGTCCAGGTCGGCATGCGTGCGCCGGGCCTGGCGCAGCAGCCGGCGGGCGGTGGCTCCGATCTCCGGCACCTCGCACAGCCACCACCCGCCGAGCAGGGTCACCCCGCAGCCCAGCAGCAGACCGACGACGGAGGCGGGGCCACCGGCGTCGCGGGACTGCACCGCGCTCTCCACCAGCCGCAGGATTCCGACGGCGGCGACGGCGAACATCGGCACCGCGCCGAGAGCGATGCGCCGGCGCTGCCACCGGGTCAGCAGCCACCCGTCGCGCAGCAGGCCGGCGACCAGCCGGCGCAGCGCCCGGTTGAGCCCGGGGTCGGCGAGGACGGCCGCCCAGGTCTGTGGCCGCCGCACCGCGGCGTGCACCGCCCGGACCAGGGGCGCCGCCCTGGCCGGAGGCGGGGCGACGGCGACCATGGTGGCCAGTTCCGCCGGCTGGACGGCGTCCGCGCGGCGCAGCGAGGCCGCGGCGACCTGGCAGGCCAGCGCCGCCCGGTCGGTCAGGTACGCCAGCTCGATCAGCCCCGGCTCACCGCCCCGGGTGCGCCGGCCGGTCAACCGGCGCACCAGCAGCGCGACGGCGAGCGCGGCGACGACCGCCACCGCGTAGTCCAACAGAAAGTGCGGACCGTCGACACCCCAGAGCACGTGATCAAGTATGCGGGTGGAACCGTTGGCGGGGTGCCCCGCCTTCCCTCCGGGCTTGGTCGTCGTGCCGTCGAAGCTCATCCGCTTCGGGCCATCTCCCGGTCGGCGATCGCGCGGAAGCCGTGCGGCGGGCGGCCGGTGGGGGCGCTGGACGACGTCGGCGGGGCGGTGCGCGGCTCCTCACAAGCAGTCCACCGGGGCCGGGGCGGGAAACCGGTCGGGCGCGCCTCACCGCCGATCCGACCGAGGGCTGAGAGTCTTTCTCGCATGTCGCGTCCCGAGTTTCCGGTGCCCTCGCGTGGTGCGGCCCGCCCGGCCCTGCGCGGGGCCGGGCCGGGTGACTTCACCGAGGCGTGGCTGCGTAACCGGCGGCTGTCCGAGCACACCCGCGACGCGTACCGGCGGGACGTGGCCGGCTGGTTGGCCTGGTGCGCCGTGCGCGAGCTGGACCCGCTGCGGGCGAACTTCCTCGACGTCAACACCTACGGCCGGGAGCTGGAGAGCGCCCCGGCGGCGCGCACGGGCCGGCCGTTGACCCCGGCCACGGTGGCCCGCAAACTGTCGGCCCTGTCCAGCTGGTACGACTTCCTGGTCAAGTTGCGCGCCGTCGAGGCGAACCCGGTCTCCGGCGCCGACCGGCCCCGCGTCGACCGGGACCACTCGGCGACGGTGGGTCTCACCCCCGAGGAGGTGGACATGCTGTTGGCCGCCGTGGAGGCCGAGGCCGGGCCGACCGCGGCGCGTAACCGGGCGGCGGTGGCGCTGCTGGCGGACCTGGGACTGCGGGTGGGGGAGTTGGTCTCGCTGGACCTGGCCGATCTGGGCGCGGAGCGGGGACACCGCAGCGTCCGGTTCGTCGGCAAGGGCGGCAAGCCGCGCCGGCGGGCGTTGACCCCGTCGACCACGTACGCGGTCGACGCCTACCTGGCCGAGCGGGCGGCGCAGGCCCGGGTGACGGTGCCCGAGTTGACCGGGCCGCTGCTGGTGACCGCGACCGGTGGCCGACTGGACCGGCACTCGGTGTTCCGGTTGGTCCGCCGGTTGGCGCGGACGGCCGGCATCCCGGCGTGGGCGAAGCTGTCCCCGCACTCGTTGCGGCACGCGTTCGCCACCACCGCCCGCGCGGAGGGGGTGCCGCTGGAGGACGTGCAGGACGCCATGGGCCACGCCGACCCGCGCACCACCCGCCGCTACGACCGGGACCGGCACAACCTCGACCGGGACCCGGCGTACGTGATCTGGGCGGCGCGGGCCCGGCGTCGGAGCTGATACCTATTTCGGAGTGAGGACTCACTCCGAAATAGTGGTGGGATGACGACCCCTGCCTCGCCCCGACGCCGCGCACCGGGCATGACCCCCGATCGGCGCCGCGCGATGATCGTGCAGGCAGCCCTGCCGTTCGGCGACGACCCCCGCACCCCGGACAACGGCGGCACCGACCACCCCCTGTGCCCGCGCGGGCTGTTCTTCTGCGACGCCGCCAGCGACGTCTACGAGTCGATGTCCCCCGCCTGATGTTTCATCCCGTGCCAGCGGGCTGACCACCGCCTCGGACGTCCCAGCGGCCGGGGGCGCTCAGCAGAGCAGGTCGAGGTGCTGGTGGGCGTCGCCGGAGATGTCCTCGTGGCGCAGCCGCCGCCGGGCCCACAGCCGGGCGGCCACCTCGGCCTGCTCGTCGCCCCACGCGGCGTGCTCGACGAGCAGGGCGCAGGCCAGCGCCGCCGCGAGGCGCAACGCCAGCCCGCGCGCCCCGGCGACCACGTCGGCGGCCCGGGGGTCGGCGGTGACGTCGGCCAGGGCGGTGGTCAGCTCCCCGGTGACCGCGGCGAGGGTGTCGGCCAGGGCGGGGGAGAGTGGCCGGGCCAGGTCCACGGCGGCGGCCAGCCGGCGCAGCAGGGGCACCCCGGCGTCCTCCCGGGTGACGGCGCGCAGCACGTCCAGGGCGAGCACGTTGGTGGTGCCCTCCCAGATCGGCAGGACCTGCGCGTCGCGCAGCAGCCGGGGCACGCCGGTGTCCTCGACGTACCCGGCGCCGCCGAAGCACTCCACGTACTCGCTGGCGGAGCCGACGGCGAGCCGGCCGGTGGCGAGCTTGGCCAGCGGGGCGACCACCCGCAGCTCGGCGGCGGCGTCCGGGTCGGCGCCCACCTCCACCCGGCCGAGCAGCGCGAACGCGTGCCCGGCCAGGGCGAACGCGGCGGCGGCGTCGACGGCGAGGGCGCCGAGGGTGGCCCGGTGCAGCGGGTTGTCGGCCAGCCGCCCGCCCGCGACGGCACGGGCGTCGGCGTACGCGCGGGCGTAGGCCAGGCCGCGGCGCATCCCGCCGGCCGCGGCACAGGCGTTGTGCACCCGGGTCACCACCACCAGGGTCATCGCCCGGACCAGGCCGGCCACGGCCGGGTCGCCCAGCGGCAGCGCGTACGCGTCGCGCAGCCCGATCTCGGCCGTCGGCAGCGCCCGGGTGCCCAGCTTGTCCTTGAGCCGGTGCACGGTCACCCCGGGCGCCGGCGTGTCGGCGGCGGCGGCGCCTGCCAGCGGCGAGTCGGCGGCGTAGCGGGGCACCAGGAACGGGGCGAGGACCCGGCTGCCCCGGCCGGCGCCCTCGGGCCGCGCCAGGGCCACCGCCATCGGGGCGTCGGCGGCGGAGCAGAACCACTTGTCCCCGGTCAGCCGCCACGACCCGTCGGCGGCGGGCCGGGCGGTGGTGGTGGAGCGGGACAGGTCGGAGCCGCCCTGCGATTCGGTCATCCACTGCCCGCTGACGATTGCCGTGTCCGGGTCGGTGGAGGTGAGCCGGGGCAGCCACGCGTCGCGGACGCCCGCGTCGACCTCGGGGAGGCTGAGCAGCGCCGCCGCGCCGTCGGCCATCGCCACCGGGCAGGAGAAGGTGGCCGACTCCGGCCCGTACAGGTGCAGCAGGGCGTGCTGGACGACGCGGGTGGCGGCGCCCCACGTGCCGCGCGCCGATTCCAGGTAGGGCAGGGCGACCACGGCGTGCCGGGCGGCGGCGGCGCGCTGGGCCTGCCAGCCGGCGGAGGTGTCGACGCGGTCGACGCGGGCGCCCCACGGGTCGTAGCGGACCAGGGTCGGCGGGTGGGCCTCGGCGTCGGCGTGCGCGGCGCGCAGCGGCCCGGTCACGTCGGCGGCCAGGTCGGTCAGCGGGCCCTGCGCGGCGGCGTGTCCGTCCTGGCCGAGCTGCCGTCGCAGCCAGGACCGCAGCAGGCGGTCCCCGGTGTACGGGTCCTCGGGGGTGGGCACCGGCTGCACGTAACGGGTCATCGTCTCGCCTCCGGGGCGCTCGCGTCGGGGTGTGCGCCGACGGTAGACGATGTGTGCCCCGGAGGCGACCGGGGGCGAGTTGCTGCGGGCCGACGGCCGGCCGCCTACGGTCGGAGGTGATGGGCGGTGAGCGATCGTGGAGCCGGCCGGCCCGGCGGCGCCGGCCGGTGCGCACCGGGCTGCTGGCCGCCGGCGCGGGGCTGGGGTTGTGCCTGGTCGGGGTGGCCGGCCTGGGGGCGTGGAACGTGCAGGTGGTGACCGGGTCCAGCGGCCCGGTGCGGGAGACCGCCGACGGATTCCTGCGGGAGATGTCCGCCGGCGACGTCGACCGGGCCTACGGGCGGTTGTGCGCCGACACGCGCAGCCGGTGGAGCGCGGCGGGCTTCGCCGCGTGGCTGCGGACCCCGCCGCAGGTCACCGGCTACGAGATCGCCGACGTGGCGGTGGCCACCCGAGGCGGCCGTCCCCGGGGCACGGTGGCGGTGCGGCTGACCCGCGACGGCGGCGGCAGCGAACAGCGGGACCTGCCCGTGGTGCGGGAGTCCGACGGCTGGCGGGTGTGCGGGGACCCGTACTGACCCGTCGGCGGTGTTACCGGCCGCCGAGGTCCCCGGAGCGGTAGTGCCGCCGGCACAGCACCTGGTAGCGCACCTGCGCGCTGTTCGCGGTGTCGCCGATGACGACCTGTTCGCCCTCGCGGACGACCCGGCCGCCGACGACGCGGGCGTTGAGCAGTCCCTCCCGGCCGCACCAGCACAGCACCTCCACCTGGATGCGGGCGACGGAGTCGGCCAGCTCGAACAGCCGCCGGGCGGCGGGGAACAGGCAGGACCGGAAGTCGGTGGCCAGGCCGAAGGCGTACACGTCGACGTCGTAGTTGTCGACCAGCTCGGCCATCTGCTCGATGTGTTCGAGGTCGTAGAACGACGCCTCGTCGCAGATGAGGTAGTCCACCCGGACCCCCTCGGCCCAGGCGTCGCGGACCAGGTCGCGCAGGTCGAGGCCGTCGGTGACCTCGATCGCGGAGTGGGCCAGCCCGATGCGGGTGGTGACCTGCGGGCCCAGCGACCGGTCGATGCGGGTGGTGACCAGGCCACGGCGACCCTGCCGGGCGTGGTTGTAGTTCATCTGCAACGCCATCGTGGACTTGCCGCAGTCCATCGGCCCCCAGAAGAACTTCAGCGCGGCGGCGTGCAGCGGGCGGCCATCGACGCCCCGGGCTGCGGCGCAGCCGGCACGGGTGTCGTCCGGGCCGGGGAGGGGCCGGGCCAGGCAGATCGGGGCGGCGTCGTCGGTCACGTCGGGGCAGCCTAGCCCATCGACGGCTGGCAATCGGTCCGGTGCGTGGGCCCGGGATGCGGGACCCACGCACCGGACCGGCGCGCTACAGCACCCTCGGCGGGGTGTTGCCGGCGGCGACGATGGCGCGGCGGATCGGCACGGCGGCCAGCAGCGCGAACCCGACCACGAAGAAGATCAGCAGGGAGACCAGACCCACCCGGTAGGACTGGGTGAGCTGGAACACCAGCCCGAACGCGAGGGGTCCGAGCCAGCTGGTGCCCTTGTCGCTGATCTCGTAGAAGCCGTAGTACTCGCCCTCCTTGCCGGCGGGGATGAGCTGGCTGAACAGCGACCGGCTCAGTGCCTGGCTGCCGCCGAGGACCAGGCCGATCGCCCCGCCGAGGATCATGAACGGCAGTGGGGCCTTCTCGGGCAGCCGGAACGCGGCGATGATCACACCGGTCCACAGCACGAGGCTGAGCAGCACCGTCTTCCACGCCCCGATCCGCCGGGCCAGCGCGCCGAGGCCGAGGGCGCCGCCGAAGGCGAGGAACTGCACCAGCAGGATCGTCACGATCAGGGTGCCCTGCTCCAGGTGCAGCTCCTCGGTGCCGTACTGGCTGGCCAGGGTGATCACGGTCTGGATGCCGTCGTTGTAGACCAGGAACGCCAGCAGGAAGTACAGGGTCAGCGGGTACGCCTTGATCTCCCGCAGGGTACGGCCGACCTGCCGGAACCCGTCGACGAGCACGTTGCCGCCGGCGCGCAGCGCCGCGGCGGTGCGGTGTTCACGCAGCCAGCGCAGCGGCACCAGGGTGAACACCGCCCACCACACGCCGGCGGACACGATCGACCAGCGGGCCAGGTCCAGGGTGCGCTGCGGGTTGCCGTCCTCGCTGAACATCGTGACCGCGACCAGGTTCAGCGCCAGGAGCACCCCGCCGCCGAGGTAGCCGATGGCCCAGCCGCGGCTGGAGATGCCGTCGCGTTCGTCGGGGCCACCGAGCTGCGGCAGGAACGAGTTGTAGACGACCACGGCGGCGCCGAAGGCGATGTTTGCGACGAGGAACAGCGCCCCGCCGAGCAGGTACCGCTCACCGGTGACGAGGGCCATCGCGATGGTCGCCCCGGCGCCGGTGAACGCCGCCGCCCCGAGCAGCCGCCTCTTGTGCGCCGAGCGGTCGGCGACCGCGCCGATCACGGGCAGCACGAACACCGTCAGCAACACCGACAGGGAGATCAGGTACGGGTAGTACGAGCCGGCGGCGACCCGGATGCCCAGCGGGTGGACGTAGCCGTCGCAGCTGTCCGCGCCGAGCTCGCAGCCGGCGGCCAGTTCGGTGACGGTGGTCAGGAACGGGCCGAGGAACACGGTGATGACCGTGGTCTGGAAGGCCGAGTTGGCCCAGTCGTAGAGGTACCAGCCGCGCCGCTCGCGGGCGGTGCTCGCCGGCGGCGGGGGGTTGTCCACCGTCGGGGTGACGGTCTCGGCCATGGGGGTTTTCCTCCGCCGGTTCTCAGGCGGCCCAGTGGCCGCGGCTGCGGTAGACGTCGCGCAGCACGCCGACGTGATCGGTCATGATGCCATCCACTCCAAGATCAAGTAACTCGTGCATCTCGGCAGGTTTGTCGATCGTCCAGACGTGCACATGCAGTCCGAGCCGGTGGGCGTAGTCGATCAACCGGCGGTCCACGACCGGGATCCGGCCGTAGCGGGGCGGGACCTGGGCGGCGACCACCGACGGGGGCAGCCGCAGCGGCCGGCCGTGCAGGGACGCCACCCGCAGCCGGGCCACCCCGCGCATGCCGAGGCCGGTGGCGATCCGCCCGCCGGTCAACGCCCGCAGCCGGGCCAGCCGGGCGTCGCTGAACGAGGCCAGCAGCACCCGGTCGCCGGCGCCGGCCCGCCCGAGCGCGGCGACGGTCGCCTCGACGCCCCCGTCCGCCTTGACGTCGATGTTGAACCTCACGTCCGGCCAGGCGCCGAGAACATCGTCGAGGCGGGGCACCACGGCGGCGCCGCCGACCCGCACCGAGGCCAGGTCGGCCCAGCGCAGGTCGGCGATGCGCCCCGGCTCGCCGGTGACCCGACGCAGGGTGTCGTCGTGGAAGACCACAGCGACGCCGTCGGCGGTGCCGTGCACGTCGGTCTCGACGTACCGGTAGCCCAGGTCGACGGCGCGGGAGAACGCGGCGACGGTGTTCTCGTCGCCGTCGGCCGCACCGCCACGGTGGGCGAACGCCAGCGGCGCGGGCGCGTCGAGGTAGCCGGAGCGGGGCTGCACGGTGGGCAGTATGCCGGGCCGCAGTGGCCGGCGGGTGTCCGGCCGGGAATGAACCGCCGTCAGGGCGGCCAGCCGGTTACCACCCGGCCGTCGGGGTCGGCGAGTTCGACGCCGACGAAACTGCCGGGCCGCCGCGCAGGTCCGCACCCGGGGCGGGGTGGCAGTTTCGCCGGATCAGACGCGGGACCGTCTGCGCAAGCGGCCGGGGCATTGCCGGTGATCCGGAGGTGACACTAGTATCGGACATCGTGACTGCCGGGTCGGCCTTGGGCCACGAGCGGACAGGGCACCCGGCCGAGGCGTGAGGGCCGGGCGGGCCCGCGGCCCGCCGTGCGTGAGTGACATCCACCGCCCCGCCCCGCGCGGGCGGCTCGTCCTGCCGCTTCACGTCACCTTCCGCAGCGCCCCCGACGTGGCCCCTCCGGGGGCCACTCGCCGGCCGCTTCTTCCCGTCACCCGTCGCCCGCCCCGCGCGAGGCGAGCACCCGGTCCGGAGAATGGACACCGCATGCCCAACGACTTCAACCAGCAGATCATCGAGGAGTTCCGCGCCAACGGCGGCCGGGTCGGGGGGTGGTTCGAGGGCGCCCGGCTGCTGCTGTTGACCACCACAGGGGCACGCGCCGGCGCACCGCACACCACCCCGGTGGGCCGGGTGACCGGCGAGGACGGCCGGGTTCTCGTCATCGCCTCGGCCGGGGGAGCGCCGCGGGACCCGCAGTGGTTCCGCAACCTGACGGCTGATCCGCTGGTCACCGTCGAGGACGGGACGTCGACCTGGCGGGCGCGGGCGGTCGTGCTGGCCGGCGACGAGCGGGACCGGGCCTTCGCCCGCGCGGCGCAGGCCGACCAGGGCTGGGCCGACTACCAGGCCCGGGCGGGCCGGGTGATCCCGGTGGTGGCGTTGGAACCGGCCGCCTGACCCGCCTGACCCGGTCGCGTCGGGGCGCCCCGACGCGACCGGGTCAGGGCCGCAGTCCCCGCCGGTGGGAGCGGCTGGTGTCGCTGGGGCGGCCCGGGTCGACGTGCCGGGGCCGGTCGGGCTCGTCGGGGCGCAACGGGACCAGGCTGTCGGTGATCGCGTCGATGATCCGGTCGGTGGCCCGGGCCGCCGCGCCCGGGGCCGCAGGGTCGATGCCGGTCAGGTCCACGGGCGCCCCGAAGTGCACCCTGAGCACCGGCCGGCGAACCACCGCCCGGGCGACGGCGCGCAGCATGCCCTTCGGGGCCCGGTAGGGCAGCACCTCGTGGGAGCCCCACTGCGCGACGGGCACCACGGCGGCGCCGCAGGCGAAGGCGAGCCGGGCGGTCCCGGTCTTGCCGCGTTCGGGCCACAGGCCGGGGTCCAGGCCGATGCGGCCCTCCGGGTAGACCAGGATCACCGACCCGTCGGCCACGGCCCTGGCCGCGTCGTCGAGGGCCCGGTGCACGGCGTCGGTGCCCCGGTCCACGCGCAGGTGCCCGGCGCGGCGCATCGCGGCACCGACGAGCGGGGTGCGGAACAGGCCGCCGGTGGCCATGATCCGGGGGGCGACGCCGCGGGCGCGGCAGGCGGCGGCGAGGACCACCGGGTCGAACGGGCTGAGGTGGTTGGCGGCCAGGATCAGCGGGCCGCGGCGCAGCCGGTCAGGCACGTCGCCGGTGACTTCGAGGCGGGCCAGGGCGCCGACGAGGGCGCGGGCGAACAGTTGGGCGCCGCGCCAGAGCAGGGGCGGCCGCCAGGGGCCGGTCGGGGTGTCCATCAGCGCACGATCGTCGCACGCCGCCGCCACCGCCGGGGGACCGCCCGCCCGGGTGGGCCGAGCGGCAGTGGTGATCAAGGCCATTGGTCCCGGGCCGGCTCGGGACCTCCGCCCCTGACAACTCCCCTACGACACCCAGTAGTATCTACTACGTCTCGTAGTATGAAAGGCTGGGGGTTATCAGGTGGACGCATTGGACGTCGCCCGCTGGCAGTTCGGTGTCACCACCGTCTACCACTTCTTGTTCGTGCCGCTGACCATCGGCCTGTCCGTGCTCGTCGCCATCCTGCAGACCCTGTGGCACCGCACCGGCAACGAGCGCTACCTCAAACTCACCAAGTTCTACGGCAAGCTCTTCCTGATCAACTTCGCGATGGGCGTGGTCACCGGCATCGTGCAGGAATTCCAGTTCGGCATGAACTGGAGCGACTACTCCCGCTTCGTCGGCGACATCTTCGGCGCCCCCCTGGCCATCGAGGCCCTCGTCGCCTTCTTCCTCGAATCCACCTTCATCGGCCTGTGGATCTTCGGCTGGGACCGGCTGCCCAAACGCCTGCACCTGGCCGCCATCTGGGCCGCCGCCATCGGCACCAACCTCAGCGCCTACTTCATCCTCGCCGCGAACTCCTTCATGCAGAACCCCGTCGGCTACCGCATCAACCCCGACACCGGCCGAGCCGAGCTCACCGACTTCCTCGCCGTGCTCACCAACAAGGTCGCCCTCATCACCTTCCCGCACACCCTCGCCGGAGCGTTCCTCGTCGCCGGGTCCCTCGTCGTTTCCGTCGGCCTGTACCACGTCATCCGCCACCGCGACAGCGCCGACACCGGCGCCTACCGCTTCGCCACCAAGTTCGGCTCCTGGGTCGTGCTGATCTCCTCGGCGCTCGTACTCATCACCGGCGACATCCAGGGCAAGATCATGACCCAGGTACAGCCGATGAAGATGGCCGCCGCCGAGGGCCTCTACACCACCGAGAGCCCCGCCTCCTTCTCCGTACTCACCATCGGCAGCCTCGACGGCAGCCGCGAGGTCTTCGCCCTCAAGATCCCCTACCTGCTGTCCTACCTCGGCACCGGCGACCCCAACGGCACCGTCCACGGCATCGACGACCTACAGGCCCAATACGCCAGCCAGTACGGCGCCGGCAGCTACACCCCGATCATCCCCATCACCTACTGGAGCTTCCGCTTCATGATCGCCTTCGGCCTCGCCGCCGCCGCGATCGCCCTGCTCGTCCTCTGGGCACAGCGCAAGGGCCGCACCCCCACCAGCAAGTGGCTCCTGCGCGCCGGCCTGGTCATGCCGCTGCTACCCCTCGCCGCCAACTCGTTCGGCTGGATCTTCACCGAAATGGGCCGCCAACCCTGGATCGTCTTCGGCGAGATGCTCACCCGCGACGGCGTGTCCCGCAGCGTCTCCCTCACCGAGGTCCTCACCTCCTTCACCGCCTTCACCCTCATCTACGCCATCCTCGCCGTCATCGAGGTCAAACTCCTGCTCCGCTACGCCAAGGCCGGCGTACCCGACCTCACCGACACCCCCGAAATCGACGACAGCCACGACGACACCGAGCGCCCGCTCGCGTTCGCCTACTGACCCGGAGCCCACCGTGGAACTGACAACCATCTGGTTTCTCCTCGTCGCCGTGCTGTTCACCGGCTACTTCATCCTCGAAGGCTTCGACTTCGGCGTCGGCATGCTGCTACCCGTCCTCGGCCGCAACGACCGCGAACGCCGCGTCCTGATCAACACCATCGGCCCCGTCTGGGACGGCAACGAGGTCTGGCTCATCACCGCCGGCGGCGCCATGTTCGCCGCCTTCCCCGAGTGGTACGCCACCCTCTTCTCCGGCTTCTACCTGCCGCTGCTGCTGATCCTGCTGGCCCTGATCATCCGCGGCGTCGCCTTCGAATACCGCCACAAGCGCCCCGAAGCCTCCTGGAAACGCCGCTGGGACACGGCGATCTTCGTCGGCTCCCTGGTGCCGGCGATCCTCTGGGGCGTCGCCTTCGCCAACATCGTGCGCGGCGTACCCCTGGACGCCGACCACGAATACGTCGGCGGCCTGCTCAACCTCCTCAACCCGTACGCCCTGCTCGGCGGCGCCACCACCGCCGCCCTGTTCCTCACCCACGGCGCCGTGTTCATCGCGCTGAAGACCGTCGGCGACGTCCGCGACCGCGCCGGCAAGCTCGCGGTGCGCCTGGGCATCGCCACCGCCGTGCTCGCAGTGGCGTTCCTGAGCTGGACGTTGACCATCCGCTCCAGCACGGCCGCCGTCGTCTTCGCCGTCGGCGCGGCGCTGGCCCTGCTCGGCGGCCTCGCCGCCGCCCGCGTACGCCGCGAGGGCTGGGCGTTCACCGGCACCGCCGTGGCAATCGCGCTGGCCGTGGCAACACTGTTCGCGGCGCTGTTCCCGAACGTGCTGCCCTCCACCCTCGACGCCGCCGGCACGCTCACCGCCACCAACGCCGCCTCCACCCCCTACACCCTGAAGATCATGACCTGGGTGGCGGTCGTGTTCACCCCCATCGTCCTGGCCTACCAGGGCTGGACCTACTGGGTGTTCCGCAAGCGCATCGGCGTCGCCCACATCCCACACCACTGACCACCGACAACACGGCAGGGGCCGGCGCGGTAACCGCGCCGGCCCCTGCCGCACACCCCGAACAACAAAAACCCAGCCAGGCACACCACACCGCCGCTACCGTCACCCGATGCCCACCATCGACGTCCGGGAACTCACCCCCGACGACCTCACCGCCGCCTGGACCCTCGGCCGCCACGCCTTCGGGTCAGACCCCACCCGACCACCACCAACCACCACCCCACCCGGCCTCACCCGCTACGGCGCCTTCGACCCCACCGGCCAACTCCTCGGCAAAGCCGTCGACCTGCACCACGACCAGTGGTGGAACGGCCGCCCCGTGACCGCCGCCGACGTAGGCGGCGTCGCCGTCACCCCCGCAGCCCGCGGCCGAGGCGTCGCCCGCGCCCTACTCACCGGCCTCCTACGCGGCGCCCACGACCGCGGCGCCGCCGTCAGCGCACTGTTCCCCACCACCAGCGCCCCCTACCGCGCCTGCGGCTGGGAAGTCGCCGGCGCCCTCCACACCCTCGACCTGTCCACCGCCGCACTACCCCGACACCCACCCGCACCCCACCTCACCGTCCGCGACGGCAGCCCCGCCGACCTGCCCGCCGTCACCGACCTCTACGAAACCGTCACCCGCCACCGCCGCGGCCTACTCACCCGCCGCGGCCCCCTGTACGACCACCCCACCGACACCCTGCCCACCGACGGCCTCACCCTCGTCGAACACGACGGCCACCTCGTTGCCTACGCCACCTGGGACCGCGGCCGAGGCTACGGCCCCGACGCCGTCCTCACCGTCGACAACGCCCTCGCCACCACCGCCGACGCCGCCCGCGAACTCATCCGCACCCTCGCCACCTGGGCCAGCGTCACCCCCACCCTGCGACTCAACCTCCTCGACGGCGACGCCATCACCGCCCACCTGCCCCTCGAAGCCACCCGCGAACACCACCGCAACACCTGGATGCACCGACCCGTCGACATCACCCGCGCCATCACCCAACGCGGCTGGCCCACCCACACCCACGGCACCGTCACCTTCACCCTCCACGACCACCTCGCCGACTGGAACACCGGCACCTGGCGCCTCGACGTCGCCGACGGCACCGCCGAACTGCACCGCACCACCACCGACACACCCCTGCACCTGACCGTCCGAGGCTTCGCCCAGCTCTACACCGGCACCACCGACGCCGAAACCCTCCGCCACACCGGCCAACTGCACACCACCGCCCCCGCCGACCCCCGCCCACTCGACCTGCTCGCCGCCGCCGGCCCCGCCCACCTGCACGACTACTTCTAAACCCCGACACGCCCCCGCCCCCCGCCGCACACGGCGACGGAGGGCGGGGGACAGGCACACCAGGCGCGATCAACCTGCCTCGCGCAACTCCGCCAACCGCGCCTCGATCTCCGCCAACTCCGCCCGCAGCCTCCCCGCCTGCTGCTCCGCCTCCGCCCGCTCCGCGGCCAGGATCTGCTCCACCGCCTCCTGCACCCCCGGAACATCCACCAACACCACCATCCGCAACGCCTCCGCCGGCTTCACCACATACGGCTTCGCCAACGACTTCGCACCCTGCTGCGCCGCCACCGTCCACTCACCGTCGGCATACGCCAACGTCACCGTCAACCCCGCCGGACCCTTCGCCTTCACCGCCTTCACCGGCCGCCGCGCCGGCTTCGCCTCCACCTGCTGCTGCTCCACCTTCGGCTCCTCCCGCCGCGCCACCGGCACCCGCGGCGTGTCCAACACGAACTCCGGCTCCGCCGCAGGCGGCTCAGGCTCAGGCTCCGGTTCCGCCTTCACCTCCACCACCCGACGCCCCGCCCCCCGCGGCGCCACCGCCACATCGGCGGGGGAGAACGGCAACTCGTCCCGACCGAACCGCACCACCACGAACTCGTCGGACACCGACGGATCGGTCAACTCCACCACCTGGCCCACCTGACCGGCGATCTGACCCGCCGACGACGTGAACACCACCTTCGGCTTCCGGCCGGCCGCCAACGCCTCCCGGATGCTCTGCACCTCGTCAGTGGACAAACCCTGGCCCGCGGCAACCATCACAACCCTCTTCCGTACACCTGTCTGATTCCTGCCTTGATACCAGCCCGCTGCGACACCCCGAAGGTCAGCCCCCCAACGCCCGCAACGCCCGATCCGCATGCTCGTTCATCCCCAACTCGCTGTGCACCACCTCCACCACCCGCCGGTCAGACCCGATCACAAACGTCATCCGCCGCGAACCCAACGGCCCCAACGGCACCCGCCGCAACACCCCCAACCGCCGCGCCACCACACCGTCCACATCCGACAACAACGGATAATCGAACCCGTGCAAACGGGAGAACTCCGTCTGCTTCTCCACCGCGTCCCGACTGATCCCCACCCGAGACGCGCCCACCGCCGCGAACTCCGCCGCCAGATCCCGGAAGTGACAGCTCTCCGCCGTGCACCCCCGCGTCATCGCCGCCGGATAGAAGAACAACACCACCGGCCCCACCGCCAGGAACTCCGACAACCGCCGCAGCGTCCCCGTCTCGTCCGGCAACTCGAAATCCTCAACCAGGTCACCAACCCGCACACCCGACACCCGCACACCTCCGCTAGTCGACGCCGGCAGCGTAAGCGATCACCGGTGTGACCGGGCTCTCCACCAACACCGACCCACCCCCACCGGTACCGTCACCACCAGTACCGGGGGAGGAGCACCCATTGAATCCCGTCACCATCATCACCGGCGGCAGCCGCGGCATCGGCGCCGCCACCGCCCGCCGCCTCGCCAACCACGGCCACCACGTCGCCATCGGCTACCGCCGCGACCACCACGCCGCCGACACCGTCGTCGCCGACATCCGCGCCACCGGCCGCCACGCAGTCGCCGTCCCCGCCGACACCACCGACCCCGACGCCATCACCCGCCTCTTCGACGCCGCCGCCGACCTCGGCCCCCTCACCGGCCTCGTCAACAACGCCGGCGTCACCAGCCCCATCGGCCCCTTCACCGAACTACGCGCCGACGACCTGCGCCACGTCGTCGACGTCAACCTCATCGGGTACGTCCTCTGCGCCCAACAAGCCGCCCGCCGCCTCACCCACGGCGGCGCCATCGTCAACGTCTCCTCCGCCGCCGCCACCCTCGGCAGCCCGGGGGAGTACGTCCACTACGCCGCCGTCAAAGCCGCCACCGACACCCTCACCGTCGGCCTGGCCAAAGAACTCGCCCCCCACGGCATCCGCGTCAACGGCGTCGCCCCCGGCATCGTCCGCACCGACCTGCACGCCCTCTCCGGCGCACCCGACCGCGCCGACACCGCCGCCGACCGCATCCCACTCGGCCGCGCCGGCGAACCCGACGAGATCGCCGCCGCCATCGCCTGGCTCCTCAGCCCCGACGCCAGCTACACCACCGGCGCCGTCCTACGCGTCTCCGGCGGCCTCTGACGTGGGCACGCCCCGCTACCCGGCGCGCGGGCGCGCCCACCTGACGAACCGGTCGGTCAGCTCACAGGCGATCCCGCACGCCCGGCAGCGCCACGTCGGACGACTCGGCAGATGACCCCGGCGGCTCATCCCGACGCCCGCGCCGGCCGACGCCCCGGCGGCAGCGCGACCGGCGGCAACCAACGCTGCCGCACGTAGCGAATCATCCCCGCCGGGCCCGTCGAGGCGGACCAGCCGTCCGTTGCCCGAGGCAGCCCCGATCACTACGTACGTACCCCTGTCGGTTCCCCCTCAGCCCGTGAACAGATTCGCCGCCGTCAGCACCGTCTGCACCACCCCGTACCCCAGCAGCGCGCCCACCAGCAACCAGGAGATCCACAACCGGCCGGTCTGCCCGGACGAACCGTTGCTCATCGCGCTATCCCTCCCTGCACCCCGCCCGAACCGACGGGCGTCGGCTCGTGGAACCGTTCCGGCACCGGCCGCACCAGCAGGTTCGCCACGAACCCCACCGCCAGCACCCCCACCATCGTCAACAGCGCCGGCCGGTACCCCGCCGCCGTCAGCGTCCCCGGCGCACCCTTCGCGTCGAGAAACCCGTTGATGATCAACGGACCGGCGACCCCCGCCGCCGACCACGCCGTCAACACCCGGCCGTGGATCGCTCCCACCTGGTACGTGCCGAACAGGTCCCGCAGGTACGCCGGCATCGTGGCGAACCCGCCCCCGTAGAACGACACGATCACGCACGCCAACAACACGAACAGCGCCGTCGCCACCTGCCCGAACAACGCCAGCAGCAGGTACAACACCATCCCCACACCCAGGTACAGCACGTACACCGGCTTACGGCCGATCATGTCCGACGCCGACGACCACACGAACCGGCCACCCATGTTGAACAGCGACAGCAGCCCCACGAAACCGCCCGCCGCCGCCACCGACACCGCCGACGCGCCCTCCTCACGGAAGAAGTCCTGGATCATCGGACTCGCCTGCTCCAGGATGCCGATCCCGGCCGTCACGTTGCAGAACAACACCACCCACAGCAACCAGAACTGCCGCGTCCGCACCGCGTTCGCCGCCGACACGCTCGCCGTGGTCACCATCGGCCTCGCCGTCGTCCGCGCCGGTTCGAACCCCGCCGGCCGCCAGTCCGCCGCTGGAACCCGCACGTTCGCCACCCCGAACATCATGATCACGAAGTAGCCGACGCCCAGCGTCACGAACAGCCACACCATCGCCGTCCCCGACGCCGTCGCGCCCGCGACGGCGTCCGGGTCATAGCCCGAGTCGTAGAGCGACAACAGCTGCCGGGACAGGGGAGAGGCCACCATCGCGCCACCCCCGAACCCCATGATCGCCAACCCGGTAGCCAGACCCGGACGGTCCGGAAACCACTTGATCAACGTCGACACGGGGGAGATGTAGCCGATCCCCAACCCGATCCCGCCCAGCAGCCCGTACCCCACGTACAGCAGCCACAACTGATCCGTCGCGATCCCCACCGCACCGACCAGGAACCCCGCCGCCCAGAAGCACGCCGAGACGAACATCGCCTTACGCGGACCGTTGCGCTCCACCCACGTACCGGCCACCGCCGCCGACAACCCCAGCATCACGATCGCGATGCTGAAGATCACCCCAATCGCCGTCTGGCTCGCGTCGAAGTGGGCGATCAGCGAATTCTTGTACACGCTGGTTGCGTAGACCTGCCCGATGCACAGATGGATCGCCAACGCGGCCGGCGGAATCAGCCAACGGCTGTACCCGGGCGGCGCGACGGTGTGCCGACGGTCGAGTGCGGAAAGCATGCTGCCTTCTTCCCGAAAGTTGACGAAAGACTCTCCGCCTGAGGCTCGCTCCCCCCGCGCCGGGCGTCCGCCCCGCCTCACCCCGCCCGCCTCACCCCGGTGATCATGAAGTTATTGCCATGGATCTCGGGCGTGTCGTGGCAATAACTTCATGATCACCGGGGTGAGGCGGGGCAGTGGACATACGGCCCCACCTTCCGCGTGCGCGGCGCAGCGGGGTGAGTCGACAGCCGACGGTGACGGACACGTCGGCGACGCGGAGATCACTTGGCGATGCGCGCAGGTGCGGGTGGCCGGGTTGCCTTTCGGGTGTGGGAAGTCCTTGCAGCTCACGGCACTCCCTCCTGGCGATTCGATAATGCACATTATGTCAAGTAAGCCGTTCGGGCACCCCTTCCGCAGGAGCAGCGCCCGGCAAAGGCCGGCACTCCGGGGCCCCGTTGCCCAACGCCATGCCCGACGGGACTCCTGCCCCCCACGCAATCCCACGCCCGACCCCCAGCACCAGCCATCGCCTCCGACCACACCGAGGGCCGGTCCGCTTGACCGCGCAGGCCCTTTGATCCACGGCCCCGCACCCGCCCTCCACCCGCCGGACCGCCTTCGGCGGTGATCAAGAGCTTGATCACCGCCGAAGGCGGGAGCGGGAGTCGGGCGATGCCGGCCGGGGTTGAGGCGCCAGGGCCTCCACTCCCCTGGGGGTCGCCGGTAACCCGAAAATCATGCATAATATCCCTTATGCATGACAAACAGGACGAATCGGTACGGTCGTTGATCGAGGAGTTCCTGACCGCTCGGGCCACGCGCAAGCCTTCCCCCCACACGTTGGAGGCGTACCG
Organism: Micromonospora sp. NBC_01405; assembly: GCF_045040155.1. Lineage (NCBI taxonomy): Bacteria > Bacillati > Actinomycetota > Actinomycetes > Micromonosporales > Micromonosporaceae > Micromonospora > Micromonospora sp. NBC_01405. The sequence continues at coordinate 6,431,810 of NZ_CP109532.1, read as the reverse complement.
GCGGGATCTGTGCGCGGTGGCGGCCCTGGCCGGCGAGGCTCTTGTCCCTCCCCTGCCGTCGGACGCGCTTCCGGTCACCGGCCTCTCCCCCAGGGTCATGCGGGCGGCGTTCGCCCGGTTCGCCGCCCCCCGCGCCGTGGCCTCGGTACACCGCGCCTGGTCGACGTGGAACAGCTTCTTCTCGTTCCTGGTCGCCGAGGGGGTGGTGGCGGGCAACCCGATGCCGGCGGTGGACCGACCCCGTGCCCCGCTCCCCCAGCCCAAGCCGCTGCGCGGTGAGGACACCCCGGAGCAGTTGCTCGCTGCGGTGTCCCGGGAGGACGGCCGGCAGCGCGATCCGTGGCCGGAGCGGGACGTGGCGGTGTTGGCGTTGGCGCTGTGCGCGGGGCTGCGCCTGTCGGAGTTGCTGGCGCTGCGGGTCGCGTCGCTGGCGGGGCGGCCCGGTGAGCGGCGGGTCGACGTGATCGGCAAGGGCGGCCGGCCGAGGGTGGTGCCGATCGAGCCGGAGCTGGACCGGGTGGTGGTGGCGTACCTGGACAGCCGGGCTAGGCGGTTCGGGTCGCGGTCGGTGCGGCCCGATTCGCCGTTGCTGCTGGACCGGCGGGGTGAGCCGCTGCGCCGGGGCGGCCTGCAGTACCTGGTGGAGTCCTGTTACCGGCGGGCCGGGGTGGTCGACCGGGTGCCGCGGGGGGCGCAGTTGCACGCGTTGCGGCACACGTTCGCGACGCGGTTGGCGGAGGACGGGGCGAGCGCGGCGGAGATCATGCGGTTGCTGGGGCACGCGTCGTTGGCGTCGTCGCAGACGTACATCGAGGTGACGGCGGGTCAGCAGCGGGCTGCGGTGCGGTCCAACCGCACCAACCGGGCGTTGGTGGGGTTGGTGCGGTTACAGGAGGGCGCGGGGTGACCGGCGGGGTGCGGGGTGTGGCAGGGTGCAGGGGTACGCGACTGGCGGCATCGGGGATGGGATCGACCATCGGGGAGCTCGCCGTGGGGGTCGTCCGCCTGGGCTCCTGCGGGCGAGGTGGTGCCATGTCTTCTTCTGCGGTTTCCTCGGGTGGGGTTTCTTCGGGCGCGGCGCGGTTGTTGCCGGGTGGGCCGGTGGCGCAGCAGGTGCTGGGTGAGGTGGCGGCGGAGGTCGCGGCGTTGCGGGCGGTGGGGGTGACGCCGTCGTTGGCGACGGTGCTGGTGGGCGACGACGACGCGAGTGCCGGGTACATCCGGATCAAGCAGCGGCAGGCGGCGGAGTTGGGGTTCGCGTCGCCGCATGTGCATCTGTCGGCGTCGGCGTCGCAGGCGGATCTGCACCGGGTGGTCGAGGAGTTCAACTCCGACGCGGGTGTGCACGGGGTGTTGGTGCAGCATCCGATTCCGGGGCACCTGGACTACGACCGGGCGTTGCAGGTGTTGGATCCGGACAAGGACGTCGACGGGATGCATCCGGTGAACATGGGGCGGTTGGCGCTGGGGTTGCCGGGGCCGTTGCCGTGTACGCCGGCGGGGATCGAGGCGTTGTTGGCGTTCCATGGGGTGCCGGTGGCGGGTCGTGAGGTGGTGGTGCTGGGTCGGGGTGCGACGTTGGGGCGGCCGTTGGCGATGTTGTTGGCGCAGAAGCGGCCGACGGCGAATGCGGCGGTGACGGTGGTGCACACGGGGGTGGCGGACTGGCCGCGGTACACGCGGCGGGCGGAGATCCTGGTGGCGGCGGCGGGGGTGCCGGGGATCGTGCGGCCGGAGCATGTGCGGCCGGGCGCGGTGGTGGTTGGTGGCGGGGTGCGGTATGAGGGCCGGCGGTTGTTGCCGGATGTGGACGAGTCGTGTGCGCGGGTGGCGGGGGCGATTACGCCGCGGGTTGGTGGGGTGGGGCCGACGACGGTGGCGATGTTGTTCCGTAATGCGGTGGTGGCGGCGGCGCGGGCGGCTGGGTTGGGGTGAGGGTGTTGTGGGTGCACGGCGATGACGATGTGTTTGCCGTGTGGGTTGATTGTCGGGCCGGTCGGGGGGAACCTGGCCGGCCCGGCGCCTGTGGTCAGCGGCGCTGCCCGTGCAGCGGGGTGGCTTTGGTGATTCCTGCGGGTTGCCAACACTGGCCCGCTGGTCACGTCGGGCGAGGAACGATGGTTGTTCGAGCCGTTCGTCCGGGGCGGAGCCGGCGGCACCTGTGGGGGCCGGGCCCTCCCGGGTGCCGGAGACGATCAGCTCGCGGATGAACTCTGCCAGGGCGGCGAAGACGTGGAACACGAGCCGGCCGCCGGGGGTGGTGGTGTCGAGGTTCTTGTGCAGCGAGGTGAACTCGACATCGCGGAGTAGCCCACCAGCACGGCTCACAGGTTGTGGTGATCTACCCGGCGAGTCGCCGAACGTCGTCGAGAGTGAAGCCGGCACGCACGAGTTGATCGCCGTCGAGGTGGTACCGGCCCCGCTCGTCGCCCACCACCTGCAGGTGGGTGGGGCGGACGTCAGCGAAGATCGTGCCCTGGTCAGACACCAGGAACAGCAGCACATGGTCACCGACCGACCAGGGTGTGTGCACGCTGTCCGGATCCTGCTTGCCGGTGTAGTCGTATTCCAGGGCGACGACATCCCCCGCCGGCCCCTTGAGCGTCTTTTCGACGCGAACGCTGGCGAGGATGTACGGCACACCGCCCTGGACCTGGCGGACACCACGGTCCACCCGGGTGACCGTTCCGACGACGATGCGGTCCGCCTGCGCCACCCGTTGCGGAAGTGTCAGCGGCGGTCCCGGCTTCTGCGCGGCGGATCCGGACCCGCTGGATACTGCGGTCGGGCGGGCGAAGTCTCCGGTTGGTTGCCGAACATCGTCTTCCGTCGTCGGGGCGACGGATGGCGGATAGGCGACAACATCCCTCTCCGAGCTTCGCGGTGCGGTGTGCGGCCCCAGAACCACGAACCCGGCCACCACAGTGGCGAGGGCAATCCCCGAACCGGCCGTGACGAGCACCCGTCGGGGTTCCCGCCACCAGCGCCAAAGTGTGTCGACGCTTGCGCTCCCCGGCTTCCGTCCACCGGCGTCGCGCGCCACTGCCGGGCCCGACGGCGACGGCGTTGGCCAGCGCGAGGTCCGGATCGCTGGTGAGCGGGACGGGCTTTCGCCGGAGGATGTCCTCGGCAGCCTGCCACCGGCCGCGGCGCCGCAGCCAGTCCCGGGCCAGGTTCGCGGCGACAGCGCACGCCCATGCCGCCCGGTTACGCAAGCCGGCCGGCGCCCGTTCGAGGACGCGAAGCTGGACCTCCTGCGCCGCGTCGTCGATGTCGTCGCCCCGCAACCCGGACAGGTACAGCACACCGCGCACCCGGTCCAGTTCCTCAGGATTGAGCACCCACCGCCTCCTCGCCGCTCGATCCTCTTCACTCCCTAGACGACGCAACCGCGCGGATCGTTCGGCGGCAGCCGAGAAACAGATCCGTCCCTCCATGGGAACCGCCCCGCCAGAGCGAAGGCTCCCGCTACCACATCCGATAGCTGAGGTCGACGACGAGGGGGCGGTGGTCGGAGATGGTGGTGGCGGGGGTGGTGACGGCGGTGACGGGTGGGAGGCGGTGGCGTTGGTGGGGGTCGGCGAGGATGTGGTCGAGTTGGACGCGGGGTCGGGTGGCGGGGTAGGTGGGGCGGCGGCCGAGGGGGGTCCAGCCGGAGATGAGTCGGGCGGGGCCGGCGGGGAGGTTGAGGTCGCCGAGGAGGATGCGGGGGGCGGGGAGGGCGCGTAGGGCGCGGATGGTCTGGCGGAGTTGGTGGGCGTTCCAGCCGGGGACGAAGGACAGGTGGGTGGCGGCGACGGTGATGTCGCCGTGGGGGGTGTCGAGGACGGCGGCGAGGACGACGCGGGGTTCGTCTTCGAGGAGGGTGAGGCCGGGGCCGGGTATGTAGACGGGTGAGCGGACGGGGGCGGGTTTGAGGCGGGTGACCTGCCAGGTGCGGACGGGGTGGCGGGTGATCAGGCCGATGCCGTAGCAGGGTTCGCCGTGTCCGTCGTCGTCGTGGCGCAGGGGGCGGAAGTGTTCGCCGGGGGTGCCGACGAGGGCGGCGGCGAAGCGGTGTTGGGGGGCGTTGAGGGCGCGGGCGGCGATGGCGGTGAGGTCGAGGTTGCCGCTGCGGGTCTGGTCGCGGTCGACTTCCTGTAGGGCGAGGATGTCGGCGTCGAGTGTGGTGACGGCGGCGGTGAGCTGGTCGGGGTCGACGAGTCCGTCGGTGAGGGATCGGCCGTGGAGCAGGTTGAAGGTGGCCAGGCGCACCTTTGCACCCTACGTGGGTGGTGGGAGGGTTGGCGGATGCTGAAGGTGTTGGTGTGTTCGATGGTGGTGTTCGTGGGGGTGGGTTTCGTGGGGGTGTGGTTGCGGCGTCGGCGTGGGCGGTGACGCCGTTCGGTCTGGTGTGGGGCCGGGTCGGGGGTGTCGGCCGGTGGGTGGGGGGCGGTGAGGTGCCGGCCGGTGCGGGTCGCGGGCCGGCCGGCCGGGGTGGGTCAGGCGTGGCGGACGATGTCGTCGTAGTCGAGGCGGGGCAGGCGGGGGAACCAGGCGTCGGGGCCGGGCTTGCCGAGGTTGGCCACGACCAGGGAGCGCCAGGTGCTGTCGGCGAACAGGTCGCGGTCGACGGCGGCGGCGTCGAAGCCGGTCATGGGGCCTGCGGCGAGGCCGGCGGCGCGGACGGCCAGCAGCCAGTAGCCGATTTGGAGGGTGGCGTTGAAGCGGGCCATGCCTTCGCGGGCGGCGGCGTCGGCGGCGAGTCCGTCGCGCATCTCGGGGCGGATCGGGAAGATGCGGGGGATGAATTCGTGGAAGTCGGTGTCGGCGGCGAGGACGGCTACGACGGGGGCGGTGGCGGTCTTGGCGCGGTTGCCTTCGGACATGTGGGTGAGCAGTCGGTCGCGGGTTTCGCCGGGGCGGGTGTAGAGCACTCGTAGGGGCTGGGTGTTGGCGGCGGTGGGTGGGTACTTGGCGAGGTCGAAGATGGCGCGGAGTTGGGCGTCGGTGACGGGTTCGTCGGTGAAGGTGTTGGCGGTGCGGGCGTCGGTGAACAGTTGTGCTTGGGCTGCGGCGTCGAGGGTGATCAGGTTGGGTGTGACGGTGTCGGTCATGTGGGGTTTCCTTCGGGGCGGGGACGTTAACTACGCAGAGGCTAGCAGCTAGTTTTTTCGAAGTTGCTTTGTCGTGGGTAAGGCCACGTATCGTGGGGGCATGACGCCCCGCTCCCCCACCGGTGAGGTCCCCCGGTCTTGCGACGGGGGGTTGACGCGGGCGTTCGCGTTCCTCGGCAAGCGGTGGAACGGGGTGCTGCTGGGCACTCTGGCGCATGGGCCGGCGGGGTTCGCCGAGCTGACCCGGGCGTTGCCGGGGATCAGCGAGTCGGTGCTGTCCGACCGGCTCGGCGAGTTGGCCCGGGTGGGGCTGGTGTGTCGCACCGTGCGGCAGGGTCCGCCGCTGGGGGTGAGCTACGAGCTGACCGAGCGGGGTGCGGCGGTGTTGCCGGCGTTGGACGCTCTGGCCCGGTGGGCGCACGAGAATCTGTCCGCCGAGGAGTGCGGCCGGGCGTGAGCGGGTTACCGCGCCGGGGCATGTGATCATCGTCGGATGCCGTTGCGCGCCGAACATGACCGGGTGTTGCTGGGGCGGTTGCTGGGTCGCGACCCGGCGCTGCACGCGTACCAGTTGGGTGACCTGGACGATTTCTTCTGGCCGTACACGTCGTGGTTCCGTCGCGGGGAGCAGGTCGCGCTGCTGTACCACGCGGTGGCGCCGCCGACGTTGCTGGCGTTCGCCGACGCCGCCGGCCGGGAGGAGTTGGCGGCGCTGCTGACCGACCTGGCGCCGGTGTTGCCGGCGCGTCTGTACGCGCACCTGTCCCCCGGTGTGGTGTCGGTGCTGGAGGGCGGGTTCCACGTCGCCGATGGTGGCGCGTACCGGAAGATGGCGTTGACCGACCGGGCGCGGCTGGCTGCGGTCCCCGGCGAGGGGCAGCCGTTGGGCGTCGCTGACCTGCCGGAGCTGACGGGGCTGTACGCGGCGGCGTACCCGGGTAACTGGTTCGACCCGAGGATGCTCGACACGGGCCGGTATGTGGGGGTGCGCCGCGACGGGCGGCTGGTGGCGGTGGCCGGGGTGCACGTGTACTCCTCGGCGTGGCGGGTGGCGGCGCTGGGTAACGTCACCACCCGTGCCGGGTACCGGGGGCGGGGCCTGGCGGCTGCGGCGGTGTCCGCGCTGTGCCGGCGGCTGGCCGCCGACGTCGACCACGTCACGTTGAACGTGAAGGCCGACAATGTGGCGGCGCTGCGGCTGTACGACCGGCTCGGGTTCACCCCGGTGGCCGGGTACAACGAGTACACCCTCACCGCGTGCGCGGGACCGCGGTGACGGCCCCGCCGCGCGCCGAGCCGCCGGCGGGTCCCGCCGTGGGGCTGTGGCGGCGTCGGTGGGTGCGGCTGCTCGCCGTCGCCGTGGGGGTGCTCGGCGCGGCTGTGGTGGGTCTGCGGGGGCGGCTGCCGGACCCGCGGGAGTTCCTCGCCGCGCTGACCGGCGCCGGTTACGGGTGGGTGGTGCTGGCGGTGCTGCTGCAGGTCGTCTCGCTGGCGGCGTTCGCGTTGCAGCAGCGGCGGCTGCTCGACGCCCTGGGGGTGCGCCTGCGGCGCGGCCGGGTGGTGGCGATCAGCCTGGCCGGCACGGCGTTGTCGATTTCGCTGCCGGCCGGGGCGGCGGTGTCCACCGGGTACGCCATCCGGGAGTACGAGCGCGCCGGGGCGTCCCGTGAGGTCGCGGCGGCCTCGGCGGTGGTGTCGGGGTTGGCGTCCATCGGTGGGTTGGCTCTGCTCTACGTGGGTGGGGGTGCGGTGGTGCTCACCCGTGCCCCGGGTGGGTGGGACTGGCGTGCGCTGGCTGTCGTGGCGGTGCTCGGCGGGCTGGTCGCGCTGGTGGTGCTGGTCGGGCGTCGGCAGCCGCGTCGGCGTCCGGTGGGGTCTGCTTCGGGCGTCGATGTGTCGGGGGGTGCGGTGCGTCGGCGGGTGCGGGCGTTGTTGCTCTCGGCGCGTGAGGCGTGGTGGGCGGGGGCGTCGCTGCGGGTGCGGGACTGGGTGGGGGCGGTGGGCTACGCGGCGGTGAAGTGGGCGGCCGATCTGCTGTGCCTGGCCGCTGCGGCCCAGGCGTTGCGTCTGCCGGTGGGGGTGACCGCGCTGGCGGGCATCTACCTCGGTGTGCAGGTCGTGCGGCAGGTGCCGTTGACCCCTGGTGGGGTGGGTGTCATCGACACCGCTCTGGTCGCCGGGCTGACCGCCTCGGGCGCGACCGCGGTCAGCGCCGCCGCCGCGGTGCTGGTCTACCGGGTGTTGTCCTGCTGGCTGCTCATCCCGGTCGGCGGGGTCGCCGGGCTGATGCTGCGCGGCGGCCGGGTCTGAGGGTCGGGGCGGCCGGGTCACGGCGGTGGTGTCGGCGTCGGCCGGGTGGGGTGTGAGCGCGTTCCGCCGCCCGGGAGGTGGGTGGACGCGGTCGGGTCAGTGGCGGCGGGTGGGTGAGTCGAAGCGGCCGGCGCGGATCTCCCGCAGCGCCCGCCGGCGGGTGTCCCCGCGCAGGGTGTCGACGTAGAGGCGTCCGGCGAGGTGGTCGGTCTCGTGTTGCAGGGCGCGGGCGAGGAATCCGCTGCCGGAAATGGTCAGCGGCTCGCCGTGCTGGTCGAATCCGTGGGCGGTGGCGTGCAGGGCGCGGGGGGTCGGGAAGTACAGCCCGGGGATGGACAGGCAGCCCTCGTCGTCGTCCTGGAGTTCGTCGGACAACTCCACCGTCGGGTTGATCAGGTGGCCGCGGTGGCCGGCGGCGTCGTAGACGAACACCTGGGCGGGCACGCCGATCTGCGGGGCGGCGACGCCGGCGCGCCCGGGTGCGCCGAGCAGGGTGTCCATCAGGTCGCCGACCAGGGCGCGCAGGTCGGCGTCGAAGCTGGTCACCGGCTCGCAGGCGGTGCGCAGCACCGGGTCGCCGATGATCCGGATGGGCCGCATCGTCATGGCAGCAGGTTATCTGCCCGCGAAGCGGGCGCGGAGGCGAGGGCGGCGCGGACGGGCCGGGCCTTGGCGGCGGCCTCGGCGACCTCGGCGTCGGGGTCGCTGTCCCAGGTGATGCCGCCGCCGGCCCAGCCGTGCAGCAGGCGCCCGTCGGCGGCGGCGGTGCGGATGGTCAGGCCCAGGTCGACCCGGCCGGCGCCCACCCAGCCCAGCGCGCCCATGCTCGCGCCCCGGCCCACGGGTTCGCGGGCGGCGACGACGTCGAGGGCGGCCAGTTTGGGTGCGCCGGTGACCGACCCGCCGGGGCAGACCGCGCGCAGCAGGTCGGCCAGGCCCAGGCCGTCGGCGGGGGCCGCGGACACCGTCGACTCGGCCTGCCACAGGTCGCACCAGCGGCGTACGGCGAACAGTTCGTCGACGGTGACGGTGCCGGTGGCCGCGACGCGGGCCAGGTCGTTGCGTTCCAGGTCGACGATCATGATGTGTTCGGCGCGTTCCTTGGCCGAGGCGAGCAGTTCGACGCGGCCGGCGGCGGTGGCCGGGCGGGTGCCCTTGATCGGGCGGGTGACCAGCCGGCCGCCCTCGACGGCGATCAGGGTCTCCGGGGAGGCGCAGCCGATCGCCCAGCCGGGGCCGTGCAGGGTGCCGCCGTAGCGGGCGCCGGGCAGCCGGGCCAGCCGGGCCAGGGCGGGGCGGGGGTCGCCGGTGTACGGGGCGGCGGCGTGACCGACGAGGTTGACCTGGTAGACGTCGCCGCGGCCGATCGCGGCGCGCACGGCGGTCACGGCGTCGGCGTGCTGGCGGGTGCTCCAGCTCGGGGTCCAGTCGCCGACCCGCCAGGGGCCGGCGTGCGGGGCCGGTGCGGCGGTGCGGGTGGGGGTGTGCGCGTAGACGACCACGGCCAGGTCGGGCAGGGCGGGGGCGGGGCTGGGCGCGCCGGGCGGCGCGGCGGCCATCGCGGCCCCGGCGGCGGCCGAGACGTACACGGCGGCCCCGCACACCCCGCCCGGGTCGTGGGAGGCGGGGCGGGTCAGGTCGTCGACGCCGAGCCCGTGGGCGGTGAGGAACTCCTCGACGAGGCGGGCCGGGTCGCCGCCGTCGCGCTGACGCCAGTGCAGGCGGTCACGTTCGGTGAGGGTGCTGCGGCAGGCTGCGGGGGCGGCGGGCACGTCCACCCGCGTCAGTGGAAACGCTTCCACGCCGTCCGGCCCAATCCGCCTCGTCCGTTCAGTGGATTTCCCCTCGACATGACGTGAACCTGCTCGATACAGCTCGCGTTCACTTGGTACTGTGCGTCACTGGTCATGTGAACCATGACACAGTGCCCCCACAGTCCGGAGAACCCGATGTGCCAGCACCAACCCACCTGCCCCTCCGCTGAAGCGACCGACCGGGAAGCCGCCCGAGTCCTCGCCTGCTTCCCTGAGCAGGGCTGGAGCCTGCTCTGCAACGGTGTCATCGTCTTCGAGGACACCGGGGAACTCCTCCCCGACGGCAGCACCATCGCCCCCCACCGCGGCCCCGCCCGCCACGCCCTGGTCGCCTGACCATTCACCCAGCGTCAACCTGACACACTCTCGTCGACCACAGGCCTCCCCCCGGTCCCCCGACCAGCCTGTCCGGGTCGACGCACCCGCCGGGGCGGCGCGAACCACCGCCCCGGCGCGCCCCGATGTCACTGCTCGAACGCCTCCGGCGGCGGACACGAGCACACCAGATTCCGGTCGCCGTACGCGCCGTCGACCCGCCGCACCGGCGGCCAGTACTTCCCGGCCCGGTCCACCCCCGTCGGATACGCCCCCACCGACCGCGGGTACGGGTGCGGCCACTCGTCGCCGGCCACCATAGCCGCCGTGTGCGGCGCGTTCGCCAGCGGATTGTCGCCCGCGGGCCACTCACCCGAGCCCACCTTGTCGATCTCCGCCCGGATCGCGATCATCGCCGCGCAGAACCGGTCCAGCTCGGCCAGGTCCTCACTCTCCGTCGGCTCCACCATCAACGTCCCCGCCACCGGGAACGACATCGTCGGCGCGTGGAACCCGTAGTCGATCAGCCGCTTCGCCACGTCGTCGACCGTGACCCCGGTCGCCTTCGTCACCGGCCGCAGGTCCAGGATGCACTCGTGCGCCACCAGGCCCTTGTTGCCCGCGTACAACACGGGGAAGTGTTCCCGCAGCCGCACCGCCATGTAGTTCGCCGCCAGCACCGCCACCCCCGTAGCCCGGGTCAGGCCCGCCGCGCCCATCATCCGCAGGTACGCCCACGGGATCGGCAGGATCCCCGCCGACCCGTACCGCGCCGCCGAGATCGCCGGCCGGCCCGCACCCGGCTCCCCCACCGGGTCACCGGGCAGGAACGCCGCCAGGTGCGCCCGCACCGCCACCGGACCCACCCCCGGCCCGCCCCCGCCGTGCGGGATGCAGAACGTCTTGTGCAGGTTCAGGTGCGACACGTCCGCCCCGAACCGGCCCGGCTTGGCGAACCCGACCAGGGCGTTGAGGTTCGCCCCGTCGACGTACACCTGACCGCCCGCGTCGTGGACCCTCGCGCACAACTGCGCGATACCCGTCTCGTACACCCCGTGCGTCGACGGGTACGTCACCATGATCGCCGCGAGCGCGTCCCGATGCTTGTTGATCTTCGCGTCGAGGTCGGCCAGGTCGACGTTGCCGTCGCCGTCGCAACCCACCACCACCACCCGCATCCCCGCCATCACCGCGGACGCCGCGTTCGTGCCGTGCGCCGACGACGGGATCAGGCACACGTCCCGGTGCCCCTCACCCCGGTCCCGGTGGTACGCGCGGATCGCCAGCAGCCCCGCCAACTCCCCCTGCGACCCGGCGTTGGGCTGCACGCTGACCGCGTCGTAGCCGGTCACCTCCGCCAGCCACCCCTCCAACTGGGCGATCATCTCCCGGTACCCGGCCGTCTGCCCGGCCGGCGCGAACGGGTGCACGTGGGCGAACTCCGCCCAGCTCACCGGCTCCATCTCCGTGGTCGCGTTCAGCTTCATCGTGCACGACCCCAGCGGGATCATCCCCCGGTCCAGGGCGTAGTCGAAGTCCGACAGCCGCCGCAGGTACCGCAGCATCGCCGTCTCCGAGTGGTGGCTGCGGAACACCGGATGGGTGAGGAAGTCCGAGGTACGCGCCAACGCCGCCGGCAGGGCCGCGTCCACGTCCCCGGCGTCCCCGGCCACCCCGAACGCCGCCCACACCGCGGACAGGTGTGCCGCCGTGGTCGTCTCGTCGCAGGAGATCCCCACCCGGTCGGCGTCGACCAGGCGCAGGTTCACCCCCCGCCCGGCCGCCGCGGCCACCACCTGCGCGGCCCGACCCGGCACGCGCGCGGTGACCGTGTCGAAGAACGCGACGTCCGCCACCGCCACCTGACCGGCGCGCAACCCGGCCGCGAGCCGCGCCGCCATGCCGTGGGTACGCGCCGCGATGCCCCGCAGCCCGTCCGGGCCGTGGTAGACGGCGTACATGCCGGCCATCACCGCCAGCAGCACCTGCGCGGTGCAGATGTTGCTGGTCGCCTTCTCCCGCCGGATGTGCTGCTCACGGGTCTGCAACGCCAGCCGGTACGCCGGGTTGCCGTCGGCGTCGCGGGACACCCCGACCAGCCGGCCGGGCAACATCCGCTCCAACCCCGAACGCACCGCCAGGTACCCGGCGTGCGGGCCACCGAAGCCCATCGGCACCCCGAACCGTTGGGTGGTGCCGGCGGCCACGTCCACGCCGATCTCCCCCGGCGGGCGCAGCAACGTCAACGCCAGCAGGTCCGCCGCCACACACACCAGCGCCCCCGCCGCGTGCGCCGCCGCCACCAGCGCGGCGTGGTCCCGCACCGCCCCGGACGCCCCCGGGTACTGCAGGTGCAGGCCGAAGAACTCCGCCGGCAGGTCCTCGGCGTCGACGTCGACCACCCGCACCTCGATGCCCAACGGCTCCGCCCGGCTGGTGATCACCGCGAGGGTCTGCGGCAACGCGTCCGCGTCGACGACGTACACGCTGCTGCGGCTCTTCGACGCCCGGCGGGCCAGGGTCATCGCCTCCGCCGCCGCGGTGCCCTCGTCGAGCATCGACGCGTTCGCGGTGGCCAACCCCGTCAGGTCGGTGACCATCGTCTGGAAGTTCAACAGCGCCTCCAGCCGGCCCTGGCTGATCTCCGGCTGGTACGGGGTGTACGCCGTGTACCACGCCGGGCTCTCCAGCACGTTGCGGCGGATCACCGCCGGGGTGTGCGTGCCGTGGTAACCCAACCCGATCATCGACACGGCGACGGTGTTACGGGCGGCCAGGGCCCGCAACTCGGCCAGGGCGTCGTGCTCGCTGGCCGGCTCCGGCAGGTCCAGGGTGCCGTGCCAGCGGATCACCTCGGGAATCGCGGCGTCCATCAGCTCGTCGACCGAGTCGTAGCCGACGGCCTCCAGCATGCGGCGCTCGTCGGCCGGATCGGGACCGATGTGACGGGCGGCGAACTGCTCTACGGTCATGGCGGCGCTCCCGGAAAAGGGGTGAGGTCGACAGGTCGGCCTCCCCCTGAGTCGCACCCCGGGAAGGGCGCTCCACAGTGCCTGCCCACGAGGTCCTTTTGCCTGAGAGGTTCCGGGGAGGAAGCTGCCCCTTCGGCGCCGCCGGCAACGATCACCGAACGGTCTCTCCCACGTGGGGTACCGGCGACACCCACGCTACCAGCGCCGCCGCCCCCGGCGGATGTCGTCCCCCCGACCAGTGGATCACCGGCCGGTCGGCCCGGCCCCGGCCGGTCGGCCCACCACCGGCGCCGCCCACCCACCGGACACGCCCGCCGCCACGTCCGGCACCGGGGACACACCGGCGAACCGGTCGGCCAACGCCGGCAGCAGCACGCCGAGCGGCCCGTCGACCCGCACGGCCGCGTACCCGTCACCCCGGGTCACACCCTGGTTGACGATCGCCACCGCAATGCCCCGTTTCGCCGCCCGAATCACGAACCGGCGCCCCGACAACACCGTCAACGACGACCCGAGCACCAGCAGCGACCGGGCACCCTCGACCAGGTCGAAGCAGCGGGCCACCCGGGCGGCGGGAACCGTCTCCCCGAAAAACACCACGTCCGGTTTCAGCATGCCGGTGCGGCAGAACCCGCAGTCCACCGTCCGGAACCCGGCCACCTCCCGGTCGGCGAGATCCACGTCACCGTCGGGGTTGACCGCCGCGACCACCGCGTCGAACCCCGGGTTGGCCTGCCGCAGCCGCCGGTCCAGTTCCTCGCGCGAGGTGTGGTTGCCGCAGTCCAGGCACACCACCTCGTCGAGGCTGCCGTGCAGCTGCACCACCGGCTCCGACCCGGCCGCGGTGTGCAGACCGTCGACGTTCTGGGTGATCACCGCATCGACCAGCCCGAAGCGTTGCAGGCGGGCCACCGCCCGATGCCCGCCGTTCGGGACGGCCCGGGCGATCGTGCGCCACCCCAGGTGGCTGCGCGCCCAGTACCGCCGCCGCGCCACCGGATCCCCGGTGAACGCCTGGTACGTCATCGGAGTGTGCCGCCGCGCCACGCCACTGGGCCCCCGATAGTCCGGGATGCCCGACTCGGTGGACAGGCCCGCCCCGCTCAACACCACGACACCGCCCTCGGCGAGCAGCCCCGCCAGCGCGTCGAACGTCTCGGTCACGGAGTCCATGCTGCCTCAACGTCGCCCCGCCGGCGACCACCGGCCCTATGACCATCCTCGCCGCAGCGCCGGTGCCCGGACGCCCCGGCGGCTACCGTGGCAGGTATGCGCGTCGTCATCGCCGGAGGACACGGCAAGATCGCCCAGCTGCTGCACCGGGAACTCGCCGGCCGCGGCGACACCGCCGTCGGACTGATCCGCAACCCCGACCACGCCGCGGCGCTACGCGCCACCGGCGCCCACCCCGTCGCCTGCGACCTGGAACACGCCGACGCCGCCCAGGTCGCCACCCACCTCGACGGCGCCGACGCGGTGGTCTTCGCCGCCGGAGCAGGCCCCGGCAGCGGCGCCGCCCGCAAGGACACCGTCGACCGGGCCGCCGCCGGTCTGCTCGCCGACGCCGCCGAACAGACCGGGGTACGCCGCTACCTGCTGGTCTCCTCCATGGGCGTCGACGACACCCCACCCGCCGACACCGACGACGTGTTCGCCGCCTACCTGCGGGCCAAAAAGGCAGCCGAGGACAACCTCACCGCCCGCGACCTGGACTGGACGGTGCTGCGCCCCGGCCGGCTCACCGACGACCCGCCCACCGGCCGAATCACCCTGACCCGGCACACCGACCCGGGGGCAGTCACCCGCGCCGACGTCGCCCGGGTCCTCGTAGCCCTGCTGTACCACCCGGGCAGCGCCGGCACGGTCCTGGAACTGGTCGCCGGCAACACCCCGATCGCCGACGCGGTCGCCGCCGTCGCCAGCCCCTGACCGGCGTTTCGTCGCGGGGTTCGCTTGGCGCGGCTCGGTCAACAGCTACGGCTCGCCCACTCCCCGCCATTCGCCCGTCCGTTACGGTGCCGCGGTGAGCACACCTGGAGAGATTCGGATCGCCGTAGCGCAGACCGAGGTCACCACGGATCCGGGCGTGAACGGTACGGCGGTCCGTGCCGCCATGCGCCAGGCCGCCGATCAGGGGGCCCGGCTGGTTCACTTCGGCGAGGGGGCGCTGTCCGGATACGCCGGCGCTGCGAAGCCGTACTACACCGGCTGGCACATCGATTGGGCGGCGGTCACCGAAGAGCTGCATCGCACGATGGCCTTTGCCGCAGAGCTCGGCGTCTGGGTCGTGGCGGGAGGCAACCACCAGTTGTCCGGCGATCATCGGCCGCACAACTCGCTATGGGTGATCAACGATCGTGGTGAGCTGGCCGACCGGTACGACAAGCGGTTCCTGTCGCACACCGAGATCACCGGCTTCTACACACCCGGGGACCACGCCTGCACCTTCGAGGTGGACGGGTTCCGATTCGGGTGTCTGGTCTGCATCGAGGTGAACTTTCCCGAGCTGTGGATGGAGCAACGGGCCCTGGACGTGGACTGCGTGCTCTTCTCCACCTTCTCCGGAGACCCGGTCTTCGAGGTCATCGCCCGCGCCCATGCCGCCGTGCACGGGTTCTGGGTCAGCATCGCCGTGCCCGCCCAGTGGGCGCCGGCCACGCCGTCGGCGGTGGCCGGCCCGCACGGCCATGTGTTGCGACACGCCCGCTCAGACGGGCCCGACGTGATCTGCGTCGACCTGGACCGCACCGACTCCGCGCTCGACGTCGCGCTGAACAAGGCCCGGCCGTGGCGAGACACCGCACGTGCCGGTGACATCTACGCAGCCCGCCGGGTCAGCGATCCCCGCAGCACCGATCGCACCAGCACCTGATTCCGAACGTAGGCGACCTCGCCGCTCGACGACGCAAACCGGGAATGTCCACATACGACGCTCCCCCTGCGGCCGGACCAGGACATCCCAAGCCTGCGCCTCAGCCCGCCCGCCGACGCGCCCGACGCGCCGCCAACTCGTCACCCGCCGGCTCCGCCGCAGGCTCCTCAACGACCCCACCCGCCGGCTCCGCCGGCAGACTCGACAACGAACCCTCGATCTCCTTGAACGCCCCGCCGATCGCGATGCCGAACACGCCCTGGCCACCCTGCAACAGGTCGACCACCTCCTCCGGCGACCGGCACTCGTACACCGTCGTCCCGTCCGAGATCAACGTGATGCCCGCCAGATCGGCCACCCCCCGCGACCGCAACGCCTCGATCGCCTTCCGGATGTTCTGCAACGACACCCCGGCGTCCAGCAACCGCTTCACGACCTTCAACACCACCAGGTCGCGGAACGAGTACAGCCGGGACGTCCCCGACCCCGACGCGTCCCGCACACTCGGCACCACCAGCGACGTCCGCGCCCAGTAGTCCAACTGCCGGTACGTGATACCCGCCGCGTGGCACGCCGTCACACCCCGGTAGCCCACCGCGCCGTCACCCTCAGACGCCGGCCCCGCCGGCACCACACCCGCCCCGCGCTGCTGCGTACCAGGCTCGGGATCTCGCGGCTCGTGCATCCGGACAACCTCCCCCGCCAGTGCGGTGACACGTCGCTTCCGGGACGTGCACCCCTCGACACGGCAACCCTATAGCGCCCTTGAGGAGTCACCGCGCAGGAACGGCCACGACACGCCGCACGGCCACAGCAAAGATCCACGGCAGACCACCCACAGTGACCACGCCGGAACGGGAAGAAACACGCGGGGAACCCCACCCACGCCGGGGATCAGCCCGCGAAATCCTCCGGGCTCACCTGATCCAGGAACTCCCGGAACTTCTCCACCTCGTCCTCCTGCTCGTCCGGAATCACGATCCCCGCCTCACTGAGGACCTGCTCCGAACAACGAATCGGCGCACCGACCCGCAACGCCAGGGCGATCGAGTCACTCGGCCGCGCCGACACCCGCACCCCGTCACCGATCAACAGATCGGCGTAGAAGACGTTCTCCTTCAACTCGGTGATCTCCACCGCCCGCAACGGCGCCTGCAACGCCGCCAACACGTCCCGCAAAAGATCATGCGTCAACGGCCGAGCCGGCTTGACCCCCTGCTGCTCGTAAGCGATCGCCGTCGCCTCCACCGCACCGATCCAGATCGGCAGATAGCGATCCCCCTCGACCTCCCGCAGCAGGACGATCGGCTGGTTGCTCGGCAACTCCACCCGAACTCCGACCACGCTCAGCTCGCGCACCGCCGCCTCCGTGTCGTTGTCACCTACGCCCGCACCGCGACCTTCCCTGCACGGTACACGGACCGCGACACGCACATCCCATGCGCTTACGTGCACCACGCCCCGCACCAGAAAGGGTTTACCCCGGCAAGCCTACGACACGCGCCCCGACCCAGATCTTTCCCACCGGCCCCCACAAACACCACGCGGCCCGGACCACAGCCCGGACCGCGCAGCACGCACCACAACTCACCGGCCCAACGTCGACCGCAACCCCACCCGCACCAACGCCGCGTGCAACTGCTGCGACAACGCCACCAACTCCCGTGCCGTCTCCGCCGCCCGCGCCCGCGCCGCCGAATCACTCTGCCGCGCCAACGGGGCCACCAACTGCGCGAACAACCCCACCTCCCGATCCGCCGCCGTCCGGTAACCCCGCAGATGCCGAGGCTCCAACCCGTACGCCGCCAGACCAGCCACCGCCCGCGCGATGATCAACGCATCCCCGTCGTACCAACCCGGCGGATCCGACACCAGGATCCCGAGCCGCTCCAACTCACCCAACGTCGACTCGTCGATCCCGCTCCGCGCGACCAGATCAACCCGACCCAACCGCACCTGCGCCGAATCCACCGGCTGCTCCACAGCGAAACGACCCGGCACCTCACCGTCCGGGCCCACCGCCACCAACGTCGGTCGAGACGGCGCCGCCCCATCCGCCGACGCATCCCACTGCGCCAACTGCTCACGGATCACCCGCAACGGCAGATACTGGTCCCGCTGCGCGGTCAACACGAACCGCAACCGCGCCACATCGTCCCAGCTGTACTTCCGATACCCCGAAGCCGTCCGCTGCGGCTCCACCAGCCCCTCGGACTCCAGGAACCGCAACTTCGAGATCGTGACGTCAGGAAATTCCGCCCGAAGCTGACCCAGCACCTCGCCGATACTCATCAGCGGTTGGGCACGGGCCACCCCGGGAGGCGTCGAAGCCGCAGGCTCGTTCACCCCCGGCCGGCCTCCTCCTCCGGGCGCGGACCGGCGATGAACACCACCCGGAACTTGCCGATCTGCACCTCGTCACCATTGCTCAACGTGGCCGCCTCGACCCGCTCCCGATTCACGTACGTGCCGTTCAGGCTTCCCACGTCCCGCACCGTGAACGTGCCACCGTCCCGGTGGAACTCGGCATGCCTCCGCGACACCGTCACATCGTCCAGGAAGATGTCACTGTCCGGATGCCGACCACTCGTCGTCACATCATGGTCCAACAAGAACCGGGCACCCGCGTTCGGACCCCGACGAACCACCAGCAGCGCCATACCCGGCGGCAACGAACCGGACATCCGGCTCGGCACCACATCGGTGTCCGGCCCCTCCAGCACTTCGTCGAGCGAACCGAGATTGAGCGTCGAAGTGACGTCGAGCGGGGGGAACTCGTCGTCTGGGCGCGTCATGGGACCACCTCACGGATCTGTTTCAGGTCGGCGTACGGGTAATGGCGGGTCTGGCCGCCGGGCAGTCCACCCGGCGGCTGGCTCCCCGTGCCCGGAAAGGCAATTCCGCAACGCTCAACTCATTGGGTTCTCGGTCAACTGGGCGAGCCTAGCCAGCGCCGAAATGCAGGGCAACCGGACGCGCGGACACAACACCCGCACGCCCACGGACACTCAGCTCTCGGTGAGCTCGCGATACGCCCCGGCGGTCAGCAGGCCATCCACCGCCACCGGATCACTCGGCGTGATCCCCACCAGCCAACCCGCACCGTAAGGATCAGAGTTGATCAGCTCCGGAGTGTCCGTCAACGCCTCGTTCCGGGCCGCCACGACCCCACTCACCGGAGCGTAGATCTCGGACACGCTCTTGGTCGACTCGATCTCACCCAGGGAGTCACCCGCAGCCACCTCAGCGCCCTCCTCCGGCAACTGGACGAACACGATGTCACCCAACGAGTCCTGCGCGAAGTGCGTGATGCCGATCCGGACAGAGCCCGACCCGTCACCCGCCACCCACTCGTGCTCAGCGGTATACCGCAGATCCTCAGGAATCACCAGACGCGTCCTTCACCGTCGAGCCGACCATCGCTGCGCCGGCGAACCGGCGCGCCGCGCCGGTCAGGAGACCGGACGGGCGTGTTCCAACTTCACAGGCGCGTGCAGCGCCGAAACCTCGGCAACCTCACGATCCTCGACGATCACGTTACCGCCGTCACCGGCAACCGATGCGGCCACCCCGCCCGGAATCTTCAACGCCGTCGCCATCGTCGTCGAATCACCGATCACCGTGATCGTGAACGGACCCGTCAACGGACGCCCGTCCACCACCAGAGCACCATCCCCGCCATCCAGGAAATACGTCGACGCGATGACCCGCACCGACGCCCCGTCCCCACCGGAAACCTGCATCGCCTCCGCCCCCGCACCCCGCAACTCCTGCACCGCGTCCAGGATCCGGTACGCCGAAATCGGCTTCGACCCCGCCTCGAACCGCACACTCAACCCCGGCCCCCGCGCCGGCAACGTCCCCGCCAGAATTCCCAACTCGTCCGCCCGCCGCGTCGCCTCCTCCAGCGCCGCCTGCCGACCCTGCTCACCCGACCGCAACTGCCGCTGACTCTCCTCCAACGACTCGATGTCCTGCCGCAGCCGCTTCTCCCGCGAATCCAGATCCGAGAAGATCCGCACCAGGTCCTCCTGCCGCGTCGCCGCCGACGTCGGATCCGTCGACGTCGTCCGCAACTGCACCACCAGGGTGAACCCCAACAACCCCAACAACAACGCGATCATCGCCCCCGCCGAGGTCAACCGCCGGCCCACCCCGAACACGGCCGGAACACCCGACGAACCCTTCGGCGCCCCGGCACCCGAAGACCCCGCGTCCTCCACCGACGGCTCACTCTCCGGCACCAACGGACTGATCTCGTCCGGATCCGGCGCCTCCGGACGCGGATCCGGCTCCCCCACCGGGACCTGCGGACGCACCGGGACCTCCGGACGCGGCCAACCGGTACCCGTCTCGCGCTGTTCCTCGCTCATCGCCACAAACCTACGCCCGGAACAGGTGCCGACGGATCGCCGCCACATTCCCGAAGATCCGCACCCCCAACACGACCACCACACCGGTGGACAACTGCCCACCCACCCCCAACTGGTCACCCAGATACACGATCAGGCCCGCCACCAGCACATTCGAGATGAACGACACCACGAACTGCTTGTCATCGAAGATCCGGTCAAGCTTCGCCCGCACCCCGCCGAACACCGCGTCCAACGCGGCCACCACCGCGATCGGCAGATACGGCTGCAACGCCGCCGGAACCGTGGGATCCAGATACACCCCCAGCACCACACCGGCGAGCAACGCCAACACCGCGATCATCGGCCACCTCCGGAAGGACTGGGAGACACACCCGAGCCGGACGGCTCAGGCCGGGACGAACGATCGGCACCCGACCCCGCCACGGACGGACTCGGACTGACCGACGACTCGGCGTAGCGTAGCCGCGGCTCCGGCGCCGCCGGCAGGGTGATGTCCTCCACCTCACGCACCTGGAACGACAACCCCACCGACTCCACCAGGTCCCGCATCAGATACGCCGCCCGACTGTCCTCGAACTGGTCCCGCATCGACCTCGGCCCGATCGCCGACACCTCGTACGGCCCCGTCACCGGCCGAAAATCCACCAGGATGGCCTCACCCGCCGACCGGATCGTCGACGTCGCCGTCAACCGCTGCCCGTTGATCGCCACCGCCTCCGCACCCGCCGCCCACAGATCGTTGGCCACCTTCTGCAGATCCGTGTACAACACCCGCGGCGGACCACCCCCGGACCCGGTCACCCCGTCCTTGTCCTGCGCCGGCGCATCCGCCAACCGCACCACCACACCGTCCCCACGCACCCGACCCAGCCCCGTGCCCGCCTCCAACCGACGCAGCCGCGACGCCTGCGAACCACTCAACGCCGCGTCCCGCTGCCGACCGACCTCCTCACGCAACCGGTCCGCCCGCGCCGCCAACCCGTCGGTCTCCGCCTCGCGCTCCTTGATCTCCGCCACCAACCCGGCCCGCGCCTGGCTGCGCCCCGGCTCCTCGGCCATCGTCTGCCGGTACGCCACCGCGAACAGGAAACCCAACGCCACGGCCACCACCAGACTCACCGACCGCACCGACCACGCCCGCCACCCCGACGGCGACGACGACGGCGACTCCCGACGGCGGGCCGCCGCGTCCGCGTACCCCGGATCCAACGGGTTGCGGAACAACTCGGTCAGGAAATCCGGCGTGTACACCCGGGACGCCGAACCCCGCCCCTCGCCGGCCGCGTCCGACCGCTGCCCCGCCGGCCCCTCCGTCATGCCGGCACTCCCGACGACCCGGCCCGCACCGACCGCACCAGCCGCGCCGCCTGGACCACGTAGAGCGCGCCGGCCACCCAGTACAGCACCAGGCCCCACCACGCCAGGCCCCAGCCGACCGCGCCCGCGACCGTCGCCGTGGCCGCCGACGTCGCGTGCGCCAGCAGCAGAACCGGGAACGCGGCCAGCAGCAGGAACGTGGCGGTCTTGCCGACGTAGTGCACCGGCGGCGGGCCGTAGCCGTACCGGCGTAGCACGCCGAGCGACCCCAGCAGCAGCAACTCCCGCACCAGCAGCGCGGCGGTGAACTGCCACGGCACCACCTCGCGCGCCGTGAACGCCAGCAGGGTGGCCAGGATGTAAAGCCGGTCGGCGAACGGATCGAGCAGCTCGCCCAGGCGGCTGACCTGCTGCAGCCGGCGGGCGACCCAGCCGTCCACCCAGTCCGTCGTGCCCCCGATCGCCAGCACCACCAGGGCGGCGACGTCGGCGCGCCGGACCAGCAGCAGGTACAGGAACAGCGGGACGCCGAGCAGCCGGATGAAGCTGATCAGGTTGGGCAGGGTGAGGATCCGGTCCCCGCTCGGCGCGGCGGTGTTCTCCGGGGGTGACGCCCCCGCCGGCCGACGCGACACCGAACCTCCCTCAGCAGCACGGTCCGGCACCCGCGGGCGGGCGCTACGGAAGGACGTGCGCGTTGCCGGGCCGGGCTCCGCCGGCGCCTGTGTGATCCCGGACCGGGATCACCTCCCCTGGTCGGCCCGCGGTCACGGGGACCACCGGCCGGTGAGTTGCGCTGCCACTATATCGGGCTCGCTTTCGGCCTCCACGGGCCCGCGTTCGCCTGGGTGCTGTGTTTCTCGGCGGTGTGGTGCAGGTCACGTGGGGTAGAGCGTCCTAGGACATAGGGGTGTGAGACGGGTCAGGCCGTTCGGGCCGGCGAGTCCGACTGGGCGTCCACCGGAACGGGCGTGGCCGCCTGCCCGAACGCCAACAGGGCCAGCAGCAGTTCCTGCTGCGTGCGCGGAGGCATCCGGTCCAGCACCGCGCCGATCGCGCGGTGCCGGCGCTCCGCCAGCTCCCTGAGCAGGGCCTCGGCGGCCGCCGTCGGCATCAGCCGCACCTCCCGCCGGTCCCGCGGGTCGGCGGTCCGGCGCAGCAGCCCGATCGCCTCCAGCCGGTCGCACAGCCGGCTCGCCGACGACGGCACCACGTCGAGCAGCTCCGCGAGCCGGTTCACATTGGTCGCCGGGCGGCTGCTGATCAGCGAGAGCACCCGCAGCTGGGTGGGCGACACGGTCATCCGGTGCCGGGAACCCGCCGGGTCCAGGACGCCGACGATCGCCTCGGCTGCCGCGGCGATCGCCGCGGCCAGATCCGGAGGTTGTTCCACCGACGTCCCCTGCGAGTGTGCGCTCGTGTTCCGCTTACCGTCCCGTCACCGCGCCCAGCCGGCCCCTCCCCCGCCCTGGCCACGCCAGTCGAGGCAGACGACCACGGCATCGTCGCGGAGATCGACGTCCACGTGGTAGGACTGCAGCCCACGCATCACCGTACCAACCGCCTCGGTCGCCGGCTGCAGCCGCGTCGCGCGCATGGACCGCGCCATGGCCCGCTCCCCGTACGGTTCGCGGCCACCGGGATCCGCCGCGTACACGCCGTCACTGACCACGAAGAGCCGGTCCCCCGGCTCCACGGTGAACTCCTGCACCTCGTACCGGGTCTCGGCGAACATGCCCAGCGGCAGCTGCTGCTCCAGCGGCACCCGGGCGACCGACCGGCCGCGTACCCGCAGCACGTGCGGGGACCCGGCGTCCACCGCCCGGACCCGGCCGTCGGTGGTGTCCAGCTCCAGCAGCAGCGTCGCCACGTGCCGTTCGCCCCGGTGCTGGAAGAAGATGGTGTCCGAGGCCAGCTCAGCCTGCTCGACCAGGCTGCCCCCGGAGCGGCGGGCGTTGCGCATGGCGTTGACCGACACCGCCGTCAGCAGCGCCGCCGACAGGCCCGTGCCGGCGCCGTTGAGCACCGTCAGGGTGAGTCGATCACCGTCCACCGACCAGTCGAAGTGGTCACCGCCCACCGTGTACGCCGGCTCGAGCTGCCCGGCCAGCAGGAACGCGCCGTGCGTCACACTGCGGCCCGGCAACAGATCCCACTGCATCTCGGCGGCCATGCTCAGCCGCTCCCGGCGGCGGGCCCGGCGGTACCGGTCGGTCTGCCGGTCCGCCGCGCGCAGCGCCACCGCCAGCTCGTCGGCGACGTCCCGGACCGCCTCGACCGTCGCCGCCGACGGGGGAACCGGCAGCTCGACCAGGAACACGCCGAGACGTTCGCCCCAGACGGTCAGCGGAAGGTAGACCCGGCACCGGCCGTCGTCCCCGCCGTCGAGCACCGGCTGCTGGCTGCTGAAGCAGCGTTGGGCCACGCCGTGGCAGGCGAGAAAGCCGGCGTCGGGCAGCTCCGGATCGAGCACGGGCCACAGCCCGCTGATCCGGTAGTCGGCGACGAAGACGTCCGTGCGCGACGCGCCCAACCCGGCGCGGACGGCCTGGTCGGCGACCTCGGCCAACCGGTCGGGCGCCGCCTCACGCAGCGCGCGGGCCACCGGTCCGAACGCGTCCGACATGATCCCCCTCCGACAACTCTTGCTGTAGGGCAAGCATCATACGGAGGGCCGTCGCGGGCCGGCCGGCGCGGTCGGTCGGGGGCGGGCGCGACGGCGGTCAGCCGGAGCGCTTGATGGCCAGCCCGCCGTGGAAGGCGTCCGGCAGGGCCGCCGGCGAACCGTCGGGACGCCACCGCGACACCGCGACGATCCCGTCGTCCGTCGGCGTCCACCGGCCCAGCAGGGAACCGAACGCCGCGGGCGGGCGCATCCGGAACTGCGGCCCCATCATCGCCAGGGCCTCCGGGTACGCCGCGAGCTCCTCACCGTCGAAGTCGACGGCGAGGAAGCTGCCGGGGGCCACCGCCGCGTACAGCTCGTCGAGGGTGTGCGCCAGCGTCGCGTCGTCGAGGAAGGCGGCCAGCCCGAGGAAGACCACCCCGACCGGACGGCGGCCCCAACCGGGCACGAAGCGGCGCAGCAACGCGGAGTCGACCGTGCCGACGTCCGTGGCGTCGCCGTAGCCGTAGCCGGCCCGGTCGTTGCCGGCCAGGATGCGCTGCCCGAGCCGGATGGTGACCGGGTCGACGTCGGTGTAGAGCACCGCCGCCTCCGGGGCGACCTCGTGCACGTTGCCCCTGGTGGGCACCCCCGCGCCGAAAACCAGGAAGCCGTCCACCCCGGCCCCGGCGATCGTCCGGACCGCCCGACCGAGGAACGCGCGCAGCTCGCGGAACAACGGCGCGCACGGGCCGTACGCCCCCTCGAAGGCCCGCGCGGCGGCCACATCGACCGGAAAGTGGTCCTCCCCGCCGAGCCAGAAATCGATCATACGGGCGGTGCTCGCCCGGTCGGCCTCTTCCATGGGCGTCGCTCCCTCCGGCGAAGTTCCGGGGCAGCGTAGCGATGCCCCGACGTGCGCGGTATCGCCTCGGCGACACCCGTACGGCCGGGATACTGACCGCGACACCACGGCGGAGGAGGTACGGCGGTGAACGCGGCCAGCGGCGCGGCGGTGGTGGTCGGTGTGGACGGCTCCGAACCGGCCCAGCGGGCCGTCCGGCTCGCCGCCGGGGAGGCCGCGCGCCGGGGCCGGACCCTGCGGGTGGTGCACGGCTTCGTCTGGCCGCTGCTGCGGGTGCCGCTGGGCCCGGTGCCCGACGCGCCGCCCGGCGCCGGCCTGCGCGAACAGGCCGAACGCCTCGTCGCGCGGGCGGTGGCGCACGCCGAGGCGGCAGCACCGGGGGTGCGGGTCACCGGAGAGGTCATCGACGGGGAGGCATCCGCCGTGCTGGTCGGCGAGTCGCCCACCGCCGCGCTGATCGTCCTCGGCGACCGGGGGCTGGGTGGCTTCGCCGCGCTGGCGGTCGGCTCCGTGGCGATCCAGGTCGCGGCGCACGCCGACTGCCCGGTGCTGGTGGCCCGCGGCGCCGACCGGGCCGACGGTCCGGTCGTGGTCGGGGTGGACGGCTCCGCGGCGGCCCGCGCCGCCGTCGAGTTCGCCGCCGACGAGGCGACGACCCGCGGCGTCGCGCTACGCGCGGTGCACGCCTACCGGCACCCGGCCTCCGCCGGGCCCGGTGACATGCAGCCCCTGGTGTACGACGAGGGGCAACTACGCGGCGAGGAGGAGCGGGTGCTGGCGGCGTCGCTGGCCGGTCTCGGCGAACGCCGGCCGGCGGTGCGGGTCGAGCGGGTGCTGACCCGGGGCCGGGCCGCCGCCGCGCTGGCCGAGGCGTCCCACGCGGCGCAGCTGCTGGTGGTCGGCTGCCGGGGACGCGGCGAGTTCACCGGTCTCCTGCTCGGCTCGGTCAGCCACGCCGTGCTGCACCGCGCCGACTGCCCGGTCGCCGTGGTCCGCGCCCCGGTGTGACACCTGCACACCAGGCCGCCGGGGCACGCCCCGGGCATGGGCGACGGTTGGCCCCGGCGCAGGCGGGTAGACGGCGTGACCAACGGTCACCGCGACATCAGGAGGCGGCTATGCCAGGACCACGGCCGGGCAGCAGCGCGTACGACAAGGAACGGGCGCGACTGCGCGATCTGATCGAGAACTCCGGTCGGGCGGCCGACCAGGAGGCCAACCAGGTCGCCAACCGGATCCTGCAGGAGGACCGGGGACAGCGCGGCGTCGTGCGGGGCGAGCGGACGTACGGCCCCAAGGGTGAGCGCGAACCGGGCGACCCGAAGTGAACGGCGCCAAACTGGTCGACGGGGCCATCGCCGGAGCGGTGGGCAGCGCCGCGCTCAACATCGTCAGCTACCTCGACATGGTGCTGCGCGCCCGACCGGCGAGCAGCACACCCGAGGAGACCGCCGGACGGGTGGCCGGAATCGCCCACATCGACCTGGGGCCCGAGGACCGGGCGGCCAACCGCCGCTCGGGCCTCGGGCCCCTGCTCGGATACGGGATGGGCATCGCCGCCGGCGCCGCCTTCGCCCTGCTCCCGGGGCGGCGCACCGCGGGGCCGGTCGCGGTGGCCCTGCTCGGCGGGAGTGTGATGGCGATGTCGGACGGCTCGATGACCGCGCTGGGGGTAACTGATCCGCGCCGGTGGAGCCGCACCGACTGGCTGTCGGACCTCGTGCCGCACCTGGCGTACGGGATGGCGGCCGCAGCCACCTGGAACCGGCTGCGGCCGCCATCTTCCCAGGGGTGCTAGCCGCGTTCGGCGCTCTCGTCGTCGGCCACCTGGCCGCCGGCCGGGCCGTACGGCGACACCTGGCCGCGCGGCACCGTACGGCCCCGGTCGCCCTGGGACGTGCCACGGTGGCCGGGGTGACCGGACACGCCGGGCCCCTTGGCGTCCTGCACCGCGTCGTTGCGCGCGTTGCGGCGCAACTCCGGCTGCTGAGGGTTCGTCACGGGAGTCTCCCTTCCGGGTTGGACGGCGCGGCGTGGGCCACGCCACGACCGGCTTACCCGCCGCCGTTGCCCCCATGCCGCCCACCCCCACGCTGCTGATACACGGAATTAGTGGCCTCGCGCCGCCTCAAGGCCACTAATTCCGTGTATTAGCGCGACGTCGGGGCGGGGTGAGAACGGTCGGGTGGGTGGGCGGCGGCGATCGGGGTATCCCCGGGGTGTGGCAGATGCGCGGAGGACGGCACGGGCCCTGCTGGACCGGCAGGGCCGCACGTACGCGGAGGAGGCCGGCATCCGGCTCGCCGACCGGCCCGGGCCGCTGTACCAGCTGCTGGTGCTGACCATGCTGCTGAGCACCCGGATCCGGGCGTCGGTCGCGGTGGCCGCCGCGCGGGAGCTGTTCGCCGCCGGCTACCGCACCCCGCAGGCGATGGGGGCGTCCGGCTGGCAGGAGCGGGTCGACGCGTTGGGCCGGGGGCACTACCGCCGCTACGACGAGCGGACCGCCACGATGCTCGGCGCCGGCGCGCGGCTGTGCCTGGACCGGTGGCACGGCGACCTGCGCCGGCTGCACCGGGAGGCCGGCGGGAACCGGCCCGCGCTGCGACGGCTGCTCACCGAGTTTCCCGGCATCGGCCCCACCGGCGCGGACATCTTCCTGCGCGAGGCGCAGCAGGTGTGGCCCGACGTTCGCCCGTACGCCGACCGGCGGACGCTGGCCGGGGCGAAGCGCCTCGGCCTGCCGGCGAACCCGGACGGGCTGGCCGGGCTGGTCGGCGGCGGCGACTTCGGCCGGTTCGCCTCGGCGCTGGTCCGGGTCGCCCTCGGCGAGGAGTCCGCCCGCGAGGTCGACCGCACCGCAGCCGCCCGCTGACGCCCCCGGTCCGGCGCACGCCCGTACCCGCCACCGGCGCCGCGGAGTGGGCCGGCGGTCATTTGGTCGCGCTGTCGCCCGGCTTGGTCAGGTGCCAGGCCAGGGCGGCGGCCAGCACCGCGAGCACCACCACCCCGGCGGAGACCCCGCCGCCCTCGTCGGGGCTGCGACCCTTGCTGCCGAAGTAGATGACCGCGAGGCCGGCGAGCACCGTCACGACCGTCCGCATTCCTCGGTCCTTCACGCCCCGAACGGTACGGAGACGACACCGACCCACACTCCGGAAACGGGGACGGTTCCCCCGGACGAGGGGGTGGCCGGCTCAGTCGGTCTCCAGGTCGTCCAACGAGATGGCGTGGGTCATCAACCAGCGGGCCAGGGCGGCCATCCCGAACAGCCACAACGGGGCCGACTCGGTGGGGCCGTTGGTGGCGAAGACGGCGAAGCGCAGGTCCGGCGCCCGGTAGGCCTCGATCCGCCACCGGTGGCTCTTGTCCCGCCAGACCGCCGAAGGGTCCATGCCGCCACGCTAGGCCTGATCGGGGCCGCGGCGCGGCGGAACCCCCTCCACCCGTGATCGTTCGCCGTGGACGGAGGCGACCCGCCGCAGGAGGCCCCCGCGACGGTCAGACGATCATGAAGCGGCGACGCCGGGCGGGGCGACGACCGTGCGGGCGTCGTCGGGCAGGCGGCGGGTGACGCCCCGCCGGTCCAGCAGCTCCAGCAGCGGCACAGCGACCCGGCGGGTCGTGTCCAGGGCCTGCCGGGCGGCGCTGAGGGTGAACGGCTGCGGCAGCCGGGCGAGGACCCGGGCCGCGTCGTCGACCGCGCCGGGCAGCAGCACCACGTTCTCCGCGAGCCGCAGCAGCGCTCCCGCGCGCACGGCCGCTCCGATCTCCCGGGGCCCGAGGCCCAGGCCGGCGAGGCGGTCCGCCCCGGGGGCCTGGAACGGGCGGTCGCCGTACTCGGCGCGGACCCGGGCCACGGCCCGGGCCACCGGCTCCGGCAGCGCGTCCCCGGCGTCCGCGCCGACCCGGCCGGCGCGCACCCGCAACGGCGGGCGGACCAGCACCTCCACCAGAGCCCGGTCGGGCAGGTCGAGGCGCTGCCGCAGCACGTCGACCGGGACGCCCGGCTCCAGCGGGTGCGCGGCGACGTACCGGGCGGTCTCGTCGGCCAGCCGGGCGGCGAGGGCCCGCCAGTGGCCGGGGTCGGCCAACCAGTCCCCGGCGACCGGGGTGGCGGTGGTGACCGGCACCCCCATCCGGGTCAGCTCGCCCCGGCGGACCAGGAGCCGGCGACGCAGCTCCCCGGCCAGGTCCGGCCGCCCGTCGAGGCCGGCAAGCACCCGGGCCCGGGCGGCGGCGGCCCCCCGCCGGGTCAGCGGGGGCGGGGCCACGTCGAGGACGGTCGCCCCACCGGCGACGTGGTGACGGCCGGGGTCGCGCAGCAGCGCCCGGTCGCCGACGAGCAGCGGCAGCGGGCGGACCAGCCGCAGCCGGGCGGTGTCCGGGCCGAGCGGGCGGACCCGGGCGGTGACGGCTGCGGCGCCGACGTGCAGGGTGAGGGTGGCCGGCAGGTCGGCGGCCGGGTCCCCGGCGACCCGCACGTCGAGCAGGTCGGTGCGGCGGAACCGACCGGGGGTGAGCAGGGCGTCGCCGCGCCCCAGCCGCTCGCGGGGCACGTTGCGCAGGTTCACCGCCACCCGGGCCACCGCGTCGACCCGGCCGTGGGGCGCGCCGAGGCAGTGCAGGCCACGCACCCGCACCGGCTCGCCGGTGTCGGCCAGTTCGAGGTGGTCACCGACGGACAGCCGGCCGCCGCCGAGGGTGCCGGTCACGACCGTGCCGCTGCCCCGGACGGTGAACGACCGGTCCACCCACAGCCGTACGGGGGCACCGGCCGCCGGGTCGGGAAGCCGCGCCACGAGCCGGTCCAGGGCGTCCCGCAACTCGGGCAGGCCGGCCCCGGTGACGGCGCTGACCGCCACGGCGTCCACGGCTCCCAGGGAGGTGGCGGCGATCTCCGCGCGGGCGTGCGCCAGCGCCGGCCCCGGATCGGCCAGGTCCGCGCGGGTCACCACCAGCAGCCCGTACGCCACCCCGAGGGCGTGCAGCGCCGCCAGGTGCTCGGCCGACTGGGGCATCCACCCCTCGTCGGCGGCGACGACCAGCAGGGCGGCCGGGGCGGGGCCGACGCCGGCGAGCATGTTCGGCACGAACCGCTCGTGGCCGGGGACGTCGACGAACGCCACGGTGCCGCCGGAGGGCAGCGTGGTCCAGGCGAAGCCGAGGTCGATGGTCATGCCCCGGCGCCGCTCCTCGGCCCACCGGTCGGGCTCCATCCCGGTCAGCGCCCGGACCAGGGTCGACTTGCCGTGGTCGACGTGCCCGGCGGTGGCCACCACCCACACGTCAGGCGTCCACGGGCACGGACAGGACCGCCGCGCGCAGCGCGTCGTCGGCGGCGACGGGGACACAGCGCAGATCCAGCAGCAGCCGCCCCTGGGCCACCCGGCCGAGCACCGCCGGCGTGCCGACGCGCAGCGGCCCCGCGTACCGCTCGGGCAGGGCCAGGGCCCACGAGTCCAGCTCGACGCCCGGCGCGCCGCCCCCACCGACCACGGCGACGGCGGGCACCACCTCGGCCTTGCAGCCGTCGGCAGCCAGCCGGTCGCGCAGCCCTTCGGTGCGCTGCCGCAGGGCCGCCGGGCCGGCGTGCAGCGCGGCCCGGGTGGGAGTGTCCGGGGTGTGCAGGGTGGCCGCGAGGGCGGCCAGGGTCAGCTTGTCGACCCGCAGGGCGCGGGCGAGCGGGTGCCGGCGCAGTCGCTCGACCAGGTCGGCGTCGCCGAGCAGCAGCCCGGCCTGGGGGCCGCCGAGCAGCTTGTCGCCGCTGGCGGTGACCAGCTGGGCGCCGGCCCGCAGGGTGCTGGCCGCGTCCGGCTCGGCGGGCAGCAGCGGGTCTGCGGCGAGCAGCCCGGAGCCGATGTCGGCGACCACCGGCACGCCGAGGGTGGCCAGCCGGTCGACGCCGACGGCCCGGGTGAAACCGGTGACCACGAAGTTCGACGGGTGGACCTTGAGCACGAAGCCGGTGTCGGGGCCGATCGCGGCGGCGTAGTCGGCCAGGCTGGTGCGGTTGGTGGTGCCCACCTCGCGCAGCCGGGCACCGGTGCTGGCCAGCAGTTCCGGCAGGCGGAACCCGTCACCGATCTCCACCAGCTCACCCCGGCTGACCACGATCTCCCGGCCGGCGGCGAGCGCCGTGGCGGCGAGGACCAGTGCGGCGGCGCCGTTGTTGACCACGTGCACGGCACCCGCGTCGGGCACGGCGGCGGCGAGCGCGTCGAGGGCGTCCCGGCCTCGCCGGGCCCGCCGGCCGGTGGTCAGGTCAAGCTCCACGTCGGTGTGCCCGGCGGCGGCCACGAGGGCGTCCACGGCGGCGGCGCAGAGCGCCGCCCGGCCGAGGTTGGTGTGCAGCACGACGCCGGTGGCGTTGAGCACCACCCGAGGGGCCGGCGCGGGCAGGGCGGCGAGCACGGCGTCGCGTACCCGCTCGGGGGTGATCTCGCCACGGCGGGCGCGGTCCTGGGCGGCGACGATCGCGGCCTTGACCCGGCTACGGCCGAGCGTGGCGACGGCCGGGGCCAGCCGTGGGTCGGCCAGCAGAACATCCGTGCGCGGCACCCGCCGCCGTGGATCGGCGTCGCGCATCGCGTCCTCTCCAATGGGTCTGCCTGGCGGAGACGGACGGGAATCGAACCCGCCTGGCCCGGGTACCGGACCACACCGGTTTTGAAGACCGGGAGGGGCACCAGCCGCCTGAACGCCTCCACCGGCTATTCGATCACAGCGCCCGCCCGGCCGCGCGGGAAGGGCCTCAGCGTCCGCCGGGAGGGGCCTCAGCCCTCGACGGCGGGGCGTTCCGCCTCGCGACGGCGGAGCCGTTCGCGCTGCGGGACGACCGTGTACTTCGGGTCGCGGGCGGAGGCGACGCCACCGTGGAAGATCCCGAACCGGGTGGCCACGGACGCGGCGAGCAGCGCGGCGCCGGAAAGCCCGGACAGCACACGGCTGCGCCGGCCGACGAGCGCCCCGGCCACCCCGGCGGCGGTCAACGCCCGGCCGGCGCGCAGCAGCCGCCCGGGAGTGCCGGTGCGGTAGGGCTCGCTGAGCAGGCCGAGCCGGTGCTCCACCCGGTGCGAGCCCCACAGCTCCAGGGCCGCGCCGGCCACCGCCATCCGCCGGGCCGGGCCGGCCTGATCGCCGGGCGCGGCCAGCAGGCCCACGCCGGCGCCGCTGGCCAGGGCGCTGCCCGCGAAGATCATCGGCAGTTCCGGGTACGCCTCGTGCCACGACGGCACGGCCGTGCCGGCCAGCAGCACCCCGGTGTACGTGGCCAGGGCCGGCGCGGTCGCGGCGGCGACCAGCCCAGCGGCCTGCCCGACCGGGGGCAGCAGCCTGCGGCCCAGCCCGAGCACGCCCCGCTCGGGCAGCCACGGCGCGGCCTCGGCGACGGCGGCGACCCCGGCTGCGGGGCCGAACACCGTGAGGATCCAGGTGCCCACCGACATCGGAGAGGTCAGCTTCGCCACCCGCAGCATGTGGTGGAACCGGTCCGGCCGGCCCAGGTCGTTGACGAGGAAGTACGCGCTGGCGCTCACCGCGGCCAGCGAGGCGAGCCGGCCGGCACGGCGCAGCGCCGGCCGGCCGGTGAGCTGGCCGCCGGCGGCCAGCAGCGACGAGCCCGCGGCCAGCCCGCCGGTGAACAGGTACGCCGCGATGTCCCACTTCCACACCGGCGGCTTGAGCACCGGCCGGCCGTAGTAGGAGGTGAACTCGGCCGGTGGGACGTTGAGCTGTTCCCCGCCGCCGCGCCGCCCGCCGCCGCGCCGCCGCTCCCCGGAGGCAGCCGAGCTGGGCTGGTCGGGGGTGAGGTCGGTGGGGACACCGCCGGGCCGGCCGGTGGCGTCGAGGCGACCCAGGAAGCGGCGGAACCGGTCACCCACCGGGGGACGGTGCGGGCTCACGAGGAACCTCCGACGAACGAGGCGACGGCAACCGCCGCCATGGTCAGGGCGGCCAGCCCGGCGCGCTTCCACATCCGGGGCAGGTCCCGGGTGGTGACCACCGGGTCCGGGGGCAACCCGTACACCTCGGGCTCATCGAGGAGCAGGAAGAACGCGCCGTCGCCACCGACGCCGTCGGTGGGGTCGTGGCCGTAGAGCTGGGCCTCCGGCACCCCCCGCTCGTGCAGGGTGGCGACCCGCGCGGCGGCCCGCTCCCGCAGTTCGTCCAGCGGGCCGTACTGGATGGACTCGGTGGGGCAGGCCTGCGCGCACGCCGGGGTCTGCCCGGCGCCGAGCCGGTCGTAGCACAGGGTGCACTTCCACGCCCGGCCGTCGTCCTTGCGCTGGTCGATCACCCCGTACGGGCAGGCGGAGATGCAGTAGCCGCAGCCGTTGCAGATGTCCTCCTGCACCACGACCGTGCCGAACTCGGTGCGGAACAGCGAGCCGGTGGGGCAGACGTCCAGGCAGGCGGCGTGGGTGCAGTGCTTGCACACGTCCGACATCATCAGCCAGCGGAAGTCGGTGCGCTCGGCCGCGCCGGTGGCCCGGCCGGGCGGCTGGGCGCCGGGCATGCCAAGGAACTCGGGGCCGGCGGCCATCCGGGCGGCGGCGACCGGATCGCCCGGCGGGAGCCCGGGTTCCGTGCCGGTGTCGTCGGCCGTCCCGGCGGCCACCGCCGCCGACGCGGCGCTCACCGACCCGGCGGTGGGATAGCCGGCGAACGGCGGGGTGCGGTGCCCGGCCGGGACGGGCTGCTCGACGAACGCCACGTGCCGCCACGAGTTCGCGGTCAGCGCGCCGGTGTTGTCGTACGACATGCCGAGCAGGTCCAGCCCGGAGCCCGGCACGTCGTTCCACTCCTTGCAGGCCACCTCGCACGCCTTGCAGCCGATGCAGACGCTGGTGTCGGTGAAGAAACCCATCCGGGGGCGGGCGTCGGTCCAGCCGGCGTCCGGGGCCGGGTCCAGCGGTCCGTAGAGGCTGTTGGCGTCAGGCATCCTCGCCCCTCTTCTCGCCCGACGACGCCCCCGCCGAGCGTTGGTCGGTGCTGCCGGCCGCGTCGTCGCCGCCCGCCGCGTCGGTGGTGACCATCGGGATCCTCCGGTCCACGGTCATCCCAGCCCGCAGTCGGTACTCGGCGACCAGACCCAGCAGCGCCGGCCCGGTGGGACGCCGGCCCGGCCGCACGTCGCAGGTGCCGACCTTGCTCTCCTGGATCAGCACGTTCGGGTCCAGGGTGATGCCGAACAGGTCGTTGGCCGAGTCTCCGGTGACCAGCCCCTCGGTGCCGAAGTGGTACGGCAGCCAGAGCTGGTGGATGATCCGCCCGTCCACCCGCAGGGGGGTGAGCCGGTCGGTGACCAGCACCCTCGCCTCGATCACCGCCCGGCCGCTGACCAGGTGCGCCCAGCCCAGGTGGGCCAGCCC
This sequence comes from Micromonospora sp. NBC_01405, assembly GCF_045040155.1. Taxonomy (NCBI): domain Bacteria; kingdom Bacillati; phylum Actinomycetota; class Actinomycetes; order Micromonosporales; family Micromonosporaceae; genus Micromonospora; species Micromonospora sp. NBC_01405. The sequence goes on along the minus strand of NZ_CP109532.1, from coordinate 6,397,894 downwards.
GACCTCGGCGGCCAGCTCCGGGGACACCTCCACGAACATCTCGGGCTGCAACTCCGCCAGGGGCCGCACGGTGCGGCTCATCCCGCCGGCCGTGTGGTGCTCGGTGAGCCGGCTGACCGTGAACACGTACGGGAAGACGTCGCTGTGCGCCTCCGGCGGGCTCGGGTTCATCGGGTTCACCGGGTGCTCGTAGACCTTGCGGGTCGGGTTGGCCTGCTGGCCGTACATCGGGTTGCGCATCGGGGACTCGGCCGGCTCGTAGTGCGTCGGCAGCGGGCCGTCGAGCACCCCGCGAGGCGCGTACAGCCAGGCCTTGCCGTCGCTCTGCATGATGAACGGGTCGTCGCCGGCGATCCCGTCCGGCCCGGACGTGCCCTCCGGCGGACGGTACGTCGGCGGCTTGTTCTTCTCGAAGTCCGGCACGTCGTAGCCGGTCCACTCCGCCTTCTCCGGATCCCACCAGACGTAGCGCTTACGTTCGCTCCACGGCCGGCCCTGTGGGTCGGCGGAGGCGCGGTTGTACAGGGTGCGACGGTTCGCCGGCCACGCCCAGCCCCACTCGGCGGCCACCCAGTCCTGCTCGTGCCGGGACTTGCGCCGGGCTGCCTGGTTGACGCCGTCGGCGTACACGCCGGTGTAGATCCAGCAGCCGATCGCGGTGGAGCCGTCGCTACGCGCCTCGGTGAACGCGGACAGCGGCCGGCCGGAGGCCGTGTCGTAGCCGTTGATCTCGCGCAGCACCGCCTCGGCGCTGGGCTCGGCCAGGTCACCATGGGTCGGGTAGTCCCAGGCCAGGTCGAGCAGCGCCCGGTCGCGCCGGTGGGGGGAGCCGGCCAGCTTCTCCCGCAGCTTGCGGCCCAGGTGGTAGAAGAACCACAGTTCGGAGCGGGCGTCGCCCGGCGGGTCGACGGCCTTCTCCCGCCACTGAAGCAGCCGCTGGGTCTGAGTGAAGGTGCCGTCCTTCTCCACGTGCGACGCGGCGGGCAGGAAGAACACCTCCGTACGGCACTCCTGCGGCACGATCTCGCCGGTGGCCACCTCGGGGCTGTTCTTCCAGAACGTGGCGCTCTCGATCAGGAACAGGTCCCGCACGACCAGCCAGTCGAGGTTGGCCATGCCGAGCCGCTGGGCCTTGCCGTGCGCGGAGCCGACGGCCGGGTTCTGGCCGAGCAGGAAGTAACCCTTGATCTTGCCGTCGATCATGTTGAGCACCTGCTGGTACGTGCCGTGGTCGCCGGTCATCCGGGGCAGGTACCCGTAGCAGAAGTCGTTGTCCGGCGTCGCGGCGTCACCCCAGTACGCCTTGAGCAGGCTCGCCGCGAACGCCCGGGAGTTGCCCCAGAAACCCTTCTGGCCGGGGTGGCGGATGCTGCCCACCCAGTCCTCGAAGGTCTCGTGGTCGGCGTGGTGCGGCATCGGCAGGTAGCCGGGCAGCAGGTTGAACAGGGTCGGGATGTCGGTCGAGCCCTGGATGCTGGCGTGCCCGCGCAGCGCCAGGATGCCGCCGCCCGGCCGGCCCATGTTGCCCAGCAGGGTCTGGATGATCGCGCCGGTGCGGATGTACTGCACGCCGACGCTGTGCTGCGTCCAGCCCACCGAGTAGACCAGCGCGCCGGTGCGCTCCCGGCCGGAGTTCTCCGTCCAGGCGCGGGCCAGCTCGAGGAACCTCTCCTGCGGGATCCCGCAGACCCGCTGCACCATCTCCGGGGTGTACCGGGAGAAGTGCCGCCGCAGGATCTGGTAGACGCAGCGCGGATGCTGCAACGTCTCGTCCCGCCGGGTGCGCCCCCGCACGGACGCGCCATGCGACTCGTGCTGCAGGCCGGCCGCGCTGTCCCGTTCCTTCCCGGTGTCCTCGCTCCCGGAGTTGCGCTCCTGGCCCTCGTACTGCCAGCTCGACTGGTCGTACGAGGCGGTCTCGGTGTGGTAGCCGGAGAAGAGGCCGTCCAGGTCCTCGGTGTCGACGAACTGCTCGCTGACGATCGTCGCCGCGTTGGTGTACGCCAGCACGTACTCCCGGAAGTCCAGTTCGTTCTCCAGGATGTACCGCACCACGCCGCCGAGCAGCGCGATGTCGGTGCCCGCCCGGATCGGCAGGTACGTGTCGGCGACCGCGCTGGTCCGGGTGAACCGGGGGTCGACGTGGAAGACCTTGGCGCCGCGCTTCTTGGCCTCCATCACCCACTGGAAGCCCACCGGGTGGGCCTCCGCCATGTTGGAACCCTGGATGACGATGACGTCAGCGTTGACCAGGTCCTGCTGGAAGTCCGTCGCGCCGCCGCGACCGAAGCTGGTCCCCAGACCGGGGACGGTGGCGGAGTGTCAAATGCGGGCCTGGTTCTCGATCTGGAGCGCCCCCATCGCCGTGAACAGCTTCTTGATGAGGTAGTTCTCCTCGTTGTCCAGCGTCGCCCCGCCCAGGCTGGAGATGCCCAGCGTGCGGTTCAGCGGCCGACCGGCGTCGTCGACGTCCTCCCAGGTCTCCTCGCGGGCGGCGAGGATCCGGTCGGAGATCATGTCGACGGCGGTCTCGAGGTCCAGGTCCTCCCACTCGGTCGCGTACGGCCGGCGGTAACGGACCGTGGTCTGCCGCAGCGGGCTGGTGACCAGCGCCTTGCTGGCCGAGCCCTTCGGGCAGAGCCGGCCACGGGAGATCGGGCTGTCCGGGTCCCCCTCGATCTGGGTTACCCGCCCGTCGGTGACGAAGACCCGCTGGCCACAGCCGACGGCGCAGTACGGGCAGACCGACCGGGCCACCCTGTCGGCGGTCTCGGTGCGTGCGGTCAGCGCCGCCGAGCGGGCCGACTGGGCGGCCACGCCCCGGCCGAGCGGGTCGGTGCCGGTGAGCTGCCGGTAGACCGGCCAGCCCTGGATGAAGGTCCGCAGACCCATCCGGAGCACCCCCTCCCCCGTTCGACGGACGCTGACCTCCTGAACATAGGGCAGGCCGGCCCGGGTCGTGTGCCCGGCCCGGATCTTTTCGCCGTGCGGAACCCGCGGGTCACCGGTCCGGGCGGTTCGACCGGGGCGAGGACGGCCCGCCCCGTACGGGTCTCCGCTGGGCCCGGGACACGAAACCGCCCCCGACCGTTGGGCCGGGGGCGGTTCGGTGTCGGTGTGCAGGTCGCCTCTCGGCGCGTGGCACGACGCGGCTCCAGCCGGACGGTATTCCGCGAAGGCAATTCAGGTGAGGCCCGGGGACACTGAGCACACCGACACTTGCTACAACCTACCCACCCCACGGGCTGTTCCAGCCGTCCGGGGTAATCCACCTCACTTGCTGACCGCTCGCCGCTGCTCGGGTGGACGCCGCCGCGCGCCGCACCCGGAGGCGGTCACCCGGCGCCCGTGCGGGCGCGGACCTTGGCGGCGCAGGCGTGCAGCAGAGACCGCGGGTCGAGGCCAAGGCTCTCGATGGCCACCAGTGCGGTGAACGCCACGTCGGCCAGTTCGGCCGCGACGTCCTCGCGGCTGTGCGTCACCCCCTTGCGCGGGTTCTGGCCCAGCGCCCCGATCCACGCCCCGGCAACTTCTCCGGCCTCCTCGGTCAGCTTGAGGATCCGGCAGGTCAGCTCCGCGTCCCCGGTGCCGTTGGCGGCGTCCAACCAGCCCCGCGACGCCTGCACCGAATTCCAGATCGACTCGTCCATCGGTCCAGTGAACCCGACAAGGGGAACTTGAACGATTCAGACTCGCCTACGACGCCAACGCGAACCGGCCCGGACCATGCTGGCCGCCGGCGGCGGCGAGATGAGCCGCTGGGTGAAGCGGACCGGGTCGCCGTGGCGGGATCTGCCCGGTGGAAGACGCCGACCGGCCGGTAGGGTCGTCCGCGTGGATCTGGACGACACCGCCGCCCGGCTCGGGGTACCCGTCGAGGACGTCGCCCGCCTGCACCGGCTCGCCGGCGACCGGCCGTCGGCTCCGCTGCCCGCCAAGGCCGACGCGCCCGCGATCCTCGACCGGCTCGCGGTCCGGCCGGACGACGCCGCCGAGATCATGGCGGGCTGGCCCGACCCGCACTCTCCGCTGTGGACTCCGGAGCTGCGCTGGCTGCTCGACCGCTCGATCGCCCTGGTCCGCGCCGATCTCGGGGGCCACGGTTGGCTGTCGCCCGGTCCGGCGCTCCCCCGCGAACGGGGCCCCGCCTGGCGGCATCTCTACGTGTACGCGTACCTGGCCCTGGTCGACGTCGTCACGGGATACCACCGCGATCACGGCATCGCCGCTGCCGTGTCGTGGGCGACCCTCGCGGACCTGGGCCGCAACCTCGCGATCGACCGGCGGATGCACCGCGAGGGCTGGCCGGTCATGCAGAACTGGCTGACGCTGCACGCGCGCGGCGGCATCTACGAGCTGGGCCGGTTACAGCACCAGCGCGGCGGCACCGCCATCGACCTGCACATCCCCGAGTCGGGACCGATGACCCCGGAAGCGGTCGCGGCGTCGCTCGACGAGGCCCGCGCGTTCTTCCCGCGCCACTTCCCCGACGAGCGCTACACGGCGTTCTCCTGCGGCTCGTGGCTGCTCGACCCGCAGCTGCTGGAGTACCTGCCCGGGGACTCCAACATCGCCCGGTTCCAGCAGAGGTTCGAGCTGGAGCCCTACGAGGAGCCGGAAGGGCTCAACGCCGACGTCGAGGTGCTGCGGTTCGTGTTCCGCACCCTGACCACGCCGCTCGACCGGCTGCCGCGCCGCACCGTGCTCCAGCGCGCGATCGTCGACCACCTGAAGGCCGGCCGCCACTGGCACGTCCGCCGCGGCCGCTTCCCGATCTAGCCCTGGCACAGGTGGCCGACCGCGACAAGGCCCCGGCCGGCCCCTTCACGGGGCCGGCCGGGGCCTTGTCGGGCTTGCGTCACCAGAGCTGCTGGACGACGTCCGCAGCCTGCTCCTCCCACTGTGCGTACGCGTACGGGTACGCCGACACCTGCACCGTCTGCGCGGCGGCGGTCAGCGGCAGCTCGTTCCAACCGCCCACGTTCTTCAGGGCGTCGAAGAACGCCTCGGAGGCGTACTCGGGGTCGGTGATCTCGTCGGGCGAGCCCCAACCCGACGACGGGCGCTGCTGGAACAGGCCCTGCGAGTCGTGGTCGTTGTACGCCCCCAGGTGGCCCAGGTTGTACAGCTTCGACTCCTGCAGCGAGGTGGCCACACCGATCACCGCGCCCCGCTCGCCGACGCCGGTCTCCTTGGCTGCCTTGATGATCGCCTCGGCGTTCTCGAGCTGCGCGTCGTCGAGGGGGATGCGCGACTGGGCGCCCTCGAGGCCGTGCGGGATCAGTTCGTCCCGGTCCGGCTTCTCGGCCGGCGTCGTGCTGCTGATGCTCTCGCCGGTCGTCAGCGCGGATTCGACGGTGGCGCCCTCGCGGTTCTTGCCGGTCGCCAGGTCGATCGCGGCCACCGCACCGGCGTGCGGGCCGCTGGTGGCCGGTGCGGCGACGGCCATGGGGCCGAACGCCAGGCCGCCGAGGACGGCGACGCCGGCGACGCTCAGGACGATCCTGCGGTGCGGGGTCCTCGCGATGGTCGGGATCCGGTCGGTGGTCTTCGCGATGGCCGGGAGCCATCGAGTGAAGTCAACCTTCACGATGGTTGCCCTTTCGATCGTTGCGACGCGCTCCGGGTTGAGCGCCCCTCGGGGGACCGTTCCGCCGTAGGGGTTTACCGACGGACGGTACGGGGGACACAACCAGACCCACGTGTCCGTCATTCCGGATATGCGGGGCAGCGGCCCGGGCTGCGACCCCGGTCACACATAGAAACGGTCAACTCGGACACGGGCGGTCACCGGACGCGCGGGACCCCGAACCGGACGAGCACCTACCGGATCAGCGGGTCGGCCGCCGATCCGGTGTCGACCGGCGCGGGACGCGACGACGGGACGGTGCTGGTGGGCGACGACCGCGAGTGCCGGCCCGGCCCGCCCCGGCCGGAACGCCGGCCGGGGCGGGTGGCGGGCGGATGGTCAGTGACCCCGGGCGATCCACTCGTCGAGGTGCGGGGCCTCGGCGCCGACGGTGGTGCTGTCGCCGTGGCCGGTGTGCACGACCGTCTCCGGCGGCAGGGTGAGCAGCCGGGTACGGATCGAGTCGACGATGGTGCCGAAGTCGCTGTACGAGCGGCCGGTGGCGCCCGGTCCGCCGGCGAAGAGGGTGTCACCGGTGAAGACCACACCGAGCTGCGGGGCGTACAGGCTGCACGCGCCGGGGCTGTGACCGGGGGTGTGCAGCACCCGCAGGCCGGTGCCGGCCACCTCGATCGTGGCCCCGTCGCGCAGCTCCCCGTCGGGGGCCGTGCCGGGGTGCACCAGGTCCCACAGCACCCGGTCGTCGGGGTGCAGCAGCACCGGCCCGCCGGTGGCCCGGGACAGCTCCGGAGCCACCCGGACATGATCGTCGTGGGCATGGGTGGCCACGATCGCCACCACCCGGCGCTGGCCGACGGCGCGCAGGATCGCGTCGACGTCGTGCGGGGCGTCGACGACGAGGCACTCGCTGTCGTCGCCGACCACCCAGACGTTGTTGTCGACGTCGAAGGTCTGCCCGTCGAGGGAGAACGTTCCGGAGGTGACGGTGTGGTCGACGCGGACGGTCACGGGAAGACCACCACCGAGCGCAGCACGTCGCCGTGGTGCATCCGGGTGAACGCCTCCTCGACCTGGTCCAGGGCGATCTCCTCGGTGACGAACGCGTCCAGGTCGAGCCGGCCCTGCAGGTAGAGCTCGGTGAGCATGGGGAAGTCGCGGCTGGGCAGGCAGTCGCCGTACCAGCTCGACTTGAGCGCGCCGCCACGGCCGAAGACGTCCAGCAGCGGCACGTCGACGGTCATCTCGGGGGTCGGCACGCCGACCAGCACGACCGTCCCGGCGAGGTCGCGGGCGTGGAACGCCTGCTTCCAGGTCTCCGGCCGGCCGACGGCGTCGATGACGACGTCGGCGCCGAAGCCTCCGGTGGCGGCGCGGATCGCCTCGACCGGGTCGTCCTCCGAGGCGTTGACCGTGTGGGTGGCGCCGAACTTCCGGGCCCAGTCGAGCTTGCGGGAGTCGGTGTCCACGGCGATGATCGTCGACGCCCCGGCCAGGGCCGCACCGGCGACGGCCGCGTCACCGACCCCGCCGCAGCCGATGACGGCCACGGAGTCGCCGCGGGTGACCCCGCCGGTGTTCATCGCCGCGCCGAGGCCGGCCATCACCCCGCAGCCGAGCAGGCCGACGGCGGCGGGCCGGGCCGCCGGGTTGACCTTGGTGCACTGTCCGGCGTGGACGAGGGTCTTCTCGGCGAAGGCCCCGATGCCCAGGGCCGGGGACAGCTCGGTGCCGTCGGTGAGGGTCATCTTCCGGGCCGCGTTGTGGGTGGCGAAGCAGTACCACGGCCGGCCCCGCCGGCAGGCGCGGCAGACCCCGCAGACGGCCCGCCAGTTGAGCACCACGAAGTCGCCCGGCGCGACGCCGGTGACGCCCTCACCCACCTGTTCGACGATGCCGGCCGCCTCGTGCCCCAGCAGGAACGGGTACTCGTCGTTGATCCCGCCCTCGCGGTAGTGCAGGTCGGTGTGGCAGACCCCGCAGGCCTGGACGCGGACCACCGCCTCGCCGGGCCCCGGGTCGGGCACCACGATCGTGGTGACCTCGACCGGCGCGCCCTTGCGCCGTGAAATGACTCCCCGGACTTCCTGGCTCACGTTCTCCTCCTGCTCCACCGCTGTCGATGCCGGCGGCCCGCGGTGGGCGGGACGACGACGGAGAGCGCCACCGGGCGGGTACCCCACGTCGATCACGCTCCCCGGCGAAACTACCGCCGATCACCGTGCCGAGCCCAGCAACGCCCGACGCTTACCACGGCCGAGGCCACGGGGGTGATCACGCGGGTCGATGGGCCGACACGGGCTGCGTGATCGGGGCGACGTCGCGGGCCAGGTCGGCGAGGTGGCGGCGGGCGGCGTTGCGGTAGCGCAGCACCTGGACCGCGCCGAGCGCCCACAGGACGTACTGCACGGCGAAGGCCCACCGGAAGGCGGTCAGGTCCGGTGCGGCGCGGCCTGCGGGGGTGGCCAGGTCCAGCACGACCCCGATGGCCAGCACCAGGGCGATCGAGGCGGCGAAGCCGCCCACGTTCACGATGCCGGTGGCGCTGCCGAGCCTGCTGGCCGGATTGAAGGTGCGGGCGTAGTCGAAGCCGATGGCCGAGCCGGGGCCGTTGGCGGCCAGCACCACGATCAGGGCGACCAGCAGCCAGCCCGGGGCGCGGCCGGGCCAGGCCAGCACCACCGCCCAGATCGCGGCGGTGGCCGCGGTGACGGTGAGCACCAGCACCGAGCGGCGGAACGGGTGCCGGGCGCACAGGTGGGCGATCAGCGGCCCGGCCAGCAGGCCGGCCAGGGTCATCAGGGTGAGCAGGGAGGCTGCGGCGGTGGGCGACATCCCCTGCCCCTGCACGAGGAACGGGTACCCCCACAGCAGCGCGAACACCGAGCCGGAGAACTGGGTGACGAAGTGCGTCCACAACCCCAGCCGGGTGCCGGGCTGGGCCCAGGCGGCGGCCAGTTCCCGGCGTACGGTGGCCAGGTCGGGGGTGGGCGCGGCGGTGTGCTCGCGGTGCGGGCTGTCCCGGACGGCCGCGACGACCATGGTGAGCACGGTCGCGCCGAGCGCGGCGGCGGCGAGGAACGCCGGGGTCCAGCCGGCGCGGTGCAGCAGGGCGACCAGCGGCACGGCGCCGAGGACCGCGCCGAACTGCCCGAAGGTGCAGGTGAGCTGCACCAGCATCGGGTTGCGTCGGCCGGGGAACCAGAACGCGACGATGCGCAGCACGCTGATGAAGGTCATCGCGTCGCCGAGGCCGACCAACACCCGGGCGGCGACGGCGAGCCCGACGTCGGTGGCCACCGCGAAGCAGAGCTGGCCGGCGACCATCAGCGCCCCGCCGGCGATCAACAGCCGGCGGGAGCCGAACCGGTCGAGCAGCACCCCCACCGGCACCTGCATGGCGGCGTACACGGCGAGCTGGGCGACGGTGAAGATGGCCAGGGTGGAGGCGCTGATGTCGAAGCGGTGCGCGGCGTCGACCCCGGTGACGCCGAGGGAACTGCGGTGGAACACCGCCGCCACGTACGCGCTGAGGGCCACCGCCCAGACCAGCGCGGCGGAGCGGCGGGGCGCGGCGGTCGGTGTCGGTACGGCGGTGGCGGCGACGCTCAACTCAGGGTCCGCAGCACTGTCGCGGCGTTGTCGATGTGCGCGGCGACGCTGTCCAGCCAGACCCGCGGATCATCGCCGTCGAGGGCCGCGAGCTGGGCGGCGTGCTCGGTGATCGCCACCTCGGCCCAGCCGGGCGAGAGCCGGAAGCTGGCCTCGCCCATGCGTAGCTGGCGGTCGCGCAGCCGGTGGTACAGCTCGGCGAGGATCTCGTTGCCGGCGGCCTCGACCACGGTGGCGTGGAAGGCCCGGTCGGCGGACATCAGCGCGGTGACGTCGCCGGCGGCGTGGGCCTCGCGCATCCGGTCCAGCCAGCGGGTCAGGTCGGCCCGCAGCGTGGCGCGGCGGGACCAGACCCGCTCGGCGGCGTGCAGCTCCACCAGCCGGCGCGCCTCGATCACGTCGACGATCTCCCGGGCGGACACGGGCCGAATCAGCGCGCCGCGCTTCGGGTAGAGGGTGACCAGCCCCTCGGCCTCCAACCGCAGCAGGGCCTCCCGGACCGGGGTGCGGGACATCCCGACCGCCTCGGCGATCTCCCCCTCGCTGACCAGCAGCCCGCCGGGGTAGACCTGTTCGAGGATCGACCGCTTCAGGTGCCGGTATGCCCGCTCCGCGGCGGAGGGGGCGACGGCGCGCGCCGCGGGGGCGGGGGTCGGATACGTCATGCATCTATGGTGCGTCGCGCTCCCTTCGGGCCGGAACGCGGGCCGCCCGGACGTGGCCCGGGCCACGTCCGGGCCGGGGCCCAGGGGCGCCAGGACCCGCGGGTGGGCCCTTGGCGGCATCATCGCCGGCTGCCGGCCCGGGTCGCGCCACCGCGGCCCGGTCGCCGCCTGGCAGGAAAGGGATGCTGTGTGGCGTGCGCCACTCCCGGGACACGCCGGCACGGCGGGCGACGCCCCGCCGCACTGGGCAGAATCGACGCATGTCTTCGCGCCGATGGCTGCTCGCCGATCAACTCGGGCCGCACTTCCTCGACGACGGGGCGCAGCCGGTGCTGCTCGTGGAGGCCCGGGAGCTGTTCCGGCAGCGCCCCCTGCACCGGCAGAAGGCCCACCTGATCCTGTCCGCGTTGCGCCACCGGGCCGCAGAGCTGGGCGACCGGGCGCTGCTGGTGCGGGCCGGGACGTTCCGGGAGGCCCTGGCCCAGGTCGACGGGCCCGTCGAGGTGTGCCACCCGCCGTCGCGGGCGGGTCTGGCCTTCGCCCGCTCCGTGCCGGGGCTGACGATCCTGCCGCCCCGGGGCTTCCTCACCAGCCGCGACGACTTCACCGCCTGGGCGGACGCGTACCGGCGGGGGCCGTTGCGGATGGCCGAGTTCTACCGCTGGGCCCGCAGTGAGCACCGGGTGCTGGACGGCCCGCCGGGGCGGGTGCCGCGCCGGCCCCGGCGCTCCGGCGGCACGGTCGCCCCCGCTCCCCCGCCGATCACGGAGGACGAGATCGACGCGGAGGTGCGCGACGATCTGGACCGGTGGGAGAAGGAGGGGATGCGGTTCGTCGGCCGGGACGGGCCGCGCCGCTACCCCGCCACGTACGCCGAGGCCGACGCCCGGCTGCGGCACTTCGTCCGGCACCGGCTGCCCGACCATGGCCGCTACCAGAAGGTGATGAGCGTCGGCGACCCGATGCTGGCGCACAGCGTGCTGTCGTCGTCGTTCAACCTGGGGCTGCTCGACCCGGCGGAGGCGATCCGGGCGGCCGAGGGCGCGTGGCGTGACGGGACCGCGTCGCTGTCGGCGGTGGAGCCGTTCATCCGAGGGCTGCTCGGCTGGCGGGAGTTCCTCTGGCAGCTCTACTGGTACTTCGAGCCCGCGTTCCGGGGCGGCAACTGGCTGGCCGCGACCGAGCCGCTGCCCGGCTGGTTCGCCGACCTGGACGCCGACGCGGTCGAGGCCCGCTGCCTGGCCGACGTGCTGGCCGGGGTGCGGGACGGGGCCTGGGCGCACCACTCACAGCGGCTGCTGGTGCTCAGCAACTACGCGTTGCAGCGCGGCTGGCGGCCGGCGGAGCTGGTGGACTGGTTCAAGGGGTGCTTCGTCGACGGCGCCGACTGGGTGATGAACGCGACGGTGGTCGGCATGAGCCGGTACGCCGACCTGGGCCGGGTGGACACCCGCCCGTACGCGGTCGACGGCCGGTACATCGACGAGCTCAGCGACTACTGCGGCGGCTGCCGGTACCGGCCGGACGCCGTGCTCGGCGACCTGGCCTGCCCGTACACCGGGGGGTTCGACGCCTTTCTGCACCGCAACCGGGGGCGGCTGGCCGGCGATCCGCGGCTCGCCGCGGAGCTGGCCGAGCGCGAGGACCCGCAGGTGCGGGAGGCGGTGCTGGCCCAGGAGGACAAGCGCGGCGGCAGCCCGCCCTGACCGCCCTCAGCCGTGCGCGGGGTGGTCGGCCCAGAAGTCGGTGACCAGCCGGTGGAACTCCTCGGCCCGCTCGACCTGCGGCAGGTGGCCGGTGTCGGCGAACAGGTGGGCGCGGGCCAGGGGCAGCCGGGCGCGGGCGGCGGCGAGGTGCGCGGCGGGCAGGATCAGGTCGTGGTCGCCCCAGACCACCAGGATGGGCAGGTCCAGCCGGGCCACGGCGTCGAGCAGTTCGGCGCGCCACCCGGGGGCGACTCCGCGGAACGTGCCGAGGCTGCCGACGAGCTCCAGCATCACCCGGGCGGCGTGCGGTCGGCGGGCCGCCGCGAGGGCCTCGGCGAGGCGCGCCTGCGTGACGTGCCGCCGGTCGTGGAACAGGGCCCGCTCGGTGCGCCGGATCACGGCCCGGCTCGGCCGCAGCAGCAGCAGCCGGCCGAGCGGTCGCAGTGCCAGCAGGCGCAGCGCGATCGTCACCTCCGCGCCGAAGCCGGCGCTGTTGACCAGGACCAGGCTGGCCGCGCGGGCCGGGTCGTCGACGGCCAGCCGCATCGCGACCGCCCCGCCGAGGGAGTTGCCGACCAGGTGGGCGGGGCGGTCGACGCCGAGGGCGTCGAGGCAGTCGGCGGTGGCCCGGGCCAGCGCCGGCAGGGTGTGCGGCTCGTCCAGCGGTGCGGAGCCACCGTGCCCGGCCAGGTCGAGGCTGACGACCCGGTGGTCGCGGGCGAGCAGGTCCTGCTGCTCGGCGAAGTCGGCGAGGGTGCGGCCGATGCCGTGCAGCAGCACCACCGGCGGGCCCTGCCCGGCCACCCGGCAGCGGACCGCCCGCCCCCGGACGGTGAGGGTCGTGTCGGCCGGCCCGGTCACGCCGGCTGCCCCTTCCGGCTGTCCGGCCCGGTCACGCCGGCTCCCCGGGGCCGTCCGCCGGCGCCGGGGCGGTGGGCGGCCCGGTCGGACGTGGGTGCGGGGGTGCGGCGGCGGCCGGCCGGGGGGAGCGGCTGAGGGCGAGGGCGATGACCCGCCCGTACGAGGCGGGGGCGAGCCGGGCCAGCAGGTCCGGCAGCTTCGCCGACCAGCCGATCAGCACCCGGGCCCGGCGGCGCTCGACGCCGCGCAGGATGACCTCGGCGGCGACGGCGGGGTCGATGGAGAGCAGCTTCTCGAACTGCCGGCGGCCGGCCTCGAACTCCTCGGCGGGCACGCCGCTGCCGACCCGGGCGCTCTGCGCGATGCGGGTGCGGATGCCGCCCGGGTGCACGGAGGTCACCCCGATGCCGTCGTCGACCAACTCGTGGCGCAGCGCCTCGGTGAAGCCGCGGACGGCGAACTTGCTCGCCGCGTACGCGGTCTGCCCGGCGGGGGCGATGAGCCCGAACAGGCTGGACACGTTGACCAGGTGGGCGCCGGGCTCGGCCTTCAGGGCGGGCAGCAGGGCGTGGGTCAGCCGCACCACGGCCCGGAAGTTGACGTCGACCACCCAGCCGAACTCGTCGAGGGTGACCTGGTCGAACCGGCCGCCCAGGGCGACGCCGGCATTGTTGACCAGCAGCCGCACCCGGGGGTGGCGCCGGCGGATCTCCTCGGCCACCGTGGTGGTCGCGGCGGCGTCGGCGAGGTCCACCAGGTGGGTGGTGACCGGCCGGTCGGGGTGGTCCGCCCGGATCGCGGCCACCACGGCGGCGAGCCGGTCGGCGTCCCGGTCGAGCAGGACCAGGTCGGCGCCGCGCCGGGCCAGGCCGTGGGCGAGGGCCTCGCCGATGCCGCTGGCCGCCCCGGTGACCACGGCCGTCCCGGCCGCGAAGTCGAACCTGCGCACGTCGGTCTCCTCTGCTCGGTCGGCGGGGTCCGGTCAGCCGGCGGGGGTGCCGGCGGGGTCCCGCCGGCCGGTGCTGGCCGCCTCGCCCGCGCGGGAGAAGCGCACCCCGGCGTCGGTGAGCCGGCCGTGCCGCATCAGCAACACGTCCCGGGCGTAGTTCTGGTGCAGCCGCCACGGCGTCGCCGCGCCCTGCTTGGGCAACGCGTCGACGCTGCGCAGCACGTACCCGGACTTCAGGTCGATCAGCGGCTCCAGGTCGCCCGAGGCGGGGGCGAGCGGGGTGACGACCTGCTGGCCGGTGGCGTCGAGGTGGGTGAGCAGCCGGCAGACGTAGGTGGCGACCAGGTCGGCCTTGAGCGTCCAGGAGGCGTTGGTGTAGCCGATGGTCATCGCGAAGTTCGGCACTCCGGAGAGCATCATGCCCTTGTACGCCACCGTCCGCGCGAGGTCGACCCGCTCGCCGTCCACGGTGATCGTCATGCCGCCGAGGACGAGCAGGTTGAGGCCGGTGGCGGTGACCACGACGTCGGCGGTCAGCTCCGCGCCGGAGGCGAGCCGCAGGCCGGTGGCGGTGAGGGTCTCGATCCGGTCGGTGACCACCGAGGCCCGGCCCTGCCCGAGGGCGGTGAACAGGTCGCCGTCGGGGACCACGCACAGCCGCTGGTCCCACGGGTCGTAGCGGGGCGAGAAGTGCCGGTCGACGTCGTAGCCGGCGGGCAGCCGCCCCCTCGCCGCCCGCCGCAGGAACCGCTTCACCAGCTTCGGTGCGCGGCGGCTGAGCTGGAAGGTGGCCGTGCCGAACAGCACGTTCTTCCACCGCACCACCGGGTAGGCGGCCTTCGCGGGCAGGAAGCGGCGCAGCGCGTCGGCGAGGGCGTCGCGCGAGGGCAACGCGATCACGTACGTCGGTGAGCGCTGGAGCATGGTGACGTGGGCGGCCCGCTCGGCCAGGGCCGGCACCAGGGTCACCGCGGTCGCGCCGCTGCCGATCACCACCACCCGCTTGCCGGTGTGGTCGAGGTCGGCGGGCCAGTGCTGCGGGTGCACCAGCCGCCCCGGGTACGCCCGCGCGCCGGGAAGGTCCGGGGTGTAGCCGGTGTCGTAGCGGTAGTAGCCGGAGCAGGTGAACAGGAACGCGCAGGTGAGGGTGACGTCCTCGCCGGTGTCGTCGCGGTGGGCGCGCACCGTCCAGCGGGCGCTCGCGCTGTCCCACTCGGCGGCGAGCACCCGGTGGTGGAAGCGGATGTGCTCGTCGACGCCGTACTCGTGGGCCGTCTCGCGGACGTAGTCGCGGATCGAGTCGCCGTCGGCGATGGCCAGCGGGTTGGTCCACGGCTTGAACGAGTAGCCGAGGGTGAACATGTCCGAGTCCGACCGGATGCCCGGGTAGCGGAACAGGTCCCAGGTGCCGCCGATCGCGCCGCGCGCCTCCAGCACCGCGTACGTCCTGTCGGGGCGGTTACGGCGCAGGTGGCAGGCGGCACCGACGCCGGAGAGGCCGGCGCCGACGATCAACACGTCGACGTGGTCGGAGGCCATCGCGCGTCTCCCGTCGCAGGGGTGGTGGATCGGACCCTATCCAGCGCCGTCGACGTCGGTCAACACGCTGTCGAGTGGAATCGACACGGTGTCGAGGTAGTAGCATCTGCGCTCATGACCGCCACCGCCCGTACGCCCGGGGGGCGGGGCCGGCGGGCGGCCCGCTCGACCGGGGACGACCGGCAGTTGGCCATCCTGGCCACCGCCGAGCGCCTGCTCGCCCAGCGGCCGTTCGGTGAGATCTCCGTCGACGACCTGGCCCGGGGCGCGGGCATCTCCCGGCCGACGTTCTACTTCTACTTCCCGTCGAAGGACGCGGTGCTGCTCACCCTGCTGGACCGGGTCACCGAGGAGGCCGACGCGGCGGCCGGTGACGTGCTGGTCCGGCTGGCCGAGGACCCGCGGGCCCGGTGGCGGGAGCTGATCCACCGGTTCCACGAGACGTTCGGCGCGCACCGCGCGGTGGTGCGGGCCTGCGCCGAGGTGCGCGGCACCAACGCCGAGGTGCGCCGGCTGTGGGCCGCGGTGCTGGAGCGCTGGGTGCAGGCCGTCGAGGCCGCCGTGGTGGCGGAGCGACGGCGCGGCGCGGCCCCGGACGGCCTGCCGGCCCGGGACCTGGCGATCGCGCTGACCTCGATGAACGAGCGGGTCTGGTACGCCACCTTCGCCGCCGACGGGCCGGCCGTCGCGGAGCGGGACGTGGTGGACGTCCTGCTCGACGTCTGGCTCACCAGCGTCTACCGGGGCGCGGTGCCCCCGGCCGGCTGAGGCGCCTTCCGGCCGGGAGGCAGGCGGAACGTCGGAGGCCCACGGCGGCGTGGTCGGGTTCGACGGCTGACCCGGGTACGACCAACCGGAGGGTGCCGCGGCCGCACCCGAGCCGGCACGATTCGCCTCAAGGGCAGCCGAGATCGCCGAGGTCCCGAGGGCTTGACGGCCGAGCCGCCGCCGTACCGGACAGAACCGCTCATCGAGGCCAGGGGGCTGGAACATGGACTTCACGCTCGAACTCGTCGTGGTGCCGGTGTCCGACGTGGACCGGGCCAAGGAGTTCTACCTGGAGCGCGCCGGGTTCCGGCTGGACGTCGACATCCGCTCCGGTGAGGACTTCCGGGTCGTGCAGCTCACCCCGCCGGGGTCGGCGTGTTCGATCGCGCTGATGCGCGACCCGGACGGAGCGGGTGGTGTCAGCGGCCTGCACCTGGTGGTGACCGACCTCGACGCGGCGCGCGAGCAGCTGCTGACGCGCGGACTGCCGGCGAGCGAGATCTTCCACTTCGAGGAGGGTGGCGTGCGGGTCCCAGGCCCGGACCCGCAGCGGCGCGACTACGCCTCCTACCTGTCGTTCAGCGACCCCGACGGCAACGGGTGGCTGGTGCAGGAGGTCCGACGGGCGACCACAACGGCCTGACGGGCGCACCCGGTTTCCCCGGCGGAGAGCCGCCGGGGCCCGGATGATCGGGGCATGCAACGAGGACCGGGGCGGGGCCACCGGGCCGTACCGCACACCGCCGACGTGCGGATCGAGGCCTGGTCGCCGGACCGGGAGGGCTGCGTGGCCGAGGCGGTGTCGGCGATGGTGGAGACCTTCGCCGACACCACCGGCGCGGGCGAGGGCGCCGAGGTGACGTTCGACGTCCCGGCGGGTGACAACGGGGACCTGCTGGTGGCCGTCCTCGACGAGGTGATCTTCCGGCTGGAGACCGAGGGGGTGCTGCCGGTCGCGACGAACGTGACCGCCGGCCCCGGCGGTGGCCTGCGGGTGCGCTGGCGGGTCGTGGCCGCCGACGCGGCGGAGCCGGGCGGCGCGGTGCCGAAGGCCGTGTCGCTGCACGGGCTGCGCTTCGGCCGGGACGAGGCGGGCTGGTCCTGCGCGGTGACCCTGGACGTGTGACCCGCCAATCCGGGAGGACCGGGCCCGCGGGTCAGCCCTTGACCACGCCCAGCGGCACCAGCCGGGCCACCCGGCGGCACAAGCCCGCCCGCTCGGCGACGTCCACCACGGCCGTGACGTCCTTGTACGCCTCCGGCGTCTCCTCGGCCAGCCCCCGCCAGGACGCCCCGCGCACCGCGATGCCCCGATCCTCCAGCTCCCGGCGCAGCTCCTGCCCCCGCACCGTCTTCATGGCCTGGCTGCGGCTGCGGACCCGGCCCGCGCCGTGGCAGGTGGACGCGAACGCCGGGCCGCCGGCCACCCCGGTGAGCACGTACGAGGCGGTGCCCATCGAGCCGGGAATGAGCACCGGCTGACCGGCGGCGCGCAGGTCGGCGGGGAGGTCGGGATGCCCGGGCGGCAGGGCGCGGGTGGCGCCCTTGCGGTGTACGCAGAGCCGCCGGTCGACGCCGTCCACCCCGTGCGTCTCGACCTTGGCGAGGTTGTGTGAGACGTCGTACACCAGGTCGAGCCCGCTGCCGGTGACCCGCCGGAACACCCGGCGGGCGGCGGAGGTGAGCAGCTGCCGGTTGGCCCGGGCGTAGTTCGCGGCGGCGGCCATCGCCCCGAGGTAGGCCCGCCCCTGCGCGGAGTCGACCGGGGCGCAGGCGAGCTGCCGGTCCGGCACCTCGATGCCGTGCCGGGGCATCGTCTGCTCCATCGCCCGGACGTGGTCGGTGCAGATCTGGTGGCCCAGCCCGCGCGACCCGCAGTGGATCATCACGACGATTTGGCCGGCGCGCAGCCCGAACGCCGCCGCCACCGCCTCGTCGTGTATCGCGTCGACCGCCTGCACCTCCAGGAAGTGGTTGCCCGAGCCGAGGCTGCCCACCTGCCCCTGGCCGCGCTGCACGGCCCGCTCGCTGACCTGGGCCGGGTCGGCGTCGTCGACCACGCCGAAATCCTCGCACCGGTCCAGGTCACGCGGCACGCCGTGGCCGCGTTCCACGGCGTAGCGGGAGCCGCCGCGCAGCACCGCGTCGAGCTCGGACCGGTCGGCCAGGTGCCACACCGCGCCCCGGCCCATGCCGCGCGGGACCGCCGCGTCGAGGCCGTCCATCAGCGCGTCGCGCAGCCGGGGCAGGTCGGCCCGGTCCAGGTCGGCGGCGAGCAACCGCACCCCGCAGGAGATGTCGAAACCGACGCCGCCCGGGGACACCACCCCGCCCCCGGCGACATCGGTGGCGGCGACGCCACCGATCGGGAAGCCGTACCCCCAGTGCACGTCGGGCATCGCGTACGAGGCGTCGACGATGCCGGGCAGGGTGGCGACGTTCGCCACCTGTTCCAGAGACCGGTCCGCGCCGACGTCGGGAAGCAGCGCACGGGAGGCGAAGACGACGCCGGGCACCCGCATCGGGTCGCGCCGGTCGATCCGGAACCGGAACGGCGACTCCTCGACCAGCTCCATGGGCGGCGGCTACCCGCCCTGCGGCCGGCCACACCTGCCCCGCCCGGCGGCGGGGGCGGTTCGACGTCGGCGGCCCGGACGGTGGGGCAACCCGCCACAGGCGAGACCGCCACCCCGATGATCGGACAGGAGGACGTCGACCCGGCCACCGGGGAGCGGCCTGCCGTCCCCCGTGACCGCCGGCACCCCCGGCCCGCGGTCACGGGGGACGGCAGGACAATGGGGGAACCCGAGGGAGCACCCCGGGCGCGTCAGCCCCGTAGGAGAACACCCACCGTGTCCGGAACGTCCCAGCCCACGCCGTCGCCGTCCACCGGCGGCGACCTGCGGGCGGACTGCTCCCGGTGCTTCGGGCTGTGCTGCGTGGCGCCCGCCTTCGCCGCGTCGGCGGACTTCGCCGTCGACAAGCCGGCCGGGCGGCCGTGCCCGAACCTGGGCGGCGACTTCCGCTGCGGCATCCACCGGGACCTGCGGGCCAGTGGCTTCCCCGGATGCACCGTCTTCGACTGCTTCGGAGCGGGACAGCAGGTCGCCCAGGTCACCTTCGCCGGTCGGGACTGGCGGTCCGCCCCGGACACCGCGGCGCGGATGTTCGACACGTTCGCGGTCATGCGTCCGCTGCACGAGCTGCTGTGGTACCTGACCGAGGCGGTCGCGCTGACCCCGCCCGGCCCGCTGCGCGAGGAGTTGGGCGTCGCGGTGGCGCAGACCCGGCGGCTCACGGCCGGCAGCCCGCGGGAGCTGCTCGGGCTGGACGTCGACGCGCACCGGGGGCGGGTGAACCCGCTGCTGTCCCGGGCCGGCGAGCTGGCCCGGGGCGACCGGGCCGGGCTCGACCGTCGGGGGGCCGTACTGGTCGCCGCCGACCTGCGGCGGGTCGACCTGGTCGGGGCGAACCTGCGCGGCGCCGTCCTGCTCGGCGCGGACCTGCGCGACGTGGACCTCTCCCTCGCCGACCTCACCGGTGCGGACCTGCGCGGCGCCGACCTGCGCGGGGCGGACCTGCGGCGCGCGCTGTTCCTGCACCAGTCGCAGGCCGACGCGGCCCGCGGTGACCACCGGACCGGGTTGCCGCCGGCACTGGCCCGGCCGGCGCACTGGTCCCTGCCGGTCACCCCGGTCCGCCGCCCCGCCGCAACACGGCAGCCCCGCGAAACCCACCGCACCGGCGGCGGTCCGGCGGGCGGCGGGCGCCGCCGGTGACGAGCCGGGCCGACGAACCGGAGCGCCGGCCGGTGGAAGTCACCTGAGCGGGCAGTCGCCGGACGCGCGACGCGGACCGGAGCAGCATGGCTGAAACCCGCTGGGCGATCGGAGCGCGGCCCACGACGAGTTCCACCGGAGCACCCCGGCGTGGTTCGACGACGAGGAGATTGGGCGGTGCGGGCGGCCGGGGGACGTTTGCCGCCGGCCGGGGCGGGCAGGACTGCGGCATGACCAGTGAGGAACGCTTCGACCGAGCCAGCAGCGACGAGCCCGACGGCGCGACCGCCTACGAGGCGTCCCTGCGACCGCCGGGCGAGTCGCTGCGCACGACCGAGGACACCGGGGACGACTTCGCCGACCTGCCGGCCGAGAACGCCCGCCCCGCACGGGAGACCAGCCGCGCCGGTTACGACGTCGACGCCGTCTCCGGCACCACCGACCCCACCCGCGAAACCTGACCCCCCACCCCGGTGCCGCAGCGTCCGGTGATCAAGAGGTCTGCGTCGGTCCGCAGCCCAGGCCGACGCAAACCTCTTGATCAACCAGGTCAGGTGAGGCGGATGGCGCCGGCCGGGCAGAGGTCGGCGGCGCGGCGGACCCGGTCGGCCGCCTCCGGGGGCGGGGCGGGGCGAAGCAGGAGCACCAAGCCGTCGGCTTCGTCCTGGTCGAAGACCTCGGGCGCGGCGAGCACGCAGTTGCCCGACCCGCAGCAGCGGTCCCGGTCCACCTCGATCCGTAGCGTGCCGCCCCCGGTCACCACGTCACCGGCAGGCTGTTGAGGCCGAACACGACCGACGTCTCGCGGGTGGACACCTGCTCCGGCGTCACGGTGCTGCGCAGGCCGGGGAAGCGGCGGGCCAGCTCGACCAGAGCGATCCGCAGCTCGGCGCGGGCCAGTGGCTGACCGATGCACTGGTGCACCCCGAAGCCGAAGGCCAGGTGCTGGTGCGCCTGCTGGTAGGGATCGAACTCGTCGGCGACCCCGAAGACCTCCGGGTCGCGGTTGGCCAGCGACAGCACGGCGATCACGCCCTCCCCCGCCCGGATCAGCCGGCCGCCGATCTCGACATCCTCCAGGGCCAGCCTGGGCAGGCCGGTGCGGACCACGCTGAGGTAACGCAGCAGCTCCTCGACCAGCGCGGGGGCCCGGTCCGGATGCTCGCGCAGCGCGTCGAGGCCTCCCGGCTCGCGCAGCAGCAGCAGGGTGCTCAGGCCGATCATGTTGGCCGTGGTCTCGTGGCCGGCGACGAGCAACAGCAGCGCCATGCCGACCAGTTCGTCGACGGAGAGCTGGCCGGTGGACACCCGGTCGCGGACCAGCCGGCCGATCAGGTCGGTGGGAGCGCCCGCGTCGGCGTGCCGGGCGAGGACCAACTCGCGCAGGTAGGCCCGCAGCTCCCGGACCTCGGTGCGGAGCCGCTGCACGGGCGCGGTGCGGTCGAGCAGGGTGCGGCTGCGGGCCTGGAAGAAGCCGTGGTCGGCGTACGGGACGCCGAGCAGGTGGCAGATCACCATCGAGGGCACCGGCAGGGCGAACGCCTCGACCAGGTCGGCGGGCGGACCGGCGGCCTGGAGGTCGTCGAGGGCCTCGTCGACGGTCTGCTCGATCAGCGGCTCGATCCGCCGAACATTCTTGATCATGAATTCGGCGGTGAGCATCCGGCGCAGCCGGGTGTGCACGTCGCCGTCCATCCGGATGAAGGTGCCCTGACGGTCCAGCTCGGACTGGGGCGGAAACGGACGCAGCAGCGGGAAGCCCTGCTTCTCGAAATTGGCGCTGAAGGCGGGGTGGCGCAGCAGCTGACGCACGTCGGCGTGCCGGGTGACGAGCCAGGCGGTGGTGCCGGTCGGCAGCCGGACCCGGGTCACGGGCTCGTCCAGGCGACCGCGCTCCTCCTCGTCGAGCAGGGCGAACGGGCCGTGGTCGGGGTTGGTCGGCGGCCAGAGGGGCAGGTCGGTAGCGGCGGTCGCGGTCACGCGGACACCTCCCGTGACAACTGTGAGTGACGCAATCGATCCGCAACGTTACCTATCGATGCAGATCGACACAAGGCCGCATGACCTCACCGGGTCGCGGTCACCGTCCGAGCCTCGGTCATCCCCCGGTTGGCCAGGGCGTCGGCCCGCTCGTTCTCGGGATGGCCGTTGTGCCCCTTCACCCACAGCCAGGTCATCTGGTGCCGGGCGCAGGCGGCCTCCAGCCGCTGCCACAGGTCGGCGTTCTTGACCGGCTGCTTCGCCGCCGTCAACCAGCCGTTGCGCTTCCAACCCGCCAGCCAGCTGGTGATGCCGTTGCGCACGTACGTGCTGTCGGTGTGCAGCCGCACGGTGACCGGCCGGGTCAGGCTCTCCAACGCCTGGATCGCGGCCATCAGCTCCATCCGGTTGTTGGTCGTCGGCGTCGCCTCCCCGCCACACAGCTCCCGCTCGTGGGTGCCGTAGCGCAGCAGTGCGCCCCAGCCGCCCGGGCCCGGGTTGCCACTGCACGCCCCGTCGGTCCAGATCTCCACGACCCTGTCGGCCGCCACGTCCACCATGCCCGCAACCTACCGGGTACGCCCCGCGCCCCGGCAGCGGAGGCAGCCTGTCCTTCGCGTACCCGGACCTGGGGCTCACCGTGGCGGCGACGCGCAACCGGCTCGCGGTCGGCGACGGCGACCCGCTGGAGCGGCTGCGCGTCACGATCCGCGACGCGGTCGCCGCGCGCGTCGGCTGACCCGACCCCGGCCCCCCGCGACGGGTCAGCCGGCGGGGCGGCGCAGCCGGCCACGAAGCCGCCCGGCGGCGTCGCCGACGACGGCAGAGGTCATCGCCAGCAGTGGGCTGGACCGCATCACCGCCAGGTCCTCCCCCGGCGAGGTGTCGCCGTCGAGGAAACGCAGCACCCGCTCGGCGGGGTTGCGGTCGAACAGCCGGTCGAAGAACTGCGGGCCGCCGACCCGGCCGGTGTCCAGGGCCCGCAGCGCGACCGCGTCCATCCACAGGTGCCGCCGGGGGTACGCGGGCGCGGGCACCGGCGGCCGGCCGGCGGCCAACGCGCGGGCCACCTGGTCGGCCTGGCGCAGCATGGCGGAGAAGGTGAACCCGGTGGAGGGGCGGGTGGCGCCGCCGGCCGTGCCGAGACGGACCACCCGGGGCGAGGGGCGACGCGGGAACGGGGCGTCGGTCATCGGAATCACCCCGTCCTCCACCTCCCGCACCGTCAGCGCGGCCGGGTCCAGGCCGAGCCGGCCGAGGTAGCCGCGCAGCGCCCGGTCGTACCCGTCGTCGGTGAGCCGGTCCGGGGAGAACTCGGTGTACTCGACCAACGCGTACCGGTCGCTGACCGGCAGCACGTAGCCGAAGGAGACGCCCCGCCCGGGCTGCGGGGTGCGGAAGTCCATCAGCACCGCCCGGGCGGGGTCGAACAGCGGCCCGCCGGACTCCACCCACCAGCCACGGAAGTGCTGCAACCAGGACGTGCGGCCGGGCCGGGCCGGCGGGCGGGGGCGGGAGTCGAGCACCCAGGACGCCCGGACCAGCGGGACCCCGTCGGCGCCCCGGACCAGCACCCCGGCGCCGTCGTCGTCCAGGCCGGTCACCGCCGCGTCGATCCGCCTCGCCCCGAGGTGCCGCTCGGCCTCGGCGGCCCGGGCATAGACCGGGGCGGAGCGCAGCATGGCGTACCGCAGCGGGGTGAGGTCGAGCACCCGGCGGCGGGCCGGGGTGGTCACCTCGACCTGGTCCCAGCTCGCGCTGAGCAGCGGGTCCAGGTCTGCGCCGGGGCGGCCCCAGAACGCCCAGGTGCGGTCCTGGCCGCGCCTGCGCACCGGGTCGACGACCGCGACCCGCAGCCCCCGCACGCCGTGCCGGCCCAGGGCGGCCAGCACGAGGGACCCGGCACCGCCGCCGCCGACCAGGGCAATGTCGACGGCGACCGGCGCGGAATCGTTCACCCCGACACGCTGTCACACCGCCCGGCCGGGTGCGGCACCGACGGGCGACCACCGGTCGGGGGGCGTCACTCGCCGCGCTGGTGCACGGCCTCCAGCCGGGCCAGGTCCTCGGCGGTGAGCCGCAGCGCCCCGGCGGCGACGTTGGCGACCAGATGCTCGGGGTTGCCGGTGCCGGGGATGGCCAGCATGTTCGGGCTGCGGTGCAGCGCCCAGGCGATCCGCAGCTGGGCGGTGGACACCCCGTGGGCGGCGGCGACCGCGCGGACCTCCGGGTCCTCGTCGCCGCCCGCGCCGGCCTCCCGGCCCGTGGTGGCGATGGAGAAGAACGGCACGTACGCCACGTCCTGCGCGGCGCAGTCGCGGACGAACTGGTCGTGGCGGGGCCGGAAGCCGAGGCCGTACGCGTTCTGCACGCAGACCACGGGGGCGACGGCCTGCGCCTGGGGCAGGTGGTGCGGGCGGACGTTGGAGATGCCGAGGTGCCGGATCAGGCCGGCGTCGCGCAGCTCGGCGAGCGCGCCGACGTGCTCGGCGACCGACTCCAGGCCGGCCTGGCGCAGGTTGACCAGGTCGAGGTGGTCGCGGCCGAGCTGACGCAGGTTCTCCTCGACCTGGCCGCGCAGCTCGTCCGGCCGGGCCAGCGGCAGCCACTGCCCGGACGGGTCCTTGCCCGGCCCGACCTTGGTGGCGATGACCAGGTCGTCGGGGTACGGCGCGAGGGCAGCGTTGATCAGCTCGTTCGCGGAGCGCAGCGGCGAGAAGTAGAAGGCGGCGGTGTCGATGTGGTTGACGCCCAGCTCGACGGCCCGGCGCAGCACCGCTATCGCCCGGTCCCGGTCGCTGGGCCGGCCGTCGGCGGTGCTGGTGAGCCGCATCGCGCCGAAGCCGACCCGGTTGACGGTCAGGTCGCCCAACGTCCAGGTGCCCGCGACGTCCGCAGTGGCGATCCCCGTGTCCATGATCATGATTGTGGCACGGGCCGGAGGCCGCCACCGCCCCCTGAATTCCCGTTGAACCCGGAGCTGCAGGTGTGGGACCGTCGCGCCGTGACGGACTACCGCAACATCAACCGGGCCAGCTGGGACGACCGGGCGCCCGCCCACGCCAAGTCGCCGGACTACGCCCTGGACCGGTTCCTCGCCGACCCCGGGCACCTCAGCGAGGTGGTCCGCTTCGACCAGCCGCGCCTGGGCGACCTCACCGGCCTACGCGGGGTGCACCTGCAGTGCCACATCGGCACCGACACCGTGTCGCTGCACCGCCTGGGGGCCCGGATGACCGGGCTGGACTTCTCCCCCACCGCGCTGACCGAGGCCCGCCGCCTCGCCGCCGACACCGGCGCGGCGGTCGACTTCGTCGAGGCCGACGTGTACGACGCGGCGGAGGCCCTGGAGCCGGGCGGCTTCGACCTCGTCTACACGGGTATCGGGGCGTTGTGCTGGCTGCCGGACATCCGCCGCTGGGCGTCGGTGGTCGCCGCGCTGCTGCGCCCCGGCGGGCGGCTGTTCCTGCGTGAGGGCCACCCGATGCTGTTCACGGTCGACGACGCCCGCCCCGACGGGCTGCTCACCGTCGAGTTCCCGTACTTCGAGCGGCCGGAGCCGACGGTGTTCCAGGCCCAGGGGACGTACGTGACGACCGAGGAGACGTTCACGCACAACGTGACCCACGAGTGGAACCACGGGCTCGGCGAGGTCGTCACCGCCCTGCTGGACGCGGGGTTCGAGCTGACCATGCTCGCCGAGCACGACAGCGCACCGTGGGACGCCCTGCCGGGGCGGACGGAACGCGCCGGGCCCGGCGAGTGGCGGCTCGCCGACCGGCCCTGGCGGCTGCCGCAGACGTACACGCTCCAGGCCCGTCTGCGCGGCTGACCCGGCCTGCCGTGGGTCAGGAGTCTGCGCGCCGGCGGTACAGCACGCTGCGGCGCAGCGGGCCCGACTCGACCTCGGGGTCGTCGAAGTCCTCACCCGAGTCGGTGGTCATGCCGAGGCGCCGCATCACCGCCTGGGAGCGCACGTTACCGGCGGCGGTGATCGCGACGATCTCGGGCAGCCCGAGGTCGTCGAAGCCGTGGCGCAGGGCGGCGTGGGCGCCCTCGGTGGCGTAGCCGTGGCCCCAGGCGGGGCGGGCCAACCGCCAGCCGACCTCCACGCCGGTGAGCGGCATCCCCTCGTCGACGTCGTCGAGGCCGACGAAGCCGACGAACTCGCCGGTGTCGCGGACCTCGACGGCCCAGAAGCCGTAGCCCTTGGCGTCGAGGTCGGCCTGGAAGCGGCGGGCGGACGCGGCGGACTCCTCGGCGGTCAGCGGCGGGCCGAGGAACTCGCGCACCTGCGGGTCGGCGTTCATCGCCGCCCACGGCGCCAGGTCGCTGTCCCGCCAGCCCCGCAGCACCAGCCGTTCGGTCCGGATCTCGATCATCGTCCCACCGTACCGCCGGGGTCGAGGGGATTTTCGTCGCCGCCACCGCCGGGGACCAGCGCCGCGCCGCCGGCCGGTCACCGGGGGGACGCCGCCCGCGGTGGCCGGCCGGTGGCCCATACTCCCGGCCATGAGCCTGCTGCTGCCGGAGCCGGGGCCGTCGTCGGACGTGCCCGCCTTCTTCCTCACCTACCTGGACTTCTACCGGGAGGCCGTGGCCGACCGGCTCGCCGGGCTGACCGACGCGCAGGCCCGGTCGGTGCGGGTGCCGTCGGGCTGGACGCCGGTCGAGCTGATCCGGCACCTGACGTTCATGGAGCGCCGCTGGCTGGTGTGGGGGTTCCTCGGCGAGCCGGTGCCCGACCCGTGGGGCGACCAGGTGGACGGGCGCTGGCACGTCGGCCCCGACGAGACGGTGGTCGACGTGGTGGCCGCGTTGCGCCACGGCGGGGCGCGGACCAGGAGCATCGTCGGGGACGCCGCGCTGGACGCGCCGGCCGCCCTTGGTGGGCGGTTCACCGACCCGGCCGCCCGGCCGACGCTGGCCGCGATCCTGTTCCACGTGCTGCAGGAGTACGCGCGGCACGCCGGGCACCTCGACGTCGTCCGCGAGCTGATCGACGGCCGCACGGGCGAGTGACCGCCTGCTGGAGGTAGCCGTTGAACCGGTCGCGCCGGTGTCCAAATCCGCTGCCCGCCGGCTGAGCCGGGCGGGTCAGCGTCGGCCCGCGTCCAGCCAGAGCCGGATCAGCTCGCGGCGCCGCTCCGGCTCGGGATGATCCTCGTACGCGGTGCGCGCGTGCACCACGACGCCGTTGTCGAGGAACTGCATGTCCCCGGCCCGCAGGTCCATGCCGAGTGAGAACCGAGGGTCGGCGTGCAGCCGGTCCAGGACGTCCATCGCCTCCCGCTGCGCCGGGGTCAGCGGCGGCACGTGCGCGCCCCGCTGGGCCGAGCGGATGTAGTCCGGCCCGTAGCGGGCGGCGAGGCGGTCACCGTCGCGGGCGTACACCGGTTGCTGGGCGAAGCTGTCCGGTCCGTCGCCGGTGCGCCGGTCGTACCACCACGGCTGGTAGAGCAGCCGGGCCAGGTCGGGGCGGGTGCGCACGACCTCGTTGTGCACCGCCACCGAGCTGACGACCGTGCTGAGCCCGCCGCTGCGGGCCGGCCGGACGCAGAGTAGCGCGACGACGTCGGTCGGGTCGGCGTGGTACCCGATGCCACGACGGTGCTCGTAGCTGCGGGTGGTCGGCCGGTCGGGGTCGGCCCCCCGGTCGCGGACGTGCCGCAGGATCGCGCCGTCGGGCCCCTGCGGGACGAGCCGGCCGACGTGGGCGGCGACGCCGAGGGCGAGCAGTTCGCACCCGCGTTCGGTCAGCCCGGCGACGGGCAGACCCCGCACCATCGCGACGCCGCAGCCGCCGGTCACCTCGGCGGCCAGCCGGGCCAGCTCCGGGCCGAGGGCCGGCAGCGGGAAGTCGGCCCGGGACAACCCGTCGAGGGGTACGCCGGCGGCGTCCACGGCGGCGACGGCGGCCCGCAGCTCGGCGCGCTGGGCGTCGTCGACCGTGAGCCGCCACCGCCCGCCGTCGGCGAACTGGTCGGCCCGCCAGTCGGCCGGCCCCCGCACCTGGTCGATCATCGCCACGGCGCCTCCCCCGGGTCGGGCCCGGCCGTCCCGGCCGGGCGTCACCTCCAGTCTGGACCGGCAGGGTGGGTGGGCCCGGCATGCTCTGCCAGGGGCATAACGCCGGCCGGCTCCGGTCCGGGCACCCACCCACTGTCCGGCCCGGCGGTGTCGGGCCGGACAGTGGACGCCGGGGCGGTCAGGGGCGCCGGGTGCCGCCGCGGCCGAGCACCGGGATCAGGACGGCCCCGGCCACGAGGTGCAGGGCCAGCAGCGTCACCGTCGCGGCCGTTCCGACGCCCTCGGTCACCGGCCCGGCCAGCGAGAGCAGCAGGACCGCGACCGCGACCGCCGTCCACAGTCCACGTGCCCGCCGGGTCCGGCGCTCCAGCAGGGCGAGCAGCGCCCAGCCGGCGAGGCCGGCCAGCAGCGTGGCGGCAGCCACGGCCCCCGGAGCCAACGGCTGCGGCCCGGTGCCCGACCGGACCTCGACGTCGATGCCGGCCGGTCCCGTGGCGGCGTACCAGACGGTGTGGGTGGCCGCCGTCGCGGCGAGGACGGCCAGGGCCCGGATCCGGCGCCGGGCCGCCACGCAGGACGCGGTGGTGGCCGGCCGGCCGGTCGTGTCGGTGATCATCGCGTTGCGCCTCCCGTGGTGGGCCGGGTGTCGGCGTGCGCCGCCCGGTGTTCTGCGTTCTCCAGCACGGTAGGCGGGGCCGCGTCCCGCGCGGATCGGCTGCGGGAACGGTTCGGCGCTCCGTCTCCGGGCGGGGGGACGGCCGGATCTCCGTCTCACGGCCGATGAGCCCGGCGTCGGGCCCGCCTACCATTCCGGGCATGTACCGCTGGTCCCGCCCCACCGTCCTTCTGCTGGTCGACGCCGGTCTCGCCCTCGTCGTCCTCGCCGTGTCGCTGCCCGTCGCCGCCGTCGTGCAGTCCGGCGGTGGCCTCGTGGCGGCGTGGGGGCTGGCCGCCGCGCAGGCTAGCTGCCTGCTGTGGATCCGCCGGCGGCCCGTGGCGGCGCTGGCGGTGGCGACGGTCGCGGGCATCGGCCTGGAAGTCCTCTGCCCGCAGCTCGGCTGGCTGGGCCTGGTGGCCGCGCCGCTGGCCTACCTGGCGCGGCTGGGCCCGCCACGGGTGTCCCTGGCGGCGCTGGGGCTGCTGGCCGCCGGCACACCCTGGAAGCTGATCGACGGCGGCGGGCAGGACCTGCTGCTGGCGCTGGCCGGCCTCGTCGCGGCCTGGGCGCTGGGCGAGGTGCAGCGCGGCCACGCCGAGCGCCGCGACGCGCTGCGCCGGCAGGTCGCCGTGGCCGAGCGCGCCCGGATCTCCCGCGAGCTGCACGACGTGGTGGCGCATCATGTGGCGGTCATCGCCGTGCAGGCCGCCGCCGCCGAGGACGTGCTGGAGCTGCGGCCGGACCAGGCGCGCGCCGCGCTCGGATCGATCCAGGAAGCCGCCCGCTCCGCGCTGACCGAGCTGCGCGCGATGCTCCAGGCGCTCAGCGCGTACGACGACGGGGCCGAACCGAACCGGCCACAGCCCGGCCTGGCCCAGCTCGACACCCTCGTCGAGGCGGTCCGGGCGGCCGGGGTGCAGGTCACCGTCGACCGCGCCGGCGTCGGCGGCGCCCTGCCCGACGGGGTGGAGCTGTCGGCGTACCGAATCGTGCAGGAGTCGCTGACGAACGTCCTGCGGCACGGCCGGGCCCGCCGGGTCGACGTCACCGTCCGCCACGACGACGGCGATCTGCGGGTGGAGGTCGTCGACGACGGCCCGGGCCCGCACCGCCGGTCGACCACGGGGCTGGGCCGCGGCGTCGTCGGCATGCGCGAGCGGGCCCGGCTGCTGGGCGGCACGTTGGAGGCCGGCCCGCTGCCGGCGGGCGGGTTCCGGGTCCGGGCCCGGCTCCCCGTGCGGGAGGTCCGGTGACGATCCGGGTGCTCATCGCCGACGACCAGGACCTGATCCGCGCCGGCCTTGCCATGATCATCGAGGCGCGGCCGGACCTGACCGTGGTGGGCGAAGCCGCCGACGGCGTGGAGGCGGTCGCCCTGGCGGAGCGGCACCGCCCCGACGTGGTGCTGATGGACGTGCGGATGCCCCGCCGCGACGGCATCGAGGCCACCCGGGACCTGGTGGCGCGGGGAAACCCCGCCCGGGTCATCATGCTCACCACCTTCGACCTGGACGAACCGGTGTTCGCCGCGCTGCGCGCCGGCGCCAGCGCCTTCCTGCTCAAGGACACCCGGCCCGCCGACCTCGCCGAGGCGGTACGGGTCGTGGCCCGCGGCGACGCCCTGCTGGCCCCGACGGTGACCCGCCGGCTGCTCGACCGGTACGTCGACCGGCTCCCCGCCGACCCGCGGGCGCCCCGGCGCCTCGCCGCGCTGACCGCCCGGGAGACGGAGGTGCTCGTGCTGGCCGCGCAGGCGCTGTCCAACGCCGAGATCGCCGCCCGACTGCACGTCAGCACCGCCACGGTGAAGACCCACATGTCCGCCGTGCTCACCAAGCTGGGCCTGCGGGACCGCGTCCAGGCCGTGGTCCTCGCCTACGAGACCGGCCTGGTACGACCCGGACCGCCGGGCTGACGCACGCCAGCACCTCCGTTTCCGCAGCTCCCACGCCGCCCGGGTGGACACGTGACGGCAACGAAGAATTCTCGTTTTCACCGGATCGGGTGCCCAACCCTCCTAGTGTTGGGCACACCGGTGCTAGTCACGGAGTTGGCCACCCGAACGACGTCCCACGCAGTCAGCGGACGAAAAGTGAGGGAAGACGCGAATGAAGACACAGTCAGTTCTCGGATCGGCGGCGCTCGGCGTGGGTCTCGGCACCCTCCTGCTCCCGGCCGCCGCGCTCGCGGACACCACGGTGTCACCGGCCACCACCCCCGTCGGCGGGACCGTGGTGCTCACCTCGACCTGCAACCCGAAGTCCGGCGACGCGCTCTTCCACGTCACCGGCCCCGACCGCGACCAGAACGTCCGATCCACCACCGCCGCCGCCGGCGGCGGACTCAGCGCCGAACTGTTCACCGCCGGATTCACCCTCGGGACCTACACGGTCACGGCGACCTGCGGCGACGGGACCTCCTCAGGCAGCGCGACATTCACCGTCACCCCCATCGGCGGGGCCCCGGCCGGCACCGGCCCCGACGCCGACAACCGCGGCCTGCTGGCAACCGGCGGCACCCTCGTCGGGGCCGCGGCCACCGGCGCACTGCTCCTGGCCCGCCGCCGCCGCCACGCGGTCAACCACGCCTGACGACGTACGTCACCACCATCCCGAGACGGGTGCCCGCGCCGGCCCACGCCGCCGCGGGCACCCGCCGCGCACGCCAAGGAGGCGCACGTGCCCACCGGCGACCGGGTTCCACGGACCGCCGTGGCGCTGATCGCGCTGGCCGGCGTCGCCGGAGGCGGACTACTCGCCCTCGGGGCGGCCCGCACACACCCACCACCACCCCGGGCCGCCCCGGGCACCGGAACCGACCCGGCGACGGGCAGCGGCACCGTACCCGGGACGCCGCTGCCCCACGCCACGCCGGTCCGGATCAGCATCCCAGCGATCGACGTGCGCGCCGACCTGGTGCCGGTCGGCGCCAGCACCGCCGGCGAACTGGAGGTCCCGCCGTCGGACCGGCCCGCCGTCGCCGGCTGGTACCGCCTCGGGGTCAGCCCCGGCGAGGCCGGCAACGCCGTCGTCGTCGGGCACGTCGACTCCCGGGAGACCGGCCCCGCGGTCTTCTTCGCCCTCGGCCGGCTCCGGCCGGGCGACCGCATCCAGGTCACCCGCTCCGACGCGCGGACCGCCACGTTCACCGTGGACGGCGTCGGGTCGTACCCGAAGGCCCGGTTCCCCACCGACCTCGTCTACGGTGCGGGCGCCGTGCCCCGGCTGCGCCTGATCACCTGCGGCGGCCAGTTCGACGAACACACCCGCTCCTACCTGGACAACGTCGTCGTCTTCGCCACCCTGCTCCCCTGACCGCCGCCCCCGCGCCACCGGCAGCCGGAAGATCGCCTACGGTTGCCGTCAGTTCCGGTGTGGCGGAGGTGAACGGTGGACCAACGACCCGTGCAGACCCGATGGCTCGGGCGGCTGCCCGCCCTGTTGCGCCGCCCATGGAGCCGGCCGATCACGGACGCCATGCCCGTCGGCGCACGGTCCAATCCGGACGCCGTGGTCGACTGCGCCATCTACGTCGACGGGCGGCGCCAACCCGGGCGCCCGCACTACGCCGAGGCGTACGCGCAATGCCACCACGGCCGGCGACGGTTCGTCTGGCTGGGCCTGCACGACCCGACGCCGGCGGTGATGGCCGAGGTCGGGTCGATCTTCGGCCTCGACGAGTACAGCGTCGCACAGGCCCTCGCCGACGGGCACCGGCCGACCCTGCAACGGCACGGCGACGTGACCCTGCTGGTGCTGCGCACCGCCGGCTACGTCGCGCACACCGAACTGACCGACACCTCCGAGGTGATCGACACCGGCGACGTGATGGTGTTCCTCGGCGACCGGTACGTCATCACCGTCCGACACGGCGCGGCCGGAGCGCTCGCCACGGTACGCGAGGACATCCAGCGCCGCCCGGCGGTGCTGGCCGAAGGACCCTGGGCGGTGGCGTACGCGGTCTGCGCCCGAATGGTCGAGCTGTACCTGGAGGTCGCCGGTCACGTCGAGACGGACCTGGAACGGCTGGAGGAGACGGTCTTCGCCCGCGACCGGTCCGCCGACATCCAGCAGATCTACCAGCTCAAGCGGGAAATCGTCGAGTTCAAGCGGGCGGTGCTGCCGTTGCAGGCGCCGCTGCGGGCGCTGCTCGGGCAGCAACCCGACGGCCCACCCCCAGCCCTACGCCGCTGGTTCGCCGACGTGGACAGCGACCTGGCCCGGGCCGTCGACCGGGTCGGCGCGTACGACGACCTGCTCAACTCGATCCTCCAGTCCCGGCTGGCGCAGCTGGCCGTCGAGCAGAACAACGACATGCGCAAGATCGCCGCGTGGGCGGCGATCGCCGCCACCCAGACCGCCGTCGCCGGGATCTACGGCATGAACTTCACCAACATGCCCGAACTGCAATGGCGCTACGGCTACGCGGGAGCGCTGCTGGTGATGGCAACCGCCGCACTGACCCTGCACCGACTCTTCCGCCGCTCCGGCTGGCTCTGACCCACCCCCCGTCAACGGGGTGGACGGGTGGTTTTGGGGGTGGTGGGTGGTTTGGGGTGGGGTGTCCGGTGGTCGGGGTCACCGTGGGGGTGGAATCGGTGGGGGGTCGGGGGCGTTGTACATGGTTCACCCGGGCGAGACCGGCCCGGGGCAGCTCCCGGGGCAGCTCCCGGGGCCGGGGCCGCGTGTGGAATGCGGGGCCGGCCGGGATGGTTACACCCCCCGGACAACGCGAGCAGGTGAGTTCCCCCGAGCCGCCGTGGTTGTCCCCCTGAACTGATCCCCCCTTCGCGGCGCACGTCGCTTCCTTGCGGGTGTTGCCGCGTGTCCCCCGACCAGAGGAGCACGCTCATGCGTACCGATCTGATCCGTAGGACCGCTCTTGCCGCTGGTGTTTTCGCCGCCACCGCTGGTGGTATCGCCGCTCCCGCCGTCGCCGCCCACGCGGCCCCCACCGCCGAGAAGGCCCCCGCCGTGTCGGTGCACGCCGACCGCAAGCCGGCCGGGGAACGGCAGCTCGACGTCCGGTATGAGGCGCAGCCGAACTTCTACTTCTGTGGTCCGGCCGCCGCCCGTAACGCCCTGTCGGTGCAGGGCAAGGCCATCAGCGTGGACGCGATGGCGAAGGAGATGGGCACCACCGAGGACGGCACCGACTCGATCAACGACATCACCCCCATCCTGAACAAGGAGACCGGTAAGGGCGACGCGTACCGCAGCGTCGAGATCAAGAGCGGTAAGGCCGACGACGGGCAGACCGACAAGCTGCGCGCTGACATCGTCCGTACGGTGGACGACGGCCGGGCTGTGGTGGCCAACATCGCCGGCACGGCCACCGACACCGACGGCACGGTCCATTCCTTCGAGGGCGGCCATTACATCAGCGTCGTGGGCTACCGCGACGACGGCCGGACGGTGAAGATCGCCGACTCGGCCAACCCCGCCCAGGCCAGCTACGACATCACCGTCGACAACCTGGCCGACTGGATCGCCACCCGCGGCTACGCCACCTCCTGACCCACACCCACAAACGACGACAAGGGCCGACCCCACCACGGGGTCGGCCCTTGTCGTCGCGTCGGTCGGCCAGGCCCCGCCGGAGTCGGTGGCCAGTGGGCCCGGGACAGAGCCAGGAACCCAGCCCCCGCCCGGGCGTCCCGACCGCTGCGGCAGGATGGGGACGTGGCGAAGAGACCCGCCCGTGGCGGCGCACCCCGGAACGCGAACGGACCCTGCCCGTGCGGAACCAGCCAGCCCTACCCGGAGTGCTGCGGACGGCTGCACCGGGGCGAGACGGACGCGGCCACCGCCGAGGCGCTCATGCGGTCCCGGTTCAGCGCGTTCGCCGTCGGCGACGCCGCCTACCTGCTGCGCAGCTGGCACTCCTCGACCCGACCCGAGCGGCTACGCCTCGACCCCGGGCAGCGGTGGACCCGGTTGGAGATCCTCGCAACCGAACACGGCGGCCTGTTCGACAACGCCGGCACGGTCGCATTCCGGGCCCACCACCGCGAGGGCGGACGGCCCGGAACGCTCACCGAGCACAGCCGCTTCACCCGCGAGGACGGCCGCTGGGTCTACCTCGACGCGCTGCCCGACTGACCGCCCCTGAGCCCCACAACCGCCACATCGGCGCTCACCCGAACGCGACCCGGTCCAGCCAGAAACGCAGCAGGTCCACGTCCCCGAACACCTCGACCGTGCCCGCCTCGACCGGCCGACGCCGGTACACCATGAGCAGCAGCTCCGACAGCGGGCCACGGACCGCGACAGCCGCCTTCTCGTGGGACCGCCGCCACACGATCGCCTCGCCGGTCAGGTCGACCAGCCACTCCGCCGCCACCTCCGGCGCGGTGTCGGTGGCGTGCAGGTGCACCGTGCGCCCCGGCCCGAACAGCTCCCGCTGCGCCGGATGGAAGTCGAGCATCTCCGGCAGCGACCCCAGCTCCATCCACTCGTCCACAGCGTCGAGCGCCACCCGCGCGTCGACGGCGAACTCCACGCCGAGGGCCAGTGCCGCGTCGGCGCGGTGCAGCAGCGTCTCATGGGTGAAGCGGCGCGCCCAGAACGTGCTGCCCACACCCACCGTGGTCGACGGCGTCGGTATCCAGATCGGTGCGTCCGGGCCTGCGGCGACAAGTGCGGCGGCGAACCCTCGCGCCCCGGCCCTCAGCCAGGGCCCGAGCACCGCGGGGTCCTCGTCGCGGTAGGGGGTCAGATCCCGGAAGGAGTCGTCGGGCGGCGGCCCGGCGGGCCGGTCCCGGACGATCGACTCCGCCCACCGCTGCCCGCCGCCCAGATGCCGGCCGAGCTGGCCCACGTTCCACCCCGGACAGGAGGGCACCGGCGTGGTCAGGTCGGCGCCGGCCACCTGCGCGGCCAACAGGTCGGTCTGCTCGACGAGCCGCGCACAGAGCTCGTCGTACCCCAATCGGCTCATCGCGCCAGGCTAGACCGGAGCACCGACAATCCGGCGGACCAGACGCGGGGTGGCCCGGATCCGCCGGCCCGTCCACCCCGCGTCTCGGCGTCAGCGAGTGGGGGTCTCCCCGTCCGGCCGGGGAATGACCACCGTGGCGTCGCCCGGCAACCGGTCGTGGTCGCCGTCACGCTGCGGGTACGACGGGGTGGGCTCCGACCCGGCGTACGGGGCCACCGGCTGGGTGGCCTCGGCAGGGTCGGCGGCCAGCCGGGGCACCACCTGGGTACGGTCGGGATCGTCGCCGGACGGCACCACCTGCGTCCGGTCGGGGTCGTAGGCGGACTCCCTCGGCACCACCTGCGTCCGGTCGGCGTCGTCGGCCACCGGGACGACCGACTCGGCCCGCTCGGCGTCCTCGGCCACCGGTCCCGTCGCCGCCAGCCGGGCCGCCACGTCCCGCCGCCCCGCCTGGTACGCCCGCGCATGCGTCGCGATCAGCTGCGACTCCCGCTCCGCCCGGCTCAGCCACGACTCCCACCGGCTCTGCATCGGCCGGACCAGCCCGCCGCCCACGCCGACCACGAGGATGCCGCCGATCGTCGCCAGCACCGCGACCAGCACCGGCGTGGTCACCGCCGTCGCCACGCCGATCTGGTTGAGCGCCGCGATGACGCCCAGCCCGAGGATGAACACCGACGCGATCGTCGCCAGCACCCGCCCGTACGACAGGCCGCCCAGCGCGCTGCTGATGATGTCCTTCACCGCGTGCGCGATCGCCGCCGCGACCACCACGATCACGATCGCCACGAACGCCCGGGGCAGCCACGCGATCACCCCGGCGATCAGATCCGAGATCGGATTCGGACCCCAGATGCCGAAGGCGAGCTGCAACGTCACCAGCAGCACCCCGTAGTAGGCGAGCTTCGCCACGATGTCGCTCGCGTCGTACCTGGACCGGGCCAGCGCGGCCTTGACCCCGCCGCGTTCGACCGCCCGGTCGAAGCCGACCCGTTCCAGCACCTTGTCCACGACCTTCAGCACGGCCTTCGCGACCAGCCAACCAGCCACCAGGATCGCCACAAAACCGAGGGCCTTGGGCAGGAACAGCAGCACCGCGCGCAGGGCATCCCCCACCGCGTCACCGAAGTTGTCTCTCATCGAAGGGTCCTTCACACCAGGGGTCGCAACAGATCCGCCCGCACTACCCCGACCGCCCCGCGCGCAAACGCCGCCACACCCCGACGAGGACCGCCGTCAGCGCCGTCGGCAGACGTAACGGACCTCGGTGCCGGCCTGCACCGGCGACGGCTCGACGATGTTGACCGTCGCCGTCTCCCGCGTCGCGCCCACCCCGCTGAAGGACCACCTCAGGGGCAGCGTCACCGTCCGCTGCCCCCGCCCGACCCGCTCGCCGACCAACGCCCCCGGCGCCGACCCGGAGCGCAGCCACTGGTAGCGGATCGTGCCGGCGTTGCCGTTGGTCCGCACCGTCGCGACCACCTCCACCGTCACGTCGCACCGGTTGCCGGCGGGCTCGGTCACCGCCACAGTGACCCCTTCGATCGCCAACGGGCTCAGCCGCTGCCAGACGAACAGCCCGACCGCCACCACCAACACCACGGTGAGCAGGGTGGACAGCACCGAGACGACCCGCCGCCACGGCGACCGGGGCCGCCGGGCCGGGCCCGGCTGCCGCCAGGCGGGGGCGGCCGGCGCGACGCCCGGCACCCCCGGCCCGAACCGCACCTCGCCCGCCGACCCGCCGACGGTCGGCCCGGCCGCAGTGGCCGGTGCGGTCCCCCCGGCCGCGATCGTGGGATCGGTGAAGCCCTCGGCGGTACGCGCAGAGCCACCCCCGCCCCACACCGGCCCACCCTGCCCGGGCGGCCACGCCCCGCCCCCGGCAACCGTGCCGCCCGCAGGGACCGTCCCACCCAGCCCGACCGTCCGGCCGAGGTCCACCGTCCGGCCCAGGTCGACCGTCGGCTCCCCCGCGCCCGGCGCCCCGGGGCGCGCGCCACCGAGGGGCAGCGCCGTCGTCGGCTCGTTCGGATCGCTCATCGCCAGCCTCCCGGCATCGTCGTCGGCCGCCCCGCTCAGCCCGGCGTGCAGAACGACTGCAGGCTCACGTACGCCGGCCCACCCGACCCGGCCGAGTTGCCCGCGGCGTCCACGGCGGTGACCTGCACCGAGATACGCACCCCGTCGGCGGGGCGGTCGAACGGGCCGAGGGTGCCCTCGAACACGCCCTTGCCGACCGACGACATGACCACCGTGCCCGACTGCACACCCGACGTGTAGCGGAACGACACCCGCAGCCCGTCGGGGCCCGACCGGTCGTCGGTGACCGTCACCGTGACCGGGGTCGACGTCGCCCCGTACGGGCAGCCCCTCGGATCCAGGGTGGTCCACCGGGTGCTCGGCGTCCCGACCGTGGGGGCGGTGACGTCCGGCGCGGGCGCCGACACGGTGGGGGTCGGCGTCGCGGTCCGGGTGGGCCGGACCGTCGGCGTCGGGGGCCGGGTCGTCGGGGCGGCGGTCGTCGGCCCGCCGGTGGTCGGGGCGACGGTTGAGGGTGTCGGCGTGGCCACCGGCGGGGTTGGCGTGGTTGGCGCGACCGGCGGCGGCGTGGCGGATTCGGAGACCGGGGCGACCGGCGCCGGCGCGGCGACCGGAGCGGCCTCGCCCGCCACGGGCACCACGTCGGGTTCATCGCTTGAGGCGTACCGGTAGCCGACGCCACCGACCAGCACGGCCGCGACCAGGGCGCCGCCGATCAGGGCCGGGCGAGCCCGACCGGTGCGCATCCGTCGACCGGTGCGGATCTCCCGACCCATGCCCGGGCTGCCATCCGACATGAGGACCGTACTGGCCAGGCTGGTGCTGCCGCCCGAGGCGTCGGAGAACGGGAAGAACGCGGCCAGCAGGGCGGCCCGCCGGGCCAGCTCGCGGACCCCGCGCTCCTCCCAGTCCGCCCCGTACCCCTCGGTGGCGATCTGCTCCAGGATGCCGAGGAAGACGTGCGCCGGTTGGGGACGCTCGGCGGGCCGCTTGGCCATCCCCCAGCGCAGCAGCTCGTGCACCGGCGGCGGGGCCGGGTCGGTGGGGACCGGCGCGTACGCGTGCTGCTCGCGCAGGGCCAGCAGGCTGCGGCCGTCGTACGGGGGATGACCGGTCAGGCACTCGAAGAAGGTGGCCGTGGCGGCGTAGATGTCGCAGGCCGGGGAGGCCGCCGCGCCCGTCCACTGCTCCGGGGCCATGTAACGGGGCGTGCCGGTCACCATGGTGGCCGACTCCCGGCCCACCGGCATGGCGATGCCGAAGTCCGCGAGCTTGCTCTCCCCCTCGGCGGTGACCAGCACGTTCTCGGGCTTGTAGTCCCGGTGCACCACGCCCCGCGCGTGCGCGGCGGCGAGCCCGGCGAGGGACCCCTTGAGGACGAGGAGCGCGGCCTCCGGCCCGGTGGGCCCGTTGGCGCGCAGCATCTGCCGCAGCGACACCCCGTTGACCAGCTCCATCACGATGGCCGCGCCCGCGGTCGACTCGACGTACTCGTAGAGCCGGGAGACGTGCTGATCGTCGATGTCGGCCAGCAGCCGGGCCTCGGCTCGGAAAGAATCGCGGAAGGCCGGGTCCGTGCCGAGGACGCCGGCGAGGTACTTCACGGCGACCGGGGTGCCGGACCCGTCGTGGGTGGCGAGCACCACCCGCCCGGACGCGCCCACGCCCAGCTCGCGCACCTCGGTGTAGCCGGACACCCGCCAGCTGTTCCCACTCATTGGACGGTCTCCACGGCTCTTCCGGATTGACGCCCGGCACACAGGGACGCCGCTCATTGTGGCGGGCGCTGTCCAGTCCGCCATCGGCGCAACGGTTGCATCCTCCGTACCGGACGTCGACGTCTCGGTTTGACTGTGGAGGGCGCCACTCCCCCTAAGGCATCCTAGGAGGCTAGGTGAACGGGGTGGACGGTGGGCGACCTGCGGCGGGCACTCGTTCGGACGCCGACTCCCCGCCGGTCACCTCTGGTGTTGCGCGTCGGTTGGAAATATCCTCCACCTCACGCGTTGCCTGTGAAGCTCCTTTTCACCCCGGCCGTCGTCAGCCACAGAGGAGATGCCCATGCACTTCGACCACCCCGAGCTGGACCGCCGCACCCTGTTGCGGGCCGGGCTCGGCGCGGCGGCCGTCGCCGTCGTCGGCACGGAACTCGCGTTCCCCGCCGCCGCGCAGGCCGCGTCCGGATCGGACGTCGACTGGATCATCAGCTGCGACGAGTGGGGCGCCCGGCCGCCGGCCGGCTCCCTGCCCCTCAGCGCCATCGCCACCAACAAGATCATCGTGCACCACATGGCGTTCCCGAACGTCACCGACTACTCGCGGGACCAGGCCGTGAAGCTGGCCCGGGACTGCCAGAACCTGCACATGGACGGCAACGGCTGGTCCGACACCGGCCAGCACTTCACCGTCAGCCGGGGCGGGCACGTGCTGGAGGGCCGGCGCGGCAGCCTCGAGCGGCTGGCCGCCGGCGACCGGCAGGTGATCTCGGCGCACTGCCCCGGGGAGAACGGCCGGGCCATCGGCATCGAGAACGAAGGCACGTACGTCACCGAGACGCCGCCGCAGGAGCTGCTGGACTCGCTGGTCCAGCTCTGCGCCACGGTCGGCCGCCGGTACGGCCTGCACGCCCACGACATCTTCGGGCACTGGGACTTCCGCACCACCGCGTGCCCGGGAGCCGCGTTCTACCGGCAGTTCCCGGAACTGCGCCGGCGGGTCTTCCGCGAGCTGGGCACCAGCATCGGCGACGTGCCGGCCCGCCGCTGGCCGGACCTGTGGCGGTTCGTCAACTCCCCCACCGTGCGGGTGGCGCAGTACCTGCTCACCCACCGCGGCTACGTCGTGCCGGTGAACAGCACGTTCGACGCCGCGACCGTCGCCGCCGTGCAGGACTGGCAGGCCCGCAACGGCATCCCGGTCGACATCGACGCCACCCTCACCGCACCGACCTGGGAGACCCTCGCCCCCGAGCTGGACAAGAAAGCCACCGGCGCCCCGGTCAGCGCGGTGCAGTTCATCCTGAACTCGAAGGGCTACGCCGACGTCGCGGTGACCGGCGAGTTCGACCACGCCACCATGAAGGCCGTCCAGGACCTCCAGCGGCTGCACGGCCTGACCCCGAACGGCAAGGTCAGCACGAGCACCTGGTGCGCGCTCGTCGGCGGCGTGGTCCGCCAGTCGTTCCAGGCGGGCTGACCGGCCCACGGGTCGTGGTGGGGCGGGTCCGGCGTTGGTCCCGCCCCACCACACACGCCCGGCACCCGTGAAAGGGTGCGGCACCCCGGCGGTCAGCCGCGCAGCGCCGCCGGCAGGGGCCGGTGGTAGACGATGTCCAGTCGGGACACCGCCCTGGTCAGGGCCACGTAAAGCCGGTGCGGGCCGCGTGCCTCGGCGGCCACGATGTCCGCCGGCTCGACCAGCACCACGTGGTCGTACTCCAGGCCCTTGGCCAGGGTCACGGGCAGCAGGGTGACCCGGGCCGACGGATCCACCTCGTCCACCCCGGCGGCCGGGACGCCGGCGGCGCGCAGCGGGCCGGCGAGCCGCGTGACGGCCGCGTCGACGCCGACGACCGCGACCGAGCCCGCGTACCCGAGCGCGTCCCGGACCGCGTCGAGGACGCCGGCGTCCAGGTCGTCGACGTGCCGTACGCGCAGGTGGCCGTCGGCGCGGACGGACCGGGTCGGCGGCACGTCCACGCCGAGCGTCCCGAGCAGCCGGTTGGCCGGCGCCAGCACCGCGCCGGGCACCCGGAATCCCACGGTCAGCGGCACGACCCTGGCCGTGGGCCGGCCCAGGTGGGTCAGCTGGTCCGGCCAGCTCCGCGCCGCCCACGGCGTCGTGCCCTGGGCGAGGTCGCCGAGCACGGTGAGGGAGCCGTGGACGCTGCGGCGGGCGAGGGCGCGGCACTGCATCGGCGAGAGATCCTGCGCCTCGTCGACGATGACGTGGCCGTACCCGGGGGGATGCTCGATCAGCCCGGCGACCTCGTCGAGCAGGACGAGGTCGGCCGCAGACCAGCGGGCGCCCCGGGCGCCGCGCGGGCGGGCCCAACGGACGGCCTTCTGCTCGTCGGCGGTGAGAATCCCGTCGGCCGACCCGGCGAGCGCGTCCGGGTCACCGAGCAACTTCGCCAGCAGCTCGCCGGGGCGCGCAGCAGGCCAGACCCGGTCGAGGAGGTCACGGACCGGGGCGCAGCGCCCCACCCGCCGCCCCCAGGCCGCGCCGGACAGCTCCACGCGTCGCTCCGCCTGTCGTTGCAGCAGGTCCACGACCCGGGACCGCAGCCGCTCGCGGCCGATCCCGTAGGGCGGGGACTCGCGCCGGATCTCGGCGACCAGCGCGGCGACGGCCCCGGCGGGCAGCCGCCAGCGGTAGGAGCCGTCGGGCACGGTGAGCGCCTCGGCGGGTACGCGGACGCGCCCGTACAGCGCCCGGTGGAGCACGACGGCCATCCGGGCGTCGTGCTTGACGGCGGCCGCGTCGTCGTCGTCGACGGCGGCGATCGGGTGCCGGGCCAGGAGATCCTCCAGGGTCCGCTGGTCGACGTCGACCTCGCCGAGCGTGGGCAGCACGGCCGAGACGTACCGCAGGAAGGCCGGGTTCGGACCGATCACCAGCACCCCGGTGCGGCCGAGCTGCCGCCGGTGGGTGTAGAGCAGCCAGGCCGCGCGGTGCAGCCCCACGGCGGTCTTTCCGGTGCCGGGCGCGCCCTGGACGCAGACGGACGTGTCGAAATCGGCGCGAACCAGCTCGTCCTGTTCGGGCTGGATGGTGGCGACGATGTCGCGCATCGGGCCGACCCGGGGACGCTCGATCTCCGCAGCCACGAGCCGGCTGCCGCCGCAGAGTTCCTCCCCCCGGTCGAGGCGCTCGTCCTCGAACCCGGTCAGCCGGGCCGGGGCCGGCGGCGTGGAGCTCCACCCGTACCGGCGGCGGACCGCGACGCCGAGATGGTCCCGGGCGGTGGCCCGGTAGAAGGTGCGCGACACCGGCGCCCGCCAGTCGATGACGAGCGGGTAACCGGCCTCGTCGGTGATGTGGCGGCGGCCGAGGTGGTAGCGCTGACCGGCGTGCTCGCCCGCCTCGGCGGCGGCGCCGAACCGGAGGCGGCCGAAGTAGGGCGGGGCATCCGGCTCCTCGGCGAGTTCCTTGGCGTGGGTCCGTAGCATCCGGCCGAGGGTCTCGGCGGTCCAGCGGTCGCCGGCCACGTCCGCGCCGGTAGCCACCCGGTGGCGGGCCGTGTCGCGCATCCGGGCGAGCGCGGCGCGGGTCGCGGCCAGGTGCGCCTGCTCCCGCGCGAGTTCCCGGTCGACCCCGTCGTCCATGGCAACCTCCGATGAGAATCATTAACCGGGTTAACATTCTAACCGCAGTCATGAAATTGACCTGGTATCGGCCGCTGGTAGCCTGGGTGGCGTGACCGGAGAGCAGGGCGTGACCGGAGAGCAGGGGCTGCGCGAACGCAAGCGGCAGCGCACCCACGACGCGATCTCGGCGGCGGCGATCTCGCTGTTCGTCGAACGAGGCTTCGACCGGGTGTCGGTCGCCGAGGTGGCCGCGGCCGCGGAGGTCTCCAAGCCGACGCTGTTCAAGTACTTCTCCACGAAGGAGGACCTGGTCCTGCACCGGATCGCCGACCACCGGGGCGAGTCGGCCCGGGTGGTGCGCGGCCGACGCCCGGGCGAGGCGCCGCTCGCCGCGCTGCGCCGGCACTTCCTCGACGGGCTGGACCGCCACGACCCGGTCACCGGGCTCAACGACGACCCCCGGGTGTTGGCGTACCACGGGATGGTCTTCTCGACCCCGAGCCTCGCCGCCCGGGTGGCCGGGCACGCCGCCGCCGAGGAGGCGGCGCTGGCCGACGCCCTCGACGACGCCGCCGGCACGCGCCGCGACGAACGGGGGCGGCCGGAGCCCGGGGCTCGGCCCGACGGGCTGACCGGCCGGCTCGCGGCGGCACAGATCGTCGCGGCGCAGCGGGTACTGGCGCGGGACAACTGGCGTCGTCTCACCGAGGGGTGCACCGCCGCGCGGGCGCACCCGGAGGCGGTCGCCGCCGCCGACCACGCCTTCACGCTGCTCGACGCCGGCCTGGCCCCGTACCGGGACTGAACCTCGGCGGCGGTCGTGCGGCGAGGGGCGACGTCCGAC
Source organism: Micromonospora sp. NBC_01405 (assembly GCF_045040155.1). NCBI lineage: Bacteria > Bacillati > Actinomycetota > Actinomycetes > Micromonosporales > Micromonosporaceae > Micromonospora > Micromonospora sp. NBC_01405. Next base: position 6,354,625 of record NZ_CP109532.1, on the reverse strand, counting down.
GGGTCGGCCGGGGTGAGCGTTGTCATAACGACTGGACGCCCGGCCCGGTGCCGTTGCTAGGCTTTCCACCAGGTCATGAGCGCCAGCGTCAAGCCCCGGCTCGCTGGCCGGCAACCCTCCTCCGCGGTGGGGTGCCCCGGGTGAAGACCAGGCACCGGAGTGTCACCGGTGCAAGCGTGGCCTGGTCCCCAGGTCAACACCGACCTTGGAGAACCATGTCTGCTCGTCCTTGCGCCCCGACTGCCGCCGGCTCGGCACCGGCCGCGTCACCATCCCGTCCCGCGCTGGTCAGGCGCCGGCACGTGGATCTGATGCGGGTGTGCAGCGACGGCTGTCGCCGTCACGCGGCGCGCTGAGCGCCTCCCCTCTTCCGTAGTAGCCCCCTTCCGCGGCCGCCCGTCGGCGTGCCGCGTCCGGCGGCGTGCTGTCCGCGCGCCGCCCTCATCCCAGGAGACACCTGTGCGATTCCTCCCTGCCCTGACCAGGTTCGCCGCGCTGGGCGTCGCGGCCGTCGTCGGCGCTGCCACCCTCACCGCCTGCGGCGACGACACCTCGGCCGCCGCCGACAACCCGTACGGCCTGGTCCAGCCCGGCGTGCTGCGGGCCGGCACCCTCACCGACGCGCCGCCGAACGTGTACCTGAAGGACGGAAAGTTCACCGGCTTCGACAACGACCTGCTCACTGCGGTCGCGGACAAGATCGGCCTGAGGGTGGAGTTCGTCGGCACCGACTTCTCCGCGCTGCTGTCGCAGGTCAACAACCGCAAGTTCGACGTGGGCAGCTCCTCGATCACCATCACCGAGGCGCGGAAGAAGACCGTCGACTTCGGCAACGGCTACGACTTCGGCTACTTCGGACTGGACGTCCCGGCCGGATCCCCGATCACCGGGTTCGACCAGCTCGACGGCAAGCGGGTGGTGGTCGTGCAGGGCACCGTGCAGGACGACTACGCCACCGGCCAGAAGCTGGACCCGGTGCGGGTGCCGGACTACAACGGAGCGCTCAACCAGCTCAGGGCCGGCACCGCCGACGCCTGGATCGCCCCGGCCGAGATCGGCGAGAAGTCCGCCGCCGACAGCGGCGGGAAGATCACGGTGGCCGCGAAGCAGCTCAGCCCCACCCCGACCGCGTACGCGGTGGCCAAGGGCAACGACGCGCTGCGCGGGGCACTGGACAAGGGCCTCGACGAGGTCATCGCCGACGGCACGTGGAGCCGGTTGCAGGAGCAGTACTACCCGGGCCGGCCGGTCCCGGCGGACTTCAGGCCGGGCAGCGGCTCGGCGCCGGGGCCGGGGCCGGGCGCGTCGGCGGCCCCGTCCGGGTCTGCCGCGCCGTCGGCGTCGGCGTCGTCCTGAGTACGCGGGCGTGACGGCACGGGCGACGACGAGCCGACGGTACGGATGACCAGCGAGCGGGGCGGACGGGAAGACGACTGATGGATCCACTGAGCACCCTGTGGGAGACCTTCTTCGACTGGGACTCCATGCGTGCGGCGCTGCCCGAGATGCTGACCGTCGGGCTGCCCAACACGCTGATCCTGGCGATCTCGGCCGCCCTGCTCGGCTCGCTGCTGGGCATGCTGCTGGCGGTCGCGGGCATCTCGCGTACCCGGTGGTTGCGCTGGCCGGCGCGGGTGTACACGGACGTCTTCCGCGGCCTGCCGGCGGCGGCGACGATCCTGCTCATCGGCGTCGGCCTGGCGCCGCTGGGCATGCAGGTGTGGGGACCGAACCCGTACCCGCTGGGCATCCTGGCGCTGTCACTGATCGCGGCGGCGTACATCGGGGAGATCTTCCGGGCTGGTATCCAGAGCGTGGAGGCCGCCCAGCTGGAGGGGGCCCGGGCGCTGGGGTTCTCCTGGGGCGAGGCGATGCGGCTGGTGATCATCCCGCAGGGGGTCCGCCGGGTGCTGCCGGCCTGGGTGAACCAGCTCATCGCCCTGATCAAGGACTCCAGCCTCGTCTACTTCCTCGGCCTGGTGGCCAGCCAGCGGGAGCTGTTCCGGATCGGGCAGGACCACGCGGCGACCACCGGCAACGAGTCGGCGCTGCTGCTGGCGGGCCTGTTCTACCTGACGCTGACCGTGCCGCTGACCCACGCGGTGAACTGGATCGACCGGCGGCTGCGGCAGGGCCGGCCGGCCACGGCGGCCGAGGACGACGACGCGCTGGCGCTCGCCGGGCGAAACGCGCTGCCCGGCGACGCCGCCACCCGCGCGAACACGGGAAAGGACGAGCGATGAGCACCTCGACCGGCACGACGACCCCGGTGAGCCTGAACGTGCGGGACGTGCACCTCGCCTTCGGCGCCAACCGGGTGCTGCGGGGCGCGAGCCTGGACGTCGGCCGGGGTGGCACGGCCTGCGTCATCGGGCCGTCCGGGTCGGGAAAGTCCACCCTGCTGCGCACGATCAACCGGCTCATCGAGCCGGACCGCGGGGACGTGCTGCTGGACGGGCGCAGCGTGCTGGGCGACGACCCGGACGCGCTGCGTCAGCGGGTCGGCATGGTGTTCCAGCAGTTCAACCTCTTCCCGCACATGACGGTCCTGCGCAACATCACCCTGGCGCTGCGGCGGCTCAAGCGGCTCGGCGAGGACGAGGCCGCGCAGGTGGCCCGTGCCCAGCTGGAGCGGGTCGGGCTGGCCGGCCGGGCCGACGCCCGGCCGGCGCACCTGTCCGGCGGGCAGCAGCAGCGGGTGGCCATCGCCCGGGCGCTGGCGTTGCAGCCGCAGGTGATGCTCTTCGATGAGGCGACCTCGGCCCTGGACCCGGAGCTGGTCAAGGGGGTGCTGGGCATCATGGCGGAGCTGTCGGCGGGCGGCATGACCATGGTGGTGGTGACCCACGAGATGGGCTTCGCCCGCGAGGTCGCCGACACCGTGGCGTTCATGGACGGCGGGGTGGTGCTGGAGGCCGGCGAGCCGGCGGCGATCTTCGAGCGTCCCGAGCATCCCCGGCTGCGCCGCTTCCTGTCCCAGGTGCTCTGACCGGCCCGTCCGCCGGCAGGGTTCCGAAACTTTCGGCCTCGCTGGCCACGCATGACCGGCGGATGTCGGGCTAGAGCTTTCCGAAACTTCTCGATAGCATGTATCGAAAGTCGCTGATGTCGTCGGCCGCGCGACGACTTCGATCCCCCGGAGGGCAGTCAGGCATGAGCAGCTCAACAGCACGCGACCGCGGAAGCGCCAGGGTTCGACCGGACCGACGCGCGGCGCTGGTCTCCGCCACCGTCGGCACGGTGGCCGCCGGTATGGTGCTGGCGCTGGCCACCGCGGCCAGCGCCGGCACCACCCTCGCCACCTCGGCGGCCGAGAAGGGCCGCTACTTCGGCACCGCGGTGGCCGCGAACAAGTTGTCGGATTCCACGTACGTCGGGATCCTGAACCGCGAGTTCAACATGGTCACCCCCGAGAACGAGATGAAGTGGGACGCGACCGAGCCGTCCCAGGGCCAGTTCACCTACACCAGCGCCGACCGCATCGTCAGCCACGCCCAGGCCAACGGCATGCGGGTCCGGGGCCACGCGCTGGCCTGGCACTCGCAGCAGCCCGGCTGGGCGCAGAACCTCAGCGGCAGCGCGCTGCGCTCGGCGATGGTCAACCACGTCACCCAGGTCGCCACCCACTACAAGGGAAAGATCCACTCCTGGGACGTGGTGAACGAGGCGTTCGCCGACGGCGGCAACGGCGCCCGGCGCGACTCGAACCTCCAGCGCACCGGCAACGACTGGATCGAGGTGGCGTTCCGCGCCGCCCGCACCGCCGACCCGAGCGCGAAGCTCTGCTACAACGACTACAACACCGACGGGCAGAACGCGAAGTCCAACGCGGTGTACGCGATGGTCTCCGACTTCAAGGCCCGGGGTGTGCCGATCGACTGCGTCGGGTTCCAGTCCCACTTCAACAGCGCCTCCCCGGTGCCCGGCGACTACCAGGCGAACCTGCAACGGTTCGCCAACCTCGGGCTCGACGTGCAGATCACCGAGCTGGACATCGAGGGCTCCGGCACGGCGCAGGCCAACTCGTACGCGACCGTCGTCAGGGCGTGCCTGGCGGTGTCCCGCTGCACCGGCATCTCGGTGTGGGGCATCCGGGACACCGACTCCTGGCGGGCCAGCGGCACCCCGCTGCTGTTCGACGGCAACGGCAACAAGAAGGCCGCGTACACCGCCACCCTGGACGCGCTGAACAGCGGCACGCCGATCCCGACCACGCCCCCGCCCACCACGCCCCCGCCGACCACTCCTCCCCCGACCACCCCGCCGCCCGGCGCGGGCTGCACGGCTTCGCTGTCCCTGCAGACCTGGACCGGAGGCTTCGTGGCGACGGTCCGGGTGACGGCCGGCTCGTCCGGCACCAACGGCTGGGCGGCCACCGTCACATTGCCGTCGGGCACGGCGGTCACCAACGCGTGGAACGCGCAGAGCAGCGGCACCACCGGAACGGTCCGGTTCGCCAACGTCGCCTACAACGGCCGGCTCACCGCCGGGCAGTCGACCGAGTTCGGCTTCCAGGGCGTCGGCACCCCACCGGCGGGCACCCCCTCCTGCACCGCGAGCTGACCCGGCTCCGGCCCGTCGTCGAGGCGTACCTCCCTCGGCGACGGGCCGGCCCCGCCGGACCCCGGCCGCTCGACCGGGGCCCGGCGGGGTGGCCGTAGTTTCCAGCCGCTCTGCTGCCGGCCGGGCTACTTGGCCAGAGCTCGGTCTGACCGGACCTGCGCTGCGCCCCCTCTCCAGCGAATGCTCCGAGAACGTCGGCCGCCCCACGCCGCCCCGTACGCCGGGCAGTCGGGCGGCGGCCGGACAACCGCGCCCGCACCCGGTCGGGACCTGCCCTTCGGCTCCTATGGAGCTGCCCCGTCCACGCTCCCGCTCCATCGACAGCACAAACGGGGCAGCTCCATAGGGGCCAACGGAGGATAGGCCGACCCGGCGAAGACCAACCCGGCGAAGGCCGACCCGGCAGGGGCCGATGGTGCCGGCAGCGCGCGCATCCCCTGGGCCCCACCAAGCCGGAGGCCCACGACCTCGCCGGGGCTCTGGAGTTCCACGGATGCCCGTTCTCGTGATGAGGAGGCCGGATGTCCGCAGCACTGCCTTCGGGCCGGGGACTACGGACAGGACGGCGGCTACCGGGCCCAGCGTTCCGCAGGTCGGCAGTCCGCACCGGCCGGGCCGTAGACGACCTCACCGGACGGGGTGGCGTAGCAGTGGTCGAACCAGTCCGACGGGCGGAACAGCCGGCGGCGGTCCAGCTCCCCGCCGGCGGCGTCATAGCTGACCAGCTCGGCCCGCCAGGTGACGGGAGCGGCGTGGGTGACCAGCCCGAACGCGCCCCGGGAGATCCGGGCGGTGGTGGTCGTCCGCCCGTCGCCGTGGTCGAGCACCAGCCGGTGCACCCGGGCGCTGACCCGGCCGCCGACCGTGACGTCCCCGCCTTCGGACTCCGAGGACGTGAGTAGGAGCCGCTGCACCGGGCCGGGCAGCCAGTCCGGCCGGGACCACCGCTCGTGGCTCAACGCGCCGCCCGGCTCTCCGCCGCCCGGCCGGATCACCTCGCAGATGAGGTAGCCGGTATCGGACATGAACAGCACCATCGCCCGGTCGTCACGCTCCACGGCGACGGCGAGATCGTCGAGGGTCAACGGGTGCCGGGTTCCCCCTCCGGGTGGACCGCCACCCCCACCCCGGCCAGTGTCCGGGTCAGCGGCAGGTCAGCGACCCACCGGGTACGCGCGGGTCTCGGCGGCCTTGACCGCCGCCCACACCGCCAGGCCCGGGACCAGCCGGAGCTGCGCGGCGGCGGCCGGGGTGACGTCGGCGGCGACGGGCAGCGGCCCGTCGAGCTGGACGCGCAGGTTGTCGCCGTGCCGCTGCACCCCGGCGACGGTGGCTTCCCAGGTGTTGCGGGGGCTACCGTCGGGCCGGGCGGGGTGCAGCGCCACGGCGGCCGGCGGGAACGCCACGAACGCCTCGCCGGCCACGCTGTCGACGGCGGTGAGGGTCAGCCCGCCGACCCGGACCCGGTGGCCGTCGGCGTGGCCCCGGTGCAGGTTCAGCCCGACCAGGCGGGCGACGTAGTCGGTGCGGGGGCGGGCGGTGACGGTGGCCGCGTCGCCGGTCTGGACGACCAGCCCGTCCTCCACGATGACCAGCCGGTCGGCGAGCACCAGCGCGTCGAGGGGGTCGTGGGTGACCAGCACGGTCGCGCCCGGGTGGGCGGCGAGGTGGCGGTGCAGCTCGGCGCGGGTGTCCAGGCGGGTGCGGGCGTCGAGGGCGGCGAGCGGCTCGTCGAGCAGCAGCAGGGTGGGATCGACGGCGAGGGCCCGGGCCAGCGCGACCCGCTGCGCCTGCCCGCCGGAGAGCTGCCGGGGCCGGCGCCGGGCGTGCTCGGCGAGGCCGACCCGGGCCAGCCAGGCGTCGGCGACGGCCCGGGCGGCCCGCCGGTCGGCGCCGTGCCGGCGCGGGCCGAAGGCGACGTTGTCCCGGGCGCTCAGGTGTGGGAAGAGCAGGTAGTCCTGGAAGACGACGCCGACCGGGCGGCGCTCCGGCGGGGTCCACGCCCGGCGGTCGGGGCGGTCGAGGTCGGCCCCGGCGAGGGTGAGGTGGCCGGCGGTCAGCGGGTGCAGGCCGGCCAGCACGCGCAGCGCGGTGGTCTTGCCGGCGCCGTTGGGCCCGAGCAGCGCCACCACCTCCCCGGCGCGGACCCGCAGGGCGACATCGAGGTGGAAGCCGCCCCGGTCGGCGACGAGGTGGGCGTCCAGCAACGGCGGGACGGGGTCGCCGGCGCCCGGCCCAGCAGGCGGCGGGACGGGGTCGCCGGCGTCCGAACCGGCGGCGGCGGTCACAGGCCGGCCGTCCACTTGTCGCGCAGCCCGGCGAGGATGGCCACGGAGACGGTGAGCAGGACGAGGCTGAGCACGATCGCGGCCTCCAGGTCGGTCTCCAGGGCCAGGTACACGGCCAGGGGCATGGTCTGGGTACGGCCCGGGAAGTTGCCGGCGAAGGTGATGGTGGCGCCGAACTCGCCGAGGGCGCGGGCCCAGCACAGCATCGCCCCGGCGGCCACGCCGGGGGCGACCAGCGGCAGGGTGACGTGCGTGAAGGTGGTCCACCGGCCGGCCCCGAGGGTGGCGGCGGCCTCCTCGTACCGGACGTCGGCGCCGCGCAGCGCGCCCTCGACGGCGATGACCAGGAACGGCATGGCCACGAACGCCTCGGCGAGGACGACCCCGGCGGTGGTGAACGGCAGGGTGATCCCGAAGGTGGCGTCGAGCCAGCCGCCGAGCAGGCCACGCCGCCCGAAGACCAGCAGCAGAGCGACGCCGCCGACCACCGGCGGGAGCACCAGCGGCACGGTGACCAGCGCCCGGACCAACCGCCGGCCGGGGAACTCCAGCCTGGCCAGCAGCCACGCCAGGGGCACGCCGAGGACGACGCAGACCAGCGTGGCGACCGTGGCGGTGAGCAGGGACAGCCGCAGCGCGGTGAGCACCCCCGGCGCGGCCAGCCGCTGCGGCAGGGTGGCCCACGGAGCGCGGGCGAGCAGCCCGGCGAGGGGCAGCACGAGGAAGATCAGCCCGAGCCCGGCCGGGACGAACAGGGCGACGGGCATCCGCCGCCCGGGGACGCGGCGGCGCGGTGTCGCCGGGCGGGCTCGTACCACCGGGGTCAGGCCCGCGGGGGCTGGAACCCGGCGGCGGTCAGCGCGGCGCGGCCCCGCTCGGACCGCACGTACGCGACGAGCTCCCGGGCTGCGGCCGGGTTGCCGGCCTGTCGAAGCACGACGATCGGGTAGTCGTTGACGGCCTCGGCGGACTCGGGGAACTCCACGGCGTCCACCTCGGACGCGGCGGCGGCGTCGGTGCGGTAGACCAGCGCGGCGTCGACCTCGCCGAGGCGCAGCTTGGACAGCGCGCCCTTGACGTCCTGTTCGAGGGTGACCGGGGTGAGCGGCACGCCGGCGGCGTCGAGGGCGGTGCGGGCCGCCGCCCCGCAGGGCACCTGCGGGGCGCACAGCGCGACCTTCGTCCCGGGCCGGGTCAGGTCGGCCAGCCCGGCCACCGACCGCGGATTGCCCTCCGCCACGGCGATGACGAGCTGGTTACGGGCGAAGGTGACCGGGGGGCCGTCGGCGTTGCCGGCGTCGGTGACCGTACGCATGGTGGCCGGGGACGCGGCGGCGAACACGTCGGCGGGCGCGCCCTGGTTGACCTGGGTGGCCAGGGCGGAGCTGCCGGCGAAGCTGAAGGTGACCGTCGTGCCCGGGTGGGCGGCCTCGAACTCGGCGCCCAGCCGGGTGAACGACTCGGTCAGTGACGCCGCCGCGAAGACGGTGACCGGGCCACGCACCCCGTCGCCACTCGCGGACGGATCGGAGCCGCCGGCGCAGCCGGTGACGGCGAGGGCCAGGGCGACCGCCCCGGTCAGGGCGGTGCGGGTCCGTCGGGTCCCCGGGTTCCCGCGTGCGGTCACGGGCCGGTCCTTCCTCGCGAGGGGTGCGGGGCCGGCCGTTCCACCACGACCGTGGTCGACTTGATCACCGCGACGGCGACCGAGCCGACCTGGAGGCCCAGGTCGTCGACCGCCTCGCGGCTCATCAGCGACACGATCCGGAACGGCCCGGCCTGGATGTCGACCTGGGCCATCACGGCGTCCTTCACCACGGCGGTGACGATGCCGCGCAGCCGGTTGCGGGCCGACGACAGCTCGGCGTGCTCCTCGGGCGCGGCAGCCGCGGCGCGGACGAACGCGGCCAGGTCGGCGCCGTCGAGCACCCGGTGGCCGTGCTCGTCGCGGGTGGCGGCGAGGCGGCCGGCGTCGACCCAGCGCCGCACCGTGTCGGTGCTGACGCCGAGAAGTTCGGCCGCCTCGCCGATCCGGAACACCGTCACGGAGGGCACTATACCGTGCCGCCGATGCGGCCCGAAAGCTCACCAGATCCCCGCATCTGCGGCGTCTGCACCAGCGCAGTGTTCGCAAATGCGCCGTCACACCGAGGCCGGGCCGCCGGGTCGGCATGCGTCCCAGGCGGACGGGACTCGCCGGCCGTGCGAAATCCGGCGACCCCGGGGAGACTGACGGCATGAGATGGGTCCGTCGAACCGTGCCCGCCGTCGCCGCCGCCGTCGCGGCGCTGGCCGCCCGTGACGTCCTGCAGCGTGACCACGCGCTGCTGCGCAACTTCCCGGTGATCGGTCGGGCCCGGTACCTGCTGGAGTCGATCGGGCCGGAGTTGCGGCAGTACATCGTGGCCGGCAACAACGAGGAGCGGCCGTTCACGCGCGACCAGCGGCGCTGGGTGTACGCCTCGGCGAAGCAGGAGAACAACTACTTCGGGTTCGGCACCGACAACGACATCGAGTACACCGCCGGGTACGCGATCATCAAGCACCGTACGTTCGGCCGGACGGTGCCGCCGTCGTCGCCGACGGCCGGGCACGACGTACGGCTGCCGTGCGCCAAGGTGCTCGGGGCGGCCCGGGGACGGGCGCGGGCCTTCCGGCCGGAGTCGGTGGTCAACGTCTCCGGGATGAGCTTCGGATCGCTGTCCGGCAACGCCGTGGCGGCCCTCAACCGGGGGGCGGCCCTGGCCGGTTGCCTGCAGAACACCGGCGAGGGGGGCCTGTCCCCGTACCACCGGCGGGGTGGGGAGCTGGTGTTCCAGCTCGGCACCGCGTACTTCGGCTGCCGCGACGAGCACGGCCGGTTCGACCTCGCCCGGCTCAGGGACCTGGTCGCCGGCGCGCCGGTACGGGCGCTGGAGGTCAAGCTCAGCCAGGGCGCCAAACCGACCCTGGGCGGGCTGTTGCCGGCGGCGAAGGTGTCGGCGGAGATCGCCGCGACCCGGGGCATCCCGCAGGGCCGGGACTGCGTCAGCCCGTCCCGGCACGCCGAGTTCTCCGACTGCGACAGCCTGCTGGACTGGGTGGAACTGCTGGCCGCCGAGACCGGCCTGCCGGTGGGGATCAAGTCCGCCGTCGGTGACCTCGGTTTCTGGGAGGAGCTGACCACCCTGATGCGCGACACCGGCCGCGGGGTCGACTTCGTCACCGTCGACGGCGGCGAGGGCGGCACCGGCGCCGCCCCGCTGATCTTCACCGACTCGGTGTCGCTGCCGTTCCAGCAGGGCTTCTCCCGGGTGTACAAGGTCTTCGCCGAGCAGGGCCTGCACGAGCAGGTCGTCTTCGTCGGCGCCGGCAAGCTGGGCCTGCCGGACAATGCGGTGGTGGCGTTCGCGCTCGGCTGCGACATGGTCAACGTCGGCCGGGAGGCGATGCTGGCGATCGGCTGCATCCAGGCGCAGAAGTGCCACACCGACACCTGCCCGACCGGGGTCGCCACCCAGAACCCGTGGCTGGCCCGGGGCCTGGACCCGGTGTCGAAGTCGGTGCGAGCGGCGAACTACCTGCGGACGCTGCGGCGGGACCTGGTCAAGGTCGCGGAGGCGTGCGGGGTGGAGCACCCCGGGCTGATCGACGCCGACGCGGTGGAGATCCTCGGCGGCCGGACCTCCTCCACGCCGCTGCGGGAGGTCTACGGCTACCGCCCGGACTGGGGCCTGCCGTCGGCCGCAGACCGGGAGGAGATCGTCCGCCTGATGACCCCCGAGGCGCCGAGGGGCGGCACCGCGACGCCCTCCCCCACCGCCATACCCTGACGGCGGCGACGCGTCGGGCGTCGTACGCACGCGCATCGGGACAGTGACCGGCGGCGGCCCCGCCCCGGTCCGGACGCAGGCGCCCGGGGCCCTCCCACCAGCGGCGGTGGGAGAGCCCCGCGACGCGAGGCGTCACAGGTAGAGGGTGTTGGGCTCCAGCCCGCACAGCACCCGGCCGTACAGCTCGGTGTTGACGTCCGGGACGACGAGGCCGTGCAGCGCGGCGGAGGTGATGTCCCGCACGATGCGCTGGATCGGCACGTCGCTGTAGATGGAGGTGCCGCCGCTGGCCATCTGGAAGATGTCGGCGACCTCCTTGGCCAGGCGGGCCGCCTCGCCCTGGTCGGCGCGTGCCCGGACCCGCTCCTCGACGGTCCACGCCTCGCCGCTGAACGCCTTGTGGTCGACGACCTCGGCGATCCGCCGGGCGTGGAACAACGCCTGGTCGATCTTGTGGGCGGCGGAGCCGACCCGCAGGTGGGTCAGCGGGGCCTCGGCCTGGCTCGGGTACTCGGTGTAGATGATCTTCCGGTCGGGCAGCCGCTCGAAGAAGCTGTCCCACGCCGCCTTGGCCAGGCCGGCGAGCATGCCGGCGCCGGAGACGGCGGCGACCAGGGTGGCCGGGGTGGAGTAGATGGGAATGTTCCGGTTGGTCTCGGACAGGGTGTCCGGACCGAGCGCGGCCCCCAGCGGGATGACCCGCTCGGCGGGGAGAAAGACGTCCGTGGCCACCGTGGTGATGCTGCCGGAGCCGCGCAGCCCGGTGGTGTGCCAGTCGTCGACCAGTTCCATGTCCGACATCGGGACCATGGTCATAACCGGCTCCGGCTCGGCGCCGTCGCGCAGGATGACGGCCGCGGCCTCCATCCAGTGCGCGTGGTGCGCGCCGCTGACGAAGGGCCAGCGGCCGTTGAGGAGGTACCCGCCCTCGACCGGAACCATGGTGCCCTTGGGGGCGTTGGTGCCGCAGACCCGCACGTCCGGGGTCGAGAACACCTCGTCCTGCACCTCGTCGGGGAACATGCAGACCAGGTACGTGGGAATCCAGTTGACCATCGCCACCCAGGCCACCGAGCCGTCGATGCGGCCCAGCGCCGCGCCGACCTCGACCAGGGTGGCGCCGTCGCACTCGTAGCCGCCGTACCGCTTGGGCACCCGCATCCGGAAGATGCCCGCCTCGGCCATCGCCTCGACCGTCGCCTCGTGCAGCCGCCGGTTCTCCTCCGACCACGCGATGTGCTCCCGGAGCACCGGCTCGGCCTTGGCGACCCGGCGGAGGATCTCCTCGCGCGTGGGGGTCTCAGTGATCGTCACCATTTCCTCCTTGAAGGCTCTCCGGTCCGTGGACCTTGTCCCCCTCACGGTCGCACCGGCTGCCGCGCGGACACTTCTTCCGTATTGCGGGGGTGCCCCGGAGCCGGTTCCGGGGGACGCCACGGCCCTCGGCTCAGGACGGCATCCGCATGGTCCGCAGGAAGACGGGCAGCAACCAGGGCCGCCGCCCGCCGACGGACAGCTTGCGGGCGAGCACCGCACGCACCCGGTGCACCCGCCCGAACAGCATCAGGGTGAAGGTGGCCGGGTCGAAGGAGAGCCGGACGTCCGGGCGCGGGTCCGGCGGTCCCACCGACACCCGCCCGTCGACCAGGGCCAAAGTCACCTCCGGGCCGAAGCGGTGCCGGAAGTTCACCGAGATCCGTCCCGGGCGCGCCGGGGCGTCGCGGTCCAGCAGCCGGCCGTAGCTGCGGCGGGTCAGGTCGACCAGGAACAGGTCGACGAAGAGCGCGGCGTCGGCGGGGTCGATGACCCATCGCCTCCCGAGCGCCCGGGCGATGTCCCAGGCGTGGATGTTCAGCTCGTTGAGCAGGTGGGCCAGCAGCCCGGTGACCGGTAGCCGCGCGCCGCCCAGCCAGGACACCTCGTGCTCCGGCCCGGTCTCCCCGACCGCCCGCAGCACCTCCTCGACGTCGGCGCGCAGCCGGTCGGCCAGGACCGGCAGGCGCCGCTCGGTGAACTGCCGCAGCACCTCGGCGTTCATCACCGAGATGGTGTCGACCGTGGTGCGGCGACGCAGGTCGAGCAGGCCGGGCACCGGAAGGTCGGGCGGGGTCTCCCGGACGAGGGACAGGCCCATCGCGGCGACGCCGCACACATGGGCCATGGTGTCGGCCACCGTCCAGTGCGCGGTGGCGGCCCGGTCGGGCGGGGCGTCCTCGACGAGGTCGAGCAGCCGCCCCAGGACGACGGGCACGGAGGTTCGGACGCGGCGCCACTGATGCGGGGTGACCGACATGCGTCCACGATGGACGATGCGGTAGGTGGAACGCTTGTTCGAGGTTGCCGTTCTACCGCCACGGCTGCCGTCGGGCCCGGTGCGAATTCGGCAATATCGAAGAAGCCAACGGGCGGGCCCGTCCCCACAATCCATCCATGACTGTCACCGGCAGCGCAGGCGCGGTCCACGTCGCCGCGCACACCCACCCGCGGGCGCGCGGGCGGATCGTCCTGGGCGGCGTCGCGGCGGGAGTCCTGCTCGCGGTGCTGTGGTCGTACGAGTTCGTCGACCACGTGATCGGTGACAACGTCGCCAACGCCCTGCTGGGCCACGACGCGAAGGCCACCGCCATCGGCGGCACCGTCGCGGGCCTGGTGTTCGCGTTCGTCTCCGGCCTGGCCGGCACGTTCACGGCGTGCAACATCGCCATGGCCGCCGCGGTCGGCCCGATGAGCCAGGCCGGCGGCGCCGGGGCCACCCGGGCCGGGCTGCGCGGGCTGCTGCGGCCGGTCGGCTGGCTCACCGTCGGGATGGTGGCGGTCTCCGCGGTGTACGGCTTCGTCGGCGTGCTGCTCGGCGACCGGCTGCCGCAGTTGTCCACCGACACGGTCGGCGGGCTGCCGGTGCGCCTGATCCAGTCGATGGTCGTCTTCGGCGTGATCGGGCTGGCCTTCGTCTACCTCGGGCTGGCCGCGCTCGGGACGCTGCCCGACCCGTTCGCGCACCGCCCGGTCGCCCGGGTCGTGGTGCTCGGCGCGCTGGTCGGCGGGTTCCTCATCGGCCGGCCGTACCCGCTGTTCAACAAGCTGTTCCACTGGGCGGTGGACACCGGGAACCCGCTCTACGGCGCGGGCGCGTTCGTGCTCCAGTCGCTGGGCAACATCGCCATCGTCGCCGCGCTGTTCGCGCTGATCATCGTGGCCACCCGGGGCCGGTTCATCCAGTGGCTGGCCGGCAGTCCCACCCGCACCGCCGCGGTGACCGGGGCGCTGCTGATCGCGCTGGGCGTGTTCATGGTCGTCTACTGGGACGTGCGGCTGCCCGCCATGTTCGACTACGGCTGGTTCCCCACCATGCCGTACAACGCGCGGTAGCGCCCCGCCGTGCCGACGGGCGCGTCCCCGCGCCCGCCGGTGCCCGCGCCGGTCAGGCCGAGCCCACGTACCCGCCGGTCTTGATCCGCTGCGCGGTCTCCTCGTAGGCGGCCGGGTCCTCCGGCAGCCGGGTGCCGAGCCCGTCGACGTAGCGGTTGAACATGCAGAACGCGGCGGCGATCAGCACCGCGTCGTGGATCTCCAGATCGGTGGCGCCCTCGGCGCGGGCCGCGTCGACCAGCTCCGCGCTCACCTTCCGCCCGCTCTCCTGCACCGCCGCCGCGATCCGCAGCAGGCCGCGCAGCTTCGCCGACACCTCGGCCGCGTCCAGGTCCGCCCGGACCTGCCGCACCAGCGGCATGCCGCCGTCGAGCTGGGCGGCGGCGAACGCGGAGTGCGACGAGCAGCAGAACGTGCAGTCGTTGAGCCCGGAGACGTACGCCGCGATCAGCTCCCGCTCCCCGGCCGTGAGGGTCGGGTGCGGCGCGTGCAGCAGCGCCTCGGCCAGCGCGTTGAGCGCGACGGCGGTCTCCGGTCGGTAGCCCATGAGCCCGGTGATCCCCGGGTGTTCCGCCTCGTCCAGACCCAGATCGATGTGTGCCACATGCTCTCCTCGGCGTGACAGGCCGCGGCCGGCGGCAACGCGGTCCTGCTGCGCATGGTGCCGGCCCGGCGGCCCGGGCGCTTCTTCCTGCGTGCCCCGTTCGGGCCGGTGACGCGGGCCGCGATCTCTCCCAGCGTGCCGTTCCCAGGACCGACACCTGGGTCGACACGGAGCGCCACGAGCAGGGCACGGACGCGTATTGCCGCTGCGTACGGGGCGCTGCCACGATCGGCTCCATGGTCGACACAATGGACATGCGGCAGGGGGCCCTGGCACAGGCCGGGGCCCTGGTGGACCGACTTCGCCAACTCGTGCACCAGGAATCCCCGCCCGGGGAGATACGTCAGCTGCACGCCTGCGCCGACCTGCTGGAGAGCTGGATCAGCCCGGTCCTGGGCCGCCCCGCCGTGCGGGTGATGCGCGACGGGCTGCCGCACCTGCTCTGGCCGGCCGACGACCAGCGGGTGCTGCTGCTCGGGCACTACGACACGGTGTGGCCGGAGGGGACGGTGCGGGACTGGCCCTTCGCGCTCACCGACGGCATCGCCACCGGCCCCGGGGTGTGCGACATGAAGGCCGGCATCGTCCAGATGGTCACCGCCCTGTCGCTGCTGCCCGACACCTCCCGGGTGGGGGTGCTGCTCACCTGCGACGAGGAGAGCGGATCGCCGACGTCCCGGCCGCTGATCGAGCAGCAGGCCCGGCGCTCCCGGGCGGTGCTGGTGGGCGAGCCGTCCACGGAGACGGGCGCGGTCAAGGTCGCCCGCAAGGGCGGCTCGATGTACGAGATCACCATCCGCGGCCGGGCCGCGCACGCAGGCGTGGAGCCGCACCGGGGGGTGAACGCGGCGGTCGAACTGGCCCACCAGGTGCTGGCCGTGCGGGCCTTCGCCGCCGAGGGCACCAGCGTCACGCCGACGGTGCTCAGCGCGGGCAGCATCAGCAACCAGGTGCCCGAGTCGGCGACGTTCTGCGTCGACGTGCGCGCCTGGACCCGGGAGGAGCTCGACCGGGTGGACCGGTTGATCCACGCGATGACCCCCCGGCTGACCGACGCCGCGCTGGTGGTGGGCGGCGGGATCAACCGGTACCCGCTGCAGGAGTCGGTGGCGACGCCGCTGCTGGAGATCGCCCGGCGGGCGGGCCGGGAGCTGGGCCTGCCGCCGGTGGAGGCCGCGCACGCCGCCGGGGCGTCCGACGCGAACTTCACCGGGTCGCTGGGCGTGGCCACCCTGGACGGCCTCGGCGGGGTGGGCGGCGGGTCACACGCCCGCACCGAGTGGGTGGACGTCACCCAGATGCCCGACCGTGCCGCCCTGCTCGCCGCGACGGTCGCCGGAGTGCTCGCGCAGCCGCGCCGGGGCCGCGTCGCCGCGGGCCGGGGCATCCCCGCGCGCCTCTGACGCGCGCCGCTGCTCCCCAAGCGCCGGCTCGCCCTCCATAATGGTGCGTCGAGACGGCGCAGCGCCCGGTCCCCGCGCCGCTGTCCATCCGCCGGTGGTCCGCGTTCGTGGCCGCCGGCTCAGCGAGCGGGAGGACGACCGCCCCATGACCCTCACCACGCGTCAGACCACGCCGCCGCCACGCTTCGGGGTGGAGGAGGAGTTCCTGGTCGTCGATGCCGTCACCCGGGCCCCGGCGCCCCGGGCCGCCGAGGTCGTCGGGGCGGCGTCCGCGCTGCTCGGGGAGCGGGTCTCCGGGGAGATCACCACCCTGCAACTGGAGACCCGCACCGACGCCTGCGAGACGCTCGGCGAGCTGGCCGCCCAGCTCGCCGAGGCCCGCAAGGTCGTCGCGGACTGCGCGCGGACGGCCGGGCTGCGGGTGGTGGCCACCGGCACCGCCCCCGTCGCCGGGGTGGTGCCGCCGCCGATGACCGTCGGCCCGCGTCAGAGCATGGGCAACGAGACGTACCGGGGCCTGCACGACGAGCTGGCGCTGTGCGCGCTGCACGTGCACGTGGAGATGCCGAGCCGGCAGCGGGCGGTGCTGGTCGGCAACCACCTGCGGCCGTACCTGCCGCTGCTGCTCAGCCTCACCGCGAACTCGCCGTACTGGGACGACCGCGACTCCGGGTACGCGAGCTGGCGCACCACCGTCTGGGGGCGGTGGCCGGTGGCCGGCCCGCCGCCGGTGTTCGACTCGGCGGAGCACTACGACGAGGTGGTGCAGCGACTGCTGGACGTCGGCGCCCTCGTCGACCGGGCCACCATCTTCTGGGACGTACGCCCCTCGGAGCGGCACCCGACCCTGGAGGTCCGGGTCGCCGACTCCGCCGTCACCGCCGAGGACTCGGCGCGGTACGCGGCGCTGGTGCGGGCGATGGTGGTGCACCTGTCGGCGGCCGTGGAAGCCGGCGAGCCGGCCCCGGACGTCGCCGGCGAGCTGCTGCGGGCGGCCTACTGGCGGGCGGCCCGCGACGGCCTGGACGGCGAGGGTGTGGACCCGCGCACGGGCCGGCTGCGGCCCGCGACCGCGCTGGCCCGCGACCTGCTGGACATCGTGGAGCCGGTGCTGCGCGCCCACGGCGAGCACGACCTCGTCGGGGGATGGTTGGAGCGGCTGGGAGCCGACGGCACCGGGGCGCGGCACCAGCGATCGGTGGCCCGCCGGGGCGGGACGCTCGCCGACGTCGTCGACCACCTGGCGGAGCAGACCGCGGGCTGACCCGGCCGCGTTTGCCGTCATCAACCGTGCCGTCCACGGCTCGGCGATCAGGGCAATTCCGCGCAACCAGCGGCGGGTGCCGTGGGTAATGCTGGAGAAGCCCCCGACCTGCCGATGGAGGCTCTTCCGTGAACCAGATCGCGACCACCCCGTTCCACCTGGACAGGCTGGAACCCACGCTGATGAACCGCAACGCCCGGGCGTTCGCCGACCAGATGGCGGCCCGCCGGTCGGTGCGACACTTCTCGGCCGAACCCGTGCCGCTGGGCGTCGTCGAGGAGGCCGTTCGGGCCGCCGCGACGGCGCCCAGCGGCGCCAACCTGCAACCCTGGCGCTTCGTGATGATCACCGACGCGGAGCGCAAGCACCGGCTGCGGGAGGCCGCCGAGGCCGAGGAGATCGAGTTCTACACCCGACGCGCCTCGGCCGAGTGGCTGAATGCGGTGGCCCCGATGGGCACCGACTGGCAGAAGCCGTTCCTGGAGACCGCCCCGGTGGTCATCGTCGTGTTCGAGGTCCACCAGGGCCCGCAGACCCCGAGGCCCTACTACGTCAAGGAGTCGGTCGGCATCGCCATCGGCATGCTGATCACCGCCCTGCACCTGTCCGGGCTGGCCACACTCACCCACACCCCCAGCCCGATGCGGTTCCTCAACGAGATCTGCGAGCGTCCGGCCGAGGAGCGCGCCTGCGTGGTGATGCCGGTCGGCTACCCGGCCGAGGGGGTCACCGTCCCGGAGCTGACCCGCAAGCCGCTGTCGGAGGTCATGGTCCGCCGGTAGGCGTCACCGCCCCAGATCCGCGGCGAAGAAGTCGAGCAGGGGCTGCACGTGCCGGTCCGGCCTGCGCCACTCGGCCAGCAGGTCCTCCAGCAGGTGCAGCTCCTCGACCAGTTCCCCGCCCCGGTACCGGCGCAGCACCGGGTGGATGAAGGCGCTCTCGGCGGCCCGGTCGGGCTGCGGGTGCCGCTCGATGGCGAACACGTCGGAGTACGCGTCGCGGCCCCAGCGCAGCGAGAACGTGTAGTAGTGGCTCTCGCCGCCGAACCGCTGCACCGCGTGGTCCTCGGGCAGGTCCTGGTAGTGGCGGGCCCCGCCGGCGCCGGGGTCGACGACGAGGACGTCGCAGAGGAACTCGAACTGGGTCCACAGCGCCGAGCTCCAGTTGACCCGGTCCAGCACCACCCCGGTGAGCGCCTCGGCGTCGGCCTCCACCTTCTCGTACGGCAGCGGCGCGCCCTCGTACCGCTCGCGCAGCAGGGCGGTGAGCGTCCGCAGGTTGTAGCGGAACCCGTCGATGAAGGCCGAGGACGCCTTCTTGAAGTCCCGGTCCTGGGCGAGCGTGCCGGCGAAGTACAGCCCGTCGACGTCGATCGACTGCCAGTCGGGCCGGGTGACCGGCAGCCGCCCGCTGGGCACCCTCGCCGGGCGACAGTTCTCGGCGAACATCGAGGTGTCCATGGCGAAGCCGGTGCAGCGCAGGACGGTCTCGTACTCCATGACGGCCGTCTCGCCGTCGGCGTGGGTGTAGGTCAGGTGCACCTCGTACCTGTCGCCCACCGGACGGATCTCGTCGATGACGCAGTCGAGCACCGAGTGCAGGGTCTTGAACTGGTAGCTGTCCAGAACGGCGCCGTGGTGGCCCCGCACGTCGCCGGGGTGCTTGGTGTTCCAGGCCAGCCGCATCGGCCGGGGGCTGGCCAGGTGGATCATGGCGGCGTGCCCGAGGATCGCCGAGGCGGTCTCGAAGGCGGAGTTGCCCTTGCCGAGGATGAGCACCCGCTGGCCGGCGTAGTCGGCCGGGTCGGTGCTCATGTCCTCGTATCCGACCGCGTGCTCGATGCCGCGCACGTCGGGGACGTTCGGGGGGCCCCAGCCGGCGGCCACCACGACGCAGTCGGCGTGCAGCAGTCGGCCGCCGGCCCGCACGAGGAAGCCGTCGTCGGTCTTCTCGACCCGTTCGACGGTGGTGTCGTAGCGGATGGCCAGTTGGTGGTGCCGGGCGAAGTCGCCCAGATAGCGGACCAGGTCGTCCGCGTGGGGGAAGTACTCGCGGCTGTAGTCGGAGAACGGCAGGTCGGCCGGCTCGTGCAGCAGCGAGTTCCAGTCCCAGCGCAGCCGGATCTCCGGGTCGGTGCTCGTCGTGTGCACCTTGTTCAGGGAAATCAGCCGGCGGTGCCGGGGAAACCGGCGGAAGAACTCGCCGGGGCTGGCCGCGCGTTCCAGCGTCAGATAGTCGCTGCCGGCCTGCTGGAGGTAGTAGCTCAGCTGTAGGCCGGCCGGACCTGCGCCGATGATCAGGTAACGGTGGTGCTCGGTGCCATCTGGCAGTTCGGTCATGGGTGCTCCCGCGTCGAGTACCCAAGACCATTAATGATAAATGCACTTAAGTCAATACATATCCGGGTTGGAGCGTGGCCCCGAAGGGCCGAGGCGCGCCCCCAACGGGGTTCCGCTCCGGTGCCGACCGCCCCCGACGGGTGGACCCCGGGGGCGGTCGGGCGACACGGGCGCCGGCTCAGGCCGGCTGGGCGGCCGGCTCGCGGTGCCCGCTGACCTTCGCGGCCGGCATCGGGCCGCCACGGGCGGTGCCGGTCATCTCGTCGCCGTCGATCGTCACGTCGAAAACCAGGTCCATCCGCATCGGCCTCTTGATGGACTGGTACCACGACAGGCGGTTGCCCTCCAGCTGGAGGTCGTTGAGGGTGAGCGTTTCCTTCTCACCACGCGAGATTCCCTGTAGGACACCGTCCTCGCTGAACAGCTCGAGCTCGGTACGGCGGGTGCCGAACGGGGTGGCCACGGCCACCTTCCAGAATCCCTCGACAGACACGGCGGCTTCCTCTCTTCCCGGGTCCCGGGCGGGGTGATCCCCGAAGACAGCGCGCCCGGGCAGCGCCGTAACCCACGCTAGCCACCGCGCGGTCCACAGTTAGTCGCCATATTGCCGTCTTCGGCCCCCCGGGTGGACACAGCGGGTCAAGACGACGAGATTGACCTAAAGGGATCCGGCGCGTCAAACCGTCCGTTAAACGCGAACCAAACGGCGACAGGCTGGGAGAACGCCGGGAGCAATGTGAAAGAAGCGCAGTCCGGGGCCACCGTCGCACGATGAAGTCGCACGATGAACCTGGGCCCGATCCGGTCGCCCTAATCCACTTTCCCCGCCCGCAGCAGGAGGAAACCAGGCACTCCAGGAATCAGATTCGCCACGTCGGTTGAAAAGGCCGGAGGAGCCCCTCCACCGGCCGGGTCCGACGCGCCGGCGGGCCTATCCCGCCAGGCGACAATTCCCCATCCCCCAACCGCGCGCCGCCACGAAACCGCCCCGTGGAACACCGCCGCGGCGGCGCCGTCTGCCCTGTTCACGCCATCGGCTTTGGCAGAAGTCGATGGCTCTGTCGTAAGGAGACCTTACCGTGCTGGGTCAACGCCTACGCTCGCTCAGTCCCGGAATAGTCGCGATTCTACTCGCGGCCTCGCTCTTTTTCATCATCGACAGCCGGGTCTCCGTCGCCGGTGCCGAGCAGGCCGCCTCACGATACCGCTTCACCGAGCAGCCGATCGCCTACCCGGACGGCTATGACCGGTTGCCCAAGAGAACGATCCGGGACGTCAACCCGTCTTACCACAAGATCCGCGCGTGGATCTCGTCGGTCGGCGCGAGCATCGCCCTCAACGACCTCACCGACCACGGCCGGGCCAACAGCCTGTGCTTCGTGGACGTGCGCACCAACCAGGTGGTGGTCACCTACGCGCCCACCGCGCCGAAGGAGGACCAGTTCACGCCGTTCCTCCTCGACGCGGCGCCGCTGCCGATCGACGACACCATGGCGCCGATGGCCTGCGTCCCGGGCGACTACAACCTCGACGGCCGGATGGACCTGATGGTCACCTACTGGGGCCGGGTGCCGATCCTGTTCCTGCGCAAGGCCGGCGCCACGACGGTGGCCAACGCCTCGTACCAGCGCCAGGAACTGCTGCCGCAGAGCTCGCCGGACGGCCGCTACCACGGGCCCAAGTGGCACACCAACGCCTCCTTGGTCAGTGACCTCGACGGCGACGGCAAGCCGGACGTGGTGATCGGCAACTACTTCCCCGAGTCCGACGTGCTCAACACCCGGGGCCAGGACAACGTCGAGATGAACGACACGCTGTCCAGCGCCACCAACGGCGGCGGCCTGCACGTGCTGCGCTGGCACGCGGCGACCGCCGGCGACAACCCGTCGGTGAACTTCGTGGCCGAGCGCGGGGCGGTGCCGTTCAAGAAGTCCACCGGCTGGACGCTGGGCCTGGGCGCGGCCGACCTGACCGCGCGGGGGCTGCCGGACGTCTACGTCGCCAACGACTTCGGCCACAACCACCTGCTGCACAACATCTCCTCCCCCGGCCGGATCAAGTTCAAGGCGGCGATCGGGGAGCGCACCCCGACGACCCCCAAGTCGTTCGTGCTCGGCAACGGCTCGTTCAAGGGCATGGGCATCGACTTCGGCGACCTGGACCGCAACGGCAACTTCGACATGGTGGTCTCCAACATCACCACGGCCTGGGGCCTGGAGGAGAGCAACTTCGTCTGGATCAACCGGGCCCGCGACGAGCGCGACATGCTCGCCAAGCTGGGCAAGGGCGTCGCACCGTTCACCCAGGAGGCCCGGCCGCTGGGCATGGCCTGGAGCGGCTGGGGCTGGGACATCAAGTTCGGCGACTTCCTCAACAGCGGCGACCTGGAGGTCGTCCAGTCGCTCGGCTTCGTCAAGGGCAAGATCAACCGGTGGCCGTGGCTGCAGGAGATGGCCATGATGAACGACGACCTGCTGTCCAACCCGGCGATGTGGCCCAACCTGCAGCCCGGCGACGACATCGCCGGCAGCCAGCCGCTGGCGTTCTTCGCCCGCACGGCCAGCGGCGAGTTCGCCAACATCACCAAGGAGGTCGGGCTCGACGTCCCGATCCCCACCCGCGGCGTCGCCACCGCCGACACCCGGGGCACCGGCGCCCTGGACCTCGCGGTGGCCCGGCAGTGGGGCCCGCCGGCGTTCTACGTCAACGAGGCGCCCAGCAAGGGCAACTTCCTGAACCTGCGGCTGTACCGGCCGGCGGTCGGCGCCCCGGCGGGCCAGATGCTCTGCACCCCGGCGTACGGCGCCACCGTCACGGTGACCACGCCGGACGGCCGCAAGCAGATCTCCCAACTCGACGGCGGCAGCGGCCACGCCGGCAAGCGGAGCTTCGAGGTCCACTTCGGCCTCGGGAACAGCAGCGGCCCGGTCACCGTCGACCTGCGCTGGCGCGACCTGGCCGGCCAGCAGCACAGCACCAGCCAGCAGTTCACCGCCGGAACGCACACCCTCGTGCTGACCGACCGCGTCGAGGAGGTTCCGAACCGATGACCACGATCGCGCCACCCCCCAGCATCAACACCGCCCCCGCGGCCCGCGTCGTCCCCGCTCCGGCCAAACCGGAGCCCGACCGCCGCTACCTGGCCCTGCGCAACTTCGCCCTCTCCATCAGCGTCTTCAACATCTTCGGCTACACCCTGCTCGGCTTCGAGCAGCCGTGGCTGTGGCCCATCTTCGCGGTGCTCACCGCCTACGCCGCCGAGATCTCCTTCGAGCTGATCCGGGCCTGGGCCAAGAAGGAGACCCCCCGGTTCCTCGGCGGCGGCGGCCGCCGGGTGTACGAGTTCCTGCTGCCCTCGCACATCACCGCGCTGGCCTGCAACATGCTCCTCTACGCCAACGACATGTTCCTGCCGATCGCGTTCGCCGTGATCATCGGCGTCACCGGCAAGTACGTCCTGCAGGCCCCGGTCTACGGCCGGATGCGGCACTACATGAACCCGTCGAACTTCGGCATCACCATGGCGCTGGTCTGCTTCGGCTCCTGGATCTCCATCGCCCCGCCGTACGAGTTCACGGAGAACGCCAACACCTACTTCCGGGTGATGATCCCGATCATCATCGTCACCGCCGGTACCGTGATCAACGCGCTGCTGACCCGCAAGGTGCCGCTGATCGTGGGCTGGCTCGGCGGCTTCGCCATCCAGGCGTTCATCCGGCACTGGATCTGGGACGTCGCGCTGTTCTCCGCGCTCGGCGTGATGACCGGTGTGGCGTTCGTACTGTTCACCAACTACATGATCACCGACCCGGGGACCACCCCGGCCAAGCCGATGAACCAGTTCATGTTCGGCTCCTCGGTGGCCATGGTCTACGGCGTGCTGATGCTGTTCAACGTCGTCTACACGCTCTTCTTCGCGGTGGTCGTGGTCTGCGGCATCCGCGGACTGGGCTGGTGGCTGGCGCACCTGCGCAAGAAGTCCCGGGAGCGGGCCGCCGCGCCCGCCGGGCTGTCCCTCGGCACCCCCAGGCGCATCGCGTGAACCGGCGGGACAGGACGCGCCGCGCCGCGCCGGCCGAACAGGTCGACCCCGTCAGGACAGTCGACGGACGAAGCGAGGAGCAGAAATGAGCGAACGGATCGCCGTCGTCGGGATCGCCTGCCGATATCCCGACGCCGAGAACCCCAACCAACTGTGGGAGAACGTGCTCACCGGCCGCCGGGCGTTCCGTCGGCTGCCCGACGAGCGGATGAACTCCGAGGACTACTACTCCCCCGACCCGACCGCGCCCGACCGGTTCTACTCGGCCAAGGCCGCCGTGATCGAGGGCTTCGAGTTCGACCGGGTCCGGTACAAGGTCGCCGGCAGCACCTTCCGGTCCACCGACATGACGCACTGGCTGGCCCTGGACACGGTCGCCCGAGCGTTGGAGGACGCCGGCTTCCCCGACGGCGAAGGGCTGCCGCTGGCCACCACCGGAGTGGTCATCGGCAACACCCTCACCGGCGAGTTCAGCCGGGCCAACCTGCTGCGGCTGCGCTGGCCGTACGTGCGGCGCACGGTCGGGGCGGCGCTGCGCGAGCAGGGCTGGGGCGACACCGAGGTCGGCACGTTCCTCGACGAGCTGGAGCCGCGCTACAAGGCGCCCTTCCCGCCGATCGACGAGGACACCCTGGCCGGCGGCCTGGCCAACACCATCGCCGGGCGGGTCTGCAACCACTTCGACTTCAAGGGCGGCGGCTACACCGTCGACGGCGCCTGCTCGTCGTCGCTGCTGTCGGTCTCCACCGCCTGCAACGCCCTGGCCAACGGCGACCTCGACGCCGCCGTGGCCGGCGGGGTGGACCTGAGCATCGACCCGTTCGAGGTGATCGGCTTCGCCAAGACCGGGGCGCTGGCCACCGGGGAGATGCGGGTGTACGACCGCAACTCCAACGGGTTCTGGCCGGGCGAGGGCTGCGGCATGCTGGTGCTGATGCGCGACGAGGACGCCGTGGCGCGCGGGCTACGGCGACACGCCGTCATCGCCGGCTGGGGCTACTCCTCCGACGGCAAGGGCGGCATCACCCGGCCCGAGGCCAGCGGGCACCGGCTGGCCATCCGCCGGGCGTACGAGCGGGCCGGCTACGGCATCGACTCGGTCGCCTACCTGGAGGGCCACGGCACCGGCACCGCCGTCGGCGACGCCACCGAGCTGACGGCGTTCACCGAGGCCCGGCAGGAGGCCGACCCGGCGGGCGCGCCCGCCGCGATCAGCACCGTGAAGGGCAACTTCGGCCACACCAAGGCCGCCGCCGGGGTCGCCGGACTGCTCAAGGCGATCCTCGCGGTACGCCAGCAGGTCATCCCGCCGGCCACCGGGCACGTCGACCCGCACCCGGTGCTCGACGTGGAGCAGCCTGCCGTGCGGGTGCCCGCGACAGCGGAGCTGTGGCCGGCGGACAAGCCGGTCCGGGCGGCGGTGTCCTCGATGGGCTTCGGCGGCATCAACGCCCACGTGGTGGTCGAGAGCGCGGAGAACGGCCGGCGGACCCGGATCGGGGCGTCGACGGCCGCGCTGGTGCGTTCCCGGCAGGA
Organism: Micromonospora sp. NBC_01405; assembly: GCF_045040155.1. Classification (NCBI taxonomy): domain Bacteria; kingdom Bacillati; phylum Actinomycetota; class Actinomycetes; order Micromonosporales; family Micromonosporaceae; genus Micromonospora; species Micromonospora sp. NBC_01405. The sequence goes on along the minus strand of NZ_CP109532.1, from coordinate 6,329,405 downwards.
CACCGAGCTGCTGATGTTCGACGCGCGTACCCCGGAGGAGCTGGGCTCGCGGCTGTCGGACCTCGCGCCGTGGGTCGGTCGGCTGTCGTACGCCGAACTGGGCGACCTGGCCGCGACCCTGGCCGGGAAGCTGGCCGACCGCCCGGTGCGGGCGGCGGTGGTCGTCGCGTCGCCCGAGCAGGCGCGGCAGCGCCTGGAGCGGCTGGTCGAGCTGGTCGACTCCGGCGAGCAGCGGGTGATCGACGCGGCCGGGGGCGTCTTCCTCGGCACTACGGGTTCCGCCCCGCGGATCGGGTTCCTGTTCCCCGGCCAGGGCGCGGGTCGGCGGGCCGACGGCGGCGCGCTGCGCCGCCGGTTCGAGGAGGTCGACACCCTGTACCAGGCCCACCAGCCGCCGCCCGGCGCGGACCTGGTGGCCACGGCGGTGGCGCAGCCGCGGATCGTGACCGCGTCGGTCGCCGGCCTGCGGGTGCTGTCGATGCTCGGGGTGCGGGCGGTCGGGGCCACCGGGCACAGCCTCGGCGAGCTGACCGCGCTGCACTGGGCCGGCGCCATGGACGAGGCGACGCTGATCGCGACCGCCGGCGCGCGTGGCCGGATCATGGCCGACGCCAGCGCCGGCGACGGCACGATGGCCAGCATCTCCGCCGCCCCCGAGGTGGTGGAGCCGCTGCTGGTCGGCACGCCGGTGGTCATCGCCGGCTACAACAGCCCGCAGCAGACTGTGGTCTCCGGTCCGGTCGCGGCGGTGGAACAGGTCGGCGCGCTGGCCGAGCGGTCCGGGCTGTTCTGGACCCGGATCGCGGTGTCGCACGCCTTCCACTCGGAGGCGGTCGCCCCGGCCGCGGTCGCGTTCGCCGAGCACCTGGGCGGCCTGCCCTTCGCCCCGCTGTCCGGTGGGATGGTCTCCACGGTCACCGGGGACGTGCTGCCGGCCGACACCGACGTGCCCGACCTGCTGCGCCGGCAGGTGCTGGACCCGGTGCGGTTCACCCAGGCGGTGCGCCGCCTGGCCGACGACGCCGACCTGCTGCTGGAGGTCGGTCCGGGTCGGGTGCTGCGCGGCCTGGCCGCGGACATCGCCCCGGAGGTGCCGACGATCTCGCTGGAGACCGACAGCTTGTCGCTGGCGGGCCTGCTCAGCGCGGTCGGCGCCGCGTACGCGGCGGGTGCGGCGGTGAACCACTCGGTGCTGTTCCAGGACCGGTTCACCCGGCCGCTGGAGCCGGGCCGGCCGCTGCGGTTCTTCGCCAGCCCCGCCGAGTCGGCGCCGGCCGGGGACTTCGCGGTGGCCCGCGCCGGGGCTGAGCCGGCCGCCAGCGCGGTGTCGCCGGCCGGCGCGTCGGTCGCGGCCTCCGGGCCCGGCGCGACGGTCGACACCCTGGAGCTGCTGCGCCGGCTCGCCGCCGAACGGGCGGAGCTGCCGCTGGAGGCCGTACGGGCGGACAGCCGGCCGCTGGACGAGCTGCACCTCAGCTCGATCACCGTCGGGCAGATCGTCAACCAGGCCGCCCGGGAGCTCAACGTGACCGCCCCGACGCTGACCTCCAGCTACGCCACCGCCACGGTGGCGGAGATCGCGCAGATCCTCGACGAGGCCGGCGGTGCTGGCGACGCGGAGGAACCGGAACGGTCGATCGCCGGGGTGGCCCCGTGGGTCCGGGCGTTCGCGGTGGACCTGGTGCCCACCGAGGCCGGTCCGCGGGTCGGTGCCCCGGTCGAGGGCGGCTGGCAGGCGTTCACCGCCGGGCACAGCCCCCTCGCCGAGCCGTTGCGCACGGCGCTGCAACAGGCCCGGGTCGGCGGTGGGGTGCTGCTGTGCCTGCCGCGCGACTGCCAGCCTGAGCACATCCCGGTGATGCTGCGGGCCGCCCGGGCCGCCGTGTCGCAGGGCGGCGCCGTCCGGTTCGTGGCGCTGGGCGACCGGCGCAACGCGGCCGGCCTGGCCAAGACGCTGCACCAGGAGCACCCGGAGATCACCACCACGGTGATCACGCTGCCGCTGGCCGGCGAGCCGTCCGCCGACGACGTCGCGGCCACGGTGGCCCGGCTCGTCGCCGACGTGGCGGCGACCGCCGGATTCAGCGAGGTCAACTACGACGCCGACGGCAACCGGTACGTGCCGGTGCTGCGGCCGGCGCCCCTGCCACCCAACGGCGGGCCCGGCCTCGGGGTGGAGGACGTGCTGCTGGTCACCGGAGGCGGCAAGGGCATCACCGCCGAGTGCGCCCTGGCGCTGGGGCGGGACACCCTGACGGCGGTCGGCCTGATCGGCCGCTCCGACCCGGCGGCCGACGCGGAACTGGCGGCCAACCTCGAACGGCTCACCGCCGCCGGGGTGCGCTTCCACTACGCCCGGGCGGACATCACCGCCCTGGACGAGGTGAAGGCGGCCGTCAACGACATCGAGCGGGTGCTCGGCCCGGTCACCGGTGTGCTGCACGGCGCCGGCCGCAACGAGCCGACCACGGTGGTCAGCCTCGACGAGGCGACGTTCCGGCGGACCCTCGCGCCGAAGATCGACGGGCTGGAGGCCGTGCTCGCCGCGACCGATCCGCACACGCTGCGGCTGCTGGTCACCTTCGGCAGCATCATCGGCCGGGCGGGGCTGCGCGGCGAGGCGCACTACGCCACGGCCAACGACTGGATGACCGACCTGACCCGCCGGGTCGGCGAGGACTACCCGCACATCCGGTGCCTGGCCCTGGAGTGGTCGGTGTGGTCCGGCGCCGGCATGGGCGAGCGGCTCGGGGTGCTGGAGGCCCTCACCCGCGACGGCATCGCGCCGATCCCGGTGGAGGCCGGCATCGCGACCCTGAAGGAGGTGCTGGCCAGCCCGTCCGCGCCGCAGGCGCTGGTGGTGATGGGACGCGCCGACGGCCTGTCCACGGTCACGCTGGAGCGGCGCGAGCTGCCCCTGCTGCGCTTCGTCGACCGGCCGCAGGTGCACTACCCGGGCGTCGAGCTGGTGGTGGACGCCGACCTCAGCGCCGACGACGACCTCTACCTGCCCGACCACCTGCTCGACGGGGACCTGCTCTTCCCCGCCGTGTTGGGCATGGAGGCGATGGCGCAGGCGGCGGCGGCGCTCACCGGGCGCACCGAGGCCCCGGTGCTGGAGGACGTCGAGCTGCTGCGCCCGATCGTGGTGCCGCCCTCGGGCAGCAACACGATCCGGATCGCGGTGCTCGCCGCGGCCGACGGCTCGGTCGAGGCGGTGGTACGCAGCAGCGACACCAACTTCCAGGCCGACCACTTCCGGGCCCGGCTGCGCTGGGACCAGTCGCTGCGGGTCGAAGCCCGGCCGGGGACCGCCGCCGCGCGGCTGTTGCCGATCGACCCGGCCCGCGACCTGTACGGCCCGGTGCTGTTCCAGGGACGGCGGTTCCAGCGCCTGCTGGGCTACCTGGACCTGGCGGCGACGAGCTGCACGGCGCGGGTGTCGAACCGGCCGGTCGACGCGTGGTTCGCCCGGTACCGGCCCGGCGACCTGGTGCTCGGCGACCCGGGCACCAGGGACACGGTGATGCACGCGTTGCAGTGCTGCGTGCCGGACGCGACCCTGCTGCCGGGGGCGATCGAGCGGCTGCACCTGGCCGACCCGAAGGTCGCCGCCACCCTGGACACCGTCACCATCCACGCGGTGGAGCGGCTGCGCCAGGGCGACACCTACCACTACGACGTGGACGTCTGCGACGGCGACGGCAACCTCGTCGAGCGGTGGGTGGGGCTGCGCCTGCACGCCGTGCGCAAGCAGGACGGCACCGGGCCGTGGCTGCCGGCGCTGGTCGGCCCGTACCTGGAGCGGCGGGCCGGCGCGTTCCTGCCCGACGAGCTGCGCTGCGTCGTACGGCCCGACGACCCGGACGCCACCGGCACGCCGGCCCGGCGCCGGCAGACCGCCCGGGCGGTGAGCTGGGCGTTGGGCGCGGAGACGACGGTGCGTTACCGGCCCGACGGCAAGCCGGAGGTCGACGGGGACCTCCGGATCTCCGCCTCGCACGGCGCCGGGGTCACCTTCGCCGTCGCCGGCGCCTCGGCGGCGGTGGGCTGCGACGTGGAGCTGGCCGCGACCCGTTCCGCCGAGGAGTGGGAGGGCCTGATCGGCCCGGACGGGGTCGCCCTGTCCACGCTGCTGGCCCGGGAGCAGGGCGAGGACCTGTCGGTCGCCGCCACCCGGGTCTGGGGCGCGGTCGAGTGCCTGCGCAAGAACGGCCACACCCGGGTCGACCTGGTGGCCGAGCCGAACGGAACGGCCGGCTGGGTCGCTCTGCGGTCGGGGGCGGCGCGGGTCGCCACCTTCGTCACCGCGCTCAACGACATCGGCGACCCGGTGGTGTTCACGATGCTGGCGGAAGGAGGCAGGTGAGATGGAGTCCTACTACGAGTACCGGCACCTGGTGGGTTTCGAGGAGACCAACCTCGTCGGGAACGTCTACTACGTCAACTACATGCGCTGGCAGGGCCGGTGCCGGGAGATGTTCCTGCGGGACGAGGCGCCGGAGATCCTGCCGGACATCCGTGACGACCTGAAGCTGTTCACGCTCAAGTGCGAGTGCGAGTTCTTCACCGAGATCACCGCGTTCGACGAGCTGTCGATCCGGATGCGCCTGGAGGACCTCACGCAGACCCAGATCGGCTTCGCGTTCGACTACGTGCGGCTGCGTGACGGCTTCGAGGAGCTGGTGGCCCGGGGTCGGCAGCGGATCGCGTGCATGCGCGGCCCGAACACCGACACCCGGCCGACCCGGGTGCCGGACCCGCTGCGCGCGGCCCTGTCGCGCTACGCGGTGCCCCTCGCCGCGGGTGGCCGGCGGGTGTCCGAAAGCATCGGGGAGGGCTGAGCCGTGACCAGAGCGGACCAGCGACCGACCGCCGGCCCGGCGACGATGCCGGCGCCCGCGGCCGACCACGCCGAACTGCGGGCGGTGATGGGGATGTTCGCCACCGGCGTGACGGTGGTGACGTCGGGCCGGGACCTGCCGCACGGCATGACCGCGAACGCGTTCACCTCCGTGTCGCTGGACCCGGCGATGGTCCTGGTGTGCGTGAAGCGCAGCGCCGTCATGCACGACACCGTCCTGGCCCAGGGCACCTTCGCGGTGTCCATCCTGGCCGCCGACCAGGAGGGGCTGGCCCGGTACTTCGCCAGCTCCAGCAGGCCCCGCGACGAGCGGGAGTTCGAGACGGTGCGGTGCGAGCCGGGCCCGCACACCGGCGCGCCGATCGTGACCGGGAGCGTGGCCTGGGTGGAGTGCAAGCTGGCGGCGGTGTACGACGGCGGCGACCACTCCATCTTCCTCGGCTCGGTCCTCAGCACCGGCCGTGGTGACAGCAGTGACGCACTGCTGTTCCACGGCGGCCGGTTCCGCGAGGTCAGCAAGGGCTGACCGGTTCGGCCACCGACGGCCGGGCGGCCACGCATCCCGCGTGGTCGACCCGGCCGTCGCCGTGCGGGCCGGGCCGGGAAACCGCCAGGACCGGCGCGGAAACCACCAGGACCGGCGCGGGCGACCTCGTCGGAGCCGGCGCGGGCGACCTCGTCGGGGCCTCGGGCGGACACGACGAGGCGCAACCGGCGGGAAGCACCGGTTGCGCCTGGTTCGACGGGTCGGACGGGTCAGGCCTCGTGGACGTGCATCGGCAGGCCGCCCCGCACCCGCAGGGTCAGCATCGGCTCCGGCACCACCTGGTAGCCGGGGCTCAGCGACAGGCGTAGCTGGCGGGCCACGCAGGCGAGGACGAACACCGCCTCCATCAGCCCGAGGTTGTTGCCGACGCAGAAGCGCGGGCCGGCGCCGAACGGGATGTAGGCGTACCGCGGTCGGTCGGTGCGCCGGTCCGGGTCGAACCGATCCGGGTCGAAGCGGTCCGGGTCGGGCCAGAACTCCGGGTGCCGGTGCAGGGTGTACGGGCACAGCACCAGGTCGGCGCCGGCGGGCACGTGCCACCCGCCCACGTTGTCGTCGGCCTGGGCGACGCGCGGCAGCAGCCACACCGGCGGGTACAGCCGCATCACCTCGTCGACCACCATCGCGGTGTACCGCAGCCGGTGCAGGTCCTCGTACACCGGGTTCCGGTCGCCGAGCACCTCGACGGCCTCGGCGTGCATCCGCTCCCACACCTCGTGGTGCTGGTCGAGCAGGTAGAAGGTCCAGGTGAGGGTGCTGGCGGTGGTCTCGTGCCCGGCCAGCAGCAGGGTGACCAGCTCGTCACGCATCCGCTGCCGGGCCACCCCCGGGTCGGTCTCCCGGCTGGTCGACTCGATGAGGCGGGACACCACGTCGTCGCGGCCCTCGGTGCCGCCGGGCTCCGCCCGCCGGTGCGCCACCAGCCGGTCGACGATCTCCTGGAGTTCGGCGCGGGCCCGGCGGAAGCGCAGCTGCCGGGGCAACGGCACCCAGGTCGGCACGGCGCTCAGCGACATCATCTCGAAGATCGCCTGGTCCTGGACCGCCTCGAACGCCTCGCCGATCCCGCCGAACTCGCTGAGGTCGGCGTCGAGCAACGTCCGGCCCAGCACGCCGAGGGTCAGCTCGGTCATCTCGTGCCGGATGTCGACCGGGTCGCCACCGGCCATGCGTTGCAGCCGGGCGGCCATCCGCACCGCCTCCTCGGCGACCGCGTCGGCCTGACGGGCGATGCGGCGCGCCTGGAACACCGGCTGGATCACCTTGCGCTGCTTGGTCCACAGCTCGCCCTCGCTGGTCAGCAGGCCGTCGCCGAGGGTTCGGCGGGCGTGCACCAGCCCGATGCCCTTGTGGTAGTTGCCGGGGTTCTCGGCCAGCACGTGCTTGGCGTGGTCGGGGTGGTTGAAGAAGTAGAGCGTCTTCGGCCCCAGCGGCAGCCGGACCGCGTCCCCGTGCCGGGCGGAGACCGCCCGCATGACGTCCAGCCGGTTGCGGGCCATCCGCCCGAGCAGCACCGGAGCCGTCCAGGGCGACGGCCCCGGCGGGCGCAGCCGGCCCCGGTCGGCGACGGCGGTCACGGCTGCACCCTCGCGCCGACCCGGAACCGCTCGGCCACGGCCCGCCGCCACACCTCGTAGGCGGGCAGGCCGTCGGCCGCCGGTCCGGCGGGGATCAGCTCGTCGGTGATCCGGCCCGCCTCGGCGGCGGAGGTCCGGCAGAACACCCGGGCCGCCAGCTCCGTGTGCGGCACCAGCAGCCCGGCCCTGATCCGGGCCTGCGCCGCGAACGCCGAGGCCTGGGCGACGAACGGGGCGTGCTCGCCCGCCCGGGTCAGGAACAGCCGCAGCTCTTCCTCGGTGCAACCGCCCGCGTACGTCGCCGCGAGCCCGGCGCCGCTGTAGAGGTCCTGGCGCCGGGCCGGCGCGAACCGGTCGATGAGGTCGGCCGCGAGCGTCGGGTCGCACCCGGCGACGAACCAGGTGGCCCGGCCGATGCCCTGGTCGATGGCGCGGGCGGTGTACGAGGCCGGGCCCTCGGACGGCCACGGGAAATCGGTCACCGCGCGCCGGCCGTGCACGTACTCGTCGGTGTGGAAGTACGCCTGGTGGAAGCCGTAGCCGTCGTGCACGAGCCAGCGCAGCAACGGATCGGTGGCGGCCGCGAGGGCCCGCCGCCACAGGAACTTCGGCAGCCGGGCGAGCGCCCAGCCGATCCCGACGTAGGCCATGTAGACGTGCCGGTCGCCGGTGCCGGCGAGGAACTCGGCGCTGCGCCGAGGTGTGCCCGGGGTCAGCGCGTCGACCAGCGCGAAGCCCATGGCCACGCCCTCGTAGGCGAACCCCTGGAACCGGGTGGGCAACTCGGCGAGTTCGGTGTCGACGTCGGTCACCCGGCGTGCGCCGGCGGCCGAGGAGAGCCCGGTCAGGAACGACGAACCGACCGTCTCCAGGATGTTGCGGGCCTCCGGCCCCTTGTCGTGGAACCCCCGGGTGGAGACGAGGGTCTCCGAGACGTCGGGGGTGAGGACGCGGCGCCTGAGCGCCCTGATGGTGCCGGCCACCTGCTGCTCCAATACATCCAGGATTGACGATCCAACTGCCCAATCCTCCGGGCCGAACGACCCCCGCCGCCACTTCCCGCTTGCCCTCTGACCTGCGGCGCAATGGCCAGAACGACGGCACGCTGGGAGTAGTCCGCCGTCGCCGGACGGGGCACGATCGAGCCGCCCGCCAGGTCCGGCAGCCGCGACGCGTCGCGCGTCCCACGCCGGTCGCGGGCGGAGAGGAACTCGCGATGTTGGTACTTGTGACGGGCGGTACGGGCTTCGTCGGCGCGCACACGGTGGCGGCGCTCGCCGCGGCCGGACACCGGGTGCGGGTGCTGGCCCGCGACCCCGACCGGGTCGCCCCGGCCCTGTCGCCGTTGTCGGTGCCGAGCGACGCGGTGCAGGTCGCGGACGGCGACGTCACCGACGAGACGGCGGTGGACCGGGCCGTCCGCGGCGTCGACGCGCTGGTGCACGCCGCCTCGGTCTACTCGTTCGACAGCCGGTGGCACGAGGCCACCCGACGCACCAACGTGCGCGGCACGGAGGTGGTGCTGGCGGCGGCCCGCCAACATGGGGTGGGGCGCTCGGTGCACGTGTCGACGTTCGGCGCGCTGCTGCCGTCCCCGGCCGGGACGGTGGGTCCGCAGTCGCCGCCGAGCACGGCCCGGGAGACGTACCTGGCGAGCAAGGCCGCCGCGGAGCGGGTCGCCCGGCAGCACCAGGCGCACGGCGACCCGGTGGTGATCAGCTACCCGCCCGCCCTGCTGGGCCCGGACGACCCGAAGCTCGGCGACCAGAACGCCCGGCTGCGCAACGTGCTGCGCGGCCTGATGCCGATGTGGCCCACCGGCGGCTTCCCGGTCGGCGACGTGCGGGACACGGCCGTGCTGCTCGCGGAGCTGGCCACCGGGCCCGCCGGGGTCGGCAACCGGCACCTCGGCCCGGGCCGCTACCTGCGCACCCGCGACTACGTGGCGGCCGTGCGCGAGGTGACCGGCCGTCGGCTGCCCACGCTGTTCCTGCCGGCCCGGGCGATGCTGCCCTTCGCCTACGGCACCGACGTGGTGCAGCGAATGTGGCCGTGGCACATCCCGGCCGAGTACGGCGCCTGCTACGTCTGCGCCTGCGACGCCCGCCCGGAGGACGCGGCGCGGTCGGCGGGGCCCGAGCCCCGGCCGTTCACCGAGACGCTCGCCGACACCGTGCGCTGGCTGCACCGTACGGGGCGGCTCACGGCGGCGCAGGCCGGCCGGGCCGACGCATTTGCCGACCCCGCCGCGCCCGCGGCGGGATCCGTCCGAGCCGCGGCATCGCCGCGGAAGGAGGCACGATCATGACCGCCACGGAACCGCACCCCGCCCGCTCGTCCGAGGCCCGCGCCGTCGCGGCCTACCGCCAGGTCCGGGAGACCACGGCGGCCCTGCTGGCCCAGGCGCCGCCGGAGGTCGGCGCGCAGCCGGTGGCCAACTGTCCGGGGTGGACGGTGCAGGACCTCGTCGCGCACCTGGTGGAGATCTGCGCGAGGGTGCACGGCCGGGCCACCGGGTCCACTCCCGGGCCGGTGCCCGCCGGCGGGCTGCCGGAGCTGCTCGACGAGTGGGAGCGGTTGAGCGGGCCGGTGGAGGAGTTCCTCGCCGGTCCGGGGTCGATGGACCGGCACATCCTGGTGATGGACGCGTTCACCCACGAGCTGGACCTGCGTCAGGCGCTGGGCGTGCCGCCACCGGTCGACCACCCGGCGCTGCCGGTGGCCTCGGGTGTCCTGCTGACGGGGCTCTCCGCCTCGCTCGACGGCCACGGCCTGCCGCCGCTGGCGGTCGAGACCGAGCACGGGCGGCGCGTGGCGGGAACGGGCGAGCCGGCGGTCACGATGTCCGGCCCGTGGTACGAGGTCTATCTGTCGCTGGCCGGTCGCCGCACCACGGCGCAGATCCGGTCGCTGCGGTGGAGCGCGGATCCGGGGCGCTGGCTGCCGGCGTTCACCTGGGGGCCGTTCCGGGTGCCGGAGTCGTCCGGGGCCGAAACCGTACGCTGAACGCCCGTTGCGACGCGCGCGCCGGTCGGTGGTTCGGCCGACCGGTGCCCCCGTCCCACCGGCCTGCTCCCCTCCCTGTGGGAGGTCTCTCAGGGCGCGTTGCCGGGTCCCGCGCGGCCCGCGCCCTCATTCCCCGGTGGCGACGCCGCCGCCCGGTCCGTGGCCCCGGCGCGACGCCGGGCCCGGGGGGCGGGGTCGCCACCGCCCGGTGGCTGCGGTCACGACTTGGCCCCGTGCAGCATCCTCGACGACCGGTTGGTGCGCCGGTCGTTGCGGGCGAAGCCGTGCCGGGTCCGGCTGCCGGGGGTGCTGCTGTCCAGTTCGGGCAGCGCGATCAGGATGGGCAGGTCGAACACCCCGGTGTGGTGCAGCTCCAGGTCCACCGTGAGATCGGCGCCGACGGGGACGGTGAGCGCGTCGTGGGAGCCGACCGCCAGGGGGCGGCGCATGGACGGCCGGGCCGCGATGTCGTCGAGCGCGATCGCCGCGGCGCGCAGGTACCACTCCCCCTCCGGCACGTCACGCAGTACGTACTCGCCGGAGGCCTCCAGGATGTCGCAGGAGGCCGGTAGGCCCTGCACGATGGGGCTGTCGAAGATGCCGACGTACACCTTGACCGGCACGTCGACCTGGGGCAGGACGAGGCGTCCGCTGATGCTGGCGCGGCGGCGGGGGCCGGTCGTGCGGGTGCGGGCCAGTTGTGGGATGCCGTGCTCGGCCAGCCACCGGTACCGGGCCGGCGAGATGCCCACGCTGCGGGTGAACCGGCTGATGAAGGTGCCCAGGCTGTTGTAGCCGACCGCGTAGGCGATGTCGGTGACGCTCATGTCCGTCTCGAGCAGCAGGTTCTTGGCCTTGTAGAGCCGGATCGCGGTCAGGAAACGACCTGGCGAAGTGCCCGTCTTGGACCGGAAGAGCCGGGAGAAGTAAAAGCGGCTGAGAAAGGCTGAATCGGCCATTGCGTCGAGCGACAGCGGTTCGTGGTACCGATCCCACATGATCGAGATGGCTCTTTCGACGGCGTTGTGCACGGCGAATCAACTCCATTCGGTGAACACGTTGGAGACACTCCGGCCGCATCTTGGCACCATGTGCCCGTGCGCCGGGCGCCGGCCGTGGGGTCGTCCCCACGGCCGGCGACGTGGTCCTGCCCAAGGGTCGCCACGACTTCGTCGTCGCACCGTATCGGAACAGGTGTTCGATCATCCGGTGAAAACTGCGGAGAAATGCCAGTTCACCGGTGTGGTCGGGCAGCGTAAGTGCGGATCGAAACTCTCGAGTCGCCCTTACTGTGAGTGTCCTAAGTGGTCCGGATGGGTTAGGACGATACCACGCATGGAGATCAATAAATACGGTAGTTTTCAATGTTCTTACTCGCAGCGACGTGACTTAATCTGACAGTCGCAGCGATTATCCGAATTGTTCGACGATGCGCGCCGTGTCCGGACATGATCAGTGCGGGGCCGGGAGCTGACCCCCTAGCCACCGGGCCGCCGCCATCGCCGCCCAGGAACAGATCTCGACCAGCGTCTTGTCGTCCGCGCCGACCAGCCGGCAGCTACGCACGACCCCCGGGTCCACCTGATAGGAGGCGAAGGCCACCAGCAGCGCCAGCCGGCCGACGGGCCGCTGGTTCTCGGGCAGTCCCCCGACGAGCTCCTCCACCCAGTCCCGGCTGATCCCCCGCGGACCGCCGCGCCAGCCGACCAGGTTGACCAGCACCAGGTCGCGGACCGCCTCGGGCACCGAGCGGCGGCCCGCCTCGTCGATCGCGGCGCAGGCCCGGCCGAACGCCTCCGCGATCGCCGGGTTGCCGGCCGCCCAGGACAAATCCGCCGGCAGCGGCGCGGCCGGCAGCAGGTCCAGGGACCGGCCCGGCCCGTGCGGACGCCGCGACGCGCTCATCATGGCCCAACCGAGCACCCGCAGCACCATGGGCAGGGCAACCTCCGGCACCCCGGGGGGCAGCGGCACGTCGCGCAGGAACACGTTCACCACCCGGTTGAGGTAGTGCAGCAGCACCGCCACCCCGGCCAGCTCCGGCAGTTGGGCCGCGGGGAACGGCGGCCGGTCCGGCCGGGTCCGCCCGTCGGCGGGCATCGCCCAGGCGACGATCTCCTCCAGCGCCGCCACGCCGACGCCCGGTTCCAGGTCCGATCGGGCGGGCCCGGCGGGGCCGGCGCCGCCGAGCAGGTCCAGCGCGTTGTTGTGGATGGTCGCGCAGTACGGGCAGGCGTTGCCCAGCGAGACCGCGGTGGCCACCGCCTCCTTGGCCGCCTGCGGGGCGGCGCCGGGGACGACCAGCGTCTCCCGGAGCAGCATCCACGCGGCGGCCAGCGCCTCGGGGGCCGGGGCATGCAGGGCCACCGGCGGCGCGAGCACGCCGAAGTCCCTTTCCACCTGCTTGTACACCTCAGCCACCAGGCCACTCGCCCGGCCCCGACGCACCGCGCCGACGTATCGGATCTGCGTCAACCCGAGCGCGCCCAGCACCGGTCGCAGCACACTTGCCGGCATCACGCACCTCATCCATCTCTGTGAATTGATTACAGGCTATCGCGAAAAGTGCCTTCATCCAGCACTCAGTACGGTCGAGCCACGCCGTCGGTCGACCGCCGGACGGTTGCAGTAGGCAACCTGGGAGAGCATCGGACCTGCGAAGACGTGCCATCATGGGCCAGCGGAATCGCTGCCCGACCGCCGTCGTCGGCGTTTCCGTGTCGCCCCGCAGCCCCGTCGGAGATCGCTGCGGCCAGCGCCGACAGCGCTCCCACTTCGCCCTGGAGCGCAATGTCGTACGGCTGGCCCGGCTTCGCCCGAGCACCGAGGAGAAGGCTCATGGAAACGACGACGAAACAGCCGGGAGTCAGAGTCCCGCTGATTGACGAGGATAAGGCGGAGGGACGCACCGCCGAACTCTACGAAGAAATCAAGGCGGTCACCGGGCTGCCATTCGTGCCGGACATGTTCCGGCTCACCTCCACCAATCCGCGGCTGCTCGCGGTGGTGGTCGCCGGCTACGGCGGCGTCTTCGGCGGTGACACGCTCCCCCGGCACATCAAGGAACTGATCTCGGCCTGGACGTCCAAGCTCAACGGCTGCCCGTACTGTGTCGGGACGCACAGCTGGTTCCTGAGCGAGTTCGGTGGCAGCGACGAACTGCTGGAGGCGGTGTCGGACGCGAACACCGCCGAGGAGTTGCCGGTCGACGAGCGCACCATGCCGCTCATGCAGCTGGTGACGAAGGTGAGCACCGGCGCGTACAAGATCACCGACGCGGACTGGGAGAAGGCCGCCGCGGCCGGCTGGAGCGACGCCGAGATGTTGGAGGCGGTCTTCTGCGCCTGCCTGTTCGCGTTCATCAACCGGCTTGTCGATGCCACCGGGTTGGGCTCCTCCGTGGACCGCAGCCGCATCGCGCGGCTGTCCGACGAGTGACTCCCGGCCGGGAAGGGACGCCATCATGACCCAGTCACGCGCAATCCTGCTGACCGGCGCCTCGTCGGGCACCGGCATGTCCTCGGGCAGCGGCAAGGCAACCGCGCTGCGGCTGCACCGGGCCGGCTGGCCGGTCTACGCCACCGGGCGCAACATCGAGGCCCTGTCCGACCTCGCCGACGAGGGCATCACGGTGATGTATCTCGATGTCAACGACGAGGAGTCGATGGCCGCGGCGGTCAAGCGGATCACCGACGAGCACGGCGCGGTGGGCACCCTCATCAACAACGCCGCGTACAGCCTCAACGGCACCATCGGGGAGACCCCGATGGACCAGGTCCGCGCCCAGTTCGAGACGAACGTCTTCGGGCTGTGCCGGCTCACCCAGATGGTCCTGCCGGGCATGCGCGAGCAGGGCGGCGGTCGGGTGATCATGATGTCGTCGATCTTCGGCATGTTCGCCACCCCGGGCCGGGGCTACTACCAGGCCACCAAGCACGCGCTGGAGGCCATCAGCGACTCGCTGCGCCTGGAGGTGGCTCCCTTCGGCATCAAGGTGGTGGTGCTCCAGCCGGCGCCCATCCTGGGCGGCTTCGTTCCCGACAGCGTCGGCGACCTGGGCATGGACTCGCACGAGAACCCGGCCCTGTACCGGGAGTTCTGGGAGCACTTCGTCGACTGGCACCAGGCGTACCGGCTCAGCGACAACCCGCCGCTGCGCGGCAAGATCGCGGTCCGGGCGGAGAACGTCGCCAAGGTCCTCGAGACGGCGGTCTCCACCCCGAACCCGCGCATCCGGTACCGACTCGGCATGCCGCCACGGCTGCTGCCGAAGATGCGGGCGATGATCGGTGAACGCGGGTGGGAGAAGTTCGTGCGCGCGTTCTTCCCCGTACCCTGACCGCAGGCACGAGCGGCGCCGACGGATCTCGTCGGCGCCGCCTTCCGTTGCCCCGGGTGCCGTCACGTCGTGCCCGCCCGTCAGGTCTGCGGGTCGAGGCGCAGGGACGCGGCCCGCCCGCCGCGCGGACGCAGCCACAGCAGGGCGAGTGCCACGGCCAGCACCGCGCCGTCGATGACCAGCAGGAAGGCGCTGAATCCGTCGATGCCGTGCCCGTGCCCGACCACCACCTTCTCGCCGGCCTGGCGGGCCGCGTCGTCCAGCGGGGCCGGCGCGACGCCGGTGCCCACGCTGAACCGGTGCGCCCCGGTGGTGGTCGACCCGTCGGTGAAGGTGACGTGGTACGCGATCGTGTAGTCGCCGGCAGCGCCGATGCTCACCGGCAGCCGCAGCCGCGTGGAGCCGGCCTTGGTCGGCTCGCCGTCGGTGACCGTCCGGCTCTCGACGTCGAGCACCGCGACGTGTGACTGCCCCTCGTCGACGTCGGCGCCGAAGTCCAGGGTCACCTCTGCCGGCGCGGCGGTGAGCACCGCACCGGCCGAGGGGTTGGCGGAGACCAGGCCGTCGTCGGCCCGGGCCGCGCCGGGGGTGAGCGCGAGCAGCCCCGCGACCGCCGCGACCACGGCGGCGACGGCCGCCCGTCGACGGCCGCCGGACGGGAGGCTCAGCTCACGCGGCATGGGGCACGACGGACTGGCGGGAGACGCGGTGCCCGAGGCAGCTGCACGTCATCAGCTCCTGCTCGCGCTGGTTCGGCCGCAGGTGCAGGTACATCGCGACCACCATCGGGATGAACACGACCGAGTTGTAGAACAGGTGCAGCTCGACCCGCGGCAGCACCAGCTGAAGGATGCTGGTCGGCACCTTCTGGCCGAAGAACATGGTGCCGCTCTGCACCTGCCACAGCAGCATGAAGTGCTCGATGTGGTGCCAGAACTGGATGGCCAGCGCCACCACCCACCAGGTGTGGGCACGGCCGACGAAGCCGCGGCGCAGCGCGAAGAGGAAGACCAGCATCACGATGGCGTAGCCGTAGTGCAGCCACTCGGAGGAGACCAGCCAGGGGTAGAACTGGCCCAGCACGCCGCGCGCCTGCGGCCGCGGCGTGCCGAGCACCCAGATCTGGTACGCCTGGACCAGGTGCTCGGCCCAGTGCGCCAGCACGATGATGAGGAAGCCGTTCAGGGCCGCCTTGTGATGGGCCCCGTTGAGCCGCGCGAGCAGCCCGGACGACGGAGCGGCGGTAAGGGGTTGGGTCATTTTCAGGCACCTTCCGTGGGGACGCGGGGGAGTCCGCCGTACGACCCGTGCGAACGGGGACAGCGGCTTGCCGCGAAGCTAACCGCCCGTCCTGTTCCACGGTTCCTCCAAATTGCTCAGTTGCTGTCGGCAATCTGCCTCTTCCCGGCGCCACCCGGGTGACGGCTCAGGACACGAGCCAGTTGGCGTGGAACCCGCTGGGCACCCGGCCCGGCAGGTGTACGACGGCGACCGGCGGGCCGGCGAAGTCGCCCGCGTCGAGCACGACGAGGTCGCTGCGGTCGGTCCGACCGTCGTAGACGTAGGTCAGCAGCCAGCCGTCGTCCTCGGCGGACAGCGGCCCGCGCGGGACGAACACCGCCTCACCCGCCTCGCGGTACGGCCCGAAGTCGTGCACCGCGACCTCGCGGCGCACCATGTCGTGGCGCAGCAGCGCCGAGCCGCCCAGCACCCCGGCCCCGGACTGCATGGCCACGGTGTAGGCGTACCGGTGCGGCATCGTCTTGCGGCGGTCGTCGATGCGGGGGAACTCCTGCGGGATGTCGTCGAGCTGCTCGGCGCCGACGGTGCCGCGGGTCAGGTCCAGCGTCCAGCGCCACAGCGTCGGGGCGGACTCGCCCGGGGCGTGCAGGTCGCGGTCGAAGACCCGGTCGTAGCGCACCACGTCGACCACGCACCGGTCGTCGACCTCGTAGGCGTTGACGGGGTGGAAGACGTAGCAGGGGTCGACGTCGAACCAGCGCACGTCGGCGCCGCGCCCCTCACGCGGGAGCAGCCCGAGCCGGGCCGGCCGCTGCGGCGACCACGCGTACGGGAAGCGTGAGCCCGCCCGGGCCAGCGCCGGGTTGAAGGTGACCGGCAGGTCGAACAGCACCGAGTGCCGGTCGGTCAGCGCCAGCGAGTGCATCAGTGGCGGGCCGGACACCTCGATCCGCTCGCTGCGGCGCACCCGCCCCTCGGGGGTCAGCACGAGGTGCTCGACGTACGGCAGCTCGTGGTAGTAGCCGACGGCGAACAGCTCTCCGGTGACCGGGTCGCACTCGGCGTGCGCGGCGAAGCCGTGCGGCAGGGTGGCGTCGAAGTCGATCCGGGCCACGGAGTCCAGCTCGTCGTCGAGCTCGACGGGCAGCACCCCTGCCTCGCCGAGGGCCAGGGTGCGCCCGCCATGCCGGATGATGTTGGCGTTGGCGTTGTCGGACAGCCCGTGCCGCGGGCCGGGCAGGGCGAGCTCGCCCAGGGCACGGGTGGTGCGGTCGGTGCGGATCCACCGGTTGCGGTACCACAGCGCACGGCCCTCGCGCAGGCGCACCCCGTGCGCCATGCCGTCGCCGACCAGGGCGTGGCCGGACCGGTCGCCGCCCATCGGGTTCGGCCCGATCCGGACGAAGCAGCCGTTCAACTCGGCGGGCAGCCGGCCGGTGACCACCAGGTCGAGCTCGGTCGCCTCGGCGGCGACGGGGCGCCGGCTGTCGTGCTGGGGCAGGGTCTGGGGGGCGAGGGCGACGACGCTCATTGGGACCTCCACGAGCTGGCGCGATCTTTTGGTGTATCGCAGTTACGTAACAGCGTTACTTCAACGAACGTACGCCGGGCATGAGATCATGTCAATGTGAGTCCGCGCCGGATCGACCCGCAGTTGGCGACCACCCTGCTGGAGGCCGCAGCCCGGCTGCTGGCCGAGGAGGGTGCCGCCGGCCTCACCACGCGCCGCCTCGCCGCCGCGGTGGGCGCCTCGACCACGGCCGTCTACACGCACTTCGGCGGCATGGACAACCTGGTCCGGGCGATGGTGCACGAGGGCTTCGCACGGCTGCACCGGCGGATGTCCACGGTGCGGGCCACCCCCGACGCGGTCGCCGACGTGATGGCCCTCGGGTACGCGTACCGGGCCAACTCGCTCGACCACCCGCAGCTCTACCAGGTCATGTTCGGCAGCGCGGCGCTCGGCGGGTTCGCCCTCGCCGACGGCGACCGGCAGCACGGCAAGTACACCCTCCAGCCGCTGGTCGACGCGGTGGCCCGGGCCACCGAGCAGGGCCGGTTCCGCGCCGGCGACCCGCTGCTGGTCGCGCAGAACATGTGGATCGCCCTGCACGGGCTGGTCAGCCTCGAACTCGGCGGCTACCTGATCGACCCGTACGACGCCGACGTGTGCTTCGAGGCGCAACTGCGCGCGCTGATGGTCGGCGCGGGCGACGAGTACGAGGCGACGGCCACCTCCCTCGCCCGGGCCCGGCGGCGGCGCTCCCCGCGCACCTGAGACGCCCGCACCGCCGGCCCCGACGGCACGGCGGCGGCCTCCTGACGGAACGCGCCCCCGGGAACGCCCGGGGGCCGGTGAGCAACGGCGGAGAAGCGACGGGCGGAGCCCGGTGTGATGCTCGTGGCGGGTCCCGAGCACGTTCGCAATGGAAGCGCATCCACTCCTGTGGGTCAGTCCGACAGGATCGCCAACCCTCCACGTACCGAAGGACGCCGATGATGCACGGAATCGATTATCTCGTGGTCGGGTCCGGCTCCGCCGGAGCAGCGCTGGCCGCCCGGCTGAGCGAGGATCCCCACCGCAAGGTCCTGCTGCTGGAGGCAGGCCCCGACTTCGCCACGGTCGCCGACACGCCACCCGACCTGCTCAACGGCAGCGCGATGTCGATGGACATCCACGACTGGCACTTCAAGGCCGAGATCACCGACCGGCGGCGGATCATCTACCCGCGCGGGAAGGTCACCGGCGGGTCCTCCGCGGTCGGCGCGACCATCGCGCTGCGCGGCAATCCGGTGAACTTCAACGAGTGGGCCGAGATGGGCAACCCGGCCTGGGCCTGGGACGAGGTGCTGCCGTTCTACAAGCGGCTCGAGGACGACCAGGACTTCGACAACGAGTACCACGGCAAGGGCGGCCCCATCCCGATCCGGCGGTTCACGGGCGACGAGCTGGCCCCGGTGCAGCAGGTGTTCCAGGACGCCTGCCTCAAGGCCGGCTTCCCCGCCATCGAGGACCACAACCACCCGGAGGCCAGCGGTGTCGGCCCGATGCCGTCGAACCGTCGCGGCAGCAACCGGTTCTCCACGGCGATGGGGTACCTGCCCGAGGCCCGCGGCCGGGAGAACCTGGAGATCCGGTCCGGAGTCCAGGTCAACCGGGTGCTGTTCGCCGGCAACCGGGCGCGCGGCGTCGAGGTGGCCAAGCCCGGCGGCGGCACCGAGGTGATCGAGGCCGGCGCCGTCGTGCTGGCCGCGGGCGCGGTCAACTCCCCGGCCATCCTCATGCGCTCGGGCATCGGGCCCGCCGGCGACCTGCGGCGGTTGGGCATCAACGTGCTGCTGGACCGCCCCGGGGTGGGCGCCGACCTGATCGACCACCCGCGCACCGGCGCGTTCATGGTGCCCGAGCCGGGCACGTTCAACCCCGACGACGCCTTCCTCCAGATGCTGCTGCGCACCACCGCACCGGGATCCACGGAGTTCAACGACCTCCAGTACTACATGATCAATCACTTCGACCTGACCCTCTTCCCCGAGCTGCAGATGCTGGCCGCGGCGAAGACGATCTTCGGGGTGATGGTCGTGCACCAGCGGCCGGAGTCCCGGGGGCGGCTCACCCTCACCTCGGCCGACCCCACCGCACCGCCGGACGTCGTGCTCAACTTCCTCGACACCGAGAACGACATCCAGACCCTCATCGCCGCCGTGCGCCAGTGCTGGCAGTTCATGCAGACGGCGGGCATCCAGGACAAGGGCCAGCGGTTCGTCGTGCTCGGCGAGGAGATGGCCGAGGACGACGAGCTGATGCGCCACTACGTCCGGCTCAGCCTGGACAGCGGCTACCACCCCGTCGGCACCGCCCGGATGGGCGCGGTCGGCGACGAGGGCGCGGTGGTCGACGAGCGGCTGCGGGTGCACGGCATCGAGGGCCTGTACGTCTGCGACGCCTCCGTCATGCCGTCGATCGTCAACTGCAACACCAACCTCACCTCGATCATGATCGGTGAGCGCCTCGCCGACTGGCTCAGGCAGTCCTGACCGGTCGTACCGGACACGGGCGTCCCGCGCGGTGTGAGTCCCGCGGGGCGCCCGTCGTGCTGCCCTGCCCCGCCGGGGGGCAGGGCCTCAGCGCCGCTCCCGGAGAGACAGACCCCGCACGGCAGCCACCGTAGGCCTGAACCCGCGCGTGCCCGGTCCTGCTGCTGGCGTCCGCGACGTCGACGGCCGTCCGCCGAACGGGCCGCCCGCCGGGTGGCGGACGGCCCGGGAGACGGACGGCCCGGGTGGCGGACGGCCCGGGAGACGGACGGCCCGGGAGACGGACGGCCCGGGAGGCGGACGTGCGGCGCACAGAGCCCTCAGCGGGCCGGAGCGGGCGGATGGACCGCCCTCGGCCGGACCGGTGCACGGCCGGGTCAGTGCACCGGATCCGGGGACGCCCCGTGGGCGGGGGCGTTGACCTCGACCGGCGGTGGGAACCGGGTGACGAAGTCGCACACGGTCACGTGGGTCGGCACGATCGTGACCAGGGCCATCTCTCTGGTGTGCTCGCGCTTGCTGCGCTCCCACTCCGGCACGTTGTGCTCACCGATCATCCGGCGGGACGCGTCGATGTGCACCTGGGGCAGCCCTTGCGCTACCTCGATCGAGGCCGTGCCGCGGACCAGCATCATCAGCGGCGTGTAGTCGGCGACCGGCGCACCGAGCGCCGCCGCGACCTTCGTGCGGGGCTCAGCCGCCATGGTGTCCACGGTGAAGGACACCTGCGGATGCGCCGCGATCGCCCTGACCTTGTACGCCGTGGTCGGGCTGGCGAAGACGAAGGCCCTGCCGTTCCACACGTAGGCGACCGGGATCGAGCGTGGATGGCCGTCCAGCCCCACGTACCCGAGCCGCATCAGGATCGGCGCCTCCAGCAGGATCCGCACCACCGGGTCAGTGTTCACCAGACGCGCTATCTCCGGATGGTCCATGAGTGCCCCTTCCGTACGAGCGGAGCGACGACGGCGGAGACCGCGTCCACTCCGTCACGGTGCGCACCCTCCGCCGCGGTCCGATCTCCCGCGCCTCCGGGTGGGCATGTCCACACTGACCAAGTTTGGCGAGGCGTGGAGGACGCTCCTTCTCTGAGCGTGCCTACCCGCACGAATCCCCGTCCCGGCAATCGCGGCGACAGCGGCGAGGCCGCCGGCGGGCGGTCATCATCGATGAACCATCCGCCGGCGGCCTCGCCGGTCAACAGTCTCGGCATCCGGCCGAGGGAGGTGGATCAGCCGCTACGGCGGACCCTGGTGCCGGCCCCTAGACCGGGTTCTCGCTGACGGTGCGCGGCACCGGCACCGGCGCGGGCTGCTGCGCCTCGGGGGTCAGCTCCGGCTCCTGCCGCCCGGTGGCCGACGGCCCGGCGGTGGTGCCCCGGTCGCGCAGGCCGAACCAGATCAGCGCCACGGACACCAGGATCACGACGATCTGCACCTGCATGGCGAGGTGGACGCCGTCGAGCACGTCGGTGCGGGCGGCGACGATCGCCCCGAAGATCGGAATGCCGATGGTGACCGCGATCTGCTGGGCCAGGGTGGCCAGGCCCGTCGCCAGGCCCTGCTGCGAGTCGTCCAGCCCGGAGGTGGCGGTCACCGTGTAGGCGACGACGGCCGTGACGTGCCCGAAGTACATCAGGAACAGCGACGGGACGATCAGCAGGAGGCTCGGGGTGCTCGAGGTGCCGGTCAGCAGCAGCGGGACGGTGGTCAGCCCCTGCACGAGCAGGCCCACGGCGAGCACGTTGCGGTAGCCGTAGCGGCCGATCATCCGCCCGGCGATGACGCCGGCGATGACGGCCACCAGGCCCGGCACGCCGAACACCAGTCCGGTGGTGAACGGCTCCATCTTGAGCACGTCCTGCATGTAGAGGGTGAGGCCGAAGTTGATGCCGCTGGCCATCACGAAGGCGACCATGCCGCCGAAGTTGCCCCACTTGATGTTCGGCCGGTTGAGCAGGGTCAGCGACACCAGGGGCGCCTTGGCCTTCAGCTCGACGAACCAGAAGGCGGCGATGAGCACCGCGCCGATGGCGAGCGCGATCCAGTTCTGCATGCTCACGCCGTACACTAGGGCGAGCAGGCCGGCGGTGACCGTGACGGCGCCCGGCACGTCCAGCTTGACGCCGGTCGGACGGACGCTTTCCTTGATCACCAGCGGGGTCAGCACCATGATGGCGACCGCCACCGGCACGTTGATCCAGAATGCCCAGCGCCAGTCCAGGGCACTGACCAGGCTGCCACCGACCAGGGCACCGACGGTGAAGCCACCGGAGAGCAGCGCGCCGTTGAGGCCGAGCACCCGGGCGCGGGCCCGCTCGTCGGACACGGTCGTGATCAGCAGTGCCATCGCGGCCGGGATGGCGATCGCGTTGGCGAAGCCCTGGAGCACCCGGGCGCTCAGCAGCATCGTGGCGTTGGTCGCGAAGCCGCCGAGCAGCGAGGCCACGGTGAGCAGCGCGATGCCGGTCAGGAACAGCCGCCGCCGGCCGAACAGGTCGGCGATCCGGCCGAACAGGAGCGTGAAGCCGGCCGCGGGCAGCGCGTACGCGCTGGCGACCCAGGGAAGGTCGGCCAGGCTGAGCCCGACGCCCTCACCCATCCGCGGCAGGGCCACGTTGAGGATGGAGAAGTCGACCGACAACATGAACTGCGCGCCGAGCAATACGAAAAGGGCAAGTTTTTGC
Source organism: Micromonospora sp. NBC_01405 (assembly GCF_045040155.1). Classification (NCBI taxonomy): domain Bacteria; kingdom Bacillati; phylum Actinomycetota; class Actinomycetes; order Micromonosporales; family Micromonosporaceae; genus Micromonospora; species Micromonospora sp. NBC_01405. The sequence continues at coordinate 6,307,106 of NZ_CP109532.1, read as the reverse complement.
GCGGAGCTGAGCTGCTCCGACGTGCTCTGATTCTCCGCCATGATTACAAACACTAGGTAGCCACGGTCGGGGTACCCATCTCCCTGCCGTGCGTACCACTGGCAGTGGCACCCTGAGCACTCGCCGTGGGGGCCCACCCAACGCTACCCCGCCCCGGCCCTCTTCGAGCTTGCTCTATTTCTCACATGGCGAGGAAAGCCGGCCGCCCGGGTGCGACCTCGCACCCGGGCGGCCGTCCGTCGGTCAGTCGGTCAGTCGACGAGGACTCCACACCCGACGGTGGTGATCGATCCGGTGAGCCCGCTGGACAGGTCCGAGGCGAGGTACACCGCGGTGCCGGCGACGTCGGCCAGGGTCACCGCCCGGCCCAGCAGCGGGTCGGGCATGCCGGGCTTGGCAGCCAGCATGTCCTCCAGCGTCGCCCCGTTCGCCTCGGCCGCGCGCCGCCACGTGTCGCGGACGTACGAGCCGTGCTGCACGCTCTCCGGGATGGCGTCGGGCCGCAGGCAGACCACCCGCACCCCGAACTGGCCCACCTCCCCGGCCAGCTCCCGGGAGAGCGACTCGATGCCGGCGCAGGCCACGCCGAACCCACCCGAGGGCATCGGGGCCCGGGCCGCCGATGTGGACAGGATGACGATGGCCCCGGAACGCTGCTCGACCATCCGCCGCGCCGCCGCCGTGGAGGTGAGGAACTGGGTGCGGACGAAGGTGTTCATCGGCATCAGGAAGTCGTCCAGGTCCAGCTCGCGCAGCGGGACGCCCTGCACGTGGTCCAGGCCGACGGCGTTGAACGAGACGTCGATGCCCCCGGCCTGCTCGGCGACCAGCGCCGCGTGCTCGTCGACCGACTCCTGGTCGAGCGCGTCGACCTGGTGGGCGTACGCCCGGCCGCCCTCGGCGGTGATCTCCTTGGCGACCATCTCGACCCGGTCGAGGTGGCGGCCGGCCAGGTAGACGGTGGCGCCCTCGCGGGCGAAGGCGCGCGACACCGCGCCGCCCAGCGCGCCCGCGGCGCCGTAGACGATCGCGGTCCTGCTCTCCAGCAACATGTCTGAATCCCCTCGTCGTGGGCCGGGCCGGCGGTACCGGACCGGGTTCGTCAGACCGACGGGCAGCTCTTGGGGAAATATACATTTTCTGGTGCTTTATTTTGCTTGGTCCCGGGGCGGGCCGGTCACCTCCGCCAACCGCCCCCGCAGGTACCGGCGCTCGGCGTCGTTGCCGGCCAGGTCGAGCGCCCGCCGATACGCCCCGGCCGCCTCGCCGTGCCGGTCCAGCCGGCGCAGCAGATCCGCGCGGACGGCCGGGACGAGGTGGTTCCCGGCCAGCTCGCCCGAGCGCTCCACCTGCTCCAGCAGCGCCAGGCCCCGCTGCGGGCCGTGCGCCATCCCGACCGCCACCGCCCGGTTGAGCTGCACCACGGCCGACGGCGCCAGCTCCGCCAGCTCGGCGTAGAGCCCGGCGATCTGGGCCCAGTCGGTGCGCGCAGCGTCCGGGGCGGTGGCGTGGCAGGCCACGATCGCCGCCTGGACCTGGTACGGGCCGGGCCGGCCGCGGCGCAGGGCCCGGTCCAGCAGGCCCACCCCCTCGGCCACCCGGCCCTGGTCCCACCGCCGGCGGTCCTGCCGCTCCAGCGGCACCAGGTCGCCGTGGGCGTCGGTCCGGGCGTCGCGCCGGGCCTCGTGCAACAGCAGCAGCGCGAGCAGGCCGAGCGTCTCCGGGTCGTCGGGCAGCAGCCGGGCCAGCAGCCGGGCCAGGCGGACCGCCTCCGCGCACAGCCCGCGCCGCACCAGGTCCGCGCCGGCCGTGGCCGCGTACCCCTCGGTGAACAGCAGGTACAGCACCGCGCGCACCGCCGTGGCCCGCCCGGGCAGCTCGGCGGCCGGTGGCAGCTCGCAGCGCAGGCCGGCGTCGCGGACGCTGCGCCGGGCCCGCACCAGCCGCTGGGCCAGGGTTCCCGGCGGGGCCAGCAGGGCGCGGGCGATCTCCGCCGGGCCGAGCCCCACGACGGTACGCAGGGTCAGCGCGACCTGCGACGGCAACGACAGCGCGGGGTGGCAGCAGGTGAAGATCAGGCGTAGCTGGACGTCCCGGATCAGGGATGGCACCGGCGGCAGCTCGTCGTACGCCGGGAGGATGGCCGCCGCCTCGCGCAGCCGGGCGGCGCGTACGGTCTCGTGGCGCAGCCGGTCGACGGCCCGGTTGCGCGCCACGGTGGTCAGCCACGCCCCGGGCCGGCGCGGCACGCCCTCGCGCCGCCAACGCTCCAGCGCGGCGGCGAACGCCTCCTGCACGCAGTCCTCGGCCAGGCTCCGGTCCCGGGTGAGGTCGACGAGGCCGCCGACGAGTTGGTGGTACTCCCGGCGGAACGCGCCGGCCACCGCGGCGTCGACGGTGAAGGTCACCAGGTCCAGACCGGCCTCACCTCGATGGCGCCCAGCTCGGCGAACGGGTGCAGGGCGGCGAGTTCGGTCGCCTCGTCGAGGTCCGCGCAGTTCAGCAGGACGAACCCGCCCACCTGCTCCCGGGCCTCGACGAACGGCCCGTCGGTGACCAGCGTGCCCTCGGCCCGGGTGCGGACGGTCCGGCCGGCGCGGCCGGGGCGCAGCCGCTGCCCGCCCGCGAACGCTCCTCGCCGGCGCACCTCGTCCAGCCAGGCCCGGTGCCGGGGATGTTCGTCGATCTCCGCCGGGCTCAGCTCGCCGGTCTCGTCGTGAAAGATCACCAGTGCGTACTCCACGGTCCCCCTCCCAGGTCCGCGCAATACAACGACGGGGAGACCGGGACGGACGCGACCACCCGGTCTTTCACCGGATCGGAGGACATCCCGGTCGATGCCGCACGAGGGGCGGCGAGTCGTGGTACGGGCAGCACGCACGGAGAAAGTCGTGGTACGGGCAGCACGCACGGAGAAGCGGGGCACCGTCGGCTCGGCCAGTCTTGGATCAATCCATGCCCGCCGAGGAGGCATCCCATGCGTCAATCACAGGTCACCGTCAACGGTGTCGACATCGCATACCGTGAGCTGGGCGAGGGGCCGCTGGCCCTGCTGGTGCACGGCTTCCCGTTCACGCCCAACTCGTTCCGGCACCTGATGCCGGTGCTGGCCGACGCCGGCTACCGGGCCGTGGCCCCGTGGACCCGCGGCTTCGCCCCCAGCTCGGTCCCGCCGCCCGGCGGCGAACACCTCCGCGACATGGCGGCCGACGTCAACGCCCTGCACCAGGTCCTGGGTGGGGACGAGCGGGCCGTGCTGATCGGGCACGACTTCGGGGCGGCCAGCTGCTGGGCCGCAGTGGTGCAGGAGCCGCAGCGGTGGTCGCGGCTGGTCGCCTGCGACGTGCCGCCGTTCCAGTTCTTCGGCGAGTACCTGCTCGACCCCCGGGGCATCAACATCCAGGCCCACTTCTGGTTCTTCCAGATGGCCGCCGCCAACGAGCTGGTCGCCGCCAACGACCTTGCCTTCCTGGAGTTCATGCTGCACAAGTACTCAAGGGACGGCTACGACGTCACCCAGGACCTGGCCGACATCCGGGCCGCCCTCGGCACCCCGGAGAACCTGAACGCCGCACTCGGCATGTACCGCACCAACTTCCCCGCCGCGACGTTCGGCGGCCCCGAGTGGGCCGCCGAACAGGCCGCGCTGTGGGGGGCCCTGCCGAGCCAGCCGACGCTGAACATCTTCGGCGTCCAGGACGTCGCCTTCGGGATGAACGAGGAGAAGCTCGCCCGGATCGTCGAGGCGCTGCCGAAGGGCTCGGCCGGCGCGCTGGTCCCCGACTCGCGGCACGTCCCACTCACCGAGCAGCCGGACATCACCAACGACCACATCATGCGCTTCCTGGCGGAGACGGCCTGACCTGTCCGGACGGCTGACCCCGGCCGGGCGCGGCGGATTCCCCTCCCCGCCCGGTCGGAAACCGTTGGTACTTCTACGGTGGGTACCACTGACAGTGTCATGGTGGTCCGTCATACTGAGTCGCATGAATCCGCTCGGCGAGTTCCTCCGATCGCGACGCGGTGTCATCCGGCCGCAGGACGCCGGCCTGGCCCGCTACGGCGAGCGCCGGCGGGTCTCCGGGCTACGCCGCGAGGAGCTGGCCCAGCTCGCCGGGGTCAGCGTCTCCTATTACACCCGGCTGGAGCAGGGCCAGGCGCACAACGTGTCCGACGAGGTGCTCGACGCGGTCGCCCGAGCGTTGCAGCTCGGCGGCAACGAGCGGGCGCACCTGTTCACGCTGGCCCGCCCCGGCCGGACGGCGCCCGAGCGGGCGGTCCGGGCCAGCTCGGCGCCGCCGGCCCTGCGCCAGATGCTCGCGATGATGCCCGACGTGCCGGCGATGGTGCTCAGCGCCGCGACCGACGTGCACACCTGGAACCCGCTGGGCCACGCCCTGCTCGCCTGGCACCTCGACGAGGCGCCCAACATGAGCCGGTCGGTCTTCCTCGACCCCCGGATGCGCGAGCTGTACGCAGACTGGCCGGGCAAGGCCCGCTCCGTGGTGGCGTACCTGCGGATGGCCGTGGGCCGCTACCGCGACGACCGCCGGGTCGTCGGGCTGGTCGAGGAGCTGCTGTCGCGCAGCCCGGAGTTCGCCGGGATGTGGGCCGAGCACCCGGTCAGCACCTGCGAGACGATGACCTACGACATGGCCCACCCGGTGGTCGGCGCGCTGACGGTCAACCAGCACACGCTGCGGCTGGAGGAGGCCCCGAACCTGATGCTGGTGACCTTCACCGTCGAGGCCGGCTCCCCGTCGGCTGCGGCGCTGCGGATGCTCGGCGGTGTCCCCCGGCGCGGCGCGGCCCCGGTGCCGGCCCAGCGGCACAGCGTCGCCGTCCCCTCCTGATCCCGCGCGCCGCCCCGGCACGGCCCGAACGGACCGCGACCCGAACGACGCACGGCTTGGAACGACGCACGAGCCGAACGACACAGGGCCCGGGCACCGCGCCGTCGCGGCGACCCGGGGCCGGGCGTCCTGTCCCACGCGCGACGGCGGCCGGCTCCCGGCGACGGCCGAAGCCGCCGGCCGGGAACCGGCCGCCGCGGACGGTAAGGTGCCGCCGCACCCCACCGCGCGGCCGTCACTGCGTCGCGGTCTCCGTCGGCTGCTGCTCGGCCGGGCTCTCGTGGCGCACCTGGAACTTGTTCAGCCCGGTCCACCAGTTCTCGCCCGGGTTGGCGGCCTGCTCGGCGTCGTAGCGGTCGTGGTGCCGCCACCAGTCCCACGGGTGCGCCAACTCCTCCTCCTGCCGGCCCAGCGGGGTGACGTCGAGGTAGTTGTAGGTGTTGATGAACACCTCGCCGCCCCGGTCGAACACCGAGCTGGCGTGGAAGATCTTCTCGCCCTCGCGGATGAAGGAGCTGACCGCCGGCAGCTCGCCCTTCTCCATGGTGACGTTGAAGTCGTAGTTGAAGTCGCTGCCGTACGAGGACACCCACGGGATGTGGGCCCAGCCCATCCGGGCCTTGAACTGCTCGATCTTCTCCAGCGGAGCCCGGGCGATCATCACGAACGAGGTGTCCCGAGCGTGCATGTGCGACAGGTCCCCGACGTTGTCGGCCTGCATCGAGCAGCCGACGCAGCCCTCCTTCGCGTCCGGGGCGAACATGAAGTGCCGGACGAGCAGCTGGCGGCGCCCCTGGAACAGTTCGAGCAGCGTCACCTCACCGGTGGGCGAGGCGAACACGTACTCCTTCTCCACCGGCACCACGGGCATGGCCCGGCGCGCGGCGCTGAGCTGGTCCCGGGCGCGGGTCAGCGCCTTCTCCTCCTCCAGCAGCCTTTCCCGGGCAGTGGTCCATTCCTCACGCGAGACGATCTGCGGAAAACTCATCGTTCCTCCCTCGACGGTCGCCGCCGGCCCACACGAAGACCGGGCGACACCTGCGACCCTGACACGGCCACGGAGGGGCCGACTTCTCCGCTCGTGCCTTTTTCACCGGCCGAACCCGCACCGGCAACGAGCAATCCGGAAGAGGCCGCGGCAGCCGGGATGTGACAGCGTCGATGGCGCTTGGCAGACAGGATCCCGATCGATCCGGTCGCCCGTTGAGGAGGACATGTGCCCACGATCACCGAAGCACCCAGCCGCGAGGAACTCGTCCAGCGCGCCGCGGATCTCGTCCCGCTGATCCGCAAACACGCGGCGTGGCAGGAGGAGAACCGTCGCCTCCACGACGAGACGGTGGCCGCGATCGAGGAGGCCGGGCTGTTCAAGCTCCGCACGCCCCGCCGCTACGGCGGGTACGAGGTGGACACCCGCACGCTCGTGGCGGTCGCCACCGAGCTGGGCCGGGGCGACGCCAGCACCGCCTGGGTCACCTCCGTGCTGTGGATCCCCACCTGGCTCGCCGGCCTGTTCCCCGACGAGGCCCAGGACGAGGTGTTCGCCACCCCCAACGCCCGGGTGTGCGGCACCAACAGCGTCGGCGGCACGGCCGTCCCCACCGACGGGGGCGTCGTCGTCAACGGCAGCTGGCACTTCATCAGCGGGGCGCACCACGCGCAGTGGCAGGAGATCGCCGCGGTCCTGCTGCGCCCGGACGCCGAGCCGGAGCCGATCATGGCGCTGATCCCGATCGGCAGCCTGGAGATCGTCGACGACTGGTACACCACCGGCCTGACCGCCACCGGCAGCGTCACCACGGTGGCCCGCGACGTGTTCGTGCCGAGCAGCCACATCATCCCGATGAGCGCGGCCATGATCCCGCAGGGCCTGTCACAGGGCAACGCCGACTCTGCCGTCTGGCGCACCCCGGCCGCGCTGAACGCGGCGGCGTCCGGCGTGGGCGCGGCGGTCGGCGTGGCCAAGTCCGCGCGCGACGAGTTCCTCGACCGGCTCCCCGGCCGGGGGATCACCTACACCAACTACGAGAACCAGAGCGAGGCGCCGGTCACCCACCTGAAGATCGGCACCGCGCTCATGAAGATCGACCAGGCCGAGTTCCACGCGTACCACGCCGCCGACCTGGTCGACAGCAAGGCGGCCAGCGGCGCGGAGTGGACGCTGGAGGAGCGGGCCCGGGTCCGCGCCGACCACGGCTGGGCCACCCGGCTGGCCAAGGAGGCGGTGGACATCTTCGCCTCCGCCAGCGGCGGCTCGTCCATCTACCGTGACGTGCCGATCCAACGGATCGCCCGGGACGTCAACGCGATGAGCCTGCACGGGCTCATCAACGCCGACACCAACACCGAGCTGTACGGCCGGGTCGTCTGCGGCCTGGGCCCGAACACCCTCTTCCTCTGAGCCTTCCCCGACGTGGCGAGCCGCCCGGCGCAACCCCCACGCCGGGCGGCTCGTCACACTTTTCGGCGGTCAGCCCAGCGCGGCGACCCGGGGCCGGAGATCGTCGATCAGCTCCGGCGGCGCGGCGAGCACCCGGCTGCCGTTCACCTCGACGGCCGCGCCGGCCTCGGTGGCGATCACCAGGCCGGCGGCCCAGTCCCAGCGGAAGGCGCGATCCTCGACGTACGCGTCGCAGCGCCCGGCGGCCACCCAGCACAGGGCCAGCGCGGTGGAACCGAGCATCCGCACCCCGCGTACGTCACCGGCGAGGTCGGCCACGACGGCCGCCTGCACCCTGCGGTGGGCGACGTCGTACGCGTACCCGCTGGCGAGGATGACCTCGTCGAGGGCGGTGCCGGCGGGCCGGGCCAGCGGGCTGTCGCCCAGGTACGCGCCCCGGCCCCGGACGGCGTGGAACAGCTCGTCGTGCACCGGGTCGAGGATCACCCCGACGACCGGCTGCCAGCCGCCGGCCGTCTCCACCTCGCAGGCCACGCTGACGCACCAGAACGGCATCCCGGACACGTAGTTCACGGTGCCGTCCAGCGGGTCCAGCACCCAGCGCAGCCCGGAGCCACCGACGTGGCCGCTGCCCTCCTCGGCCAGGATGCCGTCGTCGGGCCGGCGGGCGCGCAGCAGCTCGACGATCCGCGCCTCGCTGGCCCGGTCCGCGTCGCTCACCGGGTCGGTGGACGCCGTCTTGTAGTCGACCCGGCCGTGGTCGCCGAAGCGCAGCAGCAGCTCCCGCCCGCCGAGACGCGCCGCCTCCTCGGCGACCCGCCGGCAGTCGTCCAGGTCAGCGTCACTGATCATCGCGCTCTCCTCGCCACGTTCGGGGACGATCATGATCGTCGCACCGGGGCGGGCCGGACACCACTCACCCCCGTGAACCCGGCCCTCAGCGGCGCAGGCGGCGGGCACAGGGGCCGTCGTGCTCGGCGCGCAGCAGGCAGCGCCGGCCGCCGCCGGGCATCCGCCGGTCGCAGAAGACCCGGTGGCGTACGTTCTGGTCGTCCTCGGAGGACACGGTGGTCTCCCCGGGGTCGGCGTGCGGCAGCACGAGCAGCCACCGGCCGACCAGCCGGGCCAGCCGCTGCGCGGCGGCCAGGTCGACGGCGACGACGGGCAGGTGGACGACGTACCGCCGGGTCACCGGCGCCGGTCCGGGTCGGTGGACGGGGCCGCCTCGCGGCGGCACAGCGCATACGTGAGCCGGGCGGCCTCCCGGCGGCTGGCGCCGAGCGCGGCGTAGGCGCCGGCCAGATCGGCGGCGACCCGGTCGAGAAAGGCGTACACGTCGTCGGGGTCCAGGCCGCGGCGTCCGCGACCGGCGGGCCGGAAGCGGCGCTCGCGCACCTGCCACGGCAGCAGGCTGGGGTACGCGGAGGAGCGGTGCGTCGCTCCGTCCAGGTGATCCGGACGCTGGTTGCGCAGGCTCATCCGGCTCCGTCCTCTCGGCTGTCGGTGGGATGGCTGGGGGCGCGCGGCGGCCGGCACCGGGGGGATGGTCCGGCCGCCGCGTCGGGAACCAGCATGGGCCGACCGTCAGCGGAATGGCAACGACCTAAACCGCAGTTTTCCCCCATTCCGTCGACTTTCTTTCCCGTGAGCCGCAGCAGTTGCAGGAACGGCCGTGTCCGGTAGCAGAATTGCACCGCGCGCCTCCCGGCAAGGCGGTGGCGGAATGACTGTCGTCGCAGGTGGACTGTTGTGTCGTGGCGGAATCACCGACCGGCAACGTGTTCTGGCAGACAATCATCGACAGCGAATCCACCATGTTTCACCAATGGCGTCCGGATGCAACAAGATGCAACGCGGAAGAGGAGTCGCGCGCTGAGGTCGTACCACGCGAAAGAGCGCGCCCGGCGGGGTCGCCGGGCGCGCTCTTCGGTCTGTGCTCTCAATCGATCGTGCCGGCGGGGGCCCGGTTCACACCCGGCTCGGGGTCGCCGACAGGTCGCCGGTCGGGGTCGTTGCCCGCACACGGCGGGAGACGATGATGCCGAAGACAGCGGCGGTGAAGAACATGACGAAGCCGTACGTCACCGACGGCATCGCCATCGTGGAGTTGTCGAGCAGCGTCGGGCTCATTCCGATGGTGATGGCCAGGCTGGCGTTGTGCAGGCCGATCTCGAACGCCGAGGCGATCGACGCGCGCTCGCCGACCTTGAGCAGGCGCGGGCCGAAGTAGCCGACCGCCATGCTGATCAGGTTGAAGGCCACCACCGCGAGGATGATCTCCCCGAGGATGTCGAACACCTCCGCGCCCAGGCCGGCGATCACACCGGAGATCATCACGATCAGCGCCACCACCGAGAGGATCTTGACAGTGCGCTCCATGCGCTGTGCGGCGGCGGTGAACTTCGCGCGGATGACCATGCCGATGGCGATCGGGATCAGGACCAGGGCGAACACCTGGATCACCTTGTCGAACTGGAGGCCGAGCGAGCTGTCCGATCCGACGAAGGCCGACACCGACAGGTTCACGATGATCGGCAGCGTGAACAGCGCCAGCACCGAGTTCACCGCGGTCAGCGAGATGTTGAGCGCCAGGTCGCCCTTGAACAGGTGGCTGTAGAGGCTGGCCGTGCTGCCGCCGGGCGAGGCGGCGAGCAGCATCATGCCGACCGCCAGCTCGGGGCGCAGGTTGAACGCGACCACCAGGCCCAGGCAGATCGCCGGCAGGATCAGCATCTGGGCGACCAGGCAGACCACCATCGCCTTGGGGTATTTCACCACCCGGCGGAAGTCCTCGAGGGTCAGGGTGAGTCCGAGCCCGAGCATGACGATGCCCACGATGATGGGAAAAAGCAGGAGTACCGAATCGCTACTCATGATCACTCTGCCTTCTGGTCGTAAGAGATCCATGAGTTTCACATCGGCGATCGACACCACACTTCTCAAAACTTGCCCTGTGCGGAGCCGGTATCCGCGCCAGGTGCACAGTGGACCATGACCGCTTAAACCGGATTCATCTCCTCCCCCAGCCGGGAGCGACATCCTGATGACCGGTCCCGTCGAGGAGGAACGGCCGGAGGAGTCTCTCGACCTCGGCGGCGGACGCGGGCCGCTCGGCGGCGTTCTTGGCCAACAGGCAGAACACCAGGTGAGCCAGTTCCTCGGGCACGTCCCGCCGATGATCGAGGATGATCGGGATCGGCGCGTGCATGTGCTGCCGCAGCATGTCGAGAGCGTTCGTCGCCTCGTACGGCTTTCGTCCGGCGAGCATCTCGAACAGGATGCATCCGACGGCGTAGAGGTCGACGGCGGGACCGACAGGGCCGCCGGCGGCCTGCTCCGGTGCGATGTAGGCGGGCGTGCCGAGGGTGCTTCCGGTCGTCGTCAGGCGAGACGCCTCGGCCGGACCGAGAAGGGCGGCTACGCCGAAATCGAGGACCTTCACCACCCCGCCGGGGGTGAGCATCACGTTCTGCGGCTTGAGGTCGCGGTGCACCAGCGATGCGGCGTGGGCGGCCACCAGGACCGCACATGCCTGGGCGGCGATGGAGACCGCCTCCCCCACGTCGAGTCGTTCCTGCTCGGCGATGTGGTCGGCGAGGTCGAGCCCACGGACGAGCTGCATCACGATGTACAAGTCGTCCCCATGCTCACCCAGGTCATGCACCACCGGCACACCTGGGTGATCCAGGCGAGCGATGGCACGGGCCTCCCGCCCGAAGCGCCTGACCGCGACCTCTCGCTCGTCCTCCGGCACCTCCAGCGTGCGGAGAAACTTGATCGCCACGGCCCGGTCCAGTCGTCGGTCGTAGCCCGCCCAGACCTCCCCCATTCCGCCGCGTCCGATGGGATGCGTCAACTCGTACCGCTCGCCGATGCGGTCCCGCGCCTGCACCTCTTCTCGCCTCCCCTGGTCGCGGACCGGCCCCGGACGCCCCGGGGGCGGGCACTCACGTTAGTTGTCGCTGGACGAGGCGGCTGGTCAGGAAGGGGCTGGGCGCGCCGTGCCAGAGCACCGTCAGCCCGTCGCGGGGCCGAGTGGCGGCGACGAAGAGCAGCGACCGGTCCCGTTGGCGTTCGCGCTGGTAACGCTTTGGGTCGGTGTCGCGGTACCGGTTGATCATCTGCCGTGGCACCAGCCCGTCGCTCACGCCGGCGATGATCATGCGCTGATACTCGAGGCCCTTGAAGCGATGCATGGTGCCGACGTGGACGCCGTCGAGCTGCTTCGGGCCGTCCGGGCCGATCTCCACCACGGACAGTCCGTCGGCCTCGAGGCGGCTTATCACGTCCGCCGCCAGCTCCTTCGTGGGTACGCAGACGGCCACCGAGCCGTCGCTGGGATCGCCCCAGCTGTGCAACTGCTCGACGATCAGGTCGCGTTCCTGGGCCCAGGTCGGGGCGCCCCGGAACACCGGCCGACCGCCCCGCAGCAGGGAGCGGTACCCCGCCAGGTCTTCCTCGCCGCCGTCGAGGTCGTCGTACACCTCCCCGGTCATGATCTGAAGAGCGTCGGCCAGGATCTGTCGGGTGGTGCGGTAGCTCAGCGTGAGCCGCGACGATCGACCGCGGATGTTGACGCCGAGGCTGCTCAACGTGACGTGGTTGTCGTAGATGCGCTGATGGGTGTCGCCGGTGAGGAACATGTCGTCGGGGCCCGGAGCGACCATGGCCCGCAGCATCTTCCAGTGGGCCGCGCTGAGGTCCTGCGCCTCGTCGACGACGACGTGCCGGTAGCGCGGCCGGTAGAACCCGCCGGACGATTCGCCCGTCAGACCGTTGTTGTGCGCGGTACGGTCCATCTCGAGGCGGGCGGCCCGCTGGGCGACCTGCCGCCAGGTCCACATCCCCTGCCCCTCCAGCCAGGTGGTGAACCGCTCGGTGAGGTGCCAGATCTGGTCCCGCTCGATCCGGGTCAGGCTACGACCGCGGTTGGGGCGACGGGCCCGGAAGTACTCCGTCCGGGAGTTGAGCACCTGACCGAGGACCACCTGGATCCACTCGGCGGCCAGGAACTCGGCGTCCCAGCCGGTGTCCCCGGTCTCGACCAGGAAGTCGGCCCACAGATCGGGGACGCGGTTGTCGTCGACCACCCGCCGGCTACCGCCCGCCTTCGCCTCGGCCACCACCCGGCTGGCCAGCCGGTCGATGTTGACGATGTCGACCCGCGACACCAACTCCTGCCCGCCGAGGGCCAGCAGGCGGGTCTTCAGGTCGGCGGCGAGGTTCCGGTTGAAGGTGGTCAACAGGATGGGCCTGTCCGTCCCGGCGGGCAACTGTCGGACGAGGTGCGCGACCCGGTGCAGGGCGACGATCGTCTTGCCCGTGCCCGGCCCGCCGCCGATCCGGGCCGGCCCCTTGTACCTGCGCTCGACCAGCTTCCGCTGGGTCGGGTGGAGGAAGATCTGCCACCGCTCGAACGCCTCGCCGAGCATCGCCTGCAACGCCTCGTCGTCGGAGGTCACCTGCGTGGCGGGGCGTTCCACCGCGGCCTCGAAGTCCTCCGGATCCACCGGGTCCTCGGCGCGCACCGGGTCGGTGACCTGCCGGAGCACCTGGTCGTAGGGGGTGCCGTCGAAAAGCGCGAAGAGCACGTCGGTGGTGAGCTGTGGCGCCCGGTCGAGCAGTTCCAGCAGCTCGGCCTCGGCGGCCAGTCCACGGATCTGCGGCAACAGCGGCTCGGCGACGCCGAGTTCCAGCAGCTGGGCGTCGGTGACCGCGGCGAAGAGCGGCCTGCGGGCCGGTTCCGGCTCCTCGGCCGGCGGGACGACCCGGCCGACGATGCTGTCACCCACCGGGGCCAGGTCGACGACCTCGATGCCGCCGGTGATCCGGTTGATCCGGTACGCGTACCGGCTGAGGTCGTCGTACACCTCGCCACGGTGCTTGACCGCGACGAGCAGGTAGTCGCGTTCGGCGATGTGCAGCAGCAGGGCCCGGTAGTCCCTGCTGACCCGGGCGGACATCAGCCGGGAGTCACCGTTGAGCGACTTCAGGTGCAGCCCGGGATTCTCCGGGTTGTGCCGGAACTTGTGCATGAACTCGTAGACCGCGCCGATGTCGGCACGGGTGAGCTTCATGACCTCCTTGTCGGCGCGGTCCAGCATCCGCAGGGTTGCCCCGGTGTTCATCGACGTTCCCTCCCGCTCGTCGCCCTGATCTGTGCCGCCAGCTCGTCGACCGACCACTCCCGCGCGGTGCGCGCGTGCCAGCCGGCCTCGGCGTACGCCCGGTCGCGGTCCTCGGTCTCCGGGTCGTCGGGTGGGCCGGTGAGCACGATCGCGATGCGCTGCTCGGGCCACGCCAGCTCTGCCTGCCAGCCCTGGTCGCCGAGCTCGTAGCCGGCGACGGGCGTGGGGACGTCCTGCCGCGCGAGCTGTTGCACCAACGGCTCCAGGGTGCTCTCGTCCCGATCGAGGCAGCGCAGGATGTCCCGCCACGGCGAGGAGTCGTCGACCGGCTCCGGCCCGGCGGGCACCGGCTGCGACGCGACGCCGAGCCAGGTCGCGGTCTCCTCGTCCAGCGGCAGCGCGCGCTGGGCCAGGGCGAGCCCGGTGCCCTCGGTCACCGCCATCGACGCGGGCTCGAAGGCGTCCAGGGCCGAGGCGGCGAGCTGGCCGGCGTCGCCACCGCCGGGCAGGAGGAACTGGATGACGTTGCCCCAGGCCAGCCAGGCGGCCCAGCGTTCCCGGTGTCCCACGTCGGACACCGCGGCCGGCAGGTCGTCGAGTACGGCGAGCGCCGACCACGTCGGCAGCGGTCCGCCACGCCCGTCGACGACGACGATCACCGGGCAGTCCGCGTTGTCCCGCGCGCGGGCGACCATGATGCGGCCCGCTCTGGGAGCAGGCAGCGGCTCCCCGCGCACCGCCGCCAGCAGCCGTTCCGGCACCCCGTCGGAGTTGGTGGCCACGTTGTCCCGGGCCTGCTTGAGTAGACCGGCGAGGGTCGCTTCGGCCCTGCGCTGCCACCGGGTCGGGTCGGGGTCGGCGAGGAAACGCAGCAACTGCTCGATCGGATTCGTCCAGATGGTGTCCTCGAGCTCGTTCGGGTCCGCCCCCGGCAGGAAGCCGCGGTACCGCTCCCGGGCCGCCTGCTTGCAGACCCCGCCGTACGGGGTCCACCGTCCCTGCCCGTCGGTGCCGCCCCAGGTCTTGACGTCGTCCCAGGTGGCGGCGAAGACCAGGTAGCCGTGCGCGCGCAGCCGGGCCCGCTTCTCCGCGTCGTCGGCGAGCCTGTTGTGCTGGACGGAGGCGTGGTACTTGAAGCCGTCGAGGTAGACGACCACCTCCGGCGACGCCCCGTCAAGGCGGGTGAAGTGCACATCCGGGCGAGTGCCCCGGACGGTGTTCTGCAGCTTCATCTGCCAGTGGGTGACGCTGTGCCCGCCGTCGCGGACGAATCTCAGGTCGGCGATGCGCGCCCCGTCGTGGTCGGTGCGCCGGTCGATGCGCAGCCCGGAGCCCGGCGTCTCACCGAGGGCCAGCAGCTTGGTGAGGAAGCGCATCTCCAGTTCGCTCTCGACCTGGTGGATCAGTGAGATCTCGTGGGTGCGGATGTCCCGCTCGACGTCCCAGTTGTCGAGGAGCCGGTCGAGCATGCCGAGTGCCTCGTCGCGGCTCATCAGCGCGAACTCCTCGTTGCGGGCGTAGCGCAGGAGGCAGCGGTGGCACACCGCCTTGGCCTCGTGCCGGCAGTCGCAGTCCGCGATCCGCTGCCGGGCCAGCTCCAGCACGCGCCGGAACTCCTCCGGCTCGGCCAGCCGGTGCAGGTAGCCGGTGCCCTGCGGCTGGGTGTCGTGGACGACGACGAAGTTGCGCGTACCGTCGCTCTGCCCGTCGGGCATGGTGGCCGACACGACCTGAAGGTGCGCCGGGTCGCCGCCGTACTGGGCGGCGATGCCGAGGCGCACGGCCGCGGCGAACGAGACGAGCCGGTCCGCCACCATGGCGGTGGCCACGGGGATCAGGATGCGTAGCGCCTCGGTCTCCAGCTCGTGGGCCAGGATCAGGTCCACGTGGCTGTCGGGCGCGGCCGGCGAGCGGCGGTACGGGCACCAGGGCAGGTGGTGCTCGGCGCCCTGCGCGACGGTCGCCCCGGAGGCCTGCGCGGCGAGTTGCTGGCTGACGGCGGGGGCACCGTCGACGGTGGTGCCGCCGCACGACGTGCAGGTGTGGAACCGGTTGATCCTGACCTCGTCGCCGGCGAACGCCTCGGCGGTCCGGTCGTAGCGCTGGGCGCCGAGGTTGAACCGGCGGATCACGGCGTGCCGGCTGTAGTCGACGCCGAAGGTGTCGTGCGCGTGTCGCCACGAGGAGTCGACGAGGTCCGGGTCGATGTCGACGGCCGTGGCGGTGGCGTAGAAGCGGCGAACCCGGTCGTCGCTGTCGTCGCGGATCCGCGCGTCGTCGCGCTTGTCGCGGCTGCGCACCCGGGTCGGCCGGAGCACCTGGAACAGCCGCCCGTGGTCGGCGATGCCCCGGTCCTTGCAGCGCGGGCAGGCGCTGGTGTCCTCCTTCGCCAGGTGGGTACGGACGTAGCCGCACTGGGCGCAGACCCGCCATTGCTCGTACGCGGGCCGGTCGGCGGGGCCCACGTCGAGGCCGGAGATCTCGTGCCGGTAGCCCCGGACGTAGTAGCTGTTGCCGGGGGCGATCTCCGTCAGCGCCTGCCGGGCCGGGCGGGCGTACTCCCGCAGCTCGCTGTGGTACCGGCGGTCGTCGTCGGCCTTGTCCTCCCAGGTCAGGGTGGCTTCAAGGTCTGTGCGGGAGTCGATCAGGGCGTAGTTCGGCAGCAGCCCGAACTCGACCAGGGTGCCGTGCGCGGCCGCGCCGCCGACCTCCCGCAGCCGGCGGCGGACCGCGCCCGCCTCGGCCTTGAGCATCCTCATCTCGCGGGCGTGGTCCGGGTCGCTGGCCACCAGCGTCCCGAGGGCGGCGGTGATCTCCCGGAGCCGGCGCCGCAGGTCGGCCAGCCGCTCCTCCCAGGCCTCGCCGGCCTCCCTGACCCGGTGGATGATGCCGTCGCCCGCGAACTCCCGCAGCCGGTCGGCGGCGACCGGCAGGACCCTGTCGCCGAAGAGCGCGAGGAAGTCCGCGACCAGGCGTGCTCCGTCGCGCCGGCCGGCCTCGGCGAGGCCGGTGAGCCAGCCGGCCGGGCCGAACAGCACGTGCGCCCGCCGGGGCATCGGCAGCACCCCGGCCAGCCGGCCACGGGCGGCCAGGTCGATCAGGTGCGCCAGGTACTGCCGGCGCAGGATCTCCACGGCGGAGAGGAAGCAGCCGGGTGGCACGATCTGCCCGGCGATCATGTCCCGGGGGTCGGTCAGGTAGTAGCGGTCCCGCTCGGTGCGCCCGACCAGGGTCAGCACCAGCGCGTTGCCGCTGCGCCGCCCGGCCCGGCCGGCCCGCTGGACGTAGTTGGCCGGCCCGTGCGGGAGCGAGGCCAGCACCACCGCGGAGAGCGCCCCGATGTCGATGCCCATCTCCAGGGTGGGCGTGCAGGAAAGCACATTCGGGTCGGTGTACCGGGTGCCGTCGCGGAACTGCTGCTCCACGGTCTCCCGCTGGCGGCGGGTGAGCATGCCGGTGTGCTCGCCGGTCACCACGCGGAAGACCGGGCTCTCCAGGTACAGCCGCCGGTAGTAGTCGTCCGGGGCGGTGTCGTCGGCTGCGGCGCGCAGGCTGCCCCGGCAGCGGTACTGCCGGCACGGCTGACCGGCCCAGTCGGCCACCCGGTCGGGGTGCTCGGTCTGCTGCCAGTGGCAGGTGTCGCAGCCGACCCCGGCCAGCACGGCGGCCGCGTCGCCGAGCCGGGTGACCCGCAGGTGGCCGGGCAGCAGCCCGTACACCGTGTTGCCGTCCTCGGTGTCGCCGGCGGCGACCACGTCGGCGGCGGCCAGCGCCGGCAGCAGCCGGGTGAGGTAGCCGGCGGCGTCGCCGAGGTCAAGGCCGAGGCAGCGCGACGTCCAGTCCTGGTACCAGTTCCCGCGCGCGGTGATCGCGTCGAACTCGGAGCGGGACTTCGGCGTCGCGAGCAGGAACGCGGGCGCGGAGAGACCCCGGGGAAACGCCGGCATGCCGGCTGGGCGGCCGCCCCAGACCTGCCATCGGGTCCCGCCCCGCCTCAGGTACGGCCTGAGCCACTCGTGGTAAACCGCCCCCCGGGTCCGCAGCCGCTCCAGCAGGCCGCGCAGGAAGGCCAGATAGCGGGCGTCGTCCGGCGGGGCGGCGTCGAGCTGGCCGGGGCCGGTCAGGTGCACGTCCCGGCAGATCGCGGCGGCGCGGGAGGGGTCGTCGAGGGCTACCTCCACGGCGACGCCGCGGGTCAGCTCCAGGGTCCGGCCCTGCCGGGAGCGCAGCCCGGTCTCCATGACGGTGGCGAAGACGAGCCGCTCGCTGATCAGCTCCCAGGTCTCCCGGCTGCCCGCCTGCTCCCCGAGTAGTTCCTTGACGCCCGGCTGGTCGTGCAGGTCGGGCGGGACGACGGTGGCGAGGACCTCCCGCTTCGCCGCCGCCTGGACCATGTCGACGACGAGGTCGTCGAGCCCGACCGCCTCGCCGGGTCGCAGCTGGTCGGCCAGCAGAGAGCGCAGCGAGAAGGCGTACGACCGGTTCGCGACGAAGCCGGCGCGGTGCGCGGCGTCCTGGACCGAGTCGTTGAACAGCAGCGTCCTGCGCTCCGCTTCGTCCAGCTCCCCGCCGGTGAAGAGCTGGGTGATCGCCACCGAGGCGAGGGTGGCCAGGCCGGCGCCGAGGAACCGGATGCCGTGGTCGAGCAGGCAGGACGGGCAGCGGTCCTTCTCCGCCCCGTCGACGCCGATGAGGTCGCCGAGCACGACGAGCTCGTCGTCGCCCAACTCCCGGTCGCGGTGGGGGTCGAAGGGGCGCACCCGCCGGCCGTACTCCAACACCAGCAGGCCGGCCGGGCGCTGCCGTACCTCGTCGTCGGTCGCGGCGATCAGCGCGCGGACCCGGCGCTTGTCCCGGCCGACGCTGGCCCGGTAGATCTTGTCCGGGTCGGTCTCCAGCTCCTGCGGGTCCTTCTCCGGCGACAGCGCCATCCAGCCGGACCGGCCGCAGTGTCGACAGTAGACAGCCGGCAGCCGGGGGTGGCGGTTGTCGGCGACCACCGCGTCGGCGTCGGGCGCGTAGGGGTCCAGCTCGCGCGGGGCCTCGCCGTACCAGCCGAAGGCGGCCTGGCGGGAGGTGCCGCGCAGCAGCCGGGAGACCGCGCGCACCCACAGATGGGTCTCGATGTTGAGCAGCGGCTGGCGCGGCTTCTCCGGGTTGCGCGCCATCGCGAGCAGGCCGACGAACCGGGCCAGCGCCTTGGCGGTGATCTCGGGCCGCGTCCTCATCGCGCTGCCCCAGCCGGTGGCGTTCTTGCGGGGCAACACCTCGATGATCTCTTCGAGGGTGCACGGCCGGGCCTGTAGCGAGTCGAGGACCGCCTTGGTGAGTGGATGCTGCCGCAGCAGTTCGCCGAGGCGGGCCGGGTTGTCCACGCAGCGCTCGCCGAGCATCAGCTCGGCAATCTCGGCCATCATGGCGCCGGTGTCGCGGTCGTCGACAGCGGCGAGCTCCTCCGGGCTGGGCAGCGGCAGGCCGAAGTCCTGGTAGCGCACGAACTCGCCGGGCTCGTAGCGGTCCTCCCCCACCAGGGAACTGGCGTCGAAGGTGACGCCGAAGACCTGCTCGGCGACCTCGCGGATTGCCGTGCGCCCGTCCCGGCCGCCTCCCTCGCCCAGCGTCGCGGAGGTGGCCACCGGGCAGATCGGCCCGAGCGGGCGGCCCGGCTCGGCGAGGCCCAGCGCGGCGGCGAGGCGGCGCAGCAGCATTGCCACGTCGGTGCCCTGCGCGCCGTCGTAGGTGTGGAACTCGTCGAGCACCACATACGCCGGCTCGGCCCCCTCCCACAGCGGCAGATCCTCGGCGCGTTGGAGCAGCAGGTCCAGCATCTTGTAATTGGTGATGAGAATGTCGGGCGGGGTGCGGCGCATCTCCGAGCGCTTGGTGAACACGTGCGGGTACTCGATCTCCGCGACGTCGCCGATGTAGAGACCGGCGGTGATGCCGTGCAGCGCCGGGTCGGCGAGCAGCCCGTCCACGCGCTTGGTCTGGTCGGTGGCCAGGGCGTTCATCGGGTAGAGCAGGATCGCCTTGATGCCGGCCCTACCCTGCTGCCGCTGCCGGCGGCAGTGGTCCAGCACCGGGATCAGGAACGACTCGGTCTTGCCGGAGCCGGTGCCGGTGGTGATCAGGGTCGGCTCGGCCGCCCTGCCCTTCGTCGACAGCCGGGCGAACGCCGCCGCCTGGTGCACCCAGGGAGCGAAGTCGGCGGGCGCCCAGTCCAGGCCCGCGCGCCAGTCGCCTTCGGCCCCCCGGAAGGGGGTGCGGATTCGCAGGTACGGCCCGCGGAAAATGCCCTGCTCGGGGTGGGAGAGGAAGCCCTCAAGACCTTGGCGTACGCCGTCCTCGGTGAGGCCGAAGGTGGTGGTCAGGTACTGGGTGAGGGTCCGGCGCAGGGTATCGGCGGCGATGGTCGGCCTCATGAGCGAATCACCCGGGGCATGCTACGTCAGCATCCACAGTGGTAGGTCTTTGATCACCCCTTGTGGATGACGAGTCAGATTCGCGACACCACCCTTGTGGATCATGACCTAGAGTGCAAGCCCATGTCATCGAATAGCCCGCCCCGGACCCGCCGCGAGGTCCTACTCCACGGGCGTCGGGTCCGCATCTCAGATCTGATCGGTGCCGATCTACTGGAGCCTGGTGCCGTGCTGTTTTATCGGCAGTACAACGGCGCGAATCCGCACGAGGCAACCGTCACCGAGAAGGGTCGGCTACGCCTGCCCGACGGACGCGAGTTCAGCAGTCCGTCCGGAGCGGCGGTCGCCGTCGCCGAGGTGACCGCGGTGGCCGGCTGGGAGGTGTGGCGGGTCGGTCCCGACGGCCCAACCCTGGGACAGCTCCGCCTTCAGCTGGTCAAAAAGGTCGCGGCGGAGATGGGGGCGAACGGCCCGGAGTCAAAGGCCGAGTCCATGGGACGACGATTGGCCCTCCTAGACGAGATACGGCAGGCCGCCGAGGCGAACGATCCCAGGTCGATGACCGTACGGCAGCTCCTCGGGCTGTGGGGCGTCGAGGACCGGGACGGCGACTCCGGAAATCAGATCATCACCGACTTGGCCAACTACGGGCTGACCACCGTGCCGGACTTCAATGCAGTCGATCTTGATCAGGCGGTACGGGTCATCCGTTTCGGCATGACGAGCAAGGCACGCGCCGACCAGCCCGCCGACGCAATCGAGGAAGAGGCCACCGGGGTGGATGAGGAGACCAGCACCACCATCGGCCTCACTCTGGGCAATCTGGTGCCGAAGCAACCGCGCCTCGTATCGGTGGCACCGACGGCCACCTTCGACGAGGCCATTACGGCGATGGAGTTGGACGACTACTCCCAACTGCCGGTGCTGGCCAATCCGCACAAGCTTCATGGCGTGGTGTCCTGGAAGACGATCACCAAGGCCCGAGCGCAGAACCCCGATGCCTCGTTCAGTGACGCGATCGACACTGATGTCCATGTGTTCGACTACGACCGGCGGTTGGTCGATGCCCTCAACATCCTCCTGGAATACGAGTTCATCTTCGTCAGAAGCCACGAGCGAAAGATCGTGGGCATCATCACCGCTGCCGACGTCGTAAAGACATACCACGAGACCGCAACGCCATTCATCCTGATCGGTGAGATCGATCGTGAACTCCGTCAGCTCCTCCGAGAAGCGTTCGAAGAAGCGCGAATCCGGGATGTCTGCGTCCGGGCTGGCCTGACCTTCGATGCGATTGACAAGATGTCAATCTCCCATTACAACGTCGTGCTCGGAAACGACGACTGCTGGACGGAACTCGGCTGGCGGCTGGAGCGAAAGCGACTCGTCAGGCGGCTCGACGAGATTCGGGAGGTGCGCAATCGGGTCATGCACTTCAACAAGGACGCTGTCAGAGCGGGCGACGTCGACATGCTCCAAAATTTTCTCAAGACGATTCGCAGGTACAACCAACCATGACCCACACCTTCAGACTGAACGGCCAGACCTACCAGCTCGACGCTGACACGGTCCGGGCCGGTCTGACCGGCCAGGTGCGGGAGGACATCTGCGATCACTGGGTCGAGGTCGACAGCGTGCGGTGGCCGGTGAAGCAGGCATTCGGGGCGGCGCTCCGCCTGCCCCGGGACAGGTTCACCTCGCACATCGCCCTGCGGCACCTCCGGGCGGTCGGCTTCCCGACCAGCCGGTCGCCCGTCGAGGACACACAGCACGCAACGAGCGCCTCGAAAGGCCAACTGGACGATGCCGGTCCGGATCCGGCGGAAGCGTTCGCGACGCTGCTCGCCTTCGTCGCCTCAGCCGGCCTGACCGGGCGGATAGCCGACCTCGAAGCGCGGATGGACGGGGTCGACCAACCGGCGGCGGCCGAAATCGCCGACGGCTCCGGAATGGGGATGGATCTCCTGCTCGCCGCGCTGCTCGTGCGCAAGCACGCCGGGCGTCTCAGCGACGTCATCCACGCTGCGGTGATCACGCAGGTCGTGCCGTTGATCCTGGAGGACGGCGAGCGGGTACTGCGCCGACCGTCGCTGGCCGCCGGCAACGACCCGAGCCGGCCGTACGACCTGGAGACCGACCGCAGAATCGCCGAGTTCAAGATGTCGGTCTGGAAGGGCGCCGACGCGATGCGCAAGCGCGGTGCGTTCGCCGATCTGGTGCACCTCGCCCTGGACCAGTCCGGCCGGCGGGCCCAGCTCTACATCGCCGGGCCGCAGGCGATCCGCTTCCTGCGCACCGCGACCGGGACGGCGACCTGGGCGTTGAATCGGTCATCGCCGATCCTGCGGCGCAGATTCGAGGACCGGTTCGGTTCACTGGACGTGCCGATCCGGGACTTCACCGCCGGGCCGGCAGCGCACGTCGAACTGGTCGACCTGACCGGCCTGCTGCCCGCGATCGCCCCAGCCATCGCCTGACCTCCTACACAGATCGCCCGCTTCGCACGATCGGAGATCGAACTATGTCCGCGTTGACGGCTGAGGTACGCAGTGCGAAGAGCCCGGTGGCCCGGTGGCTCCGTTCGACGTTTCCGCATCACCAGGACGTGCAGGCCGACTACCGGGAGACGGCCGGCCCGGCCCGGGTCCTGCCGTCCCCGACGGTAGCGCCGGGGACCCAGGGCGCGGCCATCGACTGGTGGCTGCGGTTCCTGGTCGACCCGGCCCCGTCGGTGCGCCTCGCCGCGGCCGGCCTGCGCTCACTTCGGGCACCCGGCCGGCGGGCGGGCCTCGAACTGCTGGACGAGTTGGGCGCATTCGACGACGAGGGCAGGACGCTCAGGCCGGTCGACCCGGCCCGGTTCGCCGACCGCCCCGACGAGTGGTGGGCGCGGGTGTCGTACGCGCTCGCCCTGCTCGTGGAGCTGTATCGGACGCCCATGGTCGACGGCTCCCGGCTGATGCGGCTCGCCCCGGACAGCCAGGCGTCGGAACTGCTCGAGCTGGCCAACGCCGACGAGGTCGCAGACCTGGTCGCGATGCGGGACCTGGCGGTCGAGCGGCTGTTGCCGGCCCTGCCGGCGGGGCCGGTGTTCACCGGAGCGACCTTCGACGGCAGCGCCGACCTGAACGCCGACGCCGATCTAATTGCCGGTGGCGTACTGGTGGACTTCAAGGCCGGCCAGGGCGGACGACCCCGGGCCGACGGCAGCCGGGCGGCGGCGCTGGCCCGCGCCGACCTGGACCAGCTGCTGGGGTACGTGCTGCTGGACTACTCGGACGCCTACGCGCTGCACACAGTGGCCATCTACGCCGTCCGTTTCGGCCACTACCGCGCCTGGCCGCTGGCGGAACTGTGCGCCACGCTGGCGGGCCGCCCGGTGGACCTTTCCGCGCTGCGGCGCGAATTCGCCGAGCTGGTACGGGGTGAGCTACCGGTGAACGCGACATGGAGAGTGCCGTCCACGCTTTCGGTGCGCAGCGGACGCTGACGCAATCGGTGCGCGAGCTTCCAGTCACGGGGCGGCACTCGGCGGCCCGTCTGCTTCCGGACGTCCGCCTGGCCGGGTCGGGACGGACAGGCGACAGCGCCTCCGCATCGCCTGCGGGAGACCGCGGAACTGGGTGAAGTCCTTGTCCCCCGCGCGAGCTACCCGCAAGTGTCCACCGCACGGTGACGATTCCTGACCGGCGACTCCATAGCGTTTGACGTACCCGCAGCGCTCCGGCTGCGGACCGCGTTAGGGAATCATCATGCGCTTGTTGAAGCAGTTCCTGGCCGTTCTGGCGGTCACCTTCGTCGGCAGCCAGGCCATGGCCGCGGTGGAGGGGAACACCTGGCGCACCCTGGCCCTCGGTGTGTTGACGGCCGTGGCCGCGATCGGTGTCTACGCCTGGGTGGTGCGACGCACCGAACGCCGCGCGCCCACGGAGGTGGCCCGGGCCGGGGCCCGCGCCCGGATCGCCCGGGGGGTGCTGATCGGGGTCGGGATGTTCGCGGCCGTCATCGTCAACATCGCCTTCGTCGGCGGCTACCACGTCCACGGCCTGGGCTCGGTGTCGGGCGCGGTGGCGCTGTTCGGGTTCATGGCCGCCGCCGCCACGACCGAGGAACTGCTCTTCCGCGGCGTCCTGTTCCGCCTCGTCGAGGAACGCACGGGCACCTGGATCGCGCTGTTGCTGACCGGCGTGGTGTTCGGCCTGATGCACCTGCTCAATCCGGACGCCAGCCTGTGGGGCGCGGTCGCCATCGCGATCGAGGCGGGTTTCATGCTCGCTGCCTGCTACGCCGCCACCCGCAACCTGTGGGTGCCGATCGGGCTGCACTTCGGCTGGAACTTCGCCGCGGGCGGCATCTTCAGCGTCGTGGTCTCCGGCAACGGCGAGTCGAAGGGGCTGCTGGACGCCACGATGTCGGGCCCGGCCCTGCTCACCGGCGGCGACTTCGGGCCGGAGGGAAGCCTGTACACGGTGGCGGCGGGTGTGGCCCTGACCCTGGTGTTCATGTGGCTGGCCCACCGGCGCGGCAACCTCGTCCCGCGTCGTCGCCGCGCGGTCGGCGTCGAGCCGGCGACCGCTACGGTTTCCTGATGATCGGCCTTCGGATGGTCCCGGCCTCGTGGCGGCGGTGGGACGTCACGGTCCGGGATCTCCCGTTGGCGCTGCTGCTCGCCCTCGCGTCGGGGGTGCCGGCGCTGCACAACCACGGTACGCAGCTCGGCGACCTGCCGGGGCGTCCCTTCGACGCGCTGACCGTCGGGGTGGTCGCCCTGGAGTGCCTCCCGCTCGCCGTCCGCCGACGCTGGCCGGCCCTCTGCCTCGCCCTGGTGTCGGTCGGCTTCGCCATCGACCAGCTCCGCGGCTATCACACGGTCGCGGGCGCCGCGCTGGCCATCGCGCTGGTGAGCGCGGGGGCCCACCTGGAGCGTCGTCGGCGTACCACCGTGGCCCTGGCCTCCGCTGGGTACGTGGTGCTGGCCGTCGCCCTCGACCGGCTCGGGTCGACCGAGGGCGTGACCGGGTTCGCCACGTTCTACCTGCTGCTGGCCCTCGCCTGGGGCATCGGGGCCTGGCTGCGGCAGTCCCGGGCCGCCGAGGCCGAACGCCGCCGCCAGGTCGCCGTGACCGCCAGCGCCGCCGAGCGCACCCGCATCGCCCGCGAACTCCACGACGTCGTGACCCACCACGTGACGGCGATGGTCGTGCAGGCCGAGGCGGCGCGCTACCTGACCGCCGCCCCCGAACGCCTCGACACGGCCCTGAGCGCCATCACCAGCACCGGCCGGCGGGCCGTCACCGACCTGCGGCACCTGCTCGACCTGCTCAACCCCGACCACAGCGCCGAGCCGCGTACGCCGTCCGTCGGCGAGCTGCGCGCCCTCGTCGAGCAGACCCGGCAGGCCGGGCAGCCGGTGGAGTTCACCGAGGAGGGTACGCCGGCGGAGACGACCGGCGGCGCCGAGCTCGCGGCGTATCGGGTCGTGCAGGAGGCGCTGACGAACGCCCTCAAGCACGCCCACGGCAGCCGCACCACTGTTCACGTCCAGCACGGCGGAAGGGAGATCACGGTGGAAGTCAGCACCGACGGCCCGGGCTCGTACGCCGCGGCCCCCGGCGGGAGCGGGCGCGGCCTCGCGGGGCTCCGCGAACGGGTCGGCGTGCTCGGCGGGGAGTTCAGCGCGGGACGGCGGTCGGGCAGCTTCGTCGTGCGGGCCCGCATTCCCACCGGGAGCCCATCGTGACCGCGCCGGTCCGGGTGCTGGTCTGCGACGACCAGGCGCTGATCCGCACCGGCTTCGCCACGATCATCGCCGCCCAGCCCGACCTCGAGGTCGTCGGCGAGTGCGGGGACGGGCGCGCGGCGGTCGACCTCGCCGGGCGGCTGCACCCCGACGTGGTCGTGATGGACATACGGATGCCGGTGCTCGACGGCATCAGGGCGACCCGCCTGCTCGCCGGCGCCGGGGTGGCCCACCCCGTCAAGGTGCTCGTGGTGACGACGTTCAACCTCGACGAGTACGTGTACGAGGCGCTGCGCGCGGGAGCGAGCGGGTTCCTGCTCAAGGACGCCCCGCCGGCGCAACTGCTGCACGGCATCCGCACGGTCGCGAGCGGGGCCGCGCTGCTGGCGCCCGAGGTGACCCGGCAGCTCGTGGGCAGGTACGCGGCGCGGATCCGTCCCGCCGAGGGCACGCCGCAGAACGTGGGGCTGACCCCGCGCGAACTGGAGGTGTTGCGCCTCATCGCCGACGGCCTGTCCAATGCCGAGATCGCCGCGACGCTGGTGATCAGCCAGGAGACCGTCAAGACGTACGTGTCGCGCATCCTCACCAAGCTCGACCTGCGCGACCGCGTGCAGGCGGTGGTCTACGCCTACCGCGCCGGCCTGGTGACCTGAGAGCGCCGGGCGTCGGCCCGCTCCCCCCGTGAGGAGCGGGCCGACCGTAGGTGGGAGGGCCGGCCCGGCTAGGCGGGCTGCTCTGCGTACGGGCGCGTCCGTTGCGCCCACCGCACGACGTACGGCGTCAGCAGGCCCCCCACGACGAACACCCCGCCGAGCAGGAGCCAACCAGGCACTCCCCAGGCGATGCAGAAGAGCGCCAGCACGGTGGGGGCGACCACGTTCGCCAGGCCGGCCCCGAATCCGAACAGTCCCATGTACTGCCCCTGGGCGTGGGCGGGAGCGAGGCTGAATCGCAGTTCCAGCGAGCCGGCCGTGTGCCAGAGTTCACCGATCGTGTGGACGATGACGCCGAGGACGATGCCGACGAGCGCAAGACGCGAGGAGAGTCCCGCCGCTGCGGCCATCGCGGCCATGCCGACGAAGAACGCCACACCCGCACGCCGCATTGCTCTCCCGGCGGTGATGCTGTCGGTCACTCCCCGGCTGGCCCTGATCTGGAGCAGCACCACCAGGGCGGTGTTGACGAATGCTCCCGCGCCGATGAGCCACCGTGGTGCGCTGGTGTGTCCGACGATCCAGAGCGGCAGTGCGAACAGAAGCACCTGATGGTGGATCGACATGATGCCGTCGAGCACGGTCACGGCCACGTACGACCGGTCCTTGAGCACCCCCCAGCGGCTGGCCGTCTGCGGTGCGGGCACGGGCGGCAGCGACGGCAGCGCGGCGATGATGGCGGCGCTGGCCGCGAAGGTGAGCGCATTGCCCAGCACCAGGGCCAGGTAGGCCGGACGCGAGTCGTACTGCACCGCGAAGCCGGCGGCCACGGCGGAGCAACTGCCGGCGAGGTTCGCGATCGAGCGCAGGTAGGCGCGGTATCTGGTGAGGTCGGCACCGCCGACTCCGCGAACCAGTGGGCCACGCGCGGCTCCCCCCGCCGAACGAGCGAGTTCGCTCAGGCACAGCGCCACCAGGAACATCCAGAACGACTGTACGAGGACCAGCGCCGCCATCGCCACGCCCTGAATGACGAGCATCCAGAGATAGATTTCTCGCGGTCCTCGTCGGTCGGCGAGGTGCCCGACCGGCACGCCGGTCAGGAGGCCAACGGCGGCCGCGATGCCCATTCCGATGCCGACCTGAGCCAGGGAAAGCCCGACGACACGGGTGAAGAAAAGCGCGGCGCTGACCATGAAGACGCCGCTGCCGATCATGTTCACGAACGTCGCCAGAGCGAGAATCCGCTGCGGACGCGTATCCGGAATCAACCCCCGCCGGACCAGCATGGACGGCTTTCGCTCCTCCTCTTCGGCCGAGTTCCCACCCGAAGGATGGCTGTTCTTCTGACCCTGTAGACCCTGCACGGAATTCGGATCCTTTCCCCGTTGATTCGGCTGCGAATTTAGCCGGATCACGCGGGGCGGGTAATCAGCAAATCGTTCGATACCGGGGACCACCGGCCCGTGCTAAATTTCTTAGCGTCGGGAAGAGATCGGCAGGTTCAGCCGATCCCCGCCTGCCACGGTCTGCGGCACGGGCATCGCACAGGTCCCGGCGACCTCGCCGCGTGGCGCGGCCGCCCCGCCGATGGACCGGTCAGGATTCGAGAAGGCGCGTCTCGTCGCCTGCGGCTAGCGTGAATGACCACGCCGACCACGGTGACGGACGAGAGGAGCGGCAGCTACGTGAGCGCTGCGTCGAAGGCCAGCAAGGAAAGCAGACAGGGCAAGTCCTCCGAGGAGAGCTTCTCCGAGGTCGAGCGCGCCGCCATCAAGGACCGCGCGGCGGAGTTGAAGGCGGAGGCTCGCCGCAGCAAGAGCGCGAACAAGGCGGCGGCCGACGAGAGGGATGTGCTCGCGAAGATCGCCGAGATGGCGCAGCCGGACCGTGCGGTGGCCGAGCGTCTGCACGCCATCGTCGCGGAAACCGCTCCGGAGTTGACCCCGAAGCTGTGGTACGGCCAGCCCGCCTACGCCCGGGGCGGAAAGGTGGTGTGCTTCTTCCGCAGCGGCCAGGTGGACAAGGAGCGCTACTCGTCGTTCGGGTTCACGGCGGAGGCGAAGCTCGATGAGGACCACGGCATGTGGGCGACGTCCTTCGCCCTGACGGAGTTGAGCGAGAAGGGCGAGGCGGCGGTCAAGAAGCTGCTCAACAAGGCCGTGCGCAGTTGACCAAATCAGCGAACGGGTGGGCCACGCGACAAGTAGGTCGCAGTACCAGTGCGACCGGGCGCGTCACGAGGCGGGCGGCAGCGCGAGCCAGTCCCGCCAGGTGATGTCACGGCCGATGCAGCGGGGCTGTTGGAAGGGCCAGTCGGCGGCGATCCACTGCGGCACCAGCGCGTCGAGCGCGCGCTCCGCCTCGCCGCCGACGAGGTCGTCCACCACCCACCAGGAGACCTCCGCGTCGGCGCCGGTGCGCTCGGGCGGGTCGATGTAGACGCAGCCGAGGATCGCCGTCTCCGCCTCGTCCAGCAGCGCGTAGTTGAACGACTGGTGCGCGGCTATCTCCTTCTCGTGCCGCAGCAGGTCGACGCGGTCCTCCTCGTACGTCATCGTCTCGCTGGGCCAGCCCCAGGCCGGGCCGAAGATCTCCCACAGGCGTTCCCGGGAGCCCATCACGGCGGGGTAGTCGATCGCGGTGTCCGCCTCGCGGATGGGCCGGAGGTGAAGCGCGGTGCCGGGCACGGGCACCCGGACGGGATGGACGAAGTCGTCGGGCAGCCAGCTCATGAGGGCCGAGACTACAACCGGCCGGAGGCGTTCGCGACGAACTTTCAGTGGCGGCCGGGCCTCGACGCCGCCGCTGCACCACCGCCCAGGAAGCGTCCGGTGGATTCCTGCTTCGCCGCGCGGTGCCGGCACGGATACCGGCCTTACCTGCTTCATACGGTGAGCGGTCGGGCCACCTCCAGCTTTTCGTGGTCGATCAGCCAGCGGACGGATTCGAGCACGGCGGCCTGCGGTTCGTAGCGCGGCGCGTAGCCGAGCAGGGTTCTGGCCTTCTCGATGCTGAAGCAGTGGCTGCGGTATAGGTGTTCCCAGCTCATCTCGGCATGCTCCGGCGTCGTGGTCTGACGGAATTCTTCCCAGGTCACCGATTCCAGCGACCCGGGCTGCCCGAACCAGCCGGCGGCCTCGTGGGCGTACCCGCGGACGGTCAGCGCGGTGGGGGCGACGATGTTGAAGTCCTCGCCCGCCGCCGCGTCCCGGCGCTCGATTGCTTGCTCGAAGGCCTGGGCGACGTCGTCGGCGTGCACGTGGTGCATCAGCTCGACGCCGCTACCGGGGACCCGCAGCGCACGCCCGGCCGAGAGCGTCTGCCAGACCGCGGGGTCGACGTTGCCCAGCGGGCCGATCGGGTGCCAGCCGGGACCGACGATGTGCCCGGGGTGCAGCGACGTGGTCACCAGGCCCCCGGATTCGGTCTCCGCCTTCAGCATCCGGGCGATGCGGTCCTTCCGAATCCCGTACTCGCCGAACGGGGCGGTGCCCGACGCTTCGGAGGTCGGCACGTGGTGACTGGGCCCGTAGCGCCAGACGGACCCACAGTGCAGCAGGTGCCCGGCCCGGCCGCGGAGGCTCCCGACCAGCGCGGTGGCCGATTCCAGGGTGAAGCAGACCAGGTCGACCACGATATCCGGGCGGAGCCCGGCCACCGTGTCGCCGAAGGTGCCCTCGCGGTCTTCCCGCTCCCGGTCGGCGACGACCCGGTGCACCTGCCGCCACTCGGGCTCGTCGGCGTAGGGGGTGCTGGTGCCGCGGCTGATGCTCAGCACCTCGTGGCCGGCGCGCACCAGCCGGGGGACGAGGAATGTGCCGATATGACCACTTCCGCCGATAACGACGACTCGCATGACTGTCCCATCGAATTCCGGGGCCGTGGGGCCGTGTCTTCGGCGTACCGACCCAGCTCGGGACGGCCGGCGTGCAGCTAGGGTAGAGCGTGGTCGTCCGATTCCGGCTGATCCCCGGCGGACAGCGGCTGATGGCCGGAAGGGCTCATCGCCCTCGGATGCCGGGGTCCGTGGTAGAAACCCCGCGTGGCGTTCGACGATCTGGCCTACACCGGGACACCGCACGACCGGGTCCCGGGCCGGCGTGCTGACCCCGAGTGGGTTGCCGGCCAGCTCGCCCGCCCCGACGTCCGGCTGGTGCCGATGTGGCGGGACCGCTGCCTTCTCGCCGCCGGCGCCCCGGTCGTCGCGACCGGCGCCCGGGGCCGAGAGATAGCGGCCGCCGCCGACGAGTTGGTGCTGCTCGGCCTGGACGACGGCACGCCCGTCTTCGCCGCCGACTTGAGCGCCGCCGCCGAGCCCGCCGCGCTGCGGCTGTGCGCCGCGCAGACGAGCGCCGATCTGCGTACGCTGGCAGCCAGCCTGCCGCACCCGCACGCCGCGACCCTGGCGTACGCGCGCGGCCTGCTCCACTGGAACCGCCACGCCCGCTTCTGCGGCGCCTGCGGGTCGCCCGCCCGCAGCGCCCAGGCCGGCCACGTCCGGGTGTGCACCGGCCCGGAGTGCAATCGGCTGTTGTTTCCCCAGATCGAGCCGGCCGTGATCATGCTGATCGAGATCCCCGGCCCGCAACCGCGCTGCCTGCTGGCCCGGCACCACGGCGCGGGCCCGGACAACTTCTCGTTGCTGGCCGGCTTCGTCGAGATCGGCGAAAGCCTGGAGGGCACGGTACGCCGCGAGGTCGCCGAGGAGGCGGGCGTCTCGGTCGGCCCCGTCACCTACCAGGGCTCCCAGGGCTGGCCGTTCCCGGCCGGGATGATGATCGGGTTCATCGGGCAGGCGCTCGACGAGCGGATCGACGTCGATGGTGCGGAGCTGATCGAGGCGCGCTGGTTCACCCGCGCCGAGGTGGTCCAGCGAATCGTCAACGGCCCCGGCGCGGGGCCTGCCGACTCGATCGGCGGATGGTTGCTGCGCTCCTGGGCCGGGCTAGGCGCGGCAGCGGAAGGTCGTTCCTGACCCGACCGGACTTCAGCAGTCCGGCTTGGGACCACCTCCGGATCAGGTACGCCTCGAACTTCGAGATCAATCGCCACAAAGCGAGATTCGCGCGTGGGAATTGTGCGGTGATGGCTCTTGTCACAGGCGTCTTGTAGTGTCGAAGGCGCAATCGGACCTGAATGGTTGCCCACTCCCGGCTCATTCCAGGGCACCATTCTTCGGTGTAACACCGGCACCAAGAAGCATGTAACAAAACGCAACACGGAGAGGGCGGGAGCGGATGACCGAAGACATGGGATCGACAGTGCCAAGGCGGCAGCTCGGGCGGGCGCTGCGCGACCTGCGCACCGAGGCGCGCATGACGCTCGACGGGGCCGCGGAGGCGCTGTATTGCAGCCGGCAGAAGATGTGGCGCATCGAGAGCGGCCTCGGCGCGGTCCGCCCCCTCGACGTCCAGGGCATGTGCGAGCTGTACGGGGCGACGCGCGAGCTGACCAGCGCCCTGACCGCCCTGGCCACCGAGACCAAGGCCAAGGGCTGGTGGCACTCGTACGGCGACGCCGTCCCCGACTGGTTCGAGATGTACGTCGGCCTGGAGTCCGCGGCCTGCCGGCTCCGCGAGCACGACGACACTCTCGTGCCGGGGCTGCTCCAAACTCCGGCCTACACCCGGGGCGTCTACCAGAACCGCCCCAACATGCCAGTTGACGAGTTGGAAGAGGTTCTGGAGGTACGCCGCCGTCGACAGGAGATCCTGGTTCGCCGTCTCCCGAAAGCGCCGAAGCTGGAATGGGTCCTGTCCGAGGCGGTCTTACTTCGACGCGTCGGCGGCTCAGCGGTCATGGCTGAGCAACTGGACCGCCTTCTTGAGCGGGCCGAGCTACCGAACGTGTCGATCCACCTCCTGCCGCTGGCGGCTGGTGCGCACTACGGCGCGCTGGCTGGGGCCTTCGTCATGCTCGACTTCCCACTCGGCAACCGGGCCACGCCTGACCCGTCTGTGGTCTACAGCGAGTCCGTCACGGGAGCCCTCTACCTCGACAGACCAGACGAGTTCGCCGTCTACGAAAAGGTCTGGGCGAGCCTCGTCGGCCTGGCGCTTGGTGAGGAAGAATCAAGAAGGATGATCGCAAAGATCAAGGAAGAGGTCCACCATGGCTGACGATCTGCTCGGCGCGCAGTGGCGCAAGAGCACCCGCAGCGGCGACAACAACGGCAACTGCGTCGAGGTCGCCGCCAACCTGCCCGGCCTCGTCGCCGTACGCGACAGCAAGGACCCGGCCGGACCCGCCCTAACCTTCTCCCCCACCGCCTGGACCAGCTTTGTCAGGGCCACCAAGTCCGCCCGCTAAGCCGTTCACCAGACGGAGGCGCACCCGGCAGACATGCCGGGTGCGCCTCCGCCATACAGTCAGTCATTCTTGCAGGCCATCAAAAGAACTCATACACGCGACACCAGAAACAGTCCTCTTTCCAAGGACGCTGCGACTACACATCTAGTTCCGTAGGCCGACGTTTCAATTTGACTAGGCGGCCCGCACCGGACGACCTTCCACCGGTGGCAACTATGATTGGCGCGCCGGCTTGCCGCAAGGACGATCAAGCAGTGCCGAGTCGGGCTTTGAAGACCTCGTGCGCTTCGCGCATTTCCCGCTCCCGGTCAGCTTTATAGAATGGACCCGTGAAGCCGTCGGGGGCAGGGTTTTTACCTGGATCCATTAGATGAGCCTGAAGCTGCACAAAGTGATTTTTCTTTTGGCGCTGCCCATGCGCCCGGTGGTTCCCTGCAATCTTCGAGCCAGCAGAGTCAAACCATACCGCCTCCTCAAATCGATTCATAACAGGGAAGCGCGACCGATACATCGCTATTAGCGAATTAGCGTCTACTTGGAGCCACACGGCCACTAATGCATCCAACTCAACCAGCGCGGCGCGGCGCGCCATCTCAGTCCTAAGCGGGGTCGAATAATTCCACCGCCTGTCGACAGAGCCCAGCAATCCAACGCCTTTCCAGGGCAGGGCCCAACTTTCATTCCGCCATTCTTCGCTGTAGACATCACCCCATAACTCCGAGTATGCCCTGGTCAAACAGTTTAAGCGCAGCGTTCGCAGTAACAAGGCGTTGGCCAGCGGATGTGGCAAGCTAGGAGCGGGCATCCGCCGCGCATTTGAAACGTCTAGATGGCCCACGCCGAGGACTCGCAATAGATAGTCAACGGGAATAGCGGCCCAAAATCCGGCCGCAAGACAAGTGAGGCGGCGGTTTCGGAAGGCTGCGCTGCGCACTGCGTTTACGTGAGTCGGTCCGGGCGGAAGCAATGCCGAATAGAGACTGCGCTCGGTGTCAGGAGCGATCATTTCACGCCATGCAAGCCGATAGAATTCGGTATAGCGACGAGCGGCCTGGCCCATCAAGTGGCGATCGATCTCAGCTTGCGGAACGTCTTGCGGCGAGCACGCAAGTGAGCCCGCAAGGACACTGCGCGCTTCTGCGATCGCTTGCGGCGAATTGTTGAGGCGATCGAGTAACTCGTAGTCGATCCAGCGGTCATGTTGATCTTTATATTCCCGCAAGGTTACGCTTCGACGATATTCAGTTGCAGGAACGGCACCCTCCTTCAATTCTACGAGGTTCGCCCCAAGCACGTCGTTACTCCCAGGGTTTGGCCCCTTAAAGAAAGGTGTGGCCACACCAAGCTGAGGCCCCTTAAGAATAACTTCAGTCCAGTCGCCCGGCTCTGAAAGTGCGTAATCCATGATTCCCGCCTGCTTTGCTCCACTCTCATCGAGACCCCGTGATATCTGAGGTAGAAAGGCCTCAAGTCGCACCGACCAGTTAGACAGAGCTTGGATCGCTGAACTCTCGGCGGTGCTAACCGGAGATAAGAGCCGAGCATGCTCGATCGGCCGGTCCGTGTCGCCCGCAAGACGCTGCCATTGAGCAAGCACCTCTCGATTAACTTTAATAATACGAGCACGATGTGGTCGCTCGTCAAGAGCGCCCATAAACCGCACGCTCGGAGGCTCCCCAGAACCATTGTGGTCAAACGAAAGTCGAAGAGCTTCAACCGAGAAGAGCCAGGACAGATGATCAAAGTCGATATCCCTCCGACTCCCGTAGATGTGCACACCAAAATGACTCGACTCACCCACCGGCTCTGGGAAGAAGCGGTGACCCGGGTTGACAAAGTCGGCATGCACCCTCAGGCGAGGGTACGCGGAAGCTCGCAATAACGCTTCCTTCTCCCCTATGAAGTGCGTGTCCGGATGCACAAGTCCGATCGCGCCATTCGTCGACGCGTTTTCCCATACCCGACACATGAACCCGCGATACAAGTCCGGCTGCGTTCCTACCAGCAGTGGAAAGACTTGAGCCGAGCTAAAGAACGCGACAGTCGCGCTAATCCTCTCCCTCTCGCCCTTTAGATATGCCTCAACTGCCGGATTCGTCAGGATCACTTCTGTACGCGCCGCCTTCGTCCGCACCGGCGGTTTGTCGATGAGTTTGAACCAAGGATCGAACTCAGCTAGAGCAGCCGAGGCATCCCACCTCGGACGCACCCAGGGCGGGTTTCCAACTTGGAGGTCGAATCCTCCTGCAGCAAAGGCATGAGCGAAGGTGAGTTCCCAGTGGAAGAAGCCCTGCTCGTCAGCTATCTGATCGGCGGCCAAGAGCCATGGGAATCGGTCGGACAGGGTCCAGGGTGAGTCGACGCCGATGACGCCGTCGAGCTTCTGCTCGAACTCGCTCATCTCGTCCAGGTTGGTGAGCTTGCGGCCGTAGAACCTCTCGGTGCCCTCGTCCGCGTCACTCCGGCCGATGAGCGCCTCGGCGAAGCTTAGCCAGTCGTCCAGGTTGGTCAGGGGCACCTGCTGGCGGAGCTGTTCCGCCAGCGTCGTCCGCCGCGTGCCACCGGTCGGCTTCGTCGGCAGCTTCATCTGCTGCGGCTGCACGTTCCCGAAGATGTCCGGGGCCTCGTAGACCACCGGTTCCTCGTACGTCGACACCTCCGTCACGTGCGACACCTGGAGGGGCGCAGCCGGGTACGCGGGGTCGGTGCCGTCGAGCAGGCCGACCTTGTCCAGGGGCCAGAACCACAGCGCGCACCACACGTCCATCAGCGTCTTGAGCCGCCAGTACGGCGTGCCGGGCGCGGTCAGGTCCGCGAGGATCTGCTCCCGGGCCACCGCTCCGGTCACCGGCGGCAGATCGTCCGCGCCCCAGACCTTGATGTCCCGGCGGATCTCCCGCTCCGAGATGGCGAGCCGCTGCTGCACCAGCCCCCACAGGAACTCCACCCGCCCAGCGAGCGCCTGCAACCGCTTGACCTGCGAGTTCTTCCCCTTCGGCGACGGCATGCGCTTCATCGCCGTACGCCATGCCTTGAGCTTGGCGGTTTCCTCCGGTGCCAGCTCGCGGGCCTCCTTCTCCCCCGCGACCGCGCCCCACCCGTCGGCCGGGAGCAGGAAGTGGTGGATGGTGCCCTCGTCGATCGGCCCGTCCCGGAACGGCTTCTCGGCCGGGGCGGTGGTGAGCCACGACTTGTCGGCGAGCTGCGCCGGGGCGTAGGTCTTGCGCCCGCAGCCGATGAGCGAGTTGCCGCGTTGCAGGTGCAGGCCGAACCAGGGGGCCTGGAGGCCGGCGTGCATGACGTTGAGCCAGAGGGAGACCTCGGCCAGCTCGACTGCGGTGCGGTTGAGGTCGACGCCGTAGCAGTTGTGCAGGGCGATGTACGCCTTCACCCGCTGGAGTTCGAGGTGGTAGTCCTCCGGGTCGAGGGTTACGTCGAGTTCGGCCTGCCGGCGGCGCAGGTACTCGGCGGCCACCTGGTTGATGGCCTCGTTGAGGAACGCGCCGGAGCCCAGCGCCGGCTCGCAGATCGTCCAGTCCAGCAGCTCACGGGCCGGGGTCGTGGTGTCGTCCTGGTCGAGGCGGTACTTGAGGGCGAGCTGGACGGTGACCTCGGTGAGCGACTGCGGGGTGTAGTAGGAGGCGCTGGTCTGCCGGTCCCGGCCGGCGAGCCGGTAGACGAACGCGCCGGGGGCGTGGCTGACGCGGCTGCGCACGCCCGTGTACGGGTCCTCCTTGTAGACGAAGACGCCGTCGTCGTACTCGTCGGCCTTGGAGGCGGGGATCATCCACGAGCCGTCCTTCGGGTCGCCGTTCTTGGCGACCTCGTAGAGCTGCTCGGTGGCGACGAAACCGGTGTACGACATCAGGCCCTCGTAGACCGCGCCGAGCTGGTTGATGCCGAGCTGGGCGTACGAGATGAAGCCGCCGCGCCGCTTCCGGCCACCCCTGGTGAGCATCAGCCGGCGCAGCACCTCGTAGAGCGTCTTGTTGCGCAGCCGGGTATCGATCTTCGGGCCCTGCGGATCGTCGGGGTCGCTGCCCGGCTCGGCGATGAGCCGGCCGATGAGCTTGGTCTTCTCCGGCAGGAACAGGTCCGAGCGCATGGGCTCGAAGCGCAGGCCCATGCCCTCGCTGGCCTTCTCGTCGACCTGCGCGCCGCCGCGCGGGCGGTGGCCCTCGTTGACCATGCGGAACAGCAGGTCCAGCGACTCGTACAGGTGGGTGCCGCCCTCGGCCGACGGGGCGAGGCGGCGGGAGACGAGGTCGCCGATGCGGGCGAGGCTGTAGCCCTCGACGTACTGGGGGTCGTTGACCGGGAGCACGCCCAGTTCAGGGCGGGCCTCGGCGTAGAGGAGAAACAGGATCCGGTACAGGTAGCGCAGCGCCTCGCGGCCGAGTTCCTTGGCCAGCTCGTCGAGGTCCATCACCTGCTGCGGCTGGTGGCCGGCGTCGCGGATGCGGTCGAGGACCTCGTTGGCGATGAGTTCGACGGAGACCTTCAGGCCCTCGCGGAGTTCGCCGGAGACGCCGACGGCGTGCTGCCGGGAGCCGGCGACCAGCTCGGCGAGGGGTTCGGTGCCGCCCTCGGCGGGTGGGCGCAGCGAGTCGGCGCCGAACAGGGCGGCGACGACGTCGTACTCCTTGTCGTCGTTGCGGGCGTAGAGGGTGTCGAGGCTGACGGCCAGGTATCGGCCCTCGCCCCACGCGCTGCGATCTGCGAGGGTGAGCACGCCGCCGCTGAGGATGAGCACGTACCGGAGCTTGGGGTTGTCGGCGGCGAGCAGCCAGGAGACGAGCTTCGCGCCGGTGGCGATGGTCTCGTTGCCGGGCAGGGTGACGGGGTCGACCAGCCGGCCCGCGCCGTCGGGGTCCTGGGCGGCCTCGGTGTCGACGGCCCAGCCGCAGTCCAGGGCGACGATGCCGTGCGCGGTGCCCAGCTCGGCGTGGGCGACGCAGACCTCGTGCGCGTGGCCGGCCCGCTCGACGGTGATGGTCTGCGGCTGCGGCTCGAAGCCGAGGGACTTCAGCAGCTCCTGATGGAGCTTGCGCAGCCGCTCCGGGTCGAAGAACTCGTCGTCGGCCAGCTCGGTCTTGGCGTCGAAGTAGGGGCGGCGCGTGCCCCGCAGCCCGGTACGCGGGGTGCCCTGCCCGGCCTTCTCCCGCTCGGCCCACTGCTTGACGAGGCCGCCCTTGAGGGCGGTGGGCAGGATCTCGGCGAGGTAGTGCGCCGAGAGGTACTCGCCGCGGTTGGTCAGCGACTCGAAGCTCATCAGGCTGCACTTTCCGGAGACGGGACAAGGACGGCGAGCACCCGCAGCAGCGGGTCGCCGGCGGTTTCCAACCTGTCGAGCAGGTCGCGCTGCTCCTGGACGGTGGCGGTGACCCGCTGGCGGCGCTTCTCACGATGCGCGCCGGGCAGCTCGTCGAGGAGGCTGGCCTGCTGGAACGTGGCCAGCTTCTCGCGGTGCCGGCGCAACGGCTCGGCGTTGACCGCGTCCCACTCGGCGCACTTGCCCGCCAGGTAATCCCGGGCGACGGCGACGGCCTGTGGGAGCAGGGCCTTGAGCGCGTCCGTCGCGACGGGCTCGACGCGGTTGACCATGTCGGGGCCGACCCGGGCCTCGCGGAGCACCTCGTCCATGGGGCGGATCGTCGGCTGGCCGGGCAGCCCGGAAACGGCCATCCAGTGGACCACGGTGGGTTGGCCGAGGCGGTTGGCGTAGACGCCCTGGATCAGGTAGGTCGGGGCGGCCACGTCGGCGGTCAGCACCGGGGCCTGCTGCCGACCGAGGCGGATCAGCACCTTGTCGACCAGCCAGTCGACCATCGGATGCACATCGCTGAGGAAGGCGATCTCCGGCCACATCGGAGTCCTGCTCTGCCGGGCCTGGTCGAGCTTTCGCTGGGCGAGCGCCCGGTCGAAGGTGACCTTGAGCCGCAGCTTCTCGCCCTCCCGGTGGGCGCGCAGGTAGGAGCGGGGCAGGTCGGTGAGCCGGTGCACCAGGTCTTCGGGGGCGAAGAAGGTCAGCAGTTCGTCCTCGCGGCGCAGGTCGATGCGGTCCTCCGGGCGGTCCTCGTAGATCTCGAGCAGGGCGGCATCGACGAAGTCGCGGGTGGAGTCGAAGAGCTTCGACACCCGGGCGCGGGGCACGTCCGCCGTCACGGGGGCGGTGCCGACGTCGCCGAAGAGGTCGGCCATCACGTCGACCTCGGCGTGGGCGGCCTCGTAGGACTCCTCCACCGACCTACCGGCGAGCAGGTCGCGGACGAGGCGGTCCTCCTCAACCCTGGCGTCGTAGAGGCCGGTCGCCGCCTCGACGCTGCCGAGGCTGCGGTGGGCCGTCTCCTCCCGGTCGAGCAGCTTCTTGGAGACCGTGCGGTCGTCCTTGGCGTCGTCGCGGGCGGAGGTGAGGATGAGCGCCCGGAACTGGGGGCGGTGCTTCTGGCCGTACCGGTCGATGCGGCCGTTGCGCTGCTCGATGCGGATGAGGCTCCACGGGACGTCGTAGTGGATCAAATGGTGGCACTGCTGGTGCAGGTTGACGCCCTCGGAGGCCACGTCGCCGGTGAAGAGCAGCCGCACGTCGCTGCCGGCCAGCTCGAACTCCTGGAGGATCTTCTGCTCGTCGGAGTCGGCCACACCGCCGTGCAGCACCCGGACGGCGTTCGGCCTGAGGCCAAGCAGGCCCGGAACGACCTCGGCGAGCCACTTGACGGTCGGCACCCGCTCGGAGAAGACCACGGCCCGGGTGTCGCTGCCCCGGCCGACGCCGATCCTCCTCAACTCCTCAACCAGCATGTTCAGCTTGCTGGAGTCCCGGTCGGTCATCGCCGAGGTCAGCTCCGCGAGTCGGTCCAGCGCCGCCCGTTCGGCACCGGTGGCCTTGTTCCTCCGCCGGTTGGCCACCGTCTCATGCAGCGCCCGGTGGGAGGAGAGGAAGGACTTCAACAGCGTGTACGGGAAGAGCCGGTGCTGACCCGTGACCGCCTCGTCGCTCCACTTGCCGGCCAACCACACGTCGGTCAGCTCGTCGAAGACCTGCTCCTCAAGCGTGCCGGCCACGCAGTGCAGCGCCTGGGAGGGGCCACGGTCGGCCCAGCGGTCGCCGATCTGGTCGCGTACCTCCGGGCTGAT
Source organism: Micromonospora sp. NBC_01405 (assembly GCF_045040155.1). Lineage (NCBI taxonomy): Bacteria > Bacillati > Actinomycetota > Actinomycetes > Micromonosporales > Micromonosporaceae > Micromonospora > Micromonospora sp. NBC_01405. Next base: position 6,267,457 of record NZ_CP109532.1, on the reverse strand, counting down.
CTTGGTGCGGCGCAGGTAGAGATGCGCGATGTCGCTGGCCTGGTAGTTCTTCTCGTTGGCGATGGCCGCCGGGTCGAGCAGCGAGATCAGTTGGGCGAAGGACTCCTTGTTGCCGTTGTGCGGGGTGGCGCTGGCCAGCAGCAGCGCGTCGGTCTGCGCGGCGAGCCGGCGGGCCAGTTCGTTGCGCTGGGTGCCCTTGTTGATGAGGTTGTGCGACTCGTCGATGACGACGGCGTCCCAGGTGGTGGAGTCGAGGTGGTGGCCGAACTGGCCGGCGTCCTTGAGGGTGTCGACGGAGATGATGGCCCGCTTGAAGTAGGTGAACGGGTTCCGCCCGGCGGGGATCTCCTGCTGGACGCGCTGGATGCCGGTCGAGTCGAGCCGGACGAGGGGAATGGCAAAGCGGGTCCAGAGTTCCCGTTGGAACTGCTCAAGCACCTGCTGGGGCGACACGACGAGGATGCGGTCGCCCCGGCCCCGGCGGATCAGCTCGGCGAGGATCAGCCCGATCTCCAGGGTCTTGCCCAGGCCGACCACGTCGGCGAGCAGGATCCTCGGCCGCAGGCCGGACAGGGCCAGCTCGACGGGGCGCTGCTGGTAGGTCAGCGGGTCGAGCAGGAACCGGTCGGCCAGGGCCAGGCCCCGCTCGGTGCGGGGCAGCGGGGTGCGCCGCAGCACGGCCTCCAGGAACAGCCGGCTCTGCCGGAACCGGGAGGAGGTGTCCTGGACGAGTTCCGTCTCCTCGGGCACCAGCGGCGTGATCGCCTCCAGGCCCGTGAAGAAGGTGGCCTCGACGTCCTGGACGAACTCGGAGACCCCGACTGCCTTGATCACGGTGCCGTCCGCGGTGTCGGTCTTCACGCTGCGGACCAGCCACTCCTCGTCCCGTACGACGATTCGGGAGCCCGGGGCGAACGTCGCGGCCTGGGTGGTGGTCATCGGTGGGGCCTTCCTACAGGGTCGAGCGGCGGGCGTACTGGCGGCGCATCTTGTCGACCAGCCATCGCACGTCGGCGGGGGGCGGGGCGGGCCGCTCGGGGTGGACCTTCGTGGGGGCCGCCGGCTCCGGCTGCGGGGTGGGGTCCTCCGCGACGGGCGCGGCGTCCTCCGGGTCGCGGCGGGGGTCTGCCAGGTCCGGCGGGAGCAGTAGCTCGGTGGCGCCGTCGTAGGTGAGGGCGGCGACCTCCTGCCGCAGGTCGAGGGCGGTCCGGCCGCTGCTGGCGGTGGCCACCGCGAGAAGTCGGGTGTGGACGGCGTCGAGCCTGGGCCGGGCGGTGGGGTCGAAGGCGAGCATCGCCCCCAGTAGCTGCACCAGTTCGGCCGGCACGTCGGACAGGTCGGGCAGGTCGCCCGGCTCGCTGATCCGCAGCAGCAGGTTCCACGAGTTGGTCGGCGGATAGAGCCCGTGCCCGGTGAGGGCGAAGACCAGGGTGGCCGCCAGGCCGTAGATGTCCACCGCTGCGGTCAGCTTCCGCTCGCCCCGGACCTGCTCGGGTGACATGTAGGCGGGCGTGCCGACCAGCGCGCCGGGTGCGGTCAGGTAGTCGCTCCGGTCGATGAGCAATGCCAGGCCGAAGTCGATGAGCTTCGGGCCGTCCGGCCCGAGGATGATGTTCTGCGGCTTGAGGTCGCGGTGCAGCAGACCGGCCTGGTGCACCTTGGCCAGGCCGTCGGCCAGCATCGCGCCGGCCATGGCGGCCAGGGGAAGCGGCAGCGGCCCGCGCGCGTCGACGTGCTGCCGCAGGGTGGCGCCGGCGACGTACTCGACGGCGAGCCAGGCCGGGTCGGCGTAAGGGTCGGCGTCCTCGAGCCGGGCGATCCGGGAGCCGAAGACCAGCTTGAGGCTCTCGACCTCGGCGGCGAACCGCTCCCGCACGGTCGGATCCTCGATCAGGTGTTGCCTGATCACCTTGAGCGCGACCCGGTCCGCCGTCGGTGACACCGCGAACCAGACGTCGCCCATGCCTCCCGAACCGAGCGGTCTGACCAGTTCATAGCCGCCGATTGTGCCCAGCGTCATTCGTCTCCTTCACGATGACACCCACCCGTATCGTCGGCCCGTCAGGTCGGCCCCGCGCCCGGTGGAACGCATGACCGTACAACGCTGTCCGATCAGGGGGCTACCGGCTCCTCAATGGATTGCGCCGCACCTGCGGGTCGTCGGCCGGGAGCAGGCCACCGCTCGCCAGGCCATCGGCGGTGAGCTGGACAAGTTCCGCCCCCAGCGCCGCCGCCTGTCGGATTGCCGACTCGAAGGCGGCGAGCCGCCGAAACGCCTCCCCCTGCGCCCGCTGCTCGCCCAACGGCAGCCGGCGCACCTGCGCCAGCCGGAGGTCGAAGCGCAGCGTCCCGGACAGGCTGGACGCCTGCCTCTCGTTGGCGGAGGTGCGCAGCTGCCCGGCGAGGAACCACGGGTCGAGCGCGGCCGGGTTGGGGCGCAGCAGGTAGAGATTCCGGCCGAGCAGCGCCCCCTCGGCGGTGACGACCCGGGGGGTGAGCTGCAGGGCGATCATCGGCACCACCACGTCGCCGACGGCGAGCGGGACGTCCTGGCCGAGCCTGCCGCCGTCCCGGCCGGAGGCATCCCGGCCGTCGAGGACGTCCTGGGCGGTGAGCACGGGCGGCCCGTCGGGCGGGGAGTCGGGGCCGTCCGGGCCGGCGGACTTGATCGGCCCGATCAGCTCAAGGGCGCCGGTGCGGGCCAGCTCGCCGACGGTGAGGGTGTTCTCCGGGGGGCCGTCGGGCGCGGCGACGACCCGGGGCATCAGCGCCGGCAGGTCGGCGACGAGGGCGGCAAGCCGCTCTCTGGTGCGTACCAGACGCTCGCCCGTCGCCTCGCCCCCGGCGGCGGGTTGGCGGCGGGCGGGGGTGAGGTCGACGTCCTCGTCGAGCAGCTCGATGACCGGGACCGCGCGGGCGAAGCCGGCCTGGTCCACCTCGGCGTCCCCGGCGGCGGTGAAGGCCTGCCAGGCGGCGAGGACCCGCGCCGACAGCGCGGCCGGGTCGCTCCCGGCGGCGTCGACGAGCAGCGCCCGCGCCGGTGGGGGCGCGTCGGCCGCGGCCCGCCGCAGCACCCACAAATGCAGCGGTACGCCGTGCGCCGCGCCCACCCCCGGCGGGAGCGCGATGACGGCGCGCAGCGAGTCGCCGGGGCGGACCTGGCCGGGGGCGTCGTGCAGGGCGAGCCAGAGGCCGGCGAGCGCGGCGAGGTCGGGGTCCAGTTCCTGCCCGTACGCGGCGGTGCAGCCGGCGCGGGCGGCGGCGCGCAGGAGTGCGCCGGTGCCGGCGGCCGGGTCGAGAACGGTGCCACCGCCGACGCCGGCGAGGCCGACCATGAGGTCGGCCAGGTCGGCCAGGTCGTCCGGGGTGGCGGCAGGGCGGCCCGCGCTGTGGGCGGCGAACCGCTGCCACAGCTCGTCAAACGCGCCCTGCGGGCCCCGCTCCTCGGCGAGGGCGTCGAGGTCGGGCAGCAGGGGCGCGAGGTGCGGGTCGACCGGCTGGCGGCGGGGGCGCTCACCGCGCCGGCGGGCCAGCAGCAGAGTGCCGACGGCGGCGAGGCCGGCGGCGGGTGAGCTGCCGGTCCCGGCGAGGTGCCGCCAGATCCGGTCGGCGGTGGAAAGCTCGCCGAGCTTGCCCTGCCCGCGCAGCCACCGCTCCACCTGGGCCAGGTCGAACTCCGGGCTGGCCGCGCTCCCGCCCATGGGGGTGGGGAAGTCGGCGTGCCGCTTGCGCCAGTTGCTGACGGCGGCGCGGCCCACCACCGCGCCCGTGCTCGACCCGATCTTCGACCGGCTGGCCGCCGACGACATGCCGACCGGCACCGCCGAGCTGATCCTCGCCGCGTACGGCGGCGTCGGCGCGGAGCGGACCGTCGAGATCGGACCCGGGCCGGGATTCAGCTGATGGGCACCGGGCGGGCGCGTGGTCAGGCTGCGGGGTGGGGTGTTCGTGGCGCGGGGACGGCGGTAACGTTGCGCCCCATCATGCCCGCATCGCGGCCTCGCGTCGGGCCTGAGGTCGCCGATCGTATGGAGGATGCCGGAATGTCCACCGGGGAGCCGTTCGCGGTACGCAACGAGCCGAACGGGCGGCCGAGCTTCGAGCAGACGCTGCGCGGCTACGACAAGCGGCAGGTCGACCGGTATGTCGAGCAGGTCGAGGCCGGCGCCGCGTCCCTGTCGGCCGAGCGGGACCGGGCGCAGTTCCAACTGCGCAACCACACCCTCCAGTTCCAGCAGCTCCAGGCGGAGCTGACCGAGCTGCGCCAGCGCCCGGCGCAGGTGGACCGGGCGTCCTTCAGGGACCTGGGGCCGGTGGTCGACCAGATCCTCGCGCTCGCCGAGAAGCAGGCCGGGCTGATCGCGGAGACCGCCACACAGCGGGCCGGCGAGTTGCAGGGCGAGGCGGAGCGGGTCCTGCTGGAGGCGCGGGAGCACGCCGCCCAGACGCTGCACGACCTGGAGGCGGAGCTGTCGGCCCGGCGCGCCGAGCAGGAGAAGGCGTACGAGGAGCGGCGCTCGGCGGCCGAGGCGCAGCTCGCGGACATCCAGGAGCTGGTGGAGCAGCTTCGGGTGGACGGCGAGGCCGCCCACGAGCACGCCCAGCAGGAGGCGAAGCGGATCAACGAGCTGACCGCCCAGCAGGTGGAGCAGGCCCGCGTCGCGGCCGAGGCGCTGACCAAGGCGGCCCGTACCCAGATCCAGCAGGAGGTCCAGGCGGCGCGCGCGCAGAGCCAGCAGGAGTTGACCCAGTGGCGGGTCAACGTGGAGCGGGAGATCAACGAGCGGCGGGCGGCGGCCGAGCAGGAGCTGGCCGAGCACCGGGCGGCGGCCGAGCGGGACGTGGCCGGCCAGCTCACCGCCGCGGAGGAGAAGATCGCCACGCTGATCGCCGAGGCGCAGCAGTACTCGACGGAGGTGCGCAAGCGCGCCGACGAGCAGGCGACCGTGCACCAGGAGCAGCTCACCGCCGTGCAGCAGGAGGTCGGCGGCCAGCGGCAGGCGCTGAACCAGCTGCACGCCGAGCTGGACGGCGCCCAGCAGCAGCTCGCCCGGGTCCGCCAGGAGGGGGCCGCGGTCGAGCACCAGGTCAACCAGTTGCAGCAACACCTGGGCGAGATCCGGCAGGAACTGGCAGTCGAGACGAGCCGGCTGGAGGAGGCGCGCCGTTCGGCCGACTCGGTCGAGCAGCACGCCAAGGACGTCCGGGCCCGGGTGCAGCGCGAGGCGAAGCGGGTGGCGGACCTGGCCGCCGCTGCGGTGATGGCCGCCGCGGCCGGGGGCGGCGAGACCGCCGAGTACCCGACGGTGCGGTCCCGCCCGGAGGCGGGCCGGCCCGCCGGGGCAACCGGCCAACAGCCCGCGCCCGAGGTGGCCGCGAGCGCCTGACCTGGCCGCCTCCGACACGTGAGCGTCAGTCGTCCTCGGCCCGGGGGCCGGGATGGCGGGCGTGCATCAGGTCGACCAGCGCGGTGGTACGGACGGGCCCCGGTCGATCGCTGGTGGATCGGCCGGGGCCCGTCGTGCGAAGCCGGGTCAGGCGAGGTCGAACCGGTCGAGCTCCATGACCTTGGTCCAGGCTGCGACGAAGTCGGCCACGAACTTGTCTCGCGCGTCCTGGCTGGCGTAGACCTCCGCGAGGGCCCGTAGCTGGGAGTTGGAGCCGAAGATGAGGTCGACCGCGGTGGCGGTCCACTTCACCTCATCGGTGCCCAGGTCCCGGATCTCGTACCCGTGCTCCTCGGACTCCGACGCCTTCCACCGGGTGTTCGGGGAGAGCAGGTTGGAGAAGAAGTCGTTGGTGAGCACGCCGGGTCGTTCGGTGAGGACGCCGTGCCGCGTGCCGCCGACGTTGGCCCCGAGCGAGCGTAGGCCGCCGATGAGGACGGTCATCTCGGGCGCGGTCAGGCTGAGCATGTAGGCACGGTCGAGGAGCAGCACCTCCGGCTGGGTCTTCTCGCCGGGACGCAGGTAGTTGCGGAACCCGTCGGCGCGCGGCTCGAGGACCCGGAAGGACTCGGCGTCGGTCTGCTCCGCGGTGGCGTCGGTGCGGCCCGGGCGGAACGGCACGGTCACCTCGACGCCGGCGTCGCGCGCCGCCTTCTCGACGGCGGCCGAGCCGGCCAGCACGATCAGGTCCGCGAGCGAGATCTTCGCGCCGCCGGCGGAGTTGAACTCCCGCTGGATGCCCTCGAGGGTCGCCAGGACCGTCGCGAGTTGCTCGGGCTCGTTGACCTCCCAGCTGCGCTGCGGCTCAAGACGGATCCGCGCGCCGTTGGCGCCGCCGCGCTTGTCGGTGGACCGGAAACTCGCGGCCGAGGCCCAGGCGGTGGAGACGAGCTGGGCGGTCGTCAGGCCGGACTGGAGGACCTTCGCCTTGAGGGCGGCGACGTCGGCGTCACCCACCAGCTCGTGGTCGACGGCCGGCACCGCGTCCTGCCACAGCTGGGGCTCGGCGACCCACGGCCCGAGGAAGCGGCTGACCGGACCCATGTCGCGGTGCAGCAGCTTGTACCAAGCCTTGGCGAACGCCAACGCGAACTCGTCGGGGTTCTCCAGGAAGCGGCGCGAGATCTTCTCGTACGCCGGGTCGAGGCGCAGCGACAGGTCGGTCGTGAGCATCGTCGGCTTGTGCTTCTTCGACGGGTCGTGGGCGTCCGGGATGATCGCCTCGGCGTCCTTGGCGACCCACTGCTTCGCGCCGCCGGGGCTCCTGGTGAGTTCCCACTCGTAGCCGAAGAGGATCTCGAAGAACCGGTTGCTCCACTGCGTCGGCCGGTCGGTCCACGTCACCTCGAGACCGCTGGTGATCGTGTCCCCGCCCTTGCCGCTGCCGTGGGTGCTCAGCCAGCCCAGGCCCTGCGTCTCCAGCGGGGCGGCCTCGGGCTCGGGGCCCACGTGGTCGTCGGCGACGCCGGCGCCATGGGTCTTGCCGAAGGTGTGGCCACCGGCGATGAGGGCGACGGTCTCCTCGTCGTTCATCGCCATCCGGGCGAAGGTCTCCCGGATGAAGTGCGCCGCCGCGACCGGGTCCGCGTTGCCGCGGGGGCCCTCCGGGTTGACGTAGATCAGACCCATCTCGGTCGCCCCGACGCCGGCCGCCATCTCCTTCTCGGAGGCGTAGCGCTCGTCGCCGAGCCAGGTGTCCTCCGGACCCCAGAAGATCTCCTCGGGCTCCCAGACGTCCTCCCGGCCGAAGCCGAAGCCGAAGGTCTTGAAGCCCATCGACTCCAGGGCGACGTTGCCGGCGAGCACGAGCAGGTCGGCCCATGAGACCTGCTGGCCGTACTTCTGCTTGACCGGCCAGAGCAGCCGGCGGGCCTTGTCGAGGTTGGCGTTGTCCGGCCAGCTGTTGAGCGGGGCGAACCGCTGACCGCCGTCGCCGGCGCCGCCGCGACCGTCCTCGATGCGGTAGGTGCCCGCGGCGTGCCAGCTCATCCGGATCATCAGGCCGCCGTAGTGCCCGAAGTCGGCCGGCCACCAGTCCTGCGAGGTCGTGAGGGCCTGGGTGATGTCCCGCTTGAGGGCCTCGACGTCGAGCTTGGCGACCTCCCTGGCGTAGCTGAAGCTCTCCCCCAACGGGTTGCCCTTGGCCGAGTGGGCGTGCAACACCGAGAGGTCGAGCTGGTTGGGCCACCAGTCCCGGTTGGTGCGCGGACGCCCCCCGGTCTTCGGCGTCGGCGAGTCGATCGCCGGGTTCTCGCTCTCGCTGCCGTGCGCGGTCACGGAGTCGTGCGCGACCGGGCAGCCGGCCGCCTCCTTCTTGTCCACGCCCTGCGCGCTGGAGGGGGCGTTGCCCTGGGTGTCACTCATCTGCATCCTTCCGAACTGGCGGATCACTGGGAGTTACGTTCGGTCGCACAGTCGGGGCAGGTGCCCCAGTAGACGACCTCCGCCTCGTCGACCGCGAAACCGTGGCCGTCCGAGGCGGTGAGACAGGGAGCATGGCCGACAGCGCAGTCGACGTCGGCGATCGCGCCGCAGGAGCGGCACACGACATGATGGTGGTTGTCCCCCACCCGGGACTCGTACCGGGCGATCGCACCGGCGGGCTGGATGCGCCGCACCAGACCGGCGTCGGTGAGCGCCCGCAACACGTCATACACCGCCTGGTGGGAGACCGTGGGCTGATCCGCCCGTACCAGCGCGATCACCGTGTCGGTGTCGACATGCGAATGGTCGCGCAGCGCTGCGAGCACCGCCAACCGGGGCCGGGTCACACGCAACGAGACCGCGCGCAGCTGAGCCTCGAAGTCGGACGGCACGTGATGACCATAGTCCACTCTTCTGGAACGAATCAATTTTCACCCAGGTTCGATCCGCGCATCTTCGACGCGGAGACCTGGCCGACCAGCCGGTAGAGCCCCCGCCCTGGCCGGATCGACCGGCCGCCACCCGCCGGTGATCTTCCTGTCGGTACGGGCTGTTACGGTCGCGCCGCCGCTGAACCAGTCGAGCCGGAGGTTGGCGTGATCAGGTCCCATCTGTCGTCGTTCACCGGGCTGCCCGTGCTGCCCTTCACCCCCGGGATGGCCCTGCCCGACGATCCGTCGGCGGTCGCCTGGCGGCTGGAGGTGGAGGACTTCGAGGCCGACCCGGAGGAGTTCGCCACCCTGGTCGCGGCCCTGCGCGCCGAGGTGCCCGCCGACGCGGTCCGCGCCCTGGTGATCGGCGAGTGGGGCTCGGCGTACGAGGAGGCGCCGCCGATCGACCTCCTGGTCGACGCGGCGCAGCAGTGGACGTCGCTGCGGGCGATCTTCCTCGCCGACCTGGTTGGCGAGCAGTGCGAGATCTCCTGGCTCACGCACGGTGACATCACCCCGCTGCTCGCGGCGTACCCGTCGCTGGAGGTCCTGTGGGTGCGCGGGGCCAACGAGCTGCGTCTCGACCCGGTGCGGCACGACGGGCTGCGGGAGCTGGTCTTCCAGACCGGCGGGCTGCCCGGGTCGGTGACCCGCGCGGTCGGCGGCTGCGACCTGCCCGCGTTGGAGCGCCTCGAGCTGTGGCTCGGCCGGCAGGACTACGGCGGCGACACGACCGTGGACGACCTGGCCGAGGTGCTGGCCGGCACCCGGCTGCCGGCGCTGCGCCACCTCGCGGTGAGCAACGACGCGTTCGCCGACCGGATGGCGCAGGCCGTCGCCGCCGCGCCGGTGGTCCGCCAACTGGAGGTCCTCGACCTGTCCAAGGGGGTGTTCACCGACGCCGGCGCGGAGGCGCTGCTGGCCGGGCAGTCGCTGACCCACCTGCGCCGCCTCGACCTGCACCACCACTTCCTCTCCGAGTCCGCGCGCGAGCGGATCGTCGCCGCCCTGCCCGGCGTCGAGGTCGACCTGTCGGACGCGCAGGAGGCCCACATGTACGACGGCGACGAGTACCGCTTCACCGCGGTCGGGGAGTGAGCCGGCCGTGACCGTCGGATCCCACGCCGACTTCTTCGCCGGCCGCACCGTCATCGAGGTCCCCGCCGACGGCCCGCTGCCCGACGCCGACGGCCCCACCGCCTGGCGGATCGCCGCGAACGACTGGGACAACAGCACCGACCACAAGCTCAACCCCCAGTTCCGCGACGCGTTCGAGCGGTTCGTCGACCGGGCGGGCGAGTCCGTGGAGGCCCTGGTGATCGGCTCCTGGGGATACGCCGCGTTCAACGAGGCCCCGATCGTCCAGCTATGCGAGGCCGCGCCGCGCCTACCCCACCTGAAGGCCCTCTTCCTCGGCGACATCGTCGCCGAGGAGTGCGAGATCTCCTGGATGCGGGTGGGTGACGTCAGCCCGCTGCTGACCGCCTACCCCGGCCTGGAGGTGCTGCGGGTGCGCGGCGGGGAGGACTTCCGGTTCTCCCCGGTGCGCCACGAGCGGCTGCGCCAGTTGGAGGTGCAGAGCGGCGGGCTACGCCCCGCCTTCGTCCGGGCGGTGCTCGACTCCGAACTGCCCGCCCTGGACGAGCTGGAGCTGTGGCTCGGCACCCCCGACTACGGCGGCGAGACCAGCGTGGCGGACCTGGCCCCGCTGCTGGCCGGGGAGCGGTTCCCCGCGCTGCGGCGGCTCGGGCTGTGCAACTCCGAGATCGCCGACGACATCGCCGAGGCCCTCGCCGCCGCGCCGGTGGTGCAGCGGCTGGAGGCGCTGGACCTGTCGCTGGGCACCCTCGGCGACCGGGGGGCCCTCGCCCTGGCCGGCGGGCAGCCGCTGACCCACCTCGCCAAGCTGGACCTGAGCCACCACTACGCCTCCGAGGACACCGTCGCGGCGGTGAAGGCGGCCCTGCCGGGCGTGTGGGTGGACCTGTCCGACCCGCAGGAGGAGGACGAGGACGAGGGCGAGACGTACCGGTACACGGCGGTGTCGGAGTGACATGCGGCTGACCGTCGTCGGCAACCCCGACAACCGGCGCGTCGGCCTGTTCACCCGGGCCGTGCTGGCCGCCGGCCTGCCCCGGCCGGCGGTGCTGCCCTGGGTCGACGTGCTCACCGGGGCGGCACCGCCGCCAGCGGGCGCACTGGTGCGCGTCGACTCTCCCGGCGAGGACCCGGAGGTGGACCGGCTGCTGCGTCGGGCGGCCGGCCCGGCCCGGCACGGCGAGCTGATCGGCCTCGCCGACACGTACGCGGGGCTGGTCGACGGCCTCGGCCGGGTCGCGGCGGGCGGCGCGGAACTGCTCAACGACCCGGCCGACGTGGCCGCGCTGTGCGACAAGCGCCGCTGCCACGCCCTGCTGTCCGCCGCCGGGGTCGCGGTGCCGGGCGCGCTGCCCCCGGTCGACGGGTACGTGGGCCTGCGCGCGGCGATGGCGCAGGCGGGCTGGGCGCGGGTGTTCGTCAAGCCCGCGCACGGCTCGTCGGCGGCGGGGGTGATCGCCCTCGCGGTCGGTCCCGGCCGGATCCGGGCGGTCACCCCGATCGAGGTCGCCCCGGACGGGTTGTTCAACTCGCTGCGGGTGCGCCACTACGACGACGAGGCCACCGTCGCCGCGCTCGTCGACCGGCTCGCCCCAGAAGGGCTGCACGTGGAGCGGTGGCTGCCCAAGGCGGGGCTCGGCGACCGGGTCGTCGACCTGCGGGTGGTGGTGGTCGCCGGCCGGCCCAGCCACGCGGTGGTGCGCGCCGCCCGGGGGCCGATGACGAACCTGCACCTGGGCAACGCGCGCGGCGACCTGGTCGAGCTGCGGGACGCCGCCGGGCCCGCGGCGTGGGCGGCGGCGATGGAGACCTGCGAGCGGGCCGCGGCGTGCTTCCCACGCAGCCTGCACGTCGGCGTCGACCTGATGTTCCTGCTCGGCTGGCGGCGGCACGCGGTGGCGGAGGTCAACGCGTTCGGGGACCTGCTGCCCGGGGTGCTGTCCGACGGCCGGGACACCTACGCCGAGCAGGTGCACGCCCTGACCAGCGGCCGGTGGGACCGCTGGCGGGCGGCCGGGGCGCGCGCCGGGCGGGAGGTGGTCGCGTGCGGACCCTGATCGGCAGTCACGACATCTGCCTGGTCACCCTGGACACGCTGCGCTGGGACGTTGCCGACGGGCTGGCCGCAGCCGGGCGCACCCCGCAGCTCGCGCGGGCGCTGCCGGGCGGCCGGTGGGAGCGCCGGCACTCCCCCGCGAGCTTCACCTACGCCGCGCACCACGCGTTCTTCGCCGGCTTCCTGCCCACCCCGGTCACCCCGGGCCGGCACGAGCGGCTGTACGCGGCGGCGTTCCCCGGCAGCGAGACCGCAGGCTCCGACACCTGGGTCTTCGACGCGCCGGACCTGCCGACCGCCCTGGCCGGGGAGGGTTACCACACGCTCTGCCTGGGTGGGGTGGGGTTCTTCAACCGGCGCAGCCCGCTCGGGTCGGTGCTGCCCGGCCTGTTCGCCGAGGCGCACTGGGAGCCGGAGTTCGGGGTCACCTCCCCCACCTGCCTGGACGCCCAGCTCGACCGGCTGGCCGAGGTGCTGCCCCGGGTCCCCGCGCGGCAGCCGCTGTTCACGTTCCTCAACGTCGCGGCGCTGCACCAGCCCAACCGGCACTACGTTCCCGGCGCCGAGCACGACGGCCCGGCCAGCCACGCCGCCGCCCTGGAGTACGTCGACAGCCGCATCGGCCGGCTGTTCGCCCTGCTCACCGGGCGCGGCCGGCCGGTGTTCACGATCATCTGCTCCGATCACGGCACGGCGTACGGGGAGGACGGCCACACCGGCCACCGGATCGGCCACGACGTGGTGTGGACGGTCCCGTACGCCCACTTCACCCTGCAACCGGGAGAATGGTGACCAGCACCGACACGGGCCTCGACGGCTCGCCGTACCAGCAGTACCTGTACGCGTACCCGCACAAGACCTCGTACCGGGCGCTAAAGCCCCGGCCGCCGCTGGCCGACGTGTGGCGGGCCGAGGCGCGCGACGCGCTCTTCCTCTACGTCCACCTGCCGTTCTGCGAGATGCGGTGCGGGTTCTGCAACCTGTTCACCCGGGCCAACGCGCCCGCCGAGCAGGTGACGGCGTACCTGCGGCAGCTACGCCGGCAGGCCCAGCGGGTGGCCGACGCGCTCGGCGGCGACGCCGGGTACGCCCGCACGGCCCTCGGCGGCGGCACGCCGACCTACCTGACCGCCGACGAGCTGACCGAGCTGTTCGACATCGCCACGTCCACGCTCGGCGCGCGGCTGCCCGGCGTACCGCTGTCGGTGGAGACGTCGCCGGCCACCGCGACGCCGGACCGGCTCGCGGTGCTCGCCGCGCACGGCACCACCAGGGTGAGCATCGGCGTGCAGAGCTTCCTCGACGTCGAGGCCCGCGCCGCCGGCCGGCCACAGCGCCGCACGGAGGTGGAGGCCGCCCTCGGCGCGATCCGCGACGCGCGGATCCCGGTGCTCAACATCGACCTGATCTACGGCATCGACGGGCAGACCGCCGACACCTGGCGGCAGAGCCTGGACGCGGCGCTCGCGTGGCGGCCGGAGGAGCTGTACCTGTACCCGCTGTACGTGCGACCGCTGACCGGGCTGGGCCGGCGGGCGCACGGCCGGGCGGACTGGGACGCGCAGCGGCTCGCCCTGTACGAGCAGGCGGTGGACGCCCTCGGCGCGGCCGGGTACCGGCAGGAGTCGATGCGGCAGTTCCGCCGGGCCGACGTGCCGGCGCCGGACGGCCCGGACTACTGCTGCCAGGACGACGGGATGGTGGGGCTGGGCTGCGGCGCGCGCTCCTACACCACGGGCCTGCACTACTCGTTCGACTACGCGGTGAGCGTGTCCGAGGTGCGGGTGGTGCTCGACGACTACCTGGCCCGGCCGGCCGACGACTTCAGGTTCGCCGAGTTCGGGTTCACCCTCGACGACACCGAGCAGCGCCGCCGCTGGCTGCTCAAGTCGCTGCTGCGCGCCGAGGGCGTGGACCCGGTCGCGTACCGGGCCCGGTTCGGCCGCCCGCCCGGCGAGGACTTCCCCGAGCTGGGACGGCTGGTCGACCGGGGCTGGGCCGCCGACGGCGGGCTGCGGCTCACCCCGGCGGGGCTGGCCCGCTCCGACGCCGTCGGCCCGTGGCTGACCTCCGCGCAGGTGCGCAGCGCGATGACCGGGTACGTGCCGCGATGAATCCGGCCGATCGGTGCGGCGGGGAGGCGGGCCTGGCGATCCTCTACCGGGGCCCCCTGGCGAGCTGCAACTACGACTGCCCGTACTGCCCGTTCGCGAAGCGGCGCGACCCGCCGGAGCTGCTGGCGGAGGACCGGGCGGCGCTCGCCCGGTTCACCGACTGGGTGGCCGCCAGCACCGACATGCGGCTGTCGGTGCTGTTCACCCCGTGGGGCGAGGGGCTGACCCGCCGCTGGTACCGGGACGCCATGGTGGCGCTGTCGCACCTGCCGCACGTCGACCGGGTGGTCATCCAGACCAACCTGGCCGCCCGGGTGGACTGGCTCGCCGACGCCGACCCGGCCCGGGCGGCACTGTGGACGACGTACCATCCGGGGCAGGTCACCCGGGAGCGTTTCCTGGCCCGCTGCGCGCGGCTGGCGGAGCTGGGGGTCCGGTTCTCGGTCGGGGTGGTCGGCCTGCCGGAGCACCTCGACGAGGCGCGGGCCCTGCGCGCCGCGCTGCCGCCCGAGGTGTACCTGTGGGTGAACGCCGCCGAGGGCCGCCGCTACGACGCCGCCGAGGAGGCGACCTGGACGGCGCTGGACCCGCTGTTCGGCTACAGCGTGCGCCCGCACCTGTCGCTGGACCGGCCGTGCCACGCCGGGGAGACGGCGATCTCCGTGCTCGGCGACGGCACGGTGCGCCGCTGCCACTTCGTCCCGGAGCCGATCGGCAACCTGTACGACGGGTCGTGGCGGGCCGCGCTGCGCCCCCGCACGTGCGTCAACGCGGTCTGCGACTGCCACATCGGGTACGTCCACCTCAAGCCGCTCGGGCTACGCGACGTGTTCGCCGGCGGCCTGCTGGAGCGCATCCCGGCCGCCTGGCCGCCCGGCTGACCCACCCGGGTCAGGGCTGCCCGGTCGGCTCGTGGGCCGTGGTGTGGCCGAGGATCACCTCGGCGAGCCCGGGGCCGACCGCCTCCGACAGGGCGTGACCCAGCCCGGGGACGGTGACGAGCCGGGCGTTGCCCAGCAGCGCGGCAAGGTGCCGCGCGGCGGCGGTGCCGGCGATGGGATCGGCCGGGGAGTCGACCACGAGGGCGGGGGTGGTGGTCGCCTTCAGCTCCGTTGCCCGGTCGAGGCCGTCCTGGCTGGCCTGCGCGTGCGCCCCGGTGTTGTCGTGCCGGCCCGCGTGGTCCATGATGCGCTCCTCCCGACGCCGGAACTCCTCGGCGTCGAAGGGCAGCTCGCCGCCGTTGAGGATGCGCCAGTGCTCCACCCGCCAGGCAATCTCGGCGGCGCGGTCGCGCGGCTGGAGCATCGTCTCCCAGTACGCCAGCAGCTCGGGGTCGGGCCCCTGCGCGTCGGCGGGCCCGCCGTCCATCGGCGGGGTGCCGACGAAGGTGGCCGTCGCCACCCGCTCGGGGTGGTCGAGCAGCAGCAGCTGCGTCAGCATGCCGCCCATGGACATGCCGACGACGTGGGCGCGTGTGACGTCCAGCGCGTCGAGCAGCTTCACGGCGTCGGCGGCCAGTTCGACGATCGGGTACGGATGCTCGGCGAAGGACCAGGTCGAGCGGCCCGTGTCGCGGTGGTCGTAGCGGATCACGCGGTGCCGGCGAGCCAGCGCGTCGAGCAGGGAGTCCGGCCAGGTCAGGCCGGAGGCGTGCGCGCCCATGACGAGCAGCAGCGCCGGGGCGGCCGGATCGCCGCGCTCCTCGGCCCACAACCGCACCCCGGGCGCTACGTCGATGTGATGTTCCATGCCCGACAGGGTGGCCGATGATCGGTGCGCCGTCCACCGGGTTGCCCGGGCGGTCCCGGCGGCTGATCTACCTGCCCCGCTGACGCGTTGCCGCGCCCAACCCCGCCAGGACCCCGATGACGTAGCAGCCCACAGCGATCAGCGCCAGGAACCCGAGCATCAGCACCTCGGTGAAGCTGATACCGCCCGCCCCGGGCGCCGACTGGAGGGCCAGCCGCTCGTGCCGGGCCGTGGAGTAGGCGTATGCGGCCGCACCCCCCATCACCCAGATACCGAACGCCTGGGACCCGTAAACCAGCGCGGTGTGCACGTCGGGCCACCACGTCGCGGACGAACGCAGGTCCGGGCGGTACGCCCCGCCGAGCCGCACGGCCGACCGGACGAGGACCGCCCCGGCTCCCACCCCAGCCATCAGGACCAGCACGGTGAGGACGCCGGCGGCCCCGGCATCGAGAAAGCCCCAGGTGAGCCAGACGGTCAGGGTGAGGGCGAGCGTCCAGCCGGCCACGAGGGCCAGCGCGCGGCCGGCCGCCCCGGCGCGGGCCTGGAGGGAGGTCCGGGCGGCCTCGAGGTCCGCCCGGAGCCTCCGGTCGCGCTCCCGGGCGAGCCGGTCCCGCTCGGCGCGGCGGGCGTCCGCCTCGGCCAACAGTCGCGCGGCCTCCCACAGGGCCCGCTCCCGCTCCTGCCGGGCCTGCTCCTGCTCCTGCCGGGCCTGCTCCGCCTCGCGCTCCCGCTCCCGTTCGCGCTCCCACTCGCGCTCCCACTGGGCGCGTTCCTGCGGCGAGACGTACGGGGACAGTGACCGCCAGGCCTCGTACTCCCACAGCGGGTGCTCGTCGGCAACGTCGGCGGGGACCGGCCAGCGCCGGTCGGACGCCACGACGACCCACAGCCCGTCCACCGACCGGCCCGGCAGCAGCGCAGCCACGCTGGGCCTACTCGCCGCGTAACTGAAGTCCAGCCCGTCGACGACCAGCACGAGCCGCTCGCCACGGCGGCGGCACGCCGCCGCCGCGTCCACGTACCGGCCCAGCAGGTGGGTCCGCCGGGTCACCCTCGTCAGGTGCGCCGGCATCACCCCGTCGGTCAGCTCGACCAACTGCTCCAGCACGACGTCGGTGTAGGCGTCGGTGAGGCGCTGCCCGTCGTGGGCGGCCGGGAAGAACGACACCACCCGTACGCCGGGCGGGGGGTGCAGCACGAACCACGACAGCAGGGCGGTCTTGCCCGCCCCCGTTTCGGCCTGCCAGCACAGGTACGGGCGCTGAGCGTCGGCGGTGCAGAAGTCCGCGAGCGCCGCCAGCTCGGCCTCGCGGTCGCACAGCCGCGCCGGGGCGATCCTGCGCACCTGCTCCGGGTACGCCGAGCGCACCATCGGACCGAAGGTGTTGATCTGGACGTTGTGGTCGCCGAACTGCATGCCCCGGCCGTGCCGGGCGTCGACGCCCGGCTTCCGGCCCCTCTTCCCTGGGGCCCGGCCGTCGGTCGTCATCTGGCGGCCCGCCTCAGTGGAACGTGTTGTGCTGGGTGTTGTTGCTGCCGAGCTGCACGCCGCGAGCCTCGCGCAGGTCCACGTGCCCCACCTCGGTCCGACCGGACGCCTCCACCCGGGCCAGCAGCTCCCGCGCCGCCGACAGGATCTCCTCGTCCCGGTCCGCGCCGCTGCGGACGAGGTCCTCCGTCAGCCGCACCTGCCACGCTCCCGGGGTCGACTCCTCCGCCTCCAGGGCCTGCAACGCCTCCCTGCCCCGCCCGGTCAACCGGCGCAGCAGCAGATCCCGCAGCCCGTCGTAACCGTTACGAATCGCGAGACTGGTCGCGTCGGTGATCCCCGTCGTCACGCCCGCCGTTGCCCCCGCCGCCATCGCCGCGAGGACCAACTCCACACCGGACACTCCAGCCCTCGTTCCCTCGACCCGCTTGCGTTCCCCGTCCATTCCACACCACCGGGCCCGCGCCGACCATCACCGGCGCGGGCGACGGAGCCGGCGCGGTGTCGGGTTCCGGTCAGGCCGGTCCGGTTCGGCGTGGGCCTCAGCGTGCGGCGAGGTCCTCCCGGACGACGGCGACGCCACCGGCGGGAACCTCCACGGCGGTGTCGACGGTCGCGCCGGTGAGCAGCTCCACCCCGGCGGCCGGCACCCGGTGCGGGCGGTCGGTGTGGTTGAGCAGGAACAGCCAGCTTCCCCGGGCGGAGCGGCGGCGGACCGCTTCCACCCCGGCGGGGGCGGCCGGGCAGGTCGGGGCCGCGCCCGCGCCGAGGGCCGCGTCGGTGAGCAGCCGCCGGTAGGTGTCGTCGTCGGGGCGGGTGGAGACGTACCAGGCGGTGCCCGCGCCGTGCCGGTGGCGGGTCACGGCCGGCTGCCCGGCGAGCACCCCACCCGCGTACGCCCGGACCGGCTCGGCCCCGGCGAGCCGGACGGTCTCCGCCCAGATCCGCCCGGTCCCACCCCCGGTCAGGGGGACCTCGTCGCCGTCGGCGAGGGGGTGGAACTCCTCCACCCGGACGCCGAGCACGTCGCGGAACGCCCCGGGGTAGCCTCCGGTCCGGACCCGGGCGTGCTCGTCGGCGACCCCGCTCAGCCAGGTCACCACGAGGTGACCGCCACCGTGGATGTACGCCCGGACCCACTCGGCGGTGACGTCGGAGGTCAGGTAGAGCGCGGGAAGGACGAGCAGCCCGTACCCGTCGAGGGGGTCGCCGGGCAGGACCACGTCGCAGCCGAAGCCGGCCCGCCACAGCGCCCGGTGCGCCGCCGCGACCTCCTCGTGGTGGTTGAGTCGCTGCGAGGGCAGGCCGGGGTGTTGCAGGGCCCACCCGCAGGCGGCGTCCCAGCCGATCGCCACGGACGCCTCGACGGTCGCGCCGTCGGCCTCGGCGACCCGCTCCAGGGCCTCGCCGAGGGCGACGGTCTCCCGGAACACCCGGCTGTCCGGGCCGGCGTGCGGCACGAGCGCGGAGTGGAAGCGTTCCGCCCCGCCGGCCGGGGCCCGCCACTGGAAGTACATCGCGCCGCGCGAGCCCCGGCCCACGTGGGCGAGGCTGTGCCGGGCCATCCGGCCGGGCTCCTTGGTGTGCATCCGCCCGGCGGTGTAGATCAGGTTCGGGGCGCTCTCCATCAGCAGCCACGCCGCGCCCCCGGCGGCGTCGCCGGGCGTCCCCGCGCCGGCCCGGCGGCGGGCGCCGTGCCGGGCCCAGCCCCGGGCCAGGTCCGCCGCCAGGGCGGTCTGCTCCTCCGCGCCGCCGTCCACGGCGGACGGATAGTGGTCGACGGCCACCAGGTCCACCTCGGCGGCCCAGCGGGCGTGGTCCACCGGCACCCAGTCGCCGAGGACGTAGTTGGTGGTGACCGGCACCGCCGGGTTCGCCGCCCGCAGCAGGTCGCGCTGCTCGGCGTACGCCTCCAGCAGGGTGTCGGACCAGAACCGGCGGAAGTCGAGCAGCTGCCCGGGGTTGGCCAGGTACTGGGTGGCCCGGGGAGTGCTGACCTGCGCCCAGTCGGAGTAGTGCTGGCTCCAGAAGCTGGTGGCCCAGGCGGCGTTGAGCGTGTCGAGGTCGCCGTGGCGGGCAGCCAGCCAGCGCCGGAACGCCATCGCGGCGTGCTCGCAGTGGCAGGTGGTGCCGTACTCGTTGTGCACGTGCCACAGGGCCAGCGCCGGGTGGTGGGCGTAGCGGTCGGCGAGGACGGCGGCGATCCGGCGGGCCGCGGCCCGGTACGCGGGCGCGGCGGCGCAGTAGGTGTCCCGGCTGCCGTGGTGCAGCCGTACCCCGTCGGCGGTCACCGGCAGCGCGCCCGGGTGGGCCAGCGAGAACCAGGGCGGCGGCGAGGCGGTCGGGGTAGCCAGGGCGGCGGCGATGCCGTGCTCGCCCAGCAGGTCCAACGCCCGGTCGAGCCAGTCGAAGTCGTACCGGGCGGGGGCGGGTTCGAGGCGGGACCAGGCGAACACGCCGACGGTGACGAGGTTGACCCGGGCCCGGCGCATGAGGTCGACGTCCTCCCGCCACACCCGCTCGGGCCACTGCTCGGGATTCCAGTCCCCGCCGTAGCGGAGCCGGCCCTCGTCCCACATGTCGTACCGTCCGTTCACTGGTTCAGCCCTTCACGGCGCCGGTTATGACGCCCTTGGTGAAGTGCCGCTGCACGAACGGGTAGACGATCACCGCCGGGACGACGGTCACCACCACCACGGCCATCTTCACCGCCAGGGTCGGCGGGTACGCCGTGACGCCGGGCAGGCTGATCGAGGCGCCCGAGACGTTCGGCGACTGGCCGGCCAGGATGTAGCTCTGCAACACCCGTTGGATCGGGAACTTGTCGTTGTCGTCGATGTAGAGCACCGAGTTGAAGTAGGCGTTCCAGTAGCCGACCGCGTAGAACAGGCCGACCACCGCGATCACCGCCTTCGACAGCGGCAGCATGATCCGGGTGAGGATGCGGAACTCGCCCGCCCCGTCGATGTGGGCGCTGTCCAGCAGCTCGCCGGGCACCTTCATGAAGAACGCCCGGACGACCACGAGGTTGAACACGCTGATCGCGCTGGGCAGGATCAGCGACCAGATGCTGTCCTTGAGCCCCAGGCCGGTGACCACCAGGTAGCTGGGCACCAGGCCGGGGAAGATGAGGAAGGTCAGCAGGAAGAAGAACAGCAGCCCCCGGTGCCCGACCGAGCCGGGCCGGGACAGCCCGTACGCGGCGAGGACGGTGAGCACCAGGCTGACCGTCGTGCCGAGCACGGTGACCAGGGTGCTGATCCAGACGGCCCGGGTGATCTGGCCGCCGTTGAAGATGGTGAGGTACGCCGACAGGTCGATCTCCCGGGGCACCATCACCATGCCGCCGGCCGCGTCGATCGTGTCCCGGGAGGCGAGGCTGGTCACCAGCACCGCCCACAGGGGCACGAGCACGGCCGCGACGAGCAGGGCGAGCACGACGCCCTTGCCGAGGACACCGACCGGCGACGGCGGCTCCTCCCACGGGGCTCGCCGGGCGCCCCGCCGCCGGGTGCGCGGCGGGCCGCCCACCGATGGACCCGCCGGCACCGGCCCGACGCCACTGAGCTGTGTGGTCATGACTTGGAGTACACCCCCTGCTCGCCGAGTCTGTGCGCGATCTTGTTGGCCGCGACGATGAGGAGCAGCCCGACCACGGCCTTGAACAGCCCGGCTGCGGCGCCCAGCCCCCACTGCTGGGTGGCGATGGCCTGGTAGTAGACGAACGTGTCGAGCACCTCCGCGGCGTCCCGGCCGACCGCCTCCCGCTGGAGGATGAACTGCTCGAACCCGACCGACAGCGCGTCGCCCAGCCGCATGATGAGCAGCAGCACGATCACCGGGCGCAGGCCGGGCAGGGTGATGTGCCACAGCCGCCGCCACCGGCCGGCCCCGTCGGCGGCCGCCGCCTCGTACAGGTTGGAGTCGATTGCGGACAGCGCGGCCAGGAAGACGATCGCGCCCCAGCCGACGTCCTTCCACACCGACTCGGCGGTGACCAGCACGATGAAGGTGTCCGGGTTGGTCATGATGTTCCACGGTTGCAGGCCGGCCTCGCGCATCTCCTGGGCCAGCAGGCCGGCCCCGCCGAGCATCTGCACGAAGAACGTCACCACCAGCACCCAGCTGAAGAAGTGCGGCAGGTAGACGACGCTCTGCACGAAGCCGCGCACCCGGCCGGAGACGAGGCTGTTGAGCAGGATCGCCAGCAGGATCGGCAGCGGGAAGAAGAACACGATCTGGAACGCGGTGATGGTGAGGGTGTTGCGCACGGCGTCCCAGAACAGCGGGTCGGAGAACAGGGCCTCGAAGTTGCCGAAGCCGATCCACTCGCTGTACAGGAACGCCTCGACCGGGTCGTCGCCGACGAACGGGTTGTAGTCCTGGAAGGCGATGATGTTGCCGAGCGTTGGCAGGTAGTGGAAGACCAGCAGCAGCGCGGCGGCCGGCGCGGTCATCGCCAGCAGCGGCCAGTCCCGGCGCAGCCGGGCCCGCAGGGAGGCCCGGGGCCGAGTGGCCCGCCGGGGTTCCCGCCGCCCGGGGGGCGGGGCCTCGCCGGCCGCCGCCGGCGCGTCGACCGCGCCGGCGGTGCCCGGGCCGCTCATCGGCCGTTGTCGGCGAGCGCCTTCTCGAAGAACGCGCGCCCCTCCTCGCCCCCGGAGGCGAGGAACTCCTTCGTCACCTGGTCGAGGTCGCCGATCGGCCGGCGGCCGCGCAGGATGTCCCGGATCTTGTCCTCCGTCGGCTGGATGATCTTCGACCAGTTGGCGGGCAGCTCCAGCTTGATCCCGGCGAACAGGTCCCTCTCCAGCAGGCCGATGTTCTTCTTGTAGTAGTCGAGGTAGTCCTGGACGAAGTTCGGGGTGTCGCCGCTGCGGACCTTCACCGGGACCCGGCCGCCGATGTGGGTGTACTGGGCGCCCAGTTCCTTGCGGCCCAGTTCGGTCGGGATCGGGCTGCCGTCGGCCGCGCGGGTGAAGTGCCGGCCCTCCACGCCGTACTCGCGCAGCTCGAACTCGCGGCTGCCGAACGGCGCGGCGCACCAGTTGAGCACCCGCAGCAGCTCGTCGACCCGGGCGGCGCCGAGGCCCTTCTTGAGGAAGGTGAAGAAGACCGGCTTCTCGCTGCCCCAGATGACGGTCTGACCGCCGGACACCCCGAACACCGGCATCGGCTGCATGTTGAAGCTCGCCAGCACCTTGGACTGCTCGCCCTGCATGCCCTGCCAGGCGCCGAGCCCGTCCTGGAACATCAGGATCTTGCCCGCCTTGAAGAGCTGCTTCTCGTCGGCGCCCTTGCTGGAGACCGTGTCGGGGTGCACCAGCCCGTCGGAGAACAGCTTGGCGGTGAACTCCAGCGCGGCACGGTAGGCCGGGTTCTCGAACTTGTGCTCCAGGCCGCCGTCGGGCTTCTTGCGCCAGATCTGCTGGCAGCCGAAGAACTGCTGGACCATGTCGAAGACGCTGCCGAAGGCCCAGACCCCCTTGCCGGGGTCGGTGAGCTTCTTCCCCAGCTCGTACAGCTCGTCGGGGGAGGTCGGGGCGGCCAGGCCCGCCTTGTCGACCAGGTCCTTGCGGTGGAACAGCGCCCAGGCGAACGGGCCGTCGGTAGGGAACGGCACGGCGTGCAGCCGCCCGCCCCAGACCGAGTACTCCCACGCGCCGGTGGGCAGCGCGGCGAGGTACGGGTACTTCGCGGCGGCGTCGCCCTTGAGGTGGTCGGTCAGGTCCTCGAACAGCGCCTTGACCGCGTCGGAGAACCGGGCGACCTTGTCGACCTCCCAGTTCGGCACGCTGAGCAGGTCGGGCACGTCCCGGGCGCCGAGCATGGCGTTGAGTTTGTCGGCGTACGTGGTGCCGTCCTGCAGGCTCGGGTTCACGTCGACGCCCAGCTTGCCGTTGACCGCCGCCAGGTAGGAGTTGTTGCCCAGGGTCGGCGGGGTGGGGCCCCACCAGGGGCTCATGGAGCGGATCGCCCCGCCGCCCCTGCCGGGCTGCTCGGTGACCGCGTCGACGAGCTGCTGGGGGTACGTGAGGTAGCCCTCGGGGATCGCCCCCTCCCCCGGGATGTCCGGCTTGAGCACCTCGGCCGACTTGTAGGTGGGCAGCACGGACCGGATGGCGTCGGCCTTGGTGGCGCTGCCCTTGCTGCCGGCTTCCTTGCTGCAGCCGGCGAGGGTGGCGCCGCCCATCGTCGCGGCGGTGCCGAGACCGATCAGACGCAGCATGGTCCGGCGATCGGTGGATGCGCCTGGCAGGGACGGCTTCACGGCGCACTCCCTTCATCTGACAGGCGGGGCTTGCGGAGCACGAGCGCCCGGCTAGGATTAGTTGGGGTACTAGCCGAACAAACTAATCGACGGTGATCCGACCCACAAGGGAGCGGCGCCCGCGCCACCGGCGAGGCCCGGGGTCGTCCGGTGGGGCGGCCGGGTGCGCGATGATGGACGCGCGAACCGACCGGGATCGCACCGGCAGCGCAGGGAGCGGGCAGATCTTGATCAGCAGGCAGAACGACCCGCAGCCGACCGACCTCGGCGACGTGCGGGTCGCCAACCGGGCCGTGGTGCTGCGACACGTCCGGGTGCACGCCCCCTGCTCCCGGGCCGACATCGCGGCGCACACCGGGCTCAACAAGGCCACCGTCTCCAGCCTCGTCGCCGAGCTGATCGACCGCCGGCTGCTGCGCGAGACCGGGCTGACCGAGCACCGGGTCGGTCGGCCGGCCACCATGCTCGTGCTCGACGGCGAGCCGTACGCCGCCCTGGGTCTGGAGATCGGCGTCGACGAGCTGGTGGCGGTCGCGGTCGACCTCGGTGGCAACCGGCTGCTCACCTGGCGTCGCGCCTTCCCCGCCCCCTCGTCCCCGCCGGACGAGACGGTCCGCGCCCTCGCCGCGCTGGCCCGCCGGGCCGTCGCCCGGGTCACCGGCCAGGGGCGGACCGTGCTCGGCCTCACCGTCGGCGTGCCCGGCCTGGTCGACCCGGCCGGCTGCGTGCCGCTGTCGCCCGCGCTCGGCTGGCGCGACGTCCCGCTCGCCGCCGCGCTGCGCGCCGCGCTGCGCAACCCGGAGTTCACCGTCACGGCGGACAACGAGGCGAACCTCGCCGCCCTGGCCGAGCAGCGGCACGGCGCCCACGCCGGGGCGGCCAACCTGGTCCACCTCACCGGCGGCGCCGGGATCGGCGCCGGGGTGATCGCCGACGGTCGGCTGCTGCGCGGCGGGCGGGGCTTCGCCGGCGAGATCGGGCACCTGACCCTCGACCCGGCCGGCCCCGCCTGCGCCTGCGGGCAGGCCGGCTGCCTGGAGGCGCTGACCGGGCTGCCCGCAGTGGTGCGCCGGCTGCTGCCCGACACCGCCGAGGACAGGCCGGTCACCGACTTCCTGCCGGAACTCGACCGGATCCGGGCCCTCGCCGGGCAGGACGACCCGACCGTGCGGGCCGGGCTGGCCGAGATCGGCCGCCACCTCGGGCACGGGGTGGCCCTGCTCGCCAACCTGGTCAATCCCGAGGCGGTGCTGGTCGGGGGCCACTACGCGGCGCTGGGGCCGTGGCTGCTGCCCGCGGCCCGGGCCGAACTCGTTACCCGGACCCTCGCGCCTCAGGCGGGCGGGTGCCGGCTGGAGGCGTCGACCCTGGGCGGGGCGGCGACCGCGCTCGGGGGCGCGACCGCCGCGCTGGCCACCGTCGAGAGTGGCCGGCTGCCCACCCGCTGAGCAGGGCGAGACTCGCCGGCGACCGCGATCCACGGCCGCCGGCCCTTGACCGCGTCGCCCCGATGGTGCCAACCTCGGAGCAGCCAGTCCCGTCCGGGTAGCCGGGGCGGCTTGTTTTCCGCAGGTTGTCGAAGCGCTTCGCCGCGTCCGGGTCGACAGCCGCACACCACCACCGTGATGTCGCTCGTCACGACGGCCGTCGAAGCGCTTCGACCTGCCGACCGGGCGACCGCCTACCCATGGAAGGTATCCGATCCGCCATGACCGACAGCATCGGCCGGACCTCCGGCCCGTCCCCCGACGCACGCGTCGACGGCCTGCTGGCCCGGCTCACCCTGCCCGAGAAGATCGGGCTGCTGCACCAGTGGCAGGCGCCGGTCGAGCGGCTCGGCCTGCGGCCGTTGCGCACCGGCACCGAAGCGCTGCACGGGGTGGCGTGGCTCGGGACGGCCACGGTCTTCCCCCAGGTGATCGGGCTGGCCAGCAGCTGGAACGCCGAACTGGTGCGGGCCGTCGGCGCCGCCGTCGGCGACGAGGTGCGCGCCAAGCACCACGCCGACCCCGGCCGGGTCGGCCTCAACGTCTGGGCGCCCGTGGTCAACCCGCTGCGCGACCCCCGCTGGGGACGCAACGAGGAGGGCTGGTCGGAGGACCCGGGACTGACCGGGCGGCTCGCCACCGCGTACGCCACCGGCCTGCGCGGCGGGCACCCGGACCGGCTGCGCACCGCGCCGACGCTCAAGCACTTCCTGGGCTACAACAACGAGACCGACCGGGCCACCACCTCCAGCGACCTGCCGCCGCGGGTGTTGCACGAGTACGAGCTACCGGCGTTCCGGGCGCCGCTGGCCGCCGGCGCGGCGGTCGCCGTGATGGCCTCGTACAACCTGGTCAACGGCGTGCCCGCGCACCTGAGCCCGCTGATCGCGGCCGAGCTGCGCCGGATGGCCCCCGACGAGATCATGGTGGTCGGCGACGCCGGGGCCGCCACCAACATCGCCGGCGCGCAGGCCCACCTGCCGGACCACGTCAGCGGGTTCGCCGCCGCCCTGCGCGCCGGCATCGACAGCTTCACCGAGGACGACACCGACACCCGGCCCACGGTCGAGCGGCTCACCGAGGCGCTGGCGCGTGGCCTGATCACCGCCGCCGACGTGGACCGGGCGGCGCGGCGCGTCCTGTCCGTCCGGTCCCGCCTCGGCGACCTGGACCCGCCGGAGTCCGACCCGTGGGCGGGGGTGTCCCCGGACGTGGTGGACTGCCCGGCGCACCGGGAACTCGCCCGCGAGGCCGCCCGGCAGTCGGTGGTGCTGCTGCGCAACGACGGGCTGCTCCCCCTGGCCCCGACGCCCGGTCTGCGCCTCGCCGTGCTCGGTCCGCTGGCCGACGCGGTGCACACGGACTGGTACAGCGGCACCCTGCCGTACGCCGTCACGCTGCGCGCGGCCCTGACCGGGCCGGTGGGCGAGGTGACCACCCACAGCGGGGCGGACCGGATCGCGCTGCGCGCCGGCGGCCGGTACGTGCGCGCGACGGCCGACGACGACGGCGGCCCGCTCGCCGCCGACGCGCCGAGCGCGACCGAGGACACCTGGTTCGACGTCTTCGACTGGGGCGCGGAGGCGGTGGCGCTGCGCGCCGTAGCCAACGGCCGGCACGTCGGGGCCGACGACGACGGCGACCTCGTCAACGACCGCCCCGGGCCGGGCGGCTGGGTGGTCCGGGAGACCTTCCGGTTCGCGCCGGGCCCCGACGGCACGGTGCTGCTGCGTCACCTCGCCACCGACCGGTACGTTGCCGTCGGGCCGGACGGGCGGCTGCGCGTCGACGCCGCCGACCCGGACGCGGCCACCCCGTTCGCCGTGGAGCTGCTCGTCGACGGCGCAGCCCGGGCCGCCGAGCTGGCCGCCGCCGCCGACGTGGCGGTCGTGGCCCTCGGTAACCACCCGATGGTCAACGGGCGGGAGACCGAGGACCGGGTCGACCTGGCGCTGCCGGCCGGGCAGGAGGCCCTGCTGCGCGCCGTGCACGCCGCCAACCCCCGGACCGTGCTCGCCCTGACCAGCAGCTACCCGTACGCGATCGGCTGGGCCGACGCCCACCTGCCGGCGGTGCTGTGGTCCGCGCACGGCGGCCAGGAACACGGGGCGGGGCTGGCCTCGGTGCTGCTCGGCGACGCCGAGCCGGGCGGCCGGCTCACCCAGACCTGGTACGCCGACGCCGCGGACCTGCCCAACCTGCTCGACTACGACATCATCGGCTCCGACGCCACCTACCTCTACCACCGGGGCGAGCCGCTGTACCCCTTCGGCCACGGGCTGAGCTACACCCGGTTCGACTACGCTGACCTCCGGTTCAGCGCGACGTCGGTGACCGCCGACGGGGAGGTCGAAGTGAGCGTCGAGGTCACCAACAGCGGCACCCGCGTCGGCGAGGAGATCGTCCAGCTCTACACCCGGCAGCGCCGGTCCCGGGTCAAGCAGCCCCTGCGCCAGCTTCGGGACCACGCCCGGATCACCCTCGCCCCGGGCGAGCGGCGGGTGGTCCGGCTGCGCCTGCGCGCCACCGAGCTGGGCTGGTGGGACGACTCGCTCGGCGGGCACGTGGTGGAGGACGCCCCGCACAGTGTGCTGGTCGGGCGGTCCGTGGGCGACATCCGACTGGTCGGCACCATCTCCGTTCGGGGCACGGCCGGCGGGCCGGTGCGGGCGGCCGACGGCGCGGGGGCGGCCAGGGAGGCCTCCGGTGCCGGCCGGGTCCGGTGAGCGGGCCGGGCCTCGCCCGGCGACGGCGGTGCGCCCGGTGAAGTCCCCTGACCTGGTCACCATCGCCGACGTCGCCCGGCACGCCGGTGTCGCGGTCAGCACGGTGTCGTACGTGCTCAGCGGCAAGCGGGCCATCTCCGAGGTGACCCGCACCCGGGTGCGGGCCAGCATCCGGGTGCTCGGCTACCACCCGAACGCCGGGGCGCGCGCCCTGGCCAGCCGACGGGCCAACGTCGTCGCGCTGGTGCTGCCGCTGCGCTCCGGGATGCAGGTGCCGGTGGTGATGCAGTTCGCCATGGCGGTGGTGACCACCGCCCGCACCGTCGACCACGACGTCCTGCTGGTCACCTCCGACGAGGGCCCCGCCGGGCTGAGCCGCATCGCGGCCAGCGCGATGGTCGACGGGGTCCTGCTGATGGACGTGGAGATGCACGACTCCCGGGTGCCGCTGCTGCGGGAACTGGGGCGGCCGAGCGTGCTGATCGGCTTCCCCGCCGACGCCACGGGGCTGACCTGCGTCGACCTGGACTTCCACCGGGCCGGTCAGGTCTGCGTCGAGCACCTGGCTGGGCTGGGCCACCGGCGGATCGCCCTGCTCGGCGCCCCCGCCGCCGTCTACGACCGGGGCACCGGATTCGCGCACCGGACCAGGGCCGGCGTCGTCGACGCCGCCGCGCGGCTGGGCGTGGACGCCGTGGTCCGCCCCTGCGAGGAGGGCACGGCGGCCGTCCGCCGGGAACTGGTCGAGCTGCTGGAGCGGTGGCCCGACCTGTCCGGGCTGGTCGTGCAGAACGAGGCGGCCGTCGGCCCCGTGCTGGCCACGCTGCCCACCCTGGGCCGGCGGGTGCCCGAGGACGTGTCGGTCGTCGGGATCTGTCCCGACCAGTTCGCCGAGCAGGCCAGCCCACGGCTCACCTCGGTGCCCGTGCCCGCCGAGGAGGTCGGCCAGCAGGCCGTGTCGCTGCTCATGCGCAAGGTGCACGGCGAGCCGGTGCCGGACGCCACCCTGCTGGAGCCCCGGCTGACCGTACGCGACAGCACCGCACCGCACCGCTGACCCGGCGGCGGGGCACGGGACGCGCGCGGCGGCGGGCCGGGCCTCACGGGTGAGCATGACCGCCCCGACCGCAGCGTGGTCAGCGGACGGCGGACGGCGGTCAGCGGACGGCGGTGAGGGCGGTGTAGTCGGCGGCCGTCAGCGGCTGGGCGGAGAGCGAGCCGTCCGCCCGGGGCACCCCGAGGGGGCGGCCGTCGCGCAGGAACGACACGGTGGTGACGTCGTCCCGGGCGTCGAGGGTGCAGACGATCTGCCCGAACGCCAGGACCTCGTCGCTGCGGCCGGTCTCGTCGCCGGTCTGGCCGACCGCCACCCGCGCCTGGCCGCCCGCGACGTCCGCGACGACGGCGCTCATCGCCCCAGGCAGCGCGCTGGTCAGCCCGGCGTCCCGCTCGACGACGGTGGGGCCGGCGAGCAGGTCGCGCAGCTGGGCGTCGACGTCGGGCGCGCGGTCGACACGGCGCGGCACCGGCACCAGCCGGTCGTCCCGGACGAAGCACAGCGTCTCGGTGACCCGGCCGGTCGGGGCGGTGCTGCCGGCCGTCGCCGGGGACGGGAACGGCCCGGGCGGGACCCCGACCACCCTGGGCCGATCCTCGGCGGGCACCCCGCAGGCGGACGCCAGGACGAGCAGGCCGGCCAGGACGGCCGGGGCGACGACGCGCCGGGCGCGGCTCGGCAGGCCGACGCGAGCGCCGGTGCGGCCGGTTCCCCCGGCCTGGCCGCCGCCCACGGCGGGCGCTGCGGCGGGCGCTGCGGCGCGGCCCGTCACGGCAGGCTCCCGGGCAGGGTGACGTGGAACCGGGCGCCCCCGCCGGGGCGGTCGAGCACGCCGGCCCGCCCGCCGTGCGCGGTGGCGTGCTGGGCTACCAGGGCCAGGCCGAGGCCGGTGCCGTCGCCGGTGCCCCGGGCGTGGGCGGCCCGGCCACGCACGAAGCGGTCGAAGATGGCCTCCTGGTCCTCCACCGGCACCCCGGGGCCGTCGTCGTCGACCTCGATCACACCGGCGTCGCCGTCGCGCGACAGGCGCACCGCGACCGGGCCGGCCCCGTAGCGGGCCGCGTTGTCGAGCAGGTTCACCAGCACCTGCGCGACGCGCCGCTGCTCCACCCGCCACGTCCGCGGCGTGCCGGACGTCAGTAGCACCAGCGAGGCCGGGAGGTCCCGCTCGATGCAGGCCCGCCGCGCCAGCTCCGCCACGTCGACCGGGGCGCGGTGGGCGGGCTGGTCGCTGCGCGCCAGGTCGATGAGATCGTTGACCAGCCGCTGAAAGCGGTCGATCTCGTCGGCGACGAGACCGGCGGCGGTGGCGGTGCGCTCGTCGTGGTGCTCCCGCCGCCGTTGCAGGACGCTGGCCGCCGCGGCGAGGGTCTGCAACGGCGAGCGCAGCTCGTGGCTGACGTCGGCGGCGAACCGGCGGTCCCGTTCGATCCGGCGGGCCAACTGGTCGACCATGTGGTTGAACGAGGTGGACAGCCGGGTGAGGTCGGGGTCGGTGGCCGGGTCGAGGCGGGCGGTCAGCTCACCGGCGGCGATCTTCTCCGCGGCGTTGGCGACCGCGGTCAGCGGACGCAGGCCGTGCCGGGTGGCGTACCAGCCCAGCGCCGCGCCGGAGCCGGCCACCATGATGGCCACGGCGGTCAGCGTCAGGGCCAGCGCCTGGAACGTCCGCTCCAGCTCCCCCAGCGAGTTGACCTCGTAGTAGGTCGCCGAGCCGGACAGCGGCACCCCCACCAGCAGGGCGGCCTGCCCGTCGACGCGGACCCGCTGCACGGCCGGTTGCCCCGCGCCGACGAGCCGTTGCAGCTCCTCCGGGACGGCGGCGGTGAGCCCGACGTCGGCGGTGCGGCCGTGCCAGTCGCCGTCGAGGTTCAGCAGCGCCCGCCGGCTGCCGCCGGTGTCCAGCGAGCGCAGCACCTCCACCACGTCCGGGTCGTCGGTGTCCAGGCCGTTGCGCACCACGGCGGCGTCGAAGTACGCGGCCCGCACCGCGGTGCGCTCCCGCTCGTCCATCAGGGACCGGCGGGTCAGCTCGTACGAGACCAGGGCCATCGAGGCGGCCAGCAGCAACGCCCCGGCGGCGAACGCCGCGGTGACCCGGGCGCGCAGGCCGAGGCGACGCCGCGCGGGCGGGCGGGGGCCCGTCATCGTTGCAGCTTGTAGCCGAGCCCGCGCAGGGTCACCAGATGCTCGGGGTTGGCCGGGTCCGGCTCGATCTTCTGCCGCAGCCGGCCGACGTGCACGTCGACCAGCCGCTCGTCGCCGGTGTCGTACCCCCAGACCCGTTGCAGCAGTTGCTGGCGGGACAGCACCCGGCCGGCGTGCTCGGCCAGCTCGCACAGCAGCCGGAACTCGGTGCGGGTCACCGGCACGCGGTGCCCGGCCCGGCGCACCTCCCCCGCCTCGGGGCTGACCTCCAGGTCACCGAAGGCCAGCACCGGCACCTGCTCGGCCACGGCCGGGACGACGGCACGGGCGCGGCGGCGCAGGGCGCGCAGCCGGGCGGTCAGCTCCTTGATCGCCACGGGCTTGACGACGTAGTCGTCGGCGCCGGCCTCCAGGGCGGCCACGATGTCGTGGGTGTCGTCGCGGGCGCTGACCACCACGATCGGCACGTCGTCGTCGCGGCGTAGCTGGCGGATGCACTCGAAGCCGTCCAGGCCCGGCAGCATCAGGTCGACCAGGACGTAGTCGGCCGGGTCCCGGCGCTGTGCGCGCAGCCCCTCCTCGGCCGTGGCAGCGCCGTGGGCGTCGTAGCCCTCGTCCTCCAGCGCGAGCAGCAGCGCCAGCCGGATGCGGTCGTCGTCCTCGATCACCAGTACGGACGTCATATCGGAATCATCCCCAAGGCCATCCGCCGACGGCCAACCGTGTCCCGCGTATGGCGGATTTGTCACGCAACTGTCACACGTCCGCGTGGTGCCCGCCAAGCCCGGCCGGCACGGTGGTGGGCGTCCAGGTCCGCGAGGAAAGGGGTACGGCCGTGACGACGCCGCTGGCACGCCGGGAGTGCACGATTCCCCTGGTCGAGGTGGCCGTGACCGAGTTCGACCTGGCCTGCCTGTCCACGACCGGCGCCGTCTTCGACCGACTGCTGGCCCTGCGCCCCGCCCAGGTCGTGGTCGACCTGTCCGACTGCCGGCACATCGACGCCGCCGCGATCGGGCTGCTGCTCGACGTGCACCGGCGGCTCACCCGCGCCGACGGGGTGCTCACCGTACGCGACCCGAACCCCCGGATCTGGCGCATCCTGCAGTCCGCCCGCCTGGACCAGGTCCTGCCGATCGTCGCCGGCCGGACGCCGGACGCCGACCGGCCCGACCGGTCCCCCGCGCCGGGGCCCCACCGGGCGGGGCCGACGCCCGCCGGCCGGGCGGCCGTACCGGTGCGGGGACTGCCCGACGGGACGTCGGCCGGCGTGGCGCGGTGAGCCTCCGCACCCTCGTCACCCAGGAGCAACCGTGACCGTCGCCGGGCTCGTCAGCGCCCTTCTCGTCGGGCTCGCCGTCGGGGCCCTCGGCCGGCTCGTCGTCCCCGGCCGGCAGACCGCGCCGCTCTGGCTCACCCTGGTCGTCGGCGTGGTCGCCGCCCTGCTCGGCACCATCCTCGCCCGCCTCGTCGGCGTGGCCGGGGCCGGCTTCGGGTTCCAGGACCTGCTCGTGCAGATCGGGTTGGCCGGGGTCGGCGTCGTCCTGGTGGCGGCCACCGCCGGCCGCTCCGACTCCGCCTAGACACGCCGACACCGCACACCGAGAAGGGACCATCCCCCGTGGTCATCCCCTGGCCGTCGCCCGACGACCACTCCTGGGCCGCAGAGCCCGACAGGCCCGGGCCGGCGGACGAGGACATCCGGCTCGCCGCCGCCGTCGCCCGGCTGCTCGGCGACGCCCCGACCGTCCGCCACCAGTCGGTCACGGTCAGCGTGCAGAACCGGGTCGTCATCCTCACCGGGATCGTCGCCGATCCGCAGGCCCGGCGGGCCGCCGGAGAGCTGGCCTGGGATGTCCCCGACGTCGTCGACGTCTGCAACGCCCTGCGGCTGGCCGAGCCGCGCCGTCCGCGCCGGTGACCACAAGCCCTCGCGCCGCCACCCGGCCCCGCCGGAGTGACCCGGCCGGGGCGTAACCGCAGGGCCCGCAGCGCCCGCACCAGCGCTGCGGGCCCCGTGGTGACGTCGCGCCCCCGGGGTGGCCAGTTTCCCCCCGTGCGGGCCGCCGGGAAGAAACGGCGTCGGGTCGGGCGCCGCACCGGATCCGGGCCCGCCCACGAACCGCCGGCCGCGACGTGAGTTACCGCATGGTGGAAGCGTCTTGCCTTTCCCGCCGCGCCCGTGTCACGCTCCTCCGCAGCAATTCCTATAAGTTCCGTAGGGTTAGTCGGGAAATCAGGGAGGTGTGGCGCCAATGACGCGTGAGTCGTCGGCCACGGCCGCCCTCCCCGCCGCCTTCCGCGGGCCCGCGCTGACCACCCGGCGGTACATCGACCACGGGCTGTTCGGCAGCTGTCGCTGTCGCTGACGCCACAGCCACCCTCCCGCTGCGCCCCGTCGCCCCGAACCCGCGCGCACCCCGACCCGGCACGCCGTCGGCCCGCGCGCTCCCGCCGCGCGCCCCGACCGCCGACCCGGTGGCCGTCCCGCGCGTGATCCACGCCTGCCTGCCAGAACCGGAGACCAGCCATGTCCACTGCCCCGGCCGCCGTCCGCCTCGACGAGCTGTGGTTCACCCGCTGCCCGGTGCCCACCGCCACCGGGATCGCCGCCGACCGGGGCACCCTCGGCGCCGAGTTCGCCGCCGACGGAATCCGGGTGCGGTCCTTCCAGGACGACCGCGGGAGAGGGCCCGACGAACGGCACTTCACCCACGAGCACCGCACCCTGATCCGGGAGGGCGGCAACGTCCCGGCGCTGTGGGCCCGCTCCCGCGGCGCGGACACCCGGCTGATCGGCCTGACCTGGATCGAGGAGCGCCAGGTGATCCTGATCCGGCCCGGCGACGGTCCCCGCTCCCCCGCCGAGCTGCGCGGCCGGCGGCTCGCGGTGCCCCGGCACCCGATCGCCATCGACTTCTGGGCGGCGATGGCACTGCGCGGGTTCGCCGGGGCGCTCGGCGTCGCCGGGCTGCGGCTGGCCGACGCCCGCCCGGTGGACGTGCCGGCGGGCCCGGAGCACCCCGGGCAGTGGGCGGCGGAGCTGGCCGCGCTCGTCCGTGGCGACGTCGACGCCGTCTACGCCAAGGGCGCCCTCGCGGTCGAGTCGGCACGCCGGCACGGCGTCGAGGTCGGCATCGAGCTGGACGACGAACCCGACCTGCGGAGCCGGATCAACAACGGCACGCCCCGGCCGGTCACCGTGGCCGGCTGGCTGCTGGAGCACCGGCCCGACGTGGTCGACCGGTTCCTCGCCGTGCTGGTCGAGGCCGCCGGCTGGGCCGCCGCCCACCCCGCCGACGTCGGCCGGATCCTGTCCGCCGAGACCGGCGCCGGCACG
Organism: Micromonospora sp. NBC_01405; assembly: GCF_045040155.1. Classification (NCBI taxonomy): domain Bacteria; kingdom Bacillati; phylum Actinomycetota; class Actinomycetes; order Micromonosporales; family Micromonosporaceae; genus Micromonospora; species Micromonospora sp. NBC_01405. The sequence continues at coordinate 6,233,620 of NZ_CP109532.1, read as the reverse complement.
GCGGGGGTGGCCGGGGCGTACCGCGTCGGCCAGCACCTCGGCCTGCAGCTCGACCTGTCCGAGGAGCGGCTCGACCTGCTCGCCGCGCAGGAGCACTTCCTGCGCGCACACGACTTCCTCGCCGCGCCCGTGGACGTGCGCGGCTGGGCCGACCCCGAACCGCTGCGGCGCGCCCACGAACTGGCCGCCCACCGCCGGCAGAACCCCGCACCGGCCGGGAGCGCCGCTCCCTCGCCGACGGATCGCACAGGAGAATAAGATGAGCACAGCACCGACACCTCGCCGTACCCGCCGGCGGTTCCTGACCGTCGCCACCGCCGCCGGCCTGGTCGCCGCCCTGGTGGGCGCCGCCGGCTGCGGCATGTCCGGCGAGCCGGCCGACGCCGCCGGTGGACGCACGATCGAGGTACGCATCCCCGACCCGGGCAACGCGGGCGTGCTCGCCCTGGGCAAGAAGGACGGATCGCTCGACGCGGCGCTGGGCGCGGTCGGCGCCCGGGTGGCGTGGACCGGCAGCTCCGGCCCGTTCGCCCCGGCGGCGCAGGCGATCAACGCCGGCCAGCTCGACGTCGCCCTCGGCTCGATCACCTCGGCCGTCGGCGCGCTCGCCGGAAGCCCCGGCTTCACCCTGTTCGCCGCAGCCCAGCCCGACCCGGTCGGCGAGGGCATCCTGGTCAGGGGCGACTCCCCGATCCGCGGCGTGGCCGACCTCGCCGGGCGGAAGGTGGCCGTCAACAAGGGCGGCACCGGCGAGTACCTGTTGCTGCGGGCGCTGGCCACCGCGAACGTGCCCGCCGACCGGGTGGAACGGGTGTACCTGCGCCCCGACCAGTCCGCTCCGGCGTTCGAGTCCGGCCAGGTGGACGCCTGGGCGAGCTGGAGCACGTACGTGGTGTCCGCGCTCGCCGGTGGCGCCCGGCTGCTGGTCGACGGCCGCACGCTCGGCTCGGACAACGCCACCGTGTGGGCGGTGCGCAGCGCGTTCGCCACCGAGCACCCGGAGGTGGTCCGGGCGCTGTACGCGTACCTGCGGGACAAGGGGGCCGCGTCCCAGGCGGACCCGGCGCCGTTCGTGAACGTCTTCACCGACGCCGGCCCGCAGTCCGTGAGCGGCCGGGCCCGGGAGATCACCATCGACTTCGCCCGGCGGAGTTCGCCGGTCGAGCCGATCGGCGCCGACCTGCTGGCCCGCTTCGACACGGTGGCCCGGTTCTTCGTCGACGCCGGGGTGACCCCGAAGAAGGTGGACGTCGCCGCGCACGTGCTGGACGTGGCGAAGCTGCCGGCGGGTGGGGCGTGACCGTGACCACGGCACCCACCGCGCCCGGTCGGGCCGGCGCCGCCCGGCCCCACCCCGACGCCACCGGGGCCGCCCGGGCCGCCGGGCTGGTCGAGCCGCCGGTGCGCCGCGGCCGCGAGCGGCCCCGGTGGGCCGCCACCGCCCTGCGGGCGCTCGGCCCGGTCGCGCTGCTGCTCGCCTGGTACGCCGCCTCGGCGACCGGCCTGCTCAAGCCGTCGCTGCTCGCCTCCCCCGGCCAGGTGCTGCGGGCGGTCGGCGAGCTGTGGGGCAACGGCCAACTCCCCGACGCGCTCACCACCTCGCTGACCCGCTCGGCGTTGGGGCTGACCTGCGGCCTGGCCGCCGGGCTGGTGCTCGGCGTGACCACCGGGCTGACCCGGCTCGGCGACGAGCTGATCGACTCGACCGTGCAGGTGCTGCGCACGGTGCCGTTCCTCGCCCTGGTGCCGCTGTTCATGGTCTGGTTCGGCATCACCGAGAGCGCCAAGATCATTCTGATCGCCGTCGCCACCACCTTCCCGATGTACGTCAACGCGGCCAGCGGCGTGCGCACCGTGGACCCGAAGACGGTCGAGGCGATGCGATCGTTCGGGATGGGCCGCTGGCGGCTGGTCCGGGAGGTCGTCCTCCCCGGCGCCCTGCCCGCGCTGCTCGTCGGCCTACGGCTGTCGATGACCCTCAGCGTCATCGCGCTGATCGCCGCCGAGGAGATCAATGCCACCGCCGGCATCGGGTACCTGATGACCCAGGCGCAGAACTACGCCCGCACCGACATCCTGGCGCTCTGCATCATCATCTACGGCCTGCTGGGGCTCACCGCCGACGCCGCCGTGCGCGCCCTGGAGTGGCTGCTCATGCCGTGGCGGCGGGCGGGGCGGACCCGGTGAGCGCCGGCGTGGCCACCCCGGCCGTCACGGGGACCGGAGCCGGGCCGACCCCGGCGATCCACGTCCGCGGGCTGCGGCGGGCCTTCGGCGACCGGGCCGTCCTCGACGGCCTCGACCTGGACGTGCCCAGGGGCGAGTTCCTCGCGCTGCTCGGCGCGAGCGGCACCGGCAAGACCACCCTGCTGCGCATCCTCGGCGCGCTGGACCGCCCCGACGGCGGCACCGTGCTGGTGCCCCGGCGGCGCACCATCGTGTTCCAGGAGCCCCGGCTGGTGCCCAACAAGCGGGTGCTGGCCAACGTCACGGTCGCCATGCCGCGCGGCGAGACCACCCGCGCGGTCGGCCTGCGGGCCCTGGCCGAGGTCGGCCTCGCCGGCCACGCCCGGGCCTGGCCGGCGACCCTGTCCGGCGGCGAGGCGCAGCGGGTGGCGCTGGCCCGGGCACTGGTCCGCGAGCCGGAGCTGCTGCTGCTGGACGAGCCCTTCGCCGCCCTCGACGCGCTGACCCGGCTGCGCATGCAGGACCTGGTCGGCGAGCTGTGCGCCGCGCACCGCCCGGCCGTCCTGCTGGTCACCCACGACGTCGACGAGGCGATCCGGCTCGCCGACCGGGTCGCGGTGCTGCGCGGCGGCGTGCTGGTCCGCGACGAGCGGGTCACCGTGCCCCGGCCCCGCGACGTCGCCGATCCGGCCTTCCGCGCCCTACGCGACCGGCTCCTCGTCGACCTGGGTGTCCGCCGCCCCGGCGCGGGGGCCGACCCGACCATTCGAGAAGGAGAACTGACATGAGCATCACCATCGGAGTGCACCGCAGCAACCCGTCGCTGTACCACCTGGCCCGGCTCGGCCTGGCCGAGCGGGCGCTCGCGCCGCTGGGCGAGACGGTGGCCTGGCACTACTACGCCGACGGCACGAACACCGCCCGGCTGCTCGCCGAGGGCGTCATCGACCTCGGCGGCACCGGCTCCACCCCGCCGTTGACCGGGCAGGCACAGGGCCACGACATCGTGTACGTCGCGGTGTCCGCCCCGCGCCCCGAGCACGGCGCGCTGCTGGTCGCCGCCGACGGTCCGGTCCGGACGGTGGCCGACCTCGCCGGCGGGACCGTGGTGTTCGGGGTCGGGTCGTGGCAGACCCACCTGCTGGCCAAGGCGCTGCACGACGCCGGGCTGTCCTACGCCGACATCGTGGCGCGGCGGCCCGCCGACGACCCGACCGTGCCGGCGGAGCGCCTGGCGGCCGGGGAGATCGCCGGCTGGGTCGCCCAGGAGGCCGAGCTGGCCGCGGCCCGCCGCGCCGGAGGCGTACGCGTCCTGGTGGAGACCGGGTCGGTGATCTCGGACCGGTCGGTCTTCTTCACCCGGCGGGACCTCGCGCAGCAGCGGCCGGAGGTGGTCGCGGCGCTCGTCGGCGCGCTCCAGCGGGCCGACGACTGGGTGGCCGCCCACCTGGACGAGGCCGCCGCCCACGCCGCCACCGAGCTGGGCGGCGAGGCGGCCGACTGGCACACCGCGCTGGCCGGGCTGCCCTGGCGGCTGGAGAGCATCCCCGACGCCTTCGTCGCCGAGCAGCAGGAGGCGGCGGACATCTTCGTCGCGGCCGGCTACCTCGACCGGCCGATCACCGTGGCCGACGCCCTGCTGCCGGCGCTCACCCCGCTGGTCGACGCGGCACTCGCCCCGGCGGGCGCGCGGTGAGCGGCGTGGGCACCGAGGTCCTGTGGTACATCATCCCCCGGGAGGGACGCTACCCGTGGGAGCCGGCCGGTCGGCGGCCGGTCGACCTGGGCTACCTGCAACACCTGGCCGCCGCCGTGGACCGGCTCGGCTACACCGGGGCGCTGCTGGCCACCGACCAGTACGACGTGTGGCCGCTGGGCAGCGCCCTGGCGGCGGCGACCAGCCCGGCGTTCAAGCCGCTGCTGGCGGTGCACCCCGGGCTGATCTCCCCGACCCTGCTGGCGAAGTCCGCGCTCACCTTCGACCACCTGTTCGGCCCGCGCCTGCGGTTCAACGTGGTCAACGGCTCCACCGACACGCTGCGCCGCTACGGCCTGCACCTGGAACACGACGAGCGCTACCGGCTCAGCGCCGAGTACTGGCAGGTGGTCCGGCGACTCACCGCCGGGGAGGTGTTCGACCACAAGGGCGAGTTCTACGACCTGCCGGGCGCCGGGGCGGACCTGCGGGACCTGCCGCCGGTGCAGAAGGGCGGCATCCCGCTGTGGTTCGGCGGCTCCTCGCCGGCCGGCATCGAGATGGCCGCCGAGCACGTCGACGTGTACCTGACCTGGGGCGAACCGCCCGCCCAGCTCGCCGAGAAGCTGGACCGGGTGCGCGAGCGGGCCTCCGCCCACGGGCGCACCCTACGGCTCGGGCTGCGGCTGCACCTGATCGTCCGGGACACCGAGGACGAGGCATGGGCCGCCGCCGACCACCTGCTCGACGTCACCAGCCGCGAGACGTACGCCCGGCAGCTCACCGCACACGGCGAGGACGCCGGGGTGGGCTGGCAGCGGCAGTTCCGCCAGCACGGCGGGCGGGTGCCGGCGAGGGCCCGGGAGCTGGAGACGTACCCCAACCTGTGGCCGGGGATGGGGCTGTTCCGGCCCGGCCCGGGCACCGCCGTGGTGGGCAGCACCCACCAGGTCGTCGAGCGGCTGGAGGAGTTCCGGTCCCTCGGCGTGGACACCTTCATCCTCTCCGGCAACCCGCTGCTCGAGGAGGCGTACCGGGTGGCGGAGACCGTGCTGCCCGCGCTGGGGATCCGACCCGACCGGTCGTGACCCCGGGCGTCACCCGCCCGGCCGGGCGGGGCGCTCACGACGGCCACCCCAGGTGCGTGCGGCGGGGTTGGCGGCGGGTCAGGCCACGCCGGCCCGGTCCGCCGGCGGGTCCAGGCCGGCGTAGCCGCCCCGGTGGTACAGCAGCGGCGTGCCCACGTCGGCGTGCCGCAGCAGCTCCGGCTCGGCGAGCACGATCGCGTGGTCGCCGACGGTCACCCGGTCCACCACCCGGCAGAGCAGCCACGCCAGGACGCCGTCGAGGATCGGCACCCCCTGCGGCCCCGGACGCCATTGCGTCGGGCCGGCAAACCGGTCGACGCCGCTCGTGGCGAACGTCCGGGCCAGCTCCCGCTGGCCGTGGGCGAGCAGGTGCACCGCGACGTGGCGGGACCGGGACACCGTGGGCCAGCTCGACGAGGCGAGGTTGAGGCAGAACGACACGATCGGCGGCTCCAGCGACACCGAGGTGAACGAGGTCGCGGTGAAGCCGACCGGCGGGGTGCCCGGGGCCGTCACCACGGTCACGGTGCTGGCCTGGTGACGCAGGATCGCGCGCAGCGAGGTGCTGTCCGCGTCGACGGGCAGCTCCGGTTGCGCGGGGGTGGACAGGGCCATGTGCACCTCCGGTCGTCGCTATTCCGGGACGGTACCGGCGGTCGCCGAGCGGCGCTGACCGGCGGTCGGCGGGGACCGGCTCACCCGCGGTCGGGTGCCGGACAGCACCGAGGACGCCTGCCGAGCCGTCGATGGTCACGACTCATCTGAAGGCGCTCTTCTGACCTGGGACGGACCGCCGGAGGGAAGGATGAGCGGAGCAGTTTCTTCCCAGACCAATCCACCGTCGCCGCCAGATTCCCGGCCTCGTCGGCGTTGCGGGCCGACAGCGTGTCGTCCGGCTATCTCTCGACGAGGTGCACCGGAACACCGAACCCGTCGCGGCGCGCGAGTAGGCTGCTGATCGCCTCACGCTCCGACTTCGATCCGTAGGTCACCTGGATCAGCGCACGGTCCTGGCCCTTGGGGCACGGCGAGCCCACCTCGACCGAGATTTCCTTGCCCAGCGCCGCGATGTCGGTGGCGAGGGACTCGCTTCTGGTCAACGCCGCGCTGGCCTCGGCGGCGGTCGGCAGTTCCTGGCAAGGCGGGTGGGTGTCGGTCGACGTTGCGAACACGCCGCCGAGAGCCACGGCCGCGCCGATGGCAACCACCGCGACGGCGCCAATCGCGATCTTGGATAGCAGTGACATGGCAGGTCCTTCCGCCCTAGCAGGACTGATCGACGGATAGCGCAACAGTTCGTCCGCTCCCGATTTCGTGGCGTGCAGCGCAGGCCTCGATCATCTCGGAGTCGTGCGTGGACACGACGACCGTGCGGCCGTCGGCGGCGAACTCCGCAAACAGCGCGATGATCTTCCGCCGGTTGGCGGCGTCGAGCGACGCGGTGGGCTCGTCGACGAACACGATCGCGGCTCGCTTGTAGATGGCGCGGGCCAGCGCGAGCCGCTGCTTCTCACCGCCACTGAGGTGACTGGCCGCCTCATCCTGCCGGCCCGCCAGCCCGGTCTGATCGAGAACCTGCGCCAGCCGCTTCCCGTCGCCGGTGGCCCGCCTGCCCAGCGGGCTGGACCGCATCGTGACGTTGAAGGCAACCGACTCCTCGTCCATGATCCCGTAGTCCTGCAGGACGAATGCAGCGTGGTCACGCCAGAAGCGGCGACGTGCCGCCGAGCCGTACCTGGTGACGTTCCTCCCATCGATCAGGATGCGGCCCCGGTCGACCGGGAGCAGCAGCCCGAGGCAGTGCAGCAGCGTGGTCTTCCCTGATCCGCTCGGGCCCACGAGGGCGGTCATCGTCCCGGGCTCGCAACGTACGGACTCACCGTCGAGCACCGGCCGCCCACCGATCGCCACGGAAACGGCCTCGGCCTCAATCAGCATTGGAACTCCCATCAGATTCGACGCCTGCTGACGCCGGAGAAACACCGGTTCGCGGCCCACAGATGGCTCAGCGGGACGACGAACATCCCGAACATCGCGGCCACCAGCAGGGCCCCCATGGAGTCGGGTCTCTGGACCAGCGCCAGGAGGGACACGAGCGCCGCGCCAGCCAGCAACTCCCTGGACACCCGGCTCTGCAGGATCCGCGCCCACGGCCGGCCGGACAGCCGCAACGGAAGATCGCGCTTCGCGTGCAGCAGGGCGGTGATCAGCGCGCTGATCGCGGTCGCGACCGTGAAGGCGACGACCAGGGCGGTGAGCGCGAGATTCATCAGCCAGACCACGTACGCCATGAACTGCGCCCGAAGGATCCCTTCCTCCGCGACGTAGACCACACTCAGGTCGCCCCTGATCCCCCGGCCGCTCAGGGTCTCGGCGGAGAGGCCTTCGCGCTCGATCATCGCCTGGGTGGCCGCCACACCGGTGAACAGGATGTTCCTCGTCGAGACCATCGATGTCAGGTTCGAATCATCGAACGTCTGATGCAGGGAGGGCATGACGGCGACGAGGACATCGTCGAGGAAGCTCAGACTCCCGCCGCCACCCTGGGCGACGGGCATCCGGAACCCGCCGGCGGGCCGCAGGTATCCGAACCCCGACAGGATCTCTCCCCCGGCACGTCGGCTTCTCGACCACAGCGAGAACGTCTCGCCGAACTCCCGGGAAAGCATGCCGCTCACCCGCTCGTACGGCACCGGCGTGAGCGCGTCCGGCGGCGCGTTCGTCGTCATCAGGTCGAGCCACCGCTGGTTCACGAAGGCGATCGCCGAGTAGTCGCCGAGATCGCCTTCCCATGTCTCGTCGGAGAAGGTGTACGAGTACGCGACCGCCCCGGCCGATTCGCCGTCCCTGACCAGGTTTCCGATCCGGGGTTCGAGACTGGTCATCTCGTCATCGCCCATCCCGAACTGGACCGCGACCTGATCCGCGAGGTTCTTCCACTGCGCCATCTCAGCGGCCGTGGCGGACGAGCTGCGGTACGCCGACCAGGCCGGCCCGGCCGTGCCCACCACCAGCAGGAACGTCAGCGCCTGGACGACCACGGCCGCCGAGCGAAGGCTCCTCACCGCGGGCTGCCGGGTGGCGAGCATGGTGGCGCTCGGCCAGGCGGAGGCCGACATGACCAGGGCAACGAGCAGTGACACGGCGATGACCGCGACCTCCACGCCGGCCAGCGCCTTGACGAAGACGCCGACGTACAGCCAGCCACGGGCCAGGCCCACACAGGCGGCGGCCGCGAGGGTGACAGCGCCCGCCGGAACGAGCAGCGCGGCCGCGAACCCGCCCAGGTCCTGTGCCTGAATGCGCCACGTGGGGCAGCCCGCGAGCACCCGGAGCGCGCGGCTGCGCGCCTTCATCGACAGCCAGAACAACGCCAGCGCCGCGATGAGGGCGAACGCGGCCAGGACGGCCGCGGCGAAGCCGCCCTCCCGCATGGCGAACCAGAGACTGTCGGTCACGGACGCGTCGACGCGGGTCACCCGTACGCCCGCGCTGCTCAACCGACTCTCCACCTCGGCGAGCCGGGCCGCGTCCCCGGTGACCAGGTAGGAGCCGTCGGGCGACGAGTTGGCCAGCCGGTCCCTGCCGACGACCCTTCCCGCGTCGGCGCCGCTGAACCAGCGGAACGTCGCGGGCAGGCTCCCGTCGTTGAGGGTCACGAAGATCCGCTCGTCGCCGTCGTCAACCAGGCCCGGGGCGATCCTGACCAGTCCCAGGTTCCAGTCGGCATCCATCTGCGTCAGTGCCGCAAACGCGTCCCGGTCGCTGAACTGCGACTCGCCGAAGTCCAGGCCCAGCCTGCTCTGCGCGCTCAGGGCCTGGGGAAAGTCCCGGTCGTGCAGATCGGTGACGATCACCGCCACCAGCGCCAGCAGGGTGAACAACGTTCCCGCGACCGCCATTGTCACGCGCCTATACAACGACCCTCCCGGGCGATCTCCGGACACCGTGGCGGAGGTGATGCCACCCGCCGTACCCAGACAACCAGGTGGAACGCGCCGGAACATCGGGCCGTGGGCGGCATCGGAGGTCACTCGTCGGCCCTGGGTCCGTCAGACCGTGGTCCGATGCGGGTGCCCGGGAGGCACGAGCCCGCGCTTCGCACCCCAACGCCACGGAGCCTGGGAACGGTAGGCTGCGCGGCATGACCGAGAGCCGGCATCGCTCCCTTCGATCATGGTTGCTGCTGTCGGCCGGTGCGCTGCTCGTCGTGATGACGGCCATCCTCGCGCTCGGGCTCACCTGGCCGTTCGTCACCGTCCTACTGCTCGGCTTCGCGGCGGTCTCCGTCTGGGCGATCGCCCGGCTGCTGGTCGAGCGTGCCGAGCACGAGACGGTGATGGCGCGCCGCGACATCACCGAGGCGGTGCTCGCGGAGCGCCTGCGCCTAGCCCGCGACCTGCACGACATCGTCTCCCAGGGCCTGGGCATGATCACCGTGCGGGCTGCCGCCGCAGCGCACCTGCACGCCCGCAAGCCGGACGATGAAGCGCTGCTGGCCGCCATCGAGGACGTGGAGGCCATCAGCCGGAAGGCGACGGTCGAGCTGCGCCGCATGCTGGACGCGCTGCGGGAGGCCGACGACCGGCCCGCCCGCCACCCCACGGAGACCCTGGCGTCCCTGCCGGAGATCATCGAGGGCGCCCGCCGGGCCGGCCTGCACGTGGAGTTGACCCAGGAAGAGCTCGGCTCGGTGTCCCCCGGCGCCCAGGTGGCGATCTGCCGGATCGTCCGCGAAGGGCTGGCCAACAGCGCGCGTTACGCTGGCTCGACCACGGTCGACGTCCGTCTGGCGCGGACCCCGGCGGCAGTCAGCGTGACCATCGACGACGGCGGGCCGAACCGGGGCTGGGCCGTCCGGCCAGGCGCCGGGCACGGCCTCATCGGGCTGCGGGAACGGGTGAACAGCCTGGGTGGGACCCTGACGGCGGAGCCGCGCGCAACGGAGCACGGGGATCGTGCGGGGTTCCGTCTCGAGGCCATCATTCCCGAGGGAGCGGTGTGAACGGATCCAACCGGCCCCTGCGGGTCGTTCTCGTCGACGACGAACCCCTGCTCCGGCGGAGCCTCGCGATGATCATCGACGCCGAGCCCGGTCTCGCTGTGGTCGGAGAGGCCGGCGACGGGATGGAGGCAATCGCCGTGGCCGAGGCGACCGTGCCCGACGTGGTGCTCATGGACGTCAGGATGCCGCGGCTCGACGGCATCGAGGCGACCCGGGGCATCTGCCGGCTGCCGGGGCTCGGGCACACCCGAGTGCTGGTACTCAGCATGTTCGACCTCGACGAGCACGTCTTCCACGCACTCCGCGCCGGAGCCAGTGGCTTCCTGCTGAAGGACAGCCGGCCCGCCGATCTGCTCGACGCCATCAGGCGTACGCACGACGGCGAATCGCTCTTCGCCCCGTCGATCCTGGCGCGCTTGGTCGAGCACTACGTCTGCAAGCAGCACACCGGCCCTGCCGGCCCCGCGCAATCCCTGCTCGACCAGCTGACCGCCCGGGAGGCCGAGGTGCTCGGCCTCATCGGGCAGGGTCTGTCCAACCACGAAATCGCCGGGCATCTCACCATCGCCGTCAAGACCGTCAAGTCCCACGTCTCACACCTGCTGAACAAACTCGGGGCCCGCGACCGGGTGCAACTCGTGATCGCCGCGTACAACGGTGGCCTTGTGAATCCCGTGCCCGCCCCCGTACGTGACCGGCGGCCGTAACACCGTGACCCGGTCCGTCACCGGCCCGGGTCACCTTGACATGGACAGGGCGAGGGCGGCGTCGCGGACGTCGGCGACCGGGTGCCCGCGCAGCGTCCGCAGCAGGTCCCGCCACGGCGTCGACCACCCGTACGACTCCCCGGCCCGGGTCAGCGCCAGCGCGAAAAGCCCGGCCGCGTCGCCTCGGGCGGCCAGTTCCCGGGCCGCCGCCAGCAGCAGCCCGGCATCCACGGAGGCGGCGGCCCGGCGTACCCGGTCGGCGAGGGCGTCGGCCAGCCGGGCGGCCAGCGCCGGGCGGCCGGCGGCCAGCTCGAACAGCTCGGTCAGCTCGGCCACGAGCTGCTGGGGGGTGCGCCCGTCGAGGCGCACCAGGGCGGTCAGCAGCCCGGCCGCCCCGGCCACGAACCCCGGGTGCCGGGCCAGGTTGCGGGCGGCGTCCCGGGCCGGGTCGCGGTCGGCGTCGACGCCGGCGCGCTGCGTCCACACCCGCACGGTCCACAGGATCGCGTCGATCCGGCGGCGGGCCGGCCGGTCCCGCTCCGGCCCGCCCGGGTCGTCGTCGGCCGCGTCGAGGGCCACCAGCCGGCGCAGGGCGGCGTCGAGCGCGGCCCGCTCGGGGCGGTGCGGCAGGTCCAGCAGCGCGCGCAGCAGCATCGACCGGGCCGGCCAGCCGGCGTGCGCGTCGAGGTCGGTCAGCGCGGCGACGACCAGGTCGGTGACGTCGGGCGCCCAGCGGGCCCACTGCGCCAGCCGGATCAGCGCCGCCTGGAAGACCACCCCGTCACCGCTGCGGCAGGCGGTGACGACCAGGCCGGCGTACCGGGGTCGGTGCGGCTCCGGAACCTCGTGCGTCCCGGCGGCCAGCACGGTCAGGGTGTCCTCCCGGCCGCCGCCGACGGCCAGGTCGAGCACCGCCCAGCTCTGCGGCGTGTGCAGCCGCTGCCGGGCGGCGGCGGTGACCGCAGCCCGGACGTCGCGGTGCTGGCCGGGCTGCTGCCACACCTGCAACAGCAGCGGCACCGCCTCGGGCGGCCCGTGCCGGCCGAGCAGCCGGACGGCCTCCTTGCGGCTGGTCACCCTGCCCCGGCCGAGGGCGACGCCGGCGAGCCGGGGCAGCAGCGCGGAGGGGGCGACGAACCGGGCGGCCCGGCCGGCGGCGTACATCGCCACCCGGGCCCGGTCGTCGTCGGCGTGCGCGAGCAGCGTGGTCAGGGCCTCCTCGGGCCGGTCGGTCCAGGGCAGCGCGCCGAGGGCCGCCTCGGCGAGGGTGACGTTCGCGGAGTCGACGTAGCGCAGCACCAGGTCGCGGCCGGCGTCGGGGACCCGCGCCGCGCGGGCGAGCGCGGCGGCCCGGGCGTGCATCGGCTGGCCCGCGTCGCGGGTCAGCCGGGCCTGGAGGTCGACGTACGCCCGCCGGTGCCGGGGCAGCCAGCGGTCGACGTGCCACGGATGCCCGGGCACCCAGCGCGGCCCGGCCGGCAGGAACGCTCCGCGCGGCGGCGGGCCGAGCAGCACCCGGTCGAGCAGGTCGGTGCGCCGCCCGCAGACCGTCCGCCACACCGTCTCGAACGTGATCACCGACGGGTCTGCGGCGAGCAGGAGGGCGACCCGCTCGCCGCGCGGCGCCGGGTCCGCCAGCCACAGGTCGGCGGCGGTCCGGACGACCGAAGAGACGTTGCCCGGGCCGGTGGCCCGGTACAGCAGCTCTTGGAGCGCGGGCAGCCGCCACGCCCGGCGTCCCAGCGCGCGGGTGACGGCGAACAGGGCGGTGAACTCGCCGCGCGCCATCCCGGCGGTGATCCAGGGCAGGAGCCGGTCGAGGACGACCTGCTCCTGCCCCCGGCGCAGGCCGTGGTCGAGCCGGCCCAGCGGGGGCAGGTGGTGCCCGCCGAGGAGTGCGTCGAGGGTGTCCAGCGCCCAGCCCAGCAGCTCCGGTTCGTCGACGTGGTGGCGCAGCACCCCACAGGCCAGTTCGCCCAGCGCGGACAGCGTGCGGGTGGACGCGTCTCGGGCGTGGGTGGCGTCGGTGACCAGCGCGGCCAGCACGGGCCGCGAGTCGGCGCGCAGCGGCCGGGCCATGGTCGCCAGGGTGGCCAGCGCCGCCGAACGGACCGGGTCCTGCTCGTTGCGCAGCCCGACGAGCCGGGCCACGGCCTCGGCCACCGCCGCCGGGTCGCCGCTGCGCCGCGCGGCGGTGAGCAGCAGCTCGTACGCCGTCGCCCGGTCCCCCGCGTCGGCGGCGCGCAGGGCGGGCACCAGCGCCGCGGACGCCTCCGGCCAGGGCAGCTCGGCGCTCCACGCCCGCACGGCGGCCTCGTCGGCACGGACCCGCTCCAGGGTGAGCACCCGGCGGGCCTCCCGTTCCCGCCAGCGCCGGGGCAGCACCGCCATGACCGCCGAAGACGGGATCGCGGCGGCCGTCTCGACGTCGGCGAGCGCGGCGTCGTACAGGGTGCCGCGCGCCGCCGGGGGCAGCGCGTCCAGCAGCGCCGCGAGGCGGGCGTCGTCGGCGCGCAGCCGCCGGGCGAGCGTGACCAGGTCCGCCGGCGACAGCGCGGCGAGGCGGCGCAGCAACGCCGGGGGCAGGGTGGCCCGGGCCAGCCACCCGGCGCGGGCCGGGTCGGTCAGCAGCGCGAGCACCCGGGCCGGGGACGCCGCGGCGAGCACGCCGTAGCGGGTGAGGTCGCCGGGCAGCCCGTCGGCCGGGGCGTGGCGTTCGAGCAGGGTGAGCACCCGCTCCGGGTGGCCGACCGCCGTGCCGAGCAGCGCGCCCGCGCGGGCCGCCCACCAGCGGGAGCGTTCCGAGCCGTCGAGGCCGGGCAGCGTCGCCTCGGCGTGGTCGAGCAGGACCCCGGCGTGCCAGCCGACCAGGGCCGCCCCGCCGCCGAGAGCGTGGTCGAGCAGGGGCAGCAGCCGGCGTACCGTGTCGGGGCCACAGGCGGGCAGCAGCGCGACCGCCTCGGCGTCGCCGAACCGGTCGCGGACCGCGTCGACGAGCCGGTCGGCGACCTCCGGGCGACGCAGCGACCGCAGCGACCGGTAGACCAGCCGGCGCAGGTCGGCCGGGGCGTCGGCGAGCAGGGGGCGCAGGCCGTCGGCGGTGAGCAGGCAGACACGGACCGCGACGGCCCGGATCGCCGCGTGCGGGTCGTCGAGGGCGGCGGCCATCCCGGCCCGGTCGCCGACGACCTGGGCCGCGGTCACGGCGAGGAACCGGTGGTACGTCGACCCGGCCCGCAGGTCCGCGAGCACCCCGTCCAGCCGGCCGGCGGCGGCGAGGGCCCGGGCCCGGGCGGCGAGGGTCGTCATCCGCTCCCGGTACGGCAGTTCGTCGAGGTCGTCGAGCAGGGCGGCGGTGTGGCGCGACATCGCGCCATTGTGCCCGGCGACGGGCCCGGCGGCCGACTCGTTTTGCGGGGCTGTGACGGTGCTCCCACGAGCACTTCACCCGGGTGGCGTGCTCGTCGGGGACGCGGAAGCGCCCGGCCGGAGGAACCGGCCGGGCGCTTGCGGTGCTGGGTGCCCCGGGACCGGGACGCCGGGTCGCACCGACCCGGCCGGGCGGGTCAGAGGCTGAGCCGCTGGCCCGGGAAGATCAGGTTCGGGTGCTCGCCCACGACCCGCTCGTTCTTCTCCCACAGCACGCGCCAGCCGCCCCGCACGCCCTGCGCCGTGGCGATCTCGGAGAGGGTGTCGCCCGACCGGACCACATAGGTCATCCCGCCGCTGGACGGAGCGTTCTTCGGGGCGCTCCTCGTGGTGTCCCGCTTGCTGCGCGAGGCCGGCTTCTCGGTACGCGAGGACCGCTCCTTCGGGGCGGCCTTCGTCTCCGACTTCCGCTCCGACTTCGAGCTGCCCTTCGTCGAGCCGCCCTTCTTGCCGCAGGTCGGCCACGCCCCGATGCCCTGGCCGTCGAGCACCTTCTCGGCGATGCGGATCTGCTCGCTCCGGGTCGCCAGGTCGGCGCGGGCCGCGTACTTCTTGCCGCCGTAGCCGGCCCACGTGCCCTGCGAGAACTGCAGGCCGCCGTAGTAGCCGTTGCCGGTGTTGATGTGCCAGTTGCCGCCGGACTCGCACGAGGCGACGGCGTCCCAGTTGACCGCGGCCTGGGCCGGCGCGGCCGGGCCGGCCAGGGCGACGACCCCGGCGAGGGCGCCCGCGGCGAGAGTGCCGACGGCGGCGCGACGGACGGTCACCCGACGGTGGCGGGCGGTGTATTCAGTTGCCATGTGTGATTCCTCCACGCCGGCGAGGTGAGCTGTCGGGTTCGGGCCGAGGAGCCCGGCCGCCACAGGCGGCTTCACCCCGAGGTGCGGTGCACCGAGGAACGTGTGGGTCCCCCGCTCCTGCCTGACTGCCAAGGGAACCGACGGTCGGCGGCAGGACTAGGCGTTACCGACCGTGGTCGCCGCGTTCGCGGACTCGACCGACGTTAGGCACCGTTGGTGACGGGTGCCCACCTCTTGTGAAGTTCTTCACCCGCTCGGGCGAAGGGCCACATTGTCGACTTGCGAGACTTCGGCAGCCATGCAGGGCGAACGCCGGGCCGAGTCTGATCAGGGTGAACCGCCAGCGGACAACCTCGTCCCGTTACCGAGCGTGATTGGGGTCCGATTGCGCACATCGGATACCGGAAACGCTCGGTGATCGCCCACACAGCTCAGTGGGGCGGGCGGCGGCCGTGTCCGGCGACGGCGGTGTCGGCCGTGCAGCTCAGCTCGCCGGGGGCAAGCTGCACCCGGGCGGGCCGCCACACCTCGACCCGTCCACCCTCCACGCGGGCCAGCAGGCAGTCGTACTGACTGGCCCGCAGCGCCACCCCCACGACCCCACCCACGGCGGCGACCTGCCGGGTGACCAGAGGCTCGAGGTCGAGGCCGTCGACCGCCGCGCGGACGGCCTGCTCGGTGGCCGCACCGCCGGTGGGAAGGGCTTGGCGCAGGTCGTCCTCGGCGGAGCCCGGGAGTTCCGGGTCGACGGAGACGGTGAGCGGGGAGCCGTCGGGACAGGACACCTCGTCGACCCGGTCGTCCATGGCATCCTGCTCGACGCTGATCGCATAGCAGACCGGCAGGTCGAACGGCTCGTTCATCGACCGGCCGGACGCGTCGACCGCCGTGGCCACCCCGTGCACGCGGACGATCAGCGAGACCCCGCCCCCGGTCCGGGTGTCGTCGATCCGCATGACCTCCGTGCCGGCAACCCGGGCGGCCTCCCGGGCGTACCGCTGCGCCGGGTTCGGGTGCCGGCGTTCCCGCTTGACGGCCTGCTCGACGAGGGTGACCTTGCGGCCGGCGTCCTGCATCGCCAGCTCCCTGGTCCGGGCCGTGTCGACCTGCGGCTCCGGCCCGTAGCAGCCGGGCAGCAGGAGCAGCCCGACCGACACCGACACCAACCCGCGCAGCCGCCCCCGAAGCATGGGGCCATTATCCCGGTCCGCCCGCCCGCCCGGGGCCCTGCCCGGCGGGAGGCGCAACGCCGCGCGCCGGGCGTCCACGGTCGACAATGTCGACCGGGAGCCCGGCGCGCGGTGCGTGGCGGCGGCTACAGGGTACGGGCCAGCCGGTCGGCGAGGATGCGGGTGAACCGGGACGGGTCGGCCAGCTCGCCGCCCTCGGCCAGCAACGCCATCCCGTACAGCAGCTCGGCCGTGTCGCCGAGCGCGTCGGCCCCGGCGTCCTGCTCGTGGGCCTTGCGCAGCCCCTCGACCAGCGGGTGCCCCGGGTTCAGCTCCAGGATCCGCTTGACCTGCGGCACCTCGTGCCCCATCGCCCGGTACATCTTCTCCAGCGTCGGGGTGATGTCGTGGGCGTCGCCGACGACGCAGGCCGGCGAGGTGGTCAGCCGGGTGGAGAGCCGGACCTCCTTGACGCTGCCGGAAAGCTTCTCGCTCATCCAGGTCAGCAGGTCGGCGTACTCCTGGCGCTGCTGCTCGCGGGCCGACTCGGCCTCCTCCTTCTCCTCCTCGGTGTCCAGGTCGACCTGGCCCTTGGCGATGGAACGCAGCGGCTTTCCGTCGAACTGCCCGACCCGCTCGACCCACACCTCGTCCACCGGGTCGGTGAGGATCAGCACCTCGTAGCCCTTGGCCCGGAACGCCTCCATGTGCGGCGAGTTCTCGATCATCGACCGGGACTCGCCGGTCATGTAGTAGATGTCGCCCTGGCCGTCCTTCATCCGCTCGACGTAGTCGCGCAGGCCGGCCAGCTCCGCCGGGTCGTGGGTGGAGGCGACGGAGACGATGTCGAGGATCGCCTCGGTGTTGTCCGGGTCATCGAGCAGACCCTCCTTGAGCGCCGGGCCGAACTCCGCCCAGAAGGTGCGGTACTTCTCGGCCTCGTTGGCCTTCAGCTCCTTGACGGTGGCGAGGATCTTCTTCACCAGCCGGCGGCGCACCGCCTGGATCTGGCGGTCCTGCTGGAGGATCTCCCGGGAGATGTTCAGCGACAGGTCGTGCGCGTCGACGACGCCCTTGACGAAGCGCAGGTAGTTGGGCATCAGCGCGTCGCAGTCGTCCATGATGAACACGCGCTTGACGTAGAGCTGCACGCCGCGACGGGCCTGCGGGGCGAACAGGTCGACCGGGGCGTGCGACGGCAGGAACAGCAGGGCCTCGTACTCGAAGGTCCCCTCGCCCCGCATGTGGATCGTCTCGAGGGGGTCAGCCCAGTCGTGGCTGACGTGCTTGTAGAACTCCTTGTACTCCGCCTCGTCGACCTCGCTGCGCGGGCGGGCCCACAGCGCCTTCATCGAGTTGACGGTCTGCACCTCGCGGGTGACCGCGTCGTCCTCACCCGGGCGCTCCACGGTCATCCGGATCGGCCAGGCGATGAAGTCCGAGTACCGCTTGACGATCTCGCGGATCTTCCAGTCGACGGTGTAGTCGTGCAGGTTGTCGTCGCTGTCCTCCGGCTTGAGGTGGACGGTGACGGCCGTGCCCTGCGGCGCGTCGTCGATGGTCTCCACGACGTACGTGCCCTCGCCGGTGGACTCCCAGCGGGTGCCCTCGGCCTCCCCGGCGCGGCGGGTGACCAGGGTGACCCTGTCGGCCACCATGAAGGTCGCGTAGAACCCGACCCCGAACTGGCCGATCAGGTCGGCGGACCCGGCCGAGTCCTTCGACTCGCGCAGCTTGGCGAGCAGCTCGGCGGTGCCGGACTTGGCGATGGTGCCGATCAGGCCGACGACGTCGTCGCGGGACATGCCGATGCCGTTGTCCCGGACGGTCAGGGTGCGCGCCTCGCGGTCGACCTCGATCTCGATGTGCAGGTCGGAGGCGTCGGCCGCGAGATCCTTGTCGACCAGGGACTCCAGGCGCAGCTTGTCCAGCGCGTCGGAGGCGTTGGAGATGAGTTCGCGCAGGAAGACGTCCTTGTTCGAATAGATCGAATGGACCATCAGCTGGAGCAGCTGGCGCGCCTCCGCCTGGAATTCCAGCGTCTCGATCCGGTTGCTCACACCGACCCCCTTCAGTTACGTCCGACCTTCGCGCACAGGATACGAGCCGTCGCTGGCGGTCGCGTCACCCGCCCGGCCGGTGTCGGCGCGGTTGCTGCCGCACCGGACAACCCCTCGCCTGGCTCAACCGGGTGGCGAATCTTGGGGGTCACGCCGGTGTGCTGGTACGCCCCGGCGAGACCGCGGCCCTGCTCTCCTCGCTGGTCGAGGTGCGGTAGCAGCGGGTCACGGCCAAGCCGCATGAGGTAGGGTCGGCACCATGAATCACCCAGGCATCGCGTCGATGAGGCTCCGCACCCGCCGCTGACGGCGGCGCATCGAGCGATCCTCACCTCCCTGCCCGCCGTTCCGGTCTCCTGCCGGGCGGCATCTTCGGGCTGCCCGGCTCCATCGCGAGCTGCGGAGCATTCCTGTGTCCTTTCCTGCCACGAATCCCTCATTCCTGCCGCGAGTCGGCATGCCCGTCCACCACGAGCCCGCCCGCCAGGGGCCCGTCCACCACGAGCCCACCGGCGCGGACGGACGGCTGTCGGCGGACGACGCGGTCCCGGCCGGGGAGTACGCGCACCTGCGCGCCGAGGGCGTCAGCGTCGTCCTCGGCGGGCGTCAGGTCCTCCACCACGTGTCGGTCACCGTCTCGGCCCGGTCCCGGCTGGCGATCGTCGGCGAGAACGGCCGCGGCAAGACGACCCTGCTGCACGTACTGGCCGGCATCGTCCAGCCCGACGCCGGCTCGGTGCGCCGGGTGGGCACCGTCGGGCTGGCCGAGCAGGCCCTGCGCGTCGGGCCGGGCCTGACCGTCGGCACCCTCACCGATCAGGCGCTGCGCGCCGCCAACGTGGCGTTGACCGCGCTCGACGAGGCGGCCGACGACCTCGCCACGGGGGTTGACGGCGCGGAGGAGCGCTACGCCGCCGCGCTGGAGGCCGCCACGCGCCTGGACGCCTGGGACGCCGAACGCCGGGTCGACATCGCCCTCCAGGCGTTGGGCGCGTGCACCGACCGCTCGCGCGAGCTGAGCACCCTCTCGGTCGGGCAGCGCCACCGGGTGCGCCTGGCCTGCCTGCTCGGCGCCCAGCACGACGTCCTGCTGCTGGACGAACCCACCAACCACCTCGACGCCGGGGGCCTGGCGTTCCTCACCGCGCAGCTGCGCGCCCATCGCGGCGGCGTCGCCCTGGTCAGCCACGACCGCGCTCTGCTGCGCGCCGTCGCCCGGGAGTTCCTGGACCTCGACCCCAACCAGGACGGCGCGGCGCACCTGCACGCCGGTGGCTACGACGGCTGGCAGGAGGGGCGCCGCCGGGAACGCGAACGGTGGGAGCAGGAATTCGCGGCGCAGCAGGCCGAGCAGCACCGGCTCACGGCGGCCGTGGAGCAGGCCCGCGACCGGCTCAGCACCGGCTGGCGCCCGGACAAGGGCACCGGCAAGCACCAGCGCCAGTCCCGGGCCCCCGGGGTGGTGCAGGCGCTTAACCGCGAGCGGGACGCCCTGGAGTCGCACCGCATCACCGTGCCCGAGCCACCGCTGCACCTGCGCTGGCCGCAGCTGGCGACCCGGCGCGGTGCCGCGCTGGTGCGCGTCGACGGCGTGCGTCTCGCCGGGCGCCTGGACCGGCCCCACACGCTCAGCCTGGACGGCGGCGACCGGCTCCTGATCACCGGCGCGAACGGCGCGGGCAAGTCCACCCTGCTGTCGGTGCTGGCCGGCCGCCTGCAACCGACCGACGGATCGGTGCACCGCCCGCCGGGCGCGCGCATCGCCCTGGTGGGGCAGGAGGTGCCGACCTGGCCGGCCGACACCACCGCGCGACAGGTGTACGAGCAGCACATCGGGAAGCTGATCGCCTCCGGTCGCCTCCGCGAGAGCGAGGCGGTGCCGCTGAACGCGACGGGCCTGCTGGACCGCGAAGCGCTGCGTACCCCGGTGCAGCGGATGTCCCAGGGCCAGCAGCGGCGCCTGGACCTGGCGGTGCAGCTCGCCGTCCGGCCCGATCTGCTGCTCTTCGACGAGCCGACCAACCACCTGTCGGCGGCGCTGGTCGACGAGCTGACCGCGGCCCTGCTGACCACGCCGGCCGCTGTCGTCGTCGCCACCCACGACCGTCAACTGCTCGACGACCTGGCCGGCTGGCCCCACCTGAACCTGGTGGCCGGCCGGGTGCCCGACGCCGAGCGGGAAGCCTCCCGGTGAACGTGCTCCACCACGCGGACTTGCTCGCTCAACCGCCACAACCGAAAGGGGCCTCGGCCCACTCATAGTGTGGTGGGGAGGCCGGGTTGCGGAGTGAACGAGAGTACGTCGAGTACGTGCGGGCCCGCATGCCGTGGTTGCGGCGGCTGGCGTACCGGCTGTGCGGGCAGTGGTCGGCCGCCGACGACCTGGTGCAGGAGTGCCTCGTCGCGCGTGCGGCTGCTGGCCTGGTCCCCCGACGGCCAGCACGTGGCGTACAGCGCCACGACCCTGGTCGGCTACGACGAGTTCGGGACTGTCGACGGCGAGGTGGCCCGCACCGGCACGCTGCGGCTGCTCGACCTGTCGACCGGGCGTAGCACCGAGGTGCCGGCGCTCACCCCGGCATGGACGGCGGCGTTCGCGCCGGACAGTCGCCGCCTTGCCGTCCAGGTCGGCCAGAGGGCCCACCTGATCGGCCTCGACGGCCGCGAGACCGGCCGCATCGACATCCCGTCCGGACGCGAGCTGGCCGCCGACGTCGGCTGGTCGCCGGACGGCAGGTTCCTCGCCACCGCGCCATGGACCGTGGACGGGCCGTTCACCGGCACCACCGGCGGTGATACCGGCCACGGCGCGTACCTGTGGAAGACCGGCGAGGTCGAGTTCGTCCCCGTCACGAACACCAGCACACCACCGGCGCCGGTCCCGGACGTCGTGCGGCTGCTCGGCTGGCGTTCCGCTGGCAGCGTGATCGTCGCGACCATCGACGCTGACGATCACACGTCGCTGGCGGAGGTGCGACTCGACGACGGCAGCCGCCGGACACTGTCCCGCTTCGACACCGGTTCGACGTGCGAGCTCGGCATGCAGATCTGCCACACCTACGATCTGCACCTCGCCACCGGGCTGCTGCCCGACCTGATCGTCCGGAGCGCCGGTCGCCCCCGGCGCGGTCCCCTGCCGATGATCGTGAGCGCCGTCGTCCTCGGCGCCGCGTTCCTGCTCTGGCGCCGGGCACGCCTGTCCAGGCGTGCCCGG
Organism: Micromonospora sp. NBC_01405; assembly: GCF_045040155.1. NCBI lineage: Bacteria > Bacillati > Actinomycetota > Actinomycetes > Micromonosporales > Micromonosporaceae > Micromonospora > Micromonospora sp. NBC_01405. The sequence goes on along the minus strand of NZ_CP109532.1, from coordinate 6,212,265 downwards.
CCGCCGGAAGTGGAACAGCCGCAGCCCTAGCTCGGTCGTCGTCGGTCAGGACAGGATCTCGACGTACCCGTCGGTGCCGTGCACGCGAATCCGTTGCCCGTCCCGGATCAGCGTGGTCGCCCGCTCCACACCGACGACGGCGGGCAGGCCGTACTCCCGGGCGACCACCGCCCCGTGGGTCATCAGGCCGCCGACCTCCGTCACCAGCCCTTCGATCGCGACGAACAGGGGTGACCAGCTCGGGTCGGTGAAGGCGGTGACCAGGATGTCGCCCGGTTCGAGGTCGGCGTCGGCCAGGTCCAGGATGACGCGGGCCCGCCCCTCGACGATCCCGCCGGAGACCGGGAGGCCGACCAGCGCGCCGGTCGGCGCGTCGTCGCGCCGGTACGCCCCGGCGATGCCCTCACCGTCCGACGTGAGCACCCGGGGCGGGGTGAGCGCCTGGTACGACCTGAACGCCTCCTTCCGCCGGTGGATGAGCTGGCCGTCCGCCCGGTGCGTGCGTACGACGTCGTGCAGCTCCTGGAACGTGAGGTAGAAGATGTCCTCCTTCTCCCGGAGCACGTTGGCGTGCACGAGGCGCTCGGCCTCTTCCAGCAGGGCCTGTTTGTAGACGAAGTAGCGGCTGACGATGTCGTACTTCGGGTACTCCCGGTACCCGATGAAGGTGCGGACCCGGTCGATCATCCGCTTGGTCTCGTCGGCTTTCCGCTCCCCGTCCGGCAGGGCCCGCAGGTGCTCCAGGACGTCCTGTTCCTTCCCAGCCGCCGCCCGGAGGCCCTGTGCGAAGCGCCGTCCGCTGGCGCCCGACTCGAAGTTCCTGACGTTGTCGAGGATGAGGGGCACGAGCGTGGTGGGGCGTTCGCTCCAGCGCGGCCTCGTGATGTCGATCTCGCCGACGCAGCGCATGCCGTACGTGTCGAGGTAGGCCCGGATGGCGTCGCGCGCTTCCCGGCCGCCCGGGAGCGTGGGCAGCTCCTCCAGGAAGCCCTCGTCCTCGACCTCCCGCAGGTACGCCACCACCTCCGGATGCGGGCGGATGACGTCGGCGACGTCGAGGAGCGCCAGCCCCATCTCCGACGTGACGTTGCCGGGCGCGGAGAGCGTTAGGGTGTCGGCGGCGTTCTTCTCGCCCAGCCACTTGGCCAGGTGCTCGTTGAGCCACCGGGTGGCATCCATCCCCGCCATGATCACCTGCATGCTGCGGGGGTCGCCGAGGGACCGCTTGTGCTCCTCGAAGGCCGCCAGGAGAAGGTCGAAGAGCGCCGGCCCCGAGGCCGCCCGGATGGCGCCCCGCAGGGTGACGATGCGCGCCCGGCTGCCGTCGACCAGGTCGGTGACGATGGCCGGATCGGCCTCGATCGGGGCGGACGGGCCCCCGGCGGGCGTCCACGCCTGCACCTGATCGGGCAGCGACGGGATGAAGTCGTCGCGGTCGATGACGGTCTCCAGCGCGTCCCTCATCAGCGGATCGGTATACGTGCCCAGGGCGTCGAGCAGGCCGGCCCGGCTCGTCGGCGACGCCAGGTGCCGGGTGACGTCGACGAAGAGCCGTCCCCCGGCGTGGCGCATCGGCGCGAGGGCCGTCAGCTGCCACACGGAGAGCCCCAGGGGCTTCATGGCGTCGGTCATCATCTGCTGATGCCCGACGGAGACGTAGACGTGGTTCTCGGCGTCGCCGGCCTCGGGGACGGGAAAGAGCGTGGTGATCGGGCGGCTCTGGACGATCTGGAAGTCATCGTCGACCAGGCACCATTCGATGTCCTGGGGGTGGCCGAAGTGGGCTTCGATCCGCCGGCCCAGCCGCACCAGCCGCACGACCTGCGCATCCGTCAGCGCCGGCTGCTCCTGCCGCTCCGGGTTGACCGCCTGTTGCGTCGTCCCGCCACCCGGCAGGGCGTGGACGGCGAGCCGCTTGGCGGCGATCGCCCTGTCGATGATCTCACCGTCGCGCACCCGGTAGGCGTCCGCGTTCACCAGCCCGGAGACCAGAGCCTCGCCGAGGCCGAAGCTGGCCTCCACGGAGGCGACCTTCCGGTTGGACGTGACGGGGTCGGCCGTGAACAGGACGCCGGCCGCCTGCGGGAAGACCATCCTCTGCACGACAACGGCCATCTGGACCGTACGGTGGTCGATGCCGTTCCGCTGGCGGTAGGTCACGGCGCGCTCGGTGAAGAGCGAGGCCCAGCACCGGCTGACGTGCGACAGGATCGCCGCCGGCCCGATGACGTTCAGGTACGTGTCCTGCTGGCCTGCGAAGGAGGCCGTCGGCAGGTCCTCGGCCGTCGCGCTGGATCGGACGGCGTAGGCAGCCCGCTCACCGAGCCGGGTGAGAGCCCGGGTGATCGCCGCAGCCACCTCGTCGGGAAGGACTATCCCTTCGATGGTTCGGCGGATCTCCGCACTGAGCGTGCGGATCGCCTCCCGGTCGTCCGGGCTCAGGCGCGACAAATGATCGAGCCGATCGTCGATTGACGGCGCCTCCGCCATGATCCGCCGGAAGGCGTCCGTCTTCACGCAGAAGCCGGCCGGCACCCGGATGCCGTCAATCCGCGACAGCGCCCCCAGGTGCGCGCCCTTGCCGCCAACGGTCGCGCCCTGCGTCTCGTGGACCTCTTGGAGACCTGACACGTAATGCTCGATCATCTTGATGTCTCCGAGGCGGCTGTCGTCCGTTGCATTTCGCTGACCGGGTGAATCGCCATGCACGCGTGCCCCAATTCGTCGTCCATTCCTGGGTCCGGCCGACGATTCTGCGGCAAGACCCGGGTCTTGCCGCAAGCCCCCCGGTGCGATATAAGTTGAAGTTGGCCGGCGCGCATTTTGTAGACACCACGCCGTCGCGGTAGGCCACCACCTCGCCCGAGAGGGCGGGTCGAGGGCAGGGCCCCGGCAGGTCGTGGGTCTCCGACTTGGCAGGCCCCAGGGGATGCGCCCGCTGCCGACACCATCGGCCCCCGCCGGGTCGGCCCCGCCGGATCGGCCCCTACCGGGCTCGGCCGTCCGCCGGGTCGGCCTACCCTTCGTTGGCCCCTATGGAGCTGCCCCGTTTGTGCTACCGATAGAGCGGGCGCGTGGACGGGGCAGCTCCATAGGGGCCGAAGGACAGGTCCCCGACCGGGCGCGGGGCGCAGTCGTCCGGCCGCCGCCCGACTGCCCGGCGTACGGGGCGGTGTGGGGTGGCCGACGTCCCCGGAACTCTCGCGGGAGAGGGGACACAGCGCAGGACCGGTCAGACCGAGGCCCTGGCCAAGGTTTCGGGTCATCCTCAAGGAGCGGAACGGGACTCCCGGAGAGTGGATGCACGTCGAGCGGGATCGGACACCCCGCGACTGTGCCGTGGCCCTGGGTTCGGGGGCCAGCCGTTCTTTGCCGCGGTGGCCGTTGTGCCGGTCTAGGCCGGGCGCGACGATCGCGCAGGTCGCTGACGGACCTTGGGGGTCAACCGGGACGTTGCGTAGCTGGGGCCGCGCCGACGAAGGTGGGTCAGCGGGATCGTTCAGCCACCCCTTCGGCCACGAGGGAGGTCCGACGCACTAGCATTGCCGCAGTCCGGGACGGCTCTGCTGAAACGAGGCGAAATGCGTTGGCTTCAGCGGTTGCTGGGCGGCGGGCGGGTCCAGCTCGATGCGGGGCGGCAGCAGGTGCTGCTACGGGACGTCCAGCACCAGTACGGCGCCCATGCGCGGATCCCGTTTCCCGCGCAGGTCGAGGCGGTCACCGGGATGCTGAACGGCGACGACGGCCTGGTGGTGGCGGCCCGGATCGTGAGCCAGGTCGCCGACGAGGCCCACGCGGACCTCCAGGCGCAGGCCCACGAAGTACACCGACGAACGGGGCGGCGGCTCCTGGTGCACCGCCGGAACTACCGGCCGCTGTGGATGGAGGCCGGCCGGTCCCTGCGCTGGCCACTGTTCACTCTGCCGTGCGGCTTCCACCCGTACGCACAGGTGGCCGCCGCCGTCGCGGTGGTCGGCAGCCAGGCGTCCCGGCTCGACCGGGTGACCGACCCGAACCCGCTCGTGACCCACGTGTTCGAGGTGCTCGACCTCACCACCGCCGGCTGGGAGTACGGCCGGGTGCGCGTGGACACCGACGCCGCCGCCCTGGCCGATCGGCTGATCTCCACCGCCGCACAGATCCTCGCAGCCATGGACGACCCGCCCCGGCTGCCGCCGCCGGTCCGTGCGCTCATGCGTCGCAACAACACCGTCGGCGTGCTAGATCCGGCCGGCCCTCGGATAGTGGGTGGGATCAATCCGGGCGCGAGGATGCGCGAGCACCTGCTGGCCTGAGGTCAAGCCGAGGTCGACAGCAACAGTTCGTTGCTGACCCTTTCCAGAGTCCGGCCATGAGCCGTCGACGGATAAGCCGAGTCTCCCTGCGGGTGTTCTCGACATTCGATCTGGCCTTAGCGATCACGCTCACGGCGCTGGCCCCGTCCACCACGCCAGGAGCGACCCTTGCCTGAGAGTGCGCGAGGTCGGCGATCAATTCGGATGGCTGATCATCCGCTATCTCCCCACCAGCCGGAACGGGATCGGGCCGGCGCCCGGCAGACCCTCGTCACACACCCCGCCCACCCGGACCGACCGAGGCGCGGCTCAGCGGGCGGCGAACCGGGCCAGCGCGGCGCGCAGATGACCGCGCAGGGCGTCACTGCCCGTGTGGCCTGAGTCGTCGACCACGATCAGTTCCGCGTCGGGCCAGGCCCGGGCCAGCGACCACGGCGTCTCCAGCGGCGAGCCGAGGTCGAGGCGGCCGTGCACGAGCACCCCGGGAATGCCGGCCAGCCGCCCGGCGTCGCGCAGCAGGGCGTCGTCGTCGAGCCACGCGCCGTGCGAGAAGTAGTGCGCGCAGATCCGGGCGAAGGCGAGCCGGTCGTCCGGCGGTTGATCGGTGTACGCGTCCGGCTTGCCGTTGGGTTCCAGCGAGACGACGGCGTCCTCCCAGGTCAGCCAGGCGTTCGTTGCCCGGTGCCGCACCTGCGCGTCCGGGTGCTCCAGCAGGCGCGCGTACGCGGCGAGCAGGGCGACGGCCGACCCCTGGCCCGGCTCGACGGCCGGGCGGTCTGCCTCCGGCACGGCGTCGGCGAACCGCCGCCACTGCTCGGGGAAGAACCGGCCGACGCCCCGGTACAGCCAGTCGATCTCCGACCGGCGGGTCATGGTGACCCCGACGAGGACGATCGCGCTGACCCGCTCCGGGTGCCGCTGCGCGTACGCGAGCCCCAGGGTCGAGCCCCATGAGTCGCCGAACAGCAGCCAGCGGTCGATGCCCAGGTGCTCGCGCAGCCGCTCCATATCGGCCAGCAGATGCGCCGTGGTGTTGTGCCGCAGGTCGGTTGCCGGGTCGGCGGCGTGCGGGGTGCTGCGCCCGCAGCCGCGCTGGTCGAACTGGACGATCCGGTACCGGGCCGGGTCGAACAGCCGGCGGACGCCCGAGCTGGAGCCGGCCCCGGGCCCCCCGTGCACGACGAGCGCCGGCGCACCGCCCGGATTGCCGGACACCTCCCAGTGCACGAGGTTCCCGTCGCCCACGTCGAGCATGCCCTGCTCGTACGGTTCCCCGACCCCATACCCCATCTCCACGCCGCCCTCCCGAACCTCTGGTACGCGCACTTACACGGAATGTGTGGCCTTCGGAGCATGCAATAGCCACGAATTCCGTGAATTTGCGGCGACGGGTCGACGGGTGAGGCGGCGACGGGTCGCCCGTTGGCGGTGGGTTAGTGGGCGACGGTGTTTAGGGCTTGGGTGAAGTCAGCGAGCAGGTCGGGCGTTTCCTCGATGCCGGTGGAGACGCGCACGAGGCCCTCGCCGATGCCCGTGGCGGCGAGCTGTTCGGCGTCGACGATGCCCGCCCACATCGAGCGCGGGTGCACCACGAGGGTGCTCACGCTGCCCAGGCTGGCCGCCCGCTTGGCCAACCGCAGCTCCGCCAGCAGGGTGGCCGCCGCCGGCCGGCCACCGGCCAGGTCGAGGCTGAACACGCCGCCGTGCCCGCTCATCTGCCTGGTGGCCAGGTCGTGCTGCGGGTGGCTGGCCAGCCCGGGGTAGCGCACCCGGGCGACGGCCGGGTGCTCCTCCAGTGCCCGGGCCAGCGCGAGGGCGTTGTCGTTGTGCCGGGCCATCCGCAGCGGCAGCGTCCGGATGCCGCGCAGCAGCAGCCAGGCGTCGATGGGGCCGAGCGTCGCCCCGGTGACGATCGAGGTCTGCCACACCCGGTCGACCAGCTCGGCGGAGCCGACCACGACCCCGGCGGAGACGTCGGAGTGGCCGCCGAGGAACTTCGTGGCGCTGTGCCAGACCAGGTCCGCGCCGAAGGCCGCCGGACGCTGGTTGACCGGGGTGGCGAAGGTGTTGTCCACGACGGCGTACGCGCCGTGGGCGTGCGCCAGGTCGACCACGGCGGTCAGGTCGGTCAGCTCCAGCAGCGGGTTGCTGGGGGTCTCCACCAGCACCAGCTTCGTCTGCGGCGTGAACGCCCGGGCGAACGCGTCGACGTCGGTCTGATCCACCTGGGTGCAGGTCACCCCGAAGCGGGTGAGCAGCCCGGTGGTCAGCGAGGTGGTGCCGCCGTACGTGCTGCGCTGCACGATCACGTGGTCGCCGGCGCTCAGCAGGGCCAGGGCGATCGTGGTGATCGCCCCCATCCCGGACGCGGTGACCAGGCCCGCCTCGACGCCCTCCAGCTCGGCCACCACTGCGGCGACCTGGGCGTGGTTGGGGTTGCCGTAGCGGGTGTAGAAGGCGTCGCCGCGCGTCTGCGTGGCGATCTCGGTGAACCGCTCGTCGGTCTCGGCGCTGAAGGTGGCGCTCTGCACGATCGGGGGCGACACCGCACCCGTGGGGCTCAGGCCGTCGTCGCCGTGGATCGCGGTCGTGCCGATGCCGGTCACTGGTGCTCCTCTGTTTGTCTGCTGCGAGTCTGTCAAGGTTCGACGACGACCGGCGCCGGGGCGGGCGCGGGGGCGGCCCGGTCGGCGAGCATCCGCTGGCTGTCGCGCTGGTGCCGCAGCCGGGCGTCGTCGAGGTCGGCGACGGCCAGGCCGGCGCTGGCCCCGGCGTCGGCGAGGGGGCGGCCGTCGGGGGCGTACACGGCGCTGTGGCCGGCGAACCGCCACCCGCCGTGCGCCCCGGCGAAGTTGGCGAACACCACGTAGCTGGTGTTCTCCAGGGCGCGGGCCGGGAAGTAGACGCTTCGGCGGTGGTCGGAGTCGCCGACGGTGAACGCGCCGGACACCAGGTAGGCGTCCGCGCCGGCCAGCGCGAGACCCCGGGCGTGCTCGGGGAAGCTGGCGTCGTAACAGACGCCGAGGCCGAGCCGCCAGCCGCGCACCCGCACGAGGGTGTCGGTGGTGCCGGGGACGAAGACCTTCCGCTCGTCGGCGTCGAGGTGCCGCTTGTGGTAAGTCGCGGCGACCGCGCCATCGGGGCCGACCACGTGGGCGGCGATCGCCCACCCCTCGGCCCGCCGGGCGCAGCCGCCGACCACGGCGGTCACCCCGTGCTCCCGGCAAGCCTGGCCCACCGTACGCAGGGCCGGGTCGCCGGGGGCGACCTCGCACTGGGCGACGTCGGCGGTGAGCAGCGGGTAGTCGTACCCGCACAGCGACAGCTCGGGGAAGACGACCAGGCTCGCGCCCAGGTCGGCGGCCCCGGCGATCGCGGCGACGTGCGCGGCTGCGTTGCCGGTCAGGTCGCCGCCGACCGCCTCGATCTGCGCCGCCGCCACCCGCAGCGGCTGCCGCAGCGGGGTTTCACCCGTCGTCGTCACATCGCCCCCAGCCACCACCGCAACCCGAAGAAGACCGCCAACCCGACGGTCCACACGATCATGAACCGTTCGACGAAGAGCCCGGTCACCAGGGTCACCACCCCGGCCACCAGGTACGGGACCGTGACCACGGTGATCTCCACCCGGTTGTCGACGGGGGCGAGCACCGACGGCACGGCGATCGCGGCGAGCAGCGCGGGCGGCAGGTAGCCGAGGAACGTCTTCACGTCGGCGGGCAGTTCCCGGTCGCGGAAGACCAGCAGCGGCACGTACCGGGGGGCGAAGGTGGCCAGCCCCATGCCGAGGATGAGCAGCAGCATCGACATCGCGGTCACCTTCCGTCCACGTCGGCGGCGGCGTCGGCCGCCCGGTCCCCGGTCCGCACGGGCTCACCGGGCCGCACGGGCTCACCGGTCCGCTCGTGTGGCACGGAGCCCGGCGGCAGCCCGTCCGGCGGCCCGTCGGCGCCCACCGTCAGGTCCGGCGGCGCCGGGTCCGGGTCGGGCGCCGGGTCGTCGGGCTTCGGCGGGAACCAGCGGCGTTCGATCCGCTCGCAGGCCATGCCGACGCAGGCGCCGCCGAGCGCCGCCAGGATCAGCCCCAGGTTGTACGGCAGGCCGAGGGTCAGCATGGCCAGCGCGCCGGCCGAGACGGCGGTGGTCCAGATCTTCCAGCCGGCGAGCGCCCCGGCGAGCACGACCAGGAAGACCGCGGTCATCGGGAAGTCCAGGCCGTGGCGCAGCCGCTCCGGCAGCAGGTGCCCGGCGACCATGCCGACGACCGTGGCGATCGCCCAGTTGACGTACATGATGGCGGACGCGCCGAAGTAGTACATGCTCTTGCGGCGGGCCGGCTCGTCGCCCTTGATCCGGTCGAACGCGACGAAGAACACCGCGTCGATCAGCCCGAAGCCGAGCAGCAGCCGCCACCGCTGCGGCAGCTCCCGCACGTGCGGGGCGAGCAGCGTCGAGTAGATCAGCATGCGCAGGCTGAGGATCAGCGTGGTCAGCACGATCACGGGCCACGCCGCGCCCTCGGAGATCAGCTTGAAGCCGATGAACTGGGCGGTGCCCGAGTTGACCACCATGGCCAGCCCGAACGTCTCCAGGTAGGACAGCCCGCTGGCCAGGCCGAGCGTGCCGCCGATCACCCCGAGGGGGAACGCGGAGATCAGGAACGGCACCATCGAGCGGGCCCCGGCGACGAACTCGCCGCGCGGCGTCGCGGGCCGCGCGGCGGCGCTGGTGGGCGTGCGGTCAGACATGGTCCTCCCCGGGGCGGCGGGCACGCGGAGCGGCCGGGCCGGCGGCTCCGACGAGGGCGGCCACCTCCCCGGCACGGGTACGGCAGAAGTAGTGTCCCCCACCGTCGATCTCTTCGAGGGTCACGTCGGCGGCGATTCGCCGCCACGCGGCGTGCTCGTCGGCCGAGCCGGTGGTGAGCGGGTCGTCGTCGGCGAGCACCACCGTCACCGGCACCGTCAGCGGCCGGTCGGCCAGCGCGTCGAGCCGGTCCCGCAGGTACGCGTGCGAGCCGAGCGCGTCGTGTCGGAACGCGGCGACCAGGGCAGAGGTGTGTTCGGCGTCGAGTCCGTCGAGATCGGTGAAGCCGGTCTGCCCGACCAGCCAGTCCACCACGCCCGCCTCGTCGAGGGCTCGCACCTCGGCGATGCTGGCGTCGATGTCGGCCGCGTCGCGCAGCAGCTTGCCGCCGAGGAAGAGCCGCGCCGGCGGGGCCCCGGCGGCGGCGAGCAGCCGGGTCACCTCGACGGCCAGCGCCGCGCCGACGCAGTGCCCCCAGATGAGCACCTCGCCCGGGGCGTCGGCGCGGATCTCGTCGGCCACCCGCCTTGCCACCTCGTCGAGGTCGGACAGCGGCTCGGGGTGGCCGGGGTCGTGACCGGGCAGGGCCACCGCCTGAACGGCCACGCCGTGCCCGGCGAGCGCCTCGGCGAGGGGGCGGAAGGCCAGCGGGTTGCCTGCGGCGTACGGGAAGCAGACCAGGACCCGGTCGGCGGCGACGCCGGACGGCGACAGCGGCTGGAGCAGCGGGTCGTCGCCGGCCCGGGCGGCCCCGGAGGCGACCGCCGCGCCGGACCCGGTCCCGGAGGCGACCGCCGCGCCGGTGCCGGAGCCGGCGGGGGCCTCGGCCGGCTGGGCGGGCTGGGCAGCCCGGGCCAGCGGGCCGAGGTCGGAGTGGGTCATCAGCTGCCGCAGGGTGACCAGCGGGCGCAGCGCGGCGACGACCCGCATCGCGGCGAGGGAGTTCCCGCCGAGGTCGAAGAAGTTGTCCTCCTCGGCGATGTCGGCCGCCGGCACGTCCAGGGTCGCGGCCCAGACCTCGGCGATGCGCCGGGCCACGTCGGTGGCGGGCGGGGTGCGCCCGGCGGGGCCGGCGGCCAGGGCGGGCGCGGTCCGGCCGAAGGTCCGCCGCGCGGGGGTGACCCGGGCCGGCGGCAGGCCGGCGGCGTACCCGCCGTGCGGGGCGTCCGGGGTGTCGGCCAGCGCGGCGAGGGCCCGCCGGTACGCCTCGCCGATCCCGGCCGCCTGCTCCGGGGTGAACTCGGCGGAGTGGTAGTGCAGGCTCAGCCGGACCTCGTCGGTGAAGAAGTCGCGCATGAACTCGGCGCGCAGGGCGAACTCGGTCTCGGTGCTGACCCGCACGTCGAGCAGGTCGAAGCCGGCCCGCTCCCGCAGCTGCTTGAGCAGGTAGAAGTGGGTGTAGTTGAACACCGTCTCGAACAGCGGGTCGGTGGTCGCGGCGTCGGCCTTCATCTGGGCCATCGGGTAGCGCCGGTGCGGCAGCAGGTCCGCCTCGGCCCGGTAGACCCGGCCGACGAGGTCGGCCCAGCTTCCGTCGCCGAGGTCGACGCGCAGCGGCACGGTGTTGAGGAACAACCCCATCGCGGTGGTGGCGCCCTCGGACTCGGGCCGGCCGCTCTGCTCGTACCCGGTGACGACGGCCGCCTCGGCGGCGAGCGCGCCGATGACCTTGACGTGCGCGGCGAGCAGCAGGGTCTTCAGCGGCACGGCGAGCCGGTCGGCCAGCCGCAGCAGCCGCTCGGACAGCCCGGCGGACACGTCCACCTCGTGGAAGACCACCGGGCGCTGCGCCTCGACGGTCGGCGGCTCCCAGCGGGGCAGCTCGGTGACCCCGCCGTCGGCCAGCACGTCCCGCCAGAAGTCCCGGTCGGCGGCCGAGGCGACGGCCCGGCGCTCCAGCCCGATGTAGTCGCGGAAGTGGTTCCCGGCCGGCGGCTCGGGCAGCGGTCGACCGTCGCGCAGCCGGTGGTACGTGTCGAACAGCCGGGTGTGCAGCAGGGTGATGCTCCACCCGTCCAGGGCCGAGTTGTGCTGGCTGAGGCTGTACCGGTACAGGTCGTCGGCGAACAGGTGCACGTGGACGCGGACCAGCCCCGGCTCCCGCCAGACGAACCGGTACGCCTGCTCCCGGTCGTGCCAGTCGGCGTACCGGCGCTCCTGCTCGGCCGGGTCGAGGCCGCGCAGGTCGGTCACCCACAGCGGGGTCGGCGCGTCGGCGTGCACGAGTTGGAGGTACTCGCCGTACCCGGTGAGGTGGTAGCTGGTGCGGAAGATCGGATTGTCGGCGACCAGCCGCCGCACCGCCCCGGTGAACGCGGTCTCGTCGAACGGCGCGCTGATCAGGAAGCTGATGATGTCGTGGTACTGGGCCGCGCCCCGGGCCAGCTCGTTCTGGAAGATCAGCCCGGCCTGGAGCTGCCCCAGCGGGTACGCGTCGACCACCCCGTCGGGCAGCAGCGCCCGGTCGGCCGGGGACACCAGGTCGAACGGCGCGTACGTGGGGGGCCGCTCGCCGGTCGCCGGGGCGGCGGCGAGGGCGGCGATGGTGGGGTGCCGGAACATCTGCTGGAAGGTGAGGTCCAGCCCGGCGGCGTGCGCCCGGGCGAGCACGGTGACGAAGTGGATGGAGTTGCCGCCGAGGGCGAACAGGTTGTCCTCCACCCCCACCCGGTCCACCCCGAGCACGTCGGCCCACACCTCGGCGAGGATCCGCTCGGCGTCGGTGCGCGGCGGCACGTACGGGCGGTCGTCGGCGGGCGGGGCGGGCAGCGCCCGCCGGTCGAGCTTGCCGCTGCCGGACAGCGGGAACTCGGCCAGCTCCACCACCCGGGCCGGGACGAGGTAGCGGGGCAGCAGGCCGGACAGGTGCTCGGTGAGCGCCCGCTCGGCCACCGGGGAGTGGGTCAGCACGTACCCGAGCAGGTTGCCGTCGCGGGCCACCACCACGGCGTCCTTCACGGCCGGGTGGCCGCGCAGCGCCTCCTCCACCTCGCCCAGCTCGACCCGGTGGCCGCGCACCTTGACCTGGTGGTCGAGGCGGCCCAGGTAGTCGATGGTGCCGTCGGGCAGCACCCGGGCCAGGTCCCCGGTGCGGTAGACCCGCTCCTCCCCCGCGTCCGGGGCGGCCACGAACCGGTCCCGGGTCAGCTCGGGACGGTTGAGGTAGCCCCGGGCGAGCTGCACCCCGGCGATGCACAGCTCCCCCGGCACGCCGACCGGCTGGACCCGCAGCCGCTCGTCGAGGACGTGCAGCCGGGTGTTGTCCACCGGCCGGCCGATCGGCACCCGGTCGGCGCCGGGCGCGCAGCGGTGGTGGGTGACGTCGACGGTGGCCTCGGTCGGGCCGTACAGGTTGACGAGGGTGACGTGCGGCAGCAGCGCGGCGAGCCGGTCGACGTGGTGCGGGCCGAGCGCCTCGCCGCTGGCGAAGACCCGGCGCAGCCCGGCCAGCGGCGCGGTGTCGGCGGTGGCCAGCCAGTCGAGGAACGCCCCCAGCATGGACGGGACGAAGTGCAGGGTGGTCACCCCGTGCGCGGCGACCGCCGCGACGATGGCCTGCGGGTCGCGTTCCGCGCCGGGCGGCAGCAGGCACACCGACGCGCCCTCGCGGGCCCACCAGAACAGCTCCCACACCGACACGTCGAAGGTGGTGGGGGTCTTGTGCAGGATGACGTCGTCCGAACCGATCGGGTGCAGCCGCTGCATCCAGGCGAGCCGGTTGGCCAGCGACCGGTGCTCGATCATCGCCCCCTTCGGGGCGCCGGTGGAGCCGGAGGTGTAGATGACGTACGCCAGGTCCCGCCCGTCGGCCTCCGCCTGCGGCGCGGACACCTCCGCGTCGGGCGGCCCGCCGGCCACCGCTTCCTCGGGCAGCGCGTCGGCCGGTGACAGCGGGACCACCGGGACGCCCTCGGGGACGGCCGCCGGGTCGGCGGCCAGCACGAGCGCCGCGCCGCTGTCGGCCAGCAGGTAGCCGATCCGGGCCGGCGGGTAGCCGGGGTCGACCGGCAGGTAGGCCGCGCCGGCCCGGTGCACGGCGAGGATCGCCGCGAGCTGCGCGGGCGACCGTTCGGCGAGCACGCCGACGACGGCCTCCGAACCCGCGCCGGCCGCCCGCACGGCCGCGGCGAGGGCGGCCACCCGCCGGTCCAGCTCCGCCCACGTCCAGGTGACCTCGTCGGTACGCACGGCGACGGCGTCGGGCGTCTCGGCGGCCCGGCGGGCCACCCAGGCGTCGGGGCGCAGGGCGTCGCCGGGGTGCGTGGCGGTGTCGGGGTCCGTGGCGTCGCCGGGGTGCGTGGCGGTGTCGTTCATCGCGTCGAGCACCGCCCGGTCGGCGGGGGTGACCAGGGCGACGTCGTCGACCGGGGCGTCCGGGGCGGCGAGCGCGGCGGTCAGCAGGAGCAGCAGGTGCCCGGCGATCCGGTCGGCGGTGGCCCGGTCGTGGCGGGCGGCGTCGTGGTGCACGGTCAGCTCGGCGGCCGTGACCGCCACGGTGACGCCGATGCGGGGGTCGGGGGCGGCGTCGGTGGTGTGCACGGCGACGTCGAGGAACGGGTGCCGGTCGGCCTCGGCGTGCGGGGCGAGGTCCTCGGCGAGCAGCTCGACCGGGTAGTCGGCGTACCGCTGCGCCTCGGGCAGCGCGGCGCGGAGCTGCCCGACCAGGTCCCGGTAGCGGACGTCGGGGCCGCAGGTCACCGGCAGGGGCAGCAGGCCGGCCAGCGCGGCGCCGTCGGCCGGGCGGCCGACCAGCAGCGCCGACGCGCCCGTCCAGCGGCGCAGCAGCGCCGCCACGGCGGCGGCCACCAGCACGTACCGGGCGGGTTCGGCGCCCCGGCTGGCGGCGGCGAGCCGGTCGGCCAGCGCGGCGCCGAGGGGCACGGTGACGGCCTGCGGGTGCGCCGGCGCGCCGGGGGCGGGGGTGCGGTCGGCGGGGAAGCCGACCCGGTCCGCGCCGGCGGCGAGCGCGTCGCGCCAGTGCCGGGCGTGGTCGGGCCGCCGCGCCGCGGCGATCCTGAGCTGGCCCCGGGTCATCAGAGACTGCATGATCTCGCTCTCCGGCTCACAGGTCGATGTCGATGTCGATGGAGGTTGCCGGGTCGGCGGCGGCCCGCGCGGCGGTCAGCGCGCCGACCGGTCGGCCCGGGTCGGCCAGCACGGCGTCGAGGAGCTCCAGGTACAGGTCGGCGAAGGCGCGCACCGTCGCCGGCAGGAACAGCCCGGCGTGGTACGCCCAGTGCACGCGCAGCGAGTCGGCCCGCTCGTAGACCTGCATGTCCAGGTCGAACATGGCCTGCCCGGTGGGGGCGATGGCCAGTTCCACCGGTCGGCCGAGGAAGTCGACCCGGGCCACCTCGTCGTGCTGCATCGCGACGAGGGTGTCGAACAGCGGGTGCCGGTGCGGGTCGCGGACCGGCAGCACCGCCTCGACCAGGCTGTCGAACGGGAAGTCCTGGTGGGCGAAGGCGTCCACCACGTCCCGGGCCACCTCGTCGAGCAGCGCCCGGAACGGCGTGTCGGGGCGGACCCGGTGGCGCAGGCAGACGGTGTTGACGAACATGCCCATCGCGGCGTCCAGGCCCGGCGCGCTCCGCCCGGCGACCGGGGTGCCGACGGTGACGTCCGCGCCGCCGGTGGTCACGCCGCCGGAGCCCGCACCGCCGGTGGCCGTCGCGAGGAAGGTCGCGTAGCCGGCGAGCAGCAGTTGGAACAGGGTCACCCCCTCGCAGCGGGCCAGGGCGCGCAGCGCGGCGGTGCGGGCGGCGTCCACCGTGAACTCGACGACCCCGCTGCCGGCGGTCGGCACCGGCCCGTCGCCCGCCGGCCGGTCGGCGTCGGTGGGCAGCCGGGGCGGGGCGGGCGGGTCGGCGAACCGGGCCAGCCACCAGTCGCGCCCCGGCTGCTCCCGCCCGTCGACCCAGGCCGCGTAGTCGGCGTACTGGGCGGGGACGGGCGGCAGGTCCCGGCCGGCGTAGCGGGCGTCGACCTCGCGCAGCAGCAGGGCCAGGGAGAGCCCGTCGGTGACGATGTGGTGCAGCTCCAGGGCCAGCTGCGGCCCGGCCGGGGTGCGCCGCAGCTCGGCGCGCAGCAGCGGCGGGGCGGCCAGGTCGAACGGGCTGACCGGCACCGGGGCGTCGGCGGGGGCGGCCACCTCGGGCAGCTCGAACGTCACCCCCGCCAGCACCCGCTGCACCGGCCGGCCCGCCTCGGTGCCGAACGCGGTGCGCAGGACGTCGTGCCGGGCGATGACGTGCCGGAACGCGCCGGCCAGCCGGCCGGCGTCCACATCGGCCGGCAGCGGGAGCACCAGGGGCAGGTGGTAGGCCACCGACGCCGGGTCGCGGGACTGGGCCAGGTACACCCGCCGCTGCTGCGGCGACAGCGGGTGCGCCACGCCGGCAGCGGCCGGGGGCAGCGGCGCGGCGGCCCGGGACCGGCGGATCTCGTCGGCGAGGGCGGCCACGGTCGGGTGACGCAGCACTGCGGCCAGCGACACCGCCACCCCGAACACCCGCTGGGCCTCCATCGCCAGCCCGGCGGCGGCCAGGGAGTCCCCGCCCGCGGCGTAGAAGTCGTCGAGGACGCCGAGCTTCGGCACCCCGAGCACCCGCTCCCAGACACGCACCAGCGCCCGCTCGGTGTCGTCCCGGGGCGGCAGGTACGCCCCGTACCGGTCGTCGGGGGCGACCAGGTCGGCCGGGTCGAGCGAGTCGACCTGGACGACGTGCCGGGGCAGCTCCGCGTCGGTCAGCTCCGCGGCGAGCTGACCGCGCAGCACCAGCGGGTCGAGGTAGTCCTCGGCGACGACGTACACGCAGCCGTCCTTGACGGCCACCTGGCCGACCTGCGGCCAGAGCCGGGCGAGGGTGTCCACGTCGGGGGTCATCGGGCGGCTCCGATCGCCTCGGCCAGCCCGCGCACGGTCTGGTGCAGGTAGAGGTGGCGGGGGGTGAGGTCGGCCAGACCCTGGTCGCGCAGTTCCCTGAGCAGCCGCAGGGCCAGCAGCGAGTTGCCGCCGAGGTCGAAGAAGTTGTCCTCCGGCCCCACCTCGGTGCCGAGGACCCGCTGCCAGATCGCCCGGATCCGCTCGTCCAGCCCCGCGTCGGCGGCCGGCGCGCAGGCCGGTTCGGCGGGAGCGACCGGGGTCGCGGGGGCGGGCAGCCGGGCGGCGTCGAGCTTGCCGTTGGCGGTCAGCGGCAGCGCGGGCAGCGCGGTGATCGTCGCCGGGACCATGTAGTCGGGCAGCAGCCGGGCAGCCCGGCGGCGCAGCTCGGCCACCGAGCCGGCGGCGTCGGCGAGCACCACGTACGCGTGCAGCCGGGTGTCGGCGGCCTCCGCGCCGGTCTCGACCACCACCGCCACGGCGAGCGCGGCCGGGTCGTCCAGCAGCACCTGGCGGATCTCGTCCAGCTCGATCCGGTAGCCGCGCACCTTCACCTGGTTGTCGAGGCGGCCGAGGTGCTCCAGCCGGCCGTCGGGCAGCAGCCGGCCCCGGTCGCCGCTGCGGTACATCCGACCGCCGGAGAACGGGTCGGGCCGGAACCGCTCGGCGGTCAGCTCCGGGCGGTGCAGGTAGCCGTCGGCCACCCCGGCCCCGCCGACGTGGATCTCCCCCGCCGCGCCCGGGGGCAACAGCCGGCCGGCCGGGTCGAGCACGTACACCCGCCACCCGGGCAGGGCCCGGCCCACCGACCGGCTGCCGGCCAGGGCGAGCCCCCGGTCGAGGGTCTGCGCGGTGACGTGCACGGTGGTCTCGGTGATGCCGAACATGTTCACCACCCGGCAGTCCGGCTCCGGGTGGCGGTCGTACCAGCCGGTGAGCATCCGGGCGTCGAGCGGCTCGCCGCCGAAGACGACCAGCCGCACGGCGAGCGGGTCGGCGGCCCGCCGGTCCACGTCGAGCAGCTGCGCGAACGCCGACGGGGTCTGGTTGAGCACGGTCACCCGCTCGGCGGCGAGCAGGGCATGGAACTCACCCGGGGAGCGCACCACCAGGTGCGGGACGACGACCAGGTGCCCGCCGGTGAGCAGGCAGCCCCAGATCTCCCAGACGGAGAAGTCGAAGGCGCTGGAGTGGAACATGGTCCAGGTGTCGTGCGGGCCGAGCCCGAAGTCGGCGGCGGTGGCGTCGACCAGGGCCAGGACGTTGCGGTGCGGGACCCGCACGCCCTTGGGTCGGCCGGTGGAGCCGGAGGTGTAGATGACGTACGCCGGGTCGTCCGGCCCACCGACGTGCGGCTCCACCGGGCCGGACCCCTCGGCGGTCGGCCCGCCGCCGGTCAGGTCGGCGACGTCGACGCCCCCGGCGCCGATCAGCAGTGCGACGCCGGAGTCCTCGACGGTGTAGCGGATCCGGTCGACCGGGTAGGCCGGGTCGACCGGCACGTACGCGGCCCCGGCGCGGAGCACGCCGAGCAGCACCGCGATCAGGTCGACGGAGCGGTCCAGGCAGACCCCGACCCGGTCGCCGGAGGCGACCCCGCGCGCCGCGAGGGCGCGGGCCACCCGGCGGGCGCGGTCGTCCAGCTCGCCGTACGTCAGCCGCTCGCCGGCGCAGGAGACGGCCGGCGCGTCCGGGTGGGTCGCGGCGTGCCGGGCGATCCGGTCGTGGATGGTGTCCTTCGGGGCGGGCAGCTCGCCGGGGCCCCGGCCCAGGGCGACGATCGCGGCCCGGTCGGCGTCGCCGAGCGGGTCGCAGTCGTCCAGCCGGCGGTCCGGGTCGGCGAGGACCTGCCCGAGGACCCGGACGACCTGGCGGGCGAACGCCTCGACCAGGTCGGCCGCCCACCCGGCCGTGCGGTGGTGGCAGGCGAGGGTGGTGCCGGCCAGGGCCAGGGTGAGCGGCCACACCGGCGCCAGGCAGGGCCGGTACGCGTCGGCGGCGCTGTCCGCGTCGAGCGCGCCCACCTCGACGTCGAGCAGCCCGGCCGGCACCGGGGTCCCGGGGGCCGGCCAGGGCGACCCGGGCCCCGCCGTGGCGAGCAGGTCGCGGGCGTTGCCGTCCATCGGCACCGCGACGACGGTCAGCCGCTCGCCGACGACCGCGCCGACCCGGGGCCGACGCGCCCCCCGGTACCGGGCCAGCACCGCGCCGACGGCGGCGACCAGGGCGGTCAGGTCGGTGCCGGTCGGGACGGCGACGGTGTGCACGGCGGTCCGGTCCACCCCGGGATCGCCGCGCAGCCACCCGGCGTCGCCCGCGTCGTCCGCGTCGCCCACGCCGTCCGCGTCGTCGCCGGCCGACAGCTCAACGGCCGGCGCGTCAACGGCGACGGCGGGATCGGCGATGGTGAGGTCGGCGATGGCGGGGTCGACGATGGTGGGGTCGGTGCCCTGGGTGAATTCGGTGAGCAGGGTGCCGAGGCGGTGCCGGCCGACGGCGTGCCGGCGGGCGACCAGCACCAGGTCGGCGCCGTCGTCGTGACGCAGCAGCACCGCCCGCAGGTCGGGCCCGCCCGCCGGCAGGGGCCGGGCCAGTTCGGCGTCCCGGCGGGTCGACGCGAGCCCCGCCGGGACCCGCTCGACCCACAGCCGCCCCGCGGCCAGCCGGTGCCGCCGGGTGACGGTGGCGAACCGGTCGGCCAGCCGGTCGGAGTCGGCGTCGGCGGCCAGCCGGACGGCCGCCGCGTGGCACAGCCGCGCCGGGTCCGGGTGCTGTGCACTGTGCTGGGCGCTCATCGGGTGGTGAACCCCCCGTCGACGGTGATGACGGCACCGGTGACCTGCGCCGACTCGTCGGAGGCGAGCCAGAGGGCGGCCTGCGCCACCGACCCGGGCTCGATCAGCGCGTTCATCGGCTGGGCCTGCACGAAAGTCTCCTCGTGCTCGGCGACCGGTACCTCCAGCGACCGGGCGATCTCGGCGAGCATCCGGCCCTCCACGTGCGGGTCGTCGCGGACCGAGCCGGGGCACAACGCGTTGACCCGCACCTTCAGCGGGGCGTAGTCGAGCGCGGCGGCGCGGGTCAGCCCGACCAGTCCGTGCTTGGCGGCGACGTAGCCGGCGAAGTGCCGGTAGCCGACCAGGCCGGCGGTGGAGGCGACGTTGACGATGCTGCCGGCGCGCTGCCGGCACATCACCTCGCCGACCGCGCTGATCATCCGCCACGGCCCGGACAGGTCGACGTCCAGCATGAGCTGCCACTCGGCCTCGGTGATCTCGTGGGTCGGCTTGCCCGACGGCGCGGCGATGCCGGCGTTGTTGACCAGCACGTCCACCCGGCCGAACCGGTCCAGGCACAGCGCCACGGCGGCCCGGACGGCGGCGGAGTCCCGCACGTCGGTCCGCACCGGGTACGCGGCCACC
Organism: Micromonospora sp. NBC_01405; assembly: GCF_045040155.1. NCBI lineage: Bacteria > Bacillati > Actinomycetota > Actinomycetes > Micromonosporales > Micromonosporaceae > Micromonospora > Micromonospora sp. NBC_01405. The sequence goes on along the minus strand of NZ_CP109532.1, from coordinate 6,192,859 downwards.
CCGTACCCGGCGCACAGGTCGGCGGTGTGCGCGAGCTGGCTGGCCGAGCCGAGCGGGTACGGCACCCCGGGCAGGTCGGCGGCCAGGTCGACGAGGACCACGTCCGCGCCCTGGGCGGCGAACGCGACCGCGCAGGAGCGGCCCAGCCCCCGGGCCGCGCCGGTGACGATGGCGGTCTTGCCGGCCAGCCGGTCGCCGGTGACCACCGGCGCGGGCCGGGTCGGCGCGTCGGTCATCCCGCCAGCTCCCGCCGGACCAGGTCGAGCAGGACCGCCGGGGAGTCGGCCAGGTACATGTGGCCGCCGGGCACCCGCCGCGCGGCGAAGCCGGCCGAGGTGACCCGCTCCCAGCCGATCAGCGCGGCGTCCGCGACGAGGGTGTCCTCCTCGCCGCGCAGCGCGGTGACCGGCACCTCGATCCGCTTGTCGGACGCCGGCCGGTACGTCTCGTGCAGCTCCACGTCGGCGCGCAGCCCGGGCAGCAGCAGCTCCCGCATGTCCGGGTCCTCCAGGGCCGGGTGGGTGTAGCCGGCGAACTCCTCCACCCGGGCGACGAACTCGTCGTCGGGCAGGTCGGCGGCCGTGCGGTCCCGGCCCGACCAGGGATCGGGCGAGCCGCTGACGAACAGGTGCGCCACGGTCACCCCGGCCGTCCCGGTCAGCCGGCGGGTCATCTCGTACGCCAGGACCGCGCCCATGCTGTGCCCGAACAGGGCCACCCGGTCCGCACCGGCGACCAGTTCCAGCACCTCGTCGAGCAGCCCGTCGACGGCCTGCTCCATCCGGCGGTAGGGCTCCTCGACGAACCGCTTCTCCCGCCCCGGCAGCGACACCGGGGCGACCTCCAGCTCGGGCGGGGCGAGGCGACGCCACGGTTGGTACACCGACGGGCCCGCGCCGGCGTACGGGAAGCAGAGCAGTGTCGTGCGGGTCAAGACGACTCCTTGCCGGCGAGGGCGGACCGGACGGCGCGCAGCAGCCCGGCATCGGCCCGGGCGAGCAGGTCGTGCCCGCCGGGAACGGTCAACGTGGTGCAGCCGGCGGTGGTCAGGTCGGCCCAGGCCGCCACCTGCGTCGCCGGCACGTGCGGGTCGGCGTCGCCGACGATCGCGGTGACCGGGACGCCCACCGGGTCCGGGTCGCGCAGCCGGTAGCTGCGGCCCAGCTCGAAGTCGGCGCGGGCCGCCGGCAGCGCCGCCGCGGCCAGCTCCGGGTGCCCGGCGACCGCCGGTGGCATGGTGCCCAGCGCGACCAGCTCGGCGAGGAACGCGGCGTCGTCCACGGCGGACCAGTCCGGCTCGACGCCGGCCCGGTGCGGGGGCACCGCCGAGGAGACCACCAGCAGGTCGGCGGGGCGGTGGCCGCGCCGGGCCAGCCGCCGGACCAGCTCGAACGCCACGTACGCGCCGAGGCAGTCGCCGTAGACGGCGTACGGGCGGTCCAGGTGGGGGGCGAGGGCCGCCTCCAGGGCCTGCACCAGGGGGGTCATCCGGCGGGGCGCCTGCTCGTCGGCCCGTTCCCGCCGGCCCGGGTACTGCACGGCGTTGACCTCGACGGACCGGGGCAGCCCGGCCCGCCAGGTCTCGAACGCCCCCGCGTTGCCGCCCGCGTACGGCAGGCAGAACAGTCGCAGCGCGGGGCGGGGCACCGGCGCGCGGACCACCAGCCAGGGCGTGTGCTCAGCCATGCCGGGCCATCCGGTCGACGAGCGCCCCGAAGTCGTCCAGGGCGACGAACTCGGCCAGGGTCAGGTCGCTGCCGTAGCGCTGCCGCAGCCCGGCGACCAGCCGCAGGGCGCGCAGCGAGTCCCCGCCGGCGGCGGCGAACCCGGTGTCGTCGGAGCGCGGCGATACCCCGACGACCTCCCGCCACAGCCCGGCGACGCGGGCGGACCAGCGGGACCGGGCGTCGGTGGGCACCGCCTCGGTCGACCCGACCGGCGGCAGCGGCGCGGTCGGGTCCGCGGCCAGCAGCCGGGTGAACGTCCCGGCGAGCCGGTCGGCCCAGTCGTCGTCGAAGCGCCGGCCGTCGTACTGGAGGGTGAGGGCGAGCCGGCCGGTGTCCGGGGCCACCTCGACGTCGACGGCGAGGCTGAACGCGACGTCGACGGTGATCCCCCGGCTGGCCACGATCCGGGGGCCGGCGGCGTCGGCGGCGGCGTGGAAGTGGGTGTAGTTGAAGAAGCTGTCGAAGCGGGGGCCGGTGCCGCCGGCCCGGACGATCTCGGCGAGCGGGAACCGGTGGTGGCCCATCAGGGACCGCTCGACGTGCCACGCGTCGCCGGCCAGCTCGGCCAGCGGCCGGTCGCGCAGGGTCGCGGTGACCGGCAGGGTGTTGAGGAACAGCCCGAGGGTGGCGTCGCTGCCCTCGCCCTCGGGCCGGCCGCCGACCACCAGGCCGGAGACCACCTCGTCCCGGCCGGTCGTCTCGCCGAGCGCCCGCAGGTGCACCGCCAGCAGGTACGCCTTCACCGGCACCCCGGCCGCGCGGGCGGCCCCGGTGACCCGGTCGGTGACGGCCGGCTCCAGCGGCACCCGCCGGGTGACGGTGATCCGGGGCGCCGGTCCGCCGAGCAGCAGCGGCGGCGCCGCCCCGGCGCCGTCCAGCCAGAACCGGCGGGCGGCCGGGTCGGCGAGGGCGGCCCGCTCGGCGGCGACGTAGGCGCGGAACGGCAACGTCGCCGGGGCCGGCGCGGACCGGCCGGCGCGGCGTCGGTCGTGGTCGGCCAGCAGGGCCCGGACGAACGCCTCAAGGCTCCAGCCGTCGAGGACGGCGTGGTGCTCGGCGACGACCAGGGTGAACCCGTCGGCCCCCTCGTCGAGGGCGTACAGCCGGACCAGCGGCGGGCGGGCCATGTCGAACGGCCGGGTCCGCTCGGCCTCGACCAGGGCGTCGACCCGGGCCCGCCGGGTCTCCTCGTCGGCCCCGGTCAGGTCCTGCACCGGCACCTCGACCGGCACGTCGGCGTGCACCAGTTGCAGCGGCTCGGCGTACCCGCCGGGGGCGAAGCCGGTGCGCAGCACCGGGTGCGCGGCCACCAGGACGGCGAACGCGGCCCGCAGCGCGTCGGCGTCGAGCGGCGCGTCGACCCGGTGCGCGGTGACGTTGTGGTACGTCGCCGGGTCGCCGGTCAGCTCGCAGTGGTAGAGCATGCCCTGTTGCAGCGCCGTCATCGGGTACGCGTCGACCACCCCGGCCGGCAGCCGGTCCCGGTCGGCGGCGGCCAGCAGCGCGAACGCCTCCGCGTCGGGAGTCTCGGCAGTTGGCTGGCCGGCGGCGTCGCCCGTCCCGGCGTCCGGGTCGGCGAGGCTGATCTCGCCGTGCTCGACCAGCTCCCGGATCGACTGGTGGACGAAGATGTCCCGCAGCCGGAACGACAGGCCCCGCCGGTTGGCCGCGACCTGCATCTGGATGCTGCGGATCGAGTCGCCACCGAGGGCGAAGAAGCTCTCGGTAACCCCGACCGTCGGCACGCCGAGCACCTCCCGCCACGCCTCGACGAGGATCTCCTCGGCGCGGTTGGCAGCGGCCACCTGCGGGCCGGCGGGCCGGCGGCCCAGCTCGGGGGCCGGCAGGGCGGCCCGGTCGAGCTTGCCGTTGCGGGTCAGCGGCAGCGCGTCGAGGACCACCACGGCGGCCGGGACCAGGTGCGCCGGCAGCCGGTCGGCCAGCCACCCGGCGAGCCGGTCCGCCAGCGGCTCGCCGCCGGCCGGTTCGGGGGCGGTGACCACCGGGCGGGGGTCGTCGGCGTACTCGGGGCGCACGGCGTGCAGGGTGTACCGGTCGGTGCCAACGAGCAGGTCGTCCTGGCGGGTGATTACGTCGAAGCCGCGTTCCTCGAAGAAGGCGATCAGCTCGTCGAGGCGGCCCTCGGTGGCGGTGCCGACGCCGTCGTGCACCTCCATCGCGACCTGGGCGACCAGCGGCCAGTGTCGATCGTGCAGGCCGGCGAGCACGTCCGCCTCGGCCCGCTGCACGTCGATCTTGAGCAGGTCGATGCGCTCGGGGGCCACCTCGTCGATCACGTCGGACAGCGGCCGGACGTCCACGGTCAGCGTGTCACCGGCGAACCGCTCCTGGAGCAGCTCGTCGACCCGGTCGAGCAGGGCGTCCCGGTCGGCCTCGCCCCGGTCCCGCTCGTTGGTCAGGAACCGCTTGATGACGGCCCGCTCGGCGTCCGGGTCGGCGTACTCGGCGTGGCCGGACATCATGGCGTAGCCGGGGTAGTAGGTGAAGCTCACCTGCCCGGGGCCGGCGGCGAGCCCGTACGGGTGGACGGTGGCCGGGACCCCGAAGGCGGCCACGTTGCGGCGCAGCGCGTCGGCCACCGACGGCACCGGCTCGAACGCGTGGATGGTGGCGTCCGGGCAGACGGCGTGCGCGAACAGGGAGAACATGCCGATGTTCGCGCCGACGTCGAAGATCGTGGCGCCCTGGCGCAGCACCACCCCGTCGCGCAGGTAGACCTGCTGGACGAAGATCTCGTCGTACAGGTAGCGGGTCTCGTGCGGGTTGATCCCGACGACCCGGTCCACGTCGACCGTCGCGCCCGCCTCGGCCGGGGTGACGTAGCCGACCAGCCGGGCGCCGTGCCCGTCGTCGTCGCGGGCCACCACGGCGGCGTCGGCGACCCCCGGGTGTTGGCGCAGGGCGGCGGCGACCTCCCCCGGTTCGATCCGGAAGCCGTTGACCTTGACCTGGTCGTCGAGCCGGCCCAGGTACGCCAGCCGCCCGTCGGCGTCGAAGCGCACCCGGTCGCCGGTGCGGTAGACCCGTTCGGCGCGCCCCGACGGCAGGGTCACCGTGACGAACCGGCGGGTGGTGGTCTCCGGGTCGCCGAGGTAGCCGTCGGCCAGCTGGGGGCCGCTGAGGCACAGCTCGCCGGCCACCCCGGGCGGCAGCGGGCGGAGCTGCCCGTCGAGCACCCACGCCCCCACCCCGGGCAGCGGCCGGCCGATGGTCGGCGTGGCCCCGGCGGTGATCTCGGCGGCGGTGGCGTCCACCGTGCACTCGGTCGGGCCGTACAGGTTGACCGCGCGCACCCCGGGCAGCCCGGCGAGGGCGTCCCACAGGTCGGGTGCGATCGCCTCGCCGCCGAGCAGCAGCAGCCCCGGCAGCCGGGTCCGGCCGGTGGCCACCCCGTCGGCGGCGAGCAGGATGCGAAGCTGCGACGGGGTCAGGTCGAGCACGTCGACCCGGTTCTCCGCGAGCACGGCGGCCAGCTCGGCGCCGTCGCGGCGGGCCTCCTCCGGCACCAGGTACAGGCTGCGGCCGTGGCCGAGCTGGACGAGCTGCTTGATCGAGGCGTCGAAGGTCAGCGGGGCGTTCACCGCGACCCGGGCCCCGGCCGGGGTGCCGGCGTGCACGGTGCGTTCCAGGGCGTGCGCCAGGTGGGCGGCGGCGCCGTGCGAGACCTGCACCGGGCGCGGGGCCCCGGTGGAGCCGGAGGTGAAGATGACGTACGCCGGGTCGGCCGGCCGGGGGGCGGGCACCGCGGCGGTGGCGGCGGTGGCCGCCAGCTCGGCGACGCCCACGGCCGGCACGTCCCCGACGGCCCGGTCGCCGAGCACCAGGCCGGCGTCGACCGCGCGGACCAGACCGGCGAGCCGCTGCGCCGGGGCGGCCGGGTCCAGCGGCACGTACACCGCGCCGGCCCGCAGCACGCCGAGGAACCCGACGATGGTGTCCCGGGACCGGGTGGCCAGCACGCCGACCCGCCGGCCGCCGTGCAGGCCACGCTCGACCAGGCCGGCGGCCACCCCGGCGGACAGTTCGCGCAGCTCCCCGAAGGTGTACGCCCCGTCGGCGGCGACCACCGCCTCGGCGTCCGGGTCGGCGGCGGCGAGCCCGTCGTCGAGCAGCTCGGCGAGGGTGCGGGTGGGCGCGTCGGACGCGCTGCCGGCGGCCTCGACCAGCCAGCCCGTTTCGGCCGCGCCGAGCAGGGCCAGCGGGGTGCCGTCGGTCAGCGCGCCGGGCAGCGTGCCGAGGACTGCGAGCAGCCCGTCGCGCAGTGCCCGGCCGCCGGTCACCCGCAGGGTCACCACGTCCGGGCCGCACACGGCGGTCAGGTGCGGGCCTGCGGGCGGTGGCGGGACGGCGACATCCACGGCGGTGGCGCCGAGGCCGGCCAGGGTCGACGGGGCGACTGCCGGCACGGCGGCGAAGCCGGCCACCGCGTCGGAGTCGACGCCGACCGGCTCCAGCAGGTGGAACGCCTCCTCGGCCGGGCGCTCCGCGACGCGTACCTCGTCGAGGAGCTGCTTGGGCGCGGCCGGCAGGGGCAGGCCGAGCCGGACCGGCGCGTAGCCGCCCAGCGGCCCGACCACGGCGGCGGTCCCGTCGGCGTGCCGGCCGTCGGTCCACCGGGCGAGCACCAGCTCGGCGTCGTCGGCCCCGGCGGGCGGTTCGGCCCGGCGGGACAGGGTCAGCGCCCACGCGGCGAGCAGCAGGCTGGGCACGCCCACCCCGGCGGCCTCGGCGGCGGCGGCCAGCGGGCCGAGCGGCACGTCCGCCTCCACCGGCCCGTCGGCATCGGCGTCGGCGTCGCCGTGCGGGGCGACCAGCCGGGCGGCCGGCGCGGCGGGGACCGCCGACGGCTGTGCCTCCTGGCGCTCGCCGAGCTGCCACTCGGAGACGTCGAGGAACTGCAACCCGTCCGGGTCGTCGGCGAGGCCCTGCCCGGCGTACGCGGCGGCCAGGTCGGCCAGCACCAGCCGCAGGCTCGCCGGGTCGGCGAGCAGCGGGGTGGCGGCCAGCTCCAGGGTGTCGTCGGTGAGGGTCACCGACAGCTCGCCGGCCGCGCCGACGGTGACCGACCGGGCGTCGTCGACGTCCTGCAACGGCACCCGCAGGCCGGGGTGGTGCACCAGGGTCAGCCGCAGCGCCTCGTGCCGGGCGACCACCGCGTCCACGGCGGCCTGCAGGCGCGCGGCGTCCAGCGGCCGGTCCAGGCGGACCTGGGCCCGGACCAGCTCCCGCGCGCCGGTGTAGGCGAGCCGCTGGACCGGGGAGAGTCGGTAACCGTTCACACCACGCTCCGGTTGACGTAGAGGTCGGACATGGCGACCAGGATCTGCCGGTCGCCGGAGAAGGGCTCCCGGCCATGGGTGGCGAGGAAGTTGTCCACCACCAGCACGTCGCCGCGCTGCCACGGGACGGAGACGGCGTGCTCGCGGTACAGGTCGCGGATGCCGGCGACCACCTCGTCGTCGATCGGGCTGCCGTCGCCGTGGTACGCGTTGCGGGGCAACCCCTCCGGGCCGTACTCGCGCAGCAGGGCGGCGGCGACCTCGGCCGGCAGGTTCGAGGAGTGGAACAGGTGGGCGTGGTTGAACCACACGGTCTCGCCGGTGCGCGGGTGGGTGGCGGTGGCCTGCCGGCGGGCGCGGGTACGCAGCCCGTCGTCGCCGAGCCAGGTGAACTCGGTCGCCGACGCGGCGCAGTACGCCTCCACCTCGGCCCGGTCGGTGGTCTGGAACGCCTCCTGCCAGGGCAGGTCCAGGTGCGGGCCGTAGTTGCGCACGTAACACAGGCCGTCGCGGGTGAACCGCTCGCGCACCTGCGCCGGGATCAGTGGGGTCACCACCCGCTCGCTGGCCAGCGGGGTGGCCCCGCCGTCGCCGGTGGCCGGCTGGGCGCACCAGAAGTACAGGTGGGTGGGCCAGTTGTGCGAGTACGACATCTCGTGGTGCAGCGGAATCCACTGTTCGGCGTTGAACTCGGTGGAGGTGAACACCCGGTCGGCGACCTCATTGCGGGGTGCGGCCCGCTCCAGGTAGCCGAGCAGGTCCGGGGTGACGGCGCGGGCGGCGCGGCTGAAGTCGTCGGGGCTGCCCACCTCGAAGCCGCGGAAGAAGACCGCGCCGTACGAGTCGAGGTCGCGCAGCAGCTCGTCGTGGCGTCCGGCGAGCCAGCCGGCGAGGTCGAGGTCCGGCACGGTTGCCTCGACCAGCAGCACGAACGTGTCGTCGACCAGCACCCGGCGGGTGACCGGCGCGGTGGCGGCGGTGGCTGCGGCGCGGCGGCGCGGTCCCGGCCCGCTCACGACCGGTCCCCCGTCGTCGCCGTGCCCGCCGGGACGGACGCTGCCCCGGGCACGGGGGACGCGGCCTCGGGGGCGGCGAACGGGTCGGACATCGCGGTGAGGATCCGCCGGGGCGGCGTGAACGGCTCCCGGGCGTGCGCGGCGAGCATGTTCTCCACCAGCAGCACGTCCCCGCGCCGCCAGGGGAACGACCGGGTCTCGGCCGCGTACGCGGCGCGCAGCTCGGCGAGCACGTCGTCGCCGATCGGGGTGCCGTCGCCGTACGCGGTCTGGTAGGGCAGGTCCTCCTCGGCGAGCGCCCGGCGCAGCCCGGCGCTGACCTCCTCGGGCAGGGAGGTGACGTGGAAGAACAGCGCGTGGTTGAACCAGGTGCGCTCCCCGGTGACCGGGTGCTCGCGCACCGCCGGGCGGACCTGCCGGGTGCGCAGCTGCTCGTCGCCGACCCACTGCGCCTCGATCGCCGACCGGGCGCAGTACGCCTCCACCTCGGCGCGGCTGTCGGTCTGGAACGCGGTCTGCCAGGACAGGCTGATCCCGGGCAGGTAGTTGCGCTGGTAGCGGACCCCGCCCCGGCGTTCGAACTCCGCGACGGTGGCCGGGCTCAGCCGGGCCAGCACCCGCCGGCTGTCCGCCAGCGGGGTGCGCCCGCCCGCGGCCGGCTCGGTCTCGCAGAAGAACACGATCCGCAGCGGCCAGTTCAGCGTGTACGACTGTTCGTTGTGCAGCACGATCGGCTGGTCGGCGGGGTGCTCGGTGGAGGTGTACACGCCCTCGGTCACCTCGCTGCGCGGCGAGGAGCGTTCGCCGTAGCTGAGCACGTCGCCGGAGAGGGCGGCCATCGCGGTGCGGAAGTCGGCGGCGTCGGCCACGGCGAAGCCCCGGAACAGGACGGCGGCGTGCCGCCGGGCCAGCTCGTCGACGGTGGCCCGGTTGCCGGCCAGCCAGGTCCCCAGGTCCAGGTCGGGCAGGTTGGCCTGGACGAGGACCGGCAGCGGCCCGCCCGGCCAGTCGGGACGCACGTCGACCAGGGCTCGTTCCCGGTTGCGGCGCGGGATCACCGGCGCCACCCGGATCTGCTCAGTCATCTCTCGTTCCCCCAAGGGTCATCGACACACTCGGCGAGGCTGCGCTGCGGATCGGTGGCCGCCCGGCGCAGCACCTCGGTGAAGCGGCGGTGCCATGCGGTGACGCGCCCGCCGTCGAACAGGTCGGTGCGGTAGGTCCAGAGCGCTTCCAGGTCGCCCCGGCGCTCGTCCAGCCAGAGGGTCAGGTCCAGCCGGGCGGCGTCCGGCGCGAGTTCCACCCCGGCGAAGTCCAGCCCCCAGGAGCCGTTCCAGCTCGCCGCCGGGGCGTTCTGCACGCCGAAGGCGACCTGGACGAGAGGGCTGCGGTGCGGGTGGCGGGCCGGTCGCAGCCGCTCCACCACGGCGTCGAACGGCACGTCCTGGCGGGCGGCGGCGGACAGGGCGGCGTCGCGGGCCTCGGCGAGCAGGTCGGCGAAGGATCGGCCCGGCGCGGGACGCAGCCGCAGCGGCATGGTGTTGACGAAGCAGCCGATGCTCCCCTCGGCCGGCACGCTGGTCCGGCCGGCGAAGGCCGTGCCGACGAGCAGGTCGGTGCGCCCGGTCCTCGCGCCGAGCAGGGTGGCGAAGGCGGCCAGGCCGACCATGTAGAGGCTGGCCCGGTGCGCCCGGGCGAGCCGCCGGACGGCGTCGGCGGTGTCGGGGTCGACCGGAACGCGCAGGCTGGCCCCGTCGGGCCGGTCCGTGGCCCCGGCTCCCCGCCCCTCGGTCGGGCCCTCGGTCGGGCGGGCGGTCGGGCCCTCGGTCGGGCGGGCGGCGTCGGGGGTGCGGGCGGCGAGGTCGAGCAGGGTGGGCGCGCCGCGCAGCCCGGCGACGACCTCGTCGAGGGCCCGGCGGCCGGCCGGACCGGCCAGCCAGTCCCGCTGCGCCAGCGCGAAACCGGCCGGGCCGGGCGCGGGGTGGGCGGCCCACGGCGGCCGGGGCCGGGTGACCCGCACGGCCGCCTCACGCTCGCTGTCGTAGCAGCGGCCGAGGTCGCGGACGAGGACGCTGAACGACCAGTCGTCGCAGACGATGTGGTGGGCGACCAGCAGCAGCGCGAAGCGCCGCCGCCCGTCGCCGACCAGGTGGGCGCGCAGCAGCGGCCCCACGGCCAGGTCCATCGGGGTGCGGGCGCTGGTCGCGGCGATCCGGGCGACCCGCTCGGCCAGCGGCACCCCCGGCAGGGGCGCCTCGATAAGCAACTCCACCTGCGGGTCGTCGTGCACCCGCTGGACCGGGCCGGCCGCAGAGCCGGGAAAGACGATGCGCAGCGCGGGGTGCCGGGCGACCACCCGGCGCAGGGCCCGGGCCAGCGCCGCCCGGTCCACCGGCCCGTGCAGCTCGACCACGTAGGACACCAGGTACGAGGTGTCGGTGGGGTCGAGCTGGTGCAGGAACCACAGCCGGCGCTGCGCCGCCGACAGTGGTGCGTCCGCCTCCTCCGCCGTCCCGGCGGTCGGCCCGTCCATGGTGGCGGCAGACCATCCGGTGGTCCCCGGCCCGGCCCCCGTGGACGTCGCCGTGTTCTCTGTGGACACCAGGCCACCCCCCGGATCCCCCGGGCGGCGGGAGGTGGGCGGCCGGGCGGCGAGGTGAGCGGCGAGGGCGGCCACCGTGGGGTGGTCGAAGAGCGCGGCCGGCGGCACCGGGACGCCGATGACGGCGGTGAGCCGGGCCGCGCACCGTACCGCCAGCAGGGAGTCGCCGCCGAGGTCGAAGAAGTCGGCGGCCGGCCCGGTGACCGGCACGCCGAGCACGTCACGCCACACGGCGGCCACCTCGCCGGCCGGGCCGGCGTCGCCCGCGTAGAGATCGGCCGTGGCGGGAGCGGCATCGGGATCAGCCCAGTTCGGCGCGGGCAGGGCCGCCCGGTCGGTCTTGCCGCTCGGCGTGGTGGGCATCCGGTCCAGCCAGACCACCACGGCCGGCACCATGGGGGCGGGCAGCCGCTCGCGCAGCCGGGCCGGCACGTCGTCGCGGCGCTGGCCGACCAGGTAGCCGACCAGCACCGGGTCGCCGCTCGGCCCGGTGCGCACCGCAGCGGCGGCCTCGCGTACGCCGGGCAGGGCGGCGAGGGCGGCGCCGACCTCGCCCAGCTCGATCCGGTGCCCGCGCAGCTTCACCTGGTCGTCGAGGCGGCCGAGGAACTCCAGTTGCCCGTCGGGGCGCAGCCGCACCCGGTCCCCGGTGCGGTACATCCGGTCGCCGGGGCGGAACGGGTCGTCGAGGAAGCGGGCCGCGGTCTCCTCGGGGCGGCCGAGGTAGCCCCGGGCCAGGCCGGCACCGGCGAGGTGCAGCTCGCCGGGGGCGCCGGACGGAACGGGCACGCCGTCGGTGTCGAGCACGTACGTCCGGGTGTGCGGCAGCGGCCGACCGATCGGCGGCACTGTCTCGTCGGCGGCGATCTCCGCCCAGGTCGAGTAGGTGGTGTCCTCGGACGGGCCGTACAGGTTGAGCAGCCGACGTACCCCCGGGCGGGCCAGGACCCGGGCGGCGAGGGCGGCGGTCAGCGGCTCACCGGCCAGGCAGACGGTGCGCACGCCGGCCGGCAGGGCGTCGGCGGCGAGCAGCTCGCTCATCGCCGAGGGGACGGTGTTGACCAGGGTGACCGGCAGCCGGGCGGCGTCCGGGGCGGCGAGCGCGAGGACGGTGTCGACCAGCACGACCCGCCCGCCCCAGCAGAGCGGTCCGAAGATCTCGAAGATCGACAGGTCGAAGCAGACGCTGGTGGCGGCGAGCATGCCGCCGAGTTCCTCGTCGGCGAAGGCGGACCGGATCCAGTGCATCAGCACCGACGCGGAGCGGTGCTCGACGGCCACCCCCTTGGGGCGGCCGGTGGAGCCGGACGTGTAGATCACGTAGGCCAGGTCGGACGGGGCACCGCCGACGTCGGGACGGTCGGCCGGCTGGTCGGCGAGGTCGAGGGCGTCCAGCGGCAGCGCCGCGTCGCCGAACCGGTCGGCGAGGCCGGAGCGGGTGAGCACCACCCGGGCACCCGAGTCCTCGGTCATGAACGCCACCCGGGCCGGCGGGTACGCCGGGTCGAGCGGGACGTACGCCGCGCCGGCCTTGAGCACGGCGAGCAGCGCGACGACCAGGTCGACGTCGCGGGTGAGGCAGACCCCGACCCGGTCCTGCCCGGTGACGCCCCGGGCCAGCAGGACCCGGGCGAGCCGGTTGGCGGACTCGTCGAGTTGACGATAGGTCAGCGAGCGGTCGCGGTGGCGCACCGCCTCCGCGTCGGGGGTTCGTTCCACCTGGGACTCGACCATCCGGTGCAGACAGTCGACGATGACCGGGTTGCCGGAGGCGCGGGGGGTGGTGGACCGGCGGACCGGTCCGGTGGACCGGACGGAGGTGGTCACTCCCGTCCGCGATTCGTCGTACGCATGCAGCCAAACACCGAACGCCCCCAAGGATCGTGACGGTACGTGTGCTTCGGATGACCCCTCGGCAGGTCAGCGCCTTGAGCCCTTCACGCTCTGCTACTTAAAGCGATCAATTGATCGCTCTCCGGTGAGAGGTTCCACGAGCATCGACGGCACTGCCAAGAGCCCTCCCGAAATACGGGACGGTGATGGCGAAACCCGGAACGGGGGTGTTGGGCCGCGAACCCGGGTCGACGATCACCCCCAAGGCGTTCACCAGCGCCGATGCCCGCCCGCGCGAGCCTCCGCCCGCCTCCGCCGGGGCCGCTCCTGTCAGGAAGACGCCATCGGCCGTGGGACCTTGATCACTCGGGCCGGCGGCGTCCCCCGGGGCCGCGACCTGCGGGGAGGGATACGACATGCCGGATACGCCGCCGGGCGCGACGCGGCCACGGTCGGCCTCAGGGCATGGCGGGGACCGGCGGCGCGGCCGTCGGAAAACCTGTCCGGGTCCGATACCCGTCAGGTCGCCGCCGGGGGCGCAACGGTGGTGGACGGGTTGCGCCACTCGTCGGCCAGCACCGACCAGATCTCGATGTCGATGCGCCGGGTGGGCCCCGGGTACACCTGCCGCAGGGTGCCGTCGTGGCGCATGCCGAGTCGCCGGGCCACGGCCAGGCTGCGGACGTTGTCAGCGTTGGTGCGCCACTCCACCCGGTGCATCCCCCGCTGCCCCACCGCCCAGTCGACGACGACGCCGACCGCCCGGGTGACCAGGCCGCGCCCCTCCGCGGCCGGCTCCAGCCAACAGCCCACCTCGCACACCCCGACCGCGGTGTCGAACGCCACGAACATCACCCCGCCGACCAGCACCCCGTCGAGCCAGATCCCCCAGATGCCCCCGGCGTCGCCGGCCCACCGGTCGGCGTAGCGTTGCAGCACCGTGCGGGCCGACGGCAGGTCGGTGGCCACGAAGGACGCGCCCACCCACGGCGCGATGTGCTCCCGGGCCCGGTCCAGGTTGCGCAGGAACTCCTCGGCCCGCCACGGCTCAAGCGGGCGCAGCTCGGCGTCGGCGGTCAGGGCGCGGGCGAACACCGGGCCTCCCGGGGTCGGCGGACGTCAGGGACCCGGCTAGCAGACCACAGACTGATCGCAATCGGCCACCCCGGGACGCGGTGTCGACGCAACCGGCCGGCTCGGAGCCGAGGTGCCGGCTGGCCGGGGTCCGACCCGGAGGCGACCCGCGCCGGGCGGGTGGACCGGGCGGCGCGCCGCCGGCGGGAAGCCGAGCGGGGGTGGACCGGGCAGCCCGGACGTCAGCGGGAAGCCGGGCGGGATGCTCCTATGGATGTCAAGCGGCGAGTTTGAGATCGTTTGAGGTGATGATCTGGTAGAGCTCGCGGGCGATGTAGCGTTTGAGGCAGCGGATGATCTCTTTCTTGGACAGTCCTTCCTTGGTGCGTCGTTCGGCGTAGGCGCGGGTGCGGGGGTCCCAGCGCAGGCGGCAGAGCACGACGCGGTAGAGGACGGCGTTGGCTTGCCGGTCGCCGCCGCGGTTGAGTCGGTGCCGGGTGGTCTTGCCGGATGAGGCGGGGATCGGTGCGACGCCGCAGAGCATGGCAAACGCGGCTTCGGAGGTGAGTCGGTCATGGTTCTCCCCGGCGGTTACCAGCAGTTGGCCGGCGACATCGGCGCCGACGCCGTTGACGGCGACCAGGCCGGGGTTGATGGTGGCGACGAGGGGCTCGAGCAGTTCGTCGAGGTCGGCGATTTCGGTGGACAGCTGCTGGTGGCGGCGGGCCAGGGAACGCAGAGCGACCTTGGCGGCGGTGGCCGGGGTCGCGGCGTCGGTCCGGTCGGGTCGCAGGTTCGCGCAGGTGGCGATCAGCTCTTTGACGGTCAGGCTGCGCAGCCGGGCACGCAGGTCGTCGGGGGCGGTGACGATCAGGGTCTTGATCTGACGCTGGGCGTCGGCGCGCTGGTCGACCGCGCTGCGCCGGGCCACCCGGAGGTTGCGCAGGGCTTCGACGCGGCCGTCGCGCTGCTTGGGGGTGCCGGTCCGGTCGCCGGCCAGGGCGGCCTTGGCCGCTTGGATGGCGTCGATCGGGTCGGACTTGCCCTGGAACCGGCGGGTCTTGCGGTTGGGCCGGTCCACTTCGATCACCGCGACCTGTTCGTGGCGTAGCCGCCGGGCGAGCCCTGCGCCGTAGGCGCCGGTCCCCTCGACACCGACCCGCAGCACCTGGCCGAACTCGCGCATCCAGGTCAGCAGGGCGGTGTATCCGGCCGTCGTGGCGGGGAACTGTTGGGTGCCTAGCACCCGTCCGACCAGGTCGATCACCGCGGCGGTGTGGGTGTCCTGGTGGGTGTCGACGCCACCGGCGACCTCGATCGCAGCGTTGTCGGGTGTAATAGAGGGCATCGTCGTCCTGTCGTTCGTGACCGGGGCAGGGCGGCACGCACCAGCCGGGCAACGCGGACAAGACAGAGATGGGGCCTCTGGCCAGGCTCCTATGAAGTCACAACGCCACGTCCGATGAGTGCACGAGCACCTCCCGACCGAGGCCGACAGATCCCGTTGAGGACCCGAAGTCAGTCAGTCGCTGGGTCAAACCTCGGCGGGAGGTGCTCATGAACATCATCTCTGTCAGTCGCGCAGCAGGTCGGCGTGGGCGGCGCGGAGCCGGGCCAGGGCCGGGTCGCTGCCGGGGACGACCCGGCGGTCGAGCTCGGCCCAGACCTCGGCGAGTGCCGCCGTGACGGCCCGCAGCTCGGCGGCGTGTCGCCGACTGCTCTGCCGGTGCAGCTCGTCGAGGCGGCGGGCCCAACCGGCGGTCACCGTGGCCAGCCGGTCGGCGTCGGCCCGGGCCTGCGCCGCCGAGCGGGCGGCGGAGGCGGGCACGATCGCGGCGATCGGACGGGGGTCGCCGTCGCGGGTGACCAGTGTGACCGTGTCGGTCAGCTCGGCCATCGCGATGACCTGGGTCAGTCGGGTGCGGGCCTCGCGCAACGGCAGGGCACGCGGCGGGGTGGGCTCGTGGGCCAGGGCGTGGGCAGCCATGCCTCCATGCTGACGACGGGGTACGACAATAAATGTTTCCGACCGTCCACGATGGCCGTCGCCGCAGGTCAGGACTCGGCCCGCATCGTCCTGATCCCGGTGCTGAACGTCGCGGTGACGGCGGAGACGGCGACCAGCGCCGGGAAGATCAGCATGGCCGTCCCGCTGGAGAATCGGGCCAGCAGCAGCCCGGCCAGCCCCGGGGCGAGGGCCGCCGCCGAGGTGGCGGCCAGGAACATGACGCTGACCACCCGGCCCTGGAGCCGGTCCGGGGTGATCGCCGCCTGGTAGCCGAACAGGACCGCGTTCACGGTGGGCGCGAGGAGAACCGCTGCGGCCAGCGGCACGGCGGCCAGCACGCTGGTCGGGAACAGGGTGCTGACGGCCATCAGCCCGGCGGTGGCCCAGCACAACACCATGACCAGGGTCGGCAGCCGCAGCCACCGCTGCACCACTGGGGCGGCGAACGCGCCCAGGAACCCGCCCAGGCCGAAGATGGTGCTGGCCACCCCGACCAGAGCCGGCGGGGTCCCGGCCCGCTGCAACGACACGATGATCGCGAAGATCATCCCGGTGAACGCCATGTTGAGCGGGGCGGCGATCACCAGCAGGGCGCGCAGGAACGGGTTGCGCAGCACGAACCGGACGCCCTCGGCCACGGCCGCACCCCCGGACGACGGGGCCTGCTCGCGGGGCTGCTGCATGGGCTCGCGGATGAGCAGGACGGCCAGCAGGGAGAGCAGGTAGGTCACCGCGTTGCCGACGAACGGCAGCGACCGGCCCAGCCCGAACAGCAGGCCGCCCAGCGGCGGGCCGGCGAGCTGGGTGCCGTACGCCCGGGCCTCGTTGCGCGCGACGGCGGTGGAGAGCTGGTCGAGCGGGACCAGGTTGCGCACGGCGGCGTGCTCGGCGGTGCTGAAAACGGCGTTGGCCACCGCGCCGACCACGGCCACCGCCAGGATCATCGCGAGGCTGGCCGCGCCGGCCAGCACCGCCACGCCCAGCGCCGCGTACCCCACGATCCGGACGGCGTCGCAAACCACCATCAGCCGACGCCGGTCGAACCGGTCGGCGAGCACCCCGGCAGGCAGCCGGCAGACCAGGGTGACCAGCAGGCTGGCCGTGCCGACCGCGCCCGCCTGCGCGGCGGACCCGGTCAGGTACAGCACGAGCAGTGGCAGGGCCAGGTTGGACATGGCGGTGCCGAGATCGGACAGGCACTGGCTGACCCAGAGCAGGTTGAACGCGCGGTTGCGCCAGAGGCTCACCGGGCCGACGGCCTCCGGGTCCGTCGGGCGCGCGGTCTGCGCCACCGGGGCGCCCTCGATCATCGGTGGCACCTGTTTCTCCGTCGGGGCGGGGCAGGGTCGCGTCGGCCGACGCACCTTATCGGGGCGGCGGACATCACCGGGCCCCGCGCCGTACGGGCCAGACCGGACACGCCCCGGACCGCGTCGGTGTAGATCCGCACGGTCCGGGTCAACGGGATGCTGAAGTAGCTGCGGGCCACGGTGTCGCACTCCACGAACAGGTAGGCATGACACCCAACTCGACCAGCTTCTGCCACATGGTGGCCCAACCCCCCGTCCGGTCGTCACCGTCGTCTCAGTTCGTCAGCGGTGCCGCCCCGGGCAGGCAGCGCCTGGGGGCCGAACGTGGACCGCCTCGCCCGGCGACCGGGTGGGGGCGGCCCGGCGCGGGCCGCCCCACGACGAGCGGGTCAGCCCTGCGCGTCGGCCATGCGCTGACGCAGGCTCAGCGGGCGCATGTCGGTCCACGCCTCGTCGATGTGGGCCAGGCACTCCTGCTTGGGTCCCTCGAAGCCGGTGGCGGTCCAGCCGGCCGGCAGGTCGCGGTCGGCGAACCAGATCGAGTACTGCTCCTCGTGGTTCACCACGACGCGGTAGGTGCGGGCGTCCTCCTCGGCGGCCATCGCCGTTCTCCTTTTCTTGAATGGTCGGCCTCGGCGCACTTCTCCAACCGGCGCAGTTCACCTGCTCCTCGTGCGACAAATGACGCGAGGCGTCCGGCCAAGCGGTGGTTGATGTCCCCGAAATAGCAGCGAGCCGCGCATTCCAACCCGCCGGCAAGTCAATCGACCCGCCCGCAAAGGCCAGGCCAATTAACCGGAAACAGTCGCTAATCGCGAAACGCCCGATGAGCGTACGTCAGCTACGAAGCGGCCCAACTGGACGCGATCGGACGCTTTTGCAGGCATATGACCGATCCGCTGTCCTCCTAAGATCTTTCTCTCACTCCCCCAGCACCCTTACAGCTCCCCATTCGCCGGCACCCAGCAGTTCCCCGAACATTTGCCGGCCGGACTCATTCTGCATCTCTGCGCGTAGCCGGTCAATCCACGGACTGCTATGAACCTGATCCGCGAGCTGACAACTGTCCGACGAGCGGGCCGAATAGGGAAAACAATTGTGATCAAGGTTTTCGACGTTGCAGCAGCTCACCGGGGCGGGCCGTCGCCACCCCGGGCGTCCGCGACCGCGCGGGTCAGGATGTCGACGTACCGGCGGCACCGGCCGGCGACAGTCGCCTCGTCGAACAGGTCCGTCGCATACTCGACGACACCCCGCAGACCGCCGTCGGCGGGGGTGACCATCACCGCCCAGTCCCGGCGCGCGCAGTCCAGCCCCTGGTCGGTGACGTCCGTCGCCAGCCCGGCCAGGCGCAGCGGCGGCATCCCCGGATTCCAGGCGAAGACCGCGCCGGTCAGCGGCGGCGGATCCCCCATCCGCCAGTCCGGGTCGACGACGGCGTGCAGGACCGGCAACGGCGCGGGCTGCTGCCGCACCGCGTCGAGGAACACCGCGTCGGTCCGGGCCGCCAGGTCGACGAGGGGCTCCCCGTCGCGCAGCCGCACCCGCAGCGGCAGGGTGCTGGCGAACAGGCCGACCACCGGCTCCAGCTCCCGCCGGTTCCGGTGGGCGTACGGGCAGGACAGCAGGACGTCCCGGGCCCCGGTCAGCTCGCCGACCAACCGCGCGTACGCGGCGGCGAGCAGCGGGAACAACGTCAGGCCCGCGTCGGCGGCGAGCCGGTTCAGCCGGCCGGTCAGCTCGGCCGGCACGTCGAAGGCGTACTCCGCCCCGCGACCCGACGGCGTGGCCGGCCGGGGCCGGTCGGTGGGCAGCGGGACGGCCCGGGGCGCGTCGGCGAGCCGGTCCCGCCAGTGGCGCAGCACCGCCGGCGGAACCCGGGTCGCCCGCTGCCGGCGCGCGTGGTCGACGTAGCGCAGCGCCGGCGCGCGGTCGGGCGGCGCACCCGAGTAGCCCCGCCCCAGCTCGTCGAGGAGTTGGAGCATGGACCAACCGTCCCCGCACAGATGGTGCACGACCATCAGGAGGACCCAACGGTCGCCGGCCAGCCGGGCGAGGCGGGCCCGCAGCCACGGCCCCTCGGCCGGGAACGGCTCCCGGCCGGCTGCCACGCACCACGCCCGAGCCCCGGCGGGGTCGGCGGCGAGGTCGGCGACCGGCACCGGGACCGGCCGGTGGGCCAGCACCTCCTGCACCACCGCGCCGTCGCGCGCCACGACGCGGGTACGTAGGGCCTCGTGCCGGGCGACCAGGGCGTCGACCGCCGCCGCCAGGGCGGGCACGTCGAGCGGGCCGGCGAGGTCGACGCGTACCGCCATGTGCACGGCCGCCGGGTCGGGGGCCAGGCGCTGCCGGTGCCACATCAGCTCCTGCTGGTACGTCGCCGGCGCCCGGTCCCGCACCGCGACGTCGCACTCCGCCGGGCCGGGGTGCGGGGTCGGGGCGGCCGGGCCGGCCGAGCCGCCGGGACCGGCAGGGGCGGGCGGTGGCTCGGCGGCCATCGCACGGACGCCCGGGCTGCGCAGCACCCGGTCCACCCCGACCTCGACGCCGAGCGCCTCGCGCAGCCGGTTGGCCAGGCGGACCGCGCCCAGGGAGTCGCCCCCCGCGGCGAAGAAGGAGACGTCCAGCGGGACCTGGGCCACGCCCAGCTCCGCGCACCAGGCGTCGTGGACGAGCCGTTCCCGGCCCGGGCGCGGCTCCTCCCCGCCGGGCGGCTGGCCCGGCGCCGGGAGCAGGGAGACGTCGACCTTGCCGGTGTCCCCGGTGGGCAGGGCGTCCAGCACCACCCACGCCCGAGGGACGAGGTGGGCCGGCAGCCGCTCCCCCAGCTCGGCGGTCAGTCGGGCGGTCCGGGCGGCGGGCGGCTCGCCGTCGTCGTCGCCGACCACGTACCCGACCAGGTACGGCTCGGCCCGGTCGTGCCGGGCGACGACGGTGGCCTGCCGTACCCCCGGCAGGAGCGCGAGCGCGGCGGCGGCCTCGCCCGGCTCGACCCGGTGCCCGGCGATCTTCACCTGGTCGTCGACCCGGCCGAGGAACTCGACCGTGCCGTCGCCGCGGAGCCGGACCAGGTCCCCGGTCCGGTACATCCGGTCCCCGGGCGTCGCGGCGAACGGGTCGGGCAGGAACGCCGCCGCGGTCGCCCCGGGCCGGCCCAGATAGCCCCGGGCGAGCCCGGTGCCGCCGACGTACAGCTCGCCGGCCGCGCCCGGCGGCACCGGCCCGCCCCGCCGATCCAGCACGTACAGCCTGCGGTGGTCCACGGGCCGGCCGATGTCGATCGGGCCGGGGCCGGCGGCCGGCACCGGGCCGGCGGTGGTGACGACGGCGGCCTCGGTCGGGCCGTACGCGTTGAGCACCGCCGCCGGGTACCCGGCGGGCGGCCGGCGGCGCAACTGGCTCCCGCCGACCACCAGGGCCCGGACCGTCGGGGCGGGCGGCGCCGGGAGCGCGAGCACCAGCTCGGCGAGGGGCGCCGGCAGGAAGGCGACGGTGACCCGGGCCCGGCGCCACTGCGCGACCAGCCGCGCCGGGTCCGCGCGCACCCACGACGGCACGAGGTGCAGGGTCGCACCGGCGGCGAGCGCCGGGTGGATCTCGGCGAGGTTCGCGTCGAACCCGAGACCGAGGGCGTGCGCCACGGTGTCCGCGCCGGTGAGGGCCAGGGCCCGCGCGTGCCAGTCGACGATGTCCACGGCGGCCCGGTGCGGCACGCCCACCGCCCTGGGCCGGCCGGTCGAGCCGGAGGTGTACACGCACCAGGCGAGATGCCCGGGGCGGGCCGCGTCGACCGGGTCGGCCAGGTCCGGCTCGGCGGGCCCGTCCACCAGCACCCGGGCCACCCCGGCGGGAGCCCGGGAGGGGTCGGGGACGTCGGCGGCGGTCAGCAGCAGGCGGGCGCCGCTGTCGGCGAGCAGGTCGCGCAGCCGGGCCGCCGGCAGGCCCGGGTCCAGCGGCAGGAAGGCCGCGCCGGCCATCAGCACGGCGAGCTGCGCCGCGACCAGCTCCGGCCGGCGCGGCAGGAGCACGGCGACGAGGTCGTCCGGCCCGACACCGTGCGCCGCGATCCGCCGGGCCAGGTCCCGGGCCCGGTCGCGCAGTTCCCGGTACGTCCACCGACGCTCACCGCAGACCACGGCGATCGCGTCGGGGGTCCGGGCGGCCTGCCGGACGAACAGGTCGTGCAGCCGGTCGGCGACGGGTTCGGGTTGCGGCCCGACCGGGCGAGCGACCGGGTCGTCGAGCGGGTCGGCCAACCGGGACAGCGGCAGGCCCGGCTCGCGGGTCAGCACATCCAGCAGGCGGTGGAGGTGGTCGAGCAGGCGGTCCACGGTGGCCCGGTCGAGCACCTCCGTGCGGTACTCGACGTGGCAGCGCAGCGTCCCGCCGTGCGACAGGTAGACCATCAGGTCGACCGGTGCCTTGTCCAGGCCCACCGGCAGGGGCTCGGCGGTGACGCCCGGCAGGTCGAAGGCGAACGCCTCGGGGCCGCTCTCGTACTCCACGACCACGTCGAAGAGGGGGTGACGGCCTGCCTCGCGGTTCGGGGCCACCGCGCGGACCAGGGCATCGAACGGGACCCGGTCGTGCTCGTACCCGTCGGCGGCGGTCACCCGGACCCGGGCGAGCAACTCCCGGAACGTCGGGTCGCCGGTGAGGTCCAGCCGCAGCGGGAGGGTCCGGACGAAGAACCCGATCAGGTCGGCGGTCCGCTCGTCCCGGCCGCCCGTGCCGGTGCCGATGACCAGGTCGGCCTGGCCGGTGAACCGGAACAGCAACACCCCGAACGCGCTCAGCAGGACGGTGAACGGGGTGACCCGCTCGTCCCGGCCGAACCGCCGTACCCGCTCCGCCAGCTCGGCGGGCAACTCCCGGAAGACGCTCTCCCCCGCCGCCGACGGCAGCGCCGGGCGGGTCAGGTCGGACGGGATGACGAGGGTGGGCGGGGGCGGGTCGAGCCGGTCCCGCCAGTAGGCCAGGTCCTTGTCGTCGGGCTCGCCGGCGCCGGCCGCCGCCAGCTCCGGGTAGGTGACCGGCAGCGGCGGCAGGTCGGGGGCGACGCCGGCAGTTCGGGCCCGGTAGCAGGCCGAGACCTCCCGGGTCAGCACGGCGTACGACCCGCCGTCGGTGGCCAGGTGGTGGAACGTCAGCACCAGCACGTGGTGGATGGCGGAGAAGCGCAGCAGAGTGAAGGCGAACACCGGCCCGCGGGCCAGGTCGGACACCCCCCGGCTCCCGGCGGCCAGCGCGGCCCGGACCGTCGCGTCCTCGGCCTCGCCGGCGTGGTCGCGCACCGGGCACTGCGCCGGCACCCACGCGCGGACGACCTGCCGGGGCTCCCCGTCGACCTCGGCGTAGCTGGTGCGCAGCGGGGCGTGCCGGTCGACCACGTCCTGCAACGCGCCGCGCAGCGCGGCGTGGTCGAGCGGGCCGCGCAGCCGCACGGCCGCCCCCTCGTGGTACGCGGGGGTGCCCGGGTGCAGCCGCTCCACCAGCCAGAGCCGGCGCTGCGCGGACGACAGCGGCGCGGTCCGAACAACCCCGTCGGCCCTGTCGACCCCGTCGGTTCCGTCGACCCCGTCGGTTCCGTCGACCCCGTCGGTTCCGTCGACCCCGTCGGTTCCGTCGGACGGCGGGGGTACCGGGCTGCCGGGGTCCGGTGCCGGTGCGTCGTTGCCCGCCGGTCGCTCGGTGGGGGCGGCGATCCGGCGTGGGGTGGCCCGGCGCAGCGCGTCGAGCGCCGGCAGGCCTGCGCGGACCGCGTCCCCCGGGAGTCCGAAGTCGACGAAACAGGCGATCTCGTCGACGCCGGCGTCGAGCACCGCCTCGACCACCGCCCGGCAGCTTTGCGGTGACCCGATGAGCGCCCGCTCGGCGCAGTACCGCTCGTACGCCCGGGACAGCACGAACCGGACGTCGTCGTCCGGGGTGTCGGCCAGGTCGACGTTCATGCCGAGGCTGTTGACCACCTGCCCGAGCAGGCTGAACGAGGAGCGCAGGTACGCGCAGAACGGCTCGAACGCCTCGGCCCGGGCCCGCTCGGCGTCCTCGCCCAGGTAGGCGTGCAGCAGCACCACCACGCGCCCGCCGGCCGGGTCGAGCCCGTGCTCGGCCCGGGTACGCCGGTACAGGGCGACGTTCTCGGCGAGACGCGCCACGTCCTGCGTCATCAGGTTGGTCACCACGCCGACGTCGCGGCGGGCGGCCTCCCGGTAGCTGTCCGGGTTGCCGACGATCGCGGTGAAAACCGGCGGCTCCGCCTGGACCGGCCGGGGGAACAGGCGTACCTCGATCCGCTCGCCGCTGCCCGACCGGGCCGGCACCGCCTCCCCGCGCCACAGCCGCCGGACGGTGTCCAGGTGCTCGTACATCACCTGCTTGTGCCGCCCGAAGTGGTCGGGCTGGAAGACGAAGTCGTTGGCGTGCCAGCCGGGCGCGCAGCCGAGCCCGATCCGGCCTCCGGACAGGTTGTCCACCATGGACCACTCCTCCGCGACCCGGACGGGATGGTGCAGGGGCAGCACGACCGAGCCGGCGTTGAGCCGCACCCGCCGGGTGCGCACCGCGAGGGCGGCAGCGAGCACCGACGGGTTGGGGAAGAGACCGCCGAAGGAGTGGAAGTGCCGCTCCGGCATCCAGACGGCGTGGAAGCCGTGCGTGTCGGCGAACTCCGCCGCGTCGAGGACGACCCCGTACTTGTCGTCCCGGTCCTGGTCGGGGTAGTCGCCGAAGAAGTAGAGGCTGAAGTCGGCGGTGTCCGGCGGGGTCGCCGGCTGCGCGACGGTGTCCGTCGAAGTGACCACCGGCGCAGCGGCAATCGGCACGGCGGCAACCGGCGCAGCGGCAACCGGCGCAGCGGCAATCGGCACGGC
Source organism: Micromonospora sp. NBC_01405 (assembly GCF_045040155.1). Classification (NCBI taxonomy): domain Bacteria; kingdom Bacillati; phylum Actinomycetota; class Actinomycetes; order Micromonosporales; family Micromonosporaceae; genus Micromonospora; species Micromonospora sp. NBC_01405. The sequence goes on along the minus strand of NZ_CP109532.1, from coordinate 6,169,114 downwards.
GGCGAGGGGCACGGCGGCGGGAGACACGGCCGACGACACGGCCGGGGTCGTCCCTGCCTGCGGGCCGTCGCCGAGCCCGGAAGCGGCACCGAGCAGGGCGAGCTGCTGCTGCATCAGGTCCAGCTGCCGATGGATGATGCCGGCCAGCTCGCCGGATCCCGGCCGGCCCTCGCCGGCGGCGAGGCCGGCCGGAGCGAAACCGGCCACCTCCGGCCCGGCCACCTCCGGCCTGGTCGCGGGGGACCCGGGCACCGCCCGGTCCGGCCCGGGAGGCGGGGTCGCCGCCGGGTCCGTCGCGGCCCGGGCGGCGGCGGTGATCGCGGCGGCCAGGCGGCGGGGGGTGTCGACGTCGGTGAACAGGTCCCGCACCGGCACCCGGACGGCGAAGGAGCGGTCGATCTCCCGGGACATGGTGATCAGCAGGAGCGAGTCGGCGCCCAGGGCGAAGAAGCTCTGGTCCGGGTCGACCTCGGCGGCGGCCAGGCCGAGCCGCTCGGCGGTCAGCGCCCGCACCCGCTCCAGCACCGCCGACTCCGCCCCCGCCGCCGGAACCGGCGCGGCGACGGACCCCACGGACGCGGCCCCGACCGACGCAGGCAGGCCAGCGGCCGGCGGGTCGGCGGCGGGCGAATCGACGGCCTGCGGGTCGACCCAGAACCGGCGACGCTGGAACGGGTACGCGGGCAGCGTGACCCGCCGGCCGCCGTAGCCGCCCACGAGCCCCGCCCAGTCCAGCGGCGTCCCCGCGACGTGCAACTCGGCCGCAGCCCGCCACAGTCCGGCGGCCGGGGCGAGGCCGCGGCGCTGGGACGGGACCCAGCGCGGCACCGGCCCGGCCGCTGCGGCGATGCCGGTCAGCACGCCGTCCGCGCCGGCCTCGACCACCGTCCGGCAGCCCTCGGCGGCCAGGGCGGACACGGCGTCGTGCCAGCGCACCGGCTCGCGCGCGTGCCGGCACAGGTGGTCCGCGTCGGGCCGCCAGCCGGGCGGGTGGACCCGGCCGTCGAGGGCGCTCACGACCGGCAGCCGGGTGGGCCGGAACGCGACCTCGCCGGCCAGCTCCCGGAGACGGTCCAGCACCGGCGCCACGGCCGCCGAGTGGAACGCCCGGTCGACCGGGAGCCGCCGGGTCACCACCCCGAGCCGGTCGGCCCGGGCCGCGGCGGCGTCGACCTCGGCCGGCGGGCCGGCGAGGACGTGCTGGGCCGGCCCGTTGACCGCCGCCAGCTCCAGCGACGAGCCGGCGATCAGGTCGGTCACGACGGGCCGGTCGGCCAGCACCGCCAGCATCGCGCCGGGCGGCAGGCCGTCGGCCATGAGGCGGCCCCGGCAGGCGGCGAGCCGGACAGCGTCGGCGAGGGACAGCGCGCCCGCGGCGACCAGGGCGGCATACTCGCCGACGCTGTGTCCGAGGACGTGGTCCACGGGCAGGCCCCACGACCGCCACAGCTCGGCCAGCGCCACCCCGACGACGACCAGTGCCGGCTGGGCCGCGTCGGTGGGCCGGCCTGCGGGCGGGCGATCCTCGCGCAGCCGGTCGACCAGGTCACCGCCGACCGCCTCCCGGTACGCGTCGGCGGCCTCGTCGAGCACCGCGCGGACCACCGGGAACCGCGCCGCCAGCGGGAGCAGCGCCTCGCGGACGTCCCCCTGACCGGGGAACGCGAGGGCGACCGGTCCGGAGGCGTCCCCTCCGGTGTCGCCGGCGACCACCTCGGCCGGGAGGCCGGCGGCGTGCCGGTCCAGGGCATCGGCCAGCGCGGCGGTCGAGTTGCCGAGGGCGACGAGTCGGTGGCGCAGGTGACGGCGACCGGTGCCGGCGGTCAGCACCAGGTCCGCCGGCGGCAGGGCGGGGTCGGCGCGGAGCCGGTCCCGGTGGGCCAGGGCGAGCGCGGCCAGCGCGCCCGGGTCGGCGGCGGAGAGCGGGAGCAGGCCGGGAACCGGGGCGGGCCGGTCGCCGGGCCCGGGCGGCGGGATCGGCGGCTCCTCGACGATCACGTGGGCGTTGGTGCCGCCGACGCCGAGGGCGCTGACCGCGGCCCGCCGGGGCGACCCGGTCGTCGGCCAGTCGGCGGCGACGGTGGTGACGGTGAACGGCCCGTCGGCCAGGCCCAGCGCGGGGCTCGGCCGGGCGAAGTTGATCTGCGGCGGGACGCGGCCGGAGCGGACGGTGAGCACGGCCTTGATCAGGCCGGCCATCCCGGCACAGCTGTCCAGGTGCCCGATGTTGGCCTTCACCGAGCCGAGGAACGCCCGTGCGGGCGCGTACGCCTCGGCGAGGGCGTGGTGCTCGATCGGGTCACCGAGGGCGGTGCCGGTGCCGTGCGCCTCGACGTACCCGACGGAGGCGGCCGACACCCCCGCGTCGCGCAGGGCCCGCCGGACGACGTCCACCTGCCCGGACACCCCGGGCGCGGTGTAGCCGACCTTTGCGGACCCGTCGTTGTTGACCGCCGAGCCGAGGAGCACCGCGTGGATGCGGTCGCCGTCGGCGAGCGCCCGGTCGAGCGGCTTGAGCACGACGGCCGCCACCCCGTTGCCGCCGACGGTGCCGTCGGCGTCGGCGTCGAAGGGCCGGCACCGCCCGGTGGCGGACAGGATCGACCCGGGGGTGTGCCGGTACCCGGTGACCTGCGGGACGTGCACCGCCACCGCGCCCGCCAGGGCGATGTCGGCGTCGCCGGCGAGCAGGGCGCGGGCCGCCAGGTGCACCGCGACCAGCGAGGTGGAGCAGGCGGTCTGCACGGTCACCGCCGGACCGGTCAACCCGAGCCGGTACGCGACCCGGGTGGCCAGGAAGTCGGGCTGGTTGCCCAGGGCCGCGCCGATCGTGGTGGCCGGGTCGGCCGAGCCGACCGCCTGCGGGAGTTGGTGGCGCAGGTAGGTGTGGTGCGGGTACAGGTTCATCCCGCCGCCCGCGTACACGCCGATCCGCCGTCCGTCGGTCTCACCGGGGCAGCCGGCGTCCTCGAGGGCGTGGTGGCAGGTCTCCAGGAACAGCCGGTGCTGCGGGTCCAGCAGCTCGGCCTCGCGGGGGCTGACGCCGAAGAAGCTGGCGTCGAAGCCGGCGACGTCGTCCAGGACGCCGCTGGCCGCCACGAAGCCGGGGGCGCGCGTGGCCTCCTCGGGCACCCCAGCTGCGGTGAGCTCCTGCGGGGTGAAGAAGTGGACGCTCTCCACCCCGGCGAGCAGCCGCTCCCAGTACTCGTCGACGGTGCCCGCGCCCGGGAACCGGGCGGCCATGCCGACGATCGCGACCCGCCGGTCCGCCGGGGGTGCCTGCGTCGGCGCGGGGCCGGCGCTCGGGCCGGCGCTCGGGCCGGCGGCCAGGTGCGCGCTGAGGGCGTCGACGGTGGGGTGGGCGAACAGCGCCGGCTGCGGGACCGGGCGGCCCAGGGCCTGCTCCAGCCGGGCCCGGAACCGGACGATCTCGACGGAGCCGACGCCCAGCTCGTAGAACGGCCGGTCCGCGTCGACCGGCCGGCCGAGGACGTCGGCGAGCGCGGCACGCACGACGGTCCGCACCGCCGCCCGCCCGGGCCCGGCCGGTGACGGCCCCGTCGCCGGGCCCGCGCCCGCACCCGCCGGCTGCGCGCCAGCGCCAGCCGGACCGACGACGGGGCCGGGGCCGACGACGGGACCGGGGCCGGGGCCGCCGGGCGGGAAGCCGCCGGCCAGGAACCGTCGCCGCAGCTCCGCCCGCTGGAGCTTCCCCCCGGAGGTACGCGGGAACTCCTCCTCGGGCACGGCCAGCACCCGCGCCGGGACGACCTGCCACCGGCGGGCCACCACCGCGCTGAGCACCTCGGCCACCCGCTGCGCCGGCTCGGCCGCGTCGGGATCGGGGACGTGGAACAGCACCAGCGACTCGGTGCCGGTGCGGACGTCGGGTACGCCGACGGCGGCGACGAGCCCGGCGCGTACCCCGGCGACCCCGGCGGCCACCCGCTCGATCTCGTGGCAGGGGATGTTCTGCCCGTTGAGGATCAACAGGTCCTTGGCGCGTCCGGTGACGGTGAGCGCGCCGTCGCGCAGGTAGGCCAGGTCCCCGCTCTCCAGCCAGTCGCCGTCGGGGAAGGCCGAGCGGTTGGCCTCGGGGTCGCCGAGGTAGCCGGGGGTGACCCGGGCCGAGCGGACCTGCAGCTGGCCGACCCGGCCCTCGGGGAGCACCGCGCCGTCGGCGTCGACGATGCGCAGCGTGACCCCGGGCGCGGGCCGGCCGACGGACAGGAACTCCGTGCAGTCGGCCGCCGCGTCGTCGTCGACCCACTCCAGGTCGCCGTCGAGGCTGGCCGTGCCGACCCGCTGCCGGCAGCCGGGCGCGGTGAACGACGCGAAGGTGATCCCGGTGCAGGTCTCGGACATCCCCCAGGCGGGGGTCATGGCCGCCGCCGGCACCCCGGTCGCGGCGACGAACGCCTCGAACGTCTCCGGCAGGCACTGCTCGCCGCCGCTGACCATGCGCCGCACCCCGCCGAGGTCCCACCGCCGGCCCGGTACGCGCGCCACCGCGTCGACGGCCAGCCGCAGGCCGAAGTTCGGCGCCCAGCTGTGCGTCACCCCGTACCGGCGCATGAGGTCCAGCCAGCGCGGCGGGTCCGCCAGCACCAGCGGTGTGGCGACGTGCACGGACGTGGCGCCGAGGAACACCCCGCCGAGGTGGTACAGGAGCAGGCCGGCGACGTGGTCCAGCGGCAGCCAGTTGAGCAGCACGTCGCCCGGGCGGACGTCGAGCATCTCGCGGGCGCCGACGGCGTACTCGGACAGGCCCCGGTGGGTCAACGGAATGATCTTCGGGGTGCCGGTGCTGCCCGACGACAGTTGCAGCACGGCCACCCCGGCGGGGTCGGGGGCGACGTCGGGCGGCTCCCCGGTGGTGTCCCCCGCCGCCAGCTCCGCCACGGCGAGCACCCGGCCGGCCAGCGGCAGACCGGCCAGCCCCGCCACGTCCTCGACGCCGGCGAGGACGACCGGGGCGTCGAGGGCCCGCCAGGCGTGCAGCAGCGCCGCGAGGGCGGGGCTGTCCGCGCCGTAGCCGGCCGGGGCGCCGACGGTCAGCGGCACGACGCCGCCGAGCACGCAGCCCCAGAACGCCGGCCAGTACTGCGCGCCGGAGGTGATCCGCAGGATCGCCGACGAGCCGGCGGCGACCCCCCGCGCCCGCAGGCCCGCCCGCACGGCACGGGCCCGATCGAGCAGTGTCGAATGGTCGAGGAACACGCTGCGGCCGTCCTCGTCCACCACCCGGATGCCGGCGTCGGGGAACTCCCGCGCCGCCCGCCGCAGCGCGTCGCCCAGCGTCCGGGGGTGCTCCGGGTCGGCGGGCAGGTCGCCGCCGTGGCTGACGGCGGGGCGACGGGCGGGCGGTACGGCGGTCACGGCGTCACCTCTGGGATCGCGGGGTCGACGGGCGGTTTCCGGCCGGCCGTTCGGAACGTCTGGACGAGGAGGAACGCCAGTGCCACGGCGAAGGCCGCCCCATGGGCCACGGCGACGACCACGAGCGGGGCCGCCCGGCCCAGCGCGGCGGCGCAGCCGACCATGCCGAGGCCGAAGCCGGCGTTCTGCGCCGCGCTGGCAAACCCGAACAGCCGGGCGCGCCTGGTCTCGTCGACCGCCTGGAGCCGGGTGGTGTAGCTGATCTCGGCGTAGCCGTCGGCGGCACCCGCCGCCACGGTCAGCGGGACCAGCAGCCACAGGGGAGGATCGGTGAAGGCGAGCACGAAGAAGACCGACATCAGGCAGGTCGCGACGCCGAAGGAGCGCGGGGAGCCCACCCCGCCGGTGCGGGCGGCCAGCCGGGCGCACCACCGGCCGGCGACGAGGCTGCCCACCGCCCAGCAGGTCAGGAAGACGGCGGCGTACCCGGCGGGCGAGTCGGGGCGGACCAGGTTGGCCTGCACCGGGATGCCCACGTTGTGCGACGCGGACCCGAACGCGTCGGCGGCGCGTACGCCGATCATCGCCACCACCACCGGCGCGACCGCCCGCAGCATCCCGAAGCCGGCCAGGGCGCGCGGCCCGGCGGGCGGCGCGATCCCGGGCTCGGCGGTGGCCGGCCGGCGGGCCCGCACCCGGGCCAGCAGCCCGGCGGACAGCACGTACGTGCCGGCATCGAGCAGGAACGCCACCTGGTAGCCGAGCTGGGCGACCAGGATTCCCGCCGAGGCGAACCCGAGCAGCATCGCCACCGACCGGGCCGCGACGAGCCGGGCGTTGGCGCGGGCCCGCCGGTCGGGGCCGGCCAGCTCGGGCAGCTCGCTGCGCAGCGCGACCCCCCACAGGGTCTGCCCGCAGCCGAGCACCACGGCGAGCGCGTAGAGCATCCCGGGCTGCGCCCCGGCGGGGGCCGCCACCAGCAGCGCCAGGGTCACGGCCGACAGCGCGTCGGCGCCGATCATCAGGCGGGTACGCCGGCACCGGCCGGCGAGCAGCCCGCTCACCGGTCCCATGAGGAAGCCGGCGGTCATGCGGACGGCCATGAACAGGCCGGTCTGCACGGCGGAGCCGGTGACCTCCAGCGTGAACAGGCCCAGCGCCACCAGGTTCAGGTAGCTGCCGTACGTCGACGCCGCGTGCGCGGCCACGACGAGCCGCAGGTCACGCGCCGGACGCCCCCCGTCGGCCCCATCCACCACTGAAGGTCCCCACCACTGTCGATGCCTCCGGACCGCCGATCCTGCCTGCCGGCCGGGCGACTTTCAATGGCGCTGTCGGGATTGCGGGGTGCCCCTACCGTCCCGGGGTGAGGTATCGGGCGGGGACGGCGTCGGTCAGCCACACCCCGTTGGCGCTGCGGTGGAAGACGTGCCCGTCGCGGGCCATCGCCGCCGCGTCCACGGTGAACACCACCACGGCCCCGCCCCGCCGCGCGCCGACCCGGCGGGCGGTCTCGACGTCCTCCGACAGGTGGACGTGGTGACGGCCGCCCCGGTGCAGCCCGGTGGCCCGGATCGGGTCGAGGGCGGCGGCACCGGTGCCGTGGTACAGCCGGTCGGGCGGGGCCGCCGGTGGCAACCCCAGCTCGACCGGGATGGAGTGGCCCTGGTTGGCCCGGATACGTTCGACCCCGTCGGGGCCGCGCTCCACCGCGAAGCGCTGCTTGTCGCTCTCGGCGACCACCATGTCGAGCACGTCCCGCCCCACCCGCAGGGCGGCCAGCAGGTCGTCGACCAGGACCCACCCGGCCCGGTCCGGGGTGAGGCCCAGTCGGTGCGGCTCGTGTCGCAACGCCCGGGACATCCGCTTGCTCAACGTGACCTTGGCTCGGTGATCCATCCCGGGATTGTGGCCGCGGTCGCCGCGCCGCTCCACCCGTTTTCCACGCGACGGCCGGCTGCGCGGCTGCTAGCCTCTCGCGTTGACGCGGAACCACCATCGGGAGGCCGGCCGTGCCCAGGGAGACCGGACGCACCCTCGTCGCGTCGAACAAGAAGGCCGGGCACGACTACGACATCCTCAAGACGTACGAGGCGGGGTTGGTGCTCGCCGGCACCGAGGTGAAGTCGCTGCGGGCCGGCCGGGTCTCGCTGGTCGACGCCTTCGCCCAGGAGCACGACGGCGAGCTGCTGCTGCACGGCCTGCACATCGCCGAGTACGGCTTCGGCACCTGGACCAACCACCAGCCCCGCCGCACCCGCAAGCTGCTGCTGCGCCGCGTCGAGATCGACCGGATCCTCGACCGGACGCGCGAGGGCGGGCTCACCCTCGTGCCGTTGTCGCTGTACTTCTCCGACGGCTGGGCCAAGGTCGAGCTTGCCCTGGCCAAGGGCCGTAGGTCGTACGACAAGCGGCAGGCGATCGCCGAGCGGGACGCGAAACGGGAGATCGCCCGCGAGTTCGGCCGCCGGCTCAAGGGCGCCCGCGCCCGACGCGCCTGACCCGCGCCCGCCGCCGCTTCTTCCCCGGTCCCCGCCGCTGCTTCCCGGGCCCCGCCGTGTCCGATCCCGGCCCGCGTGACCCCTCCCGAGCCGTGCCGGCCGGCGCCGGATACCAGCGCGGAACGACATCGTTTCGCCACGGCCAGGCGATAAGATCGCGTCCCGACTTGCGAACGCCGAGTCTTTACTACGATCGGGTACGGCATCGTTTCGCAGGAGGGGCCAGTGACGAGCGATCAGCGGAGCACGACCACCCCGGCCGTCCCGCCAGCACGGACTGCCCCGGCACCGGCACCGGCCAGCCCGGCAACGGCCAGCCCGGCAACGGCCAGCCCGGCAACGGCCGTTCCGGCGGCGCGGGCCGCCCCGGCGTCGACGCGGACGCAGCGCTTCCCGGAGCTGCTCGCCACCGTGCTCGACCTGCTGCGCGAGGTGGGCTACGACCGGCTGACCATCGACACGGTGGCCGCCCGGGCCCGGGTCAGCAAGGCCACCGTCTACCGGCACTGGCCGGGCAAGGCCGAACTGGTCGCCGCGGCTCTGCTCGAGCGCCACGTCGACCGGCGCATCCCCGCCGACACCGGCTCGCTGCGCGGCGACCTGCTGGAGCTGCTCCGCGCCACCGCGGCCATCTGCACCGCGGACAGCGACCTCATCCAGGCGTTGACCCTGGCCATGCGCACCACCCCGGAGCTGGAAAAGACCATCCGACAGCAGGTGATGCCGGCCGGTCGCGTCCTCAGCGTCGCCGTCGTCGTCCGCGCCGCCGCTCGCGGCGAGATCCCGCCCGAGGCCGGCGAGCGCGATCTCTTCCACGACCTCGCACCCGCCATGGTGATGTCCCGGATCCTCGCCCACGGGCTCCCCGCCGACGACACGTTCCTCACCCAGCTCGTCGACCAGGTGCTGATTCCCGTTCTGCGGTACCGCGCCGACTGACGCGGGGGCCCGCCCGCGCACCGACACCCCTTCACGGAGGGCTCCACCATGCCCGGATCCACGTCCAGCGTGCCCGCCTCGCCCGGGGCGACGGCCGCCTCCGCGCACCCGCGGCGCTGGGTCGCGCTGGCGATCATCGCGTTCGCCCAGCTGATGGTGGTCCTCGACGCGACCATCGTGAACATCGCCCTGCCCAACGCCCAGGTCGACCTCAACATCTCCGACGCCGACCGGCAGTGGGTCGTCACCGCCTACACCCTCGCCTTCGGCGGCCTGCTGCTGCTCGGCGGCCGGATCGCCGACTACTGGGGCCGCAAGCGGACCTTCCTCGTCGGCATGGTCGGCTTCGCCCTCGCCTCGGCCCTCGGCGGCCTGGCCGGGAGCGGCGGGTTGCTCTTCGCCGCCCGCGCCCTCCAGGGCGCCTTCGGCGCGCTGCTCGCCCCCGCCGCGCTGGCCCTGCTCACCGTGCTGTTCACCGAGACGAAGGAGCGGGCCAAGGCGTTCGCCGTCTACGGGGCCATCTCCGGCGGCGGCGCGGCCGTGGGCCTCCTCCTCGGCGGCGTGCTCACCGAGTACGCCAACTGGCGCTGGTGCCTGCTGGTCAACATCCCGGTCGCGATCATCGCCCTCGCCGCCGCCATCCCGCTGGTGCCCGAGAGCCGCGCCCACGGCGACACCCGGTACGACGTACCCGGCGCCGTCGTGGTCACCGCCGGCCTGGTCTCCCTCGTCTACGGGTTCACCAAGGCCGCCGAGGACGGCTGGGACGCCACCGCCACCCTCGCCTTCATCGCCGCCGGCGTGATCCTGCTCGCCGTGTTCGTGGTGATCGAGCTGCGTTCCAGCCACCCACTGCTGCCGATGCGCATCCTGCTCGACCGCAACCGGGGCGGCGCGTACATCGTCTCCACGCTCGTCGGCGCCGGCCTGTTCGGGGCGTTCCTGTTCCTCGCCTTCTACTTCCAGGTGGTGCTCCAGTACACCCCGCTGGAGGCGGGCCTCGCCTCCCTGCCCGTCACCGCCGGCGTGCTGGTCGCCGCCGCCGCGGCCAGCGTCCTGCTCCCCCGCATCGGCGCGAAGCCGCTGATGCTGGCCGGCGCGGTCCTGGCCGCCGCCGCCATGCTGCTGCTCACCCAGATCGACGTGGACACCTCGTTCGTGGCCCACCTGCTGCCCGCCCAGGTCGTCCTCGGCATGGGCCTCGGGTTCACCTTCGTGCCGGTGTCCAGCCTCGCCCTGGTCGGGGTGCCCGAGCACGACGCGGGCGCGGCCAGCGCCACGCTCAACGCCACCCAGCAGATCGGCGGGTCGCTCGGCACCGCCCTGCTGAACACCATGTACACCAGCGCGGTCGCCGGATACCTGGCCACCCGGGTCCCCGGCCCCGCGACCCAGGTCAACGCGCTGGTGCACGGCTACACGGTCGCGTTCGCCTGGGGCGCCGGGCTGATCCTGCTCTCCGGCCTGGCCACCCTGCTGCTGATCAAGGTCGGTCGGAAGGACATCCCGGCCGGCGGCACCGTACACATGGGTTGAGACCCGCCGGGGCCGGACTTTCCTCTTCCGGTACGCGCCGCGCGGCGACACCGACCCCGCGCGGTGGTATCAAGAACCGGAGTCCACGGAGGAGGGGCCGTGCAGAGCTTCGCCCGTTCGTTCGTCCGCAACCTCGTGATCTTCACCGTCTGCGGGGCGGCGGGGCCGGTCCTCCTCGTGGTGGGCGCCCTCGGCGTCAGCGAGGTCGGCTCGGGCGAGGGAGGCGTCCCGCTGGCCTTCCTCGCCACCGGCCTGCTGTTCACCCTCGCGATCCCGATCGGCGCCTTCCTGTTCACCCGGGCGCACTTCCGGGTGAACACCGACCGCAACCAGGTGCACGACGCGCACCGGCGCGACGACGACAGCTTCGCCATGTGGACCCCCACGGCCCGGATCCCGTTCCAGGACGGCTGGTTGGCCATGGCCGAGGTGCGCGAGGCGACGTTCGTGACGTACGGCCAGGACTGGGAGGCGACGTACCAGAGCTACGGCGGCGACCTCGACCCCGACGAGCCCAAGGCACGCATCCGGCTCAGGCTGCGGGTTCACCCCGAGGGCCGCGAGCCGTTCGAGTCGACGGCCACGTGGCGCGTGCCGTCCCTGTGCCTGGCGGCCGTCACCGCGGGGCGCCTCGTCGCCGTCGTCCACCCGGGCGTCCCCGCGAAGTTCGGCATCGACTGGCCGCGCAGCGCCCTGCTGTCGGGCGTCCGGCCCTGCCGGCTGGTCGGGCTCGACGGCCGACGCGTCGACCTGACCGGGCACCCGGATCTCCTCCTGGAGCGGATGAGAACCGCGAGCGCCACGGACCGGATCGCCCTGGACGGCGATACGATCGACCTGCGACGCGTCGACCCCGCCGTGGCGGCGCGACTGCACAGCCTGGTCGAGCGGGCCGCGGCCGGTCGGCCGATGCCCGAGCCGGTGCCGGACGGCGGGGCCAGGTGGGTGATCGACCGCCTGCCCGGCGCGGAGGGGGCGTTCGGTGGCGTCGACCGCCGGTGGGCACGCCACGGCGGGCAGCTCGTCCGGGGCCGGTTCCTGGAGCTGCGGGGCACGAACACCTTCCAGTACGAGGGCCCGGTGCTGAAGACCGTCCTGCGGCTGTTCCCCGACGGCGGTGCCCCGTTCGACGTCGAGAAGAAGCTGACGGTGCCGATGAACTACCTCGCGCTGCTGCACCGGACGAAGCAGCTCGTCGTGCAGGTCGGCGGGGACCGGCGGTCGTACGAGATCGACTGGGAGCGCACCAACCTCGCCGCCGGCGTCGCCCCCGCCGTCGTGATCGGTCCGGACGGCCGGCGGTTCGACCTGGCCGGCCGGTTCGACCCCCTGCTGGCGATCATGCGGCTGCTCGTGGCCCACCGGGTGAGCATTTCCGGCACCGTCCTGGACCTCCGCGACCGCCGCTCCTCCGCAGCGGCGGCGGCGGAGGTCATGGACGTGATCCGACGTACCCCGCTGAGCCTTCGATCAGGCTGAGCCGAGGCTCAGCCCTTCACGCAGACCACCTGCTTGAGGTGGGCGACCACCTCGACCAGGTCCTCCTGCTGGGCCATCACCTCCGTGATGTCCTTGTACGCGGCGGGGATCTCGTCGACCACCCCCGCGTCCTTGCGGCACTCCACCCCGGCGGTCTGCCGCACCAGGTCGGCCGTGCTGAACGTCCGCTTCGCCTGCCCGCGCGACATCCGCCGCCCGGCCCCGTGCGAGGCGGAGCAGTACGCGTCCGGGTTCCCCTTCCCGCGCACGACGTACGATCCGGTGCCCATCGAGCCGGGGATGATGCCGAGGTCCCCCGCGCCGGCCCGGATCGCGCCCTTGCGGGTGACCAGCACGTCCACCCCGCCGTACGTCTCCTCGGCGACGTAGTTGTGGTGGCAGCTGATCGGCTCGTCGAAGCCGACCTGCGGGAGCGCGTCACGGACCACGTTGCAGAGCACGGCCAGCATCACCGCGCGGTTGCGGCGGGCGTACTCCTGCGCCCACCACAGGTCCCGCCGGTACGCCGCCATCTCCGGCGTGCCGGTGAGGAAGACCGCCAGGTCCCGGTCGGGCAGCTCGGCGTTGTGCGGCAGCCGACGCGCGACGCCGATGTGCCGCTCCGCCAGCTCCTTGCCGATGTTGCGCGACCCGGAGTGCAGCATCAGCCAGACCCGGCCGTCGTCCGGGCCGCCCTGCTCCAGGCAGACCTCGATGAAGTGGTTGCCACCGCCGAGGGTGCCCATCTGCCGCTGGGCCCGGGTCTCGAGCTGGGCCACCCGCTTGTCGAGGGTGCCGAAGCGCTCCCAGAAGTCGGCCCAGCCGCGCTGCTCCAGCCCGCGTACCCGGCGCGGGTCGATCGCGGTGTCGCGCTTGGCGAAGCCGACCGGGATGGTCGCCTCGATCGCGGACCGCAGCCCGGCGAGGTCGTCGGGCAGGTCGGCGGCGGTGAGCGAGGTCCGCACCGCCGACATGCCGCAGCCGATGTCCACGCCGACGGCGGCCGGGGAGACCGCCTGCCGCATCGCGATCACCGAGCCGACGGTGGCGCCCTTGCCGAAGTGGACGTCGGGCATCACGGCGACGCCCTCGACCCAGGGCAGCGCGCCGATGTTGCGCAGCTGCCGGGCCGCCTGCTCCTCGATGGCGTACGGGTCGGTCCAGACCCGGACGGGCGCGCGGGTGCCCGGAAGCGGGGTGAATGCCATCGTTCTCTCCTCGTTCGTTCTCGTCTTCTCCGGGGCGGCTGGCCGGGTTCCGTTCTCGTCTTGCCCGGAGCGGCCGGCCGGATTCGAACCGGCGGTCTTCACCGTGGCGGGGTGACGCGCTGGCGGGCTGCGCCACAGCCGCGAGGCCGGCCCACCGGTGGCGGGACGGGCGTTGGCGATATCGGTCCGGCGGGCGGGGCCGGGGACGAAAAAGCCGCCCGGTCCCGGACTCGGGATGGGCGGCTGCGCGTGTCGCGCTGGCGCTATCCGCGCCACCACCCGGATTGTCGGCGCTGACACCGGCCGAGGGTCTGCCCGCCGGTGAGCAGCGGGGCACCGCCGCGCGGCGTGGGCCGCGAGGTTGTGGTGCGTTTGCGCTGCGACACGACATGCTCCCTGGATCAGCTCGGGTTGGCCTTGCCCGATGAACGTAGGCGAGGGCCACGACGACCGCAATGGATATCCGGCTGTCCTCGGCGCCCACCGGCATGCCCGCCCGACACCCGGCGGGTTGGTCGGGCGATCAGAGCCAGCCGCGCGCGGACGCCTCGACGCCGGCCTGGAACCGGGTGGTGGCACCCAGCCGGTCGATGACGGACGCGATCCGGCGGGTGGCGGTGCGGGCGCTGACCCCGAGCTGGCGGGCGATGGCCTCGTCCTTGAGGCCGGCCCTGAGCATCTGGAGCAGCAGCAGATCCTCGTCGCTCGGCTTGTCGTCGGCCGGCGGGTGGGCGCCGGCGAGCGGTGTGGCCCGACCCCAGTACGCCTGGAACAGTTCGATCAGCGCGTCGAGCAGCCCCGAGGGATGGATCAGCGCGAGGTTGTCGTAGGCCCCGCCGGTGAGCGAGACCGCCGCCACCCGCAGGTCCATGATCCGCAGTTTGAACGGCAGGCTGGGGAGCATCCGGGCCTGCTCGCCTGCCTCGGCGAGCCTGCTCAGCACCTCGAAGCGGCCCGGACGCCCCATCGACTCGGGACAGTAGACGGTGCGGATGTCCACCCCCCTGGCGATCAGGTCCTCGGTCTCCGCGATCTCCACCTCGTTGGTGTCGGGGGTGCCGTGCACGTGCTTCATGTATGGCGGCCGGTCGAGCACCCACAGGTGGGTGCGCACGGACCGGGTGAGTTCGTCCATCCGGCCGTCGACCGTCTCCCAGCCCGACAGCACCTCCACCCAGCGCCCCGGATCGCGGAGCCGAGCCGTCTGGAACAGTCGCGCGAGGTCCGTGACCGCGGTCTGCACGCCGTCCAGCGCCGCTTCCGTCTCCAGCCGACGCCGGGCGACGAGCGCCGTCAGTGCCGCCTGCGGCCCCATGGCCTCGTATCTTCCGGGCGCTGTCCGTCTCAGCAGGCCGAGCCTGCCCAGCCGGGCGACGGCGCTGCGTACCCGGGCGATGGTGACGCCCAGGGTGCCGGCGCTCTCCGACAGTGGTTGGTCGGGCTGGATCAGCAGCAGACGGTAGATCTGCTCGTCGAATTCGCTGATGCCCAGTGCGCCCAGCACCGGATCGTTGCGCACATCCCACCTGCCCTGACCAGGTCACCGACGCGTGGCGCGATTCGCCACGTGGCCGAAGACGTCATGAAGATATCTCGACTTATTTGGCCCTGAGACGTTCACTACTCACCATCCCACCTGGCGATCTTGCCGGCGTGGGCAGGCTCTCTTCATCTCCAATCCCCCCAAAGAGGAGCAATGGCCCGTAGGATCCGACAAACCTCCCGCTACGGCGCGGCGGTAGCTGCTGTGGCCCTGGCGATCACGATCAGCCCGGTCCCGGCGTCCGCCCAGCCGGAGCCACCGGCGCTGCCGAGCGTCCTGCCCGCGAGTGCCGGGGGCAGCGAAACCTACATCGTGACCCTGGCCGACAAGCCGCTGGCGACCTACGAGGGCGGGGTCGCCGGCATCGCCGGCACCAAGCCCGGCAAGGGCAGGAAGGTGGACGTGGGCGCCGCCAACGCCCAGCGCTACCGCAGCCACCTCACGGACAGGCACGCCAAGGTGGCGCGCAGCGTGGGCGCCAAGCCGCTCCGGAGCAACTCCGTCGCCTCGAACAGCTTCGTCGCGGAGCTGACCCGGGCGCAGGCGATGAAGCTGCTGGTCACCGGCGGCGTGGTCTCCGTGGTGCCGGACAAGCTGCTCAAGACCACCGACGACCGCAACTCCGTCGACTTCCTCGGTCTCTCCGGTCGCAGGGGCGTGTGGTCCAAGCTCGGCGGCACGGCCAACGCCGGCAAGGGCGTCGTCGTCGGTGTGATCGACACCGGGGTCTGGCCGGAGAGCGCGTCGTTCACCGCGCCGGCGCTCGACGCCACCGCGCCCACGGCAGCCAACCCGTACCGGCCGTACCGTCAGGGCACGGCCACCGTCATGCGCAAGTCCGACGGCGGCACGTTCACCGGCACCTGCCAGACCGGCGAGCAGTTCGCCGCGACCCTCTGCAACGAGAAGGTCATCAGCGCCCGGTACTTCGGTGAGGGCTGGATGAAGCAGGTTCCCGCAGAGCAGCGGAAGGACTACATCTCCCCCCGGGACGCGCAGGGACACGGCACCCACACCGCCAGCACGGCGGCCGGGAACGCGGCGGTCCCGGTGACCGAGCGAGGTGTCAGCTTCGGGGAGATCTCCGGAGTCGCGCCGGGCGCGGCGATCGCGGTCTACAAGGCCCTCTGGCAGAGCACGGACGACAGCAAGACCGGCGGGCAGTCGTCGGACATCATCGCCGCCATCGACCAGGCGGTGGCCGACGGCGTCGATGTGATCAACTACTCGGTCGGTGGTGCGTACGAGTCGTCTCTCAGGGACCCGATCCAACTCGCCTTCCTCAACGCGGCGGCGGCTGGCGTCTTCGTCTCCGCGTCCGCCGGTAACTCCGGGCCGGACCCGTCGACGATGGACAACACCTCACCGTGGCAGATGACGGTCGGCGCCAGCTCGGTCGCTCCGTACCCGGCCAGCGTGGAGCTGGGCAACGGCGCCCGCTTCAACGGCACCAGCACGACGGTGTCGGCGGCGTTCGGACCCAAGCCCCTGATCGCCTCCCGGGCGGCGAAGGCCGCCGGCGTCGACGACGCCAACGCCGACAACTGCATGACCGGCAGCCTGGACCCGGCGAAGGTGGCCGGCAAGGTCGTCGTCTGTCTCCGTGGCGTCATCGCCCGGCCGATCAAGTCCGCCGAGGTCAACCGGGCCGGCGGCGTCGGGATGGTGCTGGCCAACCCGAACGACCAGGACCTCAGCGGTGACCTGCACAGCGTGCCGACCGTGCACATCAACTCGCCCGACACGCAGGCCGTGCTGGACTACGCGGCGACCGTCGGCGCACAGGTCACCCTGCTGCCGACCGGCCCGACCATGCCGTACCCCCAGATCGCGGCGTTCTCCTCGCGCGGTCCCTCGGAGAGCCACCCGGACCTCCTGAAGCCGGACATCGCCGCGCCCGGCGTCGCGATCCTCGCGGCGGTGGCCCCGCCGGCTGCAGAGGGAATGAACTTCGACTTCTACTCCGGCACCTCGATGGCCGCGCCGCACATCGCCGGTCTGGCCGCGCTCTACCTCGCGGAGCACCCGGACTGGTCGCCGGCGCGGGTCAAGTCCGCGATGATGACCACCACCTTCGCCACCAAGACCGCCACCGGGAAGCGGAGCAGCGATGTCTTCGCCCAGGGCGCGGGGCACGTCGACCCGGCCAAGATGCTCAACCCCGGCCTGGTCTACGACGCCTCGGAGAACGACTGGCTGGGCTACCTGGAGGGGCTGGGCGTACGGACCGGTTCGGGGGTCGCGCCGATCCGGAGCAGCGACCTGAACTACCCGTCCATCGGTGTCGGCGAGGTCTTCGGCACCCGGACCGTCACCCGCAAGGTCACCGCCGTCACCCCCGGCGTGTACCAGGCCACGGTCGACCTGCCCGGGCTGAAGGTCAAGGTGAGCCCGTCCACCCTGCGCTTCAAGAAGGCGGGGGAGACCAAGGAGTTCACCGTCGCCATGCAGCTCACGACGGCTTCCGCCGGCGTGCCGGCCATCGGCTCGCTGACCTGGCGGGGTGCCGGCGCCGTCGTACGCAGCCCGATCGTGGTGACCCCGCAGAGCGTGCTCGCGCCGACCGAGGTCCGGGGCACCGGCGCCGCCGGCTCCGTGTCCTTCGAGGTGACCCCGGCGCTCAAGAAGCTCCCGATCACCACCTACGGGATGGTGTCGGGGCCGCTGACGCCCGGCACGGTGAACGTCACCGACGTCTGGGGCAAGGACTTCCCGGTCACGGTGCCCAAGGGCACCAAGGCCGTCGAGTTCACCGCACGCGCGGACAACCCTCAGGCGGAGGTCGCCCTCGTCATCTTCCGGGTGGTGAACGGCAGTCTGGTCTTCCATGACTGGACCGTGCCGGGCAATGACATGCGCCTCACCTTTGCGAGGCCGGAACCCGGCCTGTACCAGATGACGATCATCACCCCGGAGGACCTGCCGGGAACCACGGAAACGCCCTTCAAGGTGCAGGCGAACCTGGTCACCGGCCAGGGTGGCGTCGGCAAGCTGACGGTGTCCCCCAAGAACCCCAAGGTCACCCCGGGCACCCCGCTGACGGTCACCGCGAAGTGGTCGGCAGTGCCCGCCGGGCGGCACACGGGCTACATCGAGTACCCGAACGGTGTCGGCACCATCATCAGCGTCAACTGACCTGATGCCGTACGGAAGGCGGGGCCGGACAGCATCGTCCGGCCCCGCCTTCTCAGGTCCACGGCCCCGCAGCGCCGGCACAGGTCCGAGGGCCCGCAGCGGCGGCCGAAGGCGCGCCGGGGCGGTCGGGTCCCGGTCAGGCGAGCGCGATGTCCTCGCCGACCGGCTCGGTCACGTGGTCGAGGAAGGGGAAGCGGGCGCGCAGCTCGGCGAACCCCGCGCCGCCGCGCCAGGCGTCGGCGATCCGCACGACCTGGTCCAGGTCGGTGGTGTCGCCGTCGGCCCGGGACCCGTCCGAGCCCGAGATGTCGACCATGAAGTAGCGGGCCTGGGATCCCAGCCCCACGCAGATCGTCCCCCGCTCGGAGATCAGCTCGGCGCACGTGAACCGGCTCCGCCCCTGCTCGGGGGCGCTGATCCGGCCCACGTCCACCTGACACCGGGTGGCGGTCAGGGCCAGCGCGGACGCGAGCCCGCCCAGCTCGACCAGGTCGGGGTAGAGGCGCACACCCAGGGCCGTCGACACGTCGCTCATCACTGACTCCCACTTCCTTGTGACAGGTCCAGCAGCGCGGACGTTACAGCCTGGTAAACCTTTGATCTAGGGTCCTGGCCGCCCCGGAACAAAAACGTTCCTCCGTGGCCGGTCCCTCCCCGGGACGCCGCCGCACCGGCCGGCGACCGGGCGCGGCGGCGGTTCAGACGCCGACCGCGCCGTCGACGGCTTCGCGCAGGAGGTCGGCGTGGCCGTTGTGCCGGGCGTACTCGTGCATCATGTGCAGCATCACCAGGCGCAGCGACACGTCCTCGCCCCACCGGGGGTTGTGGGCGACGACGTCCAGCGACCCGGCCTCCCGCTCGATGCGCCGGGCGTGTTCGACCTCCCGCCGCCACGCCTCGAACGCCTCGGACGCGCCGGCGGTGCGGGCGTCGTACGCCTCCTGGTAGTCGCCGGTCTCCGACCAGACCAGCGGGACGTCCTCGCCGCCGATCACCCGGCGGAACCAGTTGCGCTCCACCTCGGCCATGTGCCGGACCAGGCCGAGCAGGCTCAGCGTGGACGGCGGGGACGACTGCCGGCGCAGTTCCTCGTCGGTGAGACCCTCACACTTCACGGCGAGGGTGGCGCGGTGGAAGTCCAGGAACGCGCGCAGCATCTCGCGCTCGTCGGCGATCAGGGGCGGTCCGATCCGCTCGGTGGTCATGTCCGGGTCCTCTCCGGTCGCCGACGGCCCGTCCCACGGGGTCGGCGGGCCGGAGGCCGCCGAGGGGCGATGCTCTCGCCGGGCGAGCCTAACCGCCGGAGCCGCCAGGGCCGGCCGGCGCGGTCGGGCAGGGCCCGCCGGGTCAGCCGGACGGGCGGGCCACGGGAAAGTCGAAGTACGTCTCGGGGTACGGCTCGTCGTCGTACTGGTAGTGCCACCACTCACGCGGATAGTTGGTGAACCCGCCGGCGGCCATCAGCCGCTTCAGCAGTTCGCGGTTGTCCCGGGCGGCTCCGGTGACCCGACCGTCGGCGGTGTGGGCACGCGGGTCGAAGCAGTCGAAGCCGGTGCCCATGTCGACGCTGTTGTCCGGGAAGCGGTCGCCCTTCGGCGCGGTGCAGGCGACCAGTGGCTCGCCGGGGACGTAGGGGCGTTGGCCGGCCGGCGGGTCGTCGACCAGGGTCAGGTCGACGGTGCTGCCCCGGCTGTGCGCGGTGGGCGCGCCGAGGTAGCCCTCGGCGAACAGCCGCGACTTGGCCACCCCGGGGTAGAACTCGGCCTTCGTCTGCTCCTCGTCGGGGCGCTTCGCCCAGGCCACGAAGTCGTCCACGGCGGGCTGCGGGCGGTAGCAGTCGTACACCTTGAGGCTGTGGCCCGTCGCACGGGCGGCCTGCTGCACCCGGCGCAGCGCCTCGGCGGCGGGCCGGGTGAGCAGGCACAGGGGCTCCCGGTACCCGGCGATCGGCCGGCCGACGAAGTTGTGCGCGGTGGCATACCGAATGTCGGACCCGATGCTCGGATCCACATCGGACAACACCACGAACTCCCCCCGCACCCCCACCTCGCCCCCGCCCGACGCGGACGCCCCGACCCCGGACGGCCCCGACCCGGAACACCCCGCCAACAACACCGCTCCCCCGACGACGGCCCGTCCCAGCCCTCCGACCACCCACCGCCAACCCCCCACCCGCCCCGCGGCGGTGATCAAGAGGTTTACGTCAGGCCTGATCGCCAATTCCGACGTAAACCTCTTGATCGATCCGCGAGGGAGGCCTGGGCAGGAGGAGGTGGGTCGGCCCTCGGGGGCGGGGAGGGGTGTACGGGCCGGCCGGCGTCGCTGTCCCATGCACACCGTTCTAGCAGCATCCGGCCTGTTTCACGGCCAACCGGTGGGATCCCGCTCCGGGATGGGGTGGGGTGGCCGAGCGCGTCCGCACCGCCCGGCGGGCCCGCCGACACTCACCGCCCACGGGCCGCCCGGCGGATCTCCACCGGCAGCGCGGGCGCGCCGTCGACCGGGGCCGGGTCCTCGGCCGTGGGGGCGATCCCGCCGGCGGCGATCCGGTCCAGGGTGGCCAGGCCGGCGGCGTCCACCTCGCCGAAGATGGTGTAGTTGGGGCGCAGCGCCGAGTTGGCGTACACCAGGAAGAACTGGCTGCCGTTGGTGTCCGGACCGGCGTTGGCCATGGCGAGCACACCCCGGGCGTACACCTTGCGCACACCCGTCGGGTCCGTCGGCGCGGGCGGCAGGTCGGTGGGCAGCTCGTCGGCGTACCGGTAGCCGGGCCCGCCTGAGCCGGTGCCCGACGGGTCGCCGCACTGGAGCACGCTGAGCGTCGGGTACGCGGTCAGCCGGTGGCACGAGGTGCGGTCGTAGAACCGGTGCCGGACCAGGTGCAGGAAGCTCTGCACCGTGCAGGACGCCTGCTCGCGGTCCAGGGTCAGCCCGATCGGGCCCTGGTTCGTCCGCAGCGTGACCCGAACGGTGCCGTGACCCGGCGTCCGCCGGGGATCGGGCGGCAGCGGGACGGGCCGGGCGGCCGGCTCGTCCGGCGTCTCGGTGTACGCGCACGGCCCCGGGGTCGTCCTCGGCGGCGCGGCGGCGGCCGGGGCTGCCACGGCGGCGACGCCGCTGCCGCCGACGAGGGCGGTGGCGAGCAGCGCGACACCGGTGAGGCGGGACAGCGTACGCGTCCTGCGGGGGTGGGCCGGCAACGGCGGGACCGGCTGCCGACGGGATGACCTCGACACGGGCGTCCTCCTGGGCTGTTGAATCCAGAAAGATCGCAGTCTATGGATTCGGCGGTCCTCCTGTCGACGGCGACACGCGAAGCGGAGCGCGGCAGCCAGGGCGCGCCACCGCCAGGATCGTCACGCCGGGTCCCGGTGCCCGCCGAGCGGGCCCACGGCCCACCCCCGGCGGCGGCACTCGGCCAGCAGCCGGGGCAGGGCGGCGAGGCTCGCCCGCCAGGCCCCGGGGGCAGCGGCGCAGTCCGCGTCGTGCAGCAGGACGGTCCCGCCGCCGGCCAGCCCGGCGGTGACGGTGTCGAAGACCGAGTCGGCGCTCGCCGTCGCCGTCCAGTCCCGGCCCCAGCAGGTCCACAGCACCGGCGTCAGCCCCAGCCGCGCGCTCGCCACCAGCGCCGGGCCGGTGAGCACCCCGTACGGTGGGCGGAAGAAGCGGGGGGTCAGACCGCTGGTGGCCTCGACGAGCGCACGGGCCCGGGCCAGGTCCCGGTAGGTGGCCAGCGGCCCCCTGCGCAGCAGGTTGCGGTGGGCCCAGCCGTGGACGGCCACCTCGTGCCCCCCGGCGGCGATCTCCCCGGCGAGCCGGGGCGACCGGGCGAGCATCGTGCCCAGCAGGAAGAACGTCGCCCGCACCCGGTGCTCCGCGAGCACGGCGAGGAACCGGGGGGTGGACTCGGGGTCGGGCCCGTCGTCGAAGGTCAGGGCGATCCGCCCCGGCCCGCCTGTCCCGGCGAGCCGGGGGAACAACCGACGGCGTATCGCCGGCACCGCGGTGACCGACGGGGCGAGCTGGGCGGCGGCGAGCGCGACGGTGGCCACGCCGACCAGCGCGGTGGACCGCCTTCGCGGCGGACGTCCGGCAGAGGCGATCACCGGCGGCCCGTCCAGCGGATCGACGGCAGGACCGTGGCCAGCACCGCGACCGCCTCGCCCACCGCGTCCAGCACCGACCTGCGGCGGTACGCCTCGGACGCGGCGACGGCCGGCGGCCGGACAGCCACCTCGGCCACCAGGCCGGCGGGGTCGGCACAGCGGGTCATCCCCCCGTAGGCCGACTCCGGGCCGGACGTGGACAGCGCGGCCAGCACCCGGCACAGGTGGTCGGCGGACGGTGCCAGCCGGGTCAGACCGGCCTCGGCGAGGATCGCGGCATTCACCCGGCCGTGACCCGGTATGGGGCGGTAGGTGACCACGGGCAGTCCGCAGCTCAACGCCTCCTGGCAGGTCAGCCCGCCCGCGTTCTCCACCAACACGTCGACCGCCCGCATCAGCGTGGGCATGTCGTCGACCCAGCCGAGGGTGTGCTGCGTGGACCGCCGCAGCCGCCGGCGCAGGGTTTCGTTACGGCCGCAGACGACCACGGTACGCACGCCGTCGACGGCGGCGATGTCCGCGACCGTCGCCTCGATGTCACCCACCCCCCACGCCCCGGCGACGACGAGCGCCAACCGGCCCCGCTCCGGGAGGCCGAAACGCCGCCGCGCCTCGCTGCGGCTCGTCCCCGTGGCCGTTTGGAAGCCGATCGACACCAGCGGCTCGACCGTCCGGACGTCAAGGTCGGGGGCGGCCGTGCGGGGGCGGGCGTGCGGCAGGGCGCAGTAGAGGTCGACGCCCGGCGCGACCCAGGTGGGGTGGATGACGAAGTCGGTGACGTAGGTGACCAGCGGGACGGCCAGCCCGCCGCCTCGACGCAGCGGCCCGAACAGCTGGTTCGCGAACGGGTACGTGGTGACGACCGCCCGGGTGCGTGGTGGGACGGCCCGCCGGGCCCGTCCCCGCAGCGGCGTGAGCGCCCCCCGCAGCACGGCGGCCACCAGCCGGGACCGGCCGGTGACGGCGAACAGCGCGTCGTAGCCCCACGGCGCCCAGCGCAGGACACCCCGGTACGCCTCCCGACAGATCCACCGCACCGGGCGCGGCAGCAGGTCGAGGAGGTTCACCCGGTCCACGACAAAGCCCTGGTCGGCGAGCCGGCGCGTCAGTTCGGCGGCGGCCGTGTCGTGGCCGGCGCCGACATCGGCCGACACCACGACGATCCGCCCCCGGTGCTCCGCGGTCACCGCCCGCGCTTACCCGCCGGACGCGGGTTGACTCCCCCGGCCCAGGCCGGGCGGACACCGCGCCGCGCCCGGCCGTCCTACTCCGGTGGCGTCAGCCGGCGGAGGCTCAGGCCCGACGGCGGCGGCGACGCAGGAGCACCACGGTGAGCAGCGCGGCCACGACGACGGCAGCGGCGGCGGCCCCCACGACCACCGGCCACGACGCGGCCCGGTGGGCGGCCACCGCCCGGGGCGCGGGCGAGACCGCCGCTCCGGGCGACGCGGACGCCGACGGCGAGCCGTTGGCGACCGTCACCCCCGGGGAGACGAGACGGCCCACCGAGGCGTCCCGGGGCAGCGAGAAGCCCCAGTCCAGCAGCGTGGCGCCCTGTTCCCAGCCGCGCATCGGGCTGGGCTCGGCCCCGAGCAGGGTGACCACCAGCCGGCGTCCGCCGCGCTGCGCGGCGCCGACGTAGGTGTGCCGGGCGTAGTCGGTGAAGCCGGTCTTCCCGCCCAGCGCCCCCGGATAGCGGTAGATGAGCTGGTTCTCGTTCTGGATCTGGAAGCCCTTCTTCCGCAGCGCCGGCTGGGCGGGGATCCGGGTGCTCTCGGTCAGCGCGTACCGGCGGAAGGTGGGGTCGGCGAAGCAGGCACGGGCGATCAGCGCCAGGTCGTACGCGCTGGTGAACTGGCCGGGGCCGTCCAGCCCGGAGGGGGTGACGGCGTGGGTCTGCAGGGCGCCGAGGCGCGCCGCCTCGGCGTTCATCGCCCGGACCCCGCCAGCCGCCCCGGCCGGGCCGCCGACGAGCCGGGCCAGCACGTTGGCCGCCTCGTTACCGGACTGGAGCAGCAGCCCGAGGAAGACCGTCTCGACGGTGTAGCGACCGCCCTCCAGCAGTCCGACGGCGGAACTGCCGGGGGCGATGTCGAGGTCGGCCTGGGTGACCGTCACCACCTGCTTCGGGTCCAGCTTCGGCAGCGCGGTGGCGGTCAGCAGCAGCTTCTGCACGCTGGCCGGGGTGGCGTACCCGTGCGGGCCGCAGCCGCCGAGCACCGCTCCGGTGTCCAGGTCGGCGACCAGCCAGGAGGTGGCGGTGACCGCCGGCGGCGGGGTGGCCCCGGCCGGCGCGACGAGGCCCGGCGCGGCCAGCGCCGCGCCGCCCACCGCCTGCTGTTCCGGCACCGACGGCGGGGGTGTCGGCTTCGGGGAGCGCGGCACCTTCGGCGCCACCGCCTTCGGGCAGGGCACCGCCGCGTTGGCCCGGCCGGCCGGCGCGGCGGCGGCCGGGACGGCCGGGACGGCACCGGCGAGGAGGACGGCGGCAGCGGCGGCCAGCACCGGAGCTCTCATGCCCAGCACCCTAACCGGCAGGGTCCGGCACCGACGGGCGGGCCACGCGCGCGCCGGACCGCGCCCACAGCCGCCGGTCCGCCACCGCGTCCGCCGTCCCGCTTACGCGCTGTTTGAGACTCTTCCGCCCGCTCCCGCCGCTGACCACGCCGTATTGCCGCCCAAGTTTCAACGTGCGGGTCAATGAGATGATTGAACCGGCCAGGCCCAGCACCAGCAACCGGGCGGGGTTCACCCTGCCCACGATCGCCCGAAGGGTTCGCATGCAGCAGCCGACTCGGACCGTCGCCGACAGCCACGACATGATCGAGGTGAGCGGTGCCCGGGAGAACAACCTCGCGTCCGTCTCCGTGGACATCCCCAAGCGACGCCTCACCGTTTTCACCGGGGTCTCCGGCTCCGGCAAGTCCTCGCTCGTCTTCGGCACCATCGCCGCCGAGTCGAAGCGGCTGATCAACGAGACCTACAGCGCCTTCCTCCAGTCGTTCATGCCCAGCCTGGCCCGGCCGGACGTCGACTCGCTGCGCAACCTCAGCGCCGCGATCATCGTCGACCAGGAACGGATGGGGGCGAACTCGCGCTCCACGGTGGGCACCGCCACCGACGCGTACGCCATGCTGCGCATCGTGTTCAGCCGGCTCGGGCAGCCGCACGTCGGGGCGGCCGGCGCGTTCAGCTTCAACCTCCCCGAGGGGATGTGCCCCACCTGCGAGGGGATGGGCCGGGTCTCCGACCTCGACGTGCACGAACTCGTCGACGTCGAGCGGTCGCTCAACGACGGGGCGATCACGGTGCCGAACTTCGCGGTCGACTCCTGGTACTGGCAGTCCTTCGTCGCCTCGGGCCTGTTCGACCCCGACGCCAAGCTCCAGGACTACACGCCCCAGCAGTGGCAGGACTTCCTCCACAAACCGGCCACCAAGCTGAAGGTCGGCGGCGGCAACCTCACGTACGAGGGCCTGGTCGTCAAGGTCCGCCGGCTGTACCTGAGCAAGGACAAGGAGCCGGCCCAGGCGCACATCAAGGCGTTCGTCGAGCGGGCCGTCACGTTCACCACCTGCGGCGACTGCGGCGGCGCCCGGCTCAACCAGGCCGCCCTGTCCTCCCGGATCGCCGACCGCAACATCGCCGAGTGCTCCGCGATGCAGATCAGCGACCTGGCCGCGTTCGTCCGGGGTGTCACCGACCCGTCCGTGGCGCCGCTGGTGGCCAACCTGCGCGACCTGCTGGACTCGCTCGTCGAGATCGGCCTGGGCTACCTCAGCCTCGACCGCGAGTCGGGCACCCTGTCCGGGGGCGAGGCGCAGCGGGTGAAGATGGTCCGCCACCTCGGCTCCAGCCTCACCGACGTCACGTACGTCTTCGACGAGCCGACGGTCGGGCTGCACCCGCACGACATCGCCCGGATGAACGGCCTGCTGCTGCGGCTGCGCGACAAGGGCAACACGGTGCTCGTCGTGGAGCACAAGCCGGAGACCATCGCGATCGCCGACCACGTGGTCGACCTCGGCCCGGGAGCCGGTCCGGACGGCGGCCGGGTCTGCTACGCCGGCGACGTCGCCGGGCTGCGCCGCTCCGACACCCTGACCGGCCGGCACCTCGGCCACCGGGTCAGCCTGCGCGAGCAGGTCCGGCCGCCCGCCGGGCAGTTGCCGATCCGCGGCGCCGACCTGCACAACCTGCGCGACGTCAGCGTCGACGTGCCGCTCGGGGTGCTGACGGTGGTGACCGGCGTCGCCGGTTCCGGCAAGAGCTCGCTGATCCACGGCTCGCTCCCCCGCCGCGCCGGGGTGGTGGTCGTCGACCAGTCCCCGATCCGCGGGTCCCGGCGCAGCAACCCGGCCACCTACACCGGCCTGCTCGACCCGGTACGGGCCGCCTTCGCCAAGGCCAACGGGGTCAAGCCGGCGCTGTTCAGCGCCAACTCCGAGGGCGCCTGCCCGGCCTGCAAGGGCATCGGGGTGATCTACACGGACCTGGCCATGACGGCCGGGGTCGCCTCCAGGTGCGAGGAGTGCGAGGGCCGCCGGTTCACCCCGAAGGTGCTCACGTACACCCTGCGGGGGAAGAACATCAGCGAGGTCCTCGCCATGTCGGTGACCGAGGCCCGGGACTTCTTCCCCGGCGGGCCGGCCCGGTCGGTGCTGGACCGCCTCGCCGACGTGGGCCTGAGCTACCTCGGCCTCGGCCAGCCGCTGACCACCCTCTCGGGGGGCGAGCGGCAACGACTCAAGCTGGCCATCCACATGGGCGAGAAGGCGCACACCTACGTGCTGGACGAGCCCACCACCGGCCTGCACCTGGCCGACGTCGACAACCTGCTGGCCCTGCTGGACCGCCTGGTGGACGCCGGCAACACCGTGGTGGTCATCGAGCACCACCAGGCGGTGATGGCGCACGCCGACTGGATCATCGACCTCGGCCCGGGCGCCGGCCACGACGGCGGCCGGGTCGTCTTCACCGGCACCCCCGCCGACCTCGTCGCACACGGTGACACCCTGACCGCCACCCACCTGCGGGAGTACGTCGCCCAGTGAGGTCCGGGCCGGGTCCACCGACGGTGGGCCCGGCCCGTCGTCGACGTACCCGCGACCGGGCCGGCCGGCGGGCGGAACCTAGCGGCGGCCGGCGTCCAGCACCGTCTTGATCCGGGTGACGGCCGCGCCGAAGGCCTTCTGCGCCGCGTCGAGTTTCTGTACCGCCGAGAGGAGAACCTGGCCGTTGTTCTCGTCCACGGCGCGTTGACAGTCCCGGGCGCTCTGCTCCAACTCGGTGATGTACGTCCGCCAGTGCGACTGGGCCTCCACGTCGGGGATGCGGAAGTAGGCGCGGGCGTCCCGCGCGAGCCCGCCGAGGCCCAGACAGTGGGAGTGGATGATGGAGCTGTCGAGCTTGGGCTTCCCGGAAGCGTCGGGGGTGGGCGCTTCCAGGTATCGCGCGAAGTCACCCGCTTCGACCGGGAACCGCTTGAGGAGGTCGGTCCCGCCGTACTGCATCCAGGCGGTCACCTGCCTCGCCCTGATCTCGACGGACACCACCTGGGGGTCGGCGGCGCTCAGCCGTCGCGGGGCCGTGGCGTCGAATCCCGTCGAGCGCTCGGGTGCGGGGTGCGCCACCTCCAGCGCGACGACTCCCAGCGTCGCGGCACACAGCACGCCCACGCCGATGCGGCGGATGGCCAGCCCGCCTCGTCGGCGGGCCCGCGACGGCACGTCTGTCGCACGTCGCGCCGTGCAGCGCCACGCCGCGCGGACTGCCGAAACACCCGCCGTCGACAGCACGGCGACGATCACGGCGAGCACGGGCCCGGCCGTCAGCACGAACGGGATCTCCTGCCACAGCGCGTCGGCGGGGCCGCGGTGACAGGTCGCCCGGATCGTGTCGAGCGGCCCGAGGCATCCGTCCAGGGAGGCGAGGACCATCAGCCCGGCGGCACCCACCACGGTCGCGGTCTGGGCGGCGATGAGCGCCATGATCAGCCGATAGCGCGTCGTCGACACGCTCGCGACGACGACGGCGGCGGCCGTTGCCGCCGCCACGAGAGCCACGAGCGCCCACGCGAGGTAGATCCAGACGTGGAGGAGGCCGCGCTGCCCGGGCGGCGGTTGCCAGGCGTGCAGATACGCCATCACCGCCGCGACGGCGACCCAGCAGGCCGCCCCCGTCAGCAGGCCCGGCAGCACGGCCCGCCGCAGCGGTGGCAGGGCTTCCCCGGTGGCCTGCGCGTCGTCGACGGCCCCGGCCGGAGCACCGCTCTCCGGGGCGGCGGACGCGGCGACGGCCGGACGGACCGTCCAGGCCAGCAGCGGTACGACCCACAGTGCGGCGAGCGCCGACAGTTCGAGGGGACGATCGGGCAGGGTGTGCAGCAGCGATCCCACGGTGGCGATCACCGACAGGGCGGCACCGTGCTCCGCGATGTCGCCGGGCGTCTGACCCCGCTCGAGCAGTTGGCGCAGGCCCACGCTGTCGAACGGCCACCCGTACGCGAAGAGCAGGCCGTTGAGCCGCCACCACGCGAACCACGACGACAGCACCAGACCCGCGGCCGTCAGGGTCAGGGTCATGACCAGGCGGTTCGTCCGCCCCTGCCGCACCGAGGCCCACAGTCGGGCGCACTGCGCGGTCCACCACGCGAACGTCACTCCCACGAGCACGACCAGCACCAGGATCGCCGGCCGGGTGGGCAGCCACTGGAGAAGCGCGAGGTCGCTCATGACCAGATTGCCCGTCGCCATCCCGACGCCAAGCCACAGCCCCGCCCGCACTCCGGAGGGCACGGCCCGCGCGGTCAGCACGGCGTGGGTGACCGCCCGCCACAGCACGACGCCCACCGACCCGGTGACCAGCACCGCCGCGACGAGCGACATCCCCTGGAGCGCCCACGCGCCGGTCAAATCGCGTGACCCCAGGACGTCCGAGGCCTGAGAGGTGAACAGCCAGGCGGCGACCCCGGTCAGGAACATCGGCAGCGCACGTACGCCGAACAGCGCCGCGGGATCCGCCAGGGCGTCCCGACGCAGATCCCATCGCGGATGCGTCCGCCACAGTTCGGCGAAGCGGCCGACGATCCGCCTCGACCTGCCCCCGACCGGATCCGGTGTCGTGACCGCCCACGCCCGGGGCGCCGCGCCCCAGCGGACGGCGGCGAGGTCGGCGTAGACCTCACGGCTGCGCAGCACGTCCGCGCGGGCCAGGTGGACCAGTCCGACCAGGACGACCGTGAGCAGGAGCCCTCGGACGAACATGGGCAGCTCACCGACGAGGAGCGGCGATCCCACGGCGTTGACGAACATGGTCACGTAGATCGCCAGGTAAGGCAGGAGCACCATGCCGACGAACACCCGCCACAGGGCGACGGTGATGTAGGTGACGGTGACGTCGCCGTTGCGGACGTGGGCCAGTTCGTGCAGGAGCACCGCCCGGAAGCCGTCGGGGTCGGTGGTCCTGCGGGCGAGCAGGCCCCCGTGCAGACACAACGTCGGCCGGTGGTTGCGGCCGAAGACCACCGCGCCGGTCGCGGCCGTCCCCGGGTCCACGACGACGCGCGGCACACGCGCCAGTCCAGCCGCCGCCGTCAGCTCCTCCAACACGCGCAGGATCTCACCGTCGTGGTCGACCGCGGCCAGCGGGACGACCCGACCGCGCCGCGCCTTCCAGGCCGGCAGGCCGAGGAACAGTACGCCGGCGGCGGCCAGCAGCGCGGCCGGCCAGGCAAGGCTCCACCATCCCGGCACCGACGAGTAGCGTGCCACGCAGGCCTCGAAGGCATCCGCCTGGTCGAGGACGGCGGCCGTGGCCGTCAGGTCGCTGCTCCGGCTCGAATCCACGCCGGCGGCGAGTGAACAGCCGTTGCCGGACGAGTCACTGAACACCCAGAGCGTGCTGTCCATCATCGATGAGCTGGCCACCATCAGCAGGGCGATCAGTAACGCGAAGCGCAGGGTGGTGCCCGCAGCCACCACCCGCTCGCCGGCCTGCTGATGGGGTAACCCACTCACGCTGCCGTCCCCCCGTGCCGTCCGGGCCCGCCGCATCGGCGGGGCCGACCCGTCAACGACTGGACGAGCCTGCCGGCGAGCTCCACCTCCCGCGCGTATCGACATGTATACCCGGTAAATGCGGGCGTTGGCTGTCGGCAATCGGCATCGCCGGAGCCCGAACGGCGACGAGGCGGCCTCGCAGGCGCGGGACCCGGCCCTGGCGCCGCTGCGGGGCCGCGCCGGTCGGACCGGCAGACGCCGCTGGCCGGGCCCCCGTTCTCGGAGGCCCGGCCAATCGGCTGTTCGGTGGGTCAGCTGTTCCAGTGCTCGGCGACGAGGTCGGCGGCCTGCTGCTCCCACTGGGCGTAGTGGTCGGGGTAGGCGGACACCTGGACGGTCTGGGCGGCCTTGGTCAGCGGCATGTCCTGCCATCCGTCGACCTGCTTGAGGCCCTTGAGGAACGCGAGGGTGGAGTACTCGGGGTCGGTGATCTGCTCCACCGTGCCCCAGCCCGACGACGGACGCTGCTGGAACAGGCCCTGCGAGTCGTGGTCGTTGCGGTCACCCAGGTGACCCAGGTTCTCCAGCTTCGACTCCTGCAGAGACGTGCCGATCGAGATCACGGCGGCCCGCTCGTCCATACCGGCCTTCTTCGTCGCCGCCACGATCGCCCTCACGTTGGCGGTCTGCTCGCCGTCGAGGTCGATGCGGGACTGCTCACCCTGCACACCGTGCGGGATCAGCTTGCCCTTGTCCACACCCGGCTTGTCGGCCTGCACGGCCACAGCGGCCGGGACGGTCGACTCGACGGTCGGAGTGGTGGCGTGCTGCAGCGGACCGGCGGCCAGACCACCAGCGAACGCCAGACCAGCGATACCGAGAACGCTCTTACGCATGATCGTGTTCATCAGGGTGACTCCAATCGGGGGTCGACACACCCCACCCCAGGGGAAAAGGGTGGGCGTGTGAGCACCACGTCGAGGCGCCCAAAAGATCAGAAGGGGGAAAACCATCCGACAGCTCACCGCACCCGGGGGGGGTGCTGATGGCGGCGGGACCATGTCCAACGACCGGCGGCCCACCCACATTCCCCGACGAGGTCACGGGGGTTCGGGCAGCTCAGCAGCGGCGTGCGCTACTCGATCGTCTGCCATGTGTAACGACCCCGGGCCGGCCCATGTTCCGCCGGGAGGGTGTCGCCGGTCACCCCGAACCCGACATACGCCCCAGACGTGCCGCCACGCGCAGGCACCGGCAGGATGATCGACTCCTCGTCCCGGACGCGGGGGCCGGCCGGGGACATATCGACCGAATGGCGGACGGGCACGAGCGCCGCGCCGGCCGGACCAGGCGTTACCCTGGCACCATGCAGGGCGTAGCCTCCCCCACCTCGGCCGGCGTGGCCTTCCTGGCCCGCCCGGGCCGCCCGGCCGTCGTCACCCCCACCCTGGCCGAGCTGACCGGCCCCACGCGGGGGGTCGTCGAGCTGCCCGTACGCCTGATGTGGAACCTGCACCGCACCTTCGACCTGGGCGACCCGGACGACCTGCTCTGGATGTACGAGAACGTGTTGCGGGAGACCACCCACGCGGACGACCTGCGGGAACTGGTCAACGGTCATCTGCTGCGCCAGGTATGGCCCATGCTCAACCTTCCCCGTGGTGTCCGCGCGGCGTGGGAGCACCGCCACCGGGCCCTGCGGGACGACCGGGCCCTCCGCACGGCGTGAACGACGCCGCACCGCCGGACGAGTTCTACCGCGAGGTCGCCCGGGTGGCCCTGTCGGTCGCCGGCCGCCACCGGTTCGTGCTCGGTGGCGGCGTCGCCTGGGCCGCGCACGGGCTGTTCTCCCGCCCCACCGAGGACGTGGACCTCTTCGCCGATGTCGAGGGGGCAGCCGCTGCGGCGGCGACCGGCGTGCGTACCGCCCTGGAGCGCGCCGGCTTCGAGGTGACCGACGCGGACCCGGGCAGTGACCTGGCCGAGCTGTTCGCCGGGTTCGACCGGGACATGAAGGACTTCGTGGTGAGCCGGGGGCCACGGCAGATCCGGCTGAGCCTGGCCCGGCTCGACCGGTACCGCAGCCCGGTCGTGATGGACCTCGGGCCGGTGATGGACATCCGCGACCTGGTGGCCAACAAGACGGCGGCGCTGGTCAACCGGCGGGAGGTCCGGGACTTCATCGACGTGGGGGCCGCCCTCGATCACTATTCGGTCGCGGAGCTGCTCGGCCTGGCCCGGCAGCTCGACCCGGCGCTGGAACCGGAGGACGTCCGGGACGCCGGCCGCTACCTGGACCGCCTGCCCGACCGACGCTTCGCCCGGTACGGCCTGGACGCGGCGCAGGTCGCGCGGCTGCGGGCCCGGCTGGCCGCCTGGCCCCGCTGACGTCCCCACCGGCTGTGAAGCATGTCGGCTCCTGTGGCGGGAGGGACACCGGCTCGTTAGGGTGCGCAACGGCGCCCGCGAGGCGCGCCCACCCCCATGGAAAGGCACCTCATGACCTCCTCCTCCGGCGCGTCGCGCCGCCAGGTGCTGGCCGTCGCCGCCGCCGCCGCGACCGCACCCCTGATCGCGGGCGCGCCCGCGCAGGCGGCCGGGTCCAAGGGCCCGAAGACCTGGGACCTGACGATCCTGGGCACCTCGGACACCCACGGCAACGTGTACAACTGGGACTACTACCGGGACGCCGAGTACGACGACAGCAAGCACAACGACGTCGGCGTCGCGAAGCTGGCCACCCTGGTCAACCAGATCCGGGCCGAGCGGCGGGGCAGGGCGACCCTGGTCCTCGACTCCGGCGACACCATCCAGGGCACGCCGCTGGCCACGTACTACGCCAAGCAGGAGCCGATCACCACCACCGGTGCGACGCACCCGATGGCCAACGCGATGAACATCCTGAAGTACGACGCGGTGACGCTGGGCAACCACGAGTTCAACTACGGCCTGCCCCTGCTCGCCAAGTGGATCAAGCAGCTCGGGTTCCCGGCCCTCGCCGCGAACGCGGTCAACGAGGCGACCGGCAAGCCGGCGTACCTGCCGTACGTGATCAAGGAGGTCCGGCTCGGTGGGCACGGCGCGCCGAAGCTGAAGGTCGGCATCCTCGGCCTGACCAACCCGGGCGTGGCGATCTGGGACAAGTCCAACGTCGAGGGCAAGCTGATCTTCGCCGACATGGTGACGACCGCCGCCAGGTGGGTGCCGGTCATGCGGGCGCGCGGCGCCGACGTCGTCATCGTCTCCGCGCACGGCGGCGACAGCGGCACCTCCAGCTACGGCCCGGAGCTGCCGAACGAGAACCCATGCACGATGATCGCCGAGCGGGTCCCGGGCATCGACGCGATCCTGTTCGGCCACGCGCACAACGAGGTCGTCGAGAAGTTCGTGACGAACGCGAGGACCGGCGCACAGGTGCTGCTCTCCGAGCCGTCCAAGTGGGGCCAGCGGCTGACCCGGATGGACTTCACCCTCACCCGGGAGCGGGGCTGCTGGAAGGTGGCCACCAAGCGCGCCACCATGCTGAACACCAACACGGTGGTCGAGGACCCGGCGGTGCTCGCGGCCGTGCTCGGCCAGCACAGCAAGACCGTCGCGTACGTCAACACAGTGGTCGCCCAGTCGACCGTGGAGCTGTCGGCGGCCGAGTCGCGGTACCAGGACACCCCGATCCTGGACTTCATCAACCACGTCCAGACCGAGGTCGTCACGGACGCGCTGGCCGGGACCGCGTACGCGGGGCTGCCGGTGCTGTCGATCGCGGCGCCGTTCAGCCGCACGGCGGTCTTCCCCGCCGGTGACGTGCGCATCCGCGACGTGGCCGGGCTGTACGTCTTCGACAACACCCTGGAGGCGGTGGTCCTCACCGGCGCCGAGGTGCGGGCCTACCTGGAGTACTCGGCGAAGTACTTCACCACCCTCGCAGTCGGCGCGCCGGTCGACCCGGCGACGATCAGCGACCCCGCCGTCCCGGACTACAACTACGACGTCTTCTCGGGGCTGGACTACGACATCGACATCAGCAGGCCGGTCGGCGGGCGGATCACCCGCCTGGTCCTGCCCGGCACCGACACCCCGGTCGCCGACGACGCGCAGTTCGTGGTCGCGGTGAACAACTACCGGCGCAGCGGTGGCGGCAACTTCCCCGGCATCGTGAAGACCCAGGTCTACAACGCGCAGCAGGAGATCCGCCAGCTGCTCATCGACTGGGCGCAGGCCCGGGGAACCATCAACCCGGCCGACTTCTACGTGCCGAACTGGAAGCTGGTCCGCGAGGGCGTGCCGGTGGAGTTCCCGAGCGCCTGATCGGTTCGGACCCCCGCGCGACAGCCCTCTTCTCGGACGGAGAAGAGGGCTGTCGCCGGAGAGGCTCGGCATCTCTCGTCAAAGGGCTTACCTAGCGGAGGGTTGCATCCACGGAAGTCGCGGAGCGGGCGGCGGCCTGACGAATTCGCCCCGGTCGGGGACCTGCCCTTCGGCCCCTATGGAGCTGCCCCGTCCACGCTCCCGCTCCACCCACAGCACAAACGGGGCAGCTCCATAGGGGCCAACGCAGCGCGGTGCCGACCCGGCAAAGACCGAGGCCGACCCGGCAAAGGCAAAGGCCGGCCCGGCAGGGGCCGATGGTGTCGGCAGCGCGCGCATCCCCCTGGGGCCTGGCCGGAGACCCGCACGACTTTGCCGGGGCCCTGGGTGAGTCGGCGTGCCGTTTCAGCCGGTGCCGGGGCCGGGGCGCAGCGCCCACTGGTCGTGGTTGCCCGCCGGATCGGGCCGGTCCCGCCGGGGGTCGGTCTCGGTCGACGCGGTCATGGCTGCTCCCTCCACGGGTCTCCATCCTGCACCCGGTCCGCCATCGACGCAGCCCCGCCGCTCACCGGGACACGACCGGCGTCGAACGGCCCTGGCGGGCCGGCGGGAGCCGGTCCAGCAGCGCCAGCGCCGCCCGCACCGGAGCCCGGTTCAGCGTCTCGTCGAAGCTCGCCCGGCCCTGGCAGAAGCGGACGAACATCCGCCAGCCGGGCGGGGTGGCCAGCAGGGCGTGGAAGACGTCCGGCCGGCGGGAGAAGACCTCCAGCAGCCGGTGCCCGGCCCGCATCGATCCGACCAGGTCCCGCTCCACGCCGCGCCGGTAGCCGTCCAGGTCACCGTCGGCGACGGCCGCTCCGGCCAGCGCGCCGGACCGTAGCGCGTAGCTGATCCCCTCCCGGCTCCACGGCTCCAGCAGGCCGGCCGCGTCCCCGGTCACCAGCACCCGGCCGTGGCGCAGCGGCGAGTCGTCGGCGCGGCAACGGGTGAGGTGCCCGGAGTCGTGCTCCGGGGTCGCCCCGGACAGGCCCAGCCGGTCGACGAAGTCGCGCAGGTACTCCCGGGTCCGCTCCCCCTCGCCCCGGCCGGCGATCACCCCGACGGTGAGCCGGTCGCCCTTCGGGAACACCCACGCGTACGAGCCGGGGATCGCCCCCCAGTCGAGCAGCAGCCGGCCGCGCCACCGGCGCTGTTCCTCCTCGGGCACCGGCAGCTCCAGCTCCAACCCCAGGTCGACCTGCCGGTACCGGACGCCGACGTGCCGGGCGGTCACCCCGGAGGAGCCGTCTGCGCCGATCACCGTACGGGCGTGCACGGTGTCGCCGTCGGCGAGCCGCAGGCGTACCTGATCGGGGTCCTGCTCCAGGGCGCGGACGGCGACCCGCTCGCGCACCTCGGCCCCGGCGGCGACCGCCGCGGCGCGCAGCCGGTCGTCGAACTCGTCGCGGCGCACCATCGACACGAGGGGTCCGTCGGCGTGCCGGCGGGTGAACTCGCGCCGCCCGTCCCGGGTGAACGTCACCCGGTCCACCCGGTCGTGCGCCGGCACGTCGATCCGGTCGCCGACCGCCGCGAGGGAGGTGCCGATCAGGCCGCCGCCGCAGGTCTTGTACCGGGGGTGCGCGGCCCGCTCGACGACCAGGGTGCGCAGCCCGGCGCGGGCCGCGACGTGGGCGGCGGAGAGCCCGGCGGGGCCGCCACCGACGACAGCGAGGTCCCAGATGATCACGGTTGAAGCCTAGGGCACCGCCGGACGGAAAGCCGGGCGGCGCAGCGGGCACGGGCCGGCGGGAACCGCACGATCCGGCGGGCATCAACTGCGGGGCGGCGGGTAATCGTCCAGCGCAGTCCCGCCCCCCCCTGACGGGCGGTCACGTCGAGGAGGAAGTCATGCAGCAGGTACGGCTGTCGGATGTCGAGGAGCGGGTCTACCAGGCGGTGGCCGCGCTGGAGTCCCGTGGACAGGTTCCCTATCCCGACATGATCGCGCAGGAGTCGGGGTTGCCCCAGGACGAGATCCACGCGCCGCTGCACATGTTGACCGAGAAGAACCTCCTGCACCGGGAGGACTCACCGATGGCGGGGCTGGACTTCGGCCCGCGCTGGTGCGCCCGCCAGATGGCGTGAACCGGCGGGAGGCCCCGGGTTGCCCCTCGTGGGCCCGGGTAGCGATCATTGACACGTGATCGACGGCCGACGGGGGGCGCCGCCATGAGCCCAGGACGGCCGGACCGACCGGGCCAATCGGCGGGTGCTGCCGACGGGGCCGACAACGTCGACAACCGACGGCGCTGGCAGGCCCTCGGGGTCGGCCTGGTCGCCGCCTTCATGACGCTGCTCGACGTGAGCATCGTCAACGTCGCCGTGCCGTCCATCGACCGGGCGCTCGGCGCGACCCCGAGCGACCTGCAATGGGTCCTGTCCGGGTACGCGCTCACCTTCGGCCTGGTGCTGGTGCCGGCCGGACGGTTCGGCGACGCCCGGGGCCGCCGCAACGCGTTCGTCCTGGGGATCGCCCTGTTCACGCTGACCAGCGCCCTGGCCGGGTTGGCCCGATCACCCGAGTGGCTGGTCGGCGCCCGGCTGCTGCAGGGCGCCGCCGCTGGAATCGTCAACCCGCAGGTCACCGGCCTGATCCAGCAGTTGTTCCGGGGCCCGGAACGGGCCCGGCCGTTCGGCCTGCTCGGTGCCACGATCGGCATCTCCACCGCGGTCGGCCCGCTGCTCGGCGGGCTGCTGATCCAGGCGGGCGGCGAACAGCACGGCTGGCGGTGGGTCTTCTTCGTCAACGTGCCGGTGGGCATCGTCGCGGTGCTGCTCGGCTGGCGGCTGCTGCCCGCCCGCCCGGCCGGCGGCGTGTCCCGTCACCGGCTCGACCCGGTCGGGGTGCTGCTGCTGGCCGTCGGCGTGCTGCTCCTGCTCCTGCCGCTGGTGCAGCGGGAACAGTGGCACAGCCCGTGGAAGTGGGCGCTGGTTCCCGCCGGCCTGGTCACGCTCGCCGGCTTCGGCCTCTGGGAGCGATGGTACGCCCGGCACGAGACGCCGCTGTTCGACCTGCGGCTGTTCAGGTTCCGCTCGTACACCCTCGGGTCCCTGATCGCGCTGGTCTACTTCGGTGGCTTCACCGCGATCTTCTTCATCTTCACCCTGTACCTGCAGAACGGCCTCGGCTACAGCGCGCTGATCGCCGGCCTGGCCATCACGCCGTTCGCCCTCGGCTCGGCCGCCGCGTCCGCGCTCGGCGGCCGGATCGTCAACCGGTACGGCCGCCCACTGGTCGCCGTGGGCCTGCTCGCCGTGGTGCTCGGCCTCGGCGCGGTGGTGTTCGTGCTGCGCGGCGACCCGCACGGCTCGGTGCCCCTGCTCACGGCGGTGCCGCTGCTGATCGCCGGGCTGGGCAGCGGCCTGGTCATCGCCCCGAACCAGACCCTCACCCTGTCCCAGGTTCCGGTGGGGCAGGCGGGCAGCGGCGCGGGAATGCTGCAGACCGGTCAGCGGATCGGCTCCGCCGCCGGCATCGCCGCCGTCGGCGCGGTCTTCTTCTCGTCGCTGGCGGACACCGGCGGGAACTGGTCGACGGCGTTCCGACATTCGCTGCTGCTCGCCGCCGGCATCATCGCGCTTGCCCTGGTCGCAGCCCTGATCGACATCCACCGCAGCCGCCGGGCCCCCCAGCCCTCCACTCATCCCTGACCACCTCGGCCCACGGCGGGGCTCCCGGCCGGCAGCGCGCGTGACGGTGCCCGCCGGTGAACAACCCGGCGGGCACCGTGTCACGCGGTAGTCAGGACGGTCAGCGCGTCGATCCCGTGCCGAAGCGGTTGCGGCGACGCCAGGCCAGCCCGGCGATCGTCAGCACCACACCGACACCGAGCAGCCCGCCACCGACGGCCAGCGGCGTGCCGATGCTGTCACCGGTCACGGGCAGCCCTCCGTGCGGTTTGCGGGTCGGGGTCGGTGTGGGCTGCTCGCGTACGAGCACGGTCAGGGTCGCGGTGGCCGTCCTGCCCGTGGTGGCACCGAGGGCTGTGAACGTGTGCCGGCCGGTGACGCTCGGCGTGTAGCGGGTGGAGAACTCCCCCGCCGCGTCGGCCTTCACCGTGAACCGCGACGGCGCCGCGGCCTGGTAGGCCACCGGGGCCATCGCGACGGTGCTGCCGTCGCTGCGGCGGGCCGGCGCCTGACCGGGCAGGCCGGCGGCGAGTGGCGTCGTCGCCACGGTGTGGTCGGCGGACTCGTTCGGCCCGAACCCGGCACCGGTCAGGGTGACGGTCTGGCCGAGGACGATCGTCGACGGGTTGACCGTCAGCGCCGGGGGCTGCGGCGGGTACTGCGGCGGCTGTTGTGGGCCGGACGGCGACGGTGTCGGCTGCGGCTGCGCCGCCCCCGCCGCGGTCGGCGCGGCCACGACGGCAAAGCCGACCGTGAGCGCCATGATGATGCGGGATAGCCGCATGATTGGTTCCCTCCTACTGGTCACAGAGTGGTGCGGACTTAACTTGGGTGGTCCATGGGGTGGCGGTCGGGGTGAGCCAGAGGTCGGCGTCTCCGCTGCCGGTCCTGCCGGTCAGCACGTCGACATCGAGGGTCCGGGTGATGCCGGGGCGTACCTCGACGTTGGCGATGACGACCTGTCGCCGCCGTTCGAGGCCGCTGCCGACCCGCAGGTCGACTCCGTCGAGCCGGCTGGCGAGCACCGCGCCGCCGGCCGGGCTGTAGACGGACACCAGGGTGCGGGCGGTGTACGGGTCCCCGGCCAGGCCCAGGCCGAGGACGGAGGGGGAGAGCCCCTTGGCGGGCGCGGTCGAGTGGAGCGTGAAGCTCAGCCGTAGCTGCCGCCGGCCGTCGGGGCGACACTCCCCCACGGTCAGCGTCGCCGACGGCCGCAGGTAGTAGCCGAGCTTCGCGCCGCTGCCGTCGTTGAGGAACACGCCGACGGTGGGAACGTTCTCCTGCTCGGGCAGCGCCCCACCCAACCGGCTGCCGGCGATGACCCGCTGCTCGGCCGGGTGGGCGCTCCAGAACAGGATCCGCCGCTCGCTGATGGCGCGGTCCAGTGCGGACAGCAACGCCCGGGGGTCGACCTCCCGGGTGAAGAAGGTGCTGAACACCGCCGCCGCGGAGGCCGCGAAGAACTCGTCCTGTTTGGCCTGGTCCAGCCGCTGGTACGTGTCGGAGAGCAGGGTGTGCACCACCGTGTCGCTGACCAGGGTGGTGTTGCCCGGCACGGGCACCGGTCCGGTGGCCTTGAGCAGGTACGACAGCACCACCGGGTCGACCGCGAGCACCCCGTCGACCGTGCTGCCGCTGCGCTTGCGGTACATCGCCCGGAAGAGCGCCGCGGCGGTCGGGAAGTGCGGGGTCAGGTTGACGTCCGCCGGATACGTGCCGACCAGATCGGTGTAGAGGTTGCGGACCTCGGTGCTCAGCTTCGCGGACAGGTCGAAGCGGCCCAGGCTGGCGACGGCGTCCTGTGCGCCCATCCGGAGCCGGCCGTTCTCTGCCTCGATCACCGCGTACGCGCCGAACATGCCGCCGGTGGCCCGCAGCTCGGCCGGGTTCTGCGACACCAGCAGGTAGCTGCGCCGCCCGTCCGCGCCGAGCAGGTTCGGCAGCAGACCGGCGGCCTGGTCGGCGGCCCGGGTCAGGGCGGCCAGCCGGTCGGTCTCGGCCCGCAGGTCCGTCACGGCCTGTCGGACCGGGTCGACCAGTCCGGTGGTGGGCACGGCGGCGAGCCGGGCGGTGGTACGCCGGACGACCTCGTCGGTGTCGGTGAGCTGGGCCGAGACGGCCCGGAGCTGATTGACGTCCAGCCGTCCTCTGCCGGGCAACAGCGTGGACAGGTCGGTGCGCAGCAGGGCGGGGAACGCGTCCCGGGCGAGTTCGTCGACGGCCACCGCGATCTCGCGGACCGCAGCGAGGTCGTCCCCGGCGTACGGGGTGTGCCGCCCGACCGACCAGCCCGGGTCGGCGGTGGCGTCGCGGGCTGCGGCGGCCTGCTCCTGGAGCGCGGCGAGGGTGCGTTGCGCCCGGTCGGCGTCGGCCCCGACCACCTCGGTGCTGAGCTGCCGCGCCAGCCCGGCGGCGTTGAGCAGGTGGGCCCGGGCCTGCCAGCCTCGGAAGCCGACCCAGCCGCCGCCGACCACGACGAGCGAGCCGACGATCAGGCCGGTGAGCAGGACGCGGCGTACCCGCGCCCTGGTACGCCGTCGGGATCTTCGCCGACGGCGGCGGGGCCGCACAGTGTCGCTCACGCCTGCTCCCGTCGTAAAGCGGATAGAAATGATGATTGATCGTTTTCTAGCACGCATGGGGCAGGTCGCGTGGGGATATCGCACTTTTTCAGACGTCAAGTCCCGTACGGGGGTTTCCCTCCGGCGAGTCCGAACCACGCTGCCGCCCGGCCACCTCGTACAGCAGCTCCTCCACGCGGTCCACCCCGCCGCGCGTGGACATGTCGCGCAGGTACGCCTCCCGGCCGCGCCGCCCCATCTCCAGCCGCGCCGACGTCGGGATGGTGGCGGCCAGCCAGAACCGGTCGGCCAGGGTGGCCCAGTCCTCCGGCGGGCAGGACAGCCCGGCCCGGGCCCGTTCCACGATCTCCACGGTGTCTCCCCCGGCGGAGGCCACCACGGGCGAGGCGGAGCTGAACGCCGCCTGGAGCTTGCCGGGGACGCTCCCGCGCAGCTCCGGCAGGTCGCGCAGCATCACCAGCTGGTAGTCCGCGGCGGCGTACAGGTCGGACATCTCCAACGGCGACCGGCGCGCGACGAACCGGACGTTGCGGGCCCCCAGCTCCTCGGCGAGCCCCCGTACCCGCCCCTCCTCGGGGCCCGAGCCGACCAGGACCAGGTCCATCGTGCCGCCCAGCGGGGCGGCGGCGCGGACCGCCGTCTCCAGGCCCTGCCGGGCGCCGATGGTGCCGGCGTACATCACCGCGCAGCGGCCGTCGCCCCGGACCAGCCGGCGGGCCTCCCGGGTCGGCTCGGCGGGGCGGAACAGCCGCTCGTCGGTCCAGTTGAGCACCACCCGCACCCGCTCGGCGTCGGCCCCACCGGCGACCACCAGGTCACGCATGGCGGGGGCGGCGACCGCGACCAGGTCGGCGGAGCGGTAGAGCCGACGGGTGGCCGCGGCGAGCCGGTTCGCCCAGGGGCGTGCCGCCTCCGCCGGCCCGGGTAGTTCCGGGTGCACGTCCTGGACGTGCAGCAGCGTCGGGACCGCGCCCAGCAGGCGCAGCAGCCCGGCGGCGGCGAAGGTCGTCGGCGGCAACTGGTGGACGTACAGGGCGTCGACGCCGGCAAGCTGCCCCCGGCCGATCGTCCCGACGCTGGCGGCGAACGACAGCCAGCTCGCCATCCTCGCGCGGACGGAGGCGTCCCCACCGGTCCACCGCGGCACCCGGCGCACGGTCAGCCGCTCGCTGCGGCTCTCGTAGCGCCACCGCTGCCGCCAGCCCGGATAGGCGTGGCCGCCCGGGTAGTCGGGAAAGCCGGTCAGCACGCGGACCTCGTGGCCGCGGGCGGCCAGCCCCTCGGCAAGGCTGCCGGGGATGAACGCCGGCTCCGGCGGGAAGTGGTACGCCAGGATGCCGATCCTCACCGGGCACCCCCACCCCGGAGGTCACCTTCCGGCGCGGCGTGGCCACCCTGGGTGGTTCCGCCTGCGTACGATGCCGGCAACGCGCTGCCCACGGGCACCGCCTCGGCCGGTGTCGGCACAGCGCCGGGCCGACACGCGACCAGACCGCTGGGAGAGTCTCCGATGGCCGACCGGATCCTGTTCGTCTGCCACGCCAACATGTGCCGCTCGCCGATGGCCGAGTACCTGGCCGGCTGGCTGCTGGCGAAGCTGCCGGTCGAGGTGGCCAGCGCCGGCACGGCCGCCGTGGACGGCCGGCCGATGCACCCGTACGCGGCGCAGGTGGCCGCCGGGACCGGCCGGGATCCGGCCGCGTTCCGCAGCCGGGCGCTGACCGCCGGCCAGTTGGCCGACGCCGCGCTGGTGCTGACCGCGACCCGTCGCCAGCGGGCGGCCTGCGTGTCGCTGGCCCCCGCCGCACTGCACCGCACCTTCACCCTGCGCCAGTTCGGTCGGCTCGCCGGGCTGTCCGACGCGCCGGACACCACGGACGCCGGCGCGCTGCGCGCGGCGGCGCGGGCGGCGGCCCAGGCCCGGGGTCGGTTGCAGCCGACCACCACGGCCGAGGACGACCTCGTCGACCCGATCGGTGGCACGCCGATCGACTTCCGGCGCTGCGCGCAGGAGATCGAGCGGTCGTTGACACCGGTCGTGGCGCTCATCGAGGCAGCCGGGTGAGTTCCTGCGTCGGGTCGGCGGCCCGCTCCTGGCCGAAGAACCCGCTGCTGGGGGCTGCCGCCGGCTTGCCCACCCGCTCGGCCGGGGCGGCGACGGGCGCGGGAGGTACGTCGATCCGGTAGCTCTCGTACTGGTCGGTCTCGGCGCGGCCGAGCTTGGCCATGTTGAGCACGCAGCCGAGCAGCCGGACGGAGACCGACTGGAGCGCCTGAGCGGCGGCGGCGATCTGGCCGCGGTCGGTGCGCCCGTACCGGCTGACCACCAGCGCCCCGTCGGCTTGGACGGCCACGACGACGCCGTCGGTGACGGTCCGCAGTGGGGCGGTGTCGATGACGACGATGTCCGCCGATTCCCGCAGCACCAGCAGCAGGTCCGCCATCGCCTTGGAGCCGAGCAGCTCGCTGGGGTTGGGCGGGACCGAGCCGGCGGGCAGCACCAGCAGGGACTTGTCGCCCCACCGCTGCACCACGTCCCCCACGCTGACGTCGCCCAGCAGCACGTCGGTCAGCCCGACGCTCGCCTCCAGGTTCAGGTACTCGGCCACCTTCGGCCGGCGCAGGTCGGCGTCGACCAGCGCGACCCGCCAGCCGGCCTCGGCGAGCGCGATGGCCAGGTTGCAGGAGAGGGTGGTCTTGCCCTCCCCCTGCAACGCGCTGGTCACGGCGATGACGCGGGCCGGTTCGTGGACGTCGACGAAGCGCAGGTTCGTCCGCAGCTTGCGGACCGCCTCGGCGCGCGGCGAGCTGGCCGCGGCCCCGACGATCAGCGGCGCGGTGCGCGCGGTGGGGTCGAACGGGATCTCGCCGAGCAGCGGGCTGCCGGTGGCGCGTTGGAGGCCGACCGCGTCCCGCAGCCGGTTGTCGAACCGGGTCCGGAGCACGGCCAGGCCGAAGCCGACGAGCAGGCCGGCGAGCGCGCCGACGGAGAGGTTGAGCGGCGGCCTGGGCGACACCGGTTCGGAGCTGACCCGGGGTCCGCTGATCACCTCCACCTTGATCGGGGCGGTCCGCCCCTCGGGGGGTGTCTCCACCGCCTTGACCAGCTCGACGAACTGGGCGGAGACCGCCTCGGTCAGCCGCAGCGCCCGCGTCGCGTCGGTGTCGGTGACGGTGCCGCGCAACAGGACGGTGTCGGGGACGGTGCTGGCGCCGATCCTGGCCTGCACCTCCTCCGCGGTGAGCCCGAGCGGGTTCTTCGCCACGACGCTCCGCGCCAGCCGGTCGCTCTTCAGCAGGTCGGTGTACGACTTGACGCGCTGCTGCATGAAGATGCCGCCCTGGTACGCCTCGCTGACCCCCTGGTTGGGGACGGTGACGAAGTAGGTCACCGAGGCGACGTACCGGGGCTTCGTCTGGACCGTGACCAGTGCGGCCACGCCGAGACTCACCATGACGGCGAGCAGGACCAGCCACCAGCTGCGTCGGACGGCCCGGAGGTAATCACGAACGTCCATCAGCCGGGAAGCCCCCGTCCGGTCCGTGCGGTCGACTTGTCAAGCACAAGAGCTCCTCAGCAGTCACGGGGCGGTCACCGGCTCCGACATCCCCACCCAGCGCATTCGGCTCCACCGACTGTAGAGGATGTAAGCGGTCAAAAGCCGCAAATAGCCCATTTACCGAGGCGCGGCCATTAATGGGACCACTCGCATCGCCGAATTCGTTCGGAACAACTGCCCCGGGACCCGGGAAGTGACGTAGGAAGCGGCGAACAGGCGGCGCGCGACCCGGGCGGGGCCGGTGTTCCACGCGACCCCGGCGCGACCGCTCTCCGGGGCGCGCGACGGTGGGGGCGGCCTGCTGCCGCCGCCCCCACCGGTGGACTCAGCGTCGGCGCTCGGCCGGCTCGTCCTCCTCGACCTGCTCGGTCTCCTCGCCGATCGCCTCGTTGAACGGCTCGGTGAGGTCGTCGCCCGGGACGGCCACCTGCTCGGCGAGGTCCTGCTCGTCGGGCCGCCCACCGGGTTGCGGCTGGGGCGCGGTGGCCTCACCGGCGAAACCGAACTCGTTGGGTTCGTCGTGCCGACTCATACCGTCATCCTCCCGATTTATCCAGATTGTCTCCCG
The DNA here is from genome assembly GCF_045040155.1 of Micromonospora sp. NBC_01405. Lineage (NCBI taxonomy): Bacteria > Bacillati > Actinomycetota > Actinomycetes > Micromonosporales > Micromonosporaceae > Micromonospora > Micromonospora sp. NBC_01405. The sequence goes on along the minus strand of NZ_CP109532.1, from coordinate 6,124,601 downwards.
TGGCCCACGGTAGGCGTTGATCGTCTTCTGCGCAGCGTGCTACGGATTGTCGACGCGACACCGGCCCGACCGGGCACGGTCGGGATCAGTTGAGCTCGGCGACGGCCTCGAAGATGAGCCAGAGACCGCAGATGGCGAAGAGCACCGCCGCGCCGTACCGGATGGCACGCTCCGGCAGGTGCCGGCCGAGCATCCGGCCGACGAGGATCGCCAGCGCGTCCGCGGCCACCATGCCGATCGTCGAGCCCAGCCAGGTGCCGAACCAGCCGTACTTGGTGGCCAGGGTGATGGTGGCCAGCATCGTCTTGTCGCCCAGCTCGGCGAGGAAGAACGCGACGCCGACGGCGAAGACGGCGGACTTGCCGCCCCGCTCGGCCTTGCGCTTCTCCTCCTCGGTGAGCTTGTCGCCGCGCAGCGTCCACGCGCCGAAGCCGAGGAACGCGATGCCGGCGATGAGGGAGATCCACCCGGTGGGCAGGGCGGCACCCAGCCCGTAACCGATGGCCACCGAGGCCAGGTGGACGAGGGCGGTGGCGATCGTGATGCCGATCAGCACCGGGACCGTCTTGAACCGCGTGGCGAACGTCAGCGCCATCAGCTGGGACTTGTCGCCCAGCTCGGCGACGAAGATGACGCCGAAGCTGACGACCAGCGCGACGAGGAAACCTTCCATGACACCCTTCCCGATGGTGCCGGGCCGGGGTGTGGGGCGCCCTCGACCCGGCCGTTGTGCACAGCCTGGGTCGAAGGTCTCGCCCGCCCCACCTCAGGTGGGGCCGCGTGGCCGGATGCGGAACGCACCAGTGTGTCGACCACGACATTGGGGGCTACTCCCCTTCGCCCCGGCAGCCTAGCCGATCGACGCGGCCGGGGCCGACGCGGGTGGACGGCGTCACCCGCGTCGGGCCGGCTGCGTCACCCGCGTCGGGCCCGTCAAAGCGGCTCAGTCGGCGTGGGCCAGGGTCACGCCGAACAGGCCGTCGGCGTCGGTCCAGAACTCGCGGACGGTGAAGCCGGCGGTGGCCAGCTCCGCCGCGATCCCCTCCGGGCGGAACTTCGCCGACACCTCGGTGCGCAGCTCCTCCCCCGCCGCGAACGCCACGTCCAGGTCGAGCACCCGGACCCGCTGCGGACGCTCGGCGCGCAGCCGCATCTCGATCCACTCCCGCTCCGGGTCCCAGAGCGCGACGTGGGTGAACGCCTCCGGATCGAAGTCGGCGCCCAGTTCCCGGTTGACCACCCGCAGCACGTTGCGGTTGAACTCGGCGGTCACCCCGGCCGCGTCGTCGTAGGCGGGGACGATGACCGCCGGGTCCTTGACCAGGTCGGTGCCGAGGAGCAGCCAGTCGCCGGGCTCCAGGGCCGCGCGCATGGCGGCGAGGAAGCCGGCCCGCTCGGCGGGGAGCAGGTTGCCGATGGTCCCGCCGAGGAAGATCACCAGTCGGCGTCCGCCGGCGGGCAGCCGATCGAGGTGCCTGGTGAAGTCCCCGACGATGCCGCGTACCCGCAGCCCGGGGTAGTCGGCGGCGATCTGCCCGGTGGACTGCCGCAGGGCGCTGACCGACACGTCCAGCGGCACGAAGGTGCCCAGCCCGCCACGGCGGGTGAAGGCGTCCAGCAGCAGCCGGGTCTTCTCCGACGAGCCGGAGCCCAGCTCGATCAGCGTCTTCGCCCCGGTCAGCTCGGCGATCTCGCCCGCCCGTTCGGCCAGCACGGACCGCTCGGCCCGGGTCGGGTAGTACTCCGGCAGGCGGGTGATCTCCTCGAACAGCTCGCTGCCCCGGGCGTCGTAGAACCACTTGGGCGGCAGCCACTTCGGTGCCGAGGTCAGCCCGGTCCGCACGTCCTCCCGCAGCCCGCGCCCGAGGTCCTGCTCCTCCAGGTAGATCTCCAGCGGTTCGACGCTCATCAGGTGTCCCCCTCCGTAACTCGTGTCGTTTCCCCACCTGCCGGCCGGTCGACGGGTCCACCCCCGGGCAGGGTGTCGACCCGGGCCCCGGCGGTCGTGGCCACCACCAGCCGCCCGTCCGGCACCGCCTGCCAGCCGGGCTCGTCGTCGTGCGGTTCCGAGGCCAGCAGCACCGCGCCCGGGGTCCGCCGCAGCGACAGCGCGTGGCCGGCGACGCTGGCCACGACGGTCCGCCCGTCGGTGAGCAGCAGGTTGAGCCGGGACCCGGGCGCCGCCGCCGCGACCCGCGTCACCGTCTGGGCGACCGCCCGCGCCGGGTCGTCCCCGGCGCGCAGCCGGTGCCGTACCAGGGCCCAGAGCAGCGCCGCGTCGGTCGGCGCGTCGAGGGTGAGCAGGTCGCGTACGGGCAGCCGGCCGGCGAGCCCGGTCACCGCGTCCGGCCAGCCGCGGACCACCCCGTTGTGGCTGAACAGCCACGGACCCTCCGCGAACGGGGCGGCGGCGGTGTCGAGCACCGGCATGCCGACGGTGGCCGACCGGACGGCGGCCAGCACCGCGCCGCTGGTGGTGGCCACGGCCAGCTCCGGCAGCGTCACGTCGCCCCAGATCGGCGTGCCCCGCCGGTAACGCAGCGGCTCGCCGCCGCCGGGCGGGTACCAGCCGACGCCGAAGCCGTCGGCGTTGATCGTCCCGCCGCCGCGCATGTCCCGGGGCGCCCAGGACTGACGCACCAGGGAGTGCGGCGGGTCGTACAGCAGGGCCCGCAGGCTCACCGGCGGCCCGACGTACGCGAGGTGCCGGCACATCAGGCGGCACCGCCGGTCGGGCCCGCGGCCCCGCCGGACGTCCGCCGGGGCGCGGCCGCCACCGGGTGCGGCGTCACCGGGGTGCTTCCTCCGGCCGGGCGTCGCGGGCGCAGCGGAAGCCGCTGAAGATCTGCCGCCGGATCGGGTAGTCCCAGTTGCGGAACGTCCCCCGGCAGGCGGCCCGGTCGGTGCCGAACGACCCGCCGCGCAGCACCCGATGGTCCTCGCCGAAGAACACCTCCGAGTACTCCCGGTAGGGAAACGCGGTGAAGCCGGGGTGCCCCCGGAAGGTGCTGGCGGTCCACTCCCAGACGTCGCCGACGAGCTGGTGCACCCCCAGCGGCGACGCGCCGGCCGGGTACGCGCCCACCGGCGCCGGCCACAGGTGCCGCTGCCCGAGGTTGGCGTGCTCGGCGGTCGGGTCCTCGTCGCCCCACGGGTAGCGGCGGGACCGGCCGGTGGCCGGGTCCCAGCGGGCGGCCTTCTCCCACTCGGCCTCGGTGGGCAGCCGCCTGCCGGCCCACGCGGCGTACGCCTGCGCCTCGTGCCAGCAGACGTGCACCACCGGCTCGTCGGCCCGCACCGGGAACCACCGGCCGAACCGCCGGTACGCCCACCCGCCGCCGTCGCGCCGCCAGTGCATCGGCGCGGTCAGCCCGGCCTCGGTGCGGTGCCGCCAGCCGGCCTCGCTCCACCAGCGCGGGTCGTCGTAGCCGCCGTCGGCCATGAACTCGGCGTACCGGCCGTTGCTGACCGGGGCGGCGTCGATGACGTACGCGGGCAGGTGGACGGTGTGCGCGGGGCGCTCGTTGTCCAGCGCCCACGGGTCGGTGGAGGTGCCCATGGTGAACTCGCCGGCCGGGACGAGGACCTCGTCGGCGACCCGGGCGCGCGGCTCCGGCGGGGGCGGGGCGTGCAGCGCCGGCGGGCCGAGGCGGAGCTGGTGGGTGGCGAGCATGGTCTCGTCGTGCTGCTGCTCGTGCTGGACGATCATGCCGAAGGCGAACCCGTCGGCGACCAGCGGACGGTCGGTGAACGGCACCCGGTCGAGCAGGTCGTGCACCTTGTCCCGGACGGTGGCGAGGTAGGCGCGGGCCTCGGCGGGCGGCAGCAGCGGCAGCGCCGGGCGGTCCCTGCGGGGCTGCTTGAACGCGTCGTACAGGTCGTCGATGTCCCGCCGGACGGGCTCGCGTCCGCCGACGTCCCGGACCAGCCAGAGTTCCTCCTGGTTGCCGACGTGGGCGAGGTCCCACACCAGCGGGGACATGATCGGCGAGTGCTGTCGCATCAGGTCGGCGTCGTCGACGGCCTCGGTGAGCAGGGCCGTCCGCGTCCGGGCGCGCTCCAGCTCGGCGGCGATCCGGTCGCGCAGCCGCTCCGTGCCGAGCTCGTGGATGGTCGTCACCGCGTGCCCCTCTCCGTGGCGGTCAGTCGCCCCCGTAGTGCGTTGGCGGTCTCGTCGCGCAGCGGGGCCGGCAGGTCGAGCCGGGGCAGGGCCGCCAGCGCCAGGTCGAGCAGGCCGGCGGCGGCGCGCGCCAGCGGGGGGTCGGCCAGCCCGTGCCGGGCCGCGACGTCCCACCGGTCGGCCACCGCGGCGGCGATGCTCGCAGCGCGGGCCACCGTCCCTGGGTCGGCGAAGAGCGCCGCCAGCACGGCCAGCGGGAGCCGCCAGTCCGGCCCCGGTTGGGCGTCCAGGTAGCGGATCTCCAGGTACCCACGGGGCCGGACCACCGGGAACAGGGTGCTCAGGTGGTAGTCCAGGTCGTCCGTGGTGGGCGGGCGGGGCAGCGCACCGGCGAGCCAGTCGCCGAAGGTCACCCCCGCCGGCGGGGTCCAGTCCGCGGCGTCGTCGCGCAGGCACAGCAGCGGCGCGGCCAGCGCGTACGCCGTCCAGGCCGCCACCGGGTCGGCGCCGGGCCGGGCCGGGGACCAGACCGGCCGGGTGCGGGCGGGGTCGATGGCCAGCCAGGCCGCCATCCGGGCGGACGCCCAGCCGGTGCGCCGCCCGGCGTGCCGCCCGGCCGTGGCGAACGCGGCGAGCAGCGGCGGGCCGACCGCGTGCGCCGCCGCCCAGCGGGCCGCCACCTGCTCCGGTTCGCCCGCGTCGAGGCAGACCTGGAGGCCGGCGGTGCTGTACATCATGGTCCGGCCGGCCGTCCCGCCTCGGTCGAACACGCAGCGCATGGCGCGGTAGCGCGGGGTGTCAACGACCGGGCGCGGTGGCCGGAACGGGTCGATGCCGGTGCGGCCGAGGGCGAGGCCGGCGGCCCGGAGCAGGCCGGTGACCTGGGCGATGTCGGCGTCGGTGGCCTCGATCAGCGCGGCGACCGAGGGTCGCGGCGGGGTGGATATCTCGAGCTGGCCGCCGGGCTCGACGGTCACGGCGCTGCCGTGCCGGAGCGGTGCGGCTGGGCTGGAGTCGTCGATGGTGACGGGGGCGTGTCGCCCCAGCGCCGCCAGCAGCCGTTCCCGGTCGACGGGGAGGGCGGGGTCGGCGGCGTCGTGCACGGTCCATTCCAGTTCGACGCCGGTGTGGGTGGGCGGGCCGGTCTTGAAGCAGATCCGGGCGATGTGCCGGGCGGCGTCGGCCGCCTCCAGCAAGCGGGTGTTCCGGTCCAGCTCCGGCGATGTCACCACGAGACGATTCCTTCCCGCGCTGGTTGACTGACGACCACACCGGTGACGGCCGTTTCCTGACCGTGACCGGTCCGGACGTCCGCGGTGCACCCATCCTCTGTCTAGCAGACGAAATCCGCTCGTCTTGCCGTAACAGATGTTTCGTCGCTGTCGTCCGGGTCGGGGCGCGGGGTGGCCGTCGGCCCAGGTCAGGACGGGAGCTTCGCCGCGTCCGGGGTCTCGCCGGTCGCCTCGATCCGGTCCGGCCGGCCGGGGTGGGAGGGGCGCGCGGTGGGGACCCGCCCGGAATCCGCCCCGGCCAGCAGGTCCTGGCAGAAGCTCTCCACCTCGTCGGCCCCGCCGGCGGCGGTGACCAGGGGCGCGAAGCCGGGCTTCTCCAGCGCCCGTTCCCGCTGGGCCGCCGACTTGGCCAGGTACGCCCGGCACAGCCCCGGCAGTTGGGCGCCGGCACCCGAGTGGCCCGGGTCGGGGCTGCGGGTGCCGGTGCCCGGCGTCCCGGGCCGGGCCGGGCCGGACGGGCCGGCACCGGACGGCGTGGCGGTCGGGGCGGGGATGGGGGACGGGGACCTGCCAGGGCCGGATCCGGTGGGGCGGGGCGCGGTGGGGCCGGCGGCATCCGGGTCTTCGGGGCTGGCCGACGCGGCGGGCGGCGCCGGCGGGGGCGCCGGTTCCTCCGTCCGGTCCAGGGTGGCCGCCGCGACGGCGACGCCAGCGGTGGCGGTGGCGGCCAGCGCGCCGATCCAGGCGACCACACCGACGGTGAGCCTGCGGGGCGTCCGCGCCGGGGCCGACGCCGGGGCCACCCGGGCGGCCCGGAAGGCCGCCAGCGCCGCCTCCTCCCCGGCCAGTTCGCCGGGGCGGGTCGGGCCGGCCGCGGCGGCGAGCAGTTGGGCCAGCGGATCTCCGGCGGGACGGCCGGGGCCGGCGGCGTCCTCCCGGTCGGCGGCCCGGTCCCGGCGGGCAGCGGCGTCGTCCTCGTCCTGCGCGGCCCGGTCCGGGCGGGGTGCCGCGGCGTCCCGGGCGGCGTGGGCCGCGTCGAGGAGCCGGTCGGACTCGGACCAGCCGGCGGGGTGCCGCCCGGGGCGGTCTGGTTGACGGAAGCTCATCGGTGTCCCCTCACGTCACCGTCCGCCGGCTCGACGCGCGGCGCGTCCGGGGCCGACCGATCCGCCCGGGGAAAGGGCGGAATGACGGACGGCACCGCCGTCGGGAGCGGATCGTGACGTTGCACGAGTGCGGCGAGCCGGCGCAGGCCGCGATGGGCGGCCGTGCGCACCGCGCCGGCCCGGCGGCCCAGCACCCGGGCGGCGGTCTCGGCGTCCAGGCCGACGACCGCGCGCAGCAGCACCGCCTCGGCCTCCCGGGGCGGCAGGGTGGCGATCAGCGCCAGCGCGGCCTCGGTGCCGAGCGTCTCGCCGGCCCGCTCGGCCGTGTCGGCGTCACCGGCCAGGTCGCTGAGCGTCTGCACCGGCACCGGCATCGAGGGCCGCCGGCGCTGGCGGCGCAGATGGTCCATGGCCCGGTTCCGGGCGATGGTGACGGTCCAGGCGCGAAACTCCCCGCCGGTGAAGGTCGGCAGGTCGCGGGAGATCTGCAACCACGTCTCCGAGGCGACGTCCTCCGCCTCGGCCCCGACCAGTGCGGTCAGGTAGCGCAGCAGGCCGGGCTGGAGGCTGCGGTAGAGGAACCGGAAGGCGTCCTCGTCACCGGCCCGCGCCGCGACGACCGCCTCGTTCAGCTCACCGGCCATGGTTCCGCCGCCCGGTCCCCGAAGACCGGCGTACGCCGACCCCGTCGCACGCGTCGCCGACCCGGCCCGGCGGCCGGACCTCATCCCGCACCATCAGCCCCCCGCTGACCAGATCACGCCCGACGCGGTACGGCGTGGACGGCACGTCCGGGCGCGGCACGCGGCACGTCCGCCGACGAACGTCTCGTGCCAACGCCGCCGGGCGGGCCCGAGCCGGGCTAACGCTAGGAGTGGAGGGCCGGGTGGACAAGCCACCGACTGCCGGAAAAAGAGTGAGAATTATCAACCCGACTGCCCGGCGTGTCGATGTAACACGTGGGGGTCAGCCGACGCATGAGCCTACCCGCGAGTGGCGCGGGGCCCCGGTTGATGCAGGCCACGACCCGCTTGACCAAACCACTCGATCAACACCATGACCGACTGTCGCGAAATGGTCACAGGATATCCGACCCGGGAATCCCCCCGCTGTCCCGTCGCCACGAAGGCCCCATCCGTTTGGGCCAGATCACGAGAAGTGCTCCGCGCCGGCTTCTGGGTACGGTAGTGCCGTGTTGTCTTCGGGAGTCGTACTCAGCGGTCGGTACCGCCTGGACGACCGTGTCGCCACCGGCGGCATGGGTGACGTCTGGCGGGCCACGGACCAGATCCTCGGCCGCCAGGTCGCGGTGAAGGTCCTGCTTCCGGCGCTGGTCTCCGACCCCGACTTCATCGCCCGGTTCCGGACCGAGGCGCGGATCATGGCCGCCCTGCGACACCCGGGCATCGTGCAGGTCTACGACTGCGGCGAGGACGACCTGCCCGAGGGTGGGCGGGCCGACTACCTGGTCATGGAGTTCGTCGAGGGCCAGCCGTTGTCCCGACGGATCGAGGCGGCCGGGCAGCTCGACGTCGCCGAGACCATGTCGATCGTCGCCCAGGCGGCGCAGGCGCTGCACGCGGCGCACCTCGGCGGCATCGTGCACCGCGACGTCAAGCCGAGCAACCTGCTGGTGCAGGAGGACGGCACCGTCGTGCTGGTCGACTTCGGGGTGGCCCGGTCGACCAACGTCACGAGCATCACCAGCGCCGACGCGGTGCCGGGCACCGCGCTCTACATGGCCCCCGAACAGGCAGCCGGCCGGCCGGTCTCCGGTGCCACCGACATCTACGCGCTCGGCGCCGTGGCGTACTGCTGCCTGACCGGCGGGCCGCCCTTCACGGGGGACAACCCGTTGCAGGTCGCCGTCCGGCACCTGGACGACGAGCCGCCGGAGCTGCCGCAGGAGATCCCGGCGTCGGTGCGGCAGCTGGTGGGTCGGGCCCTGGCGAAGAATCCGGCAGAGCGGTTCGCCACCGGCGCGGCGATGGCCGAGGCGGCGCGGGCCACCGTCGCGGACGGCTCGGCGCCGACCAGCACCGTGCCGGTCCCGCTGCGCGGGGCCGCCGGCGGTGGCACCGCTCCGGGCGCCAGCGGTACCACCCGCGACGACCTGCCGCCGGTGCGGCGGCCCGCCCCCTCCTCCGCCCGGCGCGGCGGGCGGCGCGGCACCCTGCTCGGCGCGCTCGCGGCAGTGCTGGTGGCGGTGGCCGGGCTCACCGCGGCCCTGGGCGCGACGCGGGGCGACGACGCCCCCGCGACGAAGTACCAGCCGACCGCCCCGGCGTCCGTCCCGACGCAGGGCGACAACTCGGCCGCCACCGAGGAGGCCGCGGTCGACGAGGGTCCGACCGACCGGCCGGGCCGCCGCCCCTCGGCCCCGGCCAGCCCGACGGCGACCCCGAAGCCGAGCGGGGCGGCCACGCCGAAGCCGTCCAGCACGCCGACGGCGAGCGCGCCGGTCGACCCGCCGCCCACCACGGCGAGCACCCCGGTCGACCCGCCGCCCACCACGGCGAGCACCCCGGTCGACCCGCCGCCCACCACGGCGAGCACCCCGGCCGACCCGCCCGTCCTGAACGGCTGACCCCACGCACCGACCGACCCCGGCCGGATGACCGATCCGGCCGGGGTCGCGGCTTCCCACCGGCCCCGTCATCCCCAAATCGGACTTTAAACGCAGATACTCACTTACGCTGACGAGGATGCACGTTCCGTCGTCTGCGGGAGCACGGGTGAGCGCTGAGAAGTTGGTCGTCATCGGCCAGGGATACGTCGGCCTGCCGCTGGCCGTGCGGGCGGTCGAGGCGGGAATGGACGTCGTCGGCCTCGACGTCGACGCCGACCGGGTCAAGCGGCTCGCCTCCGGCGAGTCCTTCGTCGAGGACATCCCGACCGACCGGCTCGGCCGGGCGCTGGGCAGTGGCCGGTACCGGCCGAGCACGGAGTACACCGAGGCCGAGGGCTTCGACGTCTGCGTGATCACCGTGCCGACCCCGCTGCGCGACGGCGTTCCCGACCTGAGCTTCGTCGAGCAGGCCGGGGTGCGCATCGGGCCGTACGTGCGGCCGGGCTGCGTGGTGGTCCTGGAGTCGACCACCTACCCGGGCACCACCGAGGAACTGCTCCGACCGCTGCTCGAGTCGGCCAGCGGGCTGACCAGCCCCGGCGACTTCCACCTCGGCTACAGCCCCGAGCGGATCGACCCCGGCAACCCCACCTGGAAACTGGAGAACACCCCGAAGGTGGTCTCCGGGGTGGACGCGGAGTCCCGCGACCGGGTCGACGCGTTCTACCGCCGGCTGGTCGAGCGGACCGTGCCGGTGGACTCCACCCGGGTCGCCGAGCTGACCAAACTGATCGAGAACACCTTCCGCCAGGTCAACATCGCGCTGATCAACGAGCTGACGATGCTCAGCCACCACCTCGACATCGATGTCTGGCAGGCGATCGAGGCGGCCGAGACCAAGCCCTTCGGGTTCATGCCGTTCCGCCCCGGGCCGGGGGTCGGCGGGCACTGTCTGCCGATCGACCCGTGCTACCTGTCCTGGCAGGTCAAGCGGCGGCTGGGGCGTCAGTTCCGGTTCATCGAGCTGGCCAACGACGTCAACCACGAGATGCCCGAGCACGTCGCCCAGCGGATCATGGGCGGGCTGAACCGGGCCGGCCGCGCGGTCAACGGAGCGCGGCTGCTGCTGCTCGGGCTGGCGTACAAGCCGAACACCGGGGACATGCGGGACTCACCCGCCGTCGACGTGGCCCGCCGCCTGCAGGCCCTCGGCGCGGACGTACGCGCCGTCGAGCCGTACGCCGAGCCGCACCACGTGCCCGCCGGGGTGACCGTGGTCGGGCTGACCGAACACGAGGTCCGGCAGGCCGACGCGGTGGTCGTGGTGACCGACCACGACTGCCTCGACTACGACCTGGTGGTGCGGCACGCCCGGTACGTCTTCGACACCCGCAACCGGTGCCACGGCCCGGCCGTCGAGCGGCTCTGAACACAGGGGATCGTCTCGGGGTCCCCGCCCGCGGGCGGGGACCCCGCGTCGTCACTCGGCGCCGAGGGACTCCACGACCGGGCGGGCCAGGGCCCGACGAGCCGGGAGGACGGACGCGGCGAGCGCGGCGAGCACCGCCACCGCGAGGATCAGCCCGAGCTGCCCCCACGGCATGACCAGCGTGAAGTCGCCGCCCAGGCGGGCGACCACGGCCATCGCCCCGGCGCTGACCCCGATGCCGAGGCCCACCCCGAGCACCGCGCCGACCAGCGCCATCAACACCGCCTCCACGGCGAGCATGGCGCGCATCCGGCCCCGGGTCAGCCCGACCGCGCGCAGCACCGCGTTCTCCCGGGTCCGCTCCACCACCGACAGGCTCAGCGTGTTGGCGACCCCGACCAGCGCGATCACCACGGCCAGGCCGAGCAGCGCGGTGACGAACGCCAGCAGCATGTCGACCGTGCCGGTGAGCATCTTCTTGTACGCTGCCTGGTCCATCAGGTTCACCGTCGGGTAGCGGGTCAGCACCGACTCGACGGCCTCCCGGGCCCGCTCGGCGGGCACCCCGGCGGCCGGGTCGACCTCGACGAGGTAGCCGCGCTCGGCCGGGAAGAGGCGGGTGAAGTCGGCGTCGACCACGTCGACCACGTGCCCGGCCGGGACCGGGCTGCCGGCCAGCAACGGGCCGTCGGCGACGACGACGGCGGCGACCTCGAACGGCCGCCCGGCGAGGGTGACGGTGTCGCCGACCGCCCAGCCCTTCGCCCGGGCCAGCTCCCGGTGCACCAGCACCCGGCCCGGCCCGAGCCGGCCCGCGTCGCCGGCGTCCACGGCGGTCAGGGTGCGCCCGACCAGCGTCGGGTGGGCGGCCCGCAGCTCGATCCCGCCGCTGACCCGGCTGCGCTGCTCGTGCACGACGCCCAGCTCGGCGCGGGCGGCCAGCTCGTCCGCGAGGTTCGGCGGCAGGTCCCCGCCGATGCCGGTGACCAGGAAGTCCACCCCGATCTGCTGGTCCACGGCCCGCTCGATGCCGGTCTTGACGCTGCGCGCGCCGACCACGAAAGCGGACACCAGCCCGATGCCGATGACCAGGGCGGTGGCGGTTGCGGCGATCCGGCGCGGGTTGCGCACCGCGTTCGCCACGGCCAGCCCGGCGGTCGCCCCGAACAGCCGGCGCGCCGGCCAGCCGAGCACCCGCACCAGCGCCGGCACCAGCACCGGGCCGAACAGCACGATGCCGAAGAAGGTGAGCACCCCGCCCGCCGCGACCAGCGGCACCTGGCCGCTGGCCCCCGCCGCCACCAGCGCGGCCACCCCCGCGCCGAAGAGCAGCGCGCCGGCGGCCAGCCGGATCCGGCCGGCCCCGCGGGTGGGCTGCACCGCCGCGTCGGTGAGCGCGGCCACCGGCGCGATCCGGGTGCCCCGCCAGGCCGGCACGGCGGCGGCGCCGACGGTGAGGGCGGTGCCCAGCAGCAGGCAGGTCAGCACGGTCGACGCGGTGACGGCGAGCCCGCCGGAGACGGGCACGTCGAACGCGGACAACAGCGCGTTCATCCCGACGGCCAGGCCGGTCCCGGCGGCCACCCCGAGCGCGGAGGCGGCCAGCCCGGTCACCGCCGCCTCCAGCAGCATCGCCCGGAACACCTGCCCCCGGGTCGCGCCGACCAGCCGCAGCAGGGCGGTGCTCCGGGTGCGCTGGGCGAGCATGATGGCGAAGGTGTTGGCGATGACGAACCCGGCCACCACCACGGCGATTCCGGCGAAGGTGAGCAGGAACAGGTTGAACTGCTCCAGGTCGCGTACGGCGTCCTCGACGGCGGCGTCGAGGATCTCCTGCCGGTCCTTAACGGTCATGCCGGCACCGGTCACCGCCGCCAGCCGGTCGGCCAGCTCCGCCGCCGGCACGCCGGGCGCGGCGGCCACCATGATCCGCCCGTAGCCCTTCTCCGCAGCGACGGCGAGGGCGTCGGGCCCGGCCAGGCCGATGAACGGCCCGCCGACGTCCCGGGAGGTGCCGGCCACGTCGACCGTGCCGACCAGGGTGTACGGGCGGGCCGCTCCCCCGCTGCCGCCCACGTTCACCGGCGACCCGAGGGTGAACCCCTCCTCGGCCACCGTCGGCGCGTCGAGCACCAGCTCGCCGGGGCGCTGCGGGAGCCGCCCGGCCACCACCTCGTACGACTGGAGGGCCGGGTCGGTGGGGATCGCGGCGAGGACGGCGAAGCCGAGCACGGGCCGCCCGTCGGAGCCGACCACCCCGGCGGTGCCGGTCAGTTCCCCGTCGGCGGCGCGCACCCCGTCGACCGCGCGCACCTTCTCGACCAGGGCGGGCGGGATCGGGTCCTGCTCGGCGTACACGGCGAGGTCGGTGTGCCGGTCGAAGGTGCCGGCCCGGTCGTACGCGCCCTGCCTCATCCCGTCGGTGAAGATCAGGGTGCCGGCGACGAAGGCGACGCCGAGCACCACGGCCAGCGAGGAGAGCAACAGCCGCAGAGCGTCGGCGCGCATCATGCGCAGGGTCAGCCGGGTCATCGAGGGCCCCCCGCCGCGCCGGCCGGTGCCGGGTCCAGGCGGGCGAGGGCGTCGAGGACCGCCTCGGCGGTCGGCGCGGTCAGCTCGCGGACCAGCCGGCCGTCGGCGAGGAACACCACCCGGTCGGCGTGGCTCGCGGCGACCGGGTCGTGGGTCACCATCACCACGGTCTGGCCGAGGGTGTCGACGGCCTCGCGGAGCAGCCGCAGCACCTCCGCGCCGGAGCGGGAGTCGAGGTTGCCGGTCGGCTCGTCGGCGAAGATCACCCACGGCTTGGTGATCAGGGCGCGGGCGACGGCGACCCGCTGCTGCTGGCCGCCGGAGAGCTCGGCGGGCCGGTGCCGCAGCCGGTCGGTCAGCCCGACGGCGGCGACCACCTGGCGCAGCCAGCCCGGGTCGGGCCGGCGGCCGGCGATGGCCAGCGGCAGCACGATGTTCTCCTCGGCCGTCAGCGCGGGCAGCAGGTTGAACTTCTGGAAGACGAAGCCGACCCGGTCCCGGCGCAGCAGGGTCAGCCGCTTGTCGTCGAGCCGTCCGGTGTCGGCGTCGCCGATGCGCACCGTGCCGGCGCTGGGCCGGTCGAGGCCGGCGAGGCAGTGCATCAGGGTGGACTTGCCGGAGCCGGACGGGCCCATGATGGCCGTGAACCGGCCGGCGGCGAAGTCGACGTCGACGCCGTCGAGGGCGACGACCCGCGCCTGACCGACGCCGTACTCCTTGCGCAGGCCCCGGGCGGTGACCGCGACGCCGGCGGCGGCGAACGCGGGAGGTGGGACGGACACGTGGTGCTCCCCGTGGAGACGGCGGCTGGGACGTCTCCGACGCTATGGGCGACACCAGCCGACCCGCGTCCACCCGCGCGCTCGACCTCGGTGCGTCCAGGGGTGCGCCGCCCGGTACGGCGGCGTACGACCTGGGTCGTACCCGCCGTCAGCCCCCGGGGGTGACCAGGCCGCTCTCGTACGCCAGCACCACTGCCTGGACCCGGTCGCGGAGCTGGAGCTTGGCCAGGATCCGCCCGACGTGGGTCTTCACGGTCGCCTCGGCGACGTGCACCCGGGCGGCGATCTCGGCGTTGGACAGGCCCTGCGCCACCAGCAGCAGGATCTCCCGCTCCCGCTCGGTGAGCTGGGTCAGCCGGGGGTCCCCGGTGGGGCCGGGGCCGAGCTGGCCGGCGAACCGTTCCAGCAGCCGGCGGGTGATCGGCGGGGCGACCACCGAGTCGCCCTCGGCCACCACCCGGATCGCGGCCAGCAGCTCCTCCGGGGGGACGCTCTTCAGCAGGAACCCGCTCGCCCCGGCCTGGAGCGCGGCGAACGCGTCGGACTCGGTGTCGAAGGTCGTCAGGACCAGCACCCGGGGGGTGCCCCCGGGCCGGCCTGCGCAGATCCGCCGGGTCGCCTCCACCCCATCCATGGTCGGCATCCGGATGTCCATCACCACCACGTCGGCCTCGATCCGGTCGAGCACCCGCAGCGCGTCCGCGCCGTCGATCGCCTCACCGACCACGGTCAGGTCCGACTGGGAGTCCAGCACCATCCGGAATCCCGCCCGCACCAACGCCTGGTCGTCCACGATCACCACGCGGATCGTCATGCCGCCACCTCCGTCCCGGTGCTCGACGGTAGCGGCAGCCGCACCTCGACCTGCCACCCCCCGGCCAGCCTGGGACCGGCGGTGAGGCTGCCGTCGTACACCGTCACCCGTTCGCGCATGCCGACCAGGCCGTGTCCGCCGGAGGGCGCGGGCCGGACCACCGGCCGACCGCGACCGTCGTCGGCGGCCCGCACCACGACGGCGCCGGGCGGGTGGTCCATCCCCAGCGCGACCGTCGCGCCGACCCCGGCGTGCTTGAGGGCGTTGGTCAGCGCCTCCTGCACCACCCGGTACACGGTCAGCTCCAGGCCGGGCGGCAGCGCCGGGGGCTCGCCGGTGACCGTCCAGTCGATGCGCAGCCCGGCGGCGCGGAACCGGTCCAGCAGGTCGGGCAGCCCCACCAGCGCCGGTCGCCGGTGCACCGGCTCCGCCGACAGGCCCGGGGGCCCCGCGCCGTCCGTCCCGGCCGCCGCGCCGGTCCCGGCCGCCTGGTCGGGCACGCTCGGCTCCCGCAGTACGCCCACCAGGCGGCGCATCTCCTCCAGCGCCTGCCGGCCGGTGTCGGCGACCACCTTCACCGCCTCCCGGGCGGTCTCCGGGTCCCGGTCGAACATGTACCGCGCCCCGTCGGCCTGCACGATCATCACGGCCATGCTGTGCGCCACCACGTCGTGCAGCTCCCGGGCGATCCGGGTGCGCTCCTCGGCCACCGCCGCCCGCGACTCGGCCTCCCGCTCTCGTTCCAGGGTGGTGGCCCGCTCCTCCAGGCTGAGCACGTAGAGCCGCCGGGTGCGCACGTTGAGGCCCATCAGCCAGACCGCGCCGGTGACCAGGGCGAACCAGATCGCCGTGGCCCACCAGGCGACCGTGCCCTGCATCTGCAGCGCGCCCAGCACCACCCCGACGGCGGCGACGATCCCAAAGATGATGCCGTCGCGCAGCCGCTCGGCGTACTTGACGACGCTGTACAGGGCGATCAGCACAGCGACGTCGAAGGCCAGCGGCCCCCAGCCGGCGACCACCTGGACCAGGGCGAGCACGGCGACGGCCGCCGCCACCGCCGACGGGTGGGCGCGCCGGAACAGCAGCGCCACGGCCATCGCCGCGCCGACGCCGGTGCCCCACCACCCGCCGGGCTGGTTGACCGCGCCGGTGAGGCCGAACAGCACCACGAAGCCGGAGACCGCCACGTCGAAGGCCACGCTGCGCAGCGGCCGGCCGAACAGGATCCGCTTCACGGTCACCCAGCGTACGGGCCAGCGGGTGGTCCGGGCATCGCCGGCCAGCTCCGGGCGGCGGGGGCGCACCCGGCTCCCGGTGGCCCCGACGGGTGGGGCGCGAACGGTAGGCGTACAGGAGCGTCGCGGGCCGCCGTTGATACACGATTGCGCGTGACTATTTGATTCATGTTCCGCCGTATCCGGGAATTACCACCTCCCCGGCATACATGGACACCCCTTGAGCAATCGACACTCTTGAGTGTTTCATTGTTCGCGACCATTGCCCTACAGTAATCGAGCCGGGTGACCGGGAACACTGTAAGTACTCGGACCCCCCACCGCCCCGTCGAAAGGGAATCAGCATGACAATCGCACGCACACGTCCACGCGTGGCGCGGCTGCTGTTCGGCGCCGTCCTGACCGCCCTCATGGCGTTCTCCGTGGGCGGCACCGCCGCAGTCGCGGCGGACGCGGGCAGCG
This sequence comes from Micromonospora sp. NBC_01405, assembly GCF_045040155.1. Lineage (NCBI taxonomy): Bacteria > Bacillati > Actinomycetota > Actinomycetes > Micromonosporales > Micromonosporaceae > Micromonospora > Micromonospora sp. NBC_01405. The sequence continues at coordinate 6,108,317 of NZ_CP109532.1, read as the reverse complement.
GCATGGCCGCCAACGCCCGCACCGACGTCTACATCAAGGACATCGCGAGCGACACCGGCTTCGAGCCGCACGGCGCCATCTATTCGTCGTTCTTCAACAGCCCGAACATCAAGATCTGTCCCACCGCGATCGAGTGCCTCTCGTCCACAAATCCGGTCGTCGGCTCGACGAGTTACATTTTCGTGAAGCTGAACAACCACGGCCCCTACGGTTCCGGAATCAGCAGCGGAACGCTGAAGGCGTACTACACCACCTCCGGCGGCGCCGCGAACTGGCCGCTGCACTGGACGCAGATCGGCGCGAAGCCGCTCGTGGTCGCCGCCTCCGGCGTCACCACGACGTCGATCGCCTGGAACAACGTGCCCTCCATCGGGCACTTCTGCCTCCTGCTGCGTTGGGAGTCGCCGACCGACCCGATGCTGTTCGAGGGCCCGGCGACGTCCATCAACACGCAGTACAACAACAACATCGCCTGGAAGAACGCCAACACCGTCCCGGCGGCCACCCCCGGCTCGATCTCGGTCCGGCCGTACGCCCTGGCGAACGCCCTGGACGTGCCGGCCAAGTTCGACCTCGCGTTCCGGCCGCTGGGCGAGGCGGTGCCGGGTGCCAAGATCGTCGCCGACCTCGGCCCCGAGATGTTCCAGCGCTGGCGGGCCGCGGGTGCGCAGGGTGAGGGCATCCGGGTCGTCGGCAACACCTCGATCCAGATCGTCGACCCGTACAAGGCGCAGATCAAGGACCTGCTGATCAACCCGAACGAGCGGCCGGTGCTGTCGCTCAGCTTCTCGGTGGACCAGGTCCTGCAGAGGCCGTACATGCTCCAGGTCGTCCAGGTCGGCCCGGCCAAGGAGATCGGTGAGAAGTTCGACGTGGGCGGGGTGGACTACACCTTCGATCCCAAGGAGCGCTGACGAGGGGGCGGTGGGCCGGGGCCGGGGATCGCCTCCCACGGCACCCGGCCCACCGGCATGCCGCCCCCCTGCCCGCCCCGGCCGCTGTACGCCGGACAGATCTTGGAGGGAAGCGGCCCCTCCGGGGGCCGAAATCTTCCAAGATCTACGGGGTGACCGGGAGGCGGTACGTGCGGTCCGTGCCCGTGGCGGTGCGGAGGTGGATCTCGCCGGTGCGCAGGCCGTACGTGACCGACCATCGGGTGTGGCCCTGCCGGACGTCGTTGAGCAGTTCCAGCGCCGCCCGGTCGTCGACCACCCCGCCGGCCTTCGCCAGCGCTGCGGCGAGCACGCCGTAGCGGTGGTCGGTGCGCCGCTTGTCCTCGGGTACGCCGACAACGGGCACGTTGGTCAGCGCCTGCCAGCTCCCCCGCCCCTTCTCGACCCGCAGCGCCCCGTCGACGAACTCGACCACGGCCGACGCCCCCGTGGCGTCGGCGAGCAGGTAGTGCAGCGGCGGCCCGCCCTCGAAGTCGAGGTTGTGCCGGCCGAACACGGCGACGGCCTCGTCCACGGTGGCTGCCTGGTCGAGTACCAGCCGCAGGATGCGCACCGAGCCGACCGTGGGCTTGCCCGCCTCGGGCCGGGCGGTGGCGGCGTCGTCGGCGGCCAGCCCGACGGCGAGCCCGCGCTCGTTCATCCCGTCGAAGGGCAGCAGGGGCGCGTCGAGCAGCCGGCGGTCCCCCGTGGGGTCGGCGCCGACGCCGAGGTAGGACATGTCGACCAGGGTGACCGTGGCGTACCCGTCGGGCGGGTCGGTGCGCAGCACCAGGGCCGGGTTGGCCTCCCAGTCGAAGTTGCGGGCGAACAGCGGCCGGCTCCGGTCGCCCCACGCGGCGAAGAGCGAGCAGCCGAACGGGCTGGGCGGCGCGGCGTCGGTGCCGACGGTGGGGTCGTAGTCGCCGACGAAGGTCATCTCCCACATCGGCAGGTCGTCGACCTTACGCAGGCTGGCCAGGGTCTGTTCGGCCTCGGCCGCGCTCTGCCGCGAGGCGGTAGGCGTGCCGGTCGCCGGGCCGGCGGGCGTCGACCCGGCGGCGGTGGGCTCGGGTCCGGAGCAGGCGGTCACGGCGAGCAGCAGGGCCAGGCCGGCGCCGAGGAGGGTCCTACGCATAGTTCCTGAACGCTAAGTCAGCCATCGACCATTGTCCACCACGGCGAGGTCAGCCGGGTCGGTCCACGGTGAACATGAAGCACCCGTACGCCACGTTGCGGCTGTGCAGCCGTCGCACCGCCGGGTCGGCCAGCAGCTCGGCGATCACCGCCTCGGGGTCGGCGCCGTCGTGCACCCGGGCGTCGTGGATCCACCCCCGCCGGTCGTACGCGCGTAGCACCTGCGCCCGCCCGCGCCAGGCCGGCGGGTACCCCGGCGCCGGGCCGGCGCACGGGCCGGCGTGGGCGAAGACAGGGCCGACCTCCCGGTACGGGCCCGACGGTATCGGCGGGGCGTAGCCGAACAGCATGATCTCCTCACCCGTGGCGGCGTCGCGCAGGCAGCAGCGCAGCGGTTCACCGCCGGCGGCGGTCGAGCGATGCGGCGGCAGGCCGGAGGCGTCCCGCCCGGTGGCGCGGACGGCGGCGGGGACCTCGGGCGACAGCGCCCGGACCCGGAAGCTGGGGGTCGTCGTCATGGGTGCCAGCCTGCGCCTCCAACGGCAGGGGCGCTGGCGGGAATCGGTCGTCGCGCTCGCGAGGCAGGCGGTGCCGGCAGGGTGTTTTCCCGCCTGTTGTGAACATCTGGTGTCGGGAGGTTGATGGTGGTAACTTTCTCGACACTTGCAAGACCTTGCAGAAAGATCCGGTACTTCCTGACGCTATACGTCATGTCGCTGTCCGGATCGGACAGCCCGCCCCCGAACCGAGGGCTGTCCCGCAAGGGTCCGTCCCCCTTCGGCCCAGGCGCCGACATCTCACCCCCGAGGAGCCCCGATGGGCAGCAGCACCGGGCGACGACGACGGATGATCGGGGCCGCGATGGCCGCCGGTCTGGTCGTCGGGCTGGCCCCGCTCAGCATCGCCGCCGCCGCGAACACCGTGACCGTCTACTACCAGCCCCCGGCCGCGTGGACCGGCACCGTGAACCTCCACTTTGCCCCCGACGGCGGCGCGTGGACGGCCGTGCCGGGCGTACCGATGGAGCCGGCCTGCACGGGCTGGCGCAAGCGGACCGTCGACGCCGGGTCCGCCGCCGGCCTGCAAGCGGTCTTCAACAACAACGCGGGGACCTGGGACAACAACAACGGCCGCAACTACCGCCTCGGCACCGGTGCGGTGACCGTGTCCGGCGGCGTGGTCGGCGCGGGCGATCCCTGCGCCGGCACCCCGCCCTCGCCCACCCCCTCGCCCACCCCGTCGACCGGCCGGACGGCCGACGTCTGGTACCACGTCGCCACCCGGGGCTGGACCACCGCGAACATCCACTACCAGCCGGCCGGCGGGGCCTGGACCGCCGTGCCCGGCGTGCCGATGGAGGCCGGCTGCGCCGGCTGGGCCCGCCGGGCGGTCGACCTCGGCAGCGCCGCGACGATGAGGGCGGCGTTCAACAACGGCGCCGGGAACTGGGACAACAACAACGGCGCGGACTACACCATCGGGGCCGGGGTGACCACGGTCAAGGGCGGCGTGGTGACCGCCGGGGCGACCGCGCCGTGTGTACCGGAGACGCCGGACACCACCGCACCCTCCACCCCGACCGGGCTGGGCGCCACCGCGAACGGGGTGCGGGTGGCGGTGTCCTGGGCGGCGTCCACCGACGACCGCGCGGTCACCGGGTACCGGCTCACCCGCACCGGCGGGCCGGAGGGCACGGTCACGATGACCACCGCCACCACCAGCCACCTCGACGGATCCCTGACCGCGAACACCCGCTACGAATACACCGTGCGGGCGTACGACGCGGCCGGCAACACCTCACCGGCCAGCGACCGGGCGGCGGCGACCACCGGCGACGCCCCGCCCCCGGCGACGGCTGGCAGCCCGCTCGGCGGCGACCCCCGCGAGGACAGCATCTACTTCGTGATGACCGCCCGGTTCGCCGACGGTGACAACGCCAACAACCGGGGCGGCAGCCAGCACGTGAAGTCCGGCAACGCGGCCAACAACGACCCGATGTTCCGGGGCGACTTCAAGGGCCTGATCGACAAGTTGGACTACATCAAGGGGCTCGGCTTTTCCGCCCTGTGGATCACCCCGGTGGTGCTGAACCGGTCCGACTACGACTTCCACGGCTACCACGGCTGGGACTTCTACCGCGTGGACCCGCGCCTGGAGAGCCCCGGCGCGAGCTACCAGGACCTGATCAACACCGCGCACGGCAAGGGCATCAAGATCTTCCAGGACGTGGTCTACAACCACAGCTCCCGCTGGGGCGCCAAGGGCCTGTTCACCCCGACGGTGTATGGCGTCCGCGACGAGCAGTGGAAGTGGATGTACAGCAAGCAGGAGCCGGGCCGCGGGTACGACCCGATGGTGGAGCACGCAGGTGCCGATCCGGAGCTGACCCCGGCGCAGAACGCCCTGGCCAAGGGCCGCGCGTACAACGGGGACGTGTGGTCGACGGCCGCACCGGCCGGCAACCAGTGCCCGCGCTGGGGTGTCCCGAACGGGACCAGCCCGGAGGGCTTCAAGCTCTACGAGTGCCAGTGGCCGGCACCGACCAACAAGCTGTTCCCCGCCGACCTGTACCACCAGTGCTGGATCGGCAACTGGGAGGGCGAGGACGCCCGGAGCTGCTGGCTGCACGAGGACCTGGCCGACTTCAACACCGAGAACGCCACCGTGCAGCAGTACCTGATCGACGCGTACAACCGGTACATCGACATGGGGGTGGACGGCTTCCGGATCGACACGGCCGTGCACATTCCCCGGGTCACCTGGAACCGGCGCTTCCTGCCGGCCATCCAGCAGCACGCCCTGGCCAAGCACGGCGAGAAGGGCAAGGACTTCTACGTCTTCGGCGAGGTCGCCGCGTTCGTCAACGACAAGTGGAACCGGGGCTCGGTCAACCACTCGGCGCAGTTCTTCACCTGGAAGGAGCGCAAGGAGTACAGCCCCGACGACGTCAGGGCCGCGATCGAACAGTTCGACTACGAGCAGCTCTCCGGCCCGGGTGGCCAGCCCACCACCGACAACGCCTTCCTGCGCGGAAACACCTACCACGCTCCGGACCACTCGAAGGCGTCCGGCATGAACGTCATCGACATGCGGATGCACATGAACTTCGGCGACGCCAACAACGCGTACGGCAACGGCAAGGACTCCGACGACAGCTACAACGACGCCACCTACAACGTCGTCTACGTCGACAGCCACGACTACGGGCCGAACAAGTCGAACACCCGGTACACCGGGGGCACCGACGCCTGGGCGGAGAACATGAGCCTGATGTGGACGTTCCGGGGCATCCCGACGCTCTACTACGGCTCGGAGATCGAGTTCCAGAAGGGCGCGAAAATCGACTGTGGGCCGACCTGCCCCCTCGCCACCACCGGCCGGGCCTACTACGGCGACCACGTTCAGGGCACGGTCACCGCGTCGGACTTCGGCAAGGTCAGCTCCGCCACCGGTCCGGTGGCCACCACGCTCAGCCAGCCGCTGGCCAAACACGTGCAGCGGCTCAACCAGATCCGCCGGGCGGTGCCCGCCCTGCAGAAGGGGCAGTACTCGACCGAGGGGATCAGCGGGTCGATGGCGTACAAGCGCCGGTTCACCTCCGGCGCGGTGGACAGCTTCGCGCTGGTGACGGTCTCCGGCAGCGCGACGTTCGCCGGGGTTCCGAACGGCCGGTACGTCGACGCGGTCACCGGCGACGTGAAGACGGTGACCAACGGGACGCTGACCGCGGCCGTCGCCGGCAAGGGCAACCTGCGGGTGTACGTGCTGGATCTGCCGGGCAACCCGGCGCCTGGGAAGATCGGCGAGACCGGCGCCTACCTGCGGTGACCCGGCGGCGGGGCGGCCGGTCCGGCCGCCCCGCCCCGGTCGCGTCGATCATGGGGTGGGCCGGACCTCGGGGAGCTGGGGTTCGGCCACTGCACCGCCGCCAGCTCCGCGACGCGGACCGGCGGCTCAGCGGTCAGCCGACCGGCGTACGCCGCGTGGCGCGCGGGCCGACCAGCCGGCGGACCACCGGCGCGGCGTTCCACTTCGCCGCCCCGACCAGGTCCCGGGCGTGCTCCAGCATCGTGTAGTCCGGCCTGGCCAGCCCGTCGGCGATGGCCCGGTCCAGGTCGTTGCCGCATCGACTGAGCACGCTGTCGAAGTCCCGCCGGACGGGTTCGAGCAGGTGATAGCCGAACGAGCGGTGCAGCCGGGCGAACAGCGGCTTGTAGAGCCGGGCCCGCTCGTGCAGCCCCGACGAGTACGACATCGGGTTCTTCGGCCGGCGCAGCACGTAGTCGGGCAGCACGTCGGCGAAGGCCCGTCGCACGATCCACTTCTCCCGCCCCTCGCGCAGCTTCAGCTCCAGCGGCAGCCGCATCGCCAGTTCCACCACGCTGAGGTCGAGGAACGGCACCCGCGCCTCGACCCCGTGGCCCATGCTGGCCCGGTCCACCCGCTGCAACTCCGTACGGCACAGGTTGCGGATCCGGTGCAGGAACAGCCGGCGGGCCCGCTCGGGGCCGACCTGGTGGTACATCGGGTAGCCGCCGAACAGCTCGTCGGAGCCGTCCCCGGTGAGCACCACCCGCACGCCCAGCTCGCGGAGCCGACGGAAGATCGGCACCGAGACCACCGCGTTGATGATGTCCCCGTACTCGGTCAGCTCCGAGATCCGGATGGCCTCCCGCACATCGGCCAGCCGGACGTCACGGGGGCGCAGCTCGACCACCTCGTGCGGCACCCCCAGGTCGGCGGCGAGCCGCCGGGCGTACGCCACGTCCGGGCTCTCCGGCACGCCGACGGTGACCGCCACGCAGTTCGGGTGCATCTGGTGGGCGTGCACCAGGGCCAGGGAGCTGTCCAGCCCGCCGGAGAGCACCACGCCGAGGGGCAGGTCGGTGTCCACCCGCATCCGGATGCTGTCGGTGAGGGCGGCACGGACGAGCAGGGCGGCCTCGTCCGGGTCGTCCACCATCGGCAGCCCTTCGCCGAGGGTCAGCAGGTCGACGTACGGGCGCAGCCGGACGTCGCCACCCGGCTCGGCCCAGCCGTGGTGCCCCGGGGGCACCTCGCACACCGGCGCGCCGTGCCCGACCAGCGCCTTGACCTCGCTGGCCAGGTGCAGGCAGCCGGGCACCCGGGACCAGTACAGCGGCTTGACCCCGATCGGGTCACGGGCCAGGTAGGCCCGCCCGGTGGTCTGCTCGACGACGACGAATGCGTACTCGCCGCGCAGCCGCCGCACCGCGTCCTCGCCCCAGGCCAGGAACGCGGCGAGCAGCACCTCGGTGTCGCTCTCACTGCGGAACGGGTGACCGAGTCGCGTCAGCTCCGCGCGCAGCTCGTGGTGGTTGAAGATCTCGCCGTTGTGGCAGAGCAGGAACCGCCCGTCGGCGGAGACCCAGGGCTGCACGGCCCGGTCCCGGTCGACGATCCGCAGCCGGCGGGTGCCGGCGAGCAGCCCGGCCTCCCGGCGGGTCTCGGTCACCTCGCCGCGCGGGGCGAGAACTGCCAGCATCCGGCGGAAGGTGGCCGGGTCGGCCTCCGGGCCGATGCTCAACGCGATGCCGCACACGGCTCAGACCCCCATCTCGGCCTCGTACGACCGGCGGAACCGCAGCCCGGCGGCGGGCGCGAGGCACAGGTGCCAGGCCTGTCCCTCGTCGACCACGTTGACCTCCCCGGCCCGCTGCCGGGCGAGCAGCAGCCCGGCCAGGGCGTCCCGGGCGCCGAATCGCTGGAACCAGGCCAGCTCCACGTCGACGGCGTAGCCGAGACAGTGCCCGCTGGGCACCATCGCGGCGTAGCCGAGGCGGCGTAGCTGGTGCTGATGCTCGGCGCTGCGGACCAGGCTGGTCACCCACAGCGGCGGGGTGCCGGGCGGGGCGATCCGGTCGAACTCGCGACCGATGTCGTTGAGCAGGCCGATCACCTCGCGCCGGGCCCGGCGGAACTTCAGCCCGGCGGTGTGCGGCCGGGCCTCCGGCAGCAGCCGGCGGCGCACCGCCCGCACGCTGCGGCCAACGACGGTGGCGGGCTGCTCCTGATACCGGAAGCGGAGCAGGTCGCGGCGGCGCAGCCACTCCAGGTCCACCAGGTCTGCGCTGGCGTTCACCTGCGCGTCGGTCATGAAGGTGGGCGCGTCGCGCCACCACAGCACGTCGATGCGGGAGAGCAGGTAGATCCGGATCAGGGCGGTGAGGTCGGCGGCGGAACTGCGCGGGTTGGGCCGGTAGCGGGCCATCTCCAGCAGCAGCGTCTCCCGGGCCCCGATGAGGCCCTGCGGGGTGGCGTCGAGCACCGCGGCGATCGCCGGCTCGCGCAGGCGCTCGTCGAGCAGCACCTGTCGGGCCCCCGTCGACTCGGGTTCGGCCAGGGCTCCGACCTCGATCAGCAGCTCCGCCACGGCCGCCCGGTAGGCGGCGAGGTCCGGGGCGGCGGGCGGGGCCGGTCGGCGGGCCACCCCCCGGGCCACCCGACGGGCCGGCATGGCGGACGCGACGGGCGGGCCGAGCTGGGGGCCGGTGCGTCGACTGGGCACTCGCATGGTCGGGTCCTCTCTTCCGGCACGACACCGTGTGGGTTGACCTGATACACACCGTAATAGCCAGAAGTCGGGGCGAGAGCGAACAATCTTCCTATATCCCCCTAACGGCGGGGACCACCGCCCAACGGTGAGGACCGCCCGGACCGCTGGCAGCAGCGGTGCAACCCCGGGCGACGCCGCTCCCCCGGATCGGGCTGGTGGCGCACGGCGGCGCCGAGCCGCCGGTGACCGCCGAGTCTGCTACCTGAGACTCAACCGCTGACCGAGGCGGAGCCGGACGGCCGGGGTGGGTGCGGCACCCCGGCCGTCCGCCCGGGCCTCGATTCCCGGAGGAAGAGGCCCTTGTCCCAGTTTCGCCGAACCCGGCCGTTCGCGCAGCCCCCTCGCCCGCCCGGCCGCGGGTCGGGCCGGGCTGCCGCGACCGGCGGCGGGAACGTCGGGTGTCCCCGACCGGTTCGGCCGGGGACACCGACGCTGGTGCGGGCCGCCCGTCAGGCCGCCCGCACGGGGGCCGTGTCAGCTCTTGGCGCAGGCGACGCCGTTGAGGCTGAAGGCCGCCGGGACACCGTTGGTTCCGGGAGTCGAGGTGGCGGAGAAGCCGAAGTTGACGCTGCCACCGGCGGCGATCGTGGGGTTCCATGACGCGTTTCGGACGGTGACCTGCTTCCCGGACTGGGCGGTCTCCCCGTTCCAGGTGTTGTTGATGGTCTGGGCACCGGGGAACGAGAAAGTCAACGCCCAACCGTTGACCGCGCTGCCGGCACCGTTGCGGATGGTGACGTCAGCGTTGAAGGTGTTGCCCCAGTCGGACAACACGTACCGCACCGTGCACGCGCTGGGCGGCGAGGTTGGCTGCGTCGTCGGGGACACCGTCGGAGAAGCCGTCGGGCTCGGGCTGGTCGGTGACACGGTCGGTCCGACCGTGGGGACCGTGCCACCGCTCTTGGCGATCATCCGCTCGGAGTGGGCTCGGAACACGGCCAGTTCCGGATCGCCCTGGGTGACGCCGAACTTGCCGTCGATCTCGCGATCGGCGTACCACCAGAACGCGCTGCCGTCGCCGCCGGCGGCCTCGAAGTCGGCGAAGAGCTCCCGCCACCATGCGGTCCGGTCGACATTGTGCGTATTGAACTCGCCCATGAAGAAGGGCTTGCCGAGCAGGTTGTGTGAGTCTGAGATCCACTGCCGGACCAGCGCCTTGGTCTCGGCGAGGTCCAGGTCGGCCCACGACTCCGTCGGGTAGGGATGGGCGGAGGTGAAGTCGATGTACGGAGACTGGTGGGTGTACACGAACGGGTTGCCCTCGTCGCCACCGAACCCGTACCGCGTCTCGTGCGCCTCCAGGCCGGTGCCGAGCAGGTGGTGGGGGTCGATGCCCTTGACGAAGGCACCCATCTCGTCGACCCAGGCCCGCAGGGTGGTGCCCGTGGTGTTCTCGTTCGGGGTCTGGTCCTGGTAGCGGGGCTCGTTCATCAACTCCCAGGCCAGGACCGTCGACTCGTCCTTGTAGCTGACGCCGCTGTAGTGGTTGACGCGGTTCAGGACGTGGCTGACGTAGTTCTTGTACGAGGTGAAGCAGCCGGGGCACTTGGACTTGTTGAAGAACTGACCGCGCCCGGGGTGACCGCCGGACAGGCCCTCCCACTGGAGGCGACGGTCGATGCCGCCGTATGCCTCCCAGTAGTTCTCGAAGACCGGAACGAGCCGGATGTTGTGTGCCTTCGCCGACTGGATGACGTAGTCGAAGAGCGCGAACTGCTGCTCGTTGTAGACGCCCTCGGCCGTCTCGAACCCGTGCCAGCTCTCCATGCTGAACAGCCAGGTCCGCACCACCGTGACCCGATCCGCGCTCATCCGGGCGAACTGGCCGTCGATGCGGGCCTTGTCCATGTACTGGGTCTCGGTGTCACCCGATCCGCTGCCGTAGGTGAACAGGTCGTACGTGTTCGTCCCGGCGAAGTGGAACGCCTTGCCGTCCAGACAGAAACGGATACCGCACCGCTGGACGAACGGCGACGCCGCCGCCTGCGCGCCGGGGCCCACGACGAACACGCCGATCGCGGCCAGCAGAACGCCGAGGAGCAGGCCTACGGACAGTCCTGGGAATTTCTTCCTGGGCATGCTGAACTCCTAACCATTCGTGGGGGGACGCTGAACTTTGTCGCGGCCAGCCCGGGCCGCTTCGGGCGATGACCACAGGGAGGGAATCCCTGGGCGGGGCTACGGCCGAGGCCCGGCCCGAACCATTACATCGATCACTGTGGTTGCCCGATGAGCCCATCAAAGCACTGAACCGATTAAGTTACAAGGCCGTAAACCGGGGGCGCGCTTCGCCGCCTCCGGCGCGACCGTGGCGCACGCCCAAGTGAGCCGCCTCGTCGACGGTGCTGCTCCGGCTTCGGGGTGGCTGAACCGCTCGACCTGCCTGGTGATCAAAAACCCCCAGCTCCGGACACCAACCCCCTTCGCACGTCGCTGAGAACCCATGATTGTTAACCGATTCAGTTACCATCTCGACGGTAGGAGACGGGCCGGCGCCAGCGGGCTGGTCGCGGCACACCACCGGCCGTCGCCCGCGACACAGGCCGAGTAAGCCGGTTGTGCCGGTCGCCCGAGCGCGCCTCGAGGGGTGATGAAAGGCTTATGGCATGAGTTCCGCACCGACACCGATCGACCCCGCCGCCCCCGGCAGCACCGACGAGGCGACCGCCTTCACCGATCTCGGGTTGCGCGCCGAACTGCTCGGCGCCCTCTCCGCCCTCGGCTACGAGGAGCCGACCCCGATCCAGCGGGAGGCCATTCCTCCCCTGCTGGCCGGTCGGGACCTGCTGGGCCAGGCGGCCACCGGTACGGGCAAGACCGCCGCGTTCGCCCTGCCACTGCTGCACCAACTGCCTGACCGGCGCCCCGGCGGCGACCCGGTGGCGCTGGTGCTGGTGCCCACCCGGGAGCTGGCGGTGCAGGTCTCCGAGGCGTTCCACCGGTACGGCAAGGACCTGGGCACCCGGGTGCTGCCGATCTACGGCGGGCAGCCGATCGGCCGGCAGCTACGCGCCCTGGACCTGGGCGTGGACGTGGTGGTGGCCACCCCGGGGCGGGCGCTGGACCACATCGCCCGGGGCACCCTGCGGCTGGGCGAGCTGGCCACGGTGGTGCTCGACGAGGCTGACGAGATGCTCGACATGGGCTTCGCCGAGGACATCGAGGCGATCCTGGAGCACGCCCCGGCGCAGCGGCAGACGGTGCTGTTCTCGGCGACCATGCCGTCGCGCATCGACGGGATGGCCCGCCAGCACCTGACCGACCCGGTGCGCATCCAGATCGGCCGGGAGCAGCAGGTCGCCGGCGCGGCGCCCCTGGTGCGGCAGAGCGCGTACATCGTGGCGCGGGCACACAAGCCGGCGGCGCTGGGCCGGGTGCTGGACGTGGAGTCGCCGACCGCGGCGATCGTGTTCTGCCGCAGCCGCGAGGAGGTGGACCGGCTCACCGAGACGATGAACGGCCGGGGCTACCGGGCCGAGGCGCTGCACGGCGGGATGAGCCAGGAGCAGCGGGACCGGGTGATGGGACGGCTGCGCGCCGGCACCGCCGACCTGCTGGTGGCCACCGACGTGGCGGCCCGGGGCCTGGACGTCGAGCAGCTCACCCACGTGGTCAACTACGACGTGCCGTCGGCCCCGGAGTCGTACGTGCACCGGATCGGCCGGGTGGGCCGGGCCGGCCGCGAGGGCGTGGCGATCACCCTCGCCGAGCCGCGCGAGCACCGGATGCTCAAGACCATCGAGCGGGTGACCGGGCAGCGGATCGCGATCGACAAGATCCCCACGGCGGCCGACCTGCGCACCCGGCGGCTGGAGCTGACCCAGGCGGCACTGCGGGAGTCGCTGCTGGAGGACGACCTGGATCCGTTCCGGGTGATCGTGGAGTCGCTGTCGGACGAGTTCGACCTGATGGAGGTCGCCCTCGCCGCGGTGAAGCTGGCCCACGAGGCCGCCTCGCCGGGCTCGGACGACGACGAGGAGGAGATCCCCCAGGTCGCGGTCCGTCCGCAGCGGGAGACCCGGCCGGGGTACGAGGGCCGGGGCGGCGGCGACCGCCGTCCGGCCCGCCCCCGGCCGGGGGACGCCACGCAGGTGTTCATCGGGCTGGGCCGACGCGCCGGGGTGCGCCCGCAGGACCTGGTGGGGGCGATCACCGGAGAGACGCGGGTGAGCGGCCGGGACATCGGCTCGATCGAGATCGCCGACCGGTTCTCGCTGGTGGAGGTCCCGAACGGGGCGGTCGACGAGGTGATCGCCGCGCTGCGCGGCAGCACCATCAAGGGCCGCAAGACGACGGTACGCCGCGACCGCGACCGCCCCTGATCTCTTGATCGATTCGGCGTCGGTGACAATCACGGCCCCCGCGTTCCGGGGCACCGCCAGGTCACCGACGCCGAGTTGATCCGCGGCCGCGCGGGTCGGCCGGGTCAGGTCAGAACGCGTACGAGCCGAACCTGCCCCAGGCGACGACGAGCGCCGCGACCAGCAGCACGGCGGTGAACGCCGTGCCCGGGTACTCCTTGGCCCGGGCGTGCACGACGACGGCGCCGGCCATCACGATCGCCGCGCCCACGGCGGCCAGCGGGGTCAGCACGGTGGCGATGCCGGTGACGGCCGGCAGGATCAGGCCGACGGCGGCGAGCACCTCGAGTGCGCCGAGCGTCTTCACGGCGGGCTCGGGCACGCCCTCCACCCAGCCCATCTGCTCACGCAGCTTCACCTTGGGTTGGGTCACCTTGGTCAGCCCGCCCACGGCGAAGATCACAGCGAGCAGGATCTGCAGGATCCACAGGACGACGTTCACGAGGGTGCCTCCGAAGGGCTGCCGCCCAGCCGGGCGGATAATTTACTTGACGTTTCAAGCATCACCGTACGTTCGGGTACTTGAAGCGTCAAGTATCGGTACGCTGGGGCGATGGAACCCACCCGCTGGCTGAGCGACGGCGAGCAGGAGGTCTGGCAGCGGATGCTCGCCGTGCTCACCCTGCTGCCGGCCGAACTCGACGGGCAGTTGCAGCGCGACGCGGACCTGACCCACTTCGGCTACGGGGTGCTGGCGCTGCTGTCGGAGACCCCTGGCCGGTCCCGCCGGATGAGTGAGCTGGCAGCCCTGGTCAACGGCTCGCAGTCCCGGCTGTCCCACCTCGTCGGCCGGCTGGAGCGCCAGGGTTGGGTACGCCGCGAGCGGGCCGACGACGACGGCCGGGGCTCCGTCGCGGTGCTCACCGACGCCGGCTACGCCCACCTGGCGGCGAGCGCGCCCGCGCACGTGGCCCGCGTCCGCTCGCTGGTCTTCGACGTGCTCACCCCGACGCAGGTGGCGCAGCTCGGCACGATCACCGCCGCGCTGCTGGCCCGGCTCAGCCCGGCCGGCGGCTGCCCGGCGTCCACGGCGCGACGCGGGAACGCGTCCGACGGGTCGTGACGGCCTGCTCCGACCCTGGCCCCGGCGCCCGACGGTCTGCTCCGACCCTGGCCCCGGCCCGCCGGAAACGAGGCCCGACCCGCCCGGAAACGAGGCTCGGGCCGCGCGGGACGAGGTTGCGGCAGCGCCGGAGCGGAGGCCTTGGCCGGGCGCGCGTTGACAGAGGTCCCCCGCCCGCGTGAAGCGATGACAGGGGACCTCTGTTCGCCCTCAGGCGGCCGTCAGGGTGGGGCCGGTGAGGGTCCCGGCGTCGGCCGGGCGCAGCGCCAGGGCGAGCACGTCGACGACATCGGCGAGGGTGTGCACGGTCAGCGCCTCCCGTACCTCGGTGGGCAGGTCGTCCAGGTCCGGCTCGTTGCGGGCCGGGATGATCACCTCGGTCAGGCCGGCCCGGTGCGCGGCGAGCAGCTTCTGCTTCACCCCGCCGATGGGCAGCACCCGGCCGGAGAGCGTCACCTCGCCCGTCATCCCGAACTCGGGCCGCACCGGCCGGCCGGTCACCAGCGAGGCCAGCGCCGTCACCATCGTGATTCCGGCGCTCGGCCCGTCCTTGGGCACCGCGCCCGCCGGAACGTGCAGGTGGATCCGCCGCCCGGCGAGGGCGTTCGGGTCGATGCCGAGCCGGCGTCCGTTGGAACGCAGGTACGACAGCGCGATGTGCGCGGACTCCTTCATCACGTCGCCTAGCTGGCCGGTGAGGGTCAGCCCCGGCTCACCCTCCATGCTGGTGGCCTCGATGAAGAGCACGTCCCCACCCGCGCCGGTGACCGCGAGGCCGGTGGACACGCCGGGCACCGCCGTCCGCTCCGCCGACTCGGGGGTGAACCTGGGCCGGCCGAGGTAGCGGGCCAGATTGCCGGTGTCCACCCGGACGGGCGTCGGGTCGGTCGCCAGGGCGACCGCGACCTTGCGCAGGATCTTCGCCAGCGCCCGCTCCAACTGCCGGACGCCGGCCTCCCGGGTGTGCTCCCCCGCGATCCGGGCGAGCGCGTCGTCGGCGACGGTGACCTCCTCGGCGGTCAGGCCGGCCCGCTCCCGCTGCCGGGGCAGCAGGTGGTCCCGGGCGATGGCGACCTTCTCGTCCTCGGTGTAGCCGTCCAGGGTGACCAGCTCCATCCGGTCCAGCAACGGGCCCGGGATGGTCTCCACCACGTTGGCGGTCGCCAGGAACAGCACGTCGGACAGGTCGAGGTCGACCTCCAGGTAGTGGTCGCGGAAGGTGTGGTTCTGCGCCGGGTCGAGCACCTCCAGCAGGGCGGCGGCCGGGTCGCCGGCGTAGCCGACCGCGAGCTTGTCGACCTCGTCGAGGAGCACGACCGGGTTCATCGAGCCGGCCTCGCGCAGCGCACGGACGATCCGGCCGGGCAACGCGCCGACGTACGTGCGGCGGTGGCCCCGGATCTCCGCCTCGTCGCGGACGCCGCCGAGGGAGACCCGGACGAAGTTGCGGCCGAGCACCCGGGCGACGGACTCGCCGAGGCTGGTCTTGCCGACGCCGGGAGGGCCGGCGAGGGCGAGCACCGCGCCGGAGCCACGCCCGCCGACCACGCCGAGGTTGCGCTCGGCCCGGCGGTTGCGCACCGCGAGGTACTCCAGGATGCGGTCCTTCACGTCGGCCAGGCCGGCGTGATCGGCGTCGAGCACGGCCCGGGCCGCGGCCAGGTCGGTGTTGTCCTCGGTACGCGTGGTCCACGGCATCTCCAGCACCGTGTCCAGCCAGGTGCGGATCCAACCCGCCTCCGGGGAGGCGTCGCTGGCCCGCTCCAGCTTGCCGACCTCGCGCAGCGCCGCCTCGCGGACCTTCGCGGGCAGCTCGGCGGACTCGACCCGGGCCCGGTAGTCGGCGGAGCCGTCCGGCGCGTCCTCGCCGAGCTCCTTGCGGATGGCGGCGAGCTGCTGGCGGAGCAGGAACTCGCGCTGGGACTTCTCCAGCCCTTCGCGGACGTCGCTGTTGATCTGGTCGGTGACCTCCTGCTCGGCCAGGTGGTCCTTCACCCAGCCGACGAGAAGATCCAGCCGGGCGGTGACGTCCGGAGCGGCGAGCAGTTCGGTCTTCTGCGCCAGCGTGAGCCAGGGCGCGTAGCCGGCCGCGTCGGCCAGCTCGGAGAGGTCGGTCATCCGCTCCATGGCGTCGATGACCTGCCACGCGCCGCGCTGCTGGAGCACGGACGTCATCAGGGCGCGGTACTCGCGGGCGAGGTCCCGGGCCCGGCCGGTGGGGACGGGTTCGGGCAGTTCGGTGGCCTCGACCCAGAGGGCGGCGCCGGGTCCGGGGACGCCGGAGCCGATCCGTGCCCGGGACAACCCCCGGACCACGGCGGCCGGCTCGCCGCTGGGCAGGCGGCCCACCTTTTCGATGGTGGCGACCGTGCCGACGGGGCCGTACTCGCCGTCGATACGGGGCACGGCGAGGAGTTGCTCGTCGCCGGTGGCGCGGGCCGCGTCGACGGCGGCCTGGGTGGTCGGGTCGAGGGTCACCGGAATGACCATGCCTGGCAGCAGGACGGCGTCGGTCAGTGGAAGTACCGGAAGAGTTGCCATCGAACACCTGCTATCGCGTTGAGTTGAGCCTGACTCACTCAAGTAACAGAGCGTCCCCCTTGTTCCGAAGCGTGATTCAGGCCACTCCAGCGGTCGCTCGAAGGCGACCCGGCGCAGGGCCCGGGCGCGGGCCTCCCTCGCCGACCGGGGGCGTCCGACGAGGAGCGACGGCAATCCCCGCGCCTGATCGCGGCCGGGGTCGGGGCCGGCGCGATCTTCGGGAAACCGTCCGCCGCCGAAGGGAAGGCGTGGCGGATGGCGACAACACCGCCGCGCCTGCCACGGGTGTCGGAGGCGAATCGGGCGGCCACCCCGCGGCGCCTCTGGCCTGCTCAACCGCTTGAGCGGCACCAGCAAATTCCACCGGCCGAGCGGGATTCCATCCCGCGTAACTCGACTCGCCGAATGCAGAACCGGGCATATTCTTGCGGAATTGCCAGTTGATACGTCAAACTCTTAGCACACCCCGCCCCACACAAGGAGTAATTGGCGATGGCTCGGAAAGTAATCACCGTTCTGACTGATGACCTCGACGGCGGGAAGGCGGATCGGACCGTCGAGTTCAGCCTGGACGGCGTGGCGTACACCATCGATGTCTCCGACGAGAACGCCGGCACCCTGCGCAAAGCACTCGATCCCTACATCAACGCCGGCCGGCGCATCGGTCGGGGCCCGGTCGAGACCGGCCGGACCGCCCGCCGCCCGGGAAGGGCCCCGGTCTCCGGAATGGACCGCGAGCAGAACCGGGCCATCCGGGAATGGGCCGCCAACAACGGCCACGAGATTTCCGACCGCGGGCGCATCCCGGTGTCGGTCGTCGAGGCCTACAAAAACCGCTGATCCGGCGGCGGTGCCGCGATCCGGGGGTTCCCGGGTCGCGCCGTGGAGGCCGGCACCCGCTGGCCCCTTTCCGGTCGCAGTTCCCACGGCGCCGGCCGACACAGGCCGGTGCCGGTGCGGGCCGTCCCACGACCCGGCCGGTCAGCTACTTGGCCGGTCGGCGCACTCGACGGAGCAGCGGGCGGGCCGGGCCCGGCACACCCGGTGCTCCGGGGCACCCGTCGACACGTCGGTGAACGGCGCGCGGACGGGGCCGGGCCGGCACGGCACCGGCGTCCGGTGCACCCGCCCGAGGTGACGGCCCACCCACGCGCCGACCGGCGTCCGCTCTTCCTGCCGTGCCGGTCCGCCGAGATGACGGCCACCTGCGCGCCGCCCCGCGTCCCACGTCCACCGGTCCAGCCTCGCAGGCCGCCGGTGCTCGAACCGCGCGACGGGGTCGCCCAGGGGTGATCGGCCCCCGGGCGACCCCGGATCTGCCGACTCGCGCGGCGCCGCCGCGCGAGTCACGTTGACCTGGATCCGCACGACGTCGAAGGCGGGTGCCCGGTTGACCCGTTCCATCATCGGGATGCGGTGCGGGC
This sequence comes from Micromonospora sp. NBC_01405, assembly GCF_045040155.1. Lineage (NCBI taxonomy): Bacteria > Bacillati > Actinomycetota > Actinomycetes > Micromonosporales > Micromonosporaceae > Micromonospora > Micromonospora sp. NBC_01405. The sequence continues at coordinate 6,090,285 of NZ_CP109532.1, read as the reverse complement.
CGCCACCGGCCCGGACCGCGCACCGGGCGGCGGCGGGCCGTCCCCGCCTCCGTTCTGGCCGCCGCCGTTGTCCCCGCCGCGCCGACCGCCCTTGTTGCCGATTTTGTCGAAGACCGCGAGCGTGCCGACAACGTCCAGCAGCCGCCTGCTCCGCGCGATACCGGATGACGGCCCCCGTGTGGGCCTTCGCATCGAATTGCTCTCCCCCCTCGATCCGGTAGCCGCCACGTGGCCCCGTCGGACCGATCAATTCTGGTGGGCCGCCGGTGAGGGTCACTACGATGTGCCGGCGCATGTCGATGGCCGATGATGTTCTTTCCGCACCGTCGTCCACGCCCGCAGGCTCGGTGGAGCAAGATCCTGTCCATTCCCGCTGGAGTAGGGTGCCGTGGCGCGAGGCTCAACCCGGATATGGGAATTCTGCGGGAGCGACCGGTCGGGGCCCCGTTCCAGGGGACGTCAATCCGCGCAGAGGTGGTCGAATCCAAAGCCGTTCCGCATTTCGTCACGGCGCGCCCGCAGCCGGCGGATGTCCCCGTCGAACTGCTCACGGGCGACCAGTTCAGGCTCGCCGCCGTCGAGGCCACGCAGCCGCTCGCCCACCGCCACAGCGGCGAGGTCCTCGGCGAGCCGCCCCGGGTCCACCCCGCAGGAGAGTCGGTGCTCCCACACCCGCACCCGTTCCACCAGGAACCGTCCGGGCCGCACCTCGACCCAGCTCCAGCCCTCGGCCGGGCCGTCCGCCCAGCGCACGTGCAGGCCCCGGACGATCGGGTCGACCAGCCGACGGGAGACGTAGGCCTCGACGGCTGCCGCCCGGGCCAGGGCACCGAGGTCGTTGACGTGCCCGCTGCGCCCGTCCGGCAACCGGCCGACGATGTCCCGGAAGGCGACCGGCGTGGCGTCCCCGGGCTCGGTGTGCCCCGGGTCCGGCCGGACTGCGTCGGCGTAGGCGCGCGCGTCGATGACGTACTCGACGATCCGCCGGCCGTGGTCGGCGGCGCGCAGGGTGGGCGAGGCGATCCGCAGCACCGCCAGGCCGACCGCCGCGCACACGGCGTCCTTCATCCGTTCGGCGCGCTGGGCCGCCGACCCGGGCGGCACCGGCGGCCCGACCTCGACGGCGAACAGCGGTCGGCCCGAAGGCGCGGCGCAGACCACGTGGTCGAGACATTCCCGGCCGGCCGAGCTCCACTGGTGACCGGTGACCCCCGGCGGACGGCCGTGCAGCAACTCGCCGAGCCGCCGGGCTGCGTACACCACCTGGCCGCCCCGGGCGAGGGCCAGACCACGGCCGGTCGACGCCGCGACGGGGCGCAGCAGGGAGCCGTCTTCACTACCGGTGCTCGTCATCCGCCTTGTCCATCCGTCGGGCCGTCAACCGGCCGAGTCTAGGCCGTCGATCATGGTTCCCACCTCGCCAGTGCGGCCCACGCCCGGCCGCCGGTCGGCCCGGGCACGCCGCCCGGACGCTCCGCGCCGCGGCGCCGGCTGGGCGGGGCCGGCGGAAGCGCTCCACTCTCTGGTTCTCTAGGCTCAGCGGGTGCTGCACAGTGGACGGCCCCCGGAACTCATGACCAAGCGCAGCCTCGTCGCCGTCTCCCACGCCATCGAGAGTGCCGCCCTGGCCATCGCCGAGGACGGGCCGCTGGTGGTCGTCGCGCTCTTCCAACGGATGCCGTACTTCGAGCGGGAACGGGCGGTCTACGAGCGGATCGCCGCCTCGGGGGCGGTGACGGTGGTGGGCGTGGTCGGGCAACCTCCTTCGGAGCTCCCCGACGGCGCGTACGGGGTGGCCCTGGAGGAGACCGAGGACCTGGCGCGGGAGTGGAGCGTGCTCGCGCTGACCCCCCGGTTCGGCGCGACGCTGGTCGCGTACGACCGGGCGGAGGTGGAGCCGGCGGCCACGCTGGAGGCCGGCCGGCTCTTCGACGGCCGGTGGGGTTTCCGCCGCGACGAGGCGTTGCACGAGGTCCTGCGGCTGCGCGACCGGCTCGCCGACCGGCTTCCCGACGCGGCCCGCGCAACCGTGGACGACGTGCTGGCCCGGGTGCGTGATCTGCCCGCGACGCCCGGCGAGGCACGCGGCGAGGCGGCGCTGCGGCTGATGTTCTCCCGCGCCGAGCGTACGGCCCGGGAGCACTGGGCGACCGGGTCGGGGTCGGGTGACCGCGGCCGGGGTGCCGAGGCGGGGGCCGCCGAGGCCGCCGCACCGCTGCTCGACGAGTCGGGGATGCGGCTGTGGACGGGCGCGGACGGAATCACCGCGTCGGGCACCCTGCCGGTGGCGCTGATCGGCGTCCGGGTCGACGAGCCGGCTGGCGCGCCGGAGCGCTTCGGCCGGCGCAGCGCGGCCCGCGAGGCGCAGGCGGTGATCGGGGCGGTGACCGCGCCGCTGCGCCCGGTGGACCGGGCCGTACGCCTGTCGGACCAGGAGTACCTGTTGTTCCTGCCGGCGCTGACCGAGGAGCAGGCGGTGACGGTGGCCGGCCAGGTGCACGAGGCGGTCGGCGACCTGGTCCGGTCGTACCCGTTCGTCGCGTTCGCGGTGCATGCTGCGGTCACCGTGACGGCCCGGCGGCCCCTGCCCGTGGCCGACGTCCGGCACGCCGTCGGGTGGGCCGCCCGGGAGGGCGTGCCGGTGGCCCGGCTGGCCCCCGAGACGGCCGAGGTACCGGTCGGGTAGTGCGGGTCAGGAGCCCGGGTGCGGGAGTGCAGGGGTGTCGGCGTGCTGCCCCCGTACCATGCCGGAGGCACTGCCCACGCGAGCACCGGTCTGCGGTCCATCGGTTGCGGTTGCGTGATCATCGACTACGGTCGGACGAGGCCGACGGGGAAATGTCCGGCCGGGACGAGTGGATCAGGGTCGAAGGTCCCGGTCGGAAGCGGACCCATCGGCCCTGACCGGGACGCCGGTGACGATGTCCAATGGAACTGCCACCGGGAACGCGGTGCGAGGCACAGGAAGGGACGTGGACACCATGGCCGCGACGATCGAGCGGACCACCGCCAACACCATCGCTCCATCGGGCGAGACCACCCGCCAGAGGGCCACCCGGTACGTCCTGGCCGGAATCCGGATCGCCCTGGGCTGGACCTTCCTCTGGGCCTTCTTGGACAAGATGTTCGGCCTCGGCCACGGGACCGAGGCGAAGAACGCCTGGATCGAGGGGGGCAGCCCCACCAAGGGCTTCCTGGCCTTCGGCACCGCCGGCCCGTTCAAGGGGTTCTACACCGAGATCGCCGGCGCGGCCTGGGCGGACTGGCTGTTCATGCTCGGCCTGGCCGCCATCGGCGTGGCCCTGATTCTCGGCATCGGGATGCGGATCGCCGCCATCGCCGGTGGCCTGCTGCTGGTGATGATGTGGACGGCCGTCCTGCCCCCCGAGAATAACCCCTTCATGGACGACCATCTCATCTACGCCGCGGTCCTGGTGGTCCTCGCCCTGCTCGGCGCGGGCGACACCCTCGGCCTCGGCCGGGCCTGGAAGCGGCTGCCCATCGTCCAGCGGTTCCCCTGGCTGAGCTAGTCGGACGAGCACGGCCCCGGCGGGCGCCACCTTCCCGGTGGCGCCCGCCGCCGCATGTCGGGCCGCGCTGGGACCGCCGGGCGCGGGACCGCCGGACATCGACAGATCACGATCCGGCAGGATCGACGGCGACCGCAGTTAGCCGCAGCACCGAGCAGGAGGCGTACGACATGGACAAGCCCCAGGTTGGCCCGATCGAGGGCGCGCCGCCCGCCGATCTCGTCATCGAGGACCTCACGGTCGGCGAGGGCCCGGAGGCCCAGCCCGGTCAGCGGGCCACCGTGCACTACGTGGGGGTGGCCCACTCCACCGGTCGCGAGTTCGACGCGTCCTGGAACCACGGCGAGGCGTTCGAGTTCCCGCTGGGCGGCGGGAGGGTCATCGCCGGCTGGGATCAGGGCGTGGTCGGCATGCGGGTCGGCGGCCGGCGCAAGCTCACCATTCCGCCGCACCTCGGGTACGGCAACCAGGGCGCCGGCGGCCTCATCAAGCCCGGCGAGACCCTGGTGTTCGTCGTCGACCTGCTCGGCGTCCGCTGATCGGGGTGGGGTCGTCGGCCGGTGCCGGCGGCCCCACCCCGACGGCAGGCCGTCAGACGCAGGCCAGCATGGGCGCGGAGGACGCCTCCGCCACGGGCACGAGCGACCCCAGGGCGCGGGCCAGCGACCCGAGCGCGGCAGGTTCCGGCGGGGTCACCGCCGGCTCCGGTCGCGCCGACGACTCCCCCGCCAGGGCGGGGGCGAGCGGCGCCGGCACACGCGGCGCTGCCACGGTCGAGGCAGCCGCAGTCGAGGCGACAGCGGTCGAGGCAGCGGCGCCGTCCCGGACGGGGATGACGCGGTCCAGGCCGGTGACGTGCAGCACCCGGGCGACCACCGGGGCCGGGTCGACGAGGACCAGCTCGCCGCCACGGGCGCGGACCCGTCGGTGCGCGGCGACCAGCGCCCGGACCCCGGCCGCGGAGAGCAGCCGGACGCCGGAGATGTCGAGCCGCAGCAGCGGCCGGGCCGGGGCGGCCCACAGCGCGGCGCGCAGCAGGCCGACGGTGGCGATGTCGACCTCGCCGGTCGCCCGCATCTCCACCGCGTGGTCGCCCACGCTGACCTGCACGTGGAACCGATCGCTGCGCTGCTTCATGACCACGAATCTAGCCCCACCCCCCGACAATTCCGCCCTGCCGAGGGGTGACTCCGGGTACACCCAGGGTCTGACCCCGAGTCACTCCGGGTCCACCCTGAGCAGGAGCTGCGGCAACGCCGGGGGCACCGGCGAACCCAGGCCGGCCCGGTCCGGGCGGCGGGCGACCCGGGCATGGTCCCGGCGACCGCCGGGGGTGCGGCGGGCCTGTGCGACACGCGTGGCGGGGACCGGGCCGGCGGCGTGCGGCGGGTGACAATGACCCGATGGTCGTTCCCCGCCCGCGCGCGCCCCGACCCATCCGGCCCGTCCGCGAGCCGGCCACCGTGCCGCCCCCGTTGAACGGGCCGTGGACGGCGACCGACCTGCGGCTCGACGACGCGGAGCTGCTGCCGCTGGCCGAGGGCGCGCATGGCCCCGAGGACGTCGTGGTCGACCCGGACGGCCGGGTGGTCAGCGGCGACGAGGACGGCCGGCTCTGGTGGTGGCCGGCGGACGCGCCCGAAGGCACCCGTTCCCAACTGCTGACCGAGACCGGCGGCCGGCCGCTCGGCATCGAAGTCGACCCGCGCGACGGCAGCCTCGTCGTCTGCGACGCCTACCGGGGGCTGCTGCGGGTCACCCCGGACGGGGCGGTACGGGAGCTGACGGGCACCGCCCCGCCGGTGAACCTGGCGAAGAACGCCACCGTCGCGCGGGACGGCACGATCTACTTCACCGACTCCTCCGACCGGTTCCCGCTCTCGCACTGGAAGCACGACCTGCTCGAACACCGGCCCAACGGGCGGGTGCTGGCGTACGCCCCGGGCACCGGGCACACCGAGGTGGTGGCGAGCGGTTTCTACTTCCCCAACGGGATCGCGCTCACCCCGGACGAGTCCGCGCTGATCCTGGTGGAGACGACCACCCACCGCCTGCTGCGGGTCGACCTGCCCGGCGGGGCGGCCACCGTGCTGACGGACCTGCCGGCGTACCCGGACAATCTGTCCGCGGTCGGCGACGGGACGTACTGGATCGCCCTGCCCAGCCCCCGGCTGCCGGCCGTGGAGCGGTTGCTGCCGCACCCCCGGCTGCGGCAGTTGGTGGCGCTGCTGCCCGACGCGGTCCGGCCACAGCCGCGCCGCTACGGGCTGGTCGCGCTGGTCGACGGCGCGGGCACGGTGCTGCGGACCCTGCACGGACCGCGCGGCACCTACTGGATGATCACCGGCGTACGCCAGCACGGCGACCGACTCTGGCTCGGCAGCCTGGTCGGCTCGGGCGTGGCCCGGGTGCCACTGGGCTGAGGCCGACCGGGCTGTCCCCCGGGCGAGGTGGGCGACGGGGCGCAGCCGGTGAGGACGGCGACCGGTCCGCCACCCTGCGGTGACGGACCGGTCCGGCGGTCGTTCCTCCCGAGTTCAGCCGCCGCTGGCCGAGGGGGCCGGTGCGGGCGAACTGCCGCCGGCCACCGCGCCGGGGTGCGGCGGCACGTGCGGGCTGGGCCGCAGCCCGGCCGGTACGGGCAACGCGCTGCCCTTGGCGAACTCGTCCCAGCCGACGTTCCAGGCCGTCCAGCCGTTGCCGGCCTGCAGCGGCACCTCGGTGCCCTTGACGGTCACCAGGTCGCCGACCTGGGTGATACCCATCAGCCAGTCGGCCGCCGTGGCGGAGACGTTGGCGCAGCCATGGGAGACGTTGGTGTAGCCCTGGTCGCCCTCGGACCACGGCGCCGAGTGGATGAACTCACCGCCCCAGGTGATCCGCTGCGCGTCGTCGACGTCGACCACGTACCCGCCGTCGGGCTCGCCGCGGGTGTCGAACGTCGTCCGCTCGTGCTTCTCCATGATCACCATCTTGCCGCTGGAGCTGGGCGTGCTCGGCTTGCCGAGGCTGACCGGGATCCGGCGGACCAGCTTGCCGTCCCGGAACACCGACATCTGCTTCGTGGCGTTGTCGATGTCGACGGCGACCTGCCGCCCGATCTTCGAGCTGGCCCTGCGGTCGGCGTCACCCATCCGCTCCTTGCCGATCGGCAGCCCGTCGAGCGCCGCCCGGACGCTGATCGCGGTGCCCGGCCGCCAGAAGTCGGGTGCCCGGTAGTACACCTGACTGCCGTCCTCCAGCCACGACCAGGTGCCCGGCTGCGGCGGGTCGGTCTTGACGAACAGCCGCTTCTGCACCGCCGCCCGCGCCTCCTTCGGCACGGCCGGCTCGAAGGCCACCGTCACCGGCATCGCGGTGCCGTACGTCTGGTTGCCCGCGAAGTAGAGAGTGCTGGTGATCGCCGGCTTCGTCGGCTTCGACGCCGTGGTGAAGGTTGTCTTCCGGGTGGAGGTCCGCCCCTGGTCCCCGGTCACCGTCACCTCGGCGGTGTACGTCCGCCCGTTCGCCAGGGGCGCGCTGGGCACCCAGCTCGACCCGTCCTCCCGGGGTTCGCCGCCCAACTGCCGCCCCTTGTCGTCGGTGAGCCGGACCGCGCTGACCTTCCCGTTCGTCACGCTGGTGCCGACCTCGGCGCTGAGCGGGACGTCCCGGGCCCGGTCGGCCGGCGTCAGCTCGACCGCGGGTGGCGGCGCCGCTCCCCCGGCGGTCTTCCGCTCGGCGGTGCACCCGCCGAGCACCAGCGAGGTGGCTGCGATGGTTACCGCAAATAGCGTCGATCGCCGCCTCACGTTCATATTCGCACCCCATTCCCATTTCCCCTTGGCCACATTCTGTACGGCCGGACGGGAGGCGCGACGCAGCTTTCCGGGAATTACGTGAAGCATTTTTCGGCAGTTTCGCCGGCACCGGGCCTAAAGTGTTCCCGCCGACCTGGCAGGACCCGATGTCACGGTTCGGCCGGGTCACCCCGGACGACCGGTTCGCCCCGCCGTGCACCCGGCCGGAACCGTCCACCGGCGATCAGCAGTCCCAGTCCTGGTCACCGTGGTTGCGGTCCCAGCGGCCGCCGACCGGCGGGGTGTCCAGCCGGGTGGGTGCCACGGCGTTGCCGGCCAGGTCGTTGTCCTCCACCCGGCACGCGACGCAACTACCCCGCTCGGTGATCCACAGCCCGTGGGTCTGCGTACGCCTGTGGTGGTTGTCCCAGACCCGGTTGCCCCGGACGGTGGCGGAGTCGAACGCCGCGTTGATCGTGATCCCGGCCCGGCACTGCGGCGCCGGCGACAACTCGTACGCGGCGCCGGGCAGGGGGGTGTCGCCACTCCACCCGCTGTAGGCGTCGGGGCGGACCGGGGCGAGGGAGAGCTCCTTGCCGTCGTTCGCAGCGACCACGGCGACCCGCTTGCCCACCCGCAGCACCTTGCCCCGGTGCCCGTCGTGCGGCCAGTCCGCCACCCGGTCGACCAGCGACCGCTCGGTGTAGCGGACGGACTCCCCGCTGCCCCGGTACTCGTCGGCGCACTGCCGGCCGTTGTTGCGGATCCGGTTGTTGAGCAGCACGGCGTCGGCCATCGGGCGGTCGATCCGAATGCCGTCCAGGCCGTTGCCCCAGAAGTCGTTGCTGTCGATGACCACGTCCATGGCCGCCCCCTGGTAGCCGTGGCCCAGATCGTGCCCGTGGTACCCGTACGCCCCGTTCCCGCTGATCCGGTTGCCCCGGATCGTGTACGGGCCGGGGGTGTTGCCCATGCTGACGCCGTCGCGGACGTTGCCGTCGATGACGCAGTCGGACAGCAGGCCACCCCGGCCGGCGATGCCGGACGTACCCTCGGCGGAGACGTCGAAGCCGGCCTCCAGATTGCCGATCATGGTGCAGGCGGAGACGACCAGCCCGTCGGCGCCCCAGTCGGAGATGCCGAACCTGTTGCCCTGGCTGTGGCAGCCGATGATCCGGTAGCCACGCGGGGGCTGCCAGTAGGGCTTCTGCAGCTCCAGGAAGATGCCGTTGGTGCCGTTGCCCAGCGTGGTGCAGTTGGCGATGGTGAGCCGCTCCACGGTGCCCCAGCCGCCGATGCCGACGCCGATCCCGGCGCCGCCCATCTCCTCGCCGTTGTCCAGTCGGCCGCAGCCGACCACCACCACCCCCTCGATCAGGCTGTCCTGGAGGAAGTCGCAGCCGAGCCCCGTCGCGGGGGTGTGGTGGATGTAGAGGTTCCGGAACGTCCCGCGCACCACGTACTGGAGGCCGAGCCCCTTGGCCAGGTAGTTGTACTCGGCCATGCTCACGCCGGAGCCGTCGATCTCGAAGTCGGTGAAGGCGCAGTCGGCGATGTGCCGGTCGCGGTCGGCGCCGTGCTGGACCGTGGTCCAGAAGGCCAGCGGCGTCGGCTCGACGCGGTTGCCCTCGTTGCTCAGCAGGAACCGGGTCGCGCCCGGTCCGGCCCCGATCAGCGACACCCCGCTGCGCCACACCGTGCCCGCGTCCCGGATGGAGTAGATGCCGGGCGGGCAGTAGATCACCCGGGCCCGTCCGTCGGCGGCGTACCCCGCACCGAGGCGGTCCACCAACGCGGCCAGCGCTGGTTGGTCGTTGGTCACCCCGTCACCGCGCAGCCCGTACTCGGTGGCGTCACAGTGCAGCGGCGCTCCGGCGACGGCGGGACGACGTTCCCGGACGTTGACGGGCACTCCCTGGAACGACACTGCGCTCTCCTCTCCGACGGCGAACGACGGGCGGTCGACGGCGCGGCTCGCACCCGTACCGCCACGGACGACCGGGGTGGCCGCCGACGGCGCCGTTTTCCCGGCCGCCGCTCCGGAAAACGGAATGGCGCCGCTGTCCCGGCGCCTCGGTCAGGATTTCGCTCAAATCGGGGAAACAGTTACCTCATCGCACCCGCGAGGCCACTATTCGCCGGATCGCGCGCGATATTCCCCGCCGTGACAGGTTGACGGAATTGTCGGGGCCGTACGCCGGCAGGGCTCGGACACCCATTTTCGCCGGAAAGGACGTCGTCGCCCGGGCGAGGTGGTTCGCGACAAGGAGCGTCGAATGCGGTGACCGACGGGTTCGCGGTGCGGACCCAGGCCTTCGCCCGGACGGCCTTCGCCGGGGCGGCCTATCCTCCGTTGGCCCCTATGGAGCTGCCCCGTTTGTGCTACCGATGGAGCGGGCGCGTAGACGGGGCAGCTCCATAGGGGCCGAAGGACAGGTCCCCGACCGGGTGCGGGCGTAATCGTCAGGCCGCCGCCACCCGACTGCCCGGTGTACGGGCGACACGGGGCGGCGCGGCGGCGCGGCGACCTCCCAGGGCATTCGCGGGAGAGGGGATATAGCGCAGGCTCGGCGAGACCGAGGCCCTGGCCAGAATCTCGGGTCACCCTCAAGGAGCGGACCGGGATTTCCGGAGAGTGGATGAACTTCGGGCGGGATCGGACGCTCGGCGGCTGTGCCGGGGCCCTGCGTGCGGACCGGGCCGGACTGGGCCGACTGCTGCGGCCGAGCCCGGCCGTGCTCCGGCGCCGATCCGGTGCCCGACCCGCCGGCGCCGTCACCGGCAGCCCGCGTGCGCGGGCCCCGCGCCGCCGCAGGCGTAGCCGGCGATCGTCGCCCCGCCACGCCATCGGGTGCACCTCCTGTCGCCAGGGCAGCAGGAGATGCACCCGAAGGGCGGCGCGCGCCGGGAGCGGCGCGGTCAGACGTTCGCCACCAGCAGGGCTGGCTGTTCGACGCAGTCGGCGACGTGCCGCAGGAAGCCCCCGGCCACCGCGCCGTCGCAGACCCGGTGATCGAAGGTGAGGCTGAGCTGCGTCACCTTCCGTACGGCGAGCTGCCCGTCGACCACCCACGGCTTGTCCACGATCCGGCCCACCCCGAGCAGCGCCGCCTCCGGGTGGTTGATGATCGGGGTGGAGCCGTCGACCCCGAACACCCCGTAGTTGTTGAGGGTGAAGGTGCCACCGATGAGGCGGGCCGGGGGCAGGGCACCGGCCCGGGCCGCGGCGGTGGTCTCGGCGAGGGCCACGGACAGCTCCCGGGTGGTGAGCAGTTGGGCGTCGCGCAGCACGGGGACGACCAGGCCCCGGTCGGTCTGCGCGGCGATGCCCAGGTGCACCCCACGGGACTGGACGATCCGCTGCCCCTCGGTGTCGACGTGTGCGTTGAGCTGCGGGAACCGGCGCAGGCCGCTGAGGCAGATCCGGGCCAGCAGGGCCAGGATGCTCACCGGTTGGTCCGGCGTCGCGGCGTTGATCGCCCGCCGGGTCTGCACCAGCGCGGTGGCGTCCGCGTCGACCCAGATGGTCACCTCGGGGATCTCCCGCCGGCTACGGGAGAGCTTGTCGGCGATCACCTTGCGGATGCCGGTGAGCGGGATGATCAGATCCTCGTCGCCGGCCGACCGGGCGGGCTCGGGCCGGGCCGGCACCGGGGCGAGCCGGGGGGCCGGGGCGAGCGACGTGGCCGGGGCGGCGAGGGCCGCCTCGACGTCAGCCCGGCGGACCACCCCACCGGGGCCGGTGCCCCGCAGGGTGGCCGGGTCGATGCCGTGCTCGCGGGCCAGCCTCCGGACGATCGGCGAGATGACCAGCGCCGCCCCCACCGGGGCGGGCACGGGAGCCACGGCCGGGTGGGCGGGGTGCGTGGAAGCGCCGGCCGGCACGAGTGGCGGCGCGGGCGCCGGGGCCACGGTGGCGGCCGATGGTTCCGGGGCGATCGCGAGGCGGGGGCGGCGGCGCCGTCGGCCCGCCCCGCCGTGCCCGGTGCCGTACCCGATGAGGACGTTGCCGGAGCCGGCGCGCTCCTCCTCCCGGTAGGTGGCGTGCCCGGCGGGCTCGCCGCCGTCGCCGTCCGGCGGCGCGATGGTGATCAGTGGCTGGCCGACCGGGCGCGTCTCGCCGGCCGCGCCGTGCAGGGCCACGACCCGACCGGCGTACGGGCAGGGCACGTCCACGACCGCCTTGGCGGTCTCCACCTCGACGACGGTCTGGTCCACGGTCACGGTGTCGCCCACGGCGACCCGCCACTCGACGATCTCCGCCTCGGCCAGCCCCTCGCCCAGGTCCGGCAGGAGGAAGACCTGGGTACGGTCGACGGTGGTCATGCCGCGCTGCCCTGGGTCAGCCAGCGCGGGTCGGGCTGGTCGTCCCACTGGAGCCGGGCGACCGTGTCGAGCACCCGGTCCACCCCGGGCAGGTGGGTGTGCTCCAGCATCGGCGCCGGGTACGGGATGTCCAGCCCGGACACCCGCAGCACCGGGGCGTGCAGGGCGTGGAAGCAGCGCTCCTGCACCCGGGCGGCGATCTCGGCGCCGACCCCGGCGAAGCCCTGCGCCTCCTGGATCACCACGCACCGGCCGGTCTTGCGTACGGAGGCGGTGATGGTGGCGTCGTCGAGCGGGACGATGGTGCGCACGTCCACCACCTCCAGGTCCCAGCCCTCCTCGCGGGCGGCCTCGGCGGCCTCCAGCGCCACCGGCACCGCCGGCCCGTACGCCACCAGGGTGGCGTCGCGGCCGGGGCGGCGCACGACGGCCCGGCCGAACGGCTCGGTGCGGGTGGGCAGCTCGGCCTCGGCGCTGGAGAAGTAGAGCTTCTTCGGCTCCATGAAGACCACCGGGTCGGGGTCGGCGATCGCCTCGCGCAGCAGCGAGTACGCGTCGGCGACGGTCGCCGGGGTGACCACCTTCAGGCCCGGGGTGTGTGCGTAGTACGCCTCGGACGAGTCGCAGTGATGCTCGACCCCGCCGATGCCGCCGGCGTACGGCACCCGGATGACCATGGGGACGCTCAGCGCGCCCCGGGTGCGGTTTCGCAGCTTGGCCACGTGCGAGGCGATCTGCTCGAAAGCCGGGTACGCGAACGCGTCGAACTGCATCTCCACGACCGGCCGCATCCCGGACATGGCCAGGCCGACGGCGAAGCCGACGATGCCGGCCTCGGCGAGCGGGGTGTCGAAGCAGCGCTTGTCGCCGAACCGGGCCTGGAGCCCGTCGGTGATCCGGAAGACGCCGCCGAGTTTGCCGACGTCCTCGCCGAAGACGAGCACCCGGTCGTCGTCGGCCAACGCGTCGGCGAGCGCGGCGTTGAGCGCCTTCGCCATGGTGGTGGCGCCCATCAGGCGTGCCCCTCGGACTCCCGGTCGGCGGCCAGTTCGGCGCGGACCAGCTCGCGCTGCTCGACGAGCTGCGGGGTCGGCTCGGCGTAGACGTGGTCGAAGAGGCTGAGCGGGTCGACCTGCGGCTGGACGTGCATCCGCTCACGCAGGTCGGCGGCGTACGCCTCGGCCTCCTCGGCGATCGCGGCGACTGCGGCGTCGTCGAGCACCTCGCGCGTGCGCAGGTACGTCTCCAGCCGGGCGATCGGGTCGCGGTCGCGCCAGGTGTCGACCTCGGCGCCGTCGCGGTAGCGGGTGGCGTCGTCGGCGTTGGTGTGCGCCTCCATCCGATAGGTGTGCGCCTCGACCAGGAACGGGCCCTGACCGGCGCGGGCGTGCTCGACCGCGCGGGTCAGCACGGCGAGCACGGCGACGGGGTCGTTGCCGTCGACCTGCTCGCTGGGCACGCCGTACCCGATGCCCTTGTACGCCAGCGACGGCGCGGCGGTCTGCCGGGACAGCGGGACGCTGATGGCGTACTTGTTGTTCTGCACGAAGAACACGACGGGGGCCTTGAACACGGCGGCGAAGTTGATCCCCTCGTGGAAGTCGCCCTCGCTGGTGGCGCCGTCGCCGATGAAGGCCAGCGCGACGGTGTCCCGCCCCTGGTGGGCCTCCCCGTAGGCGAGCCCGGCGGCGTGCACGCACTGGGTGGCCAGCGGCGTGCACTGCGGGGCGGTGTGCCGCTGCGCGGGGTCGTACCCGCAGTGCCAGTCGCCGCGCAGCAGGGTGAGCACCTCGACGGGGTCGATGCCCCGGGAGACCAGCGCCATCGACTCGCGGTAGGTGGGGAAGACCCAGTCGGTGTCCCGGACGGCGAGCCCGACGCCGACCTGACAGGCTTCCTGGCCCCGGGACGAGGGGTAGACGGCGAGCCGGCCCTGCTTGGTCAGGGCGGTGGCCTGGGTGTCGAACCGGCGGCCGACCACCATTCGGCGGTACAGCTCGCGCAGCGCCTCGGCGGGCGGCTCGGGGTAGTCGGCGCGGGCCGGCAGCGGGGTGCCGTCGGCGTCGAGCAGCCGCACCGGCTCCGTCTGCGGCAGCAGGCCGGCAGTCGGGTCGGTCGTCGCCTGCCCGCGGGCGGGGGCCTTGGTGGGCTTCTTGGCCGGCGGGCGGGTACGCGGGGATGCCCTGCGGACCGCCTGGGGTGTGGTCGTCACGGCGGGGACCTCCTGGACGTGTGGTGGCCCTATGCTCCTGCTGTTGGATGATTGACTCAAGATTCACGATGAACGTGGGACGAACGGCACTGGGGAGGGCGTGAGGTGAGCCAGGAGACAATCCCGGACCCGGGCGGAACGGGCGGGGCGGGACGTTCGGCCGGGCCGCTGGACGAGGTCGACCGGCGCATCCTCGACAAGCTGGTCCGCGACGGCCGGATCTCCATCCGCACCCTCGCCGAACAGGTGCACGTCTCGCGCACCAACGCGTACGCCCGGGTGGAGCGGCTGCTGCGCGACGGCGTGATCACCGGGTTCCGGGCCCAGGTCGCTCCGGAGCCGGCCGGGCTGGGCACCTCGGCGTACATCGCGCTGACCATTCAGCAGAACACCTGGCGGGAGGTGTCGGCCGAGCTGGCCCGGGTGCGCTACATCGAGCACGCGGCCCTGCTCGGCGGCGAGCACGACGTCCTCGCGCTGGTCCGGGCGCCGGACAACGCCACCCTGCGGGACGTGGTGCTGGGCCGGGTGCAGAGCATCTCCGGGGTGCTGTCGACCCGGACCTGGCTGGTCTTCGAGGAGTTCGACGGCGCGCAGAGCCCCTGGGAGTGAGCCCGCGCCCGACTCAGCGTTCCGGTGGGGCCTCCAGGCCCTCCCGGTCGGCCAGCTCCAGCAGCGGCTCCAGGGAGAACCGCTGCCCGTCCAGCCCGGCGTGCGGGTCGCCCCGCTCGGCGAAGCGGGCCGGCATACCGACCACGTCGAAGTCCTCCGGGCGGGCGTCGTCCAGCTCCGACCAGTCCAGCGGCGCGGAGACCAGGGCCTGCGGGGTGGGCCGGATCGAGTACGCCGAGGCCATGGTGTGGTCCCGGGACATCTGGTTGTAGTCGACGAAGACCGGACGGTCCCGCTGGTCGCGCCACCAGGTGGTGGTGACCAGCTCCGGCAGCCGGCGCTGCATCTCGCGGCCGAGCGCCAGCACCGCCCGGCGGCAGTCGGCGAAGCTCCAGCGCGGCTCGATCGACAGGTAGACGTGCAGGCCGCGCCCGCCGGTGGTCTTCGGGTAACCGGTCAGGCCCAGCTCGGCGAGGAACGCCCGGACCTCCCGGGCGACCGGCACCACCTGGTCGAAGCCGACCCCGGGCATGGGGTCGAGGTCGATGCGGAGCTGGTCGGGGCGTTCCACGTCGGCGGCGGTGACCGGCCACGGGTGGAACCGCAGGGTGCCCAGGTTGGCCGCCCAGACCACCACGGCCAGCTCGCTCGGCGCGACCTCGTCGGCCGTCCGGCCGCTGGGGAAGGTGAGGTGCGCGGTGCGGACCCAGTCGGGCGCGCCGGCCGGCAGCCGCTTCTGGTAGAACGCGTCGCCCCGGTTGTCCTGCCGGGTGCCGATCCGCGCGCCGGGGAAGACGCCCTTGGGCCAGCGCTCCAGCATGGTCGGGCGGTCGCGGAGCGCGCGCAGGATCCCGTCGCCCACGGCGAGGAAGTAGCGCACCACGTCCAGCTTGGTCAGCCCGCGCTCCGGGAAGTATGGCTTGTCGGGGCTGGAGACGCGCACGACCCGCTCCCCGACCCGGATCTCCTGCGCCGCCGTCGCCATGCCTGACACCGTACGGCGTGGCACCGACACGCGCGGGCGGGTCGGCGCCACCCGGCCCGGCGGGTCGGCGCCAAAGGTCAGGGCCTGCGGGCCACGCAGCCGTACTGCGGGACGGTGAACGGCTGCTCCCCGTCGGCCGGCCGCCACCGCGCGCACGACACCAGGCCCGGTTCGAGCAGCTCCAGGCCGTCGAGGAACCGGGCGATCTCGGCTGCGGTGCGGGACCGGATCGGCGGGGCGGCGTTCTCGTTCCAGAACTTCATGGCCGGCACGTTCGCCTCGCCACCCAGCTCGACGGTCGGGTGGGTGAGCACCAGGAAGCTGCCCGACGGCATCTCGTCCATCAGCCGGCGGACTATCGCCACGGCCTCGTCGGTGTCGAGCACGAAGTTGAGGATGCCCAGCATCATCACCGCCACCGGCCGGTCGAGGTCCAGGGTCCGGGCGGCGCCGGCAAGGACCGACGCCGGGTCGTGGACGTCGGCCTCCAGGTAGTCGGTGGCGCCCTCGGCGGAGCTGGTCAGCAGGGCCCGGGCGTGCACCAGCACCATCGGGTCGTTGTCGACGTAGACGATCCGGGCGTCGGGGGCGACGGCCTGCGCGACCTGGTGGGTGTTGTCGGCGCTGGGCAGGCCGGTGCCGATGTCGAGGAACTGCCGGACACCCACCTCGCCGGTCAGGTGCCGCACCGCGCGGGCGAGGAAGCGCCGGTCGGCCCGGGCGACCTCCCCGATGACCGGGAACATGGTGTGGATGTGCTCGCCGACCCGGCGGTCCGGCTCGAAGTTGTCCTTACCGCCGAGCCAGTAGTTCCACACCCGGGCGTTGTGCGCCACTGTGGTGTCGATGCGCTCCGCCCGTCCCCCGTCACGGACCCCGATGTCGCCGGCCTCTGACACGAAAACTCCTCGACTGCCGCTGTTGTCCGGTCAGCGTAGCCGAGCCTGTGGCCGCCGCCGCGCCGTGGCCGGATGATCGAGCAGTGAGGACGGTCAGGACAGCACCGTCACGCCGACGACCATCAGCGGCAGCGAGACGAACAGGAAGATGCCGACCCCGGTGAGCACCCGGCCGCCGCCCGCGTCCTCGCGCTCCGGGGCGAGCCCGAACGTCGCCCGGGCCGGCAGCATGCCGATCCGGCTCAGGGTCAGGTCGCCGGTCAGCCCGAGCAGGGTGCCGACCACGATGAGCGCGACACCGAACCGGAACGCGAAATCACCGCCGCCGACCACCGTCCACACGCCCACCGCGACGGCCACCGCCACGAGCGCGATGACGAACAGCATGAGAGCCTCCCGCAGGCCCCTGACCACCGTCATCGCTCGCCGCCTCCTCCGGCCGGCCGGTTGCCGGCATCGCACAGACACCCCGTCGCCGGGACCCCGGCGACGCCGGTGACATTCTGCCGGTCGGCACCCCTCGGCGTTGTCCCCCTGTCCACTTCGGCCGGGGAGAGCGCCGGCCACGGCCGCGCCCACTCCGGACGGCCCTCATTGCCACCGTCTGACAGTCCCGGTCTGGCCGGACGGAGGTTTGTAACGCCGCGACGAATTCCTACGCTGTGCATCGGAAGCGGACGCCCCGTCCGCTTCCCGCCGGGCCGCGCCTCCACCAGGGGCACGAGCCGGCCGGATACAGCCCCCTGGGAGCCTGTGTGAAGAACCTCCGTCGCAAGACCCTGGCCGCCGCGTCCTCCGTGACGCTCGGCGTCGGTCTCGCCCTCACCGGTGGACTGACCCCGGCGGCGGCCGCCGGCCCGGACGCCACCTACCTCGTCGTCGCCCCGCTGGGCAGCAAGGCCGACAGGGCTGCCGCCCGGGTGGCCGCCGCCAACGGCACGGTGGTGGCCCGCTACGACCAGATCGGCGTGATTGTCGCCCGATCCACCAACCCGAACTTCGTCACGGACGTGAAGGGCGCCGGCGTCGAGGCGGCGGCCTCCACCGCCGGCCTCGGTACCGCCCTCGAAGAGGGCGAGACCGTGGAGGTTCCGGCGGCCGACGTCGTCAACTCCACGGGCGACCCGACCGCCGAGCCGATGTACGGCCAGCAGTGGGACATGCCGATGATCGGCGTTCCGCAGGCCCACGCGGTCAACAACGGCCGCCCGAGCGTGGTCGTCGGCGTGCTGGACAGCGGCATCTCCAGCAGCCACCCCGACCTGGCCAGCCAGATCGCCAAGGACAAGAGCGCGTCCTGCGTCGGCGGTGTCCCCGACACCACCGAGGCTGCCTGGAACCCGACCTCCTCCGACCACGGCACCCACGTCGCCGGCACCATCGCCGCCGCCGTCAACGGTGTCGGCGTCACCGGTATCGCCCCGGGCGTCAAGGTCGCCGCGGTCAAGGTGGTCAACGACGACGGCTTCATCTTCCCGGAGTCCGCGGTCTGCGGGTTCATCTGGGCCGCCGATCACGGCATGCAGCTCACCAACAACAGCTACTTCGTCGACCCGTGGGAGCTGAACTGCCGCAACGACCCGCGCCAGCGTCCGGCGTGGACCGCGATCCACCGGGCCATCCGCTACTCGCAGAGCAAGGGCGTGCTGAACGTGGCGTCCGCGGGTAACTCGAACTGGGACCTCGCGGGCAAGATCACCGACGACGGCAGCCCGAACAACGGCACCCCCGAGACCCGGCCGGACCTGGGCAACGAGTGCCGCGTCCTGCCGGCCGAGGTGCCGGGCGTGGTGACGGTGTCGGCGGTCGGCCCGACCGGGCAGAAGAGCTACTACTCGTCGTACGGCAAGGGCGTCGTCGAGGTGACGGCCCCGGGCGGCGACACCCGGTTCCGCACCCAGGGCGCGCAGTCGACCATCACCGACGGCATCCTGTCCACCACCTTCAACACCGCCACCCGGACCAACGGCTGGGGCTACAAGCAGGGCACCTCGATGTCCTCCCCGCACGCGACCGGCGTCGCCGCCCTGGCGCTGTCGGCCCACCCGAGGATGGGGCCGCTGCAGCTGACGCTGTTCCTGCAGCTCACGGCGGTGGCGCAGGCCTGCCCGGCGGGCGCGGTGTACAACCCGGTGCCGCTGATCGCGGCCGGCCCGCACGCGTACGACTCGACCTGCTCCGGCGGGAAGTACTACAACGCGTTCTACGGCTCGGGCATGGTCAACGCGTACAACGTGGTGAAGTGACCGCCTGACCGCACGACCAGTGGTGGGGCCCGGCGCGCATGTGCCGGGCCCCACCCGTGCGGTCACCGGGCCAGTCCGACCACCATCACCAGGTGCGCCACGCCGGCCGGCGTCGGGCCGCCGCGCGTCACGTCGGCGATCACCGTACGCGCCAGCGGCCGGCACCGGACCTCGGCCGGCGCGGTCCGGTCGGCGTCGACCAGGGCGCGGCCCGCCCGAAGCAGGTCACCGACGTGCAGGTACGCCCGCGCGGCGTCGACCAGGTGCGCGGCCCGGTGCTCCACCGGCAGCCGCCCCCACGTGCTCCGGCCGGTGGCCCGCTCGTGCCGGCTGACCGCCTCGCCGCCGTCGCCCAGGGCGACCGCCGCCGCCACCCGGGCCAACTCGACCGACGTGGGCCCGAAGCTGGTCCGGTGGTGGTCGTGGCCGTCGCCGACCCGCTCGGCGATCTCGCCCGCCCGGTCGGCCAACTCCCCGGCGCTGCGCGCGTCGCCGCCCGGTCGGCGGCCAGCCACGCCACGGAGGACCTCGGCGACATCCTGGACGACGGAGAACCTGTCGAGCGCGCGGACGCCCCGCTCGACCTTGTCCACCCAACTCTTCGACTTGCCCAGCCGATCGGCGAGCATCTGCTGGGTCATCCCGCGTTGGGCCCGCCACCGCGCGACCCGCCGGCCTATCGGCAGGTCATCGCTGGTCACGACGCCACCGCCGGTCCGGCACCGCCCTGGTGGTGTCGTCCACCGGAATCCGGTCCGCCTCGGCCTGCGCCAACAGCCGTTGCCTCGCCGCCTCCCGCTCGGCCGCCTCGGCCTGCTCACCCCGGCTCGGCACCGGATCGTCACCGTGCACCTGCATCCCCACCTCCGTTGGCAGGGGCGCGGCGGCAAGCTCGTGGAAGGACCGTCACCGCCGCGCCCGGACGACGGGCACGACGGCGACCGATCCCCTACTGCCGGAGGTGCACACCGCGCCCACTACGGAAGGTAGGGCAGCGACTACCCGGAAATCGTCACCCGCTGTGCGACTACCCCGCTGCGGGGCACCTCAGATCACTCCCACCCGCTCGGCCAGGCCACGGAGGTCGGGCCGCGTCGTCGGAGTCTCCCGCACCAGCAGTTCACGTACCGTCGCGCGCATCACGAGGTTCAGACGGGAGTCCTCCGGAGACTCCCGGTCCGCCCTACCAAGCATGTGGACGGCGGCCAGATCCTCCCGACGGATCGCGTACGCCCGCCCCAGTTGAAGGTAATGGGAGTAACGCCGCTCGACACTTGGAAGGTCTCCCACGTCGACGCGCTCGGCCAACCGCAGCGCCTCACCGGTCTGCCAGCAGAGGTGCGGTGCGGCTGTACCGGTGCTGACTGGTGGTCCAGGCCCAGGCGATCGACCGACGAAGCGCGGCGATGTCCACCGGCCCGTCGAGCGTGGGAGCGTAGGCGTGCAGGGCGGCACGTACCGGCTGGACGGACTCGTGCTCGGCCCGCTCGTCCGGGAGCTGCCCGACAGGCATCCCCGTGAGTCGGTACAGGTCCCGCCAGCTCACCACGATCGTTGATCACCCATAGCGAGTTGTGCGGCCGGAACGTGACGCTACGCCTCCGTCGTGTGACCCGAACGCGAGAGCGGGTCAGCGAGGGAGGAGGGGGATCTCCAGGCCGGGGGCTTCGACCAGGACATGTCTGCCGAGGCGTGGACGACACGGGCGACGACTGTGCTCGTTGACAGCGCCCGGCAACCCGGGGAATGGTGTGCGCCATGATCGGACACCTCGACGACGATCGGCTGCGCGCCTTCGGCAGGCCGGCGCGGATCACGGTGTGGCCTGCGGGCGACGCGTTGCTGCAGGTCGGTAACGCGGAGACCCTGCTCAGGATCGTCGAGCGGGACGGCTGTTTCGCGGTGGAGAAGCAGGACCGCGGCGGGGCGTGGCACCCCCAGATGTCCGCCGGGTCGCTGGCGGTCGCGCGCCGCTACGTGATCGGGGAGATCGGCAGCTGGGTGCGGGCCTTCGTGGAACGGGGACAGCGAGGGCCGTCCCCGGACGAGCCGCTTCGGGACGGGTTCACGTTGACCGATCTCGGGCCCTCGGGGCTCGTGCTGTCCTGGCGGGAGGCGTCCGGTGAGCGGTCGGCCCGCTTCCCGCCCGGCCGGTGGCGTGGCAAGGCCGTGCGGTTCGCCAGGTACGCCGACCTGTCGGAGGAATCGATCGTGCGGCGGTTCGGCGGCACCGGGGCGACGCCGGACGCGCTGCCGCCCGGCACCACCGCCCCGGCCGACGCCGACGCCGAGGAGCAGCGGATGGCGGCCCGGGAGATCGTGCGGTTGGTGCGCCGCGAGCTGCCGGCGGGAGCGGACCGCCTCACGATGCGCGCCGGCGTCCTGGCGACGGTCGACTCCTGCCGGTGGTGGGCGGCGTGGGGCGAGCGGCGCGAGGAGATCCACCCCCCGGACGACCCCGCGCTCCGCGACGCGCTCCACGCGTCGCGGCGGGCCTCCTACCGGCCGGGCCTGGGTACGTGGTTCGGCCTGGAGCTGACTGTGACGTCAACGGGCGACGTGACGATGCGGTTCGACCACGACGACGAGCCGGTGTGGTGGTCGGAACCCGTCGACCCCACCGCGTACGTGGCGGAGCAGCGGTGCTTTCCCCGCGAGGAGACGCACCAGCCGCCGTGGCTGCGTCAGCGCCTGGCGCAGGGGCGTGCGCAACTGCCGCAGCGCCTGATCGAGCGGGGCACCGAACTGTTCGGCCGGATCGCGCCGGGCGCCGAACTCGTCCACCACCTGCTGCCGGAGGACGACGCGGTGCTCGTCGTCCGCCCGGTCCGGGGCGGCGGTTCGATCTACGTCGCGCACGACGGGAGCGTGATGTTCGCGGTGTCCGCCGTGCCGCCGCACCAGGCGCTCGAACTGTTCCGGTCCGGGCGACGTACACCCGCCGAGCAGTTCGTGGCACCGCGGAAGGATCCGCACGCGGGCGGGCGGGCGGCGGGGCGGTGACACTCCCGCTCCGCGAGTTCTCCCGCCGGATCGGCTCGACGACCGTCACGGTCGAGGCCAGGGAGCAGCTCGGGACGCAGGCGGATGCGCTGCTGGACATCGTCGCCGCCTACGCCGACGAGCTGCGGGACGGGTTCAGCGTTCAGGCGGGGTGGGGGCCGTTCAGGCTCGTCGCGCGTGGTGAGGACCGGTTCGGTGTCGTCGCGCCGGACTTCGCGACGAAGACCCCGGACCGGATGGGGTGGGTCGGGGACCTCACGCTGGCGCTCTGGGTGCTCAACGGCCAGGTGACGGTCGCCCGCAGGCTGCCCGGAGCCGAGCCGCAGCCTGTGCACTTCAACGACACGGTGCTGTGCTGGCGCGGCATCGAGAACGCCGAACGGCTGATCATGAGCCGGACCGCGCGCAAGGATCGCGCCGACGACTCCGGGTGGTACATCGACGTGTTCCCGCAACCCCGTGAATCCCGGCAGGCGCACGAGTTCGTCCGCTGGCCGGCGTTCCAGCTGCTCGGCGTCAACGAACACATCGCCCGGGCGTTGCTCCTGCCGGTGGGTTACGGCGCGGTCGTGAGCGCCACCCGGACAGATGCGATCACCGACCTCTCCACCACCAGCGTGGCGGTCCGTGGGCCGCTCTGAGCCCAGGGCCGTACCGTCCGGGCTGCGGTTCGCCGGCTCAGCCCGTCCCGGGTCGCGTCGGCCGGCCCGGACGGCGGGTTGCTAGGGTCGCGCGGGTGACCGGACTCCAGCGGCTCGACGCCCAGCACGCCGCCGCGCTGCTCCGCTTCGAACGGGAGAACCGGGCGTACTTCGCCCGGTCCGTGCCGGACCGGGGCGACGACTACTTCGCCGGCTTCGCCGCGCGGCACGCGGACCTGCTCGCGGAGCAGGCCGCCGGCCTGTGCCACTTCCACGTCCTGGTCGACAGCGACGGGGTCGTGCTGGGCCGGTTCAACCTGGTCGACGTCGCGGACGGCGGGGCGGAGCTGGGCTTCCGGGTGGCCGAGCGGGCGGCCGGGCGGGGCGTGGCGACGGACGGCGTGCGCCGCGTGATCGAGCTGGCCCGCACCGGGTACGGGCTGCGCCGGCTGGTCGCGTCGGCCGCGCTGGACAACGCCGGTTCGCTCGGGGTGCTCCGGCGCACCGGGTTCGTCCCGGCCGGCGAGGTGCTGCTCGACGGGCGGCCCGGGCTGCGGCACGTCCGGGAGCTGGGGGCCTGACGCGGGTCGAGGCGTCCGCGTCGCCCGCCCCAGGGAGGCGGTCGACCCGACCGGGTGACGGCTGTTTCCGCAGCTCACCTCGCGGGTACCGGGAGGATCACCAGCAAGCCTAGGAGGTCACGGGTGTCCACCGATGCCATCGTCCTGTTGAAAGAGGACCACAAGGAAATGCGCCGCCTGTTCAAGGCGTTCCAGGATGCCGTGGACGGGCCGGCGAGCCGGCGGCAGAAGCTGGTCGGGCAGATCCTGGAGGCCCTCACGGTGCACACCTACCTGGAGAACGAGGTGATGTACCCGGAGGTCCGCAAGCTGCTGCCGGACCTGGAGGACGACATCCTCGAGTCGTACGAGGAGCACCACGTCGCCGACCTGCTCTGCGCCGAGCTGGCCACCATGGACGCCGGCGACAGCCACTTCAACGCCAAGACGACGGTGCTGATCGAGAACGTGCAGCACCACGTCGAGGAGGAGGAGCAGGAGTGGTTCCCGAAGGTGCGGGAGGCGCTCGGCCGCAACCAGTTGCAGGAGATCGGCGAGCGGATGATCGCGCTGCGCCCCGACGCGCCGCGCAGCCCGACCGAACCGAAGGCGATCAAGAAGGCCGTCGACGCGGTCACCGCCTGAGCGCGCACCACCCCGAACCGGGGCCCGGCCCGACGGCCGGGCCCCGCCGTCGTCTCCACCGCCGATTCTTGGACGGTTGTCGTCCCCGACGGACGGCAACCGTCCAAGATCCGAGGTCGCCGAGGGTGGGTCAGGTGGTGGTGGGCGGGGGGAGGATCTGGCGGAGCTGGCCGGGTGGGGTGGCTCGCGGACGCCACTCCCGGGGGTAGCCCACCGACACCTCCTCGAAGCGCACCCCGTCGTGCCAGGTGGTGCGGGGGATGTGCAGGTGGCCGTAGACGGCCGCGACGGCGTCGTAGCGCAGGTGCCAGTCGGCGGTGGCGTCGGTGCCGCACCACTGGGCGAAGATCGGGTAGCGCAGGACCCGGGTCGGCTCCCGCACCAGCGGCCAGTGGCTGACCAGCACCGTCGGCAGGGCCGGGTCGCGGGCGTCGAGCCGCCGGGCGGTCCCGGCCACCCGGGCCGCGCACCACGCCTGCCGGCTCGGGTACGGGTCGGGGTGCAGCAGGAACTCGTCGGTGCAGACGACCCCGGTGGCGTACGCCTCGGCGAGCGCCGCCTCCCGGGTGTCCAGCCCCTCGGGCCGCCAGCCGTAGTCGTACAGCAGGAACAGCGGCACCACCAGCGCCGGCCCGCCGGGGCCCCGCCACACCGGGTACGGGTCCTCCGGGGTGAGCACGCCCAGCCCCCGGCAGACCTGGACGAGGTGCCGGTAGCGGGCCTCGCCGCGCAGGGCGATCGGGTCGGCCGGGGGCGTCCACAGCTCGTGGTTGCCGGGCACCCAGACCACCTTGGCGAAGCGGCGGCTGAGCACGCCGAGCGCCCACTCGACGTCGGCCACGGTGTCGCCCACGTCGCCCGCGACCAGCAGCCAGTCGCCCGACGAGCGGGGCCGCAGGCCCTCGACGATGTCCCGGTTCTCCGCGTACCCCACATGCAGGTCACTGATGGCGAGCAGCGCGCCGTCGTCCTTCGCCATCCGTCGATCCTACGGGAGGCGGCTCCCGCCCCGGGAGGCGCGGCGGCGACGGCCGGGTCGTGCGCTCGTCGCGCCTCTGCGCTCCCCCGCCGATGGGGCCACGGAGGTCGGCCGGGGCGGCGGGGGCGGACCGGGTACGATCAGCACGGGCCGTGACTGGCGCGTGGGGATGGAAAACCATCGGGAAGCGGTCCCGTCATCAGGACGTTTGCCGAGCGCCTGGGCCTTCCGCACGTCACCAGGAGGTCGCATGTCGTCGCCGAATGCCGAGTCCACCGCCTTCCGCAGCGCCCTTGAGGTGATCCGGGCCGTGGAGCCCCGGGTCGCCGACGCGATCGGGGCGGAGCTGGCCGACCAGCGCGAGTCGCTCAAGCTGATCGCCAGCGAGAACTACGCCTCCCCCGCCACGCTGCTGGCGATGGGCAACTGGTTCAGCGACAAGTACGCCGAGGGCACCGTCGGCCGCCGCTTCTACGCCGGCTGCCAGAACGTCGACACGGTCGAGTCCCTCGCCGCCGAGCACGCCAAGGAGCTGTTCGGCGCCACGCACGCGTACGTGCAGCCGCACTCCGGGATCGACGCCAACCTGGTGGCGTTCTGGGCGGTGCTGGCCGACCGGGTCGAGGCGCCTGCGCTGAAGAAGGCCCAGGTGCGGCAGGTCAACGACCTGACCGAGGAGGACTGGTTCACGCTGCGCCGGGAGCTGGGCAACCAGCGGATGCTCGGCATGTCCCTGGACGCGGGCGGCCACCTCACCCACGGCTTCCGGCCCAACATCTCCGGCAAGATGTTCGACCAGCGCAGCTACGGCACCGACCCGGTGACCGGGCTGGTCGACTACGACAAGGTCGCCGAGGCGGCCCGCGAGTTCAAGCCGATGATCCTGGTCGCCGGCTACTCGGCGTACCCGCGGAAGGTGAACTTCCGGATCATGCGGGAGATCGCCGACTCGGTCGGCGCGACGTTCATGGTCGACATGGCGCACTTCGCCGGCCTGGTGGCGGGCAAGGTCTTCACCGGGGACTTCGACCCGGTGCCGCACGCGCACATCGTCACCACCACCACCCACAAGTCGCTGCGCGGCCCGCGCGGCGGCATGGTGCTCTGCGGCCCGGAGCTGGCCGACCAGGTGGACCGGGGCTGCCCGATGGTGCTCGGCGGCCCGCTGCCGCACGTGATGGCCGCCAAGGCGGTCGCCCTGGCCGAGGCCCGCCGCCCCGACTTCGCCGACTACGCCCAGCGGATCGTCGACAACGCCCAGGCCCTCGCGGAGGGGCTGCTGAGCCGGGGCGCGAAGCTGGTCACCGGCGGCACCGAGAACCACCTGGTGCTGATCGACGTCTCCGGGTACGGGCTGACCGGCCGGCAGGCCGAGCAGGCGCTGCTCGACTCGGGCATCGTCACCAACCGCAACTCCGTCCCGCAGGACCCGAACGGCGCCTGGTACACGTCGGGCATCCGGATCGGCACCCCGGCGCTGACCACCCGGGGCCTGGGCGTGGCCGAGATGGACGCCACCGCCGAGCTGATCCACACCGTGCTCAGCCAGACCGTCTCCGGCTCGAACGCCGACGGCACCCCGTCGAAGGCCAAGTACGTCCTCGACCCGGCGCTGGCCGACAAGGTCAGCCGCCAGGCCACCGACCTCCTGTCGGCCTTCCCGCTCTACCCCTCGGTCACCCTGACCTGACCCGCCCCTGCGCCCCCGCGATCATGGAGGCGTGGTGCCCGGAACGGCTGGTTCATGCCAGCCGTTCCCGGGCACCACGCAAAGCCATGATCGGTGGGGTCAGGCGAGGGGGCGCTTGAGGTGGTAGCGGTGGACCTCGGTGCTGCCCTGGACGTTGTTCACGTCCTCGGCGGCGGAGACCAGCTCCCAGCCGTCCCGGCCGGCGCGGTTGAGGTGGGCGATCGCGGTGTCGCCGTACGCGGTGATGTCGGTGCGGGACCCGTCCGGGCCGTACCAGACGAACGAGACGTGGAAATTGCGTCCCTGCCCCTGGTAACGGCGGACCAACAGCGCGTACTCCCATGCGACCATACGATCCATTATGGCCGGTGCGTCCGGACCGCCGACGCACGGGGGGTGGCGGAACGGCGACAGTACGGGGTCAGGCCGGCGCCGCCGGGGCCGCCGCCCGGGCCAACTCGTCGGCGATCAGCGCGGCGAGGCGGTCCAGGCCGACGTCGATCTGCTCGCAGGTGACCGCGCTGATCGACAACCGCAGCGCGGCCACCGGTGCGGTGTCGTCGTAGAAGTGCGCCATCGGGGTCCACAGTACGCCGTACTCCTGCGCCGAGCGGCGCAGCAGCGCGTCGTCGACGGGGAACGGGACGGTCAGCACCGCGAAGAACCCGCCGGCCGGGACGTTCCAGGACACCGGGGAGGGCGCCGGGAACCGCAGCGTCAGGCCCGCCACCAGGTGGCGCAGGTTGCGGGCGTACGCGGCGCGCTCCCGGACGTTCGCCGCGACCAGGCTGCCCCCGTGGGCGAGCAGCGCGCCCCCGACCACCGCCTGGGCGATCGCCGAGGTGTTCACCGTGACCATGCTCTTGATCTTCGCGAGCTGGTCGGCGAGCGGCCCCACCGTCCCGTCGGAGTCCCGGACCCGCTGGTCGGCCACCAGGTAGCCGACCCGGGCCCCGGGCAGCACGGTCTTGGCGAACGAGCCGAGGTAGACCACCCGCCGGCCGGTGTCGAGGGCCTTGAGCGTCGGCACCCGCTGCGCGCCGTCGGCGTGGAACAGCCCGTACGGGTTGTCCTCGATCAGCAGCAGGTCCTCCTCCGCGGCGAGGTCGAGCAGCCGCCGCCGGTCGGCCAGGTCGATGCTGGTCCCGGACGGGTTGGCGAAGTCCGGCATCACGTAGCAGGCGCGCGGGCGCAGCCCCTCGGCGCGGGCCCGGCGCACCTGCTGGCGCAGATCGGCCAGGTCGATCCCGGTCGGGCCACCGGCCACCGGGCGCACCGGCAGGTCCACCAGCCGGGCGGCCCCGGTGAGCCCCACGTACGTCGGGGCGACCGCGAGCAGCACGTCCCGGGGGTCGGCGCGCAGCGCGCGCAGCACCAGCAGCATCGCCTCCTGGCAGCCGACGGTCACCACGATCGACTCCGGGTCGACGGTGATCCCCTCGTCGACGGCGAGGTTGCGGGCCACCAGGTCGTGGATGATCCCCTTGGTCCGGCCGTACTGGAACAGGGTGCGGTGCACCTGCTCCGGGCCGTACCCGAGGTCGTCGACCAGGTGCGCCCGGAAGGTCTCCAGGTGCCGGTGCAGGTCGGCGACGTCGAAGAACTCCTCGTACGGCCGGCCAGCGGCCAGCGACACCGCCGCCGGGTAGCGCTGGGCCACCTCGTTGAGGAAGTTCATCGAGTTCAGCGCCGGATCGTCCACCGCCGGGTGCAGGTCCGCGACGTCCAGGTCCACATCCATGGCCACCTCCACCGGTCGTCCACCGTCCACGTTCAGCCTCCCGTGATCGTCCGCAGGTCGCGGGCCTCGGCCGGGTCGGCGCACCCGGCGAGGGTGAGCGCGTCGCGCAGCTCGGCGGCGAGCAGCGCGAAAGCGGCGTCGGCGCCGGCCCGCCCGCCGACGGCCAGCGCCCACAGCAGCGGCCGGCCGACCAGCACCCCCGACGCGCCGAGCGCCAGTGCGCGCAGCACGTCGACGCCGCCGCTGATCCCGCTGTCGACGAGCACCTCGCACCGGTCACCCACCGCGGTCAGCACCTCCGGCAGCATGGTGACGGCGGCCGGGGCCGCATCGAGCTGCCGCCCGCCGTGGTTGGACACCACCACCGCGTCCGCGCCCGCGTCGGCGGCGAGCACCGCGTCGCGGGGGTCGAGGATCCCCTTGACCACCAGCGGCAGGTCGGTCTGCCCCCGCAGCCAGTCGACGTCGGACCAGGTCAGGGCGGGGGCGAAGACGGCGCTGGTGTGCCGGGCCACGGCGGAGGTGCCTGGGATGCCGGCGTGCGCGAGGTCGTCGCGGCTGCCCGGCAGGTTGGCCGCGCTCACCTCCCGCGGCAGGGCGAAGCCGTTGCGCACGTCGCGCAGCCGGGGGCCGAGGATCGGCACGTCGACGGTGACCATGAGGGCGGTGCAGCCGGCCCGGTGCGCCCGGTCCACCAGCTCCCGCACCATCCCCCGGTCGCGCAGCCAGTAGAGCTGGAACCAGACCGGGCCGCCGACCGCCGCGATCTCCTCGACGGTGGTGCTGCTCAGCGTGCTCACCACGTACGGCACCCCGGCCGCGTGGGCCGCCGCCGCGAGCGCCGGCTCGCCGTCGGGGTGCACCAACCGCTGGTACGCCATGGGCGCCACCGCCACCGGCAGGGCGTACGGCCGGCCGAGCAGCGGGGCGTCGGTGCGGGGCCGGTCGACGCCGCGCAGCATCCGGGGCAGCACGGCGATCCGGTCCAGCGCGGCCCGGTTCCCCGCGAGGGCGGTCTCGGTGCCGCTGCCGCCGGCCACGAAGTCGTACACCTCGGGCGGGAGGACGTCGCGGGCCAGGGCGGCGAAGTCGGCGAGGCTCGCCGCGAGCGGCGCCCCGCCCGGGACGGGGGCCGGGTCAGCCATCGACGGCTCCCGCCTCGGAGAGGAGCGCCGGGGCGGTCCCGAGCCGCTCGCGCAGGAACGCGGCGGCCCGGTCCTGGGCCCGCCGGCCCGCGTCGAACGCGCCCGGCATGGCGAAGAACCCGTGGATCATCCCGTCGTAGCGGGCCAGCTCGACCGGCACCCCGGCCTCGCGAAGTCGGGACGCGTACCGCTCCCCCTCGTCGCGCAGCGGGTCGTACTCGGCGGTGACGACCAGGGCCGGCGGCAGGCCCGTCAAATCCTCGGCGAGCAGCGGCGAGGCGAGCGGGTCCTCAGCCGTGGCGGGGTCGGGCAGGTAGTGCCCCCGGTACCAGGCCACCGAGTGCCGGTTGAACAGCAGCGGGTCCTGCTCGCCGGCCGGCTCGTCCCGCCGGCGCTGGTCGGTGTTCGGGTAGACCAGGAGTTGGGCGGCGAGCGCCGGCCCGCCCGCGTCCCGGGCCAGCAGGGTGACCGCGGCGGCGAGGTTCCCGCCGGCGCTGTCCCCGCCGACGGCCAGCCGGTCCGGGTCAACCCCGAACTCGTCGGCGTGCCCGGCGAGCCAGCGCACGGCGGCGTGGCAGTCGTGCACGGCCGCCGGGAACGGGTGCTCGGGGGCCAGCCGGTAGCCGACGGTCACCACCTGGCAGCCGGCGGCGTTGGCCAACCGGCGGCAGATCCCGTCGGCGGTGTCGACGCTGCCCAGCGTCCAGCCACCGCCGAAGAGGTAGACCAGCGTGGGCAGCCGACCCGGGCCGGCCGGCCGGTGTACGCGGATCGGGAGGTCCCCGGCGGGGCCGGGGACGACTCCGTCGCGTACCTCGTGCACCGGCTCGACGTCGCCGCCGCCGGCCCGGATCGCGGCCAGGTCGGCGGCGCGGGCCTCGGCGAGGGACTGCGTGTACAGGGGCGTGACGCCGGCCGCCGCGCGGGCGGCCCGGTACGCGATCACCTGCGGGTCCAGGGGCATGCCGGTCTCCTAACCGCCGGTCGTGACGAACAGCTTGTCGATGCCGCGCAGGAACAGACTGCCGCTGTACACCGGCGTCTGGGTGATCCGCAGCTCGGGGAAGCGGGTGAACAGCCGGGGCAGGGCCAGCCGGCCCTCCAGGCGGGACACCGCCGCGCCGAGGCAGTAGTGCAGGCCGACGCCGAAGGCCAGCGACGGCGGGCCGCCCCGGCGTGGGTCGAAGCGGTCGGGGTCGGGGAAGCGGGCGGGGTCCCGGTTCGCGGCGGCGATCAGCAGCATCACGTTCTCGCCCTCGGCCACCGGGACGCCGTGCAGGACGGTGTCCCGGGGCGCGGCCCGGGCCAGGAAGTGCACGGGGCTCTGCATCCGCAGCACCTCGTCGACGCAGCCCAGGGTCAGCTTGTCGTCGCCGGGCAGGGCGGCGGCCACCTCGGGGTGGTCGAGCAGCAGCGGCAGGCCGTTGCTGAACATGTAGACGGTGGTGACGAAGCTGGCGTTGAACAGCACGATGAGGTTGCTGATCAGCTCGTCCTCGGTGAGGTCCACACCGCCGGAGTCCACCGCCTCGACCAGGCCGCTGACCAGGTCCTCGCTGGGGGTGCGGCGGCGGTCGGCGATCAGCTCCCGGTAGTACGCGCGCAGCTCGGTGGCGGCGGTGTCGGCCTTGGCCAGCCGCTCCGGGGTCGCCCCGGCGACGTCCAGGAAGTCGTCGATCCGCTCGACCCGCTCGCGGTACCAGGACAGGTCGGCCTCGGGCAGGCCGATGAACTCGGCCATCACCAGCGCCGGGATCGGGTACGCGAAGTCGGACACGAAGTCGACCTCGGCCCCACCGGCGCCGGCCTCCGCCATCCGGTCCAGCAGTTGGTCGGTGATCCGGTCAATCACCGGCTCCAGGGCGCCCAGCCGGCGGGGGGTGAACGTCTTGGCGAACACGGCCCGCATCCGGGTGTGGTCCGGCGGGTTGATGAACATCATCGAGGATTCGAAGGTGCGCAGGATCTCGTGCTGCTCCCAGCCCGGCGGGGACTGCTTGTACCACTCGGGGTCGCGCAGCACCTCGCTGACCAGGTCGTATCCCCCGGCGACGGCGGCGACGGTGCTGTGCGCGGCGCGGTTCGGGATCTCGCGGATGGGGCCCAGCTCGTGCAGGGCCGCGTAGAAGGGGTACGGGTTCTGCCGGCCCTGTTCGCTGTACAGGCCGGCGAGCAGCTCTTGGACGTCCACGGTGACGCTTCCTCCCCAGGAATCTTCAAAGACGGGGCGGCGGGGGGATCACCCCCGCCGCCCCGCCGGTGTCACAGACCGAGCAGGCGCAGTGGCACCGCGTCGGCGATCGCCTGGTTGCCCAGGTCGTTCGGGTGGATGTGGTCACCCGAGTCGTACGCCGGGAGCAGCCGGCTCGGCTGCGCCGGGTCGCGCAGCACCTTGTCGAGGTCGAGGACCCCGTCGAACTCCCGGCTGCCACGCAGGTACGCGTTGACCGCCTGGCGGGTGGCCTCCTTCTCCGGCGTCCACACCCCCTCGACGCCGTGCCCCTGGTACGGGGTCAG
The DNA here is from genome assembly GCF_045040155.1 of Micromonospora sp. NBC_01405. Taxonomy (NCBI): domain Bacteria; kingdom Bacillati; phylum Actinomycetota; class Actinomycetes; order Micromonosporales; family Micromonosporaceae; genus Micromonospora; species Micromonospora sp. NBC_01405. The sequence continues at coordinate 6,058,775 of NZ_CP109532.1, read as the reverse complement.
CGTGGCTACCAGACTGGTCAGGCCGCGGGCCTTGACCTGCTGGTTGATCTGCCGCAGCGAGGCGATGATGTTCTCGGCGGAGTCGCCGGACATCCAGATGTCGTTGATGCCCAGTTGGGTGACGACGGTCTGCACGCCGGTCTGCGGGAAGACGTCCTCGTTGAGCCGGGCCAGGCCGTTCGGGCCCAGCTCGAAGTAGCCGGGGAAGCCGCCCGTGCCGGGCTCCGTGCCCTCGTGGTTGAGCCGGTTGCCGGCCAGGCTGAGGTTGAGCACGCCCGGGGTGCGCACCTCGGGACGGCCGTCGATCAGCCGGTCGGCGAGCAGGTCCGGCCAGCGCTTGTTGGAGTTGACCGAGCTGCCGTTGCCGTCGGCGATCGAGTCGCCGAGGACGACCACCGAGCCGGGGCTCTGCCGCCGCTGCACGTCCACACCGGACAGGAACATCCAGCAGCAGTCGGGGCGGGTGGTGAAGCCGGTGCCGGCGGCGGCACCGGTGAGGTCGGTGGCGCCGATGAACGTGGTCTGCCGGGACTGGCCGTGGAAGGTGACCGGCCCGGTCAACACCGGGAAGTACAGCGTGACGACCAGGTCCTCCTGGTCACCGACCGGAAAGTCGATCGGGTCGCTGAGCAGCTCGGCGCCCCGGTTCATGGTGACCGTGGCGGAACCGTTGAACTTCAACTCCCGCACGCTGGCGGCGGTGACGTCCGACAGGTCCGTCGGGGTCGCGGTGTCCGGCCGGGCGACGGTGGCCCGGCCGACCTTCACGGCCTGCTCGCCGTAGACGTTGCTGAGCCGGATGCGCAGCCGGGGACCGCCCACGGTGGTGTGCACGATCATCCGGATGCTGTGGTTGTTCAGGCCGGTGTTGGTCAGGCCGGCCGAGTTGCCCCGGGTCACCGCGGCGGCCCAGCTGCCCGCCCACACGGGGTCGCTGCGACGCTTCCCGTTGTCCGGGCCGGCGGTCGCCACCACGGCCGGCGCCCCCACTACCAGTGCCGTGGCCACGGCGGCGATCATCTGCCATCTCTTAGGGGCCTTCGTCAATTGCCATCTCTTCGGAGTCGACATTGAACCTCCATGTTGGCCCAGGGTCGTCCACTGACGACAGCTGCCTGGACGATGGTCCAGAAACCTAGCGGCGCCCCTGACAGGCGTCAATCAACCTCATCGACAAGATCAATTGACGTCGAGGCACGGCGGGGCACCGATCGGCCCTGTGCCGGGCGGGTCCGCGCGGCCTAGGCTCGAAGCGGCGACGGTGCGGTCGTCGAAGCGCCCCGCCGTCGCCGCGTCCTGGCCGTGAGCTGTCCGGGCGCCGCTCGCGGCCGGTCATCGCGGGCGCCTCGCCGGGTCGCCACCGATCGCCGCCGAAAAGCTGATGGGGGCTGGCGATGACTGACGGGTCCAACCGACCGACCACCTACGTCCACGAGGCGCTGGAACTGTTCGCCGGCTTCGGCGACCGGGAGGCGCTGGTGGGCGGCGGACGCCGATACACCTATGTGGATGTCGCTGCCGAGGTGCGCGGCATGGCCGGTGCGCTCGCCCGGGGTGGCGTCCGGCCGGGCGCCGCGGTGCTGGTGATGCTCGGCAACGCGGTCGAGGGTCCGCTGCTCCAGCTCGCCCTGCACCTGCTGGGCTGCCGGACGATGTGGATCGCTCCCGTCACCTCCCGGCGGGAGGTCGACGACTTCGTCCGGCTGTCCCGCCCCGAGGCGTTCGTCTACGACGCCCGCACCGGCGACGGGCTGGGCGCGGAAATCGCCGCCGGGCTGGCCGGCGTACCGGTGCTCTGCCTCGGGCCGGGCGGCGCGGGCCCGGACCTGACCGCCGCCGACCGGGACGCGGCGGCCGGGCTGCCCGGCGACGTGCCGGAGCCCGAGTCGTTCCTGCAGACCAGCGGCACCACCGGCACCCCGAAGCTGGTGCACCACCGGGAGAGCTTCTACCGGCAGATCCTCACCCTGGCCGCGGGCTTCCGCGCCGGCGGGGTTCCCCTGCTGCGGCACCTGTCCCACTCCCCGATGTGGCTGGCCAGCGGACAGATCACCACGCTGGTCAACCTCTTCAGCGGCGGCGTGCTGTTCCTGCGCGCGCAGTGGGACCCGGCGGCGTTCATCGACACCGTCGGGCGGGAACGGATCAACTCGACGTTCGTCACCCCGCCGATGCTCTACGAGGTGCTCGACCACCCCGACCTGGCCGGGGCGGACTTCTCCGCGATGTTCATGTTCAACGTGGGTGCCGGACCCGCCGCGCCCGCCCGGCTGCGGCAGGCCATCGCGCGCTTCGGCCCGTGCCTGCGCATCGTGTACGGCCTCAGCGAGGCCGTCGTGATCACCGCCCAGCCGGGGCTGACCGAGGACCCGGAGCACCCGGAGCGGCTGCGCTCCTGCGGCAGGCCGTACGGTGACGTGGCCGTGGAGATCCGCGACGCCGACGGCGAGGTGCTGCCGACGCGCGTCGACGGCGAGGTGTGGGTGCGCACGAAGCTGAGCTTCGCCGGCTACCACGGCCAGCCCGAGCTGACCGCCGACACCCTGGTCGACGGCTGGGTGCGGACCCGCGACATCGGCCACCTGGACGCCGACGGATACCTCTACCTCGTCGACCGGCTCCAGGATCGGATCCTCACCCGGCAGCGAAGCTGGCCGATCTACTCGCGGCCGATCGAGGACGTGCTGGCGGGCCACCCGCAGGTGCGCGCCGCCGCCGTGATCGGGGTGCCCGACGAGGTGGCCGGCGAACTGCCGCACGCGTACGTGGTGCCGGCGCCCGGGGCGACGGTGACCGGGGCGGAGCTGATCGAGCTGGTCACCGCCGAGCTGAGCGAGACGTGGGCGCCCGGCGCGGTGGAGTTCGTCGACTCGCTGCCCCTGAACCGCTCGGCGAAGGTGGACAAGCGGGCGCTGCGCGAACGGTACGCCGCCGGTCGCCCCGCCGACCCCGTCGGCAGCCCGGCGTGACGACCGACGCCGCCCCCGAGCCCACGGTGAAGACCGACACCGGGCGGGATCCGGGGCGGGCCGCCGCCCGGCGGGAGCTGGTCACCCTGGTCGCCGCCGACCTGATCTCCAACCTGGGCAGCCGGATCTCGGTCATCGCCATCCCGTGGCTGGTGCTGACCACCACCGGCAGCCCGGCGAAGATGGGCATCGTCGCGGCGGCGGAGTTCCTGCCGTACATGCTCTCCAGCTCCCTGGCCACGCCGTGGGCCGACCGGTTCGGGGTGCGGCGCACCTCCATCGTGGTGGACGCGGCGAGCGCGGTGGCGATGGCCGTGGTGGCGCTGACCCCGTGGCTCGGCTTCGGGGCGCTGGTCGTCCTGGTCGCGTTCGCCGGCGGGCTGCGCGGCATCGGCGACCGGGTCAAGCACGTGATGTTCCGGCCCGCGGCGCAGCGCGCCGGGGTGGAGCTGATCCGGCTCACCTCCGCCTACGACGGGCTGGCCCGCGCGGTGACCCTGTTCGGCGCGGTGATCGGCGGCCTGCTCATCGGCTGGGTCGGGGTGACCCGGGCGATCTGGATCGACGCGGGCAGCTTCGCGCTCTGCGCGCTGCTGGTCGGGATCCTGGTGCGCCCACCGGCCACCGAGGCGTCGGCCGCGCCCCGGGAGAGCTACTTCCGGGCGCTGCGCACAGGCTTCGCCTACCTGCGCACCGACCGGGTGCTGCTGGCCATGCTGCTGGTGGTCTCCGCGCTCAACATGATGGCCGCGGCCAACACGACCGTGTGGCTCCCGGTCTGGATTCGCGACGTGCTCGGCGACCCCGCCGGCTTCGGCCTGGTGCTCGGCGTGTTCGGCGCCGGGGCGTTGCTGGGCAACGTGGTCTTCACGACGATCGGCCCCCGGCTGCCCCGGACGCTGGTCTTCGCCGTCGGCGCCGCGATGAGCGGCGCCCCCCGGATGCTCACCATGGCCGTCACCGACCACCTGGTGGTGGTGCTGGTGGTGACGTTCCTGTCCGGGATCGGGATCGCCGCGGTCAACCCGCTGCTCGGGGTGACGCTCTACGAACGGGTGCCGGACGCGCTGCAGACCCGGGTGCTCGGCATCGCCGGCTCGCTGGCCTTCGTCGGGCTGCCGATCGGCGGCCTGGTCGGCGGCTGGTCGGTGGCGCTCCTCGGGCTCAAGCCGGCGCTGCTGGTGATGGCGGTGGTGTGCGCGGTGCTGACCGTGGGGCCGCTGCTCGTCGGCCCGCTGCGGGCGGGCCGGTCACGACCTCGGTCGGCCCCGGCGGGCTGAGCACCGGCCGCGACGCCCGGCGGCCGGGTCGGCGGACCCAGCCCTACCGGCCGGGGACCGGTGGGCTCGGCGGGCCTGCCGGGTTCGCCTCCTCGACGCCGGGCGGGGTGGCGGGACGCCGTCGGCCGGCCAGCTCGGCACGCAGCCGGCCGACCCCCGGGGCGAGGCCGAAACGGTGGCGCTGGGCGGGTGGGGTGGCGCTGATGTCCACGCGGGCTCCGGCGTCGTCGGCGGTCGGCGGGTGGCGGATGGCACCTGTGGCGGCTCCTTTGCTCTGCTGCCCCCGCTGCAACACGCGGGTCGCGGCGACTCCTGCCCTGCGTTCGTGCTGGTCCGCGACATGCAGCGGCCGCCTGGTCCACGACGTGCAGCGGCCGCCTGGCGCCGGTGTTGCGGTGACGGCAGCAGAGCAAAGGGGCGGGGAGGCAGCACCGGACGGTCGACGGCTCCTCCCAGCAACCGCCGCCAGAACCCCGGCTGACTTCCGGCACAGGCCCCCGCCGAGCAGCCCGCCGAGCCGCAGGCCGAACGCGGCCGGCACAAGGCTCACGCCGAGGCCGCCGAGCACATTGATGCCTCGATGGCGGCGTTCCCACCCCGCTGCTAGCGTGCCGATCATGGCATCGACCCCGACCGAGGCGACCGATCCACACTGTCTGCGCGCCGGGGAGAGCGCCCGGCTGCTGGCCGGTCACCCGTGGCGGCGGTTCGTGGTGCTCGGCGACAGCGTCGCCGAGGGGCTGTGCGAGCCGGTCGACGGGTACCCGGACGTGCAGTGGGCCGACCGGATCGCCGCCGAGTTGGACGCGGCCCGCCCCGGGCTGGTGTACCGGAACCTGGGGCTGCGCGGGCTGCGGGCGCACGAGGTCCGCGCGGCGCAGCTCGGCCCGGCCGTGGAGTTCGGCCCGGACCTGGCGCTGGTGGTGTGCGGCGGCAACGACGCGTTCCGCCAGGGGTACGACGCGGACGCCGTCGACGCCGAGCTGGCCGCGATCGTCACCGGCCTTCAGGCGAACGGGGCGGACGTGGTCACGGTGGGCATGTTCGACGTGTCGCACAGCCCGGCGGTGCCCGCGCGGCTGCGGGAGGACCTGGGCGAGCGGATGCGCCGACTGGCGGCGCGCACCCGCGCGCTGGGCGAGCGGCTGGGCACCCTGCACGTGCACCTGACCGACCACCCGGCGGTGGCCGACCCGGGCCTGTACAGCACCGACGGCCGGCACGGCAGCGCCCGCAGCGACGCCATCGCCGCCGCCGAGACGATCCGCCGCCTCGGCGCCCACCTGGCCGCCACCCCGGGAGAGGCGGACAGCCCCTGACCGCCGGAACCTGCCCGACCTCTCCCGTCAGGGCACCCGCTCGTGGGTCACTCCCAGCGGAAGTAGCGAGCCGCGAGCCCGCCCAGCACCACGGTGAACGCCACCATCACGGCAAGGTGCAACAGCGTGGGCCACGACCCCACCCAGGTGTCCTGCACGGCCTGGGACGCGGCCCCCAACGGGGTGAAGTCGGCGATCTTCCGCACCACATCAGGCATCTGCGGCCCCGGCGTCCACACCCCGGCGAAGAACATCATCGGGAAGTAGATCAGCATGCCGACCCCCGACGAGGCCCGGGCGCTCGCCGTTACCGCCGCCACGAGCAGTGCGAGAGCACACATCGTGCTCGACCCGAGCGTGAACGCCAGCACGAAACCGACCGCGTTGCCGGGCGGCGGGACGTCGAAGACGGTCGCCGCCACCAGCCAGGCCAGGCCGCACGCGACCAGCAGTGCGGCGACGTTCACGGCCACCTGCGCGACGAGCAACGCCGTCGGCGAGACCGGGGTGGTCGACAGCCGGCGCAGGACGCCCCGCTCGCGGTAGCTGGCCAGCACGCCCACCAGCGTCACCATCGTCACCGTCGCGATGGCCAGCGTCATGGTGATCGGCAGGTAGACCTCCAGGGGACGCCGGCCGTCCAGGTCGTCCGACGGGTCCCGGATGCCCGGCATGGCCAGGCCGAGCACCAGGATCAGCAGGGCCGGGAACGCGATGGCGAAGAACGTGCCGACCGGATCCCGGAGAAACAGCTTCGCCTCGACACGGATGATCTTGGAAAGGGCGGTCATCAGTTGCTCCTGGCAGAGGTGAGGGAGAGGATCGCGTCCTCGAGGGTGGGCCGTTCGACGCCGGGCACCCGGGCACCGGCGATCAGGTTGCGAGGAGTGTCGACGGCGACGACCCGGCCAGCCGCGACGACCGCCAACCGGTCACAGAGGCGCTCCGCCTCGTCCATGAAGTGGGTCACGAGCACGACCGTGACGCCACGGTCCCGGACGTGGCGGACCAGCTCCCAGGTGTCACGCCGCGCCTGCGGGTCCAGCCCCGTGGTCAGCTCGTCCAGGATCGCCACCTTCGGGTTGCCGACCAGTGCGAGCGCGATCGACAGCCGCTGCTTCTGGCCGCCGGAGAGCTTCGCGAAGACCGTGTTGCGCTTGGGGGTCAGGCCCAGCTCGTCCATCAGCTCCCGCCAGTCGGCCGGGTGCGGATAGAACGAGCTGTACAGGTCGAGGGCCTCCCACACCCTGATCTGGTCCGGCAGCTGGCTCTCCTGGAGTTGGATGCCAAGCTTCTGCCGCACCGCCGCGCGGTCCCGGCGCGGGTCCAGCCCCAGCACCCGTACCGTCCCCGAGTCCGGGGTCCGAAGCCCCTCGACGCACTCCACGGTGGTGGTCTTGCCGGCGCCGTTCGGGCCGACGAGCCCGAAGATCTCGCCCTCGTCCACGCTCAACGACACATCGGCGACGGCCACCTGGTCGCCGTACTGTTTGCGGAGGTTCCGCACCTCGATGACTGACATGCCGACAACGCTAGGAATCTCGCCGGGCGCGGAAAATGGATCCAGCCGCCCGGTGGGGGTGTACCCAGCCCCACCCCTGGTCGGTAGCCTGCCCCAGTGCGGCGGCGGTCGGTGAAGCGAAGACTCGGCCCGTGACCCGCTTCGCACTCGCCGTACCACGCTGCGTCGCCCTGGTCGTGCTGAGCGTGGCCGGGTTCGCCTACGGGCACCTCCTCGTCCTCGGCGCCACCATGGTGATCGCCTATCCGCTCGCCATCGCCGGCCAGTTCCGGCTGACCGCGCTGGCTCGCCGGCTCGCCGGAGCCTGGGGTGGGGCCGACCTCCCCGACCCCGTCCGGTCGCCGCCACCCACACCGCACCGGCGCGAGGACGGCTGGTACGCCCACGACGGCACGTTGTTCCGGTCGCCCCGGCTGCCGGCGTTCCTCCTGAAGTTGGACCACCACGCGAAGGACCCGACGCTCGGCCGGGAATGGCTGTGGCTGATCCTCACCCCGGTCACCGGCGCGGTCCCGATCCTGGTGCCGCCCGCACTGATCGCGGCCGGCGTGTTCCTGCTCGTCGCGCCCCCCTGGCCACTCGCGTGGTCGGTGCCGGCGGCCGTCGGGGCGATCGTGGCCGCGTTCCTGCTCGCGCCATCGGCGCTGCGGGCGTACGGGCTGTGGGCCGGCGTGCTGCTGGGGACCGGGGAGCCGCCGCAGACGGCGGTCAGTCGGTGGGTCACCCGGACATCGGCCGCGACCTGGCGGGGGGCCGGCCTGGCCGGGCTGTCCCTCGCCGGGTTCGGCGGCCTGCTGCTCAACCTGCTCGCCGCAGCCCTGTCATGGGGCGGGCTGCTGCCGTACAGCCTGCCGGTCACGCGGTCGCTGGTGGAGCTCTACCGGCGCCAGGTCGGCCGGTGGACGGGCCGCGACCTGCCCGCACCGTACCGGCCGTACCCGCCGTCGCCCAGCCCGGGCGAGGACGGCAACTACCGGGTCGGTCGGGTCCTGTACACCGACCTCCCGGCGGCTGTCCAAGCGCAGCGGCCGGGGTGGCTGTTCGGCGACCCGGCCACCTGGCGGGACCAGCTGTGGTCACTGGGCTCGGTCGTCCTGGCCCCGCTCTCGTTCGTCCCGGCGGTCCTGGTCGGCTTCGGGTTCTACGGCCTGTTCTGCCAGCCCCTGACGTGGGTGGGCTGGGCGGTGCCGATCGGCCTGCTCACCGGCTACTGGGCCACCCCGTTCTATCTGTGGTTCGGCATCGAGCACATCCAGCCCGACGCGTCGTGGTTGCCTGGCTGGGCCAGCATGCCCGTCGGGCTGGTCATGACGCTGCTCGGGCTGGGTCTGGCCGGCCCGCTGATGAGGCTGCGGCTGGCGTGGGACCGGTTCCTGCTCACCCCCACGGCGGCCACCGTGCTCGCCTCGCGGGTCGCGCACCTCGCCACGACCCGGGCCGACGCCGTCGACGTGCAGGCGGCCGAGCTGCGCCGCATCGAACGCGACCTGCACGACGGCGCCCAGGCCCGGCTCATCGCCGTCGGCCTCGGCCTGGCCGCCGTCGCACGGCTCATGGAGACCGACCCGGCGCGGGCGCGGCGGCTGCTGGAACAGGCGCAGGAGACGTCCGGCGTCGCGCTGGCCGAGCTGCGCGACCTGGTACGCGGCATCCATCCGCCGGTGCTGGCCGAGCGCGGGCTCGGCGACGCGATCCGGGCGATCGCGCTCGACACCCCGCTGCCGGTGGACGTGGACGTCGACCTGCCCGGCCGGATCGACGCGCCGGTCGAGTCGGCCGCCTACTTCGTCACCTGCGAGGCCCTGACCAACGCGGCCCGCTGCGCGGCCCACATCTCGATCTCGCTGTCGCACCGCGACGGGGTGCTCCGGATGGTGGTGACCGACGACGGTCCCGGCGGGGCCGACCCGGCCGCAGGTACCGGCCTGCGCGGCATCCGACGGCGGCTCGCTACATTCGACGGGAACCTGACCCTGCACAGTCCGCCCGGCGGACCCACCGTCGTCACCATGGAGATCCCGTGCGCGTCGTCCTCGCCGAGGACCTCCACATCCTGAGGGATGGGCTGGTCATGCTCCTCGAAAGCCACGGCTTCACCATCGCCGAGGCGGTCGGCGACGGGCCGGCGCTGCGCGCCGCCCTGGCCCGGCACCGGCCCGACGTGGCCGTCGTCGACGTGCGGCTGCCGCCGACCTTCACCGACGAGGGCCTCCAGGCGGCGCTGGCCGCCCGGCGAGACGTTCCCGGTCTGCCGGTGCTGGTGCTGTCCCAGCACGTCGAGCAGCTCTACGCCCGGGAACTCCTGGCCGACGGGGCCGGCGCGGTCGGCTATCTGCTCAAGGACCGGGTCCTCAACGCGGAACAGTTCATCGACGCCGTACGCCGGGTCGCGGCGGGCGGCACCGCGATGGACCCCGAGGTGATCGCGAAGCTGTTGACGGCCGGCGGCACCGCCTCGCCGCTGGCCCATCTCACGCCGCGCGAGCGCGACGTCCTCGAACTCATGGCGCAGGGGCGTTCCAACGCCGCCATCTCGCAGCGGCTGTTTCTCAGCGAGAGTGCCGTGGGCAAGCACACCGCGAGCATCTTCGGCAAGCTGCGGCTCCCACCGTCGTCCGACGACAACCGCCGCGTCCTCGCCGTCCTCACCTACCTCAACAACGCCTGATCCCCGGCTGCGCGCCCGCCCGCACGGTCCCCGCCGCCACCTGACCAGCGTCGATCATGCACATACGCCCACTTTGGGCGGGCCACAAGTGCATGATCGACGCCGGTGGGGCGGGGCGGGTGGGTGTCAGTCGGTGAGGAGGATGCCCGTGAGCAGGACGCCGCGGGCGAGGTTGAGCACGCTGTCGCAGCCGGGGAAGCCGACCCGGGCCAGCGCGCCGGAGCCCTGCCGGCCGAACAGGTAGGGGGCGAGGCTGTACGGGACGTCGGCGGTGACCGTCTCCCCCGTCTCCATCCGGACGAAGTCCATCGGCACCAGGTCGGCCGGCATGTACTCCTGGAGGATGTAGCCGCCCTCGTCGAGGGCGGCGCGCAGCCCCGCCTCCCACGCCTCGGCGGAGGTCTCCGGGCCGAGCAGCACCCCGATGCCGGCGGAGCCGTCGGCGGGCTTGGCGACCAGGTCGTGCTGCTCGGCCAGGGCCCGGGGCAGCTCGGCCGCGGTGAGCGCGCTGGTGCGCGGGACGTACCGGCGGAGCAGCGCCTGGTCGGCCTCGGGCAGGGTGTCGAGGTCCTCCCAGAGCCAGGCAAAATTGATCTTGTTGCCGAGCAGCCAGGCGGCGGAGCTGACGAACATCGGCAGGGTGCCGGCCGCGAGGGCACCGGCCACGGCGTCCAGGCCCGCGCTGGCGTGCACCCGGTTGGGCACGAAGAGCCGGAACAGGCCGTCCACCGGGGCGCCGTTGACGACGAGCCGGCCCTGCTCGTCCAGGGTCGACAACTTGAGCTGGGCGATGACCAGGTCGATGCCGAAGTGCCGGGCCCGGTCGGCCAACGGGGACAGGATCCTGATGAAGTCGTCCGGGGTCTCCAGGCCGGGGTAGTCGGCGTCGAAGTCCAGCAGCAGCGCCACCCGGGCCCCGTCGGTCAGGCCCAGCTCGTCCCGGATCGCCACGAACCGCTGGTCCAGCAGGGACGGGGCGGGCCGCACCGGCAGCCCGTCGAGGATGCCCTGGTCCTGGTAGATCTTCGTGTACCGGTAGACGACCGTGTCGGCGTCGAAGCCGCCGCCGAGGCTGCTGTCGATGTTGTACTCGACGAACTTCGGCACCCCGCCGGAGATCAGCACGTCCGGCCGGTACGCGGCCAGCAGCGCCTCGGACAGCTCCTCGGACTCGTCGAGCAGCCTCGTCTCCTCCGCCGGCACGCCGAGCAGTCGGGTCAGCTCCCCGGCGGTGCGGGCGCGCCGCTGGCACGTCTCCAAAATGAGCTGGGCGAGTTGGTCGCAGACCTCGTTCAGCTCGCGGAAGGCGTCCGCCGGCATGACCGGCGGGCGGGCCAGCCGCCACGTCTGGTTGTACGTCGCGCAGCCGTAGAAGACCTCCTTCCAGGCGGCGGCACCAGCGGCCACCATCGCCGTGCGGGTCGACTCCGGCAGGTCGTTCCACGCCTGGTCAAGCCTGGGCCAGGCGTAGTTCGGATCGATCATCATCCGTCCTTCATGGTGAGTTGGATGGCGGCGGTGAGCTGCTCGCGGCCGGGCTGCACGGCCCGGTCCAGCGCCGGGGCGAAGGGCAGCACCGCGCCGTCGGGGCGGGTGACCCGCCGGGGCGGCGCGAGCAGCCGCACCCGTTCGACCACGGTCGCGATGATCTCCCCGGCGATGCCGCAGGACCGGTTGGAGTCGTCGACCACGACCAGCCGGCCGGTGCGGGCCACGGACTCCGTCAGCCCGTCCCAGTCGAACGGGTAGAGCGTGCGGGGGTCGAAGACCTCCACGGACACCTGCCCGGCCAGCTCCTCGGCGACGGCGAGCGTGTCGTGCACCAGGTGCCCGACCGCGACCACGGTGACGTCGTCGCCGGCCCGGTGCACCCGGCCCCGGCCGATCGGCACCGGAGCCAGGGTGGCGAAGTCCACGTCGGCCCGGACGTCCATCGCCCCGGCCGGGGCGAACAGCACCACCGGGTCGACGTGCCGGATCGCCGAGACCAGCAGCCCGTACGCGTCGGCCGGGGTGGCCGGGACGAGGGTGGTCACCCCGACGTGGGCGAACAGGCTGTACGGGTGGTCGGAGTGCTGCCCCGCCCACCCGGTCCGCGAGCCGGAGCCCGGGACCAGGTAGGTGACCGGCACCGCGCACTGCCCGCCGGTCATCAGCGGGAACTTGTGCGCGTGGTTGACGATCTGCTCGAACACCAGGAACAGCAGGGACGGGATCTGGAACTCCACCACCGGGCGCAGCCCGGCCAGGGCCGCCCCGGTGGCGAAGCTGGTGAACGCCTGCTCCGACAGCGGGGTGTCCAGCACCCGGTCCGGCCCGAACTTCTTCAGCAGTCCGGCGGTGACGTTCGAGGCGGCCGCCCGGATGTCCTCGCCGAGCAGGAAGACCGACTCGTCGCGGGCCATCTCGTCGGCGAGCGCCCGGGTGAGCGCCTTGCGGTACGACAGCCGTGGCATCAGCCACCTCCCGTCCGGGCGACCAGCCCGCTGGCGTACAGGTGTTCCAGCGCGCCGGCCGGGTCGGGCTCGGGGCTGGCCAGGGCGAACTCCACCGCCGCGTCGAGGGTGGCCTCGACCTCGGCGTCGACGGCGGCCCGGTCGGCGGCGGCCAGCCGTCCGCCCTGGATCTCGACGGGGTCCCGGGACCGGCCCCGGGCCACCTCCTCGGGCGCGCGGTAGTCGAGGCGTACCACGTGCTCGAAGGTGTGGTGGGCGTCGAAGCGGTAGGTGCGGGCCTCGATCAGCTCCGGCCCGCCGCCGGCGCGCATCCGCGCGACGGCGGCGGCCGTGGCCTCGCGTACCGTCTCGGGGTCCTGGCCGTCGACGACGGCGGCCGGCATGCCGAACGCCTCGGCCCGGCCGCCGATGGTGCCGGCCACCGCGCCCTCGACGGGCATGGTGGTGGCGTAGCCGTTGTTCTCGCAGACGAACAGCACCGGCACCCGCCACAGCGCGGCCAGGTTGAACGCCTCCAGCAGCATCCCCTCGTTGACCGCGCCGTCGCCGAAGAAGGTCGCCCCGACGATGTCGTCGCCGCGGCGCCGCCGGGCCCACACCGCTCCGGTGAGGATGGCCCCGGCGGCGCCGACGATGGCGTTGGCGCCGAGCACCCCGACGCCGAGGTCGGCGGCGTGCATGGACCCGCCCCGGCCCCGGTTGAGCCCGGTGACCCGGCCCAGCAGCTCGGCGAGCATGCGGGCCGGGTCGGCGCCCTTGGCGAGCACGTGGCCGTGCCCGCGGTGGGTGCCGGTCACCAGGTCGTCGGCGCGCAGCGCGGCGCAGACCCCGACGGCGATCCCCTCCTGACCGAGGTACGGATGGATGCCGCCGACGATCGCTCCGGAGCGGACCAGCTCGATCGCCCGCTCCTCGAACCGGCGGATCAGCCGTACCGCCCGGTACAGCCGGACGGGATCGGTGGGGGTCACGCCGGGTGACCCTCCTTGATCGCGTCGAGGACGTCGTCCCAGAGCTGCGCCCGGGCGGCCAGCGCCATGTTGACCGTGTCGGCGCACTCCTGCCACTTGGTGTCGTCGTCGCCGCACAGGTCCGCCAGCATCTGCATGGCCATCGGGGTGTGCTGCTCCCCGTCGACCTCGATGTGCCGCTCCAGGTAGTCGACGAACTTGTGCAGCTTCTGGCTGCGCTCGTTGACCGCGACGACCTGGGTGAACATGTCGGGGATCAGGTCCTCCCGGCCGAAGGCGAACGCCGCCGCCTGGCAGTGCACCGGGGTCGACTCGATGATCTTCCAGGTGGTGCCGGCGAACGTGGCGGACGGGCCGGGCACGCCGGCCTTCACCAGCGCCTCGGTCACCGACGCGCCGTCGCGCAGCAGGTCGATCAGCGCGTCGATGGCGGTGGTGGCGGCGCCGGCCTCCCGCATGCCCTGCACGTACAGCTCGAAGTGGCTGATGTAGCCCTCGCCGAGCTCGTCGCTCTCCTCCACCATCACGATGTCGTTGATCAGCCGGCGGCTGCCGGTGGGGCCGGTGGGGATCCACGGCACCGTCACGCAGGTGAGCTGCCGCTGCAACGACTTCAGCAGGGACATGAAGTCCCAGACCGCGAAGACGTGGTGCTCCATGAAGGTGACCAGCGCCTCGTGGGTGTCCAGGTTGGCGTAGAGCGGGTGCTTGACCACCACGTCGCGGCGGTCGCTGACCGCCTGCTCCAGCCGCTCGATGCCCGGGTGCGTCTTGCCCCAGTCGTACCGTGACATTGTTCAGCCTTCCTGCTGGGCGCGGTCGCGCCAGATGACCGGGCAGTATTCGGGGTCCGCGTAGTCCGGCCGACCGTCGTCGGTGCGGCGGACGAGCACGTCGTGGTTGTACGCGGCGAGGGCGCCGTCGGAGAGCGGGAACTCCCGGTAGGCGTTCGCGCCGTCCTGCAGGTGCAGCGAGATCGCCCGGCGGGGTCGGCCGCTGACGTTCGCGCCGCTGCCGTGGTAGGTGCGGCAGTGGTGGAAGCTCACGTGTCCCTTGGGGATCACCATGGGGATCTTGCTGATCCGGGCGCCGTTGTGGGCGGCGTTCTCGGCCAGCATCTCCTCGAGCTGGCTGCGGTCGCGCTCGGCGAAGTGCCGCACGACGGTGTCGTTCGCGCCGATCTCCTTCCACCGGTGCGACCCGTCGACCATGGTGATGGTGCCCATCTCCTCGCCGCAGTCGTGGAAGGGGATGAACGCGGTGAGCATGTCCTCGGACGACGAGGACGACCAGTAGTGCTTGTCGAAGTGCCAGGGCACGATGTTCGACGGCTCGCCGGAGATCGGCGGCTTGTAGATCAGCGTGGACTGGAACACCCGGATCTCGGTGGCCCGGGCCAGCCGGGCGGCGACCGCGCCGAGCAGCGGCTTGCGCAGGATCGCGGCGATCCCGTCGTGCTCGTGGTGGACGTAGTCGTTGTGCCGCTGCACCGGGCCCTTCGACGGGTCCCAGTAGGCCAGCTTCGGCGGGCGCACCGGCAGGGTGCGGTCCCGCTCGCCGTCGTAGTACCGGTCGGTGGCCGCCACCAGGGCGTCCACCTCCTCGTCGGTGAACAGCTTCTTCGACAGGTACCAGCCGTGCTCGGCGTAGAACCGCACGTCGGACTCGGACGGCAGCAGCGCCTCCTCCTCGGCGGTCAAAGCCGGCTGCAAGTCGACGGTCGTCACGCTCCCACCCCCTGTGCTGTGGCCGTGGCGGCCAGCTCCCGTTCCTTGGCCTCGTAGAGGGCCTTGATGTTGCCGCTGCCGAAGGTCAGCGCCCCGCGCCGCTCGATCAGTTCGAGAAAGAGCGTGCGGCGCACGTGCATCGACTCGGTGAAGATCTGCAACAGCTGGCCGCCGTGGTCGCGGTCGACCAGGATGCTCAGCTCGCGCAGCCGGTCCAGCGGCGCGTCGACCGGGCCGACCCGCCGTTCCAGGTCGTCGTAGTAGGCGCCGGGGGTGCCGGCGAAGCGGACCCCTCGCCCGCGAAGCGCGCCGACGGCGGTGACGATGTCGTCGGTGCGCAGCCCCAGGTGCTGCACCCCGGCCCCGGCGTGCTCGGCGAGGAACGCGTCGATCTGCCCCGGCCGGTGACTGCGGTCCGGCTCGAGCAGCACCAGGGTGACCCGCCCGGACGGGCTCTGCACCACGGTCGAGTTCATCGCCTGGCCGGCGACCTCGACGTGCTCGGTGAAGATCTGCGCGAAGCCGAAAACCCGCTCGTAGTGGGCGACGGTGTCCTTGAGCTGCCCCGGCGGCACGCAGATGGCCAGGTGGTCGATCTCGGCGAGCAGACCGTCGTCCCCGCCGGTCGGCGGGTCCATCTCGATCGCCCCGGGCAGGAACTCGCGCCGGTCGCCCCGGCGCTGCACCAGTCGGTGCAGCACGTCGCCGAAGCCCCCCACCTCGGCGGTCACCACCTCGGCGTCCGCGCCGGTGAAGGTGGTCGGTGGGGTCACCGGCGTCGCCCCGCGGGCCACCAGCTCGGCGTACGCCCCGGCGGCGTCGTCGACCTCCAGCGCCACCACCGCGATGCCGTCGCCGTGCCGCTGCACGTACGTCGACGCCGGGTGCTGCGCGGTCAGCCCGGAGGTGAGCACCATCCGGATGTCGGCCTGCCCCAGCAGCAGCGAGCGCTGCCCGGCCAGCCCGGTCTCCGGGCCGCCCTGGCCGCGGAGCCGGAACCCGACGGCGGTGCCGAAGTAGAAGGCGGCCTGCCGGGCGTCCCCCACGTAGAGTTCGATGTGATCTATAGAACGAATGTCCATTTTCCAGCCCTTCCCCATGTCCCCCCGTGACTGCCGCCCGGGCGGCGTACCGCCCGGAGTGGAACGAGCAATCACCTCCCCGCACCGGCGACGCGCGCACCCGCACCGGTGCCGCGCCGCAGTAGCAGGCTGACGTTCTGGCCGCCGAACCCGAAAGAGTTGGTCAGCGCGTGCTCCGGGGCGGCCACCCTCGGCTGCTTGCTGATGTGGTCGGCGGGGCAGGCCGGGTCCGGGTCGTCGAGGTTCCAGGTCGGGGGCAGCAGCCCCCGACCCAGTGCCAGCGCCGTGGCCGCGGCCTCCAGCACGCCGGACGCGCCGAGCAGGTGCCCGGTGAGCGCCTTGGTGGAGCTGACGGGCACCCCGCCGTCGCCGAACACCGCGGTGAGCGCGGCGGTCTCGGCGATGTCGCCGAGCTTGGTGGCCGTGCCGTGCGCGTTGACGTAGCCGACGTCGCCGGCCGTCACTCCCCCGCTGGCCAGGGCGCGGCGCATGCACTCCGCCGCCCCCGATCCGTCCGGCCGCGGCGCGGTCGGGTGGTACGCGTCGGTGTTCGCCCCGTAGCCGGCCACCTCGGCGTACCCGGTGACGCCCCGGGCGGCGGCGTGCTCGGCGCGTTCCAGCACCAGCAGCGCCGCCCCCTCGGCGAGCACGAATCCGTTGCGCCGGGCGTCGAACGGCCGGCTCGCCTCGGTCGGGTCGGCCCAGCCCCGCGCGAGGGCCCGGGCGTTGCCGAAGGTGTCGGCGAAGGTGGGGAACAGCGGGGCCTCGCTGGCCCCGCAGACCACCACGTCGGCCTCCCCGGCCCGGATCAGCCGGACCGCGTCGGCCACCGACTGCGCGCCGGAGGCGCAGGCGGTGCCGACCGACGAGCTGTAGCCGCGGATGCCGTGGGCGATGGCGATCCGCGCCGCCGGCATGTTCGGCAGGATCCCGGTGAGCAGGTACGGGCTGACCGCCGCCCGACCCCGGGCGGCCCGGGCCAGCACCTGGCTCTCCAGGGTGGACATCCCGCCGACCCCGCCCACGATCACGCCGATCCGCCCGGGGTCGACGTCCCGGCCCACCTCGATGCCGGCGTCGGCGAGCGCGTCGGCGGCGGCGAGCAGGGCGAGCACCACGATCCGGTCCAGCACCCGGGTCTCCGGGCCGGACGCGACCGTACGCGGGTCGATGTGCGGCAGCAGCCCGGCCGCCTCCAGGGACTCCCGGGCGGGATGGTCGTCGGCCGGGCGGGTCAGCCCGGACCGCCCGGTGAGCAGGGCGTCGAAGGTCTCCGCGACGCCCCGGCCGACCGGGGTGAACAGGCCCATCCCGGTGATGACGGCGGTCATGACGGCGACTCGGTCAGGTATCGCTCGCGCAGCACCACCTTGCGCACCTTCCCGGTCACGGTGACCGGGATGTCCTCCGAGCGCACCGGCACCACCCGGCGCAGGGTCGCCCCGACGTCGGAGCCCAGCGCGGCGCGCACCGCCTCGGTGCGGTCGAGGTCCGGTTCGGCGCCGGCGGCCAGCTCCAGCAGCACGTCGGTGACGACCGTGTCGTTCTCCTTGACGATGACCACCGTGCAGTCGGTGACGTCGGGGCAGGCGGCGAGGACCCGCTCCTCGGACAGCGCGGTGAAGTACCGCCGGCCGTCGCCGACCTCGACGGAGTCGGCCGCCCGGTCCATGTGGTAGTACCGGCCCTCGTCGTCGGCGTACACCAGGTCCCCGGTGAGGTACCAGCCGCGCAGCCGGAACCGGTACGTGGTGACCGAGTCGTTCCAGTAGCCCCGGAACAGCGACGGGGAGTCGATGCCGAGCCAGCCCACCTGGCCCGGGGGCAGCTCGGTGCCCTCGGCGTCGAGCACCGCGACCTTGGTGAACCGGTACGGGCGGCCCACGCAACGGCCGTACTGGTTCGTCTCGCGGGTGTGGGTGATGTGGAACATCGAGTGGCCCATCTCGCTGGAGCCCAGCCCGTCGATGAAGACGGACCCGGGCACCCGGACCACTCCCTGCCGGGTGACGGTGTCCCGCGAGCCGACCGCGACGAGCCGCCGCACGTGCGGCTCGTGCGAGCAGTCGCCGGTGTTGAACCACAGCCGCACCGAGTCCAGGGCGTACCCGGACAGGTCGAACCGGGCCAGCTCAGCCCAGGTGACGGAGAATCCGAACACCCCGTCCGGCCGCCACCGCTGGATGGCGTCGAGCACCCGCTCCCCGCCCTGCTCGGACAGCAGGAACATCTCCGCCCGGTTGCCCAGCGCCTGGTTGACCATCAGCACGGTCGCGGTGTGCGGGGCGGGCAGCGCGTTGAGGATCCGGCCGGTGCCCTGCGCCTGTGGCATGGACAGCAGGTGCCGGGTCGCGGCGAAGAGACTCGCGTGCGAGTGCAGCACCGCCTTCGGCACGCCGGTGGTGCCGGAGGTGTGGGTGATGACGATCGGGTCGTCCTGATGGTGCCGGTAGTGCGCCGGGGCGGCGGCCGGGTCGCCGGCGCCGGCCTCGGCGGGGGTGCCGATCAGCGGCGCGCCGAGGTCGTGGCCGGCCAGCAGCTCGGTGTGCGCGGCGTCGGCGAGCACACCCGCGCCGCGCAGCCGGCGGATGTACTCGGCGGCGATCTCGGGGCGCAGCCTGCCGTTCATCAGCGCCGGGATCGCGCCGATGCGGGTCAGCGCCAGGAAGCTGAGCACCATGTCGGCGGCGGCCGTGGCCCAGACGGCGACCGGGTCGCGCGGCTTGACGCCCCGGGCGTGCAGCCAGGCGGCCCGGGCCGCGACCAGCTCGTCGAGCTGCCCCAGCGTCAGCGGGTGCTCGGCCGGGTGCCCGTCGACCGGCGTGTCGAAGGTCAGCCCCGGGCCGTCCGGGTCGGCGCCGTGCGCCAGCACCCGGGCCAGCATGTTGCCGGCGCCCAGTTCGGTGTCGGCGGCCAGTACGCCGCGCAGTCCCCTGGTCCTCATCGCGGGTCTCCTCCCCCCAGCAGCACCGCGACGGCCCGGATCCCGGGCGCGTCGCCGGGCTCCCCGGCCGCGACGCCCGCACCGGCGTCGTCGGGTGCCTGCTCAATCATGATCAACAATGTCTCGTCGGCGTCGCCGTCGTACCGCAGCAGTTCCGCCTCGGCCGTGCCCTCGGCCAGCGGGTCCCCGGTCGGGGCGACGCAGACCACCGGCCCGCCCAGCCCCCAGCGCGCGGCGATGTGCCCGGCGACGCTGTTGGGCACCGACTGGTAGAAGAACAGCGGCCCGGGCCGCCCGCCCTGCGCGACCGTGGCGTGCACGTGGTCGGCGCTGGCCCGGTCCCCGGCGGCGCTGACCAGCACCACCGCGGTCCGGGCGCCGACCGGCTCCGGGGCCGGCCGCTCGCCGTGCCGCCGGGTGAGGCACCGCTCGGCGACGGCCGCCACGACCGGGCTGAACGTCGAGTGCACGAAGCCGGGCAGGGTCGGCGGCGCGCCGTCGCCCGGCTCGGGCCAGCGCGCCTGCGCGAGCACCCGCAGCGCGCCGGGCGTTCCCCCGCCGGCCCGGTCGGGCCCCCCGGTCACGCCGCACCCACCAGCAGGGCGGTGTTGGCGCCGCCGAAGGCGGAGTTGAGGCTCAGCGCGTAGGCGGTGGCGGCCGGGCGCGGCGCGTCGCGGATCACGTCCAGCGGGCACGCCTCGTCCGGGCCGAGCCAGCCGGCGTTGACCGGCAGCTTCCCGTGCCGCACCGCGAGCACGGTCACCACAAGCTCCAGCAGCCCGGACGCCTCCAACGCGTGCCCGTGCAGCGCCTTGGTGGAGCTGACCGGCACCCGGCCGGCGTGTTCGCCCCAGGCCAGCCGCAGGGCCGCCGCCTCGGCGGCGTCGCTGTACCCGGTGCCCGTGGCGTTGGCGTTGACGTACCCGATCTCCTCGGGGTCGAGCCCGGCCCGGCGCAGGGCCGCACCGACCGCCCGGGCCAGCCCACGCCCCTGCGGGTCGGGCTGGCAGGGGTGGTGGCCGTCGCCGGCCCGCCCCCAGCCGAGCACCGACGCCGCCGTCGGCGCGTCCCGCCGCCGGGCCGCCCCGGCCGACTCCAGCACCACGGCGGCCACCCCGTCACCGAGCAGCAGCCCGCGGCGGCCGGCGCTGAACGGGCGCACCGCACCGTCGGTCGCGAAGGCCCGCCCGGCGTCGAACAGCGCGTACTGGTCGGGTTCGACCAGGTAGCCGGCGGCGACGACGACCCGGTCGACGTCGCCGCGACCGATCAGCGCGGCGGCGTCGGCCACCGCCGTGGACGCCGACACGCAGGCGCTGGTGTAGACCCGGGGGGCGCCGGCCAGCCCGCACCGGCTGGCCAGTTCCCCGGCCAGCGCGGGCACACCCGCCCCGCCGTGCGCGGCGAGCAGCAGCGGCGCGCCGGCCCGGTCGCCGGCGCCGAGCCGGGCCGCCGAGCAGGCGGCGTCCACCGCCTCGGCCAGCTCGTCGGCCAGCGTGCCGACCTCCGGCAGGGTGGCCGCCACGCCGACCCGGCGGGCCGCGGTGTCGAAGCGACCGACCGGCCGGAACGCCGGTTCGCCGGCGAGCACCCCGGCGAGCTGCGCCTCGGCTCCCCTGCCGAGCGCGCTGAGCGCGTGGACGCCGGTGATCCGTACGCCGGGCCGCTCAGCCATCTGCGGGAGCGGTCAGGCAGGCGTGGAACACCGCCAGGGCGTCGTCGACCGTCCGGATGCCGGCGAGCTGGTCGTCGGTGAGGTCGAGCCGGCGGTCGTAGCGCTGTTCGACGAGGTGGACCAGCCAGGCGAGTTCCATCGAGCCCACCCGGTCGGACACCTGGTCGACCGGTTTCGCGGTCATCTCGGCGAGCATGGTGAGCAGGTCAGCTCGCCCCAGGTCGGGCTGACCGGACATCAGGAGTTGCCGTCGGCCGTCGCGGCGACGCGGTCGGCGATCATCGTGGTGAACTCGCCGACCGTCATCAGGGCCAGCTTCTCGGACTCGTCGTCGGCGAACTTCAGGCCGTAGCGGTCCTCGACCCGTACGGACAGGTCGGCCAGGGCCAGCGACTCAAGGTCGACGCCGGAGGGGCCGAGGGTGGTGTCGTCGTCGATGTCGTCGATGTCGTAGTTCATGTCGGTGAGCTGCTCGATGACGAAGACGCGTACGTCGTCGCGCATGGTTAACCTCTTTCCGTGAGCCAGTCAGCGGTGCCCGGTCGGGACACCGTGTACGTGTGGTTCGGCCGTACCGCCGGCGATCGGCCGGAGGCGGCCCGGCGGCTGTTGCGGCACGCGGGTGGCGTGCTGCTCGGCCGGGTGGAGGCGGAGATCCGGGTGGGGCGCGACGCCGCGGGGCGGCCGTTCGTCCGCGCCGGTGACGCGGCCGACCTGCCGGTCAGCGTGAGTCACGCCGGCGACGCCGTGGTGGTCGCGGCCCGCCGCGCCGGCCCGGTCGGGATCGACGTGGAAACGCGCCGGGAGCTGCCGGCGGTGACGCTGGCCCGCCGCTGGTACGCCCCGGAGGAGGCCGCGTGGCTGGCCGACCGGCCCGCCGAGCGGCGTGCCGAGGCGTTCCTGCTGCTCTGGACGGCCAAGGAGGCCGTCGGCAAGGCGCTCGGCCGAGGGTTGCGTGACGGCGGCCTGGGTCGGCTGATGCCCCGGCCCGACGGGCCGGGCGGCCTGCTGCGCCCGGTCCCCGGGCCGGGCGGCCTGCGAGTCGGCTATCCCCGGCTGACCGGCGACGCCGCCGGTGACCGGGTCGCCGCCCCGGCCCCGACCGGCGGCCCGACGCCGTTCGACGCCGCGGCGGGGCCGGGCGGCCCGGTGCCGTTCGACGCGGTGGCGGGGCCCGGCGGCCTGGTGCTGGCGGTGGCGGTCGGCGGGCCGGTCGACGGGGTCGAGATCGTTACCGACTGATTGATCAGTCAGTGTCGAGGGCGCGACGGAGGACCGCCGGAGCAGGCTGGTCACGGCGTGGCCGCCCGCAGCGCCTGGGTCGAACGGACCAGCTTGCCGGTGGTGGTCCGGGGCAGCCGGTCGAGCAGGTGCAGCGTCCGGGGCCGCTTGTAGCCGGCGAGACGCTCGGCGAGCAGCTTCTCCAGCGTCTCCTCCGACAGCGGCCCGTCCGGCTGCACGTACGCGGTGATGCCGTCGTCGTAGACCACCACGGCGGCGCCGACACCGGGCAGCCCGGCGAGGGTCGCCTCGACCTCGGTGAGGTCGACCTTCATCCCGCCCACGGACACCTGGGAGTCGAGCCGGCCGCGCACGGTCACCAGGCCGGTGTCGGGGTCGACGGTGCCGGCGTCGCGAGTGTGCAGCCAGCCGTCGGACCAGCGGTCCGGGTCGGAGAGCCCGACGTAGGGCGACTCCGGGCAGCTCACCCAGAGCTCGCCGGTGGCGGACTCCCGTACCTCGATGCCGGGGGCGGGGGCGATCGCCGGGCGGTGCCGGCCGTGCAGGTCGGTGCCGATCACCCCGACCTCGGTCATCCCGTACATGTTGCCCAGCGGCACCCCGAACCGGTCGGTGAACGCGGCGACGACGGCCGCTGGGACCAGCTCGCCGCCGGTCGTCATCCGCTTGAGCTGCGGCAGCGGGCCGGTCGCCCGGGTGGAGGCCAGCAGCCCGATGTGAAAGGGCACGCCGAGCACGGTGGCGGGGCTGTCGTCGGCGGCGACGGCGGCGAGCACCGCGTCGCCGCTGAGCCGGTCCGGCGCGACCAGCGTGATCCGGGCGTGCAAGCCGTAGAGCAGGCCACCCACGAGGCCCAGCACGTGCACCATGGACGGCAGCAGGATGATCCGTTCCCCGGGCAGCGCGACCCCGTCGATCCGGGTGTAGCGGCGCACCTCGGCGACGAGCGAGGCGGCGCTGCGACCGATCACCTTGGACGGTCCCGTGGATCCGGAGCTGAGCTGGATCACCGCATGCGGGCTGCCGGCCGGCCGGTCCGAGTGGGCGGTGACGCCCTCGGTCACGTCGACGAAGACCTTCAGCGCGCCGGGGCCGGTGCGCACCGGGGCCACCACGACCTGCGGGGTGAGCCGCTCCAGGGCGCGCTCCACCTCGTGGTCGGTGAGCCGGTGGTCCAGCAGGATGGCCTGCGCGCCGCTGCGCCAGGTGGCCAGCAGGTTCACCACGTACGCCAGCGATGGAGGCAGCCGCAGCGCGACGGCCCCGCCGGGACGCAGCCCGCCCTCGGCGAGCCGGGCCTGGGCCTCGCCGACCAGCCGGCGCAGGGTTCCCCGGTGCACCGGGTCGGGCAGCCGGAAACAAACGTCGGTCGACGGACCGGACAACAACACTTCGTCAACCCAGGCAGCGTCGTCTACTGTAGATTCTTCTGCCGAACGATCCTTGCTCACTGTGGTCTACCGCCCAGCATCGAAAAGGGCGCAACCGCCCAATATGGTGCGTCTTTCGGGGTGCTGACGGAACACTACGACAAGCGCCGAGACCATTACTAGATGCGAATGGCTAGATCAAAAAGGTCGGCCGGCCCGATTGCCGGTCGGCCGGTTCGGCGGGCAGGATCGGCCGCGACGCGGTGGCTGGCGGCAGCCTGCCCTCGTACACCCGGCGCCCGGCGGGGGCGTGAGCCTGCCCACCGGAAGGCGGGCCCACCGGGGCGGCAGCCTGCCCGCCGCACGGGCCCGAGGCCACGGCAACCTGCCCACCGGCCCGAGGCCCCGGCCCGGCCTCGTCCCGTGGCGGCACGGACCCGGCATGATGGTCGGAGGGCCGCCGCCGGCCCGGCCCCTGCCGATCGACCGACGGGAACGGGTAGACCGTGGACGGAACGCGCCGCCTCCCGATCGAGGCCGCTCTGGTCCGCCTCTGGAAGGGCGACACCCCGGTCGGCGCCGGCTTCCTCGCCGGGCCGAGTCACCTGCTCACCGCCGCCCACGTGGTGGCCACCGCACTCGGCTGCCCGGCTGACGGCGACCCGCCCGCCGACGCGGTCGAGGTGGACTTCCCGCTGCTCGCCCCGGGCCGCCGGCTGACCGCCGAGGTCGTCGCCTGGCAGCCGGTCGCCCCCGAACACACCGGCGACGTCGCCGGGCTCCGACTGCTCTCCCCGCCCCCGCCCGGGGCGAGACCACTCACCTTCGCCCGGCACCGCAGCCTCTCCGACGCCCAACTGGTCATGGTGGGCTTCCCGGCCGCCCTGAGAATGGGCGGCTGGGTGTACGGCCGCACCGGCGGCGCGGTCGCCACCGGCTGGGTGGAGATCCTCAGCGACGACCGCCGACCGTCCACGCTGGAAAAGGGCTTCTCCGGATCACCCGTGTGGGACACCGAGGTCGACGCCGTGATCGGCATGGTGGTGCAGAAGGCCAGCGGCACCCCGCCCCGGATCGGCTACCTGCTCCCCACCGACCGGCTCCTGCCGGCCTGGCCGGAGCTGGCCCGGGTCGCCGAGGGCGAAGCCCCGTTCCGGGGGTTGCGGGCGTTCGGCGAGCAGGACGAGGCGCTCTTCTTCGGCCGCACCGAGCAGGCGGAGCAGCTCGCCCGGCAGGCGCTGGCCGTGCCCGTGCTCTGCCTGGTCGGGCCGTCGGGGGTCGGCAAGACCTCGCTGTTGCACGCCGGGGTGCTCGCCCGGCTGCGCCGCACGCCGCGCCTCGCCGTCGCCGTCCTGCGCCCCTCTGACGCGGCCACCGGGCTCCTCGCCCTCGCCCTGGCACTGGACCGGCTGACCGACCCGGACCCGGTGGACCGGGCGGACGGGACGGCCACCACCGCCCGGAACCCGGTCGACCGGGTGGACCGGGTGGCCGCCCTGGCCGCCCGGCTGGCCGACGGGGGCGGGGCCGACGTGCTGGCGGTCGTGCTCGCCGCCACCGGCGCCGACCGGCTGGTCCTCGTGGTGGACCAGTTCGAGGAGGTGCTCGCCCAACCGGAGGCGGCCCGCCGCGCCCTGACCGACGCGCTGGGCTCGGCGCTGCGCCCGGGGGCGCGGGTGTCGGTCCTGCTCGCCCTGCGGGACACCTTCCTCGGGGCGTGCCTGCGCGAGCCGGCGATGGCGGAGCTGACCGCCCGCTGGCTGCCGGCCACCGTCGCCGAACTCACCCCGTCCCAGTTGCGCGAGGTGGTCACCGGGCCGCTGGCCCGGGCCGGCACGGTGACGGCGCAGGCCGGGCTGGTCGACCGGATCGTCGACGACGTGCGGGACGCGCCGAACGCGCTGCCCCTGGTCCAGTTCACCCTGACCGAGCTGTGGCAGCGCCGGCACTCCGGGCTGCTCACCCACCGGGCGTACGACGAGCTGGGCGGGGTGCGGGGCGCGCTGGCCGGCTACGCCGAGCGGGTGTGGGGCAACCTCGACCCGGTGGCCCGGAACGCGGCGGAGCGACTGCTGGTCCAGCTCACCCGGCCGCTGCCCGAGTCCGGGCTGTCGGTGCGCCGTACCGCCGCCCTGGCCGACCTGGACGACGCGCAGCTCGCGGTCGCCCAGCGGTTGGCCACCACCCGGCTGCTGGCGCTGCGGGCCACCGGCGCGACGCCCGGCGTCGAGCTGGCCCACGAGTCGCTGGTGACCCGGTGGGAGCGGCTGCGCGCGCTCACCGACCGGCACCGCGAGTTCCGCACCTGGCAGGAGATGCTGCGGCTGCGGATGACCGGCCCGCCGGCCGGTGACGCGGCGGGGCGACGGCGGCTCACCGGCGCGGACCTGCACGACGCCCGGCGCTGGGCCGGCACGCACGGCGACCAGCTCGCCCCCGCCGAGCGCGCCTTCGTCGCCGACAGCCTGCGCCGGCGGAACCGGCGGGTCCTCGCGGCCCTCCTCGTCCTGGTGATCGTCGTGGGCGCGGTGGGGAACGCGTGGCGCACCACCGCCGAACAGCGCGCCGAGATCGCCGCCGCCGACCTCGTCAGGAATGCCGACGCTCGGGCGGGGGTGGACAGCTACGGGGCGAACCAGCTCGCGCTGCGGGCCTGGCGCACCGACCCCGACGTGTCGTTCAAACTCAGCACCCCGGACTGGTACGAGGGGGTGGACGCGCTGCTGCCGCACTACGCGGGCACGCGGAGCACCAGGGCACAGCCCACCCCCAGCGACGCCTCCGGCGAGCCGCCCACCGGCGGATGGTTCGGCAGCGACCTGTCGCAGCAGCTCAGCGCCGACGGCACCCGCCTGGTCACGCAGGACGCGGCGCTCCGCCCCGCGCTGTGGCACCTGACCGACGCCGTCCGCCGCGACGGCGCCGTGACCTCAGTGGCCCGGACGGGCGTCGTCGCCGTCCGGCCCGTGGTCAGCCGCTCCGGCCACCGGGTGGCATTCGTCCAGACGGTCGTGCCCGTCCTGCGGACGGGCGCGCCGGTGGACGGCGAGGGGCTGCCGAAGCCCGACCCGGCCGACCACCCCGCCTGCCGGCCCACGTCGCTCGCCCACGCGCTGGGCTGCCTGGTGGTCTACGACACCGGGTCGCACCGGGTGAGCCTCGCGGTGCCGCTGGGCGGGATGGCGGCCGCCCTGCGGGTCCGGTCCATCAGCATCGACCCCACCGGGGAGGTGCTCGCCCTCGTGACGCCGGGCAGCAGAAAGCTCGGCGACCCGGGCGCGGACCTGAACACCGTCATCCTGTACGACCTGCGCACCGGGGCGGAACGCGGCCGGGTCACCCTGGCCTGGCGCAGCACGGTCGCCAAGCTCTGGCTGGGCCCCGGCGGGCGCAGCGCGCTGCTGGTCGAGATGCCCTCGGGCGACGGCGGCTCGCTCGGTCAGCGGATCACCCTGTCCGCCGCGGACCTGACCGGAGCGACCGCCCGGCGGGTCCTGGTCGACGGGATCAGCGACGTGGCGATGAGCGCGGACTGGAGCACGATCGCCGCCACCACGTGGGACCGGACCGGCGACAACGCCCGGGTGAGCGTCCTGGACACCGCCTCGCTGCGCCCGAAGGCCCCGGTGATCGACCTGCGGCAGGAGGAACGGAACGGGTCCATCGCCCTGGACGCGACCGGGTCGACCCTGGTGCTGTCCTGGCAGCGCGACCTGCTCAGCGCCACCGCCAGCGACATCCGGGAGCTGCCCACCAGCTCCACCCCCGAGGTGAGTGTGTGGTCGCTGCCCGACGCGGCGCGCTCCGGCGAACGCCGCACCCACTCCGGCGGGTGGGTGGCGGTCCTGCCGCTGGGCCGGGGGCTGGACGGACCGGTGGCGGTGCTGGACAACAGCACGATCGGCGTCGCCCTGCCGGCGGCCGGGAAGCCGCCGCCGCTGCGCCGACTGGCGAAGACCGCCGGCACGCGCCGCCACTCCGTCGACGACGTGATGGACCGGCTCTGCGGGCTGCTGGCCGACCCGAACACCGACGACGCCGTACGCGAACTCGTGCCGGACGACGCCCACCAGGGAAAGCTGTGCCCGAGCTGAGGCGGGGCCGGTCCCGGCCCACGCCCTCCGGCCCGTCCCGCGTGGGCTCCGATCACGCCAGGGCGGGCGTCTGCGCGTAGACCAGGAAGCGCAGCGACAACTCCTCCTCGCTGAAGCACTCGCGCAGCGGCAGCACCAGGTCCCGGTGCTGCGCGCTGCGCTCCCACGCCTCGAACGCGGCCAGGTTGACCCACTCGCTGGTGATCAGCCACTGCTCCGGGTCGGCGGCCGAGCGGCACACCTGGTCCACCAGGTGCCCCGGCGTCCCCTCGGCGACCAGGTGCCGGATCGACTGGTACGCGCGGAGGAAGTCCCCCGTGCGCTCGTCCGGCACCCGCACCAGGAACACCACCCGGGCCCGCTGTTCGATCATCCGTCCACTCCTCTCGTCACGCCGGGCTCGGCCGCCCGGCGGGATTGTGGCGCCGGGCGGCCCGCCGCGCCGCGCAGCACCAGCGCGCTGTTGAAACCGTCGAACCCCCGGGCGCCCACGAGCGCCACCCGGGAGACGGGCCGGCGCGGCTCGCGCAAAAAGTCCAGGTCGCAGCCGTCAGCCGGGCGGTCCGGGCCGGCGGAGGCGGGCAGCGTGTCGTGCGCGAAGGCGAGCAGGGCCGTGGCCACGTCCAACGCCGACCCGCCCTGGTGGGCCCGGCCGGTCAGCGGCTTCTGGGTGGTCACCGGGACTCCACCCGCCCCGAACACCGCGCGCAGCGCGTCGGCCTCGGCCCGGTCGTGACGGGGGGTGCCCAGCGCGTCGGGCAGCACCACGTCCACGTCGTCCGGGGCGATCCCCGCCCGGTCCAGGGCCAGCCGCATCGCCCGGGCGTACTGGGCGGGGTCGCCCGCCGAGTCGGGGGTGGTGTGCGCGGCGTCGTGGGTGGCCCCCCACCCGGTGACCTCCCCGTAGACCCGGGCGCCCCGGGCCAGGGCGTGCCCCAGCTCCTCCACCACGAACACCGCGCCGCCCTCCGCCGGGACGTACCCGGCGGCGTCGGCGTCGAAGGGCCGGTACGCCCGCTGCGGGTCGTCCTCCGTACTGAGCAGCCCGGAAGCAAGCTGACAGGCCAGCGCGTACGGGCTCAGCGGGCACTCGGTGGCCCCGGCGATCACCACCGGGGTGCCCCGGCGCACGGTACGCACCGCGTGCGCGAGGCTGTCCAGCCCGCCGGCGGACTCGCTGACCAGCACCCCGCACGGGCCCTTGAACTGGTGGTGGATGGAGAGCTGCCCGACGCTGGCCGCGTAGAACCAGGCGATCGACTGGTACGCCCCGACGGTGCGCGAAGTGCCGCCCCAGAGCCGTTGCAGCTCCCGCTGGCCGAACAGGTTCCCGCCCGAGGAACTGGCCAGGGTGACCGCGTACCCGTACGGGTCCGGGGCCCGCTCGGGCAGCCCCGCGTCGGCCAGCGCCAGCCGGGTGGCCGCGAACCCCAGGTGGGTCCACCGGTCGGTCTGCACCAGCCGCCGGTTGTCCGCCCAGGTCAGCGCCTCGAAGCCGGGCACCTCGCCGGCGAGCCGGGTGGGATAGGACGCCGGGTCGAACAGGGTGATCGGGCCGGTGCGCCGGGTCCGGGTGGACACCGTGGACCAGTGCGCGTCGACGCCGACGCCGCTCGGGGCGATCACCCCGATGCCGGTGACCACCGCCCGGGCGGTCACCCGGCCACATCCGCGGACATTCGGCGGAACAGCATCGCCGACTGGAAGCCGCCGAAGCCGCTGCCCACCGACAGCGCCACGTCCACCGGCAGCTCCCGCGCCACGTTCGGCACGTAGTCCAGGTCGCACTCCGGGTCGCGGGTGGCCCAGTTGGCCGTCGGCGGCACCACCCCGTACTCGACGGCCAGGGCGCAGGCGGCCATCTCGATGGAGCCGATCGCGCCGAGCGAGTGCCCCACCATGGACTTGATGGAGCTGATCGGCACCCGGTGGGCGGCCTCGCCGAGGGCCCGCTTGAACGCCGCCGTCTCGTGCCGGTCGTTCTGCCGGGTGCCGGAGCCGTGGGCGCTGATGTAGGAGACCTGTTCGGGGATCAGCCGGGCCTGCTTCAGGGTGGCCGAGATGGCCAGCCCCATCTCCAGCCCGTCCGGGCGCAGCCCCGTCATGTGGTAGCCGTTGCTGCGGCTGGCGTACCCGGCCAGCTCGCAGTAGACGTGCGCGCCCCGGCGGCGGGCGTGCCCGTACTCCTCCAGCACCAGCACGGCCGCGCCCTCGGCGAGGACGAAGCCGTGCCGGTCGGCGTCGAACGGGCGCGAGGCGTGCGCCGGGTCGTCGTTGTCGGGGCTGGTCGCCTTGATCGCGTCGAAGGAGGCGACGGTGACCGGGGAGATGGGCGAGTCGGCCGCCCCGGCCAGCACGATGTCGGCCTCGCCGTCGGCGATGAGCTGGTGGGCGTACCCGATGGCGTCGATGCCGGAGGTGCAGCCGGTGGAGATCACCTGCGCCGGGCCGTGCAGCCCGTGCCGGCAGGCCACGTCGGCGGCCAGGCTGCTGGGGATCAGGGCCTGGTACAGGTACGGGCCGCCGCGCGCGTGGTCGACGAGCCAGCGGCTGCCGGAGTCGCTGACGGTGACGTACTCCTGTTCCAGGGCCATGGTGCCGCCGACCGCGGTGCCGAGCACCACCCCGGCGCGGTCCCGCTCGGCGTCGGTCAGCTCCAGCCCGCTGTCGGCAACCGCCTCGATCGAGCAGGCCAGCGCGAACTGCACGTAGCGGTCGGCGCGTCGCCGCTCGGCCTCGGTGAGCCCGGCGGCGACGGGGTCGAAGTCGCACTCGGCGGCGATCCGGGAGCGGAACGGCGACGGGTCGAAGAAGCTGATCCGCCGCGTCGCCGTGCGCCCCTCGGTGATCGTCTTCCAGAATCGGTCCCGGGTCGCGCCGCCCGGGGCGACCACCCCGATGCCGGTCACCACCGTGCGGCGCGCGGTCACGACGCGCCCCGCTGTTCGGCCAGTTCGGTGTCGACGTGCCCGAGCTCCGGGCGGGGTGCGAGCGGGCCCAGGTGGAACACCACCTCGGCCGGCTCGGTGCCGGTGTTGCGCAGCCGGTGCCGGACGTTGACCGGCACGAACAGGGACTCGCCGGTGGCCAGCGGCACGGGGCGGTCGTCCAGGTCGACGGTGATGGACCCGCGCGTCACGTACAGGAACTCCTCGCTGTAGGGGTGGTAGTGCTCGGCGATCCGCTCCCCCGGGGCCAGGGCCGCCACCCCCATGAACCCGGAGGTGCTGCCGACCGTCTTCGGGCCGAGCAGCACCCGCAGCTCGCCGCCGCGTCGCCGGTCGGCCGGCACGTCCCGGCCGGCGACGGGCCGGTGCGCCGGTACGCCGGCCGCCGGCCGCTGGTCGGTGGTCTCACTCATCGTCGCCTCCGGTGGTGGTGGAGCGGATCCCGGCCGCCCGCTCGATCCGTTCCTTGATCACCGCGAGCTGGACGCGGCTGTTGGCGTTGATCCGCGCGGTCATCCCCGCGTTGTCCAGCGGCGCCTGCGGGCGCATCGCGAAGTCCTGCACCCAGGTCATCCGGGTGCCGTCGGGCTCGGTGTCGTAGCGCCAGTGGATGCGCATGTACTCGAACGGGCCGGTCTCCACCCGGTGCGCCCGCACCTCGCGGTTCTCCCAGTCGGTGGTGCGTTCGCTGACCCAGCTCCACACCGTGCCGTTCTCGTCCGGGTGCATGGTCAGCCGGAACCGGACGGTGCGGCCGTCGCGTTCGAGGATGTCCGCCGCGGCGTACTCGGTGAACAGGTCCGGCCAGTTCGCCACGTCGTTGGTCAGCTCCCAGACCAGCGGCAGGGGCGCGGCGATGACGATGCCGTTCTCTGTGTGCCCGGGCGGATCGGTCTGCTGGGCGACCAGGTCGGCGACGGCGTCGATGCTCAGCCGCCCGGCCTCCTCCGGGATGCGCACCCGGTACCGGTCGGCGAGCACGGCGGACAGTTCGAGCAGGGCGAGCGAGTCCATGCCGAGTTCCTCCAGGGACGCGGCCGGCTCCCTGGCCGCGGCCTCGGCGTCCAGGCCGCAGTGCGCCACCAGGATCTCGGTGATCTCGGTGGTCAACGGTCGGCCGTGGGTGACGGTCATCAGTTCCTCCTCTGGTCGGGGCCGGACGGCACGGCGCCGTCGGCGGTCGGGGCGGCGGCACCGGCCGCGGCGTCGTCGGCCGGGTCGACGGCCCGCAGCAGCCGGTCGACCAGGCCGGTCGAGTAGCGCCCCTTGCGGAAGGCGGCGTCGTCGAGCACCCGCCGGACGAAGGGGATGGTGGTCCGCACACCCGGCCCGCCGATGTCGAACTCGCCGAGCGCCCGTTCCAGGCGGTCCAGCGCCAGCTCCCGCTCCGGCGCCCACACGGCGACCTTGGCGAGCAGGGAGTCGTAGTGGGGGCCGACGACGTAGCCGGGTCGCCCGTGGGTGTCCACCCGGGTGAACGGCCCCCCGGGCGGGTGGAACCGGTCCAGCCGGCCGGGGGTGGGCGCGAACCCGCGGTCCGGGTCCTCCACGTTGACCCGGCACTCCACCGCGACGCCGTGCGGGCGGACGTCGGACTGTCGCATTCGCAGCGGCACCCCGGCGGCGATGTGCAGCTGCTCGTGCACCAGGTCGATCCCGGTGATCATCTCGGTGACCGGGTGCTCCACCTGGATCCGACAGTTGATCTCCAGGAAGTGGAACCGGTCGGCGTCGTCCACCAGGAACTCCACCGTGCCCGCGCCGGTGAAGCCGACCTCCAGCACCCCTCGGAGCGCGGCCCGCTCGATGCTGTCGACGACGGCCGCCGGCAGCGACGGGGCGGGTGCCTCCTCCACCAGCTTCTGGTGCCGCCGCTGCACCGAGCAGTCCCGGGTGCCCAGGTGCACGCCGTTGCCGTTGGCGTCGCAGAGCACCTGCACCTCGACGTGCCGCGCGTCGGTCAGGTACCGCTCGACGTACACCCGGTCGTCGCCGAAGGCGGCCTGGGCGGCGGCCCGGGTCCGCGCGTACGCCCGGGGCAGGTCGCCCGGGGTGTGCACCACGGTCATGCCCCGCCCGCCGCCGCCGGCGGCGGCCTTCACGATCACCGGGTAGCCGACCTCGGCGGCGATCTCGGCGGCCCGCTGCGCCGTCGACAGGGTCTCCACGCTGCCCGGGGGCAGCGGCAGCCCGGCCCGGCGCATCCACGCCCGCGCGGTGGCCTTGTCCGCCAGCGCGGACATCACCGACGGCGGCGGGCCGATGAACGTGAGCCCGTTGTCGGCGCAGATCTCGGCGAAGTCGGCGTCCTCGGAGAGGAACCCGTAGCCCGGATGCACGGCCTGCGCCCCCGTGCGCCGGGCCGCCTCCACGATCGCCGCCGCGTTGAGGTAGCTGCGCCGGGCGTCCGCCGGCCCGATCCGGACCGCCTCGTCGGCCAGCCGCACCACCGCGGAGTCGGCGTCGGCGCTGGAGTAGACGGCCACCGTTCGCACGCCCAGCTCCCGACACGCCCGCAACACCCGCAACGCGATCTCGCCCCGATTGGCGATCAGCACCTTCTCGAACATGTCCCCACCCGACCTAGGCCGGTTCCAGCGCGACCAGCGGCTGGTCGTACTCGACCGGCGCCGCGTCGTCGGCGAGCACCGCCGCCACCCGGCCGGCCCGGTCGGCCGTGACCTCGTTCATCAGCTTCATCGCCTCGACGATCCCGACCACCTGACCGGCCCGGACCAGGTCCCCGACCGCGACGAACGGCGCGGCGCCGGGTTCCGGCGCGCGGTAGAACGTGCCGACGATCGGCGACCGCACGACGGCACGGTCGGTCTCCTCGCCGGGCGACGCGGGCTCGGCGCGCAGGGCGGGCGTCTGCTCCACCGTCCCGTGCCACTCCACCTCCAGGACGGTCTGCCCGCTGCTCAGCCGCACCCGGCGCACCGGACCGGCCAGCTCGGCGACGAGGGCCCGGGCGTGCCGGCGCAGCCCCGCCAGCACGGCGTCGTCGGGCATCGTCTCGGCGCTCACCGGACGACCCCCACCGTCGCGACCGCGCCGCCGGTCCGGGCCGCGCCGTACCGGCGGAACCGCTGCCGGCGGCGGCGTACCAGCGTCGCGGGCGGCACGTCGAGCAGCGGGGTCAGGTTCGCCAGCACCGCCCGGCGCAGCAGCTCCCCGGCGGCCTCCGGGTCCGCGTGGGCCGCCGGTTCCGGCTCCGCCACGACCTCGTCGGCGATGCCGAGCGCGCACAGGTCCGGCGCGGTCAGCCGCAGCGCCCGGGCGGCCAGCGGGGCCGCGGAGCTGTCCGGCCAGAGGATCGCGGCGCACCCCTCGGGGCTGATCACCGAGTAGACCGAGTGCTGGAGCATCAGCACCCGGTCGGCGACCGCGAGGGCCAGCGCCCCGCCGCTGCCGCCCTCACCGGTGACCACCGCGACCACCGGCACCGGCAGGCTGCTCAGGGTGAGGATGTTCTCGGCGATGGCCGCCGCCTGTCCCTGCTCCTCGGCGCGTACCCCGGGGTCGGCCCCGGGGGTGTCGACGAGGGTGACCACCGGCAGGCCCAGCCGGGCCGCGAGCCGCATCAGCCGCAGCGCCTTGCGGTGCCCGGCGGGGCTGGCCATCCCGAAGTTACGGGCGACGAGCTCGGCGGTGTTGTGCCCCTTCTGGTGCCCGATGACCATCACGTGCCGGTCGCCGAGCCGGGCCAGCCCGCCGACCACGGCCGGGCAGTCGGCGCCGAGCCGGTCACCGTGCAGCTCGACGAAGCCGTCGAACGCGATGTCGAGGTAGTCCAGGGTGGTCGGCCGGCCCGGGTGACGGGCCGTCCGCACCGTGTCCCACGGGTCACGCGCACCCGCCCGGTCCCCGTCACTCCGGCCCACCGCCGCGCGGTCGGCCGGAGCGCCGCTCAGCCGACCGGGCGGCCCGTCTCCCCCGGCGCGACCGTCCGGCGCGGCGCTCGTGGCACGGCCCGGCGGGGCGGCGAGCCCGGCGCGGCTGTGGCCGGCCGGCCCGGCGGCCGGCTGGCGGGGCATCAGTTGCCCGGCCTCCGGCCGGCACACCAGCCGTCGGTCCGCCGCACGCCGGTCCGCACGGGCCGAGCGGGCCGCCGCGAGCAGCACCAGCAGCCGGGCCCGCAGGGACCGCCGCTGCACCACCATGTCGACCTGACCGTGCCGTAGCAGGAACTCGGCGGTCTGGAACCCCTCGGGCAGGTCGCGCCCGGTGACCTGGCGGATCACCCGGGGGCCGGCGAAGCCCATCCGCGCGCCGCTCTCGGCCAGCACCACGTCCGTGTTGGTGGCGAACGACGCCGCCACACCTCCGTACGTCGGGTCGGTCAGCACGCTCACCGTCAGCAGCCCCGCCTCGCGCAGCGCCGCCACCGCCTGGCTCACCGTGGCCATCTGCATCAGCGACAGGGCACCCTCCTGCATCCGCGCCCCGCCCGAGGCGGTGACCAGCACCAGCGGGACACCGTCGGTCAGCGCCCGCTCAGCGGTACAGGTGATCAACTCGCCGACCACGCAGCCGAGGCTGCCGCCGAGGAACCGGAAGTCCATCACCGCGAGCGCCACCGGGTGACCCCCGATCGTGGCCGTGCCGCAGACCACCGCCTCGGGCAGGCCGGTGGCCGCCCGGGCCGCCACCAGCCGGTGCGGGTACGGCAACACGTCGACGAAGCCGATCGGGTCCACGTCGTCCGGACGGTCCGGCAGCGCGGCGAAGGACGACGGGTCCACCAGCTGACGCAGCCGCTCCGGCGCGCCGAGCCGGACGTGCGAGCCGCACTCCGGGCAGACGTCCAGGTTGCGCCGCAGCCGCTTGCGGTAGACCAGGGCCTCGCACCCGTCGCAGCGCGACCAGAGCTGCTCGCCGTGCCCGATGGTGGCGGTCACGGCCGACGCCCGGCTGTCGGCTCCCAGCGGTGGCAGCAGCCCGCCCCCGGCCCCCGGCCCGGCTGCCCGGAATCCTCCGGGCGGACGTGGCGGTCGCACGGCCGGCACGGCGGCCGGTGACGGGACTCGGCCGGGCGCGGCAGCTCCGTCGCGCCGGGCCCGGTGAAGACCCCGGCGGCCGGGACCACCGGGGCGACGATCAGCGAACGATCCATGGACGTGCCTCCCTAGGGCGCGTGGCGGACGTGGCCTGGCCCGTTCGTCACGCGGGACGACTGCCGCCACGGTGCGCGTACCGCCGTCACGGCGGCGTCACCACCGACCCCCGACCGGACACGACCTGTGGTGACGGTGCGTTGATGCAAGCTGTGAATAATCCATGCCGCACCTTTGAATCACCTGACGGTGACGACAAGTTTTCGCAGTTGAGAAGGTGTCAATCAGGTGACATGGCCCGCTCCACCACGGACAGCATGTTGACTCACCGTAATCGCTGGGGCTAATCTCCGAGAGGGCCAGCCCGGTGGTCGCGGCGCTCGGTCCGGTGCCTTGTGGAGCCACCGGCGACAGTGGCGTCCCGGGCACGCCGCACGGGACACGACAGTCCGGACGAGGTCCGGTGCAGGGGGTGCCGCCGTGACCGCTGATCCGCCCACGCCGACCACGTCGGACGGCACCTTCCCACAGGTCTCGCTGCACCTGCTCGGCGGCTTCCGCCTGCTGCACGACGGAACCCCCGTCGTCGTCCCCCGCGGGCTGCAACGGGTCCTCGCGCTGATCGGGCTGCGCCCCGGCGCCACCCGCAGCCACCTCGCCGGCCTGCTCTGGCCCGAGGCGCCCGAGGAGCGCGCCCTGTCCTCCCTGCGGACCGCGCTCTGGCGGCTGCGCCAGGACCCGTGCTGCCCGCTGGTCACCACCGGCGACACCGCGCGCCTGCACCCCCACGTCCGGCTCGACGTCGACGAGCTGACCACCACCGCCGCCCGGGTACGCGACGGCGACGACCCGGGCACCACCAGCGCCGCCCGTACCGCCGGCCGACACGACCTGCTGCCCGGCTGGTACGACGACTGGGTGCTGCTGGACCGGGAACGACTGCGCCAGTTGCGGTTGCACATGCTGGAACAGGTGGCCCGCAACCACATCGCGGCGGGCCGGCACGGCGAGGCCCTGGAGGCCGCGCTGGAGGCGATGGCGGCTGAACCGCTGCGCGAGACGCCGCACCGGCTGGTGGTCCGCATCCACCTCGCCGAGGGCAACGTGTTCGAGGCCGTGCACGCCTTCTACGCCTACCGCGACATGCTCCTGCGGGAGCTGCGCCTGGAACCGTCCCCCGCCATGTCCGCCCTGCTGCACGACACGCTGGCACCGATCCGGCGGGCCACCCGGCCGGCCGCGCCCGAGCCACGCCGCGAGCCGCTCCCCCGCACCGGCCCCCGCCCGCGCTGACCCGCGCCCACGCCCCGCCCGCACGGCCCACACCCGGCGTTGGCCGACTGGTTCTCGTTCTCGTTCCCGGCTGACCCCGCTCCGCACCGGCGGCCGCGTCACCATCGCCACACGCACAGTGACGGTGACGTGACAGGGCGACCGGCAAGGTGGGCGGCAACGGTGCACGTGGTCACCCGACCTGATCCAGGAGCACCACCGGCGGGAGGGGTCCCATGAGTCGTCTACTAATCGTCAGCCGGATCATCCCCGGCGCGGAAGGCCGGGTGGCGCAGATCTTCGCCGAAGCCGACGCGACGGAACTACCGGGCCTCACCGGGGTCCGGCACCGCTCCCTGTACTGCCTGCACGACCTGTGCGTACACCTGATGGAGACCGAGGACGTCGACCCCGACGTCCTGGCCGAGGCGCGCAGCCACCCGTTGTACCTCCAGGTCAACGAGCGGCTCTCCGCGCACACCTCGCCATATCTGCCGACGTGGCGCTCACCGCGCGACGCGATGGCCGGCTGCTTCTACAGCTGGGACGCCACCTCGTCGGTCAGCACGACCGGCACGGTCGGCTGAGCCGGAGCCGGCCCCGTGTCAGCCAAGACACCACACGTACTGGTCATCGGGGCCGGCACCGGCGGCCTGTGCCTGGCCCACGGGCTGCGCCGGGCCGGCCTCGACGTCTCGGTGCACGAACGCCACACCACCCGCGCCGACGGCCTGCTCGGCTACCGCGTCGGCATCAGCCCCACCGGCAGCCGGGCGCTGCGCGAGTGCCTGCCGCCGGAACTGTTCGACACCTTCGTCGTCACCTGCGCCCGCGCCCCCCGCTACTTCAACGTCATCACCGAGCGGCTGCGCCGGACCGCGTCGTTCGAGCTGCGCCCGGACGCCCACCCGGTCGACACCGAACGCTCCGTCGCACGGATGACCCTGCGCCAGGTGCTGCTCACCGGCCTGGAGGACGTCGTCCACTTCGGCCGGACCTTCACCCGGTACGAACAACGCGACGACGGCACCGTCACCGCCCACTTCGCCGACGGCAGCAGCGCCACCGGCGACCTGCTGGTCGCCGCGGACGGCACGCACTCCGCGGTCCGCCGCCAGTACCTGCCGCACGCCGCCAGCCGGGACGCCGGCACGATCAACATCGCCACCCGGATCCCGCTGACCGACCACACGCGCGAGCTGATCCCGGAGCGGCTCCAGCAGGGCATCTCCCTGATCTTCGGCGCCGGTGGGATGATGGGCGTGCTGCACGTGATGGAGTTCAAGTGGGACCGCCACGGCGAGATCAAGCCCGGGGTCACCGACGCCGACGCCGCACTGTTGCGCCGCTGGCCGGGCCTGCGCCACGACACCACCCGCGACAACATCAACCTCATCGTGTGGAGCAACGCCCGCCGGTTCCCCGCCGACATCATGCGGCGACGAGGCGGCGAACTGGTGGAAGTCGCCCAGGAACTCACCCGCGGCTGGCATCCACAGCTACAGGAGCTGCTGGCCCGCTGCGAACCGGGCAGCGCCCTGCCGGTCAAGGTCTCCACCGCCGAGCCGGTCCCACCGTGGAAGAGCAGCACCGTCACCCTGATCGGCGACGCGATCCACAGCATGACCCCGGGCCGCGGGGTCGGGGCGAACACCGCCCTGCGCGACGCCGCCCTGCTCAACCGTCAGATCAGACTGGCGGCCTCCGGCGACAAGACCCTGGTGCAGGCCGTCGCCGACTACGAGGCCGAGATGATCCCGTACGGCTTCGCCCGGGTCGCCGACTCGTTGCGCAGCAGCGGCACCAGCGGCGACGACGCGCTGTACCGGCCGGTGATCGGCCGGCTCGCGCTGCTCGGGGCGCGCAGCTACTTCGGCGTCACCAGCCGGGTGCCCGCGCTGCGCCGCAGGTTCGTCGACGACTTCTACACCTACCGCGGCGAGGCCGACTGACAGCCCAGCCCGCGCGGGCCCGGCACCGCAGGACGGTGCCGGGCCCGCGCTGTCCGGGTCCGTTCGCAGGCCCTCGGTGGACGGCGGGACCGGCGACGCGGCGGAGCGCGGACGCCCCGCCGCACCACGTTCAGTCACCCCGCAGCCACCCAGGGTGCGAAGCGTCCCACCAGCGTTGGAAGCCAACGGTCCTCCCTGCCGCCGACACGGCGCGTGTGCGAAGCTGCGACGGATTTTTCTCGCGACTTTTCACCGACCACACTCAATAAGAGGGAGATTTGCCGTGCCGTCGACTTTCGGGCAATGGCTGATCGTGATCCTGGCTCTGCTGCTGGGCGCGGCGGCCGGATGGGTGCTACGCGGCCGGCAGGATGCGCCGGCCACCGTTACGCCCATCGTGGAGGGCGACCCTGTCGCCGGGGTGGCCGTGGTGTCCGGCCCGACCGCCGAGGCCACCGTCGACACGCACCGGCCGGAGGCGATCGTGGCCCCGGCCGCGGCCCCGGCCGCCGTGGTCGACCCCCCCGCTCCGGAGACCGCCGAGGCGACCCGGCCGGGCGCGGTCCTCGCCGACAAGGACCCGACCGTCTTCGCCCCGGCCGACACCGCCACCACAGGGGCCCCCGCCGACGCCGAGCCCAGCCCGGCCTCCGCTCCTGCCACCGACCCGAGCCCCGTGGACGCGGCCACGACCGGAGCGCTCTCGGCCGACGCTACCGTCGACAACGGAACGCCGAAGGCCGACCCGTTCGTCGACGAGGGCCGGACGGACGACGAGGCCAGCCCGGCCGCGCCAGCCGCCCCGGCCCACACCGAGGCCGCGCCTGTCGAGGCGACCCATGCGGAGGCCGCCCCGGTCGAGGCCGTCCCGGTCGAGGGCGCCCCGGTCGAGGCCGTCCCCGCGCAGGTGGCTCCGGTCGAGTCCCCCCTCGCCGAGACCGCTCCCGCCGAGACCACGTTTGCCGGGGTCACGGCGGAGAAGCCCGCTCCCGTCGCGACCCCGGCGGCTGAGGAGGAAACTCCAGTGTCGGCGGCTGAGGAAGCTCAGGTCCCGGCAGTCGCCGGGCCGGTCGTGCCGGCCCCCCGGGCCGCCGCCGACGACGCCGAGCCGACCGCGACTGTTTCCGGCGACACCGAGGCGGACCCGGTTGTTTCCGGCGATGCCGAGCCGACCCCGGCTGTTCCCGACGACGTCGAGGCGGACCCGGTTGTTTCCGGCGACGTCGAGGCGCCCGGGGCCGAGTCCCGGGACGGCGTCCGCGAGGCCAGCCCGTCGGCCCCGGACGCGGCCCCCGTCCCCACGCCGTCAGCCGGTTCCGCAACCGCCGACGACTTCCGGCGCATCCAGGGCATCGGGCCGAAGATGGCCGCCGCGCTCCAGGACGCCGGCATCCGCACCTACCGGCAGCTCGCCGACCTGAACGAGGCCGCGCTGCGGGACACGATCCGCGCTGCCGGCCTCCGTGGGACGTCGAGCCTGGCCACCTGGCCCCAGCAGGCCATGGTGCTGGCGGGCGCCCCGGCTGAGGCCGACCGGGTCCTCCCCACGCCGGTCGGCGCCGACGACCTGTCCTGACCGACGACGCCGGTCGGTGGTCCTCCTACACGGGGCCACCGACCGGCGCGCGGCCGACCGTTCCTCGTCATCACCCGGCAACGGCACCCTGGTCAACGGCATCATGTTCAACCTCAGTCAGCCGAAAGCGGGGCAACCGGGCCGCCTCCGGCTGACGGTCCACGCAGGTCCGGCGACAGTCGGCCGGCCCGACCTGGGGCGCGGGTTGTCCGCCCGGGTCTCGCAGTTCCGCCCCGACTGCGTACCGGCCCTGCTCACCGCTGTCCTCGGGGACGCTTCCCGCCGGCGCTCGGCCACCCGGGCCGCCCACCCGGGGCTATGACTGAAATCGGACAACCGTCCCGCCCGCTCGGCCCGGACACCGTTTAGCCGATCGCCGTGGATGGGTACAACGGGGCCACCTCGACCTACCACAACCCGGGAGGAAGCCATGCGGCGTGGCCCGTCGATTTTGGGAATCATCCTTGTCATCTGGCTCGTCATCGGCGCGATCGCCGCAGGCCAGCGCGGCTACTACAAGGGCGACGACACGAACTGCGCCGAGGCGGGCACCATCCTGGTGACCATCGTGGCCGGTCCGCTGAACTACATCGGCGCCAACCCGAAGGTCGACTGCGACCTTCCCGAGCCGTCCAAGTAGACCCGCTCGCCCCGGCCCGCGCCCCCACCCCGGGGGCGCGGGCCGTTGTATGCCCGCCCCGTTCCCGCCCTCCCGGGCCGGGGAGGCGAGGTATCCCCGGGTCAGGCGGGACACTTCGACCAGGCAGTGGTCAATGACCAGAACCTCGGCCGAGCACGGCACCACCGGTTCCCCTCTCGTACCCGCTCGACAACTCCGCGTCCTCCTGGTCGACGTCGACCCCGAATCCGTTCGGCAGCTGCGGCGCGGTGTCCGGTCCGTCGGGGTGGCTGACTGCCAGGCGGTTTTAACCGCTACAGCCACAGCCACCACTGACGAACGGCAGAGCAGCATGATCTCCGAGTACCAGCAACAGCTTCGTGACCGCTACCTGGCCGCGCTCGTCATGCCAGCACCAGAGCCCTGGCGTTCACCGTTGGAACGGTCCACCTGCATCCCCATCGGCGGCCTGCTCGG
Organism: Micromonospora sp. NBC_01405; assembly: GCF_045040155.1. Classification (NCBI taxonomy): domain Bacteria; kingdom Bacillati; phylum Actinomycetota; class Actinomycetes; order Micromonosporales; family Micromonosporaceae; genus Micromonospora; species Micromonospora sp. NBC_01405. Next base: position 6,017,555 of record NZ_CP109532.1, on the reverse strand, counting down.
CGTTGGGTTCGCCACCGATCCCACCAACGGTCACGACCTCCTCATGGCCGTCTCCCACCAGGGACACGGGCTCTTCGATGCACCCACCGGCGAAAAGATCGCCCGTGACTACGACCCGGACCCAGACCTGCATACTCCGACCGGCCCTGACCTGTCCTGCCCAGGCATCGGCCCACTCACCGGCTCGCAGGTACGCATCGCCGGCCTGTTCGGCGGCGGCCTACACACCACCACGGATGACGGCTGGACCCTCGACGTCGTCGCACCCGACTGGCCCCACCACCGCGTCCTCCTGTCCGACGACGGCGGTCTCTGCGCCGGCCCTGCTGGCGAGCACTGGTGGCACATCTTCCATGCGAACTACTCGGAGCTGCGCGCCGCAGGATTTTCTCCCTCCGGGCGCACACTCCTCATCGCTACCAGCAGCGACATCACACTCTTCGTCAGACCACCATCGGAGTCCCCTAAATAAGTCATCACCGTCAGCTACCACGGGAGAAGACCGCAGGCAGGAATACGAGACAGTTGGATTACCTGACCCTGCCAGTCTCAAGCGCCGGGGAGGGACGCGTCCGCACTGCGCTGGTCTCCGACGGCACCCCGCCGTCCGCCGTCAGCCGCCGACGTGGATGCCCGGACGGCGGGACGGGTCCGGCTCGGACTTGCGGATGATCTCCCGCACCACGGGCGGGGTGTCGCCCCGGCCGAGGATCAGGTACCGCAGCAGGTGGGCGATGGGGTTGCCCTCGGACCACTCGAAGTGGGCGTGCGGGCGTACCCCGGTGGCGTCGCGCAACGCGAGCAGGATCGCGGCGATCGCGTTCGGCACGGCCGGGCTCGCCGCCCGCAGCACCCGGAACCCGCCGGCCTCCACGCCGTGCACCCGCAGCACCCGGCTGAACTCCGACGGGTCGACCACGTCGATCTCCAGGAACAGCACGTCGGCGGCACCCGGGACCGGGTTCATGCCCCGCTGTGCGCGCTCCTTGACCCGGTACTCCTTGACCGTGCCGCTGTCACGCTTGTTGGCGATCAGGTGCAACCGGCCGTCGTGGGCCAGGGAGTCGGCGACGAACCGGCGGGCGGCGGCGTCGAACTCGATCCGCTCGGCACGCAGCTCGGTGGTGCGGGTGACCCGGGAGATCAGCGAGACGGCGATGATGCCGGCCACGAACATGCCGGAGATGGCGATCCCGTCCGGCTTCTCGATCACGTTCTCGGCCAGGGCGTAGAGCAGCACCGCCGTGAGCACGGCGAAGCCGGCCGCGGCGGACCGCTGGCGGGCGGTGACCGCCGCGGCGGTCACCGCCACCGCGCCGGAGACCATCATCGCCAGGATCCCGGTGGCGTACGCGCCGGCCTGGGCGGTGACGTCGGCGCGGAAGGCGACGGTGATGGCGATGCTGATCAGCGTGTAGACGATCACCACCGGGCGCACCGCCCGCCCCCACTCCGGGGCCATCCCGTACATGGGCAGGTAACGCGGCACGATGTTGATCAGGCCGGCCATCGCGGAGGCGCCGGCGAACCAGAGGATCAGCACGCTGCTGACGTCGTAGACGGTGCCGAACCCCTCGCCGAGGCGCTCGTGGGCCAGCCAGGCCAGCGCCCGACCGTTGGCCGCGCCGCCCGGCTGGAACTCCCGCGCCGGGATCAGCACGGTGGTGACGAAGGTGGTGCCTACCAGGTACACCGACATGATCAGCGCGGCGGTGGTGAGCAGCCGGCGGGTGTTGCGGATCCGAGCGGCCAGCCGCCCGGCGGCGTCCGGGCCGTTCCCGCGCACCAGCGGCATCATGCTCACCCCGGTCTCGAAGCCGGAGAGCCCCAGCACCAGCAGCGGGAAGGCCAGCGCCGCCGGGCCGACCACGTCGGCGACACCGGTGCCACCGGCGGTCAGCGCGGCGGACCAGTCGCCCACCGCGCCCGGTTCGGCGGCGATCTGCGCCAGCCCCGCCACCACGATCACCGCGTTCAGTCCGAGGAAGACCGCGACCAGCGGGATGGCCACGGTCACCGCCTCGCTGAACCCCATCAGGAACACCCCACCCAGCACGAGCAGCAGCACCACGGTCACCGCCACCGCCGCGAGTTCACCGTGCGGGGCGGACGACGGCAGGTACGGGTTCTCCAGCAGGTGGACGGTGGCGTCGGCGGCCGACAGGGTGATCGTGATGATCCACGAGGTGGCGACGAAGCCGAGCAGGACGAGGACGAAGATCTTGCCGCGCCAGAACGGCAGCAGCCGCTCCAACATCGCCACCGAGCCCTGCCCGTGCGGGCTCTCCCCGGCGACCCGCCGGTACATCGGCAGCATCCCGAACAGGGTCAGCGCCACGATCAGCAGCGTTGCCAGCGGGGACAGCGCCCCGGCGGCGAGCGCGGCGATGCCGGGGAGGTACGACAGGGTGGAGAAGTAGTCCACCCCGGTCAGGCACATCACCTGCCACCAGGGGTGGGTCTTCGCCTGCGCCTCCCCGGCCTCCGGCCCGACCGGCTGCACCCGATGCTGGAACAGCCAGCGGCGCAGCCGGCCCACGGGCTCGTCCCGGGGGCCCGGACGCTCGACGCACTCCGGGATCGCCGCCGGGCCGGGGCCGCCGCGTCCGCCCAGGCGCGGGTCGCGGGCGGCCCGCTCGGCCGGGCTCGGATCCTGGGTAGGCCGCTCCTGCGGGCTCGGGTCCCGCGAGACCCGCACCCGCCGCTCCCGGGGCCGCCTCGGCCGCGCACCGTCCCGCCGCTCCGCCATGCCACGCCACCCCTTCACGCCCTGCTCCGACGGTAGGCGGTGCCGACGGCGTCGCCCGCCGGAACGGTGAGGAAGGCCGGCGGAATGGGCGCCGGACCCGGCAGGGGTACCGAGACCGGCGAAGCGGGCCACGCGGCGACGGGGCGGGCGGTGACGGGGAGCAGGGGTGGCGGGGACGGTGGGTCAGCTCGGCCCGGCGGGGGCGGCGCGCGCGAGGCTCAGCTCAGCGCGGCCGACCAGCCGTCCCGGTGCGCGTCCAGGGTCGCCGATCGTCATCCGGCCGTCCTGCCCGAGACAGGGGGATGCCCCCGCGCTCCCCCCGGTAGCGCGGGGACCCCCCGTCCCGGCTCACTGCAGGAACGCCCCGAGGGGCGACAGCAGCAGCCGGCCGAGCGCGGCGGCATTGTCGTCCAGCCGTTCGCGCTCACACTCGCGGGCATCCGGATCGTGCCGGCAGCGCCAGATCTTCTGCGCGTTGCGCCAGGCCACGTTCCGGGTGTACTCCACCAGCTCGCCCTGGTACCAGTCGTCGATGTCGCCGTTGAGCATGTCGATCATGAGCTGCCAGTTGTCCAGGTAGCCGCGGCGCAGCTCCGGGATCCGCTCCGCGAAGATCTGATTGATCTCCAGGTAGTCGTGGTGCTGGTCGCTGCCGTCGACCGGCTCGGACTCCAGGCTGTCGAACGTGGTCACCAACGCGAACGGCAGGTCGTAGTTGATGTGCGCGTTCACCCCGGCCGCGGCCGAGGGGAGCGGCCGGGCGTCCGGGCCACGCATCCGCCGGAACAGGCACGACCAGGCCCGCGGCGTGACCGGGCTCGACTCGGTCCAGTAGCGCAACGCATCGAAGTAGCGGGCGGCGAACTCCACGTCGAGCCGGGCCAGGAAGACCGGGTCGGCGAAGCGATCGTCGTACAGGCCGTTGAGCACGCTGGTGGTGATGGTCAGGTAGAGCTCGTTGAAGTCCGCCAGGGGGCAGCTGCGCTCCAGCGGAGGCAGCCGGACCAGCATGTCCTGGAGCTTGGTGAGGTGGTCGACCACCGCCGGCACGTCCGCCGGGTGGTCGGCCAGCAGGCCGACGATGTCCTGGTGAACAGGGCCCCAGACCGGTTCGCCCATTTCTCCTCCACTGTGGTCCGAGGCACCCCCGTGCCGCCGTCATCTGAGCACAGCCTTCCAGCCACGGCCCGTGCGGCGGATCAGTAGAACGACGTATAAGCAGCCGACCGACGTACGTCGGCGCCTACTCGGGACGGTTACGCAGGAAGATCGCGCTGGCCTGCACCCGGGTGCGGACCTGGAGCTTGTCGAAGATGTGCGAGACGTGCACGCCGATGGTCCGCTCGCTGATGAACAGCCGCTGGCCGATCTCCTTGTTGGTCAGCCCCTCCGCCACCGCGGCGAGCACCTCACGCTCCCGGGCGGTGAGCATCGCCAGTTCGTCGCTGGTCGGCTCGGCGCCGGCCGGGGGTCGGCCCTCGACCGACGCGCCGTGCTCCTCCAACTGCACCCGGGCCCGGCCGGCCAGGGTGCGGATCTCGGTGCTCAGCGGCACCGCGCCGAGCTGCTGCGCCACCTGGTACGCCTGGCGCAGCAGCTTGCCGGCGGTCGCCGTACGGCTGCGCCGGGCCAGCAGCGCCTCGGCCTGACGCAGCCGCGAGTACGCCGCCGGGTACGGGTGGTGGCGCCGCTCCCACTCGCTCACCGAGCGCGCCCACAGCTCGGGGTCGCTGCTCCCGTCGACGCGGCTGAGCTCGGCGTCGCACAGCGCCAGGAAGCCGTCGACCACGTCCCGCACGGAGCGGACGGCGTGCTCGCTCTTGCGGGCCACCCGCTCGGCCACCTCGCGCAGCCGGCGTACCGCAGTCCGGTCGACCGGCACCGTGCGGGACCCGTACGCCTCGGCCTCGGCCCGCAGCCCGTGCCAGACCAGCGCGGCGAGGATGCCCACGTCGTCGGAACGGCTCTCGGTCAGCCCTCGCTGCACCGCCTGGCGGGCCAGGTCGTGCCGGCCCTGCCACATCGCCAGGCCGGCGCGCAGGGTGAGCAGCGGGATGACGTGCCGGGCGCCGCCGCCGGCCAGCACCGTGGCGACGGCCTCCAGGTCCCGGTCGGCGGCCTCGATGTCGCCGTAACCCACCGAGAGGCGGCAGCGGGCCAGCAGCAGTTCCACGGCGTCCGCGCCGGAGGGGCGGTGCCGCAGCGCCGCCGCGACCACCTTCTCCGCCTCGGCCCACTGCCCCACCCGGAACAGCCCGTTGGTGGCGATGGCCAGCAGCCGGGTCTCGTAGGTGCGGCCCAGCCCCAGCTCGGCGACCCGCTCGGCGCCCCGGCGGGCCACCACGACACCCTCCTCCAGGATGTTCAGCGGCCCGGTGAGCAGCTCCGCCAGGTGCAGGTACGCGCACGCCACATCCTCGGGCCGGCCGGCCCGTTCGGCGGTGTCCAGGGCCTCCCGCATGACCGCCAGCCCGGTGTCCGGGTCCTCCAGGTACGCCTCGCTGAACCCCAGCGCCATGCTGGCCACGACGACCTCGGGGACGGACCCGTCCACCTCGGCGGCCAGCGCCAGGGCCTCCCGGGCCCGGTCGCCGGCGTCGGCGTACCGGCCCAGGTGCAGCAACAGCTCGGCCAGGTGCGCGGCTGCGGTGGCCCGCTCCCGGGAGGTGCAGTCGGCCGCCGCGAGGGCCCGCCGGTACTCCGCCTCCGCAGGGGCGGACCGGCCGGCGGCGGCCAGGTAGCGGGCCCGCCGGATGTGCAGCGCGCAGGCCGGGGCAGCGCCGTCGGCGGTGGTGGTGGCCAGTTCCTCCAGCAGGGCCAGCGCCCGGGCGTGCTCGCCGCAGTGGTGCGCCGCCTCGGCGGCGTGCCGCAGCAGGTCCGCGCGGTCGACGACGCCACCGTCCGGCGGGGACATCCCGGTGGTCGTCGCGGACGCCCCGGTGGGCTGGACGCCGGCCAGCTGGAGGGCCACCGTCCAGTGCCGGTGGGCCTCGGCGTAGCCGTGCAGCCGCTCGGCCTCCTCGGCGGCGGACACCGCCGCCGGCAGAGCGCGGGCGGGCTCGCCGGCCAGCCGCCAGTGGTGTGCCAACCGGGCCTGGTGCAGCTCCGCCGGGGCCGCGGTCAGCGCCTCCGCGTACCGGCGGTGCAGGGCCGACCGCTCGGCGGGCAGCAGCTCATGGGCGAGCACCTCGGCGACGAGCCGGTGCCGCAGCCGGTACCCGTCGCCGTCGCTGACCAGCAGCCGGTGCGCCACCGCGGCCCGGACCGCGTCGATCAGCTCCTGCTCCGGCAGCCGGGTCACCTCGGCCAGCAGCCAGTGCGCCACCGGCTCCACCCCGGCCGCCACCGCGTGCACCACCGCGTGCGCGGGCTCGGGCAGGGCGTTCACCCGGGCCAGGAACACCTCCCGCACGGTGTCCGACAGCCCGTCCCGGCCGTCACGCAGGTCCCGCGCCAGCTCCTCGACCACGAACGGGTTTCCGCCGCTGCGCTGCCACACCGACTCCGCCGTCTCCACGCCCAGCGGCCCGCCCACGATCTCCGCCGCCAACCGCTGGGTGTCCGCCCTGTCCAGCGGGGCCAGGTCGAGCACCCGCACCGACCGCAGCCGGCGCAGCTCGGTGAGCACCCGGCGCAGCGGGTGCGCGCCCTGCAACGACTCGGACCGCACCGCCGCCAGCACCGACAGTTGCAGGTCGCCCAGGCCGGCGAGCAGGTAGAGCAGCAGCTGCCGGGTGCTCCGGTCGACCCACTGCAGGTCGTCGAGCACGAGCACCAGCGGCCGGCCCTGGGCCACCAGGTTCAGCCCCCGGGAGACCCGCTCCAGCAGGGCCCCCGCGCCGTCCGGGCCGCCGGTCTCCTCGGCGAACATCCGCAACAGCCCGCGAACCGCCGACGAGGTGCGGGCGTGCGAGGCGGTCAGGTCCGCGTCGAACCGGCGCAACGCCTGCAACAGGGGGTGCAACGGGGAGGCGTCCCCGATGTCGAGGCACCCGCCGGTGAGCACCAGCGCGCCGGCCGCGCGCAGCCCGTCGCCCACCTCACGCAGCAGCCGGGTCTTGCCCACCCCGCTCTCGCCCGTGAGGAAGACCGCCGCCGTCTGTCCCGGCCCGACGTCGTCGAGCAGCGCGGACCGCAGCGTCGCCACCTGGCCGGCACGGCCGACGAGCGGTGCGGTGTCCACATCGCTGGCCATGGCTCGCAGCCTAGTCACAGGTCCCCGGGCCGTTCTACAAGTCTTTACGGCCACTGGTACGCCTCGCGTCGACATTACGACTAATGGTTGCGGGTGGCCGACATACGTCGTTCTGCCGATCCCCCGACCTTCCGGTGGTGGGAGTCTCCTGAGGTCGTCAGGCACCAACGGGGGGAAAGGACGGTGCGATGCCCATGTCCACGATCGTCACGAACACGCAGGTCACGGCACCGGCGGACTGGCCCGTTCCCGAGGAGCGGCGGACGGTCAGCGTGCTCTTCGCCGACATCGTCGGCTCGACCGCGCTGGTCGACCGGCTCGACCCGGAGGATGTCCGGGCGCTGCAACGCGCGTACTTCGACACCGTCGCCGGGGTGCTGGTCCGGTGGGGCGGCGTGGTCGAGAAGTACGTCGGCGACGCCGTGATGGCGCTGTTCGGGGCCCGGGAGTCCGACGGCTTCGACGCGTACCGGGCGGTGCGAGCCGGGCTGGAGATCCAGCGCGCGCTGGACGGACGGACGCTGCCCGGCGCGGCAGCCCTGCGTACCCGGGTCGGGGTTGCCACCGGCGAGGCGCTGGTGGACGTCGCCGCGTTGCGCGACGGCGCGCACGGCGTGGCCAGCGGTGCGGTGATCACCGCCGCCGCCCGCCTGCAGCAGCACGCCCCGCCCGGCGCCGTCGTCGTCTGCGCGGCCACCCGCCGTGCCACCGCCGCCCTGGTCGTTCACCGCGCGCTCCCCCCGCTGACCGTCGCCGGCAAGCCACTGCCGATGGACGTCTCGATCGCCGCAGGCGTGGCCCGCCCCGAGCCGACCGGCCACCACGGCCGGCTGGTCGGCCGCCGCCGCCAGCTGGCAGGCGCGCGGGACCAGGTGCTGCGGGCGGTACGCGAGCACAGCCCCCGCTGGGTGTCGCTGGTCGGCCCGGCCGGCAGCGGGCGCAGCCGGATGCTGCACGAGCTGCGCCGGGCCGTCGACGCCTCCGACGGGACCCCGGTGCGCTGGTGCGTGGTCGCCTGCCCGCCGTTCCCGGAGCGGCCGGTGGGACCCGTGGCCGACCTGCTGCGCGCGTTCGCCGACGTACGCGCCGAGGACCCACCGGCGACCGTCCGCCGTCGGCTGCTGGCGGCGGCGGACGGCCTGGTGCCGCCGGTACGGGCGCTGTCCACGGTCGTCGCCCTGGAAGGGCTGCTGGACGGATCGTTCCCGGCCGGCGCGGTGGTCTGGCAGCGGCTGCTGCTGCGTCAGGCCGCCGTCCAGCCCCTGGTGGTGGCGGTGGACGACCTGGACCGCGCCGCCCCGGCGGTGACCCGGTTCCTGCGCGGCCTGATCGCGGCGGCCGTCGTGCGGCGACTGCCGTTGGCGGTGGTGACCACCCACCGTCCGGAGTGGGCCGACACCCGGCCGGCGCCGGACGTCCGGCACGCCGAGGTGCCACTGCCGCCCCTGTCCCAGGTGGAGACCGGACGGCTGCTGCGTCAACTGCTCGCCCGGGCCGGTCAGCCAACGGCGCTGGCGGCGCGGCTGCTGCCCCTGGTCGGCGGCCTGCCCGGGACCGCCGAGGCGTACGCGCGGCGGATCCCCGAGGGGGCGGACCCGGCGGCGGCGCTACCGGACCGGGTACGCGCGAGCGCCGCTGCCCGGCTGGACGCCTGCGGCGGCGCGGAGCGCGCCGCGACGATGGTGGTCGCCGCGCTCGGGCCGTCGGTCCCCGCCGCGACGGTGGACCGGGCGTTCGGCTGGGCGCCGGGGCGGGCCGAGCCGGTCCTGCGCCGGCTCGCCGGCCGCGGCCTGCTGCGGCGCGTGGCCCGGGACGGCTACCGCGTCGCCGATCCGGCGCTGCGCCGGGTCGCGCACGACCGGCTGCCCCGGTCGGTACGGACCGAGATCGCCCGGCGGGCCGACCTGAGGGCCCCGGTCGGTCCGCACCTGGCGACGCTGCCGATCAGCGCTGCCCTCAGTCACCCGACGCTGCCGATCAGCGCTGCTCTGGGTCACCCGACGGACCCGGCGCGACCGGCCGGCACGACCCTGCGCTACCCGGCGGACCCGGCGCGACCGGCCGGCAGGACCCGGGGATACCCGGCGCGACCGACCGGCGCCGACCTGCGCCACCCGATCGACGCGCCACCGTCCCGCCCTCGGGGTGGCCCGCCGGTGCGGACGGGGCGGTCGCCGGCCACCCGGCGGGCCCTGACCGCGCTGCCCGGCCCCGCCGTGTCTGCCCGCCCCACGCCCGCCGGTCCGGCCCTGGGTGCGCCACGCCCCACGCCCGCCGTTCCGCCCGGGGGACCACGCCCCACGCCCGCCGTTCCGCCCGCAACGGCGGGGGCCCTGTGGCTCGCGGTCGCCCGTCCTTCCGCACCCGACTTCCGCCCGTCGGGCGGCCCTGCGAGGCGGGCCGGCCGGCCGGCGTGGGAGATCCGGCGCGGGCCGGGAGACAGCGGGGCGGCCCGACCCGGGCCCGGCGGCGCCACCCGGCCCGATGCCCGATGGGCGCCGGTCGTCCGTCTACACGAGTGGGCAGCGCCGCCACCGGCACCCGACGGGGCGGTCAGGTCGGTGGGCCCGACGGGGAGCACCGACGGAACCGGGGCCGGACCGGGCGACCGGCCGACACCGGGCGGCACGGCGACCGGCGCACCGGCGGTCGCGTCGGCGGCGCCGGTCGCCCCCGAGCGCACGTCGGCCGGCCGGAACGTAGCCGGCACGGCGACGGCAGCCGGGGCGCGCCCCGGCACGACGGCCCGCCCCTGGACGGGCCGGGCGACGACGCGCCGGGCGGCAACCGGACGGGCGGTGGCGGTTCGGATGGCGGACCGGACGGCGGGCCGGACCGTGGCGGTCGGGGCGACGGGCCTGACGGAGGCCGACCGCCCGGCCACCGGGACCGGCCCGGCCCGGCTGGCCGTGGCCGCCTGACAACCGACGCCGAGCGGGCGGGGCGGGTCAGCCGGGCGAGCGCGTCAGCGGCCGTCGAGGAAGGCGAGCACGCGTTCCCAGGTCAGCTCGGCGGCGGCCGGGTCGTGATCAGGGACATCCGCGTCGGTGAAGAGGTGACCCGGGCCCGGGTAGCGGAACACCGACAGGTCAGCGCCCGCGGCGGTCATCGCCCGCTGCCACGCGTCGACCTCGTCCTGCGGCTCGTACTCGTCGGGGTCGGCGAGGTGCAGTTGCACCGGCAGGCCCGGCCGGACCGTCTCCGGCGGGCCGGCGATGCCGTGCAGCAGGAGCAGTGCGGCGGCGTCGGGGCGCTCGGCGAGCAGTTCGGCGGCCACCCAGACACCGAAGGAGAAGCCGGCCAGGACCGTGTCGGGCGGCAGGTCGGCCACGGCAGCCCGGGCCCGGTCGAGCACGGTCCGCTTGCCGATCTTGTCGAGCAGGGCGAACCCCGCCTCGACGGTGTCGGCGGCGGGCTCCCCGTACAGGTCGGGGGTGACGACCTGGTGCCCGGCCGCGCGGAGCCGGTCGGCGGCGGCGAGCACGGCCGGGCGCAGGCCGTAGACGGAGTGGAACAACGCGATCTGACCCATCCCGCCATCGTCGCGCGGGGGTCCGACATCCACCGACGGTGGGCGGAACCCGCCGGTGCCCGGCAGCCCTGCGTACGGCACCCGCACCGGTTGTTCCACCAGGTGGGCGCGGCGACCCGCCCGGCGCGTGCACCCCGACCATCCCACCCCATCACACAGCGGAGTCGCACAATGACATCTAGTCGCCAACCTTCGAGAGGGCCACCGATGACGAGCAGCGGAGTCAGCCACGAGGCATCCCCGTCCACCCCTGCGGCCGTCCCCCGGGTGCCGCCGGCCACCCGCCGGGAGGACCTGGTCACCGTCCTGTTCGGCGCGTGCCTGACGGCCGGGGCGATGTCCGACGGCTGGGCGCACAGCAACATCGTCGAGACCATCGAGGGGTTCTTCACCCCGTGGCACGGCCTGCTCTACGCGGGCTTCGTCGCCACCGCGGCGTGGACGTTCTGGCTGGCGTACCAGCGCCGCGACACGGCGCCCCGGTGGTGGCGGGACGCCTTCCCGGCCGGTTACCGGGTCGGGGCGATCGGTGCGGTGGCCTTCCTGCTCGCCGGCCTGGCCGACATGGCCTGGCACGAGATCCTCGGGGTGGAGGTGGGCCTGGACGCAGAGTTCAGCCCGAGCCACCTGCTGCTGGACGCGTCGGCGGTGCTGCTGCTGACCAGCCCGCTGCGGTCCTGGTGGGCCAGCGGGGAGCGCGGCGGACGATCGGCGACGGGAGTGGCGTCCCTGGCCCTGGGCGTGATGGCGCCGTCGATCCTGCTCACCTACGCGTCGGCGTTCCTCACCCTGGCGCCGACCCGCGCGATCGGCGCCGTCGGGACGCAGCAGGCGGCGATCCTCGGCGTCGACGCGTACCTGATCACCACGCTGGTGCTGGTCGGGCCGTTCCTGCTCGCCCACCGGAGGCGCGCCACGCCGGGGGCGGCCGCCACCCTGGCGGCCGGGGTGGCGCTGTTCGACATGGTGATGCACGAGTTCCCGACACCGCAGGCGTGGGCCGCCCTCGGGGCGGTCTGCGGCGCCGGCCTCGCCGATGTGCTGCTGCTCCGGCTGGACGCGATCCGTGGGCGGGACGCCGCACTGCGACTGCCGATCGCCGGTGCCCTGCTCGCCGGGCTGGTGTTCGCCGGGCACCTGGCGGGGCTCGCGCTGGCCGCCGGGATCGGCTGGACGCCGGAGGTGACCACCGGCGTCGTCACCCTCGCCGCGCTCCTCGGCGCCCTGCTCGGCGGCCTGGCGGCCCGGCCGGCCCCGACACCGGACCCGGTCGGCCCGGCCGGCCTGGCCCGGATCCCACTCCCGGCCGACCCGACCCGGATCCCGGCCCCGGCCGGTGCGGCCCCGGTGGTCGCCGACCCCGTCCCGCCGGCCCCGGCCGACCCGGGCCGCTGACCGGCGGCCGGCCGGACGTCGGTCCCCGGCCGGCCGCCGCTCCGTCCGGGTCAGACGGAAAGCAGCGTCTTGCCGACCGTCTCCCGGTTCTCGATGGCCCGGTGCGCGTCGGCGGCGCGGTCCAGCGGGAACGTCTGCCCCACCAACGGCGCCACCCGGCCGGTCGCGACGGCGTCCAGCGCCGCCAGCAGGTGGTGCCGTCGGGCCTGCACCGTGAGGGCCCGCAGGTCCCCGATGCCGGTGACCGCCACGCCCCGGTCACGGGCCGACGCGGGGTCCGGCACGGCGAAGCCACCGGCCGGAGCGCCGTACGCGCACGTCCGGCCGCCGGGCACGACCAGGTCGAACGCGGCCCGGCCGTACGCCCCGCCGGCGCCGTCGAGGAGGACGTCGACGCCGCCGAGGACGGCGCGTACCCGATCGGTCCAGTCCGGGGCCGAGTAGTCCACGATGTCCTCGGCGCCGAGCCGGCGCAGCGCGTCCCGCTTGGTCGCGCCGCGCGCCGCCCCGACCACCCGGGCGCCCCCGGCTTGTGCCGCCTGGAGCAGCACCGCGCCCGCTCCCCCGGCGGCGGCGGTGACCAGCACCCGCTCGCCGGCCCGGACGCCGCCGACCAGGTCGAGCACGGCGAACGCGGTGAGTCCGTCGGTCAGCAGGGCGGCGGCGTCCCGCAGCGACACCGTCGGGGGCACGGCGAAGAGGTCGTCGACTGGCACCAGGGCCCGGTCCAGGTAGCCGCCCCCCGGTCCGGTTTGCGTGACCACCCGCCGGCCGATCCAGGCGGGATCAACGCCGGCACCCACCGTGGCGACCGTCCCGGCCACCCCCGAGCCGGGCCGGTACGGGGGCCGGTCCGGGAACCACGCCCCGGCCAGGCCCGCACGGATCGCCGTGTCGATCCACAGCACGTTCGCGTAGGCCACCTCGACCACCGCCTCGCCCGGGCCCGGCGACGGGTCCGGCACCTCGGTCAGCGCCAGCACCTCCGGTCCACCGAACCGGGTCACCTCGATCACTCTCATGCCGTACCTCCGTGTGGCTCGCTCTCACCGCCCAGGCTCGGAGATGAAGCGGCGTTGAGGTCAACCACCATCGGGAGCGACGTGGGTCGCGGGTTCCCGGGGTCGAGCCGCCGCCAGAAGGGGCAGCCTGGCGGGACGGGCAACGGAGGCGACGGGGCCGGGCGAGACGGGGGTGAGACGGGGGCGACCTCCCGGGCGGGGATGGAACCACCACCGCCCGGGACGCCCACGCCGGCCGTCCGGCGATCATCGCACTGCCATTATTCGGCAATTGCCAGTAGTTTGCAACAAGGTCTGGACCTGCCTCGGCGACGTAACTAACCTGACCACTATGACTCCTTACATCACCGAGGCGGCCGATCCGCTCGCCAGCACGGCGACGGCCTGGCAGGAAAGCTGGGACCGGCAGCAGGAGGCGTTCATGCCGGACCGGGAGGCACGCTTCGCCGCCATGCTCGACGCCGTCGACGCGGTTGTCGTCGGGGACGCCCCCCGCCTGCTCGACCTCGCCGGGGGCACCGGCACCATCTCCCTGCGGGCGCTGGCCCGCTTCCCCCGGGCCGAAGTGACCCTGGTCGACCTCGACCCGGCGTTGCTGGCCCTGGCCGACGCGTCGCTGCGCGACCGGGCCACCGTGCTGGTCGCCGACCTGGGCCACCCCGACTGGGCCGATCGGCTGCCACACCGCGACTACGACGCGGTACTCACCGCCACCGCCCTGCACTGGCTGCCGGCCGACCGGCTCACCGCCCTCTACGGTGAGATCCGGGACCTGCTACGTCCGGGTGGTCTCCTCGTCAACGCCGACCGGATGCCCGACGACGCGCTGCCGGGGCTGACCGACAGGCTGACCGCCCGGGCCCGCGAGCGCCGGGCCGCCCGGTACGCCGCCGGGGCGGCCCTGTCCTGGCCCGACTGGTGGGAGCGGGCCGGCGCGGACCCGGTGCTCGGCCCACTGGTCGCGCGGCGCCACGAGATCTACCCGACCGGGCACAGTCCCGAGTGGAACCCACCGGTCTCCTGGCACCTCGACACGCTGACCACCGCCGGCTTCACCGAGGTCGGCACGCTGTGGCGGGGCGGCGCCGACGCGGCCGTGGCCGCCGTCCGCTGACCGGACCCACCGCCTGCGTCGCGGTGGCCGGGGGCCCGCCAACGGTAGGCTCGTCCCGGCGAAGGCACGAGGGCGCCGCCGCCGGGCAGCCGCGAGGACGCGCGTCGACGGGTTCCCGCCTGCGACGAACGTGCGGCGGGAGGGCGAGGTGACCGGAGCGGACCCGCGCCGGGTCGATCCCGACGTCGACCTGCGCGTACCCGGGGACCGGGGCGAACTGCGGGCGCACCCGGCGGCGGTGCTCGGCGTGATCGCGGCCGGCGGCGTCCTCGGCGCGCTGGCCCGCGCGGGGCTCCAGGCCGCCGTCCCGCACCGGCCCACCGGCTTCCCGTGGGCGACGTTCGCCGTCAACGTGACCGGATGCCTGCTGATCGGGGCGCTGATGGCGATGGTCGCCGCCGGGCGGACCCGGCCGCTCACCCGGCCCTTCCTCGGCGTCGGCGTGCTGGGCGGGTTCACCACCTTCTCCACGTACGCGGTGGACGTGCGGCTGGCGGTGGCCGCCGGGGCGACCGGCACCGCGCTGGCGTACCTGATCGCCACCCTGGTGGGGGCGCTGGTCGCGGTGTGGCTCGGCGACGCCGCCGCCGGCCGGTTCCTGCGCCGCGCGACCCGGCCGGCAGCCGGGCGCGGCGGGCAGCCGGGCGCAGGCGGTTCCCGGGCGGCGGACGGGCCGGGCGCGGGCGGCCGGGCCGACGAGGATCGGGAGGCCCGGTGACGGTCCTGCTGATCGCCCTCGGCGCGGCCGTCGGGGCGCCGCTGCGCTACCTCACCGACCGGGCCGTGCAGTCCCGGCACCGCTCGTCGTTCCCGTGGGGCACCCTGACCGTGAACGTGCTCGGCTCCCTGCTGCTCGGAGCCCTGGTCGCCGCGCCGGTCGGGCCGGCCGTCGCCGCGCTGCTCGGCACCGGTTTCTGCGGCGCGCTGACCACCTACTCGACCTTCGGCTACGAGACGCTGCGGCTGGCCCGCGACGGGTTCCCGTGGACCGCCCTGGCCAACGTGCTGACCAGCGTGGCCGCCGGGCTGGCCGCGGCGTCGCTCGGCTACGCGGTGACCCGCGCGCTGAGCGGGTGACCCGGTCCCGGTGGCTCGTGCGGGCGACGCCGTCTGGCCGAGGTCAGCGCGCCCGGCGCTCCGGGTGCGCCCGGTTCCAGGCCCGCATCCGCTCCGGGTACCCGGTGCGCGCGGCCTCGTACAGGGGCACCGCGTGCCGTTGGGCGATCTTCGCGGCGGCCCGGGGCGAACCGGTCCGCCGCCGGATCCACTCCCCGTCGTGGGCGATCGCCGCCACGGTGGTGTCGGTCGCGGTGGTCTCCGGCTCGAGGTAGAACTCCACACCCCGGCGGCTGGCCACGAACGCCTCCAGGGCTGCGAGGTCGTCGGGCGTCGCCTCCCGGTCGAGTTTCGTCGGGATCCCGTCGACGGCGCGCTGTCGCCGGCTGAACCAGCCCATGCCCGGCTCCTCTCCTCGGCGTCCCACCCAGTGGAGCACCCCCGCCTGGCATCCTGCTGGGCGCGGGGTGAGAGGAACCTGACCACAGAGCCGGCGGGCCGTACGCGCGCCCGGCGGCCAGCGTCACGGTCCGGCGGCGGCCCGACGGACCCGGCGACCTCCGGCGGCAGGGGCGGCGGCCCGGGGCGCCGAGCGGGGTGGGTCAGCGGGTGAGCCGGGAGCCGGCCAGCGGCCGGATCACCGGGACCAGGGCCAGGGCCGGCAGCAGCAGGAGCGGCACCACGATCAGGGCGCGCAGCGTGCCCACCTCGTCGCCGAGCAGGCCCAGCAGCGGCGGACCGCCGAGGAACGCGGAGTAGCCGATCACCCCGACGACGCTGACCCGGGCCGGCGCCCGGTCCTCGTCGTCCGCGGCGGCGCTCAGCCCCACCGGGAAGCCGAGCGACGCGCCGAGCCCCCACAGCGCGACCCCGGCGATCGCGACCGGCCCGGACCCGGCCAGCACCGCGAGGGTGGCGCCGACCCCGGCGCACAGGATCGTGCCGAGCAGCACCGGCACGCGGCCCCAACGGTCGAGCGCCACCGTGCCGGCGGTGCGACCGACGGTCATGCCGACCACGAAGACGCCGAAGACGGCGGCGCCGGCGGCCTCGCTCAGCCCGTACCCGTCGACGAACGCCACCGCGAGCCAGTCGTTGGCGCTGCCCTCGGTGAACGCCATCACCAGCACCAGCAGGCCGATGAGCAGGGTGCGCGGCTCCCGCCAGGCGGCGAGCAGCGAGCCACGGCGCGCGGCGGCGTCGTCGCGGGCGGACGCCGGGTCGGCGGCGCGGGCCGCCAGGAAGGCCCGGGCCCCGAGCAACGTGCCGGCGAGCACGACCGCCGCCAGCACGATCAGGTGCACGGCGATCGGCACCCCGGCCCGGGCCGCCGCCGCGCCGAGGCCCGCGCCGGCCACCGAGCCGAGGCTCCACGCCGCATGGAACCGGGGCAGGATGGTCCGGCCCAGCCGCCGTTCGACGGCCGTCCCCTCGATGTTCATCGCCACGTCGCAGGTGCCGGAGCCGTAGCCGAACAGGAACAGGCCGACGGCGACGCCGGGCAGGAACCCGGCGAACCCGGCGGCCATCCCGGCCACCGTCATGCCGCCCGCCACCAGCAGGACGCTGGCCGCCACCGTGCGGGCCGCGCCGAGGCGCTGGGTGACCAGCCCGGCGGTCGGCATCGCCAGCAGCGCACCCACGGACATGGCAAGCAGCAGCAGCCCGAGCCGCCCGGCGCTGAGGTCCAGCGCCTCGCGGACCGCCGGCACCCGGGAGAACCAGGAGGCGACCGCGAGGCCGTTGAGGGCGAACACGGCCGCCACGCCGTTGCGGGCGCTCAGGACCACGCGTGGCACGCCGGCCGGCGCGTTCCCCCGATCGGCGGTCGAGGTGTCGGCGGTGCTGCTCACGGGGTGGTTTCCTCTCCGGCGGGGCAATGTGGTCCCACCATTGGACACTCCGATGCGACAGCACCGACCACCGGCCCGGCCCTTCCCCGCGTCCGGACCGGCGGACCGGGCGGCGGCGGGCGGTGGGGACGCGCGACCCACCCGGGCCGACGCGGGGGTCACACCGCCGGGACGCCGAGCGCCTCGTCGACCCGGCCGAGGGTGGCGTCGTCGTCCGCCCCGATCCCCCGCAGCAGGTCGATGGCGGTGGTCCGCAGATGCCCGACGATCATGGCCAGCGGCAGGGTGCCGCCCGGGGTGAACAGCCGGCCGGCGCCCCGGACCGCCTCCAGCGCGGCGGTCTCGGCACGGGCGGCGTGCCCGTCGGCGGCGTCCTCCCGGCCGTCCAGGTCGGCGGCCAACGCCTCCCCGGCGGCGTGCACCGCGTCGGCCATCGACCGGATCGCGGCACCGAGGCCGTTGGGGGCGGGGGTGGGCAGCCGGGTGAGGTTCACCCCGGCCCGGGCCAGGACCCGCACGTTGCGCACGACGGAGTCGATCTGCCCGATGGACGCGTCGACCGAGCGCAGCCGGCTGATGCTCCGGTGGCGGCGCACCCGCAGGGTCAGCGCCTCGCCGGCGGCACGCACCCCGGCGCGCAGCCGCCCCACCGCGGCGTCCATTCCCCGGGCCCGATCGAGGGTGGCCAGGGCGGCGGCCTCGTCGTGGGCGTCGAGCGCGTCGGCGACCTCGCCGAGCAGCCTGGCGAGGTCGCCGAAGGTCCGCCGGAACTCGGCGGCCAGCGGGACGAGCGGGTGCCGGGCGCCGACGAGTTGACTGGCGACGAGGGCCACCGCGCCGCCGATCAGCGCGTCGACGAAGCGGAACGGCACCAGCGACTCGGTGGGCGGGGAGACCACCACCACGTAGAGGGCCGAGACGGCGGCCTGCTCCACGGTGACGCTCCCCGCCCCGAACGCCACGGCCAGCACGATGGTGATCAGGATGACGACGAAGACGGTCCAGCTTCTGCCGGGGCCGAGGGCCCGCACCAGCACGTCGGCGACGAACACCCCGGCGGCGACACCGAACAGCACCTCCAGCGCCCGGCGCGTCCGGTGCCCCCGGGCCTGACCGAGGACGATCAGCGCGGCGGCCGGGGCGAAGAACGGCCGCGAGTGCCCCAGCAGCCAGCTCGCCAGCAACCAGGACACGGTGGCCGCCAGGGTGCCCTCCGCCACCACCACCCAGCCCCGCCGCAACCGGCCGGCCGCCTGCCGGAACCAGCCCCACCGGACCATCGCTGCCTCCTCCACCGTCGCGCCGCAGCCCCACCCGTGGTGCTTCCCGGCGGGCGCGGCGGCCCGGCCAGGGCAGCCGTCGCGGGCCTGCCCGGGTGACGGCCCGCCCGGTCCGGGGCGGCGCCGACCCCACCGGGGAGGCAGCGCTGCGCCGCTACCCGCCCGCTGCCCTGCGCGCCTCGGCGTACTCGGGGGCTGCGAGGAAGCGGGCCAGCACCTCGGCGGTGCCGGGCATGTAGGGCCGGCCGTCGAACAGCTCGTCGGGCGGGACGAAGACGATCGCGGCCCCCTCGCCGAGCACCACGTCCTCCTGACGGGCGCTCGTGCTGCCCCAATAGTAGTGCTTCATCCGATTTGTCTCCGGCACCTGCGGGGTGCCGAAGGGGCGCAGGCCGGCGTCCGGCGTCAGCGCGGTCTCCTCCCGCAGCTCCCGCAGGGCGGTCTGGTCGAGCGTCTCCCCCGGCTCCCGGTGCCCGCCCGGAAGCCCCCAGACGTTCGGGTGGCGCGGCGCGTACGCGTCGCGAAGCTGCATCAGAATCCGTCCGGCCCGGTCGACGAGCAGCACGCTGGCGATGTCGATCACCCCGCCACCCTAGGTCCATGGACCGTGGTGACCCGACTCAGGCGACGTGGGTCAGGTGGGCCGTGATCGCTGCGGCGAGGATGTCCGGGCCGGGCCGGGACCACAGGTCGGCGTGGAAGACCTCCACCTCGATCGCGCCCCGGTAGCCGGCGGCGTCGACGGCGTCCCGGAACCGGCGCAGGTCGATGCAGCCCTCCCCCGGCAGCGCCCGCCCGAGCAGCACGCCCTCGGGCAGCGGCGTGACCCAGTCCGCCACCTGGAAGGCGGCGATCCGGTTGCCGGCCCGGGCGATCTGCCGGTACACGGTGTCGTCCCACCACAGGTGGTACGTGTCGACGACCACCCCGACGGTGCCCGGGTCGAACCGCTCGGCGATGTCGAGGGCCTGGTCCAGGGTGGCGATGACGCACCGGTCCGCGCAGAACATCGGGTGCAGCGGTTCGATGGCCAGCCGCACCCCGGCCGCGGCGGCGTGCGGGGCCAGCTCGCCGATGGCGTCGGCGACCCGCTCCCGCGCCCCGTCGACGTCCCGGCTGCCGGCCGGCAGCCCGCCGGAGACGAGCACCAGCTCGGCGGTGCCGAGGGTGGCGGCCTCCTCGACCGCCCGCAGGTTCTCGTCACGCCAGTCGTCGGCGGTGAAGAACCCGCCCCGGCACAGCGAGGTGACCCTCAGCCCGGCGTCGCGGACCAGCCGGGCGGCCCTGGCCAGCCCGTACTGCCGCACCGGCTCCCGCCACAGCCCGACGGCCGGGACCCCGGCGGCCACGCAGCCGGCGACCAGCTCCGCCAGCCCCCAGCCGGTGGCGGTGGCCTGGTTGAACGAGAACCGGGCCAGCCGGTCTCCGGCGGGGGCGGTCATCGCCGGCTCGTCGACGGCGGTCACTGGGCCACCCCGGCGACGGTGAGGTAGGCCCGGGCGCGGGTGGCGGCCAGTTCCGCGTCGGGCAGCAGCCCGGCGGCGTCGGCGAGGGTGAGCAGCCGGGCCAGGTGGGCCGGTGACCGGCCGGCCTGCTGGCCGCCGACCATGGTGAAGTGGTCCTGGTGGCCGGTCAGCCAGGCCAGGAAGACGATGCCGGTCTTGTAGTGCCAGGTCGGCGCCGCGAACAGGTGCCGGGCCAGCGGCACCGTGGGGGCGAGGATCTCGTCGTACGCGACCAGGTCGCCCCGGTCGAGGGCGGCCAGCGCGGCGGCGGCGGCCGGGGCGATCGCGGCGAACACGCCGAGCAGGGCGTGGGAGTGGCCGGCCTCGTCGCCGCGGATCAGCTCCGGGTAGTGGAAGTCGTCGCCGGTGTAGAGGCGCACCCCGGCGGGCAACCGGCGGCGCAGGGCCACCTCCCGGTCGGCGTCGAGCAACGACACCTTGATCCCGTCCACCTTCTCGGCGTGGCCGGCGACCAGGTCCAGCACCGCGTCGGCGGCGAGGTCCAGGTCGGTCGAGCCCCAGTAGCCGGTCAACGCCGGGTCGAACATGTCGCCGAGCCAGTGCAGCACCACCGGCCGGTCGGTGGCGGCCAGCAGGTGGGCGTACACCCGCTGGTAGTCCTCCGGGCCACGGGCGACGGCGGCCAGGTGCCGGCTGCACATCAGCACCGGCCGGGCCCCGGCGGCCAGGACCTCGGTGAGCTGCTCGGTGTACGCGTCGCGAATCCGCTCGATGCTCGCCGGGCCGACGGGAAGCTGGTCGGTGGCGACCCCGGCGACGATCCGCCCGCCGGACGCGTGGGCCTCGGCGGCGCTGCGCCGGATCAGCTCCCGGGTGGCCGGGTAGTCCAGCCCCATGCCGCGCTGTGCGGTGTCCATCGCCTCGGCCACCCCGAGCCCGTACGACCACAGGTGGTGACGGAAGGCCAGGGTGCGCTCCCAGCAAACGGCGGCCGGGGCGCCGGGGACGTTCTCGGCGCGCGGGTCGGCGACCACGTGCGCGGCGGCGTACGCGGTCCGGGAGGTGGCCGGGGCGTCGGGGCGGGCGAAGCCGCCGGCGCCGGAGAGCCGGTGCCGGGTGCCGTCGGGGAGGGTGACCTCGGTCCTCAACGGCTCAGCTCCGGGATCTCGACGCGGCAGTGCTCGCGGGCGGAGCGCAGGCCCAGCTCGGCGAGCTGCACGCCGCGGGCGCCGGCCAGGAAGTCCCACGGGAACGGCTCGCCGGCCACCACGTGCCGCAGGAACGCCTCCCACTGCACCTTGAACCCGTTGTCGAACTCGTCGTTGTCCGGCACCTCGGTCCACTGCGAGCGGAAGTCCTCGCCGGAGGGCAGGTCCGGGTTCCAGACCGGCTTCGGGGTGACCGAACGGTGCTGGACGCGGCAGTTGCGCAGCCCGGCGACCGCGCTGCCCTCGGTGCCGTCCACCTGGAACTCGACCAGTTCGTCCCGGTTGACCCGGACGGTCCAGGAGGAGTTGAGCTGGGCGATGATTCCGCCGTCGAGCTCGAAGATGCCGTACGCGGCGTCGTCGGCGGTGGCCGGGTAGGGCCGCCCGGCCTCGTCGACGCGGCGCGGGATGTGCGTGGCGGTGACGCAGGAGACCGCGCGGACCGGTGCGAACAGCTCCTCCAGCACGTAGTGCCAGTGCGGGAACATGTCCATCACGATCCCGCCGCCGTCCTCGGTTCGGTAGTTCCAGGACGGGCGCTGGGCGGGCTGCCAGTCGCCCTCGAAGACCCAGTAACCGAACTCGCCCCGCACGGAGAGGATGCGGCCGAAGAAGCCGCCGTCGATCAGCCGCTTGAGCTTGCGCAGGCCGGGCAGGAAGAGCTTGTCCTGCACGACGCCGGTGCGCACGTTCGCGGCCTCGGCGGCCCGGGCCAGTTCCACGGCGGCGGCGCTGTCCTCCGCGAGGGGCTTCTCGGTGTAGACGTGCCTGCCGGCGTCGATCGCCTGGCGGACGGCCTTCTCCCGCTGCTGGGTGAGCTGGGCGTCGAAGTAGATCTCAATGTCGTCGCGGGCGAGCGCGGCGGTCAGGTCGGTGGTCCAGTCGGTCAGCCCGTGCCGCTCGGCGATGTCGCGCAGCCGGTTCTCGTTGCGTCCGACGAGGACCAGCTCGGGCCAGATCCGGGTGCCGTCCGCCAGCGGCACCCCGCCCTGCTCCCGGATGGCGAGCAGCGAACGGACGAGGTGCTGGCGGTAGCCCATCCGGCCGGTGACGCCGTTGACGATGATGCCGATCGGCCTGCGCATGTTCTCTTCCCTCTCCTCGGGCCGGCGCCCGCGCGGCGGGCAGGGATCACCAGCACGCTGGGCAAGCGCTTTCCTGGGAGCGTAGGGGCGGGCCCCCTCGCAGGGCAAGGGCTTTCCGATGCCACTGCGGTAACCTGTCCGCGACCGGCGGGGCGGGACCGCTCGGGAGGACCACCAGGGGGCGGCGGATGGCGACGCTGGCCGATGTCGCACGACAGGCGGGGGTCTCCCCCGCGACGGCGTCGCGAGTGATCAACGGCAGCAGCAAGCCGGTCGCCGAGGAGCTGCGCGAACGCGTGCTGCGCGCCGTCGCCGACCTGCGGTACGTGCCGAACGCGCACGCCCAGTTGCTGGCCCGGCCGCAGCGCAGCGTGGTCGGTGTCGTCGTGCACGACGTCTCGGACCCGTACTTCGCCGAGGTGACCCGGGGACTGCAACGGGTGGCCATCGAGCGGGGCCGGCTGCTGATCATCTGCAACAGCTACCGCGACCCGGTCCGCGAGCTGGAGTACGTCGAGCTGCTGCGCGGCCAGCAGGTCGCCGCCATCGTGCTGGCCGGCTCCGGCTACCACGACGCCGCGTTCACCACCCTGCTCAACGAGAAGCTGGCCGCGTACGAGGCGACGGGCGGTCGGGTCGCGGTGATCGGCCGGCACGACCACTTCGGCGACGCGGTGATGCCGGCCAACGACGCCGGCGGCGAGCTGATCGGCCGGGAGCTGCTGCGTCTCGGGCACCGGGAGATCGGGGTGGTCGCCGGCCCCCGGATCCTGACCACCATCACCGACCGGCTCACCGGGCTGCGCCGGGCGCTCGCCGGGGAGGGCGTGGAGCTGCCCGAGGAGCGGATCCGCTACGCCGACTTCGACCGCGACGGTGGTGCCCGGGCCACGGCCGACCTGCTGGAGACGACCCCCGGCCTCACCGCGCTGGTGGCGCTCAACGACTCGATGGCCGTCGGCGCGCTCGCCCTGCTGCGCTCGCGCGGCGTCCGGGTGCCCCGGGACGTCTCCGTCCTCGGCTTCGACGACATGCCGATCGCCGGCGACGTCACCCCGGCGCTGACCACGGTGCGGCTGCCCCTGGTCGAGCTGGGCGTCCGGGCGATGACCCTGGCCCTCGACCCGGCCAGCGGCCGGCCCCGCGTCGAGACGCTGCCGGCGGAACTGGTCCGCCGGGACAGCACCGGCCCCGCCCCCGACTGAGCCCCGCCCTCGACTGAGCCCTGGTCAGCCGGGGCGGACGGCGGTCTCCCGGCCGCCCCGGGCCAGCTCGGCGAGGCGGTCGATCTGGGCGGGGTCGGACAGCGCGGACCCGACGGCCACCACCCTGACCCCGGCGGCCAGGAAGCCGGCCGCGTTGCCCGCGTCGATCCCGCCGGTGGCGACGAAACGCAGCTCGGGCAGGGGCCCGGCGACCGCCTTGAACCACTGCGGCCCGAGGCTGACCGCCGGGAACGCCTTGAGCCAGACCAGCCCGTGGTCGCGGGCCCGCTGGGCCTCGGTCGGGGTGGCCACCCCCGGCAGGTGGGGAATCCCGTGGCTGAGCGCGGCGTCGACCACCGCGAGGTCGAGCCCGGGCGCGACGGTGAACGCGGCCCCCGCGCCGGCCGCCTGCCGCACCTGTGCCGGGTCGAACACGGTGCCCGCGCCGACGATCCGGTCCCGGTCCCGGCCGGCCTGCACGGCGACGCGCAGCGCCTCCATCGCCTCAGGGGTGCGCACCGGCACCTCCACCACGTCGATGCCGAGGTCCCAGGCCCGGTTCGCGAGCCGGACCGTCTCCTGCGGCGGCAGGTCCCGCAGGATCACCATGACCCGCGCCCCGTCGAAGATCGGGCCGAAGTCGTGCGCCGTCACCGGCCGCTCCTTCCGTTCCCGGGGCCGGCCCCGCCGGTCCCCACGACTGTCGAGCCGGCGACGCCGGCCTCCGCTGTTCCGGAGCCGGCCGCGCCGGCCCCCAGGACTACCGAGCCGGTCGTCCCGGCTGCCGGGGTTCCGAATCCGGCGACGCCGGTCCCCACGACTACCGCGCCGGCCGTCCCGGCTGCCGCGCCGAGGCGCCCGGCCGCATTCCCGCCGTCGGCAGGGGCTTCATCGACGAGGCCCGCCGCGACCAGGTCGAGCGCCGCCCATCGGTCGGGGGGCAGCGCGACGGCGGCGTCGAGGTCCCGCCGGTCCGGCGGCGGGGCACAGTCCCCGGGCACCGCTAGGGCCCGGACCGCGACGAGGTGGCCGCAGCGCAGCGCGGCGGTCGGGCCGAGCCCGCGCAACAGGGCGGAGAGGTAGCCGGCGGCGAACGCGTCCCCGGCGCCGACGGGCTCGACCACCGGCGCCCGCAGCGCCGGCACGAACACCCCCGGCCCGGTACGCGGCAGCGCGGTCGCGCCCACGGCGCCGTCCTTGACCACCACCACCCTCGGGTGGGGCAGCAGGCGGCGCACGGTCTGCGGGTCGGCGCTCCCCCACAGCCGCTCGGCCTCGTCCAGGCCGACGAGCACCACGTCGGCCCGGTCGGCGAGGTCGCGCAGCACGTCGGCGGCCCGGTCGGCGGGCCAGAGCCCGGGCCGGTGGTTGACGTCGAAGCTGACCAGCGCGTCGCCGAGCGGCCGGCCGTCGACCGCGTGGAAGACCAGCGCCCGGCAGGACTCCGACAGCGCCGGGGTCACCCCGGACAGGTGCAGCAGCCGCGCGCCGGCCAGCCGGGGGTCGTCCAGCGCCTCCGGGCCCAGCCGGGACGCGGCCGAGCCGGCCCGGTAGTAGTGCACGCCGGTTGCCTCCGGCCGGGGATCCTTGAAGTAGACGCCGGTCGGGGCGTCCGGGTCGACGGCGACCAGGTCGACGTCGACGCCCGCGTCGGCGACCTCGCGGGCCACCATCCGGCCGAACGGGTCGTCGCCGACCCGGCTCACCCAGGCGACGCGGTGGCCGAGGCCGGCCAGGCCGGCAGCCACGTTGGACTCCGCCCCGCCGACGCCGAGCCGGACCCGGTCGGCGCGTTCCAGCGGCGTCGCGTCGACCGGCGACAGCACCACCATCGTCTCGCCGACGGTGACCGCCTCCGGGCCGGTCATGCCCGTCCCGCCGGCTCGCCCCGTCCCACCGGCTCGCCCGGGGCCACCGGCTCGCCCGGGGCAGCCGCGTCCGCGGCTGCGGCGAGGGCGGCGGTCGCGTCGCGGTCGAGGATCCCGTCCGCGACGGTGACGGTGTGCCGGCCGTGCCGGCTGGTCCCGGCCGGGACCACGGCCGGAGACTCGAAGGCGAAGGCCACGCAGACCCCCGGGTACATCGCCGTCCGGACGAACCACCGGTCGCCCGGCCCGAGCCCGGTGAAGACCAGGGTGTACGCGCCGCCCCCCGGCCCGGTGCCGGCCAGCGCCACCCACGGCGCGCCGGAGCCGTTGACGGACTCCTCGCCGTCGGCCCACGCGGTGAAGGTGCGGGGCGGCTCGGTGGCGACGGCCCGCCAGAAGAACCCGCCGTACCCGGCGCCGCCGGGGCGGCCGTTGGTGGCCGGGCTGCCGAGGGGGACGTCCCGGTCGGCGGGGGCGCTCAGCGCGTACCGCAGGTCCAGCCGCCACGCCCCGGGGGCGTCGGGCACGGGCGCGGCGGCGAGCCGGCGGTGCTCGGTGAGCAGCACCCCGCCGGCCGGGTCGCGCCACTGGAGGCGGTGTTCCAGCCGGTCGTCGGCCCGCTCGGTCCAGCCGGCGTGGACGATCCGGCCGTGGTCGTCGCGCCAGGTGTAGCCGGTGTCGCGCACGTAGGTGCGCCCGCCCCACAGGTTGGTGCCGGCGACGTCCTGCACGGCCAGGGACGCGCCGAGGTGCCACACGTGGTCCTCGGGCAGCGCGTCGGTGACGACCGTGCCGGCGAGGGTGCGCACCGGGTGCAGGTAGGGCCGGGGGCCGTGCCTGGCGTCGAGGTCCGGGGCGAGGACGTACCGGGCCACCTCGACGCCGCCGACCAGCAGTCGGGGATCGGCGCCGGAGTCGTCGGTCCGGCGACCGGGCTCGTCGGCGGGGACGGTCGGGGTGCGAGGGTCGGTGCGGGGGGCCGCCCCGTCGGCCCGGGTGCGGGGGCCGGGCAGGGAGGCGGCTCCGTCGGCCCGGGTGCGGGGGGCGTGGCCGGTCACGACGGCTCCACGGCTACGGCCGGGCGGCGGCGGGCGACCGCGTGCAGCGCGGCCAGGGCGTACCCGGCGAGGATCGGCAGCGCGACCGGGATGACCAGCACGGCAAGGACGCCGGCCAGGCAGCACACCCCGCTGGCCGCCGCCCAGCCGGCCGGGCGGGCGACGCAGGAGCGGGCGGCGGTGCGGGCCGCAACCCGCCAGCCCCGCCCGCCAGCCCGGCCGACCTCGACGACGACCAGGCCGGCGTACCCGGACAGGGCCGCCGTGACCGCGCCGGTGACCAGCAGGGCGGGCGCCCCACCGGGGACCCGGCCGGTGGCCAGCGCGGCCAGGTCGGCCCCGAGCAGGACCGCGCCGGCCAGCCCGGCCAGGGTCACCGGCACGCCGGCCGGCAGCGCCCGGACGTACCGGCGCAGTGTGGTCCGCAGGTTCGGCCAGCCACCGTCGGTGACCCGGTCGTGCACTGCGGCGCTGGCGGCGGCGAGCGCGGCGCCGGCGGTCAGCACCGGCAGCGCGCCCGCCACCAGCAGGAACCCGACCAGCGCCAGGTCGGCGGCGTCCCGGACCACGTCCCGCCAGTCCCGGCGGGCCGGTCTCTCCCGCGTCACGGCGTCACCCCTTGATTCCGCTGGTGTTGATGCCCTCGACGAGCATCCGCTGGAAGGCGAGGAAGAACAGGAACACCGGCAGCAGCGACAGCACCGACATGGCGAACATCGGGCCGACCGCGCTCTGGCTGGTCGAGTCGATGAACAGGGTCAGCGCCACCGGCACGGTGTAGTCCTGCAGGCTGGACAGGAAGACGAGCTGCCGGAAGAAGTCGTTCCAGGTCCAGATGAACGAGAAGATCGCGGTGGTGACCAGCGCGGGTCGGCTCAGCGGCAGGATGATGTGCCGGAAGATGCCGAACGCGCTGGCCCCGTCGATCTTCGCCGCCTCGTCCAGTTCGCGCGGGATGCCCCGCATGAACTGCACCATCAGGAAGACGAAGAACGCCTCGGTCGCCAGGAACTGCGGAATCAGCAGCGGCAGGTAGGGCCACTCGCCGCCGACCAGCCCGAGCGTGCGGAACAGGATGTACTGCGGCACGATCAGCACGTGCCCGGGCAGCAGCAGGGTGCCGATCATGACGGCGAACCACATCCCGCGCAGCCGGAACCTCAGCCGGGCGAAGGCGTACGCGGCGAGCAGGCAGGAGACCGCGTTGCCGACCACGGTCAGCAGGCTGACCATGGCGCTGTTGAGGAAGAACCGGCCGAAGCTGAGGTCGAAGTTGGCCCACCCGTCGGCGTAGTTGCCGGGGGTGAACTGCCTCGGCAGCAGGCCGGTGTTGCTGACGATCTCCTCCTGGCCCTTGACCGAGGTGCCGATCATCCAGAACAGCGGGTAGAGCACGACCGCCACGATCGCGATCAGGACGACCAGGCGCACGGCCTGCCCGCCGCCGGAACGCGGGCGGCGCGGCCGGGTCAGCACCGGGCCTGCGGTAGCCGTCACCGGTCCTCCCCGTCGGAGTAGTGCACCCAGAACCGTCCGGTGCTGAAGAAGACGGCCGTGATGAGGCCGATGGCGAGCAGGAAGACCCAGGCCATCGCCGAGGCGTAGCCCATCTCCAGATCGGTGAAGCCCTTGATGTAGAGGTTCAGCGTGTACATCAGGGTGGAGTCGACCGGGCCACCGGTGCCGTTGCTGAGCACGAAGGCCGCGGTGAAGCCCTGGAAGCCGTTGATGGTCTCCAGCACCAGGTTGAAGAAGATGACCGGGGAGAGCATCGGCAGGGTGACGGCGCGGAACTGCCGCCACTTGCCGGCCCCGTCGACCGAGGCGGCCTCGTACAGCTCCGTCGGCACCTGCTTGAGCCCGGCCAGGAAGATCACCATCGGGGCGCCGAACTGCCAGATGGCGAGCACCATCAGGGTCTCCAGCGCCCAGTCCGGGTCGTTGACCCAGGGCTTGCCCTCGATGCCGACCAGGGCCAGCAGCGAGTTGAACGCGCCGTCGCGGTTGAACATGTTCACCCAGACGATGGCCAGCGCGACGCTGCCGCCGAGCAGCGACGGCAGGTAGAACAGGCTGCGGAACAGCCCGACCCCGCGCCAGGCACGGTTGAGCAGCAGCGCCACCCCCAGTGCGGCGGCCAGCTTCAGCGGCACCGCCACCAGGGCGAAGGTCAGCGTCACCCGGACCGCGTGCCAGTACGAGGGATCGTTGGTGAACATCCGCTCGTAGTTGGCGAACCCCACCCACTCGACCTCCGAGAAGGGGGTGAGGATGTCGTAGTCGGTGAAGCTCAGGTAGAGCGACAGGAGCATGGGAATCGCCGTGATGGCCATCAGTCCGATGAGCCAGGGCGAGAGGAAGACGTACCCCGCCAGACCTTCGCTGTGCCGGATCCGCCCGGCCACGGCCCGGGGGGCGTGGGCGCGGGCGGATCCGGTGCCGCGTCGGGTCGGGTCGGGCGCCGTGGTCAGTGCCACGAGCCGGCTCCTTTCCGAACGTGTGTGGCGGCTCAGACGATGGCGGACTTGCAGGCGGCGAGGAACTGCGCCGCCGCCTCGGCCGGGGTGGCCCGGCCGTACTGGGCGTTCTCCGCCGCCTTGATCAGTTCTGCGCGGACCTTGCTGTGGCCCTTGATCGGCACCTGCGGCGACTCGCCGAACTTCTGGGCCAGCTCGGCTTCCACCGCGATGGACTGCTTCATCGCCGGGTCGGTGGTGCCCTCGCTGACGAGCCGGCGCAGGTCCTGGTTCGACGGCAGGCCCCGGTCGGTACCGAGGAGCTTGACCGCCTCCTGGTCGTTGGCCAGGAAGTTCAGCACGTCGACCGCGATGTCCCTGTGCTTGCTGCCCTTGAACACGGACCAGTACATCGAGGCGCGGGCCCACTGGGCGCTGGGGTCACCCGGGTAGGCGACGACGCCCAGCTCGTCCTTGGTGTTCTTCTTCAGCTCCGGCATCTGGTTGACCCAGACCCAGGACGTGCCGGCCTTGCCGGTGACCACGAGCTGCTTGGTGATGTCGGTGGCGTTGCCCTCGTGGATCACGTCCGAGGTCGGGGTCGCGCCCCGGTCCCGGGCGCCCTTCCACAGCTCGAACCACCGGGTCACGTCCTCGACGGTGAAGCCGAGCTCCTTGCCCTTGTACAGGTCCTTGCCCTGCTGGCGCAGCCAGACCCAGAACGCCTTGTAGTCGGCGCTCGGGTCCTGGGTGCCGGGGATCTTGGTCTTCTTCGCGACCTGCTCGGCCCAGGCGACGTGCTCCTCCCAGGTCATGCCGGTGGTCGGCTCCGGGAGGCCGTTGCGGGTCAGCAGCGTCTTGTTGTAGACCAGCCCCTGGGTGTTCTCCCCGGCGGCCAGCCCGGCGAGCTTGCCGTCGACCACGCCGTACTGCCACAGGCTCTTGGGGAACTTCGACACGTCGAGCTTGCCGGAGTCGGAGTAGCTGGTCAGGTCGAGCGTGGTGTTGCGGGAGGCGTACTCGGCGAGGAAGTTGTCGTCGATCTGGAAGATGTCCGGCGGGTTGCCGCCGGCGGTGAGGGTGGCCAGCTTGTCGAAGTAGCCCTGGTTGGCCTGCCAGGTCTTCTCGAACGTGACGTTCGGGTGCTTTTTGGTGTAGAGGGCGAGGGCGTCCTCGGTCAGCTTCGCCCGGGCCTCGCCGCCCCACCAGAAGATGGAGAGCTTGACGGGGGCGTTGGGATCGTCACTGGCCTCGTCGCCGCAGGCGGCGGCGCCCAGGACGAGCGGCGCGGCGACCACCAGGGCGACGAGCCCGCGCAGCAGCCGACGGCGGGGGGTACGGTGGGAACGCCCGGCGGGTGCGCCGGCGGTGGGGGGCGTGGCGGGGTGCATGTGCGCTCTCTCCTTGGCATTAGGAGGCGACGACGCCACCGGTGGCCGCAGTCGGGCGGCCCGGGTCCGCAAGGCGATGCGGGCCCGGGCCGACACGTTCGGCGCCGGGGCCACCGGACGACGGAACTCCTCCGGTGGAGTCGCGGATGACCAGCTCGGTCTGGAGCATTACCTGTGCGGTGGTGCGACGGGCGCCGGCTGCCGTGCCCCGACCGGCGCCCCGCGGTCCCCGCGGCGCGTCGGTGTCCTGTTGCAGCAGCATGTCGACGGCCGTCCGGCCGGCGGCCGCGGTAGGCGTGGCCACCGTCGTCAACTTGGGCCGGGTGAGCCGGCTCAGGGCGATGTCGTCGATGCCGACGACGCTGACGTCCTGCGGCACCCGGACCCCGAGGGCGTCGAGCCCCTCGATCAGCCCGATCGCCATCAGGTCGTTGTAGGCGAGCACGGCGGTGACGCCGGCGCGCTGGACCTGTTCGGCCAGCGCGCCGCCGCCGTGCTCGGTGGGCGGGTTGGGCCCGAGAACGGTGAGTTCCGCGCCGCCGGTCCGCGCCGCGGCGGCGGCCGAGCGGCGGATCTCCCGGTTGGTCCACGAGCCGCGCGGCCCACCGAGCAGGGCGATCTCGGTGTGGCCGAGGCCGACCAGGTGCTCGATCGCGGAGCGGGCCCCCTGCCCGACGTCCATCATCACGCAGGGCAGGCCGGTCACCTGCCGGTTTATCACCACCAGCGGGACCTCGCGGCTGAGCTGTTCGATGAGGCTGTTGCTCATCCGGGGGCTGCACAGCAACACCCCGTCGACCTGCTTGGCCAGGGCGTGGACCAGTTCCTCCTCGACCACCGGGTCCTCGTTGGTGTCGGCGACGAAGATGTGGTAGTCGCGGTGCCGGGCC
The DNA here is from genome assembly GCF_045040155.1 of Micromonospora sp. NBC_01405. Classification (NCBI taxonomy): domain Bacteria; kingdom Bacillati; phylum Actinomycetota; class Actinomycetes; order Micromonosporales; family Micromonosporaceae; genus Micromonospora; species Micromonospora sp. NBC_01405. The sequence continues at coordinate 5,986,732 of NZ_CP109532.1, read as the reverse complement.
TGCCCCTCCGCCGCCTTGATCAGCGGCGGGAAGAACGGGTTGGCGATGTCGGCGATGATCAGGCCGATGTTGTGGGTGCGGCCGGTGATCAGGGCCCGCGCGGCGCGGTTGGGCCGGTAGCCCAGGTCCTCCGCGCAGGCCAGCACCCGGACCCGGGTCTCCGGGTTGACCAGGTGCGGTGCGGAGAACGTGCGGGAGACCGTGGAGATGTGCACGCCCGAGGCCCGCGCGACGTCCCTGATGGTGACTGGCACGGCGGCCCCTTCGTCCAGTGTGGTTGCGGTCACGTGGGTGCCGACAATTAATGCAAACGGTTGCTCCACTGTCAACGCTCGAAGGTTACGACCAGGTTTCGAGGGGTCACCCCCCATGCCTCGGTAAGCCCATGAACCCGGGCAAACCGCACTGATTTTGTCACCGTCGTTGACTCATCGCGATCGATCGTGGTTTCTTCACTGCAAACCTTTGCAGTCTCACCCGGGAGGCGACGCGATGTCTTCGAGATCCGGTGAACGGACCCGTCACGCGATGGTCGGCACCGGCGCCCGGGCCGAGATGTTCGTCCGGGCGCTGGTCCGGGACCATCCCGACACCGCCGAGCTGGTCGCGTTCGCCGACGTCAACCAGTCCCGGATGGACACGCACAACCGATGGCTGGCCGAGCTGGGCCACCGGAGGGTGCCGACGTACCGGGCCGACGAGTTCGCCGCGATGCTGGCCAAGGAGCGCGTCGACACCGTGCTGGTCACCACGGTCGACGCCACCCACGACGAGTACATCGTGGCCGCCCTGCGCGCCGGCTGCGACGTGGTGTCGGAGAAGCCGATGACCGTCGACGCGCCGCGCTGCCGGCGGATCCTGGACGCGGTCGCCGAGACCGGCCGGCAGGTCACCGTCGCCTTCAACTACCGCTACAACCCGCTGCACGAGCAGTTGCGCCGGCTGCTGGCAGACGGGGCGGTGGGCGAGATCGGGTCGGTGCACTTCGAGTGGCTGCTCGACGTGCGGCACGGCGCCGACTACTTCCGGCGCTGGCACCGGGACAAGGCCAACTCCGGCGGGCTGATGGTGCACAAGGCCAGCCACCACTTCGACCTGGTCAACTGGTGGCTCGACGCCACCCCGGTCGAGGTCTACGCCGCCGGCCGGCTGTTCTTCTACGGCGACGCCGGCCGTCGGCACGGCTACGCCCGAAACTACGACCGGGCACACGGCGCCCCGGACGCCACCGGCGACCCGTTCGCCCTGCGGATGGCCGAGCACCCCCGGCTGCGCGAGCTCTACCTCGACGCCGAGGCCGAGGACGGCTACCACCGCGACCAGAACGTGTTCGCCCCCGGCGTCACCATCGAGGACGACATGGCGGTGCTGGCCCGCTACTCCTCCGGCGTGACCATGACGTACCACCTCACCGCCTACGCCCCCTGGGAGGGCTACCGGGTGATGGTCAACGGCAGCCGGGGCCGCGTCGAGTTGGAGGTCGTGGAGAGCGACTTCGTCAGCCCCGGGGCCGCCGGGGCGCTCAAGGGCGCGGCGCTGCACGGCGACGAGGCCGCCGCCGAGGGCGGCTCGGCCACCCTCACCCTGCGCCCGTTCTGGTCGCCGCCCCGGCAGATCGAGGTCGAGGGGTACACCCGGCAGGGCCACGGCGGCGCGGACGCCCGGATGACGAAGGTCCTCTTCGGCGGCGCGCCGGACCCGCTGCACCGGGCCGCCGGCGCCCGCGACGGGGCCCTTGCCCTGCTCACCGGCCTGGCCGCCAACCGGTCCTTCGAGACCGGGCAGGCCGTCCGGGTCGCCGACCTGCTCACCCTGCCCTGACCGACCGCGCCCGGAGCGCGCCGCCACGGCCACCCCACCGGCCCTGGCCGGCCCCGCCGGTCCGACCCGTTCGACCGACCGCACCCGAGGAGCCATCCGACGTGCCGACCACCTCCCGACCCGACCTGCTCCTCCCCGCCGACCCGGGCCTGCGCGCGCTGTCCCGACAGCTCTACACGCTGGCGGCCGAGCAGCCGATCATCTCGCCGCACGGGCACGTCGACCCGGCGCTGCTGGCCGAGGACCGGCCGTTCCCGGACCCGTCCCGGCTGATCATCGTGCCCGACCACTACCTGACCCGGATGCTGCTCAGCCAGGGCGTTCCCCCGGCGGACCTGGGCGTCCCGACGGTGGACGGCAGCCCCGTGGAGACCGACGGGCGGACGATCTGGCGGCGCTTCGTCGACGGCTGGCACCTGTTCCGGGGCACCCCGTCGCGGCTGTGGCTGGAGCAGACCCTCACCGAGGTCTTCGGGGTGGACACCCCGCTCTCCCCGGCCACCGCCGACGCCGTGTACGACGAGGTCGCGGCCCGGCTCACCGAGCCGGAGTTCCGGCCCCGGGCGCTGTTCGACCGGTTCCGCATCGAGGTGCTCGCCACCACCGAGTCGCCCCTGGACGACCTGGCCCAGCACGCCAAGCTCGCCGCCGACGGCTGGGGCGGCCCCGGCGGCAAGGTGATCACCACATTCCGGCCGGACAACGTCGTCGACATGGAGTTCGACAACTGGGCCGCCAACGTCGAGCGGCTCGGCGAGGTCTCCGGCGAGGACACCGGCACGTACGCCGGGTTCCTGGCCGCCCTGCGGCGACGCCGGGAGGCGTTCATCGCGGCCGGCGCCACCTGCTCCGACCACGGCCACCCGACCGCCCGCACCCTGAATCTGAGCGAGTCGGAGGCGGTGGCGCTGTACGAGCGGGGCCGGCGCGGGGCGGCCGACGCCGCCGACGCCGAGGCGTTCCGGGCGCACATGCTGCTGGAGTTCGCCCGGATGTCGCTCGACGACGGGCTGGTGATGCAACTGCACCCCGGTTCGGTGCGCAACCACAACCGCCGGCTGTACGCCCGGCACGGCCGCGACGTCGGCGGGGACATCCCGCAGGCCACCGAGTACCTGCACGCGCTCACCCCGCTGCTCGACGCGTACGGCAACGACCCCCGGCTGCGGGTGGTGGTCTACACCCTCGACGAGTACACCTTCACCCGGGAACTGGCCCCGCTCGCGGGTGGCTACCCGGCCCTGTACCTCGGCGCGCCCTGGTGGTTCCTCGACTCCCCCGAGGTGCTGCGCCGGTTCCGGGAGGCGGTCACCGAGACCGCCGGGTTCTACAACACGGCCGGGTTCGTCGACGACACCCGGGCGTTCTGCTCCATCCCGGTACGTCACGACGTGGCCCGCCGGGTCGACGCAGGCTTCCTCGCCCGGCTGGTCGCCGAGCACCGGCTGACCGAGGACGAGGCCGCCGAGACCATCGTCGACCTCGCGTACCGCCTGCCCAAGAAGGTCTTCAAGATCGGCGAAAGGCTGGTCCCGTGAGCGTCACCATCACTTCCGTGGACGTGCACGACGTGCGCTTCCCGACCGCGGCGGCCGGCGACGGCTCGGACGCGATCAACCGGGGCGACTACTCGGCGACGTACGTCGAGCTGGGCACCGACGCCGGGCCGGTGGGCGCCGGGTTCACCTTCACCAACGGCCGGGGCAACGAGATCACCTGTGCGGCCGTGCGCGCCCTGGCCCATCACGTCCGGGGCAGGACGGTCGAGGAGATCGCCGCCGAGCCGGTGGCGTTCTGGCGCTCGCTGAGCGCCGACGCGCAGCTGCGCTGGCTGGGCCCGGAGAAGGGCGTCATCCACATGGCGACCGGTGCGCTGGTCAACGCCGTGTGGGACCTGCGGGCCAAGCTCGCCGGCAAGCCGATGTGGCGGTTCCTGGCCGAGCTGCCCACCGAGGACCTGGTGGCCAGCATCGACTTCCACCACATCACCGACGCGCTCACCCCCGGCGAGGCGGCCACCATCCTGGACAGGGGCGGCGACGGGATGGCCGACCGGCTCGCCCTGCTGGCGCGCGAGGGGTTCCCGTCGTACACCACCTCCGTGGGCTGGCTGGGCTACCCCGACGACAAGGTCCGGGCGCTGACCCGCGAGGCGTACGCGCAGGGCTGGCGGGCGATGAAGATGAAGGTCGGCGGCCCGCCGGCGGACGACCTGCGCCGCGCCCGGATCATCCGCGCGGAGATCGGCCCGGACGCGCTGCTGATGATGGACGCCAACCAGGTGTGGGACGTCGACGAGGCGATCGCCAACATGACGGCGCTGGCCGAGGTGGACCCGTACTGGATCGAGGAGCCGACGCACGCCGACGACATCCTCGGCCACGCCCGGATCGCCCGCGCGGTGACCGAACTGACCGGCGGGCGGTGCCGGGTGGCCACCGGCGAGGTGGCCGCCAACCGGGTGATCTTCAAGCAGCTGCTCCAGGCCGAGGCGATCGGCGTGATGCAGATCGACGCCTGCCGGGTCGGCGGGGTCAACGAGGTGCTCTCCGAGATCGTCATGGCGGCAAAGTTCGGGGTGCCGATCTGCCCGCACGCCGGCGGCGTCGGCCTCTGCGAGTACGTGCAGCACCTGGCGATCTTCGACTTCCTGCGGGTCGGCGCCAGCCTCGACGGCCGGATGGTCGAGTACGTCGACCACCTGCACGAGCACTTCGTCGACCCGGTGCGCACCCGGGGCGGCCGGTACCTGCTGCCCGAGGCCCCCGGCTACAGCTCGACGATGCGTCCCGAGTCGATCGCGGAGTTCCGCTTCCCGGACGGCCCGGTATGGCGGTGACCGTGGGGGCGCCCCGGCTCGGGCTGGCCGCGCTGCGCCGGCTGCCCGAGGCGAGCCGCCCGCTGCTGCGCCCCGGCACCGTGCCCGCCGGCATCGTGCACCTCGGCCTGGGCGCGTTCCACCGCGCCCACCAGGCCGTCTACACGGAGGCCGCGATCGGCGCGGCGGGCGGCGACTGGGGCATCGTCGGGGTCGCCCCGCGCAGCACCGAACTGGTCGGGACGCTCGCCGCGCAGGACAACCTGTTCAGCGTGACCACCAGGGCCGCCACCGGCGGCAGCACCCGGGTGATCGGATCGCTGGCCGGGGTCCGGCACGCCGCGAGCGACCCGGCCGGGATCGTGGCGCTGCTCGCCGACCCGGCGATCCGGGTGGTCACGCTGACCGTGACGGAGAAGGCGTACCAGCTCGACCCGGTCACCGGCCGGCTGCGCCCGGACCCGGCGCTCGCCGCCGACCTGGCCGGCGACGGGCCGCCCGGCACGGTGCCCGGCCTGCTGGTACGCGGGCTGGCCGCCCGGGCGGCGGCCGACGCCGGGCCGATCGCGCTGGTCAGCTGCGACAACCTGCCGTCGAACGGGGTCCGGCTGCGCGGCCTGGTCGAGCAGGCGCTGGCCCGCTCCGGCGTGTCGGAGCGGGCGCTCGGCTGGGTGGCCGCGAACGTCACCTTCCCCGGGACCATGGTGGACCGGATCGTGCCGGCCAGCACGGCGGACACCCTCGCCGTGGCCCGGCAGGCGCTGGGCTTCGCCGACCTGGCGGCGGTGGACGCCGAGCCGTACACCCAGTGGGTGATCGAGGACGCCTTCCCCGGCGGCCGTCCGGCATGGGACCGGGCCGGAGCGGTGCTCACCGACGACGCCGGGCCGTGGGAGCGGCTGAAGCTGCGCGGCCTCAACGGCCTGCACTCGACCACCGCCTACCTGGGTGCCCTCGCCGGTCGGGAGACCGTCGCCGACGCGCTGGAAATCCCCGGACTGACCGGGGTGCTGCGCCGCCTCGTCGCCGAGGAGGTGGCGGTCAGCTTCGCCCCGCCGGCCGGGGTGTCGGTGGTCGAGTACGGCGACGAGGTGCTGGGCCGCTTCGCCAACCCGGCGATCCGGCACCGCACCCTCCAGGTGGCCATGGACGGCTCGCAGAAGCTGCCCCAACGGGTCCTGCACACCATCGCCGACCTGCGCGCGGCCGGCCGGCCGGCGCGCTGGTCCGCGCTGGTGGTGGCCGCGTGGGCGCGGTTCGCCTGCGGGCACGCCGACGACGGCGGCGCGCTCCCGCTGGTCGACCCGCTCGCCGACCGGATCCGGGGCGCGCTGGCCACCGCCGGCGGCACCCCGGCCGGGGTGGTCGACGCCCTGTTCGGGCTGCGCGAGATCTTCCCCGCCGAGGTGGCCGACGACGACGAGGTGCGCGCCGACGTCACCGACTGGCTGGCCGCCCTGCACCGGCACGGGGTGGCCGCGACCCTGGCCGGTGCGGCGTGAGCGACGCCCGCCCGGGGTCCGCCCCGGGCGGCGCGGGCCGGTCCGTCGCCGCGTTGGCCGGTGGCCCGCCCCGGGTGGCGGTCATCGGGGCGAACGGGCACGGCCGCTGGCACCGCCGGGCGATCGCGCCGCTGCACGCCGCCGGCCGGGTCCGGCTGGTCGCCCTGGTCGACGTACGCCCGATCGAGGAGGAGCCGCACGCGCCGGTGCCGGCCGGCGCGGGGGTCTTCACCGACCACGCCGCGATGCTAGCCGAGGCGAAGCCGGACGTGGTGGTGGTCTGCACCCCGCCGCACACCCACCTGCCGATCGCGCTGGACGTGCTGGCCGCCGGGGCGGACCTGCTGCTGGAGAAGCCGCCGGTGCTGTCCACGGCCGAGCACCGGACGCTGACCGCCGCGCTGGCCGACACCGGCCGGTCCTGCCAGGTCGGCTTCCAGGCCCTCGGCTCGGCCGCGCTCGCCGAGCTGACGGCGGCGGTGACCGACGGGCGGCTCGGCACGGTCACCGGCATCGCCACGGTCGCGGCCTGGCGGCGCCCGGACGGCTACTACGCCCGGGCCCCCTGGGCCGGCCGACGGACGCTGAACGGCCGGCCGGTGCTCGACGGGGCGCTGGCCAACCCGTTCGCGCACGCGGTGATGCAGTGCCTGGCGGTGGCCGAGGCGGTCGCCGGCGCGCCGGTGCGGCCGGCGGTGATCGAGCTGGAGCGCTACCGGGTCCGCCCGATCGAGGTGGACGACACGGCGGCCCTGCGGGTCGTCCCGCGCTCCGGGCCACCGATCGTCGCCGCGGTGACCCTGGCCGGTGAGGACTTCGTCGCCGGTGAGGTGATCGTGACCGGCACCGCCGGCCGGGCGGTGCTGGAGTACCCGACGGACCGGCTGGCGCTGCCCGGCGACGACGCGCCCCGGGAGGTGCCGGGGCGGCGCGGCCTGCTGGAGAACCTGCTGGATCACCGCGCCGACGGGACGCCGCTGATCGCCCCACTGGCCCGCACCGCGCCGTTCACCGCCGTGCTGGAGACGGTCCGGGCCGCGCCCGAGCCGACCCTGCTCGGCGGCGACCTGGTGACCGCCGTCGGGGACGGGCCGGACCGGGTGCTGAGCGTCCGTGGCGTGCACGGGGCGTTGCGGCGGGCGGCCGAGTCCGGCGCGCTGCTGTCGGAGCTGGCGGTGCCGTGGGCGGTGCCGCCGGTGCGCGTCGAGCTGATGGAGGAGAAGGGCGGTCGAGGCTCTGGCCCCCGGTGACGGGCCACGGAAAACGCGCTGCAAACGACGGGTGCGCCGCACCGACAGACCACTTCGGAGAGTCCCTCATGCGTCTACGCGTTCTCGGGGCGGCCCTGGTCGCCCTTTCCCTGCTAGTCGTGCCGGGCGCGGCGGCGTCGGCCGTCCCCGACGCCGCCGGCCCGGTGCCTGACCCCGTCGAACGCCTCGCCCGCCAGGCGCTGCCGGCCGGCGACGGCTGGGCGGCCGACGGGGCCGGCACCACCGGCGGCTCGACGGCCGCCGCCGACCAGGTCCACCTGGTCCGTAGCCGCGCCGAACTGGTCCGCGCCCTCGGCGGCGACAACGCCACCAACCGGGCCAACGCCACCCCCAAGGTGATCGTCGTCGACGGCCTCGTCGACGGGTTCGAGGCCGACGACCGCAGTCTGCTCGACTGCGCCGACCTGGCCGACCCGGATTACTCACTGCCGGCCTACCTGGCCGCGTACGACCCGGCGGTGTGGGGCAGGGTCCCGCCGACCGGGGCGCTGGAGGCCGCCCGGGTGCGCTCGGTGGCGAACCAGACGAAGCAGACCCAGATCAACGTCGGCCCGAACACCACCATCGTCGGGTTGGGCGGGGCGACGCTGACCGGGCTGACCCTGATGATCGACACCGCCAGCAACGTGATCGTGCGGAACCTGACCTTCGACGACGCCCGGGACTGTTTCCCGGCGTGGTCGCCGACCGACGGCGCGATCGGGAACTGGAACTCCCAGTACGACCAGGTCTCGGTGCGGCGCAGCGAGCACGTCTGGGTCGACCACAACACGTTCACCGACGGCGACAACCCGGACAGCGCCCAGCCGGTGCACTTCGGCCGGCCGTACCAGGTGCACGACGGGTCGCTGGACATCACCCACACCGCCAACCTGGTCACCGCCTCGTACAACCGGTTCGTCGGACGGGACAAGCTGATGCTGATCGGCTCGTCGAACACGGTCGGGCCGGACGTCGGCCGGCTCAAGGTGACCCTGCGCCACAACCTGTTCGACAGGGTGCTCCAGCGCCTGCCCCGGGTCCGGTTCGGCCAGGTCGACGTCTACAACAACTGGTACCGGCTGGCCGGCGGGGACTTCCAGTACGCCGTCGGCGTCGGGGTGCAGTCAGCGCCGTACGTGGAGAACAACTGGTTCACCCTCGGCGCGGGCATCGCCGCCGAGGACCTGCTGTACGACTGGGGCGGCACCGCCGTCACCACCCGCGGCAACTGGGTCCGCGCCGACGGCGACCGGCCGCATCCGGTCGACCTGGTGGCCGCGTACAACGCGACCCACGACCCCGACCTGGGCGTCGACGCCGGCTGGACGCCGGCCCTGCGGCGCGGCCAGGTGCTGCTGCCCGCACCGCTGGTCCCGCTCGTGGTCGGCGCGCTGGCCGGGGCGAACCGGCTGCCGCTGTAGCGACCCCCGGCGTGCCGGGGCGGCGGACATCCCTCTCGCCGCCGCCCCGGCACGCCGACCCCGGACAGCGCGTCCGGGGCGCAGGCGTCGGTAGGGTCTCCCGCCCGGCCCGGCCCACGGCCTCATCCGTCCGCCCGTCGGGCGGCCCGGCGGTGCCGCCAGAGGCGGGCCGCCACCAGCACCACCAGCAGGGCCAGCAGTGCCTCCCCGCCCAGGCCGAGACGACGCTCCAGCAGCCGGTACGAGGCACCCGCCAGGTAGCCGAGCACCGCCACGGTCACCGCCCAGAGCCCCCCACCGGAGACGTTGGCCAGGGTGAACGTGCCCTGCGGCATTCCACTGAGCCCGGCGATCCCCGGCACGAGGGCGCGCAGCGCCGCCACCCAGCGGCCGAGCACCACCGCCACCGCGCCCCGGCGGCGAACCAGGTCCAGCGCCCGCCGCAGCTCCCCCGAGCGGACCAGCCGGCGGGGCATGCGGGACAGCAGCCGGCGGCCGTACCGGCGGCCGATGAGGTAGCCGGTCTGGTCGCCCAGCGTCGCCCCGGCCACCGCCGCGACGGCCACCGCCCACAGCGGCAGCCGACCCGAGTGCGCGAGCACTCCGCCGACCAGCACCGCGACCTCCCCCGGCACGAACAGCCCAAGGAAGGTGGACGCCTCCAGCGCGGGAAGCAGGAAGACCAGGGCGAGCACCAGCGCGGGCGGCGACGCCACCAGCACCGCGAGCACCCGGTCCACCCGACCATTCTCCCCGGACGGCGACGGCCGGTGACGCCGATCACCGTTTCCGGCCGCCACCGGCGCGGCTCCGGGCAGTCGGGCGACGCAAGGCCGACGAGGGGGCCCACGGACGGTGAAGATCAGCTATAAGTGGTCCATGGACTTCCCGCCGTACCTGGCCACCATGCCGATGCACGCGATCACCGAGATCCACGGCGAGCCCGGCCTGCGGGAGCGGTTCCGGCTGGAGATCCGCGCGTTCGACTCCGACGCGCGGGCCCGGCTCACCGCCGCCCTCGACCTGGCCGCCGAGCTGCACCGCGACGACCGGCGGGTGCGCGAGCCGTACCTGAACCACCTGCTGCGGGTGGCGATCCGGATGATGCACCACTATCAGGTGCACGATCTGGACGTGATCGTCGCCGGCCTGCTGCACGACGCGGTGGAGGACCACCCGGCGGAGCTGGCAGCTCTGGCGGAGGGCCACCCGGCGGGGCCGGCGGGGGCCGGCGACCGCACGTCGGCGGCGCTGGCGGTGCTCGCCGCGCGGTTCGGCCCGCGGGTCGCGCGCCTGGTCGCCGCAGTCACCAACCCGGCGTACGACCCGCAGCGCGACCGGCACGCGCAGTACCGGGAGCACGTGGCGGCCAGCCTGGACCGGGAGCCGTGGGCCCGGGTCATCAAGGTCTCCGACTTCACCGACAACGGGGTCGGCGTGATCCACGCCGTCGGCCCGAAGGTGTTCTCGTTGGCGAAGAAGTACCGCCCGCTGGTGCCGGTCCTCCGGGAGCTGATCGCCCGGCCGGACACCCCGCTCGCCCCGGCGGTGAAGGCGCACATCTTCAGCCAGCTCGACCTGGCCGAGGAACGCTTCAGCGCGATCCTCGACCATCCGGTGAGCGCCGGCTGAGGCCGGGCCACCCGGCCGACTTGACCCACCCTGCGCGCGTCAAACAAGCCTGCGCGTCAAAGAAGCGTCAGTCCTGCTCGTCGAGGAGCGGGCGGAGTTGCTCCAACAGCCGGGCCCGGCTGACGTTGCGCGGCAGGTCCACCTTCAGGTCGATTCCGGGACCCGTGACCGTCAGGGTCACCGAGGGGCGAGGGTCCCGCAGCCGCCAGTTGCGAATCGCGGCCACCAGGTCGCCCAGCTGGGGCTGCAACGCGGCGAGGGCGGCGAGGTTCGCCAGCAGGCCCGTTCCCTCGACGGCAAGGGTGATCGCCGACAGGTCACGAACGCCCTCGTACGGCAGGTCCAGTTCCTCGAAGACCTCGGCCGGCAGCAGCAGCTTGACGGTGGTCATTCCTCGCCTCTCACCAGGCCCGCGATCCGCTCGCGGGCGGCCTGATCCAGTGGTTGCAGCGACGTCGACGCGACGGCGCCGCTGAAGAATCCCTGCACGTGGTGGATTCCCAGGTCGTAGATCTGCTTGAGGGTCACCGGCGCAGCGTCGTCGAACCCCTCCACGATGACGGCCCGGGGCGTGGGCGCATGCCCGAGGTCGCTCGCGTGCCGGGACACCCGCGCCACCAACGCGAGTTCCTCCAGCGCCATCGGGTGGTGCAGCACCGCCCGGTCGACCTTGATCTGGGTCAGCGGAAGCTCCGCCATCCGGGCCAGCGAGGCGTACCCGACGCCGAAGTCGTCGACGGCGAAGCTGATCCGAAGCTCCCGGGCCAGCTCGGTGAGGCGTCGGTGGAAGTAGAGCAGCGGTTCCTGCGGCCACCGCTCCCCCGGGCCGGGCTGGATCGCGTCCTGCTCGGATATCTCCAGCGTGAGCGTTCGCGGATGCATGGCGGCCTCGGCGAGCGCCCGGCTCACCTGGCTGAGGTACGAGTCGCTGAGCAGCGAGCGGACCGCGACGTTCACCGACAGCGGCTTGGTGCCGTGCCACGGTGCGTCCGCGTCCGCGGTGGCGTACGAGTGGATTGACTTGGCGAGCAGCAGCGAGTCGCGCTCGATGATGAAGCGGTCACCCCAGACGTACGCCATCTGCAGCGCGGCGAGTGGCGCGCGGAGCTCCTTGTCGCTGCGGCGCGCGAGGGCCTCGAAGCTGTGGATGCTCACTCCGGCCGGGCGCAGGTCCAGCTCCACGACGGGCTGGAACACCATGATCATGGAGTCGACCAGCTTCTGGTAGAGGCTGAAGGCGTACTCGTACAGGTTCAGTGGCAGCCGACCGAAGGCGGTGCGCAGGGCGGTCACCACCTGCATCTCGGCCTGCAGCGGGTCGCCGAGGAGGTTCGAGTCCCACAGGGCCCGGAGCATGACGGCGAGCGGCTCGCCCATGTCGAGCAGCGCGACGGCGGGGTCGACGACGGTCAACGTGAGGATGCGATCGTCCTCGTAGGAAAGCGGAACGCAGAGCAGCCGCAGGCCGGCGTCGTTCGAGACGATGTGCCCGGGCATCGACGTGCGGTACCGGATCGCGTCGGCGGAGCTCAGTTCCAGCAGCGGCCGCAGCTCCTCCTTGTCGAAGCGGGCGGTGGAGTCGGCCACCCGGATGGCCGGGCCGGAGAACTCGACCACGGCAACGGAGGCCGCGGCCAGCGCGTGCCGGACGATCTCCACCCGCTCGGCGTGCCCGCGCTGCTGGGACGCCCGCATCGGGTGGGCCTCGGAACGGAAGACCCGACCGAGCAGCTGCACGATCGAGCTGGACTGGTCCTCAAGTGGGCTCTTGCAGGGCCGGGTGGTGCTGGGGTTGGCGGGCGCACTCTGCAACCGACGCTCGTGCCGCGAGGTGGGCGGCTGGACCAGCACGGTGGTCGGGCCCCACATGTGCACGAGTTGGACCGGTGGTGGTTCGAGCCCCTGCTCGGCCACGAACGCGGCCATCTGACCGAACGACACCCGGCCCCTGTCGTCCGCGGCGCCACCGCGAAGAGCGCTGAGCAGGTGGTAGGTCAGCACCCCGTGCCCGTGCTCCTCGTCCTCCCGCGCCGCCGCACCGTTGCGGCAGGCCAGCAGCGCGCTGTGCCGGTCGACCCGGGTGCGGTAGGTCTGCATCGCCTCGGCGTGGCGCAGGTCGGCGTCCAGATAGATCCCGGCGTGGCAGCAGTCGAGGACGAGGAAGGAGGTGCCGGCGAAGGTCTCGAAGACGTCCCGCTTCAGGAAGGCCATCCGCAGGCCGTTGTCCGGCTCCCGGCGGAGGGCGTCCGGGTTGAGGTCCGCCGTGACGAGGTACGCGTCGAGCTGGGTGCTCCACTCGGGCACCAGCGCGTGGCCGGCGAAGTACACGAGCAGCACGTCGGAAGGGCCGGAGTCCAACGCCATCTCGCGAAGCCCGGCCTTGATCTCACGCCAGGTCGCCTCCGCGCCGACGTACATTTTGATGTCGGCGTCGTCGAAGGTGCCGATCTCCTCGTCGAGCAGCACCCCCCGGACGGCCTCGACATCGCGTTCCGCATATCGCAGGGCGGGCAGCCGAACGTCGCTCCCGCCCTGGTTGACCCCGATCAGAACCGCCCGCCGCCGGCTCGGCGCCATGCAGAAACCCCCACTGGATGATCCGCCCGCGCTGACGAGACGGAATCGGAGCAGCACTCAGGGCGAGGTTATCGGTTTCGACGGGCGTCCTTGATCTGACCGACAAGTCAGATACCCGTCAATGGCGGAATCGGCCGGCGAGCACCCGGCCTGCCGCCCGAGCGGACGGCCGATCGGGAGACTCAGCGGGCCGCGAACAGGTTCGGGGGCGGAGTACGCGTCCACGCCCAGGTTTCCAGAGCCGCCCGGTCCACCAGCGCGATGTCGAGCTGCTGGGCCAGCCGCACGCCGTCGCCCGCCGTGAAGAAGCTGTTGGTCACGATCACGCAGAGCTGACCCCCGTGCACCTCGCGGCAGGTCCCCGCGAAGCGCTGGATGGCGGCGCTGCCCACCCGGTTGTGCGCGCTCTGCCGCTTGCACTGCACCACCATTCGCCGCCCGTCCGGTGCGACCGCCACGACGTCCGCGCCCCGGTCCCTCGACCCGCCGGTGACCGTGACCTGCCGGAACCCCGACGCCTCCAACAGCCGGGCGAACCACCGCTCGAACTCCGGCCCGGACATCGCGTCCGTCACCGCGATCAGCATGTCCCGTCGGGCCTGCTCAGCCCGCTGTCGGGCCCGCTGCCTCGCCCGGGTGAAGAGCAACGCGGCGACGGCAAGGCCGACGACCGCCACCAGGAGGACCGACCAGTACGGGTGCCGCCGCACGAAGTCGACCGCCACGGCCACGACACCAGCTTGCCGATCGGCGGGGACAGATTTCACGCCCCGACGCCGGTTCTGTCGGCTACCCGTCACGCCGGCACCGACCTCGTCCGGCTACGGCTCCCGCATCCAGGTCTTCGGATCGGTGACGAAGATGCCCTTGCCCTGGTGCCGTCGAATGACACGCAACGCCTCAAGGCGCACATAGACCATCTGGATCGTGGACGTGCCGACCTTGTAGTCCACCGCCATCTGCGCGATCGGCGGCAGCTTGTCCTCGGGCTTGAGTTTGCGCGCCTTGACACCGGCAACGATGTCGTCGGCAATGCGGATGTAGTCGGGTGTTGTAGGCATGGCGCTCCTTGCGTGGCTCGCCAATTCGATCACGAAACGCCCATGAACGACAACAGCCAGTGGTTGACTTAAACGACCAAGCCGTTACTGTTGCTTTCGGGTCGCTCCTCGCGTGGCAACGAGATCGGCTCATCCCCCGGTCGGGGCGGGCGCCCCCTGCCCGCCCCGACCCACCGGACTGCTCCGCCGCCGTACCGCCGAACCGGGCTGCGGCGGCGGGGCGGGCGGGCCGCCCGTGGCCGGCGCGGACGGCCCGCCCTTCCAACCCACCGCCCGGACCCTGCACGCTTCCGTCTGCCCCGGAAAGGACCGTCGTGGCCCAGGTGTATCGAGGTGGCCAGCTCTACGGGACGGGCCGCCCGGCCCGGTTGACCCCGCAAGAGGTGCGTATCCGGGCGTTCGACCCGCGTCGGCGCGGCGTCGACGCCGATCAGGTACGCGAGTTCCAGACCCGGCTGGCCGACGAGCTGACCGAGCTGTACGAGGAGGTGCGGCTGCTCGTACAGGAGAACGACCGGCTCAAGCGGGCGCTGCGCGACTGGCAGATCATGCACGCCCAGGAGTGCCGCCCGCCGGAGCCTCAGCCACCCAACCGGGGCCGCTGGTAGCGATGCGGCCCTCCCCCGGCGACCTGCTGACGATCGACGGCCGGGCCTCGGTGCAGTTCGCCGGGGACCGCGCCCTCGCCTTCCGCGTCGTGTCGGTGCCCGACCTGCCGACCTACCACGGCTGGATCTGGCTGACCGGCTACGTACTCGACCATCGCAGCATGGCCACCGCCAAGCGCGAGATCTACGTCCAACTCGCCGGCCTCCGCCCCGCCCTACCGCCGGCACCGCAGTTCCGCCGGACGGCTCGACGCACTGTGCGCGCGGGATGACATCACCGCATAGCTGCCTGCGGCGACCCGCCCGAGGTTCATCCACCCTCCAGGATTCCTGTTCCGCTGCTTGAGGATGATCCGAGATCCTGGCCCGGGCCAGGTGGCAGCCGGACGATTGCCTCCCGCATCCGGCCGGGGACCTGCCTGTCGGCTCCTTTGGAGCTGCCCCGTTTGTGCTACCGATGGAGCGGGCGCGTAAACGGGGCAGCTCCAAAGGAGCCGACGGAGGGTGGACCGACCCGACGGCGTGCACCCCGGCGGCGGACGGGACAACCTGGCGATTCCGGGTGGTCAGGCCGCCAGGGCGGCGTAGCGGCCGGCGCTGTCGAGCAGGCTGTCGTGCGTGCCGGACTCGACGATCCGGCCGTGGTCGAGCACGGCGATCTGGTCGGCGTCGCGCACGGTGGAGAGCCGGTGGGCGATCGTGATCGTGGTACGTCCCCGGGCCAGCTCGTCGAACGCCCGTTGCACGGCGCGCTCGGTCTCGGTGTCCAGCGCGCTGGTGGCCTCGTCGAGGACCAGCACCCGGGGATCCCGCAGCAGGGTGCGGGCGATGGCGAGGCGCTGCTTCTCCCCGCCGGAGAACCGGTGCCCCCGCGAGCCGACCATGGTGTCGTACCCGTCGGGCAGGGCGACGATGAGATCGTGGATCTGGGCGGCGCGGGCCGCGTCGGTGATCTCGGCGTCGGTGGCGTCGGGCCGGGCGTACCGCAGGTTCTCCCGCACGGTGGTGTGCAGCAGGTACGTCTCCTGGCTGACCACGCCCACGACGGCGGCCAGGTCGGTCAGCCGCAGGTCGCGCAGGTCGATGCCGTCGATGGTGATCCGCCCGGCGGTGGGGTCGTGCAACCGGCTGACCAGGGCGGCGAGGGTGCTCTTGCCCGAGCCGGTGTGCCCGACGAGAGCCAGGCCGGTGCCGGCCGGCACGTCGAGGGTGACCCCGGCGAGGGCGGCGGTGTCGCTGCCCGGGTAGGTGAAGGTGACGCCCTCGACGCGGACGTGGCCGCGCACCCGGCGCGGGTCGATCTCGACCGGGCGCTCGGGGTCGTCGACCTCGACGGGGAGGTCGAGGTACTCGAAGATCCGGGCGAACAGCGCCATCGAGGCGGTGAGCGAGACGCCCACGTCGAGCAGGCCCATGAGCGGCCGGAACAGCCCGCCCTGCAGGGCGGTGAAGGCGACCAGGGTGCCGATGCTCAGCGTGCCGGCGGTCCCGGGAAGGCCCGCGCCGAGGTAGATGAGCGCGGGGATCGCGGCGAAGATGACGCTCATCGAGGCCATCCGCCAGCGGCCGGCGAGGTCGGAGCGCAGCTCCAGGTCGACCAGGCGGGCCGACGAGGCGGCGAACCGGTCGATGAGCGCGTCGCCCGCGCCGAGGGTCTTGCTGAGCTGCACGCCGCTGATCGACAGCCCTTCCTCGATGGTGACGTTCAGGTCGGCCAGTTCGCGCTGCCGCTGCGCGGTGATCTCGCGACGCATGCGGGCGACCCGGCGGGTGAGCCAGATCGACGGGGGCAGCACGACCAGGGAGATCAGCGACAGCCGCCAGGACAGCGCCGCCATGGCGACGACGGTGGCGACGACCGTGGTGAGGTTCGACGCGATCGAGGTGGCGGTGGAGGTGACCACCGTCTGCATGCCGCCGATGTCGTTGGTGATCCGGGACTGCACCTCGCCGGTGCGGGTGCGGGTGAAGAACGCGATGGACTGGCGGTGCAGGTGGGCGAAGACGTCGGTGCGCAGCCGGTGCATGACCTGCTGGCCGACGCGGGTGGAGAGCCAGGTCTGGACCACGCCGAGGGCCGCGGTCACGACCGCGACCGCGACCATGCCGAGGACCAGCCGGACCAGCAGGGTCAGGTCACGCTCCGGCAGGGCCCGGTCGATCACCGTACGCAGCAGGAACGGCGACGCCATGGCGACGACCGAGGAGATCACGATGATCGCGGTGACGGTGCCGAGCTGCCAGCGGTGCGGGGCGAAGAGCCGGCCGATGCGGCGCAGCGACACCTGTCGGGCCTGGGCCTTCTCGGCGGGGCTGACGGCGCGGGGGCCGCCACGGCCCTCCCGGTGGGTGGGGGGTGTGTCCAAGGGTGTTCCTTCCGATGGGGGACGATGATGCTGAGGTTACCTCATCATGAGGTGACAACAGGAACTGCTGCTACGGTATTCCGGTGACCGCCGACGACCGCGCCCCCGGACCGGCGTACCCCGCCGAAGCTGGCGACGAGGGTGCCGAGGCGCACGAGGAGGGCCTGGCAGAGAGCTTCTGGTCCGTCGCCCGGCGGTTGCGTCACCTGTCCCGGCAGACCCTCGAACCGTGGGCGATCAACCCCGGGCACTCCCGGGCACTGGGCGTGCTGACCCGGCACGGCGCGATGCGGCTCAACGCGCTCGCCGAGCACCTGCGCATCGCGCCGCGCTCCACCACCGAGGTGGTCGACGGCCTGGAGGAGCGGGGCCTGGTCGCCCGCCGCCCCGACCCGGTCGACCGGCGCGCCACCCTGGTCACGTTGACCGACGAGGGCACCCGGGTCGGCGCGGCGATCCGGGCGGCCCGGCACACCGAGGCGGAACGCCTCTTCGGCGGGCTCAGCCCGACCGACCGGGCCCACCTGGCCCGCATCCTGCGCACCCTGCGCGACTGACAGAGATGATGTTCATGAGCACCTCCCGCCGAGGTTTGACCCAGCGACTGACTGACTTCGGGTCCTCAACGGGATCTGTCGGCCTCGGTCGGGAGGTGCTCGTGCACTCATCGGACGTGGCGTTGTGACTTCATAGGAGCCTGGCCAGAGGTCCCATCTCTGTCTTGTCCGCGTTGCCCGGCTGGTGCGTGCCGCCCTGCCCCGGTCACGAACGACAGGACGACGATGCCCTCTATTACACCCGACAACGCTGCGATCGAGGTCGCCGGTGGCGTCGACACCCACCAGGACACCCACACCGCCGCGGTGATCGACCTGGTCGGACGGGTGCTAGGCACCCAACAGTTCCCCGCCACGACGGCCGGATACACCGCCCTGCTGACCTGGATGCGCGAGTTCGGCCAGGTGCTGCGGGTCGGTGTCGAGGGGACCGGCGCCTACGGCGCAGGGCTCGCCCGGCGGCTACGCCACGAACAGGTCGCGGTGATCGAAGTGGACCGGCCCAACCGCAAGACCCGCCGGTTCCAGGGCAAGTCCGACCCGATCGACGCCATCCAAGCGGCCAAGGCCGCCCTGGCCGGCGACCGGACCGGCACCCCCAAGCAGCGCGACGGCCGCGTCGAAGCCCTGCGCAACCTCCGGGTGGCCCGGCGCAGCGCGGTCGACCAGCGCGCCGACGCCCAGCGTCAGATCAAGACCCTGATCGTCACCGCCCCCGACGACCTGCGTGCCCGGCTGCGCAGCCTGACCGTCAAAGAGCTGATCGCCACCTGCGCGAACCTGCGACCCGACCGGACCGACGCCGCGACCCCGGCCACCGCCGCCAAGGTCGCTCTGCGTTCCCTGGCCCGCCGCCACCAGCAGCTGTCCACCGAAATCGCCGACCTCGACGAACTGCTCGAGCCCCTCGTCGCCACCATCAACCCCGGCCTGGTCGCCGTCAACGGCGTCGGCGCCGATGTCGCCGGCCAACTGCTGGTAACCGCCGGGGAGAACCATGACCGGCTCACCTCCGAAGCCGCGTTTGCCATGCTCTGCGGCGTCGCACCGATCCCCGCCTCATCCGGCAAGACCACCCGGCACCGACTCAACCGCGGCGGCGACCGGCAAGCCAACGCCGTCCTCTACCGCGTCGTGCTCTGCCGCCTGCGCTGGGACCCCCGCACCCGCGCCTACGCCGAACGACGCACCAAGGAAGGACTGTCCAAGAAAGAGATCATCCGCTGCCTCAAACGCTACATCGCCCGCGAGCTCTACCAGATCATCACCTCAAACGATCTCAAACTCGCCGCTTGACATCCATAGGAGCATCCCGCCGCCCGATACCGCCGAACAGAATCGTCACGCGGCCGACTCTCGGCTCTCTACCACGGAGGCACCAGCGGGCAGCTGCACGACCGGTGCGGCGGCCGGCCAGGACCTCGGCGCGCACCCGGTGCGGCTCGCGTACCGGCCCGGCCCGGCGAAACGGCGGAAGCGGCCCTGGCGACGCTCACCGGCTGAGCCGGCGGATTCGGAAAGCCGGCCGTGCCCGCAGGGGTCACGGCCGGCTTCCCTTCGTGTGATCAGGAGCAGACGCTGAAGTTCGCGTACGTGTACGAGAGAAGCTGCCACTCCTGGTCCGGACCGAGGCTCATATCCCATTTGCCGTCCGCGTTGCGACCGAAGTAGATGAGTTTGGTGCCGGCACCGTCGTACCAGTACCAGCCTTCGCCCTCATACACGCCAAGTTTGGTCGCTGCCTTGGTCAGGGTATTTGCGCCGACGACACCGTCGCTGACGAGACCTCGGTCGCTTTGCCACTTCTTCGTGGCGGAGGTCGTCGCCGGCCCGAATCGGCAGTCAACATCGGCCTGGGTCAGATATCCGTCAGCCCAGAGAATCATCTGCCACGCGGCGACGACGTTGTTGTACGAGCGCGTCGACGCGGAGATGGGGCCCTCATCTCCCCAGTCGTCCTTCCAGTTGCCTGAGCCCATGATGTATCCCTGGCTGACGGAGGCCGCCGCCGGAGCGGCCGAGATGGCGAGAGTGCCGCCGGACACGGCGACGACCATCGCCAACGCCGCGACCCTGATTTGCAGAGACATGTGCATCACCCTTGCCTGGTCGATGAGCGCCCTGCGTGACCCATTGAATAACACCTTACTGTTTAGCGCCAGCCGAATGGCTTGTCGTATAGGGCATTCGACGAGCCGCGACCGACCCAGGTCCGGACGCGGCCGGAGGAATTCGCGGCCGGGGGTGTCGCGGGAGGCAATACCCGCGCCCCTCGATCCGTACCCGGAACTGCCGCCGCAGGCGGGGCATCGCCGACGGTCAAGGAAGCGGAGGGCGTGGGCTGGCGTGGTGGGCCGGGTTGGGGGTATGCGGCTGGGGTGGGAGGGGTAGGGCAAGTGGGGCGGGTGGTGGTGGTTGGGGGTGGGTTCTCCGGGCTTGCCGCTGCGCTGGCGCTCGCCCGCGCGGGGTGGGACGTGCGGGTGGTGGAGGCCCGGGAGCGGGTGGGCGGGCGGACGCTGACCCGGTGGCTGCCCGACGGCACCCAGCTCGACCTGGGCGCGCAGTGGCTCGGCCCCACCCAGGACCGGATGTACGCCCTGGTCGCCGAGCACGGCCTGACCACGTTCCCGTCGGCGGCCCTCGGCACACCGGTGCTGCGCTGGGACGGGGAGCGCCGCCCAGAGCCGCCGGAGTCCACCGCGCGGGTGCTGGCCCGGCTCGACGCCCTCGCCGCGCGGCTCGATCCGGCGGCGCCCTGGCTGGCTGCCGAGGCGCCCGAGTGGGACCGGCTGCCGTTGTCCGGTTGGCTGGCCGAGGCCGCAGGTGATCCGGCGGGCGCCCGGTACCTGGGCCGGCTGCTGGCCGGCGGCCTGCTCGCCACGGGCCCGGACGAGATCTCCCTGCTCCAGATGCTGTTCTACCTGCGCAGCGGCGGTGGCAGCGCCCTGCTGCTGGGGATGGCCGGCGGGGCGCAGCAGGACCGGGTGGTGGGCGGCCCGGCGGCGCTGGCCGAGCGGATGGCGCAGCGGCTGGCGGCCACCGTGGGGCCGGGGGCGCTGTGCCTGGGCGCGCCGGTGACGGTGATCGCGCAGGACGCCGGCGGGGTGCTGGTGCGCACCGACCGGGACGCGTACCCCGCCGACGCGGCGGTGGTCGCCGTGGCCCCGGCGTTGGCCGGCCGGATCCGGTACGACCCGCCGCTGCCGGCGCTGCGCGACGGGTTGACCCAGCGGATGCCGATGGGTTCGGCGGTGAAGGTGCACGCGCTCTACCCGGAGCCGTTCTGGCGTGCCGGTGGGCTCTCCGGCGTCGGCACCAGCGCGACCGGGCCGGTGACCGAGACGGTGGACAACGGCACCCCGGACTCGACGCGCGGGGTGCTGACCGCGTTCAGCTACGGCGACGAGGCGCGTGAGCTGCGCGGGATGTCCCCGGACGCCCGGCGGGCGGCGGTGCTGGACGCGCTGGTGGCCATGGTCGGCCCGGACGCCGCCCGCCCGGACGGGTTCGTCGAGTACGACTGGTCGGCCGACCCGTACACCCGGGGGTGTTTCTGCGGGTCGTTGACCCCCGGTTCGTGGCGCGGCTACGGGCCGGCGCTGCGCCCGCCGGTGGGGCGGGTGCACTGGGCGGGCACCGAGACGGCGGTCGGCTGGACGGGCTACCTGGAGGGGGCGGTGCGCGCGGGCGAACGCGCGGCGGCCGAGGTGCAAGCATCCGCCGACGGCGAACCCGGCTGACCGCCGGGACCACGGAAACTCGGCGGCGCGGTGTCGGGGGCGCAGGGCAGACTGTCGGCTATGTCGCCTCGATCCGTCGCCGACCTGGTGGCCCTGCACCGCGCCGGTGAGCCGGTGAAGTACCTGCACTTCTGGGGTCACCGGCCCCAGCGGGACGGCTCCGTCGGGCCGGGCTGCCTGAGCCAGTGGTGGCCCGCGCCGTTCACCGTGGACGGTCGGGTCTTCCACACCGCCGAGCACTGGATGATGTGGCGCAAGGCCGTCCTCTTCGGCGACGACCCGGTGGCGGAGCAGGTCCTCGCCGCCGGGCACCCGCAGCGGGCCAAGGCCCTCGGCCGCCGGGTCCGCGGCTTCGACGAGGCCGTCTGGGCGGTCCACCGGTACGACGTCGTGGTCGCCGGCAGCGTCGCCAAGTTCGCCCAGCACGCCGACCTGCGCGCGTTCCTGCTGGCCACCGGCAACCGGGTGCTGGTCGAGGCGAGCCCGGTGGACCGGGTGTGGGGCGTCGGCCTGGCCGCGGACGACCCCGCCGTCGAGAACCCGGCCCGCTGGCGGGGCGACAACCTGCTCGGCTTCGCCCTGATGGACGCCCGGGCGGCCCTGCGCACCTGATCCCAGGCAGCCAGCGCCCGACCCGGCCCGGCCCCCGCACGAGGGCCGGGCCGGCGAGCCCCTGGATCGACCGGCCGCCCGATAACACCGATCGTCCCGGTCGCCACCTCAGGGGTGCCGGCGGTCAGGCCCGGCGCTGGTCGTGCGGGACGGTGACGGTGACGGAGCAGCCCACCGGGCGGCCGATCTCGTCGTGGCCGGCGTACCGCAGGGTGTAGACCCGGTCCCCGCCGTTGCCGGCGCGCTCGGCGCGCAGCCGGCCGGCGGTGTCCGGGGCGCCGGTGACGAACCCGGCGACGTCGGCGGCGTCGCCGCCGGTCACCCCGGTCAGGGCGAAGGCGCGCGGGCCGAGCACCCCGTCGGGGAGATCGACGGTCACTGCGACGTCGACCAGCTTGTGGTTCGGCGGCCAGAGCACGGGCCGGTCCACCGCGCAGTCCAGCTCCCGATGGGTTCCGGCTGGACCGTCCACGTACGAGCGTCGTTCGACACCGCCCAGCGGATGCGCCGGGACACCGGGCCGGTCGGGCCGGGCAACGCGGCCGTGGGGTTGTCCATGAACAGCATCAGGTACCGGGTGCCAAGCCGGGGCACCGGCTGCCCATCGACGTCACGCAGGGTGATTTGAGGGGTGCCCGGCGGGGCGACAGCACACTCGTCGAAGTCTGATAATACGTATTAGCATCTATCTTTCTCCGATGTTCGCCGCCCGGCCGGCCCACTGTCAAGGGGGAGCTTCGATCTCGGCGGGAAACGGCCACGAGGGGCGAAAGCACGTCGGCGACCCTCGGCACCGACGAGCTAATACGCATTAGTTCAGGGAGTTCATCGCGAGGAAATCTCCGGAGAGCCCTTGACATCTCCCCGGGTCGGGGGCGAGAGTCCTCTCCAACGCCGATCGCTAATACGCATTAGCACCAACCGGAGGACTCCCCCGTGCCCTCTTCGCCGCGCCGCGTCACCCAACGTGACATCGCTCGCCTGGCTGGCGTCAGTCAGGCCACCGTGTCCCTGGTGCTCAACAACCGCTCCGACGCCGACGTGCGGATCGCGCCGGAGACCCGGGACCGCGTCCTGCGGACCATCGAGGAGACCGGCTACGCCGCCGACCCGGTGGCCCGGCGGCTGGCCGCCCGGTTCAACCGGATCATCGGCGTCTTCACCTACGAGCCGGCGTTCCCCAGCGGCAGCCGGGACTTCTTCCACCCGTTCCTGCTCGGCATCGAGGAGTACGCCGAGCGGGTCGGCTGCGACCTGCTGCTGTTCACCAGCGCACCGGTCGTCGACGGGCGGCGGCGGATCTTCCACCAGGACAACCGGCTGCGGCTGGCCGACGGCTGCCTCCTGCTCGGCCGGGAGATCGACGCCGCCGAGCTGCACCGGCTCAACCGGGACGGCTTCCCGTACGTGGCGGTCGGCCGACGCAACGACGCCGGCGGTCCGGTCCCGTACGTCGGCGCGGACTACGCCGCGGCGGTCGACGCCCTGACCGGGCGGGCCCTCGGCCACGGGCACCGCCGCCTGGCGTACCTGTCCATGGGCATCCACGCCGAGTCGTCCGAGGACCGGCGGCGCGGCTTCGCCGCCCACGGCGGCGCGGCCGAGAGCGCCCGGGAGCTGCCCACCGCCGGGCGCGACGCCGACGCCATCCTCGACGACCTGCGCGCCGACCGGACCACCGTGGTGTTCGTGGAGGACTTCGCCGCGGCGGTGGCCCTCGAACTGGCCGCCCGGCGGCGCGGCCTGACGGTGCCCGGCGACCTGTCGGTGGTGACCCTCGGCGACCCGACCGTGCCGTTGCCCACCGACCTCACCTTCACCGGCTTCCACATCCCCCGCGAGGAGATGGGACGCCAGGCGGTCGAGGTGCTGACCTCGGTCATCGACGGCAGCGCCGACGGCGTGGGGCAGCGCCTGCTGCCATGCCAACTGGTCGAGGGGGACACCCTCGGCGCCCCCGATCCGGCGGTCGACCGCTCCTGAGCGGCGAACGCGTAACTGGAAGGAAGTAAGTGGTAACGATGCGTGCGGACGTCCTCGTCGTCGGCGGCGGGCTGGGCGGAGTGGCGGCGGCACTGGCCGCCCTCCGGGCCGGCCGGAGCGTCATCCTGACCGAGGAGTTCGACTGGCTCGGCGGGCAGCTCACCAGCCAGGCGGTCCCCCCGGACGAGCACTCCTGGGTCGAGCAGTTCGGCGTCACCGCCAGCTACCGGGAGCTGCGCACCGGGATCCGGGACTACTACCGGCGGCACTTCCCGCTCACCGAGCGGTCCCGGGGTTGGACCGACCTCAACCCGGGGGCCGGCTGGGTCAGCCGGCTGTGCCACGAGCCCCGGGTCGCGGTGGCGGTGTTGGAGGAGATGCTGGCGCCGTACCGGGGGTCCGGGCGGCTGACCGTGCTCCAGCCGTACCGGCCGGTCTCGGCGGCCACCGACGGCGACCGGGTGACCGGGGTGACCGTCGCGCACCGCGACCGCCCCGACGAGCTGGTCGAGTTGACCGCCCCGTACGTGCTGGACGCCACCGAGACCGGCGAGCTGCTGCCGCTGGCCGGCGTCGAGTACGTCACCGGGTTCGAGTCGCGGGAGGAGACCGGCGAGCCCAGCGCGCCGGCCGAGGCCCAGCCGATGAACATGCAGGCCGTGTCGGTCTGCTTCGCCCTGGACCACGTCGACGGCGACCACACCATCGACCGCCCGGCCGGGTACGACTTCTGGCGCGACTACAAGCCGGACTTCTGGGGCGACCGGCTGCTGTCCTGGCGCTCCCCGCACCCCCGGACGCTGGAGATCGTCGAGCGCAGCTTCACCCCGAACCCGGACGAGGACCCCCTGTCGGTCAACGCCGACCAGCGCCTCAACCCCGGCGACGGCAACCTGTGGACGTTCCGGCGGATCGCCGCCCGGCGCAACTTCGTCGACGGGGCGTACGCCAGCGACATCACGCTGGTGAACTGGCCGATGATCGACTACTTCGAGGGCCCGGTCATCGACGTGCCGAACGCGTCCTGGCACCTGTCGCAGGCGCGGGAGCTGTCGTACTCGGTGTTGTACTGGATGCAGACCGAGGCGCCCCGGCCCGACGGGGGCACCGGATTCCCCGGGCTGCGGCTGCGCGGCGACGTCACCGGCAGCGCCGACGGCCTGGCCCAGGCCCCGTACATCCGGGAGTCGCGGCGTATCCGGGCCGAGTACACGGTCGTCGAGCAGGACCTGTCGCTGGCGGTGCGCGGCGCGCACGGCGCGGTCAGCTACCCCGACTCGATCGGCGTGGGCATGTACCGGATCGACCTGCACCCGTCGACCGGCGGCGACAACTACATCGATGTCGGGTCCTGCCCGTTCGAGATCCCGCTCGGCGCGCTGATCCCGCAGCGGGTGGAGAACCTGCTGCCGGCCGGCAAGAACATCGGCACCACGCACGTCACCAACGGCAGCTACCGGCTGCACCCGGTCGAGTGGAACGTCGGCGAGGTCGCCGGCCTGCTCGCCGACTTCTGCCTGGCGCGGGGCGAGTCCCCGCGCGCGGTCCGCGACACCCCCCGTCTGCTGGCCGAATTCCAGGACCGCCTTACAACGGCCGGCGTGGAACTGCGTTGGCCGCAGATCGTGGGCTACTGAAACACCCCCCGGTGAGGAGAAGATTGTGAAAGCAGGAAAGGCCCTGCGCGGCGTCGCCGTCGCGCTGGTCGGTGCGCTCGCCCTGACCGCCTGCGGCGGCGGGGACGACGCTGGCGACAGCGGTCCGGCGAAGCTGCGGATGACGGTCTGGTCCGCCAACGAGGCGCACCTGAAGCTGTTCAACGAGATCGCGGACGAGTACAAGAAGTCCCACCCGGACGTGGAGTCGATCACCTTCGACCCGCTGCCGTTCGAGAACTACACCACCACCCTGACCACCCAGATCGCCGGCGGCAACGCCCCCGACCTGGCCTGGGTGTTCGAGAACTCGGCCCCTGACTTCGTGTCCTCCGGCGCACTGCTGCCGCTGGACGAGACGCTGAAGAAGACCGAGGGGTACGGCTACGACGACCTCTCCCCCGCCACCACGAAGCTCTGGCAGGACGGCGGCAAGCTGTACGCGTACCCGTTCTCCAACTCGCCGTTCGGGGTGTTCGTCAACACCGACATGGTGAAGAAGGCCGGGCAGAAGACGCCGGCCGAGCTGATCGCCGCCGGGCAGTGGAACTGGGACAACGCCCTGGCCACCGCCGCGGCGTCCGCCAAGAAGTCCGGCAAGGCCGGCCTGGTGATCCGGGACTTCGACTACAAGGGCTGGGACAACCTGTCGACCTTCTTCACCGGCTGGGGCGCCCAGGCGTGGAGCGAGGACGGCAAGTCCTGCGGCTTCAACTCCCCGGAGATGGTCGCGGCGATGACCGCCCTGCACAAGGGGATCTTCACCGACAAGGCGCTGCCCGGCCCGGGCACCACGGCGGACTTCTTCGCCGGTGACGCGGCCATGACGGTCACCCAGATCTCCCGGGCGTCGCTGCTGAAGGACGGCGGCTTCGGCTGGGACCTGGTGCCGCTGCCGGCCGGCCCGAAGGGCAACTACTCGGTGCTCGGCCAGGCCGGCCTCGGGGTGATGAAGAAGAGCCCGCACGCCGACGAGGCGGCCGACTTCCTGGCCTTCTTCACCAACCCCACCAACTCGGCGAAGCTGGCCCAGTTCTTCCCGCCGCCGCGGCAGTCGCTGCTGACCGCCGAGACGCTGGGCAAGACGAACCCGAAGCTCAAGCCGGAGCAGTTGCAGAAGGTCGTCATCGACGGCATCACCAGCGGCGTGGTCAAGCCGAGCCACGCCGGGCAGGCCGAGCTGAGCCAGCAGGTCCGCGCCGGGCTCGACCCGCTGTGGCAGCCGAACGCCGACATCAAGGCGGTCCTGGACGGCGTGTGCGCCAAGATCCAGCCGCTGCTGGCGAAGTGACCATGTCCCCGACGGACACCAGGACGGGCCCGGTCGCCAAGACCGGGCCCGCCCCGGGCCGGGCCCGTCCGCCGTGGTGGACCAGCCGCCGGCGCGACCAGCTCGCCGGGTACCTGTTCGTCGCCCCACAGCTCATCGGCAGCATCGTGTTCGTGATCCTGCCGCTGGTCCTGGTGGTCTGGTACAGCCTGCACGAGTGGAACGTGCTCGCCGGCACGTTCGACTACGTCGGCGGCGACAACTACACGCAGCTCGCCGAGGACACCAACCTGGGTGGGGTGCTGAAGGCCACCGGGCTGTTCTCGGTCGGGCTGGTGGTGTTCAACCTCGCCCTGGCGCTGATGCTGGCCGTGCTGCTCAACCAGAAGCTGCGCGGCACCATCGTGTTCCGCACCCTGTTCTTCTCCCCCGTGGTGGTCTCCCTGGTCGCCTGGACGATCGTGTGGGGCTTCCTGCTCCAGGACAACGGCGGGATCAACGGGCTGCTCGACACGATCGGCGTGGACGGCCCGAACTGGCTGCGCGGCGAGGGCACCGCGATGCTGTCGGTGGTCGTCGTGCAGGTGTTCAAGAACGTCGGCCTGAACATGGTGCTGTTCCTGGCCGCCCTCCAGGGCGTGCCGGGCGATCTGTACGAGGCCGCCGAGGTGGACGGGGCGAGCCGGTTGCGGCAGTTCTGGCGGATCACCGTGCCGCTGATCAGCCCGACGATCATGCTCACGTCGATCATCACGGTGGTCGGCTCGTTGCAGGTGTTCGCGCAGATCGCGGTGCTGACCCAGGGTGGCCCGGGCACCTCGACCACGGTGCTCGTCTACTACCTCTACCAGCAGGCCTTCCAGTTCCACCACTTCGGCTACGGCGCGACCCTGTCGATCGTGCTGTTCGCGATCGTGCTCGCGCTGACCGTGCTGCAGTGGCAGATGCGCAAGAGATGGGTCTTCCATGAGTCGTGACCTGTCGCCCAGGACGAAGCTGGTGCTCTACGGGGTGCTGATGGTCCTGGCGATCCCGTTCGTCTTCCCCACCTGGTGGATGGTCACCTCGTCGCTGAAGCCGGTGGCGGACATCTTCGCCTTCCCGCCGCAGCTCTGGCCGACGAACCCGCGGCTGGAGGCGTACCAGCGGGTGTTCGAGTTGCAGCCGTTCGGGCGGCAGTACCTCAACAGCGTCTACATCGCCCTGGTGGTCACCGTGGGCACCCTCGCGGTGGCGGCGCTGGCTGGGTACGCCTTCGCCCGGATCCGGTTCCGGGGCCAGAACCTGCTGTTCCTGGTGGTGCTCGCCGGCCTGCTCATCCCGAGCGAGGTCACGATCGTCCCGCTGTTCCAGATGTTCTTCAAGCTGGGGCTGGTCGACACCCACTGGCCGCTGATCCTGGTGCCGATCTTCGGGGCGCCGAGCGTGCTGGCCACGTTCATCATGCGGCAGTTCTTCATCGCCCTGCCCGGGGAGCTGGAGGAGGCGGCCCGGGTCGACGGGCTGGGCCGGTTCGCCACGTTCTGGAAGATCGCCCTGCCGCTGTCCCGCCCCGCGCTGGGCGCGGTGGCCATCTTCACCTTCCTGCACAGCTGGAACCTGTACCTCGAACCGATCGTGTTCCTCTCCTCGCCGGAGAAGTTCACCCTGCCGCAGGCGCTGACCCAGTTCGTCGACGCGTACGGCGGGCCGATGTGGAACGTCCAGCTCGCGGCGGCGTCGATGACCGCCCTGCCGGTGCTGGCGGTCTTCGTGATCGCGCAGAAGCAGTTCGTCGAGGGCCTGGCGCACACCGGCCTGAAGGGATGACCTCCCCGGCCCACGCCGCCGTCGGCGTCGACATCGGCGGCACCAAGACGGCGGCCGCCCTGGTCGACACCGACGGCACGGTCCTGCGCCGCCTGCGGGCACCCACCCCCGCCGGGTCCGGGCCGGGCGCGGTGCTGGACACCGCCGCCCGGCTCGCCGCCGAACTGATCCCCGCGTCCGGCGACTGGCCGGTCGGGGTGGGCACCGCCGGCACCGTCGACCCGGCGACCGGCGGCATCCGGTACGCCACGGACAGCCTGCCCGGGTGGACCGGCACGGCCGTTCGCGCCGAGCTGGCCGAACGGTTGGGCCGGCCGGTGCGGGTCGCCAACGACGTGCACGCCGCCGCGCTCGGCGAGAGCTGGGCGGGAGCCGGCCGGGGCCGGGGACACCTGCTGCTGGTGGCGGTCGGCACCGGGCTCGGCGGGGCGCTGGTCCGGCACGGCCGGATCGACCCCGGCGCCCGGGGCGCGGCCGGCGCCGTGGCCCACCTGCCGGCGCCCGGGGCGGGGCGGCTGCGCTGCGGGTGCGGCCGGTACGGGCACCTGGAGGCCGTCGCGTCCGGCACCGGCCTGGCCGCCGGCTACGCCCTGCGTACCGGCGAGCGGATCACCGGGCGCGAGGTGGCCGAGCGGGCGACGGCCGGGGACGCCGCCGCCCGGGAGGTGGTCGAGCGGGCCGGCGCGAGCCTCGGCGCGGCCCTGGCCGGGCTGGTGACCACGCTCGACCCGCAGGTGGTGCTGGTGGCCGGCGGGGCGGGCGGGGCGCTGCTGCCGGCCGCGACCGCCGCCTACGCGGCCGAGCTGCCGTCGGGCTGGGCGGACGTGCCGCTGCTGCCCGCCGCGCTGGACGCCGACGCGGTCGTGGTCGGCGCGGCCCGGCTCGCCACCGGGGACCCGGCCGCCGCGTCGGCGGACCCGGGCCGGCCGGCGTTCGACGAGGGAAAGGACTGAGGACGTGGGAATTCTCGACTCGCTCGCCGGAGGGCTGGTGGTCTCCTGCCAGCCGCTGCCGGACGAGCCAAACGACCCGATGCGGGACCCGTACGTCCAGGCCCGGGTGGCCGCCGCCGCCGTTGCCGGCGGTGCGGTGGGGATCCGGGCGAACGGGCCGGCCGACGTGGCCGCCATCCGCGCCGCGGTCGGCGTGCCGGTGATCGGGCTGTACAAGCACGGCCACGCCGAGGTGTTCATCACCCCGACGCCCGAACTGGCGGTGCAGGTGGCAGCCGCCGGGGCGCACGTCGTCGCGGTGGACGGCACCGACCGGCCGCGCCCCGACGGCCGGGTCCTCGCCGACACGGTCGCGGCGGTGCACGCCGCCGGCGCGCTGGTCCTCGCGGACGTCTCCACCGTCGCCGAGGGGGTGGCGGCGGTGCGGGCCGGGGCGGACGCGGTGGCGACCACGCTGTCCGGGTACACGGCGGCCAGTCCGCGCCGGGACGGGCCGGACCTGGAGCTGGTGGCCGGGCTCGCGGCGGCGGTGCCGGTGCCGGTGCTCGCCGAGGGGCGGTACCGCAGCACCGACGAGATCGGCCGGGCATTCGCGGCGGGCGCGCACGCCGTGGTGATGGGCAACGCCGTCACCTCGCCGCTGTGGATCACCCGCCGGCTCTCCGCGGCCACCCCGGCGGGGGCCGGGCGGCCGGGGCGGTAAGGTGCGGCGGCATGACCGGCGCACCGTACTCCCACTGTTCCTCCTGCGGCATCGCATATCCGGCGGGGAGCGGCTGGCCCCGGGCCTGCGCGGCCTGCGGGCACACCGTCTGGCGTAATCCGCTGCCGGTCGCGGTCGCGGTGCTGCCGGTACGCACCGACGCCGGCCTGGGCGTGGTCGTGGTGCGCCGGGACATCGAGCCCGCGCGCGGCCTGCTCGCCCTCCCCGGCGGCTTCATCGAGTACGGCGAGGAATGGCGCGACGCCCTGGTCCGGGAGCTGCGGGAGGAGACCGGGCTGGTCGCGGCGGCCGGGGACGCGGAGTTGTTCGGGGTGCACAGCGCCCCGGCCGGGGGCACCATGATGGTCTTCGGGACGCTGCCCGAGCGGCCGGCCGGGCAGCTCCCGCCGTCCGCGCCGACCGACGAGGCGACCGAGTGGCTGGTGCTCACCGAGCCCGCCGAGCTGGCCTTCTCCACCCACACCCGGGTGCTCGCCGACTTCCTCGCCGCCCACCGGGACGCCTGAACGGCCGCCCCCACCGGGCAACCCTGGGCAGGGAAGTCGGCACGATGCGTTAACCACGGTGTCCCGTCGGGTCAGTAGGCTGTTTCCGCTCGCTGAGATGCGTCGATGCGATCGGTTCGGCACGCCGACCCCGGAGGAAGCCGCCATGAGCCGCTGGACACCCGACCCGTCCTTCTACCCCTCACCCCGCGACGCCGCCCGGGCCCCCGCCGAGAAGCTGGCCTACGTGGCCGCCTTCGACCGCTCGGCGGCCCGTCCCGACGCCATCGCGGTCCTCGACACCGACCCCGCCTCCCCCGAGTACGGGCGGGTGGTGGGCTGGACCGACCTGCCGCACACCGGCGACGAGGTGCACCACTTCGGGTGGAACGCGTGCAGCAGCGCGCTCTGCCCGGCCGCGCCGCACCCGCACGTCGAGCGGCGCTACCTGATCGTGCCCGGGCTGCGCTCGTCGCGGGTGCACGTGTACGACACCCAGCCCGACCCGCGC
The DNA here is from genome assembly GCF_045040155.1 of Micromonospora sp. NBC_01405. Lineage (NCBI taxonomy): Bacteria > Bacillati > Actinomycetota > Actinomycetes > Micromonosporales > Micromonosporaceae > Micromonospora > Micromonospora sp. NBC_01405. The sequence goes on along the minus strand of NZ_CP109532.1, from coordinate 5,955,374 downwards.
GCCCCGCAGCTGGTCAAGGTGATCGGCCCGGAGGAGTTGGCGGAGCGGGCCGGCTACTCCCGGCCGCACACGGTGCACTGCGGCCCCGACGGGATCTACCTGTCCGCCCTCGGCGGCGCCGACGGTGCCGAGGGCCCCGGCGGCATCGCGATCCTCGACCACACGAGCTTCGAGGTCCGCCGGGCGTGGGAGGCCGACCGGGGGCCGCAGTTCCTCGCGTACGACTTCTGGTGGCACTACAACCACGACGTGCTGGTGACCAGCGAGTGGGGCACCCCGTCGATGATCGAGGACGGCATCGTCGGCGAGCTGCTGCTGGGGCGCAAGTACGGGCACGCCATCCACTTCTGGGACCTGGCGAAGCGCCGGCACGTGCAGCGGGTCGACCTCGGCGACGCGTACCAGATGCCGCTGGAGCTGCGACCGGCGCACGACCCGACGAGGACGTACGGGTTCGTCGGCGTGGTGATCAGCGTGGAGGATCTGTCCGCCTCGGTCTGGCTGTGGCACCGCGACGGCGACGCCTGGGCCGTGACCAAGGTGATCGACATCCCGGCGGAGCCGGCCGACCCGGCCGACCTGCCGGACCTGCTCAAGCCGTTCGGGGCGGTCCCGCCGCTGGTCACCGACATCGACCTGTCGGTCGACGACAGATTCCTCTACGTCTCCTGCTGGGGCACCGGCGAGCTGCGCCAGTACGACGTCAGCGACCCGTTGCACCCCGTGCAGACCGGGTCGGCGCGCCTCGGCGGCATCGTGCGGCGCACCCCCCACCCGGGTTTCCCCGACGAGCCCCTCGCCGGCGGCCCGCAGATGGTGGAGATCAGCCGCGACGGCCGCCGGGTGTACGTGTCCAACTCCCTCTACGGCTCGTGGGACGACCAGTTCTACCCGGACGGGGTGGGCGCCTGGCTGGCCAAACTGGACGTCGACCCCGACGCCGGCGGGCTCACCCCGGACCCGCGGTTCTTCCCGCGCGGGGAGGAGTTCCGGGGGCTGCGGGTGCACCAGACCCGGTTGCAGGGCGGCGACGCGTCCTCCGACTCGTACTGCTTCCCGTGACCGGGACGACCTGGCTGGCGCTGGCCGGGCTCGGCGCGTTCCACGGGCTGAACCCGGCCATGGGCTGGCTGTTCGCGGTGGGCCGGGGACTTCAGGAGCGCAGCCGGCGGATGCTCGTGACGTCGCTGCTGCCCATCGCGCTGGGTCACCTCGCCTCGGTGGGCCTGGTGGCCGCGCTGGTCAGCGCCACCAGGTCGGTCGTGGCGAGCACCACCGTGGCGATCGTCGGCGGGGTGCTGCTGGTCGGGTTCGGGCTGTGGCAGTTGCTGTCGCGGCAGCACTTCCGGTGGGCCGGGATGCGGCCGTCCAACGCGCAGCTCGCCGGGTGGTCGTTCCTGATGTCGTCGGCGCACGGCGCCGGGCTGATGCTGCTGCCGGTGCTGCTCGCCGAGCCGGCCGCGGCCGGCGGGCACGCAGGACACGCCGGGCACGCCGGGCAGTTGTCGGCGACCCCGGCGGGCGCGCTGCCCGGGCTGGCCGCCGCCGGGGTGCACACGGTGGCGATGTTCGGCGTGGCGCTGGCCGCGGCCGTGGCGGTGTACGAGGTGCTCGGCGTCGGGGTGCTGCGGCGGGCCTGGCTCAACGTGGACCGGATCTGGGCCTGGGTGCTGGTGGTCGCGGGGGTGATCACCGTCGTGGCCGCGGCGACCTGAGCGGCGCCGGCCGGCTCGGCCGAAGGGCCGGCGGTTCCCGCCGCCCGGCGCTGTCCCGGCACAAACTCCTACTGATTGAATAGGAGTTTGTGCCGCCGAGCCGGAGGGACCCCCGATGCCGCACTCCCTGTCGTACGACGAAGCCGACCATGACGCCCGACGGGCGCAACAGTGGCTGGCCGGCCGGGCCCGGGGCGCGGGCGTGTCCCGCCCCCGCCTGCTGGAGCTGGGCACCGCGATGACCGCCCTGGCCGCCGCCGCGGGCGAACGCGAGCCGGTCGCGGTGGCGGCCGACCCGGTCGGCGCCGACCCCGGGCGGGACGCCACCGGGCCGGGCATGGTCAAGCCGCTGCCGGACCGGCTGTTCACCCGGCACGACACCAACGCCGAGATGCGCTGGGAGGCGATGGCCGGGCAGGGGTACGTCGTGCCCAACGACCGGTTCTTCGTCCGCAACCACACCCGCACCCCCCTGATCGACCCCGACACCTGGCGGCTGAGCCTGTTCGGCGACGGCCTGCACGGCACGCCCACCCGGGACCGGCCGGTCGAGTTCGGCTACGACGACCTGCGCCGGCTGCCCGCCGAGCGGGTCACCGCGCTGGTCGAGTGCGCCGGCAACGCCCGTCGGTTCTTCGCCGGGCAGCAGGACGGGCCCGCCCCCGGGGTCGCGTGGGGCCTGGGCGGCGTCGGGGTGGCGCACTGGCGGGGCGTGCGGCTGTCCACCGTCCTGCGTCGGGCCGGGCTGACCGACGCGGCGGTCGACGTGATGCCGGAGGGGCTGGACCCGGACTACGTCACCGGCGGGGTGAACCTGGGCCGGGTCCGCCGGCCGCTGCCGGTCGGCAAGGCCCTCGACGACGTGCTGCTGGCGTACGAGATGAACGGCGAGCCGCTGCCGCCGGACCACGGCTTCCCGGTGCGGGTGGTGGTGCCGGGCTGGATCGGCATCTCCTCGGTCAAGTGGGTCGGCCCGGTCGAGGTGTCGGCCACCCCGCTGTTCTCGCCGTGGAACACCCAGCTCTACCGCATGTTCGGCCCCGGCCAGCCCGACGGCGGCGGTCAGCTGGGCCCCCAGTCGGTGAAGAGCGCCTTCGAGCTGCCCTGGGACGCCCGGGTCCCGGCCGGGGCGGAGGTGCTGCTGCGCGGCCGGTCCTGGTCGGGCGGGGGCCCGATCCGATCGGTGCAGGTACACACCGGCGACGACGGCTGGCGGCCGGCCGAACTGGTCGCCGGGGACGCGGGCGGGCCGTGGCAGCGTTGGACGGCGCGCTGGCGTCCGGCGGGGCCGGGGCCGGCGACGCTACGGGCGCGGGCCACCGACGTCACCGGGGCCGGCCAGCCGGAACGGGCCCGCCCCAACGACCTCGGCTACCTCTTCGACGGCGTCGTCAACCACCCGGTAACGGTCTGCTGACCCGTGCCGTCGGCGGGGCCCGGGGCGGCGGCGTCGAGGTAGCCGCTGGCCTGGAGGTGGAACAGTTCGCGGTAGAGCCCGTCCGCGGCGATCAGCTCGTCGTGCGTGCCGCGCTGGACCAGCCGGCCGCGCTCCATCACGAAGATCTGGTCGGCGTGCCGGACGTTGGCCAGCCGGTGGGTGATCAGCACGACCGCCCGGTCGGGACGGCGGCGCAGGTGCTGGAAGAGGGCGTGCTCGGCCCGGGCGTCCAGCGCCGCCGACGGCTCGTCACAGATCAACAGCGGGGCGTCCCGGTACAGGCCACGGGCGGCGACGAGGCGCTGCCACTGGCCGCCGGAGAGGTCGTGGCCGTCCTTGAACTCGCGGTCCAGCAGAGTGTCGTACCCGAACGGCAGGTCCATGATCATGTCGTGGGCGGCGGCGGCCCGGGCGGCGTCCTGCACACTCGGCCCCCCAGTGGCCCGGTTGTGCCGGCCGACGCGGATGTTCTGCCCGGCGGTGAACGGGAACTTCCACCAGTCCTGGGTGAGCACCGCGACGTGTGCGCCGGTCTGGTGGGGGTCGAGCTCGGCGGTGTCCACGTTGTCCCAGCGGATCACCCCGCCGGTGGGCTGGTACAGGCCGGCGATGAGCTTGGCCAGGGTGGACTTTCCCGAGCCGTTCTCGCCGACCAGGGCGACCACCTGTCCCCGGTGGACGGTCAGGCTCACCTCGTCGACGGCTGGGCTGTCGGTGTCCGGATAGCGCAGGCTGACCCCGTCCAGCTCGATGGCGTCGAAGCCGTCGGTCGGCTGGTCGCCGCGGGGGCCGATCCGGCTGAGGGCCCGGTCCAGGAAGTCCCGGTAGTCCTGGTAGTAGAGGGCGTCCTCGTAGAGCGCGTTGGTGGCGAAAACCGCGATTCCGAGGTTGGAGCGCGCGGACTGGAGAGCGATCAGCGCGGTCGCGGCGGCGGCGAGCGCCACCATGCCGGTCAGGAGCAGGCCGGCGAGGACGGCGTACACGCCGAAGGTGGCCAGGCCCGCGGCGGACGTGCCGAGCACCCGGGTCCGGGTCTGGGTGCGGACCAGGCGCAGGTGGGCGCGCGTCTCGGTGGCCATCATCTGCCGGTACTCGCCGAGCAGGAAGTCCCGCATCTGGTACGCCCGGACCTCGGCGGCGGTGTGCCGGTTGGCCATCAGGTTGGCCAGCATCGACATTCGGCGGCGCCGGTTGATCCTGGCCAGCATCTCCAGGTACTGCCGGCGGGCGACCTTCACCGCGGTCGCCGCCTCGGGCACCGCGGCGAGCAGCAGGCAGGGCAGCAGCAGCGGCTGGATCACGGTGACCGCCGCCGCGGTGGCCAGCACCCCGACCACGCCGGTGATCAGGTTGACGGTGTGGTCGACGATCCAGGCCGCCTCGGTCACCCCGCGCTCCCGGGCCCGGTCCATCTCCTCGGCGAACCCGGCGTCGTCGAACGCGGCCAGGTCGACGGCCGTGGTGGCCTCGAACAGTCGCAGCTCGACCTGATAGTTGATCTGCGGGGTGAGCCGGGCCTGCGCCCAACCGGCGGCGATGGTGAGCCCACCCTTGGCCATCACGGCGGCGGCGGTCAGCGCCAGGGCCGGCAGGGCCCCCCGGATCCGGTCCGGCGTGGGGCCGGCCGCGAACAGTTCGCGCAGCACGCCGGTGGTGGCCAGCAGGCCGAGGGTGGTCATCGCCCCGGCGGCGACGTTCAGCCCGATGGAAGCGGCGGTGTCCCGGCGACTGGTCGCCCAGGCCAGGGCGATCGCCTCGCGGACCAGCCGGGGCAGCCGACGGGCCACCGCCCAGAAACTGGTGTGGGCGAAGTCGTTCGCGTGGTGCATCCACGCCCGGTCCTCCAGCTCGGGCAGGGTCGACGCCTCGACGCCGTCAGCCGGCGAGCCCTCGGCCGGCGTGACGGGGTCGGCCGACGTGACGGGGTCGGTTGGGGCGGCGGGGTCGATGGGCAGGGTCTGGTCGGGCGCTCGGCGTTGGCGGACCGTTTTCTCCACGAACCCTCCCGGAGAGCTGGCTCCGGACCGCCCGCTACGGTCGGCAGCCACGGGGAGCCTACTGTCCGCGACCTAGCGGTGTCCCCCCGTAACCGGCGTGTCGTACACGTGTCGCAGGCATCGGTGGCGGGCCGCCCCCTCCCGTGCCCGCCGGGACGGCCGGGTGCCGACGGTCCGGCCCGCCCTGCGGAAACGACGGCGGCCGTCGCGGCGGGCAGCCGCGACGGCCGGCGGAGGGCGACGTGAGCCGGTGCGGAGGGGCCCCGCCGTGGCGCAGGCGCTGGCGGGGCCCCCTCCGCTCCGGTCAGCTGGCGGTGAGGGTGACGTCGTCGACGACGAAGCTGGTCTGCAGCGAGAAGTCCTCGACGCCGGTGAACTTCAGGGTGATCGTCTGCCCGGCGTACGCGGCGGCGTTGAAGGTGCGCTGCACGTAGCCGGTGGCCTTGTTGAGGTTCGAGTACGTCGCCAGCGTGGTGCTGCCGACCTGGACGGTGAGCTTGTCGTACGCCGTGGAGGTGGTGGTCTCGGCGCTGTCGATGTGCAGCCAGAACGACAGCGTGTACGTGGCGCAGCCGGCCGGGACGGTCAGCGACTGGGACAGCGTCTGGGTGTTGCTGGTGCCGCTCCCGTTGAGCCACGCCTTGTAGGAGCCGGTGCGGGCGGCCTGGCTGGTGGAGTTGGTGATCACGCCGGAGGACGCGGTCCAGACGGTGGCCCCGCTCTCGAAGCTGGAGTTGCCGACCACCTGGCCGCCGGCGCAGCCGCCGGTGCCGGTCACGGTGATGCTGTAGGTGGCGGTGCGGGTCGCCGACCCGGTGCCGGTGACCGTGATGGTGTAGGTGCCGGTGGCCGCCGTCGAGGAGGCGGCGACGGTCATCGTGGACGAGCCGCCGGAGGTGACCGACGACGGGCTGAACGACACGGTCACCCCGCTGGGCGCGCCGGATGCCGACAGGGCGACGGTCTGGGCGCTGCCGGAGGTGGTGGCGGTGGAGACGGTGGCGGTGGTGGAGGCGCCCCGGGCGACGCTGCCGGAGGTCGGGCTGACCGCGACGGAGAAGTCGTTGGTCGGGGTGCCGGTGCCGACCGCCTGGTCCCAGATCGCGTACGCGATGCCGTCGGCGCTGCGGTTGAGCCCGGTGGCGTTGATGTTGCTGGTGGTGTCGCAGGACGAGTGGTAGCAGGGGTCGTACGAGGCGTTGGCGGTGCCGCCCCACTTGCTGGCCTGCGCGCTGGTCTTGCGGGCGCTGGCGCCCATCGCGTACCCGGAGGTGGGGATGCCGCCCTGCTGGAACGAGTAGTCGTCGGAGCGGCCCTGGCCCTCGACGTTCTCCTCCGGCGCCAGGCCCAGCGAGTCCCAGTACGCCTTGAGCGGCGCGGCGGTGGTCGAGGTGACCCGGTTGATGAAGTAGCCGCCGTTGGTGGAGGCGACCATGTCGAAGTTGTAGTACCCCTTGATGTAGCCCTTCTGGGTCGCGCTGAGCGAGTTGACGTAGAACTTCGAGCCCTGCAGGCCCTGCTCCTCGCCGTTCCACCAGGCGAACCGGACCCGCTTGGTCATGGTCGGGTTCTGCTGGGCCAGCACGAGGGCGTTCTCCAGCAGCACCGAGGAGCCGGAGCCGTTGTCGTTCATGCCGGGGCCGGCGGAGACGCCGTCCAGGTGGGAGCCGAACATGACCACCTGGTCGGCCGGCGCGGTGCCCGGCCACTCGGCGATGACGTTGTTGCCCGGGTAGGTGCAGCTCGTGCAGTTCTGCTCGCTGACCGTGTAGCCGGCGGCCTGGAGCTTGCTCTTGACGTAGCTGACCGAGGCGGTGTAGCCGGCCGAGCCGGCCCGGCGGTGGCCGCCGTTGCTGCTGGCGATGCTCTGGAACTGGGTCAGGTGGGCCTGGACGTTGGTCACGGAGATGTCCGGGGCGGCGAGCGCCGGGGCGGGGGCGGCGGCGGCCGGCAGCGTCGCCGTCGACGCCGTCAGCGCGACGGCGGCGGCGAGCGCGAGGCCCGCGGTCAACGTTGTACGTCTCATGATGCTCCTCGGTGCAGGTCGGGGGTTCGTGCACCTGGGCGTGACCGGACCCCGCGCGCCGGGTGGGCGGCGGGGTCCGGCGGCGTCCGGAGGGGCGCCGCGACGTTCGTTCCAGGGAAGCACACACTGACACGCGTCTATTCCCTGGTCAATATCCATTTCGGTCATACTCCGCGCCGATTCCCCGATCGCGGCTCGGCGTCGCAGCTGCCCGCCGCCGGCGGGTCGCACGGCTCGGTGCGGTCAGGCGGTCGCGGCCGGGCGTCAGGCGGTCGCGGCGGCCACGGCGCGTCCGGCGGTCCGGCCGGAGAAGAGGCAGCCGCCGAGGAAGGTGCCCTCCAGGGAGTTGTAGCCGTGCATGCCCCCGCCGCCGAAGCCGGCCACCTCGCCGGCCGCGTACAAGCCGGGCAGCGGCTGCCCGTCGGCCCGCAGCACCCGGCCGTCCAGGTCGGTGTGCAGCCCGCCGAGGGTCTTGCGGGTGAGGATGTTGAGCCGGACGGCGATCAGCGGCCCGGCCGCCGGGTCCAGCAGCCGGTGCGGCGGGGCCACCCGGATCAGCCGGTCGCCCCGGTACGCCCGCGCGCCCCGGACCGCGGTCACCTGGGCGTCCTTGCCGAACGGGTTGGCGATCGCCCGGTCCCGGGCCTCGACGGTCCGCCGCACCTGCGCGACGTCCAGGCTGGGGCCGCCGTCCGGGGCGACGAGGTCGTTCATGCCGGCGACCAGGGCCTCCAGCGTGTCGGCGACGACGAAGTCCGCACCGTGCTCCAGGAACGCCGCCACCGGGGCGGGGATGCCCGCGCGGGCCCGGTCGACCACCTGCCGGATGCTGCGGTTGGTCAGGTCCGGGTTCTGCTCCGAGCCGGAGAGCGCGAACTCCTTGGCGATGATCTTCTTGGTGAGCAGGAACCAGCTGTGGTCGTGGCCGGTGGCGCGCAGGTGACGCAGCGTGGCGAGGGTGTCGAAGCCGGGGAACAGCGGCGCCGGCAGGCGTCGACCGGTGGCGTCCAGCCACAGCGAGGACGGCCCCGGCAGGATCCGGATGCCGTGCTGCGGCCAGACCGGATCCCAGTTGCGCAGCCCCTCGACGTAGTGCCACATCCGGTCGGGGTTGATCACCTGCCCGCCGGCGGCCTCGGTGATGCCGATCATCCGCCCGTCGACGTGCGCCGGGACGCCGGAGACCATCCGCTTCGGCGGGGCGCCGAGCCGGGCCGGCCAGGCTGCCCGGACCAGGTCGTGGTCGCCGCCGATCCCGCCGGAGGTGACGACGACGGCCTGCGCCGCGTACGCGAACTCGCCGACCTCGACCCGGGAACTGGGCGCGCCGCGCGGGGCGTCGCTGGGTTCCAGCACCGCCCCGCGGACCCCGGTGACCGCGCCGTCTGTGGTGACCAGGTCGTCGACCCGGTGCCGGAAGCGCAGCCGCACCCGGCCGGCGTCCACCGCGGCGCGCAGCCGGCGGGCGAACGGCTCGACCACCCCGGGGCCGGTGCCCCAGGTGACGTGGAACCGGGGCACCGAGTTGCCGTGCCCGTCCGCCGCGCCGCCACCCCGCTCGGCCCAGCCGACCACCGGGAAGAGCCGGTGCCCCATCGACCGCAGCCAGGCCCGCTTCTCCCCAGCCGCGAAGTGCACGTACGCCTCCGCCCACCGGCGCGGCCAGTGGTCCTCCGCGCGGTCGAACGCGGCGCTGCCCAGCCAGTCCTGCCAGGCCAGCTCCACGCAGTCGCGGACGCCCATCCGCCGCTGCTCGGGCGAGTCGACCAGGAACAGCCCGCCGAACGACCACCACGCCTGCCCGCCGAGGTTCTGCTCCGGCTCCTGGTCCAGCAGCAGCACCGTCCGGCCGGCATCGGCCGCCTCGGTGGCGGCGACCAGGCCCGCCAGTCCGGCCCCGACAACGATCACATCCGCGTCCATGCCGGAACCCTACGAACCATGGTGCCAAAATCGGTGGTATGCCGGTGCAGGATCGGCCCCGGCGTTTGTCATCCGGATGACAAGAACTGTGGTTGTGGGCGCCGCACATCGTCGGCGGATCGGGAGGGCAGGCGACCGTGGCGGACACCCTGGAAGAGCTGGAGCCCCGCCTCGCCGGGCTTCCCCGACACGTCGGCGAGCACCTGCGGGCGGTCCGGCCGCGGCTGCACGAGGAGACGCTGCACAGCGTCCGGGCCACCATGCGGGCCCAGGGCCGCTCGCTGACCGGCGGGCAGGGCCGGGGCCTCGCCCTGGGCGTGGAAACCGCCGTCGACGCGTTCGTGGCGGCCGTCGCCGACCCCGGCCGGTCCCTCGCCGACACCCGGCGGGTCTTCCACGACCTCGGCCGCACCGAGTACCAGGAGGGGCACCGCGTCGACGCGCTGCGCTCGGTGCTCACCGTCGGCGCCCGGGCCCTCTGGGCGTTCCTGGTCGCGCCCGAGCGGCCGGACCGGCTCGCCGCCGACGAGCTGTACCTCATCGCCGCCGCCCTGTTCGGCTACACCGACACCCTCGCCGGGGCCGCCGCCGAGGGCTACCTCGACGAGCAGCGGGACGCCGCCCACGACTGGACCGTGGTCCGCCGCCGGCTGATCACCCTGCTCGTCCAGCCGGACCCGCCCGGCGACGCCGCGCTGCACGCCGCCGCCGAGGCCGCCCGGTGGCCGCTGCCCGGCGCCGTCGCCGTGGTCAGCGTCGACGGCACCGACGACGAGCACCTCGCCCCCGCCATCGGCGGCGGCGCGGTGGCCACGGTCATCGACGACGTGGTTCGGATCGTGCTGCCCGACCCGGGCGCCCCGGGCCGCCTCGCCCACCTGCGCCGGGCGCTGACCGGCCGACGGGCGGCCCTCGGCCCGATCGTGCCGCTGCGGCAGGCCCGCACGTCGTACCGGCTGTCCCGGCGGGCGCTGCGCCTGCAACGGGACGGCGTGCTGCCCGCCGACGGCGTGCTGGACTGCGACGCGCACCTGCTCACCCTGCTCACCGCCTGGGAGCCGGGGCTGACCGACCGGCTCGTCGCGCGGGCGCTGGCGCCGCTGGCCCCGCTCGGGCCGGCCGCCCGGCGCGCCCTCGCCGACACGCTCGCCGCCTGGCTGGACAGCCAGGGCCAGGTGGTCGAGACCGCCCGGCTCCTGCACACCCACCCGCAGACCGTCCGGTACCGGCTACGTCGGCTACGCGAGCGGTACGGCGCGCAGCTCGACGATCCGGACGCCCGGCTCGCCCTGCACCTCGCGCTGCGCCACCACCTCGGCCGCCGCCCCTGACCGCCCCCGCCGCTCCGACCCTGGTCAGCCGGCCCGGAGCGGCCGGCCCTGGTCCGCCGCCCCGGGGCTGCCAGCCGTGGTCAGCCGGGGCCGGAGCGGGCCCTGGTCAGCCCGGGGCCGGAACTGCCGGCCCTGGTCAGCCGGGTGGGTCAGCGGGCCGGGGCGAGCAGGGCCTCGGCCTCGGCCGCGGTGGCCGGATGCGCGGCCAGCAGAGCGATCACCTCCGGATCGACCGCCGTCCCGGGCCCGGTCGCCGGTTCGCCGACCCGCCACTCGCCGGAGCAGCCGAGCAGGTCGGCCACGGCGTCGCAGGTCGCCGGGTGGCCGACGAGCAGGTCGACCACCGGCCCGGCCTGGGCGGACGCCGGCGCAGCGGCGGGCGACGCCGCCGGTCGGGCCGCCCACGGCGGCACCCAGGCGTCCAGGGCGGGCAGGGTGGCGGGGAAAGTCCGGCCGGCCTCGCGGACCAGCGTCGGCACCAGCTCGCCCGCCTGCTCGCGCAGGGTGGTGATCAGCGTCGGCAACCAGGGCAGCAGCACCGGGTCGGGCAGCCGGGCGAACGCCGTGGACATCAGCTCGACCACGAACGGCGCGAGGCCGGGAACCGGCTCCAGGGCCTGCACGAACCCGCTGAGGTACTGCGGGAACGCCGGCACCACCAGCGGGTTGGCCAGCAACTCCACGGCGCGGGCCCGCAGCTCGGCCAGCGGCAGCAGGCCGAGCTGGTGCTGGGCGGCCCAGTGCAGCGCCACCCGGGCCGGCGCCTCCGGCCGGGACTGCCGCACCGCCAGTTCGAGCTGGGCCCGGTCGCAGCCGAGCGCCAGCGCGAGGCTCTCCATGCCGAACAGGAAGCCCAGCATGGCGGCCACCTGACGGACCCCCGCCTCGGCGTCGACGAACGCGGTGGGCAGCAGGGTGCAGTAGTGGGCGTACCCGGTGGTGACGAAGGCCGCGCACCAGGCCGGCAGGTCCGGCTCGGTGGCCCGGTAGTGGGCCAGCAGCCGGCGGATGCGGCGCAGCACCTCCGGGGCCTCGTCGACGGTCCGCTCGGCGGCGAGCAGCTCCACGGCGCGGGCGCCCAGCTCGTTGACGAGCCGGCGTCCGTCGAGCAGCAGGATCGCGTCCTCGACCGCCTCCAGCGCGACCGCCGCGGTGGCCTGCGGCCCCCACGCCCGGCGGCGCAGCCGCTGTTCGAGGACCTGCTCGACGGTGACACCCTCGTAGCCCAGCTCGATGAGCGCGCGCTGGTGCCGGCCGAGCGCCAGGTCCCAGCTCTCCTGCGTCGAGCTCTCCCCCAGCCGCCGCTCGCCCATGATGGGGCGGACCGCGTCGCGGGGCAGCAGGTGGCGCAGCCGCCACAGCAGGTCGGAGCAGGGGACCACGGCCGGCTGGCCCTGGAGGTCCAGCAGGGCCCGCTGGATGGTGCGCTTGTCCAGGTCGAGCCCGAGCGGGGCGAGCCGGTCGAGCACGTCGCGGGCCAGCGGCGGCAGGGCTTCGTAGCCGACCTGGCCGATCCGGTCGCCGCCGAGCAGGATCTCGCAGAGCCGGCGGACGTCCCGCCGGCCCGGCACCACGTCCTTCTCGATGCAGGTCACCGCCGCGTCGGCGAAGTCGTACGGGGTGGGGCGGGCCCGGTTGCGCAGCCCGGCGAGCAGGATCGACGTCTCGAACACGGCGATCGCGTCGGCGGTGCTGGCCAGGTACCCGTTGCGCCGCGCCAGCCGGACGATGTCCACGCACCAGCCGCGCAACTCCGCCTCGTCGAGGCCGTCGAGGACCGGCGGGCGGGCCAGGAAGCCCGACAGCCGGTCGGTCACCGGCGCGTCGGCCACCGCGACCGGGGCGGCGGCCCTGCGGGAGCGTCCCTTCGCGGGCTTGCCGCCCTGCTGGCCGGCGAGCCGGAACGGGACCGCGCCCGAGCGGGACACCGCCTTGGCCCAGGTGGCGGCGGCGATGGACACCGAACCGGGCGCCAACCCGAACTGTGCCTCGATCGCCGAGTGGCTGGACGGGATCAGCCCGTACAGCCAGCGGGTGGCGGTACGCGGGCTGATCTCGTACGGGGCCGCGTCGGGGCCGGTGCCGAACTGCGCGACGGGGCTGGCGGCGTGGAACGCGCCGCAGACGTACAGGCAGTCGGCCGGGTCGGCGCCGGAGGCGGCCAGGTGCTCCCGCATCCGGGTCCACATGTAGCGCTCGCGTTCCTCGTCGCGGTCGAGCCGCTCGGCGTCGGCCGGGCGCAGCCGCCGGAACAGGCTGCCGATCAGCACCATCACCTGGCGGTACGTCTCGTGGTCGGCGCCGACGAGGGGCTGCTCGACGTACTGGTCCCACCACTCCGACCAGTGCCGCACCTTGCCGTGGTGCAGCAGGTACGCCTCCAGCTCGGCGAAGCGGGGCCGCAGGTCGCCGATCTCCACGCCGACGGCGTCGCCGTGCAGCGCCGCCTCCTCCTCCTCGTGGGTCGCCGCCGCCTCCTGCGGCGCCCCGTCGGCGGGGCCGCCCGCCTCGCCCCCGCCCCCGGCAGGGTCCCGGGGCGACCACTGGAACACGTGGTCGACCGAGCGGTCCACCAGCACCAGCTCCACGCCGGGGGTCTCCAGCGCGTACGCGATGGCCTGGTATTCCGCTGACGCCTCGGTGATCGGGGCGACGACGCTCAGCGGCGCCCACTCGACGGGGAACCCGTCCAGCTTCGAGGCGAACGCCTGCACCGCCACCGGCAGCCGGCAGTTGCGCAGCTCGCCCAGCAGGGGCTGCAGGTCCTCGCACAGCTCCAGGTAGATGACCTTCGGTCGCTTCGCGCGCAGCCGGCGCACCATGGCCAGCGCGGAGGCCGGCGAGTGGTGGCAGACCGGAAAGATCTCCAGCCGCTCGCCGAGCGCCCGGTCGACGTCGTCGACCATCCCGGTGAGGATGCCGGCGAGCGCACCCGGGCTGCCGGCGAACGTCTCGGCGGCGTCGGTGAGCTGCTCGCGCAGCCCCCGGAACGCACCGGACGCGGCACCGGGGGCCGGGGACCGGTCCCCGGTGGGCCCGGTGGCGCCGGCCGGCGACCCGGCCGGTGGGATCGCGCCGGGGGGCGGGGGTGGGGTCGCGCCGGGCGGCGCGGTCGTCGGGCCGGTCACGACAGGTTGGCGATCGCCTGGCGGCCACCGTCGAGGAAGCCCTCCCAGGAGCCGCCGTCCTTCTTGGCCCGGGGCTCCACGACGCCATGCAGGTACTTGTTGAGGATGGCCAGGTCCTCCGGACTACGCCGGGCCAGCGAGCCGACCAGCGAGCCGGCGAGGGTCGCGGCGCTCAGGGTGCGGTCGCCGAAGAACTGGCTGTGCAGGATCGCGTCCTCCAGCACGCCGATCTGCTCGGCGGTGGACAGCGCCGACTCCAGCTTCTCGTCGTCGCTGGTGGCCGAGGCCGCGGCGGCCCGCAGGTCGGCGAAGCTCTGCAGCAGGATGTCCAACAGGGTGGGCGGGACGTCCAGCTCGATGCTGTGCCGGCGCAGCAGCTCCTCGGTGCGGAACCGGACGATCTCCGCCTCGCTGCGCTTGTTGGTCACCACGGGGATGCGGACGAAGTTGAACCGTCGCTTCAGGGCCGAGGACAGGTCGTTGACGCCCCGGTCCCGGCTGTTGGCGGTCGCGATGATGGAGAAGCCGGGCTTGGCGAAGACGATGTTGTCGTCGTCCAGCTCGGGGATGGAGACGTACTTCTCGGACAGGATGGAGATCAGCGCGTCCTGCACGTCGCTGGTGGAGCGGGTCAGCTCCTCGAACCGGCCGATCACCCCCTGCTCCATCGCGGTCATGATCGGCGAGGGGATCATCGAGTCCCGGGACTGCCCCTTGGCGATCACCATGGAGACGTTCCACGAGTACTTGATGTGGTCCTCGGTGGTGCCGGCGGTGCCCTGCACGACGAGGGTGGAGTTGCCGCAGATCGCGGCGGCGAGCAGCTCGGCCAGCCAGCTCTTGCCGGTGCCCGGGTCGCCGATCAGCAGCAGGCCCCGGTCGGAGGCGAGGGTGACGATGGCCCGCTCGACGAAGCTGCGGTCGCCGAACCACTTCTGGGCGACCTCCCGGTCGAGCCCGTCGGCCCGCTCGGAGCCGAGCACGAACAGCCGCACCATGCGGGGGCTCAGCCGCCAGGAGAACGGCTTCGGGTCGGTGTCGACCGACTCCAGCCAGGCCAGTTCCTCGGCGAACTTGACCTCGACGGGGGCACGCAGCATCTCGGACATGTCAGGGGTCTCCTAGGTGAGGAAGTTCTTGAGCTCGAAGACGAGTTTGCGGATGTGGCCGGAGATGACCGGGGTGCCCAGGTCCTTGAGGCGCTGGCGGAACCAGGGGTTGACGATCTGGCTGCCGGAGCTGTTGACCGAGCCGACCGGGATGAACTTCACCCCGGAGCGGTGCACCGCCTCGATGCCGTCGAAGAGCGGCTGCGAGCGGCTGAACTCGTAGAAGTCCGAGATCCAGACCATGACGGTGTTGCGCGGCTCGACGATCTTGGGCCGGGCCATGGCCATCGCCACCGGCCCGTCGTTGCCGCCGCCGAGCTTGGTGCGCAGCAGCACCTCGAACGGGTCGTGCACCCACGGGGTCAGGTCCAGCGCCCGGGTGTCGTACGCGATGAGGTGCACGTCCACCTTGGGCAGCCCGGCGAAGATGGACGCCAGGATCGTGCAGTTGACCATCGAGTCGACCATCGAGCCGGACTGGTCGACCACCACGATCAGCCGGGCCGGGGTGGTGCGCCGGGCGGTCTGCCGGTAGTAGAGCTTGTCGACGTAGAGGCGCTGGTCCTCCGGGCTCCAGTTGGTGAGGTTCTTCCAGATCGTGCGGTCCAGGTCCAGGTTGCGGAACACCCGCTTCGGCGGCACCGACCGGTCGATCGTGCCGACGCTGGTCTGCTCGACCTGGGTGCGCAGCACCTCGGCGACCTCGTCGACGTACCGGCGGATCAGCGCCTTGGCGTTGACCAGCGCCACCCCGGACAGGTTGGACTTGTCCCGCAGCAGCTGCTCGATCAGCGACATGCTCGGGGTGAGCTTCGCGGCCAGCCTCGGGTCGGCGAGCACCTCGCGCAGATGCATCCGGCGCACCAGGTCGCCCTCCAGGCCGGCCAGCACGCCACCCAGCCCGCCGCCGGCCCCGGCCTGCCGGCGCAGCTCACCCGGCTCGCAGCCGAGCGCCCGCTCGAACCAGCCGGCGTCGGACTGCCACCGGGCGAGCTCACTGGCGCTGACGCTGCCCCCGCCGGTGGCGAAGACGTTGAGCAGCAGCTTGGACACCAGCGCCGCCCGCCGCACCTCGGCCTCCCCCGCCGCAGCCGGCTCGTCGTCCGCCGGCTGGTCGGGGGTGAGCAGGCCGTCCATCTCGGTGGCGAGGCCGGGGAAGCGCTGGACCACGGTGTCGACGGAGACCGACGGGTCCAGCAGCGCGGCCGGCAGGCCGAGGTCGTCGACGACGGCCACGCTCGCCGCTTCCAGGGACGGCTGCTCGTCGGCGGGGTCGAAGAGCCGGGCCAGCAGCCGCCAGTAGAGCACCTGCCGACGGTTGGCGTCGGGATTCACCTGCGCGCCTCCTCCGGGCGCCTCGGGGGTCGCGCTCATCGGCGCAGCAGCCGTCCGGCGCGTTCCCGCAGCACGGCGACGGAGTCGCCGGCCTTCGTTTCGGCCTTGGCGACCTTCGGGTCGGTGGGGCCCTGCGCCCAGTCGCCGTTGTGCGCGGCGACCGTGGCTCGCTTGACCGTGGCCTGCACGGCGAGCGGCTGCACCGTCCACCGGCCGTCCCAGCGCAGCAGCCCCAGGCAGGCTGTCGAGGCGGCGACCAGGGCCGGGGTGAGCGGGCCGCAGGCCGGCAGCCGGTCGACGTCCACCGCGACGCGTTCCCCGTCGACGGTGAACCGGAGGCCGCCGTCCTCGCCGGTGTCGACGGCGTACCCCTCCAGCAGAACCGGCTCGGCGACGGCGACCGGGTGCCGGCCAAGCGGCGGGACCGGCGCGGCGACCGCGGTGGGCAGCAGCACCCGGGCGGTGGCGAACGGGTCGGCCGGCTCGCCGGGGCGGGCCTGCCCGTCGCGCCACCACAGGTCGCCGCCGGACAGCGGTAGGTCGGTCACCTCCAGGCTGCGGTGCTCGGCGAGCGCGCCCAGCAGGACCGGGTGGTCGGTGAGCAGCCGCCACAGCGCCGGCCCGACGATGGTGTCGACCTTGGCGGCGGCGACGCCGGTGCGCACGAGGCGGGCCGGGCCGCCGTCGGCCGGTTCGAGGACGGCGTGCGCCTGCAACTGGACGGCGGTGGCGTGCTCGTGCACGTCGACGCCGAGCACCAGCAGCCGCCCGGAGACGGTCTCGACGCCGGCGGCGGACGGGTCGGGGACGCCGGCGGCGTCCTGGGCGAGCAGCACGGCGCGGGCCCACAGGTCGGCCCAGCGGCGGGCCGGCACGGCCTGCATCGTGGCGACCGGGCAGGACGCGCGCAGCTCGGCGGCCAGGCCGTCGAGGAGGACGGCCAGCCGGCGCAGCGCCGGGACGGCGAGGGTCGCCTCGACCGGCCGGCTGCCGGCCGCGACCAGGTCGTGGTCGACGCCGCGCCAGCCGGTGATGGCCAGCTCGGTCAGCCAGGACCGGGCGGCGGACAGCGGGGCCGTCGCCTCGGCGGGCAGCGGGCCGGCGGGCGGGATCGGCTGCGCGGCTCGTTCCCGGCCGAGGGCGGCGTCGGCCCCGGCGAGCAGGGCGTCGTGCGCCGCGCCGAGCAGGGCGGTGCGGGCCCCGGCCAGGGCGGCCAGGTGCTCGTCGGCCGGCGACCCGGCGGTGAGCTTGGCGACCGCCTCGGCGACCCGGTCGCCGAGTGGGGTGGCGGCCAGGGCGGCGACGAGGTCGGCGAGCGCGGCGGCCTGCGCCTCGCCCACCCGGGCCAGGCCGGCGACGAGCGCGTCGTCGAGGCCGGCGACGAGGTCCAGGGCCGGGGCGAGACCGGCCGGCGCGGCGTCACGCAGCGCGGTGAGCTGGGCCCCGCGCATCAGCGGCCCGCCCCGGTCGCCGGGAACCAGTGCAGCTCGGGCAGCGGGCCGTCGGCGGCCGGCAGCTCCAGATAGGCCAGGTGGCGCAGGAACCGGCTGAACACCACCGCCGCCGGGGTCGTCTCGTGGTGGCCGTCGAGCCGGCGGGCCAGGTCGGCGCCGGTCCGCACCCCGTCGGTGACGTCGATGCGCAGGTACCGGCCGACGCGCTCGACACCGTACTGGAGGACGGCCTCGTCGAGCAGGGCGTGCAGGTGCTTGCAGGGCGCGCCGCGCAGGCCGCCGCAGGGCCGGTTGTTGTTGGTGGAGCAGTTGAAGCCGTGGCTGCCGGCGGCGATCGAGGAGACGTATACCCGCTCGATGTCGGAGCCGCTGGAGACCACCCCCTGCAGCCGGCCGTCCGCCAGCTCGACGAAGGGGACCTTCGCCAGCTTGCGGGGACGCACCGTGGGCAGCACCGGCGCGAGGCTGCGCCGCTCCCACGGGACGTGCTCCGTCTCCAGCACCTACGACCTCCGCACCCGGTGCGCCCGCGGGCGCACCGACTCCGCGCCGACGACGGGCCGGCGCACGACAACAAGGGGGTGACGGGCGCGACGACCCGCCGGAACCGGGACCACCGGGGCACCCGTCCTGAGAAAGATCTTGCCTCACGGGTACGACAGGAAACGCCGGCCCCGGGGGGAGGATCGGCGCGCCGGTGCGGGCCTGTACACCCTGCGTCCCGGCGCGGCGCCGACCCGCCGGCCGGAGGCATCGCCCGGGTGGCCCGAGCCGGCCCGGGGTGCGACACGTCCCGGCTGGTGGCAATCTGGCCCGGGCGGGCCGGCACGCACAGTACGGTGACGGCCGCGCAACGGTTGAGCAGGTGCGGGAGGAGAGCCGGAAAATGGCCGAGGAGATCACCACCACCGACGAGTGGCGGGCGCTGGCGGCGCACGCGGAGAAGGCCCGGGACGCGCACCTGCGCGACCTGTTCGCCGCCGACCCGGACCGGGGTGAACGCCTCGCCGGTGAGGTGGCGGACCTGCACGTCGACTGGAGCAAGAACCTCGTCACCGACGAGACGCTCACCCTGCTCGCCGCCCTGGCGCGGCGGGCCCGACTGACCGACCGGATCGCCGCGATGTTCTCCGGCGCGCCCATCAACGCCACGGAGCACCGGGCGGTGCTGCACACCGCGCTGCGCCTGCCGCGGGACGCCTCGCTCGACGTGGACGGCCGAAACGTGGTGGCCGACGTGCACGAGGTGTTGGACCGGATGGCCGCGTTCGCCGACCGGGTCCGCTCCGGGCAGTGGGTCGGGCACACCGGCGGGCGGATCCGCACGGTGGTCAACATCGGCATCGGCGGCTCCGACCTCGGGCCGGTCATGGCGTACGAGGCGCTGAAGGCGTACCGGGACGCCGGGATCTCCTGCCGGTTCGTCTCCAACATCGACCCCAC
The DNA here is from genome assembly GCF_045040155.1 of Micromonospora sp. NBC_01405. Taxonomy (NCBI): domain Bacteria; kingdom Bacillati; phylum Actinomycetota; class Actinomycetes; order Micromonosporales; family Micromonosporaceae; genus Micromonospora; species Micromonospora sp. NBC_01405. The sequence continues at coordinate 5,936,475 of NZ_CP109532.1, read as the reverse complement.
CGACATCGCCGAGGCCACCGCCGACCTGGACCCGGCGAGCACCCTGTTCGTGGTGGTGTCGAAGACGTTCTCCACCCAGGAGACCCTGGCCAACGCCCGGCAGGCGCGCGACTGGCTGCTGGCCGGCCTCGGCGGCGACGACTCGGCCGTGGCCCGGCACTTCGTCGCGGTCAGCACCAACGCCGATCGGGTGCGGGACTTCGGCATCGACCCGGAGAACATGTTCGGCTTCTGGGACTGGGTGGGCGGCCGGTACTCGCTGCCCTCGGCCGTCGGGCTGTCGGTGATGCTGGCCGTCGGGCCGGAGCGCTTCCGCGAGCTGCTGGGCGGCTACCACGCCGTCGACGAGCACTTCCGGACCACGCCGGTGGAGCGCAACGTGCCGGCGCTGCTCGGGCTGCTCAACGTGTGGTACACGAACTTCCTCGGCGCGCAGACCCACGCGGTGCTGCCGTACTCGCAGTACCTGAACCGCTTCCCGGCGTACCTGCAGCAGCTCACCATGGAGAGCAACGGCAAGTCGGTGACCCTGGACGGCACGCCGGTGTCGTACGACACCGGGGAGATCTTCTGGGGCGAGCCGGGCACCAACGGCCAGCACGCCTTCTACCAGCTGATCCATCAGGGCACCCGGCTGGTGCCGGCGGACTTCATCGGGTTCAGCCGCCCCCGACACGACCTGGACGACATGCACGACCTGTTCATGTCGAACTTCTTCGCGCAGACCGCCGCGCTGGCCTTCGGCCGGACCCGGGAGCAGGTCGAGGCGGAGGGCACGCCGGCCGAGCTGGCGCCGCACAAGGTGATGCCGGGCAACCACCCGACCACCTCGATCACCGCAGCCGAGCTGACCCCGGCGGTGCTCGGCCAGCTCATCGCGCTGTACGAGCACATCGTGTTCACCGAGGGCGCGATCTGGGACATCAACCCGTTCGACCAGTGGGGCGTGGAGCTGGGCAAGGTGATGGCCAACCAGCTCGCGCCGCTGCTCACCGGGGACGAGGCCGACCTGTCCGGGCTGGACTCGTCCACCCGCGCCCTGATCGCCCGGTACCGGGCGCAGCGGCACGCTGACTGATCGTCACCGCCGTCCACCTGATCGGCCGACGCCCGCAGGGGCGTCGGCCGATTAGTCTTCTCGCGGCCCCGAAATATCTCCGCCCCGGCCCCGGCGGTTTCCTTCCAGTTCACACGGCCTCGCGCTGACTTTTGTCACCCCCGACCCGTGTAACACGCATTCTGCTTCGTGACTTAGGGCACTGGGTTCGGGCAGCCACCTCCACGAAACTCGATTCAACGCCGGAGAACGGAACCGGCCGGGATCGCGGAGGGGGCCACGGTGGACGAGCGCTACGACAACTACTGCGCCGCTGACCGGCTCTTCTACGACTCGCTCGGCAGCGCGGTCGCGCAGCCGGCCTTCGCCGCCGCCGAGCGGGACGTGCCCGCGGGCTGGCGCCGCGAGTCGCTCGACGACTGGCTGATCCACGCCCCGGAGGGCGGCTCGCTGCCGCAGCAGGGCTGGAAGATCCACGTGTCGGCCACCCTGGCCAACGCCGAGCGGGTGCTCGACGCCGTGTGGGCGTACTGCGTGCCGCGCGGGCTGTCGTTCAAGTTCCTGCGCGGCCCGCGCACCCTGCTGCTGCGCAACTCCAAGTACGCGTCCCGCTCGGCCAGCGGCAAGTTCGTCACCATCTACCCCCGGGACACCGCCGAGCTGGAGCTGGCCTGCAAGGAGCTCGACGCGCTGCTGGGCGGCGAGGACGGGCCGTACATCCTCAGCGACCTGCGCTACGGCGCCGGACCGGTGCACGTGCGCTACGGCGGCTTCGCCCGCCGCTACTGCCTCTCCCCGGACGGGCAGGTGGTCCCCGCGATCGCCGACGGCGCCGGCACGCTGGTGCCGGACCGCCGCGACCCCGTGTTCCACCTCCCGGACTGGGTCACCCTGCCGGACTTCCTCGCCCCGCACCTGGCCGCCCGCGGCGCCACCAGCACCACCGAGGTGCCGTACCGGATCGAGAAGGTCATCCACTTCTCCAACGGCGGAGGCCTGTACGTGGGCCGGGACCTGCGCACCGACACCGAGGTGGTGCTCAAGGAGGCCCGCCCGCACGCCGGCCTGGACGCCGACGGCATCGACGCGGTGGACCGGCTGGAGCGGGAGGCCACCGCCCTGCGTCGGCTCGCCGACCTGCCCCAGGTGCCCGCCGTGCACGACGAGTTCACCCTCGGCGAGCACCGCTTCCTGGCCCTGGAGTTCATCGAGGGCCGGGCGCTGAACAAGGTCGTCGTCGACCGGTACCCGCTGATCGACGCCGACGCCACCGAGGCAGACCGGGCGGCGTACGCCGACTGGGCGCGGGGCGTCCTGACGCAGGTCGAGGCGATCGTCGCCGCGATCCACGAACGCGGCCTGGTCTACGGCGACCTGCACCTGTTCAACATCATGGTCCGCCCCGACGACCGGGTGGCGCTGGTCGACTTCGAGGTCACCGCGCCGATCGAGGGGCACCGCCGGCCGGGGCTGCGCAACCAGGGGTTCGCCGCGCCCGGCGACCGGACCGGCCCGGCGGTCGACCGGTACGCCCTGGCCTGCCTGCGCCTGGCGCTGTTCCTCCCGCTGACCCAGCTCGTCCGGATCGCCCCGGACAAGGCCGCGCACCTGGCCGACGTGATCGCCGAGAGCTTCCCGGTCCCCCGGCCGTGGCTGGCCGAGGCGGTCGCCGAGATCACCGGGACCGCCGCGCCCACCGCTCCCGGCCGAGAGGCCGGTGCCGGGACCTCCGCGCCCGCCGCCGACCCGCGCCGGTACGACCTCGACGGCGACTGGCCCGACGTGCGACGGCGGATCGCCACCGCCATCCTCGCCAGCGCCACCCCGGACCGCGACGACCGGCTCTTCCCCGGCGACATCGCGCAGTTCCACACCGGCGGGCTCAACCTCGCCCACGGCGCCGCCGGGGTGCTGCACGCCCTGGCCGTCAGCGGCGCGGGCCGCCGACCCGAGCACGAGGACTGGCTGGTGCGGCGGGCCACCGCCCCCGCGTCCGGCACCCGACTGGGCTTCTACGACGGCCTGCACGGGGTGGCGTACGCGCTGGAGCACCTCGACCGCCGGTCCGATGCCCTCGACGTGCTCGACATCTGCCTGCGCCAGCCCTGGGCCGAGCTGGACCTGAGCCTGGCCAGCGGCCTGTCCGGGATCGCACTGAACCTCGCCGAGCTGGCCGGGCGCACCGGGGAGACCGGGCTGCGCGACGCCGCCGACAGGGTGACGGCGGCCGTCGTCGAACGGCTCGCCGACGACCCCGGCCCGGACATCAGCGGCGGACGCAACCCGTACGCGGGCCTGCTGCGCGGTCGTACCGGGCCGGCGCTGCTGCTGCTACGGCTGCACGAGCTGACCGGCGAGGAGGCCCTGCTGGATCACGCGGCCACCGCGCTGCGCCAGGACCTGCGCCGGTGTGCGGTGCGCCCGAACGGCGCGCTGGAGGTCAACGAGGGCTGGCGGACCATGCCGTACCTCGGGCAGGGCAGCGTCGGCATCGGGCTGGTGCTGGACCAGTACCTGCGCCACCGCGCCGACGAGCGGTTCGCCGAGGCGAGCGCCGGGGTACGCCGGGCAGCCCGGTCCCCGTTCTACGCCCAGTCCGGCCTCTTCGCCGGGCGGGCCGGGATCATCGCGTACCTGGCCACCCTGACCGACGACCCGGTGCAGCGCCGCGAGCTGGACGCGCAGTTGCGCCGGCTCGCCTGGCACGCCCTGCCGTACGGCGGCGGCACCGCCTTCCCCGGCGAGCAGCTCCTGCGGCTGTCCATGGACCTGGGCACCGGTTCCGCCGGGGTGCTGCTCGCGCTGGCCGCCGCGCGGCACGACGAGCCGGTGGCCCTGCCCTTCCTCGCGCCGCTGGCCGGCGCGCCGAGACTCCCTCGCAGCGGCGAGGGCCACCCTGACCGCACCCACGACGGAAGGAGGTGATTTGACATGGCGCTCCTCGACCTCCAGGGCCTCGAGATGGCCCCGGCCGACCGCACCGGCGGCGGCTCCAGCGCGAGCCTGCTGCTCTGCGGCGACAGCTCGCTCTCCATCACCACCTGCAACTGACCGCACCGACCCGCACCGACCACACCACGGATGGAGGTGATTCGACATGGCACTCCTGGACCTCCAGGGCCTCGAGATGGCCCCGGCCGACCGCACCGGCGGCGGCTCCAGCGCGAGCCTGCTGCTCTGCGGCGACAGCTCGCTCTCCATCACCACCTGCAACTGACCGGGTCGATCCGCGGCGCCCCGGGTGGACAGAACAAGTCCACCCGGGGCCGCCCGCCGTTCGAGGGGGAACCGATGCGCACGGGCGACGGGCTGTTGCGGCGGGTGGTCCGCGACGCCGGGGGGTGGACGGCCGCGCTGGCTGCGGTCACGCTGACCGGCGCCGTCGCCGAGCTGCTGCTGCCGGCGGTGCTCGGCCTCGCCGTCGACGCGGCGCTGACCGGCGGCACCCGGTGGTGGCCGGCCGCCGCCTGTGCCCTGGTCGTCGTCCTGGTCGCCACCGACACCCTCGGCGACCTGGCCAGCGGGTACGGCGCTGCCCGCGCCACCGCCCGGATCCGGGCGCGCCTGCTGCGGCACCTGTTCGCCCTCGACGTGCGCGCCGCCCGCCGGCACCCGGTCGGGGACCTGGTCGGCCGGCTGGTCGGGCAGGCCGCCGACGCCGGTCAGGCCGGCACCGCCGTCGTGCTCAGCGCGATCGCGGTGCTCCCCCCGCTCGGCAGCGTCGTCGCGCTCACCCTGATCGAGCCGGTGCTCGGGGTCACCCTGCTCGCCGGGCTCGTGCTGCTGGCCGGCCTGATGCGCGCGTTCGTCACCGATGCCTCGGCGGCCACCGCCGGCTACCAGAAGGCCCTGAACTCGATCGCCGGCCGGCTGCTGGAGTCCCTGGCCGGCGCCCGGACCATCGCCGCCGCCGCGACCCGCGGCCGGGAGGAGGAGCGGATCCTCACCGCGCTGCCGGAGCTTCGCGGGTACGGTCGGCGCGGCTGGGAGCTGCTGGCCCGGGCCAGCGCCCGCACCGCCACCGTGGCGCCGCTGCTGCAACTGAGCGTGGTCGCCGTCGGCGGGTACGCGCTGACCGCCGGCTGGCTCACCCCCGGCCAGCTCGTCTCGGCGGTCCGCTACGCGGCCACCGGCGCCGGGCTGGGCGCGGTGCTGGCCACCCTGAACCGCCTGGTGCGCAGCCGCTCCGGAGCGGCCCGGGTCGCCGAGCTGCTGGCGTACCCGGCGCCGGCCGACGGCGACCGGCCGCTGCCGCCGGGCCGTGGGGCGCTGCGGCTGAGTTCGGTGAGCGTGTACGCCGACGACGGCCGGCCCGTCCTCGACGGCGTCGACCTGACCGTCCCGGCCGGGGCAACGGTGGCCGTGGTCGGACCGTCCGGCGCCGGCAAGTCCACCCTCGCCGCCGTCGCCGGACGGCTGCACGACCCGGACGCCGGCGAGGTGCGCCTCGACGGGGTGCCGCTGCCCCGGCTGCGCCCGGACGCCCTGCGCCGGGCCGTCGGGTACGCCTTCGACCGGCCGGCGCTGGTCGGTGCGACCGTGCACGACGCGATCGGGCTGGCCCTGCCCCCGGACGGGGCCGCGCCGCCGGCCGACGGCTCCCCGGCCAGCCCCGCCGTACGGCGGGCCGCCGAGACGGCGGCGGTCGCCGACGTCGTCGACCGGCTGCCAGCGGGCTTCCGCACCCCGCTGGCCGACACGCCGCTGTCCGGCGGCGAGGCCCAGCGGCTCGGGCTGGCCCGGGCCTTCGTCGCAGCCGACCGGCTGCTGATCCTCGACGACGCCATGTCCAGCCTGGACACCGTCACCGAGCACCGGATCGCCCGGGCGGTGGCGGGGCAGCCGGGCGAGCGGACGCGGCTGGTGGTCACCCACCGGGTCGCCACGGCGGCGGGCGCGGACCTGGTCGCCTGGCTCGACGGCGGCCGGCTGCGCGCCCTCGCCCCGCACCGGCGGCTCTGGGCGGACCCGGCCTACCGGGCGGTCTTCCACGCCGACGGGCACGGCGGATGAGTCGCCGGGGACCCGGCACCAGCCACCGGGGACGCCGGATCGATCGCCGGGGCGACCCGGGCGTGACCCGCCCCGGGGTGCGGCAGGTCACCTGGGCGGCGCTGCGGGCCCGCAGGCCGGTCGTGGCGCGGCTCGCCGGTTGGTCGGTCGTCGAGGCGCTGCCGGCGCTGCTCTCCGGCGCGCTGGTCGCGCGGGCGGTGGACGAGGGCTTCCTGGCCGGCCGGCCGGGCGTGGGCCTGGGCTGGCTGGGGCTGCTCGCCGGGGCGGTGCTCGTCGGCGCGGTGGCGACCGGCCGGACGTACCGGAGCCTCGGCGCGGTGGTCGAGCCGTTCCGGGACGACCTCGCCGCCCGGGTGGTCCGGGCGGCCCTGCGGGACGCCACCCGGGCCGGCGGACGCGCGGACAGCGCCGCGGCGGCCCGGCTGACCCACCAGGTGGAACTGGTCCGGGACACCTTCGCCGGCCTGCTGATGGTGACCCGGGGCTTCCTGTTCGCCGCCGGGGCGGCCCTGCTGGGGCTGGTCGCCCTGGACCCGGTGGTCGCGGCGCTGGTGGCCGCGCCCCTGGTCGCCGGGCTGGCCGTGTTCCTCGGCGCGCTGCCGGCGATGGCCGGGCAGCAGCGCCGGTACGTCCGCGCCGGCGAGGAGCTGGGCCGGGCCGGCGCGTCCGCGCTGTCCGGGCACCGGGACGTGCGGGCGTGCGGGGCGGCCGGGCGGGTCGTCGCCGACGTGGGTCGGCGGGTGGCGGACCAGGCCGCCGCCGAGCGCGTCCTGAGCCGGATGTCCGCCGTGCGCAGCCTCAGCCTCGGCGTGGGCGGCTGGCTGCCGCTGGCGGTGCTGCTGCTGGCCGCGCCCCGGCTGGTGGACCGGGGACTGACCGCCGGCGCGTTGCTCGGCGCGCTGATCTACGTCTCCACCGGCCTGCAGCCCGCCCTGCACGCCCTGGTGCAGGGCATCGGCGGCGGCGGTCTGCGCTACGTGGTGACCCTGGACCGTATCCTGCGGACCTGCCCGGACCCCACGGACGAGCCCGACCCCGAGTGCGGCACCCCGCCGCCGGGGGCCGCGCCGGCCGGCCGTCCGGACGAGCAGGCACCGGGAGCGCCGGACCCGGGCCCGCCCGGCGGCACCGAACCGGCCGTGCGGGTGCGCGGGCTGACCTTCCGCTACGGCGCGGCGGCCCGGCCGGTGCTGGCGGACGTCACCCTGAGCCTGCCCGCCGGGGAGCACCTCGCCGTGGTCGGGGCGAGCGGGGCGGGCAAGTCCACCCTGGCCGCGCTGCTGTCCGGCCTGCTTGCCCCGCAGGCCGGCACGGTGCTCCTGGGCGGGGTTGCGGTGGCCGGCGCCCCGCCGGCCGCGCTGGCCCGGCTGCGGGTGCTGGTGCCGCAGGAGGCGTACGTCTTCACCGGCTCGCTCGCCGACAACCTGCGCTACCTGTGCCCGGAGGCCGACGACGGCACCATGTCGGACGCCGTCGACGCCCTCGGGGCCGGCGCGCTGGCAGCCCGGCTCGGCGGGCTGAATGGGGCGGTGACGCCTGGCGCGCTCTCCGCCGGCGAGCGGCAACTCGTCGCCGCGGTGCGGGCGTACCTGTCCCCCGCCCCGCTGGTGATCCTCGACGAGGCGACCTGTCACCTGGACCCGGCGGCCGAGGCGACGGTGGAGGACGCGTTCGCCCGCCGGCCCGGCACCCTGGTGGTGATAGCGCACCGGATCAGCTCCGCCGTCCGGGCCGGCCTGGTGCTCGTGGTCGACGGCGAGCGGCCGGTGGCCGGCACGCACGAGGAGTTGCTGGCCCGGTCGGCGACCTACCGGGAGCTCGTCGGGCACTGGGACGACCGGCCCACGCCGGCACCCGCACCGGCCCGACGGGGCTGACGCACCCGCCCCGCCGCCGCACCCGCCCCGCCGCCCCGCTCGGCTCCGTGGGCCGCCGCGCCTCCTCGGCGGCTCACGGGGGCAGTCTCGCGCGTCAGATCCAGCCGGACTCGCGGGCCACCCGGACCGCCTCGACCCGGGTCCGGGCCCCGGTCTTGCGGGCGATCCGCCCGAGGTGGTTGCGGACGGTACCGTGCGAGAGGCACAGCGAACCGGCCACCTCGGCGACCGGGGCTCCGGCGGCGGTCAACCGCAGCACCTCGGTCTCCCGTTCGGTCAACGGGCTGTCCGCGCCGAGCGCCGCCAGCACCAGCTCGGCGTCCACCACCGACTCGTGCCGGGCGAGCCGCCGGATCCCGTCGACCACCCGGTGCGGTGCCACGTCGCTGGCCAGGATGCCGACCGTGCGGCCCGGGGAGAACACGCCGTACAGGCCCCGGGCCCGACGGGGGTCGGCGAGCACCAGCAGGGGGCACCGCTCTGTCGCCGTGCCGTCGGTGATCAGGTCGAAGTCCACCACCGCGACGTCCGGCCGGCCGACGCGGACCGCCTGGCCGACCGCGTCGCCGCGGCCCACCTCCGCCACCACGTGGATGTCCTCCTCGGCAGCGAGGACGAGCGACAACGCGCCCCGGACCAGGGCACCGTCCAGGGCGAGCAGGGTACGGATCACGGTGGACCTCTCCCGAGCAGCTCCATTGATCACGGACAGTCAATATTCAAACACGTTACCGACGGGTCCGCTCGGTGAGCGGGCGGGCCCGACACGCATTCGCGCCGGGCCCACCCGCGACGGCTACAACCAGCCGTCCCGTTGCGCCAGTCGGACGGCCTCCATCCGGTTGCGGGCACCGGTCTTGTGCAGGATGGCCGACAGGTGGTTGCGCACCGTCCCGTGGGCCAGGAAGAGCCGACGGGCGATCTCCTTGAGCGGCAGGCCCTCGGCCGCCACCCGCAGCACCTCCAGTTCCCGGCGGGTCAGCGGGTTGACCGGCGGGCTCAGCACGGCCACCGCGGCGGCCGGGTCGATGACCCGCTCACCGGCGGCGGTCGTCCGGACCGCGCGCACCAGCTCCGACAGCCCGGCGTCCTTGCTGACCAGGCCGCGCGCGCCGGCCGCCAGCGCCGCCTCGACCAGCGGCGGGCTCCAGCGGTGGCTCATCGCCAGCACGGCCGTCCCCGGGGACTCGGCGGCCACCTTCGCCACCACCCATGCCGACTCGGGCACCTCCGGCTTCAGCTCCAGCACCAACACCTCGGGGTGCTCCCGGCGCAGCACCCCCCACAACTCACCGATGCCGGCGGCATCGGCGACGACCTCGATGTCCTCCTCGTTCGACAGCGCGGCGCACAGCGCGCTGCGCAGCAGTCCCATGTCCTCGGCCACGACGACGTGGATCACCACGTATCTCCGATCTCGGGTACGCGTCGCGCCGCCCGGACCACCCGGCTCGATGCCAGGGACGGGTACGGTGCGCGCGGGAACGGACAGCGGCGGCCCGGAGCGGCACCACGACGGGTGCTCACGGGCCACGGTGGGCCACGTCGGGCGGTCGGCACGGCAGGTGGCCGGCGACCGCGGGACGGGCCGGGCCGGGGACTCAGCCGGGGCGGACGGTCACCGCCGGGGCGCGGCCGTCGACCGGAACCGACGAGCGCGTGGTGCGCTCCCGGCCACCGGCGTACGACGGCCAGCGGGCGTCGTCGGCCGAGGCGGGCACGGGCCCGGAGGTGGCACGGGCGTCGTCGGCGCGCTCGGTGGCCGGCACCGACCGGCCGGGCCCGCCCGACGGCTGCGCCTCGGCCACCGTACCGACCTGCCCCGAGGCAGCCCGCGCCGCGCCGGGGACGGCCGGACCGGCCGTCCACCCGGTCGGGGACGCCGACGCCACGGCCGGCCCGGAGGACACGCCGCCGACCAGGCCGGGCGATGGCCTGGCGGGAACGGGAACGGGAACAGGGGCGGGGATGGGGAACGGCGACGCCCCGGGCTCGACCGGCCCGCCGGGGGACGGCGCGGGACCGGCCGGTGGGGTCGCGGGACCGGGTGGGCCCGCCGGGTCGCCCGGCAGGCCCGGCAGCGCCGGCAGCAGCGGGGTGAGCATCTCGTCGACCAGCCCCAGGACCGGGGGCAGGACCTGCTGCGCCGCCCCGGTGACCGTGTCGGCCAGGGCCGTCGTGAGGCTCCCGACGAGCGCCGGCAGGCGGGCCGTCACGCCGCCGGCCGGGCCGGGGGGCATCGGGTCACCGGGCGTCACCGGACGCGGCCGCCCGTTCCCGGCCGATGGGCCCTGTGGGCCGCCGGTCGCCCCGGCAACGGCCGACGCCACGTCGGGGACGCCTGGCCGGACGGCCGGACGGAAGTCCGGCCGGGTCGCTCCGTCGCCACCCGGCGACGCCGCACCGGACCCGGGACGCGTCTCGGGCGCCGACGCCGCACCGGACCCGGGACGGGCGTGGGGCCGCGACGGCTCGCCTGACCCGGGCCGGGCGTCGGGCGGCGCGGGCCGGACCGGGCCCGGGGCGTCGGGCTCTGCCGGACGGGGAGCCGCCGGCGGCAGCGGCAGCGGGCTGATGGGCCGGTCAACGAGGAGGTCAGGGCGGGAGGAGCCGGGCCGACCACCGTCGGAGGAGCCTCGGTCGGGACCGCCACGGTCGGGACCGGCGGACCGGGCGTGGTCGGCGGACCGGGCGTGGTCGGCGGACCGGGCGTCGGCGCGGGCGGGCAGGATGCCGTCGAGGACACCGGCCAACGGGCCCGCCGAGCGGGGCGCCCCGTCGGGGCCCGCTGCGGCCGGAGGCCGGCCGCCGTCGTGCGCGGCGACGGGGCCGGCGAGCAGCACGGCCCCGACGATCCCGGCACCCGTCGCGGCCAGCAGCAGCGCGATCCGCCGCACGACCCGGGACACCCCCACCCCCACCCCCGCCTCCCCCGCGTGCACTTTCACGGAATGTGTGGCATCGACGCGCGCCATAGCCACACATTCCGTGAAAGTGCACGCACCGGGAACCCGCGCAGCCGGGGAGGCGTCGGCGCGGTGCGGCGACGCGGTCACCACGGCCGGTGCGGAGCGGACAGCGGGACAGCGGGACAACGCACGCGGACAGCCCCCCTCCTCGATGACGTCGACACATCGTAACGATGCCGTCACCCCCACGCATCCCCCGGCCGGCCCGGTCCTGCCGGGCGAGCCGGTCGGTCACCCCGGCCGGAAGATGGCCGCGCAGGGCGGCGAACCGGGCCACCATGAGGTACGACGGGTCGACCCCTGCGGCTGGCGGAACACCTTCAGTCCGGCCGACCGCGGGTCAACGTGCGGACGGGGCCGGGTCGGGGGTCAGGTGTCGAGCCAGCGGTGGATGCAGTGCAACAGGTCCTCGGCGTCCACCGGCTTGGTGACGTAGTCACTGGCCCCGGAGGTGATGCTCTTCTCCCGGTCACCGTGCATCGCCTTGGCGGTCACAGCGATGATCGGCAGGTCGGCGTAGCGCGGCATCGCCCGGATGGCGGCGGTGGCTGTGTACCCGTCCATCTCCGGCATCATCACGTCCATCAGCACCAGGTCGATGTCGTCGTGGCGCATCAGGGTCTCGATGCCCTTACGGCCGTTCTCGGCGTACACCACGTCGAGCCCGTGCAGCTCGAGGATGTTGGTCAGGGCGAAGACGTTGCGGGCGTCGTCGTCGACCACCAGGACCTTGCGCCCGGCCAGCCCGGCGACGCCGGCCCAGGGCGCGTCAACCTCCTGGGCCGGCCGGCCCAGCGGCACCACCCGCTCGGGCACGTCCACCGACAGGTGCAGGGCGATCCGCTCGCGCAGGTCGTCCAGGCTGGCGACGATCTCCAGGGGGCGACCCCCGGCCGTCGCCCGGAGCAGGGCCTCCTGCCCGGGCGCCAGCGGCCGCGCGTGGTACGCCAGCACCGGCACGCCGCCGTTCACGGCGTCGTCGTGCAGCGCCCTGAGCAGCACGGTGCCGCTGTCGTCCGGCAGGTCCAGGTGGACCACGAGGCAGCGGTGCCGGCGGCCGGCCACGGCCGCCAGCGCCGAGGGGGCGTCCAGGACGGTCGTTACCTCGACCGGTGGGAGGCCGTCGGCCAGCCCGGCCGCGACACCGTGGACCAGCATGGTCAGCAGCCCCTTGTCGTGGTGCTCGAGGACGAGGACGCGCCGCTCGTCCGCCGGGGGCGGGCCGGTCGGCAGCCCGAACGGGCCGGGCACGGTGGCGCGGTCACGCGCGACCAGGTCGGCGAGGGCGGCGAGGGACATCGGGGGGCCGGCCGGGGCCGGCACGCCGGTGGGTACGGCCGAACCGGGCACGGTGGCCGGCAGGTAGAGGGTGAACGTGCTGCCCCGCCCGAGGACGCTGCGCGCGGTGATCCGGCCGCCGAGCAGGTGGGCGATCTCCCGGCTGATCGACAGGCCCAGCCCGGTCCCGCCGTACCGGCGGCTGGTGGTGCCGTCGGCCTGCTGGAAGGCGTCGAAGATCGCGGTGAGGTGCTGCTCGGCGATGCCGATGCCGGTGTCGACGACCCGGAAGGCCAGCACCGTCTCCCCCGGCGCGAACTGCTCGGGCAGCTCTTCCGGGCGGGCCCGCTCGATGCGCAGTTCCACCCGGCCGTGCTCGGTGAACTTGACGGCGTTGGAGACGAGGTTGCGCAGCACCTGCCGCAGCCGCTGCTCGTCGGTGTGCAGCCGCTGCGGCACGTCCGGCGCGGTGCTGATCTCCAACGTCAGGCCGCGCGGCGTGGTCAGCGGGCGGAACGTGGCGTCGACGTAGTCGCGCAGCACGCCCAGCTCGAACGTCTCCGGGTTGATGTCCATCTTGCCGGCCTCCACCTTGGACAGGTCGAGGATGTCGTTGATCAGTTGGAGCAGGTCGGTGCCGGCGGAGTGGATGACGGTGGCGTACTCGACCTGCTTGGCGGTCAGGTTGCGGTTCGGGTTCTGGGCCAGCAGTTGGGCCAGGATGAGCAGCGAGTTCAGCGGGGTACGCAGCTCGTGGCTCATGTTGGCGAGGAACTCCGACTTGTACTTCGAGGCCAGCGCGAGCTGCTGGGCGCGCGCCTCCAGCTCCTGGCGGGCCTGCTCGATCTCGGAGTTCTTGGTCTCGATGTCGTGGTTCTGCCGGGCCAGCAGCGCCGCCTTGTCCTCCAGGTCCGCGTTGGAGCGCTGGAGTTCCTCGGAGCGGGCCTGGAGTTCCTCCGAGCGGGCCCGAAGCTCGGCGGCGAGGCGCTGCGACTCGGTGAGCAGCACGTCGGTCCGGGCGTTGGCGACGATGGTGTTGACGTTGACGCCGATGGTCTCCATGAGCTGGTCGAGGAAGTCCCGGTGCGCCTCGGTGAACCGGCTCATGCTGGCCAGCTCGATGACGCCGAGCACCTGGTCCTCGAACAGGATCGGGAGCACCACCAGGTGCAGCGGCGCGGCGGCGCCGAGGCTGGAGGAGACGGTGACGTAGTCGGCCGGGACGGCGTCCACCACGATCGCCCGCTTGCTCACCGCGGCCTGCCCGACGAGGGACTCGCCGAGGGCGTACCGGCGGTCGGAGGCCCGGTGGCCGTAGCCGCCGACCACCCGCAGGGTGGGGGTGTCCCCGGTCTCCTCCACCAGGAGGAAGGTGCCGAGCTGTGCGGAGACCAGCGGGGCCAGCTCGTCCATCACCAGCCCGGCGACCACCTCCAGGTCCCGGTGGCCCTGCATCAGGCCGGAGATCCGGGCGAGGTTGGTCTTCAGCCAGTCCTGCTCCTGGTTCATCCGGGTGGTCTCGCGCAGCGACTCCACCATGGAGTTGATGTTGTCCTTGAGCTCGGCCACCTCGCCGGAGGCGTCCACGGTGATCGAGCGGGTCAGGTCGCCGGTGGCCACCGCGCTGGTCACCTCGGCGATGGCCCGGACCTGCCGGGTGAGGTTGCCGGCCAACTCGTTGACGTTCTCGGTGAGCCGCTTCCAGGTGCCGGAGACGCCCTCCACCTCGGCCTGCCCGCCGAGCCGCCCCTCGCTGCCCACCTCACGGGCCACCCGGGTCACCTCGGCGGCGAACGACGACAGCTGGTCCACCATCGTGTTGATGGTCGTCTTCAGCTCCAGGATCTCGCCGCGGGCGTCGACGTCGATCTTCCGGGTCAGGTCGCCCTGGGCGACGGCGGTGGTCACCTGGGCGATGTTGCGGACCTGGCCGGTGAGGTTGTTCGCCATCGAGTTGACGTTGTCGGTGAGGTCCTTCCAGGTGCCGGCCACGTTGGGCACCCGGGCCTGGCCACCGAGCCGACCCTCCGTGCCCACCTCCCGGGCCACCCGCGTCACCTCGTCGGCGAACGCGCCGAGGGTGTCGACCATGGTGTTGATGGTCTGGGCGAGCACGGCGACCTCACCCTTGGCCTCCACCGTGATCTTGCGGCTCAGGTCGCCCTGGGCCACCGCCGTGGCGACCAGCGCGATCGAGCGCACCTGGTTGGTGAGGTTGTTCGCCATCTCGTTGACGTTGTCGGTGAGGTCCTTCCAGGTGCCGCCGACGTTGGACACCCGGGCCTGACCGCCGAGCCGACCCTCCGTGCCCACCTCCCGGGCCACCCGCGTCACCTCGTCGGCGAACGCGGAGAGCTGGTCGACCATCGTGTTGATGGTCTCCTTGAGGGCCAGGATCTCGCCCCGGGCGTCGACCCGGATCTTCTGGGTCAGGTCGCCCTTGGCCACGGCCGTGGTCACCTCGGCGATGCTGCGGACCTGGGCGGTGAGGTTGTCGGCCATGACGTTCACCGACTCGGTGAGGTCCTTCCAGGTGCCCGAGACACCCTTGACGTCGGCCTGGCCGCCGAGCCGCCCCTCTGTGCCGACCTCCCGGGCCACCCGGGTCACCTCGTCGGCGAACGACGAGAGCTGGTCCACCATCGTGTTGATGGTGTTCTTCAGCTCCAGGATCTCCCCGTGCGCGGTGACGGTGATCTTCTGCGACAGGTCGCCCCGGGCCACCGCCGTGGCCACCTGGGCGATGCTGCGCACCTGGTCGGTGAGGTTGACCGCCATCGAGTTCACCGAGTCGGTCAGGTCCCGCCACGTCCCGGCGACGCCGCTGACCTGGGCCTGGCCGCCGAGCCGACCGTCGGTGCCGACCTCCCGGGCCACCCGGGTCACCTCGTCGGCGAACGACGAGAGCTGGTCCACCATCGTGTTGATGGTGCTCTTGAGTTCGAGGATCTCACCCCGGGCGTCCACGGTGATCTTCTGCGACAGGTCGCCCCGGGCCACCGCTGTGGTGACCTGGGCGATGTTCCGCACCTGACTGGTCAGGTTGCCGGCCATGAAGTTCACCGAGTCGGTCAGGTCGCGCCAGGTGCCGGCCACCCCGGGCACCTCGGCCTGGCCGCCGAGCCGGCCCTCGCTGCCGACCTCCCGGGCCACCCGGGTCACCTCGTCGGCGAACGACGACAGCTGGTCCACCATCGTGTTGATGGTGACCTTCAGCTCCAGGATCTCGCCCCGGACATCCACGGTGATCTTCTGCGACAGGTCGCCCCGGGCCACCGCCGTGGCCACCTCGGCGATGTCGCGCACCTGGTCGGTGAGGTTCCCGGCCATGGCGTTCACCGAGTCGGTGAGGTCCTTCCAGGTGCCCGACACCCCGGGCACCTCGGCCTGGCCACCAAGTTGGCCCTCGGTGCCCACCTCACGGGCCACCCGGGTCACCTCGGAGGTGAACAGCGAGAGCTGGTCGACCATGCCGTTGAACACGGTGGCGATCTCGCCGAGCAGGCCGTCACCGTCCTCCGGCAGCCGGGTGCCGAAGTCGCCGTCGCGCACCGCGGTCAGGCCCGCCAGCAGCTGCCGCAGGCCCGGGTCGGTCACCGAACCGGCCGGACCGGGAGCCGCACCACCACGTCGTACCGCCGACCGCTCGACCATCGCAACCCCCCGGAACCGACCCGCCGGGTGAACGGCCCGACGGCGACGACAGCAAACCGGGCCAGTATGCACGGGACGGCGTGCGGGCGGTGAGCAGTGGTCCTCCGGCGGCTCAGCCCGGGCAGATTCGGGGCGGGGGCGTGGTCACCGCCCCGGGCCCGCCGGGGTGGCCAGCCGGGCGCTGACCCGGACGGTCGTGCCCCGGCCGTCGGCGCGGATCTCCAGGCCGTCGGTGAGCTGCTGGGCGAGCCACAGGCCGCGCTGGCCGACCTCGTTCGGCGCGGGGAGCGCGACCCGCACGTCGCCGAGGCCGGGGCCGTCGTCGGTGATCTCGCACGTCAGCCGGTCGCCGTCGCGGCACAGTCGCAGTTCGCCGCTGCCCCCGCCGTGCCGGACGACGTTGGCGACCAACTCGTGCACCGCCAGCACGAAGTCGTCCAGGACCACGCCGGCCAGTCCGGCCGCGCCGGCCGCGGCGACGACGGCGTGACGCAGCGCCGTCACCTGCCCGGCGGCGATGGTCTGCGCCAACAGCGTCAACTCGGTACCCGCACGGGACGCGCCGGCTTCCGAGCCGCCACCGTCACCCCCATCGCTGATCATGGCCGGGACCGTACACGGCCCGCACCCGCCCGGGGCGTACCCCTGCTGGATCTTCCGGCAGTCCGCGCTCAGCCGGCCCGGGTCGCGGGCAGCCGGGACATCAGCTGGATCTGGGCGGTCCGGGACCGTTCGATTCGGTCGGCGAGGTCACGTACCCCGGCGCCGACCGCCGCCGGCCGGTGCGCGCGGGCCAGCGCGGCCGCCCGGCGCTGGTGAGCGGTGAGCACGTCGACGAGCACGGCGTCGAACCGGTCGGCGGGCGCGGAGCGCAGCCGGGCGAGGTCCGCGTCGGCGGTCGGCGACCCGCCGGGGTGCGCGTGGTGCCCGGCGTGCCCGTCGTCGTCGCCGGGCGGGGTCGCGGCGGCCAGCCAGCGTCGCATGGTGGCCAGTTCGTCGGCCTCGGTCGCGTCGACGGCGGCGACCAGGGTGCGCAGCTCGGCGTCGGTCACCCGGCCCGTCGCCTCGGCGGCGATCACCCGGGTCCGGTCGTGGTGGGCCACCATGGCCGTCAGGAACGGCACGTCCGCCGGGTCGGGCCGGGCCGACCCGGCGGCGGGCGGAGCGCCGGTCCCGCCGGAGGGCGGAGCGGGGACGGCGGCGGGCGCGGCGCAGCCGGCGACCGCGAGGAGCGCGGCGAGCGGGAGCGCCGCGAGGCGGCGGCGCACGCCGTGGACTGCGTCGGGTCTCATGGTGCCGTGGCCTTCCGTGCTCGGCGGGTGTGGCCCGGGACCGGACCACACCCGGGGCTTGCGTGCTGGGCGGGTGTGGCCCGGGACCGGGCCACACCCGGGGCGGGTCAGAGCCGGGTCCAGAGCGCCGGCACGTTCGGCGGCTCCCAGCCGGGCAGGGCGGTGTGCGGCTGCGTGCACCGGTACGTCGCGCCGCCGTAGGTGACCTGGTCACCGGCCCGGTACGCCTGCCCGGCGGTCCAGGTGCCGGACGGGGCCGGGGTGGTCGGCGCGGGCGTGGTCGGGGTCGGCGTGGGGGTCCGCGTCGGCGACGTGGTGGGGGTGGGCGTCGGGTTGCCGCCCCCGCCGATCTGGAGGTCCACGCAGGAGTAGAAGGCGTTGGCGGTGTCGGAGATGTTCCAGATGGCGAGCAACTTCTGCCGCCCCGAGTACCCGCCCAGGTTGACGGTGTGCGAGACGGTGGCGCCCGGCTGCTGCCCGCCCCCGTTGACCACGGCGACCCGGGTGCCGCCGATCCAGTACTCCCAGTTGCTGGTGGCGTGCCGGGCGGTGTTGGTCCAGGTGAAGGTCACCGAGCTGCCGACCGAGGTGGCCGGCCAGCCCCGGGAGTCGTCGTTGAGGACGGCGAACTGGCTGATCCCGGCGTGGCAACTGCGCAGCCCTTTCGGGCCCTCGACGCTCTGCGGCTCGTACTTGATCTGGCCGCAGTCGGGCACCCGGTTCTGGGCGCAGAGCGCCTGCCGGCTCGGCGGACCGGAGATGTACCCGTGTGCCTGGGCCGGTACCGCGACGGCCAGCGAGGCGATGACGGCGCCCGCCGACGCGAGCGGAAGAACGATTGTTCGACGCATGTGAATGCTCCTTCGGATCGAAGCGGGCGTCGGCGCACCGCCGAGCTGGGGGAACGCGCCCGCTGGGGGATGCGATGAACATAAAGTAAACATTCTTAACAGTAAATACCCCGGGCGGAAAACATCCCGGGCAACCTGCGCCCGCCGCCCCGTCGCCGCCCCGCGCGGGTCGGGACGGCCGGGGCCGCCGGCCTCCGGCCACGGAAGCCGACCCGGGCCGCATTCGGCGAGGTCAGCGGCAATCCAATTCCCGCGGCGGCAGCTCATATCTCCGGTTCCGCTCGGACAAATTGCCATTGACGGCTGTTGACCGATTTGAGCACAGGCTGCAAGTCGACGGCGGCCAAAAGGCTGCTTTTCCGGTAGGGAATTCGTAGTTATCGGGGGTGGCGGGGAACCGGCTCTCCAACTCGCCGGAGGGGGCGCACGGAGGGTGACAATCGGTCGCGCGACCACAGGCCGCCCGACACGCATCTGTCCAGCCCAGGGCCCCGCCCAGGTCAGTCGACCCCACAGGGCGGCAACCGGCAGTCACGACGGGCCGCCCGCCGCCGCGCCGGGCAAGCAGATTGCAGAATGCACGGGTTGACGCGCAGCACCCCCACGACAATCATTGCTGTCACTGGACGGCGATTATCGCGATTCCGGATAGACGACGTTTTCCCACGTCAGTGGGTTTATTCGCCGCATCCTCAGAACGCGCGGTCGCCGTTGGCGTCCAGTCAGGAAATACGCCATCGGAACACCCGTCAGCAACGAGCGAGGAGCCAGCCGGTGAAGGGGAACGACGAAGCTCCCGCGCCGCCCCAGCCACTGCCGGCGGCGCGCCACGACCGACCGGAGGACCGCCTCGCCCTGCACGGCGGCGCGCCGGTCCGCCACACCCCTTGGCCCACGTACGACAAGGGCGCCGTCTTCGTCCATCCCGAGGACGAGGAGGCGGCCTGCCGGGCCGTCCGCAGCCACCTCTACTTCCGCTACGACCACCGGCCGCAGCACGAGACGGAGTGCGGCCGGTTCGAGGACGAGCTGTGCCGCTTCTTCGGCACCCGGCACGCCCTCGCGGTGTCCAGCGGCACCGCCGCCCTGGCCCTGGCCCTCATGGCCGCGCGGGTGCCCCCGGGCTCGCTGGTCGCCTGCCCCGGGTTCACCTTCGTCGCCACGCCGAGCGCCATCGTCATGGCCGGGTGCCGGCCTTTCCTGGTCGAGGTGGACCAGGATCTGCGGATGGACATCGACGACCTGCGGCGCCGCTGGGACCCCCGGATCGGCGCGATCCTCGTGGTGCACATGCGCGGCTTCGCCGCCGACGCCGAGGCGCTGGCCCGGTTCGCCACCGAGATGGGGGTGCCGCTGATCGAGGACGCGGTGCCGGCGCTGGGCGCCGAGCTCAACGGCCGCAAGCTCGGCACGTTCGGGGCCGCCGGGGCGTTCAGCACCCAGTCCGACAAGGCGCTCAACAGCGGCGAGGGCGGTTTCCTGGTCACCGACGACCGGGAACTATACGCCCGCGCGGTGGCGCTGTCCGGGGCGTACGAGGGGCGGTTGCGGCGGCACTTTCCCGACGGCGAGGCGCCGTTGACCGGCCTGGACCTGCCCCTGCTGAGCCTACGGATGGACGAGATCCGGGCCGCGCTGCTGCGCGCCGAGATGGCCCGGCTGCCGGAGCGGCTGCGGCTGTTCCACCGCAACTACGGGTACGTCGCCGCCGCGCTGGCCGACCTGCCGGGCATCGCGATCCGCCGGCCGGTCGCCCCCGGGGCGTACCTCGGTGAGGCGTTCGTGTTCCGGGTGCCCGGCGGCGACGCCGGCTGGTTCGCCCACGCGCTGTGCCGGGAGGGCGTCGACGCGCGCAACATCGGCGCCGACGACGACCTCAACGTCCGCGCGTTCTGGAACTGGCGGTTCGTGTACGACACCGACGACCTCGCCGAGATCCGGGCGATGCTCCCGCGCACCGCCGGGTACCTGCGGGAGGCGGTGGACGTGCCGCTGTCGTCCAGCCTGACCCTCGACGACTGCGACGACCTGGTGCGAGCGGTCCGCAAGGTGGCCGCCGCCGCGCCCGCCGAGCACCCCGTGGCCGCCGAGCACCCCGTGCCCGCCGGACCCGCGTCGGCCGGGCCGGCGGAGCCGGTGCGCCGATGACGGCCGCCCCGACCCGCGCCGTGCCGCGCCCGGCCCTGGTGGGCATCTTCGGCGGGCTCTTCGCCGGCTACCTCGGCCTCACCGCGGTGCTCCCGGTGCTGCCCGGGTTCCTGCGCGACCGGCACGACGCCGGGGACCTGGTGGTCGGGCTGGTCGTCACGGTGACCGCGGTGACCGCGCTGCTGGTCCGGCCGGTCGCCGGTGCGCTGGCCGACCGGTACGGCCACCGCACCGTGATGCTCACCGGCGCCCTCGTGGTGGCCGGCGGCGGGTTGCTCTACTTCCTGCCGCTCACCGTGCCGGTGCTGGTGGCGGTGCGGCTGCTGCTCGGCGCCGGCGAGGCCGCCCTGTTCACCGCCGGGGCGGTGTGGACGGTGGCGCTGGCCCCGCACCACCGCCGCGGCCAACTCATCGGCCTGTACGGGATGAGCATGTGGGGCGGCATCTCCGCCGGCACCTTCCTCGGCGCCACCCTGCAACAAATCTCCTTCACGGCGGTCTGGGCGCTCGCCGCCGCCGCTCCCCTGCTGGCCGCCGCGCTGGTGGCCATGGTCCCGGTCCAGCACCGGGACCCCGCCGCCGCACCGGCGAAGGGCGGCGGGCTGCTGCTGCGCCCGGCGCTGCTGCCCGGCACCGCGCTCGCCCTCGGCGCCGCCGGGTACGCCGGCCTGGCCGCGTTCATCGTGCTGCACCTGGACGCACGCGGGATCGGCTCCGGCGTGGTGGTGCTGAGCTGCTTCAGCGCCGTGTACGCGCTCACCCGCCTGGTCATCGGCCACCTGCCGGACAAGCTCGGCCCGCGCCGGGTGGCGGCCTGGTCGGCGGCCGGCGAGGCGGTCGGCCTGGTGATCATCGCGATGGCCCCGAACCTGCCCGTCGCCGTGGCCGGCGGCGTGGTCACCGGCGTCGGGTTCTCCCTGCTGCACCCGTCGCTGGCGCTGATGGTGATGAACCGGGCCGAACCGGCCCGGCAGGGGGCGGCGATCGGGGCGTACACCTCGTTCTGGGACCTGGGGCTGGCCGTGTGGGGGCCGGTGACCGGCCTGGTCGCGGCGACCCTCGACTACCCCGCCGTGTTCGGCGTCGGCGCGGCCTGCGCCGTCGCGGCGGCGGTGCTGGCGGCGTGGATCGGCCGGCCGGCGGCCGGTCCCGGCACCGCCCGACCCGCAGGACGAGAGACGGAGGCCCGCGCGGCATGAGCGACCTGACCGTCCTGTGCGTCACCGGCTGGTGCCGCAACGGCAGCACCATCATCGGCAACGTGCTCAACGAGGTGCCCGGCTTCTTCCACGTCGGCGAGCTGCACTTCCTGTGGGGGAACTCCACCGGCCGGGGCGTCAACGACCTGTGCGGCTGCGGCGTCCCGCTGACCGCCTGCGACATCTGGTCGCGGGTGCTGCCGGTCGGCCGCCCGGCGGGGATGTCGCCGGACGCTCACGCCGCCGCGGTGATCGGCCGCCAGCGGTCCCGGGTACGCACCCGGCACACCTGGCGGGTGCTGCGCCGGGGCCTGTACGACGACGAGATCCGCGCGCACGCCGACCTGATGGGCGAGGTCTACCGGGCCGCCGCCGAGCGCACCGGAGCGCACACCATCGTGGACACCACGAAGATCCCCGGCGAGGCCGCGCTGCTGCCGTACGTCGCGGGGATCACCCCGTACTACGTGCACCTGGTCCGCGACCCGCGCGCGGTGGCGCACTCCTGGCGGGAGCCGAAGCAGTACGTCTACGCGATGTCGGCGGCGCGCAGCACCGCGTACTGGCAGGGGTTCAACCTGGCCTCGGCGGCGATCACCCGGCGCTTTCCCGAGCGGTCGACGCTGCTGCGCTACGAGTCGTTCACCGCCGACCCGGCCGGCACCGTCGACGCGCTGCTGCGGCTCTGCGGGGCCGACCCGGCCGGCAACCCGGTGCGCGGACGGACCGTCGACCTGCACACGAACCACACGGTGACCGGCAACCCGGACCGGTTCCGCACCGGGGTCACCGTCATCCGGGACCGCGACGACTCCTGGCGGCGCAGCCTGCCGCGGGCCGACCGGTTGGCCGCCACGGCCCTGGCCCAGCCCCTGTTCGCCCGGTACGGCTACCGGTCGGAGCCGGCCGGGGCGAACCGGCTGTCACCAACCAACGGATCAGAGAGGTAGGAAGCGTGGATCTGGGGCTGAAGGGACGAGTGGTCCTCGTCGCGGGCGGGTCCAGCGGGATCGGGCTGGCCTGCGCGAAGGAGTTCGCCGCCGAAGGCGCGCACGTGGCGATCTGCGGCCGCGACCCGGACCGGCTCGCCGCCGCCGAGCGGGAGCTGACCGGGGTCGCCGCCGGCCGGGTCAGCGCCACCAGCGTGGACGTCACCGACACCGACGCGGCCCGCCGCTGGGTGGACGGGGTGGCCGCCGACCTCGGCGGGGCGCACGTCCTGCTGGTCAGCGGCGGCAGCCCGCCCATCGGCACGGCGGCGCTGTTCGACGTGGACGACTACCGGGCCGCCGTCGACAAGGTGCTGTTCCCGGCGGTCGGGCTGGCCCTCGCGGCGCTGCCGCACCTGCGCGCCGCCGGCTGGGGGCGGCTGCTCTTCGTCGCCTCGGAGACCGCGAGCGTGCCGATCAGCCCGCTGGTGCTCTCCGGGGTGACCCGGGCCGCCCTGGTCCGCTTCGCCCAGGGCCTCGCCGTCGAGGTGGCCGGCGACGGGATCACCGTCAACGTCCTCGCCCCCGGCAGCGTGCGCACCCCACCGATGGAACGGGCCGCCGCGCGGCTGGCCGGCGACGGCGACGTCGAGGAACGGCTCGCGACCATGGGGCACCACAGCGCGCTGGGCCGGCTGGGCCGCCCCGAGGAGATCGCCGCCATGGCCGCTTTCCTGGCCAGCGAGCGGGCCTCCTTCGTCACCGCGGGCGTGCACCTGCTCGACGGCGGCGCCAGCGTCACCGGCCCGGAGCTGCCACACATGACCGGCGTCCGCAAGGACACCTACGCCTGACCCTTCCCCGGACCGGTGGCGGCGACGCCGGCCGGCGGCACAGCACGAAGGAGTGCGTGATGTCCACGACCAGCCCCACCTTCACCGAGCGGGACGTCTCCGAGTTCTTCGACGAGACCACCCAGACGTACCTCAGCTTCTGGGACAGCGAGGGCGTCCTGCACACCGGCTACTTCGCCGACGACGCCGACACGGACTACCACGGCGCCGCCGACCGGACCTCGGACCTGCTCGCCACCGAGGCGGGCATCGACGCCGGCTCGACGGTGCTGGACGTGGGTTGCGGCTGCGGCAACTTCCTGCTGCGGCTGGCCGGGCAGACCGGCTGCCGGGGTGAGGGCCTGGACCTGAGCATCGAGCGGGTCCGGTTCGCCCAGGCCAAGCTCGCCGAGCGGCCGGCGCCGGGGATCACCTTCCGGCACGGCTCGGCCACCGCCCTGCCGTACTCCCCGGGCAGCTTCAGTCACGTGGTCAGCCAGGACGCGCTCTTCCTGGTGCCGGAGAAGCCGCGCAGCCACGCCGAGATGCACCGGGTGCTCGCCCCCGGCGGGATCCTCGCGATCACCGACTTCCTCCAGCCCACCACTGAGATCGGCGAGGCCGCCCGCCGGCACGTCTACGACCGGGTGCGGTGGAGCGGCGGCTACTCCCTCGACGGGTACGCCGAGGCGCTCACCGACGCCGGCTTCGAGGTGCTGGTCGCCCGCAACCTCGATGAGCACATCCGGCAGACGTACCGGGTGCTCGGCGAGACCGCCCGGGAGCGGGCCGCCAACACCGACGACCCGGCCGCCCGGGAGTGGATCCTCGGCTTCGCCGCGTCCTGCAAGGAGATCCAGGCGGCGATCGACCGGGGCGAGTTCGGTTGGGGGATGTTCGTCGCTCGCAAGCCCGCCGCCGCCCGGTGACCGACGGCCTGCGGCACCCCCACCGCCCAGTGACCTGACCCGTGCGACACCCCGCCGCGCGGTACCGACCCGACCCGAAGGTGTGAACCCCCATGCAACGAACCGACGTCATCAAGCGGACGATCGCCGAGGTCGTGGCGGACCGCAAAACGCAGCTGTCGCCGGGGCAGGTGTTCGCCGACGCCTTCGCCAAGGGGGGCTTCGACACCCGCGTCGACTACGACGTCACCATCACCGACTCGCTGACCAGCTCCCGGCGTAAGCCGCGTTACCCGTCGCGGAACGTGCTGAAGGTGGTGGACCTGTCCCGGGATCCGCAGGACTTCTACTGGCACGAGAGCCCAGCCCGCGCGGGCGACCCGGCGGTCGACGGCGCCGACCTGCGCCGGGAGGCGGCCAACCACTTCCACCTCTCCCCCATCCCGCCGCTGTACACCACGAAGGCGTGGGCGCAGGTGCCGGACGGGCTGTGGGACGACCCGACGAGCTTCGCGGAGTTCATCAACTACCGCCTCGTCGTGCGGCTGTGCACCGCCGAGAACGTCACCATCCTGCGCGGCGAGGGTGGGCTGCTGACCATGCCGGACATCTCCCGGATCACCGACCCGGGCCCATTCGGTTCCACCATCCTCTCCGCCTGCAACGAGGTGGAGCAGAACGGCAGCACCGCAGACGGGCTGATCATCAACCCGGCGGACTACTACCGGCTGCTCGGCTCCGGCACCCTGATGCGCGACATCGAGGAGAACGGGGTCTTCATCGTCCGGACCCGGCTGGTCGACCCGGGCACCGCGATCGTCGGCGACTTCGGCCACGGGGCGCTGCTCCTCGACGCGGGCCGCTCGATGATCTCCTTCGCCGAGCCGCCGCCCGGCACGTTCGCCGAGCCGGGGGTGGCGCTGACCGCCGAAATCTACGAGCGGGTGGTGCTCAACCTGCCCACCTGCTTCTACATCGTGAGCGTGTAGGGCCCGGCGATGTCGACGACGCCCGCGCCACGCCCGCCCGGCGACGACCCCGACGTGGTGGTCGTCGGCGCGGGCATCGTCGGCCTCTTCTGCGCCTGGTTCCTGGCCCGGGACGGTCACCGGGTCACCGTCGTCGACCGGGGTGAGGTCGGCGACCCGGCGGCCTGCTCCTCTGGCAACACCGGCTTCGTCGGCACCCAGGGCTCCGCGCCGCTCGCGGAGCCCGGCGTGCCGGCCAAGGGGCTGCGCTACCTGCTGAACCCGGAGAGCCCGTTCCACATCCGGCCCCGCTGGGACCCGGCCCTGCTCGCCTGGCTCTGGCACTTCCGCCGGCTCTGCACCGAGACCGACGCCCGGGCCGCCTTCGACATCCTGCTGTCGCTCAAGCAGCGCAGCCTGGCCATCCTGCACGAGGTGTGCGCGGCGGGCCCGCTCGCCGACACCCTCACCGCCCAGGGCATGCTGCTGGCCTGCAAGACCCCGGAGGGCTTCGACCAGGCCCGCCGCTCGGTGCCGGCGGCCGTCGCCCGGGGGGTGCCGCTGCGGGTGCTCGAACCCGGCGAGCTGGCCCGCCTCGAACCGGACGTCGAGTTCGACGTGGCCGGCGCGCTGCTCAACGCCGAGGGCGCCGCGCTGCGCATCCCGGCGTTCCTCGTCGAGTTCGCCCGGATGCTACGGAAGATGGGCGTGGACATCCGCACCCGCACCGAGGTCCTCGACTTCGAGGTGGCCGGCGACCGGGTCCGGGCCGTGCGTACCAGCCGGGGGGACCTGCGCCCGGCCGAGGTGGTCATCGCCGCCGGGATCTGGTCCGTGGCCTGTGCCCGCAAGCTCGGCCTCGACCTGATGCTCCAGCCGGCGAAGGGCTACGCGGTGACCGTCGCCGCCCCGGAGACTCCGCCCCGGCTGCCGATCCTGCTCAGCGAGGGCAAGGTCGCCGTCATGCCGCTCGGTGACCGGCTGCGCCTCGCCGGCACCCTGGAGCTGACCGGGATGGACACCTCCGTCTCACCTCGCCGGGTCGACGGCATCGTGCGCACCGTCCGGTCGTACCTGCCGGGGCTGGACACCGACCGGCGGGTGCAGGTGTGGAGCGGGTTGCGCCCCTGCACCCCGGACAGCCTGCCGCTGCTCGGCCGCGCCGGGGCGTACCGCAACGTCTGTGTCGCCGCCGGGCACGGCCACATCGGGATGGGCCTGGCGCCGGCCGGCGGGCGGCTGATCGCCCAGCTCGTCGGCGGCGTCCGCCCGGAGCTGGACCTGTCACCCTTCGCCGTGGACCGCTGGCGGCGCCGCTTCCCGCGCCGCCGCCCGACCCCTGGGAGTACGCGATGACCGCCGCGCCGATCGGGATCCTCTGCCTGAACACCTCGTTCGAGAAGGTCCCCGGGCACATCCGCAACCCGACCACCTTCGACTTCCCGGTGATCTACCGGGTGATCGAGGGGGCGACGCCGCAGCGGCTGGTCCGGGAGGCCGACCCGACCCTGCTGGAGCCGGTGGTCGCGGCGGCGAAGGAACTGCAGGCCGCCGGGGCCGCCGGGATCACCGGCGCGTGCGGCTTCCTGGTGCTCTTCCAGGCCGAACTGGCCGTCGCCCTCTCGGTGTCGATCTGGGCGTCCAGCCTGGTCCAGCTCCCGATGGTGTACCGGATGGTCGGGCGACCGGTCGGGCTGCTGGTCGCCGACGAGGCCGCGCTGACCCCGCGCCACCTCGCCGCGATCGGCGCCGAGTCGGTGCCGGTGCGGGTCACCGGCATGGCCGACCAGCCGGAGTTCCGCGAGGTGATGATGGAGGGCCGCCGCGACGACCTCGACACGGACCGGCTCGGACGGGAGGTGCTCGACCGGGTCGACCGGCTCGCCGAGGCCCACCCGGACCTCGGCGCGCTGGTCATCGAGTGCACCGATCTGGTGCCGTACGCGCACGCGATCCAGGCCCGGCTGGGGCTGCCGGTCTTCGACATCGTCACGCTCACGAACATGGTGCACGCCACCCTCACCCGCCACCCATACCCCCGCCACCCCTGACCCGCCCCCACCCCCCACCCCGCACCCGCGCGCCCCGCACCCGCGCGCTCTTTCACGGAAAGAGTGGTCATTCCGGCCGGGATAGCCACTCTTTCCGTGAAAGAGCGGGAGAGCGAGCGCCGGGGCGGGGACGGCGCGCACGGGCGGGGGCGGGGGGTCAGGGGCGGCGGGCGTACGGGGCGATGGGGTTGGCCAGGGTGCCGGCGAACTGGAGCGCCGCCGACGGGTCGGACAGGTCCACCATCTGCTCGTTGTTGCGCAGCTGGAGCCGGTTGAGGCAGGAGTGCGTGAACTCCGGGGCGAACAGGTCGTAGCGGCGCAGCCGGTCGGCCAGGTGCGGGACGCGGTCGGCGTAGTCGCACGCGCAGTCCGCGACCGCCCGCCAGAACTCCTCCTCGGTGAGCAGCCCCGCGTCGGTGAACACCACGTTGAGGTGGCGCAGGAAGCAGGAGAACACGTCGGTGAAGATCGACAGCAGCTTCTCGTCGTCGGGGATGTCAGCCCGGACGCGGCGCACCGCCTCGGGCAGGTCGGCGTCCGGGTCCATCACCACGATCTCCTCGGCGATGTCCTTGAAGATCGCCCGCTGCACCGCCCCGTCGCGCAGCACCAGGATGACGTTCTCGCCGTGCGGCATGAACGCCAGGTCGTACGCGTACAGGGAGTGCAGCAGCGGGAGGAGGTACGCGTCGAGGTACCGGCGCAGCCAGACCCCCGCCGGCAGGCCCGACTCGGCGACCAGCGCGGCGGCGAACGACCTGCCGGCCGAGTCGACGTGCAGCAGCGACGCCATGGTGGCCAGCCGCCGCCCCGGCTCCAGACCGGGGACGGGGCTCTCCCGCCACAGCGCCGCCAGCATCTTCCGGTACGGGGAGTACCGGTCGGTGGCCGCCTCGAACCGGCGGTTGCGGTACCCGATCGCGGCCCGCTCCCGGATGATCGTCAGCCCGGTGGCCCGGAGCACCTCGTCGCGCTCGATCAGGTCGGCGAGCCAGTCGTTGATGGCCGGGGTGGCCTCCATGTACGCCGCCGACAGCCCCCGGATGAAGCCCATGTTCAGCACGGACAGCGCGGTCTTGACGTAGTGCCGTTCGGGGCGGGTGACGTTGAAGAAGGTGCGCACGGACTGCTGGGGAAGGTACTCGTCCGGGCCGGGGCCGACCAGGACGAGGCGACGCTCGGCCACGTCGGCGGCGAAGGTGACGGCGAGCCGGTTCCACCACTGCCACGGGTGCACGGGGATGAACAGGTAGTCGGCCGGGTCGAGGCCGAGCCCGGTCAGCGTGGCGGCGAAGCCGGCCAGCGCGTCGTCGCCCAGCTCGTCGCGCAGCAGGGCGTCGGCGTCGGTGTCGGTGGAGCAGGTGAAGGTGGTGTGGTCGCGGTGCGCGGCCAGCCAGAGCAGCCGCACCGGCCGGCCGACCTCCGGGGCGTACCGGTGGTACTCGTCGATGCCGAAGCCGATCCGGCCGTTGTTGGCGACGAAGCCCGGGTGGCCCTCGGTCATCCGGGTCTCGATGGTCTGGAAGTCGGCGCGGGCCAGCTCGGCGGCGCCGATCTCCGGCCGGTCCAGCTTGTACGCCCACCCAGCCAGGGTGGAGGTGATCTCCTCCAGGTACACGGGCAGCACCCGGTCGGTGAGGCCGAGCGCGCCGCGCAGCTCCACGCACAGGTCGAGGGCGTCCAGGGGCAGCTCCGCGCCGTCGCGGCGGCGGGTGATGCTGTCCGGGTCGATCCGCCAGTGGTCGAGGGCGAGCCGGCGGGCGGCGAACCGGTAGGTCACGGCGCCGTCGTCGCTGGCCACCTCGTACTCCCCCGGCTCGCCGGGGGCGGCGACGCCGCCGAGGGGCTGGGGGGTGAGCAGCCGCTCGTGGGCGAACTCGGCGAGCGCCTTGCGGACCAGCAGCCGGTTGGCCCGCGCCCAGGTGTCGGGGGTGAGGTGGGCGACGGCGTCCTGGGGGTCCACGGTGGTCTGTCCTTCGCTGCTGGTCGGGGCCGGGCCGGTGGCGGCGGCGAACTGGGCGCGGGTGCAGAAGCTGAGCAGGGCCGTCTTGGTGGGCACGGCGAGGGGCCCGGCGGGGACGAAGCCGACGGCGGCGTTCAGCGCGTGCACGGCCGTGTTGCGCACGTCCGGCTCGACCACCACCCGGCGGTGCGCCGGGTCGGCGAACAGCCAGTCCATGACGGTGGTGATGACGGCCCGGGTGAAGCCGGAGACCGGGGCGTCGGCGGGCGCGCAGAGGAAGTGCATGCCCACGTCGCCGGGGCGGGCCGGGTAGCGGCCGGCCAGCTCGACGCGCGCCGGGTCGTACCGCTCGACGAGGAAGGCCGGCTCGCCCCGCCACAGCCCGACGAACGCGTCGTGGTGCTCGTCGGCGGCGATGCGCGCGTACTCGGCGGCGACCCGGGCCACGTCGGCGTCGGCCATCAGCCAGAACGCGGCCTTCGGATGGGTCACCCAGGAGTGCAGCAGCGCGGCGTCGGCGACCGGGTCGAGGGTACGCAGGGCGAAGTCACCCAGCCGGGGGTCGGTGCGGGTGTGCACGACCTCGGTCACGCACCCACCCCCTGCCGGCACGCCGAACTCCTGGAACGCGATCCGCCGCTCGACCGGGTAGTGCTCGCGGCCGAGCAGCTCACGGATGATCACGGCGTTGCGGTACGGGCCCATGCCCAGGTCGGGCGAGGTGACGCTGTGGGTGTGGGTGCCGGCGTTCTGGAGGAACACCCGGCCGGCGTGGTCGACGCTGTAGTCGCGGCCCACGTCGAACCGGCCGTGGGTGTCGAAGCGCAGCAGGTGACGCACCGGGTCGAGGAAGTCCGGCACCGCGTAGCGGTACCCGGTGGCCAGCACCAGGCCCTCGGTGGCCAGGGAGAACTCCCCCTCCTGCTCGACGTGGCGCAGCCCGAGGGTGTACTCGCCGGTGGCCGGGTCGTGCCGGGCGCTGGTCACCTCGGTGTTGGTGAGCAGCCGGGTGTCCACCGGCCCGGGCACGCTCTTGGCGTAGAGCAGGTCGTAGATCTCGTTGATCAGGTCGGCGTCGATGCCCTTGAACAGCCCCTTCTGCTCGGCCTCCAGCCGGTAGCGGGTGGGCTCGGGCAGGGCGTGGAAGTAGTCGACGTAGTCGGGGGAGGTCATCTCCAGGGTGAGCTTGGTGTATTCCAGGGGGAAGAACCGGGGCGAGCGGGTGACCCAGTTCAGCCGGTAGCCGTACGTGTCGATGTCGCCGAGCAGGTCGTGGTAGATCTCGGCGGCGCTCTGCCCGGAGCCGACCACGGTGACGCTGTCCTTCTCCCGCAGGGCGGCCCGGTTCTCCAGGTACGCCGAGGAGTGCACCACGTCGCCGTCGAGCCCGGCGCAGGCGGCCGGGACGTGCGGCGGGGTGCCGGTGCCGAGCACCAGGTACCGGGCCCGGTGGGTGACGGTCTCCCCGGTGGCCGTGACGGTCACGTGCACGGTGTACAGGTCGTCGGCCTCGTGGGTGACGGCGGTGACCCGGTGGCCGAAGCGCACCCCGGCCAGCTTCGCCGCCGCCCACCGGCAGTACGCGTTGTACTCGCTGCGCAGCGGGTGGAACCGCTCGCGGATGTAGAACTGGTACAGCCGCCCGGACTCCTTGAGCCAGTTCAGGAAGGAGTACGGCGAGGTGGGGTCGGCGAGGGTGACCAGGTCGGCCAGGAACGGGGTCTGCAACCGGACGGCCTCCAGCAGCATCCCGGGGTGCCAGTCGAAGGAGTCCCGGGCCTCCAGGAACAGGCAGTCCAGGTCGGTCAGCGGCTCGGTGAGGCAGGCCAGGCCCAGGTTGTACGGGCCGAGCCCGACGGCGATGACGTCGTGGGTGGACATGGGTTCGCTTTCTGCGCGGGGTCGGGGGGTGGGCACGTTCGCGGTCAGCCGACGGGGCAGGGGGTGACGGCGGTGGCCCGCTCGTGCGCGTACCGGCCGGCGTGCTCGGCGATGAGGTCGACGACGTGCGCCACGTCGTCCAGCGTGGTCTCGGGATTGAGCAGGGTGAACTTCAGGTACTGCCGGCCGTCGACCTTGGTGCCGGCGACGACGGCCGCGCCGGAGGCGGCGAGGGCCGCGCGGGCGTACCGGTTGGCGTCGTCGGCCAGCACCGCCGCCGGCCCGGTGGGCAGGTAGCGGAACACCACGGTGCTCAGCGCGGACCGGGTGACCACCTCGAAGCGGGGGTCGCCGGCGAGCAGCCGCCACGCCCCGTCGGCCCGGTCGATCACCTCGTCGAAGAGCGCGCCGACCGCGTCGGGGCCCATCATCCGCAGGGTTAGCCAGAGCTTCAGCGCGTCGAACCGGCGGGTGGTCTGGAGGCTCTTGTCGACCTGGTTGGGCAGCTGCTCCCCCGTCGCCCGGGGGGCCGGGTTGAGGTAGTCGGCGTGGTAGGTGGCGTGCCGCAGCGCCTCGCCGTCGCGGACCAGCAGGGCGCTGGAGGAGACCGGCTGGAAGAACGACTTGTGGTAGTCGACGGTCACCGAGTCGGCGCGTTCGATGCCGGCGAGCAGGTGCCGCCGGGTGGGCGAGACCAGCAGCCCGCAGCCGTACGCGGCGTCGACGTGCAGCCGTACCCCGGCGGCGGCGCACCGGTCGGCGATGGCGTCGAGGGGGTCGATGGAGCCGAAGTCGGTGGTGCCGGCGGTGGCGACGACCGCCATCACGGTGAGCCCGTCGGCGTGGCAGCGGGCCAGCTCCGCGTGCAGGGCGTCGGGGCACATCCGGCGGTCGGCGTCGGTGGGCAGGGCGATCACCGCGTCGGCGTCGAGGCCGAGCAGGCTGGCCGACTTCTGCACGCTGAAGTGGCCGGCGCCGGAGGCGATCACCCGCAGCCGGGGCAGCAGCTCACGGCGGGGCATCGCGGTGCGGGCGCACGCCTCCTCCCGGGCCAGCAGCAGTGCCTGGAGGTTGGACAGGGTGCCACCGCTGGTGAACACGCCGTCGGCGGCGGGGCCGAGGCCGATCCGCTGGGCCGTCCAGTCGATCAGGCGGCGCTCGATGAGGGTGCCGCCGGCGCTCTGGTCCCAGGTGTCCAGGGAGGAGTTCACGGCGGTGAGCACGGCCTCGCCGAGCAGCGCGGGGATCACCACCGGGCAGTTGAGGTGGGCCAGGTAGCGGGGGTGGTGGAAGTAGACCGCGTCGCGCAGGTACACGTCCTCCAGCTCGTCGAGGGCGGCGGCCGGGTCGGCGAGTGGGCGGTCCAGGTCGACGGCGGCGACGGTCGGCGCGAGCGCGGCCGGGGTGACGCCGGTGAACGGGCGGTCGGTGTTGGCGATCCGGGCGCTGACCCGGTCGATCCCCTCGGCCAGCACCCGCCGGTACTGCTCGGCGGTGCCGTTGGTCAACAGGTGGGCGCGGGGGCCCGCCGGAGTGCCGGTGGCGGGCGGCACGTCCGGAGCGGGACGACCCGGGATGCTCATGCGGTTCCTCGACGGTCGGTGGGGCTCGGGGCCGGCGGTGGGGCGGGGGCGGTCGGTGACCCCGGCGGGTGGGGCGCTCGCGGCCACGGTCGGGCGGTCGGTGACCCCGGCGGGTGGGGCGCTCGCGGCCACGGTCAGGCCACCGCGGCGGCGGGGGCCTCGCCGCGCAGGGCGTCCTCGGACATGCCGCACCGCCAGTAGCCGGAGAAGGCCACCCGGCGGCGGTCGGTGCCGCGCTCCTGCACGAGGTGGCGGCGCAGGCCACGGACCGTGGCGGACTCCCCGGCGAGCCACGCGTACGGGACGACGCCGGGCAGCCGGGCCGCGCGGACGGTGTCGCGCAGCAGGCCGGAGCCGGGCGGGGTGGTGCCCCGGACCAGCCAGGTCACCTCGACCCCGGGCGGGGCGGGCAGGTCCTGGATGTCGGCGACGTGCGGGACCTCGATCCAGGCGCGGGCGCGGGTCCCGGCGGGCAGCCACTCCAGGATGGCGCCGACGGCCGGCAGCGCGGTCTCGTCGGCGGCGAGCAGCATCCAGTCGGCGTCGACGGGCGGCCGGAAGCAGACGGCGCGGTTGTCGGCGACGGTCGGGCCGAGCAGCATCACCTGGTCGCCGGGGCGGGCCCGGCCGGCCCACCGGGAGGCGGGGCCGGTGTCGCCGTGGCCGACGAAGTCGATGTCGACCTCGCCGGCCTCGGGGCGCTGGGCGCGGACGGTGTACGAGCGCATCACCGCACGGACGGCCGGGTCGAGGGCCCGCCACCGGCCGAACCAGTCGTCGCCGGCGTCGACCGGCACCACGGGGGCGCTCTGCCCGGGGTGGGGCAGGAAGAGGTTGACGCTCTGGTCGCGCCCGCCACCGGCGAAGGCGGTGAGCTGCGGGCCGCCGAGGGTGATCCGGGTCATGGTCGGGCCGAGGCGGCGGGCGCGCACGACCCGCGCCTCGTAGAACCGGAACCGGGTGGCGACCGGGTCGAGTGTGACGCTGGCCAACTCAGCTCACCTTCTTGGCGGCGGCGATCGCCTTGGCGAGGTTCTCCAGCAGCGGGGCCGCGCCGGCGTACGAGAAGCGCGGCACGGCGTCCCACGGGGTGACCTGGTTGGCCTTGACCGCCGGGAGCTGGGCCCAGGTGGGCTTCTTGGCCATGTCGGCCGGTTGCAGGGCGGTGGTGCGGTTGTCCAGCAGGATCAGGTCGGCCGGGAACTTGCCGGCGTTCTCCCAGCTGAGGGCCTCGAAGTAGTCGCCCTGTTCCAGCTTGGTCGGCACCACGATGTCGACGCCCAGCTCGGCGAAGTACATCAGGTCGGTGCTGACCTTCGGGTTGGACGCGTAGAACAGGTCGGGGCTGCCGGAGGCCGCGAGCACCTTGATCCCGGGGTTGGCCTTGACCGCCTGCCGGACGGACTCGGCGGCGGCCTCGAACCGGGCCTTGGCGTCGGTGACCTTCTTCGCCTTCAGGTCGGCGCCGAGGGACGCGGCCAGCTCGGCGTACCGCTCGATCGGGCGGTTCATCGGCACCCGGGCGGTCTTGATCGCGACGGTGGGGGCCAGGCCGAGGATCTTGTCGCGGCTCTCGTCGGGGACGTACCAGAAGGCGCCCGGGTCGTACATGTGGGTGACCAGCAGCTCGGGGTTGAGCGCGGCGTACTTCTCGATGCTGAACTCGCCCCAGGCGTTGCCGAGCACGGCCACCTTGCCCACGTCGAGGTCGCCGGCCTGCGGCTCCTTCGACCCGTCGGCGCGGGTGGTCTCGCCGAAGACCCCGACGAGCTGGGCGTCGAGTCCGAAGTCGACCAGGGCGGCGGCGACGCCGGTGAAGGCGACGACGCGCTTCGGGGTGGCGTCCCGGGTGACCTTCTCGGGCCGGTCGTCGGTGAACGACCAGGGGCCGCTTCCGGCGGCCGGCGAGGAGGCTTCGTCGTCCTTGCCGCCGCAGCCGCCGAGCAGGGCGCCGATGGCGAGCGCGCCGCCGGCGGAGAGCAGGCCGCGGCGGGTCAGACGCGGACGGGACACGGGTACGGGCATGACGACTTCTTTCCACTCCGGGGTGGTCTGATGACCAAGTGCGAGGTTAAGTTACCCTAACCTAAGTCCTTGTCAACAGCGTCGTCGGTCGATTCCTACCCACACAGGAGCTTGCACTGTCCGTCATCGACTCGTCGCCGACCGCCCTCGCTCCGCCGTCGACGCCCCCACCCCCGCCGCCCCGCCGCGGCCGGCCCGCGGCCCGCCTGGCCGGGCTGCTGGCCGCGTTCCTGCTGCTGGCGGCCGTGGCCACGATCAGCCTCGCGGTCGGCGCGAAGCAGCTCACCCTCGCCGAGGCCTGGCAGGGGCTGTGGGACGCCGACTCCCCCGCGCACGCCGTGGTGCGGCAGATGCGGCTGCCACGCACCCTGCTCGGCCTGATCGCCGGCGCGGCGCTCGGGGTGGCGGGCGCGATCATGCAGGCGGTCACCCGCAACCCCCTCGCCGACCCCGGGCTGCTCGGCATCAACGCCGGCGCGTCGGCGGCCGTGGCCACCGCCGCCGCGTTCCTCGGCGTCACCGGCGTCGACGGGTACGTCTGGTTCGCCCTGGCCGGCGCGGCGGCCGTCACCGCCCTCGTGTACGCCGTCGGCGGCGGCCGGGGCGCCACCCCGGCCCGGCTGGCCCTCGCGGGGGCGGCGCTCAACGCGGCCCTCTACTCGTACGTCAGCGCGGTGATGCTCCTCGACGCGGCCTCGCTGGAGAAGATGCGGTTCTGGACCGTCGGCTCGCTGGCCAGCGCCGACCTGGCGACCGTGGTCCGGGTGCTGCCGTTCGCGGCGGCCGGGCTGGTGATCGCCCTCGCCACGGCCCGGCCGCTCAACGCCCTCGCGCTCGGCGACGACCAGGCGCGGGCCCTGGGCGCCCGGCCCGCCGCGACCCGGGCGGCCGTCGTCGTCGCGGTGACCCTGCTCTGCGGCGCCGCCACGGCCGCCTGCGGGCCGCTGGTCTTCGTCGGGCTGCTCGTGCCGCACCTGGTCCGCGCCCTGACCGGGCCGGACCTGCGCTGGCTGCTGCCGGCCTGCGCGCTGCTGGCCCCGGTGCTGCTGCTCGGCGCCGACGTGGCCGGCCGGGTGCTCGGCCGCCCCGGCGAGATCCAGGTGGGCATCATGACCGCCGTGCTCGGCGGCCCGCTCTTCCTGCACCTCGTCACCCGCACCCGGGCGGTGCGGTCGTGACCGTCGTACGGGTACGCCACTGGTCGGTGCGGTTCCGGGCCCGGGCCCTGCTCGTCGGCCTCGGCTGCGCGCTGGCCGCGCTGGCCCTGGGCGTGCTGTCGATCGGCGGCGGCGACTACCCCATGGGCCCCGCCGACGTGCTGCGCACCCTCACCGGGGGCGGCACCCCGGCCGAGAACTTCATCATCGGCGAGCTGCGGCTGCCCCGGCTGGTCACCGCCCTGCTGGTCGGGGCCGCCCTCGCCCTGGGCGGCGCGGTGTTGCAGGCCCTCGTGCGCAACCCGCTCGGCAGCCCCGACATCCTCGGCGTCACCCAGGGCGCGGCCACCGGCGCACTCGTCGTGGTGGTGGTCGGCGGCAGCACCCTCGCCCTGGCCGGCGCGGCCGTGGTCGGCGGCCTGGCCACCGGCCTGCTGCTGTGGGCGGTGGCCTGGGCGCGCGGCGCGCACGGCCACCGGCTGATCCTTGCCGGCATCGGCGTCGCCGCGATCCTCACCGGCGTCAACGGCTGGCTGCTGACCCGGGCGCAGCTCATGGACGCCGCCCGCGCCGTCCTGTGGCTCACCGGCAGCCTCGACGGGCGCGGCTGGGCGCAGGCCGTCCCGCTCGCCGGCACCCTGGCGGTACTGGTCCCGGTGGTGCTGTTCGGCTGCGGGCCGGCGCTGCGGATGACCGAGCTGGGCGACGACACCTCCGCCGCGCTCGGCGTACCGGTGCGGGCTCTGCGCACGGTGCTGCTGGTCGCGGCGGTGCTGCTGGTCTCCGTCGCCGCCGCCGCGGCCGGGCCGGTCAACTTCGTCGCGCTCACCGCGCCGCACCTGACCCGCCGGCTGACCCGCGCGCCCGGTCCGAACCTGGCCGCCGCCATGGCGCTCGGCGCGGCGATGCTGGTCGCCGCCGACCTGGTCGCCCAGCGCGCCTTCACCGGGCACCAGCTCCCCGTCGGCGTGGTCACCGGCGCACTCGGCGGCGGCTACCTGGTGTGGCTGCTGGCCACGGAACGCAAGGCGGGCCGGCTGTGACCGGCGACCTGAAGACTGGAGCACCCCTGATGCAGCCCGGCACCCCCCGGCTCAGCGGCGACGGCCTGACCCTCGCGTACGACAAGCGGACCATCACCGAGCGGCTCAGCGTCGCCGTCCCCGACCGGTCGTTCACCGTCGTCATCGGACCGAACGCCTGCGGCAA
Organism: Micromonospora sp. NBC_01405; assembly: GCF_045040155.1. Lineage (NCBI taxonomy): Bacteria > Bacillati > Actinomycetota > Actinomycetes > Micromonosporales > Micromonosporaceae > Micromonospora > Micromonospora sp. NBC_01405. Next base: position 5,899,630 of record NZ_CP109532.1, on the reverse strand, counting down.
GTCCACCCTGCTGCGGGCCCTGGCCCGGATGCTCCGGCCGGCCGCCGGCACGGTGCTGCTCGACGGGCGGGACATCCACGCCCAGCCGGCCCGCCGGGTCGCCCGCACCCTCGGGCTGCTGCCGCAGTCGTCCATCGCCCCCGACGGCATCACGGTCGCCGAGCTGGTGGCCCGGGGCCGGTACCCGCACCAGGGCCTGCTGCGGCAGTGGTCCCGCGACGACGAGCGGGTGGTCGACGAGTCGATGGCCGCCACCGGCGTGGCCGACCTCGCCGACCGGCTGGTCGACGAGCTGTCCGGCGGGCAGCGGCAGCGGGTGTGGATCGCCATGGCCCTGGCCCAGCAGACCGAGCTGCTGCTGCTCGACGAGCCGACCACGTTCCTCGACATCGCCCACCAGATCGAGGTGCTCGACCTGTGCGCGAGCCTGCACGAGGAGCAGGGGCGCACGCTGGTCGCGGTGCTGCACGACCTCAACCAGGCCGCCCGGTACGCCACCCACCTGATCGCGATGCGCGACGGCGCCGTGGTGGCCGCCGGAGCGCCCCGGGAGATCGTCACCGCCGAACTGGTGGAGCGGGTGTTCGGGCTGCCCTGCCGGGTCATCGACGACCCGGAGACGGGCGGGCCACTGGTCGTCCCCGCCGCGCGGCGCCCGTCGGCGGTACGCCGCTGAGCAGAGACAGCCGGACGCCGACACTCGACCCTCAAGGTTCATCCTTAGAGGCTCAGAGCGCAGGCACGCGCCTCCGGCGGGATACAGCCCGAATGGTCAGGTAGGTTGCCCGCGTGGATCCCTGCCTGCACTTGGCCCTGCTTGAGGCCGACTATCTCAACGACGCGGTCGCCAAGATCCGCGAACGTTCGGTCGAGGAGCTCAAAGCCCGGTATGCCGAGGTGCTCGCGTTGGAAGTCCTGGCGGGCGCAGATCAGGCGTCCTGGACCGACGAGGCGGATCTGTGGGACGCGCTGCCGGACGGCGCCGACGGCACGATCCGGTCGCTGACCGGCATCGAGGGCTTTCCGGAAGTGAACAACCTGTACCTGCGCGAGTCCGAGGTCAGTGATCTCGGACCGCTCACCGCGCTGCCTGCGCTGGAGCTGCTGTGGGTCGGTGTGCCGCCGGACGCGGACCTGACCCCGCTGCTGGCCTGCGATCAGCTCAAGCGGGTGCACATCGGCTGTGCGGCCGTGCTGCGCCCAGCGGGCCACGAGGTGCTCGCGGCGCTGGCCGCGCGCGGAGTCCAGGTGGACAACTTCCTGCCAGACCCGGTCAAGGCGGCGGCACCATTCAGTGATCCGATCCTGAAGCTGGCAGTGCTCGATAGATTGATGGGCTCGGTCGAGCTGCCGCCGACGTACTTCTTCGACGGGTTCGAGTTCGACGAAGGCAACCTGGCCCGGCTGATGACGGTCGTGATACCCCAGGCGGCGCTCGACACCGTCGAATCCCTCAGCTGGCTCGGGGGTGGGCACGACACGGCGCACATGGTGTGGGAGCAGTGGGACGGCGAGTCCGACGAGTTCCGCATCCGATCGCTGGCAGGCGTAGAGGCGCTGCGCAACCTGCGCGAGCTGAAAATCACCCCGCTCGCCGTACTGCCCGAGCACCAGATCGCGCAGCTGCGAGCGCGTGGCGTCACGGTCAGCGAGGCGGACTGAAGCAGCGAGGTGGGCAGCGCCGGGCGTTGCCCTATCTGTGCTGCGCCGCGAGGGCTTGTCCGATGGCTCGTGCTCCGTCGGGGAAAGCGCCGGGGTTGGGGCCGGAGTAGTTCAGGCGCAGGTATCGGCCGGTGGGTTCGGCAGGAAACCAGTCGCCTCCAGCCGCGACCAGGACACCCGCTGCCTCGCAGTCGCGGGCCAGGCGCATCAGGTCGGTGTCGTCGGGCAGTCGAAGCCAGAGATTCAGTCCGCCGTGCGGCACCGCGTCGAGGTGGGAGTCAGGCACGTGCTCGCGCAGCGCGCCGACGAGGAGGTCGCGGCGCGCGGCAAGTTGATGTCTCAGTCCGCGCAGATGGGTACGCCAGGCGGGCTGGGTGACGACCTCGAGGGCGGCGGCTTGCAGGACGCCGCTGACGTACATGGATTGGGCCTGCGCATCGGCGAGGATACGGTCGCGGGCGGGCCCGCGTGCGACGAGCCCGGCGACGCGGATGGCCGGTGACACGCTCTTGGTCAGCGACCGCAGGTAGACGACGTGCCCCCCGTCGTCGCGCGCGGCCAGCGGCGCGGCTTCGGCGGTGATCCCGAAGTCGTGGGCCCAGTCGTCCTCGATGAGGAACGCACCGTGCTCGCGCACGATGCCCAGCACCCGGTCGGCGAGGTCCGGCGACCACTGGGCTCCGGTGGGGTTGGCGAAATTCGGCTGGGCGTAGAACGCTCGCGCCCCGGTCTGGGTGAACGCGCGGTCGAGTTCGTCGGGGTCCGGGCCGTGGGGGCCACTGGTGATCGGCACGAGCTGCACGCCGGTCTGCTCGGCGGCCAGGATCGCGCCCCAATAGGTGGGCGACTCGATGAGCACGGGCCGGTCAGCTCCTACGAGTGCGCGGAAGATCGTGCTCAACCCGCTCTGGCTACCGGGCAGGACAATCACATCGCTCGCGGCCGGGGGTGCGAGACCGGGCGGGGTGACCGCACCGAGTTCTGTGGCGAACCACGCCTGCAACTCCGGCAGCCCCGCGGCCGGTGGTCGCCCGACAGCGGCATCGCTGCGGGTGGCACGTGCGAACGCTGACCGCACCAGTCTCTCGGGAAGGAGTTCCCTGTCGGGGTAGCCCGCGTGCAGGGCGATCACATCGTTGGGTGTCGTGCGCAGCGCCGTGAACGCCTGCGCCCTGCGGTTCGGCGGGGAACCGAGTGCGGCGGTCTGCCACCCGTAATCGTTCGGTCGGGCCGTGCGGACGGCCCGCACGAAGGTGCCCACGCCCGGCCGGGCCTCCACGAGCCCCTGCGCGACCAGCGCCCGCAAGGCTTTCTGCACCGTCACCGGGCTCGCCCCGTGACGCGCTACGAGGGCCCGCGTCGAGGGCAGCCGCGCCCCGGCGGGAGCCGCCGCCACCCAGCTGCGCAGTTCACCCAGGATCCGCTGACTGCTACCGTCGAACATGAAGACTGATGATAGCGCTACTCTAGTTTCGTCGCCACCGCTACCGCAGGCTCATGCCGGGCTGTGGTGGGGTCTGCTCGGTGTCGCGGCGTTCTCGTTCACGGTGCCGTTCACCCGCGTCGCGGTCGGAGGCGGGCACATGTCACCGTTGTTCGTCGGCTCCGGGCGCGCCGTCATCGCGGCGCTCCTCGCCGCAGCCGCGCTGTGGCTGACCCGGCAGCAGAGGCCGCGCGGCACCCAGTGGGCCCGGGTAGCGGTCGTCGCCGGTGGCGCGGTCGTCGGGTTTCCGTTGCTGACCTCGTACGCGCTCACCACCGCACCCGCGAGCCACGGGGCGGTCGTCATCGCGCTCCTGCCCGCCGCGACAGCCGTGATGGCCGTGATCCGGGGTCGCGAGCGGCCCCGGACCCCGTTCTGGGTCGCCGCAGGGATCGGCGCGATCGCGGCCGTGGTGTTCGCCGCGATCCAGGGCGGTGGCCTCGCCGGGCTGCACCGGTCCGACCTGCTGCTGTTCGCCGCCGTCATCGTGTGCGCGATCGGCTACGCCGAGGGCGGGCTCCTGTCCCGCGAGTTGGGTTCGTGGCAGACCATCTCCTGGGCCCTCGTGCTGGCCTCCCCGCTGATGATCGTGCTCACCGGCGTCTCGATCGTTGAGCAGCCGCCGACGGGCTCGGTGATCGAGTGGGGCGCGTTCGCCTATCTCGCCGTGGTGAGCATGTTCCTCGGGTTCTTCGCCTGGTACCGGGGCCTGGCCATTGGACCGATGGCGCAGGTCAGCCAGGTGCAGTTGACCCAGCCGGTGATGAGCATCTGCTGGGCCGCTCTCCTCCTGCACGAGCACCTGGCCTGGCCCACGATCCTCGGCGGCATCGCGGTTATCGGCTGTGCGCTCCTCGCCGTTCGAGCCAGGAATCGCGGGAACCGACCCGCAAGCGCTCCCGGCCCGCATCAGCGCTCCACTGTCCCCGGGAGCCAACCGGTGCGGGTGAAGTAGTCGACGTAGGTGCCGAACAGCGCCTCGTCCACCTCGGGGCGGGACACGCCGGAGCCGGCCAGGGCGGCGTCGGTGGCGTCGGGGTCGAAGACCAGGCCGCCCTCGGAGCCGGCCCCTTCCAGCTCGGCGGCCAGCGTGCCCAGCAGCGGGAACGCCGCGTTGCCCGGGTCGGCTCCGATCCGGTCCAGCCACTCCCCCGGGTCGACCTCGGGCAGCGCGTAGCCCCGGGACCGCAGCCAGCCCAGCGCGGTGTCCAGCCGCAGCAGCCGCCCGGCGGCCAGGTGGAAGGTGCGGCCGGCCGCCGAGGGCTGCCGGGACAGGATGACGATGGCGTCGCTGACGTAGTCCACGGGCACCAGGTCGAAGGCGGCGTCCACTCCGGCGGGCGCGGTCTGGGCCTGGACGCAGCCCTTGAGCAGCAGCCACAGGTAGTCGCCGCGCTGGCAGGCGCCGGTACGGCTGTGCCCGGCAATGCGGGTGGGCCGATAGACGGTGGCGGGCAGGGACCGGGCGCGGGCGGCCTCGATCAGCCCCTCGGCCACCCACTTGCTCCGCGTGTAGCCGTGCACCAGGTACTCCGCCGGACCCGTGGGATGCTCCGGGCCGATCGGGTGGTCCCCGTGCCCCGCGTACACGCCGACGGTGGAGACGTGGTGCACCGGCACGCTGCGGTGCCGGGCCGCCAGCCGCAGTATCTCGGCAGTGCCGTCCACCGTGCTGGCCCTGAGCTGCTCGTACGGGGCGAAGAGGTTCACGGCAGCGCCCACGTGGTACACCGCGTCCACCCGGCGGGCCAGCTCGTCGAAGGCGTCGTCGGACAGCCCCAGGCGGGGCCGCGCCAGGTCGCCGAGGACGGTGACGATTCGCTGCTCGTCGCGGCCGTCCCAGAGGCCGTAGCCCTCCATGACCCGGCGCAGCCGCGCCGCGGCCTGCTCCTGGTCCGCGCCGCGCACCAGGCAGTGCACCACGGCACGGGTACGGTCCAGCAGCGAGCGCACGGTGAACGCGCCGAGGAACCCGGTGGCACCGGTGAGCAGCACGTGAGCGGGATCCTGCGCCACCCGGATCGTCTCGCCGGCCGGGACGATGTCGGCCGGCAGCTCGACCTCGGCGGCCAGGTCGAGATCCCGCACGGCATCCTCCCGCCCAGGTGTCCGATCGCGGTCGACCAGCGCGGCAAGGCCGGCGACGGTCGGCGACGCCGCCAGGGCCCCGAGCGGGATCTCCACCCCCAGCTCCTGCCGGAGCCGCAGCATCAGGCGGGTGGCCAGCAGCGAGTGGCCGCCCAGGGCGAAGAAGTCGTCGTGAACACCGATCCGGGCCGTACCCAGCACGTCCCGCCAGATCCCGGCGATGCTCTTCTCGGTGGGGGTCCCCGGCGTCACGTACGAGTCCGCCGGCTCCTCCTCCAGTTCGTCCGGCGGCGGCAGCGCGGCCAGGTCCAGCTTGCCGCTCGACGTGCGCGGGAACGTCTCCACCGGCACGCAGACCGACGGCACCAGGTACTCCGGCAGCCGCGCTGCCAGCGTCCGGCGCAGCACGTCCGGTGGCAGGGCGGCCCCGGCGGCCGGCTGGTAGTACGCGACCAGGCGCTTGCCCCCCGAGACGGCGTCCCGGGCCAGCACGGCGGCGTGGGCCACCCCGGGCACGGCCTGGACGGCGGCGGCGACCTCCTCTGTCTCCACCCGGTGGCCGCGGATCTTGACCTGGGTGTCCAGGCGGCCCAGGCACTGGATCCGCCCGTCGGGCAGGTACCGGGCCAGGTCGCCGGTGCGGTAGAGCAGGGTGCCCGGATGGAAGGGGTCCGGGATGAACTTCTGCGCGGTCAGCTCCGGGCGCCCCAGGTAGCCGATGGCCAGGGCCCGGCCGCCGACGCAGATCTCCCCCACCGCGCCCACCGGGCAGAGCTGTTGCCGCCGGTCCAGCAGCATGACCCGGGTGCCGTCCACCGGGCGGCCGATGGGCGGCAGGTCGGGCCAGGTGTCGGGGTCGGCGTCCAGGCGTTCCGCGGTGACCACGTGCGTCTCGGACGGGCCGTACTGGTTCTCCAGCACCGCGCCGGGCGCCCACCGCCGGAAGAACTCCCGCAGGGCGGGCGTGGCGTGCAGTTGCTCCCCCGCCGTGACGACCTCCCGGAGCGTGGCCGCCGGGCGATTGGTGGCGCAGGCGTACTCGGCGAGTTGCTGGAGTGCGACGAACGGCAGGAACAACCGCTCGACGCGCTCGGCGGCCAGCAGGTCGAGGAGGCGGGCGGGGTCGCGCCTCGTCTCGTCGTCGACCATGACCAGGGTGCCCCCGGTGGCCCAGGTGCTGAAGAACTCCTGGAAGGCCACGTCGAAGCTGAGCGCGGCGAACTGCAACGTCCGGGTGCCGGACCCCGCGAGGGAGCGGGTTCGCTGCCAGGCCAGCAGGTTGGCCAGGGCCCGGTGCGGCATGGCCACGCACTTGGGACGGCCGGTGGAGCCGGACGTGAAGATCAGGTAAGCGAGGTCGGCGGGCGCCGCCACGGGCAGGTCTGCTTCGGGTACGGCCGGCAGGTCGTCCAGGGAGATCGTCTCGACGGTGTCGGGGAGGAGCCCGGCCAGGTCCTGCTGGACCAGGGCGACCCGGATCCCGCTGTCGGCTGCCAGGTAGGCGATCCGGTCGGGGGGGTACGCGGGGTCGATGGGCAGGCAGGCGCTGCCGGCCTTGAGCACCCCCAGGACCGCGACGGCCAGCTCCGGGGAGCGCCGCAGGCAGACGCCCACGGGACGCCCGGCCGCGCCCCGCGCGACCAGGTGTGCCGCCACCGCGTCCGCCGCCCGGTCCAGCTCCGCGTAGGACAGGACCCGGTCCCCGTGTACGACCGCCGGGGCGTCGGGCGTGCGGAGGGCCTGGGCGGCGAAGGTCTCGTGCGCGAGGGGCGGTCCGGCCGGGGCGGCGGGCCCGGGCACCCAGCTTTCGAGGATCAGCCGGCGTTCGGCGGCCGGCAGGATGTCCAGTTCACGCAGGGGCAGTTCGGGATGGGCGACGGCCTCGGTCAGCAGAGTCCGCAGACGCTCCGCCAGGCGCTGGGCGGCGCCACGGCCGAAGAGGTCGGTGGAGAACTCCAGGAAGCCGTCGAATCCGCCCCGCGCGGGCACCAGGTGCAGGAAGATGTCGTACTTGGCCGTACCCGGGTGGAGGTACAGCCGCTCGGCGGTCACGCCCGGCAGTTCCAGAGCCGGGGCAGGGGCGTCGTCCAGCCCGATGACCACCTGGAAGAGGGGGAAGCGGCTCGGCGAGCGCTCGACCTCCAGCTCGCGAACCAGGTGCGAGTAGGGCACGTCGCGGTGCGCGACGGCACCCCACACCTGCTCCTTCGTCCGGGCGGTCAACTCGGCGAAGGACACGTCGGCCGGCACCCGCTGGCGCAGCGGCATGATGTCGGTCAGGCAGGCGATCATCGGTTCGAGGATCTCGTCGTCCCGGCGGGAGACGGGCGTGCCGATCACCACGTCGTCCACCCCGGACAGCCGGGAGATGAGTGCGGTCAGCGCCGTGGCCAGGACCGTGAACGGCGTGGTCCTGGCCCTGCGGGCGAGCAGGCGGATGCCGGTGCCGAGCGTTTCGTCCAGGGTGAACTCGACGCGGTCACCGCGCGCTCCGAGAATCGCGGGCCGGGGCCTGTCGGTGGGGAAGGAAGACTCCGGCGGTGCCCCGCGCAACGTCTCCCGCCAGTACTTCACGGATTCCCTGCGGTCGCCTGCGCCCGCTCGGCGGCGCTGTTGCGCGTACGGGCCGAACTGGAGGGGAAGGGCGGGCAGCCCGGGTTCCGTGCCGTCCAGCGCGGCCCGATAGAGGGCGCTGAACTCGGTGTCCAGCAGGCTGAAGCACCAGCCGTCGAGCACCGCGTGGTGGATCGCCACCACCAGGACCGCGTCGTCCTCGGCCAGTTGCAGCAGCGTCCCCCGCAGCAGGGGTGGCCGGTCCAGGGGCACCGGCCGGGTCGCCGCCGCGACCTGGGCGGCGGGCAGTTCGTGCGGGCTCACCTGACGGACGTCCAGCTCGACCGGGGCCGGCGGCAGCACCGCCTGCCACGCTTCTCCCTCGACCAGGGCGAGGCGGCTGCGCAGCGCCTCGTGCCGGGCCACGATCCCGGTGAGTGCCCGCTGGGCGGCGGGCGGGTCGATCCGCGCGCCGCGCAGCCGGTACGCCCACGACTCGACGTACCGGGAGGTGCCCTCCTGGAACTGGTCGTTCAGCCAGATCGACTCCTGCTCGAAGGACATCGGGTAACCGGGGGCCGGTGCGTCGGCAGGGAGCGTGGCGAGCGTCATGGGAGGCGCTTTCCGGTTCGGGAGGGGCCAGGTCACAGGGAGGCGAGCAGGGCGCTGCGGTCGAGCTTGCCGGTGGTCGTGGTCGGCAGGGCGGCACGCCGGTGCACGTTGTGGGGCACCAGGTAGCCGGGCAGCTTGGCGGCCAGCGCGCGGCGCACCACGGCGGGGGTCGGCGCGGTGGGGTCGTCGGCCGTGTAGAATATGGCCAGCCGGTCGTATCCGCCGCCCGGGGCCGGGACGGGAACCACGGCGGCCTCCCGGATTCCGGGTATCCGGCGTGCGACGCTCTCGATCTCGCCCGGCTCGATCCGGTGCCCGGCGATCTTGACCTGGAAGTCGGTGCGGCCACGGAAGTGCAGCACCCCGTCGGAGTCCAGGAAGCCCAGGTCTCCCGTCCGGTACACACGCACGGGCTCCCCGTCGAGCGGGAGGAGGGTGAAGGCGGCAGCCGTGGCATGGGCGTCACCGACGTACCCGAGGGCCAGGCCCGCACCGGCGAGGCAGATCTCCCCAACCGTCCCCGGGGCGAGAGACTCTTCCCCGTCCAGGATGTGCACAATGGTCTCCGGCACCGGGACGCCGAGGGGGATGCCGTCCGGGTGGTCGCAGTCCACCGCGCTGATCCGGTGGGTGGTGGCGAAGACGCAACTTTCCGCCGGCCCGTAGCCGTTGATCAGGATGCTGTCCGGGTACCGGGCCAGGAATCGGGCCACATGGGTGGGTGAGAGCCGCTCGCCGCCCGTGAGGACCTGGCGCAGGCCCGCGAGGCAGGGGCGTTCCGGGTCGTCCTCGTCGACGAGAAAGTTGAACAGGGAGGAGGTCAGCCAGGCGGTGTCCAGCCCGGTCGCGTTGACGAGGTCGGCGAGATCGTCGGGGAGGAGATAGTCCGCGTCCGCGATGACGCAGGTGCCGCCGCTGGTCAGCGGGCCCCACAGCTCCAGGGTGAAGGCGTCCCAGGAGACCGGGGCGGCCTGCAGCACCACCCGGCCCGGCCCGAAGTCCGCGAAGCCGGGTGCGGGAAAGAGCCGGGTGGTCGCGTGGTGCGGGGAGAGGACTCCCTTGGGTACGCCGGTGCTGCCTGAGGTGAAGAAGACCGTGGCAGCAGCGGAGCTGTCGACGTACACCGACGGGGGTTCGGCCCGGCGCGACGCCGCCTGTGCCAGCGACTCGTTCGGTGCGGTCCAAGAGGGTACGTCTCCGTGCGCCCCGGCGTCGGTCACCATGACGGACGCCCCCACCATCCTGGTGACCTGGTCGATCCGCTCCCCCGGCCAGCGGCGGTCCAGAGCCGCGTACGCCGCACCGCACTTGAGGACCGCCAACAGGACGGCCACCAGTTGAGGTGCCCGGGGCAGACGCACCGGAACGATGGTCCCGGGCCGGACTCCGGCCGTCCACAGAGCAACGGCGTAGGCATCCGCAGCGGCGTCCAAGGTGGCGTAATCGACACGCTCGTCGCGGTGGGCGAGCGCGACGGCGGAGGGACGCAGGCGTGCCTGGTGGGCCACCGCTTCGTGGATGAGTCGTGGGGCTGCGGGCAGGGGGTGCGGCACGGAGTTGACTCCCGAACGTCCGGCAGGGCTGGGGCGGCGCGAGATGGGTGCGGTGCTCAGGCCTCGGTCGCCGAGATGACGTCGGCCAGGGTGTCGCTGTCGAACAGGACCGCTGGGCTGACGCGGACGCCCAGTTCCTTGCCGATCCGGGCGCAGATCCGCATGGCCTGCAGAGACGTGCCGCCGAAGTCGTAGAAGCTGTCGGCCGCCGCGACGTGCGGCACCTTCAGCACGTCGGCGACGATGCGGAGGACGGCGTCGTGGCTACCGGTGCGCGGTGCGGGGATGTGCTGCTCGGTCAACGTCCTGTGCCCACTCTCGCCTCGGATGGGAGTCTCGCCGGCGCGATGCTCGGAAGCAACCGTAGTCAACCCTGCCGACGTCTAGGAGCCCGCCGGCCTTACCCTCGCGCCATGGCCAGGCAGGGCGATTGCGAAGTCGGGCGGGAGCGCTTCGATCAGAATCCCAAGGTATCTACGACTGCCCGGACGCGTAGGCAGCACCGAACGAAGCCGAGGGGTGGGTCACGTTCGCGGGCCACTCAGTCGAGACAGAACTCGTTGCCCTCGATGTCCTGCATCACGAGGCACGACTCGTTGTATCCATCGGCACGCAGTAGTCGCACGCGTACCGCGCCGAGCGCGACCAGTCGTGCGCATTCGGCCTCAAGTGCGGCCAGGCGCTCTTCACCCACGAGCCCGGTGCCGACCCGCACGTCAAGATGCAGCCGATTCTTGACGACCTTACCTTCGGGAACGCGCTGGAAGAACAGTCGCGGGCCCACACCCGAGGGATCGTTGCATGCGAACGCCGAACCCTGACGCTCACGCGGCAACGCGCGATCGAAATCGCCCCAGGTAGCAAACCCCTCCGGTGGCGGCGGCACGACGTACCCCAACACCTCGCACCAGAAACGAGCGACGCGCTCGGGTTCTGCGCAGTCGAAGGTGACTTGGATCTGCTTGACCGACGCCATCGGCCCACCATAGAGACGGGGTCTTTCGTCGTCCACCCGGATTCGCCCCTGGTGCCCGGCATCGTCTTGACGGCAGCCACCGCCCAGGCCCGCCCCACGCGATCGGTGGAATCGAGAGGTCATCCGGCCGCCGACTCCCCTACGATCGCGTGATGTCCCGGCCGCCGTACCCGATTCGCACCGCGCGGCTCACCCTGCGCCCGGTCACGCTGGATGACCTCGACGACGTGTACGCCTATCAGCGCCGACCCGACGTCGTGCGCTGGATGCTCGGCGCGGAGCCGCGTACCCGCGAGCAGTCGCGGTCGTCGGTGCTCGCCATGGCGGGCGAGGACGCGCTGCGCGCGGAGGGCGACTGCCTGACCCTGGCCGTGGCCACCGACGCCGGGGTGATCGGGGCCGTGGAGCTGGTCTGGCGCAGCCGGCTCGACCGCACGGCCGAACTCGGGTACGTCATCCACCCCGACCACGGGGGACGGGGGCTGGCGACGGAAGCCGTGACTGCGCTCCTGGACTGGGGATTCGACGAGTTCGGGTTGCACCGGATCTATGCCCGGTGTCACGGCCGCAACGACGCGTCCGCCCGGCTGATGACCCGGATCGGCATGCGCCAGGAGGCACACCATGTCGAGAGCTACCTGTTCCGGGGAGAGTGGGCCGACCGACTCGTCTTCGCCATCCTGGCCCACGAATGGCGGTCACGCGCCGCGACAGCAGCGAGCTGCGCAGGGCAGGACCAGTTGTCAATGTAACGTTGACAGATGACACCCGAGTTGATCGAGCTGACCGATGTCGCAGTCGACCGGGCCCGGCTGGACGAGCGAGAGCTGGAGCTGATCGACCGCGCACGGCACGCGGGTGCGACCTGGGGACAGATCGCCGCCGCGCTCGGCCTCGGCAGCCGGCAGGCCGCAGAGCAACGCCGGCAACGCCTGGCGGCCGTACGACGGTCGCGGCGGCACGAACGGGATCTCGGGTATTCGACGCGGATCGCGGCGATACGGGGCGCGGTCCTCGACCTCCAGCGGTGGATCGACGCGGACCGGCGGTGGGATACGCGGTTCGGGCGTGCGGCTCTCGTACGGAAGACCGCGGAGGCGGCCCTCGACGCCGACCCGGGCTCGCTGTACGCGTTGACATCGCTTCTCGCGCTCGACCTGGCAGAAGCGGGACGCGAACGGCTGCCGGGGCCGGTGCAGGCTGTCGCGGCACGATTCGACGATCTCCTGTCAACGAAACCTTGACAGGCTGGGATCGTATTGCCTCAGCCCCGCTCAACATCAAGGATCTGAGTCGTCCCGACTCAACCTTGGAGGGCTCATGCGCCGGAACGCCGGCCTGTTCGTGGCGATCTCGCTGCTGTCCGGCTTCGGCAGCAGCGCCATGTCGCTGGTGGCCGGGATCTGGATCCTGGACCTCACCGGTTCCACCGGCCTCGCCGCCCTCGCCGGGCTCTGCGTGTACGCCCCGGTCCTCGCCGGCCCGTGGCTGGGCGGCCTGCTCGACCGAGCGTCACGGCGATCGCTGGTCATGGCGGTCAACCTAGCTCTGGCCGCTGCTCTGCTTAGTCTCCTCACGGTTCGCGGACCAGGTCAGACGTGGCTCATCTTCCTGGTCTCCTGCGCGTACGGCGTCAGCTACGTGCTGATCGACGCGGGCGAGACGGCGCTGCTGCCCTCCGCGCTGTCACCTGCGGAGCTGGGCGACGTCAACGGCTGGCGTTCCAGCGCCCAGGAGGGCATGAAGCTCGTGGCGCCCCTGGCCGGCGCTGGCCTCTACGCGTGGCGCGGGGGCCACGCGGTCGTCCTGCTCAGCGCGGCGATGCCGGTTCTGGTCGCCCTCCTGTACGCGGCCGTACGACTGAAGCAGACGCCACCCGACCTGCCAACCGAGCGGCGACGTGGCCTACGCGCGGGCCTCGCCGTCCTGCTCGCCCAGCGGGCCACACGCGTCACTGTCGCGCTCGCCGCCGTGTCCATCGCCATGTCCGGCTTCACGACCGCCGCCAACTACGCGATCGTCACCGGGACGTTGGGCCTACCGACGACGTTCATCGGAGTGCTGTTCAGCGCGCAGGGCGCCGGTTCCATCGTCGGCGGTCTCATCGTGGGCCGGCTCATCACCCGATGGGGCCCGGTCACCGTGGGCGTCGCCGGCACGACGCTGTTCGCCGTCAGCTGCCTGGTGCGCTGCCTACCCTGGTGGCCCGGCACGGTGGCCGCCTCGGTGGCCGCCGGCATCGGCCTGCCCTGGGCCCTGGTCGCCGCAGTGACGGCGGTGCAGACGCACACGCCGACAGCGGTACTCGGCCGAGTGGCCGGGACCGCGAACACCGCGATGTTCGGCCCTATCGTGCTGGCCATTCCCCTCGGCTCCGCCGCCGTCCAGCTCGGCGACCGCCCGACGCTTGTCGTAGCCGCCGCGATCTGCCTGGCTTCCGCAATCGGCGTGGCCTACCGCCCTGCGCGGCGAGTACGTGTACCCGCACGGCGGGAAGAGTCGCGATCCCTCCAGGGGTGATAAGCGACGTGAGCCGGTGATCGTGATCGGCGGCGGCGTGCTGCTGTTGCGATCCCTCAGGGGTGATGAGCGACACTCGTGGACGGTGACGGTCCATGAGCCGGTGGAGTAGTTGGTCACGTCCGCGCTGGTGGTGTAGGAGACGGCCATCGCGGGATCCGGTTTGATGCTATGCGGCGATCGGGGCCGGGTCGGTGTGCTCGACGTCGTGTTGGTCTGGTTCGACGGTGACGAGGCGGGCTTTGGCGAGGATTTCCAGGCCCATGTAGCGGCGGCCTTCGGTCCATTCGTCGGTCTGTTCGGCGAGGACGGCGCCGACGAGTCGGATGATCGCCGCCCGGTTGGGGAAGATTCCGACGACGTCGGTGCGGCGGCGGATCTCCTTGTTCAGCCGTTCCTGCGGATTATTCGACCAGATCTGACGCCAGATCTCACGGGGGAACCCGGTGAAGGCCAGGAGGTCCTCTCGGGCGTCGGCGAGGTGGTCGGCGGCGGCCGGGAACCTCGCCTCGATCGTGGTCACGACTCGGTCGAACTGGGCTCGGACCGCATCAGCGTCGGGCTGGTCGAAGATCGTCCGGACAAGGGTGGCGATCCATGGCTGTGCCGATTTCGGGACCTTCGTGAGCAGGTTACGCAGGTAGTGGGTTCGGCAGCGCTGCCAGGCGGCGCCGGGCAGGGCGGCGCCGATCGCGCCGACGAGACCGCGGTGGGCATCGGAGATGACGAGCTGGACGCCGGTCAGGCCACGGGCGGTCAGGCTGCGTAGGAACGCCAGCCAGCCCGCGCCGTCCTCGTCGGAGGCGACGTCCAAGCCGAGGACTTCACGTTGACCGTCGGCGTTGACCCCGACCGCGACCAGGGCGTGGACGTTGACCGTCCGTCCGGCTTCGCGGACCTTCATCGTCAACGCGTCCATCCACACAAACGGATAGTGCCCCGCGTCGAGAGGCCTGCTGCGGAACGCCTCAACCTGGACGTCCAGGTGTGTGGCCATCTCCGACACCTGCGACTTGGACAGCTGCCTGACGCCGAGCTGCTCGACCAGCTTCTCCACCCGGCGGGTCGACACCCCGAGCAGGTACGACGTCGCCACCACCGAGACCAAGGCCTGCTCGGCCCGCCGGCGATGGGTCAGCAACCAGTCCGGGAAGTACGAACCGCTACGCAGCTTCGGCACCGCCAGATCGATCGTGCCCGCGCGGGTGTCCCACTCTCGCACCCGGTAACCGTTACGCGAGTTGACGCGGTCCTCGCTGCGCTGCCCATACGACGCACCGCAGATCGCATCCGCCTCGGCGGACATCACCGCCTGCGCGAACGTCTTGATCATCGCCTGCAACAGATCCGGCGACGCGCCCGCGATCTGCTCGCACAGCAGGTCAACAGGGTTCACACTCTCAGATGCGGCCATCGCGCATCACTCTCCTTCACTCGGACTTTGCCGTCTCGAAGGATCGCGCGGTGGCCGTCTCTCATCTACGCAACACGCCCATCACGGGCAAGTCGTACACCACTTCCCTGGACGCAACCGAGTAGTTGCGATCCCTCCAGGGGTGATGAGCGACACGACTCCTGGACGGTGACCGTCCAGGAGCGGATGTTGCGATCCCTCCAAGGGTGATGAGCGACGAGGACGTCACCGGCATGACCGACCAGATCCAGCGCGAGTTGCGGTCCCTCCAGGGGTGATGAGCGACTGGTGTCCCGCTGGCTCTGGGGCGCACCCTCGCCGACGTTGCGATCCCTCCAGGGGTGATGAGCGACAACTGGCCCCCCAGGGCGCGTGGCTCGGCCTCGCGTTGCGATCCCGCCAGGGGTGATGAGCGACGCGGAACCTGATCGACCTGGACCGGCAGTTCGGTGCTGAGTTGCGATCCCTCCAGGGGTGATGAGCGACCCGGATCCGCGCCCGCGCGGGCCGGCTCGCGCTCGTGTTGCGATCCCTCCAGGGGTGATGAGCGACCGGACGTCGAGCCGGAACCGCCGCACGCCCCGCCGGCGTTGCGATCCCTCCAGGGGTGATGAGCGACCTCGTCTCGGCACCGTCTACAGCTCGCAGAGTCACACCGTTGCGATCCCTCCAGGGGTAATGAGCGACAGATCATGCACGACCTCGCTGGCTACCGATTTGCCGGGTTGCGATCCCTCCAGGGGTGATGAGCGACACCAGCGCGAGCCGCGCGGCACCCACCACCAGGTCGCGTTGCGATCCCTCCAGGGGTGATGAGCGACGGCAGCAGGCAGCCGATCGTGTAGATCCAGAGCAGGCATTGCGATCCCTCCAGGGGTGATGAGCGACAACGGCTGGAGATCAACGGCTACCCTCCGGCCCTGATGTTGCGATCCCTCCAGGGGTGATGAGCGACGCGCTGATCACTGAGCACGTCGAGGGCATCCGCGAGTTGCGATCCCTCCAGGGGGGATGAGCGACGCGCCCAGCACGTGCAGCTGGTCCGCGCCGACCTCGTGTTGCGATCCCTCCAGGGGTGATGAGCGACACCGGCTCACCCGCGAGCTGAAGCGCAAGCCGAAGGGGTTGCGATCCCTCCAGGGGTGATGAGCGACGAGGCCATCTCCGCCCCTGCCTCCCCGGCGGTGACATGTTGCGATCCCTCCAGGGGTGATGAGCGACTCCACGTCATCGTGCACATGCTGTCCCGGTGTGTGTTGCGATCCCTCCAGGGGTGATGAGCGACACCGGTTCGTGCCGGGCGAGAGGGTCCGGGTGGTGGTGTTGCGATCCCTCCAGGGGTGATGAGCGACAGCTGACCGCCGAGCTGGCCGCCCGGAAGCCCGTCCTGTTGCGATCCCTCCAGGGGTGATGAGCGACGGGAACTGGTCGACCTGCCCAGCCAGATCGGCGACACGTTGCGATCCCTCCAGGGGTGATGAGCGACCCGAGTCTTAAGTCCCAGGTCAGAGGCACTGCGATCGCGTAATCCAGAGCCATTTTTGCAGCGGACCGCCGGTTGTGCATCTCCGCAGGTCAGAGCACCGAACCTGGAAGCCCGAACTCGGTGCTGAGCGTCAACAGTGCCAACCATCGCCTACTCGACGTCCGTCTCGTCATCGGCCAGCGCAACCTCGGCCACCCGATTGATGGGTAGCCTCGACGTGAACTGCTCCCGGGCTAGCATCACCGACCACGAGCCAAGCTCAGGGCTGCGCTGGGGCGTGCTACCTCAGCAGCTCATATCGGTGAACAGGATTCCATTACCACCTCCCGTAACGTGACGTCCTGCCCACGGTCATGATCGCAGCGGAATCGCTCACCACCCTCGGAAAACGGCAGTTGTCTCCCTGGATCCTCTCCCGGTTAGATGACTTGGCTCGTCTACCGGGTCCCCGCTCCGGATGCGAGGATGGTCGAGGCCGCTCGGGTGGAGCACCCTTCGGCGGGGGCACTGGGCGCCCGCCGCCTGTCGATGAGAATCCCGACCTGCTCGACGATCTCCTCGTGTAGCCGTCGCAGGCTGCCCGGTTGATCGGGTTCTCCCAGCCGGCGCTCGGCGGCTGCCGCGACCGCTTCGCGCAACAGTGCGGGCACGTCCTGTGGCAGCAGAGCGGCCACGGCCGCCTCGACGTGATACTGCCTTGCGAGGGTCTCCGCCGCTTTGGTGACGACCGCGTCCGCCGCCGTCCCGGTGCCGTGGGTGACGGGGGCGCGATTGCGTGCCGTGCGGAGCACCAGGAGGACCAGCGCGGACCATGCCTCGGGCGTACCCTTACGCCTTACGATCTCCTCCAATTCCTTACAAAACTGCCCGTATGCTTTCTCCTGGCTGACGCCGGGCTTGGGTGGGGCGGCTGCGAATGATGCGTTCACGCAGTCGGCCGCGAGAACCAATAGGCGAATGCGTTGAGCTGGCGCTGTTTCGGTCGCAAGGGCTGCCTCAACCAACTCCAATCGCTGCACTACCAAGCCGGTCGTCCAGCCGGGCCCAGCCTCGGACTGGTCATCATGCGGAGGCTTGCGGCTGGCGAAAGTGTTGGCCAGTCGGCGGACCTTGCCGGTGATCTCCTTGCCAATCGCCGAGGCAGCCAGCAGCTTCCAGGCTACGTCCAGTTCCAGGGACCGCAGGGCTTGCTCGGCGGCGATGAGAAGTGGAAGGTCGCCGCCGGTCAGGGCAGGCCACAGGTGCACGTCCTGGTAGCCCTCACGCTTTTCCGGCTTTGCGTTCTCGCGGACGAACAGCGGAATCCCGTGCCGAGCGCCGACGAGGCGCATGGCGCGCAGCAGCGAGAGCATCACCGGCTTGCGGCCGGTGGGGACGAGCAGCAGCGCTCCGGTCTCGCGGGTGATCCGGGATTCGATGGCCTGCTCGGCGACCGCCTGGTTGACGTCGGCGAGGTCGATCAACTCGACCCACGCCTCGCCTCTGGGATCGCCGGCGCCTCCGTTTCGGACGCTGCGGATGACATCGGCATCTGCCTCGGCAGCGGGGCGACTGCCCTTTCCGTCGTCGGCTCCAAAGATGACCGCCCGAATCCGGGCCTCTTCCACGTCGAAGAAGTCGAGCACACCGGCGGGCAGCTGGTTGGTCAATTGTTGCCCGACCGTCTCGGCCGGCCCTTCGGCCCGGCCCCTTCCTCCCGTCTGGGTGCCGGCAAGCCACACCGCCAGCACCGTGTCTGCCGGCGCGACCGGCGGTTCGGGTAGGCCGGCCTCCTGCCAGCCCTTCCCGTCGACGGCGTAACTTGACAGATATTGGCCGATGAACCTGGAGTCACGAGCCGGGGGCTGACTTAGGTTGTGACTACCCTTACCGATGTTTTGCAGCGAGTCGAACTCAGGTCCGAACAGCCATCGGTAGGACGGCAAATCGACGGAAGCGGTGACTGCTGGGTCATTGCCAAGACGGCGGCTTACGATCTCGTCGCGTTGCGGCCCAATTGGAGATCGAGGCTTGTACTTGCTCAACAGATTCTCGGCCCAGGGATGGTCGGCTCTGTCGAGGTCGAGCAGTTCCTCATACCGGCGCGTGATGTAGCGGCGGACGGCGAGGCTCGCGGTGCCGTCCCGGCGCACCACGGCGTCGGCGAGGACGGCGCGCAGGGATGCCGTGTCGCGGGCCTCGAAGCCTCTGTCATGGCGTTCCACGGCCCGATGCACCAGTTCGAGCCCGGGCCCGGTGAGTCGGACCAGTGACGGGTCACGTCGAGCTAGGTCGGCCAAGGCCCCGAACATGCGCCAGCGGACGAGGACACCGACGACCGGGTCGGTGTCGAGCTGTTCCAGGGGGTCGATGATCTCGTAGGTCGTCGGGTCGTTCGTGAGCACGAGGCGCCACGGGATGCCGGCCTCGGACAGCGCAGTGAGCGCGCCCATGGCCAGCGAAGTGGCCCCGGAGCCCCAGGTCACCAGGGCCTGCTGGTAGCTCGGGGCGTCGTCAAGGTGGCGGGCGAGCACAGGAACGACCTGTTTCTCGTCTTGCCCGGGAACAACGACCGGCGTCGCCGTACGGACGGCCGCCGTCTCACCCGCGTCGGCGGGACCAGGCTCGAGGGCCTTCGCGAGGGCCTTCGCGATCGGCATCGTGTCGAGGGGACGGGGCGATTCCTGGTCGGTGCCGATCACCATCACATCGAGGTCCGGCCCTGCGGCAACCGTGGTCAGCGCTCCGAGCAGCGGGCTGGGCAGCTCCGTGTTGGATAGTTCGTCGCTCCATGTGCCCCTGCCGAGCAGGCTCCGGGCGGCGGCGGGCCCCTCGGGGCCGTCCACGGCGGCGATGAGCTGCTGGCAGCGCTGCCGGACCCGTTCGGCGCGGGTGGAGGGAGGCACTGAGCGGTCCTGGGACGAGAGGAGGAGATCCGCTTCCCCGGCGATGTGTACCAGCAGACGCATGGGCGCCATTGTGGAGCATCGCTTCCGCCTTCGTCACGCGGTGTCGTGGTGGTGCCTACGCTGACGGCATGTCGCCGCTGAACCAGGATGCCGAGATCGAGGTGGTCAACCTGACTCCGCACGTCGTGCGCCTGGTCGGCGACGGGGTGACGGTGGAGGTGCCGCCGGCCGGGCCGCCGGCGCGGGTGGTGTTGCGCCCGGATCGCGAGGACGGGGCGGTGCGGGTCGGTCCGCTCGTGGTGCCGCTCAAGCGCACCGCCGCGTCGCCCGTGGTCACCGGCGTACCGGACCGCAGGTCGGGTGTGTTGTTCATCGTCGCGCGGGCGGTGGCGGAGGCGTTGCCCGAGCGCGATGACCTGGTCTATCCCCACGACACGGTGCGGGATGCCGCCGGGGTGGTTGTCGGATGTCGGTCACTCGCCCGCCCGGCGTGTGCCGACGGCGGCTGACGCCGGGCGTGCTGGGCTTCCCCATCCGTTCGATCCAGGTCTCCGGCCCCACCTGTGGACAAGGATGACGACACGGCCCCTCTTTCGACTACTTTTGTAGTTGAACTACTCGTGTTGCTTCTGTAACGTCCCGCCTCGTGCATGTCTTCCCTGCCGAGATCCCGGCGGTCGAGGTTCCCCGCGCCGACGTCGTGGAGGCCCGGGTGGCCCGCAAGGTCGCCCCGCTGTTCGGGGTGGACGGTGACGTCCCTCCGTTCCGGCGGTCCTGGGTGTGCGACTACACGGAGCTCACCCTGGCCGAGATCGGCCGTGGCGCGCCAAACCCGGGCCGCGCCGAGCGGTCCAGGCTGGAGGCCGCGTCGCCGGGTGATCGGGCGGACGGCACCCGGTCGGACTGGGCGTGGGCGGGTCGGTCGGTCTGGTCCCGACAGCAGGCGTCGCTGCCCGGCACCCTGAGCAACGCGACCCTGAACCGGTACGGCCCCGACACCAAGGCCGCGGCGGTGCTGGCCGGCGCCAACCGGCTGCTGCTGGGCGCGACGGATGCCGTGGCCGCCGGCGTACGCCGGTTGGCCCTCTCGAACTGTGACCCAGAGGTGCGGCTGGCGGTGTGGGCGGGCCTCGTGCTGGAGGTCTACCGGGCGCAGCCGGCACTGGTCGTGGCGGCCGTTCAGGCCCGCCAGGTGCAGCGGTCGCTATCGGCCCGGTGGGGGGAACAGGTGGACCGGGCGCGGGTGACCGGCGTTGACGCACCCTCAGAGATCCATCCGGCCGGGGCGGACGGTGAGCGCGGCGAAACCGTCGAGGACCGGTGGCGGCCGACCTCGTTCGACCTGGTGGACTCGACGCTGCCGGCCCTCGGGCTGGCCGACGACACGACCGGTGGCCTCGGGCTGGTGACGGCGGACGCCCTCGACGACATCGCCTCCGCGTGGTGCCACCGGCTCCTCGGCATTGGGCGGCCCGGCCGAGGGGTGGTGTGGCTGACCGAGGACGACCACGGGTCGCGGCGGGTTCAGGCGATGGTGCGGGTGGGTGCCGTGGTCGCACCCTTCGTGGCGGCCACGTTGGGCGGCACGGCCGCCGGGGACCGCAGCGCTCCCCCGCTGCTGCCGTCGGTCCCCGAGGCCGGCGAGCTGGGTGAGGACCCGGTGCTGCGGCGTCGCGCCCACCTGCTGGTGGCCCACGTGGCGGCCAACTACGTGCGGTACCGCGACGAGCTGCTACTGAAATGGCCGGAGCTGCGGGGCCGGACCCGGGACCTGGTCGCCGTCGCCGTCGATCGGTGCGCCGAGGCGCTCGACGACGGCGATCCGGTGGGGTCGCTGCTGCGCGGGTATGCCGCGTACCTGAACGTGTGGGACTCCACTCGGTCCACGCGACGCTCACCGGCCGGTCCGGGGGTCTCGCGCCAGCCGGATCGGGCCACCTCGGTGGAGCGGTTGACGGCGTCGCAGCGGCAGGTCGTGGCGTCGTGGCGGGCCGGGCAGCTCGATCCCGGCGCGGCGGCGTACCTGCTGGAGATCGGCAACGTCGCCCTGCTCGACGTCGCCGCCGACGCGGGTGACGGCCCGGCAGCGGGGGCTGGGCCTGCGGCTATGCGCTCGTGGTGGTCGGCCATTCTGGAGGCGCGCGGCATCGATTCCGCCGTCGACCTGGCCGCCTCGGCCGGTTCCCTCAGCGACGCCCAGGTGTTCCACCTCCAGCACTACGCGGCCTGGCGGGCGGGTAGCGGTCGCCGTGGCGACCTGCGGCAGGCCCTGGCGGTGCAGGAGCGGGTGGCCGCGATACGGACGGAGGTGGCCCGCCGCGAGACGGCCGGGTTCGCCGCCAAGTCGGCGGCCGCCCGCGCCGGCCACGAGCTGGCCGCCCAGATCGCCACCGATCTCGCGCTGGCGACCCCCGAGCGGGAGCGCGGGGCGCGGACGCAGGCTCTCGATGCGGCGGTGCGGCATGCCCGGGCGGCGTTGGCCGATCCCAGTACGAGCCGCCTGCTGCGGCCGGCCGGTCAGCAGGCGGCGACCGTCCGCACCGCGCGGGTGGTGGCGCGGGCCCTGTGCGTGGCCGCGTCCCACGGCGTGGCCGTGACCGCCGAGGACGCCGCCGCGGCGGTGGAGCTGCTCGACTGCGCGACCGGGCGGAGCAACAGCGCCACGTCGGGCCGGCGGCGCGTGGTGGACGGGGCGTTCCTGGCCACGGCGCGCGGGTGGCGGGCGGAGCTGGCGGTGGTCGCCGGCGAGGACCCGACTCCGAACGAGTGACGACCTTCCTTTCTGTTCATCTTCGACGATCCAGGGGACCTGGACATGGATAGCGCACCCCATCTGAACGAGCCCGCCGGCCGCAAACGCTGGGTGTTGATCGAGACGGGCGGCAATCAGCGTTACATCTTCGGCAGCAACCGGCTGCGACATGTCGTCGGCGCGTCCCAGCTCGTGCACGAGGTCGGCACCGAGTGGGTGCTGGCGGCGGTCCGCCGGCTCGGCCTGCCCGACGGCACGGTGGTCACCATGGCCTCCGGCAAGGCGCTGCTGCTGGTGGACGCTGCCGAGGACGGCAAGGCGATCATCCGGGAGGTCGGCCGCCGGGCGTTGCGGGAGGCGCCGGGGCTGCAGGTGACCGGGGTGGTCGGCCCGCCGTTCGACGCGTCCGACGCCGCCGCGCACGAGCCGGCCCGCCGCGAGACCTACGAGCGGCACGCCGCCGCGCGTGCCGCCCGGCCCGATCCGCTGGTACGGGACCGGGTGTTCCCCTGGCACCTGCTGTGCCGGCACAGCGGCCGGCCCGCCACCGGCGAGGAACAGTACGGCGACGAGACGCCCGTGCCGGCCGCCGCCGGCGTGCTGGCCCGGTCCCGGGCGCGGGACCGGGCCCGGAGCCGGCTGCTCGACCAGCTCCGCAGCCGGCTCTCCGAGGTCGTGCCGGCGCACCTGGACGAACTCCGGCACAGCGGCTGGGTGGCGGTCGTGCACGCCGACGGCAACGGCGTCGGCGGACTCTTCCGCGGGTTCATCGACCACATCGGCCGGATCGAGGGCTGCGGGGAGGTGTCGCTGGCGACCCACACGCGCTACCAGCGGGCGGTGTCGGAGGAGCTGGAGGCGGCGACCTGGGACGCGGTCCGGGACGCGGTCGCCGCGCTCCTCGAGGAGCGGCCGGGTGAGGACCTGTCGGGGCGGCTGCTGCCGATCGTCGTCGGTGGAGACGACGTGACGCTGGCCTGCGACGCGGCGCTGGCCGTACGGTTCGTGCGGCACTTCGCCGACGCGTACTCCCGGCGCACGGCCGCCCAGCCGACGCTGTCGGCCGTCGCGGAGGCCGCCACCGGACACGCCGGTCTGACCGCCTCCGCCGGGATCGCCGTGGTGAAGCTGCACCACCCGTTCGCCACCGCGTACGCCCTGGCGGAGGCCCTCACGGCCTCGGCCAAACGGTTCCGGCCCGGCGGCCGGTCCCTGGCGGGCTTCGACCTGCACGTGGCGCACGCGTCCACGCTGCGGGAGCCGGAGCACCTACGGGAGTACGTCGAGGCGGCCGACGGCGCCCCGAGGGTCGCCCGACATGCCGGGCCGTACCTGGTCGGCCGGGCCGAGGACCTCCCGGACGAGCTACGCCACCGCAGTGTGGAGCTGCTCGACGAGGTCTGCGACTGGCTCGAGCCGGCCGAGTGGCTGTCGGCCGCGCAGGCGCACGCCCTGCGCGAGGCCGCCGACCGCAGCCTCGCCGAGTACCGGTATCAGCTCAAGCTGACCGTGGACCGCGCCCCCGAACTGAAGCGGGCCCGAGCCCGCGCGTTGCTCGACGTGCAGTCCCTCCCGGTCGGCGGCGACGAGGGGCGGGCGAGCCGGGCGGACGACGTCGACCAGGGCGGGCCGTTCCTGCGCCTCTTCGACGCGCTGCACCTGCGCGGTCTGCGCCTGGACTCCCCCACGCCGTCCACGACGGGCAGCGGATCGACTTCTGACGGTGGTGCCTCATGACCCTGCCCACGACCTTCGAGATCACGTTGGAGTTCCTGAGCGACTGGCACGTCGGGACCGGCCAGGGCCGGCTGGGCACCGTCGACGCCGAGGTCCGCCGGGACAGCGACAAGCTGCCGTTCGTGCCGGCCAAGACCCTCGCCGGGGTGTGGCGTGACGCCTGCGAGACGGTGGCGGAGACGTTCGACCGGGCCGCCGATCAGCCGGGGGCGTGGCGGGCGTGGGTGACCTGGCTCTTCGGCGCCCAGGCCCCGGGCGGGGATTCCAACCATCGGGCGGGTGGGCCACGGGTGCCGGCGGCGCTGCGACTGACCCCGGCCCGGGCTCCCGCCTGGCTACGCGCGGGGGTCCGCGACCGACCGGGGCTGGCGCAGGCGGCCGTCGTGCTGCGCCCCGGGGTGAGGATCGACGACAAGACCGGCACGGCCGCCGACGGGCTGCTGCGCGTCGAGGAACGGGCGATCCGGGGGATGCGGCTGCACTCGACGGTCAGCGTCGCCACGGGCACCGCTGAGGACGCGGGAGAGCTTCCCGCCCCGGCAGAGCTGCTGTTGCGCGCCGGGGCCAGGCTGGTCGACGCGCTTGGCGGCAAGCGGAACCGGGGCAGCGGGCGGCTGGCGTTCCTGCTGCCCGGAGCCCGGGTGGAGGGCGTCGAGCTGCACCCGAGGGTGGCTGACGACCGGCTGATCGAGCTGCTGGCCCACGGGGTGCCGACCATGCCGGTTCCCCCGCCGCCGGTGCGGGACCTGGTCCAGGTCTACCCGTACGGCCGGCCGCACTCGCAGCGGCGGCGCGTCGTCCGGGTCGTGCTGCGGGTCCTCACCCCCGTCGTGGCCGCCGACGATGTGCTGGGCAACGTCGTCTCCAGTCGCACCAGCATCCCCGGGACGGCGCTGCTCGGCACGATCCTGCGCCGCGCCGAGCCGGGGCACTCCGGTGCCGGTGGGCCCGGCGGCCGGATCGGACTGGGTGATCTGCTGGTGGGCGACGCGGTGCCGGCCGCCGGTGACCCGCTCGATCCGGTGTCGGTGATTCCCGCCCACCCGGTGCCGGCGGTGTGGCACCGGGGCGACAAGGGGCGGGGCCACACGGTCCGCAACACCCTGAGCGGCGAGCGGGATCCGGACGAACGGGCCAAGCCCATGTCCGGCTGGATCGTGGCGAACGGCACCGGCTGGCGTCTGGTCGACCCGGCCAGGACGGCGGCCACCCACGCGGTGGTCGACGACGAGGCCCGCCGCCCGACCGTGGCCAGCGGCGGGGTCTATACCTACCTTGGCATCGCCCCGGGCACGCTGCTCTGCAGCGACGTCGTCCTGCCGGTCGACGCGCGGCTCCGGCTGAAGCCGGGTGAGCAGCTCCGGTTCGGCCGATCCCGCAAGGACGACTTCGGCCTGGTCGAGGTCGTCGCGGTAGTCGATCCGCTCCCCGCGCCGGCGCTACCGGTCCCGGGGGCGGGAACGCTGCGGGTGTGGTGTGTCTCCGATGTGCTGCTGCGCGACGAGCGGCTGGCCCCCGACCCGTCCCCGCAGGCCCTGGCCCGAGCGCTGTCGGCCGCGCTGGATTCGGCGTCGGTCGAGGTCGAGAAGCAGGCGACCGCGACGGCGGCGACCCGGCGGGAGGGTTTCGGTGTCGCCTGGGGCCGTCCCCGCCTCAGCCAGGTCGCGTTGCGGGCCGGCAGCGTCGTGACCTGCACGGTAACGGGCCAGGTGGACCCGCTCCGGCTGGCCGAGTTGGAACGCGACGGCATTGGCGAACGCACCGCCGAGGGGTTCGGTCGGATCCGGTTCAACCCGCCGGAGCTGGCCGCCGCGCATCCCGCAGTGGGCTTCACCGATGGGGTGGAGCAGCTGGGCGGGACGTCCGCACCGAAGGCGGCGGCACCCGCCCCGGCGGGCCCGGCCGGCGAGCCGGTGCACCCGCTGGAGATCAACGCCTGGCGGCGGGCGATCCGGCGGGCCAGTGCCGGGCTTCCGCCGAAGGTTCTGATCGAGGGAATCGACGGGATGGCCGGAAAGCGGGCGCAGCTCGGCTCGCTGCGGGCGCAGTTGGAGCGGCTCACCCTGCCCGGCGGCCCCGACATGGTCCGGGCCTGGCTCGAAGGCACCAGGGCGGTCCGGGCCCGCCGCGAGGCGTGGACCGAGCCCGTCCTGACCGACCTGGCCGGGCTGCTGCTCGACGACCGGGACCGGGTCTGGAAACGCCTCGGGCTGGCCGGCGACCAACCAGAGCTGGTCTTCGCCCCGGGCCGGGAGGCCGCCGTACGGGAGCGGCTGCACACCGAAGCCCTGGTCACGTCGCTGACCGACGCGCTGCGGTCCCTCACCCGGGCCAAGGCCCACACCCAGAAGGAGTCGCGCTGATGGGCCAGTCCCTCGGGACCCGCACCGAGGTGCTCGGGACCCTCGTCTGCCTCGGCCCGGTCCACGTCGGTGGTTGGGACACCAGCGCCGAGGCCAACCTGACCGTCGCCCGGGACGGCACCGGCCGGCCATGCCTGCCCGGCACCTCGATCGCCGGGGCACTGCGGGCCTACCTCGCCGGCCTCGACCAGTTCCGCCGCGACGACCACGGCGAGAAGCTGATGAACGCCCTTTTCGGGCACATCGTCCCCAAGGGCCACGGGGGTTCGCCGTCGTGGATCCGGGTCGACGACGCACACCTGATCGGCGACGACGTCACGCCGGTGACCCGCGACGGGGTCGGTATCGACCGGCACTCGGCCAGCGCCGCCGCGAACTTCCTCTACACCCGGCAGGTGCTCCCAGCCGGAACCAGGTTCGCCCTGCGCCTGGTCGCCGACACCCCGACCGCCGCTGCCGACCCGCCCTACCCCGGCGGATGGCCGGCGCTGATCCACGCCGCCGTGCGGAGCATGGTCGCGGGTCTGCGTCAGGGCCGGGTCCCGATCGGCGCCGGACGCGGTCGCGGCTTCGGGTGGGTGGAGCTGCGCGACACCACGGCCCGCCACGCCGATCTCTCCGACCCGGCCGGCCTGATCGCCTGGCTGACCGGAGGGGCTGCCGCCACACCACGCGAGGTGGGTGAGGACACCCCGCAACCGGACGGTCGGCTGGGTATCACCGTTGCCTGGCGGCCCATCGGCCCGCTACTGGTCCGTGACTCGGTGAGCGGCACGGTGGTCGACACGCTCCCGCTGACCGAAACGGCCGCCGACGGCACCGTCCGGCTGCTGCTGCCCGGCTCGTCGATCCGCGGCGCGGTCCGGGCGCACGCCGAACGGATCGTCCGCACGCTGCGGGGCCGGAACACCCCACCCGACGGGGATGACGCCACGGGCTTCGAGGAGATGCTGCGCCAGCCGCCGCCCGGGGTCGACGTGCTGTTCGGATACGCCCCTGCCGGTACGGGGCAGGCCGGTGACGGCAAGGGCTGGCGGGGGGCGCTGACCGTCGCCGACTGCCACAGCGTCGGACGGATCAGCGCGGAGGCCTGGAACAGGATCGTCACCATCAGCCCCAAGGCTCTGGACGTGCCGGGCGCGAAGGACGGGCGGCGGAAGGAGGAGCGGGAGCGGCGGGAGGAGCGCAACACCGAACGTGACCGGACCCGGTCCGCGCTGCGCGATCAGCTCGACGCGATCGGCTCCAGCTTCACCCTCGGCGTCAGCGACCACGTCGCCATCGACCGGTGGACCGGCGGGGCCAGCGACCACCGCCTCTTCAGCGCCCTCGACCCGAGCGCCACAGTGGCGTGGGAGCCGATCCGCCTTGAGGTGGACGTCGCCCGCCTGGACCGGCACTGCCGCTCCGATGCCGCGTCGGCCGCGTTGCCGCTGCTGCTGCTCGTCCTGCGGGATCTGCGCGACGGGTGGCTCAGCCTGGGCTACGGCGGCACCCGCGGCCGGGGCCAGATCGAGGTCACCGACGTGACGTTCGACGGCGCCGGGCTGGGCGGGGCGTGGCGGTCGCTGACCGACCGGACCCTGGACGCCATCCTTGCCGACCCACCCGAGGACGTGATCGCCGCGATGACCGCATGGGAAGACCTGTTCGAGGAGGTCGCAGCGTGACAACTGCCCCAGCAGGCCCGGCTCTGCACGCCGTGCGCCCCGCCAAGCCGCTCACCGCCGTCGAGGCGGTGGCCTGGTTCGCCCCCGGCACCCCACCAGGGCGGCAGGTGATCGGGTACACCCTGTCCGCCCGGGCGGCCAGCTGGGTGCGGGTCCACGGCGACGGCACCGTCGAGGACGTCAGCGGCACCGGCGACACGCTCGCCGAGGCGTACGAGATGGTGCTCTTCGACGGTGAGCGGGAGCTGCGGTGGCTGCGCAACCCGGACGGCCGTGGTGCGGCCGTCGCGCTCGGCGAGGAGCCGGCACGGCTGCCGGGCGGCGAGCCGGCCGGCGCCACGCCACCGCCGCAACGCGGAGACACCCAGCTCCGGCTGCTCGCCGAGGAACCCCGGGCGCACGCCAGGGCCGGGTGGACGACGCTGCACAGCGATCGGTACGCCACCGCCCATCTGCCCTGGGCGCTCACCGACGACACCCGGCTCGCGATCGAGGTCGTCGAGTATCTCGTCGAGGACAAACACGGAAACCTCGATGTCGCCGACACCCGCACGGTGGGGCTGCGGCCTGTCACCGCCGAGGCGGCACAGTTCGTGACCGCCGCCACGACCGGCCAGGAAGGGACGACGGTGTGAGCACCCCGAACCAGAAGCTGGAGAAGGTCGTCCCGGCGGAGTTGACCAAACAGGGCGGCGTCCTCGAGGGAGTGATCCGCAGCAGTGACAAGGCCAAGGATCGCCTACCGAAGCAGCTCCCCCGAACCGAGTGGGATGCCACCCTGACCGAGCACGTGGACAGCATGGCCGACGGCGAGACCGTCGAGGTCGAGGTAACCATCAGCCTGGTCGACAGCGGGAAGCGGACCGCTCGGCTGGTCGGGGTCGCGGCGCTGGCCAAGGTCGCGCACGACATCGACCGGAACAAGCTCCTCGTCGAGGCCGACGGATTCGTCAACCCGTACACGTTCGTGCCGACCCTGCCGCGCAGCGACCAGCACGGCACCCGGCTGGCCGGCACCGGCCTGGACGACGCGCCGCCGTTCAGTCACGCACGGCACGTCGACGGGCAGTGGAGCGGGACCCTCGCGCTGACCCTGACCACCGTCACGCCTCTGCTGCTGCCCGTGCCCGCCGACACGCAGCCCAAGGACGGGCCGCGGACCTTCGACGTGCGGGTGGACCCGAAGGGACGGCCGCTGATCCACGGCGCGTCGTTCAAGGGCGCGCTGCGCAGCGCGTACGAGACGGTCACCGCCAGCCGGTACGGGGTCTTCTTCGAACACGACGACCGGCTCGCCTACCGGGTGCCCGCCAACGCCGCGCTCGACCTCACGCCGGCGCGGGTCTGTCAGGCCGAGGACGGCACCCGGTTCTTCCGGCTCTGTCGGGGTGACGCCGGGTGGCTGGAGACCAGCCGCGAGAGGAACGAGGTGCAGTACGCGGCCTGGGTGCCGGCATACCAGGTGCGACCCGCGCAGCAGCTCGGCGACCTGGCCGGCAAAGCGCTGACCGAGCTGCACGGCAGGCCGCTCCACGCCCGAGTGGTCCTGCACCAGTACGAACGCCACGACAGGGGACCGCTCACCCAGTTCCAGGTGTGGCGGGTCACCCACCTGGCCGGCAGCAGGGACGAGATCAGGAAGGGCGGGCGGGCCGTGTCGGCGGCCAGCGCCGAGCGCTCGGGCAGGCTGACCCCGGTGTCGGGCACCGAGCCCAGGATCGTGCGGGGGTGGCTGTCGGCCAGCGGATACTCGATCGGGTCCAAGCACGACGAGCGGCTCTTCGTCGAGAGCCCCGACCCGGTCGACGTCCCGCTCACGCCCGAGCATGAGCGCTTCTGGCAGTCGGTGCTGCGGGCCTACGACGTGGCCCAGGGATACAACGATCCCCACGCCACCTACTCCCGTGCCACCACCGCGAGCAGCAGGAAGGTCACGCGCTCCCGCCACGTCCCCAGCAGTGAGGAGCTGCGTGGCCTGCCGGAAGGCACGCTCGTCTACGTCAAGTACGACACGCGCGCCGGGGACATCACCCAGGTCCACCCGGTCATGATCGGCCGCCTGCCGTTCGACGCCGCCCCCGGCGAGCTGCTGCACCCCAGCCTGCGCCCCGCCCAGGACCGAGGCCAGCTCTCCCCGGCGGACCGGCTCTTCGGCTGGGTGCCGCCCGGTCGGCGCGACGACGGCGGCGAGACCAACGACGGCGCCTCGGGCTACCGGGGCCGCCTGCGGGTGCGGTCGATCACCTGCACCACCGAGGACTGGCGGCCGGCGTCCTTCCCACCCGAGGGGGTCACCCTCGCGCCGCTGAGCAGCCCCAAGCCCACCCAGTTCCGCTTCTACGCCGCACCGGACCCGGCCATGGGAATGCCCGGGCCGCCCAGGACCGGAAAGGCAGGCGGGTACGCCCCCGGCAGCGGGCTGCGGGGACGCAAGATGTACCGCTGGCGCGAGGAGAAACCGGATCACTGGCAGCCGAGCGAGGCCAGGGAGAGAGCCAAGGACGAGAAGGCCCCGGGATACCTGGCCCTGCCCGGCCATGAGCAACACTCCACGCAGCTCGTCCGCCATCGGGGTTGGGTACGACCCGAGGCGACCTTCCAGGTCGAGCTGTTCCTCGACGGGGTGCCGGAAGCCGAACTCGGTGCCCTGCTGTGGCTGCTCACCCGCGACAGGAATGCGCCTTTACGGCTCGGCGCGGGCAAGCCGTACGGCTTCGGTGTGGTGACCGCTCAGCTCGACCCGGACCGGACCCGGTTGTGGGACGCCGGCGGGGTGCGCGCCGGCTGGCTACGCCTGAACCGCCCCGACCCGGTCGGCGCGGAACGGCTCACCGCGCTGGCGAACCGGTTCGACGCGACCGCCCGCGCCAACGAGGTGCTGTACGAGGCCACCGAGTCGTACCTGAAAGCGGCAGCGCCCGTCACCGCCCCGGTGCACTACCCGCGCGAGAGCCCGGAACCGCAGGCCGAGAGCTACAAGTGGTTCGTCGAGAACGACAAGGACAAGCACGGCAGGGGTTGGGCGCTGCCGCACGTGCGCGACCCGGAGCAGCGGCTGCCGTACCTGGCTAAGGACTCCAACGGCCCAGGCGGAACCCGTCGGGAGAGCGGGAAGTCGCAGCAAGGACCGAAGCCCGCTTCGCAACCAGTGCCCCAGCAGGGACGAGGCTCCGCTTCAGGCCAGGGTGCGGGTCGGCCCGGAGCTGTCGCCAAGGGCCGGCGCGGGCATCGCCCGTCCTGAGCCATTTGCCCGGCAGAAGCCCATACGTCGACACGACGTCAGTTCAGATCCTGTGTGGACATAAGCCGTATCGACGCTGCCGGCCGATCGTTGCCAGCAGTGTTCAGGAAATGCGAACGGAGATCAGCTACATGCGGTTCTACGTGGATGTCTCCGGGCCGACCGGGGCACTCCCCTGGAAGTACGTGCACGGTGTGGCTCACGCCGTGGTCTACAGCCTGATCAGCGATCAGGCACCCGCACTGGCCACACACCTGCACGACACCGGGTGGCAACACAGTTCCCTGCGTCCGGTGGGCATCTCACCGCCGGTCTTCCTCGGCGCGCCGAAGAGGCACAACGCGTACATGATGTCGCCGAACGGCCGGATCTGGTTCGGGTCGCCGATCCCGGTGCTCGCCGCGTCTCTGCTGGCCGGCGTGACCAGCCGGCGGGAGCTGCAGTGGGGACCGGTCACCCTGACCGTCAAGGGTGCCCAACTGGAGCCGATGGCCGGCCCCGAGTCGTCCACGGTCCTGGAGACCCGCTCACCCATCCTGGTCAAGGCCGGGGAGAACCGCTACCTGCTGCCCGACGACGACGGTTACGTCGCCGCGCTGCTGGCGAACATCCGGCACAAGGCCGACCTCCTCGGTCTGCCGGGCGACGCCAGTCTGGAGGTGCTGTCGGCCGGCCCTCGGCGACGCTACGACGTCTCCGGCGGCATCCGGATCGGCGCGACCGCGAAGGTGCGGCTCGACGCCGACCCCCGCCTGATCGGCGCGTTGCGCGAGTGGGGGCTCGGGCTGTCCACCATCCAGGGGTTCGGGTGGGTGCGTTGACCGTGGTCTCCCCCACCCGACCGGTTCTGGCGTTGACCACGCACCCGTTGCAGCGTTGCGGGGCCTGGGCCGTGGCGGTCCTCGCCGGCCGAGCTCAGCCGGACGACGTCACCCCGGACGACCTCGACGCCGTCGCCGCAACGTTGGTCGACGACATCATCGCCGTGTCGGTGCTGCCGAAAAACCCGGACTGGTGGAAGGTCCTGTTCGCCCTCTACCCGAACGCGAAACCGACCCACGCCAAGCGCGGCAGGGACGCGGCGTCGCTTCGACCGCTGGTGGCGGCCCTGTTCGCCCCCGACACCGCAGGCGAGCAGGCGCATCCCTGCGCCTTCTGCGCGGCCCCGGCGACCGTGCTGTGGGCCAAGGCCCACCTGCCGCTGTTCGACACTCCGCACGCCGTGAACACCCTGCCGCCGCGAACGGCGGGCTGGCCGGTCTGCCGGAGCTGCCGCGTGGCGCTGTGGGCCCTGCCGTACGGCGCGTGGGTCACCGCCGGCTCCGCGACCGTGCTCATGTGCGCGAATCCGGCCGTCGAGCGGCGCTTCGTCATCCGCAACGTCACCCGGGCCCGCCGTATCCAGCAGGTGGGCTTCACCGGCGTGCCCGCTGACGCGAGTGCCGAGGCGGTCACCCTCGCGGCGTTGCGCGCCCACTCCGCAGACGCCCCGGTCGACGCGGTGCTGTGGTCGTTCAAGAACGACAACCAGGAGGCGTGGCTGAGGGTCAGCGCGACCCGGCAGGCCATCGGGCGGCTACTCGTCCGCATCGAGTCCACACCGGCGGTCCGTCTGGGTTGGCATCGGCTGCGGCGTGCGCTGGCGCGCC
This sequence comes from Micromonospora sp. NBC_01405, assembly GCF_045040155.1. Lineage (NCBI taxonomy): Bacteria > Bacillati > Actinomycetota > Actinomycetes > Micromonosporales > Micromonosporaceae > Micromonospora > Micromonospora sp. NBC_01405. The sequence continues at coordinate 5,866,983 of NZ_CP109532.1, read as the reverse complement.
ACGACAAGAACCGTGGCGGCTACACGGCGATCGCCAGGACGCTCTTCGCCGACGAGCACGGCTCGGTCGACCGGCTGCTGCGCGCACTGCACCACGAGTTCACCGAGCCGCCTGCCGACCCCGTCGCGGTGGACGGGTGGCGCCGGTTGGCCCGCGTCTATCAGGAGGAGATGTACGGGATGGATGTCGAGCGCCTCGCGCCGGCCCGCCGACTGGTCGTGGCCTGGATCACGGCCGAACGCAACCCGCGAGGCCGGTTCAACGAGTACACGAGGGTCGCCGGGAACGCCTTCGCTCTGCACAAGCTGTTGATGGAGGCCACCGCCCGGCTGTACCGCGACAGCGGTCGGCCGGCGGACATCACCGGCATCACGCCGACGCTGTTCTCCACCGGCCCCGAGGGCTGGCGGTGGCGGGCCCAACTGTTCTTCGAGGTCGTGGCCGAGCTTGTCCGGGCCGACGTGTCGCTCAGCCGCAAGCCGGACGAGGGGGACGACGCCGACGAGGACGACGGCACGATCCGATTCGATCCGACCGAGGAAGAGGTGTACGCCTGATGGCGTATCTGGCTGGCAAGATCGTGCTTGCGGTGACCGCGGGTGCCCCGAACAACGGCCGGGGCGAGGCGACGACCGGGCGGGTCAAGAAGGCCCTGATCCGGCAGCAGACCTATCCGTACGTCTCCGCGCAGGCGTTCCGGCGCTGGTTGCGCGACACGATGACCGAGCTGGGCTCGCTGCCCTCCCCCACCGACCGGGTGGGCAAGAAGCAGAGCACGGCGCAGAAGGCCACCACTGCCGCAGACCCGATCCAGTACGCCGACGACGACCTGTTCGGCTACATGAAGGCGACCCCCAAGTCGGGTGACGAGAGGACCACGCTGCGGGACAGCCCGTTCATGATCGGCACGCTTCTCGCGGTGGGACCCGCCCGACCGACCGAGGATTTCGGCGTGATGGCGCGCGGCATCGACGATCCGGTGCTGCACTCGCACGAGTTCTACACCGCCGATCTCGCCGCGCCGTTCCTGCTCGACCTGCCCCGCGTGGGCACGTTCACCCTGCCCACCGAGCGCGGCGCGGGCAAGGCCAACTACCTGACCCAGGAAGGGGCGCTGCGGGCGGCCGAGGCGGTCAACGCCGGCGCGGAACCGGTGACCTTCCGGGGTCAGCAGGCGGTGCGGCTACCGCTGCCGATCCGTCGTGACCGGGCTGCTCTGCTGCTGGAGGCGCTCGCCGAGATCGCGGGCGGGGCGAAGAAGGGGTTGCACTACGGCGACCGGACGCCAGCGCTGCTGATGCTGTTGACCATGGACGGCGGGGTCAACCCGCTGGAGTTCACGATCAACGGCGCGGACGACGGTTCCGGGTTGCAGGTGCGGGCGGATGTGCTGCGTGCCGAACTCGATGCGTGGGACCAGCACTGGCAGCCGCCGGTGCGGGTCGGTTGGCGGCCCGGGTTCAAGGAGGTCACCCGCAAGCAGTTCGAGGCGGATTTGGCTTCGGAGATCGACTCGGGCGACGTGCTCGTCGCGCACCCGCGAACGATGCTGCGAAAGCTGGCGGTCGAACTCCGTGACGGCACGCACGACGCCTGGTTCGACGACCCAGCCTGATGACCAGCCACACGACGACGGCGCGGGCCGACGGCAGCGCGGCTATCGAGGCCACCCGGGTGGAGCTGTTCGCGCCGGTGGCCTCCTTCCGCGACCCGATGTTTCCCGGGCTCACCCGGTGCCTGCCTGTGCCGCCGCCCTCCTCGATACGAGGCATGCTCGCCGCCGCGACCGGAGCAGGCACGGAGCCGGTGCCGCTCGGCTACCACGCTCACGCCGCCGGCTCCGGTGTCGACGCCGAGACCTACCACCCGATCGCCGCGAACGGCACGAACCCGGCGGTCTCGGGCCGGGTCCGCGCGATCAAGGGCGGCATGACCCTCAAGGAACGGCCGTTCCTGGCCCACCTGACGGTGACGCTCTGGATCCCCGAACCTGACGGGACGCGGATCGCTGCCGCGCTGCGCCGCCCGACCTGGGGCCTGCGGCTCGGCCGCTGCCAGGACCTGGTGTACGTCCGGTCGATCACCGCCGTCCTGCTGCGCCCCACGGGCCAGGCGGTCGTGGGGCACGCACTGGCACCGCCGGGCGGCCACGACGCGGGCGCCGCCGTCACCGTCCGGCTCGCGGAGATGGTCCGATCCGATCGGCTGATCACCCACTACGGCGACTACCTGTGGTGTGCCCGGCCCGCCGGCCGGCTTCCGGTGCGCCACGCGCTCCGCGACGGTGACCTGGCTGTGTGGCTACGCCCCGCGCCGACCGGGACGGGGCGATGAGCACCTCCCACTCGACCCTCGACGCGCTCCTCGACGAGGTGTGGGCCAAGTCCGTCGACTGGACCGGCCGCACTGGTCGGGCGGGGCACGCCGAGCGGCTCACCGAACACAGCCGGGCCACCTGGGCCGCCGCGCGGATGATCGCCGGTCGCATCGGCACCGCAGGCGTGCTTGCCGGCTGCCCCGCATTCTGGGCCCTGGTCGCGCTCGCCGCGCTGCTGCACGACGCGGGCAAGGTCGCGGAGGGGTTCCAGCGGCAGGTCAAGCTGCCGGGGCATCGCTGGGGCGAGCGTCACGAGGTGCTGTCGCTGGCCTATGTCAGCCTGTTCGCCTGCGGGCTGCCGGCCGACGAACGGGCCCTGGTGGCGGCCGGCGTCGGCCTGCATCACCGCTGGCTGTGCTCAGCCGGCGGCAGCGGCGCCCTGCGCGACCTGTACCCGAGGTCGGCGGACTGGGAGCGAAAGTTCGGCCACGACCCGGACCCGCCGCCGGGCCAGCCCGCCGGGCAGGTGCCGCTGCGGCGGCACCGGAGGCTGCTCGCCTGGTACGCCGATCAGCTCGGCGTGTCCGTGCCGGCCGACGGGGACCGCCGGCTCTGGCAGCGGGCCCGGGACCAGTTCGGGGAGTTACGCGCCGCGTGGGAGCAGCCGGTCGACGAACGCCGAGGACTGGTCGCCGTCCTGCTGCACGGGGCCGTGACCCTGGCCGACCACTCGGCTTCCGCCCACGTCGCCCTGCACACCCACCTGCCGCTGCCGGAGGACTACCTCTCCGGGCTGCCGTATCAGCCCTATCCGCACCAGCGGCAGGCCGCCGGAACCGATGGCCACCTGGTCCTGGTGGCACCCACCGGCTCCGGCAAAACCGAGTCCGGTCTTGCCTGGGCGTCGCGCCAACTCTCCGGCATGCCGGGGCAGCCGCGCGTGGTCTGGGTCCTGCCGTATCGGGCGTCGATCGACGCCGCCGCCGCCCGCTTCGCCCAGGACCTGACACCGGCACCGGGGCAGACGGCGGCTGACATCGGGGTGCTGCACGGCTCGGCCGCGCTGTCCGTACTCGCCGACGCGGTGAGTGAGGACTGCGCCGCCACCGCTGTCGAAGCACGCAAGGCCAGCGCCCGCGCCGGGGCGATGCGCCTGTTCGCCCAGCGGTTCCGGGTGGCGACGGCCTACCAACTGCTGATCGGGGCGATTGCCGGCCCCCGGTACGCCAGTGTCCTGCTGGAGCAGGCCAACAGCCTGATCGTCCTGGACGAGCTGCACGCCTACGACCCGCAGACCTTCGGCCGGCTCTGCGCGTGCCTGCGTCTGTGGGAGGAGTTGGGCAGCCGGGTGGCCGTGTTGTCCGCGACCCTCGCCCCACCGATGGTGGAGCTGATCCGGGAAACCCTCCGGCAGCCGCTGGCCTTCCACCGCGCGCCGGTCGGCACCGCACCCGACCGGCACCGGCTCGTACTCGACGAACAACCGCTCACCGCACCGGCCAGCCTGGACCTCGTCCGGTCCTGGCTCGGCGACGGCCATAGCGTGCTGCTCGTCGCCAACACCGTCGCCACCGCCCAGGCGCTCTACACCGCCCTGGCTCCCGCCGCGCGGGAGGCGGCGGGCGTGGGGAACCCGGATGCGGCGCTGCTGCTGCACTCCCGCTTCCGGGCCCGCGACCGCGCGATCATCGAACGGCGGCTGCTCACCCTGCACAGCGAACGCCGTCCGGGGCAGCCAGCGCGACGCGGCGGCCTGGTGGTCGCCACCCAGGCGGTGGAGGTGTCGCTGCGGCTGGACTTCGATCGAGGCGCGACGGAGCTCGCGCCGATCGAGGCGGTCGCCCAACGCGCGGGCCGGATCAACCGCCTCGGCCGGCACCCTGACGGGCCGGTGCCGTACCGGGTGCACCGTGGGGAAAGTCCACACCCCTACCAGCCGGAGGCGCTGGAGGCCGCGTGGTCGGCACTGGCGGACGCTCCCGGCCCGGTCATGTCCGAGCAGACGATCGACCACTGGCTGACCCTGGCCTATCGGAGCGACTGGGGCCGGCGGTGGACCGACGAGGCCCGGCGCAGCCGGGACGCCTTCGACAACACGTTCCTCAGCTTCACCGAGCCGTTCACCGACCGCGAGGAGTTCCTCGACGGGCTCCGTGAGTCCTTCGACACCATCGAGGTCCTCCTCCACGACGACCAACCGGAGTACGAACGGCTCACCACCGGACCTGACGGTCATGCCCTGCTCGGAGCCGGGCTTCTCATCCCGATCCGCTACTCGCAGTGGCGTGCCCTGGACACGACCGGCACCGTCGGCCGCCGGATTCCCGTCGTCGACGCACCGTACAGCCCGGAAACGGGTCTTGACCTGAGTCGTACCGACCGCAGGACCGGCACCGTGACGCGCCCCGGGGACACCATCCTGTGAACGCCGACACCGACGCCGACGAGATCGGCGGCGTCCACATCAAGTACCTGCTGCACTGTCCTCGGCAGTTGTGGCTGTACAGCCACGGCTACCGGCCGGAGGCCCGCAACGAGGCGGTCGCCTTCGGCGAGAGCGTCGACGACACGACGTACCGCCGGCACGCCGACGTCGACCTCGGCGCGGCGAAAATCGACTGGGTGACCCGGGGCGCCATCGTCCACGAGACGAAGTCGTCGCGGGAACCGTCGCCGCAGCATGCGGCCCAGGTTCTGCACTACTGCCTCCTGCTCGCCCGGCGCGGGGTGAACGTCCAGGGCGGCGTCGTGCACTACCCGCTGATCCGGCGCACCACCAAGGTCGTCTGGGACGCGTCGGCCCGCCGTACCGCGGAGGCCACCGAGGTCAGCGCCCGCCAGGTCATCACCGCCGACGGACCCGCACCCCGGCTGCCGCGCGCGCACTGCCGAGGATGCTCGTACCGCGACTACTGTTGGGGAGACTCGTGAGCGCCAGCGGACGCAGCTACTGGCTGACCGAACCGTGCCGGATCCGGCGCGAGGACAACAGCATCCGAATCGAGCGCGCCGACGGGCAACCCGTCCGCATCCCGATCACCGACATCCGCGACCTTGTGGTCTTCGACAACGCCGACATCAACACCGCTGCGGTGTCACTGTTGAGCCGCCATGGCGTCACCGTGCACCTGCTCGACCACTACGGCAACTACGCCGGCGCGCTGACCCCCGCCGACGACATGTCCTCCGCACACGTCGTCCGCGCCCAGGTCACGCTGACAGCCAACCCGGAGGCCAGGCTCGCTGTAGCGCGGGCCCTGGTGAGGACGACCGCGGCCAACATCGCCTGGGCCCTGGACACAGACCTGCTCGACGGCCCGCTCGAACGACTACCCGCACAGGTCGAAGCCTGCGCGTCGACCGAGGACCTGATGGGGATCGAAGGCAACTTCCGGCGCACCGCCTGGGGAGTGCTCGACACCCTGCTACCCCCGTGGCTACGGCTCGAGGGACGCACCCGCCGGCCGCCCAGCAACGCCGGCAACGCGTTCATCAGTTACCTCAACGCGATCACGTACTCGCGGGTCCTCACCGCGATCCGCTGCACCCCGTTGCACCCTGCGATCGGCTTCCTGCACGCCGACACCGACCGGCGCCGCAACACCCTCGCCCTCGACCTCGCCGAACCGTTCAAGCCGCTGCTCGCCGAACGGCTGCTCCGCCGTGCAGCCGCGCAGCGGACCCTGACCCCCGCAGACTTCGTCAGCGACGTCCGCAGCGCATCCCTCAGCCAAGCCGGACGGAAGAAGGTCGCGGTCATGGTCCGCGAAGAGTTGGCCACCACGGTCCAGCACCGTCAGCTCCGGCGCAAAGCCTCCTACGAGGAACTGATTCACCTGGAGGCACTCAAGCTGGTGCGGCTGTGCCTCGAAGGAACGAGCTACAAGCCCTTCCGGCCCTGGTGGTGACCGATGTTCGTCGTCCTGGTCTACGACACCGCCGTCGAACGCAACCCCGCCGCACTGCGAACATGCCGGCAGTACCTGCACTGGGTCCAACGCAGCGTCTTCGAAGGCGAACTCTCCGCCGCACAGCACCGAAACCTGATGACCGCCCTCCGACAGCAACTCGACCTGAGCTACGACAGCGTCCGCATGTACCGGATCGGCTCACCGCACCTCGTCCAAGTCGAGGCCCTCGGCACCGAACTGAGCCACCCAGATTCGATACTCTGACCAGCACAAATACACAACCGCCGGACCGCTGCAAAACTCGGCCAAACCCAGCCGCAAAAAGCGGGTTTGACCTGCAACTTAAGGTTCGGGTCGCTCATCACCCCTGGAGGGATCGCAACGGCAGCCACATGGTGGTGGACCGGAAGATGTCACCGGTGTCGCTCATCACCCCTGGAGGGATCGCAACAGCCACCAGCGGAGGACGTCGGGGTCGGCGGCGAGGGGTCGCTCATCACCCCTGGAGGGATCGCAACGGGCCCTTGGCCGGGAGCCTGTCTCCGGCATCGGCGTCGCTCATCAGCCCTGGAGGGATCGCAACAACGCCGGCCCGCTGCGGCCGGTACGCACCTCGACGTCGCTCATCACCCCTGGAGGGATCGCAACAGCCACCAGCGGAGGACGTCGGGGTCGGCGGCGAGGGGTCGCTCATCACCCCTGGAGGGATCGCAACGGGCCCTTGGCCGGGAGCCTGTCTCCGGCATCGGCGTCGCTCATCAGCCCTGGAGGGATCGCAACTGGTGCCTGCGGGTCGCTGTCCGGGTCGAGGTGCTCTAGTCGCTCATCACCCCTGGAGGGATCGCAACACGCCGCCCCGCGGGGGCTTGACCGTGAGGCCGGGTCGCTCATCACCCCTGGAGGGATCGCAACGCCCACCGGCCCAGCATCGACGGCGGCCGGGCCTCCAGTCGCTCATCACCCCTGGGGCGGTGACGGATGTTCGTCGTCCTGGTCTACGACACCGCCGTCGAACGCAACCCCGCCGCACTGCGAACATGCCGGCAGTACCTGCACTGGGTCCAACACAGCGTCTTCGAAGGCGAACTCTCCGCCGCACAGCACCGAAACCTGATGACCGCCCTCCGACAGCAACTCGACCTGAGCTACGACAGCGTCCGCATGTACCGGATCGGCTCACCGCACCTCGTCCAAGTCGAGGCCCTCGGCACCGAACTGAGCCACCCAGATTCGATACTCTGACCAGCACAAATACACAACCGCCGGACCGCTGCAAAACTCGGCCAAACCCAGCCCCAGAAAGCGGGTTTGACCTGCAACTTAAGGTTCGGGTCGCTCATCACCCCTGGAGGGATCGCAACCCTGGGCGACGGACTCCAGGGGCACCCGGGCCAGGTGTCGCTCATCACCCCTGGAGGGATCGCAACGCGGCTTGTGGTCCGGGTTGCCGTCGGTGACGACGTCGCTCATCACCCCTGGAGGGATCGCAACCCCTGCGCCGTGACGTTGCCGGTGCCCGTCGCCCTGTCGCTCATCACCCCTGGAGGGATCGCAACCGTTGCAGATCGCGCAGCCAAAGGTCAAGCTGATCGCGTCGCTCATCACCCCTGGAGGGATCGCAACATGTACCCACCGCGGGCCGGGCTGGTGCGCTCCGCGTGTCGCTCATCACCCCTGGAGGGATCGCAACCTGGACGCCGGCCGGTCCCTGTACGGCGAGCGGCACGTCGCTCATCACCCCTGGAGGGATCGCAACTACCCAGCCGGCTCGCCCAGGTCCTGCGCGCGGTCCTGTCGCTCATCACCCCTGGAGGGATCGCAACGTGGTGACGACACCGGGGACGAAGCGGGCACCGTCGTCGCTCATCACCCCTGGAGGGATCGCAACGCGGGCGACTCACCGAGCAGCCCCAAGGTGGCCTCGGCGTCGCTCATCACCCCTGGAGGGATCGCAACCGGTGGTCCCGGACGAGCTGCACCAGGTCGGCCAGTCGCTCATCACCCCTGGAGGGATCGCAACCCCCGCTGTCGTGCATGGTGACGATCCGGTCGTGGTGTCGCTCATCACCCCTGGAGGGATCGCAACTTCCATTCGCGGACGACGCCCTGCCGGAATCCGAGTCGCTCATCACCCCTGGAGGGATCGCAACCGGTAGGTGCGCGCGTTGAACGTGACGGACCCGCGTCGCTCATCACCCCTGGAGGGATCGCAACAACGGGCACCGAACATGATCAGCGATCCGTTCGTGAAGTCGCTCATCACCCCTGGAGGGATCGCAACACCGCAAGGCGGACAAGCGCGCCGGATGGAACGAGTCGCTCATCACCCCTGGAGGGATCGCAACGGCTCCCGGGTCGGCTCGGGCAGCACCTGGTCGACGAGTCGCTCATCACCCCTGGAGGGATCGCAACCCGGTCAGCCCCTCACCACGGAGGAACAGACCGTGGTCGCTCATCACCCCTGGAGGGATCGCAACACCGATCGGTTATGCGATGCGACTCGGCGCTGCAGTCGCTCATCACCCCTGGAGGGATCGCAACACCGATCGGTTATGCGATGCGACTCGGCGCTGCAGTCGCTCATCACCCCTGGAGGGATCGCAACCTCGGCAGGTCGAGCCCGTACGCGGCCGCGAGCGAGCCCGTACGCGGCCGCGAGCCCGGGTCGCTCATCACCCTGGAGGGATCGCAACGCGATGACCATGACGTACGGGTTGCCGCCCGCCGCCGTCGCTCATCACCCCTGGAGGAATCGCAACCGCAGGATGCCGCCGAGGGCCACGGCGCAGGGGTTGTCGCTCATCACCCCTGGAGGGATCGCAACGAGAGCGCCATCGCGGCGTCCGTGTCGGAGTCGAGTCGCTCATCACCCCTAGAGGGATCGCAAACGCGGCAGGCAGGTCGCGGGCCGAGTGGTAGTCGGAGTCGCTCATCACCCCTGGAGGGATCGCAACGCGGATGGGTCGAAGCTGAGCCACGGGTCTTGGCCGCCGGTTGTCGGCTCCGCCTGAAAACTGACCACGTGGTTCCGGCTGAATCGGGACCACCTCCTGAAGCATCGGGAGGTGCTGAGCGTGGAGGACTGGGCGGAGATCCGGCGGCTGCGGCGGTCGGAGGGGATGGCGATTCAGGCCATCGCACGGCGGTTGAGGATGTCTCGCAACACGGTGAAGAAGGCCCTGGCCAGTGATGAGCCGCCGCGGTATCGGCGGGCGGTGAAGGGTTCGATCGTGGATGCGGTGGAGCCGCAGATCCGGGTGTTGTTGGCGGAGTTCCCGGACATGCCCTCAACGGTGATCATGGAACGGGTCGGGTGGACCCGGGGGAAGACGGTGTTCTGCGATCGGGTGCAGCAACTCCGGCCGTTGTTCCGCCGTCCGGATCCGGCTCAGCGGACGGAGTATCTGCCGGGTGAGTTGGTGCAGTGTGATCTGTGGTTCCCGCCGGCGGACGTGTCGTTGGGGTTCGGGCAGGTTGGCCGGCCTCCGGTGTTGGTGATGGTGTCGGGGTATTCGCGGTGGCTGTCGGCGGTGATGATCCCGTCGCGGCAGTCGGCTGATCTGCTGGTCGGGCATTGGACGTTGATCTCTGGTTGGGGGCGGGTGCCCAGGGCGTTGGTGTGGGACAACGAGTCCGCGGTCGGGCAGTGGCGGGCCGGTCGGCCGCAGTTGACCGAGGCGATGAACGGCTTCCGTGGCACCCTGGGCATCCGGGTGATTCAGTGCCGGCCGGCGGACCCGGAAGCCAAGGGCCTGGTGGAGCGGGCCAACGGCTATCTGGAGACGTCGTTCCTGCCCGGGCGCCGGTTCGGCTCACCGCAAGACTTCAACGCCCAGTTGGCGGACTGGCTGGTGCGGGCGAACAACCGCCGGCACCGGATGTTGGGCTGCCGCCCGGTGGACCGGTGGGACGCCGACCGGCAGGCGATGTTGTCGCTGCCGCCGGTCGCTCCGGTGGTTGGCTGGCGACAGACGACGCGGTTACCTCGTGATCATTACGTGCGTTTGGACAGCAACGACTACTCGGTGCACCCGGCTGCGGTGGGCCGTCGTGTCGACATCGTCGCTGACGCCGATCGGGTGCAGGTGTTCTGCGACGGCCGCCAGGTTGCTGGGCATGACCGCTGCTGGGCGAGGCATCAGAGCATCACCGATCCGGCTCACCGCGAGGCAGCCGCCGACCTGCGCACGGCTGCCCGGCAGGCACCGGCGCCGGTGGGCGCTGCTGAGGTCGAGCACCGGCAGCTCAGCGATTACGACCGGATGTTCGGCCTGGAAGAGGTGGCTGCGTGATGGCCGCCAAGACCAACAACCGCAATGTCACCTCGGAGATCGCGTTCCTCAGCCGCGCACTGAAAGCACCCTCCCTGGCCGCCTCGGTCGAACGTCTGGCCGAGCGGGCTCGGGCGGAGTCGTGGACGCATGAGGAGTTCCTCGCCGCCTGCCTGCAACGGGAAGTGGCCGCCCGGGAAGCTCACGGCGGTGAGGGCCGGATCCGGGCCGCGAGATTCCCAGCACGCAAGAGCCTGGAGGAGTTCGACTTCGAGCACCAACGATCGTTGAAGCGGGAGACGATCGCTCACCTGGGCACCCTGGACTTCGTGGCGTCGAAGGAGAACGTCGTCTTCTTGGGCCCGCCCGGCACTGGCAAGACTCACCTGTCCATCGGTCTCGGGATCCGGGCCTGTCAGGCCGGACACCGGGTCGCGTTCGCGACCGCCGCCCAGTGGGTGTCCCGCCTGGCCGACGCCCACCACGCCGGCCGCCTTCAAGACGAGTTGGTCAAGCTCGGCCGGATCCCGCTGCTGATCGTCGACGAGGTCGGCTACATCCCCTTCGAAGCCGAAGCCGCGAACCTGTTCTTCCAGCTGGTCTCCAACCGCTACGAACGCGCCAGCCTGATCGTCACCAGTAACAAGCCCTTCGGCAGGTGGGGCGAAGTCTTCGGCGACGACGTCGTCGCCGCGGCCATGATCGACCGCCTCGTCCACCACGCCGAGGTCATCTCCATGAAGGGCGACAGCTACCGACTCAAAGACCGCGACCTCGGCCGCGTCCCACCGGCCACCAAAACCAACGACTAAAAATCAACCAACCCGGGGGTGGTCCAGTTTCAGCCGGACCACGGTGGTCAGGGTTGAGGCGGCGTTGACACCGGTCGCTAATCACCCCTGGAGGGATCGCAACCGTTCATCCAGGCCCTCTTCTCCGGCATCGGCTCCCTGTCGCTCATCACCCCTGGAGGGATCGCAACAGGAGCGGTTCGGTGCCGGCGATGTCGGGTCGGCGTCGCTCATCACCCCTGGAGGATCGCAACTCCTGACCCGCGCGGTCATCAAGCGATAGGGGCTGTCGCTCATCACTCCTGGAGGGAACGCAACGCGTTCATGGCCGTGTTCCCGACCGAAAAGCTGGTGTCGCTCATCACTCCTGGAGGGATCGCAACACTGTGGCCGGAGCAAGGCCAAGGCCCGCACCGCGTCGCTCATCACTCATGGGGGATCGCAACGACAGCGACGACCTCGGCCTTCGGGTTGCCGACATCCTGCCGCTCATCACCCCTGGAGGGATCGCAACGAGAACGCCGGCTGGCCGGCTGCCTTCCGCTCTGCGCGTCGCTCATCACCCCTGGAGGGATCGCAAATCGGGGTTGCCGATGGGGAGGATGCAGCAGTCCCGAGTCGCTTATCACTATGGGATTGCAAACGAGACCGGCACGCTGCCGGGCAGACGGATGAGCAGCGGAGAACGCCGGGGCGGGACCGCCCGAAGACCTGCCGAGGGTGAGTAGGTGGAGTCGGCCGAGCGAGAGGCAGCGTGGCGGCTGCTGGAGCAGGCCGAGGCGGACCGGGTGCCGGTAAACGACATCAGCCGGGCGAGCCGGACCGACGGTGGCCTCGCAAGCAGCGATGAGCCTTCTTACACTTGCGGCGGCTCATCCACGACGTGCACTCCGCTGCCGGCGCGGCCCACGGTGAGCCCTCTCTCACGGGTCAGCTCCAACGCGCGCTGGACAGTTGACACGCTGACCGAGTACAGATCAGACAGCTCCCGCAGCGACGGCAGCTTGGTGCCGGGCTTGTACTCCCGACCACTGATGCGGGCGGTCAGGTCGTCTGCGATCTGCCGCGACGACATCGGTATGGGCATGCAGTCTCTCCCTGGGCAGTACAGCTAGCCCGGCGATTGGATCACGATTCACCGGCGGACCTCGTCCAGCGATGGACCTAGAAGGGGGCCGCAGGGCAGAGATGTAGTCGTAGCGGATCTTCGCTATCAGCGTGCTCAGCGTGTCGGCTTGGCCTTGACGTAGACGCCCTCGCCCTGGCGGCCCTCGACCAGGCCCTCGGCCTTGAGCACCAGCATGGCTCCACGGATCGAGCCGTAGGACACGCCGTGCTGGGTCTGCAGCGCGGTAGTCGAGGGCAGTTTGTCTCCAACGGACAGCTTGCCGGTACGAATCTGCTCGCGGATGGCCTCTGCCACCCGCTCGTACTTTGCGGTCATCTGTAACTCCTCGGGTCGCACCCCGAGTAGATCACCTCCAGAAAGCTGCATCAACTATGTCGAGCAGGCTAGACTAGGTCAACTATGTTGATTAGGCTACGTGTCGTGTTCGTCCTCGGGTCGCACCAGGAGGGGCACAAGTCCGGTGCCTGCCCACTTATCCCCCATTGCCGAGTTGCGGCAGGCACCGGACCCGATCAACCCACGCCGCGCCGAGCCGAGTCATTCCAGCGGCCGGGCAGGGCAGCGCTGTCGACAGCCCAGGACGGAGGCACATGGAGCCCAGCACGGACTCAGTTGGGGACGGGCCCTTTATCAAGGCCGGCGGCACCAGCAAGGGCGGCGCGGTCTACCAGTCCAGGCGGAACCTGCTGACGCCGGCCGACATCCGGTGGCAGGACTTCCCAAAGACTCGGTTCGGCCGGCGTGGCCTCGCCCCGGAGGCAGTCGCCAGGTTCCTGCGTCGGGTCGAGGCCGATCTGGACGCCCTGTACCAGGAGATCGTCACCGCCCGGGACGAGGCACGCCAGCACCGGAACACCGTGCCGGAGCTGCGAGTGGAACGCTGGCATCCCCGCGAGCCGGGGGCACAGCGGTTCCGCAACGAGTACAGACGCCCGCCCATGTGGCCGCCCTACTCACGTCGCCAGCAAGGCTGCCACCGTCAGCCGGAAGACGAATCGGGCGATGACTGACTACCCGGCGCTGCACGGCCCGTCGAGGCCGGACTGGAACTGCCTCGTCTGCGGCGACCCCTGGCCCTGCCTGGCCCGCAAGCGCCAGCTCAAGGAGCTGTGCCAGTGCAACATCCGAACGCTCGCCCGCTACATGAACGAGTACCTGCGCGACGCCCACAAGGAAATCACCGGCATGAGCACAGCCGAAATCACCGAGCGCATCGTCGGATGGTGCGGCAGACCGTTGGAGATGTGGGCGGCCCAGGAACACCCGGCCGACGCGAAAGATCAAGACCGGCAACAACGCTACCTACCCAACCAGAAGGCAGGCAGATATGGACGCCACGGATAACGGCCCGGCGCAGAGCCGGAGCGAGCAGGCCGAGGCCACCGAGCGGGAAGCGGCGAGGCGACGCCTGCTGGAGCAGGCCGAGGCGGACCGGGTCCCGGTGGACGACACCACAAGGGCGGTGCCCGACCGGCGGTGGCGTCGTGACCACCCATGAACTGCCGATAGGCCGCCGCGTCGCCCGGTTACGAGCCCAACGGCGGCTGACTCAGCAGATGCTGGCCGACCGGCTCGGCAAGTCGAAGAGCTGGGTGGACAAGGTCGAGCGGGGTGCCCGCTCCCTCGACAGGTTCACCGTCATCCAGGACCTCGCCGACGCGCTCCGCGTCGACCCGGTGGCGCTGCTCGGCCGGGACGGCCGGCCGGCGGCGACCCGTGCCGCCGTGGACGGGGTGGACGGGGTGCGGGCCGCCCTCGCGCGCTACGACACCGTCCTGACCGGGCCGGTCGGCCGGTCGGCACCGCCGGCCGGCGAGCTGGGCCGGCGGGTGCGGCACGCCTGGCTGACGTACCAGCACGCCGACTACCCGCAACTGCTGCGGATGCTGCCGGCCCTGCTCGGCGACGCCCAACGCGCCCACACGGGCGGCGGGGACGACGTGGCGGAGCTGCTGGCGCAGGCGTACCGGATCACCTCGTCGGTGCTGGTGAAGCTCGGCGAGGGCGACCTCGGCTGGCTGGCCGCCGACCGGGCCATGTCCGTGGCCACCGGCGACCCGCTGCTGGTGGCGGCAGCCACCGTCCCGCTGGGGCAGGCACTGCGCGCCCTCGACCGCCCCCGGCCGGCCCTGACGGCCACGATCGCCGCCGCCCACCACATCGCCCCCACGGTGCCGCGCGACGGCCCGCCGCACGAGCTGGCGCTGCACGGGACGCTGCTGGTCCAGGCCGCCCTGGCCGCCGCCGCGTGCGGCGACGAGCAGAGCGCACGGGAACTGGTCGACCAGGCGGCCGGAATCGCCGACGAGATCGGCGACGGCCACGACCGGCACTGGACCAACTTCGGGCCCACGGCCGTCGAGTTGGCCCAGGTGGCGACCGCCGTCGACCTGGGTGCCGGCGACGAGGCCGTCACCCGGCACGAGAAGGTCATCGGCTCGGACGACTGGCGGCGGTTGCCGGCCGAGCACCGGGCGGCGTACCTGCTCGACGCCTCCCGCGCGTACCTCCAGATCGGCGACCCGCTCGCGGCCGGGCGCGTGCTGGTCGAGGCCGACCGGACCGCGCCGGCCGAGGTCCGGTTACGGCCGGTGGCCCGTACGCTGATCACCGCCCTGATGCGCGGCGGACCGGTCCCGGCCGACGTGGCGCACCTGGCCACGGCCGTCGGGGTCGCGTGAGGACCGCCCAGTCCCGCCCCGTCCGATTCCGCGCGATCCTGATCCTGCCGGCCTGGCCTCACCTGGCCTGTCTCGGTGCTGCCGCGCTCATCCGCCGGGAGCGGCGGGCCGCCCACACCAGGCCGGTGAGCACTACGGCGGACGCAACCCCGAGTGCCCCGCCGACTGTGGGCCAACTGGTGCTGACTCCGGACAGCCTGCTCGGCTGACCTGGCTCGCCCGCCCGGGGAAACGTGATCGTGCCGGCCGCGCTGTGCTTGACGGTGCCGCTGGTCAGGCTGACGCGGACCTTCCAGGGTCCGTCCGCGAGATTGGCCGGCAGCGACGCGGTGAGCTTGCCTGGTTCGCCGGGCGCCAGCGTCGTGGTGTCGAAGGAGAAGGGTCCGGCGCGGGTGTCGTCGGGTCCGTCGGAGAGGCTCACCTCGCCGGTGATGTCCAGGGCCCGCCCGCCGGTGTTGTTCACCTCGACGGTGACGGTGGGTTTACCTTTGTCGTCGAGAGCCGGGACCATCGTTCCTATGGTGAAGTCCGACGGCGGCTCGTCGCCGGGGCCGACATGCAGGTAGATGCGGATGCCGACCCGGTTGACGGCGTCGATCTGGCTGCCACCCGGGCGTGCGTTGTCTTTCGAGGACAGCGAGGCCCACACCATCGCGTACCGTTCCCCCGTCGTGGCGGTGCTCGGCACGCGAATGGTCACCTCGACCGGTGTCTTGTCACCAGCTGACATGCCCACCCGGTCGTGGTCCAGCGAGATCCAGGACGTCAACTCGTTCGTGGCGTGCCCTTCGCCCACCCGGAGCTTGCCGTTCCCGATCGCTGCGGCCCCTGGATAGATCTCGATGACCCTGCGCTGGTGCAGCTCGCTGATCAGCAGCACCCGCCGCTTGATGACGGTGCCGGGCGTCAGGTGATCCACGATCTTGGTCAGCGCGCGAGGGTCCGAGCGGTGGCTGGGCGTCACGTCGAGCAGCGAGATCCCGAAGCTTCCCTTGTCCTCAGCCGGATCTGTGGCGCTGGCCTGGGCGGGTGTCCCCAGGCCAGCGACGCACAGCAGCACCACGCAGGACCATCCGGCGAGCCGGCGGCGTGGGCTAGAACACCGAATGCGTCACCGTCCCGCGGTAGGTGCCCGGGGCCGATCCCGCCGGGACCGTGAACTGGAACTGGGGGTTCCAGGTCGCCGTGTCCCCGGTCGAAGCGGTGGTGGCGTTGACCACCGTCTGAGGTGCGCCACTGAGAGTGACCGGCGCGGTCGGAGTGCAGGTGGTGGTGCCGACAACCGTGCAGAACGGGATGACATAGGTGATGGCCGACGCGGGAACCGTCGCCCCGGCCGCCGCGTTGGCGAAGGCGGTGGACGACACCTGCGCTGTCCATGTCCCCGTGCTCGGGGCCTCGCTACGCCCGTCGGTGACCTGGACGTTCCCGAACGAGACAGCGGCCGGGACGCCCACCTGGACAAAGCCGAGGTCCACCGGGTCAGGCGCGGTGATGTCCAACGAGCCGCTGAAGGCGGTGAATGACGTATCTGAGTCAACTGAGGGGGCGGCGGCTGCCGGGGCAGCGACCGCCACCAACGCAAGGGCGGCGACGGCACCCCCCAGCACGATTCTCACAGAGCGCACGAGACGTGACTCCCTTTCGACGATTGGATGCCACCGGACGCCTCCTTGACGGAGGCATCTGGATTATCCCGGTATGGGCGGTTTGACATTACCCGTCCCAACAGGGGCTGCGGCGCGAAAGGGCCAACCTGCTGGTTCAGTCCTCCCCGACCACGGACAGGTCGTCGCCGAGGGCCGCGGCGATGGCCGCGGCGCGCGAGTGGTCGCCCAGCCTGCGGGTGAGGTACGCGCAGGCGTGGTGGTGGGTGAGTGACCACCAGGCGGCGGAGCCTCCGATGCCACCCTTCGCGATCTTGCCGCGGTCGCGGATGAAGCCGAGTGTCCAGGTGAGCCTGGTGCCGAAGACCTCGTCGTATCCGGTGACCTGGGATCTCAGCAGCTCCGCGTGCAGGTGGGGACCGAGTAGCTGACGCAGGGGCCCGTCGTCGCTGGTGAGGTGGGCGAAGAAGCCGGCCACGGCGGTTGCGGTGGTGTGCAGGTTGACCGCCGCGAAGACCGACTGACGCCAGATCCTGGAGTTCGCCTGCGTGGTGTCGAGCACGCCTGCGGGTATCTGCAGCCACGGGGCCGCGTGGAGTTGAGTTGGCCAATCCGGACTTGCGTACTCCAGGTCGGCGACGCGGTCCAGGGCGCCGTCCGGTACGCCGAACCACGCGTCCAGCCCGAGTGCGGGGCGTACGACGCCGTCGTACACCTCGTGAAGGGTGGCACCGGCGGCGGCGCGCAGGATGCCGTCGATGAGGTGGCCGTAGGTGAACGCGTGCTCCCCCAGCGACGCGCCGGGCACGTACTCCGGTGCCGCCTCGGCCAGGCTCGCCCGCAGGGCGGTGTCGTCGAGCAGGTCGAGTGTGGCGGCCTCGGCCGGGAATCGCGGTTGACCCGCCTGGTGGGTGAGCACCTGACGTAGCGTGGTCCGTTCCTTGCCTCTGGTGCCGTATTCCTTCCAGTAGGTGGCGATCGGCTCGTCCAGGGACAGCGCGCCGTCGCGGACGGCGATCAGGGCGGCGAGCGTGGCGAAGACCTTGGACAGTGAGTACGGCTGCACCAGGGTGTCGTCGCGCCAGGGCCGCCGCCGTTCGGGGTCGGCCCAGCCGCCGCTGAGCCGGACGACCTCCCGGCCGTCGCGCCAGACCGACACTCCCGCCCCGGTTTCCCGACCGTCGTCCAGCAGCTGTTGGAAGACCTGGCGCACCGCGTCGTACCCGTGCTCGGCGAACCCTTCGACCTGAACCATTTCCGCTCCCCGCTTCGCGGCAACTGACTGCTGCGGGGCCCCGGGACAGGCGATGATCGTTCCGGCGGCACCGCAGACAGCCTCTGACGTCACAGACGCACCTCGGACAGATCGAGGCACGCCGTTCGCAAAATTTACCCCCCGGGGGTATGTGAGGCAATGGGCGACGCCGGCGCGACGGGTGGCTTCGGACTTTTCGCGGTCGATGACATCGCCCGACCCAGGCGGGGTACGCCCCCAAGTCCGGAGAAACCAGTCCCAAAGGGGAGATTTCAGCCCGCCCCTTGCACCTATACCCCCGGGGGGTATATTGGCCACGAGGACAAGGAGGCGATGAGATGCGCCAGGACGTTACAAGCGATGGTTCGGGCCGGCCGGCGAGCGAGCATGATCAGCACGCCGGGCACGGTGGGCATCAGGGGCACGACAAGCACGCCGGGCACGACCCCGAGGTGTTCCGCCGTAAGTTCTGGCTGAGCTTCGCGCTGACGGTGCCGATCGTGGTCACCAGCCACATGGTGATGGACTGGTTCGGGTACTCGCTCGACTTCCCCGGCAGGTCATGGGTCGGGCCGGTGCTCGGCACGGTCGTGTTCCTCTACGGCGGCTGGCCGTTCCTGGTCGGCGCGGTCCGCGAGCTGCGCGACCGCGCGCCCGGGATGATGCTGCTGGTCTCGATGGCGATCACCGTCGCCTACGTCGCGTCGCTGGCCACCACCGCCGGAGCGTTCGACCTCGACTTCTGGTGGGAGCTGGCCGCGCTGGTGACGATCATGCTGCTCGGGCACTGGCAGGAGATGAAGGCCATCGGCCAGGCCCGGGGTGCGCTCGCCGCGCTCGCCGCGTTGCTTCCCGACGACGCCGAACGCGTCACCGAAGACGGCGTCCAGCGGGTTCCCGTGGATCAGCTGCGCGTCGGCGACGTGGTGCTCGTCCGCCCCGGCGCCCGGGTGCCGGCCGACGGGCAGATCGTGGACGGCAGGGCCGAACTCGACGAATCGATGATCACCGGCGAGTCGCGGCCAGTGCCGCGAGGTGCCGGCGACCGGGCGGTCGCGGGCACGGTCGCCACCGACTCCGCGATCCGGGTACGCGTCGACGCGATCGGCGAGAACACCGCCCTGGCCGGCATCCAACGCCTCGTCGCCGAGGCGCAACAGTCACAGGGGCGGGCCCAACTGCTCGCCGACCGGTTCGCCGCCTGGCTGGTCTACATCGCCAGCGCCGCCGCCGTACTCACGTTCGTCGTGTGGTCCGCGCTCGGCGACGTCAACGAGGCGGTGATCCGTACCGTGACGGTCCTGGTCATCGCCTGCCCCCACGCCCTCGGCCTGGCCATCCCCCTCGTCATCGCGCTGTCCACCGCGCTGGCCGCGAAGTCCGGCATCCTGGTCAAGGACCGGCTCGCGCTGGAACGGATGCGCACCGTCGACGCGGTGCTGTTCGACAAGACCGGCACCCTGACCAAGGGCGAACATGCCGTCACCGCAGTCGCCGCGACCGCCGGCGGCAGCGAGGACGAGGTGCTCCGGCTGGCCGGGGCGGTCGAGGCGGACAGCGAGCACCCGCTCGCCCGCGCGATCGTGGCCGCCGCCGCCCGACCCGGGCAACCGCTACGGGCGACCGGCTTCGAGTCGCTGACGGGCCGAGGGGTACGCGCCACCGTCGACGGCGCTCAGTACGCCGTGGGCGGCCCCGCGCTCCTGCGTGAACTCGGCGCCGACGTCCCCGACGACATCACCCACGCGTCCGGGCAGTGGTCGGACCGGGGAGCGGCAGTGCTCTACCTCGCCCGACTCGACGCGACCGCGAAGATCGTAGGCGCACTCGCGCTCGAGGACGAGGTACGCCCGGAGGCCCGGCAGGCGATCGACCAGCTCCGACGGCTGGGCGTCAAGAAACTGATGATGATCACAGGCGACGCCCGCCCGGTCGCCGAGGCTGTCGCCGCCGACCTCGGGTTCCGACCCGGCGTCGACGAGGTGTTCGCCGAGGTCCTGCCGGCGGACAAGGACGACATCGTCGCCGACCTGCAACGGCGCGGGCTGACCGTGGCGATGGTCGGCGACGGGGTGAACGACGCTCCCGCCCTGGCCCGCGCCAACGTCGGCATCGCCATCGGCGCCGGCACCGACGTCGCCATCGAGTCGGCCGGGGTCGTGCTCGCCTCCTCCGACCCCCGCGGCGTCACCGGGATCATCCGCCTGTCCCGCGCCTCGTACCGCAAGATGATCCAGAACCTGGCCTGGGCCGCCGGCTACAACGTCATCGCACTCCCGCTCGCCGCCGGAGTGCTGGCCTGGGCCGGTTTCGCCCTGAACCCCGCCATCGCCGCCGTCCTGATGTCGGCGTCGACGATCGTCGTGGCACTCAACGCGCAACTACTCCGGCGGGTACAGCTCGCGCCGACCGAACAGTGAGATGGCGTTCGGCGTTCGGCGTTCCGCGCGAGGCGCGGTCGCGGGATCGCCGACGCCGACGTCTGGAGTGTGTCACGGCCCTGGGCGCCGGTGCTCAGCCAACTGGGAGAAGCACCGGCGTGGTGTTCCGGGCGAGCGCGCCCGCTACGGCCGGCGTGAATTCGGTGATCAACCGCCAGAGCATGGGTGCACCGGCAACAGCTGTGGCGGCGACGGTGGGATCGGTCTGCCGCAGGAAGGCGAGGTGACGGCAGGCATGAACAGCGACGTCCACGGGCCGGATCTCGGCGGGGGACGGGGCGAGGGGGTCGCCGGAACCCAGCACCGGCGTGGGCTCGACCGGCGTCGTGGGAGCGCCTGGACGAGGGTCGGGCAGTGCCACGTAGGTGACGGTCAGGCGGCGGCCGACGAAGCGCCACGACGTGGAGTGCAGGAGCCCGTCGAGGCGCTCCGGCGGCAGTTCTGCCAACGATCGCGCGACGACGTCGGGGTGTTCGTCCCGCAGCGGCGCGGCGGTGGCCCGGAACCGTAACCCGTCCTGGTCGGCGCTGATCAGGAGCACCTCGACGACGACGGTCGGGAGCGGCAGCGTCGTCGGTGCGGCGGCGATATGCGGTGGCGGTGGCACCTGATCAGCTTAGGGAGGAGGCCATCCGGGCCTCGGTCGGTCCCTGAGGGATTCACCCCTGCCGGGGATCGGGGCGGACCGCTCAGGCGGCGGACGCATCGGCGGGCACGGCCACCTCCCATTCCGTGCCTGCCCGGGTGTCGTGGATGGTCAGGCCGGCGGCTGTCAGGGCCGCCCGGATGCTGTCCGCAGCCTGGTACGCCTGTTCCCCGCGTAGCCGCTCGCGTAGCGCGAGGAGCGGTTCCACCAGAGGGCGGAGCCGGTCGTGTGGGTCTCGAAGACCTACCGTGGCGGCGTGTCCGAGCCGCACGATCAGGCTCCGGAGCACCGCGCGGGCCTGGGCGGTGCCCTCGTCCTCGTCGGTGTCCGCGCCCCAGACGCCGATCGTCTCCTCGAGGTCGAGGACGGCTTGCACCATGTCGTCGGCCGCTCCGGCGAGCCGGGCCGCCTCGAAGCGCCGCTCGCAGTCCAGGGTCACCTCCGGCAGGGGCGCCGGTTGAGCCGCCCGTGACGGTTGGACGGGGACACCGTCGACCCTCCCCGCGGCGAATCGGTCGCTGCGGGTCAACGCGCACAGCTCGGCCAGGCTCAGCGTGGCGCCGGCCGTCAGTACGCGGCTGCGGCCGGCGCGGCGTACGGTCAGGCCACCTCGGCCGGTGATCTCCACGCTGCCGCGGAGCAGGTCGACGATCACCGCGGTGTGTTCGTCCACCCCGAGAATCGCGGCGTCGGCCGGCAGTTCCCGTTCGAGGATGGTCAGCCGGCGTTCTCCCAGGTAGGAATAGCGGGTGTCGTGGGTTCCGCCCTCGGTGTTGTCGTAGTGCGGGATCACCACCACCTGGAGGTCAAGGCAGGCGAGCAGGTTCAGCCCCTCGCGCCAGTGCGGCGCGGCGCCGACCTTGTAGATCTCGTAGACCGGCACGGCGAGACACCCCATCGTGGCGGCGGCGGCCGAGGCGAACACGACCGCGCCTCGCGGGTGTCGGATCCGTTCGGCGAGGGCCGCCGAGACGGGCCGTCGATGCCAGTGGTCGAGGGCGTAGGACGGGCTCCCCGGGCCGGAGAAGACCCAGTCCGCGGTCTGCACCATCGCCAGACCCCGGTCGGTATCCGCCGATGCCTGACCGCGCATGCCCGGTGCCACCGACACCCGCAGCCCGACGCTGCGGTGGAAGTACTGCTGCGCGCGGGCGGAGATGTCGGCGACATTCTCCTGAAAGCCGTACGGCGTCTCGAGGAGCACCGCGTTCGGCCGGTCCGGCGACAGCCGGTCGACCACCGCCCGGTGAACGCTGACCATGGTCGGGCTGGTCTCGCCGGATCCCATGATCGCGAGCAGGCCGCACTCGACTCGCTGCATGAGCTGCCTCCTCGGCCAGACTCCAACCCGCGACCATCTCGGACCGTAACCCACCGAAGTGGTGATGTCACTCCGATCCGCTCCCGTCCGGATCCCCGACCGGCTCACGCCGGGTCAGCGCGAGTCGTGCTGCTCCCCACGCGCCCGCCGGTGCTCGCCGGCCGCCCGGCCGTGCGCGTGGGCGAGCAGCCGGTCGACCTCGGGGAGCCGCCGGATGCCGGGGTTGAGCACGCACGCCCAGCCGTACGTGCCGTAGGCGGGGTGCGGCAGGACCTCGTCGCACCGGGTGAAGTCGATTCCCGACCGGTGGTCGGGGAGCTCCGCGGGCGGATAGCCGAACCGGCGCTGGAACTCCTCGCGGCCGACGTGCACGTTGAGACGGAAGATTCCCGGCCGGTCGAGGTGCGAGTCCTCGTCGAACCCGGGGACGTCGTGTTCCACGATGGTGGCGAACGGCCGGCGACGGTCGGGCCCGACGAAGAAGAACCGGTCGCCCCAGCTCGCCTCCGGCGCACCGGACCGCTCGTCGGCCTGCACCTGTGTGACGTGCGGCAGCGCGACGATCCGCTCGACGAGTTCGGCCACGGCCGGTGCCGCTCGATCTCCGGAGGACTCAGGCAGAGAAGTCATGACCTTTACCGTATCGTTGCATCACCCTGTGAAGGTTTGGCGTTATCTGCTGCTGGGAGGCCGGGCTGAAGTCTCAAACGGGAGAACATGGGCGTTCGTACCGTCCCGCGGACCTCGCCCGGGAGCACGGCATCTCCACCCAGGCGGTCCGCAACTACGAACGCGACGGGGTGCTGCCGCCGGCCCCGCGCACGCCGAGCGGCTACCGCGCCTACTCGACCCTGCACGCGCACGCGCTGCGCGCCTACCTCGCGCTCGTCCCGGCGCACGGGTACGCGACCGCTGGCGAGATCATGCGCGCCGTCAACGCCGGCGACGTGGACACCGCACTACGGGCGATCGACCGCAGCCACGCCCAACTGCTCCGCGACCGGGAGACGCTCGACGTCGTCGAGGCGACCGTCGGGGTCCTGGCGGTCACCGGCGTACCCGCCGGGGCCGCACCGGCGGGGACGCCGGCCACGGGCCGGGCCGACCGTCCGCTGACGATCGGCCACCTCGCCCATCGGATCGGCGTGACGCCGGCCACCCTGCGCAAGTGGGAGCGGGCCGGCGTCCTCGTGCCGCAGCGCGGTCCCGACACCGGCCACCGGTTGTACCGGGTCGACGACGTCCGCGACGCCGAGCTGGCGCACCTGCTCCGGCGCGGCGGCTACCGGCTCGACCACATCGCCACGGTCCTGCGCCAGGTCCGCGCCGCCGCCGGCCCCGAGGCGTTGGCCGGCTCACTGGAGGGCTGGCGGCGGCGGCTCACCGACCGGGGGCGGGCCATGCTCACCGCCGCCGCGCGGCTCGCGGACCACCTGCCGCTCGGCGTCCGGCAGTTACCCACGTCGCAGGTCTCGGAAATGGACACTGGTGGCGGCCCTGCAGAGCAGGGGTAGACACGTGACGATCGACCACTCGCTGGTCATCCCGACCGACGAGCAGATCCGGGCGCTGCACGAGCGGTACGCGCCGACCGAGGAAGCCTTCGAACTCGTCTACACCCACTGCCAGATCATCTGTGCGGTGGCGGAGCAACTGCTCGACGGGTACCGCTCGGACCTGAACGTGGCTTTGGTGCGTGCGGGAAGTCTGCTGCACGACATCGGCGTCTATCGCCTCTACGACGCGTCGGGGCAACTCGATCACGAGAGCTACATCCGTCACGGGGTGCTGGGGCATGGGTTGCTGCGTGATCTCGGGTTTCCTGACCTGGTAAGCAGGTTCTGCTCCCACCACACCGGTGTCGGGCTCACTCGTCAGGATGTGCTGCGGCAGCGTCTGCCACTGCCGGTCGGTGACTACACAGCCGACTCCGTGGAGGAGCAGCTGGTGATGTACGCCGACAAGTTTCACAGCAAGACGACGCCGCCCGCCTTGGTGACGACGTCGTCCTACGCCGCAGGCGTACGGCGGTTCGGCGAGGACAAGGTGGCCCGGTTCATGGCGCTGGTGGAGAAGTTCGGTGAGCCGGATCTTCTGCCACTGTCCCGCCGCTATCGGCAACCGCTGATCTGAGCAATCCGCCCGATCACCATGTTGCCGTTCCGAAGGCGTAGCACTGGGCCTGCCGGGCGGTGCGGCTACCTGTCCAGGTCAACTCGGCCCCATCAGGACGGGTGTCGAAGTCGGTGCCAGGGCTTGAGTTGTTGGGCCGGGGATCTTCGCGTGTCGGTGTTCGAGAGGTGACGAGGTCACGGTCGTCGACCGTGCGCCCGGTCCGCGACGGGGCAGGTCGGACGCACGGTCGGTCACTTCGGCAGGTTCGCGCTCGACTTGGCCAGCTGGTACGCCGGGAGCATCGCCTCGAACTCCTCGTCGTCCATACCTCCGAGGGTGAGCATGAGCCGGCCGTGCGGGGTGGAGACCACGATCGCCCGCTTGCGGCTGCCCTCCTCGGTCCAGGTCGCCTCGAACGAGTCCAGCGCCCCGGCCTTGGTCGGGCGATACTGCGGGTCCTCGGCCTTGCTGCTGTACTCGTTGAGGAACTTGTCCACAGTGAGCTGCGGGTTCAGCGGGGCGGCTTCCTCGATCCGCCAGACCCGCAGGAAACCGATGTGCCCGGCGGGCTTCGCGTCGATCTCGCAGAGCAGCAGAGCGGGGCCGGCCCGGTAGTCCGTCCCGGAGGTGACCGCCTTCACCTTCCACTCCGGTGGCACCGAGAAGGCCATCGACAGCGGGCAGTCGCTGCCCTCGGGGCCGACCGTGGTGCCGGCCGTCGCCGGGGCGACCTCGTCGTACCAGGGCGGGCCGGCCGCGGCCGGCGACGCGGTCGGGCTGGCCGGCGACGAGGACGCCACGGTGGGCGTCGCCTTGTCGGCGCAGCCGGCCGTCGCGGTGAGGGTGAGTGCGGCCAGTAGTACGGCCACCCGTCGGAACATCTGTCGTCGCCCCCGTCGTGGTTCGCGCCGCCGGTGTCGCGGCGACGGATGCTAACCCGACCGCGCCCCGCCGTGCTGCCCACGCCGCGCCCTCGGCGCGGTCAGGTTCGGGTCCCCGGGGCCGTCAGGCGGCCTCCCGATCGGCGCGGGACCGTGGCGGGGCCGGTGCGGCGGACCGGGGGCGGGGTGCGGCCCCCCGGGTCCCGACGGCGCCGGCCCCCCGGGCCAGTTCCATGGCGCGCTCCGCGTTGTGCAGCGTCTCGCACGGGCCCTGCTGGCCCGCGCAGAGCAGGCTGCGGCAACGGCCGGTCTCGTCGGATTGGTGGGCCTCGGCGACGTCGTACGCCAGGCGCCACAGCAGCGGGTCCGTCACGTCGCTCGGTGCGGTTGCGTCGTGACTGGACCGGTGGTGCGTTGTGCCGGACACGCGGGACCCCTCTCGTCATCGCTGTCCCTGAACGTTCACCTTCCGGGGGCGCGCTAAACGCTGCCGGGCGGGGGCGTCGGTCACACCCGCGCGGCGGCGTCAGATGATGAAGTGGGTCCAGTAGGTCAGCCAGACCACGAACAGGGCACCCTGGAACAGGGCCAGGGCGGCGGTGAGCCAGGTGTCGACGGTGGCGCGGCGGGCCCACCGGGCGAGGACCAGTGCGACCGGGAACGCGGCCAGCAGGTAACGCAGCAGGCTCTTGTACACCGGCGGCCCCATCGACAGCGGCACCAGCACCACGATCAGGGTGTAGACCAGGTAGGGCAGCTCGGCGCGGCGGAACCCGGCGACGGCCACCGCCACGACGGCCAGGGCCAGCCAGACCCGCGCGGCGTCGGCGGCCGAGCCGCCGGTCAGGCCGTGGTACGCCACCCAGAGCGGGTTCTGCACCCTGATCCCCCAGCCCCGCTCCTGGGCATGCTGGTAGGCGAACCAGTCCCCCGTCTGCCACCCGGCGAACGCCATGAAGGCGAGCCACCCGGCCGGCAGTAGCAGCAGCGGCCAGCCGAGCCGCAGGTACCGGCCGAGCGTGCGCGGGTCCAGCCGGTACGCGTGCTGGCGCAGCAGGACCAGGGCGAGCGGGACGACGACGAGGAAGCCGACCGACCGGCTCAGCGCGAGGAAGAAGCCGACGACGCCGACGAGCAGCCACCGCCGCCGCTCGGCGTACCAGAAGGCGGCGAGGGCGAGGCAGAGGAAGAGCGACTCGGTCAGCGCCGCCTGGAAGAGGAACGCGGCGGGCAGCAGCAGCAGGTACCGGACGAAGCGCCGGGCCGCCGCGTCGCCGCCGCCGAGCCGCTCGCCGAGCCGGTGAGCGTAGTAGAGCTGGAACAGGAACGCGACGTTGGCAACCAGCAGCAGCGCCCATACGGTGTTCCCGCCCAGCAGCGCGGCGACCGGCCGGGCCAGGAACGGGTAGAGCAGCGGGAAGCCGAACTCGCTCCACCCGCCGGTGAGCGGCAGCCGGGCCAGGTGGTCGTAGAGGAGGGAGTCCCAGGCGTACCAGAGGGAGAGCCACCGGTGCGGCGACATGGCGTCCTGCTGGGCGCGCATCGCCGCCTCGTCCACCGGGGGTGCCCCGGGAACCCCGTCCCAGGCGGTCAGCGCGGTCACGGCGACCAGCGACAGCACGAGCTTGGAGCCGACGAAGACGGCCAGCACGAACCGCCACGGCGCGGGGACTCCGGCGGCCAGGCGGGCCGCCCCCCGCGTGGCCCGGCCCGGCCAGCCCCGTACGCCGGTCGGCCGGTCTTCGGCGTCTCCGCGCCCCTCGCTCATCTGGTGGTCCCCCGGCTCGTCCGCGACCGGCCGGGGATCCCCGCTCCCGGCCGGCTCACACCCGGCCGGGAGGTGAATTCGGCGGCGGACCGGGTAAGGGCGCTGCCTCATTCGGCAACTACGGGGAGGGCGGCACGGGCATGGGCGCGGAACCCGGCACGGTGGTCATCGGCGCGGGCCCGGCCGGCCTGACCGCGGCGTACGAGCTGCTCCGGCACGGCGAGCCGGTGCGGGTGTACGAGGCGGACGACGTGGTCGGCGGCATCAGCCGCACCGTGGAACGCGACGGGTGGCGCTTCGACATCGGCGGGCACCGGTTCTTCACGAAGGTGTCCCGGGTCGAGGCGTTCTGGCACGAGATCCTGCCCGACGAGGACTTCCTGCTCCGCCCCCGGATGAGCCGGATCTTCTACCGGGGCGCGCTCTACGACTACCCGCTCAACGCGCGCAACGCGCTGCGCAACCTCGGCCTGCGGGAGGCGGTGCGCTGCGTCGGGTCGTACGGCTGGGCCCGGCTGCGCCCGCCGAAGGACCAGTCGCACTTCGAGGGCTGGGTGTCGGCGCGCTTCGGCTGGCGGCTGTACTCGATCTTCTTCAAGACGTACACGGAGAAGGTCTGGGGAATGCCGGCGGACCAGTTGCAGGCCGACTGGGCGGCGCAGCGGATCAAGAACCTCTCGCTGTCCCGCGCGGTGTGGGCCGCGCTGCTGCCCCGGCGCAACCGCAGGGACGTGACCAGCCTGATCGAGGAGTTCCAGTATCCGAAGTTCGGGCCGGGGATGATGTGGGAGCGCTGCACCGAGCAGGTCCGGGCCCGCGGCGCGACGGTCAGCACCGGCACCTGGGTACGGGCGGTGCACCGCGATCCGGACGCCCGGCGGGTGACCGGCGTAACCGTCGCAGGGCCGGACGGCGAACGACGGGAGGGGGCCGCGCACGTCGTCTCCTCGATGCCGATCTCCGAGCTGGTGGCGGCGCTGGACCCGCCGGCACCGGCGGAGGTGCTCGCCTGCGCCGCGGACCTGCGCTACCGGGACTTCCTGACGGTGGCGCTGGTGGTGCCCGAGGAGTTCTCGTTCCCGGACAACTGGATCTACGTGCACGACCCGACCGTGCGGGTGGGGCGGATCCAGAACTTCGGCTCCTGGTCGCCGTACCTGGTCAAGGACGGCCGGACCTGCCTGGGCCTGGAGTACTTCGTCTTCGAGGACGACGAGATGTGGCGGCGGTCCGACGAGGACCTGGTCCGGCTGGCCACCGCCGAGTTGGAGCAGCTCGGCCTGGTCGCGCCGGGCGTCGTCGAGGCGGGCCACGTCGTCCGGATGCCCAAGGCGTACCCGGTGTACGACGAGCGCTACCAGCACAACGTCGACGTGATCCGGGGCTGGCTGGCCCGCGAGACGCCGAACCTGCACCCGGTCGGGCGCAACGGGATGCACCGCTACAACAACCAGGATCACTCCATGCTGACCGCGATGCTCACCGCGGAGAACATCGCCCACGGCATGACCCACGACGTCTGGTCGGTCAACGTCGAGCAGGACTACCACGAGCAGCGCACCGACGGGGGCGACGGCCGGCGGGGAACCGGTCGCGACGCCCCGACGGTCCCGGCCCCGCCCGGTGGCCCACGCCGACGGCTGGCTGCCAGGCGCACATCCGGCCCAGTCACCACAGCGCCGCCGAACTGACCGCCCTGGCCGACCACCTGGCCGAGCGGGATGCGCGTGCATGATCGTCTGCTGATTCTGGAGACCACGGCCGGCGTGACGTCTCACTTTTCATCAAACGATTTCGAAGTGCCGGTCCGGCCTGTGCGGGTGACCACTTCGAGCGTTACCCGCCCTCCGGCGGGGTACTGCGCTGCCCGGAACCGGTTGGCCGGGGTGACGGCGTGCCGTGCCCCGGTCCGCCGTGGCAGCAGGCGGGCGGGCGGCGGGAGGCGCGGGATGCGGAGCTGGGAACGGGGCGTGGTGGGCCGGTCACGGGATCGGGTACGAGCCGAGGCCAACCGGCCGTGGGACCGGGCTCGGGAATGGGTACGAGCCGAGGCGAACCGGACGCGGGACTGGGCGCGGGCGGCGGTGGGCCGGTTGCGGCGAAACTGGGTGGACGTGGTCGAGGCGGCCCTCGCGGCGACGGTGGCGTGGTTCGTGGCCTCCCGGCTCATCGGCCACCCGGACCCGTTCTTCGCGCCGACCGCAGCCCTGGTCGTCCTCGGCGAAGCGCGCGGGCAGCGGCTCCGACAGACGATCGAGATCGTCCTCGGCGTCGCGGCGGGGGTGCTGATCGCCGAGCTGGTGGTGCAGGCCCTCGGCCCGGGCAGCGGAACGCTGCTGGCGGTCCTGGTGCTGACCATCGGCCTCATGGTGACGATCGGGGCGAGCAGAACCCTCGTCGTCCAGGCGGCGATCTCCGCCCTGTACCTGGTCGCGGTGGCCGCGCCGAAGGGCGACCTGGTGCCGTTCCGCTTCGTCGACGCGCTGGTCGGCGGCGCGGTGGCGCTCGCCGTCAGCCAGCTCACCGTGGGCCGCAACCCGCTCGCGCCGCTGGTCGCCGAGGCGCGCCGGACGTTCGCCGACCTCGCCGAGGTGCTCACCCACATCGACGAGGCGCTGGCGCGGTGCGACGAGGTGGCGGCCCGGGCGGCGCTGGAGCGGGCCCGCGAGGTCGACGGCTGCGTGGAGCGGCTGCGGACGGCGGTGCAGGCCTGCGGCGAGACGCTGCGGCTCGGCGTGCGCCGCCGCCGGCACCTGGGCCGGGTCGGGACCGTCGAGGCCACCGCCCGGCAGCTCGACTACGCGGCCCGCAACATCCGGGTGCTGGCCCGCGCCGGGGTCACGCTGGCCCGGCTGCACGAGGCCACCCCGCCCGAGGTGGGTGCCGCGATCCGCGCGCTGGCCGAGGCGGTACGGGCCGCCGGGGCGGCGCTGGCCACCGACCTCGCCGGCCGGCAGGAGGCGGCCCGGCACGCCGAGCAGGCGGAGGCGACGGCACTCGAAGCGGTCCGAACCGCCGCCCAGCTGCTCAGGTCCAACCCCCCGCTACCGGTGGTGATGATCATCGGACAGATCCGCGCCACCGCCATCGACCTGCTACGCGGCGTCGACGGAGAAGACGACTCGGTACTGACCCGAGTGGACCAGGCCCTCTCCCCACCCACCCCCACCCCCACCCCCTCACGTTGATCAACAGGTTTGCGTCAGGCCCGGATCGCAAACCTGCGGGGTGGTGGGTGGTGGTCCAACCAGTTGACGGGTTGATGTGGTGGGGGACACACTGCTCGGCATGGTGTTTGTACCTGTGCCCCGGGGGTCCGTGTCCGATCACGTCTTCGGGCAGCTCCGCGACGCGGTGGTCAGCGGCGCGTACCGGCCCGGCGACACGCTGCCCGGTGAGCGGGAGCTGGCCGCCGCCTTCGCGGTGAACCGGCACGCCGTCCGGGAGGCGCTACGCCGGTTGCAACAGCTCGGCCTGGTCCGGGTCAGCCAGGGCGGCGCGACCCTGGTGCTGGACTGGCGGGTGCACGCGGGGCTCGACCTCGCGCTGTCCCTGGTCCGCTCCGGTGACGTCCTGCCCGTCGACACGCTGGTGCGGGACATGCTGGAGATGCGGGCCTGCATCGGCGTCGACGCGGCCCGGCTCTGCGCCGAACGGGCCGACGCGGCGACGCGCGAGACCGTCACCCGCGCCGCGCAGGAGTACGCCGGACTCGCCCCCGACCTGCCCCGGATGGCCGAGGCCAACATCGCCCTGTGGCGGCATGTGGTGCGCGGCTCGGGCAACACGGCGTACCTGCTGAGCTTCAACAGCCTCGTGGCCGGCGCGCTCGCCGTCGGCGAGGTGCCACCCGAGCGGCACGCCGCCGAACTGCTCGACGTGGCCGGGCACCACCGGCTCGCCGAGGCCGTGGCCGCCGGCCGGGGCGACGCCGCCGCCGAGCAGGCCCGGTCCCTGCTCACCGCCGCCCTCGCCACCCCCGTCACCCCACCCGGAAGGGAATGTCGAGCATGATCCCCGCCGTGCTCTACGCCGTACCCGCGTTCCTGCTGCTCATCGTCGTGGAGGCGCTGTCCTACCGGTTCGCCCCCGACGACGACGAACGCGGCTACGAGCTGCGCGACACCACCACGAGCCTCACCATGGGCGCCGGCAGCCAGGTGATCGGCCTGCCGTGGAAGCTGCTCACCGTCGGCCTCTACGCCGCGGTGTGGACGGTCGCGCCGATCCAGCTCTCCCCCACCAGCGTCTGGACCTGGGTGCTGCTGTTCTTCGCCGACGACCTGGCCTACTACTGGTTCCACCGCACCCACCACGAGGTACGGCTGTTCTGGGCCGGTCACGTCGTGCACCACTCCAGCACGTTCTACAACCTGTCCACCGCGCTACGGCAGAGCTGGACGCCGATGACCACACTGCCGTTCTGGCTGGCGCTGGCCCTGCTCGGCGTCCCGCCGTGGATGATCTTCCTCCAGCAGTCGGTGAGCCTGTTGTACCAGTTCTTCCTGCACACCGAGCGGGTCCGGGTGTTGCCCCGGCCGATCGAGTGGCTCTTCAACACGCCGTCGCACCACCGGGTCCACCACGGCGTCAACGCCGAGTACCTGGACCGCAACTACGGCGGGATCCTCATCGTCTGGGACCGGCTGTTCGGCACCTTCGAGCCGGAGCGCGCCCCCGCCCGGTACGGGCTGACCAAGAACATCGGCACCTACCACCCGCTGCGGGTGGCCACCCACGAGTACGGGGCGATCTGGGCCGACGTGCGGGCCTCCGGGTCCTGGCGGCACCGACTGGGCCACGTGTTCGGCCGTCCCGGCTGGCAGCCCGCCCGATGAGGCGCCTCATCCCCTTCGGCGTGGCCGCCGCCGTCGAACTCGTCGGCGTCGCCACGGACAGCACCGCGCTCCAGTGGCTGGCCAAGCCGCTGCTCGCCCCGCTGCTGCTGCTCTGGCTGCTGCGCTCCGGCCGACGCTTCGACGGGTTCGCGCTGGGGCTGATCTTCGCCACCGGCGGGGACGTGGCGCTGCTGCTGCCCGGCGAGCCCGCTTTCCTGGCCGGAATGGGCTTGTTCCTCTGCGCCCAGATCAGCTTCATCGTGACGTTCACCCGGCACCGACGGCCGCCGGTGGCGGTGGTGGCCGCCTACCTCGTGCTGTGGGCGCTGGCCAATGTCGTGCTGTGGGGCCCGCTCGGGGAGCTGCGGCTGCCCGTGCTCGGCTACAGCCTCGCCCTGTGCCTGATGGCCGCCGCGGCGGCCGGCGTGTCGGCCCGCGCGGCGGTCGGCGGGGCGTTCTTCCTCGTCTCCGACCTGCTGATCGGCCTGGACGCGGCCGGCACCACCCTGCCCGGCCACGGGCTGCTCGTGATGAGCACCTACATCACGGCGCTGCTCCTGCTCACCACGGCGTGGGCGGCTGCCGGTGGGCCCGACGCCGCGCGCCGGCCGGACCGGCGTACCGACGGGGACCCGGCCGCCACGGCGGACGCCCCAGCCACGCCCTGACACGACGCCGGCCGCCGGCCCGCCCTGATCAGGGCGGGCCGGCGGCCGGGAAGCGCGAGCGGCGCAGCGGCCGTCGGACGCGGCGGGTCAGTGTCGGCGGCGGCCGTAGGCGCCGGCGGCGAGCGCCACACCGACCGCGGCGAAGATGACCTGGATCAGCAGCTCGATCCAGTCGATGCCGGCGGTGTCGTCCACGCCGAACGCGCCGGCCACGAGGGTGCCGAGGATCGCGGCGACCACGCCGATCAGCAGGGTGAGCCAGATCGGGATGGTCTGCTTGCCCGGTACGACCAGCCGGCCCAGCGCGCCGATGATCAGGCCGATGATGATGGCGGTGAAGAACCCGGTTACTTCCACGGTGGGCCGTTCCTTTCGAAGTGTTGTCGCCTGCGTCCTCCACGG
This sequence comes from Micromonospora sp. NBC_01405, assembly GCF_045040155.1. Classification (NCBI taxonomy): domain Bacteria; kingdom Bacillati; phylum Actinomycetota; class Actinomycetes; order Micromonosporales; family Micromonosporaceae; genus Micromonospora; species Micromonospora sp. NBC_01405. The sequence goes on along the minus strand of NZ_CP109532.1, from coordinate 5,833,941 downwards.
TGCCCCCGGAGGCCGCCCGGCCAAACCGCCGACGGCCCGACCGGCGCATTCTTCACAGGACTGTCATGGTCCCGCGCGGCAACCGTCACACCCCGTGGCCGGCCCCGGTCAGCCGGCGCAGTGGGCGTACCTGGCGGCCCGCTCGGCCAGCCACAGCCACCGGCGCTGCGTCTCCCCGGCGGTGGCGGCGACCATGGCGAGGGCGTCGCCGCGCACGACGGTGAGGGCCGCGCCGGTTGCCGACGGGTCGTCGAGCAGGGCCGCGCCGTCGCGGAACGCCTCGGCCTCGGCCGAGCCGCCGAACCGGGGGGCCACCTCGTCGCGCCAGAAATCCGCCCAGGCCAGCTCCGGATCCCAGGAGAACCGGGCGTACGCCAGGTAGCTGATCTCGTTGGTCGGGTGGTACGCGGACGGCTCGGCGAAGATGGTCAGCCCCCGCATCCCGGCGGCCCCGGAGCGGGTGGCCATGTCGGCGTACATCTCGGGAACCCAGGAGTGCCGCTGCCGGTTCCACTGCGACCCGGCGTGGGTGCGCAGCACGCTGGTCGTGTGTGGCAGGCGGTCGACGTGCTCGGCGGTCAGCCGGTCCCGCTGGTCGTACCAGAACCCGCGGTTCACGCAGTACTGGTACGCCACGTCGTCGGGCAGGTCGGCCAGTGGCTTCTGGGCGTCCAGGTCGAAGATGTTGTCCCAGTACACCTCGACGAGGTGACGCAGCGGCACCCCGGCCGGACCGTTGCGACGGGCGGTCTCCAGCAGGGTCGGGTAGACCGACCGCATCGCCTCGTACGACCAGGAGGTGCGCTCGCCGCCGGCGCGGGCGGCGCACCGGGCGCAGGCGCAGCTTCCGTAGTCGCCGGTCTCGAAGTTGATCCCGCCGACGGGCAGGGTGTCCAGCAGCCAGTCGATGGCGTCGCGGTGCCAGGCCAGGTTGTCCGGCTGGGACGGGCAGGCGGCCATCATGTACTCGCTGGCCGGGAAGTGCAGGTCGCCGAACTCGCCGATGTCGAAGCCGACCTTCTTCGGCAGCTCGGCGGCGAGGTCGGGGCGCCGGCGCAGCCAGGTGGCCAGGTTGTACCGGTGCCGGCCGTCGAAGTAGATGCCGCCGTAGGCGTTGATCCCGACCCCGGCGATGATCCGCACGCCCCGGGCGTTGGCGTACTCGCACAGCTCACGGGCCGCCTCGACGCCGCCGTGGGCGTCGCGCAGCAGCCCGTACACGACGATCCCGCCGATCCGTTCGCGGCTGCAGAAGTCGACCAGCCGGCGGTAGTCGGCGCCGAACGCGTCGGCGGACTTCGCGTACGGGTTGAGCGCGCCGATCTCCTGCTGGCCGAGCTGCCGGGTGTCCCAGTTGGTGGAGTGGTCCCAGGTCCACAGGGTGCGCAGCGGCAACCCGGGGGCGGCGGCGGACGCGCCGACGGGCAGGCCGGCCGGGGTGGCCGCCGCGACCAGGGCGCGGGCGGCGTACACCAGGCCGGCGAACGGGTCGCCCGTGAGCCGGATCTCGCCCCGCTCGGGCACGTCGGTCCGGTGGCCGCCCTCGGGCAGCGCCGGGTCGACGGCGAGGCGGACCGGCACGGCGTCCGGGCCGCCCTCGCCGAAAGCCTCGCGCAGCAGCCCGGCGGCGAAGGGCGCGTGCTCGGCCCCGAGCACCCGCACGCCGGAGACCTGGCGGTACGACGACATCATGTCCTCCCGATGGTGTGGGCGGTGGCGGCGAGGTAGTCGACCACGTCGATCGCGGTCCACACGCCGTGCCGCCAGTAGGGATCCTGTTCGACGAGGGTGCGGGCGGCGGGCGCGTCGGCGGCCCGCAGCACCAGCACGGAGGCGCTCAGGTCGGCACGCGCCCCGGCGATCAGGGCGGTGCCGTCGGCGAGCAGGGCGCGCACGTGCGCCAGGTGCGCGGCCCGGTGGGGTTCGCGCCGGACGACGACGTCGGCGGCGAAGGTGGCGGTGACCAGGTAGGTCGGTTCGAACTTCACGCGATCCCAGCCCTCACGGTCCCGGCCCTCACGCCCCGGCCCCGAGGGCGCAGACTCATGCCTCGGCCCCGATCGCGCCGAGCAGTCGCCGCATGGCGACCCGGTAGACGGTCTGCGGGCGGCCCGCTCCGGTGCTGACGTGCACCCCGACCTCCTCGGCGAAGCCGGCCGCGCGCAGCGCCTTGAGCAACCGGCGGGCCGAGCGCGCCTCCACCCCGTACGCGTCGGCCAGCCCCCGGGCGGTGACCTCGTCGGGGTCCATCTGGTGCAGGGCCTCCAGCAGCCGCCGGGTGGACAGCGGCCCGATCCCGAGCTGCTCGGAGACCCGCAGCACGCCCGGGGCGGTCTCCCGCAGCCGGGGCCGCACGGCGGTCTCCCGGCTGGAGTAGACCTCCCCGTCGGGGAACACCACGTGGGTGTCGCCGCTGTGCCGGCCCAGCGCGAGGGCCTTGCGGGCGTTGTCCTCGGCGGCGGCGATGGTGGTGCCCGCGCCGAAGCCGACGGCGTGCTCGACGTCGACCCCGCGCAGGGCGAGCAGGGAGGCGTGCCCGTCCCGGTGCCGGGCGATGGCGCTCTCCACGGTGCCCCGGGTGGTGGTGATCAGCAACGTCCGGTCGTCGACGGCGGCCAGCCGGCCGCGCATCCGCTCGGCGTGCTCCAGCAGCGCCTCGCGTACCCGCAGCCGTTGCCGTTCCGCCTGGTACGGGTCCTGCGCCCGGGTCGTCGGCACACCCAGGTCGACCATCATCACGGCGATCTGGGTGGCCCGGGACTGGCGGATCTCGGCGGCGAGCCAGGCCCGGCGCAGCGCGTCGCGCACCGACGCGCGGGTGTGCTCGACGCGCCACACCGGGACCCCGCTGTCGACGAGGTCCCGGTGCACCGCGCCGAGGCAGGTCAGGCACGCCTCGACCGCGCCGGAGGCGTACCGCTCCCGGTGATACGCGGTGATCTCGTCCAGGCCGGTGAAGAGCAGCCCGGAGGAGTCGGCGATCGGCAGGATCTCCGTGGGCGGGGCGACCTCGATGTCGTGGTACGTCTCGCGGACGGTCTCCGCCTCTATGGTGTCCACACTGACCCGGGGCAGCTTCCCGCCGGTGGCCAGCAGCATCCGCGACAGCGTCCGGTACAGGTCGATGCCGGCGTGCGGGACGTAGTCGATCTCCGCCCGCAGCTCGTCGGCCGCGTTGGCGAACGCGTACGGGATACGCCCGGTGAACAGCAGCACCTGGCACACCTCGTCCAGCTCGCGGGCCAGCTCGGGGGCCTGCTCGGGGCGGGTGTACACGCGTGTTGTCACCGCCTCCGCGCGGCCTTCCCCGAGCGCCACCTCCTGCACGAGCCGGATCGAGTCCTCCGGGCCGATGATCCCGATCACGATGCTGCCTCCACGTGGTGTCCCGCTGGCCTAGAGGGTGGGGTGCTCAGCCCGTGCAGACCGTGCCGACCAGGCCGGCGCTGACGGGCGACGCCAGCAGCACCAGCACCGAGGCGACGTCCTCGGGGCGGCCCAGCGCGGCCTCGATCGCGGCGACCCGCCCGCCGTCGGTGCCGTTGACCCGCGCCTCGTCCAGCGACCGCCGCATCAGCGGCGTGTCGATGTCTCCCGGGCAGAGCGCGTGCACGCGGATCCCCTGTGGACCGAGCTGTCGGGCCAGCGTGATCGCCAGGCCGTGCAACCCTCCCTTACTCGCGCCGTAGGGTACCGAGCCGGAGCCGGTCTGGACGCCCGCCTTCGATCCGACCAGCACGAGCACCCCGTCGCCGGGGCTCAGGTGCCGGGCGGCGTGCTTGGCGACCAGGAACGGGCCGGTGAGGTTGACGGCGATGACCCGCGCCCACAGCTCGACCGGCACGTCCCGCACGTCCAGGCCCTGGCCGCCCATGATCCCGGCGACGTGCAGCACGGCGTCGACGCCGCCCAGTTCGGCGGCGACGGCGTCGAGCGCCCCGGCGACCTCGGCCTCGACGGTGACGTCGACGCCCCGGGCGCAGGCGCTCGCCCCGGCGGACCGGGCCTCGGCGGCGGCCTCGGCCGCGCCGGCGGCGTCTGCGTCCAGCACGGCGACGGCCGCGCCGGCCCCGGCGGCGGCCAGCACGGTGGCCCGGCCGATGCCGGACGCCCCGCCGACGACGACCACCCGCCGCCCGGCCAGCAGGCCGACCGGCGGGGTGCCGCCGCCCACGCCCGGTCCGGGCGGCTGGGTGCCGCCGCCGCCCGGGTCGGCCGCCGGGGCGCCGCCGCTCACGCGCGGACCGTGCGGCGCACCGCGTCGGCCACGGTCGCCGCCTCGGGCACCACGACCGCCTGGAGGGCGGGCGCGGCGGGCATCGGCACGTCCGGGGCGGCCACCCGGGCGATCGGGGCGCGCAGGTCGGCGAAGCACTCGGCGGCGGCCCGGGCGGCGATCTCCGCGCCGAAGCCGCCGGTCAGGTTGGCCTCGTGGGCGACGACCAGCCGGCCGGTGCGGGCCACCGACGCGGCGACCGTGTCGAAGTCCAGCGGGTTGAGCCAGCGCAGGTCGATCACCTCGACGTCGACGCCCTCCTCGGCGAGGGTCGCGGCAGCGTCCAGGGCCGCCGACACCATCCGGGACCAGGCGACGACGGTGACGTCGGCGCCGGGCCGGACCACCCGGGCCCCGCCGATCTCCTCGACGGGGGCGTCGGTGCGCACCGGGCCCCGCGTCGGGTAGAGCATCCGGGCCTCGGCGACCACCACCGGGTCGTCGCTGACGACCGCGGTGCGCAGCATCTGGTACGCGTCGTCCGGCGTGGCCGGCAGCGCCACCCGCAGGCCGGGGGTGTGCGCGAAGTACGCCTCCGTCGAGTGCGAGTGCTGGGCGCACGCCCCGGGCGAGTAGCCCTGCTGCATCCGGATCACCAGCGGGGCCTTCCACCGGCCCGCGCTGGAGTAGTGGATGTTGGCGATCTGGTTGACGATCTGGTCCATCGCCACGAACGAGAAGTCGGCGTACATGATCTCGGCGATCGGCCGCAGGCCGGTCATGGCCGCGCCGAGGGCCATGCCGAGGAAGCCGGTCTCGGAGATCGGGGTGTCGAAGATCCGGTCGGAGCCGAACCGCTTGTGCAGCCCCTTGGTGGCGCCGAACGGCCCGCCGGGCAGCGCGACGTCCTCGCCGAAGTAGATGGTGTCGGTCCGGCTGTCCAGGGCCCAGGTGAGCGCCGCGTTGACGGCCTGGATGTAGCGCATCGACTCAGACATAGACGTGCTCCTTGGCGGTCGCCGGGTCCGGGGTGGGCACGGCGCGGGCGGCGGTGACGGCGGCCTCGATCTCGTCGGCAACCTCGGCGTCGATGGCGTCGAGCCGGGCGGCCAGGTCGGCGTCGGCGGCCCGGCGGATGCGGGCCAGCGGCTCGCGTTCCCGGGCGGCGGCGATCTCGCCGGCCGGGCGGTAGTGCTGCACGTCGCCGCTGTAGTGGCCGACCAGTCGCTCGGTCATCGCCTCCACGATGGACGGCCCGGAGCCCTCCCGGGCCCGGTCCACGGCCTCGGCCATCGCCTCGGCGACGGCGTCGGGGTCGTTGCCGTCGACCACCCGGCCGGGCAGGCCGTAGCCGGCGGCCCGCTCGGCGAGCTGCCGGACCCGCACCATGTCCTCGATCCGGGACATCTCGGAGTAGACGTTGTTCTCCACCACCAGCACCAGCGGCAGGTCGAGCACGGCGGCGAGGTTGAGCGCCTCGTGCACGTTGCCCTGGTTCATCGCGCCGTCGCCGATGCTGACCACCGACACGGCCCCGCTGCCGGTGCGCTGGGCGCTGAGCGCCGCGCCGGTCGCGATCGGCACCCCGGCGCCCACAATGGAGTTCTCGCCGACGAACCAGCGCCCCGGGTCCGACAGGTACGGCGACGCGGCCCGCCCGCCGCAGAGGGCGGAGTCGCGGCCCATCATCTCGGCGAACAGGCCGGTGAGGTCGACGCCCCGGGCGATCGCCCAGCCGTGTCCCCGGTAGGTCGCGGTGACGTGGTCCCCGTCGCGCAGCGCCCGACAGGCACCGACCGGGACGGCCTCCTGGCCGTTGCACAGGTGGATCGAGCCCGGGATCTCGCCGGCGTCCTTGAGGGCGGCCAGCCGCTCCTCGAACCGGCGGATCCGGGCCATCAGCCGATAGTCGTCGGGCAGGCCCATCACACCCCCTGAGATAATTGAGCCTTATTCCGGCTCGTTGGTTGAGGAGCCTAGACCAGCAGTCCAAGGCTATGGAAGAGTGCACAAGCAAGTTTGTGGCCGTTATTGGTCTCTAATTTGGGGAGCGGGCATGGAGATCGCCGAGGTGGAGTCCGTGGTGCGCGGCGACGCGCACTTCGTCCAGCTGCGCACGTCGGACGGGCTGACCGGGGTCGGCCAGTCCGCCTGCTGGGGATACCCGACGGCGGTGCACGCCGTGGTGGAGACGTTCCGGCCGTACCTGCTCGGGGCGGACCCCGACCGGATCGAGCACCACTGGCACCACCTCTACCGGATGGGGCCGTTCCGCGGCTCGGTGCTCACCGCCGCCGTCTCCGCCGTCGACCTGGCCCTGTGGGACCTGCTGGGCAAGCGGCTCGGCGTGCCGGTGTGGCAGCTGCTCGGCGGCCGGGTACGCGACCGGATCCGGCTGCACCTGCTGCTGGGCGGCACCGGGGCGGAGGCCCTCGCGGCCGAGGCCGCCGCCGCCGTCGCCGACGGCTTCACCGCCGTGAAGTTCGACCCGCTGCCCGCCGACTACGGCGACGTGTCGCTGGCCCGCCTCGTCGCCGAGACCGAGGCCACCACGGCGGCGGTGCGCGACACCGTCGGCCCGGACGTCGACCTGCTCGTCGAGCTGCACCGCAAGCTCACCCCGTTGCAGGCCACGGCCGTCGTGCCGGCGCTGGCCCGGCACCACCCGCTGCTGGTGGAGGACCCGATCCAGATCGACAGCGTGAGCAGCCAGGCCGAGGTGGCCCGCCGTGCGCTCGGCGTGCCGATGGCCAACGGGGAACGGCTGCACACCATCTGGGAGTTCAAGGAACTGCTCGCCCAGGGCGGCGCCCAGTACGTCCGGCCCGACATCGGGCTCGCCGGCGGGCTCAGCCACGGCCGGAAGATCGCCGCGCTGGCCGAGGCGTACCACGCGGCCGTGGTCACCCACAACTGCCTCGGCCCGCTGCTGACCATGGCCTCGGTGCAGCTCGACACGGTCATCCCGAACTTCGTCACCCAGGAGTACTCCCCGATCGACGACCGGCTCGCCGACGGGCCGGCCCGGGCCTGCGTGCGCCGCGAGGGCGGGTTCCTGCCGGTGCCGCAGGCCCCGGGGCTGGGCGTGACGCTCGACCTGGCCGACGAGCGACCGCTGGACCTGACCGGCCGGCCACTGACCCGCATCCCGCTGCGCGCCGACGGTTCGGTCGCGTACGCGGTCTAGGGAAGGGCGCCTGCTGCCCGCCGCCGCCCGCGGCGACCCCGCATCCTCAGACCACCACCCGGTAGTGGGTGGTCAGCAGCCCCGCATCGTCGTGGACGTGGAACGCCACCCCGGGCGGCTGCCGCAGATCGACCAGCGGCCCGTCACCCTCCCAGGGCAGCCGGAGCGTGGAGACGACGCCGGGCGCGATCCGCAGTGGCCGCCCGGCGAAGGTGCTCGCGGCGGCGGTGTGGAAATGCCCGGTCAGGACCGCGACGACCTGCGGATGAGCGGCCAGCAGTGCGGCCAGCGGCTCGGCGGGAAACAGCCGGATCGAATCGATGACGGGGTGGTGCAGTTCGACCGGCGGGTGGTGGAAGGAGACGAAGACCGGTGTCCCGGCCGGCACCGAGCCGAGTTGGTCGGCGAGCCAGTCCATGGTCTCCGCGTCGAGGTGGCCGTCGTCCTCGCCCGGAATCGACGAGTCGGCGAGCAGGAAGACCGCGCCGGCGACGTCGTACCGGGTGTTGATCGGGCCGTTGCCGCCGCCCTCGTCACCGAGCAGGCCCCTGCGGTACGCGTCGCGGACATCGTGGTTACCGGGGCAGAGCATGACAGGCAGCGGGGACGCGAAGAGCTTCGCGGCGGTCCGGTACTCGGCCACCTCGCCGTGGTCGGCGATGTCCCCGCTGATCAGGATCGCGTCGACCGGTCGGGGCAGGGCGTGCAGGTGGTCCATCACCCGGGCGGTCCGTTCGGCTGACCGAGGATGGCTGTCGAGGTGCGTGTCGCTGAGATGCGCGATGACGAGCATGCTTCCCCCCAATGGCTGTTCTCATCCTGGGCATTAGGGGAAGCATGCTCGCTGATCATGCCCGCGTCAGGTAGCGGCGCGACAGTTCAGCGGGTCGGCGCGCGGCCGGGGTGGTGGAAGACCGGGTGCGCCCACAGCGGCTCGCCGTCGGCGTCGGCGATCTCGGCGAACAGGTGGACCAGCGACGCCGTCCAGCGGGCCTGCACGTCCGAGGCGCCGGTGACCGCGCCCGCGCGGGCGAAGCCCCACCGGGTGCGCAGCACGCAGATCAGCAGCAGGTCGCGCCGGTAGATGGCGTAGTCGTAGATGCCCGCCTCGTCCAGCAGCGCGGACAGCTCCGGCCATATCTCGGCGTGGCGGCGCTCGTACTCGGCCTCCGCGCCGGGGCGCAACCGGTACAGGTGGCAGACCTGCTCCCCCGGCCCGGCGGTCGCGCTCACCGGACGCCCTGCCGGGCCGGGGGCAGGGCAGCCACCGGCCCGGGTGGACAGGGGGCCGCCCTGGGTCGACCGGAAACCGTCACTTGCCGGAGCCGGCGAGCGCGCCGGAGACGAGCTGCCGCTGGAAGACCAGGTAGATGATCAGCACCGGCAGCAGGGCGACGATCAGCCCGGCGCTGACCAGCGGCACCGACACGTCGTACTGGCCGCTGAGCATGGAGACGCCGACCATCAGCGTCTTGCTGTCCGAGCCGCCCATGATGACCAGGGGCAGCAGCAGGTCGTTCCACATCCAGACGAAGTTGAAGATGGCCAGCGCCGCCAGGGCCGGGGTGGCGATCGGGGCGAGCAGCCGGAACAGGATGGTCAGGTGTCCCGCGCCGTCGACCCGGGCCGCCTCGATCAGCTCGTCGGGAATCTGCTGGAAGTACCCGGCGAGCTGGTACGTGCCCAGCGGCAGCCCGAACGCGGCGTACGCCAGGATCAGGCCCTGGTACTGGCCGGACATGCCCAGGTCCAGCACCGTCTGGTAGAGCGGGTAGATGATCGCCTGGCTGGGGATCGTCAGCGTCACGATGATCAGCAGGAAGACGATCTTCCCGCCGCGGAAGCGCATCTTCGTCACCGCGTACGCGACGAACAGCGCGGCGAGCACCGACAGCACCAGCCCGCCGAGCGTGGTGATCAACGAGTTGAGCAGCAGCCGGGGCATGTTCATCCGGCGGAACGCCTCGAAGTAGTTGTCCAGGGTGATCCCGGCCGGCAGGCCCAGCGGGTCGTGGGCGAAGCCGGACTGCGTCTTCAGGGAGCTGACCACGGTGAACAGCAGCGGGTAGATCGCCGCGACGGCGACGACGACCAGCGCGAAGGTCAGCAGGTAGCGCCCGATCCGGGCGGAGTGGCGCGGGTTCATCGCGGCTTGCGGGTCCCCTCTGTGAACATGTGCCGCACGCTGAAGATCGACAGCACGGCGACGAAGACGAACAGGGCGATGCCGATGGCCGAGCCGTAGCCGCGGTCCAGGAACTGGAAGGTGGTGAGGAAGACCAGGTACTCGGGGAGCATGGTGGCGTCGCCCGGCCCGCCCTGGGTCAGCGCGTAGATCAGCGGGAACAGCCAGATCAGCACGCCGGAGGCGCAGACCACGCTCCAGTACGCCACGGTCGGGCGCAGCATCGGCACGACCACCGACCACAGCCGCCGGAAGAACCCGGCGCCGTCGAGGTACGCCGCCTCCAGCATCTCGTCGGGGATGGTGGACAGGCCGGCCAGATAGGTCATCACACCGAGCCCGAAGAAGCTCCACAGGGCGACCGCCACCAGCGAGAACAGCGCGCTGTACCGGCCGTTGAGCCACTCGATCGCCAGCGGTTCCAGGCCGACGCCGCGCAGCAGGGCGTTCAGCGGCCCGTCGGGGGAGAGGATCTGCCGGAACATGATGCCGACGACGATGGGCGCGATGGTGTACGGCACGAAGTAGACGGCCCGGAAGAACTTCCAGCCCGGCGAGCGCTGGTGGATCAGCAGCGCCAGCACCAGCGGGAGCACGATCCACACCGGCAGGGTGGCCACCACCAGCAGGGCGTTGCGGAAGCTGGTGAGGACCATCGAGTCGTCGAACATCCGGGTGTAGTTGTCCGCCCCGGCGAACTCGCTGCCGCCGAACCCGCTGGACGACTCGAAGCTGGTGAGCACGCCCCGCACGAGGGGCACCAGCTTGAACAGCACGGCCAGCACGAGGGCGGGCAGCACCAGCGCGGCGGCCAGCCACCACTCCCGGGCCCGCCCGGGTCGTGGCGGGCGGCGGGCCGGCGCGGGCGGGGTGTCGGCGGCCACCGGCTCCGACACCGGCGCGGTGGAGATCGTCATCAGGGTTCCTTCCCCCGGGCTGGCCGGGCGGGGCGACACGGCGTCGCCCCGCCCGGATGCTGCTACTTGGTCTGCTTCTTCGTCGGGCTACGCTCCAGTGCCTGCTGCATCTGGTCGGCCCACTTGTCGACGGTGAGTTGGCCGAGGGTGACCTGCTGCCAGCCGCGGGCCAGGGCGTCGGCCTCGGGGCCGGAGAGCATCACCCCGGCGTGCAGGGTCGGCTGGGCGACCATTTCCTGGATCTTCTGGAAGGCCGGCGACGAGGGCAGCAGCGCCTTGTCGACGTTCTTGTTCAGCGGCTGGCCCTTGCCGTGCTTGACCCACAGCTCGCCGTTCTCCTTGCCGGCCAGCCAGCTGATGAACTCGAGGCCGGCCTGCTTCTTCTCGCTCCACTGGGTCACGCCGTAGACGGCGCCCTCGATGCCGGAGAACTTCTGCGCCAGCGGCGCGGACGGGTCGACCGCCGGCCACCGGGTGACGCCGAGCTTGTCGTCGCCGAGGGCCTTGCCGAACGCCTCCCAGTTCACCGCGTCGGAGATGATGGTGCCGGCGAACGCGGCGTCGCCGCGCTGGAAGATGTCGGCGCCGTCGGGAAGCATGGTGATCGACGGGGCGTTCTTGTTGGCCCAGCCCTTGGTGGTGATCTCGGCGAGCTTCTCCAGCACCGAGACGAGCTTCGGGTCCTTCCAGGACAGCTTGCCGGCGAGCAGGGCGCGGATGTCGTCCTCGGTGAGGTAGTTGCGGGCGATCTCCGGGAAGTCCCAGTAGGCCGGGAAGGTGCCGGACAGCCCGAGGGCCAGGCAGGTCTTGCCGGCCTTCTTCACCGCGTCGCAGGCCGCGCCGAACTCGTCCCAGGTCACCGGCGGCTTCTCCGGGTCGAGCCCGGCGGCGGTCAGGACGGCCTTGTTGTAGTAGAGGACGTTGCCCTGGTAGGAGAAGGGCACGCCGTAGCAGGGCTTGGCGGTGTCGAAGCCCTCGCAGGCGCCGCTGTAGGTGACCAGGTCCTTGGTGATCTCGGCGGCCTTGTCACCCAGCGGCACGTACGCGCCGCGCCGGTCGAACAGCTCCAGCCCGGCGTTGTTGGCCATCACGTCCGGCCCCGACTGCGAGGTGATGTACGGGCCCTGCACCTCGGGGTACTTGTCGAACGGTACGGACTGCATCTCCAGCTTGATGTCCGGGTGGCCGGCCTCGAAGCTGGTCTTGACCTGCTTCCAGTACTCGGTGCCACCCGGCTCCCAGGTCAGCACCTTGAGGGTGACCGGGCCGCCGGCGGCGTCGTCGCCGCCGCATGCGGTCAGCAGCGCGGCGGCTGCCATGCCGGCGGCGAGGACGCCGGCCAATCTCCGTCGAAACATCGGGTAGCTCCTGTCACAAGTGGGGGCTCGGGGGGATCCGGCGGACCGCGCCGCCGGCGGTGGCGCTGTCGGCCACGGCCTCGGCGACCCGCACGACGTGCAGGCCGTCGGCGAGCGGGACGACCGCCGTCGGTTCGGTGCCGTCGACCTGGCCGAGGAAGTGCCGCAGCTCGGCGGCGAGCGCTCCGCCGCCGTCGACCGGGGAGAGGAGCCAGTCGGGCGCCTCGGTCGATTCGCCCTGGACGAGCAGGGTGGGGTGGCCGAGGTCGACGTGCGCGACCCCGTCGGTGCCGTACACCTCGACCAGGTCCGAGGTGTGGTTCGGGGTGTGTTCGGGGAGCAGGTAGCTGTTGCGGATCGACGACACGACGTCGTTGGCGTGCCGCAGCTCCGCCCACACCAGGACCGGGGTGGCCGATCCGGGTCGGGTCCGGGCCGCCGCGCGGACCTCGACCACGGGCGCTCCGGCGTACCAGAGGGCCAGGTCGATGTCGTGCACGGCGGTGAGCAGCGCGGGGTGTTCGCGCGGGAAGAGCCGGCTGAGCGTCCGGGGCCGGTCGCGGCGGGACGAGACGGCGAGCACGTCGCCGAGCCGGCCGGCGCGGACCGCGTCGTGCAGGGCCCGGTGCGGGGCGCTGTAGCGCAGGATGTGCCCCGGCTGGCAGAGCACACCGGTGCGCCCGGCGGCGGCCACGATGGCGGCGGCGTCGGTGACGGTCGCGGCCAGCGGCTTCTCCACCAGCACGGGCACCCCGGCGGTGAGCAGGTCCACGGCCACCGGGCGGTGCGCCGGGCCGGGCACGCACACCGACGCCGCGTCGGGCGGGGAGGCGGTGAGCAGGTCCGCCACGGAGGCGTACGTCTGCGGCACCCCGTACTCGACGGCGACCCGCTGCCGGATCGCGGCGTCCGGCTCGACCAGCGCCCGCACCGGCACGCCGAGCGACCGGTACGCGGCCAGGTGCCGGACGCCGAACGCCCCCGCGCCGACCACGGCGACCGACGGGCGGCTCATGCGCGGACCGCCTCGTCGGCGGCGACGCGGTCGCCGGGGGCAGCCTCACCGGCTCCGTCGGGCTCGTCGGCGCCGGCCTCGGCGAGCCGGCCGGCGAGGACGGCCCGGGTGAGACGCTCCAGGGCGGTCACCCCCACCCCGATGCAGCGTTCGTCCACGTCGAACGCGCCGGAGTGCAGCGGCGCGCCGCCGCGCTCCCCGGTGACCCCGAGCTTGACGTACAGGCTGGGGCCGAGCGCGCCGAGCAGGGCGAAGTCGTCGGTGGTCAGCGGGGGCGCGGTCAGGTCGGCGACCTCGACCAGGCCGGGCAGCTCGGCGTGCGCGAGCGCCACCAGCGAGGCCGCGTTGCGCACCGGGGGCATCTCGTTGGCCCAGGTGAACCGCAGGCCGAGGTCGAGCGCGGCGGCCTGCTGCCGGGCGATCCGCTCGATGACCTCCTTGAGCCGGGCGCGGGTGGCCTCGTCGTGGGTGCGCAGCGTGCCGGTCGCCTCCGCCCGCTCGGCGACCTGGCTCTGGCTGGCCCCGCCGTCGATCGTGCCGATGTTGAAGGCGACCAGCTCGTGGGGGTTGCGGGAGCGGGCCACTCCGGCGTGCAGCAGGGTGATGATGCCGGCCAGGCCGAGGATGGCGTCGCGGCCGAGCGCCGGGGTGGCGGCGTGCGCGGCCCGGCCGAGCACCTCGACCCGGAACGCGTCCTTGGCCGCCATCGCGGTCATCCGGTCCACGCCGACCGTCCCGACCGGCAGGTCGGGCCAGCAGTGCAGGCCGAGGACGGCGTCGAAGCGACGGCCGCGCAGGGCGTCGTCGGCGAGCACCGCGGCGGCGCCGGAGTCCTCGCCGAACGGGATCTCCTCGGCCGGCTGGAACAGCACGGTCACCGAGCCCCGGGCGGGCGGGTCGGCCGCGAGCCGGGCCGCGACGCCGTGCACGACGGTCATGTGCACGTCGTGCCCGCAGGCGTGGCAGACCCCGGCGTTGCCGGACGCCCAGGGCACCTCCTTGGCGTCCTGGACCGGATAGGCGTCCATATCGGCCCGAAGCAGAACGGAGGGGCCTGACGCACGTCCTTCGATCTCGGCTACGAGGCCGGTGCCGGCGACTCCGGAGCGGACCCGGGCGATCGGGGCGAGCCGTTCGGCGAGAACCGCTGCCGTCTGCCGTTCCGTGAACCGCAGCTCCGGGTGCTGGTGAAGCTGCCGACGCAGCCGTACCAGATCGTCAACGTCCTCGTGCGCCTGCACCACGCGGTCCACCCCTCGCCTGCGGCCGATAATCCGGACCTAATTGAGACAAGAACCTAAAGGAGGGGTCCTCCCACGTCAATGGGGCTGCCGGAATCGGCTAGGGTCCGGCCATGCCACGCGCCGACGCACACCTGCACCTGTTCGCCGACGGTTACCCCGGCCGCTACGGACGGTCCCCGGCCGGGGGCGACGAATTCGCCGTCTACCAGACGTTGCGCCGCGAACACGACATCGACCGGGCGCTCGTGGTCGGCTACGAGGGCGCACCGGAGTTCGCCGGCAACAACGGCCATCTCGCGCGGCTCGCGGCCGAGCACGACTGGATCGCGCCGCTGGCCTACCTGCCGGCCACCGGCACGGACCGGCGCGGCCTGGACCGGCTCCGGTCGGCGGGGTTCGCGGGCGTCGCCGCGTACCTGCCGGACCCGGCCTCGGCCGACGCGTTCGCCGGCTGGGCCGCGACGGCCGCCGGGTCGCTCAACGACGCGGCGGCGGTGGTCAGCCTCAACGCCGCCCCGGAGGCCGCCGGCCGGCTCGGTCGGGCGATGGCCGCCCTCGACGGGTGCGCGGTGCTCCTCAGCCACCTCGGCCTGCCCGGCCGGCACGCGACGGTCCCGACATCGGAGGCGGTCGCGGGCCGGCTCGCCCCGCTCACCGAGCTGGCCCGGCTCCCGCACGTCGGGGTCAAGGTCTCCGCCCTGTACGCCGTCAGCGACCCCGCCGACGCGTACCCGCACGCCGCCGCCCGGCCGTTCGTCGACCTGCTGCTGGACCGCTTCGGCCCGGCACGGCTGTACTGGGGCTCGGACTTCTCCCCCAGCCTGGACCACGTGTCGTTCGCGCAGACGCTGCACCCGGTCGGGCTGGACGGGCTCTCCGCCGCCGAGGCGGCCGACGTGTTCGGCGGCAACCTCCGCCGCGCCCTGGGCCGGCGCTGACGCAGTCGATCCCCCGTTCCCGAGGCCCAGCGGAGTTCCGGCGGGACCCCCGGGGCCGGGCGGAGATAGGGTCGGCACCCATGCGGACGAAGCAGGAGTTGGGCGCGGCCATCCGGCGGGAGCGGCGGGCGGCGCTGGTGGTCAACGCCCGCTCGCGTCAGGGCCGCCGGCTCTACGAGCACGCCCGTGCCCGGCTGGCAGAGGCCGGCTTCACCCTGCTCGGCTGCTACCCGGCCGACCGCCCCGGCGAGCTGGAACGGAGCCTGGACGACGCCCTCGCGCTCGGGCCGGACCTGCTCGTGGCGGGCGGCGGCGACGGCACGCAGAGCGCCGCTGCGCGGCTGCTCGCCCACCGCGACGTCGCGCTGGGACTGCTGCCGCTGGGCACCACCAACAACTTCGCCCGCACCCTCGGCCTCCCGCTCGATCTCGACAGCGCCGTGGCCGTCCTGGCCGAGGGCAAGGTGATTGACGTCGACCTGGGGCTGGCCGGGGACGTGCCGTTCGCCAACCACGTCGGCGTCGGGCTGTCGGCCGACATCATGCTCCGGACTCCCCCCGCCCTGAAGCGGGTCACCGGCCGGCTCGCGTACCCGGCCACCGCGCTGGCGCTGCTGGCCCGGCACCGGGCGCTGCGGGCCACCGTCCGAACCGGGGGAACGACGCACGAGTTCCACACCCACCAGATCTACGTGGCCAACGGCGGCTTCCACGCCGGGCGGCCGATCACGGCCGACGCCGACGCCGACGACCGGCTGCTGGTCGCGTACCCGGTCGGCGGGCCGACCCGGCGCGAGCTGCTGCGGGACACGGCCCGCAACGCGGCCACGGGTCACCGCCGCACGCTGGCCGAGACCCCGTTCCTCGCCGTCGGCGAGCTGTGGCTGGAGACCGACCGGCCGGCGCGCGTCGAGGTCGACGGCGAGCTGTGCGGCCACACCCCGATCCGGATCGGCCTGGCCGCCAACGCATTGCGGGTGATGGCCCCCGCCGACACCGAGGACCGCTGACCGGCCGCCACACCGCTCCAGGCCGCACGCCCTCCGGCCGTCCGCGCTGAAGCGGTGATCAAGAGGTTTGCGTCAGGTTGCGGCCCGAGTCCGACGCAAACCTCTTGCTCACCGCGCAGGGTGGGGCCGGGGCCGGCGCGGTGCGCCGACCCCGGCCCGGGGTGGTGGGTGGTCGGGGGATCAGCGCTGGGCGCCGGCGGTTGCCGGGGCCGGCCAGCTGCCGGTGAAGACGCCGGCGCCGGTCGCGGTACGTGCGGCGAAGCCGAAGAGCGAGTCGACCCTGGCGGCCTCGGCGGAGCTCGGGTACGGGTTGGTGCAGGAGGTGCCGGCGCTGCCGCCGGACATCAGGAGGGCGCAGTTACCGTTGTAGTTGTCCGGCAGGCCGAGGATGTGCCCGATCTCGTGGGTCATGATCCGCAGCGGGCTGTACTGCTGGGCCTGGTAGTAGTCGATGACCACGCGACCGTTGCCGAGGCTCGTGCGCTGGGCGTACGAGCCGCCGCCGTAGGTGTAGGAGATCACCAGGTTCGAGCCGCACTGGGCCATGTTGATGTTGTTGGTGTAGTTGTTCCAGATCGTGGCGGCCTGGTTGGCGTAGCTGGCGAAGGGGCCAGCCTGGCTGGTGTTGTAGCAGACGTTGCGGACGGCGGCGGAGGCCGGCGCGGCCTGCACGGCGGTGAGGCCGAGCGTCGCCATCGCGGCGGCGGCGAGGGTGGCGAAGATCCGGGACACCTTGGACAGACGCATGGGTCACGCTCCACTGAGTGACGGGGCGAGCGGGGACCGGGTCAGCGTATTCATCGACATAGATCGATAGCAACGCCTCTTTATATTTAACAATCTTTACTGATACGCTCCCGCCCATCGACGAGAGGAGATGTCATGAGACTTCGACGCGGGGCCACCGCCCTGCTGGCGGGGGCGACGCTGGTCGTCGCCACCGGAGCCATCACCGCCACGGGCGGTCTCGCCGCGGCGGCCACCGACCCGGCTAGGGCCGCCGCCGTGGCCTGCTCCGCCCCCGGCTGGGCCGAGGGCACCAGCTATCCGGCGGGCACCCGGGTCAGCTACGCCAGCCGGCTCTACCAGGCCCTCGTTACGCACACCCCGCCGGCCGGCGCGGGCTGGAACCCCGCAGCCACGCCCGCGCTGTGGAAGGACCTCGGGGCCTGCGACGGCACCCCCACCCCCACCCCCACCGCGACCTCGTCGCCCTCCCCCACCGCGTCGCCGACCGCACCGCCGACGCCGACGCCGACACCGACCACGACACCCCCGCCGGGCACCGAGACCTGCGCGGTCAAGCCGAGGCCGGCCGGCAAGGTGCTCCAGGGATACTGGGAGAACTGGGACGGCGCGGCCAACGGCGTGCACCCGCCGCTGGGCTGGATCCCGATCACCGACTCCCGGATCACCGCCCACGGGTACAACGTGGTCACCACCGCGTTCCCGGTGATCCGCGCCGACGGCACCGCGCTGTGGGAGGACGGCATGGACGTCACCGTGAAGGTGCCCACCCCGGCGGAGATGTGCCGGGCCAAAGCCGCCGGCCTGACCGTCCTGATGTCCATCGGCGGCGCGACGGCCGGCATCGACCTCGGCTCGGCGACCGTCGCCGACCGGTTCGTCGCCACCATCGTGCCGATCCTCAAGCGCTACAACTTCGACGGCATCGACATCGACATCGAGACCGGCCTCACCGGCAGCGGCAACATCAACCAACTCTCGGCGTCGCAGGCGAACCTGATCCGCATCATCGACGGCGTGCTCGCCCAGATGCCCGCCGGGTTCGGCCTCACCATGGCACCGGAGACCGCGTACGTCACCGGCGGCAGCGTCACCTACGGCTCGATCTGGGGCGCGTACCTGCCGATCATCAAGAAGTACGCCGACAACGGCCGGCTGTGGTGGCTGAACATGCAGTACTACAACGGCTCGATGTACGGCTGCTCCGGCGACTCCTATTCGGCCGGCACCGTGCAGGGCTTCACCGTGCAGACCCAGTGCCTCAACAACGGGCTGACGATCCAAGGCACTACGATCAAGGTCCCGTACGACAAGCAGGTGCCCGGCCTTCCCGCGCAGCCCGGAGCGGGCGGTGGCTACATGACCCCGTCCCTGGTGTCGCAGGCGTACAACAGCGTCAGCGGGCTCAAGGGCCTGATGACCTGGTCGATCAACTGGGACGGCTCCAAGAGCTGGACCTTCGGCGACAACGTGAAATCCCTCCAGGGCCGCTGACCGAGCAGTTCCGGATCACCGGCCCGGACCTTTTCCGGGCCGGTGATTCCGTTCACCGCCCCGCGAGCTCCGAACCGCGATCGCTGTTTCCGGCCCGTCCACCGCGTTCCGCTCCCGCGACTCGGCGACAGCGCGCTCACTCCGGCGAAAGTACTCCAGCGCCCGCTCCCGCGCCTCGGGCGTCACGGTGAGCGTGCGGTCCGGGTGCCGGGCCGGGATCGTCTCGCCCAGCTCAGCGAGCAGGATCCGCACCGGTACGTCGTTCTGGTCCATGTCACCGAGCAGGTAGATCCGCCGGTGTCCGGGCACCGCGTGGTACCGCTCGCGGACGATCTCCAGGTTGGTCCGGCTCGGCTCGGAGGCGTACGCGATCAGTGCGTCCCAGCAGCGTCCGGAGGAGTCCGGCCGGTCATTGAGCCGGTCCACCTCGTCGGCGAGGTCGCCGATCACCAGTTCGGGTGTCAGCCAGGACTCCAGCCCCGCCGCGCCGGCGGCAGTGCCGGCGACAATGATCTTCGAGCCCTCGGGCGGCGCCAGGGTCAGGGTGCCGTCGTCAAACGCGGCACGGAGACCGTCAAAGTCGGTCGCCTTCCACTGCCAGACGACGACGCCGTCGGTGTAGACGCAGAGCGTGGTCAGAACGTAGTGGTCTCGTTCACGGACGAAGATCAGGCGTTGCCGCCCCCGCACGACATCGTCCTCGACGGTGCGCCAGGTTGGAGTGGTGTCCGGCATGCGGCGAGTCTAGCGATCTTGGACGATCCGGTAGGCCGGTCGTCAGGCGGCCGGACAGCGCAGGCAGACCGCACTCCTGACCCCCGGGCCCACCCGTGCGGAGTGGAGCGAAACCCACTCTCGACCACATTGACAATTGTCGCCCACTTCGGTTCTCCTGAGAGGTGAGAGCGCTCTCACCCCCCATCCGTCCCGTTGACGGCCCGGCGATCCCGGGCCGGTGCCCGGTGCGCCGGGCGAGGAGGAAGCATGCGGTTCACCCGAGGGCGTGGCGGCAACGATCCGACCGGACACCCGTACCTGCGCCGAGCCGGCGCGCTGACCGTCGCCCTGCTGACCGTGGTCGCCGGCGGGGTGCTGGCCGGCCGCGACGCCGTCGACGCGCAGGCGGCGTCCAGCGGCCACGCCGACCACGCGTACGTGCTCAGCCCGGTGCAGGAGCGGGCTGCCCTGGAGCTCCAGCTCGCCCCGGTGCGCGGCTCGGAGTTCCGGGCCGACTGCCCGAGCAAGGGACGCGCCAACGATGACCCAATCGTCCGGCCGGGCCAGCCGGGCGCCTCGCACATGCACGAGTTCTTCGGCAACACCTCGACGAACGCGTACTCCACCCTCACCTCGCTGCGGGCCGGCGGAACGACCTGCAACCCGGTGGCCGACAGGTCCGCGTACTGGGTGCCGACGCTCTACCAGAACGGCACGGCGGTCGCGCCGCAGAGCGTCCGGATCTACTACCAGGGGATCACCGACCGGGCGAACGTCCGGCCGTACCCCCAGGGCCTGCGGATCGTGGTGGGCAACCCCCTCGCGACCAACCCCGACCAGAACCCGGCGGCCCGGTGGAACTGCGTCGGCATCCCCCAGGCCAGCCGCGACCTACCGGTCTGCCCGGCCGGCTCCAGGCTGGAGACGTACCTCGACTTCCCGACCTGCTGGGACGGGAGGAACCTGGACAGCGCCGACCACAAGAGCCACATGGCGTTCGGCCTGGGCGGCGTCGGCGGCACCTGCCCGACCAGCCACCCGGTGCCCGTGCCCCGGCTGGAGTACCTCATCACGTACGACGTGCGCGGGACCGGGCTCACCCTGGGCGGCACCCGCGACGGGGCCAACGTCACCACGGCCCCCGGCTACACCTTCCACGGCGACTTCTTCAACGCCTGGGACGAGCAGGCCCTGGCCGACCGGGTCCAGCAGTGCGTCGTCAGTGGCTACATCTGCGGCAACGACGGCAGACCCATCCAGCAGTGACCCGGCACGGCGGCGCGCGCCGACCGGGACCGCGATGTCACTGACCTGAAGTCGATCAAGGCGGACGGGGCGGGCAGGCGGACGGGGGCAGGGAAGCGGGCGGCCGGGGCGGCCGAGCCCCGGTCGCGCTCAGCCGCGGAAGGTGCGGTCCAGCAGGTCGAACAGGGCGGCCCAGTGCCGCTCGGCGGCCCGCTCGTCGTAGGCGGCGGTGTCGGCCATGGTGAACCCGTGGGCGGCGCCGACGTACAGCTCGGACCGGTGCCGGACCCCGACCGCGTCGAGCGCCGCCTCCAGCGTCGCGATCTGCTCGGGCGTCATGGACCGGTCCTGGTCGGCGTGGGCGAAGTACAGCTCGCCGGTCACCGAGCCGATGCCCAGGTGGGGGCTGTCCGGCGAGTCGGTGACGACCCGGCCGGCGTGGAAGCTGGCCATCGCCGCGATCCGGTCGGGATGCGCCTCGATGGCGCGCAGGGCGTTCGTACCGCCCATGCAGTAGCCGGTGACCACGACCGGGCCGGACGCGACGTCGCCCCGGGTGGCCAGGAAGTCCAGGTAGGCCGCCGTGTCCCCGGCCACCACCTCAGGGGTCAGCGCGGCGACGAGCGGCATGATCCGCTCGAAGGCCAGGCCGCGCTCCTCCGGGTCGTTCAGGCGGGAGAGGTCGAACAGCGGGGCCCGGCCGGCCCGGTGGAACAGGTTGGGCGCCAGCACGACGTGCCCCCGCGAGGCGATCCGCCCGGCCATCTCGACCAGCCGGGGTCGCAGGCCGAACGCGTCCATGAAGAACAGCACGGCCGGGAACGGTCCGTCGCCGTCCGGCCGGGCCAGGATCGCGTCGGCGACGCCGTCGCCCACCGGCACGTCCACCGTCGTCGTGTGCGCCACGTCATCCTCCGTCGGTCGTCGTCCCGCCGCACCCTATCCGCCCGGTCGCCGGCCCCGCTCCGGCCCGCCGGCGCGGTCAGCCCGGGTCGCGGCGCGGTCAGCCCGGGTCGCGGCGCGGTCGGGGCGGCCGGTCGTCCCGGTCGATGCGCAGCTCCCGCTCCAACTCGCCGATGACGGCCCGCAGGTCGTCCAGCCGCTGCGTGAGCGCGATCCGGTCCACCTCGTCGGGCACCCCGTCGCCGTCCTCGTCGTGGCCGGGCGCGAGCCGCTCGGTCATCTCCAGCCGACGGGCCTCCTCCATCGAGTTGACGATGACCGCGATCAGGATGTTCAGCAGCAGGTTCACGGTGATGATGACGTAGCTGACGTAGTAGACCAGGGTCCACGGCGACAGGGCCATGCCCTGCTCGACGAGGTCCGGCAGCGTCTCCAGGGACAGCAGCACGAACAGGGTCAGCAGCGACCGTCCGATGTCGCCGTACTGCTCCGGCTGGGCCTCGCCGAAGATGAGCCAGCCGGCCATCCCGTACACGTAAAGGGTCACCCCGGCCAGCGCGAGGAAGCCGGCGACGCCCGGCAGGCTGCGCAACAACGCCGCGACGATGGTGCGCAGCCCGGGCGAGAACCGCACCAACCGCAGCATCCGGGCGACCCGCACGACGCGCAGCAGCGCGGAGTCGCCGTGCAGGCCGGGCAGGAAGATCGCGACTGTCACGACGAAGTCGAAGACGTTCCATCCGTGCCGGAAGAAGTCCTGCGGCCGGCGACCGTAGGCCAACACCCGGACGGCGATCTCGGCGACGAAGGCGGCCCGGAAGACCCACTCCAACCATTGCAGCACCGGCCGCGCCGCCCCCAGGTCGTGGTACGTCTCGACGCCGAGCACCACCCCGTTGGCCATGATGAGCACGACGATGGCGACCTCGAAGAGCCGCGACCGGACGACCCGTAGGCACCACCCGGCCAGCCCTGGCGGCCCGGCCCGGCGCCCCGGTCGGTCCTCGGTCGACGCCGGCCAGGGTACGTCGAGCATGGCCCCACCCTACCGAGGGCACCGACCGGCGACGTCACGCGCCGGGGGGCGTACGCAAGCCACGTCGAACGATGACCGCCACCGACGGGGTCAGGCCCCGCCACGAGCGCGGAGCCTCACCCACCACAGGAGCACCGTCGGGATCAGCCCCAGGTTCCGGCGTACGCGAGCCGCCAGTGCTGGTTGGTCCCGCCCCAACAGTCGCCCTGCACGACCCGGGCGGCGTGGGCGGTGCTGGCGTTCGCCACGTCCAGGCACTTGTCACTGTGTCGCGCCCGGATCTCGTAGAAGCCGTTGGAGAGCAGGACGAAACGCCAGTGCTGGTTCGTCCCGCCCCAGCAGTTGCCCTGCACGACCGGCGTGCCGTGGGCGGTGCTGGCGTTCGCCACGTCCAGGCACTTGTCACTGTGCTGCGCCCGGATCTCGTAGTAGCCGTTCCCGACCGCGATCCACCGCCAGTGCTGGTTCGTCCCGCCCCAACAGTTGCCCTGCACGATCGGTGTGAGGTGGGCGGTGCTGGCGTTCGCCACGTCCAGGCACTTCTCACTGTGCTGCGCGCGGAACTCGTAGTAGTCGATCGCCTGAGTTCCCAGTGCCGCACTTCCCCGAGCCTGCGGCGTGCCGGCACCGGCCTGGGCTGCTCCGGCGCCGAGCAGCAGCAGGCTGCTGGCCAGGAACACACCGAGCAGCGACTCCAGCGTGACACGCAGGGTCCTCCGGCGATCGCGTGACCTGCCGGGCAGGCTTCCCGACTGTGTCTTTCCGCTTACTTCGATCACTACAGCTCCTTACCTGTTGTGGTAATCGGACGGTGACCAGGTCGATCCAGCATCGCGGAGGCCGGTGCTGTCCGGTGGTTTCCCGGACAGCACCGGGCAGAGTCGACTCGTCGCAGCGCCCCGGCCGGGAGCGTCGGCCGCGCGATCCGAGCGGTGGGCCGCGTCGCCTTGGCGCGCAGCTTCGGGCTCATGCCATCGCCCCGAGGGGGCCGCCGCCTACCCGGCCGGGTCGTGGTCGACCGCCCGCCGGGCGGCGTTGCGGATGGCGCGCAGGCGTAACAGCACGTCGTCGCCGCCCCGGCCGAAGTGGTCGTGCAGCCGCCGGTACTCGGCGTACAGCGCGTCGTAGGCGCGGGCCCGCTCCGGGTCGGGCCGGTACACGTCGCGGTCGACCCGGCCCATCGCCGCCGAGGCGGCCGGCACGTCGGGGTACGCGCCGGCGGCGACCGCCGCGTGGATCGCCGAGCCCAGTGCCGGGCCCTGCGCGGAGCCGATGATGCCCAGCGGACGCTTCGTGACGTCGGCGTAGATCTGCATCAACAGGGCGTTGGCGGTGAGCCCCCCGGCCACGATCAGCTCGTCGACCGGCACGCCCGCCTCGGCGTACGCCTCGATGATCATGCGGGTGCCGTACGCGGTGGACTCCAGCAGGGCACGGTAGACGTCCGGCGGCCGGGTGGCCAGGGTGAGCCCGACGATCAGCCCGCTGAGGTCGTGGTTGACCAACGGGGAGCGGTTGCCGTTCCACCAGTCCAGCGCCACCAGGCCGTGCGCGCCGACGGGCTGGGCGGCGGCGGCAGCGGTCAGCGCCTCGTGCGAGGCGTAGCCGGCGGGGGCGGCGTGCGCGACGTACCAGCCGAAGATGTCGCCGACGGCGCTCTGGCCGGCCTCGTAGCCCCAGGAGCCGGCGCTGATCCCGCCGTCCACGACGCCGCACATGCCGGCCACCTCGGACAGCTCGGTGGCGTTGACCATGTGGCAGGTGGAGGTGCCCATGATGACGACCAGCCGGCCCGGGTCGAGGGCCCGCGCGGCGGCGGCGGTGACGTGGGCGTCGACGTTGCCGACCGCCACGGTGACGCCCTCGGGCAGGCCGGTCCACGCCGCAGCCCGCGCGGTCAGCCCGCCGGCCCGGGCACCCAGCGGGGCGAGCGGGCCATCGATCTTGGCGACAAAGTCGGCGAAGCCGGGGTGCAGGGCGGCCAGGTAGTCCCGGGACGGGTACCGGCCGTCCTGGTAGAGGCCCTTGTAGCCGGCGCCGCACACGTTGCGGGTCTCGACGCCGCAGAGCTGCCAGACGATCCAGTCGGCGGCCTCGATCCACCGCTCGGCCCGGTGGTAGACCTCCGGGTCCTCCTCCAGCAGTTGCAGGCCCTTGGCGAACTGCCATTCGGCGGAGATCTTCCCGCCGTAGCGGCCGATCCACGGCTCGCCGCGGGCGTGGGCCAGGGCGTTGATCCGGTCAGCCTGGGGCTGGGCGGCGTGGTGCTTCCACAGCTTGACCCAGGCGTGCGGGCGGGTGCGCAGCTCGGGCAGCTCGCACAGCGGGGTGCCGTCGGCCAGGGTGGGCAGCACCGTGCAGGCCGTGAAGTCGATGCCGACGCCGACGACGCGACGCGGGTCGATGCCGCTGGCGGCCAGGGCGGCCGGGACCGCGTGTCGCAGCACGTCGCGGTAGTCCTGCGGGTCCTGCAGGGCCCAGTCCGCCGGCAGCGCCCGCCCGTCGACGGCGAGCACCGAGTCCATCACGCCGTGCCGGTAGTCGTGCACCGCCGTGCCCAG
Source organism: Micromonospora sp. NBC_01405 (assembly GCF_045040155.1). Lineage (NCBI taxonomy): Bacteria > Bacillati > Actinomycetota > Actinomycetes > Micromonosporales > Micromonosporaceae > Micromonospora > Micromonospora sp. NBC_01405. The sequence continues at coordinate 5,809,168 of NZ_CP109532.1, read as the reverse complement.
CTCGGCGCCGTCGCCGACGCGCACCACCAGCGCCCGACCCGACAGCGTGCCGTAGTCGACACCGACGACGTACCGGTCCCCCGGCCCTGGCGAAACGCTCACGACACCCTCCGCTCACCCGCTCACGACATGTGCGGCAACGCTCGATCGGTCGCCGCCGTCCCTCGGCCCGCGACCCGCGACCCGCAATGGGGCGCTCGCGTGGGTCATCGCATCGGCTGGCCGACGCGGGGTGCGACGAATCGCCGCAGCGGCAGGCCGATGAGCAGTGCGACCGCCACCAGGAGGCCGCTGACCCACACCGGACCGAGGTCGCCAGCATCGGCCCCGAGGGTCGCTGCCGCAACGACGGGGCCACCGGCAGCACCGATGTTGAGCGCCGCGGTCGCATACGACCCTCCCATGGTGGGGGCGCCCGCTGCCTCGTAGAGCACCCTGGCGATCAGGGTGCTGCCCAATGCGAAGGAAAGCGTGCCCTGCACGAACACGAGGAGCAGAAGCGCCACCGGCTGGGCAGCCAGGGCCGCCAACGCGACCCAGCCGAGCAAGAGCAACGGGCCACCGACAGCGATCACGAGGCCGGGACGCTGATCGGAGAGCCGTCCCGCGAGGGTGACGCCGACGAAGGACCCAACGCCAAAGAGCACCAGCACGACCGAGACCCACAGCTCGCCCAGGCCGGCGGTGTCGGTCACGATCGGTGTCAGGAAGGTGAACGTGGCGAAGGTGGCAGCGTTGACCAGGGCACCGAGCAGCATGACCAGGACCAGCCTGGGCATCGCGAGTTGGGCGATCTCGTGCCGAAGAGACAAGCCGGCCCGAGCGTCCCGAGGGGTCCTTCCGACCCGGGCCGGGATGCCCTTCACGACGCCGAAGGCAGCGGGAAGGCAGAGCAGTGCGATCGCCCAGAAGGTCGCCCGCCAGCCGAGCAACGTGCCGAGCACCGCACCGCCGGGAACCCCGGCGATGGTGGCCACCGTCGTGCCCGAGAGCAGCACCGCCAGCGCGCGCCCTTTCTGATCAGACGCGACGAGCGTGGCCGCCGTGCTCAGTGCCACAGCCAGGAAGCCCGCGTTGGCCAGGGCGGCGATCACCCGGGTGACAAACAGAACCGCGAAACTCGTGGTGAGGGCGCCTGCGACGTGGGCCACGGCGAAAACCAGCACGAAGCCCAGCAGGCTGGCCCGGGCGGGCCACCAGCGCGCAAGCGCCGCCATCAGCGGCGCACCGACGATCATCCCGGCAGCGAACGCCGAGGTCAGAAGCCCGGCGGCCCCGACCGACACGCCGAGGCTTGTGGCGATGTCCGGCACCAGGCCGGCGAGCATGAACTCCGAGGTGCCCATGGCGAAGACCGCCACGGCAAGCAGGTAGAGCGGCAGAGGCATCAAGAGCTCCGAGGTGAGAGGAAACGAGGAGACGTCTCGTCACCGCGGCCAGCACCCCAGGGGCGCACGCGAATGTCCCATGCAGCGAGACTGCTGGGGAGCGGGCGATGAACTCAGTGGTTCAGGGGGCTGACGGCGTGACCGAAAGCCCCCACCTTGGATGCCTCAGGGCTCGACATGGCGCGAACACTACTCAAGACCACCGGTCATCACGCAACCGGTTTTGCCCCGGGGCGCGTGTCGTCACCCTCGCCCCCCACGACAGCGTTCACATACGTCGTCGTCAAGATGCTGGCCATCGAGGTCCGCGGCCGGCCCCGGGCGACCGGAGGTTTCGGAGATGTTTCGGCTGTCGGGCGGTGGTGGAGGAGGAAACGCCCGCGACGACTGGAGCGGCAGCGGTTCCGGGAGGGCCGACCGCCGAAAGTTTCGGGATATGCTGCGGCCGGGCCGACCTCGTGAGGGAGATGTCATGGAGCAGCGGCGGGCGACGCTGGCGGAGATCGCGCGCGCCGCCGGCGTGTCGGTCCCCACCGTCTCGAAGGTGCTCAACGGCCGACCCGACGTCGCGCCGGGCACCCGCCGGCGCGTGCAGACGCTGCTCGACGAGCGTGGCTACACCGCGCGCGGGTCCAGCCGGCCGGCTGCCCGGGCCGGGCTGATCGACCTGGTGCTGCGGGACCTGGGCAGCCCGTGGGCGATGCAGATCATCGACGGGGTGGAGGAGTTCGCCTACCGTGCCGGGTTCGGCGTGGTCGTCTCCGCGGTGCACGGCCGGCACCGCAACCGCCCCGACCGCCGGTGGACCGAGCAGCTCGCCGCCCGGCGCTGCGACGGCGTGCTCCTCGTGCTGTCCGACATCTCGACCGGCCAGCGCGGGCAGCTCGACGAGCTGGGCATCCCGGTGGTGATCATCGACCCGGCCGGGCAGCCCGAGGCGGCCATCCCCTCCGTCGGCGCCACGAACTGGGCGGGCGGGCGGGCCGCCACCGAGCACCTGCTCGGCCTCGGGCACCAGCGGATCGCCGTGATCGGCGGGCCGGCCGCCGTGCCGTGCAGCCGGGCCCGGGTCGACGGGTACCGCGCCGCCATGGACGCCGCCGGGCGGCGGATCCCCGCCGGCTACGTCCGCGCCGGGGACTTCACCTCACCGTCGGGCTACCGGGAGACGAACGCCCTGCTCGACCTGACCCGGCCGCCCACCGCGATCTTCGCGTGCTCCGATGAGATGGCCTGGGGGGCGTACGAGGCCCTCTACGAGCGCGGGCTGCGGGTGCCCGACGACTTGAGCGTCGTCGGCTTCGACGACCTGGACGCCGCGCGATGGGTGGTGCCGCCGCTCACCACCGTCCGCCAGCCGCTGACCGAGATGGCGGGGATGGCCGCCCGGATGCTGCTCAACCTGATGGACGGCGAGGAACTGGGCAGCCACCGCATCGAGCTCGCCACCCCGCTGATCGTCCGGCACAGCACGCGCGCCCGCTGACCGCACTACGCCGCACGCACCGCACGGGACCACAGGCACCGCAGGCACGGCACGCACCACACGGGACGCAGGCACCGCATGGCACGGCACGTACCACACGGGACCGCAGGCACCGCAGGGCACGGCACCGCCGCACGAAGCCGGCCGGCGTCCGTGGTCGCCGAACCGGGCAGCAGGCTTCCGGGACTTCGATGTATCGACATGTTGCATGAAGGTTACGGACGCCTTTAAGCTGCCGTGGGAGCGCTCCCGAGGACTCCGCCGATCGGGCGGATGCGCGCGTAGGCACGTCCCGCACCACACCCCCACCGCCGGGGCGACCCCCGTCCCGGGCCCCGCCCCACCACCCCCGACGGAAGAGACGGTCCGATGAAGAGAGTCCCCCGCCCGTCCCGACGACACCTGGCCATGGCAGGCGCCGTCGGCGCGCTGACCCTGGGCGCGACGGCGGTCCTGCCGGCCACCAACGCCATCGCGGCCACCGGCTGCGCCGTCACCTACACGACCAACAGCTGGGCCGGCGGGTTCACCGCCTCGGTCACCATCAAGAACCTCGGGGCCGCGGTCAACGGCTGGACCCTCGGCTTCAGCTTCCCCCACTCCGGGCAGCGGGTGGCGCAGGGCTGGTCGGCCACCTTCAACCAGACCGGCAGCGCCGTCACCGCGCAGAGCCTGAGCTACAACGGTTCGCTGGCCACCGGAGCGAGCACCAACATCGGCTTCAACGGCTCCTGGACGAGCAGCAACCCGGCACCGACGTCGTTCACGCTCAACGGCACGGTGTGCACGGGCGGGACGACGCCCACCACCGCGCCGCCGACCACGCCGCCGCCGACCAGCACTCCCCCGCCAACGACGCCCCCGCCCACCACGCCGCCGCCGGGGGGCACGACGCCCGTGGCGATCAACGGCCAGCTCCGGGTGTGCGGGGTCAACCTGTGCAACCAGTACGGCAAGCCGATCCAGCTGCGGGGCATGAGCACCCACGGCCTCCAGTGGTTCTCCCAGTGCTACAACGACGCGTCCCTCGACGCGCTGTCCAAGGACTGGCTGGCCGACCTGCTGCGCGTCTCGATGTACGTGCAGGAGGACGGCTACGAGACCGACCCCGCCGGCTTCACCAACCGGGTCAACACGCTGGTCGACGAGGCCACCGAGCGCGGCATGTACGCGCTGATCGACTTCCACACGCTGACGCCCGGCGACCCGATGTTCAACCTGGCGCGGGCCAAGACGTTCTTCGCCGCCGTGTCGGCCCGGCACGCCAGCAAGAACAACGTCATCTACGAGATCACCAACGAGCCCAACGGCGTGAGCTGGTCGACCATCAAGAACTACGCCGAACAGGTCATCCCGGTCATCCGCGCCAACGACCCGGACGCGGTCATCGTCGTCGGCACCCGCGCCTGGTCCTCGCTCGGGGTGTCCGAGGGCGGCAACTCCACCGAGGTCGTCAACAACCCGGTGAACGCCGGCAACATCATGTACGCGTTCCACTTCTACGCCGCCTCGCACAGGGACAGCTACCGCGCCGAACTGGAGCGCGCCGCCGCCCGGCTGCCCATGTTCGTCACCGAGTTCGGCACCGTCACGTACACCGGCGGCGGCGCGGTGGACGCGGCCAGCAGCACCGCCTGGCTGGACCTGCTCGACCGGCTGAAGATCAGCTACGCCAACTGGACGTTCTCGGACGCCGACGAGGGCAGCGCCGCGTTCCGCCCGGGCACCTGCTACGGCGGGACGTACACCGGCCCCTCCGTGCTGACCGATTCCGGCACCTTCATGCGCAACCGGATCCGCACCCCGGACAACTTCCCCACCAGCTGAGCCCGCCACCCGTACCCGGTGGGACCGCCCGCGCTCGGCGGCCCCACCGGGTACGTCGTGGTCAGAGCGGCTGTACGAAGTACGGGGAGACGTCGAACCAGCCGTTGCCGGCCGCGCCGCCCAGCCGGCCGCTGCTGGCGGTGGACAGGGTGTACCAGGAGTCCACGTAGTCCGGGTCGTCGGTGTACCAGGAGGTCGGAATGGCGTCGAGGATCGCGCTCACCAGCGGCTGGTACACCCCGCCGTCCACGATCACCAGCAGCGCGCCGACGATCGCCTGGACCAGGGCCTTGTAGTTGGTGTCGCCGTCGTCCTCCATCATCACCACGTCGGCCAGGTTGTACTTGTAGGCCGAGAAGTGCACCAGGAGCTGGTTCGGGCGGTAGGTCGTGCCGTCGTGGTCGAGGTAGGGCATCTGGACCAGGTCGACCGTGGGCTTGCCGTCGAGCCCGAACCCGGCCACGAGGCTGTAGATCTCGGCGTCACCCTTGAGCCAGGGCTCGTGGTCGTCGTTGAGCCGTACCGCGTCGACTTTCGTGGCCCAGTAGCCGGACGCCGCCGCGGTCCGCGCGGTGGTCGCCGCCCGCGCGGCGGCGGTGTCGGTGACGCCCCGGCGGGCCAGTTCCCCGCGCATCAGCTTCAGGCCGGCGGACAGCGCCCGGCCGGTGTCGACCTCCACCAGCAGCACCGGGCGGTCGGGAACCCGGGCGGCGTCCAGCCGCACCGGCCGGGCACCCCGGTCGTAGGCGGTGACGCTGGTCAGTTCGTCGTCGGTGGGGGTCGCCGCCACCAGCGGAACCGCGCCCCGGGTCGCCGCGGCGCGCATGTCCGGGGTGGCCCAGCGCAGCCGCAGCAGCGACCCGGCCGTTGCCGGCAGGCCCTTGGCCGCGAGCACCCGCCGGTTCGCGGCCCGCGCCTCGCCGGGCAGGCCCGCTGCCGCGAGCGGGACGGCGAGCAGGTCGGCCGGGCCGTCGGCGGTGGCCGCGAGGACCGCCCGGGTCGCCGCCGGGTCGGCGAGGGCCCCGGCGAGCCGGCGGGCCAGCCCGTCGGTGACCGAGAGGACGGCGCCGGCCGGGGCGGCGGCGGGCGCGGGGCCCCGGTGCTCGGGGAAGGCGTACGCGGGGGTGGCAACCGGGGCGGCCAGGACGGCCGCCGCGAGGCCGGCCGCAAGCGCGGCGCGGCGGAGGGTGGGAGTGTGCACGCGGGCTCCTCTGCATGGTCCGACCGCCGGCTCGTGGCGACGGTGCAGAGAAGATATACATCCAGACTGTTGCACTTATCAATGTTCTGGGTCGACCCGCATCGCGCGGACGGCCTCCCCCGCGTACAGGCAGGCGGCCTCGTGCCCGGCGGCGACCTCGACCAGCGCCGGGTCGGTCTCGGCGCAGTCGGGGCGGGCCTGCGGGCACCGGGTCCGGAACCGGCAGCCGCTCGGCGGGTCCACCGGGCTCGGGATGTCGCCGCTCAGGATGATCCGCCGGCGGTGCCGCTCCACCTTCGGGTCGGCCACGGGGATGGCCGACAGCAGCGCGGCGGTGTACGGGTGGGCGGGCTCCCCGTACAGCTGCGCTGGCGTGCCGGTCTCCACGATCCGGCCCAGGTACATCACGGCGACCCGGTCGCTCATGTGCTCGACGGCGGCCAGGTCGTGCGCGATGAACAGATAGGTCAGCCCGAGGTCGCGCTGCAGCCCGCGCAACAGGTTCATGATCTGCGCCTGCACGCTCAGGTCGAGCGAGGCGATCGGCTCGTCGAGGACGATCAGGTCGGGTTCCCCCGCCAACGCCCGGGCGATGCCGACCCGCTGGCGCTGCCCGCCGGAGAGCTCGTGGGGATGCCGGCCGGCGAGGTCGGCGCGCAGGCCGACCATCTCCAGCAGCTCCGCGACCCGCCGGCGGCGGGCGTCCGCGGAGTCGACGAGCCGGTGCACCACCAAGGGCTCGGCGATGCTCGCGCCGATCGTGAGCCGCGGGTCCAGCGACGCCTGCGGGTCCTGGAACACCATGGCCACCCGGCGGCGCAGGCCGCGCAACTGGCGGCGGGACCACCACGTCACGTCCCGGCCACCGACCCGGACCGACCCGCAGGTCGCGTCGACCAGGCGCAGCAGCGCCAGGCCGGCGGTCGACTTGCCGCTGCCCGACTCGCCGACCAGCCCGAGCGTCTCGCCCCGCCGGATGTGCAGCGACACCCCGTCGACGGCGCGGACGGCGGTGCCACCGGGCGCGGGGAACCACACCCGGAGCTTGTCGAGCTCGGCGACGGGCTCGCCCGGACCGGCGGCGGGAAGGGGTACGCCCCGGGCGGTGTCGGCGGTCATGCGTCCTCCGAGAGCGGGGTGTCGGCGGTCATGCGTCCTCCGAGAGCGGGTAGAAGGTGCGCACCTGGTGACCGGGGCCGACCGGCACCAGGGGCGGCAGCTCGTGCTCGCAGCGGGCGTCGCCGCGAACCGGGCAGCGGGGCCAGAAGGCGCAGCCGGCGGGCAGTTCGAGAGGGCTCGGCGGCGACCCCTGGATCGCCGGCAGGTCCCCGTCCCGAAGGCCAGGGCCGGGCCGGGCCGCCAGCAGCGCCCGGGTGTACGGGTGCGACGGCGCGTCGAACACGGCGTCGACCGGCCCCTGCTCGACGATCCGCCCCCCGTACATGACGGCGACGGTGTCGGCGACCCCGGCGACCACGCCGAGGTCGTGGGTGATCCAGACGACGGCGGTGCCGAGCCGGTGGCGCAGGTCGGTGACGAGCTCGACGATCTGCGCCTGGGTGGTGACGTCCAGCGCGGTGGTCGGCTCGTCGGCGATGAGCAGGGCCGGCTCGCAGGCCAGGGCCATCGCGATGACGACCCGTTGCCGCATCCCGCCGGAGAACTGGTGCGGGTACGCGTCCACGCGCTGCCGCGGCGACGGGATGCCGACCAGGTCGAGCAGCTCCATCGCCCGTTCCCGGGCCTGGCGGCGGGTCATGCCCAGGTGCTCCTCGCAGGCCTCGGAGACCTGCCGGCCCACGGTCAGCACCGGGTTGAGCGAGGTCATCGGGTCCTGGAAGACGAAGCCGACGTGCCGGCCGCGCAGCCGGCGGCGGCGCGGCTCGGGCAGCGCGGTCAACTCCTCGCCGAGCAGCCGGACCCGGCCGGTGACCCGGGCCGTGCGGGGGGCCAGCCCGGTGGCGGCCAGCACGGTCATGCTCTTGCCGCTGCCGGACTCGCCGACCAGGGCGAGGGTCTGCCCGGCCCGCACCGACCAGCTCACGCCGGCGACCGCCCGCGCCGGGCCCCGGCGGGTGCCGAGCGTCACCGTCAGGTCCTCGATGGCCAGCACCGGCTCGGCGTCGGTCACGGCGCCAGGGTCGCGGTGGGCCGCCCCGGGATCACGGCCGGACTGTGCCGGGGTTCCCGTCCGCTCGCTCATGCCCCGCTCCTCCTCGCCTCGCCGACGGTGAGCTGACGCGGGTCCAGCACGTCCCGCAGCGCGTCGCCGACCAGGTTGAAGGCGAGCACGGTGAGGAAGATGGCGGCGCCGGGGAAGACGCCGAGCCACCACGCCTCGGTGACGAACCCGCGTCCGTCGTAGAGCATCCGGCCCCACGCCGGGTCCGGCGGCTGGATGCCGAGGCCGAGGAAGGACAGGGCCGCCTCGGACAGGATGGCGAAGGCCAGGGACAGCGACGTCTGCACGATCAGCGGCGCAGCGATGTTGGGCAGCACGTGGCGGCGGAGGATCCGCGCGTCCGACGCCCCGATCGACACGGCCGCCCGGACGAAGACCTGCTCCCGTACCGAGAGCACGCCCGCGCGGGTGACCCGGGCGAAGATCGGGGTGTAGACCACCCCGATGGCGACCATCGCGGTGAGCAGGCCCGGCCCCAGCACGGCGACGATCGCGACGGCGAGCAGCAGCACCGGGAACGCGAAGAGCACGTCCATGCCGCGCATCAGGACGTTGTCCACCCAGCCCCGGTACCAGCCGGCGAGCAGCCCGACGGTGACCCCGACCAGCAGCGCGATGCCGACGCTGACCAGGCCCACCTGCAACGACACGCGGGCGGCCACGAGCACCCGGCTGAGCACGTCCCGGCCCAGCTCGTCGGTGCCGAACGGGTGGTCGAGGCTGGGCGGGCGGAGCATCCCGTCGACGTCGACGTCGTTGACCCCGTCCGGCGCCAGCCACCGGCCGGCCACCCCGACCACGAGCAGCAGGAGCAGGACGACGGTGCCGACGACGGCCGGCGGGTCGTGCCGCAGCGCGGACAGCGCCCGGCGCAGCATGCCGTCCCCCGGGCCGCTCACCGGGTCGTTCTCCCGGCCGCTCACCGGACGCCGATCCGCGGGTCGAGGCGGGCGTAGAGGATGTCCACCAACAGGTTCATCAGCAGGAACAGGGCGGCAACGAACAGCACCGCGCCCTGGAGCACCGGGTAGTCGCGGGCCTGGACGGCGTCGTAGGTGAGCCGCCCGACGCCCGGCCAGGCGAACAGCACCTCGATCACGATCACCCCGCCGATCAGGCTGGCAAACTGCACCGCCACCACGGTGACCACGGGGATCAGCGCGTTGCGCAGCACGTGCCGGACGACCACGACCCGGGAACGCAGCCCCTTGGCCTCGGCGGTGCGCACGTAGTCCTCGGAGAGCACCTCCAGCACCGAGGAGCGGATGAACCGGGTGAGGATCGAGGCGGTGACCAGCCCGACCGCCGCGGCCGGGAGGAGCACGTGGGACGCCCACCCCGCCGGGTCCTCGGTCAGCGCCACGTACCCCGACGGCGGCAGCCAGCCGAGCACCCCGGCGAAGAGCAGGATGCCCATGATGCCCATCCAGAAGTCGGGCACCGACACCCCGAACTGGCTGAACACCCGGGCGGCGTAGTCGAGGGCCGAGCCGCTGCGCACGGCGGAGAGCACCCCCAGCGGGAAGGCGACCAGCAGGGCGAGCAGCACGGCGGTCACCGCCAGCGACAGCGTGGCCGGCAGCCGCTCCAGCACGATGGTGGTGACGGGCTGGCCGCTGCGGAAGCTGACCCCGAGATCGCCGGTCAGCGCGTGGCCGACGTAGCTGACGTACTGCGCGACGAGCGGCCGGTCGAGCCCGGACCGCTCCCGCAGCGCGTCGTAGGTCTGCTGGTCGAAGCGGGTGCCGAGGGCGACCCGGACCGGATCGCCCGGCACCAGTTGGAGCAGGAGGAAGACGACGAGCGTCACCCCCAGCAGGACGACGACCGACTGGAGCAGCCGGCGGAGGACGAAGCGTGCCACGCGAGGCTCCCGTCAGCTCACCGGTCGAGGCCGACGTCGCGGAACCGGACGGCCCGGTCGGAGCGGACCTGGTACCCGGTCACCTGCTTCGACCAGCCCTGCACCACCTCTGGGTTGTACAAATAGAGGTAGCTGGCGTCGTCGACGATCTGCTTCGCGGCCTGGTCGTACGTCCGCTTGCGGGCCGCCGGGTCGGTCTGGGTCCGGCCGGCGTCGAGGAGCTTGTCGACGGCCGGGTTGCTGTACTTGTGGAAGTTGAACGTCGCACCGGTGCGGTGCTGGGCGTAGTAGAACTCGTCCGGGTCGATGTTGCCGAGCCAGCCCAGCATGAACGCGTCGAAGTTGCTCTTGCCCTGCTCGTCGAGCCACTGGGCGAAGTCGAGGGTGCGGATCTTGACGGTGATCCCGACGTCCTTGAGCTGGGCGGCGATCACCTGGGCGGCGGCGACCGTCTCCGGGTACTCGTTGGTCACCATCAGGTCCATGGTCAGCCCGCGCACGCCGGCCTGCCCGAGCAGCTGCCGGGCCTGGGCCGGGTCGTGCCGGTACGGCGCGTACTCGTGGTACCAGGAGCTGCCCTCGGGGATGGCGGTCTGGTTCGGCTTCGCCAGGCCGAACTTGGCCGCCTTGGTGATCGCCTCGCGGTCCAGGGCGAAGGCGATCGCCCGGCGCACGTTCACGTCGTCGTACGGCTTGCGGCCCTGGTTGAGCGCCAGGTACCAGTAGTCGGTGGAGGGCCTCGACTCGACGGTGACGCCGCCGCCTTTCTCCTTCAGCGCCGCAACCTGCTGGGGCGGGAGGTTGTCGGTCCACTGGACCTCGCCGCTGCGCAGGTTCTGCAGCGCCACGGTGGGGTCCTTGACGAAGGTGAAGGTGACCCCGTCGAGCTTGGGCCGGCCGCCCCAGTAGGCGTCGTTGCGGACCAGCTTGACGCTGTCGCCGGAGGTGTAACCGGCCACCGCGAAGGGCCCGCTGCCGACCGGCTTGGTCTTGACCGCCCCGGACTCCACGTTGGACTTCTCGACGATCGCGACGCCCTTGAAGCCGCCGAGGTTGGCCAGCAGGTTCGGGGTGGGCTTGGTGAGCGTGACGACCACGGTGGTCGGGGCTGGCGCGGCCACCGACTTCACGGTCTCGAACTTGTACGCCTGGTTCAGCTTCTCGGAGATGATCCGGTTGTACGAGTAGGCGACGTCCTCCGAGGTCAGCGGCGATCCGTCGGAGAACCTGACCCCCTCGCGGAGGGTGAAGGTCCAGGTGAGCTGGTCGTCGCTGGTGGTCCACCTCGTCGCCAGCGACGGGCCCATGCGCAGGTCCGCGCCCGGCTCGACCAGGGTGTCGTAGACGTTCTCCAGCACCTGGAAGCTGTAGTAGGCCGAGGTCCTGTGCGGGTCGAGCTGGTCCGGTTCCCCGCCGATGGCCGCGGCGAGCGTCCCCCCGGCGCCCCCGCCGCCCGGGTCACCGGCGCCGCCGACGTCGACGCTCTCGCCGGAGCTGCACCCGGCTGTCGCAGTGAGCGCGAGCGCGAGCACCGCGCCGGCCAGCCTGGATCTGGTCATGGACCGGTCCCCTCCCCTGGTGAGCGGGGCGGGCCCCGCAGCCGTCGAGCGCCGCGATCCGTCCCGTCCACTTTCGACGGCTTCCCACCACCATGCCCGCCCCGGCCCGAATGCGAAACCTGAGGCGAGGAAACCAGGGGGCGACGGGAGCCCCTGCGGCGGCGTCACCGCCGCGAGCCCCGCCGATCCCGGCGGCCTTCGGTTTTGTCACGCAACTGTCATACGACTGGGAGATCCCCTCCAAAACCACGTAGCAGGGTTGCGGTTGCCCAGACGCCGCGGCGGCCCCGTGCCGCCGTCAGGCGGTGACCGACGGGTCCGGGCCGGGTCGGTCGGGGTCACCCCGATGCCCGGCCGACGTCCTCCGGGGCCCGACCGCGGCAGCGGACAACGAGAGGAATCCGGGATGACCGTCGTACCGGACGATCGCCTGATGACACTGATCTGCGACGACTGCGGCGACACCACCACCGGTCACGCCTGCGTGCTGCCCGACGCCGAGGTCGTCTGGACGCTGGTGTCCGAGCACGGCTGGAGCGGCTCACCCTTCGCGGTCGGCCCGCACCGCTGCCCGCCGTGCAGCATCGCCGGCCCGGAGGGCGGCCCCCGCTGGGCCGGCCCGGCCCTCGGTCTGGACCACGTCGACGACTGCGACGAGGTCACGGGCCGGGACGAGGGCGCCCTGCGCGCCGCGCTCGACGACACGGTCGAGTTCGACGGGCGGGCCGTCGTGGACCTGCACGGCGTGGAGCAGATCGACCCGGCCGGGCTGGGCCTGCTGGTGCGCGCGCACCAGCAGGCCAGGAACCGGGGCGTCGTGCTGTGCCTCGCCGCCCCGTCCCGGTTCGTCCGCACCGTGCTGCACACGATGCGACTGGACGGCGTCTTCCCGGTCTTCGACACCCAGCGCGAGGCCCTGCTGGACCGACCCCGACCCGTTCGTACCCCCGGGCGGTGAACCCCGGCCCGCCCGGCGCCGGGGTGACCACCGGACCGGGCGGGTGTGGACCCGGTCGGTTCAGCGGCCGTCGGGCCGCCCGGGCTCCGGCTGGTAGACGTCGGGCACCCCGTCGCGGTCGAGGTCGACGTTCTCGGCCTCGTGCACCTGCCGGTACAGCCGGCTGCGCCCGCGCAGGATCACCGTGGCCAGGACGGCGGAGACCAGGGAGCCGGTGAGCACCGCCACCTTGACGTGGCCGTCGCGCTCGCTGCCGAGCCCGAAGGCCAACTCCCCGATCAGCAGCGAAACGGTGAACCCGATCCCGCCCAGCAGCGCCAGGCCGAGAACATCGAGCCAGTTGAGCCCCTCGTCGAGGTCGGCCCGGGTGAACCGGGACACCAGCCAGGTGGCCAGCATGATGCCGATCGGCTTGCCGAGCACCAGGCCGACCACGATGCCGACCGCCGCCCGGTCGGTCAGGGCGCTGGCCAGCCCGGCGAGGCCGCCGATGGTGACACCGGCGGACAGGAACGCGAAGACCGGCACCGCGACGCCGGCGGAGAGCGGACGGAACCGGTGCTCGAAGTGCTCGGCCAGGCCCGGACCGGCGTCCGGGCCCCCGGCGGCCCGGCTGCGGAGCACCGGCACGGTGAAGGCCAGCAGCACACCGGCGACGGTGGCGTGCACCCCGGAGGCGTGCACCAGGGCCCAGGTCGCCGCCGCCAACGGCAGCAGCAGCCACCAGGAGCGCACCCGGCGCCGCACCAGCAGGGCGAAGACCGCCAGCGGGACCAGTGCGCCCAGCAGTGGCCCGACGGCCAGGTCGGAGGTGTAGAACACGGCGATGATGACGATGGCCAGCAGGTCGTCGACCACGGCGAGGGTGAGCAGGAACGTGCGCAGCGCCGCGGGCAGGAACCGCCCGACCACGGCGAGCACGGCCAGCGCGAAGGCGATGTCGGTCGCGGTCGGGATCGCCCAGCCCTTCGCCGCGTCGGCGTCGGCGATCAGGGAGTAGAGGACTGCCGGCACGAGCACCCCGCCTGCGGCGGCGGCCACCGGCACCGCGGCCCGGCGCGGGTCGCGCAGGTCACCGGCGACGAACTCGCGCTTGAGCTCCAGCCCTGCGACGAAGAAGAAGATCGCCAGCAGGCCGTCGGCGGCCCAGGTGGCGAGGCTGAGGTCCAGGTGCAGCGCCGCCGGGCCGAACCGGAGGTCCCGCAGCGCCTGGTATCCGTCGGACCAGGGCGAATTCGACCAGATCAGGGCCAGCAGGGCCCCGGCGAGCAGGAGCGCCCCGCCGACGGTCTCCTTGCGCAGGATGGCCGAGATGCGACTGGTCTCACCCCACGAGCGTCGGGCGAACAGGCTGGTACGGCGCCGGGGGGCGTCGGTCACGGGGTCTCCTCGTCGGCAGGGGTCGCGTCATCCATCGCCGACCAGACTTCCCGGCACACCAGGACACCAACGTTAGCCTGCACCCGGGCCGGACCGCAGCGGGGGGAAAGGATCGCCGCCGGCGCCGGCCGCCCGGCCCGCCCCGCCGCGGCGGGGCGCGGACACCGGACACGGGTGCGGATGACACCGCCACCCCGGCCCGCGAGGTTGCCAGACGCACACGGCCTATCCATACTGATGGATGTTCCTGAGCCGGACATGATCGGGCGCCGGGCAGCCTCGATCGGCAACCCTGTCGCATTCGCATCCTCCGGAGGAACCCGTCGATGAGAGCGAAGATCAGACTGCTGTGCGCCGCCCTGGCGGCCGCCGCGGTGACCGCGCTGACGGCGCTGACCGTCCCCACCCCCGCGTCGGCCGCGGCGCTGACCGAGGTCACCGGCTTCGGCACCAACCCGAGCAACCTGCGCATGTACCTGTACGTTCCGGACAACGTCGCGCCCCGACCGGCGCTGGTGGTCGCGGTGCATTACTGCACCGGCACCGGCCCGGCCATGTACTCCGGCACCCAGTTCGCCGCCCTGGCCGACCGGTACGGCTACATCGTGGTCTACCCGTCGGTGACCCGGAGCAGCCAGTGCTTCGACGTCGCCTCGCCCCAGGCGCTGCGCCGCGACGGCGGCAGCGACCCGGTGGGCATCAAGTCGATGATCGACTACGTCCGGCAGCACTACCCCGTCGACCCGAACCGGATCTTCGCCACCGGCGTCTCCTCCGGGGCGATGATGACCAACGTCCTGCTCGGCCTCTACCCCGACGTGTTCGCCGCCGGCTCGGCGTTCGCCGGTGTTCCGTTCGCCTGCTTCGCCACCACGAACGGCTCGGAATGGAACAGCGAGTGCGCCAACGGGCAGATCACCAGAACCCCGCAGGCGTGGGGCGACCTGGTCCGCAACGCCTACCCCGGGTACGCCGGCAAGCGGCCCCGGATGCAGCTCTGGCACGGCACGAACGACGAGGTCCTGCGCTACCCCAACTTCGGGGAGGAGGTCAAACAGTGGACCAACGTGCACGGGCTGAGCCAGAACCCGACGTACACCGACACCCCGCAGTCCGGACAGACCCGCACCCGGTACGGCGGCAGCGGCCCCACCGCGCCGGTCGAGGCCATCAGCATGAGCGGCGTGTCGCACAACCTGCCCGTGGACGCCGCCCAGGCCGTCCGCTTCTTCGGCCTCGACAGCACCACCCCACCGACCACCCCGCCACCCACCACGCCGCCGCCGACCACCCCGCCACCCGGCGGGGCCTGCCGGATCGGGTACGCGGTCAACGCCTGGAACAGCGGCCTGACCGCCTCCGTCACCATCACCAACACCGGCAGCGCCGCGGTCAACGGCTGGACCCTGGCGTTCACCCTGCCCAGCGGACAGGCCATCACCAACGGCTGGAACGCGTCCTACTCCCCCAGCAGCGGGGCGGTGACCGCCCGTAACGTCTCCTACAACGGCGCCATCGCGCCGAACGCCTCGGTCGACATAGGCTTCCAGGCGACCCACACCGGCAACACCGCAAAGCCGGCCTCGTTCACCCTCAACGGGGCGGCCTGCGCCGTCGCCTGACCGTCCGCGCGGGCAGCGGTGGGCGTCGAGGACGCCGACGTCCACCGCCACCCCGCCCGCGCGCCGGGGAGGTCGGGTCCCGCGACCGGCTCAGCTCCGGGACATGATTGCCGTCGCGCTTCATCCAGGCAAAGATCCATGGATGCCTACGAGCGTATCCACTGACCGGCTCCACGACCTACGGACCCGCACAGCCGAGATGGTGGGGCAACTCGGCCGTCTGGTCTCGGTCGAGACGCCGTCCAACGACCTGTCGGCCTGCCAGGCCGGGGCGGAGACGGTGTCCGGTATCGCCGAGGAGATCATCGGCGTGCCCGCGGATTCCGTCGAGGTCGACGGACGGACCCACCTGCGGTGGCGCTGGCCCGCCGCGTCGGGCCAGCCGACCGTCGCCCTGATCGGCCACTACGACACCGTCTGGCCGTTGGGCACACTGGAACGCTGGCCGTTCGCCCTCGACGACGCGGCCGGGACCGCCACCGGCCCCGGCTGCTTCGACATGAAGGCCGGGATCGTGCAGCTCTTCCACGCCGTGGCTGCGCTGCCGGATCGCGCCGGGCTGGAGATCCTGCTGACCTGCGACGAGGAGATCGGCTCTCCCACCAGCCGGAAGCTCGTGCAGGAGACGGCCCACCGCTGCGACGCCGCTCTCGTCTTCGAACCGTCCGTCGACGGAGCGGTGAAGACGAGCCGCAAGGGGATCGGCCGGTACCGCTTCGACGTGCACGGACGCGCGGCCCACGCCGGGCTGGACCCGGAGCTCGGCCGCAACGCGCTGACCGTGCTGGGTCGCCTGCTGCTCGACGTCGGGGAGCTCGCCCGGCCCGACCTCGGCACGATCGTCACGCCGACCATGGCCGGTGGCGGCACCGCCGGCAACGTGGTGCCCGCGCACGCCTGGCTGGGGGTCGACGTCCGGGTCGCCGTGGAGAGCGAGGCGGAGCGCGTGGACGGGGAACTACGCTCCCTCAAGCCCATCCTGCCCGACGTGTTCGTCGAACTCGCCGGTGGGGCGAGCCGGCCACCGCTGCCGGCGTCCTCCACCGCGGCCCTGTTCGCGCGGGCGGTGGCCCTCGCGCCGGCGCTGGGCCTCGGTCCGCTGCGAGGCGCCGACGCGGGTGGCGGGTCCGACGGCAACTTCACCGCTGCCGCGGGCTGCCCCACGCTCGACGGTCTCGGCGCCGTGGGGGACGGCGCGCACTCCGAGGGCGAGCACGTCGTCGTCGCGGCCATGCCGGAACGGGCGGCGCTGGTGGCGGAACTGATCGAGGACATCCGCCGGAACCAGAACGGGGGCCCACAGGATCGCTGAAGGGTCTCCGGACGCGGCGGCGGGCCGCTTGCCGCCGCCGGTGTCCTCCCGTCGGTGACCGTCGCCGTGGCGGCCTGCGCCGGTGGGTCGGTCGGCGCGCTGACCGGCACGGTCCCGGTGCCTGTGCGTCAGTGGCGGTCGGCGTACGCCCGGACCTTGGCCCGGTTGCCGCAGACGGCCATGCTGCACCAGCGCCGCCGGCCCCGGGGGTCGAGGAACAGCCACCCGCAGTCGGCCCCGGGGCAGGCGCGGACGTGAGCCCGTGTCGGCGTGCAGAGCAGGTCCGCGGCGGACCGCGCGCACGCGAGCAGCGGCAGGTCGAGGGTGTTGTCCGGAGAGAGGGTCCAGGACGCGACGCCGTCGGCGCCCGCCGTCAGACGTGCGGCGACGGCGGCGCGCCCGGCCTGGGCCGCGACGGCGCGGAACGCCCCGGCGTCGCCCGGGTCGAGAAGGAGGGTACGCAGCGAGGTGCGGAAGGACCGCGCCTCGGCCAGGGCCCGCTCGGCCGTGGCGGGCTCCCGACGCGCGGCGGCGCGCACCCGCCGTACGGTGGGCACGTCGAGCAGCGAGGCGTGCCCGGCCCAGGTGGCGAGGTGGTCGTAGCCGCGCAGCCATTCCCGGTGCGGGTCGGGGGGATGGCCCCAGCCCGCCCAGGTGTTGCAGAGTTCCAGCCCCGGGTGACCGGCGAGCAGCACTGGCATCCGGAGGCCGTCGACATCGGTCCAATGCACGACACCAGTATGCCTTGACCGGCCCTCCACTAACCAGACATTGTCAACACACCGGTTAACCCGATGAGAATGGTTAGGTGAGGCATGTTGCTGTCCAAGGTCGCATCCCCGGGCCTGCGGATCGTGCTGGCGCTAGCCGCAGTGGCGGCGACCGTCCCCGCGCCCGCCGTGGCAGCCGGCACCGAACGGTCACGCCAGCCCGAGCCCTGGCGGCCCTGGACGCAGGAGGAGTGGACCGCTCCGGCCGGCCGGTACTGCGCGTTTCCGCTGCGGGTCCAGGTGGTCTCACAGGACGTCCGGGTCCGGGTGGTCGACCGGTATCCCGACGGGGCCGTCAGGCGAGAGGAGTTCGCCGGTCCGCTCGTGGTCGACTTCGTCGACGTCACCACGGGACGGATGACGCGCCGGGACGCGGGCGGGTCCGGCGCGGCCGACTACCGCCCGGACGGCGGGTGGCTGCGGTACACCATCGTCGGCCCCGCGGGCTTCGGGTTCCGGGCCGGGGACCGCTATCCGCAGGGCTACTACCTGCTCGACGGGCTGCACGTCATCACGTTCGACGCCGCCGGAACCCGCCGGATGGCGGTCGCCGTCGGCAAGCAGGACAACGTCTGCCAGACGCTCGCCGGCCCGGCCTGACCGGCCCGGTCAGGTGGACGGCAAGGTGGTCCCGGCGATCGTGTCGGGCCCGGCAGGGGCTGGTCCGGCGGCCGGGACCGGGCCGCGGTGGCGGGTCGTGGCGTGGGCGGTGTTGACCGGCGCCAGCGCGTTGACCGCCGCCTCCGTGGTGGCCTGGTGCGTGGCGGCGCCACCCTGGCACCCGTGGATGCTCTACACGCTGGTGGACCTCGTGATCGGCGCGGTCTACGGGGTGGTCGCCTGGCTGACCCTGCTGCGCCGCGCCCACCTGGCCGCCTGGATCATGGCTGCGGCGGGCGTCGGTGGGTCGCTGTCGGCGGCGGCGGCCTGCTGGAGCATGGTGGCGTACCGCTGGCCCGACCTGTGGATGACCGGGCAGCTCGCCGGCGTCGCGTACTGGGCCTGGGTTCCCGGCTTCTACGCCCTCGTCGTGTTGCTGCCCTGGCTCCTGCCGGTACGGCCGCTCGACCGGAGCACCCGGGTCGCCGTCGGCGCCGGCGCCGTCCTCATCGTGGTCGCACAGGCGTGCGCCCTCACCCTGCCCGGTGGCCTGCACGCGATCCCGCTCACCGACGACACCCTCCTCGCGGCCCGCGCGGCGGTCGATCCCTGGCTGGAGCCCGCGCTCGTCGTGCTCGGCGTCGCCGCCGCCCTCGGCGTGCTGGCCCGCCGCCGTACCCTGCCTCGGCAGCAGCGGCACGGCCTCGGTTGGCTCGCCATCGGCACCTTGCTGCTGGCGGCGGCCTTCCTGCCGCTCGCGCTGAACCCCGCCTTCCACGTCGCCGTCCCGGTGCCGTTCGCTCCGCTGCTCATGCTCGGTGCCCAGGCTTTCTTCCCCGCCTCCGTGCTGGTCGTGGTGCTGCGTCAGCGGCTGTGGGGCCTGGAGTTGACCATCCGCCGGACACTGGTCTGGGCGTTGATGACCGGGCTGGTGATCGGCGCGTACGTCGTGGGTGTGCTGCTGCTCGGCACGGTCATGCCGACGACCTCGGCGGTGCCCGAGGCCGTGGTGACCGTGCTGCTCGCCGCCGGCTTCCAACCCGCGCGCGCGTGGGTGCAAGGCAGGGTGGACCGGCTGGTGTACGGCGACGACGGGCCACGCCTGATCCGGCAGGTCGCCGACCGGCTGCGCGCTGCGGAGCGCAGCACCCGGATGCTCGACGCGGTGGCGGACGGCATCGCCGACTCGTTGCGGCTGGCCTCGGCCACGATAACCCTGACGGGAGTCACGCCCGTACCGCCGCGCCGCGCCCCGGCCTGGGAAGGGCCGTCGGCGCGCGGGCCGGCCCTGGTGGTGTGCCTGGACGGCGGGAACGGGTCGGTGGGAGAGCTGTGGGCCTGGCCGCGCCCCGGTGAGCGGCTCGACGGGCGGACCGCCGCGCTGCTGCACGACCTGGCGCCGGTCGTCACCGCGCTCGCCCTGCTCGCCCTCACCCAGCGCGACCTGGACCGCTCCCGGGTGCGGCTGGCGCAGAGCAGGGACGAGGAGCGCCGCAAGCTGCGCCGTGACCTGCACGACGACCTGGGGCCGGCGATCAGCGGAGTCGGGCTCGCACTCACCGCGGGCCGCAACATGCTGCGCCCGCACCGCCACCTGTCCGAGATCGCGGCGGCCGACGACCTCCTCGGACGGCTCGTCGCCGAGATGGACCGCCAGGCGGCGGGAGTCCGGGAGATCGCCCGGGACCTCGTGCCGCCACCGCTGGAGGGCGGCGGGCTGCGGCCGGCGCTGTACCGGCTGCGGGAACGCTACGCCGATGCCGGGTTGACGGTGCTGGTGCGGGCGCCCGACGTGGAGCTTCCCGACACCGTGGCGACCGCGGTGTACGGCATCGTGGGCGAGGCCGTGCGCAACGTGCGCCGGCACGCCGGTGTGGACCGGTGCGTCATCGACGTCTCCGTGGGACCGGACAGCCTGGTCGTGTGCGTCACCGACGAGGGGGTGGGCATCCCCGCCCCGCTGGTCGCCGGCGTCGGCACCGCGTCGATGCGGGAACGCGCGGAGGGCATCGGGGCAGCGCTCACCATCGCGCGGGCGGATCCCGCCCACGCCCGGCCCGGCACCACCGTCCAACTCGTGCTGCCCGTCCCGGCGCTCGTGGCCCGCTGATCCATCCCGACGGTGCCAGACTGGCCGCCATGACGGCGGTCAACAACCTGGCGCTGACCAACTACGGGCACTTCACCACGATGCGGGTGCAGGACGGTGCGGTCCGCGGCCTCGGCCTGCACCTCGACAGGTTGGTCACCGACTGCGCCACGGTGTTCGGTGCCGAGCTGTCCGCCCGGTACGTCCGGGAGCGGATCCGCGCGGCGATCGCCGACGCCGACGGCCCGCTGACGGTCCGGGTCACCGTGGCCGACCCCGGCCTGCGGCTCACCCACCCCGCCGCCCCGACCGATCCGCACGTGCTGGTGACCACGCGCGCCGCCACCCCGCAGGGGCAGCCGCCGATGCGGGTGCGCTCCACCACCTACGCGCGCGACGTGCCCTCGGTCAAGCACACCGGGCTGTTCGGCCCGCTGTTCGAGCGCCGCCGCGCCCAGCTCGACGGCTACGACGACGCGCTGTTCACCGACGGCGGCGGGCGGGTCGCCGAGGGGCCGACCTGGAACGTCGGCTTCGTCGACGGCGACACCGTGGTCTGGCCGCTGGCCGACGTGCTGCCCGGCGTGACCATGCGGCTGCTCGCCGCGGCTCACGACGGCCCGCAGCGCACCGAGCCGGTCGAGCTGTCGCGGCTGGCCGGCATGGCGGCCGCCTTCGCCACCAACGCGGCCGGCGCGATCCGGCCGATCGCCGCCGTCGACGGGGTCACGTTCGCGACCGGTCACCCGATCATCGGCCTGCTGCGCCGGCGGTACGCCGAGATCGCACCGGAAGCCGTCTGACCGCGACGGGCGGGCCCGTTCGATCGCGTCGATCATGCCTAGGTCCGCTGCTCCGTCAGTGGGGTTCGGTGAGGTAGGTGCGGTACTCGTCGGCCGTCATCAGCGCCGGCGGTTCAATCACCCGCAGCCGGAACAGCCAGCCGTCCCCGTAGGGGTCGCTGCCGATCAGGCTCGGGTCGGCGACGACCGCCTCGTTGGTCGCGAGGATCCGGCCGGTCACCGGCATGTACAGCTCGGCCACCGACTTGGTGGACTCGACCTCGCCGCAGACCTCCCCGGCTACCAGGTGGGTACCCGGGTCGGGCAGTTCGACGTAGACCACGTCGCCGAGGGCCGAGGCGGCGAAGGCGGTGATGCCGACCGACGCCGGCTCGACGCCGTCGTCGACCCACTCGTGGTTGGCGCTGTAGCGCAGGCGCGCGGGCACATCCATGTCCACTACCTCTTCGGTCCGCGGAGCCCGGTCTGTCCCAGGTGGCCGAGGTCGAACAGGCCGGCCCGTTCTCGTACGGCCCGGTGCGCGGCGGCCTCGCCGTGACGCAGCGGCACGGACCAACCGGCGAACCCGGTGAACCGGGCGCCGAGTGCGGCGTGCAGGGGTGGGCGAGTCAGGGTCGTCGGACTCTGATGCATGGAGGCGCTCCTTCGTCCCGACGCGGTCGCGTCGTACGGTCGGTTGCCTCCCGCTCTGTCATGGACCTGAGAGCTTCACCGCCGGGCGGCGGCTTGCACCGTGGGTGAGACGACGAATCGTCTGCTTTCCAGAGTTCACCTCGCCTGCGCGGTAACGGGGCCTGAGAGTTTCTTGGGAGTTTGCTCCTTCGGCGCCCCGACGATGGCCGGGGTCTCTCCCGCGCGGGTTCGAACGGTGTCTGTGCAGTTGTGGGCCTTGCTGCCCGCGACCCTAGGCGACCGGCCGAACACGTGTCAACGATGGGGCGCCGACCGTCCAACCGCGACCGCAGCGGGCTACCGCCGGCCACGCGGCCGTCAGAGCTGGGCCGTTGCGGCCGACATCCCGGCCTCATGATCGATCATCAACAATTCTTTACACCGATGTGTGATGTGTGCCATTGTACTGGCCACGTCCGGCGCGACATCGACCCAGATCGAAGAGCGTCGACGCGAGCTCCGCCCGCAGAAGCGGCGGAAACCGACCACCACAACCGACCTGACGTGCGTGGAGACACGCAGGGACCCCCGCACCCGACTGAGCCCGCTCCACACCGGACCGACCACATCCCCCATCGACCCGGCCCCGATGCCCCGTCGACACCCCGCCCAGGAGGCGACCCCCGATGATCCGACTGTTACGAAAGCGACGCGCCCGACTGGCCGCCGTGCCCCTGGCGCTGGCGCTGGCGCTGGGAGTGAGCCCGCTGGCCATCCCCGCCACAGCGAGCGCGGCACCGGCGGCGAAGCCCGCCCAGGGCGCCGCCCCGGCCGACGCCGGCACCGGCGACCGGCACGTCCAGCGGAACCCGCTGCCGCTTGACGAACGCGCCCCGCTGCCCGCCGTCCGCGACGAGCTGCGCCGCGACTACGACGAGCCCGACGGCGGGCAACGACGCACCGCCCCGTCCATGCGCGGCCGGGCCGCCCTGGCCGCCGCCCCCTGCGCGACCGGCGACTTCACCAGCCGCACCGGCAGCGCCCTGGTGCAGCAGATCAAGGCGTCCAGCACCGACTGCGTCAACACGCTGTTCAACCTGACCGGCAACGACGCCTACCTGGCGTTCCGCGAGGCGCAGATGACCAGCGTCGCGTACGCGCTGCGGGACGACGCCGCCTCCTACGACGGCACCAACCGCACCGGCACCGCCTCCCTCGTGCTGTACCTGCGGGCCGGCTACTACGTGCACTGGTACTACCCGTCCACGGTCGGCACCTACGGCAGCGGCCTGCGTACCGCGATCCGCGCCGGCCTGGACGCCTTCTTCGCCAACGGCCACTCCGGCGACGTCAGCGACGCCAACGGCGAGATCCTGGCCGAGGCCGTCACCCTCGTCGACAGCGCCGAGGAGAACGCCCGCTACCTGTACGTGGTGAAGCGCCTGCTGACCGGCTACAACAGCTCGTACAACACGTCCTGGTGGATGCTGAACGCGGTCAACAACGTCTACCTCGTGCTGTTCCGGGGCCACCAGGTGCCTGAGTTCGTCACCGCCGTCACCGCGGACCCGAGCGTGGTGGACACGCTGTACGCCTTCGCCTCCGGCCACCGCTCCCTGCTCGGCACCGACCAGGGCTACCTGGTCTCCAACGCCGGACGGGAGCTGGGCCGTTTCCTCCAGCACACCGCGTTGCAGGCCAAGGCGCGGCCACTGGCCCGGGGGCTGCTCGCCCTGAGCGCGATCACCGGCCCCACCGCCGCCCTCTGGGTCGGCGTCGCCGAGATGACCGACTACTACGACCGGTCCAACTGCGCCTACTACGACACCTGCGACCTCCAGGCGCGGCTGGCCGCCGCCGTCCTGCCGATCACCTACACCTGCGGCACCAGCATCCGGCTGCGCGCCCAGCAGATGACCTCTGCCGAACTGGACCGGGCCTGCGCCAGCATGCGCGACCAGGACGCGTACTTCCACTCCGTGGTGGCGGACCCCGGGCCGGTGGCCGACGACCGCAACACCACCCTCGAGGTGGTGGTCTTCGACTCCAGCACCGACTACCAGACGTACGGCGGGCCGATGTTCGGCATCGACACCAACAACGGCGGCATGTACCTCGAGGGCAACCCGGCCGCCACCGGCAACCAGCCGCGCTTCATCGCCTACGAGGCGGAGTGGCTGCGCCCCACCTTCGAGATCTGGAACCTCAACCACGAGTACACCCACTACCTCGACGGCCGGTTCGACATGTACGGCGACTTCACCGCGAACATCTCCACCCCGACGATCTGGTGGATCGAGGGCTTCGCCGAGTACGTGTCGTACTCGTACCGCAAGCAGACCTACCAGGCCGCGATCACCGAGGCCGGGAAGAAGACGTACGCCCTGCGCACCCTCTTCGACACCACCTACGACCACGACAGCACCCGGGTCTACCGCTGGGGCTACCTGGCGGTGCGGTACATGCTCCAGTCGCACCGCGCCGACCTGACCACGTTGCTGGGCCACTACCGCGCCGGCAACTGGAACGCCGCCCGGACGCTGCTGACCAGCACCATCGGCAGCCGCTACGACACCGACTGGTACGCGTGGCTGGACGCCTGCGCGGCCGGCGACTGCGGCGGCGGCACCAACCCGCCCGCCAACCAGGCCCCGGTCGCCGCGTTCACGGCGGTCACCAGCGGCCTGACCGCCACCTTCACCGACCAGTCGACGGACGGCGACGGCAGCATCGCCTCCCGGGCCTGGACCTTCGGCGACGGCAGCACGTCGACGGCGGCCAACCCCACCAGGACCTACCGCGCCGCCGGCACCTACCCGGTCACGCTGACGGTCACCGACGACAAAGGCGCGACCGGCACCACCTCACGCACCGTAACCGTCAGCGGTGGCACCACGCCGTTGCCGGAGTGCACCGGGAGCGACATCCGGACGCTGGGCAAGAACTGCCGGCGCGGCGGCCTCCAGGCCACCGCCGGGAACCTCTACCACCTGTACCTCTACGTCCCGGCCGGCACCACCAGCCTGAAGCTCACGTCGTCCGGGGGCACCGGCGAGGCGGACCTGTACTACAGCTCCACCGGCTGGGCCACCACGACCAGCTACACCCGCCGGTCGGTCAACACCGGCAACGGCGAGACGATCACGGTCAGCAACCCGGCGGCCGGCTACCACTACGTGAGCCTGCACGCCCGGCAGGCGTTCACCGGGGTCACGGTGACCTCGGAGTACTGAGCGCGCCGCAGCGCCGCCGCGCCGTCCTCTCCGGAGCCGGAGGACTCCCGCCCCGGCGGGACCACCGCCTCCGCGAGGGCGGCGCGGTCGTGCGGCGTCGCCGGGCAGGAGCGGTCAGCCGCCGGCGGCGAGGTGGCCGAGCGTGACCGGCTGCGCGACCGGGCGGGTGGCGAACCCGGCCAGGTCCGCCCCGGTGAGGGCACGGCCGGCCGCCCGCGCGGTCAGGCAGGCGGTGGCGTAACCGCACGTCCGCCCCTGGCACCAGCCCATGCCGGCCCGGGTCATCAGCTTCGCGCCCCGCGCGTCGGCGACGGACAACTCCCGCACCGCCTGCCGTACCGCCCCGACCGGCACGTCCTCGCAGCGGCAGATCAGCGTGTCGTCGGCGCACCAGTCCGGCCAGCCGGCCGGCACCGGGTGCACCGCGTGCAGCGCCGAGGCGAACCGGCGCAGCCGGCGCCGGGTCCGCAGCAGCCGGCCGTGCCGCCGGCCCGACCAGGGCAGCGGGCGGCCCAGGGACAGCGCCACGCCGGCACCGGCCAGCTCCCCCTCCACCAGCGCGAGCCCGGCCCCGCCCACCCCGGTCACCTCACCGGCGGCGTACACCCCGGGCACCGAGGTCGCCTGCGCCGCGTCGACGGTGAGCACCAGGCTCCCGTCGCCGTCGAGCCGGGTCGCGCATCCCAGGGCGAGGCCCAGCTCCACCTGCGGGGTGAAGCCGAAGCCCACCGCGAGCCCGTCGCACTCCAGCTCGGACTCGGTGCCGGCCAGCACCGCGCCGCCGGCGTCGACGGAGGCGAGGGTGACCCCGGTCAGCCGGTCGGTGCCGTGCGCGGCCACCACCACGGTCCGACGCCGGTACGGCACCCGGTGCCGCAGCATCCGCCAGCCGTACCGCCCCGCCTCGGCGAGCTTGCCCGCAGCACCGGCGACCGGGCGGAGCTGGCGGGCGTACCCGAGCGGGTCGTTCGCCTCGCAGACGGCGACCACGACGCTGCCGGCGGCGGCCAGGCCGGTCGCGACGGGCAACAGGAACGGGCCGGTGCCGGCCACCACGACCCGGCTTGCGAAGCTCACCCCCTGCCCCTTGAGCAGGGCCTGGGCGCCGCCGGCCGTGACCACTCCGGGCAGGTCCCAGCCTGGGAAGGGCACCACCCGGTCGTGGGCGCCGGTGGCCACGACCAGCCGCCGCCCGTACACCGTCCCGGCCCGGGTGTGCACCGCGAAGCCCGGCTCCCCGGCGATGGTGTCGGCCTCGACGAACCAGACGGCGGCGTCGGCCCGGTAGGTGACCCGGCCGAGCTGTTCGCGCAGCCGGGTGAACGTCCGCCAGTCGTGGTGGCCGGTCCCGTCGGCCCCGGGGCGGTGCCGCCAGAACTGCCCGCCGGGCCGCGCCGCGGCGTCCAGCACCACCACCAGGCAGCCGGCCCGCGCCGCGCCGGCCGCCGCGGCCAGCCCGGCCGGGCCGGCGCCGACCACCACCACGTCGTACCCGGTCATTCCCGCTCCTCGCCCTCGTCCTGGCTGTCGACCACGTCGCCCGGGCGGGCCACCACCAGGCAGGCGCGCTGCGCCGACACCCCGTTGACCCGCACCAGGCAGTCGAAGCAGACCCCGATGCCGCAGAAGACGCCCCGGGGGCGGCCCTCGACCCGGCTGCGCCGCCAGGAGTTGATCCCGACGGCGAGCAGCGCGGCGGCGATGCTCCGCTCCCCGTCGCTGGGCACCGGCCGGCCGTCAAACGTGAACATCGTGGCGCTCCGGGGCGAAGGGTCGGAGGTCCACCTGCGGGGGACGCCCGGTCAGCAGGGCCGCGACGGCGTGCCCCGTCGCCGGGGCGAGCCCGATCCCGGCGCCCTCGTGGCCGCAGGCGTGGAACAGGCCCGGCACCCGGGGGTCGGCCCCGATCATCGGCAGGTGGTCGGGGCTGTACGGCCGGAACCCCCGGTACGCGCGGATCACCGACACCGAGGCGAGGACCGGGAAGAGACGCACCGCCCCGGCCGCGAGCTGGCGCAGGGCCGACAGCGGGACGGTCCGGTCGAAGCCCACCCGCTCCCGGGTGGAGCCGATCAGGACGGTGCCCGCCCGGGTTCCCTCGACCACCGGGGAGACCTCCAGCCCCTCGGAGCCGCGCCCCACGTTGGCGACGTAGCCGGCCGCGTACACCTTGTGCCGGATCAGCGGCGGCAGCGCCTCGGTGACCAGGACGAACCCGCGTCGGGGCAGGACCGGCAGCCCCACCCCGGCCAGACCGGCGACCCCGGCGGCCCAGACCCCGGCGGCGTTGACCACCGCCGGGGTGGGTAGCGATCCCCGGTCGGTGACCACGCCCCGGATCGCGCCGGCCGCGTCGCGCCGCAGGCCGGTCACGGTGGTCCCGGTCAGCACCGGCACCCCGGCCGCGCGCAGCAGGTGCGCGGCGGCCAGCATCGGCTGGACCTGCATGTCCTGCGGGTAGTGCAGACCACCGGCGAGGTCCCGGGCCAGGTGCGGTTCGTGCTCGGGCAGCGCGTCGGCGGGCACCTCCGCCACCTCGACCCCGGCGGCGCGCTGGCCGGCGGCGAACGCCCGCAGCGCGGCGTGCTCCACCGCCGAGGCGGCCACCACCAGCCCGCCCTTGCGTTCCAGCTCGATCCGCTCGCGGCCCAGGGCGTCGCCCAACTCGTGCCAGAGCCGCACGGAGTGCCGGGCCAGCGCCAGCTCCGGCCCGGGCGGCTTGTCCGAGAGCAGGATGTTGCCCTCACCGGCGCCGGTGGTGCCGCCGGCCACCCCGGCCCGGTCGACCACCGTCACCGCCAGCCCGGCCCGCGCCGCGTAGTAGGCGCAGGCCGCGCCGACCATTCCCGCCCCGATGACGACGACATCCGCGCCGGTGGCACTCATGACCCGATCCGGTGCATCCACGCCTCGACGTCGTCGGCCCGGCGGGGCAGGCCGTCGGAGAGCATCCGGTAGCCGTCGTCGGTGATCAGGATGTCCTCCTCGATGCGGAAGCCCAGTCCGCGCAGTTCGACCGGGATCAGCTCGTCGTCCGGCTGGAAGTACAGCCCCGGTTCCACGGTGAGCACCTGCCCGGCGGCGAGCCGACCGTCCAGGTAGGCGTCGGCCCGGGCGGCGGCACAGTCGTGCACGTCCAGACCGAGCATGTGGCCCGACCCGCACAGGGTCCACCGCCGGTACAGGCCGGACTCCTCCGCCAGCGCCTGCTCCGGCGGGCAGGGCAGCATCCCGAGGTCCGCCAGCCCGTACGTCAGCACCGTCATCGCCGCCCGGTGGAACGCCCGGAACTCCACCCCCGGCCGCAGGCAGTCCAGCGCGGCGTCGTTCGCCCGCCGGCACAGCTCGTACAGGTCCCGTTGCAGGGGGCTGAACCGGCCGGAGACCGGCAGCACCCGGGTGATGTCGGCGGTGTAGAGCGACCGCGTCTCCACCCCGGCGTCGAGCAGCAGCAGGTCCCCGTCGCGGACCGGCCCGTCGTTGTCGGTCCAGTGCAGGGTCGCCGCGTGCGCGCCCGCCGCCACGATCGAGTGGTAGCCGACGTCGTTGCCCTCCAGCCGGGCCCGCTGCCAGAACACCCCCTCCAGGTGGCGCTCGGAGGTGCGCATCGCCGTCGGCAGCGCCC
This sequence comes from Micromonospora sp. NBC_01405, assembly GCF_045040155.1. Taxonomy (NCBI): domain Bacteria; kingdom Bacillati; phylum Actinomycetota; class Actinomycetes; order Micromonosporales; family Micromonosporaceae; genus Micromonospora; species Micromonospora sp. NBC_01405. The sequence goes on along the minus strand of NZ_CP109532.1, from coordinate 5,780,657 downwards.
GGACCACGTCCTCGAAGCCCCGGGTCGTGATCGCCACCGCCTCCTCCAACTGGGCGATCTCCCACTCGTCCTTGACCAGGCGGAGTTCGGCCAGCACGGAGGCGAACTCCGCGTCGGCGCCCCCGGCTCGGCCGGGCACCAGGGTGTCGACGTGCCCGTCGACGCCGCGCAGCACCCGGGTCGGCGCGGCCACGGCCAGCGCCTCGGCCAGCTCGGCGACGTGCCGGGTCGGCAGCCCCAGCCGCCGGCTGCTCTCCCCCAGCGTCGGGCGTCGACCGGCCCACAGCTCGCCGTAGACCCGGTCCCGGAAGAACTCGCCGTCGGCGCGGCCGGAGCGGGGACGCAGGAATAGCGTCGCCTCCCCGTCCGGCTCGACCACCAGCACCCCGTCGGAGGACTGGTCACCGGTCAGCCAGGCGTAGGCCGAGTGCGGCCGGAACCGGTGGTTCTGGTCGTTGGTGCGCCGCTGGTAGCCACCGGCCGGCACCACCAGCCGCTCGCCGGGGAACATCCGGTGCAGCCGGGCGCGGCGCGCGGCAGCCCAGTCGGCCACCTCGTCGACCGGAAGGTCGCGGTGCTCGGTGTCCGCCCAGCCGGTCAGCATGAACTCCTCGAGCGCGGAGCTGACCGGCAGGTCGTGGCTGCCGGTACGCAGGTCGGTACGGGTCACAGCGACTCCTTCACGGGTCGGGGTGAGGGCTGTCAGACGGGGCGGTGGCCCGGTCAGGGATTCGGCGGGGCCGCGAAGGTGACGGTCCGGGTGGCGGTGTAGAAGTCCAGGGCTGCGGTGCCTTGCTCGCGCGGGCCGTAGCTGGACGCCTTCTCGCCGCCGAAGGGCGCGTGGAAGTCCACCCCGGTGGTCGGCGCGTTGACCCGGACCAGGCCGGTGTCGAGGCCACGTACGGCGTGCAGCAGCGCCCCGACGTCCCGGCCGTGCACCGAGGTGACCAGGCCGTAGCGCACGCCGTTGGCCAGCTCGACGGCGCGGGCCAGGTCCGGCGCGGACAGCACGGTCGCCAGCGGGCCGAAGGTCTCCTCCTGGGCCACCGGATGGGTCGGGTCGACGCGGTCCAGCAGCACCGGTGCGACGAAGAAGCCGTCCCCGGTCCCGGGCCCGCCCCCGGTGAGCACCCGCGCCCCGGCCTCCCGCGCCGCCGTGACGGCGTCGCGCATCCGGGTCCGGGCGGCGGCGCTGATCACCGGACCGGCGGCGACCGCCGGGTCGGCGGGATCACCGACCCGGACCGCCTCGACCGCCGCCACCAGCGCCTCGGTGAACTCCGCGGGGTCACCCACGACCACGATCCGCCGGGTCGCGGTGCACTTCTGCCCGGCGTACCCCATGGCGGCGCCGGCCAGCAGCGCGGCGGTCGGGCCGGGGTCGGCGTCGGGCAGCACCACGGCGGCGTTCTGGCCGCCCATCTCCGCCTGCACCGGCAGGCCGGCGCGGGCGGCGGCGACCACGACCTCCGCGCCGACCGGGGCGGAGCCGGTGAACGAGACGACGTCGCTCGCCGCGACGACCGCCCGCCCGGTCTCCGGCCCACCCTGTACGACCTGCAGCAGCCCGTCCGGCAGCAGCCCGTCGAACAGCCGCTGCACGGCCTCGCCGCAGGCCATCGCGTCCGGGGAGGGCTTGAGCAGCACCGCGTTGCCGGTGGCGAGGGCCGGTGCGGCCTTCCACAGCGGGATGGCCAGGGGGAAGTTCCACGGGGTGAGCAGCCCGGCGACGCCGCGCGGCCGACGTTCGGTGTAGAGCAGGCCGGGCTGGTCCGCCGGCAGGGACGGTGGCAGCAGCTCGCCGGTGGCGGCGAGGCACGCCTGCGCGTAGTAGTCCAGGATCGCCGCGCCCCGGGCCACCTCGGCGCGGGCCTCGCCGACCGGCTTGCCCACCTCGCGGACGATCAGGTCGGCGAGCACGTCGGCCTGCTCCCGCAGCCGGTCGGCGGCGGCCCGCAGGGCGGCGGCGCGGCCGGCCGCCGGCTCCCGGCACCAGCCGGCCTGGGCGGTACGGGCCCGCGCGGCCAGCGCGCGGACCTGGTCCGGGGCGACGGCCGCCCGCTCGGCGACCAGCTCGGTGGGGCGCTGCGGGGAGCAGCTACGGATCAGTTCGCTCACAGCTGGAATCCTGCCGGGAAGGGGTCATCGGGGTCGAGGAAGAACTGTGCCGTGCCGGTCAGCCAGGCCCGCCCGGTCACCGTCGGCACCACCGCCGCAGCGCCCGCGACCGTGGCGGTGTCGACCAACCGGCCGACGAACCGGGTGCCGAGCAGCGACTCGTTGGTGAAGTCCCGCTCCAGCGGGAGCAGCCCTCGGGCGTGCAACTGCGCCATCCGGGCCGAGGTGCCGGTGCCGCAGGGCGACCGGTCGAACCACCCCGGATGGATCACCATGGCGTGCCGGGAGTGCTGCGCGTCGGACCCCTCCCCGGCCAGGTACACGTGGCGGCAGCCGGAGATCTCCGGCTGCTCGGGGTGCACCGGCCGGTCGGCGGCGTTGATCGCCGCCATGATGGCCAGGCCCGCGTCGAGCAGCCGCTGCCTGTCACCCCGGTCCAGCCGCAGTCCCACCTCGGCGAGGTCCACGATGGCGTAGAAGTTGCCACCGTAGGCCAGGTCGTAGCGGACCCGACCCAGGCCGGGCACCTGCACCGAGGCGTCCAGCGCCACCACGAAGGACGGCACGTTGCGGATCGTCACCGCGGTGGCGCGACCGCCGGTCACGGCCACCGACGCCACCACCAGCCCGGACGGGGTGTCCAGCCGTACGGTGGTGACCGGCTCGGTGACCTCGACCATTCCGGTCTCGACCAGCACGGTCGCCACCCCGATCGTGCCGTGGCCGCACATCGGCAGGCAGCCGGACACCTCGATGTAGACCACGCCGACGTCGGCGTCCGGCCGGGTCGGGGGTTGCAGGATCGCCCCCGACATCGCCGAGTGGCCCCGGGGTTCGTACATCAGGAAGGTCCGCAGGTGGTCGAGGTGCGCGATCAGGTGTTCCCGGCGCTGGGCCATGGTGGCGCCCGGGATCACCGGGACGCCGCCGGTCACCACCCGGGTGGGCATCCCCTCGGTGTGCGAGTCGACCACGTGGATCACCCGGCTGCTGCGCATCAGCGGTGACCCGCCGCGAGCAGCCGTTCGGTGGTCTCCCGGATGGCCGTGGCGACCGCCGGAGACAGCGGCTGGCGCGGCTGGCGGGTGGGCCCGCCCGGGCGGCCGGCGACGTCCATGGAGAGCTTGATCGCCTGGACGAAGTCGGGCCGGGAGTCCCAGCGCAGCAGCGGGTGCAGCGTGCGGTAGAGCGGCAGTGCGGTCGCCAGGTCCCCGGCGACGGCGGCCTGGTAGAGGCGGACGCAGCTGGCCGGGACCGCGTTCTGGTAGCCGCCGATCCAGCCGACCGCCCCGCCGAGCAGGAGTTCGAGGGACACGTCGTCGGCGCCGGCCAGCAGGTCGAGGCCGGGGGCGAGCTCGGCCAGCTCGTACGCCCGGCGCACGTCGCCGCTGAACTCCTTGACCGCGACGATCAGGCCCTCGTCGTACAACCGGCGCAGCAGAACCGGGGTGAGGTCGACCCGGGTGTCGAGCGGGTTGTTGTAGGCCACCACCGGCAGGCCCGCCTTGGCCACCTCGCGGTAGTGCGCCACCACGGCGGCGTCGTCCGCCCGGTAGGCGGTGGGTGGCAGCAGCATGACGGCCGGGCAGCCCGCCTCGGCGGCCTGGTCGGCCCAGCGCCGCGCCTCGTCCGCGCCGTACGCCGACACGCCGGGAACCACCGAGAAGCCGGCCGGGGCCGCCGCGATCGCGGTGCGCACGACCTCCGTGCGTTCGGCTGCGGTGAGCGCCTGGTACTCGCCGAGCGAGCCGTTCGGCACGACGCCCTGGCAGCCGTTCTCGGCGAGCCACCTCACGTGCGTAGCGTAGGCCTCGTGGTCGACGCCCAGGTCGGGAAGCCGGAACGGCAGTGCGGTGGCCACCAGGACGCCCCGCCACGGAATCTGTTCCACCGAACCTCCAGTAGTATGTTACATGGCACCGTAGCACGGTCGACGAGGCCGACCAATAGCCATGGATGTCTCCCGACAGGCGCCGCCGCCCCCGATCCGTGGGTGGCGGCTGTGGTGGACGGCGCGGCCGGGGACGAGGGCGGCGCGGAACGCCGCCGCGCCGCTACTGCTCGGGCCGGGCGGCCCAGATTCCCCGTACATGCTGCAGGTGCCGGCGCATCAACGCGACGACCGCCGGCCGGTCCTTCGCCTCCAACAGGTCCACAAGCTGGACGTGCTCGTCCGCCGAGCTGACCAGCTGGCCGCTCTTGACCAGCCCGTCCAGCCCGTACAGCCGGGTGCGGTTACGCAGGTCGGCCACGGTCTCCACCAACCGCAGGTTGCCACCGGCGCGCAGCAGAGCCAGGTGGAACGCGCTGTCCGCCTCGATGTACGCGACGATGTCGCTCCGGCTCGCGGCGGTCACCACGGCCTCCGCCAGGGTCCGCAGTTCCCGGAGCTGCTCCTCGCCGAGCCGGCCCACCTGGTCGGCCACCACCGGGATCTCCAGCAGCTCGCGGATCTCGGTGATCTCGTCGAGCTCCCGGTCGGAGAGGGACTTGATCCGGAAGCCCTTGTTCTTGACGATCGTGATCAGGCCCTCCTTGGCCAGATCGAGAATCGCCTCCCGCACCGGCGTCGGGGAGACGCCGAACTGGGCCGCCAGGGTCGGCGCCGAGTAGATGGTGCCGGGCCGGATCTGGCCGGCCACGATCGCGGCGCGGAGCGCCTGGGCCACCTCCTCGCGCAGGCTCAGCCGGCCCTGCAGGGCCACCAGCGCCAGTCCCGATCCGGCGGCGCCGGCGCCCCCTCCTGCCTGCCAGTCCACTGTCACGACCACTCCCACCCCGGCTCGTCCGCCCGCGTCACGACCCACCACGCCCGACGCCACCGCCGGGTCTCCCGGGGTCGACCGGGCCGGCCGGACGACGATCGGCGACCGGTCCGCCGGCGCGTGCTCACCCGCCGACAGTACGCGCGCTGGAGGATGCAGCTTACCGACCGGCCCGCACCGGGCCAGGTGACCGCCGGCGGCCCACCGGCCGGGACCGGCAGGCAGCACGGGCAGGGCTCGGGCCCCACCGGCTCAGCGGCGGATGAGGCCGAGATCCGTCGCCGCGGCGACGGCGGCGGTACGGGAGTCGACGCCGAGCTTGGCGTAGACATGAGCCAGGTGGGACTTGACGGTGCCCTCGGTGAGGTGCAGCCGCTGGCCGACGGCCTGGTTGGACAGCCCCTCGGCGACCAGGGCGAGAACCTCGATCTCGCGCCTGGTCAGGGCGACCCTGGGGGCGCGCAGCCGGTTCATGAGCCGGTCGGCGACGGTGGGAGCCAGGGTGCTGCGGCCGGCGGCGGCGGTGCGCACGGCGGCGGCCAGGTCCTCGGGCGGGGCGTCCTTGAGGAGATAGCCGGTGGCGCCGGCCTCGATGGCGGGCACGACGTCGGCGTCCGTGCCGTAGGTGGTGACGATCAGGACCCGGGGGGCTCCGGGCCGGGCGGTGATCATGGCGGTGGCCTCGGCCCCGTTCATCCCCTTGCCGAACTGCAGGTCCATCAGGACGACGTCGATGTCACCCTCGGCGGCGCGGGCGACGGCGGCCTCGGCGGTGGCCGCCTCGGCCACGATGGTGAAGCCGGGCTCGGTCTCCAGCACGGCACGCAGCCCGGCCCGCACCACCGGGTGGTCGTCGGCCAGGAGCAGCCGGATGAGCGACTCAGTCTCAGTCACGGGCGGTCCCGGCGGTGGTGAGCGGGAGCTGGGCGGCCAGGGCGGTGCCGCGGCCGGTCGCGGACTCGATGGTGAGGGAGCCACCCAGGGCGTCCACGCGGGCGCGCATGGCGGCCAGACCGAACCCGCCGTGGGGCGGGCCGGCGGTGGGCGGCCGGTCGTGGGAGAAGCCGGCTCCGTCGTCGACGATGTCGACGGCGACGCGGTCGCCGAGATAACTGAGGGTGACCTCGGCGTGGACGGCGCGGGCATGACGGACGGTGTTGGACAGGGCGGACTGGGCGATGCGCAGCAGGGCGACCTCGTGCGCGGTGGGCAGGGGCACGGGATCACCGGTGAGGTGGAAGCGGGCGGTGAGCGGGTGGCGGGTGGAGGTGGTGGCGCACAGGCGTTCCAGGGCGCCGGCCAGGGTCGCGCCCTCCAGGGTGGGCGGGGTGAGCGCCGCGACGAAACGGCGGGCCTCGGCGAGGTTGTCCACGGCTGCCTGACGGGCCTGGTCCACGTGGCGGGCGGCGGCGTCGGGCCTGCCGGGCAGGGCGCGTTCGGCGGCGCGCAGCAGCAGTTGGATGCTGGACAGCCCCTGGGCGAGGGTGTCGTGGATCTCGCGGGCCAGGCGTTCGCGTTCGGCCAGCACACCGGCGGCGTGCTGGGCCTTGGCCAGGTCGGCGCGGGTGGTGGTGAGTTCCTCGATCAGCTTCCGGCGCTGTTCGCTCTCCCGGTACAGCGCCTGGTACCCCCACACCACCGCCACTGCCACGGCCGCCCCGAGGGTCGGGCCTACCGCGATGGCCAGGGTGAAGGCGCCGGCGTGGGCGGCGAAGGCCACGACGGCCGCGGCGGCGGTGGCGGCGACCGCGACCAGGCCGACGCGGCGCGGCAGGAGGTGGAGCTGGAGGAAGTACAGCGGAAAGGCGACCCAGACCCCGACGGGAGACAGCGCCAGCAGCACCAGCCACACCGCGCCGACGGCGGCCAGCCACACCGCGGCGGCGCGACGGTCGACGCGGACGCGCGGCAGCAGTTGGCCGGCCGCGTAGGTGATCCCCATCGCGGCGGCCGTCACGACGACGGCCGTGGACCGGGGTGCCCCGTCGGCCACGGACCGGGCTGCGGCCAGGGCGAGCAGGCCGACGATCAGCAGGTGCAGGCACCACGCGAGTGTGCGGGTGGTGGGGATCGGGGCGGGAGCGGTCGTGTTCACGGTCCTTCCAGCGTAGGAGACGGCGACCCGCCGGCGCGTCGATCGAAAGTTAGAGACCGCCTGCCACCCTCCGATCCGAGAACTGTCCCCCTGCGCCAGATGTCCCGACCGGGGGCCGGCTGCGACGGTGGACGGGTACCGCTTCCACCGAATGAAAGTGCAGGTCATAGCATGTTTGTCGCCTGGAGGGACCTCAGGTTCGCCAAGGGGCGGTTCGCCCTGGTCGGGGCCGTCATCGTGCTGATCACCCTGCTGGTCGGGCTGCTGTCCGGGCTGACCGCCGGACTGGGCCGGCAGAACGTCTCCGCGATCACCGGCCTGCCCGTGGACAAGATCGCCTTCGGGTCGCCGAGCGGCGGGCAGGACCTGTCCTACGCCAACTCCTCGGTTACCGAGGAGCAGTGGCGGCAGTGGGCCGGAGCCCCCGGCGTCACGAGCGCCGAGCCGATCGGAATCACCACGACCAAGGCCACCGCCGGGGACAGCAGCATCGGCGTGTCCGCCTTCGGCGTCCGCCCAGGGGCCGCGCTGGCCCCGGAGAGCGACCGGATCGACGGCGACTCGGCCGTGCTGTCCCGCGACGCCGCCGACGAACTCGGGCTCAGGCCAGGCGACGCTGTCACCATCGCCGGCAATCCACTGACCGTCGCGGCCGTGAGCGGTGACGCCTCCTTCAGCCACACCCCGGTGATCTGGATCAGCCTCGACGCCTGGCAGAAGATCACGCCCAGCACCGGCGCCGACCACGGCCCCAGCGCCACCGTCATCGCCCTGGACACCACCTCCGGCGTCGACGTGCGGGCCACCGACAAGGCCACGGGCACCAGGACGGTCTCCACGAGCGAGTCGCTGTCCGCGATCGGCTCCTACACCTCCGAGAACGGCTCCCTGCAACTGATGCGGGGCTTCCTGTTCGCCATCTCCGCCCTGGTCATCGGCGCCTTCTTCACCGTGTGGACGATCCAGCGCAGCGCCGATGTCGCCGTCCTCAAGGCCCTGGGCGCCTCCACCGCCTACCTGCTACGCGACGCGCTCGGCCAGGCCGTCGTCCTGCTCGTCGGCGGCACCCTCCTCGGCACGGTCGTCGCCGTCGCGCTGGGTGCCCTGCTCGCCGGCACCGCCATACCGTTCCTGCTCACCCCCGCCACCATCCTCGTCCCCGCCGCCGTGATGATCCTGCTCGGCGCGCTCGGGGCCGCCCTGTCCATCCGCCGGATCACCTCCGTCGACCCGCTGACCGCCCTGGGGAGCGCCCGATGAGCCTCGACCTGACCGACGTCACGCTCACCTACCCGGACGGGGACAGCCGCCTGACGGCCCTCGACCACGTCAGCCTGGAGGTCCCCAAGGGCACCCTGACCGCCGTCATCGGCCCCTCCGGCTCCGGGAAATCCAGCCTGCTCGCCGTCGCCGCCACCCTGATCACCCCCGACTCCGGCACCGTCACCGTCGACGGCACCACCACCACCGGCATGACCCGCGGCGAACTCACCGACCTGCGCCGCCACAAGATCGGCATCGTCTTCCAGCAGCCGAACCTGCTGCCCTCCCTCACCGTCGCCGAACAGCTCCAGGTCATCGCCCACCTCGACGGCCGTTCTCCCGGCAAGGCGCGCGGTCGCGCCATGGAACTGCTCGACGCCGTCGGGCTGGCCGCCCAGGCCAACCGCCGCCCCCACCAGCTCTCCGGCGGCCAGCGCCAGCGCGTCAACATCGCCCGCGCCCTGATGAACGACCCCACCGTCCTGCTGGTCGACGAACCCACGAGCGCCCTCGACCACGAACGCGGCGCGGCCGTCATCGACCTGATCACCCGCCTCACCCACCAGCAGGCCACCGCCACCGTCCTGGTCACCCACGACCGCACCCTCCTCACCGCCGTGGAACAGGTCGCCGAGGTGGACGACGGACGCCTGCGGCTGCCCGCCCAAGCCTGCTGAGCACCACACTCGGGGAGTGACCGGGTGTCCTCGGCGACCGGTACTCCGGGTTGTCCTCGCTGGCGGCGTCGAGAGCGATGCCCCAACCACCCGCGCTGCGAGGCGCGGCCCTCCCGCCTGCCCGGCTGCGGACGGGAGCGATGTCGGACAGCTGTCGGCGAGCGGCGCCGTACGGGGGCTTGACGGACGAGGCACAACTCGGCGCCCGACGGCCGGTGGTGTCGGAAAGCCGTTGCGGCGCCGCGCGCAACGATCGACCAATATAGAGGCATGGTGTGGCTGGAACAGGACGATCGCGCAGGGGGCGCCACGGCGGGCGTCAGGGTTCGGGACGTGGTTCGCGATGTCGTCTCGGAAGTCGCCCCGTCCGAGTTGCCGGTCGTGACGGGGCTGGCGACCTTCGACGACGCCGTGGTGGTGCGCCGGTTGGGCCGGAGGTCCCGGCGGCGTGAGCCGCTGGGGTTCGGTCTGGGCGAGATCGTGCCGCTGGTGACGGCGGTGGTGTGGCTGGTGCTGGACCAGGTGGCACAGCAGGCGGCGGGCTCGGTGGCGGACCGCGCGGGCAGGGGCGTGGGCGCCCTCTGGCGCAGGCTGTTCCGCCGCAGGTCCCCGGCCGTGGTCGTCCCCGCGCTGACCCCGGCGCAGCTCGCCGAGGTGCATCAACAGGTGATCGAGGTGGGCGTGCGGCAGGGCCTGGAGCGGGAACGGGCGGCGGCGGTCGCCGACGCGGTGCTCGCCAGGCTGGTGCTGGCGTCGCCTGAGCACGGGGGGCAGGGACGGCTCGGTCCGGGCGACGCGGCCGGCGGCGACCAGGGCTGACGACACCGCCTGGTGCCGCGCGGCCACGGGTCGACGGCGGGTGCTGGTCGCCGGCACGACCGCGCGGTTCGGCCTGCTGATCGTACTGATCACGGCCAGCGGCAGCAGCGAGATGTCGCGGGTCGTCACCACTGGGCTGTCCGACTCCGGCCGGTCGGGGCGATGTCATCGGCGCGACTCGATCGGACGGACACGGCAGGCATCGACGAGCCGCTTCTTTAAGATCTTGAAATTAGCCATGTTTCGTTACCTGTGCGTTATTGACGTGGCCCGCGTCACTCCGGTTGACTGCGACCGGAACCGCTTCCGCAACCGGTTCCGAAACACTCCCCCAACACCTCCGACCCGGGAGCGTCACGTGCCGATCACCATCGCCGACGTCGCCATCCGGGCGGGGGTGAGCAAGACGACCGTCTCTCGGGTCCTCAACGGCAAGGGCGAGCTCGGCCAGGCCACGGCGGCCCGGGTCCGCGCCGTGATCAAGGAACTGGGCTACGTGCCCAGCGACCGCGCCGTCGGGCTGGCCCGGGGCCGGGCCCGGGTGGTCGGCATGCTCGTCCCCTCGCTCACCTGGCCGTGGATGGGCGAGGTGCTCCAGGGAGCGGTCGACGTGGTGGAGAGCGAGGGCTACGGCCTGCTGCTGTTCACCTGCAACCGGGGGGACGAGTCGATGCGGCGGTTCGCCTCCCAGGTCTCCGCGAAGTCCTTCGACGGCCTGCTGGTGGTCGAGCCGGAGGGCACCCTGGACTACATCACCGCGCTGCACGACCGGGGGCTGCCGGTGATCCTCATCGACGACCGGGGGCACCAACCGCAGTTCCCCTCCGTCCGGACCACCAACCGGGCCGGCGCCCTGGCCGCGGCCGAGCACCTGCTCGCCCTCGGCCGGCACCGCCCCCTGGTCGTCACCGGCCTGCACCGGTTCGGCTGCACCAGCGAGCGGCTGGACGGCTTCGCCGAGGGCTACGCCCGGGCCGGCCTGCCGCTGGACCCGAACCTGGTGGTCGAGGGTGACTTCACCCTCGACTGCGGGCGGGCGGCGGCGCAGCGGCTACTGGCGGCCGGTACGCCCTTCGACGCCGTCTTCGCCCACAACGATCTGTCCGCCGCCGGTGCACTCCAGGCGCTGCGCGCCGCCGGCCGCCGCGTCCCCGAGGACGTGGCGGTCGTCGGCTTCGACGACCTGCCCCTGGCGGCGCACACCCATCCTCCGCTGACCTCGGTGCACCAGCCGTTGCGCCAGATGGGCGAGGCCGCCGCCCGCGCCCTCATCGCCCACTTCGACGGCACCCCGCTGCCCGATGCGCCGACCGTCATACCCACCACGTTCACCGTCCGTGGCTCGACCGCCGGGTCCTGAGCCGGCCGCACCACCCGCAACCCGGGAGACACACCATCCACGCCACCGGTCGGGGCTTCGAACCGACCGGGCGCGACACCGCACACCCTTGCCCCACCACCGACCCCGCGCCCGCAGCGGGGAGCATCGAGGGAGACCACCATGAGAAGACGCCAGTTCGTCGCCGTCGCGCTGGCCGGCGCGATCGCCGCCACCGGGACCGCGTGCAGCGAGACCGCGAACACCCGGAACCGGGACAAGGGCGGCAGCAGCGCGACCGTGCTCAACGTCGGCATGCCCAACGGCCCGCAGACGGAGAACCACAACCCGTTCCTGACCACCTCGTCGGCGGCGTCGCTGGGCTACCGGTGGCAGATCTACGAGCCGCTGATGATGTGGAACCCGGTCAAGCCCGCCGATCCGTTCAAGCCGTGGCTGGCCACGAAGGCCGAGTGGACCGCGGACTACCGCTCGGTCACCGTCACCCTCCGGGACAACGCCACCTGGTCCGACGGCAAGCCGGTCACCGCCGCCGACGTCGCGTTCACCTACAACCTGCTCAAGGCCAACGAGGCACTCAACATCGCGGCCACCCCGTACACCTCGATCACCACCGCCGGCAACCAGGTGACCCTCGGCTTCGCCTCGCCGCAGTTCGTCAACCAGCAGAAGATCATCGCCCAGGTGCCGATCGTGCCGCAGCACATCTGGTCGGCGATCAAGGACCCGGGCACCAACGTCAACAAGAACCCGGTGGGCAGCGGCGCGTACACGCTCACGTCGTTCACCCCGCAGACCACCACCCTGACCGTGCGCACCAGCGGCTACTGGCAGGAACTGCCGAAGGTCAAGGAGCTGCGCTACACCTCGTTCACCGACAACAACGCGCAGACCACGGCGCTGGCCAACGGCGAGTCCGAGTGGAGCTTCGTCTTCATCCCCAACGTCAAGACGGTGTTCGTCGGCAAGGACCCGGCCAACCACAAGGTGTGGGCACCGCCGGTGCTCGGCATCCACGGCCTGTACATCAACACCACCCGTAAGCCGTTCGACAACCCCGCCCTGCGCCGGGCGATGAACATGGTGGTCAACCGGGAGGACATCTTCCAGCAGGCCTCGGCCGGGTACTTCCACCCGGTGGTGACCAGTGTGACCGGGCTGCCGAGCCCGGCCGGCGACGCCTACGTCGCCGCCGAGTTCAAGGGCCAGCAGCAGCGGATCGACGTCGACGGCGCGAAGAAGGTGCTCACCGAGGCGGGCTTCCGGTACGCCGGCGAGAAGCTGGTCGACCCGAGCGGCAAGCCGGTCACCCTCACCCTGACCGACCCGTCCGGCTGGTCGGACTACCAGACGAGCCTGGAGATCGTGAAGGACAACCTGTCCACCATCGGCATCACCGCCACCGTGGAGAAGGCCAACCAGGACGCCTGGTTCCGCAACGTCGAGGAGGGCCGGTTCGATGCGACCTTCCGGTGGACCAACGGCGGGGCGACCCCGTACGACATCTACCAGACGGTGATGGACGGCCGGCTGCTCAAGCCGATCGGCAAGGCCTCCCCCGCCGGCAACTTCGGCCGCTTCGACAACCCGCAGGCCACCGCCGCGCTCGCCGCGTACGCCAACGCCACCGACGACGCCGCCCGCACCGCGGCCCTGGCCACGCTCCAGAAGGTCTTCGTCGAGCAGACGCCGATCATCCCGGTCGGCGCGGACAACGTCGGGGCCGCGTACAGCACGAAGAACTGGACCGGCTGGCCGGACGACGCGAACGCCTACGGCGCGGGGCAGCCGACCCAGCCCAACGCGGCGGACGTCGTGCAGCACCTGCGGCCCGCCGGATCCTGAGCCGGGCGCCGGTGGCCCGGGCGGTCCACCCTCCGCCCGGGCCACCGGCGGCCACGCCGCGACCCATCCCTGAGCAGACAGGAAACCGATGACGACGCCCACCCCGTCGGCCCCGGCCGCCGGCGAGGAGGTGCTGGAGGCGATCGGCCTGACCAAGCACTTCCCCGTCCGCAGGCGGCTGCGCGGCCTGTTCTCCCGTACCCGAACGGCCGTGCACGCGGTCGACGACGTGCAGCTGACCCTGCGCCGCGGCCAGGTCACCGCCCTGGTCGGCGAGTCCGGCTCCGGCAAGTCGACCGTCGCCCGGCTGCTCGCGCAGCTCTATCCGCGCACGGCGGGCACCATCGCGCTGCACGGCAAGCCGGTCACCGTCCGCGGCGGGCGGCCGTTCCGGGCGTACGCCCGGCAGGTCCAGCTGATCTTCCAGGACCCGTTCGCGTCGCTGAACCCGGTGCACACCGTGCGCTACCACCTGACCCGGGCGCTGCGCGTGCACGGCAACGCTGGCCGCACCGACGCCGACCTCGACGCCGCGCTGCGGCGGCTGCTCGAACGGGTCCGGCTCACCCCGGCCGAGCGCTACCTGGACTCCTTCCCGCACGAGCTGTCCGGCGGGCAGCGGCAGCGGGTCGCCATCGCCCGCGCGCTCGGCGCCGACCCGGAGGTGCTGCTCGCCGACGAGCCGGTGTCCATGCTCGACGTGTCGATCCGGCTCGGCGTGCTCAACCTGCTGCGCGAGCTCAAGGAGCGGTTCGACCTGGCGATCCTCTACATCACCCACGACATCGCCTCGGCCCGCTACTTCGCCGACGAGACGCTGGTGATGTACGCCGGCCGCCTGGTCGAGGGCGGGGACAGCGAGACGGTCACCCAGCACCCGGCGCACCCGTACACCCGGCTGCTGATCGGCTCGGCGCCCGACCCGGACCGGATCACCGGCGACGGCGGGGCGGACGTGGCCGAGCGCGGCGACGGCGAGCCGCCCAGCCTGATCCGGCCGCCCACCGGCTGCCGGTTCCACCCGCGCTGCCCGGTGGCCCTGCCGCGCTGCGCCGAGGAGCTGCCCCCGAGGCTGACCGTCGGCGACCACGACGGGCACTGGACGGCCTGCTGGCTCTACCACCCCGACGTCACCGGGGCAGCGACGGTAGGCGGGGAGGCCAGCCGATGATCTTCCTGCTGCGGCGCATCGCCTTCTACCTGTTCACCGCCTGGGCGGCGCTGACCATCAACTTCTTCATCCCCCGGATGATCCCCGGTGACCCGGTGAAGTCGCTGGTCTCCCGCTTCCAGGGACAGCTCAGCACCGACGCCATCCACTCGCTGTACGTGCTGTTCGGCCTCGACTCCGACGACAGCCTGTGGGACCAGTACGTCGACTACTGGCGACAGCTCGCCCACGGCGACCTGGGGCTGTCGTTCACGGCGTTCCCGTCGCCGGTGTCGGAGGTCATCGGCGACGCGCTGCCCTGGACCCTCATCCTGGTCGGCGTCACCACCGCGGTCAGCTTCGTGCTCGGCACCGGGCTCGGGGTGCTGGCCGGCTGGCGGCGCGGCTCCTGGGTGGACGGGCTGCTGCCGGTCACCACGTTCCTGTCCTCGGTGCCGTACTTCTGGCTGGGCCTGGTGGCGATCGCGGTGCTGGCCGGTCCGGGCAGTTTCTTCCCGTCCTCCGGCGGCTACGAGCCGGGCCTGGTCCCCGCCCTGGACAGCATCTTCCTGGGCAGCGCGGTCCAGCACAGCCTGCTCCCCGCCGCCACCATCCTGATCTCCTCGATGAGCGGCTGGATCCTCAGCATGCGCAACATGATGGTCACCGTCGCCGCCGAGGACTACATCACGGTGGCGCACGCCAAGGGCCTGCCCGAGCGGCGGGTCGCGATGAGCTACGCGGCGCGCAACGCGCTGCTGCCCAACGTCGCCGGGTTCGCCCTGTCGCTCGGGCTGATCGTCGGCGGCACCCTGCTCGTGGAGATCGTCTTCTCGTACCCCGGGCTCGGGTTCCTGCTCTTCCGGGCCGTCAGCGCCAAGGACTACCCGCTGATGCAGGGCATCTTCCTGGTCATCACGTTGTCGGTGCTGGTGGCCAACCTGCTCGCCGACGTGGTGTACCTGTTCCTCGACCCGCGTACCCGCAAGGAGGGCTGAGCCGTGAGCATTCCCACCTCCAGCGTGGAGCAGGTCATCCCGGAGCAGGGCGCGATGGCCCAGCCCAGCGTCCGGCCGGGCCGCCGCCGTCGGTTGCGGTTCGTCAGCGGCGGCAAGGCCGCCACGGGACTGGCCGTGGTCGCCGGGTACCTGCTGCTCGCGGTGATCGGCCCGTGGATCGCGCCGTACGACCCGGACGCCCGCAGCGCCGACCTGCTCCAGCCGCCGTCGGCGGCACACTGGTTCGGCACCACCCACCTCGGACAGGACGTGTTCAGCCAGATCCTGGTCGGTACCCGCGGGGTGATGCTGGTCGGCCTGACCGCAGGCGTGGTGGCCACCGTGCTGTCCGTCCTGGTCGGGGTGACCGCCGGCTACCTCGGCGGGCTCGCCGACGACGGCCTGTCCGCGCTGTCCAACGTGTTCCTGGTGATCCCGGCGCTGCCGCTGATCATCATCGTCACGTCCACGGTCGAGGGGGCCGGCGACCTGGTCGTCGCCCTGGTCATCGGGCTCACCTCGTGGGCGTGGGGCGCCCGGGTGCTGCGCGCCCAGACGCTGTCGCTACGCCGGCGCGACTACGTGGAGGCCGCGCGGGCCACCGGCGAGCGCACCTGGCGGATCATCGGCTTCGAGATCCTGCCGAACCTCACCGCGATCATCGCCTCGGGCTTCGTCGGCACGGTGATCTTCGCGGTCATGTCGGAGATCACCCTGGCCTTCATCGGCATCTCGTCGGTCTCGTCGTGGAACTGGGGCACCATCCTGTTCTGGGCGCAGAGCCAGCAGGCCCTGGCACAGGGCGCCTGGTGGTGGTTCGTGCCGGCCGGGCTGGCCATCGCGCTGCTCGGCACCGCCCTAGCCCTGATCAACTTCGGCATCGACGAGTTCGTCAGCCCCCGCCTGCGCAGCGCCGGACGGTCCCGGATCCGCACGGCCGACGGGCGCACCGTGCGGATGCGGGTGGGCTTCACCCCGGTGCTGGCGCCCCGGCCGGCGTCGCCGGCCGCGCCCGGACAGCGAAAGGAGGCCGGTCGATGAGCGAACCGGTGCTGGAGATCCGTCGGCTCAGCGTCGACTACGGCCTCGGCGACTCGGCCGTGCGCGCCGTCCGCGAGGTCGACCTCACCCTGCACCGGGGCGAGGTGCTCGGCCTGGCCGGGGAGAGCGGCAGTGGCAAGTCCACCCTGGCGTACGGGCTGACCCGGCTGCTCCCGCCGCCCGGGGTGATCAGCGGCGGCGAGGTGGTCTACCACCCCGTCGACGGCCCGCCGGTCGACGTGCTCACCCTGTCCCCCGCGCAGCTGCGGGCGTTCCGCTGGGCGGAGACGTCGATCGTGTTCCAGGGGGCGATGAACTCCCTCAACCCGGTGCACAAGGTCTCCACCCAGCTCGTCGACGTGATCAGGGCGCACCAGCCGGGGCTGAGCCGCCCGGCCCGGCTGGCCCGGGCCCGGGAGCTGCTGCGGCTGGTCGGCATCTCCGCCGACCGGCTGGACAGCTACCCGCACCAGCTCTCCGGCGGCATGCGGCAGCGGGTGATGATCGGCATGGCGCTGGCCCTGGAGCCGCAGGTCGTCATCATGGACGAGCCGACCACCGCCCTGGACGTGGTGATGCAGCGGCAGATCCTCAGCCAGCTCGCCGAGCTGCGCGAACGGCTCGGCTTCGCGGTGCTGTTCATCACCCACGACCTGTCGCTGCTGGTGGAGTTCTCCGACCGCATCGCCATCATGTACGGCGGCCGGATCGTCGAGCAGGCCCCGGCCGCGCAGCTGTACGGCGCGGCGCTGCACCCGTACACCGACGGGCTGCTGCACTCCTTCCCCGCCCTGCGCGGGCCGCGCCGGGAGCTGACGGGCATCCCCGGCTCCCCGCCGGACCTGCGCGCGATGCCCGACGGGTGCGCGTTCCACCCGCGCTGCCCCCGGGCGGTCGCGCCGTGCGACAGCCGGCTGCCGACGCTCGGCCCGCCGGCCGGCGACCCGGGCCGGGCGGTCGCCTGCTGGCTGCACCAGGCCGACGAGGCGGTCGCCCGGTGACGAGCGCGTTCCCGCGTACCGGCTCAGCGTCGCACCGAGGAGCAGCATGAAGTCCACCGCCGCCGGGTCGGCGACCACCGATCCGATCGACACCCTCCCCACTTCTTTCCGCTGGGGGGTGGCCACGTCGTCGTACCAGATCGAGGGCGCGGTCGCCGAGGACGGGCGGACACCGTCGATCTGGGACACCTTCTGCCGAGTCCCGGGGGCGGTGGCCGGCGGCGACACCGGCGACGTGGCCTGCGACCACTACCACCGGATGTCGCAGGACGTGGCCCTGATCGCGGACCTGGGCGTGGACACGTACCGGTTCTCGACGGCCTGGCCCCGGGTGCAGCCGGGCGGGCGGGGCCCGGCCAACCCGGCGGGCCTGGCCTTCTACGACCGGCTGGTCGACGAGCTGCTCGGCCGGGGCGTCGACCCGTGGGTCACGCTCTACCACTGGGACCTGCCGCAGGAGCTGGAGGACGCCGGCGGCTGGCCGGCGCGGGACACCGCCTACCGGTTCGCCGACTACGCGATGCTGGTCTTCGACGCCCTCGGCGACCGGGTACGGACGTGGACGACGCTCAACGAGCCGTGGTGCTCGGCGATGCTCGGCTACGCGTACGGCGGGCACGCCCCGGGCCGACGCGACCTCGGCGACGCCATCGCGGCGGCGCACCACCTGCTGCTCGGCCATGGGCTGGCGACCCGGCGGATCAGGGCGGCGGCCACCACCCCGGTCGAGGTGGGTATCACGCTGAACCTGGCCACCGCCGACCCGGCCACCGACAGCGCCGCCGACCGCGACGCCGCCCGGGCCTCCGACGGGCTGGGCGCGCGGTTCTACCTGGACCCGCTCGTGCACGGCCGGTACCCCGACGACGTGCTGGCCGACCTGGCGGCCGACGGGGTGACGGTCCCGGTGTACGACGACGACCTGACGGTCATCGCCGCCCCGCTCGACGTGCTCGGGGTCAACTACTACTTCGGGCAGGTCTTCTCCGGGGTGGAGGCCGACGGCCGGGACCGGGACGCCGACGGCCGGCCGGTGCGCCGGGTCGTCCCACGGGGCCGACCGCGCACGGCGATGGACTGGGAGATCGTCCCGGAGTGCTTCACCGACCTGCTGCTGCGGATCAGCCGCGACTACCCCGGCCTGCCGATGGTCATCACCGAGAACGGCGCGGCGTTCGACGACCGCCCGGACGCGCGCGGCTTCGTCGCCGACGACGACCGGGTGGACTACCTCGCCGAGCACCTGCGCGCGGTGGCCCGGGCCCGGCGGGCCGGCGCGGACGTGCGCGGCTACTTCGCCTGGTCGCTGCTGGACAACTTCGAGTGGTCGTACGGCTACGACAAGCGGTTCGGCATCGTCCGGGTCGACTACGACACGCAGGAACGCGTCCCGAAGCGCAGCGCGCTGTGGTTCCGCGACACCATCCGGCGGGTGCGCGGGCGGGGCTGAGCGACCGGGCGGCCGGGGCGCGTGCGGCGCCCCGGCCGACGTTCATTGACATGCATGAGTCCGAGGACTACGGTGCGCCGGGCCACGACGGCGGGGAGGCGGCGACGGTGCCGCCACCCCGCCCCTGTCCGTGCCGGCCCGTCGCTTTTTTCAGTGCTTGACATAAGAGTTACAACAGTGTTTCCTCAGTCATGACCGTCGATTTCTTGCCCCTCGCCCCACCCACCACCCACCGCTCGCCGGCCCGCGCCGCGCTGGCCGGGGCCCTCACACTCTGCCTGACAACCGGCGTCCTGACCCTCGCGGCCTCGACCGCGCAGGCCGCCGGTGAGAGCGTGAACGTCTGGCTCACCACCACCTCCGACGCCGGCGGCCGCGCCGTCACCCGTGGGTTGCAACAGCAGGCTCCGGTGAGCTTCGCGGCGTCCAGCGGCGGAGCCACGCACACCGTCACCGTCGACGAGAACACCCGCTACCAGCCGTTCGAGGGCGCCGGCGCCTCGATCACGGACACCACCGCGTACCTGCTGCGCGGCGGCCCGGTCAGCGCGGCCACCCGCGACGAGGTGATGCGCAAGCTGTTCAGCCCCACCGACGGCATCGGGCTGTCCTTCGTCCGCAACCCGATCGGGGCCTCCGACCTGTCCCGCCCGGGCCACGTCTCCCTCGACGACACCTGCTGCGACCTCACCGACTTCGGCGCAGGCGGCTACGACACCAACGTCGAGCTGCTCACCGCCCAGGCCCGGCAGCTCAACCCCGCCCTGCGGGTCAAGGTCGTGCCGTGGAGCGCGCCCGGCTGGATGAAGGACAACGGCCGGATGGACCAGATGGGCTGGCTGAAGTCCCAGTACTACGCCACCTACGCCCAGTACTTCGTCAAGACCATCCAGGCGTACGCGGCGCGCGGCGTGAGGGTCGACTACCTCTCGGTGCAGAACGAGCCGAACTGCTGCCAGTCGGGCAACCCGACGGCGATGGACTATCCCGGGATGAGCTGGAACTCCTCCGGCCTGGCCGAGCTGACCAAGAACTTCGTCTACCCGGCGTTCCGGGCCGCCGGCATCACCACGAAGGTGCTGGTGCACGACTGGAACTACGGCGACTACGCCACCATGGGCGCCGGGGTGCTCGGCGACGCCGCGGTGCGCACCGACCCGCTCTTCGGCGGGATCGCCTGGCACGGCTACTTCGGTGACCCGGCGGTCGGCGGCCAGGTGCAGGGCCAGTACCCGTCGGTGCCGCAGTTCAGCACCGAGCACTCCGGTGGCACCTGGATCGGCAACCAGCACAACGAGGACATGGCCGACATCGTCAACTACGCCCGGAACTGGAGCCGGAGCATCGTCAAGTGGAGCCTGGCCCTCAACCAGAACATGGGCCCGCACAACGGCGGCTGCGGCACCTGCACCGGCCTGATCACCGTGCAGGAGGGCGGTTCCCGCGCCGGCCAGGTCGACTACACGATCGAGTACTACACCACCGGGCACCTGACCAAGTTCGTCCGGCCCGGGGCGCAACGGATCGCCTCCACCGCCAACGGCACGGTGCAGAACGTCGCCTACCGCAACTCCGACGGCACCAAGGCGCTGCTGGCCCACAACGGCGGCACGTCCGCCCAGTCGGTGAAGGTGGTCTGGGGCGGGCAGTCGTTCACCTACACCCTGCCGGCCCGGACCACCGCCACGTTCACCTGGGCGGGCACCCAGTCCGGGCCCGGGACGCCCACCGGGCCGACCGGGCCGATCACCGGCCTCGGCGGCAAGTGCCTGGACGTCACCGACAACAGCAGCGCCGACGGCGCCGCGGCGCAGATCTGGAGCTGCGCCGGCAGCGCCAACCAGACCTGGACCCGCGCCTCCGACGGGACGCTGCGGTCGCTGGGCAAGTGCCTCGACGTCTCCGGCGGCGGCACCGCCGACGGCACGAAGGTGCAGCTGTGGACCTGCAACGGCAGCGCCGCGCAGCAGTGGACGTGGACTTCCGGACGGGACCTGGTGAACCCGCAGGCGAACAAGTGCCTCGACATCACCGGCAACGTCTCCGCCGACGGCACGAAGACGCAGGTCTGGTCGTGCACCGGCGGGGCCAACCAGAAGTGGAACCTGCCGGCCTGACGGCCCGTACGGTCGGCGGCGCCCGGGACAGGGCGCCGCCGACCGGGGGCGGACAGCGCGGGATGGGAAACTCCCGATTCTGCCCACTCCGGACATCACCTCGCGGGTTCCAGCGTCGACTGCCGGCAGGTCGTTCATCGTGCCGGGCACGGACGGGCTCGACGTTGACCGCAGCCACCGGCCCGACCCGTCATCGAAAGAAAGTTTCGTGGCTGCGGTTGCGGGATGTAGACATTATTCTTGCCGCCGCTTATCGTCACCGCATCACCCATAGGTACAGATCGATTTAAGGAGTGTGTCGATGGGACAGTTGCGGCGGTGGGCTGGCATTCCGATGGCTCTGTTGGCGGCGGGGATCCTGATCGGCGGTGGTCCGGCGAGCGCCGGGGCGGCGCCGAAGCCGGTGCCCCCGACCGTCACCGAGGCCGTGACCAACAAGCTGCTCGGTCAGGCCGAGCGTCTCAGCACGGGTGATGTCGCGACACCGGAAACCCGCGTCACGATCAGCCGGCAGGAGGGGCGGTGGGCGTTCGGCACCGCCGTCGCGGTCGCCCCCCGCAAAAAGGACGCCCACCCGACCGGCTCGGTGTTCATCGCGCGCGCCGACGCGGGGCGGTGGCGGGTCGCGTTCGACGGCGAGGCCGACTTCAGCGAACTGGCCGGCGAGTCGCCCCTCGTGTCGGAGCGGGAACGGCAGGTCTTCAAGACCACGCCGGCCCCCACGTACGCCGGCGGCGACTACCGGACCGGGATGGCCCTGCCGTTCGCGGTCGGCCAGACCTGGACTCTCACCAGCGGCCCGCACGGCTGGGGCGGCAGCGAGTCGCCGTACAGCTCCGTGGACCTCGCCGGCGGCGACCAGGTCGTCCGCGCCGCCCGGGGCGGCACGGCGTACACGATGTGCCAGGGCTGGATCCGGGTGATCCACGACCGGGGCTACTCGACCGACTACTACCACCTGTGGAGCAGCATCTCGGTCAACGGGGCGGCGGTCGGCGCGGGCGCCTACCTGGGCTACACCGGCACCGACGTCACCTGCGGCGGGGCCGCCTACGGCCGGCACGTCCACTTCGGGCTGCGGCAGAACAGCGCGTACGTCCCCATCGCCGGTCACGGCATCGGCAAGTGGGCGTTCGAGAACGGCGCCGCCGCCTACCAGGGTGGCACGCGGCACGGATCGGCCTGGGCCGGGGCCGGCAGCGCCGTCTACAACTACGGCGCGCTCGGCTTCACCCAGGGAGTGGTTGACGCCAACGGCGGTGGGAGCCTCACCCGGCGTGCCGGGCCCGGCACCGGCTACGCCGCGCTCGGATCGGTCGGCGACGGGGCCACCGTCACCATCTCCTGCTCCGCGAACGGAACCTCACACGCCGGGCGGTACGGCACCACGTCGCTCTGGAACCGGCTCAGCGACGGTAGCTGGGTCTCCGACGCGTACCTCTGGACCGGGGTGAACAGCACGATCAACGGCTGGTGCTGATCGCCTGCCCGGCGCGACGGCTCGCCGCCGCGCCGGGCACGGCACGTCTCCCCTGACTGTCCAGCCGCGGGAGCAACGACAAGCCAGGACGGACGCGCTGCATCCAGGCCAGGCGGGGGCGACAACGGCCGGACTGGGACAATGACGGCATGCAGAAGATCTCGCTCGCAGCCCTCGCCCGCCAACAAGTCGATCGCGCAGCCGGCGCCGGTGGCCGGCACACCGCCGATACCGTCTACGGCGGCCACGAGAAGGTGCTACGCCAGACGGTCATCGGCATGAGCGGGGGCGCACGCCTCGCGGAGCATGAGAACCCGGGCGAGGCCACGGTCCAGGTGCTCCACGGCCGGGTCCGCATGATCGCTGGTGAACAGTCGTGGGAGGCGCGCACCGGAGACCTGCTCATCGTGCCCGACGCACGCCACAGTCTCGAGGCGTTGGAGGATTCCGCGATCCTGCTGACGGTTGCCAAGTTGCCCTGATCCGACGGTGCCGGACAGACCACCGGCAGGCGGGCGACGCCCGCCGCCGGTGGCTGTCGGCGATCCGTGCGGGCCGAGGTGGCTCGGATCCACCGAGCGGGGCAGCCCTGCACCCGGCAGTGACACGGTTGGTCAAGGTGGTGATCTCCGCCGCTGGGCGGGACCGGCGGGGGCCTTTCTACAACCGCTGCGCGAAATGCGACTGGCCGTCGTCCAGCACTTCGTTCCCGTGCCACGGTCACGCCCTCCATTTCGGTTGGGCCTTCCACTTGGCGTTGCGAAGACCAAAGAAGAACCTCCATGAATGAGCGATCGGATAAGCAGTCCTGAGTTGATCGCCCGGGCGTTGCGCCGGTACCACGTCGATGCCCCGCTGGTAGCGCGAAGATTGCGGTCGCCATCTGTCGACCTGAACCGCAGGTATGATCATGTTGTGCCTGCTGCCGGGCTTGTCCAATCAACGGGCTGGTCGATGGGCCTCCGCAGGCACCGGAAACGGACAGGCCGCGCCCGTTCCCTTCCAGGGCACGGCGTTCGCGGACATGGTGTTGAGGGGGTTGTGCGATGAACGGCGTAGACGTCAGGCGAGTGGTGGTGGGTTACGACGGGTCTCCGGCCGCGAGCGCTGCAATTGAAGCCGGAGCCCTGCTGTTTCCCGGTGCGCGTGTATGGATCGCGCATCTGTGGACGCCTCCGTTTGCCAGTGCTGAGTTGCGGCGGAGGCTGTGGACGGGTACTCGCAACATCAACGCGTTTGTGGACGCGGTCGAGAAGGAGGGCAGCCGTGAAGCCGATCGCTTGGCGTCGATGGGAGTGATGCTGGCCCGGGCCGCAGGTTGGGATGCCGAGCCTCTGGTACGGCGGAGCTACGGCGGGGAGGGGGTGCAGCTCGCCGAGTTGGCCGACGAGAAGCAGGTCGATGTGCTGCTGCTTGGCTCCCGGGGATTGGGCGGCGCCAGGGCGGTGCTCGGCAGCGTGTCGGACATGGCCGTGCACTACAGCCCACGTCCTGTGCTGGTGGTACCGCATCCGCTGTTGACCGACGAGCATGCGGCGCTTGCGGAGGGACCGGTCTTGGTCGGCTGGGATTCCTCTGCCGGAGCCGAGGCCGCGTTCGGCACCACCCGGCGGCTCTTCCCTGCCCGTGATCTCGTTCTGGTCTCTGTCGACAGCCACAGCCACAGCGACGCCGAGGAGACGCCAGGGGTGGCGGAGGCCGGTGAGCAGTCCGCGACCACGGTGCACGTGCGGGGCGGGGTTGGCACGCCCGGACAGGCGGTGGCCGATGCGCTGGCTGCGGTTGCGGCGGACCGCGGGGCCAGCCTGCTCGTGGTCGGCTCGCGCGGACGTTCCGCTGTGCGGAAGATTCTGCTCGGCAGCGCCGCCATGTCCACGCTGCACCGCGCCCACCGGCCCGTCATGGTGGTTCCCCAGCCCCCTTCCAACGAGGCTGAATAGGGCGCCGGCACGTCCTGTGCCGTCACGAAGTACCGGTTGCGGCCATCCTCCGACGGCTTCGACGGCGATCAGGATGGCGGAGCCGATCTCTCAGCGCGTCCGGCGGGAATGGATACCCTGGGGGGTATGTTGTGAGGGTTGCAGACGGCAATCATGGAAGGCGGGTGGCGTAGGCCCCGATCGACGCGTGGGGCAACGCCTCGCCGCACTGAGGGCGAGGTTCACCGGAAGCGGCCGCGAGCCGGAAGCGGCCGCGAGGTCGACCGGGATACCCCCCGGGGTAGGTGTTACGGTGAGAACGGAGGTAGATGAGATGAAGTTGCGTCCCGAGATGACCGGCGAGGCGCTGACCCGCCTGAAGCGAGCGCGAGGCCAGCTCAACGCGGTCATCGAGATGATGGAGAGCGGTCAGGACTGCCGCGAGGCGCTGACCCAGCTCGCCGCGGTGTCGAAGGCGATCGACCGGGCGGGCTACAAGATCATTGCCTCCGGCATGCGGCACTGCTCCGGCGCCCGCGATCGCGGCGAGCAGCCGGAGATGACCGAGGAGGAGCTGGAGAAGCTGTTCCTGGCCCTGGCGTGATCCGCCGGGACTGATGCCGGCGCCCCGGCGGCGTATTCCCAGCCGGGGCGGGTAAGCACGTGTTCAAGTTCGAGTTCGGCCAAGGGTGATGACTGTCCCCTGCATACCCCCGGGGGTATGCAGGGTGGTGAAAGGAGTAGACGGATGACGGTGCAGGTGTCGGTCATCGCGACCTCGTCCCTGGGGGACCGCAGCTACCTGGCGACGGACGGCCGGGTGGCGGTGGTGGTGGACCCGCAGCGGGACATCGACCGAATCATGTATCTCGCGGGTGAGAAGGGTGTGCGGATCACTCACGTGGTGGAGACGCACACCCACAACGACTACGTCTCCGGCGGCCTGCAACTGGCCCGGCTGACCGGCGCGGAGTACCTGGTCTCCGCCGCCGACGAGACGGGCTTCGACCGGATGCCGGTCACCGACGGCGACGAGGTGCCCGTGTCCGACCTGCTGCGGCTGCGGGTGGTCGGCACTCCCGGGCACACCTTCCACCATCTGTCGTACGTGCTGGACGAGGCCGGCGACGGCGGCTGGTCCCCGGTGGGGGTGTTCACCGGCGGGTCGCTGCTGTTCGGCACGACCGGGCGTACCGACCTGCTCGGCCAGCAGCACGCGCACACCCTGGCCCACCACCAGCACGAATCGGCGCGGAAGCTGGCCGACCTGCTTCCCGACGGCGCCCAGGTGTGGCCCACCCACGGCTTCGGCAGCTTCTGCTCGTCCAGCCAGGCCGACGCCCCGGAGTCGACCATCGGCCGGGAGAAGCAGGCCAACCCGGCGCTGCGGCTGGCCGCCGACCAGTTCGTCACCGAGACCCTCGCCGGACTGGACGCCTACCCCGCCTACTACGCCCACATGGGAGTGGCCAACGCCGCCGGGCCCGCCCCGGTCGACCTCAGCCCGGTGACCCGGGCCGACGCCACCCAGTTGCGGGGGCGGATCGCTGCCGGGGAGTGGGTGGTCGACCTGCGTCACCGCAAGGCGTACGCGGGCTCGCACCTCGCCGGCACCGTCAGCCTCGGCCTCGACGGGCCCATGTCGACGTGGCTCGGCTGGCTGATCACCTGGGGGGTGCCGATCACCCTCCTGGCGGAGACGCCGGAGCAGGTCGCCGACGCCCAGCGGGAACTGGTCCGCATCGGCATCGACCGCCCGGCCGCCCAGTCCACCGGAACCCCCGAGCAGTGGGCGACCGACCCGGCCGACCTGCGGGAGCTGACCGTCGCCGACTTCCCGGCCCTCGCGGCCGCGCAGGCCGGGAACACCCCCGAGGGCCTGCCCGCCCCGCAGGTCGTCCTCGACGTGCGGATGACCAACGAGTGGAAGGCCCGCCACATCGACGGCGCGGTGCACGTGCCGCTGCCCGACCTGCCCACGCGGCTCGGCGACGTGCCGGCCGGCACCGTGTGGGTGCACTGCGGCTCCGGCTACCGCGCCACCGCCGCCGCGTCGCTGCTGGCCAACGCCGGCCGCGAGGTCGTCCTGATCGACGACATGTTCGGCCACGCCGAGCAGGCCGGCGTCCGGATGGCCGCCACCGCCTGACCACACCGACTTTCGACGGAGGAAGAACATGACCACGACCCCGACCACCCCCTCGACGCTCGACGCGGCCACCCTGCGCGAGCTGATCGCCGCCGGGCGGACGCCCCGGCTGCTCGACGTGCGCACGCCCGGCGAGTTCGAGACCTCGCACATCCCCGGTTCCTACAACGTGCCGCTGGACCTGCTCAAGGAGCACCGCGAGGAGCTGCGCCGCCACCTCGACGAGGACGTGGTGCTCATCTGTCGCTCCGGGGTCCGCGCCGCCCAGGCCGAACAGACCCTCGCCGGGGTCGGTCTGCCCAACCTGAAGGTGCTCGACGGCGGCATCATGGCCTGGCAAGCGGCCGACGCGCCGATCAACCAGGGCAACCCCCGCTGGGACCTGGAGCGCCAGGTCCGCCTGGTCGCCGGGTCCATCGTCCTGGCCAGCGTCCTCGGCTCGGTGTTCGTGCCGCAGCTCAAGTGGGTCGCCGGGTTCATCGGCGCCGGTCTCACCTTCGCCGCGGTGACCAACACCTGTGCGATGGGCATGCTGCTCGGCAAGCTCCCCTACAACCGGGGCGCCAGCTGCGACCTGGACAGCGTCGTCGGCCAGTTGCGTGGAGGGCCGGACACCGGCCGGCGGGCATGAACGGCAGCCTCGCGCTGACCATCGGGCTGGCCGTGCTGATCGGGATCAGCCTCGGCCTGCTCGGCGGCGGCGGCTCGGTCCTCGCCGTGCCGCTGCTGGTCTACGTCGCCGACCTGCCGGCCAAGGAGGCCATCGCCACCTCGCTGCTCGTCGTCGGGGTCACCAGCGCGGTCGGTGTGTTGCCGCACGCGCGAGCCGCACGCATCCGGTGGCGCACCGGACTGATCTTCGGCGTGGCCGGTATGACCGGTGCGTACGCAGGCGGCCGTCTCGCCGAGTTCATCCCGGCCGGGGTGCTGCTCACCGGGTTCGCACTGATGATGCTCGCCACCGCCATCGCGATGATCCGCGGCCGACGCGGCGCCGAGCGCCGGCCCGTGCCGCACGAGCTTCCCGTCGGGCGGGTAGTCCTCGACGGTGTCGTGGTCGGCCTGGTCACCGGCCTGGTCGGCGCCGGTGGCGGCTTCCTGGTGGTGCCGGCGCTGGCCCTGCTCGGAGGCCTGCCGATGCCGGTCGCCGTGGGCACCTCACTGGTCGTCATCGCGATGAAGTCCTTCGCCGGCCTGGCCGGCTACCTGTCCAGCGTCAGCATCGACTGGCGCCTGGCCGCCGTGGTGACCGCCGCGGCCGTCGTCGGCAGCCTGCTCGGTGGCCGGCTCACCGACCGGATTCCCGAGGACGTGCTGCGCAAGGCGTTCGGCTGGTTCGTCGTGGTGATGGGCGTCTTCGTCCTCGCCCAGCAGCTTCCCGACTCGGTGCGGACCAACCCGCTGCTGTGGCTCGCGCTCGGCCTGGCCGCCGTGGTGACGGCCGGCGTCACCGTCCGGCGGAACCGCCGGCGGGGCCGGCACACCGCCCGTGAGGCCGTGGTGGCCGGACGGTGGTGACGCGCAGGCAACGTGCCGGGGGCGATCGGGCGGGTCAGCGGGCGCGCGGCCTGCGGGCCGGGCGCGTGGACGCCGCGGGGCGGGCGGCGGCCGATCGGGGCACGCCGCCGTCGCGCAACAGCCGGGCCATCGGCAGCGTGGCCGCGCCCATCGCGACCGCGTCGGGCCCGAGCTGGCACAGCTCGATCGAGGCCTGGGCGTACGGCTGGCGCAGCGCGTGCCGTGCGGTGGCCTCCCGGATCCGGGGCAGGAACCGATCGCCGAGGGCCAGCCCGGCCCACCCGCCGAGCACCACCCGCTCGGGGTTGAACAGGTTGATCAGGGTCGCCACCCCGGCGCCGAGGTAGCCCACGGTCTCGTCGAGCACCGCCTCGGCGGTCTTCGTCGAGGAGCGCAGCAGCTCGCCCAGCGCGCTCTCCTCGTCCCCGCCGGCCGCCGGCCGGCCCCGGTTGGCCTGCCGGTAGCGGTCGAGGATGCCCTCCGCCCCGACGTACGCCTCCAGGCAGCCCAGGTTGCCGCAGCGGCACTGGCGACCGCCGTACGCGATGGTGGTGTGCCCCCACTCGCCGGCGCTGCTGTGCGCGCCCCGGTAGCTCACCCCGTCGGTGATCACGGCGGCGCCCACCCCGGAGCCGACCAGCGCGACGACGGCGTGCCGGGTGCCCCGGCCGGCGCCGAACCACATCTCGGCCTGGCCGAGCGTCTTCGCCCCGTTGTCGACGTGCACGGGAATGTCGGTGCCGGCGCGGAGCATGGCGCCCAGCGGCACTCCCTCCCAGCCGAGCGTCTGGGCGTGCACGACGGCGTCGGCGGTGCGCTCCACCGTCCCGGAGATTGCCACCCCGAGCCCGAGCACCGCGGCGGGGTCGACGCCGGCCTGCTCGGTCACGGCGGTCAGCCCGTGCAGCAGGTGGGCCACCACCGCGCCGGGGTCGGGCTCGGCGGCGGCGATCGGGTACTCCGCCTTGGCCAGGGCGGTCATCGTCAGGTCGAACAGCTCGACCTGGATCCGGGTCTCCCCGACGTCGGCGCCGACCAGATAGCCGTAGCTGGGGGTCACCCGTAGCAGCACCCGGGGGCGGCCGCCGTCGGACTCGACCGAGCCTGCCTCCTCGACCAGCCCCTCGTCGATCACCTCGCCGACCAGGTTGCTCACGCTGGCCAGGCTCAGCGCGGTGGACTGCCCCAGCTCGTGCCGACTCAGCGGGCCGTCCAGCCAGATCCGGGTGAGCAGCACCGCGCGGTTGGCGCGACGCATGTCGCGCACGGTGGTGCGTCTGGCGTCCATCGGTCCGGTCCTCCCCCTGGGGCGCCAACGACCGGCACCCCCACCAGCATGCATCAGCAGCACGATTAATGCCATGAACTAAGGTTTGAAGTATGCTGCGGACCGGCCGGCGCGCCGGCTCTGCCCGGCCGGCGCCCCGCCCGACGCGCGCCGCCGCGACCACCCCGTCCCCACCACCTCCTGCCGTCCCGCGCCACCCCCACCGGAACCCAAGGAGCACGCCCGTGGCCGACCTGACCGCCCTGCCCGCCCACTTCCGCTGGGGCGTGGCGACCTCCGCGTACCAGATCGAGGGCGCCGTCGACGCCGACGGCCGCGCACCCTCCATCTGGGACACCTTCTGCCAAGTGCCCGGAGCGATCGACAACGGCGACACCGGCGACGTCGCCTGCGACCACTACCGGCGCTGGCCCGAGGACGTCGCCCTCATGCGCGGGCTCGGTGTCGACGCGTACCGGTTCTCGGTGGCCTGGCCACGGGTGATGCCCGAGGGCACCGGCCGGGTCAACCAGGCCGGGCTGGCCTTCTACGACCAACTGGTCGACGCCCTGCTGGAGGCCGGCATCCGGCCGTTCGTCACGCTCTACCACTGGGACCTGCCGCAGGCCCTGCAGGACCGGGGCGGCTGGCCGGCCCGGGACACCGCGTACGCCCTGGCCGACTACGCGGCCGTGGTGGCCGGCGCGCTCGGCGACCGGGTCCGCGACTGGACGACGATCAACGAGCCGCTCTGCTCGGCCTGGATCGGCCACCTGGAGGGCCGGATGGCCCCCGGCGACGCCGACCTGGCGCTGGCCGTCCCCGCCGCCCACCACCTGCTGCTCGGACACGGCCTGGCAACCGCGGCGATCCGCGCGAACGCCGCCGAGCCCGCCTCCGTCGGCGTGGTGTGCAACCTCAGCCCGATCGAACCGGCCAGCGACCGCCCCGAGGACGTCGCCGCCGCCGCCCGCGCCGACGGGCACGTCAACCGGTGGTGGCTGGACCCGCTCTTCGGCCGCGGGTACCCCGCCGACATGCTGGAGGTGTACCGCACCGCGCCGCCGGTCCGCCCCGGTGACCTGGAGACGATCGCCACCCCGCTGGAGTTCTTCGGGCTCAACTACTACTTCCGGCAGCGGGTCGTCGCGGACCCGGACGGTCCCCCGCCGTACGCCCGCCAGGTGCCGGTGCCCGGGGCGGTCGAGACGGCGATGGGCTGGGAGACCCACGCGGCGGGCCTGGAGCAGCTGCTGGTGCGCCTCGCCGAGGAGTACGACGCCGGCCCGGTGCATGTCACGGAGAGCGGCTCCGCCTGGCCGGACCGGGTGAACCCGGACGGCACCGTCGACGACCCGGAGCGCACCCGTTACCTGGAGGAGCACCTCGCGGCGTGCGCCGCGGCGGCCCGGCGGGGGGTGGACGTGGCCGGCTACTTCGCCTGGTCGCTGCTGGACAACTTCGAGTGGGCGTACGGCTACGACAAGCGGTTCGGCCTGGTCCACGTCGACTACGCCACCCAGCGGCGCACCGTCAAGGCCAGCGGCCGCCGGTACGCCGACCTGATCCGCGCCCACCGCAGCGTGCTGGCCTGACCGCCGAGCCGGCCGGGACAACGGTGGCCCGCGGAGCACATCGCTCCGCGGGCCACCGTCACGATCGGTACACCGTCAGGGTCAGAGCAGGCCGAGCCCCTGCACGGCCGCGCGCTCCTCCTGGAGCTCGGCCACGGACGCGTCGATGCGCTGCCGGGAGAACTCGTCGACGTCCAGGCCCTGCACGATCTCGAACCGGCCGTCGCGGGCGACCACCGGGAACGACGAGATCAGGCCCGCCGGCACCCCGTAGGAGCCGTCGGAGACGATCGCGGCCGAGGTCCAGTCGCCCTCCGGCGTGCCGTTGATCCAGTCGTGCACGTGGTCGATCGCGGCGGACGCGGCCGACGCGGCCGACGACGCACCCCGTACCTCGATGATCTCGGCACCGCGCTTGGCGACGCGGGGGATGAACTCGTCGGCCAGCCAGGACCGGTCGTCGATCAGCTCGGCCACCGGGCGGCCGTCGACCTCGGCGTGGAAGACGTCCGGGTACTGGGTGGCCGAGTGGTTGCCCCAGATCGCCAGCTTCTTCACCTGCGCGACGGTGACCTGGAGCTTGCGCGCGAGCTGCGCGATCGCCCGGTTGTGGTCCAGCCGGGTCATCGCGGTGAAGCGGTCCGCGGGCACGTCGGGGGCGTGCGCCTGGGCGATGAGGGCGTTGGTGTTGGCCGGGTTGCCCACCACGAGCACCTTGATGTCCGGTGCGGCGCCGGCGTTGATCGCCTCGCCCTGGGGCTTGAAGATGCCGCCGTTGGCCGCCAGCAGGTCCCCGCGCTCCATCCCCTTGGTACGGGGCCGCGCGCCGACGAGCAGCGCCACGTTGGCACCCTCGAACGCCCGCTTCGGGTCGTCGAAGACGTCCACGCCGGCCAGCAGCGGGAACGCGCAGTCGTCCAGCTCCAGGGCGGTGCCCTCGGCCGCGCGCACCGCTGCCGGGATCTCCAGCAGCCGGAGCTTCACCCGCCTCCCGCCACCGAGCAGTTGCCCGGACGCGATCCGGAACAGCAGCGCGTAGCCGATCTGTCCGGCTGCGCCGGTGACGGTAACGGTAAGGGGCGTCTCTGCCATCAGGTGCTTCTCCTGCCGAAGGGACGATCGGTGCCGATCAGGGGGCGCAGTCACCATATCGCGAGTCCCGAAACGCGGGCTCAGCAGCGCCTGGTGGCCCCGGTCACCTCCCCGCCGACCGGTTCGGTGGCCGAGTGGGCAGCGGCGCGCCGACCCCTACGACGCGACGACGGGCCGCCCATGGTGGGGCGACCCGTCGTCGTGGGTCCGGGCGGGTGTACGCCCGTCAGGTCATCTCGTCGTAGCGGCGGTCGATCGGCGTCGGGGCGGCGACCGGTTCCGGCGTGCCGATCGAGTCGGCGGCCTCGACCCGCTGGCCGGGGGCGACCGGATCGTCGTCGAGCTCCAACGGCGACACCTCGTCGTCGTCGATCCCGGCGTACGCCTCCTTGCCCCGCCCACGCCGCCGGTCGTTGAGGAACGCCACGCCGACCGCGCCGAAGTACAGCGCGGTCAGACACAGGGCCAGGGCCGTCATGCCGAACGGGTCCGGCGTCGGGGTGACCACGGCGGAGAAGGCGAAGAACACGAAGACCGCGATCCGCCACCAGCTGAGCAGCCGCTTCGCGCTGGCCAGCCCGACGAAGTTGAGCATCAGCACGATGAGCGGGAACTCGAACGCCACCCCGAAGAGCAGG
Source organism: Micromonospora sp. NBC_01405 (assembly GCF_045040155.1). Classification (NCBI taxonomy): domain Bacteria; kingdom Bacillati; phylum Actinomycetota; class Actinomycetes; order Micromonosporales; family Micromonosporaceae; genus Micromonospora; species Micromonospora sp. NBC_01405. Next base: position 5,748,342 of record NZ_CP109532.1, on the reverse strand, counting down.
ATCAGGTTGGTGACGAACGAGATGTACCGGGTCACCTCGAGAGTCGTCGCGATGTCGTCGCCGGAGATGTTGAGCAGGAACTCCAGCCCCTTCGTGGTGACGAAGAAGGCCAGCACCGCGCCGGCGGCGAACAGCGGCGCCGCGAGCGACGTGAAGATGTACGCGTACCGGCGCTCGTGCCGGTGCAGGCCCGGGGCGATGAACGCCCACAGCTGGTAGAGCCAGACCGGGGCGGCGATGATCAACCCGACCCAGAGGCCGATCTTCAGGTTGAGCAGGAAGACGTCGGCGACGCCGAGCTGCACGAAGTTGCACTTGCCCGTGTCCGGGTCGATCGACGCCGGAAGGTCGCAGTACGGCTTCGACAGCAGCTTGCGCACCGGCTCCGCCAGCCAGATGCCGAAGCCGAAGCCGACGAGCAGGGCCAGGGACGCCCGGAACAGCCGGTTGCGCAGCTCACGGACGTGCTCGATGAGGGTCATCGAGCCGTCGGAGGCCCGTTCGAAGGTGCTCGGACCACGTTTACGCAGGGCGAAGGCCACGGTGGTGGGCCCTTCGGTCAGTTGTCGCGGACGCGCTGCACCGGGTCGATGACCGGCTGCTGCGGTGCCTGCGACGGGGCGTAGGGCTGCTGCTGCGGCTGGACATGGGGCTGCTGCCCGTACGGCTGCTGCCCGGCGGCCTGCGGCGGCAGCGGCTGGTAGGCGGCCTGGGCGTCGGCCTTCTCCGCCAGGTCACGGTCGTCGTCGTGCAGGCTCTTCGTCTCGGCCTTGATGATCCGCAGCGAGCGGCCCAGCGAACGGGCCGCGTCCGGGAGCCGCTTCGCACCGAACAGCAGGATCAGCACGACCACGAGTACGGCGATGTGCCACGGCTTGAGGGCACCCATGGGAAGCTCCAGTCGCTCTGTGTCGTCTCTGAGGGGTGTACCGGAGCCCATCGTACGTGCGTGAGGGCCCGTTGCCACCCGCCGGGCCGCGGGTGGTCACGGCCGGTCGGTGAAGTCTTGACCAACCCCGCTCGTCCCGTCAACCATCGGCGGCCGACCGTTTCTGCGCGCTATCGCCCCAAACGCGCGGCGATCGCGCACCGGACGACCGCCGCCGGTCAGTGGCCGCGCTTGGCCTTGATCACCGCGACCCGCTGCTGGGTGACGGTGACCTGGCCCTGGAGGGCCTCCGCGCGCTCCTGGAGCGCCTCCGCGCTGACCTGCAAAGCCTCCGCCTCGGCCTGGCGCCTCTGCAACGCCACCGCGGCCCGCCGCAGCCGGGGCAGCCGCGCCACCACCGGCCGCACGGCCAACGCCAGCACCACGAGCGCGAACAGCACCACCGCCACCACGATCCACGTCACCACGGCGGCCAGCCTACCGGGAGCCCACGGACCCCGCCGGGGTGGCGTCGGGAGTGGCGTACGCCTCCAGGGCGGCGACCGCCTGGGCACGGACCTGCTCGGCCAGCTCCCCCGGGGCCACCACGGTGACGTCCGGGCCCAGCCCCAGCACGAACCGCCGGGCCCAGCCGAGGTCGGTCACCCGCAGCGACACCAGCCACTGCTCGCCGTCGCCGGCCTCGACCCGCTCGCACGGGTAGTACTCGGTGATCCACCGCTCGCCCCGGCCGATCCGCAGGGTGATCAGCGGCAGGTCCGGCGAGGGCCGGAACACTCCCTCGGAGAGGTCGTACGGGCGGGCCTGCGGCGGTGCCGCCGCCGGCTCGTCCAATTCGGTCACCGCGTCGATCCGGTCGACCCGGAACAGCCGCACCGCCTCCGCGCGGCGGCACCACGCCTCCGCGTACGCCCGGCCGCCCACCATCAGCATGCGCAGTGGGTCGATCACCCGCTCGGTGGTCTCGTCCCGGGCGGCGGTGTAGTAGGTGATCCGCAACGCCCGGCCCCGCGCTACGGCGGCGCGCAGCTCCTCGACCCGCCGGCTGTCGACGGGGAGGCGCACCTCGACCGGGGCGGCGACCAGGTCACCGGCCGCATCCTCGATCTTGGCGAGGGCCCGCTCCACGGCCTCCCGGTTGGTCACCCCCGGGGTCTCCGCCAGCATCCGCAGCGCCACCACCAGGGCGAGGGCCTCGTCCGGGGTAAGCCGCAGCGGCCGGTCGATCCCGGCGTCGTAGGTGATGGTCACACGGTCGCCGTCGAAAGCCATGTCGATCAGGTCACCCGGGCCGTACCCGGGCAGGCCGCACACCCACAGCAGCTCCAGGTCCTCCCGCAGCTGCCGCTCGGTGACCCCCAGGTCCCCGGCCGCCTCGGCGATCTCGATCCCCGGGCGGGCCAGCAGGTAGGGCACCAGGTTCAGCAGCCGGGCCAGCCGGTCCGCCGAGGCCCGGTTGCCGCCGGGGCGCGCAGCCGCCGAGCGGGCGGCGGGACGGGTCATCGGGCACCTCCGGTCACGGTCAGCTCCTCGTGCCGGGCGGCGATCTCCTTGAGCCGCTGGATGACCGCCTCGCGCACCTCCGGCGGATCCACCACCCGCACGTCCGGGCCGTACCCCACCAGCTGGCGGGCCAGGGACTCCGGATCGGCGTACGGCAGGACGAGCCGGTCGCCGTCCGGCCCGGACGCGGCCTCCACCGCCCAGCGGCGCAGCCCCACCGCGCGCCCCGACGCGACCAGCACGGTCGCCCGCCCGGTGCGTTCCACCGGCCCCGACCAGCGGGCCACGTGGCTGATCAGGTCCACCCCTGCCGGCGGCTGGTAGCCGCCCGGCGCGCCGGCCACCCGGACCGCGCCGACGACCCGGGAGAGCCGGAAGCAGCGGGTCGCCGCCCGGTCCAGGTCGTGGCCCACCACATACCACCGGCCGCGCCAGCAGACCACCCCCCACGGCTGCAACCGGCGGCGGGTCGGGGCGTCCCGGTCGGGCACCCGGTAGTCGAAGCTCACCTCGCGGCGGTCCCGGGCGGCGGCGGTCAGCGGCGCGAACGCCGGGTCGACCGTGACCATCGGCTCCAGGCCCAGAGTGGCCTGCGGGTCCACGTCCACCCCGGCGGCACGCAGCTTCGCCAGCCCGGACGACGCCGCGGCGGCCAGCCCGGCGTGCTGCCACAGCCGCGCGGCGATGCCCACCGCGGCGGCCTCGTCGGGCTCCAGCGGGATGTCCGGCAGCGCGTACTCCCGGTGGGCGATCCGGTAGCCGGGCTCGGCGTCGAAGACGCTCGCCGTGCCGGTCTCCAGCGGCACCCCGAGCTCCCGCAGCTCGGCCTTGTCCCGCTCGAACTTGCGCTGGAACGCTTCGTGATCCTTCGCGTCGTCCGGATCGTGTTCGTAGCCGGGCACGGTCGCGGCGATCTGCGCGGCGGTCAGGAACCGTCGCGTCGACAACAGGCAGATCACCAAGTTGACCAGGCGTTCGGTGCGGGTCCGCGACACGGGGTGAACGCTAGCAGCCCGCGCGGCACGCCCGTGCACCCGCGCAGGCGCGTCGCGGCTACGCCACCGACGGTGACCCTCCGTCTCCGGGCGAGGACCTCGACGCGGCCATATGGTGACCCCATGTCGGAAGCGGACGTCAGGGCCGAGAGTGTCGGCACCGTGGTGGTGGCGGGCGCGGCGAACCTCGCCATCGCCGTGGCGAAGCTGGCGGCCGGCCTGATCTCCGGCTCCGCGGCCATGCTCTCCGAGGCCGCCCACTCGGTCGCCGACACCACCACCGAGGCGCTGCTCTACCTGGCGCTGCGCCGGGGCGCGCGCCCCGCCGACGTCCGGCACCCCTTCGGGTACGGCAAGGAGAGCTACGTCTGGGCCTTCCTCGCCGCGCTGTTCACCTTCGTCGCCGGCGCGGGCTTCGCCATCACCCACGGCGTCACCACCATCCTGGTGCACGAGCACAGCGGCAACTACCTCGTCTCGTACGTCGTGCTGGCGGTCTCGTTCGCCATCGAGTCGATCTCCCTGGCCCGGGCGGTGCGACAGATCCGCCGCGAGTCCCGGCGCTGGCGCACCACCCCCCGGCGGTTCCTGCGGCTCACCGCCGACACCACCGTCAAGGCCGTCTTCCTGGAGGACAGCGCCGCCCTCGTCGGCCTGCTGCTGGCCGCAGCCGGCCTGACCCTGTCGCACTGGACCGGCGACGAGCTCTACGACGGTCTCGCCTCCATCGCCATCGGCGTGCTCCTGCTGGTCGTGGCCGTCACCCTCGCCAAGGCCAACATCTCCCTGCTGGTCGGCCGGGCCATCCCCGAGCGGCTGCGTCTGGAGATCGAGCAGGAGCTCAACGGGCTGCCCGCCGTCGAGCGCATCGACACCCTGCTCACCATGCAGCTCGGCCCGGACGACATCCTGGTCGCCGCGAAGGTCGACTTCCGGGACGAGGCCACCGGCGCCGTCATCGAGGCCGCCGCCGACGAGGCCGAGCGGCGCCTCATCGACCGCTACCCGGAGATCGGCTACGTCTTCCTCGACCCCACCCCCTCCCGCCCCGAGGCCCGGCACCGCCGCGCCCGGCACACCCAGGAGGACCCGCCCCGCTGACCCCGCCGCGCCCGGCACACCCAGGAGGACCCGCCCCGCTGACCCCGCCGCGCCCGGCACACCCAGGAGGACCCGCCCCGCTGACCCCGCCGTGGCGGCACGCACCCGGGGGCCGCTAGCGTGCCGGGCATGGTGCGATGGCGGGCGGGAACCGTGACGGCGCTGCGGCGGGAGTGGACCGGCGCGGTGGAGCTGGACGTCGAGCTGACCGACGGCGGCACCATGCGGGCCCTGGCGTACCCGGAGCTGGTCGGCCGGCCCGTGCCCGGCGACCGGGTGCTGCTCAACGCGGGCGCACTGCTGATGGGCCTCGGCACCGGCGGGTACGCGCTGGTCGTGGCGCTGCCCGACCGGCTGCCGGCGGATCCGGCCGAGGCGGGCGACACCCGCGACGCCGGGCACCTGGTCAAGGCCCGCTACACCCCGCTGCAACCGATCCTGCTCGGCGTCGACGAGGAGGCCAGCCCGCACCGGGCGGCGCTGGAAACCGCCGAGGACGTCGCCGGGCTGCCGGTGGTCACCGCCGACCTGCACTCCGCCCTGCCGGCGATCCTCGCCGGGGTTCGCGCCGACGCCCCCGACGCCCGGGTGGCATACGTGCTCACCGACGGCGGGGCGCTGCCGGCGTGGTTCTCCCGCACCCTCGACGGGCTGCGCGACCAACTTGTCGGCACGGTCAGCGTCGGGCAGGCGTTCGGCGGCGACCTGGAGGCCACCACCGTGCACAGCGGCCTGCTCGCCGCCCGGCACGTCCTCGCCGCCGACGTGGTCATCCTCGCCCAGGGCCCCGGCAACCTCGGCACCGGCACCCGGTGGGGGTACTCGGGGGTGGCCGTCGGCGAGGCGGTCAACGCGATCGCCGCCCTCGGCGGGTGGCCGGTCGGCTCGCTGCGGATCTCCGACGCCGATCCCCGCCCCCGGCACCAGGGGGTGTCCCACCACAGCCTCACCGCGTACGGCAGGGTGGCGCTCGCCCCGGCGGACCTGGTCGTGCCCGACGGCCTGGCCCCGAACCTGGCCCGGGACGTGGATGCCGCGCTGGCCCCGCTCGCCGGGCGGCACCGGATCGTCCGGGTGCCCGCCGAGGGGCTCGACGCCGCGCTGCGCGCCAGCGCCGTGCCACTGTCCACGATGGGCCGCGGCCTGGACGCCGACCACGCCTACTTCCTGGCCGCCGCCGCCGCCGGGCGGCACGCCGCCGCACTCGCCCGCTGAGGCCGCGAGGACAGCAGGGCCGTCAGGGTTGGGCAGGACGGCGGGACCGTCAGGGCGGCGGAGGTGGCAGGGCGGCGGGCCGTCAATCCAGGCGGGCCCTCAGACCAGGAAGATCAGCGCCAGCCAGCCGCCGACGATCACCGCCAGCGCGACCGCCAGCACCCAGGTCGGCACCTTGTAGTCGCCGCGCCGGTTGCGCTCGACCTCGGCCCGGATCTTCTCGCGCCGGCGCTCGACCCAGTTCAGCTTCTCGGCGCCGCGAGCGCGCTCGGGAGGTTCAGACATCGTCATGGCAGGGCCAGCCTACCCGGCGGGCCCCCGCCCGCCGCGGCCAGCGCCGCGGACGGAGGACCGGCCGGTCACATGCTGGCGATCAGGCGTTCCACCCGCTCGTCGTACGCCCGGAACGGGTCCTTGCACAGCACGGTGCGTTGCGCCTGGTCGTTGAGCTTCAGGTGCACCCAGTCGACGGTGAAGTCCCGCCGCTTCTCCTGCGCATGCCGGATGAACTCGCCCCGCAGCCGGGCCCGGGTGGTCTGCGGAGGAGTCTCCTTGGCCTCGAAGATCTCCGGGTCCGTGGCCACCCGGTCCACCTCCCCGCGCCGCTCCAGCAGCCCGTACAGGCCCCGCCCGCGCCGCACGTCGTGGTATGCGAGGTCCATCTGCGCCACCCGGGGGTGCGACAGCGGCAGGTCGTGCTTGCGCTGGTACCGCTCGATCAGCCGCAGCTTCGACACCCAGTCGATCTCCCGGGACACCGGCTCCAGGTCACCGGTCTCCACCGCGCTCAGCACCCGGCCCCACAGCTCCACCACCCGCTTGGCCGTCTGGTCCCCGCCGCGTCGCTCCACGAACTCGGTCGCCTTCGCCAGGTACTCCTGCTGGATCTCCAGGGCGCTGACCTCCTTGCCGGAGGACAGCCGCACCTTACGCCGGCCGGTGATGTCGTGCGACACCTCGCGGATCGCCCGGATCGGGTTCTCCAGCGTCAGGTCCCGCATCACCACCCCCGCCTCGATCATCCGCAGCACGATGTCCGCGGAGCCGACCTTCAGCAGGGTGGTGACCTCGTTCATGTTCGAGTCGCCGACGATGACGTGCAGCCGCCGGTACCGCTCCGCGTCCGCGTGCGGCTCGTCGCGGGTGTTGATGATCGGCCGGCTCCGGGTGGTCGCCGACGACACGCCCTCCCAGATGTGCTCGGCGCGCTGGGACAGGCAGTACACCGCGCCGCGGGGCGTCTGCAGCACCTTGCCCGCGCCGCAGATCAACTGCCGGGTGACCAGGAACGGGATCAGCACGTCCGCCAGCCGGCCGAACTCGCCGTGCCGGGAGACCAGGTAGTTCTCGTGGCAGCCGTAGGAGTTCCCGGCCGAGTCGGTGTTGTTCTTGAACAGGTAGATCTCGCCGGCGATGCCCTCGTCGTGCAGCCGCTTCTCCGCGTCGATGAGCAACCCCTCCAGGATCCGCTCCCCCGCCCGGTCGTGGGCCACCAGGTCCACCACCGAGTCGCACTCCGGGGTCGCGTACTCCGGGTGGGAGCCGACGTCCAGGTAGAGGCGGGCGCCGTTGCGCAGGAACACGTTGCTCGACCTGCCCCACGACACCACCCGACGGAACAGGTATCGCGCGACCTCGTCAGGGGACAGCCGCCGCTGCCCGCGGTAGGTACAGGTGACGCCGTACTCGGTCTCGAGGCCGAAGATTCGCCGCTCCATGATGTGACATTAGCCCTCTCAGGCCCCGAATGGGCAGGGCTGACCGCCCCGGAGCCCGACCGCCCGGCGTGTACGGCGCCGGTCCGCCCGCCATCCGCCGGGGCGTCGGTGGGCGGATGGGTCCCCGCCGACACGTCCGGGCCGCTGGGGTGGTGTCCGGACACACGCGACCGGCCGTCCCCCTGAGGGGACGGCCGGTCGGGTGACGGTGCCGTCGGCCGGGACGGGCGGGCTACGCCTCGGGCGTGTCGTCCGCCCGCTGACCCTCCAGGTCCGCCGAGCCGGCCGAGGTGGTCGGCTTCTTCGCCTCCTCGGTCGGCGTGGCCGGATGCTCCGGGCGCTCCTCGGTCGACGCCGAGTCGTTCGCCGCGTCGGCGTCCGCGTCCAGCAGGGTGGTCAGGGCCGCCCCGGTGATCCGCCGGAACGTCCGGCCCACCCGGCCCCGGTCCAGGACCGCCACCTCAAGCTGGTTGGCCGCGATCGTGCGGGCCGCGCCGCCCTCGCCGCCGACGCTGCTCAGCGCCGCCAGGGCCAGCCGGACCGCCTCGCCGAGCGACATGTCCGGACGGTGCTGCGACTTGAGCGAACCGGAGATCGCGTCGGCCTGCCCGCCCATCGCCATCCGGCCCGGCTCGTCGTTGACCGAACCGTCGTAGGTCAGCCGGTAGAGGGCGTCGTCCTGCGGCGTCGCGCCCACCTCGGCCACGCAGATCTCCACCTCGAACGGCTTCGACTGCTCGGTGAAGATGGCGCCGAGGGTCTGCGCGTACGCGTTGGCCAGCGCCAGGCCGGTGACGTCCCGCCGGTCGTAGCTCAGGCCGTTGAGGTCGGCCATCCGGACCCCGGCACGGCGCAGGTTCTCGAACTCGTTGTACCGGCCGACGGCGGCGAAGCCGATCCGGTCGTAGATCTCGCTGACCTTGTGCAGGGTGCTGGAGAGGTTCTCCGCGACGAAGAGCACCCCGCCGGAGTAGCTCAGCACGACCGCGCTGCGGCCCCTGGCGATGCCCTTGCGGGCCAGCTCGGAGCGGTCGCGCATGATCTGCTCGGGCGAGGCGTAGAACTGCATGGCCACGGCGGCGGTTCTCCTTCTGGGCGCTGTGCTGACGACTGCTGACTGGGCGGGGGCGGGCTCAGCCGCCCGGGTTCTCCATCCGGCCGGCGACCACGGCCTCGGCGACGGCGGCCGTCTCGGCGTCGGTGAGCCGGTGGGTGCCCTCCGCCGTCGCGGTCATCACCACCGGGTAGATCCGACGGGTCAGGTCCGGCCCGCCGGTCGCCGTGTCGTCGTCGGCCGCGTCGTAGAGCGCCTCGACCGCGAGCCGCGCCGCGTCGTCGATCGACAGGCCGGCGCGGAAGCGCTTCTTCAGCGCGGACCGGGCGAAGATCGAGCCGGAGCCGATCGCGTCGTAGCCGGTCTCCTCGTAGGGGCCACCGGTGACGTCGAAGCTGAAGATCCGGCCGGCCCGCGCCGGGTCGCTCGCGGCCAGGTCGAAGCCGGCGAACAGCGGGATGACCGCGAGGCCCTGCATGGCCGCGCCCAGGTTGCCGCGGATCATGGAGGCCAGCCGGTTGGCCTTGCCGTCGAGCGAGAGCATCGCGCCCTCGATCTTCTCGTAGTGCTCAAGCTCCACCTGGAACAGTCGCATCAGCTCGATGCCGATGCCCGCGGTGCCCGCGATGCCGACCAGCGAGTAGGCGTCGGCCGGGTGCACCTTCTCGATGTCGCGCTGGGCGATCAGGTTGCCCATGGTGGCCCGGCGGTCGCCGGCCAGCACCACGCCACCGGCGGCCGAGATGGCCACGATGGTGGTCGCGTGCGGCGCCAGGTCGGCGGCCATGCCCGGGGGCAGCGGCCGGCGGCCGGGCAGCATCTCGGGAGCGGCCCTGCTCAGGAATGTGGTGAAGGAGGACGTCCCCGCGTTGGTGAACACATCTGGTAGACGCCCGGATGGATCAAAGCCCGCTGCCACGTGGTTCCTCTCAGGTACGTGATCGCCCTGGCCAGCCTCGTGGGACTGTCACGGAACTGGCCAAGACCACCGTTGCAGTTGAAGCAGAGTATCCCGCGCACCCATCCGGTGCGATGGTCGTGGTCCAGATGTTGCGGGTCCGCGCCGCCACAGATCGCGCAGACCCCGCCCTGCTCGGCGAGCAGCTCGTCGAACTCCTTCTGCCCGATCCCGTACCGCCTGCGCAGGTGGTACTCCCTCGCGCCGCCGTAGAGCCGCTGCTTCGTCTCTTGGCCTTTGGCGTTGTGGCAAGGCTTGCAGTATCGGCCGTAGCCGGAGCGCGCGGCGCGGTTGCGCGGGAAGTTCTCAAGAACCTTCGTCTCCCCGCATGCCGGGCAGCAGCGGTAGCCCTCTGGCGTCGAGAGCACCGGGCGAACCTCCCGCCCCTGCTGCTCCCTCACTCGTCTGGCGTAGCTCGCCTTCGACCGCAGGTTGAAGCAGGGCTTACAGTAACTGCCACGGCCGTCAGGACGCCGGCTGTTGGCGCAGAACTGGTCGAGCGGTTTCCACTCTCCGCAGTCGCGGCAACGCCGCCGCCCGTCCCGGTCATCCAAGGGAAGCGGCATGTCCGAATTTACCCTCTATGCCCTATTCGCCTCCTTTCTGCACATAGCCCCTGACAAATTCCTCTGCGTTCTCCTCCAGGACGGAGTCGATCTCGTCGAGCAGGTCGTCGACGTCCTCGGTGATCTCGGCGTGCCGCTCGGCGACCTCCGGGTTCGCCTCGGTGGTGACGTCCTCGATCTCCTCGCCCTGCCGGGCCTTGCCCGACTGCGACTGCCCGCCGCTGTCATGAGTGGCCATTGCTGCCTCCTCCACGATCGTCTCCGATGAACTTACCTCGCGGGAATGACGAAAAGCCCGTCGCGCGCCGGCTTCTCCGGCGCGCGACGGGCTTTTGTTCCGGCGGGTCAGCCGCCGGTCAGCGTCTCCAGCAGGTCCTTGGCGCTGACGCACCGGTCGAACAGCGCGCCCACGTGCGCGCGGGTGCCCCGCTCCGGCTCCATCATCGGCACCCGCACCAGCGACTCCCGGCCCACGTCGAAGATGACCGAGTCCCAGCTCGCGGCCACCACCTCCGAGGCGTACTGCGCCAGGCAACGGCCCCGGAAGTAGGCCCGGGTGTCCTCCGGCGGCTCGGTCATCGCGGTACGGGTCTGCTCGTCGGTCAGCAGCGTCTTCATCGAGCCGCGCTGCACCAGCCGGTGGTAGAGCCCCTTCTCCGGCCGCACGTCGGAGTACTGCAGGTCGACCAACTGGAGCTTGTGCGCACCCCAGCCGAGCTTCTCCCGTTCCCGGTAGCCCTCCAGCAGCCGCAGCTTCGCCACCCAGTCCAGCTCGTCGGCGCACAGGAAGGCGTCGCGGCCGAGCCGGTCCAACACGCTCTCCCAGCGGTCCAGCACGTCGTTGGTCTGCGCGTCGGCATCCGCGCCGTACCGGTCGTCCACGAAGGACCGCACCCGCTCGAAGTACGCCCACTGCACGTCCAGGGCGGTCAGCCGGCGCCCGTCGCGCAGCCGCATCCGGTGATTCAGCGACGGGTCGTGGCTGACCGCGCGCAGCTCCGAGACCGGGTCGGCGATGCCCAGGTCCGGCCCGAGCGCCTTCTCCTCGATCATGGTGAGGATCAGGGCCGTGGTGCCGACCTTCAGGTACGTGGAGATCTCCGACAGGTTCGCGTCGCCGATGATGACGTGCAGCCGGCGGTACTTGTCGGCGTCGGCGTGCGGCTCGTCCCGGGTGTTGATGATCGGCCGCTTGAGGGTGGTCTCCAGCCCGACCTCGACCTCGAAGAAGTCGGCGCGCTGGGAGATCTGGAAGCCGCTGGCGCCGCCGTCCTGGCCGATGCCGACCCGGCCCGCACCGCAGACGATCTGCCGGGTGACGAAGAACGGCGTCAGGTACGCCACGATGTCGGAGAACGGCGTCTGCCGGCGCATCAGGTAGTTCTCGTGGGTGCCGTAACTGGCGCCCTTGTTGTCGGTGTTGTTCTTGTACAGGTGAATGGGCTGGGTGCCCGGGATGGTGGCCGCCCGGCGGGACGCCTCGGCCATCACCCGCTCCCCGGCCTTGTCCCACCGCACCACGTCCAGGGGGTTGGTCACCTCCGGTGTGGAGTACTCCGGGTGGGCGTGGTCGACGTAGAGCCGGGCACCGTTGGTGAGTATCACGTTGGCCAGTCCCAGGTCCTCGTCGGCGAGGGCCTCGGCGGGGTCGTACGCGGCACCGGAGTAGGTGAAGCCGCGGGCGTCGCGCAGCGGCGACTCCTCCTCGTAGTCCCAGCGCGCCCGGCCGCCCCGGTTGAGTTCGGGGCGTGCCCCGTAGGCGTTGACCACCTGGGACGAGGTGATCATCGGGTTGGCGCCTGCCTGGCCGGGCACGGAGATGCCGTACTCGACCTCGGTGCCCATGATCCGTCTTACGCTCATCGACCTACCCGCTCCACTCGCCGACCCGGTCCCCCGTCATGTCGAGCGTAGTCCGCGTCGCGCGGTGCGGGGGTGTGGCGGGCGGGCCACGTCGGGTGTCGCCCGAGGACGGTCCCGGGCAGTGGGACGCGACGGGGCCCGCGACAGTGGTGTCGCGGGCCCCGCAGCGTGCTGGTCGGCCTACAGGTACTGACCGGTGTTGCTGGCGGTCTCGATCGCCCGGCCGGCCTCCGTGCCCTTTCCGCCGGAGACGAGCGTGCGGATGTAGACGATCCGCTCGCCCTTCTTGCCGGAGATCCGGGCCCAGTCGTCCGGGTTGGTGGTGTTGGGCAGGTCCTCGTTCTCCCGGAACTCGTCGACGCAGGCGTCGAGGAGGTGCTGCAGGCGCAGGCCCTTGCGACCGGAGCTGAGGAACTCCTTGATGGCCATCTTCTTGCCCCGGTCGACGATGTTCTGGATCATCGCGCCGGAGTTGAAGTCCTTGAAGTAGAGGACTTCCTTGTCACCGTTGGCGTAGGTCACCTCGAGGAAGCGGTTGTCCTCGGTCTCGGAGTACATCCGCAGCACGACCGCGTCGATCATCGCCGCGACGGTGGCCTGGGGATCGCCGCCGTGCTCGGCCAGGTCGTCGCCGTGCAGCGGCAGCCCGACGAGGATGTACTTCGAGAAGATGTCCTTGGCCGCCTCGGCGTCCGGCCGCTCGATCTTGATCTTCACGTCGAGCCGGCCGGGGCGCAGGATGGCCGGGTCGATCATGTCCTCCCGGTTGGAGGCGCCGATGACGATGACGTTCTCCAGGCCCTCCACGCCGTCGATCTCGCTGAGCAACTGGGGGACGATGGTGTTCTCCACGTCCGAGGAGACGCCGGAGCCACGGGTCCGGAAGATCGAGTCCATCTCGTCGAAGAACACGATCACCGGGGTGCCCTCGCCGGCCTTCTCCCTGGCGCGCTGGAAGATCAGCCGGATGTGCCGCTCGGTCTCGCCGACGTACTTGTTGAGCAGCTCCGGGCCCTTGATGTTGAGGAAGAAGCTGGTGTGCCTCTCCTTACCCAGTCGCTCGGCGATCTTCTTGGCCAGGGAGTTCGCCACCGCCTTGGCGATGAGCGTCTTGCCGCAGCCTGGCGGCCCGTAGAGCAGGATCCCCTTGGGCGGGCGGAGCTGGTGCTCGCGGAACAGGTCGGCGTGCAGGAAGGGCAGCTCCACCGCGTCGCGGATCTGCTCGATCTGTGACTGGAGGCCGCCGATGTCGGTGTAGTCGACGTCGGGCACCTCCTCCAGGACCAGCTCCTCGACCTCGCTCTTCGGGATCCGCTCGTACGCGTACGCCGAGCGGGGCTCGATCATGAGCGAGTCACCGGCCCGGATCGGCGAACCGATCAGGGTGTCGGCGAGGTGCACGATCCGCTCCTCGTCGGAGTGGGACACCACCAGCGCCCGGTCGCCCGGTGCGCCGTCGGGACCCGCGAGGATCTCCTTGAGCATCACCACCTCGCCGACCCGCTCGAAGCCGAACGCGTCGACGATATTGAGCGCGTCGTTGAGCAGGACCTCCTGGCCACGCCGCAATTCCGCGACGTCCAGCGAGGGTGAGACGGCGACCCGGAGCTTGCGCCCCCCGGTGAACACGTCCACCGTGCCGTCCTCGTGCGCCGCCAGGAAGACACCGTAGCCACTCGGCGGTTGCGCGAGGCGGTCGATCTCCTCCTTGAGCGTCACGATCTGCGCCCGGGCCTCCTTGAGAGTGCCGACGAGCCGTTCGTTGTTCTCGGTCAGCCGCGCCAACTGTGCCTGGGTGGCCGCCAGCCGCTCTTCGAGCTGCCGGACGTGTCGGGGGCTTTCGGTCAACTTGCGCCGCACCAGAGCGAGTTCCTCTTGAAGGAACGCGACCTGCGTGGAGAGATCGTGGGCCTCCTTCTCCCACCGTGCGGCGCGCGAGTCCGCGTCGTCGCTGCGTGCCACGTCCCACCTCCCCGGGGGGCTTGAACGTTCTGCCCTAACACTAGCCGCTATGAGGCCGATTCGGTCCCACGCAACGCCCTCGTCACCGAACCTTGATCGCCAGGGTGGCCGCAGGGGCAGGTCCGGACGTTCGGGTACCGTCGTGACGTGGGACGGGAGAACATGGGGGGTAGCACCGATGACCGAGGTCGCGACCGACACGTTGCAGGTCTGGGTGGATCAGGACCTCTGCACGGGTGACGGCCTGTGCGTGCAGTACGCGCCGGAGGTCTTCGAGTTCGACGTCGACGGCCTGGCGTACGTCAAGGGCCCCGACGGCGAGCTCCAGCTGGCCCCGGCCAGCCGGGTGGACGTGCCCGCACACCTGCGCCTGGAAGTGATCGACTCGGCGAAGGAGTGCCCGGGCGAGTGCATCCACGTGGTGCGCGGCAGCGACGGCGTCGAGGTCGCCGGCCCGGAGGCCGAGGACGACTGACCGCGCCGGGTCGCCCCGGCCGGGGCGACCCGGGCCTTCAGAGCACCGGACGGCCGACCACCGAGGCGACCAACCGGGAGAACTCCTCCAACCGGGCGATCTGCCCCGCCCCGCCGTCGTCGAGAGTCTTGCCGAACCGCAGCGCGTCGTGCCTGGGTGCGCCAGCTGCCTCGTCGCCCGGCGGCGCCTCGTCCAGCGAGGTGAGCAGCAGGTAGACGTCGATGCTGTCGACCCGGATCCCGCCGTCGTCGGCCCGGGTGAGCCGCCGCCGGCAGCCCACCTCGGTGACGGTGGACACCGGCACCACCCGCAGCGACGAGGTCATCGCCCCGGGCGGCCCCTCGCCCGGTGGCACGTCCTCGCCGTGCCACAGCACGAGGCGGCTGCCGTCGCAGACCACCACCTCCTGCCACACCCCGTTGACCTCGTTGACGAAGCGTTCCAGGGTGAAGCCGAGCACGGACGCGCCGCGCAGCACCCCGCCGAGGGCCTCCAGGGCGACGTCCGGATCCCGCAGATAGGCCCGGGCCGCCGATTCCAGATCGGTGTACGGCGACCAGTCGGGGAAGACCGCCGGCACGTCCTGACCGCCGAAGCCGGGCTGACTCACGACGCCTCCCCCCGTTCGTCGCCGTCGCCGCACCGGCCCGCGCCGGGCCGGCCCGTCCACTCGCCCATGCCGCCTCCCGCCGGCCGGGCCGGGCCGGCGGGTCGCGCCCCGCCCGGCCCGGTCGCCCGTCCGCTCACACCCGACCGTTTCGCTGGCTGGTCACGGCGTGTCCCGCTCCTCCGTGGCCTCGGGAGGCGCCTCGGCGGCCGAGGCCACAGCGGCCTGCCGGGCCGCTTCGGCCTCCCGCAGCACCTGCCGCCGCTCGGCGTACGCCTCGGCGCCCTTACTGGGTTTGCGCCGCCGAGGCGGGGCGGTCACCCCCGGGGCGAGCTTGCGGGCGGAGACCAGGAACGCGGTGTGCGCGATCATCCGGTGGTCGGGGCGCACGGCCAGGCCCTCGGCGTGCCAGTCGCGCACCAGCGACTCCCAGGCCCGCGGCTCGGTCCAGCCGCCGCGCTCGCGCAGCGCCTCCACCAGCTCGGACAACTGCGGGGTGGTGGCCACGTACCCGATGAACACGCCGCCGGGCAGCAGCGCCCGCTCGACCATGTCGAGGGTCTCCCACGGCGTCAACATGTCCAGGATGATCCGGTCGAAGCCGGTCTCGGCGCACCCGGCCACGTCGCCGACGTGCAGGCGCCACGCCGGGTGCGGGCCGTCGAAGAACGCCTCGACGTTGCGCCGGGCGATCTGGGCGAAGTCGTCGCGTACCTCGTAGGAATGCAGCTCGCCGGTGGTGCCGACGGCCCGCAGCAGCGAGCAGCTCAGCGCCCCGGAGCCGGCGCCGGCCTCCAGCACCTTCGCGCCGGGGAAGATGTCGCCCATGGCGACGATCTGCGCCGAGTCCTTCGGGTAGATCACCTGGGCGCCGCGCGGCATGGACAGCACGTAGTCCGACAGCAGCGGGCGCAGGGCGAGGAACGCGGTCCCGCCGCCGGAGGTGGTCACGACGCTGCCATCGGGGAGCCCGATCAGGGTGTCGTGGTCCAGGATGCCCCGGTGGGTGTGGAACGCCTTGCCGTGCTCCAGGGTGACCGTGTGCATCCGCCCCTTCTGGTCGGTCAGCTGCACCCGGTCGCCGGGGCGGAACGGCCCCCTGCGGTGGCTCCTGGTCGGCGCGTCCGACGCCGCGCCGGGACTTGGAGTCATCGGCACGGGCGGCGGCGCCGGGGGGTCGGCGGGCACCGGTGTGCCGGGGTCGGCCGGCAGGGCGGAGGGATGTGCGGTCACGTGTTCATCTTCCGTTTGGGTTCCAGGAGCTGCGCCAGATCCGCGATGTGCAGAACGCCGACGACATCTTCGCCTGCCGTCACGACGTACTGCGCGCCCGGGTGGGTCTGCACGGCCTCCATCACCGCTTCGCCGTCCAGGCCGACCGGCAGGGCGGGCAGGGTGGCCAGGGAGCGGGACACCGCGTCGACGGCGATCCACGGCTGACGCTCCGGCGGCACCGCGGCGGTGGCGACCGGGTCGAGCAGGGCCACCGGCCGGCCGGTGGCGTCGGTGACGACGAGGGCCGCGTCGGGCCGGGGGCCCTCGGCGCGGCGGCGCTGCGCCTCGGCCAGCGGGGTGCCGGTGGGCACCGGGAAGACCGGGCGGGCCAGCCGGCGCAGGTCGATCAGCGGGAACCGGCGGCTGATCCGGGCCAACCGCACGGACTGCCCCGCACCGCGCCACAGGGTGAACGCGACCAGCAGCATCAGCGGCAGCGCCAGCGGCACCAGCAGCCGGTTCACCGCGAGGACGACGACCAGCACGGCGGTGCCGACGGCGACGGCCCGGCCGACCCAGCCGGCGACCTCGGTGCCGGTGTGCCGGTCCCGGGTCAGCGCCCACACGGCGGCGCGCAGCGCCCGGCCGCCGTCCAGCGGCAGGCCGGGCAGCAGGTTGAACACGGCGACGATGACGTTGCTCACCGCGAGCTGGAAGGCGAGCTGGTTGGCCAGGGTGCCGTCGGGCAGGGCCAGGGTGGCGGCCACGGCGGCGGCGCCGAGCACCGCGGAGACCGCCGGGCCGGCCAGCGACACCAACAGGTCCACCCGGGGGCTGGGGGCGTCGCGGTCCATCTCGGTGTACCCGCCGAGCAGTTCCAGGGTGATCCCCCGCACACCGATGCCGTAATGGCGGGCGGTCAGGGCGTGGCCCAGCTCGTGCAGCAGCACCGACCCGAGCAGTGACACGACGAACCCGAAGCCGATGAGGTAGCCGCCGAGCTGGGACAGGTCGAGCTGGCTGCGGGCGAACTCGGCGTACATGACGGTGACGAGCAGGGTCAGCAGCAGCATCGACCCGTTGAGGTGCAGCGGCACCCCGAACACCCGGCCGACGGTGAATCCGGCGGATCGCTGTGGCCGCCGCCGCGGCCGGGTCGTCTGCTGCTCCATCGTCCCGATGCTACGTACCCGCCGCCGACGCCCACCGCTCGGAGCGGCGGGGACGGGCATGTCGGACCGGTGGCCTAACCTTCCGGACATGACGGCGGAACCGGTGATCGACCAGCAGCAGGCGCGGGCCACGGCGGGGATGCCGGCCACGGCGGAGGTGCCGGCCACGGTCCGGGCGTCACTGTCGCCGTCGCGGGCGGCCGACTTCAAGACCTGCCCGCTGCTCTACCGGTTCCGCAGCATCGACCGGCTGCCCGAGCGGCCCAGCGTGGAGCAGGCCCGGGGCACGCTGGTGCACGCGGTGCTGGAGCGGCTGTTCGACCTGCCGGCGGCCGGGCGCACCCCGGAGGCGGCCGGCGACCTGGTGGGCCCGCAGTGGGACCGGCTGGTCACCGAGCAGCCGGAGCTGGCCGGCCTGTTCGACGCCGACGACCCGGCCGGCACGGCCGAGTTCCTGCGCGCGGCGGCGGGGCTGCTGGAGGGCTACTTCGCGGTGGAGGACCCACGCCGGCTGGAGCCGGCCGAGCGGGAGGCGCTGATCTCCGCGGTGGTCGACGACGAGCTGCTGATCCGGGGCTACCTCGACCGGCTGGACGTGGCCCCGGACGGGGCGCTGCGGGTGGTCGACTACAAGACCGGCGGCGCCCCCCGGGAGGCGTTCGAGGCCCGGGCGCTGTTCCAGCTCAAGTTCTACGCGCTGGTGCTGTGGCGCACCCGCGGCGTGGTGCCCCGGGTGCTGCGGCTGCTCTACCTCAAGGACGCCGAGGTCTGCGACTACGCCCCCGACGCCGACGAGTTGCTGCGCTTCGAGCGGACCGTGGTGGCGCTGTGGCAGGCGATCGAGACGGCCACCGCCCGGCAGGATTTCCGGCCCCGTCCGAGTCGGCTCTGCGACTGGTGCAACCACCAGGCGCTGTGCCCGAGCTTCGGCGGCACACCGCCGCCGTTCCCGGCCGCCGCCGGCAGCGCGAATCCGCTGGTCGACGCCCGGTCCCGGCCGGCCCCGCCCGGGGCGGACGAGTGAGCCTCCTCCCTGAGGAGGAGACGGGGTTCACCGCTGGCGACGATCGATCGCGCGGGGTGGCGGCTAGCGTTCCGGTATGACCGGAGGGCCGAGGGCGTTGCTGCGCCGCCACCCGCTCGCCGCCGACGCGCTGTCCGCCGTCGCCGTGGTGCTGGTGGACGTCGTGTTCGTCCTGCTCTCCCCGCAGGAGTTCCAGCTCGGCCCGTTGCCCGTCGCGGTCGGCTGGAGCGTGCTGTGCGCCGCTCCGGTGGCGCTGCGCCGGGTCGCCCCGTGGCCGGCGGTGGCCGCCGCCGTGGCCACCCTCACCCTGCCGGCGTTGCTCGGGCCCGCCCCCGCCACGCAGAGCCTCACCTTCGTGGTGCTCACCTACACGATGGCGGCGCACCGGCCGGTGCGGACCGCCGCGGCGGCCACGGTCGTGCTGTGGCTGCCGGTGGCGGCGGTCAACGTCCTCACCCCCGCCGACGACGCGGCGCTCGGGGTCGGCCCGGCGTACCTGGTGCTCAACAACGTGCTCACCGCCGTGGTGGCGTACGCGGTGGGGCGGGCGGTGCAGGCCCGGCGCACCTCGACGGAGGCGCTGCGGGAGCGGGCCCGCTCCGCCGAGCAGAACCAGCGGTCCCTGGCCGAGCAGGCCGTCGCCGACGAGCGGCGCCGCATCGCCCGGGAGTTGCACGACGTGGTGGCGCACCACGTGAGCGTGATGGGCGTGCTGGCCACCGGCGCCCGGCGGGTGCTGCGCCGGGACCCGGACGCCGCCGACGAGGCCATCGCCACGATCGAGGACACCAGCCGGGCGACCCTGCGGGAGATGCGCCGGCTGCTCGACGTGCTGCGCACCGACGCCGAACCGGCCGCCGACCTGGCCCCGCAGCCCGGCCTGGCCGGCATCGAGGCCCTGGTGGAGCAGGTGCGCGAGGCCGGCCTGCCGGTGACGCTGCGCACCGAGGGCACCCCCGGGCTGCTGGAGGAGGGGGTGGCGCTGACCGTCTACCGGATCGTGCAGGAGGCGCTGACCAACGCGCTCAAGCATGCCGGGGACGCCACCGCGGTGGTCCGGCTGACCTTCGGCGCGGCGTTCCTGGCCGTCGAGGTGACCGACACCGGCCGAGGTCCGGGGCCGGCCCCGGACCGGATCGGGCACGGCGTGGTGGGCATGCGGGAGCGGGTCGGCCTCTACGGTGGGACGCTGCGCACCGGGGCCCGCCCGGGCGGTGGCTACCGGGTGTACGCGAGGATTCCTGTGGAGCGGTTCGGGGCGGTGCCGGCGTGACCGGGGCTCGTGCCACGATCAGCGGGCCCGCGACGGGCCCGGCGCGACGGGAGGACAGGCGATGAGTGACGGGATGACGGCGGCGCGGCCGGTGCGGATCCTGCTCGCCGACGACCAGCCGCTGCTGCGCACCGGATTCCGGATGGTGTTGGGCACCGAGGACGACCTGGACATCGTTGCCGAGGCCGGCGACGGCCTGGAGGCGGTGGAGCTGTCCCGCCGGCTGCTGCCCGACGTGGTGCTGATGGACATCCGGATGCCCCGGATGGACGGGGTCGCCGCGACCCGGGCCATCGTCGACGCCCGGCTGCCGGTGCGGGTGCTGATCCTGACCACGTTCGACCTCGACGAGTACGTGGTGGGGGCGCTGCGCGCCGGGGCCAGCGGGTTCCTCGCCAAGGACGTGCCGGCGGAGGACCTCGTGACGGCGATCCGCACGGTCGCCGCCGGGGAGGCGGTGGTGGCGCCGCGGATCCTCAAGCGGCTGCTGGACCGCTTCGCGGACGTGCTGCCCGATCCGGCCGCCGCCCCGCCGAAGGCGCTCAACGCCCTCACCGAGCGCGAGCGGGAGGTCCTCGTGCAGGTGGCCCGGGGGCTGTCCAACGCGGAGATCGCCCGGGCGTTGTCGGTCAGCGAGACCACCATCAAGACGCACGTCGGGCACGTGCTGACCAAGCTGGGGCTGCGCGACCGGGTGCAGGCCGTGGTGCTGGCGTACGAGTCGGGTCTGGTGCGCCCCCGGGCGTAGCCGTGGCGGCGCCGGGCCCGCCGGCACGCGTACCGAGGTGTTGCGATCATCACCTACCGTGACCGACGGTGAGCTGGCGGGGTTTGATCCTGAGTAGTGCCAGGTCCTGGTGTCCGGGTCCGGGAAACGCCGCCAACGTGGTCGGAAACGGTCAGGGTGAACCCTGAGTCGTCCTCCGGGCCGACCCGCAGCGGGAAATCCGCCACCGCTCCCCCCGGAGTCGGACGGATCGACGGCACCGGTCACCGAGGATGGGGACATGCCGCACCGGCCAGCGGGGGCGGTGCGGAAGCAGCCAGACGGAAGAGGTAGATGACGTGACCGCCACGGTAGGCCGCCAGGCGCGGGCCGCAGCCCGTGCAAGCGACGTGTGGAAGGTGTACGGCAGCGGCGAGGCGCAGGTCGCCGCGCTGCGGGGGGTGAGCGCCGAGTTCGAGCGGGCCCGGTTCACGGCGATCATGGGCCCGTCCGGGTCGGGCAAGTCGACGCTGATGCACTGCCTGGCCGGCCTGGACTCAGTCACCCGGGGCACGGTGTCGATCGGCGAGACCACGGTGACCGGCCTCGGCGACGCCGGGCTGACGAAGCTGCGCCGGGACAAGGTGGGCTTCATCTTCCAGCAGTTCAACCTGCTGCCCACGCTGACGGCGAAGGAGAACATCCTGCTGCCGATGTCGATCGCCGGCCGCCGGCCGGACCCGGCCTGGTACGACACCGTGATCGACACGGTCGGGCTGCGCGACCGGCTCGACCACCGCCCGGCGCAGCTCTCCGGTGGTCAGCAGCAGCGGGTGGCGTGCGCCCGGGCGCTGGTGGCCCGCCCCGAGGTGATCTTCGCCGACGAGCCGACCGGCAACCTCGACTCCCGCTCCGGCGCGGAGGTGCTGAACTTCCTGCGCAACTCGGTGCGCGAGCACGGCCAGACCATCGTCATGGTGACCCACGACCCGACCGCCGCCGCGTACGCCGACCGGGTGGTGTTCCTCGCCGACGGGGAGATCGTCTCGGAGCTGATCGAGCCGACCGCCGACACGGTGCTGGACACCATGAAGAAGCTCGACGTCCCGGTCATCACCGAGGTGGGGAACTGATGTTCCGGGCCACCCTCAAGAGCCTGCTGGCGCGCAAGGTGCGGCTGATCCTCTCCGGCCTGGCCGTGGTGCTCGGCGTCATGTTCGTCTCCGGCGCCTTCGTGCTCACCGACACTCTCGGCCGTTCCTTCGACGCGGTCTTCGCCGACGCGTACGCCAGCGTCGACGTCAACGTCGCCGCCAAGCCGAAGATCGCGGTGGGCGAGGCGGAGGGCGAACAGGTCTCCCCCGCGTTCCCGGCCGACGTGGTGGGCCGGGTCCGGGCGGTGCCCGGCGTGGCCGAGGCCACCGGCATGGTCAACGCCGACGGCGCGCGGCTGATCGGCAGCAACGGCAAGGTGGTCACCTCGTTCGGGCCGCCCCAGCTCGGGCAGAACTGGATCGGCGAGAGCGACCTGGTGAAGCTGCGGGAGGGGCGCGCGCCGCGGGCCGACGACGAGATCGTGGTCAACGCGGCCCTCGCGACGGCCGCGAAGGTCAAGGTGGGCGACCGGGTCGGCGCGCTGACCGCGTTCGAGTCCAAGCGCCGCGACTTCACCCTGGTCGGCGTGTTCGGCTACAGCGGCGGGCGGGACTCCATCGGCGGGGTGAACGAGATCGCGTTCACCACCCCGGCCGCGCAGCGGCTGATGCTCGGCAAGCCCGACACGTTCAACAGCGTGACGGTGCGGGCCGCCGGCGGGGTGACCCCGGAGGCGCTGCGCGACGACCTGACCCGGGCGCTCGGCGCGCAGTACGAGGTCAAGACGGGCGAGCAGCTCTCCGCCGACGCCGCGGCCGGCCTCAAGGAGGGGCTGTCGTTCTTCAACAAGGTGCTGCTCGGCTTCGCCGCGGTGGCGCTGCTGGTCGGCACGTTCCTGATCCTCAACACGTTCTCGATCATCGTGGCGCAGCGGACCCGGGAGTTGGCCCTGATGCGGGCCATCGGGGCCAGCGGGCGGCAGATCATCGGCTCGGTGGTGCTGGAGGCCCTCGCGGTCGGTCTGGTCGCCTCGGTCCTCGGCCTCGGCGCGGGCATCGGGGTGGGAGCGCTGCTGGCCTGGGCGTTCGGCTCGTTCGTCGGCGGGCTGACCCTGGCCGGGCTGGGCGTGCCGCCGGCCGCCGTGGTCAGCGCCTTTGCGGTCGGCATGCTGATCACCGTGGTGGCGGCGCTGCTGCCGGCGCTGCGGGCCGCCCGCATCCCGCCGATCGCGGCGATGCAGGACGTGGCCACCCCGGACCGGCCGCTGACCCGGATCACCGTCTCCGGCGCGGTGGTCACCGCCGTCGGCGGCACGCTGCTTGCGGTGGGGTTGACCGGCAACGCCGGCGGCGCCACGCTGCAGGTGATCCTGGCCGGGGTGTTGTTCACGTTCATCGGGGTGGCGCTGCTGACCCCGCTGCTCAGCCGGCCGGTGGTGTCCCTGCTCGGCGGGCTGTTCGCCTGGTCGGTGCCGGGCCGGCTGGGGCGGCTCAACTCGGGGCGCAACCCGCGCCGAACGGCCATCACCGCCGCCGCCCTGATGGTCGGCATCGCCCTGGTCACCGGGGTGACGGTGATCCTCGACTCGGCCAAGTCCAGCATCGCCGGTGCGGCGGAGAGCACCGTCGACGCGCAGTTGGTGATCGCCGGGGCGCAGACCGGGCCCCGACCGCCGACGTTCGACCCGGCGGTGGTCGACCGGGCGGCCGCGGTGCCGGGGGTGAACACGGTGGTGGGCGTCTACAACGACAACGCGGTCGTCGACGGCGACCGGACGTACGTGGTCGCGCTGACCGACCTGGCCGCGATGGGGCAGATCTACCACACCACCGCGCAGGCGGGCACGATCGCCACGCTACGGCCGGACCAGGTGGCGCTGAGCGTCTCCGGCGCGAAGGAGCTGGGCAAGTCGGTGGGTGACCGGCTGACCGCCCAGTTCGTTCGGGGCGAGGGCCCGCACACGTACACGGTGACGGCGGTCCTGCCCGACGACCGGACCATCGGGTCGATCATGCTGCCGAGGGAGGCGGGGGCGGAATTCGCCAGCCCGCAGCCGTTCACGGCGCTGGTTCAGCTCACCCCGGGCACGTCCGTGTCGCAGGTGCAGCCGCAGTTGGAGGCGCTGGTCGCGGACAGCCCCGAGGTGTCGGTGGCCGACCGGGCCAGCTACATCGAGCAGCAGACCAGCGGCTTCGACACGCTGCTCACGATGATCCAGATCCTGCTGGCGCTGGCCATCGTGATCGCCGTGTTGGGCATCATCAACACCCTGGCCCTGTCGGTGCTGGAGCGGACCCGGGAGTTGGGCCTGCTGCGGGCGATCGGGCTGCGCCGGGCGCAGACCATGCGGATGATCACCGTGGAGGCGGTGGTGATCTCCGTCTTCGGCGCGCTGCTCGGCGTCGTCGTCGGCACCGGCCTCGGCGCGGCGGTGGTCCGGGCGCTCCAGGACGAGGGGATCACCGACCTGGTGCTGCCCTGGTCCCAGATCGGGATCGTCCTCGGCCTGGCCGCGCTGATCGGGGTGGTCGCGGCGGCGCTGCCGGCGATCCGCGCCGCCCGGCTCAACATCCTGGGAGCGATCGCCCACGAATGAACCGCGGGCGCCCCTGCCACTTTGTCATGGTGGCCGGGGCGCCCTGCCGACGGCGGGGCCGACCCGTGTCAGGTGCGGCCCCGGGTCAGGCCGGCGGGTCGCCGAGCAGGGCGGCCAGCAGCTCCAGGTCCGCCCCGGTCAGGCTCTCCAACTGGTGTACGCCGTCGGCCGGCGCGATCGGCACCTCCGCCGGCACGGCCAGCACCGCCGCGCCTGCGGCCAGGGCGCTGGCCACCCCGGTCGGGGAATCCTCGATCGCCACACACCGGGCGATCGGCACGCCGAGCAGCCGGGCGGCGGTCAGGTACGGCTCCGGGTGCGGCTTGGTCGCGTCCACCTCGTCGCCGCAGACCACCACGTCGAAGCTGTCCCGCCCCAGGGTGTCCAGCGCCACCTCCACCAGGGGCCGGATGCTGGAGGTGACCAGGGCGGTCGGAACGCCCGCCGCGCGTACCGCGCCCAGCAGCGCCAGCGCGCCGGGCCGCCAGCGCAGCCCGGTGCGGAACAGCTCCAGGATCCGCACGTCGATCCACGCCGCGCTGACCAGCGGGTCGCGGTGCGGCTGACCGAGGTCCTCGTGCAGGATGCGCATCGAGTCGGCCATGTTGGTGCCGACCATCGATCTGCGGGCGGCGGCGGACAGGACGCCCCCGTAGTCGGCCGCCAGCTCGCGCAGCGCGACGTCCCACAGCTTCTCACTGTCGACCAGGGTGCCGTCCATGTCGAAGAGCACGGCGGCGGGATGGTGGCTGCTCAGCGGGTCCTCCAGTAGTCGCACGGTTCCCGCGATCCTCTCAGCCGGCCCGGCCCTCCGACGCCGGACCCGCTCGGGGGTGACCTCGGCGACCCTCCCGGGGCGGCGTCAGCCCAGGTTGCAGGCCGACAGGCCGGACTCGTAGCCGCGGAAGAAGGAGTCGGTGCGTTGCTCGGCGGTGCCGTGCGCGCCCTCGGCGAACCATGGCTGGTCGGGGTCGTCGCCGACGGCGAGCAGCCCCTCCCGGAACTCCTCCAGGTCGCCCTCCTCCAGCGTCAGCTGCTTGGCCCGGATCGAGCCGCCGACGTACGCCCCGGCCATGCAGTCGGCCTGCAGCTCCTGCTGGATGGTGAAGTCGTAGCGGATGCCCAGGCGCACCTGCACGCCGTGGGCGTACTCGTGGCCGAGCAGGTAGTACAGGAACGCGTCGCCGACCTGCCGGAACGCTGAGACCGACCAGTTGACGTCGTAGGCGATGAAGTCGCCCGCCGAGCAGTACACGGCGTTGTTGCGCGGCAGCGCCTGCCCGCCGCAGGACACCTCGCCCTCCCGCTGGTACGCCACCACCCGGCGGATCGGCTCGAACCGCCGGCCGGACTCCCGGAACTGCGCGGTCCAGTACACCTCGGCCTGGTCCACCGCGGCGGCGAGGTCCTCCTTGAACTCGGTGACGCTGGTGGTGCCGTCGGCGCGGGTGCGCTCCGCGCCCGGTGCCGCGGACTGCCGGGGCCGCTCCGGGCCGGGCTGCTGCGGCGCACCCTCGTCCACCCCGCCGACCACGCAGCCGCCGGTCAGCACCAGCGCGACCAGCAGACCTGCCAGCGGCCCTCGCGGCCGACGTCCCGCGCGTGCTGTCACAGCGCCTCCCCGGTTCGCCCTCGCCGGTGCAGTACCCCGGCCCCGCTTCGATCATGCCGCCGACGAGGGCCCCCGGTGACCCTCCGATCGGCTCGCGTCGACGCCACCCCGCGCCCGGGCCCGCCGTCGTCGCGCGGGCGCGGGAACACGCCGTCCGGGGCGCGGCCGGCGGCCCGGGCTCGGGCCGGCGGGGGCCGGGCCTGCGGGGCCGCCCGGCCGCGCCCGGCCCGCGTCAGGGGCTGGCGGCGAGGAAGACGAACGCGGCCAGCAGGACCAGGTGCACGCCGCCCTGGAGCATGGTCGCCCGGCCCGGCACCACCGTGAGCACGCCGGTGACGACGGTCAACGCCAGCAGGGCCAGCTGAGTGCCGCCCAGCCCGAGCAGCAGTGGCCCGTCGAGCCAGATCGAGGCGATGGCGATCGCCGGGATGGTCAGGCCGATGCTGGCCATGGCCGAGCCGAGGGCCAGATTGAGGCTGATCTGCACCCGATCGCGGCGGGCGGCGCGGGCCGCGGCCAGGGTCTCCGGCGCCAGCACCAGCAGCGCGATGACCACGCCGACGAACGCCTGCGGCAGGTTGGCGGCGGACACCCCGGCCTCGATGGCCGGTGACACCATCTTCGCCAGTCCCACCACGGCGATCAGCGCCACCACCAGCAGGGCGAGGCTGGTCAGCGCGGCCCGGGACGACGGCGGGTCGGCGTGCCCGTCCCCGTCGGCGTCGACCACGGCCCCGTCGGCGCCCACCGGCAGGAAGTAGTCGCGGTGCCGGCCGGTCTGCACCAGCACGAACAGCCCGTACAGGGCCAGCGAGGCCACGGCGGCGAAGGCGAGCTGGGCCGGGGAGAACTCCGGGCCGGGCCGGCTCGTGGTGAAGGTCGGCACCACCAGGCTCAGGGTCGCCAGGGTGGCCACGGTGGCCAGCGCCCCACCGGTGCCCTCGGGGTTGAACACCGCCACCCGACGGCGCAGCGCGCCGAGCAGCAGGGACAGGCCGAGTATGCCGTTGCAGGTGATCATGACAGCGGCGAAGACGGTGTCCCGGGCCAGCGCCTGCGTCTTGTCTCCACCGCTGATCATCAGGGTGACGATGAGGGCCACCTCGATGACCGTGACCGCGACGGCGAGCACCAGCGAACCGAAGGGTTCACCCACCCGGTGGGCGACCACCTCCGCGTGGTGCACGGCCGCCAGCACCGCCCCGGCCAGGAACACCGCCACGATCACCACGACCACCGGGGGTAACTCCCTGCCCCAGGTCAGAGCCAGGACCACGACGGCGAGCAGCGGAACGACGACGGTCCAGTCGGTGACACGGGAACGCAGGAGGGCGGGCATGGCGCCAACCCTGCCAGAAATCGTGATCATCGCCCACCCGAACTACGGCACGCCCCCGCAGGTGGGAAGGGCTCCGACCGCGACGACGCCGGGGGTTGTCTCAGTCACGCCCGACGATGCCGGCATCGGGAATCCGCCAGATCACCAGCTCCGTGTCCGGCACCCGCTCCGCGAACCACCCGTCCCGGGCCGCCGCCGCGAGCAGGCCCCGCAGGTCGTCGTCGAACTCCGCAAGCCGCGGCCCGAACAGGGGCGGCACCGCGTCCGACCGCGAGTGCACCCACGCCACCACGTCGTCGATCGACCGCCGCACCACCGCCCCGGCCGGCACCCGCAACCGCTGCGGGCCGACAAAACCCGCCGCGGCCAGCACCGCGTCCTCTCCGCCCGGCGTCCCGTGCGGCAGGAACCCCCGGCCGGCCCGCCGCACCGGGCCCAGATAGCCGCGCACCAGCTCGGCCACCGCCGCGTACGGGGGCACCGGACAGGGCAGCCCGGTCGTCGACAACGGCTCCTTGGCGTCGCTGACGTGCACGAACGCCCCGCCCGGCAGCAGCATCCGGCGCACCGTCGCCGCGACCCGGTCCTGCTCCATCCAGTGGAAGGACTGCCCGAACACCGCCACCCGGAAGACCCCCAGCCCGGCCGGCAGGTCCTCCGCCCGCGCCCGCACCCACCGGACGTCGCCCACGCCAGCGGCGGCAGCCCGCTGCCGCGCCCGCGCCAGCATCCCGGGGTCCGGGTCCATCCCCACCGCCTCCGCGAACCACCCGGCCAGCGGCAGCGTCACCGTCCCCGGGCCGCAACCCACGTCCAGCAACCGACCCGACCCGTCCAGGCCGAGGGCCTCCGCCAGCGCCGCCACGAAACCCTCCGCGTACGGCAGCCGCCCCCGCTCGTAGTGCACGGCGGCACCCTCGAACAGCGACTCGTCCCAGACCCAGCCCGCCGGCACGCCCCACTCCCCTCACCCGACGCGGTCAGCACCGACCCGCCGCGAGGCGAACCGGCCGACCACCGCGATCCGCCACCGGCCTTGGGCCACCGTCGCGGTCGTGGCGTGCTGGCCCGGGGAGCCCAGAGCTGCGTGTACGGCAAGGTTCGCCGGAACTGCCACGATAGTCTGCCGACCATGCACGGGTTCACTGATGTCGATCGCCATCCAGACCCGAACTCGTGGGTGGCGGTCCTGGACCGCCTCACGGAGGAGCCGTTCTACCAGGCATACCAGCAGCGGGTACGTGAGCTGCTCCATCCGGCACCTGGTCGTCACTACCTCGAAGTCGGCGCTGGCACCGGAGCAAACGCGGCCAAGCTGGAAGATGATCACGATGTCAGCGTGGCAACCCTCGACCATGCGCAGACCATGTCCACCGCGATGCGAGCGCGCGGCTTAACTCAGTGTGCGGTCGCCGACGCCCATCGCCTGCCATTCCTCAGCTTTTCCTTCGACGGGGCGTGGGCCGATCGCACCGTGCAACACCTCGCCGACCCTCACGCCGCAATCACAGAGATCATCAGGGTCGTCCGGCCCGGCGGTCGCGTCGTTCTGGCAGACCCCGACTACGACACTCAGGTGCTCGACATCGCCGACCAAGGCTTGGCCCGACGCGTCCTGAGATTCCGGGCTGATGTCCTCCTCCGCAACGGCGCCCTGGCTCATCAACACGCCGGCCTGCTCGCCGCACACGGCCTGGTCGACATCACCGTCGAACCCCGAACTCTCTTGGTCCGAAACCCCACTGCTGTCGACAACGTTCTTGGTCTCCGAAGCTGGGCCGCCACCGCCGCCCAACGCGGCACGCTCGACCCCACCGAGGCACGTGCCTTCGAAGACCAGTTCGACGATGCTGTCTCAGCCCGTCGGTTCACGTACGCGGTCACGTTCTTCCTCACCGCCGCCACCGTCAACGGAAACGCAACCACCCGCTAGAGGTTTCGGTAAAGAGCAACATCTGGCGTCCGGGGCTGGGCGGGTGCCACCCTGGGGACGTGCGTTACCACCCTCAACGGCACGTCTGGGCGGCGCTGTCCATCACCGACGTTTGTTCGCTGCTCGGCGGGTGTCCGGCTCCCTGGTGGCTTTCCGGTGGATGGGCCATCGACCACTGGCTTGGAGCGGTCAGCCGCCGGCACGCCGACATCGACGTCAGCACCCTCCGGCCGGCGCTCCCGGCCCTGCTCGGCAGCATGCCCGCGCACCTTCGGCCGTTCGCGGCAATGAGCGGGCGCCTTCTCCCGTTGAGCAAGCACCTCGACGATCCCGAACTGCACAACATCTGGCTACACGACGAGGACCGCGATCACTTCGTCCTTCAGGTCAACCTGGAGGACGGCGACGAGTCGGTCTGGCGGTACCGTCGCGATCCACGGATCGATCTCCCGTGGAGTGCGGCCGTCGCGACTGTGCGCGGCGTACCGACCGGAACGCCGGCCACCCAACTCCTGTGGAAGGCGCGAGATCCACGCCCTCAGGACGAGCATGACCTGAGCGTTACTGACGGCCTGCTACTCCCCGAGCAGCGCCGCTGGTTGCGCATGGCCATCCGTACCGCCCACCCGCGCTCGCCGTGGGCCGACGACTCCCGGCGGGCGGCTACACGTTGAAGCGGAACTCAGAGCCGTTTCCCGCCGCCCGACCCCGACGGGCCGGCGACGGCCCAGGCAGGCAGCCGACACGCCGGCCGTCGAGTCTTCAGCGTCCAGGCCATCCTGGTGCACGACAACAGGCGAGAGTCGAGGGGCTGATGGCAGAGCTGATCCTCAGTCGACCGCATGACTCCTTCGCTCTGCTCAGGCAAATCTGGGTGAAGGTAGACGGGCACAGAGTTGTCGGGCTGCGGCCAGGACAGTCAGCCAGGATCAGCGTCGACGAGGGCCAGCATGTGGTCCAGGCAGCCCTGGACTGGACCCGTAGCGAACCCCTGACCCTTCACCTGGACGCCGGCCAGTCCGCATCGCTCGAAGTATCCTGCCCGGTGCGCGCCTACCGGCAGACGTGGTCCCGGCCCTTGCGGGCTCTCGACCTGCGGCGCATCTGACCTCTTCGTCCCGAACTCTCGGCGAGGCAGTCGGATCGGGTGTCGTCCTAGGTTCATCCAGCCTGCTGAGGGCCATCCCGGTCGGGTTCGGTCGGCTGGGTTGCTGTACTCCACAGCTGCACTTCCTCGGCTGCGCGGAGGACGTCACGGGCGGCGGTGGCCACCGGGCAGTCCGCTGTCCGGCAGATCGGGCAGTGGCCGTCGGATGCGGGTTGGTGGTCGCGGAGGACCCAGCGGGCGGTGAGGATGAGCCGGTTGCGGATCTGGGCCAGGGACAGGAACGGTGTGGTCATCCTCAGCCCACCCCGAGGGTGGCGGCGAGGTGGATGAGCGTCGTTGGGGCGGTGGGGTCGCGGGCGACCTGGGCGAGCACCTCCCGGCCTGCGGGGCGCTGGCGTATCTCGGCCGGTGCGGTGCGGTCGGCGTCGATCACCAGCCGGCCCGCGCTGATCGGGTCGTCCGCTTGGAGGTAGGCGCGGGCGGCGTCGAGCAGGTGGGCGGCGCGGTGTTCGACCGGTAGCCACCGCCAGGCGTCCCGCTTGGTGGTCTTCTCATGCCAGGCGACCGCATCGTGTGCGTTGCCCAGTTCGAGGGCTGCGGCGGCACGGGCCAGGTCGACCGCGGTCGGCCCGAACGCGGTCCGGTGGTGGTCGTGGCCGTCCCCTACCCGGGCGGCCATGTCGGCGGCCTCGCCGATCAGTTCGGCGGTGGCCCGGTCGTCGCCGTGTCGGGCCGCCGCCAGGGCGGCCTGCACGAGCAGCGTCCCGCACAGCGACAGCTCCGGTGGTGTTCCGTCGTCCAGGTCGGGCGGGGCGATCCGGTACGCGGCGGCCAGCGTCGCCGACATGGCGGCCCGCGCTCGCCCCGCAGCGCGGAGCGCCTGGCCGAGTTGCACGGCGGCGGCGGACACCAACCGCCGGTCGCCGGTGGCGGTGGCCATGGCCCGGTCGGCGGCCAGCCAGCCCAGGTCGGCCTCGCCGAGCTTCACCAGCAGCGACGCGGTCACCCGGTACGCCTCCACCAGCAGCGGACGGCCCCACCCGGGATCGTCGGCGTGGACGCGCTGCGCCCCGGCCAGCAGGTCCGGCACCAGCGCGATCACCTGCGGGTACCGGGCATGCGCGAACATGATCCACGCATGTTCGACGGTATGGACCAGCCGGTCCGCCGTCACCACGTCACGGCGGGCCGCCGGCCGACCCAGGGCGATCTCGTACGTCGACAGGGCCTCGCTGATCCGCTCGACACCCTCGGCCCGCTCGGTCACCGCAGCGGGTTGAGCGTCCCGGCCGAGCAGCACCGCCGTGTCGATGCGCAGCGCGGCGGCGATGTCCTGGAGGGTGGACACCTTGTCGAGGGACCGGACTCCGCGCTCGACCTTGTCGACCCAGCTCTTCGACTTGCCGAGCCGGTCGGCGAACACCTGCTGCGACAACTTCCGCCGCCCCCGCCAGTACGCCACCCGCCGACCGACCGGCAGCCGGTCACCGCTGTCCACGACGCCACCGCCGATCCGGCACCGCCCGGGTCGTCTCCTCGACCGGTATCCGATCCGCCTCGGCCTGCGCGAGAAGCCGCAGCCTGGCCGCTTCCCGTTCCGCCGCCTGGATCTGTTCGCCTCTGCCCTCGACCGGAACAGCGTCGCTCATCCCTACCTCCACCCGGGAGGGACGCGACGGCGGGTGCTCTTGGAAGGACCGCCGCCGTCGCGTCCCGTATCGAGGGACGCGATCACAGCGGGCACTGATGCCGGTGGGTGCTCAACCGCGTCCTTGCTCGGACGGTAGAGCGGTCGGCGTGACGGCAGACTAACTGTCAGTTAGATTCCATGAGGCTCGGGATCCAACGGATCGATACCGATGCGGATTGCGAGGTCCCGCAGCTCGGGGGAACCCCGTCGGCGGGCATCCCTGACCATCTGTCCGACGATTTCCCGCACGCTCGGCCGGGACCGCAGTTCAGCGGGGGACGCGTTGTCCGCCTCCAGGAACGCCAGGACTGCCCGGTCCTGGTCGCCGGCCGCATACCAGCCGCGTCCCGCGTCCAGGTGCAGACGGCATCGGCGGTTCGGGGTGCGGACCTGCGACCGGTCGACGCGCCGAGCCTGTTCCGGTGCTCGCTCAGGTGAGCCGTTCTCGACGGCCACACCCACCCGCCAGATCCCGCAGTTCGCCGGGGTGAACTCCATCCGCCACGGGTCGGACCCGGCCCGACGCGCGGCGTTCTCCGCCTCCGCCAAGTGCCCATCCGGGTCGCCGGTACCCAGCGAGGCGGCCGACATCGCGGAATGCAGGTGAAGCATCCCGTACCAGGTCAGCGCCTCGTCGTCTCCCGTGTCGCCCAGTCGCTCCGCCGCGCTCGTAGCCACTGCCAGCGACCGCCGCCGACCGCCGTGGGTGCCCGATGACAAGGCACTCTGCGCGGCAGCGAAGGCGGCGGCAGCAACCTCCGCCGGCCCAGCGAACGTTGCGGCCAGCTCAGCACGCTCCGCGTACCGCGCCGCCAGGTCGATGTAGCCAAACGGCTTGATCGCCAACACCGTGGTCACGGCGGCCCGGACGAACAGTCGCGGCCCGTCCGGGTGCCCGGAGTCGGTGAGCTGCCGAGTGGCCCCGACCAGACCGGGCAGCAGCCGCGCAAGCGCCTTGTAGTCGCAGGCCATCCGGGCAGCCATCGCCTGGCCCACCGACGCACGCAAGACAGCCGGATCCAGCGAGTGCCCCGGCGCTTCCGGATCATCGTCGAGAGCGCCACGCAGTGACGGAACCGTGGCGTAAATAGCGAGATCATCTTCACTGCGGGGCGGGTGCGGCTGTCCGGTCAGATCAGTGACGCTCACACCAAGAGCGCTCGCCAAGGCAATGAGCCGCGAACGCTTGGTGACCGGCCGTCGTCCTGACTCGATCATCGAGATGTAGGAGGCGGTAACGCCTACCCGATCGGCCAGTTGCTGCTGCGTCATCCCGGCGGCATCCCGCCAACTGGCGACGCGCAGCCCAATGTAGTCAGCCATGACTCCTCCTGCATGAGGTCGACGACTTCCGGCGTAGAGCCTGCACAACGGACGGTACGTGCGGTCACGCTTCGCGGCCAGCCCAACACCGCACGCATGGGCCTCGGCCGACCATCCGCGCGAGGCCGGCCTTGGTCGCCTTCGTCTCGGCCCGTTGCTGTCACCGCTGCTGTCAAGCAGCTACTCACCCCGGCTGTGCTGCACTGGCCCGATCACGTCTCGCCACAGCTCCCGCATCACCATCTAGTCGATAGATCGCGAGACTCCCCAGCGCGCAGGAGCCGGGAGGGTGTTTGGCGCAGCTCAGGCAGGGTTACGGCGTCACTTGGCGTTGAAGTAGTTCGCCTCCGGGTGATGCACCACGATCGCGTCGGTCGCCTGCTCCGGCATCAGCTGGAACTCCTCCGAGAGCTGCACCCCGATCCGATCCGGGCCCAGCAGGTCCACGATCTTCGCGCGGTCCTCCAGGTCCGGGCAGGCCGGGTAGCCGAACGCGTACCGGCAGCCCCGGTAGTCGTTGCCCAGCAGGCCCGCCAGGTCCCCCGGGTCGTCGTCGGCCACCGTGCCGCCGCCCGGCAGCGTCAGCTCGGTTCGGATCCGCCGGTGCCAGTACTCCGCCAGCGCCTCCGTGAGCTGCACCGACAGTCCGTGCACCTCCAGGTAGTCGCGGTAGTCGTTGCCGGCGAACATCTTCGCCGTGTACTCGCTGACCGGCTGCCCCACGGTCACCAGCTGCAACGCCACCACGTCGAGCTGGTCGCCCTTGGGCCGGAAGAAGTCCGCCAGGCACAACCGCCGCTCCTGGCGCTGCCTCGGGAACGAGAACCGGGCCCGCTCGGCGTGCCCGTTCTCGTCCAGCACCACCAGGTCGTTGCCCTCCGAGTACGCCGGGAAGTACCCGTACACCACCGCCGCCTCAAGGACCTTGTCGGCGGTCAGCCGGTCCAGCCAGTACCGCAGCCGGGGCCGACCCTCGGTCTCCACCAGCTCCTCGTACGACGGGCCCTTGCCGCCCCGGGCGCCCCGCAGCCCCCACTGCCCCAGGAACGTCGCCCGCTCGTCCAGCAGCGCCGAGTACTCCGCCAGCGGCAGGCCCTTCACCACCCGGGTGCCCAGGAACGGCGGGGTCGGCACCTCCACGTCGCGCGCCACGTCGGAACGCACCGACGCGTCGTCCAGCTCCGG
Source organism: Micromonospora sp. NBC_01405 (assembly GCF_045040155.1). Taxonomy (NCBI): domain Bacteria; kingdom Bacillati; phylum Actinomycetota; class Actinomycetes; order Micromonosporales; family Micromonosporaceae; genus Micromonospora; species Micromonospora sp. NBC_01405. The sequence continues at coordinate 5,714,165 of NZ_CP109532.1, read as the reverse complement.
CAGCGCTTCGGTCACCATCGCCCGCTGCCGCGCCCGACGCGCCCGACGCGCCGCCAGGGTCGCCTCCCGCTCCGGGTCCACCACCGGCGCCCCGCCCCGCTTCGCCGTCATCACCCGGTCCATCAGGGACAACCCCTCGAACGCGTCCCGGGCGTAGTGCACCTGACCCGGGAACACCGCTCCCAGGTCGTCCTCCACGTACGCCCGGGTCAGCGCCGCACCGCCGAGCAGCACCGGCCACCGCTCGGCGACCCCGCGCGCGGCCATCTCGGCCAGGTTCTCCTTCATGATCACCGTGCTCTTCACCAGCAGCCCGGACATCCCGATCGCGTCGGCCCGGTGCTGCTCCGCCGCGTCGAGGATCGCGGTGATCGGCTGCTTGATCCCGATGTTGACGACCTCGTAGCCGTTGTTGGACAGGATGATGTCGACCAGGTTCTTGCCGATGTCGTGCACGTCGCCCTTGACCGTGGCCAGCACGATCCGGCCCTTGCCGCCGTCGTCGGCCTTCTCCATGTGCGGCTCCAGGTACGCCACCGCGGTCTTCATCACCTCGGCCGACTGGAGCACGAACGGCAACTGCATCTGGCCCGAGCCGAACAGCTCACCGACCACCTTCATCCCGTCCAGCAGCAGGTCGTTGATGATCGACAACGGGGACCGGCCCTCGGCCATCGCCGTGTCGAGGTCGGCCTCCAGGCCGTTGCGCTCGCCGTCGATGATCCGCCGCTTGAGCCGCTCCTCCAGCGGCAGCGCCGCCAGCTCCTCCGCCCGGGTGGCCCGTGCCGAGGAGGCGTCCACCCCCTCGAAGATCTCGATGAAGCGATGAACCGGGTCGTGCCCCTCCCGACGCCGGTCGTAGATCAGGTCCAGCGCGATCTCGCGCTGCTCGTCCGCGATCTTCGACATCGGCAGGATCTTGCTGGCATGCACGATCGCCGAGGTCAACCCGGCCTGCACGCACTCGTTCAGGAACACGGAGTTGAGCACCTGCCGGGCCGCCGGATTCAGCCCGAACGACACGTTGGAGATGCCCAGGGTGAAGTTCACCCCCGGCCAGCGGCGGGCGATCTCCCGGATCGCCTCGATGGTCTCGATGCCGTCGCGCCGGGTCTCCTCCTGGCCGGTGGCGATCGGGAAGGTCAGCGCGTCGATCAGGATGTCGGCGCGGCGCAGCCCCCACCGCCCGGTCAGGTCCTCGATCAGCCGCCCCGCGACCCGCACCTTCCACTCGGCGGTGCGGGCCTGCCCCTCCTCGTCGATGAGCAGCGCCACCACCGCCGCGCCGTGCTCGGCGATGATCGGCATCACCCGGGCGTATCGGGAGCCCGGCCCGTCGCCGTCCTCGAAGTTGACCGAGTTGACCACGCACCGGCCGCCGAGCATCTCCAGCCCGGCCTCGATCACCTGCGGCTCCGTCGAGTCGAGCATGATCGGCAGCGTGGACGCGGTCGCGAACCGGCCGGCCAGCTCCCGCATGTCCACCGTGCCGTCGCGGCCCACGTAGTCCACGCACAGGTCGAGCAGGTGCGAACCGTCCCGGGCCTGGCTGCGGGCAATCTCCACGCACGCCTGCCAGTCGGCGGCGAGCATCGCATCCCGGAACGCCTTCGACCCGTTGGCGTTGGTCCGCTCCCCCACCATCAGCACGCTGGCATCCTGGGCGAACGGCACGTGGTGGTAGATCGAGGAGACGCCGGCGTCGGCCTGCGGCCGGCGCGGACCCGGCCGCGTGTCGCGCAGCCGCTCGGCGACCACCCGGATGTGCTCCGGGGTCGTCCCGCAGCAGCCGCCGATCAGCGAGACTCCGTACTCGGCGACGAACCGTTCCAGCGCGTCGGCCAACTCCACCGGGGTCAGCGGGTAGACCGCCCCGTCGGCGGTGAGCTGCGGCAGCCCGGCGTTCGGCATCACCGACAGCGGCACCCGGGCGTGCTGGGACAGGTAGCGCAGGTGCTCACTCATCTCCGCCGGCCCGGTCGCGCAGTTCAGCCCGATCAGGTCGATGCCGAGCGGCTCCAGCGCGGTCAGCGCCGCGCCGATCTCACTGCCCAGCAGCATCGTGCCGGTGGTCTCCACCGTGACGTGGCAGATCAGCGGCACCGTCCGCCCCGCCGCGGCCATCGCCCGGCGCGACCCGACCACCACCGCCTTCACCTGGAGCAGGTCCTGGCAGGTCTCCACGATCAGCGCGTCCGCGCCGCCGGCGAGCAGCCCGGCCGCGTTCTCCTGGTACGCGTCGCGCAGCGTCGCGTACGCGGTGTGCCCGAGGGTGGGCAGCTTCGTGCCCGGGCCGATCGAGCCGAGCACGAACCGGGGTCGATCCGGGGTGCTCCACGCGTCGGCGGCCTCCCGGGCGATCCGCGCGCCGGCCTCGGCCAGCTCCCAGATCCGGTGCGAGATGTCGTACTCGCCCAGGTTGCTGAGGTTGGCGCCGAAGGTGTTCGTCTCGACGCAGTCCGCCCCGGCCGCCAGGTACGCCTCGTGCACCCCCCGGACCACGTCCGGGCGGGTCACGTTGAGGATCTCGTTGCAGCCCTCGTGGCCCTCGAAGTCGTCCAGGGTCAGGTCGGCCGCTTGGAGCATCGTCCCCATCGCGCCGTCGGCGACGAGGATCCGGTCTGACAGCACATCCAGCAACGAAGTCCGCACGGTTTCAGGGTAATGCGAGGACTCGTGAATGGGTCGACGCCCGCTCGCGCTCCCACATTATGTCGGCCGGATCACCCTGGGCGGCGTAACGGGAAGCACGTGCCTCGTTCCGGCTCGGCTCGGCTCGGGCGGGACGACCCGGCCGCGCGGCGGCCGGAACGGCGCGGCCGACGGGCCGCATCCCGCGCCGACCCGTAGGCTGACAGACGTGAAGGACAACAGGGACGCCACCGTGCACGGCGGGCGGGCGACAGGGCCGTCGCCCGTGGCCGCCCCCGACGAGCAGGGTGAGGTGACGGCGTGACCGAGTTCGACGGACTGCCGGTACTGCGGTCCCCCGTGGCCATCGCCGCCTTCGAGGGCTGGAACGACGCCGCCGACGCGTCGACCGCCGCGGTCGAGCACCTGGAGCAGGTCTGGGAGTCGCGGCAGATCACCGAACTGGACCCGGAGGACTTCTACGACTTCCAGGTCAGCCGGCCGACGGTCACGATGGCCGACGGCGAGACCCGCCGCGTCGAGTGGCCCACCACCCGGTTCATGGTGGCCAGCCCCGAGGGCACCGAACGGGACGTGGTGCTGATCCGGGGCATCGAGCCGAGCATGCGCTGGCGCACGTTCTGCGAGCAGGTGCTGGAGATCTGTCACAGCCTTGAGGTCGAACGGGTGGTGCTGCTCGGCGCGCTGCTGGCCGACGTGCCGTACACCCGGCCGCTGCCGATCACCGGCAGCGCCTCGGACGCGGAGGCCGCCCAGCGCTACCAGCTCACCCCCACCCGCTACGACGGCCCGACCGGGATCGTCGGCGTGTTGCAGGACGCCTGCACCCGGGCCGAGGTGGACGCGGTCTCGTTCTGGGTGCACGTGCCGCACTATGCCAACAACCCGCCCTGCCCGAAGGCCACCCTGGCCCTGCTGCACCGGGTCGAGGAGGTGCTCGACCTGCCGGTGCCGATGGCCGACCTGGCCGAGGAGGCCGCCGAGTGGGAGCAGCGGGTGCGCGGTGCCGCCGAGCAGGACGCCGAGCTCGGCGAGTACGTCCGCGAGTTGGAGGAACGCGTCGGCGACGCGGGCATCACCCCGCTGACCGGTGACGAGATCGCCCAGGAGTTCGAGAAGTACCTGCGCCGGCGAGGCGGCTCGGCCGGCCCCACCGCCGGCTCCTGGTAGCCGCCCCCACCGCGCATCGAGGGCCCCGGACCGCCACGGTCCGGGGCCCTCGCGCGTGTCGGGGTGGCGAGGTCACGTCCCGTACGGCATCCTAGGAACCTAGCTGTCATTCGAGGAGGCGGGCATGCAGATCAACCCCGGCGCGGCCGAGTTCCCGCACCGGCAGATCGCCGCGCAGCTCAAGGCCCAGGTGCGCCGCGGCGACTGGGGGCCCGGCGAGCGGCTGCCGTCCATCCCGGCCATCGCCGAGATGTTCGGCGTCGCGAAGCAGACCGTGCAGCGCGCCGTCGACCAGCTGCGGGTCGAGGGCATCCTGATCACCAAGCCCGGCTCCGGTACGTACGTCCGGGGCACCCGGCGCCGGCTCAACCGCCTCGCCCGGGGCCGGTACGGCGGCTTCCGCGGCTACCACACCGACCTGGCCGCCCGGTACCGCCAGCAGCTCGTCTCGGTCGGCCGGGCGGCCGCCCCGCCCGAGGTGGCCGACGCGTTCGGCGTCGCCGACGGCACCGAACTGCTGTGCCGCCGGCACCTCGTCCGCACCGAGGACTCTCCCGTCGAGGTGGGCGCCTCCTGGTTCCTACCGGCAGACACCGCCGGCACCTCCCTGGAGCGGGGCGAGGCGTTCGGCCGCCCCCTCTACCAGGAGGCGGAGGAGGCCACCGGCCGGCGGTACGTCACCGCCACCGACACCATCACCGCCCGCCAGCCCAGCCGAGAGGAGTCGGAGACACTCCAGATCCGCCCCGACACCCCGGTGCTGCACCTGCTGCACGTCGCCTACGACGACCGGCGCAAGCCCATCGAGGTCGCCCAGGCCACCTGGCCGGGACCGATGACCACGCTCACCGAGGAGTACCGGATCCCCGCCCCCACGCCGGATCCCGACCCGGACCCCGGTCTCGTCCTGGGCTGAGCCGCCAAGGGGCGGGTCAGTCAGAGGCGGAGACCCGGGAGGGCGTCGAGGGTCTCGGCGAAAGAGACGGGGTCAGTCAGAGGCGGAGACCCAGGAGGGCGTCGAGGGTCTCGGCGAACAGGGGCGGGGCGGCCCGGTCCGCGCCCTCACCGGCGAGGGTCCGCTCGGCCCAGGCGTCGGCGACCGCGATCGCGCCGGGGGTGTCGAGGTCGTCGGCGAGCCGGTCGCGTACCGCGGCCAGCAGCTCGACCCCGGACGGGCCGGCGGTGGCGGCGGCGGCCCGGCGCCACCGCGCCAGGCGCTCGTGGGCGGCGGCGAGCACGTCGTCGGTCCAGGTACGGTCGGCGCGGTAGTGCTCGGCCATCAGCCCGAGCCGGACCGCCACCGGGTCCACCCGGTCGGCGCGCAGCCGGGAGACGAAGACCAGGTTCCCCTTGGACTTCGACATCTTCTCGCCGTTCAGGCCGATCATGCCGGCGTGCACGTAGTGGGTGGCGAACGGCGACCGCCCGGTCAGCCGCTCCGCGTGCGCGGCGGAACACTCGTGGTGCGGGAAGATCAGGTCGTTCCCGCCGCCCTGCACGTCGATGGTCTCGCCCAGCAGGTTCAGCGCGATCACCGCGCACTCGATGTGCCAGCCCGGCCGGCCCGGGCCGAGGTCGCCGCCGGGCCAGGACGGCTCGCCCTCGCGAGCCCCCCGCCACAACAGCGGGTCCAGCGGGTCGCGCTTGCCCGCCCGGTCCGGATCGCCACCACGCTCGGGGAAGATCTCCAGCATCTCCGGCCGGGAGAGGTTCGACTCGTAGCCGAACGCCGGGACGGCGGTGATGTCGAAGTAGACGTCGCCGGTGCCGTCGTCGAGCCGGTACGCCGCGCCGTCCTTGAGCAGGAGCAGGACCTTGTCGGCGATGTCCGGGATCGACTCCACCGCGCCGACGTAGTGCGCCGGCGGAATGATCCGCAGCGCCTCCATGTCCTCCCGGAACAGCGCGGTCTCCCGCATCGCCAGGACCTTCCAGTCCTCGCCGTCGCGCTCGGCCCGCTCCAGCAGCGGGTCGTCGATGTCGGTGACGTTCTGCACGTACCGCACCGTCAGGCCGGAGTCCCGCCACACGCGCTGCACCAGATCGAAGGTGATCATGGTGGCGGCGTGGCCGAGGTGGGTGGCGTCGTACGGGGTGATGCCGCAGACGTACATAGTGGCGGTGCCGTCGGGCCGACTGGGCTCGACCCCACGTCGCGCCGAGTCGAACAACGTCAGCGGGCCACCTCTGCCGGGCAGCCGTGGCACCTCATGCCCCACCCAAGACTCCATGCCCGTCAGCCTAACGAGCCACCCGGCGCACCGAAGCCACCCCACGGGTGATCAACATGACAACCTCTCGCGTCGGAGCGGCTTGCCGGCCCACCGTCACATGGGTGGCCAGGGCATCGCCGGCCAGTCCTCCGGCGGCTGCGGGAAGCGGCCGGCGTCACGCAGCCGACCCACCCGCGCGGCGACCTCCGCGACCTCGCGGACCGTCAGGTGCTCGCCGAGCTCCTCGCCGAGGGCGCCGGCGAGCTGGCCGGCGAGGTCGGCGAGCATCTCCAACGCGTCCGGCGGCAACTCCCGACCGGCCCAGCCCCACAGGACGGTGCGCAGCTTCTCCTCGACGTGGAAGCTCACCCCGTGGTCGACGCCGTAGATCCGGTCGTCCGGGCCGACGAGCACGTGACCGCCCTTGCGGTCGGCATTGTTGATCACCGCGTCGAGCACGGCCAGCCGGGCCAGGCGCGGGTCGTCGGCGTGCGCCAGGGCGTACGGGGTGCCGTCGTCGTCCCGGGCCGCCGCGATCGGGAGCCAGCGCGGCGGCACCGTTTCGGCGGGCACGAACCCGACCAGCGGCTCGGCGTCGGACGGCTCGTCGATCCACAGCTGACAGGAACCCGGGCCGAACGGGCCGTCCCGCAGCACCGTCGGCGGCACCAGGTCCCAGCCGCTGGCCCGGGAGACCAGGTACGCCGAGACCTCCCGCCCGGCGAGGGTGCCGTCGGGGAAGTCCCACAACGGTCGCTCGCCCCGCACCGGCTTGTAGACACAGCGTGCGCTCAGCCCGTCAAGGGTGAGCGCGCCGAGCAGTGTGGCGTTCGACGCGTCGACCAGCCGACCTTCGACGGTAAGCTCACCGTCGCGCAACAACCGCAGCGTCGCCGCGCCGTCCTGGCAGGGTTGGAGTTCGGACGACGTCACCGGTGGTAACCGTTGTGCCGCGGGCACAGGTGCCCGGCGGGGTCCAGCGGCTGCCCGCAGAGCGGACAGGGCGGGCGACCGGCGTTGACCACCCGGCGGGCCCGCTCGATGAACTCACGGGTCGCCTCGGGGGTCAACCGGACGCGCAGCCGGTCGAGGGTCTCGTCCAGCTCCTCGTCGTCGGGGTCCTCGTCGTCGTCGTCCTCGGCGCCGTCGGATTCGACCTCGGCCTCCCCCTCACCGGCGGCGATCGCCTCGATCACCACCGTGGCGGTGTCGACGTCGAAGGCCAACCCGAGGGTGCCGACCCGGAACTCCTCGTCGACCGGCGTGTCCAGCGGCTCGTTGTCGCCCACGGAGACCGTCGGCTCGGGCAGCTGCACACCGAAGCGACGCTGCGCCTCGGTCAGCAGCTCCTCCAGCTTCTCGGCGAGCAGCGACACCTGGACCTTCTCCAGCGCGACACTGACCAGCCGACCACCGCCGCGCGCCTGCAGGAAGAACGTGCGCTCCCCGGGCGCCCCGACCGTCCCGGCGACGAACCGCTCCGGCGGCTCGAAGGCGTGCACCTGGTGGCTCATACCCACGACCCTATCCGGCCCGCCACGGCGTCGCGCACCCCACCGACCGTGAATCGCGCACGCGCGTACCCGTGGGGCCCGACCCGGCCCGGCAGCCCCGGCGAGCGCCTCACCGCACGGCCCCGGCGCCTCCGCCCACGGCGGCGTCGGAGTCCGTCGGCCTCGTCGCCCGCCGCCGCCGCTTGGGCGGCGGCGGCGGCGGCACCAGTGCGGCCAGGTCACCGCCGGTGTCGTTGAGCCGCACCACGAACGGCCGCAGCGGGGTGTAGCGGATCGCCGTCACCGACGCCGGGTCGGCGACGATGCGCTGAAAGAGATCCAGGTGTACGCCCAACGCGTCCGCCACGATGGCCTTGATCACATCGCCGTGGCTGCAGGCCAGCCAGACCGCCTCGGGGCCGTGTTCGGCGGTGATCCGCGCGTCCCAGGTACGCACCGCCGCGACCGCACGCGCCGCCATCGCGGCCATCGACTCCCCTTCGGGGAAGACTGCGGCGCTCGGGTGCTGCTGGACCACCGGCCAGAGCGGCTCCTTGGCCAGCTTCTTCAACGGCTGCCCCTCCCAGCTGCCGTACCCGCACTCGATCAGCCCCTCGTCCACGGTCGGGCTGGCCTGCGGGAGGGCGAGTTCCAGGGTCTGCCGGCAGCGGATCAACGGACTGGTCACCACCGCGGCGAGGGGCAACCCGCGCAGCCGCTCGCCCACCGCCGTGGCCTGGGCCCGCCCGGTGTCGTCCAGCTCGACGGGCTGCCGGCCGGCGAGGCCGCCGGCGGCGTTGGCGGTGGTACGGCCGTGCCGCAGAAGGAGAAGAGTCGCCACGCCACCCACCCTATGGGGTCCCGCATGACGGCGACCGCCCACGGCTCTGCCCCAACCCCACCCCACCCACCCCCGTTAGGTGGCGGAGATGGTGTTGGTCATGAGCAGGGCGAGGACCAGGGTGCCCAGGGCGACCCGGTACAGCACGAAGACGTACAGGGTGTGGTGGGCGACGTAGCGCAACAGCCAGGCGATGGCGGCGTAGCCGATGGCGAAGGCGATGAGCGTGGCAACCACCAACTGCGCCCCGCTCGGCGCGGCGGTGCCGGGCGCGGACGGTTCGAACACGTCGCCGAGGCTGAACACCCCGGACATCACCACGGCGGGGATGGCCAGCAGGAACGAGTACCGCGCCGCCGTCTCCCGGGTGAGGTTGAGCAGCAGGCCGGCGGTGAGCGTGCCGCCCGAGCGGGACACCCCGGGAATCAGCGCCATGGCCTGGGCGAAACCCATCACGATGCCGTCGCGCATCCGGAAGTTCGCCAGGGTGCGGGTCTGCCGGCCCCAGTACTCGGCGAAGGCGAGCACGAAGGCGAAGACGATCAGGGTGGTGGCGACCAGCCAGAGGTTCCGGCCGGCGGTCTTGATCTGGTCCTTGAACAGGAGGCCGAAGACCCCGATCGGGATGGAGCCGACGATCACGTACCAGCCCATCCGGTAGTCGAGGCTGCTGCGCACCGAGCTGTCGAACAGGCCGACGAGCCAGGTCCGGGTGATCCGCCAGATGTCCTTGGCGAAGTAGATCAGCACGGCCGCCTCGGTGCCGAGCTGGGTGACGGCGGTGAACGAGGCTCCGGCGTCGCGGTCGAAGAAGATCGCCGAGGTGATCCGCAGGTGCCCCGACGAGCTGACCGGCAGGAACTCGGTAAGGCCCTGGACGACGCCCAGGACGATGGCTTCGATCCAGGTCACTCGCCGACTCCGGCCAGGTCCAGCGCCTCGGCGACGGTGCGTAGGGTCTGCACGCCGCTGTCCCGGTCGGCCACGAAGAGGGTCACCGACAGGGTGGTGACGCCGGCGGCCGCGTACTCGCCCAGCCGCTCGGCGATGCGCTCCTTCGGCCCGAGCAGCGAGGTGCGGTCGATGAACTCCATCGGCACCGCTGCGGCGGCGTCGCGCTGCCGCTTGGCCAGGTAGAGGTCCTGCACATCGCGGGCGGCGTCGCCGTAGCCCATCCGGGTGGCGAGCTGGTTGTAGAAGTTCTGCTGCCGGCTGCCCATGCCGCCGACGTAGAGGGCGGCGTAGAAGCGGACCAGCTCGGCGCAGGAGGCCACGTCGTCGCCGATGACCACCGGGACCGATGGCACGACGTCGAAGCCGGCCAGCTCCTTGCCGGCCTTCGCCCGGCCGGCACGCACGGCGGCGAGCTGCTCCTCGGCGAACTCCGGGGAGTAGAAGACGGCCAGCCAGCCGTCGGCGATCTCGCCGGCCAGTTCCAGGTTCTTCGGGCCGACGGCGGCGAGGTAGATCGGGATCTGCTCGCGGGGCGGGTGGAAGCCGAGCCGCAGCGCCTTGCCCGGGCCGTCGGGCAGCGGCAGCGTGTAGAACTCGCCGTCGTACTCGACCGGCTTGCGGGCGATGGCGAGCTTGACGATGTCGACGTACTCCCTGGTGCGGGCGAGGGGCTTGGCGAAGCGCACCCCGTGCCAGCCCTCGGAGACCTGCGGCCCGGAGACGCCCAGGCCGAGCCGGAACCGGCCGCCGGAGAGCGCGTCGATGGTCGCCGCCGTCATGGCGGTCATCGCCGGGGTGCGGGCGGGGATCTGCATCACCGCACTGCCCACGTCGATCCGTTCGGTCTGCCCGGCGATCCAGGCCAGCATGCTCGGCGTGTCGGAGCCGTAGGCCTCCGCGGCCCACACCACCGAGTAGCCGAGCCGGTCCGCCTCCTGGGCGAGCGCCAGGTGGTCGGCGGGTGTGCTCCACGCCGTCTGGTATCCGAGGCTGAGCCCGAGTCGCACTGGTCCTCCCCCATCCGCAGCACAGGTCGCATCAGGTTACGCAATACCGGCGGCGGAGCCGATCACCGGCTCACCCCGAACGCGTCACCTCGGGGCGGACCGGCCGGACGGATGGGAATCCCGCCGGCCGGAGGGGCTAGCAGGAACTTGACGGGAGCGAGGATGTTGGTGACGGCGGGTTGGAAATAAGGTTCACCCATGCAACAGCGACCGCTCGGCCGAAGCGGGCTGGCGGTTTCCCGGCTCGCGCTCGGCACCATGACCTGGGGCCGGGACACCGACGCCGACGACGGGGCCGCCCAGCTGAAGAGCTTCCTCGATGCGGGCGGCAATCTGGTGGACACCGCCGACGTGTACGGCGACGGGGACGCGGAGGCGGTGATCGGGTCCCTGCTGGGCAGCCTGGTCCCCCGCGACGATCTGCTGATCGCGACGAAGGCCGGGCTGCGGCCGGGCAACGACCGGCGCCGGGACACCTCCCGGGGCCACCTGCTGCGCACGCTGGACGCCTCGCTGCGCCGGCTCGGCACGGACCACGTGGACCTGTGGCAGGTGCACGGGTACGACCCGGACACGCCGCTGGAGGAGACCCTGGCCGCACTGGACCACGCGGTGACCAGCGGCCGGGTCCGCTACGTTGGGGTGTCGAACTTCTCCGGCTGGCAGACCGCGCGGGCGGCGGCGTGGCAGGCGGCGTGGCCGGGGCGGGCCCCGGTGGTGGCCGCCCAGGTGGAGTACTCGCTGCTCGAACGGGGGGTGGAGCGGGAGGTGCTGCCGGCCTGCGCGGCGCTGGGTCTGGGGATGCTGCCCTGGTCGCCGCTGGGCAGGGGGGTGCTCACCGGCAAGTACCGGCACGGCCGGCCGGCGGACTCGCGGGCCGCGTCGGCGCACTTCGAGCCGTTCGTGGCGACGTACCTGGAGCCACGCTGCTCCAGCATCGTGGAGGCGGTGGCCACGGCGGCCGGCGGGCTGGGGGTGTCGCCGCTGGAGGTGGCGCTGGCCTGGATCCGGGACCGGCCCGGGGTGACGGCCCCGATCCTCGGCGCCCGGACGGTAGGGCAGCTCCTCGGGGCGCTCCAGGTGGAGCGGGTGACCCTGCCCGACGAGATCGTCGTCGCGCTCGACGACGTGTCGGCGGTGCCGATGGGCTACCCCGAGCGGGACGGCTGACGGGGCCCGTCGCGCAGGTGGGGGCGGAGGCGGCGGTCACCTCGGGAGGGGTGGCGGACGACCGGCGGGCTGGGCAGCATGGAACCCATGGACTACGAATACGCGCCGCTGCGGTTGCCCTCGAACGTCGATCGGTTGACCGCCGCGGCGCAGCTGGCGATCCAGGCGGAGTTCTCGGGCTGGGAGCTGGCCCGGGTGCGGCTGTACCGGGACGGCACGCGGCAGGTCGTGCTGCGCCGCCGCCGGGTCGACCAACCCCAGCCGGGCCTGTCGTACTGAGCGCCGGGTCGCCTCCGGGCGACCTCCGGGCGGCGCCGCCCCGGGGCGCGAGCGGATGCTCGGGCCCTGAGGCAACCACAGTGCGGCGACGCCGCCCCGGGGCGCGAGCGGATGCTCGGGCCCTGAGGCAACCACAGTGCGGCGACGCCGCCCCGGGGCGCGAGCGGATGCTCGGGCCCTGAGGCAACCACAGTGCGGCGACGCCGCCCCGGGGCGCGAGCGGATGCTCGGGCCCTGAGGCAACCACAGTGCGGCGACGCCGCCCCGGGGCGCGAGCGGATGCTCGGGCCCCGGGGCGGCCACGGCCTAGTGGCGGTGCCCCGCGTGGTCGTGATCCTCGTCGTCGTGGTCGAGGAACGGGTGCTCGTCGAGGCGGCCCACGAGGCGGTCGTCGGCGGCGGGCTGGAACGGGCCAACCGCGTCGTCGTCGTCGAACGACTCCAGGTCGACCGAGGTGTCGACCTCGCTGACCATGACCACGCCGTCGAGCGGTTCCAGCTCCGGGACGTCCAGCGCGCTGAGTGAGCCGTCGCCGCTCTGCAGCAGCTCCAGCACCGCCTCGCCGACGCCCTCGACGGGTGCCGGCTCGTCGTCCTCGGGGGTGCCCTCGCGGCGGGCCGCCTCGGCGGCCCGGATCAGCGCGGCGACGCTGGGCACCCGGTAGTCGCGGCGCTGGCGCACCGAGATGACCCGGGGATGCGGGTCGGTGGCCTCGCCGCCGTCGGCGGCGCCGAAGCGCTCGTCGGCCTCGTCGGGGTCGATGGACTCCACGTCCCAGGGTGTGACCTCGCCGAACGCGTCGAGCAGTTGCTCGTCGTACGCGAAGGAGGCGTTGTTCAGCGCGACGTACGCCTGCCAGACGTCGTCGTCGTCGACGCGGCCCTGGGCGGCCCGGACGGCGGCCAGGTGCACGCGGGCGGCGTCGATCACCCGCTCCAGGGCGGCATCCAGCTCACCGTGCTGGTCGGTCATGTACGTTCCCTTCGCAATGTGGGATGTTCCGCGCCGAACGGTAGGGCGACGGACACGGTCAGCAACTCCGGAGGAACCGGTCGAGAACCCGCACGCCGAACTGTAGTCCGTCCACCGGAACCCGCTCGTCGATGCCGTGGAACAGCCCGGAGAAGTTGAGGTCGGCGGGCAGCCGCAGCGGCGCGAAACCGAAGCAGCGGATGCCGAGCTGAGAGAATGCCTTGGCGTCGGTGCCGCCGGAGAGCATGTAGGGCACCGGCCGGGCGCCCGGGTCCTCCGCGCGCAGGGCCACGGACATGGCGTCGACCAGATCGCCGTCGAAGGTGGTCTCCAGGGCGGGCTGGCGCTGGATGTACTCGATCACGATGTCCGGGCCGACCAGCTCGCGCAGCTGCTGCTCCAGCAGCTCGGACTGCCCCGGCAGGCTACGGCAGTCGATGGTGGCGGTGGCCCGGCCGGGGATGACGTTGTCCTTGTAGCCGGCGGCGAGCCGGGTCGGGTTGGCGGTGTTGCGGATCGTCGCGCCGATGATGTTGGCGATCGGGCCGAGTTTGGCGATGGCGGTCTCCGGGTCCGCCGGGTCCAGCTCGACGCCGAGCAGGTCGGAGACCTCCTCGAGGAACGCCCGCACGGTGTCGGTGACCACCACCGGGAAGCGGTGCCGGCCGATGCGGGCCACCGCCTCGGCGAGGGCGGTGACCGCGTTGTCGTCGTGCACCATCGAACCGTGGCCGGGTCGACCCTTGGCGTGCAGTCGCAGCCAGTCGATGCCCTTTTCGGCCGTCTCGATCAGGTAGAGCCGCTGGGACTCGTCGATCGTGTACGAGAAGCCGCCGACCTCGCCGATCGCCTCGCTGCAGCCGTCGAAGAGGCCGCGGTGGTGCTCGGTGAGGAAGTGCGCGCCGTAGTCGCTGCCGGCCTCCTCGTCCGCGGTGAACGCCAGCACGATGTCGCGGGCCGGCCGGACGCCGGTGCGCTGCCAGTGCCGCACCACGGTCAGCACCATGGCGTCGAAGTCCTTCATGTCGATCGCACCACGGCCCCACAGGTAGCCGTCGCGGATCTCCCCGGAGAACGGGTGCACCGACCACTCGTCGGGGTCGGCGGGCACCACGTCGAGGTGGCCGTGGACGAGCAGAGCGTCCCGGCCGGGGTCGGTGCCGGGGATGCGGGCGACGAGGTTGGCCCGGCCCGGGGCGGACTCGTGGATCACGGCGTCGACGCCGACCTCGGCCAGCTTCTCCGCGACGTACTCGGCCGCGGCGCGTTCCCCGACGCTGGTGGCGTTGTCCCCGGTGTTCGTGGTGTCGATGCGCAGCAGGTCACGGCAGAGGTCGACGACCTCGTCGGCGGGATCGGGTCGGGCGGAGGCGGCGTCGCTCGTCATCGGCTCTTCATACCAGCAGCGACCATCGGGCAGGTCGCCCGGCCGGCCGTCCGTTTCGCGCGGGCCCGCGCCGGGTACCGCCGGTCCCGTCCCGCACCGCCCAATTGGGCCGCCCCGCCGCACCATCGGCCGCCGCACCCGCCACCGAGGAGGGCACCATGACCGTCCCCCTGCCCCCGTTGCCGCCCGTACCCGAGGAGGGCTATCGGCCCGGCGGGCGCAGCCTGGTCGACATCATCGACCAGGAGCACCGGCAGCTGCTGGCCCTGGCCGACCGGATCGGCGGCCCCGACCCGGACCCGGAGCCCGGCGACCTGGTTCAGGTGCTCACCGCCACGGTCTCCCGGCACCTGTCGGCGGAGGAGCAGTACCTGTTCCCCGCTGTGCGGGCCGCCCTGCCGCAGGCCGGGGAGCCGGTCGACCGGGAACTTGAGGCCGCCGGCGCGCTGCTGGCCGCCCTGAAGGGGTTGGCCGGTCCGGCCGATCCCGCGCTGGCCGACGTGGTCGAGCGGGTACGTCGACACGTCGCCCGGGTCGCCGCACTGGTCAGCCCGCTGGGCGAGGTGGCCACCGACGTGGAGCTGATCCGGCTGGGCAACCGGTGGGAGATCGCCGAGGAGGCCGCGCCGACCCGGCCGCACCCGGGCACCCCGGCGACGCCGCCCTGGAACCGGATCGTCGAGCCGGCGGTGGGCGTGGTGGACAAGGTCCGCGACGCGGTGACCGGCAGGCCGACGTACCTGACGGATCTGGAGCCGGAAGCGGGCCGGCCGGCGACCGCGGCGGAGGCGCGGCGACCGCCGGGCTGACCGATTATCGGACGGGCCATCCCGGACATCGGTCAACTCCGATCCACCCAGGGCCTTCCGTCGATCCCCCGAGTGGCCATACCGTCACCCTATGAATCTGGAGCTGCGACACCTGCGGGTGGTCTGCGCCATCGCGGAGACGGGGAGCGTGACCAAGGCGGCGTCCACGCTCGGCCTGGCCCAGCCGGCGCTCACCGCCCAGCTCCAACGCATCGAGCGGACCCTCGGCGGCCCCCTGTTCGACCGGGATCGGCGGGGCGCCCGGCCCACCGCCCTCGGCGAGCTGGTGCTGTCCCGGGCCCGGGTCCTGCTGCCGGCCATGCAGGGCCTGCAGGACGAGGCGGCCCGGCTGGCCGGCGCCGACCCGACGCCCGCGCGGTACCGGTTCGGCGGGGTGAACAGCCCCATCCTCGGCCGCCTGGTGCACCGGCTCGCCGCCGCGCACCCCCAGGCACAGATCACCACGTACGCCTCCTGGTCCGCCGACGAGCTGGCCCAGCTCGTCGGCGGCGGCCGGATGGACTACGCCCTGGTCGGGGTCTGCGGCGACTCGCTGCCACCGACCGGACACGGGCTGACCTGGCGGGAGGTGGCGATGGAGCCGGTGCAGGTGCTGCTGCCCGAGGGACACCCGATGGTCGAGCGGGACGAGGTGCGCCTGGTGGACCTGCGCGGCGAGCAGTGGGTCGCCGCCCCCGGCGACGGCTGCTTCGGCGACTGCTTCGCCGCCGCCTGCGCCCGCGACGGCTTCACCCCCAGAAAGCTGTACGAGGCCGACGTGCGCGGCTGCGTCGACCTGGTGGAGGCCGGCGCGGCGGTGGCGCTGTGCCAGGCCACCTTCCGCCCCGTGCCCGGGCTGATGACCCGCCGGCTGGTCGGGACGCCGCTGCGTTGGCGGCTGATGCTGGGCTGGCACCCGGACTCGGCCGGAGCGGGCTTCGCCGGTGAGGTGCTGGACACGGCGGTGTCGGCGTACACCGACTCGCTCGCCGCGCACCCGGACTACCTGGCCTGGCTGCTGCGGCACCCGGAGTTCGGGGTGCGCCGGCCCGCCCCGGCCGGTCCGGCGCCCGGCGGGGCGGGTTCCGGGGTGCGAATCGCCTGATGGTGGGTAACTGGGGCGGCATGACCGATCTCTACCCCACCGCCGACGACCGGGAGACGCTGCGGGAGGCCGCCGCCGCGCACACCGCCGCCTCCCGGGACGTGGAGGCGTTCCTGCGCCGCCTGCCCGTGGTCCCCGAATCCGCCGACATCACCGAGTACGCCACCCTGCTCAGCCGGGAGGAACGGGCGCGTGGCGAGCGCCAGGCCGCCGCGGACGCCGCCGGGCTGCAGATCGGCAGCATGGAGCCGGAGTGAC
Organism: Micromonospora sp. NBC_01405; assembly: GCF_045040155.1. NCBI lineage: Bacteria > Bacillati > Actinomycetota > Actinomycetes > Micromonosporales > Micromonosporaceae > Micromonospora > Micromonospora sp. NBC_01405. Next base: position 5,697,855 of record NZ_CP109532.1, on the reverse strand, counting down.
CGCCGCCAACAGTGGTCCCCGCGTGCGGCCGGCACGCGGGGACCGTTGAACGGCGCGGGCGAAAGGTCAACAGGCCCGTGCGGGCCTCGGGAGCCGGTGCGCCACCGACGCGGGCCCGGCGGGTGACGTCAGCGTTCCACGAGGATGTCGTGGCCGAGGTCGAGCAGGGAGTGCCGCCACTCGTCGTCGCTGGTGCCGCCCTTCGGGCGGGCCGCCGTCAGCGCCCGGATCCGGTCGATGGCGTCCCGCATCACCTCGATGTCCTCCGGGGTCAGGTCGACCTTGCGTTTGCGCAGCACCGCGAGGATCTTCCGGCCCGGCTCGGGCAGGTCGAGGGAGGGGTTCGGCCCGAACGACTCCTCGCCGGAGCCTCGGGTCAGCAGCCAGCTGCGCAGTTGCTCGGAGGTGACGTTCACCTCGGCGTGGAAGTCCTCCCAGAGCACCTCGACCTCGGGATCGAGTCGCGCCTCGCGTACCATCACGCCTCCTCTGCGGGCGGCGGCCCGGACGGTTCCGGTTCGCCGGTGTGGGGTTGCAGGCCCTCCGGCGGCACCCGCACCCGGGTGGGGTTGGCCGTCGGCGGGGCCAGGATCGGTTCGGCCCGTTCGTCGCGTGGGTTCTCCTCGCCGCTCTCCTCGGGTTCGGTCATCTCCGTCCTCCGCCCGCTCACCGCGGGTGGGACGTGGTGGCCGCGGAGTAGTCCCGGTCGCCGGCGGCCACCTCGAAGGCGAGCGCGTCGTCGCGGGCGTCCACGGTCACCCGCTGCCCCGGCGAGATCGCGTTCTCCAGCAGCATCCGCGACATCCGGTTGTCCACCTCGCGCTGGATCACCCGCCGCAGCGGGCGGGCGCCGAACTCCGGCTGGTAGCCGCGCTCGGCGATCCAGTCGATCCCGGCGACGGTGAAGTCCACCCCGATGTCCTGGGCGTGCAGCCGGCGCCGGGTCTCCTCCAGCATCAGCTCGGTGATCTGGCGCAGTTGCTGCTGCTCCAGCCGCTGGAAGATGATCACCTCGTCGATCCGGTTGAGGAACTCGGGGCGGAAGTTCTCCTTGAGCCGGCGCATCAGCCGCTCACGCAGCTCGTCGTTCTCCCCGGCCTCGCCGGCCGCGCCCGCGCCGAAGCCGACCGCGCGCTGGCTGCCGGTGATCAGCTCCGAGCCCAGGTTGCTGGTCATGATCAGAACGGTGTTCTTGAAGTTCACCGTCCGGCCCTGGCTGTCGGTGAGCCGGCCGTCGTCGAGCACCTGGAGCAGGATGTTGAACACGTCGGGGTGGGCCTTCTCGATCTCGTCGAGCAGCACCACCGCGTACGGGCGGCGGCGCACCGCCTCGGTGAGCTGGCCGGCCTCCTCGTACCCGACGTAGCCGGGGGGCGCGCCGACCAGCCGGGCGACGGTGTGCCGTTCCTGGAACTCGCTCATGTCCAGCCGGACCATCCGGTCGGCCTCGCCGAACAGCGACTCGGCCAGGGCCCGGGCCAGCTCGGTCTTGCCGACGCCGGTGGGGCCGAGGAACAGGAAGCTGCCCATCGGCCGGTTCGGGTCGGCCAACCCGGTCCGCGACCGGCGCACCGCCTCGGCGACCGCGCCGACCGCGTCGTCCTGGCCCACGATCTTCTCGTGCAGGTGTCCCTCCAGCCGCAGCAGGCGGTCCCGTTCCTCCTCGGTGAGCTGGGCGACGGGGATGCCGGTGGCCCGGGAGACCACCTCGGCGATCTCCTCCGGACCGACGGCCGGCACCTGGGAGCCGCCGCCCTCGTCGCCCTCGTCGCCCTTGGCCCGGCGGATCTGCGCCTCCATCTCGGCGATCTGGTCGCGTAGGGCGGAGGCCCGCTCGTACTGCTCGTCGGCGACCGCCTGCTCCTTGTCCCGGCGCACCTCGTCGAGTTGCTGCTCGAGCTCGCGCACGTCCGAGGCGGGGGTGCGGGTGCGCAGCCGGACCCGGGCGCCGGCCTGGTCGATCAGGTCGATCGCCTTGTCCGGCAGGTACCGGTCGGTGACGTACCGGTCGGACATCTCGGCGGCGGCGACCAGCGCCTCGTCGGTGAACCGAACCTGGTGGTGGGCCTCGTAGCGGTCACGCAGGCCGCGCAGGATGGCCACGGTGTCGTCCACGGTGGGCTCGGGCACCAGCACGGGCTGGAACCGGCGGGCCAGCGCGGCGTCCTTCTCGATGGTGCGCCGGTGCTCGTCGAGGGTGGTCGCGCCGATCACCCGCAGCTCGCCGCGGGCCAGCGCCGGCTTGAGCATGTTGGACGCGTCCATGCCGCCCTCACTGCCCGCCCCGCCGGCGCCGACCAGGGTGTGGATCTCGTCCAGGAAGATGATCAGCTCGTCGCGGTGGGCGCGGATCTCGTCGATGACCTTCTTCAGCCGCTCCTCGAAGTCGCCCCGGTAGCGGGTGCCGGCGACCAGGCCGGCGAGGTCGAGCTGCACCACCCGCTTGCCGAGCAGGGTCTGCGGCACGTCGCCGTCGCAGATCCGCTCGGCCAGCCCCTCCACGATCGCGGTCTTGCCGACGCCGGCCTCGCCGATCAGCACCGGGTTGTTCTTGGTACGCCGGGAGAGGATCTCCACCGCCTGCTCGATCTCGGCGGACCGACCGATCACCGGGTCGATCTGGTCGTTGCGGGCCAGTTCGGTGAGGTCCTGGCCGTACTGGTCGAGGGTCGGCGTGCCCCGGTCGGGCTTCGGGCCCGCCATCGGGCCGCGCTCGGCGCTGGCCGCCTGGAGCGACTCGGGCTGGATCCGGCCGGCGGCGAGCATCCGGCCGGCCGGGGACTCCGGATTCAGCGGGAGGGCCATCAGGATGTGCTCGGGGCCGATGTAGTTGGCACCCATCGCGCGGGAGAGCTGGTGGGCGTCGAGCAGGGCCCGCTTGGCGGCCGGGGTGAGCGACAGGTTCGGCGGCACCTCGCCCCGGGGCGCGCCGTCGCCGCGCCCGCCCAGGGCGTTGACCAGGGTGTCGGGGTCCGCGCCGGCCCGTCGGACCAGGTCGCGCAGCGGCTCCCGCTGCAACGCCGCCCAGAGTAGGTGATCGGTGTCCAGGTCGTTGCTGTGCCGCTGGGCGGCCCGGCGGGCCGCGTCGGCGAGCATCTCCCGCGCGTCGGCGGTCATCAGCCGGGTGATGTCGACCCGGTGCGCCGGCCGGCGTCCCGCCTCGCCCCGGCCGAAGTACCGGGCCAGGAACTCGTCCCACGGGTCGGAGCCGAAGTCGCCGGTTCCCGTCATGTCTTTCCTCCCGCGGTCGGACGCGCTCGCCGGTGCAGTCCTCCGCCGGCACGGACGGCGGTGGCTACCCGGCGACCGGCGCGACAAACGCCCCCGGGTGGCAGGCTGGGCCCATGGATGCGAGGCCGCTGCTGATCGTGGACGCCGCCAACGTCGTGGGGTCCCGCCCCGACGGCTGGTGGCGGGACCGGGCCGGGGCTGCCGCCCGGTTACGCGACGCCCTGACCCCGGTGGCCGAGGTCGGCGTGCCGCCGCTGCTGCCCGGGCCCACGGAGGTGGTGCTGGTGGTGGAGGGCGCGGCGCGGGGGGTGCCGACGGTGCCCGGCGTGCGGGTGGTGGCCGCGCCGGGTTCGGGCGACGACGCCATCGTCGAGCTGGTCGGCGCCGCCGCGGACCGCCGCCGGCTGGTGGTCACCGCCGATCGGGAGCTGCGCGGCCGGGTGGGTGCCCTCGGCGCGGAGGTGCAGGGCCCGCGTTGGCTGCGCGGCGGGGCCTGACGGCTCGGCGTGGGGCCAGGTTCCTCCGTGTTGCTGGTCGGAGTGGCGCCCAGGCCCGAGGCTCGGCACTCGCCGGACTCACCGCCGACACGACCGAGATCGAGCGGTCCTGGCGCAACCGCTACATCCCTTGCAACAGCTCTCCTTCACTCAGGCCCGCCCGGCACACGGGATTTGACATGGTCTCGGTCTCGCCGGTCCTGCGCTGTTTCCTCTCCCGCGAATGCCCCGGGAGGTCGCCGCCACGGCGCCCCATGCCGCCCCGTGCATCGGGTAGTCGGGTGGCGGCCGGACGATTGCCCCCCGCATCCGGTCGGGGACCTGCCTGTCGGCTCCTTTGGAGCTGCCCCGTTTACGCGCCCGCTCCATCGGTAGCACAAACGGGGCAGCTCCAAAGGGGCCGACGGAGGGTGTACCGACCCGGCAGGGGCCGACCCGGCGAAGACCGAAATAATCTTGAAGTCTCCGTCGGACCGCGGAGGGCCAGGTCGGTGAGAGGACTGGCGCGATGGTGACCCGGCTGCCGTTCGCGAGCAGTTGGAGTGGCCGGTAGACGGGGTCCGCGTTGGAATCCGAACGCGACGGTGACCTTCTGGCGGGGCTTCCTCTGACGCCTGGCTCCGAGGCCACGGGGACCAAACGCCGCCACCGGTCCGATTGATGGGACTGGGCGACCCGCGGACGGGACTATCGGCGACCCGCCGAGCGGACTTCCCGCACGTCAGGGCGGTAAGCGGGCGGACGGGCAGCAACACTGACAGGGCGGTTGTTCTCTCCCCGACGGGGATGGGTTGTAATGGAGATCTCCCCGCCCCCAGGAGGTCCACGTGGCGAGCGTCGCCGAGCTGAAGGCAGCCATCGATGTCGCCCTGCAACAGATCGGTGACGGGCAGAGCGCCGTGCAGGCCGCCGGCGAGAAGCTCGCCGAGGCGCAGCAGACCCTGGCCGGGGCCCTGGAGGGCAGCGGGCACGAGACCGTCGAGGCGGCACAGTCCTCGCTGACGCAGGCCAGCCAGGAGCTGGAGGAGTGCCTCGCGGCGACCCTCGTCGCGGTGGAGCAGGCACAGCTCTACGTCTCGACCCTGTAGGGGCGGGCATGTCCATCATCGAGGACGTCGGGGCGCAGGTGCGGGCGGCCGCCGAGGAACTGCCGATCGCCCAGCTCGCTCTGGCGCTGGAGAAGTTCGGCCAGGCCACCGAGCGGCTGCGCTGGGTGCGGCAGGAGTCGGCCAACCCGATGGGGGTGCCCGAGCTGTCCGCCGCCACCGAGCACGCCGAGTCCGCCGGGCACGCGCTGCGGGTGGCGCAGGAGCAGCTGTCGGCGTACCTCGCGGCGATCGGGCTGGCCCCCGACGGCGCCCCCGCGGCCCGCCCGGCCGGCGACCGGCAGGTGCACGACGCGCCGCGCGGCGGGCCGCCCGCCGCCGGGGAGCAGCCGCCGCCCGCCCAGGACGACAACCCGGTGCTGCACCGCTGGTGGGCGGTGCGGGTGGCCGAGCTGACCGGAGGCCGGGAGGGCGCGCCGGACGCGCCGGACGAGAAGGTCGGCGACTCCCGCGAGCTGCTGCGCCGGGTGGTCGACGGGGTCCGTTCCGGCGACCGGGACCGGCTGCACCGGGAGCTGCGCGGCGCGCACTCCGACGTCGGCCTCGGCCTGGCCGCGGTCGCCCCGCCGATGCTGCGCGAGCTGGCCGGCGAGCTGCTCGGCCATCCGCCCCGCGCCGACGACCTGACCCGGCTGCGCCGGGAGCTGGAGGGTCGGGTCCGCGACCTGCTCCCCGGGCTGCCCCCGCCGGCGCTGGAGACGCTGCTGACCAGGATCTGCCGGATGCCCCCGCCGCAGCGCGGCAGCGGCGAGGAGCAGCCGCACGCGGCCGACCCGGCGGTCACCGCCGGCGTGGCGACCGCCGTGCTGCTGGCCCGCCTCGGCAAGGATCTGCCCCGCGACCCAGGGCAGCCCGACCCGGCCGGCGAGCCCGCCCGGGAGAAGCGCCGCGAGGCCGAGCGGGACGCCTGGGACCAGGCGACGCGGGACCGGGCCGCTCGGGAGCGCGCGGCCCGGGACCGGGCCGCCCAGGGCCGTCCGCCCGCGCCGCCCGCCGGGAACGCCGCCCGTCGGGACTCCGATGGCTGACCGGCGGACCCAACTGGTGACCCGGGTGCGCGGCATGCTCTCCGAGGCGCTGGGCGCCACCCGGGGCCGGCTCGCCGCCGCCGACGCCGAACTCGTCGCCGCCCGGGACCGGCTGACCCGGGTCGAGCGCGCCGCCGCGGCCGTGCCCGCGAGGGTGGGGGCCCAGCGGGACCGGCGGCTGGCCGAGATCGACGCCCAGCATGCCGCCCGGATCACCGAGCTGGCCCGCCGGGCCGTGGACGCCGCCCGCCGGGAGGCCCCAGGCGCGGCCTCCGCCGACTGGACGCGGTGGACCGTCACGCCGGCCGGGCGCGGCGAGCCGCCCGGCGCGGTCCGGGTCGGCACCGTCCGCATCCCCGGCGCGGAGCCGGTGCCGGCGCTGGTGCCGCTGCTCGACGTCGGGCACGTGCACCTGACCGGGGCCGACGCCGACGGCGGGGCCTCCGTCGTGCCGGCGCTGCTGCTGCGCAGCCTGGGCCGGACCGACCCGGGCGCGGTACGGCTGTTCGGGTACGACCCTGAGCACCTCGGCGGGGGCCTGGCCGGGTTCGCCCCGCTGGGCACGGCCGGGCAGCTCACCTTCGTCGGGCCGGGCGGGCTGGGTCGGCTGCTGGACGACCTGGTGGAGCAGATCCGCCGGATCAACGAGACGGTGCTGGCCGGCGAGTACCGCTCGCTGCGCGAACTGGCCGCCGCGACCAGCCGTCGCCCGGAGCCGTGGCGGGTGGCGGTGCTGCTCGGCGGCGACGAGCTGTCCCGGCACGAACGCGGCCAGCTCGACCGGGTGGTCCGCACCGGCGCGGCGTGCGGGGTGCACCTGGTGGTGCGGGGCGTCCCGGTGCCCGACGACCCCACGGTGACCCGGGTCGTGGTGGGCCCGGACGGCGCCCGGGTGGGCGGGCCGCCGGGCCTGCCGGTGACCCTGGACCCGCCGCCACCGGCCGCGTTGGTCACCGAGACCTGCCGGCAGGTCGCCGCCCGGGTCAACGCCGGCCCCCCGCCGGCCCCGTTCACCGACCTGCTGCCGCCGCCGGAGCAGATGTGGCGGGAGGACTCCTCCGCCGGGCTGACCGCGCCGATCGGCGAGGGCCCGCACGGCCGGCCGGTGCTGCTCAACCTCGGCGACTACCCGCCGCACGCGCTGATCGGCGGCCCGTCGGGCACCGGCAAGACCAACCTGATCTTCGCCTGGATCGGCGCGCTGGCGTCCCGGTACTCCCCCGCCGAACTGGAGTTCTACCTGCTGGACTTCAAGGAGGGGGTGTCCTTCGCCCGGTTCGCCCAGGGCCGGCGGGACCCGAGCTGGCTGCCGCACATGCGGCTGGTCGGGATCAACGTCAACACCGACCGGGAGTTCGGGCTGGCCCTGCTGCGCTTCCTCGCCGAGGAGCTGCGCCGGCGGGCCGACGCGGCGAAGAAGCACGAGGTCACCAAGCTCGCCGAGCTGCGGGCGGTGGACCCGACCGGGCACTGGCCCCGGATCGTCGCCGTGGTCGACGAGTTCCAGGCGCTGCTGGCCGGCCGGGACGTGGTGGCCCGGGAGGCCGCCGACCTGCTGGAGGACCTGGCCCGCCGGGGCCGCTCCCAGGGCATCCACCTGGTGCTGGCCTCGCAGGACGTGCGGGGCATCGAGGCGCTGTGGGGGCGGCCGGCGCTGGTCGCCCAGTTCACCCTGCGCATCGCGCTGCCCAAGGCGCTGCGCATCCTCGCCGAGCGCAACGACGCCGCCCAGTCGCTGCCCCGGCACCACGCCGTGATCAACGCCGAGTCGGGGCTGGCGGAGGGCAACGAGGTGGCCCGCATCCCGTCGGCCAGCGACTGGGACGCCTGGAGCGAGTTGCAGCACCGGCTGTGGCGGATGCGCCCGCAGGACGCGAAGCCGGCCCGGCTGTTCGACGGCGACGCGATCCCCCGGCTGCGCGACGCCCCGGACTTCCGGGCGCTGAACCCGCCCGAGGGCGACGACGGACCGCCGCGCAGCCCGGTCGCGCTGCTCGGGGAGATCATCGACGTACAGGCCCGCTCGGCGGTGCTGCGACTGCCCCGGGCGCCCGGGCGGAACCTGGCGGTGCTGGGCACCCGGGTCGACGAGGCGTGCGCGGTGCTGGACGCCGCCGCCCGGTCCCTGGCCCGCCAGCACCGTCCCGGCACGGCCCGGTTCTCCATCGCCTGCCTCGACCCGGACGCCGACCCGGCCGCCCGGGAGCTGTACGCCGACCTCGCCGACGACGCCGCCTGGTACGACGACGAGACCCTGCCGGAGCTGATGGCCGAGACCGCCGCCGCCCTGGACCGGCCGGGCACCCCGGCCACCCCGCACTACCTGCTGCTGTACGCGGTCGACGCGGCGGCCGGCCGGCTGGCCGCGCGGGCCGGCGGGCGGACCGGGCTGGAGCAGCTGCGCCGGATCCTGCACGACGGGCCGGAGCGGCGGACCCACGTGCTGGCCTGGTGGCGCGGCGTGGCCCGGATGCGGGTGGACCTCGGCGGGCCGGCCGCCCGCACCGACCAGATCGGCGCCTGGGTGGCCCTCGACGTGCAGGGCACCGAGCTGGGCTCGTCGCTGTACCCGGGCAGCGGGGGGCCGGACTGGTACCCCCGGCCGTGGCGGGGGCTCTTCTTCGACCGGGCGGCGCACCGCACCGGCCAGGTCATCATCCCCTACGGACCGTCGGCATGAACGAACCGGTGATCAGCGAGACGTACGCGGCGCAGGTGCGCCGGCTGGCCGAGCTGACCGACCGGGTGCGCACCCAGCGCGCCGAGGCGCGCACCTGGCACGAGCAGCAGTGCGCCGCCGCCGAGCGGGCCGTCGCGGAGGCCACCGAGCAGCTCCGGTACGCCGAGCAGGAGGCGGTCGACGCGCGCGAGCTGGTGGAGCGGGTGGACGCCGAGGCGGCCCACCTGTGGCAGCAGCTACGGGTCCGGCTGGGCGTCGGCGTCCGCCGCGTCGGGAATCCACCCGGCCCGGCCCGGGACGCCTCGGGCGACCCGCTGCTGCTGCTGCACGGGGTGCGCGGGCTGCTGGACCGGACCCGGCAGCCCGGGGAGCTGCCCTCGTCGGCGAACCCGCTGCTGACGCTGTGCGGCGTGCTGGGGGCGGCGCTGATGTCCGCCCTCGGCGCGGGCGTCCGCGCGCTCGGCGCCCGCAACGACGGTGACCTGGCGGTGGGGCTGCCGGTGCTGGCGCTGGTGGTGACGCTGCTCGGCCCGCTGGTCGGGCTGGCCCTGGCCAAGCGGCTCGCCGACCGCCGGCACGCGATTCTGTCGCCCCGCCCGATCACCGTCGTGCTGGTGGCGGGCCTGGTCACCACCGGCGTGCTGCTGGTCCTCACCCGCTGACCGGACCACGCTGGTCCTCACCCGCTGAGCGGACCACCCGGCGGGGATGCACGCCCTGCTGCGCACGGCGAGGACCGCCCCAGCCGGCACGGGCGGTCCCCGGGGCCGCCCCCAGCCGGCACGGGCGGCCGGCGGGGCCGCCCGCAGTCGGTGCGGCCCTTGCCCTACCGGTCGGCGGGGACGGCGACCGCCTCCCGCAGGAGGCGGCGGGCGAGGACCACCCGGTCGGCGTCGTCGTCGAGGCCGGGCAGGTCACCGACCCGGGTCACCGTGCCGGTGAGCAGCGCACGCAGCGCCGCTTCGCACTGGGCGGGCAGGGTGAGCGTCCGGTCGAACAGCCGCAGCGCGACCGTGCCGTCCCCGGCCGGTTCGAGCTGCCAGCGCAGCCCCGGGCGGACGGCGAGCCGGGTGTCGGCGTCGAGGGCGGCGAGCGCGGCGGCCTGGGCCAGGGGCCGGATCGGCGCGGGCCGGGCGGCCGGCCAGGCCCGGGCGCGCAGCCGCGCGGCGACGGCGGCCGGGTCGGCGCGCAGCAGCCAGTCCCGCAGCGCCTCGACGGTCTCGGTCAGCTCCGGCTCGATCGCCGACGGGTCGGTCACATCGGTGCCGAACGGCAGGCCGGCGCGCAGCCGGGCGTCGGAGGCGGCCAGGGCTAGCAACTCCTCGACGATGGCGTACCGGGTCAGCGCCCGGATGCCGACGGTCAGGTGCAGGGAGCTGGACTCCTGGGCCTGGGCGCTGTGCAGCCAGCCGCGCGGCAGGTAGAGCGCGTCGCCCGGTTCGAGCACCACGTCGAGCGCGGCGGGGCCCTGGGCAGTGGCGGAGACCTCGTCGGCCCGGCCGCCCCAGGGCTGGCGCTCCAGCGGGTCGGGCAGCACCGGGGGGTGGATCCGCCAGTGCTTGCGCCCGTCGACCTGGAGGACGAAGACGTCATGGGTGTCGTAGTGGGTGGCGAATCCCTGGCTGCCGGCCGGGGTCAGGTAGGCGTTGACCTGCAACGGCTGGGCGAGTGCGGCGCCGAGGTCGCGGGCGAAGTCGACCAGGGCGGGCCAGGTGCGGTGCAGCCCCTGGAGCACCAGGGTCGCGCCGGAGGCGTACAGCTCCAGCACCCGCTCGTCGAGGACCTGGTCGCCGATCTCGGCGCCCGCGCCGCCGCCGCCGGTGTAACGCGCCGCCGGCACGAGCTGGCCGTCCTTGGCGATCCGCAGGAACGGGGTACGCAGGCCGCGGCGGCTGAGCAGCTCGTCGGCGTCGGAGGGGCTGAGCAGGTCGGTGAAGCCGTCGGAGTTGGGCAGCTCGGCGGCGCGGGACAGCAGCGGCGCCCGGCCCCAGTGGGCGGCGGCGAACTTGCCCGGCTCGACGGCGATGCAGCGGGCGAGCGCCGGGGCGGCGGCGAAGCTGCCCGGCTCGACGTCGGCGCAGCGGCCGAGCTCCGGGGTGGCGGCGGACGGAACCGCCGGGCGGTGGCGGCCGCCCGGCGGGTCGATGATCGTCACGACGTTCCGTCAGGCCGTGCCGTCGGCGCCACCGTCGTGCTGACCCGGAGTCGCGCCGCCGTCGGCCGGACCCTCAGCGCTGCCGTCCGCGCCACCGTCATGCTGACCCGGGGTCGCGCCGCCGTCGGCCGGACCCTCAGCGCTGCCGTCCGCGCCACCGTCATGCTGACCCGGAGTCGCGCCGCCGTCGGCCGGACCCTCAGCGCTGCCGTCCGCGCCACCGTCATGCTGACCCGGGGTCGCACCGCCGTCGGCCGGACCCTCCGGGCCGCCGCCGCTGGTCGTCTGGATGTCGTCGTCGTTGAGTGCCATTCGGTGCTCCCTCGAGTGCCGTCCCGCCGTACGACGGGGTTCGTCTGCAACGGGTGGTACCCCACACACGATCTTCTCTAACCACACCGTAGACGGCGGGCCCCGTCGGCATGGCCGGTTCGCCCGGCCCGGCCGACGGGACCCGGGGACGTCAGCACGACGGGGCCGGTCGACCCGTTGGGTCGACCGGCCGGCGCGGGGAGGGTCAGGGGATCATGCGGCCCAGGTCCCGGGGCATGGCGGACCTGACGTCCTCCCACTCCCCCTGGGTCACGTGCCGGCGCAGGGTGTCCAGCACCACCTGGACCACCCGCTCCGGGCCGCCCTCCACGTCGTACGGGAAGCCCTGGCGGACCTCGTAGAGGAAGTCGTCGCGGTTCAGCTTGATCGGCACGTCCTCCGGCTGCCAGCCCTCGAAGTAGATCCCCCGCACCAGCACCGGGAGCTGCGCGGAGAACTCCACGCTCTCCGCCACCGGCAGCCGGTCGCGCAGCAGGTGCAGCACCGTGCGCAGCGCCGCGTACGACTGGTTGCGTTGCGCCTTCGGCCAGCCGTACGCCGCCTCGATGTCCTTGAGGATCAGGTTGGTCTTGTCCAGCGAGGACTCGAACGCCGAGATCATCTGCTCAGCCATCTGTGCACCCCCGTAGGTCGGTGTGTCACCGTCGGTCGTCGTCGCGCGGCGGCGGGCCCGCTGGGCCCCGCCACTGCCGGGTCGGACTGATCAGACCGGGCCTCGGCACCACGCGGCGGGGGCCGCCGGCCGGCCCGACCACGTGCAGCACGCCGCCGCGCCGTCGATCCGGCACGTTCCGTACCGTCATCCCACGCACCCCCGTACCTGTTCGCCGTCGCGGCCGTCTCCCCCGACGGACCACGCACACCGCCATGCTGCGTCGCGCGAGGATGACCCCGCCTCACCCCCTTCGGGTGACTTCCTTAGGGGCACCCGGCCAGGAAGATCAGGGACCCGCCGGGGGCGGGCGGTCACCCATGGGTGACCCCAGCTCCCTACGCTGTACGACGTGACACTCATCGCGACCGAGTCGCTGACCAAGACGTACGGGGGTGGGGTCACGGCGTTGGCCGACCTGACCGTCGCGGTCGAGCCGGGGATCATCGGGCTGGTCGGCGCGAACGGCGCCGGCAAGTCGACCCTGATCAAGATCCTGCTCGGCCTCCTCCCCCCGACCAGCGGCCGGGTCAGGGTGCTCGGCCTCGACCCGACCACCGACTCCGCCCAGGTCCGCGCCCGGGTCGGCTACATGCCCGAGCACGACGCCCTGCCACCGGACCTCTCCGCCGCGGAGCTGGTCACCCACCTCGGCCGGGTCAGCGGCCTGCCGCGTACGGTCGCCCGGGAGCGGGCCTCCGAGGCGCTGCGGCACGTCGGGCTCTACGAGGAGCGCTACCGCCCGGTCGGCGGCTACTCCACGGGCATGAAGCAGCGCGTCAAGCTCGCCCAGGCCCTCGTGCACGACCCCGATCTGCTGCTGCTCGACGAGCCGACCAACGGCCTCGACCCGGCCGGCCGGGACGCCATGCTGGCGCTGGTGCACCGCATCGGCACCGAGTTCGGCATCTCCGTGCTGGTCTGTTCGCACCTGCTGGGCGAGGTGGAACGGATCTGCGACACCCTCGTCGCCATCGACGGCGGGCGGCTGCTGCGCGCCGACCACATCTCCGCCATGACCTCCGCCACCGACGTGCTCGCCGTCGAGGTCAGCGAGGGCACGGAGGAGTTGGCCGCGCGGCTGGCCGCGCTCGACCTGCCGGTCCGCCGGGACGGCCGGCTGCTGCTCGTCGAGCTCGTCGACGACGCCACCTACGACCTCATCCTCGGCGCGGTCGCCGAGCTGGACCTGCCGCTGCACCGGCTGGACCAGCGCCGGCACCGGGTGGCCGAACTCTTCGCCACGAGGGAGCCCAGCCATGCCTGAGCCGACCGGCGTCATCCACGACATCGGCTACCAGCGCTACACCGGCCCCCGGCTGGGCCGCCGGGCCGTCTTCGGCGCGCTCTACCTGCACGGCCTGCGGACGGCGTTCGGGCTGGGCCGCAGCGCGAAGGCCAAGATCTTCCCCTGGCTGGTGGTCGGCATCGTCACGCTGGTCGCCGCCGCCGCCACCGCGGTGCGCAGCCAGATCGGCGAGGTGGTGATGACGTACGCCCAGTTCGCCGACAACATGAGCTGGCTGGTCATCTTCTTCGTCGCGGTGGTCGCGCCCGAGCTGGTCTCCCGCGACCTGCTCAGCGGAGTGCTACCGCTCTACTTCTCCCGGCCGCTGCCGCGCTCGGACTACCCGCTGGCCAAGCTGCTGGCGCTGGCGACCGCGCTGTGGTTGCTGCTCGGCGGGCCGCAGCTGGTGATGTTCCTGGGTGCCGCCTTCACCGGCGGTGACGGCATGCGCGGGGTCTGGAACGAGCTGCTCGATCTGCTGCCGGGCCTGCTCTACGCCGGGCTCTGGGCGGCGGTCTTCGCCTCGGTCGGCCTGCTGGTCGCCTCCCTCACCGGCAAGCGGGCGTTCGCGGCCGGCGGGATCGTGGCCGTGTTCCTGATGACCACGCCGATCGTCGGCGTCCTGTCGATCATGCCCTCCCGGGCGGTCAACGAGCTGGCCTTCCTCGCCTCGCCGTCGACGCTGGTGGGCGGCGTGGGCGAGTGGGCGCTCGGCGACCTGCTGGGGCCCCAGGCCCCGGTTCCGATCGGCGGCTTCGGTCCCGTCTACGCGGTCGCCGCCGTGCTGCTCGTGGCCGGCTGCGTCGCCCTGCTGCTCCTGCGATACCGGAAGGTGGCCGCGCGATGACCACGATCAGCGCCGACCAGGCGACGGGGACACCCACCGCCGCCACCAGCACCCTCGACCTCGCAGGCGTCTCCCGCTGGTACGGCAATGTGGTGGCGGTCAACGACGTCAGCATGAGCCTCGGCCCGGGCGTCACCGGGCTGCTCGGCCCCAACGGCGCGGGCAAGACCACCCTGTTGCACATGATGGCGGGCTTCCTGGCCCCGTCGCGCGGGGCGGTGAGTCTGGACGGCCGGCCCACCTGGCGCAACCCGGAGGTCTACCGCCGGCTCGGCCTGGTCAGCGAGCGGGAGGCGGTGCACACCTTCCTCACCGCGTACGAGTTCGTGCTGGCCAGCGCGAAGCTGCACGGGCTGCCGGATCCGGCGGCGGCGGCCCGCCGGGCGATCGCCCTGGTGGAGATGGAGGGCGCGCAGGACCGCCGGATCGGCACGTACTCCAAGGGCATGCGGCAGCGCGCCCGGGTGGCCGCCGCGCTGGTGCACGAGCCGCAGGTGCTGCTGCTCGACGAGCCGTTCAACGGGATGGACCCACGCCAGCGGCTGCACATGATGGAGCTGCTGCACCGCCTCGGCGACGCCGGCCGGACCATCCTGTTCAGTTCGCACATCCTGGAGGAGGTCGAGCAGGTCTCCGGCACCGTCCAGGTGATGGTCGCCGGCCGGCTGGCCGCCTCCGGCGACTTCCGCACCATCCGCCGGCTGATGACCAATCGGCCGCACGTCTTCACCGTGCACTCCACCGACGACCGGGCGCTCGCCGTGGCGCTGATGGCCGAGGCGTCGGTGACGGGTGTCGAGCTGGACCGCGCCGGGTTGACCGTGCGCGCCGGCGACTACGGCGCGTTCACCCGCGTCCTGCCGAAGATCGCTCTGGCGGAGGGCATCCGGGTGCGAAAACTGGTGCCCCAGGACGAGTCCCTGGAGAGCGTCTTCTCCTACCTGGTGGAGGCCTGAACCCATGTCTACCGTTTCCTGGATCACCGTGCGGGGGCTGTTCGGCCGTCGCCGGTTCCTCCTGCTGCTGCCGCTGCCCGTGGTGCTCGTAGTGCTGGCGGTGCTCTCCCGGTCGCTCGGGGTGGACCCGCGCGAATGGGGCCCGCCGGTGCTGGTCGGCCTCGGCCTGGCCGTGGTGCTACCGGTGGTCTCCCTGATCGTCGGCACCGGCGTGCTGGGGGCCGAGATCGACGACGGCACGATCGTGCACATCCTGACCAAGCCGCTGCCGCGCTGGCAGATCGTGCTGCCGAAGCTGGCGGTGGCCGCCAGCGTCACCGCGGTCACCGTCGCCGTGCCGCTCTGCGTCGCCGGCATGCTGGCCGACTCCGTACGCCTCGGCCTGGCCCTCGCCGCCGCGTCGGCGGTCGGTGCGCTGGCGTACTCGGCGCTGTTCCTTGCGCTCAGCCTGCTCACCCGCCGGCCGGTGCTGCTCGGCCTGGTCTACGTGCTGATCTGGGAGGGGCTGCTCGGCACCGTCGTCAGCGGCACCAGGGTGCTCTCCATCCAGCAGTACGTGATCGCCCTCGCCGACCGGATCGCCCCCACGGGGCTGTTGCAGGGTGACGTCTCGGTGCCGGTGGCGGCGGTGATGAGCGCGCTGATCAGCATCGGCTTCACCGTGCTGGCGATCGACCGGCTCCGCTCGTTCAGCGTGGCCGGCGAGACGAGCTGACCCCGCACCCGACGGTCGTCCGGGCGGCCCGACCCGAGAGGGTGGGGCCGCCCGGATCGCTGTCAGCTCTTCGTGAACGCCGACGATCAGAGGCAGCCGCGACGGTTGCGCGGGCGAGAACCGGGGTGGGGACGGCGGGCGGGGGTCGCGGTGGTGAGGTCGAGCAGGCGGCGAATCCGGTACGACAGCACCAACCCCTGGTTGAGGGAGAGCATCAGCTCGCCGGGCTCGGCCCCACTTACGGCGAGCACGAGCACCGGCTCCGCGCCGGACACGAGCGCCTGCGCCAACGCCACGTCGGCGCGGGCCTCCCCGGCGAAGGGACCGGCGGGCGACTCGGGCGACCGCGGGGTCAGCGGGAGGCGCGCCGAGCGGTGCCGTCGCCGGGCGGTGCAGCCGTCCCGGTCGCACCAGCGAGGGTGGGCGTCGCCGGGTGGGTCGGCCAACCCGCCGGTCGGGTACCGATAGACGTACCCGCAGGGTCGGCCCAGTTCGGGGGCGCGCGGCACCAGATGGGCGGACCGCCCGGCGGCCCGGATCGTCGCGACGAACGCGGTCACGTGCTCGGCGCACGCGTACACGGCGGCGTCGAGGCTGTCTTCCCCGTACACCTCGATCCGGACGGTGGCCGATTCCCCGCACCCGGGCAGCGGCGGCAGAACACTCACAACGACCTCCCAGGGCCCGACAAGCCCCAGTCGACGCGGTGACCACCGGAGCACTCCAACTGCCAATAACATAGACTGCTATTGGCCACTAACGTAACCCCATTCAGGCCATGTTCTCGACTGACAGTTGGCTAAGATCATGCGTGTGACAGTGTGACGGCGTGGCACATGATCTGGCATCGGCGACAGCGGCCTACCGGGCCGCGCAGGATGCCGTGGACACCGCCAAGGCTCAGGTGCACACGAGTCAGGACGCGCTGCGCCAGGCCCGACGTGAGCTGGCCGAGGCGATCGTGGCGGAAGCTCGTGCGGGCAAGCGGATGCGCGACCTCGTCGCCACGACGAACCTGTCCCGGGAATGGATCCGCATCCTGCTCCGCCAAGCCGGCGTGGAACCCGACTGACGCAACGCAGGTCAGCGGAGAAGGCTGACCCGCAGCGGGGAGACCTGTGGCAGACGACCTCGCGGCAGCGGTTCGGGCCTACGGAGAGGCCTGGGCTGCGATCACCGGTGCGCAGGCCGAGGCGGACCGGATCGTGGCTGAGGCCAGGAGCGAGATCACCACAGCACGGTCCCGGCTGGCGGAGGCCATCGTCGAAGCGGCCCGCAACGGCATGCGCCAGATGGACATCGTCCGGGCCACCGGCTACACCCGGGAGCGGGTCAGACAGATCCTCCGTGCCGGCGGCGTCGAGGCGGGCTGAGTCCGTCAGGCGTCCAGGAGAGACTGGAGGCGCTGGCCGTTGCGCTGGGCGTTGTCGCGGTAACAGTTGTTCATGAGGACGTGCGTCTCGCTCGCCTGGTCGGCCAGTTTCCGCAGCTTCGGGGCCCAGTCCTTCAGTTCCCGGTCGGAGTAGTCGTAGCCGAACTTCTCGTGGATGTCCTTGCTGGTCCACTTCTCGCTGTGGCCGTGGAAGCGGACCACCGCCAGGTCGGCCGTCGCCTCCAGCACCGGTGGCACCGACGAGCGGTGGCCCTGCGGCATGTCCACGCAGACGTACGCCAGCTCGTGCTCGCGCAGGAAGCCCAGCGTCTCGGCGCGGTTGGCCCCGTCGAACCAGGACTCGTGCCGGAACTCGAACACGGGGCGCAGCGGCGCGCACCGGCGGGCCACCTCCAGCAGGTACTGCTTGTTGTCCCGCTTGATGGTGAACCAGGGCGGGAACTGGAACAGCAGCGCGCCCAGCCGGCCGGCCCCGACCAGCGGGTCGAGGGCGGACAGGAACCGGGTCCACACCTCCTCGTACGACTGCGCGGGCAGGTCGCCGGGGTAGACGTTGCGCTTGTCGGTGTCCGGCCGTAAATCCTTGTAGAGCGCGGAGACCCGGGTCGGGTGGCCGGTGAGCAGGCTGAACGCCTTGACGTTGAAGGTGAACCCGGCCGGCGTGCGCTCTGCCCACAGTCGGGCGGTGCGCTCGGCCGGCGGCGAGTAGTAGGTGGCGTCGACCTCGACCAGCGGGAACTTCTTCGCGTAGTACGCGAGCCGCTTCTCCGGGGTGTCCGCCGTCTGCGGGTACCACCCGGAGTCGAGCAGGGTCCGGTCGGTCCAGGACGCGGTGCCCACCTTGATCTCACCCACGGTCGGGGTTCACCGCGTCCACACACACCCGACCGGCGTCCGGCGGCCGCACGCTCAGGCGGCCCGCCGCTCCCGGTTCTGCTTGCACCCCACACAGGAGGTGGCGGACGGGTAGATCTCCAGCCGCTCCACGGGGATCGGCACCGTGCAGCCCTCGCAGAACCCGTACGTGCCCTCGTCGAGCCGGGTCAGGGCATGCTCGAACTGGGCCCGGCGGTCGAGGATGGTGCGCAGCAGTGACTGCGCGGTGTCCCGCTCGGCCGTCTTGGTGCCGCTGTCGGCCTGGTCGTCGCCGGCGGTGTCACCGACCTCCACCAACCGCAGCACCTGGCTCTGGAGCATCGCCTGCTCGTACTCCGCGGAGAGCTCGTCGTAGCGTGCCCGCAGGGACGCCCGGATCTGATCGGCGTCCGCCTGGGATCGGGCGGTGGCTACCGTGTCGTGGACGAGCATCGCTGCCTGCCTTTCGTGTGGCCTGGTGCTCCGGGAGGATGTCCCGAACCCCGCTTGCATACGCGCGAGAGATCACCCGCGCCCTGTGAGCCGGGCGATTACCCCGTCCGCCGGGCCGTCAAACCGGCGATTTTTCCGCCCCGGGGCGGGCGTCCCGGCCTCCCGCCCCGGCGGGGCTCCGACCACCGTGTCCCGGTCTCCCGACCGGGCCGGGCGGGGCTCCGACCACCGGGTCCGGTTCCCACCGTCAGTCGGGGAACACCGGCTCCACCAGGGCGGGGCGGCGGGGGTCGTCGACGCGGACCACGACGTCGGCGAAGCCGGCCGGGGCGACCTCCTCGGCGTACCGGGCGAAGGCCGGCAGGGTCCAGCGCAGCGCGGGGTCGGTGCGCCGGGCCAGCGCGGCCGGGGAGATCTCCAGGTGCACGGCGAGGTCGACGGGCAGCCCGCCGCCGAGCAGCAGCGCGCCGCTGAGCAGCACGATCCCGTCGGGCGGCAGCGTGACGTACCCGGCCCGGCTGGCCCGGTCGGCGTGGGCGTCCCAGAGCGAGGGCAGCACCCGCCCGGAGCCGCCCGGCCCGGCCGGGTCGAGGACCTCCCGGCGCAGCCCCGGCTCGTCGACCCAGCTCTCGTAGTACGCGTCGGGGTTGGTCCGGCCGAACTCCAGCCGGACCGACGCGGGCCGCAGGAAGTCCTCGGCCCGCACGTGCAGCACCGGCCTGCCGAGCGCGCGCAGCGGGGCGATCAGCGCGTCGGCCAGCGCGTCGGGGGCCGCCGCCTGGGCGCCGTCCACGGCGACCCGGAGCCGGCCGGGCGCCTCGGCGGCGACGAGCCGTTCGGTCAGCTCGGTGACGAGCCGCTCGGGGGAGATGGGTCGTACCCGCATCCGACCATGGTGCCCGGTCGCGTGACGCGCGGCCGGGCGGGCGGGTCAGGCGCTGCGGTCGATGGTGACCCGCGCGTCGTCGGCGAGCCGGTAGCCGACGCCGTAGACGGTGGTGACCAGCGGCACGTCGACCCCGACCTTGCCGCGCAGCCGGCGCACGTGCACGTCGACGGTGCGCACCCCGGCGTGCTCGTAGCCCCAGACCGCGTTGAGCAGTTGCAGCCGGGTGAACACGCGGCGCGGGTGGGCGACCAGGTGCAGCAGGAGGTCGAACTCCAGCCGGGTCAGGGGCAGCGGCTGGCCCTCGCGCAGCACCGACCGGGACGACGCCAGGATGTGCAGCGCCGGGACGATCGAGGCCAGCGGGCGGGACGGCGACCGCCCACCGGGTGCCTGGTCCGGCCGGCGCTCCGGCGCGGGGCCGGTGGAGACGACGGCCTCGCCCAGTTCGAGCATCTCCCGGGCCGCGTCGAGCAGCTGCCGGGCCGCCGGGGTCAGCGTCTCCTCGGCGGCCAGCGGGATGTGGAGGGTCACGGTGAGAACGGGCGTCGTGGTGTTCGCGGGGCGGCGCTGACCGCCGGGGGGACGACCGGGGACCGCAGGCTGGGACGTATGCCATCCGGCGCGCGACGAGGCGGGGCTGACCGACATGGTCCTCCTTGGCTGGTCCGGGTGTATCCCACGGCCCGGGACGCCGCTGCATCGATGCTTCCCGGCGCCCGGGTGAGGGTCAAGGGGCGGCTGCGTTGCATGGATGTGACAATTGACGAACACATCGGAGCCGGATGCTCGCTCTGCGTACGAGGTTTGATGATTACAGCAGAGTCATCACGATGACGGGATACGGGGGTACCCGCCGGGCCCGCCTTGCCGTTTCGGCGGCGGGGACGCCCGGCAGCACGTCGTCGCCGTCCGACACGCGGACGCGTCGCACCCCCGTGGCGGGGTACGCCGCATCCGCGCTCCCGTCGCGGGACGGCGGACGGCGGACAGCGGACAGCGGGACAGCGGGGCGGCGGGGACAGCGGGGGCGGCTCAGCGGTGGGGGTCGACGCTGACCCGGGCCTCGTCGGCGAGCCGGTAGCCGACGCCGTAGACGGTGGTGACCAGGGGCGTGGCCTCGCCGAGCTTGGCGCGCAACCGGCGCACGTGCACGTCGACGGTGCGCGCCACGGCGTGTTCGTAGCCCCAGACGCTGCTGAGCAGTTGGAGGCGGGTGAAGACCCGGCGGGGGTGCGCGGCCAGGAAGTGCAGCAGGTCGAACTCGATGCGGGTCAGCGGGATCACCCGCGAGCCCTGCCGCACCACCCGGGACGCGGCCAGGATGCGTACCTCGTCCGGGTCCTCCGGCGGCGAGGGGACGGCGTAGGGCCGCGCCCCGGTCGACACCCCGTACGGTGCCGGCCCGGCCTCCGCGGGACGACCGCGCTCCGCCGGGGCCCCCGGCTCCACCAGCACCCGACGGTGTTCCGACGGGCCGGCCAGCAGGGTGCCCTCCCCCGACTCGGCCAGCTCCCGCAGCAGCTCGACGAGCCGGGCGAGTCGGGGCGTCAACTGCCCGGGGGTGAGCTCGACGGTGACGGTCAGCGTCGGCGCGGACCGGAGGTGGGTCGGCGGGAGCCGGTCGGCCCGCCCCGTCGGGGCGCGATCGGGTCGGCCCTGCGGGGCCCGGTCGGCGCGTCCCGACGGATGGGGGCGCGGTGAGATGGCGACGACGGACATGGTGCCTCCTGCGATGGCGATGCCTCCGCCGCGCCCGGTGGGGCGCGGCGGTCAGAAGTGCGCTCGGCCGGCGGTGACCGGCGACGCGACTGACGGGGAACGGAGCGGGGGCGTGGGGCCGAGGGTGGGCAGACCGGCGATCCGCCAGGCGGCGAAGCCGCCGATCACGTCGGTGGCGCGGTGCAGCCCGATGTCCTGGAGCGCGGCGGCGGCGAGCGAGGAGGTGTAGCCCTCCTGGCAGAGGACCACCACCGGCAGGTCGTAGCCGACGGCCTGGGGCAGTCGCGCCGGACAGCGGGGGTCGAAGCGCCACTCCAGCACGTTGCGCTCGATCGCGAGAGAGCCGGGAACCGTGCCGTGCGCGGCGCGCTGCGCGGCCGGCCGGATGTCGACCAGCAGCGCGCCGCCGCGGTACGCCACGTGGGCCTGCTCCGGGTCGAGCCGGCGCAGTCGGGACCGGGCCTCGGCGAGGATCTCGTCGATGCCCCGGGAGCCGGGGGGCGGCACGGGGGCGGGACAGTCCTGGGCGTGGTCGTGCGACATTTCTCGGTCCTTCCAGGGACGGCGGGCGGTCGTCCGCCCGATCGGGGTCAATGGGGATCTCACCAGGCGACGCCGGCCTCGGCGACCTCCGCCACCCGCAGCCGCCCGTCGTCGAGCCGGTAGCGGGTCATCCGGGTCAGCGCGGGCCGGTAGACGTGCATGCTGACCGCCGGCTGGTCGCCGCGGTTGGTCACCACGTGCACGTGCCGGGTGCCGAACCGTCGGCCGGATCCGGCCGCGAGGCGGTGCGGGCGCAGCCGGCCGCCGCTGACCGTCTCCTCGGTGAGGACACCGTCGACGACCAGGAACGCCCCGGAGGACCCGCCGTGGTCGTGCAGGTCGGTGCCCTGGCCGGGCAGCCAGCTCAGCGCCCACACCTCGTGGTCGGCGGCGACGGCGAGCCGGGCGTACCACCGCTCGTCGGGGTCGAAGTGCAGCGGGACCGGCCACCCGGCCGGGTCGGCGGCGTACCGGGCGGCGACGGCGAGCAGGTCGGGCTCGGGACGGCGGCTGGTGACCATGGTGGGACCTCGCGGGGAATCGGTGACGCGTGCCCCGACAGCATAGGATGTAAACCCTATAGGTTTAGTAGGCAATACCGCATGCTGGGACACCGGCTTCGCGCTGCGCCCGGCGGGGTCGCGCCGGCTCGGCAAGCTATCAGGCCGCCCGCCGCCCCCGCCGACTAGCCTGGACGGATGAGCGACGACCTGGACGCGGAGACCCTCGCCTTCGCCCACCGCATGTTCGACCTCGCCCGAGATGGGGCCACCGAGGAGCTGAGCGGGAACGTCGACGCCGGACTGCCAGTCAACCTGACCAACGACAAGGGCGACACGCTGCTGATCCTGGCCGCGTACCACAACCACCCCGACACCGTGGCGGCTTTGCTGGACCGCGGCGCCGACCACGCCCGGGTCAACGACCGGGGCCAGACCGCGCTGGCCGCCGCGGTGTTCCGGAAGAACCCCGACACGGTCCGCGCGCTGCTGGCCGTCGGCGCCGATCCCGAGCACGGCGGCCCGTCCGCGCTGGACACCGCACGCTTCTTCGACCTGCCGGAGATGCTCGACCTGCTCACCGCCCGCTGACCCCGGGACGGTCCCGGGCGGGGTATACAGGGTCGGTGGAAGATCCCGTACCCGAACAGATGCGCACGGCCGGCGCCGCGCTGCTCGGCGCGCTCGACGAGGCGGGGCGGGCCCGCGCCGCGTACCCCTTCGACGACGCCGCCCGACGACGGCTGGAGTACCGGCCCCGGCCGCGACCGGGGGTCTGCCTGGCCGACCTGGACCGCGCCGGCCGTAAGGCCGCACACCGGCTGCTGGCCACCGGGCTCAGCCCGGCGGCGTACGCGCAGGCGATGGCCGTCGTCGCACTGGAGGAGGTGCTGGACCGGGCCGAGGGCTGGCGGCGCGGGCGGCACAGCGGCGACTACTGGGTGGCGGTCTTCGGCGACCCGGCCCGCGACGACCGGTGGGCGTGGCGATTCGAGGGGCACCACCTGTCGGTGAGCATGACCGTGGTCGACGACCAGGTCTCCCCCGCCCCGGTGTTCCTGGGCGCGAACCCGGCCACCGTCCGGCACGCCGGGCATCCGGTGTCCCGGCCCCTCGGTGTCGAGGAGGACCTGGCCCGCGCCCTGCTCGACGCGATCGGTCCGGCAGGGCGGGCGGCGGCGATCGTCGCCGACGAGGCGCCCGCCGACATCATCAGCGCCACCCGACCGGACGCACCGGGGTCGATCACGCCACTCGGGGTGCCGGCCGACCGGCTCGGCCCCACCGGCCGGGCCATGCTCGACCAACTCGTCGCCGTCTACCTCGACCGGCTGCCGCCGGAACTCGCCGTCCGGGAGGCCGGCCGGCTCGCCGACGGCCCGCTGCACTTCGCCTGGGCCGGCCCGACCCGGCCGGGCCAGCGCCACTACTACCGGGTGCAGGGCGACGACCTGCTGATCGAGTACGACAACACGAGCGACGACGGCAACCACGCGCACACCGTGCTGCGCCGCCCGGCCAGCGATTTCGGCGCGGACGTGCTCGCCGCGCACCACGCGGAGGCACACCGCTGACCGGATGACCGGGCCCGGCCCGAGGCCGCCGACCTCTCCCGGACGGTCAGCACGGTG
Source organism: Micromonospora sp. NBC_01405 (assembly GCF_045040155.1). NCBI lineage: Bacteria > Bacillati > Actinomycetota > Actinomycetes > Micromonosporales > Micromonosporaceae > Micromonospora > Micromonospora sp. NBC_01405. Next base: position 5,674,384 of record NZ_CP109532.1, on the reverse strand, counting down.
ACGCGACGGCGCGATGGTGAGACGAAGGCGCGATGGTGAGACGGAGGCGCGATGGCCCGATGGTCCGCCAGCGCTCGACGGCCCGACGGCGCTTAGGCACGGGAGGCCGCAGTTGGTGGTGGCGGTCGCGCAGCCCGGGTGGGCGGGCCCGGCAGCCCGGCAAAACGGCGCGGCGGCCCGGCGGCCCGGCAGACAAGGCGGGGGATGCCCGGCGGCCCCTATGGAGCTGCCCCGTTTGTGCTACCGCCGACCCGGTAGCACAAACGGGGCAGCTCCATAGGGGCCGATCCATAGGACCCAACGGGTACGGCCGGGCAGCCGGGCGGTGGCGGCATGATCGAGCACTAGCGGACAAGGGAACAGCGGCGGGGCCTGGCGGGTGACGGCGCAACCGGGCAGTGGCGGGCGAACGGGCAGTGGCGGGCGAACGGGCAGTGGCGGGCGAACGGGAAAGGGCAGGGAAAGTACGGGGCGGGGAACTGGCGCGGGCGGGGAAACGGGAGGGGGCGTCAGGCGGGCCGGGCCGCCTCGATCAGGAACCGCCGGGCGTGGGCGACGAACGGGCCCTCACGCTCGATCCGGTCGTGCAGGCGGGCGAGCTGCGGGCGGTACCGCGCGACGGTGAACCCTGGCACCGTCCAGACCACCTTGCGCAGAAAGTAGGTCACCGCGGCGATGTCGTAGAACACCGTGCGCAGGGTCGCCTCGCGCAGGTCCACCACGGTCAGCCCGGCCGTCTCCGCGGCGGCCACGGCCTGCTCGGGCAACTGGCGCACGGGCGGGGGCAGCGGGCCGAGCAGGGCCTCGCTCAATTCCCGTACGGTGCCGCCCCGGATCTGCTGGGACAGGAACGTCCCGCCCGGCCGCAGCACCCGGGCGACCTCGTCCCAGCGGGTGCACACCGGGTGGCGGCTGACCACCAGGTCCAGCGTGGCGTCCCGCACCGGCAGGTCGCCGCCCCCGGCGACCCACAGGACCGTCGCGCCGAGCGGGCGCAGCACGCGCCGGGCCACCTCGACGTTGGGCGGCCACGCCTCGGTGGCCAGCAGCACCCGGGGCGGGTGGGGCACCTCGGCGAGCACCTCGCCGCCGCCGGTGTCCACGTCCAGCGCCGCGCCGGCCCGCGCCATCCGGTCGGCGACCAGCCGGGCGTAGCCCCAGGGCGGCCGTTCCTCGCAGGCGCGGTCGTTCAGCCAGGAGAAGTCCCAGCCCCGTACGGGCACGGCCGCGCCCTCGGCCAGCAGTTGCTCGAAGGTCCCTCGCCCGTTCATCCCGCCAGCCTGGCCGCCCGCCGGGCGGTGGAGCAACCCGATTCGCCCCGGCCGGCGCCACCCGACCGCGCCACCCGACCGCGCCACCCGGCGGCGGCCGGCACCCGACGGCGGCCGGCACCCGACGGCGGCCGGCACCCGACGGGGCTCAGGCGCGGGGGCGGACGATCTCCACGGTCGGGCCGGCCACTCCGCCCAGCGCGTCGAGGGTGTCCGCCTCGGCGCGGGCTGACTCGAACTGGCGCATCAGGCGGGCGCCGAGCCACACGCCGACCCCGCCCACGCCGAGCGCGACCAGTTCGGCGGCGAGCATCGCGCCGGTCGCGCCGCGCTGCGGCGAGTGCGACCGGACCAGGCAGGTCAGCAGGAACAACGCGGCCATCGTGACGTTGACCAGGTTGAACGTGACCTTGGTGCGGTGGGTCCGGCCGCCGGTGGCGTCCCACAGGTCGACCATGCCGGCCACGGTGGACAGTCCGGCGGCGACCAGCGCGGCGACCGACGTCCAGTAGCCGACCTCCCCGAGGAACGCCGGGCCCCCGGCCACGTCGGCCAGGTCGAAGACCGTGGCGCTGACGAAAAGCCCGAACGGGAACGTCACCAGCATCGGTTGGATCGGGTGCCCGTGCACTCGCAGCCGGCTCTCCATCGTGGTCTCCCCTGGTCGTATCAGCTCACCGTCGTCTCAGCTCACCGGTTCCAGGGTGCTACCCCCGGAAGGCGGGAGGGAAACGACGGGCCGACCGGGGCGGGACGCACATCGGACACTGCGGGGCCCGCTGACCGCCGTCGAACGGACCGGTGGTGGGTCAGTTCTCCCGGGGGCGGGAGACCGTGGTCACGAGGCGCTCGGCGACCTCCCGCACCGGGATGCCCAGTGACAGCGCGGCGCTGCGCAGCACCTGGAGCGCCTCCGGGGCGGGGCAGCCCCGCTGGGTCATGATCACTCCGGTGGCCTGCCCGACCACGCCGTCGGCGAGTTGCGCGGCGTCCAGCGCGTGGGCCTGGGCGGTTCGCCGCTCCCGGTCCCGCACCGCCGCGAGCAGCAGCCCGGCGTGCTCGGCGAGCAGCATCGCGGTGAGCTGGTGCCGGGTGGTCAGCACCGCCGACGCCGAGGCGTACAGGTTGATCGCGCCGATGACCTGCTCGTCGACGTCGACGGGAGCGGAGATCACCCCGCGTACGCCGAGGTCGCGGGCCTGGGCCGTCCAGGCCGGCCAGCGGGACTCCCGGACCAGGTCCTCCGAGAGGATCATCTCGCGGCGGTGGATGGCGCTCATCGCCGGCGAGTCGGGGCCGGGGCGCAGGTCGTCCAGGCCGGCCAGGGCCGGGTCGGAGGCGGCCACCCCCGCCGGCTCCCCGGCCCGCAGGGCGGTGAAGCCACACCAGGTGACCCCGGCGACAGCGGCGCGGGCGATCCGGACCAGACGGGTCAGCGCCTCGTCGAAATCGGTCACGACGATGAGACCGGCGGTCAGCTCCCGCAGCAGCGCCGCAGTCTCCAGGACGCTCAGGGTCTCGGTGCCGGCGGCCTGTGTCTCCAGGTTCACCGGGCCCTCGCCCCCGTCGCGGGGCCGGCCGGTGACCGGCGCCGCGCGCCGATCTTCGGCTGTGTCATCGTCTGCTCTCTCCCGATTAGTCCGGCCCGGGCTACTACCCTCGCCGACCCGGGTCGAAACGGCCGAAAGGCGGCCTACTTTCCCGGTCAAAGCCGGGATGGAGGCCGGATCACCGCAGCCGGGACGGCTCCCCCGAGCGGGGGAGCCGTCCGACGGCGGTCAGCGCGGGGCGGAGCTGAGCCGCCGGCCCACCGACGCGATGAGCCGGTCCAGCTCCGAGCCGAACGGGTTGTCGTGGACGAGGTACGTCCAGGTGGCGCTGGGGCGGACCAGGGTCGACTCGTCCGGCTCCCAGTCGTCGTCGAAATCGGTCTCGGTGAAGGTGTCGATGGTGCGGGTCTCGATCTCCGGGACCAGCGCGTTGAAGGCCGGCACCGCCGCCCGGTGGAACTCGTCGAGCGGATCGAGCCGGCCCAGGGCGCGCAGGTGCACGCCCTCGCGCACCTCCGACAGCTCGGCCAGGTGCTCGGCCCACAGCCGGTCGAGGTGGTAGAGGGCGATCGACCGGGCCACCCGGGCGAGCAGGTCCTCGTCCATCTCCTCGGCCTTCTCCGGCACCCGCTCCAGCAGCATCAGCGCGGCGATGTCGCTGGTCAGCAGGCGCTCCCGCCGCTCGGCGAGGGCCTTACGCTGCTGCTCGATGACCACGCTGTAGCGCCAGGTGTTGCGGTGGATCTCGTGGTTGACGCCCTCGGCTACCCGCTGGGCGTGCTCCACCGCGTAGTCGACCTGCGGGTCGGTGACCAGTCCGTCGGCGTTCATCCGGGGCGAGGCCGGCACGGCGTCGCCGGCGTGCCGGACCACCAGATCGTCCTCGAGGCTGACACAGAAGACCGAGCCGCCCGGGTCGCCCTGCCGGCCGGCCCGGCCGCGCAGCTGGTCGTCGACGCGGCGGCTGTCGTGCCGGCCGCCGCCGATCACGTAGAGGCCGCCCAGCTCGGCCACGCGGTCCCGGTCGGCCTGGTCGCTGCCGCCGAGCCGGATGTCGACGCCCCGGCCGGCCATCTGGGTGGAGACGGTGACCGAGCCGTACGCGCCGGCCTCGGCGATGATCGCCGCCTCCTCGTCGTCGTTCTTGGCGTTGAGCACCACGCAGGGCACCCCGGCGGCGTCCAGCCCGGCGGCGAGCTGCTCGGACTCCTTGACGTCGAGGGTGCCGACCAGCACCGGCCGGCCCTTGTCGTGGCAGCGCTTGATCTCGTCGACCAGCGCCTCCTCCTTCTCGGCCCGGGTGGCGTAGATCCGGTCCGGCTCGTCCTCGCGGATGCAGGGGGTGTTCGGCGGAATCACCGCCACCTCCAGGCCGAAGAACTCGCGCAGCTGGTCGCCGACCAGCACCGCCGTGGCGGTCATGCCGCACAGCTTCGGGTAGAGCGCGATGTACGCCTGCACGGCGATGGTGCCCAGCACCTCGCCCTCGGCGGTGGCGTCCAGGCCTTCCTTCGCCTCGACCGCCGCCTGGAGGCCATCGGGCCAGCGGCGGCGCTGCGCGACCCGGCCGCGCATCTCGTCGATCAGCTCCACCGAGCCGTCCCGGACGATGTAGTCGACGTCGCGGTGCAACAGGGCGTGTGCGTGCAGCGCCACGTTGACCGCGGAGAGCTGCCCGACGTGGTCGGAGTCGTACAGGTCGATGCCGCCCAGCTTGGCCTCGACGGCGGCCAGGCCGACGGAGGTGAAGGCGACGCTGCGGCCGTCCTCGGCCACCGTGTAGTGCCTGCCCTTGCGCAGGCCGCGGATCAACGCCGCGGCGGTGTGCACCGGGTCCTGCTCTCCGCCGACCGCGCCCGCGAGGACCATCGGCACCCGGGCCTCGTCGATCAGGATCGAGTCGGCCTCGTCGACGATGGCCGTGGCCAGCGGCGGCTGGACCCGGTCGTCGATGTCGGTGACGAGCTGGTCGCGCAGGTAGTCGAAGCCGGCCTCGCTGACCGAGACGTAGGTGACGTCGCGGGCGTACGCGTCGCGCCGCTCCTGCGGGGTGGACGCCTCGTTGACCCAGCCGACGGTCAGCCCGAGCAGGGCATAGACCGGCTCCATCCACTGGGCGTCGCGGCGGGCCAGGTAGTCGTTGACGGTGAGCACGTGCACCGGGCCGTTGCCGAGCCGGACGTGCCCGTACGCGGCGATCGTGGCGGTGAGGGTCTTGCCCTCACCGGTGGCCATCTCGGCGACCTTGCCGGAGAGCAGGGCCATCGCGCCGAGCAGCTGCACGTCGTACGGCCGCTGGTCAAGCCCTCGCCGGGCGGCCTCCCGGCCGACGGCGCAGATCTCCTCGTACCCGGTGGCGACGCCGGCGGCCTCGGTGAGATCGGCGTCGGTCAGCGCCGACAGCTCCTCCTCGCGGGCCTCGATGGCCGGCAGCAGCTTCTCCAGCGGGCCCAGATCGACCGTGGTGCCGGGCCGCTGGAGGAACCGCCGGAACCTGCTCTTGAACCGTTGCGACACGCCCATGAGCCGCAACGGTACGCGACCCGGGCCGGCTTTCGTGGCCCGGCCGGGCCACGGCGGGGCGAGGTGCCCGCCACGGCCCGCCACGATCAGCCGGCCAGCACCACCTGAAGCTCCTGGCGGCGGCGCTCGGCCAGGTCGGTGAGCAGCGAAGGGGCCTGCTCGAACGGCACCACCGCCGACACCAGGTGCTTGCGGATCACGTCGCCGTACGCCCGCAGCAGCTCGATCGTCTCGGCCGAGAGCCGCTCCCGGTCCCAGGTCGGGGCGAGCCCGCGCGGCACCCGCCCGATCTGGGCGCAGCGCAGCGACAGCCCGTTGTGGTGGAACTCCTCGCCGAACCGGACGGCGTCGGCACCGGCCTGGTAGAAGGCCAGGTCGATCACGGTGCCCTGGGGGCGCAGCAGGCGCAACGCGAGCTGCAACGCCCACGCCTGGCCCCGGCACTGGAAGACCACGTCGGCACCCCGGTCGCCGGCGGCGTGGTTCCACCGGGTCTTGAGCACCACCGCCGGGTCGTCGGCGTCCGGGTCGAGGGTCTCGAGGCCGAGCGCCTCGGCGACTGCCCGGCGCTGCGGGGTCGGGTCGAGCACGACCACCGAGGCCGCGCCGTGCCGCTTCGCGAACAGGGCGGTGAGCAGGGCCACCACCCCGCTGCCGACCACCGCGACCCGGCGCCCGCGCACCCCGTCACCGAGCGACCGGACGTCGGTGCCGCAGAGGTCGGCGGCGGCGTGCAGCACCCCGTTGGCGCAGATCGGGCCCATGTGCGCGACGTACACGCCGAGCAGCGGGTCGAGGTCGTCGGGCAGCGGGACGAACCGCTCGGCGACCGGGTCGGCGACGTACCCGGTGCGGTGGCCGTAGGTCATCGCACCGACGGTGCCCACGGCGACCGCCGGGGTTCGGCTCTCCACCACCCGCCCCACCTGCATGTAGCCCAGCCGGTCGACCGGGTACGGGGTGCTGGCCTCCCCGGGCTGGAACAGCCCGAGGCCGGCGTTCCAGGTGACGTTGAGGTACGGGTTGGTGCCCTTGACGAAGCTCAGCTCGGTGCCGGCGGACACCCCGCTGTACAGCGTCTCCACCCGGAACGTGCCGTCCCGCAGCTCACCGGCGTCCTGCTCGACCAGCTCGACCTTTCCGGGGCCGCTGACCACCACCACCCGGTCACGCATCGACGCCCACCCCCACCGGGGCCGCCGCGGTGGCCGTCCGGGGTGTCGCGGCCGGGCCGGTGGGCAGCGCCACCGGCCGGCCGGTGGCCGCCGACTCGGCGACCGCGAGGGCCAGTCGCTGGGTGCCGAGCGCCTCGGCGTACGGGACCCGGACGTCGTCGCCGACGCCGCGTACCGCGTCGACGAAGGCCCGGTCGACGGCGATCCGAGCGCCGTCGGGGTCGGCGGGCAGGTGCCGCTCGCCGTCGGCGTCGCGGATCGTCAGGCCGTCCTCGGCCAGTGACAGGGCCAGCCCGTCGGCGAGGATCTCCAGCCCGGCCCGGTGCTTCCAGCCGAGCACGCAGGCGGCGGCGAGGGTGCCCACCGCCCCGTCGGCGAAGCGCAGGGCGGCCGTGGTCACCGAGTCGATGTCGGCCCCGTCGACCGGTGGCGGGGTGCCGTCGCCGTACGCGGTGACCTCGGCGACCTCGCCGACCAGCGCGCGCATCAGGTCCAGCACGTGTGCCGCCTGCTCGACCACCGGGCCGCCGGAGCGGTCCCGGCGGGCCCACCAGGCCACCGGCGGCACCTTGTCCAGCCAGGCCCCGCTGACCATCCGCACCGGCCGGCCGGTGAGCAACTCGCGGGCCTGGTCCACCACGTGCAGGTACCGCCAGTGGTGGCCGACCCCGGTGAGCAGCCCGCGCCGGGCCACCAGGTCGGCGATCCGCTCGGCGGTGTCCAGGTCCACCGAGACGGGTTTCTCCACGAACATCGGCACCCCGGCGGCGACGATCGCCTCCTCCACCGGGCCGTGCGCGAACGGCGGCACGCAGACGTACACCACGTCCGGGCCGGCCGCGAGCAGCTCGTCCACGTCGGCGAACGTCGCGGCGCCGTGCGCGTCGGCCAACTCGGCCGCCGCGCTGCGCGTCACGTCGGTCACGCCGAGAATCTCCACGTCCTCGAAGCCGCCCAACACCCGGGCGTGGCGCTGCGCCACCCCGCCGGCCCCGACCAGTCCCACCCGGCACACGCGCATCGACAAACCCTCTCACCACGGTTTCACGTATCCGCGTAGAGCACTCCCCCCGTGGCGGCGCAACCAAACGTTCATTGCTGTGAAACGGCCCGGTGCGCGGCCCGTGATCAAGCTGTTAGGGATGATTCGGGTTAGCGCGTGGATGGTTTTGGGAAAACACCACATTGCGTTTTCCGCAACGATCTTGGGGGGTGGTGTCTGTGCGGGATACTGAATCGAGCGTCTCACCGGTGGTGGAGGCGTGGGCGACATACCGGACCACCTCGGCGACCGAGTGGACGCCGCGGCGCCTGATGCGCGCCAAGGGCGACAGCCGGGTCAGCGTGGTGCTGCCGGCGCACAACGAGGAGACGACGGTCGGCGCAATCGTGTCGACCATCCGCGAGCACCTGATGGACCGGGTGGCCCTGGTCGACGAGCTGATCGTGGTCGACTCCCGGTCGACCGACCGGACCGCGCAGGTGGCCCGGGCGGCCGGCGCGGAGGTGGTCGGCCAGGACGAGATGACCCGGGGCCTGCCCCGGCTGACCGGCAAGGGCGACGCGCTCTGGGCGGGCCTGGCCGCCGCCGAGGGGGACGTGGTCGCGTTCGTCGACGCCGACCTGCGCGAGTTCCGCCCGCACTTCGTCACGGGCCTGCTCGGCCCGCTGCTGACCGACCCGTCGGTGGAGTTCGTCAAGGGCTTCTACCACCGGCCGCTGGTCGGCGCGACCAGCGTGGAGGCCGACGGTGGGGGCCGGGTCACCGAGCTGATGGCCCGCCCGCTGCTCAACCTGTTCTGGCCGGAACTGGCCGGCTTCGTCCAGCCCCTCGCCGGCGAGTACGCCGGCCGGCGCGACGTGCTGGAGCGGGTGCCGTTCGTCTCCGGGTACGGGGTCGAGACGGCGATGCTGATCGACCTGCTGGACCTCGTCGGGTTGGACGCGCTGGCCCAGGTGGACCTGGGCGAGCGCAAGCACCGCCACCAGGACACGGCGGCGCTGGGCCGGATGTCGGCACAGATCATGCTGACCGCGTGGTCCCGGTTGCAGCGACGCGGCTGGGCCAGCCCGGACACCGCGCCGGTGTCCCTGCTCACCCAGTTCCGCCGGGGCGGTTCCGAGGCGCTGCCCAACCTGGAGCGGGAGATCGTGGTCAGCGACGTCTCGGTCGAGGAGCGGCCCCCGTTGGCGGAGTTGCGTCACCGGCTGCCGCGTCGACGGGTGGCGGCGTGAGGGGCCGCGGGCGCGGTTCGACGGTTAAGGGCGGGTGACCCGCCCCGGTCACCCGCTCGGGGTGACCGTGCCGCTCGGGGCAGGCGTGCCGCTCGGGGTGGCATGGCGTGACCACGCCCGCTGCGGGGCACGTAGATGGCACACAGCGGTCGGCCGACGGGGGCCCCGCCGAGGGAAGGAACGCAGCATGAGCCTGACCGTCCTGATGAACGCCGGGCCCTGGCTGTCCGTGCCGCCGCCCGGCTACGGCGGCATCGAGAACATCATCGCCACCCTGGTGCCGGAGCTGCGCAGGCTCGGCGTGCGGGTGGTCCTCGCCTCCGTCGACAGCAGCACCCTGCCGGTGGACGAGAAGATCTCCGTCTTCCCCGACGGCCAGTTCGAGGCCCTCCAGCGGCCGTACAACCAGGTGTGCGGCATCGCCCAGGCGCACCTGGGCGGGGTGGTGCGGGCGCTGCACACCCGCGACGACATCGACCTGGTCCACGACCACGTGGAGGCGGTCGGCCTGGCGACCCTCGCCGCCATGGGCCCGGACGCCCCGCCGGCCCTGCACACCCTGCACTGGGACCTGGCCAAGCATCCGGCCCTCTACGGCAACCTCGACGGCGGCGACCGGGTCCGGGTCAACGGGGTGTCCGCCTCACAGCTCGCCCGCGCCCCCCGGGCGCTGCGCGACCACTCGGTCGGCCATGTGCACCTGTCCACCCCGCTCGCGGTCGACGCGGACCGGCGCCCCCGGCCGGACAAGGGCGACTACCTGATCATCCTGGGCCGGATCAACCCCGGCAAGGGCCAGGACGTCGGCGCCCGACTCGCCCAGCGCGTCGGCGTGCCGCTGGTGCTCGCCGGCCCGGTCGGGCCGTACCACCGGCCGGAGGACCTGGCCGCGGCCGGTGACGAGGCCCGGCAGAACCCGGACGTGCGGTTCTTCTACGACGAGGTGGCCCCGCACGTCGACGGCGACCTCGTCCGCTGGGTCGGCACCGTCGCCGGGCAGGAGCGCGACGACCTGCTGGCCGGCGCCCGCGCCTCGCTGTTCCCGCTGCGCTGGGAGGAGCCCGGCGGCACGGCGGTGGTCGAGTCGCTGGCCCTGGGCACCCCGGTGGTGGCGACCACCCGCGGCTGCCTGCCGGAGCTGATCGAGCACGGCCGCACCGGCCTGCTCACCACCGACGAGGAGGAACTGGCCGACCTGGTCCTGGCCGCGGGCGCGTTGGACGCCGACGAGTGCCGGCGGGAGGCCGCGACGCGGTTCACCCCGACGGTCATGGCGCAGCGCTACGTCGGGCTGTACGAGCAGGTCCGCCGGGGCGCCACCGCACGCCGCCTGCAACCCGCCTGACATCGGCGGCAGGGCCCCTGCCGGGTACGCGGGACGGCAGGGGCCCTGCGCAACCCCCGGCCCGGCGGCCGGTTTGCGGACGACGGCAGCGGGAACGCGCGCCGCGAGACTTCCCTACCCGGTGAGGAGATCGCGGTGACCGGTCCGATGGCCCACTCGCGGGCCCGACGCAACCCTGCTGACGGCCGCGCCCTCGTGCGTCGTGTCGCGGCCATCGTCGGCGTGGTGTTCCTGGTGATCGGGGTGCTCGGATTCATCCCCGGGGTCACCACGTACTACAGCGACCTGCGTTTCGCCGGGCACGACTCGGAGGCGAAACTGTTCGGGCTGTTCCAGGTGTCGGTCCTGCACAACATCGTGCACCTGCTGTTCGGGGTCGCGGGCCTGGCGCTGGCGCGCACGGTCTCCGGGGCGCGCACGTTCCTCGTCGGCGGCGGGGCCATCTACCTCGTGCTGTGGCTGTACGGCCTGGTGGTCGACCACTCCAGCGGGGCCAACTTCATCCCCGTCAACGGTGCCGACAACTGGCTGCACCTGTTCCTCGGCGTCGGGATGATCGCGCTGGGCGTGCTCACCACCCGCCGCCCGAGTCGCCACTGACGGGGGCCCGCCCCGTTTCACCCCGTCCCGTGCCGGGTACCTGCGAATCACCCCCGATACGGACGGAAGCGAGGACCGCGCATGTCGAGTCGGATCACGTGCGAGGTCCGCGACGAGTCGCCGGTGACCGTCGTACGGCTCAGCGGCGCGCTCGACCTGGGCACCATGCGCCCGGTGCACCACGTCCTGGAACGGTGCCTCGCCGACCAGCCCGACGCGCTGGTCGTCGACCTCGGCTCCGTCGACGTGCGCGACCGGTTGGCGCTGTCGGTGTTCGCCGCCGCCGCCCGGCGGGCCGCCGACTGGCCGGCCGTGCCGTTCGTGCTCTGTGCCGCGCCGCCCGACGCGGCGAGCTGGCTGGCTGGCTCGACCGTGGGCCGGGTGGTGCCGGTGCGGCGGGACTGCGCCGAGGCCACCCGGACGGCGGGGGCCGCCGCCGCGCCCCGGCTGCGCGCCCGGCTGGAGCCGGTCGCGGGGGCCTGCCGGCGGGCCCGGGAGCTGGTCGCCGACGCCTGCGGGCGGTGGAACCTGCCGGAGCTGGTCGGCCCCGCCTCGGTGGTGCTCAGCGAACTGGTCGGCAATGTCGTGCGACACGCCGGCACCCCGATGCAGGTGACGCTCACGCTGCGCCGGTCGTACCTGCAGGTCGCCGTGGCCGACGGCAGCAGCGGGGCGATCCGCCCGAGCATGGGCACCGACCCGCGCGCCGAGGGCGGCCGAGGGCTGCTGCTGGTCCGCGAGCTGGCCCAGCGGTGGGGCAGCTCGCCGGTCGGGGACGGCAAGGTCGTCTGGGCGATGCTGCCCGCCACCTGAGCCGCTCACCCCGAATTGACCGAAATTACCGCTCTCACCTGGTTACATGATGGGTGGGCCGGGTAGGCACGCCCGTCCTTTTCTGTCGTGACGACGGGGTGAGGAACCATGCCCAAGCGGGTAACCACGGAACCCGGACGAGACCGAGGCCCCGCGATCCTCGCGCCGGCCCGCTTCGGCGGCTTCCCCGGCCCGCTGCGGCCGACGCTGCCCGGGGCCAAGCTGCTCAAGCTGCTCGGCACGACGGACGCCAAGCAGATCGGCCTGCTGTACCTGGTCACCTCGTTCGTCTTCTTCCTCATCGGCGGGGTGCTGGCGCTGCTGATCCGGGCCGAACTGGCCCGGCCCGAGATGCAGTTCCTCTCCCCCGAGCAGTACAACCAGGCGTTCACCATGCACGGCACGATCATGCTGCTGCTGTTCGCGACGCCCCTGGTGTTCGCGTTCGGCAACTACATCGTCCCGTTGCAGATCGGCGCCCCGGACGTGGCCTTCCCCCGGCTCAACGCCTTCGCCTACTGGCTGTACCTGTTCGGCGGGACCATGGTGGTCGCCGGGTTCTTCACCCCGAACGGGGCCGCCGACTTCGGCTGGACCGCCTACACCCCGCTGAGCCAGCAGCAGCACTCCCCCGGCATCGGCGGGAACCTGTGGGTCGTCGGCCTGGTCATCTCCGGCCTCGGCACCATCCTCGGCGCGGTCAACCTGATCACCACCACGCTGACGCTGCGCGCCCCCGGCATGACCATGTTCCGGATGCCGATCTTCACCTGGAACCTGCTGCTCACCAGCGTGCTGGTGATCCTGGTCTTCCCGCTGCTGGCCGCCACGCTGCTGGCGCTCGCCGCCGACCGGCTGCTCGACGCGCACGTGTTCGACCCGGCCACCGCCGGGCCGATGCTGTGGCAGCACCTCTTCTGGTTCTTCGGCCATCCCGAGGTGTACATCATCGCGCTGCCGTTCTTCGGCATCATCACCGAGATCATCCCGGTGTTCGCCCGCAAGCCGATCTTCGGCTACACGGGACTGGTGCTGGCCACCATCGCGATCACGGTGCTGTCGATGACGGTCTGGGCGCACCACATGTTCGCCACCGGTCAGGTGCTGCTGCCGTTCTTCAGCATCCTGAGTTATCTGATCGCGGTGCCCACCGGGGTGAAGTTCTTCAACTGGATCGGCACCCTGTGGAAGGGTCAGCTCACCTTCGAGACGCCGATGCTGTTCGCCATCGGCTTCCTGGTCACCTTCCTGCTCGGCGGGCTCACCGGGGTGCTGCTGGCCAGCCCGCCCGCCGACTTCCAGGTCACCGACACGTACTTCGTGGTGGCGCACTTCCACTACGTGATGTTCGGCACCATCGTCTTCGCCGCGTTCGGCGGGGTGTACTTCTGGTTCCCGAAGATGACCGGCCGGCTGCTCGACGAGCGGCTCGGTAAGATCCACTTCTGGACCATGTTTGTCGGCTTCCACGCCACCTTCCTGGTGCAGCACTGGCTGGGCGGCGCGGGCATGGCTCGCCGGTACGCCGACTACCTGCCCGGCGACGGCTTCACCACCCTGAACATGATCTCCACGGTGGGGTCGTTCGTCCTCGGCGCGTCCACGCTGTTCTTCATGTACAACGTGTGGAAGTCCTGGCGGTTCGGGGCGATGGTGACGGTGGACGACCCCTGGGGCTACGGCAACTCCCTCGAATGGGCGACCACCTGCCCGCCGCCGCTGCGCAACTTCGACCGGATGCCGCGGATCCGCTCCGAGCGCCCCGCGTTCGACCTCAAGTACGGCCACCTCGTCGCCGACCTCGGCCGGGACCTGCCGCAGCGCACCACGAAGCCGCCGCAGAGCTTCGCCGAGGAGCTGCACTCCGCGCGACACGTGCCGGAGTCCCCCTCGGGTGAGGGCGCGCACGGCGCGCGGAAGGCCGTCGAGTACAGGCCGGCGCCGCAGTCGGGGGCGCGGCCGGTGGACGTGCCGGAGCCGGAGGAGATCCGCCGGCCCAGCTTCGAGCAGACCGACGCGCCGGAGACCGAGCCGCCCGGCGGGGAGCGTCCGCAGGAGAACGAGCGTTGGCGCCACCCGCACAGCCGGGACGACACCCCGGAGCGCTGAGCCCCGAGCGACGCGCGGCGGGGGCGGGCCGGTCACCCGGTCCGCCCCCGCCCCGCACTGCGGCTCAGTCGCGGGGCAGCTGCGGGGCGGCCACCCGGTCGCCGTTGTGCCGCACCGGGATCCGCGCCTTGCCCGCCTCGGACTCGGCCGCGCCGTTCTGCCACGGCGACGCGGCGTCGGCGAGCATGGCCTGCCGCAGCCAGGTCAGCGCCCGCGACAGCAGGCGGGACACGTGCATCTGGGAGATGCCGAACCGGGCGGCGATCTCGGCCTGGGTCTGGTTGCCGTAGAAGCGCATCGCCAGGATGCGCCGCTCCCGCCAGGGCAGCCGGTGCAGCAGCCCGCTGACGGTGACCCGGTCGTCGACCGACTCCAGCGCGTTGTCGCTCTCGCCGACCAGGTCGCCGAACTCGGCCGAGCTCTCCCCGCCGACGGGCGCGTTGAGCGAGGCCGGGCTGTACCCGGCGGCGGACTCCAGGGCCGCGAGGATCTCCTCCTTCGGGGTCTCCAGCCGCTCGGCCAGCTCCGCCACCGACGGGGCCCGGGACAACTCGCTGGTCAGCGCCGCGGTGGCCTGGCCGACCTCCAGGATCAGGTCGCGCAGCCGGCGGGGCACGTGCACACCCCAGGTCCGGTCCCGGAAGTGCCGCTTGATCTCGCCGACGATGGTGATCGCCGCGTACGCGGTGAACGAGCCGCGCTCCGGGTCGTACCGATCGACGGCGTTGACCAGTCCGAGCCGGGCCACCTGCTCCAGATCCTCCAACGGCTCACCCCGCCCCCGGTACCGGCGGGCGAGCCGGCCGGCGAACGGCAGCGCGAAGCGGACCAGGTCGTCGCGCGCCTCCTGCCGCCGCTCGGGGGGCAGGCCCTCGATCCGCGCCGCGTACGCCAGCGCCGCCGCGTCGAGGTCCTCCAGACCCCGTTCGGTGGGTGGTGGTGTGGTCGTGGTGGTCTGTCCGAACATCCGCGCCTCCCTCAGGAAGGTCCCCGCCTGATCGGGAAAGCCGGTCGCGTACGTGGTCTGGCCACGCACCGGGCCGGAAAGTGGGTCACCTGACGTGAATCGTCGAGGAGCGTCTACCACAGGCTGCGCGGCGTGGCCGGGCCGTCGCAGCCAGCGGTGTTCCCGCTCCGTAGGTACTCAACCACGGCGGCCCGGGGTCGCGAGGATGTTTCGGCCGGCTGGTGCGACCGGCCTCGGCGTGGCTGCGCGGCGGGCGGTTCGACACCGGCCGGGCGCCGCTCCAGGCACGGCGGATCGGGTCAGCAGACCACCAGTCCCTGGTGGCCGGCCCCGTCGCGCAGCGCCTCGACGGCGGTCTCGATGGGCAGCGGCGGCGGCACCGGCAGGTCGTACGGCTGGGCCCGCAGCACCTCGGTGGCCCGGCGGGTGGGTACCGCCGTGACCGGGTAGCCCCGGGCCGCGGTGCGGTCCAGGGCCCGACGGCGGCGGCCGAAGGCGGCCACGGCCAGCCACTGCGGCAGCCCGGCCAGGGCCGGCGAGCGCATCCCCGGCGACTCCGGCAGCACGTCCACCGAGCTGAACGGCTCGCTGCCGGCCAGCCACCACTCCACCGCGTCGACGGCGCGCCGGGTGGCGTTCTCGCACCAGTACGGCACCAGCCCGGCCCGCAGCACCTGCCACGGGTCGAGCAGCCGCCCGCACTCGACGACCAGCCGGTCGCCGGTCTTGCCGGCCCGCCGCAGCCACGCCCGGTACAGGTCGGCGACCGCGGCGCTGAGCGACTCCGCCCGGGGGAACAGCACCCGGTGCAGCCGGTGCCCGCGCTGCCCGGCCCACGCCCGAACGGCGAGCTCGAACCCGGGCTCCACGCCGTGCTCGGCGTAGCCCTGCGGGGCGTGGAACTCCGGCGGCTCCCAGTGGGAACCCTCGCCGCCGACGGAGCGGAGCACCTGGCGCAGCGCGTGCGAGTCCGGGTGGAAGTCCACCGGTTCCAGCCCGCTGGCCGGGGAACCGGCTTGGAAACTGTGCCCCAGCCCGAGGTCGTGCACCGGCCAGGTCCGGGCGTCGCGCAGCAGCAGCAGCGGGGCTCCGGGCTCGACCCGGTCGGCCAGGAACCGGGCGTACGCCGCCGGCAGGCGCTGCCAGCGCACGGCGAGCGAGACGGTCGCCCCGGCGAGGGCGCCCCGGCTGGCCGGGCAGTGCACCTGCCGCACGTGCACGTCGGGGTTGCCGGCGACCAGCCGGGCGGCGAGCGTCGCGCCGTGATCGAGGGCTGCTGCGGGACGGTCCACCGCCCCCCGGGTCCAGTGCACCGTCGTCTCGAACGCGGCCGGCAGCCAGGGCACGCCCAGGGCCACCGCCAGGTGAGCCGCCGCGCCGTGCGGGGAGCCCAGCACCACGCCCGGGTAACGGCGGCGCGGGTACTGGTCGACGATCCACCGCGCGACCCGTGCGGCGTCGACCTCGGCGGTCTGGTCGGGGGTGAGCGCGACCCGTCCGGCGGCCCGGGCGGCGGCGGCCCGGCGTACGGGCTCGGGCGCGCCGGTGAACCGGGACAGCGCGCCCGGCTGGCCCATGTCGGCGCAGTCCTGCCCGCGCAGGGCCCGGGCCGCGGCGGCGACCAGGACGCGTCCGGTGCTGCCGACCGCCACCACCCGGTCCCCGGCCAGTCCGGCCCCGTCCGCCGTGAGTCCCCCACGCACCGGATGCGCGGGTCCCAGCCCGCTTCGCTCGTTCGCCACGCGGCCCGGCTTCCCGTCCCGATGGGGTCTAAACGGGGCCTCCGCCACCCGCCGGGGGCATTCTTCGATGGACGGACGCTTGCGCCCTGCGGTCCTCGGCGTGCCGGCTGGGCGTGGCGTCCGACGCCGCGCCGGATGGGCCGCGCGGGCCGGGCCGGGCGAGTTTCGACGGGCCCCCGACGGGCACGTGTGGCCATGGCTACCGACGACGACGCCCCGGCGGCGACCATCACCCCGTACCAGGACGGCCCGTTGCTGGTCCGCGGCGACTTCGCCCTGGTCACCCCCGAGGGCCGGACCATCGACGCGCGCCGGGGCACGGTGGCGCTGTGCCGGTGCGGCAGGTCGGCGCTCAAGCCGTTCTGCGACGGCACGCACAAGGCGGTGCGGTTCCGCGCCGGCACCGACCGGGAGGGCTGACCCCGCCCGGCACCGCCCGGCACGAGGCTGCTCCGCCGCCGGGGCGAGGCTGCTCCGCCGCCGGGGCGAGGCTGCTCCGCCGCCGGGGCGAGGCTGCTCCGCCGCCGGGGCGAGGCTGCTCCGCCGCCGGGGCGAGGCTGCTCCGCCGCCGGGGCGAGGCTGCTCCGGCAGCGCCGGGGCGAACGCGAGCGGTCAGGCGAGGGCGGTGACCGGCGCCGGGCGGGTTACCGGCCGCAGCGAGCTCTCCCCCCGGGCCCAGGCGTCCAGCACGTGCCCCGCGAAGAGGCCGTCGACCGCCAGCGCCGCCGCCGCGCCGAAGATCAGGTCGGGTACGAGCGCCGGTTCGGCCCGGGCCAGCCCGCCGCACAGGTCGTGCGCGGCGACCTGCTCGTGCACGGCGTCGGCCTCGACGTGCTCGTCGTAGAACCGGGTGGCAGCCTCGTCCAGGCCGAGCCGGCGCAGGCCGTTGCCGTAGCGGCGGTTCGGCAGCGAGGAGGTCATCTCGAACGCCGCCAGGTGGCCCAGCAGCGCGCCGCGCAGCCGGCGGTGCAACCCGAACAGGGAGATCAGGTTGTTCGCGGCCAGGGTGACCGCCGGGACCCGGTCCAGGTGGGCGGCGTAGCCGGTGTCCAGGCCGAGCCGGTCCATGGTGCGCCGGAACAGCTCGGCGTGCATCCGGTCCAGCCGGCCGTTGCCGTACTCGTCCATCTGGATCTCGACGAGCGCGGCCTTGGCCGGCCCACCGAGGCGGGGCAGTCCCCAGCTGTGCGGGTCCGCCTCCCGCAGGTGGTAGACCGAACGGTGCACGACGAACTCGCGGAACTGCTCCAGGTTCGCCCGGTGCTGCACCGTCACGGCCAGCGCCGGGCCGTCATCGGCGGCCACCAGCTCGGCCAGCGCCCGCGGCACGCCGGCGGGCGGCACCGCCCGCGACGGGCCGGCCAGCCGACGCAGCGCCGCCTCGAAGACCCGCTCGGCCCGGGCCCGCAGGGCCAGCAGGCCCGGCTGCCACTCCCAGTGCTCGGCCACCCCCGCCCAGCCCCGGTAGTGCAGCTCATAGCAGAGGAAGAGGGTCAGCTGAAGGTCCTCGTCGATGAGCGGGCCGGGCCCACCGTCGTCCGGGGCGAACCGGGCGGCGAGCCCCACCGGCGGGTCGTGCGGCGGCCGGCGCAGCGCCGCCACCAGCGCCGCGGAGACCGGGCCCCGGGCTCGGGGCAGGGGCGCGGGACCGTAGCGACGGTCGGCGGGCTCGGGCATGGCTCTCCTCGCGGGTGACGGCGTACCCGCGGGTGCCCCGGCCCGGCGGGACTAAACGAAGTCGTCGGCCTCGACGACGACCCGGGTGTCGAGCATCCGCTCCCGGACCAGCCGGGCCGCGTCGCCGTCGGCGAACACGCCCCGCAGGTCGGCCAGGGCCGGCTCCGGCGGGCGCAGCGACACGGTGGGGTCGACCACGGCCTCCAGCACGCTGGGCCGGTCCGCGGCGAGGGCCTCGTCCCACGCCGCGCCGACCAGTTCCGGGCGGTCCACCCGGACGCCGTGCAGGCCGAGCAGCCGGGCCCACCCGGCGTACGGCACGTCGGGCCGGCGGGCGGACGCCCGGGCGGGTGACCCGGCACCGCCCATGCCCGAGTGGTCGCGGTTGTTGAGCACCAGCACCACCAGCCGGGGATCGGGCCACTCCCGCCAGTGTCGGGCGACGGTGATCAGCTCGGCCAGGCCGTTGAGCTGCATCGCGCCGTCCCCGGCCAGCGCGATCACCGGCCGGTCCGGGCGGGCCAGCTTCGCCGCCACCGCGTACGGCAGGGCGCAGCCCGTCGAGCCGAGGGTTCCGCAGAGCTGGGCGGTCACCCCGGGCCGCAGCTCCAGGTGCCGGGCGTACCAGTAGATGACCGAACCGACGTCGACGGCGATCGCGGCCGAGCGGGGCATCCGGGCGGAGAGCTGGTGCAGCACCAGCTGCGGGTTGACCGGCTCGCCGGGCTCACCGGCCCGGGCCGCCGCCTCCTCCCGCCACCGGTCCACCGAGCTCTCCACCGTCCGGCGCCAGTCCCGCCGGGCCCGGTCGGGTACCCGGTCGAGCACCCGGTCGAGCAGCGCGCGCAGCGTCTCACCGGCGTCGCCGACCAGCGGCACGTCCACCGGGTAGCGGGTGCCGATCCGGCGACCGTCGATGTCGATCTGGATCGTGCGGGCCTGCCCGGGCATCGGGTAGTAGTCGGTCCACGGGTCGGTGGTGCCGACCATCAGCAGGGTGTCGCAGCCGCCCATGAGCTGGGCGGCGGCGGTGCTGCCGACCTCGCCGAGCACCCCGGTGTGGAAGGGCAGCCGCTCGTCCAGCACCGGTTTGCCGAGCAGGCTGGTGGCCACCCCGGCGCCGAGCCGGTCGGCCAGCGTCACGATCTCGTCGGCCGCGCCGTGCGCGCCCTGACCGACCAGGATCGCCAGCCGGCCGCCGGCGCCGAGCAGGGACGCGGCGGCGGCCAGGTCGGCGTCGTGCGGGAGCACCCGGGCCAGCGGCTCCCCCGGGGTCGCCGACGTCACCCCGGCGGCCTGCGGCAGCAGGTCGGGCACTACCGCCGCCTGCACCTCCCGGGGCAGCACCACGCAGGTGGGGCTACGGGTCGCGGCGGCGGTGCGGAACGCCTGGTCCAGCACGCCGGGGACCTGCTCGGGCGCGCGCCCGTACCGGACGAACTGGTTGCAGACGTCGCCGAAGAGCCGGCTCAGCCCGATCTCCTCGTGGGCGCCGCCGAGCGGGCCGGTGATGTCCTCCCCGACGATCGCCACCACCGGCTTGCTGTCGAGCTTGGCGTCGTACAGGCCGTTGAGCAGGTGCACGGCGCTGGGCCCCTGGGTGGCCAGGCAGACGCCGATCTCGCCGGTGAACTTGGCGTGCCCGCTGGCCATGAAGGCGGCGGTCTCCTCGTGCCGGGCGGGGACGAAATCCGGGTCCCCGCCCGAGCGGTCCAGGGCCGCGACGACCGGGGCGATGGCCTCGCCCGGGCAGCCGAAGACGCGCGGCACCCGCCAGGCCCGCAGCCGCTCCACCACCAGGTCGGCCCCCGTACGCTCAGCCATTTCCCCGCCCGGGGGTGGCGGGGTCGACGTAGCGCAGCACCGCGCCCACCCCGTCGGTCAGCTCCGGCGCCTCGTCGGGGGCCAGCACGGTCAGCTCCGCGGCGGTGCCGACCAGCGCCCGGACCAGGGCCGCGTCGGCGCGCACCCGATGCGGGTCGGGCACCGACATGGCGGTGAGCTGCCCCGGGTCGGTGGAGATGTCGGTCGGCCCCGGGCCGATCCACAGCTCCTCCGTGGAGGACGGGTCGTCCACGATCAGCATGGTGTCGACCTGGTTGCGTTGCAGCGCCGACACGACCGCGTCGAGGCCCGCCCCGACGTCCTCCTGCATGCCGAAGCGGTCCAGTGTGGCGGTGATCCGCTGGTCGGCCACCTCGGCGATGGTCTGCACGGTGAGGTCGTCCATCAGCGTCGGGTCCGCCCCGGCGTGCCGCGACCCGGCGTCGGTGCGCACCACCACGTCCTGCCAGCGCGAGGGAAGCTGGGCGGCGATCATGCCGGTGGCCCGCACGTCACCGGCGACCACCAGCACGTCAGCGCCGACCTTCTCGGCCAGCTCCACGGTGGCCGCCGCCGCGTCGCCGGCGTTGTGGTGCCACGCCTCCATGGCGGCCCGTTGGTAGCGGGACTGCGACCAGCCGCCCGGGTTGACCCGGCGCAGTTGGAACTCCTCCCGGCCGGTGACGTGGGCGCGGCGGGGCACCCCGCCCGCGCTGACCGCCACGGCATCGGCACCGGTCCGGTCGGCCAACACCCGCACCCAGGCGATCTGTTCGCCGCGCTGGGCGAGCAGCGGCATGGTGTGCGGCAGCTCCGAGACCGCCGCCAGGTCCCGCAGCGGCGGTGCGGACAGGTACTCGCTGAGCACCGCCCGGCCCCGGGTCGCGAACACGGCGATGCCGTAGTCCCCCGGCATCGGGGTGTGGCCACGGACCACCCGCTCGACGGCGTCCACGGTCGGCGCGTCGGCGCCCTGCTCAAGCAGTTCGCCCTTGAGGGCCCGCCAGCGCAGGTCGAGCGCCGGACGGGCGTCCTCGGTGTCCCGGGAGGCGTCCAGATATACCGAACACCACGGCCCGGGACGGTCGTAGAGCGGGCGCAGGAAGGACAGCTGCATGCTCGACCCCTTTCCAGCTCGGCCCCCCGCTTACCCGCGCCGGTGGCCTTGTCACCTGACCGCGCCACGAACGTGACTCGCGTTCATTCACGTCGTTCACCCGAGCGTGCGGATACGATCGGTGCAGGGAACCGGACTCTCGGTGGTGAACGACTCTCGGTGGTGCACATGGACAGCGACCTGGAATACCGGCGGATCGCTCGCCCCACGCAGCGGATCGTCACCGGCCGGGTCGTCCGGTTGCTCGACGGCTATCCCCGCGAGCTGAGAATCGGCCAGCCGGTGCTGGTCGCCGTGGTGATGGCGGCCAGTGTGATGGGCCTGCTGCTGCTGGCGTTGCGTTCCCTGCTGTCCAACGGCGGCGGGGCCCGGCGCAGCTGGAAGGCACTGCGCAAGGGCCCGGAGTTCCTGGTCACCCCGCTGCGGCTGCGCGACTCCGCCGACCGGCTCTGCGAGGTGGAGCTGCACGGGCACCTGCCGCAGAGCGCCCTGCACCCGGCCGACTGGGTGCAGATCACCCTCCGGCCGCAGGACCCGGACCTGCCGCCCCGGGTGGAGCGGATCGTCAACCTCACCACCGGGCAACTGCTGCGCCCGCGCACCGCCACCCTGTGGAGCCATCTCGGCCCGCCGCTGCTGATCCAGGCCGTGCTGGGGGCGGTGCTGATCGCCGCGATCGCCGTCGCCGTCCTGCTCACCTGACGGGCCCCTGCTCACCTCAGGGACCCCTGCTCACCTCAGGGACCTCTGGCGGAACTCCGGGCGGCGCGGGCAGCGCGCTATTGGCCGGCGCGGCGCGCCGTCCGGCTGCGGGCGAGGAATCGCTCCACCGTGGCCGCGAATGCCGACGGGTCGTCCACCCAGGGGAAGTGCCCCGCCCGGGGCTGCACCACCAGCTCGGCGTCGCCGAGCAGCGCGGCCAGCTCCCGTACCGCCGTGCGGGTCGGCCAGATGTCGTACTCACCGACCACCAGCAGCACCGGCGTCGGTAGCGCCGCGAGCCGCCCCGGCAGCGCCGGATCGGGGTCGAAGCCGGCGTAGAAACCGTCCGTCGCGGGCTGGGCGAACTGGTCCGGCTCGGCGGATGCCTGCGCCCGCGCCGCGGCGTTCCACTCGCCGTACAGCAGCGGCGCGGACAGCCAGCGGTACCGCGCCAACTCCTGCGGCGTGCCGGCCTCGGCATGCAGCGCGGCGACGGCCTCCGCGTGCCAGGGTTCGTGCGCCCGCTGGGCGAGCACCTCCGCAACGCCGAGGTCCGACTGCAGGTCGACCACCCGCAGCGACGGGTCGACCAGCACGAGGCTGTCGAGCCGGCGTGGGTACGCGGCAGCGTAGAGCAGGCAGACCCCGCCACTGGCCGAGTGCCCGAACAGGTCCATCCGGTCCAGCCCGAGGTGACGGCGCAGCGCCTCGACGTCCTCGACGATCCGGTCGACGCGATAGGTCGCCGGATCGGCCGGCACGCCGGACCCGCCCGTGCCCCGGTTGTCGAGCAGGACCAGGGTCCGGTGCGCGCTGAGCCCACCCAGCTCACCCAGATACTCGACGGCCTGCCCGGGTCCACCGGGGATGCACACCAGCGGCGGACCTGAACCAACGAGCCGGTAACCGAGGTCGGTGCCGTCCCAGGAGCGAAAGCGCTGCACGACGCCGGATTCTGCCACGCACCGGCAAGCCTTCGCCCGGAAGCTCACGACGCAGCCACCCGTACGAAAGCGTCGCTGGCACTCCCACGACCCGCTACACCCCGGCGCGCCTGCAAATTCACGGAATGAGTGGCCTTACGCGGGCGTAAGGCCACTCATTCCGTGAATTTGCGTGACCTTCAGGGCCCGGGGGGGGAGGGCCTGGTGGTCTTGGGGGCGGCGGGAGGGGTGGGGGTGGGGAGGAGCTGCGGTTTCCGGTGGGGTGGGGGCGGGCACCGGGGTGCCATGTTTGAGGGATTCGCGCTGGATGAAATCGACGTCGGAGAGGTGCGGCTGCGGGTGCGTCACGGCGGGTCGGGACCGCCGGTGGTGCTGCTGCACGGCCACCCGCGCACCCACGCCACGTGGCACCGGGTCGCGCCGCTGCTGGCCCGGGAGCACACCGTGATCTGCCCGGACCTGCGGGGCTACGGTGGCTCGTCGAAGCCGCCGAGCGACCCCGGGCACACCACGTACGCCAAGCGGGCGATGGCCCGCGACGTGGTCGGCCTGCTCGACGCGCTCGGCCACGACCGCGCGGCGGTGGTCGGACATGACCGGGGCTGTTACGTGGCGATGCGTACGGCGCTGGACCACCCCGGCCGGGTGAGC
Source organism: Micromonospora sp. NBC_01405 (assembly GCF_045040155.1). Taxonomy (NCBI): domain Bacteria; kingdom Bacillati; phylum Actinomycetota; class Actinomycetes; order Micromonosporales; family Micromonosporaceae; genus Micromonospora; species Micromonospora sp. NBC_01405. Next base: position 5,651,139 of record NZ_CP109532.1, on the reverse strand, counting down.
CGGCTGGGTGTGCTCGACGGGGTGCCGATCGGCGAGGCCCTGGCCCGCGCCGACGCCCGGTTCGCGGCCCGCTGGTGGCACTGGTTCTTCCTCGGCCAGTCGGACAGGCCGGCGGAGCGGATGATCACCGCCGACCCGGACGCCTGGTACGGCGGCTCGCCGGCCGTCATGGGCGCGGAGGCGTACGCCGACTACCGCCGGGCGATCCACGACCCGGCGACGGTGCACGCGATGTGCGAGGACTACCGGGCCGGGCTCGGCCCGGACCGGGCGGCCGACGACGCCGACCGGGCCGCCGGGCGGAGGATCGCCTGCCCGGTGCTGTTCTGCTGGTCGGAGCGGGACGACATGGTCGACCTGTACGGCGACCCGGCGGCGATCTGGCGGGACTGGGCCGACGACGTACGGGGGGCCTCGATCGACTCGGGCCACCACATGGCCGAGGAGGCCCCGGAGCAGCTCGCCGCCACGTTGGCCGCCTTCCTCGCCGGCTGACAGGCACCCCGGGTGGCCGTGAGCCGTGGGGCAGCGCCCCGCCGGGTAGCAGGTGAGCCGTGGCGGTGAGCCGTGGACAGATCAGCCGTGGGGCGGCACGTCGCCGGGGGCCACCCGAGCGGCCCCTGGCCGGTGGTCCCGGTGAGCGTCGGCGGCGGTCAGCCGACCGGAGTCAGCGGGCGGTCCGGCTCGGGTGCGGTGCGCAGCATGCCCCGCCGGGCGGCCCAGCGCTCGAAGAACAGGGTCGCGAACGGCGGTACGGCGCAGGCCAGCGCCACGACGGTGGGCCACAGCCGCCACCGGTGCAGCCGCGCCACGGCCAGCACCAGCAGGCCGTACACGACGAAGAGCGCGCCGTGGATCGGCCCGAAGATCTTCACCCCGATCTCGTTGTCCGGCGGCCCGTACTTGACGGCCATGCCGATCAACAGGGCCAGCCAGGAGCATGCCTCGGCGATCGCCGCCGCCACGAACAACTTGGTGATCTTCTCGCGCATCGTCACTCCCCCACCGGTTGCCGGCCATGCTAACCAGACCGGCCGGCCGATCCGGGCAGCGACGGGCGGACGCGACGGGAATCACGCGGGCCCCGGCGGGGTACGTGTAGGGACCTTCGGGTCTTCCCCGGCCCGCGCCGCCGTGCGAGGTTAGGGGGACCAACGGTGACAAGGTGGTGACGATGGGCGAGGACGTCGGCGTACGGACATTCACCCGCGAGGACCGGGCCCGCTATCGCGAGAAGGTGCGGCGGTGCCTGGACGTCTTCGCCGAGATGCTTCGGGAGTCCCGGTTCGACGTCGAGCGGCCGATGACCGGGGTGGAGATCGAGCTGAACCTGGTCGACGACGACTCGATGCCGGCGATGCGCAATTCGGAGGTGCTGACCGCCATCGAGGACCCGAGCTTCCAGACCGAGCTGGGGCAGTTCAACATCGAGATCAACGTCGCGCCGCGCCGGCTGGCCGGCACCGGCACCGCCGCGTTCGAGGAACACGTCCGGGCCAGCCTGAACGCCGCCGAGACGAAGGCCCGTGGCGTCGGCGCGCACATGGTGATGATCGGCATCCTGCCGACGCTGCGCCCCGAGCACCTGACCGCCGAGACGCTGTCGGCCAACCCGCGCTACAAGCTGCTCAACGAGCAGATCTTCGCCGCCCGCGGCGAGGACCTGCGGATCTCGATCAGCGGGGTCGAGCGGCTCGCAGTCACCGCCGACACCATCACCCCCGAGGCGGCCTGCACCAGCACCCAGTTCCACCTCCAGGTCAGCCCGGCCCAGTTCGCCGACTACTGGAACGCCGCCCAGGCGATCGCCGGCGTCCAGGTCGCCCTCGGCGCGAACTCGCCGCTGTTCTTCGGCCGGGAGCTGTGGCGCGAGACCCGCATCCCGCTGTTCCAGCAGGCCACCGACACGCGGGCGGAGGAGATCAAGGCCCAGGGGGTACGCCCACGGGTGTGGTTCGGCGAGCGGTGGATCACCACGGTGTTCGACCTGTTCGAGGAGAACGTCCGCTACTTCCCCGCGCTGCTGCCGGTGTGCGACCCGGAGGACCCGGTCGAGGCTCTCGCCCGCGGTGACGTGCCGAAGCTCGCCGAGCTGCGGCTGCACAACGGCACCGTCTACCGCTGGAACCGCCCGGTGTACGACGTGTACAAGGGCCGCCCGCACCTGCGGGTGGAGAACCGGGTGCTGCCCGCCGGCCCGACGGTGCTGGACACCGTGGCCAACGGCGCGTTCTACTTCGGGCTGGTGCGTGCCCTCGCCGAGTCGGACCGGCCGGTGTGGTCGCAGATGTCGTTCAGCGCCGCCGAGGAGAACTTCACCAGCGGCGCCCGGCACGGCATCGACGCCCAGGTGTTCTGGCCCGGCCTGGGGTACCTGCCCGTCACCGAGCTGGTGCTGCGCCGGCTGCTGCCGCTGGCCCATCACGGGCTGGACCGGTGGGGCCTGGACCCGGCCGAGCGGGACCGGCTGCTCGGCATCATCGAGCAGCGCTGCCTGACCGGCCGCAACGGGGCCACCTGGCAGGTGGAGACGCTGCACCGGCTGGAGTCCGCCGACCACCTGGACCGGCCGGCGGCGCTGCGCGAGGTGGTCCGGCACTACGTGGACCTGATGCACAGCAACCAGCCGGTCCACGAGTGGCCCATTCCCTGACCGGGCCGCCACGGGCCAGGGACCGTCACCCCGATCATCCGGAACGGGCGCGGCCGTGGCGTACGCGGTCTTGACGCTGTGGCTGGCGGGGGCCGTCGCCGACGGGGTCGCGCTCCGTGCCCGGGGACATTCACTGGCGCAGGGCGAGGGTGACTGATCCGGTCGCGGAACCGGACGGGTCGACGACGATGGTGTAGGTGCCGGTGTCCGGCAGGACGGTCGGTTCGATGCCGCCGGCGCCGTTGATGACGCAGCCGCTGCTCAGCGTCGCGCCGCCCGCGTCGCGCAACTGCAGGGGAGAGCACTGGTCGGGCAGGGTCGCGGCGGTGGCATCCAGGGTTACCGACGCGCCGGCGGCGCCGGTGAACTGATAGCGGATGACGGCGCCGGGTTGATCGACGGTGGCCACGACCGGCGGCCCGTCGACGCTGATGGCACCGGCCTGGTCCCGGGTAGCGAACAGTTTCAGCGCGACGGTGCCGATGCTGCGGTCCGACGGGTCCACCAGCACGGTGTAGGTGCCGTCGGCGGGCAGTACCGTGCCCTCGACGTCGCCGGAGCCGTTGACGACGCAGCCGGTCTTCAGCGTCCGGCCGGCCGAGTCGCCAAGTGCGAGCGGGGAACACTGGTCACGCAGGGTGCTCTCGGGCACCTCGATGAACACCCGCTGGCCGGCGCTGCCGGTGAACCGGTAGCGGGCCATCGCGCCGGGCTGTTCGATCGTCGCGGACACCGCCGGGCCGTTCGGTCGGATGGTGCCGGTGGTGTCCCGTGCGGCGTAGACCCGCACGGTAGCCCGGCCGGTGTCGCCGCTGGTGGCGTCGACCACCACCGTGTACGTGCCGTCGACGGTGAGGTCGGCACGATCGATGTAGCCGACGCCGTTGATGTTGCAGCCGCTGGCGACGTCGCTCCCGGTCGGATCGACGAGCCGGTACGGGGAACACCGGTCGGCCAGGCCGGGAGCGGTGATGTCGACGAACAGGGCGTCGCCGGCGTGTGCGGGGAAGGTCAGCCCGCCGCCGCCGGGCTTCAGCGTGGCCGTGGCGATCGGTGGCGCGGTGATCGGTGCGGCGGCGGGTGGGGCGACCTGCTCGGTGGCGGCGGCGCTGACGGCGAACTCGGGACGGCCGGTCACGGCGACGTCGAACACGCATTCGGCGAGCTGCCCGGGGTCGGTGACGCCGGCCCACCGGCACGCCTCCTCCGCCCGGGCCCGCTGGTCCGGGTCGAGGTCGGCGACGGTCATCGACCGGTCGGGGAAGGTGCGGTCGGTGAAGGACTCGGTGTTCTGGCCGTCGGCGTAGCTGAACAGGGAGCCGTCCTGGGTGATCCGCCAGCTGTCCGCGTACGACGGGTATAGCTTCTCGAACGGCACGGGTTGGGTCAGCGCGGCGCCGGACGCTGGGGCGATGTCGTTGGCCGAGTCACCGTCGAAGTCGCCGAGCAGGCCGCGCACCTTCCCGGCCCGGCTGGGCGCCAGCTTCACCAGCAGCCGATAGCCGTACGAGCCGATCTGGTCCACCGCGGCGGCGGAGCCGTCGGGCCAGCTCAGGTCGTAGCCGTCCGCGGCGCCGATGTCCGAGGCCCGGCGGGCGAGGGCGCCACCGCCGGGCAGGTCCGTCTTCCCGGGCGCCACGGCGACGAGTACGCCATCGACGCGTACCTGGGTGCCGCCGTCGACCAGGGTGAGGGCGACCCGGTGGTCACCGAGCCGGAAGGCGATCGCGGAGTTGACCGACACGGTTCGCAAGGTGTCCATCGGCGTCTGCCGGACCTGCACCGCGAGGGGGTCGCCCTCGGTCGAGGTGACCAGGGCGAACTCGCCGACGGCCTGGAAGTCGTAGTAGACCCCGTCGAAGGTCGCCAGGTGGGGGTCGCCGTTCGTGCCGCCGCAGGTGGAGCCGCCGTCCTCGCACAGGAGGATCGGGCCCTTGGTGGGCGGGGTCTTCTTCTTGGCCTTCCTGCATTCGTCTAGGCTCTTCGGCAGGGTCTTGCCCTCGTACTCCGTTCGCAGTGGCAGGCCCTTGGCCGCCCGGTACCGGTTCTCCGCCAGCGTCGCCTTGACCTCGGCGGTCTTGATCCCGGTGGAGCCGCAGTCGCCCTTCGGGACGGCGCCACGGGAGATGTCGTCGGAGTGGTTGAGCTCGTGGTAGAGCGCCGCGCAGGGGTCCCGCGCGACGCCGTCGCCGTACGGCGCGTCGGAGGTGGGGTTCCAGGTCACGGTGGACGAGCCCTTGCCGCTCTTGCTGCGCGGGGTCTCGAAGGAACCTGACCCGCCGCTGGTGGGGATGATCCGCACCCGGGGCTTGCTCTTGGCCTTGAGCCGAGGCAAGATGCCCGCCGGATCGCCGCCGGGCGCGGCGAACTCCTGGAGGCAGTCGTCGACCTTGCCCTGGAAGTCGACGCCGCTGACGGGGACGCCGGCGTTCGGGTCGACCGCGTAGTCGGCCCGGGCGGGCCGGCCTCCCCCGCCGACGAGGACGCCGGCGGCGATGAGCACCAGGGCGACGGCGGCAGCCGCGTTCCGGTGACGGCGGCGACGGCGCATCAGGAGCAGCAGCAGGAGTACGACCACCAGCGCGCCGAGGACGAGCGCCAGCAGCGCCCCGCCGAGCCAGAGCCACCGGGCGTCGCCCTGGGCGTCGTCGCCGACGGTGAAGGTGGTGGTCCGTAGGGCCGTCGCACCAGGGCAGGGGGTGACGGCACCGGTCACCGGCAGAGCCGCGTAACTCGCCGTGACCTCGTAACGTCCGGGTACGCCGACCGGCCACAGGGTGTCCAGTCCACCGCCGTCGGGGGTCGCGGCCACCGACCGCAGCACGACGTCACCGGGGTCAGCGCCGGCGTGCACGCGGACACTGGCCAGCGACACGGTCACGGTCGTGCCGGGTTCCACCGTCGCCATGCCGGAAATCGCGGCAGCGCTGATGCCGTCGTCGTAGAAGCTGCGGCCGAGAACCGGGACCAGGTCCTGCCCGTCCCGGCGTACGGAGGTCACCCGCACGGCCCCGTCTGCGGCCTTCGCCAGCCCGCAGGCCGCGCCGGTGGAGTTGGTTACCGCGAACGTCAACCGGACCGGGTCGCCCGGCCGATACGACGACTGGGTGGTGCGCAGGTCAAGGCCGAGGCCACCGTCGGCCGGCGTGGCGTGGGCCGCCATGGGCCACGCCACCAGCGCAGCCGCCAGGACGGCGACCCCGCTCGCGACCCGCGCGATCATTCTCATGGACGGCACTGTAGAGACGGCTGTCACGTGTCCACGTCTCCTTCATCGACGGTCACCACCGGTCGGCTCAGCCTTCGGCGATGGGTACAGCGCCAATGTCGGCCAATCGATTGACAGTCGATAGGTTCCGGGTGATAGTCGATGCATGTTGACTGAGCATCGAGCGGTGGCCCCGCTCAGAGTCTTTCTGGTGCTGCTGTTCGGGATCCTGGTCATGTTCCAGACCCTCTCGCTGCCCGGGCAGTTCGCGCACATGGCCAAGGAGTCCCCGAACGATGCCTACCTCAGGTGGCCGATGACCGCCGTCACGGTGTTCTGGGTGCTGTGCATCCAGGTCGTGATCGTGGCCACCTGGAAGTTGCTCACCCTGGTCAAGCGCGACCGCATCTTCAGCGACGCCGCCCTGGCCTGGGTGGACGCGATCGTGTGGGCGATCGCCGCCGCGTGGGTGGTGCTGCTGGGCGTGTTCCTCTACTTCGGCATCAACGCGTCGGACCCCGGGCTGCCGGTCCTGCTGTTCCTGATGCTGGTGGGTGTCGCCGTGCTGGGGCTCCTGATGGTGGTGATGCGGGCACTGCTGCGGCAGGCCACCACACTGCGTACCGACATGGAAGCGGTGATCTGATGCCCATCGTCGTCCGCATCGACGTCGAGCTGGCGAAACGCAAGATGAGCGTCGGTGAGTTCGCCGAACGCGTCGGGCTCACCCCGGCGAACGTGGCGGTACTGAAGAACGGTCGCGCCAAGGCCGTTCGTTTCAGCACCCTGGAGGCCATGTGCCGGGTGCTCGAATGCCAGCCCGGTGACCTGCTCGAATGGGTCGACGAATGAGGACACCGATGAGGTACCTCGTCGCCGTCCTCGCCGTCGCGATCGGCGTCGCCGGCATCGTGCTCGGGGAGGCCGACGACTCGCCGGGCCTCCAGCTCCTGGGCGTCGTGCTCATCGTCGGCGCGGTCGCGTTCGGCGTGCGGACGGCCCGGCGCGGCAGGTAGCGGCACTACGGCCCGTACGGGTCGTCCCGCACGCCCTGGGTCACGGTCCTGCTGGACGACGTCTGCGGGGGAGGCCGCGCTCAGCCCTCCCCCGCCGACGGGGCCCCGGGGTCGTCGATCACGGCGCCGGCGTGGAACACGACGCCATCGAGGACGTCCCGGACGTCGCGCCGGCGGTCGAGCCGCGCCCCGGCGAAGGTGACGTCGCCGTGGAACGAGGCGCGCCCCTCGGGACCGCCGAGCCGGAAGGCGGTCCCGGCGAACGTACTCGCGTCGAAGCGGGTGGCGCCGTGGAACTGGGTGCCCGTGAAGTCCGCGTGACCGACCTGGCACCCGCTGAGGTCGAGGTCGACCAGCGTCGCGCCGCACAGCGGCAGGTTGGTCCGCGGCCAGTGCCGTTCGCCCGCCCCGACGGATGCCGGGCGCAGGCGCTCGGCGAGCAGCCGCTGGGCGTCGCGCCGCAGCTGAACCTCCCCGGCCTGGGCGGGGGTCAGCTCGCCGGTCACGTCGAACGGCAGTGGCACCCGCAGGTACGCGCACACGGCGTCGACCACGCGCTGGCGCAGCTCCGGCCTCCCGTCACCGAGCTCGCCGAGGGCCCGCAGCCCCGCGCGTCGGACGTCGGGATCGCGGTCGGCGAGCTGACGGGAGTAGGGCGCGACGGAACCGTCCACGACGAGCGCGCACGTGCCGTCCGGGCCCGGCGCCGACGCCCAGCCGAGGGGCCAGCGCGCCGGATCGTCGCCGGCCGGGCCGACCCACCGGGCGCCGTCGAGGTCGACGGCGGGCTGGTCGAGGTGCACCGGCCCGCCGAACCAGGCGTCCCGGAACGTCGCGTCCGCGCCGAACCGCGACTTGCAGAACCAGGCGGGGCCGTCGAAGCGGACGCTCCGGAACGAGGTGTCCCCGCCGAAGCGGGCCCCGTCGCCGCCCTCCTCCCAGCCCTGGTAGTCGCCCACCAGGACGGCGACGGGCCAGCCCGGATCGTCCTCGTTCGGCTCGTCCCAGGGCGCGGGTCGGGCGTCCTCGACGGTGTCCCAGGCCGGATCGTCCTCCCACAGCTCCTCCTCGCCCCGCCCGAACCAGGCCATCGCGGCGAAGCCGACCCGTTCGAAGCTGGCCGGGCCCCGGAACCGGGCCCGTCCGAAGACGGCGTCGGCGGCGAACCGGGCGTCGTCGAACCGGGCCGGGCCGTGGAAGACGGCACGGGCGAAGATCGCGTCGCCGGTGAACCGGGCGTCGACGAACGAGGTCGCCCCGAGGAACCGGGTGTCGTCGAACCGGGCCCCGGCCAGCTCACACCCGCCGAGATCGGCCTCCACGAGGGTCGCACCGGACAGGTCCACCGCGACACCCGGCGACACCCCGCCCGCCCCCGCGTCCCCGCCCGCTCCGACGCCCTCGCCCGCCCCGGCGGCGGGGCGCAGCAACCCGACGAGCACCCGCAGGGCGTCGCGCCGTGACTCGCCGTCCGCGCCGTCCGCCGCGCCCGCTCCGGCCGCCGCAGTCGTGGCGAAGGGTGTACGAAGGTAGGCGCAGATCGCGTCCGCCGCGTCCTGGCGCAGCGTGCCGCCGCCCAGGATCGGCGCGCTCTGCGGCGCCTTGACGCCCGCCGGGTCGGCCGCGCCAGCCTCCGCCAGCCGTCGCAGGGCGTCCTCCCGCTCCGCGCCCGTCGCCTGCGCCACCTGCCGGACTGCGACCCGGAACGCCTCGACGCCTACCGCCTCGACCGGCACGTGCCCCTCCAGACCCGATGTGGCAGCCCGTACACCGGCATTCGGCCGCCAGGACCGTCCCCGACGTGCCGGCGAAGGATAGCGGCGGACGGTGACACCATCCCGGCTGTCGTCCTGCCTGTCCTGCAAGGCGGTCAGCGCGTCGAGCCGCCACCGGGCCTCCGCCGGGTGACGGCGTCCGCTCGAACTCATGCCGCAGTGGCGACGAGATTAAGGCGTATGTCGATTGATCGATTGCTTGTAGGGTGAGCCCGTTGTCACATACCCCTGGAAGGGAAGTGGACATGCCCAGAATCACCGTTCGCGTCCTCGGCGCCCTCAGCGCGAGCGTGCTCAGCGCAACTCTCGGCGTCCTGGCGGTCGCCGCGCCTGCTCAGGCGGCGGCCCGCGACGGAGTCTGCGACGCCGGCGAGTTCTGTTACTACTACAACAGCGACCACGCGGGATCAATCTCCGATCACACCGGGTCACTGGGAGACTACGGCTCGACCCAGCCGAGCTGCTACGAGTTCAAGGGCGCCGGCAGCGGCAAGGGCGTGTGCGTCAAGAACAACGCCGCCTCCGTGTGGAACCGCACCAGCAGCACGGTGCGGGTCTACTACAACAGCAACTACGACAGCACCTACGCCTACCAGAACTTCGCGCCCGGCGCGAAGGCGAACCTGAACGCCACGCTGAAGAACAACAACGCCTCCCACCAGCTCATCTCCGCCGGGACGAACTATCCGGCCAAGGACGACTACCCGTACAAGGGCGCGACCTCGGGCATCGACCCCTGGAACTTCTACAAGGGGCAGTGCACCAGTTTCGCTGCCTGGGCGGTGCGGAGCCGGGTCGGCGTGCCCTTCACCAACCAGTACGGGGGCCAGGCGCAGTGGGGTAACGCCAACCAGTGGGTCGGTGCTGCCGGGCGCGCCGGGGTGCCGGTGTACAACAGCCCGAAGGCCGGTGACGTCGCGGTCCGCCTGGGCGGCACCTACGGTCACGTCGCCTTCGTCACCAGCGTGAACTCCAACGGCACCTTCGAAATTGACGAATACAACTACGTAAGCGCGGACAAGTACAGCCACCGGACGGTGTCGGTGGGAACCGCCAACAACCAGTTCTCCAAGTTCATCCGCTTCAAGTGACCTGCCGCCTCAACTGAGGGATGCGGGCGCGCCGGCCCCCGGGGTGGGCGTGCCCGCGTCGCAGGTGACCGCCGCCGCGAATCTGCGGATTATCAAGATCGTGACCTGCGGTCCGCAGTCGCGAAAAGAGGTTGTACGAGCGCCTGTGATCCGTTTGGGTCAGTCCTCATGACCGCCCTGGATCAGCTCGTACGCCCGGATCGCTATCCCCGTTCATCGCGCTACGACCCGGCGTGGTTGCTCGGGCTCGACATGGGGCCGAACCCCCTGTGGCTGCTGGAGGACCTCGCGCGGGACCTTGACCTGCGCCCGGGGATGCGGGTGCTCGACCTTGGTTCCGGCAAGGGTGCCACGTCGGTGTTCCTCGCCCGCGAGTACGGCGTTCACGTCGTCGCCACCGACTGGTGGGTCGGCGCGGACGAGGCCGCCGCCGTCTTCGCCGAGGCCGGCGTCAGCGACCGGGTGGATGCGATACGGGCAGAGGCGCACGTCGGTTCCTGCGTCCCGGTGGACAGTTGGGTATGGCAACGCCCGCGATGACCCGTGAGATCCGCGAGCTCGGGGCTATCCCCGCCCACATCAAGAAGGTGGTCGGCTGGGAGGCGATCGCCTGGCACACGGCGCAGTGGTGGCGCTTCCACTGGGAGATCACCGAGCTGGTGACGGTCACGTCAGCGCGACTGCAACAAGACGGCTGGCACGATTGGCTGCTGTGGACCCAGGCAGGTGCCGAGGCGCAGCCGGATGGCCAGGCATCGAAGCAGCCCGTGATCGACATGCTCACCGCGGACAACGGCGAGCTTCTCACGTTCGCCTTGGTGACCGCGCGCAAGAACTGAAGCCCGTTCGGAGTCAGGTGAGTCGGGCCGGGCCCTGGCGACCGCGCCGTAGGGCACGGGCCACGCCCCGCCGGGGCAGCCCGGTCACCGGGTGAGGCCGACGAGCGTCGCCAGGCGCGCCACGCCGGCCGGCGCCGGGTGCGCCCGGGCGACCTCGGCGATCACCGTACGCGCCACCGGCCGGCACCGGACCTCGGCCGGCGCGACGCCGTCCGCGTCGACCAGCATCCGCCCGGCCGCACGCAGGTCACCGACCTGGAGGTACGCCCGCGCGGCGTCCAGCAGGTACGCGGCCCGGTACTCGGCCGGCAGCCGCCGCCACGCCTCCCCCCGTACCACCTGCTCGTGCAGACCCACCGCCTCCCCGGCCTCCCCCAGCTCGACCGCCGCCACCACCCGGGCCAACTCGACGGCGACCGGCCCGAAGCTGGTCCGGTGCGGGTCGTCGCCGGTCCCGAGCGAGGCGGCCACCCCGGCGGCCCGGTCGGCCAGCTCCCCCGCCCGGCCGGCATCGCCGCACCCGGCAGCGGCCAGGACCCCCTGGATCAGCAGGGCCCCGTGCACCGTCGACGGCACAAGGCGGCGCGCGGCGTCGCCCGTCACCGCAAGCGCCAACCGGTCGCGGCCCAGCGCGCGCAGCGCCTGCCCGACCGACACGGCCGCCGACGCCGCCAGCACCGGATCGCCGCCGGCCACGGCCACCGCCCGATCGGCGGCCAGCCACCCCAGGTCGGCCTCGCCGAGCTTCACCAGCACCGACGAGGTGATCCGATACGCCTGCACCAGCGGCCCCGGCGCGTCCTCGCGCAGGCCCCGGGCGGCGTCGAGCAGCCCCGGCAGCAGCCGCACCACCTGGGCGTAGCGCGCGTGCTGGTAGGTCAGCCAGGCATGCTCCACGTGCCGGCCCGTCTCCGCCACCGACGCTGGCGGCCGGCGGATGTCGTAGCGGGCGAGGGCGGCGCGGACCTCGTCCACCCCGTCCAGCGGGCCGGCGCTCATCGGCGGCGGGCGGTCCTCGCCAAGCAGCACCAACGGATCGACCCGCAGCACCTGGGCGACCTCCTGGATGACCGCGTACCGGTCCAGCGAGCGGACTCCCCGCTCGACCTTGTCCATCCAGCTCTTCGACCGGCCAAGCCGATCCGCGAGCACCTGCTGGGTCATCCGCCGCCGCACCCGCCAGCGCGCCACCCGGCGACCGATCGGCTCGTCAGCGCTGGCCACGTAACCACCGCCGGTCCGACACCGCCCGAGTGGTCTCCTCCACCGGTACGCGCTCCGCCTCGGCCAGGTCGAGCAGCCGCCTCCTCGCGGCCTCCCGCTCGGCCGCCTCGGCCTGCTCACCCCGACTGGTCGCCGGATTGTCGCTCTGGCCCCGCATGCCGCCTCCATCGAGCCGCTACTTGTCATCAGATATTCCCGAAGCGTGGATGCCCGACGGCTGGAGCGCGACGGGCATCCACGCTGGCGAGGACGACCCAACAGCGCCAACCGAGGGGGACGACCTCCTCAAACAACCTCCCATAGGTACCGTTGGGTAGTCAAGGGATGGCAGAGGTGGTCTACTCGTGTTGCCAACCGAGGGGAACACAGTGCCACCGCGTTACCGCTATGAGCAGATCGCCGACGACCTCGCCAAGCGCATCACGTCGGGAGAGTTCCCGCCGGGCGCGAAGCTGCCCAGCAGGCGGGAACTCATTGAGCATTACGGGGTCACCGAGCCGGTGATCGACCGCGCGATGCAGGTGTTACGGATCAAGGGCATGACTGAGACGCTCCCCGGCGTGGGCGTGTTCGTCGCGGAGTAGCGCCCGGCCGGGGCCGAGGACCAATCCGGCTGCTGCGGCCTGGGCTCGCCTTGCGTGCCTGACGAGGGCTGGTTGACCGGCGACATGCGCGCGGCACCGCCTCCGATTCTTGGACAGTTCTCGTCCAGAGTGGACGAGAACTGTCCAAGAATCGCGACTCATCAAGGGCGGCGAGGGTGGTGGGGGGTGCTGACCGCAATCAGCGTCGGGTCGGTGTTAACGGCGGTCGGTAGCCGCCAACCTACGACCTGCACCGGCGCGCATTCATGTCAGATAAGGAACGAACTGTCAACAAGCGATTCAAAATTGGGTTAGACCGAGCGGCCCGGAACTGCAAGGCATAGAGATTGCCATCTCTGCCGACAGAGTTCCTGGTTGACGAGGAGGAGCTGGTTCTATACTTGCCGCCGGAATACACTCCGGCCCATCCGGACCGAGGGGAAACACCAGTACAAGGATTTGCGTATGCGGCGGAATTCTGCTCTGCACAACGACGCTGCCGGCGCCCGTCGATCCGCGATCGCCGAGGAACAGGAGTTTCTCGACGTGGCCACGGCCCGGCGCGACAGGCTGGCCGACCACCTGCAGGCCGAGCTCTCGTCAGATGCCCTGGACGCGTTGGAACGGGCCCGGCAGCGCATGCTCCGCCAGCAGTACGAAGAGCTGCGGCGAGCACGGGAAGGGCTGGTCTTCGGCCGCCTCGACGGCCTCGACGGCACCGTGCGACACGTGGGCCGTGTCGGTCTCCGCAACGACGGCGAGGACAGTGAGCCACTGCTGGTGGACTGGCGTGCTCCCGCAGCACGGCCGTTCTACACCGCGACGGCTGTCGACCCGCAGGGTCAGGCACGGCGCCGTCACGTACGTACGGCGGGATCGGTCGTCGTCGGCGTGGACGACGAGCCACTGGACGGCACCATGACGGCGGAACTCGTCGGCGAGGGCGCTCTGCTGGCCGCCCTCGACCAGCGGCGCACCGGCCACATGTCGACGGCGATCTCCACACTGCAACGCGAGCAGGACGACATCATCCGGGCTGAGGCGACCGGCCCGCTGATCGTTCAGGGCGGTCCCGGCACCGGCAAGACCGTCGTTGCTCTGCACCGCGTCGCCTACCTGCTGTTCGCCCACCGGACGATGGCCGACCAGGCGGTCCTGGTCCTCGGTCCCTCGCCGCGCTTCCTCGAATACATCGCCCAGGTGCTGCCCGCGCTCGGCGAGACCGCCGTCGTCTCGGCGACCTGCGGCACTCTGCTGCCCGAAATCCGCGTGGGCCGCGACGAGAGCAGGCTTCTCGCCGAGATCAAGGGCCGAGCCCTCTGGCAGACCGCGCTCGACGAGTACGTCACGTCGCTGCTCCCCCGGCCCCGTGAGCTGAAGCTGCGCTGGGAGGGCGATTTCTACGTCATCCCGGCCGCCGCAGTGGCGCAGGCGCTCGCCTCGGCGGTGCAGGGACGCCCGTACCATCGCGCCCGCGCGGCGTTCGCCGAGCAGTTGCACCACCTCCTTGCCGAAGCCGTCGCCGAGCAGCGCGAGGCGCTGATGGACGAGATGGAGGAGGGCTTCGAGGACATCCTCGCCCGCTTCGACAAGGGCATGAAGCACGACCAACACGTCGGCAGGACGTCGACCGGCAGCGACGTCGACGGGTTGCTCTCCGAGGAGGAGATCGAGCAGCTCCGACTGCGTATCGCCGAGAACGCCACCATCGCCAGATACGTCGAGGCATTGTGGCCCACCCGCACCGCCGAGAATTTGCTGCGCGATCTCCTGACCGACTGCACCCTGCTGGCCCGGTTCGCCCCACAGCTGACCCCGGAGGAGATCACCGCCGTCTCGGCCGAGCCTGCCCCGAGGGCGTCGAGCGACATCCCCCTGCTCGATGCCCTCGCCGACCTGCTGGGCGAGGTCGAAGCCCCGCAACCACAGGGCGAGTTCGTCGCCGACCGCGCCCGCCGGCAACGCGGCTGGGTGTACGGCCACGTCGTCATCGACGAAGCGCAAGAGCTGTCCGAGATGCAGTGGCAGATGGTTCTGCGGCGCTGTCCCAGTCGCTCCATCACCGCGGTCGGCGACATCGACCAGGCGGAGGCGGCGCACCGGCACACCAGCTGGGCCCAAGCGGTGCAGGCGGTGTTCGGGGACCGCTGGACCCCTGCCGAGCTGACCATCTGCTACCGGACCCCGCGCGAGGTCATGGACCTCACCGAGCCGGTGCTGAGGAGAGCCGGCAGCCACAACGCGCCGCCCCGGGCGGTGCGCTCCTCCGGCATCGCCCCCTGGGAGCGCACGGTCACGCCCGCCGAGCTCGCCGCCGCCGCCGCCCAAGCTGTACGACAGTTGCAGCAGCGGTGGCACGGCGGCACGGTCGGCGTCATCGCCCCCGCCGACCGCATCGCCGAACTCCTAGCCGCACTGAGCGATGTGCCGGTGCTCACCGCGACCCAGTCCAAGGGGCTGGAGTGGGACGCGACGCTGCTCATCGACCCCCAGGGCATCGCCGCTGAACCGCGTGGCTGGAACGGCCTCTACGTCGCGCTCACCCGATGCACCCAGGAACTCGGGCAGTTGATGCTCACGTAGCAGTCGCCACGCCTATGGAAAACACGCTGACCGGTCGGCAGCCGCCCGACGGTCAGGACGGCCGGCCGCCGAACGCCCAGTTGTGCACCTCGATGTCGGCGTACCGGTCCGAGGTCAGCACGGCGCGCGCCTCGTCCGCATCCTCCGCCCGGAGCAGCGCCGCCGTACCCAGCCAGGCGGCACCGTCGTCGGACAGCAACGGCCCGTACGCGATCAGGTCGTCCCGGTCGCGCTGCGGAGAGAGGTCGAGGGCCTCCCCCGCGCCGAGGCCCAGCACCAGATACCGGTCACCACCCGTCCGTCCGCCGGGAAAGTCCCACATGGTGCGCCCCAGCGTGTTGCGCCAGCGGCGCAACAGCACATCGCGGTACGCGCCGGCCTGGTAGTTGGGCTCGTCGAAGGCGAAGGCCCGCGCGGCGGCGGAATCGGGCAGGTCCAGGATGTGCACACTGCCCGTGAGCGTGGCACCGTCGACCGCGAAGGTCGGGCCGCGAGCGATCATGTGCGCCGCGTACCGGTCCATGTACGACCAGTGCTCCTGTAGCAGCTCGCTCCGGAGCGCCGCAGAGCCGCGCCGATCACGGTGGTAGCAGAAGAACTCCATGCCCCAGATCCTGCCGCCGCGCGCCGAACACCGACGCGGAGGGGTGCCGCCCGGGTCACGTGCCACAGCAGACGGGTCATGCCCACTCGCCCCTTTGCTCTGCTGCCGTCACCGCAACACCAGCACGATGCCGCCTCATGGCACGGGCCAGCACGCACGGACGGCAGGAAACGCGGCGCACCGCGCGCGTTGCACAGGGGGCAGCAGAGCAAAGGATCCGATACAGGTATCACCAGCAGATCCTGCTTCTTCTGGAAGATCCGGTAGCCCTTGGCCGCGTCCTTCAGCGGCATCCGTGACCGGTGCGCGTGTCTTCTACGAGCGCCTCGGCTTCGCCCCTGCCGAGGCGGCGTGCCCGGGGCCGGAAAGCGGTTCCCGGCAGGTCTTCCGCCTGGCCGTCGAGGTGCCGGGCCGCTCGGCCCCCGGGCGTTCTTGTCGGTCGTCGGCCATAGAGTCACCGGCGTGACGAACACGCAGACGCACACCCTTGCCGCACCCGGCGTCGACCTGGTCTACGACGTGCGCAACCCGCTCCCGGCGTCGGCCGGGCACCGCACGCTGCTCATGGTCGGCCAGCCGATGACCGCCGAGGGCTTCGGCTCACTCGCCGAGCACTTCACCGACCGCACGGTCGTCACCTACGATCCCCGCGGCCTGGGCCGCAGCGTCCGCCGCGACGGCCGGTCGGACCACACGCCGCAGCAGCAGGCGGCCGACCTGCATGTGCTGATCGAGGCGCTCGGCACCGGCCCGGTCGACGTCTTCGCTAGCAGCGGCGGCGCGGTGACGGCGCTCGAACTGGTCGCCTCCCACCCCGGCGACGTCGGCACGCTGGTGGCGCACGAGCCGCCGATCAACGCCGTGCTTCCCGACGCCGACGCCGCCGATCGCGCCCGGGCCGCCTTCCACGAGGCGTACCAGGCGAAGGGCATGGGCGCCGGGATGGCCGCCTTCATGTTGATGACGTCCTGGCAGGGCGAGTTCACCGACGCCTACTTCGCCCAGCCCGCGCCCGACCCGGCGGCGTTCGGCCTGCCGATCGACGACGACGGCACCCGCGACGACCCACTGCTGTCGAAGGCCTCCTGGGCGATCATCGACTACCGACCCGACACGCAGGCGCTCACCGCCGCGCCGACCCGCATCGTGATCGCCGTCGGCGAGGAGACGGCGGGGACGTACACCGCACGTACGGCCGTCGCCACCGCGGCGCTGCTCGGCCAGGAGGCCACCGTGTTCCCCAGCCACCACGGCGGCTTCCTCGGCGGCGACTTCGGCTACGCGGGCAAGCCCGCCGAGTTCGCGGCGCGACTGCGCGAGGTGCTCGACGCCGGCTGACGGGCGCGGGCCTTCGCGGTGTCCGGGTTGGGGCTCCATGAACGTCTGCTGCTTCTGGAGAACTCGCCCGGCGTGTCGTCTCACAAATCAGCAAACGATCACGGTGACGGACAGAACACCTAGAGCGCCACGATTGCTGCCGTCTCCGCCGGCAGGTCGATGCGGTCCCTTGTCACCGTGACCCCCTCCCCCGTGGCCAGCAGCACCCGACGGGCCATCCCCGGCAACGTGATCCGCTGCGGCTTGGCCGCCAGGTTCGCGACCACCAGCGTCTTCCCCCGCCGCAGCAGCAGGAACTGGTCCCCGTGCCGGACGTCGACCCGGTCCAGCCGGGGATCGGACAGGTCGGCGCGGCTCTTGCGCAGCGCGATCAGCCGCCGGTGGAAGTCGTACATCTCGCGGTGTTCGGGTTCGTCCAGCTCGGCCCAGTCGAGCCGGGAGCGGGCGAAGGTCTGCGGGGCCTGCGGGTCGGGGACGTCGTTCGAGGCCCAGCCGTGGGCGGCGAACTCGCGCCGGCGGCCGGTGGCCACGGCGGTCGCCAGCTCGGGCTCGGGGTGGCTGGTGAAGAACTGCCACGGGGTGCTGGCCGCCCACTCCTCCCCCATGAACAGCATCGGGGTGAACGGGGCGGTGAACAGCAGCGTCGCCCCCACCCGGAGCAGCGCAGGGGACAGCGACGCCGAGATGCGGTCGCCGGTGGCCCGGTTGCCGATCTGGTCGTGGTTCTGGAGGTACGCCACAAACCGGTGGCCCGGGGTGCGCTGCCGGTCCACCGGTCGGCCGTGACTGCGGTTGCGGAAGCTGGACCAGGTGCCGGCGTGGAAGAACGCCCCGGTCAGCACGTCCGACAGGCACTCCAGGGAGCCGAAGTCGCCGTAGTAGCCCTGCCGCTCGCCGGTGAGCAGGGTGTGCAGGGCGTGGTGGGCGTCGTCGTTCCACTGGGCGTGCAGGCCGTACCCGCCGGCCTCCCGGGGGGTGACGAGCGTCGGGTCGTTGAGGTCGGACTCGGCGATCAGCGACAGCGGCCGGCCCAGGTGGGTGGAGAGGGTCTCCACCTCCGCCGCGATCTGCTCCAGCAGGTGGGTGGCGCGCGAGTCGGGCATGGCGTGCACGGCGTCGAGCCGCAGCCCGTCGACGTGGTAGTCGCGCAGCCACATCAGCACGCTGTCGAGGATGTAGCGGCGCACCCCGTCGGAGTGCGGGCCGTCGAGGTTGACGGTGCGGCCCCAGGCGTTGTCCTGCTCGGCGAGGTACGGCGCGAACATCGGCGCGTAGGCCCCGGAGGGCCCGAAATGGTTGTAGACGACGTCGAGGATCACCCCCAGACCCTTGGCGTGGGCGGCGTCGACGAACCGTTTCAGCCCGTCCGGGCCGCCGTAGGGCTCGTGCGGGGCGTACCAGCAGACCCCGTCGTATCCCCAGTTGTGCTCGCCGTTGAAGGCGTTGACCGGCAGCAGCTCGACCATGTCGACGCCGAGGTCGACGAGGTGGTCGAGGCGGCCGATGGCGGCGTCGAAGGTGCCCTGCGGGGTGAACGTGCCGACGTGCAGCTCGTAGAGGACGCTGCCGGGCAGCTGTCGGCCCGTCCAGCCGGTGTCGGTCCACCCGAAGGCCGCGTGGTCGTAGCGCCGGCTCGGGCCGTGCACCCCCGCCGGCTGCCAGGCCGAGCGGGGATCGGGCAGGGCCCGGTCGTCGTCGTCGATCAGGTAGGCGTAGTCGGTGCCGGGGCCGGCGGCGGGCACCTCGACCCGCCACCAGCCGTCGGGGCCGGCGCGCATCTCGTGGTCGGCGTCGCCGGGCAGGCGCAGTCGGAGGCGGGCAGCCTCCGGCGCCCACACCGTGAACTCGGTCATGACGCAGCCTCCACGAACTCGGTGGTGGGAGCCAGCAGCGCGACGGGGTAGGTGGCCAGCAGGTCGGCCAGCGGGATCTCCCCGCCACCGTAGACCCGGCCGGTGAACAGGTCGGTCAGCTCGTGAACGGGAAATGACAGGCTGGTGTCGCCCCACCCGCCGGCGCGGGCCAGCCCGAGCGGCAGCCGGGTGGCGACGGCGACCGCGCCGCCCCGGTCGAAGGCGAGCGCGTGCGCGGCGGCGGGGCCCCGGGCGGGCACCGGGCGGTAGCCGGTGAACAGCTCCGGGCGGTCGCGGCGCAGCCGCAGGGTCCGCGAGACCACGAGCAGCTTCGCCGCGCCATCGGCGTCCACCGCCGGCTGCCGACCGGCGTCGAGGCGGGCCAGCAGCTCCCGGCGTACGGCGAAGTCGACCGGGCGGCGGTTGTCCGGGTCGACCAGCGAGTTCTCCCACAGCTCGGTGCCCTGGTAGGTGTCGGGCACCCCGGGCATGGCGAGCTGGACGAGCTTCTGCCCCAGCGAGTTGGACCAGCCGGCCGGGGTGATCTCGGCGGCGAACGCGGTCAGCTCGGCGTGCAGCTCCGGGTCGTCGTACATCCGGTCGACCAGGGCGTGCATGGCGTGCTCGAAGCCGGGGTCGGGGTCGGCCCAGCTCGTGGCGACCGACGCCTCCCGGGCGGCCTTCTCGGCGTACGCGTGCAGCCGCTCCCGCTCGATCGGCCACGCCCCGACGGCGGTCTGCCAGAGCAGGTGGGCGAACGCCGGGTCGGGCAGCGGCGCGGCGGCGGTCCACCGGGCGATCCGCTCGGCCCAGCGCTCGGGCAGCTCGGACAGCACCGCGAGCCGGGCCCGGACGTCCTCGCCGCGCTTGGTGTCGTGGGTGGACAGGGTGGTCATGGCCGCGGGCCAGCGGGCCTGTCGGGCGGCGGCGAACCGGTGGAACTCGGCCGGCGGGGTGCCGAAGTGGGCGGGGCTGCCGCCGACCTCGTTGAGGGCGACGAACCGGCTCCACCGGTAGTAGGCGGTGTCCTCGACGCCCTTGGCCATCACCGCGCCGGACAGCTGCGGGAACCGCTGCCCCAGCTCGTCTTCGGGGTCGCGCAGCCGGCGGGTGACCGCGTCGAGGGCGGCGGTCAGGTCGGGGCGGCGTCGGCCGGCGTCGGAGCGGGCGTCGGCCAGGTGCCGGGCGCCGTGCGGCGGGTACCCCCGGTAGACCGGGAAGCACGCGGCCAGCTCGGCCAGGGCCGCCCGGGCCTCGGCCGGCTCCAGCTCGGGGGCGAGCGCGGCGAGCCGGGTCAGCTCGGCGGCGAGCAGCCGGGTGGCCGCCTCCAGCTTGGTGTCGTGGATCAGGTCCGACCAGGAGGTGCGGTGTCCGGTCAGCCGGGCGTCCAGGGCGGTGAAGTCGCCCTCGGCGGACCCGTCGACGAAGAGGCCACCGACGGGCGCCAGGGCGTCGTAGCCGGTGGTGCCGTCCACCGGCCAGTCGGGCAGCTCCTCGCCGTACTCGAGGATCTTCTCCACCAGCAGCCACGCGTCGGGGGCGGCGGCGCGCAGCCGGGCCAAATAGCCGGCCGGGTCGCGCAGCCCGTCGGGGTGGTCGACCCGGATGCCGTCGACCTCGCCGGCCGCCGCCCAGCGCAGCACCTCCGCGTGGGTGGCGGCGAACACCTCCGGGTCCTCCACCCGCAGGCCGGCCAGGTCGGAGACGGCGAAGAACCGGCGGTACGTCAGCTCGTGGTCCCCGCGCCGCCAGGAGACCAGCTCGTAGTGCTGCCGGTCGTGCACCTCGCGGGCGGCCCCGTCGCCGGCGCCCTCGGCGGCGCCGGTCCCTTCGGCGGTGCCGTCGGCGATCGGGAAGCGGTGTTCGTGGTAGCGCAGCTCCCCGTCGACGATCTTGAGGTCGTCGAGGGCGTCCGGGGCGTCGGAGAGCACCGGCAGCAGCAGCCGGCCCCGGTCCCAGTCGATGTCGAACCAGCGCGCGTACGCCGAGGCGCGGCCCCGGCGCAGCACGTCCCACCAGGCGGGGTTGGCCGCCGGCTGGGCCACCCCGGCGTGGTTGGGCACGATGTCGACGACCAGGCCGAGCCCGGCCGCGCGCAGCGCCCGGACCAGCCGGACCCGGCCGGCCTCGCCGCCCAGCTCGGGGTTGACCGCCCGGTGGTCGACCACGTCGTAGCCGTGCGCCGAGCCGGGGGTGGCGGTGAGCAGGGGCGCGCTGTAGAGGTGGGTGACGCCGAGGTCGGCCAGGTAGCCGGCGAGGCCGGCGGTGGCGTCGAGGTCGAAGCCGGGGCGGACCTGCACCCGGTACGTCGCGCCGAGGCGGGTGTCGGGCACCGTCAGACCATCCTCTCCAGGACCACCAGGGAACGGTCCGGTACGCAGATCGTGCCGCCCGCCTCGACGAGGGTCGGCTTGTCCGGTTCCGGTTCCGCGGTGCTGATCACCAGCTCCCACCGCTGGCCGAACTCCTCCCCGGGCAGGGTGAAGTCCAGCGCGGCGTCGTGGGCGTTGAAGCAGAGCAGGAACGAGGTGTCCCGGTGGCGCTGGCCGTACTGGCCGCGCTCGGGAATGCCGTCGCCGTTGACGAACAGGGCCACCGAGCGGCCGAAGTCGTTGCCCCAGTCCTCGCCGGTCATCTCCCGACCGTCGGGGGTGTACCAGGCCAGGTCGGGCAGGCCCGAGCCGGCGGCCCGGCCGCCCACCGGCAGGCCGGTGAAGAACCGGCGGCGGCGGAACACCTGGTGGCTGCGGCGGAACTCGACGAGCCGCCGGACGAAGCCCAGCAGCGCCTCGTCGGCGTCGTCCCAGTCGACCCAGGCCAGCTCGCTGTCCTGGCAGTACGCGTTGTTGTTGCCGCGCTGGGTGCGGCCCAGCTCGTCGCCGTGGCCGATCATCGGCACGCCCTGGGAGAGGATCAGGGTGGCCAGGAAGTTGCGCCGCTGCCGCTGCCGCAGGGCCAGCACGCCCGGGTCGTCGGTCTCGCCCTCGACGCCGCAGTTCCAGGACCGGTTGTGGCCCTCGCCGTCCCGGTTGTCCTCGCCGTTGGCCTCGTTGTGCTTGTCGTTGTACGACACCAGGTCGTTGAGGGTGAACCCGTCGTGGCAGGTGACGAAGTTGATGCTGTGGAAGGGGCGGCGGCCGTCGTCCTGGTAGAGGTCGGCGGAGCCGGAGATCCGGGAGGCGAACTCGGCGAGGGTGGCCGGCTCGCCGCGCCAGAAGTCCCGCACCGTGTCGCGGTACTTGCCGTTCCACTCGGTCCACACCGGCGGGAAGTTGCCCACCTGGTAGCCGCCGGGGCCGACGTCCCACGGCTCGGCGATCAGCTTGACCTGGCTGACCACCGGGTCCTGCTGGACCACCTCGAAGAAGGTGGACAGGCGGTCGACCTCGTAGAACTCGCGGGCCAGGGTGGCGGCCAGGTCGAAGCGGAACCCGTCGACGTGCATCTCGGTCACCCAGTAGCGCAGCGAGTCCATGATCAGTTGTAGGGAGTGGGGGCTGCGGACGTTGAGGCTGTTGCCGGTGCCGGTGTAGTCGACGAAGTACCGGCGATCCTCCTCCGAGAGCCGGTAGTAGCTGGGGTTGTCGACGCCCTTGAAGCTCAGCGTCGGGCCCAGGTGGTTGCCCTCGGCGGTGTGGTTGTAGACCACGTCGAGGATGACCTCGATGCCGGCGGCGTGCAGCGCCCTGACCATGCCCCGGAACTCCTGCACCTGCTGGCCGAGGTGGCCCAGCGCGGAGTAGCCGTGGTGCGGGGCGAAGAAGCCGATGGTGTTGTAGCCCCAGTAGTTGCGCATTCCCAGGTCGGCCAGCCGGTGGTCGTGGACGAACTGGTGCACCGGCATCAGCTCGACGGCGGTGATCCCGAGCTGCTGGAAGTACTCGATCATGACCGGGGAGGCGATCGCCGCGTACGTGCCGCGCAGCTCCTCCGGGATGCCGGGGTGGCGCATGGTCAGCCCGCGCACGTGGGCCTCGTAGATCACCGAGTGGTGGTACGGGGTGCGCGGCGGCCGGTCGTTGCCCCAGTCGAAGTACGGGTTCACCACCACCGACTTGGGCATGAACGGCGCCGAGTCGGTCTCGGACATCCGGTCCGGGTCGCCCAGCTCGTAGTCGTAGACGGCAGCGTTCCACTGCACGTCCCCGTCGACGGCTTTGGCGTACGGGTCGAGCAGGAGCTTGTGCGGGTTGCAGCGCGGCCCGTCGGCCGGGTTCCACGGGCCGTGGACCCGGTAGCCGTACCGCTGCCCCGGTTCGATGCCGGGGATGTACGCGTGCCAGACGTACGCGTCGACCTCGCGCAGCTCGACGCGGCGCTCCGCCCCGGTGTCCCACTCGTCGAACAGGCAGAGCTCGACCCGCTCGGCCACCTCCGAGAAGATCGCGAAGTTGGTGCCCATCCCGTCGTAGGTCGCCCCCAGGGGGTACCGCTCGCCCGGCCAGACCTGCATGTCGCTCCTCAGCCCATGATGATGAACGCCCCTACCGGGCGGCCCGGCGAGCGCACGCCGCTAATGCCCCGCCGGGGGTCCGCCCAATCCACCGTTTCGTGCCGTAACCAAAATCCACCCTCCTGATACCGGCCGCCCGTTTGGGTGGCGTCCGTCACCTTGGGCCCTCTCAGGATGCGGTTCGGCCCCGGATGCCCTTTCCTTGATGCGGAGGCGTGCGCCCGCGCACGCCGGCACTCGGCACTCGGCCCTCGGCCACCCCCACCACTTCCCTTTTCGCCGCCACCGTTGCCGGCGCGTTCCACCATGCATGGACGGAGTTTGATGTGACGACCCTGCGGGCCGGCGAGCAGACCGCCACCGCCACGGACCGGACCTGCCGGCCCGTTCCCACCTCCCGGCCTTTGATCCCACAGTCCGCCGGGGTCGGGGTGCCCCCGCAGACCCGCCGCATCCTGATGCTGTCCTGGGAGTACCCGCCGGTGCTCGTCGGCGGCCTCGGCCGCCACGTCCACGCCCTCTCCGTCGCCCTCGCCACCGCCGGCCACGAAGTCACCGTCATCACCCGCCACACCGACGGCGCACCCCACGAGGAATACGCCGACGGCGTACGCATCCTCCGCGCCGCCGAAGACCCCGTCACCTTCCCCCTCGCCACCAGCAGCCTCCTCGCCTGGACCATGGCCTTCAACCACACCCTCACCCGCGCCGCCCTACGCGCCACCGAGAGCAGCACCTACGACATCGTCCACGCCCACGACTGGCTCGTCGCACACACCGCCATCACCCTCCGCGACCACCTCGACATCCCACTCGTCACCACCATCCACGCCACCGAAGCCGGCCGACACCAAGGCTGGCTCCCCGAAGAGATGAACCGCACCATCCACGGCGTCGAACACTGGATCAGCGGCGAATCCAACCGGGTGATCGCCTGCTCCGGATACATGCGCGACGAGGTCAACGCGCTGTTCGGCGTGCCAACCAGCCGGGTCGACGTGGTGGCCAACGGGGTGGAGCCGCACCGCTGGAAGGTGCCGGCCTCGGCGGTCGCCTCGGCCCGGGCCCGGTTCGCCGGGGACGGCCCGCTGGTCACCTTCGCCGGCCGGCTGGTGTACGAGAAGGGCGTGCAGCACCTGCTCGCCGGGTTGCCCCGGCTGCGCGAGCGGCACCCCGGGCTGCGCGCGGTCATCGTCGGCGACGGGCCGTACAAGTCGGCCCTGGAGGCCGAGGTGCACCGGCTCGGCCTCGGCGGCATGGTGAGCATGCCGGGCTTCCTCGGCGGCACCGACCTGCCCGCCGTGATGGCCGCCTCGGACTGCTTCGCGGTGCCGAGCATCTACGAGCCGTTCGGCATGGTGGCCCTGGAGGGGGCCGCGGCCGGGGCGCCCCTGGCCGTCGCCGCGACCGGCGGGCTCGCCGAGATCGTCGAGCCGGGCGTAACCGGGATGACCTTCGCCCCGCAGGACCCGGCCGGGCTGACCGAGGCGGTGCACGCCCTGCTGTCCGACCGGGAGCACGCCCGGGCGCTGGCCCGCCGGGCTCGCGCCATGGTGCACGAGCAGTACGGCTGGGCGGCCATCGCGCGCCGCACCGCCGCCACGTACGCGGCGGCGATCGCCAAGGCCCCGGCGTTCACCGCGGAGCGCGCCGAGCGCCGGATGACCGAGGGCCGCTCCCCGGCACACATCACCGATGGCAACCTCCTCGCTGCCGCCGGCCTCCGCTGAACAACCTACGTGCCCGCGATGCGACGGCGACATGCGACGGCGCGATGCGACGGCGACATGGCGGTGTCCCCAACTCGGTGATACCGCCATGTCGCCGCAACGGCGCGGCTCGGCCTGGCCGGACGAGCGAGCACCGACACGGCTCCTGCGGGCCCTTTGGAGCTGCCCCGTCTGCGCTACCGGCCAGCCAGCACGCACCAGGGCAACCGGCCCCAGACACGCCTCCCGGTGACGCCCCGCCCCCCTGCCCGCCCACGGCAGGTTGGGAAACCGCCCGGCTCGCTTCCCCGGGGTACCCCGGTCGGGCAGGGGCGCACCGGCCGGGCGCACTGGGCGCGCACCGCCCCGGCGCACTGGCCGCGCGCACCGCCGAGTTTCGGCGTGCCCGTGGCGGGGCGTCCGACACCGCCACGGCCCGGGACGATCGTTCTGTCGACCGGCGGTGGCGGTAGCGCAAACGGGGCAGCTCCATAGGACCCGCAGTCACCGACTGGGGTGCGCGGACCGGACGCGCGGACGCGCCAGTCGCCGACCGGAGGCGACCCGCCGCCCGGATATGGATGACCCGACGACCGAACGGGCCGCCCACCCCGGCTGGGGTAGCGGCCCGTCGTCCTGGTGCCCGTGGCCGGGTCAGCGCTCCGTGAGCGGGGTGTACGCCCGTTCGGGGGCCCCGGTGTAGAGCTGCCGGGGACGGCCGATCTTGGTCTCCGGGTCGTTGATCATCTCGCGCCACTGGGCGATCCAGCCGGGGAGCCGGCCGAGGGCGAAGAGCACGGTGAACATCTTCGTCGGGAAACCCATGGCCTTGTAGATCAGGCCGGTGTAGAAGTCCACGTTCGGGTAGAGCCGGCGGGACACGAAGAAGTCGTCGGCGAGCGCGATCTCCTCCAGCTTCATCGCGATGTCCAGCAGCGGGTCCGGCTTGGCCATCCGGCCGAGCACGTCCTGGGCGGCCTTCTTCACGATGGCGGCGCGCGGGTCGTAGTTCTTGTAGACCCGGTGGCCGAAGCCCATCAGCTTCACGCCGTCCTGCTTGTCCTTCACCTTGCGGACGAAGGACTGCACGTCGCCGCCGTCGGCCTCGATCTTGCTCAGCATCTCCAGAACGGCCTGGTTGGCCCCGCCGTGCAGCGGCCCGAAGAGCGCGTTCACCCCGGCCGAGACCGAGGCGAAGAGGTTGGCGTTGCTGGAGCCGACCAGCCGCACGGTCGACGTGGAGCAGTTCTGCTCGTGGTCGGCGTGCAGGATGAACAGCATGTCCAGGACCTTCGACATGACCGGGTCGACCTCGTACGGCTCCGCCGGCACGCCGAACGTCATCCGCAGCAAGTTGTCCACGTAGCCGAGCGAGTTGTCCGGGTACAGCAGCGGCTGGCCGATGGACTTCTTGTACGCGTACGAGGCGATGGTGGGGACCTTGGCCATCAGCCGGACCGTGGACATCTCGACGTGGTCGGAGTCGAACGGGTCCAGGCTGTCCTGGTAGAAGGTCGAGATGGCGCTGACAGCCGAGGAGAGCACGGCCATCGGGTGCGCGTCGCGCGGGAAGCCGTCGAAGAACCGGCGCATCTCCTCGTGCAGCAGCGAGTGCCGCCGGATCCGCTCGCTGAACTCGGTCAGCTCCTGCTGGCCGGGCAGCTCGCCGTAGATCAACAGGTAGGAGACCTCCAGGAAGGAGGACTTCTCGGCCAGCTGCTCGATCGGGTAGCCCCGGTACCGCAGGATGCCCGCGTCGCCGTCGATGTAGGTGATCTCGGAGGAGCAGGCCGCGGTGTTGACGAAACCGGGATCGTACGTGGTCATCCCGGTTTCCTTGAGAAGCTTGCTCACGCCGATGCCGGCGGGGCCCTCGACCGCCGAGTGCACCGGCATCGACAGCTGCCCACCGGGGTGATCGAGCTTGACTTCCGTCATGTGGTTCCTCGCTTCGCCGGCAGATCTACGTTGAAATTGCCTTCGCATTCACCGTAAACACGGTTGCGGTAACACCGCTCGCCGTGGTTCGGCGGTGAGGTATGCGTCACCCGATTCCCGACCCGCAGGCGGGGAAACCCGGCGGGCGCGAGCCGGGCGACGAAACGGGGCAAAGCGCCACGAGGGGCCCACTTGGGCGTGTCACACGCCGGCAGGGGCCCCTACACCGGGCGGGCGAAACTCTCAGGAAACACTCAGTCGGCGCAGCTCATCGCCGGGGCCGACCCGGTAGACGTCCAGCCGGTTGGCGCCGGCCCGGAACAGCCGGTCGTCGGGGAGGAGGGCGGCGAACCGCCGCCCGCCGGGATCGGGCGGCCCGACCGGGACGACCGCCCCGATCCGGCCGTTGACCGCGACGGCGAGCAGCGTGCCGTCACGCACCGACGCCCCGACGGTGCCCCAGACCAGGGCCGGCAGTTCGCCGGCGTCCGGATCGACGGCGCGGAACGCGGCCAGGTCGGCGACCCGGGCGGTACCGCCGACCGGCCGTTCCCCCACGGCTACGCCGACCAGCGGGTGGGGCGACGGCTGGGGCGGCGGCTCCGGCACCCCGCCGGGGAGGCTGACCGGTTCGCCCGGCCGGTCGTAGAAGCGCTTGTCGGCGCGCTCGCGCGGGGCCCGCAGGGCGGAGCTCCCGTCGACCTGCCACGGGATCCGCACGTGCGCGTGGTCGGCGACCGTGGGCAGCAGGTCGACGTGTTCCCAGTTGCGGTCGTCGACCCGCCCGGCCCGCTGGCCGGGCTCCTTGACGAACATCGGCACCCAGGCCACCTGCCCGGCCGCCGCGCGCACGGCGTTCATCCCGCGCCCCTGGAAGCCGTTGTCGAAGCTGACCCCGTGGTCGGCGGTGACCACCACGAGGGCCTTGTCGTACAGGCCGCTGGCGCGCAGGGTGCGCAGCGTCTCGCCGATCAGCCGGTCGGTGTACCCCAACTGGGCGAGGTGCCGCTGCCGGGCCAGCTCGACCCAGCCCGCGCCGTCGTTGGGCAGGTCCTGCGGGGCTGCGTAGCGGGCCCCCGACGGCAGGAACACCCAGGGCGCGTGCGGCATCAGCAGGTGCAGGAAGTGCAGGGTGGGCCGGTCGCTCGGGCGCAGCCCGGCCAGGAACGTGGTGAACCGGGCCGGCTGGTTGTCGTCGAGGCTGTCCCAGCGGAACTTCGGGTCGGCCGGGACCGGCTCGGCGGCGTCCAGCCCCGCCTCGGCGGCGGTCAGCTCGCGGTACGACTCCTCGGGGGCGACGCGGCTGTCCACCGGGGCGGTCACCTGGCGCAGCAGCCGGCCGCTCTCCCGGACCAGGGTGCCGAGGCCCTGCGTGGGGCTGGCCGGCTGGTCGCAACGGCTGGGCGGGCAGAGCCGGGTGATGCTCTCCTGCGCCCGGATGTCGTACAGGCCGCCGAGGGCGGTGAACAGGTTCTCCGGGTACTGCGAGTAGTGCGGGGCGACCGGCCGCGCCGGATACCGGCCGGTGAGCATGGCCGGCAGCGCGTACGGCGTCCAGCCGCTGACCCCGGTGGCGTTGCGGTACCAGGTGGAACCGGCCGCCAGCTCGGCGAAGTGCGGGTAGCGGGCGGCGTCGATCCGGGCGTCGGGGCCGAGCAGGGAGACCAGCGGCAGCTCGTCGAGGACCAGCATGACCACCGGCGGGTGCTCCCCCGCCCCGGCCGCCCCGGCCGCGCCGACGGGGCCCCCCGGCAGCACCACCGGCGACGCGGGCGAGGCGAGCAGGAACAACGCCACGAAGGCCGGCGGCCCGGCCGCGGCCACCCGCAGCGCCCACCCCGGGCCGCGCCACCGCCGGTGCGCGGCGGCCCCGGCCACGCCCACCACCGCCGCCGCCGCCAGCAGCGGTACGCCCCGCAGCGGCGTGCCGTGCCGGCCCACCTGGACGGCGAGGGCGGCGAGCAGCAGGCCGACGGTCCCGGTGTGCACGGCGGCCCGGACGCCCCGCCCGGCCAGCCGGCTCGCCGCGCCGAGCAGGACCACCGGCAGCGTGGGGACCAGCGCGATCAGCGCCACCAGGGTCAGGACCTCGCCCCGGGTGGCGCGGTGGAACAGGAAGAAGTCGGGGCTGCGGCCCAGCACGTCCAGCATCGGCTGGGTGACCACCAGCCCGACCAGCGCCACCACCTCCAGCAGCAGGCCCCGCTCCGCCCGCCACCCGGTCCGCTCGGTGGGGCGGCCCGGAGCCGGGTCGACGTCCCGGAGGGTCGGCGGCGCCGGCGCCGAGTCAGCCACCCACCACCGCCTGGTAGAGCGTCCGGGTGCCCGAGGGCAGCTCGGCGTGCCGCTCGATCCGGCACCGGGCGGCCAGCAACCGGGCGAACTCGTCGGGCCGGTAGGCCGGGAAGAGGCCGGGCGGCCGGTTGGCCAGCAGCCGCCGGGCCATCGGGTCGTCCGGGTGGACGAACTCGACCACCAGCCGGCCGCCGGGGGCGCAGGCGTCGGCGAGCTGGTCGACGAGCTGGTCCAGCGGCACGTTGCGCCCGATCGCGAGGTGGTGCACGACGGCGAGGGCCAGCACCAGGTCGGCGCGGGCCCGGGTGGCGAAGGCCGCCCGCTCCACGCCCCGCCAGCCGCCCCCGGGCGACGGGTCGGCCAGGTCCATCACCAGCGGCAGCACCCGCCGCTGTCCCTCGGCGCGCAGCGCCGCGTACAGGTCGTCCACCACGGCCGGGTCCTGCTCGACGGCGACGACGTAGCCGGCGTGCCGGGCGGCGATCCGGGCGTACCGGCCGTCGTTGGCGCCGAGGTCCAGCACCAGGCCGGGCGGCGGGCCGGCGGTCAGCGCCGCGGCGACGAAGCGTTCCTTGGCGGCCCGGTCCCCCGCCGAGTACGTGCAGGTGCGCTGG
Source organism: Micromonospora sp. NBC_01405 (assembly GCF_045040155.1). Taxonomy (NCBI): domain Bacteria; kingdom Bacillati; phylum Actinomycetota; class Actinomycetes; order Micromonosporales; family Micromonosporaceae; genus Micromonospora; species Micromonospora sp. NBC_01405. The sequence goes on along the minus strand of NZ_CP109532.1, from coordinate 5,621,362 downwards.
TAGTCGACCCAGTGGCTGCGGGCGTGGCGCGGGGCCAGCCGGCGGACCAGCTTCTCGATCCGGCGCACGGCGGCCAGGGCCAGTTCCCGGGAGTAACCGGCGGTGCGCAGTTGCGCCCGCACGTCGCTGGTGGTCGCGGCGGCGTGCCGCTGCTGCATCGCGGAGTGCAGGTGCACGTGGGTGGGGACGCCGGGCAGCAGCCGGCGGGTGCCGGTGAACAGCCGGCGCATCTGCTCCGGCGGGATGCCGTCGACCTGGGCGCGCAGCCAGGGCTGGAAGTCCACGCCGAGGTGGGAGGTGAGCAGCAGCGGGTAGAGCAGGGTCTGGCAGAACTGCCGGTAGCCGGCCCAGGGCTCGCCGTCGCGGGCCGGCTCGAACGAGCCGACGTCGATGAAGACCGGTCGGACGCCGTGCCACTGGAGGTTGTAGGCCGATCCGTCCTTTGTGGTGAAGCCGGCGGCCAGCGCCGCGCGCAGGACCTCCAGGTGCAGCAACGCGGCGTCGCGCAGCATGCCGAACGACCACTCGTACGGGTGGGAGACGAACGGGATGCGCTCGTGGCGCAGGACCGCGGCCCACGGCACTCCGTCGGGGGCCCGGAACCGGTCCGGTGCGACGGGCTCGGTGCCGCAGACCTTGCCGGCGGCGAGCAGCGGCGGGAAGAACTCGCTGGCGGCCAGGGCCCGCCAGTCCTCGGCCGCCCGCGCGTCGAGCCCGCGCAGCACCTCGCCGTCGGCGTAGAAGACGCGGTTCGCCGGGTCGCGGAAGGAGCCCGGCTCGACCCGGACACCGGTGTCGGGGGTGGTCATGCCTGCGGGCCCGGATCAGGAACGGTCGGTGGGCCGGCGGCGGAACCGGGCCGTCAGCCGGCGCCAGTAGAGCTTCGTGGCCACCGCCGCTCCGGCCACCCCGCCGACCACCGCCTGCACGATCAGGCTGCCGGAACCCGCGTCCAGGTAGGCCAGGTGCATCACGGGTCGCTCCTTCCCCTCGCCGTCCCGGAGTCAGCTTCCGGCTCCGCCACTCAGGGGTTTTTCTGCCGAAAAGCCGGACTTGTCTCATTGCCACCGTACGCGACGACGGGCCGCGTCGAGGCCACACCGCCCAGTCCGACCGCGTCCGTTCCGTTCAAGACGCGACGCCCGGCCCCGCCGTACGGTCGGCGCATGACACCTCACTTCGACCTCGTCGGCCTGACGGTCACCGACATGGCCCGGACCCTCGATTTCTACCGCCGCCTGGGCCTCGACGTCCCGGCCGGCGCGGAGGCCGAGCCGCACGTGGAGTTCACGTTGGCCGGCGGCCTGCGGCTGGCCTGGGACACGGTGGAGACGATCCGCGGCTTCGACCCCGACTGGGCGCCGCCGACCGGTGGCTCCCGGGTCAGCCTCGCGTTCCGCTGCGCCGACCCGGCCGAGGTCGACCGGTGCTGGGCCGAGCTCACCGGGGCCGGCTTCCAGGGCCACCTGGCGCCGTGGGACGCCGTCTGGGGCCAGCGGTACGCGGTCCTGCACGACCCCGACGGCACCGCCGTCGACCTGTTCGCCCCGCTGCCGGTCGACTGACCGCAGCGCCCCGGTGGGTCCGCTCCGGTCCCGGCCCCGTCCGCGCCGACAGGACGACCCGAGTGGCTCAGCCGCGCAGCAGGGCCCCGGGCGGCACCCCGGCCAGCTCGCGGACGTCGCGGGTCAGGTGGGCCTGGTCGGCGTACCCGGCGCGGGCGGCCACCTCGGCCAGCGGCGTCCCGGACCGGGCCAGGGCGAGCGCCCGGCGCATCCGCAGAATGCGGGCGAGGGTCTTCGGGCCGTACCCGAACAGGTGCCGGCAGCGGCGGTGCAGCGCCCGCGCGCCGAGGCCGACCTCGGCGGCGACCGTGCCGACCGGCGCCCCGGCGGCCAGCCGGCCCACCAGGCGCGCGCCGAGCGGGTCGGGGCCCCCGGCCGCGCGCAGCCGATCCCGGGCCACCGCCTCCAGCACGGCGGCGACGCCCCGCCCGTCGGCCGTCCGGTCGGCGACGGAGGCCGCGCCCGGTCCCCACAGGTCGGACAGCGGCACCCGCCGGTCCCGCAGCTCGTCGGCGGGCACGCCGAACACGGCCGGCCCGGCGCCGGGCGGCAACCGCAGCCCCACCCAACGCTCACCGGCCGCGCTCCCCGACAGGTGCGCCGTGCGGTCCGGCCCGGCGACCAGCAGTCCCCGCCGCGAGGACCACAGCAGGTCCAGGCACCCGTCGGGCAGCACCCGGGCCGGCCCGTCGCCGGTGGCGACGCTCTCCCAGAGCACCGCCCCGGCCACCCTGGCACCACGCTCCCGGTACACGCCCCCGAGTCTGTCACCCCCGGATCGGTCGCCGGCCCGGGCCTGGTCAGTCCGTGACCGCCGGTAGAGAAACCGTGAACACGGTTCGCCCCGGGCGGCTTTCCACCTCGACCCGGCCGTGGTGGGCGTCCACCACGGCCGCCACGATGGCCAGCCCGAGGCCCGTGCTGCCGTGGGCGCGCGACCGGGAGCTGTCCCCCCGGGCGAAGCGCTCGAAGACCTCGTTCTGCAGGTCGGCCGGGACACCGGGGCCGTCGTCCGTGACGCTGAGCACGACTCCCGCCGGGGTGGGGGCGAGCCGGGTGGTGACGGTGGTACCCGGCGGGGTGTGCACCCGGGCGTTGGCCAGCAGGTTCGCCACCACCTGGTGCAGCCGGGCGGCGTCGCCGGGCACCACCTGCTCCGCCTCGGGCAGGTCGAGCTGCCAGCGGTGCTCCGGGCCGGCGACGTGCGCGTCGCTGACCGCGTCGACGACCAGCGCCGTCAGGTCCACCGGCTCGACCGCCAGCGGGCGACCGGAGTCGAGCCGGGCCAGCAGCAGGAGGTCGTCGACGAGGCTGGTCATCCGGGTGCTCTCCGACTCGACCCGGCGCAGCGCGTGCGCCACGTCCGGCGGGACGCGGTCGTGGCCCCGGCGGGCCACCTCGGCGTACCCGCGGATGGCCGCGAGGGGGGTGCGCAGCTCGTGGCTGGCGTCGGCGACGAACTGGCGTACCCGGGTCTCGCTGGCCTGGCGGGCGGCGAGCGCGGCGGCGACGTGCCCGAGCATCCGGTTGAGCGCGCCGCCGACCTGGCCGATCTCGGTACGGGGATCGGTGTCCGCGGCGGGGACCCGCACGGACAGCGCCACCTCGCCCCGGTCCAGCGGCAGCTCGGTGACCCGCGCTGCGGTGGCGGCGACCCGGCGCAGCGGGCGCAGGGTGGCCTGGACGATCAACGCGCCGAGGCCGCCGGCGATAAGCAGCCCGGCGGTGGCGACCCCGGCCTGGGCCAGCACCATCCACCAGACGGTGTCCTGGACACCGGTCAGCGGCAGCGCGAAGACCAGCACCCCACCGGAGCCGTCGTTGTCGAGGTCGACGAACTGCCGGGCCACCGCCCGGTAGTCGCCCTGGTCGCCGAGGTCCACCGTGCGGGGCCGGCCGTCGACGGCCAGCCCGGCCAGCGGGGCCGCCGTTGCGGTGGCGAGCGGCTCGACCGAACCGGCCGAGTTGCGGATCTTCGCCTCCACGACCCGGCCGTCGACCACCCGGACGACGATCGAGCCGGGCGGGAAGCCGGGGGGCAGTGTCACCTCGCGGGGCAGCGGGGGCAGGGTGGGATACCGGTTCCGCCGGTCCCCGCCGACCCGATGCTGGTCGAAGGTGAGCTGGTCGTCGACCTGGGCGACGAGGAAGTGCCGCAGCGCCACCGTGGTCAGCCCGCCGATCCCGATGCTGACCAGGGCGAGCAGCGCCACCACGGCGGCCACCAGCCGGGTGCGCAGCGACCAGCCGGCCGGCCAGCGGCGCAGCCGGTCAGTCCGCGGGCTTGAGGACATACCCCGCGCCGCGCAGCGTGTGGATCATCGGCGCCCGTCCGACGTCGATCTTCTTCCGCAGGTACGAGATGTACAGCTCGACGACGTTGGCCTGCCCGCCGAAGTCGTAGTTCCAGACGTGGTCGAGGATCTGCGCCTTGCTGAGCACCCGGCGCGGGTTGCGCATCAGGTACCGCAGCAGCTCGAACTCGGTCGCGGTGAGGGTGACCAGCTGGCCACCGCGGCGCACCTCGTGGCTGTCCTCGTCCAGGCTGAGGTCGCCGACGGTCAGCACCGCGTCCTCCCGGGTGGCGACGGCGAACCCGGAGCGGCGCAGCAGCGCCCGCAGCCGGGCGATCACCTCCTCCAGGCTGAACGGCTTGGTGACGTAGTCGTCGCCGCCGACGGTGAGCCCGGCGATGCGCTCCTCCACCGCGTCCCGGGCGGTGAGGAAGAGCACCGGCACGGTCGGGGTGTGCTCGCGCAACCGGCGCAGCACCTGGAACCCGTCCAGGTCGGGCAGCATCACGTCGAGCACCACCGCGTCCGGCTGGAACTGCCGGGCGGTGCTCAGCGCCGTCATCCCGTTGCCTGCGGTGCGGACCTGCCAGCCCTCGTAGCGCAGCGCCATCGAGAGCAGGTCGGTGAGCGTGGGCTCGTCGTCGACCACCAGCACCCGGACGGGTTCCCCGTCGGGTCGGCGCAGCTCGATGCGGCCCTGCGCGGCCTGCCCCTCCATGACCATGCCTCCCATCGTGGGACGGTCGGCTGTGCCCCACATCGGCAGACCCTGTGTACCAGCTGTGCGAGCCGACCGGTGCCGGGACCGCGCATCCGCCCCCCTGCCGGCCGTGCGGCGCGCGGGCCGCGGCCTGAGGCCGGGACCGGCGTACCGGGTCAGGCGGGGCGGGTCGCGGACCGGGCCCGACGGTTCACCACGTCAGGGCCCGGCGGATCACTGTGGCAGGCCCGGCGGATCACTGTGACATGCCCATCGGGTCGGTGCGGACGAAGCGCATGGTCCAGGTGCCGGTGTCGTCCGGGCGGTCGCGCCGGTAGAGGTGGTCGGCGGTCGGCGCCGGGGAGCCGCCCGGGTGGCGCAGCACCCAGCGCTGCGGGGGCGTCCCGTCGGGCCCGGCCGGCACCTGTCGCACCAGGTCGTGCGCGGGCCCGCCGACGAACCGTACGGTCACCTCGGTCATCACCCCTCCGTTTCGCCGCCGTCACCCCGGGTCGACCTTCCGGTGTGGAAGCTACCGCACCCACCGGAGAGACGCGGGCGGTGCGGCGTCTACGCTCCCGGCGGTTTGCCCAGCTCCAAGGTCGGGTACCGGGCGGAAGTGACGGGATTGCCGCCCGCCGATGGTGGCGAGCTAGACGAGGAGCGGTCGATGAGAACGCTGGACGGGCGCTACCAGCTCGAACAGCGCATCGGCATCGGCGGGATGTCAGAGGTGTGGCAGGCCCACGACACGGTGCTCGACCGGCCGGTCGCGGTGAAGCTGATCTCCCCCGGCCGGGACGAGGCCAACTCGGTGGAACGCATCCGCACCGAGGCCCGCTCCGCGGCCCGGCTGGTGCACCCGAACGTGGCCAGCGTGCACGACTTCGGCGCCTCGTCGATGCCGCCCGGCCGGTCGGCGCCGTACATAGTGATGGAGCTGGCGGAGGGTGACACCCTCGCCGCGCACCTGCGCGCCGGGCCGCTGGACTGGCGCATCGCCGTGCGGGTCTGCGCCGAGATCGCGGCGGCGCTGGCCGCCGCGCACGCGCACGGCATCGTGCACCGGGACGTGAAGCCGGCCAACGTGATGCTCACCCCGAGCGGGGTCAAGGTGCTGGACTTCGGCATCGCCACCTCGGCCGACATGCCCGACGATCTGCCGGACGGCATGGTGGTGGGCACTCCCGCGTACCTTGCTCCGGAGCAGCTCGACCGGCGGCCCGCCACCCCGGCCGCCGACATGTACGCCCTCGGGGTGCTGCTCTACTACTGCCTCACCGGCCGGCTGCCGTACCGGGCCGAGAGCACCAGTGAGCTGCTCGGGGCACGCCGACGGCAGCCACCGGAGCCGCTGCCGCCGGTGGACGGCCTGCCGCCGGAGGTGGCCGGGCTCTGCGAGCAGTTGATGGCCGACGATCCCACGTGCCGGCCGACCAGCCTGATGGCCGCGCTGCTGCTGGCCGAGGCGGTTGACGCCCGGGTGTACGTGCCGATGCTCGACATGTCCCCGCCCCGGCAGCGCGAAGGGCTGGTGTCCCCGTGGACCGAGCAGGCCGCCACCGACGCGACCCAGGTGGCGGGCGTCGGCGACCGGACGGCCGGACCTGGGCGCGACCGGGCGTCCTGAGGCCCGGCAGCCTGCCCCCGGAGCCGGTGGCGGCCGGGGCCCGCGACGGAGTCGGTGGCGGTTTCGCCGGGCGCGGGCCGGGTAGTCGGGCGGGTGACTGAGGGGGGAACGGAATGCCGGATCCGAGTTCCTGGCTGCACGAGGCCACCGCGACGGCGGCGGGGGGCCACGTCCGCACCGACGACGGAGGACTGTCCAGCGCCCTGGCCTCCCCGCTGGCGCCGCACTGCACGGGCCTGACGCCGGAGCAACTGCTGGCCGCCGCCTTCGCGTCCTGTCTGCACCACGCGGCGGTCGAGGCCGCCGGGGAGATCACCGACGAGGCGCACACCGTGCAGGTGCGCGCCGAGGCCCGGCTGGGCCGTGACGACGACGGACGCTATCGGGCCGACGTGCACGCCTCCATCTCGTCGGCCGGGCTGAGCCCGCAGCAGCTCGCCCAACTCGTCGAGCATGCCGATCGGCTCTGGCCGTTCTCCAGCGGCGACAGCACCCGCCACCGTCTCACGGTCACCTCGGCGGACAACGGCGGGCGCTGAACAGGTATTCGATCATCACCCGAACGAACGAGTTGATCAAGCTACCCTGACGGGTCGCGCCAGCTCGGCAAAAAATTACTCTTGTCCCTCTTGTTGGGGTGATGACGGACATCGCAGACACGCAGGGATGGCCGGTTTGCTGCACAATCGGAGGGATATGGCCGGTCGGAATCTCGCACATTGTGGCGCAGGCCACCAGCCGCCTCCTGGGGAAAACGCGCCGGGCTCTCTAGCCTCGGCGGGTGCGTCCCGACCAGAACGCTGAGCAGAAGCAGACCGCCACCCGACCGGATGACCGTTCGACCGAGGCCACATCGACCGGGTGGACGGCTGGCCGGCACCGCCGGCCCGAACCGCCGCGCCGCGCCGGCCGGGCGATGCTCGGGTCGACCCCGGTGCGCGCGGCCCTGGCCACCGGCCTGACCTGCTGCCTCGGCGTGGCCGCCTTCGCCGGCACCCGGCACGCCGACACCGACCCGGCGCCGGTCCGCGATGCCCTCGCCGACCGGGCCGCGGTCGCCGCCGAGGCCGAGCGGCGCGCCTCCCGCTCCCTCGACCGCACCCCCGCCGCCCCGCCGACGCTCTCCCCCACCCCGACGGCGAAGTCCAGCCCCGGTGCCAGCCGCAAGCCGAAGCCGGTCAGGCCGTCCCGCCCCCGCCCGGTCGCCGGCCTCGACCAGCTCCAGATGGACAACGCCAAGGCCATCGTGGACGTGGGGCGGGGCCTGAAGCTGCCCCGCCGGGGCCTGGTGGTGGCGGTGTCCACCGCCATGCAGGAGAGCGACCTGCGGAACCTGGCCAGCAACGTGCTGCCCGAGTCCTACGAGTACCCGCACCAGGGCACCGGCTCCGACCACGACTCGGTCGGGCTGTTCCAGCAGCGACCCAGCAGCGGCTGGGGCAGCGTCCGCGAGCTGATGCGCCCCGCGTACGCGGCGCGGGTGTTCTACGAGGCGCTGCTGAAGGTCCCCGGCTGGCAGGAGATGAGCGTCACCGCCGCCGCCCAGTCCGTGCAGGTCTCGGCGTTCCCCGACGCGTACGCCCGGCACGAGGAGCGGGCCGCCGCGGTGGTGGCGGCGCTGCTCTGAGCCGGCCCGGGCCACCCGGGTGCCGCGCTCGCCCGCAGGCTCGGCACCGGTCACCGCTCAGCTCGTGGGCACCCCGCCGGGCGGCACGGACGCGGCGGCCGTCGGCGTGTCCGCGGCCACCGGCTCACCGACCGGCCCGGTGAGGATCTCGTCGAGCCGGGTCGCCCGGAGACGGCGCGCCGCCAGGGCGGCCTCGACATCCCGGCGGGCCCGCACCGCCTCGGCGTACGCCTGCTCGCGGAGCTGCCGGGCCTCCTCGCGGGCCGCGTCCAGCTCGAACCGGGCCCGGGCCAGGACCTCGGCCGCCTCCCGCTCGGCCTCCGGCGGCGACGACCGGCCCGGGTCCGCCCCGGCCGCATCGGCCCGGCGCCGCTCGACCAGGTCGCACAGGCGAGCCGCCTCCCGCCGGAGCCGGTCCCACTCACGGCCCGTCACGGCGGCGACCTCCGCCCGCGCGGCGAGCCGGCTCAGCCGGACCGCCAGCTCGTCGAGGCAGGAGTCGACCTGCCGACGGTCGTAGCCGAACTCCACGACGGAGAACCTCATCCTGTCGCCCCCAGGCAGCCGGTGCTTCTTCCCACCTGCCGATCCTCGGCGGTGCCGGCGGGACGCCGAGGGGGTTCGGGAGAATTGTTCGGCATCCGGGCGACGACGCCCGCCGCCGGCGGCTCGGGTCAGGCCCGCTTGGGCAGCACCACGACGCGGCCGAAGAACTCGTCGATCCGGCGCACCACGTCGTTGAAGTCGTCCAGGTCGATCGGCTTCGTCACGTACGCGTTGGCCTGGAGGGTGTAGCTGCCGACGATGTCGGTGTCGGCGTTGGAGGTGGTGAGCACCACGATCGGGATGGTGCGCAGGTCGTCGTCCTGCTTGACCTCGCCGAGCACCTGCCGCCCGTCCATCCGGGGCATGTTCAGGTCGAGCAGGATCACGTCGGGCCGGCGGGCCTCGGTGTGCCGCCCCTCCTGGCGCAGGAACTCCATGGCCTCCTGGCCGTCGCCGACCACGTCGATGACCTTGTCGACGTCGGAGTCGGCGAGGGCCTCCTCGATCATCAGAACGTCGCCGGGATCGTCGTCCACCACGAGGATACGAACGGGGCCGGGGATGTTTCCAGCCATGAGTGACCTGCCTCGGATTTGACGCGGACGGCGACCTCACGATCGCCTGCTGGCGGGGAAATCTAGCCCATCACGAGGCGGACTGCGACCTCGGGTGCGCCGTGTCGAACGGGTATCGCAGGACGTCGGCCAGCCCGGTCACCTTCAGCACCCGCTCCACCCGCCCGGTGGCCCCGGTGACCCGCAGCCAGCCGCCCCGGGCCGCGGCCCGGTTGTCGCCCCGGACGAACGCGGCGAGGCCGGTGGAGTCGCAGAAGGTCAGCTCGGTGAGGTCGACCAGGAGATGACGCTCCCCCTGGTCGGCCAGCCGGTCGAGGACGGCGTTCAGCTCGGACGCGGTGCTCAGGTCCAGCTCGCCGGCGAGTCGCAGGCACGCCCCGGCACCGTCCCGCTGGGCGTACGTGACGGTGAACGTCAACCGTGGTTCCCCTCGCTTCACCGCAGGCTGATGCTTGCAGTGGAGCAAGTATAAGAGTGAGCCGCGGACCTCCGCACCTTCGCACGCTCAACGCGACCGCGCGCCCGCGTCGAGCAACGCCCCCGCCGCGCCCAGGAAACGCGCCGCCCGCGGGGAGTCCCGCAGCTCCCCCGCGTAGTGCCCGAGCGTGAACCCGACCGCCGAGGCCGGCACCCCCCGACTGACCAGGATGGTGACCAGCCACTCCACGAACTCGGCGAACAGCGAGGCGTCGTCGACGTAGACCGCGGCGGCGAGGAAGTCGACGATGTGGCCGAGGTCGCTGACGGTGGAGTCGAGCTGGGCAGGCGTGTACTCCCGCACCCCGGGAACCCGGTCACGCAGGTCGGCCAGGGCACCGTCGATCAGGTCACCGCGCCGCTTCACCAGGCTGGCGTACTCGTCGTCGGCGAGCTGCGGGGACAGGTCTGCCGGCTGGACACGACGCAGGGCCCGCTCGTCGGCCACCAGCTCGGCCGCGCTGGGCGCGTCAGGGGCCCAGGCAACCCCGAGCCTGCGGGCCCAGCGCCCGTCGTGGCCGAAGCCTCGGCCGCCGACCACCACCGGCACGTCGGAGCGGCGGCACGCCTCGATCACGCGGTGCGCGTACGGCAGCCTCGTCGGCAGCGCGCAGGCCAGCGCGACCGCGTGCGCGTCGTGCCGGTGCAGGTACGACACCAGGTCCACGGCCGGCACACTGGCCCCGAGGAAGGTGACCTGCCAGCCGCGCAACCGCAGCACCTCGGCGACCAGTCGGGGCGGCAGGGCGTGCCACTCGCCGTCCATGCAGGCCACGACCACCCGCCCCCGGGTGGGTCGGGGGTTGACCCGGGCGACGACGGCGGCCACGACCCGCTCGCTGATGTGGGTGGCTGCGTGTTCCTGGGCGACACTCCACTCGTTGCGCGCCCACCGCTCACCGATCTCGACCTGGGCGGGGGCGACCAGTTCCAGCAGCACCCGTTCGGCGGGCACCCCGGCGTCGACCAGCCCGAGCGCGGCGTCGACCGCGGCGTACTCGTCGGCCTCCTCCAACGATCCGAGGAAGCCGTGGTACGAGTAGGCCGGGGAGGCCTCGGCGGTGGCTGCGATCACGCGGCGATCTCCTTCGAGAGGGCGGTCAGGGCGGGGAGGACACGGCGTGCAGGTGCCGGGCCGGTCGGCTGTGCGGCCCGATGGCCCGCAGCGCGAGCACGGCGATGTCGTCGTGCTCGCGCTGGGCCAGCCAGTCGCAGGTGACCTGTTCGACCCGCTCGGCCAGCGCCGGGGCGGGCATCCGCTGGCAGCCGCCGAGGGCACGGACCAGGCGGTCGGTGCCGAACTGCTCGTCGCCACGCCGGCCGCCCCGCGCCTCGGTCACCCCGTCGCTGTAGAGCAGGCAGGTCTCGCCCGGCGCCAGCTCGACGGTCACCTCGCCGATACGCGGGTCGGGAACCACTCCGATCAGCATCCCGCTGAGGCCGATCGACTCCACCTCACCGGACGTGCGCAGCACCAGCGGGGGCAGGTGGCCGCCGCCGGACATGGTCAGGGTCAGACCGCCGTCGCGTCGGGGGCGGACCACGCCGAGCACCATGGTGGCGAACCGGCCCTGGCCGTGCGCCAGGGTGGTCTCCAGCAGCGCGTCGTTGAGCAGCCCCAGCAACCGGCCGGGGTGCGACTCCACCCGGTGCAGCGCCTGGAGGCACTGGCGAAGCTGGCCGGTGAACACGGCCGCCTCGACCCCCTTGCCCGAGACGTCACCGAGGAAGAACACCGAGCCACCGTCGGGCAGCCGGTGCGAGCCGTAGAAGTCCCCGCCGATGCGCAGCCCGGCCTGCGCCGGTCGGTACGCCGTGCCCCACTGCACGCCGGCCGTCTCGGCCGGCTCGACCGGCACCAGGCTGGCCTGGAGGGTGTCGGCGACCTCTGCCTGGTCACGGTAGAGCACGGCGGTGGTCAGGGCGGCGCCCGCCCGGGCCGCGAAGGCGCGGACGAGGTCGAGGTCGGCCTCCTCGTGGTGGCGGGCGGTGCGGCGGGCGACCAGCAGCACGCCCACCGGCAGGTCCCGCCCCGGCAGCGGCACCACCCGGACGCTGGCGTCGGCGGCGGCGAGGCCGGGCAGCCAGCCCGCCTCGACGGCCTGCTCCACGAGCCAGTCCAGCGCGTGCGGCTCGGTGCCGGCGAGCGCCTCGTCGATGGCGGCCGGCAGGTCGACGGCGTCGAGCACCCCGCTGTCCACGGTCGAGGTGTCGTCGTCGGCGGCGCGGGTGGCCCGCCACCAGCGGGCCCGGCCGGAGCGGGGGGCCAACACCAGCACGGCCACCTCGGCCAGGGTGGGCACGGCGAGCCGGACCACCGCGGCGGCGGCCCGGTCGGGGTGCAGCGGGTTGCCGAGCTTCTCCCCCACCACGGCCAGGAAAGCCGAACGGGCCCGCTCGGCGAGCAACGCGTCGGCCCGGGCGACGCTCTCGGTGACGTCCTCGACGTACCAGCAGCACCGGGCGGCGGACAGCGGCACCTGGCGGACCCGCAGCCGGCGGTCGTGGTGGGTGAACTCGCCGACGCCGGACGCGGCGTGCAGGCCCGCGATCCCGGACGCGGCGAGCAGCGCGCCGACGACCACCTCGGGCAGCAGGCGCCCGGCGACCGGGCTCAGGTGCCGCACCACACCGCGGGCGTCGCAGACGATCAGGCCCTCGCGGAAGTGCTCGACGACCTCGGACCAGGCCGGGGTCGGTGGGCCGCGGTCGGGGGTGAGTCTCGGCAGTCCGGCCACGGGTCGCACCGGCATGTCGGCGGGCCAGGCCGGAGCCGGTGCGGTACTCGGCGTGGAGATCCGTCCGTCGCCCGGGTCCGCGCCCCTGACGTCGGCAGCAGTCACCAGCTGAGCCCCACTCCTTCTCGACACCCGCCCGTCACCGAAACGGTGTATGTGGTCCAATCCCTCCCACCCCACCCTACGCCGGTGTGCCGGCACCGCCATCTGACGCAGATCGAGCAGGCAGGCCCCACCGGCCTGCCGGCCCGTCCGCTGCCTTGGGCTCAGGCGGGCGTCGCCCGCCTAGCCCGGGGGGGGTTTGCCGATCGCGGTCGGCTGGGAACATGGGCCCATGCCCTCTCCGCTGTTGACCATCGAGGTGACCCGGTCCGAGGCCGGACGCGCCCGGCTTCGGCTGACCGGCGAGCTGGACTTCGACACCGCGCCGGAGCTGACGGAGATCGCCGAGGCGCTGCGTCGGGACGGCTGCCACGAGCTGGAGATCGACATGGACGGCGTCGGGCTCTGCGACTCCTCGGGGCTCAGCGCGCTGGTGGTGATCCACCGCAGGGGATCCGGCCCGATCCGGCTGACCGGGGTGCGCGGCCAGCTCCAGCGGTTGCTCGACCGCACCGGCCTGAGCGAGGTGCTCGACGCCGAGGCCGTCGACGCGCGCGACGTCGGCTGACCCCGGGGCCCGAAGGGCAGGGGGTGGCCCCCGAACCCTGGGACCAGGAGTCGGGGGCCGGGAGGGTGGCCTCAGGTGGCAGTCACCGGTTGCAGGCGCGGCCCGTCGGCCCGCCGTTCGGCGTCGCCCGGCGGGGGCTCCGCGTCCTCCGGTGGTCCGGAGTCGGGCGTCTGGAACAGGTAACGGACGAACTCCCCACCCGCCTCGTTGTCGTCCGCCCCGGGCCACTGCCCGGTGCAGTCGACGCCGACCACCTCGCGGCCGACGCCGTCGGACTCCTCAAGCAGGGCCCACAGGCTCACCCGGTAGCACCTGGTCGCCTGCGGCGTGAGCCGCCAGCGGGCGTACCAACCGGGACGGGCGGGGACGATTTCGACGATCCTCTTCATGACGACCTTCCCTTCCGCGTGTGTCGGAAGTACTCCGGCCCACTCCGATCGTGGAGCCCGGTCGGGTGAGCCTGGTTCACCCGCCCCGGATGACGCCGCCCCCGGCCGCCGTCGGCCGGCCCGCCCCGCGGGGGCTCGGCCGTTTCGGCCCCGACGACGCCGGGAAGGCGACCCGTCGAGACAACGGACCGGAGAGGGCGAGGTGTGCCATGCGTAAACAGATGGAGGGTGACAACCAGCGCCGCCGGGCGCTGGCCCGCCAGTCCCGCGAACGGGGCCGGCAGGCCAGCGAGACCGGCGCGAGCCTCAGCGCGTCCAAGCAGCTCACGCACCTGGACCGGGGTAAGCGGGCCGGGCCGCCGCCGGCCGGCCGGCACAAGCCCGACACCACCCGGGGCGGGCCGGCCCCACCTCCGGCCGCTCCCGCGCCGACCGCCCGGCCGCAGCCGCGCCCGCAGCGTGGCCCCGGAGGGGCGCCGGGGGCGATCGGCGTGGGCTACCGGGAACTGGTCGACGACGTCGGACGGCGGGCGGGCGTCGACTTCCGCACCGCGAAGGTGGCGGCCGAGGCCACCGTGTTGACCCTGGCCTGGGCGCTGGACCAGGCCGCACGGGAGCGGCTGCTGACGGCCGTGCCGGTGTCGCTGCACGACGTGGTCCCGGTGGACGGCATCGAGCGCCACCACGACCTGCCCGGCTTCCTCGCCGAGGTGGCCCGGCTCAGCGGCCGTACCCCGGAGCAGGCCCGCTACCAGGCGGAGGCGACGCTCGCCGCGCTGGCCGACCGGGACGGCGACCTGGTCGCCTCGCTGCACGTACCGGACGGGCTGCGCGACCTGCTCGGCTCGGCTGCCGGCGGTTGAGGTGGAGGCCGGCGGGCAGTCGTGCCCGCCGGCCCGCCGCCCGGAGGTGGAGGCCGGGCGCGGCGGCTACGGTGCCGGCATGCACACCGCCGCCGACGGCCCGCACCTGGTGGTCGACCCGGCCCGCCGCACCGGGCGCACCCTGCTCGCGGGCGGGGTGGCCCAGTCGTACGTCGACGTGGCCGACCCCCGACACCTGCACTTCGAGTACGTGCGCCGGATGGCTGCCGTGGTCGACCTGGCGGCGCCGCCCGGCGCCCCGGTCGACGCGCTGCACCTCGGCGGGGGCGCCCTGACCCTGCCCCGTTACGTGGGGGCGACCCGGCCGGGCTCCGCCCAGCTCGTGGTGGAGCGGGACCCGGCCGTGGTCGAGCTGGTCCGCCGCGAGCTGCCCGCGCCGGGAGCCGGGGTACGCGTCGTCGTCGCCGACGCCCGCGAGGCGGTGACCGAGGCCCCGCCCGGCGGGTACGACCTGGTGCTCGCCGATGTCTACCGGGCGGCCCGGATGCCGGGGCACGTGGCCAGCGTGGAGTTCGCCGCCGAGGTGGCCCGGGTGCTCCGCCCGGACGGCATCCTGCTGGTCAACGTCACCGACCTGCCCCCGTTGGTGTTCACCCGGTCCCGGGTGGCCACGCTGCGGGCCGTGTACGCCGACGTGTGCCTGGTCGCCGACCGGCGGATGCTGCGCGGGCGGCGTTACGGCAACGTGGTGCTCGCCGCCGCCGGCCGGGCGGGGCGGCTGCCGGCCGACCGGCTGGCCGCGCGGGCGGCCCGCGACCCGGTCCCCGGTCAGGTGCTGCACGGGTCGACGCTCGACGAGTTCGTCGGCGGGGCCCGCGCCGGCACCGACGACTCCCTCGGCGTCACCTGAGCCGCCCCGGGCCGCCCACCGCGAACGGGTTTCCGGCCCGTCGGCGGGGGTAGCCGCGCCGGATGAGGAACGCCGACGACAGGGTCACCACCCGGCGGGCCGCGATCGTCATCGGCCTGGTGCTGGCCACCCTGCTCGGGCTGTTCCTGATCTGGGCCACCCGGCGGCTGCTGGTCTGGGCCGTGGTCGCGGCGTTCTTCTCCGTCGCGTTGAAGCCCCTGGTCGACGGCGTGCAACGCCGCTTCGTGCGACGCCGCGCGCTGGCCACCCTGGTGATCTTCCTGGCCGCGTTCGGGGTGCTCACCGCGCTGATCGCGGTGATCTTCCTGCCGCTGGTGGACGAGCTGGGCCGGTTCGCCGACCGGGCGCCGGACCTGCTGCGGGAGACCCGGGCGGGGCGGGGCCCGGTCGGCGAGGCGCTGGAGCGGCTGCGGCTGCGGCGGTACCTGGCCGGCCACTCCAACCAGATCGAGCAGTACGGCAACCAACTGCGCGAGCCCGCCGTCGGGCTGGTCCGGCGCGTGCTGGAAACCCTCGCGGGGCTGATCACCGTGATCGTGCTGGCGTACCTCATGGTGCTGGAGGCCCCGAGGATCACCGCAGGCGTGACCGCCCTGCTCAGCGACCGGGCGGCGGGCCGGGCCCGGCGCATCGGCCGGGGCGTGTCCCGGGTGGTCACCGGCTACCTGACCGGGAACCTGCTGATCAGCGTGATCTGCGGCGTCCTGACCTTCCTCGTGCTCGTCCTGACCGGGGTGCCGTTCGCCGGGGTGATCGCGCTGCTGGTGGCGATCGCCGACCTGTTGCCCCTGGTCGGCGCGACCCTGGGGGCCATCCTCGCGGGCGGCGCCGGGTTCCTGCACTCCCCCACCGCCGGGATCGTGGTGCTGGTGTTCTTCGTGATCTACCAACAGGTGGAGAACCATCTGCTGCAACCGGTGATCATGGCGCGGGCGGTCCAGCTGAACCCGCTGACCGTGCTGGCCAGCGTGCTGTTCGCGGCGGAGCTGGCCGGTCTGATCGGGGCGCTGCTGGCCATCCCGGCCGCCGGGATCGGGCAGCTGCTGCTGCGCGAGTTCGGGCCGAGGAGCCGCCGCCCGCGCCCCCGGCCGACGAACGCAGGTCGCGTCGGCGAAGGGGGTGATCGCGCCGGCGAAGGGTGATCACAAGAAACGCCGGGCGCTCAGCCGAGCCGGACCGGGACCTCCGGCGACGAGCTCTCCAGCGGCACGGCGTTGGCGGGCACCAGGCCGAGCCGCGCGGCCGGACGGGGCAGGGTGGCGTCGAGCAGCCAGTCCGCGCCGATCCGGGCCCGGTTTCCCGGCATGGCCAGCAGGTGGTAGCCGCGGGTGACGGCCTTGGCCGGCAGCCCGGACAGGGACACCTTCAGCGGGTTCGCCGCGGCGTCCTTGCCGCCGAGGTCGACCACCCAGCCCAGGTCGTGGTGCTTGTACGGCCGACGCCGGCCCTGCCCGTAGGAGGCGGCGATGTTGTACGCCGCCAGCTTGCCCTGGCGCTGGGCGTGTTGGGCGGTCATGGTGCAGACCTGCCCGGGGCGGGTCAGGTCGGGCACCGCGGCGGCGTCGCCGCAGGCGTACACCTCGGGGAAGCCGGGGACGGTGAGGTACTCGTCGACCACCAGACGCCCCTTCTCGGTGCGCAGGCCGAGCTCGGCGACGAACGGGTCGGGGCGCACCCCGACGCACCAGACCAGGCTGCACGTGGGCACGCACTCGCCGTCGGTCAGCCTCACCCCGTCGAACGTGGCCTCCGCCACCGACGTGCCCATCCGCACGTCGACGCCGCGTCGGCGCAGCACCCGGTCGGCGGTCACCGACATCCGCTGATCCAGTTCGGGCAGCACCCGGGGGGCCACGTCGAGCAGCATCCAGCGGGGCCGGACTCTCAGGTGCGGATGCTGGGCGACCAGCCGGTCGGTGAAGAGCTGGCCGTGCGCGGCCACCTCGGTCCCGGTGTAGCCGGCGCCGACCACCACGAAGGTGGTGCGGGCCCGCTGCTCGGCCGGGTCGTCGGTCAGCTCGGCCAGTTCGATCTGGCGTACCACGTGGTCGTGCAGGTAGAGCGCCTCGGGCAGGCCGCGAAAGCCGTGGGCGTACTCGGTGACGCCGGGGATGGGCAGCAGCTTGTTGACGCTGCCGACGGCGAGCACCAGGCGGTCGTAGGCGAGCCGGCCCTGGTCGCCCTCCGGCATCGTGTAGCCGACCCAGCGGTTCTGCAGGTCGATCCGGTCGGCCTCGCCGACGACCACCCGCACGCCGTCGAGGGTGCCGCTGAGCGGCACCGCGATCCGGCCGGGCTCGACCACCCCGGCGGCCACCTCGGGCAGCAGCGGCAGGTAGAGGAAGTAGTCGGTCGAGTTCAGCAGGACGATCTCGGCCCGGTTCCGGGCGATCCCGCTCAACGTCTTCGCCGCGTGGTAACCGGCGAACCCGGCCCCCACGATCACCACCCGAGGCTTCGTCATGGGGGGTGCCGTTCCCACCGCCGGCCTGGGCAAACGTCGGAATCAGTCCGGCTGGAGCCGGAGGTGGGCGGCGGGTCAGGGACGGGCTCAGGGCCGGTCGGGTGCGGTGATCGCCCACCGCTCATGGTCCCGCCACGCCCCGTCGACGAACAGGTAGTCCGGCGAGTAGCCCTCCAGCCGGAAGCCGAGCTTGCGGGCGATCCGCCGGGACGGCTCGTTGCCCGGCTGGATGTTCGCCTCCAGCCGGTGCAGTCCCAACACGTCGAACGCGTGCCGCACCACCAGGCCGATCCCGGCCGACGGGTGCCCGGTGCCGCTGAACGGCAGGAACGCCGCGTAGCCGAGGTAGCCGCCGCGCAGCGCGCCGAGCAGGATGCCGCTGATGTTGACGTACCCGGCGATCGCCCCGCCGGCCCGGTCGCAGATCAGGTATCCGGCGTGGTTCCGGTGCCGGATCCGGCCCAGATACGTGGCGTACGCCTCCGGGGTGTCCGGGGCCGACAGCCACGGGTGGTGCAGCTGCCCGCTACGCCGGGCGGCGGCGACGAACTCGGCCTCGTCGGAGGATCGGGGTCGGCGGATCGCGGCGGGCCCACCGGTGCTCAGGTATCTCACGACCAACGACTCTGACCGGCGGGGCGGGACGCTGTCCAACCGGCTGCCTCCGCCGGGCGACCGGACGGCACGGCGCGACACGTCCGCGCCGACGGCACCGGCCCGGAACGGATCGGTGCCCGGTGCCCGGCGCAACAACAGGTTGATCCCCCAGCCGGCACTGGTCTGCGCGGCCTCGCCGCGCCACAGGAAGGTGACGAGGCGCTGCCGCTGTCGACCCGCTCGACCAGGGGGGTGCCCCGGTGGACCCCGGCTTCAGTTGCCGCTGGGGTTGCTCGCACTGGTCGTCTCCACCTTGTCCAGCTTCCGGATGACGATCTGCTCCACGGTTCTCACCTCCCTCCGAGGGGGTCGGGACCGGCCGCGCCCGCCCGGTGACCGGTCGGCCGACCAGCCACCGGACGCGCTCCGGGCGCAGCTCGTGCGGCAGGACCCGGCCGGAGCCTGCGGCCTCGACGCTCATCCGCGCGCTGCCCGGCCGGCGACGACCGCCGCGTCGACGGGTGTCCCGCCGCAGCCGGCCGGGCAGCGCGGGTGCGGCGGGTGGGCGATGAGGAAGTGCTGGTCGGGGGCGACCAGGTTGATCCCCTGAAGCTGACCGGGCCGGACGGCCGGGACGCCGGTCAGCAGGGCCGTCGCCAGGTGGGCGGCGAGGTGCCCGGAGAGGCCGGCCGAGGACGCGCTGACCGCGCTGCTGCTCTCCCGCTGCACGGTGTACTCGGCTGACGGATCGTCGCGGCGGCGCTTGTCGTGCTCGGCGAGCCAGAAGCACTCGTAGCACGGGCCCACCCCGGGCAGGTACGCCGCCGCCGTCACCACCGGGCCGTGGTACCCGGCGTCCACCCAGGGGGTCGCGGCGCCCAGGCAGACCCGGTTTGCCCAGGCCCGGATGGCGCCCGGCCGGTCGGCGCAGAGCAGCAGCACGTCGCAGCCGGCGACCAGCCGGCGCAGGTCGCCCGGCCCGCGCACCTCGGACCGCTCGCCGGTGACCTCGATGTCGGAGTTGAGCCGGCGCAGCCGGGCCACCGCGGCGTCCACCTTGGGCCGGCCGATGTCGTCCTCGACGTACATGGTCTGGCGGTTGAGGTTGGACAGCTCGACCACGTCGGGGTCGACGCAGTGCAGCCGCCCGACCCCGCCGGCGGCCAGGGCGAGCGCGGCGGCCCCGCCGGTGCCGCCCAGCCCGACCACGACCGCCCGGGAGCGCTTCAAGGCGAGCTGCGGCTCCCAGGAGGTGGCGCGCGGGACCAGGTCGACCCAGCGGTGGAACCGGCGGCCGCGGTCGTGGCGCTCCCGGTCCCGGTCGGTGAGTTCCGGCGGGTCGGGGGCAGCCGCGTCGGTGAGATACCCGGCGGCGGCGAACAGGTCGAGCGCGGAGCGGACGGCGCCGGCCTGCTCGCCCGGGTGCGCGGCGAGCACCTGCCGGACGATCTCCTCGACGCCGCGGGTGCCGTCGGCGGCGCACAGCGTCGTCCAGATCGCGCCGGTGGGGTCGAGCACCTCGGCCGCGATGCCGTAGACCGAGCCGCCGACGCGGATTTGGCCGCCCGGCAGCCGGTGCAGGCCGTGCTCGGGTTTGACCTGGGGATGCCACCCGGACGTCGCCAGTGATGCCATCGATCCTCGCCCCCGAACGGCAGATCGCTGTCCCGGGAATCAGCCTGGCGCAGCCGGGCCGGGGAGCGCAACACCCGGCGGGCGATCGGTGGCCGGTCGGGTACCCGAGCCGCCCGTACGGGCACGCGGCGGAGCCGGGCCCCGGGCACCGCCGGCGCCGATCAGGCGGTCGGCAGCACGCGGATCGGCGACGCGACGGCGTCACGGCGCGTCAGACGGGCCGGGGTTCATCGGGGGGCATGGGCACCTGGAGGTAGGTGGTGCCGCGCAGGTCCAGCCAGGCCCGGTCGGGCGCCCGGACCAGGCGCAGCATCACCGCCGCGCAGGCCGGGCAGCGGGCGACCAGGCCGGGGGCGTGCGGGTAGACGTGCAGGCCGGCGAGCGGGCCGGTCATGCCGCACGACTGGCAGCGCCCGGTGGCGGCGCTCAGGTCGACGGCGAACAGCTCGCGCAGCGGGCCGTCGAGCATGTTGCCGTCCAGGTAGGTCATCTCGGTCATCGGGTCTCCTCGGGCGGGTCGGGGGCCGGATCGGCTGGCGCCGGCCGCGTCCGGCCGGGCCTCGGGTCAACCGGTCGGGCCGAAACGTTCGGTGCGGACCCGTCGGGGCTGGTGGCCCAGGCCCACCAGCAGGTCCGCCGCCGTCTCGACGAAGCCGGTCGGCCCGCAGACGTAGCAGAGCGGCTCCAGGTCGGGCGGCCAGCCGTGGACGTTCACGTCGGCCAGCCCGATCCGGTGCGGCTCGCCCCGCCACCCGTCGGGCGCCGCCCGGGTGTACACGTACGCCACGTCGAGGCCCTGGTCGTCGCGGGCGCGGCGGCGCAGCTCCTCGGCGTAGAGCACGTCGGTCGGGGTGCGCACCGAGTAGACCAGCCGGAACGGCGCCCGGCTGCCGGCGGCCCGGCGGGCCCGGACCATCGCCATCAGCGGCACCACGCCCGAGCCACCGGCGACCAGCAGCACCGGCGCGGTCTCCGTCGGCCGCCAGACGAACCAGCCGCCGACGGGGCCGCGCACCTCCACCGGGTCGCCCGGCGCCCAGACGTCGATCAGGTACGGCGACACCTCGCCGTCGGGCACCCGCTGCACGGTCAGCGCGATCCGGTCGCCGTCGGCCGGCCCGGCGAGGGAGTACGACCGGGCTGCCTGGTACCCGTCGGACGCGGTGAGCCGGACGTCGACGTGCTGGCCGGGCAGGTGCCCGGGCCAGCCGGGCGCGTCGATGACGAGCGTCCGCGCGGTCGGCGTCTCGCCCCGCCGCTCGACCAGCCGGGCCACCCGCCAGGTCAGCGGGGCGTTCGACGGGGCGTTCAATCGCCGGTGTAGCGCTGCTCGCGCCACGGGTCGCCGTAGGCGTGGTACCCGGCGGTCTCCCAGAAGCCGGGCTCGTCCATGGTCTTGAGCCGGATGCCGCGCACCCACTTCGCGGACTTCCAGAAGTAGAGGTGGGGCACCAGCAGCCGGGCCGGGCCGCCGTGCTCGGCGGGCAGGTCGCGGTCGTCGAAGCGGTGCGCCACCCAGGCCCGGCCGCCGCGCAGGTCGGCCAGCGGCAGGTTGGTGGTGTACCCGCCGTACGAGTGGACCAGGGCGTACGCCGCGTCGGTGTCGACGCCGTCGAGCAGGACGTCCAGCGAGACGCCCTGCCAGGTCGTCGCGAGCTTGGACCAGCGGGTGACGCAGTGGATGTCGACGGTCGGGGTGTCCTGGGGCAGGGCGGTGAACTCGGCCCAGGACCAGCGGCGCTCCGCGCCGGTCTCGGTGGTGACGACGAACTCCCAGGTGCCCGGCCGCACCTTCGGGGTGGGGCCGGCGGAGAGCACCGGGAAGTCCTCGGTCAGGTACTGCCCCGGCGGCAGGGCGGGCTCCGCCGAGCGGGGCCGGCCCTGGAAGCCCGGTGACACGATTCCCACCAGTCAGTCGTACCACCTGCCGGATCGCGACGGCACCGTTCGCCCGGACCCGCCGGGGCGGACGACCACGGCGGACGCGGGTCGGGCCGGAGTCCCGCCCACGCCCGTCGCGGCGTGACCGATGTCGACGGCGGGCGGTGACGCCCGGCCGCCTGCGCGGTCAGTGCCGGTCGGCGACGGTCTCCTTGTCGCCCGCTGCGGCGTTGCGGGTGGCCCGGAGGCTGGTGAACGTGACGACGACCAGCACGCCGATGATCACCCCGAGCGAGGCCAGCGTGGGGATCTGCGGCACGCCCGGCCAGATCCCGTGCGCCCAGTGCAGGCCGAGCTTGACGCCGATGAAGGCGAGGATGAAGGCCAGGCCGTAGCTGAGGTGCACCAGCCGGCTCAGCGCGGCGTGCAGCACGAAGTACAGCGCACGCAGGCCGAGCAGGGCGAAGGCGTTGGTGGCGAAGACGAGGTAGGGGTCCTCGGTGATGCCGTACACGGCGGGCACCGAGTCGACGGCGAAGACGATGTCGGTGGCGAACACCGCGACCACCACGAGGGCGAGCGGGGTGAGCGCCCGGCGACCGTTCTGCCGGACGATCATCCTCGTGCCCTGGTACTCCTCGACGACCGGCATGAACCGGCGCAGCAGCCGCACCGACCGCATCTTGTTGATGTCCACCGTCTGCTCGTGGCCGGAGACGGCGTCACGGAGCAGCTTGACGGCGGTGACGATGAGGATGGCCGCGAAGATCAGGAAGGCGAAGTCGAGGGTCTGCAGGGCCGCCGCGCCGAGGGCGATGAAGATCGCCCGCAGCACCAGCGCGCCGGCGATGCCGTAGAGCAGCACCCGCTGGGCGAGGGCGGCGGGCACCGCGAACGCCGCCAGCAGCAGCATGAAGACGAACAGGTTGTCGACCGAGAGGGACTTCTCGACCAGGTAGCCGGTCAGGTACTCCACGCCCTGCTGGGAGCCGAAGCGGGACCAGACCCAGGCGCCGAAGGCCAGCGGAAGGGCGATGTAGAAGGCGGACCAGCCGAGCGCCTCCTTGAGCGACACCTCGTGCGGCTTGCGGGTGACGAGGAAGTCCAGCACCAGCAGCGCGAGCACGCCGGCGATGGTGACCGCCCAGAGCGTGGGTGTGCCCACCGATGACAACTCACCGGCGGACAGATAAGACAATTCGGTCATGGAATCCCCTCGAACACCGTGTCATGTTCGAGGTCTCCTTCACCCGCGTTTCCGTGGGCAACCACCCGAGGCGTGCTCCGGGCACGCCGTACTGACCGGAATGATTCGTGGGAAGTACTCCCCTCGTGCGACAAGGTTAGGCCAGCCCGGTCGACTCGCCAAGCCGCGACCCCGGCCGTCACCAGCGGTGATCGGGCCGGGACGCGCGGGACGGATTCCCAGCGCCTGACGGGACAAACGCGAAACGCCTGAACCCGGCCGACCCACCCCGACCGGGTGGGTCGGCCGGTCAGGGTCGGCGCGGGACGGCCGCCCCCGGGGCGAGCGCCGGCTCGACCATGTCCCGGTAGTCGCGCGGCATCTGGACCACGATGTCGTCGAACTCCCCGC
The DNA here is from genome assembly GCF_045040155.1 of Micromonospora sp. NBC_01405. NCBI lineage: Bacteria > Bacillati > Actinomycetota > Actinomycetes > Micromonosporales > Micromonosporaceae > Micromonospora > Micromonospora sp. NBC_01405. The sequence goes on along the minus strand of NZ_CP109532.1, from coordinate 5,598,222 downwards.
CGCTGACCGCCTCGCGCAGGGTGACGAACACCGCCCGGACGGCGTCCCGGGCGGCCCGCTCGTCCAGGCCGGCCCGCTGGCCGACCCGGGCCACGAACTCGCCCGCGCCGAACCGGTCGGCTGCCTCGGTGTCGGGGCTCGGCCGCAGGACCAACCGCAACGGCTTCGGCAGCTGGGCCGCGAGGTCGAGCACCTCGCCGCCGGTCAGCCGCTCCGCCAGGGTCTCCAGCGTGGCGCGGGTCAACTCCACGGCCCGCTCCGCGGGGACCTGTGCCCGCAGGGCCACCTGTTCGACGAAGGTGTCGTAGTTCATGGCGGTGCTCCTTCCGCTGCATCGGGCCGGTCGCGTACCCGTCCCTCGGGCCCGGAAACGGCGGCCGGCCGGATCGACCCGGACGGGCCGGGTCCGCGATTTCCCCGCGCCGGACGGGCGTGGGCGGCCGGCGGGTGGGTAACCGCGGCCGGTCGTGAAGTCGTGAACCGGATCGAACCGGCGAGGAGAGCCCACACCATGGCGAGTTACGACGACGTCCTGCGGTACCTGTCCAGCCTCGACTACCCGGCCGAGAAGGCCGACGTGGTACGCGAGGCGCAGCGGGAGGGGGCGCCGCCGGACGTGCTGCGCGCGTTGCGGGCCCTGCCCCCGGTCGACTACGCCAACGGCAACGAGGTGGCCCGCTCCGCCAAGATCGACGCCGCCCCGGAGATCGGCAGGTCGCAGCGCGCGGCACAGGCCCGAAATCCGCACACCCGGGTCTCGCAGCACCTACGCGGCATCTGAGCGCCGCGCCGTCGGGAGCGGGTGAGTGCGCGGCAGTGACGGGCACACCCCGGCGGTGGTCCAGCTCGCCGTGCTCGGGCTGGCCGGTGGGCTGGGCGGCGGCCTGTTCGCGCTCGTCGGCCCGCCGTCGCTCGGCCCCCTCGTGGGCTGGGACGTGGCGGCGCTGAGCTGGCTGGTGCTGGTCTGGCGCACACTGTGGCCGTCGGACGCCGAGCGGACCGCCCGGCTCGCCGTACGCGAGGATCCGAACCGGCCCACCCGCGACCTGCTGCTGCTGGTCGCCTGCCTGGCCAGCCTGGTCGCCGTCGCGGTCGTGCTGGTCATCGCGCGCAGCGCCCGGCCGGGGCTGCCCCAGGACGCCTACGGCGTGCTGGGTGTGGCCAGCGTGCTGCTGTCCTGGCTGGTGGTGCACACCGTCTTCACCGCCCGGTACGCCCGGATCTACTACGGCGGACCCGACGGCGGGGTGGTGTTCCACCAGGCCCAGCGCCCGCGCTACTCGGACTTCGCCTATCTGGCGTTCACGGTGGGGATGACCTTCCAGGTCTCCGACACGAACCTGACCAGCAACGAGATGCGTACGACCGTGCTGCGGCACGCGCTGGTGTCGTACCTGTTCGGGGCGGTGATCATCGCCGCGACCGTGAACCTGCTGGCCGGGCTCGTCAGGTGAGCGGGCCGGTGAGGTGGTGACGGGTCGGTCGGCCGGCCGGAGACAGGCGGGCGCCCCGGGTCACGAACCGCGACCTGGGGCGCCACGCAGAACCTGTCTCCCGGCGGTGACCGCGACCCGAACCGGGTCGCACCGCCGGGCGGCCACGTCCGCCCGAACCGGGCGAACTCGACTGCCGAGATCATCATAGCTTCCGCCATCGTCCTTACGGTCAGATTTCGAGGAACTGTGGGCCGGCACACGTTCAGTCGGCCAGCTCGGCGTACCGCTTCTCCAGGTCCACCCGGGCGAGCGCGCCGACCAGCCAGGCCAGCCGCTCCGACTCGCCGCCGCCGGCAAGGTGGGCGAGATCGGTCGCGGACCGCCCCAGGCCGAGCCGGCGGGCCGCCGCGAGCGCCCGTCGGTCCGCCACCGGGGCCACCTCCCGCCACAGCGCCTGCGTCTCACGCAGGAACAGGTCGACCACCCCGGCGTCGACCCCGGGCAGCTCGGCCAGCTGCGCCCGCTCGCCGGCCGGGTCGTGGTGCGCCGCGGCGCGCAGCCGGCGCAGGTCGCCCCGATACCGATCCACCACGGCACGGGCGAGGTCGCCCAGGGTGTCGGCGAGGGCGTCCACGTCGCCGCGCTGCCCGGCCGCCCGCAGCACCCGCACCCGATCGGCGTGCAGCGAACGGGCCATCCGGGCCGCGCTGTCCCAGCCGGCGTCACGCAGCACGGCGGCGGTGTCCAGGGCCCGCCGGAAGTCGCCCCGCCGGGCCAGCAGGACCGACAGGACGAGGAGCTGGAACAGGCTGGACGGATTGTTGGTGACCCGGAACCCGTACTGCTCGGCGAACCCTCGCCCGCTGCCGGCGAGCCGGCGAGCCAGTCGTTTCCTGTCCTCGATGTTGGGGATCGCGGTGGTCGGCATGCCCGCGACTACCCGCGTCGCCACCCGCCACGCCTCCACCCGCCGGTGCCTGTGCCGCCCGGCCCCGCCCGGGGTTCAGGCCCGGATGTCGCCGTGCCGGGTGCGGGCCTTGAGCCGGGTGGTCGGCAGCGCGGGCGCCGGCAGCGGCGGCGCCGCGTCGTCGGCCACCGTCCCGAACCGGCGGCCGGCCGCCCAGTCCTCGCGGGCCGCGACGACCTCCTCGTGCGACCGGCCGACGAAGTTCCACCACATCACCAGCGGCTCCTCGAACGGCGCCCCGCCGAGCAGCAGCAGCCGGCTGCCCGGCGCCGCGCTCAGGGTGAGGCTCTCCCGGCCGGCACCGAGGTAGAGCAGCGCACCCGGCTCCAGCGGCACGTCACCCACCTGGGCGGAACCGGACATCGCCAGCAGGCCGTACTCGAAGTCGCGGCGCAGCGGCAGCCGGGCCGGCGCCGCGCCCCGGGCCGTGAGCTGCGCGCCGACCAGCGGGGTGTGCAGCACCGCCGGGGACCGCTCCCCGCCCAGCTCACCGGCCAGCAGCGTGACGTCGAGGTCGCCGTCGCGCCACACCGGCAGGTCCTCGTGGTGGGCGAAGTCGGGCGCCGCCGCCCGCGCCGGGTCCGGCAGGGCCACCCAGAGCTGTACGCCGTGCATCACCGGCGGATGCGCCGCCGGCGACCGCTCCGAGTGGGCGATGCCGTGGCCGGAGGTCATCACGTTGAGCTGCCCCGGCCGGATCGGCTGGACGTTGCCGAGGCTGTCCCGGTGCACGATCTCCCCGTCGAGCAGCCAGGTGACCGTCTGCAACCCGGTGTGCGGGTGCGGCGGCACCTCCATCCCGGGCCGCTCGGCGACGTCGTCCGGCCCGAAGTGGTCGACGAAGCACCAGGCCCCGACCATCCGCCGCCGGCGCTGCGGCAGCAGCCGGCGCACCGTCGTGTAGCGGCCGAGCGGCACGTCGTGCCCGGGCAGCAGCACGCTGCCCGGATCGGCGGGCGCCACGCCGGGCGGTCGCGTCTGTGCCGGCAGGGATTCGGTACGGTCCACCGTCCGACTGTACGCTCAGGCCCCGTCGCCGGTCAGCGCGTCGGCCCCCGGTCACCCTCCGGATCGGATCACTCCCGCCCGGCCGGCGTCCCCAGGAAACCGCCGGCCCCCGGACGCGCAGACGCCGCTGGCCGGTCCCCGGGTGTCGGGGACGGCCAGCGGCGGTGCCGTAGCAGTGCGGTGGTGCGGGGGTCAGCTGTTCCAGTGCTCGGCGACGAGGTCGGCGGCCTGCTGCTCCCACTGGGCGTAGTGGTCGGGGTACGCCGACACCTGCACGGTCTGGGCGGCCTTGGTCAGCGGCATGTCCTGCCACCCGTCGACCTGCTTGAGGCCCTTCAGGAACGCGAGGGTGGAGTACTCGGGGTCGGTGATCTGCTCCACCGTGCCCCAGCCCGACGACGGACGCTGCTGGAACAGGCCCTGCGAGTCGTGGTCGTTGCGGTCACCCAGGTGACCCAGGTTCTCCAGCTTCGACTCCTGCAGAGACGTGCCGATCGAGATCACGGCGGCCCGCTCGTCCATACCGGCCTTCTTCGTCGCCGCCACGATCGCCCTCACGTTGGCGGTCTGCTCGCCGTCGAGGTCGATGCGGGACTGCTCACCCTGCACACCGTGCGGGATCAGCTTGGCCTTGTCCACACCCGGCTTGTCGGCCTGCACGGCCACAGCGGCCGGGACGGTCGACTCGACGGTCGGAGTGGTGGCGTGCTGCAGCGGACCGGCGGCCAGACCACCAGCGAACGCCAGACCAGCGATACCGAGAACGCTCTTACGCATGATCGTGTTCATCAGGGTGACTCCAATCGGGGGTCGACACACCCCACCCCAGGGGAAAAGGGTGGGCGTGTGAGCACCACGTCGAGGCGCCCAAAAGATCAAAAAGGGGGAAAACCATCCGACAGCTCACCGCACCCGGGGGGGGTGCTGATGGCGGCGGGACCATGTCCAACGACCGGCGGCCCACCCACATTCCCCGACGAGGTCACGGGGGTTCGGGCAGCTCAGCAGCGGCGTGCGCTACTCGATCGTCTGCCATGTGTAACGACCCCGGGCCGGCCCATGTTCCGCCGAGCGGATGTCGCCGGTCACTCCCCCAAACACCCCAAACGCCCATCCCGCCCCACCACCGGGCACCGAGGGCCCTTCAGGGCACGACGTCCACCGGCGGTCAGCGCTCGGACTCTCCCCGCCAGGTCCCGCTGCGGTAGACGGTCCCGCGGTACTCCCGCGCCCCACCGAACTCCGGCCCGACCGACGGCGACGCCTCCGCGTCCGACGCGTGGACAGCGTCGACCGGGGCGAGCGGGTCGGCCTTGTCGACAGGCAGCCGTCGGGCGGCGCGGGCACGCCGCACCCGGGTGACGACGAACCAGCCGAGCGCCACCGCGCACACCGCGATGACCACGTTCTGGAACGTGCCGACGTAGCCCTCGACGAGGTGCCACTTCTCCCCCAGCAGATAGCCCGCCATCACGAAGATCGTGTTCCAGATCAGGCTGCCGAGGGTCGTGAACAGCAGGAAGGTCGGCACCGGCATCCGTTCCACGCCGGCCGGGATCGAGATGAGGCTGCGGAACACCGGGATCATCCGGCCGAAGAACACCGCCTTGACCCCGTGCCGGAGGAACCACGCCTCCGTCCGGTCGACGTCCTCGAGCTTGACCAGCGGCAGTCGCGCGACGATGGCGCGCATCCGGTCCCGGCCCAACAGGGCGCCGATCACGTACAGCGCGAGGGCACCGACCACAGAGCCGAGGGTGGTCCAGCCGATCGCCCCTACCAGGCTCATTCTTCCCTGGCTGGCGACGAACCCGGCCAGCGGCAGGATCACCTCGCTGGGGATGGGCGGGAAGAGATTCTCAAGCGCGACCGCCAGTCCCGCGCCGGGACCGCCCAGCCGTTCGACCAAACCCGTGACAAACCCCACGGGCCCGTCGGAGCCGGGCTCGGGACCGGCGGCGATCGTACGGGGGAAGGGCAGGAGCGGTTGCGTGCTGATCATCCGACAAAGCTAATGACCATCTCCGCCGACCGCCATGCCGTCACCCGCAGTCCGTCGTACCGCTCCCCCAGGGTCAGGTCGGGGTCGGGCGGAGAGCCCCATCCCGCAGGCGTGGAGGGACGGGGATGGCGCTCACGACGGTACGGTGCGCTCGGCGGACGACACGATGATCACGTACAGGCGCATGAGCCGGGCGGCGGCCCGGGCCTCTCGGAAACCGGTCAGGGCTTGCGCGCCACGGCTGCGTACAGGCTGACGTCGACCGCCGAGGGCCGGGGCTGCGGCTCCGCGGCGGCACGCCACTCGGCTGCGGAGACGATGCCCGGCTCGACCAGTTCCAGGCCGTCGAAGAACCGGGTGAAATCGGCCAGGCTGCGCAGGTAGAGCGCGCCGTACCCGCCCCCGTTCCTCGTCGCCGCCCTGGCGTCCTCGCCGACCTGCCCCGGGAGGTGGTCGTAGGTGGCGTGCGTGGCGGCCAGGTGGCTGCCCGGGGGCAGGGCGTCCAGCAGCCGCCGGACCAGCGCGTACGGCTCGTCCGGGTCGGACAGGAAGTGCAGGATCGCCACCAGCATCAGCGCCACCGGCTGCCCGAGGTCGATGGTGCGCCGCAGGTCGGGGTGGGAAAGGATCTTCTCCGGGTCCCGAAGGTCGGCGTCGATGTAGGCGGTGGCGCCCTCGGGTGCGCTGGTCAGCAGGGCACGGGCGTGGGCGAGCACGATGGGGTCGTTGTCGACGTACACCACCCGGGTCTGCGGCGCGACGGCCTGGGCGACCTCGTGGGTGTTGTCGGCGGTGGGGATGCCGGTGCCGATGTCGAGGAACTGCCGTATGCCGGCCTCACGGGCCAGGTAGCGCACCGCCCGCTGGAGGAAGCGGCGGTTCTCCAGGGCGGTGACGCGGATGGTCGGGAAGGCCGCGGCCATCGCGTCACCCGAGTCGCGGTCGGCCTGGAAGTTGTCCTTGCCGCCCAGCCAGTAGTTGTAGCGGCGGGCGGGATGCGCCACCGAGGTGTCGATCCGGTCGCTGCGGTGGGCGGGGTCGGTCGGGGCACCGGGGGCATCGGTGGTCAAGGCTCCTCCATGCTCTGCGCTGGCATCGGCGCGCCGACGTCCGTCCACTGTCGCCGGTCCCGACCATGGTAGAGGCTCCCGGGCCGGCTCCGCGCCCGGGAACCCGTCACCCCGGAAGAATCTCGTCACGCAGCCGGGCCAGCAGCTCCGGCGTTCGCTCCGGGGGCTCGGCCTCCACGCAGAGGCGCTCCATGGCCGCCGCGTAGTAGTCGAGGTCCTCGCGCTTGTCGAGGTAGATGGCGCTGGTGAGCTGTTCGATGTAGACGATGTCCGGCAGGTCCTGGTCGCCGAAGCGCAGGATGGTGAAGGCACCGCCCGCCGCGGCGTGCCCGCCCGCGTCGAACGGGATGATCTGCAACCGCACGTGCGGCGACCGGGTCGCCTCGATCAGGGCGGCGAACTGGCCGCGCATCACCTCGGGGCCGCCGATCGGGCGGCGCAGCGCGGCCTCGTCGACCACCGCCCACAGCTGGGGCGGCTGCGGGCGGTGCAGCAACTCCTGGCGCTGCATGCGCAGGCCCACCCGCCGGTCGATCTCGTCCGCGCCGGCGCCGCGGTGGCCGAGCAGGACGACCGCCCGGGCGTACTCCGGGGTCTGGAGCAGGCCGGGCACGAACTGGACCTCGTAGCTGCGGATCAGCGCGGCGGCCGCCTCCAGGCCCAGGTAGGACTGGAACCAGGACGGCAACACGTCGCCGTAACGGTGCCACCAGCCCGGACTGTTGGCGTCCCGGGCAAGCTTGAGCAGGGCCTCGCGTTCCTCGGAATCGGTGACCCCGTAGAGGCTGAGCAGGTCGGCGACGTCGCGCTCCTTGAAGCCGACCCGGCCCAGCTCCATCCGGCTGATCTTCGATTCGGAGGCCCGGATCTCCCAGCCGGCGCCCTCCCTGGTCACCCCGACGGCCTCACGCAGGCGGCGCAGTTGGGCGCCGAGCAGCATGCGCAGCACGGTCGGGCCGGTGGCTGGGCCACCTTCCGTGGGAACCATCGTCACGTGCCGACCTCCGCTTGCCAGCCTCCGTCAACCGGGCCCCGACCCCGGCCGACGTGTAAGCATGCCATGGACCGACAGTGAGGTGTACCCGCCCGAAGGGTGTTTTGGTCCCATCGGCGGGACGGAGTCGGCCGGTGACGCTGGGTCAGGCGATCAGATCGTCGAAGTCCCCGTCCCGGGCGCCGAGCACGAAGGCGGCGATCTCGTCCACCGTGTAGATCAGCGCCGGACCCTCGGGGTGGCGCGAGTTGCGCAGGGCGATCCCGCCGCCGCCGGGGAGTTCGGCCAACTCGACGCAGTTGCCGCTGGGGTTGCTCCGTCGGCTCTTCTGCCACTTCAGCGGGGGGAGCTGCGCGGCGGGAACGCCGTTGTGGGGCTGCTGCATGGGGGCGTCTTTCTCTTCAAGAGCCTGCCTATGCCGCGGGGAGGAGCGGTGCTGGCGAGGGGATGGGTCGAAAACGATGCTGCTGCACGTGCATCTGCTATTGCATCTGCACCGGACAACGAGCATGATAACGCACGTGCGGTGTACCCATTCGTTCACTTTGGGTTACTCGAATCGGGGCCGCACCAGGGAAAATGCGGGTGTGTAGGAAGCGCCGGCCGGCATCGCGCAGGGCCAGCGGGCGGACGCGGCGAGGGGAGGGTTCGTGCCGGATCCGTTGACCATCGCATCCGGCATCTCGGCCGCCGGGGCCCTCGTGTCCGCGTGGCAGCTACGCCGCCGCGCCCTGCTGGCCGAGGCGGAGATCGAGCACCTCCAGGCGGAACTCGCCGCCGAACGGCACGCCGCGAGCCACGACCCGCTCACCGGGCTGCCCAACCGACGGGCCTTCTTCCGGCTGGCCACCACTCTGCTCACCGATGCCGTCGGCCAGCCGCTGATCGCGGTGGTGCTCGACCTGGACGACTTCAAGCAGGTCAACGACCGCTACGGGCACGCCGCCGGGGACCGGGTGCTGATCAGCGTGGCCGAGCGGCTGGCCGCGTTCGCCGGTGACAACCTGGTGGCCCGCCTCGGCGGCGACGAGTTCGCCGGCCTGCTGACCAGCCCGACAGTCGACCGACGGTGGATAGAGCACGCCTCCCGCCGGCTCTGCGAGGCGCTCGCCGCGCCCATCCCGCTCGACGGTCTCAGCCTCCGGGTCACCGCCTCGGTCGGCCTGGCCCCGGTGACCGGCCCCGCCCAGCTCACCGAGGCGCTCGACCGCGCCGACGCGGCCATGTACCGGGCCAAGAGCGTCGGCGCGTCCGGCCCCGCCCGGCAGCTCATGGACAGCGCGCACCTCGCCGAGTGTTGACCGCCCGGGCCGGGCAGCGGCGCGGGGTCAGCGCCAGCCGTAGCCGGCACGCAGGGCCTGGCCGACCCGGTCGAAGCGGGGCCGGTCCAGCACCGCGCCCTCGCGCCGGATGCTGTCCTCCCGCATGGTGAGCACCCGGTCGAGGCGTACCCAGCTCGGCCGGTTGTCGCGGTCCCACGTGCCGGGGCCGAGGGAGAGCCAGTGTCGCTGGCCGTCCCGCTCGCCCTGGCTGGACAGCATCAGGCCGAACAGGGTCCGGCTGGACCGGCCGACGACCAGGACCGGCCGGTCCTTGCCCTGCCGGGGGTCGTCCTCGTAGGGGACCCAGGTCCAGACGACCTCGCCCGGGTCGGCCTGCCCGTCGGGTTCCGGGGCGTAGCTGAGCTCCCGCCGCTGCAACGCCGCGACCTGCCGGCGCCGCGCGACCTGGGCCGGAATCGGACCGGGGGTAGGCGTCGGGGCGACCCCCCGGGTCACCCGCCCCAGCCGGGACGCCACACTTCTCAACAGGCCTGCCACGGCGGGCAGCCTAACCCCTCCCCCGGCCCGCCGCCGACCCACGTCGGGCACAGAGCAACGGGGCAGGCGCGGTGGATGCGTAAAGCGGTGGATGCGGGGCGGCCCGACCCGCGACGATGCCGACATGACCATCCCCCTGCGACAGATCCGAGCCAAATACACCGCCGACACGCTGACCGTGTACCAGGCGTACCCGCCGGAGATCGCCGGGCCGGCGGTGGCGGCGGGCCGGTTCGTGCCCCCGTTCAAGCGGGACCGGATGACCTGGATCAAGCCGTCGTTCCGCTGGATGATGTACCGCTGCGGTTGGGCCCGGAAGCCGGGCCAGGAGCGGGTGCTCGCCGTCGAGATCACCCGCGCCGGATTCGAGTGGGCCCTGGCGCACGCCTGCCTGAGCGGCTACGAGCCCGACCTGCACGCCGACCGGGACGGCTGGGCCCGGCGGCTGCGCACCAGCCCGGTGCGGGTGCAGTGGGACCCGGAGCGGACCGTGCGGGCGCAGCCGCTGCCCCACCGGTCCCTGCAGATGGGCCTGGCCGGCGAGGCCGCCCGGCGGTACGTCGACGAGTGGATCGTCGGGATCACCGACGTCACCGCGACGGCCCGGACGGTCCGGGCCCGGCTCGACGCGGGTGATGACGCATCGGCCGAGACGCTGCTGCCCGCGGAGCGCCCCTACCCGCTGCCGACCGGGGTGGGCGACGCGATCGCGGCGCACCCCGGTTGACGTGCGGGCCACCCGTCCGGCCGGTGGGGCCGCCGCGCGCCCCGGCTGACGTGCGGGCCACCGCCACCGTCGGGCACCATGGGGGCGGGCGACCGGGCCACCTGGGGCAGTGAACGGGAGGAGCGACGGTGATGAAAATCCCCGACGACCTGCCGGTCATCGAGCGGCGCGCGGTACGGCTGGTGGTGCTCGACGCCGACCGGCGGCTGCTGCTGTTCCACACCCGCGACCCGGACCACCCCCGGCTCGGCACCTGGTGGGAGCTGCCCGGCGGCGGCGTCGACCCCGGCGAGACGTACCTCGACACGGCCGTGCGGGAGTTGCGTGAGGAGACCGGCATCCGGGTCGTCCCGGAGCGGGTCGGTCCGCCGCGCTGGCGGCGGCGGGCCAGCTTCATCCACCGCCGGTTGCGCCACATGCAGGACGAGGTAGTCGTGACGGTACGGCTGGACGGCCCCGGCCCGGAGGTCGACGAGACCGACCGGCTGGACTACGAGCGGGAGGACTACTTCGGGTTCCGCTGGTGGCCGGTCGCCGACGTCGTCGGCAGTCGGGAGCGGTTCTATCCGGGCCGGCTGCCCGGGCTGCTCACCGCCTTCCTGGCCGGGGAGGAGATCGACGAGCCGTTCGAGCTGTGGTCGTGAGAACCGGCCCGGGCGGGCACAGTGGGGGCATGACGACGAACCTGCACGGCCCGCTGGCCCGCTACGCCGCCCGGCTGCACGGCTCGGTCGGCGACCGACACCACGTCGCGTCCCCGCTGGGCGCCTGGCTGCTGCTCGCGCTGTGCGGGTCGGCCGTCCCCGACGCCGACGGCCTCGCCGACGCGCTGGGCACCGACCCGGCGACGGCGGCGCGGACCGCCGCCGCGCTGCTCGACGCCCCGCACCCGCTGGCACCGGCCGCCACCGCCGTCTGGCACCGGCCGGACGCGGACACCGACGCGCTGGCCGCCTGGCGGGCCACCCTTCCCCGCGCCACGGAGACCGGCCCGCTGCCGGACCAGGCCGGCCTGGACGCCTGGGCGCGTAGGCACAGCGCTGGTCTGCTCGACAGGTTCCCGCTGACCCTCTCGCCCCGCGTCGTGCTCGCGCTTGCCTCGGCCGTGGCCACCCGGATCTCCTGGGCCGACCCGTTCGGCCTCGCCCCGGCCTCGGCGCTGGGGCCGGACAGCCCCTGGGCCGGGCGGCTGACCCGGGTGCTGCACACCCCGGGGTACGGGCACCGGGCCTGGATCGCCGCGACGCCGGAGGCCGGCGACGTCGCCGTGCACACGGCGGCGGCCGAACCGGGGGACGGGAACGGGGCCGACGGAGCCGGGGACGGAGACGGGGCCGGGCTGCTGGTCGTGTCGGTGGCCGCCGCTCCCGAGGTCGCCCCCGCCGACGTGCTCGCCGCCGCGTACCGGATCGCGGCCGACGCCGACGCCGGCGAGCCCACCGGCCAGCGGTCGCTGTTCGACCTGCCGCTGGGCGCGACGCCGCTGTGGACGCTGCGCGAGGAGACCGTCCGCACCCACGCCCGAGACCGCCGGGTGGAGCAGCACACGGCGGCGCTGCCCTGCTGGTCGGCCCGCGCCGAGCACGACCTGACCGGGCCGGGGCTCGGGTTCTCCGTCCTCGCCCGGGTCCTCGCCCCGCTGATCGGGGGCACCGAGGTCGAGGCACGGCAGGCCGTCGTCGCCCGGTACAGCCGGTACGGGTTCGAGGCCGCAGCCGTGACCGGAGTGTTCGGGCCGGTGGGCCTGCCCCCGGAGGGGGTCGCCCGCACCGCCGAGCTGCGCTTCGGCCACCCGTACGCGGTGGTGGCTGTCGCCACCGACCGGCGGGGCGACAGGGTGGGCCCGTGGCACGGGGTGCCGGTCTTCTCCGGCTGGGTCGCCGAGCCCGACGACGTTTCCGAGGCCGAGTTCGCCGACCCACCCCTGATGTAGGGGCCCGCGCCCGGCGCGGGGCCGGGGACGCGCGGAACCGAGGGCGGGCGCGGAACCGAGGGCGGGCGCGGGACCGAGGGCGGGCGGTCGGGGCCTACGGATCCGGCCCGGGACAGGGTCGGGGGCCTCCGGCAGTACACCGGAGGCCCCCGACCCGTCGCTCACGACACCGCCGGCGCCGTCACGCCGCGACCGGCACCTTCTCCTCCTGCCGCTCGGCGGCCCGGGCGGCCAGCCGCCGCTCGCGCTCCTGGGCGCCGATCAGGTCGTCCGGCAGCGAGTCCGGCACCTCCATGTCGAAGCGCCGCAGCAGCCGGATCGCGAAGCCGCCCAGGGTGACCAGCACCAGCGCCGCGCCGAAGCAGACGTACGCGAAGCCGATGCCGCGGCCCGGACCGGTGCCGATCACCGCGCCCACCGAGCCGGCGAGGGCCCCGCCCGGGGCGAGCATCGGCTCGAACAGGGCGGTGGTCACCGGGGCGATCAGCGCGAAGCCGATCGGCAGCGTGGACCAGGAGATGGTCTGGTTCAGGCTGAACACCCGGCCGTGGTAGCGCTGCGGGACCTTCACCTGGACGATGGTGGCGTAGATCGACTGGGCGGTGGTCATCGACAGGCCCAGCCAGAACACCCCGACGCAGATCACCGTCACCGAGGCGTCCAGGCCGATCACGATGCACCCCACGGCGGTGCCGAGGTTGCCGATCAGCACGCCGATCATCCGCCGGCTGCGGGGGCCGCCCCACAGCGACATCAGCACGCCGCCCGCCACCGCGCCGAGCGCCTCGGCCAGGGCCACCTGCGCCACCTCCGTGGCGGTGGCGAAGGAAAGCACCATCGGGGTGGTCAACACCAGGGCCGGGGCCAGGAAGATGTTGCCGATCGCGAAGTAGCCCAGCATCAGCCGGAAGCCCCGGTGCTGCCACGAGTAGCGCATCCCGTTGGCGATCGCCGTCAGCAGCCGCTCCCGGGGCCGGAAGCCTAGCAGGTCCGGGAAGCGGACCACGGCCAGGGTCAGCACCGCCACCACGTAGCTCGCCACGTCGATGAGCAGGATGCCCTTGAGCCCGATGGCGGCCAGCAGGCCGGCCGCGAAGACCGGCATCAGCAGCATGGCGGAGCCGTTGGTGAGCTGGGTGACGCCCATCGCGTGGCCGAGGTACCGCTTCGGCACGAGCTGCGGCACCGCCGAGGAGAACGCGATGCGCTGGAACGACCCGGCGACCTGGCTGAGCGCCACCAGGATGTAGATCATCCACAGCCGCAGGTTGTCCGTCCAGAGCAGGGCGGCCAGCACGAGCTGGATCGTCCCGGCGCTGGAGCTGGCGATCATCATGATCTTCCGGCGGCTGACCCGGTCGACGACCGCGCCCGCGATCGGCAGCATCAGCACGCCGCAGACCAGCGCGAGGGCCCAGAGCATGCCCAGGTTGGCCACCGAACCCGTCCGGGTGAACAGCCAGATCGGCACGGCGAACGCCGTCAGCGCCGAGCCGGTGGTGGAGACGAACTGGCCGGCGGTGACCGCTACGAACCGGCCCATGCTCGGCTTCACCACCGCCTTCCCCGAGCCCGGGGTCGCGCCGATGCGCTGGTGGTCGGCGACCACCCAGCCGGCGTCCTCGCCCCGGGCCGGGGCCTCCAGCGCGGTGGTGTCGCCGGCGAGCACCGCCGGGTGCGCCGCCGTGACGATCTCGGCCAGCTCGTCGGCCCGGTACTTGAGGAAGAAGTGCCCCGCCTGGTCGAGGACGACCAGCCCGAGGGTGTCGGAGAGGAACCCCCACTCGGCGTACCGCTCGGTGTAGTAGTCGGTCACCGGGTCCTCGGAGCCGACCACCGAGACGATCGGGGCGCGCAGCTTCGCCGTCCCGGCGTCCAACAGGCCGGTGAAGTACTCCTCGGAGGCGCGGGAGTCGGCCCGCATGTTGCTGATGATCCGGTCGGCCTGCTCCGGGTCCAGCTCGTCGGTGTCCACCCCCATCGACTTGAGCCAGCTCGCGTAGTGCTTGTTGCTGCGGAGCTGTTCGAGGCGGTTGCGGGCGGCGGCGAAGAGGCCCTTCGGCCGGGCGAACGGGAACATCGCGCCGATGTAGACGGCCTCCAGCTCCCGGCCGGCCGCCTCGACCTTGCGGGCCACCTCGGCGACGATCGCGCTGCCGACGCCGCAGTGGCCGTACAGCACGATCGGGCCTTCGATCCGCTCGATGATCTCGTCGGCGACCCGCCGGGTCAGCTCCTCGAACGGCAGGCCGTCCTCGCTGAGCCCGACGTCGTGGCCGGGGATGGCCAGCGAGTACAGGGCGTTGCCAGCGGGCAGGGCGTCCGCGAGGGGCTGGTAGACGATGGCGCTGCCGCCGCCGTACGGGACGCAGACGTACGTGCGGACCCGTTTGCCGGCCGGGATCGGCTTGGTCAGCTCGTAGAGCAGCCGGCGCGGGCCGTCGTCGGCGGCGTCGCCGGTCATGAACGCGGCCAGGTCCCGGATGGTCCGCTTCTGGAACAGGTCCATCACGCCGACCGGCCGGCCGCCGTGCTCGACCTTGCGGATCTTCGCCACCACCTGGGTGGCGAGCATCGAGTGCCCGCCCAGGTCGAAGAAGTCGTCGTCGATGCCGAGCGTGTCGACGCCCAGCACCTCCGACCAGATCCCGGCCAGCAGCCGCTCGGTGTCGTCGCGCGGCTCGACCAGCGCCACGGACGCCTCGCGGGTCACCACGGGGGCGGGCAGCGCCCGGCGGTCGAGCTTGCCGCTGGGGCTCAGCGGCAGCGCGTCGAGGGTGACGAACGCGGTCGGCACCATGTACTCGGGCAGGGTCTCCTTCAGCGCCGCCTTCAGCGCGGCGTGCTCGGCGTCGCCGACCACGTACCCGGTGAGCCGCTTGTCGCCCGGGGTGTCCTCGCGGACGATCACCGCCGCTTCGGTCACCTGGGGCTGCTCGCGCAGGGCGCTCTCGATCTCGCCCAGCTCGATGCGCAGGCCGCGCAGCTTCACCTGGTGGTCGATCCGGCCCAGGAACTCGACGACCCCCGAGCCGTCCGGCAAGGCCACCCAGCGGGCCAGGTCGCCGGTGCGGTACAGCCTCGCGCCCGGCTCGCCCGAGAACGGGTCGGGCACGAACCGCTCGGCGGTGAGCGCCGGCCGGCGGTGGTAGCCCCGGGCCAGCCCGACGCCGCCGATGTGCAGCTCGCCCGCGACGCCGACCGGGCACTCGTTGCCCGCCGGGTCCAGGATGTGCAGGCGCAGGTTGGCGATCGGGCCGCCGATCGGGACGCTGGTCAGCCCGGCCAGCCTGGCCGGGTCGCAGTGCCAGGCGCTGACGTCGATGGCCGCCTCGGTGGGGCCGTACAGGTTGTGCAGCTCGCACCAGGGCAGTCGGGCGGTGAACTCCACCGCCGAGACCAGCGGCAGCTCCTCGCCGGAACAGATCACCCGGCGCAGGCCGGTGGCCGCCTCGACCCCGTCCTCGCCGAGGAACACGGTCAGCATCGACGGGACGAAGTGGGCGGTGGTGATCCGCTCGGAGACCAGCAGGTCGCGCAGGTACCCGGCGTCCTTCTGCCCGCCGGGCCTGGCCAGCACCAGCCGGGCGCCCTCGCGCAGCGGCCAGAAGAACTCCCACACCGATACGTCGAAGCTGGCCGGGGTCTTCTGCAGCACCGCGTCGTCCGCGCCCAGCCGGTACGCCTTCTGCATCCAGTCCAGCCGGTTGACGATGCCCCGGTGGGTGTTCGGCACCCCCTTGGGCCGGCCGGTGGAGCCGGAGGTGTAGATGACGTACGCCAGGTTGCCCGGCCCGGCGGTCGGCGCGGGGTCGGCGGTGGGCTGGTCGGCCCACACCGCCTCGTCGTCCAGGGCCAGCACGGTCGCGCCGGTGTCGGGCAGCACGTCACGCAGGTGCTCCTGCACCAGCACGACACCGGCGGCGGCGTCGGTGACCATGAAGGACAGCCGGTCGGCCGGGTACTCCGGGTCCAGCGGCAGGTAGGCGCCGCCGGCCTTGAGTACGCCGAGCAGCCCGGCGACCAGCTCCACCGAGCGTTCCGCGCACACCCCGACGAGGGTCTCCGGGCCGACGCCGACGGCGCGCAGCCGGTGCGCCACCCGGTTCGCGGCGGCGTTCAGCTCGGCGTACGTCACCGAGCGGTCCTCGAAGGTCAGCGCCACCGCGTCCGGGGTGGCCGCGGCCCGCTGCTCGAACGGGCCGTGCAGGGTCTGCGCCTGCGGGAAGTCGGCCATGGTGTCGTTCCAACCGGCCAGCAGTTCCCGCTCGGCGGGGGCGGTCAGCTCCAGCGCGGAGACCGGGGTGTCCGGTGCGGCGACGACCGCCCGCAGCAGGGTGATCCAGCGCCGGGCGATCCGCTCGACGGTCTCCCGGGTGAACAGGTCGGTGTTGAAGACCAGCTTCCCCCAGAGACCCTCGGTGGTCTCCACGGCGTGCAGCTCGAAGTCGAAGCGGGTGGCCCGCAGCTCCATCGGGTTCCACTGGAAGCTCACGTCGGCGGCGTCGGAGACCCCGGTGAACCGGCCCATCTCGTAGTTCTGCAGCACGAACATGGACTGGAACACCGGGGACCGGCTCACGTCGCGGGGCAGCCCCAGCTCGTGGACGACCTTCGCGAACGGCACCTCGGCGTGCTCGAAGCCGTCCAGCACGCTGTGCCGGGTGCGCTCCAGCAGCTCGGTGAACGTCGGGTCGCCGGCCAGCTCGGCCCGCATCGGCAGCATGTTGATGAACATGCCGACGATGTTCTCCAGCTCGGGGGCGGACCGACCGGCCACCGACGCGCCGACGGCGAAGTCGTCCTGGCCGGCGTGCCGGGCCAGCAGCACCTGGTACGCGGCGAGCAGCGTCATGAACAGCGTGCCGCCGCCGGCCCGGGTGAGCGCGTTGAGCCGCTCGGTGTCCGCCGGGTCGAGCTGGAACTCGACGAAGTCGCCCCGGTAGGTCTGGGTCGCCGGGCGGGGCGCGTCCAGCGGCAACTCCAGCGGGGTGATCCCGGCCAGGCGGGACTTCCACCAGTCCAGGTGGCCCCGGGCCGCCGGGCCGTCCAGCTCGGCGGCCTCCCAGACGGCGAAGTCGCCGTACTGCACGGGCAGGGCCGGCGGCTCGCCGCCGTGGTAGAGGGTGATCAGGTCGCGCAGCAGCACGTCCACCGACCAGCCGTCGCCGACGATGTGGTGCTTGCTGAGGAACAGCACGTGGTCATCGTCGGCCAGCCGGATCAGCAGGGCGCGCAGCAGCGGCCCGGTGGCCAGGTCGAACGGCTCCGTCGAGGCGGCGTCGACCAGCGCCTGCGCCGCCTGCTCGTCGGCCGCCTCCGTCACCGTCAGCGGCACCTCGACGGTGTCCTCGACGACCACGGTGGGGCGGCCGTCGGCGTCCGCCGGGAACCGGGTGCGCAGCGACTCGTGCCGGGCCGTCAGCCCGGCCAGCGCGCCGCGCAGGGCCGCGACGTCGAGCGGGCCGCGCACCCGCAGCGGCACCGCGATGTGGTACGCGGCCTCGCCCGGGGCGAGCTGGTCCATGAACCAGACCCGCTCCTGGGCGTACGACAGCGGCACCTCGGCGTTCTCGGGCCGGGGGGTGATCCGGGCGGCCGGGGTGGCCTGGCGGCGGCGTAGCCGCTTGGCGATCAGCGCCTGCCGGGCCGCCTCCCGGGCCGGATCCTTCAGGTCGGTCATGTGGTACGTCCCTCTTCCGTCGCCAGCAACTCGGCGACCTCGGTGTCGGAGAGCTCGTCGAGTTCCGCGGCGATCAGGCTCTCGAGCTGGGCGGCCAGGTCGGCCACCACCGGGCTGCCGAACAGCGCCCGCATCGGCAGGTCGACGTCCACCTCGGCCCGGATCCGGGCCATCGCCCGCATGCCGCGCAGCGAGTTGCCGCCGAGGGCGAAGAAGTCGTCGGTCGCGCCGACCTTCTCCACGCCGAGGATGTCGGCGTACACCTCGGCCACCAGGGCCTCGGCGTCGGTGCGCGGGGCGACGTACGCGTCGTCGACCGTCCCGGTGGCCGGGGCGGGCAGCGCGGCCCGGTCCAGCTTGCCGTTCGGGGTCAGCGGCAGCGCGTCGAGCCGGACGAACGCGGCCGGCACCAGGTGCGCCGGCAGCTCCCGGGCCAGGTCGGCGGCCAGCGCGGCCTCGTCGGCGTCGCCGACCAGGTAACCGACCAGGGTCGGCTCGCCGGTGTCGGTGCGCACGGCCACCGCCGCCTCCCGGACGCCGGGCCGGGCCAGCAGGGCCGACTCGATCTCGCCCAGCTCGATGCGCATGCCGCGCACCTTCACCTGCTCGTCGCGGCGGCCCAGGTACTCCAGCGTCCCGTCGGCCCGCCACCGGGCCAGGTCGCCGGTGCGGTACATCCGCTGCCCGGGCTGCCCGTACGGGCAGGGCAGGAAACGCTCGGCGGTGAGGCCGGGGCGGCGCAGGTAGCCGCGAGCGAGCTGGTCGCCGGCGACGTACAGCTCGCCGGCCACGCCCGGCGGCACCGGGTTCAGCGCCGCGTCCAGCAGCAGCGCCCGGGTGTTCCAGGTGGGGGTGCCGATCGGCACCGCCCCGGCGGGCAGCTCCGCCCCCGGCGCGATCCGGGCGGCGACGCAGCCGACGGTGGCCTCGGTCGGGCCGTACTCGTTGATCACCGCCACCTCGGGGTGGGCGGCCCGCCAGTCGGCGAGCTGCTCGCCGGTGAGCGCCTCGCCGCCGATGACCAGGTCGGCCGTCGGCGACAACGCCTCGTCGAGCAGCGGCAGGTGACTCGGGGTCACCTTGAGGAAGGTCGGCCGGCCGCCGGCGCGGGCGGCCGGCTCGTCGATCGCCGCGAGCCGGACCGTGCCGCCTGCGGTGAGCGGCCCGAGCAGCCCGGTGACGGTGAGGTCGAACGACACCGGCGAGTGCAGCAGGGCCGTGCCGGCCAGGCCCGGGTAGGTGTGCCGGGCCCAGGCCAGGTACGCGGTCACCGACCGGTGCTCCACCACGACGCCCTTGGGGCGGCCGGTGGAGCCGGACGTGTACAGCACGTAGGCCGGGTGGTCCGGGCGCAACGGGGCGGCCCGGTCGGCGTCGGTCAGGTCCGCCGCGTCGAGGTCGGCGGCGGTGAGCGGGTCGAGCACCAACGCGTCGCCGGGCACGTTGGCGGCGGTGTCGGCGTCGGCCAGCACCAGCGCCGGCTCGGCGTCGGTCAGCAGGTACCCGATCCGGGCCGCCGGGTAGCCGATGTCCACCGGCACGTACGCCGCGCCGGACTTGAGCACCGCGAGGATGGCCACCAGCAGGTCCATCGAGCGGGGCAGCGCGAGCGCGACCCGGGTCTCCGGGCCGGCCCCCCGGGCGACCAGCAGCCGGGCCAGCCGGTTCGCGGCGGCGTTCAGCTCGGCGTACGTCAGCTCGGCGCCGTCGCAGACCAGCGCGAGGGCCTGCGGGGTGGCCACGGCCTGGCGCTGCACCTCGTCGACCACGGTGCTCACCGGCCGGTGGTGGGCGGTGGTGTTCCAGGTGGAGAGGACGAGCCGCCGCTCGGCGTCGTCGAGCAGCGGCAGCTCGGAGACCCGCCGGCCGGGGTCGGCGACGGCGGCGGCGAGCAGCCGGACGTACCGGGTGACGATCGACTCGGCGGTGGCCCGGTCGAACAGGTCGGTGCGGTAGACCAGCCGGCTCTCCCCGGCGGTGACGTCGAAGGCCAGGTCGTCCTTGGTGGTGCCCAGCGGCACCGGGTCCAGGCCGGAGTCGGGGATGAAGTTCAGCGCGGTCTGGAAGATCGGCTGCACCGACGGGTCCCGCTGCGGGGCGACGGCCTCGACGATCTTCTGGAACGGCGTCTGCCCGTGCTCCATCGCGTCGATCAGGCCGCCCCGGACGCGGCCGAGCAGCTCGGCGACGGTGGGGTCGCCGGTCAGGTCGCAGCGCAGCGCCACCGGGTTGACGAACATGCCGACCAGCGGGGCCACCTCGTCGGTGTCCCGGCCGGCGGTGGACACGCCGACCACCACCGTGTCGTCGCCGGAGATCCGGGACAGCAGCGCGGCGAACCCGGTCAGCAGCACCATGTACGGGGTGGCGGCCGAGGCCGCGGCGAGCCGGCCGACGGAGTCGAGCAGCCCGTCGGGCAGGTCGAAGCGCACCTCGTCGCCGGCGAAGCCGAGCTGGGCCGGGCGGGGCCGGTCCAGCGGCAGACCGGTCACCGCCGGGGCCCCGGCCAGGTGGCCGGCCCAGAAGGCGAGTTGCCGGTCCAGTTCCGGGCCGGTGAGCTGGTCGCGCTGCCAGGCGGCGAAGTCGGCGTACTGGATGGGCAACTCCGGCACCTCGGCGGGGGCGCCGGTGAGCGCGGCGGTGGTGAACGCGGCCAGCTCGCCGGTCAACACCACCGCCGAGTGGGCGTCGTAGACGGCGTGGTGCATCACGGCCAGCAACGTCCACGCCGTGTCGCCCTTGATCAGCCGGGCCCGCCACAGCGGCGCGGCGTCCAGCGGGATCGGGGTGCGGGCCAGTTCCTCCTTGATCGCCGCGTACCGGGCGAGCCGCTCGGCCTCCGGCAGGCCCGACAGGTCCTCGGCGTCGATCCGGACCGGCTCGTGCGCGCGGACCACCTGCACCAGGACCCCGTCCGCCATCCGCAGGTGGGTGCGCAGCGCCTCGTGCCGGGCGACGACCTGGTTGAACACGTCGCCGGCCGCGTCGGCGTCCAGCTCGGCCGGGAAGGACCACAGGTTGGACACGTTGTAGACCGGCGAGCCGGTGTCGAGCTGGTTGGCCATCCACACCCGCTCCTGCGCGAAGGAGGCGGGAAAGGTCCACTCCCCGGTCATGAGGTGCCCTCGCGGACGGAACGGGGGCGCATGTCGGTCCACACGGTGTCGATGTGCGCCAGGCACTCCTCGCGGGTGCCGGCGAAGCCGGTGCCGTTCCAGCCCGCGGGGAGCTCACGGTCGGCCGACCAGATCGAGTACTGCTCCTCGTCGTTGCGCACGACCAGGAAGCGTGATTCGGCCATCAGTTGTCTCCAGTGCTCTCGGGGGTGTGCGGCTCGGCCATCGCGACGGCGATCCTGCGGGGGCCGGTGAACGGCTCCCGGGCGTGCGCGGCGGTCATGTTGTCCACCACCAGCACGTCGTCGCGCTGGTAGTCGAAGCGGACGCTGGCGGCCCGGTACGCGGCCCGCAGGTGGTCCAGCACGTCGCCGGGGATCTCGCCGCCGTCGCCGTAGTAGGTGTTCGACGGCAGCCCGTCGGGGCCGAACATCGCCAGCAGCCCCTCCTGGTACTCCTGCGGCAGGGTGCTCACGTGGAAGAACGTGGCGTGGTTGAACCAGCGCGGCGTGTCCGAGCCGGGCCGGTGGTGCACCACGTCGCGCACGGCGCGGGTGCGCAGCCCGTCCCCGCCGACCCATTCCAGGGCGATCCGGTTGGCCGCCGCGTACGCCTCGACCTCGGCCCGGTCGTCGGTGTTGAACACGTCCTGCCAGCGGGTGCCGAAGTCGGCGTGGAAGTTGCGCACCAGCATCCACCGGCGGCGGACGAACTCCTCCCGTACGGCCGGGTCGATCAGCTCGTACACCCGGCGCACGTCGGCGAGCGGGGTCGCGCCCCGGGTCTGGGGCGGGGTGACGCACCAGAAGAACAGGGTCAGCGGCCAGCGCGCCTGGTACGAGTTCTCGTTGTGCAGGAAGATCTCCTCGTCCGGCGGGTAGTCGGTCGAGGTGTAGACCCGGCCCTTGATGGAGTGCCGGGGCGAGGACCGCTCGGTGTAGACCAGCGGCTCCCCGGCCAGCGCCCGCACCACCGCGTCGAAGCCGTCGACGCCGCCGACGTCGAAGCCACGGAACAGCAGCCCGCCGTGCTCGACGAGGGCGGCCCGCAGCTCGGCCCGGCGGGCGTCGATGAGGTCGGTCAGCGCCCGGCCGTCGCTTTCGACGACCACCGGCAGCGTGGCGATCGTGTCGCTCATAGCTCTGTACTCCCTTGTTCCTCGGTGCTCACGCGCGGGGCAGCCGCGGGATGCTCGTGGTCGCCGCCGGGGTGGCCGGCTCGGCTACGGCGGACGCCTCGGCGCGCAACTCCTCGATCCGGACGGCCAACCCGGCGACGGTGGGCGTCTCGAAGAGGCTGCGCATCGGCAGCCGCACCCCGGTCGCCTTGCGCATCGACGCGATGAGCTGCACGGCGACGAGGGAGTTGCCGCCGAGGGCGAAGAAGTCGTCGTCCACGCCCACCACCGGCACCCCGAGCCCGTCGCGCCACACCTGGGCGATGGTGGCCTCCAGCTCGGTGCGTGGCGCCGCCGAGCCGCCGGCCTCGACCGTGGCGGTGGACGCGGTCGGGTCGGTCTCCGACTCCAGGCTTCCGGTGGTGACCCGGGCGGCGCGACGCCGAATGTCGGCCACCGACCGGGTGGTGATCACCACCTGGGCGCCGAGGCCGGCGGTGAGGCTGCGCCGGAACGCCTCCGCGCCGTCGACCGGCCGGATGTCCTCGCCGGGAACGTCGGCGGCCGGGACGGTGCCGGCCGGGGCGGCGTCGGCGGTGAGCCCTCCGGTGACCGCCGACTGGTCCACCCGACGCAGCACGAAGTCGCTGATCGCGACCAACTCCCGGCCGGACGCGTCGGTCAGGGTCAGGTCGGCGGTGATCACCTCGTCGGTTCCGCCGTCGCGGTGGCGCAGGTGGCTGTGGAACCGCTGCGGCAGCGCCCCGCGCACCACGATCCGCCCGTACGACAGCGGCAGGTAGGTGCCCGAGCCCTGACCCCGGCCGAACGCGGTGGCCACGTCCAGCAGGGCCGGGTGCAGCCCCCACCCGGCCAGGTCGGCGACCGCCTCGGCGGGCGCCTCGACGAGGGCCAACTCCTCGCCGTCGGCGAGGTGGTGCTCGGCCAGCGAGTGCCAGCGCGGCCCGAAGGTCAGCATGCTGGTGCGGCCCCGGCCGAACGACGAGTCGTCGTCGACCCGGCGGGACCGGGCGACCACGTCGGCGAGGTCCCGCGCCTGCGGCGGGGCGGGGTCGGTGGTCCAGCCGGCCGCGCCGCGAACGTGGGTGCGCAGCACCCCGGCGGCGAGGCTCTGCACCACGAACTCCGTCGACTCGTCCTCGGCGGCGGTCAGCGTCACCCGGTACTGGGCGACCGAGCCGTCCGGCACCGAGAACGGCTCCAGGAACACCACGTCGCGCAGCTCCACCGCCGCGTCCGGGCCGGGGGCGGGAACGGCGGCGGCCACGGCGGCGCGGACGGACTCCAGGTGGGCGGTGCCCGGCACCACCGGCACCCCGCCGATGCGGTGCTCGTCGAGCAGCCAGTGGGTGGCGGCGCAGACCAGACCGTGCAGCACCGTGCCCTCCGGGCCGGTCACCTTCGTGGTGAGCACCGGGTGGTCGACGGCGGCGGTGACGGTGTCCCGGGTCAGGGCCCGGAACCCGGCCGGGGCGGTGCTCTCCGCCGCCATGCCGACCTCGGCCCAGCCGCCCCAGTTCTGCGACACCACCGGGGCGGACCAGCCGACGCCCGCGCGGGCGTGCGCGTCGAGGAAGTTGTTCGCCGCGCAGTAGTCGACCTGGCCGAAGCCGCCGATCACGGCGGTGATCGAGGAGCACAGCACCACGAAGTCCAGCGGCAGGTCGCCGAAGACCTGGGCGAGGGCGAGCGTGCCGGCGAGCTTCGGGGCGAGCACCCGCTCGGCCTCGGCCCGCTCCTTGATCTCGGCCATGCCGCCGCCGGGCAGGCCGGCGGCGTGCACGACGCCGTCGATCCCGCCGAACTCGGCCTCGGCGGCGGCCCGGACCCGGCGCAGGTCGGCCGGGTCGGTGACGTCGGCGGCGAGCACCAGCACCGACGCGCCGGCCTCCTCCATCCGGCGGATCGCGGCGATCGCCCGGCCCACCCGGTCGGACTGGCCGGAGCCGTGCACGGCGAGGTGGTCGTCCCACTGCTCGCGCGGCGGCAGGCCGGAGCGGGCCAGCAGCACCAGCTTCGCCCGGGCCCGCCGGGCGAAGTCCTCGGCGAGGGTGATGCCGATGCCGCCGAGGCCGCCGGTGATCACGTACCGGCCGCCGTCGCGCAGCGCCCCGGGCTCACCCTCGGCGTCGACGGTGACCTGCTCGTAGCCGGTGACCCAGCGGCGGGTGCCGCGCAGCGCCACCTCGGTGTGTTCCGGGTCGACCGGGCGGCGCAGCTCGGCGACCAGGGCGTCCGCCCCGGTGGCGGCGGGGTCGGCGTCGAGCAGCCGGACGGTCAGCCCGGGCAGCTCGACGGGGAGCACCCGGACCAGGCCGGTGAGGGTGGCGTGCTCGGGCCGGGTCAGGTCCACGCCGGTCACGTCGCCGATGCCGGCGGTCACCAGGTCCAGGGCCAGCGAGCCGTCCTCGGCGGTGCGGCCGGCCCCGGCGAGGGCCTGCACCAGGTGCAGGGCGCTGAAGAAGCCCCGGTCCTGGGCGGCCCAACCGGCGGTGATGTCGGTGCCGGTGGGCTCACCGTCGAGGGCGAAGGCGTGCACCAGCCGCTCGGGCAGGGCGTCGCCGAGGGCGGCGACCAGCGCGTCGTGGTCCTCGCGCACGCCGGGGCGCAGCACCCAGCCGCCGTCGGTGGCGGCGAAGGCGTCGGCGGCGCGTACCTCGACGATCTCGGCGCCCGCGGCGCGCAGGCCGGCGACGAGCGCGTCGCCGCGCGGGCCGTCGGCCAGCACCAGGCAGCGGCCGGGCGCGGCGGTGGCCGGCACGGACGCGGCCTGACGCCACACCGGCACGGCGAACCACTCGGGCAGCGCCCGCGGGCCGGTCTCGGCCGGCGCGGCGGTGGTCTGCTCCTGCGGGTCCGGGTCGACCCAGTAGCGGCGCCGCTCGAACGGGTACGTCGGCAGCGGCACCCGCCGGGCGTCCGGGTCGGAGCCGGCGCGCACGCCCACGCCGGCGCACCACAGCGCCCCGGCGGTGGTGAGCAGGGCGGCCAGGTCGCCGGCCGGCTCCCCCGGGCCGGGCAGGCTGCCCAGCGGGACGAGCGCCCGCTGCTCCGGCGAGCCCTTGGCGACCTGCATCCGGGCCAGGTTGGCGAGCTGCCGGCCGGGGCCGCACTCGACCAGCGCCCAGGTGCCCTCGGCGAGCAGGGTCGCCACGCAGTCGCCGAAGCGCACCGGCTGACGCAGGTGCGCCGCCCAGTACGCCGGGTCGGTGGCCTGCGCGTCGGTGATCCAGGTGCCGGAGACGTTGGACAGGAACGGGACCTTCGGCGCGCGCAGCGGCACGGCTGCCATCAGCGCGGTGAACTCGGCGAGGATCGGGTCCATCATCGGCGAGTGGAAGGCGTGCGAGGTGCGCAGCGCCTTGCTCTTGACCTTGCGGGTGGTCTTCAGGGTCTCCGCGAACGCAGCGACCGCGTCGGGCTCCCCGGCCACCACGCAGGTGCCGGGGCCGTTGACCGTGGCGATCGAGACACCCTCGGGCAGCAGCCCGGCGACCACCGACTCGTCCAGCGGGACGGCCAGCATCGACCCGGCCGGCAGGGACTGCATGAGCCGGCCCCGGGCGACGACGATCCGCAGCGCGTCGGGCAGGTCGAGCACCCCGGCGACGGTCGCGGCGACGTACTCGCCGATGGAGTGCCCGGCCATCGCCGCCGGCCGGACGCCGACGCGCTGCCAGTGCGTGGCCAGGGCGTACTCGACGACGAACAGGGCCGGCTGGGTGTAGCGGGTCTGGAGCAGTTTCTCGGCCGCCTCCGGGTCCCGGTCGAGGATCAGGTCGCGGATGTCCAGGCCCAGCTCGCCCCGGAGCAGCTCGGCGCACTCGTCGACGACGGCGGCGTAGCCGGGCTCCTCGGCGTAGAGCTGCGCGCCCATCCCGGCGTACTGGCTGCCCTGGCCGGAGAGGAGGAAGGCGACCCGGGGCGCGGGGCCGTCAGCGACGCCGGCCTGCCGGCGTCGCTTGGTGCGCAGGGCGGCGACGGCGTCGGGCAGGTCGGTGGCGACCACCGCGGCCCGGTGCGCGTACTGCTGGCGGCCCACCCGCAGCGTGTGCGCGACGTCGGCCAGGTGCGCGGCCCCGCCGTCGGGGTTGCCGGCGAGGTGCTCGGCGAGCCGCTCCACGGCGGTCTCCAGCGCCGTGTCGGTCTTCGCCGACACGTGCAGCAGCTGCGCGGGGCGCACCCGCCGGTCGGTGCGGTACGCCTCCGGCGCCTCCTCGAGCACCACATGGGCGTTGGTGCCGCCGATGCCGAAGGAGCTGACCCCGGCCCGGCGGGGCCCGGAGTCGGTGTCCCACTTGGTGAGGGTGTTCGCCACGTAGAACGGGGTGTCGGCGAACTCGATCGCCGGGTTCGGGGTCTCGTAGTTGATGGTCGGCGGAATCAGCCCGTGCTCCATGGCCAGCACCGTCTTGATCACGCTCACGATGCCGGAGGGCTGGCTGAGGTGGCCGATGTTGGACTTCACCGAGCCGATGCCGCACCAGCCCCGCTCGTCGGTGTCCTTCGTGTACACCGCCGACAGGGCGGCGACCTCGATCGGGTCGCCCATCGCGGTGCCGGTGCCGTGCGCCTCGACGTAGCTGATGGTGCGCGGGTCGATCCCGGCCATCCCGACGGCCTGGGCGACTGCCTCCATCTGCCCGTCGACGCTGGGGGCGGTGAAGCCGACCTTGCCGGCGCCGTCGTTGTTGATGGCGTTGCCGAGCACCACGGCGCGGATGTGGTCGCCGTCGGCGATCGCGTCGGACAGGCGCTTGAGCAGGGTCACCCCGACGCCGCTGCCCCACATGGTGCCGTTCGCCTCCGCGTCGAACGGCCGGCACCGCCCGTCGGGGGAGGTGAAGCCGTCCATGCCGAGGTACCCGGCGTGCGGCAGCTCGATGTTGACGCCGCCCGCGAGGGCCATGTCGCACTCGCCGTTGCGCAGCGCCTCGCAGGCCAGGTGGAAGGCGACCAGGGAGGTGGAGCAGGCGGTGTGCACGGTCAGGCTGGGCCCGCGCAGGTCCAGCCGGTACGACACGCCGGTCGCCACGTAGTTGGGCGAGTTGCTGGTGGCGATGGAGACGGCGTTGTGCGGGTTGCCGCCGATCCGCTTGTTGTGCAGCACGTTGCGGTGCAGGTACGCGGTGCCGCCGGTGCCGGCGTACACGCCGACGGCGCCGTCGTAGCGGGCCGGGTCGTAGCCGGCGTCCTGCAGGGCGGTGTAGCAGGTCTCCAGGAACAGCCGGTGCTGCGGGTCGGTGACCTCGGCCTCCCGGGCGGTCATCCCGAACAGGGCGGCGTCGAACCGGTCGTAGCCGTCGACCAGCGGGGCCTTGTTGACCCAGCCCGGGTCGTCGAGCTCCTCGGGGGTGACGCCCCGGGCGAGCTGCTCCTCCCGGGTCAGCTCGGTGACCGACTCGACGCCGTCGACCAGGTTGCGCCAGAACTCGTGCACGTCGGCGGCGCCGGGCAGCCGGGCGGCCAGCCCGACGATCGCAATCGGCTCGATGCCGTCGTCGGCGGAATTGTCAGTTTCGATCGCGTTGTCCATCAGGTCGTCCTTCGTCACGCGGTGCCGCCGGGGCGGCGAGGAGGGATACGTCGGGTCCGACTGCGGCGGGCGGCGGCCCGCAGCGCGGCACGGGCCAGTTCCGGTCGGTCGGCCGCGCCGTCGAGGTGGGCGGCGAGGGCCCGGACGGTGGGATGGCGGAACAGGTCGAGCATCGCGATCGACCGGCCGGTGGCGGCGGTCAGCCGGGCGTGCACGGCGGCCAGGGCGAGCGAGTGCCCGCCGATGTCGAAGAAGTTGTCGGTGACCCCGACCCGGTCGTGTTCCAGGACCTCCCGCCAGATGCCGGCGACCAGTTCCTCGGTGTCGGTGAGGGCGTCCGGGCCGGCGGGCAGCGCCACCATCCGCGCGGGCTCGGCGGTCGCGGCGACGGTCATCGCGCCGAGCTGGGCGGTGCGCACGGTCGGCCGGGGCAGCTCGGCGGCGACCTCGCCGGCCGGCGCGTCGGGGGCGGCGGCCAGCGCACCGACCAGGGTGGCCAGGTCGGCCAGCAGCGCGTCGATCCGGTCGGCGTCGAACAGGTCCGGGTTGTGCACCACCTCGACGCCGAGCCGGCCGGCCCGCTCCGCCACGTAGACGGTGAGGTCGAACGGGGAGCCGGGCTTGGGCACCGGCGCGGGCTCGCCGGTCAGCCCGGTCAGCGCCAGCCGGGGCTGGGTGAAGTTGAGCACGTTGAACAGCACCTGCAACAGCGGCGCCCGGGAGGTGTCCCGGCCGACGCCGAGCGCCTCGACGATCTTCTCCAGCGGCGCGCCGGGGTGGGCGGTGGCGTCGTGCAGCTCGGCCGCGCAGCGGTCGACCAGTTCGGCGAAGCTCGCCCCGCCGGTGCGCACCCGCACCGGCACGGTGTCGATGAAGAACCCGACGACGTCGTCGAACGCGGCCAGCCGCCGGTCGGCGACGATCGCGCCGACGACGTGGTCGTCGCCGCCGGTGAGCCGGCTCAGCAGCTCGCCGAAGCCGGCCAGCAGCACCGCCGCGACGCCCGTGCCGCGACGCTCGGCCAGCGCCCGCACCGCCCGGTCCGCCTCGACGGACAGGGTGGCCGCGGCCTCCACACCGGCGTACGTCTGCACGGCGGGGCGGGGCCGGTCGCGGGGCAGGTCCAGCACGGTCGGCACGCCGCGCAGGTGCCCGGCCCACCAGGCCAGGTCCTCGGCGCCGCGCCGGCGGTCCCGCTCGGCCCGCCACACGGCGTAGTCGGCGTACCGGGCGGCCACGGCGGGCAGGGCGGGGGCCTCGCCGGCCACGGCCCGCGCGTACGCGGCGGCGAGGTCGTCGTAGAACACCGCCTCTGACCAGCCGTCGAACACCGCGTGGTGCCAGGTGATCGCGAGCACGTGGGCGGCCGGTCCGAGCCGGTACACGGCGACCTGCCAGGGCGGCCCGGTGGCCAGGTCGAACGCGTGCGCCGCGCCGGCGGCGAGCATTCCGGCCAGCTCCGCCTCCGGGTCCGCCCCGCCGGTCAGGTCGAGCACCGGCACCGCCACGTCGGTGGGTTCCTCGCACACCGCGTACGGCACCCCGGCGGTCTGCGGGATGCGCCAGCGCAGCACGTCGTGCCGCTCGGCCACGGCGCGCAGGGCCGCGCCGAGGGCGGGGACGTCCAGCTCGCCGCGCAGCCGGTGGGCCACCGCGATGTTGTAGGGCGCGCTGGACGGGGCGAGCTGGTCGACGAACCACAGCCGGCGCTGCGGCGGGGACAGGGTGGGCGGGTTGCCGGTGGTCAGCCCGTCGCCGGGGTCCGGGGCGGCGGCGGTGATCCGTTCGACGAGGCCCGTCACGGTGCGCCCGGCGAACACGTCCCGGGTGTCGACGTGCCGGCCCAGCTCGGCCCGGAGCGCGGCGACGAGCCGCATCGCGACGATGGAGTTCCCGCCGGAGGCGAGGAAGTCGGTGTCCGGGCCGGGGGCGGCGCCGAGCAGCCGGGTCCAGGCCCGGGCCACGGCCCGGGTGACCGGGTCGGCGTCGGCCGGCCCGCCGTCGGCCACCGGCGCGGGGCGGGCGGCGACGGCCAGGGCGCGCAGCGCCGGGCGGTCCAGCTTGCCGGTGATCGCGCTGACCGGCAGCGCGGCCAGGCGCACCGTCCGGGCCGGGCGCATCGCGGCGGTCAGCCGGGGCTCGGCGTACGCGTGCACCGCCGCGTCGTCGGGGGCGTCGGCGGGGGTGAGGAACGCGACCAGCTCGGCGCCGGCCGGCCCGTCGACGGCCTCGACGGCGACCCGGTCGACGCCGGGCAGCCCGGCGAGGACGGCCTCGACCTCGCCCAGCTCGATGCGCTGCCCACGGATCTTGACCTGCCGGTCGGCCCGGCCGTGGTAGACGATCCGCCCGTCGGGGGCCTGGGTGACCAGGTCGCCGGTGCGGTACAGCCGCTCCCCGGGCAGCCCGGAGAACGGGTCGGGCACGAACCGCTCGGCGGTCAGGCCGGGCCGGTCGAGGTAGCCGTCGGCCAGGCCGGGGCCGCCGATCAGCAGCTCACCGGTCTCCCCCGGCGGCACCGGGCGCAGCTCGGCGTCGACCACGTACGCCCGGTGGTTGGGCAGCGGCAGGCCGATCGGCACCGGGTCGGTCTCGGCGGCGGTCAGCTCGCCGCTCACGGCCACCACAGTGGTCTCGGTGGGGCCGTAGCTGTTGACGAAGCGCCGGCCGGGGGCCCAGCGGGCGGCCAGCTCGGCGGGCACGGCCTCGCCGCCGCAGAGCACGGTGCGCCAGCCGGGCAGCTCGGCCGGGTCCAGCATGGACAGCACGATCGGGGTGATGAAGCCCCAGTTCACCTCGTGCTCGGCGACGAAGCGGGTCAGCCGGGCCGGGTCGGACCGGTCGTCGGCGCCGAGGAGTTGCACCGCGCCGCCGAGCAGCAGCGGGACGAACAGGTCGATGACGGCTGCGTCGAAGCCGAGCGAGGCGATGCCGAGGCTGCGCACCGAGGCGTCCGCGCCGGACCGGGCCGCGTAACCGGTGACGAACTCGACGACGTTGCGATGGGTGGTGAGCACCCCCTTGGGCCGGCCGGTGGAGCCGGAGGTGAACAGCACGTACGCCGGGTCGCCGGGGCGGGCCGGGCAGGGGACGAGCGGGGCGGGGCCGGGCAGCCCGAGCGTCTCCACGCCCGGCATGTCGCCGAACTCGGCCTCGGCGGCGTCGCCGACGACGACCCGCACGCGAGCGTCGGCGGCGATCTCGCGCAGCCGCCGGCGCGGGCCGCCCGGCTCCAGCGGCACGTAGCAGCCGCCGGCGAGCAGCACGCCGAGGACGGTGACCACGAGGTCGGGCCGCCGCTCGCCGCACACCCCGACCCGGCTCTGCCGGCCGACGCCGCGCTCGCGCAGCGCGGCGGCCACCCCGGCGGCCCGGCCGACCAGTTCCCGGTAGGTGAGCCGCTCGTCCCACTGGCGCACCGCCACCGCATCCGGGGTCCGCGCGGCCTGGGCGGCGATCAGCTCGGCCAGCGTGGCGTCGGGCCAGGGCAGCGGCTCCCCGTGCGCGGCGCTGATGGACAGGATGTCGGTCACCCGTGTTCTCCCAGATAGGTGGCTGGATCGGTGATCTGCAGGCGCAGCTCGCTGACGTAGCCGTGCCCGGCCGCGTCGGTGACCCAGGCGTCGGCGGGGGCGGGCAGCAGCTCGCTGACCGTGAGCGAGACGTCCGGGGCGGTCCGGGCGGCGGCGTCGACCATCGCGCACAGCGACTGGGCGTACAGCGGGCCGGTGAGGTCGACGTAGCAGGGCTTGACCTCGGTGCCGACCTTGACGAAGACCCGCTCGGGCAGGCCGAGGCCTTCCCGCCAGCGGCGCACCGCCAGGTACCGCGCGGACTCGCCGGTGACCCCGGCCAGCCCGCTCTCGGCGACGGTGGTCCGCCAGGTGCGCCGGGCCACCACCAGCCGGTCGATGGTGATCCGTGGGGTGGCCGGTGCCGGGGCGAGCAGCTTGAAGCTGTCCAGCAGCAGGGCGCCGAGCAGGTTCGCGAAGACCTCCACCAGCGGCCACCGGGCCCCGTCGGGCAGCTCGGCGGTCAGCCGGCCCCCGGTCGCCGCCTCCACCCGCACGGCCGCAGCGGGCACGATCCGCTCGATGTCGGCGCCGCGGGCGGTGTCGATGCCGAGCTGCCGGTCGCCCGGGCCGTCCAGGTGCCAGGTGGTGCGGGTGGTCTGCCGGGGGAAGCTCGCCGGGTAGAGCAGCCGCAGCCGCGCCGGCCCCAGGTCGGCGTCGACGTCGGCGCGCAGCGCCGCCGGGTCGGGGTGGAACGGGGCGAAGACCGCGCTGTCGAACGGCGTGGTCGCCGGGTGCAGCTCGCCGAGGACGAGCAGGAACTCCCCCCGGTTGAGCGCGTCGACGCTGGGCGCGCTGACCTGCACATCCGGGCTGTGGATGCGGGCGGTGGGCCAGCCGGGGGCGGCGGCCGGGAAGAGGGCGTCGGCCCGGGCGGCCAGGTCGGCGCTGCTCAGCCGCAGCTCGGGCTGGTCCTCGGCCACGTCGGCGAGCCCGAACAGCTCGGCCCATCGGGCGGTGAAGCCGGCGCTGGCCGCCGCGACCGGGCCGTCCGGGGCGAGGATCAGCCCCTGGGCGAGCGACCAGATGTCGGCCAGCCGAACCGGCCCGTCGGCGGCCAGTTCGGCGTGCAGCTCGGCGAGGATCCGCTCGCATCCGGCGCCGATCTCGGCGGTGAGCCAGCGGGCGGCCCGCAGCACGATCGCCAGCGGCGCGGCCAGCTCGTCGAGGACGGCCGAGCCCACGGTGAACTCCAGGTCCCGCGACGTCTCCTCGTAGACCACGGTGCGGCCGGTGTACATCTGCCCGCCGTTGCGGGTGGCCGGCCGGCCGGTGACCGCGGTGAACTCGGCGTTGAGCGCGGCCAGGGCGGCGGCGAGCCGGCCCGGGTCGCCGGCGGCGGCGGCGACCTCGTCCCGGGCGGCCCGGAGCCGGTCGAAGCCGGCCGTCACCTCGGCCCGCACCGCCGGGTCGCCGACCGCCGCGATCCGCTCGGCCAGCACCCGTTCCGCCCGAGGGCTGTTGGGCAGTCCCGCGTCCCAGGTGAGCAGGCCCCGCTCGACCAGCCGGTCGAGCAGCAGGAACCCGTCGGCCGGGCGGCGCAGGCCGGCGTCGCCGTCCGCGCACAGCCGTTGCACCAGGTCCCCGGCCGGGGTGCGGCCGTCGCAGGTGGCCAGCAGCTGGGCCTCCACCGCGGACAGCTCGGTCGGCGGGTGCAGCGGCCGGCGCAGCCGGCGCCCGTCGAGGGCCAGGTGGGGCGGCAGCGCCGGTGGCCACCAGCGGCGCACCGCCAGGTCGTCGGCGAGCCGGTCGGCGTACGCCATCAGCGCCCACGCCTCGAAGTGGACCTCGCGCCGGGTGGCCAGGCCGGGGCCGGGAGCCAGCCGGGTCTGCGGGCTGTCCGGGTCGAACGTGCCCCAGCAGACCGGCCCGAAGAAGCCGATGGTCTCGGCCTTGCCGCAGTAGCGCTGCCAGTAGCGCAGCACCGCGATCTCCCGCTTGCGGCGGGGCTTGTTGCGGGCGGCGGGGTCGGTGCGCAGCAGCCCGTCGAGGGCGACCAGCATCTCCGGGTTCTGCCAGGTGACCGCCTCGCGCACCAGCGGGTCGGCGCAGATCTCGGCGAGCACGGCGGAGGACCGGGCCAGCGCGGCGGCCAGCTCCTTGTCGTACGCCTCGGCGGGGGCCGCGCCGGCCAGCAGCGCGTCGGCGGCCTCGGCGGCGTCGGGTGCGGCGAACCGGTCGAGGCCGGCGGCGGGGAAGCCGGCGGTGCGCAGCAGCACGTCCCGCCACACCGACCAGCCGGTGTCGCCCAGCGGCAGCAGATGGTGGTGGTTCACTGTCCGGCCCGCCGCTCGTCGTCGAAGATGTGCAGCCGCAGCTCGCTGAAGTAGCGCCGGCCGACGCCGTCGGGCACCCAGGCGTCCTCGGGTGTCGGCAGCATCTCGCTGACGGTCAGCGACACCCCGTCCCCGCCGTCCTTGCGGGCCGCCCGGACCATGGCGCTGAACATCGCGGCGTACGCGGGGCTGCCCAGGTCGACGAAGCAGGGCTTGGTCTCGGTGCCGAGCTTGACGTACACCAGCTCGGGCAGGCCCTTCTCGCGCCGCCAGCGGCGGACGGCGAGGAACCGGTCCCGTTCGCTGGTGACGTCGGCCAGGCCGCACTCCCCCACCGTGGTACGCCACGTCTGCCGGGCCACCACCAGCCGGTCCAGGGTGATCCGGGGCGTGTACGGGGCGGCGGCGACCAGCTTGAACCCGTCGACCGCGTGGCCGCTCAGCAGCCCGGCGAACACCTCGGTCAGCGGCCAGCACGACCCGTCGCGGGCGGTGGCCACGAGCCGGCCGTCGGTGTCGGACACGGTCAGGTCCACGGTGGGCAGCACCCGGTCCGGGTCGACGCCCGGCGCGGGCAGGAACGCGAGCTGCCGGTCCGTCGGGCCGACCAGCGCCTCGGCGGTGCGGCTGGTGCGGCGGGGCCAGTCGGCCGGGAACAACAGCCGCATCCGGTGCGTGCCGAGGTCCGCGGCCAGCGCCTCACGCAGCCGCTCGACGTCCGGGTGGGACGGGGTGAACACCTGGCAGTCGAAGGACGGCCAGGCGGCGTGCAGCTCGCCGAGCACGACGGTGTAGTCGCCACGGGCGAGGGCGTCGGCGTCGATGGCGCAGATCTGCAGGTCGGGGCTGTGCAGCCGGGCGCTGGTCCACTCGCTCGCGCGGGCCGGGAACACCTCGGCGGCCCGGTCGGCCAGGTCGGCGACGGACAGCCGCACCTCGGTGCCGCCCGGGGGCAGGTCGGCCAGGCCGAACAGCCCGGCCCAGCGGGCGGCGAACTCGGCGGCGACCGCGTCGACGGGCCGCTCGCCGGTGCCCCAGAACAGGCCCTGCACGAGGAACCACAGGTCGGCCAGCGACACCGCGTCGTCGTCGGCCTCGGCGCGCAGCTCGTCGTACAGCTCGCGGAACGTCGCCCCGTACGCCTGCTCCAGCTCGCCGGCCAGCCAGCGGGCGGCCCGCAGCAGCACGGCGAGCGGGGCGGCCAGGTCGGCCAGCAGCGGGGCGCCGAAGGCCACGTCGAGGTCGCGGGCGGTGTCCTCGTAGCAGAGGGTGCGCCCCGCGTACATCTGGCCGGCGCGGCGGCTGGCCGGCTGGCCGGTCAGGTCGGTGAACGTCTCGTCGAGCCGGTCGAGGGCGGCGCGCAGCCGGTCGGGGTCGCCGGCCGCGCCGGCCACCTCGTCGCGGGCGGCGCGCAGCCGGTCCAGCCCGGCCCGGGCGGCCCGGCGGGCGGGCTCGTCGCCGATGGCGTCGATCCGGGCCGCGAGCACGTCCTCGGCGTCGGGGGCGACCGGCAGGGCGGCGTCCCAGGTGATCAGCTCCCGCTCGACCAGCCGGTCCAGCAGCGCGTAGCCGTCCTCGGCGCGGCGCAGCCCGACGGCCGGGTCGGTGACCAGGTCCCGGGCGGGGCGGTGGCCGTCGGCGGCGGCGAGCAGGGCCGCCTCGACGGGGGTGAGGGTGACCAGGGGGCGGCCGGGTCGCAGCACGGACCGGTCGCGCAGGCTCAGGTGGGGCTGGAGCATCGGCGGCCACCACTGCCGCACCGCGAGGTCGGCGCCGATCCGGTCGCCGTACGCGGACAGCGCCCACGACTCGAACCACACCCAGCGCCGCCGGGTCAGCGTCGCGCCGGGACGCACCCGGGCGGTGTCGGCCTGCTCCGGGTCGAGGGTGACCCAGCAGCTCGGGCCGAAGAAGCCGACGGTCTCGTTCTTGCCGCAGTAGCGCTGCCAGTACTTGAGCAGGGCCCGCTCGCGGTCTCGTCGGCGCACGTTGCGGGGCGCGTCCGCGCCGCCGGAGGCCAGCCCGTCGAGGGCGAGCAGGGCGTTGCGGTTCTGCCAGGTGACGGCCTCGCGCAGCAGCGGGTCGGCGGCCAGCTCGCTGAGCCGGCCGGCGGTGGCGGTGAGGGCCTCGGCGAACTCCTTGTCGAACCGCTCCTCCCCGACGCCGGTGGTGATCAGCTCGTCGGCCGCGGCGGCGGCCTGCGGTGCGCCGAGCGCGGTGAGCCCGTCGGCGGGGAAGCCGGTGGTGCGCAGGATCGCGTCGCGCCACACCGACCAGCCGGTGTCGCCCAGCGGCACCCGGTGCCCCGCCGTGTCGGCGGTGGCCCTCGGGTCCGCCGCGCCGGCCGCCTGCGACTCGCCCTTCGGATCAGTCGGGCCGTCCGGGGCCGGTGCGGTCCCGTTCGCGCCGGCGACCCGGACGGCGGTCGTGAGGTCGGCGCGAATCGTCACGGCCAACTCGGGGAGGCGGTCTTGCAGGAAGAAGTGCCCACCGTCGATCTCGCGCAGGGTGAACCCGGCGGCGGTGTGCCGCTCCCAGGCGACGCTCTGCGCGTGGCTCACCGCCCGGTCGGACCGCCCGCTGAAAGCCACGACCGGCACGGGCAGCGGCTCGCCCGGGACGTACCGGTAGCTGTCCACCCGGCCGAAGTCCGCGCGCAGCAGCGGCAGCAGCAGCTCCACCAGCTCGGGGTGCGCCAGCACGCCGGCCGGCAGCCCGCCGCCGTCGCCGAGCCGGCGCAGCAGCTCGTCGTCGTCCACCCGGGACAGCCCGTCGAAGAGGCTGGCGTCGTCGACGTGCGGGGCCCGCGCGCCGCCCACGTACAGCCGCAGCGGCAGCGGCCCGCCGGTGCGACGCAGCTCGCGGACCACCTCGAAGCCGACCCGCCCGCCCATCGAGTGGCCGTAGATCGCGTACGGCCGGTCGGCCCGCCCGGCGATCGCGGCGGCGACCTCGGCGACGGTGAAGTTCGGGTCCTCGCTGATCCGGTTCTCCCGTCCGGGCAGTTGCACCGGCAGCACCTCGACGTCGGCGCCGAACTCCCGCTGCCAGTCGCGGAACGCGCTCGCGCCGGCGCCGGCGTAGGGCAGGCAGAACAACCGCACCGGCGCCTGGGGTCGGCTTCCGGCGGAGACGAACCAGTTCACCGCATGCCTCTCTGAGGGGGGTCGATCCAGTACCGCTGGCGCTGGAACGGGTAGGTGGGCAGCCCGGTGCGCCGGACGCCGTCCTCGGGGTGCAGGGCCGCGAGGTCGGCGTCCCGCCCGGCCACCCAGTCAGCGGCGAGGTCGCGCAGTTCGCCGGGCGGGCCGGCGACCCGACCGCCGGCGGCGAGCATGCCGCCCGCCGGGGGCAGGGCGCCTGCGCTGGACGGAGCGTCGGCGGCGAGCAGGGCGTCCAGGCCGGCCAGGGCGTCGGTGAGGTCGCCCGCCACGACCGCCGCCCGGCAGGCGAAGGCCCGGCGGCCGAGCACGAGGGTGGCGGCCACATCGGCCAGCGCCGGGGCCGCGCCGGCCAGGTGCCGCCGCAGCCGGGTCAGCGCCGCCCGCAGCGCCGTCGGGGTACGCGCCGACACCGGCAGCAGGTGCTCCGCCGCGTCCGGGGCGTCGGCCGGCTCGACCGGCGGCGGCTGCTCGACGACCACGTGGGCGTTGGTGCCGCCGAGCCCGAACGAGCTGACCCCGGCCACCCGGCGGCCCACCTGCGGCCAGTCCCGGGCCTTCGTCGGCACGTGGAACGGGCCGCCGGCGAGGTCGATCTCCGGGTGCGGCCGGGTGAAGTGCAGGTTCGGCGGGATGAC
This sequence comes from Micromonospora sp. NBC_01405, assembly GCF_045040155.1. Lineage (NCBI taxonomy): Bacteria > Bacillati > Actinomycetota > Actinomycetes > Micromonosporales > Micromonosporaceae > Micromonospora > Micromonospora sp. NBC_01405. The sequence continues at coordinate 5,561,145 of NZ_CP109532.1, read as the reverse complement.
GCCGTGCTGGACGGCGAGCACCGTCTTGATCAGCCCGGCGATGCCGGCGGCGGCGTCGAGGTGACCGATGTTGGTCTTCACCGAGCCCAGCGCGCAGGACTCGGCGGGGGCGGCTCCCCCGTACACCTCGTGCAGGGCGGCGACCTCCAGGGCGTCGCCCAGCGGGGTGCCGCTGCCGTGCGCCTCGATGAACCGGACCTCGCCGGGGGCGACCTCGGCGGCGGCGAGCGCGCCGGCCACGGCGGCGGCCTGCCCGGTGGGGCCGGGCACCGCGAAGCCGGCCCGGTCGGCGCCGTCGTTGGTGACCGCCCAGCCGGGCAGCACCGCGTAGACGCGGTCCCCGTCGGCCTGGGCGTCGGCGAGCCGGCGCAGCGCGACCACCCCGACGCCGGAGCCGAAGCCGGAGCCGTTGGCGGCCTCGTCGAAGGCCCGGCACCGGCCGTCCGGGGAGGCCATCCCGCCGGCGGTGTGCCGGTACCGGGGCCAGGTCACGTTGACCCCGCCGGCCAGGGCGATGTCGCACTGGTAGTCGGCGAGGCTCTGGGCGGCGACGCAGACCGCGACCAGCGAGCTGGAGCAGGCGCTCTGCACGGCCATCGCCGGTCCGGTCAGCCCGAGCCGGTACGCGACCTGGCCGGGCAGGTGGTCGGTGGACTGCCGGCCGACCAGCCGGGCCTCCCAGTCGTCGGGGTCGACGTCGCCGACGACGGCCGGGTTGTCCATGAGGTGGAACAGGAAGTACCGGTTGGCGGAGGCGGCCGAGTACACGCCGACCAGCCCGGGGAACCGCGACGGGTCGTGCCCGGCGTCCTCCAGGGCCTCCCACGCGGTCTCCAGGAACAGCCGGTGCTGCGGATCGGTGCGGGCGGCCTCCTGCGCGCCGAAGGCGAAGAAGGCTGCGTCGAAGTCGGCCACGGCGTCGAGCCGGCCGGTGGCCCGGACGTGCCGGGGGTCGGCGAGCAGCCGTGGGCCGATGCCCAGGGCGGCCAGTTCCTCGTCGGTGTGGTCGTGGATCGCGTCGACCCCGGCGCAGAGGTTCCACCAGAAGGCGCCCAGGTCCTCCGCGCCGGGGAAGCGACCGGCCATCCCCACCACCGCGATCTCGTCGCCGGTGTACTCGCGGGCGGCGACCGGCGCGGCCGGGGGCGGCCCGACCGGGGCGCGGTCGGGCACGGGCGGGGCGTCGACGAGGCGGGCCTGCGCCTCGACCGTGGGGTTCTCGAACAGCCGCAGCAGGGGCGGGCTCACCCCGAACCGCTCGGCGAGGCGCTGCTGGACCACGCCGAGCAGCAGCGACTGGCCGCCGACGTCGAAGAAGCTGGCGGTGCGGGCGACCGCCGGGCGGCCCAGTACCGCGCACCAGATGTCGTGCACGGCCCGCTCGGTGGCGGTGGCCGGCTCCTCCCCCGCCGGGACGTCCCGGGCCGGGTCGGGCAGCGCCCGCTCGTCGATCTTCCCGGTGACGGTGAGCGGGAACTCGTCGACCACCACGACGGCGCGGGGCAGCGCGTACTCCGGCAACCGCCGGGCGAGGGCGGCGCGTAGGGCCGCCGGGTCGAGGGGCCCGCCGGCCGGTCGGGCGTACGCGAGCAGCTCGCCGTCGCGGGCGATGGCGCGGACCGCACCGACGCCGCTCTGGGCGGCGAGGACGGCCTCGATCTCGGTCAGCTCGACCCGGAACCCGCGCACCTTGACCTGCCGGTCGAGCCGGCCGAGGCAGACCAGCTCGCCGCCGGGCAGCCGCGCGCCGAGGTCCCCGGTCCGGTACGACCAGACCCCGTCGGGCTCCCGGGTGAACCGGTCGTCGGCCCGGTCGAGATAGCCGGGGGCGACGTGCCGGCCGCGCACCACGATCTCGCCGCTGGCCGGGGCCTCGACGGTGGCCGGGATCTCGCCGCTGGCCGGGATCTCGCCGCTGGCCGGGATCTCGCCGCTGGCCGGGATCTCGCCGCTGGCCGGGTTCTCGCCGCTGGCCGGGGCGAGGTGCACCTCGTAGCCGGGGAGCGCGGTGCCGATCGGCAGCGGGCCGGTGGCGGCGGGGTCGGCGTCGGCCAGCGGCAGCGCGTACCGGGCGGCGAACGTCATCTCGGTCGCGCCGTAGCCGTTGACCAGCACGCAGCCGGGGGCGAACCGGTCCCGTCCCCGGGCGGCGTCGGCGAAGGTGGCCTGCTCGCCGCCGAGCAGCACCGCCCGGACCGCGTCCAGCCGCCGGTCGCCGAGAGCGTCGAGCAGGAACCGGTACACCGTGGGGGTGGAGTGGTAGACGGTGACCCGGTGCCGGACGAGCTGGTCGACGGCGTGGGCGAGGCCGTGCCGGCGCAGGTCGACCGGGACGACGGCGGCGCCGGTGAGCAGCGCCGGGTACAGGTCGGGGATCGCCGCGTCGAAGCTGAACGAGGCGAGCAGGCTGAGCCGGTCGTCCGGGCCGACGGCCAGGGTGTCGATCTGGTTGTCGACGACGCGGGCGAGGTTGCGGTGGGTCTGCCCGACCGCCTTCGGCAGCCCGGTCGAGCCGGAGGTGAACAGCACGTACGCCAGCGCGTCCGGGTCGACGGCGGTCGGGCGCAGCGGCGCGGGGGCCACCGCGTCGGTGGTCAGCACGGCGGTCCAGGGACGCTCGGCGGCGAGCCGGGCGGCCAGTTCCCAGTGCTCCGGGGCGGCCAGCACGGTCCGCACGTCGGCGGCGGCGAGCATGTGGCGCAGCCGGTCGACGGGGAAGCCCGGGTCCAGCGGCACGTACGCGCAGCCGGCGGCGAGCGCGCCGAGGAGCGCCGCGACGGTGGGCGCACCGTGCGGGGTGAGCAGGGCGACGCGGTCGCCGGGGCGGACCCCGGCGGCGGCGAGGAGCGTGGCGTGCCCACCAGCGGCGGCGGCGAGGTCGGCGTAGCTGACCGCCGGGCCCTCGCCGAGCATCGCCGGACGGGCCGGAACCTCGGCCGCGAGGCGGGCGAATCGATCGATGATGGCGTGTTTTTCCATGTCAGCGGGCGCGGTTCGCGACACCGTCGGCGGGCGCGCGGCATCCGGTCACTGTGATCACGATCCCCCCCCCCAGGACTACACAATGGATGCAGCATATGGGCCTACAACCGGGCGGCAAGATCATCGATTGGAGTCGGACCGAAGAGCCGACGACGCCCGCCCGGGACGGCTGGCCAGATCCACCCGATCAGTCCTCTAGCGCGTAGAGGATCTTGGATTTACGGGTATACCCGCCAGTAATTTTGCGGCCAAAGTGCCTGCTGGCAGGAGGTCTTCCCATGCGGCACACCCTGAGTGGCAGCTCAGAAGGCTCGCCGGCAGGGTCAGCGCCGCCGGATGGCAATCGCGCATCAGGTGGAGCTGTCCATAGTGCTGCAATCCGGACGAGGTCTTGCCACGCAGATAGATGGATCCCTATCCTCACGGTGGAAAGCGCTTTCCAGGCCCGCGGATCATCCCCCCGGCAGGGGCGGCACCTGCGGCGACTCTGCCCAACCGTCGCCGCGCAACTGGTGCTGCCGCCGCCGATGCCACCGGGACGATCTCGGATCACTCCACCGCGACGGCAAGCGTCTCGTCGGGTTCCGCTTCGACCGACACGTACGTCGCGGCGACATCCAGCATTCGAGGACGAAGGTGAGGCGACAAATGAGACGACCAGTCGCACTGCGACTCCAGGCGGCGCTGGCCACGGCGGCCGTCGGGGTCGCGATCGGGGTGGCTCTGCCGACACCCCAGGCGTCGGCGGCGGCCGGCAGCGCCACCGGGTACGCGACCCAGAACGGTGGGACCACCGGCGGCGCGGGCGGGCAGACGGTACGGGCCACCACGGGGACCGCGATCCACACAGCCCTGTGCACCCGGACCAGCAGCAGCACCCCGATCATCATCGAGGTCACGGGGACCATCAACCACGGCAACACCAGCAAGGTGTCGGGCGACAGCTGCAACACCGCCGCCGGCGTGATCGAACTCAAGCAGATCAGCAACGTCACGATCATCGGGGTCGGTGGCGGAGCCGTCTTCGACCAGCTCGGCATCCACATCCGCGACTCCAGCAACATCATCATCCGGAACGTGACCGTGCGGAACGTCAAGAAGTCGGGCTCGCCCACGTCCAACGGTGGTGACGCCATCGGCATGGAGAGCACCGTCCGCAACGTCTGGGTCGACCACGTCACCCTGGAGGCGTCCGGCGGGGAGTCGGAGGGTTACGACGGCCTGTTCGACATGAAGGACAACGTCCAGTACGTGACCCTGTCCTACAGCATCCTGCGCGACTCCGGCCGAGGCGGCCTCATCGGCTCCAGTGAGAGTGACCGCTCGAACGGCTTCGTCACGTTCCACCACAACCTGTACGAGAACATCGACTCCCGCACGCCCCTGCTGCGCGGCGGCATCGCCCACATCTACAACAACTCCTACGTGAGCCTGCACGAGTCCGGCATCAACTCCCGGGCCGGCGCCAAGGCCAAGGTGGAGAACAACCACTTCAAGAACTCCAAGGACGTCCTGGGCACCTTCTACACCAGCGAGGCCGGCTACTGGCAGGTCAGCGGCAACGTCTTCGACAACGTCACCTGGTCCAGCCCTGGCAGCGACAACAACCCCGCCGGCCCCAACCCGCAGTCCAACACCACCGTCAGCATCCCGTACTCCTACAGCCTCGACGGGGCCGGCTGCGTGCCGGACGTCGTCCGCCAGACCGCAGGCGCCAACACGGGCCTGAAGGAGTCGAACGGCAACTGCTCGCCGCAGACGCCGTCGCCGACACCGACCACTCCCACCCCGGGGCCGACCACTCCCACCCCGGGGCCGACCAGCCCCACGCCGGGACCGACCAGCCCCGGCGGGACCAACCTCAGCATCGGTGCCGGCTCCGACGGGTCGAGCAAGGCCAGCGGCACGAGCTACGGCAACGTGCGGGACGGCGACATGAGCACCTACTGGTCGCCGGCCGGCTCGACCGGCTCCATCTCGATCAAGTGGGGCTCCCCCACCACGGTGTCCAGGATCATCATCCGTGAGGCGTCGGGCGCCGTGGGCAACATCGGGTCCTGGCGGGTCACCAACGGCGGGACCGGTGCCGTCCTGGCCTCCGGCAGCGGGGCGGGCACCGTCACCTTCCCCCCGACCTCGCTGACCAAGGTCACCTTCGAGATCACCAGCTCGACCGGCGCGCCGAGGGTCGCCGAGTTCGAGACGTACGCCGGCTAGCAGTGCGGTCCCGCTGTCCGGCGGCTCCGGCATCCCCCGGATCCGCCGGGCGGCGGCGACCGACCCGGCATCGACGCGGTGACCTCCGCCCGTCGCTGATCACCCGGGGGCGGGGGCCGTCGGACGCCCCGGAATCAGGCTGGCCGAGCGGTACGCCGCCACATCGCGCGGGTCATCTCGTACTCGACCTCACCCAGCTCCGTGCCCGGCAGCGGGTCATCCCAGGTCGGGAAGTACGTGCGCACGTACCGCATGCCGACGGCCTCCAGCACGCCCCGGGAGCCGGTGTTCACGGCCATGGTCTGCGCGATCACCCGGCGCTGCCCGACGGTGTCGAAGGCGTGCCGCAGCAGGGCGCGGGACGCCTCGCTGGCCAGGCCCTTCCGCCAGTGCCGACGGGCGAGGCGGTAACCGAGTTCCGCGACGGTCGGGTCGTCGGGTTGGTCGGGGCCGTGCGCCGGCGGAAGCATCATGAGCCCGACGAATTCGCCTTCGTCCTCGCGGGCCGGCGGGGTCGAGCCACGCGCGCCGCCGTCAGTGCCGAACGCCATCCAGTAGCCCAGCCCGTCCACCTTGTCGGCCAGGGCCATCCTCCGCGCGTGGGACTCGACCACCTCGTCCCTGGACCGCGCCCGACCGAAGAGGTAGCGAAGCACCTCCGGATCGGAGTCGAGCTGGACCTCCGCCTCGATGTGCCGGTCCGCGAGCGGAACCAGCAGCAGGCGGTCGGTGCGCAGGACTGGTTGGGCCATCCGGCGAGAATCACATGACGGTGCCGACCGGCGCGATCCATTTACCGCCGTTCTGCGCTGGTCCGTCAGGTGACGGGGCCGAGCTTCTTCGCGAAGTCCACGAACCCGGCCCAGGCGGCCGGCGCGAAGGCCAGCGTCCCGCCGTCACGGTCCTTGGTGTCACGGACGAGGACGACACCGGCAACGTTGTCGGCGACCTCGACGCACGATCCGCCGTTGTTGCCGCTCTTCGTGCTCTTCCGCCATTGCGCCTGGCTCATGTCCATGATGCCGCCGCTTCCCTGAGGAGGTCCAGTGACTGTGCCCGGGAGAAGGCTTCGCCGCGGATGCGCTCCCACCGTCGGACCAGCGTAACAACGTCCGAACCCTGGTTGATGATCTGCGCGCGCGCCTGGCTGTCGACATGCGCGACGTGTTCGCCATCGGGTAGCTCGGCGAGGATGATCGGGCCGCCGAGCCCCGGGTACATGCCGGCGGTGGCCGGCACGATGTAGACCTGCACCGAGGGGCGTTGCGCAAACTCGGCCAGGTGCTCGCACTGCTCGCGCATGAGGTTTCGGTCGCCGTACGCCGTTCGTCGCAAGACCGCCTCGTCGATGATCGCGATGAACAGGGGTGGGCAGTCCCGTTGCAGGATCGCTTGCCGGCCTATGCGCGCCTTGACTAGCTGGTTGACGGCCTCGGCGGAGAGCGATTCGTCGGCCAACGTCGCCCGCGCGTACGCCTCGGTCTGGAGCAGGCCCGGCACCCACGCCAGCTCGTACCACCGCAGTGTGAGGGTGTCGCGCTCCCAATCAACCCACTCGCGCAGCCATGTCGGACCGCGACGCTTGAGGGCTTCCGGCCACAACTCGGCGACTTCCCGGCCGAGGATGGCGGCAACCTTCGCCCGATGCCGGGACTGCGGGATATGTCCTGGGCTTGCCCACCGCCCTGCGGTCTTCGGGTCTACACCCACCTGAGCTGCGAGCGTTTCGGCGGTCAACCCGGTGGCCGTCATGGCCTCGACAACGGCATGGTTCATCCGGCTTCCTTCTCTGGATTGTCCCGTGCACTTCAACTCCATCCTGCTACGCGGTGTGATTGTCTCGCAACCGTCAGAAAGCTGGTGTCAGGGCGGCGCGGGTCGGCTGACAAGTTCCCGGCTCGCGTTCGCCGAGGGGGCCGCCCGGTCCTTCCCGCACCACGTCGAGCGGGCGGCTCCCTCTCCAATCTCGACGGGCAAGGGAGAGTCATGTCGCACCGAGGAGGACGTCACCGGGCCTATCGCGGCCGGCACTGCGCGTGCCAGGTGTGCGGGGAGGGCAGGGCCGGGAAGGAGAGGCGCGAGCCGAAGACCGTTCCCGAGTCGAAGCCCGAACCGAAGCCCGCGCGGTACGACCCGCCGCTTGTCGGCCCGATGATCCCGCCGCTGCGCTTACCGCGTAACGACGCGGCAACGAGGGTCAGCTGGGGCCTTGCCAACGAGCCGCCCGCCCGGACGGAGACGTGGCACGGGAGCGAGGGCCGGTGGTGAGGTCGACTCCCGGTCAGCTGGCGCTGGAGCTGCACTGCGCGGCGGGCCCCGGCTGGCGGTGCGAGGCCGACGGCGAGCCATTCCCGTGCTCGGCATGGCGGAGCCTGCCGATGGACGACCACCTTCGCGGTGCGCTGCTGGCGGGCTTCACGTTGTTCCTTCGTCCGGCGATCCGCGACCTACGGGGCCGACCCGAGGGCCCGACCCCGCCGGAAATCGTGAAGCGGTTCCTGTGGTTCCTGCCGATGACCGACGAGGAGGCGCGGGCGACCGCGCTGCGGTGCCGCTGATGCCCGGCAACCCGCACCTCCCGATCCGTCCTCTCTGGCTGTGCAGGCGCTGCGGGGCTCCTTGGCCGTGCGGCCCGGCGCGGCTGTCGCTGCTGGCTGAGTACCAGGGCAACCGGACGGCCCTGCTCTTCTACCTGGCGAGGCTCCAGGAAGAGGCGAGGGTCCACCTGACGGCGCTGCACCCGTCGGCCCCGCCGCGCGACCTGACCAACCGCTTCCTGTCCTGGGTCCGCGCGCCACGGTAACCCTGCCCGACCGCCTGCTCCGGTCCGGTTCCCCTCCCCCAGGGACCGGCCCGGGGCGGGCCTCATCCCATCCGTACAGGCTCGCTGCGCCGATAAGCGGCGGTCGCCGCCGGATGTTCGTCGGTGTGTTGGCTCGATCGCTTTCAGTAGGGTGCGGGAATGGGCCGGGGTGGCGGGTTGTGGTGGCGGTTCCTGGCTGCGGGGGTGCCGGGGGGTGTGGCCGGGGTGGCGGTGTGGGCGTTGGTCGCCGACGACAAGGCGGGGTGGACGGTCGTCGCGGGCGCTACGGCGGCCGTTGTGGGTCAGTTCGGCCCGTCCCTAGGGCAGTGGGTGGCGGCCCGGCGAGAACGGCACGAGCGGCAGGGCCGGGCGGTGGCCGGTGTGTTGGTGGCGGACCTCCCGGCCTCGGTGGCGTGGTTGTTGCATCCCCAAGCGGCAGTGATTCGGTTCTTCGGCCGGGGCTGGGTCCTGCGGGGGTTGGAGACGTGGTGTGCGGACCCGGACGCATCACCGGTGCGCCTGGTGGTGGGGAGCGGCGGGGTGGGCAAGACCCGGCTGGCCCAACACTTCGCGACCGGCTTGGCGGGCTGGACGTGGTGGCCGGTCGCGCCACAGGGGGAAGCACGGGTGGCGCAACTGGTCGCCGATGGTGCGGCTGCCGCCCGGTTGTTGCTGGTGGTCGACTACGCCGAGACCCGCGATCCGGCGTCGCTGGCGGCTCTGCTGTGTACGGCGCAACGGGCCGAGGGTGTGCGGGTGCTGCTGCTGGCCCGCACGGCCGGGCTGTGGTGGTCCACCCTGTCGGCCGCGTACCCGGAACAGGCGCACCTGGTGGATGCCCTGACGATGCCGGCGAACGTGATCGAGCTGCCGGCACGCGTCGAGGAGCGTGCCCCCTCCGAGATCGTCGCCGATGCGGTGGCACAGTTCGCCGCCCACCTTCGGTACGCGCCGCCGGCGGAGTTCACGCCACAGGCTTACGATGCGGATACGCCGGTGTTGCGGTTGCACGCCGAGGCATTGGTCGCGGTCCTCGGTGGACCACGCGGTGGTGGCCGCTACGACGTGCTGGCCGAGGTGATCGGCCACGAAGCGCGCTACTGGCGCGGCTGTGCCCGACGCGCCCGGCTGGTCGCTGCCGATGACGCGACCTCCCGGGACGCGGCGTTGCGCCAGGTGGTGGGCATCGCGGCGCTACTCGGTGCCGACGACGACGGGCAGGCGGCGGGCCTCGTACGTCGGGCACCGCTGCTGGGCGAGGACACGCCGGCACCGGTGGTGGAGGCCTTCGTGCGTTGGCTGCGAAACTTGTATCCGTCTGCGGGATCGGGTGGGGCATTGGGAACGTTGCAGCCGGACCTGCTCGCGGAGGGCCTGGCGGTGGCGGTGTTACGCGACTGCGCGCCGGCCGAGCAGACGGCGGTGTTCTCTGGGCTGTCCAGGGCGCAAGCCGTGCGGGCGTTGACGGTGCTGGGTCGGGCGTGTGTGCATCAACCGGACGCGGTCAAGGTGATCGAAATAGCGTTGAGTGCTGACGTGCCGGTCATGACCGAGGCGGTGCTACAGGTCGGGACGCGGTTCCCGGGCAGGTTCGCCGCCCGGGTAGCGACTCTGCTCATGACAGCCGCAGTCGATCCCGAATGGGCGCGCGTGTGGGCGGAGCGGGTGCCTTATCCGTCCCTGGAACTGGGCCAGGTCGCGATGGCCTTGACCACCAAGGTCCTCATCGACCTCCCACCAACGACGCCCCCGCAGGAACGAGCGGTCTGGCTCGGCGGCCACGCACTCCGACTGGCGGAGACCGGCCGCCGCGCCGAAGCCCTGACCGCCAGCAACGAAGCCGTCAACCTCCACCGCGAACTCACCGCCACCAACCGCGACACCTACCTCCCCAACCTCGCCACATCCGTCAACAACCACGCACTCCGACTCGCAGAGACCGGCCACCCCACCGAAGCCCTGACCGCCAGCAACGAAGCCGTCAACCTCCACCGCGAACTCACCGCCACCAACCGCGACACCTACCTCCCCGACCTCGCCACATCCGTCAACAACCACGCACTCCGACTCGCAGAGACCGGCCACCCCACCGAAGCCCTGACCGCCAGCAACGAAGCCGTCAACCTCCACCGCGAACTCACCGCCACCAACCGCGACACCTACCTCCCCGACCTCGCCATGTCCGTCAACAACCACGCGGTCCGACTCGCGGAGACCGGCCGACATGCCGAGGCCCTGACCGCCAGCAACGAAGCCGTCGACCTCTACCGCGAACTGGCCGCCACCAACCGCGACGCCTACCTCCCCAACCTCGCCATGTCCGTCAACAACCACGCGGTCCGACTCGCGGAGACCGGCCGACATGCCGAGGCCCTGACCGCCAGCAACGAAGCCGTCGACCTCTACCGCGAACTGGCCGCCACCAACCGCGACGCCTACCTCCCCAACCTCGCCACATCCGTCAACAACCACGCGGTCCGACTCGCGGAGACCGGCCGACATGCCGAGGCCCTGACCGCCAGCAACGAAGCCGTCGACCTCTACCGCGAACTGGCCGCCACCAACCGCGACGCCTACCTCCCCAACCTCGCCACATCCGTCAACAACCACGCACTCCGACTCGCAAAGACCGGCCACCCCACCGAAGCCCTGACCGCCATCGAGGAAGCCATCAACCTGCGCCGGGAACTGGCCGCCACCAACCGCGACGCCCACCTGCCCAGCCTCGCCAAATCGCTCCGGAACGTGGGTGTAGTGGGGCTTGCCGTAGGCGTCGTGAGCGACCATGTCGTCGCGATGACGACCGAGGGCGTGCAGTACCTTGAGGAACTAGCTGCTACCGAACCGGAAGCGTTCGCGGCGCTTCGGGACACGGCCGTATCAATCCTGGCCGAACTGCAGCGGGTATTCGGCAAGCAGTCCGTCGCAGCAGCGTCCGACGACGCGCCTCCCGGAACAAGCGCCTGAACTTCTGGTACCGAGCCCGCCCGGCCGTGCGCCCAGACCTTCTATGGGATGGGGTGGAGGCTGGTGTCCTGCTCGCAGGCTGCGCTTCGGTTCTGCTGTGGACTACGCGGGTGTCGAGGGTGCGCCGCAGGTAGGGCAATGGTGCCGGCCCGTGCCGCGCGAACGGCGGCCCGGCGACCAACGCCCCCGTGCCACAAGGGCGAGCGACACCAGCATCGGTCCAATCATGACCACCAGTAACGACGCGACGACCATGGATGGCCACTCCGGAATCACGGCCCGGCCTGGGCCGGAGTCGAGCACCGCGCCGAGCGGGTTCACCGCGAGCATCCCGATCGGCGTGAGCAGAATCAGCATCGCCCAAGCACCGCGAAAGTCGCGCCGGGCGGCCAGGCCGAGCGCGATCAGCAGCGTGCCGATCAGCAGCGCGACCGCAGCGGCGGGCAAGGCCGTCATGGTGAGCTCGAAGTAGCCGGTCATAAAATCTAGGCTGGGCGCGGTACCGATGGTGATCGGCAGGACCGCCGCCGCAGCGGCGATCGGCATGAGCCGGACCCACCATTGGCGCTGGCCCGCCGCACCGAGCGCGACGACACCGAGCACGATCTGGGGCACCAGCACCGACAGCGGCGGGCGGGGCGATCCGGTCAGCGCCGCGGCCGGCACGATGCCGACAGTCACCAGTACGGCGAGGCAAACCGCCCAGCGCAACCAGCGGCTGCTCGCCGCGACGTGTACGACGGCGGCGAGCAACCAGGCCGCCCACGCCGCAACAGCGAGCGAGAGAAACGGCCCGACCCGCGAAGACCAGGGCGGTATGGGGGCAAGCACCTCAAAACCGGCCCACCAGGTCGCGAACGCGGTCGCCGTCATCAACGCGAGCAAGCCAGCGAGGCGGAAACCGGGACCGAGTCCCTGCGCGATCCTCAGATGCTGCCGCAGTCCACCGACCGCAAGGTCCGCGACGTCGCTGACTGAGGGCCTCCTGCGTCCGGGCGCCGCCAGGGACAGGTAAGTGTCCACCAGCTCCGAACCGCGCTCCCGCCGATAGTCGACCGGATAGAACAGCACCGTCCACCGCGCATAGCGGCGTTCCAGCCCGGTCAGAGCAGAGCTGCCTCCATCCTCTTCTCCAGTGCGGTTATGCCAGCTCTCCACCGGGATCATGCGAGTCCACCACTTAGGCGAGGCGACGGCATAGTGGCGCGCAGCCGGGCGGTCGCCGCCTCGACGTTGCGGCGCATGCGTTCGGTCTCGACGGCCAGCACCTCACCACCCGGCTCGGTGAGTCGGTAATGGCGGCGCAACCGACCGTCGACGATCTCCTCCCGTTCGACGGCTACCAGGCTGGCGTCGACCAGCCGGTCGAGTGCGCCGTACAGCGTGCCGGGGCGCAGCGAGATACGGCCGTCGGAAAGCCGGGCCACCTCAGCGATCAAGCCATACCCATGCATCGGCTCACCGGCCAGGGCGGTGAGAATCAGGAACGTGGGTTCGCGCAACGGAGTCTCCACACACGGCAATATAACGGCTGCGAAGGTATACCGAAAGTGCGACACGAGCATCCGCTTCTGCCGCGATTGGCGCGCTGAGGTGTCGCAGATCAGTTGGCGGACGTGTGTCGCGCATCAGTCGATGGCGGACAGGTGTGATCCGACAACTGACGCGCGACACGACTCCGCCAGGTGAAGTGCGACAGGGCTCGGCGATCGAGGGGCGGCAGGTTAGCAGCCGGCCAACGTCCGGTCATGTCGGTGACAGAGTGGTACTTGTGGACAGTGCGACCGAGGTGGAGATTCGCTGGGTCGAGACGACCTGGCAGCGTCGGATCACCAGGGCGCGGCGTCTCACGGGTGGTTCGACGTCCACCATGCTGGGCCTGACCGGACACGACGGCGAGCAGGCTGTACTGCGGCTGATGACGAAGGAGCCGTGGCGCCGACACGCTGCCGGGCTGCTTTCCAGAGAGGCGGCTGTCCAGCAGCAACTGCAACAGTCGTCGATTCCGGTGCCGCGAAGTGTCGCCCTCGATCTGTCCGGGGAGATCGCCGGGGCACCGGCGCACCTCATGTCCTGGCTGCCTGGGCGTCTGTGCTTGACCTCTGCCACGGACGGCGTTCTGGAGGAGATGGCGCAGGTTCTCGTAGGCATCCATCAGTTCGCGCCTGGGCGGAACAGGCCACGGCAGTACCAGTCGTGGGCGGCGCCGGGCAAACGAGTGGTGCCGCTGTGGGCGCAGCGGCGACAGCTATGGCGTCAGGCGTTCGAGTTGCTGGAACAACCCGCGCCGGCCTACGCAGGCACGTTCCTGCACCGAGACTTCCATCTGGGAAATCTGTTGTGGTCGCAAGGGCGTATCAGCGGCGTAGTGGACTGGGTCGAGACATCGTGGGGGCCGGCGACCCTGGACGTCGCACACGCCGCCACCTATTTGGCGATGTTGCACGGCGTTGAGGCTGGGGCCAGATTCACGAACGCGTACCGGCGCCGGGCCGATGGCCGTCACGACGAGGACGAGTTCCGGTACTGGAACGTCATGGACATCGTCGGCTACCTGCCGGACCCAGCGAAAGTCGTCCAGCCGTGGCGCGACTCCGGGCTGGACATCAATGACGACCTCGCCCGCAGCCGACTCGAACAGCGGCTTGAGCACGTTCTACGAACTCACTGACGACCCGACTGAATCCTGCTCGGTGCTGAACCTGCCCGGCCCCACCAAGGCTGCCACGCTGACATGACACCGACCGTGCGGGTCCCGAGGTGGGTGCGCGGATCTGCCGCTGACCGCTCGCCTCGGAGCACAGCCGCTGCCCTCGGAGGCGGCGCGAGGTCGTAGCCGACGAGCGCGTGGTGACGCCATCAGCCGCCGGCGAGAGACACCTGACGTTGTTCTTCAGTGCCCGCTGCGTCCGGCCTGCCCTGGGGCGGTGAGGTCTCGACCATCTCAACGGTGGCGTCTGGGCGGACACGCGCTGGCAGCCTGCCGAAGCGGGCGGAGCGACTCTGAGCGCTGTCGAGGTCGACGACCTGCTTATCCATATGACAATGCTTGCACGTCAGCGTCGGCACGGGGAGTCCCAGAACGTCCAGATCTGCCGCGACCCGCGCGCCGCCCCAGGCGGTGCCATCACGCCTTGCCTGCCTGCCTGCCTGCCTGCCGTGAGGGTCGACCTCCAGAACCCGAAGTCAGGGGTGGTCCCAGGGGACTCGCCGGGGCCTTCGAGAGGCGCACTTAAGGGACGTCTCGCAACTCAGTGGCAGGTCCATGGTGGATCAATGCGGGATGCAGGTGATTTCGGCGGGCTCGCCCGGAGTGGATCTTCCCGTTCACAGGGTTGCAACCCGCCCAGTTCCGCAGGCTGGTCCGGCTGGTCGCCGAGCGCGGCGGTGACACGATCGCTGATGGTCGGCCGGGCCGGCAGTGGTCGCTCGACCTCGCCGATCAGGTGTTGCTGGTCGCGACCTACTGGCGGACGAACCTGACTACGTGGCAGATCGGCCCGCTGTTCGGGGTGTCGCACTCCGCCGCCCACCGGGTCATCGACACCCTCGCACCCCTGCTCGCCCCGACTCCAGTGCGCTGCGTGTGCGACAGTAATTCATGCCGTTGAGCACGTATCACCTCAGAACTTCGATCGCCGTGTCCGACATACAACGGGCGGTCGCGTTCTACGAAGGCCAGCTGGGCCTACAGGCGCTGCAGTCGGGCCCCAGCGCCAACATCGCCGATGGCAGCCGCGTCTATGGTTCTGGCGGCGTGGCGGCACTGAACGTGTACCAGTCGGTTACTGCTGGAAAGAGCCCGGCGACACTGGCGACATGGTACGTCGACGACATCGACCAGATCGTTGACGAGCTCGTCTCGTCCGGCGTCGAGTTCATCCGATACGACCAGTTCGAACATGACGCCAAGGGAATCACCGCTCGGGCCGGCGGTGGACGTATCGCGTGGCTCCAGGATCCGGACGGCAACACCTTCGCCCTCGAATCCGACGTCTGACGGCCGGGCGTCCACCCTCTCCTGACCTGCTGGGGCCCGACGCCGATCCCCACCAAAGCCGGTGCGGTGACCAGACCCTGCGCTGCAGGCAGGGGACGGCAATCCGTGCTTCGCAGGTCCGATGACGACGGCCGTAGGATCTGGGAATGGACGGTTTGCCTGGCGCAGATCATCGAACTCCGGCATCCGTGACCGACTTCGCACGACTGTTCGTCAGCCACTGCCAGTACGAGGTGTCTGCCGTGCCGGGCGCGTCCGGCACGGAGATCTACACCCTCGGCGACAACCTGCTGCACGTCGGCGGGCCGTATCAGTTCACCGGCTTCTGCGGCATACACACCGGCTGGATCGAGGCACGCGTCCGTGTCCTGCCCAGGCCTCCAACGGAGGTCGACGTCGACTGGGACGCGATCAGTGAGGCGACTCTCTGGACTCCCAGCGGCCGGCTGTCGGTCGTCGGCCTGATGGGCGGCTTCGCGGAGGCCCTCACCGACGTCGCCGTCCCGCGCGGGCTGATCCGGGTGCGGGTGCACGCGCGCGACCGCCTGGACGAGACCGTACGCACAGACGACGACCCGCCCGAGCGGCACGAGCTGCACATCTGGGCGGTGTCCGAGGAGACGCCATGGCGCACCGTGCTGGCCGACCCGGAGGGCCGCGACTGGGAGCAGAAACCGGCGAAGGCCGCCGGGTGGGCGATGCGGTCACTGGTACCGCGCCCGTCCGGCCGTCCGGCCATCCTGCCGCCGCTGCCACCTGACCCGTACGAGGACGACACCGGCCTGTCCCGGGTGGCGGTGGTCCGCTACCGGCCCGCGCCGGTCGACGTCTCGGTGGGGGTGCTGCCCGCCGGCGACCTGGAGGTCCGGCTGGAACGGGTCGACAGCGGGACTCTCACATGGTCCTGGGCCACCGCCGACGAGCCGATCTTCCCGCAGCCGCTGGCCACGCTGCCCGACGACGAGCCGAGTACCGTACGGCTGACGTCCGGTCCCGACGGCTTCACGCTGCGGCACGAGGGAGTGCTGGGCCGGCACGCCTTCGCCCTCGGCCTGATCTGGGACCATCTGCTCGACACCCTCGGGTCGTATCCGTGGATGGAGACGTTGCGTGAGCGGGCCGCCGAGGCGACCGCGCTGGCCGAGAGGATTCGCCGCCGGCAGGCCGAGCGCGAGGCCGAGGAGTGGGGAGGTGCTCCGCCGTCGGATCGTGTCCGTGGGCTCCTCAGCCAGGCGCAGCTTCTTGCCCAGATCGACCGCCCGTTGCTCGACCGCATCGACGCGCTGCCCGCCGCACGCCAGCGGGAGGCAGCCTGCTGGGCGGCCCGCCGCGCGATGCGGGTGGCTGGGCTGGAGCAGATCGGGTGGATCGCCGACGCGCTCGCCGACGCCGAGGCCGACCGTCCACTGCCCCGGTCCTTCACCGAACAGAGCGGCACCGCCGCGTTCAAACGGCTCATGTCCGATCCCGAGGTGCCGCACACCACCGTCCCGCTCCGCCTGGGCCCAAAGGCGTTCGGCACACGCGGCATCCTAGTTTCAAAAGCGTGCGACACACACGGCGTCCTAGATTCAAAGGCGTTCGGCACACGCGGCGTCATCGAGATGCTCCAGCAGGCCGCCGCGTTTTCCGCCCTGATCGCCCTGGCGGATGACGATCCGCTGGTCGCCGCGATCAACGCCGTATACAACGCGGCAATCACCCACGGCGACGACCGCGACCGCTTCCTCACCGACGCCCACATCGCCCTGCACTGAGCAAGCAGGCAGTCGCAGGGAAGGCTACGAGTCCAACCGGGGCGGCCAGGTGACGGGTGGAGGTGAGTCGTCCGCAAGTCGGACACGCTTTCGCCACCGGTAGTGACGCCACACAGCGACTGTGACCGTCACGGCAACGAGCAGCGCGATGGCACCCTTCCAGGCACGCTCGAACCACGATCGGTCGTTGCCGAGCGCCGCATCACCGACCATCATCAGCCACACCCCCACCCACGCCCACTGCCAGCCGCGTGGACGGGAGAATTCGTCGGGCGAGTCGTCTTTGCGGCGGTCAAGCACTCACCATGCGCTACGACCGGGCCCGCAAGGACCTCGACCGGCACCCCAACCACATCCTGGCCGCGTACATGGCCTCCGGGACATGGCCAACGCTCGCGGCTTTGCCGATGACAGCGCATCTGATCGTGCCGACGTCACGTGAGGTCCTCTGGTAGAACACCCGCATGGCCAGCGTTGATGAATTGCCCGCCTTGACCGCTGCTGAACGACTTGCCGACCTCTTCGCCGACAGCATCGGTGCTGATGCCCGGTCAGTGATCCTGCACGGGTCACTTTCGGCTGGCGACTTCCGTGCCGGAAGCAGCGACATTGACCTGCTCATCGTCATCGAAGGCGGCCTTTCCGATGCGCAGTCAATGGTCCTGGAGCGCCTGGTTCGCCAGGCGGACGTCGGCAGCGCGGCCGGCATCGATCTCCATGTCATCACGGCCGAGATCGCCAGCGCGCCGAACCGGACGCCTGCTCTGGAGCTTTACATCGGCCGTTACGACCGATCGTCCACCGGGTTCGAGGTGGAACGTCGGGTGGCAGCTTCGCCCGATCTGCCTGCCGAGTTGTCCATGGCACGCGCGGACGGGCGTGCTCTCAAGGGCGCTCCACCGCGTGAGGTGATCGCACCTGTTCCGCCCGACTGGATCGTTGATCGTGGCAGGCACTGGTTGATGACCTGGCGGTCACTCACCGATGACACCGAGAACGCCGCCTTCATGGTGCTTACCGCCTGCCGCATCTGGCGATTCGCGGTAGAGAACGTGCACTGCTCCAAGGCGCAAGCCGCACGGTGGGCACTCGACAGAGACCCATCGTTGACGGTCGTGCGGCAGGTCGTTCAGCAGTACGAGCAAGACCCGACAGCCATCGTTGGTGAGCAGGGCATAGCTCGCCTCATCGACACCGTGTTGCAGGAAACCGCGCCAACGTGGCGACTCGCCGAGCCGGCGTCTGTTCAACACTCCGGAACGGACAATTCATAGCGCCTGACGTATCCAGAACTGGGCCCTCGGGTACGAGCCGCGTTGCCAGGTCGTTCACCCTGTCGGGCCAGGTGCAGTACGCACACCTGGCTCAGCCCGGATGGGCCCACGATACGGTTCGGGCGTGATGGCCGGCCTTACCACCAGCCCCTTGATATTCGTCGATGTCGATGGACCGCTGATCCCGTTCAGAGCCCGGCCGATCAGCCGTGAGCGTTCTTTGGGTGGTGGCGTGGCGCAGCCACCGGACGGTACTGGCAACCCGCTGCTCGATCGGCTTGACCCATGCGACGGGCGGAGGCTGTTGGCACTGGGATGCCAGTTGGTCTGGGCGACGACATGGATGGCGGAGGCGAACGAGGTCATCTCGCCACGGCTCGGGCTTCCGGACCTGCCGGTAGTCGGTTGGCCGGACGACGACGAGGATCCGGAGCACGGCCTGCACTGGAAGACCGTATTCCTCATCCGGTGGGCAGCCGGCCGCCCATTCGTCTGGCTTGACGACGAGATAACTGATGCTGACCGGCGATGGGTAGCAGCACACCATCCGGTGCGGGCGCTGCTGCAACGTGTCGACCCGTACGTGGGCCTGACCGAAGCGGATTTCTCAGCGGTCCGTCGATGGCTCGGGCAGATTGATGGCGCCGCTTGATCACCCACCCGCTCATGCCGCCTGCCGCTCGCGGTGGATGGCGGCGCCGCAACCACTCTCTAGGACGTACGGTCGGGGCCTGGGTGTTCGATCGCGCCACTATCTCTGGTTGTTCTAGGCAGCAGGCAGCGGTACCCACCGATCACCGAGGGCTTCGTGGAGCGTCAGCAGCAGAATGCTGATCAGGATCGTCGCGAGGATGCCGAGACCGAGACCGAGGATCCCACGGTCCCGCCGCTCCCGATCGCCGAGCATGGCGGCCGGCGCCACTGGACGCGACCACGGGTGGTCCCGGGACAACCAGAGAAGCATCCCGAGGCCGTACGGTGCGGCGGAGACCAGCCAGAACCAGAACCATCGAGTGCCGAGGGCCGGAGCCGGACCGGCAACAATTACGCCGAGGAAGACGGCGGCGAGGACCAGGCCGATCCCGGTGACGGCGACCCCCAGGGGACGGACCTCGCCGGCGCGGTCCTCCAGGCCGTCAGCCCGCAGGTCCTGTGCAATACCAACGGCACCGGGCCCGGAGTAGCTCGCCGGGTCAACGGTGCCTGTGGTGGTGACCTGGTCGAAATTGTCCCCACTGGTATGCCGTCACGTGGCCGGCGGCCACGTCCGCCCTAGCCTGCGCATAGCTTTGCTTCCGGGGCGCCGTCCACCAGCTGACGGCTGCCGCAAGCAGCCACAACAGGACCAGAGCGAGCCGCAGCACGGCCCACCACCGCCGCGTCCACCCAGCCGGCACAACGGGCGCAACACGCACTCCACCATGCATGACCACATGATTCCAGTACATGCCTAGTCGCGACCGTCGATGGCATCGTTCCGACTGCCACTTTCACCATGCGCGCTACGTCACCAGTGGCATGGCACCCGAGCTGGTGAAGGCCACCCAGCAACGCACCCTCATCAGCCGCCGATCGTGCGCGCCGACAATCTGCGAGGCGTCTGGGCCTGGTGCGGGCAAGTGCGGACGCGGTGACGAGACGTCGGCCGAGCCGGCGGGCTGTCGGCCGCCGAGGCTGCAGGTTCGGCGACCGGGGTCTAGCCCAGGCTGCGGCCAACGCACGGTCAACCCAAGGGGTGGTAGCAGATCAGGGTCGTTCCCCGTGGCCGTTCGCGTGACGGGGCAGTTGTCGTGGCACGAACGAGCGCGGTCCGGGATAGCCTTGGCGTATATGGCTACCTATCGCAGCGCCTCAGTGCTTCTATCCTCGGACGGCACCAGGACCCCTGGCACCGCCGCGCTCTTCGCCGAGCCCGCCCGCAAGGGTGGGACCCCGCCGTGGGCCGGCGACTTCCGACCCGCCAACAGCGCCGGTAACGGCCCCAAAAACGCGGTCGGGAAGACCTTTACGTTGGAGCTGCCCGACGGCAGCACCGGCAAGGTCGTGGTCCAGAGCCTCAAGAGCGGGAAGGGAGGCGTCGTGCTGGCGTTGATGGGCCAGGACGCACCCCCCTTCTGATCAGGAACTGATCGCCACCGGCTGGAAACGGCCCGTACGCGACCCTGCCGATGTCAATGCGTTCGGATAGCTGCCGGGCGCATTGCCTCATCCATGGCTGGGCGTCGACGAAGGTCAGGTGTACTGATCTGCCGCTGAGAGCGCTCGATCCGCTCGCTGCCGTCGACGCACTGTGAGCGGCGGGGTGTCTGGGTGGTGTGCAGCGCTGGTGGTGGCTCGGGTCCGGGCTGCCCTGGTCGGCGGCGGCCCGCCGCCGACCAGGGCCACCGGTCAGCGGCGGCCGGTGGCCAGGGCGACGAGGTACTGCCCGCCGCCCGCGTCGACGCTTGCGGTCACCGGCAGTCCGGGCACCAGCCGGGAGAACCGGTCGACCAGCCAGTCCGCCGCCTCCTGGGCGTCCTTCCTGCTCGGACAGCGGGCGACCAGCTCACGGCCACCCTTGCGTTCGAGTCTCTCGGCGACGGTGATCAGCGGCGCGGGCTCCACCACGTGCAGACGGTCCGGCCAGGCGATGACCACCTTGACCGCGCCCTTGCGGGTGTTGCAGGCACGGTGCGCGAGTCGCTCGACGACCTTGGCCTTCTTGTCGGCGGTGCGACTGTCGACGCTGGGACCACGCGGGTCGTTCACCGACATGCCGGCGTCAACCGGCTCGTCACACACCCAGCACCGCCAACTGTCACGCCTCGCGACGTCATCGAGAAGACTCATCCGAGCAAACTAGCCTGCCAGCCCCCGGCCAACGACAGCCCCGGCCGCGGCGAACACCGCCAGTCCGAAAAAGGGTGCAAGGAACCGCCCTTGCGCACCGTCCGCCTTGACCCGCGGTGCGGAACCACGGCACGTGACCGGCGAGGTCATCGTCCAGCGTTCACGAAGGCAACGATCTCGTCCAGACCGGGTCGGTAGCCGTCGCTGGTGTCCACATCACACTCGGGCACGTCGAGTCGGACGCGGTCGAAGCTGTCGTGGCCAACCGTGTGCACGTGCCGGTCGATGAGGTACGCGTCGGCATGTGCGCGCCGGGTGGGGCTCTCCCCCTGTCGCTGCTGGATGCGGTCCCATGCCGTTTCGGCCGCGATCTGGCAATGGACGACCCGGATTTCGGCGAGTTCGCCCAAGGGTCGCAGGTGTGGGCGCCAGAGCCGGTCCTGGAAGGCCGCCTCGGCCACCGTGGTGACGCCGGCCGTCAGGAGCAGTTCCAGCACCTGGAAGAACGTCGGCAGTGTCCGCAGGGTCAGCTCGTCGGTCGGCGCGGCGATGAAGTCACCGACCGCATGGACCATGCCCTCCTTGATCTCGTCCCGACAGATCGCCGGACAGCCGATCCTCCGGGCGAGTCGATGGGCGAGCGTGGTCTTGCCCGCGCCGGGCGGACCGCTGACGACGACAAGAATCGGTTTCTTCCGCACCAGGTCATTTATAGCCACGCTCGCGGCGGGACGAGTCATCGTGCGCCGGTCAAGCTCGACGCTCGGTAGCCGTTCACGGCCAGATCGCTTCCCGCCAGGTGGCCGCCAGCGGGGAATCTCGACTGGCCGCTGACACAGCGGCTGCTGTGCGATCACCCAGGTGGTTAGGGGCCCGGTGGTGGGTGTCCCGTCCGCCGCCGGGCTCAGTCGCCCGCCGAGGCGTCACCGAGGACGTCGAGCAGCAGGGCGGCGGTCCAGCCGAACGCGGGCGAGCCGAGGCCGGCCCCGGTGTCCGGGTGGAAGTACTCGTGGCAGCCGGCCGTCGCGACCATGTCCACCATGGACGAGCGCAGCCCGGCGGCGAGGTCGAGCCGGTGGTGGGTGCGCAGTCCCCGCCACAGCAGCCAGTCGAGGTTCATCCAGCTCGGCCCCCGCCAGTAGCGCAGCGGCTCGAAGTCCGGCGCGGTCCGGTCGTGGCTGGGCAGCGGCCGGTCCATCCGCGCGGCCAGCCCGAACCGGGGCGAGCACGCCTCGGCGAGCACCGTGGCGACCTGCCGGGGCGGCAGGTCGGGCAGCGCGAGCGGGGCCAGGCCGAGCGCGGTGCGGGCCGGCACGAGCCGGCCGGTGCGCAGGTCCCGGGGGTGGAAGGCACCGGTCGCCGGGTCGTACAGCCGGTCGACGAGGGTCGCGGTGATCCGGGCCGCCCGTTCGCGGTGCGGGCCGGGGTCGCCGCCGACGGCGCGGGCGATCGCCGCGAGGGCGTGTTCGGCGAGCCCCAGCGCGGTGTTGAACAGCGGGCACTCCACCAGGAACGGATGCCGCCCGGCCAGCCCGTCGTCGCCGTACCGGCCCGCCCGGTAGGCGTCGACCAGCGCGACGTACCGCGCGTAGTCGAGGTCGGTGGGGCGGTGCGCGGCGTCGGCGTGGGCGGTGTCGTGCCGCCGGTACGCCCGCATGACCGCCTCGTCGGCGGGCACCGCGGCCAGCGGCGGGTCCCAGGCGGGGCTGTTGTCCAGCCCGGACTCCCAGGGGTGCACGAGGCAGGCCAGCCCGGCCCCGCCGACGTCGCGCCGGCCGGTCAGGTAGCGCTGTTGGGCGACCAGCCGGGGGTAGAGCCAGGCCAGTTCCGCCCGGCTGCGCTCGGACGGGGTCCGCCGATACGCCAGCCAGGCGGCGAGGGCGTGCACGGGCGGCTGGACGATGCCGGAGGTGGCCACGGCGGGCGCGCCCGGGGCGCGGGCGGAGTCCCAGAACCCGGGCCCGGGGAAGTACGACCCGGCGCGCAGCGCGGGGTTGAACACGATGTGCGGCACCCGCCCGTCGGCCCACTGGGCGGCGAACAGGGTGCGCAGCTCCCGCCAGGCGCGGTCGGGACGCGCCGTGGCCAGGCCGATCGCGATGAACGCCGAGTCCCAGCTCCACTGGTGCGGGTAGAGGGTGCGCGACGGGACGGTGTGGTCGTGCTCCCAGTTGCCGTCGAGGGTGGCGACCGCCAGTCGGCGCAGCGCCCCGAGGTCCCGGGCCGTGGCCGGGCCGACCGGGGGCGCGTCGTCGGCGGCGGTGCCGGCGCTCACGCCGCCGCCCGCTTCGGCTCGGCGTGCCGGAGCACGGTGGCGGCCTGTTGCAGCGCCCGCACCGGCTCGCCGCGCAGCCGGCACTCCAGGGCCAGCCAGCCCCGGTAGTCGACCTCGAGCAGGGTGCGCACCAGCGCCCGCCAGTCCAGGTGCCCGGCACCGGGCTGACACCGGTTGGAGTCGCTGACCTGCACGTGCCCGAGGTAGGGCGCGGCGGCCCGCAGGGCGGCGTGCACGTCGTCCTCCTCGATGTTCATGTGGAAGGTGTCGGCGACCACCCGCACGGAGGGCAGCCCGACGGCCGCGCAGAGGGCCACCGCCTCGTCGAGCCGGTTGACCATGTGGTCCTCGTACCGGTTCAGCGGTTCCAGGAAGAGGGTGACCCCCTCGGCGCGGGCGTGCTCGCCGAGGGCGCCGAGGGCGTCGAGGAGCACCCGCCGGTCGGCGGCCGGCGGGCGGGGCGGCTCGAACGGCGGCAGCCGGCGGGAGAACATCCCCCAGGCGGCGGGGGTCAGCACGCCGACGCCGCCCAGCTCGGCGATGACCGACAGTTGGGAGCGCAGGTTGGTCACGGCGTCGCGGGACCGGTCGGGGTCGAAGTCGCCGATGAAGTGGTCCATCTCGACGCAGACGGTCGGCATCGCCACGCCGGCGGCGCGGGCCCGGCGCAGCTCGGGCAGCCGGCGGGCGAAGGACAGGTCGCCCCGGCCGCGCAGTTCGAGCCCGTCGAAGCCGAGCGCGACGGCGAGGGCGTGCTTCTGGATCAGGTCTGCGCCGGGGAGCAGCTGCTCCTGGCAGGCGAGCGGAATGGTCATCTCTAGAACCTCAGCACCACTTGGAGGACGTCGGAGTCACCGCGGTCGAGCAACGCCAGCGCGTCGGCCACCGCGCCCGCGTCGACGACGTGGCTCACCAGCGGCAGCGGGTCGACGCTGCCCTCGGCCACCAGGTCCATGAAGGTGTGGGCGACCCGGGTCCCGGTCCACCGGCCGGCCAGGCCGGGCGCCGGGTCGGCCCCGGACACCTGGGCCGCCACGAGCTGGATCCGGTTGTGGTGGAACTCCTCGCCGAGTCCCAGCCCGTCGGCGTGCCCCTGGTAGAAGCCGGCCGCCACGACGCGGCCGGCGTGGGCGGTGGCCCGGATCGCCTCGTGCAGCGCCGGGTACGCCCCGGACAGCTCCAGGCAGACGTCGGCGCCCCGGCCGCCGCTCACCCGGCGCAGCGCGACGGCGGCGGACTCGGCGTCCGCGTCGACGACCAGCCGGGCGCCGCAGCGGGTCGCGTGGCCCAGCCGGACGGCCAGCCGGTCCACCGCCACCACCCGGGCCCCGGAGAGGGTGGCCAGCCGGGTGGCGAGCAGCCCGATGACGCCCTGGCCGAAGACGCCGACCCAGTCGCCGAGGTGCAGGTCCGCGGCGATGACGGCGGTGAGCGCGATGGCGCCGGGCCGGGCGAACACGGCGGCGAGCGGGTCGAGCCCGGCGGGCAGCGGGTGGACCGCGTCGGCGCGGACGACCGCCTCGGCGCGGTGGCCCCAGATGCCCCAGACGGTCTGGCCGGGGTGCCGGTCGGCGACGTCGGGGGCCGCCTCGACGATCTCGCCGACCTCCTCGTAGCCGAAGCCGGCCAGCGGATAGGGCACCGGCGCCCGGCGGGGGACGAACATCCGGGTGGCGTCGTCCCAGTCCTTGCTCAGCCGGGGGTTGCTGCCCCGGTAGAGGGTGAGCTCGGTGCCGGCCGAGATGCCGGAGTAGCAGGTGCGGACGCGGACCTGGCCGGGGCCGAGCGGGTCCGGGGCGCAGGGCTCGAGGCTGATCCGTCGAGGCCCGGCGAGTGAGACAACCCAGTTGACCATGAGTCACATCCCGGTAGTACTGGGCTCCATCGTAGAACAAAATATCGGCATATGTCTTGTAATTGATCAATCGAAGGTATTGAATCCGTCATGTACCCCTTCGAGAGGAGTGCCACCGATGCCATCACCCTCGATGCGGATGTTCGCCTCTGCCCTGATCCTGGCAGTAGTCGGCGTCTCCCTGCCCGCCTGCGGCGACGACGAGGCGGGCGACGCCAAGACGCTCACCGTGTGGAGCCTGGAGGACGTGGCCGACCGGGTCACCGCCACCAGGGCGCTCATCGCCGACTTCACCGCCCGGACCGGGACCAGGGTGGACCTGGTCACCGTCAACGAGGACCAGTTCCCGTCCCTGATCGCCACCAGCGCCGCCGCCGGCGACCTGCCCGACGTGATCGGGTCCGTCCCGCTGGCCGGCGTGCGCACCCTGGCCGGCAACGAGCTGCTGCACCCGTCCGCCAACGGCGAGATCGTCGACGCGCTGGGGCGGCAGACCTTCTCCGCCCGGGCCCTGGAGCTCACCGCCGACGGCGGCCGGCAGCTCGCCGTGCCCAGCGACGGGTGGGGGCAGCTCCTCGTCTACCGCAAGGACCTGTTCGCCGCCGCCGGCCTGCCCGTCCCCGACACGTACGAGAAGATCGCCGCCGCCGCGGCGAAGCTGAACACCGGCGGGGTCGCCGGCATCACCGCGGCCACCGCGGCGGGCGACGTGTTCACCCAGCAGACCTTCGAGCACCTGGCCCTGGCCAACAACTGCCAGCTCACCGACGACGCCGGGTCGGTCACGCTGGACTCCCCCGAGTGCGTCGAGGCGTTCCGGTTCTACGGCGACCTGATGCGCACCGCCTCCGTTCCCGGCGCGCAGGACGTGGACACCACCCGGGCGACGTACTTCGCCGGCAGGGCGGCGATGCTGGTCTGGTCGCCGTTCATCCTCGACGAGTTGGCCGGGCTGCGCGACGACGCCCGGCCGACCTGCCCGCAGTGCCAGGCCGACCCGACGTACCTCGCCCGCAACAGCGGCTTCGTCACCGCGATCAAGGGCCCGAACGGCGCCCAGCCCGCCCAGTACGGCGAGATCAGCTCCTGGGCGGTGCTCGACGACGCGGCCGACCCGGCGAAGTCCCTCGTCCAGTTCATGCTCGGCGACGGGTACCCGCGCTGGTTCGGCATGTCCCCCGAGGGCCGGTTCCCGGTGCGCAAGGGCACCGCCGACGACCCGGAGAAATTCCTCACCGCCTGGAACGCCAGCCAGGCCGGCGTGGACCGCAAGCAGCCACTGGCCCAGGTGTACGGCGACGACGTCCTGGCCGCCCTGCGCAGCAGCCCGGACAGCTTCCAACGCTGGGGCCTCACCCAGGGCCAGGGCAAGCTGGTCGGCGCGATCCTCGGCGAACTGCCGGTCCCCAGGGCCCTCGCCGGCGTGGTGTCCGGGAAGTCCGACGCCGCGGCGGCGGCCCGGCGGGCGAAGAAGGACGTCGAGGCGATCAAGGCGGGTGTCAATTGACCACCACCGCGCCCGGCCCGGGCCACTCCCCCGCCCGGGAACGGCCCGGCCGGCCCGCCCGACCAGGCCGCCGCCCGCTCACCCTGCGCCGCCGGGAGTCCCGCGCCGGCCTCGCCCTGGTCGCACCCACCCTGCTCGTCGTCCTGGCGGTGGTCGGCGTCCCGATCGTCTGGACGGTCCTGCTGGCCTTCCAGCGGGTACGCCTGGCCACCCTGCGCAAGACCGGCCTGTTCGGCGAGTTCACCCTGGACAACCTCGACCGGGTGGTGCACACCCCCGGCTTCGCCGGCACGCTGGGGACCACCGTGCTCTACAGCCTCGGCGGCACCACCGGCTCGATCCTGATCGGCCTGGTCGCCGCGCTGGTGGTGCGCCGGCCGTTCCGGGGGCGCACCCTCGTCCGGGCGTCGATGCTGCTGCCGTACGTGGCGCCGGTGGTCGCCGTCTCCTTCGTCTGGCAGGTGATGCTCGATCCGCAGCTCGGCATCGTCAACGACTGGGGGCAGCGGTTCCTGGGCTGGGACGCCCCGATCCCCTTCCTGTCCCAGGACTCCACGGCCCTGTGGACGGTGATCGCGTTCGAGGCGTGGCGGTACTTCCCGTTCGCGTTCCTGTTCCTGCTGGCCCGGCTCCAGGCCGTGCCGGGCGAGCTGGAGGAGGCCGCCCGGGTGGACGGGGCCACCCCCACCCAGCGCTTCCGGCACATCCTGCTGCCCCAGCTCATGCCGGTGATCGCCCTGCTGGGGGTGCTGCGGTTCATCATGACGTTCAACAAGTTCGACGACGTCTACCTGCTCACCGGCGGGGCCGCCGGAACCGAGGTGGTCAGCGTCCGGGTCTACCAGTTCCTCACCGCGCGCACCGACGTCGGCGCGGCAGCGGCGCAGGCGGTCGTGCTGGCCGTGGTGCTGCTCGCCTTCGTCGCGCTGTACCTGCGCTTCTTCGCCGGCCGGGAGGAGTCGTGATGGACCGGGACCGGTTCGAGACGGTGACCCTGCGCTGGCTGCGCCGGGCGGTGATCGCCGGTTTCCTCGTGATCACCCTGGTGCCGTTCTGGTACATGCTGGTGCTCTCGGTGCGCCCCATCGAGCAGGTGCTGCTGCACCCCGGATCGCTGCTGGTGCCGCTGGGCGAGCTCACCGTCGCCACGTACGCCGAGGTGCTCCGGGCCGCCGACGACGGCGGCCAGGGTTTCGCGACCTTCATCCGCAACAGCGGCCTGGTCGCCCTCGCCGCCACCGCGCTCACCCTGGTCGTGGCGATTCCCGGCGCGTACGCGGTCTCCCGGCTGCGGTTCTTCGGCCGCCGGCAGGTCAGCGCGCTGTTCCTGGCGGTCTACCTGTTCCCGTCGATCGTCATCGCGATCCCGCTCTTCGTGGTCTTCACCCGGGCCGGGTTGCGCGGTTCGCTGTTCGGGCTGGTGCTGGTCTACATCTCGCAGACCCTGCCGGTCTCGGTCTACATGCTGAAGAACTACTTCGAGACGATCCCGATCAGCCTGGAGGAGTCCGCCGCGATCGACGGGGCGGGCCGGCTCGGGATCATCCGCCGGGTCAGCCTCCCCCTGGCCGCCCCGTCGATCATGGCGGTCGCGCTCTACGACTTCATGATCGCCTGGAACGAGTACCTGTTCGCCCTGCTCTTCCTCGTCGACAAGCCGGACCGGTGGACGGTGTCGCTCGGGCTGTCGCTGCTCGCCGACGGCGTCGAGGTGCCCAAGACGGTGCTGATGGCCGGCTCGGTGATCCTCACCCTGCCGATCGTGCTCCTGTTCTTCGCCGGCGAGCGGCTGCTCACCGAGGGCCTGACCAGCGGCGCGGAGAAGGGTTGACGGCAATGTCGTGCATCGGGGTTCGGCGGGGGCCCACGGCAGCGGCATCCGTGAGAGCCTTGGCGGTAACCCTGCACCCCGACGTGGCCCGCCGCTTCCCGGCACGCCGTTCGACGCAGGTCTCGCCCGACCCGCTACTCGGCGCTCGTCGTCGCCGGCGCCGCGACTGCTTCCACCGAACTTCATCTGTCGCCCGCAACCGGAGGCATCCGTCATGCACACCCATCGCGCCCGGCGCTGCCTCGCCGGGCTGGCCGTGACCGGCATGATCGTCACGGCGTCCGTCGGCGCCCCCGCCGCCGCCGCGGCGCCGACCGCCGACGTCAAGCTGTACGCCAACAACGTGATCGTTGCCCCCGACGGCCCGCAGAAGTCGGTCGAGCTGCGCCCACTGTCCGACCGGCCCTTCGGCAACTACACCGTGCGGCTGGACCGTAGCGCGGTCGCCGCGTTCGCCGAGGTCACGGTGGCCAGCGACTGGGGGGACTGCACGACGCAGGGCGAGGTCATCACCTGCGAGATGGCCGACGAGGGCGAGCCGACGAGCCTGTTCGACGTCACCGTGAAGGCGCGGGCGGGCGCGGAGATCGGCCAGCAGGGCACGCTGGCGTTCACGCTCACCGCGCCCGATGTGGGCACCGGGACGTACCGCTCCACCGTCGTCGTCGGCGAGGGGGTCGGCCTCGCCACCGAGCGTGAGCTCCCGCTCGACGGCAGGCTCGGTGAGCGGGTCGACGTCCCGCTCACGGTGGCGAACCGGGGCACGAAGACCGTTCGCGGCATGGTGCTGTACCTCTCCGGCTCCTTCGGGTTCACCCCGTCGAAGCGGTACAAGAACTGCAAGTACAGCAGCCTGATCCTCGACGACAGCAGCTTCGCCTGCACCTTCGACGATTCGCTGGCCCCCGGCGAGGCGGTCCGGGTGGACTCGACGTTCGGCGGGACGATCCCGGCCGACGCCTGGGCGCCGAACGTGCACTACAGCTGGGTCGCGTGGTTCACCCCGGCCGACTGGGAAAGGTCCAGTTTGATCAACTCGCTCGGCCACAAGGGCACCGACGAGGCTCTGAAGCTGGTGCCGGTCGGCGGCGCACAGGCCCGTGCACTCGGCCAGACCGACACCGACCCGATGAACAACGAGACCGGGATCACGCTGACTGTCGCCGGTGACAACAACCGTGCCGACGTCGCCGCGGAGGGCGCCACCGTCACCGGTGCGGTCGGCGCCACCGTCCCGATGACCGTCGGCTACCTCAACAACGGCCCCGCGCGCGTCGGGCCCAGCGGCCAGAAGGCGCTCACCATCAACACCACGGTGACCCTCCCCAAGGGTGTCACCGCCGTCGCCGCGTCGAGCTCCTGCGTTGACCCGTCCGAGAAGGAGTGGAAGCCCGGCAAGCCCGGAGCCCGGATCTACTCGTGCTCCGCCCGCGGCACGGTCCCCCGGGGCGAGCGGGTGAAGTTCGAGTTCAAGCTACGGATCGACCGGGCCGGCAGCCAGACCGGCACCGTGCGGCTGCAGGGCTTCACCAGCGGCGGCAGCCCGGCCAAGGACCTGAACCCCGCCAACGACACCGCGAAGATCACGGTCAAGTCGACCGGCGGCACCGGCGGCGATGGCGGTGGCGGTGGCGATGGCGGTGGAACGCTGCCGATCACCGGGGCCGCCACCAGCCTGATCGCCGGCCTCGGCGGCCTGCTGATCGCCGTCGGCGCGGGCGGCTACCTCCTGGCCCGTCGTCGCCGCACTCGTTTCGTCGCCTGATCCGCCTCGGCCGTGTCGATCCCGCTGGCCGCGGGGTTTCCGATCCTCGATCGCGCGGTGGGCCGGCCGGTAACGGCCGGCCCGAGGTCACCTCCCGCCCGTCCTGGTCGCCGCGGACCCACTGGGGGGCCGCCCGGCTCTCTCGCAGCACCGACGGTGACCTTTCCCGCAGCCTCCCCGGGTGGCCGTCCGTGCCACCCCGGACCCCGGCTAGCGTGGGGTCATGGCCAACCCGACCCGCTGGACGACCGACACCGGCCCCGAGCACTCGCAGTGGTACATCGACCGCTTCCGTCGGCTGGCGGCCGAGGGCGCCGACCTGGCCGGGGAGGCCCGGCTGCTCGACGCGCTGGTGCCGCCGGGCTCCCGGATCCTGGACGCCGGCTGCGGCACCGGGCGGCTCGGGGCGGCGCTGGCCGCCCGCGGTCACACGGTGGTGGGCGTGGACGCCGACCCGGCGCTGGTCGAGGCCGCCCGCGCCGACCACCCCGGCCCGCACTGGCTGGTCGGCGACCTCGCCGAGCTGGACCTGGCGGCAGTCGGCGAGCCGGAGCCGTTCGACGCGGCCGTGGTGGCCGGCAACGTGATGGCGTTCGTCGCCCCCGGCACCGAGCCGGAGGTGCTCCGCCGGGTCGCCGCCCACCTGCGCCCGGACGGCGTGGTCGTGGTCGGCTTCGGCACCGACCGGGGTTACCCGCTGGTCGACTTCGACGCCGACGCGGTCGCCGCCGGGCTGCGCCGGGAGCACCGCTTCGCCACCTGGGACCTGCGCCCCTGGCGGGACGACGCCGACTTCGCGGTCACCGTGCTGCGCCGCCCACCCGGCGGCCTGCCCGGCTGACGCCGCGGATCCTGGCAGGCCGACCCCGACGGCGTCCTCCTCGCGGACATCGACTCCGCCTTCAAGGCCGCTGTCGAGGGAATTCCGGGTTGCGAGAGGGCCGGCCCGGACACCCGGGTTGGCCGGAGCCTTGGCCCGGTAGGCCGACGATCAGGCGGGGCCGGCGACGGCGCGGGCGGCGGCCGGGTCGAGCGGGCTGCCGGCGGGCACCAGGCTGACCAGGCCGGCGGGCAGCCGGACGGGCGTCACGTCCCGGTAGCCGAGCACGCCGAGCACCTCCGGGTCGGCCAGCACGTGCCGCCGGCCGAGGTCGGTGACGACGGAGACCGCGCCGCCGGTGGCCCCCGGCGCGGCGGCCGATTCCACGATCGCACCGTGCCCCGGCTCGACCACCACGTGGTCGGCGACCGCCGCCGCGCCCACGGCCTGCGGGCTGCCGCTCAGGTCGGGCACGGCCGCGCCGAGTCGCACGTCGCGGACCTCCCCGTCGTCGCCGACGCCGACGCAGAGCGCTCCGCCGTCCGGGGCGGCCAGCCGGGGCGGGCCGGTCGGCGGGGCGGTCGGCCCGGCCGGCACGAGGTCGGGCTGCTTGGGCAGCGCGGCGAACCGGCCGAGGGTCAGCGCCTCCGGCTCGCCCTGGCCGGTGCGGGCGAGCAGCAGGTTGGCCTGCAACTCGGTGATTCCGGCGAGGCCGTCGGACAGGGCGACGGCGTACTGCCGGCCACCGCCGGAGTTGCGGATCAGGAAGACGTCGCCGACCGCCGCGCCGGACACCTGGGCCGAGGGCCGCCCGAGGCCGGGCAGCTCCGGCGGGGCGAGGTCGGCCCCGGCCGGAA
Organism: Micromonospora sp. NBC_01405; assembly: GCF_045040155.1. Taxonomy (NCBI): domain Bacteria; kingdom Bacillati; phylum Actinomycetota; class Actinomycetes; order Micromonosporales; family Micromonosporaceae; genus Micromonospora; species Micromonospora sp. NBC_01405. Next base: position 5,529,406 of record NZ_CP109532.1, on the reverse strand, counting down.
TGCTGTCGATCAGGGCGGACGCGGCCGGCACCGCGCGCTGCCGGGTGGCGGCGAGCGCGGCGAGCGACCGGCCGGCGTCCCGCAGCAGGTACCGGCGGGCGTGCCAGACCAGGTGCAGGCCACCGCCGGGGTGCCGGAGCAGAATCGCGTCGTCGCCCGGGGGCCGGCCACCGGTGGCGGCCACCCCGATCAGCACGGCGGAGCGGGGGGCGACCCGCTCCGCCTCGGTGGTGGCGACCGAGCAGACGGTCCACGGGGCGGTCGCCAGGCGGGACCGCTCGGGCAGCGAGTCCGGGGCGTCGGGGATGCCCAGCGGAAGGCCGCGCGGCACCCCCTCGATCGAGCGGCGGGCGACCAGCACGGTCTGCGGGCGCTCGGCGCCGATGATCAGCAGCGCGGAGGCGTAGTTGAGCACCGGGTGCAGCTTCTGGTCGCGGTAGACGAAGCGGGCGCCGGACTCCTTCTCCACGATCACCGCGCCGGCGTCGCGCCACTTGCTGCCGCCGCCGGTGAAGAGCCCGTACAGGGCGAAGCCGCCGAGGGCGATCGCGGCGACCAGCACGCTGGCCAGCCCGGCCCCGGCGAGCCGCCGGAACGGCGACCGCGCCGGGTCCGTCTCCCGCATGACCAGGGCGGCGACCGCCCGCTGGACGGTGAACTGGTACGAGTGAAGCTGGTCCTGCCGCGACGGCATGCGGTTTCCTCCGACGGGTCGGTCGGGGCACAGGATAAACGCTGCGTCGATCCCTCGAAGACCCTCCGTCGCCGACCGGAGGGGCCGGGCCGGTCGTCAGGAATACCGGAGGCCGTCGGCTGACCCACCCCGACCCACCCGCCACCGCCCCGGCGGCGGGTGGGCCCGCCCACCTCAGCGGGTGGTTTCGCGCAGGTGGGCGGCGAGCAGCCCGACGGCCAGCAGCGCGGCGGCGGCTCCGACGAGCGGCAGCGGCGCGGGGCCGGCCGGCAGCCCGTCCTGGCGTACCGCGCCGGTGACGTCGAGCCCGCCGAGCCCGTTCACCGCCGCCCACCACAGCGCCACCCAGCCGACCTGGAACGGGCGCGGGCTGCGGGTGAGCGCGCCGAGCACCAGCGCCCCGGCGGGCAGGAGCAGCACGGCGGCGGCCCACGCGGCGAGCCCCGGACCGTCGCCGGCCAGCACCATCCGCAGCGCCGGCACCCCACCGACGGCAGCGGTCAGCGCCGCGCCCGCCGCCCACTGGGCGACCACCCGACGGTACGGCCGGGGGTGGGCGGCCAGCAGCGGCTCGACGCCCTCGGCGTGTGCCTGGGTGCCGAGCCGGGACCAGACCAGGACCGGCCAGATCCAGGCGGCCAGCAGCAGTCCCCGGGTGGCCACGTCGGCCGGCGCCACGGCGGCCCCGACGGCGAGCGCCGCCACCCCCGCCCACCACCAGCGGGACAGCCCCTGCACCAGCACCCGCAGTTCGCCGGCGAGCAGCCGCCCGGCGGTTGCCCCGGGGCGGGCCGGGGTCCGGGGCCGCCCACCGAACGCGGCGGCCGGGTAGCCCGCCGGCCCGCCGGAACCGGGCACCGCGCCCGGGGCCGCGAACGGGCCCGGGGCGGCGATGCCACCCTGGGTGGAAAACGGGCCCGAGCCGGCGAACGGGCCCGGGGCGGCAGCCACGACGGCGGCAGGGTGCCCGGCGGGGCCCTCGGGGGCGGGCCGGTAGCGGCCACGGGCCGGGTCGAAGCGGGTGAACCAGAGCGCGGGCAGCACCGCCAGGCCGGCGGCCAGCAGCAGGAGCAGCAACCGCGCGGCGACGAACCCGGCGTCCGGGTGCAGGCCGGACCAGTCGAAGACGCGCAGCGGCGCGTCCCGGGCGGTGAGCCCGAGGCTGAACTCCGCGCCCTTCAACGGCACCCCCCGCCCGGCCAGGTCGGCGGCCACGGACGCGGCGACCCGGTGGCTGCCGAGGCCGCCGAGCGGCGCACCGGCGCCCTGCCCGGCGACGACCGCGACCGTCCAGCAGCAGAACCAGACGACGTTGCCGAGCCCGGCGCGCAGCGGCCGGACGGTGCCGAAGAGCACCGCCGCCGCCGCGGTGACCGCCAGCACGGGCAGGGTCAGCAGCAGGAACGGCGACAGCAGCGCCACCGGGTCGAGCGCGCGGGACTCGCCCCGGGCCAGTTGCAGCACCACCGCCGTGCCGGCCAGCACGCCGGTCATCGACGCCAGCACCAGCAGGTTGCTGCCGAACTTCCCGGCGAGGTAGGCCACCCGGGTCAACGGGGTGGCGGCCAGCAGCTCGCCGACGCCGCCGCGCTCGTCGCGTTCGATGCCGTCGCGCAGCACGTAGAAGCCGCCGAGCAGCAGCCACAGGGCCGCCGCGAGGGCGGTGACCGTGCCGGTCCAGGCGCTGTCGTAGCGGCCCCGCCAGCCGCCCGCGTCGAGGATCACCCAGTGGGCGTCGGCGGCGGGCGCGGCGAGCAAACCCAGGCCGATCGCCGCGCCCAGCACCACCAGGTACGCCGGCCGGCGTACCCGCTCCCGCAGGTCGGCCAGGGCCACCGCGCCGGCCGCGTGGGCCTGCCCCGCGAGGCGGGCGGACACCCGGGGGGCGCTCACCGCCACACCGCCGTCGGCGCGGCCGGCTGCGGGGCGTGGATCGCGTCGAGGTACGCGTCCTCCAGGTCGGGGGTGACCGGCACGGCGCCGGGCGCGGGCGGCGCGGCGGCCAGCACCCGGGCGCGTACCCCCGTCGGAGTGCGCAGCGTGCGGGTGAGCACGTGCCCGGCGGCGATTCGGGGGACCTCCTGCGGCGGCAGGTCGACCTCCCACACCCGGCCGACCAGGGGTCGCAGCAGGTCGGCGGTAGCGCCCCGGCGGCGCAGCCGACCGCCGGCCACGATCGCGATGTCCCCGGCCACCGACTCGACGTCGGAGACGATGTGGGTGGAGAGCAGGACCACCCGGTCGGCGGCCAGGTCGCTGAGCAGGTTGCGCAGCCGGACCCGCTCCTCCGGGTCGAGACCGGCGGTCGGCTCGTCGACGACGAGCACCCGGGGGTCGGCGAGCAACGCCTGGGCGATGCCGACCCGCCGCCGCATGCCGCCCGAGTAGCCGCCGAGCGGCCGGCGGGCCGCGTCGGTGAGGTTGACCAGCTCCAGCAGCTCGTCGACCCGGGCCCGCGCCGAGCGCCGGGACAGCCCCTTCACCGCCGCGAGGTACGTCAGGAACTCCCGCCCGCTGAGCTTCGGGTAGCCGGTGAAGTCCTGCGGCAGGTACCCGAGGGTGCGGCGCAGCGCCTCGGGTCGGGCGACCGCGTCCGCCCCGTCGAAGAGCACCCGGCCGCTGCTGGGCCGGGTCACCGTGGCGGCGATCCGCAGCAGCGTCGACTTTCCCGCCCCGTTGGGACCGAGCAGCCCGACGAGCCCCGGCCCCAACCGCAGGGTCAGCCCGTCCACCGCCCGTCGGCCTCCCCGGTACACCTTGCCGACGTCCACCAGTTCCAGCACGATTCGCCCTTCCTCCCCGCCCGGTCCGTTCCGCCTCACAGCGGACCACGCGGCGGCGGGGGCGGGCACTACGCGCAGCCCCCCAGGTCGGGGTGGGGATGGGTATACCTGTCCGCCTCCAGGGCGGGCACTACGGTGGTCCGGTGCCGTCCCTTGAGCCGAGTGCCGCCCCGGCGGCGGAGCCGCGCACCGCCCCGGCGGAGCCGGAGACGGTCCTGGCGGCGCTGACCCGCCCGGGTTTCGCGTTCGGCCGCTGGCCGTGGCGGTCGCTGGCGTACCTGCTCGGCACCGTGCCGGTGGTGCTGGCCGCAGGCGTACCGCTGGGGGTGCTCGCGCTGCCGTGCGCGGCCCTCGCGGCCGGCGGGTCCGGCCCGGCGCGGGCCGGCGCGGCGCTGCTCGCCGTGGCCCTGGCCCTGGCGTGCGGGCCGCTGCTGGCCGCCCCGGTGGCGATGGTCGAGCGGTGGCGGCTGCCGCTGGTCGACGTCCGGCCGGTCCCCCGCCGCCCACCGGCGCAGAGCCCGGGCCACTGGCTGCGTTCCCGATACTCCGATTCGGCGGCCTGGCGGGATTCGGCCGACCTGGCGCTGCTGGTGACCGTCGTCCCGGTGCTCTACGCGGCGGTCGCCGTGGTGCTGCTGCTGATCGGCGTGCTGCTGGCCGCGCCCGCGCTGGTGGCCGGCTCCGACCAGCCGGTGTCGCTCGGCATCGGCACGGCCGCGACGATCGGCCAGGCGGTGCCGTACGCCCTCGTCGGGCTGATCGCGGCCCCGGCCGTGCCCTGGCTGGTGGGGCTGCTGGCCGGCGGGCACGGCGCGCTCACCCGGGCGCTGCTGGCCGCCGGCCCGGACGAGCGGCTGCGGGCCGAGCTGGTCGAGGTGTCCCGGTCCCGGGCCCGGCTCGCCGCCGCGTTCGAGGCGGAGCGGCGACGCATCGAGCGTGACCTGCACGACGGGGCACAGCAGCGGCTGGTCAGCCTGACCCTCCAGCTCGGGCTGGCCCGGCTGGACCTGCCGCCCGACTCCCCGGCGGCGCTCTCCGTGGCCAACGCGCACCGGCAGGCCAAGGAGCTGATGGCGGAGCTGCGGGCGCTGATCCACGACATCCGGCCGCAGGTGCTCACCGACCGCGGCCTGGCCTGCGCCGTGGAGGAGCTGGCCGACCGGGCGGGCGTGCCGGTGACCGTGGACGCGGTGCTGCCCGCCCGGCCGCCCGCGCATCTGGAGGCAACGGCCTGGTTCGTGGTGGCGGAGGCGCTGACCAACGTGGCCCGGCACAGCGGCGCGACCCGGGCCACCGTGCGGCTGCGGCGGCGCGGCGACGCGCTGCTGGTGGAGGTGGGCGACGACGGGCGCGGCGGCGCGGACCCGGCCCGGGGATCCGGGCTGACCGGGCTGGCCGACCGGGTCGCCGTGGCCGACGGCAGAATGTTCCTGTCCAGCCCGATGGGCGGGCCTACCCTGCTATCCGTGGAGCTGCCGTGGACCCCGCACGAACCGCCGTCCGGGTAGTGGTCGCCGAGGACGACGTCCTGCTGCGGGAGGGCCTCGCCGGGCTGCTGGTCCGGTTCGGCTTCGCGGTGCCGGCCGCCGTCGGGGACGCCGACGCGCTCCTCGTGGCGGTCGCGGAGCACCGGCCGGACCTGGTGCTCACCGACGTGCGGATGCCGCCCGGGCACACCGACGAGGGGCTGCGCGCCGCGCTGCGGCTGCGCCGCGAGCACCCCGACCTGGCGGTGGTGGTGCTCAGCCAGCACGTCGAGCACGGCGCCGCCGCCGACCTGCTCGACTCCGGGGCCGGCCGGCGGGTCGGGTACCTGCTCAAGGACCGGGTGGTCGACGTCGAGGAGTTCGCCGGGGCGCTGCGCCGGGTGGTCGACGGCGGCACGGTGGTGGACCCGGAGGTGGTCCGGCAACTCCTGCGCCGGCAGCGCGACCCCCTCGACCGGCTCTCCGCCCGGGAGCGGGAGGTGCTCGCCCTGGTCGCCGAGGGCCGGTCGAATTCGGCGATCGCCCGGGAACTGGTGGTCTCCGAGGCCGCCGTCGGCAAACACGTGGGGAACATCCTCGCCAAGCTGGACCTGCCGCCGACCGACGACGCGAACCGCCGGGTGCTGGCGGTGCTGGCGTACCTGCGGCAGCCCGGCGACTGACGGAGAACGACTGGCCGCCTGTCGACGACGAGCCCGCCGCCACGCTCCGCACGGTCACACCAGGCGTCGGTGGAGGAGCACCCGTAGGGCCACGAATCCGGGGACGGCGGGCAGCCAGAACGTCGCGAGCCGGTAGATCAGGACCGCGGCGACGGCCGTCTCCACGGTCAGCCCGTAGAGCAGCAGCCCGGACACGAGAGCCGCCTCGGTGGCCCCGAGCCCACCGGGCGTGGGGGCGGCGGAGGAGACGCCCTCGCCGACGACGCACACCAGGATCACCGGGGGCACCAGGGTGAGGTCGACCGGGTGGCCGACGGCGAGCACCGCGAGGTAGAGACTCGCGCCGTAGCAGAGGGTGAGGGCGACTGAGGACACGACCAGCCGGGCCAGCCGGTGCTGGCGGGTCAGGGCGCGCAGGGCCGACCGCACCTGACCGACTGCGGCGCGTCCCTGCCGGCGCAGCCGGGGGATGGCGAGGACCGTCGCGGCGGCCAGCAGCACCGCCACGACGGTCAACAGGATGGGCAGCGCCTTGGCGCTGGCCTCGTGGGTCAGGGTGCGGGCGGGCCGGCGGGCGAAGGGCAGCAGCACGGGCAGCAGCAGCACGACGGAGACGATGCCCGCGACGCGGGACACGGCGACGGCGGTGGCCGCCTCTGCCGTGGGGATCGCCTTCTGGTGCAGGTAGCGCAGGCTCAGGGCGGCGCCGCCGACGCTGCCCGGGGCCAGCCGGTTGGCGAAGGACGCGGCGACCTGCACGACGGTCGCCTCCCGTAGCGGAATCCGGTCGGCGATGGAGAGACGCAGCACGACCGCGCTGAGCACATAGGTGGCCACGGAGGCGAGCAGGGACGCGGCGACAGCCAACGGGTTCGCGTGGGCCATCAGGTGCAGGGCGGTACGTACCTGCCCGACCTGGGGAAGGAGGAGGTGTACGAGCAGGCCGAGGACGAGCAGCAGCCCGATGCCGCGGGGAGTTACCCGCACGACACGGGCCAGTCGGTCGTCGCGGTCCGGGCAGTGCCGCAGGATCTCGCCGCGTACCTGGTCGAGCAGGTCGGGGAACCGGCCCAGCGTGCTCCGTCCCGCCCGGGAGAGCACCGGTTTCTGCAGGTACGGCAGGCTGTCGGCGACGTGCCCGCCGCCGAGCTGCGCGACGGCCGCGTCGACCGCGGCCCGGGGGCTGATCCGACCGGCGAGGGTGACCAGCAGTTCGACGACGTCCCGGGACTGCTGGTCGGCCGAGGCGTCATCTGCGCCGAAGCCGAAGTCGACGAGGTACGCGGTCCGACCGTGGATGAGGATGTTGGCCGCGCGCAGGTCGCGGTGCGCGATCCCGGCGCGGTGCAGCAGCGCCACCTGTCGGCAGACGTCGGCCGCCGCGTCGAGCGGCAGCGGTCCGGTCGTCGCGTCCAGCGAGGGGGCGTCGGCGAACTCCTGCACCAGCAGGGCGTCACCGCGCCCGGTGGTGGCGGTGGTGACGACTGCGGGCACGCGCGCCCCGGCGCGCTGCGCCAGCAGGACCAGATAGGTTTCGTGCTCGTTCTTCTGCTTGGCGGTGGCATATGGTGGCTCGTCCGCCAGATGGCGGTAGAGCAGTCGCCGGTAGAGCTTGTACGCCCAGTCGGCGTCGCGCTGTTCACCGCCGGTCACCTTCACGAACATCCGGCGGCCGTCGGCGGCGTCCACCCGCCAGGGCCGTGAACCACGGGCGTCCCCGATGATCGGTTCCAGCCGGACGGCGTCGATCCCGCGCTGCGCGAGCACTTGGCGCAGCCGCGAGGTGGACTGCTCCGGGCCGACCTCGCCGACGATGAGGCGGGTCAGGCACACCGCCAGCCAGCCGGCCAGGAACCCGCCGACCGCGTCGGCGGGCAGGTGCGCACCGACGTGCACGCGGGCCAGGGCGACCAGGACGATCACCGCCCACAGCGGTCGACGCCAGCGCGGATCGACGGCGCGGGCGGTGACGATGCAGAGGGCGGAGGCGACCGCGACGTGCCCGGACGGGTAGCCGAGCGCTCCGGTGATCGTGTCGTGCGTCCGCACGTCGGCCAGCAGCGCCGCGGGGCGCTCCCGGGCCACCGCGGCCTTGCCCAGCACCGCGAGCCAGTACGCCAGGTTGCCGGCCAGGAGCAGGTCGCGGGCGACCGCGAAGCGTCGCATGAGCGCGGCCACGGCGGCGACGACGAAGACGGCCACGTACGACCCGACCTGCATGACCACGACCAGCCCGGGAGTCAGCCCGGCCGGCAGGCGGTTGAGCAGGGTGAACAGGTCCCGCTCCCAGCGGGCGGCCGCGTGGTGGCCCACCGCCAGGCTCACCGCGACCAGCAGACCGGTCGAGGTGAGCAGGCTGACCAGCAGCGCCGGTGACGGGCGGTGCGTCCGGGCCATCACCAGTCCTCGAACTCAGACGGTCGCTCCCCGGAGCCGGCTCCGGGCCTGTGGATCGACCCTACGGCCCGGGTGGGCGCCGGCACGGCCGTTTCCCGGCCAGGCCCGGCGGACGAGGTCGACGTCCCGGCCCCTCGCCGTGTCCCTGGTTCATTCCGGACGGCTTCGCCTCTGCGGTGGAGTTGGTTCGTGCGGACCTTGCCGGCGGCGGCGGGGGGACAGCCAGCCGAGGAAGCGGGTGTGCAGCACGCCCGGGGCGGGGCTGGCGCCCAGGCGGCGTGGCGCGCGGTGGCGCAAGAGCAGCCGCAGCAGCGGCAACGGCGGCGACTGCGTCGAGGTGGCCGACAACCTCCCGGGCGTCGTCGGCGTACGCGACAGCAAGGACCCAGCCGGCCCGGCGCTCACCTTCCCCCCGGCAGCCTGGCGCACCTTCGTCGCCCGGGTCGCCGGCCGGAGCTGACCCGCCGGTAATTCCCGGCGTTCCGGGAGGCGGGCGCGGTACGGTCCGCCGATGGACGACGGGGACGGATACTTCGGGGAGCTGGTGGCGGCGAGGTACGACGACCCGTCGGACGAGCGGTTCGACCCGGGCGTGGTGGCCGCCACGGTGGACGTGCTGGCGGAGCTGGCCGGCGGCGGTCGGGCCCTGGAGCTGGGCGTCGGGACGGGACGGATCGCGCTGCCGCTGGCCGGTCGCGGGGTGCCGGTGCACGGCGTCGACCTGTCCCGGGCGATGGTGGCCCGGCTGCGCGCCAAGCCCGGCGGCGACGCGGTCGGCGTGACGATCGGCGACTTCGCGACGACCAGGGTCGCCGGGACGTTCTCGCTCGGCTACCTGGTCTACAACACGATCATGAACCTGACCAGCCAGGCGGAGCAGGTGGCCTGCTTCCGCACCGTCGCGGCGCACCTCGAACCCGGGGGCCGGTTCGTGATCGAGGTGGAGGTGCCGTCGCTGCGCAGGCTCCCGCCCGGCGAGAACGTCGTGCTGTGGCACACCGGCCCGACCCAGTGGGCGTACGACGTCTACGACACGGCCACCCAGGCGTGCAGCTCGAACTATGTCAAGGTCGTCGACGGGCGCGGCGAGTTCCGCTCGATCCCGTTCCGGTACGTGTGGCCCGGCGAGCTGGACCTGATGGCCCAGCTCGCCGGGCTACGCCTGCGCGACCGCTGGGCGGGATGGGCCCGGGAGCCCTTCACCCACGAGAGCACCGGGCACGTCTCGGTCTGGGAGAAGCCGGCCGGCTGACCGGCTGTCCCTCGGCCGACAGCGCGGGTCGAGGGAGGGTCAGTTCCACCGGTCCTGGTTGAGGAACCGGGCGAAGCCCCGCCACGAGTTCGGCCCCATCGCCCCGTCGATCGGGCCGGTGTAGCCGTAGCCGGAGGCGAGTCGCTGCACGGCCTTCCACGAGTTCGTCCCCATCACCCCGTCGATCGGGCCGGTGTAGCCGTAGCCGCGCATGGCCCGTTGCAGCGCCGCGTAGGTGTTCGGACCGGGTGCGCCGTCGATCGGGCCGGTGTAGCCCGAGGTGATCCGCAGCCAGTTCTGCATCCGCTTGTAGAAGATGGTGCCCGGGATGCCGTCCTGCTCGGTCGAGGTCTTGGGCAGGCCGCCGCCCGGGTTCGAGCCGATGTAGCTGAGCGGGTTGATCCGTACCCCGCTCGGGTTGATCATGTGCCAGTGCAGGTGCGGGCCGGTGGAGCTGCCGGAACCGGGGGCGCCGACGGCCCCTCCGGACCGTCCCACGATCGCACCGGCGCCGACCGCTGCGCCGTTGCCCAGCAGGAACTGCGACAGGTGCATGTACTGGCTGCGGTATCCGTCCGCGTGGTGGATCGTGACGGTGTGCCCGCCGGTGCCGTTGTTCGGGATGTTCTGGATCGTGCCGGCGCCGCAGGCCGGCAGGTTGGTGCCGACGCCCATCCCGAAGTCGATGCCGCCGAGCGAGCCGCTGTTGAGGTGCTCCTGCCAGGATCCGGTGATCGCGTAGCCGGCGAACGGGTTGTAGATCGACGGCGCGGCGTGGGCGATCCCGGGCAGGCCGAAGACACCGCCGACGGCGAGGGCGCCGGTGGTCAGGGCGGTGCCGCGCAGCAGCGTACGGCGGCTGAGCCCGGCCGGCGGTTGCTCTCCGCCACCGCCGCAGCAGCCGGGCAGGTATTCATGGCCCATAATCGTTCCTCCGCGCGCTCGTGGATGATCATTGACGTGCAGAGGATAGCCATCGAAGTGGCCTACATCAATGTTTGAAGTAGGGGTCGGAGCGCGCCCCGCCGGTGACACAGGGGTGGCATCGCGACCGACCACCCTCTACCATCATTCGATGATCATCAATATCTGTGGAACGATCAGCCCGCCACGCGGTGGCACGGGCGCTCCGGCAGGAGACCTGGCATGACCACCGTCCTGGGGCGGCTCGCGGTGGCGGTCGCCATCGCCGTCGCGCTGCCGGTGAGCATCGGGGCGACGCCCGCCACCGCGAAGCCCGCCGCTGCGGCGGCGGTGCCGCCCGGCACGATGTCCGGCATCGACGTGGCCACCTGGCAGGCCGGCATCAACTTCGCCAGTGTCCGTGCCGACGGCCACCAGTTCGTGATCGTGAAGGCCGGCGGCTCCCAGCTGTCGGAGGGCCCGTACATCGGCTCGCAGTACGCGATCCAGGTGAACGGCGCGCGGGCGGCGGGGCTCAGGGTCGGCCACTACTGGCTGGCCGGGGACTTCCAGACCCCCACCCAGGCCGCCGACTACTTCGCCGCCCACCTGCGCGACTATCGGCCGGGTGACGTGATCGCGCTGGACAACGAGGTGCTCGACGACTCGACGAGGCTGTGGAACGACGCCGAGGTCACGACATTCTTCCAGCGGATGCGCGCCCGGATCGGCAACCACGTGCCCTGGCTGTACCTGGGCGCGGCCGACCTGCGCTCCCGGACGTGGCCCGGAACGATCGCGGCGGGCGTGAAGCTCTGGGTGGCGATGTGGGGCGCCAACAACGGCAGCTACCCCGGTGAGCCGAACCTGGGCGGCGCCTACCCGACCTGGAGCGCGCACCAGTACAGCTCGAAGGGATCGACCGGGGGCATCGCCTCGGTGGACGTGAACGTGGCCAAGCCGAGCGCGTTCGAGATCGTCAACGGCGGACCGACCGACCCGCCGCCGGACGACCCGCTGCCCAAGACCACGACCGAGCAGGACGGCACCCCTGGCCCGGTCATGTGGATGCGCGCCCAGAACTGGCTGTCCATCACGTCCGGCTACACCGGCCCGATCGACGGCGCACCGGGGGCGAACACCTACGCGGCGCTGCAACGGGCCATGCGCGGCTACGGCTACACCGGCCCGATCGACGGGGTGATGGGGACGAACTCGTGGAAGGCCGTGCAGCGGCTCGCCGCAGGCTACGGCTACACCGGCCCGATCGACGGGGCGATGGGGCCGAACTCGTGGCGGGGCTTCGCCCGGTTCCTCAACCAGGACCGGTGGGACTGACCGACAGGACGACAGGACGGGGCGGCGGGGCGGGACGACGGGGCGGCCGGGGATCGGTATGTGCCGCCGGCCGCCACGATCGTGATCCGCATCACAGCCGGCGCAGGGCAAGAACGCGCCGCCGCTCCGTTCGCACCTGCCCTGGTTAGGCGTGTGCGGCCAACGGTCTTTGTAGGTTTCCTACAACTGGTGCCGTCCAGCGTGCGTTGTCTGCGACATGGCGTTCCCCACCGGCAGACGGAAGGGTGAACACTGCCGGGGGTCGCCGTGTCGCGGCACACCCGTCGTCGGACTACAGAAGGGTTCGGTCGGGTGTTCAGTCGTGTCGCCATCGTCAACCGTGGTGAGGCCGCCATGCGGCTCATCCACGCCGTACGGGACATCGCCGCGGAGACCAGGACCCAAATCGAGACTGTCGCCCTACACACCGACGTCGACCGTACGGCCACCTTCGTCCGCGAGGCGGACCTGTCCTACGATCTCGGTCCCGCGTCCGCGCGCCCGTACCTCGACCTGAAGGTGCTGGAACGCGCGCTGGTGGAGACCGGGGCCGACGCCGCCTGGGTCGGCTGGGGCTTCGTCGCGGAGGACCCGGCGTTCGCGGAGCTGTGCGAGAAGGTCGGAGTCACGTTCGTCGGGCCGAGCGCGGAGGCCATGCGCAAGCTCGGCGACAAGATCGGCGCGAAGCTGATCGCCGAGGAGGTCGGCGTTCCGGTGGCGCCGTGGAGCCGCGGCGCGGTCGAGACCCTCGACGCCGCGCTGGCGGCGGCGGCCGGGATCGGCTACCCACTGATGCTGAAGGCGACCGCGGGCGGCGGCGGGCGCGGCATCCGCGTGGTCACGAACGAGGCCGAACTCGCCGACGCCTACGAGCGCACCAGCCAGGAGGCCGCGCGGGCGTTCGGCAGCGGCGTCGTGTTCCTGGAGCGCCTGGTCACCGGCGCCCGGCACGTCGAGGTCCAGGTGATCGCCGACGGCGAGGGCACCGCCTGGGCGCTCGGGGTCCGCGACTGCTCGGTGCAGCGGCGCAACCAGAAGGTCATCGAGGAGTCGGCGTCGCCGGTCCTCAGCCCCGCGCAGACGGCCGAGCTCAAGACGTCGGCCGAACGGCTGGCCCTCGCGGTCGGCTACCGCGGCGCGGCGACCGTCGAGTTCCTCTACCACCCCGGCGACAAGCTGTTCGCGTTCCTCGAGGTCAACACCCGCCTGCAGGTCGAGCACCCGATCACCGAGTCCACCACCGGGTTCGACCTGGTCAAGGCGCAGCTGCACGTGGCCTCGGGCGGGCGGCTCGAAGGTGAGCCGCCGGCGGAGCGCGGGCACGCCATCGAGGCCCGGCTGAACGCCGAGGACCCCGACCGCGACTTCGCGCCCTCCCCGGGCCGCATCGCGCGGCTGGCCCTGCCCGCCGGGCCGGGCATCCGGGTGGACACCGGAGTCAGCGAGGGCGACACCATCCCCGCCGACTTCGACTCCATGATCGCGAAGATCATCGCCTACGGCCGCGACCGCGACGAGGCGCTCGGCCGGCTGCGCCGGGCGATGGCACAGACCACGGTGATCATCGAGGGCGGCGCGACGAACAAGAGCTTCGTGCTCGACCTGCTCGACCAGCCCGAGGTGATCGACGCCAGCGCGGACACCGGCTGGATCGACCGCGTCCGCGGCGAGGGCCGGCTCGTCACGCACCGGCACTCCGCCGTCGCGCTGGCCGCCGCCGCCATCGAGGCGTACGAGGAGGAGGAACGCGCCGAGCGACAGCGGCTCGTGTCGACGGCGTTCGGCGGACGCCCGCAGGTGCAGCACGAGAGTGGCCGCCCGCTGGATCTGAAGCTGCGCGGCGCCGGCTACCGCGTGCGCGTGGCGCGGGTCGGCGCGCACCGGTTCCGCGTCGGCGTCGAGGCGGGTGACGACGTCCGCACCGCCGACGTCGAGCTCGACCGCTTCGACCGGCACACCGGGCAGATTCTCGTCAACGGCACCCGGTACCGCCTGCTCACCAGCACGTACGGGCCGATCCACCTGGTCGAGGTGGACGGCGTGACGCACCGGGTCAGCCGCGACGAGGGCGGCGTCGTCCGCTCCCCCGCGCCCGCGCTGGTCGTCGCGACGCCGCTGAAGGTCGGGGCCGAGGTCGAGGCGGGCGCTCCGATTCTGGTGCTGGAGAGCATGAAGATGGAGACGGTGCTGCGGGCGCCGTTCAAGGCCCGGCTCAAGGAATGCCTCGTGTTCGTGGGCAGCCAGGTGGAGACCAGCGCGCCGCTGCTGCGGCTGGAGCCGCTCGCCGACGACGACGCCGAGGCCGAGAACGCCTCGGCCGGCAGCGCCGTCGAGCTGGACCTGCCCGCCGCGCCCGAGGAGGTCCCGGCGCGGGAGCGCACCCGGCGCGGCCAGGAAGACCTGCGCAGCCTGCTGCTGGGCTACGACGTCGACCCGCACGACGAGCGCCGCGTGCTCGACGACTACCTCGCCGCGCGCCGGAAGATCACCGAGGACCGCGCGCGGCCCCTCGCCGAGGAGCTCGAACTCGTCGCCCTGTTCGCCGACCTGACGGAGCTGAGCCGCAACCGGCCGGCGGGTGAGGACGGCGGCGGCGACGGCCACGTGCACAGCGACCGCGAGCACTTCCACACCTATCTGCAGAGCCTCGACGTCGAGCGGGCCGGGCTGCCGGAGGCGTTCCAGGCCAAGCTCGCCAAGGCCCTCGGGCACTACGGCGTACCCGACCTGGAGCGCTCGCCCGAGCTCGAAGCCGCGGTGTTCCGGATCTTCCTCGCGCTGCAGCGGGCGTCGACCGACGCCATGGTCGTCACGACGCTGCTGCGGGCGTGGCTGCGCGAGCCGCCGCCGGACGAGACGCTGCGCGAGCCCGCCGGTCTCGCGCTGGAACGGCTGGTCGCCGCGACGCAGGTCCGCTTCCCCGTGGTGGCCGACCTCGCCCGCGGCGTGGTGTTCGCCTGGTTCGGCCAGCCGCTGCTGCGCCGCAACCGCGCCCTCGTGTACGCCGGCGTCCGCAAACACCTGCGCTTCCTCGACGAGCACCCGGACACGCCGGACCGCGCCGAGCGCATCGCCGAGATGGTACGCAGCACCGAGCCGCTGGTACGGCTGCTCGGCCAGCGACTCGTCCGGGGCGCCGTGGACAACTCGGTGCTGCTGGAGGTGCTGACCCGGCGGTACTACGGCAACAAGGGCCTCACCGGTGTCCGCACCGGCGACGTCTCGGGCTGCAGATTCGTGGTCGCCGAGCGGGCCGGCTCGCGGCTGGTGACCTCCGCGGTGCGGTTCGAGGCGCTGGGCGACGCGCTGCGCGGGCTCGCCGAGCTGGCGAGCGGCCAGGAGGCCATCGACGCCGACATCTACCTCGCGTGGGAGGGGCAGCCCGAGGACTCCGACGCGATGGCCGCCGCCCTGCACGAGGTCATCGCCGCGCACCCGCTGCCGAGCCACGTCAGCAGGCTCACCGCCACCGTCGCGGGCAGCCGCGGCGCGGTGATGCACCACCACTTCACGTTCCGCCCGTCGACCACCGGGATGGCCGAGGAACGGCTGATCCGCGGCCTGCACCCGTACATCGCGCAGCGGATGCAGCTTGAGCGGCTGCGCAAGTTCGACCTCACCCGGCTGCCGTCGTCGGACGAGGAGGTCTACCTCTTCCAGTGCGGGGCGCGGGAGAACCCGTCGGACGACCGGCTCGTCGCGTTCGCCCAGGTGCGCGACCTGACCGAGCTGCGCGAGCACGACGGCCGGCTGGTCGCGCTGCCCACGGCCGAGGACACCGTCGCCACCTGCCTCGACTCGATCCGCCGCGCGCAGTCGCAGCGGCCGTCGAAGAAGCGCTTCAACACCAACCGGATCGTGATCTACGTCTGGCCGCCGAGCGACCTCACCCGCGCCGAACTGGAGACGATCGCCGGGCGCGTGCTGCCGACGACCGCGGGCGCCGGGCTGGAGGAGATCCTGTTCATCGCGCGGCAGCGCGACCGGACGACCGGCGAGCTGAACAAGATCGCCGTACGCATCTCCTTCGACGCCACCGGCGGCACCGAGCTGATCATCGGCGAGCCGTCGGACGAGCCGGTCGAGCCGCTCGACGACTACCGGCTGAAGGTGCTGCGGGCGAGCAGCCGCAACACGGTGTACCCGTACGAGCTGACCGGGCTGCTCGGCGACTTCGTCGAGCACGACCTCGACGAGCACCACGCGCTGGTGCCGGTCGACCGGCCCAAGGGCCGTAACAGGGCGGCGATCGTCGCGGGCGTGGTCTCCACGCCGACCCGGCGACACCCGCAGGGCGTCACCAGGATCGTGCTGCTCGGCGACCCGACGAAGTCGCTCGGGGCGCTGTCGGAGCCGGAGTGCCGCCGCGTGATCGCCGCGCTGGACCTGGCCGAGCGGATGCAGGTGCCGCTGGAGTGGTACGCGCTGTCCTCCGGCGCGCGGATCTCCATGGAGTCCGGCACGGAGAACATGGACTGGGTGGCGGCGACGCTCAAGCGGATCGTCGAGTTCACCCAGGACGGCGGCGAGATCAACATCGTGGTCGCGGGCATCAACGTCGGCGCGCAGCCGTACTGGAACGCCGAGGCGACGATGCTCATGCACACCAAGGGCATCCTGGTGATGACGCCGGACTCGGCGATGGTGCTCACCGGCAAGCAGTCGCTCGACTTCTCCGGTGGCGTGTCGGCCGAGGACAACTTCGGCATCGGCGGCTACGACCGGGTGATGGGCCCGAACGGGCAGGCGCAGTACTGGGCGCCGAGCCTGACCGCCGCGCGGGCCGTGCTGATGTCGCACTACGACCACACGTACGTCGCGCCCGGCGAGGAGGGGCCGCGACGGGCGAGGACGACCGACCCCGTCGACCGCGACATCTCCGACTTCCCGCACACCGTGGCGGGCAGCGACTTCACCACCGTCGGCGAGATCTTCTCCGCCGAGGCCAACCCGGACCGCAAGAAGCCGTTCGACATCCGGTCCGTGATGCGGGCGCTCTCCGACCAGGACCACCCGGTGCTGGAACGCTGGGCGGGCATGGCCGACGCGGAGACCGCGGTGGTGCAGGACGTGCATCTCGGCGGCATGCCGGTGTGCCTGCTCGGCATCGAGTCGCGGTCGGTGTCTCGGCGGGGCTTCCCGCCCACTGACGGCCCGGACACCTACACGGCTGGCACGCTGTTCCCGCAGTCGTCGAGGAAGGCCGCGCGGGCGATCAACGCGGCCAGCGGCAACCGGCCGCTGGTGGTGCTGGCGAACCTGTCGGGCTTCGACGGCTCGCCGGAGTCGATGCGCAAGCTGCAGCTGGAGTACGGGGCCGAGATCGGCCGCGCGATCGTGAACTTCCGTGGGCCCATCGTGTTCTGCGTGATCTCGCGGTACCACGGCGGCGCGTTCGTGGTGTTCTCGAAGGCGCTGAACCCGAACATGACCGTGCTCGCGCTGGAGGGCTCGTTCGCCTCGGTGCTCGGCGGCGCTCCCGCCGCCGCGGTGGTGTTCTCCGGCGACGTCAACGCCCGCACCGCGGCCGACCCGCGGGTGCGGGAGCTGGAGGCCCGCGTCGCGGCGGCGTCCGGCGCCGACCGCGCCGCGTTGACCGCGGAGCTCGACGAACTCCGCTCGACGGTCCGCCCGGAGAAGCTCGGCGAGGTGGCCACGGAGTTCGACCGCGTGCACAACATCCAGCGCGCGGTCGAGGTCGGCTCCGTCGACGCCGTCATCCGCGCCGCGGAACTGCGCCCGCGGATCATCGAGTCCATCGAGTCCCGTCTGCGCTGACGATCCCCCTGCACGATCAGGAAACCGTGGCCTCCGCGCGAAGGAGGCCACGGTTTTTTGTTCGAGCACCCCCCGACTCCCTATCACTCCCCATCGTGCCTATGATTGGGTGCGATGAAGGAAGAAATGTACTCGGTGGAGCAGGTGGCCGAGCTGCTCGGCCTGCACGTGCGCACGGTCCGCGGCTACATCCGCTCGGGCCGGCTCGCGGCGGTGCGGATCGGCAAGCAGTACCGGATCGCCCGTGCCGATCTCGACGCGCTGACCGGGCGGTCCCGGCCGCTGCCGACCCGGGCCGGTGGCGCGTCGGTGGAGGTGTCCACCATCGTGCAGGTCGACGGCGTCGACCGGGCGGCGGCCGACCGGCTGGGCACGCTCGTCCTGGCCGGGGCGAACACCGGCCACGACCCCGCGCGCCCGCTGCGCATCCAGACCGTCCACGACGAGGAACGAGACCGGATGAAGATCGTGATCCTGGGCGACGCCGCCACCACCGCCGACCTGCTGCGCCTGCTCGACGCCGTGCTCGACGGCGACAACGGCCTGTTCGCCGGGAAGGTCGACCATGCCTGACCAGGTACGGGAGCTGGCCGGAGTGTCCGTGCTGATCTGCGACCCGGCCGGCCCGCCGGTGACGACCGTGCAGGACGCGCTGGACCTGATCGGCGCGGCCTTCCTCGGCGCCGAGGTGGTGGCCGTGCCGGCGAGCCGGCTGGACGAGGACTTCTTCGCCCTGGACACCCGGTTCGCGGGCGAGGTCATGCAGAAGTTCGTCAACTACCAGCTACGCCTGGCCGTCCTCGGCGACATCTCGCGGCACCTGGCGGCCAGTTCGGCCCTGCGCGCCCTGGTCCACGAGTCGAACCGGGCCGAGCACGTCTGGTTCCTGCCCGACCTCGACGCGCTCGAAGCCCGTCTGGCCGGCACGCCCACCCGCCCCGCCCCCGCCTGATCACGCTCTTACAGAGAATTAGTGGCCTCCGACGCCGGGGAGGCCACTAATTCTCTGTAAGAGCACGGTGTGGGGCGGGCGGGGCGGGCCACGCCCCTGGTGACGACGGTCCCCGCGCGGTCCCGAGCCTCCGGTCCGCCACGTGCAGTCGTCCGGCCAGCGTGTCCGCCGCCACGAGCACCGCCCCTCCCGCCGGTCGCCCCGGCACGATCGCCTCCGGGAAGGGTTGCCCGGAACGGGTCGGAGGATGCGCCGCGGCGCCCTGCACCGGCTGGCCGTGGGCACCGCCACCGCGCTCGCCGCGATGCGGGCGTACCGGATGGTGGTTGCTGCGGCGGCCGGGCCCGCGCGGGCGGTAGCATCCGCTCGGACCCCGGCCGAAGTGAGGAAACCGCGTGGGCGTGCGATTCGAGGAACTGGCCTGGCGGGAGACCCCGATCGGCGAGATCAGCCTGCGCCGGCGGCACGACCCCGCGCTGGACCGCGAGGTGTACGAGGTCAAGCTGGACGACGAGTTCCTGATGTCCAGCCTCTTCCCGGTGGCGGAGATCGAGCTGGCCCGGCTGGGGCTCGCGCCGCTTGCCGGCACGGCCCTCGACGTCGTGGTCGGCGGCCTGGGCCTCGGCTACACGGCCCGCACCGCCCTGGAGGACCCCCGGGTCCGCTCCCTGGTGGTGGTGGAGGCGATCGAGGACGTCATCGACTGGCACCGGCGGGGCCTGCTGCCGTTCGCCTCGGGGCTGGCCGACGACCCGCGCACCCGGTTCGTCAGGGCGGACTTCTTCGCGGCGGTGGCCGACGGGGCCGGCTTCGACCCGGACGAGGCCGGCCGACGGTTCCACGCCATCCTGCTGGACGTGGACCACTCCCCCCGGCATGTGCTGCACCCGAGTCACGCCCCGTTCTACACGGCCGACGGCCTGCGCCGCCTCGCCGACCTGCTGCACCCGGACGGGGTCTTCGCGCTGTGGTCCAACGACCCGCCGGACACCGACTTCCAGCGGGTGCTCACCGGGGTGTTCCCGACCTCGCTGGCCCACGTCGTCCGCTTTCCCAACCCGTTGCAGGGCCGGGAGTCCGCCAACACCGTCTACGTCGCCCGCCGGTAGCCGGCCCGCGCCCGCCCGCCTGGGCAGGCATGACGTCGGCGGGACCGGGAAAGGCCGACAGGGCACCGGGCACCCAGGGCGCCGGGCGCCGAGTGACCTACGCGACCGTAGGTTACCGGGGCGTAGGGTTAAGCTGGCGGCCGGTCGACGACGTCACCCGTCGGCCGCCCGACGCCCGAGGAGAGCCGAGTGGAACCCACCGCCGACCGGCCCTGGCTGCGCAGCTACGCCCCCGGCGTGCCGGCCACCATCGCCGAGCCCCCGGGCTCGCTGGTCGACCTGCTCCGGGACGCCGCCCGTCAGTTCGGCCCCCGGGTCGCGCTGGACTTCTACGGCGCCACCACCACGTACGCGGACCTGGCCGACCAGGTGGCCCGCGCGGCCGAGGCGCTGCGCCGGCTCGGCGTCGCCCGGGGCGACCGGGTGGCGCTGGTGCTGCCGAACTGCCCCCAGCACGTGGTCGCCTTCTACGCGACGCTGCGGCTGGGCGCGGTGGTGGTCGAGCACAACCCGCTCTACACCGCCCAGGAGCTGGACCAGCAGCTCACCGACCACGGCGCCCGGGTGGCGGTGGTCTGGGACAAGGTCGCCCCCCTGGTGCGGGGCCGGGGCGCGGTGGAGACCGTGGTGGCGGTGGACCTCACCGGCGCGCTGCCCCGGCTCAAGCGATGGGCGCTGCGGCTGCCGCTGCCCAGCGCCCGCGCGACCCGGGCGGCGATGACCGGCCCGGCCCCGGGCGCGACGCGCTGGGCGGACCTGCTCGCCGCCGCCGGGCCGCTGCCGGCCGACCATCCCGCGCCCGGCACGGACGACACCGCGCTGCTGCAGTACACCGGCGGCACCACCGGCACCCCGAAGGGCGCGGTCCTGACCCACCGCAACCTGCGGGCCAACGCCGCGCAGGGCCGCGCGTGGGTGCCGGGCCTGCGCGACGGCGCGGAGACGGTGTACGCGGTGCTGCCGCTGTTCCACGCGTACGGGCTCACGCTCTGCCTGACCTTCTCGGTGAGCATCGGGGCGACCCTGGTGCTCTTCCCCCGCTTCGACCTCGACCAGGTCCTCGACGCGGCCCGCCGCCGCCCGCCGACGTTCCTGCCCGCCGTCCCGCCGATCTACGAGCGGCTGGCCTCCGCCGCCCGGGAGCGCGGCGTCGACCTCGCCTCCGTCCGGTACGCCATCTCCGGCGCGATGGCCCTGCCGCCGGCCACCGTGCAGCTGTGGGAGTCGGTGACCGGCGGCCTGCTGGTCGAGGGGTACGGCATGACCGAGTCCTCGCCGATCACCCTGGGCAACCCGGTCTCCCCCGCCCGCCGGCCCGGCACCGTGGGGGTGCCCTTCCCCTCCACCGATGTGCGCGTCGTCGACCCCGACGACCCGTCCCGGGACCGGACCCCGGGCGAGCCCGGCGAGCTGCTGGTCCGCGGCCCGCAGGTCTTCACCGGATACTGGCGACGCCCCGAGGAGACCGCGAAGGTGCTGCTGCCCGGCGGTTGGCTGCGCACCGGCGACATCGTGACGATGGACGCGGACGGCTTCGTCACGGTGGTCGACCGGATCAAGGAACTGATCATCACCGGCGGCTTCAACGTCTACCCGTCCGAGGTGGAGGACGCGCTGCGCCGGCTACCCGGCGTACGCGACGCCGCCGCGGTGGGCCTGCCGGGCGAGCACGGCGGCGAGGAGGTCGTCGCGGCGGTGGTCGCGCACCCCGACGCCGACCTCGACGAGGCCGCGCTGCGGGCCGGCTGCCGTGAGCACCTGGCCGGCTACAAGGTCCCCCGCCGAGTGGTGATCGTCGAGGACCTGCCCCGCTCGCAGATCGGCAAGGTCCTGCGCCGGGAGGTCCGCGACCGGCTGCTCGCCGGACACTGACCGGCCCGGTGCTCGCCGACGGCGAAGACGTCCAGCCCGGCCTCGTCGGCGAGCTGCCCTGCCCGGACGATCTCGCGGATCCGCTGTTCGGCGGTGGTTGGCCGGTCGGTGTGCGGATCGGGAGTGAGGTCGGCGAGGCTGACCAGACCGATCTCCATGAATCTACCTAAGACTTGGCAAATGCCGACAGCGGCTATATATCCTGCCATCCTGCCGTCGCCCGCCGCGGCACCGCACCGTTCGCTACGTCAACGTCTCACACCGTCATGGGTCCCTGAACGGATACGCCGCCGCAGAGAAATCGAGGCCCGTGACGGGTCGTGCCAGGACGGTAGATCGCGTAACGTCGAACCGACCTCGGCAAGATCACCGCGCCGACCGGCGTTCCACGGGAAGGAAGCGGCTTGAAGGTATCCCCTGTCCACCCTCCGTCTGAGCCTGTCGCCGGCCCCAGCACAGCCAGCCTCGGATCGGCAGCCCCGGATCGGATCCGTTGAGGGCCCGATCCGTGGGGAGCGGGCGGCGTCGCGTTTCCCCTCCCACGTCGGCACACCCGACGTAGCACGCCGGTCGGCGCACTTCCGCACCGCAACGGCGCGATGATGTCCGGCCTGACGCTGTCGACGCTCACGCCGGCTGCGGCGATCCACTCTGGTCCTTCCGTCCCCCACGTCGAGCGACCGTCCCGGGCAGCTCCATCGAGCTGGCAGACGAATCGCCAGTCCACCATGCCGAGAGGGCAGGCAAACATGGTCATCGAGCAGCCTGGACAAACCTTCATTCCTGTCGAGAGCCTCAATGCTCGCACTTTCGGGCACGGCATCCGGGCAGCCGCGATCGGCCGGCCGCTGGTCGTCTTCCTGGCGCACCTGCACAGCACGACCGGAAAGAACCTGCGCGTGACGGTTCCGCTCGGGATGACCTACGTGCACTCCTATCTGAAGGCGCGGTTCGGCGACGCGATCCAGATCAAGCAACTCGCCACGACGCAGCAGATCAACGAAGCGCTGAACGAGCAGGTGCCCGACGTCTTCGCGTTCGGCAACTACTCGTGGAACACCGCACTGACCAACGCGGTGATCGGTGTCGTGAAGCAGCGACACCCCAAGGTCGTCGTCGCGGTGGCCGGGCCGAACATCCCCACCGAGAAGCCCATCGCGCAGGCCGGCCTGCGCAGGAACCAGGCCGCCGATTTCTACATCTCCCGCGAGGGCGAGCACCCGCTCGCCAACCTCGTCGAGACGTGCCTGGGCCTGGCTGACCCCAGCGACGTCAAGGGGACGGTGGTGGACGGGTGCTACTCGCTCACGCAGGAGGGGCTGATCCTCCAGGGTGACCCGCTGGACCGGGTGGGCGTCCTGGAGGAGATCCCGTCGCCCTACCTGACCGGCCTGTGTGACGACTTCCTGGCGAATCCCGAGTTCATCCCGTTGCTCCAGACGTCACGCGGTTGCCCGTACCGGTGCACGTTCTGCGTGGCGGGTCACGACTGGTGGTCCAAGCTGCGGGCGTTCAGCGTGGAGCGCGTCAAGGAGGAGATCGACTACATCCAGGCTCGAACGTCGAATCCCCTGCTGCGCATCGCCGACGAGAACTTCGGGATCCTCCCCCGCGACGTCGAGATCGCCGAACACATCCGGAAGGTGAAGGACACGTTCTCCTACCCCTCCGTGGTGCAGGTCTACACCGACAAGCACCTGACCAAGAACGTCAAGCAGGTGACCCTGCTCATGCGGGACCTCATCCCGCTCAACATCAGCTTCCAGTCGCTGGACAAGCAGGTCCTGAAGAACATCAAGCGGGTCAACGTCAAGGACACCGCGATCGAGGAGGCTGCCGCCTTCGCCCGGGAGCACAGCCTGGTGCTCTCCACCGAGCTGATCTTCGGATTGCCCGGTGAGACGATCGATTCCTTCACGAACTCCCTGGACAAGGTCCTCGACCACCGCTTCGACAACGTCGTCATCTACGCGCTCAACATTCTCGACCAGGCCGAGATGGCCTTCGCGGAGTACCGCGAGAAGTTCGGCCTGAAAACCCGATTCGCCCTGTCCGAGAACGGTTACTCCGAGTACGACTCCGTGCAGACCTTCGAGATGGACGAGCTCGTGGTCGCGACCTCGACGATCCCGGAGCAGGAGTACCTCCGGTTCTTCAAGTTCATCTTCTTCTTCAACTTCGCGCTGTTCTACGGCTGGCTGCGGGAGTTGGTCTTCTTCTTCGAGACCAACGGCGTCCGGGCGACCTCCGTGATCCGCTCCATGTTGGCGGATCCCGAGCAGTGCCCGACCCTGGCCGAGTTCGCCAGTCGGTTCCTCACCGGCCATCGGGCGATGATGCGCGACACCCGCGAGGAGGTCGCCGAGCTCATCCGCGAGCTGGCCGAGAGTCAACCCGAGCAGGTCACCGACAACCAGTTCGGGGCGATGCGTTACCAGTACGCGGTCTTCAGCGACCTGTTCACCGAGGGCCGGTTCGCCGAGGTCGTCCACGAGTTCGCGCAGAGCGGCCTCCGGCTCCACCGCGAACTGACCGGTGAGGCGCCGTCAGACTCGTTCCGGGCGCAGCTGGACGTGATCACCCAGTTGCAGATCCAGTCGTTCATCCCGCTGCACGAGCCCGTGCCCGAGACCGTGGTCCTGGAGTCCGGCTACGACCTGGTCGGATGGAAGAACTCCAACTTCAGGCAGCCGCTCGCCGACTTCGCCCTCGTCGAACCGGCGAGGTTCTCCCTGCGGATCGAGGGCTACCAGCACCACGAACGGCTCTGGGACGCACGGGGCAACGACGACATCCGACGTATCTATCTGCGCAGCTTCGCCAGCACCAACGCGAACCGGCGGCGGCACCTCGAACTCTGCGAGGAGTCCCCGCAGGCCTGATCGGGGTGGGCGGCGTCGGCACACGACGGTCCCGACGCCGCCCGCCGACCCCGAGCGGGAGACGCATGACCATCGACACCGGATCTGGACGCCGGACATCGGATGAGCCGATGCGGCACGACCACGGGCGTGGGGGAACACATGGATGACATCGACCTCGACGGCTTCACCCACTCCCACGTTCCACTCATGTACGACCGGGACGGGCTGCACTGCTTCTGGGTGCCCCGGGCGCTCGCCGCATCCCGGTGGGGCCGGGAGCGGCACGACGCCTTCTACGTCCATTTCCAGCTCTGGGTCCACTACAACCACCGGTGGGATCGCTACGACGTCGGTGATCGCTGGCGGGGCGCCGACAGCGCGACGGGCTGGGACACCGGGCTGGGCACCGAGGTGGACGCGGTGCAGGACCGCATCTTCCGCACCCACCTGGGACTGCGTCTCGACACGTTCAGCTCCGGGGGCGAGAACGTGGTGGAGACACTCGCCGGGCTCCTGCGCGACGGCCGCGTCCCGCTGCTCCCCATGGACATGGGTGAGCTGCCGTCGTGCCGCGCCTACTACGACGGCCACCACTCGGGGCACGTCACCGTGGTGACCGGCTACCGCAAGCAGCGCGAGATGTTCACCGTGCTGGACGGGCTGCATCTCGAGTCGCTGACGAACGCCAGGCTGTTCCACGTCGACTCGACGGGCGGGCAGGCACCGCTCGACCCCTGGGAGACACCGTTGCGGTTCGCGGTGCCGTTCGAACCGACGGTCACCCTCCGGCAGGTCCTCGGGGACATCTGCACGACGGCCTACGTGCCGAGCGAACACCTCGCCCGCGCGCACGCGGCCTGGGCGGCCCACGGCGTTCCCTACCTGGTCGGGCAGGTCCTGACCGTCTCGGCCGGGCCCACGCCGACGACTGCCGCCGAGGTGGTCCGCGACGCCGCGAGCGAGCTCGCGGACGTCGCCGACGCGGTTCTCGCCGGCGAGGAGCCGGTACGGGCCAAGGCCGAGTTCCTGGCCGGGGTCGTGCCGGAGTCGTCGTGGCGTCAGTTCGGGTACGTGGACAGCCAACACATCCTGGGCGCCGCGGCGCGGCTGGTCCTGTACCGGGCCGGGGCGAGCCCCGCCGACGCGGCGGCCTGCCAGCTCGCGGCGGCAGCCGCAGCGGGCCGGTGGCGCGCGCTCGTGGAGCGGGCGCTCGCCGACGGCGGGACGCTCGATGGCGCGCTCGCGCAGACCTACGACGACGCCCTGGCCGCCGAGCGGGCCTGGGCGACGACGGTCCGGCGGGCGATGGGGCGCGGTTAGCCGGGCCCTGATCCGAGAGATGGAGAAATGGTGAACAAGATCAAGATTCCGGAGCTGACGCTGTGCCTCATCGTCAAGGATGAGGCCGCATTCCTCCCGAGGTGCCTTGCGGAGGCCGGGCCCGTCTGCGGCGACGTCGTCATCGTGGACACCGGTTCGACCGACGGCTCTCAGGACATCGCGCGTTCCCACACCGACACGTTCATCCAGACGACGATGGACGGCGGCTACTCGGCCGCGCGGAACCTGGCCCTGGAGCAGGTGAAGACGCCCTGGGTGTTGTTCCTCGACGTGGACGAGGAGTTTCCCGCCACCGAGTGGCCACGGGTCGCCGCCCTCATCGAGCAGGCGCCCGACGACCATCTCGCCTACACCGTCCTTCGGTTCAACCTCACGGCCGTGGGCGCGATCTGGGTCGACCGCCCGGTGCGGCTCTTCCGCAGCCACCCGGACATCCGGTACCGGCGGCTCGTCGGTGAATCGGTGGAGGAGGCGGTGCAGGACATGGGGGGCGTCATCGCGTCCTCGGGTCTGGTCCTCAACCATCCCGGCAACGTCCGGCCGGTCGCGGACCGCACCGCCAAGCTGCGGCGCTACCTCGACCTCACCGAGAAGCAGATCGCCGACTACCCCGACCTCGGTCTGTGGCCCGCCTACGCGGGTTTCCTGCACCGCGCCCTCGGCAACTTCGAGCAGGCGGTCGAGTGGAGTTCCAAGGCCGTCGAGTCGGACCCGTCGGCACCGCGGGTGTGGGCCTACCACGGCCACGTGCTCCGTGCGGCGGATCGTCCGCACGACGCCCTCGCGGCGTTCCAGACCGCGGCCAAGCTGGCCCCGGAGGACTCCATCTTCCTCAACATGGTCGGCGTCATGCACCTCATGCTCAACGAGCTGGAGGAGGCCGAAGCGGCCTTCAAGGGGGCGCTCGAGCTGGAACCCGACCTGTTGCACGCCGAGATCAACCGTGGGCTGATCCGGCAGGCCCGGGAGGAGTACGAAGCCGCGGCCGGGATCCTGCGCGGCGTCGCTGACCGCAACTCCGGTCTTCTCCTGCAGGACTGGCGTGGGCGCGTCGAGATCGACCACTTCACGTATCTCTTCAACGAGACGGTTCCGCACTTCGCCGGCCTCGCCTATCACCTCGCCTACTGCGAGTTCATGGCGGCGTCCTCCCGCACCGAGGTCCGGTACCCGGTGGACGGGAGATTCACCCGCACGAGGTAGGGCGTCGGCCGGGTGGCCGTCGATCTGACGCCGCTCACCGTCGGCGGCCGGGACGACCCGGCCGCCGACGCGCGGCCACCGTCACCGGTAGGCGCTCGCCTGGACGGTGAACAGGTCGGCGTAGAGGCCGTTCGCGCTCATCAGCGCGTCGTGGCTGCCCATCTCCCACAGCCGTCCGCCATGCAGGACGGCGATCTGATCCGCCGCCCGGACGGTGGAGAAGCGGTGTGACACGAACAGAGTGATCACTCCGCGCTCTCCGCGCACGTCCGCGGCGGTGTTCACGAGTCGTTCGAACAGCGCGTTCTCCGCCAGGGCGTCCAGGGCCGCCGCCGGCTCGTCGAGGGCCACGAGCAGCGGGTCGCGTCGCATCAGGGTGCGGGCGAGCCCCAACGTCTGCCACTGCCCGCCGGACAACTCCGTCCCGTCCCCGTAGCTGTGCCCGAGCAGACCGTCCAGGCCACCGGCAACCCTCCGCACAATGCCCCGCGCACCGGCCCGGTCGAGCGCCGTCATGATCTCCTGGTCGGCGTCGATGGCCGCCGGCCGGCCCAGCCCGACGTTCTCCCGAAGCAACAGCTCGAAGCGCGCGAAGTCCTGGAACAGCGTGGCGACCCGGGACCGCCACTGTTCGGGGGTCAACTCCCGCAGGTCGATTCCGTCAACGGTGATCCGGCCCGAGGTCGGCTGGCAGAGGCCACAGATCATCCTCACCAGGGTGCTCTTGCCCGCACCGTTCTCACCCACCAGCGCCAACGTGCTGCCGGCCGGGATCTCCATCGAGACGTCCCGGATCACTGGCGCGTCGGCGCCGGGATATGCGAAGGAGACCTGTTCCAGCCGGATCCCCCGACGCAGCCGGGCGGGCGTCCGCGACACCACCTTATGGCCGGCCGGCTCCTGCGACGGATCCGACCTCGACGGCGACGCGGCAGGAGGACGGACCGGGCCGATCGCGGGCGCACGCCCCGGACCGGCCGTCAACTGCCGCAACACGTCGATGCGCTCGACGGTACGACCCATCTGCTGCAACGTCCCGAGCATCCCCAGCAGACCGGCCACCTGCACGCTGACCTGAACTGCGAGGGTGAGCACCAGGACGACCTGCCCGATGTTCGCCTCGCCGCGCACCGCGCTGCGGACGACGAGGAAGATCGCCGTCCCGTACGCAGCCGCGAACAGCACCTGCCCGCCGGCACGCAACAGGGCGCTGCGCCAGTGCGCCCGCCACAGCCGGCCGGTCGTCGCGGCCCAGGCCGCTCGCTGCCGCGAGATCACCGCGTCCCGGGCACCCGCGAGCCGGATCTCCTTCGCGGAGCTTCCGGTCGTAGCCACCTTCACCAGGTGCCGGGACACCTGGATGTCGACGGCGGCGGCCTCCTGGGCGTCGTCGATCACCCGCTGCGCACGGTTGCTGAGCAGCACCGGCGGCAGGGCGGCGAGCGGCAGCATGACGAGCCACGGGTCGACGCTGACCAGCAGCACGGCGGTGAGACCGATCTGCAGCACGACTCCGCCCAACTGCAGCGTCGACTCGAGCGCGTTCCGCACCCGGATCAGGTTCTCGTTCACCAGGGTCAGGGCCTCGACGAACCTCGGATTGTCGAAGTGGTCGATGCCGGCGCTGCCGTGGACGATCGAGGCGACCTCGTCGGTGAGGGCCAGTTGCTCCAGGTCTCCCAATTCGAAGTAGGACAGGTGCGCGAAGTGCATCATGGTCAGCTCGAACACCAGCAGCATGGCTACGGCCAGGGCCAGCAGCACGGCAGCAGTGCCGTCCCGGCCGATCGCCGCGTTGGTGAAAGCCGCGAGGACGACACCGATCAACGGCGTCGCGAGATAGCCCACGGCCATCAGGACGATCGCGGTGAACAGCCTGCGTCGGTCGGTTCGGTAGCCGAGGCGCAGGAGGAAACCGGCCGCGAGGGCGATCTTTCTCATCCCACCGCCGTCGGTTCGGCCGCATCCATCCGGAATCTCCTCGCCTGCAACTCGAACAGCTCGGCGTACCGGCCGTCGTGCCGAATCAGTTCGTCGTGGCTGCCGCGTTCGACGACCCGGCCGTGCTCGATCACCACGATCTGATCCGCGTGGCGGACCGTGGAGAAACGGTGGGAGATCAGGACGCTCGTGATCCCCTTCGCGGTGGCCAGGAACCGGTCGTGGAACTCCACCTCCGCCCGGACGTCGAGCTGCGCGGTCGGCTCGTCGAGCACCAGCACCGAGGCGCCGCCCTGGACGGCCAGCAGCGCCCGGGCAAGGGCGATCCGCTGCCACTGGCCGCCCGACAGGTCCGTGCCACCGGGATAGCGCGAGGACAGCGGCGTCCGGAGCGGGTCCGGCGCTCCGCGCAACGCGTCCAGGGCACCGGCCCGTTCGGCCGCGGCCGTGATCGCCTCATCGTCCGCGAGCAGCCGCGGCGCACCGAGACCGATGTTCTCCGCCACCGTCAGCTCGTAGCGGACGTAGTCCTGGAAGGTCATCGCGAGTTGGCGGCGCCATTCGTCCGGGTCGAAGCGGGCCAGCTCAGCCCCGTCCACGGTGATCCGCCCGCTCGTCGGCTCGTAGAGGCGAGCGAGCAGCTTCACCAGGGTGGTCTTGCCGGCGCCGTTGAGGCCGACGATGGCGGTGGAACGGCCGACCGGGAGCGTGAGGTCCAGGCCGTCGAGAATGGTGGGACCGTCCGCGGAGTACCGGAAGCTCACATTGTCGAAACGGATCTCCCGGCTCGGCCGCACCGGCATCGTCGTCGCCCGCGCACCGACCGTCCGGGCGGCGCCCGCTTGTTGCTCGAAACGCTCCAGGGCGTGGAACGAGTGCAGTCCGAACTGCGTCTGCACATCGCATTCCGGGAAGTAGACGCCGAAGCGCATGGGGATCAAAATCCCCTGTAGGGCGACGGCGAGTTCGAAAAGGTCGACCTGCCCCCGGCCGGCCGCCACGGCCAGCATCGTGATGGCGACCGCTCCGCCGACGAAGCCGACCGCGGAGAACCCGACGAACGGCCAGAACTGCAGGCGTCGGCTACCGGCCCACATCGGCCGGAGGTTGGCCATGGTGTCGGAGCGCAGCCGCTCACGCAGCCAGCCGAGCAGCCCGAACACGCGGATCTCCTTGGCGGCGGTCGCACCGGTCGCCAGGCCACCGATGTACCCGGCCCTGCGTCGATGCCCGGCCAGGGACTCCGACACCGCCGCGAACCGCCCGAGCGTGCCGCGCACCCCCATCCGGATGACCAGTGCGGTGATCATCAGGATCAACCCCGCGAGCGGACTCAACACCACACCGACGAGGACCACGGCAGCTGTCAGCTGGCAGTAACGGGACACCAACGCGGGGATCGCGCCGACGGCATCGCCGGGGGTGTACGCCTGCCGCTCGAACGCCGCCCGCGCGTCGGCGAGCAGGTCCAGCGCCTCGGGGTTCTCCAGCAGGGCGATCGGCGCGTCGTCCAGCGCCGCGTCGAGCAGCCGCCCGATACACACCTCGTCGACCCGGCGCGCGATGACCTCGGTGACCGCGGACTGGAACGGCGTCAGCAGCTGTTGCAGGGTGAACGCGCCCAGGGCCACCGCGAAGACGACCGCGATGCCGTCCCACGAGAGCCCCGTGGGCTCCGCGGCGAGGGCCGGCACGCGAGAGAGCAGCAGGCTGGTGGAGACGATGAACGCCGACGGCAGCAGGCCGAGCGTGACGTTCAGCGCGAGTGCGCCGAGGGCCAGTCCGCGCCCCGCGTGCGGCAACAGGCGGAGCATCTGGAGCCAGCGGGTGGACCGATCCCTGATGGCGAGCGCCAGAGGTGCCACCGAACCTCCCATGTCACCCACGGTCATCGGCGTGGGAACCGACCACCAAGTTCGGGGAGCCTATCGGCGGCCCGATTGATCATCAACAGGGCCGGTCTACCGGGAAGAGTGACGCGCCGCCGGGAGGTCGCGGCCGGAGCGGGACGTCCCTCGCGCCGTTTCCAGGCCCCACTGCGCCGCCGCGTCCACGACAGGTGCGAGTTGTTCACTCACCGTGGGAAGGGCATGGCCGTCCACGAAGTTGCGCAGTCCACCCGGCACCAGCGTGGCCAGCGCGGCGGCCGCGACCGGTTCCTTGGTCCGCCCGCCGTCGGCGGGGGCACCGCACTCGCCCGCCAAGAGCCCCACGGCCACCGCCGCCGTCACAAGGGCCTGCGTCAGGTGGGTCGGCACCTCGCCGTCGCCCGGGCGTCGCGGGCAACCGTCGGCGATCAGCCGCCGCACGTCGTCGTCCCCGAGGCCGTAGGCCCGCAACAGGTCGACGGCCGGCACCTGCCGCCAGTCCTCGGTGGCCGGCTGATCGCGGAACCGGCAGATGGCATCCCCGGTGAACCAGGAGAAGAACGGCACGAGAGCGATCCGGTCGAGGACGGTCTCGCCCGGCGTCACCAGGTCGGGCCGCCAGCACGCGGCCTTGCGCAGGCCGTGCCAGCCGTTGCCGGCGATGCTCACCTCGTCGCCGTGCTGGACGAGATTCGACACCGACACGACCATGGGCACGCCCATCGACCGCAGGAAGCCCAGGAGCACCTCGTCGTCCGGTTCGTCGCCGGCGGTGGCCCGTGCGGCGTACCGGTCGAACTCGCGGGCGACGTCGGCCGGCAGGATGAGCGCCTGGGCCGGCATGTACCCGTCGACGACCTCGACCCAGTCGGCGCCGACGAGCGCGGCGACCCGCAGGGCGTACGAGGTGAACGACCCCCACTCGGTGAACAGACCGAGGGCATGCCCCGGCAGCGCGCGCGTCCCGGCGAGCGCGTGCCGCACGAAGTCCGGCACCAGGACGGAGTCGTCCTGGACGACGAGGTGATGCGTCGCGCCCGGCGCGACCCGCGACCACGCCATGCGCGAGGTGCGGAGCGTGCCGCCGGGCCGGCCTGGCTCCGGGTCGGTCGCCACGCCCGCGTCGAAGTCCGTGAGCGCCACGGCGAGACGCTCCGCGGCCGCCTGCCGGGCGGGATGCGCCATGACGCAGGCCGAGAGCCGAACCGGCGGGTCGAACCGACGTTCGGCGGCCGAGGCGGGCCGGGCACGCGTCGACACATCGTGGGCGGTCATGGAGATCACTGTATCCACCGTTGATCACCTGGGCACCGGCCAGCACGGCATGCTTGACGACGGAAGAACCGGCCGGGCAGGATTCACCGCTGTGTCCAGTGAGAGCTCAGACGGCGGGCTGATGGAGTGGACGTGGGCGGTCGCCACGGATTCGTCGGAGGCGCACGCCCTGCTGTGTGCCAGTGACGGACACCAGGCGGCCCGGTACGGGATGGTCGCTCCCGTCCGCAACCTCGACACCACCGAACGCCGGGTGCGGGCGGGCTCGGTGCACCTGCTGCGGCACGGCACCGCGGCGGCGGCATCGTTCACGCTGTCCCAGGAGCCCCCGCACGGCCTGGACCTCTCCGTCTACCCGCCCGCCACCAGCCCGGTCTACCTGCAACGACTGGCCGTCGCGCCGGCGTACGAGGGATCGATCGTCGGTGTCCGGTGCCTGCGCCGGGCCGTCGAGCTCGCTCAAGAGCAGGGTGCGGACGTGCTGCGCTGCGAAGCCAACCCCGACCTGCTGGCGACGCGGCGGATGCTCGACACGCTCGGCTTCACCCAGCACGGGCCGACCCTGGCGGAGGACGGCGTGCGCCGGGTCCACCTGCAGAAACCCGTCACCGGCTAGCCCACGGCGGCGGGCGACGACGAGCGACGACGAATCAGCGACGTGACCCGACGGGGTCCGCCGGGTACGGACAGCCCACGGCTGTCGTCCGAAGGGAACGGGACTCTGTAGTGGACGAGCTGAGAAAGACCATCGCCGAGCTGGTGCGGCCGTACGTCCATGCTGCCGACGCGCGCGCCCTGGACGATCCCGACGCGGAGCTGGCCGCGCTCGGCGTCGACTCCCTCGCCGTCGTCGAGCTGATCGTCCTGCTCGAGAGCAGGTTCTCGGTCACGTTCGCGTCCGACATGCTCGACTGGTCCACTTTCCGTACCGTCACGTCCATCGCGGACGCGGTCGAGGCCCTGCGCGGACCCACCCGCGCCGACGGGCCCGATCCGGGCGACCTCGATCGCCCCCACTCCCCGAATCGGTTCGCCTAGACATGCGCACAGCTGAAGCCACGGATCACGATCTCGCCCACAGCTACCTCGGCCACCCCTTCGGGCCGCCCTGGGAGTACGGCGGCACCATCGTGGCGACTCTCCTGCGCCAGGTCGCCACGCTCGGCGACGCCGCCTTCCTGACGACCGCCACGGCGGACGGCGAGACGACGACGCTCTCCTACCGCGACGTGGATCGCCTGAGCCGGCGAGTGGGCGCCTGGCTGCGCCGGGAGGCGCGGGTGGGAGCGGGCGACGTCGTGGCGCTCGCGCCGGTCAACGACGCGCGGTCGGTCATCGGCATCCTCGGGTCCCTCCGCGCGGGCTGCGCGGTGCTGCTGCTCAGCCCCGCCGATCCGGTCGCCCGGCTGCGCCCGCAGGTCGAGTCCGCCGGGGCGAAGGTGGTCCTGCACCCCCCGGCGGTCTCCCTCGACCCGTCGTTGACGCCGGTGGTCATTCCGGACCCCGACACCCTGGCGGACCCGGCGGAGGGTGAGGCGGACGCGCCGGTGCAACCGGGCGCCGACGCGTTCCTCATCGGCACCTCCGGATCGACGGCCGCCTCCAAGCTCGTGGCGCAGTCGCACTACAACGTCGTGGCGAACGCCGCCGCGCTGCGCAGCCATCACCGGATCAGGCCGGGCGAGCGGATCCTGGGGTGCCTTCCGATCCACCATGTGAACGGACTCCACTTCACCGTGCTGGGCCCGCTCGCGGCTGGTGCCCACGTGCTGCTCGCGCACGCGTTCGACCCGTTCGGCTACCCCCGGCTGCTCGAACGGTTCCGGCCGCGGATCGCGAGCGTGGTGCCGAGTCTTCTCGAAGCCCTCACCCACACGTGGCGGTCGCCGCGGTTGCCGGGAGACTTCGGGTACTTCGTCTCGGCCGCCGCGCCGTTGACCGCCCAGACCGCGCAGGAGGTGTCGCGGCGTCTCGGAGTGCGGGTCCTGCAGGGCTACGGGCTGACGGAGACCACCAACTTCTCCACCACGGTGCCCACGGACGTCTCGCCGGACACCTACCGCCGGCTGGTCCTGGAGGCGGACATCCCGTCCATCGGGGCGGCGATGCCCGGCAACGAGGTCGCCGTGCTGCTGGAGGACGGCAGGGTGGCCGAGCCGGGCCAGGTCGGCGAGCTCTGCATGCGTGGCCACAACGTGATGAGCCGGTATGCGGGTAACGCCGCCGCCACCGCCGAGGCTTTCCGGCACGGCTGGTTCCATTCGCAGGACATGGGCTTCGCGGTACGCGACCCGGACGACGACCGGCCCTACTTCGTCATCACGGGACGCAGCAAGAACATCGCCAAGGTACGTGGCGAGACGGTTTCCCTCGAGGAGATGGAGCGGGCGCTACGGGCACTGCCGGGCGTTCGCGACGCGGCGTGCGTCTGCCTGCCGCACCGGTTCCTGGGTGACGAGATCGTGGCAGCGGTGGTGTTCGCCCCCGGCGAGCGGCCGGATGTCGGCTCCGCGCTGCGCGCCTCGTTCGCCACCACCGTCGTGCCGCGACGGGTCCTGTCGCTCGACGCCATTCCCCGGACCGCCACGGGGAAGATCCTCCGGCCGAGGCTGGCCGAACAGGTCGCCGCACACCTCGACGCACCGCTGCCGTAACGGTG
Organism: Micromonospora sp. NBC_01405; assembly: GCF_045040155.1. NCBI lineage: Bacteria > Bacillati > Actinomycetota > Actinomycetes > Micromonosporales > Micromonosporaceae > Micromonospora > Micromonospora sp. NBC_01405. Next base: position 5,495,028 of record NZ_CP109532.1, on the reverse strand, counting down.
TCGGACAGGACCGCCGCCGCGGCGGCACCGCAGGGCTCGTGGGACCGGTGCCGCCATCGCCGCGGCGACGAGCGATGGGTCGACGACGCCTGGCGCCGAGCGAAGGTCCTGGTCATCGACGTTTCCGGGGGCGGCGACGTCCTGGTCCGGGACTCCGACCGGCCTGACACCGACGGCGTGTCCGCCACGCTGCCGCTGATGGATTCCGCCGAGGCGCCGCCGGGAGAACGGCTGTTCCTCGGCGCCATCGGCGGCACACCCGTCTTCGCCGTCGTCGCGCCCCTGCCCGCCGTCCCGGGGACGGGCACGGGAAACCTGCGCGGGATCGGGCACCGGCTCTCCGAGACGGAGGCGGCGCTGCTCACCGCGGCGACCGCCCTGCGAAACTGGCACGCCGCCGCTGCGTACTCCCCCGCCACCGGGGCGGTGACCAGGCCCGCCATGGGCGGCTGGGCCAGGGCCGACGACAGCGGCGCCCTGGTCCGGCCGCGGGTCGACCCCGCGGTTCTCGTGCTGGTGCACGACGGCGGGTCCGGGCCCGACGGGCGCTGCCTGCTGGCGCACCGGGCGCCGGGCACGATGGTGGCGGGGACCCGGCAGTTCTCCAGCGTCGCCGGATTCGTCGAGCCCGGGGAGTCGCCGGAGCAGGCGGCGGCCCGGGAGGTCGCTGAGGAGATCGGTGTCACACTCACCGGCCTCCGGTACGCGGGCAGCCAGGCCTGGCCGTTTCCCGGCTGCCTGATGTTGGGCTTCCGCGCCCTGGCGGATCCCCGGGAACCGATCCGGACCGACCCGACCGAGATCGCCGCCGCCGGCTGGTTCACCCGTTGGCAGATCGCCGAGGCCCTCGCCGGCGCCCCGGTGGAGACCGTCGCCGGCGGACTCCTCGCCCTGCCCCCACGGGCGTCGCTGGCCTGGTCACTGCTCGCCGACTGGGCACGCGGCCCGGACACGCGCCCGGCGGCGGACGAGGGGCAGGGGTGACGGCGGGGCGCCGGACCGACGCCACCGGTCACCCCCGGCCCACCGGCCTCGGGGCCGCTCCGGCGGTGCGGCGCGTGGGTTACGATATTGCCGCGAGGCGCAGATGGGGACGAGTACCGCCGCACGCAGCCAAAAGCGACCCGGGGATGGTGGAAGCCCGGGGGTGTTGCACGGCGGGAAGATCACCCCGGAGCCGTCGGAGGAAAGGCCGCGAGGCCGAGTAGAACCGACCGCACCCGAAGAGAGAGGGCCGCACGCGGCCAAGGAGGGTGGTACCGCGGGGCCGCAGGCCTCGTCCCTCCGCCGGAGCTTCACCCCATGCATCCGTCGGAGGAACCATGTACCGCAGCGTCCCGACTCAGGTCGATCTGCCCGATCTCGAACACGAGGTCCTGCACTTCTGGCACGCCAACAGCGTCTTCGCGCGCAGCCTCGAACAGTCCAGCAGCCGCCCGGAGTGGGTGTTCTACGAGGGGCCGCCCACGGCCAACGGCATGCCGGGAGCCCACCACATCGAGGCGCGGGTCTTCAAGGACGTCTTCCCGCGCTACAAGACCATGAAGGGCTTCCACGTCGCCCGCAAGGCGGGCTGGGACTGCCACGGCCTGCCCGTCGAGCTCGCCGTCGAGAAGGAACTGGGCTTCTCCGGCAAGCAGGACATCGAGAAGTTCGGCGTCGCGGAGTTCAACGCCCGCTGCCGCGAGTCGGTGACCCGGCACACCGACGCGTTCGCCCGCCTCACCGAGCGCATGGGCTACTGGGTGGACATGGACGACGCCTACCGGACGATGGACCCGGAGTACATCGAGTCCGTCTGGTGGTCGTTGAAGCAGATCTTCGACAAGGGCCTGCTGGTCGAGGACTTCCGGGTCGCGCCGTGGTGCCCCCGGGACGAGACCGGCCTGTCCGACCACGAGCTCGCCCAGGGGTACGAGACGGTCGTCGACCCGTCGGTGTACGTCCGCTTCCCGCTCGTCTCGGGGCCGCTGGCCGGGCGGGCGTCGCTGCTGGTCTGGACCACCACGCCATGGACCCTGGTGTCGAACGTCGCGGTGGCCGTGCACCCCGACGTGACGTACGTGGTGGCGACCGACGGCAACGAGCAGCTGGTGGTCGCCGAACCCCTGATGGCCCAGGTGCTCGGCGACGGCTGGGACCTCACCGGGGAGTCGTTCAAGGGCCAGGAGCTCGAGCGGTGGGGCTACCGCGCGCCATTCGACCTGGTCGACATCCCCGACGCGCACATCGTGATCCTCGCGTCGTACGTGACGACGGACAGCGGCTCGGGCCTGGTCCACCAGGCGCCGGCCTTCGGCGCGGACGACCTGGTGAACTGCCGGGCGTACGGGCTGCCGATGGTGAACCCGGTGCAGCCCAACGGCCGGTTCCTTCCGGAGCTCCCCCTCGTCGGCGGCGTCTTCTTCAAGGAGGCGGACCGCCCGCTCATCGACGACCTGGCCGCCCGGGGGTTGCTCTTCCGCCACGTCCCGTACGAGCACAGCTACCCGCACTGCTGGCGCTGCCACACCGCGCTGATCTACTACGCCCAGCCCTCCTGGTACGTCCGGACGACCGCGGTACGCGAGGCCCTGCTGCGCGAGAACGACCGCACCACCTGGCACCCCGCCACCGTGAAGTACGGCCGGTACGGCGACTGGCTCAACAACAACGTCGACTGGGCGCTGTCGCGGCGGCGCTACTGGGGCACCCCGCTGCCGATCTGGCGTTGCGAGAACGAGCACCTGACCTGCGTCGGGTCGCTGGCCGAGCTCAGTGAGCTGACCGGATCCGATGTGACCGGGCTCGACCCGCACCGGCCGTTCATCGACGACGTCACGTTCACCTGCCACTGCGGGACGACCGCCCGGCGGGTTCCCGAGGTGATCGACGCCTGGTACGACTCGGGTTCCATGCCGTTCGCGCAGTTCGGCTATCCGTACCAGAACGTCGAGCTGTTCGAGAAGCGGTACCCGGCACAGTTCATCTCCGAGGCCATCGACCAGACCCGTGGGTGGTTCTACACCCTGATGGCGATCGGCACGCTGGTGTTCGACCGGTCGCCGTACGAGAACGTGGTCTGCCTCGGCCACATCCTGGCCGAGGACGGCCGGAAGATGTCCAAGCACCTGGGCAACATCCTCGAACCGATCCCCCTGATGGACCAGCACGGCGCGGACGCGGTGCGCTGGTTCATGGCCGCCGTCGGCTCGCCCTGGTCTGCTCGACGGGTCGGGCACACCGCGCTCCAGGAGGTGGTCCGCAAGATCCTGCTGACCTACTGGAACACGGTGGCCTTCCAGGCGCTGTACGGGCGGACCGCCGGCTGGTCCCCGTCCGACGCCGACCCGGCCCCCGCGGACCGGCCGGTCCTGGACCGGTGGCTGCTCTCCGAGCTGAACACGCTGGTGCAGCAGGTGGACGCCGCGATGGACACGTTCGACACCCACCAGGCGGGCCGGCTGCTGGCCGCGTTCGTCGACGACCTCTCCAACTGGTACGTCCGGCGCAGCCGGCGGCGTTTCTGGCGGGGCGACCCGGCGGCGCTCGCCACCCTGCACGAGGTGCTCTCCACCGTCACGCTGCTCATGGCGCCGATCACACCGTTCATCACCGAGCGGGTGTGGCAGGACATGGTCGTGCCGGTCACCCCGGACGCGCCGCCGTCGGTGCACCTGGCCCCGTACCCGGTCGCGGACGAGTCCCTGATCGACCCGGCCCTGTCTCGGCAGTCGGCGCTCGCGCGGCGGCTGGTCGAGCTGGGCCGCGCCGCCCGCGCCGACTCCGGGATGAAGGTCCGGCAGCCGCTGTCCCGGGCGCTGGCCTCGGCACAGGGCTTCGAGGAGCTGTCCGCGGAGCTGCTGGCGGAGATCACCGCCGAGCTGAACATCGGGTCGGTGACCGCCGTGGGCGGGGCCGGCGAATCGCTGGTGGACACCACGGCGAAGGCCAACTTCCGCACCCTCGGCAGGCGGTTCGGGAAGACCGTGCAGCAGGTGGCCGCGGCGATCGCGGCGGCCGACGCCACCGCCCTCAAGGACTCCCTGCGGGAGTCCGGATCCGCGACGGTCGTGGTGGGCGACGAGCCTGTCACCCTCGGCCCGGACGAGGTGATCATCGTCGAGACGCCGCGCGAGGGCTGGGCGGTCGCCAGCGATGCCGGCGCCACCCTGGCGCTGGACCTGCACCTGACGCCCGAGCTACGGCGGGCCGGGGTGGCCCGCGACGCGATCCGGCAGATCCAGGAGGCACGCAAGGCCAGCGGCCTCGACGTGACCGACCGGATCGCGCTGCGGTACCGGGCGACCCGGGAGGAGACGGCCCTGGCCCTCGCCGAGCACCGCGACCTGGTCGCGGACGAGGTGCTGGCCGTCGACTGCGCCGACGGGGAACCGTCGTGGGCCGACCCCGAGCCGTTCGCCGACGAGTCGCTCGGCCTGACGTTCTGGCTCCGCAAGGCCTGACGTCGCGGCGCCCCGGCTCACCCACGTGGGTGGGCCGGGGCGCGACAGGCCGGGTCAACCGACGGAGAACTCGTGCACCGTACGGTGCCGGTAGGTCTGCCCGGGGTCGAGCCGGACCGACGGCACGTCCGGAAGGTTCGGCGCGTCCGGCCACGCGCCGGCCTCCAGGGCCAGCCCCGCGCGGGGCGCGAACAGCCCGTCGCCGCTGTACACACCGAGCCCCGGCTGGTCGGTGACCACCCGCATCCGGCGACCGCTGCGCTCGTCGTGCAGCTCGGCGGCCCACCGTGGTTCGTCGAGGACGAAGAAGTTGTCCAGCCGGGCGGCCCCGATGCGGCGCGGGGCGCGGAAGTCCAGGTGGGTCCCGGCCAGCGGGGACAGCGGACCGGCCAGCGGGAACAGCTCCTCGTCGAACGGGACGATCCGCTCGGCGTTGAGCGCGAGCAGATGGGTGTCCACCGTCCCCGCACCGGCCAGATTCCAGAACGCGTGGTTGGTCAGGCCGACGAGCGTCGGGGCGGTGGTCGACGCCCGGTACTCGAAGGTGAGCCGGCCCCCGGCGTGCAGGCGGTACGCCACCTCGGCGGTCAACTCCCCCGGGTATCCCTGGTCCCCGTCCGGGCTGACCAGCGTCAGGACCGCCGCCACCTGGTCCGGGCCCTCCTCGACGCGGGCCAGCCACACCCGGCGGTCGAAACCGTTCGTGCCGCCGTGCAGGTGGTGGCGGCCGGCGTTGCGGTCCAGCGCGTACCGGGTGCCGTCGAGGAGGAAGGTCCCGTCCCGGACGCCACGGCAGTACCGCCCGACGGTGGACCCGACATAGGCGTTGAGCGCCCGGTCCTCGTACGCGGCCAGGTCCGGCAGCCGGCACACGACGTTGCTCCGGTCGCCGGCCCGGTCGGGCACCACCACCTCGACGAGGGTCGCGCCGTACGTCCAGACCATCACGTCGATGTCGCCCGCCGAGAGCGTGATCTCGTCGACGGCGCGTCCGGCGTCAGGGCCGTCGGGTCCGGTCACGCCGACCTGCCGCTGCCGCACGCGCGTCGCGTCAGACCGCGTCATCTTCTCCCCCGTCATCCGTCCGAGCGGGCCGATGATAGAGCCGGCCTCAGACCTCCCGCAACGACGCGTACTCACGTAGCGCCGGAGCCACCCGCGTGATCATCAGTTCCACGGTCTGCCAGTCGATCGGCGGCTTGACCGCCAGGAGGAAGTCCCGGACGCCGAGGTCGACATACGGCCTGAGGTCCGCCACGCACTGCTCGGGCGTGCCGAAGCTCAGGTACTCGGCGCGCACCTCGTCCGGCGCTCCGCGCAACAGCTCCGCCGATCGCGCGTCGACGCCGGACGCCCGCTCGACCAGCACCGCCCGGAACGTGACCGATCGACGGATGCTGGCCTCGTCGCGCCCCACCTCCAAGCAGTGCCCACGCAGGGCGGCGAGCTGGCGACCGTAGTCCTCGGTGGTGGTCGCGAGGGTGTTCCAGATATCGGCATGCCGGGCCGCTGTCCGCAGCGTCCGCCGCACCCCGCTCCCGCCCACCACGAGGGGCACGTGGTCCTGCCGGGGCTTTGGCGCGAGCCGGGCCCGGTCCAGCTGGAAGTGCCGCCCCTCGAACGTCGTCTCGGGCTCCGTCCAGAGCCGCCGGAGGATCTCGCAGGTCTCCTCGAGCCGGTCCCCCCGCTCCCCGGCGGCGGGGAACGGGATGCCGTACTGCTCGTAGGCCAGATCCGGTCCGCCCGCGCCGAGGCCCACCTCGAGCCGCCCGTCGCAGACGTGGTCGATGGTGGCCAGGGCGGCGGCGGTGACGGCGGGATGACGCCACATCGCGCCGGTGACCAGCATGGCGCAGCGGATCCGCTCGGTCTGCGCGGCGAGAGCGGCCAGCAGCGTCATGCCCTCGAAGCAGGGCTGGTCGGGGCCGTACAGGTGCGGCCGCAGATGGTCGATCAGCGAGATCCAGTCGTAGCCCAGTTGCTCCGCCCGCCGCCAGAGATCACGGCAGATCTCGTAGCTGCCGTGCAACTGTCCGGAGTGGATCCCGAACCGGAGGGCGTCACCGTACAGCCCCGTCGGGGGCAGGGTGTGCGCGTGGCCGTCGCGGGCCGGGCTGACAGCGTCCATGGCGACGACCCTAGGGTCTCCGCCGGCCCGTCGCCCACCCGCGTCGCCCACCTGTGGACGCCGTCAACGACGGTGGAACGGGACCCGGCCCAGCAGTTCGGCCAGGTCGGCGGCCAGCGGCGCGGCGAAGGCGTGCTCGATCAAGGGGGACCAGGCCGGGGAACACCCCTCGGGCAGCGGCAGCACCAGGTGCGCCTGTTCCCGGATCTCCTCGTCGCCGGGCTCGGCCAACGCGGCCACCAGGTGACCGCGGCCGCGGGCCTGCGCGCACAGCCGCACGGCGCGTTCGTGGCTGGGCCCCGGCGGCGCCAGCACGATCAGGGGGGCGTCGGCCTCGGTGGCGAACCGCTCGACGTGCCACCACTCCTCGAGATCCCGGCCCAGTGCCGGCACGCCGGCACCCTCGATGACCTTCGCCGCCGCGTACCGTGCCGTTCCCAGAGCCGGCCCCCCACCCAGCACCTGCACCGGAGCCGTCCGCAGGATCTGCTCTGCCAACTGTCGGCACGGCTCCACCTGCTGCCGCACCGTCCGCTCCACGAGGTCCGGCAGGGCGGCGAGCCCGCCGGACCCGAGCACGGCGGGGTGCGACGAGGCGTCCGCCCACCCCTCGGCCAGGAGCAGGAGGGTGAGAAGACTGGCCTGGTAGCTCCGGATCCCCGGGGACGGCGGGCGCTTCGGCAGCTCCGTGGTGACGCTGTGGTGTGCGCTGCGGCCCACCGGAGTGTCGGCGGATCCGACGATCGCGACGGTACGGAAGCCGTCCGCCCGGGCCCGTTCCAGCCCGGCCGCCAGCGTGGCGCTGGTGCCCGAGGCCGAGACGCCCACCACCAGGGTCGCCGCGGCGGGCTCCGAGAGCGATCGGCCGACGCCGTGGTCGAGCAGCCGTTGCGTGCTGCGAAGCACGCACGTGGTGCGCGGCAGCCGGTCGAAGGCGTACTCGGCCGCCTGGGCGGCGTACAGGGAGTCCCCGCTGCCAGACAGGACGATCCGGCGGGGAACCGGCTCGACGGAGCGCAGTTCGTCCAGCTGCGTGCCGAGCACCCCGGTCAGCACGGCCAGGTCGGAGGCGAGGCCGTCGACCTCCGCCCGCATCGCGGCCACGGTGTAGGAGCTCATGCGGTCTCCCGGTGCGGCAACGAGTTCAGAATATCCATGTACGACCGGACCTTCTGCTCGGACACATCCCCGGCCCAGCCGCCGACGGTGACGCAGCTACCGACGAAGACGCCGTCGGCGGCGCCGACCAGCCGAGCGGCGTTGTCATGGTCCGTGTGACCGGCCAGGTAGATCGGAGCCGCCGGGGCCGCGCGCCTGACCTGCGAGATCAGCTCGAGGGTACGGGATTCGTCCGGGTCGCCCAGGCAGACGGCGTCGGCGCCCGCGTTCATCGCCGAGCGGGCCACCTCGCCGGGCTGCTTGTCGCCGTTCGGCCAGCTGAAGTGCATGCTGGCGACATCGGCGATCACCTTGACGTCCCACGCGTCGATGGCCCGGCGGTACGCCATCACCGTGGCGGGATCGGGTCGCACCGTGCCCTGCCAGCTCAACGTCTCACCGACGATGGCGCCCACCCGGACGAAAGTCCCGCCGCAGACCTTCGCTGCGGCCAGCGACGCCCTGGTCGCGTTCCGCATGATCTGGACGCCGACCTGAAAGGCCGGGTCCGTCGCCGCCCGGACGGCCTCGGTGATCACCGTGACGGCCGCGAGCCGTGCGGGATCGCAGTCGTCCTCGACCCCGTAGACCCGGTCTGCGGTCTGCAGCAGGCAGCCGTGCGCGCCACCCCGGTCGAGGGCGCGCGCCGACTCGACCGCGCGGGCCAGGGTGTGGCGCAACGAATCGGGCTCGTAGAACGCAGTGCCGGGCAGCGGGGCCAGATGCACGACCCCATAACAGGTTCTGGTCGGCCCCGGCAGTCCCATGGCATCTCCCTCACAGCCCCGCCGGGCCCTGTCGTCGGCCGTTCCACCGGCGCTCTCCCCGTGCCCGGCGAGCGTAGTCGATGGCGGCCGGGGCTTACAGGTGTCCGGCCCTCCGCGTGGGAGGCGGGGCCACGGGACCCGGATCGGGCTCTCCACTGCGGATAGGATCATGCCCATGACCGCAGAGACCGTTGATGTCCCGCATTCGCCGACCGGTCTCCGGCTCACCGACCCACGGACCGGGCGGATCCGCGCCGGCCTGGCCGGTGCGGGCGAGTCGACGGTCACCGACACGGTCGAGGCGGCGCGGGAGGCCCAGCGGTCCTGGGCGGGGCTGCCGACGGGTGAGCGGAGTCGTCGCCTTCTGGCATTCGCCGACCGGATCGACGGCGCCCTGAGCGAGTACGTCGCCGCCGAACAGGCCGGCACCGGCAAGCCCGCCCACGAGGCTGAAGGCGAGATCCGCGACAGCGTCGACCTGTTGCGGTTCTACGCCGGCGCCGTGCGCGCCGCGCTGGCGCCCGCTGCCGGGCATCACCTCCCGGACCGGGAGAGCTGGGTGCGGTGGGAGCCGCTGGGCGTGGTCGGCGCGATCGTGCCGTGGAACTATCCGATCCTGATGGCCGCCTGGCGCATCGGTCCGGCGCTCGCCGCGGGGAACGCGGTGCTCCTCAAGCCGGCCGAGAGCACTCCCGACAGCGCGCTGCTGCTGGCCAGGGACGCCAGGGACTCGCTCGGCCCGGGGGTGCTCAACGCACTGCCCGGCGACCGGGCGACGGGCCGGCTGCTGGTGGAGAGTCCCATCGACGCGATCGCGTTCACCGGCAGCATCGCCGGCGGGCGGGACGTGGCCGCCCGGGCAGGGCTGCGCCGGGTCAGTCTGGAGCTCGGGGGCAACTGCCCGGCGATCGTGCTGCCGGACGCGCCCGAGCACACCTACGCCGACCTGACCGGCGCGGCCACCTACAACGCCGGGCAGAGCTGCGCCGCACCGGCTCGGGTGATCACACTGCGGTCGAACTACGCCGAGGTGGTGGACCGTCTCGCCGAGGCGATGAGCCGGCGGCAGGCGGGCCGTTCGTTCGGCCCGCTGAACAACGCCGACCAGATCCGCCGCTACCGGCAGATCCTCTCGGGCTCCGCCGCCGGGGTGAGCCACGCCGCCGGGCTGGCGCTCGGCGACGACTCCCACGAGGAGGGCTACTGGGCCGAAGGGCGGATCCTGGCCGACCTGGAACCCGACGATCCGGCGGTCGCCAACGAGTTGTTCGGCCCCTGCCTGACCGTGCAGGCCGCCGAGGACATCGATGACGCCGTCCGCCTGGCCAACAGTGTCGACCAGGCGCTGGCGGGCAGCGTCTGGGGTGCCGCGACCGGCCAGTTACTCTCCGTCGCCCGGGCGCTCGACGCCGGGGAGGTGTGGGTCAACTGCGTGCTGGAGCAGTGCCCCGAGCTGCCGCACGGCGGGCGAGGAGCGTCAGGTCACGGCACCGACCTGAGCGTCCTCGCCCTCACCGAGTTCCAGCGGCCGAAGACGGTGACGGTCAGACTGGTTTGATCTCACGCTCCTGGTAGCGCAGCAGCCGGGGCATCGCCTCGGCAAAGTCCGACCAGGGGCGGGACGTCGTCAGCCGCATGAACGCGCCGGAGAGGCAGAAGGTCAGGATGCCGGGGAAGAGGGACACGTTGGTCTCCCGCAGCAGTTCCCGGAAGCAGAGGTACGAGTCCTCGTGGTCGTCGAACGACGTGGTCAGGTTGATGGAGTAGCGCGCCGGCAGCACGGAGACGCCCGGCAACCGGATGCCGTTGTGGTAGGCGTCGCGGATCAGCGTCAGGGACCGTTCCCGGGACCTCCGCTCGACCCGGTAGTTGTCGTACGCGCGCTGCAGGCCGGGCAGGCGCAGGCCGTACGTCGACTCGAACTCCCGACAGTGCGCGGGGGTCAACTCCTCGTCACCGCTGACCAGCCACCGTTCCATCCGGGCCAGCACCTCGACCACGGTGTAGAAGAACGACGGCGGCCCGCCGAAGGTGGTCGACGCGTACTCGTAGTAGCGATCGATGAAGCCGCTGTCCGCCATCAGCCAGCCGACCTTGAGGCCCGGGGCGGACCAGTTCTTCGACAGGCTGCTCACCCGGATGACGTTGGCCGCGGCGCGGGCCGGTGAGTTTGCCACCGGCTCCCCCAACCACTCGTGGCACTCGTCCAGCACGATCAGGGTGTTCGGCGAGGCGGACTTGATCAGCAGCTCCAGCTCGTCCTCGCAGACCAGGGCGCCGGTCGGGTTCGCGGCCGTCTGGAGCAACACGATCGGCGTGTCCGGACGCAGCGCGTCGATCAGCGGTCGCAGCGACGTCCGACCGTCCGCGCTGGACGACAGCGGCACCAGCGACACCGGCCCTCGACGGGCCACGGACTCCACCAGGGGCGGATAGTTGGGTATGGCGCACAGCGACGCGGCGCCACCCGGGCTCGCCTCGAGCAGGATGAAGTCGACCACCGTGCTGATCGCCAGCGTCGCGCCCATGGTCAGCGCGACGTTGTCAGCCGTGTATCCCGCGCTGGGCAGCCGGGCCGACTCGTACGCCGCTACCGCCTCCCGGGCCGGCTCGCGGCCCCGGGAGTCGGAGTACCCGTACCAGTCCCGGTTCAGGGCGTAGGCGATGCAGTCCTTCAACGGGCCGGGCAGACCCCAGTGCTCCTCGTCCACGGACCCGCTGGAGAGGATGATCCCCGCCTGCGAGCGCAGGTCACCGTAGAGGTCGTCGCGGAAGTAGGAGTTGAACAGCTCCTTGATGAAACGTACGGTCGCCCGTGAGTTGAGCACCGCGGCGGCGTCGACCTCACGTCTGCGCCGGGACTGTCGCCACCGGGCCGCCAGGTCGGGACGGTGGCTCTCCACCCCGAGTTCGCACTCGACCCGGCCCAGGTAGAGATCGCGGAGCTCGATCGGGTCCTGCGGGTTCACCGCTCGGGCGTACACCTCCAGCAGCCGCGCGTCGGGGCCCGGGTCCAGGGCCATCGGCACCCGCGAGGGGTCGGGGCGCTGTGCCGCGAGCATCTCGACCTCGGCGGGCACGACCGACAGCCGAGGCTCTCCGACGTCGCCGAACAGCCCTTGGACATCCGTCATCCGGCCATCTCCCCCGATCGGTCCGTGATCCGCAGTCGCTTGAGATGCCGGTGCCGGGTCGAGCCGTGGAACGGCGCCGCGGATCGGCCGTGGAAGGCGTACGTGTTGTCCAGGACCGCGAGGAGCCCACGGCGCCACTGGAGCCCGCGGGCGACGCCGCCCTCGTACATCCCGGCGAGCAGTGCGGCGAGGGCATCGCGGACCGCCGCGGCGTCGAACTGGTCGGTGTCGGACACCCAGCGCAACGTGTCGGCCTGGAAGTCGCGGAACGAGAAGACCGGCCGCCCGTCCACCCGTCGCCGGATCGGCGGCACGCCGGGGCGGTCGTACCGGACGTGCGCGAGGATCTCGCGGTCGGTCTGCCGGAGCCGCTCGTCGACCCCGGCGAACGGGACCAGGACGGTCTGCGCGGCGTTCTCGTCGTCCCCGGCGTGCAGGCACATCAGGACGATGTATCGCGGCTGGTCACCGGCCGGCCGCCCGCTGCCCTCGGTGTGCAGGCTCAGGGCGCTCGTGGCGAACGGTTGCCGCGCGGCGTCGGCGGTGTCACCCTCGGCGCTGATCAGGTGCAGGATCCGGCCGTCCTCGACGTTGGGCAGCACGGCCGGGTCGGTCTCCGGCATGACCTCGCCGAACCGGTTGCCGAGCTCCAGCAGGTGAGCGCTGGTCATCGGCTCACCGAGGTCGACGAGGCCGAGTCCGTGCTCGGTGAGCTGACGCCGCAGCACCGCCTCGACCTGGCCCACCGGGCACCCGGCCGGCACGGGCTCCGGCACCAGCTCGGGCTGGGGCAGCGGTCGACCGCCGAGGAGTTCGGCCCGCTTCGGGATGTGCCGGTCGTGGGGTCGCTCCAGAAAGCTCCCCCGCGAGGTTGTCGACCCTGGACTGTCAGGCACCGGTGGGGCCGAACACGACGGGACCGTGCGAGCACCCCGCGGCACGCAACTCGTCCCCGCTGCCGGCCTTGATGCCGCAGATGCGGCAGACGATGTGCCCGTCGTCGGTCAGCAGGTCCTCGAACGGCCTGAGTTCCTGCCGGTTCGCACTGTCGAGCGGCTGGTGGGCGACGCCCACCGAGAGCAGGACGTGGTCGGTGATCGCGCCGACCGCGTGCGGTTGCGCGCCATCCACCATGTACACCAGACCGGGCGTGGTCTCCAGGATCTCGCCGGCGGCGGTGATGGTGCCGCGACCGCCCACCACGAAGAGAAGGTGATCGCCGGGGTGGGTGTGCGGAGCGAAGCCCTCGCCCGCGGGAACATGGATGAGGTCGGCGCCGAGGAACCCATTGGTGATCAACGACCGGCCGGTCGCCTCGCGCGTCTTGGCGATCTGGATCGCGCCGGGCCGCATGTCGACCTTGAGCAGCTGCTCACTCTCTGTGGCCCCTGCGTCGAGGGCCCACTCACAGAGCGCCACCGCGCGGTTCTCTTCGGCCCGGTCGGACACGCCGCTACCGATCTGGAGGTGCGTGCCCGGGGTGGCCGCCAGGAGCCGGACCATCTGCATCAACAACTCTCGACGCTCACGCGGATCGAGGTTCTCAAGCTCGTGGCTCAAGGAATCCACCATGGAAACAACGGAGCGGTTTGTTTGCGCCATTGGTACCCTCCGTAGTCAACACACCGGTTGTTGATCAGGCTACCCAAGCTCGAAACAGTTATAAAGTCACCGAAAGCTGCAACATATTGACACATTGTCATACGGCCAGGTCAGGATACCTACAACGGGGGCAGTTCCGATAACCATGACAGCCATTGGCCGTGTCCTTTTAACGACGCAGGGGCGCAAGGAGGACACGCCCGGTCGCGACATGGCCTGCTGGGCGACCGGAGGCCGGTCAGCGAAGCGGATCAGGCTCACGAATATGAACTCCGAGGTCCTCCCGCATCGCCGCACCGAGCGCGGCGAACCGTTCCTGGCGGTCTCCCGGAGCCGGGCCGGCGGGCAGACCGGTGATCCGCCCCGGCACCTGGTCGCCCTGATCCCGCAGTTCCCTGGCCAGTTCCCCGGCGATCCGGCTGACCTCACCGGGAGCGAGTAGTTCGACCGCGTGCCAGGCCCGATCGACATCGGCACCCACAGAGGGATCAGCAGGGACATCCGAGCCCGGTCGACGGTGGTCGACCGGGCTCGGACGCTACGGCCGGTTACACGTGGGCCAGCGCCGGGGCGGGCAGGTCGTCCGCCGGGCGCGGGGCCGGGGTGGAGCGGTTGGGCAGCGAGAGCCGGATGACCTTCCACCAGGCCGAGGCGACCTGCTTCGGCAGGGGGCCGACGGTGTACGTCAGGCCGTACTTCGCGAACAGCTCCCGCACCTCGGGGGCGATCTCCTGGTACCGGTTGCTCGGCAGGTCCGGGAAGAGGTGGTGCTCGATCTGGAACGACAGGTTGCCGGTCATGATGTGCATCAGCCGGCTGCCGCTGATGTTGGCCGAGCCGAGCATCTGCCGCAGGTACCACTCGCCCCGGGTCTCGCCAACGATGGACCTCCTCTCGAAGGTCTCCACCCCCTCCGGGAAGTGCCCACACATGATCACCGAGTGGCTCCACAGGTTGCGGATCAGATTCGCGGTGAAGGTGGCGGCCAGGGTGCTGAGGAACGACGGCCCGGACAGCAGCGGGTGGATGATGTAGTCCTTGAGGAACTGGCGGCGGATCTTGCGGCCGACCGCGCGGGCGCGGGCCCGGAACTCGGGTGCCTTGTGCCGGCCCTTGCGCAGGTTGCGGCCCAGCTCCAGGTCGTACGCGGCGATGCCGTACTCGAAGAAGCAGGCGTTGATGAAGTTCCACAGCGGCTGGCCCAGGTGGAACGGGTGCCACCGCTGGTCCTCGTCGACGCGCATGATGCCGTACCCGAGGTCGTTGTCCTTGCCGATCACGTTGGTGTAGGTGTGGTGCAGCTCGTTGTGCGAGTGCTTCCACTGCTCGGCCGGGGAGACGTGGTCCCACTCCCAGGTGGTCGAGTGGATCTTCGGATCGCGCATCCAGTCCCACTGGCCGTGCAGGACGTTGTGGCCGATCTCCATGTTCTCGAGGATCTTGGCCACGGCGAGGCCGGCGGTGCCGACCAGCCAGGCCGGCGGGAAGAGCGAGAACAGCAGCACGGCCCGGCTGCCCAGCTCCAGCCGGCGCTGGGTGGAGATCACCCGGCGGATGTAGGCGGCGTCCTGCTCCCCCCGGTCGGCGATCACCCGGTCACGGATGGCGTCGAGCTCCCTGCCCAGGGCGTCGATGTCCTCGGCGGTGAGGTGGGCGATCGGGTTGACGGGCTTCTTCTGGATCGTGGTCAAGTCCGATTCTCCTGTCAGAGGTCGATGTCGCAGGTACCGGCCGCCGCCGACACGCAGGTCTGGATGAGCACGCCGTCGCCGGGAACGGCGGTGGTGACGTCGCCGTTGCGCAGGTCGCGGACGGCGCCCTGGCGCAGCGGCACCACGCAGCCGAAGCAGATGCCCATCCGGCACCCGGACGGCATGAGCACCCCGGCGTCCTCGCCCACGTCGAGCAGGGCCGCGCCGCCGTCGGCGTCGACGGTGACCCCGGCCCGGGTGAAGGTGACCGCGCCCCCGGCCCCCGGGGAGATCACCGTGGGCCGGAACCGCTCGGTGTGCAGCCGGTCGGCCGCCCCGTGGGCGGCCCAGTGCGCCTCGACCGCGTCGAGCAGGCCGACCGGGCCGCACGCCCAGGTCTGCCGGTCGAGGTGGTCGGGCACCAGGTCGGCCAGCTCGGCCACGCCGAGCACGCCGTCGGTGTCGGTGTGCCGCTCCACGAGGCGGATCGCGCCCCGCCCGGCCAGGCCGCGCAGCTCGTCGGCGAACACCACGTCGGCCGGGGTCGGCGCGGAGTGCACCAGCACGACGTCGGCCGGGCCGGTCGCGCCGGCGCGGAGCATCCCCATCACCGGGGTGACGCCGCTGCCCGCGGTGACGAACAGGATCCGCTCCGGGGCGGTCGCGGGCTGCACGAAGTCGCCCTGGGCCTGGTCGAGGTGGACCAGCGTGCCGGGCCGCACCCGGCGGACCAGGTAGTTGCTGACCCGGCCGTCCGGGATGGCCTTCACGGTGACCGAGATCAGCCCGTCGCGGTGGCCGGGGACCGAGGTGAGCGAATACGCCCGCCACTGGCGGACCCCGTCGACGTCCACGCCGAGGCGGACGTACTGCCCGGGGGTGTGTCCGCGCCAGCCCCGCCCCGGTCGGATGGTCACCGTCGCCGCGTCCCGCGTCTCGGGGCGGACGTCGACGATCCGCCCGCGCAGGGCTGCCCCGGAACGCAGCGGGGCGACCAGGTCGAGATAGTCCTCGGGCAGCAGCGGCGTGGTGACCGTCTCGGCGAGCCGGAACAGCCTGTCCCGGACTGTGAGCTTGCCGGGCGGGCGCGGGACGGTGGTCGTCATGCAACCAGGGTGACCCGCCCGATCGCATAACATCTTGGCCAAGGAAGGTGAATCAACCGCAGGGTCTTGTTCCGGGAGAACAATCTATGTCGGAAGGGTCCGGGACCAGCCGCCGCGCTGCCCACCTCGAACTGGACGAGCCGATGGCCGCCCGGCTACGCGCCGCGCTGCCCCTGGTCGCCGAGCGTACGATCACCGCGATCACCGCCGAGGTGCCTGCCTACTCCGGCGCCCTGACCGGCCAGATGCGGGCGAAGATCGAGAACGCGGTACGCATCGCGCTGGGCACGTTCCTCCAGCTCCTCGGGCGTCCCCAGCCCTCGGAGCCGAGCACCCCGCTGATCTCGGCCCTGGAGGCCGCGTACGCGCTGGGCAGCGGCGAGGCCCGCTCCGGGCGCAGCATGGACGCGCTGCTCGCTGCGTACCGGGTGGGAGCGCGGGTGTCCTGGCGGGAGGTCTCCACCACCACCGTGCGCGGCGGGCTCGCCGCGGCGACGGTCGCCGAGTTCGCCGAGCTGATGTTCGCCTACATCGACGAGCTGTCCGCCGCCAGCGTGGCGGGGCACGCCGACGAGCTGGCCACCG
This sequence comes from Micromonospora sp. NBC_01405, assembly GCF_045040155.1. Lineage (NCBI taxonomy): Bacteria > Bacillati > Actinomycetota > Actinomycetes > Micromonosporales > Micromonosporaceae > Micromonospora > Micromonospora sp. NBC_01405. The sequence continues at coordinate 5,478,412 of NZ_CP109532.1, read as the reverse complement.
TCGGCCGGGCCCGGCGGCGGTACCTGGAGCGGCTGAGCCAGCAACTGCTGGCCGGCGAGGCCGAGGACGTGCTGCGCCTCGGCGCCGAGCGGGCGGACTGGCCGGTGCCGCAGACCCTGACCGTCGTCCTGCTGCCCCGCAGCAGCCTGCGCACCGTGCTGACCGCGCTGAGCCCACACACGCTGGAGAGCGGCGAGGACATGCCGGGGGTGGACCCGACCGAGGAACTGGCCGTGCTGCTGGTGCCGGACGCGCACGGCGGCCGGCGGCGGCCGCTCGCCCGGGTGCTGCACGGGCACCGGGCGGTGCTGGGGCCCGCGCGGCCGTGGCACCGGGTGGCCGGGTCGTACGTGCGGGCCACCCGGGCGCTGCGGCTCGGGCTGCCCCGCGTCGGGGCCGACGCACCGCTGGACACCGAGCAGCACCTCGCCGAGCTGCTGCTCAGCACCGACCCGGAGGCCCTGGCCGACCTACGCGCCCAGGTGCTGCGTCCGCTGGCGTCGCTGCCGCCGGCCACCGCCCACCGGCTCGCCGAGACGCTGCGCGCCTGGCTGCTGCACCAGGGTCGCCGCGACGACGTGGCGGCGACCCTGTTCGTGCACCCGCAGACCGTGCGCTACCGGATGGCCAAGGTGCGGGAGATGTACGGCGACCGGCTGCACGACCCGGCGACCGTGCTGGACCTGACGCTGGCCCTGGCGGTCCTGCCCGCCCCGACGGAACCGGACTGACGGTCCGGGCCGGGCCGGCACGGCCAGCAGGCCCCGGCCGGACGGCGGGCCGTCGTCGGCTCAGGGGGCACGGGGGTACGGCGCGGACCCGGGGATCACGGGGCGCGCAGGATGAACGCGACCGCCTCCCGGGCGGAAGTGCTTCGCGCCGTCGGCCCGACCAGGTAGTCGAGGACCCGGGACCAGGCCGGCACCACCAGCAGGTGACCGGCGTCCGGGACGACCTCCAGGCGCGCGTCGGGCAGCGCGTCGCGCCACCACCGACCGTGCTCCGGCCCGGCCAGGCCGTCGTCGGCGCCGTACAGCAGCAGGGTGGCCGCGCGTACCTGGTCGGGGGTGAAGCCCCAGGGGCGCAGCACGTACCCGGCGATGTCGTCGACCATCCCCCGCGCGCCCTGCGCGAACGCCTCGGCCAGCATGCCGCCGACCCGGCGGGCGGCGCCGGGGGCGTCCAGCGCGGGCTGGTCGGCCGGGCCCGCCCCGAGCAGCAACCGGTACGCCCGCGCGTCCCACGGGTCGGCCGGAACCATGCCGGCCAGCGCGGCGTCGAGCTGGGCGCGGACCTGGTCGACCGGCTGGCCGCGCAGCGTCGCCATCATGTCCCGCTGCCCCGGGTCGACCCAGGGGATCTCCTCGTCGGGGGCGGGGGTGGCCAGCACCGCGAGCCGGCTCACCAGCTCCGGCCGGCGGGCGGCCAGCGCGAGGGCGACCCGCCCCCCGCCCGACCAGCCCACCACGGGCACCGGGCCGAGGCCCCGCTGGTCGAGCACCTCGGCGAGGTCGTCGGCGGCTGCGGGCACGTCGGCCCAGCCGGTGGCCGGGTCGGAGCCGCCGTAGCCGGGCCGGTCGACGGCGAGCAGGGTGACCCCGGCGACGCGGGTGACGGCCGGGTCCGGATCGAAGGCGCCCGCCCCCGGGGCGGAGTGGCAGAACACCACCACCCGGTTGCCGGCCGCCCCGAGCCGGTGCACCACCGCCCGGCGGCCGCCCCTGAGCGCGATGATCTCCCCGGTGCTGGACATGCGGCCGAGTCTGGCAGCGACCGTGCGACCCCGAGCCGCAACGACGGGCGGTCACCCGATCGGGTGGCCGCCCGTCGTTGACGCGTACACCTGCGACCTCCACTGCGGTTTCCGGTCAGGCCGGGCCCGCCCGGCGGACCGCCGTGAACAGGGCGGCGAGGGCCACGGCCAGGCAGCCGCCGCCGGCCAGGGCGAACGTCAGCGGGGCCCCGTGGCGCTGGGCCAGCCAGGTGAACACCGCCGCGCCGACGCCGCCGAGCGAGAAGTGGATCGTCCAGAACGCGGCGGTGACCCGGCCGAGCAGATGCTCCGGCGTCACCTCCTGGCGTAGCGACAGCGAGCAGATGCCGCCGATGCTCAGGCAGCCGAAGTAGACCAGCATCAGCGCGCCGACCTCGACGGGCCGGCCGGTCGACGCAAGGGCCGCGACGGCGACGCCGGTGACCGCCACCGCGCCGACCCAGCACGCGCCGAACCCGAACCGCCGGCGCAGCGGCGCGACGACCAGCGAGCCGGTCACCGTCCCGGCCGCCCCGGCGGTGAGCACCAGGCCGACCATGCCGTCGGACTGGCCGAGGCCGTGCTTGAGGTGGTAGATGACCACGTCGTCCATGCCGTAGGTGAGCAGGAGGAAGACGGTCAGCAGCGCGGTCAGCGGGCGCAGCACCGGGTGACGGAGCAGGAACCGCGCGCCGGCCAGGAACTCCGCCAACGGCCCCGTCCGGTCGCCCGCGTCGGCCGACAAGGCGGCCCGGCCGGGCAACCGCACCAGCATCAGCAGCGCCGCGGAGAGCCCGAAGCTCGCGGCGTCGACGGCGATCGCGCCCGCCGGGCCGAGCCAGCCGGACACCAGGCCGGCCAGCGCGGGCCCCCCGACGGAGGCCAGGGCGGTGCCGGCGTACAGCCGGCCGTTCGCCCGGGTCAGCTCCGGGCCGGGGACCAGGCCGCGCATCGCGCTGACGGCGGCGACCTGGAACAGCATCCCGGCCGCCGCGGCCAGGGGCAGCAGCACGAACAGCGGCCAGATCGGCGGGGCCGGGGCCAGCCACCACACCAGGGGGGCCGCCGCGAACAGCAGCATCCGCGCCACATCGGCGCCGATCAGCAGCGCCCGCCGGTCGAACCGGTCGACCACGACCCCGGCGAGCAGGCCGGCGACCACCGCCGCCGTGCCGGAGACGCCGGTGAGCAGCCCGGCCGTGGCGATCGAGCCGGTCGCGTCGAGCACCAGCAGCGGTACGGCGAGCTGCGAGAACGAGTCGCCGAGCACGGAGAGGATCTGCGCCGACCAGAATGCGTTGAAGCCACGGTTGCGCCACAGCGAGGCGGGCGCGGCTGACACCCCCGTGGTGACCGTCACCGGGCCGAGCGTAGCCGACGGCCGGGCGGCGGCCGGGCGGACCACTTCGGCTGGCCGCGGTCGGCGGGAATTGCGCCACTCACAATTTGCCGATAGCGGGAGCCAGGATCGTTCCGCGCCCGAGTCGCATTTCTTACAACGGTCGATGCCGTGCCCCACCTGATGAGGATTGTGCGAATACCATGCTCTGGGTGAAGGAGAGTCATGGCCGTCAGCCATGGCCGGTCCGCATCCGTGGGGACGGCGGCCTGATTCTGGGCAGCGGGACGCTCCTGGGCGACCGGCACGTCCTCACCTGCGCCCATGTGATCGACAGCTCGGCCGGCCGGCGGGGCGCGGCGACGGGCGGCCCGCCCGCCACCCGGGTCATGGTCGACCTGGTCCGGCTGCCGCACCTGGCCGCCCGGTCGGCGCGCGTGACGCCCGGCGGGTGGGCCCCGCTGGACGGGGACGGCCACGGCGACGTCGCCCTGCTCGAACTGGCGGACCCGGTCCCCGGCCAGCAGGGCGCCGAGCTGCGCCGGCTGCCCCTCTGGCAGCAGCAGGTCTACGCCTTCGGTTTCCCGAGGGAGTTCAGCGACGGCGAGACCGTCCACGCCGTCCTCGACGGACAGGTCGGGCCCGGCGGGGAGCAGGTGCAGATGACCCCGGCGAACCCCGGGCTGTGGGTGCGGGGCGGGTTCAGCGGGGCGGCGGCCGTCGACGAGCGGACCGGCCACGTGGTCGGCATGGTCGTCTCCTACTACAGCGACCCGGCCGCCGGCCGCTCGTACATGGTCCCGGTCGAGACGATCCTGCACCACGCGCCCGCGGTCGCGCGGTGGGTCGTCGGCGGGTCCTCGGTGGACGAGGAGCTCGCCTCGCTCAGCGCGGGCCACCGGGACGGCCCGGCCGCGCTGCGGATCGCCCGGCTCTATGCCCGCCGCTCGCCCGAGAACGTCCTGGTGATCGTCACCGGCCGACCCGGTTCCACGGTGTCGGCCGCGCTGCGCCGGGCGGTGGTGCTGTCCAACCGGGAGCTGCGACCGGCCTCCGCCGGTCAGGCCGAGCCCGACGGCGACCCCACCGTCCCGCCGCTGGGCAGCATCGACCTGTCGCTGGACGCCGCCGGCAAGCCGCCCCGGGAGCTGGCCGAACGGATCCTGGAGTTCGTCGGCGCGGGCGAGCCTGCTGCGGGCCCGGTGGGCGACCTGGTCGGCGCGGCGGCGCCACGGTCGGTGCTGATCGACGGCGTGGACGAGTCCACCGACCCCGAGGAGCTCCTCGCCGAGGTGGTCGGGCCGATCGTCGACCGGGCGGCCGAACGCGACCTGCGGGTGCTGCTGGGCTTCCGGGGGCCCGCGATCGACGTCCGGCTCGGGCTGCTCGCCCGGCGGATCGCCGGGCTGCGCGCCGCCGAGGGCCTGGCCCGCGCGCACCACCGCGAGCTGGCGGCGCAGCTGACCGGGCTGCCGACGGTGCCCGCCCGAGCCACCCGGCTGCGGGTCCGGCTCACCGCCCTGCGCGCCGCAGCCGGGCAGCCCGACCCGGGCCCGCTGCCCGAGCACCTGGCCGCCGTGGAGCGGGCCACCGACCGGGCCCTGCACGAGATGGCGGAGCTGCGGCGGCGGCTGACCGAGCTGGCGTCCGCGCACCAGCGGCTGCGGGGGCTGCTGGACGCGCAACGGGCCCGCGCCGGCGCCGGCGGGCTCACCGAGCACCACGAACTGGGGGCGTCCTACCGGCGGGCCCACGACCTCCTCCGGGGCGGCCCGTGCGAGCTCGCCGAGGCCACCGCCGCCGTGCACGGGTACGCCGACCAGGTCCGGCGCGCCCTCGACGACCGGCAGGAAGGAGGGCCGTCCTGATGCGCTGCCCGCGTACCCCCGGGTGCCTCGGGGACGTCGACGCCGACGGCTTCTGCACGGTCTGCGGCCTCACGCCCGAGCCCGGGCGCCCGGCGGCACAGCCCGTGCTCCCGGACGGTCCGGCGGCCGGTGAACCGGTCGGGGACAGCTCCTGGACGGTGGCCGGCCTCGTGTCGCTGCCGGTGCTGTCCTTCCCCCGGCACGGCCGGGTCTCGCCCCAGCTCAGCGTGCCCGAGGGCAGCCGGTCCTGTGCCCAGTGCGGCGGCCGGGTCGGTCGGGGTGGGGCCGACCGGCTCGACCACGGCTACTGCCCCGCCTGCGGGACGCCCTTCGCGTTCGTGCCCGCCCTGCACCACGGCGACCTGGTGGCCGACCAGTACGAGGTGGTCGGGTACCTGGCCCGGGGCGGTCTCGGGCAGGTCTACCTCGCCGAGGACACCCACCTGGACCGCAACCCGGTCGCCCTGAAGCGGCTGCTCAACAAGACCAGCGCGGGGGCGTTGGCGATCGAGGTCTCCGAACGGCGGTTCCTGACCACACTGGACCATCCGAGCATCGTCCGGATCTTCAACTTCGTCACCGCCGAGGACCGGCTCTTCGGCGGGCAGACCAGCTACATCGTGATGGAGTACCTCGCCGGGATGTCGCTGCACGAGCTGCTCCTGGCCGTCCGCCTCGGCCGGCCGGGAGTCACGCTGTCGCTGGTGGACATCCTCGCGTACGGCCACGAGATCCTGACCGCGCTGGAGTACCTGCACGGCAAGGGCCTGCTCTACACCGACCTGCACCCGGGCAACGTCATCCGGACCGGGGACCGGATCAAGCTGATCGACCTCGGCGGGGCGCGCCGGGCCGACGACGACGCCAGCCCGCGGGTCCTCACCCCCCACCCGTACCGGGTCGGCGACGAGGAGATGGCGACGCACGGCTTCACCGTGCGGTCGGACCTGTACGCGGTCGGGGTCCTGCTGGAGGAGCTGAGCAAGCCCGTCGCCCGACCGCTCGCCCCCGACCCGGTCGGGGAGGAGTCCTTCCACCGGCTGGTCGGCCGGGCCAAGGCCGGGTGGCGGCACCGCTTCGCGTCCGCCACGGAGATGTCCGAGCAGCTCAGGGGCGTGCTGCGCGAGCTGCTGCGGGATCCTCCGGCGGGCCGCGCGCAGGAGCCGTCCGCCGTGTTCGCGCCCACCGCCGCGCTGCTCGACGCGGGCCTCGGCGCGGTGCCGCCGCTGGCCGCCTGGATCGAGCCGACGGCCGGTAAGCTGCCGCACCACGGCCGCCCGGCCCCGGACGCCGTGGCCGTCGGCCTGCCGGTGCCCCGGCCGGCGGCCGGCGACCCGGCCACCCCGGCCCTGGCCCTGATCGGCGCCCTTGACCCGCGCGGCCTGCTGGCCCGGCTCGCGGCCGTCGAGGCGGAGTCGGTCGAGCTGCACCTGGCCCGCTGCCGGGCCCACCTGGAGCTGGCCGAGCCGGGCCCCGCAGGGGAGGCGCTGGCCGCCGCCCGTGCCCTGCTCGGCGAGGACGCGGTGGCCGACTGGCGGTTGACCTGGCACGAAGGGCTGCTGGCGCTGACCCGGTCCGACATGGCAGAGGCCACCGGAAGGTTCGACGAGGCGTACCGCGAGCTGCCGGGCGAGGTGGCGCCGAAGCTGGCGCTCGGCTACTGCTACGAGCAGCAGGGCAGGGCGGAGCCTGCGGGTCGGTACTACCACGCGGTGTGGCGTCGGGACCAGTCGGCGGCCAGCGCCGCGTTCGGGCTGGCCCGGCTCCGGCTGGCCGCCGGTGACCGCGCGGCGGCGGTGCGGTGTCTCGACGAGGTCCCCCGCGTCTCCCGGCACTACGACGCCGCCCGGATCGCCGCCACCCGGGTGCTCGGGACGTGGCTCGGCGCCGACCCGCCCGACGCGGCCCAGCTCAACGAGGCGGCCCGCCGCCTCGACGAGCTGCGGCTCGACGGGGGCGCACGGCACGGGGAGTCCCGGGACCGGATGACCGCCGCGATCCGGCAGGCGGCCCTGGACCTGCTGCTGGCCCAGGGGTCCGACGGGCTGGCCGGCGGCGAGACGCTCGGCGGCGAGGTGTCGGAGCGCTCGGTGCGGACGCTGCTCGAGAGTTCCCTGCGCGCCCTGGCCCAGCAGGCGCGCACGCAAGACGACCACGGCGTCCTCGTCGACCGGGCGAACGCGGTACGGCCGCTGACCAGACGCTGACCCGTGAGGAGCGATAACGGTGCGTAGCAGGCTCGACTTCAATCTGACGATCGGCCACGACAGGTTCCTCGCCACCAGGGACCGCCACCTGCACGCGATCCTCACCGTCACCGCCCGGGCCGGACAGGCCGGTGCCGGGGTGGACCCGGACGGGCCGGGACACGCCGAGGTGATCGTCGTCGACTGCTCCGAGTCGATGGCCTATCCCCCTACCAAGATCGCCGCCGCCCGGCGGGCCACCGCCGCCGCCGTCGCCGTGCTGCCGGACGGGGTCCGCTTCGCCGTGGTCGAGGGCACCCACGAGGCCCGGATGGTCTACCCCCGGCACCGGGGCCTGGCCATCTCCTCGCCCGCCACCCGCCGCGAGGCCCAACAGGCGGTGGGCAAGCTCGTCGCGATCGGCGGCACGGCGATCGGAACCTGGCTGGAGCTGGCCCGGGAGCTGCTGGCCGCGCACCCCGAGGCGATCCGGCACGCCCTGCTGCTCACCGACGGCCGCAACCAGCACGAGACGCCGCAGCGACTGGCGGAGGTGCTGGCCGGCTGCGCGGGGCAGTTCGTCTGCGACGCCCGGGGCATCGGCGACGGCTGGGAGCCCCGCGAGCTGATGCGCGTCGCCGAGGCGCTGCACGGCACCGCCGACGCGGTACGCCGGCCGGCCGATCTGGAGTCCGACTTCCGGGAGACCATGCGGGCGGCGATGGCCAAGCAGGTGGCCCGGGCCCGACTGCGGATCGCCCTGGTGCCGCCGGCCCGGGTGCTGTACTGCCGCCAGGTGCACCCCACGGTGACGGACCTGCCGGTCACCCCGGTCGACGACCGGACCGTGGAGTGCCCGACCGGCTCCTGGGGCGAGGAGAGCCGGGAGTACCACCTCTGCCTGGAGCTGGACGGGACGGACCGGCCGAGGGGCGAGGACATCCGGGTCGCCCGGGTCGACCTGCGGGTGGGTGACGCCCCGTGCGTCCGCCCGGAGAACGTCCTGGCGCACTGGACCGACGACCTGCTGCTGTCCAGCCGGATCGATCCCCGGGTCGCCCACTACACCGGGCAGGAGCAGCTCAGCCAGCTCATCGCCGACGGGTGCGACGCGTACGACACGGGCGACCGGGAGGCCGCCGTCGGCCTGTTCGGCCGCGCGGTCGAGGTGGCCACCGCCGCCGGGGACGACCTCCACCTGGAGCAGTTGCGGCTGCTCGTCGACGGCGTCGACACCGGCACGGTACGCCTGCGCGACGACCTCGCCCGGCTCGACGTGATCAATGTGGCGCTCCGGTCGTCGTTCACGGTGCACGACGGCGAGCCCGGGCCGGTGCCGCCGCCCGCCCCCGACGACCCGCCCGCGCCCACCCCCGCCCCCGGCGCCCCGCCCCGGCTCTGCCGCTGCGGCCACCGGTCGCCGCCCAGTGCCCGGTTCTGCGAGCGCTGCGGCGAGCGGTTCCCGACCGGCGACGAGGCCGGGCCGGTGCCGGCGTGAGCACCGACCGGCCGACCAGCACCACCCGGCGGAAGCTGCGGGGTCTCCTCGCCACGCTGCTCGTGGGCATTCTGGCCACGCTGGGCGGCTGCCTCACTGTCTTCGTCGGGGTGCACCGGACCACCGACGCCGCCCACGACCGGTCCGTGCCGGCGGTGCTGGCCGTGTACGACGCCCAGCTCGCCCTCCGGCAGGCGCACGGCGAGGCCCTGGCCAGCTTCTCCGCCGGCACCCGCCTGCTCGCCAGCCCCGGCGAGGGCTACCAGAACCAGATCGCCCGGGCCGGCCAGCAGCTCGCCCAGGCCGCCGAGGACAACGCCGCCGGGGAGACCGGCAGCCGGGACATCCAGGTGGTCGAGGCGTCGGTGGTGACCTACACCGGGCTGGTCGAGCGGGCCCACGCGTACTTCGCGCAGGACGGGGGCAGCGCGCTGGGCACCGCCACGCTGTGGGACGCGTCGACCCTGCTGGAGGAGATCCTGCGCCGCCTCGCCGCTCTCGGGGTCAAGCAGATGGACGCGCTGAACGGCCAGGCCGACGGCCCGTGGACCAACGGGAAGATGACGCTCCTCTGGCTCGTGCCGGTGCTGGCCCTGCTCGCGCTGCTGGTCTCCGCGCAGCGGTTCCTGCGCCGGCGGTTCCGGCGCCGGCTGAACGTGCCGCTGCTGCTGGCGACGCTCGCGGTGGTGGTGATGGGCGCCACCACCGCGATGAGCCTGTGGTCGGCGAACCAGCTCGCCGACGCCCGGGGCGACACGGACCAGGCCACCATCGACCGCGATGCGCAGCTCGCGGCGCTGTCCGCCCGCGACAGCGAAAGCCTGGCCGCCCTGCTGACGGCCGCCTGCGGGTCGCCGGGCTGCCCGGACACGATCGCGCGGGTCAGGGGGGACGCGAGCCCGACGCCCGCGCCCGCAGGCAGCCCGACGCCCGCGCCCGTCCCGTCCTCGAACGGCGCGGCGACGGCATCCTCGCCGGGGGTCGCCGAGGCCGGTGCCCTACACGGCGAGCACGCCGTCCGATCCGCCGAGCGGGCCGCCGACAGCCGGGCCGGGGAGGTCGTTCTGCTCGCCGCCGCCCTGTTCGCCCTGGCGATGGTCGCCCTCGGCCTCCAGCCCCGTCTAACGGAATACAGGTTTTCACAGCGATGAGACGCGTAGCCTTCGCCCTGATCCCGGTCCTGCTGGCCACCGGCGGACTCGTCGCCTGCGCGCAGGCGCGCACCCTGAGCGTCGTCGCGTCCTGGGCCACGAGCGACGCCAGCAAGACCGAGGTGGACAGCGCCGACGAGAAACGCATCAACGCCGAGCTCGGCAGCGGCAGCGAGGCCGCGCCCTTCCTGGCGGTGCTGAGGGCCTTCACGAAGGAGACCGGCATCAAGGTCACCTACCAGGGCACCCGGGACGTCAGCCAGGTGCTGCGGTCCGGGGTCGACCGAAACCGGCCGCCGGACGTGGCGGTGCTGCCCCGGCTCAACGACCTGCAGACGTACGTCCGGAGCGGCGACCTGCACGCGCTCGACGGCACCCTCGTCGCACGGGAGCGGGCGGACCTCGCGCCGCAGTTGCTCCACCTCCAAGACCCGCGCGACGGGCACCCCCGGGTGTACGGCCTGTCCGTCGCCGCCCACGCCAAGAGCCTGGTCTGGTACGTCCCGGGCGTGCCCGGCGGTCCCGACGCGCGGCGCCCCCCGGCGACCTGGGCGGAGCTGGTCCGGCTCACCGGGGACATCCGGGCCCGCGGAGGCGTGCCGTGGTGCCTCGGAATGGGCGCGCAGCCCCTGTCCGGGTGGCCCGGCACCGACTGGATCGAGGACATCCTGCTGCACCAGTCCGGGCCCGCTTTCTACGAGAGCTGGGCGGCCGGGGACGAGCCGTGGACGTCCGCGCGGGTGCGGGCCGCCTGGAAGGCGTGGGGCGAGCTGGTGGCGGCCGGCCGGCGCACCGACAACGCCCTGCTGACCAACTTCGACACGGCCGGGCTGGGCATGTTCGCCGCGCCGCCGAAGTGCCACCTGGACCACCAGGCGTCGTTCATCGTCCGGGGCTACCAGTCGCACGACCCGTCCCGCGGGTTCGACTTCTTCCCGTTTCCGGCGTCCGGCCCGGCTGCGACCGCTCCGGTCCAGGAGATCTCCGAGGACGTGGTGGGCATGTTCCGGGACACGCCCGGGGCCCGGGAGCTGATCCGCTACCTGGCCGGCGATCCGGCCCGCACGGTGTGGCGGGAGGCGGGCAGGCACCTGGCGTTCACCTTGAACGCGGGCACCGACCCGACGGCGTACCCCGACGGCCTGGAGCGCCGCATCGCGCGGACCCTGACCACCGGCACCCGCTGCCGTGACGCCTCGGACATGATGCCGGCGACGATGACCGCGGCTTTCCAGTCCGCCGTGCTGCAGTACCTGGACGATTCCGCGCTGCTCGATCGGTTGTTGACCGAACTCGATACCGTGCGGGGCCGGACGCCGGAGGACCAGTGGATGAGGCTACCCTGCCTCAGCGCCTGACGGCGGTCGATCGAGAAAGGACGTGGCCGATGACCGAGGTGGTCGAGTTCGCCCTGGACGGCGGCGGCAGCGTGCTCGTCGCCGTGGACGACACGCCGGGGATCGCCCCGGCCTCCGCCGCCGAGGACGTGCTGCGCAAGGCCGGGGTGAGCTTCAACCGGGCGATCGGCCAGGCGCGCGACGCGGCGTCCGCCGCGTTGACCGAGTTCCGGTCCATGGCCGACCGGCCGGACGAGGTGGAGATCAGCTTCGGGGTCCAGCTCAGCGCCGAGGCGGGCGCGCTGATCGCCCGCACCGGGGTGCAGGGGCAGCTCCAGGTGACCGTGCGCTGGCACCGGTCCCCCACCGCCTGACCGACGCCTCCCCGGGGACCGCCGGCGCGGTGGTCGAGCCCGGCCCCTGCCGCACGCGAGCCCCGACCGGGCCGCTGTCCGGCCGGCATGCGAGGCGGGGCCGGGATGACTCCCGGCCCCGCCCCACCCGGTGGACCTTCCTACCTAGCGCGCGCTGCGGAGGCCGTAGGCGCGGTGCAGGGTCTGCTCGACGGTGCTGCCGTTCTCGTCGACGGCGTGGACGCGGATGCTGACCGCGCCCGTCGTCTGCTCCAGCTTCGGGTGGCTGATCCGTCCGGTGAACGTGCCGTTGTGCTTGTCCACCTTGACGGACTTCCAGTTCGCACCGTCGTCGGTGCTCACCCACATCTTCAGGCTGCGCAGCTTCGGCGCGGCCAGGCCGTTGCCGTAGTGGCCGCCGATGGTGATCTTCTGCGACCGGCCGGCGACGGCCTGGTTGGCCAGGTCGACCTCCGTGTCGTAGCGCAGCCGCAGGATCTGCTCCGCCTGGCACAGCTCGGCCCGTCCCAGCAGGGTCTGGCCGATGCAGGACGCGAAGTCCGCGGTCTCGGCGGTCGGCCGCTGCGACCGGAACGTGTAGACGGCGTCCTCCTTGGTGGCGTACCGCTGCTGCGGATTTCTGGCGGTGGCGGTGTGGGTGAGCCGGTACCGGCCGGGTTCGGCCGGCACGTCGAAGGTGTCGACCGGGAACCGCAGCATGAGGAAGATGGCGTTCACCAGGTATCCCCGCTCCTTGACGGGAATCTCCTGGCCGTCCCGCGACAGCGTCCACTCGCCGGGCCGGCCCTGCGTGCTGTGGCCGGCCTGGTCGAGCGATTGCGTGTCGAAGACCATGGTGTCGCCGGCGCGGCAGGTGAAGCAACTTTTGGCGGCCCACGGGTGGGCCAGCACGTTCGCGGGCGAGCCGTGCGGTCCGGTGGCGAGCGGTTGGGAGTTCCACGCCTCGGTGCGCCGTCCGGGCTTGGTGAAGATCTCGTTCGCCCAGGGGGCCGGCCCGGCCTGGACCCCGTTCACCGGCTCGTCGTACTGGTACTCCGCCGAGCGATTCCACAGCACGTCGCCGGAGACCGGGCCGACGTACGAGGTGACCGTGCTCTGCGCCCGGCGTGGCGCCGGCATGGTGATCGCGGACACGAGCATGTCAGCGTGGTTGGCCGACCATAGCTGGCCGACGGTGGCCGGGGCGTCGGAGTGGAACCGGTTGTCGATCCGGTAGAGCTGCCGGTCGGTGACCCGGTAGGCCAGCTTCTGAGGCACGCGGCCGAACTCCGGGAAGGCCAGTACGTACTGATAGGGGCTGACCGCCGTACCGGAGGTGTTGACGCTGACCGCGCCGCCCTTCAGCCGTCCGATCAGCGTCCGGGCCTCGGCCACCGGGATGCTCATCGTCGGGATCGGGTAGACCGGCCAGGTGGTGTCGCCGATCATGACGTGGCCCTGCTTGCCGAAGCCCAGCACCGCCGCGGCCCCGGCCTGCGCGGCGTTGCCGACCCGGGTGGCAGCCTCCTCCCCGCACACGATCAGCGGGCAGGCGTCGGAGAGGTCGAGCAGCACCAGCTTGCCCTTCGCATCCACCGCGGCGAAGTCCTCGGTGGTGCCGGTGCCGGCATGGACCACCGGCAGGGTGCGCCGGCCGTCGAGCTTGGGCAGCACCGCGTCGGCGGCCTGGTAGCGCGGGTGCAGGTCGAGGCCGCGCGGACCGCGCACCGACATGGCGATCTGCGGTGCGCCGAGCAGGTGCTGGCTGAACGCCTGGAACACGCCCTGCCGCACCGGCTTCGTGGGCAGCAGCCAACCGTCCCAACCGTCGGCCGGTCGGGCCATCGCGGAGCCCTGCACGCCGCCGTAGTTGTTGACGCCCAACCGCAGCGCCCCGAACACCATCTGGTAGTTGTCGCTACCCTTCGGCGTGTCGACGGTGATCTTTCGGAGCTTGCGCAGGTCCAGGGTCACCGTGGTGTCCTCGGTGACGTCGAACTCCGGCTGCACGGCGATCGCGCTGTTGCGGCCGTCCGAGTCGAACCAGTCGACCAACACCGCCAGGGTGTGTTCACCACCGTAGACGCGGGCCGTCGTCTCGGTCCCCGCGCCGCCGAGCACCGCTCCGCCGCGGTCCATGCGGCCGTCGGTGCGGGCGAACACCCAGTTGCCGGTGTAGAAGTACGCCGGGTCCACCCCGTCCGGCAGGATCAGCTTGCCGGTGACCTGGAACGACTGGGGCTCCTTGTAGAGACCGATGGCGGTGCCGACCTCGATCCCCTCCGCGCTGGCCCGCAACGCGCCCTCGTACCAGGTGGCCTCGCTGCCGGCTACGGGGTGCACGGTCGCCGTCACGTCGGCGGTGCCGTTGGCCGGCACCGTCACGGTCTCCCTGTCGAGGGTGAGCATCCCGGCGGGGGCGTTGCCCTTGTCGGTGGACAGCGTCGCGGTCAGCCGCAGCGTGACCGGCGTCGTCGAGTTGTTGACGTAGCTGACGGTGCGGCTCGATGCCGCGGTCTGCCCGTACGTGATCAGACCGAAGTCGAGGCTGTTGGTCGCGTACACCTGCTGGCGCACCGCCCGGGCCACGTCGACCCGGCCGGCGCCCTGCTCGTAGGCGCGGCTTCCGGTGTCCTTGGCGGTGCTGACCAGCACCGGCTTGAGCTGCTTGGCCGACCAGTCCGGGTGCTGCTGGCCGAGGATCGCCGCGGCGCCCGCCACGTGCGGGGCCGCCATCGAGGTGCCATTGGCCGCCAGGTAGCGCTCACCGGCCGCGCCGCCCATGATGCTCGGCTCGGAGCGGGCGGCCACGATGCCGACGCCCGGGGCGGAGATGTCCGGCTTGAGGGCATGGTCACCCCGCCGGGGCCCACGGCTGGAGAAGCTGGCCGTCTTGTCGTCGCGGTCCACCGCGGCCACGGTCAGCGCCGCCTCGGCGACGCCGGGCGCTCCCAGGGTCTGCGGTCTGGGGCCGCTGTTGCCGCCGGACACCACGAAGAGCGTCCCGTACTGCGAGGTCAGGTTGTTGAGAGCGACACTCTGCGGACTGGTGTGGTCGCCACCGCCACCGAGGCTCATGTTGACGATGTCGGCGCCGGCCGCGGCGGCCCACTCCATGCCCGCGATCACGTTCCGGGTGTTGCCCGTGCCGTAGTCGCCGAGCACCTTGCCGACCATCAACGATGCGCCCGGGGCCACGCCCCTGTACTTGCCGTTGGAGGCGGCGCCGCTGCCCGCGATGATCGAGGCCACGTGGGTGCCGTGGCCGAAGTTGTCGTGGATGGACGGGGCGGAGGTGTGGTTCACCGCCGCCACGATCCGGCCGCCGCCGAAGTCCGGGTGGTTGAGGTCGATGCCGCTGTCCAGGACGGCGACTTTCACCCCGGTCCCGTCGAGGCCGACCTTCCACGCCTCGGGCGCGCCGATCTGCGCCACGCTGCGGTCCAGCGTCGGATAGACCCGCTGGTCGAGCCAGAGCTTGGTCAGCCCGGCACCCAGCGTCGACGCGCGGGCTCCCACATCGCTGCGGGTACCCGCCACCGCGGCCCAGAAGTCGCCGGCCTGCTGCTTGGTCACGTCGAACCCGGCGCCACCGACGCTGGGCAGGGCCGCCACGTCGGTGTTGGCCGGCAGGGCTTCGGCCCGCGCCTTCAGCGTGCTCGCGGTCGGCGACTTCGCGCTGCGCGCGCCGGTGCCGTACTGGGCGATCACCGGAAGCTCGTCGGTCAGGTCGTCGGTGTAGCCGTTGTCGACCAGGTAGTCGACGTCGAACAGGGCCCGGTCCAGCTTGCCCGCGTTGACCAGCGGCATGGCGTCGGACGGGTAGACGAAGTACGAGTCGCCGTCCCGGACCTGCAGGAAGCTCATCGCGCCGCGGCCGGAACGCAGCGCCGGCTCCAGCGTGACGCGCGGCGTTCCCTCCTTGTCCACCTGGTAGTGGACGACGTCGCCGGTGATCAGGGTGACCCGACGCGCGCCCGGCGCGACACCGGTCGGGGTGCCAGCGGTCGGGACGGCTCCGGTCGGGGTGACGGCGGCCGGGACGGTCGGGACGGTCGGGCGCGCTGTGGCCGGTGCGGCGCCGGAGAGGACCAGTCCGAGGACGGAAACCCCGACTATCGTGTCGCGCGATCTCCATCGTCGACGACTCATGGATGCTCCTTGGGATGCGGGACTGGGGATGGTGGGTCTGAGGATCGAGCAACGCGCCACCAGCACGGAAGTGCTGGGCACGGCGCGTTCACGTCGCTGGCGTGAATCCGCCAACGACGAGGCCGACCTGACCAGGCATGATCAATACATGCTCGACGCCCTTGGCCTCGACGGCACCGAACAGCTCATCTACCAGGCACTGATTCGCCAACCCAGCGCGTCGGTCGACGACCTCGGCGACATGACGCGGCTGACGCCACAACAGATCCACGACGCCTTGGCCGCACTCGAAAAGCTCGATCTGGTCCGTCCGGTGCCCGGACCCGTCGTGCGGTACCCGCCTGCGCCGCCGGACGTCGCCCTGGAGGCGCTGATCCTGCGCAAGGAGGCCGAACTCAAGTTGGTCCGGGCCACCGCCCTGGAGCTCGACGAGGCATACCATCGTGCGCTGGCCACCCAGCACCCCACCGGACTGGTCGAGATCATCGTCGGCCGGGAGGCGGTCCACGAGCGCGGCCTGCGCCTCATCGGCGCCGCGCGGCGGGAGGTGTGTGGCTTCGACCGGCCGCCCTACGTCAGCGACCCCGTCGCCACCAATCCGGTCGAGCTCGACATGCTCGCCAAGGGCGTGAACTTCCGAGTGGTCTACGACCGGACCACCCTGGAGATCGCCGGCTGGTGGGCCGGGCACTACCAGTCGGTCGCCGCCGCGGGCGAGCAGGCCCGGGTGCTATCCGGGGTACCGGTCAAGATGTACGTCGTCGATGGTCAGACCGCCCTGGTGGCCCTGCAAACCGGAGACCACACCATCCATGCCTGTGCCATCGTTCGCCCCTCGGAGCTGCTCGACGCCCTCCGATCGCTGTTCGACGCCCTGTGGCGGCAGGCGATGCCGCTGCCGGAGCTCGGCGCGACGGCTCCGGACCCGGAAGACCTCGCCCCGGCGCAACCCGTGCCCACCCCGTTCGAGGCCACCCTGGTGTCGCTGCTCGCCGCAGGCCTGGGCGACGAGGCGATAAGCCGCCAGACCGGGCTCTCCTACCGCACCCTGCAACGCCGGGTCCGGAGTCTGATGGACCAACTTGGCGCCCAGACCCGATTCCAGGCCGGACTGCAGGCGGCGCATCGCGGCTGGGTCCGGCCACCGAGCGCGGACTGACGTGACGAGCGCAGGCGCTTCTGCCCTCGGGATTCGGGTGACAGCCCCGGGCGGCTCGGACTCGACCCGGCGTCCCTATGATCCGGGTATGGCGTTGCTGCACCGGGCGGAACTGCGCCCCACGAAGCTCGAACTCCTGGCGACCTGGCTGCCCGGCCGCCCCTGGTTCCGGGGGGCCGACCGGGGCACGGTCGAACGGGTCGCGGCCTGCCGGTTCGACGACCCCGCCGGAGCGGTCGGGATCGAGACGATGCTGGTCCGAGCCGGGGCGGGACCGGTGTATCAGGTGCCGCTGACCTACCGGGGCACGCCGCTGGACGGCGCCGAGGCGTGGCTCGTCGGGACCTGCGAGCACTCGGTGCTGGGCCGGCGCTGGGTGTACGACGCCTGCGGCGACCCGGTCTACGCCGCGGCCCTGGCCCGAGCGGTCCTCACCGACGGCGCCCAGGCGGAGGAGTATGTCGAGGTGGACGGCCGGCGCGAACACCGGGCGCCCAGCATGGCGGTCGCCGCCGACGGCCCCCGGCCGGCCGACGTCCCGGCGATCGGTCCGGTCGACCGGGTCGAGGACGGCGACCCGACCCGGATCGTCGCCGGCCCGGTCGAGCTGGCCGTCGTCCGCTGCCTCGGTGCCGATACCGGCCTGACCGGGCACCGGCTGACCGGGACGTGGGCCGGCCAACCCGCCGTGCCGCTGGCGTACGCCGCACTGCGCTGACCGTCGCGGCGGCGTCGGGCACTCCCCCGGCCGACGCGCGGCCCCGATGGCTCAGTGCGCCGCCACGACCACCCCGTCCGGCTCCGGCTCCAGCTCGGCGAGCCGGGCCGGGCGCACCACCAGCAGCAGCACCACCGTCGCCGCCACCATGCCGCCGGCGACGACCACGGCCATCGCCACCGCGCCGGTGCCCAGCGCGCCCACCAGGGGCGCAGCCAGCGCGCCGACGCCGAACTGCACCGCGCCGAGCAGCGCCGAGGCGGTGCCGGCCGCCTCGCCGTGCCGGGACAGGGCCAGGGCCGGCGCGTTCGGCATCGCCAGGCCCGCCGCCGCCAGCACCACCCACAGCGACGCCAGCAGGCTCGGCAGCCCGCCGAACCCGGTCGCGGCGAAGGCGAGCATCGCCAGCCCTGCCACGGTCCCCACGGCCAGGGCGGCCACCAGGATCCGCTGCGGCGAGTAGCGGCGCAACAGTCGTACGTTGCCCTGGGTCGCCGCGATCAGGCCGACCGCGCCCGCGCCGAAGGCCAGCCCGAACTGCTGCTCGTTCAGCCCGTACTGCTCCTGCAGGACGAACGACGACCCGGCCACGTACGCGAACAGCGCCGCCATGGCCAGCCCGGCGACCAGGACCAGGCCGACGAACGTGCGGTCCCGCAGCAGCGAGCCGTACACCCGTGCCGTTGCGCGCACCCCGCCGCGCCGGCGCCGTTCGGCCGGCAGCGTCTCGCGCAGGCCGAGCGCGGCGACCACGACGAGCAGCACACCGAAGGCGGCCAGGGCGACGAACACGCCGCGCCAGTCCGTCCAGCGCAGCAGCCCGCTGCCGAGGGTCGGCGCGAGGATCGGCGCCGCGCCCATGACCAGCAGCAGCCGGGACAGCAGCCGGGCGAACTCCGTGCCGTCGAACAGGTCGCGGACCACGGCCATCGCGACCACCGACGCGGCGGCGACACCGAGTCCCTGCACCACCCGCAGCGCGCCGAGGACCGCGATGTTCGGCGCGACGACGCAGAGCAACGAGGCCACGACGTGCAGCGCGATGCCGGCGATCAGGGGCTTGCGTCGCCCGACGGCGTCGGACAGCGGGCCGATCACCAGTTGGCCGAGGGCGAGGCCCGCCAGCGTGCCGGTGAGGGTCATCTGGACCGCCGCCGACGTGGTGTCGAAGTCGGTGACGAGCGCGGGCAGTGCGGGCAGGTACATGTCGATGGTCAGCGGGCCCACCGCGATCAGCGAGCCGAGGACGAGGACGAGTCGCAGGCGCTGCCGCCGGCTCATCAGGTCGCCCGGCATTCGGGGCGTCGCCGGCGCCCGGGAGACGTCGAGACCGGCGGCGGTCACCGGGACGGCTCCGACCGGTGGGCGCAACGCCGGGCGGGGATCGGTTCAGCAGTCACACCTGGCTGCAAACCCGGATCTGCCGAGCTCATTCCCCTTCTCCCCAGAGGTGACAGAGGTCACCGCCTGTGACGATCGGCGTCGGGACCGGTACGTGACCGGGCGCCGCCGGAGGGTTGTGTCCTCCGGCGGCGCCCGGCGCTGATGGGGTCAGTTCCGGTTGATGGTGAAGGTGGACGTGGTGTTCTTGACGTCCTGGGCGTTGTTGCTCATCCGCAGGTTGTTGAAGGTGACCGAGCCGACCGCCGGGCCCTGACCCGCCTCCGGCATCTCGTTCACCCAGATCCCGAAGCCGGACTTGGCGTCGAACGCGTCACCGCTCTTGCGGGCTCCGCTGATCGAGACGTTGGTGAAGATCGTGTCCTTGACCGGGAACTGCGGCTGACCGCCGACGTAGTTGGTCTGGAACATGATGCCGCTGTAGGTCGGGTCGACGATGTCGACGTCGCTGACCCGGATGCCCTGGAACACCTTCGAGGCGGAGAAGACCCAGATGGCCGGGAAGGTCTGCCCACCCCAGAAGTGCCCGCCGGCCCGCACGATCGAGATGTTCTCGAACCTGGTGGGCGGGTCGGCCCCGAAGCCGTTCATCGGGTACCCGAAGTCGAGCGAGCTGATCGTGATGCCCGAGTAGACCAGGGTGTCCGCGATGTAGATGTTACGGAACGTGTTGGCGTAGCCGCCGTAGACGGCCACCCCGGCGGCCCGCCAGGTCAGGGTGGAGGTCAGGTTCTCGTAGATGTTGTCCCGCATGTCGGCGCCACCCGCGTCGATCGCCGAGAAGAGCGCGAAGCTGTCGTCGCCGGTCGCCCGGGCGTCGTTGTTGCTGACCAGGTTGTTGGTGCTCCCGTTGGTCATGTTGATGCCGTCGGCGAACATGTTCCGGATCCGGGAGTTCCTGATGGTCATGTAGTCGGTGTTCGCGCCCCAGTAGAGGCACACCATGTGCTCGTTCCAGATGTTGTCGATCACGATGTTCGACACGTTGGAGAAGTCGAACACCTTGCCCGGGCCGTCGATCCGCGAGGTGTAGTTGCCGAAGTAGGCGAAGTTCGCGAAGGACGAGCCGGCCGCCGAGTTCTCGGCGCGGAAGCCGATGTCGGTGTTGTCCTGGCCCGACGGGGCGTTGAAGCGGGTGTACCAGGGGCCGGCGCCGGTCACCTTGACCGCCTTGCCGTACACCTGGAACTTCGACGCGGTCGAGTAGTTGCCGGCGGGCAGGTAGACCCCGACCAGGTTGCCGGTGCTGTCCATCCGCACCCGGTCCAGGGCGTTCTGCACGTCGGAGTGGGTGAAGCCGGCCGGCGTGGTGTACTTCGCCGGGTCCGGATTGGCGATCGGCGCGACCTGCTCGGTGTTGACGAAGTCGATCGCGTACGTGGTGGTGTTCGCCGGGTCCTTCTGGAGCCGGATCCTGCTGCCGGCCGGCACCGTCGAGTTGAGCATGACGTTGGCCTCGTCGTAGATGTGCCGCGGTCCGCCCGCGCCCGGCGAGTTGCCGGGGCTGGCCTCGGCCCCGTAGAGCCAGGCGTACCGGGAGGTCAGGTCGATGGCCTTGTGGAAGGCGCCGTTGACGTAGACGTTCAGCGTGGAGTTGATCCCGCCGCCGCCCGGGGCGTCCGGGATGGAGAACCGGGTGACCAGGGTGTTGGTGCTGCCCCGGGTGGTCCACTCGACGTAGCTGCCGGTGGTGTTGAGGGTGACCGCCCGCCGCCCGGACGCCTCGCCGGCCAGGTCGCCGATGTCCCGGTTCGGCCCGAGCACGGCCGCGCCGCCGCCGACCACGCCGTCCTCGGCCTCGTACATGTCGTACGGCATGTTGGCGCCCCGGCCGACGAACAGCGGCCGTTCGCTGGTGTTGTTCTGCTGCTTGACCGGCAGCTCGTTGGCGTCGACGGCGAGCGCCACCCGGACGGTGTACCTGCCGTTCGCGGCGGTCCAGGTGCCCAGGTTGACCGGGCCGACGGTGGCCCCGGCGTTGATCACGCCGGAGTACGAGCCGGTCAGGGTGCGGACCACGGCGCCGGCGTCGTTGAGCACGGTCAGCGTGATGCCGTGCGCCCCGGACGCCGACGCGACGGTGCCCGCGTTGCGCAGGGCGACGGTGAAGGTGACGGTGCTGCCCGCCGACGGGTTGCCGGGCGTCCAGTCGACCGACTGGGCGACCAGGTCCGAGCTGGCGACCGGGCTGACCACCAGCGGCGACGGGCTGGTGTAGCTGTTGTTCGTCTCGTCCTGCTCGATGACGGTGTTGGCCTCGTCGACCTTGGCGCTCAGCGGGTAGCTGCCCGCCGCGCGGGCCCCGATGTTCGCCGTGACGGTGGTCGAGGCGCCGGCCGCCAGGGCGCCGACGGCGGCGGTGCCGACCCGCACGCCGCCCAGGTAGAGGTTGACGTTGGTCGCGGCGGAGGCCGCCGTGCCGGCGTTGCGGACGGTGGCGGAGACCGTGACGGCGTCGGTCTCGGTGGGGTTGGCCGGGCTGGCCGACAGGCCGGTGACGGTCAGGTCCGGGTTGGCGGCCGGCGTGCCGATGACCTGGAACTCGGCCACCTGCCCGCCGGGGGCGCCGGAGTTGGCGGTGAAGGTCAGCCGCACGTCGGCGGCGGTGGCGGAGACCGGGATGGTCACCGTGTTGCCCGACGCCGGGTTGAACGGGTAGCTGGCCGGGCCGACCAGGCTGGTGAACGCCGAGGCGCTCTGCTCCCGGCCGAGCACCTGCACCGTCTGGGTGCGGGGGCCCCACGACGAGTCCGGGTTCAGCCTCAGCACCACGGAGCTGACGCCGGCGTTCGCCCCGAGCTGCACGGTCAGGGTGCCCGGCTGGCCGTTGCTCTCCCAGTACGTCGCCGCGTTGTTGTCGTTGGCGTTGGTCGCGACGAACGTGTGCACGTACGACGAGGCGGTGATCGGCTTGCCGACGGCGAGGTTGGTGCCGCCGGTGCCGCTGCCGGTGCGGGTCACCGTGTTGCTGTTCGCCGACTGGTTGCCGGCGGCGTCGCGCGCCCGCACATGGTACGAGACGGTGGCGCTGGCGGGCTGGTTGTCGGTGTAGGTCAGCACGGTGCCGGCGACGCTGCCGCGCAGCGCGTTGTTGGCGTAGACGTCGTAACCGGTCACCCCCACGTTGTCGGTGGAGGCCGTCCAGGTCAGTCTGATCTGTCCGCTGGCCGGCTGGGTGTAGGCCAGGTTGGCGGGCGCGCTCGGCGCCTGGGTGTCCCCGGCCGCCGGCCCGTACAGCTCGAACTCGGAGACCTGGCCGGCGGGCCAGCCGGTGTTGGCGGTGAGGTTGAGCCGGACGTACCGGCTGCTGGCGGCGGCGAACGTGATGGTCACCGTGTTTCCGGTGGCCGGGTCGAAGGTGTACCCGGCGGACGCCTTCAGGGTGGTGAAGGACGAGCCGTTCGTGCTGCCCTGCACGGACAGCGTCTGGGTGCGGGTCTGCCAGGCGGCGGCCGGCGGCAGCTTCAGCACCAGCCGGTCCACGGTGACGGTGGCGCCGAGGTCGGCCTGGAGCCACTGCGGGAAGGCGGTGTTGGCGCTCTCCCAGTAGGTGTCCGGGTTGCCGTCGTTGGCGTTGCCCGGGCCGTAGTTCTGGCTGACGCTGCTGGCGGTCATGGTGGCGGAGATCCCGGCCAGTGCCGCCGCGGTCGCGGGCACCGGCGCGGCGGCCGGCGCAGCGCCACCACGGGGTCCGGCCGGGGCGGCCGACGCGGCTGCGGGCAGGGCGGGGACGCCGGAGACCAGCAGTCCGGTGGCCAGCAGGCCGGCGGTCAGCCACCGGCTGGGGGTACGTCGTCTCGTGCTGTTTCCGGGCATGGCGGAGCTGCACCTTCTCTCGGGGGTGGTGGTGCCGCCGCTGACCGGGGGATGCCGCGGCGGGGTGGGGCTGCCGGGCCGGCCGGGTCGCGGGGACGCACCGACCGGCCCGGAGACTGGCGCCGTCAGGCGGAGTGGACCTCGAACTCGGAGAGCTGCCCGGCCGGCCAGGCGGTGTTGCCGGTGACGGTCACCCGCACGTACCGCTGGGAGGCGGCGGGGAAGGTGACGGTCACGGTGTTGCCGCTCGCCGGGTTGAACGCGTAGCCGGCGGAGGGCTTGAGCGTGGTGTACGACGAGCCGTCGGTCGAGCCGAGCACCGCGACCGTCTGGGTGCGGGTCTGCCACGCGGTCGCCGGGGGCAACTTCAGCACCACCCGGGACACCGACCGGGCGGCGCCCAGGTCGACGGTCAGCGACTGCGGGAAGGCGTTGTTGGCGCTCTCCCAGTAGCTGGCCGGGTTGCCGTCGACCGCGTTGCCGGCCACGTAGTTCTGCGACGCGCTCGACGCGGCCACCGGCCGGCCCTGGGCGAGGTTCCCGCCGGTGGGGGGCGGCGTGGTCGGGGGCGGCGTGGTCGGCGGCGGCGTGGTGGGCGGGGTACCGGTGGGCGGCGGGGTGGTCGGGCCGTTGCCCCACTGCGGCGTGGGCCACGGCCCGCAGTACGGGGTGGCGGTGTACCAGCCGGAGTTGCCGGCGCCCTGGCTGATCTGGAAGCCGCCGCCCACGCAGTTGTGCATCGGGTTGCTCTGCGCGATCCCGGTGGCCCGCACGCCGGTGAACGACACCTGGCTGGGCGCCTGCACCTGGAGCGCGTACGTCCCGGCGCCGTCGATCCGGACGTTGTTGAGGTTGATCCCGCTGCTCTGCCCCTCGATCCAGTGCAGCGCCGCGTAGGAGCTGTCCAGGATGTCGGTGTCGGTGATGTTGACCGTCGCGCCCTGGATAGCCTCGTTGAGCGCGGAGAACCAGATCGCGCCGACGCCGAAGTTCCAGTTGTAGTCGGAGTTGCCGTTGCGGATCAGGGTGTTGCGGGCGATCGTCCAGGTGCCCTTGACGGACGTGGCGCCCTGCACCCCGGGGTAGCGGTTGGCGACGTGGATGCCGCCGCCGTTGGTCACCGAGTCGGCCGTCACGTTGTCGGTGATCCTGATGTCCCGGCCGCCGTAGCTGACCAGGTGGTTCGCCAGGATGGTGACGCCGATGGTGTTGCGGGTGAAGGAGTTGTTCACGTTCGGCACGCTCTGCGCCCACATCGCGAGGGCGTCGTCGCCGGTGTTGCGGACGAACGTGTTGGTCACCGTCGAGTTGGTGACCCCCCAGTGGAAGTTCACCCCGTCCGCGGTCTGGTCGAGGATCCGGCTGTTGCGGATGGTGAGGTTGTCCATCGGGCCGTCCATCCAGGCCCCGACCTTGGTGTGCTGCATCCAGACGTTGTCGACCACCGAGTCGGTCATCGCGCCGCCCATGGCGTTGACCTGGTCGTCGTCGACCCGCTCCCGGATGTCCCCGATGATCGCGAAGTCGCGCAGGGTGACGTTGCGGCTGGGGCCGCCGGCCTCGTGCGGCCGGATCTCCCCCGTGTACCCGCCGCCGGGGACGTACTTGCCGTAGATGCCGGCCGCGCGCTTGCGGTCGGTGGGGTGCCGGCCGCCGAGCACCGAGTACCACGGGCCCGCGCCGCGCAGGGTCACCCCGTCGACGACGACGTGGTCCCAGAGGGTGAAGGTGCCGGCGGGAATCCAGACCGCCCGGCCCTGGGCCCTGCCGGCGTCGACCGCCGCCTGGAACTTCGCCGTCGAGTCGGTGGCCCCGCTCGCGTCCGCGCCGAAGTCGGTGACCACGTCGAGGACGCCGGCGGGCTTGGCGATCGCCGTGACCAGCTCGAAGTCGGCCAGGTCGATGGTGAAGGTCGGCGACTGGGCGGTCGAGGAGACCTGCAACCGGATCTTCGTGCCCGCGGGGTACGTGGTCCCGAACATCGTCCGGGACTCGTCGTAGAAGTGGTGCGGGTTGGTGTCGCCCGGGTTGTTGTTGAACGGGTATCCGCCGTAGTACCAGCCGTACCGGGAGGTCACCGGGACGGCCTTGACCAGGGAGCCGTTGGCCCGCAGGTCGATGCTGGCGTCCCGGCCGGTGCCGGCGGCGTTGTCGGGCAGGCTGTAGCGGAAGGTCACCGCGTTGGCCGGGGCGGTGAGGGTGAACTCGACGTACTCGCCGACCGCGTCGAGGGTGACCGCCTCCCGGCCGGACGCCTCGGACGGCAGCTGGCCGTAGTAGCGGGTCGGGCCGATCTTCGTGCCGGTGTGCGCCGCCTTCTCCGCCTCGTGCTCGACGAACGGGACGGTGGCGCCGCGGCCGACGATGTCGAACGGGGACAGCCCGGCGGCGCGGGCCGGGGTCGCGGTGGAGAACGAGACGACCGAGACGGCGGTCGCCACGAGCGCGGCGCCGGCGAACGCGGCCAGCACGGCGCGGGCGGGTCTTCCGGTGGGTGCAACGGTGGTGCCGGTGGTGTGGTGGGCCATGCGAGTGGCTCTCCGTTTCGTCAGCAGGCCAGGTCCCCCGTGGAAGGGTGTTTCGCTGCGGCTGGTCCTCCTTCCGATCGGGCGGGCGGTGTGTCGGCGGTGCGCAGCCAGACGGCGGTGTCGGGCGGGAGGAGATCTCCCTCCAGCGGCCCGCTGGCCAGCAGCCGCGTCTCGTGCGCGGGCAGCGGAACCGGGGTCGCGCCCAGGTTCACCAGGCAGACGAAGGCGGCCCCCCGGGTGAAGGCGAGCACCCCGTCGGGCGAGCCGAGCCAGCGCATCTCCCCGTCACCGAGGCCCGGTTCGGCACGCCGGACGCCGATCGCCGTCCGGTACAGCTCCAGCATCGAGTGCGGGTCGTCGGTCTGCGCCCGGACCGTGCGGTCCTTCCACTCGGCGGGCTGGGGCAGCCACGGCGCCCCCGCAGCGCCGTCGGGGTTGAACCCGAACGGCGGCGCGTCGCCGGCCCAGGGCAGCGGCACCCGGCAGCCGTCCCGGCCGTGCCCCGAGCGGTTCCACATCGGATCCTGGCGCAGCTCGACCGGGATGTCCTCGACCTCCCACAGGCCCAGCTCCTCGCCCTGGTAGACGTAGACCGCGCCGGGCAGGGCCAGGCTGAGCAGCGCCGCCGCGCGGGCGCGGACGGTGCCCAGCTCCAGGTCGGTGGGGACGCCCTCGCGCTTGGTGGCGAAGCTGAACGTGGTGTCGTCGCGGCCGTACCGGGTCACGTGCCGGGTCACGTCGTGGTTGGAGAGCACCCAGGTGGCGGGGGCGCCGACCGGAGCGTGCGCGGCGAGCGTGTCGTCGACGCACCGGCGCAGCGCCGCCGCGTCCCAGGCGCAGCCGAGGAAGTCGAAGTTGAACGCCGAGTGCAGCTCGTCGGGACGCAGGTAGTTGGCGAACCGCTCCCGGTCCGGCAGCCACACCTCGCCGATCAGCGCCCGGTCGCCCGGGTACCCGTCGGCGATCCGCCGCCAGCCGCGGTAGATGTCGTGCACCGCGTCGAGGTCGACGAAGGGGCTCGGGGCGCCGTCGGTCACCTCGGGCAGCGCCGGGTCCTTCACCAGCAGGGCGGCCGAGTCGATCCGGATGCCGTCCACCCCCCGGTCGAACCAGAACCGCAGGATGTCCTCGAACTCGGCACGCACGCGCGGGTGGTCCCAGTTGAGGTCGGGCTGCTCCGGGGCGAACAGGTGCAGGTACCAGTCGCCGGGGGTGCCGTCCGGGTTGGTGGTGCGGGTCCAGGTGTCCCCACCGAACTGGGACACCCAGTCGGTGGGCCGCTGGTCGCCGCCGGGGCCCCGGCCGGGGCGGAACCAGAACAACTCCCGCTCGGGGGCGTCCGGGCCGCCGGCCAGCGCCGCCTGGAACCAGGGGTGCACGTCGGAGCAGTGGTTGGGCACCACGTCGACGATGATCCGGATGCCCAGCTCGTGCGCCTCGGCGATCAGCGCCTCGGCCTCGGCGAGGCTGCCGAACGTCGGATCGATGTCCCGGTAGTCGGCGACGTCGTAGCCGGCGTCGGCCATCGGGGAGGGATACCAGGGGCTGAACCAGATGGCGTCGACGCCGAGCGCGGACAGGTGACCCAGTCGGGACCGGATGCCGGCGATGTCGCCGATGCCGTCGCCGTTGCCGTCGGCGAAGCTACGCGGATACACCTGGTAGATCACCGCTCCACGCCACCACGGACAGTTGTCTGCTGTGGGCACGGGCACCTGCTTTCTGCGTCGGTACGTCGGCGGATTCGCCGGACCTGGATGTGTGTCGGGCGAACGGTCGTTGTTCGCCGCGGGAGGTCGCGCTGGTGGTGGGGCGGCGCGTCGGCCCTTCATCGAGCCCGCCTGAAGGCTGCGATGCCCAGCGTCCGCGCCTTCGGGCTATCCCTTGAGGCTGCCTGTGGTCAGGCCGGACATGATGTTCCGCTGGAAGATCAGAAAGACGACTACGGTCGGGATCGCGGCGATGACCGACGCGGCGATCACGACGTTCATGGGTGTGCCGCCCGAGAAGGCGTAGATGCCGACGCTGACCGTCCGGGTCTCGGGCGACGGCATGACCAGCTTCGGCCAGAGGAAGTCCTTCCAGACCGCCGTCACGGCGAAGATCGAAACTACGCCGAGGATGGGACGCGACATCGGCAGGATGATCGACCACAGCGTGCGCAGCGGCGTCGCCCCGTCCACGAGGGCCGCCGCCATCAGCTCCTCCGGGATCGAGTCGAAGAACCGTTTCAGCAGGAAGATGTTGAACGCGTTCGCGACGGCGGGCAGCCAGATGGCGAACGGCGAGTCGAGCAGGTTGAGGTGCAGGATCGGCAGATCGATCACGGTCACGTACTGCGGAACGATGAGGACCATCGCCGGAATCATCAGCGTCGCCAGCATCAGGCCGAGGATCACGTTGCCGAACGCCGGTCGAAGCTTCGACAGGGCGTACGCCGCGGCGGTGTCGAGGACGAGTTGGAACAGCAGCGCGCCGGCCGCGTAGTAGAACGTGTTGAACAGCAGCTTGGCGAGATCGAGGTTGTTCCACGCGTCGGCGTAGTTCTGCAGTTGTGGATCCTTCGGGAACAGCGACGGCGGGGTCTGCGCGATCTCCTGGCCGGACTTGAGCGCGCCGGTGACCATCCAGTAGAGCGGCCCGAGGAAGACGAGCGTGAAGCCCACGACGACGACGGTGAGCAGCGTCCAGTAGATGACCCTGCCGCGTCCCCGCCTGAGCTGGGCATGGGAGACGAGGGTCCGGGTCCCTGAGTCCTGTGCCATTTCCTCGCCCCGTCCTAATCCTGTTTCGTGCTCAGCCGCACGTACACGGCGGAGAAGCCGGCCAGCACCACGAGCATGATCACGCCGAGCGCCGCGGCGCCGTTGAGGTCGTTCTGGAAGAACCCGTGCTGGTAGATGAGGTACGCCACCGAGGTGGCGGAGTCCTCCGCGCCCGTACCGTTCGCGAGAATCAGCGGCTCGATGAAGAACTGCATCGTGGCGACGATCTGCAGCATCGCCAGGAGCCCGAGGATCAGCCGGGTCTGCGGGATCGTGACGTTGCGGATCCGCCGCCAGACCCCGGCGCCGTCGAGCTCGGCCGCTTCGTAGAGTTCGCCGGGGATGTTCTGCAGTGCCGCCAGGTAGATCAGTACCGCGCCGCCCATGTTCATCCAGGTCGACGCGAGCACCATCGCCGGCATCGTCATCCCGGAGGACTGCATCCACTGCGAGGTGGGCAGGTGCAGCGCCTTGAGGATCGAGTTGAACAGTCCCGCGTCGCTGGGGTCGTACGCGTAGAACTTGAAGAGGAAGAGCGCCGAGGCCGGCGGCAGCATCACCGGCAGGTAGACCAGGATCCGCAGGTATCCCCTGGCGTGGCGGAACTCGTTGAGCAGGATCGCCACGAAGAACGGCACGGCGTACCCGAGCACGAGCGCGAGAACCGTGAAGAAGAACGTGTTCTTCCAGGCCGTCCAGAAGCTGGGATCGGCGATGATGCGGTCGTAGTTGTCCCAGCCGACCCAGGTCGTGACGCCGCGCCGGGTGCGCTGGAAGCTCATGACGACGCCACGGATCATCGGATACCAGGAGAAGAACGCGAAGCAGACCACGGCGCCGAGCAGGAACGCGTGCCCGGTGAGGTTGTCCCGTACCTTGCGGCGGAGGCTCGCACGCCGCGGCCCTGCCGGGTCCGACGAGGCGGGGCGTCCCGGTTCTCTCCTGGTCCCCGGGGCGGTGGTGATCGCCAAGGCAACTCCTGCGTGATTCAGTGACCGGACGGTGCGGCGCGGAGGGTGTGGGGGCCGGCGGTCCGGCCCCCACAGCATCGGATCAGCCCTCGGCGGCGAGGAGCTTGTTGACCTTGTCCTCGGCCGTTGCGAGAAGCGCGTCGATGTTCGCGTTCGGGTTCGTCAGCACACCGGACATCGCGGCGTCGAGCACCGCGTAGATCGCCTGCGCGTTGCGTGGCTCACCCTTGATCGGCACCGGGTTCGCCTCGAAGATCGCGAAGTTCGCGGTGTCGAGGTTCGCGTTCGCCTTGCGCAGCTCCAGTTCCTGCTTCTGCGCGTCGCTGCCGTTGGCGAAGAGCAGCGGCTGGGGCAGGCCCACCGGGTAGTTCTGCGGCTTGGCCCGGACGTAGTCGAACTGACCCTTGCCCGGCGTCAGCTTCTGGTACGCGATCCACTTCAGACCGGCCCTGACCTGCTCGGGGGATTGGCCCTTCTTGAAGAAGTAACCCTCGCCACCACCGAGCGTCCCCTTTGCCGCACCGTCCTGGCCGGGCAGCGGGGCCATCGCCCAGTCCTGGAACTTGCCCTGGAACTGGCTGACGATCGCCTGGGTGGCGTCCGGCGCGCCGATGAACATGCCGACCTTGCCCGCGCCGGCGTTGGTCAGCAGGTCGCCCCACTGCAACAGTTGGCGGGCGCCCATGCTGTTGTCGCCGTACCGCATGTCCTTGAGATTCTGCAGGACCTGCTTGCCCGTGGCGTTGTTGAAGTCTGCCTTCTTGCCGTCCGGGGTCAGCACCTGCCCGCCCTGGGAGTAGAGCAGGGAGATGAAGTGCCAGCCTCCGGTGTTGCCGGCGCTGTACTCCGCGTAGCCGGCGATGCCGTTGCCCAGCGCGGAGATCTTCTTGGCGGCGGACCGGACCTCGCCCCACGTCTTGGGCGGGTTGTTCGCGTCGAGCCCCGCCTGCTGGAACAGGGCCTTGTTGTAGACGAGGCCCATCGAGTAGTTCTTCACCGGGACGGCGTAGAGCTTGCCGCCGTCGCTGAAGACCTCCTTGAGTGCCGGGTCGACGCTGTCCCAGGTCGGGACCGTGTCCTTGGTGGCGAACTCGGTGATGTCCATCGCCTGACCGGAGTCGAGCACCTGCTGGAGATCGGTCATGTATCCGTAGAACACGTCGGTCACGGTGCCGCCGGCGAGGCGGGCGGTGAAGTCCGGCGGGTTGTTGCACTGCTCGCCGACGCTGACGCTCTTGACGACGATGTCTGGGTTCTGCCGCTGGAACTCGGCGACGTCGTCGTTCCAGTTCTTCAACAACTCTTTCTGGGAGCCGACCGGCTGGCAGTCGACGGTGATGGTCACCTTGCCGCTCGCATCGCTCGCTGCGTCGTCGCTCTTCGTGGAGCAGGCCGCGAGGCTGAGCCCCAGGCCCGCCACGAGCGCCAACGCCGCAGCCTTCCGGTACTGCGGTACGGACATCTGTCCATCCCTTCGGGAACGGGTGTCTCCATGAGCTCGCTGAGCTGCGGTGACCGGCACCGCGGCCCTGCTACTGATCTGTATCGGCCATGCGACCTGCCCCTGTGGCCGTGCCGGTCGGGGCCAGGCTGTGAGTGGAGTCACTGTAGCGAGACGAACTCATTTCAGCAAGGTATCGATCGCGCTATGAAAATTAACGACTGCTGGACGGCAGATATGGACAAAGCCTGGGAGTTGCCCCGAGTGGCAGAGTTTGCCCCTTTTGGTGCTCACGGCTGGGTGAGGCCACGCTGGACGTGGATCGGGCCGGCGCCACTCGGGGCCGGCAACGACGCTCCGGCCGTCGACCGCGAGAAGCGGTCGACGGCCGGAGCGTCGCTCAGCGGCGAGGGAGGCGGCCGGTGGCCGGGGCCGATCAGCGCCCGGCGCGACAGGTCAGCGGCGGGAACGGTGGCCGACGGGCGGGCCCGTGACGGGGGCTGACCCGGTCAGCGGCGGGGGGCGGGCGCGGTGGAACCGCGCACCACCAGCTCGGGCTCGAACAGCAGCTCGTCGCGCAGGACGCCGGCGCCGTCGATCTGGGTGACCAGGAGGTTCACGGCTGCCTGGCCCATCGTCTCGATCGGCTGCCGCACGGTGGTCAGCGGCGGGTCGGTGCAGGTCATGAACGCCGAGTCGTCGAAGCCGACCACCGACACGTCGCCGGGCACCGACAACCCGAGCCGGCGTACCGCGCGGATCGTGCCCAGCGCCAGGACGTCGCTGGCGCAGATGACGCCGGTGACGCCCCGGTCCACCAGCTTGGCGGCGGCGACCCGGGCCCCCTCCATCGAGAAGCTGGACCGCTCCACGAGCTCGCCCGGCTCCCGCCAGCCGGCGATCCGCGCCAACGCGGCCAGCTTGCGCCGCGACGGAACGTGGTCCTCCGGGCCCAGCACGATGCCGATCCGCTCGTGGCCGAGCGACCGCAGGTGCCCGTACGCCTGCTCCACCGCGACCGCGTCGTCCGTGGAGACACGGGGGAAGTCCAGCGCGTCGACGCCCGCGTTCACCAGCACGACCGGCAGCCCCCGGTCGGTCAGCCGGCGGTAGTGGTCGTGCGAGGCGCCGGCGAGCGCGTACGACCCGCCGGCGAAGATGATGCCGGACACCTGGTGGTCGAGCAGCATCTCGACGTAGTCCGACTCGGGCACGCCGCCGATGGTCCGGGCGCACAGCGCCGGGGTGTAGCCGCGCTGGGCCAGCGTCCCGGTGACCACCTCGGCGAGCGCCGGGAAGATCGGGTTCTGCAACTCGGGCAGCACCAGCCCGACCAGTCGGGCCCGCTCCCCCCGCAGCTTGGTGGGCCGTTCGTAGCCGAGCACGTCCAGCGCGGTGAGCACGGCGGTGCGGGTGGACTCGGAGACGCCACCGCGACCGTTGAGCACCCGGCTGACCGTCGCCTCGCTGACGCCCGCCTTCCGGGCCACCTCGGTCAGTCGCTTCGTCACGCCGCAATGCTACGTCACGACTCTGCAAAAACTAAGCAGCGCAGTGACGCAGAAAGTCATCCACCTGACGTGAATCGACTGGAGAAATCCGCCGCCGGTGAGGTTGGACGCCCGGGGGCCGTCACGCCGGCCCACACCTGCCCGGTTCCTTGAGTCGCAGGTGCAGTGCGCCGTCGTGCAGGACGCGGCCCTGGTCCCGCCGCACCCACGCCTTTGCCGCCGGCCCGATACGCCAGTTGCGGACCGGCTTGCCGGCGGCCGTCATCAGGTGCGGGGAGGTCACCCCGTTGAGCGCCTTCCACGCAAGGCCGACCAACTCGACGAAGTCCCTCTGCACGCGGTCCGCCTCGGCCTCCGGGAACCACTTGAAAGCCAGTCGGCCGGGCTGCATCTCCTCGGGCTGGGCCCCGACCGGCCGGTATCGGCCGCCCGTCGCCTCGAGGACGTCGGCGTCCGTCGTCCACACGCGCGTGTGCAGGTACTGGATGGCGGGCCCCACCACGCCGCCGTCCCGCCCGAGGAGATGCAGAAACGCCTGGATGCAGCCGTGCCGCATCGCGGACGACAGCGACTCGTGAAGGACGACGCCCGATTCCCGGTCGTGCGTCGCCCACTGCGCGAGCCCTCCGATCGACGGCGCCACCGCGTCGCCGAACGCGGAGACGTCCTCAGGCAGCATGAAGGTCAAGGTCTGCCTGGAACGCGAACCGAGCTCGAACACGGGGACATGATGGCAGACGATGGGGGCGCCACAGGCCCTCCCGCATGTAGGAATCTTCCAAGATCAGGATAATTTCGCGTAAACATTCTTCACGCAGGCATCGATGCTCGTTACGATCTCGCCGGGAACGTCTTCTGGATCACGCCGGTCGGGGCCGAGCACATCGTCGGCCGTGACGCGAGGCCCAGCCCGCCACCCCACCCCACTCCGTAGTCGAGAGGCGTCAATGTCCAGTTTTGGTAACTCCGCCGTGCGACGCCGCACCCTCCTCGCCACCGCGGCGGGCGTACTGGCCGCACCCCTGCTCGCCGGCCGCGCGCAGGCCGCCCTTCCCCGCGTCTACATCGACCCGGGCCACGGCGGCACCGACTCCGGCGCGGTCGGCAACGGCCTGCAGGAGAAGAACCTCACCCTCGCCATCTCGCTCCAGGTGCGCGACATCCTGCTGGCCAACTACAGCGTCGACGTGCGAATGTCCCGCACGACCGACCTCACCCGCAGCCTCGCCTACCGCACGGACGACGCCAACGCCTGGGGCGCGAACATCTTCGTGAGCATCCACATCAACTCCGGCGGCGGCACCGGCTTCGAGAGCTACCGCTATCCCAGCGGGGGTTCGGGGGACCTCAGCCTGCACAACGCCCTCCACCCGCGGATCATCTCCGGCATGCGGTCGATCGGATCAGTGACCGACCGGGGGCAGAAGACCGCCAACTTCCACGTCCTTCGCGAGAGCGCCATGCCGGCGGTGCTGACCGAGAACCTGTTCATCGACTCGGTCGCCGACACGAACCTGCTCAAGCGCGCCGACTTCATCACCGCCGTCGCGCGCGCGCACGCCCAGGGCATCGCCGCCTACCTGGGCCTGGCTACCACGCCGCCGCCGACGTCGTTCAGCACCATCGTGGACAACGCCACCGCGGGCCGCTTCACCGCGAGCGCCAACTGGTCCTCCTCGGCCTACTCGGCGCAGCGCTACGGCACCGAGTACCGCTTCGCGAACCCGGTGCTCGAGAGTGACGCGGCCTGGTTCAAGGTGAACATCCCGGCGGCCGGCAACCACCGGGTCGATGTGTGGTACCCGGCCGACGCCGGCTACAACAGCTCGGCGCCGCACGTCGTGGTCACCGCCGCGGGCAACCAGACGGTGAACGTGGACCAGCGCACCGGCGGCGGGGCGTGGCGTTCGATCGGCACCTTCAACCTTGCCGCCGGCGACCGCAATCTGGTCGGCGTGAGCCGCTGGACCAACGCCGCCGGATACGTGATCGCCGACGCGGTGCGGGTCACCCGGGTCTGAGCTGACCGGGCCTTCCTGACGTCCGGACCGGCGGGCACGAACCCGCCGGTCCGGCGACGGAAATGAGGGCCGCCGGTTGCGGCACGAAGCTGCCGAGGGCGAGCCGGTAGCCGACCAACCAGTCGTAGACGAACGTGCTGAGGACCCCCCGGGCCACCCCGCCATCCGCGTCCGGGTGGACAGATCCGGTCCGGTGAGACAACGAAACACTCCAGGTCCCGGGCAATCTCAATCACCTGATCGAGCGGAACCGCCACGGCCGATCCGTCCTGTCCGCCTTCAGAGCATGGACAACGCCGACCCGTCGTGCGTGGTACCGGCGCAGTGGATGCCTCCCGTGACCGCCCGGGCAGCGTCTCGTGGTCACGTACCCGACGCCGGCGCTGAAGCAGCCACCCGAAGGTGCGCAAGCCGACGAGGCGCGACGGCTCACCATCGTCGCCTCGCGGTGGAGGTCACCTCGGATCGCTCACCCCAACCGCCTTTCTTCCCTGCCCCGGCCGCGCTCCGACTGCGCCCCGGGCCCAGGAACCCACCCGGCGACCGTCGACCCGTCGTCGTTTCACCAGCATGCGGGGCAGATGGGCAAGCTGCCGCCGGCATCACTCACGCCAATATGTCGTGACTATTGTTTGTAAGGACATACTGTTGTAACGTCCGTGATCGCAAGGCTCTCCCCCATCCCCGTCCCACATCCGGGAGGCACAATGCGCTTCAAACCCGACCGCCGTCTGCTGACGGCGGCCTCGTTCTGCCTGACAGCGGTAGTTGTCGTGGCGTCGACCTCGACGCCGGCCGCCGCCATGGCCGTTCCGACCGTCAAGGCGGAAGTCGAGACGCCCACACTGTTCGACGACACCGCAGGCGGCGACGCCAATGCCGACGATCCCGCGATCTGGGTGCATCCGACCAACTCGGCCAAGAGCCTGGTGGTGGGGACCGCCAAGGAAGGCGGCCTGCGGGTCTACAACCTGTCCGGTGGGCTGGTGCAGAGCATCGCGGCGCCGGCGGCACCGGGGCCGGACGACGAGCCCGGCCGGTTCAACAACGTGGACCTGCTCTACGGGGTCCGGGTCGGTGGCGCCACTGTCGACCTCGCCGTGACGACCGACCGTGGCCGTGACACGCTGCGGATCTACCGGATCAACCCGGCCGGTGGCAGCACGGCGCTCACCGATGTGACGAGCGCGGCGGCTCCGCTGGTGTTCGCCGCGAACGCCGGGGAGGTCAACGACGGGCGCACGGCCTACGGGCTGGCGACGTGGAAGGACCGCGCGACCGGGCGCATCTACGCGCTGGCGAGCCAGCGGCACGAGACCACCGTGGCGCTGCTGGAGCTCACCGTCACCCCCACCGGGACCGTCACCTACCACAAGGTGCGCAGCCTCACCCTGCCGCAGAGCTTCGCGCTGCCCAACGGCAGCACCTGGACGCCGTGCGACGACCCTGGCGACCTGCCGCAGGTCGAGGGCATGGTGGTCGACGCCACCAGCGGTGTGCTCTACGCCGGCCAGGAGGACGTCGGCATCTGGAAGGTCTCGGCGACCCTGACCGGGACGCCGGTCCTGATGGACAAGGTGAAGGAGTACGGCCTTCCGCTCGCCTACGACCCGGTGACCGAGGAGTGCTACCAGTCCGGCCCCGATCCCGGCTACGGTGGCACGCACATCACGGCCGACGTCGAGGGCCTGACCATCTACTACCGGGCCAACGGCAAGGGCTACCTGTTGGCGTCGAGTCAGGGCGACAACACCTTCGTGGTGTACCAGCGCTCCGGCGCCAACACCTTCCTCGGCTCGTTCCGGGTCGGGCCGCACTCCGACCCCACCCACCCGGACGGCTCGGAAGAGTGCGACGGGGCGATGGTGATGAACGTGCCGCTCGGTGACAGATTCGACGAGGGTCTGTTCGTCGTCCAGGACGGCTTCGACGGCCCTGAGGTGCTCGACGGCAATGGCGAGCCGCGCACCACGACGAACTTCAAGTTCGTCGAGTGGGATGACATCGCCGAGGATCTCGATCTGGCTGTCGACCCGACAGGCTGGGGTCCCCGGAGCTGAACAAACCGTCGCCCGGTCCCGCATCGCGGGGCCGGGCGACGGTGCGTGCGTCACGATCAGCGCTCGACGAGTGCGATCTCGAAGGTGTACAGCGTCGCGCGATAGACATGCGAGCCGTATTCGACGGCACGGCCGTTGTCGTCGTACGTCGTGCGGCTCATCGTCAGCAGTGGTGCGCCACGCCGTTCGTGCAGCAGCTTGGCCTCCGCGAGGGTCGCGGCGCGCGCGCCGATGCGCTGGTTGGCGACCCGCATGTGAATGGCGGCGGCGCGCAGCATCTCGTAGAGGCCACGCTGCTCCAGCCGTTCGACGGTGAGGTCGGTCAGCCCGTCCGGCAGCCAGTTGTGCATGATCGCCAGGGGTTCGCCCTGCGCGCACCGCAGCCGCCGCAGGTGCACCACCTCGGTGCCCGGTGGGACTCGCAGGGCGAAGGCGACGTCGTCCTCGGCCGGAACACGAGCCATGTTGAGCACGGTGGTGGTGGGCCGCTTGCTGGCCATCGCCAGGTCGTCGTAGAGACTCGACAGCTCCACCGACCGTTTCACCATGCTGTGCACGACCTGCGTGCCGACCCCGCGCTTGCGCACCAGCAGCCCCTTGTCGACGAGGTGCTGGATGGCCTGCCGCATCGTCGGGCGGGACAGACCCATCTGGTCGGCGAGCTGGATCTCGTTGTCCAGCCGGTGGCCGGCGGGCAGGGTGCCGGCGTCGATCATCGCCTCTATCTGCTGGGCGACCTGGAAGTACAACGGGACCGGACTCGTCCGGTCGAGCGTGATCGACAGGGAATTGGTCAATGGTTCCTCACGCTTCGTCGCAGACGCTGATGCTGACACCAACAAGTTAGCAGACATCAGAATGTCCTGACAAAGTCTTGACTTCGGTGTGTGACGGGGACTACGAATCATGGCATGCATCGTGCTGGCGCCTGCCGCCACCGGTGTTCAACACGTGGGAGGTATTCGTTCATGCGCATTGGACTGCTCGGCGTCGGACGCATCGGTGCGACACACGCCCAGTTGCTCGCGAGTCACCCCGAGGTGACCGAGCTCGTGCTCGGCGATGTCATGCCCGAGCGCGCTCGTGACGTGGCCGAGCGCCTTGGCGTACGCGCTGCCGGTCCGATCGACGAGGTGTTCGCCACGCCCCTCGACGGCATCGTCATCGCCACGCCCACGGCCACGCACGCCGACCTGATCGAGCGCGGGGTCGACGCCGGGCTGACCGTGTTCTGCGAGAAGCCGGTCGCGGCCGATCTGGCCCGCACGGTCGAGATCGCCCAGCGGGTGGCGGCGGCCGACGGCCGGGTGCAGGTGGGGTTCCAGCGCCGCTTCGACGCGGGTTACCGGGCGGCCAGGGAGGCGCTGCGCAGCGGCGTGGTCGGCACCCTGCACCGGCTGCATCTGCTCACCGCCGATCCGGCGCCTCCGCCGGCCGAGTACATCCCCCTGTCCGGCGGGATCTTCCGCGACTGCCACATCCATGACTTCGACATCGCCCGCTGGCTGACCGGCCAGGAGGTCGTCGAGGTCTACGCCACCGGCGCGAACCGGGGTGCCAGCTTCTTCGCCGAGGCGAACGACATCGACACCTCCGTAGCCATTCTGACGTTCGCCGACGGCACCCTGGCGACCCTGCAGGGCTCGCGGTACAACGGCGGCGGTTACGACGTGCGCGCCGAACTCGCCGGCACCGAGTCGACCTTCGTCGTCGGTCTTGACGACCGGGCGCCGCTGCGCTCGGCCGAACCGGGCGTCAGCTATCCCAGCGGTGAGCCGTGGCCGGACTTCTGGCAGCGCTTCGGCGCGTCCTACACCGCGGAGATGAACGCGTTCCTCGATTATGTGGCCGGTCGGCGTAGCAGCGCGTGCACGGTTTCCGAGGCGCTCGAGGCGCTCTACATCGCCGAGGCCGCCGACCGCTCGCGGCGTGAGCGCCGGCCCGTGCGGGTCGAGGAGATCCGCGCCAGCGGCTCCGCGAACGGGCTCGAGCGCTCGGCGGTGCTGGCATGACGCGGCGGCTGGCGGGCGCGCCCATCTCCTGGGGCGTGTGTGAGGTGCCCGGCTGGGGCCACCAGCTGGACGTCGACCGGGTGTTGGCGGAGATGGCGGCCCTCGGGTTGACGGCCAGCGAGTTCGGCCCGGACGGGTTCCTGCCCGCAGACGGCGCGGCCCGCCAGGAGACACTGCGACGGCACGGACTGCGGGCCGTCGGTGGGTTCCTGCCGGTGGTGCTACATGGATCGACCCGGGATCCGGTGTCAGAGGTCGCCGCCGCCCTGCAGCAGTTCCGGGCGGCGGAGGCCGGTGTCCTCGTCCTCGCCGCGGCGACCGGTCTCGACGGATACGACTCCCGCCCGGAGCTCGACGCCGACGGCTGGCGGACCCTGCTGTCGAACCTTGACCTGCTGGATCGGGTGGCCGCCGACGCCGGCGTGACCGCCACGCTGCACCCGCACGTCGGCACCATGATCGAAGGGCCGGAGGAGATCGAGCGGCTGCTCGACGGCTCCGGCATCGGGCTCTGCCTGGACACCGGCCATGTGCTGGCCGGCGGCGGCGATCCGGTGCGGCTGGCCGGCCGGGCCGCGGAGCGGGTGAGACACGTGCACCTCAAGGACGTCGACGCGGGGCAGGCCCAGCGGGTCCGCGCCGGTGCGGTGAGCTACCGCGACGCGGTCGCGCAGGGCCTCTACCGCCCGCTCGGCCAGGGTGACGTGGACATCGCCGCCATCGTCGCCTCGCTGGAGGAGGCCGGTTACGCCGGCTGGTACGTACTGGAGCAGGACCTCGTCCTGGACCGGGAACCGCCGGCCGGGGCCGGACCGGTCACCGAGGTTGCCGCCTGCCTGGCCTATCTGCGGGGGCTGCCGTCGTGACCGGCTTCGACCTCATCACCGTCGGTAGGTGCGGCGTCGACCTCTACCCGCTGCGTTCCGGTGTCCCGCTGTCGGAGGTGGACACCTTCGGTCGGTTCCTCGGCGGGTCGCCGACCAACGTCGCGGTCGCCGCCGCCCGACTGGGACGGCACGCCGCGGTGGTGACGCGCACCGGAGACGACCCGTTCGGCGAATTCGTGCGGGCCGCGCTCAAGGAATACGGGGTCGACGACCGGTTCGTCCGGTCGGTGCCGCTCCTCAAAACCCCGATCACCTTCTGTGAGATCTTCCCGCCCGACAACTTCCCGCTGTACTTCTACCGGGAACCCAAGGCTCCTGATCTGGAGATCGCCGCGCAGGAGTTGGACCTGGACGCGCTCGGCGCGGCGCGGATCGTCTGGCTCACCGGCACCGGCCTGTGTGCCGAGCCCAGCCGCGCCGCGCTGCACGCGGTGCTCGCCCATCGCCGTGGACCGACCGTGCTGGACCTGGACTATCGGCCGATGTTCTGGTCCTCGGCCGCGGAAGCCACCGGGCACTACCGGGCCGCGCTCGCCAGTGGCGCGGTGAGCGTAGCGGTCGGCAACCGTGAGGAGTGCGCCGTTGCCACCGGTGAAGATGATCCGGAGCGGGCCGCGCAGGCGCTGCTCGACTTCGGTGTCGCCCTGGCCGTGGTGAAGCTCGGACCGGAGGGAGTGCTCGGCTGCACGGCCGACGGCCAGCGGGTACGGGTGCCACCCACTCCGGTCGAGGTGGTCAACGGCCTGGGCGCCGGCGACGCGTTCGGCGGCGCGCTCTGCCACGGCATGCTCGCCGGCTGGCCGCTGCGTCACACCCTGCGGTACGCCAGCACGGCGGGCGCCATCGTCGCCTCCCGGCTGGCCTGCTCCGCTGCCATGCCCACCGCCGACGAGGTGTCGGCCCTGCTCGGGGAGAACCCGGATGTCTGATGCCAGTGCCCAGATCGGTGACCTGGTCCGGCGCCGCGCCAGCCGGCCCGCGGTGGTCGCGGAGTCCGCACAGGCCCGGCAGCGGCTGTCCGACTGGGGCGACCAGCGGTTGATGATCATCGCCGCGGACCACCCGGCCCGCGGCACGATCGGGGTCCGGGGCCGGGCCGACGCGATGGCCAGCCGGGCCGATCTGCTCGACCGGCTCTGCGTAGCGCTTGCCCGACCCGGCGTGCACGGTGTGCTCGCCACCGCCGACATCGTCGAGGACCTCATGCTCCTCGGCGTCCTGCACGACAAGCTCGTCATCGGATCGATGAACCGGGGCGGCATCACCGGCTCGGCGTTCGAGCTGGACGACCGGTTCACCGGCTACGACGCCGAGACGATCGCCGCGATGAACTTCGACGGCGGCAAGATGCTGTGCCGCATCGACCTCGACGACCCCGGCACGGTCAACACCCTGGAGGCGTGCGGCCGTGCGGTGACGGCGCTGGCCGGGCGCGGCCTGATGGCGATGGTCGAGCCGCTGCCGGTGAGCCGGGTCGACGGCCGGACGCAGCTCGACCAGCGCCCCGAGGCGCTCATCCGGGCGATCAGCATCGGTCAGGCGCTCGGCGCGACCTCGGCGTACACCTGGTTGAAGATCCCGGTCGTCGAGGAGATGGACCGGGTCCTCGACGCCACCACGCTGCCCGTGCTGCTGCTCGGCGGTGAGGCGCCGCCCGAGCAGGCCTACGCCGGTTGGCAGAAGGCGCTGGAACTGCCCGGCGTGCGCGGACTGGTGGCCGGACGCGCGCTGCTCTACCCGGCCGACGACGATGTGGCGGCCGCCGTCGACGCGGCCACCGCCCTGCTGTGAAGGCGGTGAACGCGGTGCACATTTCCCGGGGCGCCACAACGACACCTGGGTGGACGGTCCAGGTGACACCGGAAGTGGCCGGTTGGACCTACTGCGGGCTGCGGGTGTTGGACCTGGAGCCCGGTCAGACGCGCGTCTTCACCACTGGTGACGACGAGATGCTGGTGCTGCCGCTGACCGGTTCGGCACTGGTCGACTGCGACGGGACGCGGTTCGAGCTCGTCGGCCGAACGGGCGTCTTCGACCGGGTCAGCGACTTCTGCTACCTGCCGATCGGGGCACGGGTGGAGGTGTCCAGCAAGACCGGTGGGCGGTTCGCGCTGCCGTCGGCGCGGGCCGGACGCCGGCTGCCCCCGCGTTACGGCCCGGCCGATCAGGTGCCGGTGGAGGTGCGTGGGGCAGGGACGGCGACCCGCCAGGTGAACAACTTCTGCGCCCCGGACGCCTTCGACTGCGACAGGCTCGTCGCCGTCGAACTGCTCACCCCGGGCGGGAACTGGTCGTCGTACCCGCCACACAAACACGACACCGAGACTCCCGGCGAGGCGGTTCTCGAGGAGATCTACTACTTCGAGACGCGCGGCCTTGCCTACCAGCGGGTGTACGGCAGCACCAACGTGCTGGCCGAGGTCGGTGCCGGCGACGTCGTCCTGGTGCCGAACGGCTACCACGGGCCGTCGATGGCCGCCCCCGGCTACGACCTCTACTACCTGAACGTCCTGGCCGGCCCGGCCGCCGAGCGGTCGATGGCCTGCGCCGACGACCCCGCCCACGGGTGGATCCGTAGCTCCTGGTCCGGCCAGCCGGTCGACCCACGCGTACCGATGACGACCTATCTGGGGAGGACCGGCGCATGAAACTCACCGTGGCGCAGGCGACCATCCGCTTCCTCGCCAACCAGTACAGCGAGCGTGACGGGCGACGGCACAGGCTGATCGCCGGCTGTTTCGGAATCTTCGGCCACGGCAACGTCGCCGGGCTCGGCCAGGCGCTGCGGCAGGCCGAGCTGGACGGCGACCCGGGGATGACCTACTACCAGTGCCGCAACGAGCAGGCGATGGTCCACACCGCGGTCGCCTACGCACGGATGACCGCCCGGATGTCGACGTTCGCCTGCACCACCTCGATCGGGCCGGGCGCCACCAACCTCGTCACGGGTGCCGCCCTGGCCACCGTCAACCGGTTGCCGGTCCTGCTGCTGCCCGGGGACATCTTCGCCACCCGGGTGGCGAATCCGGTCCTTCAGGAGTTGGAGGACTCCCGCTCCTACGACGTGTCGGTGAACGACACGCTGCGGCCGGTGTCGCGGTTCTGGGACCGCATCAACCGCCCCGAACAGTTGCCGGCGGCGCTGCTCGCCGCGATGCGGGTGCTCACCGAC
Source organism: Micromonospora sp. NBC_01405 (assembly GCF_045040155.1). Classification (NCBI taxonomy): domain Bacteria; kingdom Bacillati; phylum Actinomycetota; class Actinomycetes; order Micromonosporales; family Micromonosporaceae; genus Micromonospora; species Micromonospora sp. NBC_01405. Next base: position 5,436,313 of record NZ_CP109532.1, on the reverse strand, counting down.
CCGGCCGAAACCGGAGCGGTCACGCTGGCCATGCCGCAGGACGTGCAGGCCGAGGCGTACGACTGGCCGGACGAGCTGTTCACCGAGCGGACCTGGTACGTGCCGCGCCCGGTGCCCGAGCCGGCCGCGCTGGCCCGAGCGGCACAGGCCCTGCGCGCGGCACGCCGCCCGCTCATCGTCGCCGGCGGCGGCGTGACCTACAGCGACGCCAATGACGAGCTCGCCTCCTTCGCCCGACGCACCGGCATCCCCGTGGCCGAGACCCAGGCCGGCCGCGGCGCGCTCCCCCACGACCATCCGTGCGCGGTCGGCCCGATCGGCGTGACCGGGTCCACCGCCGCCAACGCCCTCGCCGCCGAGGCCGACGTGGTGCTGGGCATCGGCACCCGCTACGCGGACTTCACCACCGCTTCGCGGTCGTTGTTCGCCGAGCCGTCGGTGCGGTTCGTCAACCTGAACGTGGCTGCCTTCGACGCGGCGAAGCTCGGCGCGGTCAGCCTGGTCGCGGACGCGCGGGAGGGGCTGCGGGCACTCGACGCGGCGCTGCCGCGCTGGCAGGTGACCGAGGAGCGCAGGAAGCTGGCCGTGACCCTGACCCGCCGGTGGGACGACGCCGTCGACGAGGCCCGCCGCCCTGGGCCCGGCCCCCTCACCCAGAGCCAGCTCATCGGCGCGGTGAACGACGCCGCCCACCCGGCCGACGTGGTCGTCTGCGCGGCCGGTTCCATGCCCGGCGACCTGCACAAGCTGTGGCGGCCGGCGAGTCCTCGGCAATATCACGTCGAGTACGGCTACTCCTGCATGGGCTACGAGATCGCCGGTGGCCTGGGTGTGAAGCTGGCCCAGCCGGACGCCGAGGTCTTCGTCCTCGTCGGGGACGGCTCCTACCTGATGATGGCGCAGGAGTTGGTCACCGCCGTGGCGGAGGGACTCAAGCTGGTGGTGGTCCTGGTCGACAACGGCGGTTACGCCTCCATCGGGGCGCTGTCCGAGCAGGTGGGTGGTGCCCGGTTCGGCACCGTCTACCGATACCGCGACCCAGCCTCCGGCCGCTTCGACGGACAGCCGCTGCCGGTCGACCTGGCCGCGAACGCGGCAAGCCTGGGCGCCGACGTCCTGACCGCGGACACCCTCGACGAGGTCCGCGCGGCACTGGTGAAGGCGCGCGCCGCCGCCACCACCACCGTTGTGCACGTCCGTACCGAGCTCGGCGGGCCGGGGAGCCCGGCCAACGACACGTGGTGGGACGTCCCGGTGGCCGCGGTGTCGACCACGCCGGACGGCCCGCCGGCCAGACAGCGGTACGTGGACCGCAAGGCGACGCAACGCGGCCACTGGTCAGGTCTGTGAGCGTCGTGCTGTCCGTGCTCGCCGCCGTGTTCGTCTTCGTCTGCGGCGCCAACGACGGCGGAGCGTTGCTCGCCCTCGCCCTACGCCACCGCGAGGTCGCCGGCATCGCCATGCTCGGACTCCTTCTCGCCGCCATCGTCGCCGGCCCCCGACTCTTCGGACTGGAGGTGGCGCACGCGTTCACCGGCCGGCTGGTCGCCTCCGGCGATCGCGGCGGGCAGCCGATCGTCGTGATCGGCGTGGCGGCAGCGGTCGCACTGGTCCTGGTGCTGACGTGGCGGGGCGTACCGACGAGCGTGACCCTGGCGATCATCGGTGGGTTGGCGGGCGCCGGACTCGGGCTCGGGCTCATGCCGTCGTGGAGCACTCTTGCGACGATGCTCGGCATCGGCGCGGCCGCGCCCCTCGTCGGTGGGCTGCTGGGCTATCTGCTCGGCGTGCTGGCCCAGCGGGTCCCGACCACCGGTCGGGCCTCGGCCACGGTCCGGCTGGCGCACGTCGGCGCGTTCGGCTGCCAGTGTCTGGCCTACGCGGCCAACGACGGGCAGAAGATGTTCGCGGTCGCCGCGGTCGCCGTCGCCGCCGTCCACGGCTCGGCCGAACTGTCGCTGCCGGTGTTGTCCGCCGTGGCGGCGCTGTTCGCCGCGGGGGCGCTGACGAGCCTGCGGCGGATGTCGCGCGGCGCCACGTTCAGACTGTCCCCGCCACGTCCGTGGCAGATCGTCTCGGCCGAGATCGCCTCGTCCGCGGCGGTGTTCGGCACGGCCGGGCTGGGTGTGCCGGTCAGCATGACCCAGTCCGTGGCGGCCGGCCTGGTCGGCGTCGGCGCCAGCCAGGGCGCACGCCGGGTGCGCTGGCAGTACGCCGTGCCGATCCTGGTCTCGTGGCTGGTGACCCTGCCGGCCAGCTTCGGCATGGCGGCGGTGGCCGGGCTGGCCGTGCGAGGGCTCCGGTGACCGGCCGTCGGCTGCGCCGGGTCTGGCGGATCGTGGACGACCTCGCCGGCCGCTCCCACCATCGGGTCGTCGGCATCCTGCTGCGCCAGCTCGAGCAGAACCAGGAGGCGGTGGACCTGGCCGTCGACGTGGTCACCAGGGCCGTGCCGTCGGCCACGGGCCGGGCCCGGATGGGCGACATCGAACACGCCGGCGACGACCACCGGCGGCAACTCGTCATCGAGCTCGCCGCCTCGCTCACCACGCCGATCGACCGCGAGGACCTGTTCCGGCTTTCCCGGTCGATCGACGACGTGCTGGACAACCTACGCGACTTCGTACGGGAGAACGACCTCTTCGGTGCGCCCACCGTGGACGCTGCCGTGCCGGCGCTCATCGCCGTTCGGGAAGGGCTCGCGCTGCTGCGCCGCGCCCTTCAGCAGCTGGTCGACCATCCGACCGACGTCGCCGACCTCGTCCTGGCCGTACGGAAGCGGGCCGGTGTCGTGCGTCGCGTGTACCAGGAGGCGCTCGGGCGGCTGCTGGCCGGGGACGTGACCTCCGAGATGCTGCGGCAGCGTGAGCTGCTGCGTCGCATCGACGTCGTCGGCCTTCGGCTGGCCGAGTGCTGCGACGCGCTGGCCGACGCGATGCTGAAGCGAATCGTCTGAAGGGCTGATGTACATATGTCTTGACAAACATTGCCTCCGTATTACGCTCAGGACACTCCGCGGATGTGATGCTTCTTCACCACATCCGACGGACGAGAAGGCTCTCACCCGCATGCTCCGCCACCGAGGAGGTTCGCGCACGTGGACAGCCGCCATATAACGATCCCGATCCGTCCCACCCGTCGCCTTGCCGCTGCCGCAGTCGGCATCGCCGCGCTCGTCGCAGCCGCCGCATGTGCCCCGTCCAGCGGAACCGAACAGCCGGGTGCGCTCCCGTCCGCCTCCGTCGACGCCTCCTTCGACCTCGACGCCCTCGTCGCGGCGGCGAAGACGGAGGGCAGCGTCCTCGTCTACGACTCGACCGGCGACATCAAGAAGGTCGCCGAGGCGTTCACCGCCAAGTACGGCATCAAGGCTGAGGGGGTGAAGTCCGACACCCAGAAGACCGCCGAGAAGCTCGTCCGGGAGAAGGAGGCCGGCAACGTCGCCGTCGACCTCACCCTCTTCTCCGACGGCCCGTTGCTGGCCGGCGAGCTGCTGCCCCGCCAGGTCGTATACACGTGGTTGCCGCCGGATCTGATCAAGGACATCCCGGAGACCAACCGCAACCCACTGTTGGTGCTGTCGAAGGCCAACGTCTGGGTGTACAACCCGAAGATCTACCCGAACGGCTGCCCGGTGAAGAACGTCTGGGAACTCACCGAGGACAGCTGGCGCGGCAAGGTGCTGCTACAGGATCCGCTGGGCAAGGCGACCATCGTGCAGTGGCTCAGCCAGAGCGCCGGCCACGGCGCCGCACCGCTCGCCGACGCCTACCAGCGGCACACCGGCAAGGCCCTGCAGACGACCGAGAAGAACGCCGGCTGGGAGTGGGTCAAGAAGCTGGCGAAGAACAAGCCGATCATCAACAGCGAGGACGAGAACATCGCCGCCGCCGTCGCCGCGCCGCAGCAGACCGAGGGTCGCATCGGCCTGGTGTCGATCGCGAAGTTCCGCGACGTCGAGGGCAAGGGCTACAACATGGCCGTCTGTGAGGGCCTGAGCCCCTGGGTCGGGTTCTCCTACTCCAAGTACGTCGCGATCGCCACCGGGACGAAGCACCCCAACGCCGCCAAGCTGTTCGTCCACTTCGTCATGACGCAGGAAGGCATCAAGCACGAGATGGAGGAAGGCGGCGTCTCGGGCAGCACCGCCGTGCCGCCCAGCGACGGCAACCCGAAGGGCCTCACCGACTGGGGTACGCAGTTGTTCGCCATGGACCCCAAGGGCCTGCTCGACGACTACCAGAACACCCAACCCGTCCAGGACTTCTGGCGCGTGCAGCACAACTGATCCGGCGGGTGCCCACCGAGTCATCACGATCGGTGGGCACCATGGCTCTGCTTGAAGGGACAAGACACTCAAGATGGCAGTCATCGACCGTCCGGCACCGCCAGCGCCGCCGCCGTCCACGCAGACGCCGGCCAGCCGTTGGGGCCGGATACGGTACCGGGCACGAGTCCTGCTCGCCGAACCGACCACCCTCATCGGCATTGCCCTCGTGCTCATCTTCGGTTACCTGGTCATCGCGCCTCTGGTGGCAATCGTGTCGGATGCGGCACGCGTGCAGTTCGGCGACGACAGTCGGGCCGGGGCGCCGGCCGGATCGCTCACGGGCTACTACCTGTGGCGGGTGTTCCGGTCACCGATCAGCGCAAGCCTGTTCTGGGAGCCGTTGTCACACACCGTGGTCGTCGGGCTCGGCGTGGTCGTGTTCGCCGTGGTGCTCGGCGGTTCGATGGCGTGGCTGGTGACCCGAACCAACGTGCCCGGCCGCAAGTTCCTCGCCGGCGCCCTCGTCGTGCCGTACATGCTGCCGTCATGGACGTTCGCCCTGGCCTGGCTGACCCTGTTCAAGAACGGCCGGTCCGGCGGGACCCCGGGCTTCCTGGAGACCTGGGGTGTCCAGACCCCCGACTGGCTCGCGTACGGCGCCGTGCCGATCATCGTCACCCTCGGCCTGCACTACTACCCGTTCGTGTTCCTGCTGTTCGGCAACGCGCTGCGGCGCATCGACTCGCAGTTGGAGGAGTCCGCGCGGGTGCTCGGCGCCAACCGGAGCCAGGGGATGCGCCACGTGGTCCTGCCGCTGCTGCTGCCCTCGCTCTCCTCCGCCGTGCTCCTCGTCCTCGGCCGGGTCCTGGGCACCTTCGGCACCCCGTACATCCTCGGCCTGCCCACCGACTACGCGATGTTGTCGACCAGCCTGTACCGCAGCATCCACACCCGGGCCCCCGGCGTGGCCGCCGTCATCGCCGCCGTCATCGTCCTGCTCGGGGTGCTCGTCGTGCTCATCGACATGCGCCTGGTTCGTGAACAACGCCGGTTCGTCACCATCGGCGGCAAGGGCAGCATGGACCGGGCCACCGACCTGCGCCGCTGGCGGTGGCCCGCCTACGGCCTCGCCATGGCCGTCTTCGTCACCAGCGTCGTGGTGCCGCTCGCGACCCTCGCGTTGTCCACGGTGACCTACGCGCCAGGCGTGTTCCGGGCCGACAACTTCACGCTGAAGTTCTGGACCGCCAAGTCGATCCCGGAGGCGGTCGGTTTCCCGCACGGCCTGCTGCGCAGCGATGACCTCTACGAGGCGATGTGGAACAGCCTGCGCATCGTCGGCATGGCGGCCCTGGTCTGCGGCCTCGTCGGGCTGATGGTCGGGTACGTGGTGGCCCGCTCGCCCAGCCGCCGGCTGTCGGGCACCCTGCGCCAGGTCTCGTTCCTGCCCTACCTGGTGCCGGGCATCGCCTTCGCCGCCGCCTACCTGACGCTGTTCGCCGTCCCGCGCGGTCCGATCCCGGCGCTCTACGGCACGACCCTCCTGCTGGTCGTGGTGATGGCGATCACCCACCTGCCGTACTCGTCGCGGTCCGGCATCTCCGCCATGATGCAACTGGGCCGCGAACCGGAGGAGGCGGCCCAGGTGGCCGGCGCCGGCTGGCTCACCCGGCTGCGCCGGATCGTGCTGCCCATCCAGAAGGGCGCGCTGACCACCGGTGTGTTGCTGCCGTTCATCTCCGGGCTCAAAGAGCTGTCGATCGTCATCATGCTCACGACCGCGAGCACGCCCCTGTTGACCACCCTGTCGATCAACCTGGTCGACTTCGGATATCGGCAGCAGGCCAACGCGGCGGTACTCATCATCGCCGCGCTCTCGTTCACCGTCACCTACCTGGCCCAGCGGGCCACCAGAAGCAACCTCGCCACGGGCCTGGGAGGCTGAACATGCCGAACATCGAACTCATCGGCGTCGACAAGAGCTACGTCGCCGGCCAGTACGCGGTGCGTGACCTGCACCTGACCATCCCCGACGGCGGCTTCATGTGCCTGCTCGGCCCGTCCGGCTGTGGCAAGACCACGACCCTGCGGATGATCGCCGGCCTCGAGCAGCCCACCCGGGGCGATATCCGGGTCGGCTCACGGCTGCTGGACTCCGTGGGTCAGGGCCTCTTCGTGCCACCCGAGAAGCGGGGCATGGGGCTGGTGTTCCAGAGCTACGCGCTGTGGCCGCACATGACGGTCACCCGCAACGTCGAGTTCGGGCTGATGATGCGGAAGACACCCACGGCGCAACGGGCACAGCGCGCCGCCGAGGCCATGGAGATGCTGCACATCGCCGAATACGCTGCCCGCTACCCCTCGCAGCTCTCCGGCGGCCAGCAGCAGCGGGTCGCACTGGCCCGGATGCTCGCGGTCGACCCGGAGGTCATGCTGCTCGACGAGCCGCTGTCGAACCTCGACGCGAGGCTCCGCCTCGAGATGCGCGCCGAGATCAAGAGAATCCACCAGCGCTCGCACGCCACCGTCGTCCTGGTCACCCACGACCAGTTGGAGGCGATGACGATGGCCACCCACGTCACCGTCATGAACGAGGGAGTCGTGGAGCAGACCGGCACGCCGATGGAGGTCTACGAGCGGCCGGCGAGCGTGTTCGTGGCTGAGTTCGTCGGCAGCCCACCGATGAACACCATGCCGTTCGGGTCGGCCGACGTGGCCGGTCCCGGCGCCACCGTGGCGGACTACGTGGCCACCCGGGTCGGCCGCCCGCCCACCGACGGAACGGGCGGTGTCCGGCCCGAGGCACTCAACATCGCGTACGCCGACGCCGATGTTCCCGACGGCGTCTGGCGGGCGCCGGCCGTGGTCGACACGGTCCTGCCCACCGGCTCGGCCTGGACCGTGCAGCTGCGGTGCCACGGCGAACCGCTGTACGTCCAGTCCTACCGGAAGATCGAGACGACGCCGGGCGCCGAGGTGACCCTCTGGGCCGCCGCGGCCGACCTGCACGTCTTCGATGCCGACGGCCGCCGGATGACCGGCTGGGACCAGTTCCTGCGCGAACAGCGGACCGGACAGCGTCCCGCCGCCGGACCGGCCGTCACCTCCGGGTCCGGCCGGTGATCGCCGCACGGCTGCCGCGGCCCCGCGCGCTGCTGCTGGACTTCGGTGGCGTCGTCGTGCAGACCGCACGCCGGGACACCTGGGTCACCGACCTCGCCACCGAGGTCGTCGCGATGCTCGGCTCGGCCGGCTGCACCGAGCTGACCATCGACGACGTGGTCCGCGACGTCCGGGCCGCCGCCGCCGCCGACTCCGCGTGGAAGAACGCGATGTCGCGACTGTCCGCACCGGCCGAGCTGACCTGGCGGGTGTTCTGGTCGGAGTTCGTCGCCGCCGACTGGCCCGATCAGGCGCGCGCGTTGGTGACCAGCCAGGCGTGGCTCCTGTGCCGACGCCAGGGTGAGCTGCGCTCGACGCGTGTCGCCCGCAACGGCATCGAGGATCTGCTCCGGGGCGCGCGGGAACGGGACATCCCGGTGGCGATCGTCAGCAACGCGATGTCGGGCATCGTGCACCGGGACTGGCTCGCCCGGGCCGGCCTCGACAAGGACCTGGCGCTGCAGCTGTACAGCGACGAGCTCGGCATCCGCAAACCCAATCCGGAAATGATCCGCCTGGCGTGCCGCGCGCTCGCGGTCGCGCCCAGTGACGCGTGGTACGTCGGCGACAACTTCGACCGCGATGTCGTCTGCGGCCGCCGGGCCGGGGTCGGAGTGACCGTCCTGATGACTGCCCGCTCCACCCACGACCTGCCGTTCGTCGTCGCCCAGACGCCCGACGCGGTCGTCGACGACCCAGCCGAACTGCTGCGGCTGCTCACCCTCACCGACGAGAGGCCCACATGACCACGATCGACGTGACCCGCTCCGCCCAGCTGGCGGAGGTGGCCGCCGAGGCCGCCACCGCAGTCGGTGACATGCTCCGCGGGGCGTTCCGGTCCCGACCCGAGGTCGACTACAAGCGCGATCGGCACGACCCCGTGACCGTGCACGACAAGGCTGCCGAGGCGCGGATCCGCGAAATAGTGCTCTCCGCCGAGCCGGACAGCCGCATCGTCGGCGAGGAAGGCGGCGCGGTCGGCGAGGGTCGCGTCGAATGGCACGTCGACCCGATCGACGGCACGGCGAACTTCGCCCACGGGCTCCCCTTCTTCTGCACCTCGATCGGTGCGGTGGTCGACGGGCGGGTCGTCGCCGGAGCGATCTACGACCCGCTACGCGACGACCTGTACACCGCCACGCTCGCCGGGGCCTGGCACAACGGACGGCCGCTGGCCAGCGTCGGCGCCGCCAGCGAGCAGCAGGCGCTGCTGCTGACCAGCTACCCGAGCGCACGCGAGATCAGAGCCGCTCCCGACCGGGCGGTGCGACGGCAGACCGACCTCATCCTCGAGTACCAGACGCTGCGTCGCATCGGCAGCGCCGCGCTGAGCCTGGCGCATGTCGCGACCGGCTGGGCGGATGCGGCACTCGGTATCGGTGTCAGCAGCTGGGATGTCGCGGCCGGCTCGCTGCTGGTGACCGCCGCCGGCGGCAGCTACCTCGGGCTGCGCCCGAACGACGTCGAGACGGACCAGGCGGCATGGCGCGAGCGCGGCTACTTCGCCACCGTCGGCACGCTCGACCCGGTCGGATCGACCGCGCTCGAGGCGTTCGCCGACACTCACCGGCCGGTGCCGCTGACATGACCAGCTCCGACACCCGCCTGGGCCCGGATACCGCCCTGCGGTACCGCTGGATCGTCACCGACCTCGACGGCACACTGGTCGACCGCGACCTCGCGATGGTCCCGCGTAGCCGCGCAGCCCTACAGGCGTTCCGCAGCGCCGGCGGGCAGGTCGTCATCGCCACCGGCCGCAGCGCCGCCTCGGGTCGGCGCTACTACGACGAACTCGGTCTCACCGGGCCGGCGATCCTGCTCAACGGCGCGCTCATCGCGAACCTGCACACCGGTGAAGTGCTGCACGCGAGCCGTTTCGACGAGGCGACGTGGACGGCGGTCCGCGCGTTGGTCGAGACGCTTCCGCCCGACGTCGCCGCCGTCGCGTTCGTCGGTGAGCGGGCCCTCGCCACGTACCGGCCGGCCTGGGTCGACACCTATGCCGCCCGCGACCGCGTCACCGTCGAACACATCGAGGACTGGCGCGACATCGACGGCATCAGCAAGGTCATGTTGCTGTGCGCCGACACCGACGCCGCGCACCGCATCGCCGCGGTCGCCCACAGCGCCGCCCCCGAGGTGACCGTCGTGATGTCCGAGGCCACCTACGTGGAACTGCTCCCCGCGGGCGTGGACAAGGGCGTCGCGCTGCGCTGGCTCGCCGAGCACGAGCAGGTGGCCCTGGCCGAGGTCGCGGCCGTCGGTGACAACCCCAACGACGTGCCCCTGCTGCGGGCCAGCGGATTCGGCGTGGCGGTCGGCGACGGCCACCCGGAGGTCCTGGCCGCTGCCGCCGCGGTGGCGGGCACCTGCCTCGAAGGCGCCGTCGCCGACGTCGTCGCCATCGCCATCGGCACCGCCCCGGCCGCCGAATGAGGCTCACCGTGATCGGCTGTTCGGGCTCCGCGCCCGGCCCGGACGCGGCGTGCTCCTGCTACCTGGTCGAGCAGGACGGCTGGCGGCTCCTGCTCGACCTGGGCACCGGAGCGGTGGGGCCGCTGCAGCGGTACGCCCCCGTCACCGCGCTCGACGCCGTCTTCGTCACCCACGCGCACGGAGACCACTGCGACGACCTCACCGCACTGGCCTACCTCCGATCCGCCGCGGGTGAGGCCGGGTCGCTGCCGGTGTACGGGCCGACCGCCGTCGAGAGCCGGTTGGCGGAGCGGCTTCCCGACCATCGGAAGCTCACCTTCGGGCCCGCCCCCGAACGCATCGGCCCGTACCGGGTGCGTACCGCTGTCGGTCGGCACCAGGTGGAGAACTGGGCTGTCCGCCTCGACGACCAGCTGTGTTACACCGGCGACAGCGCGCCCTGCGACGCCCTGGACGACCTGGCCCACGGATGCGCCGTCGTGCTGGCCGAGGCGTCGGGCTTCGACGACGAGCCCGTACCGAACCATCTGACTGCCGGCGACGCCGGCAGGCTCGCCCGCCGGGCGGAAGCCCAACTCCTCGTGCTCACCCACATCCGGCCCTGGCATCGGGATCGGGTCGCCGACCTGCTGGCCGAGGCCGCCCGGCACAGTTCCTGCCCCGTCCTCCTCGCCACTGCCGGCCTCACCCTGAACCTCTGACGGATCCGTCCGGGTGGTGTCGCCGGCCCGGGCCCCGGTCAGCCTCCGTTAGGAAAGGAACACCATGCGCAGCATCGAGCACTGGATCGACGGCAAGCCGGCACAACCCCTGTCGGGCCGCACCGCCTCCGTCTGGAATCCCGCCACCGGCCAGCCGCAGGCCACGGTGCCGCTGGCCAGCTCCGCAGAGGTCGACACGGCTGTCGCCGCCGCGGCGCAGGCGTGGCTCTCGTGGCGGGAGACCTCGCTGACCGCCCGGACGAAGGTGCTCTTCGCCTTCCGCGACCTGGTCGAGAGGCACACCGACGACCTCGCCCGCATGATCACCGCCGAGCACGGCAAGGTCCTCGACGACGCCCGTGGAGAGGTGACCCGTGGCCGGGAGGTCATCGACTTCGCCTGCGGCATCCCGCAGCTGCTCAAGGGCAGCTACTCCGACCAGGTGTCCAACGGCGTCGACTCGTACACGTTCCGGCAGTCGCTCGGCGTGTGCGTCGGTATCACGCCATTCAACTTCCCCATCATGGTCCCGCTGTGGATGCACCCGATCGCCATCGCCTGTGGCAACTCCTTCGTCCTCAAACCCAGCGAGCGTGACCCCTCCCCGTCGAACCTGATCGCCGAGCTGTACGCCGAGGCCGGGCTGCCGGCCGGCGTGTTCAACGTGGTTCACGGGGACAAGGAGGCCGTCGACCGGCTGCTCGAGCATCCCGACACCGCCGCGGTGTCCTTCGTCGGTTCCACGCCGGTCGCACGCTACGTCCACCAGCGGGCCAGCGCCTCGGGCAAGCGGGTCCAGGCACTCGGTGGCGCCAAGAACCACGCCGTCGTGCTTCCCGACGCCGATCTCGCCGACGCCGCCAGGCAGATCACCGCCGCGGCGTACGGCTCGGCCGGGCAACGGTGCATGGCGATCTCCGCCGTGGTCGCGGTCGGCTCCGCCGCCGATGAGCTCGTGTCCCTGCTCACCGAGCAGGCACGCCGGGTACGCGTCGGGCCTGGGGACGCGGAGAGCAGCGAGATGGGACCGGTCATCACCGCCGAGGCCCGCGACAGGATCACCGGGTACGTCACCCGGGCCGCCGAGGCAGGCGTCCCCCTGGTCGTCGACGGGCGTGAGGCACCCGTCCGCGATGGTTTCTTCGTCGGCCCGACCCTGTTCGACACGGTCAGCACCGACGCCGAGGTGTACCGCGACGAGGTGTTCGGACCCGTGCTGGTCGTCGTACGCGCCGACAGCTTCGACGATGCCGTGCGCATCGTCAACGCGAGCGAGTACGGCAACGGGGTCGCGCTGTTCACCGGAAGTGGGGCGGCGGCACGCCGGTTCGCCCGTGCGGTGACCGTCGGCATGGTGGGCGTCAACGTGCCAGTCCCGGTGCCGATGGCCTACCACTCGTTCGGCGGCTGGAAGAACTCCCTGTTCGGTGACACCCACGTGCACGGCCCCGAGGGCGTCAACTTCTACACCCGGGGGAAGGTGGTCACGACCCGGTGGCCCAGCGGAGCCCCCTCGGCGGTCAGCCTGAGCTTCCCCACCACGAGCTGACGGCTCCCGACCGGGGCGACGGTTCCGCTGCTCACCTGGACGGGCCCGGGTCTGCGCTATCGGGGTGAACGGGACAGCAGCAGGGATGCGGCGTCGTCGTCCCCGGCGTGGATCATCGCCGCGGCGCGGCCCGGCGTGCAGCCGTACTCGCGGACGAAGGCGGAGATGAAGGCGGACGGGCTGGCGTACCCGATGCGACGGGCGACCTCGCCGACCGGTCGGGTACGCAGCAGCGTCAGCGACGCGCGCAGCCGCAGCCTGCTCCGCCACTGCGAGTACGACATGCCGAACTCGCGGGCGAAGTCGCGTTGCAGCGTCTTGACGCTGACGTGCAGCCGCTCGGCCCACTCGTCGAGGCGGGTGGGGTCGCCGGGGTCGTTCGCCAGCGCCGTGGCGACCGTCACGGCGACGCCCGAGCCACCGGCCTGCCCGTCATCGGCCGGGTGGGAACGGGGGTCGAGCCCGGCCATGATCCGTCTGCGGGCCTCGGGCGCGCCGCGCTCGTCGTACTCCCGGTCGGCGATCGTCAGGACGAGTTCCGCCGCTTCGACGTCGATGCGGACGGCACCGGCCCGGAGGCCGTCGAGGGCGGTGGGCACCTCGCGCAGGCAGATCCGGTAGACGGTCTGCCGGTCCGCCGCGTGCACCTCGTGGGTCACCGCCCGCTGGATCCAGAAGGCCTCGCCCGGGCCGATGAAGGTGGTGCTCCGGTCGTGCCGGGCGGAGAGCACGCCGTCCGGCGACCAGTAGAGCTGGTGCAGGAAGTCCTGCCGGTTCTCGCCGAACGCCAGCCGGGCCGCCGAGCGGTATCTCAGGACGAGGATCCCGTCGGGCCGGCCGAGGCCGTAGCCGAACTCCTCGCAGCTGACGGGATCCGCCGCGAGTGGGGGCGCGACTGTCACGCTCTGACCTCTCCTCGACATTGGTTGACCTCTCGTCGACATCCCGAAAGGGAAAGTAAGGGTAGCCTAAGCTTCGCAGCCCAGCGGGGCTGCCACCCCTGTAGTCCCTCGAAGGAACAGTAGATGTCCGTACGACAGCACTGGCGTCCGGCCGTCGCCGCAGCCCTGGCACTCGCCGTGGTGACCGGTTGCGGATCCGGCTCCGAACCCGCCCCCAAGTCCGACGGCGGCTCCGGAACCCGCGTCTTCACCGCCGACAACGGCGAGATCAAGATCCCCACCGCCCCCGAGCGCGTGGTCGCCACCGGCTATGCGGTGCCGGCCCTCATCGAGGCGGACGCCGCCCTGGTGGGAGTCTCGACCTGGAAGCGCGGCCTGGCGATGATGACCGAGCAGGACCGCGCCACCTACGACCAGCTGCCCAAGGTCGCGGGAGAGTCGGCCGCCGAGACCAACTACGAGGCCATCGCCGCCGCCAAGCCGGACCTCATCGTGATCGGTGTGCCGAAGCCCGTCCTCGGCGACATCGACCTGAAGCGGCTCGAGAGCATCGCGCCCGTCGTGGCGATCGGCCCGACGGTTCCGGATGCCTGGCGCGAGCTGTCCCGCCGCCAGGCCGACGCCGCCGGACGCACCGAGCACTTCGAGGCGGCCAAGGACGCGTACGAGAAGAAGGCCGCAGAGCTGAAGGCCAAGTACGGCACCGCGCTCGCCAGCCTGAAGTTCGGGCACCTGGGCGCCTACGGGGACATCTCCAAGGGCACGTTCCACCGGGAGTTCGCCAAGTCGTGGGGCACCAACATCGCGCAGGACGTCGGCGTGACCTACTACGGCGAGGTCAAGAAGAAGGGCGGCGGCGGACTCGACGTGACCGAGTATCCCTCGCTCGAGGAACTGCCGGAGAGCCTCGGCGAGGCCGGCGCCATCACGTACACGCTCCAGCCCGACGGCACCCCGGCCGAGGCGGTGAAGCAGGTGATCGACTCCGCGTTGTGGAAGAACCTGCCGGCGGTCAAGGCCGGCCGGGTCTTCCCGTTGCAGTACACGGAGGCGGCGACGTACGAGTCGGCCCTGAAGGCCCTCGACTCGATCGACAAGGCGTTCACGCCACTGCTCAACCGATGACCGTCGACCGCCGCGACCCGGCTGCCCGGGTCGCGGCCCACCACCACACGGGCAGCGGCACCACGCGGATCGGGTATCCGATCGGGGTACGTGACGTCCGGGTCCTCACCCGGCAGCAGTTGACCCCACGGATGCTGCGACTGACCCTCGGCGGCCCGGCCCTCGCCGGTTTCCACACCTACCAGGCGGACGACCACGTCAAGATCGTCTTCCCCGACCCGGACGGCACCCGTCGCGATCCCGTCCCGAACGCGGACGGGATGCTCGACTGGCCGCGCCCGCTGCCCACCACCCGCAAGTACACGGTGCGACGGTACGACGCCGCCGCCGGCGAGATCGACCTGGACTTCGTGCTGCACGACGGCGGCGTCGCCTCGACGTGGGCGGCCTCGGCGGCGGTGGGCGAAGGGGTCACGATCGCCGGCCCACCCGGGGCGAAGGCGTTCCCGCACCACTACGACCACTACGTCTTCGCGGTCGACACCACCGCCCTGCCGGCCGTCGGCCGGTGGCTGGAGCACTCCCCCGCCGACGTGTCGGCCCACGTCGTGGTCGAGATCGACGACGTTGCGGAACGGGGCTACCCGCTGGCGCCGCGCGACGGCGTGGCGGTGACCTGGCTCGCCCGCGAGGGCGCCCGCTCGGCGCTGGCGGAGACGGTGCAGTCGCTGCGCCTCCCCGCCGGGCGGAGTTTCCTCTTCGCGGCCGGCGAGGCGACCGACGTCAAGCCCCTGCGCGCCTGGAGCAGGGAGCACATCGACTCGCTGATCACCGGATACTGGAAACGCGGAGTTGCCGGGCTTGAAGACTGATCCGTCCCGCCGCACGGCCCTCCTGCTCGTGTCCGTCGCGCTGCTCGTCGTCGCGGCGGGCGCGAGCATGGCCGTGGGTGCCCGGTCCGTCGCGGTGGCCGAGGTCTGGCGGGCCCTCACCGACTTCGCCGGCACCGCCGACCACCTCGTCGTACGCGACATCCGGCTGCCCCGCACGATCCTCGGCGTCTGCGTCGGCGCCGCCCTCGGCGCGGCCGGCGTGCTGATCCAGACGCTGACCCGCAACCCGCTGGCCGAGCCGGGCATCCTCGGCGTGACCGCCGGGGCCGGCTTCGCGATCAACCTTGGTGTCCTGGCGGGCGTAGCCGGGTCACAGGCCGGACAGCTCGTGCTCGCGGTCGCCGGCTCCGCCCTCGCCGCGGTCGTGGTCTACGCCGTCGGACGGACCTCGCCGCTGCGGTTGGTCCTCGCCGGCGTCGCCCTGAGCTGGGTCCTGATGGGCGTGTCGCTCGGCCTGCGGCTGACCTTCCCCGATGTCTTCGACCGGTACCGGTTCTGGTCGGTGGGGGCGCTGGCCGGCACCGAGCAGACGCCGTTGGTCGTGCCCGTGCTGGTGACCGTGGCCGCCCTGGTCGCCGCGATGGCCGCGACCGGGCCGCTGAACGCCCTGGCCCTCGGCGAGCACGTCGCCCACTCGCTCGGCGCCCACGTGACGCGGACCCGGATCACCGTCCTGGTGCTCGTCACCCTGCTCACCGGCGTCGCCACCGCCGTCGCGGGGCCGATCGCGTTCATCGGCCTCATGGTTCCGCACCTGGCCCGGCGGCTGGCCGTCGACTCGGTTCCGTGGATCATGGCGTACTCGATGCTGCTCGGTCCGGTCCTGCTGCTCGTCGCCGACATCGGCTCGCGGGTCCTGCTGCCCACCGGCGAGGTCCCGGTCGCGATCGTCACGGCGTTCCTGGGCGGCCCGGTGCTGATCTGGGCCGTCCGTCGCTATGGTGCGGGGGCGCTGTGAGCACGGTGACGCTGCGGGCGGGGCCGGTCGTGGTCCGGGTCGAACGGCGTACGGTCGCCGTGTCGTCAGGGCTCGTCGCGGTCGCGGCGGTCCTCGCCCTGGTGGCCCTCTGCTACGGGCAGGCCTGGGCCAGCCCGGCGGAGGTGTTCACCGCCCTGACCTCCGGCGGCGGCGAGTCGGGTTTCGTGATCAGGGAGTGGCGGTTGCCGCGGGTGACCGCGGCGCTGGTCTTCGGCGCCTCCCTGGGTCTCGCCGGAGCGATCTTCCAGAACCTGACCCGCAACGCGCTGGGCAGCCCCGACGTCATCGGCCTCGACGCGGGCGCCTACACCGGCGCCCTGGTGGCGATCACGATGCTGAACGGCACCGCCGGGCAGCTCGCGGTGGGCTCGGTGACGGGTGGGCTGCTGGCTGCGGCGGTGATCTACCTGCTGTCGCTGGACTCCGGGCTCAGCGGCCTCCGGCTGATCGTCATCGGAATCGCCGTCAACGCGATGCTCACCGCCCTGAACTCCTGGATCGTGCTGCGGGCCGAGCTCGATGTGGCGCTCGCCGCGACCGGCTGGAACGCCGGCTCGCTCAACGGCATCGACTGGGCCGAGGTGCGGCTGCCGTTCGCCATCGTCGCCCTGCTCGTGCTGCTGCTCGTCGTGCTCTCGAACGCCATGCACCAGGCGGCACTGGGCGACGAGATCGCCCGCACCACCGGCGTGCGCCTGGGCCGGCTCCGGCTGCTGATGGTCCTTACCGGCGTGGGCTGCACCGCCACCGTGACCGCGGTCGCCGGGCCGGTCGTGTTCATCGCCCTCGCCGCGCCCCAGATCGGCCGGCGGCTCGCCCGGGCCGCCGGCGTGCCCCTGGCCCCGGCGGCGCTGACCGGCGCGGTGCTGCTCCTGGCCGCCGACCTCGTCGCCCAACTGCTGTTGGCGCCGGTCGCGCTGCCGGTCGGCGTGGTCACGACGGCGATCGGCGGCTGCTATCTCATCTGGTTGCTCGGCATGGAGGTGAAACGGAGTGGGTAGCCGTCTGACCGCGGAGGACGTCACGCTCGGCTACGGGGAGCGGGTGGTGTCGACGCGGGTGAGCCTGGCCGTGCCGGACGGCGCGTTCACGGCCATCGTGGGGCCGAACGCGTGTGGGAAGTCGACGTTGCTCAAGGCGTTCGTCCGACTGCTCACGCCGTCGTCGGGAACGGTCCGCCTCGACGGCCGGGACGTCTCCGACCACCGCCCGAAGAGGTTCGCGCGGCAGGTGGGTTTCCTGCCCCAGGGCCTGGTCGCCCCGGAGAACATCGTCGTCCGGCGGCTCGTGGCCCGGGGCCGTTACCCGCACCAGTCCCTGCTCGCCACCTGGTCGGCCGCGGACGAGGAGGCGGTCCGGTCGGCCATGGCGGTGGCCGGCGTCACCGCCCTGGCCGAACGGCCCGTCGAGGAGTTGTCCGGAGGACAACGGCAACGGGTCTGGATCGCGATGGTGCTGGCGCAGGAGACGCCCTACCTGCTGCTCGACGAGCCCACCACGTTCCTCGACATCACCCACCAGTACGAGTTGCTGGCGCTCTTCGCGCGGCTGCGCGACGAGGGCAGGACGATCGTCGCGGTCCTGCACGACATCAACCAGGCCTGCCGTTTCGCCGATCACATCGTGGCGATGAAGGACGGCCGGGTCGTCGCGCAGGGCGCACCGGCCGACGTGGTGGACGCGGCCCTCATGCAGGAGGTCTTCGGCCTGCCGAGCATCGTGATGGCGAACCCGGTGACCGGCACCCCGATGGTGGTGCCGACCGTCTGACGCCCCCTACCGTGCGTCGCGGAGCCTGAGAATGTATGTCGCGGTAAGCGCAACGGCACGGTCTTCGTCATGTGACAGATCCGCGAGGGCACGTGACGCCGTGATCCCCGGGATATCCGCGAGCGCCTGTGTCAGCCGTCGACGTGCGGACGATTCAACGGTGCCGTTGGCGAGGCAGTCAACGAGCCTGGTGGCGATCTGATCCGCCAACACGGGATCGCTCGCCGGCACGCTCAGCGCATCGGCTGCGTCGGCGTCATTCGCCTCCTCGACGATCATATCTATGAGCGTCGTTACTGCTTCGGCAACTCCACGTGCCCCGAGCGCCAGAGCCGCACACCTGCGGACCACGATGTCGGAGTTCGTGAGGGCGTCCTGAAGCAGTGCGGTCGCGTCACCGTTCGGAATCTCGGCGATGGACTCGACGGCACGTTTCCACACCTCGGCGACTGGCGAGCTGAGGCCCTCCGCCAGCAGTGCCAATCCGCCGTCGCCCGATTGCGCCAGAGCCCAACGAAGGGCTCCGGCGACGTTCGGGTCCGTCTCGCTCAACGCTGCCTCGACCAGAGCTTCCACTGGCACCGGAACCTCTACGACTGAGGACAGGGCCGCGCGTTGGCGCTTCCCAGCGCTCTCCGACCCCAATGCCTGGAGGAGTGCGACGATCTGGAGGACATCCTCCCAGTCCGCGGGTTCCGCGGCACCGGTCCGACGAAGTCGCGTAAGCAGCTCAGTCTCACCCGCAATGCGTTCCCGCGTCCGACGGATGAGGTCGTCGACGAGCTCCGAGGGCGTGAATCCGGGGTCATCCAGCGCGCGCCCGACTTCACGCAGCGACAGCCCCAATGACCGCAGGCTCTCGATATGGAAGATCCGCCGGATGTCCTCGCTGGAGTACTCTCGATAGCCAGCCTCGGTACGACCCGTGGGCCGCACCAGGCCGAGCGAGTCGTAATGCCTGAGCATGCGGGCGCTGACCCCGGCCCGTCGTGCCACCTCACCGATCAACACTGCCGCTCACCCCTCCTGGCTGGTCCTGCCGAGGGCTACGAGGCGCTTCGCCTCCTCGATCGCGAACTCGAATCCGGCATCCGGGTTGTGTGACAGCCGTTCCGTGGCGATCGCGTGCTGACGTACGCGGGGATCGGGATCCGCCGTCGCGGCGCGCACGGTCGGCATGATCACCTCACCGAGCGCGATCAGCGCCCGGCTGAGGCTCAACCGCATCTCACGCTCGCCGCGCCCGAGCTGTGTCGCCAACACTTCGGCCAACTCGGGTTCTTCACCTTCGGGCACGAGTACGACCGCTGCTCGCCAGGCGCTCCGCGCCACCTCGTCGTCGGCGTCGGTCAGAAGCGCCCGGGTGATCGCCGGCCACGCTTGCCGATCCCCGATCTTGGACAGCGTGTGCAACGCCTGGCTTCGTGCCTGCGCGCGCTCCGAGCGGACTTCATCGATGAGCTTCGGGACCGTCGTCAATGACGAGTGGCGGGTGAGTGCCCACGTGAGCATTTCGCGCACAGAAAAATCGGGCTCGATCGCGCATCGTTCGATGAGCTTGTCGATGAACCGCGGGTCAGGGGTCGTGCCGACCGCCAACGCTGCCCGCAGCCGCACCGACGAGCTGCTGCTCTCCAGCCCCTGGAGAGCTCGCATCGTGTTCGTGTCCTCTTTCGGCATGGTCATCGGGGCCACCTCCTTGACACAGTGAAGACCTTGTCACTGTGTCAAGGTCAAGCGCGGCCACGCCGTGAAGTGGCCAGGCACCCCTCTGCCCACCCGAGGCCCGCCTCGGTGGCGTCACACCGTGGTCGAGGAGCGGGAGGGTCAGCTCTCCCCCGGCGCCGACGCCTGGACGTACTCCTCGCTCTCGCGTGCTTGCGGGACCACGAGACCGGGCGTGCTCCAGGAACGCCACAGTCGGCTGTACCCGCCCCCCGCCTCCAGCAACTGGCCGTGCGTGCCGTGCTCGGTGATGCGCCCGTGATCCAGGACAACGATGCGGTCCGCGGTGGCCGCCTGGCTGAGCCGGTGGGCGACGATCAGCGTGGTGCGGCCCTCGGTGGCCGCCGTGGCGGCGCGGTCGAGGTCACGCGCGCCCGCGCTGCCAGCCTCCGCGGTGGCCTCGTCGAGGACTGCGACGGCGGGGTCGGCGAGGACGAGGCGGGCCAGGGCAAGCTGCTGGGCCTGGGCGGCGGTGAGCTGCCGTCCGCCCTCCCCCACGCTCGTGGCGAGGCCGTCGGGCAGGGTACGGAGCAGGGCGGTGGCGCCGACGAGGTCGAGGGCTGCGGTTATCTCGGCGTCGGTGGCGTCCGGGTCGGCGAGGCGCAGGTCGTCGCCGAGCGTACCGGCGAAGACGTGCACCTCCTGGCTGATCAGGGCGATCTCGCGACGGACGCGGTGCTCCCCCAGTTGCGCCAGCGGCACGCCGCGCAGGCACACCGAGCCGCGAGTGGGCGCGATGATTCCGGCGGCGATGCCGGCAAGCGTGCTCTTGCCCGCTCCGCTCGCTCCGACGAGAGCGACGCGTTCCCCGGGTGCGAGACGAAGGGCGACGTCCCGCAGCACCACTGGTCCGTCGTCGTAGCAGTGCCGGGTGATGACCATCTCCAGCGCCGCGGGCTCGGGCTCGCCCGGCCCCGCCGTCGCGGACCGTCCCCGACGAGCGGGCCCAGGGCCGTCGGGGGAAGCGGGGCCGTCGGGGGAAGCGGGGCCGGGCAGTGAGGTGACGCCGACGAGCCGGGCGAGGCTCGCCCCGGCCTGCAGCACGGAGTCCGACTGGAGCAGCAGCAGGCCGATGGGGTTGAAGAGGCGGTGGAAGTAGAGGGCGGCGGTGGTGGCTGCTCCCACGGTAACCAGATCGTCGCGGACCAGCAGGAAACCGGCGAGCAGCACGGCGGCGAGCCCCACGAACTCCGACCGGTTCATCCGCAGCCCAAGACGCGTGTGGAAGTTGAAGATCTCCAACGACAGGTCGCGGGCCACGGCAGAGCGCTCGGCGATCCGGGCGACGTGGGCATCCTCCATCCGGTAGGCGCGCACGGTCGCCGACCCACGAAGCGCCCCGGCCATCGCCTGCGCCCGCTCGCCGGTCGCCACCCGCTCGCGCGCGTAGTACGGAACCGAGCGCTTCAGGTACCAGCGCAGCGCCAACGCGTAGGCGGGGGCCGCCGCCAGCCCGGCGAGGCCGAGCCGCCAGTCGAGGGCGAAGAGCCCCGCCGCGGTCAGCACGATGGACAGCAGCGCGCCGAGGAAGGCGGGTCCGCTGGTGCTGATCACATTCGTCGCCACGGCCACGTCGTCGCCGGCGCGGGCCACCAGGTCCCCGGTCCCGGCTCGCTCCAGCGTGGCTGACGGCAGGTGCAGGGCGCGGTCGAGGACCCGCTCCCGCAGCCGCGCCAGCACGGTCTCGCCGAGGCGTGCCGCGACCGCGGCGCCGGCTGCGGTGAGGAGCCCGGCGAGCAACGCCGCGCCCGCGATCACACCCGCCCAGGCCACGATCCGTGGCGTGTCGGCCCCGTCGATGACGTCATCGACGAGGCGACCGAGCACCCAGGGGGCGAGGAGCCCGGTCGCGGCCGCGGCGACCAGCAACGTGGCGGCTGCGACGCTGAGCCCGGGCAGCCGGGCGAACTCCGTTCGGAGGGCGGCCCAGGTCTGCCGGGCCGTGGCCGTCGGCAGCAGTTGCCTGGATTCAACGCCGATCGTGGTCGACTCGTCGGTCACCGCAGGACCTCCTCCCGGTAGCGGGCGTCGCTGGCGAGCAGGTGGTCGTGAGAGCCCTCGGCGACGACCCGCCCACGGTCGATCACGGCCACTCGGTGCGTGATCCGCAGCAGAGCCGGACTGTTGGTGATCAGCACGGTGCCGCGGGCCTCCGCCCCGCGAGCCGAGGCCAACCCCTCGGCGACCATCAGCTCGGTCACCGCGTCGACCGCCGTGGTGGGGTTGTGCAGCACCAGTACCGGCGGGTCGGCGGCGAGTGCCCTGGCCAGCCCGATCCGCTGCCGCTGCCCGCCGGACAGGTTCGCCCCCCGCTCGGTGAGCAGGCGGTCGACCCCGTGCGGATGCGCGGCGAGCACGTCCTCGGCCGCCGCAGCCCGCACCGCGGCGCGCAGGACCGTCTCGTCGATGCTGGCGTCCGCGGCGAGGTTGGCGCGCAGCGTCCCCTCGAACAACGCCACGTCATGCTGCTCGACCAGGACTGTGCTGCGCAGGGCGTCGATGTGCAGCTCCTCGGCCGGCACGCCGTCGACGTACAGCGTTCCCCGGTAGTCCTCCCGGGGTACCCGGCCGGACAGCAGCGCGACCAGCGCCTCGGCCTCGCCCGGATCGTAGGCGAGCACGCCCAGGACCTCACCGGCGCCGACCCGCAGGCACACTCCGTCGAGTCCGGCGTACCCGACCGTGTCGAGGGCGAGGCGCGACGGGTCCGGGGCCGGCTGCCCGGCGGTCCCCGGCCGGGTGAGCGGCGGGGCACCGAGGACCCGGGCGACCCGCCCCGCGGAGGCGCGGGCCATGGCGAACACCTGTACGCCGTACCCGAGCGTCTGCACGGGCTCGGCGATGAACTGGGCCAGCCCGACGACGGCGACGAGCTCGCCGATGGTGAGCCGGCCCTGTAGCGCGAGCCAGCCGGCGACGCCGGCGACCGCCGCGAGGAAGAGTCCGTTGACGGTGGTGGTGAGCCCTAAGTGCAGGCCCTTGGTGGTGGCGGCACGCAGGGTGACCTTCAGGGCATGACTGCTGGCGACCGCGTACCGGCGTGCGGCGTGTTCCTGTGCGCCGATGCCGCGCAACACGCGTAGGCCGGAGACGAGGTCCACGGCGAGCGAGGTGGTGGCGGCGAGGGCCTCCTGCTGGGACGCGCTGCGCCGGGTGAGCAGCGGCGCCATCCGTTGGAGGGCGACGACCAGCAGCGGCACCCCGATGAGCACCCCGAGCCCGAGCGGAACGTCGACGACGAGCAACGCGACGGCCGCGACCACGAGTGCGGTGAGCGCGGCGGCGCAGAACCCCGCGACCCGTACGACGAGGGCGGACAGTTCGGCGTCGGAGGCGGTGACGGACAGCAGCTCGCCGTCGCGCATGCCCGAGCGGCGTCCGCGCGGGTCGAGGGCGCTCCCGGCGATCTCGACCCGCAGGACGTGTGCCTCCTGCTCCACGGCGGCGTAGGCCTGGCGGGCACCGGTTCGATACGCGAAGGCGAGAACGGAGAAGAGGACGGCAAGACCGGCGAGCGAGAGCAGCAGCGCACCCACGTCCCCGGTGGCGACCGCACGGTCGATGATCACGCCGATGGCGACCGGAACGAGGGCCTCGGTGGCCTGATGGACGCAGAGCAGCGCGATGCCGGCCGCCACGCGACCGCGCTGGCGGCGCAGGGCGCGGCGCAGCACCACCCGACCGCTGATCTCATCGCCGGCCATGAGCGTCAGGCCCCTGCGAGAACGAAGGAAAATGTGTACACGAGCTGCGCCCTCCCAGCGATCAAGGGACAGGTTAGCCTGCCCTAATGCCCGGCGACGCCGGGGCCTTGGCGCTGCCCGGCACGGCCTGCGGTGACGAGCCGCTGGAGCACGCGGTGGTGCGGGACGGCATGCTGCACCCGGCCTCGCACACCGGTGGTGGTCACGGCCATGAACAACGAGTTGAGCAGTGCCTCCTCGACCGAGTCCATGACGGCGGCGAAGAGCGGATCGATCATCGCGTCGGGTAGCGGCTGCTGCGGTTGCGGTGCCGTGGTGAAGGCGATCGCGTAGTCGCCGCTGCCGTTGGTGTACGCCGCACCCACCCGGGACATGGCGAACACGGCCCGGCGGGCGAGCCGGCCGAGCTGACGGGCGTCCACCGGCGCGTCGGTGGCCACGATGATCATGCACGAGTTGCCGGGCGGCTCCTCCCGGTCGTGCTGCGACACCAGTTCGGCAACGGGCATCGGGACTCCCAGCACGGTGAGGATGCCGCTGAAGTTCGACTGGACGAGGGCGCCGACGGTACGGACGGAGCCGTCGACGCCGACCCGTCGCGACGAGGTGCCGATGCCGGCCTTGAAACCCAGGGCTGTCGTGCCGGTGCCCGCGCCGACGCATCCCTCCGCCGGCAGACCGGCCGAGGCGTGCTCGACGGCATCGAGCACGTGCTCCTCGGTCACCGGGCGACGGCGGATGTCGGACAGGTGGGCATCGTTGGTCTCCCCGACCAGCGGATTGAACGACACTCCGGCCGGGTCCCGGTCCATCAGGTAGGTGAGCAGGGCGTCCGCGGCGCGGAAGACCGACAGGGTCGCGGTCAGCACGATCGGTGATTCCAGGACACCGAGTTCGTCCACCTGCGTCGAGCCGACGAGCTTCCCGTACCCGTTCCCGACGTACACCGCGGCCGGAAGCGCCGGGTGCCCGGCGCTGAGCCGGCGCGGCACGACGGCGGTGACGCCGGTGTGCAGGTCGGCGCCGTCATCGACGGTGACGTGACCGACCAGGACGTCGGCCACGTCGGTGATGGCGTTGAGCGGGCCGGTCGGCAGGGTACCGACGGCGATGCCGAGGTCCCGTGTCCGGCGTGGTCTCTGGTCCACCGCACTCCTGTCGTCGTGGTCAGCCTGGCACGGTACCCACGATCGTCGGGTCGGTGTACCGGCCCGGTCCAGGTTCGCACCGGAACGACGCCGGGCGGCAGCCGGGAACCAGGAGGGCGCGTCTATATTCACCCGCAGCGTTGTATCGATGTCGAGAAGATCGCGGGAAGGGCATAGCGTGACTGGAGAGACAGCGGGGAGGCGGCTGCGAGCACTCGTGACAGCCGTGGCCGTCCTGTGCGGACTTGCGCTCGTACCGGCCCAGCCGGCGTCCGCTCAGGCCGGAGCGATGATCCAGCCGGTGGGCGGGCGGGTCACCGGGGTGCTTTCGAACAGGTGTGGCGGCACCGACAGCGATCACTACGGTGTGGACATCGCGGGAAACAGCGGGATGGCGATCGGCGCCGCCTACACCGGCACTGTCACCTTCGCCGGCTGGTCCGCCGGCGGGGGCAACATGGTGACGCTCTCCCACGCCAGCGGTTACCAGACCAGATACCTGCACATGGTGCAGCAGCCCGCGGTCACCGTCGGGCAGCGGGTCGGGCAGGGGCAGGTGCTCGGGTACGTCGGCAGCACCGGCAACTCCACCGGCCCTCACCTGCACTTCGAGATCCGGCGCAACGGCGCGGTGTACAACATCACCCCGGCCTACGCCTGCGGCGGCACGGTCACCAAGGGCGCTGCCATCAACCTGGCGTTCGAGGACCTGACGCCGACCGATGAGGTTCCCGATCGGTTCGCGTTCGTGAACTCGGCCGGCGTCGTGCACGCCAAGGACGGCGCGTACTCGTCGTGGCAGGCCGTCAACGCCGGCGGAGCCACCAAGGTCGTGCTCAGCGGCAACTGGATCGGCTGGCTGCAGGACGGCAACTTCTTCGCCAAGGACGGCATCTACGCCCCGTGGCTCACCATCGCCGGAGGCGGACAGGTCCGCGACATCGCCATAAGCGGCAACCGGTTCGCGTTCGTCAACTCGGCCGGCGTCGTGCACGCCAAGGACGGCGCGTACTCGTCGTGGCAGGCCGTCAACGCCGGCGGAGCCACCAAGGTCGTGCTCAGCGGCAACTGGATCGGCTGGCAACAGGCCGGCAACTTCTACGCCAAGGACGGCATCTACGCCGAATGGCTCACCGTAGCGGGAGGCGGGCAGGTCAGCGACATCGCGATAAACGGCAACCGGTTCGCGTTCGTCAACTCGGCCGGCGTCCTGCACGCCAAGGACGGCGCGTACTCGTCGTGGCAGGCCGTCAACAGCGGCGGAGCCACCAAGGTCGCACTCAGCGGCAACTGGATCGGCTGGCAACAGAGCGGTAACTACTACGCCAAGAACGGCATCTACGCCGAATGGCTCACCATCGCCGGGGGCGGGCAGGTCAGCGACATCGCGGTCAGCGGTCAGGACTGGTTCGCGTTCGTCGGCGGCGGCAACTTCTTCGCCAAGCAGGGCGCCTACGCCTCGTGGTTGACCATGAGCGGCGGCGGGCAGGTCAGCAGGATCGCCATCACCACCTGACGGGCACACCACGTCGAGCGGGCGGGGAGAGCGAGGGTTCGCTCTCCCCGCCCGCTGGGCATCGGGTTGCCCACCTCGGGCGGCTGGGTCTCCCCCGAGATGCGGGCACCCTGAGATCGGCTAGCCGAGGACGACCAGTTGGACCGCGATCAGGATGTCGAACACGCCGCACCACTCGGCGTACGAGCGGGCCACGGCCTTGTCGAGCTTGAGGTGGACGAAGTCCCAGATGCCGTGGAAGAGCCAGCCGGCCGCCACCAGGTAGCGGCCCAGGTCGGGGTCCACGGCCAGCCCGAGGAGGGCGAGCGCGCCGAAGGCGAGCATGCCCAGCGCCTGGACCCGGATCGTGCCGGGCCGCAGCGCGTGACCACCGATCGCGCTCCAGATCAGCGCGCCCAGAGCGACCGGGACGATGACGGCGGTCGCTGGGATCTCCGCCAGCCGCAGGCCCGTGATGAGCAGGACGCAGGCGACCAGCACGATCCAGGAGAGACTCCGCCTTCCCGCCCTGGCGACGACCAGGTAGAGCAGGGGCAGGGTCAGGAGAACCTCGCCGAGCCCGGCCACCTGGCCGGCGCGGTCGTCGCCGCCGAGGCTCAGCGCGGCCGACGCGAGGGCCAGCAGCGTGGGCCAGCGCCGGCCCAGGGTGCGGATCGTGCGGCTCATCGCGCGTACTCCTCGCGGCGGCGGAGCATGACGACGAGCATGAGCGGCAGCATCACGACGTGGGTGGCGATCATCAGTTGGTCGCCCGAGATGACGCTCAGCCAACTCAGTGGCGCGAGAACGACCGCCGGTGCGAACATCGCGCCGACCATCTCCAGCGTGCCCGCCCAGCCGTGGCGGCGGTACCGCATCCAGACGACCATCCCGACCGACATGTCGAACGCCATGGCCAACGCGGCGATCTCGGGGTGCCGTGCCGCCGAGTGGTCGACGCCGGCGAGGGCGAGGACCCCGGCGCGGGCCGCGCCGAGGACCAGCATGCCGACCACCATCGCGGCGACCATCTCCAGGTAGTGCCGAACGAAGTGGCGCCTCATCTGACTGCTCCCTCCGGGTATGGACAGGGGGTGAACTTGCACCGTCCACACTGGGCGCTGCGACGGACCGCCAGTAGTGCCGAACCCGCATGTGGGGGCGTGGGTCCGTCACGAGATCTCATGACACCTGTCATGCCGGTCAACTGCGACAATGGCCGCGTGGTGGACGAGCCGATCGAGCACGGGACGGGGCTCACGGGCTTTCGCCGGTACACCTGGTGGACGCTGACCGGGGCCGTGGTGAGCATGCTGGTCTTCTTCACCGGCGACTGGCTGCTGGGTGGCGGCGTGCCGGCCTGGGCCCGCAGCGTCGGCGGCGCCGCGCTCGCCGTCACCGTCGTCGCGAGCGTGGTGCTGCTCAACCGGCGGCTGATCCCGGTGCCCGGTGACGTGGTGCGGGGCCGGCCCGCCGGATGGCTGATCGCCGGGGGCGCGGGCGCCGCGGTGCTGGGCGCGATTCAGCTCGCCCTGCGGGAGTACGGGCTGTGGGCGGTGGCCCCGGCGATGATGGTGGCGATCGGCGCGGCGTTCCTGTCGGCGCGGGGCCGGCGGGCGCTCGTCGCGGGCGCGCTGGCGGTCACCCCGGTGCCCGGCACGCTCGTCTGCCTGCGCTCCGGCGAGGGTGACCTGCTCTACGCGGCGGCGTTCCCGCTGGGTCTGACGGCCTTCACCGCCTGGACGACGCTGGGTCCGCTGTGGGCGTGGGACGTCGCGGGCCGGCTGCACCAGGCCCGGCGGCTCGCCGCGGAGCTGGCGGTCAAGGACGAACGGCTGCGGTTCGCCGCCGACCTGCACGACATCCAGGGCCACCACCTTCAGGTGATCGCGGTGAAGAGCGAGTTGGCGGCGCGGCTGGCCGAGGTCGACCCGGACCGGGCCGCCGCCGAGATGAGGGAGGTGCGGCGGCTGGCCACCGACGCGCTGCGGGAGACCCGCGCCCTGGTGCAGGGCTACCGCCGCACGACGCTGGAGGAGGAGATCTCCAACGCGACCCGGGTGCTGACCGCCGCCGACATCGACGCGCGGATGGAGCTGCGGCCGGCCGCCGAGAGCCTGTCCGCGTCCGGCCGACACCTGCTCGGGCTGGTGATGCGCGAGGCCACGACCAATGTGCTGCGCCACAGCCGCGCCGCGCGGGCCGACGTCGAGTACCGGGTCGACGGCGGCCGGGCCCACCTGCGGGTGAGCAACGACGGCGCGGTCGAGGTGCCCGACGCGGCGGCCGGCACCGGGTTGGCCACGCTCGCCGAGCGGCTGGCCGCGGCCGGCGGCGACCTGACCTGGCGGCACGACGGGGACCGTTTCGTCGTCGCGGCGAGGCTGCCGGTGGGTGCGGCATGATCCGCCTGCTGCTCGCCGACGACGAGGAGATGCTCCGCGGCGCCCTCGCGGCGCTGCTCGGGCTGGAGGCCGACATCACGGTCGTGGCCGAGGCGTCGACCTCCACGGACGCCACCCGCCTGGCTCTGGAACATCGGCCCGACATCGCCGTACTGGATCTGGAGATGCCGCCGACCGACGGGTTGCGCGCCGCCGAGGAGATCCGGGCCGTGCTGCCCACCCGGATCGTGCTGGTCACCCGGCACGCCCGGCCGGCCGTGCTGCGCCGGGCGTTGTCGGCCGGGGTGAGCGGCTTCGTGCCGAAGAGCACGGCGGCCACCCGGCTCGCGGAGATCGTCCGCGACGTCGCGGCCGGCCGGCGGTACGTCGACCCGGAGATCGCCGCGTCCGCCCTCACCGAGGACGCCTGTCCGCTGACCGAACGCGAACTGGAGATGCTGCGCGCGTCCCGGGCCGGCGCCTCGGTCAACGAGATCGCCGCGCACGTTCACCTCGCCCCGGGCACCGTCCGCAACTACCTGTCCGCGGCCATGACCAAGCTCGGCGTCAGCTCGCGTCACGCGGCCGCGCATCGCGCGTGGGAGGAGGGCTGGATCTAGCCGGGTGGGTCGGCGTTCACGACGTCATCGGTGAGAGCCGGGTGCCGTGGGGGGCGTCACCCGCACCCGCTCCTCCTCAGGACGACTCTCGATGCCGTCGAGCTGCGTACAGATGGTCCTCCGCAGGTCGTCGTAGTCCCGGAAGCGGTAGTCGTTGAACAGGGTGTAGCCGGTCCACATCAGATTGGCGCACACCCGCGGCACCACCCGGCCCGTGGCCGCGCCCATGCCGACCAGCACCACCGACTTGATGCTGCCCGGCTCCTTCTCGTTCTGCATGTGGATCGCCTGGAACGCGGCGGCGCACGCCAGCGCCACGTTCAACGTCTCGCTCACGTTCTCCACCGACTGCTCCATCGTCGGCGTCGAGATCAGGAACTTCGGGTTGGTCGCCCCGGACGGCACACACACGGCACTTCCCAGCGGCAGCGACCCGCCGAACTGATCGCGGATCGCGCGCTGGACGCGTAGCTGGATCCCCGCCCCGAGGTGCCGCTTGATGACCGCATCGACCCCGCCGTCCATCCGGCCGGCCGAGTTGGTCGGGCTGACCCAGGCGTCGGCGTGCTCGTTGGTGATCGACCCCTTGTGGATCTCGACCTCGGGGGTGTCGGCGAACGCCGCCCGCCACGCCTGCACCACCTTGGCGTTGACGTCCTTCAGCACCACCTTGAGCAGCGGCTTTTCAAGATCGGCAGTCATGGCTCGCTCCGATGGCGGGAAG
This sequence comes from Micromonospora sp. NBC_01405, assembly GCF_045040155.1. Lineage (NCBI taxonomy): Bacteria > Bacillati > Actinomycetota > Actinomycetes > Micromonosporales > Micromonosporaceae > Micromonospora > Micromonospora sp. NBC_01405. The sequence goes on along the minus strand of NZ_CP109532.1, from coordinate 5,406,786 downwards.
GGGGGGTGTCCGACGTAGATCAAGATACCGCGCCGGGCGACGCACGAAGTGCCGGGTGAAACGCCGACGGGTGGGCTGTCCTGCTTCCCGACATCGCATCTGTCGCACTCGCGCGGCACAATCCTCCCGCACCTTGATCACCCGTGCCGTCACCGCCACGGGTCGCCACCTCAGGAGCCCACGATGAGCGACGCCGACGCCCCCGACCCGACCGATTCGCTGGCCCTCGCCGAGCTCTTCAAGGGCGGCGGCGAGCCGTGGTTGCCGCTCCTGAAACCGGTCATCGAGGCGCAGCCGGCCGCAGCCACGTTCATCGGCCCGGGCCGCGCCCCGAAGGTCGTACCCGTCCGGGAACTGACCTTCCAGGCGCTCAAGCCCAACCCACCGCACAAGTGGAAGGTCGTCGTCTTCGGCCAGAACCCGTACCCGCGGCCCGAGAGCGCCACCGGCATCGCCATGTTCGACAACACCTTCCACGACTGGGCCGACAGCCAGTTCGGCAGGGTCGTCACCATCCGCTGCATCATCAAGGCCGCGGCGATGTGGAAGCACGGCATCCCCAAGAAGACGCCGATCGGGGACATCCGCGCCCTGCTGAAGGAACACGACACCGTGCAGCCGCCGGAGTGGTTCCAGGCGATGCTCACCCAGGGCGTGTTGCTTCTGAACGCGGCACTCACCGCGAGCAGCGACGGCGCGATGTCCACCGCCCAGCACACCGCGTTCTGGCAACCGGTCGTCGAGAGGCTCGTCGAGGAGATTCTGAGGGCGAAGCAGCACGCCGACGAAGAGGACCGGGGCGTGGTGTTCGCGTGGTGGGGGGCGCACGCCCGCAACCTGAAGAAGATCGTGCTCCAGCTCGAGAAGAAGTACCCCGAGGTGGAGGTCCGGCACATCGACCACCCCAACCCCGCGGCACAGGGCGACATCTTCTGCGACGGGAACCACTTCGCCGACGTGAACGCGGCCCTCAGGACGCTGGGGGCCGACGAGATCGACTGGCTGCCCAGCAAGGGGTGGAGCACGCTGACCGGGCAGGCCGGCGGCACGGACGCGGGCATGGCCGACCGGATGGGAGCCTTCATCGCCTCCACGATGGAGCTGCACAAGCTCTACCTCGAGCGGCTCGCCAGCGTCAAGGACGAGGGGCTCGTACTCCCCGCGATCACCGGCGTGTTCGACACCCCCCTCATGGACTTCCGCGAGGCCGCCGAGCCGGTGGCGAAGCTGCTGTCGGGGCTCGACTGGCACGTGGAGCAGTCGCGCCAGTTCGGCGAGACGCAGGTGAACGGCGGGGCCCACGGCCTGTCCGTCGACGAGGTCGCCGCCCTCTACCTGTACACCTGCGAGTCGGCGTTCTACCGACAGATCAACGCCACCCTGCGTGACCCGGACCGCAGTAGGATCCTCCCGTACCTGCCGTACCTGCGACTGTTGTTCTCGGCCGTGTCGCGGCTTCCAGCCCGCACCGAGCCGCTGTGGCGTGGGGTGTCGCTGGACCTGCGGGCGCAGTACCCGCTCGGCCAGACCGTGACGTGGTGGGGCGTGTCCTCGTGCACGTCGAAGCTCAGCGTGGCCCAGGCGTTCCTCGGCAGCCGCGGCAAGCGGACGCTCTTCGAGGTGCTTCCCGTGCGGGCGGTGGGCATCCGCAGGTTCTCCGCGTTCACCGGCGAGGAGGAGTTCATCCTCGCCCCCGGCACGCAGCTCGAGGTGACCGACGTGAGGGCCGAACGCAACGGCCTGTACACCGTGCGGCTGGCCGAACTGGCCGAGCAGCACCTGGTGGCGTGAGCAGTCGAGGCGGGTGCCGGGACAACGCCGGCACCGGAGGCGTCATGCGATGACCGGAAGGCGCCGCGCCGTCGGGGGAATTTCGTTGATGCACGCCACGGGATGCCCGCCACCTCGCGGGACCAGGGCGGGTTGCTCCTCGGCGCAAGCGTCGATGGCCTGCCAACAGCGGGTCCGGAACCGGCAGCCGCTGGGCGGGTTCACCGGACTGGGTGGATCGCCTCGGAGGAGGATCTGCTCACGCTCGTGGTGCGGGTCCGGTACCGGCGCGGCGGACAGCAACGCCTTGGTGTACGGGTGAGCCGGGCGGTCGAAGATCTCCGCCACGGTGCCGGTCTCCACCACCTTGCCGAGGTACATGACGGCGACCCGGTGCGAGATGTGCCGCACGACGGACAGGTCGTGGGCGATGAACACGTACGCCAGGCCGAGGTCCCGTTGCAGCCGCCGGAGCAGGTTGATCACCTGCGCCTGTACCGACACGTCGAGCGCCGACACCGGCTCGTCACAGACCACCACCTCGGGCTGCAACGCCAGGGCGCGAGCGATGCCGATCCGCTGCCGCTGCCCGCCGGAGAACTGGTGCGGGTAGCGGTTGACGTGCTCCGGGTCGAGTCCGACGGTCTCCAGCAGTTCCTGGACCCGCTGCCGGCGCTTGTCGGCGGCGCCCAGCTCCCCGTGCACGGCGAACGGCTCGGCGATGATCTGGCCGATCGTCATCCTCGGGTCGAGCGACGAGTACGGGTCCTGGAAGACGACCTGGATACGCCGTCGCAGGTCGCGCAACTCCCTGCCGCGCAGCCCGGCGATGTCGGTTCCCCGGTAGCGGACCTGCCCGCCGGTCGGCTGTTCGAGCCGGGTCAGCAGCTTGGCCAGGGTCGACTTGCCGCAGCCGGACTCACCGACGATGCCCAGCGTCTCGCCGGCCCGAAGCTGGAACGAGACGCCGTCGACGGCCTTGACCACCCCCGCCGACCGTTTGATCAGGCTTCCTCGCCGGACCGGGAAGTGCCTGGTCAGACCGTCGACATCGAGCAGCAGGTCGCGGGTCATGCCGCGCTCCCGCAGCGCCGGCCGATGACGAAACCGAAGTTGTACGGGTGTACCGGATGGCTGCGCGGAACCGACAGCAGGATCCCGTCGCCGGGCGACCGGTACTCCTCAAGAACGGTGAGGTCGACCGGGGAGAGCAACCGGCCGAGCAGTTCTCCCTCGGTGGTGGCGGTCAGCAGTCGGTCCTCGGTGATCTCGGGTACCAACATGCCGCCGTGCCCGGGCCGCAGGTCCCAGGCGACCTCGACGTCGGTGACCGTCCGGGGCGGAGCCGGCTCGTCGAGCATGCCCAGGTGGACCATCACCCGGCGGACGCCGTCGACGTTCCGGGCGATCCAGTCGTCCTCGCTGCGGGAGCCGAAGCCGAGGCCGCCGACCTCGACGCCGACGGCGGACACCCCGGCGGCGTTGGCTGCGTCGAACACCGAGTTCGGGAACGCGACCGCGGCGTCCTCACCCTGGATGTACGGCATGCCGAAGGCGACGGCCATCTCCCGGCTGGCGGCCGACAGCGGGCCGGTCGCGTCGTAGAGCACGACGCCCCAGGTGGTGCCCCACGGGCCGGGGTGGAAGTCCAGCAGATGGGTGGAGCGCTCGATGATCTGCTCGACGAGCACCTGGCCGGTCCGTCCGGTGATCGACTCGGTGTCGCGCAGGATCGCCTTGTTCATGTTGACGAAGCCGACCTGCTGGATGTCGTTGGAGTAGCGGGTGACGGTCCGCAGGGCGTACGGGTTGGCGGCCGGCACGACCACCAGGGTTCCGCGCAGCGTGGCCGGGTCGGTGCCGGCCAGCACCGCGCGCAGCACCGCGTGCGAGAACCACTCGTTGCCGTGCACCCCGGACAGCAGGGTGAGCGTCGGCCCGTCGGCGGGGCCCGTCACCACGTGGGCGTGGATGGCCAGTTCCGAGCCGTCCAGATCGGTCAGTACGGGGAACCGGAGGGTCTCGCGTTCCCCGGCGCGGGTTCGCAGCGGTGCGCGGGAGGTCATGTCGTCACGGCCTTTCGGGGATCGACGAGGTGGTGGCGGTCCCCGTCAGGGCATCGCCGGGTGGGGTCACGCGCAGGCACGCCGCCAGGTGGCCGGCCGCCACCGGTACGAGGTTCGGCACGGCGTCCGAGCAGTCGGGCGTGCGGATCCCGCAGCGCGGGGCGAACGCGCACCCCGCCGGCAGTGCGGTCATGCTCGGCGGTGAACCGGGGATCGCCCACAGCTCCTCGTCGGCAGGCCGGTCGAGGCGGGGTACGGAGTCCAGCAGGCCCCGGGTGTAGGGCATCGAGGGGTTGTCGAACACGTCGGCGGCGGTGCCGACCTCGACGAGCCGGCCGGCGTACATCACCGCGATCCGGTCGGCGGTCTCGGCCACGATCCCGAGGTCGTGTGTGATCATCAGAATCGCCGCACCGGTGCGCTCCCGGACCGCCCGCAGCGCGGCGAGCACCTGCGCCTGCACGGTGACGTCCAGGGCGGTGGTGGGCTCGTCGGCGATGATGAGATCCGGGTCGTTGGCGATGGCCATCGCGATCACCACCCGTTGGCGCATGCCGCCGGAGAACTGGTGCGGGTAGTCGCCGAGCCGGTTGCGGGCGTCCGGGATTCCGACGGTGTCCAGCAGTTCCACGGCGCGGGCCCGGGCGGCGGACCGGGAGCAGCCCTGGTGCACCCGGACAGCCTCGGCGACCTGGTCGCCGATGGTGTGCACCGGGCTCAGCGAGGACATCGGGTCCTGGAACACCATGGCGATCCGGCTGCCCCGCAGGCGCCGGAACTGCGGCTCGGCCAGCCCGACGAGTTCCTGGCCGGCGAAGTGGATCGAGCCGCTGACGGTGGCGGTGGGCGGCAGCAGCCCCATCAGCGCCGCGGCGCTGACGGACTTGCCCGAGCCGGACTCTCCGACCAGGCCGACGACTTCGCCACGGCGCAGGTCCAGGTCGAGGTGGCGGACGGCGGACACGTCGCCGCTGTCGGCGGCGAACACCACCCGCAGGTCGCGGACCGACAGCAGCACGTCGTCGGGTACCGCATCGGTGCGGGCCGCCGGCCGGGCCAGGTACCGGCGACGGCGCGGGCCCTTGGTCTGGGTCGGGTCGAGGGCGTCGCGCAGCCCATCTCCGACGAAGTTGATGGACAGGGCGATGAGCAGGATGACCAGGCCCGGGAAGTAGAACAGCCAGGGCCGGGTGGCGACCGCGGACTGGGCGTTGGCCACCAGCAGGCCGAGGGAGGTGTCCGGCGGCTGGACACCGAAGCCGATGAACGACAGCGCGGTCTCGGCGAGGATCGCGGTGGCGACCAGGATGGTCACCGACACGATGATCGGGGCGGCCACGTTGGGCAGGATGTGCCGCGCCATGATCCGGAGATCGGACGATCCCAACGCCCGGGCCGCGGAGATGAACTCACGTTCCCGCAGGCCGAGTACGACGCCACGGACCACCCGGGCGACGCTGGTCCACATCAGCGCGGCGAGTACGACCGCGATGAGCACCCACCCGCCGCCGCTGCCGGCGAAGTTGTGCCCGAGTACGGCGGCGACCGCGATCGTCGGCACGGTGAGGAACAGGTCCACCAGCCGCATCAGCAGTGCGTCGGTGCGTCCGCGGTAGTAGCCGGCGACGATGCCGACCACGGTGCCGACCACCGCCGCGCCGAACGCCACGGTGAGCGCGATCAGCAGTGACTGCTGGGTACCGCGCATCACCTGGGCGAGCAGGTCGTGGCCGAGCGAGTCGGTGCCCAGCGGGTGGGTCGCCGACGGTGGCTGCGAGTTGTCGGGCGTGATGTCGTCGTGGTTGTAGCGCCACAGCAGCGGGCCGACGAACGCGAACAACGCGACGGACACGAGGGCCACCAGCGCGGCCACGGCGAGCCGGTGCCGGCGGAACCGGGCGAGGACACCGCGCCACGGACCGGGCACGGCGGCGGGTACGGACACCGGTGGCGGTTCAACGGACACGACGGATCCTCGGATCGAGAGCGGCGTACAGGATGTCGGCGAGCAGGTTGAACAGGACCACTGCGACCGCCGCGACGAGCAGCCACGCCATCACGGCGTTGACGTCCCGCCCGTTGATGGACTCCAGCAGGTAGTCGCCCATGCCCCGCCACTGGAAGACGGTCTCGGTGACCACCGCCCCCGCGAAGACGGCGGTGAAGTCCAGCGCGATGACCGTCACCAGTGGGGTGAGCGCCGTGCGCAGGGCGTACTTGCGCAGCACCGTGCGCCGTCGTAGGCCCTTGGCGGTGGCCAGCTTGACGTAGTCGCTGCCGAGCACGTCCAGCATCGACGAGCGCTGGAACCGGCTCCACGCGGCGAAGTTGATCAGCACGAGCGTGATGGTCGGCAGCACCAGGTGGCCGGCGAGGTCGGCGATCCGGCCGCCCAGGGTGGGTGGCGGGATCACCGAGCTGTCGCCGACGGTGTAGATCAGCGTGCTGCCGGCGAGGGTGTTCAGTTCGATGCCGCCCTGCTTGAGCAGCACGGCCAGCCAGAACGACGGCATCGCCAGGAACAGGAAGCCGGTCGAGGTGAACAGGTAGTCGAGCCAGGAGTACTGGCGGACCGCGCTGACGACCCCGACCAGGATCGCCAGCACGGCCGCGATCAGCATCGCGATGAGGACGAACCGCATCGTGATGCCCAGGCGCGAGGCGATCTCCGTGCCGATGTCGGCATTGCGGTCGACCGACGGACCGAAGTCGCCCTGGACGACCCCGGTCAGCCAGTCCCAGTACCGCTGCAGCACGGGCTGGTCCAGCCCGAGCCGTGCCTCCTCGGCGGCGATCGTGTGCGGCGGCACCGGTGGTTGTCGCTCCCGGAGTTCGGCCAGCGGATCACCGGACTTGGCCACGGCCAGGAATATCAGGAACGTCGACACGAACAGCACCGGAATGGCGACGAGCAGCCGCCGCAGGGCGAAGCCCACGATCTCCATGAGGAACCTTCCCGCGCCCGCTGCCGGCTAGCCTTCGCCGCCGGTGATCTTCCGGAGACGTCCCCAGTGCCAGAACGGGATCCGGAAGTCGACCTGGTCGGCCCAGCCGAAGAACTGGTCGCTGCGCATCAGGTAGATGCAGTACCAGAACAGCGGCACCACGCTCGCGTCGCGGGCCCACACCTCCTGGAGCTGTCGGTAGTGCGCGATCCGCTCGTCCTGGTCGGTGGTCGACCGGCCGGCGACGTAGCAGGCGTCGGCGTCGGGATTGGCCAGCGCGAGGTGGTTGCGCTGCCCGCCGCCCTCCAGCCGGCTGGCGGTGATGTCCGGGTCGGGCATCATGTTCCCGCCGCTGATGGTCAGGTCGAAGTCGCCCTCCCGGCCGATCTGCCGCGACCACGTCTCCGAGTCCAGCCCGGCGTACTCGACGTGCACGCCGATCGCCGCGAGGTCCTCGGTGACGCTGCGCGCCAGCCCGCCGTGGCCGTCGAAGGTCGCCATGTAGTACATCCGCAGCGACAGCCGACGACCGTCCGCGCCGCGCGGGTACCCGGCCTCGTCGAGCAGCTTCTCGGCCGTGGCCGCGTCATGGCCGACCGCCGTGACGTCGCGGGCCACGGCGAAGCTGCTGCCGGGGAAGAAGTTGGCCCACGGCTCCGACCAGCCGGGCTCGGCGAAGCGTTCGAGGCGGCTGCGGTCCACGGCATGCGCGAGCGCCAGCCGCAGCCGGCGGTCGGCCCACCGCTCCTGCCGGTAGTTGAAGCTCAGCAACGCGACGCCGGGACCACGCTCGCGGTACACGCTGGCGTGCTCCGAGCCCTCGGCCAGCGGCAGCCGCTTCATGGTGAGCACGTCCTGCGGAGCGAAGTGTGCCCTGCCGTCGGCGATCATGCGGACGCACTCGTCGAGGTCCGGTTCGACGACGATGGTCACCCGGTCCACGCCGGCCGGCGGCCCCCAGTACCCGTCCCAGGCTTCCAGCACGATCCGCCCGTTGGGCACCATCTCGACGAACCGGAACGGGCCGGAGCCGACCGGCTGCTGGTTGTGCGGGTTGGTCGCCCAGTCGGTGCCCTCGTACAGGTGCTTGGGCAGGACGTGGGTGGCGGCGAAGTTGCCGAGTTGGGTGAGGAACGCGGCGTTGGGCTCCTCCAGGTGGTACTCGACCAGGTGGTCGTCGAGCACCTTGATGTCGGCGATGCCGTGCAGGAACGACGCGGCGTGGTACCCGTTCGCCAGGGCGGTCAGGTGGGTGTAGGCGACGTCGTGGGCGGTGACCGGCTGGCCGTCGTGCCAGCGGGCGTGCCGGTTGAGGGTGAACCGCCAGCGCCGGGCACCGTCCAGGCACTCCCAGTGCTCCGCCAGGTCCGGGTAGGACGCGGCGCCGCCGACCTCGGTGACGACGAGGCGGCTGAAGATGTTGTTGGCGACGAAGTAGCCGGCGCCCCCGACGAAGTTGCGGTACGACTCGTTGATCTCGGTCGTACCGTTGGGTACGACGACGATGTACTCGTCCAAGTCCTGTCCTCGGTGGTTGGGGTGGGAATTTGTGGATGGAAGGGTCAGCGCTCGACGGGCCGGATCCGGCCCCAGTGCCAGAACGGCACCCGGAAGCCGACCTGGTCCGGCCAGCCGAAGAAGCTGTCGCTGCGCAGGTAGTAGGCCGCGTACCAGAACAGCGGCACCCAGTCGACGTTGCGGGCCCAGACCCGTTGCAGCTCCTGGTAGTGCTCGCCGCGCCGGGCCGGGTCGATGGTGGCCCGGGCCGCCGCGTAGCAGGCGTCGGCCTCCGGGTCGGAAAGCCGGGCGTGGTTGCGTCCGCCGCCGGTCTCGAACCGGCTGGCGGTGATCTCCGGGTCGGGGACCATGTTGCCGCCGCTGATCGTGAGGTCGAACTCGGCGTCGCCGGCCACCTGGCGGGCCCAGGTCGGCGAGTCGAGCCCGGCGACCTCGACGTCCAGTCCGACGGCACGCAGGTCCTCGGCGACCGCCGCGGCGATACCGGCGTGGCCGGTGAAGTTCTTCATGTACGCCAGCCGCAGCGTCGGCCGGTCGGCGCCGGCTGACGTGATCCCGGCCGCATCGAGCAGCCGGACCGCCTCCGCCGGGTCGAAGGCCGGTGCGGTCGCGTCGTCGGCGAACGCCCAGTCCACGCTGCGCGGCAGGTAGTGGGTGTACGGCTCGGACCAGCCAGGGTCGGACAGCGGGATCAGCCGGCGGCGGTCGACCGCGTGCGCGATGGCGGCGCGGGCCCGTCGGTCGTGCCACCGGTCCTGGGTGTGGTTGAAGCCGAGCACGGCGATCCCGGGACCGCGTTTGCGCCACACCGAGGCGACCTCGCTCCCCTCGGCCAGGTGCAGCCGGGGGAAAGTGAGCACGTCCTGGACCAGGTAGTGGGCCCGCCCGTCGGCGACCTTGCGGACGGCCTCGTCGAGGTCGGGCTCGATGTCGAGGATGACCCGGTCGATCTGGGGGCGGGGGCCCCAGTAGCCGTCCCACGCCTCCAGCACCACCCGCTCGCCGGGTACGTGCTCGACGAACCGGAACGGGCCGGAGCCGACCGGCTGCTGGTTGTACGGGTTGGTCGCCCAGTCCGTGCCCTCGTACAGGTGCTTGGGCAGGATGTGGGCGAACACCAGGTTGCCCAGTTGGGCGAGGAACCCGGCGTTGGGCTGACGGAGCACGTACCGCAGCTCGTGCGGGCCGAGCACCTCGATGTCCTGCACGTCGTGCAGGAACGACGCGGCGTGGTAGCCGTTGGCCAGGGCGGTCAGGTGGGTGTACGCGACATCCTCGGCGGTCACCGGCTCACCGTCGTGCCAGCGGGCGTGCCGGTTGAGCTGGAACCGCAGCGTACGGGCGTCGGGCGCCATCTCCCAGTGTTCGGCCAGGTCCGGGTACGCCGCCGGGGATCCGGTGTCGAACACGACGAGCCGGCTGTAGATGTTGTTCGCCACGAAGTAGCCGGCCGAGCCGACGAAGTTGCGGTAGACCTCGTTGAATTCCACGGCCGGGGCCGGGACCTCGACGATGAAGTCACGGCCGGACCGGTGTTCACCCGTCACTCTTTGACACCCCACTCCTGGCTGTTGTAGCTGGTGCCGAAGCGGGTCGGGTTGACCCGCACGTTGCCGAGGTCGGTGCGGTACGCGACCAGGGTCGGCGTCTGGTAGATCGGCAGGGTCACGGCCTGCTCGCTGATCCGGGTGTCCACCTTGTTCAGCAGGTCGACGACCTGCTGCGGGTCCAGGGTGCGGGCCGCCGCGGTGAGCCAGCCGTCGATCTCCTGGTCCTTGTAGCCGGTGTGGGTGCCCTTCGAGCCGAACACCGCCTGCGCGGTGGCGGTGGGGATGACGTCGAGGTTGGTGCCGAAGACGATCAGGTCGAAGTCGCCGGTGTTGACCGTGGTGCCGAGGCTGTCGGTCTCCTGGAGCTGGAGCGTGATGCCGAGCTGCTTGAGCTGGTTCTGGACGAGCACCGAGGTGTCCAGCCGAACCTGGTTGCCCTTGCTGTAGCGCATCCGCAGCGTCGGTACCGGCTTGCCCTTGGGGTCGGTGAGCTTGCCGTCGCCGAGCACGTAGCCGGCATCGGTGAGGATCTTCTTGGCCGCGTCGAGGTTTCCGTCGCCGAGCCCCGCCGGGGTCACCGTGTCGGTGTAGGCGGCGGTGCCTTCGAGGGTCTGGCCGGGCATGAAGTTGCGGTTGCCGAGCGGCTTGGTGCCGGCCGCGAACTGGCCGATGGTCTTGTCGATGACGGCCTGCCGGTCGACCGCGGTGAAGATCGCCCGGCGCAGGGCGACGTCAGCCAGTGCCGGGTGGGCGGTGTTGATGTCCAGGTGCTCGTAGACCAGCCCGGAGGCCAGCGACGTGGTGACGTTGCTGATGCCCTTGAGCTGCTCGACGAGGTCGAGGGTCGGACGGGGCACGACGACCTGGATCTCGTTGTTGGCCATCGCGGTGACCGCTTGCCGCTCGTCGGTGAGGATCCGGAAGACGAGTTGGTCGAGGTGCGGGCCGTCGCCGTACCACTTGGGGTTCTTCTTCATGGTGACCGACTGGTTCGGCACGTACTCGGAGATCAGGTACGGCCCACCCGACCAGGTCGGCACCGTGCTGGCGAAGTAGTCGTTGAACGAGGTGGCCAGGTCGCCGTGCTGGGCGGCGATGTGCGCCGGCAGCAGGTGCGGGAACATCAGCCGCCACGGCTGGTAGGTGTTCTTGAACTCGACGGTGACGGTCTTGCCGTTGTCACTGCCGGTCACCGAGGCCACCTGGTCGTACCCGGCCTGGGTGGCCGGCTCGCAGGCGGAGCACTGCTGCGGGTCCTGGACCTGCCAGGTGTACTTGAAGTCGTCGGCGGTGATCGGGGTCCCGTCCGACCAGGCGGCTTCCGGCCGGATGCGGTACTCGACGGTCTGCGGCGAGTCCTTGACGACCTTGACCTCGGTGACCAGCGCGTCGTTCTTGGCCATCGTGAAGTCGGGCTGGGAGATCATCGCGTGCGGGAGCACCGGGTTGAGGATCTGCCGGTAGCCGAAGACGTCGCCGGTGGCGTGCAGGATGTTCCAGTTCTTGACGTCGACCTCGATCGAGTAGGCGAGCGTCCCGCCGTCCTTGACCTTGGCCTGGTTGGCGTCGACCTGCCCGGCCTTGATGCCGTCGCCGACGTTCTCGTCGCCCCCGCCGGTGCTGCAGGCGGCGAGCAGTAGGGGCAGCAGGGCGAGCCCGGCTGTCGCCGCCCGGAGGCGGCGGTGAGGGTTGCGGTGAGACACGGATGACCTCCCGGTACGTGGACGTTCGTCGTGCTGCGCGGGGTCGGGCATCAGACGGTGATGCGCTGGTACCGGGAGGCCAGGCTGGCTAACCGGCACGGCCCCGGCATGCGCACCAAACCAGGCGGCGTTCGTTGACCGGGGCTTCTTTCCACATGGTGGATAGTAGTATCCGCATCGCGCACGTCAAGAGTTCGTTCGGAGGATCTGGATTGGGCCGGGCGGACACTCCGTCACCGGCGCCGAACGGCGCCCGGGTGGATGCAGCGCCGACACCGCCGCACGGCATACGATGTGCGCCGCGCAGGCATCAGCGCGGATCACGGCGGCACGGGAACGAGGGGACATGGAGCGGGAAGGCGACAGCGCAGGCGGAGGCGGGGGCGTCCAGTCCGTCAAGCGAGCATTGCAGATCATGAATGTAATCGCCGACACCGGAGCACCGTGCGGACTGTCCGAACTGGCGACCGCCACCGGCCTGCCGATCGCCACCATCCACCGGCTACTTCGGACGCTGATCAGCGCCGGCATGCTGCGACAGGAGCCGGATCGCCGGTACGCCCTGGGCAGCGCCCTCATCCACCTCGGCGACCAGGCCCTGACCATGATCGCCCCATTGGTCCGGCCGCACCTGGCGACGCTGGTCGAGGCCCTCGGTGAGACCGCCAACGCGGCCCGGCTGGAGGGAACCCACATCGTCTACCTCGCCCAGGTTGCCTCCCGTCACCAGATGCGAATGTTCATTGAGGTCGGTCGGCGGGTGGAGGCGTACCGGACCGCCGTCGGCAAGGCGATGCTCGCCCAACTCGACGACCAGGTCATCGCCGACGTGTACGCCAACACCGAGTTCGTCGCGACCACGCCGACCAGCATCACCAGCCTGGACGACCTGCTGCGCGAGTTGCGGGCCGTGCGGGCGAACGGCTTCGCCACCGACGACGGCGAACAGGAGGTCGGGGTGCGCTGCGTCGCGGTGGCCGTTCCCGGTCCACCCGGCACCCTGGCCCTGTCCGTGTCGGGGCCGACCGCCCGGATCAACGACAGCCTGGTCGCCCAAGCCGTGCCGCTGCTGCAGCAGTCGTCGTCCGTGATCGCCGCGGCGACCCGCGCCACCCACACCGGACTGCCGGCCCCCCGGTCACACCGTTAGGGCCGACTCCTGCACACCCGTCCGGCAGCGCCGGGGCAGCCGGGCATTCCGCCCGGCAGCCCACGCCCGCCGGCCGGGCGCCTCAGTCGTCGAGCAACTGGTACGCCGGCAGGGTCAGGAAGTCGACGTAGGTCGTGCCGAGCGCGACCTCCTCGAACACCTCGCGCGCCACTTCGTACCGGCTCGCGGCGAACCGCTCCACGCCCAGTTCGACCCTCAGCGCGGCGATCTCCTCGGCGATCAGGCCACGGACCAGGTCCGCCGTGACCACCGCGTCGGTGTCCAGCACCGTCCCGGTGCGCACCCACTGCCAGACCTGCGACCGGGAGATCTCCGCCGTCGCGGCGTCCTCCATCAGGTTGAAGATGGCCACCGCGCCGGTGCCGCGTAGCCACGCCTCGACGTAGCGGAGCCCGACCGCGATGTTGTTGCGCAGGCCCGCTTCGGTCACCGCGCCGGGTGTGGCCGCGATGTCGAGCAGGTCGTCGGCCGTGACCTTCACGTCCTCCCGCTGACGGCCGACCTGGTTCGGCCGGTCCCCGAGTACGGCGTCGAACACCTCCCGGCAGACCGCGACCAGGCCCGGGTGCGCCACCCAGGAACCGTCGAAGCCGTCGCCGGCCTCGCGCTCCTTGTCCGCCCGCACCTTGGCCAGGGCCGCCCTGGTGGTCTCCGGCTCGCGGCGGTTCGGGATGAAGGCCGCCATGCCACCCATCGCCACCGCGCCGCGCCGGTGACAGGTCGCGACGAGCAGGTCGGTGTACGACCGCATCATCGGGGCCGTCATCGTCACGGAGTTACGGTCCGGCAGCACGAATCCGGCGCCGGCATCGCGGAAGGTCTTGATGATGCTGAACAGGTAGTCCCATCGTCCGGCGTTCAGGCCGGAGGCGTGCTCGCGCAGCTCGTAGAGGATCTCGTCCATCTCGAACGCGGCGGTGATGGTCTCGATCAGCACGGTGGCACGGACCGTGCCGGTGGGAATGCCGAGCGCCTGCTGCGCGTGCCGGAAGACGTCGTTCCACAGCCGGGCCTCCCGGTGGCCCTCCAGCTTCGGCAGGTAGAAGTACGGTCCACTGCCGGCCGCGATCAACCGGCGGGCGTTGTGGAAGAAGTAGAGCCCGAAATCGACCAACGCGCCGACCGCTGCCGCGCCGTCGACGAGCAGGTGCCGCTCGTCGAGGTGCCAGCCGCGTGGCCGGACGACGATCGCCGGCAGCGGGTCGCCGGTGAGCCGGTACTGCTTGCCCTCGGCGCTGGTGAACTCGATCCGGCGTTCGATGGCGTCGGTCAGGTTGAGCTGGCCGCCGACGACGTTCGCCCAGGTCGGCGCGCTGGCGTCCTCGAAGTCGGCGAGCCACACCCGCGCGCCGGAGTTCAACGCGTTGATCGTCATCTTCCGGTCGGTCGGTCCGGTGATCTCCACCCGCCGGTCGCGCAGGTCGGCCGGTGCCGGCGCGACCCGCCAGTCCGCCGCCCGGACGTCGGCCGTGTCCGGCAGGAAGTCCAGACGCCCGGCACTGGCGATCTCAGCGCGGCGGCGCACCCGGTCGGCGAGGATCCGGTCCCGGTCGGCGGCGAACCGACGGTGCAGGTCGGCGACGAAGGCGAGCGCGTCCGGGGTGAGCACCTCCGCACCGCCCACGACGGCCGGTCCAACGATCGTCACCGAGGCATCTGTGGCCATACCCCAACCCCTGCCTTTCACATCGTGAATACAAATTTCCGCATCGCGGAAGTCGGTGGGTACCATATCATCAGGGCGGGCCATCCGGTACCGCGACCAGAACCACGAGGGGAGCCCTGGTGCCGCAGGAAGCACCGGCCGGCCGGTCCGGCGTGCAGTCCCTTCAGCGCGCCTTCGACCTGCTCGAACACCTCGCCGACGCGGGTGGCGAGATGGGGCTCTCCCAACTCGCCGCCGTCGCCGGTCTCCCCCAGCCCACCATCCACCGGCTGATCAGGACCCTCGTCGAGATGGGGTACGTGCGCCAACAGCCGTCCCGCCGTTACGCCCTGGGCGCCCGGCTCATCCGACTCGGCGACACCGCCAACCGGTACCTCGGCCAACGGGCCCGGCCGGTGCTCGCCGACCTCGTCGCGGCAACCGGCGAGACGGCCAACCTGGCGACCCTGGACGGCGACCGGGTGGTGTACCTGGCGCAGGTGCCGTCACCGCACGCGATGCGGATGTTCACCGAGGTGGGCCGCAGGGTGCTGCCGCACTGCACCGGAGTGGGCAAGGCGCTGCTGGCCCAACTACCGGCGACGGAGGCGCACGGCATCCTCGCTCGCACCGGGATGCCGGCGATGACCGAACACACCATCACCGACCTGGCGGAGTTCGACCGCGAACTCGACCGGGTCCGCGCGGCCGGATACGCGATCGACGAGGGCGAGCAGGAGGTGGGCGTCCGTTGCGTCGCGGCACCGGTTCTCGGCGCGCCCATGATGACCGCGCTCTCCGTCTCCGGCCCAGAGGGACGGCTGACCCGACAGGCCGCCGAACGAATCGCACCGGCGCTGTGTTCCGCCGCGGAACGACTCGCCGCCGACATCGCCGCCGGCAACTGACGGCCTGACGGTCGCTCAGCTCCCGGGCAACGGCCGGACGACCCTTGAACATGGACAGCTTTCGCTGGCCCGGGCCGGGAAGGGCCCGCCGTCACGCGGCAGGCCCTCCCCGCCGAGCTGAAGCCGCTCGCGCGGTGGGGAGCAACTCGCGCGTTCCGGCCCCAGCCCGGCGGGGAGGGCGACGAAGGTCAGGCGATCAGGTCCTGGACAGGGCGCGGTCGCTGACGAAGGACTGGAGACCGAACTGGCGGGCCCGGCGCTCGGCGAACTCGGTCAACCCCTGGCTGTCGGCGTAGTCGAGGCTGTAGAGGTCCAGTTCCAGCTGTAGCAGTTGCTCGGCGATCTGGGCGTGGAACTCAAGCACGTCGGGCGGCCACGGGGCATAGCCGTCCTCGGTCCATCGGGCCGAGAAGGACTCGAAGACGATGCCGTCGACGATCTCGGCCAGCCGAGGCAGCATGCCGAAGCCTCGGTTGGCCAGCAGGTACGCGGGCTTGGCTTCCTCCCGTATCGCGGCGACCAGGGTGAGCAGGTGTGGCACGTCCTCGGGATAGGTCAGCTCGACATTGAGCGTGTCCAGAAAGAGCCCCGCGTAGCCCTGGGCGATCGCCTTCTTCGCCGCACCGACCACGTGCGCCACCCAGAGCGGGTGGCCGACCTGGACGAATGCTCCGCCCCAGTCCGGGTTGCGTTCCTGGCGCTGCCAGGGCGCGGGCGGGCCCTGGTCCTCCGAAAGCGAAAGGTAGGCGAGCGTCTGCACGTCCCGCTCCGCGAGGTATCGCAGCTCGGTGGGTTGGTAGAAATCCGGCTGCAGGACCACCCGCACATACCCGGCGAGGTGGTCCAGATGCCCGTCGCCGTAGTAGAAACAGATGGGACGTCGGCTCATCACCGCCACCCGTGCTCTCGGTACCAGGAGAAGGTGGTGCGCACGCCCTCCTCCAGGCTGACGGTCGGCTCGTAGCCCGTCAGCTCCCGTAGCCGGGACAGGTCCGGGCAGCGGCGGGCGACCGAGCCGGGCGGCGCCGTCTCGGGCGCGATGGCGGGGCTCACCCCGGCCACGCGGAGGACCAGCTTGGCGAGGTCTCCGATGTTGGTCTCCTCGCGGTCGTTGCCGATGTGCACGATCTGACCCGCGGCGGCCGGGGCCGCCATCAGCCGCATCATGGCCTCGACGGCGTCGTCCACGTGGCAGAACGCCCGGTACTGGTCGGCGCCGGGGACCGGGAACGGGTCGGCTCCCCGCAGGGCGCGCAGGGACATCTCCGGAATGACGTGGTCGGCGCCCATCCGTGATCCGTACACGTTGTGGAAGCGGCCCACCACGGTTTCGAAGCCGCGGGCACGGGCCGTGTGCAGGAAGGCGGCCTCACCGAGCAGTTTGCTGGCCGCGTACGCGAAGCGGGGCGCCGAGATGTCGGAGATCATCGTCGGCACGGCCTCGGACGTCGGCACCGGTACCACCCCGGCCGTCACACCCCCGGCGTAGACCTCGCTGGTGGAGGCGAAGAAGACCCGCTCGCCAGGGGCCACCCAGTCGAGCAGGTGCATCGCGGAGAGGGTGTTGACCCGGACGACCCGAGCCGGATCCTGCTCCACGTTACGGACTCCGACGACGGCGGCGAGCAGGTATATCTGGTCCCAGCCCGTCGGCAGTGCGGCCCAGGTGTCCGGGGCGGTCAGGTCTCCGGAGACCACCCGCACCGCCGGGTCGCTCCGCAGGCGGTCGAGGTCGGCGTCGTCACGGCCACGGGAGAAGTCGTCCACGATCGTCACCTGGTGACCGTCGGAGACGAGGCGACGGGCGAGGTGCAGGCCGATGAAGCCGGCCCCGCCGAGCAGAAGCGCCCTCATGCCGGCACCACCTGCGGGGCCGGTGCGGCCGACCCGGATGCGGCGGGGGCGGGCGGCAGGTAGCCGAGGCCCGCGTAGCGGACCCCGGCGGCCATGACCGCGTCGGAGTCGAGCACCCGCCACGAGTCGTAGATGAACGCCGGCCGCGCCGCGCCGAGCACCTCGGGGACCTGGATCGCCCGGTAGTCCGGGTGGTCATTGATGATCAGGACGGCGTCCGCGTCGGTGAACGCCTTGTCCAGGCTGACCGGTTCGCCCCCGTACTGCCGGATCACGTCGCCGGTGACCATCGGGTCGTGACCGAGGACGGTGACGCCGGCGGCGGAGAAGACCCGCATCATGGTGGCGATCGGGGTGCCGCGCATGTCGTCGGTGGCCGGCCACCCCTTGTACGCCCAGCCGAGCACCGCCAGGCGCGCGCCGAGGCTACGGCCGCGCGCCTCGATCAGCATCCGGACCACGGTCTCACCGACGTGGATGGGCAGGTACTCGTTGAGCTGGCGGGCCTTGCCGACGAGGAACGGCCGGCGGTCACCCGCGCTGTCGATCATGATGTACGGATCCTTGGAGAGGCAGCCACCCCCGACGTACCCGGGCTTGGCGAGGTCCGGGCGTGGGTAGTCGACGTTCGCCGCGTTGATCACCTCCAGGGGGTCGAGGCCGTGCCGCTCGGCGATCAGCGCGATCTCGTTGCCGAAGGAGTAGATCAGGTCGGTGTGGCAGTTGTTCGAGAGCTTCACCAGCTCGGCGGTCTCCAGTCCGGACACCGGCACGACGGCCCGCACCAGTCCGTTGAAGAACTCGATCCCGGCGGCGAGGCTCTCGGCGTCCAGGCCGCCGATCACCTGCGGCAGCTCGACGAGTTCACGCAGCGCCTGGCCCTGGATGGTCCGTTCCGGCGCCATCACCAGCCGGACCTGCTCGCCCCAGGCGGCCCGCAGCTCCGGCAACACCACCCGGCGGCTCGTGCCGACCGGCACCGTGCTGCGGACCACCACCAGGGTGTCCGGGCGGCAACTGGCGGCGACGACCCGGGCGGCGGCGGCCAGGTTCGCCAGGTTGGGACGCTGGGTGATGTTGTCGACCGGCGTCGACACGCTGATCACCGCCACGTCGACGGTGTCCTTCGGCAGGTCGGCGCCCACGTGGATGTTCTTGCCGAGGTGGGCGGCGAAGACGTCCTCGATGCCGGGCTCGAAGATGTGCGGCCGGCCGCGGGAGAGCGACTCCAGCACCGCCGGTGACACGTCTGCGCCGTACACCGTGAAGCCCTTGTCGGCGAGGGCGGCGGTGAGCGTGAGCCCCACGTAGCCCAGGCCGACGACTCCGATTTTTGTACTCATTCCTCTTGTTCCCTTCCGTTCATGTGTGTCGTGATTGAGGTGAGGTCCGGCGCTCGGACCTCCCGTCGCGGAGGCCCGGCCGTCCGCGACGCACTCAGCCGCAGCGGGCTGTGAGCCGATCGAGAGCCCGGACGGTGACCGTGCCGGCGAACCGTTCCGCGCGGTAGCGGCGGCAGGCCCCGCGTACGTGGTCGGCGCGCACGGCGTAGTCGACCGCGAGCACGAACTTGCCGGCATCGCGCAGCGCCCGGGTGTGCGCCAGGTTCTCCGCGCACCAGCTCTGGGTGCACGGCTCGTCCGTGGCGAGGTAGAAGAGCTCCTCCATCGCGATGCCGTCGACGGCGGCGGTGTAGCCCGACTGCTCGCGCAGCTCGGGAGAGTTCTGTGGAACGATCAGGAAACCCGGCCGCTTGGCCTTGGCGTACTCGCTGATCCTGACGATCAGGGCGGCCATCTCGGCACCGAGCCGCGCGCGGTCGCGGCCCTGGGTGGCATCGAGGGAGATCTCCTCGTACGCCAGCGGCGTGTCCAGGTAGACCCCGTCGAAGCCGGCGCGCAGTGCTTGGTCGACCCGGGGCCGAACGACCCGTTCCCACCAACGGGTGTCCCAGTAGTGGACGAAGTACTCGCCGGGCCAGTCCGTCCACTCGTTGGCCAGCAGGTCCCGGGCATCGCGGCGGATCACCGGGTACTCCGGGCGGAAGTTCTCGATGCTGCCGATCTCGAAGTACGCCAGCACCCGCTTGCCGCTGCGGCGCAGCGCGCCGATCTCGGCAGCGGTGAAGTAGCCGGTGTGCCCGTCCCGGGTCAGGTCGACGACGGCGAGCTGGTACCGGCCCCGGGTCAGCGCGTCGAGCCGGCCGTCGGCGTACCCCTGTAGCTGGTACGCCCAGTCGGTGATCGTCCCGGGCGAAGTGGTGGCGACACCACCGGGCACGGCGGTGGCCGGGTCGCTCGGCCGCGCCGCGGACGGGGAAACGCCGGCCGGACCTGAGCCCGGACTGACCGGACTGCCTGAACTGGACGGTGCGGCGCTGGTGCCGGATGGCGGCGCCGACACCGGCCCGCTGCCCGGCCGGCGGCCGACGAACCCCCACATCGCGGTCGCCACCAGCACGGTCACCCCGGCGAGGGCGGCCACGAGGAGCCGCTGGTTACCGCCGCCCGGGGACCGGTGGCTCACCGCGTCTCCCCGGCGGCCCAGATGTCCTTGATCGATGTCGCCAGGTCGCGCACCGGCGACCAACCCAGCTCGTGGTCCGCCCGGCTGACGTCGGCCCGGATCCAGTTGACCGTCATCGAGCGCTGCGGCCCGGTGCCGGCCTCGCGGATCCGGCCACGGTAGCCCGCCGTGCCGGCCAGCAGCTCGACCGCCTCCCGCGCGGTGATCGCCCGGCCGCTGCCCGCGTTGAAGACCCGGTGCCGTAGCTCGGGCGCGAGCACCGCCGCGACGATCAGCGCGGCGAGATCCCGCACATCCACGAAGTCCCGGTACGCCGAGAGCGGCCCCAGGGTGATCTCCGGAGCGCCGTCGGCCAGCGCGTTACGGATGCGCGCCGCCGCCCGACCGAGCAGGTTCTCCTCCGACATGCCGGGACCGATCGGGTTGAAGACCCGCAGCGAGACCGCATCGGCCTGCCCGGATTCGCCGGCGAGCTGGAACAGCCGGGTCCCGGCCAGGTGGCTGACGCCGTACGCGCTGACCGGCTGCGCCGGCTCCTCCTCGGTGACCGAGGCACGATCCGGCACCGGGCCGTACTCGCCGGCCGAACCGAGCCGGACCAGCCGGGCCTGTGGCACCGCGGCGACGGTCGCCTCCAGCAGTTTCGCCGCGACCAGCGTATTCGCCGTGACCAGCTGTGCGGTGGAGCCGGCGAGGGCGCCCACGCAGTTGACCACCGCGTCCGGGGCGACCTCGCGCAGGATCGCCGCGAGGGCGTCCGGTTCGCCGTCCAGCAGGTCGAAGGTCGCCCGGCCCGGGCAGATCACCTCGGTCACCCGCGGGTCCGACTCCAGAGCGGCACGCGCGTGCCCACCGATGAAGCCGGACGCGCCGAAGAGCAGCACCCGCGTCACGTCAACTCTCCGGCTCGCACGACGGCCGACAGGTCTGCGACGGCCAGCGGGTCGCCGACGGCCGTCCCGTCACCGAGGGCCACCCCCAGCGGCCTCGGGCGGGCGGGCAACAGGATCGGCTTGAGCTGTGGGAACGAACGGTTCGCCTCGTCGTAGTCCTCCGGCCGGCCGATGTCCAGCCAGAACCCGTCGAACGGGTACGTCACCGGGGGGTCGCCGCCCGCGAGCAGGTCCAGCACCAGCTGGTCGAAGCCGAATGCGAGCCCCGCCGGGTAGGGCTCGAGCGTCTTGCGCGACATCCCGTACACGCCCATGCTGACCGGGTAGCGCAGCGCCGGCTTCTCCCGGAACCCGACGATCCGCCCGGCGGCCACGTCCAGCACGCCGAAGTCGATCTGGTGCACCCGCTCGGAGGTCGCCAGCGTCAGTCCCGCGCCGGAGAGTTTGTGGGTGCGGAGCAGGTCGCCGTAGTCCAGGTCGGTGAGGATGTCACCGTTCATGACCAGGAACTCGTCGGGCAGCCTGTCCTTCAGCCCGAACAACGGGCCGACCGTGGAGAGCGGTTTGTCCTCCTCCACGTAGTCGATGACGAGCCCCCACGGGCGGCCGTCCCCGACGAAGGCCCGGATCAGCGGGCCGAGGTGGTTGATCGCCAGGGTCACCGAGGTGAACCCGTGCGACGCGAGCTGGTCGAGCACGATCTGCAGGATCGAGTGGCTGTCGCCGATCGGCATCAGGGGCTTCGGCAGCGCCGTCGTATACGGCCGTAACCGCACCCCTTTGCCGCCGGCAAGGATCACCGCGTGCATCCGGACCTCCCCAAGGGCCTCGAGTGGACTATCGGTAGTGCCGGACCTGCCCGATCACCGGAACCAGACCGAGCGCGAACAGCGCCTGGAGCAGCACGACGCTGCCCAGGTAGAGCGAGGTGTCGGCGAGCGCGCGGCCGTCCTGCCCGAGCAACGGCGCGACGCCGAGCAGAGCGCCGACTCCGGTGTGCAGCACGATCACGACCGCCATGGACAGGCACAGCCAGCCGTACCGGCCCCGGCCGACCAGCAGGAAGGCCAGGTAGTAGGCGCCGGCAAGTGCCACGTGTGCGGCCGTCATCACGACCCCGGCAGCCGAGAGCATGCCCGCGTGGAACAGCCCGGCCAGTAGCGCCGCCCCCAGCACCGCCGGCACCGCGAGGCATGCGGTGACCTCCCGGCCGATCATGCGCCAGACCCCGACGACGAAACCGTGCGGTTCGTGGGTGTGCCGGGCCAGTGCGACCGCGTTCGCCCAGAACAGGCTGGTCCGCCATTCCACGAACCCCATGGACAGAATCAGCGGTACCGCCGCCGCCGCGATGTCCAACCGACCCAACAGGTACGGCGCCTGCGCGTGGAAGAGCAGCGCCGCCGAGCAGAGCCCGTAACCGGCGACGCCGAGCAGCGCGGGCGCCTCCGGCCAGAGCGGATCCCGTGCTGCCGGTTCCTCGGCCCGGGCCGCTGTCTGGGTTACCCAGAGCGCCGCGGCGAGGGTCGCCAGCACGCCGACAGCCGCTGCGCCCACGGCCCACCGTTGCTGCGTCGGGCCGGCGGACACCAGGTAGATCCCCCCGAACAGGAAGGCCGGGATCATCGCCAGGGCCAGCCACAACTCGCGCCGGTAGAAGATCAGTAGCGTGCTGGCCAGCTGGTACGCCAACTGGAAGACCATCATCGTGGCGAGCGACAGGCCGCCGTACGGCAGCACCGCGCCGCCGGCCACCGTGCCGAGCAGGGGCGCGGTCAGCGCGGCTGTCCGCAGTAGCCGGCTCGCCGAGCGTGGCCGGCC
This sequence comes from Micromonospora sp. NBC_01405, assembly GCF_045040155.1. Taxonomy (NCBI): domain Bacteria; kingdom Bacillati; phylum Actinomycetota; class Actinomycetes; order Micromonosporales; family Micromonosporaceae; genus Micromonospora; species Micromonospora sp. NBC_01405. Next base: position 5,384,416 of record NZ_CP109532.1, on the reverse strand, counting down.
AAGGCCGAGCAGGCGGTACGCCGAGTAGGCGATCACGCCCGAGTAGATCCAGCCGAGCGTCCCGGCGAGGATCAGCCCGAGCACCAGACCCGGGCGCCCCACGGCCGCCAGCACGGCCGGGAACGCGGCACTCGGCAGCACGTAGAGCAGGCCGTGCGAGATCGTTCGCAGGTCGTCCCAGCGGCCCCGGCCGGTCGTCGGCGAGGTGCGTGCCTCGTCCACGACCGGCGAGGTCGGCCCCATCCGCCGGAACACCTCGGAGGCGAGCACGAAGACGTCGCTGTAGCCGTACTCGACCTGGGCGGCCCGGTCGGTGTGCCCGTCGGCCTCCAGGGCGGCGGCGACCTGTAGCGCGTCGACCACGCGGGTCAGCTGGGGCCGGACCCGCTCGACCAGGTCGTCGACCGGATCGGTGGAGATCCTGGGCAGCAGGATCGTGCGTTCGGGCTCGTCCGCCCGATCGGCGTCGCGCAGCGCCGCTCCGGTGGTCGTCGTGCCGCCGGGCCGCCACAGTGGGTCGGTGACGTCAGCGTCCTTGTAGGAGGTCATCGCCGGCCGCCGGTGGGGCGCAGCATCGCGACCGTCGACTCGCCGTCCGAATACGACACCGCCGGACGCACGGACGAGTTCGGGTCGCGGCGCGGCGGGTACGCGGTGGATCCGTACTCTTCGGGTCCACGCTGTCGGGGCACGCGGGCGGGGACGGGCGCCACCCCGGGCCGGATCTTGCGGTCCGGGACCTTGACCCAGCCCTGCGCCTGGCCTCGCAGATGCCGCGGCGGTGCGGACACCGTCCGTGGCGCGGCGAGCCCTTCGTAGATGTTGCGGTACGCCTGCAGCGAGCGCTGCAGGGTGAACTTCTCCAGGACCCGGGCCCGGGCGACCGCCCCGAGTCGCAGCCGCAGGTCCCGGTCCCGCAGCATCCGCACGCAGGCGTCGGCGACGGCGGCGACGTCCCGCGGCGCGACGACGAATCCGGTGTCACCGACCGCCTCGGCGACGCCACCGACGTTGGTGCACACGGTCGGCCGCCCGCACGCCATCGCCTCCACCACGGTGTACGGGAAGCCCTCGGAGATGCTGGTCAGCGCGACCAGGCTGCCGGCGTGGTAGGCCTCGACCGCGTTGCCGACCCGGCCCTCCAGCGTGGCGTGCCCGGTCAGTCCGAGTTCGTCGATCAGCGCCTGGCAGCTGGCGTGGTAGACCTGGTTGGCGACCGGTGTCCCGCCGAAGATGCGCAGCCGGGCGGTCGGGATCTCCGCGCGGACCAGCGCGTACGCCCGGATCAGGGTGTGCAGGTCCTTGAGCGGGTCGATGCGGCCCATGAACGAGATGGTCGGCACCTCCGGTTCACCGACCGCCGGTGGGAACTCGTCCGGGTCGACGCCGTTGTACATCGTCCACATCCGCTCCGGGTCGGCCCCGTTGTGCAACTGCCAGCGCCGGTTGTACTGCGAGTGCGGCGCCAGCGCGCCGGTGATCAGATATGCCGCACCGGCGAGTGAGCGGAAGAAGCTCAGCACCAGCACCCGCACCGGATGCGGTGCGCTGTCATTCAGGTATGAAATGTACCGCTCGCGGAGATATATGCCGTGCTCCGAGAGGACCAGCGGGGTGCCGTAGGTCCACGTCGCAGCCATGCCGACGAGCGTGGCGAGGCCGTTCATCGACGAGTGCACGATGTCGGCGCGCACCGGCGGCGCACTCAGCGGCCGCATCATGTGCGAGATGAGCCAGGCCGCCTCCAGCGCGTCGGCGACGCTGGGCGCGGGCCCGGTCTCGTCGACCCGGAGGGTGTGCCAGGCTTCCAGCATCATCCTCAGAGCCTCGTTGGAGAGCAGGCCCGCGCTCAGGTCGCCACCACCGGCGGCGTACTCGAACATGCCGCGCAAGGCGAGCAGGAAGGTGCTCCGGTTGACCGAGCCCGCCTGGGAACGGGTCGACTCCAGTGGGGTGACCAGCGCCCGCAGGAACACCTCGTAGGACTCGAGGAACTCCGCGCCCGGCCGGCCGGACGGGACCAGCACCCCCCGCTGGGGGCGGCGGCCTGGCGGCCGTCCGCCCCACAACGGGATCGAGTGCACCCGGTCAAGGTTCGCCGGCCTGTCGAACACCGGTTCCTCGGTACCGTCCACGGTGAGCGCCACAACCTCCCACCGGTAGTCCGGCATCCCCCGGATGAGCTGCTCGCACCAGATGCTCACGCCGCCCATCGCATAGGGGTAGGTGCCCTCCGAGACCAGAGCGATCCTCACCAATTACTCCCGTTCACCTTCGCGTCACTGCTTGTCGCTGCCAGGCCCTATGAGCGAGGAGCGGCGTCGAACGTCACAGCGGTGTTCGCCACGAGCGTCACCGGAACGGTCACGTCGCTGCCGTACGTGGTGGCACCCGTGGTGGCCGTGGTCACGCCGCCCAGCCGGAGCGTGCCGGCGGCCGGCGAGGTCACCGTGATGTCACCGGTGGTCCGGTCGTAGATCGCCTCGGCCCCGGCGGTGCGTGCGGCGAAGTGGGCCGTGGTCGCCTTGGTGTACGCGGCGATGTCCGTCCACGCCGAGTTCAGCAGCGGCACCGCGTAGAAGGAGTCGTACTTGGTCAGCACGCCCTTGACCCAGTCGGTGACCAGGCTCTTGCCGGTGCCGTAGTCGCGCACGTTGGCGATGTGGAACGTGTGCGCGTAGATCGAGCCGGACGCCACGTGCTGCAGCGCCACCCCGGACTCGTAGTCCAGGACCTGGGGGTAGGTGCGGTCGGTGGGCCAGTAGGGGAAGAGCCCGTTCGGGCCGTAGAAGGAGTTGTAGAAGACCGTCTCCTCCGCCGGGGTGGTGGTGTGGTAGGCGATGTTCGTCGGCCAGCACGGCACCACCGCGATGCTCTGGTCCAGCGGGTGTGCGGTGGCCCCGTTGAAGTTCGCCGGCACGTGGCTGGGGAAGGACATGTTGCCGGCCACCGCGTTGATGCCGAGGTCCGCCGCGGCCTCCAGCAGCGCGGAGTTGGACGCCGCCAGCCCGTGGTCGGTGGGCGGGCCGGTGTCGTTGTCCGGGTCGTCGTTGTAGACACCGAGGCCGGAGTACTCGGGGGTCTTCAGCACGGTGGTCGGGGCGTTCAGCCCGATCGCCGCGCCCGCGGTCCGGTTGGTGTTGATCTCGCTGTAGCTGGTGTTGTAGTCCGTCGTGTTCAACTCGGGGTGGTTGAACGTGTGGTTGGTCCACCGGAAGTTGTTCTTGAGGCACTTCGTGGTGGCGGTCAGCGTGGTGGCGTCGCCGTTGGGGCTGCACGTGGCACCGGCGAACGGGTCGATGTCGGCGCCGTTGTACGCGATGTTGAAGGTGAATCCGGCCGCCTGCGGGTGGGCGGTACGCAGCGCGGTCTGCTGCGCGTCGAGGTTGACCGTGTCGTGGCCGCTGACCTGGAAGCCGGGGCTGTACTCGACGGTGCCGTCATCGTGGTAGTGGTCCGAGGTGTTGAACCAGTCATCGATGTCGACGTTCAGGTGGTGCTTCTGCTCACCGAAGTGCAGGCCCTTGGTCGTCCACCGGAACAGGCCGTAGACCAGCAGGTCCGAGTGGAGCAGGTACTGGTTCGAGGTGAACGTCAGCGCGATCCGCTCCCGGCCGTCGGGAGAGGTGCTGCGCACGGCCAGCACGTCGGAACCGTTGGTCATCAGGGCGTCGGCGCTGCAGCCGGACCTGATCGAGGTGCGGTAGACGTACGACTGCGTCACGGGAATCTGGGCGGAGCTGCTGAGGTAGTCGAAGACCGCGGCGCCGTTGCTGGTCAGCGAGACGGGCAGGGGCGTGTCGCCGATCGCGCTCTCACCGTTGGAGGTGAGGCAGTAGTCCTCCGGCCAGGTTCCGTAGCTGGTGTAGAGGGCGGCCTGCCGGACCTGGAAGTTGCGCTCGTAGGCCCAGAGGGTGTTCCACTCCGTGCTGGTCAGGCCGCTGAGGTAGTTACCGCCCGACTCGTAGAGCTGCATGCTGTTGGTGAGCAGGATCGCGTTGTACTTGCCGACGCCGTCGGTGCGGACGAGCGTGCTGGGGGTGATCGACTCGGTGGCGGTGTAGATGACGTCGTAGGCCGCGCCGACCCGGTTCAGGGTCGTGGTGAGCGTGGCTACGCCGAAGTCCGCCGTGTTCGTGGCCACGATCAGCGCCCGGAGCGCGACCTTGTCGTTGAGTGCCTGAGTGCCGACGCCGCCACTGCGGGCGCTCTGCTTGGACTCGGCGACCTTGACGGTGCCGGACCTCGTGGGCAGCGGGCCGGGGCGGGCCTCCTTCTTGCTCGCGACCTGACCGAGACCGGGTGCGGTCGGCGGCTGGGCCGGCACGGTCGGCGCGGCCGGCGGCCGGGCAAGGCCCGGAGCCTGAGTGCCGAGGACAACCGTGAGCGCGGTCAACCCGGCGAGGGCGAGTCGTGTCGCGCGACGGCGCGTAGGTCCGGTGGGGACCATGTAGTGACCTCCGATGAGGAGACGACCGATGAGACAGTCCTTTGTGGACTGCGGGGCTGCCGCCGAAGGCTAGCAATTAGCTTTTCGGATCTCCGAGGCTCAGGCGTGTCGCATGTAGAGCATTGACGCAAGCACGGTCGGGTGCTAGTGCGACAAGATCCGAAAGCCGCTTGCAGTAGCACGTTTCGATGGATCATGAATGCGCGTTTCACGGGCACCGTCCGGGCTGACGTGCTCTTTTCCCGGGCCGCCGAAACACGTCATTCATATTCACTTCACAAGAGCCCAGTCGGGCATGGCCGAAATTCCGGCCCCGGTCGGGCCGAAGCGGTCGAGAGCGACCGCTGATCGCTTCGTCGTTCCCAATTACCGAGAAGCAAGTGTGGCCACTCAGTCCACATCGTTCATACGTTCGACTGACATACCAGTCATCCCTACGGCTCACTCGCGACAAAGTGGGCACCCCGGGCATCAGGAGATGCCGGCCAGCCGATGTTCGCGCTGGCAGCAGGACTCCGGCCGCGCGATCCGCGACCTGGGCCGGGAGTTGGGCGTCAACCGTCAGGCCCGGCGGTGGTCGCCGGCAGGCGACGTGACGGACGCCTGGCGTAGGACGCGCGAATCCCGAACATCGGGTACGACGACCGCCGGCTCTACGCCGCCGCGCTGGACCGGAACGGTGGCGAGTGCCCGTGGCGGGCACGGGCCTTGAAGTCGCGCGACAGTCGAAAGCGCACGGCGTCCGCGCACCTCGCCAACCAGGTCCGTCAACCGCTCGATTTATTCGTCATCGACGGCTTTCACCCCGGGGGCGGTGCGGCACCCCGGGCGATTCCATCGATCGCCACCGGGGCGTCAGTGGCGTCCGACATGCTCGACCTTTCCACGACGACAGAAATGGAACTTGCGGGTTATCCCTTAATCCGGGATTCCCACGCCGGACCGCTTTGTCAGCCTCCGATGAGTCCGGCCCCTCTCGCCAAGACCGACGGCCGGGTTGACGCCTGCGGCGTGCCGAGGGCCGCCGCCAGGGCGTGGCCCACCCGGCCGGTCTCACCGGCCGCTACGACGCCGTACACGAACCGGTCCGGTCGCAGCACCACCGCCTCGACGCGATGCCGGCGCAGCCAGGCGCTGATCGTCCCGTCCACATCGACAAGGTCGACCCGCTCCGCCCCGCCGTACCCGCGGACCGGCGGCAAACCGTCCGGCGCGGTGCCCGCCTGGTGCACGACGGCGAAACGCACCGCCAACTCCCGCCACTCCCCCCACTCTCCCCGCGACGGCTCGGCAGCTCCGCCGAGCCCGAGCACGGCGAAGCCGGCGCCGAGCGCCTCGTCGAGAAGGTGCGGCGCGGGCATGGCCGCCGTCGCGACCCGAGGCTGGGGGAACATCGTCCCGACACCGCCGTCGCGCCGACCGCCCGCCATCAGCCCGGTCGGATGGGCCGGCAACGGCTTGAACTCGAAGTGCCGAACGAACCGGCGTATCCGGGGGACGGTCTGAAGGACCCCCAGTGCGTTGTCGCGCAACCACGCCGCCGACCGGCTCCGCACCTGGAAGAGCCGTCCCAACCGCGCGCTCGTCCGCGCCATCGCCGCGGTGTGCGGGCGCCGCTCGATCTCGTACGTCTCCAGCAGCGTCGGGTCGGCGTCACCGGCGAGGACCAGGGCGAGCTTCCAGCTGAGGTTCGCCGCGTCCCGCAGCCCGCTACAGAGTCCTTGACCCATGAACGGGGGAATCTGGTGGGCGGCGTCGCCGAGCAGGAAGACCCGGCCGACGCGCCACTGCCGTGCCACGAAGTGGTGGTAGGTGTTGACCACCGCGCCGGTGACGGCGAAACGCGACGGGTCGACGTACGGCTCCACGAGCGTGCCGATGGTCTCGGGCCGACGCATCTCGTCGGCGGTCTCCCCGGGGCGCAGCATGAACTCCATCCGATAACTTCCCTTCGCCCCGGGTGACGCGAAGGCCGGACGCCGCCAGTCGCAGACGAACGTCGTCCTTTCGACGCGGATTGCGTCCGGCGCCACGTCCCCTGAGATGTCGAGCCAGGGCTCCGCGTAGCTGGAACCCGCCAGGGCGATGCCGGTAGCGGCGCGGGTGGTGCTGCGCGCGCCGTCGCAGCCGAGCACGTAGCGGGCTCGCACCGTCCGGCTCTCAAGGGTGATCATGTCGCGCAGGACCAGGGTCACCCCCTCGGTGTCCTGCCGCAACGCCACCAGCTCGACGCCGAGACTGAGGGCGACCTGGTCGAAGCGGCCCAGGCCGGCGCGGAGGGTCTGCTCCAACGGCCGCTGGTCGACGAAGCTCAGCGGAGGGTGGCCGAGGCCGAAGTCCACCTCCGCCAGGGCGACGGTTGCCAAGGCTCGGCCCCCACGGTTGACGTACTCGACGACCGGGACAGGGTGCATGTCGCGGCTCACCTGCTCGACGAGGCCGGCCTGCTGGTAGATGCGCAGTGCCTCGTCGTCGCAGGGCAGCGCGCGCGGCCGGCCGTGCGGTGCCGGGTTTCGCTCGATGACCAGGGTGCGGACCCCGCGGGCACCGAGCAGGTTGGCGGTCAGCGCGCCGACGGGTCCGCAGCCGATCACCGCGACGTCGACGTCGTAGACCTTCTCCTCAGCCGGGGGCATGGGGCGTCTCCTTCCGACAGGACCCCGCGACAGCCGCCGGCGCTCCTGCCCGTCAACGACACCAGGCGGGCGTAGATGTCCTGTGGAGACCGTGTGGAGGTCAGCCGGCCCGGCGGCGATCCGTGTCGTCCGGCCCGCCCCGCGTCGGCCGGCGCGGGGGGTCCGGTGGAGCCGTCCCGGGGAAGCTGGTCAGCAGCAGCCCGGCGCCCTGCTCGACGGCAAGCCGGACGCCGGCACGCAGTTCCACCGGGTCGTGGCGGGCGGCGCCGCGGATCCGGTGCAGTTGGGCGACGCAGACCCGCTCCCCCAGCTGCTCCGCCACGGACAACGCCTGCTCGGCCAGTTCCGCCGCGGTGCTCCGCTCCCCCGCCACCAGGTACGCCTCAGCGACCGCGCACAGCGTGATGGTGCGGGTCGCGCCCAGCCCAGGACGGTAGATCGCCTCGCCGGCGGCCCGCATCGCCGGCAGCCGACCACGGTCCCCGCCGTAGGCGGTGGCCCACTCGGCGAGGAACTCGCCGGTCGTCACGAAGTGCGGCAGCCCGGTCGCCGCGCCGGCCAGCCGGCACTGCTCCGCCGCGGCACGTACCCCGGGGACGTCGCGTTCCTGCAACGCCCGCCAGCCATCGAAGAGCGCCGCGTTGGCCCGGCCGTGCGGATCGTCGACCTGGTCGGCGAGAATCTCGGCGGCCCGGATGTCCTCCCGCGCCGCCGCGCTCCGCCCCCGCAGGGAGCGGACCAACGCCCGGAAGTTGTGGGCGGCCAGCGGCGGCCGCCGGCCGACCTGCTGGCCGAGCAGCCGCAGGTCCACCTCGCGCAGCCGGTCGACCGCAGCCGTGAGATGCCGATCCGCCTCCGGCAGCCGGCCGGCGAAGTAGCCGACCACGCCCAGGAGGTACTCAGCTGCCGCGCTGATCAGGCCGGTGCCGTCGTCCTCGGCAGCGCCGAGCCGCCGGGCGAGGTCGGCGCAGACCGCGAAGTCGGCCCGGTTGGCGGCCAGCTCACCCAGCGCCCACAGCGCCGGCCGCAGATCCACCTCCGGCCCTACCATCGCCAACAGTTTCCGGGCCCGGGAGCAGACCTCGTCGACCGGGTCACTGCCGATCCCCACGGTCATCTGGAGCAGGGCTGCCCGGTGCAGCTGGACCGTCAGTTCGGTCCGCGCCGTCTCCGGCGAGACCGCCGAGTCCGGGGCGAGCCGCCGCGCGGCGCGGCCGAGGTGACCGAGGGCGTCCTCGTACGCCACCCGCCCGGTCGCGTCGTCGGCGGCGAGCAGCGACCAGCGGAGATGGTCGTCGCCGTGGCCGAGGCCGACTGCCTGGCCGTAGTGGTGGGCCAGTTCGGCGGGGGCAAGACCGCCGCCGGCCCGCTCGCCGGCGGTGGCGAGCCGGGCGTGCAGCGCGGCCCGACGCGGGGGCGCCAGCTCGGCGTAGGCCACCTCGGCGAAGAGCTGATGACGGAAGCGCACCTTGCCCGGCCCCGCCTCGGCGACGAGCGCACTGGCGTACGCGGGCACGAGCCGCTCACCCGCCTCCTCCACCGGCGTGCCGAGGACCCCCGCCAGCACGTGCAGATCGAGTTCGTGTCCGGCGACGCTGAGCAGGTCGAGGCAGTCCCGGGCCGCCTCCGGCAGATCGTCGAGCCGCAGCCGGACGGCGTCCCGAACGGTCGCCGGCAACTCCACGTCCGCCGGGTCGGCTCCCGACCGGAGCAGTTCGGTGATGAAGAACGGGTTCCCTCCGGTACGGGTCACCAACCTCGCCACGACCTCGTCCGGCGGACGCACCCCCGTGCCGGCCGTCAGCAGGATCGCCACCGAGGACGCGTCCAGGCCCGTCAGCGCCAGCCGGGTGAAGTTCCGTTGCCGGGCCAGTTCGGCAACGGTCGCCAGGAGCCCGGCACTGCGGTGGTACGGCCGCGACGTGACCAGGACGAGGGCACGGGTGCCCGCCATGAGCGGGGCGAGGAACCGCAGCAGCAGCAACGAGTCCGGGTCGGCGGCGTGCAGGTCGTCCAGCACGACGAGCAGCCCCCGCTGCCGGGCAACGGCCCGGATCAGGTCGGCCACCGCCTCGTACGCCCGGAACCGCGCCGCCGGGTCGAGTTCGGCGCCCGACGCGGTGAGCGGTTCGGCGGCGAACCCGCCCAGCGACCGCGCCTTCCCTGACTCGCCGGCCTGCGGCATCGCCCGCAGGCTCCGCACCACCTGATTCCACAGCCAGAACGGAGGCGCCTGCCCGACATTCGGACACCTCCCCCACACCACGGGAGTCCCGGACGCCACGGCCCTGGCGCTGACCGCGGCAGCGAGGCTGGTCTTGCCGATCCCCGCCTCACCCACGACGGCGACCAACCGACCGTCGCCGTGCACCGCCGCGACCAGCGCCTCGCCCAGTCGCGCCAGCTCCGCGTCACGCCCCGCGAGCGCGCCCAGCACCTCGGCCGTTGCCACCCCGCCGCCCGGTGCCGTGCCGCCCGGTGCCGTGACCGGGCCTGATCCCACGCCAGCTACGGCCGGCTCGCCCGGCACCTCTCCGGCCGTCACAGCGGCGTGCCGGTCGCCGCCCGCCACCGGCGACCCGGCCACAGCGCGGGAAGTTTCCCGCACGAGCCCCGCCTGGGCGGGCGCGACCGCCGTCGCCGCGGGCACGGCCTGGTCCAGGACGAGCCGGTGTGCCTCGCGTAGTTGCTCGCCCGGATCGAGCCCGTACTCGCGGGCCAACAGCCGTCGGCCCTCGTCATAGACGGCGAGGGCGTCGGTCTGCCTCCCGGACCGGTACAGCGCCAGCATCAGCTGTGCCCGGGCCACCTCCCGCAGCGGCTGCGTGGCCACGAACCTGCGCAGCTCCGGCAGGAGCGTCTCGTGCCGGCCGGCAGCAAGGCCCGCCGTGAGGCGTCCCTCCTCGGCACCGAGACGCAACTCGGCCAGCCGTGCCGCTTCGGGACGTACCGCGTCCAGATCGGCCGCAGCGGTCAGTGGCTCTCCCCGCCACAGTGCCAACGCGGCGCGGTAGCACCGCTCGGCCGCCATGGCATCGCCCGCCGCGAGCAGTTCCGCCGCCCGGCCGACCAGACGCTCGAACCGGACCGCGTCGACGGTGTCCGGCGCGATCCGTAGCTCGTACCCCTTCGGGCGGCCGACGAGCACCCCGCCCGGCCCGCGAGGAGCGCGCTGTGGCTCCAGGGTCCGGCGCAGCCCGGCGACGTACGTGCGCAGGGTCATCTGCCCGCTGGCCGGTGGCCGGCCGTTCCACAAGGCGTCGACGAGCCAGTCGGCGGCGACGAACCGGTTCATTCGCAACAGCAGCAGGACCAGCAACGCCTGCTGCTTGGGACCGCCGGCCGCCACCGGTTCGCCGTCTCGGACAACCTCAAGGGGACCCAGCACGTGGAACTGCACACCGTCACCACAACGCCCGCCCGCGTCCCGGTGCTGTGTCACCATGTGCCGCCCGGCAGGACCAGACGGACCCGGGTGCCCGGACGGACCGATCGGGTGCTCGCGGGACCGGTGGTGAGCTCAGCGCCGATGCCCTCCGCCCGTTCCCGCATGGAGTGGGTGCCCACCCCCGCACTCGCGCCGGCCCCGGTGCCGACCCCCTCGTCCGCCACACACACCTCCAGGCCGTCCGGCCCGCTCCCCACGTCGATCGTGCACCGGTCCACGTCGGCGTGCCGGTGCACGTTGCGGACCGCTTCGGACACGATGCCGTAGACGGCGGTGGCCACGGCGTCGGGCAGGCTCAACTGCGGCGCCCGCACCAGCACCGTCAGCCCGGCGGTGGCGTAGCGCTCGCGAAGCCGGTGCAGCGCCGGCAGCAACCCGCCGTCGTCGAGCAGCGGCGGCCGCAGGTCCCGGGCGATGTCCCGAACACCCACCGTCTGCCGCTCCACCTCGGTAACCAACCGTTCGAGGAGATCGTCGGCGGCGGCGATCTCGGGTAAGCCGCGGTGCTGGTGCAGCATGTTGCGTCCGGCGGCGAGTGCCAGGGCGATCCCGCTGAGCGCCGGTCCCAGCTCGTCGTGCAGGTCTCGGCGTAGTTTCCGGCGCTCCTCGTCGCGTGCGTGGGCCAACCGCAGGCGGGACCGTTCCAGGTCCCCCTGGGCGATCGCCAGCTCCGCCAGTGCGGTCACCACGGGGGCGAGATCGGCCAGCACCGTGTTGGCGCGGCGGGCCAGGCGTTCGCCGGCTCGTGGCCAGGCCCGCAGTACGCCCACCTCCTTGTCCGGGCCGGCGAGCAGGATGGTCAGTGGCGGCCCGGCGGCGGCCGGTGGGCCGTGGGGCCGGCGTGGTCGTGGTATCGCCGCAGGGGGCGGCTCGCCGGTGAGCGTTATCGTCACCTCCGCCAGCCACAGCGAGTCGGCGATCCCGTCGGCGACGGCGTCCAGCATCTGCCGTCCTCGGTCGGTGGTGCTCAGCCGGTCGGCGACCTGGCGGATCAACGGCTGATCCGCGTCGCCGTGCACGAGGCGGTCGACCCGGCGTCGCATCCACCGGCGCAGGGGTTGGCAGGCCACGACTAGCAGCGCGGTCATCAGCATCCCGGACACGGCCGAGGAGGCGGGTGTCACCGTGCTGAGCAGCAGCACGCCGCCGGTGTAGGCGCCGATCGCCAGCCCGGTCGTCAACGCCCAGACCAGAATCCGGCGGACGGCGGGTTCCAGGTCCCGCAGTCGGTGCCCCAGCAGCAGCACCAGAACCGATACCGGGAGGAACGCCTGGGCGCAGAGCAGCACCAACGCAGCGATCGGCACCGGGACGGAGAGCGGCAGCACGGGGTCGAGCGCGGGCGGCAGGAACGCCAGCGAGAGCAGCAGGGTGCCGACCGCGAGCCAGCCGAGGCCGTGCCGATGCCCTGCGGGCACGGCGTGCCGGCGGGCCAGGACCCCGCCGGCCGCGGCCAGTCCGAGCAGGACAAGCACGGGTTCCCGCCACGGCTCGATCGCCGCCCGCACGGTGAGCAGGGTCGGGTCGGTGAGCGGGATCGCATTCCCCCCGTCGGGGAGGGTCAGCACGCAGGCCTGGGCCAGCGCGATGAAGGCTATTCCGATGCCGATGGCGATCCGGGTGGCCCGGGGCAGGGGCCGCACCGGCAGCAGCCAGGGAAGGACGACGATCAGCGCGTAGAACCCCGGTACCCGGGCCCCGGGGGCGGCACCGACCAGTTGCTCCGGTCCCCACAGGTCGGGCCACCGGTGCACGATCATGGCCCAGCAGGTGGCGGCCGAGGAGACCGAGCCGCCGACACCGGCGGCGGCCATGATCCAGGCGGCCGGGTGGGCACGGCGCAGGAGGGTGAGCCACGCGACCACGCCGTAGACGGCGCCCACCACCAGGTCGACCAGGGAGTAGAGCAACCACGGGTGCCACGGCGGGGCCACGACCCACCAGGCGGCCACCGACGCTGCGGTGAGTCCACTGGTGACGATCAGCAGCGCCCACGCCACGACGGGGCTGCGCCGGTCGCTGCCGGGACTCGTCATGCCGAACCTCCGCAACTGCCCCCGCCCCGGTCCGGCGCGGCCGACCCCGGGGCCGCGTGGCACGTATCTTGCCGGGTCGCAGTGATCGGTGCCACCGCGCATCTACCGCTGCCTTTGCGTCGAACACCTACAAGCAGGGTCAGGCACCGCCACTGCCGCGTCAGAAGCTGCTGATCAGCTTGACGAACGCGTCGTCGATCTTCGCCGTGTCGCGGGCGTCGAACGCCTTACCCGCGGACGCCTTGGCGATCCGGTCCAGGGTCGCGAAGTCGGACTGCTCGTCGAACGCGATGCAGAAAATCTTGACTGGGCGATCCGGATCCAGCGCGACGTCCTGGAGCAGCCGGGCGAGCTTGGTGTCCTTGCTGTACTCGTTCTTGCCGTCCGTCAACACGACCACCGCGTTGATCCGGGACTCGTCATAGTGGTCGAGCATGTAACGGCGTGCCGCCCGAACGGTGGCGTACAACGCGGTGTTCCCTTCGACGTGGAGACTGCTGATCTTCTTGGTGAGGACCTTCTGGTTGAACGCCGACAGTCGGACCTCCTCGCTGTAGGGCGATTTCGGCCGCTGTGGTGTCTCGGACGAGAACGACCAGAGCGCCACCTGGTCCTCGGAGTTCAACAGACCGAAACCCTTGGCGGCGGCCTCGGTCGCCACCTGGAATCTGCTCCGGTTACCGATCTTGGCGTTCATCGAACCGGACGTGTCGACGGCGACGAGGATGTTCGCCTTCTTGCGCAGCGTGTCCCAGCCGGTGAGGATCGCCTTGACCACGGTGGGATTCGGCGGGTCGAAGTAGGTGAGATCGGCTGTCCCGCGTCCGCGGACGGAGGCGACCAGCGGGTCGGACGCGTTCCGCTCGTGGTCGCGGAACCCGAGCCGGCTGAAGCTCCGCTGTTGTGCCGGCTCCTGGAGGTACTCCCGGAAGTCGGCGGCGGCGGCACGCTGCTCCGGGTTGGCCGAGGGAAGGACCACGTACGGGTGGTCGAGGTTGAACGTGCCCTCCTTCGGATACAGCGCGACCAGCGGGACCTTGGGCTTCTCACCCCGGGTCGGGCTCAACTCCCCCTCGTTGTACTGGTAGACCAACTCCTCCTGCGTCACGATCGCGCTCACGTCGGTCGAGGCCGACGTGCCGGCTCCGGACAGGTCCGCCTCGGCGAGGTTCTTCAGCAGGTCCACCACGTCGTCGCTGTAGTGGGACACATTGGCCTCGATCCGGCGGACGAACTGGGTCACCCTCGGATTCGCCAGGTCGCTCTCGGTCAGGTCGCTGGCCCGGTTGATGGCCGCGTAGTACGTCGCGATGATGGCCGCCAGCCCGGAGGTGGACAGGTTCGGGTTGACCTTGCCGAAGGTGAACCGCCCCCAGTCGGGGCGACCGAAGGCGGCCCAGCCCGTCCGCCCGGACAGGCCCAGGATCTCGCCCCAGCCAAGCGGCCCCTGTCGTTGGAGAAGCTCTCCCTTCGGGCGCGGCACGGCGATGACCAGCGGGCTGTTCGCGATCGACGGGTATTGGCCGGAGGTCTGCGCCGGGCGCCCGGCGGCCTCGTCGAGCAGCTTCAACTGCCCGGTCCACAGGGTCGACGTCGGCAACCACACCTGCGGTCGCGGGAGGTCGGGCTGTTTGACGGCCCAATCGCCGTCCAGCGCATCCGTCGCCGCACCCGAGGTCAGGCCATGCACGGTCACGGTGGCGCAGCGGCCATCGAACCGCCGATCGCTCTTGTTGTAGCGCTCGGCCAACTCGCCGAGCAGTACGTCCTTCTCCACCGATGAGCTGACCTCCAGCGACGTACACCCCACGTCCGCCGCCGGCCGGACGATCAGGTAGGCCGCCGCGATGACCGCGACTCCGGCCGCGATGGCGGTGGTGTACGGCAACCACGGCCGAGCGTTCGGTCGACCTGTGAGCATTGGTCCTCCAGCGTGTCGGCTGACGGTGTCGGCCTCGAGCCCTTCTCATCGTGATCATGCTGATCACGGCGGGTACGGGCAACCCGGAGATCGATGGGGGTGAGGCTCCAGGTAGGACAGCAGCCGACCAGGATCCGATGCCCCGACCGGGAGGCTCGCCGTGCTGTCTTACCCCGCCGCGATCCCGCTGTCCAGCCGAGCCCTGAACCACCCCGCCGGGCGGGACGCGAACAGGCTCACCTTCGGCCAACTCGAACCGCAGTACCGCCGACTCCGCCAGGGATGACGCTCCGCCGGCCCGCCGCCCAACCCGACATGGCCTTGGTCGTTCTCTACCTAGCTTGGTAGAGTTCGACCATGCCCCCTGAAGTGCGGATGACCCTGTCCACCCAGCTCGTCCTGCGAACACTCCTGGAGCGCCCCAATCAGGAGCTCTACGGGCTGGAGATCTGCGCAGCCGCCGGCCTCGCCAGCGGCACGCTCCACCCGATCCTGGCTCGGCTGGAACGCATCGGCTGGTTGCAGTCGCGCTGGGAAGACCGCGACCCGCACGAGGCGGGGCGACCACGCCGTCGCTACTACTCACTGACCCCGCACGGGGCCGAAAAGGCGCGCAACGCCCTCGCGCGTGCGTCCGCGACCGTGAACCGCCTGACGGCCATGCGACCGGGACTGTCCGGGGGGTGCGCATGACCGGGGCGGACAGCGAGCGCCAGCCGCCGCCCGCACTGCGGCCGAAGCCGCCGACCAGCCACCACCAGACACCCGACGCCAGCGACGAGGTACTGGTCCGCGTGCTGACCCAACTGCGGAGCGATCGACGCGTAGACGTGGTCCACCCGTGGCACGCATCCCGCGGTGCGCCGCTGCCGCGACGCGTGCCGGGCAGCAACCCGATGAACCTTCCTGCCTGGGCTGGGCAGTACGCTCCGCAGCACGTGATGCGGAATCCCACCGCCATCGCCACGAACGCCAGCCACTACTTCCGCGGCTACCGAGCCGGGACGGAACGAGCGTTCAGAGCCGGTGGGGCGTCCGCGGCGGTCCTTCCAGCCCCCATCACCATCACCGCGCCGGCTCGTCCGGCGCGACCGCGGACGCGACCCGCCGCGATCCGCCTCATCACGATGGCACTGCGGATCATCCCCGAGGGGGAGCGCCCCCGGTACGGCGAGGAGTTCTGGGCGGAGCTCGCCGAACTGGACGGACTGCTGCGCCAACTCGCCTACGCCACACGGCTGCTGATCTCAGCGCCATCGCTTCGCCGAAGCCTTCGCGAGAACCCCTGGCACGATGAGGGAGTCCAAGGATGACCTCCGCGCGAAGGTTGAGCATGTTCATCGCCAGCGGCGGCGTGGTTTCCGTCCTCGCCGCGGCGGGCTGGCCCATGGTCGTTCTGCTCCTCGTGACCGCGGGCATGGCAGTAAGCCTCGTCGGCTGGGTCGTCAACGACCGAGAACGCCCCGAACGGCTGGCACTGCTCATTCGCGCTGCTCGCCAGTCCCCCGCGCCCACCCGATCGATCAGGTCACGTCCCCCCACATGAGCCCCTGAGGCAAGCGAGCTACTTGAGCCCCGGCCGTACCGGGGTTGCAACTTCCACCCCTTCGCTCGCCCCGGGGCCCGGCGAGGCCGCGAGCCAGAGGCGTCCGTGCGGGTTGTCGCCCTACTTCATGGAACTGAGCAGCCCGATGTCGGGCCGCAGCGCGCCGTCCTGACCCAGCGACAGGAAGTCGGCCTCGACCGCGGCCCGCTCGATCACCCCCGCCCGCACCGCCTGGTAGCGCACGGCCGACCAGAGGAAGACGTCGAGATTGTCGAAGCGGGTCTCGCCCTCGACGACCTCCTCCTCGTGGAACCAGAGGCCGACCTGCCCGTCGGTGAGCACCACGTAGAGGTTGCCGCTGCCGTCGGCGCCGATCGGGTAGACGTCGTCGTCGGTGAGCTCCGTCTGGTAGTCGGCGTCCAGGATCCGGCAGTCGTTCGCGGCGAAGTCGAACCCGTAGGACCAGTCGTACACGTCCAGGAACTGGGGCATGTGCCCCGACCGCACGCGACGGTCGAACGCCGCCAGCGCCGTAGCGGCCGATGGTGGGAGGCGGTCGAGCATCGGCGCCACCGGCCGGGTCTCCACGGGAACGGTGACGGGAGAACGGCCGGGGAACCACCGTGCGAGGTCGGCGTCGAGGTCGCGTTCGACGTAGCCGATCAGATCATCAGGTGTGAGTGTCACCGGCGGATGCTAACCGGGACCTCCGGTGACCCGCCGGTGTGGCCGCGACCGCGACCACACCGACGAATCCGGCTATCTCACCGTTGGGGCTATCTCGGACGCCACATCACAGTCCACTACATTGACCCGACCTCGGGCCGCCGACCGTGTTCGCCGCCCCGCCGTTCACCGGTGGCGGCTGGTTCCCGACACACCGCAGCGGCCCGTCGATCCGGTTTCCGGAAACGACGATCGGGGTGCCGCCGGTACGGTTGTCGACCAGGCTGACCGGCCCGGCCACCCGGGTCCCGCCGATCAGGATCCGGCCGGTGGCACCGGTGACCGAGACCGGACCGTCGACCCGGCTGTTCGTCAGCTCCACCACCGAGGCCCCGGCGGCGGCCACCGGTCCCGTCACTGTGGCGTCGAGCGCGACCAGTCCAGCGCCCTTCTCGACGCTCACCGGCCCGAACACCCTGGCACCCGGCGCGAGACAGGTCACCGCGGCACGGACCAGCAACGGGCCTCGGTGCTCGCCGCTCACCACCTGGCCGCAGGTCTGGTCGGTGACCTCCAGCTTTACCGGGAGCGTCACCAGAGGGTTGGAGGGGTCGTCGCTGGTGACGCAGAGCTGGGCCCGGTACGTGCCGGCGGCCAGCCCGGTGCTGTCCAGGGAGATCGTCACCTCGCTGGCCTGGCCGGCGCCGGTTCCGGCGGCGATGCGCGTCGTCCTCAGCCACGGCACCTCGTCAGGCGTCACGCATGGTTGCAGGTCCGGCAGCCGTACGTGGGTGATGAACC
This sequence comes from Micromonospora sp. NBC_01405, assembly GCF_045040155.1. Classification (NCBI taxonomy): domain Bacteria; kingdom Bacillati; phylum Actinomycetota; class Actinomycetes; order Micromonosporales; family Micromonosporaceae; genus Micromonospora; species Micromonospora sp. NBC_01405. The sequence continues at coordinate 5,366,912 of NZ_CP109532.1, read as the reverse complement.
GGGCCGCGCCCTTGTCGTTCTTGACCCCGACCAGGTGATTGGCCCGGTCGATCTCGTGAACACCACGCGAGCTGGTGGTCAGGATGTTGCCGTTGCCGAGGGGGTGGACGCCCTGGTAGCCGCTGCCGCCGGGCGCGTAGACGCCGAGGAGCTTGCCGGCACGGTCCAGCTCCCAGACTCCGGCAGTGGAGCCACTGCCCCAGCTCGCCGCGAGCACGTTGCCGTTGGGCAACTCCACGAGCTGGCCGGGCCAACTCAGCCCGCTGAAGAAGCGGGCATTGGCGCGCGAGCCGTCCTTGCTGAAGCTGTGGATGGCGTCGCTGTCGCTGGCCGAGACGAGCATGTCGTCGCCGCGGAAGAGGATCGACCACGGTCCCTTGAGCCCGTCCGCCCCCGGCGCGACGAACCTGCCCAGGTACTTGCCCTCGGCGTCGAACTCGACCACGGAGTTGGCGTTGTCCCCGTTGGCGACCGCCACCAGGACGGTCCCGCGCGGGGAGAGCGCGATGCCCCGGGTGTTGGTCATGATCGCCGGGTCCCGCACGCCCGCGGTCGGGGCGAAGACTCGGCGGAACCTGCCGTCCAGGCCGTGCTCGGTGATCACCGAGTTGACCTGGTCGGACATGAGGAAGCCGCTGCCGTCCGGCTTGGCGATGATCTGGAACGGCGTGTACAGGCTGGTGGACGGGTCGAACGCGGTGTGCGGGATGAACTGCGGGTCGATCAGGTTCCCCGAGTGCGGGTCGAACGCCATCACCCCGCGGGTGGCACTGCCCGAGTTGGGGATCAACAGGACGCCGTCACGCAGGAGCCGGATACGCTCGTCGTCCGGCCCCGCGTTCGGGTCGTCGAGCCGCCAGTCCAGCACTCCGTGCCCGGAGTTGCGTACCGTGAACGACTGCTTGGTGACCATGCCGGCCGGCTGCCGGGCCGAGAGCGACCGGGGTGCCACCTCGATCTTCGGTACCGGCACCACCGTCAGTTCCAGCGCGATCGCCGGTGTGGGCTTCTTCGGGTCGTTGCTGGCCAGGCACAGGTTGGCCCGGAACACGCCGCCGTCGTCGAGGCCGGTCGAGTCGAGGGTGACCTTGATGTCCTGGCTGCTGAACGGGGCCAGCGTTCCCTTTGCCGGCGTCACCTTCGCCCATGCCGGCCAGGAGCAGTCGGTACCGTCGCCGGTTGCCTGCCAGGTGAGCTCGGCTCCGCCGGCGTTGCCCACCTTGACGGTGTGGCTCTCGGTCTGCGCGACATCCAGGCTGCTGCTCAGCGTGGCCGGGTCCAGGGTCAGGTCCGGGGCCGCCGGCAGGACGGCGACCGGGAAGTGCGCCTGGGCGATCGGTTGCCCGTCCGACCCGTGCCGGGCGTCGGTAGTCAGGTTGATCGCGCCGAAGAGCCAGTCCTTGCGGGGCGTGCCGGTGACGTCCAGGCTGACGGTCAGCTCCTGGCTGGCGCCGGGCGCCAACGTGAACTGCGCCGGCGTGACCGTGATCCGGGCCCCGGCCGGGGCCTGCGCCGCCGCCCGGTAGGTCGCGTCCACGGTGGCCACGCTGGACACCGTGCGGGTGAAGGTGCAGACCTTCAGGCAGTGGTGTTCGACGACGGCCGGCAGGTTCAGCGTCTGCGGGTCGCCGCCGGCCTCGGGATCGGCCGCGGCGAAGTTCTCAGCCGTCTCGTCGAGCACGAGCCCCGTCCGGGCGGCCTGCCCCAGGTTGATCCGGCCGGATCCGATGTCGAACGCGTCGGCCGGCGTGACACCGTCCTCCTTCACCACCCCGTCGCGGTCCGCGGTGACCGCCAGCGCGGAGCGGATCCGCGTCGGCGACCAGTCTGGGTGCAGGGCCGCCAGCAGCGCGCCGGCACCGGCGACGTGCGGCGATGCCATGGATGTGCCCTGCATGAAGGTGTACTGGGCCGGGTTGCCGGCCGTCCCGATCGTGGCGGCGAGGATGTTCCGGCCCGGAGCGGCGACGGTGGGCGCGAGCATGTCGAACCGGCTGGGCCCGCGCGAGCTGAAGTCGCCCACCACGTCGGTCCAGTCCCCGTCGCGCAGCACCTCGCTGCCGGCGCCCACCCGCACTGAGACGGGCCCGTCGGTGGCGGCCAGGTGGGCGCGCAGCCGCTGCCCGTCGGCGAGGCTGATCATCACGGCGGGGATGGCGCTCCCGGCGAGCGCGCCCATGGTCAGCGGCGGTCCGCCGTACTGGGTGTGCACGACCACACCGGTGGCTCCGGCGGTGGCGGCGTTGCGCACCTTGACGGAGAAGTCGCAGCCGCCTCTGGGGATCAGGGCGACCCCGCCGCTGAACGCCGCCGACGGGAAGGCCGCGCAGCCCTGCGCGTTGTCCGGGTCGACGGTGCCCGCGTACCGGATCTCTCCCTCGATGGGCGGGCTCGGTGAGTTCTCCCCCAGCACGGCGGCGACGCTGGTGAGCGCCGGCGGGGCCGGCGTCGGCCCCGTCACGTCGAGCCGGTGGGCGACGACCCGCTCGTGGCTGACCGCGGCGACGGACATGTTCCACGGCGCGGTCTTCGCGACGGTGCTGGCGTCCGGGCCGTTGTTGCCGGCGGAGGCGGCGACGAAGATGCCGGCCGAGTATGCCTCGAGGAACGCCTGGTCCACGAGGTCGTTCCACGGGTTGTCGCGCCCGGAGATCGAGTAGTTGAGCACGTCCACACCGTCGGTGATCGCCTGGTCCACCGCGGCGATCGTCGCCGAGGAGTTGCAGAGCGTCGTCACGCAGACCTTGTAGGAGATGAGGTTGGCCCGTGGTGCGACCCCGGAGATGGTGAGGGTGTGCGAGTCCGCGCCGACGGTGATGGTCGCCTGGTGCCGGTTGCCGGCGGCGGTCGAGGCGGTGTGGCTGCCGTGACCGTGGTCGTCCCGGGCGTTGGTGCCGGCGGCCATCGACCAGGCGCCGATCAACTTGTCGTTGCAGATGGCCTCGGGGCGCGGGTGGGTCGGTGCGCAGACGCCGACGTAGTTGCCCGTGCCGAACGGGTTGGTGTGCCGGTAGCCGTCGCCGTCCACCGCCGCGAACGACGGATGGCCGGGGTTCACCCCGGAGTCCAGGACCCCGACGATGACGCCCTCGCCCCGGGTCGCGACCTCCCCCGCGGTCTGTCCCTGCCAGACGGCGGCCGACTGGATCAGCGCGTTACTGGTGTCCGTCTCCAGGGTGAGTGCCTGGTCGGGTACGACCGCGGCGACTCCCGGCAGGTCGGACAGGTGCTGCGCCTCGTCCGCGCTGACCGCGACCGCCAGTCCGTTGATCACGTTCCGGTACGTGTGGGCGACCCGCACGGAGCGGCCCAGGGCGGTCTCGATCTCGTCCACCAGCACGTCCTGCTGCCGCGCCAACTCCTTGGCGTAGGAGGTGCTCGCGGCGGACCGGGGGTCGATCCTGCCGGTGCGTGCCATGCTCGCCCTCGAAGCGGCCACCAACGACGGCTTGTCCATCCGCAACAGCCAGAGCCCGCTCTTGGGCTGCGGAAGCTCGGGTGCCGTTCGCTCGGGCGCCGCGGGTGTCTCCTGGCCGTCCGGTAGCGGCTGGCGGGAGGGTGCCGCAGCGGCGGGAACGGCGGTCGCGGCGAGCAGCAGGACACCTGCGGCCACCGACGCGACCAGCCGAGTGTTCGCCCTGCGGGTTGGGAAGGTTCTTCGATAGAGCGGCTGGGCCACCGTGAGCTCCTTATGTCACCGATCGGCGCGATTGGTCCGTGTCTCGCGGCCTCGCCAGAGCGGGGAGGTGCTCAGTGCGACAGGGTGCGATCGTGTGACAACCTAAGTGATCACGAGAGGCTCGGCAATGACCTACATCAATCGGCCCACCTCACCGGGCGCTCGCCGGACGACCGCGCGTCATCACGCGGTGCGCGTGGACCCGCCCTCGGCGGGCGAGGACGTAGGCGAGGACCGCCGCGCCGCCGGCCACGACCAGTGCGCTGCCGGCGGCCAGCGGCGGCCGGGGCTGCCTCGAGCTGCTGATCCGCCCGTCGGCCCTCATCGAGCGGTGCGCCCGCCGCGGCGTCACCGTCGCGGGCCCGTCCGACCTGGTGGCCCGGGCACGCGCCGGCGAGCCGACCGTCCAGGACGTGGTCCGGCATGCCGCGACGCTGCTCGGCCGGGTCCTGTCGGGGATGGTGGTGCAGTTGGACCCGGGCAAGGTGGCCATCGGCGGCATCCTGGCCCACGCCGGCGACGCGGTGCTCGAGCCTGTGCGGGCGGCGATCGGTCAGCTGGCGATCCCCCGTCACCCGCGCCACCTGGACGTCGTGACCGCCCAGTTCGGCGACGAGGGCGGCGCTCTGGGCGCGGTCGCGGCCGCCCTACGGCTCAACGTGTCCGAGCCCTTGCCGGCCCTCCCCGGCGGCGCTACCGCGTGAGCTCGTCGGCCGGGCCGACGCCGACCACCTGCGCACCGACCTGATCGACGCCGCGCCGACCGACGCCTTCGTGCCATCCGTGAGCTGGGACGCGGGCAGTGCTGGGACAACGCCGCAGCGCAAATCAATAGATACATTTGCATGTATTGACTTGCTCGGGTATGAAGGCTGAAAGCACGTCTGGGTGCTGGTTCCTGGAGAGGAGCGACGATGAAGCACACCCTGCGCCGTCTGCGAACGGCGGCGGTCGCGCTCGGCGCCTGCACACTCGGGCTGAGTTTCCTGTCGGTACCCGCCGCCGAGGCGTACCCGGTTCAACCCCTCGCACCGCAGTCCGAGCGGGCACCCGAATCGGACCAGTTCTCGGCCGAGGGCGTCACCACGGTCGGTGAACTCCGCACCGTCGGTGGCTCGCTGTCCTACGCCGGGGGCGGCCGGGAACAGATCATCCGGCATCCCGGTGCGTCGTACGTCAAGGTGCACTTCAGCTCACTGCGACTGGCCCCCGGCGACCACGTGACCGTGTCGAGCCCCGACGGCCGGGAGAGCCACCGGTACGACCGCAACCTGAACCGGGCGACCGGCGCGGACTACACCACCGACGGACAGCCGGGCTTCTGGGCGATGTCGGTGGAGGGCGACACCGCGGTGGTGACGCTGCACAGCAGCCGCCTTTCCCGTGGCAACGCCGCGACCATCGACCGGTTCTGGCGTGGCTACGACCGCGCGGAGATCGCGGCGCACAACTTCTCCACGCAGTCCGTCTGCAGCACCGACGCTCGTCGCGACGCCGTCTGCTACCAGAGCAGCCACCCCACCGAGTACGCCCGCGGCAGGGCGGTGGCACGGCTGCTGATCAGCGGCGGTGGGATGTGCACCACCTGGCGGGTCGGCAACACCAACCGGATGCTGACCAACAAGCACTGCTTCTCGACGCAGTCCGCCGTCAGCGGCAGCGAGATGCAGTTCAACTACCAGTGCGCCACCTGCGGCGGCGCGAACCCCGGCGCCGGCACCAAGGTGAGCGGTGCCACCCTCCACAAGGTGAGCAGCGGCGGCTCCGGCGACCTGGACTACGCCCTGTACTCGGTGAACAACTTCGCCAACATCCAGGCGTTCGGCACGCTGTACCTGGCGACGACCGCCACCACCAACGGCACCCGGATCTACATCCCGGGGCACGGCGACGGCAGCCCGAAGCGACTGTCGATCTACGAGGACACCCAGAACGGCACGACGTGCAGCGTGCGGAACGCGAACTACAACACCTCGAACATCAGCTACAGCTGTGACACCTCCGGCGGCAACTCGGGCTCGCCGGTGCTGAACGCCAGCCACCGGGTGGTCGCCCTGCACCACCTCGGCGGCTGCCCGTCGAACCAGGGCGCGAAGGCACACCTGATCTACAACGAGATCGCCAGCCTGATCGACAACAACGGCTGACGACGACAGGCCGCCGGGGCGCGATGCGTGCCCCGGCAGCCCGTCGGCATCCTGCCCTGTGCGCCGCCAACAGCCGGCAGGGCACCCGCAGAGGGGGCCGGCCGGACCGACCGTCAGCGCTCGGCCGCCGGACGCTGGGCGGTGAACCAGTCGCAGATCTCGCTGCCGGTGAGGAAGATGGTGTCCCCCCGGTTCGACAACTCGTCCAGGATGCGATCGAAGTACCGGATCCGGTGTGGCACCCCGACCATGTGGGGATGGACCGGCAGGGTGAGCACCCTCGGTTCGAGCGCCGCCTCGGCGGCGAGCACCTCGACGGTCTCGGTGAATCGCCGGTACATCTCGTCGGAGGAGTGTTTCTCGGTGGCGTAGATGATGCTGTCGTTCAACTCCAGCGAGTACGGCAGCGCGACCAGTGGTCTCGGCTGGGCCGCCAGCCAGACCGGAACGTCGTCGACCACCCAGTCACAGGTGTAGTCGACGCCCGCTGCGGCCAGCAGGTCGGGAGTCGTGAAGGTCTCCTGGAGGCCGGGACCGAGCCATCCCCTGGGTCGCCGGCCGGTGAACTCCTCAATCTTGCGCAGGCATTCGCCGATCACCACGCTCTCGTCCGGTGCCGACGGCAGCGCCTGCTGGTGCAGACCGTGTGCGATGAACTCCCAGCCGGTGTCCCGCAGTCGCCCGGCCGCCTCCGGATAGGCGTCGATGACGGCGGCGTTGAAACTGACGCTGGCCGGCAGCCCGCGACTAGTGAGCGCCGACACCACCCGGGGTAGTCCCCGGCGCATGCCGTACTCGGCCCAGCTGTAGTTCGGCACGTCGGGGATGTGGTCCGCCCCGTGCGGGCCACCCAGGAGTTTGCGGGGCATCGGGGCATCCAGCGGCCAGTGCTCGACGTTGAGCACCACGTGCGCGATCAGCCCCCTGCCCGGGGCGGGCGGTTCCAGCCCGGTGCCGCTCTCGCCGTACGAGTAGTCGAAACGTGGTGTCGTGGGGGTCATCGCGGTTCCTGAGTGCTCGACCAGATCTCGATGATGTCGGCGGCCGGGCCGACTGTGGCGTACCGGTGTCGGGCGGTATCCAGGGTGGCCTGGTGCAGTTTCATGTCCCACGACGCGCAGGCGTCTTCGGGGATGACCACGTAGTAGTCGTGGCTGAACGCCTCCCGTGCGGTCGCCTCGACGCAGGCGTTGGTGGACACACCGGCGCAGATGACGGTCGACCGGCCGAGGCTCCGCAGCACCAGGTCGAGATTGGTTCCGGCGAACCCGCTGTAGCGGTACTTCTTCACCAGGATGTCGTCCTCGGCCGGTGTGAGTTCGTCGATCACCTGCTGCCCCCAGGATCCGTCGATACAGATGTCCACGACGGAGAAGCTCGCCCGGCTGCGCGCATCCAGCCACGGCCCGGAGTCACTGGCGTGGTCCGGCAGGGTGGTGTGTGACACGTAGATGACGGGCACCCCGGCGGCGTGGGCCGCGTCGATGAGCCGGCGTTGTACCGGGACCACGACCCGGGCCGCGCTGGCGTCCCGGCCTCCCCGGACGATCGTCTTGCCCGCGGGATGCAGGAAGTCGTTACTCATGTCGATGATCAGCAGCGCGGCACGGTCGGGGCGTACCTTCTCCGGCAGCGTGCTCAGTACGGTCGGCCGGCGCCGGTTTCCGAGGCTCGGGTCGGGCGTGGGTGCCGGATTGGGGTCGGTCATGTGATCGTCTCCTGGTCCGTGTCCTCGCGGTGGCGCTGACCCGCCGTGACCTCAAGGACGCTGCCGAAAGGGTGCCCCGGGGCGGGCGGGGCCGCCAACCGGGCACGCTTCAGCTCTGGCTCCGCTGCCGGCTGACGAGCTGGCGGGTGATGATGTTGCGTTGGATCTCGTTGGTGCCCTCGCCCACGATCATCAGCGGCGCGTCCCGGAAGTACCGTTCGACGTCGAATTCCGTCGAGTATCCATAGCCGCCGTGGATTCGCAGCGCGTCCATCGCGATCTGCATGGCGGTCTCCGAGGCGAACAGCTTCGCCATCCCCGCTTCCAGGTCGCAGCGCTCGCCCCGGTCCAGGCGTTCCGCCGAGTCGTGCAGCATCAACCGAGCCGCGGTGAGTCTGGTCGCCATGTCCGCGAGGTAGTTCGAGATCGACTGGTGCTTCCAGATCTGGACGCCGAAGCTCTCCCGCTCCTGGGCGTAGCGCAACGAGTCCTCGAAGGCGGCCCGGCCTACCCCGACGGCCCGCCCGGCAACCTGGATCCGGCCGATCTCCAAGCCACGCATCATCTGGACGAACCCGCGTCCGGGCACGCCACCGAGCACCGCGTCGGCCGGCACCCGGTAGTCGTCGAAGCTGAGTTCACAGCTCTCCACACCCTTGTAACCGAGCTTGGGCAGATCGCGGGAGACTTCGAAGCCGGCCCCCTTCTCCGCCAGCAGAACGCTGATCCCGGCGTGCGGCGGCGTGGCCGTCGGGTCGGTCTTGCACAGCAGCGCGACCAGGCCGGACCGGCGCGCGTTGGTGATCCAGGTCTTGGACCCGTTGACGACGTACTCGTCACCGTCCAGGCGAGCCACGGTGCGGAGCGCCTGGAGATCTGATCCACCCCCGGGCTCGGTGAGCGCCATCGCCGCACGCAGTTCACCGGTGGCCATTCGGGGCAGGTAGCGCTGTCGTTGCTCCTCCGTGCCGTAGAGAAGGATCAGCTTGGCCACCACGGTGTGCCCGCCGATCACGCCGGCCAGCGACATCCAGCCCCGGGCAAGTTCCTCGGTGACCATCGCGTAACAGACGGTGGAGACACGGACCTCGCCGTACGGCTCGGGGATGGTCAGGCCGAACATCCCCATGGCCGCCATCTGCTTGATGAGGTCCTCGGGGTAGACGTTGTCGTGTTCGAGGTCTCGGACGACCGGCTTGACTTCCCTGTCGACGAAGTCCCGAACCAAGTCAACAATCGCCCGTTCCTCGGCGGAGAGTACGAACAACTTGATCTCCTTCGTCAAGTTCGATTATCCAGAAAATAATATATTTTGTGACCGCCCAGAGCAAGAGCACGCCGGACCGCACCTGCAACAACCAGGCTCGGACGACCCGGACCGACCCGACGGAGCGTGGCGGCAGCCGGTTCCCGGTCCGCCCAGACGATCATCGTCGGGCTGGTCCGGCGCGACCCGACCCACTTCTGCCGGGCAGCACGGCGACGAGCTGCCCCAGCCCACCCGCGGTGGGCAGGCTCGCCACGGCCGCCAGCCCGGCGGCGATCTCGGCCCCGGTCAGGCCCGCCCGATCGAGCAGCCAACCCGCCTTGGCCTCGATCTCACCGGCGGTCATGGGTGACTCCGGGTCACCCTTGGTGTCCCGGACCTGCTCGCGGTACCACCGTCCCCCGTACGCCACCGACACCCGCGCCCCCCAACTCGACGGATAAGCCGACGTGTACGGTTCCCCGCCGGCCAGCCGCACCCGGGCCCGGATCGCCGCCAGTTCGGGATCGCACAGGGCCGGCGGGGCCACATCGTCCAGGGATGGCTCCCCGCGCGCCAGCGCGACAGCCACCAGGTGCTGGACCGAGAACAAGGCCTCCGGGGTCGACGCCGGTCGGGGCTGATCGGTGAAGCCCAACGCCTCCGGGTAGGTGACGACCTCGATCTCCTCGATCCGCCCGGCGGGTACCCCGTCCGCCACCAGGTGTCGCCGCACCCGAAGCGCGGCGTCCACGGCGGGGTGCGCATGCCGGCAGCCCGGCCAAGGTTTGAGGGAGGTCTCGGTGATCTTCCACTCGGCGCCGCCGGGCCGATTGACGGCCTCGGGGTCCGCATCCGGACAGCTCGCCGCGAACAGGCCCAGCTCCCCCTCGAGAACGTGCCGTGGACCGGTCAGCCCCAGGTGCGCCAGCCGCGCCGCGCGCAGTCCGGCGCTGGCCGACTCCCCGACGTGGACCAGTTTGGACATCGTCCGTTCGAGGCGGCAGCGCCACAGACCACCGGTACGGCTACCCGCGTTGCCGAGGGCGTCGACCCACTGACGGTCGGTGAGTTCCAGCAGGCTCGCGCCGGCCGCTGCGGCCCCGAACGCGCCACAGGTGCTCGTCGGATGGAAGTGCCGATAATGGGTGGGCCCGGTCGCCTCACCGACCCGGATCATCACCTCGTACCCGCGAACCACGGCGTCGAGGAACCGCGCCCCGTTCGCCCCCTGTCGTTGGGCCATCGCCAGGGCCGCCGCGATCACCACCGGCCCGGGATGCAGCCTGGCCTGTCGGTGTGTGGCGTCCATCTCCAGCACCAGAGCCAGCCCCGCGTTGACGAACGCGGCGGTCGACTCGGCCCGTTCGCCGTACCCGACGGTCCACGCCGGGCCGTCGTCGGCGGAGGCGGCGAACGCGGTGAGGATGCCGCCCTCCTCGGTGTCGAGACCAGCCGTCGCGGTCGCGATCCAGTCGAGCACATGCAGCGCGGCGAGCCTGCGCGCATCCGCGCCGACCGGACGGCGTACCTCGGCGACCAGCGCCTCCGTCAGCGACGGATCGTCCGGCTCACCGATCTCAGCCAGCGACGGATCGTCCAGTTCGCCGATCTCAGCCACCGTTGGCCTCGCCGAGGGCAGCACGATGCGCGGCCAGGATCCGCTCGGCCCGAAGCCGGACGGGCAGGTCCACCATCTCCCCGCCGACCCGGCCGGCCGACGACCCCGCCTCAGTCGCGGCCAGCACCTGGGTCGCCCAGGCAACCCGGTCCGCCGAAGGCCGCAACGCGCGGTGCGCCGGGGGAATCTGCCGGGGATGGACACAGAGCTTGCCGGTGAACCCCAGTGCCCGAGCGCGCTCGGTCGCGGTGAACACCTCCCGCTCGTCGTCGAGCCCGGCGCTGACCCCGTCCACGGGACCGGACAAGCCAGCCAGCCGGGAGGCGATGACCAACTCGGCGCGGGCCGACAGCAACGGCTCCCACGCCTCCTCAGCACCGAGGTCCAGGGCCAGGTCGACCGTGCCGATCGCCAGCCGGGCCACCGCCGGGGCAGCCGCGACCTCGCGGGCCCGGGCCACCCCCCGGGCGCTCTCGACCAGCGCGAGCACCGGGACCCCGAGCCGGTCGCCGACCAGCTGGAGCACATCCGGATCCTCGGCCTTCGCGACCACCACGGCGGTGAGCCCGGGTACGCCGGCCAGGGCGGTCAGGTCATCGGCCTGCTCCGGACCGGCGTTGATCCGCACCGCGGCGGCACCCGTGCCGCAGAGCCAGTCCCGGACCCACTGCCGCGCGGCCGGCTTGTCCGGCCCGCTGACCGCGTCCTCCAGGTCGAGAATGACCACGTCAGCCCCAGCCGCGACGGCCTTGCCGAAGCGGTCGGGACGGGACCCGGGCACGAACAGCAGGGTCCGGGCGGTCTGCACCGATCGCCACGCGGTGCTGGCGTTCACGCGTCGACCGCCGGTACGGGCCGCTGCGGGCTGTGCCCCCGCCGGTAGACCAGCAGGGTCCGGCGGAAGATCACCACGACCGTGCCGTCCTGGTTGTAACCAGTTGTGCGGACCTCGACAACGCCCACATCAGCGCGCGAGCTCGACGGTCGGACGCCGAGCACCTCGGAGCGGGAATAGAGGGTGTCCCCCTCGAACACCGGATGCGGCATCCGGACCTCGGCCCACTCCAGGTTGGCGAAGACGTTCTGCGACACGTCGGTTACGGATTGTCCGGTGACGACCGACAGGGTCAGGCACGAGTTCACCAGCGGACGACCGAACGCGGTCTGTCTGGCGTAGTGGTGGTCGAAGTGCAGGGGGGCGGTGTTCTGGGTGAGCAGGGTGAACCAGCTGTTGTCCGTCGAGGTGATGGTGCGTCCCAACGGGTGCTCGTAGATGTCGCCGACCTCGAAGTCCTCCAGGAATCGGCCGGTCCAGCCAGGTTTGACGGTCATCGGGCAGCCTCATCGGTACTCATGTGCGTGATCTCGTCATCGGTGAACTCCAACTCGGCCAGCACGGTGCGGGTGTGCTGGCCGAGGGCGGGCACCGGATCGACCCGCACGTCGATCTGCTCCGAGGTGACCGGGGGCAGCAGGGTCCGCACCTCACCGGCCGGGGTCGCCACGGTCGTCCACCGGTTCCGCGCGGTGAGCTGCACGTGGTCGAGGAAGTTCGTCACGGTGTTGACCGTCGCGTTGGCGATCCCGGCCGTGTCGAGTCGGGCCGTGATCTCGGCGACGGTGAACCTGCTCATCCACCTGGCCAGCTCCTGATCGAGGTCCGCCCGGTGGGCCACCCGGTCGGAGTTGCTGTCGAACCGCGGATCATCCGCCAGCGCCGGCGCTTCGAGGACCTCGAAGGCGAAGCGACGCCACTCACGCTCGTTCTGGACGGCAAGCTGGACGGTGCCGTCGGCGACCGGGTACGGGCCGTACGGCGCGATGACCGTGTGGTGGGCGCCGAACCGGCGTGGATCCGTTCCGGTGTGCTGGGCCATCAGCGCGGGTTGCGACATCCACTCGGCGAGGGCGTCGAACAGCGAGACCTCCAGCGCGCAACCCTCGCCGGTGCGTTCCCGACGGTAGAGCGCGGTCAGGATGCCGCTGTAGGCGTAGACCCCGGCGGCGATGTCGGCCACCGAGATCCCCACCTTCACCGGCGTGTCCGGGGTGCCGGTGATGGACAGCAGGCCGGTCTCGCACTGGATGAGCGCGTCGTACGCCTTGCGGTCACGCCACGGGCCACCGTTGCCGTAGCCGCTGATCGAGCAGGTGATCAGCTCTGGCCGGTCGGCGCGCAACTCCTCGACCGCGAAGCCGAGCCGGTCCACTGCCCCTGGGGCGAGGTTCTGCACGAACACGTCCGCCCGGGCGAGCAGTCGACGCAGCGCGGTTCGGCCGCCCGGGGACTTGAGGTCCAGGACCACCGACTCCTTCGAGCGGTTGAGCCAGACGAAGTAGCTCGCCTGTCCGTGCACAGTACGGTCGTAGCCCCGGGCGAAGTCACCCTCGGGCCGTTCGATCTTGATCACGCGTGCACCGAGATCGGCGAGCTGCCGGGTGGCGAACGGCGCGGCAACGGCCTGCTCGAGTGAGACGACGACGATGCCATCCAGAGGGAGCACACGTCCTCCTTATCCTGATTTGTTGCAGTCTCCCCGCGCATGGGAAGGTCTCCGGGCCCTGTGCCGACATCGGCCGGCCGAGATTCTCTCGGAGATGAAAAATATGATACACAGTATCCTCGCGCCGTTGAGCGTCCAGAGTTCAGCCGCGAGCAGGAGGAACGATGCAGCTACACCACCTCGGCTGGGCCGTACATTCGATCGAGGCGTCCCGGGAGCACTTCGAGACCCAACTCGGCCTGCCGTACGAAGGGGCCGAGGAGTTCCCGACGCTGACGGTCGCCTTCTTCCGGGCCGGCGCCACCCTGATCGAGCTGCTGGAGCCGAAATCCGATGAGGACGAGGTGGCCCAGTTCCTCCGGGAACGGGGCGAGGGCATCCACCACTGCGCGTACCTGGTCGACGACGTCGCCACCGCGCTGGCCGACGCCGAGGCGCACGGGATGAGTCTGATGGACACGGTGCCCCGCCCCGGCTCGCGCGGAACGACGATCGGTTTCGTCGACCCCCGACGGGCCGACCGGATCCTGGTGGAGTACGTCCGGGAGCCGGTCGCGTGACCACGACCGATCCGGCCGCCCACGAGCTGGCCCGAGGTCTGCTCGACCTGTCCCGTACCGGCCTGAACAGCGAACTCCGCGCGCACGCGGCCCGCAGTCTGTTGAACGTCGTCGCCACCGCGACCGGCGCCTGCCGTGATCGGGCCGTCGAGATCGTCATCGCGACCGCGCTGGACAACGGGGGTGAGCGTCGCTGTCCGGTACCCGGCCGCGTGGAGCGCCTCGATCCGCTGAGCGCCGCGCTGGCGACCGGGCTCGCCGCCCACCTCGACGACTTCGACGACACCCACCTCGACACCGTCGTACACCCGGGCGCGGCCGTGCTCGGCGCCGTGGTGGCGGTCCTGCCGGACCACGAGACCACTGGACCCCGGCTCCTCGACGCGGTCACCCTCGGGCTGGAGACCCAGCTTCGGCTCGCCCGGACGATGACGCCGTGGCACTACGACGACGGCTGGCACATCACCGGAACCGTGGGCCCCCTGGGTGCCGCGGTCACCGCCGGCCTGCTCATGGGGCTGTCCCCGGGGCAACTCGGCAACGCGATCGCGATCGCGTCCAGCATGACGCTGGGGCATCGGGAGGGGTTCGGCACGATGGTCAAGCCGTTCCACCCCGGTAAGGCCGCGGCCAACGGCGTACTGGCGGCTGCCCTGGCCCGGCGGGACTTCACCGGCTCCCCGACGGCGTTGGAGGGCCCACGCGGCTACTTCCGGGCGCTGTCCCCCACGGCAGACCTCACCCGGCTCACCACCGAGCTGGGGACACGCTGGGAGTTCCTGGACAACACCGTCAAGCCGTATCCGTGTGGGATCGTCGCGCATCCCGCGATCGAGGCCGCCGAGCGGCTGCACACCCGGCTCACCGGCCGCACCCCGGTGGCCGTACGGGTCCGCTGCCACCCCCTGGTCGCCGAACTGACCGGGAACCCGGCACCGGACACCGGACTCGCCGCCCGGTTCAGCACCGTGCACGGCGTCGCCGCGGCGTTGGCCGACGGTGTGGTGGGGCTGGCCCAGTACGAGGACGCCCGGGTGGTCGCCCCGGACGTGACCGCCCTCCGCGCGGCCACCACCCTGATCATCGACGGGTCGATGGCCCGCGACGCGGCGACCGTCGAGGTCGTGGTGCCCGACGGGCCGGCGCTCACCGAGTCCGTCACGCATGCCCGGGGCAGCGTCGCGCGGCCGATGACCGACACCGAACTCGACCGGAAGGTCACCGCCCTGGTCGACCGGACCCGGCCCGGTCACGGCCCCGAGGTCATCGCGGCGGTACGCGGCCTGGCCTCGGCCACCTCCTGCGGCGACCTGTTGACGACGATCGTGGGAGAGCCAGCATGACGGGAACAACGCAACCCGGCCCGGGCCCGCTCACCGCCGAGCTTGCCGAGTTCGCCAGCGGCCTGAGCTGGGAGCAGATCCCGGAATCCGCCCGGCACGCCGCCCGGCGTACGTTCGTCAACGTCGTCGGACTGGCCGTGGACGCGTCCCGCCACGACGCCGTCGAGATCGCCGTCGCCACCCTGGGCGACCTGGGCCTGCGCGGGCGCTCCTCGGTGCTCGGCCGCGCGGACACGCTCACCGCCGCCTGGGCGGCGTTCGTGAACGGCATGGCGATGCACGTCGAGGACTTCGACGACACCCACCTGCGTACCGTGATCCATCCCGGCTCGCCGGTGGTGCCGGCCGCTCTCGCCGTGGCCGAACTCACCAACGCGTCAGGGCGTGACCTCCTCACCGCCGTCACCGCCGGAGTCGAGGTGGCCTGCCGGGTCGGCAACGCGCTCGGCCCGGGACACTTCGACCGGGGCTGGCACCTGACCGGCACGATGGGACATCTCGGTGCCGCTGTCGCGGCGGGCCGGCTGCTCGGACTCGACGCCACCCGGATGCGGCACGCGGTCTCGTTGGCGGCGACCCAGGCTGCCGGCACCACCGAGCAGTTGGGCACGATGAGCAAGTCCATGCATCCCGGAAAGGCCGCCGCTGACGGGGTGGAGGCCGCGCTGCTGGCCGCCGCCGGGTTCACCGGGCCCGACGCGCCGCTGGAGGGCCGGCGGGGCCTCGCGGCCCTGTTGGCGCCCGAACCCGACCTGGCCGAGGCCACCCGGGAGCTGGGCCGGGCCTGGGAGATCGAGGCGAACGCGTTCAAGCCTTACAGTTGCGGGATCGTCAGCCACCCGGTCATCGACGCCGCCATCGAGCTACGCGACATCCTGCCCGGGCCGGAGGTCATCGAGTCGGTGGACGTGGTGGTCCGCCCGGTGGTCCTGGAGGTGATGGGAGTCGAGGAACCGGAGGACGGGCTGCGCAGCAAGTTCTCCGTCTACCACTGCTTCGCGGTGGGATTCCTCGACGGCGGCGCCGGACCGGCCCAGTACAGCGACGCCCGGGCGCGGGACGAGTCGGTGATCGCCCTACGCCGCAAGGTGCGGGCCAGCATCGAACCGACGATGCCGAAAGACGCCTGCGAGGTCACCGTACGCACGACCGGGGGCACGACCCACCGGGTCTCGATCGCACACGCCACCGGCAGCGTCGACCGGCCGATGTCCGATGAGCGGCTACGGGCAAAGTTCGACCTGCTCGTCCGTCCCCGGCTCGGGGATCGCGCGGCGGCGTTGTGGCGCACGGCCTGGCATATCGACGAATGCGACGGGATTGGTAACCTGTTCGGCCTCAGCCGTTGGTGACAGGGGCGGTCCGACCGGCGCGCGGGGGCCGGGCCGTCTCCCCTGTCCGAGGACCGATTCAGTATGCTGCGTCGGGCCATATTTCATATTTGAGGACTCTGGATGAACCTACCCGTCAACGGTGCTCAGTCCAAGAACAAGCGGATGCAGCTCAGTGACGAGGCGGCCAGCTACGTCCGAGAATTAATCATGTCCGGACAGCTCCGGCCGGGACAGCACCTTCGTCAGGAACAGGTCGCCGCCGCGCTGGAGATCAGCGTCACCCCGGTCCGGGAAGGACTACTCTCGCTGCGCGCCGAGGGCTTCCTCCAACTCCAGCCCCGGCGTGGTTTCGTGGTCGCTCCGCTGGCCCCGGCGGACATCCGCGACCTGTTCATCGCCCAGGCGCTGATCGCCGGGGAGCTGGCCGCTCGCGCGGCCACGACCCTCACCGAGGAACAGATCGCCGAGCTGCAAGCCCTTCAGGGCCGGATCGACGAGGCGGCGAGCAACGGCGACACCGACGAGATGGAACGCCTGAACCACCTGTTCCACCGGATGATCAACACCAGTGGCGGTTCAGGAAAGCTGCTCTGGTTCCTCGGCTTCATCGCCAAGTACGTGCCCCGCCGCTTCTACGCCATGATCGGTGGCTGGCCGGACGCGTCCCTGCACGACCATTCCTCGATCGTACGAGCGCTGGCCAGTCACGACCCGGAAGCAGCCAGACGAGCCGTCACCGACCACCTCCGGCACGCCGGGGAACTGCTCGCCGATCACTTCGCGTCGAACAGCCTGGACACTGCCGGGACGAGCGGCCCGGACGGCGCTGTCCCGAGGAGCTGACCCACCGAACGGGCCGGCCGGCCACACCCACCGGGCCGAATCGGTCACCAGCGCGGGAAGACGGTCGGGTGGCGGACGCACCGCCACCCGACCGCAACGTTCATCCCTTCAGGGCCGACCCTCCGACCGCCCCGGTGGCCGGACCGGCATCGGATGCCACACCGGTCAGGTGTCCCGAGGTGACACCCAGTCCCGCCGTCGCTCCGGCATCCACCGGAAGCACAACCCCGGTGATCCACCGGGCGCGGTCACCGGCCAGGAAGGCGATCGCCTCGCCGACGTCCCATCCGGTGCCCTCGGTACGCAGCAGAGAACGGTGTCGACGCCGCTCGCGAGCCTGCTCGGAGACCCCGGTGCTGGACACCATCGGAGTCCACACCAGCCCGGGAGCGACGGCGTTGACCCGGATCCCCTCCGGACCGTGCTGCGCCGCCATCGCCCGGGTCAGCTGCACCACCGCGCCCTTGGTGGCCGGGTAGGCGATCGACGGGTGCCCGCCGACCAACCCGGCCACCGACGCCGTGTTGACGATCGACCCGCCGCCGCCCGACCGCATCACCGGGACGCAATGCCGGGACATCAGCACCATCGAGCCGAGATTGACCCGCAGACAGCGGTCCCAGTCGTCCAGGTCGACGTCGACCACGTCACCGGGCGGCCCCACCACCCCGACGTTGTTCACCAGGATGTCGATCCGGCCCCAGAGTTCCAGGGTGGTCCGGGTCAGGGCCGCACACGACCGGGAGCTGGTCACATCGGCCTCGACGACGATCGCCTCGCCGCCCTCCGCCGCGATCAGGTCGGTCGTGGCCTCGGCCCAGTCCCGGACGCTGTCCACCACGACCACCCGGGCTCCCCGCCGGGCCAGCAGGATCGCGGTGGCCCGGCCGATGCCGACGCCGTCCCCCCGCGAACCGCCGCCGGTGACGATCGCGACCTTCCCAGCGAGCCCGGTCGGCTCGATCCCCGAGGTCGAGTCCCCTCGGCCCCGGGTCGTCACCGGCCGGCCCGGGCGGCGATTCCCTCGATCGTGGCGGCAAAACCGTCGCGGATCGACGTCAGCCGGAGGGAGTCGCCCAGCAGGGCGGTCAGCGGGGAGGCGTCGATCTGGTACGGGAAACCGAGCACCCCCGGCTCGACCGTCAGCTCGGCCGAGGGCACCAGCGCACGTACCGTCTCGACCGCGCCGACCATGGTCAGTACCGTCCCTGGCAGGTTGTAGACGGCGTTGTCGGTACTGTCCAGGCGGGACGCCAGCGTGAACGCCGCCGCCACGTCCCGGACGTACTGCCAGCAGTAGACGTCGTCGCCGTAGGGAACCACCCCGGGCTGCCCGAGCGCCGGCCGCTGGAACAACTGCTCGGTGAACAGGCCCTCGCCGCGTACCTTCCCGGCGCCGTAGACCAGCCCGATCCGCAGCCCCACACAGTTCACCCCGTACCGCTGCCGGTACGCGCGGCTGATGTGCTCGCAGTACGACTTCGTCGCCCCGTACGCGTTGTCGGGCGAGTGCGGGGTGTGCTCGGTGAGCAGCTCACCCTCGGCCAATGCCGCGGCGCTGTGCCCGAACACCGCCATCGAACTGGCCCAGGTCACATTGGCCAGGCGAAGGATCCGAGCTGCCTCGAAGATGTTCTGGGTACCGGCGCAGTTGACCTCCAGAGCCCGGTACGGATCCTCGGCCGAGGCCGGGGCCAGCAGGGAACCCAGGTGGATGACGCGGTCCACGCCGTGCTCGGCCAGGACGGCCAGCAGCGACCGCAGATCGGATACGTCACCCCGGACGTACTCGACCCCGGCCTGCCGCAGCTCCTCCCGGGGTTCAAGCGGGTCCAGGGCGAGGACCCGCTCGTCCTGCCCGGCGAGGATCGCAGTGGCGTACTGGCCGACGAAACCGGTGCCGCCGGTGACTAGTGTCGTCATCGCCCGTCGGTCTCCCCGAGCACGGTCTCCCCGTTGATCGTCCCGTCGAGGATGAAGTCCCGCACCAGCTTCGCGCTCTCCTCGGGCCGTTCGACCAGGTGCAGGTGGCCGCAGCCCTCCAGCAGCGTCAGCCAGGCGTTCGGCAGCCGCCGGACCATCTCCCGGGTGCCGACCCCCGCCGGACCGGAGTCCACCGGGGTCATGATGTCCTGGTCACCGCTGGTCACCAGCACCGGCGCCGTGATCTGCGGCAGGTAACCGGTGAGATCCGCCTCGCAGAGCAGGTCGCAGAAGTGCTTCCACAGCTCGGGGTCGTTCTTCTTGAACGCGGCCCCCATCGCCGCCACCTGGGCCGGTGCACGGTCGGTGTCGTGGAACGCCCGGCTGAACGCCTGCGAGGCGATGAGGTTGGCGACCTCCTCGCCCATCCCGGTCGCGGTCGCCATCGCCTTCCACACCTTCTTGTTGAGGATCGCGAGGCTGTCGTACCGGGCCATGCAGCAGCCGATGACCAGCCGCTTGACCCGGTCCGGGTACTTGGCCGCCATCACGATGCCCACCATGCCCCCGAACGAGGTGCCGTGCACATCGACGGCGTCCAGGCCGAGGTGGTCGAGCAGCCCGACCGCCTCGTCGGCCCACCCCTCGATCGAGTACGGCGCCGGCGGCTTGTCACTGTCGCCGAACCCGCGCATGTCGTAATCGATCACGGTGAAGTCCGGACGCAGCAGCGGGGTCACCGGGGCGAAGTTGGCGTGGCCGAGGCCGAGCCCGTGCAGTTGCAGCAGGTGCGGTCCCTGTCCCTCCACCTCGTACCACAGAGATGTGTTGTTGATCGTCGCGTACGCCATGTGGTGCTCCTTGATCAGGGGTCGAACTGGTGGGGAAAGACGGAAAGGTCCCGACGGTCACCGCGCCACGTCGGGGCTGGCCCCGAACCGGGCGCCGAACCGGCGGAGCAGGGCGACGAAGAGGCGATCGGCGAGCAGGCCGAGCGCGCCGAGGGTGATCAGGGCGGCGAACACGCCCCGGATGTTGGTGGTCGCCATGCCGTTGGTGACGATCACGCCGAGACCGGATGGCGCGCCGAGCATCTCCGCGGTCACCACCGTCATGAACGCGTTGCCCAACGCGATCCGGATTCCGGCGAGAATGTACGCCGCGCTGGCGGGAAACCGCACCAGCAGGAAGGTCTGCCACGGCCGGGCGCCGAAGGTCGCCGCCATGCGCAGCTTGTTCTCCGGTACCGCCCGCACGCCCGCCGCCGTGTTCACCGCGACGACGAACACCGTCGTGTAGAGGATCAGGGTCAGTTTCGCCGGCTCACCGGCACCGAGCCAGAGCAGGATGGGAGCGAACCAGGCCAGCGGCGGGATGAACCGGAAGAAGCTGATGAACGGCTCGAGCAACGCCTCAAGTACCCGACTCGAACCGGTCAGCAGGCCGAGCAGCGTACCGATCAGGCTGCCCAGTACGAGGCCTGCGGCGACCCGTCCCAGGCTCGCCGACACCGCCTGCGCGAGACTGCCGTCGGCAAGCACCAGTCGGAACTGGGTGACCACGTCGGGAGGACCGGGGAACAGCATCGGCATCCCGTAGAAGCTGGCGGCCAGCCACCACAGCCCCACCACGGCGACGAAGCCGCCGACGATGCTGAGGGCCCGCCGCCACCGCGGGACACCGCCCGGCCGACGGACGAGGGCGGGTCGGGCCGCCCGGGTCGACACGCTCATCGCGCCACCTGCCCACAGTAGAATCGGCGGAAGATCCGGGCAGTGGCCAGGACGAACACCCGGTCGAAGGCCAGGCCGGCGGCACCGATCAGGAGAATCCCGGCGAACATGGTCGGGGTGTCGAAGAAGAGTCGCGAGTTGTAGATGAGGTAGCCGATGCCGTCGCTGCCCGCCACCATCTCGGCGCCGATCACGCTCATGAAGGAGTAGCCGAGGGACAGCCGCATCCCGGTCAGCACGTAGGGCACCGCACTTGGGATGACCACCGAACGGTAGGTCCGCAACCGCCCGGCGCCGAAGACCCGGGCCATCCGGGTCTTGTTCCGGGCGGCCTGCGCCATCCCGGTCAGGGTGTTGAGGATGACCGGGAAGACGGTGGCGTAGATGACGATGAACCGCATCGACGCGTCCCCGACCCCGAACCAGATCGTGGCCGGCACGATCCAGGCCACCGGCGTGATGGAGCGCAGGAAGTGCACGACGGGTTCCAGCGCGTCGGCCGCCACCCGCGACGAGCCGAGCAGGCTCGCGACGGCGATTCCCAGAGTGCTGCCCAGCGCGAACCCGACCACCACCCGCCACAGGGTGATCAGCACCTCGCCGCGCGAGTCCGTGTCCTGGACCAGTTCCATCAGCGCGCGGGCGCTTTCGACCGGGGTCGGGAAGACCAGCGGGTTGTTCTTCGCCAACGCGGCGACGTGCCACACCACGATCGCGGCCACGACCGCCAGCAGGTTCAGCCCGATCCGACGCCGTGACCAGGATGCCGCCGAACGTGGTCCGCGCCGTCGGGGCCGGGGGCCGGCCGGGCCGCCGGTCGTTCTCGTGGGATCGGCGACCCCGGTGGGGGCGCCGCCGGGCCGCCCACCGAAGTCGGTGGCGGAGGCGGGCTTCATCGCGTACCCACCTCGCCGTCCAGACCGGGACGTCGGGCCTTCGCTGTGGTCACGGTCCGCTCCAGGTCCTGGTAGAGCGCGCCGAAGTCCGGCCCGCCCCGCTCACGCGGACGCGGTAGCGGATTCTCGATGACATCGTGCAGCCTCGCCTCCGGCCCGGACGTCATGATCCCGATCCGGTCGCCGAGGATCATCGCCTCGGAGATGTCGTGGGTGATGAACAGGACGGTGCGGTCGGTGGCTGCCCAGATCCGGGCCAGTTCGTCCTGCAACGTGGTCCGGGTCTGGGCATCCAGGGCACCGAACGGTTCGTCCATCAACAGGATCGGCGCGTCGGTGACCAGGGCCCGGGCGATCTGTACCCGCTGCTTCATCCCGCCGGAGAGTTCGTGCGGGTACTTCTTCGCCTGACCACCGAGTTCGACCATCTCCAGCGCGGCCCGCACCCGCTGCTGGCGTTCGGGGTTCTTGACCCCGAGCACGCGCAGGCCGAACTCGACGTTGCCGTAGACGTTGAGCCAACCGAGCAGCGAATCGTCCCCCTGGAAGATCACCGCCCGGTCCGGCCCGGGGCCGGTGACGGGCCGGCCGGCAACGGTCATCCGCCCCTCGGTCGGGAACTCGAATCCCGCCACCTGATTGAGGACGGTGGTCTTTCCGCAACCGCTGGGGCCCAGCAGCACGAAGAACTCTCCCCGGGACAGCGACAGGGAGACGTCCGCAAGGATCCGCGGCGCACCGGCCGCGTATGCGAACGAGATGTCCTCGATCGTCACGTAGCCGTCCCCGTCCACCGCCGGGTGTCGCCTCGTCGTAGCGTCCGTTGCCGTCATGCCCTGCCTCCCTGAACGAGCCGCCCGATCAATGCGACGTGCGTCATCGGATCGGGAACCGTCGTGGTAAGGACGATCCCCTCGATACCGGCCTTCTCCTCTACGACCCGCAGCCGCTCGGCGACCTCACCAGGGGTCCCCACCAGCGCGAAACGGTCCAACAGGTACGCCTCTTCCCGGGGGTAGTCCGCGAGTGTCCGGGCGTTGACGCCGCCCGGACGCGCGTGCTCGGCGAACACGTATCGCGAGAACAACTCCCGCAGGCCGGGTACCAGGTCCGCCGGGACTCCCCGCCCGGCGAGGTTGACCCGCAGCCCATGCCGGGCCACGGCGACGACCGAAGCGCGGACGGCCTGCCGGGCGGCAGCGACCTCGCTGTCCCGCTCGACCAGGTGGGCCACCGCGACCATCCATCCGCGCTGGGGCCGCCCCGCCGCCTCAGCTGCGGTCGTGGCGAGCCTGCCCAGCCAGCCGGGTTCGAATCCGCCGCCGAGCAGGACACCATCGGCGCTGGCCGGGGTCGCCGCCGCCGCCTGTGGCCCGCTGGCGGCCAGAAAGAGCTGAGGACCCGAGCCGGCCACCGCCCGGATGGTGTCGAGCGCCTCACCCACCTGTCCCGGATCTGCCGGGCGCAACCCCACACTGTGTACGGCCGAGTCACCGGTGCCCATCGCGACGAACACCCGGCCGGGGAACAGTCCGTTGAGCGCGGCCACATCGGCGGCGTGTACCGACGGGTGGCGGGTGATCGGATTCGTCACGCACGGCCCGACCCGGATGGTGCGGGTGTGCGCGAGGATGTGCTGCACCACGGGATACATCGCCCCGTAGAGGTGCGACGAATCGGCGACACCGAACGTTCCGATGCCGACCTCCTCGGCGACCCGGGCGATCTCCAGCGCACGGGCGAGATCGGTCGGGATGTGCGAAACGGCGATTTCCATCTATCTCACTGAGTCCGAAGGCCGGCCGGCGGGTGCGTGCGGCACTCGATCGGCATGGGTGTGGGGGGCACTGATGACTCCTCGGTACGGTGGAACAGGCCGGCGGGTGGCGTCCGCCGGGGTGGGCGTTGCCAGCGGACCCGGGGCTCGAAGTCGGGCGGCCCTGTCCGGTGTTCGACCGGCTTTCCCGGGCCACGGAAACCGTGGCCCGGGTCGGCCTTCCCGTACCGTCCGGATCAACCCAAGGAACTGGTCGATCGGGTGTTCTGGGCATCACCGGTGATCGCCGGGTCGGAATCGAGGACCCAAATGGCGATCGTCAGAGGGCGCTGACCCAATCGGTTATGACGTAGCTCTTCGCATCGACCTTGTTCTTGATGTTGCCCATCTCCAGTTGGTAGTCGGCGACCTGCTGGATCTGGTCGACACTCGCCGGGTCGAAGGCCAGACTGAAATCAATCTTCGCCAGGATCTTCTTGGCCTCGGCGTCGTCGGTGATTCCGGTCTTGGACTTGATGAACTCGATGACCTCGCCCTGGTTGCTCTTCATGTAGGCGGACGTCTCCCGCAGCGCGCGCAGGACCTTGACACCCACCTCCTGGTTCTCGAAGATCTTCGGCCCGGCCACCACATAGCCGATGAAGGGCAGCAGGTCGTCATCGCCCCCGGCCCAGCCGAGGCGTGCGCCTGGCCGCGCGCTGATGGCTTTGGTGACGTTCGGCTCGAAATGAATGATCGCGTTCGCGTCGCCCTTGGCAAAGGCCGGTACGAGCTGGGCGTACTTCGCGTCCTTGACCTTGATCTTCGATTTGTCCAGCTTGTGGAACGCCACGAAGCGGTCGAACCAGTAGCTGGCCGTCGAGTTGGACTGAAGGGCGATCGTCTTGCCGTACAGATCCTGTGGGGTGGCGATACTGCTGTCGACGACGATGCCCCACCATCCGTACGACGTCGCATTGTGCCCGATGATCTTCACCTTGGCGCCCTTTGCCGCGAGGCTCGCGACCGGATAGCCGGCGACGGAGGTCAGGTCGGCCTGGCCGGTGACCACGGCCTCCGTCCCCTCCACGCCGGTCGGGAACTCCTGCAACTTGGCTTCGATTCCCTGCTTTGCAAGAAAGCCCTTCTGCACCGCGAAGTACAGCGGAATTCCAAAGAAGTCGGGTTGAGTGGCGACTGTCAGCGCCTGCTTCCCACCCGCTCCTTCTGTAGTTGGCGACGATGAGTCACTGCCGCAAGCCGCCAGCGTGAGCGCTGCGACGACCAGGGCAACGGCGAATCGCCCTCTTCGAACGAACACAAGACCTCCCGAGTAAGGGCGGAGCATGTACTTTATATTTCATGTGAGCGAGACCGTCAAGAGATCATCTAGCCCACGACCAGGCGAGATCCGCAGGCCCACGCACCGAACCAGACATCCGAGGCGTACCACGACACCGGGCGGGACCAGCGCACGCTCAAGCGGTGCCGGCGGGCACTGCCGTCCGGTCAGCGCCTCCCCGAGCCGACGAGCCGGGTGATCAGGATGGCGTTCCCCCGGGATGCGGACACCGGGTTATGCCGCGATCCGGTGCGGCGTAAAGACTCAGTCGGCGTGCCGGGAGACGGTGGCAGCAGTGTGGTCGGCTTGTGCCGCTCGTCCTAGCCGCGCGGCCCAACCGTTTACCGGGGGCCCGGAGAGCCCGCCGTGGTGCCCGCCGTCGCCATGCTCGTCCGTCCGGGAGGGTCGGGCGCCCGCCCGGGGCTCGGGCGGGCGCCGGGGCCAGGTGATCCGCGGGTTCGCGGTCACCTGGCCTGCCACCCATCGGCCCGGAGCTCAGTCACCCCGGATTCCGGCAGGTCAGCCGACGGGTGGGGCGGTCCAGGAGGACCGGATCAGCTCCCGCTCGGTGGCGGCGAGGTGGGCGGTCACGGCGAGCCAGGCCCAGGCGTACCGGTCCGGGTCGGGATCGGTGAGCCGACCGAACGCGTCCCGACCGCGCCGGTCGGACTCGTCGGCGAGCGCGGCGGCCACCGCGGCGGCGGTGGTGAAGCCGGCGCGGCGCAGCGGACCAGCCAGCCCGCCCTCGCCGCGGGCCGCCTCGGCGACGGCGCGGCGACCGCCGGAGACGGCCAGCTCCACCAGCCGGCGGACCCGCCACAGCGGGGACTCCGCAACCGCGTCGGCCTCGACGGCGAGAACCGGCTCGGTCATCGCGGCCGGTTCGCGCGACGGTAGATGGCTGCCCTGGATCTCGTCGTAGCCGAGGTCCACCCGGCCGTGCCAGCCTGCGGGCAGCCGGAGCGTCGCGGCGGCACCGGGCACCGGGCCGACCGCGAGCGGGTGCAGCGTGCTGGCCCGGTCCGGGTCCAGCCGGCCGACCACCCGGATCCGCAGGCCCGGCCAGGAGGCGAGCCGCCGCAGGTTGGCCACGTGGGCCAGCACCGGGTGAGAGTTCACCGGCGCCAGCCGGATAACCGGCCCGTCCGGCAAAGGCGCACGGTCCGGTCCGACGTCGGTGGCGGGGGCCAGCTCGCGGGCCAGCACCTGGTCACCGACGGCACCTACCACCATCAGGTCACAGCCGACCAGCGCGGTCCCGGCCCGGGCCGGGTCCTCCGGGTCGTCGGCGGCGAGTTGGGCGGTCACCACCTCGGCGAGCGGGCGTGCGAACAGTTCCGCCAGCGGTCCGGCGGACCAGCCGGTCCCGGTGAGCGGGCTGGCCCGGACCCCCTTGCCGGCGCCGAGCCGGCCGTCCGGGGAGACGGTGGTTCCGGTGATCCGCAGGCCGCCACGGGCCAGCACCGAGTGGTTGACCGCGACCGCGCCCATCTCGGTGACCGCCCGGGCGCAGTCCCGTGCCCGGTCCGGGCCGCCCGGTTTCACGTCGCCGAAGGAGAGCCGGCGCCCGTCGGCGGTGACCAGGTGGGTGACCACCCCGGCGTATCCGGTCGCGCTGATCACCGGTTCCCGGCAGACGCCGTACACCTCCAACGTGCCGTCCGGCTGGTAGGCCCGCCGGAGTATGCCGACCAGCGCCGGGTCGGGATCGCCGGCGGCCAGCCGGCCGGCCACGTACAGCAGGTCGTGCAGCACCTCGACCAGCTCGGCCAGCCGGTGGCCGGCCTGTCGTCCCCGGTGGGCGCGCAGGCCACGTACCGTGCGCAACGCGGCGCTCTCGGCCCTCGGCAGGCCGGCCAGCCGGGCGCTGTGCGCGGCCCGCAGCAGTTCGGCCTGGGGAACCGCGCCGGCGGCCGGCACGCCGGCCGCGAGCACCGCGGCGGCTGCCCGCCACAGCGCGCTCGCGGCGGCCCGTTGCGCCTTCGTCGGTGCCGTGCTCCGGCTGGTACGACCGGCGGCCGGGCCAGCCGGTCCCCCGGTCCGCCCGGTGGCCACGCCGGAGTTGTCCGGGGTGGACGATGCGGCGGTGGACGGCAGATCGGGGTGGGTGGCCCGGTCGGCGATCGGGCAGGCGACCAGGACCGCCGTCCGGTGCAGACAGCGGGGCGCCAGCAGGCAGCTGCACCGCGCCTGGTGCGGCTCGGTGACCACGCCGGCCGGTCCGGGCATCAGGGTGACCAGGGCCTCGGCGCCGCAGTCGACCGCTACGCCGCCGTCGACCCGGCGGACCGGTACACCGGCCAGCCGTCCGACGGTGGCGTCCAGCCGCTTGTGCAGCCGAGGTGGCAGGGCCGCCACCGCCGCGGCGGCGACCCCCGGCAGCACCGGCGGCAACCGGTCGGTGTCCACGGCGGTGGGTGTGCGGTCCGTCAACGTGATCCTCCGCGGATGCGGTCGCCCACCCAGCGGGCGAGTTCGAGCGGGCTGAGAGCGGCGACCGGCATCCCGGCCGCGACGAGTTGCTCGGCGACCGGTACCGAGTAGCAGGGCACTCCCCTGTCGTTCAGCGCGGCGCAGCCGAGCAGGTGCACGCCGGAACTGGCCAGCGTGCGAACCTCGCCGAGCAGCCCGGCCAGCGGGTAGCCCTCCTCGAAGTCGCTGACCACCGCGACGATGGTGCGGCTCGGCACGGTCACCAGCGAGCGGGCGTGGGCCAGCCCGGCGGCGATGTGCGTGCCGCCGCCGACGCGCACCTCCAGCAGCAGCGACAACGGGTCGTCGACCCGGTCGGTCAGGTCGGCCACCTCGGTGGAGAAGGCGAGGAAGTGGGTGGACAGGGTGGGCACCCCGGCCAGCACGGCGGCGGTCAACGCCGACCACACCACCGACGCCTCCATCGAGCCGGACACGTCGACCACCAGCACCAGCCGCCAGTCGGCCTCCCTGCGGGTCCGGGTGTTGAAGATTGGACGCTCCGGCACCACCACCGTCCGGCCGTCGCCGAGCCGCTGGGTGTGCGCCAGGTTCGCCCGAAGCGTACGGGCGAGGTTGATCCGGCCACCGGGACGACGGGACGGACGCGGGTTCGTCAGCCCGGTCAGCGCCGGACGCACCTGGGTGGCCAACTGCTTGGTCAGCTCCTCGACCAGCCGCCGGACCAGGGGCCGCAGCTTGGCCAGGTGCCCCTCGGGCAGGCCACCGGCCAGCGACAGCACCGAGGTCAGCAGCTCCATCGAGGGGCGTACCGTGGCCGGGTCGAGCTCGGCGAGCACGTCGGTACGGCCGCTCTCGGCCGCCCGGGCGATGACCTCCTCACGTACCGCTGTGCCGAACAGCGCCTCCAGTTCGTCGGCCCACTCGCGCGCGGTCGGGAAGGATGCCTCCTGGCCGCCGCCGGCCGCCTGGCCGAGGTCGGTGACGCCCTCGCCCTGGCCCGCCCCGTACAGCTCGTCCAAGGCGCGGGCATAGCGGCGGGCATCGGCCGGCAACCGGTCGGGTTGCCGCCCGAGCAGCAGCCGCCACCGGTCCGTGGGGGTGAGCCGGGCGGCCTGCGTCTCCGGCCCGGGTTCAACGCCGGCGGGGTTGGCGGCGGGGGTGTCGGCGGAGCCGGTCGGCGTTCCCGGGAACGGGATGTCGCGGGCGACCAGGGCGGCCCGGCCGGCCGCGTCGGCGGCGGCCCAGCGGGCCAGCAGCTCGGGCGGGGCGGACAGGACCAGATCGAGCCGGTCACCCAGCCGTTCGGTGACGGTGTGCAGCAGCCGACCCCGGGCCGCCGGGGTGAGCACGTCGAACCCGCCACGCAGGGCCGGCAGCCGGTCCAGGAACTCGGTGTCGGTGAGCCGCTCGATCCGCTCCAGCAGCGGGTCCAGCGCGGCCGGGGCGGACTGCAGCAGCGGGTGCGCCGCGGTGAGCAGCCCACCGAGCAGCCGGTGCAGGTGCCGGCGGGTGTCCGGTCCGGTCGCCGCGTCGATCCAGCCGGCCACCCGGGTGCCCAGGGTCTCCAGATCGGTCAGCTCGAGCAGCACCCGGGCGGCCAGGGCCGCGCCCTGGATCAGCGACGAACCGGCCCGGGCCAGGTAGCCGAGGGCCTCGTCCAGGCGCAGGCCGATCCGGTCCTCACCGGCCCGGACCGCGAGGTCGACCAGCGCGGCGGCGTCGGCTGCGGCGTCGCTGCCGGCCAGGCCGGGCAGCCCGCGGACCGCCGCGTCCAGCAGCACGACGGCCAGCTCGGCCGCCCGGGCCCGGCCGTCGGCGGTGGTGCCTGGCAGGTGTTCCCGGCGCAGCGCCTCCAGCAGGTCCAGTGCGGCCAGCAGCTCGGGCAGCGTGCCGGTGCCCGGCAGCACCGTGGCGGCCAGCTCGAGCCGGTCGGTGACCAGTTCGGGCAGGTCACACCGGGCGGCGTCGCGTAGCCCGGTCAGCAGCCGCTCGGCGGTGGGGCCACCGTCGGCGGCCTCCCGGCGAAACCGCTCCCGCAAGGTGCCGGCCGCGGCCAGCGCCGCGGTCACCCCACGTACGCCGACCAGGTCCAGCCGGGCCGCCACGGACGGTGTCCAGGCCAGTTGCCAGCGGGTGGTCAGGGCGGCGCCGTCCCCGGTGCCGGACACCGCGATCGGCTCGCCGTAGCCGACGCCGCAGACCTGGAGGCGTTGCAGCAGGATCTCCCGCCGCCCGTCCAGCTCGGTGCGCAGCGGGTCGAGCCGGACCTCGCGGGACTTCGGGCTGTCCGGGTTGGGCAGCCGCAACGCGGCGAGTTCCGCCTCGACCGCGGGGCCGAGCCCGGACCGGGGCGTACCGGGGGCGATCCGGCCCCGCTCGGCGCCGACCAGCACGGTCTCCAGCGCCCTGGCCAGCGCTCGGCCGCGGCCGAGCAGTTCACCCTGGCCGAGCACGGTGGTCACCGCCTCCAGCACCTCGCCCCGGCCGGGGGCGGGCAGGTCCCGCAGCCGGGCCAGGTCGCCGGCCAGGCGTACCGTCTCGGCGGCCTCGCCGGTGCCGGCGGTGTGACCGGCCGAGCGGAGTTCCCGGCACAGGTCGGTGACCGCCCGGGCGGCGGCGGCCCGGATCCGTTCCGGGTCGCCGGCGGCGGTGAAGACGGACTGCTGCCAGCGTGGATCGCGGATCCCGGCCGGGTAGCCGGACCGGGAGTCGAGCAGGTCGAACGCGTACGGCACCAGCGAGGTGACCGCCGGGCCGCCGTCGGGGGTGGCGGCCGGCCCGCGCTGGGTCGTCACGGACCGGACCGGACCGGCCGGGGCGGCACCGCCGGCCGGCCGGGCCGGACCGCCGCAGGCGTCGGCACCGGTGTCGGTGTCGGTGTCGGGCGACGGGGCGACGAGCAGGGCCGGGGCGTGGAATGCGCCGATGACGGCGGCGACCCGCCGACCGTCCGCGCCGGCCTCGGCCAGCACCCGGCGCATGTGCCGCTCGCGGGCCAGGTCCCGGGCCGGTACGCCGTCGCCGCTGTCGGTACGCATCGCCCAGCCGACGGCGAGGGCGGCCCGGCGGACCGCCTCGGGCGAGCAGCCCGGGGCACGCACCTCGACCACCCGGTCCCACAGGTCGTCGCCGTCCCGACCGGTGCCGCTGGCGCTGAGCGCGGCGGCGTAGCCGGACCGGCGCAGGCCGGGCACCGGCTCACCGGCGTCCGGGGCGGGGTCGCCACCGGCGGTCGGCCCGGACCCGGCAGTCGGCTCCGAGCCGGGAGCCGGGTCCGAGCCGGGAGCCGGGTCGGTGGTGTCGGCGGTCCAGCCGGGGTCGGCCAGCGGCAGGTCGCAGCAGACCACCTCGACGCCGCGCTGCCGGGCCCAGCGGATCGCGGCCAGTTCCGGGGAGAAGTCGGCGAACGGGTAGAAGCCCATCGGCCCGTCCGCGCCGTTGCTGCCGACCAGGGCCAGCGGGGCCCGGGCGGCCGGGTCGGACAGGTACGGCAGCCAACGCTGGAAGTCGGCCGGCAGCTCGATACAGACCACCTCGGCCCCGGCGGCGTCGAGCAGTGCCGGGAGCACCGCCGCCAGGGCCGGGCTGTGATGCCGCACCCCGATCAGGTACGGCCGGACCGCACCGGCGAGCGCGTCGACCACGGTTCGCGGGTCGGCCGTCGTCGGATCGACCGCCACCGGGTCGACGGTCGGCGGAGCCGCACCGGTCGACGTGCTGGGGAGGGTCGTCACCGCAGGTTCTCCCGCAGGTCCCAGAGCCGGCGCCACATCGCCGAGCCGTCCTCGGCGCGGCGGCGGACCGGGCCGTCCCAGTAGCCGAGCAGCCGGGCGTGGTCGTTCTGGTCGTCCTTGCGGACCACGCCGAGCAGGTGCCCGGGCACCAGGTCGAGCGCGTCCCCGCCGGGCAGGTACGCGGCGGCCAACCCGAGCGACGCCGCCACCTGCACCGCCTCGGCGGTGGACATGACCGTGCCGGGCCGTTCCACGTCCCAGCCCTCGCCCGACCGGCCGGAACGCAGGTCGCGGAACACGGTGACCAGGGCGTCCAGCACCGCGTCGTCCACGGTGTAGGCCGCGCCGGCGCGCTGCACGGCGGCGGTGGCCTGCCGACGGACCAGGTCGGTCTCGGTGTCCACGTCCGAGATCGGGTGGATGGTCTCGAAGTTGAACCGGCGCTTGAGGGCCGAGGACATCTCCGACACGCCCCGGTCCCGCAGGTTGGCGGTGGCGATCACGGTGAACCCGGGTGCCGCGCGGATCAGGCCGTCGGAGGTGCCACTCAGCTCCGGCACGTTCATCCGCCGGTCGGACAGCAGGGACACCAGCGCGTCCTGCACCTCGGGCAGGCAGCGGGTGACCTCCTCGATCCGGACCACCCGGCCGGTACGCATCGCGGTCAGCACCGGCGAGTCGACCAGCGCCTGCGGGGTCGGGCCCTGGGCGAGCAGCAGGGCGTAGTTCCAGCCGTACCGGAACGCGTCCTCGGTGGTGCCGGCGGTGCCCTGCACGGTCAGCGCGCTGGTGCCACAGACCGCGGCGGCCAGCAGCTCGGACAGCATGGACTTGGCGGTACCGGGCTCGCCGACCAGCAGCAGGCCCCGCTCGCCGGCCAGGGTGACCACGCACCGCTCGACCAGGCTCCGCTCACCGACGAACTTCGCCGGAATGGTCATGCTGGCCGGCAGTTCGGTGTCGGCCGGGCCGGTGCGCCGGTCGGCGGGCAGCTTCAACGCCTCGCCGTCGCTGCCCTGGATGAAGGTGACCACGGCGCGCGGGGTCAGCGCCCAGCCCGGCGGACGGGCCCCGTCGTCGTACGCGGCCAGGAAGTCCAGCTCGTCGGCGTACCGCTGTTCGGCGGAGAGGACCTGGGCGGCGATCTCCGCCGCCGCGGCGGGGCGGACGTGTTCCGTCACGGTCACTGATGTTCCTCGATCTCTTTCTGGTTCGGACGGGGGTCAGCGGCGGGTGCCGCGGGTGGGCAGGTTGTCGAACCGGGGCCGGTCGCCGTCGCGGAGGCGTTGCCAGGCCCGCCGGTGGAGGTCGGCGGCCGGTTCGAGCGGCACGGTCACGCCGAGCGCGGCCGTACCGTCGGGTGCGAGGTCGAGCAGGGCGGTCTTCCAGCCCTCGATCGGTGCTTGTCCGCTGCCGCGCTCCAGCCACGGGCCGGGCAGGAACAGCGACCGGCCGGCCCGGGACCGGCTGGCCTCGACGACCAGATCGGTGCCGGCCAGTTCGGTGCGGGCCGCCTTCAGCCGGGCCGGCTTCCAGCCGGTCCACTTCGCCGTGTTGCGGTCGGTCGGGTCCGGCATGGCCAGCAGCATCAGGTACACCGCCGCCGCGTCGGCGCCCAGGCCGTGCTCCCCGGCCACCTCGGCGACCAGGTCGGGCACCGACCGGGTCGGATCCTGCGGCCACCAGGTCCCGTCCGCCGCCCGCGCGTCGGCGCCCGGCTCCCCCGGGTCGCCGAGCAGGGCCGCGAACCGCGGGTCGCGGACCAGGCGCAGCGCCACCTCCATCGGGTACGGCTTGGCCGCGTCCGACCGCAGCGCGGGCAGGTACGGGTCCGTCCCGTCGGCGTCGAGCAGGTCCGGCCGCAGCGCGGGCGACGGTTGGCTGTCGTGGGTGGCCAGGACGATGGCGCCGTACCGTTCCCAGCCAGGGCCGGTCTCCGACGGGGTGCCCGCCACCTGGCGGAAGTCGGGCAGGGAGACGTACTGGTCGAGGTCGAGCAGCAGGCCGGGGTTGGCCAGCCGGTCCCGGATCACGGCCAGCGCGGCCGGCAACGAGGCCCGGCACGGGTCGCCGGCCGGCGCGTGGTGGGCGACCCAGGCCGCCAGGGCGATCGTGGAGCGCAGCACCTCACCGGTGAAGCCCGCTGCCCCGCCGTCGACCTGTCGGGCCCGATCGCCCCTGATCTCGAAGGCCAGGTCGGTGCGCAGTTCGACCGAGCGGGCCGGATCGAGCAGCGCCGGCAACGCCTTCGCCGGTCCCCAGCCGGTTCGGACCGCGCGCATTGCCTCGGCGAGCAACTGCTCGGGCACCACCACCCGCCGCCCCAGGGCGGTGTTCCAGACCGCCGCGGCGGCGGCCACGGCCGGACCGTCGGTCCACAGCCGGGCCGGGTCGTCCGGCAGCAGCGCCGAGACCACGGCCCGCCGGAGCTGCGGTCTGGCCTCGTTCAGGATCCCGAAGGCCAGCTTGACCTCGCCGGCCTGCTTGACCCCGAGCGCCCTGCGCAACTCGGTCGGCACGGTGTTCGCCGAGTCCGCGTACGGCAGGCCGGCCAGCACCAGCTTCGCGGCGGTGGGGGTGACGCCGGTCAGCTCGGCGAACCGCTCGGCCGCCTCCGACTGCCAGGGCAGCGGGCCGCGCGCGGCCGACTCGGTGAGGAAACCGGCCAGCCAGCCGGCCGGCCGTTCGTCACCGACCGGCGCCGAGGACTGCACCGTGTACGGCTCGGGCACGGCGAACGCGCCGGCCGGGTCGTGGTGCAGCGCATCAAAGCGGTAGCCGGTGGCCGTGCCGCTGGAGTTGAGGACGGCGATGAACGCCCCGTCGGGCAACGGCAGGATGCCCGGCCTGGGGTACCGGCGCGTGCCGTCGGGGTTGTTCAGGTCGTCGTCCAGCAGGTGCAGGGTCAACCGGCGCCACCGGGTCGGTTCGGCCGCCGCGCTCAGGTCGAGCCGGTCCAGCTCGGTGAGCAGGGCGCGCAGCGTCTCCCGGTGTTCGTCGGGGGTGACCGCCGTGACGGCCCGGTAGGCGACGGCCGCGACACCGCCGAGCAGGGGCCACCAGTCCAGAGCGGCCGGCAGCGACGGCCCGTCGAGGTGCAGCCGCACGGCGGGTTCACTCCCGGTGGTGGCGGACCGCTGGGCGGCGAACGCCTGGAACTGGGTGAAGGCGTGGGTCGAACCGCTCGCCCGGTGGGCCGAGCCGCGCAGACCGTCCAGCGCCAGGTTGAGCTGCTCGTCGGTGGGCCCGGTCGCGGTGGCCACCGGCGCCACCGCCTTCGGGGCGGACAACGACCTGGCGAGTCGCTCGGTCACCGTGTCCAGGTCGGTGCGCACCCGGGCGGCCAGCCGCAGCACCCCGGCCACCCCGGCCAGCACCGCGTCGTGGCTGATTGCCGGCAACGTCGAGCGGACCAGCTCGACCAGCGCGTCCTTGTCGTTCCCGCCGGTGGTGGATGGTCCGGAACCGGGAGTGCCGGCGGGTGCGCCGACCATGGACGCCGGGACGGTGACGGGAAGGCCGGTGATGGCCTGCGTGGCAGCGGTCAACCGGGACCGGGTCGCCGCCTGGGCGGCGGCCCGCGCGGCCTCTTCGGCCAGGGCGGCGCGGCGTTCGTCGAGGGCGGCCTTGAGCAGCACGACGGCGGTGTCCCGGTCCATCCGGCGCAGCGCGGTGGAGCCGGCCGGGTCCCGGGGCAGCATGTTGCCGAGGAAACTCCGCCCCGGCAGCGGGACCGCGTCGGAGGTGTAGTCCCGGCTGGACGGCGGCCCGGCTGCGGCCGACACCACCCCGTCCGGATCGACCAGGGCGAGACCCTTGAGGACGGCCCGCGGCCGGTCGTCGCCGGGCAGCACCAGCGCCGCGATCGGCTCCTGTCCCGGGGCCACGGTGACGGTACGACCGGCCAGGTCCTCACCGCGCACCGAGCCGTCCGGCAGGGTGACCACCCGCCAGCCGAGCAGGCCGTCCACCGGAGCGGCTGCCGGGGTGGCCCGGTCGGACAGGGCCGGCCGCAGCCAGCTGGCCGACTCCTGAAGGTGGCTTCCGTTGATCGGGAGGTCGGCCAGGAACCGGGGCAGGCTGCGCCGGCCGTGGGTGTTGCTGGCCGGGTCGTACTCGTGCCAGCCGTAGTTGCCGTCGTCCTCGCTGGAGCGGTAGACCCAGTGGGAGGTGCCGTCGGTGATGACCGGCAGCCCCGACGGGACAGCGGTGTCACCGACGTGCAGCACGCCGTCGCCGGTGGTCCGCCCGCCGCCGGCCAGCGGCAGGGTGATCTGGTTCCCGCGCTGCTGGCGACCGTGGCGACCGAGGATGGGCTGCGGCTCGCCGGGCGACGAGTGCCAGTAGCCGCGCAGGTCGTAGCCGAGCTCCTGGGAACGCCAGAAGACCAGCAGTTGGCCGTCGACGTAGTGGTAGCCGGGCTGGCCCCACGAGTCGTCGGCCGGGATGCGCAGGTCGTGGCGGAGCACGATGCCCTCGGCGCCGAGCACACGCACCGTGGTCGGCCCGCCCAGGATCACGTACGGCCAGGCTTCCTGCCGGGTCAACTCGACCCGGTGGTCGCCACCGGTCACCTCCTGCCAGGCCAACTCCCAGTCCGGCCAGCCCAGCTCGTCGATGATCCCGCCGCGCAGGGTGCGGGCGACGCGCTCAGCGAGGTCGACGCCGAGGGCGTGGCCGAGGTCGCCGCCCTGACCGGGGGAACCGGACCGACCGAGGTCGTCGGACACCAGGCGCAGCGCCTCGACCGGGAGCCTGCCCAGCCAGTCCACCGACTCCGGCAGATACGGCAGGCCGGTGGCGAACCGGTCACGGATCCGGGCCCGCAGCCAGTCGGTCAGCAACGGCCGGATGCCCGGCGTCCCGACCATCCGACGCAGGGCATGCTGCTGGTCGTCGAGGTGGTCGAGGCCCCGGCGCAGGGCCCCGGTGAACCGGTCGTCACCGGCCACGGCGAGCAGATCCCGCGTTCCCTCGACCTTGGCCCAATGCGCCAGGTCCAGGGAGGCGCCCTTCTCCGGCGGGGCCACCGGCAGGTTGAGGGCGAGCAGCAGGTCGAGCAGGTCCAGGTCGCCGTCGGCGGCGAGGGTCTCGCCGCTGTCGGCCAGTTCAACGCGCAGCCGGTCGGCCATCCGCTCGACGAGTGGGTACAGCTGCGACACCCGGCCGCGGTGGTGACCGGAGTCGACCCGGCCCACGAAGCGGCGCAGCCAGCCGACGGAGCCGTCCTGCGGGCGGGCCGTGTCCGGCGCGTCCGGGTCGGACAGTCCGGCGAGCGCACCGGTGTCGGTCAACAGGGCCAGCCACGTGACCAGGTTGTCCCGGTCGGTGGGCATCAGGTCGAGCAGGCTGCCGCGGATCGCCGGGTCGCGGCCGGCCAGCGCCGTCACCGCCGGCAGGTGCGCCTTCCACCAGCCGGCCGGCGCCTCAACGGCCACCGGCAGCCGGAGCAGCTCGGTCAGGTAGGCCGCCTCGCGGTCGGCGACGGCGGTGGCGCCGGCCTTGCCAGCGGCCTTGGTGGCGGCCCGGACCAGCCGGTTCACCGCGTTGGCCGACTGCGTGGACGGCACCACCCCTGCCGCCGCGGACCGCAGCGCCAGCCGGCAGAACCGTTCCAGCGCCTCGTCGGCCGGCAACTGGGCGGACAGCTCCTTCGCGTAGCCGGCCAACGCGGTCGCAGACACCACCCTGGCCGACGCGAACTCCACGTAGACCTCGTCGAGCCGGTTCAGGTCGACCGGCAGGCCGTGCTGCGCCTCCGCCTTGCGCGCCTTGTTGAACAGTTGCGTCGCGTAGGTGTCCTGCCCGGCGGCCAGGAACACCCGCGCCGCCTGCTCGAAGAACGTCGGCAGGAGGTGCGGCAGCGTGCGGACGAACCGGTCGGCCATGCTCTGGTGCCCGTCCAGGGCGGCCTTCGGCCGCGACCGCACCTGCTTGGCCAGCTTCTGCAACTCCGGCACCACCGCCAACGCGTGCCGGCCGTCCGCCGGGTGGTGGACCAGCACCCACTCCGGAAAGGCCAACGGGCGGCGCGGGCCCAGCCCGACGACGACCGGCTCGGCACCCGGCGCCAGGCCGAGGAACCCGACGGCGATGTCCTCGCCCTCGCCCAGGGCTGCGTCGACGAGGCGGACCACCACACGATCGTCGAGGGCCGGATGCCGGTAGGTGCGGGCGGTGAGGGGCACCGCCCGGCCGCCGCCCCCTGCGGTGCCGGTCGGCAGCACCGCGCCGGCGGTCAGCAGGCTCTCGGCCGAATTCTCGCCCGACATGGTCGTCATCCCGGTCACCCCTTCTTCCCCGTTCCGGTCACGGCGCCGGACAGGGCCGTCGCCATCCGCATTCCTTCCGACCAGGCCACCGGCCCGACCTCGGTCAACCGCAGCGTCGGGCCATCCACGACCGACCAGGAGAGCACGCCCAGGGTCGCCTCGGAGTCCCAGTAGTCCTCGTCGAACCACATGGCAGCCTCGACCGTGCGGCCTGCCTCCCAGACCCGGCACTTGACCTGCGAGCCGGAGACCCGGAAGCCGAGGGTGGCAGCCCGGGCGGCCAGCCGGTTGGGGACCGTGGCGCCGCGGAAGTCGGTGATCGTGGTGTCACGGTCCTTCAGGTTGGCGGGCCTGTCCCAGGTGCCCCGGTGCAGTTGCTCGACCCGCTGGATGACGTCCAGTTCGTCGGCGAACTCGGCCAGGTCGGCCAGGTCGGGCAGGCGCACCGGGTGGGGCAGCGTGGCGCTGGCCGGCGAGAACCGGACGGTTTCCCCGTCGAGGTTGACCACGCGCAGGTCACCGGTGTCGGTGACGTCCCGCAGGAAGCCCGGCTCGGCCGGATCGTCCCCGAGCACGACGAGGTCACGCAGCGCGTCCCGCCAGGCCGGGTCCGGCCAGACCCGGGCCAGCAGCCCGGTCGGCACCGGCAGCGAGGACGTCACCCAGGCGTCGACCCGGGCCAGGCATTCGGCGGCGTGCCGGTCCAGCCACTGGGCGAGCTGGCGCAGGCGGTCCACCTCGGGGTTGTCGCGCAGCCCCTTCGGCAGGGTCTTCAGTGGACGGCCGGCTGCCCGCGGGCCGGTGGACCGGGCCGCCACCTTTCCGTCCACGAGAGAGATCTCGTACGAGTCTCCCGCCGGTAGCCAGCTCATCAGGAATACCCTCCGCAGCGAAAAATTAGCCAGATTTCATAAGGAATCGGCCACGTCGACGACGCAGGGCACGCTAACAGTAGTGACCGACACGACAGGGGCCCGCCGGCCGGGCGTACCGGGGTCGGGCCGGCGGGACGACAAGGACCGGACGCGGGAGTCGCAGGTCCGGCTGGTTCGGGTGCAGCCCGGACGGTCGGGCGACGGCCTGCGGCGAGGCGAGGTGGTGACCCAGGTCACGCGAGGGAGGTCGGTGGCGGGACGGCGGCAGTTGACCGAACCGCGCCGGCCCGACCGAGGCGGTCCAGCAGGCTCAGGCGCACTCCGGCCCGGTCAAGCAACAGGCTGCGGCCGAAGTCCGCGACCAGGGCACCCAGGCCGCCCGACACGTGGGCGAGGAAGCCCGCAACAGCAAGAACCGCCTGTGAGCGCATCGCGGGGTGGAGCGATCACGACACTATTCGCCAACGCTGGTTCTGGCTGCCGTCGCACATGCCGTAGGTGACCTGCCGGCCGGGGCCGTGGGAGGTCAGGCACCCGCTCGAGTTCCCGTTGTGGAGCTGACGTTTCGCCGAGTCGTAGACCCACCCGAAGACATTTCCGCTGCTGGCCGGCGACAGCACGCCGAGCCCGTCGTAGCCGATGGTGTGCTGCTTGGACGGAGAGGATCTCACGACCATGATCTTGCCGGCGAGTTTCCACCTCTGGCCGGGAACGTTCCGCCAGGCGGTGGTCACCACCTTCGAGCCGTCGTTCGTGCCGGTGGTGCTGAGCACGGTGCCGTCGGAGCTCACGATCACCATGTTGTCGGTGCTGAACGGGCCCGAGGGCAACACCGGGGTGCCCGGATCGGCCTTGGTCGGCGCCCCGGCACCCGGATGGGCCTTGGTCGGCACCGGGGTGCCCGGATCGGCCCTGGTCGGCGTCGGACCGACCGGAAGGCTGGTAGCCACGGCGGGGCCGCCATCGGATGCGCCGGTCGTACCGGTGGCGCGGGGAACACTGGAAGGGCGGGAGGCCCCGGTGGCAGCCGGGGCGGCGGCCACGACGGCAGCTTCCGTCGGGGAGCTGCCGGCCGAAGGCTCACGGCGTTTCGCGCTGCCATCGGCGAGATAGGCCCCGGCCAGTATCACCACAAGCACGCCGATCACCCCGGCGATGACCGGTCGACGCCATCTCCGGCGCCGCGTGTCGGTCGGCGGCATGGCATAGGTCGTCAGATCCGGTAGCTTGGTCGGCGTCGCGCCGACGTGCTCGGGAGCGGGATCCCGCCCATGGGCGACGGTGGTGAGCCGGTCCGGACCGACCGATGAGGTGTCGGTCAGCACGGCGGTCAGAGCCAGTGTGGCGGCGGGTGATCCGATGGGGATGGTCGAAGCGATCCCCGCCTGGGTGAGGGTTTCCTCAAGGCCTTCGGGGAGCCAGTCCTGCCCGGCGGGTGCCGCGCTGCGGTCGATGTAGGCGGCGATGACGTCCTGCGGCGTGGGGCGCAGATGCGGCTCCTTGGCCAGGCACCGGCTGATCAGCTCCCGCAGTCCCGGATCTGTGATGCCGTCGAGAGTGGGTTCGCCCTGGGTGACGCGGTAGACGAGTTCCCCGTCGCTGCCGGCGCGGAAAGGGGCCTTCCCGGTGGCGGCGAAGGCGACGACGGAGCCGAGGGCGAAGATGTCCGTGGCAGGGGTGGATCGCTCGCCGCGCAGCTGTTCCGGTGACATGTAGGACGGGGTGCCCATCCGGACGCCGGTCTGGGTGAGGTCGAGCTCGCCGTCGGCCCGGGAGATGCCGAAGTCGATGACGCGGGGTCCGTCGGCGGCGAGCAGCACGTTGCCGGGCTTCAGGTCACGGTGGGTGATGCCGGCGGCGTGGATGGCGTTGAGGGCTTCGGCCACCCCGGCGGCGAGGCGCCACACGCCGTTCAGCGGCAGTGTTCCGTGGCGCGCGACGGCGACGGCGAGATTGGGGCCCGGCACGAAGGCGGTCGCCAGCCACGGGCGGACGGCTTCGGAGTCGTGGCTGAGCACGGGGGCGGTGAAGACGCCGCCGACCCGCCGGGCGATCGCGGCCTCACGCGCGAAGCGGGCACGGAACGAGGGATCAGTCGAGTAGGGATCCTTGACGACCTTCACCGCCATGGCCCGACCGGCCTGGGTCACTCCAAGGTAGACCCGGCCCATGCCGCCTTCGCCTATCCGGCCGAGCAGCCGGATGTCGCCCACCGTACCGGGATCGCCCGGGTCGAGGGGGAGGAACTCCAGCCCCAGATCGGGCAGGGTCGGGATGATGTCGTTCACTCGGCACCCCCTCGTCGTCGCAGCGATGCTACAGAGGTTGAAAGGCTGACGTCCGTCCGAATCATGGTGGTTCTGGGTCGAAATCCCTGCCAGGGTAGTGTCCGGCCCATGGCCACCGAGGCATTCGACATCTGGACCACCGACAACGTCGCCGACATGGCCGGAGACCGGCCCAGGCTCCCGGCGGGGTGGGCCGACCAGGCCGGGCCCGGCATCGATGTTCGGGCCTGGCCCCGCTCCCCCCGTACCGGTCAACCGATGCTGCACTGCTTCACGCTGCGGCTGCCCGAGTCGTACCGGCGGCGCGGACCCGACCTGGTGGCCGTCGCGGTGTTCCAATGTGAGGACGAGCTCTACTTCGAGGACCCGCTGCCGGAGGTCGCGGCGGTCATCGCCGGGCAGTCCGCCGATGTCGCGCAGCCCGAGCACCCGTTCTGGGCCGAACTTGCCCAGGCCCAGGCTCACCCTCAGCTCCAGATCGCCGACGACGGGGTGGCGTCGCTGCTGGCCATGGTGTGGCTGACCGAGGCGGAGTTGAACGGACCACGAGCAACTCGCCCCGCTGCGGCTCCTTCCCTCGCCGACGGCGAGGTGGACAACGCCTCGTGGAGGGCACGGCACGGCCAGTACGGTCCCCTGTGGCTGGTTCCCCGTGACGACCCCAACGCAGGCGTACCACCGGTGGGCTTCCCGTCCGACAACGACGCCTACGTCGACGTACCGAACATGTACGACGTCTTCCACGTCGAGCACCTGGGCGGCACCTGCATGTCCCCCGACGGAGTACGCGATGGCCTGTCGCCCTGGTACATCGAGGTCAGCAGACTGGGTGGCATCAGCTTCGGTGGCGACCAGGACATCGCCCTGGACCTCGACGCCAGCGCATTCCTCGGCGACTGGAGCACCGCCGTGCTGATCCCGGGCAGCGGTGCCCCAGAGCCGACGCCGCAGGGTTGACCTGGCGGCCCCTAGATCATTCTGTCGGGAGTTCCTAGAGCGCGACCAGCACCGCGGCAAGGACGAGCAGGCAGCAGACGGTCTCGATCAGCCCTACCCGCACCGGCGGCAGCCGCCGCGCCGGCAGGATCACGGCCCGGGCCAGGAGCAGCACGAAGACCGGTGCGAGCAGCACGTCGAGCCAGGCCGCCACGATCAGGGCGACCACGTGGAACCCGATGGAGAGGCGGAGATAGCCGGCATCCCCACGTTCCCGGATCATGGTCTTGACGTACAGGACGGTGCCGACCAGGTACAGCATCACGGCCAGGAACGCGGGGACGACCTCGGCGAGCGGCACCCCGGACAGGGTGGCGAGCACGAGGACCAGCAGACAGCTCTGCGCCACGGAGGCGAGGTCGTTGAGCAGGGCGCGCTCCCGCCGTCGCCAGGCGTAGCCGGCGTTGACCGTCAGCAGCACGGCGTAGACGGGGGCGTACCAGAGCACCGTCGGCCGAGCGAACAGCACGATCAGCGCGAGCGGCGTCGTCACCAGGCCGTAGGCCAGCAACTGGTCGGCGAAGCGGCGCGGTCGACGGCTCTTGATCGCCTGGAAGGCGTAGTAGGAAAGTAGGTAGCCGGCCAGCCAGGCGCCGAGCAGCGGCACCTGCGGCCAGTGCGGGCCGACCAGCACGACACCGACGGCGTACGGCAGCAGAAGCATTGCCCAGGCACCGTGCTGCGGCGGCAGGAAGCGGCGGATCCGGCGACGGTTGGTCACCGGTCTCTCCGGAGCTGCGGCAGGGCCAGCCGCACCACGCAGGCGTCGGGGGCGCCGAAAGGCTCGAGCACGGCGCCGGCCGGTGGGGCGCCGGCGTGTTCGAGCGTGCCGCGGACGACGCCGACGTGCAGCGCGCAGATCGCGTCGGGGTTGCGCTTCACCAGTTCCAGGAAGGGGCAGGTGTGCAGGTGGATCTCGGTCGTCCCGTCGGCCGTCTCGTGCAGGCGGGGGCTGAAGCCCAGCCCGCGCAGGACGTCGAGCAGGGTGTCGACCGGGTCGCCGCCGGGGGCGGTGGCGGCGGCGAGGTGGCGCCCCCAGTCGTGGCCGGCGCGGGTGGCCTCGGCCCGGACGTCGCTGCGACCGCGGCGGGACAGGTAGTCGAGCAGGGCGGCGGTGAGCGTCCGGTACGGCGCGGGCGCCGGGGCCTCGGCGATGGCCACCCGGTAGCGCCACGCCGGCCGCCCGGGCTGGCCGCCGCTGGCCCGCGCCTTGACCAGCAGCCCGGCGTCGACCAGCCGGTCGAGGTGGGCGCGGGCCGTGGAGGGGTGCAGGCCGGTCCGCTCCCCCACCTCGGCGATCGTCATGCCGGTGTCGGCGGCGCGCACCATCTCCAGGATCGAGGCCCGGCTGGGGGTGCCGAGGGCCCGGTGTCGGTGGGGGTCGATCGTCTCGCCGGTCGGCCCCGTTCTCGGGGTTTCCACGTTGAATAACGTTACAACGCCGTTCAGCCCGAAAACCCTGGAGGGTTCCGTGTCCGCCTCGTGCTCCACGGGGGTCACGGTCTGAAGCAGTCTGTTCGGCGCCGGACGGTCGGGGCAGGGCCCGCCGTCCCGGCGGGCCGGGCCGTTCGGCCCTACCGTCGACGCCGACGCCGTACGCACGATGACATCCGTCAGGGGGTGAACGCTCGTGTGCAACTACTGCGGCTGCCGGGAGTTTCCGCTGGTCGGCCAGCTCT
This sequence comes from Micromonospora sp. NBC_01405, assembly GCF_045040155.1. Lineage (NCBI taxonomy): Bacteria > Bacillati > Actinomycetota > Actinomycetes > Micromonosporales > Micromonosporaceae > Micromonospora > Micromonospora sp. NBC_01405. The sequence goes on along the minus strand of NZ_CP109532.1, from coordinate 5,323,997 downwards.
CCGCCGAGCACGAGGCGATCGCGAACGCCGCGGGTCGGCTCCGCGTCGCGGTCCGGGCCGGCGGTGACGACGCCCTGCCGGCGCTGGACGCGCTGGTCGCCCTCCTGCTGCCGCACACCACCACCGAGGAGGACGGTCTCTTCGCGGAGCTGCGGGCCGAGGGCAGCCTGGCCGAGGCCGTGGCGAAGCTCTGCGCCGAGCACGACGACATCCACGGCGTACTCGGCGGCGTCGACCGGGCCACGCCGGACTGGCCGGCGGTGCTGGCCGCTCTCGACCGGCTGCACCGGCACATCGACAACGAGGAGCACGGGCTCTTCCCGGCCGCGGTGATCACGCTGCCGATCTCGGCCTGGGACCGGATCACCCCGACGGCCGACCCGGCCCGCTAGGCCCTCCGCCGGCTCAGGACACCACCTCCGGGTACGGGAAGGAGCCGGGCAGGTAGCCGGCAGCCGGGCTCCTCGGCGTAGACGTCGCCCGTGGTGGCGTACGCCCGGGCCCGGGTTCCGCCGCAGACGGCCCGGAGCTCGCAGACGCCCAATGACCGCCCAACCGGGACCGAGGTCTCGCGACCGTTCCACGGCGGCGACCGGACACAGCGCCGGATGATCTCGGGACCTTCGGCCTGGTTGCGCGAAGTAACGCGTCGGCACGATGACCGGGACGCCCCGCTCGCGAGTTGCGCTCCGGCGCGGTTGCGGGGAACGGGGGGCGTCACGGCTGTCTAGCGGAGGAATGAGGCGTATGTCGCGAGCGACCGAGGGTGCGGGGCGGGCGCTGTTGGCCGTGGGGGGCCTGGTGCGCCGGGCCGAGGTCTCCGCCGACGGCCGGACGCTGCACCAGATCGGCGGCCGGGAGGCGGATGCCTTCTACCGGGACCGCTGGTCCTACGACAAGGTGGTCCGCTCCACGCACGGGGTGAACTGCACCGGCTCGTGCTCCTGGAAGGTGTACGTCAAGGACGGCATCATCACCTGGGAGCAGCAGCAGACCGACTACCCGAGCGTCGGACCGGACCGGCCGGAGTACGAGCCGCGCGGCTGCCCCCGCGGGGCCGCCTTCTCCTGGTACACCTACTCACCCACCCGGGTGCGCTACCCGTACGCCCGGGGCGTGCTGTTGGAGATGTACCGGGAGGCCAGGAGTCGCCTCGGTGACCCGGTGGCCGCCTGGGCGGAGATCCAGGCCGACCCGGAGCGCCGCCGCCGGTACCAGCGGGCGCGCGGCAAGGGCGGCCTGGTGCGGATCTCCTGGGACGAGGCCCAGGAGATGATCGCCGCCGCGCACGTGCACGCGATCGCCGAGTACGGCCCGGACCGGGTCGCCGGCTTCTCGCCGATCCCGGCGATGTCGATGGTGTCGCACGCCGTGGGCGCCCGTTTCATGTCGCTGCTCGGCGGCTCGATGCTGTCGTTCTACGACTGGTACGCCGACCTGCCGGTGGCTTCCCCGCAGGTCTTCGGGGACCAGACCGACGTGCCCGAGTCCGGGGACTGGTGGGACGCCTCCTACCTCGTCATGTGGGGCTCCAACGTCCCGGTGACCCGCACCCCCGACGCGCACTGGATGGCCGAGGCCCGCTACCGGGGCCAGAAGGTCGTGGTGGTCAGCCCGGACTTCGCCGACAACGTGAAGTTCGCCGACGAGTGGATACCCGCCCAGCCGGGCACCGACGGGGCCCTGGCGATGGCGATGGGACACGTCATCCTCAAGGAGTTCTTCGTCGAACGGCGCACCCCCAGGTTCGTCGACTACGTACGCCGCTTCACCGACCTGCCGTTCCTGGTGACCCTGGAGGCGGGCGCCGACGGGGCGTACCGGCCGGGCAAGTTCCTCACCGCCGAGGACCTGGGCGGGACCGGGAAGGAGGCGGCCTTCAAGACGGTGCTCTGGGACTCCGCCACCGACGCGCCCGCCGTGCCCCGGGGCAGCCTCGGCCATCGCTGGGGCGAGAAGCAGGGCGAGTGGAACCTGGACCTGGGCGACCTGGAGCCGGCGCTGACCTGCCTCGGGACGGGCGACGCGGTGGAGGTGGAGCTGCCCCGGTTCGACACCGACACCCCGCAGGTGCTGCGTCGCGGCGTGCCGACCCGGACGGTTGAGGGTCAGCTGGTGACGAGCGTCTTCGACCTGCTGCTGGCCCAGTACGGGGTGGGCCGCGACGGCCTGCCCGGCCAGTGGCCGGCCGGGTACGACGACGGCGAGGTGCCGTACACGCCGGCGTGGCAGGAGCCGATCACCGGGGTGCCTGCGGCGCAGGTGGCCCGGGTGGCGCGGGAGTTCGCCGACAACGCGGAACGCTCCGGCGGCCGGTCGATGATCCTGCTCGGCGCCGGCACCAACCACTGGTTCCACTCCGACGCCACCTACCGGGCGATTCTGGCGCTGGTGACCCTGACCGGCTGCCAGGGCGTCAACGGCGGCGGCTGGGCGCACTACGTCGGGCAGGAGAAGTGCCGCCCGGCGACCGGGTGGACGCAGCTCGCGTCCGGCCTGGACTGGGTGCGCCCGCCACGGCAGATGATCGGCACCGCCTTCTGGTACGTGCACACCGGCCAGTGGCGCTACGACACGTACTCCGCCGACGTGGTCTCCTCCCCCACCGGCACCGGCGCGTTCGCCGGCAAGCACACCATGGACCTGCTGGCGCAGTCGGCGCGCGCCGGTTGGATGCCGTCGATGCCGACCTTCGACCGCAGCCCACTCGACCTGGCCGACGAGGCCCTCGCGGCCCGGCCGGACGACCCGGCGGGCTGGGTGGCGGAGCGGCTCGGTCAGGGAGACGTGAAGTTCGCCTGCACCGACCCGGACGCGCCGGAGAACTGGCCGCGGGTGCTGACGGTGTGGCGGGCCAACCTGCTCGGCTCGTCGGCGAAGGGCAACGAGTACTTCCTGCGCCACCTGCTCGGCACCGACGCGAACCTGCGCGCCGAGGAGGCGCCGGAGGAGCTGCGGCCGAAGGACGTGACCTGGCGGGAGGAGGCGCCGGAGGGCAAGCTCGACCTGCTGCTGTCGTTGGACTTCCGGATGACCTCCACGACGCTCTTCTCCGACATCGTGCTGCCGGCCGCCACCTGGTACGAGAAGCACGACCTGAGCAGCACGGACATGCACCCGTTCGTGCACGCCTTCACCCCGGCGATCAACCCGCCGTGGCAGACCCGGACGGACTTCGACGCCTTCCACGGCATCGCGAAGGCGTTCTCGTCGATGGCGGCCACCCGCCTGGGCGTACGCAAGGATCTGGTCGCGGCGCCGCTGCTGCACGACACCCCGGACGCCATGGCGACCCCGCACGGCCGGGTCCGCGACTGGGCGGCCACCGGCGAGACCCCGGTGCCGGGCCGGACCATGTCGAAGCTCATCGTGGTCGAGCGGGACTACGGCGCGATCGCCGACAAGATGGCCGCGCTCGGGCCACTGATGGACACCCTCGGCACCACCGTGAAGGGCTTCTCGGTCGACGTCCGCCCAGAGGTGGAGTACCTGCGCCGCAAGAACGGCGAGGTGCACGGCGGCGTTGCCGACGGGCGGCCGTCGCTGGCGAAGGACGTGCACGCCTGCGAGGCGATCCTGGCGCTGTCCGGCACCACCAACGGCCGGGTGGCCACCGTCGGCTTCGAGGACCTGGAGAAGCGCACCGGGGTACGCCTGGCCGACCTGGCCGCCGAGCACGAGGGCAAGAAGATCACCTTCGCCGACACCCAGGCCCGCCCGGTGCCGGTGATCACCAGCCCGGAGTGGTCGGGCAGCGAGCACGGCGGCCGGCGCTACTCCCCGTTCACCATCAACACCGAGCGGCTCAAGCCCTGGCACACGCTCACCGGCCGGCAGCACTTCTTCCTCGACCACGACTGGATGCACGAGGCCGGCGAGGGGCTGCCGATCTTCCGGCCGCCGCTGGACATGCACAAGCTCTTCGGCGAGCCGAGACTCGGCCGCAACGGGGAGCTGGAGATCACCGTCCGGTACCTCACCCCGCACTCGAAGTGGTCCATCCACTCCGAGTACCAGGACAACCTGATCATGCTGACCCTCTCCCGGGGCGGCCCGACGATGTGGATGAGCGAGGCGGACGCGGAGAAGATCGGCGTACGGGACAACGAATGGATCGAGGCGGTCAACCGTAACGGCGTCGTGGTCTGCCGGGCCGTGGTGAGCCACAAGATGCCCGAGGGCACGGTCTACATGTACCACGCCCAGGAGCGGGTGATCGACGTGCCGAAGTCGGAGACCAACGGCCGCCGCGGCGGCATCCACAACTCGCTGACCCGGCTGCTGGTCAAGCCCACCCACCTGATCGGCGGGTACGCGCAGCTGTCGTTCGCCTTCAACTACCTCGGCCCCACCGGCAACCAACGCGACGAGGTCACCGTGATCCGCCGCCGCTCCCAGGAGGTGCAGTACTGATGCGGGTGATGGCGCAGATGGCGATGGTGATGAACCTCGACAAGTGCATCGGGTGTCACACCTGCTCGGTGACCTGCAAGCAGGCGTGGACCAACCGGTCGGGGGTCGAGTACGTCTGGTTCAACAACGTGGAGACCCGCCCCGGGCAGGGCTACCCACGCACGTACGAGGACCAGGAGCGCTGGCAGGGCGGCTGGGTGCGGACCCGCTCCGGCAAGCTCAAGCCGCGCTCCGGCGGTCGGGTGAAGAAGATGTTCAGCATCTTCGCCAACCCGAAGCTGCCGTCCATGCGGGACTACTACGAGCCGTGGACGTACGACTACGAGCACCTGATCAACGCGCCGGCCGGGGAGGACACTCCGGTGGCCCGCCCGAAGTCGCTGCTCACCGGCGAGGACACGAAGATCACCTGGAGCGCCAACTGGGACGACTCGCTCGCCGGCGGCAACGAGATCGCCGCCGGCGACCCGGTGCTGGCGAAGATCTCCGGCCAGGTGAAGCAGGAGTTCGAGAACACCTTCATGTTCTTCCTGCCGCGGATCTGCGAGCACTGCCTCAACCCGTCCTGTGCGGCCTCCTGCCCGTCCGGGGCGATCTACAAGCGGGCCGAGGACGGCATCGTCCTGGTCGACCAGGACCGCTGCCGGGGCTGGCGGATGTGCGTCACCGGCTGCCCGTACAAGAAGATCTACTTCAACCACCGCACCGGCAAGGCCGAGAAGTGCACCTTCTGCTTCCCGCGCATCGAGATCGGCCAGCCGACCATCTGCTCCGAGACCTGCGTGGGGCGGCTGCGCTACCTCGGGCTGATGCTCTACGACGTCGACCGGGTCGCCGAGGCCGCCGCCATCGAGAACGAGCACGACCTGTACGACGCGCAGCGCTCGGTCTTCCTCGACCCGCACGACCCGCAGGTGGTCGCGGCCGCCCGGGAGGCGGGCATCGCGGACGACTGGATCGAGGCGGCGCAACGCTCCCCGGTCTGGGACCTGATCATGCGGTACGAGGTGGCGCTGCCGTTGCACCCGGAGTACCGGACCATGCCGATGGTCTGGTACATCCCGCCGCTGTCGCCGGTGGCCGACGTGCTGCGGGACACCGGCCACGACGCGGAGGAGGCCGGCAACCTGTTCGGCGCCATCGACGCGCTGCGCATCCCGGTGGAGTACCTCGCCGAGCTCTTCACCGCCGGCGACCCGGAACCGGTGCGCGGGGTGCTGAACCGGCTCGCCGCCATGCGCGCGTACCAGCGCCGGATCAACCTGGGTGAGGCGCCCGACGAGTCGATCGCCGCCGCGGTCGGCATGACCGGCGCCGAGGTGGACGAGATGTACCGGCTGCTCGCCATCGCCAAGTACGAGCAGCGCTACGTCATCCCCGCCGCGCACGCCGAGGACGCCCACCGGCTGGAGAAGATCGCCACCGAGTGCAGCCTGGACTACGAGGGCGGCCCCGGGATGGGCGGCGGCGGACCGTACGGGCAGGGCCCCTTCGGGGAGTCGTCCGGCACGCCGGTGCCGGTGCAGGTGGAGACCTTCCACATGCTCCGCGACCGGCAGACCGCCGAGGGCTTCACCGACCCGGGCGACGAACCGCGCCGGGTCAACCTGCTCAACTGGGACGGCAAGGGCAGCCCGAAGGGCCTCTTCCCGCCTCGTCGCCCCGAATCCGGACACGTCGACGGAGGTAACCCGTGAGCCAGCCGACCTGGCGGGCGGTGGCCGCCCGCGCGGCGTCCCTGCTGCTGCGCTACCCCGACGATGAGGTGCTCGCGGCGCTGCCCACCGTGCGCGCCGCGCTCGACGGCCTGCCGGCCCAGGTGGCCGCGCCGCTGCGCGAGGTGGTGACCCACCGGGAGGCGACCGAGCCCGTCGAGCTGCGGTCCGCCTACGTGCAGCTGTTCGACTTCCGGCGCCGCTGCTGTCTGCACCTGACCTACTACACCTGCGGTGACACCCGCCGCCGCGGGGAGGCGCTGGTCGGGTTCTCCACGGCGTACAAGCAGGCCGGGCTGACCGTCGTCGACGGCGAGCTGCCCGACTTCCTGCCCGCGGTGCTCGACCTGGCCGCCGTCGACGACGGCGGGTGGCGGTTGCTGCGGGAGAACCGGGTCGGCCTCGACCTGCTGGTCGCGGCGCTGGGGCGGGAGAAGTCGGTCTACCGGCAGGCGGTGGCCGCGGTCTGCGAAATGCTGCCGCCCGCCCAGCCCGGCGACCTCGCCGCGGCGGCCCGCCTGGCCCGCACCGGCCCGCCGGTGGAGCAGGTCGGCCTGGAACCGTTCGGGCTCGTCGACACGACAGGAGGCCGTCGGTGAGCGCGGGGAACGCGGCACGGCGGAGCACGGCAGTCGCAAACGAAGGGTGGCACCGATGAACATGCTGCTGTGGGCGGTGTACCCGTACCTGGCCATGGCGGTCCTGGTCGGGGGTCTGATCTGGCGCCACCGGTACGACAAGTTCGGCTGGACCACCCGCTCGTCCCAGCTCTACGAGAGCGCCATCCTGCGGTGGGGCAGCCCGCTGTTCCACTTCGGGGTGCTGATGGTGCTGGTCGGTCACATCGGCGGTCTGCTGGTGCCGAAGGCGTGGACCGAGGCGGTGGGCATCACGGAGCACATGTACCACCTGATGGCCGTGTTCATCGGCACCGTGGCGGGCCTGTGCACCCTGATCGGGCTGAGCATCCTGATCGTCCGGCGCCGGCGGACCGGGCCGGTCTTCGCCGCCACCACCCGCAACGACAAGGCCATGTACGTGGTGCTCGCCGGGGTGATCGTGCTGGGGCTGCTGGCCACCGTGCGGGCCAACGTGGCCGGGGGCGGCTACGACTACCGGGAGACGGTCTCCCCGTGGTTCCGGTCGCTGTTCTACCTCAGCCCCGACCCGGAGATCATGGCCCACGTCCCGGTGGGCTTCCAGATCCACATCCTGGCGGCCTTCGCCCTCTTCGCGTTCTGGCCGTTCACCCGGCTCGTCCACGCCTTCAGCGCACCGGTCGGCTACGCCACCCGCCCGTACGTGGTGTACCGAAGCCGGGACGACCGGCCCGGGCTGCGGCCGACCCGGCCCGGCTGGGAGGGCCCGCCGAAGCCACCCGTCCCCCGCGGCGGCCGGCCTCGCTCGCGCCGGTGAACACCGTACGGGTCCGGTACCTCGGCGGCACCCGGGCCGCCGCCGGAGGGCCATCCGGCCACCCCCTGGCCGAGCTGCTCGAACGACACTGACCAAGGAGAGGAACCGATGACCCCGGATCTCCGGCTGGACGAGTGGCTCGCTCGGGCCGCGGCGACACTTGACCTCGACGCGCCGTCGACCGAGGACACCCGCGCCGTGCTGGACATCGTCCGAGAGGTGGCACACGGGGTGCAGCGGCCGGCGGCGCCGCTGGCCGCGTACCTCATCGGGGTGGCCGTCGGCCGCGGCGCCGACCCCACCGCCGCCCGCCTCGCGGTCGCCGCGCTGGTTCCGCGGGACGCACCGGCCGGGGAGGCGCGGTGACGATCGCACCTGACCGCCCTCGCCACGACCGTCCCGCGCGACCGGCCGCGCAGTGGGCGGCGGCCCGGATGCTGGCGCACACGCTGCCGGCTGCTCTGCCGCAGGAGTCGGTGCCGCTCGCGGCGGCGACCGGACGTACCCTGGCGGCTCCGCTACGGGCGGCGGTTCCGCTGCCCGGCTTCGACAACTCCGCCATGGACGGCTACGCGGTTCGCGGTGACGGCCCGTGGCGGGTCGTCGATCGTGTTCTCGCCGGGCGTACCCACGCCGTGGCATCCCTGGTCGCGCACACCGCCGTCGAGGTCGCCACCGGCGCTCCGGTGCCGGACGGCGCGGACCGCGTCGTGCCCTACGAGGCCGCCGACCGGACCGGTGACGTGGTGCGCGCGACCCCGGGCGACCGCCGGCACATCCGCCGCGCCGGTGAGTACGCCCAGCCGGGGCAGGAACTCGCACCGGCCGGCTCGCGGGTCACCCCGACGACGGTGGGGCTGGCCGCCAGCGTGGGACTCGACGTGCTCACTGTCCACGCCCGGCCCCGGGTGCGGCTGGTGGTCAGCGGCGACGAGCTGGTTCACACCGGTCTACCCCGGTGGGGCAGGGTCCGGGACGCCATCGGACCGATGCTCGGCCCGCTCGTGCCGGCCTGGGGAGCGGTTCTGCTGGACTCCCGGATGGTCGGCGATCACCCCGACTGGTTCGCCGAGGCGATCGCGGACAGCACGGCCGACGCCGACGTGACGATCGTCTGTGGGGCGTCGTCGGTGGGCCCCGCGGACGGACTGCACTCCTCGCTGCGACGCCTCCGCGCCGTGGTGCACGTCGACGGCGTGGCGTGTCGCCCGGGACATCCTCAGGTCCTGGCGCAGGTCGGGCCGAGATGGATCGTCGGGCTGCCGGGTAATCCCTACGCCGCGCTGGTCGCCGCGCTCACCCTGGTCGACCCGGTGCTCGCGGCTCTCGCCGGTCGGTCGCTGGCCGAGCTCGACGCGGCGGTGCTGGCCGGTCCACTGCGTCCGGACGACCGGAACACCCGCATCGTGCCCGTACGACGCCGGGACGGACAGCTGCGGCTCGTCGAGGGCGCCCAGCCCGGTTACCTGGGTGCCGCCGCAACCGCCGACGCCTTCGCCGTCGTGCCCCCCGGGTGGCAGCCCGGTGACGGCGTGGGCCTGCTCACCCTGCCATGACCCCCGCCCGGGCCGGCAGCACCTGGCCGGCCGACATCGTGCCGATGCGGGACTTCCGGCCCTCCCCGGGCCAGATCGGCGGGTCGAGGCTCATACCGGTAGAGCGGAATCCGCAACTCCCTCAGGCCGACCCGGCCTCGGCACCACGATCCGACGGAGAGCAGCGATGACCATCGCCCGTGACAGCCAGGCCGTGGACACCACCCCCGCACCGGGCGACGCCTCCGGCAGCGCCCGGAGCGTGTCGACGCCCGACAGATCCGGGGCCACCTTCCAGCTCGCCCTGGCGACTCTCGGCTTCCTGGTCAACTTCTGGGCGTGGGCGCTGCTGGGTCCGCTCGGCCCGGGTATCAAGGAACGCCTCGACCTCAGCTTCGCCGCGCAGTCCCTGCTGGTGGCCGTACCGGTGGTGGTCGGGTCGCTGGGCCGCATCCCCGTCGGCGCCCTCACCGACCGGTACGGAGCGCGGGTGGTGTTCCCACTGGTCACGCTAGCGACGATCGTGCCCGTGCTGACCCTGAGCGTGGTCTCCTCCTACGCCGCGCTGATCGTGACCGGGTTCTTCCTCGGCGTCGGCGGCACTGCCTTCGCCGTCGGCGTGCCCCTGGTCTCCGGCTGGTACCCGCCCAAGCGGCGCGGCTTCGCCATCGGCGTGTTCGGCATCGGCATGGGCGGCACCGCGATCGCGAACTTCACCACCGTCCGGCTCGCCGACGCCTACGGGGAACGGATGCCGTTCCTGCTCGTCGCCGCGATCCTGGCCGGGTACGCGGTCTTGTCGTTCCTGCTGCTGCGCGAGGCCCCCGACCGGGCCCGGCCCGCGGGGTCGGCCTGGCGGCGACTCTCCACGGTCGGCCGGCTGACCGTCACCTGGCAACTGTGCTTCCTGTACGCCGTCGGGTTCGGCGGGTTCGTGGCCTTCAGCGTGTACCTTCCCGCCTACCTGCGCACCGCGTACGGCCTCAGCGCCGGGGACGGCGCGTTGCGCACCGCCGGGTTCGTGGTCCTCGCCGTCCTCGCCCGCCCGGTGGGCGGCTGGCTCTCCGACCGGCTGCACCCGGTGCCGGTGCTGGTGTGGTGCTTCGGCGGGGTGGCCGCCTTCGCGGTGGTGCAGGCCTTCAGGCCCGCCCTGATGCCCGTCGCGACCGTCGCACTGCTCGGGATGGCAGTGCTGCTGGGCGCGGCCAGCGGCGCGGTGTTCGCCCTCGTCGGCAAGGTCGCCCCCGCCGACCAGGTAGGTGCGGTCACCGGCCTGGTCGGTGCCGCCGGCGGCCTCGGCGGCTTCGTCCCACCGCTGGTGATGGGTTGGGTGTACGGGTCGCAGGGCTCGTACGCCATCGGCCTGATGCTGCTCTCCGATGTCGCGCTGGCCGCCGCGGTCTTCACCGCGGTGAAGATGGGCGGCCTCGCCAGGCGCGCCGCCTGACCGTCCGGCGAAAGACGCTGTGGCGCCCGTGTCTTCCGGTGAAGATGGGCGGCTGCCGACCCCGCCGGGATGCGGTCCGGTGAGCATGGTGAACCGCCAGCCGTCGGCGTCGACCGGGCGACGGACCAAACTGACGGTGACCTGGTTCCGGTTCCGCCAGACTATCGATGGCGTTGGTGGAACGATAGAAGACGTGGGAACTGCGAAAGTTGTAACGCCTGCCATCTCGCCGCTTGCTGGCGAGCCGATGAAGCGTGCCGATGCCCAGCGGCTCGCGGGAGTGCTGAAGGCATTCGCCGACCCCGCCCGGCTGCGACTGCTCAGTCTGATCCAGTCCGCTCCGGAGGGCGAGGCGTCGGTGAGTGACCTCACCGCGCCGCTTGGCCTCTCCCAGCCGACCGTGAGCCACCACCTTCGGATCCTCACCGAGGCTGGCCTGCTCGAGCGCGAGAAGCGTGGCGTCTGGGCGTACTACCGCCTGGTGCCGTCCGCGATCGCGGCGGTGGCCGACCTGTTGACGCCGCCCCGCAAGCGGGCGACGAAGAAGGCCCGCTGAGCGGGGGACTGAGCATGCGTTGGTGAGGCCGGCTGACCCCGGCCAACCACTGACCACCTCAACAGCCAGGATCAGCCGTCAACGTGACCCTCCCTGCGAACGTGCGGCGGTGTCACGGCCGGCGCCAGCTGGGATGACGGCGGGCTGCGCGAGGTTCTGTCGCTGTACGTCCGGCACCGCCAAGTCCTGGGCGTCCTGGGCCGAGGAGCCGTTCTCGGATTGCCTGATCCTGATGACGACGATCGTCGCCACAGCCCAGAAGGAGCCGAGAAGCAGGGAGGTGATCGCTTCGCTGAGCCGGCCCCATCCGACATGGAGGCGCGATCCGGTGAGCACCAGGAGCACCGTCCCGGCGCTGATCCCCACTGCGAAGGAGCGCACCCGGCCGGTGCCACGCGTCCGCGACCACGCCAGCAGGGCGAGAGCGGCGGTGACCACGGCATCGAAGCTGAAGAACACCGTCGGACCGGTGCGGTCCTCCGTCAGGGTCAGGACTCTGTCGAGCAGGAACAGGGGGATGACGGGGCCGAGCGCGGCAAGGGCATCGAGCAGCGTCGGACGCCGGTCGAGTCTGCGCAGGGTGACGACAAGTGCCGCGAAGAACGCCCCCACCAGGAACAACCAGGTCACCGTCATGGAACCCACGGCGATCGCCAATCCCGCCTTGCGTAGTTCCTGCCGGTCGGCGAACCAGGCAGCGACCGGGCCGTCCAGCGAGTCCAGGCCGCTGAGCCGTACGGCGAAGACGGCGACCTCCGTCATCGCCCATCCGGCGGCCAGCACGACAGCCAACCCGATACCAAGGGTGAGAGCGGTGACACGACGCGGCCCCCACCCGACACCCACCCTGCCGCAACGGTCGGACAGGCGGCGTGCCGCGTCCGAACTCGCCAGCAGTTGCCATGCCTGGCGGACGGGGTCGGGGTTGCGGGCCAGCCACCGCCCGGCCAGCACGACGCACAGTCCGACCGCTGCCAGGAGGGCCAGAGCCCCGGTGGCGTGGCCGAAGGAGGCGCTGAGCTGTTGGTAGGAACTGCCGGCGGCATAGCCGGCCAGAATCTCCAGACTCGCCCACCCGACCACGCCGGGAAGGTTCCACCTGGCGAATGACCGGTACGGCATTCCTGCGGCTCCGCACAGATGCGGCACGAGTGTCCGGACAACGGTCACGAACCGACCGGCCAACGCCGCCCGCCCACCGTGCTTCTTGATCATCTCGTCGGCTCGATCCCAGAGGTCGGCACTGATCCGCCGACCCAGCACGGTGGCGCGCAGCCGTACGCCCTGTCGCCGTCCCGTCCAGTAGCCGAGATGATCGCCCAGCAAGCCGGCCAGCACCGACACCAGGAGCGCCACCCAGAGGTCCAGGCCGCCTGTCCGACTGAGAAACCCCACCAGCAGCAGGGTGGACAACGTCGGCACCGCGACGCCCGCCAGCAGCGCTGTCTCAGCGCAGACCAGCACCGCCACGATGGCGTACACCAGCAGTGGTGGCACCGCGGTGAGCACGTCCGTCAGCCAACCCATCGTGCCGGCCCCCTACCGTCGGACTGCCGTGGCATCCAGGCCCTCCGCGTGGCCCCTGGCCGGCCGGTGCAGACGCCAGACCCGGGCCGGGGGCAGATTCGCCCACACCTTGTGCTGACCGGCGCCATAAAGGTGCTGATAGGCGTTCATGACCTCATCGACCGCAGCAAGCCGACGCCTTTCCGTGCGCGAACCGACAATTGCACGCGGGATTCGGGTTCCGAAATACGCGAAATAGGTCAGAGTGCCGCCGCGATGCAGGAGCGCCATGAGCCGGGACATGATGGCCTCGACGTCACCAGGCGCGAAATTGGTCAACGGGAGGCCGGAGATGATGACGTCGTAGCGCTGGCCGACGTCGAATTCCTCAACAACGGTTTCGTGGATTTCCACGGTGAGCGCCCGGTCGGCCAGGAGGCAACTCTCGCGCTTGATCCGACGCAGCCGGCCGGTGAAACGCGGATTGGCCTCCACCACGTCGAGGCGGCTTCCGCGGGGGAGCTCAGGCAGCAGGTGACGCGTCACCGCGCCGGTGCCGGCGCCCACTTCGAGGACCGCCATCGGCCGGGCAGGATGGCTGCGCACCGGCCACACCAAGGCTCTGGCCAGGGCCTCGGCGCTGGGCGCAACCGCGCCGACGGATCGCAGGTCGCGGGCCGCCTCGCGCAGAAAGGTCAGGTCGTCTGCCCGGCGGTCGAGCGGAGAGGTGTCACCGATCATGTCGGTGACGCTATGCGCCGGCGACGCGCGGCAGATCCGCCGATGTACGACGCGTATCCCCTACTTTGGTAGGGGGTACGCGTGGTCGACAGCCGGATCGGGGGCGCTGTGTTCCCCTCTAGGATCGGCAGGGTGGGAAGTACCGATGGGCTGCGGCAGACGTGGTACGGGCGTGCCGTGCTGGTGGTTTTGCTAGCGGTATTCGGGTTGTACAACGCGGCGACCATCACCGAAGGCCCGGAATTGGTGGTTCTCTGTGTCGCCATCCCTTTGTGTGCCGGTGTGCTACTGGCCCGGCGGATTCCCTGGTTCGTCGCGCCCGTCGTGGTTTCCGTGGCCGCAGCGGTATGGGGTGGCCTGCTTTTTCTGCTGCTGTGTGTCGCTCTTTTCGACCTGGCGGTCGGTCGACACGTCCGGGTGGCTCTGGGCTGCGTCGCCGCTGTCGCCGGTGTTCGGGCGTTCGTCGATCTCGCGACCGCTACGTGGCAGATCGACCAGTACAGTTCCTTGGCGCTGCTGTCACTGCTGTCCATCGTCAGCGGCCTGTGGCGTGGTAGCCGGCGCCGGATGGTCCAGCTCCTGGCCGACCAGGTCGAGCACCTGCAGATCGAAGGCGCGTTGCGCGAAGAGGCCGCACGCAGCAAAGAGCGATCCCGCATCGCCGCGGAAATGCATGACATCCTGGCGCACCGCTTGAGCCTCATCGCGCTGCACACCGGGGTACTCGTCGCGAGCGGCGATGCGCTACCCCCGCGGGTCACCGACCGCCTGCGCCTGCTGCGAACCGCATCCACCGAGGCACTGACCGACCTACGCGATGTGCTCGGCGCTCTGCACGAACCCAGGACGTCTCCCCAGCTGACGCCAGTCCCCGGGCAGGTGCAACAGGTGGTCGACGAAGCGCGCGCCGCCGGGCAAGACGTCGAGGTCACCGTCGACGGCAGCCCCGACCTGGTACCGACGACGCACCGGCTCGCGGTCTACCGTGTGGTCCAGGAGGCGCTGACCAATGCCCGCAAGCATGCCGCCGGGGCTGCGGTGACCGTGTACATCGACTACCGGACACCGGCAACGCGGGTCGAGGTCACCAACGCGGCCGCGACATCCGCGCCCGGGGCCGTCGCGTCGGGCTACGGACTCATCGGGTTACGCGAGCGCATCACCGGCCTCGGCGGTGACCTGCGCAGCGGTCCCGGCGGCGCGGGCTCCTGGCGGCTGACCGCACGCCTCCCCCATCCCACCGGCACCACACAGAACAGGCCCACCCCGTGATCCGAGCCATGATCGTCGACGACGACGCCCTCGTCCGGCTGGGCCTGTCCGACCTGCTCAACAGCGACCCCGGCATCGACGTCGTGGCCCAGGCCGCCGACGGCATCGAAGCTGTCGAACAGGCCACCCGCCAGCGCGTTGACGTCGCCCTCGTCGACGTCCGCATGCCCCGCATGAACGGCATCACCACCGTGTCGAGGCTACGGGCCCTCCCCAGAGCACCACGGATCATCACACTGACCACCTTCGACCTCGACGACTACGTCTACAACGCGCTCGCGGCCGGTGCTGACGGGTTCCTGCTCAAGGACACCGACCCCGCCGAGATCCTGCGCGCCGTCCACGTGGTCGCGGCCGGCTCGGCCATGCTGCATCCCGCCGCAGCCCGGCGCCTGCTCGACCGCTACCACGCCACCACCAAGCCACAGACAGCCGCCGCGCAGCACCGGATCGACAGGCTCACCCCCGCGAACGGGACGTCCTCGCCCTACTCGCGCAAGGCGACACCAACGCCGATATCGCCGTCCGGCTCGCCATGCGCGAAAGCACCGTCAAAGCCCATGTCAGCCGCATCCTGGCAGCATTGGAGGTCACCAACCGCGTGCAGGCCGCACTGTTGGCCCGCGACGCCGGAATCACTCCCTGACCGAGGCGTGTCCCGCCCCGGAGGCCAGCGCCGTCGCCTCGGTCGGGTCCAGAGGCGGCTCCTACGACAATCCGATGGCCGAAGCGTTCAACTGGGTCTGGCCGGCGACGGGGCCAGGAGCGACGCGTCGATCGCCTGCAACAGGGCCGTCGCGGACCCGGTGAGGCGCCTGCCAGACGGCCATACTGCCCGCAACGTCCGACTCAGCGGCAGGTCATCCACCGGCACGGTCACCAGTTGGCCGGAGGTCAACTCCGTCTCGACGGCGTACCTGCTGAGCACTGCGGGCGCGGTGCCGGTCATGGCGGCTCCTTTGACGGCGGCGTTGGAGCCGAGAGCGAGGTGGGGCGGCAGCGGGTCCAGGTCGCGCAGGGCCAACTCCAGTGTTTCGCGGGTGCCGGAACCTGCCTCCCGGACCACCAGCCGCGTGTGCGCAAGCTCAGTTGGCCGCAGTGGGCGGTTGAGCCGAGCCCACAGATGCTGCGGCGCCACCACGACGACAAGATGGTCATGCCCGACGATGCGGTGGTCGAGCCCGTCCGGCACCGTCGGGCCTTCGACGAACCCGATGTCGACGCTCTCATCGGACACCAGCATCCGGGCGACCTCGGCGGAGTTGACGACGGTCAGGCCGACCCGCACGTCGGGCTCCCGCTGACCGAGACTGTGCAGCCAACGGGGAAGCAACGCCTCGGCGACAGTCATGCTGGCGGCGATGCGAAGCTGGGCCGCCCGCGCCTGTCGCATCGCGGCGAGGCTGCTCTGGAACTCGTCGGCGGCCGCCAGCAGCCGCAGTGACCAGGTCACCACGACCTTACCGTCGTCGGTCAGCACCGACCCACGCGGCGTCCGGGTGAGCAACGGAAGCCGGGCCTGGCGCTCCAGTGCGGCGAGCCGCTTGGTGGCCGATGGTTGGGCCATCCCGATCGCGCGGGCGGCCTGGCCGACGCTGCCCAACTCTGCCACCCAGGCCAGGAGGCGGAGCGACAGCAGATCAGGAAGTTGGCTCATAGCCACAGGCTATGACGTGCACCGCACCTGAGGACTACTGGTCACGATGCGCCGGCTTCAGGCTGTCTTCATGGCGATCAGGAATCCGACCAGAGCGGGCGACGACCGCACCCGGGCGCGGCGAAGCTCTGACCGGCTCGCCGCCGTGCTGCCGGGCCTGCTCGTCGCCGGCGCGGCCGCCGCCATCGGGTACGCCGTGAACCACCAGATCGGGGCGGCCAGCCCGCTGGTGGTGGCGATCGCGCTCGGCATGCTGCTGAGTGCGCTGGGCGGATCCCGTCCGCGACTCCGGGACGGCCTGCGGCTCGCCTCGTCGACGCTCCTACGTACCGGAATTGTGCTGCTCGGCCTGCAACTGGTCGTCTCCGACATCCACCGGCTCGGGGTCGGGCCAATCGTCGTGGTGCTCGTGAGCGTCGCCACCGCGTTCGTCGTCACCCGCTGGGTCGGGCGGCGGCTCGGCCTGACCCCGGCCCGCTCACTGCTCGTTGCGACGGGGGTGGCCATCTGCGGGGCGTCGGCGGTCGCCGCGATGAACCAGGTTGCCGACGGAGAGGATGACGACGCCGTCACAGCGGTCGCCGTGGTTACCGTGCTCGGCACACTGTCGCTGGCGCTCCTCCCCGTGTTGGGGCTACTGCTCGGGCTCGACGACGCCACGTTCGGCATGTGGATCGGGGCGAGCGTGCACGAGGTCGGTCAGGTGGTGGCCATAGGAGGAGCGGTTGGCGCGGCCGCGTTGTCCACCGCGGTGGTGGTGAAGCTGTTCCGGGTAGCACTCCTCGCGCCGCTCGTCGCAGCGGTCGCGATCGGTCGCCGTTCGGCGGCGCAGGAGGACGACGGCGCTGAGCTTCCGCCAATCCTTCCGTGGTTCGTGGCCGGATTCCTCGCGATGGTGGCGCTGCGTACCACCGGTTGGCTGCCCGGCGGAGTGCTCACTGCCGCATCCACGGCGAGCACACTTCTGCTGGCCACAGCCATGTTCGCGCTCGGCGCCGCGGTCAACCTGCGGGCCGTCGCCCGCAGTGGCCGCTCTGCGGTGAGTGCCGGTGCCATCGGTACTGCCGTCCTGGCGGCCACATCGCTGGCCGGCCTGGCCCTGGTGACCTGACCCGTGGCGCCAGGCAGTTGTCAACCGCGCCGCCTGGAGTGCGCCAGTAGTCGTCGCGAAGGCGGTGAGCTGGGGGTTACCGGATTGCGCTGACGATCAGGCGATCATCTCGAAACTATCGCTTGAGAATCTCGCAACTTTCTGGAAACCTATAACCGTCGATGAGTGTGAACGCTAACACAGGCCGATCGGTTCAGGACCCACCACGAAACAACCAGGTCAGTCGCGGTACCGCCTCGACTCCCGACCAGCAACCGGGCGAGGCGGTCCATGTCCGCAGCAGTCAACCCACAGAACTCGGGAGGTACTCGCGTCGACTACGCGGGGAGAGCCTGACGCCCGTCGCCACCACCCCTGCCGGCCGGGCGGCTGGCTCCTCACCGCGAGCCGTACTCACTGGTCACACAGCCCAAGGCGAACCGCATCCCGGTAGGCGCGCCTGGCATGGGTCGTGTCGCCGGGGGGGGCCGTTGGGCGAAAGCGCCCAGGCCGACGCCGGCATTGAGGCGAGATTGTCCGAATCGCTCTAGAAAGCTACCCTACCCACCCGTTGGAGGATCAGCATGGTCTCCCGGACCCGTCCCACCAGGCGTCGGCTTCGAACGCTCTCGGTCTCCGGAATCGCCGCGGTCGTCGCGGCTCTCGTCGTGTCCCTGCTTCCCAATCTCGCCCAGGCCGCCGAGAGCACCCTGGGTGCGGCTGCGGCCCAGTCGGGTCGGTACTTCGGTGCCGCCGTAGCCGCCAGCAAGCTCAGCGACGGCGCGTACACAACGATCTTGAACCGGGAGTTCAACAGCGTCACTCCCGAGAACGAGATGAAGATCGACGCGACCGAGCCGCAGCAGAACAACTTCACCTTCACCAATGCCGACCGGATCGTCAACCATGCCCTCAGCCGGGGCTGGCAGGTACGCGGCCACACCCTGGCCTGGCATTCGCAGCAGCCGAGCTGGATGCAGAACATGAGCGGCAGTGCCCTGCGCCAGGCGATGCTGAACCATGTCACCCGGGTGGCCACCTATTACCGGGGCAAGGTCGTGGCCTGGGATGTGGTGAACGAGGCGTATGCCGACGGCAGCAGCGGCGCGCGGCGTGACTCCAACTTGCAGCGCACCGGCAATGACTGGATCGAGGCCGCGTTCCGGGCCGCAGACGTCGCCGACCCGGGCGCGAAGCTCTGCTACAACGACTACAACACCGACGATTGGACCCATGCGAAGACGCAGGCCGTCTACAACATGGTGCGCGATTTCAAGCAGCGTGGCGTGCCGATCGACTGCGTCGGGTTCCAGTCGCACTTCAACGCCAACTCGCCGTACCCGAGCAACTACCGCACCACCCTGTCCAGCTTCGCGGCCCTCGGTGTGGACGTGCAGATCACCGAGTTGGACATCGAGGGCTCCGGCAGCGCGCAAGCCACCGCCTTTCGCAACGTGATCAACGACTGCCTCGCTGTGGCCCGCTGCAACGGTGTCACGGCGTGGGGTGTACGCGACTGCGACTCGTGGCGCTCCAGCGGCACCCCGCTGCTCTTCGACTGCAACGGCAACAAGAAGGCCGCCTACACCTCCACCCTTGACGCGTTGAACAGCGCGACTCCTTCTCCCACCTCGTCGGCCACGGCCACACCGCCGCCGGGGCCCATCGACCCGAGCGCGTGGTACGAACTGTTGAACCGGAACAGTGGCAAGGCATTGGACGTGTGTGGCTCGTCCACGGCGGACAATGCCTGCGTTCAGCAGTACGCCCGCTCGGGTGGGCAGAATCAGCAGTGGCAGTTCGTCGACTCCGGTGGTGGCTATTACCGGATCCGGGCGCGGCACTCGGGCAAGGTGCTGGACGTGTCCAACTACTCGACCGCGGACGGTGCCGCGATCGTGCAGTACGGTGACCACGGCGGAACGAACCAGCGGTTCCGGCTGGTCGACACGGGCGGCTACGTCCGGCTGATCAACCAGGGCAGCGGCAAGGCGGTGGAGGTCCAGAACTCGTCCACCGCTGACAGTGCCCCCGTCGTGCAGTACACCGATTGGAACGGCACGAACCAGCAGTGGCAGTTGGTCCGGGTCGGCGGACCCACCACCTCGCCGACGCCGACGCCGACTCCTACCGGCACGTGCACTCTTCCATCGACGTACCGTTGGACGTCGACGGGCTCGCTGGCGAACCCGCGGTCGGGTTGGGTCTCGCTGAAGGACTTCACCGTCGCGCCCTACAACGGCAGGCAACTCGTCTATGCGACGACACACGACACGGGAACGTCGTGGGGCTCGATGAACTTCGGCCTCTTCACCAACTGGTCCGACATGGCCGCGGCCAGCCAGAACCCGATGTCTTCTGCCACTGTCGCGCCAACGCTCTTCTACTTCGCCCCGAGGAACATCTGGGTGCTCGCGTACCAGTGGGGTGGGCCCGCTTTCTCCTACCGGACGTCGAGCGACCCCACCAACCCGAATGGGTGGTCCTCGCCGCAGACGCTCTTCTCTGGAAGCATCTCCGGCTCCGGTACTGGACCAATTGACCAGGCCATCATCGGTGACGGCGCCAACATGTATCTGTTCTTCGCCGGGGACAATGGCAAGATCTACCGGGCCAGCATGCCCATCGGCAATTTCCCCGGCAGCTTCGGCACGACGTCGACAGTGGTCATGAGCGACACGACGAACAACCTGTTCGAGGCGGTTCAGGTCTACAAGGTCCAGGGCCAGAACCAGTACCTCATGATCGTCGAGGCGATCGGCTCGCAGGGTCGCTACTTCCGCTCGTTCACGGCCACCAGTCTGGGGGGCTCGTGGACCCCGCAGGCCGCAACCGAGAGCAACCCCTTCGCCGGCAAGGCCAACAGTGGCGCCACCTGGACCAACGACATCAGCCACGGCGAACTGATTCGCAGCAACGCAGACCAGACCATGACCATTGACGCCTGCAAGCTGCAGTTCCTCTACCAGGGACGTTCCCCCAACTCCGGCGGTGACTACGGCCTCCTGCCCTACCGGCCAGGTCTGCTGACGCTACAGCGCTGATGGCGTGACGCAGGTCCGGACCGGAAGCTCCTGACGATCACGGGCAACGACATGTGTCGAATCGGGCAACGTTGTCACGACTCACGATCAGGAGCGGGTCAATCCCAAGCGGCGGGCTCGGCGCAAGGCCGAGCCCGCCCAGGGCAGTTGTCGCGGGTGCGGTGACAAGCGACGCCACAGGGCACCGGCCCATTCGCCGGACGGCGGCGACTGCGCGCCGCCGGTCCGGACCGGGCCGCCGCCCCCGGCAGCTCTCAGTCGGCCGCGCAGACGACACCTGCAGAGCTGCATGACGAGGCACTAGCGGTAGGTAGGCGCAGTTTGGGCGCACTGATCTGCCCGCCGTGCGCGGGTGAAGCCCGCAGGCCTCAGTCGGTTGCAGTAGATGCCGGCTTCAGACGCTTCCGCTCGACAACGCTTGTTGCCGTCACCACACTCAGCGGCGGCACGTCCTTCGCGACGACGGCGCCTGCGCCGACGACCGAGCCGTGACCGATTGTGACTCCGGGGGTGACCGTGGCTGCGGCGCCGATCCACACGTCATCCTCGATGACGATGGGCGCGTGCGTGATGAAGTCGTACCGTTCGTCGAGCTCGACGGGGTGTCCAGCCGTGCTCAGAGTCACTCGGGGACCGATCAGGACGCGGTCACCGATGGTGATGCCCCCGTAGTCGAGGAAGAAGCATCCCTGATTGATGAACACGCGCTCGCCGAACGATGCGCCAAGCCCGTAGTCGCAATAGAACGGGGGCAGGATGGACAGAGAGCCGGGGATCGGTTGACCGAAAATCTCGGTGAGCACCGTCCTGCGCGCCTCGAGGTCGCCAAACGGCAGCCCGTTGAGTCGCGAGGTCAGGTTCATGACGAGCTGTACGCGTTCCGCGAAGGCTCGTGACTCGGGCGTCCGTGTTCGTAGGCGTTGCTCGTTGCGCACACGGCGATGCTGGCACGGCGAGTCAGGGACCCGGTGGCGACCCACCGGCGGGGAGCGCACTTCGTGATCGTGGGTTCCCATCGAATGTCCGGATCTGCCGCGATCCTTGCGGGTGTCGCGTCAAGCAGCGAGTCTCTTGATCATGATGTGCTCCCGACGGATGCCGTCGGGCATGAGGTCGCCCAGCTCGCCCATGTCATGGAAGCCGTTTCGCTGGTAGAGCGCCCAGGCGTTGTGGTTGCCCTCCACCACGGCCAGCCGTAGTGTCCCTGCGCCCACCTGCCGAGCCCGCTGCTCGACCGCATGCAGGAGGTGGTCGCCCACGCCTCGGCCACGTCCCGCCGGAGCCACGTACATCGAGATGAGCTCCACGACGCCGTCCTGATCAGTGGGCACTCCACTGGCCATCCCGACGGGCGGCCCGTCGAGCATCGCCACCACGTTGTACGAGTCGGGGATGGCCAGCCGAAGCCGCCAGCGTTCCTCACGGTCGCCGTCGCCCTGCCAATCCGCCAGCTGTGAACCGAAGGCGTACGGCGCCTCCGTCAGCGCAGCGAGCCGCAGTTCCCGCCAGACCTGCCAGTCGCCCTCGGTGAGCACACGCGTATTGATCACTCTTGAAGGCTGCCGCAGCTCTGGGGACCAGGCAATGCGTTTTCGGCTGAGCCATCGGCGGGCCGGTAACCATGCGGCCCAGTGGTCACGAGCGGGCACGTGATGCCATCGGCACGGCCGCCGAGCGCAGGCGTCTGGGGCATCACGGCCGCTTGTTTCTCAGTGTCGACGCAACAAGTAGGTGTCCATCACCCAGCCCCGACCCTGCTTCACCTCCGCTCGTCGTGACCAGATCGCATCGGCGACCTCGTCCAGGCGGCCGGCGACCAGCTGCTCGTCGGACGAGCCGAGGTTCGCGCCCCACCAAATCTGCCAGGTCGAGGGCTCAGGTAGCCGGCGGCAGGTCAACGCCCCGTCGAGCATGACGACGAGGTTGTCGCCGGCTGCCGCGTCCTCGAGCAGGCGCCGGCCGGTCGTGATCGTGATCGGGCCACCGATCGCGTTGAGCACGAGTCGGTGGCGGGCCGCGAGCAGCTGGACACTGCTGAGACCAGGCACCACCTCCACCGCGACGTCGACGCGTCCGCGCTCGACGATGCGGTCCGCCAGCCGGATCGCCGAGTCGTACAGGGCCGGGTCGCCCCACACGAGCACCGCCGCATCTCCCGGGTTGTCCAGCAGTGCCTGCTCGTAGACCTGCGCCCGCGCCTCGTGCCAGTCGCGCACCGCGGTGGCGTAGTCGGCAGGGTCGGCACGGTCCCGCTCGGGGTCGGGGACGTGCACGAGCCGCCACTGCCCTGTGACGTGCCGCTCGCAGATCGCCTCGCGCATCGCGATGAGGTCGGCCGTGCCCGGGTGCTGCGCGGTCTTGTCGGCGACGAGGAAGTAGGCGACCTCGTTGAGCACCCGGGCAGCCTGGGCCGTCACCAGCTCGGGGTCGCCCGGGCCCAGCCCGACGAGCGCGAGGCGTCGTGTCACGCGTCGTCCTCCAGGTCGCCCTCGACCTCCAGGTACACCCGCGCCATCTCCGCCATGATCTCGGTGTCCGGGTCGGACCACAGCCCGCGGTCAGCAGCCTCGTTCAGCCGTTCCACGATGCCACGCAGCGCCCAGGGGTTCGCGCGGCGCATGAACTCCTGGTTCGTCTCGTCGAGGACGTACTCGCGGGCCAGAGACTCGTACATCCAGTCGTGGACGACGCCGGCGGTCGCGTCGAAGCCGAACAGGTAGTCCACGGTCGCGGCGAGCTCGAACGCGCCCTTGTACCCGTGGCGCTGCATCGCCGCAATCCAGCGCGGGTTGACGACGCGTGAGCGAAAGACGCGGTTGGTCTCCTCCTGCAGCGTGCGGGTGCGCACGGCGTCCGGCATGGTCGAGTCCCCGACGTACGCCTTCGGCTCGGCGCCGGTCAGCGCGCGGACCGTGGCGATCATGCCGCCGTGGTACTGGAAGTAGTCGTCGGAGTCGGCGATGTCGTGCTCGCGCGAGTCGATGTTCTTCGCCGCGACGACGATGCGCTTGTAGCTGGTGCGCATGTCGTCGGTGGCCGCGACACCGTCGAGCCCTCGGCCGTACGCGAAGCCGCCCCACGCGGTGTAGACCGCGGCCAGGTCGGCGTCGTCGCGCCACGTGCCGGACTCGACGACCTGGAGGATGCCGGCACCGTACGAGCCAGGCTTCGAGCCGAAGATCCGGGTGGTGGCCCGCCGCAGGTCGCCGTGCTCGGCGAGGTCCTCGCGGGTGTGCGCGCGGACGAAGTTGAGCTCGTCGGGCTCGTCCAGCCCGGCGACGATCTGCACGGCGTCGTCGAGGATCTCGATGACGTGCGGGAAGGCGTCGCGGAAGAAGCCCGAGATGCGGACGGTCACGTCGATGCGCGGACGGCCCAGCTCGTCGAGGTCGATCACCTTCAGGCCGTTGACGCGTCGCGAGGCCGGATCCCAGGTCGGGCGCACGCCCAGCAGCGCGAGCACCTCGGCGACGTCGTCACCGGACGTGCGCATGGCGGACGTCCCCCACACGGACAGGCCGACCGAGCGCGGGTGTTCGCCGGTCTCGGCGAGGTGCCGGGCGACGAGCGACTCGGCCATCGCCTGTCCCGTCTCCCACGCGAGGCGCGACGGGACGGCACGCGGGTCGACGGTGTAGAAGTTGCGACCGGTCGGCAGGACGTTGACCAGTCCGCGCAGCGGGGAGCCGGACGGCCCGGCCTCGACGAAACCGCCGGCGAGCGCGTGCAGGACGTTGGTCAGTTCGTCGGTGGTGGCGGCCAGGCGCGGGACGACCTGCTCGGCGGCGAACCGCAGGACGTCGCGCACGACCGGGTCGTCGTGCAGCGTGTCGATCGCGTCGACGGCCCAGCCGGTCTTCTCCATCGCCTCGACCAGGGCACGGGCCTGCCCCTCCACGGCGTCGACCGCGGGGAGAGGGGCGTCCTCCGCGAGCCCCAGGGCGGCGCGCAGGCCGGGCAGAGCGCGGTTCTGGCCGCCCCACACCTGCGTGGCGCGGAGCACGGCGAGTACGAGGTTGACCCGCGCCTCCCCCGTCGGCGCCTGGCCCAGCACGTGCAGCCCGTCGCGGATCTGGACGTCCTTGATCTCGCACAGCCAGCCGTCGACGTGCAGAAGGAAGTCGTCGAACTCCTCGTCGTCGGGTCGCTCCTCCAGCCCGAGGTCGCGGTGCATCTGCGCGGACTGCATGAGCGTCCAGATCTGCTGGCGGATCGCGGGCAGCTTCGCCGGATCCATGGCCGCGACGTTGGCGTGCTCGTCGAGCAGCTGCTCGAGCTCGGCGATGTCGCCGTAGCTCTCGGCGCGCGCCATCGGCGGTACGAGGTGATCGACGATCGTGGCGTGCGCGCGGCGCTTGGCTTGGGCGCCCTCGCCGGGATCGTTGACGAGGAACGGGTAGATCAGCGGCATGCTGCCGATGGCGGCGTCCGTGGCGCACCCGGCCGAGAGCGCGGCGTTCTTGCCCGGCAGCCACTCCATCGAGCCGTGCTTGCCCAGATGCACGACCGCGTCGGCGCCGAAGCCGAGCTCAAGCCAGCGGTACGCCGCCAGGTAGTGGTGCGACGGTGGCAGGTCGGGGTCGTGGTAGATCGCGACCGGCTTCTCACCGAAGCCGCGTGGCGGCTGGATGAGGATGACGACGTTGCCCGCGCGCAGCGTGGCCAGCACGATGTCACCGGCGTCGTCGACGAACAGTGAGCCGGGGGCCTCGCCCCAGGTCTCGGCCATGGCGTCACGAAGCTCGTCCGGCAGGTGCGCGGTCCAGCGCAGGTAGTCGTCGCGGCCGATACGCACGTGCGACTCGCTGAGCTGGGCCTGCGTGAGCCACTCCTCGTCCTGGCCACCGGCCTCGATCAGCGCATGGATGAGCGCGTTGCCGGCCGTCGTGTCGGGGTCCTCCCCCTCGACCGGCGGGAGCGGGTCGAGCCCGGGGATCTCGCCGGGCGCGCCGAGGTCGTAGCCGGCGTCGCGCATCGCGCGCAGCAGCCGGATCGCCGATACGGGCGTGTCGAGGCCGACGGCGTTGCCGATGCGGCTGTGCTTGGTCGGGTAGGCCGACAGGACAAGGGCCACCTTGCGCTCGGCCGGTGGAACGTGTCGGAGCCGCGCGTGGTTCACCGCGATGCCCGCGACGCGGTCGCACCGCTCGGCGTCGGTCTGGTAGCGCGGCAGACCGTCGGCGTCGACCTCCTTGAACGAGAACGGGACGGTGATGAGCCGGCCGTCGAACTCGGGGATGGCGATCTGGGTCGCGGAGTCGAGCGGGGTGACGCCGTCGTCGGATGCCTCCCAGTCGGCCTTGCTGGAGGTGAGCGCCAGTGCCTGCAGCACGGGGACGTCCAAGGCGCGCAGCCGCTCGACGTTCCAGGACTCGTCGTCGCCGCCGGCGCTGGCGGTGGCGGGCTTGGAGCCGCCGGCGGCGAGTACGGTGACGATGATCGCGCCGAGCGTGGCGAGCTCGGTGAACAGCTCGTCGGGCGCCGCCCGCAGCGAGGAGACGAAGATCGGCACGCCGACGGCCTTGCCGGTCGCGTCGATCGCGTCGGCGAGCTCGTGCGCGAACGCGTTGTTGCCGCTCACCTCGTGAGCCCTGTAGTACAGGACGCCGATCCGTGGCACATCGCTCCCGGCTGCCTGCCGGCCGACGCCCCACTCGGGCAGAACGGCCGGCGGCTCGAAGCCCTCGCCGGTCAGCAGCACCGTGTCGGAGAGAAAGGCGTGCAGCTGACCCAGGTTCTCCGCGCCTCCCTCGGCGAGGTAGCGGTGTGCCTCGGCGCACACGCCGATCGGCACGGTTGACAGCTCCATGAGTGCGGCGTTCGGCGTCCGCTCCCCGCCGAGGACGACCAGGGGACACCCGGCGTCGCGCACAAGGGCGGCGACGTCCCGCACGTCCTCGGGTGAGCCGAGCACGCGCAGCACGACCAGGTCCGCCTCGGCGGTCAGGGCGTCGCGGCGCTCGTCGGTCACCCGGACAGGGTTGGCCCAGGTGTAGTCCGAGCCGCTGGCACGCGCCGACAACAGGTCGGTGTCCGACGTGGACATGAGAGCGATGCGGGTCATGCTTCTCCTTCGGTGGAGATGGTCCGGGAGCCGAGGCGCAGGCCGTCGACCGGGCGACCGGCGCAGAGATGCTCGCGGACCAGCCGTGCCGCGTCGCCGGGTCGTACCGGCCCGTACCAGGCGCCGTCGGGGTGGACGACGGCCACGGGGCCGTGATTGCACGGGAACAAGCACCCGGTCTGCGCCATGAGGACGTCGGAGTCGGTGAGCCGGTGCTCGACGAGCGCGCCGACGAGCGCGCGGTAGGTCTCGTCCGCACCTCGGGCGCTGCAGCGCGGGCCACGGCACAGCAGCAGATGGTGCCGGTACGGCGGGGGCGCGTCCCAGGCCGGTGACGACAACGGCGCCTCGCGGCCGGTGATGGTCCGCTCTCCGAACCGGATGACCGGCGGGTCGATCTGCTGGCGGTGCCAGTGGCCGGCGACGCGTCCCACCCACGAGCGGGCGTAGGTCAGGTCGTCGGTGCTCACCGGCTCGAGGCGAACCTCTCGGACGCCGGCGGCGTGCACCAGGTCGAGCACGTGGGTGAGTGTCGGCTCGCCGCCCTGCAGGAATGCCAGACGGGCACCGGCGGCCTCGGCCCCCCGGCGCAGCACCGCTGATCGGGCGGCGTCCGGCAGCGCGGTCGCGACGTGGACGAGGACGCTCACGACGTCAGGAGCAGACGAGCCAGTTGGGCAGAACCTGGTGGGAGGATCCGGTCTGGTGCGAGCGAGGATGACGAGACACGACGGTCTTCCTTCGTCCGGAGGCCTGTGCGCGAGGCCTGGATGGGCAGGTGTCGCAGACGGGGTCTGCGGCCAGCAGGTCTTCGGACTTGGGATCAACCGGACGGAGCGCCTTCCCAGACCGTTGGTCCAGTGGCGTCGTGCTCCGCCCGTCACCCTCACCGCTGCGCGTCAGTCCCGGACTCTCACCGGGTTCCCTGGCTCATGGCTGAGTTTGGCTGGCATGACGAACGTAGCACCGCCGACCGGCGGCGCCCGAGACGGGCTCTGGCACGATGGCGCCGTGACCGAGAGGACCCGCCGTGACCTGTGTCCCGGTCTGCTGCGCCCCTGGATCGCCGACGACGGCGCGCTCGTCCGGGTGCGCGTCCCCGGTGGCGCCGTGACGACCGAGGCGCTCGGCGCACTCGTCCGGGTGGCGCGTGAGCACGGCGACCGCGCGGTCCACCTGACCAGCCGCGCCAACCTCCAGGTGCGCGGCATCGAGCACGACGACGGGCGCCTGCCGGACGCGGTCGTGGACGCGGTCATGGCCACCGGGCTCGTGCCGTCGGCGTCGCACGAGCGGGTGCGCAACATCTTGGCTTCACCACTCACCGGGCGCAGCGGTGGCCGCGCCGACCTGCGTCCGGTGAGCGCTGACCTCGACGCCCGGCTGTGCGCGGAGCCCCTGCTCGGCGCGCTGACCGGCCGGTTCCTGTTCGTGCTCGACGACGGCCGCGGCGACCTGGTCGAGCGCGACCTGGACCTCGGTCTCGTGGCGCTCGACACGGGCACCGCGCAGTTGCGCGCCGGGACGTCGTGGGGACCGGTCGTCCCGCTGGACGAGGCCGCTGCGGCGCTGACGAGACTCGCCGTGCGGTTCGCCGAGCTCGCCGGTAGCGAACCGAGCTCTCCCTGGCACGTCGACGAGCTGCCCGGCTCCGGCGCGGCAGTGCTGGGCGCCGCGCTCGAGCGTGCCGCGGGGACCCGGGTGAGCACGCCGCCGCCCCCGCTTGGCAGGATCGTGCAGGACGACGGCCGTGTCGCGCTGCACCTCGCGGTGCCCGACGGCCGGGTGGATGCTCGCCTCATGGACGAGGTCCGCGCCCTCGGTGCCGGCGACCTCGTCGTCACGCCACGGCGCACCCTGCTCGTCCCCGATCTGGAGAATGCATGACTCTCGCCCCACCGACGCGCCGCTACGACTACGTCACCGACGGCGCGGCGATCTACGCCGACTCGTTCGCCACCATCCGCGCCGAGGCCGACCTGTCGCGTGTCCCGGCCGACGCCGAGAGGGTCGCGGTGCGGATGATCCACGCGTGCGGGCAGACCGACCTGACGCGGGACCTGGTGATCCACCCCGGTCTCGTGGCGGCGGCCCGGGCGGCGCTCGATGCGGGGGCGCCGATCCTGACGGACGCGCACATGGTCGCCGCCGGCGTCACCCGCGCCCGGCTGCCCCGCGACAACGAGGTCCGCTGCTTCCTACGCGAGCCCGAGGTCCCGGCGCTCGCCCGCGAGTGGGGCACGACCCGGTCCGCCGTGGGGGTGTCCCTGTGGGCCGAGCACGTCGAGGGTGCCGTCGTCGCGTTCGGCAACGCCCCCACGGCCCTGTTCCACCTGCTGGAGATGCTACGTGACGGCGCACCGCGTCCGGCCGCGATCATCGGCACGCCGGTGGGTTTCATCGGTGCGGCCGAGTCCAAGCAGGCGCTCATCGACCTCGCCGCCGAGGCACCGGGGCTCGACGTGCCGTATCTCGTGGTGACCGGGCGTCGCGGCGGCTCGGCGCTGGCCGCCTCGGCGCTCAACGCCCTGGCCCAGGAGGCGGAGTGAGTGGCCGGCTGTTCGGCGTCGGGGTCGGCCCGGGGGATCCCGAGCTCGTCACGCTGAAGGCCGCCCGGCTGATCGGCGCGGCGGACGTCGTCGCCTACCACCAGGGGGTCGGCAAGCAGTCCAACGCGCGTCGCATCGCCGCCGACCTGCTCCCGGACGACGTGATCGAGGAGGCGCTCGTCTACCCGGTGACGACGCAGACCACCGACCACCCGGGCGGGTACGCCGGCGCGATGGCGGACTTCTACGCCGAGTGCGGCGAGCGGCTCCGCGCGCACCTGAGGGCGGGCCGCGACGTCGTCGTGCTGGCCGAGGGCGACCCGATGCTCTACGGCTCGTTCATGTACCTGCACGACCGGCTCGCGGGCGAGTTCGAGACGCAGGTCGTCGCAGGCGTACCCGCCTTCGCGGCCGCCACGGCCACGACCGCCCTGCCCCTGGTCCGGCAGACCGACGTGCTGACCGTGCTGCCCGGCACGCTTCCCGAGCCGGAGCTGGCCCGACGCCTCGCCGACACCGACGGCGCCGTGATCATGAAACTCGGCCGCACGTTCGCCAAGGTCCGCTCGGCGCTCGAGCAGGCCGGACGCGTCGAGGGGTCCTGGTACGTCGAGCGGGCGTCGATGGACGCCCAGCGGGTTCTCCCGGTCGCCGACGTGGACCCCGAGACGGTGCCGTACTTCTCGATCGTCCTGGTCCCCGGCGACACCCGCCCCGGTGTGGCGCGCTACGACCGCTCGGCGAGTGCGGTCACCGAGCCCGTCGCCGGTGCCGAAGTCGTCGTCGTGGGCCTCGGTCCCGGTCCCGACCAGTGGCTCTCCCCCGAGGCGTCGCAAGTGCTCGCGGAGGTCGGCCACGTCATCGGCTACGGACCGTATGTCCAGCGCGTCCCGCAGCGCCCGGGCCTGGTGCGTCACGCGTCCGGCAACACGGTTGAGGTGGACCGGGCCCGCGAGGCGCTCGAGCTGGCGCTCGCCGGTGAGCGCGTCGCGGTCGTCTCCGGCGGCGACGCGGGCATCTTCGGTATGGCGTCGGCGGTGTTCGAGGCCGCGGAGGACCCGCGCTACGCGGACGTCGCCGTGCGCGTCGTGCCCGGAATCTCTGCCGTCCAAGCGGTCGCGGCGCGCGCCGGCGCCCCCATCGGCGCTGACTTCGCGGTGATGAGCCTGTCGGACCGGCTCAAGCCCTGGGACGTCGTGGTGAAGCGGCTGCGCGCCGTCGCCGAGGCGGACCTCGTGCTCGCCCTCTACAACCCGCGCTCGCGCTCGCGCACCGAGCAGGTCGCGCAGGCCCGAGCAACGCTGCTGGAGCACAAGTCGCCCGAGACCGTCGTAGTCGTGGGTCGCGACGTCGGCCGCGCCGGGGAGAGCCTCACCGTGACGACGCTGGGCGAGCTCGACCCCGAGACCATCGACATGAGGTGCCTGCTGCTCGTCGGCGCCTCGTCAACGCGCGTCACCGCGGCCGGCCGCGTCTGGAGCCCGCGCTTTGTCGCCTAGTCAGCCGCGGGCGCGACGTTCGCGGCTGGCGGCGTACAGGAACGACTCACCGCCGCGGACGTCGGGAGCCAACGCAGGGCCGACCAGGATGACCGCGGCCTGGCGCAGGCCCGCGGCCTCGACCTGGTCGCCGATGTCGGCCAGTGTGCCGCGCAGGACGAGCTGATCCGGCTGCGTCGCCTTGGACACGACGACGACCGGGCACCCGTCGCCGTAGTGCTCGGCCAGCTCGGCGGCCAGCTCGCGGCTGCGAGTGATGGCCAGGTGCAGGGCCAGGGTCGCGCCGGTCGCGGCGAACGCGGCGAGCTGCTCCCCCGGCGGCATGACCGTGGAACGGGCCTGAGCGCGGGTGAGCACGACCGACTGGGCCAGCTCGGGGACGGTCAGCTCGGCGCCGACGATCGCCGCGGCAGCCGCGTAGGCGGGCACACCGGGCGTGACGTCCCACGGGACCTGCGCCGCGTCGAGCCGGCGCGCCTGCTCATGTACCGCCGAGTACAGCGACGGGTCGCCAGAGCACAGCCGCACGACCTCCAGCCCGTCGGCGTGCGCCTGCACCAGGTGGGCGGTGATCTCGTCCAGGTCGAGGTGCTGGGTGTCGACCAGCCGGGCGTCGTCGCGGCAGTGGCCGAGCACGTCGGCGTCGAGGTAGGTGCCCGCATACAGGCACACGTCCGCGACCTCGAGCAGGCGCACCGCGCGCAGCGTGAGCAGGTCGGCGGCACCGGGTCCGGCCCCGACGAAATGGACGGTCATGACTCTCCCTTGGTGACGGTCCACTGGCTGACGGCACGCGCGGGCGTCCAGCCGGTGAAGCCGCCGAGCGGCTCGGCGCGCTCGACGTGCAGACGGACGAGCTCGCCGCCACGGCGACGGTACTGCTCGAGCAGCACCGCCTCGGTCTCGGCCGTGACGCCGTGGACGACGAGCCGGCCACCGGTGCCGAGCGCGTCCCAGCACGCTTCGAGCACGCCGGGGACGGTCGCTCCACCGCCGACGAACACCGCGTCAGGGCGCTCGAGACCGGCCAGGGCGTCGGGCGCCGAGCCCTCGACGAGACGCAGGCCGGGAACGCCGAGCGTGGCGGCGTTGCGACGCACGAGCGCGGCGCGGTCGGCGCGGGACTCGATCGCGATCGTCCGCGCCGTCGGCCACGCACGCATCCACTCCACGCCGATCGAGCCGCTGCCGGCGCCGACGTCCCACAGCAGTTGACCGGGAGCGGGCGCGAGCCGGGCCAGGGCGCTGGCACGCAGGTCGCGCTTGGTGATCTGCCCGGCGTGCTCGAACGCGTCGTCGGGGAGCACCCCGCCCGCGGCCCAGCCCGGTCCGGTGCCCCGGATTTCGGCGGCCAGGACGTTCAGCCGGGGCACGTCCACGACGTTCCACGAAGCCGCGGTCGACTCGGCACGCGACTCACCTGCGGCGCCGAGGTCGCCGAGCACGGCCAGCCTGGACTCTCCCCAGCCGAGTCCGGTGAGCAGCGCAGCGACGGCGGCAGGCGTCGTTTCGTCGCTGGAGAGCACGAGCAGCCGCCGCCCGGGGGCGAGCGCGGGGACGACGAGGCGCACGTCGCGGCCGACCAGGCTCACCGTGGTGACGGACTCCGCCGGCCACCCGAGACGTGCTCGAGCGAGCGCCACGGAGGAGACCGCAGGCACGATCGTCACCCGTTGCGGGCCCAGGATGTCCAGCAGCGTCGTGCCGACGCCCGACACGAGCGGGTCGCCCGACGCCAGCACGACGACGGGCCTGCGCGCGGCGCCCAGCAGGCCCGGCAGATTCTCACGCAGCGGCGACGGCCACGCGACGCGCTTCTGGCCGTCGACCGGCGGCACCGCATCGAGATGCCGGGCTCCGCCGAGCAGCGTCGCAGCCCCGTGCACCAGCGTCCGAGACGGCTCCGGAAGGCCCGCCCAGCCGTCGGCCCCGAGCCCGACAACGGTCACGTGCGCCTCCATGGTTGCACCCTAGCCCGGTCCGCCCGGCCGCCGGACCGCTGCCTGGGCCGTCAGGACGGCGTCTAGGGTGATGCGAAGGTTCGAGGTGCCCCACGGCCGATGGCCACGGGGAGAATCTGGGAAGCCGGTGAGAATCCGGCACAGGGCCCGCTGCGGTAACTCAGGCACAGACCTGGGAAGTCCGAAGACCGGCCTCGATCCGAGCCGCGACGCGTCCGCGTCGTGGACGGTCATGGCAGATCGAGCGGGAGCCCTATATGCCAGCGCAGTACCCCTTTTGTGCCGTCGTCGGCTCCGACGACATGACTCTCGCCCTCACCCTGGTCGCGATCGATCCGCTCATCGGCGGCGTCCTGGTCCGCGGGGAGAAGGGCACCGCCAAGACCACCACCGTGCGCGGCCTCGCCGAGGTGCTGCCGCTGGTGCGGACGTATGCGGGCGACCGGTTCTCGGTCGACCCGGACGATTCCCTGGCGGTCTGCCCCGACGGGCCCATCGACGCGTCCACGCCCGTCGTCGAGCGGCCGGTGCGGCTCGTCGAGCTGCCCGTCGGTGCGAGCGACGACCGGGTGACGGGCTCCCTCAAGCTCGACGCGGCGCTGCGCGACGGCGTAGTGGCGTTCGAGCCGGGCCTGCTCGCCCGAGCCCACCGCGGCCTGCTCTACGTCGACGAGGTCAACCTGCTGCACGACCACCTCGTCGATCTGCTGCTCGACGCAGCGGCTACCGGCCGGGTCAGCGTGGAGCGCGACGGCTTCTCAGTCGAGCACGCCTCCCGGTTCGTGCTGATCGGCACGATGAACCCCGAGGAGGGCGAGCTGCGTCCGCAGCTGCTCGACCGGTTCGGCCTGACCGTCGAGGTCGCCGCACCGCGCGACCCCTCCCTGCGGGTGGAGGTCGTGCGTCGCCGGCTGGCGTTCGACGCCGACCCGGAGGGCTTCACCACACGCTGGGCCGACGAGCAGGACGCCCTGCGCGCGCGGCTGGTGGCAGCCCGGCGGCTCGTGCTGGGCGTCGTGCTCGACGACCGGACGCTGACGACCATCGCCGAGGTGTGCGCCGCGTTCGACGTCGACGGCCTGCGCGCGGACCTCGTCACCGCCCGCACCGCCTCGGCGCACGCCGCCTGGCAGGGACGCGCGCACGTGACCCGCGAGGACGTCCGCGTCGCCGCCCGTCTCGCGTTGCCGCACCGCCGGCGCCGCAACCCGTTCGACGAGCCCGGCCTGGACGAGGACCGGCTCGACGACCTGCTGGGCAACGACGACCCTGACCCCGGACCGGACGGGCCCGACGACGGCCCCGGTGGTCCCGGCGGCGGGCCGCCGGACGACGCCCCGCAGGACGGCCGGTCCCGGGACGTCCACGACTCCCACGCCGCAGGATCGCCCGCGCCGGACAACGCGCCGCAGCCTGCCGTTGCCGGATCGGTCGCGTCCGCCGGCGAGCCGGCACGCGCCCGCCTGCTCGTCGTACGGGGCACCGGCGAAGGCCAGGCCGGCCGCCGGTCCCGGGCACGCACACCTCAGGGCCGGGTCGTCGGGCAGCAGCGCGGATCGTCCGTCGCCAGGCGCCTGCACCTGCCGGGCACCATCACCGAGGCGGCACCGCACCAGCGTTCCCGTGGCGGCTTGGTCGATAGCCGCGGTCTCGTCTTCGCCCCGGGCGACCTGCGCCGCGCAGAAACCGTCGGGCGGGAGTCGAACCTCGTCCTGCTGTGCGTCGACGCGTCCGGCTCGATGGCCGCGCGACGTCGCATGGAGCAGGTCAAGACCGCCGTGCTCTCGCTGCTGCTGGACGCCTACCGCCGCCGGGACAAGGTCGCGCTGGTGACGTTCCGCCAGCGCACCGCCGACGTCGCCCTGCCGCCGACCGGGTCCATCGATGTCGCCTCCCGACGCCTGGCCGACCTGCCGGCCGGCGGGCGTACGCCGCTCGCCGAGGGCCTGGAGCGCTCTGCGGAGGTGCTGCGCCGCGAGGCGCTGCGCGACCCGTCCCGCCGGCCGCTGCTGGTCGTGGTGACCGACGGCCGTGCGACCTTCGGGCCGGACGCGCTCGGTCGTGCCCACCGCGCGGCGACGCACCTGGCCGCCACCGGCGTGCAGAGCGTCGTGGTCGACTGCGAGACCGGACGCTTCCGGCTCGGCCTTGCCGCGCAGCTGGCCGCAACCCTGCAGGCCGAGCACGTGCCGCTCGGTGAGGTGACCGCCGAGGGGCTCACCGGCGTCGTCCACACGGCGACCGCGCCGCGCGAGGGGGTGGCCTGATGCCGCAGGGCAAGCCGCTGGTCGTCCCGGACGACGGCATCACCACCCGTGCACGGCGCAACCGCCCGCTGCTGATGGTCCACACCGGCAACGGCAAGGGCAAGTCGACCGCTGCCTTCGGCCTGGCGATACGCGCCTGGAACCAAGGTTGGGACATCGGGGTCTTCCAGTTCGTCAAGTCGGCCAAGTGGCGCATCGGTGAGCAGACGGTGCTCGAACGGCTCGCCCGCCTGCACGAGGAGACCGGCGAGGGCGGGCCCGTCGAGTGGCACAAGATGGGCTCGGGGTGGTCCTGGAGCCGCAAGGGCGGCACCGACGCAGACCATGCCGCTGACGCCGCCGAGGGCTGGGCGGAGGTGAAGCGGCGCATCCAGGCCGAGCGGCACCAGCTGTACGTCCTGGACGAGTTCACCTACCCGATGCAGTGGGGCTGGGTCGACGTCGACGACGTTGTGGAGACACTCGCCAACCGTCCTGGCCGCCAGCACGTCGTCGTCACCGGACGCCGCGCCGACCCCCGCCTCGTCGCGGCAGCCGACCTGGTGACCGAGATGCTGCACGTCAAGCACCCGATGGACGTCGGCCAGAAGGGTCAGCGAGGCATCGAGTGGTGAGGCTGCCACGTGTGCTGCTCGCGGCACCGGCCTCCGGCCACGGCAAGACCACGGTCGCGACCGGGCTCATGGCCGCGTTGGCCGCCCGCGGGCATGCCGTCTCGGGGCACAAGGTCGGGCCCGACTACATCGACCCCGGCTACCACGCGCTGGCCACCGGGCGTCCGGGCCGCAACCTCGACCCGCACCTGACCGACCCCTCGCTCGTGGTCCCGCTGCTGCTTCACGGCGCCCAGGACGCGGACGTCGCGGTCGTCGAGGGGGTCATGGGTCTGTTCGACGGCCGCATCGGCGGCGACGGGTTCGCCTCCACCGCCCACGTCGCGACGCTCACCCGGACACCGGTCGTCCTGGTCGTGGACGTCTCGCACGCCTCGCGCAGCGTGGGGGCGGTCGTGCACGGGATGGCGACGTTCCAGCCCGGCATCACGATCGCGGGTGTCGTGCTCAACAAAGCCGGCTCCCCCCGCCACGCTGCCGAGGCGGCACGCGCGGTGGAGTCCGTCGGCGTCCCCGTGCTGGGGATCCTGCAGCGCGACGATGGTGTCAGCGCGCCTTCGCGCCATCTCGGGCTCGTCCCCGCGGCCGAGCGCGACGAAGCCGCCGCCTCGCTGGACAGGCTGGCCGAGCAGGTCGCCCGCCACGTCGACCTCGACGCCGTGCTGGAGGTGGCGCACACCGCGCCCGACCTCGACTCCGAGCCGTGGGACCCGGCCGCGCACGTCCGACACTCCGGCACCGGGTCCCCGATCATCGCGGTCGCGGCCGGGCGTGCGTTCACCTTCCGGTACGCCGAGACGACCGAGCTGCTGCAGGCAGCGGGGTGCACCGTCGTGCCGTTCGACCCGGCCCGGGACGAGCGGCTGCCCGCCGGGACGCGCGGCCTGTATCTCGGCGGAGGTTTCCCCGAGATGCACGCGGCCGCGCTGAGCACCAACACGGCCCTGCGCGACGAGCTGCGTCAGGCTGTCCTCGACGGCGTCCCGACGGTGGCCGAGTGCGCCGGACTGCTGTACCTGTGCCGCTCCGTCGACGGGCACCCCATGGTCGGGGCGCTCGACGCCGACGCGGTCATGACGCCCCGGCTCACCCTCGCGTACCGCCGGGCCGAACTCGGCTCGGACCAGCTCCTCGGCGCACGCGGGACCGGTGCCACGGCGCACGAATTCCACCGCACCACGGTCACTCCCGTGCACGGCGAGCGTCCCGCGTGGACGTTGGAGGGCGGCGACGTCGGGTTCGCGGGCCTGACGCTCAGCGCGTCCTATCTGCACGTGCACTGGGCCGGGCACCCGCGCCTGGCCCAGTCGTTCGCGGACGCGGTGCACCGGGCGGACGCAATCGCGGCACCTGGTGTGCCACGAACGCACGCCGTCGCCGTGCCGCCGGGTCCCGAACCGCCCGTGGCCCCGCTGCGCCACCACGGCGACCTGGAGCTGTCCGCCGGCCTGCTGGACCTGGCGGTCGACGTCAGCCGGCTGCCCCGCCCGGAGTGGCTCGAGCGGGCGTTGCGCGACGCAATCGGGACCTCCGACACCTACCCCGAAGCCACCGCGGCTCACGTCGCTGTGGCGCGTCGCCACGGTCGTGACGAGTCCGAGGTGCTCGTCACGGCCGGCACCGCCGAGGCGTTCTTCCTGCTCGCCCGAGCACGTCCTTGGCGACGCCCGGTCGTCGTGCACCCCCAGTTCACCGAGCCCGACGTCGCGCTACGCGCCGCGGGCCACACCGTCACCCATGTCCTGTGCCGGACCGAGGACGACTTCGCCCTCGACCCCGGTGCCGTCCCTGACGACGCGGACCTCGTCGTGGTGGGCAACCCCGCCGACCCGACCGGGCGCCTGCACGCCGCCGCGACCCTGCGCACCCTGTGCCGCCCCGGGCGCATTGTCGTCGTGGACGAGACGTTCATGGGCTTCGTGCCGGGCGAGCCGCAGACGCTCACCTCGCACCGGCTACCCGGGCTGGTCGTGGTGCGAAGCCTGACCGAGCTGTGGTCGATTCCCGGCATCCGCGCCGGGTACGTCGTGGGCGACGCCGCCGTGGTCGCCGACCTCCGAACCCAGCAACCGCCCTGGTCGGTCGGCACCCCGGCGCTGCATGCCGTCGTCGCGACCACCGGGCCGCAGGCCGAGGCCGAGGCGGGGCGCCGGGCCGCGCTGTGCGTGCGGCAGCGGCGCACGCTCGTGGACGGGCTGAGCGAGCTCGGCCTCACGGTCGCGGAGTCCAACGCCCCGTTCGTCCTCGCCCGTCTGGGCTCCGGGGCGCACGCGCGCCTCAAAGAGGCAGGCGTGGCCGTGCGCCGGACCGACACCTTCCCCGGTCTCGACGGCTCGTGGGCGCGCATCGCCGTCTGCGAGCCGGCCGCCACCCGCCATCTGCTCACCACGTTGGGACTCACCGTCACATGGAGCTGAACGTCACCGGTCGCAGCGTGCTCGTCCTAGACGGGGGCCCGCGCGCCATTGCCACGGTCGCTGCGCTGCTGCGTGAGGGTGCAGCTGTCACTGTCGCAGCGCCGACCGTGTGCGCCGCGCTGGAGGACCTCGCCCTCCGTCGGCGCCTGACCTGGGTCACGGCACCCGTGGACGAGGGCTGCTTCGATGTCGTGCTGCGGGCCGTCGCGCCCCTGACGGCTGACGCACCCGACCGGACGGGCCGGGCCGGTCATGTCACGCTGGTCGGCGCCGGCCCCGGGGACCCCGGTCTGGTCACCGTCGCCGGACGTGCGGCCATCGAACAGGCCGACGTGATCATCGCCGACCGGCTGGCGCCGTGGGAGGCGCTGGCGTGGGCCCGCCCGGAGGCCGAGGTCGTCGACGTCGCGAAGATCCCCTACGGGCGAAGCACCAGCCAGGAGGAGATCAACCGTCTCCTCGTAGAGCACGCACGCGCTGGGCGTCACGTAGTGCGGCTCAAGGGCGGCGACTCCTACGTGTTCGGCCGCGGCTTCGAGGAGGTTGCCGCGTGCGCCGACGCCGGGGTCGCCACCACCGTGGTGCCCGGCGTGACGTCCAGCGTCGCGGGCCCCGAGCTCGCCGGCATTCCGGTCACCCACCGTGGACTCGTCCAGGGCTTCACCGTCGTCTCCGGCCACGTACCGCCGGGCCACCCCGATTCGTCGATCGACTACCCGGCCCTCGCACGATCCGGCACCACGATCGTGGTGCTCATGGGTGTGCGTACCCTTCCTGCCATCGTCGAAGCGCTCATCGCCGCCGATCTGGACGAGGGCACGCCGTGCGCGGTCGTGGCGGATGCCAGCCTGGCCAGCCAGCAGGTCGTCCGCAGCACCCTCGCCCACCTCGTCGCCGACACCGCCGCGGCCGGCATCGGCGCCCCTGCCGTCGCGGTCATCGGTCACGTGGCCGCGCTCGATCCGCGTCCTGCGTGGGCGGTCATGACAGCCGCCACACCGTTTCCCCGCCCGATACCTGCTATGGTCGTCCCACCTTGCTGAAGGAAGCCGGTGTGATCCCGGCGCAGTCGCGCTACTGTGACGCCGCTTGCGGCGAAGCCAGACCCTCCAGCCAGGTGAACATTCATCGATGGGACGCAGATTTCCCAAGGAGTGTCATGTCTCAGGCAACCACGGCCGCTCCGGCCGCTGTTCCCACCATTCCCGTTCGCGAGCTCGCCCCCTGGGCGCTGTTCTTCGCGCTGCTCACCGCCGTCGTCCTGTTCTTCGTGGGCGCCGAGCAGGGAGCGTTCTCCGTCTTCGAGGGCACCGTCGTGCACGAGTTGGTTCACGACGCACGGCACGTCTTGGGCTACCCCTGCCACTGACGCTCGCGCGTCTGGCGTCCGGTCGGCCGGATTCTTCTTCCTCTCGCTCCCGGTCCTGCCGGCGGCTTGTGCTGCCCGCGGCCGGCTCTCGAACGGACCCTTGATGGCCCCTCGTACCTTTCTCGTGCACGGCCTGCTGGCCGGCCTGATCGCCGGCTTCGCGGCCTTCCTCGTCGCCTACGTCGTCGCTGAGCCCCAGGTCGACACCGCCATCGCTCTGGAGGAGGCGGGCTCGGCCGAAGACGGGCACCCGCACGACGACGCGACCGCCGAGCAATCCCACAGCCACGGTGAGGAGGCCGAGGTCTCCCGCGAGACGCAGTCGACCTGGGGCCTGGCAACCGGCACCATCCTGATGGGCGCCGTCCTCGGCGGCGCCACGGCGCTCGCTGCCGCGTTCGCCGTCGGGCGCCTGGGCACGCTCTCAGCACGAGCCTCCACCGCGGTGGTGGCCGGCGTCGGCTTCGTCGCCACGGCGCTGGTGCCGTTCTTCAAGTACCCCGCCACGCCGCCGGCGGTGGGCTCGGGCGACACGATCGGCGAGCGGACCGCCCTGTACTTCGGCTTCTGGGCGCTGAGCCTCGTCGCGGCGATCGGCGCCGTGCTCCTGGCCCGGCGGGTCCTGCCCCGGCTGGGCGCGTACGCCGCGGTGCTGGTCGGTGCCGCCGCATACCTGGTCGTGGTCGTGGTCGCCGGCGCCGTCCTGCCGACGGTCAACGAGGTCGGCAACTTCCCGGCCGACACGCTCTGGTACTTCCGCCGCTCGTCGATCATGACCCTGGCCGCGACGTGGGCCGTCCTCGGCCTCGTGCTGACCGGCCTGGTCGGACGTGACGCGGACCGAGCCGCCGAGCGGCTGCGCCGCCAGGAACTGGCCGCCACGCTCTGAGCCGCCCCGGACCGCCGCCGCGCGGCTGCGGTCAGCGTGCCGGCAGCGCTTGCACCCAGGCCAGCGCGGCGTCGACGTCACGGACGACCCGCACACCGCCCGGCGGTCCGGCTCGGCGGACGACGACCACCGGCATCGCCCGCTCGGCGGCGACCTCGAGCTTCGCGACGGTGTGGTCTCCGCCGGAGTCCTTCGTCACCAGGACGTCCGCGTCTGCCATCACCTGCCGCTCGTGTTCGATCGTGTACGGTCCACGGCTGCGCAGCAGCATCCAGGAGGCCGGAAGGCGGATGTCCGGCTCGTCCACCACGCGCACGAGGCACTCGTGGCGGCGCAGCGGCTCGACGAAGCGTCCGAGCGACTGCCGCCCGACGGTGAGGAACGGCCGTTTTCCCAGCCCTGCCGCCACTCGGGCGGCCTCGTCGTGGTCGCCGACCCAGTGCCAGCCGAACGCCTCAGGCCGTCCAGCCCAGCCGGGCCGCTCCAGGCGGAGCAGCGGAACGCCGACCGCCGGGCACGCCGCAGCCGCGTTGGCGCTGATCCTTTCCGCGAACGGGTGTGTCGCGTCGACGACAGCACCCACCCCGGCCCCTTCCAGGTACGTCGTCAGCCCCTCGATCCCACCGAAGCCACCGACACGCACCTGTCCGACCGGCAGCCGCGGACGCGCGACACGTCCCGCAAGCGAGGTCACGACTTCGGCACCGTCCTCGACGAGCGCGGCCGCCAGCGCGCGGGCCTCCCCCGTCCCGCCGAGCACGAGGACCCTCACGCGTGAGGTCCGATCGCAGGGATGGCGGGAACGCCATGCCCGGCCAGGCCCAGCAACGCGTCGACATCGAGATGCTTCTTGCCTACGTCAGAAGTCGTGCCCGCCACCATGAACCGGGCGGTACGGCGAGCCTGTGCGTCCACCGCTCCAGTATCGCTTCCCGTCTGCCCATCGGACCGGCGGGCTCTCTCCGAGCCGTCCCTCGTTGCCTTCCCTGCCCGGACCCTGGGTGTCAGGGTGGGGTGAGACCAGCGGTGCAGATCAAGTAGTCCTCCCGGGGGGAGGATGGATGTTCCTTCGGTGACGATCTCCAGCACAGGTTTGCCCTTCGGGGCACGACGGGACCATGACGACGGTCGG
The DNA here is from genome assembly GCF_045040155.1 of Micromonospora sp. NBC_01405. Taxonomy (NCBI): domain Bacteria; kingdom Bacillati; phylum Actinomycetota; class Actinomycetes; order Micromonosporales; family Micromonosporaceae; genus Micromonospora; species Micromonospora sp. NBC_01405. Next base: position 5,282,844 of record NZ_CP109532.1, on the reverse strand, counting down.
GCCTCGATCAGAGCGGCCGTTCCGGCGGTCGTTCGCGGTCGATGAGTGAGTGGCGCCGGGCGTGCGACGCCGGCCTGCTGGAGGAGTTGCCGCGGTGCCGCCCCTTGCGAGCCACCACCACCTCCGCTACACAGGGGTCAGTAGGGGAAAGCGCCGCTACGACGACCAGTGTGATCCACCAACATGGATGGAGGCGCCTCGATGGCGTTGATCCCGGCGGCTGGCGGCGGTTGTGGCGAGTCGTCGACGCCCGCACCATCGATCCGGTCTCCGAGGCCGACCAATTCTGACGTCGAGTGGGACAGCTTCGACCCCCAGGCATACGTCCGGCACAACTACGCGGTGCTGCGTGCCGACGATCGTGAGATCCTCCGCCGGACCAGGGACTTCTTCGCTGAGACGGCACTCTCCGACGCGTGCTGTGTCGACGTGGGATCGGGGGCGAACCTCTACCCGGCGCTGTCGCTGCTGCCGCTCGCGCGCACGCTCGACCTGTGTGAATGGTCGGCGTCGAACGTGCGCTGGCTGAGCACGCAGATCGCCAGCTACGACGAGCTCTGGGACCCGTACTGGCAGGTGTGCGTGGAGCACCCGGTGTACTCGGCGGTGACCGACCCACGGGGCCGGCTGGCTCAGGTGGGCCGGGTGCTGCGGGCCAGTGTCTTCGACCTGCCCAGGCGTGCCTGGGACGCCGGCACGATGTTCTTCGTGGCCTGCTCCATATCGGCCGACCAGGCGGAGGCCGAGCACGCCATCGGCAGCTTCCTGCACGCGCTGCGGCCCGGCTCGCCCTTCGTCGTGGCGGTCATGCTCGGTTCCCGCGGCTACCACGTCGGCGAGCGCCTGTTCCCGGCCGTGGCGCTGCAGCGCGCCGAGGTGGTGGCCAGCATCGCGACCAGCGCGTACGACCTGGACTTCCACGAGGTCCGGCCCCGGACCCCACTGCGGGACGGATATCTGAGCATGCTGCTGGCCACCGGTCGCAGCCGCGGTTAGGGCATCGCGTCAGTCGCCGGCACTCGTCCGGCGGGCACCGGTGGGCCAGAGGATCGTAATCGGGACACCCTGCTGCCGCGCCCAGTTGACGGTCCGGTCGGTCGCCGCCGCGTGGCAGCCCGGATTACCGTCCCAGACCGCCACGAGTCGCTGCACCCGTCGCACCAGCTCCCGGTTGGCGGCCACGTAGGCGGCCGTGCCGGAGCGGTCGTGGCCGGGGTGGACGACCGCTGCCGCCCGAGCGAGCAGCTCGTCGAAGGCCGTTCGGTTCTCCGGGGCGATCACGGCGGTGCGGTAGTCGCGGGCGGGCAGGATCACCTCGTACGTGCCGCCCATGTCCAGTAGCGTGCGCGCGAAGACCTGGTCGGCGCCGGCGGCCAGGCAGGTGACGCCATGCACCGGACGGTCGCTGATCCGGCGCAACTCGGCGCGGAGCGCGTCGGCGACGAGCAACTCGGTGTCGCGGGTCAGGTTGATGTGCCCGGCTATGCCGACGCGCACCGGTGCGGGTTCAGTCGGCATCCCCCGGTCCTTCCCGCTGCCTGGGCACCGCGGGTGCCAGCCGGATCAGCTCGAACCCGCTGTCGGAGAGCACGTCGGGCAGTGCCCGGATCTCCGCGCGGTTCTGCTCCTGAACGTCGAGGGAAAGCTCGTCCCATGGCCGCAGGGCGGGATGCCGCCGCCGGATGTCGTCGCGGAACTCGCCGTGCGTCCAGCCCTCCCCGCGCCGTTCCCGGCACCACCGTTCGTGCTCGAGGCGGGCGAGTTCCTCGATCCGGTCATCGATGGCCTCTCCGGCGGCGGAAGCGTCGCCGGTGCCGCCGCGCCGGGGCGCCACGACGCACCCGAGGTTACGCAGCTTGGCGGCGATGTCCTGTACGTGGGCCCGGTTGGCCCGTCGCAGCGACTCGGGCAGTCGCGACCAGCCCACCATCGCCGGCGCGCCGCCGGGGCGCACCCCGGCGCGCTGCTGTGCCTGGAGGTACCGCTCGTGGATCAGCCGGGCCAGCCGCTCGGTGAGGTCCTCGGCGATCAGCCGGGCATCGCAGGCGTGAGTCAACACCGGATAGAGGCGGAGCTTGCCGTGTACTTCGTCGAGCAGATCGTGGCGGGCATCGCCGTGGAAGGCGGCGGCAAGCGCTGCCTGCCGGTAGACCGGTACGAAGACCGAACTCTCCGCGCTCTGCCAGAGGGCGGGCGTGTCCAGCACGAACTGCAGCCCGTTGGTCTCGTCCGGGGCGCAGATGTAGATGCGGTCGTAGCGGCGGCGGTCGAGCCGGTCGAACCTCGCGAGCCGGTCGAGCTCCAGATCGTACGCGGTGATCTCGCAGGCGGCGGTCAGGAACGGATAGCGTGACGCCACGGAGGCGAGTTCGGTGCTGGCGTCCGGGGCTGCCAGGTCCACCCGCAGCGGGGGCGGCAGGTGGCCGGCCGGGGTGTCGGCCAGGCGTGCCCGCCAGTGCCGGGCGGTTTCCACCAGGAGGGTCCGGCGGAAGCTGCCGGTGCCGGCGATGAGCACCCTGGCGGGCCGGCCGCTGGGGCGCGGCAGTGGGTGGTGCCGGTGCAGTGCGCGGGCCGCGACGTCGTCGACGTGGAAGTAGTCCAGCCGCAGCCGGTTGAATCCGATGGCGCCGAGTCGTCGGGCCTGCAGGGACAGGCACATCTCGGAGTCGTGGACCAGTACGTAGAGGCGGGGTGGTTGCCGGCGGTCCTGGATGAGGCGGCTGGCGGTGTTGGCGATGGCGTGGTTGCGGTCGTCGTCCTCGCTGCACACGTAGACGGTGTGGGCCCGGGACAGGCCGGCGCCGCGCAACACCGCGGGGCTGGCCGGGTCGCCGATGACACCGAGATAGCGGCGTAGGCGGTACTCCAGCGGTCCGAACGGTACGGAGCGCACCACGACCACGCGTTCGCCGTCGGCGAAGAGCCGGTCGGCGAGCATGTGGGCGAACTGGGAGTCGCCGCAGACCAGGACGTGGTTGCGGGCCCGCCTGGCCCGTAGGCGGCGGCTCTCGGCGGCCAGCAGCAGCCGGCTCGCCTCGGCCACGGCGAGCAGCGTGAACAGCGGGGCGGCGAACCGCGCGACCTGCAGTTGCCACGGGTACGGCCCGGCGTCCTGGAAGGGCTCGGCGCCGAGAACGAAGAGCTGCAAATCGTAGTAGAACACGTCATACGGATTGTGCGCGGTGTCAGGCCGGGACTCAAGCAGGCGCTCGAAGCCGACGTAGCCGAGGATGAAGGCGCCCAGTCCGATGACTCCGAACACGACTCGCAGCCACCATACGGCCAGGCGGGACGAGCCAGCGGCCGGGTCTGTCATGAGCCACATGGTATTTGACGGGATCGATACAACCGGGCTCGGCGCGTACAATCCGACGCCCCCGACCTGTTCATCGGCGACGCCACCAACGCCGGCCGGGCGAGCGGTCGGGCCCGGTCACGGGAAGTCGTCGGGCCCGGTGTCGGGCAGCGCGGCAAGCAGTTGCCCGGCCAACCGCCGCACGGTGCCGTCGTCCTCCTGGTGGGCGAGCCGCAGGAGCACGTCGCGGGTGCGGGTGTCGCCACAGTAGTGCCGGGTCAGCGCGAGCAGCGCGGTGCGCCGGATCTCCCAGTCGTTGTCGTCCGCCAGCCGTAGCAGCAGGTCCGGTTCGGCCAACATGGCTCCCAGCTGTTCCACGGCCCGGCGCCGGACCTCGAGGGCCGGGTCGTCGCGGACCAAACCCACCAGCAGCACCCGAACCTCCGGGTCCGCCCCGAAGTGCGTGCCGAGCGCGGCGGCGATGCGGGCGCGGATCGCCGGGTCCTGGTCAGCCAGGCGGCGCATCAGCCGCAGGGTCACCGCCATGGATGCCGACCCCTGCTCGGTCAGGCAGCGCACCGCCGCGTCGAACACCGTCGGGTCGGTGTCCGACTCGACGCACTCCAGCAGCACGTCAGTCACCACATCGGGGCTCCCGTGCTTGCAGAGAGCCTGCACGGCGGCCAGTCGGATGCCGACGTAGCTGTCCCGGCGGGCCCGCCGGGACAGCGTCTCCACCAGGCCGTCGGTCTCGCCGTACCGGGCCAGCGCCTGGGCGGCCGCGCGCAGCACGTTCGGGTCCGGGTCCCGGCTTGCCTGTTCGGCCAGGCACGCCAGCACCTCAGGGTCGGGCGGGTCGGCGAGGCGAGCCAGGCGGAGGGTGACCCGTAACCGGACGATCGGGTCCCGCTCCTGGGAGGCGCGGCTGATGAGCAGATCACGAGTCGCCTCGCCGCGCGGCGGACGGGCGGTGAGCAGGTCGACCGCAGCGAGCCGGACGCCGGCCGTCGGATCGCGGCGAGCTCGTTCCAGCAGCAGTTCTCCGGTGCGGTGGTCCGGGTACGCCTCGGCCAGCGCGCGCACCGCGGCGAGGCGAACCGTCGCGTCCTCGTCGGCACGAGCCGCGTGCCTGGCCACGTTCCATCCGGTGTCGTCGGCGCGGTCCCGGTCGATCAGCGCGGCCACGGCGGCGGCCCGCACCGCGGCGTCCTCGTCCTGCTCGATCCGATCGATCAGCCGGGCTCGGCAGCGCCCCTCCGGGTCAGCTACGAGCGCCAGCCGCTGCACGGCCACCGCGCGGATCCGCGCGGAGGTGTCGGAGCAGGCCAGCTTCAGCAACAGCTCGGTGCTCTCCGGGCTGGCCCGCCCGGGCAGCAGCTCGGTCACCACGCAACGCCGTACCTCGTCCGGGGCGTCGCCGGTCACCCGCCGCAGCGCCCCCGCGCGGGCGGTCCCGGCGTGATCCGGCAGGGTCAGCAGCCCCTTCAGCGCGCACTGCACCACGCCGGGGTCGGTGTCGGTGGTCAGCAACCGCTGCAATGTCCCAGCTGCGTCCGGCAGGGTGGCGCAGCGCGTGGCGAGCACTTCGGCGGCGGCCCGCCGCACCGCGGCGGCGGGGTCTTCGGCGGCCCTGGCCAGCACCTGGCGGGCGTCCTCGGCCAGCTCGGTCCGGCCGCCGAGGGACTGCACGGCCAACGCACGCACCGCGACATCGGGTGAGTCGGCGAGGTCGCGCGGCACGTCGACGTAATCGACGTCGGCGCCGAAGTGCGCAACCAGCGCCCGTACGGCGGCCTGCCGCACCGCAGTGGAGACCTCGACCTGCGCCTGGGCGAGCAGCAGGTCCCGGCATCGGCGGCGGCTGCGGCCGGTGACGTCCAGCCGCCCGGCGGTCTCGGCCAGCCCCGCGACCAGGGTGAGGTGGGCCTGCCTCTCGCGGCCCTGCCCGAGCTCCCGGACCAGCAGTTGCGTCAACTGCTCGTCGGCGGTGGAGAGCACCACGGCGATCCGGGTGGCGAACGCGGAGCCGGATCGCCAACTGCTCCGTACTCCGCGACGGCGGTACCACTGCAGGAAGGCGTCGCGGCCGGGCCAGCCAGGCCCGAGCACCCGGATCGAGGAGAGCAGCTCCTGCTCGGTGAGTTCCACCAGGTTGGGGTCGTCGGCGGAGATGCCGTGTTCGATCAACCGCACGACCTGGCACAGCACCGCGTCGCCCGCGCCGGCCAGCTCGACGGGGTGCGCCGCCTCCGCCACGCACTGCGCGGCCAGCACCAGGTGCCATGGCGGGCCGGTCAGATTCAGCGGTGGCCAGGGCCGGTTGGCCTCGGTGGCGAGCAGGGTGACCAGGTCATTGGCGGCCCGGGCGGGCAGGTCGCTGGCGACCAGCCGGAGCACCTCCCGCCAGGACGGGTCGGCCCAGTGTTCGCGGAACAGCACGCGCAGTTGGTCGAGGCCCCAGGCGTCCGGATCGTGCTCGAACCTGTCCACGATCTCCTCAGCGCAGAAGAACTCCAGGAACGTGCGGTGCACGAACCCGAACAGCCGCAATCCGTACCGTTCCAGGATGAAGCTTCGCTGCCGCAATTGGTCGATCATCGAGTAGGCCAGGGTGAACGCCCGCTCGTTGTCAAAACCATAGAAGGCGACGAGGTGGTCCCGGAAGACACGCGCCAATTCGTCGGATTCTACGTAGTTTCCGGCCGGACCGGACCCCCGAAACTGCATCCGATACGCCAGGTGGCGCACCAGCCGGCGCTTCGCCTGCAGATCCAGTTGCGGCACGTCGCCGTGACTCTCCCGCAGTTGTTTGGTCACGTCCCACTCGGAGATCAGTACGTCGGTGACGTGCTCGTAGAGCCGACGCCGGTTGCGGGGCAGCGGGTGGTCCCGGCCGACGATCGCCATGAGGATCAGCAGCAACGGGTTGCCGGCGATCTCGTGCATCTCCCGGGAACTGTGCACCACGTCGAGGATCTGTCGCCGCTGCCGGTCCGCCTCCGCCACCGGTGTGGGCATCACGTAGCGGTACCAGTTGCCGAGAAACCGGGCGATCCGCTCGTCGTCGAGATCCTCCAGGGTGAAGTGGTCGAAGCCGGCGTTGGCGAAGGTGTGCCGCAGGTATCCGGCCGCCCGCGACGTGACAACCGTCCGCACCCCCGGGTACTCGCTGACGAACGCGCCGATCTGGGCGGCCACCTCCTCCCGCTGCGCCGGGTCGAACACCTCGTCCAGGCCGTCGAAGAGGAACAGCGCCTGGCCGCCCTGGTGCAGGTACGCCTTCAGCACGTCCTGGTCGATCCCCCCGGCCAGTCCCTGCTGGTGGCGGTGGCCGACGTAGTCCAGCAGGCCGTCGCACCGCCCGTCGCCGCAGTGCGCGGCGTAGGACCGCAGTTCGATCAGGACTGGCAGGTATCCGTCCAGCGCCGCCAGCCTGGGCTCGGAGCACTTCCCGGCCAGCGCCAGCGCCAGGTACCGCGCGGCCGCCGACTTGCCGGAGCCGGGATCGCCGAGCAGCACGATCGACCGCCGGCCCTGATCGCACACCACGTCGAACAACACCAGCGCGTCCTTGGCGGCGTACTCCTCCCAGAGCCGCTCGACCTCTTCCGGGTTGACCACCCCGGGCAGCCCGCGGACACTGCCGTCCGCGGCGGAGCCCGCCCAGCGCCACCAGGCCAGCGGCATTTCCGGCCGGGTGTCCTCGTGGACCCGGGGTTCCACGAACACCTCCGACAACCCGACCGTGAGGTAGCCGATGGTGGGGCGGGGCGAGACCGCGTCCAGCGGAACGGCCTGGTACCTCAGCGCCAACTGTTTGTAGTACTGGCTGCGCACGGCCTCCGGCAGGTGGGTGTCCGGGTCGGCGGGCTCGCGGGCCGGGGACCGCCCGCTACGCACCTCGGCCAGTGCCACGGTCACCTTGGCGGAGAGGTCGTCCACCGACGAGAAGAAGGCACAGAGGTGGCGCTCCTTGAGCTCCCGGCGCAGCGCGACGACCTGCTGCCAGTCAGCGTCCCGGTCGATCAGGTGAACCGGCCAGGGCGTGTCCTCCGCGAGCAGGAAGATCAGGCAGGGTTTGCCGGCGGCGAGGGCCTCGCGGTACTCCAGTTCGGTGATGGAGGACCCCTGGCCGGGCGGGCGGAACCCGTATCGCCAGGCGAACAGCCCCACGTAGAGATCGCACCGACGCACGTCGGTCAGGCAGCGTTCCAGCGGCGGCCGGATGTCGGCGCTGTACGCCTCCATGGCCACGTCCTCGATTTCCAGACGGCGTGCCACGACGTGGACGGCAGCGCGATATTCCAGCAGGTCTTTTTGGGTGGCCGAAATGTAGACCTTCATGGGACGGCAAACTCCAGGGAGTGGCTGGTGACCGCACCATTCAAAATATCAGTTGCTGTCACATCCTTCTGACCCGCGAATGCTCGCCACCTCTACCGCTTGGGAATCCCATCAACCGTGGGCCTATGATGGCCGCCGGGACAGTTGCGGATCCGGGCAAGCCGAATTCCGCGCTCGGAGGGGTTCCGGCAAATCCGTACAAATCCGTGTCGGTGCGGGTCACGGCGGCGGGCATCAATCATCATGGGACGGCAGTCCGCGGGCGACCACGGACCGGTGGCGGCGATGCGGAGGAAGCCATGCTCACGGTGGGTGAGGTGCACACCAGCCTGCTGCAGCACAGCACGGCACTGTCCCAGGAGCAGAGCTCCGAGGTGCTCAGCCTGATCGAGGGCGAGATGGTGTTGACCTCCCGGCGCCCGTCGCTCTACGCGGTGTCACCGGACGTTCGGACCGGAGTGGACTGCTGGCTACCCAGCGCCAGGCAGCGCCAGCTGCGCGGGGTGGGCGCGGTGGTCACCCGGGCCATCATCACCGGCGGCCGGATCGTACAGGCGTCCTCGGTCGTCCAGGTCGTCGACGGAAAGCGCCGCCAGCCCTGGTCGCACTACCTGGCCAATCCCGGCGTCCTGGAGACGGTCGGCAAGTTGGACGCACCGGACCTGATCGCGGGCTTCCTGCACGGCAACAACGCGGACGTGCTCAACCTCGAGGCGATCACCGGCCGGGTGATCGACGGCGTGCAGATGTCCGAACTGCTGGACCGGCGCCCGCCGCTGCGCGCGGCGCGTACCCGGCTGCGCTGGACCACGCGGGTCAACCAGGGGCCGGACCGAGAGGTCTCGGCGGTGATCACCGTGGACTCCCCCACGCTGCGTACGGTCGAACTCGTGGTCGACCCGCAGGACGTGCCGGCCGCCGTGGCCGGCCTCTGCGAAGATCTCGCGCTGCACGACTGGCTACTCACCATGCTCTCCTCCCTGATGGAGGCCGCGGTCACCCGGCCGGCCGCCGGGCAGGAGCACATCGAGCGGCTGCGCCCGGTGCTGGAACACCTGCTGCACCTGTGGCTGCCGGGCGCTCGGGTCCATCCGCGGCTGCGGCCGATCTGGGACCGGCTGGAGCAGGTGCCCGGTTTCAGCCGGCAGTGGAAGTCGTCGGTCAACTGGATCCGGGACCAGATCAGCGTGAGCAACATGACCCTGCTGCGCGACCTGGCCGACCGGATGGCGGTCAACCAGCCCTGCCGGCGCTGAGCGCGCGCTCACTCGCCGATGAACACGTAGCTCAACCGGTCGACCAACTCGCTGGGCAGTCGCAGGCCCTCCCCGCCGGCGCGCTTGGCGACCTGCTGCGCCACGGCCGGCGGTACCGCCACCTGACCGAGGATGGTCCGTACGGCCAACTCCACCGGCAGGTACTGGATGTCCATCAGGGTCAGCGTGCGGTACGCGCAGAACGGCGCGGCGCTCGGGTTGAGCTGGAGGATCGCCGGCAGCTCATCCCAGCTGTTGGGCAGCTCCCCGGTGAGCCGGCACGGCTGCCGGATCGTCTCGCCCCGGTGCCGTAGCACGCCGAGGCGGGTCAACTGCCAGACCGAGGCGAGCAGCGCGCACGCCCACACCCGGGTCTGCGGCTCGCCGGACCACAACTCGATGTCGACGAAGATGGAATGCTGGGGATCGCCGGACTGCACCGGCGGGGACCACGGCCGGGGCAGGGTCATCGCCGGGGCGTCGACATGCCCGGGCGACCGCTTGCCGTTGGAGAGCCAGCCCGACTCGCTCAGCGGTGGGCGGCTGCCGGTGGTGTGCCGGGGCGGTTCCACCACCAGTGTGTCGACCACCAACTGGGCCAGGTCGAGCCCGTCGTGACGGGCGAAACTGGACTCCCGGGCGACGTAGTCCAGCACCAGTCCGTGCTCCGCTGCGGCGCTCTGTACCTGCGGGATCACCTCGTGCGGCGTACCGAAACGGTGGAAGTAGTCGTCCACCATGAAGCAGGTGCTGATCCGCGGCTGGCGGTTCGGTGGCAGCCCTTGCCCGGCCAGGGCCGGAATGGCGCTCGACCAGGTTGCGATCCGCTCGAACTTGCGGCGCAGCTCCTGACACCCGTCGCCGAAGTCCTCCGCGTAGAAGTGCCCCAACTCCACCGACAGGTGCGAGTACGCCACGCTCTCTGTACGACGCACCGCAGCTGCCTCCTGGAACCTGATGTCCACGCTGATCACACAATCTCCCATGCCGTCTCGTCGAAGAGCTTCTCGGTCAAATCAACGAAGGCGTCCACGGTCTTCACGTTCGCGATCTTGCTTTGCACGTCGTGGTCCGAGATGAGTTGCTCCCGCCACTGCAGCAGAGGATCCAGCGGCACCGCGCCGAGCAGCGTGGTGCGCCCGACGCCCCGCCGTCGGGCCAGCTCCGACAGCTCCGCGTCGCACTTGCGCAGGAAGGCCTGCTGCGCGAGGTCGAGGTGGCCGACCTCGGGGCCTCGTGGATCGATCACCGCCGTACGGATGAACCGCAGTGACTCGCGGAGCCGGTCCGGCTCGTGGCCGTACTCCTTGCCCATCGCCACGATCCCACCCGCCTCGAAGGCCAGGTCCGAGGCCGCGGTGACGTGCTGGGGAGTCCACCGATGGAAGACCAGCCAGCGAACCGTGACCTTGCGCAGGGTCGGGGTGGCGGTCGCGGCCAGCGCGATCTGGCTGGCGTACGACCGGCCTGCGCTGAGATCCACCAGGGTGAGGTCGAACTCCTCTTCGAGACGGAGGAAGAGTTCGGCGCAGCGCTTGGCGATGTCGTTGGTGAAACCGAACTCGCTGCCGTTGCGCTGCCCGGGCAGGAGCACCAGCGGACCGGACCCGGTGGGCCGCTGGCGCAGGCTGGCCCGCTCCGAGGTGCCCCAGACGTCCAACTGCTCCGGAGACGGGATCTCCCCCCGCAGGTACCGGTGCAGCCCGCCACCGTTGGGCCCGGCGCCCTCCACGCCGTTGACCGCCTGCGGGATCTGGAACGTGATGCCGGCCGTCGGCGAGCCGAAATCGTAGTCGAGGTAGCAGGTGGGGCGGCCGGACAGCGCGCTGCGGTAGGCGATGTTCGCCGCGGTCACCGAACGCCCGGTGCCGCCCTTGTGTGACGTGACGAAGACCAGCATTCAGATCCCCTCACTGGCTTTCTGCTGCCCGGTGGCGATGTCGTTGAGCAGCAGCAGCAGGGTGTTCGCCAGGGCCGCTGCGGTGCCAGGGCGTTCGTCCACCACCAGCTGCGCCCGGCGCAGGCTGGCCCGGATGCTGCGCATGCTGCGCTGCATCGCCTCTCCGGCGAACGTGCCGCGCATCAACTCCCGGTCGAAGAGGTACTCGGCCTCGTCGATGAGGTCCTGCGCATACGTGGCGAGCCGGTTGGCTCGCGGGAACGGCCGCTCCCAGAGCAGCTGACCGGCGCTGACCAGCCCCTGCACCACCCGCTGGGTCAGGTACCAGGAGGGCGCGTCCGGCTTGGGGGCCAGCCCGGGGAAGGCGCCGCCGGCATGATCCCACAGGCCACGGTTCCGGCCGTCGGGGATACGCCGCAGCAGCAGGTGATCCCACACCTCGTCGGCCAGTTCGAGCAGCTCGCTGCGCCGCCGGGCGTTGCTCAGCAGACCAGCGACGGTAGTGGCCCGCTGAAGCAGCACCGTGGAGTATTCGTTGACGTTCCACGACATGATCGGCTTGGACCGGTCGGCGTTCAGGGTCACCTGCTTGCCCGGCGCGTGCACGAACAGCGCCGGCTCGTCGGGCGAGGCGCGGCGGGTGATCCGCGCCCGCTGCGCCAGCTCCACCAGCACCGAGGCGATCCGGCCGAGCTCCTCATCGCCGCGCCCGCCGGCGACCAGGCCCTTCACCGCCAGCGACGTGGCCTGGAGGGTGTAGTAGTCGGTCCGGTCACCGTCGGTCGTCCGCCAGGGAATGTCCTCGATGGGCCACCGCCGGCGGTTGCCGAAGGTCGCCACCGTCGCCCAGTAGGTCCGGGTCAGCTCCCAGCGCAGCAGCAGGGCCCGCGACAGCCGCTGCTGCTCCTCGTTGAGCAACCCGAGCAGGCGGGTGCGTTCGGAGTTCAGATCCTCGATCGCGTCCATCGCGATGACGGTGAAGTAGAGGTAGGGAGCGTTCTCCGCCGAGCCCTCACGCTGCAGGCCGATCGACTCGGTGGTCGGCACCTCCTCGGCCCCGGCGATGATCCCCCAGGACCAGCCGCACTCGAACAGCATCTCGCTGTTGTCCAGATCCTCGGTCACCCGACCCGACCCGATTATCACGCTGCGCAGGCTGGCCATCGTTTCCCGCAGCTGTTCGCGCAGCGACGCCACGAGTTCCCGGCGCGGAAGCTCGTCCTGATTGATCATGTCGCACAGCCGGAGGCCGTATTCGTCGGTGGCGGTGAAGACGAAGGTGCTGAAGCTGCGAAGCAGGCCGACCATGGCCGCGGTGAGCCGCGCGCTGGCCATCTCGTCCAGGGCGTCCAGTTGCGCCAGCAGGTCGCGCCGCTGGGTGGAGTTGCGGTAGACCTTGACGAAGCCGATCGTTGCCAGGGCCAGCGTGACGGACACCGCGAAAGAGTCGACGATGTCCAGGGAGCGTTGCTCGTCGGTGAGCTCCGGGCCGCCGTCCAGCGGGGTGAGGTAGCTTCCGCCGCTGAAGGTCGGGGTGCCGGTGTCGTCGGTGTACCGCGTGAAATAGTCGATCATCACGCCGACCAGCCGGCGGGGAATTTCGATCGCGCCGCCGATCGGGCTGAGCGCCTCGATCACCTCGTCGTCGGCGCGGTCCGGGTCGTCGAGCGACAGCGCCGGGACCTTGGCCGCCGGGAGTAGCAGGGTCAGGAGTTGCTCGGCATCACTGATCGAGTTGGTGCCACTCCGACCACCCCAGTGCCATTCACCGTTCTGCCAGCAACTGCGCACCGTGGCCCGCCAGATGTCAAGGATCTCCTGGCGCGGCTGTATCCGCACGATTCACCGCCGTCTGTTGTAGTCGTCGACCTGAAAACCGCTGGTCCTGCCGTTCACACGATGATCTACGGTGATCCATACCGACGTGCAACAACATGGTACCGGGCCAGTCGAGTGCCACTCGAATACTTCGATGGCGCGTCTGTATAACAGTCTGGGGCCACCCGTTCGTGACCACCTCAGGCAGGCCCTTCAGCCCGTCGCGGACGAGGAAGAGCACGTCCTGACGCCGCGGTTGCGTAGGTCGGTCAGCACGCTCATCCAGAACCTCGCGCCCTTCGCGGCCGGCCCGCCGCGGACCTTGACCTCCGAGCTCGACGTGGAACGGCCGGTTCCACGATGGCGTCGATGGACACCGCCGCGCAGATCCCGTCCGACGGGCGGTGGGACCAGTCGGTCATCTCCTAGATCACCTTGTCGGCGATCCGCGAGATCCTCGCTTCGACACGGACGCCCGTAGATCTCGGCGAAGTACGCGCAGATCTCCCCGGTCGTCAAACCCAGGCATACAACGACTACACCACCTCGTCGCCCCCGACAGGCGCAGCTGCCGCACGGTCTGGGGTTCGAACGTGATCGTGATCTGCGGGGACCCAGCATCCAGCACTGCCTCACCGGGCCGCAGGTTGCCCACTCGATCACCGGAAGCCGGCGGTCCTCCCCCTCCCACAGCTGACGCCGCACAGCATTCTGGGTTGAGAAAGCGAAACCGTACGGGCCTCGTTCGCTCGGCCTTGTCCCACGTGCTCTGTCGACGGAGCAGGCACGGGGCCCGATCACGACCCCGCGGCGACCGATTCGCGAACGAGTCGGAGTCCTACGTCGACCTCGGCCACCACATGCTCGAACACGACTAGGACAGCCCGTACTGGATGATCGCCGACGTCCGTCACGCCCGCCGCTACCTGCAACCTTCGCGCTGAACCCGAAAAAAACAAGGGCGATGCGCAAGGCCGGGATCATGGCCAAGGGCAGCTCCCTCGCCGAATTGGCGGGCCGGATCGGTATCGATCCGGCACGGCTGCAGGCCAACGCCGATCGGTTCAACGGCTTCGCCCGCTCTGGCGTCGACGGGAACTTTGGTCGCGGAAACTCGGCGTACGACCGCTATCACGGCGACCCGGCAGTGCACCCCAACGCCTGCCTCGATCTGCTCGAGAAGGGTCCGCTCACCGCCCTTCTCACACCACGACACCACCTCTCAGGGCCGCGAAAAACGTCTGCCGGGCCGCATTGGACGACCGTCAGTCGGCAGCGAGTTCCGGGCGGCGCGCCGGGGTTCTCTTCGGCGAGGGCTCCCCGGCGCCAGTGACAGGACTGAGGACCGGTTCGATCAGTTCGGTGAGCCGATGGCGCTGTTCCGGGTCCAGACGGCCGGTTGCCGGCAGCAGCGCGGCCCTGACCTCGCCGTAGAGCCGCTCGGTCAGTTCAAGTCCGGCCGCAGTGAGGAACACGTCAACGGCTCGGCGGTCCTCGGCGCTCTTGCCACGTGCGAGCAGCCCTCGGCGCTCGGCACGGTCGATCAAGCCGGACATCGTCGACTTGTCCAGGCCGAGGAACGTGGCCAACTCGGTCATCCGCGGCCTGCGATCGCGCAGCAGGCCAAGCACCCGCAGCTGCGTCAACGACAGGTCATGCTCGGCGCCGACCCGGGTGAGCACGCCCATCACCTGAAAGGCGTTGCGGACGAGGGCGTCCACGAGAGGGTCCGTGGAGACGCCAGCAGCCGGCTCATCGGTGGTCATGTCGGCATGCTAGTTGACATGGTTCGCAATGCCAACCAAACTATCGAAGGTTGGTAAGACGAACTACTCAGCGGAGGTCATCGTGCTTGTCGCCGCCCTGGCGATGCCCGACCCACCCGGCCCACGGGGGCCTCTTGCGGCCGCCCGCTCCGTGACCACGCTGATTGCGGGCCTGCCCGCCGCCCTCATGGCCCTGCCGCACTCCGCCGGCCGATCCTCATTCGCGACCGTCGCCACACTTGCCGCCACCCTCCTTGCCGCCATTTCCTGGCACGCCAGCTCACGCAGGCGGCCGGCTACACCCCTCAGCCGGGCCAGGCACTGCACCGGCCACGGTTCCCGATTCGCGCCACCTCCGCCTGGCGACGACCCTCCAGCATCTCCCCCGCCGAGCGCGACGCGCCCCCGGCCGGACCTGGCGCCACCGACCCAGACCCTCTCGGCAACGTCGTCGGCCCTCCGGCCGCGGCTTCCACCCTCGTGGCATCGCCGCACGACGCCCCGCCGCCACCCTGATCACAACCGCCACCCTCGCTCACGGTGACCCGGAAGGTCAGCGCCGATCGAGCGTTGGGGCATCCGCCCTTGACATCGTTTGTATTACCAACCACCATCGCTCTTGTTGGTAATACCAATGACCTGGGAGGACCACATGCGCGCCGCTGTCATCACCACCTTCAACACCCCGCCGATCTACCGTGAGCACCCCGAACCGGTCGCCACCGGTGAGAATGAAATGGTGGTGGAGGTTCTCGCGGCCGCACTGCACCACCTGACGAGGGCAAAAGCCGACGGTTCGCACTACTCCAGCAGCGGCGTACTGCCGCTCGTGCCCGGCGTCGACGGCGTCGTGCGCGACAACCAGGGGCGGCTTCGCTATGCGGCGCTGGAAGACACGGCCCTTGGCACGTTCGCCGATCGAACCGTGATCGACCCGCGCCGCAGCGTTCTCCTGCCGGACAACATCGATCCCGTGCAGATCGCCGCCGCGATGAACCCCGGGATGTCCTCATGGGTCGCGCTGCGCCGCCGCATCGACTTCCCGAAGGGGAAGCGGGTCCTCGTGCTCGGTGCCACCGGCAGCGCCGGACGGATGGCGATCCAGATCGCCAAGCGATTCGGCGCCTCCGAGGTGATCGCCGCCGGCCGCGACGCCGCACGCCTGGCCACTCTGCCCGCGCTCGGCGCCGACGAGGCGATCACGTTCGACCAGATCGAGCAGGCAGCCGACGTCGATGTCGTTCTCGACTACGTCTGGGGCGAACCCACCGGCCGGGCCATGATCCATCTGCTCACCGCTCGCACCGACCGCAGTGTCCCGCTGACCTGGATCGAGATCGGGTCGATCGCCGGCGATCTCGCACCGGTCCCGTCCGCTGCCCTGCGCGGTGCCCAGCTGCAGATCATCGGCAGTGGCATCGGCTCCGTCTCCCCCCGCGACTTCATGCCAGAACTGCCGGAACTGGCCACCGCGGTGGCCGAGGGCGCGATCGAGGTGCGGGCCCGGCGCATCCCACTCGCGGAGATCTCCCAAGCGTGGACCGCCGAGACGGACGAACGCATCGTCCTGGTGCCGTAGTTCGCCCGGAGGATCACCCGCTGTGGCTGCCACCACGGGCGGTCCTCCCGGAACTGGCCTGCCAATCGCCGAGCAATCCCGCCTGACCTCCGGCAGGGCGTCCGCACCACCAAGGAGTGATTCATGGAAGCGCGCGCTGATCGTGGGACTGGGGATCGCGGGCATGGCCACGGCGATCGGGCTACGCCGGGCCGTATGGTCCCTGAACCGCGACGGGACCCGCAAACCTGGTCTGGGCTTCCTCGACCAGCCCGGACGACCGAGCGCGGTGCTGCGCGGCGACATCGAAGCCGCGCTCTGGCACGGCATGACCGAGCCGGCGCACCGCGCTGTCGCCCGGGGGCCATCCAACTGAGTACCTAACCGAATCAGGCGGTGCAGATCGCCCCGACACAGGCCGGCGGGCGGTCCGTACGAGAGTCGCGTGCACGGACCGGCCGCCAGTCCTGGTCTGAAGAGGTATCAGCGGTTTGGCGGTGCGAGCCCGGTTGGGAGCAGCAGGCTGTGCAGAATGGCCTTGAACTGCGTTTACCGGCACCGAACGGCGCTCAACCGCACCCACCCCTGCCTGCGGGTGCTCGTTCTCGCAGGTCAGACTCGGTGCAGCGTCCTGCTTCACGCCCCGAAAGGGTCACTGGCGCGAAACCAGTACCGCCCGCCAGGTAGAGGCCCGGATCATATTGATGGCCCGGCCCCCTCTTCATTCCCGGGTCAACGTCAGCGGAGTGGCTCCCGGTGGCGATGCCCGCCGGTCGCCCTGCTCCGACTGGTATCGGCAGGCCGCCTACTGCGCTGGCCGCCGCATGGGCGAGGAGCAGGTGAGGCTGCCGTCGCCGCCTGTGACGTCCGACCTGGCGGCCGGTGGTATCCGTAAGACTGCGAAGAAATGCGACACAAGGTGTCAGGTTTTGGGGCGAACATGGTGTCACTGGTTTGCATCAATGGTGGTCGTGGACCGGGCACCACGGATAGATAAGGATCTCCATGCGCGAAACGCCAGAAGAGCTCATCGAGCTTCAGGCCCTCCTTGACGTCTCCCTCTCCCGCGCCACCTCGCACCTCCGATCGATCATCAACAGCGAGCGCAGCCTCACTGCCGAGCAGCTCACCCAGGTTCTCACCGGCATGTGCACCCTCGCCCTGGCCACCGTCACGGCGAAGGGCGAGCCGCGGATCAGCGGCGTGGACGGGCACTTCCTGCACGGGAGGTGGCACTTCGGCACGGCGCGCGGCGCCGCCAAGGCGCGCCACCTCGCCGTCCGGTCCGCCGTCAGCGCCGCGCACATGCGCGGTGAGGACCTGGGCGTGTTCACGCACGGCACGGTAGAGATCCTCAATCCCCAGGACGGCGAGCCGGCCGAGGACTGGCCGGACCTGCTCGCGTACTTCAAGGGCTTCTACGGCGAAGACTCCTTCGACTGGGACAACGACATTGTCTACTACCGGCTGCATCCGCACTGGATGACCGTCTACGCCCCCGACATCGCGAAGCTCACTGCGGCGTCCCAGCCCTGATCTGCGGCACAGGTCGCATCGGGCCTGGCCACGTGTTCGGCATGGGTGGAGGGCCTCTCCGCCCGTACCCTGCTGCAACGCGACAGGTGGACGAAGGTCGACTGCACTCGTACGGGACGTCGCGAGCACGGGGCGCGAGACCATCGACGTTGTGGGTGCTCGTACCGACAATCTGCGGGATGTGTCCGTGAGCATTCCCAAGGGGCAGCTCATCGCCTTCACCGCAGTGAGCGGCAACGGCAAGACCTCGCTGGCCGTCGACGCCCTGCACAACGAAGCCCAGCTGCGATATCTGGAGGGGCTGGCCTGGTCCACCTCCAGCTGTCCCGGAGCGCGGCGACGCGGGGTCCGGCGACTGCGTCAGGACGACCGGCCGCGGATGATCCGCCAGATGAGGTCGAGGACGAATTCCACCTGCGGGTGGTGGCGGGTGTCAGTGGACATGGCGGAGATCCTCGGAGGAGTCGGACGAGCGCGCGGCCGCACCGGCCAGCTCGACGCCGGGGCGGCGCCGCGAGACGGCGAGGTCGCCGGCGGCGACGATCAGCGCGCCCACCGCGATGATCACGAAGAACGGCTGCGTGGCCCGCGCCACCAGACGCGCCGACCGCCGCCCACACGACCTCATCACCGCCGCGACCAGCGGCAACCCCAGAACGCGATGCCCCTGGGGCACACGGCGATCAGCACGTGCTTCCGTGCCGCTCCCGCAGCCCCCCGTTCGCAGCCCTCAGCCTCACGGCCTCACGGCCTCATTGGGGACCGCGGGCATCTCGGGCACGTGCCGACTCCATCACGGCCGCCCCCCACCCGCAAATAGGCGCGCGTCGAACCCGTCAACGCCAGCGTAAACCTGCAGGTGATGGTGAGAAAGAAACAGAGAACCTATCCATCTATCTGCCGCCTTCACCCACGCCGCTTCTTCGCGGTTCAAAAGCCCGAGAGGATCGCTGGCGATAAGGGAATTCGGGACGTACGCGTGAGGGTTTGGCGCAGGCGTCAGCCCTAGGGGGTGAGGGGAGAGATAAGCGCCGGTCTCGGGATCATAATAGCGGTGATTGTCGTAGTGCAGCCCGGTTTCTTGATCGCAATACTGACCGGAAGATCGCAGCGGGGTGGTCGCGGTGTCGCGCTGCCAGGAGGGTTGCCCCCACAGTGTGTGCCGCTGCTCGCCGACGATGACCCCGTCGGAGGAGACGAGTTCGATCGGTGTACCACTCACGCCTGTAACCACGGAGTAGAATTCTTCGTCGATTCCCTCCTCTTCGGAACCTGCACGGATAACGGTTCGCGAGGCCTGAGTGAGCGGGATGAACGAATCGTTCCGGTAATTCCATGTGGTGACCTTCTCGCTATCGCCATGAAGGTCCTCTTGCTCGGCGAGAACTCCCCCATCCCACGAGAACCGCGTCTGCTCCAGTAGCCGGCCGTCAGAGGAGAAGTGGCGCTTGCCGATGCGGCGGCCAACGGGGTCGTATTGATAGTGCCATTTGCTCCCGTCGGGGAGGGCGACAGAGAAAAGCCGGCTGTCAGCGTCCCAGGAATAGCGCCAAGTGTCAGGATCGCCGGATACCCGTGTCTGCGTCCGCGTTATGACGCGCCCAGCGGCGTCGTAGCGGTAGCGGATGTTCCCGGCCCGGGTGGTGAGGGTTCCGTCTATCTCACGGGGGCCTTGCGATGACATCTCCAGGGTTCCGGCAGCAGGACCAGTGCCCGAAGCCGGCCAGACGGCATTCACGATGTTGCCCGCGGAATCATAGTCGTACTGCTCCGACCATCCGTCACCTCGGCCAGTAACGGCGGTCACACGCCCAGCTGAATCGAGACGGAACGCCCGGTCGCCGGCGAGCTGGTCCTGCAAGCCCGTGACGAATCCGTCTGGGCTGTATGTATACGCGCGCCGTTGGAGCAGTTGCCCCGAGACCTTGGATCCTTCCGGACTGGAGGAAGCAGCCGAACTGATGAGGGCCTGAGTCACGAGGCGGCCGAGTTGGTCCCATTCCTGGGTGAGGACAGTTCCTCCGGGCAGGTCCCGATGGATTTCCCGTCCGGCGGAGTCATAGCCGAACCGCAGTTCCCTGCCGTCGGCGGTGAGTGCCGAAGCCAATCCGGCTGTGTTGTAGAACCAGGCAGTACCGGCCCCGGACGGAGTGACGCGGCTCGCTACCCTTCCGGCCGCGTCGTAGATCTTGGTGACCGCGCGACCGTTGCAACTTTCGGTGACCACCCGTCCGAGCGAGTCCCGGACGAAGACCAGGTCCACGTCGTCGTTCTTCGCGCGCAAGAGGCGGCCTGCCGGATCGTAGTCGAACGTCGTCACCGCGCCATCTGCGGGGTGATAAGACGCCAGATTGCCAAGCAGGTTGTAGGCGAACGAGGCCTCATGGCCGCTGGCGTTCACACGGTGTACGAGCTGTCCTGCGGCGTCATACCAGTACTGGGTGGTAGCTCCGTTGTAATCGGTCTCCGCACTCAGCCGGCCGGCGGAGTCCAGCTCGTATTGCCACTTCAGCCCGCCGTGGGTTACCGATGTGAGGCGGCAGTTGTGGTCATACTCGAGCTCGCTGCGTGTGCCGCCCGGCCAGGTGATCGACACAAGCTGATCAAATGGCCCGTAAGTGTTCGACGTGACCGATCCCGTGGCGGAGATCCGTCGCAGCAGGTTCTCTTCGCCGTCCCAGGCCCAGGACTCGGTTGACCCGTCCGGCAGGGTCCGGGAGACAGGGAGGCCATCCGTCGTCCATGCATAGGCCGTTGCCCCGCCGTCGGAGCTCATGACACGCACGACTCGTCCTAGCTGGTCGCGCTCGTACCGGGTCGTTTCACCGGTGGGTTTGGTGACGGTCACGGGCATCCCGGCGGGATCACATTCCATCGTGGTGACCGCGCCATCCGCACTGGCTACCTCGACAAGATGCCCTCGGCTGTCATACCCGTACTTGAGCATCGAGCCGTCGGGCGCGGTCAGTTCGGTGAGATTGCCGTTCTTGTCGAAAGCCTGCAGCCAGAAACTTCCGTCCGGCCCGGTAATCCGTACCGGGAGGCAGGCCTCATCGACTTCGACGTGGGACTCGCGCCCGTCTGGATTGGTTACCGAGAGCAGGTTGCCGCGGTCGTCGTAGACAAATCGCGTGACCCTGCCGAGGGGGTCGGTGCGGACTGTGACACGGCCACGTTCATCGTATTCCGTCCGCGCCGTTTTCCCGATCGGGTCAGTGATCGCGGCGACTTGGGCAGACTCGGTGATCGCGTAGGAGGTGACAGCTCCGTCGATGTCGGTCCAACGGGTGATGCCGGCCTCGTAGGCGAAGGTGCCGGATAGGGCACCGTTGGGGCCTTCTACGCGGACGCACCGGCCTTCGGAGTCGAAGGTGTAGTGGTAGGAGTAGCCGTTACGGTCGGTCCAGCCGGTCAGACGGCCCGCGCCGTCGTAAGTGAAGCGCCGCGGCACATCGGAGGAGTTGACGACGCCGGACAGGTTGCCGGAATCGTCGTATTCGAAGCGGCGCAGGGGGATGTCCTCCTGGCCGTCGCGGCCGGCGAGGGCCAGCGCGGTGACGCGCTCGCCGGTGACCGATACCAGGACGCGGTAGCCGCCGGAGTGGACGATGCTGAGCGGGCGGCCGACCGCGTCGTAGCTGAAGGCGATCTCGTGACCTGTGCGGTCCGTGACCGAGATCAGGGGCAGTTCGTCGTCCTCATATCCGGCCCGGCGTTCGAACTGCCAGGTGAGGCCGCGCTGCGGGTCGCTGATGGCGTAGGAGCCGTCCGGGTTCTGCCGCAACGGCCATGCGGGGCCGGCTACCGGGATAGCGGGGGGATCACCGGCGCTGCCCGGGGATATCCACGTCACAATCTCCCCGTCGGCGAACCTCGCGCAGATCCGTTCACCGGTCACCTGCAGGCGCTGGTCGAGGCTCGACATCCAGGACCGTCCGAACCACCGGCCTGCGCGGAAGGACGACCTGTAGGCACGCTCGAGCACGAGGGCCAGGACGCCGGGCAGCGTGACATCGATCTCGGCCAGAATGACGTCACCGGTCGCCACATCCACGAGATCGTTGACGTCAGGCATAATAGTCTCCACCCCTGCCTCGCTGATGGTTTCTTGTCCCCATTATCGGCTTCCTCAAGCTTTGCTCGCCGGTGCCGGTGGCGCGCTTGCCGACGTAGTACGCGCAGCGACAGCGGCCGACCGGACAGATTCAGATAGGCCGTGGAGCACCAGGTGTCGTTTTTGCCCGGCACGCACTTCGCCCCTGGGCCGGCCCAGGGCACCGGCGCGCGAGAAGGCGTCGAACCCCGCAGCCGGAACCTCTCCGAAGGCCTTGGCCACGCCCAGGCCGCGACCGTCCGCAGGCCGACGACGAGCGGATAGCCGTAGAGCTACCGAGATCTCACAGCTACCGACCCTGCTGACCGGTTTCACCGGACGACGGCACCAACCCTCGCAGCGGCGCGAAATCGTGCCAGGGATCTTGCAGGGCCTGACCCCACGTCGCCTCGTGCCCCCGGCGCCGAAGCCTGAAGTAGACCGTGCGCCGAACGGAATCGCCAGTGTTGTTGCCGCCGTTGTGGCCGAGGAGGTAGTGCTTCAGCAGCATATCGCCCGGACGACCGCGCACCATGTCTCGCTCCGGCAGCTTGACATTCGGGTAGGTCGTGAAGGCCTCGGGTCCGCGCTCGCGGAAGAGTTTTGCGTGATCGCGGTGTGTTCCCGGCCAGACGAAGAGGTTTCCCGTGTCATCGCTTGACTGGTCGGTCAGGAAAAACCCGGCGAGCATGGTGAATGTCCATGGGGGATCACCGGGTTTCCGCCCCTTGCCACCGTCGATGTGCGGCTTTTCCCGGGCGTCCTTGAAGGGCGGGTAAGTCAGTGCGGTCTGCACTGTCTCGGGAAACTCCAGCGCGCCGTTCCCGGTGAGTCCTTCGGCGAGCGAGAAGGCTGAGGTGTCACGCAACAACGCCGCAAGCACCGGCGCTTCCTCCAACTGCTGGAACCTGTAGACCACCCCAACGTGCCCTTCGACCGGCGGACGCGCGCGTACCTGCTCATCGACCGCCGCGTTGGCAGCGGCTATCAGGTCCGGCGGCACGACATCCGGGATCACGATGTAACCGCGCTCGGCGAACTCTTCCAGCTGTTCACGAGTCAGCACCCGTTTCACGCTCAACGCCGTCTGCCGGTCACGACTCTTCGGCATGGCTTCGGTCGGATCAGCCACGGAATCTGCCACCCACCCCTCTGTCACGGCTGCTGTCTCGCGTACCCTGCTGATGCTAGGTCGCGTGAGAAGGGATCCATATCCCTCGGTCTGACAGTTGCCTGCGGGGCGGATTCAAGCGGCCGCAAGCTTCCGTTTCGCCCACCCGCCGGGACCGGCACGCCCTGCTCGCCGCCCTCGGCAAGATCGCGATCGTGCCCGAGAACCTCGGCGATATCCTGCGCGCCGAAGCGTTCAAGCGGCTCAGCCAGTGCCTACACCCGCACACCTACCCGCTTCGCCGCGCTCGCGTTCGCGGCGCCCCACGGGTCGTAGCGGACCAGGGTCGGTCGCCCGCGGCGAAGTGCCCGCGGCATCGCTCGCCTCGCGAGTGGAGGCACGGTTCGCCGAGGGCAACGTCATCGGCGCGGTGAGTCTGCTCGGGGCCGCGCCCAGCATGCTGCTGCGCCAGGTCGACCGGGCCGCCGTCCGGCTCGACCCAGTTGCGGCGCGGCAAGGTCGGACGTGCGGCCACGCAGGCCTCCGGCCGCGTCCTGCTCGCGCTTCGCGAGCACCTGGCGCACCGAATCGACGAGCCCGCTCCGTACGCGAAGCGGATCTTCACCGGGCGCGGTGGACACGTCCGGGTGACGCCGGACACGCGCCCGCCGCCGCTGGCCGAGACCGCCGCCGCGCTCATCGGGATCGGCCGCCGACTGCCCGAGACCGCGCACCTGGTCGTCGACCCCGAGGCGGAAACGTGGTCGGTGTACCGGGTGGAGGTGCGGTTCACGAGCCCCTCCCCTGCTGTGCCTGCGGCCGGTGGCGCTCGCGCCAGCCATGGGTGGCAGGCACGGTGCCGCCGAGACCACGGCGTTCCTGACCCCGAAGGCCCAGCAAACGCCATTCCGGCCGCTCAACAGCCTGCCCATCACGGCCGCAGCCCGGCGGGTGGCATCGGCCAACTCCCCCGCCCTACTCGCCCTGGCTCGTCTCCGCAATGGTGCCACCATCACCCGCCTGGCCTGCGGCTTCGCGGTCAGCGTCACCGCGGCTTCGCGGTACGTCCGGGAAGCCACCGACCTACTCGCGTACACGCCGGGAACGTGAACACGGCCATACGGCGCATCGGCCGGCTCGCGTACGCGATTCTCGACGGCACTCTGATCCCGATCGACCGGGTCGCGAATCAGAGGCCGTACTACTCCGGGAAGCACAAGCGCCACGGGCGAACGTGCAGGTCATCGCGGACTGGGAGGGGCGCCTGATCTGTGCATCGCCGGCCCTGCCTGGCACCGTGCACGACCTGACCGCCGCCCGCACCCACGACCCGATCGACGCGCTGACCAACCCGGACGTCATGGCCTTCGCCGACAAGGCGTACCCGGGCGCCGGCGGCGTCGTTCGTACGCCGTCCGCCCCCGGCCCGGCTGTCCCGCCGGCAACCAGAGCCACGAGGGTCACGGCCGACATCCGGCGCGCCGCCGAGCTCATCGAACCCGGGCTCGATTCCTTCATTGCCGATGAGCGCGCCGGCACCGCCGTGGCGCAGTGACCGGCACGCCCGCCTTTTCACGGTGAAGTAGCTGGATTCGCGCCGCGAGGGCGATGAGAAAGCCGAGGAAGGCCAGGATCGCGGCGGTCGAGCGCAGGACGCCTGCCCGCTGCCGGCGCAGGTTGATGCGACCGGTCATCAGGAAGGAGAGCAGCAGGCAGTCAGCTGAAGTCTTTGGCGTGGTCCTCGGCCCACTGCCGGAACGAGCGGGCCGGCACCCCGGTGACCTCCTCGACGGCGGACGTCACGACGCACGGAGCCGAAAGGAGCTCGGTCAGGGTCCGGATGAGGAATTCCGGCATCTTCGGCTCGACGTCCTCCGGAGCCAACTCGACGACCTCGATCGGCCGCCCGATCACCGCTCCGATCGTCTCGATGTACTCCTGCTGCGTCAAGGCTTGCGGTCCGGTCAGCCAGTACGCCTGCCCCTCGTGCCCGGCGCCGGTCAGCGCGCGGACCGCCACGTCGGCGATGTCACGTTCGTGGATCGACGCGGTGCGCCCTTGCAGGAACGGAACACGCAACACCTCCCCGGACCGGATCGCCCGAGCAAAGCTGAGCTGCTTGGTTGCGAACGTGGTCGGGCGGAGGAAGGTCCACGCCATTCCGGACTCCTTCAACGCCTCCTCCACCACGGCGTGCATCTGCGCGCTCCGGCTTTGCCGCATGGCCGGTTCGACCACGGAAGCCGACGACAGCAACACGACGTGTTCCACACCGGCCGCCTGCGCCGCGCTGACGAACTCGGCGATGCCGTCCGGGCTGGCGTACAGGAAAACCTTCTTGACGCCCTCGAGCGCCGCCGGCAGAGTCTCCGGCTTCTCCAGGTCGAGGCGGACCATCTCGACAGCGTCCGGCAACTCGCCGGTCCCCGGCGTCCGACTACTCCCGCGGACCGTAACTCCGGCGGACACAAGCCCAGCCACCACATGGCTGCCCACATTGCCGTACGCACCGATGACAAGAACAGACATGGCCTCTCCAAAGGGTTAGCGGGCCGACGTTCGAACGAATCGTCGCCGAACGACAGTATCCAAGTATTTCAGCAGCAGCAGGCTCTGCCCCGGCCGGGCTCGATCGTAGCTGAACTGCTCGACGGCCTTGATATAGAGCCCGGTGATGCGGCGCTCGGTGGCGTCGGCGCGGGTGGCCCCCGCCGCGTCCAAGGCTGACGGCTGGACAGGAACGTTAGCAGAAGACATGAAGACGCATCCATCGAGGACGTTGCCGAAGCCGATCGAGTTGACACAGCTGCAGCTCGGGTCATCGATGATTACCTGCTTCGTCGCGTAAACGTCCGTGAGTGTCACGAGCAGGCACACCACGTTCGCGCAGTTCGTTCAGCACAACGACGTGTTCGACACCCAGGTGCCGGCCGACTCGCGCCAGCGACCAGCCGAGGTTGTAGAGATGAATAGCGTCGTCGACCTGGCCGGGCGACAGGCCACGCCATCTCCCGGCGCTGTAGCGAGCAAGCCGGAAAACCGCCGATACGCACGTTTCTTCGCCATGCCCGGAAATCGGGAAGAAGCGGCGGCAGTCAGGCCGGTCCTGGCGCAGCCACACCGGGAGGGTTCCAGGCCGTGCATCGGGGTGCCCGCGCGCCAGCGGAGGGTGTCCGGGTCCGCGGTCGGGCGGATGGCCGGGAAGCGGTCGAGCAGGGCGCCGATGGTGAAGCGCAGGCTCGCGAAGTGCAGCGAGCCGCCGAAGCGCAGGAACTCCTCGACCGCTCCCGGCAGCAGCGCGGGGTCTTCGCGCAGGGCCGCCAGCTACGCGGGGTCGCGCAGGAGAGCAAGGACGCCGTCGCCGATGAGGTCGACCGTGGTCTCGCGCCCCACGAGGAGGAGGAACGCCATCGAGACGAGTTCGACCTCGGACAGCGAGTCGCCCTCGTCGCTGGCGTGGACCCAGGCGCTCCGCCTGGGCACTGGTCCTTCTCAGCCGGGGGCGAGAGCAGCTGACGCGCCTCCGCGTACCGGCTGACCACCCACACGGACTGCCCGCGCGGCGACCTGGCGAGGCTGACCGGTCCCTGCTGGCGAAGCAGGGTCTCCATCTCGTGCGACTTCTGGACGAGGTCCTCGTCCAGCTCGGTCAGCTGTCCTGCCTGCCCATGTGCGTACCCCCGAGTAGCTCCCAGCGTTCGCCGAGCCCGGCTATCACCCGCTCGGACACCTCGGTCGGACCGTCGACGTCGAGGAGCAGCGACGTGCGCGGGCCGGTGCCTATGCCCGTCGAGGTGATCGGTTGGGTGGGGTGGTTGCGGGTTTCGTCAGTCGAGGTCGCGTAGGCCGGGGAGGACTTGTTCGGCGAAGGTGCTGAGGAATCGTTCTTGGTCGTGTCCGGGGCCGTGGAAGACCAGGTGGTTGAATCCGGCGTCGACGTACTGTCTGATTTGGGTGATTGCTTCGTCTGGGGTGGAGGCGACGATCCAGCGCTTGGCGACCTGTTCGATGGGTAGTTCGTTGGCGGCTTTTTCCATCTCGACGGGGTCGGTGAAGCCGGCCTTCTGCTCGGGGCTGAGTGACAGTGGTGCCCAGAAGCGGCAGTTTTCCAGTGCCCGGGCTGGGTCTGGGTCGTAGGAGAGCTTGATTTCGATCATTTTGTCGATCGCGTTGGGGTTGCGGCTTTCCTGGTCCGCGCCTGCTTTGACGGCGGGTAGGAGTTTTTCGGTGTATAGTTCCATGCCCTTGCCGCTGGTGCAGATGAAGCCGTCGCCTTTGCGGCCGACGTATTTGGCCATTACGGGGCCGCCGGCGGCGATGTAGATGGGGACGGGTACTTCGGGTCGGTCGTAGATGGACACGTTGGTGGTCTGGTAGTACTGCCCTTCGAACGTGACGCGGTCTTCGGTCCACAGTTGGCGGATCAGGTCCACGGCCTCGCGTAGGCGGGCGAACCGTTCCTTGAAGTCGGGCCAGGTGATGCGTGCGACCGCGACCTCGTTGAGGGCCTCGCCGCTGCCGATGCCGAGGGCGGCTCGGCCGGGGTACAGGAGTCCGAGGGTGGCGAACGCGTGTGCTATCACGGCCGGGTTGTACCGGAACGTGGCGGTCAGCACGCTGGTGCCGAGTTGGACCCGCTCGGTGCGTTCCCCGACGGCGCTGAGCCAGGACAGGGAGAACGGCGCGTGTCCGCCGTCGTGCCGCCATGGTTGCAGGTGATCGCTGATCCAGACGCTGTCCAGGCCGTGGCCTTCCGCGCTGACCGCGTACTCGACGAGCTCGCGCGGGCCGAACTGCTCGGCCGACGCCTTGTAACCGATCTTCAGAGTCATGCTCCCATTGATAGGCTACATTGAGAGAGATCCATATCCCCCGGCCTGACGGTTGGCGGCGTCAACCAGGATCTCGCGGGTCGATGACGTCATGCCCCGCAATCCACGCCCGGTCTCCCGGCCCGTCCACGGCCTGCGGCAGTTCCGCCGCCAGCAGGGAGAACAGCTTCTCGTCGTCGGTCTTCCCGGCGGACAGCCCGTCGTACAGGGCGCCGTGGCCGCAGGTGAACTCCAGGCTCCAGGCACAGCTGCACGAACGATGTCACCGCCTGGTCGGCGCACAGGACGGCGTCGGTGAGCTCGAACAGCGCGTCCACCCGCAGCGCCAGGCAGCCGTACAGCCGGGACCGAACTTGCGCAGCCGCTCCGGCGCCCCGTTCCCGCGCGACCACGGCGGTGAACACTGCCGAATCCGGCATCGCCGGGCAGGGCAGGCATCCCGTCAGCAGGGCATTTCCGGTTTCCGGGCATCGTTTGCGGCCGGGAGCCGGGCCGTGGCGGGCCATGAAGCACGGCCGCTTCTTCTCATCCTGTAAGTGCGGGGCAACACCAGCATAAATAATTTGCGTGGTGCTGCGACGCGCTGCTATTGTCGTGGCTGACCGTGAATTCGTTGTAGGGAGGTGAGACCCGTGAATACAATCACCTATGGGTGCTCCCTTGGTCCGTCACGGTCCGGCGGCTGACGTTCGGTGTCGCCGGGAGCGCCTGAGATCGAGGCACTCCTGGAAGGAGACTCCGATGGACATGAAGCCTTTGATATCTGGCCTGAGTGATAACGCGGTGGTGATCACGCGTGTCGCGGATGGGCAGTGGCATGCGTTGCATGACGATGTGGTGGTTGGCCGCACGTATGCGGAGCGCCGGTCTGATGGACGCTTGTTCGTCAGCATTGACGCTTGGCGTGATGCCACCTTTGACCAGCTCGCCGAGGCGGTGGTGGCGGAGCTGTCGGCGCCGCTGTACACGGTGGTCGATGAAGCCGACGTCGGGTTGACGGCCTGTTGGCGGCGGGCTGGTTTCACGGTCCGGCGTCGTGAGTGGGAGTACGCGGTGCCGACCGACCCGCAGGTCACCGGGCTCGGAGGAGTTTTACCGCCTTCGGGCGTGACGATCGTGCCCGCTGGTCAGGCGGACGAGGGTCTGTTGCGGGCGGTGGACCGTGCGATCCGTGACGAGGTTGAGGCGAGCGTTGGGTGGCAGTCGATGCCCGCGGAGGTGATTGCCCTGCCCGAAGGTGACACCATCGGCGACCCGTCGATGTACGCCGTGGCCGCGGCGTCGGACCGCTACCTGGGTCTGATCCGGGTGGTGACGGTGAACCGGCCGCGTATCGGGCTGGTCGCGGTCCGGGCCGGCGAGCAACGCCGCGGCATCGCGCGGGCGCTGCTGGCCCATACGCTGGAGTCGCTGCACCGCTCCGGGTTCGCCGCGACCTGGGCTGAGGTCCAGGAGTCCAACCAGGCGGCCTCGGCGCTGTTCGAGGGTATCGGGGTCCGGCCGGTGAGCAGCAACCTGGAGCTGGTTCGATGACGAGGACCAGGAAAGGCGTCGAGGTCGAGGGTCGGGTCGTCGAGTGCCTACGCAGCGGCATGTTCACCGTGGAGCTCGAGAACGGCTATCGGGTACTCACGCACATCAGCGGTAAGATCCGCCAGAACTTCATCAAGATCTATCTGGAAGACCGGGTGCTGGTCGAGCTCACGCCGTACGACCTGACGCGCGGCCGGATCGTGTTCCGGTACCGAAACTAGCCCAGCGGCGGTCGGCGCCATCCGCGGTAGCTGATCCTGGATCCCCGGTCACGGCATCCCCGTGACCGGGGGCCGGCAGGGTGTCATCGAGGTGTAGCTCACGCATGTCACGGTGCGGGCCTGGCCAGCGATGACTGCGGCGTCCTTGGCGTCGGTCATGCCCTCGCCGCGGCATGCGCCGGCGATACGGTTGACCGCCACACCTGGCAGGTAGCGGACCCGCTGGCCGCGCTCAAGCAGGAGCGTGATGGCAAGAGCGGCCGCCGACATCCTGTTGCGCAGCCGGGGTCGTCACGACGTGCACGATGACGTTCGGTCGTTCCTTGTCGCAGGTCTGCGTCTGATAAGCCTTGCACCCGACCCATTCGCCCGGCCCGGCTTGTGGCTGAACCGGGCCTGCGGATCGTGCGGTGACACGACCTTCCACGCTCGACCACGGCACTCGAGCCAGGCTCCGTCTCGTCATCGGCCGCCATGTTGCTGCGAGACCGCCGCATCGTGCCTTTCCGGCTCTTACGCTCGGGACGTCTTCGCCTCCCGCCATCGCAACTGTCCTGACTCGTCGTACCAGTACTGCCGGACTCAGACCTGACGCAACACCTCGTGGCATCCGCGCCACCATCCCGATCAAGACCGACCAAGCCGCGCACCGCCGCAAACGCGGCCGAATCTGCTTCCGCTACCGCTCTTAATCAGGAACGGGTATCGGCGTCCGGCCCCCGAGCCGGACGCCGATCACGTTCACCACTTGCCGAGCCGGCGGAACGGGCCCGCGTTCGGACGGCGAAACGACGGCACAGTCCGGGCTGCCCCTGGGGAACCAGCCCGGACGGCCGAATTACTCAGACTTCGGTGCGAGTTTCGGCCCGCGCTGCCATTCGGCGGCGTCGTCGAGGAGCCACAGACCGTCGATGTCCACCTCGATGCGCGGAGAGAAAAGAACCCGACGATGCGGGTCGTCGATGCCTGAGTGAACCGGCACATTGAACAGGTAGAGGGCCGGCACGTCACAGCAGGCGAATTGCGCCGCCGCATACCAGGCGTCCGAGTGAAGCAGTGCGGTGAGCCCGGCCCACCGGCGAAAAAGGGCTCCGAGCCAGAACCTCACTATTATTTCCTTCGCTTTCCGGGAATCGCGGATGCCCATTCGCCACCGTCTAGCAGATGTAGAAGGGCACGGGCGGCCAGCCGGTAGCCGAGAGAGCCAATGCCCACGACGACGCCTTGCGCCAGCGGAGCCAGCACAGACTTGCCAGGGGGTCCCGCAGGCTCCGGCCGGCGATCATGGGGGCACCCGGATCGACGACCGCACCGGCCGTCGAGAAACGGTGCGCGTGTACGGCGCGGATCAGATCGACCTTGCTCTCGCTCTGAACGTCGATCACCTTTCAGCCCGCTGCGGTGACCTCGCCGTTCACGGCCGAGACGATGTCGTCTAGCGTGTCGCTGCCGTAGATCTCCGGCTCCCGGTTCCCCGAGAATTCCGAGGTTCGGTCCGTTCAGCAGCAGCATCTCGGTCACGGGCGCCTCTCGATGTGCCGAGCGCGGATGGCGCTGGCCATGTGCACTATCGTGGCAACCCCTCGGTGGCGACGACAACTACCCAGATTGACAGTGTCCGACTCCCATCTCGCCGCGATCCTATCGACGACAAAAATCACCGAGCGTCACCACCTATTTGATCACCGCTCGACGCCAACAACCGCTCCACCTGGCCAATGACTCGCAGGACCCCATCGGCCCACCCCGTCAGACCTGATAGAAATAATTGTGGTCTATACAAATCGAAGTTCGCCTTGACATGCCACGGCCATGCGGTATCGTCGTCCATGACTGTGGGGGCGGTCATCGTTATGCGGTGATCACTATCTCCCATAGTATTGATCTTTGAGCTGTGGAGGCAATTCGGGAATCGAGTCGCGCATAATGTCTCAAAATGTGCTTGAAGACTTCGGGGAGTTCGATTGGGCATTATGGGTCTAACTGCGTCAGGTCTCTCAACTCACAATTGCATCAATCTTGAAATTCTGCATACAGCTGGTTCGGTCTGGCTTGAGGGTGACGTCGTCTCGGCCATCTCTTTGGCTGAGGCGGCGGCGACGGCGAGGTGCCGACGGGGCAGCGAGTGCTGCACGGCGTTGGCGAGTCTGCAACTCGCGCTGTTGCTGACCAACTTGCGGCGTATCGATGAGGCCCGGCAGGCGGTGCGCCAGGCCACGGCGGCGGTCGATGATCCTGCGATCAACGCGGTGACGGCACTGGTCAAGGCCAAGATTGCACTCTGTGACGGCCGCATCGATGAGGCCGGGAACCTGTGCGGCACGGGAATGCTCGTGGCGAGCGACCCGCGTTACGCGTCGTGGGCTCCGATCGGGAATATGGTTCGCGCGATCACCGCGATGCGGCGTGGCGAACTCGCCACGATGATCCATCATGCCAATCAGCTCAAAGAGGACGTGCTTTTCGGTCGGGATCCCTTTCCCTGGGCTTCGCCCGCATGGCTCGTCGTTCAGATCATCGAGGCGGAGAAGGGCTGGGAGGTCGCCGTACCGCTCGCCCGCGCGCTCCTGGAATCCGAAGCGTCGACGCGGGGTTTCCTGCTGTCCGAGCCTACGGCGGCGTCGTTCGTCGTGCGTATCCTGCTGCGGGCGGGTGACCGGGAAACCGCCCAGCGCGTCCGGCGTTGCGCGGCGGCGCTCGCCGCGGAGAACCCGGACATCCACGCCATCGAGGCCGCCGCCCTGCACCTCGATGCGCTGCTCGAGAAGGACGTCAACCTGCTTCAACAGGCCGTCGCCTCCGGCTGCGACACGTGGACCCGAGCCTCGGTGAACGAGGACATCGGCGATCTCCTGTCCGAGAGCTCCGAAGAGTTCCGGCAGGTATGCACGCACTACGAGACGGCCATGCGCTCCTACGCGGACGCGGGCTCCCCGCGCGACTCGTCTCGGGTCCGCAGCAAGTTGCGGCGCCACGACACGTCCAAGGCCGCGGCGAGGTTCTGGCCCAGCAGCCGGATCCCCGCGCTGACCGACACCGAATACGCGGTGGCCGAGCTGGTGGCGGGAGGACTCACGAACGCCGAGGTCGCCGGCAAGATGTTCCTGTCTCGCCACACCGTCGCCTTCCACCTCCGCAAGATCTTCCAGAAGGTGGGCGCCAAGTCGCGCATCGAACTCGCGGTCATGTGGAAGCAGTTGGTCGGGCGGGAAAGCTTGGACATCTCGTGCCACTTCTAGTGGCATGAGCCGTTCACACGGACGCAACAGCACCCGACGAACTCGACGATCTCGTCCACGCAGAGCACGACGGCGCGTTCGGGCGGGTCGAGGTAGAGGTTCGGTGTGGTCTGCAACGTAGTGATGATGACACGTTCCGCGTCGGCGTCGGCCATCGTGCGGGGCCGGCCAGGCCGCGGCTCGTCCAGCAACCCGTCGAGCCGATCGGCGGCGAACCGGTAACGCCACTTCCTCACCGGGTGACGGGCGATCCCGAGCTGTTGCGCGATCTGGCTGTTCAACTCACCAGCGGCGTCCGCGCACGCCAGCACGATCCCGCGAGCGCAACGCCACAGCCTGTGCGCTGCGCGGGCCACCAGGGTCGGTGATCACGTGACCGATCTCGAACGGGCCGCGCAGCGTCGGCGCGCCTTCCGCTGCGTCGACGACCACGCCGGCGCCCACGCCGAGGTAGAGGATGCGGCCGCCGCCGGCCGCGTTGGCCTCGGCCAGCGCGGCCGGATCACCGTCGGCGGCCCACCCCATCGGCACGCCGCCGAACAGCTCGCCGAAGGCGCGCCGGACGTCCAGCCTCGCCCACCCCGGGCGGTTCGGCCAGGCCGAGACGACCCCGCCCGGGCCGACCGTCGCCGGCAGGGCCACCCCGACCGAGCGGAACCCGGCCGGCAACCGCGTGGCCAGCCGCGCGACCTCTGTTGTGAGGCGGGCGAGACCCTCCCGTACCCCGCGGCCCGTCCAGCGAGCCGTGCGAGTGGGTCGGCGATGCGGTCCCGGATCTCGTCGAGCAGGCGGTCGTACTCGATGCCTACCGGTTCGGCCGGCATGGCGACCTCCCACACCGTGCGGTCGCGGGCCAGGGTGGTGCCGGGCCGCTGCGCGCGATCGGGGCTGAATCCGAAGGTGCAGCGGACCGTTGCCGTGCCGGTGACCTGCGGTGATGTGCGCGCGGTCGTTGAGTTACGCAGGGGCGGGATGCGGTTCCCTTCGGTTCGCGCGCGGGTGAGCAGTCAGCTGAAGTCTTTGACGTGGTCCTCGGCCCACTGCCGGAACGAGCGGGCCGGCACCCCGGTGATCTCCTCGACGGTGGACATCACGACGCACGGGGCCGCCATGAGTTCGGTCATGGTCCGGACGAAGGATTCCGGAAGCTTCGGCTCGATGTCCTCCGGAGCCAACTCGACGACCTCGATCGGCCGCCCGATCACCGTTCCGATCGTCTCGATGTACTCCTGCTGCGTCAAGGCTTGCGGTCCGGTCAGCCAGTACGCCTGCCCCTCGTGCCCGGCGCCGGTCAACGCGCGGACCGCCACGTCGGCGATGTCACGTTCGTGGATCGACGCGGTGCGCACTTGCAGGAACGGAATACGCAACACCTCCCCGGACCGGATTGCCGGAGCCCAGCGGAGCTGCCTGCTGGCGAACGTGGTCGGGCGGACGAAGGTCCACGCCATTCCGGACTCCTGCAACGCCTCCTCCACCACGGCGTGCATCTGCGCGCTCCGGCTGTGTTTGGTGGCGGGTTCGACCACGGAAGCCGACGACAGCAACACGACGTGTTCCACGCCGGCCGCCTGCGCCGCGCTGACGAACTCGGCGAGGCCGTCCGGGTTGGCGTACAGAAAGACCTTCTTGATGCCGTCGAGCGCCGCCGGCAAGGTCTCCGGCTCGTCCAGGTCGAGGCGGACCATCTCGACGGCGCCCGGCAACTCGCAGGCTCCCGGTGTCCGGCTGGTTCCCCGGGCCGAGATTCCGGTGGACAGAAGCCCATCCACCACATGGCTGCCCACACCGCCGTACGCGCCGATGACAAGAACGGACATGGCTCCTCCAAAGGGTTGGCGGGTCGACGTTCGGGCGAATCGCCGCCAACCCACAATGCCATCGGCGCACCAAACGCCGCCGGGATCACCAACATCGCCGCCGGCAACCGCCCGCCGAACCGGCTCTGCAATATTCAACGGCTTTGCCCGGGCCCTGGCCATCCCCCGCCTTGGTAAAGCGGCGGCTTACGCGCCGAATGCCACTACCAACGTCGGGGATAGTGCGCGGCGCGCGCCGGACCTAGCATCCGAAAAGGGTCGAACACAAAGTCCTGCGCCAGCTTGGAGAACCCGGATGAGTGACAATGAGTCGGTCCTGTTGGATGCCTACCAGCGGTTCCAGGAGACGGGACCGGAGTGGGGCGGCCACCACCTCAGCAACCACGGCCCGATGGCCGTCGAGGCCATGGTCCGGCACGGGCACGCCGACTCCGTGCATCGCTGGATCGACAACTACACGCAACGTCTGGAAGAACCGCCGCGCGGGCTCGTCCCGGTCACCGAGGACGACTGGCGGGAGGCCCTCGGCGACTTGGAGCGGGTGGCGGACTGGACGACCCTGTTCCACCGCGAAGTCGCCGAGCGTCCCTGGCGGGAAGTGCTGGCGACGTGGTGGCCGCGGCTGGTGCCCGGCATCGCCGGCGGCACGGCGCACGGCGCGATCCGGGTCGGACACGTGGTCCACTCGTTGCTGGCGGCCGAAGTGGATCCCCGCTCGGAGCCGCGATTCGCCGGCGGCGCCGACAACCCGTACGTGGTCGAGCTCGCCAACGCCCTGGGCTACTGGGCCGCGTGCTGGACGCCGGTGAGCGGCGACCCCTCCCGCCGCCCCGGGTCACTGAGGCCGGCCGACGCCTTGGCCGCCGTGCCGCCTGTCGCCGACCAGGAGAAGGGCGTTCCCTACCGGCTCAGCCAGCTCCCGACCACCGACGGTTGGCAACCGGCACTCGGCGCGCTGCGGGACGTGGACGATCCCGAGCAGGTGCCCACGCTGTTGACCCAGCTGATCGACGCCACGGTCTTCCGCTACCTGAGCTACGGTCACGGCCACGCGGTCATGTTGGTCCACGCTTCGACGACGCCGACCGCGGTCCTCCGCGTGCTGCCGGCCCTGCCGCGCGAGCTGTGGGTACCGAGCCTGGACGCCGCGTGGCAGGCGAGCGCCGCCTTGACCGCCGCGTGCACACCCCAGCACGCCGCCGATCGCGCGGACCTCGCCGTCCACGCCGACGGCGTCACGACGGTCGAGGACACCATGGCCCATGCGGTCGACCACGGGGACGAACACGTCATCAAGTTCGCCGACACCGCCGTGGACGTCTTCGCGCGTACCGGAGACCGGGACGCGCTCGCGGCGTCGAGCCGGTGCGTGGCGCTGATCACCCTCGCCGAGGCCAAAGGACGTGCGCGGTTCGACGGCCGCACACCCCCCAAGTAGTAGCCGTGTCCACGGTGATCGCCGGTCCCCGCAGGCCGAGCAGGTAGGAGATCCGGCCGGCAGCGACGCTGCCCACGGTTCCGGTCGCCTGGAAGGCTTCGAGCTCTTCGGGCACCGGCCGTGGTCGGCCGGGAGATAGGGCTGCCATCTCTCGAGCGTCTCCACGCTGCCTACGCAGGCAGATCATCATCCGGTCGCCACGCCGCACACCGAGGCCCACCAGATGCCCCGCGCCGGCTGCCGGGGCCGCGCCTCCGGATCGCCGTACGTGACCGCCGGCTTGTCGTCCTCGAAGGCGACCTTCTCGCCGAAGCTGTCCACGTGCTCCCGCAAACACCAGGTGCGCACGGTCGTGGTCGGGGCTCGGCTAGCCGTTCTGCGCTCGGCCGGCGGCGAAGTAGGCGCGCAGCGGAGCCACGCCGTGCTCGCCGGCGCCCGCGTCGACCGCGGCGGCCAGCGCGTTCAGCTGGACCGTGGCGATGCGCACGGCGACCGGGTCGGCGAGGGTGGGAACGAGCCGACCGTGCTCCTCGTCCTTCACGTCGACGAGCTTGCCCTCCGCCTCGGTGAGCACCACCCACGGCCCGCTGATCACGTGCGCGTGGCAGTCGTGCAGCACCCGGCCCAGATCGGTCAGCGCGTTGCGACCCAGGCCGCGCCCAGGGGTGGCCACCATGGTCAGCACGCTCTTGCCGTGCAGCGCGGCGTTCATGATGGGGCGGGAGGCCCAGTCGATCGCGTTCTTGACCACACCCGGGATCGAGCTGTTGTACTCCGGTGTGACGATGATCAGACCGTCCGCCTCGCGGATGGCGTCGCGCCACCGGGTAACCGGGGCCGGGCTGCCCTGCCGGGTGTCGAGGTCCTGGTTGTACAGAGGCAGCTCGCCGAGCCCGTCGAAGAGGTCGATCTCCATCCCCGCCGGGGCCAACGGCCGGACGGCCGCCAGGAGCCGGGTGTTGAACGACTCCTGGCGAAGCGATCCGGAAACGCCGAGAATCCGCAACTCACCACACTCGCATTCATTTCGCAACGGTCTGCTGGTTCGATGGTGGCAAGCCATGCGACTTGCCGGGCTGAGGGGCGCAGCTCTCCCGAACGGTGTGGGAATCCCACCACCCGAGAGACACCGCCGAGCCGAACATAGCAACCGTGACGACGCCTACGGCTCAGTCCACGTTGGCCACGGTGCGGGCGAAATCATCGAGTGCCGGCGATCAGGCCGGCGTCGAACCCAGGGTCCCGCAGCAGCCACAGGAACAGCCCACATCACCGGGGGATCCCTCGCTCTGACTGGTCAGGAGGCTTACTCACCGACGTCGACGAGGACCTTGCCCACGATGCCGGCCTGCACGGCGTCCTGCGCATCGCCGGTCCGGCGAAGCGGGAACCGGTGGAGCGGCAGCCCGGCCTCTTCTCCCGCGGTGATCGCTCCCGCGGCCGCCGCGTCGGTGATGTCGGCCGCCGCGAGGTCCTTGTCGGCCGCGGGCATCGTCATCACCATCACGAACTGGAAGCGCAGGTTCCGCCCGATCGCCTTCCGCGTCGGAAACGTCAGCTCACTGGTGCCCTCGGTCCCGTACGCGGCAACGGTACCGTCCGTGGCGATGACCTCCACGGCAGTGCCGATGTTCGCGGTCGCCGCCACCTCGACGATCAAGTCCACCCCGCCCGGGGCGAGCGCACGGATGTCCTCCACCACGGTGGCCGACCGGTAGTCGACGGTGTGCGCCGCACCGGCGGCCAGGGCCAGCTTCGCCTTTTCCGGACTGCTGACCGTCGCGATCACGGACGCCCCGGCCCAGGTTCCGAGCTGGATCGCGGCCTGCCCCACGCCTCCCGCGCCGCCCGCAACGAGCACGGTGCACCCCTCCAGCGCGCCCGGACCCAGCCGGGCCGGACCGTGCTGCCCGGCGAGCAGACAGCGGTGCGCGACCACCGCCCGCAGCCCCAAACTCGCGCCGACCTCGAAAGACACGTTCGCGGGCAACGGCACCGCATTGCGGGACGGAACGATGGTGTACTCCGCGGCCGTGCCATGAGGACGCTTGTACGCCGCCTCCCAGACCCACACCCGCTGCCCGACCCTTCCCGGATCGACACCCTCCCCCACGGCGTCGACCACACCGCCGCCGTCGTGGTGCGGCACCACCTCGGGGAACATCAAGGGGCCGCCCCGGTGACCGAACTCCCGGGCCTTCCAATCGGAATGGTTCACCCCGGATATCACGACACGGACCCGAACCTCACCGGGACCCGGCTCCGGCACCGGCCGGTCGACGAATTCCAGAACGTCACGGCCGCCGGTCGACGAATACACAATCGCCTTCATGCTGAAAACGTACCCATCGTTCTCCCTGCCTGACAATAGATCCGGCGCCAACCCGTCAACTCGACGGATGCGCCGAGAGGAGGAATGACCTGTGACCCGCTCAGTACCTGCGAACCTCGATGGGCAGCTTGTTGACGCCGATCATCGTCCAGGGATTGCGCAGGTTGACCGGGACGTCATCGCGCACGCGGATGTCGCGGTAGCGCTCCAGCATGAGGCGCAGTGCGATCTTCGTCTCCAGCCGCGCCAGTGGTGCGCCCAGACAATGATGGATGCCCTTGCCGAACGCCAGGTGTGGATTGGGCTTGCGGAGGATGTCGAACCGGTCCGGGTCGGCGAAGACGCGGTCGTCGCGGTTCGCGGTGGTCAGCCACACCAGGACGATCGCACCGGCCGGGATCTTCTGGCCGCCGATCTCGGTGTCCTTCGTCGCCCGCCGAGCCGAACGCGGGAACGGTGGCCGGAAGCGCACCGACTCCTCGATCGCGGCCGGGATCAGCGCCGGATCGGCCCGCAGTTGGTCCCACACCTGGGGGTTCTCGTCCAGCGCGAGAACCGTGTTGCCCAGGGCAGCGGTTGTGGTGTGGTGGCCGGCGACCAGCAGGTTGAGAAAACCGAGGGCCTCATTTTCGTCCAGCCGCACCCCGTCAACCTCGACCGCCATGAGCCTCCCGGCCAGGTCGTCACTGGGGTTCTTGCGGCGGGCGCGCAGGATCTGCAGTAGGTACTGGTTCAACTCACGCAGCAGCGGCGCGACGTTGTTCACCGCGCTTTCCCCCTGGTCGTCCAGCGACCCATCCGGCTCGTAGCTCTGCACCTCGACGAAGGTGTCGGACAGCTTCCGGAGGAACGCGCGGTCGGCGTCGGGGATGCCGAGCAGCTCAGCCATGACCATGAACGGCAACGGGTAGCCCAGCTTTTCGATGAAGTCCCACTGGTCGCCGCCGGCATCGGCGGCATCGAGCAGCTGCGTGGTCATCTCGACGATGCGCGGCTCCAGGTCGGCGATCATCTTCGGGGTGAACGCCTTGCTGACCATGCCGCGCAGCCGGCGGTGCTCCGGATCGTCCGCCCGGAGGAAGTTGCCCTTGTTGGACAGCTCGAAGTCTTCCTGTTTCGGTGCCAGCGGGGCGACCTCGGAGGAGAAGGTCACCGGGTCGGTCTGCACCTGCTGGGTGTCGTGGTAACCAAGCACGTGCCACGCCTGAACTTTCTCGTCGAAATGCACGTCGCCACGCGCTCGCAACCCGTCGAGATAGGCGAGAAAACTGGACAATGTCCGTTCGGACTGGCTCACACCCATGAAAGCTCACTTCTTTCATACGGCCGGGTACCGCGATGCTCAGCGGACACGGTACTTCCGGATCGCAGTGCCCTGGCATCCCACACACTGCTAGTACTCCAGCCGCAGCTGATGAAGTCGGAGTCTTCGCTGGTAGTGGGCTTCTCTGGCGCGGTACTGGTGTCGCGTCGCCATCGTGACCATCGATGCATGTGGTCGAAAGTCCGGGTGGTGGTGGTCAGATGTGCCAGGAGACGGCGGACCTCACCGAGAGTGAGAGGGATGAGTTTTTCCTGATCAGGTTCGGGGTCGCCCCTTCCCGGCTCGTTGTAGTTGGTGCGCGCAGCCGGCCCATCATGGCGCCCAACAAGCCGGACATCCATGAACAACAATAGAGGCTCGTTGGTCATCGACCGGCGTCAGGCCCGCGAAGAATCAGGGTTGAATCTGGCCGTCGGCGAAGTGGTCAGCTCGTTGCACGGCCGGTGCCGGGCGATCGAGTTCAAGAAGTTCCTGATCACCCTTGACCGTGAGGCCCCCGCCGACCTGGACGCTGGGCAACGCCTCCACCCACAAACCCCGGCAATCAAACGATGGTTGGCCGCACACCCGCGCTTCGTCCTGCGCTTCACCCCGACCAGCGGCTTTTGACTCAACCTCGTCGAACGCTGGTTCGGCGCACTGACCACCAAGAAACCGCAACGCGGCGCCCACCGCTCGGTTCGTGCCCTCACCAACGACATCCGAGAGTGGATCGGGACCTGGAACAACGATCCCAAGCCCTCCGTGTGGACCAAACCCGCCGACCAGATCGTCGAGTTCGTCGGGTGCTGTTGCGTCCGTGTGAACGGCTCATGCCACTAGAAGTGGCACGAGATGTCCAAGCTTTCCCGCCCGACCAACTGCTTCCACATGACCGCGAGTTCGATGCGCGACTTGGCGCCCACCTTCTGGAAGATCTTGCGGAGGTGGAAGGCGACGGTGTGGCGAGACAGGAACATCTTGCCGGCGACCTCGGCGTTCGTGAGTCCTCCCGCCACCAGCTCGGCCACCGCGTATTCGGTGTCGGTCAGCGCGGGGATCCGGCTGCTGGGCCAGAACCTCGCCGCGGCCTTGGACGTGTCGTGGCGCCGCAACTTGCTGCGGACCCGAGACGAGTCGCGCGGGGAGCCCGCGTCCGCGTAGGAGCGCATGGCCGTCTCGTAGTGCGTGCATACCTGCCGGAACTCTTCGGAGCTCTCGGACAGGAGATCGCCGATGTCCTCGTTCACCGAGGCTCGGGTCCACGTGTCGCAGCCGGAGGCGACGGCCTGTTGAAGCAGGTTGACGTCCTTCTCGAGCAGCGCATCGAGGTGCAGGGCGGCGGCCTCGATGGCGTGGATGTCCGGGTTCTCCGCAGCGAGCGCCGCCGCGCAACGCCGGACGCGCTGGGCGGTTTCCCGGTCACCCGCCCGCAGCAGGATACGCACGACGAACGACGCCGCCGTAGGCTCGGACAGCAGGAAACCCCGCGTCGACGCTTCGGATTCCAGGAGCGCGCGGGCGAGCGGTACGGCGACCTCCCAGCCCTTCTCCGCCTCGATGATCTGAACGACGAGCCATGCGGGCGAAGCCCAGGGAAAGGGATCCCGACCGAAAAGCACGTCCTCTTTGAGCTGATTGGCATGATGGATCATCGTGGCGAGTTCGCCACGCCGCATCGCGGTGATCGCGCGAACCATATTCCCGATCGGAGCCCACGACGCGTAACGCGGGTCGCTCGCCACGAGCATTCCCGTGCCGCACAGGTTCCCGGCCTCATCGATGCGGCCGTCACAGAGTGCAATCTTGGCCTTGACCAGTGCCGTCACCGCGTTGATCGCAGGATCATCGACCGCCGCCGTGGCCTGGCGCACCGCCTGCCGGGCCTCATCGATACGCCGCAAGTTGGTCAGCAACAGCGCGAGTTGCAGACTCGCCAACGCCGTGCAGCACTCGCTGCCCCGTCGGCACCTCGCCGTCGCCGCCGCCTCAGCCAAAGAGATGGCCGAGACGACGTCACCCTCAAGCCAGACCGAACCAGCTGTATGCAGAATCTCAAGATTGATGCAATTGTGAGTTGAGAGACCTGACGCAGTTAGACCCATAATGCCCAATCGAACTCCCCGAAGTCTTCAAGCACATTTTGAGACATCATGCGCGACCCGATTCCCGAATTGCCTCCACAGCTCAAAGATCAATACCATGGGAGATAGTGATCACCGCATAACGATGACCGCCCCCACAGTCATGGACGGTCACGTCCGCGCTGGTGGTGTAGGAGACGGCCATCGCGGGATCCGGTTTGATGCTATGCGGCGATCGGGGCCGGGTCGGTGTGCTCGACGTCGTGTTGGTCTGGTTCGACGGTGACGAGGCGGGCTTTGGCGAGGATTTCCAGGCCCATGTAGCGGCGGCCTTCGGTCCATTCGTCGGTCTGTTCGGCGAGGACGGCGCCGACGAGTCGGATGATCGCCGCCCGGTTGGGGAAGATTCCGACGACGTCGGTGCGGCGGCGGATCTCCTTGTTCAGCCGTTCCTGCGGATTATTCGACCAGATCTGACGCCAGATCTCACGGGGGAACCCGGTGAAGGCCAGGAGGTCCTCTCGGGCGTCGGCGAGGTGGTCGGCGGCGGCCGGGAACCTCGCCTCGATCGTGGTCACGACTCGGTCGAACTGGGCTCGGACCGCATCAGCGTCGGGCTGGTCGAAGATCGTCCGGACAAGGGTGGCGATCCATGGCTGTGCCGATTTCGGGACCTTCGTGAGCAGGTTACGCAGGTAGTGGGTTCGGCAGCGCTGCCAGGCGGCGCCGGGCAGGGCGGCGCCGATCGCGCCGACGAGACCGCGGTGGGCATCGGAGATGACGAGCTGGACGCCGGTCAGGCCACGGGCGGTCAGGCTGCGTAGGAACGCCAGCCAGCCCGCGCCGTCCTCGTCGGAGGCGACGTCCAAGCCGAGGACTTCACGTTGACCGTCGGCGTTGACCCCGACCGCGACCAGGGCGTGGACGTTGACCGTCCGTCCGGCTTCGCGGACCTTCATCGTCAACGCGTCCATCCACACAAACGGATAGTGCCCCGCGTCGAGAGGCCTGCTGCGGAACGCCTCAACCTGGACGTCCAGGTGT
Organism: Micromonospora sp. NBC_01405; assembly: GCF_045040155.1. Lineage (NCBI taxonomy): Bacteria > Bacillati > Actinomycetota > Actinomycetes > Micromonosporales > Micromonosporaceae > Micromonospora > Micromonospora sp. NBC_01405. The sequence continues at coordinate 5,240,321 of NZ_CP109532.1, read as the reverse complement.
GTGGCCATCTCCGACACCTGCGACTTGGACAGCTGCCTGACGCCGAGCTGCTCGACCAGCTTCTCCACCCGGCGGGTCGACACCCCGAGCAGGTACGACGTCGCCACCACCGAGACCAAGGCCTGCTCGGCCCGCCGGCGATGGGTCAGCAACCAGTCCGGGAAGTACGAACCGCTACGCAGCTTCGGCACCGCCAGATCGATCGTGCCCGCGCGGGTGTCCCACTCTCGCACCCGGTAACCGTTACGCGAGTTGACGCGGTCCTCGCTGCGCTGCCCATACGACGCACCGCAGATCGCATCCGCCTCGGCGGACATCACCGCCTGCGCGAACGTCTTGATCATCGCCTGCAACAGATCCGGCGACGCGCCCGCGATCTGCTCGCACAGCAGGTCAACAGGGTTCACACTCTCAGATGCGGCCATCGCGCATCACTCTCCTTCACTCGGACTTTGCCGTCTCGAAGGATCGCGCGGTGGCCGTCTCTCATCTACGCAACACGCCCATCACGGGCAAGTCGTACACCACTTCCCTGGACGCAACCGTCATGGACGACGATACCGCGCGGCCCTGGCATGTCAAGGCGAACTTCGATTTGTATTGACGACGATGATTTTTGTCAGATCTGACGGGTATGGGCCGATCAGGTGGCGCAGTTGTTGGCGACGGGCGATGATCAAAGAACCGCCAAGTGGGCGAAGTTCGCAAATGAACGAAAGCTGACCGATATGGCGCGAATATCGGATTCTTGCAGACTTGATCCCGCGTGGGACACGGGATCGCGGCGAGACCGGAGCTGGACACTGTCAGACCGGGTAGTTGTCGTCGCCACCGAGGGGTTGCCACGATAGTGCACATGGCCAGCGCCATCCGCGCTCGCCACATCGAGAGGCGCCCGATGCCCGGGATACTGCTGCTGAACGGACCGGACCTCGGAATTCTCGCTGACCGGAACCCAGAGGACCACGGCAGGGACACGCGGGGCGACATCGTCGCGGCCGTGAACGTGATCGCCGTCCGGAGCGGGAGTGAGGCCGGCCCCATCCGGGCCAGGCACGCGCACCGCTTCTCCGCGGCCGGTGCGATCGTCGATCCGGGCGTACTGGTGATCAAGGGCCGGAGCCTGCGGGACGCCTGGGCGAGCGAGCAATTCCGTCACCGGTTCGCACCGGCCCCGCGTATCCGCTCGACGGTGGTGAGCATGCCTCCCGATTTCCGGAAAGCGAAGGAAAAATGGCGGGCTTCTGGTTCAAAGAACTTCTCCGTCTCTGGGCAGAGCATGCCGCACTGCTTTACCCGAATGCCCCGAACGAGGCGGCGCAATTCACCTGCTGCGCCATACCGGCCTGCTACCTGTTCGCTGTGCCGGCTCCCCCGGGCGTCGACGACCCGCATCGCCGGGTCCTTTTCTCTCCGCACATCGAGGTGGACAACGACGGTCTGTGGCTCCTCGACGACGCCGCCGAATAGCAGCGCGGACCGAGCCTCACACCGAAGCCTGAGCAATGCGGACGTCCGGGCTGGTTCCCCAGGGGCAGCCCGGACTGTGCCGTCGTTTCGCCGTCCGAACGCGGGCCCGTTCCGCCGGCTCGGCAAGTGGTGAACGTGATCGGCGTCCGGCTCGGGGGCCGGACGCCGATACCCGTTCCTGATCACGGGCGGTAGCGGAAGCAGATTCGGCCGCGCGCACCGTCCCGCATTATGGGCACACCACCGCTGGCTGGTTTCGGTCCAGGCTGTCCAACCCCCAGCCTGCACCGGATCTCGCCCGTCGAGATTGCAGGACGCGTCAGTCCTCTACATCGAGCAGAGCAGCGATCATGCTGCGTTACCTAGGGTCGACGGGAAATCGCCTCCGCCGCAGCCGTGCGAGCCATCATCGGGCCCCCGGTCACGGGGATGCCGTGACCGGGGATCCAGGATCAGCTACCGCGGATGGCGCCGACCGCCGCTGGGCTAGTTTCGGTACCGGAACACGATCCGGCCGCGCGTCAGGTCGTACGGCGTGAGCTCGACCAGCACCCGGTCTTCCAGATAGATCTTGATGAAGTTCTGGCGGATCTTACCGCTGATGTGCGTGAGTACCCGATAGCCGTTCTCGAGCTCCACGGTGAACATGCCGCTGCGTAGGCACTCGACGACCCGACCCTCGACCTCGACGCCTTTCCTGGTCCTCGTCATCGAACCAGCTCCAGGTTGCTGCTCACCGGCCGGACCCCGATACCCTCGAACAGCGCCGAGGCCGCCTGGTTGGACTCCTGGACCTCAGCCCAGGTCGCGGCGAACCCGGAGCGGTGCAGCGACTCCAGCGTATGGGCCAGCAGCGCCCGCGCGATGCCGCGGCGTTGCTCGCCGGCCCGGACCGCGACCAGCCCGATACGCGGCCGGTTCACCGTCACCACCCGGATCAGACCCAGGTAGCGGTCCGACGCCGCGGCCACGGCGTACATCGACGGGTCGCCGATGGTGTCACCTTCGGGCAGGGCAATCACCTCCGCGGGCATCGACTGCCACCCAACGCTCGCCTCAACCTCGTCACGGATCGCACGGTCCACCGCCCGCAACAGACCCTCGTCCGCCTGACCAGCGGGCACGATCGTCACGCCCGAAGGCGGTAAAACTCCTCCGAGCCCGGTGACCTGCGGGTCGGTCGGCACCGCGTACTCCCACTCACGACGCCGGACCGTGAAACCAGCCCGCCGCCAACAGGCCGTCAACCCGACGTCGGCTTCATCGACCACCGTGTACAGCGGCGCCGACAGCTCCGCCACCACCGCCTCGGCGAGCTGGTCAAAGGTGGCATCACGCCAAGCGTCAATGCTGACGAACAAGCGTCCATCAGACCGGCGCTCCGCATACGTGCGGCCAACCACCACATCGTCATGCAACGCATGCCACTGCCCATCCGCGACACGCGTGATCACCACCGCGTTATCACTCAGGCCAGATATCAAAGGCTTCATGTCCATCGGAGTCTCCTTCCAGGAGTGCCTCGATCTCAGGCGCTCCCGGCGACACCGAACGTCAGCCGCCGGACCGTGACGGACCAAGGGAGCACCCATAGGTGATTGTATTCACGGGTCTCACCTCCCTACAACGAATTCACGGTCAGCCACGACAATAGCAGCGCGTCGCAGCACCACGCAATCTCCCACATGCGGTGCCGACGGGATGCCCGCCCGGCCCGGCGATGCCAAGTCCAGCGATGGGCGTCGAGGCGTCTACCAAGCTGAGGGATGCCGGACCGGCACAGCCGCTTTTAACCTGCTGAATGCGGGCCGAGAGGGTTTCGCGGGTTCTCCCCACGCGTACGCACCGGAGCTGATCCGAGCTCCGGATCCGGTGTCTGCCCCGCCCGCGATCGGGGGCGGCCCCGGTGCCCGAGGGGGCCCGCTCTACGAAAGGACAGGGTTTCGCCCATGACCGACAAGTCGTTCAAGTTCTCCGTGATTTCGGAGCCAAAGGACGAGAAGCAGTGGCTAGGCGTGGCCAGGCAGGCCGAAGACCTCGGGTTCACCACCCTGCTCATGGCCGACGTCCTGACTGCTCCGGCGCCGTTCCCCGCCCTCGCCCTCGCGGCTGGGGCGACCACGACGCTGCGGGTGGGAACGTGGGTGCTCGCCGGCCCGCTGCGCTTGCCGCGCATGGCGGCATGGGAGTCCCACACGCTGTCGGCGCTGAGCGGCGGACGATTCGACCTCGGCATCGGGACGGGCCGGCCTTTCGTCCTCGAGGACGCGGATAAGCTGCTCGGCCTCCAGGCGCCGTCGGCCAAGGAACGCCTGGCGCAGGTGGAGAAGACGATCGACGAACTGCGCGCCCTCGACGGAGACGCGCACACCCCGGTACTCATCGCCGCCGGCGGTCCCAAGGCCCGTGCCCTGGCCGCCGCCAAGGCCGACCTGGTCACGCTCGCCGCGAGCCCGTTCACCACCCGGGAAGAGATGGCCGAGCGGGTCGCGGAGGTGCGCAAGCAGGCCGGGGACCGGGCCGAGAAGCTCGAGTTCATCTCCCCGATCTACGTCATCGGCGACGAGGCACCGCCTTGGGTTCCGCGTCTCCTGCGGACCGACATGAAGACGCTCATCGAGCACGACTCGCTGAACATCCTGCGCGGGAGCCCGCAGGAGATGGCCGACGAACTGCGGCGCCGCCGCGAGACCCTCGGCTTCTCCTCCTTCACCGTGAACGCTGTGTTCATGGAGAAGTTCGCCCCGGTGGTCGAGCTTCTCACCTAGTCACGCGGACTACCAGGGCTCTCGCCGGACCGCCGCGAGGGCGTCGGCGCGGCAGTCGTCGCCGGAGGGCCTTCGGCGGGAGCGTGGTGGACACCGGACGGGTTGCGGACGAACGACATCGGTCGGGATCAGGTCCGCGAGGACACCGGCGCTGTGGCCCGCGCCGGTGACAGAGCGCTGATCTCTCGAAAGGCAACACCTATGCATTCTCTGCAGTTCACCGCCGAGTCGTCGTCGAAGGGCATGGTGGAGCGCGACTTCGTCGTGGGCGAGGTGCCGGGCGTTCTCTGGTCGCCGGCCTCCGGCGCCGATCGGGCGCCGCTGGTGCTGATGGGCCACGGTGGGGGCAACCACAAGAGGCATCCGGCGATGGCGGGCCGGGCACAGAGATTCGTGGCTGATTGCGGCTTTCACGTCGCCGTCATCGACGCGCCCGGTCACGGCGACCGGCCGCGCACGGCGCACGACGAGCAGGAGGTCGCCGCGTTGGCGGCGGCGAGGGCGGCGGGTGAGCCGGAAGGCCCGGGTGCCCGGCGCTACAGCTCATATCTGGCGGAGCTGGCCGTGCCGGAGTGGCGGGCGACCCTGGACGCGCTTCAGGAGCTTGCGGAGATCGGCGCGGACGGGCCGGTGGGCTACTTCGGCATCAACCTGGGCACCGCGATCGGCGTGCCGCTGGTGGCTGTCGAGCCTAGGATCACGGCTGCGGTCTTCGGCCTGCACTGGCCCGATGACCTGGCGGAGAAGGCGAAGCAAATCACCGTCCCGATCGAGTTCGACCTGCAGTGGGACGACGAGGACATCCCGCGCGAGGCCGGCCTCGCGCTGTTCGACGCCTTCGCCGCGACGGAGAAGACGTTGCACGCCAACGCGGGCAAGCACCATGAAGTGCCCAGGTTCGAGGTCGACAGCGCGGCCCGGTTCTTCGCCCGGCATCTCGGCCGGGCGCGGACCTCACCGGCCTGAGGTGAGTGGCACCGGCGTCCGGTCTGCCCATCGGGCGCCACTACCGCGGCCCGGGTCAGGCAGCGTCATGGCTTACCGGTCGGTCGCCGTCCCTGCCGCTCTTTTCCTCCGCCGCCTCCTTCAGCACCGCTGGCCCGATTCGATGTCGATCCGGATCGCGACGCGGTCAGGCGGACCTGTTGATCACCGCGCCGCTGACTCGTTCCATCGGGCGTCGTCCTGCGGGCGGTCGCCGGCGGGTCCAGCCTGCGCCAGATCAGCTACACCCGAGCCTCCACGCCATCGTCGATGCCAAACCCGCTGCTAGGATGTGTGAACACCGCCAACCGTCAGGCCGGGGAAGCATGACTCTGAAGATCGGTTATAAGGCGTCGGCCGAGCAGTTCGGCCCGCGCGAGCTCGTCGAGTACGCGGTCAGCGCGGAAGGCCACGGCCTGGACAGCGTCTGGATCAGCGATCACCTGCAACCATGGCGGCACGACGGCGGACACGCGCCGTTCTCCCTGTCCTGGCTCAGCGCCGTCGGGGAACGCACCGAGCGGGTCCAACTCGGCACCAGCGTGCTGACCGCCACGTTCCGGTACAACCCGGCCGTGATAGCACACGCGTTCGCCACCCTCGGACTCCTGTACCCCGGCCGAGCCGCCCTCGGCATCGGCAGCGGCGAGGCCCTCAACGAGGTCGCGGTCGCACGCATCACCTGGCCCGACTTCAAGGAACGGTTCGCCCGCCTACGCGAGGCCGTGGACCTGATCCGCCAACTGTGGACCGAAGACCGCGTCACGTTCGAAGGGCAGTACTACCAGACCACCAACGTGTCCATCTACGACCGACCCGAAGTACCCGTCCCCATCTACATCGCCGCCGGCGGCCCCGTAATGGCCAAATACGTCGGCCGCAAAGGCGACGGCTTCATCTGCACCAGCGGCAAGGGCATGGAACTATACACCGAAAAACTCCTACCCGCCGTCAAAGCAGGCGCGGACCAGGAAAGCCGCAACCCCAACGCGATCGACAAAATGATCGAAATCAAGCTCTCCTACGACCCAGACCCGGCCCGGGCACTGGAAAACTGCCGCTTCTGGGCACCACTGTCACTCAGCCCCGAGCAGAAGGCCGGCTTCACCGACCCCGTCGAGATGGAAAAAGCCGCCAACGAACTACCCATCGAACAGGTCGCCAAGCGCTGGATCGTCGCCTCCACCCCAGACGAAGCAATCACCCAAATCAGACAGTACGTCGACGCCGGATTCAACCACCTGGTCTTCCACGGCCCCGGACACGACCAAGAACGATTCCTCAGCACCTTCGCCGAACAAGTCCTCCCCGGCCTACGCGACCTCGACTGACGAAACCCGCAACCACCCCACCCAACCGATCACCTCGACGGGCATAGGCACCGGCCCAAACCGTTACGATCGGGCCAAGGCGCTTAGAACTCGCTGACCGTGATCGCGGAGTGGGTTCGGCGCTGTGATCCGCAGGAGTTGGCCCCGTCTGGGCAACCCGTTCACCGACCGGTACCGGGTCTCGGACGAACGGACCCTTCGTGATGCCTACGGCAGGATCGATCCGGCCGTGCTGAGCACCGCCAGTACGGGCACCTGGCCGCGCACCCGATCCGGACCCACGGCGGTGACCCCGGATTGTGTGCCTGAGCGGGAACAGCGTCGCACTCACCGCGCCGGCACCACTTACCTGCCGCGCCGCCATCGCCCTGGACGGCAGGTGTCTACGCGCAGCGAGACGCCCCAACGGCAGCCGCGTGTTCATCCTCTCCGCCGTGCGTCACGTCGATACGGTCACCCTCGCCGCCCGCGGGATCGGCGCGAAGGCCAACGGGATCGTTGAGTTCGCGCCCTGCTGGACCAGATCGCCGACATCGATTTGACCGACGTGGTGATCACCGCCGACGCCATGCGCGCACAACACGCCCATGCTGCCTACCTCGTCGAGCACTTGGCCGCGGCCATCGTCGCCGTCCCGACTAAAGCGGGCGTTAGCGACCGTTTTACAGCGGCCCGGGCAGCGCTTCCGCCACGCCCGCCCGCCGAGCGGGCGCGGATATCACTCGACCGCCGGCAACGGCTCCGTGCCGGCCGTACGCATCTGAGCGGCTTTCCACCAGGCCGGATTGTCCCGGTACCAGTCGACCGTGTCCGCCAGCCCCTGCTCGAACTCCACCCGCGGCGCGTAGCCCAGCTCGTCGCGGATCTTGGTCTCGTCGATCGAGTAGCGCAGATCGTGCCCTTTGCGGTCCGGAACCCGGCGAACCATCGACCAGTCGGTGCCGGTCAGCTCCAGCAACCGCTCGGTGATCGCCAGGTTCGTCTGCTCGTTGCCCCCGCCGACGTTGTAGACCTCACCCGCCCGGCCTCGGGTGAGCACGAGCTGGATGGCCCGGCAATGGTCGTCGACGTGCAGCCACTCCCGGACGTTGCGGCCGTCGCCGTACAGCGGAACCGGCCTGCCCTCGATCAGGCTGGTGGCGAACAGCGGGATGAGCTTCTCCGGGTGCTGACGCGGGCCGAAGTTGTTGGAGCATCGGGTGATACACACCTCGAGGCGGTGCGTACGCCAGTACGCCCGAGCCATCAGGTCGGACGCCGCCTTGGACGCGGCATACGGGGAGTTGGGTAGCAGCGGCCACTCCTCGGTCCACGAGCCCTCGCTGATCGAGCCGTACACCTCGTCGGTCGACACGTGCACGACCCGGCCCACGCCGGCGCGACGGCACGCTTCGAGCACGCTCTGGGTGCCACAGACATTGGTCCGAACGAACTCCGACGCCGATGCGAGCGAGCGGTCGACATGTGTCTCAGCGGCGAAATGGACCACCGCGTCATGCCCCTGGAGAAGCTCTGCCAGCAGGGGGCTGTCGCAGATGTCGCCCTCCACGAACTGCAGCCGGGGGTGATGGGCCGGCAGATTGTCGCGGTTTCCGGCATAGGTCAGCTTGTCCACGACCGTTACCCGGGCATCCTCATACCCTGCGTCGTAGGCACCGTCGAGCAGCGAACGGACGTAGTGGGAGCCGATGAAGCCCGCACCTCCGGTGACTAGAATCCTCATCTCAGCACCCCATGACCAACCTGCATTGAAGTCCCTTTCTCCGCGTGGAGCCCCTGAATCGTCCATGGTGAGAGGCGAGGCACAGGGCCCTATTCCGTTCTACGTCGACTGAGCAATTTTGATCCTGCGTAGCGGTTCGCTTCGACGTGGTGCGGGACGAGGATGGCCTGCACGATCGCGGTGGCGCGGCGTGGGCGCAGCGCAGTTTGGCCAGGATCTTCCAGGTCCTTGAGCGGTGGCGATGGCGCGTTCGCCACGGGCGCGGATTCTCGCGTGCGCGCGGTTGACCGCCTTCTGTCGCCGTGACAGCTTCGGCCGGAAGCCGCGCCACTTGAACGGCGTGCGCCGGCTGCCCCGAGTGCCCTGGTAGCCCTTGTCGGCGAAGATCGTCACGTCCGCGCTGGTCAGCGCGTCGGTGATGCCGTGGATGCGGGCGGCGGTGAGGTCGTGCGCGGAGCCCGGCAGTGCCGGTGAGGCCCACACGAGCCGGCCGGCGGCGTCGACGATGACCTGCACGTTCACGCCATGCCTCTTGCGCTTGCCTGAGTAGTACGGCGTCACAGATCGGTGAGGCGTTCGACGACGGCCGAAGGGAGCGGCAGCAGGGCCATCTCCCGGGCCAGGGTGGCTGCCGTGTCGATGTGCTTCTCGTCCTCCAGGAGCCGGGCGCAGCTTTCCACCACAGCTCCCGGCGTGGTCTCCGGCGGGGACAGCATGAGACCGGCGCCCGACTCGGCGATCATCATGCCGTTGTCGAACTGGTCGTCGAACCACGGCAGGACCAGCTGAGGAAGCCCCGCCGCGACGGCGTTCAGGGCCGTGCCCTGCCCGCCGTGATGGATGATCGCCGCGCAGGAGGGCAGCACACTGCCGAGGGGAATGCGGCCGGCGTGCAGCACGGCGGGTGGCAGCCGGCGCCAGCGTGCGGCGATGTCGTCGTCGACGGCCACCACGAGTTCCACATCCAGCGCCGCCAGGTGGTCCAGCATGGTGAGCATGAAGTCGGAAGCATCGTTGCCCGCGGCCCGGGGCACGACGGTGCCGAGCGTCACGCAGATCCTCGGTCGGTCGGGGGTGCGGAACGCCCAGTCCGGTATGGGAGCCTCCCCGCTGGAGGCGATGTGACGCAGCCCCAGGTATTCGGACGCGTGCGGCAACCGGAGGCTGACCGGCCACGGGTTGAGAACCTGGTGCGGGGCAGGGATCCCGGCGAATCCCATGTCGTGCAGCTCGGCCGAGAACTCCTCCCTGCCGGCGTCCCGGTATTCGTGCAGTTGGGACACCGACCAGTGATACTGCACCCAGGGGATGCCCGCGGCCAAGGCGGCGAGCGGACCGGCGAACTCGGCGCGCTCGCTGACGACCAGTTGGGGGTGCCACGAGTCGACGAGGCTCCGGGTTCCCGCGTAGTTCTGCCGGGCGATGCGGGCGAATGTACGTCCGTGGGTGTGACGCCGGTCGATCGCCGCGTCCGGGTCCGAGGGCCGTCCGGTTCGGCCGATCTCCGTGAGATCCGCGGCCGGGCCGGTCGCCGCGACCGGCAGGCCCGAGCGCAGCGCGGGGTCCACGAAGTTGTCCGAGGTGCTGACGAGCACCTCATGACCCGCGATCCGGAACGCCCAGGCCAGCGGCACCAGCGGGAAGAAGTGCCCGGTGAGCGGCGTCGTGGTGAAAAGAACCCGCATGTCGTCGTCCTCCTCGGCGTCGATCGGCGATCAGGCGGAGACCTCGACGTGACTGTCGTCGCCGATCAACAGGCGGTGGGCCGCCGCGTCCTTGCGTGCGCGACGGACCTGCCCCCCTTTGCCGATGATCGAACCAGCGAGGGCGCTGACATCGAACACGGACGCGTCGTCCAGCAGAATGGAGTACTCGACGTCCGCCGCGCGTAACTGGCACCCTCGGCCGATGGAGGTGAACGGCCCTACCCGGCTGTCCTCGATGACGCTACCGCCGCCGATGATCGCCGGGCCGATGATCGTCGATCGCCGCACGACCGCCCCAGCTTCGACGATGACGGGACCGGAGATCTGCGACCGGTGGTCCACCAGCCCGTGAGTCGCGGGCGCGATGGCCTCCAGGAGAACGCGATTGCACTCCAGGAGGTCGCCCAGGGTGCCGGTGTCCGCCCAGTGACCGGGGAACAGCTGCGCGGTCACGCTGTGCCGGCGCTCGATCAGAAGCTGGATGGCGTCGGTGATCTCCAGCTCGCCACGTCCGCTCGGCTCGATGCTGCGGACCGCCTCGTGGATCTCCGGTGTGAAGAAGTAGGCTCCGGTCACCGCGAGGTCGCTGTTCGGGTGTGCCGGTTTCTCCTGCAGCCGCGTGACCCTGCCCGCGCCGTCCAGCTCGGCGATACCGTACTGCGACGGATTCGCGACCTTCGTCACGACCAGGTGCGCAGCCGGCCGGGTCCGCCGGAATTCGGAAGCCGCGGAGCCGATGCCGCCGACGAAGATGTTGTCACCGAGGTACATCACGAAGTCGTCGGCGTCGAGGAAATCCCGGGCGATGAGCACGCAATGCGCCAATCCGCGCGGCTCGCTCTGCACGATGTACTCGACGGAGATACCCAGGTAAGACGCGTTACCGACGACCTCGGCTATCGCTTTACCCGAGTCGCCGACGACGATGCCGACATCAGTGATGCCAGCCGCGGTGATCGCCTCGAGGGCATGCAGGAGAACGGGCTTGCCTGCCACCGGCACCAGCTGTTTAGGACTGTTGTGAGTAAACGGACGCAACCGGGTGCCAGCGCCGCCGGACAACACGAGAGCCTTCACCATGACCTCTCAGACCAACTCTTCGAGCGTTTTGACCACCTCGGACGGGGAAGGTGCCGCGAGCATCTCCTGGCGTAGCGACTCGGCCGACTTCCTCATCGTCGTGTCCGACAGGGCGCGGGTCAGTGCGGCGCTGAGGTAAGCCGTGTCGGCAGCCGCCAGCGGCACGTGCACTCCGGCCCCTGAGTCGGCCACGAGCTGGGCGATCTCGGCGCGGTCCATGGAGATCGGGACAATCACCTGAGGCACACCGGCGGACGCCGCGGTCAGCATCGTTCCCCGAGCTGCCGTGGTGCACAATCGCGTCGCACGTCGGCGGCGGCGTGTGCAACGGCAGCCCGACCTTGATCCGGACGTTCGGTGAGGTCGCCGTCACGGGCTCCCGGTCGGCGGCGCTCACGGCGACCACCACCTCGGCGTCGATCCCCTCCAACGCGGTCAGGATCTCCGGTACCAGGAAATTGCGGCTCCCCACCATTTCGGTGTGCGTGGCTCCCCAGGTCATTTTCTCTGTGCAGGGTAATGGGTATGCACCGTTCTGCCCATTCGGTGAACAGACAGGCGGAGGTATCTGCCAACCGATCTGTTCCGCAGCGGCGGAGACGTGTGCCTCATTGCCCGCTGCGGCAGCGACCAGACGCTCAACGGCCTTGAAGTGCTCGGAGTTCATTACGACGCCTTTTCGGTGGGCAGCGGTAGCTCCGGTAAGGACGGGAGGTCATGTCAAGCCGGATCCCGGGACCGCATCAACAGAACTCGGGAAGCCGGGCCGCGACTTCCGTGGGGCTTGGCATGGCGGCGATCTCCTCGGCGATGGCCTTGGCCGCCTGTCTGGCATCGGGATCGGTCAGCAGTCCGCCCGCTGCCTCGGCGACGGCTGCGGCGGAGACGACACCAGTGCGGCGAAGGTCTTCCCCCCGTTCAACTCCCTCGGGCAGTAACCGCCTCCCGGCGCCGGCGGCGGACACCGCGCCGGCGTTGAGGAACCCGTCGAACCCGACGGGCAGGAACAGCTGTGGTACCCCGGCACCGGCCGCGCCGAGGGTGGCCCCGGAGCCGCCGTGGTGCACGGCGAGATCGACCAGCGGTAGCAGTTCCGCCTGCGGCAACCAGCGCTCGAGGTGCACGTTACCGGGCAGCACACCGAATTCGGCTACCGAAATGTTCGGCCCGGCTGCCACCACCACCTCGACGTCCAATGCCGACAACCCATCGATACCAGCGCGCAGGGCAGGGGCAGTGCCGACCACGGTACCCAGCGTCAGGTAGACCAGCGGTCGTTTCCGCTCGGCCAGGACGATCTGTGGTAGCTCGCCGGATTCGCTGAATGGCACCGGGCGCAGCGACATCCGTTCCGGATGATCCAAGAACGAGGTTTCCTGCAGCGAGGGCGGATAGATGTCCAGGTATCGGTCACCCAGGAGGTACTGCCCCTCAGGCAGCTCCACACCGATCTCGGCGGCGACCGTACGGAGGAGCTCCATGCCTCGCTGCTGCGACCGGTCTCCTCGGTCGACCGCCTCCGCTCGGGCGTGGGAATGGCATACGGCGGGAATGCCCAGACGGTGCGCCGCGAGCCCGGCTCCCGGGTTGCCCGCTTCGTACACCACCAGGTCGGGTCGCTCCGCCCGCAGCACGGGCAGCAGGTCGGCAGCAAACCTGCGGGGTATCAGTTCGCTGAACACCCGGACTGCGGGATCGAGCCATTCCTGCCATGTCGCTTCCCCGATCTTCCCGTCTGTTTCCGCGAAAACAGTGCCGAAGGCCTCCCGGATCGGCATTCCGACCGGCACAGTACGGAATCCAAGCCCTAGTAACAACGGGTGGAATCTGTCGCCAGTGGCATAAATGACGTCATGGCCGACCTTTCGGGCAGCGATGGCCAGCGGCAGCAACGGGTAGGCGTGACCATAACCTGAAAGACTGGAAAAAACAATCTTCATTTCCCGGTCTTGCCTCCCTGTCTGGGAAAATGGTGACAGTGGGTCGAGCGAGATAAAGCTCAGGATAACCAGCGGGTGACGCGGTCTCCATCCCTCACATTGACTGCACGTGGTTACCGCGAATGAGGCGGCCGGACATCTCCCGGGAAGGCCGAATCGCGTCAGGCCGCCGGGCGCAGCGGCCAGCGGCTGACTCGGGCGGGAAGGCGTTGCCGCACCAGTCCATGCGGTCCCATCGGCGGACGAGATCATCGAGCCCCTGGGACACCCGGCTGCGGGTCACCGAGCTGATCCGGCGGGCACCCGCCGCGCCGGCCGGCATGGCAACATTCCGCTCCAGGACACCAACGGCGCCGGCAGCGCGGTGGAAGACGGGGGCCCGGTGAGCGACTCGAGCGAGCGCGCGGTTCTGCGGGCCGTCGTGCTGATGCGCGACCATCTGGGTGAGCCGTTGACGATGGACGACCTGGCGCGCTCGGTGATGTTCAGCCGGTTCCACTTCACCCGGGTCTTTCAGCGAGTCACCGGCATGGCGCCGAGCCGATTTCTCTCGGCGATGCGCCTGCACCGCGCGAAACAGCTTCTGACCACGACGGAACTCACCATCGCGCACATCTGTGCCCATGTCGGCTACAGCAGCGTCGGCACCTTCAGCTCGCGGTTCTCGCGCCGGGTCGGCATGTCGCCCACCCGCTTCCGGAGCCTCGCCCAGCACGGCGCGATCGAGCCGGGCCGGGCGACCTCGCGGCCGTCGCAGGCCCGGATATCCGGCCAGGTGTGGACGCGCGACAACGTCCCGCGGCTCATCTATGTCGGCCTCTTCGCCGAGCGTGCTCAGCAGGGACGCCCGGCCCGTTGTACGGTGCCCGACGGCTCCGGCCGTTACGAGCTCGACGCCGTACCTGCGGGCACGTGGAGCCTCGTCGTCCAGGCTGTCCCGTCCAGCCAGGTCCGGTGCGACGGTTCCGCAGCCACGTACGTCTGCACCCGGAGCCCGATCACGGTGAGCCGGGGCATCGAGATCAAGACGGACCTGGAACTCAAGCCGGCCCGCGCTCTTGATCCGCCGCTGCACCGTGCCCTGGTGGAGGTTCGCAAGCATGCGCTCAGCGCCCTGACCGTCGAGCTCACGGGTTCCGAACCACCACCTGCCGCTCGTTGCTGAGGCCGGCTCGGCCGGCCGGCGAGGCCCGCCGGCCGGCCTGGCTCAGCCCGAGGGTCAGCCGATGCTGCGGGCGAAGCGGAAGAACCCGTGTGGATCGTAGGCCCGCTTGACGCGCACCAACCGGGGGTAGTTCTCGGCGTAGTAGGCGGTCCGCCAGTCCTTCAGCGCCGGGTCCATGTAGTTCTGGTAGCTCTCGCGCAGGGAATGCCGATCGAGCACCGCGAAGCCGTCCGCGAGCCAGCTCTCGCACGCCGCCGTGTCCTCGCCGGTGTAGGTGAGGTCGGGTAATTGCGCGGTGACGCCGGCCAGCATCTTGGTGGTCCGGTGCACATAGGCGGTGTCCGTGCGGGCCCGCTCGTTCGCGGCGCCCCCGAGGGCCTCGAAGTACAGCATGCGGTCCTGCCCGTTCCGGAAATGCGCCGGATCGGCCAGGACCGCCAGGAGGTCCTCGACGTCGGCGCCAGGCACCGCTGAGTCGAACATCCGGCACCGGGTGCGGTAGTAGTTGTAGCGAGGCTTCAGCGCCTCGGGATTGGTGCCGACCCGGTGGCACTGCGCGGTGGTGAGATCCGCGCAGCCATAGATCTGCATCATGAGGTCCTTAACCGCCTTCTCCGCGACCAACCGGTTGAGCGGCGCCACGCCGATCATTCCAACCAGTTCGTCGATGCGGTGGTTGAGATCCTCCATGGTGCCGTACCAGGCGCCCGTGACGACCACCATCGTGCCGGGTGAGGGCAGGTTCGTGGTGCGGGCCAGCAGGACCGAGGAAAGATCGTTGGGTGACGCCAGCACCCACTGCTGCCAGTTCTCGATCAGCGCGGCCGTGTCATTCCCCGACCACACCAGCCTGTAACCAACCAGGGTGTTGCGCCGCACCGGTTCAAGCGTGTAGCTGGTGACGACGCCGTAGTTGCCGCCGCCGTTGCCGCGCAGCGCCCAGTACAGATCGGGATTCTCCCGGGCCGAAGCCCGCACGATGCGCCGGTCCGCCAGCACCACGTCGGCCGAGACCAGCCGGTCGCAGGCCATGCCGTACTTACGAGTCTGGTGACCGATACCACCGCCCTGGATGTAACCGCCGGCGCCCACCGTGGGGCAGAGGCCACTGGCCAGGGCCAGCCCGTGCGGGGTCAGTGCGGCCAGTGCATCGACCTGCTGGGTGCCCGCGCCCATCGTGACGTGCGTTCCGTTGGTGGTGACCTGGTTCAGCCGGGAGACGTCCAGGATCATGCCGGTTGTCGTCGAATAGCCACCGAAGCTGTGCCCCCCGCTGCGGGGAACGGTGTGCACCGCGTTGTCCTGGGCGAACGCTATGACGGTCTGGACGTCCTTTGTGCTCTGGCAGTAGGCGACGGCCATGGGATTGATGTTGTCGAACTGGCCGAGTGACTGCTCGTGGGCCTGCCTGTAGCGCGAATCCGACGGCAGAATGAGGTCACCGTCGAGGTGACAGCTCAGCGAGTTCCAGTTGACCGTGCCGCGGCCGCGGCCGCGGCGGACGGTGCTGCCGGCGGCGGATCCGGTCGCCCCGGAGACGCCCGTCACCGCACCGACCGCCGACGCGGCGGTGAGGCTCAGGACAGCACGACGAGTGAAGTTTCCTGTCACAGCGATTCCCCCGAACGAGTAGAACGTTGCTGCGATTCTCATCGATCGCTGCGGGGCGCGCATCTTCCGGTGTGCCGTACTCACCGTCCTCGACCGGATTCCCAGACGGACACCAGCGGCGCGCGAGCGCGGCCCGCCACCCTGACCCCAGCGGCGCGAAAAGGGGTTGAGCATGCAGGTACGTGAGCCGGCGCCTTGGGTTCGCCCCCGATATCCACGCCGACGAGCGGGGCTTGTTCGTCGCGCCGCACTAACTTGATCTTTAACCCGTGCGGCACGGACGGGGGATTGACAGCCTTCGTATTTATTTGCGGATGGTGTCATGGCGTTCGTGGTGGCTGCGGTGTGGACGTCGTAGCGCGGGTTGGGGTGGTTGTTGCGGCGATCCGGTGGCCGCCCTGGTTCTGGCCGGGAGGATCTGGGTGCACCGGCGGGGCAGGTGGCTCTCGCCCGCAGGCGCCGAAACCCGCGGCGGACGCGGGCGGGTGACAGACGCTGTGGTGGTGTGGATGATCGAGGGCCGGCCGCCGCGGGCTGAGCGAAATGACAGGACTGGCGGCGGGACAACTCGCCGACCTCGTCGGGTCCGGGAGATCGTAGGCCTTGGGAGAACTCGCCAGTCGGCCGGCCACCGACGGCCCCGGCATGATCGGCGACGGCGGCTACCAGGGCACCGGCCCGCTCACCCCGCACAAGAAGCCACCCGGCGGGGAGCTGACCGCCAAGCAGAAGACGTACAACTACTCACTCGACCGGCTGCCCGCCCCGCAGCGGCGGGTGTAAGAAATAGCCATGAAATTCCGAGTACTCGGTCCGTTCGAGGGTTCGATGCAGGGCAAGCCGAGCACACCCAGCGCGACCCGGGTGCGCTGGACGCTTGCCCTGCTGCTGCTGCGGGCCAACCAGGTGGTCGATCGGGGCTGCATCATCCAGGAGCTGTGGGGGGAGAACCCACCGCGCAGCGCTGTGACCACGACGCAGACCTATATCTATAAGCTGCGCAAGAAGTACCAGCGGTTCGCCGACCGGCTCGGCGAGGGCGAGTTCATCGAGACCCGCCCGCCGGGTTACCTGTTGCGGTGCGACGAATCGGAGATCGACGCGTTCGCCTTCGAGCGGCTGAGCGCGGAAGGCACCGCCGCCTTCGCCGCGGGCGACGCGGAGCGGGCGGCCAGCCGCCTGAGGCAGGCGCTCGCGCTGTGGCGCGGCCCGGTGCTCGCCGACATCACCACCGGCCCGGTGCTGACCCCGTACATCCGGCAGCTCGAGGAGGTGCGCAGACGGACGATCCGCACCCGCATCCTGGCCGACCTGCGACTCGGCCGGCACCACGAGCTCATCCCCGAGCTGCGGTTCGCCGCGCTGGAGAATCCTTTCGACGAGTGGCTCCACGAGCAGCTGATGATCGTCCTGAGCGAGGCGGGCCGGCGTGCGGAAGCCCTGGACGCCTACCGCGAGCTGCAGCGCACGTTGGACCAGAACCTGGGCATCGAACCGTCGCACACACTCCGGCAACTCCAGCACGACGTGCTCGTGGGCGCCGCGCGCCTCCCGGATCGGGCGGAGGAGGTGGCATGACCGACCGCACCGAGCGGCCCACGGCCGCGCCGGACAACGACACGGCAGGAGAGGGCCAGAAGAGCATGTCAAAGGGGGCGCAGTCATGACCGAGCAGGTGCAGCCGGTACACCGGCGATACGGCCCGAGCGCGCAGTGGTTGCACATCAACGAGGCGCACATCACCGAGGAGGCCGTGGCCGACCTCGCCGGGTTCAAGTCGAACGGGGTCAACTTCAAGCTGGCGCTGTGGAACCCGCAGCCCAACGGCGTGCGGTACCTGAAGGCGCTCACCTTCGCCCTGGGCATGCAGCTCAGCCCCGCGAACAGGGAGAGACTGCGCCGCACGCGCAACCGCGAGGTCGGCGACCCCTATTCAGTGCGGTGCAACGGCGAATCAGTATGCCTCGACTACCTGCAGGCGGTGCACGAGGTCGAGTTCATGGCGGCGAACCTGCCCCTCGACGGCGCCCGGATTGTGGAGATCGGCGCAGGCTACGGCCGGACCTGCCACACCCTCCTGTCCAACCACGAGGTCGCCGGATACACGATCGTCGACCTGCCGAACACGCTGGCGCTGTCGCGCCGGTACCTGCGGACCGTGCTGGAGCCGGAGCAGTTCGCGAAGATCCGTTTCGTGGGCATCGACGAGGTGGACGAGCAGGTGCGCGGTGCCCGCTTCGATCTGTGCGTGAACGTCGACTCGTTCGCCGAGATGGACCCCGACACCGTGCGGGACTACCTCGCGCTCATCGACGCGACCTGCGCGCACTTCTACGTCAACAACCCGGTCGGCAAGTACCTCGACAAGGTTCTCGACGGCCACTCGCAGGGCGCCGCAGTTGTGGAGTTGGCGCTGAACAGCGGGCTGCTGCGCGACGTCATCGACATCCACGACAGCGAGGCGGTGCTGGAGAAGGTGCCCGCTTTCGTGTCCGCGTACCGGCCCGGCGAGCGGTGGCAGTGCGTGGCGCGGGAACGCGCGGTGTCGTGGAGCTACTACTGGCAGGCCCTGTACCGCGCCGACCCGGTGCCCCGGTGAACGCCGCCGGTGCCGGCGGGGACCGGCCGCTGATCGCGGTGCTGGGTGGTTCGGGCTTCGTCGGCGCCGCGGTCGTCGAAGCCCTCGCCCGGCGACCGATCCGGCTACGCACAGTCGGCCGCCGGCCGCAGTCGGTGCCGACCGGCGCCGTGGCCGAGGTCGAGGTGCTGTGCGCCGACCTCACGGCTCGCGCGGGGCTCGAAGCCGCGGTGGCCGGCGCGGACACGGTGGTCCATCTGCTGATGCACACCGCCGGCTGGCGTGAGGCCGCCGGCAACCCGGCCGCCGAACGGGTGAACGTCGGCGTGATGCGCGATCTCGTCGAGCTGCTCGGGGAGATCCGGCGGCCGCCCGTGGTCGTGTTCGCGGGCTCCACCTCGCAGGCCGGCCTGCCGGAGCGGATGCCCCTCGACGGCAGCGAACCCGACCGGCCCACGACCGCCTACGACCGGCAGAAGCACACGGCGGAGCAGGTGCTCAAGGCGGCCACCGCCGCCAGGCTGGTGCGCGGCGTGTCCTTGCGGCTGCCCACCGTGTACGGGGACAGCCCCAGGGGGCGGCTGAACGGCCACGGCGTGGTCTCCACCATGGTGCGCAAGGCCTTCGCCGGCGAGGAGCTCACCCTGTGGAACGACGGCACAGTCGAGCGCGACCTGCTGTATGTGCACGACGCCGCGGACGCCTTCCTCGCCGGGATCGACCACGCGGACGTGCTCGCGGGCCGGCACTGGCTGCTCGGCACCGGGCGCGGCGTGCCCCTGGGCGACGTGCTGCGGACGATCGCCGACCTGGTCGGCGCCCGCCTGGGGCGGCCGCCGGTGCCCGTCGTCTGCGTGCCGCCGCCCGATCTCGCCGCGGCCACCGACATGAACAACGTCGCGATCGACTCGTCGCGGTTCCGGGCGGTCACCGGCTGGCGCCCCCGGATGCCGTTGCACACCGCGCTGCGGCGCTGCGTCGACGCGTTCGCCGAGAACGCCGGATAGCGCCGACCTACAGGAGCCCGTTCAGCGAGCCGAGGATCGCGAGCAGCACACGCGCCTGAATGTTGAGGTAGTGCCCATGCCGGGCCAGCGAATTCAGCTGGCCGGGGGTAACCCAGGCGAACCCGGGCGGGGGCTCGGCGCCCGCCTCGGCCTCGCCGGCCTCCAGGAGCAGGTAGCGGCTGACGGCGTTGAGGAAACGGCCACCCTCGTCGGAGTGCACCGCGGCGTATCGGATCCGGTCCGCCCCGGCACGGCGCACCAGGTCGAGGAACGGTGGCTGCTCCCGCTCCGGCAGGTGGGCGTAGTTCTCCGGGGTGCACTGCACCGTCGGTCCGAGTTCGACGGTGTCGAGGAGACCCCCCTCGGCCCGGGCATGGACCAGCAGGTGCGGCACCCCGCCGAAGCGGCGGACCAGGAACGCGCAGAGACCCACGCCGACCGGCTCGAACAGCGGCTGCATCCACGAGGTCACCTCGCGGTTCCCGGCCTCGACGGACACTCCCCCGACCCGGAAGTACCGGTTCCCGACGTGCTGGATGTTGTCGTCGGTGCGCACCCAGTCGCTCACCTCGGCGAGCGGGATGCGCCGGGCCCGCACGTCGTGCCGGGCCCGCTCGTTGGTGAACCACGACAGCACATCCGTGTCGGAGCACACCGCGCCCGCCTCCGCGGGCGCCGTCGGGGCGCAGGCAAGGACGCTGCGTGCGTCCATGTTCACGACGTTGTCGCGGTGCAGCAGCTTGCCGATCTGCCCCAGAGTGAGCCAGCAGAAGTCGTCGTCCGGCGGAACGTCGTCGAAGGTCTCGATGATCATGTTGCGGTTGGACTTGCACAGGAACCAGGAGCCGTGCTCCGACTGGAGCACGTCGGCGAGCACCCGGCCCCGGCCAGGCCGGGTGAAGTACTCGACGTACCGCACGCCGGCACCCCGATGCACGCCGGTGTAGTTGCTGTGCGTGGCCTGCACGGTCGGCGAGAGCTGCAACAGGCCAGGATTGCCCGGCTCCATCTTGGCCTGCATCAGAAAGTGCAGTACGCCGTCGAACTCCTTGGCCAGGATGCCGAGGATACCCACCTCGGGCTGCACGATGATCGGCTGCTGCCACTCGCGACCGTCGATCACGACGTGCAGCCCCTCAACGCTGAAGAACCGCCCGCTGCGGTGCACGAGGTTGCCGCTGTCCGGTTCGAACGACCAGCCCTTGATGTTCGCGAGCGGCACCCGCTCGACGGTGAAGCGGTGCGCCCGGCGGCGCCCGGCGAGCCACACGTCGAAGTCCTCGGTCCGCATGCCCGTGCCGGTCGCGACGGCCCGCCGGGAACGCGCGAGCCGTGCGGGCAGCCGGGTGTCATCCCGCTCCGCCAGCCGCGTCGCGATCACCATCCTGGATCCCTTCGAGACGAGGTCGGGCACCGGACTGCGCAAAGCGCGGTGACGCCGGCCGTCAAACGGCGAGCCGGGCCACGGCCGAGTCGATACGTCGGCCCGTCACCGGCCGTCCGCCGGCCGGGTGGCCCGTACGCTCACGTAGTTGTTGTCCCTTTCCAGGCCCAGCACCTGCGCGCTCAGGTAGTCGACCCCGTCGGCGTACGTGTACGGCTGCATGAACCGGCCGGCGCGCACGTCCCGATACAGCCGGGCCAGCGGGTGCTCCGCCACGTACGTGGCCCCGCCCACCACGGTGAGGCAGTCGTCGACCACCGCGGCCGCCAGTTGGTTGACCATGAGCTTGGCGCACTGGAACGGGGTCATCATCCGCCGGCCGCGCTCATCCGGATCCATGTCGTGACGTGGGGACAGTTCGTCGGCGTTGACGAGCGCGGCCGACGCGGTGGCCCGCAGCGCGTACAGCCGCGCCTCGATCTCGGCGACCAGGGTGCGCGAGGCCGCGGGCGGTGCGGCCGACCGCCGGGCGACCGTCTGCACCGCGAGGTCGCGGGCGGCCTGGGCGACGCCGGCGTAGATGCCGAGCATGGCGATGGAACTGATCGTCTGCCCGGCGAGGACCGCGTCGCTGTGCGCGCCGACGCTGCCACGCGCCAGCACGTCGCCCGCGGGCACCGGGCAGTTGTCGAACGCCACGTCGAGCGTGCCGGACGCGCGCATGCCCAGGCCGCTCCATCCGTCGACGATGGAGAGTCCCGGGGTGTCCCGGGCCACGATAGGGGCGTGCAGCAGCGTTGGTCCCCCGGCGACCGGCGCCTGGGCGGAGACGACGAAGTGCGTCGCGATCGGCGCCATCGTCACCAGGGTCTTGCGGCCGGACAGCAGCCAACCACCGGCGCCGTCGGGGCGCAGCTGGGTGACCTCTCGCCCGTGGTCCTTCACCGCGCCGCATATCACCGCCTCGCCGCGGGCCATCGCGCGCAGCAGCCGCTCGGCCAGTTCCTGCGTGGGCGGCGGGCCGTGCCGCCACTCGTACGTCAGGGTGATCCCCCGGCTGAACTGGGCGTGCAGGGCCAGCGCGGTCGAGGCGTCCGCCTCGGCGACCCGCAGAAGCGCGACCGCCACGTCGTGGAGCCGGCTGACACCCATCCCGCCCAGCTCGGCGGGCACGGTCGCGCCCAGCACGCCGTCACGCGCGAAGCCGCGGAACGTCTCGGCGGGGAACGTGCCGTCCCGGTCGTTCGGCGTCGCCGCGGCCCGTATCCGGGGCAGGTGCCGAGCCAGGATGGTCAGCAGCTCTCGACCTGGCGCGGTGATCGCGGTAGCCAGGTCGCCGGGTGGCACCGCCGGCCGCGGCGTGTCCCGTTCCGTCTCCATCAACGCGGCACCGACGTGGGACGGTGACGCGGTGTCCTGTTCCTGCATAGCCCTCTCGATCCCTCAGAGCACCCGGACGTTCGGCACATAGCTGATCCATCGCCCGCCGGAGCGCCGGAATTCCTCTTCGTTCGCCATGATTTCGTCGGCGTGGTTCCACGCGAACAACAGCGCGTAGTCCGGGTACGGATCGCGGAACGCGGTCGGCGGGCGTACCGGGATGTGCTTGCCGGGCGTCAGCCGGTGCTGCTTGGCGGGCGTACTGTCACACACGTAGGAGACGAGCTCGGGCCCGATATCGCAGAAGTTGGTGACTGTGGCGCTTTTCGCCGTGGCGCCGTAGGCGACCACGCGGGATCCGTCGGTGCGCAGCCGTCGCAGCAGTTCCACCAGGTCGTCGCGCACGCGCATCACGCTGGCGGCGAAGCCACGCAGGGTCGCCATGCCGGACAGCCCGCGGGCGTCCTCCTCGGCGAGCAGGGCGGCGACGGCGGCGCTGGGCGTGCGCCTCCCGGCCCGGGCGAGCGTGTACCGGATCTCGCCGCCGTGCACCGGCAGCCGTTCCACGTCGACCAACTCGAATCCGTAGTGCTCGGCCATGGCCCGCACCGAGTGCGCGCTGAACAGGAAGAAGTGCTCGTCGTAGATCTGGTCGAAGGACGTCTTCGCCACCAGGTCACCGAGGTACGGGTCCTCGAACACGAACACGCCGTCCGGCGCCAGCAGCGCGTCCACGCCGCGGAAGATCGAGGCCGGGTACGGGATGTGACACATGGTGTTCGCCGCGAAGATGACCTGGGCCGGCCCTTCCGCCTCACGGACCTGCGCCGCCGTCGAGTCCTCGAAGAACGCGGTGCGTACCCGGACGCCCGCGGCGCGGGCCACCTCGGCCACCCGCCCGGAGGGTTCGAAGCCCAGATGGCGTACGCCGGCCTGTTGGATCGTGCTCAGCATGACGCCGTCGTTGCAGCCCATCTCGACGATGAACGGGTCCGGCACGGCCAGCTCGGTGGCGAGGAACCGTCGTGCGACGCTCGCGAAGTGCTCACGCATCACCGCCGACCCGGACGAGTGGTACGGGTAATCCTCGTGGAACATTCGCTCCCGCGGCACCGACTCGGTGAGCTGCACCATCGTGCACGACTCGCATTGCCCGACGGCGAGCCGGAAGAAGAACTCCGTGGCATCACTGTCCGGCTCTCGGAACGCGTCGGACAGCGGCTGACGGCCGAGGTCGAGGAACTCATGGACATTCCCGTCGCACACTCTGCAGGTGGCGGTCGCCAGTTCTCCCGGCATGGTGATCCCTCCGTACCAGATGGGTTGTCTCAGAAACCGGCCAGCACCTCGCGAAGGGCCCGGATCACCGCCTGCTGCCGGTCGAGCGGCAGCGACGGGTACATCGGCAGCGAGAACACCTCGCCGGCCAGTTTCTCGGTGACCGGCAGCGAGCCCTTGGCGTATCCGAGGTGCGCGAATCCGGCCATCGTGTGCACCGGCCAGGGGTAGCTGATGTTCAGCGCGATGTCGTACGCGCGCAGCCGCTCGATGATGTCGTCCCGCCTCGGGTGCCGAACCGCGTACAGGTAGTACACGTGCTCATTCCCGGGCGACACCGTCGGCAGCACGAGCCCGCCCGGCTCGGCGAGGTCGCCCAGCGCCTCGGTGTAGCGCTGCGCGACCACGCGGCGCCCCGAGATGTACGCGTCGAGCCGGCGCAGCTTGCCCCGCAGGATCTCGGCCTGTACCTCGTCGAGGCGGCTGTTGTGCCCGGGAGTCCGCTCCACGTAGTAGCGGTCCTCCATGCCGTAGTAGCGCAGGCGCCGGAGGTTCTGGTCGGTGTGCTCGTCGCCGGTGATCACGGCGCCGCCGTCGCCGTATGCGCCGAGAACCTTCGTGGGGTAGAACGAGAACGCGGCGGCGTCGCCCATCGCGCCGGCCAGCTGGCCGTGGTGGCGCGCGCCGTGCGCCTGGGCGCAGTCCTCCAGGACGGCCAGGCCGTGCCGGGCGGCCAACCGGCGTAGCGGGGCCATGTCGACGCACTGGCCGTAGAGGTGCACGGGGACCAGCGCCCGGGTACGCGGGCCGATCGCGGCCGCAACCTGGTCGGTGTCCATGAGGAAGTCGTCCTCGCGCACATCCACGAAGACCGGCTTGGCGCCCGTCCCGTCGATGGCCACCACGGTCGGCGCGGCGGTGTTGGCGACCGTGATCACCTCGTCGCCCGGGCCCACGCCGAGCGCCTGCAACCCCAGCTTGATCGCGTTGGTGCCGTTGTCCACGCCGGCGCAGTGGGTGACGCCGTGGTACGCCGCGAACTCCGCCTCGAACCCGGCCACGCTCGGACCCAGTATCAGCTGGCCGGACTCGAACACCTTCGCGACCGCGGCGAGCACCTCCTCGCGTTCGTCGTGGTACTCCGGCAGGTAGTCCCAAACCCGGATCGTCACCGTTGCCCTCCCTCGTGGGCGAGCGTTGCACCGACTGTGCGAGTGTCCAGCGGACCTTGGCCTCCATGGACACGTCGGAGGCGCCCTCCACTGTGATCTCCAGCGGACCGAGTACTCAAAATGTCATACCGTTTTTCAACATCCGGAACTCCGTACCCGACAGGTAGAACAATCCGATTGGGAAATAGCACGCGCCACGCCTGGATCTTCTCGTCAAAATGCGCCTCTCCACGCGCCCACAACCCGTCGAGATAGGCGAGAAGATTGGACAGTGTCCGTTCGGACTGGGTCACACCCATGAAAGCTCACTTCTTTCAAGCGGCGCGGTAGCGCGATGCTCACCGGACACGGTAGATCCAAACCGCGGGGCCCTGGCATCCCTCACGCTGCTAATGCCCTGCGCCGGAAATTCGCCTGACAAGTTGGTGCAGGGTCGGTCGAGATCTTCTTCGGCATCAACACCCGCCAGGCCATCCGCCGCGGAACCTTCACCAGCGTCCCGGACCTCGTCTACGCGATCCGCACGTTCATCGACGCCTACAACCAACGCTGCGAGCCGTTCAGCTGGACCACGACCGCCGATCAGATCCTGACCAAAGCCACCCCCGTCCAAAGACCTCAGACCCGCGACGCCAGTCGTCCAGCCGTCGCGGGTGAACCGCCGAGCGCACTGTCAATCTGTGGGATGGCGTGCCCCGCCCCGCGTCGATCACGCTTCCGACATGGACGGCTTCGAGCTGTACGACCTCGCGCGCAAGCTGATGCAGATCGGCGAGGACGCCATCCCGGACCCCACCGGTTTGCAGCGGCTGTCCCCCGGCGTGCGCCTCGTCATGACCGACGTGTTCGAACACCCGGACACCTCGATCACCGAGATCGTCGACCGCACCGGCTTCCCAGCCAGCCACGTGGAGGCGTCCGTCACCACCCTGAGCAACCTCGACGCCGTGACCACCGCCGCCGACCCGAACGCCCCCGGACGGACCGTGGTCCGGCCGATCCCCCGACACAACGTCGCCGCGCGCATCGACGAGCGGCTCGCCGCAGCGGCCGGGATCCAGGACCCCTGCCAGGCCAAGGAACTGGTCGGGACGCTGGAGAAACTGGCACGCCGGCTGGCCGGGGCCTTATCGCCGGAACTCTTCGACTGGTACACCGCCGAGACGCCGCCCTGGGACGCCGGCCTCCCGCAACCGGCCATGCGCCACCTCGCCGAGGCAGGCGCCTTTCGCGGCCGGGTCCTCGAAATCGGCTGCGGCACCGGCGAGCACGCCCTCATGGCGGCCGCGCTCGGCCTGCCGACCCTCGGCATCGACCCAGCGCCGACAGCGATCGAGACCGCGCGGCGCAAAGCCCGCGAGCGCGGCCTGCAAGCGCGCTTCCTGGTCGGGAACGCCTTCGAACTCGGCAAGCCAGGCGAGCAGTTCGACACAGTCCTCGACAGCGGCCTGTTCCACGTCTTCAGCGACCCCGAACGGATCCGCTACGCCGACAACCTGGCCACCGTCATGCCCCCGGACGCACGATTGTTCCTCCTCTGCTTCAGCGACCGACTCCCACCCGGCAACGGACCACGACGAGTGAGCCAGGACGAAATCCGGGCCACCTTCGCCACGGGCTGGCGGGTCGACTCGATCGAACCCGCAACGCTGGAGAACAACATATATGCCGACGGGGTACCCGCCTGGCTCGCCACGATCAGCCGCACCTGAGGCCCGCAGGCCGAAACAATGAGCGCCTTCACCCCGTTCGACTACTTCTACGCCCCGACACCGGAAAGAACGACGCCGTGTCATATCTGCGGGGTCGCGTGAACGCCCACGACACGACCGAATTCCCACCAGAGACCAAAGAGATTGACTCGGTTCCGAATGCCTGCGGGAGCTGTGATTTCCGGCTGGCGGGAGTCCCGCGGCCAGGTGCTGTCAGACCGAGGGATAGGGATCCCTCCACATCCGACCTAGCATCGGCAGCACGTCCTGAACATCGACTGCGACAGGAAGGGTGGCAGGTTCGTGGCTGAAGACGACACGATCACCATTCGCGTTGACGACCGGATCAAGCAGGCACTTGCCGCCCTGACCCGCGGTGGCGCTTCCGCCACGACGGCGATCGAACGGGCGATCCTGGAATCGGCTAGGCGCGCAGCGCCCGCCGCACCCACCGAAGCCATGCCGAGCAGCATCGACTCGCGGACGTTGAGTGTGCAGCGGAAGCTGACTCGTGAACAGCTGCTGGAGTTCGCCGAACGCGGCTACATCGTGATCCCGGACGTCGTGCCTCCGGACATCCTGGCCGCGGCCAACGCGGCGGTGGACAAGCAGCTGCGCGCGCATCCGCCCGAGGAGGGGCACGCCGGACCGCACTTCATGTTCCCGAAGTGGGAGGAGGAGCCGGACCTCGCGGCGCTTCTGCGGGACACCCAGGCCTTCGAGCTCGCCGAAGAACTCACCGGTGACGGTGCCATGGAATATCCGTGGCAGACGCAGATCGCCATGACCTTTCCGCCCTACGTCGACGACCGGGGAATGCCGCACATCGACGGCGGAATGCGCCGGAAGGCCGATGAACCCCCGCGGACCTTCACCATGCTCGCCGGTTTCTTCCTCACCGACCAGGACGGCGACGATTCCGGGAACCTCTACGCCTGGCCGGGAACGCACCGCGCTCACGCAAAGTACTTCCGTGAGCACGGGCCCGACGCCTTCACCTCCTACCCGGACATCAAGCTTCCCGAGCGGGAGCAGATCCGCGCCCGCGCGGGAGACATGCTGCTGAAGCACTACATGGTCGGCCACAACGTCGGCAGCAACACGTCCGACTCCGTCCGGCGCACGGTCTACTTCCGGCTCAAGGTCCGCGGGCACGACGCGACGTGGCGTCAGATCCTCCAGAACCCCTGGCACGACTTCACTCCGCTGCGGCCGTTGGTGTCTTCGTTCGACGACAACGTCGAATAGCGGTTTACGGTCGGATTCGACAGCCGGCAGGCTTTCCGGCCTGCCGGCTGTCGGCGTGAGGGATGCCCGGAGAGAGACAGACGATGTACGACATCGACACGTACCTGCGGCGGTTGGGCTACGACTCCGCCACCAGCCAGCCGGCCGCGGATCTGGCGACCCTCGTCGCACTGCACAAGCGGCACATGGAGAGCATTCCGTTCAACAGCGCGGGCTCGCTGGCCGTGCCGGCGCCGAGCGGACGGCTGGTCGATCTGGTCGACTTCGACGAGGACGCGACGTTCGACTCGGTGATCGCGGCGGGCCACGGCGGCGGCTGCGTCCAGATGACCCGGTTGTTCCTGCGGCTGCTGCGCGACCTCGGGTTCGATGCCGACCTGATCGCCGGCACGACGGCGGAGGGCCGCCGGTCCTACGGTGTCGAGGTCGAGCACATGCTCATCCTGGCCCGTGTGGACGGCGGGTCCTGGCTGGTCGACATCGGGTACGCCGGACCGTCCTTCGTCGAGCCCCTGCGCCTCGACGGCGCCGCCGGCGATCAACGGCAGTACGGCTGCCGGTACCGGCTCACCCATGGCGGGGACGGTGTGTCGCTGCAGCGCCGCCCCCGGCTCGGCCAGTGGAGCACGGTCTACGCGTTCACCGCGAAAGTCCGCGACCGGTCGGACTGGGCGCCGGCGGAAAAGGCGATCAACGCCGCGCTCGCGGCCGGCGGCGACGGCGCCGAGCTCTACAGCCGAGCGGTCCCCGACGGCCAGGTGGTGTTGAAGGGCCGTCGTTATCTGACCGTCCGGGCCGGCATCGAGAAGACCCGCACCGTCACCGACGACGGTGACTGGCATGCGCACCGCAGCGCGATTCTGGCCGGCGAAGTCGGCTGATCCCGACAACGAGGAGGAAGGCATGCGCCGACGAATTGCCCGGTCGGAACGGATGTACGTCAGCGAGATCAGGACGCAGGCGCTGCAGATCTGCGTGGTGCGCGGCGGCGTCGACGCGCAACTCCTGGACGCGGCGTTCACCGCTGTCCTCGCGGAGGCGCCGGGTCTGCGCAGCCGGCTGGAGAAGGACGGCGACGACTACTACCTCAGCCTGCTCGAGCCGAGCGAGCTGCCGCGCCTACACGTCCGGCGCAACGGGCCCGGTGCGCAGCTTCAGGAGTACAACAAGCCATTGCACCTCGGTGGCCCGCTCGCGCGTGCCGTCCTGCTGACCGGCGCCGACGAGGACATCGTGATGTTCGGCGTCGACCATGCGATCTGCGACGGCCGCAGCGCGACCGCGTTCTGCCGCCGGATCTGGCAGCGCTACATCGACATTCAATCCGGCAGCTACTCGGCGCCGGAGCCGCGGCCGCAGGAGTGGCCGGCGCCGCTCGACGACTGGCTGCCGCCGCGCAGCGAGGCCGAGCTGGACGCCTACGTCCAGGAGCGGCTCAAGCGGGCCGAGGGCGCGCCGGTGGCGTCTCTGCCGTTCCGGGCGGCCGGGTCCACCCCGGCGGTGCCGGCGGAGAGCCTGATGACCTCGCGCCGGCTCCGGCTGACCGAATCGGAGACCACCGGTCTGCTGGCCTTCGCCAAGGACGCCGGGGTGTCGGTGAACGGGCTGGTCGCCGCGGCATTGCTGGCGGCCGTACGCGCCGGCCTGCCCGAGGAGCTGAACGGTCATCGGCTGTCGAGTTTCTGCACGGTGGACCTTCGCGACCAGGTTGCGCCGGGCCTCAGCCACGAGGCGATGGTGCCGATGGTCTCCTGGTATCGCGATCTGCTCGAGGTGCCCGCCGGCGTCGATCTGGTCAAGCTCGGCCACCGTTTCACCACCGAGTTGCGCGCCGGCATCGAGCGGGGTGACGCGCCGATGGAGATGCAGGCACTGGACCGGCTGCTCCCCCACCCTCAGCTCTGGCCGACCAGCCTGGTGCTCACCAACGTCGGACGAATCGACGGGCCGCCGTCCCCGAAGGGACTGGAGATCGTCGACATGACCAAGTTTCCGCTGTCCAGCCGGTGGGACCCGGAGCGCGGTGCGGGCCCGTTGCTCGCGTCGCCGGCGACGATCTACGGCCGGTTCAGCATCGAGATGCCGTACAGCACGCAGTGCTTCACGACCGAGCAGATGGACTCGATCCACGACCACATCCGCAACTCGCTGCTGGCATGCGCCGACCGGGCGCCGCGTTCGCGGCGATGAAGCATGCGGGCGGCCGGATGGCATCCGGCCGCCCGCGAACAGGTCGGGATCAGAAACGAACCGGCAGGCGCAGTACGCTCAGCACCGGGGTCTTCAGACGCACCGGAACCTGCTCCAGCGGCACGTCCAAGGCGAGTCCGGGCAGGCCGAGCACCAGCGAGGTCAGCGCCTCGGCCAGGACGAGCCGGGCCAGCCGCTGCCCGACGCAGGCGTGTACGCCGTACCCGAAGGCCAGGTGAGCGGACGCGTCCTGGCTCAGGTCAAACCGGTCGGGACAACCGAACTTGGCCGGATCACGGTTGGCCGCCGGCAGGGCGACCGTCACCGTCTCCCCCTCGCGGATCAGCTCCCCGCCGAGCTTCACATCCGACAACGCGGTCCGGAAGATCTGGAACTGGTTGACCGACGTGTACCGCAGTAGCTCCTCGACCATTCCCTCGATGCCGCTCGCGCCGCCGATCCGGGCGGCCGAACGCAGCGTGTCGAGCTGGTCGCCATGATGCAGCAGCGCCAGCAACGACGACGCGAGCGCGCCCTCGCAACTGGCGAAGCCCGCCGCGAAGACGATCAGCAGCATGTTGGTGATCTCGCGGTCGGTCAGCCCGGGCTCGGCGGCCAGCCGCCCGATGACGTTCGCGCCCGGCTCGACCCGTGCCTTGCCCACGAGGTCCAGAAGGTAGTGGTACGCCTGTGTCCCGGCCTCCCGTTCCGCATCGAGGCTGACCTCGTTGTCGGTGGCGCTGTCGCTCAGGGCGGACAGAACCGGGCTGCCGGCGAACGGCACCCCCAGCACCTCGCACAACACCCGCAGCGAGAGCGGCCGGACGTAGGTCGGCAGGAGGTCGACCGGCGAGCCGTGCTCCCGCACCTGGGCGAGCTGCGCGGTGGCCAGCTCGGCCACCCGCGGGGCGTACGCCCTCGTGGCGCGGGCACTGAACTCGCTGCTGAGCAGGTTCCGGTAGCGGGTGTGCTCCGGCGGATCCATGTGGATGAACCCGCCCGGCACGATGGGCACGGACGGGAATATCTCGCCCTTCTTCGTCACGGGGGCGTGGGTGGTGTGGAACCGGTGGCTGAACGCCTGGTTGCTGAGCACCTCACGGGCGAGGTCGTGGCTGGTGGCCAGCCAGCCGATGTGACCGTCGGGATACACCATCCGGGTCAGTGGCCGCGTCCGGACCAGCTCACCGAGCACCGCCGGCGGATCGAACGGTTCGGTGCGATCCCAGTGCTGGAGGTACGAGATCGGTTCCGGAATTCCCTCAGTCATGCGGTGACATCCTCTGTTCTGGACCGGGTTTCACCGGGTCGCGTCGGATCCCTGGTCTGCGGCCTGCACCCGAAGCGCTTGCCGGTCCACCTTCCCCGCGGCGCTCAGCGGCAGAGCGGCCAACAGCAACAGACGTTCCGGGAACTTCCGTGGCTCCATCCCGGCCGCGGCGAGGTGGGCGGTGACCTCGGCCAGACTCAGCTCGGCCGAGGTGGCGACGCAGGCGCAGACGCGTTCGCCGTACAGCGGGTCCGGCACCGCTACGCAGGCGACGTCGCGGATCGCGGGATGCGTGATCAGCACCGACTCGACCTCCGCCGGGCTGATGTTGAGGCCGCCGCGGATGACCACGTCCTTGCGGCGTCCGACGATCCGGAGCCGGCCCTGGTCGTCGATCAACCCGAGGTCTCCGGTGCGGGTCCACCCGTCCGGGGTGCGCAGCGTGCGGTCCAGCTCGGGGGAATTGATGTAGCTCATCGGCGACATCGGGCCGCGTGCGACGACCTCGCCGGTCGCTCCGGCCGGCAGCTCGAGCCCGTCCGGGCCGACGATGCGAATGTCCGCGACGGCGGGGTCGGGACGGCCGACCGTACCGTCGTAACGGCCGAGACCGCTGTTGCACGAGACCCCGTCGGCCGAGCCGTACAGCGAGACGACTGT
Organism: Micromonospora sp. NBC_01405; assembly: GCF_045040155.1. Taxonomy (NCBI): domain Bacteria; kingdom Bacillati; phylum Actinomycetota; class Actinomycetes; order Micromonosporales; family Micromonosporaceae; genus Micromonospora; species Micromonospora sp. NBC_01405. The sequence continues at coordinate 5,208,664 of NZ_CP109532.1, read as the reverse complement.
GCAGCCCAGGAGCTCCTCGGCGCGCCGCGCGGTGTCCGGGTCGAGCGCGGACCCACCGAGTACGGCGGCTTGCAGGGCGCTGAGGTCGGCGTCCTGGATCTCCGGGCAGTCCAGCAGCATGCGCAGCATCGTCGGCACGCCCAGCAGGTGGGTGGGCCGGGTGTCGGCGATGGTCCGCAGCGTCGCGGCAGCGTCGAAGGTCGGCCTCAACACGAGGGTCCCGCCCAGGGTCGCGAGGGTGACCGGCGTTCCGCTGGAGCCGAAGGCCGACGCCAGCGGGACGAGGAACAAGTTACGCATCGTGGCCGGAGACCCTCGATGCAGGCCGGCCATCATGGCACCCCGCCCGCCGGTCAGCGCGTTGTGCGAATACAGGACCATCTTCGGTTCCGCCTCGGACCCGGAGGTAACCAGGATCCGCGCCGGCCCGTCGGGGTCGAACTCCCGCGGCACGAACTCGTCCGCGGTGGCGGCGAACAGGGACTCGAGCGGCACGCAGCCCGGCGTCTCGGCGGCGCCGTCCCCGGCGACGATGACGGCACGCAGCATCGGCAGGGCGTCAGCGTGTTTCCGGATGCGCTCGGCGCAGGGATAGCCGTGGTGATCGGCGACGGTAATCACCGCGACCGCCTCGGAGCGGCGCAACAGGCTCGCCGCGTCGCGGTCGCCCCGGCCGAGCGGGAACGGCAGCGCGATGGCGCCCACCGCCGCGACGGCGAGGTCGACGGCACACGCGAGACGGGCGTTGGGCAACTGGACCGCCACGACGTCGCCGGGGCCGATGCCGAGCTGTGCCAGCCCCGCGGCCAGGCGCCGGGCTGTCCCGTCCAGTTCGCCGTAGCTGACCGTCCCCTCGGCGTCCAGCACGGCCGGCGCCTGAGGCGTGCGCTGGACGTGGCCCCGGAACAGGGAGTACAAGTCCTGGCCCGGGTAGTGGCCCGCGGCGGCCCAGGCCCGGCGCTGGTCGGCGGAAACGTGGTCGGTGTACCGGGTAGAGGTGCGGTTCACGAGACCCTCCCCTTCTGTGCCTGACGGAGATCCATCCGGTCCCCTAGACCGGGGAGACGAGGCGGGTCAGTGCCGCGCGGGCAGCGGCCTGCAGTTGGACCCGATCGGGTTTGCCCCAGCCGGTCTTCGGTAGTCCCCGGCGAATCTCGATCAAGCTGGGGACGTGGTTGTCGGACAGGGCCTCGGCGACATGACGGCGCAACTCCTGGAGGTCCACGACGACGCCGGGTTCCGGCACGACGGCGGCGTAGATGTGCTCCACCCGATTGGCGTCCTCGACCCCGCACACTGCGGCCTGGGACACGCCCGAGGCCCGGCTGAGCACCCTCTCCACCGCCTCGAGGTGGATGCGGATGCCCTTGACCTTCATCATGTCCGCGATCCGGCCGCTCAGGTGCAGGTAACCATCGGCGTCGAGGCACCCGAGGTCGCCGGTGCGCACCCAGCCGTCACGGACGAGTTGCCCGGTCAGGTTGGGCTCATGCCAGTAGCCGGCCGACGGCCAGCGTGGCTTCGCACAGACCTCGCCGAGATCGCCGACGGGCAGCGCCGCGCCCGTCTCCGGGTCCCTGATGCTCAGCCCCTCGGGATCCACCGGCCGGCCGACCGTCCCACCGGCGTCCAGGTCGCCGAGATCGTCGGGGGCCAGCATGGTGAGCACCCCGGCCTCGGTCGTGCCGTACACCTGGATCAGCACCGGACCGAGACTCTCCCGGGCCTCACGCAGCCGCTGCGGCGCCGCCGGACTTCCCGTGTGGAACAGCTCGGTCAGGCTGGACAGATCGGTGGCCGCCCGGTCCGGGTGCTCGGCGAGGGCGTACACCTGAGGAGTGCCGACAGCGAGCCGGCTGATCTGGTACTGGGCGACCGCACGCAGCACGGCCCCCGCGTCGAAGCCGTTGTGCAGCACGACCATGCCACCGCTGACGAGCGTGTCGTCCGCGGCGAACACGTCGGAATGGATGAGCGGTGTGGTGATCAGGAGGTTTGTCCGGCCGCTGCGGCCGGTGGCGCTCGCGCCAGCCATGGGTGGCAGGCACGGTGCCGCCGAGACCATGGCGTTCCTGACCCCGAAGGTCCAGCAAACGCCATTCCGGCCGCTCAACAGCCTGATCTGGGTAATCACCGCGAGGTCACCGTCGACGACGTCCGCACACGGACCCACACCAGCACCGGAACCCGCAGTCAAATCCACGGTGTCCGGCTGCCCGGCGCCCAGCACCCCCAGAATCGGCCGACCGGCCACGTTCACCACCAGATCCCGCGCCCGCTCCTCGTTGGCCGGATCGACCGCCAGCATCCGCACACCTACACCCGCACCGAAGGCGCGCTGCAACTCCAACCGCAACTCGTCGTCGGGCCCGACCGGATTCACCCAGCGCACATGCGCGGCGGTTGCCCCCACCAGGTTGGCCGCCCACTGCAGAATCAGCGTGGCGGCGGCGTTCGGCTCGGTCAAAACACAGACAACGTCACCGCGGCTGATGCCGTGGCGGCCCATCGCAGCCGCAGCCCGGCGGGTGGCATCGGCCAACTCCCCCGCGGTGAAGAGGACATCCCTGCTGACCAACGCAACGCGACCCGGATCGGCATCGAAACGGGTCAGCAACTGCTGCACATAATGCACATGCGTCGTACTCATCACCCGGTGTCGCCTTCCTGTCCGGGAAAAATGCGATGACCATTGGCCGAGCGAGATAAATCGCAGACTAACCGGCGAGTGCCACGGTAACCATCCCTCACATTGACTGCACGTGGTCACCGCGAATGAGGCGGCCCGACGTTTCCCGGGAAGGCTGAATCGCCCCTAGACCCGGGAGACGGGCCAGTTCAGTGCCGCGCGGGCATCGGCCCGCAGTTGGACCCGATCGGGTTTGCCCGGGCCGGTCACCGGCAGTTCCTGGCGGATTTCGATCAAGCTGGGAACGTGGTTGTCGGACAGTGCCTCGGCGACATGACGGCGCAACTCCTGAGGGTCCGGGTCCGCACCGGGCTTCGGCACGACAGCGGCGTAGATCCGCTCCACGCGGTCGGGGTCCTCCACGCCGCACACCGCGACCTGGGACACGCCGGGTGCCTGGCTCAGCACCCTCTCGACGGCCTCGGGGTGGATGCGGAGACCCTTGACCTTCATCATGTCCGCGATCCGGCCGCTCAGGTGCAGGTAGCCGTCGGCGTCGAGGTGCCCGAGGTCGCCGGTGCGCACCCAGCCAGCACGGACGAGCGCCGCGGTCAGCTTCGGCTCGTGCCAGTAGCCGGCTATCGGCCAGCGTGGCTTCGCACAAACCTCGCCGACCTCGCCGGCGGGCAGCGCCGCGCCGGTCTCCGGGTCCCGGATGCTCAGCGCTTCGGGGTTCAACGGCCGGCCGACGGTGCCGCACGCGCGCAGGTCGCCGTGATCGTCCGGGATGAGCATGGTGAGCACGCCGGTCTCGGTCGTGCCGTACACCTGGATCAGCACCGGACCGAAGATCTCCCGGGCCTCGCGCAGCCGGAGCGGTGCCCCGGGGCTGCCGGTGTAGATCAGCTCGGTCAAGCTGGACAGGTCGGTGCCCGCCCGGTCCGGATGCTCGGCGAGCGCGTACACCTGCGGAGTGCCGAGAATGAGCCGGCCGATGCGGTACTCGGCGACCGCGCGCAGCACGGCCCCCGCGTCGAAGCCGTTGTGCAGCACGACCATGCCACCGGTGACGAGCGTGTCGTCCGCGCCGAATCCGCTGGAATGGGTGAGCGGTGCGGTGATCAGGAGGTTCGTCCGGACGCTGCGGCCGGCGGCCGACGTGGCCATCTCGTTCTTGACCCCGAAGGTCCAGCAGACACCCTTCGGCAGGCCGCTCGACCCACTGGTCTGCGTGATCAACGCGAGGTCACCGTCGGCGATGTCCGCACACGGACCCACACCAGCACCGGAACCCGCGGTCAGGTCCACAGTGTCCGGCTGCCCGGAGCCCAACACGGCGAGAATCGGCCGATCAGCCGCGTTCACCACCAGATCCCGCGCCCGCTCCTCGTTGGCCGGATCGACCGCCAGCATCCGTGCGCCGAGATCCGCGACGACCGCGCGCTGCAACTCCACCCGCAACTCGTCATCGGGCACCACCGCGTTCATCCCGCGCACGTGCGCGGCGGTCGCCCCCACCAGGTCCGCCGCCCACCGCAGGATCAGCGTGGCGGCGGTGTTCGGCTCGGTCAGAATGCAGACGACGTCGCCACGGCTGATGCCGTGGTGGCCCATCACGGCCGCGGCCCGGCGGGTGGCCTCGGCCAACTCCCCCGCGGTGAGAAGCACACCCCTGCTGACCAACGCAACGCGATCCGGATCGGCATCGAAACGGGTCAGCAACTGCTGGACATAATGCACATGCGTCGTACTCATCACCCGGTTTCGCCTTCCTGTCCGGGAAAAAGTTGAATCGCGTCAGGCCGCGGGACGCAGCCAACGGTTGACCCGGGTACGCAGGTCGGCCGGAAAGATGTCTTTGCGCAGCAGGGCGTGCACGCCCTTGGGCGGCAGGGGAACATCGACGTGGTGGATCTCGCTCTGGTCCGCGTACTGGGTGATCCGGAAGCTCGCCGCCATGCTGCACAGTGCGTGGGCCTCGGCGCGGGTGACGCCGGATGCCGCGCTGAACCAGCTGATCATTGCGCGCAGGCAGTCGACCAGCGCGGCCTCCAGGCTGTCGGCCAGTCCGATGCCGACCCAGTGCGTGTCGGTCTCGGCCAGGGGCCGGGTCAAGCCGACGTTCTTGTGGAGGTCGTACCGCATCCGCAGGCGCTCGGCCGTCGACTTCAGACCGGTCTGGTCGACCAGCCCGTCACCCTGCAAGGCGTGCACGTCACCGATCCAGATCCGGGCCCCCGGCTTGGCCACGGGAAGAAACAGCGACGAACCCACGGTGAGCTCGGGAAGTGCCAGGTTGCCGCCGTGCACGCCGCCGACCAGCGCGCTCACCTGCTCGTCGCCTGGCGGTTCGACCGCGATGATGCCGGCGAACGGGTCGAGCGGCAGCGAGATCCCGTGGACGTAGTCGGCTCGGGTCCGGGTCTGGTCGAACCGGAAGTCGTGGAAGTACGGCTCGTCGAAGTCGTACGGCAACGCGCCGGCCCGGGTCGGGAAGGCGTTCCCGCCCCAGTCGCTCAGCCGCAACTCCGTCAACCGGCACTCGACGACGTCGCCGGGCTCGGCACCGGTCACCTCGACCGGGCCGATGATCTGGAACGGGCAGCCCGGGTACTCCTTGCGCAGCCGCGCACGGTCGGCCGACGACATGCCGTACCGCAGCTGGTTCTGCCAGTTCGTCCAGGTGTCCGGATAGAGAACCTCGTCGCCGGGTTCGATCTTGGCGGCCGGCGCGGCGCCGGAATCGAGGATTCCCGGCCGGACCGTGGCCAGTGTGGACTGAACCGTATGCATCGTCACGACTGCTACGCTAGGCAGCCGAAGATAGGCCAGGCAAGGAAGTCCGAGCGTCGCCGGAAATACTACCAACCTGACTGATGAGGGCGCACCGCAGACTTCCGGCCAGGTCGATAGAGTGCGACAACAGAATCATCAGATTGTCACGGACATGAATGCAGAATTGTAGTCCGGCCATGGCGGTAAGGGACTCTACGAAATCCTCGATGAGGGCGCGGAGACGCCCGCCCTCCTCGGGGAAGATCCGCCAGCACTTGAAGTCGGCTACCGCGCGCTCGACGGCAGCGCGGATACCGGCGAGCTTCTTGTTGAACTCCGCCTGATGCTCGACTGGTGTCCTGCGCCGGAAATTCGCCTGATAAGTGGGTACGGTGGTGGGATGCCGAGAACCGGGCGTCCCACCGCGCCGCTGACGCTGACCGACGAAGAGCGGGCGACGTTGACGCGGTGGTCACGGCGGGCGAAGTCGTCGCAGGTCCTGGCGATGCGTTCACGGATCGTCCTGGCCTGCGCCGAAGGTGCGTCGAATACCGACGTCGCAAGGGATCTCGGAGTCCACGTGTCCACGGTGGGTAAGTGGCGGCGGCGGTTCCTGACGTTGAGGCTCGACGGGCTGATGGACGAGCAGCGCCCGGGCCGCCCGCCGTCGATCAGCCTCGACCGGGTCGAGGACGTCGTGGTCACGACGTTGGAGCAGACCCCGCGTAACGCCACCCACTGGTCGCGCACATCGATGGCCGAGAAGTCGGGATTGTCGAAGTCCACGATCGGACGGATCTGGCGGGAGTTCGGCCTCAAGCCCCACCGTGCCGAGACGTTCACACTGTCCACGGACCCGCTGTTCATCGAAAAGGTCGTTGACGTCGTCGGCCTGTACCACAACCCGCCCGAGCGGGCCGTCGTGCTCTGTGTCGACGAGAAGAGCCAGATCCAGGCCCTCGACAGGTCCCAGCCGGTCCTGCCGATGATGCCCGGCATGCCCGAACGGCGCACCCAGGACTACGCCCGTAACGGGATCACCAGTCTGTTCGCCGCGTTCAACATCGCCGACGGCGCGGTGATCGGCGAATTGCATCGCCAGCACCGCGCCGTCGAGTTCAGAAAGTTCCTGACCACGATCGACAAGGCGGTACCGGCCGAGCTGGATGTGCACCTCGTCTGCGACAACTACGGCACCCACAAGACCCCGGCAGTGCGGGCCTGGCTCGCGAAACATCCCCGGTTCCACATGCACTTCACCCCGACCGGCTCGTCCTGGATCAACCAGGTCGAACGCTGGTTCGGCCACCTCACCAACCAGAGGATCCCCCGCGGCGCCCACAAGAGCGTGCAGTCCCTCGAAACGGATATTCGGGCATGGATCGCTGACTGGAACAGCAACCCACGCCCGTTCATCTGGACCAAGACAGCCGGAGAGGTCCTCGAATCACTCACACGAATTTCGTCGGCGAATCTCCGGCGCAGGACGCTAGGTCACAACCCGGTATCCGAGGTCTGCCATCCCGGCGTACCCGGTCTTACCGCATCAGGGGTCGCAAAAGGTCCCAGCGACGCGACACCGTGAACTGGCTGACGCAGACGCTCATCGAAGGGTGCGGATCCCCTGGGAGGATCCGCACCGCTCCCGTCTTGGCATGTTCTGCCGGCTTCTACATCCGGTACCGGTAGGTGATCCGGCCGCGGGTCAGGTCATAGGGGCTCAGCTCCACCAGCACCCTGTCCTCCAGCATGATCTTGATGAAGTTCTTGCGGAGCTTCCCGCTGATGTGCACAAGCACCTTGTGCCCGTTGTCGAGCTGCACCCTGAAGCGGGCGTCTTTCAGGCACTCGACGACGATGCCGTTGACTTCGATACCCCGGTTTACTTTTGCCATATCAACTCCAGGCTACTGCTCGCGCGACGGGCGCCGACGCCCTCCAACAGCGAAATCGCTGCGACGTCGGTTTCGTCGACGTCGACTGTCGCGATTTCGAACCCGCCAGCGTGCAGGGCACCCAGCGCGTGCACCAGCAGCGCCCGGCCGATGCCACGGCGCCGCTGGTCGGCACGGACCTCGATGGAAACGAACCGCCCTATCCGCGGCGTCCCGTCCTCCCGCATCAGCGGCAGAACCCGGATCACACCAACCTCGGCGCCCTCGACCTCGGCGTGGAAAACACCCTCGCCGCCTGTGAGAGTCACCCCGGTCGGGGGCCGGGCGGTGGTCTGCGCTTCGATGGGCACCAGCAGGTACTGCCGCTCACGTCGCTGGGTGGCGAAGCCAGCCCGCCGCCAGTTCGAGGTCGTATCCGAGTCGTCGGCGTCGACCATCGTGTGTAGCGGCGCTGGCAGTTCCGCCAGCATGGCGCCGGCCAGCCGGTCGAAGACCGCGTCGTGCCATGCGTCGATGCTGATGAACATTCGCCCGTCGGGCCTGCGCATGGTGTCGCCGCGGCCGACCACCAAGTCGTCTTCAACGGCGTGCCACTGATCTGCCGCGACCCTCGTGATCACGGGCCTCACGGGGTCTGGGATGGGATGCGTAGTGACGTAAATAACTGTCGCCTTTCAGGAGTGCCTTTGGGGCGCTCCTGCGACGTCTCCGTCAATCGCCTGCCGTGACCGGTAGGGGGAGCACCCACATCATCGAACCAGCATTCACGGGTCTCACCTCCTCAAGGGTCTGTCACGGCCGAGGCTGAACGTTACCAGACCAGGCGTCGTCGCGCGCAATCGCCTGGGTATACAACCCCTCAGGCTGGGTGTAGAACCCCTCAGGGAGCCACACCCTTTCACGAAAGGGCTTTTGAACAGAGTCCGGGTCCCTTCGTAAGGAGTCGTTCAACAGCCGACTTCTCGCGGCCCTGAGGCCGTTGGCCCCGGCGGGACGGAGATTGAGGCGAGAGCGTGATGACCACCGTGGCCACCCCCGGGCGCGGCCTGGGACGCAACGCGCTGAGCGACCTCAGCCGGGTGCTGCACGACTGCCACGCACACGTGATCAGCAGGCCACGGGGGGGTTCTCACCGAGGCGGACGTCGAAGACGAGGACGAGGAGCAGGGCCTGCTCGTCCCCACCATCGCCGACCCGCTCGCCCTGCACCTCGCCGCAGTCCAGCTGAAGGCGCTGCCCGCCGCGGTGCAAGCCTGCGCCGGCGCGCATGCCACGGCTCCGCCGCAGGCCTTCTTCACCTGCGGACGGCCGCAGAGCTGACAGGACGTGGGCGGTGAGGTGACAGCCGGAACTGTCGCCTCACCGCCCACGGCTTTTCCGGTGAGGCGTTTACCAGGCTGAGGGATGCCCGGTCAGCACGGCCGCTTCTAGCCTCCGAATGCGGGCCGACGGGTTTCGCCCATCCGGTGCCCGACCGGGTCCGCTCTACGAGAGGACGTGTGATTCGTGCGCGCCGAACTGATCAGAGCCCTCCCCCTGGTGTTGCGGGAGCACGCGGACAGCTTCGGCGAGAAGGTCGCCTTCCAGGACGACAAGCGGGCGGTCACGTACGGCGATCTGGAGGCGCGGACCCGGCGGCTGGCCGGACATCTGATGGGCCTCGGTGTGCGGCGTGGCGACCGGGTGCTGATCTGCCTACGCAACAGCGTGGAGACGATCGAGAGCTACCTCGCCATCCTTCGTGCGGGCGCGGTCGGGGTACCGGTCAACCCCGCGTCCACCGGCTCCGAACTGGACTATTTCCTGGCCGACAGCGCGGCGGCCGTCGTCATCACCGACCCCGTGCACGTGGCGGGCTTCCTGCGCTCGCCGTCCCTGGCCCCCGACGCGCGCCTGTTGGTGACCGGCGACGCACCCGCGCACACGTCGGTCCACGCCTACCAGAAGCTCGCCGCGAGCGAACCGGCGGTAGCCGCCCCAGACGACCTGGGTCTGGGTGAAACGGCGTGGATCTTTTACACCTCCGGGACCACCAAAGAACCGAAGGGAGTGCTCTCCAGCCAGCGCAACTGCTTGTACTCGGTCGCGGCGAGCTACGTTCCGATCCCGGGACTGTCGGCGGACGATCGCGTGCTGTGGCCGCTGCCGTTGTTCCACAGCCTTTCCCATATCGCGTGCGTGCTGGCGGTGACCGTGGTCGGCGCGACCGCCCGGATCATGGACAGCCCTTCCGGGGACGAGTTCCTGGAGGCCGCCCGGGACACCCGGGCCACCTTTGTGGCGGGTGTGCCGGCCACCTATCACTACATCCTGGAGGCGCGGCGGCAGCGCCGGATCGCCCTGCCGGATCTACGGATCGGGCTGGTCGGGGGCGCGGTCGCCGGTCCCGAACTATGCCGGTCCTTCCGCGAGGATTTCGGGGTGCCGCTGGTCGACGCGTACGGCAGCACCGAGACGTGCGGCGCGATCACCATGAACCCGCCGGGAGGCGTCCGCGTCGACGGGTCGTGCGGGCTTCCGGTGCCCGGGGTGGATGTCCGGATCGTCGACCCGGAGACCTGCCGCGACGTGCCGGTCGGCGTCGAGGGCGAGGTTTGGGTGCGCGGACCGAACGTGACGTCCGGCTACCACAACAAACCGGAGACGACCGCAGCGGCGTTCCGGGACGGCTGGTATCGCACGGGTGACCTCGCCCGCCGGGACACCGCCGGCTATTTCACCATCTGCGGCCGGATCAGCGATCTGATCATCAGGGGCGGCGAGAACGTCCATCCGGAGGAGATCGAGGCGGTCCTTCGCGTCGCTCCGGGGATTGCCGACGTCGGCGTGGCCGGCCGGCCGCACGAGGTGCTGGGCGAGGTGCCCGTCGCCTATGTGGTCACGGATCCGTCGGGCGTCGAGGTGGGTGCCGTGATCGAACGGTGCCGCCGGGAGCTGTCCACGTTCAAGGTTCCCGAAGAGGTCTACGAGGTAATCACCGTTCCGCGGACCGCGTCGGGAAAGATCCAGCGCCGCCGGCTGGCCGATCAGCCCGCCGTGCTGCGGTACACGGCAAGCGGGTTGCACGACGGAGTCCTGCGCCTGGAATGGGTGCCCGCGCCGTCTCACGGCACCGCCAGCCCTGCGCCGACGACCTGGGCGTTCGTGGGCTCGGCCGCGGCCGGCCTCGCCGCGGCCGTGGGTTCGTCCTCCTGTCACGCCGATCTGGCCACGGCCGACGCCGCCGACATGACGGTCCTGCTCGCGCCCGAAACGCCGGGCACCTGGGCGGAGCGATGCGCCGAGACCCGGCAGTTGGTCGAAGAGGTGACGGCCTGGGCCGCTCGAGTCGGATCGGGGCAGCTGGTCCTCCTGACCCGGCAGGCGGTGACGGTGTCGGCCGAGGATGAGCCGGCCGACCCGGCTCAGGCCATGTTCGCGGCCGCGACGGGCCGGGTTCTGGGGAGCCGAGCAATCCTGGTCGACCTGGACGACGAATCGCCGATCGACGCCGTGCCGTACGCGGTCCTGCGCGACGAACCGCGCTGGGCGCTGCGGTCCGGCGCGCTTCTGGTGGCCCGGCTGACCCGCCAGGCGGTCCCGGATCGTGCGATGCGAGATTCGTGGTCAGGCGCCGACGGTGTCGTAGTGCTGACGGGCGCGGACACCGTACGCGGCGCCGCGGTGGCACGCCACCTGGCCTCCGTCCACCCGAACGAGCGACTGCTGCTGATCCCCAGCGGGGACGCCGCCGCTGCTGAGTGGGAGTCCACGATCTCACCGGGCCCCGCCGCCGCAGTGATCCTCGCCGACGGCGACTCGGAGCTGGCCAGGAGGCTGAGCACCGCCGTGGACTCCGATCGGACCTCGTTCATCGCGATCGCCGACCCGTACGAGGTCACCAAGACGGCGGACCCCGGCCGAGCGGTCGCGGCGGCCATGGTGGATGCCGTGGTCCACGATCGCCGTCGGCGTGGACTGGCCGGCGCGGTGCTGACCTGGTGCGAACCGGCCGGGGACACTCCGGGCTCGTCTTGGGCGCGGGACGGGCTGTTCGCGATCGACACGCTCCTCACCACCTCGGATCCGGCGCCGCTGTTCGCCCTGCGTCCGCGCCGGCCGGAGCCGGGGGCGGGCGTGCCCGCTCTGCTGCGTGACAGCTTTCCGGAGCCGCTCGTCCTTGACCGACTCGACGACACGACGTCCGCCCTCCGGGCGGAACTGGGCCGCCTGGACCGGCACGCGCAACATGCACTGCTTCAGGCCCTGGTCCGCGACGAGACCGCGGCGACGCTCAACCGGCCCGGCACCGCCGGCGTCCCGGCCGACCGGACCTTCCGGGATCTCGGATGCGCCTCGGCCGCGATCGTCGAGCTGCGTACGCGGCTGATGGCCAGGACCGGTCTGAAGCTGCCGACCGGAGCGGCGTTCGACCATCCGACGCCGCGCGCGCTGGCCGCGTTCCTGCACACCGAACTGGTCGGCGACAGGACCACCGACACGGCCACCGACACCGCCGTCGGCTCGCCGTCCGGGACCGACGAGCCGATCGCGATCATCGGGATGGCCTGCCGGCTGCCGGGTGGAATCACCGGACCGGACGACGTGTGGAATCTGGTCAGCGAGGGTCGGGAGGCGTCCGGGCCCTTCCCGGCCGACCGTGGCTGGGACCTGGAGCGCCTGTTCGACGCCGACCCGGGCCGCGCCCGGACCTCGTATGTCGACCGGGGCGGGTTCCTCGACGGCGCGGCGGAGTTCGACGCCGACTTCTTCGGGATCTCCCCGCGCGAAGCGCTCGCCATGGACCCGCAGCAGCGGGTGCTGCTGGAGACCTCGTGGGAGGCGCTGGAGCACGCGGGCATCGCCGCCTCGTCGTTGCGGGGGGCCGACGCCGGGGTCTTCGTCGGCCTGATGGAGCAGGGCTACGGCACCACCGGTCCCGTGCCCGAGGAGCTCGAAGCCTTCCAGACGACCGGAACCGCGGGCAGCGTCGCGTCGGGCCGGATCTCCTACCTGCTCGGCTTGCGGGGACCGGCGATCACCGTGGACACGGCGTGCTCGTCGTCGCTGGTCTCGCTACATCTGGCTGCCCACGCGCTGCGCCGCGGCGAGTGCTCGCTGGCCCTGGCCGGCGGGGCCACGGTGATGGCCACCCCTCAGTCGTTCGTTGAGTTCTCGCGGCAGCGGGCACTGGCCGCTGACGGCCGGTGCAAGTCCTACGCCTCGGCTGCCGACGGCACCGCGTGGGCGGAGGGCGCCGGCGTGCTGGTCCTGCAACGCCTCGGCGATGCCCGCCGCAACGGGCACCGGATCCTGGCCGTGCTGCGCGGCTCCTCGGTGAACTCCGACGGCGCGTCGAACGGCCTCACCGCACCGAGTGGTGAGGCGCAGCAACGGGTCATCCGGCAGGCACTGACATCGGCCAATCTGGGTCCTGCGGACGTTGACGCGGTGGAGGGACACGGGACCGGGACCGTTCTGGGCGACCCGATCGAGGCCGAGGCGTTGCTGGCCACCTACGGCCGGGACCGGGACACCGACCAGCCCCTGTGGCTCGGCTCACTCAAATCGAACATCGGCCACACCCAGGCCGCAGCCGGCGTCGCCGGCGTGATCAAAATGGTCCAGGCGCTCCGGTACGGCGTGCTGCCGGCGACGCTCAACGTGGACGAGCCGACATCGCGCGTCGACTGGTCGTCCGGCGCGGTCGCGCTGCTGACGGAAAGCCGGCCCTGGCCGGACCGTGGGCGTCCTCGTCGCGCGGGAATCTCCAGCTTCGGCCTGAGCGGAACGAACGCCCACGTCATTCTGGAGGAAGCACCCCGGCAGCCGGCCGTCCGGCCGCCGGCGCCGCCGGCGCCCCGGATCGTGCCCCTGATCCTGTCCGCCCGCGGAGCGCGGGCGCTCAACCGGCTGGCGGACCGGCTGGTCTCGCTGATCCAGACCGCCGACGAGTCGTCGTGGGTCAACGTCGCCGTGGCGCTGGCCTCCCGGCGGACGACCATGGACGATCGCGCGGTCGTGCTGGCCGGCTCCCGGGACGAGGCGCTGGCGGGTCTGCGCGCACTGGCCCGTGACGAGGCCAGTCCCCTCGTCGTGCGCGACAGCGCCACCTCCGACGCGTCGTCCGGCGTCGTGCTGATCTTCCCGGGGCAGGGCGCGCAGTGGGCCGGGATGGGCCGTGAACTGCTCGACACCTCCCCCGCGTTCACCGAGGTCGTTCAGGAGTGCGCTCGGCTGCTGACCGAGTGGGCAGACTGGTCGCTGATCGACGTGCTGCGCGGCGAGGCCGACCAGGAACTGCTGGAACGCGTCGACGTCATCCAGGTGGCGAGCTTCGCGATGATGGCCGGACTGTCCGCGCTGTGGGCGTCGGCCGGGGTGCGGCCCGACGCGGTGGTGGGCCACTCGCAAGGCGAGATCGCCGCGGCCTACGTCGCCGGGGCGCTGTCGCTACATGACGCCATGCGGGTCGTCGTGGTCCGGAGCCAGATGATCGCCGAGACCCTGTCCGGCCGGGGCGGCATGGCCTCGGTACGCCTCGACGCCTCCGACGCGACGGCGCGGCTGGCGAAGTGGGACGGCCGGGTGCAGGTCGCCGCAGTCAACGGCCCGTCCTCGGTGGTGCTCTCCGGTGACCCGCAGGCCCTGACCGAGGCATTGCGCGAACTGGCCGAGTCCGGTGTCGACGTACGGCGGGTGGCAGTCGACTACGCATCGCACAGCGACCAGGTCGAGGCTGTCCGGGAGCGTCTGGCGGTGGCGCTGGCTGGGCTGTCGCCCGCCGAGCCCGCGGTGCCCTTCCACTCGACCGTGACCGCGGGCCGGGCCGACGGTGCGCTGGACGGCGACTACTGGTACCGCAACCTGCGGCACCAGGTCCGGTTCGGTCCGACGATCGACCGCCTCCTGGAGCAGGGCTTCGGCGCGTTCGTCGAGGTCAGCCCCCACCCGGTGCTCGTCCAGCCGGTCGCCGAGGCCGTCCACGAGGCGGGCTCGGAAGCGGTCGTCGCCGGTTCGCTGCGCCGGGACGACGGCGGAATCGGCCGCCTGGCGCGCTCGATGGCCGAGCTGTTCGTCCGCGGCGTCCCGGTGGACTGGCGCAGCCTGCTCCCGGCGGCCGGCGAGGCCGCGTGGATCGACCTGCCGACCTACCCGTTCGAGCGGCGGCGGTTCTGGCGACGTCCGGTGGCGGCCGCCGACGCGTCCGGCCTCGGCCTGGACGACGCCGGGCACCCGCTGCTCGGCGCGCTCGTCCGGCTGCCCGATTCCGGTGGCCTGGTCGCGACCGGGCGGTGGTCCGCGTCGCTCCTGCCCTGGTCGAACGGCGACGAGAGCGCGGTCGAGGTACCCGAGGCGGCCCTCGTCGAGCTGGCGCTGTGGGCGGGTGACCTGGCCGGCGCCCCGGTCGTCGAGGAGCTGACCATCGACCGGGCCGTCGTGCTGCCCCGCCACGGCAGCCTCGACGTACGGATCCTCGTGGGGCAGCCGGACGCTGCCCACCGGCGGTCGCTGACGGTCTACTCGGGTCCGTCCGGCGCGGGCGCCGCCGAGGAGTGGACGCCGCACGCCACCGGCACCGTGACACCGGCGGCTCGATCCGCCGCCGAGGTCGCCGGTGTACCCGCCGCCGAGGTCGCTCTCGACGACGCCGAGCGGCCGGACGCGCAGCGCTACGGCATCCACCCGGCACTGCTCGACGCGGCGGTCCGGACCGTCCTCTCCCCCGATCAGCGGCCGAGGACCTGGCGAGGCGTCCGGCTCCTGGCGCCCGGGGCCGACACTGCCGGCGTCCGGTCCACGTCCGCCGGGGACGGGCTGGCCTTCCGCGTCGAGCTGACCGATCCGGCCGGGCAGCCGGTGCTGGCGGTGGCCGAGCTGGTCGCCGGGCAGCGCGCGTCCACCGCGGACCTCTTCCGCCTGGACTGGGTCGACCATCCGATGCCCCGGGACACCTCGGCGCCCGGCCCCGCCGCCCATTACGTGACCGATGCCGCCGGGATCGCCGACGCGCCGGCGACCCTGCTGATCCACGAGGCCGACGTCTCGGACGGCGACCCGCGCGCGGCGGTCGTCGAGGTGCTCGAGCTGATCCAGGCGTTCCTCGCCCGGCCCGGCGAGGACGACGCCCGGCTCGTGATCGTCACGCAGGACGACGACGGGATCGCCACCAGCGCCGTCTGGGGGCTGGTCCGGTCCGCCCAGTCGGAGCACCCGGGCCGGCTCGTGCTGGTGGCCGCCGACCAGGCGGCCCGGGCGACCGCCTCCGTCATCGCGGCCGTACGGAGCGGTGAACCACAGCTGAGGCTCCGGGACAGCCGGGTGCTCGTGCCCCGGTTGGCGCGGCTGCGGCCGGTCGCGCCCGCACCCGCGTCCCGGCCGCTCGACCCCGGCGGCACTGTGCTGATCACCGGTGGCACCGGAACGCTCGCGGCGGTGACCGCGCGGCACCTCGTCGCCGAGCACGGTGTCCGCCGGCTGATCCTGGCCAGCCGTCGCGGCCCCGAAGCCGGCGGCGCTGCGGCGCTGCACGACGAACTGGCCGGGCTCGGCGCGACCGTCCGGCTCGTGGCCGCCGATGTGGCGGACCGCGAGCAGGTAACGGCGCTGCTGGCCACGGTCGGAGCGGAACACCCGCTGACCGCGGTCGTGCACACCGCCGGGGTACTGGACGACGCGGTGATCACCGAGCTCGACCCGCACCGCGTCGACGCCGTGTTCGGGGCGAAGGTCGACGCGGCCCGACACCTGGACGACCTCACCCGCGACCTCGATCTCGCCGCCTTCGTCCTCTACTCCTCGGCCGCGGGCGTGCTCGGCAACCCGGGGCAGGGCAACTACGCCGCAGCCAACGCGGCACTGGACGCCGTGGCGCGGGAACGGCGGCACGCCGGCCTGGCGGCGGTCTCGATCGCCTGGGGTTACTGGGATCGGGCCAGCGGCCTGACCCGCCACCTCAGCCACGCCGACCACCGGCGGAACCGGGACGTCGGCATGATCGGCCTGTCCGACGGCGACGGGATGGCGTTGTTCGACCAGGCCCTGCGGGCCGGCGACGACGCCGGCGCGGCCGTGGTCGCGGCCGGGTTCGACCCGGCCGCGCTCCAGGCGGCCGATGGCTCGCGGGTGCCGTCCGTGCTGCGCGGTCTGGTACCGGCTGGGCAGCCGGTCACCCCGGCCGGTGCGACCGTGCGGCCGGCTCCGGCGGCGCCGGCCTCCTCGTCCGGCCGGATCAGCGCGCTGCCCCCGGCGGAGCAGCTCGACGCCCTGGTCGACCTGATCCGCCGGCAGTGCTCCCTCGTCCTCGGCCATGCGAGCACCGACGCGATCCGGCTCGACCGGACGTTCAAGGACTCGGGCTTCGACTCGCTCACCGCGCTCGAACTGCGCAACCGGCTCGCTGCCGAGACCGGGCTGACCCTGTCCCCCGCGATGATCTTCGACTACCCGCGGCCCCGGTCACTGGCGGCCCACCTGCAGGCCAAGCTCCTCGACGACGCGCAGGCCCAGACCCGGCCGGCCACCGCGGAGCCGAGGGCGACGGCCGAGGAGCCGATCGCCATCGTCGCGATGGCCTGCCGGTTCCCCGGCGGCGTACGCAGCCCCGAGGACCTGTGGCGGATTCTCGCTGCGGAGACCGACACGGTCACCAAGTTCCCCACCGACCGTGGCTGGGACACCGACCGGCTGTTCGATCCCGACCCGGACCACCCCGGCACCACCTACGTCCGCCACGGCGCCTTCCTCGACGACCCCGGCGCGTTCGACGCCGCCTTCTTCGGCATCTCGCCGCAGGAGGCACTGGCGATGGACCCGCAGCAGAGGCTGGTCATGGAGACCTCGTGGGAGCTGCTCGAACGGGCCGGCATCGACCCGCACGGCCTGGCCGCCCAGGACGTCGGCGTGTTCGTCGGGGTCAACAGCCACGACTGGACCGTGCTCACGCACCACGCGTCCGGCGTGGAGGGCTTCCGCCTGACCGGCGGCTCGGGCAGCGTCATCTCCGGACGGGTGGCCTACCACCTGGGCCTGGAGGGCCCGGCGATCACCGTGGACACCGCCTGCTCGTCCTCGCTGGTGACTCTGCACCTGGCCGTGCAGGCCATCCGGAACGGCGAGTGCTCGATGGCGCTGGCGGGCGGCGTGATGGTGATGGGCACCGTGGAGACCTTCGTCGAGTTCTCGCGGCAGCGGGGGCTCGCCCCCGACGGCCGCTGCAAGGCGTTCGCCGACGCGGCCGACGGTACCGGCTGGTCGGAGGGGGTCGGGCTGCTTCTGGTCGAGCCGCTGTCCCAGGCCCGTGCGCGGGGCCACCGGGTGCTGGCCCTGGTCCGCGGGACGGCGGTGAACTCCGACGGCGCCTCCAACGGCCTCACCGCGCCGAACGGCCCGTCGCAGCAGCGTGTGATCCGCAAGGCGCTCGCCGCGGCCGGACTGCGGGGCGACGAGGTCGACGTCGTCGAGGGGCACGGCACCGGGACCACGCTCGGCGACCCGATCGAGGCGCAGGCGCTGCTGGAGACCTACGGCCGGGACCGGCCGGCCGACCGCCCGCTCTGGCTCGGGTCGGTGAAGTCGAACATCGGCCACACCCAGGCCGCGGCCGGCGTCGCGGGCGTGATCAAGATGGTGCTGGCGATGCGGCACGGCGTCCTGCCGAGGACGTTGCACGTCGACCGGCCGTCGACGCACGTGGACTGGTCGGCGGGCGCGGTCCGGCTGCTCACCGAACGCCACGACTGGCCCCTTGCCGGACGGCCGCGCCGGGCCGGTGTGTCGTCGTTCGGCATCGGCGGGACCAACGCCCACGTCATCCTGGAGGAGGCCGGCGAGGAGACCGCCAGGCACGACGCCGACGAGATGACCGAGGACCTCGCCCTGGATCGGCCCTCGAACGGCCTCTGCGTACCGGTTCCGGTCTCCGGCCGCACCCCCGCCGCGCTGCGGGCCCAGGCCGGCCGGCTGGCGGACTTCGTGGCATCGCGGCCGGAGCTGGAGCCCGCCGACATCGCCCTCGCGCTGGCCACCGGCCGGGCGCAGCTCGACCGGCGGGCGGTCCTGGTGGTCCGGCACCGCGACGAGCTGGTCGGCGATCTGCGCAGCCTGGCCGAGGGTTCCGCGCCGGCCATCGGTGGCGCCCCGGTCGACGGCAAGCTGGCCGTGCTGTTCACCGGGCAGGGCAGTCAGTGGCCCGGCATGGGCCGGGACCTCGCGGCCGCCTTCCCGGTCTTCGCCGAGGCGTTCACCGACGCCTGTCAGGCTGTCGAGAAGCACTGGGCCGGTCATGCCACGGCGCCGCTGTCCGACGTCGTCTTCGCCGCCCCGGGCGCGGAGGACGGCCGGCTGATCGATCAGACGATCTACACCCAGGCCGGCCTGTTCGCTCTGGAAACCGCCCTGTACCGGCTCTACGAGTCGTGGGGACTACGCCCGGACCTGGTCGCTGGCCACTCCATCGGAGAGATCACCGCCGCGCACGTCAGCGGGGTGCTCGACCTGGCCGACGCGGGAAAGCTGGTCGCCGCGCGGGCCCGGCTGATGCAGGCGCTGCCTGCCGGCGGAGCCATGGTCGCCGTCCAGGCGAGCGAGGCCGAGGTGACACCGTCGCTCGTGGAGGCACCCGGCGTCGTCGGCGTCGCGGCGGTCAACAGCGCCCGGTCGCTGGTGCTGTCCGGTGACGAGGTGGCCGTGCTGTGGGTGGCGAGCGATCTCGCCCAGCTCGGCCACAAGACCCGCCGGCTGCCGGTGAGCCATGCCTTCCACTCGCCGCTGATGCGGCCGATGCTCGCCGGGTTCCGGGAGGTCGCCGAGTCACTGACCTACCGGCCGGGCCGGGTGCCCGTCGTGTCCACGGTCACCGGCCGGCCGGACGCCGGACAGCGGTTCGCCACCGCCGACTACTGGGTCGAGCAGGTGCGGGCCACGGTCCGGTTCGGGGACGCGGTCACCTCGCTGCGCGATCAGGGTGTGACGACCTTCCTGGAGCTCGGGCCGGGGGGCGTGCTCACCACGATGGCGTCGGAGAGCCTGGAATCGTCGAGGGTGTCCTGCGTCGCGACGCTGCGCTCGGACGGCGCGGAAGTCGCCGACGCGGTGGCGGCCCTGGGCGAACTGCACGTCCGCGGCGTGGCCCTGGACTGGCCCGCAGTCGTCGGCCGGCCGGCCGGATCCGCCTCGGCCCTGGCCACCGAGCTGCCGACCTACGCGTTCCAGAGCCGGCGGTACTGGCTCGACCAGGCACCGCTCGGCGATGCGGTCCCCGCGGTCACGGCCGGGCCGACCGGCGGCCAGGAGGACGCTCAGAAGAGCGTCGCCGCCCGGTTGGCGGACCGGTCCCGGGACGAACGCGAACGGGTCGCGCTCGAGGTGGTCCGGGAGTCGGTGGCGGTCGTGGTGGGCTACCAGCGGGCCGATCTCGACGCGATGGACGACGACCAGTCGTTCAAGAGTCTGGGCTTCGATTCGCTGGGCGGCGTCCGGCTGCGCAACCGGCTGCGTGACCTCACGGGCGTCGATCTGCCGGTGACGGCCGTCTTCGACCATCCGACGCCGCGGGTCCTGGCGGCGCACCTGGCGAGCGAGATGTCCGGCGAGGTCGCCGAGGTGACCGATCGGGCTCCGGCGCCCGTGGCCGACCCCGACGAGCCCATCGCGATCATCGGCATGGGCGTACGGCTGCCCGGCGGCGTGGAGAGCCCGGACGACCTGTGGCGGCTGGTCATCGAGCGACGCGACGCGGTCTCCGGCTTCCCCGCCGACCGGGGTTGGGACACCGACGGGCTCTACCATCCGGATCCCGCGCACCCCGGGACCACCTACACCCGGTCGGGTGGCTTCCTCTACGACGCCGCCCAGTTCGACCCCGGGCTGTTCGGGATCTCCCCGCGCGAGGCGCTGGCCATGGACCCGCAGCAACGGCTGCTCCTGGAGGCGTCCTGGGAGGCCATGGAGCGGGCCGGCATCGACCCGCTGTCCGCCCGGGGCGAAGAGGTCGGTGTGTTCACCGGGATCGTGCACCACGACTACGCGACCCGGCTGAGCCGGATTCCCGAGGAGGTCCGGGGATACGTCATGACCGGCACGTCGCCGAGCGTCGCCTCGGGCCGGATCGCGTACGTCTTCGGCTTCGAGGGGCCCGCGGTGACCCTGGACACCGCGTGCTCGTCCTCGCTGGTCGCGATCCACCAGGCCGCGCAGGCGCTCCGCCTGGGCGAATGCACGATGGCGCTGGCCGGCGGGGCCACGGTGATGGCCAGCCCAGAGGCGTTCGTCGAGTTCTCCAGCCAGCGCGGGCTCTCCGCCGACGGCCGGTGCAAGGCGTTCTCGTCCGCCGCGGACGGCACCGGCTGGTCGGAGGGTGTCGGCGTCGTGCTCCTGGAGCGGCTCTCGGTGGCCCGGCAGCGTGGCCATCGCGTGCTGGCCACGGTTCGCGGGTCGGCGGTCAACTCCGACGGGGTGTCGAACGGGCTGACCGCACCGAACGGGGTGGCGCAGCAACGGGTGATCCGGCGGGCACTCGCCTCGGCCGGGCTGGGTCCGGCCGACGTCGACGCGGTGGAAGCCCACGGGACCGGCACGGTACTCGGCGACCCGATCGAGGCGGGGGCGTTGCTCGCCACGTACGGGAAAGCCCGGGATGCGCAGCAGCCGCTGTGGCTCGGGTCCTTGAAATCCAACATCGGGCACACCCAGGCGGCCGCCGGCGTGGCCGGCGTGATCAAAATGGTCGAGGCGCTGCGGCACGGAGTGCTGCCGCCGACCATCAACGTCGAGGAACCGACCGGACAGGTGGACTGGTCGGCCGGCACCCTTGCCCTGCTGACCGAGCCGCGGGAGTGGCCGCAGACCGGTCGGCCCCGACGGGTCGGCGTCTCCGCGTTCGGCGCCAGCGGAACCAACGCGCACCTGATCCTCGAGCAGGCCCCGTCCGAGGAGGCCGCGACCGCCCCGTCCGAGGATTCGGACCCGGTGAAGGGGCTCGCGACGAAGGTCGTGCCGCTGGTGGTGTCCGCCAAGAGCGTCCGGTCACTCGCCGCGCAGGCCACCCGGCTGCGGACGTCTTTGGACAGCCCCGCTCAGACCGGCGGACCGGCGCTGCCGGCGATGGCCGACGCCCTGGTGCACGGCCGGGCGACGTTGCCGGAGCGAGCGGTCGTGCTGGCCGGCTCGCGAGACGAGGCGCTGACCGGCCTCGCCGCGCTCGCCCGCGGCGAGGTGGCACCCAACCTGACCACGGGCAGCGTGGTCGGTTCCGGAGCACCCGGCCGGCTGGTTCTCGTCTTCCCGGGCCAGGGATCGCAATGGACCGGCATGGGGCGCGCGCTGCTGGACAGTTCGGCGGTCTTCCGGGCGCGGATCGACGAGTGCGCGCGGGCGCTCGAACCCTGGGTGGACTGGTCGCTGACCGATGTCCTGCGCGGCGAGGTGGACGAACAGACCCTCGATCGTGTGGACGTCGTCCAGCCGGCGAGCTTCGCGATGATGGTCGGCCTGGCCGCGCTCTGGGAGTCGGTGGGCGTGCGGCCCGACGCGGTGGTGGGCCATTCCCAGGGGGAGATCGCGGCGGCGTGCGTCGCCGGTGCCCTGTCGCTGTCCGACGCGGCCCGCGTCGTCGCGGTGCGCAGCCAGGCGATCGCGACCACACTGTCCGGCCGGGGCGGCATGGCGTCGGTGATGCTCGGCGCGGGCGAGGCGAACGACCGGCTGGCCGCCTGGCCCGGCCGGCTCGAGGTGGCCGTGGTGAACGGCCCGTCCTCGGTGGTCATCGCCGGCGACGAGGAGTCGCTGGCCGAGGCTCTGGAGTCCTTGACGCGGGAGGGCGTACGGACCCGCAAGGTGCCGGTGGACTACGCCTCGCACACCCGCCACGTCGAGCGCATCGAGGACGTCCTCGCGACGGCGTTGAGCGGAATCGACACCCAGCCTCCGCGCATTCCGTTCTACTCCACGGTGACCGGTGGCTGGATCGAGGGTGGCGACCTGCTCGGCGCGGACTACTGGTATCAGAACCTGCGGCAGCCGGTCGGCTTCGGCCCGGCCGTGGCGAGCCTGCTGACCCAGAGTTTCGGAGTTTTCCTGGAGGTCAGCGCGCATCCGGTCCTGGTGCAGCCGTTGACCGACGTCATCGACGACGCGGACTCGGTCGCCCGGCCCCGCGGCGCCGGGCGACCGATCGTCTCCGGCACGCTGCGCCGGGACGCCGATGGTCCGGCATCGTTCCTCGCCGTGGCCGCGCGGCTCTTCGTCGGCGGTGTGCCGATCGACTGGAGCTCGGCACTGCCGGCGAACCGGACCCGGCACACGGCCGAGTTGCCCACCTATGCCTTCGACCGCCAGCACTTCTGGCTGACCGAAGCCGCTCCCGACGATGACGGACCGGGCGGCCAGGCGACGGATGCCGGCTTCTGGAACGCGATCGAGGACGCCGATCCGGCGGCTCTGGCCACCATGCTCGAACTGTCCGCCGACCAGAGCGAGGCCTTGGACGCGGTGCTGCCGGCCATCGCCGACTGGCGGAGGGCACGCGAGACCTGGTCGGTCTCGGCGAAACTCCGGTACGCGATCGGCTGGGTCCCGCCCCAGCGCGAGGCCCTGGGTGTGCCTGCCGGTCGCTGGCTCGTCATCACGCCGGAGTCCGCAGACGGCTCCCGCGAGGGTCTGCTCGACCAGTTGCGGGCCAACGGCCTCGACGTGGTGCCCTGCGCGGTGGAACCCGGCCTGTCCACCGACGGGCTCACCCGCCGGCTCGGCGGAGTCCTGGCCGACGACGGGGTGATCGGAATCCTGTCCCTGCTGGCACTCCCTGATCGGACCGAGCGCGACCGGCCGGACCCGGTCGCGCTCACCACCGCCACCCTGACCCTGATCCAGGCGCTCGCCGCAGCCGGCGCCACCGCGCCCCTGTGGTGCCTGACCCAGGGCGCGGTCAGCGTCGATGCCCGCGACGCCGCCGCCGGGGCGGCCCACGTGGCCCAGGCGGCGGTGTGGGGCCTGGGCCGGGCGGCCGCACTCGAGCGCCTGGACCGCTGGGGCGGCTTGATCGATCTGCCCGCCGAACCGGACGGCCGGGCCGTCCGGCACCTGCTCGGCGTGCTGAGCGGGGCGTCCGGTGAGGACCAGGTCGCGATCCGGCGGTCCGGCGTCCACGTCCGGCGGCTGCGGCGGGCCACCGGTCCGGCCGGGAGCGAACGGCGTTGGCGGCCGCGGGGGACGGTCCTGGTCACCGGCGGTGCGGAGGGCCTCGGCCGGTACGTATCGTTGTGGCTGGCGCAGGCAGGCGCGGAGCGATTGGTGGTCACGACCAGCGAGGGCGAGCCCGGCGAGAGCGTCGAGTCACTGCGCGACGAGCTGGCGAGGCTGGCCAGCGGCACCGTCGTCGAGTCGTGCGCGGACACCGACCGGGACGCGCTCGCCGGCCTCGTTCACGCTCCGGGCCACCCGGTGACCGCGGTCATCCACGCTGCCGACCTGTCCCTGACCAAACCGATCGACGAGACCGGTGACGTGGAGGTCACCGAGGTGTTCCGGGCCAAGGTGGACACTGCAATCCGGCTGAGCGAGCTGACGGCGGAACTTCCGCTCGACGCGTTCGTCGTCTTCTCCTCGATCGCCGGTATCTGGGGCGGCGGCGGTCAAGCAGCCGCCGGCGCGGCGAACGCGGTCCTCGACGCGCTGGTGCGGCGCCTTCGAGCGGACGGCGTCCCGGCGCAGGCGATCGCCTGGGGTGCGCTGACCGCGGCCGGCGCGGGGATGGACGAGGAGACGCTGGCCCAGCTCCGGCGGCGCGGCGTCATCCCGATGACACCCGACACGGCGATGGCCGCACTGGACCAGGCGATCCAGGCCGCCACGGAATCGGTGGTCGTCGCCGACATGGACTGGCGCGCCTTCATCGTGCCGTTCACCTCTGCCCGCACCAGCCCGCTCTTCGACGACCTGCCGGAGGCCGCGGCGGCGATCGAGGCGGCACAGCCCTCCGACGACGCCACGGAGAGCGCCTCGTCGCTGACGACCTCGCTGCGCGCGGCCGGGGACGCCGAACAGGATCGGATCCTGCTCCGGCTGGTGCGGAGCCAGGCATCCACGGTCCTCGGTCACAGTGGCGCCGACGGGGTCGGTCCGGCCCAGGCGTTCCAGGAGGCCGGCTTCGACTCGCTGGCGGCCGTCAACTTCCGCAACAGCCTGATCACCGCCACCGGGCTGAGGCTGCCGGCCACACTGATCTTCGACTATCCGACCCCGCAGGCGGTGGTCGAATACCTGCGCTCGGAACTACTCGGGGCCGAGAACGACGTGGACACCCGTGAGGAGGACGTACGGCGGATCCTGGCCTCGGTGCCGTTCGAACGGTTCAAGGAGGCCGGTGTCCTCGAAGCGTTGCTCGGGCTGGCCGACGCCGAAGCGGGCGAGGCCGCGGCCTCCGACGAGGGCCCCGAGTCGGCGCAGGCGGTCGACGACGAGCTCATCGACGCCATGGACGTCGACAGTCTGATCGAGCGGGCACTCGGCGCCGGCAGCTGATCGCCGGAGCCGGGCGGGACGGGCGCTGCCCACCGTGGTCGGGACCCCGCTGGTCGTGGGGCACGGCGAGGACTTAACCACCGTCCAACCGAAACGGACAGTGCGGCCACCTCACCCGCCGCACGAATAGCATCGACACCCGCAGCTGCACGGCCGGTGCCACCCGGGCGTCGATCATGCCGATGAGCTGCCGAAACTCCAGATCAGGCAAGTACGGCTGGAGTACAGAACGTCCTTACCACTCACGACTCACCTGCCCGTCTCTTCCGGCAGCGCTGCTTCGCGGTGTCTGTGCCTGGGAGTGGCTGGTCGCCTACACCAGAAACGTGAAGGGAACCTTCCCCCAGGGCCCCGGCAAGGTCGTGAGGGTCTCCGGTTTGGCAGGCTCCAGGTGCTGCGTGCGCTGCCGACAGCATCGGCCTTTGCCGGGTCGGCGTGCCCTGCGTTGGTCCCTTTGGAGCTGCCCCGTTTGTGCTGTCGGTGGAGTGGGAGCGTGGACGGGGCAGCTCCATAGGGGCTGAAGGGTAGGTCCCCGACCGGGTGGGGGCATTCGTCAGGCCGCCGCCCGACTGCCCGGTGTGCGGGGCGGCGTAGCGGCGACCTCCCGGGGCAGGTACGGGAGGGGAGACACAGCTGAGGGCCGGTGAGACCGGGGCCCTGGCCAGCATCTCGGGTCATCCGCAAGGAGCGGAACGGGATTCCCGGAAGGCGGATGAACGTCGGGCGGGATCGAACACTCCGCGACTTTGCCGGGGCCTTCGCGACCGGTGAAGCGCTAATCGATCGAGTCGTCGGCGAGCGCAATTGGCGGCGGCGTCCAGCAGCCACCCCGACGATTGGCCAGGGCGCCGCTGGACGGAACCGGGCCCAGCAGGTGGGCAGCACCTCGGAACTGCCTCACCGCTGAGCCCGTGCTCCGGTTCGTCAGGACCGGCGGACCTCGAGTGGCAGCCGGTTGACGCCGATCATCGCCCAGGGATTGCGGAGGTTGACCGGCACGTCGTCACGTACGCGGATGTCGCTGTACCGCTCCATCAGAAGGCGCATGGCGATCTTCACCTCGAGCCGCGCCAGCGGCGCGCCAAGACAGAAGTGCATGCCCTTGCCGAACGTCAGGTGGGGGTTGGGGTCCCGGTGGATGTCGAACCGGTCCGGGTCGGCGAAGACGCGCTCGTCGCGGTTCGCGGTGGTCAGCCACGCCAGGACGAAGTCGCCGGCCGGGATCTGCTGCCCGCCGATCTCGACGGCCTTCGTCGCCTGCCGACCGAGACGAGGGAACGGCGGCCGGTAGCGCATCGATTCCTCGACCGCGGCCGGAATCAGCGCGGGCTCGGCCCGCAGTTGCCCCCAGACCTCGGGGTTCTCGTGCAACGCGAGAACCGTGTTGCCCATCGTGGATGTCGCGGTGACGTGGCCGGCGAGCAGCAGCAGGCCGAGGAAGCCGACGGTCTCCTCGTCGTCCATCCGCACACCGTCGACCTCGACCTCCAGAAGCTTGCTGGTCAGGTCGTCGCCTGGGGTCTTGCGACGGCTGCGGACGAACTCCATCAGGTGGGTGTTCAACTCGCGCAGCAGCGGCGCGACATTGTTGACCGCGCTCTCCCCCAGGGAATCCAGCGACTGCTCCGGGTCGACGTTGTGCACCTCGAAGAAGGTGTCGGACAGCCGCCGGACGAACGCGCGGTCGGTGACCGGGATGCCGAGCATCTCGGCGATGACGATGAACGGCAACGGGTAGCCCAGTTGCTCGATCAGGTCCCACTGGTCGCCGCCGGCGTCCGCGTCGTCGAGCAACTGCTGGGTCACCTCGGTGATCCGCGGCTCGAGTCCGGCGATCATCTTCGGGGTGAACGCCCGGCTGACCAGACCGCGCAGCCGGCGGTGCGCCGGATCGTCCGCCCGGACGAAGTTGCCCTTCTTGAACAGGTCGAAGTCTTCCTGCTGGGGGGCCAGCGGGGAGACGTCGGACGAGAAGGTCGCCGAGTCGGTCAGCACCTGGAGGGTGTCGTGGTAGTCGAGCACGTGCCACGCCTTGATCTTGTCGTCGAAGTGCACGGCTCCGCGCTCGCGCAGCCCGTCGAGATAGGCGAGAAAGTTCGACAGTGTCCGTTCGGACTGTTTCACACTCATGAAACCCACTTCTCTCGTACGGTCCGATGGCGCGATAACCGCAAGCCACGGTAGATCCGGACCGCGGGGCCCTGGCATCCCTCACACTGCTAGTCGTATAGCCGTCGCGGGTGAACCGCCGAGCACACCGTCAACCTGCGTGATGGCGGGCGCTGGCCGGCGTCGGGAACACTTTGCGATCATGGACGGCTTCGAACTGCACGACCTCGCGAGCAAGCTGTTGCGGATCGGCGAGGACGCCATCCCGGACCCCACAGGCATGCGGCAGATGTCCCCCGGCGTGCGTCAAGTCATGACCGATGTGTTCACACACCCGGACACCTCGATCGACGAGATCGCCGACCGCACCGGCTTCCCGGCCAGCCACGTGGAGACGAGCGTCGCCACCCTGTGCGACCGGGGCGCGGTTACCACCGCGGCTGACCCGGCCCACCCTGGACGCACGTTCGTCCGGCCGGTCGCCCGGCACAGAGCCGCTGATCGAGCCGCCGCGCGGATCGACGAGCGACTCGCCGCGGCCGCCGGGATCCAGGACCCCGGCCAGGCCAAGGAATTGGTCGAGACGCTGGAAAAACTGGCGCGCCAGCTCACCGACGCCCTGTCGCCCGAGCATTTCAACGCGCGGTATTCGGGTACGCCGCCCTGGGAAACCGGCCGCCCGCAACCGGCGCTGCGCGACCTCGCCGAGGCGGGCGCCTTCCGCGGCCGGGTGCTCGAGGTGGGGTGCGGCACCGGCGAGGTCGCGCTCATGGTGGCGGCCCTCGGCCTGCCGACGGTCGGCATCGATCCGGCGTCGACGGCGATCGAGAGCGCACGGCGCAAAACCCGGGAGCGCGGCCTGGAAGCGCGCTTCATGGTCGGCAACGCGCTCGAACTCGGCGACCTGAATGAGCAGTTCGACACGGTGCTCGACTGCGGCCTGTTCCATGTGTTCAGCGACGCCGAACGGGTCCGCTACGCCGACACCCTGGCCACCGTGATGCCGCCGGGCGCGCGGTTGTTCCTGCTCTGCTTCAGCGACCGCCATCCACCCGACATCGGGCCGCGACGGGTGAGCCAGGACGAGATCCGAGCCACCTTCGCCAGCGGCTGGCGGGTCGATTCGATCGAAGCCGCGACGTTGGAGAACAACAAATATGTCGACGGGGTGTTGGCCTGGCTGGCCACGATCACCCGCACCTGACCACCCTCTTCCCGAGCGAACTTTTCGAAAGGCGCCCCGTTCACGCCGAATCCGCAGAACGGGACGGCGGCGAGTTCCGAAATCGCTGTCAGGTTGAGGGATAGGCCGGCACCGGCGCCGGACTTCGTACCGTAGGGCCCAATCGACCAGAAGGAGCCAGCAGACATGGGTGGCAGCAAGGTGGAAAGCTTCGACGCGCACTACAGCGGGACACCGCTCTGGGACCTCGGCCGCCCGCAACTGGCCATGCGCAACCTCGCCGAGGCGGGCGCGTTCCGCGGTCGGGTACTCGAGGTCGGCTGCGGCACCGGCGAGGTCGCGCTCCTGGCAACTGCCCTCGGCCTCCCGACGGTCGGCATCGACTCGGCGCCGACAGCGATCGAGACCGCGCGACGCAAAGCACGCGAGCGCGGCCTGGAAGTGCGCTTCCAGGTCGGGGACGCGCTCGAACTCGGCGACCTGGGCGAGCAGTTCGACACCGTGCTCGACTCCGCCCTGTTCCACGCGTTCAGCGGCACCGAGCGGGTCCGCTACGCCGACAGCCTGGCCACCGTCATGCCGTCGGGCGCACGGTTGTTCCTGCTCTGCATCAGCGACCGCCATCACTCCGGCAGCGGACCGCGACAGGAGAGCCAGGGCGGGATCCGCGCCTTGCGGGTGAGCCAGGACGAGATCCGGGCCACCTTCGCCGATGGCTGGCGGGTCGATTCGATCGAATCCGTGACTTTGGAGAACAACAGAGACATCAACGGGGCGCCGGCCTGGCTGGCCACGATCACCCGCATCTGACTACCCGAGCGAATGTTCCCCGAAAGGAGTCCCACCACTCACTTCGAATTCGCAGAATGGGAGGACGGCGAATTCCGAAATCGCTGTCAGGTTGAGGGATAGTAGCGTCGCGCCGGACTTCGTACCGTGAGGCCAATCGACCAGAAGGAGCCAGGTAGAAATGAGTCCGCGACCCGGGCCGACCTTTCCGGATTGGCCGCAATTCGACGACACCGAACGGCGAGCTCTCGATCGGGCGCTGACCCAGGGCCAGTGGTGGCGCATGGGTGGCAGCGAGGTGGACAGCTTCGAGCGGGAGTTCGCCGGATACCACGGTGCCCGGCACGCCCTCGCCGTCACCAACGGCACGCACGCGCTGGAGCTCGCCCTGCAGGTGCTGGGCGCGGGACCGGGCACCGAGGTGATCGTGCCCGCGTTCACCTTCATCTCCTCGTCCCAGGCCGCTCAGCGGATCGGGGCCGTCGCCGTCCCGGTGGACGTCGATCCGGACACCTACAACATCGACGTGACCGCCACCGCCGACGCGATCACGCCGCGGACCCGGGTGATCATGCCGGTGCACATGGCGGGTCTCATGGCCGACATGGACGCACTCGACAAGCTCGCCTCGGATGCCGGTGCCCGGGTCCTGCAGGACGCGGCCCACGCGCACGGTGCCCGATGGCAGGGCAAGCGCGTGGGCGAGCTGGGCTCGGTCGCGGCGTTCAGCTTCCAGAACGGCAAGCTGATGACCGCGGGCGAGGGCGGCGCGGTGCTGTTCCCGGACTCGGACGAGTACGAGAAGGCGTTCCTGCGCCACTCCTGCGGCCGGCCACGCACCGACCGCGGCTATCACCACCAGGTGGCCGGCACCAACATGCGGATGAACGAGTTCTCGGCCGCCGTCCTGCGCGCTCAGCTGGGCCGCCTCGACAGCCACATCGAGTTGCGGGAGCAGCGGTGGCGGTTCCTGTCGGCGCTCCTGGCCCAAATCCCCGGCGTCCGGCCGCAGGGTGGCGACTCGCGGGCCGACCGGAATCCGCACTACATGGCGATGTTCCGGCTTCCCGGCTGGTCGGAGGAGCGGCGCAACCTCCTGGTCGATCGTCTGGTCGACGCGGGGATCCCGGCCTTCGCGGGCTTCCGGGCCATCTACCGCACCGCGGCGTTCTGGGAAACCGGCGCACCCGCGGAGTCCGTCGACACGCTCGCCAAGCGGTGCCCGAACGCCGACGCGATCAGCCAGGACTGCGTCTGGCTGCACCACCGCACTCTGCTCGCGTCGGAGCAGGCTCTCACCGACACAGCCGCCATCGTGGCCGACGTGGTGGCCGCCGGATGAGGATCCGCACCGTACTGGTCGGGTTCGGGTGGTCCGGCCGGGAGATCTGGCTTCCCCGCCTGATGGCGAGCGGCGACTACGAGGTGGTAGCCGCGGTCGACCCCGATCCGGCCAAGCGGGAGGCGTTCACCGCGGCGACCGACCGCCCGGCCTTCGGTGACGTCGACCTGCTGCGAGCCGAGGACGCCGACCTCGCGTTGGTCGCCTCGCCCAACCACCTGCACGCGGCGATCGCGCGACGTCTTCTCTCCCGAGGTCTCGCCACCTTCGTGGAGAAGCCGGTCTGCCTCTCGAGCGCGGAGGCGGACACGCTGGCCGAAGCCGAGCGGGCGGGCGGCCGCCCGTTGCTGGCCGGGAGTGCCTGCCGGTACCGCGCCGACGTGCGGAAGCTGGCAGATCTGGCGGGCGAGCTCGGCCACCTGCGCCACATCGACCTGGTGTGGGAACGGGCCCGCGGAGTGCCCCGGTCCCAGGGCTGGTTCACCAGCCGGGCGGAGGCAGGCGGCGGGGTGTTGTTCGACCTCGGCTGGCACCTGCTCGACGTTCTCGAGACCATCGCCGGGCCGGTGGCCTTCGACCGGGTCACCGCGTCCACCTCGCACGACCACGTCAACGACCCGCGCTGGACGGCGGCCTGGCGGCACGATCAGCCGGCGCCGGAACTCGACGCGGACGTCGAGGACACCGTGCGGGGATTCCTGGTCACCGGCACCGGTCTGTCAGTGGGCCTTCGCGCCAGTTGGGCCACGCACTCGGTGAGCCATGACGTCACCGAGATCCGGATCGACGGGAGCGGCGGTGCCGCGACGCTCCGGTCCACCTTCGGCTTCAGCCCGAACCGCGAGCCGCGGCCGCGGCTCAGCGTCGTCCGGCGGGGCAGGACGAGCGAGGTCGCGGTCCCGGCCGAGCCGATCGGCACGGAGTACTCCCGCCAGCTCGACGACCTCAGGGCCCGCCTCGCCGATCCGTCGGCGTGCGGATCCGCGATCGCGGGCGCGCGGCGGATCGTCGGCACGATCGAGGCGCTGTACGCGGCCTCGGCGACCCCACTGCTGCCCACCGGGCCGGTCACGACCGCGGCG
Organism: Micromonospora sp. NBC_01405; assembly: GCF_045040155.1. NCBI lineage: Bacteria > Bacillati > Actinomycetota > Actinomycetes > Micromonosporales > Micromonosporaceae > Micromonospora > Micromonospora sp. NBC_01405. The sequence continues at coordinate 5,177,361 of NZ_CP109532.1, read as the reverse complement.
GCGACCTGATGGAGAACGTACCGATGCGCAGTGTGGTGATCTTCGACCTCGACGGCGTCCTGGTGGACAGTCACGAGGTGATGGGCCAGGCCTTCGCCGCGGCGTACGCGGAGGTGGTCGGTGCCGGTCCGGCGCCGTTCACCGAGTACCAGCGTTATCAGGGCCTGTATTTCCCTGAGATCATGCGACGGATGCGCCTTCCGCTGGAGATGGAGGAACCGTTCGTCCGGGAGAGCTACCGGCTCGCGGCCCAGGTGCCCGTGGCGGACGGGGTGGTCGACCTGCTCCGGACGCTCCGGACGCGCGGATTCCGGCTCGCCGTGGCCACCGGGAAGGCCGGGCCGCGGGCCCGCTCGCTGCTGACCACGCTCAACCTGATCCAGCACTTCGACCACGTGGTCGGCTCGGATGAGGTCGTCAACGCCAAGCCCGCCCCGGACATCGTGTTGCGCGCGCTCAGCCTGCTCGACGCGGCGCCGGACGCGGCCGTCATGGTCGGCGACGCCCCGGCCGACATCCGCAGCGCCCGAGCCGCCGGAGTGACCTCCGTGGCGGCGACCTGGGCGACCGTGGACGAGGACGACCTGATGGCGGCCGGCCCGGATCTCGTCATCCACTCCCCCGACGAGCTGCTGCCGGTGTGCCCGCCGGTCTCGGTTCCGGGTCGGCGCTGACGGGCCGGACGGCACGGCCGGGAACCTGGCTCGGCATCGATTTCGGCGGCACCAGGTCAGCGCTACGAGCGGAGACCGACGGCGGGGAAGTTCGCGAGCACGCCTTCCGGTGGCGCGGGCGCGGCCTGGAGTCCGACCTGGCCCGGCTCGCGACCGAGCTCGCCCGGTTCCGGCGGCGGATTCCGGACGGCCTCCAATTCGTGTGCGACGCCTCGTTTGTTACACGATGTGGATTACCCCAGGCCATGTTGTGGTGAAGGTGCGATTCGATGACATCTCGCTCGATGGTGGAGCTTCCCTGTCGATGTTCTTGGTGATGCGGGCTGTCGATGGGTGGTGTCCTCGCCATCACGCCCGAGCCGGCACGCGCCTGCCCGCCAGCTCCACCAGCTTCGACACCAACTCGGCCGGCGCAGGCTGCGATGCGATCTCCCGTTGCAGGCCCTTGGCGGCTTCGAGGCGCTCCTGGTCATCCAGCAACTCGACGACGTGGGATTTGATCCGCTCCACGGTGGTCTCGTCGTGGAGCAGATGGTGACCGGCGCCGCTGGCCGCGATTGCGTCGCCGATGGTCAGCTGGTCGGAGAACTGGGTGACAGCCAGTTGTGGCACTCCGTGGATGCCCGCGGTGAGCGCGGTGCCCACCCCGCCTTGGTGCACGACTGCCCGACAGCTCGGCAGCAGCATGTGCAGGGGCAGCGATTCCGCCACCCGCACTCCGTCCGGCACCGTGCCGAGAGCCGCACGGGTGGCTGCGGAGACGGTCAGCACGACATCCACCCCGAGGCTGGAGACCGCCTCGATCGCCTGGCTCAGCAGATTGGTCACCGCGTCACCGATCATCCCCACCGTTGAGGTGCCCCAGGTGATGCACACCCGGGGCCGCGCGGGCGGCTCAACAAGCCACGTCGGCAGCACACCGGGGCCGTTATAAGGCACATATCGGACGGACAGCCGCGGGGCCGAGGTCTCACCCCGCACGCGCATGCTGGGCGGGCAGGGGTCGATCCACGCCGAGGGGGCGACCCTCGGCGCAACGCCGAACTTCTCATAGAGACGCACATACGCCGGCAACAGCGCCGGGCCGTCCTTTCTCACCATCATTCCCGGGGCGAACGGCATCCCGACCGCATGCGCGACGGTCGGAATGCCGAGCACCTCGGCGGCGACCGGAGCGGCGAAGGTGATCGATTCGTGCACGATCAGGTCCGGCTGCCAGCTCTGGGCGAACTTGACAAGATCGTCTGTCATCGCGTCGGCGACCTCGACCATCGTGTGCCCCATCTGATTGACCAGATTCTGCTGTGCGCCGCTCAACCTGTCCGGATCGGTCGGCCGCCGTTCGTGATCGTGCAGCTTGCCGTCCCTGGCCCTGCCCGCGATGTCGATGTCCTTACCCACCGCCACCGCCGGCAGCCCGGTCGCGATGATCGTGTCGACCAGCGACGGCGTGCTCGCTACTCGTACCTCATGCCCAGCGGCCCGCAACGCCCACCCGAGCGGCACCATCGGGTAGTAGTGCGACGGCCAGGCGAACGTCGTGAGCAGGAACCGCATACCTTTACCTCTTCCTCGAAAGTGCGAGTAGCAGATCCACGTCCTTGCTCACTTGCTCGACCACGACGGCCAACATGTCCGACAGTGACGTAGCGATCACTCCGCCAGCGATCCGACAATGCCGGTCGGGTCGACCGGCCGCGGATGAACAGGAAGCGGCGCCCCACCAAGGGGCACGGCCGCATGCTGCGGCATGGCACGCCCGTTTCCTATCACGTGGCACCTAGTTCCGGGCCTCTTGCCCGGCCGCCTCGAGCCGCTCGACGAGATAGCGGGTCAGCGCCGCCGGGGTCGGGTTGTTGAACACTGCGGCCGGGGTGAGCGCGGTGCCGGCGTGGCTGCTCAGTCGCCGGGTCAGTTCGAGTGCCATCACGGAGTCCAGGCCGACCTCGAAGAAGCCGCGCTCCGGCTCGAGCAGGTCGTCCGGGTTCAGCCCGAGGACGCGAACCAGCTGCGTCCGCACCAGATCCAGCACTGTCTTCTCCCGGTCCGCACCGACCTGCGCACTCAGGAGCTCCGTCCACCGGTCGGCCGGCTCCGCGCCGACCGCCGCCCGGTAGGCGGACCGCCGCCGCGGGCGGACCAGCCCGCGTAGCAGCGGAGGGACCGGCCGGCCGGGCGCGGGTGCGCCCCACTGATCGGGCCGGCCGGGGACCGGGAACTGTTCGGCGGTGTCGATCGCCGAGGAAAGGGCCGACAGCACCGAGCCGTCCGCGGACGGCAGCATCGGCGCGCGAGCGCCACAGCGGGTGGCGGCCGCCCGTGCGAGCCCCTCAGCCGCTCCCGTGGCCGCCTGATCGGCCGGACCGGTGAGTTCGGCCGCTGCGGTGATCACCGCGAACAGGGCGAGATCCTGACCCGCGGTGAGCTCGGCCAGGTGCCGCAGCGACTCGTCCCTGGCATCGAGGACGGCGCCGAGCCGCTCCGGGCCCAGCTCCGCGAGCGGGGTGCGGTCGGCCATCCCGGCGGCGTGCACCACGCCGGTCAGCGGATGGTCCGCCGGTATCCCGGACAGCAGGCGGTGGACCGCGTCCCGGCCGGTCACGTCGCAGGCCACGACGGTCGCCGAGGCGCCGAGAGCGGCGAGCTCGTCGACCAGGGACGCCGCCCCGGGAGCGTCCGGACCACGCCGACCCGCCAAGATCACGTGGCGGACGCCGCGCTCGGCGACCAGCTGCCGGGCCACCCGAGATCCGACCGCGCCGGTACCGCCCACGATCAGGACCGTGCCGGCCGGGTCGAGCGGCTGGACAGCCGGTCCGGCTTCGTCGACGGCCACCAGCCGTGGAACGTGGACGCGCCCGGCCCGCACCGCCGCCTGTGCGACGCCGGCGGCCAGCACCGGGCCCAGCCCGGCGTCCGGATCCGCGTCCGGCTCGACGTCCACGAGGACGAAACGATCCGGGTACTCGGCCTGGATGGCGGCGATCATGCCTCGGACGGCCGCGGCGGCCGGGTCGAGCACCGCGCCGGACTCGACCGGGACCGCGTTCCGGGTCCGCACCACCAGCCGGAGGCCGGCCAGCTCGGGCTCGTCGAGCCATGTCTGCGCGACGACGAGCGCTCGACGGCAAGCCGCCACGGGCTGTTCGCCGAGAGTCACGTCGAGGACCGCGACCGCGACCGCCAGGGCGGACGGATCGCCGCTGAGGTCGAGCACCGCATCGTCGCTGTCCACCGGGACGGTCCGCGGCGGGGCCGCAGCGGTCTCCCGGTCGAGCTCGGCCCACTCGGTCCGCAGCACGCCGCCCGGCCTGCCGAGCCGGGGCTCGCGCGCCGGCCGTACCGCGATCCGGCCGGCGGTGAGCACCGGCTGGCCGGTCTCGTCGGCCGCGGTCAGCGCGATTCCGTTCTCGGCCGGTCGCAGCCGGACGCGCAACGACGCGGCGCCGGTCGCGTGCAACTCGACATCGCGCCACCGGGCCGCGCTCCCCGGCGCCCGGTCCATCGCACGGCTCGCGGCGTCCAGGAGCAGCGGGTGGATGCCGAAGGCGGCGGCGTCCTCGCGGTGCTCGTCCGGCAGGACCAACTCCAGGAAGGTTTCGTCGCCTCGCCGCCAGACGCCACGTACGTCGTCTCGCGGGTCGGCCGGTGTCACCGGTTCGGCATCGACCGGAGGCCACACCGTGAGATCGGACTCCGCCGCGTCGGTGCCGGCCGGGCTCGAGACGAGCAGGCCGGTCGCGTTCAGGGTCCAGGCCGACCGGTCGCCATCGGCCGAGGCCGGCGCGGACCGCACGGTCACCGGTCGCCGACCGGCGGAGTCCGTCCCACCGACGCAGACCTGCACCGACAGGGACGTTCCCCGGTCCAGCCAGGCGGGCTCGATCAGGTCGAGCTCCGCCATCGTGCCGTAATCCAGCTCGTCACCGACCCGGATGATCAGCTCGACCCAGACCGAAGCGGGTACCTCGACCGGGCCCGGCCCCGCGGCACGGGCGAGCCACGGCTGCTGGTGCGTGGACAGCCGCCCGACGGCGAGCACGCCGTCGGAATCCGGCAAACCGGCCACGGTGGTCAGCAGCGGGTGAACCGCTTCCTCCGCAGCCGCGACGGCGCCGCCGCCCCGCAGCCAGTACCGGCGATGCTCGAACGGATGGGTGGGCAGGTCGCGGCACAGCTCACGCCAGGCCGGCCCGTCGCCCGGGACGGCCGCCGACCAGTCGACCGGCAACCCGATCGCGAACGCCTCGGCCATCGCGGTCCACACCTGGCGTACGCCACCCTGGTCACGGCGCAGCGTGCCGATCACCCCGACCGACCGACCGGCGTCGGCGACGACGTCGAGGATCGGCGACACCAGGCCCGGATGCGGGGACACCTCGACGACGGCCCGCATGTCGGCGGTCACCGCGCGGACGGCCCCTTCCAGCTCGACCGGCCGGCGCAGGTTCCGGAACCAGTAGCCCGCGTCGAGAACCTCGTCCGGGCCGATCCACCGGCTCTCGACCGTGGAGTAGAACCGGCACGAACCGCCGAGCCCGCGCGCCGGGCGCTCGCCGACCCCGTCGAGCTGGGACAGCATCGGCCGCTCCAGCTCGTCCACGAGGAAGGAGTGGGACGCGTAGTCCGCCCGCAGCCTGCGGCACCAGATCCCCTGCTCCGCGGCGAAAGCCCCGAGTTGCTCGATGGCGGCGACCTCACCGGAGATGCCGACCATCGCGGGTCCGTTGACCGCGGCGAGCTCGAGCCGGCCCTCGTCCGCGAGCAGCAGCTCCTCCGCCCGCGCGCGGCTGACGCCCAGAACGAGCATTCCGCCGGTGGGGGGCAGTGCCGCGGCCAGCCGGGAGCGCACGACGCAGATCCGCAGCGCGTCGTCCAGCGAGAGGACCCCGGCCACGTAGGCGGCGGCGAGCTCTCCCTGCGACGACCCGATCGCCACCTCGGGGGTGACCCCGGCCCGGGCCCAGAGCTGTGCCAGCCCGGTCATCATCACGAACGCGGCGGGTTGGACGACGTCGGTCCGGGACAGGTCGTCGGCACCGCCGAGCGCCTCCTCCAGGGTCCAGTCGCAGTCGTACTCGTCGAGCAGTTCCTGGCATCGGTGTACCCACGCCCGGAACTCCGCCGACTCGGCCATCAGTTCGCGGCCCATGCCGGCCCAACCGCTGCCCTGGCCGGGGAAGACGAACACCGCGCCGGTGCCCGGCCCGGACCGTCCGGTGACCACGTCCGGCCCGGTCTCGCCGGCGGCGAGGCTTCGCAGCCGCCCGGCCAGTTCGCCGTGGTCGGCCGCGAGCACGGTGGCTCGCTCCCGGTGCTTCGTCCGGCCGAACGCGAGCGCGGCGGCCAACTGGGGCAGCGGAGGCTGCCGGTCCTCGACGGCGTCCGCCAGCCGGGTCGCGACCGCGGCGAGGCGGCCCGGATCGCCCGCCGACACGACGAACGGCAGGAGGCCTCCCGCGCCGGGCTCGGCCGGTCCGGTCGCGGTGACCGGCGTCCGCCGGGGCGGCTCCTCGAGGATGAGGTGCGCGTTGGTGCCGCTGGCCCCGAAAGCGGACACGCCGGCGCGGCGTGGCCGGTCCGGGCGTGCCGGCCACGGCCGGGCCTCGGTCAGCAGCCGGATGGTGTCACCGGACCAGTCGACCTCGGGGGTCGGTGCGTCCGCGTGCAAAGTCGCCGGCAGCGCCTGGTGCCGGAACGCCAGCACCATCTTGATCACGCCGGCCACACCGGCCGCAGCCTGGGTGTGGCCGACGTTGCTCTTCACCGATCCCAGCCACAGCGGCTCCGCCGTCTCGCGCCTGCCGTAGGTCTCCTGGAGGGCCTGCGCCTCGATCGGGTCGCCGAGCCGGGTGCCCGTACCGTGCGCCTCGACGACATCCACATCGGACGGCGCGAGCCCGGCGACCGCGAGGGCCCGCCGGATGACCCGCTGCTGCGCGAGCCCGTTCGGGGCGGTCAGGCCGTTCGAGGCGCCGTCCTGGTTGACCGCCGAGCCCCGGATCACGGCGCCCACCGTGCTGCCCCGGGCCTCGGCGTCCGGCAGGCGCTGCAGCAGGACCACGCCGACGCCCTCCGACCAGCTGGTCCCGTCCGCCGACGCCGCGAAGGCCTTGCACCGCCCGTCGACCGCCAGCCCGCCGGCCTTGGCGAACTCGATGTACGCGTTGGGCGTCGCCATGACCGTCACGCCCCCCACCACGGCGAGCGAGCACTCACCGTTGCGCAGGGCCTGCATGGCCAGGTGCATCGCGACGAGGGACGAGGAGCACGCCGTGTCGACCGAGATCGCCGGCCCGGTGAAGCCATACACATAGGACACCCGGCCGGACGCTACCGAAAGCGCACCGCCGGTGACCCGGAGGCCGTCGGTCTGCGGGTCACCGCCGTGCATCCCGTAGCCCTCGCCCATCACGCCGACGAAGACGCCGACATCGGAACCCCGGTATGCGGCCGGGTCGAGCCCCGCGTCCTCGAAGGCCTCCCACACGACCTCGAGCAGCAGCCGCTGCTGGGGGTCCATGGCCGTCGCCTCGCGCGGGGATATGCCGAAGAACCCGGCGTCGAACTCGGCGGCGTCGGTCAGGAAGCCGGCCGTCTCCACCGGGACGGCGGACAGGTCCCAGCCGCGGTCGGTCGGCACTGCCGACCGGCCCTCACCGCCCGTGGCCAGGAGGTCCCAGAACCCGTCCGGGCCCCGCACCCCGCCCGGCAGCCGGCAGCCGAGCCCGACCACCGCGATCGGATCGGCCGGGTTCGCCACCGCGACGGCCTCGACCGCCGCCGGCGCGTCCCGGCCGGTGAGCCGTTCCCGGAGGAACCGGGCCAGCTCCACCGGCGTCGGGTAGTCGAAGACCAGCGTCGCGGGCATGGCGAACCCGGCCTCGGCGCTGAGCCGGTTGCGCAGCTCGACCGCGCCCAGCGAGTCCATCCCGGCGGACTGGAACGGCGCGTCCGGCGCGATGTCCTCGGCCGAGGCGTACCCCAGTATCAGCGCCACCCGGGCCCGGACCAGGGACAGCAGGGTGCGCTCCTGCTCCACCACCGACCGGCCGGCCAACGAGCCCGCCAGGTCACCGGCGGCCGCCGCCCGGCCCGCCCGGCGGCGGACGCGCACCAGGTCACGCAGCAGCGGCTGCACCGGTCCGCCCGTTGCCGCGTCGGCCCGCGCGGCGGCAAGGTCGAGCTTGATCGGCACAAGGTGGGCCTCACCGCTGTCCACGGCCGCATCGAAGAGCGCGAGCCCCTCCTCGTGGCGCAGCGGCGACACACCAGCGCGGCGCATCCGGGCCCGGTCCGCGTCACCGAGGTTCAGGGTGATGCCGCCGTCCTGCGCCCACAGGCCCCAGGCCAGCGACACGCCGTTCCGGCCGTTCGCGCGCCGGATCGCCATGAGGCCGTCCAGGTAGGCGTTGGCGGCGGCGTAGTTGGCCTGCCCGGCCGAGCCGAGCAGCCCCGCGGCGGAAGAGAACGTGATGAACGCGGCGAGGTCGTGGTCGCGGGTCAGCTCCTCCAGGTGGCGGGCGGCGTCCGCCTTCGGGCCGAACACGGCACCCAGCCGATCCGGGGTCATCGCGGCGACCAGCCCGTCGTCCAGGACACCGGCGGTGTGCACGACCGCGGTCAGCGGGTGCTCCGGCGGGATCGCGGCGAGCAACGCCGCCACCGCGTCCCGGTCCGCGACATCGCAGCTGACCACGGACGTCTCGGCGCCCCGTTCGGACAGCTCGGCCACCAGCGCCTCGACGCCGTCGGCCGCGAGTCCACGCCGGCTGACCAGGACCAGCCGCCGGACGCCACGGGTCCGCACCAGGTGAAGCGCGACGAGAGCGCCGAGCGACCCGGTGCCACCGGTGATCAGCACCGTCCCGTCCGGGTTCCACGAGGCGGGCTCCGCGGCCAGTGCCCCGGCCGCCGCGAGGCGGGGAACCCGGAAACCGCCGGCCCGGGCCGCGAGCTGTGGTTCGTCGACGGCCAATGCCGTACCGAGGACCGGTCCGGCGTCGAGGCCCGGCTCCACATCGAGCAGCAGCACGCCGGGCATCTCGGCCTGGGCCGCGCGAACCAGGCCCCACACGGCGGCGCCGGTCGCGTCGGTGAGGCCGCCGGTCCCGCCGTCGACGGCACCCTCGGTCCGCACGACGAGCCGGGTGTCCGCAGGGGCGTGGCGCTGCCAGGCCTGGAGCACGGCGAGAACGTCGGAGAGGACGACCCCGGCGGGCGGGCCGGCCGGCACGTCGTACACGGCGGCCACCGGCCGGCCGGGATCGGCGGCGAGCGCGGCCACACCCTCGGCGCTGTCGATGCCGACGGTCGCCGGGTGGCCGGGTGGAACCTCCTCGGTGGTCACGGGATGCCACGCCACCCGGTACATGGCGTCCGTCGCGAGGCGGCCGCCCACGTCCTCGGGGCGGACCGGCATCGAGCCGAGCGACCGGGCGGACAGCACCGGCCGGCCGGTCTCGTCGGCCGCCTCGAGACTCCAGCGATCGTGGTCCAGCCGGGCGAGGCGAGCCCGCAGCCGGCGCGTCCCGGTGGCGTGCAGCACCACCGATTCCCAGCGCGTCGCGAGCGAACCGGGGTCGAGCACCACCCGGGTCACCGCGTCGAGCAGGGCCGGGTCGAGGCCGAACGCGGCGGCCTCCTCCTCGTCGGCGAGCGCGACCTCCACGAAGGTGTCCTCGCCGCGACGCCACAGCCCGAGCAGCTCCGAGCGCCCGGCGGCCTCCGGGTCGATCGCGACCTGCTCGGCGCCGGACGGCGGCCACGGCTGCACCGGCCCGGGGTCGGTGACGGCCCCGGCTTCCAGGGTGCCGCCGGCACACCGGACCCACGTTCCCCCACTGTCCCGCGCGCCATAGACGGTGAACGGGCGGCTGCCGCCGGCCTCGGCTCCGACCACGATCTCCAGCCGGACGGTCGCCTCCGGGGGGATCGCGAGCGGCGCCTCCAGCGCCAGATCTCCCAGTACGCCGCAGCCGAGCTCATCACCCACCCGCACGGCGAGGTCGACGAGCGCGGCGGCCGGCAGGATCGCCACCTCGTGCAGCCGGTGCCCGGCGAGCCAGGGATGGGTCGTGAGCGCCAGCCGGGCCGTGCCGATCAGGCCACCGGTGTCCGGGACGGGCACGATCGCCGACAGCAGCGGGTGGTCGACCTCGACCTGCCCGAGATCGGCCGCGTTCACCGCGCCGGGCGTCGAGGTCAGCCAGTAGTGCCGGCGGTCGAACGCGTACGTCGGCAGCGGGACGTCCGGGGCGTCCGCGGGGACGAGCGGGTGCCAGTCCACCGGCACTCCCCGCACGAACAGCGCGGCCAACGAACCGATCACGGTTTCCGGCTCGGCCTGTCCGTCCCGCAGCGCGGGCACGCACACCGGTTCGTACCCGGACCGCGCCCCCGTCTCCAGGATCGGCGCGGACAGGCCGGCCCCCGGCCCGAGCTCGACGAACAGCCGCCCGCCCCGGTCCAGCGCGGCGCGGACGCCGTCGGCGAAGCGCACGGTGCGCCGGACGTGGTCGACCCAGTGGCCGGGGTCCGTCAGGTCGGCTCCGTCGGGGGCGACCACCGGAATCCGGGCCGGCCGCCAGACCACGCCCGCGATCGCGGACCGGAACCCGTCGAGCATCGGGTCCATCCGCGCCGAGTGGAACGCGTGGGACACCGTCAGCCGGTGCACCTTGCGGCCCTGTTCCCGCAGCGCCCGCACGGCGGCGTCCACCGCGTCCTCGTCGCCGGACAGCACGACCGACGCGGGGTCGTTCACCGCGGCGAGGGAGACGCCCCCGCCCAGGAACGGCCGGACATCCTCCTCCGTCGCGGCCACCGCGGCCATCGCCCCACCGGCGGGCAGCGCCTGCATGAGGCGGCCACGGGCGGCCACCACGGTCGCCGCGTCGTCGAGCGACAGCATTCCGGCGGCGTGCGCCGCGGTGATCTCGCCGACCGAGTGCCCGAGCAGTAGAGCGGGTCGTACGCCCCAGGACTCGACGAGCCGGAACAGCGCGGTCTCGACCGCGAACATCGCCGCCTGGGTGTAGACGGTCTGGTCCAGCGCGGCCGCCTCCGGGCTGTCCGGCTGCGCGAAGACCACGTCCCGGACGGGCCGGTCCACGGCGCCGGCCAGCCTCTCGTCGAGCTTCGCGCACGCGTCGTCGAAGGCGGCGGCGTAGACCGGGAACCGGTCGTGGAGTTCGCGGCCCATGCCGGTCCGCTGCGCCCCCTGGCCCGGGAACACGAACACCACCGACGCTGCGGCGCCGGCGGTGACGGCGCCCAGCGCCGTGCCCGGGCCGACCTCGCCCGCGGCGACCGTGTCCAGGCCGGCGAGCAGAGCGTCCCGGCCGGCCGCGGCGACGACCGCCCGGTGCGGGAGCAGCGCGCGGCCGGCGACGAGCGTCCGGGCCGCACCGGGGAGCGGCACCCCCTGCGCCACGGCGGTTCGTAGCCGTCCCGCCTGGCCGGCGAGTGCCGCCGCGCTCTGCCCGGACAGGACGAACGGCAGCGCGGCCGGCGCGATGTACCCGTCCTCCTCCGGCGCGGCCGGCTCGGGGATCTGTTCCAGGATCAGGTGGGCATTGGTGCCGCTGATGCCGAACGACGAGATCCCGGCGCGCCGGGGCCGGCCGGCGTCGGGCCAGTCCCGGCCCTCGGTCAGCAGCGCCACTGCGCCCTCGGACCAGTCGACGTGGGGGGTGGGCTCGTCGACGAAGAGCGTGGACGGCAGTTGCCCGTGCCGGATCGCCTCCACCATCTTGATGACCGCCGTGACGCCGGCCGCGGCCTGTGTGTGGCCGAGGTTGGACTTCACCGAGCCGAGCCACAGCGGCTGCCCGGCCGGGCGGTCACGACCGTAGGTGGCGATGATGGCCTGCGCCTCGCTCGGATCGCCGAGCGTGGTGCCGGTGCCGTGCGCCTCCACCACGTCGACCTCGGCCGCACCGACGCCGGCTGCGGCGAGAGCAGCCCGGATGACCCGCTGCTGGGCCAGGCTGTTCGGGGCGGTGAGACCGTTGGACGCGCCGTCCTGGTTGATCGCGGAGCCGCGGACGACGGCGAGCGGGCGGTGGCCCTTGCGCCGTGCGACGGAAAGCCGTTCCAGCACGACGACGCCGACGCCCTCGGACAGCACGGTGCCGTCGGCCGCCGCCGCGAACGCCTTGCACCGGCCGTCCGCAGCCAGCCCCCGGGCCCGGGAGAACCCGGTCAGGCCGACCGGGGAGCCCATGACGGCGACCCCACCGGCGAGCGCGATCTCGCACTCGTCCTGGCGCAGCGCCTGGGCCGCCAGGTGGATCGCCACCAGCGAGGACGAGCACGCGGTGTCCACGGTCATGGCCGGGCCCTCGAAGCCGAACACGTACGCCACCCGGCCGGACGCGACACTGCCGGCCGTCGCGGTGGTGGTGAAGGCCTCGAACTCGGCCGGGACGCGCGCCAGGTCGCCGAGGTAGTCGTGGATGGACATGCCCGTGTACACGCCGACGGGTTGGCCGCGCAGCGACGAGGGGTCGAGGCCGGCCGTCTCCAGGGCCTCCCACGTGGTTTCGAGCAGCAGCCGTTGCTGGGGGTCCATGGCGGTCGCCTCGCGTGGCGAGATGCCGAACAGGGCCGCGTCGAAGTAGCCGGCGTCGTGCAGGAAGCCGCCCTGCCGGGTGTAGGTGGTCCCGGCCTGATCGGGGTCGGTGCCGAGGAGGCGGTCCACCTCCCAGCCGCGGTCGGCCGGCAGCGGCGACATGCCGTCGCGGCCTTCGGCCACGAGGTCCCAGAACTCGGCCGGCGTGGTGATCCCGCCCGGGAGCCGGCACGCCATGCCGACGATCACCACGGGATCGTCGGCGGCCGGGAACGGACGTTCCGGGGCCCGGGGCACCGGCGCGGCACCGCTGTCGACCGACCCCTGCACCTTGTCGAGCAGGTAGCGGCCCAACTGCCGCGGTGTCGGGTAGTCGAAGATCAGCGTGGCCTGAAGCTTGACCGCAGTCTCCGCGGTAAGCCGGTTGCGCAGCTCGACCGCGGTCAGCGAGTCGAACCCGATCTCGCCGAAGCGGCTGTCGTCGGAGGCGGGGTCGAGGTCGGCGATACCGAGCACGGTCGCGACCTCCGCGCGCACGAGCGCGAGGACCAGCTCGGTCTGCTCCTCGGTCGTGAGCCCGGCGAGCCGGCGGCCCAGCGCGCCCCCGGGCTCGCCGGCGCCCGCCCGCGCCGTCCGCCGTGGCGGCCGGACCAGCGACCGGAACAGCGCCGGAACGGTGCCGTCGGCGCCCGCCTCGGCCCGGACCGCGCCGAGGTCGAGACCGATCGGCACCAGCAGCGGGGCGCCGGAGCGGATGCCCGCGTCGAAACTGGCCAGCGCCTCGTCGGCCGGCATCGGCCGTACGCCGCCCCGGCTCATCCGGGTCCGGTCGACGTCGGCCAGCCGGCCGGTCATCCCGGTCGCCGGGCTCCACAGTCCCCAGGCCAGCGCCACCGCTGGCAGACCACTGGCGGCGCGCGCGGACACGACCGCCTCGGCGTACGCGTTCGCGGCCGCGTAGTTGCCCTGGCCCGCCGAGCCGAAAACGCTCGCGGCCGAGGAGAACACGGCGAAGACCTCGGGCGGGTCGTCGCGGGTCAGTTCGTCCAGCAGCCGCAGTGCCGCCGCCTTCGGGGCGAACACCCGGGCCAGGCGGTGCGGGTCGAGGCTCGCGATGACGGCGTCGTCCAGCACCCCGGCGGCGTGGATGACGCCGGTCAGCCGGTGCTCGGCCGGGACGGCGGCGAGGAGCGCGGCGAGCGCGTCCCGGTCGGTCACGTCGCAGGCGACCACCTCGACCGACGCGCCGAGCTCGCCCAGCTCGGCCATCCCGTCGGCGGCCGCGCCGCGCCGGCCCGCCAGGACCAGCCGGCGGACGCCGTGCTCGGTCACCAGATGCCGGGCCAGCAGCGCGCCGAGCACGCCGGTCCCGCCGGTGATGAGCACAGTGCCGCCGTCGGTGAACCAGGGCGCGACCGCCTCCCCGGTGAGGACGGCACGACCCAGCCTCGGGGCCAGGACGGCGTCCCCGCGGACCGCGACCTGCGCCTCGCCGGCGGCGAGGCCCGCGGCGACCGCCTCGTCGCGGTCTCCGCCCGGCTCCACGTCGACCAGGAGGATCCGGCCCGGGTGCTCGGCCTGCGCCGACCGCACCAGCCCCCAGACCGCGGCACCCGCCGGATCCACGATCGGACCCGACGCCGGGACCGCACCGCGGGTCACCACCACCAGGGGCACCGAGGCGAGCGCCGGCTCCTCCAGCCAAGCCTGCACCACCTCGAGCACCCGGCCCAGCAGCGGCAGCGGCTCGGCCTCCGCGCCGGCGGCCGGCGCGACGTCCAGGACGGCGACGTCCGGGTGGGGATCGCCGAGTTCCTCGGCCAGCGCCAGCCGCACCACATCGCCTGAGCTCTCGACGACGACCTGGTGCTCCGGCGCCGTAGCCGGCGCCGGAAGGGGCAGCGGCGTCCAGTCGACCTGCCAGAGCGAGTCCGGCGTCCGGCCGCCCGGCTGCCCGCCCACGTCCGTGATCGGGAGCGAGACCAGTGATTCCATGGACAGCACCGGCGCACCGGTCCCGTCCGCGGCGTCGAAGGACAACGCGTCCGGTCCGCACGGCGCGACCCGGACTCGCAGCGCGACGGCACCACCGGCGTGCAGCCGGACGCCGTTCCAGGCGAACGGCAGGACGTTGCGGTCGTCCGCGCGCCGGTGGAAGGCGTTCGCGTGCAGGGCGGCGTCGAAGAGAGCCGGGTGGATGCCGAACCGGTCCACGTCGTCCCGGTGGTCGGCGGGCAGCGCCGCCTCGGCGAAGATCTCCTCGCCACGCCGCCACACGGCGGTCAGCCCGGCGAAGGCCGACCCGTACTGGTATCCGCGGTCGGCCAGGCGGTCGTAGAAGTCATCGACCGGCTCCGGAACGGCGCCGGAGGGTGGCCACTGACCGAAGTCGAAGCCGCTGCCCGACGTCTGGTCGTACGCGTCGGACAGCAGGCCGACGGCGTGCCGGGTCCACTCGCCGCCGCGGGAGCTGTGCACCTCAACCCGGCGGCGACCGACGGCGTCCGGCGCGCCGACGGCGACCTGCAGGCTGACGGCCGCGTCCGCCTCGAGCACCAACGGCGCCTCGATCACCAGCTCGTCGAGCACGCCGTAGCCGAGCTCGTCGCCGACCTGGATCGCCAGGTCGACGTAGGCGGTGCCGGGCACCAGCACGTTGTCCTGGATCCGGTGACCGGCCAGCCACGGGTGGGTCGCCAGGGACAACCGGGAGGTGCAGACCACGCCGTTGGTCTGCGGGAGTTCCACCACCGCGCCGAGCAGCGGGTGGCCGCTGGTCACCTGCCCCAGCGACTCGGCGCCCGCTGCGGTGGTCGGCATGGTGATCCAGTACCGCTGGTGGTCGAACGGGTAGGTGGGCAGCTCGACCCGGACCACTCCGGTGCCCTCGGGCAGCAGGGCCGGCCACTTCACCAGCACGCCGCGGACGAAGACCTCGGCCGCCGAGGTGGCCAGCCGGGCGGGTCCGTCCTCGTCCCGCCGGATCGACCCGACCGCGAGCACGTCCGCGTCCAGCTCCGCCGCGGTCCCGGTGATCGACGGCACCAGCACCGGATGGGCGCCGAGCTCGATGAAGACCCGATGGTCCTGGGCGATCAGCTCGCGGACGGCCGGCTCGAACAGGACCGGTTGACGCAGGTTGCGGTACCAGTAATCGGCGTCGAACGGCTGCTCGTCGCGCCAGCCGGGCTCGACCGTCGAATAGAACGGGATGCGCGGCGCCGAGGACGTGACGGCGGCGAGGTCGGCCAGCAGGGCGGATCGCAAGCTCTCCACGTAGTGGCTGTGGGAGGCGTAGTCGACCGGAACCCGGCGGAACCGGATGTCGCTGTCGGCCAGCTGCGCGGCGAGCTCGTCCAGCGCGGTGCCCTCGCCGGCGACCACCACGGACGAGGGTCCGTTGAGCGCCGCCACCTGCAGGCGCGCTCCCCACGGCTCGATCAGGGCGCGTACCGCGTCCTCGGCCAGCCCGATCGATGCCATCCCGCCCCCGGCCGGCAGCAGCTCGGCGATCGCCTGGCTGCGCAATGTCACCACCCGGGCGGCATCCGCCAGTGAGAGCGCGCCCGAGACGCAGGCGGCCGCGATCTCACCCTGCGAGTGGCCGACGACCGCGTCCGCGACCACGCCGAGCGACTCCCAGACCGCCGCCATGCCGAGCATCATCGCGAAGCACACCGGCTGCACGACATCGACGCGTTCGAGCTCCTCGGGGGTCCCGTCGCGCAGGACGTCGACCAGCGACCAGTCGACCCACGGCTCGAACGCCTTCTGGCACTCGGCGATCCGGGTGGCGAAGACCGGCGAGGTGTCCAGCAGCCGACGGCCCATGCCGATCCACTGGGTGCCCTGGCCGGGGAAGACGAAGACGACCTTGCCGGGCCCGCTCGTACCGGCCGACCCGGCGACCACCCCGGGCCCGGTCCGGCCCTCGGCCACCAGGGCGAGCCCCGCGCGCAGCTCCTCGCGGGTCGCCGCAACCACCACCGCCCGGCGGCTCTGCACCGCGCGTCGGGTCGCCAGCGCGTGGGCGAGGTCGCCGAGCGCGACGCTCTCGTCCACGGTGTTCCCGAGCCGCCGGCCGCGGTTGGCCAGCGCGGTCGCGGTCTTGGCCGTGACGACGAACGGAAGCGCCGCCCCCGGCGCGGTGTCGGCGACCTGCTCGCCCGGTTCGGGGGCGGCCGGAGCCTCCTCCACGATCATGTGGACGTTGGTCCCGCTGGCGCCGAACGAGGAGATGCCGGAGCGGGCCGGACGCCCGGTGTCGGGCCACGCGCGCCCCTCTGTCAGCAGCTCGACGGTGCCGGGCGACCAGTCGACCTGCGGGGTCGGAGCGTCGACGTGCAGCGTGGCCGGCAGGTACCGGTTGCGCAGCGACAGCACGGTCTTGATCACGGCTGCGACGCCCGAGGCACCCTGGGTGTGGCCGAGGACCGACTTGACCGAGCCGAGCAGCAGGGGCCGCTCCGGATCACGCCCCCGGCCGTACGTCGAGAGCAGCGCCTGCGCCTCGATCGGGTCGCCGAGCGTGGTCCCCGTTCCGTGCGCCTCGACGGCGTCGACCTCGTCCGCGGACAGCCCGGCGGCGTCCAGCGCGGCGCGGATGACCCGCTGCTGCGCGGGCCCGTTCGGGGCGGTGAGGCCGTTCGAGGCGCCGTCCTGGTTGACCGCGGAGCCGCGGATCACGGCGAGTACCTGGTGCCCGTTGCGCTGGGCGTCGGAGAGGCGCTCGAGCAGCACCACGCCGACGCCCTCGGCCCAGCTGCTGCCGTCCGCCGCGGCGGCGAAGGACTTGCACCGGCCGTCGCGGGCGAGGCCCCGCTGGCGGGCGAATCCGACGAAGCCGCCCGGCGTCGCCATCACGGTCGAACCACCGGCGAGCGCCATCGTGCACTCCCCCCGGCGCAGCGCCTGGCTCGCCAGGTGGATCGCGACCAGCGACGAGGAGCACATCGTGTCGACCGTGACCGCGGCCCCTTCGAGCCCGAGGCAGTACGCGACCCGGCCTGACGCGATGCCACCGGCGCTGCCCAGCGCGCGCTCGAGGCTGAGGAAACCCTCCGCGCCCGCGATGTCGGGTGCGTAGTCCTGGTGCACGATCCCCGCGTAGACGCTGGTGGTGGTGCCGCGAAGGCTGTCCGGGTCGATTCCGGCGCGCTCGATCGTCTCCCAGCAGACCTCGAGCAGCTGCCGCTGCTGCGGGTCCATCGCCGTCGCCTCCTGGGGCGAGATGCCGAAGAAGCGGGCGTCGAACTCGGCGGCGTCGTGCAGGAAGGCGCCCTGGTCGACGTATGTCGTACCCGGGGTGTCCGGGTCCGGGTCGTACAGGTTGACCAGGTCCCAGCCCCGGTCTTCGGGGAACGGCGTGTAGACGTCGACGCCTTCGGACACCACCCGCCAGAAGTCCTCCGGCCCGGCGATGTCCCCGGCGAAGCGGCACCCCATCGAGACCACCGCGATCGGCTCCGAGGCCGCGGCGAGCAGCTGGCTGTTCCGCTGCTTCAGCCGGGCCGTTTCCTTGACCGACTCGCGCAGCGCCCGGATGAGATCTTGCTCAGAGGTACTCACGTCAATCAACGCTAGGGGTGCGGCCGGGCGGCCGGGATCCTTCAGACTGACGGGCGATGCGGCCCCAGCCGGTCGAGCAGACCCTCCACCAACGCGGCCGTCGCGCCCGCGGCAGCGGTGCCGTAGACGTGGTAGTCCGGCCGGACCAGAACGGACGCCGCGCCCCGGTCCCGCAGGTAGTCCAGGTACCCGCCGTCCGCCTGTTCGCCGGGTCCGATGTGGACGACGGTGGCGCCGAGCCCGGACAGCAAGGCGCGCTGGGTCTCGCTGACGGCGTCCGACTCCTCGGTGGTGATCAGCAAGAAGCCCGCCGCGATCAGGTCGTCGAACCGGCCGGCGCCGATCACGTCACCGCCCCCGGGCTGGATCAGTCCGGTGACCAGCGGTGTCGCCTCGGGTGGTGACGTCCGGCGGCCACCGCCGTTGGCCCGGATGGCCGCGTCGCGGTCGGCCGCGGCGGCCGCATCGGTCACGCAGATGACCCGGCCAAGCTTGACCGAGGCGACGACGGCCGCCTTGGTGTGGCCGCGCCGCTCGATCGTGTACGAGTCGAGCAGCCGCTCGTCGGCCCGGCCGCCGAGAACCAGGTCCAGCTTCCACGCCAGGTTGCTGACGTCGCGGATGCCCGAGCACATGCCCTGGCCGGCGAACGGAGGCATCAGATGGGCTGCGTCCCCGGCGAGAAGAACCCGGCCCTGCCGCCACTGCTGAGCCCACCGGGCATGAGATCGGTAGACCCCGCTCCGCAGCAGCGTCGCCGTCTGTGGCGTGACCCCGTGCGGCACCAGCAGCCGCCACGCCGTCTCGACGTTGTCCAGCTCGGCGGCGGACTCCCCCGGCAGGCACATGAACTCCCAGCGCCTCCGGTCGCGCCCGCTGCCCACCAGCGTCGTCGGCCGGGCCGGGTCGCACAGCTGCAGGTTCGTCGGTACGAACTCGCGGGGCTCGTGCAGCGCGACGTCACACAGCAGCCACTCGAAGGAGAACCCCAGGTCGGTCATCGGCACGGCGGCCAGTTCGCGGACGACGCTGTTGGCCCCGTCGCACCCGACCAGCCAGCCGGCCCGGAAGGTGTGGGTGGCGCCGGTTTCGTCCTCGGCGATCGCGGTGACGCCGTCGTCGGTCTGGCTGACGCCGACGACGGACAGGCCACGCCGGACCTCGACCCCGGGTTCGGCCGCCAGCGCGGCGCCGAGCAGTTGCTCCAGCGCGGGCTGGTGCATCGTGTTGGCGTCCGGCCACCCGTACCGGCCGGCCTCGCTGAAGGCGATGTCCAGGAGGACCTGCCCGTCCGCGCCGCGCCACTGGTAGCCGGTCGCGGGCACCGATATCCCGGGCAGGCCGGCGCCGACACCCGCCGCCGCCAGCAGACGGGCGGTCTCGCCGTCGAAGCTGGTGGCCCGGGGCAGCCCGAAGACCTCCCGATGCCGCTCGAGCACGGTCACCCGCCGGCCCCGGCGGGCCAGCAGGCTCGCGAGCACGGCACCGCTCGGACCGCAGCCGACCACGAGGACGTCGGCGCGCGGGGTCAGGGAAGCCATGTCTCGCGACCATACGCAGGCGACTCGGCGTGCCCCATCGCTTGCCCTGACAGTGCCGGCGGGGAACAGCACCCGGCACCGGCAACCACCGTCAACGCGAGGGATCCACGACGGCCGGCACGGCACCTAGCGTTGCCCTGCAAACCGTCACGACGGCCTGGCCTGCGCCGGCGCCCAGCCTCGCGGCCGATCCGTCGGCCGCGATCGTCGAGCTGCATTGGAGATCACCGTTGCGGGGGCATGACCACTACGTCCGCCAGATCCTCGGCCGGCTCGACGCCGATCCTGCCGCCGTTCCCGTCACGCTCGGAGACGAGCCGTTCTCGGCCGAGCGCCTCGCCAGGGCGATCCGCACGACAGCCGCGTGGATGCGCTCGGCCGGTGTCGGCCCCGGCACCTCGGTCGCCGTGCTGACCAGCCCCAACACGCCGGCCACGCTGGTCTACCGCTACGGGGTGAACCTCGTCGGCGCGACGGCGGTCCACATCCGTGGGGTCAACGCCGCGGATCCCCGCGACGAGCTGGGTTCTCGGGTCCAGGCCGAGATCCTCGCCGACCTCCGGCCGGCGGTGCTCGCGGTGGACCAGGACAACCTCGACCGGGCGCGCGGGCTGCGTGCCGCGGCCGGATCCGCGTTCGCCCTCGCCGCCCCGGGTCCGTCCGGGCCGGACGTGCTGGACATGACCCGGCCCCCGGAGACGCCGTTCGACGACTCGACGGCCGAGCCGCCGGAGATCGCCGTGGTGACGTTCACCAGCGGCTCGTCGGGACGGCCGAAGGGCATCAGCTGGCCGTTCGCCGTCAAGAACGACATGGCCGCGGCCGCCGCCGGGGCCCGGCCGGCGGTCTGCCTGATCACCGGGTCGCTGACCCACTCCAGCGGTTTCTCCGCCGATGACGCGATCATCGCCGGGGGCAGCGTCGTGCTGCACCACGGGTTCGACGCCGAGACGGTGCTCCGGGCCGTCGAACGGCACCGCGTCACCCGGCTCGTCCTCGCCTCTCCCCAGGTCTACGCCCTCACCGAGCACCGCGCGTTCGACGACTACGATCTCTCGAGCCTGCGCGAGGTGTTCTACACCGGGAGCCCGGCCGCGCCGGAGCGGCTGGCGGCCGCCGCCAAGTCGCTCGATTCGGTGCTGTTCCAGGTCTACGGCACGAGCGAGACCGGCATGGTCAGCCTGCTCACCCCGGAGGACCACCTGGACCCCGACCTGCGCCGCACCGTCGGGCGGCCCCCGGCGAACGTCCGGATCACCATCCGCGATCCGCAGGACCACGCCCGGGTCCTCCCGCCGGGCGTCGCCGGCGAGATCTGCTCGTCCGGGGGATGGGCGATGAGCCACTACTGGAACGACCCGGAGCAGACCGCGCGGACGGTCCGCGACGGGTGGGTGCACACCGGCGACGTCGGACGGCTCGACGAGTCGGGGTACCTGACCCTCGACGGTCGGCTCGACGGCGTCCTGAAGGGCCACGGCGTCCGGATCTACCCGGAGGCGGTGGAGCGTGCGCTCCTCGAGCACGCGGACGTGGCCCAGGCGGCAGTGTTCGGGATCGAGGACGAGGACCGCCTGGCGCTGGTCCACGCGGTGGTGACGCCGGCGTCCGGCTGCACGCCACGACCGGCCGACCTGCGGGCGTACGTGGCGGACGCGATCGGCGACCGCCATGCTCCGGTGGACATCGAGGTCAGACCCGAACTGCCCCTGCTGGGATCGGCGAAGCCGGATCGCAACCTGCTGCGGGAGCAGGCGCTGGGCGCGCGGTTCTGGCAGTCGTCGCTGGACGGTGTCGACGGCGATTCCCTGCTGCGCGACCGGCTCGCCCGGCCGGGCGACGACGCGGCCGGGGTACCGACGCTCGTCCGGCGGGTCCCGGAGTTCCCGTCCGTGGAGAACACGCTGCTCGGGGTCTGGGCGGTACTGCTGCACCTGCTGGGCGCGGGCTCTCCGGTGGTCTTCGGGGCCGGGCTCCGGCCGCTTCTGGTGGACGTCGCGCCGGACGAGGAGGTCGGCGCCGTCCTGGACCGGGTCGGGGACGCCGTGGCCACCTCGGCCGGGCACGCCCGGCTGGGACCGCGGGGGCGGGCCGTGCTCGACGCCGCGGCGGACGCGTTGTTCGACACCGCGGTCAGCTTCACCCGTGCCGGGGACCCGCCGCCCGATCCGGTCCGGCCGCCCACGGCCGAACTCAGGGTGGACCGTGACGCGGGCGAACTCGTCCTGACCCTGGTCACCGACCCGCGGCGCATCGGCGCGGAACTCGCGGGGCGTCTCCTCGACATGGTCGTGCGCCTGCTCCGCGCGTTCCGCGAGGCGCCCGGCCAACCGGTCGCCGGGCTGGACCTCCTCGACCCGGTCACCCGCCGCCAGGTGCTCCGCGAGTGGAACGCGTTCCGAGAGCCGCAGCCCGCCGCGACGTTGGGCCGGCTGTGGCAGCGCGCCGTCGACGAGCACGCCGGGCAGCCTGCGGTGGACGAGGACGGCGTCGTGACCTCGTACGCCGAACTCGACCACCGTGCCGGACGGCTCGCGGCGGCCCTCGCCGAGGCGGGTGCGGCACCGGGCCGGATGGTGGCCCTCGTGCTGCCACGATCCCTGGACCTGATCACCGCGCTCCTGGCGACCGTGCGGACCGGCGCCGCCTTCGTCCCCGTCGATCCGGGATATCCGCGAGAGCGGATCGCCGCCATGCTGGAGGACTGTGACCCGATCGCGGTCTGCACGACGGCGTCGGCCGACCTCGCACTGACCCGTCCCTGGCCGCGCGTCCTCGTCGACGACCCGGGGATCGGCGAACGGACGGACGAATCTCCGCGGGTCACCCCGGGACTGGCCGATCCGGCGTACGTCATCTACACCTCCGGCACGACCGGCCGGCCGAAGGGCGTCGTGGTCACCCACACCGGGCTGGCGAACCTGGCCGCGACCAAGCGCGAGGGCCTGGGACTGGACAGCACCGCCCGGGTGCTGCAGTTCGCGTCACCGAGCTTCGACGCGTTCGTCGCCGAGCTGATGGGCGCGCTCACCGCGGGGGCGACGGTGGTCGTGCCGCCGCCGGGCCCCCTCGCCGGAGAACCGCTGACGGCGGTCCTGGTCGAGCGGCGGGTCACCCACGCCATCCTCCCGCCGGTGGCGCTGTCCAGCATGGACTGCGCAGCCGTGCCCGGGCTCCGCGGCCTGATCAGCGCCGGCGAGGAATGTCCGGCCGAGCTGGCCGCGCGGTGGTCCGCGAACCGCCGGATGGTCAACGCTTACGGGCCCACCGAAGTCACCGTCTGCGCCACTCAGAGCGGGCCGCTCACGGGAGACGGCCGTCCCCCGATCGGACGGCCCATCGCCGGTGCCCGCGTCTACGTGCTCGGTCCCGGGCTGCAGCCGGTGCCACCCGGATTCCGTGGGGAGCTCTACGTAGCGGGAACCGGTGTCGCCCGGGGTTACCTCAACCGGCCCGCGTTGACGGCCGAACGCTTCGTGGCGGACCCGTTCAGCCCGCCCGGCAGCCGGATGTACCGCACCGGCGACGTCGCCTCCTGGCGCGACGACGGCAACCTGGACTTCCACGGCCGGGCCGACGACCAGATCAAACTGCGGGGCTTCCGGATCGAGCCGCGCGAGGTGGCGGCGGTGCTCGAGGAACTTCCCGCGGTCGCCCGCGCGGTGGTCGGCGTACGCGAGGACGGCACCGGCCGCGCCCGGCTGGTCGCCTGGGTCGTGGCCGCCGACGGGGAGGCGCCCGCCCGCGAGCACCTCCGCGAGCACGCCGCACGCCGGTTGCCGGAGCACATGGTGCCGACCGGGTACGTCGTCGTCGAGGCCCTTCCGGTGACGCCGAACGGCAAACTCGACCTGGCCGCGCTTCCCGAAGTGGCCGAACAGGACAGTCCTGCGCGGGAGGCCCCGCGTACCCCTGCGGAGCGCGCGCTGGTCGCCATCTTCCAGGAGTTGCTGGAGGCCGCCGAGGTCGGTGTCGACAGCGACTTCTTCGCGCTCGGCGGCGACAGCATGCTGGCCATCTCGCTGATCCGGCGCGCTCGCGAGGCTGGGTTGGCCATCTCCCCCGCGGAGATCATGGGGAACCCCACGATCGGTGCCCTCGCCTCGGTGGCGACCTCGCTGCCGTCCTCGCCCGCCCCGACTCCTCACGTGGAAGGCCGCCGATGACCCGCCCAGAAGTCAGCCCTGAGCTCCTCGATTCGCTCGACCTCGCCGACCCGGTGCTGCACGCCGAGAACGAACTTTCCGAGGTGTGGCGCGCGCTCCGCGAGGAGCGGCCCCACTACTGGCACCCGCCCAAGGGTGACCGTCCCGGCTTCTGGGTCTTCACCCGCTACTCCGACGCGATGACGGTCTACCGCGACAAGGAACACTTCACCACCGAGGGCGGCAACGCGCTGGCGACCCTGCTCACCGGTGGCGACTCCGCGTCCGGCTCCATGCTCGCGGTGACCGACGGCGACAAGCACACCCAGTTGCGCAACGTGCTGAACGCGGCGTTCTCCCCCCGCCGGCTCAAGAGCATCCGCGAGGCGATCCGGCGGACGATCGACGACCTGGTCCGGGCGGCGATCGACAAGGGCGAGTGCGATTTCGTCCATGACGTGTCCGCGAACGTTCCGCTGGGCGCCATCTGCGGTCTGATGGACGTGCCCGAGGCGGACCGCCGCTATCTGCTCGGGCTCACCTCGCACGCGTGGAGCTCCGACTACGCGGACGCCCCGCCGCAGGAGAGCTGGCAGGCCAAGAGCGAGATCCTGCTCTACTTCGCCGACCTGGCGCAGACCCGGCGCGGCAGTGACTCCGACGACGTGGTCAGCCTGCTGGCCAACTGCCAGGTCGGCGGTCGCCCACTGAGCGACGCCGACCTGATGTCCAACTGCTACGGGCTGATCATCGGCGGGGACGAGACCGGACGTCATGCCATCTCCGGCGGCCTCCAGGCACTGATCGAGTGGCCGGACCAGTGGCGCGCCCTCAAGGAGGGCACCGTGGGCCTCGACACCGCCGCCAACGAGGTGCTCCGCTGGACCGTTCCCTCGTTGCACGGCGGACGTAAGGCCTCCGGCGACACCGTGGTCAACGGGCAGCCGGTCAAGAAGGGCGACATCGTCAGCGTCTGGATCTCCTCGGCCAACCGGGATCCCGAGGTCTTCGCCGATCCGGACCGCCTCGTCCTCGGCCGTACGCCGAACAAGCACCTCACCTTCGCCTTCGGCTCGCACATCTGCCTGGGGCACACGCTGGCGCGTATCGAGGTGGAGGAGGTGCTCGACTCGCTGCGTACGCTCGTGTCGTCCGCCAAACAGACCGGGCCGGAGCGGTGGATCTACTCCAGCATCCTGCACGGCATGAGCTCGCTACCGGTCGCGCTGACGCCCGAGCCGGCGTGAACCGCGTCGCCATCGTCACCGGATCGGCCCGGGGCATCGGTGCCGCGGTGGCCGGCCGGCTGATCGAGGACGGCATCGATGTCGCCGTCCTCGACATCGATCCGGCGGCTGCGGAGGCCGCCGCCGCCAGCCTCGACCGGGCGGGCGGCCGCGCCACGGCCATCGGGGTCGACGTGAGCGACGCCGACTCGGTCCGCACGGCGGTCGACGAGGTCGTCGACCGGCTCGGGCCGCCCGGCATCCTGGTCAACAACGCCGGCACCACCCGGGACAACCTGCTCTTCTATCTCTCGCCGACCGACTGGGACCTGGTCATCAACGTGAACCTGCGCGGCACGTTCCTGATGACGCACGCGGTCGCCGAGCACATGGTCAAGCTCGGCTGGGGCCGCGTGGTGAACCTGTCGAGCATCGCCGCGGTCGGCAACGTCGGCCAGGCCAACTACTCGGCGGCGAAGGCCGGGATCGAGGGCCTGACCAAGACGCTGGCCCTGGAACTCGGCCCGCTGAACGTCACCGTCAACGCCGTGGCGCCCGGCTACGTGGCCACCGAGATGACCGCGGCGCTGGCGGCGCAGGCCGGCCGTACGGTCGAGGAGCACCAGGCGCAGGCCGCGGCGACGATTCCGCTGCGCCGGGTCGGTCAGCCGAGGGACATCGCCGACATGGTGGCCTTCCTGGCGAGCGACCACGCGTCGTTCGTGTCCGGCCAGATCATCCATGTCGCCGGTGGACCGGTCTGCTGACCAGCGCCTCCACTCGACACTGTCAAACCGGGTAGTGGCCCGCGAACCGGCCGGGTGGAGCCTGCGCGACGCGCTCGCCGCCTGTCCCGCGCCGTGGATCGAGGTGCATCGGCCGTCACCGCGGACGAAGCACCCCAGCACATTTGACGGACATCGAACTGCCAACGTGAGTGATACTCAGATGAATCGGCCTCACCGGTCATGGTCCGCGATCTGATCGCCGGCCACACGTACGCGCCGTCGACGCGCTGACCAGCACCTTTGCGATCGGGCGGCCGACCGCGCCCCGCAACACCCCGGGAATTTGGCCTCCAGCAGTAAAAAACAGTGTTCTATTCATCTATTTCGATGGTAACGTCGGAAGCGCACCGCGGTGGGCAAGGCCGCCTGGCTGTGGGCGGCGAGTAATAGATGACCCGCCCGGATCGCATGATCAATTTGGGGGATTGTCTTTGATCAGGTCACGGCGAGCAAAGTCTGCCCGGAACGATTCCCACGGCACTTCTTCCGACAATTGCCTAATCGTTCAGATGCTCGCGCAGGCCCGGGCGAGCTGGCGCTCCGGCGACCTCAGCCTGGGCCTCTCCTACACCGAGGCCGCCACCCTGGCCCGTTGCGATCGGTGCGGCGAACCCTGTTCCCTGCACGCGCGCCTGCAACAGGCGCTGCTCTACACCCTGATCCGGCGGACCGGCGCGGCACAGCAGATCATCGATGAGGTACGCGCCAGCCCCGCGTTGATCGAGCATCGCAAATCTGCCGCCATCGCCACACTGGTCGAAGCAAAGATTAAACTTGCGAACGGCGACATCCCAGGTGCGGCCAGCCAGTCAAAAATCGGAATGCAGCTGGCGAACGAGGCTAATCAGACGACCTGGACGCCACTCGGCAACGCCATCCTGGCCACAACAGCATTGCGATGCGGCGATTTGTTGAAGAGCATTCATCATGCAAATCAGCTGAAGGAGGACGCGGTTTTCGGCCGCGAAATCCTGCCCACCGGTCAGGCCATGTGGATCGTCATTCAGATCGCCGAAGCGGAGAAGGGCCCGGAGCAGGCCGCCTCGCTCGCCGGCAAGGTGCTCGAGTCGGAAGCGGCAGTCTGTTCCCTGCTCGCCGACGAGCCCGCCGCGATCCCGTGGCTGGTCCGGCTCCTGATCAGCCAGGGGCAGACCGCCCTGGCCGGCCGCGGCGTGCAGTTGTCCGAGCGGGTCGCCACCGAGAATCCCGACATTCCCGAACTACGCGCGGCAGCGGCACACGCGGCGGGCCTCCTGGCCCGGGATGTCGAGGAGATCCGCATGGCCGCCGAGGCCCACACCGATCCGTGGGCGCGCGCGCTGGCGATCGAGGACATCGGCCTGGTCCTGGCCGAGGACGACGAGGAGAACCCGGAGGCGGTGAAGAACCTCGATCTGGCCATGCGATCGTTCGCCGAGATGGGGTCGCTGCGGGATTCCTCCCGCGTCCGGAGCAAGCTGCGAGGTATCAAATCCAACCCGGAGTCGCAGGCGAGATTCTGGCCGTCCAGCGGTATTCCCGGTCTGACCGATACCGAATATGCCGTGGCCCGGCTGGTCTCCATCGGCCTCACCAACGGGCAGGCAGCGGCACAGATGTTCCTCTCCCGGCACACCGTGGCGTTCCACCTCCGGAAGATATTCCAGAAGATCGGCGTCAAGTCCCGGCTGGAGCTGGCGGTCATGTGGAACGAACTCGCGGACGGTATGCACAGCGATTCCGGGTCGCCCAGCTGCCCGAGTTGAGTTCGCGTCCGCTACGTCCGGGACGCCCCGACCATCTCCGCGACCAAGAAGGCGAGCCCCACCGCCTGCCGCGCGTTCAGGCGGGGATCACAAGCCGTCTCGTACCGGACAGGCAGATCCTTCTCCGCGACGGCCGGCGCACCACCGAGACACTCGGTGACGTCGTCGCCCGTAACCTCCACGTGGATGCCGCCGGGGTGGGTGCCCAGCCCCCGGTGCACCTCGAAGAAGCCGGTGATCTCGTCGACTATCTGACGGAGATGGCGGGTCTTGTAGCCGTTCGCCGACATGTAGGTGTTGCCGTGCATGGGGTCGCACTGCCAGATCACCTGGCAGCCGGAGGCGGTGACCTTCTCCACGATCGGCGGCAGAACGTCACGGATCCGGGAGTGCCCCATGCGGCTCACCAGCGTGACTCGCCCGGGCTCGCCGTGCGGGTCGAGCCGGCGCACATATTCGACCGCCTGCTCCGGGGTCGTCGCCGGACCGATCTTGATACCGATGGGGTTGGACAACAGCTCCGCGAAGGCGAGATGGGCGCCGTCGAGCTGGCGGGTGCGCTCGCCGATCCACAGGAAGTGCCCCAGTCCACTGGACAAGCGAGGCTCCGGCCCGCTGGTGTCCGCCCACAGCTGCGACCGTTCGTAGTCGAGCAGAAGCGCCTCGTGGCTGACGTAGATCTCGCTGCCGGCGGGGCCGCCTCGACGGAATTCGCGGACAAACCCCATGGTTCCGGCAGCGCCGGCGTGGGCTCGCAGCATCCGGTCAGGGTCGGGTGCCCGGGCCGCGGGCGTGGATTCGGCAGAGTTGACCATGTCGCCGCGGTAGACGGGCAGACCCCGGGCATCGACGGCCTGTGAGCGGGGCTTGGCATACTGCCCGGCCATTCGCGCGATCCTGACGACGGGCAATCCGGCACGGTGGACGAGCACCGCGGCCATGTGGGCCAGCGTTTGGAGATTGGCGCGCTGATGGGCCTCGGTGCTGTCGGCGAAGGTCTCCGCACAGTCGCCTCCCTGCAGCAGGAACGCCTCGCCCCGGGCGACCGCGGCGAGCTGACGGGCCAACCGTGCGGTCTCGTCCGGCGTTACGATCGGTTCGGCCCGGCTCAGCGCGGCCACCGCGTCTCGTGCCCGGCGCGGATCAGGCCACACCGGTTGCTGCGCCGCCGGCTTGCGCAACGCTGCTTCCAGCCGCCCGGCGAGAAGGCCGTCCAGCGGAGGAAAGTGCGTCATCGACGAGCCCCGCCGGGCGAAGCGACCAGGTCGGCCACGGGCGTTCGCGGCATCCGATCCAGCACGCTCGCGACCACGTCCGGCGGGACGTCGCTCACCAGTGCCGCGCCCTCCGGTCCGTCCAGGACGAAGGTGAATCCCCGGAGCGCCTTCTTGTCTTGTCGCATCAACCGGAGGAGGGCGGCGGTATCAGCCTCGGCCGGCAGTGCGGCGGGGAGCCCGTAGTGCCGGACGACGTCGTGATGCTCGGCCACCCGGGCCTGCCCGATCCGGCCGAGAGCCCCGGCGAGCTGTCCCGCGAAGACCGTTCCGATGGCCACCGCTTCGCCGTGGCGTACGGCGTAGCCGGTGGCTCTCTCCACCGCATGGCCCAGCGTGTGGCCGTAGTTGAGCAGGTGCCGCACTCCGGTGTCCCGCTCGTCCGCCTCCACGATGCGGGCCTTGAGCGTCACGCTGGCGGTGATCTGTTCGGCCAGGGTGAGCCCGCGCAGATCCGGCGCGCCGATGAAGTGGCAGCGGGCGATCTCGCCGAGGCCGCTCAGCATCTCCCGCCGCGGCAGGGTCGACAGGTAGTCGGTGTCGCAGAGCACCGCGCTGGGCTGCCAGTACGCGCCGACCAGGTTCTTGCCGGCGGGCAGGTTCACCGCCGTCTTCCCGCCGACGCTGGCGTCCACCTGGGCGAGCAGGGACGTGGGCAGATGGATCACAGGTACGCCCCGGTGGTACAGCGCGGCCGCCAGCCCGACCACGTCGGTGGTGGTACCGCCGCCGCACGAGACAACCACGTCCGACCTGGTCAGCCCGAAGCGGACGAACTCACCGCACAATGCCTCCACCGTGCCGAGGGTCTTGTCGTGCTCGCCGTCGTGCGCGGGCAGCACCAGGCTCTGCACCCCGGTGTCGGGCACCCATTCCCGGGGGCGGGCCGACACGACGACGGCTCGCTCGGCGCCCAGCCGCCGGATGACGCCGGCGAGCGCCGTCCGCACGCCCGGGCCGATGAGTACGTCGTACGAATGGTCTCTCAGCCGCAGAGAAACCGCGGTCATGTTGTCCCCTCCGGCCGCTGCGTGAACGGGTTCCGCCCCCACCAACCGCCTGATCAGTCTCGCCCGCGTCGCTCCGGGCAGCTATCACCAACGTGAGTAGTACCGGCCGGTCAGGATGACGATCGTGCCGGGTGCGGAGCTGACCGCCGAGGCCGACGACGTACCCGAAGCGGTCCGCCGTGCGCTGCCCGACGCGTTGCAGGTCGCGGACCGCTGGCATCTGTGGCACAACCTCGCCGAGGCCGTGCGCAAGGAGGTCGCCGCGCACAGTCCATGCTGGGCCACCGCCGGCCCGCCGGCTGAGTGTGGTCACGCGCATTTCCTTCGGCACTGGAAGGTGGTCCGGTGCAGGGGCTGACGGTGGCGGGTGGAGCGTGGTGTCCCTGCCTACGCTCGTGAGTGGATCCCGGCAAGGGCGCTGCGCGCCGTGGACAGCGCGGCGACGGCTGGAGTTGTAGTCGCACGCCGTTGTAATGATCCAAGCGGCATGTATCCTCAGGCATCGACGAGTTGCTATTAGTCGTTTCGCATCCTTGAACGATGGAGGGGTACATGACCAGAACCCGGATGCTGACCCTGCTCGCAGGTGTTCTCTCCGCGACGCTCGCGGTACTTGGGCTGGCCACCCCGGCGCAGGCCGCCGGCCACCACTACGTGGCGCTCGGCGACTCGTACGCCTCGGGTGTCGGCGCCGGCAGCTACACCCCGGAGAGCGGCAACTGCAAACGCAGCACCAACGCGTTCTCCGCCCGCTGGGCGGCGGCCAACGCGCCGGCCTCCTACAAGTCGGTGGCCTGTGGGGGCGCGAAGACGACTGACGTGATCAATTCGCAGGTCGCCGCGCTCAGCTCGCAGACCACCCTGGTCAGCATCACCATCGGCGGCAACGACGCCGGGTTCGGCAACATCATGTCCACCTGCGCCCTCAAGGGCTCCACTGCCTGCATCGCCGCGGTGGACGCGGCCCAGGCGCAGGCCCGGGCCAACCTCCCCGGCCTGCTCGACCGGACCTACGCCGCGATCCGCGGCAAGGCCCCGAACGCCAAGGTCGTGGTGCTGAGCTACCCGGTCTTCTACCAGCTCGGCACGGTCTGCGTCGGGATCGGTGAGACGGCCCGCGCGAAGGTCAACGAGGGCATCAACCTGGCCGACAACCTGATCGCCGCCGCCGCGGCCCGCGCCGGGTTCACCTTCGCCGACGTGCGCAGCATCTTCGTCGGGCACCAGATCTGCAGCGGCAACAAGTGGATCCACTCGGTCGACATCCTGAACCTGTCGAACTCGTACCACCCGATGGTGACCGGGCAGGCCAACGGCTACCTACCGGTGTTCACCCAGGCAGTCGGCCAGTCCGCCACCGCCAAGAGGGCTAGCGCCAAGGCATAGCCCGCGCAGACAACCCGAACCACTCCTCCGTCCCGCCGCTCAACCGGGGCTGTCTCGTCAACTCGGACAGTCCCGTACTGGGCGAGGAATGACATGGCGGTGTCGGGCTACATCACCGCTGCGGGCGTGAAGGTTTGTCCGTAGGCGCCGGATGAGACGGCTCCACCGGGTCGACCCGGTGGAGCCGTCTCGCTCGTGAGCGGGTACTACCAGGTCAGGCCGGCACCGTACGGATAGAGCGATTTCCGTACCCGGTCGGAACCGGCTGGCCGGCGTCGATGTGGGCACGGATCTCGACCCGCTGCGTAGCGGTCGCGCCCAGGTCGTACGGCAGGTCCCAGTGCTCCACCTCGCCGGCCGGCACGTCAGCAGTGCTAGACCCGGGAGCCGGACCGGGTCAATGCCGCGCGGGCATCGGCCCGCAGTTGGACCCGATCAGGTTTGCCCGGGCCGATCACCGGCAGTTCCCGGCGAATTTCGATCAAGCTGGGGACGTGACTGTCGGACAGCGCCTCGGCGACATGGCGACGCAGTTCCTCAGGGTCCACGGCCGCACCGGGCTTCGGCACGACGGCGGCGTACATCCGCTCCACCCGGTCGGGGTCCTCCACGCCGCACACCGCGGCCTGGGACACGCCGGGCGCCTGGTTCAGCACCCTCTCGACGGCCTCGGGATGGATCCGGATTCCCCTGACCTTCATCATGTCCGAGAGCCGGCCGCTCAGGTGCAGGTAACCGCCGGCGTCGAGGTGCCCGAGGTCGCCGGTGCGAATCCAGCCGTCCCGGACGAGCGCCGCGGTCAGTTCGGGCTCGTGCCAGTAGCCGGCCGACGGCCAGCGCGGCTTCGCACAGACCTCGCCGATCTCGCCGACGGGCAGGGCCGCGCCGGTCTCCGGGTGCCGGATGCTCAGCGCTTCGGGGCTCAACGGCCGGCCGACGGTGCCGCAGGTGCGCAGGTCCTTGTGGTCGTCCGGGGAGAGCACGGTGATCGCGTCGCCGGCCTCGCTTGTGCCGTAGCCCTGGATCAGCACCGGACCGAAGATCTCCCGGGCCTCGCGCAGCCGCAGCGGCGCCCCGGGGCTACCCATGTAGAACAGCTCGGCCAAGCTGGACAGGTCGGCGCCCGCCCGGTCCGGATGCTCGGCGAGCGCGTTCACCTGCGGAGTGCCGAGCATGAGCCGGCTGATCCGGTGCTGGGCGACCGCGCGCAGCACGGCCCCCGCCTCGAAGCCGTTGTGCAGCACCACCATGCCACCGGAGACGAGCGTGTCGTCCGCGGCGAACCCGCTGGAATGGGTGAGCGGCGCGGTGATCAGGACATTCGTCCGGCTGCGGCGGCCGGCGGCGCTCGCACCGGCTATGGGTGGCAGCCACGGTGCGGACGCGACCATGTCGTTCTTGACCCCGAAGGTCCAGCAGACGCCCTTCGGCAGGCCGCTCGACCCACTCGTTTGGGTGATCACCGCGAGGTCGTCGTCGGTGATGTCCGCGCAGGGCTCGGCGCCGTCGCCGGATCCGGCGGTCAGGTCCACGGTGTCCGGACCCCCGGCCCCGAGAACCGCCAGGACCGGACGCTCGGCCCCGGTCGCGAGCAGGTCGCGCGCCCGCCCCTCGTGAGACACGTCGACCGCCAGCATCCGTGCGCCCAGGTCCGCGACGACGGCGCGCTGCGACTCCAGTCGCAGTTCGTCGTCGGGGATGACCGCGCTCACACCGCGCACGTGCGCGGCGGTCGCCCCCCGCAGGTTGGCCGCCCAGCGCAGAATCAAGGTGGCGGCGGTGTTGGGCTCGGTGAAAATGCACACGACGTCCCCGCAGGTGATGCCCTGGCGGCCCATCGCCGCCGCGGCCCGGCGGGTGGCGTCGGCGATTTCCCCCGCAGTGAGGATGACACCGCCACTGACTATTGCGGCGCGATCCGGATCGGCGTCGAATTTGGTCAGCAACCGCTGAACATAATGCCCGTGCGTCGTACTCATAACCCGGTTCGCCTTCCTTCTCCGGAAGAACGCGATGACCAGCGCCGACCGCGAATCGCAGGTTAACCTGCGGGGAAGCATGGCCCCCATCCCTCACATTGACGGCACCCGGCCGCCAGAAAATGGGGTAGGCGCACTTTTCGGGGAAGGCCCGAATCGGCCGCCGGGGCGAGTGCGGCCACCGATTGTGCGTGGGAGACGTCGGTCCGTCGGGGCCGGCGGCGGAAACCATTCATCCTGGTAGGGGCGCGAATCCGTTGCGCGATCCTAGTATCGGCCGCAGCGGATCGACTCCGTCACTGTCGTCGTCAGGAGACTGCACCGTGCCCGGTCCGCTGGACACCAATCCGCTGTTCGCGCTCCTCGACCACTCCGTGCGCCGCGACCCGTACCCGGTCCTCGCCGAGCTGCGGGCGGCCAGCCCGCTGCGCGCCGGTGACCTGGTCGTCGTCGGCGACCACGCCACCTGCATGGCGGTGCTGCGCAACCCGGCGATGGGCAACGACACCCTCGGCTACCCGAGCATCGCCGAGGTGCTGCCTCGGTCGAGCTCGCTGATGGTGCTCGAGTCGCTGTTCTTCATGGACCCGCCCGAGCACGGCCGCCAGCGCAACCTGATCTCCAAATCGTTCACCCCACGGATCACCGGCCGGTACGAGCCGATGATCCGCAGCACCGTCGACCGCGTCTACGCCGACCTGGCGGATCGCGGCTCGTTCGACGTCGTCGAGTACGCGACCCGCGTGTCGCTGGGCGTGATCTGCGAGCTCATGGCGATCCCCGACGGCGACGTGGCCATGCTCAAGGACTGGTCGGACGAGCTGGCCCTGGCCACCGAGGTGCCGACGCTGTCCGCCGCGTTCCGCAGCCCGGAGCTGTTCAGCGAGGAGGAGGTCGGCGGCTTCGCGAAGACCTCGTTCGAGATCCACGCGTACTTCGCCGACCTGATCCACAAGCGACGCCGGCAGCCGGGCGAAGACCTGATCTCCAGCCTGATCGAGGTACGCGACGGCGGCGAGTCGCTGACCCGCCCCGAGATCACCAACGTGCTGCTCAACCTGTTCGCCGCCGCCCACGAGTCGGTGACCAACGTGATCTCCAACGGGGTGCTGGCGCTGCACCGCAACCGCGACCAGCTGGCCCTGGTGCGCGAGCGGCACGAGATCGCGCCGCTGCTGGTCAACGAGGTGCTGCGGTACGACGCCCCGGTGCAGCTCACCGCCCGGGTCGTGCTGCGGCCCACCACGATCGGCGAGCTGCGGGTCGAGCCGGGCACGGTCGTGGTGCTGCTGCTGGCCGCGGGCAACCGGGACGAGGCCGCGTTCCCCGGGGCCGACCGGTTCAAGGCCGACCGCAAGCCGAAGAGCATCCAGCTCTCCTTCGGCGCCGGGCCGCACTACTGCATCGGCGCCGCGCTGGCCAGGCAGGAGGCGGAGATCGCGCTGTCCGCGTTCGCGACCCGACCGTCCGGGTTCGAGGCCGACGAGGACGCGCTCGACTACCGCCAGCACGTCGTGGTGCGCGGCCTGCGGACCCTGCCCGTCACCCTGCGGCCCTGAGCGAAGGGATCGACGTGCGCGTCGCCGACGACAAGATGCGGCAGTACCTCAAGAAGGTCACCGCCGACCTGCTCGCCACGAAGGAGAAGCTGCGCCGGGGCGAGGAGCGCGCCGACGACCCGGTCGTGGTGGTCGGCACCGGCTGCCGGTTCCCGGGCGGGGTGCGCTCGGCGCAGGACCTGTGGGACCTGGTCGACGCGGGCCGCGACGCGATCGGCGAGTTCCCCGGCGACCGCCACTGGGACGTCGAGGCGCTGTACGACCCAGACCCTCAGGCCGGGCAGGAGGGGCGCTCGTACGTGCGCGAGGGCGGCTTCATCGACGCCGGCGCGTTCGATGCGGGCTTCTTCGGCATCTCGCCGCGCGAGGCGCTGGTGATGGACCCGCAGCAGCGCGTCCTGCTGGAGGTCGTCTGGGAGGCCCTGGAGTCCGCCGGCATCGACCCCGAGACGCTCCGCGACAGCGACACCGGCGTCTTCTGCGGGGTGACCGGGCACGACTACGACACCCTGTGGAAGGCGTCGCCGTACTCGCCCCACGGCATCATCGGCAACATCGCCAGCGTGGTGTCGGGCCGGGTGTCGTACTTCTTCGACTTCACCGGCCCCTCGGTCACCGTGGACACGGCATGCTCGTCGTCGCTGGTCGCGATCCACCAGGCGGCGCTGGCGCTGCGCGTCCGGGAGTGCTCGCTGGCGGTGGCGGCCGGGGTGACGATCCTGAGCACCTCGCGCAGCTTCGTGGAGTTCTGCGGGCAGGGCGTCATCTCGCGGACCGCCCGCTGCCGGTCGTTCGCGGCCGGCGCGGACGGCACGATCTGGGCCGAGGGCGCCGGGGTCGTGCTGCTGGAACGCCTCTCCGACGCGCGCCGCAACGGGCACCGGGTGCTGGCAACGCTGCGCGGCTCGGCGGTCAACCAGGACGGCCGCAGCAACGGCCTGTCGGCACCCAACGGCGAGGCGCAGCGGCGGGTGATCGGCGCGGCGCTGGCCGACGCCGGGTTGTCGCCGCGCGACGTGGACGCGGTGGAGGCGCACGGCACGGGCACGGCGCTGGGCGACCCGATCGAGGGCGAGGCGCTGGTGGCCACGTACGGCCGCGACCGGGCGCCGCAGCGCCCCCTGCGCCTGGGCTCGGTGAAGTCGAACATCGGGCACAGCCAGGCCGCCGCCGGCGTGGCCGGCGTCCTCAAAATGATCATGGCGATGCGGCACCGGCGCCTGCCTCGGACGCTGCACGTGGACGAGCCCACCGCGAAGGTCGACTGGCGGGGTGCGGTCGCGCTGCTCACCGAGCCGGTCGAGTGGGAACGCGGGCACGGGCCGCGCCGCGCCGCGGTGTCCTCGTTCGGGATCAGCGGCACCAACGCCCACCTGATCCTCGAGGAGGCGCCCGAGGACGAGCACGAGCACGAGGTGGAGGCCGGCACGCTGCCCGTGCTCGCCTGGCCGGTCTCGGCCAAGACCGAGCGGGCACTTCCCGCGCAGGCCGCCGGGCTGCTCGACGTCGCCGGGCGCACCGGCCCGGCCGACCTCGGATTCTCGCTGGCCACCGCCAGGTCGGCGTTCCGGCACCGGGCGGTCCTGCTCGGCCGCGACCGCGACAGCCTGCTGAACGGGCTGCACGGCCTGGCCGGCGGTGCACCGGGCCCCGAGGTCGTGACCGGCGTCGCCACGGCCGGGCGCGTCGGGATGCTCTTCACCGGCCAGGGCTCGCAGCGCCCGGGCATGGCCCTTGCGCTGGCCAAGGAGAACCCGGTCTTCGATGAGATCTGCACCGAGCTCGACAAACACCTGGAAACCCCGCTGCGCGAGATTCTCGCGGCGCCCGACGGCGGCCTGCTCGACCGTACGGATCACGCCCAGGCCGCCCTGTTCGCGGTCGAGGTCGCGCTGTTCCGAATCTACGAGAGCTGGGGCCTGCGACCGCGCGTCCTGCTCGGGCACTCGATCGGGGAGATCGCGGCGGCCCACGTCGCCGGGGTGTGGTCGCTCACCGACGCCTGCCGGCTGGTCGCCGCACGGGGACGGCTGATGGCCGCGCTGCCCGAGGGCGGCGCCATGCTTTCCGTACGCGCGCCCGAGCACGACGTCCTGCCCGCACTGGAAGGGCGCGGCGACCGGGTCGCGATCGCGGCCGTCAACGCGGCCGACGCCGTCGTGGTGTCCGGTGAGCTCGCCGAGATCGAACGTCTGGAGAGCCTCTGGGCCGGTGAGGGACGGCGCACCCGGCGGCTGCGGGTCAGCCACGCCTTCCACTCCCCCCTGATGGAGCCGATGCTCGCCGAGTTCGAGGCCGTCGTGGCGGGCCTGACCGCGCACGAGCCCCGGATCCCGATCGTCTCCAACGTGACCGGCCGCCTCGCCACCGCCGGGCAGCTCACCTCACCCGCGTACTGGGCCCAGCAGGTACGCCGCACGGTCCGCTTCCGCGACGGGCTCGGCGCCGTGCTCGCCAAGGGCGTCGACGTCCTGCTCGAACTCGGCCCCGACGCGGTGCTCAGCCCGCTGGTCGAGCAGGCGGTCGCCGTGCCCACGCTGCGCAAGGGCCACGACGACGACGAGTCGGTGCTGCGCGCGCTGGCGACGGCGTGGGCGCACGGGGCCGCCGTGGACTGGCGCGCGGTGTTCGCCCCGGCCGCTCCCCGCGCCGTGGCCCTGCCCACCTACCCGTTCCAGCACGAGCACTACTGGCTGTCCGCGCCGGCCGGCGCCGCCGATGTCGCCGCCGCCGGGCTCAGGCGCTCCACGCATCCGTTCCTGGGTGCGGTGGTTGACCTCGCCGACGGCGACGGCCGCGTCCTGACCGGGCGGCTCTCGCTGGCCGAGCACCCGTGGCTGGCGGGGCACCGCGTGCACGACACCCTGATCCTGCCCGCGACCGCGTTCGTCGAGATGGCCCTGCACGCCGGCGAGCTGACCGGGTGCGAGGTGCTGCGCGAGCTGACCCTGCAGGCGCCGCTGCTACCGCCCGAGGACGGCGGCGTCCGGATCCAGATCCAGGTCGGCGCCCCCGACGACACGGGCATCCGCACCGTACGCGTGTTCTCCCGCCCCGACGATGACGGCCCCTGGCAGCAGCACGCCGCAGGCCTGCTCGCGCCCGGCGGCTCCCCCGGCGAGCCGGAGCTGACCTCATGGCCGCCGCCCGGCCTGGTGCCGACGATCGGCGGCGGCATCTACGAGCGGCCCGACCTGGCCGGCGGCTGGGACTACACCGGCGCGTTCCGCGGGATGGGCCGGGTCTGGCTGCGCGAGCTGCCCGGCGGCGGCACCGAGGTGTACGGCGAGGTCGCCCTGCCCGCCGAGCACGAGCGCGAGGCCGGCCACTACCGCATCCACCCGGCGCTGCTGGACGCGGCGCTGCAGACCGTCGGGCTCGGCCCGTACCTGCGGCCGGTCGACACCGGCACGGGCGTCATGCCGTTCACCTGGTCGGGGTTCACCCTGCACCGGCCCGGCCTGGCCAAGCTGCGGGTCCGGGTGCGCGGCACCGACGGGCAAGTGAAGCTGACCCTCGCCGACGACGTCGGCCTGCCGGTGGCGACCGTGGAGAACCTGGTCTGGCGGCCGATCCCGGCCCGCCTGTCGGCGCCGTCCGGCCGCCGCGGCGACCGGGCCCTGCTCGGCCTCGACTGGGTCGAGGCCACCGGGTCCGTCGATGCGCAGGCCGAGGTGTATCGCGTGGTGGCCGAGGAGGGCGACGACGTTCCCGCCCTGGTCCGCGCCACCGTCGAGCGGGTGACCGGCGACCTGGCCGGGTGGCTCGCCGACGCACGCCACGCCGGCACGCGGCTGGCGGTGCTGACCCGCGGCGCGGTCGCCGCCGGGCCCGGCGAGACGGCCGGCCTGATCGCGGCGCCCGCGCTCGGTCTGGCGCGCGCCGCGCAGGCCGAGAACCCCGGCCGGATCGTGCTGGTCGACGTCGACGAGCACACTCCGGAGGACACGGCAGTAGCCCTGGCGCTGGCCACGGGCGCCCCGCAGGTCGCGGTGCGCGACGGCCGGGTGCTCGTGCCCGTGCTGCGACCGGCCGACGCCGACGGCCTGCTGAGCGTGCCCGAAGAGCCGGCCTGGCGGCTCGCGGCGTCCGGCGGGGGCACCCTCGACGACCTCGCGCTCGTGCCGTTCCCCGAGGCCCTGGAGCCGCTCGGCGACCGCGACGTACGCGTCGAGGTGCGGGCCGCCGGCGTGAACTTCCGCGACGTGCTGATCACCCTGGGCATGTACCCCGGGTCCGCGATACCGGGCGCCGAGGCCGCGGG
Organism: Micromonospora sp. NBC_01405; assembly: GCF_045040155.1. Classification (NCBI taxonomy): domain Bacteria; kingdom Bacillati; phylum Actinomycetota; class Actinomycetes; order Micromonosporales; family Micromonosporaceae; genus Micromonospora; species Micromonospora sp. NBC_01405. The sequence continues at coordinate 5,138,627 of NZ_CP109532.1, read as the reverse complement.
CATGGTGCGGGAGGTGGGCCCCGAGGTGACCCGGGTACGCCCCGGCGACCGGGTGACGGGCGTGTTCGGCGGCGCGTTCGGGGCGGTCGCGGTCACCGACGAACGCCTGGTCGCGCCGATGCCGCCGGGCTGGTCCTTCGAGGACGCCGCAGCCCTGCCGATCGCCTGGCTCACCGCGTACCACGGTCTCGCCGACCTGGCCCGCCTGCGGGTCGGCGAGACCGTGCTCGTGCACTCCGGGGCCGGGGGCGTGGGCATCGCGGCGATCCAGCTCGCCCGTCACCTGGGCGCCGAGGTGTTCGCCACGGCCAGCGCCGGCAAGTGGGCGGTGCTGCGCGACCTCGGACTCGACGACGACCACCTCGCCTCCAGCCGCACCACCGACTTCGAGCAGCACTTCCGCGCGGTCACCGGGGGACGCGGCGTGGACGTCGTACTGAACTCGCTCACCGGCGAGTTCCTGGACGCCTCGCTGCGGCTGCTCGCCCCCGGCGGACGGTTCGTGGAGATCGGCAAGGCCGACCCGCGCGACCCCGCGGAACTCGCCGGCCGGGGCATCGCGTACCAGGCGTTCGACCTGGTCGAGTCCGCCGGTCCGGACCGGATCGCCGGCATGAGCGCCGAACTGTTCGCCCTCTTCGAGCGGGGTGTGCTGCACCTGCCGCCGCGACGCGACTGGGACATCCGGCGGGCGCCGGAGGCGCTGCGCTTCGTCAGCCAGGCCCGGCACGTCGGCAAGGTCGTGCTCACCGTGCCGCGAACGGCCCGGCCCGAGGACACGGTACTGATCACGGGCGCCTCCGGCCGGCTGGGCCACGACCTGGCCCGGCACCTGGCCCGCGGCGGCGCCCGGCGGCTACTGCTGTTCAGCCGGCGCGGCTCGGACGCGCCCGGAACCGACGCGCTGGTCGCCGAGCTGACCGCGGCCGGGGCCACGGTGTCGGTGGTCGCCGGCGACATCGGCTCCCGCGAGGACGTCCGGCGCGTGCTGGACTCCGTCGTGCCGGAGCACCCGCTGGGCGCCGTCGTGCACGCCGCGGGCGTGCTGGCCGACGGGGTGCTCGGCTCGATCACCGGCGAGCAGCTGGAGCGGGTGCTGCGCCCCAAGGTCGACGGCGCCTGGCACCTGCACGAGCTGACCCGCGACGCGCCGCCGGCCGAGTTCGTGTGCTTCTCCTCCGCGGCCGGGTTGCTCGGCGCGGCCGGGCAGGGCGCGTACGCCGCAGCCAACTCGTTCCTGGACGCGCTCATGACCGAGCGACGCGCCGCGGGGCTGCCCGCGACGTCGCTGGCCTGGGGGCCGTGGGCGCCCGACGGCGACGACCCCTCGGGTGCGGGCATGGCGGGCGGGCTCGGCGCCGCCGACTGGGCCCGGCTGGGCCGCGGCGGCATGCTCGGCCTGACCACCGGGCAGGGCCTGGACCTGTGGGACGCGGCGCGGGCCAGCGACCGGGTGATGCTCGCCCCGATGCGCCTCGACCTGACGACGATCGCCGGGCTCGACGAGCACGACGTCCCGGCGATGCTGCGCGAACTCGCCGGGCGTTCCGGGCGGCGCCGCGCGGTCCGGCCCCGGTCCGCGTCGGCGGTGTCGCCCGAGGCCCTGGGGGCACTCGCCCCGGCGCGGCGGCGCGGGCGGCTGCGCGAACTCGTCCGCATTCACGTGGCCGCGGTGCTCGGCTATGCCTCGGCCGACGAGGTCACCGTCGAGCTGCCCTTCCACGACCTGGGCTTCGACTCGCTCACCTCGGTGGAGCTGCGCAACCGGATCGGCGGCGCGACCGGGCTGCGGCTGCCCGCCACCCTCGCCTTCGACCAGCCGACGCCGCTCGCCCTGATCGAGCACCTCGACGCCGAGCTCACGCGGACCGCCGCGGCGCCCGCCGAACCGGCGCCCGCCCCCTCGGTACTGGACGGGCTGGCGGCCCTGGAGGCCGGCGCTGCCGGACTGGACGACGAGTCGCGCGGCAAGGTGCGTACCCGGCTGCGGGCGCTGCTGGACGTGCTGACGCCCGGCGACGACCGGGCGGCGCTGCGCTCGGCGACCACCGTGGAGGAACTGTTCGACTTCGTGGACCGTGAATTCGGCTGAGAGGTGTCGTTCGCATGTCCCAGGAAACGAAACTCGCCGAATACCTCAGGCGCGTCACCACCGAGCTGTACGACACCCGGGCCCGGCTGCGCGAGGCCCTGCGCCCGGACACTGACCCGGTGGTGGTCGTCGGCATGGCCTGCCGCTTCCCCGGTGGCGTGGACACCCCCGACGCCCTGTGGGAGCTGCTCTCGCAGGGCAAGCACGCGATCACCGACTTCCCGGCCGACCGCGGCTGGGACACCGCCACCGTCTACGACCCGAACCCGCAGGCGCCGGCGCCCGGCACGACGTACGTCCGCGTCGGCGGCTTCCTGGACACCGCGACCGGCTTCGACGCGGACTTCTTCGGCATCGCTCCGCGTGAGGCGATCGTGATGGACCCGCAGCACCGGATCCTGCTCGAGACCGCCTGGCACGCCCTCGAGGACGCCGGAGTCGACCCGGCCGCGCTGCGCGGCACCGACACGGGCGTGTTCGCCGGGGTCTCGGCCGGCGACTACACCACCAACCTGGCCGAGATCCCGCCCGACCTGATCGGCCAGATCTCGATCAACAACGCGGTCAGCGTCGCCTCGGGCCGCATCGCCTATCTGCTCGGCGTCCACGGGCCGGCGCTGAGCGTCGACACCGCCTGCTCATCGTCGCTGGTAGCCGTGCACCTGGCGGCCCAGTCCCTGCATCGGGGCGAGTGCGGGCTCGCGCTCGCCGGCGGGGCTGCGGTCACCGCCACCCCGGCCCGGTTCATCGAGTTCTCCCAGCAGCGGGCACTGGCCCCGGACGGCCTGATCAAACCGTTCTCCGCCGACGCCGACGGCACGGCGTGGGGCGAGGGCGCGGCGGTGGTCGTCCTGGAGAAGCTGTCGCGGGCCCGCGCCCTGGGTCACCGGGTGCTGGCCGTGCTGCGCGGGTCGGGGGTCAACCACGACGGGCCGTCGAACGGGCTCACCGCACCGAACCGGCACGCTCAGGAGCAACTCATCCGGGAGACGCTCGAACGGGCCGGGCTCACCGGGGACGACGTCGATGCGGTGGAGACGCACGGCACCGGCACCACGCTCGGCGATCCGATCGAGGCGCAAGCGCTCGCGGCCACGTACGGCTCTCGCAGAGAACGCGCGTTCCATCTTGGTTCCAACAAGGGCAACCTCGGGCACACCCAGGCGGCGGCCGGCATCGCCAGCGTCGTCAAGACGGTCCTGGCGCTGCGGCACGGCCTGCTGCCCCCGATCGCCGGCTTTTCCCGGCCCACGCCGCACGTCGACTGGGAGAAGACGGCCCTGCGCCCCCTGGCGGAGGCCACCCCCTGGCCCGAGACCGGCGGCCGGCCCCGGCGCATGGCGGTCAGCGCCTTCGGCATGAGCGGCACCAACGCCCACCTGATCCTGGAGGAGCCGCCCACCCCCGGCGAGGCGGACACTCCGGCGGGGCCCGCCGGCGGTGAGGAGGACGGTGTGCCGGCGGTGCTGCCGCTCACGCTGTCGGCCACCAGTGCGGCGGCGTTGGCCGCTCAGGCGCGCAGCCTGCGTGGGTACCTCGACGGGTTGACGGCGAAGGCGGGCGCTGCCGACGTCGCGTACGTTCTCTGCCGACGCACCCACCACCCGCACCGGGCCGTCGTGCTGAGCGACCGCGGGGACGGCTTTGCCGGCCTCGACGCCCTGGCCGGAGGGACGCCCTCGCCGCGGGTCGTCCTCGGGCACGCCGGTGCGGACGGCGGTGTCGCGTTCCTCTTTCCCGGGCAGGGCAGCGAGTGGCCGGGCATGGGGCGGGAGCTGCTGCGGACCTCGCGGGTGTTCCGAGAGACGATCGCGGCGTGCGAGGACGCGCTGTCCGAAGTGGTCGACTGGTCGCTGGGCGCGGTGCTGCGCGGCGAGAACGGCACACCGCCTCAGCAGCGGCCCGACGTGCTGCAACCCACACTGCTCGCGATGATGGCCGGGCTGGCCCAGATGTGGCGGTCCTGCGGTGTGCGGCCCACCGCCGTCACCGGGCACTCGCAGGGGGAGATCGCCGCGGCGTGGCTGGCCGGTGCGTTGACGCTGCCCGACGCCATGCGGGTGTCAGCGCTGCGCAGCCGGCTGTTCACCGAGCTGAGCGGGCTGGGCGGGATGGCCTCGGTGGGCCTGTCCCCCGACGAGACCGGCGGCCTGCTGTCGCGCCGCCTCGAGATCGCCGCCGTCAACGGGCCCCGATCCACGGTGGTCTCCGGTGACCTCGAGGAGTTGGCCGCGCTGCTCGCCGGGTGCGCGCGCCGGGGTGTGCCCACCCGGCGGCTGCCGATCGGGTACGCCGCCCATTCCTACCAGGTGGAGTCGGTCCGCGACCGGCTCCTCGAAGGGCTGGCCGGGATCCGGGCCGAGGCCGCGACCGTGCCCTACGTCTCCGGGGTCACCGGTGACTGGCACGACACGGCGGCAATACCGCTGGACGCCGCCTACTGGTACCGCAATCTGCGCGAGCCGGTTCGGTTCGACCGGGCGGTCGGCACGCTGCTGGACGGCGGCAACCTGAAGCTGATCGAGGTCAGCCCGCACCCGGTGCTCCTGCCGGCCGTCCGCGAGACGCTCGACGCGGTCGGGGCCTCCGCCGCAGCCCTGGGCACGCTGCGCCGCGACGAGGGCGACCTCGACCGGTGGATGGCCACGCTGGCCGAGGCGCACGTGTCGGGCGTGGCCGTCGACTGGCCGACCGTGCTCGCCGGCACCGGTGGGCGCCGGATCGACCTGCCGGGCTACGCGTTCCAGCGGGAACGGTACTGGCTGAACTCGGCGCTGCCCCGGATGGACGGCCGCCCGGCGGACGACGATGGAGCGGAGGAGACCGCCGGTGCCCTGCTGCGCCGCCTGGCCACGCTGACGCCGGGCGAACGCGACGACGCGCTCGCCGACCTGATCGCCGAGCACGTCGCCGTAGTGCTGCGATACTCCTCGCCCGGGGCCGTCCCGCGCGACGACACGTTCCGCGACCTGGGCTTCGAGTCGCTCAACGCGGTGGACCTGCGCAACCGGCTGGGCGCCGCGACCGGCGCCGAGCTGCAGCTGGCCGACATCCTCAACTACCCGACCGTCACCGACCTCGCCGAGTTCCTCGGCACCCGGCTGCCCGAGGCCGGGCCCGCCGCGCTCGACGCACCCGCCGACGCGGACGCGGGCGCGGGCGCGGGCACGCTCAGCGCGCTCTACCTCGTCGGTGTCCGCGAGGGCCGCACCGCCGCGGCCATGGACCTGATCCGTACGGCGGGCAGCCTGCGCCCCACCTTCGAGGCCGGGACCGCCGCGCCGATGTACCGGATGGCGGACGGCACGGGCGCGGCGCTGGTCTGCACGACGGCGCCGATCGCCCCGATGACCGACGTCGCTTACGGGTTCTTCGCCGCCGCGATGCCGCAGCCGCGTCCGTTGTGGATGGTGCGGCCGCCGGGCTTCGAGCCCGGTGAGCGGGTGCCGGCCGACCTGGACGCCCTGGTGCGGGCGCAGGCGCGGGCCCTGCTGGACAACGGCGAGTTGGACCGGGTCGTGCTGGTGGGCTACTCGTCGGGCGGGTGGCTCGCGCACGAACTCGCCGCGCACCTGGAGGCCGCCGGGCGTCCGGCCGCCGCGCTCGTCCTCTTCGACTACTACCCGTACGCCTCGGCCGCCGACGAGCTGCGCGGCGGCTTCATGCGCGAGCAGGCGCGCCGCTGGCCGGCCGGGGCGGGCGGCGCCGACCGCGCCCTGGACACCCAGCTCGGCGCGATGGGCGCCTACCAGAGCCTGTTCGCCGACTGGCGGCCCGGCGGGATAGCCGCCCCGATCCTGCACGTGGCCGCGGCTGACGCGCTGCCCGGACGTCCCGCGCCCGCGCCGCAGGCCCGGTTCCGGCCGCCCTGCGACCGCGTGGTGACGCTGCCCGGCAACCACCTGAACATGCTCTCCGAGCAGGCCGAGGCGGCCGCCCGTACGGTCCACGACTGGCTGGCCGAGGTCCTGTGATGCACGAGGACGTCGCGATCGTCGGGATGGCCTGCCGGTTCGCCGACGCCGATGGGCCGGAGCAGTTCTGGCGGCTGCTGCGCGACCGGGTGGACGCCGTCACCGAGGCGCCGCCGGACCGCTGGACCGACGCCGGGCCGGGCGAGCGGCCCCGGGTCGGCTCGTTCTTGCCCGCGGTCGACGACTTCGACGCCGCGTTCTTCGGGATTTCCCCGCGCGAGGCGGCCGTCATGGACCCGCAGCAGCGACTCGCCCTGGAGCTGAGCTGGGAGGCCCTGGAGGACGCCGGGATCGTCCCGGCGACCCTGCGCGGCGGCCGGGCCGGGGTCTTCGTCGGTGCGATGCGCGACGACTACGCCCGGCTGGCCCAGCAGCTCGGCGAGGACACCGCCACCCAGCACTCTTTCACCGGCCTGCAGCGCAGCCTGATCGCCAACCGGATCTCCTACCTGTACGGCCTGCGCGGCCCGAGCCTGACCGTCGACACCGGGCAGTCTTCCTCCCTCGCCGCCGTTCACCTGGCCTGCCGCAGCCTGCGCTCGGGCGAATCCGACGTGGCGCTGGCCGGGGGCGTGAACCTCAACCTGCTCGTGGCGAGCGACGAGGAGGCCGCCCTGTTCGGCGGCCTGTCCCCCGGCGGCCGCTGCCGCACCTTCGACGCGGGCGCCGACGGCTTCGTGCGGGGCGAGGGCGGCGGCATCGTCGTGCTCAAGCCCCTGGCGGCGGCGCTGCGCGACGGCGACCCGGTGTACTGCGTCGTCAAGGGGTCGGCCCTGAACAACGACGGCGGCGGCGCAGGCCTGACCGTGCCCAGCGAGGCGGCGCAGGCGCAGCTGCTGCGCGACGCGTACCGCGACGCCGGTGCCGACCCGGCGAGCGTGGGCTACGTCGAGCTGCACGGCACCGGCACGCCCGTCGGTGACCCGGTCGAGGCCGCCGCGCTCGGCGCGGTCCTGGGCGCCGTCCGCGACCCCCGCCGCCCGCTGCCGGTCGGCTCGGTCAAGACCAACCTCGGCCACCTGGAGGGCGCTGCCGGCGTCTGCGGCCTGATCAAGACCGCCCTGGCGATCCGGCACCGCGAGCTGCCCGCCGCCCTGCACTTCACGGCGCCGCACCCGCGGATACCCCTCGACGAGCTGCGGCTGCGGGTCGTGACCGAGGCGGCGCCGTGGACGGCGGACGGGCCGCGGATCGCCGGGGTCAGCTCGTTCGGGATGGGCGGCACGAACTGCCACGTGGTGCTCGCCGAACACGTCGCCGCGGCGCCCTCGTCGGAACCCGGCCCGGCGCAGGCCGCGTTCCTGCTCTCCGGCCACACCGGTGCCGCGCTGGCGGATCAGGCGGAGCGGCTGCGGGCGTACCTGGCCGACCGGCCACGCACCGACCTCCTGGCGGTGGCCCGCACGCTGGCCGGTGCGCGGACGTCCTTGCGGCATCGGGCGGTGCTCACCGCGGCCGACGAGCCGGGTCTGCTCGCGGGGCTGGACCGGCTCGCGGCCGGGCGCGGCGGCCCGGAGATCTCCCGGGGCGCGGCCACGCCCGGCGCGACCGCCGCGTTCCTCTTCTCCGGGCAGGGCAGCCAGTATCCGGGGATGGGCCGGGCGCTGTACCGCGAGCACCGGGTGTTCCGGGACGCCTTCGACGAGGTCTGCCGGCACCTGGACGCCCGCCTCGGCGTACCGCTGCGCGAGATCGTGTTCGCCCCGGCCGGCACGCCGCGGGCCGCCCTGCTGGACGAGACCCGCTACACCCAGCCGGCGCTGTTCGCGCTGGAGGTGGCGGTCCACCGCCTGGTCACCTCGTACGGCGTGGCGGCCGCAGCGCTCGCCGGGCACTCGATCGGCGAGCTCGCCGCCGCGACCGTCGCCGGTGTCCTCGACATGCCCGACGCGGCGGCCGTGGTGGCCGCCCGGGGCGAGCTCATGCAGGCGCTGCCGGCGACCGGCGCGATGCTGACCGTACGCGCCCCTGAGGAGGAGATCCTCGAACTGCTGTCCGGCTACGACGGCCGGATCGGGCTGGCCGCCGTCAACGGGCCGGCGGCCACCGTGATCAGCGGCGATGCGGACGCGCTCGCCCACGCGGCCGAGTTGCTCGCTCGCCGAGGGCGCAGGACCACGGCGCTGCGGGTGAGCCGGGCGCTGCACTCGCGCGACCTGGACCCGATGCTGGAGCGTTACGGTGAGGTCCTGGCGGCGGTCGCCCTGCACCCGCCGAGGCTGCCGATCGTGTCGACGCTCACCGGCGAGCCCGTCGGCCCCGGCGAGATGACCGACCCGGGTTACTGGGTGCGGCAGGCTCGGGAGCCCGTGCGGTTCCTGGCCGCGATGCGCGCCCTGGACGCCGCCGTCCTCGTCGAGCTCGGGCCCGGCGCGGGCCTGGCCGCCGCGGCCCGCGAGTGTCTGGCCGCCGGCGACGGGCCTGCGCCGGCCGTGACCGCCGTGCTGCGCCGCAAGCGGCCCGAACCGGCGACGCTGCTCGGCGCGCTCGGCACGCTGCACGCGCACGGCGTGCCGGTGGACTGGGCCAAGGTGCTCGGCGGGGCCGCACGACTGCGGCTGCCGACGTACGCGTTCCAGCGCGAGCCCCACTGGCTGACCGCGCGGCCGGTCCCGCGAACGACGCGGCCCGCGGTGACCCTCGGGGACCTGGTCGTGGAGGAGGTCGCCGAGGTGCTCGGCCATCCCGACGCGACGGCGGTGGAACCTGAGCGCACGTTCACCGACCTGGGTCTCGACTCGCTGATGGCCGCGGAACTGCTGGACCGGGTCCGCGCGCGCACGGGCACCGCGCTGCCCGGCACGGCGGTCTTCGACCACCCCACCCCGGCCGCGCTGACCCGTCACCTGTTCGCCGCGTCCGTCCCCGTGCCCGCGCCGGTGGCCGGGTCAGCCGACGCGGACGACCCGGTCGTCATCGTGGGCATGGCGTGCCGCTACCCCGGCGGCGTCACCGGCCCCGACAAGCTATGGCGGCTGGCCGAGTCGGGCGGCGACGCGATCGGCGAGTTCCCCGCCGACCGGGGCTGGGACCTCGACGCGCTGTTCGGTGCCGGACCCGACCGGCCCGGCGCCTCGCTGACCCGCCGCGGCGGTTTCCTCTACGACGCCGCCGAGTTCGACGCCGCGTTCTTCGGGATCTCGCCACGCGAGGCGCTCACCACCGACCCGCAGCAGCGGCTGCTGCTGACCACCGCCTGGGAGGCGTTCGAGCACGCCGGCATCGACCCGGCGACCGTACGCGAGAGCCGCACCGCCGTCTTCGCCGGCGTCATGCACCACGACTACGCGCCCCGGGTGCACACCGTGCCCGCCGGACTCGAGGGCCACCTCGTCACGGGCAACACCTCCAGCGTGGTCTCCGGGCGCCTGTCGTACGTGTTCGGCCTGCGCGGCCCCGCCGTCACCGTGGACACGGCGTGCTCGTCCTCGCTGGTCGCCCTGCACCTGGCCGCCCAGTCGCTGCGCCGCGGCGAGTGCACGCTCGCCCTGGCCGGCGGCGTCTCGGTGATGTCCACGCCGGAGATGTTCGTGGAGTTCTCCCGGCTGCGCGGGCTCGCCCCCGACGGGCGGTGCAAGTCGTTCGCGGCCGGCGCGGACGGCACCGCCTGGGCCGAGGGCGTCGGCCTGCTCGTGCTCGAACGCCTCTCCGACGCCCGCCGCCACGGCCACCGGGTGTGGGCGGTCGTGCGCGGCAGCGCCGTGAACCAGGACGGCGCCTCCAACGGCCTCTCCGCGCCCAGCGGCCCGGCCCAGGAGCAGGTGATCCGGGAGGCGCTCGCCGACGCCGGCCTGGCACCCGGCGACATCGACGCGGTGGAGGCGCACGGCACCGGCACACCGCTCGGCGACCCCATCGAGGCGCGGTCGCTGATCGCCACGTACGGGCGGGACCGGCCGGACGGACGGCCGCTGCTGCTCGGCTCGCTCAAGGCGAACATCGGGCACGCGCAGGCGGCGGCCGGCGTCGGCGGCGTCATCAAGATGGTCCAGGCCCTACGGCACGGGGTCCTGCCGGGCCTGCTGCACCTGGACCGCCCGACCGGACACGTCGACTGGGACGACTCGGGCGTACGCCTGCTCGACGCCACCACCACGTGGCCGCGGACCGGCCACCCGCGCCGGGCGGGCGTCTCCTCCTTCGGCATCAGCGGCACCAATGCGCACGTGCTGCTGGAGGAACCCGCCCCGGAGCCGGCGCCCGGACGCCGCCCGGAACCGCCCGCCGCGCTGCCCTGGGTGGTGTCCGGCCGGTCCCCGCGGGCGTTGCGGGCGCAGGCCGCCCGGCTGCGCGACCTGCTGCACGACGAGCCGGAGACCGACCTCGCCGATCTGGCCCGTGCCCTGACCGCGCACCGCCACGCGCACGAGCACCGCGCGGTCGTGGTCGGCACCGGCCGTGACGAGCTGCTGCGCGGCCTCGACGCGGTGGCCTGCGGGCAGCCGGCGCCGGGCGTGAGCACCGGGCGGGCCCGCGCGGGACACCGGCCGGTCCTGGTCTTCCCGGGCCAGGGCACCCAGTGGACCGGCATGGCCGTGCGGCTGCTGGAGTCCTCGCCGGTGTTCGCGGCGTCGATGCGCGAGTGCGGGCGGGCCGTGGCTCCGTTCGTGGACTGGTCGCTGCCCGGCGTGCTGGGCGACGCGGCGGCGCTGCGCCACGTCGACGTCGTACAGCCGGCGCTGTGGGCGGTGATGGTGTCGCTGGCCGCGGTGTGGCGTTCCTTCGGCGTCGAGCCGGTCGCGGTGGTGGGGCACTCGCAGGGGGAGATCGCGGCGGCCTGCGCCGCCGGGGCGCTGTCGCTCTCGGACGGCGCCCGGGTGGTCTGTCTGCGGGCCAGGGCGATCCGCGCGCTGGCGGGTAGCGGCGGCATGATGTCGGTCCAGCTCCCGCGCGCCGACGCCGAGCGGCACCTGCGGCCCTGGCAGGGGCGGATCTCGGTCGCGGCGGTCAACGGTCCCCGGTCGACGGTGCTCTCCGGCGACCCGGACGCGCTGGCCGCGCTGGGCGGGCAGCTCGCGGCCGAAGACGTACGGCTGTCCCGGCTGCCCGTGGACTACGCCTCGCACTCGGCCCAGGTGGAACGGCTGCGCGAGCGCCTGCTCACCGAGCTGGCCGGGATCCGGCCGCGCACCTCGGACGTGCCGTTCCACTCCACGCTCACCGGCGGGATCATCGACACGGCCGGCCTCGACGCCGAGTACTGGTACCGCAACCTGCGGCACACCGTCGAGTTCGAGGGCGCGATCAGGGCCCTGCACGCCGCCGGCCACCGCACGTTCGTCGAGGCGAGCCCGCGCGCGGTGCTGACCATGGACGTCCAGGAGATCCTCGACGAGGGCGACCGGCCCGGGACCGCGCTCGGCACGCTGCGCCGCGACGACGGCGGCCTCGACCGGCTGCTGACCTCGATCGCCGGGGCGTACGTGATCGGCCTCGGCGTGCGCTGGGAGCCGGCCCTGGCGGCGGGCGCCCGCGGGCGTGTCGGCCTGCCCACGTACGCGTTCCAGACCGAACGCTTCTGGATGCTGCCCGACACCGCGGCGGCCGACGCCCGCGCCCTGGGCCTGGTGCCCGGCGAGCATCCGCTGCTCGGTGCCGAACTGCCACGCGCCGACGACGGCGGGCTGCTGCTCACCGGTGTCCTGTCGGTGACCGGCCGGCCGTGGCTGGCCGACCATGGCGTCGGCGGCGACGTGCTGCTCTCCGGGACGACGTTCGTGGAACTCGCCCTGCACATCGGGCAGCGGGTCGGCCGCCCGCAGGTCGAGGAGCTGGTCCTGCACGCGCCGCTGGTCCTGGCCGGGGGTGCCGGCGCGCGGATCCAGGTCAGTGTCGGCGGGGCCGCGTCGGAGCCACGCCGCCCGGTCACCGTGTACGCCGAGGACGGCGGCACCTGGGTCCGGCATGCGAGCGGCTGGCTGACCGGCGGGGTGGCCCCGGCCGCGCCGTTCGCGTGGCCACCGGCGGACGCCGAACGGGTCGACCTCGGCGGCGCCTACGAGCGCCTGGCCGCGATCGGCTACGGGTACGGGCCCGCCTTCCGGGGCCTGCGGGCGCTCTGGCGATCCGGCACCGATTTGTACGCCGAGATCGTCCTCCCGGAACCGCTGCAAGCCGACGCCGCCGGGTACAAGCTGCATCCCGCCCTGCTCGACGCCGCCCTGCATCCCCTGCTGGTCACGGACGACCACGACGAGATCCGCCTGCCGTACTCGTGGAGCGGCGTCGCACTGCACGCCACCGGCGCGACCGGCCTGCGGGTGCACCTCGCCGACGCGGGCGGCGGCGCGATCCGGCTGCACGCCACCGACTTCGGCGGCCGGCCCGTGGCCTCGGTCGACGCGCTCACGCTGCGCCCGCTGCGGCGCGGGTCGCCCGACCGGCTGCTCTGGCAGGTCGACTGGGTCGAGGCGAGGGCCGGCGAACCGGCCGAGGTCGTGGCGTACGTCTGCCCCGACAGCACACCGGACGTCCCGGCTGCGGTGCGCGCGGCGACCGGCGGCGTCCTGGAGTGGTTGCAGCGCGCCCTGGCCGACCCGGCCCACTCGGACACGACCCTGGTCGTGGTCACCCGGCACGCCGACCTGGCGCAGTCGGCGGTCCGGGGCCTGGTGCGCTCGGCGCAGACCGAGAACCCGGGCCGCATCGTGCTCGTCGACACCGACCGGCCGGCCGGCCCCGAGGATCTGCGTACGGCGGCCAGCACCGGCGAACCCCAGGTCGCCCTACGCGGCTCGCGGCTGCTCGTCCCCCGGCTGACCCGCTCCGCCACCCCACCCACGACGGCGTCGTGGGCGTGGAACCCCGACGGAACCGTGCTGATCACCGGGGGCACCGGCACGCTGGGCTCGCTCGTCGCCCGCCACCTGGTCACCGAGCACGGCGTACGCCACCTGGTCCTGACCGGGCGCAGCGGGCGCGGCGCCCCGATCGCGGACGAGCTGGCCGCGCTCGGCGCCCGGACGCGCGTCGCCGCCTGCGACGTGGCCGACCCCGACGCGGTCGCCGCGCTGCTCGGCTCCTTCGACCCCGAACACCCGCTGACCGCCGTCGTGCACGCCGCCGGGGTCCTCGACGACGGCACCCTCGACTCGCTGGACGCGACCCGGCTCGACACCGTGCTGCGGCCCAAGGCCGACGGGGCGTGGCACCTGCACCGGCTCACCGAGCACCTCGACCTCGACGCGTTCGTGCTCTTCTCCTCGGTGGCCGGCACGATCGGCACGCCCGGGCAGGCCAATTACGCCGCCGCGAACTCGTTCCTCGACGCGCTCGCCCACCACCGCCGTGCCCGCGGCCTCAGGGCGACCTCGCTGTCCTGGGGGCTCTGGGAACTCGACACCGGCATGGCCGGCCACCTCGGCGACGCCGGCCGGGCCCGGCTGGCCCGGTACGGCCTCTCCCCGCTCGGCCGCGAACAGGGCCTTGCGGCGTTCGACCTGGCGCTCGCCCGCGACGTCGCGCACCTGATCCCCGCCCGCCTCGACCCCACCGCGTTCGCCGGCCCGTCCCGCCGTACACCGGCGGCCGCGCCCACCGGCGCGGCGGACCCCGCCCCGCGCGACCGGCGGACGCTGACCGACCTGGTCCTGTCGACCGCGGCCGCGGTGCTCGGCCACGGCTCGGCCGACGACATCGAGGAGGACCGCACCTTCCGCGACCTGGGCTTCGACTCGCTCACCGGCCTCGAACTGCGCAACCGGCTGAGCGCCGCCACCGGGCTGCGGCTGCCGGCCACCCTGGTCTTCGACCGGCCCACCCCGGCCGCGCTGGTCGCCTTCCTGGCCGGCCGGACACCCGCCCGGCCCGCCGGCGGCGAACCGGCGGCCCGGCCTGCCGCGGACGCCGACGACCCGGTCGTGATCGTCGGTATGGCCTGCCGCTACCCCGGCATCGGTACGCCCGCCGAGCTGTGGCGCCTGCTCACCGAGGGCCGAGACGTGATCACCGGCTTCCCCGCCGACCGGGGCTGGGCGACCGACGCGCTCTACGCGCCTTCGCCGGCCCCCGGGAAGACGTACGTGCGACGGGGTGGGTTCCTGGGCGACGCCACCGCGTTCGACCCGTCGTTCTTCGGCATCTCGCCGCGCGACGCGCTCATCATGGACCCGCAGCACCGGGTCCTGCTGGAGACCACCTGGCACGCCCTGGAGGACGCCGGCGTGGACCCGCACGCGCTGCGCGGCTCCGACACCGGCACCTTCACCGGGCTGATCGCCGGCGACTACACCTCGCTGGTCACCGACATCCCCGACGACCTGGTAGGGCATGCCTCGGTCGCCAACACCCCGAGCGTCGCCTCCGGTCGGCTCGCCTATCTGCTCGGCCTGCACGGGCCGGCCATGACCGTCGACACGGCGTGCTCGTCCTCCCTGGTCGCGCTGCACCTGGCCGCCCGGTCGCTGCGCGAGCGCGAGAGCAGCCTCGCGATCGTGGCCGGGGCGACCGTCATGTCCACGCCCACCCGGTTCGTCGAGTTCTCCCAGCAGCACGGCCTCGCCCCCGACGGCCACGCCAAACCGTTCTCCGCGGACGCCGACGGCACCGCATGGGGCGAGGGCGCGGCCGTCCTCGTCGTCGAGACGCTGTCGCGGGCCCGCGCCAACGGCCACCGGGTGCTCGCCGTCGTCCGCGGCACCGCCGTCAACCAGGACGGGCCCTCCAACGGTCTCACCGCGCCCAGCCGCGACGCCCAGGAGCGGCTGATCCGGGCCACGCTCGCCGGGGCCGGGCTGAACGCCGACGACGTCGACGTGGTCGAGGCGCACGGCACGGGTACCACGCTCGGCGACCCGATCGAGGCGCAGGCCCTGGCCGCCACGTACGGCGCCGGGCGGGAACGACCGTTCTACCTCGGCTCGATCAAGGCCAACCTCGGGCACACCCAGGCCGCCGCGGGCGTCACCGGCATCATCAAGATGATCCTGGCGATGCGCCACGGCGAACTTCCGGCGCAGCCCAGGCTCACCGCGCCCACCCCGCACGTCGACTGGGCCGACACGCCGCTGACCCTGCTCACCTCGCCCACCCCCTGGCCCGAGACCGGCCGGCCCCGGCGCGCCGCGGTCAGCGCGTTCGGGATCAGTGGCACCAACGCGCACCTGATCCTGGAGCAGCCCGAACCCGCCGAGCCCCCGGCGGCGGCCACCACGGCACCGGTCGTGCCGCTCCCGGTGTCGGGCACCACGCCGGCCGCCCTGGCCGCGCAGACCGCCCGGCTGCTCGATCACGTGGCCGACGCTCCTCGCCTCGTGGACGTGGCGTACACGCTCTCCCGGCGCGCCCACCACCCGCACCGCAGCGTCCTTCTCGGCGGCGTCTGCCTCACCGGGCACGCGTCGGGCGAGGTCCCGACCGCCTTCCTCTTCCCCGGCCAGGGAACGGCGTGGCCCGGGATGGGCCGCCGTCTCCACGAGACGATGCCCGCGTACGCGCAGGCCTTCGACGAACTGAATGCCGAGCTGGAGCCCCTGCTCGGCCGGTCACTCACCGACCTGGGCCCCGAGCTGCTGAGCCGCACCGACTACGCCCAGCCCGCGATCTTCGCGGTCGAGGCGGCGCTGCACCGCCTGCTGACCAGCTTCGGCGTACGCCCGGACTTCCTCGCCGGTCACTCCGTCGGGGAGATCACCGCCGCGTACGCCGCAGGGGTCCTCTCGACGGCCGACGCCTGCGCGCTGGTCGTCGCCCGGGGCAGGCTGATGCGCCAGGTCGGCCACGCCGGAGCGATGGTCGCCCTGCCGATCTCCGAGGACGAGGCGCGGGAGCTGATCCGGGGCCGCGAGCACGAGGTCGCGATCGCGGCCGTGAACGGGCCCGCCGCCGTGGTGCTCTCCGGCGACGAGCAGGCCGTCCACGACTGCGTACGGGGGCTGCGGGCCACCGTGCTGCGCACCGACCGCGCCTTCCACTCGCACCACCTCGACGAGATCCTCGAACCGTTCCACGAGGTGCTGACCGGCTTGACGTTCTCGCCGCCCGCCACGCCGATCATCTCCGCGGTCACCGGCGAGCCGGTCGCGGCCGGGCAGCTGTGCACGCCGGAGTACTGGACGCGGCAGGCCCGCGACACGGTGCGCTTCGGCGACGCCCTGGAGCGGCTCGCGCGGGCGGGGGTCCGCGCGTTCGTCGAGGCCGGGCCGGGACACACGCTGTCCACCCTGGTGTCCGCGGCCCTGCCGGACGCGGACGAGCCGATCACCTGCCTGCGCGAGACCGAGCCGGACGGCTTCCTGACCGCGCTGGCCGGCCTGCACGTACGCGGCGTCCCCGTCGACTGGTCACCGCTGACCGCCGGCGGCACCCTGGTCGACCTGCCGCCGTACGCCTTTCAGCGGGAGCGTTACTGGCTGCGCGACGTGGAGCACCCGCCTGTCGACCCGGTGCGCTACGACGTCACCTGGCAGCCCCGGCCCGCACCCGAGCGTCCCGCGCACGGCGGGACCTGGTTGATCGTCGGCGAGCACGACGCCGCAGGCCTTCGCCGGGCCCTGATCGAGCGCGGCGTGCAGGTGCGGCAGTGCACCGATCCGCGGCAGCACCAGGGGACACCGGCCGGGATTGTCTCGCTGCTCGCGCTCGACGACGGGGACGACGCCGGGCTGCCCCGGGCCGCGACCGCCACGCTCGACCTGCTCAACGCCGTCGACGCCACCGGGCTGGGCGCGCCGGTCTGGAACCTGACCCGGGGCGCCGTCTCGACCGGCCCCGGCGACCGGCTCCGCCGGCCCGCGCAGGCCGCCGTGTGGGGGCTGGGCCGCACGATCGCGCTCGAGACACCGTACGTCTGGGGCGGCCTGCTCGATCTGCCGGAGCAGGACTGCTGGGCCATGGTGGCCGATGTCCTGCTCGATCCCGGTGGCGAGGACGAGATCGCGATCCGCGGCGACGACGTCCTCGTCCCGCGCCTGCGTCGTGCACCGGTTCGGCAGCCGCAGCCCTGGCGTCCGCACGGGACCGTCCTGGTGACAGGCGGTCTCGGCGGCCTGGGCGCGCAGGTCGCCCGGTGGCTGGCCCGGCGCGGCGCCGGCCGCCTGCTGCTCGCCGGCCGCCGCGGCGCCGCCACGCCGGGCGCGGAGGACCTGCGCGCCGACCTGGTCGCGCTGGGAATGGACGTACACATCGCCGCCTGCGACGTCACCGACCGGGCCGCCCTGTCCCGGTTGATCGCGTCGGTGCCCGCCGCTGCGCCGCTGACCGCGGTCGTGCACGCTGCCGGCATCCTCGACGACGCCCCCGCCGCGGCCCTGACCCCGCAACGGATGGCGGGCGTCTGGGCACCCAAGACCGGTGCCGCCTGGCACCTGCACGAGCTCACCCGCGCCCTGCCGCTCGAGCATTTCGTGCTGTTCTCCTCGCTCGCCGGGGTGGTCGGCTCGGCCGGTCAGGGCGCCTACGCTGCCGCCAACGCCGCGCTGGACGCTCTCGCCCTGCACCGGCGCGACCTGGGCCTGCCCGCCACCTCGGTCGCCTGGGGACCGTGGGCCGGTCCCGGCATGTTCGACGCCGTGGCGGGCCGCTCCCCGCACCTCGATGGTCTCACCGCCATGGCGCCGCAGGAGGCCCTGGCCGCGCTGGAGCGCTGCGTGCCTGGCTGCAGCGTGGTCGCCGAGGTCGACTGGAACCGCTTCGGCCGGCGTCCCCGCGGCCTGCTCGCCGGGCTGACCACCGGCGCGGAGCCCGGCCGCCCCGACCCGCTGCCCGCCGAGGTGCTCGCGCTGCCGGACGAGGACCTCCGGGAGTTCCTGCTCGGGCGCGTGGTCACCCACGTCTCGGCCGTCTCCGGGCACCCGGCAGCCGAGGTTCCGCCGGGCGAGCCGTTCAAGCAGCTGGGCATGGACTCTCTCGCCACGATCCAGCTGCGCAACCGGCTCAGCGCCGACACCGGCCTGAGCCTGGCCGCGACCGTCGTCTACGAGCACCCGACCCCGGTCGAACTCGCCGGCCATCTCACCGACCACCTGCGTGCGCTGCGGGTGCCGTCCAGTCGTCCGGTCCTCGACCGGTTGCGCGACCTGGAGGAGGCCCTGGGCGCGACCACGGCCGCAGAGGACGCGCGTACGGAGATAACGGCCGCGCTGGAGGGGCTTCTCCGCCGATGGCGCGGCACCGAGGGTCTCGCCGTCTCCTCCGATCTCGACGTCGCCTCCGACGAGGAGATGTACAGCCTCATCGACGCCGTGCTGGGCACCACCGACGAGCATCGCTGAGATCCGCCGCGGTCCGCGCCTACCGGGTGGGGTGGTCGGCCCGGGTGTGCGTCAGGCGGTGGACTCGTCGAGGTAGAGGCCGCAGGTGGTGAACTTCCCGGCTGGCCCACCCGCGGCATCCGCCGGCTCTGACGGGCGGTCCGCGATCGACCGAACCTGGTCAGGGGTTGACGCTCATGCCAGGATGTCTCCGCAATCGCGCTTGTAGTCGGCACTCTCCGAAGCAGAGGCTCCCCCAATGACCAGGACCGCCAAAGTGGGCACGGCCTTTGCGACCTTCGCAGCGGCTGCCAGTTTCTTGATCTCGCTCGCCGGATCCTCGCTGAAAAGCACTGTCCAGGTCTTCTTCCTGAACATCGCGGACGGCTTCGACGTCAGCCGCGGCAGTCTGGCGATCGCGACCACCCTGTTCGCTGTGATCACCGCGGTGACATCGTCGGTGATCGGGCACCTCGCCGACCGGATCGGCGCGATCCCCGTGCTGGCGATCGGCACCGCCCTGAACGGCATCGTGTTGCTGCTCAGTGCCATGGCCACCGAGTTGTGGATGTTCGTCCTCACCTACGGCGTGGTCGGTGCCGTCGCGGTCACGATGCTCTCCTTCGTGCCGCTGGGCGTGCTGGCCGACCAGCTGTTCCAGGGGCGCAACAGTGGTCTGTTCTACGCGCTGCTGACCAACGGGGCGGCGGTGGGATTCATGGTGCTGGTTCCCCTGTGGACCTACCTGGACAACACCATGTCCTGGAACCAGGTGCTGTTCGCCCTCGGTGTGGTCTTCCTCGTCGTACTGTTGCCCCTGTCCCTGGCGTTGGTACGCCTGTCCGTCAGCCGGCAGCCGGCCAGGGTGGCACCGAGGGTGTCGTTCTGGAGCGCGACGGCCACGACGTTCCGCCACCCGCAGATGCGCGCGCTGGTGCTGGCCTTCATCGGCTGTGGGACCACCATGGCCTTCATTGACGTGCACTTCTTCCCGCACCTACACGACCACGGCATCTCGGATTCGGTCGGCGCCTCGGCGGTGGCGGTGCTGGGCGCGCTGGAGATCATCGGCGCGCTGGCCGCCGGACGACTGTGTGACCTCGGCTGGACGCGGGCCACGCTGATCGGCGCCTACGCGATGCGCGCCACCGCCATGGTCATGCTGCTGTTCGTCAACTCCCCGGCCACCGTCATCGCCTTCGGTGCGGTCTTCGGCGTGAGCTATCTGGCCACCGTGGTCGCCACGACGGTGTGGGCGACCCGGGTCCTGCCGCCCGGAGTGCGCGGCACCGCGCTCGGGGTGCTCTGGGCAGTCCACATGCTCGCCGTGGCGGCGACGAGCCAGGTCGGGGCGATTCTCGCTGACCTGCAGCACAGCTACACCGTCACCATCGGCGCGTCGGCGGTGCTGACGGCCGCCGCGGTGGTCCTGGTGGCCGTTCAGCCGAGCCCGGACGACCGCATCGCCGACGCCGCGCCCCCGGTGGAGGAAGCGCGACCGAACGTCGAGGTTTGACAGCCGACAAGCGACACTTGGACGCCCCGTCAGCCAGCCGGATCGACCCGTTCGACGGAGACGGGCGTGGTGGGTGCATGGATGGCCGCCCTGCGCGCCCTCCACCAGGGCTTCCTGACTGGTTGTCGGAATGTCGACTGATCTCTATTGTCTGCATCCACAGTCGCCACAGCGACACCTTTCCCCCGTGGAGTCGGAGTGATCATGCGCGGGCTCGACCGGCGGTCCGCACGACGTGCACAGTTCGGCCCGCATGCCCGCCGAGCCTGATCCGATGCCGACTCAAGTGGCCGTCATCGGCGGGGGCCTGGCCGGTTCCCTGCTCGCGCTGCGGCTCGCCGAGCAGATCGGGGGGCCCCGCATCGAGCTGTACCTGGGCGCGGCGACGCGCGGCCGAGATGCCACTGCCGCCTCCGGTGGACTGGTCCGGGGCTTCGAGACGAACCTCGACGAGTGTCGGTTGGCGGCTGAGAGCCTCGCCGAGCTTCGCCGCGACCCCACGCTGGCCCGCGCAAGCGGATACCAGGAGTCGTCCTCCTACTATTTTCTGCGCCCGGAGGTCGATCCGGACCGCCAGCTCGCCCTGTTGGGCGAAGCGCTCAGCGGCTCCGCCCGGCTGGTGCCAGCCGGACAGGTGGCGCGGGCCCTCGGCCTCGCCCCCCGGCCGGAGGGCACGTTCGCGGTCGTCGAGCAGTACGCGGGGCACATCCGTCCGGATGCGCTGCGCCACTACGCCGTCACTCGGGCCACCGCACTGGGTGTTCGGGTACGCCACGAGGCGGTCGCCTCGGTCGCAGCCGGGCCAGCCGTGACGGTGGACGGCAGCGTCCGGCATCACGATGTGGTGGTGGTCGCGGCCGGTGCGTGGACCAGCGCACTGGTTCCCGTGTCGCTGCGCACCCGACGAATCCAGTACGGCATATACCCGCTGGCGCGACCCGACCTCGGTTGCCTCGTCGATGATCTGTCCACGTTGTATGGCCGGTCCTATGGAGTCGGGTCCGTACTGCTCGGCGTCGCCACCTCGGCGTGGGGAGCAGCTCCGGGGGACGACCGCCCCGACCCGGCGTACGTCGATCGGGTCTCGGAGGTCGCCCGCGCCGTTCTCGGCCTCGACGGGCGGCTGCCGTCGCCACAGTGGTCGGCCGCCGGCGTGGACTGTTTTGCCGATGAGGGCGGGCTGCGGCTACGCGCGATCGACAACATGCCGGGGGTGTTCAGCTTCGCCGGTGGGGCGGGAAGCGCCGCGAAGAGTGTTCTGGCATCGAGCCGACTGGCCGCCGCGACGGTGTGCGTGACGGCCGGCGGACAACCGCCACAGATGTCCACGCCCCCGGTGCCGGTTTGCCGGGAGCTGGGCGACCAGGCGTCAAGATGAGAGGCAGCATGGAGAGACACAAGTCAGTGGTCGCGGTGGGGGCCGGCCCGGCCAACCTCGCCTTTGCCGTGGCGGTCGAGGAGATGGCTCCCGACGTGGCCGACGAAACCCTGCTGGTGGACCAGTACGACGACATCGCCTGGCAGCGCGGGATGCTGCTGCCCTGGGCCCAGAGCCAGGTCGGCTTCCTCAAGGATCTCGTGACGCTGCGCAACCCACGCAGCCGGTACTCCTTCGTCAACTACCTGCACTCGACCAACCGGCTGGACGAGTTCATCAACCTGGGCTCGGCGTTGCCGTTCCGACTGGAGGTCTCCGCGTACCTGCAGTGGGTGGCCAAGTCGCTGGAGCGGGTGCAGGTGGAGTACGGGCGGACGGTGACGGCGATCACGCCGGTGTCGTCACGTGACGACGGAGTGTCGGATCGCTGGCGGGTCCAGTTCGACACCGGCGAGGTGGTCCGCTGCCGGAACGTGGTGATCGGGGTCGGCCGGGCCCCCAACGTTCCCGCCGCGTTCCGGGATCTGCCCGCCGACCGGGTGGTCCACAGCACCGAGTTCACCAGCCGGGTGGCGCAGCTCGACCCGAGGGCGGTGCGCCGGATCGTGGTGGTCGGCGGGGCGCAGAGCGCAGCCGAGATGCTGTGGACGATGTACCAGCAGTTCCCGGCCGCCGAGTGCCGGATGTTGATGAGGTCAGCGGGGCTGCGCGGCTACGAGAGCAGCGCCTTCACCAATGAGCTGTACTTCCCGTCGTTCGTCGACCAGTTCCACGCCGGCTCCGCCGAGGCCCGGGCCCAGTTGTTGCAGGAGATGCACCGGACGAACTATGCCGGGCTGGCCCCCGGCATGCTCGACGCGCTGTATCGCCAGATGTACCAGGACCGGCTGACCGGCAACGCGCGGATCGTCATGCATACGCTCACCGACGTGCTCGCCACCCGGATGGAGGGCGACGAGGTCGTGCTGACCGTACACGACCGGCTACGGGGGACGACCGACGAGCTCCGCGCCGACCTGGTGCTCCTGGGCACCGGCTTCGAGCAGGGCAAGCCGGCGCTGATCCGGCAGACCGCCGCCTCCGTGGGTGTACGCGAGATCGCGGTCGACCGCAACTACCGCATGGTGACGCCGGACTCCGTGACCGCCGGCTGCTATCTGCAGGGCGTCAATGAGGAGACTCATGGCATCGCGGACTCGCTGATCAGCGTACTGGCGGTCCGAGCTGGCGAGATGGTGACCGATCTACTCGCCCCCCGTGCCAGCACACCGGCGCTGGTCGGCACGGCAGTGGCCGGCGGCGTCCTCGCCGAGGGAAGGGATGACTGACTCATGGAGATCCGCAAGCTGGACCACCACGGCCTCAAGCCCGACAACGGGCTGCGGGCGCAGCGGCTGATGCCCTGGGAGGCGTTGAACGCCCCCTTCGAGGGCTCCTGGTGTGTGGTGCCGCCCGGGGCCGAGTCCGGGGCGCACGGTCACCACGAGTACGAGATCTGGATCGCGTTGACGGGCCAGGCGGAGCTCGTCACCGAGGCGGGCACCACGCCGTTCGTCGCGGGGGACGTCGTGCACTTCCCGCCGAACGAGCGGCACCAGGTGGTCAACCGTGGTGAACAGCCGTTCCAGATGTATGCGATCTGGTGGGATCACGAGATGGCGGACCAGTTCGTCGAGCGCCACCGGACCGTGTCATGAGCCTGGACGAACCTCCGGTGATCGTGGTTCCGGCCACGCCCACTTCCAACGGGGGCCTGCACGTCGGGCACCTGGCGGGGCCGTACCTGGCCGCCGATGTCTACGCCCGGTACCAGCGTGCGCGGGGCAGGTTTGTCATCCACACCACCTGCACCGACGACAGTCAGTCCTACGTGGCGACCCGCGCGGCGGGCCTGGGGATGGCCCCGGCGGACCTGGTGCGCGATGCCACCGCGCAGATCGGACAGGCGTTCACCGCGCTGGGCGCCACCCTCGTCGGGCTGCCGCCGGTCGACGAGACCTACCGCCGCACCGTGCTCGATTTCGTCACCGCCCAGCACCGGGCAGGCGTTTTCGAGCTGCGTACCGTCCGGTTTCCGTTCGCCCGACGGGCCGGGGTCTACCTCTACGACGCGCTCGTCTCCGGCACCTGTCCGACCTGCCTGGCACAGAGCTCGGGCGGCGCGTGCGAGGCGTGTGGGCACCCGAACAACTTCGACGAGCTGCTCGACCCGTATTACCCGCTCGACCCCACGGACGAGGTCGAGCACCGCGAGGTGGAGATCCTCGTGCTGCCGTTGGAGCGACTGCGTGACCAGCTCGCCGACTACTACGCCCGGCACGCGCCGCAGTGGCGGCCGAACGCCCGCGACCTGGTCACGGAGCTGATGGCCGGCCCGCTACCGGATGTGCCGGTCACCGTGCCTGGCCACTGGGGGCTGCCGGCGCCGTTCGCCGAGACTCCCGGGCAACGGTTGTACCCGTGGATCGAGGCGATGCCGGCGATCATCTACAGCACGTGGTGGTCGGCGGGGCAGCTCGGCCGGCCGACCGAGCGCACCGACCAGTTCTGGCTCGCCGACACCCAGCCCACGATCGTCCACTTCCACGGGTACGACAACGTCTTCCACTGGGGGATGCTCGACGTGGCCATGCTGCTGTCGCACCCGCAGCGGTACGCCACCCCGACGGTGACCGTGACCAACGAGTTCTACGAGCTGGACCGGTCGAAGTTCTCCACCAGCCGCAACCATCTGATCTCCGCCACCGACCTGCTCGACCGCGTGCCCCGCGACCTGGCGCGGTTCTATCTGGCCCTCACCGCCCCGGAGTTCCAACGCACCAACTTCACCGAGGCCGACCTGCGGAACGTGGTGGCCACCCGGCTGGTGCGGCCCTGGAACCGGCTGGCCACGGCGCTGGCCGAGCTGACCATCCCGGACGGCGCGGTGTTGCCGGTGAGCGCGGCCGGCCGCGCTCGGGCCCGGGTGGTGGCCGACCGGCTGCGCCGGAACTACCGTGACGACCGGTTCAGCCCGGGCGGGGTCGCCGACACGATCGCCACCCAGCTGGACCGCCTGGCGCGCGACCACATCAACTCGGACACCGCAGCCGACGTGCTGGCTCAGGTGCAGACCCTGCTCGCGTACGCCGCGCCGATCCTGATCGACGTTTCCGACACGCTGGCCGGCGCCGGGGTACGGCTGCGGATCGACGACGGGTCCGTGGACAAGGTCACGATGTTCCGGTTGCCAATGCTGCCAGCCACGTTCGACCAGCTGGCTCCCGGCGCTGGCGCCGGACGAGCATCGTAGGAGAACCAGATGAAGCTACTCGCCATCGAGACCTGTCAGTATTTGGAGTACTATCTGTCGCGTTACGCGCAGGTGGAAGCCCTGGGCGCGACGCTCTACGTGCTCAACGGTGAAGGTAAGCCGGACTTCTGGCCCGCCGAGCGGTACCAGGTGGTCGGTTCCCGCCACATCGACGACATCATCGCCGCCGGCAAGCAGTGGCACCAGGCCGAGGGCTTCGACGGGGTGTTGACGTTCTCGGAGTCGTCGGTGATCACCGTAGCGGCGGTGGCCGAGGCCCTCGGCCTACCCGGCATCGGAGTCGGAGCCGCGGTCAACTGCCGCAACAAGTACCTGATGCGGCAGTCGTACGAGCGGGCCGGCGCGCCCTCTCCCCAGTTCCGGCTGACCGGCACCCTGGCCGAGGCGCAGGCCGCGGCGGAGGAGTTCGGCTATCCGGTCATCATCAAGCCCACGCACGGCGCCGGCAGCAACTTCGTGTTCAAGGTCGGCTCCCCGGCGGAGTTGGCCGAGCGGTACGCCCAGGCGGAGGAAGGCAGCCGGGACATGTTCTGGGCGCGGTCCGAGCCGGATGGGGTGGACCTCGGCCCGAGTGGCCTGCTGGTGGAGTCGTTCCTGGACGGCGCGGAGTACCTGATGGAGGTGGTCGTCTGGGACGACGAGGTGTACCTCGGCTCGGTGGTGGACCGGATCACGATCGAGGGGCAGACCTTCGACGACGATGTCCACCACGCGCCGACGTCCATGAGCCCGGAGGACCTGGCAGCGGTGCACGAGGTGGTCGCTGCCGGGGTGCGGGCGCAGGGGCTGCGGCGCAGCGTGGGGCATGCGGAAGTACGGTTCCACGACGGCCGGCCGCACCTTCTGGAGATCGCCGGACGGGTCGGCGGCGGCGGGCTCGACCTGATCGCCAGGCTGACCGCCGATCACGACCCGATCGCGGCGGCCGTCGACATCGCCCGCGGCGTGCGGCCCCGGGTGCGGCACTTTGAGCCCACTGGTGTGCACACCGCGTCGATGTGTCTGATCTGCGCGGCCGGCACCATCGCCAGCGTGCACGTGCCGGCCGAGGTCAGCGAGTCGGAACGGACGTTCGACCTGAAGATCACCGCACGGCCGGGCGACGTCATCAAGCGCCCGCCGCACGGCAACACGATCCTCGGGTTCCTCGGCACCACCGGGACCTCGCAGGAGGACGCCTTCGCGACGATGATCCGGTTCGCGGACCTGATCAAGGTGGAATTCGCCGACTGATCCGGGCCGCTCCACTGGCCGTCCCGCCCCCGTACCAGCAGCAGCAAGACAGACAGACAAGGACGATGGTTCATGGCGCAGACAGTCGAGGCCGTGGTGTCGCTCGGCCCGGGCCAGCCGGTGCAGATCCGCGACATCGTGGTCCCGGACCCGGGACCGGACGAGGCAACGGTGCGGGTGCTGGCCTGCGGGGTCTGCCACACCGACCTGCACTACCGCGACGGCGTCATCGGCTCTGGCTACCCGTACCTGCTGGGGCACGAGGCAGCCGGGATCGTCGAGCAGGTGGGTGACAACGTGACGCACGTCGTCCCAGGTGACCTCGTCATCCTCAACTGGCGGGCGGTCTGCGGGCGCTGTCGCCCCTGCCTGCGTGGGGCACCCGAGGCGTGTCTGGACGAACTCACCGCCAGTCGACCGATGACCCTGACCACCGGGGAACCGCTCGGGGCGGCACTGGGCATCGGTGCCTTCGCCCGGCTCACCCTGGTCCACGCGGGCCAGTGCACCCTGGTCGACAAGGCGGTGGACCCGGCCACCGCCTGCCTGCTCGGCTGCGGTGTGATGTCCGGACTGGGTGCGGCGATGCGCACCGGGGGCGTCAGCCCCGGAGACACCGTCGCGGTGATCGGCTGCGGCGGGGTGGGCTGCGCGGCCGTGACCGGCGCGCAACTGGCCGGGGCGACAACCATCGTCGCTGTCGACATCGATCCGCGAAAGCTGCCGATGGCCACACAGTTGGGCGCCACGCATGTCGTCGACGCCAGCCGGGAACCGGACGTGGTCTCCAGGATCCGACAGATCACCGGTGGGCTCGGCGCCGACGTGACCATCGACGCGGCCGGGTCGCCGGAGACATGGAGCCAGGCTTTCCACGCGCGCTCCATCGGCGGCACCTTCGTGCTGGTGGCCAGGCCGGACTCATCGATGCGGCTGGAGATGCCGCTGCTGGACCTGTTCCTGCGGGGCGGCACCTACAAGACCTCCTGGTACGGCGACTGCCTGCCCTCCAGGGACATGCCGATGTTGGTCGATCTGCACCTGCAGGGCCGGCTGCCGCTCGACCTGTTCGTCACCGAGCGGATTGGTTTGGGCGACGTCGAGGTGGCGTTCGAGCGCATGCGCCGCGGCGACGTGCTGCGCAGCGTCGTCTTGCTCGATTGACCACCTCGGCGGCCGGCGAGCGCCCGTCGGCCGCCGAGGCTTGGTGACTCGCTGGTCTCTGGCGTGTCCCGGCGTCTGGCGCACCGCCAGAGTCACTCACCTCGACCGTACCGCTATCGCCGGCCCAGGCCGTTCACCCGTTCAAGGAGCACGCGTGCCCTCACCCAACGCCACGGCCCTCTCGATCAACTATCACGGGCGCCGGTTCCGGCCGGTCGCGGACGGTAGCGGGGAGCACAGCCGCGTCGCGAACTACTGGCAGGATGGCGACCTGCTCTGGGGCGAATTCACCGGGGGTCACGCGCGCCGGGGCACCCTCGCCGGACAGTGCCAGCCCGACGGCTCGGTCGACTTCGCGTACTGCATGGTGCTCGACGACGGGCGGATCATCGTCGGCGAGTGTCACAGCACCCCCGAGATCCTCCCCGACGGGCGCATCCTGCTGCACGAGACGTGGCAGCGCCACGGCGTCCACGCCGCCAGCGGCGTATCCCAGATCGAGGAGATCCCCGCGTCCCCGCCGGACGCGGGCATCTGACCTACCCGGCGCCGGCCCGCGCGGTACCGGCGGACACCCGGACCCCGCTTTCCCGGCATTACAGTGGGATGAGACCTCCGGTGGTGAGGTGGGCGTCAGCACCTCACCCCTCGCCGGAGGTCTCTCCTTCTCTCAAGCCGCCAACGCCGTCAACCACGCTCATGGTCACTACAGCTAGAGCAACACCCGGCGCGGTGGCCGCTCTCAAGCGGGCTGCCGCAACTTGCGGGCGCGGTTTCCGTCCAGGTCGGACCGGCGGTGGCTACGCGAGCGCGCGGCGAACACGAGCAGCCACCCCATGAGGACGACCTCACCGACGAACGTGACTGCGGCGACCTGAATCGTGTACGCGACCGAGACAAGCGCCCCGATCGAGTCGGCGAGATAGCCCGCACCGGCGATCGCTACGAGCACCGCCACCCAGGTCGGCACAGTGGAAGACCGCCATGCCAGCCACCCGATCATCAGCAGGTGGACGCCGAACAGGATCAGACCGAGGCTCCAGATCTCCTCGAATTCGGTGATGTACGCGTACACGCTGGGGCTGATCTCGTCGGTCGCCGGACCGTCGTGCAGGAGACCGGCGGCGGCGATCAGGTAGGTGATCGCGACGGCGAAGACGACCGCGTACGCGGTGCGGCACCAGGCCGAGAGCAGTGGGACGGTGCGGTAGGTGTCGTCGAAGAACGCCCGCAGCGACCAGGCGACCAGCACGTCGAGGCAGGCCACCGCGAACAGGGCGACGATGGCAAGGACAAATGCCCGTTGATTCGACAGCATCCGGATGGTGGTCTCGGCGGCGTCGGTGGAGACCAGCCGATCCACGACGCCGAAGTTGGCCAGCCCAGCGAGAACCGCCATCAGCAGCAGGCAGAGCCCGGCGGCCAGCGCCGCGCGGCCTGCTCGGGAGTCGCCGTCCACGGCCGCCACGCTCGACGCACCGTCGGGAGCGGCGCTCGGCTGCACAGCGGCGGACGGCACGAAGCCGCGAGCGAGCAACAGCAGACCGAAGACGATCTCGAACAGACCTCCCGGGATCGCCAGGACGACCCCGACCCCGGCCCCCATCAGCTCGGCGGCCGCGCCCGTCGCCAGCAGCGCGTAGCCGGAGAATCCCCAGATCGCCAGCCAGCTCGGCAGCCAGCGCTGCCGGTTGAGGGCCAGGCAGAACGGCAGGCTGCCCAGCCCCAGCGACAGCATGGCCGCCTGGTAGGCGATGTCGGCGGCACCGGCACCGGCCGAGTCCAGCAGGACGATCCCGGCGGTGAGCAGGAACGCCTCCGCGCCGCGCGCGACAAGGTATGTCCAGGCGGCCCCCCGGACGCGATCGACGCAGCGCCCGAAAGACCAGTACGCCGATGGCCGCCACCATGACGGAGTTGAGCACCACGAGCGCCACCCCGGCGAACTGCCCGGCGAGAGCGCTGCCGATGCCGTAGAAGACGAATGCCAACAGGAAGAACGCACCGGCGCATCTGCCGGTCACGCGGAGTGACATCATTGCCTCTCAGGGCTTTCGTACTAAGTAAGGGGTACTAAGTACGATAGCCTTGGCGGCGAGGCCGGTCAACGCAATGCCAGGAAGACGGGAACCAGTCGGTGGGCGAACCAGCACGGCAGCTGAGTCGCGAGCGGGTGCTGCAGGCTGCGGTCGGCATCGCCGATGCGCACGGCCTGGGGGCATTGACCATGCGGTCGCTGGCCGCCGAGCTGAACGCCAAGCCGATGTCGCTGTACCACTACATCCGCAGCAAGGACGAGCTCCTCGACGCCCTCGTGGACGGGGTTTTCGCGGAGATCGAACTGCCGGAGGTGGGCGGCGACTGGCGCGCCGAGGTGCGCCGGCGTTCCCTCTCGGCCCGTACGGTCCTCGCGCGGCATCCCTGGGCGCTGACCCTGGTAGAAGCCCGGACCAGTCCCGGGCCGGCCAACCTGCGCCATCACGACACCATGCTGGGTGTGCTGCGGGCCGGGGGCTTCTCGCTACAGATGACAGCCCACGCGTACGCGATCATCGATGCGTACGTCTACGGCTTCGTGCTGCAGGAGGCGTCGCTGCCGTTCGACGGTCCAGACTCCGCCAACGCGGTCGCGGATTCGATCATGGAAGGTTTCGCGGCGGGCGACTACCCGCACATGGTCGAGTTCGCCACGCAGCACGTCCAGCAGCCTGGCTACCACTTCGGCGGGCAGTTCGAGTTCGGCCTCGATCTGATCCTCGACGGACTGGCGATGCACAGCGGTGCCACCCGCCCGTCGTGACTCCCACTACCGGGCCCGTCGGCGACGCCGCCCAACTGACCGGTGATGGCGGCGGTTCTCCGGGTGGAGCGGGGCCCCTGCCTCGGAGCCCTCCGCTGTCCGGGTGCGCCGGGAAAGGGTCCCGGGTGGACGGACGCGCCGGACGGCGGCGGCTGCGCGCCGCACGGTCGATATTGCGCCATCGAAAGCCGGGTAGATACTCAACGCGCTCGATCGAGCGCCCTAGGTGATCATCCTGAATGCCTGCTGACCGGAGATGACGTGCTCAGACGTACTGCAACCGTCGTAATCGCCCTGCTGGCCTGCCTTGCGGGCACCGGCGCGGTGGCCATGCCAGCGCACGCCTGGGAACCCGAGTGTCCGCTCGACTGTGGCGGTGGCGACGGCGGTGGCGGTGGCGACGGCGGCGGCCCCGTCACGCCTCCGTCGCCGGCGTACAACCTGCAGGGCGTCATCCAACTGGAAGACACCGGCCACGAGGGATCCTGGCCGTTGCGCCGCGGAGGAGTGAAGATCCGCGGATACTCCCGGCTCGCCACCTGGAGCAACGACCGGGTGGACGCCAACTACATCAACGTCCGGTGCTCCGCCACCGTGCTCAGCTACTCCAGTAACGACTACGACTCCGAGAACAACGGGGCGCTCGTCGACGTGCACTTCTGGTCTCCGACGGTCCCGGTCACTGGCGTCCCCGTCCAGTCCCGGACCGTCAACGTCAACTGCACCCACCACGCCGAGAAGAACGGCGTCAACTACGACACCACCAGCACCGCCCAGTTCGTCATCCCCGAGTGATCGCCGGCGGGGCCGGTCCGAACCGGGCCGCCCCGCCGCCCCCGGCATCTCTCACGGCACCAGTCAGCGAAACCACCCGGCCGTCATCGTCAACACCGGCACCTGACGGGTCCAGCCTGCGACGCCTCGCAGTGCACGCCGAAACTGCTCGGCCAGCCGCCGGAAGACGGGCTTCGGGTCCGACTCGCGGCACAAGCGCACCGCGCACTGACGCAGCTCGCCCGGATACTCCTTCGGCAATCCGGACGGACTACGAGTACGCCGCCGTCTCAGATCAGCCCGTGGGCGAGCATCGCCTCGGCGACGAGCCGGAAGCCGTCGATGTTGGCTCCAGCGACGTAGTTGCCCGGCATGCCGTACTCCTCGGCGGTGGCGTAGCAGCGGGCATGGATAGTCCGCATGATTTCCCGCAGCCGCTCCTCAGAATGGGTGAAGGTCCACGAGTCGCGGCTGGCGTTCTGCTGCATTTCCAGCGCGCTGGCCGCGACTCCACCGGCGTTGGCCGCTTTTCCGGGCGCGAACCGCACCCCGGCCTCGGCGAATCCCCGCACCGCCTCCGGCGTGGTGGGCATGTTGGCCCCCTCCACC
Source organism: Micromonospora sp. NBC_01405 (assembly GCF_045040155.1). Classification (NCBI taxonomy): domain Bacteria; kingdom Bacillati; phylum Actinomycetota; class Actinomycetes; order Micromonosporales; family Micromonosporaceae; genus Micromonospora; species Micromonospora sp. NBC_01405. Next base: position 5,107,586 of record NZ_CP109532.1, on the reverse strand, counting down.
ACGATGGTGCAGCCACCCGCGATCAGGGTGAGCGCGTCGGCGGCGGTGAGCTCGTTCTGCGTCGCGCAGGGGATCGCCACCTGGCAGGGCACGTCCCAGACCGGGCGACCCGCGACGAACGTGGCATGCCGGCGCGCGTCGACATACTCGTCGATCCGTGCCCGGCGGACCTCCTTGACCTGCTTGAGCACGTCGACGTTGATTCCCTTTTCGTCGTGAATATAGCCGGAGGAGTCCGAGCATGTCACCACGGTGCCGCCGAGCTGATGCACCTTTTCAATCGCGTAAATTGCCACGTTACCCGAGCCGGAAACCACCACCCGCTTTCCGTCTAGACTGTCGCCGCCGTCGGCGCGTAGCATCTCATCGGCAAAGAACACCGCGCCGTAGCCGGTAGCCTCCCGGCGCACCTGGGCACCGCCGTAACTGAGGCCTTTGCCGGTCAGCACCCCGGACTCATACCGGTTGGTGATCCGCTTGTACTGCCCGAACAGGTAGCCGATCTCCCGGCCACCGACTCCGATGTCGCCGGCCGGCACGTCCGTGTACTCGCCGATGTGCCGGTACAGCTCGGTCATGAACGATTGGCAGAACCGCATCACCTCCCGGTCGGAGCGGCCCTTGGGGTCGAAGTCCGACCCACCCTTGCCGCCGCCGATCGGCATGCCAGTCAACGCGTTCTTGAACAGTTGTTCAAAACCGAGGAACTTCACGATCCCCAGATAGACCGACGGGTGGAAGCGAAGACCTCCCTTGTACGGGCCCAGGGCACTGTTGAACTCCACCCGGAAGCCGCGGTTGATGTGGACCTCACCGCGATCGTCCTCCCATGGCACCCGGAAGATGATCTGCCGCTCCGGCTCGCAGATTCGCTCAATAATCTTCGCTTCGGCGTACTCGGGGTGCCTCTCCAAGGCCGGCACGACACTGTCGAGCACCTCCCGCACCGATTGGTGGAATTCGTTCTCGCCAGGGTTGCGCCGCACCACCGAAGTGAAGATCGACTCTAGCTTGTCCTGTGCCGACATAAATACTCCTCGATGTGCAACCATGGCCGACCTGCCGCGCGTGCTGGGCGACCCGCAGGTCACCTACGCCGCCACGACCACGTCAAGATCATAATGCCGCTGTGGGTAGCGATTGTCGTGGTACGGCAACCTCGGCATGTTGAGCGGGAAGCTCCGGCAGGACGAGGTTCCTCACGGACCTTGTCCTTGACGACGCTTCGTCGTGTTCAGTGTGCCATTCCCGCTGCTGGTCCCGTCATCAGCAGTGCCGTTTGGCGAGGTGACGGCGCTGCGGATGCGTGCCGCGGCCTGTTGGCTGGCGACGAGACGTCTGGCTCCTACCGCTGAGACCGTCATGTCCGCCGACATCAGGCAAGAGCGGCGGGCGCGCTTCGAGATCCGGCCGGAAGCCCTCCTCGACAGCCTATGGGTCGATGGGTCGATGACCCTCCGCTACCGGTTCGTCTCCGAACACCGCGCCGACTACGGCGTGCAGCGGCTGTGCCGCGTCCAGGCGGTACGACGTCCCGGCTTCTACGAGTGGCTGGCCGCCGAGCCGGCCCGCGAGCAGCGTGTCGCGGCTGAGGACCAGCTCGCCACGATCCACGGCGGGCACCGGACTTCATCCGCGTGGCTGCTCGTCCGACGAGCGTCCCCTGCCTCCGACCCGGTTTCCGGGGTGTCGGCGGCGTCCGGCTCGGTCTGGCGGCCGTTCGACTTGCCCATCGGCCGGCCGGTGCCGCAGACCGGGGTGGTGCTCCTCGACGGCACCGGGGAGATCGCACTCTCCGGTGACGGGCTGGCCCTGGGCTACCTCAACGACCCGGACGAGACCGCGCGCCGGTTCTTCGACCGGGACAGTGTCCGCTACTACCGCACGGGTGACCGTGGCGAACTCGGCCCGGACGGCGAGTTGCGGTACCGGGGCCGGATCGACCGGCAGTTCAAGATCCGTGGTGTGCGGATCGAGCCGGGCGAGGTCGAGGCGGTGCTGCGGTCGTACCCGTCGATCGCCTCGTGCGCGGTGCTGCGGGTGACGCGGCGCGCCGGTGCCGCGGAGCTGGCCTGCGTCTTCAGCTCCACCGACGGGCGTCCGGTGGAGCTCGCGCCGCTGCGCGACTTCGCCGCGCGCACCCTGCTCGACGCGATGAGCCCGACCCGGTTCCACCAGGTCAGCTGCGGCCGGACCGGTCCCGGCATCCCTTCTTCCAGGTCTGGGCGGTGCTCCAGGCGGAGACGCCACCGGTGACGATGGGCGCGGACGTCGTTGTCGAACGGGTCCGGGTCCGGCCCCCCACCACCGCCATCGAGCTGATGTTCGAAGCGTTTCCCCGCCCGGACGGTTCCTGGTCGCTGATCATGCTGTGGCGGGCCGACGGGATGACCGAGGACACCGCCGTGCGCCTGCTCGCCGAGATGGACGACGCCCTGCACACGCTGGGATAACGCACATCAACCCGGTCAGCGCAGATCTACACCTACGACCAGGCGGCCCGGCTCACCGGTGTCGCGGACACCGTCGCCGGTCAGTGCACCACCCGCAATACTCCACTCGGATCCGCTGCAACGAGTGCCGCTTGCGGGCCGTTTCGTGCACGACGATGCTTCGGCGCATGCGGGGGAAATCGACAAAGCCGGCAGTCCCTGGCACGGCGACATGGCCGTCGGGGCCGCCCTCGTCTCGGGCGGCCCCGCTCGCGGAGACCTTCGTGCTGGTCTTCGTCCGTCCGCTGGCCTAGCAGCCGACCGGGTTCTGGGAGTACACGACGAGCGTGTCGAAGCTGGCCCTCGCGCGGCAGTATCCCCGTTCGGCGGGGTCCATGAAGTAGGCGGTGGCTGCCGTACCGTCGGAGGACTGCTGCAGGTAGTAGAGCGCCTCCGGGTCCTCCTGGTACGGGCCGGCGGGCGCGTCCGCGCGTTCCAGGGCGATGTCGATCGGGCCACTGCACCCGCCCGAGAGCCTGGCGAAGGCGGTCTGCATGCCAATGGAGTAGTAGAGGTTGGTGACCGTCAGCGAGCACGCCGATTCTTGTTGGGGCGCGGCGGCGGGCGCGGCGGCGGCCGGCGCCGCTGCGGCGACCAGGCCCCCAGCGAGTATGGCTGCACTCACCATGCTGCGGATGCGCATGATTCGTCCTCCCCAGTCGAAGCGTGTAGAAATCTTCCACACGTGATGTGAATCCTGGCAAAGAATGCCGGGCGGGGGAACCCATCAAGGGAAGCCAGAGGGCCATGCTCGGCATCGCCCGGGCACCCGCCGATGCGGACACGGACACTCTGCCGCTCGTCGTTCTCCGCGTGGCCGCTGCGGCCCGAGCCGAGGGGTACGCCGAGGGCTACGTCGACGGCATCGCCAGCCCCCTACGAACCGAGTTCCCCCACCACGCCCCTACGACGACTCAGGCCCCCTCCACCGGAGGGGGCCTGAGCTGCTGTTTCAAAGATCAATTCTTGGTGTCCGAGGGGGGACTTGAACCCCCACGCCCTTTACGGGCACTAGCACCTCAAGCTAGCGCGTCTGCCATTCCGCCACCCGGACCTACTCGTTCAGCCTACCCTGTCGACCTGGGCGGCCTCACCGCCCGTTGGCCGACCCGGAGGGCCGCACGGGGCATTACTGTACACGGCGGCGATGGATCATGCACATCACCTTCCCGCCGGCCCGTTTGCCCAGTTCAGGGGGCTAAAGGACCCGACTGGGGTGGGCTGATTCGATCATGGCCGGCAGGGCGGGTGGCGTCGACCCCCCCTCTCCGGGCAGCATGACTGACGTGTCACAGCCCTCTCCCTTGGCCGCCCTCCAGCATCGGGCGCTGGCCCAACGCGCCGCCGGTGACATCGCCGGCGCGCGTCGGCTGCTGGCCGACGCGCTCGGACCGATCCGGGCCAGCTACGGCGAGGACCATCCGGAGGTGCTGCGCAGTGCGCACCTCCTGGCCCGCCTGCATCGTGAGGCCGACGACCCGGCTGCCGCGCGGCGCGTACTGGAGGAATGCCTCTCGGCCGGTGAGCGCCGGTGGCATCCCGCCGATCCGCTGATGCTCGCGCTCTCCCTCGACCTCGCCTCGGTCTCCGAGGAGCTGGGCAACCGGCACGAGGCCCGCCGCCACTACTCCCGCATCGCCGACGCCGGGCCCGCCGTGCTCGGCGCGGACCACCCGGCGGTACGCGAGGCGCGGCAATACCTCGGCGCCGCCGCGCCCGGGGCGGCCCCCATTCCTCAGCACAACCCATCCGCCGCCCCGCACCACCCAACCGCCCCTCAGCCCAGCCCGACGGTTCCTCAGCCCGGCGCGACGGCCCCCCAGCACGGTCCGCCGGCCGGCCAGCTTGGTCCGCCGAAGCTCGACGGTCCGACCATTTCCCTCGCACCGGTGCCGATGCTCCCGCCGCAGAGGCAGGCGCAGGCCGCCGCGCCCCGGCCGGCTGCAGCGCCGCCCCCGCCCCCGGTGTCCACCCCGCCACGGCAGTCGCCACCTCCACCGCCGGTCCCGGCAACGCAGCGTCACCTGCCGGCTCCGCCCCAGATTCCGGCGCCGCCCCAGCAACTCCCGCCGCGAATCCCACCTCCGCCCCGGGTTCCGGCCCCACCGACCGAGCCGCCGCCGACCCAGGCACCTGCACCTGCACAACGCCGTCCCGAGCCGCCCCGGGCACCGGGGCACGCGCCCGTGCCCCGGCTCCCCGCTCCCCCGCCCCCCACACCGATTGGCGTGCCGGCCCAGCAGGCGGGCTCCTCGTGGACTCCGGCCCAGATCGCCGCGCCGCCGGCATCCCGGGCCCCGGCTCCCCCACCGCGGGTCCCCAGCGCCCAGCCCGGGCCGCCGCCGCATCAGGCCCTCCCTCCGACCCCGGCCGCGCCGTCTCCGCGTACCGGACCGGTCACACCACCCCAGCCGCCGGCGCCGCCCGGGCCCGCCACCCCGGGGGTGCCACGGTCCGCATCGAGCGGCACCCAGCCCACGTCCGCCCCACCGGCACCCGCACCGGCCACGCCGCAGGCCACACCCACACCTCGCCCGCCCGTCGGCCCGGCAACGCAGCCGGCATCGCCGCCCGTCCCGGCACCGGGTTGGGACAAACCGACCATTCAGGTACGGCAGATCGACGCGCTGCTGCGGGAGGAGGCCGCCCGAACGGCCGGTACGCAGGCCGGACCGGTCAGCGGCGGCCCGGCGGCGGTGAGTGGTGCCCCGTCAGAGGGCGGTGCCCCGGTCAGCGCACCGCCCGCGAGCGGTCCCCCGGCCGTCCCGGCCAGCACGCCTCCCACGGCCGCACGGCCGGTCAGCGGCACACCGGTCAGTGGGCCACCGGTCAGCGCACCACCCGTGGGCGGCACACCGGTCAGCATGCCGCCCGTGGCCGGACCACCGGTGGGCGGCACACCGTTCACGACTCCGCCCGTGAGCGGAGCACCGATCAGCGGTACGCCATACAGCGCACCGCCCGTGAGCGGCACGCCCTTCAGCGCACCGCCGTACAGCGCACCGCCGGTCAGCGCACCGCCCGTGAGCGGCATGCCGTACAGCGCACCGCCGGTCAGCGGGCCGCCGGCGCCGCCCTGGGGCGTGACGGCGCCGCCGTGGAGCAGCGTCGCGCCGCCGCAGCCGCTGGCTCCGACCGTCGAGGAGCCGGACGCGGCCCCGGACCCGCGAGACGGGGTCGACCGTCCCGCCGAGAAGCCGGACGCGCCGTACGCCGGCTGGGAGCCGGAGGCCGGCCCTGCGCCGGCACCGCCGCCTCGGTCACCCGGTCCGGAGCCGTCGGTGCCGCGGCTCGACGCGTCCGCCGCCGCGCCGTTCCCGGTCCTACCGCCTCCGTCCACGGTCCCACCGTCTCCGCATCGGGACCACCGCTCCGACGCGACCGAGCGGGGACCGGGCGAGCGGGGAACGGGCGAGCGGGGACCGGGCGCGCTGGACTGGGCGGAGCAGCAGCCGGCCGAGCACAGACCGGCCGAACACGGCCAGGGGCAGGGGCAGCAGCAGGAGGGGCAGGCCTGGCACGAGCGGGACGGCTGGCGGGCCGACGACGGCTATCCCTCGCCGCCGGATGCCTGGCAGACGACGTACCAGGAGAAGGAGCGCGCCGGGCGCGGCCGGACGGTGGTCCTGGTCGCGGTGGTGGCGCTGGTGGCCCTGGCGATCGTGGTCGGCGTCGCGGTGCTGGTGTTCGGTCGCGATGAGGCCCCTTCCCCGGGCGCGACACCGGCGTCGGCGTCGGCGGGTCCGAAGGTGAGCGGCCCTCCGCCGGGTGGCCTGAAGCTGCGCGACGACAGCAGCACGATCAGCCTCACCTGGACGGATCCGTCCTCCGGCGCGGTGCCGTTCATGGTGGCCGGCGGGCGGACCGGGCAGAAGCTGGGCGTGCTGGCCACCGTGGACCCGGGGCAGACCAGCTACACGGTCAACGGCCTCAACTCGCGGGTGGACTACTGCTTCACCGTGCTGGCGGTCTACTCCACCGACGCCTTCGCCACGTCCGGGCAGGTCTGCACCGCGCGGGGTCCGGCCCCGACGCCGAGCTGACCGGTCGTCCACACCGCACACGCTGGGTGTCCACAGCCGGACCGTGCGGGTTTCCCCTGCCTCAGGGTGGCCATATGATGGCACCCGGCTCAGGGGAGGGTCGCCGGTCTCCGGCGCGCCGACCAGCATGACGACACGGGGAGGCAGCCGCTTGTGGCCACCAACGACGACGCCGTGAGCACCGGGCCGGAGATCCCCGCTCGCCGTTCCCGCTGGCGCGGCGGTCTGGTCACCGTCGGCACGGTGGGCGCGCTGCTGGCCGCGATGGGACTCACCGTCCTCGGGCTGGGCGCCGCCGACAACGCGGTGGCCAACTACGACGCCAGCAGTTGGCTGTGGAGCGCGGCGCGCAGCGAGATGGCCCGGGTCAACGGCATCACCGCGCGGGTGGACACCCGGGTGGAGGTCCCGGACGCCCGCCGGCATCCGATGCAGGTCATCCAGACCGACCGGCTGTTGGTCCTGCGTGACCTGAACACGGGACAGGTCAACTCGCTGGACCTGGCCACCCTCCAGATCACCGCCACCACCCGGACCACCCCCGGCCTGGGCGTCAACGTCGCACTGCACGAGGACGCCGCGTTCGTGGTGGACGCCGTGCAGGGCATCGTCCGGCAGCTCGACCCGCGTTCACTGGCCCCGGTGGGTGAGCCGGTGCGCTATCCCCCGGGCATCACCGGCGGGGCGTTCGACGGGGAGGGCCGGCTCTGGATCGCCGTCCCGGCCGAGGGCACCGTCTCGGCGGTCACGGCGGCGGAGCTGCCGTCCGAGCCGGGCTCGGCCGCGCCGGCCGACGCCGGCGTCAGCCCGAAGAAGGTCGAGACGTACGAGATCGCCGAGCCCAGCCACGAGTTGATCGTCTCCACGCTGGACGACGGGGTGGCGGTGCTCGACCGCACGTCGGGCGAGCTGGTGCGGGTGCAGCGCGGCGAGGTCAGCCGGACGCCGCCGCTGACGATCGCCGGGCCGGGTGCCCTGCCCGCGCGGACCAGCGGTCCGAAGGTGCCGGTGACCGTCCCCGGTGACCGGACGGTGCATGTGGTCGGCGCCGGCGGCGAGGAACGCGCGTTCACCGTGCCGGGCCGGGGCGACGGGCTCAGCCCGGCCGTGGCCTGGGCCGACCGCTACTACTGCGCCGACGAGACCACCGGCACCGTGTACTCCTTCGACGCCAACGGCCAGCTCGTCGACACGATCGGCGGCAAGGGCTCGACGGGCCCGCTTGAGCTGGAGGTGCGGGAGAACCGCCTGTTCATCAACGCGCCGGACTCGTCGACCGCCCGAGTGGTGGACGACAAGCACCAGGTGCGCGAGGTCGACAAGTACGCCAACGACGTGCTCGGCGGCGACCCGCCGCCGGTGCCCCCGCCACCGCCCCCGCCGAAGAAGCCGAAGGTGGGCAAGCCGAGCGCGCCGCGCAGCGTCACCGCGTCGGCCGGCAACGCGCAGGCCCGGGTGAGCTGGCGGCCGGCCGCCGCGAACGGCGCGGAGATCATCCGGTACGTGGTGGAGGGCGCCGGCCAGCGCCGGGAGGTGGGGGCCAACCAGCGGTCGGTGGAGATCACCGGCCTGACCAACGGCGAGACGTACCGGTTCTCGGTGCACGCGGTGAACGCCAAGGGCGACGGCCCGGCCCGGACCAGCAACCCGGTCATCCCGACCGCGGCCGTGCCGGACCCGCCGGCCAGCGTCACGGCCGAGGCCCGGCCGGACGGCACGGTGCTGGTCAAGTGGCCGGCCGCCAACGGCCAGGGCAACACCATCGCGAAGTACGCGGTGACGGCGGCCTCGGCCGGCGCGAACGCCCCGGCGGGCGAGTCGGCGAAGACGGAGCTGGTGGTGCCGGCCGGCGAGCTGGAGTACGGCACGCAGTACGCGTTCACCGTCGTCGCGGTCAACGACCGGGGCGCCGGGTCGACGGCGTCCCCGGTGAGCAACAGCGTGGTGCCGTTCGCGGCGCCCGGCCAGCCGGTCGGCCTGCGGGCGTCGACGGTGGCGGACCAGCCGGGCACCGTCGCGGTGCAGTGGTCCCCGGCGCCGGCCAACGGCCGGCCGGTGACGAAGTACCTGGTGGACGTGGGCGGCCGGGCCAGCGAGGTGACCGACACCCAGGCCACCGTGAACGGCCTGGGCGACGGGCAGAACGTCACCGTGAAGGTGAAGGCCGTCAACGAGGCCGGCCCGGGCCCGGAGGCCACCGCCACCGCGCGTACGGTCGCCGAGCCCCGGATCACCGTCACCGGCTCGTCGGCGACGGCCACGGCGGTCACGGTCACCTTCACCGTGGACGCCGGGGGCGGGAAGGCGAACTGCACGGTCAGCGTCCCGGGCGAGGCGCCGGTGCAGGCGAGGAACTGCGCCAGCGCGACCGTGTCCGGCCTGACGCCGGGCACGAGGTACACGGCCACGGTGACGGCGAGCAACGCCGCCGGCAAGGGCACCGCGACCCGGGCCCAGGACACCGACCCGCTGTACGGCATCGCGACCTGCAACAACGGTCCCGACGGCGACCAGCGGACGTACTGCGACAAGGAGATCGACGGCCGCAACGGCAACGAGGTCTTCCGGGTGACCCGGCAGGACAACGACCAGCAGGCCGGCTGGGCCAAGCCGGGCCGGCGGCTGAAGGCGTACTGCCGCAAGCAGGGCGAGAACGTCGACTCCTGGATCTACAACAACCAGAAGCAGAGCACCTGGTGGGTGCAGGTCGAGTTCGACGGGAAGAACTACATTCCGTGGGCCTGGCTCAACCTCGAGGGCGGGGACAACATCAACGTCCTGCCCACCTGCTGACCGCGCCACCAGGCAAGGAGCACCACCGTGAACACCAACGAACCGCTCACCCAGCCGGAGGTGCAGGGCTTCGCCGCCCTCGCCGCCCGGCTGGCGGAGAACGTCAACTCGGTGGTGCTGGGCAAGCCGCAGGTGGTCCGGCTCGCGCTGACGGCCTTGTTCGCGCAGGGGCACGTGCTGCTGGAGGACGTGCCGGGGGTCGGCAAGACCACCCTGGCCCGGGCGATCGCCGCCACCGTCAAGGGGCGGTGGCGGCGCATCCAGTTCACCCCGGACCTGCTGCCCTCGGACGTGTCCGGGGTGACCATCTTCAACCAGGCCACCCGGGGCTTCGAGTTCCACCCGGGGCCGGTGTTCGCCAACATCGTCATCGCCGACGAGATCAACCGGGCGTCGCCGAAGACCCAGTCGGCGCTGCTGGAGGTCATGGAGGAGCGCACGGTCACCGTGGACGGGGTCCGGCACCCGGTGCCGCAGCCGTTCCTGGTGGTGGCGACGCAGAACCCGGTGGAGATGGACGGCACGTACCGGCTGCCGGAGGCGCAGCTCGACCGGTTCCTGGTGAAGCTCTCCGTCGGCTATCCCGACGAGGCGGTCGAGGTGGAGGTGCTGCGCGGGGCGACGGTCCGCTCCCCCGAGGCGCTGTCGGCGATCGCCGACACCGACACCGTCGGGGAGATGGTGCAGATGGCCCGGCGGGTGCACATCGCCGAGCCGCTGTACGCGTACGCGGTCCGGCTGGCCGCCGCGACCCGCAGCCACCCGCAGGTGCGGGTGGGGGTGAGCCCCCGGGGGGTGATCGCGCTGACCCGGGCGGCGTGCGCGTACGCGCTGATCGACGGGCGGGGCTGGATCATGCCGGAGGACCTCAAGGCGCTGGTCGAGCCGGTGTTCGCGCACCGGCTGCTGCTCAGTTCGGACGCGCAGGTGCGCGGGGTGACCCCCGCCGAGGTGCTGCGTCAGGCGGTCGCCTCGGTGCCGGTGCCGCTGCCGTCGGGGCAGGTCGCCCCGGCCCGGGTTCAGGGCTGAGGCGGGCCGTACGGACGTGGGGATCACCGCCCGGGGCGCCGGGCTGCTCGTGGCCGCCGTGGCGCTGCTGGTCGCCGGGTTCCGGTTCGCGTACCCGGAGTTGACGCTGCTCGGTGCGGCGGCGGCGGTCGCGGTGGGGTACGCCCTGCTGGTGGCGCTGTGGCGGCCCCGGCTGGAGGTGACCCGGCATGCGGACCCGGACCGGGTGTCCCGGGGCGAGCCGGCGCGGATGGTGCTGACGGTGCGCAACGCGGGGCGGCTGCGGGCGGTGAACCTGCTGGCCGAGGACCGCTGCGGCGAGCGGACGGTGCCGGTGCCGGTGCTGCGGCTGCGCCCCGGCCGGGACACCACGATCAGCTACGACGTGCCGACCGACCGGCGGGGCGTGGTGCCGGTCGGGCCGCTGCGGGTGACCCGGCGCGACCCGCTGGGGCTGGTGGCGCTGGCCCGCCCGTACTCGGGCACGGTGCCCGTGTGGGTGCACCCGCGCATCCACCCGCTGGTGGCGGTGCCGAGGGGGGCTGGTCGCAGCCTCGACGGCCGGCTGGACGGGGTGCCGCACGGGTCGATCACGTTCGACTCGTTGCGGGAGTACGTGGTCGGCGACGAGTTGCGCCGGGTGCACTGGCGCACCAGCGCCCGGGTCGGCGAGCTGATGGTGCGGGAGAACGTGGACACCAGCCTGCCCCGGATCGTGGTGCTGCTGGACGACCGGGCCGCCGCCCACCCCGACCCGGAGTCGTTCGAGTCGGCCTGCGAGGCGGCGGCGTCGGTGGTCGCGGCGGCGCTGCGCGCCGACCTGCCGGTGGCGCTGCTGCTGGTGGCCCCGGAGCAGTCCACCGGCGAGGGACAGTCGGCGTCGGCCGGGAACCGGTGGGTCTCCCGGGTCGTGGGCCGGCTGCGGGCCCGTCCCGCCGCGCCGCCGGCCACCACGGTGGCGAGCCGGGCGGCCGGGGCCGCGACCCCGCCGCTGGACCGGCTCGCCGCGGTCCGGCTGGACCCGGGGGACGCCGGTGCGGCGCTGGGCGCGGCGACGGCCCGGCTGCGTCAGCAGCGCCTCGGTGACACGCTGGTCTTCCTCACCGGGCCGGGCGGCCGGGGTGACCTGGGACACCTCGGCGCGCTGCGCGGGGCGTACCCGTCGGTGGTGGTGGGGGTGTTCGGGGCGGCTGAGCCGACGCCGGCCGGCGCGACCGGGATGGTGGTCGTCGACGCGGCCGACGGGGCCGCGTTCGCGGCCGAGTGGGACGGGGTCCGCCGGTGGTGAGGGCGCTTCGGGCGGTGCCGCTGCCGCTCGCGCTGATCGCGATGGTCGCGCTGACCGGGGTGGTGCTGGGCCGGGTGTACGCCGGGGGCCTGCTGCCCCGGCTGGTGATCGGCGCGGCGGTGGGCTCGGTGCTGGTCAGCGTGGCCGCCCGGCGGCTGCCGTCCTGGCTGGTCGCCCCGCTGTCGGTGGCCGGCCTGGCCGGGTTCACGGCGTGGTCGTTGCGGCTGTCCGCCGACGCGGCCGGGCTGTCGGGCTCGCTGGCCGACGTGACGGCGGACGCGGCGCGCAACGGCATCCCCCGGCTGTTGACCGCGATGATCCCGGTCGAGCCGACCCCGGACACGGTGCTGGTGCCGTTGGTCGCGGCGTGGCTGGCCGGGCTGGCCGGCGCGGAGGTGGCGCTGCGGGCCGGCCGGGTGCTGCTGGGCTGTCTCCCACCGGCGCTGCTCTACGCCGGCGCGCTGTACGTGGTCGGGCCGAACGCGGACCCGGCGATCTGGCCGACGGTGGCGTTCGCGGCGGTCGCCGCGGTCGGGCTGGCCGCGCCGTCCCGGGGGCCGGGTCCGTCGGGCCCGGACCCGACCGCCGGCCTGGCCCCGGGGGTACGGGCGGCGGTGCGGGTACGTCTCGCCGCCACCACCGCCGCCGGGCTGGTCGTGGTGGTGGGACTGGCCGCCCTGCTCGGCCCGGTGGTGGCGGGCCGGGTCGACGACCGGCCGGTGGACCCGCGCCGGTACGTGGAGCCGCCGCAGGTGGAGTCCCTGGACGAGAACCCGCTGATCCGCATCTCCGGCTGGGCGTTGAACCCGCAGCAGAAGCTGCTGGACGTGACGACGCGCCGCCCCGGCGCGCCGGCCGACGCCCCGGACCCGGTGCCGACCCCGGCGGGGTCGACCGGGCCGGGCAGCGGCGACGGGGGCCGGTCGGTGCGGATCCGGCTCGCGGTGCTCAGCGACTACGACGGGGTGACGTGGCGGGTCGGGGCGACGTACCGCAACGCCGGGCGGATCCTGCCGGCAACCGAGCCCGCCCCCGGGGCCACGGTGGAGACGGTCCGGCAGGAGATCACCGTGGCGGACCTGAGCGGGCGGTTACTGCCCGCGGTGGCCACCCCGCGCGAGGTCAGCGGCGCCCGGGTGGCGTACGACCCGCAGACCGGGACGCTGATCCGGCCGGAGGGGCTGACGCCGGGGCTGCGGTACACGGTCACCTCGGCGGCGGAGCGGCCGGACGACAACCTCCTCGGCATGGCGGACGTGCCGGCCGGGGACGAGGTGGCCCGGGTGCTGCGGGTGGCCGACGGGGTGCCTGACCCGGTACGTCGGCTCGCCGCTCAGCTCGCCGAGGACAACGGCGCCCCGTACGCGCGGGCGGCGGCGATCGAGCAGTTCCTCGCCGAGCACTACCGGATGGTGGCGGACGCGCCGAGCGGGCACGCGTACCCGAATTTGGGCTTCTTCCTCTTCGGACCGCGCAACGCGGGCGGCCAGCGGGGCACCTCCGAGCAGTTCGCGGCGGCGTTCGCCCTGCTGGGCCGGTTGACCGGGCTGCCGACCCGGGTGGTGGTGGGCTTCCGTGCCTCCGGCGACGGGCCGGTCCGGGCCGGCGACGCGTACGCCTGGCCGGAGGTGCTCTTCTCCGGCCTCGGCTGGGTGCCGTTCGACCCGCTGCCCCGTCCGGACGACGAGCCGCGCCCAGTGGAGGAGGACTTCCGCCCCACGCCGGAGGATCCGCCCCCGTCGGAGGTGCCGGAGCCGACGGTCGGGCCGACCGCGACGCCGGAGCCGGTGGCCGGGCCGGGCGGGCCGGCCGAGGCAGGTGGGCCGTCGACGGCGCTGCTGGTGGGCGTCGGGGCGGGCGGCACGTTGTTGCTGGTCGTGGCCGGGCTGCTCACGCTCCTGCTGATGCGCCGCGCGCGGACCCGGGCGCGGCTGGAGCGGGGCGACCCCGGCCAGCGGATCGCCGGCGCCTGGCGGGAGGTCACCGACGCGCTGCGGCTGGCCGGCCGGCCGGTGGGCGGCGACCTCTCCGCCTCCGAGGTCGCCGCCCATGCCGGCCGGGCCGTCGCCGACGCCGGTCCCCCGTCCATCCCGGCCGCCGGTGCCGCCCCCGCCTTCGTCCCGGCCGCCGGGCCACGGAAAACCGGGACAGCCCCCGGGGATCTCGGCGCGCGGCTGGAGGAGTTGGCCGGTCTGCTCAACCGGACGGCCTTCGCCCCGGGCACGGCCACCGCCGAGCAGGCCACCCGGGCCGCCGCGACCGCCACCGACTACGTGGCCGCGCTGCGCGCCGGCCGTCCCTGGTGGGGCCGCCTCCTCTGGTCGGTCCGACCCGGTCCCCTGCGTTGGCCCCGCTGAGCGCTCGATGCCCAGCGCCGGGATCGGGCCGGTGCAGAAATCCGGCCAGTCCCACCCCCCTTCCCGGACGGGGTCGGAACCCAGAGCCTCGGCAAGGTCGTGAGGGTCTCCGGCTCGGCAGGCCCCAGGGGATACGCGCGCTACCGACATCGTCGGCCCCTGTCGGGTCGCCCTTCGCCCGGTCGACCCCGTCGGCGAGCCGGTCGAGGGTGGTGTGCGCGGCCGGTCCACCCTCCGTCGGGTCGGTCCACCCTCCGTCGTCCCTTTGGAGCTGCCCCGTTTGTGCTACCGATGGAGCGGGCGCGCAAACGGGGCAGCTCCAAAGGGACCGACAGACAGGTCCCCGACCGGATGCGGGAGGCAAACGTCCGGCCACCACCGGACTGCCCGATGCACGGGGCGGCATGGGGTGCCGTTGGTGCTCGGCGCTGCGGCGCTCGCGGTCAGCAGTTGCTCGTATGCGGGGAGTGTGAACGCCCCGTCAGGGATTAGTCACCACAGCGGCGTGCCGGTGATGTTCCACGTAGCGGCACCCTTGCCATCGTTGTTGATGTCGTAGGTGACCTTCGCGTCGGCTGACCAGTAGCCCTGCCAGCTGTAGCCAATCCACGGCATCCAGCAGACCTCACTGGGCAGGTTGGCTGGCCGCGGTCCGTTGACGTAAGCCTTCAGGTCACAGGTCCACCGAGAAATCACGTGGTCCGCGCTGGTTTTGGTGTCCCGCCGTTCGATGGTTACTTCGATGGTGTAGGCGTCGAACCGGACACCGGGCACGGGAGGGACGATGTCCTCGAAGTCCCAATAGGTCAATGACCTAGCGTCGGCCTTGCCGTCATCGAACGACCGGAAGCAAAGCATCACGTGGTGGATCACGTCCGGTTTACCCGGCAGAGCAAACGTCTTGCTCTGCACATGTTCGTTGCAACGCTGGCCGTTGTCAGCGGCTGCGGGCGCCGCTGGAACCAGTGACGCGACCACGACCGTCAGGCTGGCGGCCAGCGCGGCCAAGATCTTTCTCGTCAGTCTCTTGCGCACATCAGCTCCTCGTGTTCGCGTTGGGGTCGATCGGCACAGGCCGGGTATCGGCAGGACCAGCCCCGGCCTGATCACGATGGCGCCGGGCCAGTGGGTTCCCGCCGGAACCGGTCGGTCCTGGACACCGGCGCAGGGCGGGGTGGCCCGGTACGAAGACACTAATTCCCGTATCGACGGGCCGCGTCATCTCGGTGACTGACCCTCTTCCGCAACCACAGCGGCAACCGCCCAGGGTGCCTACCACTGTGGTTGCAGGCGTCTGCTCCACCGGACGGCCTTCGCCCCGGGCACGCACCGCGGAGCAGAAGCCCGGGCAGCGACTTGCCGACCGCTGCCACACCAGCTGACTACGATCAATCAATGCCACACCGCGAGGGCCCCCGACGGCGGTCGTCTGAGGTGCCCGCGACGGTCGTCGACGCCGCCGTCGCCATCGGGATCGTCGTGGTCACGTCGTGGATGGGCCGCGACTACCAGCTGCCCGGGTTCCGCGAGTTCGACGACACGGCCGTGGCGATGACCTGCCTGGCCAACTTTCCGCTCGCAGCGCGCCGCCGTGCCCCGATGACCGTCCTGCTGACCTGCTGCGCGGCGGGGGCCTGGTTCCTCAGCCTCGGCTACGTGCCCAGCCTGAACCTGTTCGGGCCGCTGCTCGCGATGTATACCGTGGCGGCGACGCACCGCACCCGCACGGCCATGCCCGGGGCCGCCGCCACGGCCGCCGTGATCTTCTACAGCGGGGTGGTGATCGACGTATACACCCCGTGGACGGCGCTCGCCCAGGCGATGGTGGCAACCCTGATCGCCTGGCTGTTCGGGGCCGGGTCCAGGCGGTTGGCCGACCGCAACAGGCGGCTGCTCGCCCTCGCCGAGGAACTGCGCCAGGAGCGGGAGGCCCGGGCCCGCAGCGCGGTCGTGGCGGAGCGGATACGTATCGCCCGCGAGCTGCACGACGTGGTCGCCCACCACATGTCGGTGATCTCGGTGCAGGCCGGCCTGGCCCGGTACGTGCTCTCCACCGATCCGGCGACGGTGGGCACGGCGTTGGACACCATCGCCGGCAGCAGCCACGAGGCGTTGGAGGAGATGCGTCGGATGCTCGCCCTGCTCCGGGTTCCCGACACCGATCCGCGCGGCGGAACCGGCGCCCACGATCCCGCACCGGGGCTGGGCCGGCTCGACGAGTTGGTCGAGCGGGTCAGGGCCGCCGGCATTCAGGTCAGCGTGGCGGTTGCCGGGTCACCCCGCCCGCTGCCGCCGGGGGCCGACCTCTGCGCCTACCGGGTGGTGCAGGAGTCGTTGACGAACGTCCTCAAACACGCGCCCGGCGCCCGGGCGGACGTGACGCTCGACTACGGCCGGCCGGGACAACTGACCATCCGGATCACCGACGACGGGCCGGGCGCCGCCGCCGGGCAGGTGGGCGGCCACGGTCTCGTCGGCATGGACGAGCGGGCCCGGCTCTACGGCGGAAGCGTGCACGCCGGCACCGCCCCGCAGGGGGGCTTCGCCGTCACCCTCACCCTGCCCGTCGGAGCCATCCCGGTCGACGGCCACGAGACGGTGCACGGCGACCCGCGGTCGCCGGCCCCGATCGGATCGAGCTAACCGGCCTGGTCGCCCCGGCCCGGTCGGACCAGCCCCGACTCGTACGCGAAGACCACCGCTTGCGCCCGGCTGGCCAGGTCGAGCTTGGCCATGGTCCGGTTCAGGTGGGTCTTGACGGTCGCCTCGGCGATGACCAGCCGCTCGGCGATCTCCGCGTTGGACAGGCCCGCGCCGACCAGTCGCAGCACCTCCCGCTCCCGTCCGGTGAGGACGTCGAGCGCCGGCAGCGCGTGGGGCGGCGACGCGGCGGAGCCGGCGAAGGCCTCGACGAGCCGGTGGGCGACGCGGGGCGTGAAGAGCATGTCCCCGCGCGCCACGGTCGTGACGGCGGCGAGCAGGCGTTCCGGTGGGGTGTCCTTGAGCAGGAAGCCGGTGGCCCCGGCCCGGAGCGCGTCGTAGACGTCCTCGTCGGTGTCGAACGTGGTCAGCACGAGGACCCGGGGCGGGTCGTCACCGGCTGCGGCGATGATCTCGCGGGTGGCCTCGACGCCTCCGACGCCGGGCATGCGGAGGTCCATCAGGATCACCTGGGGTCGGGTGGCGGCAGCCAGGGCCATCGCCTCGCGGCCGTCCGCGGCCTCGCCCACCACGCGGATTCCCGGTGCCGCCCGGAGCAGGGCGGCCAGGCCGGCGCGGATCAGCACCTGGTCGTCGACGACGAGGACCTCGACCGGCGCACTGCTGCGGGACATGAGCCTCCTGCCCTTCCGGTTCGACGCCGAAGATCGGCAGGCCTGAGCGTACGGTTACCGGCCCCGCCGGGGTCGAGCCGGCTGACCCGCCCACCATGGCCTGCCGCCGGAGCCGCGACGGGGCTAGGAACGGAGGCGGCGGACGAGCTTGCGCAGGCCGGACTGCCAGCCGTCCGGGTCCTCCGCCCGGCGTCGGGCGTAGGCGGCGACCTCGGGGTGCGGGAGGATGAGGAAGCGCTCCTCGGCGAGGCCGGCGACCACCGTGTCGGCGACCTGGTCGGCGGTGAGCACGGCGCCGGACGCGGCGATGACCCGGGCGCCCAGGTGGCCGGCGGCCAACCCGTCGGCGAGCATCGGGGTGTCCACCCCCTGCGGGCACAGCGCGCTGATCCGGACGCCCTGGTCCCGGTAGGTGATGGAGAGCCACTCGGCGAAGCCGACGGCGGCGTGCTTGGTCGTGGCGTACGGGGCGTCGCCGACGGAGGTCAGCACGCCCGCCGCCGAGCAGGTGTGCAGCAGGTAGCCGCCGCCCCGGGCCAGCATCGCCGGCAGCACCGCGCGGGCGGCGTAGACGTGGGAGAGCACGTTCACCCGCCAGGCCCGGTCCCAGCCGGCGTCGTCGACCTCCATCCCGCCGCCGGAGGTGACGCCCGCGTTCGCGCAGAACAGGTCGATCCGCCCGTACCGCCGCTCGGTGTCGGCGACCAGCGCGCGGACCTGCTCCTCGTCGGTGACGTCGAGCTGCACGGCATGGGCGACCGGGCCGACGCCCTCGGCGGCGGCGCGGGCCCCGGCGGCGTCGAGGTCGGCCACCACCACGGCCGCCGCGCCCTCGGCGGCGAACCGGCGGGCCAGGGCGGAGCCGATGCCGCCGGCCCCGCCGGTGACCACCACGATCCGGTCGGTCAGGTTCACCGCGACTCACCCCCGCCCAGGCGCGCGAAGAGGTCCCCCAGCGCCGCCGCGCCGCCGCCGGCCAGCTCGGGGGTGGGCAGCAGGGCCAGCACCGGCACGTCCACCCCGGCGTCGGCGTAGCGGCGTACCTGGTCGCGGCAGCGCTCGGGCGAGCCGTGCAGCACCAGCGCGTCGACCACCTCGTCGGGCACGGCGGCGCCAGCGCCGCGCCGGTCCCCCGCCGCCCAGGCCCGCCACATCGGCCCGAGCGTCTCCGCCCGGCCCAGCCAGCGGTGGAACTCCGCGTACGCGGGCACGGTGAGGTAGCTGGTGATCAGCCGGCGGCCGAGGGCGCGGGCGTGCGTGGCGTCCTCGGTGGGGCAGACGAAGATCCTGGCCACCACCTCGAAGCCGGCCCGCCGCTCCCCCAGCGCGCCGAGGGCGGTCGGCACGTCGGCGGCGGCGAGCCAGTTGAGGATCACCCCGTCGGCCTCGGCGCCGGCCAGCCGCAGCATTCCCGGACGCAGGGCGGCCAGCAGCAGCGGCGGCGGCACGGCCGGCGGCCGTTCCAGGGTGAACCGGCGCACCGCGAAGGTGTCGTACGCGCCGTCGACGGTCCGCCCGGCCAGGGCTGCCCGCAGGAAGCGCAGCATGTCCCGGGTGCGCTTGAACGGCTCGTCGAAGGGCACGGCGTTCCAGTCCCGCACCAGCACCGGCGAGGACGCGCCGAGGCCCAGGGCGAACCGGCCGGGGGCGGCCTCGGCGAGCGCGGCGGCGTGCATCGCGAGCAGGCCCGGCCCCCGGGTGAACACCGGGGCGATGGCGGTGCCGAGGCGCAGCTCGGGCTGCCAGGCGGCGGCGAGCGTCAACGGGGTGAACGCGTCGGCCCCGGCGACCTCGGACGACCAGAGGTCGGTGAAGCCCGCCCGGTGCAGGGCCGCGTAGACAGCCGCATGGTCGGCCAGCGGGATGCCGCTCAGCGGCACGGTCATACCCCATCGGTTCGTCACCGGCCGATCCTCCCGCTGGCCGGGCTGCCCGGCAAGGTCGGGCCGTCGGGCCGCCGTGCCGATCGGCCGGGTGTCCGGGAGCGGGCGGCCGACGCGCTGGTACCGGACGCCGCGGCGAAGGTCGGCGCGCTGGTGGAAGTCAGCCGCCAAAGGCGAGCCAGCGCAGCCCGGCTCCCTCGGCCGCGGCCCGATCCCGGTCGGTGAGCGGGGCCCGACCGGTGGCCTTACGGACCAGCGTCAGCCGGTCCCAGCCGAACTCCGCCGGGACGTCCCGGCCGCCGGTCAGCAGCGCCGCGACGACCTCGGCTGCGGCCGGCGTCAGCCACGGCGCGCGGCCCAGGGCGGCGGCCAGGTCCAGGCCGTGCACGCCGACCTCCACCACCCGGGTGACCAGGAACTCGGACAGGGCCATGGCGTCGCCGTGCCGGGTGCGGACCACCTGGTCGACCGGCTGGCGGCCCACTGCGGCGTCGGCCGCCCGCCAGGCCCGGCCGAATTCGGCCGCCACCGCCGCCGGGTCGGGCAGTTCGCGGGCCTCCCGGCGGGCGCTGTCGATCCGCGCCCGGTCGACTTCGGGGGCGAACTTCGCCGCGCCGAAGTACCCGGCCGCGTCCACCTCGGCCCGGCCGGGCGCCGGCGCGGCGAGCATGCCGGCAAGGCGGCCGGCGCCGGTGGAGACGTGGGCGATCAGTTCCCGTACCCGCCAGGGCGGGCAGCCGGTGGGCCGATCCAGGTCGGCGGGGCCGAGGCCGCGCAGGACCCCGCCCAGCGTGACGCACTCGTCGTGGAACGCCGCCCGTACCGCTCGCATGGGCCTCCCCGTCCGGTAGGTGACGGCTCCAGTTTCGCAACCCCGCTGGTCAGTTGCGGCCGGTTGCCGGGCCCGGGGCATCGAGGGTCTCGCCCTCGACCAGTTCGCAGGGAAGCAGCCGTTGGTGGTCGCTGATCCGGCCGTGCAGGATGTCGTCGAGCACCTCGATGGCCTGCCAGCCCATGTCCTCGCGGGGGATGCGGAAGCCGGTGAAGTCGAGGTCGGTCTCGGCCTGTTCGGTGGGATCGCCAAGCGCCAACAGGGACAGGTCACCGGGCACGGACAGGCCCCGGGCCCGCGCCGCCTCGGCCATCGCCACCGCCTCGACCAGTTCCTCGCAGAAGACGGCGGTGACCCTGGCCGAGCACAGTGCGTCGAGCAGTTCCGCCCGGGTGCGTCCGCCGACCGGTTCGTGCCGACCGTCGACTCCGGTCTCCCGGACCGCGGCGGTGAAGCCGGCCAGCCGGTCGATGGCGGACTCGGGGCCGTCACCAGCGCCGACGTACGCCATCACCCGGTGCCCGAGGTCGACGGCGCGGTGGACGAGGGCGGCGGTGGCCTGGGCGTAGTCCGCACCGACATGGGGCACCGGACCGCCCTTACCGGAGGGTAGATAGGCGTCGTCGCGTCGACCGACAGACACGAAGGGCATGTCCTCGGCGACCATCCGGGCCAGCTCGTCGCGGGGAATCTCCCGACCGAGCAGTACGCACCCGTCGGCGAGCCGGATGCGGTTGTTGTCGTGGAAGATCCGCCGGCTGCCGCCACTCACGGGGGCGCTCGTGAACAGCAACAGGTCGCACCCGATGCTCTCCGCGCACGCCTCGATGCCGGACAGGAACGGGTGGTAGAAGTTCCCGCTGGTGCTCGGGAACACCGACTCGTAGGTGAACACGCCCAGGATCTGGTTGTGCTGCTGGAGCAGCCGCCGGGCGAGCGGGTCGGCGACGTATCCCGTCTCGCGAATGACCCGCAGCACTCGTTCCCGGGTCTCCGGGGCGATCCGCCAGGCCGCATCACAACGGTTGTTGAGCACAAGGGACACCGTCGTCTGGCTCACCCCGGCCATCCGGGCGATCTCATTCTGCGTCAGCCTGCCCCGCCCTGCGGACACGGACACCGGCCACCTTTCGAGGTAGTAGGTATTGCCGACCGTTGTTGCGGAGAATGTTGCCCGGCCCGCGAAACCAGTGTCAAGGGTGGACAGAGGCAGTAATACGAATTACGGGCTCCGGCGGTCTTGACCCGGGGTTCCCGTTGATCCAACACTCAGCGCACCCCCCGGCAACGCAAGGAGCCGAAATGCCTGATCACGCCCTGTCCCGACGTGGCCTTCTCCGGGCAGCAGGCCTCGCCGGTCTGGCCGGCGCCGGCCTCGCCGCCCTCAGCCCCCCGGCTCACGCCCGGCCGAGGACCCGACGGCTCGGCGGTATCGCTCTTGTCCCGCTCGACGACCGGCCCTACACCTGGTACGCCCCGCAACAGATCGCCACCGGCGCCGGCTACGACACCCTGTTGCCGCCACGGAAGACCCTGGGCCGGCACTTCACCCCCGGCGACGGTCGCGCCGTCGGCCGGTGGCTCACCTCGTCCACCACGTCGGCGGACGCGCTGGTCGTCGCCCTACCGATGCTCGCCTACGGTGGGCTGCTCAACTCCCGCAACAGCTCCGTACCAGAGGCCGAGGTTCTCGCCCGGCTGGCGGCGGTACGGACCGTCCGACGGCGCCGCCCGCACCGGCGGCTCTACGCCTTCGACACCATCATGCGGCTCACCCCCGAGGGGCCGTGGCGCAACGAGCTGCGGGCCTGGGCGACGGTGAAGGACGAGGTCGACAACCTCGCAATGGTGGAGAAGCGTCCTCAGCTCGACGCGCTGGAGTCCCAGATCCCGGCCGACGTGCGAAGCGACTATCTGTCCACCCGGGCCCGGAATCACCGGGTCAACCTGACGATGATCGAATGGGCTGCCGAGGGGATCTTCGACTTCCTCGTGGTGGGCCAGGACGACGCCACCGGCAACGGCCTGCACCGACCGGAGTCCCAGGCACTCGCCGCCCGCATCGCCGAGCTGGGCGTCGGTGACCGGGTGGTGATCTACCCGGGTGCCGACGTGGTGGCCGCCCTACTCATCGCCAAGATCGCCATCAGCGACGCCGGCGTGCGTCCGAAGGTGAGCATCGAGTATTCCCGGGTGCCGGGTGACGCCTGGACCGCGCCCTTCCAGAACATCCCGTACGCCCAGCTCGTCCGGGGCTACATCGACATCCTCGGCGGGACGGTCGTGGACCAGCCGGAGCAGTCCGACCTGGTCCTGATGGCCAACACAGGTGGCAGTTCCGCGTCGGTGGCGCCTTTCGCCGACCGTCTGGTGGCCCACGTCCGGGCCGGCCGCCCCGTGGCCCTCGGCGACGACGCGATCGCCGGACACTCCGACCGGCGACTGCTGTCCCTGCTCAACGGCCGAATCCGGTACGTCGAGCTGGCCGGCTACTCCGGCTGGAACGTCGGGATCAGCCTCGCCCAGGCGATGTCCCGCTGGGCGCTGCGGCAACGATCGGCATGTGGTGACCTGCCACCCGGCGCGCGGGCCACCGCCGGTGAGCCGGTGCTGGCCGCACGACGGGCGCTCCTGCACGACGCGGCCCGAGCCAGCATCGAACTGTCCGTCTCGGAGCTGGTGCAGACCGACTCGTACCGCAACAACGTCCGCACCGCCACCACCGCCTACGCCTCCTCGCTGGGCGAGCCGGACCCGCAGATCATCAAGACCTACTTCTCCGAGATCAACACGTACGCGGTCGACAACACCACCCCGTACGCGGAGAAGCTGTTCGCCGACGAGTTCGCCGGGGCCACGCTCGCCCTCGGCAGCGATGGACGATCGCCGGTGACGGCCCGCGTGGACCGACTCGACGCCTGGAACATCCACCTACCCTGGGACCGTACCGGCGAGATAGCCGCTGAGCCCCGGATCGCCCTGACCTCGAATCGGGGGCACCGGTGAGGGCGCGGGCAGCGGCACTGGTGGCCGCGCTCATCGTCGGCGTCGCGGCACCGATCCCGGCCGCTCCGGCCGTCGCCTCCACCCCCGTCCCGCTCGTCGACAGCTACTTCGACTGGATCCTGGCGTCGTACGACGGGGTACGCAACGGGTTGCGCCGGGACATCGAACACATCTACGCCAACCAGTTCACGGTAGCCGGCCGGCCATGCTCCCCGGCGAGTCCGTGCACCGTCGGCGGACCGCAGCAGAGCACCGCCGCCTGCACCAGCCTCCAGTTCATCTCGGTCTACCTCGACCAGCGGGCCGCGTACGAGCAGCGGTCGCTGTCGAGCGTGGAGACCGGAATCATCGACGAGTTCGCCAACGCGGTACTCGCCCACCGACTGACCAAGAACCCGAACGCCCCGAAGATCTTCGACGATGCGGTGGCCAGTACCCCGGACGGTGCGATCCGCTACTTCACCTCGTTCGGCAACGCGGCGTGTGGCGAGGCTCTGCTGGCCGCCCACCAGGCGACCGGCACCTCCGGATACCTCGACGCGGCCACCGGCATCGGCGAGTTCCTGCTCCGTATGCAGGACCCGCGCGCCTACTACCTGTCCTACGGCATCCATCCGTTCGTCGACGCACTCGACCAGCCCACCACCCCGCCGGGCGGCTACGTGGACCAGATCTCCAGTTGGAGCAACCTCTACTCGACGATCTCCATCTGGAATCTCACGGCGATCGCGTTCATGCAGCGGTTGGAGACAGCCGTGGCACCGCTGGACAACAGGTACGGCCAGTCGGCCGCCACCGCCCGGCAGTTCCTCAGCACGGGCCTCCAAGCCGGTGCGGACTGGTACACCTTCGACTTCGACTCCCCCACCACCAGCCAGAACCGGGTGGTCGCGCAGAGCGCGTACAGCGCGGACTGCCGTGACAACCGGTGGCACCGCAAGGGATCCTGCACCTACACCAACGGCCAGATCGCCGGCGGAACCCTGGGCACCGACATGATCGAGTACGGACTGGCCGGGCTCTACGACCACGAACGCCAGCTCAACGGCGTCAGTTCCGCGGCTGCCGCCGTAGCGACCCTCTACACCACCTACACCAGCCTCCCGGGCTGGCACACCGCCTCGGCCAACGACCCGCTCGACTGTGTCGACGACACCGCGTCCGGAGCCGTGGACCCGTACTACCCACCGGACAACCAGGGGGCGACGCCGTCGGGTGACGCGTGGGACTACGACTCGCACCTGTCCTTCGGCGGCTTCTTCCGCCTCACCTCGCCCAACATGAACGCCGAGGCGAAGTACTACGACATCGTCGGCTTCGGCGTCCTCGCCGAGGTGCGCAAGGAGCTGGTACCGGCCAAGTTCACGGCGGGCTACCAACGGTTGCAGCAGGCGGACCGGCAGGACGCGCTCTACGCCCTGCTCGACCGCTCACTGGTCGCGATGTTCCTGCCCACCCGGGACACCAACGACCTCGACGGTGACAGCGACACCACCGAATACCTGTGCAAGGGCACCCGGGGCACTCTCCCGATCGCCCACAACGGGCTCGGCATCCTCAAGGCGGTCGGATACGCCGGC
Source organism: Micromonospora sp. NBC_01405 (assembly GCF_045040155.1). Classification (NCBI taxonomy): domain Bacteria; kingdom Bacillati; phylum Actinomycetota; class Actinomycetes; order Micromonosporales; family Micromonosporaceae; genus Micromonospora; species Micromonospora sp. NBC_01405. The sequence continues at coordinate 5,082,969 of NZ_CP109532.1, read as the reverse complement.
ACCCGGTGACCGCGCCACCGACCGGCGCCCTTCACCGCCCATCACCGAACGAGAGAGAACCGATGCGTCGCACCAGACGACTCATACCTCGCACCCTCAGCATCATCACCACAACCGCGGTCACCCTCACCGTCGCGGTCGCCCTCCCGGGCACTCCGGCCGCAGCCGCCCGAACGCCCGCCAACCTGGGTCAGCTCGCCGTCGTACCCCTGGACGACCGGCCGTTCACCGCGTACACGCCGGTCGCGGTCGCCGAGGCCGGCGGGCACCAGGCACTGACACCACCGAAGAACCTGCTCGGCGAGTACTTCACCTATGGTCAGGCCGACGCGGTCGGCGCCTGGTGGCGGAAGGCCGCCGCCGGCGCGGACGGCTCGGTCGTCGCGGCCCCGATGCTCGCCTACGGCGGACTCGTCGCCTCCCGATCCTGCGACACCAGCCTGGCCGACGCGCGGCGGCGGCTCACCGTGCTGGACGAGGTGAAGCGGAAGAACCCCGACAAGCCCCTCTACGCGTTCGACGTGATCATGCGCCTCACCATCGAGCCGACCAGCAGCTATCCCGGCATGTACTCCGGGCCGATCCGGCGCTGGGCGATTCTGATGGACCAGGTGGAGAACCTCGGGCAGGAGGAGCACCGGGCCGAGTACGAGCAGGTCACCAAGGAGATCCCCGAGGAGATCAGGGCGGACTTCAGCTGTGCCCGGGCTCGGGACCACCAGATCAACCGGGACATGATCGAACGGGTCGCGAACGGCACCGTCGACTACCTGATCCTCGGCCAGGACGACGCCACCGAGTACGGCCCGCACCGCCTGGAGAAGGCGGGCCTGGCCGCGCTCGCGGCGAAACTCGGGGTCCAGGACCGGGTCAAGATCTACCCGGGCGCGGACATCGTCGGCGCGCTGCTGGTGGCCAAGCACATCACCAAACGGCTCGGCGAATCCCCGACGGTCGACGTCGAGTGGTCCCGTACCCCTGGCGACCAGTGGGTCGCGCCCTACCAGGACGTCCCCTACGCCACCCTGGTCGACGAATACGTGCGCACCCTCGGTGCCCGCCCCTCGGACCGGCCCGACGCCGACATCCTGTTGATGGCGAACACGGCCGGGGGCGGAGACCTGGAACCCTTCGCCGACCAGATCCACGACGCGGTGGCTCGGGGCCGCCTCGTCGCGGTCGGCGACGACGCGGTGGCCGGGAAGGTGGACAGCGAGCTACGTTCGCTGCTCGCCCCCCGGATTCGGTTCGGGGAACTGGCCGGCTGGTCCGGTTGGAACATCGGTCTGTCGATCTCCCAGTCGGTGGTCCGCGCGGCGCTGTTGCAGGCGAGCCGGAGCGGACGCCTGCCGGGTTTCCCGGGCAAGTCGAAGGGGCTTCCCTTCCAGAACGCACGCCAGGCCATCCTGCTGGGCGCCGCCACCGCACACGTCGAGTTGACGTTGCAGGAGCTGGCCCACACCGATGTCTACCGAAACGAGGTGCTCAGCCAGGTCCAGGCGTACGCCCGGGACAACGGCGACGATCCGCAGCACATGACGAAGGTGTTCGCGGGCGCCAACCAGATCGCGGTGGAACGGACCAGGCTGCTGGCCGACCAGCTCTTCGCCGACGAGTTCGCCGGCACCCCGATCCGAGCCGGCAACAACGGCTGGTACGAGGTGAGCGCGGTCGTGCACCGGCTGAAGTCCTGGGAGATGACGCTGGCCTGGTCGCGCTACCAGGAGCTGGAGGCTTTCCCCACTCTCGTCCTGAGCACCGCCCCCACCGACCGCAGCGCGCTGCTCACCGTCTCGGCCCTGCCCGTGCGAACCACGGTTCGGCCGGACTCGGACGTGGACGCCCGGATCACCGCGGTGCTCCGTAACGACGTCGGCATACCGGTGACGGCAAAGCTCGGTGCCGTCGTCCCGCAGGGCTGGGTCAGCCCGGCCCCGGTCGAGGTACGGCTCGCCCCGTTCGCGGTGGTGCAGGTTCCGTTGACCGTGGGGGTCCGACAGCTCGGGGCCGAGCAGAGCGCCACCGTCACGGTCGACGCCCCGCACGGTGTGCTGCCGAGCTGGTTCCGCCCGTTCACCGCGAGCGCCACCACGACCGTCAGCGCGGTGTGGCGCAACGTGGCGCTGGCGTCCGAGGGCGCCACGGCCACCGCGTCGGGCTGGTGGCAGAAGTACGTGCCAGCGCACGTGATCGACGGCAACCAGGTCAGCGCCGGTAGTCGCTGGATCACCGACCCGGCCGGCAGCCACTGGCTCCAGGTGGGGTTCGCCGACCCGGAGCTGATCGACACCGTGCAGCTCCACCAGTACGGCGGGTACGAGCTGACCGCGTACCGGATCTCGGGCCTCGTCGACGGGGTCTGGCAGGTGCTCAGCGAGATCACCGGAAACACGACCCAGGTCACCACGCACACGTTCACGCCGGTCCGCGCAACCGCGGTCCGCCTCGACGTGCTCCGCAGCCGGGACAGCCGGGCGCGGCTCTACGAGATCGAGGTGACCTGCCGGGCCGCCTCCTGCGGCTGACCGTCCGCCCCACCGGGCCCGCGGACCAACGTCAACACCACCGCTCGACCCAGGTCCGGTTACCGGATGGCTCTCCACCCGGTGACCGGACCGGCGGGCGGTCTGCGGGTCCGCGACGCTCCGGGTGCGGGTAGGGCCGGCGGCTGTTCCTCGCCGGCCCTACCCGTCCAGCTCGGCGGCCTGCTTCGGGTGCCGGGCCCGCCACTGCCCAGGCAGGTCGGCTGTCACCAGGCGTCGCCGGGGCGGCCCGTTTCGCGCCGGCCCCGGCGGGTACGCGCCCCAGACGAGGAAAGGGGCACCCAGAGATGGCCGGCATCATGCTACGCAGCACCGCGTTCAACGATCATGACCAGTTGCCCGGACGCTTCGCCCGTGGCGACGCGAACGTCTCGCCGCCGTTGCAGTGGGCCGACGTGCCCGACTCGGCGCAGGAGCTGGTGCTGCTCGTCGAGGACCCCGATGCCGGCCGGGAGCCGTTCGTGCACTGGCTGGTCACGGGGATCACGCCGGAAAGCGGCGGGGTGGCCGAGGGCGCGGTGCCCGACGGGGGGCGGGAGTGGCCGAACGGATTCGGCGCGGCCGGCTGGGGTGGCCCGCGCCCGCCGCAGGGCGAGGAGGCCCACCGCTACTTCTTCCGCCTGTACGCGCTGGACCGGCCGCTGGAGCTGCCCGCCGAGCCCTCCGCCGGGGAGGTGCACCGGGCGTTGGCCGGCCGGGAGCTGGCAAGCGGCACCATGGTCGGCACCTTCCGCCGCTGACCGAGCGCCGGCTGTGCGGGCCGGCAGCCGGGTGCCCCGGGCGTCGGGCCCGGGGTCAGCCCTTGATCCGGGGGACGAGCCGGTGCACGACTGCGAGCAACAGCGCCGCGACGATGGCCATGGTGCCGGCGATGCCGGCGGCGCTGCCCGCGTAGCCGACGAAGAGCGACCGGCGGCCCAGCTCGTCGGGGTCCAGCCGGGGCAGGTCGACCAGCCAGGACAGGGCCAGCGCCGAGCTGACCACGGCCAGTGCGCCGGCCAGGCCGAGCACGATGGCGGCGACGCGGTGGGCGTCGGCCGGTTCCACCTGGGCCTGTTCCCGCTGGGTGACCAGCAGCATCAGCCCGGCCAGCGCCGCCCAGGCCCCGACCACCAGGAACGCCGCCATGGCGTCGCTCGGGCGGTGCCAGCCCGCGGAGAGGGTGGCCACCCCGGCGACGGCCGCGTACCCGACGCCGACGAACGCGCCGAGCACCCGCACGTTACGCGGGAGGACCAGGATCAGCGCCAGGGCCACCGAGGCGGCCACGGCGGTGTGCCCGCTGGGCAGGCTGTTGCCGGCTACGGCCCGTTCGGGGTCGATGCCGTACTCGGGACGGACCAGGAAGTGCTTGAGCAGTTGGGTGGTCACGTTCGCCCCGGCGATCAGCAGGGTGGCCGTGATGGCCAGTGCGACCCGACGCCGGATCAGCGCGATGAAGCCGATCACCGCGGTCGCCACCAGCAGCGACAGGGCGGACATGGTGTTGAGGATGCGGTCCACCGGTGAGGCGATGGTGTCCTGGCCGATCCGGTTGCCGGTCAGCGCCACCGTGTCGACCCACTGGCCGAGCTCGGTGTGCAGGGCTGCGCGCCACACCACGACGAAGGCGGCTGTCTGGGCCAGGGCCAGTATGACCAACCAGACTGCCGTCCAACCTCTCGCCGTCGCACGCACCCGCACACCGTAGCGGCACGCCCGGGAGCGTCTCCCGGTGGCCCGCCGACACTATGGCGCTAGTTTGGGGCGGACCGACAGGAGGTTGCCGGTGACCGTCACACCCGAGCCTGGAGGGCCGTCCACCCGCGAGCCGCGCCCCGCCGGCCAGCCGGAGTCGCTCGCGGACCTGCTCGGCGGCCGGCAGGGCGCGGTCGACGCCACGCTGCCGCCGGTGGCTTTCGCGGTCGGCTGGCTGTCCACCGGTCACTCACTGGTCGGCGGGGTGGCCGCCGCGGTGCTGGCCGGGACGGCGGTGGCGGGCTGGCGGCTGCGCCGGGGGGACCGGCCTCGCTCGGTGCTGGTCGGCCTGCTCGCGGTGTGCGTGGCCGCGCTGATCGCGTTGCGCACCGGGCGGGCCACCGACTTCTTCCTCATCCAACTGCTGTCCAACGCGGCCAGCATGCTGGCCTGGGTCGTCAGCATCGTGGTCCGCTGGCCGCTGCTGGGCGCCGTGGTGGGGGTGGTGCTGCGCCAGCGGGGGCGGTGGCGGCGCGACCCGGCGCTGCTGCGGGCGTACTCGCGGGGAAGCTGGGTGTGGGCGGCCACGTACGTGCTGCGGCTGGCGGTCTTCGTGCCGCTCTACCTCGGCGGCCAGGTGGTGGCGCTGGTGGTGGCGCGGGTCGCGCTGACCTGGCCGCTGGTGGCGGCGGCGCTGGCGGTGAGCTGGCTGGTGATCCGCCGGTCGCTGCCGGCGGGGCATCCGGGGGTGCGGCACCCGGTCACCGTGCCCGGCCCCGCTGCCAGGGAGGCGGAGGCGGGCGGGGCCGACAGGTGAGGGCCGGGGCCCGGACGTGAAGGGAGAGGCCGCCACGGGGGGAGCGGCCTCTCCGGTGACGTACGTTACTCCGTCGACGACCGTCGCGTGATCCCTCGACGGCCGATTTTCGCGGCGCTTTTCGCGGCAACTTCGGTTTCGGGCGGTGGGACGGGCCGGCCGGTCCGCTGCGTCGACCGGACGGACGGCCCGTCCCGGCCTGACCGTGGAAGTCAGGCCGTCCGCCGACCGGGCTCATAGTTCCCCCTGGCCCGGCCGGGCTCCGGGTGGGCGGGCCGCGCCGCCCACCCGGAGGACCTGGGTCACCCGTTCGGGAACAGGTTCCCGTAGTCGGCGTACGCCATGGCGACGTCGGCCTGGGCCCAGAACCGGTGGTAGTTGAACGTCGGCTCCGCGCCGCCGTTCAGGTACGCCTGCACCTTCGGCCAGTCGGGGTCGTTCTTGTAGAACGACCGGATGTCGAGGAAGCTCTTGCCGGCGGCGATGGCGTCGCCGTTGGGCATCTTCCCGGTCCAGCCCGGCGGGACGTAGAGGCCCTGGCCGTCGGCGGCGTTGTAGACGTCGTCGAAGCGCTTGTAGTCGCCGCGCTTCTCCGGCATCGAGACGCCCTTGGCGTCGCTGGCCGCGTACAGCGCGTCGAGCAGGCCCTTGGCGGTGGTCTTGGCCGCCGCGTTGCCGGACTTCGCCGCGTACGCGATCAGGGTCCGGGCGTAGGCGGCGGCGACGCCGACGTCCTGGCCCTTGACGGTGACCTCGACGTGCAGGTTGGTGTTGGGCTGCGGGCTGGCCGGGTTCCAGTTGGTGGGCTGGCCGGTCCACTTCATGTCCGACGGAATCGACCAGTTGGCGCCCACCGTGGTGTTGGCGATCGCCCACGGCACCCACTTGTCCAGCAGGGCCTTGGCCTTGGCGTTGCCGGTCTCCAGGTACAGCTCGGCGATCCGCTGCATCGACCACGCCTGCATGCCGAACCACTGGTTCGACGGCGGGTCGTTGTAGACCGGGTCGACGTCGTAGAACATGCCGTAGAAGGTGGCGGTGCCGGCCGGCGGGGTGCCGTAGTTGCCGTCCCAGCTGTTGGTGGCGCCGCCGGCGATGCCGCCCTCGGCGGACTGGAGCCAGGTGTAGAACTCCAACTGCCGGTCGAGGCTCTTCTGCCAGTCCGCGACGGCGGTCGGGGACTGCGGCTTGAGCTCGGCCACGTTGGTCAGCGCCCAGGCCGCGAACGGGTTCTGGTAGCCGAAGTGGTTGTGGCTGGAGCCGATCCGCCACGACCAGTTCTGGTTGGCCTCGTACGCGCCGCCCCAGGCGTAGTACCAGGACATCAGGTAGTGCGCCGAGTCCTTGCCGGTGCCGGCCGGGCAGGCGCTGGCGCCGACGCAGTTGCCGATCTTCTTGAAGTACTTGTCGAACATCGCGTACCGCAGGTAGTCACCCATCTTCGCGGCCTTGGCCACGGTGGCGGCGACGTCGGCCTGCTTGCCCTGCGCCTTGGCCCAGGTCAGGGCCCAGTACGCGGCCTGCACGGCGCGGGCGTCCGCGTCGGGGGCGTTGGTGTACTTCCACTGCTTGGCGGGGGCGTTGGCCTCCTTGACGAACAGGTCGAGGTAGCCGTACTGGCCGCCGTGCTTGAACGTGTCGCAGGACGGCTGCGGCACGGTCTCCCACACCGACTCCTGGGTGCCCCGCTGGAAGGTGTTGATGTACGCCGGCCTGGTGGTGCCGTCGCCGCAGCGGCCGAAGCCGTAGGTGTTGTCGACGTCCAGCAGCCAGTGCATGCCGTAGATGTCGCCGGTGCCGTAGGTGCTCTGCAGCTCCGAGCGCAGCGGGTCCGCACCGACCGGGACGTTCGGCTGGAGCTGCGACGGGTACTGGTTGGGCAGCGGCCACTCCGCGGCGTACTGCGGGGTGCCCGCGGCGCCGGCGGTCGCCTGGTCTGCGTGCGACGGGATGATGTACTTCTCCATCACCGTCCAGGAGTTGTTGAACGGGGCCCAGTTCTGGGTGACCCGGCCGTACTGGGCCTCCAGCCACAGCCAGAAGCTGAACGCCTCGGACGTGGTCTCGTGGCCGTGGTCGGGCGCCTCGACGATCAGCGTCTCGATCGAGTGGTAGGGCACGCCCTCGGCGCTGAAGTAGCCCGAGTTCTTGATCTTGCCGTACTGGTCGAGGAAGCGCTTGATGTAGGCGTTGTCCCCGCCGGGGGTGTCGTTGTCGATCTCCGTGGCGGTGACGGCCAGGGGGGCGATGCCGGTGCCGGAGGCGGTGACGGTGGCCGTGCCCCCGACGGTGTCGGCGTCCTCCGCCGCGGCCACGGTGACGGTTGCGCCGGTGTTCCAGTTGGCGGGCGTCAAAGTGACCGAGGCCGGCGTGACGGTGATGTCGGCGTCGCCGGTGCGGGCGAGCGTCACCGGCACGTTGGCCGTCGGCGCCGCGCTGAGCTTGAGGTTGAACGTGGCGGTGCCGCCCTCGCTCACGCTGACGGCGGACGGGGTGGCCACCAACCTCGGGCCGGAGGCCGCGGTGACGGTGAACGCCTTCTCGTCGACGGCGATGCCGTTGGCGTTGTCGTAGGCCTTGGCCTGGACGGTGTAGCTGCCGGCCGGCAGGTCCTCCAGGGTGTAGCCGTACGGGGCGGTGGTGTCGGTGTTGACCAGCAGGCCGTTGCGGTAGAACTCGACCTTGCTGATCGTCCCGTCCGGGTCGCTGGCGGTGGCGGTCAGCGGCACGTCCGCCGGGGCCTCGAACGGGCCGGCCGGAACGCCCAGGGACACCGTCGGCGGCTTGTTGGCGGGGGTGCCGTTGCAGGTGACGCCGTTGAGGGTGAACGCGGTGGGCTTCGGGTTGCTGCCGGAGTAGCTGCCGTTGAAGCCGATGGTCGTCGACGCCCCGGTGCCGAGGCTGCCGTTGTACGACTCGTTGGTCGCGGTCACCTCGCTGCCGGTCTGGCTGTACTTCGCCGACCAGCCCTGGGTCACCTTCTGGCTGCTGTTGGGGAACGTCCACTTGAGCGCCCAGCCGTTGATGGCGTCGCCCAGGTTCTTGATGGTGACGTTGGCGGTGAAGCCGCTGCCCCAGTCGTTGGTGGCGTAGACCACGTCGCAGGCCGGGGCGGCCTGCGCGGCGCCGGCCGGCAGGGCGACCCCGCCGACGGCCAACGTGGCGGCGGCGAGCATCGCCGTCCGGCGACGTCTTGCCATGAGTCTCATGTGCGCGGTGTCTCCTCGGACCAGGCCGGGGCACGGGGCCCCGGCGGGAGCGCCTCCACGTGCGGGTCGCACGGGGGGACGGAGGTGCTCGGGATGGTGGTCGATCCGGCCCGGCCGGGTTCGGGACGGGACGTCGGCGCTGGCAGACAGCGGCCGTACGTCCTGTCGGGTGCCGTCCGGTGACCGGATGCCCTCGGCGACCCACGCTCACGCGAGCTGGCTCCTCGTCGCGGTAGGTCGACAGTGTGGCATGGAAGCGCTCCCACAACAAGGAGTCGCCAGGGAGAAGCAGGCAGATGTTTCGATCTCGTTTTGGGTCTTTCACAAACCCGTGACGGGCGTTACAGTCGCTTCATCCCCGATGGGAGCGCTTCCATCGATGGAGATCCACCGAAGATGTTGCCCGGGGTCGTCGTGCCCGCGACGTTCCCGGGACACTGCCCGAAGGCTGACGGCGGGCCAGCCCGGACGCCGCCGCCAGCCACCACCCACCGGCAATGGAGGGAGGTGGAACCAGAGCCACTCGCGTGGCCCGGCTCCCGCGCGACACGCACGGCAGGACGCCAATTCCACTCGTGCGTGTTTGCATCGAAGGTGGGGACGGGGGTTGCCCTCCCCCGTCCCCACACTAAACCCCCCGCCACGATGGGAAAAGAGGCCGACGGGTCAGGCGTGCCACGCCGCCCGGCCGGCCTCGCTCGCTATCGGCCCACACCCGCGCGCCCCGACCGTCGCCCGCAGCGCCCCACTTGGCGCGTCCGCGCGACCGGCCGCGCGCCAAACCATTCCGCACAGCAGAGCCGACCCGGCGCAGTGGGGTCGGCCGCCCCCGCCTGCCCTATGCTGGGAGCGCTCCCGGCCGGTTGCGGCGGGCACCCACCACAAGGAGAAGGCCCCATGTCGATGCTCAGCCGCCCCGCACTCTCCGCCACCGCCGGGACCACCGGCGCCGGCCCGCGCGCCGGCGGCCCCGCCTCCGCCGACGCCGCGCCCGCCGGCAGCCCGGCCGCCGGCTGCGGAACCGGGTCGGACCCCGACACCGACCCGACCGACCGGCCCCGGGGCGCGCTGCGCTTCCCGACCGGTTTCGGCTGGGGCGCGGCCACCTCGGCGTACCAGATCGAGGGCGCCGCCAAGGAGGACGGCCGGGGCGAGTCCGTCTGGGACACCTTCAGCCGCACCCCCGGCCGCACCCGCAACGGCGACACCGGCGACGTGGCCGCCGACCACTACCACCGCTACGCCGACGACCTCGACCTGATGCGCGACCTGGGGCTGCGCAGCTACCGGTTCTCCATCTCCTGGCCGCGCATCCAGGCCGACGGCGCCGGCACGGTCAACCAGCGCGGCCTCGACTTCTACCGCCGGCTGGTCGACGGGCTGCACGAGCGGGGCATCTCGCCGATGGCCACCCTGTTCCACTGGGACCTGCCGCAGGCGTTGCAGGACGCCGGCGGCTGGGAGAACCGGGACACCGCGTACCGGTTCGCCGAGTACGCCGAGGCGGTCTTCCGGGGCCTCGGCGACCAGGTGCCGGTCTGGCTGACCATCAACGAGCCGAAGACCGTCGTGCAGAACGGCTACCTGACCGGCCACCACGCCCCCGGCTTCCAGGACCCGCAGGCGGCGTACCTGGTCGCCCACCACCTCCAGCTCGCCCACGGGCTGGCCGTGCGGGCGCTGCGCGCCACCGGCAGCGCCGGCCGGATCGGTCCCGCGCTCAACCTGCACCCCTGCTACGCCGCCGACGACAGCCCCGAGGCCGCCCGCGCCGCGCGCCTCTACGACGGGTACGAGAACCGCCTCTACCTCGACTCGATCCTCAAGGGCAGCTATCCGACTGACGTGCTCGACGACCTCGGCGCCGACAGCCGGCTGGCCCGAGGCGTCGCCGACGGCGATCTGGAGATCATCTCCTCGCCCATCGACCTGCTCGCGGTGCAGTACTACACCCCGTACTACCTCACCGGCGACGGCGCGACCGTCACGCGCTGGCCCACCTCGCAGGCGGACTGGCAGCAGATCTACCCGGACGGCATGTACGACATCCTGACCCGGGTCACCCACGACTACGGACCCCTCCCGCTGACCATCACCGAGAACGGCCTGCCGCAGGCGGACACCCTCTCCGCCGACGGCACGGTCGACGACGCCGGGCGGATCAGCTTCCTGCGCGACCACATCGCCGCCGCGCACCGGGCCGTCTCCGACGGGGTGCCGCTGGAGAGTTACCACGTCTGGTCACTGCTCGACAACTTCGAGTGGGCCGAGGGGTACGACCAGCGCTGGGGCCTGGTCTACGTGGACTACCCCACCCAGCGCCGGGTGCCCAAGCGCAGCGCGCACTGGTACCGCGAGGTGATCCGGGCCAACGGCCTGTAGCCCGACCGCGTCCCACCCGGGCGGGCGTGGCACGGCCGCGCCCGCCCGGGTGGCGTCGAATGGTCGCGTCGTCCCGGCCCCGTCGGACGGGGCCGGGACGACGTGGTCAGCGGGGCAGCGCCTGCTGGAGTTCGGCCCGCAGCGCCGGAGTGAGCATCTCACCGGTCTGCTTGGCCAGCCGGGCCATCTCGTAGCCGACCACGCCGATGTCGGCGTCCCCGGCCGCCAGGGTGGCCAGGATCGAGCCGTCGCGGACCTGCATCACCAGGAAGTACCCGCGACCCATCTCCACCACCGTCTGCTTGACGATGTCGTCGTCGAACATCTGCGCCGCCCCGGCGGCGATGCTCATCAGGCCCGAGGTGACCGCGGCGAGCTTGTCGGCGTTGTCGCGGGGCAGGTGGTCGGAGATCGCCACGAGCAGCCCGTCGGACGAGACCACGATCGCGTGCGCCACACCGGGCACCCGCTCCGCGAACCCGCTCACCAGCCAGCTCAGGTCCCGGGCTTCCTGGCTCAACGTCATCACTGTTGTCCCCCTTCGGTGCTCCCGCCGGCCGGCGGCAGGATGATCTCGGTGGTCTCCTCAGCCTCGGCCCGCCGCACCCCGCTGTAAAGCCGGGACAGCATGCCGCCGACGGCTTCCGGGTCCGGGTCGTGCCGTGGAGTCGGCTCCTGCGGCCGGGCGGGCCGCGTCACAGCGGACAGCTGCGCCATCGGCACCCGCACCGGCAGGCCGCGCTCGTTGGTGCCCCCGGTGACCGGGACCGCCGGGGGCGCCGGGGCCGCCGGGGCGGAGCCCGGGGCCGGGCCCTCCCGCGACCACCAGCCGCCCCCGGCATCCGCGGGCATCCCGGCGGCCGGGGCGAGCACGTCATCCGCCCGCACCGGCACCGGCCGGGACTGCCGCGGCACGGTCACCCGTCGCGGCGGGCGACCGGCCACCGGCGGCTCGCCCGGGCCCGCCGGGCCGCCGTCGCCGGCCCGGCCCGCGGCGGTGCCGCCCGGCTGCGCGGACCCGGCGGCAACGGCGAAGCCGGCCCGCGCGGACCCCGCAACGCCGTTCCGCGCGGCAACGACCCCACCCGGGCGCGCCGTCGGGGTCAGCGCGGTGGTCAGCATCCGCCGTGACGGCGGCGGGTCGAGCTGGACCGGCGGGGCGTCGGTGAGCAGGGCCGCCGGAATCCGGACCAGGGCCACCAGGCCGTCCTCGCGGGGGTGCAGGCGCACCTGCACCGCGTGCCGGGCGGCCAGGTGGCTCACCACGAACAGGCCCATCCGCTCGGACGCCGCGACGTCGGCTGCCGGCGGGGACGCCAGCACCTCGTTCGCCTCGGCCAGCGCGGCCGGGCTCATCCCCAGCCCCCGGTCGGTCAGCTCCACCAGGGCGCCGGGGCCCTCGGATCGGGCGGCGACGAACACGACGGTGTCCGGCCGAGAGAACGCGGTGGCGTTCTCCAGCAGCTCGGCGAACAGGTGCACCAGGTCGCCGATGACGTGCCCGACGACGTGCAGGTCGGCCACCTGTCCGCGGTGTACCCGCTGGTAGTGCTCGATCTCGGCGCTCGCGGCCAGCAGCACGGCGGCGAGACTCACCGGGCGGTTCCACCGCCGGGTCGACTCGCTGCCGGCGAGCACCAGCAGGCTCTCGTCGTTGCGCCGCAGCCGGGCGGCGAGGTGGTCGAGCCGGAACAGGTTCTCCAGTTGGTCCGGGTCGCTCTCGTCGCGTTCCAGGCCGTCGAGGAGGTCGAGCTGCCGCTCCACCAGCACCTGGCTGCGCCGGGCCAGGTTGACGAACATCAGGTTGACGTTGCGACGCATGGTCGCCTGCTCCACCGCGACGCTGACCGCGCTGCGGTGCACCGCGACGAACGCCTCGGCCAACTCGCCGATCTCGTCCAGCGAGCGGACCACCGCCGGCGGCACCTCGATGTCGGACACCCCGCTGTTGACCTGCCGCAGCTGGTCGAGAGCGTCGGGCAGGTCGATCTGGGCGATCCGCAGCGCCTGGCCACGAAGCAACCGCATCGAGCGGGCGACGGACCGCCCGACCACCACCGAGATCAGCAGGGCGACCAGCAGCACCGTGCCGATCCCGCCGACCACCAGCAGGGTGGTCCGCAACTGCCCGGATCTGGCGTCATCGGCCCGGGTCACCGCGTCGCCGAGGACGCCCACCTCCAACTGTCGCAGCCGATCCTGGCGCTGCTCGCTGGCCACCCACCACTGCGGCGCGTTCAGCACCCGCGGCGCGGCGCCGCCGCTGGGCAGGCTCTGCTCCTCCAGCTTCGTGGCGGCGGCAAGGGCCGGCTCCGCCGAGGCCGCGTCGTACCGGCGGATCTGGTCGGCGGTGGCGGCCACCCGGAACGCGCCGAGGGCGGTGAGCTGCTGGGCCCGCAGGTCGGTCAGCTTGACCTGGTCCGCCACTCCGTACCGGCCGGCGCGGGCGGCGGCGTAGAGCTCGGCTCGGGCCCGGGAGGACAGCTCCTTGACCCGGGCGAGCTGGACGTAGCGCAGCACGCTGTCGTTGAGCACCCGCTGGCCCTCGCCCGGCGAGGGCTGGGCGAGCAGGGTCAGCAGCGCGTCGACCGCCCGGTGGTAGTTGCCGAGGACGGTGTCGCTGGCCAGCACCGCCGGGGGCACGGTCGGCCGGATGTAGATCACCTGGTCGTACGCCTCCAGCGCCTGCGAGTAGGCGATCTGCCAGGCGGCGTCGGCGTCGGCCAGCGGGCCGGCTGCCCGCCGCAGCTCCCGCACTGCGGCGTCGCTGGCGGCATACAACGGCCGCAGCGCGGCGATCGCGGCGTCCCGGTCGGCCCGGCCGCCGACCCGGCGCAGCTCGGCCAGCTCACCGGCGGTGCGGTCGCGTTCCTGTTGGAGCTGGTGCACCACGGCGGTGATCTCCCGGCCGATGCTGACCTGCCGGGCGAAGTCGCTCAGCGTCGTGGTCTGCCCGACCAGCCCCCGGGTCTGCACCCCGGCCAGCACCAGGAACGCCACCGAGGGAATGACGAGCACCGTGACGAGCTTGGTTCCCATCCGCCAGTCCCGCAGCCGAAACGGCGAGCGGCGGCGGTGCGGCACGACGCGGACGTCGAACCGGCGCCGACTGTGGTTGGACACCCCACTCCCGGCCGGGTCGGGACCTACGCCCACACATGCCTCCTAGGCCCTCGCGTCCGCCGCATCGGGGAGCGGGGTCCATCCAACCAGCCAAGCCGCCGCTGTCAACGGGCTCACCTGAGCAGAAGCTCAGGAAGGATACCGAGGGCTGCGCGGAGCTGACGGGGTCGGTGAGGACACCTCATCCGTCCGGCCGATGTCGCGGAGCGCCACCGGCGCGTCCAGCCGGCCCAGCGCCACCCGGGCCGCGCCGGTCGCGCCGATCTCCGGGTCGGGCCGGTAGCGCACCCGGCGAGGTGCCAGGACGGCCGCGAACGACTCCCGCCACCACTCGGACGCGGCCAGCGCGCCGCCGCCCAGCACCACCTCGACCGGCCCGTCCACGGTGGACTCCAGCTCGGCCAGGTCGGTGGCGACCAGCCGGCAGATCCCGGACATCAGTCCGGCGAGGATGTCGACCGCGCCGGTGCCGAGGCTCAGCCCGCGCAGCTCGCCGGCGCCGGCCGGGGCGTGCCCGGGCGGCCGGTCGCCGCCGAAACGCGGGTTGGCCGACACCCCGCCGCCCGGGGCGATCCGCGCCAGCGCGGCGTCCAGTTCGGCGCCCTCGGGCAGCCGCAGCTCCCGCCCGGCCCAGGCGAACAGGTTGCCCCCGCTGGAGTACGCCGCCCCGGTGACCACGTGGTCGTGGTCGACCCGGTACCGCCACAGCCCGGCGGGCAGCGGCGGCAGCTCCGCGCCGGCCGGCATGGCCTGGACCAGCCGGACGGCCGCTGACGTGCCGACGGTCACCGCCGCCCGGCCCGGGCCCACCGCGCCGGAGCCGACGTTCGAGGCGGCCCCGTCCCCCACCGGCGCAGCCCAGGCCGCGTCGGCGAGCTGCGGCCAGCGGCGGGCGTGCTCCCGCCGCAGCCGGCCCCGCCAACCGTCGGGGGCCAGCTCGGGCAGCTCTCCCGGGCCCGCGCCGGCCAGCTCGCACGCCTCGGCGTCCCAGGTCAGCGAGCCCAGGTCGAGCAGCCCGGTGCCGGATGCCTCGGACACCGACATCGGGGCCGCGTCGAGCAGGGCGCCGAGCACGAACTCGGCCAGGCCGAGGAACCGGGCCGGCCGGGTCGAGGTGCGCTCCCGCAGCCAGGGCAGCCGGACCGACCAGTAGCAGCGGTGCCACCAGGTGCCGGTGCGCCGGTGGTAGGCGGCCTCGTCGGCCGGGCCGGTCGCGCCGGCCGGGGGCGCCGGGCGGGTGTCCAGCCAGGTGAGCACCGGACCGAGCGGCTCGCCGGCCCGGTCCACCGGCAGCACCGAGTGCCACTGGGCTGAGACGGCGACCAGCCCGACGTCGCGCAGGTGACCGCCGGCGGCCAGCTCGTCCAGGCACTCGGCGAGGCAGGCCAGGTAGGTGGGGCCGTCGAGGGTGCCGGCGCCGTCGTCGTCGACGGTGAGGCGCACCTTGCGGCGGGCGAGGGCGCCGGGCCGCGGGGTCGCGCCGGTGTCCAGCACGAGACCCCGCACCGAGGAGGTGCCCAGGTCGAGGGCGAGGATGTCCATCGTCGATCACCGTACCCGGCGACCGGCCCGGCGGCCCGGCGGTCCGCGTCGCCGCAGGTGGCCGCCGCCCGGTCCCGTACCCCGGGATCGGGTTCCGGGCACGCGGCGGCGCGCGTAGGGTGATCACATGCCCGCGCAACCGACCTGCTGGTGGCCCGCCGACCCGGCGGCCCACCCCCGCGCGTAGCTTCCCACGCGGCCGCCCGACAAGGCGGTCGCCGGTTCTCTCCCCCGGCCCAGGGCCGCCCCCGACGGCGACGCCCGGCCCACAGGAGAAACCCCATGACCAGCCCGCACGACCTGCTCGCCGCCGTCGCCCGCGGCGTCGACCCCGGCCCCTTCGCGCTCGTGCGCCGCGAGGGCGCCGACCATCTGGAGCTCTTCACCGGCACGGTACGCCCCGTCGACCGGCTCGCCGACGTCCCGCTGCCCGACGGGCCGCCCGGCCCCCGCACCCTGGCGCTGGTGCCCTACCGGCAGGTCACCGAGCGCGGGTTCGACTGTGTGGACGACGGCACCCCGCTGGAGTGCCTGGAGATCGCCGGGCACGCCCGGTTGCCCCTGGCCGACGCGCTCGCCGCCCTGCCCGACGCCCCGGTGGCCACCGCCGACGCCGGGTTCGACATCGCCGACGCCGAGTACGCCGACATCGTCGCCCGGGTGCTCGCCGAGGAGATCGGCCGGGGCGAGGGGGCGAACTTCGTCATCCACCGCGCCCTGCGGGCCACCGTGCAGGGCTCCCCGCTGGTCGCCGCCCTGGCCGCGCTGCGCCGGCTGCTGCTGCGCGAGCGGGGCGCGTACTGGACGTTCGTGGTGCACACCGGGACGCGGATCCTCGTCGGGGCCAGCCCGGAGCGGCACGTCAGCGTCGACGACGGGCTGGTCATGATGAACCCGATCAGCGGCACCTTCCGGCACGGCGGGACGGCGGACCGGGCGGCGTTGCTGCGCTTCCTCACCGACCCGAAGGAGGTCGACGAGCTGTACATGGTGCTCGACGAGGAGCTGAAGATGATGGCCTGCGTCGCCGAGCACGGCGGGCAGGTCGTCGGCCCGTACCTCAAGGAGATGTCCCACCTGGCGCACACCGAGTACCTGCTGGCCGGGCGGGGCCGCCTGGACGTGCGGGAGGTGCTGCGGGAGACGATGTTCGCCCCCACCGTGACGGGCAGCCCGATGGAGAACGCCTGCCGGGTGATCGCCCGGCACGAGACGACCGGGCGGCGCTACTACGCCGGGGTGCTGGCCCTGCTGGGCCGCGACGACGCCGGCCGGCAGACCCTGGACGCGCCGATCCTGATCCGGACCGCCGAGATCTCCCCCGCCGGCGCGCTGCGGGTGCCGGTCGGGGCGACCCTGGTGCGCCACTCCACGCCCGAGGGCGAGGTGGCCGAGACCCACGCGAAGGCCGCCGGGGTGCTGGCCGCCCTCGGCCTGCGCCCCGACGCCCCCGACCGGGGTCCCGGCCCGGTCGACCGGCTCGCCGACGACCCGGAGGTACGGGCGGCGCTGGCCGCCCGCAACGCCCCGCTGGCCCGGTTCTGGCTGGATCAGCGGCCCACGGGGGCGGTGGCGCTGCCCGGGCTGACCGGTCGCCGGGCTCTGATCGTGGACGGCGAGGACACCTTCACGGGCATGCTCGCCCACCAGCTACGCGCCCTCGGGCTGGCCGTCGAGCTGACCCCGTGGCAC
Organism: Micromonospora sp. NBC_01405; assembly: GCF_045040155.1. Taxonomy (NCBI): domain Bacteria; kingdom Bacillati; phylum Actinomycetota; class Actinomycetes; order Micromonosporales; family Micromonosporaceae; genus Micromonospora; species Micromonospora sp. NBC_01405. The sequence goes on along the minus strand of NZ_CP109532.1, from coordinate 5,065,984 downwards.
CGCGCCGCCACCGACGGGTACGACCTGGTGGTGGCCGGCCCCGGCCCCGGTGACCCACGGGCGGTGGACCAGCCGAAGATGGCCGCCCTGCGCGGTCTGCTCGCCGGGCGGCTCGCCGTCGCCGCCCCCACCCTGGCCGTGTGCCTGAGCCACCAGCTCCTGGCCGGGCTGCTGGGGCTGCCGCTGCACCGCCGGGACGCGCCCTACCAGGGGTTACAGCGGGACGTCACGGTGTTCGGCACCAACCGGAGGGTCGGGTTCTACTCCACCTTCACCCCCGTCGCCGACGCCGACCGGGTGGCCACCGCGTACGGGCCGGTGGAGCTGTCCCGGGACCCCGTCGACCACGCGGTGCACGCGCTGCGCGGGCCCGGCTTCGCCGGCGTGCAGTTCCACCCCGAGTCGGTGCTCAGCCGCGACGGCCTGGCGGTGCTGGCCGACCTGCTCGGGCACCTGCTGTCGGTGCCACCGGGTCGCTCGCCGGCCGACGCGCACCCGACGCCGGCCGGTTCCGCGCCTGGATCCGCCGACCGGGGGTAGGGATGCCGGCGACCGGTGGCCGGACGAGGCTCTCGTACCGCCACCGGTCGCCGAACGAAGAGGAGTCAGCCGGCGGCCATGCCCTTCTTCAGCGCCGCGCCGATCCGCACCGCCCGCTTCGCGGTCAGCGCCGTCGCGCCGAGCGCCACGGAGTCCGGGGCCACCTCGCCGTTGTTGCTGGTGTGCGAGGCGCCGTACGGGTTGCCGGCGATGAACTGGCTCGGGTCGGTATAGCCGGGGGTGACCACGACGCCGCCCCAGTGGTAGAAGACCGTCAGCAGCGACAGCAGCGTGGACTCCTGCCCGCCGTGCGTGGTCGCCGTCGAGGTGAACGCGGAGTAGACCTTGTCGGCCAGCGCGCCCTGCGCCCACAGCGGGCCGGTGGTGTCGATGAACTGCTTGAGCTGCGCGGCGACCATGCCGTACCGGGTCGGCGAGCCGAAGATCACCACGTCGGCCCAGGACAGGTCGTCGGGCTCGGCCTCCATGACCTCCTGGGTCTCCAGGCGGTGCGCCTGCCACCCCGAGTTGGAGCGGATCGCCTCGTCCGGCGCCAGCTCACGCACCTTGCGCAGGCGGACCTCCGCACCGGCCTCCCCGGCGGCCTCGGCAGCCGCAACCGCCATCTGGTACGTGATGCCGGTCGCGCTGTAGTAGATCACCGCGACCTTGATCTGGCCGTCCATCAGATGTTCCTCTCCTCGATTCAGGTCAGCTCCCGCGCCTACCCGTTCCCCGCGACCGCAAACGCCGGGTCGGTGCCGCCGCCGGGCCGCGCGCTGGCATGCTCGGCGCATGCCGATCAGGGAGGCCACCGCCGCCGACTGGCCCGAGATCTGGCCGTTCCTGCGCCGGATCGTGGCCGCCGGTGAGACGTACACCTGGCCCCGGGACGTCGACGAGGCGACCGCCCGGCGGCTGTGGCTGCCCGGCCCGCCCGCCCGCGCGGTCGTCGCCGTCGACGACGACGGGACGGTGCTGGGGACGGCGAAGCTGGCCCCCAACCAGCTCGGCCCCGGCGACCACGTGGCCAACGCGAGCTTCATGGTCTCCCCTGCCGCCGCCGGGCGCGGGGTGGGCCGGGCGCTGGGCGCGCACGTGCTGGACCTCGCCCGGGCCGAGGGCTACCGGGCGATGCAGTTCAACGCGGTGGTGGCCAGCAACGAGCGGGCGGTCGCGCTGTGGCGGTCCCTCGGCTTCGCGGTGGTCGGCCGGATCCCCGAGGGCTTCCGGCACCCGAGCCGGGGGTACGTCGACCTGCTCGTCATGCACCGCCGGCTCTGACCGGCCGGCGGCCGGGCCCGCCAACGCGCAACCGGCGAAGTTCCGCACCGAAGCGCGGGTCGGCGATGGGCGACACGGCGCGTCCCGGTACGACCCTCGGCCGGCCGGCGCAACCGGGTCGACCCGACACCATCCGCCGTGATGCCGGGGCCGGGGGCCGGTCCGATCTCGCCAACATCAACACCACGCCGGAACCGGTTCCGTAACCGACTTATCCACCGTGGAGGCTACGGATGCTTTCGGGCCATGACGAACCATCGGCGATCATCATTTATCCAGAGTGGATCACAAAAGATGCCCCCCTACCAGGGAAAACGTATGGGATGGATCTTCACAGTGCCGGGTGGCTGCGGTAGCTTCGGGCCACCTTGCAAGGAGGCTGTCAATGTCTGCTGCGCGGTTCACCCGTGCTCTCGCCGCCGCCGTCACCGGCACGGCTCTGGTCCTGACCTCAACCCACCCGGCGCTCGCCGAACCGGCCACACCGGACGATCCGCCACCCCCGACAGCCCCGTCGGCCCCACGACCCGAACCGGGAGAGATCGGCACGCACCGCGTACCGCTGCTCACCGGTGACACGGTCACCGTGACCACCGGTGCCGACGGCCGATCGACGTACGCGGTCGACGCCGCCGACGATCCGACCCGGTCCGCCACGTTCACCGTTCAGGGCAGCGGCGACGACCTGTTCGTCATCCCGTCCGACGCGGCACCGTACGTGACCTCCGGTTTCCTGGAGCGCGACCTGTTCAACGTCCGCGAACTGGTCCGCCAGGGAATCACCGGCACCGCGAAGACCCTGCCGGTGATCGTCACCTTCCACGGCGACCCGGCCGCCAAGACCCTGACCCGACAGGCCGACGCGCTACCGGCCAGCGAGAACAAGCGCACGTTGGCCAGCATCGACGGGGCGGCGCTGAGCGTGTCGACGGCGGATGCCGGGGAGTTCTGGAACGCGCTCGCCCCGGCCACGCCCGACCGCACCGCCCGCGCCGCACTCGGCAGGAGCGTCGAAAAGGTCTGGCTGGACCGCAAGTTCAAGGTCAACCTGGCCGAGAGCGTGCCCCAGATCGGCGCCCCCGCCGCCTGGGCGGCGGGTGTCACCGGCACCGGGGTGAAGGTCGGTGTGATCGACACCGGCATCGACCCGACCCACCCGGACCTGTCCGGCAACATTGCCGGCATCGCCAACTTCACCGGCGAAGCGGACGGCGTCGACCACCACGGCCACGGTACCCACGTGGCCTCCACGGTGGCCGGCACCGGCGCCGCCTCCGGCGGACGTCACAAGGGTGTGGCACCGGGCGCCCAGGTGCTCTCGGCGAAGGCCCTCGACAGCAGCGGGTTCGGGCAGGACTCCTGGATCATCGCCAGCATGGAGTGGGCCGCCGCACAGGGGGCCGACGTGGTCAACATGAGCCTGTCGGCGCCCACCACCACCGACGGCACCGACCCGATGAGCCAGGCGGTCGACTCGCTGACCGCCTCCACCGGCACGCTGTTCGTGGTCGCCGCCGGCAACAACCAGGGTGACCTCGCCATCGGCAGCCCCGGCGCGGCGAACGCCGCGCTGACCGTCGGAGCGGTCGACAAGCGGGACGCGCTCGCGCCGTTCTCCAACCGTGGTCCCCGCTACGGCGACGCCGCGGTCAAGCCGGAGATCACCGCGCCGGGCGCCGAGATCGTGGCGGCCCGCGCGGCCGGCACCTCCCTCTGGCCGATCGTGGACGGGCAGTACACCAGGGTCAGCGGCACCTCGATGGCCACGCCCCACGTTGCCGGCGCAGCCGCACTGCTCGCCCAGGCCAACCCGGACTGGACCCCGGCGCAGCTCAAGGACGCGCTGGTGACCACCACCAAGGCCGGCGCCTACTCGTGGTGGCAGGGCGGCACCGGGCGGCTGGACGTTCCGCGCGCCCTCCAGCAGCATGTCTACGGCTCGGCCACGGTCAACGTGGGCAGGATCGCCGACGGCACGCAGGCACCGATCGAGCGGAAGGTCACCTACACCAACGCCGGCAGCGCCCCGGTCACGCTCAACCTCGCGCTGGACGTGAAGGCGTTCGACGGCAAGCCGGTGCCCGCCGGTTCCGCCACGCTCTCCGCGAACAGCGTCGTCGTCCCTGCGAAGGGTGCCGCCGAGGTGACGTTCACCGTGGACCCCAAGGCCGGCCCGACCGGTGGGTACGGCGGTCTGCTGCTCGCGAGCACCGCCGACGGCTCGGTGTCGGTGCGGACCGCGCTGTCCTGGTACAAGGAGACCGCGATGCAGCCGGTGACCATCCGGCTCGTCGGGTCCAGGGGCGACACCCCGCGCCCGGAGACGGTGGGCGCGATCAGGGTCGACAACCCGGTCGACAACGACCCGATGACGCTGCCGGCGTACTACGAGATGGCCCGCAACGGTGTCGTGACGATGCGCCTGCCGGTCGGGGTGTACGACATCCAGGTAGCGATGATGGAGCACGAGGAGGGCGTCCGGCGGGCGACGCTGATGACCGAGACCGAGGTAGAGGTCACCGCGCCGACCGAGGTGACGTTGGACGCCCGCACGGCGGTCAACGTCCGGCCGCCCACGGCTGCGCCGACCGACATGCCGAGCGTCAGCTACGGCACCCTTCGCGGGTTGGCCGACGGCTCGGTGCTGCCCTTCGCGATGCTCATCGGCGGCAGCCAGTACGAGGGCTACGCCACGCCGACCAAGCCGGTGAAGATCGGCTTCTTCGAGTTCCACAACCAGTGGACCCTGTCCGAGGCGCTCGTGGACCTGCGGGTGCGGGGTGGGGGCCGGCTCGCACCGGACTACGACCTGCTGTCCGCCAGCAGCCACCTGGACGGCAGGAAGCGAAACCTGCCGATGGTGTTCGCCGGTGCCGGTAGCCCGCAGGAGTTGGCCGCAGCCGGCGTCAGGGGCAAGGCGGCGCTGATCCGGATCCAGATCCCGACGGACATGGAGTGGCCGTGGCGGCACGCGTACGCGCAGAACGCGGCGCGTACGGCACGGGACAACGCGGCAGCCGCGGGGGCCGGGCTCACCCTGATCTATGTGGACGTCGCGAGGGCTCCCGCGCTGCTGGGCAACCTCGTGCCGAGCACCGACACGATGCTCGCCCTCACCCTGTCCCGCGACGAGGGTGAGTCGCTGCGCAGGCGCGGCAGGAGCACCGTCACCCTGGGCGGCACCAGCGGCCCGTCGTACGTCTACCACCTGCGTCGGGACCACCCCAACGGCGTGCCGGGCACGCCGGAGCGGCCGGTGGACCCGAAGGCGATGGTGAAGCTGAAGACGACCTACCACGCCGACAAGCCGCTCATGTTCGACTCGATCTGGGGGACGCTGGGTCCGAGGGACCCGTGGTCCTCGCAGAGCACCTGGCGGTTCCCCGGCCCGACCGCACGTACCGAGTACGTCGGTGAGGGTGACCACCTGCAGTGGCTGCGGTACATCGTGCAGGTGGGCAAGACCCAGGCGGGCGGGGAGGAACAGTTCTGGTGGACCTCGGACGACTACTTCCGGGCGGGCACCCGCAGCCGGGACGAGTCGTGGTTCGCCGCGCCCACCCGGATCGGGGCGCTCGAGGTCACGTCGCCCGTGGTGCGGCAGAACACCTGCGGGTTCTGCCGGGACGGCGACATCTTCCTCGCCGGGCAGTACTGGCTGGACGGCACCGCCGGACACAGCATGGTCGCCTCCACCGCCAACAGCACCTGGAAGCTGACCCGGAACGGCGTGGTGATCCCACCGCTGACCACGTCCCCGCGCCGCTTCCAGCTACCGGCCGGGTCGGGCGTCTACCGCCTGGAGACCACGGACACCGGCTACGGGCTCACCTCGGTCCAGACCCTCGCCCCCCGGGTGGACTCCGTCTACACCTTCCGCTCGGCGACCCCGACGAAGGGCACCCCGGCCGGGTACGCCTGTCCGATCGGCACCGGCTCGTGCGCGTTCCAGCCGGTGCTGCAGCTCGACTACGACCTTGAACTGGACCTGAACAACCAGGCCAAGGCCGGCCGGGGACACCAGTTCACGATCACCGCGGCCGCGCACGGGCTCACCCCCGACAGGTCGCGGGTGAAGGGGATGACCGTCTCGGCGTCGACTGACGGAGGGGCCACCTGGCACCCCGCGCGGGCGGTGTCGACCGGCGGCGGGAAGTTCAACGTCCGCACCGTTCACCCGGCGTTGTCCAGCACGGACGGCTACGTCTGGCTGAACGTCAACGCCTGGGACGCCGACGGCAACCGAACCGAGCAGACCGTCCAGCGGGCGTACGCCCTCCGGTAGCTCACCGTGGTGGGGCGCGGTCGGACACTCCCGTCCGCGCCCCACCGTCAGGGAGCCCGCTCAGCGGACCAGGGCGTCCAGCAGCCGGTCCAGCTCCGTCGCCGGGTCGGCGGTCAGCCCGGTGTGCACCGGGCTGGTCTGGATCATCGTGCTGCGCGGCGCGGCCAGCCAGCGGAACCGCTCCCCGCGCTTCATCCGCCCCGACGGCCCGTCCCCGGCACACGTCCGGTCCCAGGAACCCAGCGCCGCCGCGACGTCGGCCAGGTCCACGTCCGGCGCGAGGGCCCGGACGCGGTCGGCGTCCAGATGGGTACGCGCCGCGAGGAAGTCCCGCCCCTGGCAGTACAGGATCACCCCGACGTTGATCTGCTCGCCGCGCTCGATCCGGGGCACCAGCCGGATCACCGCGTACTCGAAGGGTTCTCTCACGCGGGGCTCCCCTGCGGCAGCCAGTCGGCGGTGCGCGCGACCCGGCGGGTGAGGTGGTCGACGTACGCGGCGCGGGCCGCGTCGGCGGAGTCGAAGTCCGGCCCGGCCAGCCAGGCGTCGGGGACCAGGGCCAGCACCTCGGCCAGCAGCCCGGGGGTGACCCGGGGCGTCAGGTCCGCGTCCGCCTCGGCCAGCCGACTCGCGTACGGGGCGAGCACGTGATCGTCGGCCCGATACGCCCGGTGCACCGCAGCCTCGGCACGCGGCCAGTTGTGGTGGAAGTACAGGCAGGCTCCGTGGTCGATCAGCCACAGCTCGCGGTGCCAGATCAGCAGGTTGGGGTTGCGCCAGCTCCGGTCGACGTTCTCGGTGAACGCGTCGAACCACAGCACCCGGGACGCCAGCGCCGGGTCGACCGGGTGCGCCACCGGGTCGTAGCCGAGCGCGCCGGGCAGGAAGTCCATCCCGAGGTTCGGCCCGCCGCTGCCGCGCAGCAGCTCCTGCACCTCCTGGTCGGGCTCGGCCCGGCCGATCACCGGGTCGATGCCGAGGACCACCAGCCGGGGCACCGCCAGCCCGAGCCGGCGGGCCAGCTCGCCGCAGATCACCTCGGCGACCAGCGCCTTCGGCCCCTGCCCCGCGCCCCGGAACTTCGCCACGTACGTGCCGAGGTCGTCGGCCTCGACCACACCGGGCAGCGAGCCGCCCTCGCGCAGGGGGGTGACATACCGGATCCCGGTGACCTGACGGAGCACGAGCCCACCCTAACCGGGCCGGCACGGGGGCGACCGCACGGGCACGCCCCCAGCTCACGGCGCACCACCCGCTCCCGCGTCCGGGCGCGCGGGCCCGGCGGGTGTCGGTGCCCGGTCCTATGCTGACCACCGACCCGGAGGAAGGCGGCTGACCACGTGGCAACGAGCGGCGCGAGGACAAGGACGGCGACGACACCGGTCGGGTCGGCGGCACTGACCGGCGCCGAGGCCCTCGCGCTGCGGACGACCAGCCTGCTGCTGCGCCCCCACCCCACCGCCCGGCCGACCGACGTGGCCGGCGTGGTCGAGTGGTTCGGCGCGATGCAGGCGCAGGACATGGCGAGCGGCCTGTGGTCGCTCGGGCTGCGGCTGCCCGGCTGGACGCAGGCCGACGTGCGGGAGGCGCTGGAGCGTCGGGAGGCGCTGCGCACCTGGCCGATGCGCGGCACCGTGCACCTGGTGCCGGCCCGGGACGCCCGTTGGATGCTGGAGGTGACCGGGGTGCGCATCCTGGCCGCCGCCGGGCCCCGGCGGGCGAGCCTCGGCCTCAGCCTGGAAGACGCCGACCGGGCCGCCGACGTGCTCGGCGAGGCGCTGGCCGGCGGCGTCCGGCTGACCCGCTCGGAATGCCTGGGCACGCTCAACGCGGCCGGCATCGACACCACCGGGCAGCGCGGCTACCACCTGATCTGGTACGCGGCCCAGCGCGGCGTCACCTGCATCGCCCCGCACGTCGGCACCGAGCAGACCTTCGCCCTGCTCGACGAGTGGGTGCCCGACCCGCACCGCCCCGACCGCGACGAGGCGCTGGGCATCCTGGCCCTGCGCTACTTCCGCAGCCACGGCCCCACCACCCGGAAGGACTTCGCCGGCTGGACGGGCCTGACCGCCGCCGACGCCAAGCGGGGCATCGCCGCCGCCGGGGCGGCGCTGACCACCGTGACGGTCGACGGGGTCGAGGCGGTGGTCGACCCGGCCCTGCTCGACGCGCCCCGGGAGCCGGTCGACGACGTGCACACCCTGCCCGGCTTCGACGAATACCTGCTGGGCTACAAGGACCGGTCGCTGATGCTCGACGCCGCGCACAAGCAGGCGATCATCCCCGGCGCCAACGGGGTCTTCCAGTCCACGGTGGTGCGCGGCGGCCGGGTGGTCGGCACCTGGAAGCGGACGCTGACCAAGACGAAGGTGAAGGTGGCGGCGCGCCCGCTGGTCGACCTCGACGCCGCCACCCGGGCCCGCGTCGACGCGGCGCTGGAGGCGTACACAGCGTTCGTCGGGCTGCCCCTGGCCGTCGAATGGACCACCGCCTGACCCACCGCGTTCGGTGTGGTCATTGCCGGGTTTCGGCCCCCGCCTGCCCGCATTCGCGATGCAACTCGACCAACGGGCCGCAGCCTTCCTCATCGCCACCTGACTACGCGACCGCCTCGCCGCACTGGCCCGTCGTCGTGCGATCGGCGGCGGCGCGAAGCACCGGTTCGGGTTCACCGATCCGGCTGCTGGCCACCCTGACCGCCCGTCGCCGCGACCTGGCTTTGGCTTCGTCCATGATCCGCCGGATGGAACCTGGCGGTGAGCCGCTCGATAACCAGTGGCGCAGCGCCGCTGTGCGCCATTACCGTGCTGCCGAACCAAGTCGTCTAGTCAAGGACGTGCCGTTGTACACCCTGTGAGTCCTTCCGAACGCTGATTTGTCGCGCGTCGCGCATATGCGCCGCGCTCCTTTTTGCTGCGGATTTCTCACTGAAACCGGTGTACTTCTATGCTCAAATACTGGGTGGTCGTGCCCACCTGCCTGCCGCTCGTTCTCCGCCGTTGCCACGTGTGCGCGTCCGAGCACTTCCGGGCAAGCGGTAAATTTCGCGTCAACGCAAACCACAAGCTTATCGACGTCTGGCTCCTCGCGCTCTGTACCGCTTGCGGGGAAACCGCAAAGTTCACGGTACTGGAACGGATGGCTGTGCGCTCCATACGCCCTGAGCTGCTGGACCGGCTACATGACAACGACCCTGGCCTGACAGCTGATCTGCTCCAGGATCCGGTCGTGCAGTCCCGTAATCGCATAGCCCTCGACTGGAACAACGCCTGGCGCCTCGACACCGGAGGATCGGATCACCTGGACCGTGAGGTGATCGACGTCTCGGTCCGCTTTGCTGCGCGGATCCCTGTCCGGCCGGTGCGACTAATCGCTGAAGGTTGCGGTCTTTCGAGGGCCGAGGTCGAGCGACTGATCACGGAGGGAAAACTCGTTTCGGCAGTCCGGCTGAGCGGCAAGCTCTCCAGCGACTTCACCTTCACGCTCAAGCGCTGAGCCCTCCTCGGGACCACGGGCCTGTCCGGCATGATCCGCCGGACAGGCCCTGCGGCCAACAGGCGCCGGGCACGAGAGGCGGCGACTTACAGCACCCGCAACGCCTCGACTGTCGAGGTGTCCGGGGCGTACACCAACTCGTACATCTCGGCGTCGAGCACCATCAGTGAGCCTTTTTCATCGTGACGGTGCAGGTCACGGCAGGTGGAACCCTGGCGCGCCAGTGCCGCGGCCGCGTCGGCTGCGAAAATCGCTGTCCGATTTTCGGAGCACACTGGTAGAAAGCCGGAGTGCAAAAGACTTTGACGTTCTCTGATCATCTGCGGCTGATTGACGAACGGTCGACCGCCTTCCGCGCCGCGGTCGCTGCGGCGCCCAGCCTCGACGTGCCGGTGCCGAGCTGCCCAGAATGGACGCTGTTCGATCTCGTGCAGCACCTGGGCATGGGCCGCCGCAGGTCGGCCGCCATCGTCGCCGCCGGGCCGGCCGACGCTCCCCCGGAGAAGTCCGCTTGGGACGACGGCACGGGTGCGCCTCGGGAACGCGAGGCTCTCCTGGCCTGGTGGACCGAGTCCGTCGAGCGACTGACGAGCGCGCTGCGTGAGGCCGGCCCGGACCGCGGTTGTTGGACGTGGTGGGGTGACTCGCAGTCACCGGAAACCTCCGGTGCATGGGCTCGGCGTCAGGTTCCCGAGATCGCGGTGCACACCTACGATGTCCAGCTCACCGTGGGGGACCCGGAGCCGCTACCAGTCGAGGTCGCCCTCGACGGTTTCGACGACTGCCAGTTCACCCTCTGCTCGACGGATGTCGCCTGGCCGCACGAACCCGCCGTCGTCGATTACTACGCCACCGAGGGCCGCTCTTGGCGCCTTCGGCTGTCCCGCGACGGCGCATGGGCCGCCCGCCTCGGCGTGCCGGCTGCCAGCGAGGACCCGGACCCGGACGCGGCCGATGCCTCCGCCCGGGGCACGGCCAGTGACCTGGTCCTGTTCTTTTACGGCCGCATACCGCTGGATTCTCTGAAGCTGGAGCTGGACGGCGACCGTCGCATCTTCGATCAGCTCATCGCCTGGGACCCGTCCGTGTAACAACGTGATATCTCAACACAGCGGTGAACGCGGATTCTCCCGGGAACCTGTCGGCCGGCCGGGTGGCCGAGCAGCCCGCCGCAGTCGCCGCCCGCTACCTCGGCCGCGGCAACACCTGAGCCGTTTCCACCGTAGTTGGGGCAGTCCTCGTAGCGGGTGATCGGCTGGAGGACCGCCAGCAACGCGAGGAAGATGACGCCCCCGACGAAACAGGCCCGGAACCCGCTGAGACGGGAGGCCGCTGCCGGTTTTCGATCATCAGCTCAGCTAGCGGCGTGCCGGTTCGCGACGTCATGACCAGCATGGGCCTCGGTGCGGCAAGCACCCATCCGCTCGGGAGGAGCGGGCCGGAACAACAAGACCAAGGCCCAAGCCGTCCGCGCACCCACCCGCGCGCAACGGACAGCCGTGCTCGACCGAGGCGCTCGGCTCGTCGCCCAAGTCAACGACAGGAAGCCGCAGTGCATCGAGAGCAGGGCCCGGCAAAGTCGCGGAGTGTCCGGTGCCGCGCAGATCGGAGCCCCGTACGTGGATGCCGCCGGCGCGGCGATCACCGCGCAACTCGGCTACTTAGCCGCGCCACCGCCGACCATCACCCCACCGAATCCTGTCCTGCCGCACTGTCCCCCGCCCCCGCCCCCGCCCCCGCCCCCGCCCCCGCCCCCGCCCCCGCCCAACGTGCCCGCAGCCGTCCACACAACGGTACTTGCGTTCCACTAATTGGGATGGCTGAAGATCTTGGAGGGAAGTGGCCCCTGGGGGGGCCAGATTCTTCCAAGATCTTGCATGGGGTCAGCCGTGGCCCGGGTGGGCGTCGGAAATGACGCTCGTAGGCGTGACGCGCGGTGTGAGGGGCCGGGGTATCGGTTCGAGAACTCGACGATCTTCTGAAACGGCTCTGCCTGCGCTGCTCCTGCCAGCAGGGGCGCGTCTCCGCCAGCCACCCCGGGCCGGGAGAGCCGCCCGGCTCTGAGATCCGCGAGTTCATGAGGTGAGAGTTCCGGTCCGCGCCTCGGGTTCAGCCGTTGGACCACTCTTCGAGCACTCGCTCAGGTCCGCCGTGGACGGCCTGACGAACACGAGGGCCGAGGCGGTGAGGGCGACACTGTCGTGTCCGAGTCCCCGAGTGCGTCCGCGAGCACCGCGGTCGCCTCGTCACCGGACATCTCGGCGATCGCCAGGACCGCGCGCCGCCGGATGTCGACGTTCTCCGAGTACACGCCGAACGCCACGCTCGCCACAGCGTCACCGCCCGCCCGCGCGAGGGCCCACCGCAGGGCACCGGCGACGGTCGGATCGGACTCGGCGAGGACCGCCCCAGCCATCAGCTCGGTGGGAAACCGGCACGTCCTCGGCCGGGGCCAGGACGGTCTGCTGTCGGCGGGCGGCGCTGGGCGAGTTGAGCCCGTGCAGGAGCTCGACGATGCGCAGGACGCCCTGCCAGCCGGAGGGCGGAGGCATCGACCGTACGGAGTCGTTCGAGTAGCTCCTGCTCCCGCTTCAGTCGGTCTTCGGTCCGTCGGATGAGGTCGCCGACCAGTGCGGACGGCGCGAAGGCGGGATCCTCCAGGGCACGTCCGATCTGTCGCAGCGACAGTCCCAGGGACCGCAGACTTTCCATGTGGAAGATCCGGCGAATGTCCTCGGCGGAGTACTCGCGGTAGCCACCCACGGTGCGGCCCGTTGGTCGCACCAGCCCGAGGGAGTCGTAGTGCCTGAGCATCCGGGTGCTCACCCCCGAGCGGCGTGCCACCTCGCCGATCAGCACGCTGTTCCCTCGACCCGTTCCGGGCCGAGGGCGACGATCCGTTTCGCCTCGCCGACGGCTGGGCCGAAACCGGCAGCCGGGTCGCGCAGGAGCCGCTCCGTGGCGTGAGCATGCGCACGCACTGTCGGGTCGGCGCTCGCCAGTCCCGTCTGCAGGGCCGGCTCGATCACGTCTCCGAGTGCGACGAGCGCTCGGCTGAGACTCAGTTGCACATTCCCGTCGCCGCGACCGAGTTGTGCGGCCAGCTCCGCGGCCAGCCCCTTTTGTTCCCCGGCGGGCACGAGGACGACGGCAGCACGCCATGCGCTTCGCGCGACCTCGTCGTCGGCGTCACGCAGCAACGACCGCGTGATCGCGGGCCACGCGCTCCCGTCCCCGATCTTGGACAGCGTATGCAACGCCTGGCTTCGGGCCTGAGCGCGCTCGGAACGGAGTTCCGCGCGGAGTCTGGGCACCGTGATCTCCGACGGGAAGCGGGTCAACGCCCAGGTGAGCGTGTCGCGCACGAAGAAGTCCGGCTCGATCGCGCACCGTGCCACGAGCGCATCGAGGAGGCCGGGGTCAGCGTGCGTGCCAACGGCCAGAGCCGCCTGGAGCCGCGCCGACGAGTCTCCGGCGCCCAACGCGTCGGGCAGACGTGTGTCCGGTGAATTCCTGTGTGTCGAGTTGACGGGGACCACCTCCTGCACCCAGTGAAGACCTTGTCACGGTGTCAACGTCAAGTGCAGGATGCCCGGGCAGGGCCCCGGCAAGTTCGCGGAGTGTCCGATCCCGCCCGAAGCTCATCCATCCTCCGGGAATCCCGTTCCGCTCCTTGCGGATGACCCGAAATCCTGGCCAGGGCCTCGGTCTCACCGGTCCTCAGCCATATCCCTCTGCCGCACATGCCCTGGGAAGGCCGCCGCTACGCCGCCCCATGCCGCCCCGCACAGCGGGCAGTCGGGTAGAGCGGGCCGACGAATACCCCCACCCGGTCGGGGACCCACCCTCCGGCCCCTATGGAGCTGCCCCGTCCACGCTCCCACTCCACAGACCGCACAAACGGGGCAGCTCCATAGGGACCAACGTAAGGCAGGCCGACCCGGTAAAGGCCGACCAGGCTGGGGCCGATGGTGTCGGCAGCACGCGCATCCCCTGGGGCCGGCCGCATCAGCGAGGCGTCGATCTGGGCGCGCGCCAACTGTCCGGTCCGGATGAACCTGGCACGCCCGGTCGCCCGCGACCTGCGGTGGTGCCAGGTAGCTCGGACGGTCCGGCCCGATGTTGTCCGGACCTACTTGGCGCTTTCTGTGATCCTCAAGGTCACTCAGCGCCGCAGCGTTCCGGCGCTGAGTGACCTGTCTCATTGAATCTTGCAGAGGTGGAGCCGATGAACTGCGGAGTGACAGGCTGCTTGCAGAGTTCGCCGGGTGTTTGTCAGTGGGCGTTCAGCGGATCGGTGTCGTCTGCGCCAGGGCAATGCGCCAGTCGTCGCCCCTGCGGGTCATGACGTAGGTCATGATGCCGGCCAAGGGCAGCTCGGATGAGTCCTCCGCCTCGGGCCGTTCGTCGTGGATCGTCTTTGTCAGGCTCACGATGGCGACGTCGGGGGTGGCGAACCGGATGTCGTTGACTTCCAGCACGGTCCGGATGTCCTTGAGCGGGGAGGAGAGCGCTTCGGCCATGGCCGAAGCGAAGGACTCGCGCCCGAAGAGGCGCCGCCCGGCGAGGTTGATGAGCACCAGGTCGGAGGTGTGCAGGGCGGGCAGTACGTCCGGGTCGATCTGCGCCTCCTGGGTCCGCGCGACGAGTTCGCGGATCCTCTTCTCGTCGTCGTTGGTGGGGGGAGTGGAGTTCGTGGTGTCCATGGGGACAACCTAGAACCTCAACTTAGGTTGAGATCAACTCCTCGGGCGACCCTCACCTGGACTGGACCACCCGCTGGACCAGATAGCCCGGACTGGGCCACTTTCACCCGGACGGGACACCAACGAGCGCGTAATCGCATCTGATCGAACAGGCGCCGGTCAGACCAAGACGGAACGATCATTACGAGAAGACGTCCACACTCGGGGGTTACCCCTGGGCAGTTGCCGTTGCGGTAGTCAGGAAAGGTCCCCTGCTATCAAAATCCGATAGCAGGGGACCTTTCCTTGCGCACATCGTTGCCGCGCTGGGGCCCCGTCCGGGCTGCCGCGCTGCCGCGTTAGACGCGGGTGATGCGGATCGCGTCGGCGATCACGTAGCCGGTGCTACCGGACCAACGGCTGATGCCCACCTTGTTGGCGTCCCCGGCGGCCAGGGTGAAGTTGCCCAGCGAGCGCCAACCACCACCGTTGGCCGACTGGTTCACGTTGACCGTCTGGTTGCCGCTGCTGGTCGCCACGATGTACGGCGTGGTGGCGTTGTAACCGGCGACGGCCGGGTACCAGACCTCCACCCGGTAGGTGGCGGTGGCCGGGATGTTCACCTTGTACCAGGCGGCGTCGCTGGCCGCGACAGGGTTGGCGTAGCGGTAGTCGGCCCCGTAGCGCTGCGACGAGTACGACGAGGTGCTCCAGTTGGCGCTCGCGGTGAACCGGCCGGCGGTGGTGTTGTCCACGATGGTCGACCAGGTCGGCGGCGGCGTCGTGGTGCCGGTGACGAGTTGCATGTAGTAGGTCCAGTTCCAGTTCGGACCCGGGTCGGTGTGCGTGGCGCCCGGCACCTGGTTGTGACCGATGATGTTGCTGCGGGTCTTCGGGATGCCGTACTTGTCGGCCAGGTGCCGCGTCAGCGCGGCCGACGACCGGTACATCGCGTCGGTGTACCAGGAGGCGTTGTCGACGTAGCCCTCGTGCTCGATACCGATCGACTGGGTGTTGTAGGTCCAGTTGCCGGCGTGCCAGGCGACGTCCTTGTCCCGCACCATCTGGGTCACCGCGCCGTCCGAGGAACGGAGCAGGTAGTGCGCACTGGTGCCGGCCGCTGCGTTCTGGAACCAGCTGATCGAGCCGGCGTAGCTGCCCTGCATGGTGTGGATGATGATGTAGTTGATCGGGTACGACGACTCGCGGCTGGAGGCCGTGTAGTTGGACGAGTTCGCCGCCACCCAGGCCGCCGGGCCGTAGTCGGTGCTCTGGGTGCCCATGTCGGCGGCGCCCAGCGGCGCCACCGCGGCGTAGTCGCCCCGCTGGGGCGCGACCGGACGGCCGTCCACGGTGACCTCGCCGGTGGCCGTGATCGCCCTGAAGCCGCTGCCGAGCAGATCGTACACGGCGTCGGCGTACAGCCGGGCGGTGGCCTTGTCCGACGAACCGCCGTAGCGGGCGATCAAGCCGTACCACTGGTTGACGTCGTCGCGCTGCTTCGCGGTGAGCCCGGCCTGATCGGCGTACGAGCGGAGCACCGCCGCCGCGCCGGCGACGTTCGCCGCGTCACGGGTGCGCAGTTCGGTGCGGTCCAGTCGGGCACGGCGCGCGGCCTCGTCGAGGGTCCGCACCTTCGGGTTGCTGGTCAGGTGCATCACGCCGTACCCGCCGGAGGCGCTGGGCTCGCCGTTGTGACCGTCCAGCCGGGTCTCCGCGTACCCGAGCGCGGCGAGCAGGTCGCGCGGCACGTCGGAGCGGGCCGCCGCCTGGTCGAAGGCGGCGGCGAGCGTCTCCGCGCCCTGCTGCGGCGCGGCCTGGGCCGGCTGGCTGGTCAGGCCGATCATCAAAATCGCTGCGCCGCCGAGCAGTTGGCTCACCCGACGCGAGGGTCTCCGAACAGTCACCGTCACTCCTCGTCGACTACAAAGGGCGACTGCAATCATGTCGCCCGGGTCGCCGCACCATATAGCGCGACATCTGTCTATGTCGAGACCTTGCATCGGGCTTGATGATGATGAAGAATTCCTTCACCTCGCGGACGTCGGGACAACAGCGGCGTGCCGCCCGGGGCACGCCGTCAGCCGGGCAGGATCGGCTCGCCGGTCAGCCCGGTGGCGACCACCCGGGGCCGGACCAGGGTGGCGCGGCCTTGCCGGAGTGAGTCCTCACTCCCTAGCATGAGGGTGTGACGGAGACACCGGCCCGGCGCCGAGCGCCGGGAATGAGTCCGGAGCGCCGACGCGAGATGATCGTGGCGGCGGCGCTGCCGCTGTTGGTCGAGCATGGTGCCGCGGTCAGCACC
The DNA here is from genome assembly GCF_045040155.1 of Micromonospora sp. NBC_01405. NCBI lineage: Bacteria > Bacillati > Actinomycetota > Actinomycetes > Micromonosporales > Micromonosporaceae > Micromonospora > Micromonospora sp. NBC_01405. Next base: position 5,049,387 of record NZ_CP109532.1, on the reverse strand, counting down.
TTGCAGATCGCGAAGGCGGCCGGGATCGGCGAGGCGACAGTCTTTCGCGCCTTCGCAGACAAGGACGAGTTGTTGGACGCCTGCGTGACGGCGGCTCTGCGCAATGATCACGTCCTGGCCGAGCTCGACGCCGTACCGCTGGATCAGCCGTTGGCCGCCCGGCTGGCCGAGGTCGCGGCGACCCTGCAGGCCTATCTGGAGCGGGTGGGTGCGGTGATCGACGCGGTGCACGCGGCCGGCCGTCGAGGCCAGCGCGGCGAGCCGCGTGATCGCAGCGCGACCGGCGACCGGGCGACCGCGACCGGACGCACCCATCAGGCCGTGGTCCGGCTGCTGGAACCCGATCGGGCCGCGCTGCGACTGCCGGTCGAACAACTCGCCGTCATCTTCCTCGGCATGCTGTTCGGCCGGCGGGGAGCGCCCGGGGGCGCCGGGACCCCGATCGAGACGCTGGTCGACGTGTTCCTGCACGGCGTGGTGGGCTCCGCGGCCGACCCCGCTGTCATCGCCGGAGGAAGCGCATGAGTATCACGCTGAACCACACCATCGTGCCCGCCGTCGACAACGAGCAAGCCGCCGTGTTCTTCGCCGGCATCATGGGGCTGCCCTACTCCGGCAGGGTCCGCCACTTCGCGCCGGTACGGGTCAACGAGCAGCTCACCCTCGACTTCATGACCGTCGACCAGCCGGTCGGCCTGCACATGGCGTTCGACGTCGACCCGGCAACGTTCGACCAGATCCTCGCCCGGCTGCACGCCGGCGGCGTGCCCTATGGCAGCGAACCCGACGAGCCCGACAACGGCCGCACCGATCACGCGCTGAGCGCCCGCGGCCTCTACTTCAGCGACGACGCCGGCAACCTCTACGAACTCATGTCACCTGCGTGACCCTCCACTACCGGTGACGCCGGCGGTGGTCTGGAAGCGGCCGAGCGAGCAGGCCACTCGTCCCAGCGTCGGGCGACCGTGGCCCGCTGCGGTCCGGCCCGTCCCGCCGTACGCTCGGCCGATGGACGCCACCTTCTTCTTCGACCCCGCCTGCCCGTGGACCTGGCGCACCTCGCGCTGGCTGGTGGTCGTGGCCGACGCCCGCAAGCTGACCGTCGAGTGGCGGTCGTTCAGCCTGGCCATCCTCAACGAGGGGAAGGTGGCGCCGCAGTTCGCCGAGGCGATGGCCGCCTCCGGCCGGGCGCTGCGGCTGGTGGAGGCGCTGCGCGCCGAGGGCCGCGGCGACGACGCCGGCCGCTTCTACGCCGAGTTGGGCGCGCGCACCCACGACGCCGGCAACCCGCTGTCGGACAAGCTGGTCGACGCGGCCGTGGAGGCGGCCGGCCTCACCGCCGCCGCGCCGGCCCTCGACGACGACCGCTGGGACGAGGCGGTACGCGAGTCGCACGCCCTGGCGTACTCCTCGGCAGGCCCGGACATCGGCTCGCCGGTGCTGACGGTGCCCGGCGCGGAGCGCGGCATCCACGGCCCGATCCTGACCGAGGTCCCCGGCACCGACGACGCGCTGACCGTGTGGGACTCGCTGCTGCCGCTGCTGCGGCTGCCGGCCTTCCACGAGATCAAGCGGGGCCGCCGCTGACCGTTACGGGACGCGGCGTCGGGACCCGGCCAGCATAATGAACGGATGATCGCGCGCTTCAAGGCCCTCTGCATGGACGCCAACGACCTTTTCGGGCTGGCCGGCTTCTGGGCCGGCGTGCTCGACGGCGAGGTGGTCGACACCGGCGACGGAGACGCCCGGATCGACCCCCGGGGCGGCCCCGGCGCCGAGTCGATCTGGGTCAACCGGGTGCCCGAGCCGCGCGCCGCCAAGACCCGGGTGCATCTCGACCTGTGGCTGGCCGGGCCGGAGCCGACGGAGCTGCTGGCGGCCGGGGCCCGGCTGGTCCGCAAGCCGGACGCGGAGGTGAGCTGGTGGGTGCTGGCCGACCCGGAGGGCAACGAGTTCTGCGCCTTCGCCCCCCGGCAGGGCTCCCGGCCGGGCCCGTTCGAGCTGGTGGTGGACAGCGCCGACCCGGCCGCCCAGGCAACCTGGTGGGCGGGGATCGTCGGCGGCCGGGTGGAGACCCCCGCGGAGGACGCCGTCTCCGTCGTCGGCGCGGCGGGCTTCCCCTGGGACCACTGGGTCTTCGTCCCGGTGCCGGAGCGCAAGCGGGTGAAGAACCGGCTGCACTGGGACGTCGACCTGACCGGCCCCGACGCCACCCGGCTGATCGCCGCCGGCGCGACGCTGCTGCGCGAGCCCGACGCGGACATCGGCTGGTGGGTGCTGGCCGACCCGGAGGGCAACGAGTTCTGCGCCTTCGCGCCGCGCCCCAAGCCCTGAGCGCCCGCCAGGCGGCAGAAGCGTTCCGACCCGGCCCGGCGATGCCACCCAGCGTCCGCCGGCTGGAGCAGCGTTTCCCCAGCGCTCTCCCACCTCGGCCGCCAGCGCGTCGCCGTCTCAGGCCATACGCCTCCGGCCGGGCCCCGGCCTGCCCGATCGGTGGGTAATCGAGCGATCCCCCCGCTGCCGGTCCATTGGTTGGGCAGGATCGTTGACGACGAGGATCTCCTACCAGGTACAGAGGGCCGCCGTGCCGGCCGTGGTTTGACCGACGCCCGAGGTGGGGTACCGCGGACGCCGAGGAAGGGAGCGCCGATGTCGGAGCCACATGTCACGCTCGACCCGAGCGGGCTCGACCCCGTGCAGCAGAAGTTGCGGGGTCCGCTGGAGGATCAGCTGACCTCGGCCCTGCAGGCGGCCACCGAACGGATCCGGGTCAGCTACGCGGGCGAGCCGGTCGAGCAGGTCTGCCAGCGGCTGCTGGACGAGACCCGGTCCGGGCTGCACCCGGACATCGCCGCCGGCTTCCGGCCGGACATGGACGAGTTCTGCCGGGTGGCGGTGGCGATCGTCCGGGGCGAGATCTCCTGAACCACGGTCGCCGGCCCGCGACCGGCGGCGTCGGCCCGCCGGGTCGGCTCGGGTCAGGACCGGGTCCGCAACTCCCCGGCCCTGACCCACCAGCCGTCGTCCGGCATGGCAGCGGAATCCGCCGCGACGAGCGCGCGGGCGGGCGGGCACGCCGCCCACGCCGGGCTCAACGCGGCGAGCCAGCCCGCCCGCACCTCAGCTCCGCGGTGCTCCACCACCGGACTTCGGCACGCTCCCGACTCACCCCGACGAGCCGCGAGCGCCGGCCAAGGCTAGGTCCGTCACCACAGGTCGAACAAGATTTCCCACCGCCAGACGGGGATGATTGATGTCAATGCCGAATACCGGCATGTCCCCGTAACACGGTCAGCGGTCCGGGCGCTTTACCCACCGGGAGCGGGTCCGTCCGGGTGGTTCGCGGAAGCCGGACGAGGGCTCAGAAGTGCCGGAGCAGCTCCGGGAAGGCGGCCAGCCGGAGCACCCCGGCGTCCGTCGGGTCGAGGTCGTCGTGCTCCAGTACCCAGGTGTTCTCGTTCGGGATGAACACGGCCCGCATCCCGGCCGCCCGCGCCGGCAGGATGTCCGACCTCGGGGAGTTGCCGATCATCCAGGCGGCGGCCGGGTCGAAGCCGTGCTCCCCGACCAGCCACCGGTAGGTCTCGGCGTCCTTCTCCCGCACGATGTGCGCGGCGTGGAAGTGGTGCAGCAGCCCGGACGCGTCCAGCTTGCGCTGCTGCTCCTCGCGGTCGCCCTTGGTGAGCAGCAGCAGCCGGTGCCGCCCGGCCAGCGCGTCGAGCGTTTCGGCGACCCCGGGCATCAGCTCGACCCGGTGCGCGACGAGCGCCTCGGCCAGTTGGTCGATCTCCCGACGCTCGGCGTCGGTGGCGGGACGCTCGCGCAGCCGCTCCAGGCACTCGCCCAGGCTCCGCAGGAAGACCTTGCTGCCGTACCCGTGGGCGACGGCGTTGGCACGCTCCACGTCGTCGAGCACCTTCCGGATCTCGACCCGGTCGAGCGTGGGGTGGTCCAGCCAGTCGAGGAAGTCGTCGATCACCCGCTCGAACAGCACGTTGTTCTCCCACAGCGTGTCGTCGGCGTCGAAGACCATCACCTGCGCGCCCCGGCGCCGCCCCATGGCGTGTCCCATTGTTCTTCCCTCCCGCATAACCCGGGACACCGTACTGCCGGCGCGGGAACGGGGCATGCCGGTTTACGCCGGGCAGAACGGGTACCGCCAGGGGACGGGCCCGCGACGAGAGGACTGCTGGCCACGATCGGCTGACCCGGCGCCCCGGCCGGTCGGACTGGCCGGAGCCGGTCGGCGGGTCAGCGGCGCAGGGTGAGGATCAGGTCGGCGACCAGGGCCGTCCAGCCGGTCTGGTGCCACGCGCCCAGGCCCGCGCCGTTGTCGCCGTGGAAGTACTCGGGGAAGCAGATGAGGTCCCGCCAGTCCGGGTGGGTCTGGAAGAGCTGGGCGGCCCCGTAGATCGGTCGGCGGCCCCAGTCGTCCCGGGTGAACAGCGAAATCAGCCGGGCGGAGAGGTCGTCGGCGATCTCGTCGAGGGTGTGCTTCACCCCCGACCGGGTCGGGTACTCCACCTGGAGGTCGTCGCCGAAGAACGCGGCGTAGTCGCGCAGCGCGCTGATCAGCAGGAAGTTGGTCGGCATCCAGATCGGGCCGCGCCAGTTGGAGTTGCCGCCGAACAGGCCGCTGGTCGACTCGGCCGGCTCGTAGCCGACGCTGAACTCCTGCCCGCCGAGGGTGACGGTGAACGGCTTGTCCAGGTGGGCGCGGCTGAGCGTGCGCAGGCCGTACTCGGAGAGGAACTCGTCGGTGTCCAGCATCCGGGCCAGCAGCCGGACCACCTGCTCCGGGCCGACCATGGACAGCAGCCGCTGCTGGCTGCCGTCCGGGCCGATCCGGCGGGCGCCGATCACGTCGGCGTACTCGGGGCGGTTGGTGAGGAACCAGCGCAGCCGGGCGCCCAGTTCGGGCAGCCGGCGCAGGGTCCGCGCGGTGAGCCGGGTGGTCGCCGCCAGCGGCAGCAGCCCGACCACCGAGCGGACCTTCAGCGGCACCTGGCTGCCGTCGGCCAGCCGCAGCACGTCGTAGAAGAACGCGTCCTCGTCGTCCCACAGCCCCTGCTCGTACGCGGCGGCGGCGATGTAGGCGAAGTGTTCGAAGAACTTGGTGGCGGTGTCGGCCCAGGTGGGGTCGTGTTCGGTCAGGACGATGGCGATGTCGAGCAGGTTGAGCGCGTACATGCCCATCCAGCCGGTGCCGTCGGACTGCTCCAGCGTCCCGGCCACCGGCAGCGCCGCCGAACGGTCGAACGGGCCGACGTTGTCCAGCCCGAGGAAGCCGCCCTCGAAGACGTTGTTGCCGCCGGTGTCCTTGCGGTTGACCCACCAGGTGAAGTTGAGCAGCAGCTTGTGCATCACCCGGGCGAGGAACTCGTGGTCGCGGGAGCCGTCGATCTCGAACACCTTCAGTGCTGCCCAGGCGTGCACCGGCGGGTTGACGTCGCCGAACGCCCACTCGTACGCGGGGATCTGCCCGTTGGGGTGCAGGTACCACTCCCGCAGCAGGAGCAGGAGCTGCGACTTGGCGAAGCCCGGGTCGACCCGGGCGATGCTCACGCAGTGGAAGGCCAGGTCCCAGGCCGCGTACCAGGGGTACTCCCAGGGGTCCGGCATGGAGATCACGTCGAAGCTGGTCATGTGCCACCAGTGGCTGTTGCGCCCGTGCCGGCGGCCGGCCGGCGGGGGCGCGGAGCCGGGGTCGCCGGCCAGCCACCGCTGCACGTCGAAGTGGTAGAACTGCTTGCCCCACATCAGCCCGGCGATGGCCTGCCGGGCGACCAGCGCCTCGTCGGCCGTGGCGGCGTCCGGCACGACGCTGTCGTAGAACCGGTTCGCCTCGGCCCGCCGGGCCCACACCACCGCGTCGAAGCCGTCGCCCAGGTCGGCCCGGGGCGGTGGCGTCCCACCGGGCGGCGGGACGGTGCGGGTCAGCCGCAGCCGAATCTGCCGTCGCCCGCCGGCGGGCACGTCGAGCACGTAGTGCAGCGCCCCCTTGGTCCCCACCCGGTCCGGGTTGACCGTCGCCGCGCCGTCGACCACGTGGTCGTTGATCCCGTCCTTCGGGTACGGCGAGCGGCCGGGCAGCCCCCAGAGCCGCTCGGCGTTGGTGTCGTTGTCGCACAGCAGCGGGACGGGATCGCCGTCGCCCTCCAGCAGGATCTGGCCGAGCACCCAGTGCTCGCCGACCAGTCGGGCCCCGCCGCCCGAGCCCGAGCCGGTGCCGGAGCCCGAGCCGACGATCCGGGGCACCCGGTCGCCGCCGGGCAGTCCCCACGCCCAGGTGTTGCGGAACCACAGCGACGGCAGCACGTGCAGCCGCTCGTCGGTGTCCCCCCGGTTGGCCACGGTCACCACGACGCACATGTCGCTCGGGGACGCCTTGGCGTAGTCGACGGTCACCGCCCAGTACCGGTCGTCGTCGAAGACCCCGGTGTCGACCAGCTCGTACTCGGTGTCGTCGCGACCGCGCAGGGCGTTGACGGCGACCAGTTCGTCGTACGGGAAGGCGGCCTGGGGATAGTGGTAGCGCCAACGCATCCAGGAGTGGGTCGGCGTCGAATCCAGGTACCACCAGTAGTCCTTGGCGTCCTCGCCGTGGTTGCCGCCGTCCCCGCCCAGGCCGAACATCCGTTCCTTGAGGATCGGGTCCCGGCCGTTCCACAGGGCGAGGGCGAAGCAGAACGTCTGCCGGTCGTCGCAGACGCCCGCCATGCCGTCCTCGTTCCACCGGTAGGCTCTGGACCGCGCGTGGTCGTGGGGGAAGTAGTCCCACGCCGTACCGTGCTCGCTGTAGTCCTCCCGTACCGTCCCCCACGCCCGCTCGGACAGATAGGGCCCCCATGCGCGCCAGTCCTGCTCCCCCGAGTCGGCCTGGGCGAGCCGGAGCCGTTCGGCGTCGGGTGCGGACGCGGGTCCATGGGGCACGTCGGTGATCACGTGCCTATCTTCGACGCCGCCGGGGTACTTCACCACAGCGGCCATTCTCGTCGTGGCGTGTTACACCTCGGCGCTGCTGGAGGAAAGTTGATCGACATTCGTTTCGGCCCCCAGGTGTGCGGGGAGCTGACCGGCGGGGCCACCAGGGAGTGGCTGGTCCCGGACGGCCTGGGCGGGTACGCGATGGGCACCGTGAGCGGGCTGCGCACCCGCCGCTACCACGGGCTGCTGGTGGTCCCCGGCCAGACACCGGCGTCCCGCCGGATGGGACTGGTCAGCCTGGACCCGGCGGTCGTCCTCCCCTCCGGGGCCCGGCTGCGCCTCGGCGCGCACGAGTGGTCCTCCGGCGACATCGACCCGCGCGGCTTCGAGCTGCTGGAGGGCTTCGACCTGACCGACGGCCTGCCACGCTGGCGGTGGCGCATCGGCGACGTGGTCATCGAACGCGAGCTGGCCATGGCGTACGGGCGCTCGTGCGTTGCCGTGGTGCACCGGCTCGTCGCCGGCGGGCCGGTCCGGCTGGAGCTGTCGGCGGCCTGCACCTGGCGGGACGCGCACGGCGAGCGGCGCGCGGACGGCCCGGCGCCCCGGGTCGAGCCGGTGGACGGCGGCGCGGTGGTGGAGGGCGCGTTCCGCCTCGCCGGGCCGGGCTGGGCCCCGGAGGGCCAGTGGTGGGTCGGCGTGCACCACCGCGAGGAGGAGGCGCGGGGCCTGCACCCCGACGAGGACGTGTGGCACGCCGGGCGGTTCTCCGGCGCCCTGGAGCGCCCCGGCGACACGGTGTCGGTGCTGGCCTGGGCCGGCGACCTGGCCGCCGATCCGCCCCCGGCGGAGGAGATCGTCGCGGCGGCCCGGCGGCGCAACCGGCGGGTGGTGGCGCGGGCCGCGCCGGCCGACGCGGTCGAGGCCACCCTCGCGCTGGCCGCCGACGCGTTCGTGGTGCACACCGCCGCCGGCCCCGACGTGGTCGCCGGCTACCCGTGGTTCGGCGCCTGGTCGCGGGACACGATGACCTCCTACGAGGGGCTCTTCCTGAGCACCAACCGGGCCGACGAGGGGCGGGAGCTGCTGCGGGCGTACGCGGCGACGCTGTCGGAGGGGATGCTCGCCAACACCGCCGACACCGGGCAGGTGGAGTACAACACGGTCGACGCGACGCTGTGGTTCCTGCACGCGGTGAGCCGGCACGTCACCGTCAGCGGGGACACCGACCTCGGCGACGAGCTGCTGCCCGCGCTGCGCGGGATCGTCGACGCACACCTGGCCGGCACCCGGTACGGCATCGCCGTCGACCCGGCCGACGGGCTGATCACCCAGGGCGGCACCCCGGGCACGGCGCTGACCTGGATGGACGCCAGGGTGCACGGGGTGCCGGTCACCCCGCGCACCGGCAAGCCGGTGGAGGTCAACGCGCTGTGGGTCAACGGCCTCGCGGGGTTGGCCGAGCTGACCGAGCTGGCCGGCTCCGACGCCGCCGAACTGTGGCGGCTGCACGCCCGGGCCACCGCGTCGTTCGCCGCCCGGTTCCCCTCGCCGGTCGGCTGGCTGCACGACGTGGTGGACGCGCCCGCGCCCGCGTACCCGCTGGGTGGGGCGCCGTTCCACGACGACGACCTGCTGCGGCCGAACCAGCTGCTGGCCTGGTCGCTGCCGTACGCGCCGTTGGAGCCGGACGAGCCGACCCTGCGCCGGGTGGCCGCCGGGCTGCTCACCCCGCTCGGGCCGCGCAGCCTCTCCCCCGGCTGCCCCGGCTACGTCGCCCGGCACCGGGGCGGCCCGGCCGAGCGGGACGGCGGCTACCACCAGGGCACGGTGTGGCCGTGGCTGCTCGGGCCGTACGTGGACGCCGCCCGGCGGGCGAATATGGACGTCGACGGGTTGTTCGCGGGCGTCGACGCGCACCTGAGCGAGTACGGGCTGGGTTCGGTCAGCGAGACCGCCGACGGGGCGGCCCCGCACGGCGCGACCGGCTGCCCGTTCCAGGCGTGGTCGGTGGCCGAGGTGCTGCGCGCCCGGCGGGTCCGCCGGTAAGGCTTTACATCCCGGCAACGGTGACGTCTCCGCCGGTTATCCGGCCGGGGACAGGATGGGCCCCGATCCAGGGCGCGTCGGCGGCATCCGGTCTGCGGGTGCGGCCCGGCGCGCGCCGGAGCCAACTCCGAGGGGGCCGCATGTCACCTGACGCCGAAGTGATCGACATCCACCCCGCCCGGCGCCAGCGGGTGCTGATGCTGTCCTGGGAGTACCCGCCGGTGCTCGTCGGCGGCCTCGGCCGCCACGTCCACGCCCTCTCCGTCGCCCTCGCCACCGCCGGCCACGAAGTCACCGTCATCACCCGCCACACCGACGGCGCACCCCACGAGGAATACGCCGACGGCGTACGCATCCTCCGCGCCGCCGAAGACCCCGTCACCTTCCCCCTCGCCACCAGCAGCCTCCTCGCCTGGACCATGGCCTTCAACCACACCCTCACCCGCGCCGCCCTACGCGCCACCGAGAGCAGCACCTACGACATCGTCCACGCCCACGACTGGCTCGTCGCACACACCGCCATCACCCTCCGGGACCACCTCGACATCCCACTCGTCACCACCATCCACGCCACCGAAGCCGGCCGACACCAAGGCTGGCTCCCCGAAGAGATGAACCGCACCATCCACGGCGTCGAACACTGGATCAGCGGCGAATCCAACCGGGTGATCGCCTGCTCCGGATACATGCGCGAGCAGGTGACCCGGCTGTTCGACGTGCCGGCGGGCCGGGTCGACGTGGTGCCCAACGGGGTGGACGATCGGGCCTGGCACGCCCGCCCCCGGGCGGTGGCCTCGGCCCGGGCCCGGTTCGCCGGGAGCGGCCCCCTGGTCGGGTACGCCGGCCGGCTGGTCTACGAGAAGGGCGTGCAACACCTGATGCACGCGGTGCCGTACCTGCGCGAGCGGCACCCCGGGCTGCGGGTGGTGATCGCCGGCGACGGCCCGTACCGGGAGGAACTGGTGGACCAGGCGCACCGGCTGCGCCTTGGCGACACGGTGCGCTTCGCCGGCTTCATGAACTCCACCCAACTCCCGGCCATGCTGGCCGCCACCGACGCCACCGTGGTGCCGAGCCTCTACGAGCCGTTCGGCATGGTCGCCCTGGAGGCCGCAGCGGCCGGCGCGCCGCTGGCGGTCGCCGCGACCGGCGGCCTCGCCGAGATCGTCGAGCCCGGCGTCACCGGGGTCACCTTCCCGCACAGCGACCCGGACGCGCTCGCCGGCGCGGTCGACCGGCTCCTCGGCGACGAGGTCTTCGCCCGCCGGGTGGCCCGCCGGGCCCGCACGATGGTCAGCGAGCGGTACGGCTGGGCGACCGTCGCCGCGCACACCGCGAGCAGCTACGCCGCGGCCCGCCGCGAGCACGGCACGTTCCAGGACCGGCGGGCGGCGAGCCGGCTGGCCACCGGGCGCACCCGGATCGCCATTCCGGAGGGGAACCTGTTGACGACTGGCCATACGGCCTGCTGACAGCTTTCCCCGGCCTGTCGTCCGATAGGTCCACACCGATCCGCTGGCTATGGTGTACGTCGACCAGCGGTGAGGAGAACGGTGCAGCAGGTAGTGATCGCCGGCCGGTACCGCCTGCTCGACCTCGTGGGTCGCGGCGGGATGGGCCGGGTGTGGCGGGCGAGGGACGACGTGTTGCACCGCGACGTCGCGGTCAAGCAGGTCGTCCCGCCGGCCTGGTTGTCCGACGAGGAGCGCGACGAGCTGCGCCTGCGCACCCTGCGGGAGGGCCGGACGGCGGCCCGGCTCAACCACCCCAACGTGGTCCGGGTGTACGACGTGGTGCCGGTGGGCGACGACCCGTGGTTGATCATGGAGTACGTCCCGTCCCGGTCGTTGCAGAACGTGCTGGAAACCTCCGGGCCGGTGTCGCCCCGGCAGGCCGCGTCGATCGGGCTGGCGCTGCTGGCCGCGCTGCGCGCCGCGCACCACGCCGGGGTGCTGCACCGCGACGTGAAGCCGGCCAACGTGCTGATCGCCCACGACGGGCGGGTGATGCTCACCGACTTCGGGCTGGCCGTGTTCGACGACGGGGACCCGGCGATGACCCGGCCGGGGCTGGTGCTCGGCTCGCCGCAGTTCGTCGCCCCCGAGCGGGCCGCCGAGGGGTGCTCCAGCGTGGCGGCGGACCTGTGGTCGCTCGGGGCGACCCTGCACGCATCCGTCGAGGGCCGGTCCCCGTACGCCCGCAGCACCGCGATGGCGACGCTGAGCGCCCTGGCCACCCGGCCGCCCGACCCGGCGCCGCACGCCGGCCCGCTGGGCCCGGTCCTGGCCGGCCTGCTGCGCCGCGACCCGCGCGACCGCACCGACCACGACGAGACGCAGCGGCGGTTGGCCTCGGCCACCACCGGGGGTGGGGAGCCGCGCCCGCTGGCCCTCGCCGCGCCGGCCACGGTGCAGCCGCCGGACGACCTCGACCCGGGTGCCGCCCCGTGGCCGTCCGCCCCGGCCGGCCACGGCCGCCCGGCCGGATCCGGCCCGAACGGCCGGCGCTGGCCGTTGGCAGTGGCGGCCGGGGCGTTCGCCGCGCTCGCCGCGATCTCCACCGCGATCGCGCTCGGCCAACGCGAGCACGACCGGGGCGCGCCGCCGGGGACCGAGGCCGGGCGGACGGGAGCCGTACCGGACCAGACGGGAGCCGAGCCCGGAGCGGGGCCACCCGGAGCGGGGCCGCCCGGCAGGCGCGTGCCGCCTCCACCCTTCCCCTGTCTGCGGCCCTACCCCGCCGGCGAACCCGTTCCCACCGTCTCCCCCGCCCGGGGCGAGCGGCTCCGGCTGCCGGCGGGTTGGCGCTGGTACGCCGACCCGGCCGGGTTCCGGCTCGCCGTGCCGCCGGGCTGGCGGCACTACCGGGTGGGGGACGCGGTCTGCCTCCAGGATCCGACGGCCCGGCGGGTGCTGACCGTCGCCCCGGCCAGCGATCCCGACGCCGCCCCACTGGCCCAGCTACGGGTGAACGAACGGCGCGCGCTGGACGCGGGCGCCCTGCGCGGGTACGCGAGGCTCCGGCTGGAGACGGTGGCCGGCCGGGGGTCGGAGTGGGAGGCCGCCTGGGACGCCCCGTACGGGGGGCGGCTGCACGCGGTGCAGCTGATCCCGCGTGACGCCCAAGCGTGGTCGCTCGCCTGGAGCGCCCCCGACGCGGACTGGCCGACCGGCGTGACCGAGCGGAACACGGTGCGGGTCAGCTTCCGGCCCGGCACCCCGGGCTGAGGCCGGCGCGCGCCGACACCGTCCTATCTGGACCGTTTGGGTTGTTGCCCCCGGGCGGCGGCTCTGCCAGAGTGACGTAGTTTGTGGATCAAGAACCCTGGGGAGGGCGAGGCGTCATGATGGGACCGTCCCACGCGCTGTCGGGCGCGGCGGTGTGGCTGACCGGCTCCTGGGCGCTCGACCAGTTCGCCGACTACCACCAGTCGCCGCTGGCACTGGCGGTCGGCACCGCGGTCTGCGCCGGCGGAGCGCTCTTCCCCGACCTCGACCTGTCCGGCAAGGTGACCCGCAACCAGGGCGGCGCCACGGTGGCCCGCACCTTCGGGGTGGTCAGCCTCTTCGTCGCCGAGGTGATGGAGAAGATCTCGCTCGGCGTCTACTACGCCACCAAACTGAGCAAGGACCCGCGCCGCAACAACGGCCACCGCACGCTGACCCACACCATCCCGTTCACCGTGCTGGTCGGCTGGGGCACCACCGCGCTGTGTGCCGCGTACGGCAAGTGGGCCGTGGTCGGCATCCTGTTCTTCATGTTCGGGCTGGCCCTGCGCGGGCTGTTCGACCGGTGGGCGGAGCGCGCGGGCTGGGTCATCGTGACCCTGTCCTCGGCCGCCGCCGCCTGGTTCACCTTCGTCAACCTGCCCGGCGACCGGGGGTACCCGCTGATCGGGCTGGCCGTCGGGGTGGGCTGCTTCGTGCACATCCTCGGCGACATGATCACCCGTGCCGGGGTGCCGATCCTCTGGCCGATCCCGATCAAGCGCCGGATGTGGACGATGGTCGGCCTGCCGAACAGCATCGCCCTGCGCACCGGCAGCAAGGCCGAGGTCATCGTGCTGCGCGGCGTGCTGACCGCAATCACCGTGCTGGCCGCCGTGGGCCTGGTCGCCCCCTCGGTGCTGCGGAAGTTCAACATCGAGATCTGACCGCGCCCGGTCAGCCGCCCGAGTGGCGCCGCCGGACCGACCGCCCACCTCGCCTGCGGGTCCGGTCGGGGACGGCGCCGCGGGCCGGTTCCCGTCGGCGCCGTCCCCGACCGTTGGGCGTCAACCTCCGACGCCCAACGCGGGCTCGGCGGCCTCCAGCAGCGGCCCGCGCACGGATCGGCCGATTCGGTGGGCCTCGGCCAGGATGTGGGTGCGCCAGCGTCGCCACACCGGGGTGAGCCGGGAGGTGACCAGGACGACGTCGACGGCGTCGTCGGGCAGGACGGTGCGGATGCCGATGGCGTGGTGGGTCGGGTGCGCCGGGTCGGCGGGCAGCCGTTCGAGCAGCGTCTCGTCGTAGTCGAACAGGTCGGCGGGCGGGAACCCGGCCGGCAGGGTGTCGCCGCAGCCGAACACGGCGACCCGGGTGCCCGGCGGCAGGGTGTCACGCAGGTGGGCCAGCTCCGCCGTCACGTCCAGGCCGCGAACCCGGTTGGTCCCCCGGCGGATGGCGGGCAGTTCCAGCCTGACGTGCCAGTCGCGGGTGTCCTCGAGCTGGGGCAGGTGCTTGGAGTACCAGGCCCACAGCAGTTCTATCAATGGCTCGGGATGCTTGTGCAGGAACGTGAGCATGTTGCTGCGGTTGTCGCTGAGGTCCGGGTCCGACCGGCGCGGGTGCGGCGTGTCCACCGCCCAGCCATCGCGGCTGACCTCGAACGAGACGCCGTGCCGGTACAGGCGGAAGCCCAGCTCCGTGTCCTCGGCGCCCCAGGAGCGGAAGATCTCGTCGAAGCCGCCCACGGCCCAGAACTCCTCGGCCGGGACGGAACAGTTGCACGTCCAGAACAGTTGCCAGGGCAGCGCCGTGCGGGCGAGGAAGAAACGGGCGGTCGCGAAGAGGGAGTGCCGGGAGTCCTGGAATTCCGGGTCGCTGCCGTAGTCGCGTACGACCTCCTCGGGGGTGTGTGTCTGGAGGATCCCCTCCAGACCGGGGGTCGGGTAGTCGGGACGGAAGCCGTAGGTGTAGCCGATCACCGCCCGCGCCGGGCCGGGCTCCCGGTGCGCGGCCAGGTGCCCGGCGACGAAGTCGGGGCCGGGCAGGATGCCGCTGTCCACGAAGGCCAGGATCTCGCCACGGGCGAGGCGGGCGCCTGCGTTGCGGGCGGCGGCGGCCCGGAAGCCCAGGTCCTCCTGGAAGTGGTAGCGCAGGCGGAGCCGGCCGGTGAAGTCCTCCACCGTCTGGCGGGTGTCGTCGGTCGAACCGTCGTCGGCGACGATGACCTCGAACGCGTCCGTCGGTATCCGCTGGTCGGCCAGGGCCGTCAGCGTGCCGCGCAACAGACGCGAGCGGTTGTAGGTGGGGATGATGACGGAGATCATCGGCGTTGCGGCGCCAGAGGACATTGCGGCGACTCCGTGTGGTCGGGGCGTAACAACGTAACTGTCGCCGAGCGCCGGGGTCCATCATCCGTGAGGGTTGTTCATCTTCTCCTCGCTACCAGAACCGGAAAGACTCCGCCGAGCGGTCCACGTGGAGGTGGCACCGACCGCTGCCCTGGGGCCGTCACTGCGTGGCCGCCGCGACCCGTACGCCTTGTCTGGACCCGGCCGCCTGTCCGCAGGAACCGGGTAGGCCTAGCCATACCCGCGTTCCGCCTACTGATGCCAGTGACCGCCACGCGAAGCAGATGATCTCCTGGATCTTGCATTCGACGGGCGGGAGATAGGTGCAGTCGTGACGAGGAAAACCAAAGGCGTGCTGGCGTTCCTGGCCATTTCCTTCGGGGCGTCCTGGGTCTGGTTGCTCGGCGCGCGATTGGGCCTGGGAATCTCCCTGGTCAACCCGCTTGTTCAGCTTCCCTTTGGCTTCGCCCCGGCTGTCGCCGCCATAGTTGTACGCCGTTGGGTGACAAGGGAGGGGTTCCACGACGCAGGGCTTGCGCTGCGTTTACGAAGCGGATGGTCCTCCTATTTGATCGCTTGGCTCGCTCCACTGGCGATGGTCGGGGCGACCGTCGGGCTGGCGGCGTCGCTCGGGTTGTGGAGTCCGGACGCATCGAGCCTGGACGACGCCGTTCCTGGCCTTCCGGGGTGGGCGTTCATTCTCCTGCTGATGGCCGCCGTTCCGCTGCTCACGCCCCTCTACTGGGGTGAGGAGTTCGGCTGGACCAGCTACTTGAGGCTTCGCCTCTTCGTGGACCGCCCACTTCTGTCGGTTACCGCGACGGGGCTCATCTGGGCAGTTTGGCACTATCCACTCGCCTTCTTCGGCTACATCGAGTTCACCAACATCTTCCTTGGCCTGCTGGTGTGGACGGTGGGCTTTTTGTTGCAGGAGGTCATCCTTGCCTGGCTCAGGTCGCGCAGCGACAGTGTCTGGCCGCCGAGCTTGGCGCACGCTGGCAACAACATGGTCCTGTCTCTTCTCACGGGCGCACTGCTGACCGAGGGCGGCAGCCTCGACGAAATCGCCGTAATGCTCCTGGTGGCGGCGCCGATGACGGTCGTGTGCGCCTGGGTGCTTCTCGGCAGGCGACTCACCGCCCCGAGACCCGTCAGCGGCACAGTGACGGCGGAGAGCGGAGCGCAGCCAGAACTCGCCAAGAGGTAGCGGAGCCGGTGCAGATGGCCGGAGCCAGATGCCGCAAAGTCCATTCATCCGTCTTGTCCGCGCCGGGTGGCAGACCCCCGCCGGCGCTTGCCGGTGTGATCGGGGACGCCAGCGTCGCCACGTCCGTGGACGAGACCCCACCCCCTGGCGACCCACCCCGCCATCAACTATTGACGCCCTCGTGACACGTGTCCTACGGTCTGCCGAAACGCTTTCGTCGAAGCGTTTCGACTAGGCCCACGATGCTCGCCGGCCCGCCGGTGCAGGAGGTGCGCGATGTCCCGGGCCAGGCCGGCGTCGGTTGGGCCGCCGAGCTGGCCGCCGGAGTTCTGTCACCCGAGGCTGCGGACGTACCCGGACGCTGGTTGACTCGCCGCGACGTCACGGTAGGAGCCGAGAAGTGAAGTTCACCGACGGGTACTGGCTACTGCGGCCGGGGGTCAGCGTGCTGCGCCCCGGCCCGGTCGAATCGGTCGAGCCGGACGAACGGGGCTTCACCGTCTTCGCGCCGACCGGCCGGATCACCGGGCGGGGCGACACCCTCAACCGGCCGGTCGTCACCGTCCGGTTCTTCTCCCCCGCCCCCGGCGTCGTCGGGGTGACCATCGGCCACCATTGCGGCGGGCTGCCGAAGCAGCCCCGCTTCGCGCTGTCGGCCGGCGACGACCACCCGGTCACCGTGGAGGTCACCGGAGACAGCGCGTCCCTGACCACCGGCGAGCTGACCACCCGGGTCACGCTCGGCGACCGGTGGCGGGTCGACTTCCTGCGCGGCGACCGCCTGGTCACCGCGTCCACCGAGCGCAGCGTCGGCATCGCCACCGACGGCGAGGGCCGCACGTACGTCCACGAGCGGCTGGCGCTGGGCGTCGGCGAGACGGTGTACGGCCTCGGCGAGCGCTTCGGCCCGTTCGTCAAGAACGGTCAGACCGTCGACATCTGGAACGCCGACGGCGGCACCGCCAGCGAGCAGGCGTACAAGAACGTGCCGTTCTACCTCAGCAGCGCCGGGTACGGGGTCTTCGTCGACCACCCCGAGCACGTGTCGTTCGAGATCGGCTCCGAGGTCGTCTCGCAGACCCAGTTCAGCGTCGAGGGACAGTCGCTGACCTACTACCTGATCGACGGGCCCACCCCGAAGGACGTGCTGCGCCGCTACACCGCGCTGACCGGCCGGCCCGCCCGCGTCCCGGCCTGGTCGTACGGGCTGTGGCTGTCGACGTCGTTCACCACCTCGTACGACGAGAAGACCGTCACCGAGTTCATCGACGGGATGGCCGAGCGGGACCTGCCGCTGTCGGTGTTCCACTTCGACTGCTTCTGGATGCGGCAGTTCCACTGGGTCGACTTCGTCTGGGACCCGGCGACCTTCCCCGACCCGGAGGGCATGCTGCGCCGGCTGCACGAGCGCGGCCTGAAGGTGTGCGTCTGGATCAACCCGTACCTCGCCCAGCGCTCCTACCTGTTCGAGGAGGGCCGCCACGCCGGGTACCTGGTCCGCAACCCCGACGGGTCGGTGTGGCAGTGGGACAGGTGGCAGGCCGGCATGGCGCTGGTCGACTTCACCAACCCCGACGCCGTGGCCTGGTTCACCGGCAAGCTCAGGGCGCTGCTCGACATGGGCGTGGACTGCTTCAAGACCGACTTCGGCGAGCGCATCCCCACCGACGTGGTCTGGCACGACGGGTCGGACCCGCAGCGGATGCACAACTACTACACCCACCTCTACAACCGGGCGGTCTTCGAGCTGCTGGAGGCCGAGCGCGGGATCGGCGAGGCGGTGGTGTTCGCCCGGTCGGCCACGGCCGGCGGCCAGCAGTTCCCGGTGCACTGGGGCGGCGACTGCGAATCCACGTTCGCGGCGATGGCCGAGTCGCTGCGCGGCGGGCTGTCGCTGTCCGCGTCCGGGTTCGGCTACTGGAGCCACGACATCGGCGGCTTCGAGGGCACCCCCGACCCGGCGGTGTTCAAGCGGTGGATCGCGTTCGGGCTGCTCTCCTCCCACTCCCGGCTGCACGGCTCCGGCTCGTACCGGGTGCCGTGGGCGTTCGACGACGAGGCCGTCGAGGTGCTGCGCCACTTCACCCGACTCAAGCTGCGCCTGATGCCGTACCTCGCGGCGGCGGCCGAGGAGGCGCACCGCGACGGCGTGCCGGTGATGCGGCCGATGGTGGTGGAGTTCCCGGACGACCCGGCCGCGGCGTACCTGGACCGGCAGTACATGCTCGGCCCCGACCTGCTGGTGGCGCCCGTGCTGAGCGCCGACGGCCGGGTGACGTTCTGGGTGCCGGCCGGCACCTGGACCCACGTGGTCACCGGCGAGCAGCTCGCCGGACCGGCCTGGGTGGACCAGCGGCACGGCTTCGACAGCCTGCCGGTGCTGGCCCGGCCCGGCGCGGTGCTCGCCGTCGGGTCCACCCACGACCGGCCGGACTACGCGTGGGCCGACGGCGTCGAGCTGCGGCTGTACGCGCCCGCCGAGGGGCAGCGGACCCGGGTGCGGGTGCCCTCGCCCGGCGACGGGCCCGGGGCGGAGTTCGAGATCCGGTACGCCGACGGGGCGGCCACCGCCGACCTGGTGGGCGGAGAATCATCGGGGTACACCCTGGTGGTCGTGGGAGCGGAGGCGAACCGGTGACGAGGAGTTTTCCCGAGGGGTTCCTGTGGGGGGCCGCCACAGCGGCATACCAGATCGAGGGCGCGGCCACCGAGGACGGCCGGGGCCCGTCCATCTGGGACACCTACAGCCATACCCCCGGCCGCACCCTGAACGGGGACACCGGCGACGTGGCCGCCGACCACTACCACCGGTGGGTCGACGACCTCGGCCACCTGTCGGAGCTGGGGCTCGGGGCGTACCGGTTCTCGATCTCCTGGCCCCGGGTGCAGCCCGGCGGCTCCGGCGCGTTCAACCGGGCCGGGGTGGACTTCTACTCCCGCCTCGTCGACGGCCTGCTGGAACGGGGCATCCGCCCGGTGGCCACCATGTACCACTGGGACCTGCCGCAGGAGTTGGAGGACGCGGGCGGCTGGCCGGCGCGGGACACCGCGCTGCGCTTCCGGGACTACGCGGCCGGCATCGTCGGCGCGCTCGGCGACCGGGTGCACACCTGGACCACGTTCAACGAGCCGTGGTGCTCGGCGTACCTCGGCTACGGCTCCGGGGTACACGCGCCGGGCCGCACCGAGCCGGCCGGGGCGCTGGCCGCCGTGCACCACCTGAACCTGGCGCACGGGCTGGCCGGGCGGGCGGTGCGGGAGCTGGCCCCGGCGGCGGAGCTGTCGGTGACGCTGAACCTGCACGTGATCCGCCCGGCGTCGGACTCGGCCGCCGACGCCGACGCGGTGCGCCGCATCGACGCGCTGGCCAACCGGGCGTTCCTCGGACCGATGCTCGGCGGGGCGTACCCGGCCGACCTGATCGCCGACACCGCGAAGGTCACCGACTGGTCGTTCGTGCGCGACGGCGACGAGCGGGCGGCGGGGGCGCCGCTGGACGTGCTCGGGGTGAACTACTACTCGACCACCCTGGTCCGAGCCTGGGACGGCGCCTCGGCCCGTTCCGCCGCCGACGGGCACGGCAGCTCGGCACACACCCCGTGGGTCGGCGCTGCGAACGTCGACTTCCTGCCCCAGCCCGGGCCGCACACCGCGATGGGCTGGAACATCGACCCGAACGGGATGACCGAGCTGCTGCTGCGGCTGTCCCGGGAGCACCCGGGCCAGCCGCTGATGATCACCGAGAACGGCGCCGCGTTCGACGACGTGGTCTCCCCCGACGGCCGGGTGCACGACGACCGGCGCGTCGACTACCTGTACCGGCACGTCGACGCGGTCGGGGCGGCGATGGACGCGGGCGCGGACGTCCGCGGCTACTTCGCGTGGTCGCTGCTGGACAACTTCGAGTGGTCGTACGGCTACGATCGGCGGTTCGGCATCATCCGGGTCGACTACGACACCCAGGCCCGGACCTGGAAGGACAGCGCGTACTGGTACCGGGGTCTGGTCGCCACGGGCCAGTTGGAGCCGCCGGCCGGTTCCTGACCGGCCCTGCTCGCCCGGGCGGTCCGGCCCCGGCTGCTCCCCCTCCGAGAGCCGGCCGGCGCGCTCAGCGGAGCTGCTCGTCCGCCCAACGGACGAGCAGCTCCAGCAGCGGCCGGCGGCCGGCGAACATCTCGGCCTCGCCGCGCAGGTCGTAGGTCTGTGCGGTGCCGCCGCCGGCCCGGCCCAGCATCAGCGGGGCCAGCCAGAAGTACTTCGCCGCCCCGGTGAGCCGCACCGCGCGGGCGACCTCGGTCCGGTCGAGGGCACCGCGCAGGCCGTCGGCGTACCGGTCGACGACCGTGGTCGCCACCTCGTCGAGCAGGGCAACGTCGACCAGCCCGTCGAGGAAGGTGTCCAGCACCAGGTTGGCGGCGTCCTCGCCGACCGGCCCGGGGCCGACGAACGACCAGTCCAGCAGGACCGGGCCGGCGGCGCCGAAGACCAGGTTCATCGGCCAGCAGTCGTGGTGGCACAGGGTGCGCGGCAGCCCGTCGGCGGCGGCCAGCAGCGCGTGCCGGCGTTCCCAGAGGCCGCGCAGCGCGGCGCGCAGCGGCGCGGGCCACGCGGCCACGGCGACCGGGTGGTCCCACGGCACCGGCTCGACGACCGGCCGGGTCAGGGTGTAGTCGCGCAGCCAGTCCCGGGCCAGCCAGTCGTGACCGGGCGACCGGCCGAGCCAGGCGGCGTGCCCGGCACCGAGCCGGGCCGCGACGTCGCCGAGGTCGGCGACCGTGCCGGCGGTGCCGGGCCGCCCCGCGACGTCAGCCAGCCAGAGCGCCACGCTGCCGTCCGGGCGCTCGTCGGCCCCCAGCGGCTCGGGCGCGGCCAGCCCGGCGTCGGCGTACGCCCGGCCGGCCAGGCCGCCGCGGTACGCCTCGACCTCGCGCCGCCAGTAGTTCCAATGCCCGGGGTCGACGCTGCCGGCCCAGTGCGTCGGGCCCTCGCGGCCCGGCGGAGTGATCAGCTTCAGCACGGCCGGGCGGCCGTGGTGGCGGGTCCGCCAGATGCCGCCGGTCACCGCGTTGAGCGGGTTGTGGGTCAGTTCCTCGGCCGGCTCGTCGGCGGGCACCAGGCCGATGGGGGGGACGCGACACCCGTTCGACCCTACGTCCAGCGTCCCGCCCGTCGCACGGCGCTTGTCGTCATCACTGTTTGTCCCTCGAACGCTCCGCTACCCACAGGCCCCGGCCCTGCAGGCCGACAACCAGGCCACGGTCCTGCAAGATGATCACGGCTCGCTGCACGGTTGTCACGCTGACCTGGAACAGGTCGGAAAGCTCTCGGTACGTGGGCAGACGGTCACCCGGGGCGTACTCGCCGCTCTTGATCCGGGCGGAGATGTCCTCGGCGACCTCACGGTAGCCGCCAGTCGGTATGGGCATTGATCTCATCTATCGCCCTGGCAGGAGTGGCGGTGCTCCGGCTTCGCGGCTGGGCTGTTCCTGTTCACGGTCAAGTCGCGGTGGTGTCGGCGGTGCGGGTCGGTGTTGAGCTGCCCATGCTGTCGGGGCAGGGCCGACCGTGACAGCGCCGGAGCGGTGGAGGCATCGTAGCCAGTCATCGTTACCGGGCTTCCGGGTCCACGCCTCTAGCTTGATGCGGGCGGTGGACCTCGATCCACGCTTCTACATCTTCAACCAGCCAGACCGCTCCTCCGGCCAACCGGTCGAACGGGGACGGGAAGTCCGGCCGCGAAACGATCTGCACGATCCGGGCGCGGGAGACGCCAAGACGGTCCTGTAGCTCTGCGCTCCCGTACAACCTGCGGACCATGGATCGAAGCTATGCGACACGACACTGTCATATTCGACACCTGTCGCACTTGACACTGACGCGTGTGACACTGAATCGTATGCGCTGAGACCTCCGGGCAGCGGCTCGCGAGGGCGGCTCCGGGCCAGCCATGGCCAAGTGAGGGGAGGCGACCGAACTTGATCTCGTCTATCGCTCTGGCAGGAGCGGCGGTGCTCGGCTTCGCGGCTGGGCTGTTCCTGTTCACGGTCAAGTCGCGGTGGTGTCGGCGGTGCGGGTCCGTGTTGAGCTGCCCATGCTGTCGTGCAGGGCCGACCGTGACAGCGCCGGAGCGGCGGTGGCGGCGTGGACAGTGATCTCCTGCCGATAGGTCGGCGGGTCGCGCACTGGCGCGGGCGGCGGAGGATGTCGCAGCAGGTGTTCGCCGACCGGCTCGGCAAGTCGAAGAGCTGGGTCGACAAGATCGAACGCGGCGTCCGCTCCCTCGACAAGGTCTCCACCCTCCAGGACATCGCCGCCGTCCTGCGGATCGACACGACGGTGCTGCTCGGCCGGGAGGTCCGACCGGCCGACGTAACCGAGCGGGCCGAGGGTGTGGACCGGATCCGGTCGGCGCTTTCGGCGTACGAGATCGCTCTTGGTCTGCCGGCGGCCCGCCTTGTCGTGGTGCCGGCTGACCGGCTGGCCCGCAATGTCGAGCATGCGTGGACCACCTTCCAGCATGCCCGGTACCCGCAGTTGATCGCGCTGGTGCCGGACCTGCTGGCCGGCGCGCAGCGCACCCACGCCGACGATCCGGGGACAGGCCGCGCGCCGCTGGTCGAGGTGTACCGGGTGACCGCGTCGCTGCTGGTGAAGCTCGGCGAGGCCGAGCTGGGTTGGCTGGCCGCCGACCGGGCCATGGCCGTGGCGACCGGTGAACCGCTGCTGGTGGCCGCCGCAGCCGTGCAACTCGGCCAGGTGCTACGCGCATCGGGTCGGACCCGGGTGGCCATGTCGACGGTGCTGGCCGCCGCGTACCGGATCGCCCCACGCGATCCCGATGCCGGCACACCGGAGGAACTGTCGTTGTGTGGGACGCTGCTCGTCCAGGCGGCCCTGGCGGCAGCCCGACACGGCGACGACCGGGCCACCGCCGAGCTGATCGACGAGGCCGCCGACATGGCCGCCCGGGTGGGTGAGGGCCACGACCACCACCGGACCGCATTCGGGCCGACGGCGGTCGGCCTGGCCCGGACCGCCGCAGCCGTCGACCTGGGCGACGGACACGAGGCCATTGCCTGGCACGAGAGGGCCACCGCACGGGACGGCTGGCGCTGGCTGCCCGCCGAACACCGCGCCGCGCACCTGCTCGACGCCGCCCGCGCCTACCTCCACGTTGACGACCCGGCCAACGCCGGCCGGACGCTGATCGACGCCGACCACACCGCACCAGCCGAGTTACGCCATCGACCGGCGGCACGAACCGTGCTCGCCCAGGTCGCCCGCGACCCCCACGCTCCCGCCACGATCATCCAACTCGCCACCACCCTCGGGGTGACGTGAGGCCACGGATCACACGCCGAGGTACAATTTTCTGTACTTACCCTGGAGGTGATCATGCGGACCGTGAATTTCACCCAACTGCGACAGAACCTGGCCGCCGAACTCGACAGCGTCATCGACGACGCGGAGGAAGTGGTGGTGACCCGGTCGGGCCATGAGCCGGTGGTCATCGTGCCGCTTTCGGAGTACGAGGCGATGAAGGAAACCGAGTACCTGCTCCGCAGCCCGAGCAATGCCGCAGCCCTGCGTCGATCGATCGCGGAGCTTGAGGAGGGCGACGCCACCGAGCGGGAACTGATCGATCCGGCCGACATTCGGGACGTCGCGTGAGACTGGTCTTCACAGCGACGGCATGGAGCCAGTACCTCAGCCACACAGACCGCAAACTGGTGAAGCGCATCAACGACCTCATCGCGGACGTGATGCGCAACGGATACGAGGGCATCGGCAAACCGGAGCCCCTTCGGGGGGAGCTGTCCGGATTCTGGTCCCGGCGGATCGATCGCGAGCACCGGCTGGTGTATCGGATCACCAAGGACGACATCGAAATCATCGCCTGCCGGTACCACTACGGCGACAGGTAGCGGCCCAGAACCGGAGCGTCGGTCGCCCTGGTCACCGTGCCGGCTGACCGACCCGATCCGGCCGGCGCAGGGTCAAGCGCCGACGCGCTGGGGTGGGACGGTCAGGCCGTACAGGGCCATCAGCTCGGGGGTGTCCACGCGGCTGCCGTCGGCCACCGAGTCGCAGGCGATGTCCACGATCTGGTCCTTGTGCGCCAGCAGGTAGGGCCGGGCGCCGACGTCCGCGCTGGCCAGGGTGGCGATGCCGGCCCAGTGCCGGCGGCCGAAGAGCATCGGGTACCCGCGCAGCCCGCTGTAGGTGGCGCAGGCCAGCACGTCGGGGTACGGCAGCGCGGCCACCCGCCGCACCGCCGCCGGGGTGAGCCCCGGCATGTCGACGGGCACCACCACCACCGCCTCGACCGCCTCGTCGGTCAGCGCGGCCAGGCCCGCCCGGATCGACGAGCCGACCCCGGTCCCCCACGCGCGGTTGACCACCACCGTGGCCCGGGTCAGGTCGGCGGTCTGCCGGACCTGGTCAGCCGCCGCGCCCAGCACCACCACGAGCTGCTCGCAGCCCGCCTCGGTCATCGTTCCGATCATCCGGTCCACCAGGGGTTGCCCGCCCTGGTGGAGCAATGCCTCCGGGCCGCCGAGGCGGCGTCCCCCGCCCGCCGCGATGATCATTCCTGCGATTCGCACACCGGGTGCAACGAGCGCCCGACAGATCAGTGTCGGGGCGAAACGGGTATTTGCCACGCATCGCCCCGACGTCGACTCAGCGGCGGTACGCGTCGGCCAGCGCCGCGAAGGCCGCCTTGGGCTCCCACGGCAGGTCGGGGTACGTGTCGCCGAGCCGGTCCTCGAACACCTTCACCAGGCCGTACGAGGCCCGGTCCACGTCGCGCACCGGGTCCTCGCGGTGCGGCAGGTTGTACGTCGCAAAGGTGCACCAGAACGCCGTGTCCACCCCCTCGGCGGCGAAGATGCCGAGCAGCTTCCGCAGGTACCCGGCCTGCTCGTCCTCGTCGCGGGCGTAGTCGCCGGTCAGCCGGGCACCGTTGGCGCCGTCCCACTCGACGATGAACATGCCGCGCGCCCCGAGGTCGGCGGCCCCACGGTGGGTCGTACACCCGAACTCGGTGATCGCCACCGGCTTGCCCTGGGCGACGAGGGCGCGGATGCCGTCGACGTACGCGTCGGCGACCTCGGCCGAGTGGTAGGCGTCGGACGAGACGTAGTCGAAGGGCGTCCAGTCGATGCGCTCGCTCGGCAGCGAGGCGTAGCTGACCTCCCCGCCGAACCGCGCGCGGACGATCCGGACGGCCTCGCCGAGGAAGGCGTTCAGCCGGGCGGGCACCTCGGGCAGCACCTCGCGGAGGAGGTCCGGCCGGGTCAGCACGTCCAGCCGCTCGGCGAGCGTGTCGCCGGGCAGGAACCCCTTCGTGAACAGCGTCAGCTCGGCCCCGGTGACGAGGACGACCTCCGCGCCCCGCCGGCGCAGCCCCTCGGCACGCTCGGCGCAGTCGGCCAGGACGTCGAGCAGCTCGTCGGTGGTCAGGTCGCAGGTGAACGGGGAGAACCACACCTCCAGCCCGACGTCGGCGGCGTGCCGGGCGGCGACCTCCAGCCGCTCGGGGATGCCGCCGGTGACCCGGACCGCCGTGCAGTGCAGGTCCTCCCGGATGACCCGCATCTCGCGCCGCACGACGTCCGGGTCGAACGGCTCACGGGTGCTCTCGCCGGCGTCGACGAAGCCGGTGTCGTACGTGATTCCCTTGCCGCGCACAGCTGCCCACCTTCGTTAGGGTACGCAGCGTACCTTAAAGCGGTGGCGTGGCGCGGCGCAAGACGAGGGCTGGGGTACGATCCGTACCCGTCATGGCAGGCGACGGGGCGGAACGGACCGGGGCGACGCGGCGGCGCGGGGCGGCCCTGGAACAGGCGATCCTGCGCGCCGCCGCCGACGAGCTGCTGGAGTCCGGCTACGCCGGCCTCACCATGGACCGGGTCGCCCGGCGGGCCGGCACCAACAAGAACGCGATCTACCGGCGCTGGCCGAACCGGGCCGCGCTCGGCGTCGCCGCGTACCGGCAGCTCGCCGTGGCCAACCTGGATCCGCCGGACACCGGCGAGCTGCGCGGCGACGCGCTGGAGCTGCTGCGCCGGGCCAACTGCCACTGGACGTCCCCGCTGGGCGAGGTGCTGCGCGGCCTGCTGTCCGGCGTCGGCGAGGAGCCGGAGCTACTGGCCCGGTTGCAGGAGCAGGCCGGCGCCGCCGGGACGGCCGGCTGGCTGACGGTCCTCGACCGCGCCGTCGCCCGGGGGCAGGCGTCACCCGAGGCCCGGCACCCCCGGGTGGCCACGGTGGCCCTCGCGCTGCTGCGCAACGAGATCGTCACCCGCGGGATCGCCAGCGCGCCGGACGCCGTGCTCGTCGAGATCGTCGACGAGGTGTACCTGCCGCTGCTGCGCGGGCGCGCCCGCCCGGGCGTCGGCTGACCGGCGCGCGGACCCGACCAGCGCCGGCCCCGGGTGCGTTGGCGTCTCAGGCGTCGGCATAACAGTCGACGACGGACAGGTCCAGCGGGAACCTGACCGGGGTGTCGCCGAACAGCAACGCGGCTGCCCGCTCGCCGCTGGCGCGCACCACCTCGGCCACCGCGTCGGCCTGCGCCGCCGGGCAGTGCACGATCACCTCGTCGTGCTGGAAGAAGACCAGCTCGGCATCGGTGCCGGCGAGCGCCGTCCGCAGGGTGGCCAGCAGGGTGGAGGCCCACTCGGCGGCGGTGGCCTGGATGACGAAGTTGCGGGTGAACCGGCCCCGGGAGCGGGCCGCCCGAGCCCGGGGGCCCTGCGGGTCGGCCGCCGCGCCAGGGTCGACCCCGGCGTCGTCGCCGTCGGTGAAGCCGGCCGTGCCGGGCGGGCACGTCCGGCCCAGCCAGGACCGGACCAGCCCGCCCGCCTCGCCGGTGCGGGCCGCCGCCTCGACGTACGCGAAGGCGGTCGGGTAGTTGCGCCGCAGCACCGCGAGGGCGGGGACGGCCATCCCGCCGGTCTGCCCGTACATCGCGCCGAGCAGGGCCACCTTGGCCCGGGCGCGGTCGCCGCCGAAGGAGTCCCGGGCGAGGGCGGCGTAGAGGTCGCCGGCCCCGCCGGCGGCGGCGAGCCGGGCATCGCCGGAGACCGCCGCGAGCACCCTCGGTTCGAGCTGACCGGCGTCGGCGACGACGAGCCGCCAGCCCGGGTCGGCCGCCACCGCCCGCCGGATCACCTTCGGGATCTGCAACGCGCCGCCGCCCCGGGTGGCCCACCGGCCGGAGACCACCCCGCCGGGGACGTACTCCGGATGGAACCGGCCGCCGCGCACCCAGGCGTCCCGCCAGGCCCAGCCGTGCGCCGTCCAGATCCGGTAGAGCTCCTTGTGCTCCAGCACCAGCGGCACCGCGGGGTGGTCGACCCCGCGCAGCACCCAGGCCCGGGTGTTGGGCAGCTCCACCCCGGCCCGGGCGAACGCCTTGAGCAGCTCGGCCGGGGAGTCGGCGTGCACCTGGCGCAGCCCGAACGCCGCAGCGATCCCGGCGGCCAACTCGGCCAGCCGACGGGGCGGGCCGCCGACCGGGGACGGCTCGCCGAGCAGCTCGGTGAGGAGCTCGTCGTGCACCTCGGCGCGCCAGGGCAGCCCGGTCGCGCCCATCTCGCCCGCGATCAGGGCACCGGCCGACTCGGCGGCCACCAGCAGCCGAAACCGGCCGGGGTGCTCGGTGGCCGCGACCCGGGCGAGCTGGTCGGCGTACACCCGGGTCAGGGCCTCGACGCCCGGGCCCGGCGGGCCGGGCAGCGCGTCGAAGAGCGCGCCCTGCCCGTGGCCCGGCGGTTCGGCTGCGCGGGGCGGCGGGTCCGGCGGCACCGGCGCGCCGGTCAGCCGGGCCCAGGCGGCGGCGAGCGAGCGGGGCTCACCCCAGCGGCCGACGTGCCCGAGCAGCAGCGACTCGGTCAGCTCGACGTCGTGGCAACGGTCGAGCCGGACCCCGGCGCGCAGCAGCGCCGGGTAGACGGCCGCGCCGCAGGCCCAGACCCAGCGCGGATGCTCCGTGGCCTCCCGGGCGGCCACGGCGGCGGCGAGGTCGGCCACCGACTCGGCCGGGGCCGCGGGCCGGCCGACGGGGTCGAGGGGTTGCAGCACTCCCCCGCCCCGGTCGTCCGACACCACCGCCACCAGCACGGACGTGATTCTGCCTCGCCCCTCTGACACTCCGCGCCCCACCGCCCACCCGGCCACCCGCCCACCCGGCCGCCCGGCCGCCCGGCCGTGCAGATTCACGGAAAGAGTGGCCATTCGACGTGAAATGGCCACTCTTTCCGTGAATCTGCGCCCCCACAGGGGTGGGGTGGGGTGGGGCTACTTCACCGCGCCGGAGGTCAGACCGGACTGGATCTGCCGCTGGAACACGGCGTACACGATGATCATCGGCAGGATGGCGATGGTGAGGGCGGCAAAGAGGCCGGACCAGTCGGCCTCGTAGCCCGCATTGACCGAGATATCCGCGATGCCCTGGGTGAGCACCCACTTGTCCTTGGCGTTGGACAGCAGCACCAGCGGCAGCTGGTACTGCGCCCACTGGCCGATGATGTTGAAGATCGCGACGCTGATCAGGCCCGGCTTGGCCATCGGCACCATCACCTGGAAGAACAGCCGGGTGTGCGAGCAGCCGTCGATCATCCCGGCCTCGGCCACCGAGTTCGGCAGCGTCCGGAAGAACGCCGCGAGGAAGAACACGGTGAACGGCAGCGAGTACGCGGTGTAGACCAGGATCACGCCGGTGTGGGTGTCCAGCAGGCCCAGGTTCTTCACCACGAAGAACAGCGGCACCAGGGCCAGGAAGACCGGGAACGCCAGCCCCGAGACGAACAGGTAGTACACCGCCCGGTTGCCCCAGAACTTGTAGCGAGCCAGCACGTACGCGGCCATCGAGCCGAGCAGCATGGTGGCGAAGGTGCTGCACCCGACCACGATGACGCTGTTGACGAAGTATCTGCCGACGCGCGCCTTGGTCCACGCCCGGCCGAAGTTCTCCCAGCGCAGCTCGGCCGGCAGGGTCCAGGGGCTGCTGAAGATCTCGCCGGTGTTCTTGAACGCCGCGAGGAACGTCCACAGGATCGGCACGATGACGATCACCGCCCAGACTGCGAGCGCGACGTGACCGAGGCCGGCGAGCAGTCGCACCTCCGAGCGTTGGCTCTTCGGGTCGGGCCCGGTGGTGGACTTCCCGGTACGGGGTGGCAGCGCAGCCGGCGCCGACGGCAACGTGGTCTTCATGTCAGTACTCCACGCTTTCCCGCTTGGTCAGCCGCAGCGTCAGCGCCGCGAACGTGAGGGTGAAGAAGAACAGCGCCACGCCCATCGCCGAGGCGTAACCGTACTTCGAGTAGACGAACGCGTTGCGGTAGATCTCGTTCGCCAGCACCGTGGTCGCCCCGTCGGGGCCCCCGCTGTCCACCGAGAGCACCGCGACGATGGCGAACGCGTCGAACGCGGCGATGCCGAGATAGACCCAGGCCACCTGGAGGGTGTCCCAGAGCAGCGGCAGGGTGACCCGGAAGAAGAGCGTGACCCGGGTAGCCCCGTCCATCTCGGCCGCCTCGTAGATCTCGCCCGGGATGGAGGCCATCCCGGCCGAGAAGAGCACCACGTAGAAGCCGACGGCCTGCCAGACCAGCACCGCGATGATCGACCAGAGCGCCAGGTTCGGCTTGACCAGGAACAGCACCGGGTCGAGACCGAGCTCCATCAGCACGCCGTTGATCAGGCCGGACTCGTTGGGCCGGTAGACCATCTGGAACAGCACCGCGATGATCGCCACGGCCAGGACCTGGGGGAAGAAGAACACCACCCGGTAGAACCTCGCCCCCCAGACCCCCTGACGCTGACCGCCGACGCTCCGGCCGCCCACGTTGAGCTGGAAGGAGAAGAACAGCGCGATGGCGATCGTGATCAGCGGCAGGGCAAGCAGCAGTACGCCGTGGTGCTGGACCGCCTTCCAGAAGTTGCCGTCGTCCAGCAGCCTGCGGTAGTTGTCGAAGCCCACCCACTGGGGGGCGGACAGGCCCCGCCAGTTGGTCATCGAAATCTGGAACGCCTGGGCGTACGGTGCGATGACGAAGACCACGTACAGCGTGACCGGGGCGAAGAGGAACCCGATCACGAATGGATACTTGCCGTGCCGCATGACCCCGCTCCGATCAGCGCTTGAACTTGGTGATGGAGCTGTCCTTCTTGATGGCGTCGGCGCGCTTCTGCACCCGCTCGACGAAGGCGTCGGCCTTGATGCGGCCGAACATCAACTCGTTGGTGGCGGTGCGGACCTCGGTGTCCAGCTCCTTGTACCAACCGTCGAAGTAGATGTTGAACACGTCCGGGCCGGCCGCCTTGAGCGCGGCCTGCGAGCTGGCCACGCCGGGCGGGAAGGCGTACCCGTCCGAGCCGGCGGTGACGACGGTCGGGGCCTTGACCACCTCGGTGAAGCCCTTCGCGCCGGCCGTGGACAGCATCTGGCGCATGTACTCCAGGCCGCCGCGCGGGTTCTTGCTCTTGGCCGAGACGAAGTAGCCCTCACCCGCCGTGGCCCGCAGGGCGGTGGCCGGCAGCTTGTCGGACCCCGCCAGGCTCGGCACCGGCATGAGCTGGTACTCGAAGCCGGCCGGGGTGTCCTTCTTCTGCTCGCCCTCCAGCCAGTCGCCGCTGGGGTAGAAGGCCAACTTGTACTGGTTCTGCCGGAGCTGCACGTCGGTGTGCTTGAGCCCCTCGAAGCTCTTGTCGATGTACTTGGCACCGATTTCGGCCCACGCCGTGGCGGCCTGCTTGACGGCGTCCTGCTGCCAGGCGCCGTCCTCCAGGTTGTCGATGTTCTTCAACACGTCCGCGCCGCCGATCTTCGCGGCCTGGGTGAGGATCACGTTCCACTGGTAGTACGCGGCGTTCGCGCCGGCGTAGCCGTAGGGGGTGATGCCCTTGGCCTTGATCTTGTCGAGCAGGGCGGTGAACTCGCTCCAGTCCTTCGCGGGCGCCCAGCCGTTGTCCTTGAACAGCTTGCCGGAGTACCAGATGCCGAAGACGGTGGAGACGTAGTAGAGAACGTACGGCTTGCCGTTGAACGAGCCGGCATCGACGGTGCCGGGGACCACGGTGTCGCGGACCTTCTTGCTCGGGTCGTCGACCGACGGGGCGTCCCACAGCTCGGTGAGGTCCTGAAGCTGCCCGTCGGCGACCAGGGCGCCGAAGTCCATCAGCTTCTCGCCCGAGTTGTTGACGAACTCCGGCGGGTTGCCGGAGGCGAACCGGGGCTGGAGCACCGTGGAAACCGCCTGGGTCGCCTGGTGCTTGACCTCCGCCTTGGGGAACGCCTTCTTGTAGAGCGGCTCGTGCACGTCGGTGGCGTACTTCTCGCCGTAACCGCCGTTGAAGATGATCACCTCCAGCGGGGCGTCGTCCTTGACACCGAGCGGG
Organism: Micromonospora sp. NBC_01405; assembly: GCF_045040155.1. Lineage (NCBI taxonomy): Bacteria > Bacillati > Actinomycetota > Actinomycetes > Micromonosporales > Micromonosporaceae > Micromonospora > Micromonospora sp. NBC_01405. Next base: position 5,018,236 of record NZ_CP109532.1, on the reverse strand, counting down.
TTGGTGGCGCTCTTGGTGCCGGTCTCGGCCTTGGTGTTGCCCTCCTCGTCGGAGCCGCTGGTCGCGCAGGCGCTGAGCAGGCCGGCGGCCGGGATGGCGAGCAGGCCCGCGGCGGCGGCGCGGCGCAGCAGGGTCCGGCGGTTCAGATCGGCCGGGTGCTCGGGGGTAACCGACATCGTTGTCTCTCCTTGGTGGTGTCGAATCAGGCGGTCCGCCGGAGACGCCCGGCGTACCGCGACTCAAGGGCGAGGTTGTGCTCGTCCCCACCGGGGACGTTGGCGGAGAGGTAGACAGGGGGTACCTCTCCGGCCTGGTGGAACCGTCGTACGACCTCGGCGGTCAGCAGCTGCGCCAGCAGCGCGGCGGTGACCGAGGAGACCGCACAGACCGCGCCGCCGCCCTCGAGCGGCAGCAGTGCGTCACCGTACGGCGCGCCGTTGTCCAGCACGACGTCGGCGAGGTCGGCGAGCCGGTGCCCCGACGGGTGCCGAGGGGCGACCCGAGCGGTGTGCTCGACGGAGGTGACCGCGATCAGCGGATGGCCGTTGCCCCTGACCAGCGTCGCCAGCTCGACCACCGAGCCGTTGATGCCGGACTGGGACGCGATCAGGAAGACGTCCCGCGGGCGCGGGGCGGCCAGGGCGTAGAGCTGGTGGGCGACGGCCGGGTCGCGTTCCAGCTTCGGGTCGGCGAGCAGGTCGCGGGGAGCGTCGCCGTGCAGCACCAGATCGTGCAGGGTGATCCGGTTGGTCGGGACCAGCCCGCCGGCCCGGGCCACCAGCTCGGCGGCCAACACCTCGGAGTGGCCGGCGCCGAACGCCTGGAGCACCCCGCCGGCGCGCAGGCTGGCGGCGATCAGGTCGGCGGCCCGGTCGACCGCCTCGGCCTGCGAGTCGACGACCCGGTCGAGGACGGGACGGACGGCGTCAGCGTACCCCCGTGCGCTGATCATGCGGCGGCCCCCTTTGCCGCCTTGTGCCCGTCGACGGCCTGGGCGGTGCGCCGGAAGGCCGCGTGGGCGCGGGCGTGGGTGCGCTGCGCCACCGCGATGTAGAGCAGGTCGAGCACGACGAGCTGCGGGTGCCGGGCGGACAGCGCGTCCGGTCGGAAGGTGGTGGCCTGGCTGGCGGTGAGCAGCACGATGTCCGCCAGTTCGGCCAGCGGCGAGCGGGGGAAGCCGGTGAGGGCGACGGTGGTCGTGCCCCGGCTGCCCGCCTCGGCGAGCATCTCGATGGTCTCCCGGGTCTGCCCGGTGTGCGAGATGCCCAGCGCCACGTCGCCGGGGCCCAGCAGCGCGGCGCTGGCCAGACCCTCGTGCACGTCGCTCCAGGCCCAGGCGGCCACCCCGATGCGGTGCAGGCTGAACTGCATCTCCGCGCCGACCAGGGCGCTGCCGGAGGCGCCGAAGATGTTGACCCGGCTGGCGCCGGCGATGGCCACCGCCGCCCGCTCGACCTCGGTCAGGTCGAGCAGCGCCGCGGTGTCGTGCATGGCCCGGGTGTCGGCTGCCATGATCTGGCCGAGCACCCGCTCCAGGGGATCGCCGGGCTGGATCTCCCGGCCGATGTCGACGGTCCAGCCGGCGGAGCGGGCCCGGCCGGTCTCGGCGGCGATGCCGAGCCGCAGGTCCGCGTACCCCTCGAAGCCCATCGCCCGGCAGAACCGGGTGATGGTGGCCGGGGAGGTGCCGCTGCGCTCGGCCAGCTCGACGATGGTCGCGCGGGCCGCGGACTCCGGGTCGCTGAGCACGTGCTCGGCGACCCGGCGCAGGGCGCCGGTCAGCTCGCCCACGCCGGCCCGGACCCGGGCGAGCACGCCGTCGGTGGGGAGCGCGCCCCGCCGGTCGGCCGTGTCGGCGTCGACCACGGCGGTGCCCCCGGGGGTCTCCACCTCGTGATCCACCATGCGACGCCTTTCGGAAAAGGTTCTTAACTGTTAGTGGTAAAATTTCTTACTAAAGGCCCCCCGGTGTCAAGACCGTGGGCGAAGTTTTCAAACCGTTACCTGGACAACAGCCGCCGACCGGGCCCGGGGTCTTGCCTCCGGCAGCCGGGCCGACCAGCATGAGTCCGCCCGCACCCGCAGTCCAGGGAGGCCCAAACGATGTCCGACACCGTCGTGGTCGGTCTCGACGTCGGGGGTACGTCCACCCGGGCGGTCGCCCTCACCCTGGCCGGGGAACGCCTCGGCGCCGGGCGGGGTGGCGGGGGCAACCCGACCAGCCACGGCGCCGAGCGGGCCGCCGGGGAGCTGTTGACCGCCCTGCGCGGGGCCCTGTCGGGGGCGGACCCGGCCCGGGTCCGGGCCGGTACCATCGGGCTGGCCGGTGCCGGCCGGCTGCTCGCCGACCCGGCCGGGAAGGCCGCCTTCGACCGGGCCTGGCGGGACGCCGGGCTACGCTGCCCCTACACGGTGCACGGCGACGCTCTGGTGGCGTACGCCTCGGGCACCGCCAGCCCGGACGGCACGGTGCTCATCGCCGGCACCGGCGCGATCGCCGCACAGGTCAGCGACCTGCGGCTGGATCGCGTGGCTGACGGGCACGGCTGGCTGCTCGGCGACGCGGGCTCGGGCTTCTGGCTGGGCCGTGAGGCGGTCCGTCGGCTCCTGGCCGACCTGGACCGGGGCCGGGCCGCGGGGCCGCTGGCCGCCCAGGTGCTCACCGAACTGGTCGGCTCCGACCGGGTGGCGGCCCGCCCCCGGGACACCGTCGACACGGTGGTCCAGGCCGTGACCCGCCGTCCGCCGGTGGAACTGGCCCGGCTGGCGCCGCTCGTGGTGGCCGCCGCCGCCGCGGGCGACCCGGTCGCCACCGGGCTGCTCGACGAGGCCGCCGGACAACTGGCGGAAAGCGCCGGGCGGATCCGTCCGCCCGGCGCTGTCGACCCGGTGGTCCTCGGTGGCGGCCTACTCACCGGCGACACCCCGCTGGCCGCGGCGGTCCGGGCGGAGCTGGGCCGGCGATGGCCGGACGCGCCGCTGCGCACCGCCGGCGACGGTGCCGCGGCGGCGGCCTGGCTCGCCGCCCGGGACCTGCCCGAGGTCACCGACCCGGCGGACCTTCATCCGCTGCTGGTGCCGCCGACGACATGACGGCGCCGGTCGAGCACGACCCACGCCCGCCGTTCCGAATTGGGACTGTCGCAGACCCGGAGCTTGATCAGGCTGCCCTCGTGCATGTCCTTGTTGCAGTACCCCCAACCGTTGGAGGTGAAGGTGCAGGTGCCCTGCCGGTAGAGCGTGCTGTCGCTCGGGTAGTAGTTCCACCAGACCGCGGTGGGCGTGCTGCCGAGCGTGCTGTTGTTGGAGATCAAGAGCACGTCACCGTACGGCTGCCAACACGCGACGGAATGGCTGAAGGGATCGTCATCGGTGCAATTCTTGGGATGTCCGTTGTCGACATCCCCGCCGGTGGCGGAATTCTTTTCCCAGGCGACCGCCGCCACGGCCGGGCCCGCCCACGACGTGGCGACACCCAGGCCGACCGTGAGCGCCACCAGGGCGGCTCCCGCCCTCCTCATCGCCGAAGGCCACCGCCCCGTTGCTGCACCTCGCCCACCCCTTGAACGGGCCGTAGTCGCACGAGATCCCCGCCGTGTACCTGTCGTTCCAGACCAACGAGCAGGCCGTGGCGGCCCCCGGCGGGTGCCGCCGCGGAGCCGGACCCCACGCCGGCGACCGCCTGGGCGGGCGCGGCGACCCCACCGATCGCGAGCACCGCGCCCAATGCGAGGGGAGCGATCATCAATCCATTCCGCATTGTTTCCTCCGAATCGATCGGTTATTGCCGGACCTTCGCCATGCGATTCGTCAGCTCGCCCAGCGAGGAGAGGGCACGCCATGGCCCAGGGAGCTCCTGAGGAGCGATCAGCCCGGGCACCAGGCGCTCCCCACCGGATCGACTCCTGTCCTCGAAGACGAGGCCCTGCGGGTGGGGAACCAACGTCCGTACCCGGGGAGCGAGTTCCGCATTCACCACCCGATTGGAAATCGTCGGCGCATCGGTGAGGAAGAGGGCGACCCTGGTCCCCCGCGGAACCTCACGCTCGAACACGTCCATTGAATTCAACGGCGTCTTTCCGTCCAGCGTGTTGATCGGTCCCCGGTCGAACTCGACGAACAGTCGTCCGTCCGCGAGCACACTGCGGTCGGCAGCGCCCTTGAACGCCCGATCCACCCGCACCACCATGTAGACCCGGGGATAGGGGGTGTCGGCCGGCTCCGTCAGGTACGTCACGCCCTCCCGGAAACCCTCGACGGTCCCGACCGCGGTGACTTTGACGAAGTCCGCCGCCGCCAACGCCTCCGGCGTCTGCTGGGGGGTGTAGGAGTACTCCTTGAACCGCAGCGCCCGGGGATCCACCACGGCTGCGCTGGCCACGGCCTCGTCCGACGTGCGGGCCGCGCCGTCACCGCAGCCCGGCATCAGGGTGATCACACACGCGGCGGTCAGGACGACGCCCAGCACGCGTGAGTTTCGCTGTCGCATGGGGCCGAGGCAGGGGCGAACCTCGGCGACACCCTGCGCGGGGCCGGCGACCCCGAGAGGGCCGCCGCCGCGTGGCGGCACGCGCTTGCCATCCTCGACGACGTCGACGACCCGAAGGCCGACGGGGTCCGGGCCAGCCTCGACGAGTTGGTCTGCGCCGAGCTGGACCCGGACGGCCCCCGAGCCGGCCGGCGGCGACGGCAGTCCGGGTGAGCCGACCGGCGGCGGGGTCGGCCGGGACCAGGTCAGCCGGGCCGACCCGCCGCGCGGTCGGTGGCGACGCCGCACCAGAACCGCTACCGGGTCAGCTACTTGAGCTGGCCGGCGGTGAGCCCGGACTGCACCTGACGCTGGAAGAGCAGGTACACCACCAGCACCGGGATCACCGCGATGGTGAGGCCGGCGAAGAGCTGGGCGTAGTCGCCGGCGTATCCCTGGCTGATCGACAGGGCGGCCAGGCCCTGGGCGAGCATCCACTTCGAATCGTCGCCCTGGAGCAGCACCTGCGGCAGCAGGAACTGGTTCCAGTGGCTGAGGAAGTTGAAGATGGCGACGCTGATCAGTCCCGGTCGGGCCATCGGCAGCATCACCCGGAAGAACAGCCGGAAGTGGCCGCACCCGTCGACCAGCGCCGCCTCCGCGACCGAGGTGGGCAGGGTGCGGAAGAACGCGGTGAGGAAGAAGACCGTGAACGGCAGCGAGTACGCCGCGTAGACCAGCACCAGCCCGGTCCAGGTGCCGAACAGCCCGGCACTGCGGACCACGAAGAACAGCGGCACCAGCGCCAGGAAGACCGGGAACATCAGCCCGCCGACGAACAGGTAGTAGGCGAGCTGGCGGCCCCGGAACTCGTACCGGGCGAAGACGTACGCGGCGGTGGCCCCCATCAGCATGGTGAGGGCGACCGAGCCGGTGACCACCACGGCGCTGTTGAGGAAGTACCGGCCGATGTGCGCCCCGGTCCAGGCCCGGGCCCAGTTGTCGAACCGCAGCGCGCCGGGCAGGCCCCACGGGTCGGCGATGATCTCGGCGTTGGTCTTGAACGAGCTGACGAGCATCCACAGCAGCGGCAGCACGGTCAACGCGCTCCAGAACAACAGGAAGCCGTGCGAGAGGAGATTCACGACTCCCCGCTCGCGGCGTACCGGCCGGGGTTCCCGGGCGGCCCGGTCACCGTCGACGACCACGCCGACGGGCCTGTCCAGAGCGGTCATGACAGCTCGATCCGTTCCCGCCGGCTGACCCGCAGCGCCAGCACGGCCACCGACAGGGTCAGGAAGAACATCACCACGCCGATCGCCGACGCGTAGCCGAACTTGGTCTCGCTGCCGAACGCCGTGTCGTACATCCGCACCCCGATCACGTCCGAGGAGAAGTTGGGGCCACCGTTGGTCATGAGCTGCACCAGGATGAACCCGTCCAGGGCCGCGACGGCCAAATAGATCCAGGCGACCTGCACGGTGTCCCAGAGCAGCGGGATGGTGATCCGGCGCAGGGTGGCCCACCGGGACGCCCCGTCGAGCAGCACCGCCTCGTAGATCTCCCTCGGGATCGCCGACATGGCGGCCCCGAAGAGCACCACGTAGAACCCGACGTTGGACCACACCATCACCGCCAGCACGCACCAGAAGGCGAAGTCCGGGTCGCCCAGCCAGGCCGGCCCGGACAGCCCCACCGTCCCCAGGATGCCGTTGAGCAGCCCGCTCGTGGGGTGGTAGACCTCCTTCCACAGCGCCGCGATGATCACCACCGAGAGCACCTGCGGGAAGAAGTAGACGGTGCGGTAGAACGCGCCGCCGCGTACCCCGGTGACCCCGGCCCGGCCCCGGCGCCCACCCATGCTGAGCATCGTGGCGAAGAACAACCCGAACGCGATGGTGAACACGGGCACCAGGGCGAGCAGGATCGCGTTGTTCTTCAGCGCGTTCCACACGTAGTCGTCGTGCCACAGGGCCTTGAAGTTGGCCAGCCCCACCGGGTTGGCCTCGGCCGAGTAGCCGAGCCAGTCGGTGGTGGAGATCTGGAACGCCTGAAGGTACGGCGACACGACGAAAACGACGTAGAGCAGCAGGGGCGGTACCAGGAAGGTGACGATCAGCGGGATTTTGCCGTGCTTCACGCCGACCGCTTGTACTTCTTGATCGAGGTGTCGGCGGCGATCGAGTCGGCGCCCTTCTGGCACTGGGCGAGGAACTCCGCCGGGCCGATCCGTCCGCTGAAGAACTCGCCGCAGGCGGCGTCGACGAGGTTGCGCTCCAGCTTGCGGTAGTAGTTGTTGTAGACCCAGTTGAAGCCGTTGGCACCGGACGCCTCCAGGGCCTTGACCACGCTGGTCAGCCCGAACGGCAGCTCGACGCCCTCGGTGGCACCGGCGATCACGGTGAGGCTGGAGACCTTCTTCGTGAAGTCCTGTGCGCCCTGCTTCGACAGCATGGTGCGGAAGTACTCCAGGCCGCCGGCGACGTTCTTCGCCTTGGCCGGCACCATGAACGGCTCGCCGGCGGTGCCCCGGACCGCCTCGAACGGCAGCTTGTCGCCGGCGCCCAGGCTCGGGGTGGGCGCGACGGTCATGTTGAACCCGGCCGGGGTGACCGCCTTCTGCTCGCTCTCCAGCCAGGAGCCGCAGGAGATGAACGCGGCCTTGCCCTGGCACCACGCGGTCTGCGACTGGACGTGGTCCAGGCCGGGCGAGCCGTCGAGGATGAACTTGTCCTTGACGATCTGGTGCCAGGCGTCGGCCGCGGCCTTCATCGCGTCGGACTTCCAGGCGTTCGGCTCCAGGTTGTCGATCGCCATGGCGACCGAGGGGCCACCGAACTTGATCGCGGTGGAGATCACCGGCCAGCTCATGTAGCGGGGGTGCTTACCCGCGTACGTCCAGGGGGCGATACCCGCGGCCTTGATCTTCTTGCACAGGGCGATGTGCTCGTCCCAGGTCTTCGCGTACTCCCAGCCCCGGTCGGCGAAGAGCTTGGTGGAGTGCCAGATGCCGTAGACGGTGTAGGTGTAGTTCATCACCAGGAACTTGCCGTCGTACGAGCCGACCTCGACCGCGCCCGGCAGCAGGGTGTCCTTGACGGTCTTGCCGGGAATGTCGAGGCTCGGGGCGGCGAGCAGCTCGCCCAGGTCGGCGAGGGCGTTCTGGGAGACCAGGCCGTTGAAGTCGATCTGCCCGGCGCCGGAGTTGTTCACCACGTCCGGCGGGGTGCCGTCGACGAAGCGCGGCTGGAGGGTCTTGCTGATCTCCGCGGTGGCCGAGTGCTTGATCTTGGCCTTCGGGTGCTTCGCGGTGTACATGGCCTCGTGGGCCTTGGCGTAGTCCTCGCCGAAGCCGCCGTTGAAGATGACGACCTCCAGCGGGGCGTCCTCGGCGACCCCGAGCGGGTTCTCCGCGGACTTGGTGCCCTTGTACACCTCGGCGTCGGCGGAGTCGTCGCCGCCGGAACTGGCGCAGCCGGCGAGCAGGCCGGCGGCGGGGGTGGCCAGCAGGCCGGCGGCGGCGCTGCGCCGCAGGATGTCACGCCTGTCCATCGTTGCTCCTCGGATCGTCCCGGGCGGATCTGTTTTTTCTCTTCACGTCACTGAAGTCGACTGAAGAATTTCTACGGCAGGAGGGCGTCGACTTCAAGCCCTGGCCACCGAACCGTTATCACCACCGGGCAGCCCGGCCTGGCATAGCCTGAGCCCATGCGCCGCCTCCGGCAGCTCGCCGAGCGCACGCCGGCAGGGCGCGAGCGCTACGTCGACCTGCTCCGGGCGGTCGCGATCGGGATGGTCGTCGTCGGTCACTGGGGCGTCACCGTGATCGGCCGGGACGCCGCCGGGCGGCCCACCGGGCACTCGGCGCTCGGCGACCTGCCGTGGGCGTACCCGCTGACCTGGGTCGCCCAGGTGCTTCCCGTGTTCTTCCTGGTCGGCGGGTTCGCCAACGCGGCCTCGCTGACCGCGCACCGGGGCCGGGGCGGCGACGCCACCGGCTGGCTGCTTGACCGCAGCGCCCGGCTGGTGCCGCCGACCACCGTCCTGCTGCTGGTCCTGGCCCTCGGCGCGGCGGGCGCCCACCTGTGGGGCATCGACCCGGCCCAGGTCCGCGAGGTGGTCTGGTTCGCCACCATCCCGCTGTGGTTCCTCGTGCCCTACCTGGCCGTCGTGGCCCTCACCCCGCCGATGCACGCGCTGCACCGCCGCTTCGGGCTCGCCGTGCCGGTGGCGCTGGTCGGGCTCGTGGCCCTCGGCGACCTGGGTCGGCTGGCCGGGCCGGAGGCGCTGGCCACCGGCAACCAGCTGGCCGGCTGGCTCGCCGTGCACCAGGTCGGCTTCGCCTGGTACGACGCCCACGCCCGGCCGGCCGGGGACCCGGGACGCGACAACGCCCGGCATCCCCTGCCGACCTCGCGGCGGGCGGCGACGGCCCTGCTGGTCGGCGGGTTCGGCGCGCTGCTGCTGCTCACCACCATCGGGCCGTACCCGGTCGCCATGCTGCACGTGCCCGGTGAGCGGCTGGAGAACGACGGCCCGCCCAGCCTGGCACTGCTCGCCCTGGCCACCGCGCAGCTCGGGCTGATCCTGCTGCTGGCCGACCCGGCGCGGCGGTGGCTGCGCCGGCCCGGCCCGTGGCAGGCGGTGATCGCGGTCAACTCCGTGGTGCTGACCGTGTTCCTCTGGCACCTCACCGCCGTCCTGCTGCTGATCGGGCTGCTGGACGCCGTCGGCCTGCTGCCCACCCCGGCGGCGGGGACCACGGCCTGGTACGCCTGGCGGGTGCCGTGGCTGCTGCTGCTCGCCCTGGTGCTGGCCGGCCTGGTCGCCGTCTTCGGGCCGGTCGAGGCACGGGCCGGCCGGCACCGGTCGGCCGGGGGACGGTCGACGGGCGGCCGGCGGGTCCGGACCGCGCTGGTGGTCGCCGGGTACGCCGCCGTGCTCGGCGGGCTGCTGGTCAACACCGTCACCCCGAAGAGCGCGCCCGCGCCGCTGGGGCTGCCCGCCCCGGCGCTGATCGCGTACCTGGCCGGGGCGGGGCTGCTCCGGCTACTCAGGTCTGGGTGGGGAACCCGAGGTTGACCCCGCCGTGCCGGGGATCAGGCCACCGGCTGGTGACCACCTTGCCGCGGGTGAAGAACGCCACCCCGTCCGCGCCGTGGGCGTGCAGGTCACCGAAGAGGGACGCCTTCCAGCCGCCGAAGGAGTAGTACGCCATCGGCACCGGGATCGGCACGTTGATGCCGACCATGCCGACCTCCACCTCGTGCTGGTAGCGCCGGGCCGCGCCGCCGTCGTTGGTGAAGATCGCCGTGCCGTTGCCGTACGGGTTGGCGTTGACCAGGTCCACCGCCTCGTCGTACGAGCCGACCCGCAGGACGCCGAGCACCGGGCCGAAGATCTCGTCGGTGTAGATCGACATGTCCGGGGTGACCCGGTCGAACAGGGTCGGGCCGAGCCAGAACCCGGCCGGGTCCCCGTCCGGGGTGACGCCCCGCCCGTCGACCACCGGGACCGCCCCGGCGGCCACCCCCGCCTCGACGTACCCGCGCACCCGGGCCGCGTGCGCGGCGGTCACCAGGGGACCCATGTCGCAGCCCCGCCGGCCGTCGCCGGTGCGCAGCCGGGCCATCCGCTCGGCGATCCGCGCCACCAGGGCGTCGGCGACCGGCTCCACCGCGACCAGCGCGGAGATCGCCATGCACCGCTCCCCCGCCGAGCCGAACCCGGCGTTGACCGCCGCGTCGGCGGCCAGGTCCAGGTCGGCGTCCGGGAGCACCACCATGTGGTTCTTCGCCCCGCCGAGGGCCTGCACCCGCTTGCCGGCGGCGGTGCCGCGCTGGTGCACATGCCGGGCGACCGGGGTGGAGCCGACGAACGACACCGCCCGCACGTCGGGGTGGTCGAGCAGGGCGTCGACCGCCTCGGCGTCGCCGTTGACCACGTTGAGCACCCCGTCGGGCAGGCCGGCCTCGGCGAACCACTCGGCCAGCAGCAGCGCCGCGCCCGGGTCCTTCTCGCTCGGCTTGAGCACCACCGCGTTGCCGCAGGCCACCGCGACCGGGACGAACCACAGCGGCACCATCACCGGGAAGTTGAACGGGGCGATCACCGCGACCACCCCGAGCGGCTGGCGCAGGCTGTACGAGTCGACCTCGGTGGAGACGTTCTCGCTGAACCCGCCGCGCAGCACCGAGGGGATGCCGCAGGCGTACTCGATGACCTCCAGGCCGCGCTGCACCTCGCCGGCGGCGTCGGCGAGCACCTTGCCGTGCTCGGCGGTGATCACCTCGGCGAGCCGGTCCCGGCGGGCGTTCACCAGCTCGCGGAAGGCGAACAGCACGGCCGTCCGCTTCGCCAGGGAGGCGTCCCGCCAGCTCCGCGCGGCCCGCCCGGCGGCCCGTACCGCGACCGCCACGTCCTCGGCGCAGGCCAGCGCCACCTGCCCGGTGCGCCGGCCGGTGGCCGGGTCGAAGACGTCGCCGCGCCGGGTGGACGTGCCGTCGACCCGCTCGCCGTCGACGAAGTGCCCGATCACCGGCCCGTCCCCCGCCGCGCTCACGCCGCCGCCCCGGGCGCCGCCGCCGAGGCGCGGATCGCCTCGACGAGGATGGCCAGCCCTTCGCGGGCCTCGTCCTCGGTGAGGGTCAGCGGCGGCCCCATCCGCAGCACGTTGCCGTACAGGCCGCCCTTGCCGACCAGCAGGCCGCCGGCCCGGCACGCCTCGAACACGAGCGTGGTCAGCGTCGGGTCGGGCTCGACGCCGCCGGGGTGGACGAACTCGACGCCGAGCATCAGGCCCTTGCCGCGTACCTCGGCGACGCAGTCGAGGCCGCCCACGGCGGCGCGCAGGCCGTCGGCGAGGATCGCCCCGGTGCGGGCGGCGTTGGCCTGCAGGTCGTGGTCGAGCAGGTAGTCCAGGACGGCGTTGCCGGCGGCCGTGGAGACCGGGTTGCCGCCGAAGGTGGAGAAGCTGATCGCCGGCACCGACTCCATGATCTCGGCCCGGCCGACCACCCCGGCCAGGGCGAAGCCGTTGCCGATGCCCTTGGCGAAGGTGAGCAGGTCCGGGGTGACGCCGTGCGCCTGGTACCCCCAGAAGTGCTCGCCGGTGCGCCCCCAGCCGGTCTGCACCTCGTCGGAGATCAGCAGGATGCCGTGGGCGTCGAGTTCCTTCTTCCAGGCGGCGAACAGGCCGTCCGGGCCGTGCACGAACCCACCGACGCCCTGGACCGGCTCGGCGATCAGGCAGGCCACATCGCCGGCCGTCTGGGTGGCGAGCACCTCGCGCAGGTCCTCCACCGCGGCGTCGACCCGGTCGGCCGGGTCGAGCCGGGACAGCAGGCCGCGCAGCCGCTCGCCGGAGTGCAGCCAGGCCACCTGGAGGGGGTTGAGCGCGCTGGCCGACCAGCTCCGGTTCCCGGTGACGCCCATCGCCGCGTACGACCGGCCGTGGTAGCTGTTGCGCACCGCGAGGATCTGGTGCGAGCGGCGGTGGTTGGTGGCGGCCAGCAGGGCGGCCTCGTTGGCCTCGGTGCCGGAGTTGGTGAAGAACACCCGGGCGTCGGGGATGCCGGAGAGCCGGGCGATCTTCTCGGCCAGCTCGACCTGCTGGCGGATCAGGTAGAGCGTCGAGCTGTGCACGACGCCCGTGCGGAGCTGCCGCTCGACGGCCTCCCGGATCTCCGGGATGTCGTAGCCGATCATGTTGGTCAGCACGCCACCGAAGAAGTCCAGGTAGCTGCGTCCCCGCGCGTCGGTGACCCGGCGACCGGAGCCGGCGACCAGCTCGATCGGCTCGGCGTAGTAGAGCGGCATCCAGGAAGGCAGCACGGCCCGGTGCCGGGCCAGCAGGTCGTCGGTCATTCGTCGCACCCTTCAGGGCGTTGGCGGTCACCGCACGCTCCCACCCGGACGGCGCGGGGACAACTGCCACTGTGTAGCGCACCGCCGGCCACCGCCTGACACCACGTCAACCGACCACCACGATTTCCGGCACGCTCCGGGCACCAGAGCGGCGTTTCCGGTGGTCAGATCCGGCCGAGACGACTCTTTCCGCAACAGGGGCCGGGTGGCGCGCCCACGGGGCCGCGGCCTCCGGGAGGGCGGCTGCCGGTACGATCCGGCGAGTGCCGATCATCCCGGACGACCTGTCGGCGCCGCGCCAGCGGCACACCGGCGCCCACGTGGCGCTGCCGAGCGGCGGGGCTGGCACGACCCCGCAGGAGATCGCCGACGGCGTGCGGTCCTGGGTGACCTCGCCGCCGCTGCGGGAGCTGGTGGCGCGCTTCGGCGGGGACTGGCCGGCCGGGAACCTGGCGGCGGTGCTGGCGTGGCTGGACGACTTCTCCGCCCGGCACTGGGACTTCCGGGGCGGCCGGGAACGCCCCGAGGCCCGGGAGCCGGCCCTCGACCCGCGCACCGCCGGGCTGGTGCTCGCCGCGGCGTCCGCGCTCGGCCTGGTCCGCCCGGTCCCGCCGGCCCGCCCCGGGTACGCCCACCTGGTCGTCCTCGGCGGGCTGGCGCACGCCTGCCTGCGCCGGGTCGGGTACGCCGCGCACCTGCTGCGTTCCGGCACGCGGGTGGCCGGCGAGGTGGCCGTGCTGGGCAGCTTCCGTCCGCTGTCCGGCGCCGAGCTGCGGGCGCTGGCCGAGGCGGGCGTGACGGGCGGCGACACCGAGGTGGACGCCCTCGACGCGGCGGTCCGGCTGGCGTTCCGGGTGGCCGGGCCGGCCGCGTCCGACGGGGCGGACGCCGGGCACCCGCACCACTCCTGGTCCTCGCGGACCTACCGGCCGGCGGGGCTGCCCCCGGTGCGGGTGCTCGCCGCCCCGTCCAGCGAGCCGGACCGGCGGCGGGCACACACGGCCGACACCCAGCGGTTCTGGGCCGAGCACGTGCGGCTCTCGCCGGGCGATCCGGTGCTGGTGGTCACCGCGCCGATCTACGTGCCGTTCCAGCACTGCGACGCGCTGCGCACCCTCGCCGTGCCGTACGGGTGCGCGATCGAGACCGTCGGCGTCGACCCGGAGGTGCCGGGCCTGGCCCGGCTGCCCGAGCCGGCGCTCACCCCGGGCCGCCACCTTCAGGAGATCCGCTCGGCGATCCGGTCGATGCGCGCCCTGCACGCGAGCCTCGCCGCCGGCTGAGGCGGCGCGGGCCGACGCCCGACGGGGATGTCGGACGCCGACCCGGACCGGGTGCGTGGGGTCAGTTCACGTAGACGATCGGGCTGCCCGCCTGGGTGGTGTCCCGGACCGGCGAGTACGTGGCGCTGAAGTACGCGGTCGAGAAGCAGGTGCCCGGCCCGGCGGACTTGGTGAAGGGCTGGTTGACGAAGGCGATCGAGGTGGTGGCGTTGGACGCCGTCCCCTTCACGGTGTTGCCGTTGGCCTTGTAGACGCAGGTGATGTTCCCGAGCAGGGTGCGCAGCGAGACGGTGCTCTGGATCGCCCCGGTGAGGGTGACCGCGCCGGCGCTGGTGACGGAGACGGAGTACGGCAGGTTGTTGACGAGCACGCTGTTGACGCCGAGCGTGCCGACCACGTTGGTGGTGCAGCTGGTGAAGGTCTGCCCGGTGAGGCTCTCGGTGGCGGTCCCCGGCGCGGCCGGGTTGGTCAGCACCTTGGCGGTGAAGGCGGACGCGGCGCACTTCACGCCGGTGGTGCCGGTGGCGGAGGAGTAGAAGTTGGCGGTGGTGGTGGCCTGAAGGCTGGCCTGCAGGACGTCCCCGACCGCGACGGCGGTGCCGGCAACGCTGCCGGTGGTGAGCACCGTGTTGGCGAGGGAGGCGGGCGGGGCTGCGGCAGCGGGGGCCGCCGCGACGAGGGAGCCGAGCAGCGCGGCGGCGGCGAGGCCGACGACGGCGCGTCCGTACCTGGGCATGGTGGATCCTTTCGACGGTGGTGCGACGGTGGCGGCCGGCCGGGGTCGACCGTGCCCGGCGTGGACCGGGCGCGACCGGATGGCCGCTCGGGGGACGGCCGCGTAGGGACACATCGCGGCCGATGGGCCGTCGCCGGGGACAGCCTCGGCGGCGGGTGGGGCCCGTCGCCGGGGACGGCCTCGACGGCGGATTGGACGCCGCCGGGGACAGCCTCGGCGGCGGGTTGGACGCCGCCGGGCGGCGCGACGTGCGCGCATCGGCGGCCGGGCGACCGGTGAACACCGGGCCCGAGAGCTTCCTGCCGGTCAGCGGGCGGTGCGGGCTGGTGCACTGCGGCGCAGCCGCGTCACCTGCGATCTTCCGGCCTTGGGTGCGAGGGTGCGGTCAGCGATAATGGCGAACATCGAGCCCTCCTTCGGCGCTGCTCGGTGCGGCCGTCCGGTGAGGATGACCATGAGTGACACGACCGGAACTCAACGTGGTGAAGTTATAAACCCCGGAGGGTCGCAAAGTCAATCGTTGATTCAGGGAGGTCGATGTCAATGTCGCTGGCACCGCACCCGGCGGCCGGGGCGACCCCCCTTCCCGGAGCCCGCCCCGGCCGCGATCCCGAACGGGCGATCAAACGCGGCCCGCGCCGCCTGTCCGCCGAGGCGGTGGCGGCGACCCAGCGCGACCGACTGTTCGACGGTCTCGTCCACGAGGTGGCGGCGAGGGGCTACGACAACGCCCGGGTCACCGACATCTGCCGCGCGGCCGGGGTGACCCGCCCCGCCTTCTACACCCTCTTCGCCGGCAAGGAGGACGCCTTCCTGGCCACCTACCGGCACGGCACCGCCGTCCTGCTGCGCCTGATGGACGACGCCTACGCCGCAGCCGGGCCGGACTGGACGGACACCGCGCGGGCCACCCTGCGGACCCTGCTGGAGGTGCTGGCCAGCGTGCCCGCGTTCGCCCGGATGGCGCTGGTGGAGATCGACGCCGCCGGCCCGGCCGCCCGGGGCGAGCGGGACCTGCTACTGGCGGAGTTCCACCGGTTCTTCCGCCCGCCCCGCCCCCGGTCCCCGCTGACCGAACAGGACGACGAACTGCTGGTCACCGCCGTGGTCGGCGGCATCCACACCACCGTCCGGCAGCGGGTCGCCCAGGGCCGCACGGCGGAACTGCCCCAGCTCCTGCCGGCGCTGACGTACGCCATGACGGCACCGTTCCTCGGCCCGGCCGCCGGCGGCCGGGCCGCCCAGGCCTCCGGCGCGGACGCCACCCCGGGCGCTACGGCCCCCTGCGCGGCCGACCCGGCCCACTCGCGCAGGCCGGGCGCCTGACCGACCCGCCGACCACGATCAGAAACCGCTGCGGTTTCTCACTATTGGCCGCATTTCGCAGATCCGCCGATTCCACCGGACGTCAATCTTGACCCGCCCTTTACTCGGCGGTAACTTCGCGGGGCAGCGACCCGAACAGCACAACGCGCAACCAATTCAGATCATCCCCCATGATCCGCGTCGCGTTCATCGCATTGTCGCGGACGAATCGATCTCGAAGAGGAGCCGTCATGTCGGACGACACCGTACCCATCGAGCCGGTCCCGCCCCAGGGCGGCGTGCGCTGGCGGCGGTTCGCGGCCAGCCTGGCCGTCGTCGGCGCCGGCGCCGCAGGAATGGTGGTGCTGACCGCCCAGGGAGTGCTCGGCGCTCAGTTCGCGATCTCCGGAATGCCCTTCGTGGTCACCGCCGACAAGCTCAGCGGGACCGGGTTCGAGCAGTTCGCCACCCTCGACCAGATGATCGAGGACAGCCCCAACCAGGGCGACACGGGCGGCCAGGTCGTCGTGATCGTCTCGGCGATCGACAAGGCCGAGCTGACCAACCTGTGCCAGAGCATCAACCTCGGCGGCATGTACATGAAGCTCACCGCCGGCAACGGCGGCAAGCCGGTCAGCGCCCGCACCCTGGTCGTGGACTCGGACGAGCTCTCCGGCAACGCCTCGTTCAAGTCCATCGACATCGGGCAGGACGCCAGCACGCTGGATCAGGTGCCCGGAGTGCGGGGCAACCCGGGGGTCTTCGGCCAGCAGGCCGACACGGTGACCATCACCGACCTGCGGCAGAACAACTACGCGACCACGGCGGCGGTCTTCACCCTGCCGAACCTGCGGATGCGGTTCACCTCCGAAGGGTGCTGAGATGACCGACGGTGGCGGGGCACGCGTGGCCAGGGCGTGGCGTGGTGGCGGGGCACGCGTGGCCGGGGCAACGCGCGGTGGCGAGACGCGGGGCGGCCGGTGGCGGGCCTGGCGGCGCAGCCGCCCCTTCTGGGGCGGGCTGCTGGTCGCCCTCGGCGGCGCCGAGATCCTGGTGACCCTGCGCGCCCCGCTGCCGGTGATCCTGCACATCGGGCCGCAGGGGCTGGCCGGCTACCTCGTGCCGGTCATCCTGCTGCTCTGCGGCGTGCTGCTGGTGGCCCACCCGCCCCAGCGGATCTTCTACGCGCTGGTCTCCCTGGTGCTCGCCCTGGTCTCCTGGCTGACCTCCAATTTGGGCGGGTTCTTCGTCGGGATGCTGCTCGCGCTGGTCGGCGGTTGCCTGGCGTTCGCCTGGACCCCGGCCAGGACGCCCCGCCCCGGCACCGCCCCGGCGACCCAACCCGCCGCGACGACCGCAGTGGACCCGATGGACCCGGAGGCTCCCGCCGGTCCGGAGGCTCCCGCCGGTCCGGAGGCTCCCGCCGGTCCCGAGCCCGTCCCCGTGACCGACGGGCGGCACCGGTGGGGAGTCGACCAGACGTAGCCGCGCGGGTGGGCGCACCGGACGGCCTGGCCTGCGGGGGCCGGTGAGGGCCGGCACCTTCGGCCAGGGAACGCGCGCCAGCCGGGTGCGCGGCCCCGGCGCCCACCCCCACGACGCGGTGAGCAGGCACTACGCGAGCGAACCGGCCGGGGATGGCTTTCCCGGTGCTGCGGACCCCCGGGCCGTCCGGTGCGTAACCTGTGCCCTGATCGGGTGGCCCTGCGGACAGACCGGCCCACCCGGGACGGGAGAAAAGCATGACCGACGTGCCCACACCAGGACCGGAGCCGTTCGTCCTGGGCCTGGTGGTTCATCCGCGCAACGACGTCAGCGAGTCGGTCGCGACGGTGACGCGGGCCGCCGCGCGTCACGGCTCACCCGTCGTGGCGCGCCCGGGCGACGCCGCCCGGCTGGGCGACGGCGTGCTGGCCATGAACGACCAGGAGTTCGTCGAGCGCGTCGACGCCGTGATCAGCCTCGGCGGGGACGGCACCATGCTCGGCGCCATGCGCCTGATGGCGGGGCGGCAGACTCCCGTGCTCGGCGTCAACCACGGCAACCTCGGGTTCCTCATCGAGGTCTCCCCGGTGCAACTGCCCGCGGCGCTCGAGGAGATGGTCAACGGCCGATTCAGCCTCGAACCACACAGCTGCCTGGAAGTCGACGGCGATACCGACTCCCCCGGGCCGGCGACCTCGTTCAACGACATCGTGCTCACCTGCGAACGGCCAGGGACGGCGGTGACCCTGGACCTGGAGATCAACGACGTCCGCCACGGCTACTACCGTTGTGACGCGGTGATCGCGTGCACGCCCACCGGTTCCACCGCCTACAACTACGCCGCGGGAGGACCGGTCATCTCCCCGTCGATCCCCGCGATCGGGCTGACGCCGGTCGCGCCCATGTCGGGCGTCAGCCGCACCATCGTCCTCGGCGGCGAGGAAACCGTCACGCTCCGCAACCCCTCCGAGGAGGAGACCCTGCGGATGTCCCTCGACGGCGCGGCCGTCAGCCGGATCGGGCCCAGGGGCCACGTGATCCTGCGGCTACGACCGAACGTCGTCAACGTGGTCCGGTTCGACGCCGCCGCACTCGGGCGACGCAACCGCATCAAGCTCAGCCTCCTCGACCTGCCGCTGCGCCCCGACCAACTGCTCGAACTCGTACCCGAGCACCTGCGGGAGCGCGCCCGGCGGCTGCGGCAGTCGCGGGACGAGGCGGCTGCGGCGGACTAGGTTCTGTCGCAATCCTGGGTTCTCCAGCCTCCGGGACTTTCGTTCCGCGCCTTGAGGCTGACCCGAGATCCGGGGGCAGGGCCCCGGCCTCGCCGGTCTGCGCTGTGTCCCCTCTTTCGCGAACGCCCCGGGAGATCACCGCCCCCTGCCGCCCCGCACGCCGGCCAGTCGTGCGGCGGCCGGCCGACTGCGCCCCGCGTCCGGTCGGGGACCTGCCATTCGGCTCCTGTGGAGCTGCCCCGTCTACGCTCCCGCTCAATCGGTAGCACAAACGGGGCAGCTCCACAGGAGCCGAAGGAGGATAGGCCGACCCGGTGAAGGCCGATGATGTCGGCAGCGCGCGCATCCCCTGGGGCCAACGCACGACGGCCGAAACCCTCGGCTGGTTACGCGCCGCCCCACCACCGAGCCTGCGGCAGAACCTAACCGGCGGCGGTGTCCCGGACCGCCTCGGCGAAGACCTCGGAGCGGTGCTCGAAGTTGCGGAACCGCCCGTAGCTGGGCGCGGCCGGGGAGAGCAGCACCACCCCGTCGGCCGGGGTCAGCTCCCGGGCCCGGCGCACGGCGGCGACCAGGTCCTCGACCACCTCGGTACGCACCTTCGGCAGCCCGGCGAGGGCACCCGCGATCCGCTCCCCGCTGTCCGGGATGCCGAGCACGGTCAGCTCCCGCTCGGCCAGGTGCTCGCGCAGCGGCGTGTAGTCCAGCCCCCGGTCGGCGCCCCCGACGATCACCGTCAACGGCCGCCCCTCGTACGCGTCGATCGCGTGCATCGCCGCGTACGGACTGGTGGCCAGGGTGTCGTCGACGAAGGTCAGCCCGGACGGGTCGGCGATCTCGGTGAGCCGGTGGGCCAGCCCCTGGAACCCGGCGACCGCGACGGCGAGGGTGTCCTTCCGGGCCACCACGTCCACGCCGATGGCGTCGAGCACGGCGAGTGCGACACACAGGTTGCCCTCGTTGTGCCGGCCCACCAGGGGCAGCACGGCGCGGGGGAACAGTGGCCGGTCAGCGAGGTGGAACCAGGGCGCGCCGTCCGGGCCGGTGGCCACGTGGGTGGTGTCCGGGGAGCCGGCGCGCACGGCCGACCGGTCGCCCAGTTCGGCGGCGAGCCGCGGATCGGCGCCGTTGACCACCACGGTCTCCGGCCCGTACGCCAGCAGGTTGAGCTTGTCCCGGTAGTACTCCCGCTCGCCGCCGTGCGCGTCCAGGTGCTCGGGGAAGAGCGAGGTGACCACCGCGACCCGGGGCGAGTCGGTCAGGTCGGTGCACTGGTAGCTGGACAGCTCCAGCACGTACAGGTCGGACTCGGGCAGGTCCAGCAGCGGCACCCCGATGTTGCCGCCGAAGACGTTCGACCGGTCGACCGCGGTGAGCAGATGGCTGATCAGGCTGGACGTGGTGGACTTGCCCTTGCTGCCGGTCACCCCGACCGTACGCCGGGCGTGGTCGGCCATCCACAACGCGCTGCCCTGGGTGACGGTGACGCCCCGGCGGCGCAGCTCGACCATCCACGGGTGGGTGTTCGGCACCCCGGGGGAGCGGACCACCACGTCGGCGGCGGCCAGCCGGGCGAGGCCCTCGTCGCCGGTGACCAGCGGGGCCGCCTCGGCCAGCGGGCTGTCCCACGGCAGGGCGAGGAAGTTGGCGCTGTCGTCCACGGCGACCAGGCCGGCCGGGCCGTGCGCGGCGATCGCGGTCACCGCCGCCCGGCCCTCCCGGCCGGCACCCCAGACGGCGACGGCACGTCCGCGCAGGTCAGACAGGCGCACAGGTGTTCTCCTCGGGCTGGGGGACGGTCGGCGGCCCGGTCCGGCGCAGCCGGGCACGGCCGGACGAACCAGGGCCTAGTATGGCGTGTGCCCAACGAGCAGCTCCGGCGGATGGACGCCTTCACCTTCCCGTCCTACTCGATCGACCTCGCCACCGGAGAGGCGTTGTTCGACTACGCCCTCACCGGCCCCGACGGCGAGCAACGGTTCACCGAGGTGATCACCCTGCCGCTGCCGGCCGGGCCACCCTCGGACGAGACGGTGGCCACCCTGGGCCGGGTCCTGGAGCTGCTGCACGTCGTCGCCGGGGTCAGCTACTACAAGGCCGCCGCGCCGCCCCGGCTGGTGCTGCCGGCGCCGCTCGGCCCGGCCGCCGCCGAGCTGGTCACCGCCGTCTACACCAGGGGCCTCGCCGAGTACGCGTACCGCAACCAGCTCCCGCACGTGCTGGAGCTGCTCCCGGAGATCCCCCCGGGCTCGGTGTCGCCCGCCCGCGAGTACGACAACTCCGACCTGCGCCCACTGTCGGCCGTCGGCGGCGGCAAGGACTCCATCGTCAGCCTGGAGGCGCTGCGCCGGGCCGGCCTCGACCCGGTGCCGTTCTCGGTGAACCCGAACCACGTCATCGTCTCCGTCAACGCGGCGTCCGGGCTGGCCCCCCTTGCCGCCCGGCGGCGGCTCGACCCGGTGCTGTTCGACCTCAACGCGGCCGGCGCGCGCAACGGCCACATCCCGGTCACCGCGATCAACTCGCTGATCGCGGTCGCCACGGCGGTGCTCAACGGGCTCGGCCCGGTGGTGATGTCCAACGAGCGGTCCGCGTCCGACCCGAACCTCGTCTGGAACGGGCACGAGATCAACCACCAGTGGTCCAAGGGGGTCGAGGCGGAGGGGCTGCTGCGGGCGGCGCTGGCCGAGCACGCGGGGCTCACCGAGCCGTACTTCTCGCTGCTGCGCTCGCTGTCCGAGCTGCACATCGCCCGGCTGTTCGCCGCGATCGACCGGTACGACGACGTGGTGACGAGCTGCAACGCCGCGTTCAAGCTGCGCGACGCGAGCGAGCGGTGGTGCCGCGACTGCCCGAAGTGCCGGTTCGTCTTCCTGGCCATGGCGCCGTTCATGCCGCGCGAGCGGATCATCCACATCTTCGGCGGCGACCTGCTGGCCGACGCGGCCCAGATCCCCGGGTACCGGGAGCTGCTGGGCGTCGACGGGCACAAGCCGTTCGAGTGCGTCGGCGAGGTCGAGGAGTCGGTGGTGGCGCTCAGCCTGTTGGCCGAGCAGGACCAGTGGCGCGAGGCCCCGACCGTCCGCGCCCTGGTCGACGCGATCCCGGAGACCGCCTGGTCGGCGGCGGCCAACTCGGACGTCTTCACCCCGGGCGGCCCCAACCACATCCCCGCCCCCTACGCCAAGGCCCTGACCGCCCAAACCTGACCCACCCACGCCGGCGGGGGCTGTTTCATGGTGGGCGGCCCCACCCCACCCGGCCCCACCCGGCCCCACCCGGCCCGGCCCCACCTGGCCCCGCCCCGCCCCCACCTGGCCCCGCCCCGGCCCCACCTGGCCCCGCCCCGCCCCGTTGATCATGAAGTTATTGCCGTCCGGCTCCGCGTGTCGTAGCAATAACTTCATGATCAACGGGGCCAGGGAGGGGTGGGGTGGGTCAGGGGGTGCGGACGGCGTCCAGGGCGAGCAGTGCGACGTGTAGGGAGATGCACGCCTCCACGGAGTGGAGGTCGACGTCGAGGATCCGGGCGATGCGGGCCAGCCGCTCGTAGAAGGCGGGCCGGGACAGGTGTGCCGCGGCGGCACCGGCCGACTTGTTCCGGCCCTGCTCCAGGTACGCCCGCAGGGTGCCGAGCAGCTGCTCCCGGGGGTGCCGGGCGTCGTACGCCAGCAGTGCGCCCAGCTCGCGCTCGACGAAGGTCTGGAGGCGCGGCTCGTCCCGCAGCAGGTGCAGCAGGCCGGCCAGCCCGACATGCGGCAGCCGGAAGATCGGCAGGTCCCTGCGGTCCCGGCGGGCCGCGTCGGCGACCTGCCGCGCCTCGACCAGCGAACGGCGTGCCTCCCGCAGGCTGCCCACCCCGGACCCGGCGGCGACGATCACCGAGGCCGGCCCGGCGGTCCGGAGCAGCGACGGCGGTGCGCCGGTCCCGGCGGTCCGGGCGTGCGGGGGCGCGCCGAGCCCGGCCAGGGCCGCAGGGCCGGCGCCGCCCGGCCGGACGGACCCGGCACCCGCAGCGGTCGTACCGGTTCGGGCGGACCCGGCACCCGCAGCGGTCGTACCGGTTCGGACGGACCCGGCACCCGCAGCGGTCGTACCGGTTCGGACGGACCCGGCACCCGCAGCGGTCGTACCGGTTCGGGCGGACCCGGCACCCGCAGCGCTCGTACCGGTTCGGGCGGACCCGGCACCCGCAGCGCTCGTACCGGTTCGGGCGGACCCGGCACCCGCAGCGCTCGTACCGGTTCGGGCGGGGGTAGCACCCGGGGCGGATCCGCCGGGGCGGGCGGGGACCGCGTCGGGCGGGCGGGGCGGGGCGGCGTCCATCCGGTTGCGGCGCAGCGCCGCGGCGAAGGCGGCCAGCGCCCGCTCCTCGGCCGCCGCGTCGGGCAGGGCGAGCAGCACGCCGACGGCCTGGTCGTCGATGGCGCTGCTCAACCCGATCAGCTTCGCCTCGTCCAGGGCCTGCCCGACCGCCTCGGACAGGTCCCGCAGCCGGGCCGGTCCGGCCTCCGGGTCGACCTGGCCGGACTCGCCCGGGCTGCCCACCTCGGCGGCCGGCTCGTCGGCCCGGTACCGCACCACCACGCCGACCAGGTGCCGGCGTTCCAGCACCACCCCGAGCGCCCGGGCCCGCAGGGCCACCTCGTCGACGGGGCGGGAGTGGTCCAGCAGGGCGGTGAGCAGCGTCCGGTGGATCTGCCGCTCCAACCCTTCCGCGTCGCGGCGGATCAGCCGCCCCAGCGCGAGGGCGGAGGCGGCCCGCTCGACGAGGATGGTCAGCCGGGTCGGCGGTCCACCCGGGACCTGCCCAACTTGACCCGCCTCCAGGTCCGGCATCCCGTCGGGGACCGGCGCGGGGGTGGTCAGCTCACCGCCGCCCGGCCAGCGCAGCAGCAGCCGGCCCCAGTCCTGCCCACGGGCCCCGACGGTGGTCACCAGCCAGCCACTGTCCGAGTCGTACGCGGTGCGCCCGGCCGGGCTGATCCGCCGCGAGTGCTGCTCCCAGCCGTCCAGCAGCAGCTCGGCGCTCTCCCCCGCCGGGTCGTACGCGAGCACCTGCCGGGACAGGTTCTCCAGCACCACCGGGCAGCCGGACAGCTCGGCGGCCTGCCGGACCACCTCCGCCGGGCCGGCGCCCTCGACCGACAGCTCGGTGAACCGCTGGTGGATCTCCTCGGTCGCCCGCAACTCGGTGAGCTGGGCGTCGACGATCAGCGCGTGCACGGCCTCGGTCACCCGGACGAACGGGGTGGCCCGGCGCAACTCCACCAGCGGCAGGCCGCGCCGCTCGGCGGCGGCGGCCATCACCCGGGGCACGCCGCTGACGTACCGGCGACCCAGCTCGACCACCAGACCGGAGACCCCGACGTCGGCCAGTGCGCCGATGAACACGCGCAGGCCGGCGTCGTCGGCGGGCAGCCCGATGCCGGTGGTGAGCACCAGTTCGCCGCCGCGCAGCAGGGTGGCGATGTCCGGCACCTCGGCCACGTGCACCCAGCGCACCGGCCGGTCCAGGCCAGCCTCCCCGGCGACCAGGCGGGGCGCGCCATGGCGGACCGGGTCCAACGCAAGGACCTCACGGACGGTAGGGAACACGGGCGACACGCTACCGTCCGTGACGTCGATCCTGTACCACCAGTCGGCCCGGCCGTGCCCCCTCGACATCGATCTTGTGCAGTACGGTGCCTTTCGATCACGACCAATCGGAAGGAGCGGCATGGACGGGACAACTGTCAGCCGGCGCGGGTTCGGCAAGCTGGTGGGCGCCGCCGCAGGGGCGGGGGCGCTGGGGGCGCTGGGGGTGGGCGCGACGGCGGCCCAGGCGTTGCCGGACACCTGGACCGCCACCGGCACCACGGTCGCCGCGCTGAGCGCGTTCGACAACGCGATGAAGGCGTTCATGCAGGCCAGACACATATCCGCCGGGCAGCTCGCGGTCACCTACCAGGGGCGGTTGGTGCTCGCCCGGGGGTACGGCGACAACTCCCCCCAGCCCATCCAGCCGACCTCGCTGTTCCGGGTGGCCAGCCTCTCCAAGTCGCTGACCGCCGCCGCGCTGGTCCGGCTGGCCCAGGACGGCAAGCTGGGCCTCGACGATCCGATCACGCAGTTCCTCCAGTTCACCCCGCCGGCCGGCCAGGCGACCGATTCCCGGCTGCCCCAGGTCACCCTCCGGCGGCTGCTCCAGCACACCGGCGGTTGGAACCGGGACCTGACGGCGTTCGACCCCCTGTTCAAGGACGGGGTCATCGCCAGCTCGCTCGGGGTGCCGATGGAGCTGACGCACGCCGATGTCATCCGGTACATGTCCGGCCAGCCGCTGTCGCACGCCCCCGGCTCGACGGTCTCCTACAGCAACTACGGCTACCTGCTGGCCGGTCGGATCGTGGAGAAGGTCAGCGGCCTGCCCTACGAGACGTACGTGCGGCAGAAGCTGCTCGCGCCGCTGGGCATCACCCGGATGGCGACCGGGTGGACGATCAGCCCGCACAGCGGCGAGGTCGGCTACGAGTCCCAGTACACGGGCCCGACCGTGCTGGACAACTCCGGCACGGTCGTCAACGCCCCGTACGGCACGTTCAGCATGCGGCTGCACGACGCCAACGGCGGCTGGCTCGCCTCGGCGGTCGACCTGGTCCGCTGGGCCCGCGCGTTCGAAAGTGGCAGCCCGGTGCTCAACAGCACCTCGACCGGGCAGGTCTTCGCCACGCCCGCCGGGCTCGGGGTGAACCCGGACGGTTGGTACTACGGGATGGGCTGGGCGGCCCGCCCGGTCACCGGCGGCACCGGACGCAACATCTGGCACACCGGCAGCTTCGCCGGTACGTACAGCCTGCTGGTCCGCACGTACCACGGGCTGAGCTGGGCGGCGGTGTTCAACCGGCGCGACGATCCCTCCGGGCTGAGCTACGCCCCGATCGACTCCGCGCTGTGGACGGCGTCGAGCGCCGTGACGAGCTGGCCGACCCACAACTTCTGGTCGACGTACTTCCCCGCCTGACCCGGCCGCCAGCGGTGGGCGGAACGTCGCCCGCCGCCGGCGCGGGGACGGAGACGCCCGTCCCGTGGCCCGGAACGGGCGGACGTTCCGGGCCCGCGGGCGCGGCTGATCCGCCGCGATTGCTGCTGCCGCCGCTCAGTCCCGGGCCCGCGCCCAGTTGAGGACCGGTACTCCACCAGCAGGCCGGGCCGGCTGGCCGGCCGCGGAGGTCGCGGATGGCGGTGGTGATCGGGGTCGAGACCACCGGAAGCAGGTCCCGCGTCGCGGCGGGGCGGTGTTCGGGGCGGGGCCGGACGCCGCGGCACCACCGTTGGACCTTCAAAACCCTCCGCAAGGTCAGCCCGCGTCCCTGGAAGATCGGGTACATCGTCACTGCGACCCTGGCCCAGGGCCCTGAGGGTCTCCGGCTTGGCAGGCCCCAGGGGACGCGCGCGCTGCCGACACCATCGACCCCTGCCGGGTCGGGTCGACCCGCCCTGCGTCGGCCCCTATGGAGCTGCCCCGTTTGTGCTGTCGGTGGAGTGGGAGCGTGGACGGGGCAGCTCCATAGGGGCCGAAGGGCAGGTCCCTGACCGGGTGGGGGCATTCATCAGGCCGCCGCCCGACCGCCCGGTGTACGGGCCGGCGTGGCGGCGACCTCCCGGGGGCATGTGCGGGAGAGGGGACATGGCCGAGGACCGGCCAGACCGAGGCCCTGGCCAAAGGATCTCGGGTCATCCGCAAGGAGCGGAACGGGATTCCCGGAAGATGAATGAACCCCGTCACTCGGAAACGCTCGTTCAGTCCCATAAATACCCGACGGGTACTGACGGATTCTGGACAGAAAGTGATTCGTGAGGCAACGGTCCGTCGCTGTTCGGTATTGTCGGCGACACCAACGCCGAGAAGTCACCCCGAGGAGCGGAATTGCTCTACATCAACAAGGTGCCGATCCCCGACCTGAGCGTCGAGGGCGCGGTGGCTCCGCACGCTCAAGACATTGAGAGCGCATTCACCAAGTTCATCGAATCAAGCGGGGAGGCCCTCGACAACCCCACCAAACAATCAGTTCTCGAACAGTTGATCAGGTGGTCCGGGCCGGCGGGAAAGGAAATGTTCCCGTCCTGGTTGGCGGCCGTACGCGCCGCTAACGCCAAAGTCAAGACCGGCGGGCTTCTCGGGGCCAGCCGCATGGAGGAGGCGAAAGCCCACAACGAAGAGCACTTCAACATGGCCATGGGCAGCGTCAACTGGGCCAACTGCGGCAAGACCTCCGACAACATCCTGTTCGAGCTGAAGAAACTCCACCCCGAACTCGCGGACGGAATCACGAACGTAGAGCGGCTGACGGTCCCCGCCGGCAAGGGCGAAGCGGCGAGGCAGGCTCTCAGCGCAGTGCCGCAACAAGGGCAGATCCTGCTCCTCGACTGCACCTTTCCCTTGGTCCACACATTCGTACTTGAGGTCCACTCGAACGGGAACCGCTACCTGTGCCAGGGTTACCAGGGCGCTTATTTCACCAGCTGGTGGACGGGCAAGGACGACAGCGGTCTGAACATCGGCAAAGAGCAGGACAAGGACGTCACCGAAGCGGACCGGATCCGGCTGAACGGGATCCGGGATGGATGGGGCCTCGGCAAGACCATTCCCGTCGACAGGTTCGAAGCCATGGTGCGCACCCTCGCCAAGGCGCTCGACATCGCTGGCGCGCAGGACATCGCCGAGGACCACAACGACAGCGACAAGGTGGCCGAACTCGCGGAACGCGAGACCGCCGCGTGGCGTGCGTTCGCGAATTTTTGGTTGGACCTGCCGTTCTTCCCGGTCAAGAGGGAGGCCGACAGCATCGGAAAGCGGACCACGCGCCCCGAGATCCAGATCACCCGCATCCAGTTGCCGGACCTCACCAAGGGCGCCGGCACCTCGATCTCCGTCTCGGTGGTGCCCAACTCCATCAAGGGCTGACGCCTCCTCAGGCCGGGTCGTCGCGGCCCAGCTCCCAGCAGGTCGCGGCGGCTGCGGCGGCCGCGGCGGCCGCGGCGGCCACGTTGAGCGAGTCCACGCCCCGGCGCATCGGGATCACCACCCGCACGTCGCTGGCGTCCATCGCGGCCCGGGTCAGCCCGGCCCCCTCCGCGCCGAGCAGCAGCGCCGAGCGGGCCCGGGCGGCGGGTTCGAGCCCTACGGCTTACCGATCCCGTCCCGAGGCGTCGCTCAGTCGACGCCGAACTCCATCGCGGCGCGGTCAAGTGCCTCGTCGTCGGCGGAGGAGACGCCCCGGGAGGCGATCGCTTCCGCGCCGCCCTGTGGCATCGCACCGATCAGCCCGGTCGAGGCTGCCTGTGCAGCGCCGACCATCCGCTGAGGGGTCGTGCCGCCGACCATGCCAAGGGTGGCGTACTGCTCCAGCTTCGCCCGCGAGTCGGCGATGTCCAGGTTGCGCATGGTGAGCTGGCCGATCCGGTCCGACGGGCCGAACGCCGAGTCCTCGGTACGCTCCATCGACAGCTTGTCCGGGTGGTAGCTGAACGCCGGGCCGGTAGTGTCCAGGATCGAGTAGTCCTCGCCCCGGCGCAGCCGCAACGTCACCTCGCCGGTGACCGCCGTGCCGACCCAGCGCTGCAACGACTCGCGCAGCATCAGCGCCTGCGGGTCCAGCCAACGCCCCTCGTACATCAGCCGACCGAGGCGGCGGCCCTCGTTGTGGTAGTTCGCCACGGTGTCCTCGTTGTGGATGGCGTTGACCAGCCGTTCGTACGCGGCATGCAGCAGCGCCATGCCCGGCGCCTCGTAGATGCCCCGGCTCTTGGCCTCGATGATCCGGTTCTCGATCTGGTCCGACATGCCCAGGCCGTGCCGGCCGCCGATGGCGTTGGCCTCCAGCACCAGATCGACGGGGCTGCCGAACTCCTTACCGTTGATCGTCACCGGGCGACCCTGGTCAAAGCCGATCGTGACATCCTCGGTCGGGATCTCCACCGACGGGTCCCAGAACCGGACTCCCATGATCGGGTTGACCGTCTCGATGCCGGTGTCGAGGTGCTCGAGGGTCTTCGCCTCGTGCGTGGCGCCCCAGATGTTGGCGTCGGTGGAGTACGCCTTCTCGGTGCTGTCCCGGTACGGCAGGTCGCGTTCGAGCAGCCACTCCGACATCTCCTTACGCCCGCCCAGTTCGGTGACGAAGTCGGTGTCGAGCCACGGCTTGTAGATGCGTAGCTGCGGGTTGGCCAGCAGGCCGTACCGGTAGAACCGCTCGATGTCGTTGCCCTTGAAGGTCGAGCCGTCGCCCCAGATCTGGACGTCGTCCGAGATCATCGCCCGTACCAGCAGGGTCCCCGTCACGGCCCGGCCCAGCGGGGTGGTGTTGAAGTACGCCCGCCCGCCCGAGCGGATGTGGAAGGCCCCGCAGGTCAACGCTGCCAGGCCCTCCTCGACCAGGGCGGCGCGGCAATCGACCAGGCGGGCGACCTCGGCGCCGTAGCTGAGCGCGCGACCGGGCACCGAGGCGATGTCTGGCTCGTCGTACTGGCCGATGTCAGCGGTGTAGGCGCAGGGAACGGCGCCCTTGTCGCGCATCCAGGCGACCGCGACCGAGGTGTCGAGGCCGCCGGAGAAGGCGATGCCGACACGCTCGCCGATGGGCAGGGAGGTGAGAACCTTGGACACCAGGAAGACTATGCACTAGACCGCATCATCATGCAAACCGAAGTGCTCGGCTGGACCGGCGTCAGCCCGGTGGGTCGTCGCGACCCAGTTCCCAGAACGCCACCGCCGCAGCGGCGGCGACATTCAACGAATCCACTCCGCGCCGCATCGGGATGACCACCCGTACGTCGCTGGCGGACTGGGCCGCCGCGGTGAGGCCGGGACCCTCGGCTCCCAGCAGCAGCGCTGCCCGCTCGCGCTGCGCCGGAGTCAACCGCTGGATCGGTACGGCGTCCGGAGCCGGCGTCATGGCGAGCACGGTGAAGCCCGCTTCCCGCACCTGGTCCAAACCCGCGGGCCAGCGCTCGTGCTTGGCGTACGGAACCGCGAAGACCTCCCCCATGCTGACCCGCACGCTGCGCCGGTAGAGGGGGTCGGCGCAGGACGGGGACAGCAGCACCGCGTCGATGCCAAGCGCGGCGGCCCCCCTGAAAACCGCGCCGAGGTTGGTGTGGTTGTTGACGTCCTCCAGGATCACCACCCGCCGGGCGTCGGCGAGCACCTCGGCCACGTCCGGCAGCGGCTTGCGGCGGAACGAGGCGAGCACCCCCCGGTGCACGTGGAAGCCGGTGGCCCGCTCCAGCACCTCCTGGGTGGCCGCGTACACGGGGGCGTCGCCGGTGTCGAGGTCGGCGAGCTGATCGGCCCGCTTGGCGTCGACCAGGAACGACCGGGCCGGGTAGCCGGCCCGCAGCGCCCGGCGCAGCACCAGCTCCCCCTCGGCGATGAACAGGCCGTGCGGCGGCTCCCACCGGGTGCGCAGCTCCACGTCGGTGAGGGCGCGGTAGTCGGAGATCCGGTCGTCGTCGGGGTCGGTGATCTGGTGGACGGACACCCGGCGATTCTGCCGGACCGCGCCGCCGGCCCCGCGCGCCGGTCGTCCCGGGGCGTTTTCCACGGGTACGACGGGGAACGCGCCCGAGGACAGCGGACGCGACCGGAGGGACCAGACGGGTGAGCGCGAACCAGGCAGGCGGGCCGACC
Organism: Micromonospora sp. NBC_01405; assembly: GCF_045040155.1. Classification (NCBI taxonomy): domain Bacteria; kingdom Bacillati; phylum Actinomycetota; class Actinomycetes; order Micromonosporales; family Micromonosporaceae; genus Micromonospora; species Micromonospora sp. NBC_01405. The sequence continues at coordinate 4,988,187 of NZ_CP109532.1, read as the reverse complement.
CCGGACGGACAGGGTGGCCTGCCGAAGGGCGCCACCGTCGCCGACCACATCGTGGCCCGGCTGTCCCTGTGGGGCGTCCGCCGGTACTTCGGCCTCCCCGGCGACGGCATCAACGGCATGACCTCGGCGCTGCAACGCGCCGCCGGGCGGGCGGAGTTCGTCCAGGTGCGGCACGAGGAGACCGCCGGTTTCGCCGCCTCGGCCCACGTGAAGTACGGCGGCGGCCCGCTCGGCTGCGCCCTCGTCACCAGCGGCCCCGGGGCGGTCCACCTGCTCAACGGCCTGTACGACGCGAAGCTGGACCACCAGCCGGTGGTGGCCCTGGTCGGGAACACCGCGCTGACCGCCGAGGGCGGCGGCTACTACCAGGAGATCGACCTGCTCGCCCTCTACAAGGATGTCGCCTCGGCGTTCCTGGCCCAACTCGACGACCCGTCCCAGGTGCGGCATCTGGTGGACCGGGCCTGCCGGACGGCGCTGGCCCGGCGTACCGTCACCGCGCTGGTGCTCCCCCTGGACGTGCAGGACCGGCCGGCGGTGCCGGACCCGCCGCACGCGCACGGCTACTACCACACCAGCGCCGTGCCGAGCAGCGCCACCACCGTGCCGCCGGAGGCGGACGTGCGCCGGGCCGCCGAGGTGCTGCGCGGCGGCGAGCGGGTGGCGATGCTGGTCGGCCAGGGCGCGCTGGGCGCCGAGGCCGAGGTACGCCAGGTCGCCGAACGGCTCGGCGCCGGGGTGGCCGCCGCCCTGCTCGGGTTCGCCGCCGTCGACCACCGCGAGCCGTGGGTCACCGGGGCGATCGGGCTGCTCGGCACCCGGCCGAGCTGGCAGCTCATGCGCGACTGCGACCGGCTGCTGATCGTGGGCAGCAACATGCCGTACTCGGAGTTCTACCCGCCCGAGGGGCAGGCCCGGGCCGTGCAGATCGACGTGGACGGCAGCCGGATGGGGCTGCGCTACCCCACCGAGGTCAACCTCACCGGCGACGCCGGGCCGACGCTGCGGGCGCTGCTGCGCGAGTTGGGCCCCGGCCCGGCCCCGACCGCCTGGCGGCAGAAGATCGTCGACGCCACCTCCGCCTGGCGGCGTGCCCAGCGGGAGATCGCCGGCCAGCCCGCCGACCCGGTGAACCCGCAGTCGCTGTTCACGGCGCTGGACGACCAGCTACCGGGGGACGTGATGCTCTCGGTGGACTGCGGCACCAGCACCGCCTGGTACGCCCGGCACGTGCGGGTCCGCCCCGGGATGCTGGCCAGCCTGTCGGGCACCCTGCTGTCCATGGGCGGGGGCATGCCGTACGGGATCGCGGCCAAGTTCGCCCACCCGGACCGGCCGCTGGTGGCGCTGCTCGGCGACGGGGCGATGCAGATGAACGGGGTCAACGAGCTGATCACCGTGGCGAAGTACTGGCGGAGCTGGTCGGACCCCCGGTTCGTGGTGCTGGTGCTGAACAACCGGGACCTCGCCTTCGTCAGCTGGGAGCAGCGCTCCACCGAGGGCACGCCGATGTTCCCGGCCAGCCAGGACCTGCCCGACGTCGACTACCACCGGTGGGCGGAGGTGCTCGGCCTGCGCGGCGTCCTGGTCGACTCCCCCGACCAGGTGCCGAACGTGTGGCAGCGCGCCCTGACCGCCGACCGGCCGACGGTGATCAACGCGGTGGTGGACTCGGCGGAGCTGATGCTGCCCCCGCACTTCACCGCCGAACAGGCGCGCAACACGGCGGCGGCGATGCTGCGCGGCGACGCCGACCGGGCGGGGATCATCCGGCGCGGCCTGCCCAGCGCCGTCGCCACCTGGCGTCCCCGCCGCCGCTGAGCGCGCGCCTCAGCCTCGGCCGCGGTTGAGCCAGCGGAGCACGTCCGGCGGGAGGTTCCGTTCCTGCTGCCGGCGCTGCTGCGTGGGGCTCGGCTCCGGGGCCGGGCGGTGCACCTCGCCGGCCAGCTTCCGGCTGGGCGGGGTGAAGTCGCGCACCGGCTGGCCGTTGACGGCGGTGCGGATGGTCCGGGCCACCGCGTCGATCACCTTCGCCTGCACGGCCGAGCCGACCGAGTCGCCCGGGTCGTCCGGGTTGGCGGCGATGCCGGCGACGGCTACCTGCGGGGTGAATCCGACGAACGTCTCGGTGGCGTTCTTCTCCGAGCTGCCGGTCTTGCCGGCGACCTGGCGGCCCACGATCCGGTCCACCGAGGTCGCGGTGCCGCCGTCGCACTGGCCGAACGTGGTCTGCTGGCCGACCGGGCAGCGCGCCGCGTCGGTGGCCGCCCGGGCCACGTCGGCGTCGAGCACCTTGCGGCAGGACGGGTCGCCGACCGGAACCCGGTCGCCGTTTGCGGCGGTCACCGAGACCACCGGCAGCGGGGCGCAGTACGTGCCCTCGGCGGCCACGGTCGCGTACGCGTTCGCGAGGTCGAGGGGGGTGGTGGCGGCCACGCCGAGGGTGAACGACCCCCAGTTGGCGGCGTTGTCCTTCGCGAAGGCGGCGTCCGAGTCGGCCCGGAAGGTGATGCCGAGGCGCTGGGCCATCTCCACCACCTTCGCCGGGCCGACCTGTTCGGCGAGCCAGACGAAGTAGGTGTTCACCGAGCGGCCGAAGCCGTCCCACATGGTGCGGTAGCCGTCCATCCACTGCGGGTTGGCGTTCGCCGGGCACCACTTGCCGTCGCAGCTTGCCTCGCCCTCGGCGGCGTACCGGGTGGGCAGCCGGCTGGGCGCGTCGAAGCCGGTGGCGAGCTGCTTGCCGTTCTCCAGGGCGGCGAGCATGGTGAACAGCTTGAACGTCGACCCGGCCTGGTACCCGTCGACGCCGCCGCCACCGGAGATCAGCGGGTTGACGGTGTTGGGGTGGTTGGCCTTCCCGGCCGGGTTCGCGTCGAGGCTGTAGTGCCGGTTGACCGCCATGGCGAGCACCCGGCCGGTGCCGGGCTGCACGGCCGCGATCGGCAGGGCGCGCTTGTTGTCGTACCCGTAGACGGCGGTGGCCTGCTGCTGCGCCGTGGCCTGGATCTTCGGGTCGAGGGAGGTGACGACGGTGTAGCCGCCCCGGCGCAGCGCCTGCTCACGCTCCTCGACGGTCTCGCCGAACGTGGGCTGGGTGAGCCACCACTGGCGCAGGTAGTCGCAGAAGAAGCCCCAGTCGTCGTGGCCCTGCGCCACGGCGGTGCAGCCGTTGGGCTGCCGGGTGGGGCTCAGCGCCAGCTTCTCCGCCTTGGCCGCCGAGGCCTGCTCGGCGGTGATCGCGCCGGTGCCGGCCATCGCGTCGAGCACGTACCCGCGCCGGGCCAGCGCCGCGTCGGCGTCGCCGTCGATCGGGCTGTACGCGTCCGGCGACTGGACCAGGCCGGCGAGCAGGGCCGCCTCGGGCAGGGTCAGCTCGGCCGGGGACTTGGCGAAGTAGCGCTGGCTGGCCGCCGCGATGCCGTACGCGCCGGAGCCGAAGTACGCGATGTTGAGGTAGCCGTTGAGGATCTCGTCCTTGCTGAGCCGCTGCTCCAGCGCCGTGGCGTACCGGATCTCCTGGAGCTTGCGCCCGACGGTCTGCTCGGTGGCGGCCTGCCGCTCCTCGGCGGTGCGGTTCGGGTCGGTCTTGAGCACGTTGCGGACGTACTGCATGGTCAGCGTGGAGCCGCCCTGCTCGGTACCGCCGCCGGTGACGTTGGCGACCAGGGCGCGGGCGAGCCCGCGCAGGTCGGCGCCCCCGTGCGAGTAGAATCGCCGGTCCTCGGCCGCCACGATGGCCTGGCGCAGCACCGGGGCGATCTCGGCCAGCGGCACGTCGGTGCGGTTGACGTCGTAGAACGTGGTGATCAGCGTCTTGCCGTCGTTGGCGTAGAGGTACGACCGCTGCGGGGTGATCGGGGTGCGCAGCGCCTCGGGCAGCACGGCGTACGACCCGATCGCCGACTTCGCGGCGTACCCGAGCAGCAGGTTGCCCGGCAGCGCCGCGACCGCCAGGACGAGACCGGCGAGCACGCCGGCGAGGAGCACGGTGAACAGCCGCGACAGCGGCGACCGGGGTGGCGGCATGGAGCCAAGGATTGCCACGAAAGCCGCGATCCGACCAGCCCCGGGGGCGATTGTCAGGTAATTCACCGCGTCCCGCCAGGCGCTTCCCCACCTGGGCGGCAGGTAGCGGGACGAACCTCCCGAACGGCCGGCGGAGATCCGGGTCAGCCTGCGGCGAGCGGGCCGCCGCCGGGACCTGGCGCCGCGCCGCCGCCCGGGGCGGTGGCGGTGGCGACGCTGGCGCTGGCCGCGTCCCGGGCGATCGCGGCGGGGACCAGGCGGCCGGAGCGGTAGCCGATGCCGATGCCGGCGATCAGCACGAAGATCGCCCCGAAGGTCTGCAGGGAACCGATCAGCGCGCCGCCGATGCCGACCAGCGGGGCGGCGATCATCAGCATCGTGCCGTCGCCGATGCTGAACATGCCGGAACGGGCCACCGCCCATCCGGTGAGGAACCAGCCCACCGTGTAGCAGGTGGCCCCGAGCAGCACGAGCGTGCGGGCCGTGGTGCCGAAGACCGGGGCCTGCTCGGTCAGCCCGGCGAAGGGCAGCATGAGCACGGTGCCGGCGATGCTGACCAGCAGCCCCGCGGCGGCCACCCGACGGCTGCGGGTGGCGGCGAGCAGGCCGGTCAGGGCCAGCAGGGCGAGCAGCCCGAGCCAGACGGCGGCGACCCAGCCGATCAGGTAGAGCTGCCCCCCGTCGGCCGGGTACGGGGCGTTGCCCACGCCGCCGTCGCTGGCCATCGCGACCACGCCGTACAGCACCGCGTACGCCGGCAGCAGCCACACGGCGGCGCGGCCGAAGCGGCGCAGCGACCAGGCCCAGGTGGCGTCGGTCGCGGGACGGGCGGGCGTCGGCTCGCCGACGAACGGCAGTACCCCGAACCCTCCCCCGGCGCGTCGGGTGCCGATCGGCCCGGCCGGGTCGTGCGCGCCGGGCACCGGGGTGCTGGAGAAGAGCTTGTCCGCGGGATCCTTCATGCGTCACCTCGCTGCGCTGGTCGGCGGAGCGGGACGCGCCGCGGCGCCCCGGCTCCTGGTCACCACCCGTCCTTCGGACCGATCGTGTCAGGTGCCGGAGCGCCGCATGAGGGTTATTCGCATTCCGCCCCGGGGCCTCGCCCGGGTAGTCGTCAGCCCCGCTCGCGCTGGTCGGCCGGGTCGTGCAGCAGGCTCCCCGGGGACACCGGCTCGGGGGCCGGCAGCCCCTGCGGACCATGGCCGCCGGTGGCCTGCGCCTCGGCGACGCGTACCTCGTCGTGGATCTGCTGGGCGGCGGCGGCCGCGGCCTCGGCGGCCTCGGCGGCCTCCCGCTCGACGGCGCTCGCGTGGCCGGCCGCCTCGGGCGCGGGCTGGTCGCCGACCATCTGGCTCAGCCCGCCCAGCGCGCCGCCCATTCCCTCCAGGGCCTTGGTCAGCTCGGCCGGGACGATCCAGACCTTGTTGGCCGTGCCGTTGGCGATCTGCGGCAGCGCCTGGAGGTACTGGTAGGCGAGCACCTTCTGGCTCGGGTTGGCCTGGTGGATCGCGTCGAACACCGTCCGGATGGCCTTCGCCTGGCCCTCGGCCTGGAGGATCCGGGCCTGCCGGTCACCGTCGGCCCGCAGCACCGCGGACTGCTTGTCACCCTCGGCGGTGAGGATCTGCGACTGCTTGTGGCCCTCGGCGGTCAGGATCGCCGCCCGGCGGTCCCGCTCGGCGCGCATCTGCTTCTCCATCGAGTCGCGGATGCTGGCCGGCGGCTCGATGGCCTTGATCTCCACCCGGGTGACCTTGATGCCCCACCGGCCGGTGGTCTCGTCCAGCACGCCCGAGAGGTGCCGGTTGATCTCCTCCCGGCTGGTCAGCGCCCGCTCCAGGTCCAGCGAGCCGATCACGTTACGCAGGGTGGTGACGGTGAGCTGCTCGATGGCCTGGAGGAAGTTCGAGATCTCGTACGTCGCCCGAGCCGCGTCGATGACCTTGAAGTAGAGCACCGTGTCGATCGACACCACCAGGTTGTCCGAGGTGATCACCGGCTGCGGCGGGAAGCTGACCACCTGCTCCCGCATGTCGACCTTGGTGCGGACCGCGTCGACGAACGGGACCAGCAGGTTCAGGCCCGGGTTCAAGGTGCGCTTGTACTTGCCGAGCCGCTCGACCACGTCCTGGCGCTGCTGCGGCACGATCCGCACCGCCTTGACCAGCGTCACCATGACGATCAACGCCACGGCGACCAACAGCACCGTCACAAATTCCATGCCTTTCACCCTCTCGCTTCGGGCAGCTCACCCGAGGTGGAAACGTCGTCATCCCATACCAGGGCCGTCGCGCCCTGGATCTTGATCACCCGCACCCGTCGACCGGGGAGGAAGCTCTGCGTCGCGTCGAACGACCGGGCGGTCCACAGCTCCCCGTCGATCTTGACCAGTCCCTGGTCGGCGTCGACCCGCTCCAGCACCAGGGCGGTGGACCCCTCGATCGCCTCCACCCCGAACGGCTGCTCGCCGCTCTCCTGGGCGGAGCGGGCGTGCCGGCGGATCGCCGGCCGGGCCACCGCCACGGTGAGCGCCGAGACCACCGCGAACACCAGCGCCTGGATGCCGGTCGGCGCGCCCAGGGCCGCGGCCCCGGCGGCGGCGAACGCGCCGACCGAGAACATGATCAGGAACAGCGTCGTCGTGAAGATCTCGGCGACCGCCAACACCACACCCAGTACGACCCAGAACACCGCGTCCACCACCCAAGAGTGACACGTCGGAGCACGCGCGGCCCCTCGACAAGATCAGTAAGCTCGGCGGGAGCCATTTCGGGAGGACGCCGACAGCCGTCCCGCGAGCCGTGGAGGAGCCATGTCACTGCCATCCGAGACCGTCCGAGAGGTCGACGCCGCAGTCGCCCGGGCACAGTCCGCCGGGCGTACCCCGTCGCTCGTGCTCGGCGTGGTGCGCGACGGCGAGTTGGCCCACGTCGCCGCAGCCGGGGAGCATCCCCGCCCGGATTCCGACCGGCAGTACCGACTCGGCTCGATCACCAAGACGATGACCGCGGTGCTGGTCATGCAGCAACGCGACGCCGGGACGCTGGCCCTGGACGACCCCCTCGACGCGCACCTGCCCGGCACCGGCGTCGGCGCGCTCACCCTGCGCCAACTCCTCGGCCACGCCAGCGGCCTCCAGCGCGAGCCCGACGGCCCCTGGTGGGAACGGGTCGAGGTCGGCGACCTGGCGTCCGTACTGGCCGGGGTGGGCGAACACAAGATCGCCTACCCGCCGCACCGGGCCTACCACTACTCCAACCTGGCGTACGGGCTGCTCGGCGGGGTGCTGGAGACGGTCACCGGTACGGGCTGGTTCGACCTGCTCCGGGAGCGCATCCTTGAGCCGCTGGGCATGACCCGCACCACGTACCAGGCCACCGAGCCGTACGCCCGGGGGTACGTGGTGCACCCGTGGCACGACACGCTGCGGGAGGAGCCGCGCACCGACACCGGGGCGATGGCCCCCGCCGGGCAGCTCTGGTCGACGATCACCGACCTCGGCCGCTGGGCCGCGTTCCTGGCCGACCCCGACCCGGCCGTCCTCGCCCCGACGACGCTCGCCGAGATGTGCGCGCCGGTGGTGATCAGCGACCTCGACTCGTGGACCGGCGGGCACGGCCTCGGCATCGAGCTGCACCGGGTCGGCGACCGGGTGTACGTCGGCCACGGCGGGTCGATGCCCGGGTACGTCGCCGGGCTGGCCGTGCACCGCCCCACCCGCACCGCCGTGGTGGGCTTCGCCAACTCGTACGGCCTGCGGGTCGGCCACGTCGGCGGCCTCGGCCGGGAGGTGCTGACCACCGTACTGGACGCGCTGCCGGACCCGGTCGAGCCGTGGCGCCCGGCCGACGCCCCGCCCCCGGCCGAGCTGGCCGAGCTGACCGGCCGCTGGTGGTGGATGGGCGCGGAGGTCGAGTTCAGCGCCGACGCCGCCACCGGCGAGCTACGGGCCGGCCCGGTCGGCAGCCCAATCATGCGGTTCACCCGGGAGGGCCCGGACCGCTGGCGGGGCATCTCCGGCCCGCAGGACGGCGAGATCCTCACCGTGCTCCGCGACGCCGAGGCCCACCCCGTCGCCCTGGACATCGCCACCTTCGTCCTGACCCGCACCCCCGACGAACAACCCTGACCCCCACCCCCACCCCACGCCACCCCCACCCCCGCCCCGACGCCGCCCCGACGCCGCCCCGACGCCGGTCCCGGTGCCGCCCCGACGCCGGTCCCGGTGCCGGCTAATTCACGGAAAGCGTGGCCATTCGCCGAGGAATGGCCACGCTTTCCGTGAATTTGCGCGGCCGGGATGGGTGTGGGGTGGGTGGGGTGGGTCAGGACGGGGGCGTGGTGACGAAGTCGATCAGGCGTTCCATGGCGTTGATCAGCGGGGTCTCCACGTCGGCGAAGCTGTCCACCCGGGACAGGATGTGCCGCCACATGTCGGCCGGCTCCGCCACCCCGAGGGCCGCGCAGACCCCCTCCTTCCACGGCCGCCCCGGCGGCACCACCGGCCACGCCGCGATGCCCAGCGCGGCCGGCTTGACGGCCTGCCACACGTCGACGTAGGGGTGGCCGGTGACCAGCACGTGCGGGGAGTTCACCCGGGCCACGATCCGGCTCTCCTTCGAGCCGGGCACCAGATGGTCGACCAGCACGCCGAGCCGCCGGGAGGGGCCGGGGGCGAAGTCGCGCACCTGCGCGGAAAGCTCGTCGATGCCGTCCAGCGGCTCCACCACCACGCCCTCGACGCGCAGGTCGTCGCCCCAGATCCGCTCGACGAGGGCGGCGTCGTGCACGCCCTCGACCCAGATCCGGCTGGCCTTCGCCACCTGCGCCCGCACGCCGTCGACCGCGATCGAGCCGGACGCGGTACGTCGGCGGGCCGCCGGCACGGGCGCGCGGGCCGGACGGCGCAGCGTGACCTGCCGGCCGTCGAGCAGGAACGCCGCCGGCAACAGCGGGAAGTTGCGCCGCCGGCCGTGCCGGTCCTCCAGCACCACCGCCCCCGACTCGAAGCCGACCACCGCGCCGCAGAACCCGGAGTCGGCGTCCTCGACCACGAGATCGGGTTCCGCGTCCACCTCGGGGGTCGTCTTCCGCCGCCGCCAGTCCCCCGCCAACACGTCCTCGCCGTACCGCCCCACCATCCCGCCACGCTAACCCCCGCCCCACCCCGGGGGCGCGTCAGCCGCGCCGATCATTGAGTCGAAGCACCTCCGCAAAAGGCGCACGAACGGAATATCCGGTCACCATGAGTCCATGGTCGACGCTAACCGGAGCGGGGCACGCGGCAGTCGAGACAGGGGCGGCGCACACCACGTACCCTCTCTTGCATGTCCTCCCCCGCAGCGGGCGCAGTCACCCTCGCGCCCCGCCGGTCGAGCCGGTTCGTTGCCTGGGTGCGCGCGTGGCGCGCCGGCCTCGTGCCGTACGACGAGGTCGCCGAGGAGATCGCCGGCGACGAGGAGCACCTCGTCTCGGACGCACCCGGCACCTGGACCGACGTCCCACTACGGGACGCGCTGCCCACCCTGGCGAAGCTCTCCCCGGACGAGATCCGGCTGGTGCTGCCCGCGCCCGGCGATCCTCGGGGGCTGCCCGGGCCGGGCGACTTCGCGGGCACCGCGCTGGTCACCGGCGAGGCGGTGGTGGCCGGCGGGATCGGGCTGATCCCGCAGGTGCGCACGCACACCTCCGGCTCCGGGATGACCTTCGAGACGGTGCTCTGGCGCTGCTACCCGCTGCCCGCCGACGCCCCGGCCGCCTCGCTGGCCTCGCCCGGCGCCGCCGAGGCGGAGGCGGAACTGGCCAGCGCGCTAGCCGAGACCACTGCGGCGCTGACCCGGCTCGACGTGGCCCAGTGGCGGCCCGAGCTGGCCGGCGCACTGGCCGCGCTGCGCCGCCCCGACGGGACCACCGACCTGCCACCGGGCTTCGACCCCCGGGCGCGGCGGCTGTTCGCCCGCGCCGCCGTGCTGGACCGGGTGCTGGCGCTGGCCGGGCACAGCGCGCTGGGCGGCGCGATCAACAACTACGAGGCCCAGCAGCGCGACGCCGCGCTGCGCCCGCTCACCACCGCCTGCCGGCAGGCCCTCGTCGCCGCCTGCAACGCCCCGCTGCGCCCCTGACCCCTCGCCGGCCCTCAGCCCCCTGGCACCCGCCTGGCCCTCAGCGCCCTGGCACCCGCCTGGCCCGACCCCTGGCCAGGTCGGCCACCGCGTTGACGACCGTCGGGTCAGATGTCGTCCATCAGGTCGGCAACCGAGTTGACGATCCGCGACGGGCGGTACGGGTACCGCTCGGCCTCGGCCCGGGTGCTGATCCCGGTCAGCACCAGGATCGTCTCCAGCCCGGCCTCCAGGCCGCACAGCACGTCGGTGTCCATCCGGTCGCCGATCATGGCGGTCGTCTCGGAGTGCGCGTCGATGGTGTTCAGCGCCGAGCGCATCATCATCGGGTTGGGCTTGCCGACGAAGTACGGCGCCACCCCGGTCGCCTTCGAGATCATCGCCGCGACCGAGCCGGCCGCCGGCAGCGCGCCCTCGACCGACGGGCCGGTGACGTCGGGGTTGGTGCAGATGAACCGCGCCCCCTCGTTGATCAGCCGGACCGCCTTGGTGATCGCCTCGAAGCTGTACGTCCGGGTCTCCCCCAGCACCACGTAGTCGGGGGCGAAGTCGGTGAGCACGTAGCCGACCGCGTGCAGCGCCGTGGTCAGCCCGGCCTCCCCGATCGCGTACGCGGTGCCGCCCGGCCGCTGGTCGGCCAGGAACTGGGCGGTGGCCAGCGCCGCCGTCCAGATGGCGTGCTCGGGCACCTCGAAGCCCATCCGGGTCAGCCGGGCCCGCAGGTCGCGCGGGGTGTAGATGGAGTTGTTGGTCAGCACCAGGAACGGCTTGCTGGAGGAGCGGAGCTTGTTGATGAACTCCGGCGCGCCGGGTACGGGCTGGCCCTCGTGCACCAGCACGCCGTCCATGTCGGTCAGCCAGCTCTGCACCGGCTTACGTTCGTGCATTCGTCGTCCCAGGGGATGTCGGGGCGGGGCCGTCGGACGGTGACCCGCACGGGTGTCGGAGGCGGCGGGTCAGGGCCGGCGGGTCGGCACGCAGCACACCGTCGGGCAGGTGTCCCACAGCGGCAGCTCGCCGAGGCGGCGGCGCAGCCGCTCCCCGCCCGGCTCGGTGCGCTCGGCGACCAGTTCGCGCGCCATGGCCACGAAACGCGGATCGGTGCCCGGGGTGCCGGCCCGGACGAAGTCCAGCCCGAGTTGTTTGGCCGTCTCCGCCGCCTCGGTGTCGAGGTCCCACACCACCTCCAGGTGGTCGGAGACGAACCCGATCGGGCTGACCACCACGGCGGTGGTGGTGCCGGCCTCGGCGAGGGCGGCCAGGTGGTCGTTGACGTCCGGCTCCAGCCACGGCACCTGGGGCGGGCCGGAGCGGCTCTGCCACACCAGGTCGTACGGCAGGTCGGGCGCGGCGGCGGCGTGCACCAGCCGGGCCACCTCCGCGAGTTGGGCGGTGTACCGGCCGCCGTGCGGGCCGGCGTTCGCGGCCATCGAGACGGGGACGGAGTGGGCGGTGAAGACCAGCCGGGTGGTGGCCCGCTTCGCCGGGTCGAGCCGGCCCAGCGCCGCCCTGACCGCGTCGGCGTGCGGCTCGACGAAGCCCGGGTGGTCCCAGAACTGGCGCAGCTTCTCGATCACCGGGGCGTCCGGGCCGACGGCCGCGCGGGCCTTCGCGATGTCCTCCTGGTACTGGCGGCAGGAGGAGTAGCCGCCGTACGCGCTGGTCACGAGCGCCAGGGCGTTGGTGACCCCGTCGTCGCGCATCCGGGCCACGGTGTCGGCGAGCATCGGGTCCCAGTTCCGGTTGCCCCAGTAGACCGGCAGGTCGACGCCGTGGGCGGCGAAGTCCGCCCGGATGGCGGCGAGCAGGTCGCGGCACTGCTGGTTGATCGGGGAGACCCCGCCGAAGTGCTGGTAGTGCTCGACGACCTCCGCCAGCCGCTCCGGGGGCACGCCCCGCCCCCGGGTCACGTTCTGGAGGAAGGGCAGCACGTCCTCGGGCCGCTCCGGGCCGCCGAAGGAGACCAGCACCAACGCGTCGTACGCCATGGGCCTATTCTTCCCCGCCCCCGGCGGCGGCCGGGCGACGCCCCCTGGTCCGGGGTGTGCGGGGGCGGGCCCCCGCGCCGGCGGGCCCGCCCGCGACGTCAGGCGCCGATGGCGTGGTAGCCGCCGTCGACGTGGACGATCTCGCCGGTGGTGGCCGGGAACCAGTCCGACATCAGCGCCAGGCAGGCCCGGGCGGCCGGCTCCTGGTCGGTGAGGCTCCAGCCCAGCGGGGCGCGCTCGGCCCAGGCGTCCTCGAACTGTTCGAAGCCGGGGATCGACTTCGCCGCGATGGTGCGCAGCGGGCCGGCGGCGACCAGGTTGCTGCGGATGCCCTGCTTGCCCAGGTGCATCGCGAGGTAGCGGGAGGCGGACTCCAGCCCGGCCTTGGCCACGCCCATCCAGTCGTAGACCGGCCACGCCTTGGTGGCGTCGAAGGTCAGCCCGACCACCGCGCCGCCCGGCTGCATCAGCGGCAGCGCCGCCATGGCCAGGGACTTGTAGGAGTACGTCGAGACGTGCAGCGCGGTGGCCACGTCCTCCCACGGCGCGTCGAGGAACCCGCCGCCGAGGCAGCTCTGCGGGGCGAAGCCGATCGAGTGCACCACCCCGTCGAGGCCGTCGACGTGCTCCCGGACCTTGTCGGCCAGGCCGGCGAGGTGCTCGGCGTTGGACACGTCCAGCTCGATCACCGGGGCCGGCTCGGGCAGCCGCCTGGCGATCCGCTCGACCAGGGAGAGCCTGCCGTAGCCGGTGAGCACGACCTGCGCGCCGTTCTCCTGGGCGAGCTTCGCCACGGAGAAGGCGATCGAGGCGTCGGTGATGACGCCGGTGACCAGCAGCCGCTTACCGGCCAGCAGTCCGGACATGTCGGGGTTCCTCCGTTGAGTCGGTGCGATGAGCAGCGTCAGTGGCCCATGCCCAGGCCGCCGTCGACCGGGATCACGGCGCCGGAGATGTAGCCGGCGGCGTCCGAGGCCAGCCAGGCGACCACCGCGGCGACCTCGTCGGGGGTGGCGAACCGGCCGGCGGGGATGGACTTGAGGTACTCGGCCCGGCGGTCCTCGGGCAGCGCGGCGGTCATGTCGGTGTCGATGAAGCCGGGTGCGACGACGTTGGCGGTGATGTTGCGTCCGCCCAGCTCCCGGGTGATCGAGCGGGCCACGCCGACCATGCCGGCTTTGCTCGCCGCGTAGTTGACCTGACCGGGGCCGCCGTACAGGCCGACGACCGAGGAGATGAAGATCATCCGACCCCACCTGGCCCGGAGCATCTTCGTCGAGGCCCGCTTGGCGCAGCGGAACGCGCCGGTGAGGTTGGTGTCCACCACCCGGGTGAACTGCTCCTCCGACATCCGCATGATCAGGGTGTCGTCGGTGATGCCGGCGTTGGCCACCAGCACCTCGACCGGGCCCAGCTCGGCCTCGATGGTGCCGAAGGCCGCGTCGACGGAGGCGGAGTCGGTCACGTCGCACCGCACCCCGAACAGCCCCTCGGGTGCGTCGCCACTACGGTGCGTCACCGCCACCCGGTCGCCCTGCTTGGCGAAGGCCTGCGCGATGGCCAGGCCGATCCCCCGGTTGCCGCCGGTCACCAGCACGGTTCGGGCCACGGGTCCCCCCTCTGCTCCGCTGATCCACGTCGGTGGGGAGCCTAGGCGTTACCGACAGGTAAGCGCTAACGGCGGGGCGCGTCGCCCGCCCCTGGCACCGCTCGGGGACCGCCGGGCGGGTGCGGGCGGGCGGGCGCCCGGGTGTACGATCATCAGCGTTCCGGACCAGGCCGACCGCAGGAGGTGATCGCTGTGCGAGATAGCGATCCTCCCAGTCGTGGCCGGGCCGATCGTCAGCCCCGCTGAGCCACGACTCAGCAGGTGAGCTGACCCAGCTCCGCTCCCCGCCGCCCGCCCCCGCCCACCGGCGAGGGGGGCCGCGCCGCGTCGTCCGATGAGGACGGCGCCGGGAGCCCCCGGTCACGACTTCGTGTGCGCGTCCTGCCTACCCCTGCGGTCCCGCGACAGCGCGGACCGTCGAGCCGCCACCGGAGCCTTCCCATGAGCCGTTACGTCGCCCCGCTGGGCTTCACCCTCGCCGCCGTCTGGGTGGCCGTCGTCTTCGTCCTCACCTCCGCCGGCCACTGACCGCCCGCCCCACGCCGACCTCCACGGGTCGACGCGGGCCGGGGTCGGTCAGATCAGGCGGGAGGACCACAGGAGACTCGTGGCGCCCGCGCAGAGGGCCAGCAGCAACGCGATCCCGGCGTACCACTGGGTGATCTCGCGGGGCTCGGTGCGGAACCCGATCGAGCTGCCCATGTCCTGGTAGACCTGCTTGAGTTCGCTGACCGAGGCCGCCTCGTAGAAGTACCCGTCGGTGGTCTCCGCCAGGTCGGCCAGCGCCAGTCGGTCCACCGGCACCCGCTGGAGCTGCCCGCCGATGTCGACCTGGCCGGCGTCGGTGCCGAAGGCGATGGTGGAGACCGGCACGTTGGCCGCCTGGGCGGCGGCGGCGGCCTCCTCCACCGACCGCCCGGAGGTGCGGAAGCCGTCGGAGAGCAGCACGATCCGGGCCGGCGGGATGCCCGCCGCGCCGTCGGCCGGCACCGACCGGATCGCCTCCAGGCAGGTGAACACCGCCTCGCCGGTCGCCGTCGCCTCGGCCAGCACCAGCCCGTCGATCGCGCTGGTCACCGCGCCCCGATCCTTGCCGGGCGGCACCAGCACGTTCGCCGACTTGGCGAACGAGACCAGGCCGAGGTTGTAGCTCTCCGGCAGTTCGCCGACGAACTGCTTGGCCGCCTCCTGGGCGGCCTCCAGCCGGTTCGGCGGCACGTCGTCGGCCTGCATGGACAGCGAGACGTCGATGGCCAGCATGACGGTGGCCCGCTCCAGCGGCTCCCTGGTGTCGATCGCCGGCCGGGCCAGGGCGGTGGACAGCACCAGCAGGCAGAGCAGGAACGCCACCGCCGGCACGTGCCGCCGCCAGCCCAGCCCCTTCGGTGCCAGGGTGCGCAGCAGGTCCACGTTGGTGAACCGCATCGCGTACGCCCGGCGGTGCAGCTGCCGCCACACGTACAGCGCGGCGAGGGCGAGCACCGGCAGCACGGCCAGCAGCCACCACGGTTGCAGAAAACGGATCATCGTGTCGTCCCCCGGGTGCGGGCGTGCCGCTGAGCGGCGACGAAGCGCACCATGTCGAGCAGCCAGTCGGTGTCGGTCCGCAGTCGCAGGTGGGCCGCTCCGGCGGCGCGGAGCTGGGCGGAGATCTCCGCGCGCTGGGCGGCGGCGGCCTCGGCGTACCGGCGGCGCAGCCGCGGGTCGGCGGTCTGCACCTCGTGCAGCTCCCCGGTCTCCGGGTCGACCACCGGCAGCACCCCCACGTCGGGCAGCTCCAGCTCGCGCGGGTCGACCACCTCGATCGCCAGCACGTCGTGCCGGACCCGCAGCTTACGCATCGGCCGCGCCCACTGCGGCGGCGGCGCGAGGAAGTCGGAGATGACCACCGCGACCCCCCGCCGGCGGGGCGGCCGGTTCAGCATGTCGACCAGCGCGCCCAGGTCGCTGCGCCCGGGCCGGATCTCGGTGCCGGCGATCGCCCGCAGCAGCCCCTGCGCCTCCTTCCGCCCGGACCGGGCGGGCAGCCGGACCAGCCGGCCGGGGCCGGGCGGCGGCGTGCCCCGGCGGCGTCCGGCCGGGGCTGCCGGAGCTGCGCCGCTGCCGACCACCGCCCCGATCCGGTTGCCGCCGCGCACGGTCAGGTGGGTCAGCGCGGCGGCGGCGGCCACCACCACGTCCCGCTTCAGCCATTGGCCGGTGCCGAAGTCCAGGCTCGCGGACAGGTCCACCGCGAGCCACGTCTCCAGCTCCCGGTCGGCGACCGTGCGCCGCACGTGCGGCGTCGTCGTGCGCGCGGTCACCGGCCAGTCCATCCGGCGTACGTCGTCGCCCGGGCGGTACTCGCGCGACTCCCCCGCCTCGCTGCCCGGGCCGGGCAGCAGTCCGGCGTAGTCGCCCTGGAGCAGGCCGTCGAGCTTGCGGGTGACCATCAGCTGGAGCCGGAGCAGCAGCGCGTCGCTGCGGGGGGCGGCGGGTGAGGGCGACCACCGCGTACCCCCGCTGGGGGTGGGGGTGGGTGAGGTCACGGCCGCTGCCCGGGCCACCCGGCGGCGGCCGGCGGCGGGCCGTTCGGGGTGGCCTGCTGGCGCGGGGCCACCGACGGCAGCGGGATGGTCGACATCACCCGGTGCACCACGTGGTCGGCCGGCACGTCGTCGGCGAGCGCGTCGTAGCTGAGCACCAGCCGGTGACGCAGGATGTCCGGCGCGATGTCCTGCACATCCTGCGGGAGGGCGTAGTCCCGGCCACGCAGCAGCGCCAGCGCCCGGGCGGCCCGGACCAGTCCGAGCGAGGCGCGCGGGCTGGCACCGTACTGGATCAGTTGCGCGACGTCGGGCATGCCGTGCTCGGCGGGGGCGCGGGTGGCCAGCACCAGCCGAACCGCGTAGTCGACCAGCGCGTTGTGCACGAAGACCTGGTCGGCCTTGCGCTGCAGGGCGATCAGGTCCTCGGTGTCGAAGACCCGCGTCGACTGCGGCGGGGTCACCCCCATCCGGTACACGATCTCCCGCTCCTCGGCGTCGGTCGGATACCCGACGACGATCTTCATCAGGAAGCGGTCCCGCTGCGCCTCCGGAAGCGGGTAGACGCCCTCCTGCTCGATCGGGTTCTGGGTGGCCATCACGAGGAACGGGTCCGGCACCCGGTGGGTCTGGCCGCCGATGGACACCTGCCGCTCGCCCATCACCTCCAGCAGGGCCGACTGCACCTTTGCCGGGGCCCGGTTGATCTCGTCGGCGAGCAGGAAGTTGACGAAGACCGGGCCCAGCTCGACGTCGAACTTCTCGCTGGACTGCCGGTAGATCCGGGTGCCCATGATGTCGGCGGGGACCAGGTCCGGGGTGAACTGCACCCGGGCGAAGGATCCGCCGACCACCTTGGCGAGGGTCTCCACGGCGAGGGTCTTCGCCACCCCGGGCACCCCCTCCAGCAGGCAGTGCCCCCGGGCGAGCAGCGCCACGAACATCCGCTCGACCATCCGGTCCTGGCCGACGATCACCCGCTTGATCTCGAACAGCGCGCGCTCCAGCAGCGTCGCGTCCTGGGCGGGGGTGGTCGTCGGCGGCGCCGACGTCGGGGGGATGTCCGGCGCGCTGCCGTTCGGCGTCGGGGTGTCGGGCGTGGTCGGCTGGGCCACCGGTCCTCCACAGCATGATCGATTGTCGCGGCGTGGTGCGTGTCAAGACTCGCATGCCCGGCTGAGTGCCGAGGCGGGGAGAAGCCGTTTTCCGCCACGCCGTCCCACCGTCCCGAATCGCCGGTCACGGGTTTACACCAAGGGGTCCGGCGTGTGTACCATTCACCCCGTCGCCGGGCGGCTCCCCCCGTGGCCGCCCGGCGCTCAGCCTTCTCACCGCGCGCCTAGACTGGCCCGGATGAGCCTCCCCCTCCCCACCGACGCGGCACCGATCTGCTCGGCCCGAGGCTGTCGCGCGCCCGCCGAGTGGGCGCTGCGCTGGAACAATCCCCGCCTGCACACCGCCGACCGGCGCAAGACCTGGCTCGCCTGCGCCGACCACCGGTCCTCACTCGGCGACTTCCTCGACGCACGCGGCTTCCTTCGGGAGGTCACGCCGCTCGCCGGATCGCCTACGCTCGACTGGTGAACGCGCAGAGCGGACCCTCCCGGTGACCGGCGACCCCGTCGGCGGCCCACCGGCCGTCCCACCCGGCCCGCACCCCGCGCCACCGCCGGCCCCGGCCTGGTCGGCGCCGTTTCCGCCGGGCCCGCTGGAGCCGTGGCCGGACACCGTGCGGTGGCAACCGGTGTCCGGCGACCTGATCTGGGTGGAGCTGCTGCGGCTGGCGGCGCTGCTCGGGGTGCTGCTGCTGGGTCTCGCCGTCGGTTGGGCGTTGAGCGGGCACTGGCTGTTCGGCGCCGCGCTCGGCGCGGTCGTGCTGGCCGGCGCGTGGCGGGTCGTCACCATCGTGCGCGCGGTGCACGCCTGGGGGTACGCCGAGCGCGAGAACGACCTGCTGGTGCGACACGGGCTGCTGGTCCGCCGGCTGTCCATCGTGCCGTACTCGCGAATGCAGTTCGTCGACGTCAGCGCCGGCCCACTGGAGCGAGCCTTCGACCTGGCCACGGTGCAGCTGCACACCGCCGCCGCGGCCAGCGACGCCCGGGTGCCGGGGCTGCGCCCGGCGGAGGCGTCCCGGCTGCGCGACCGGCTCACCGCGCTCGGCGAGGACCGCGCGGAGGGCCTGTGAACCAGGGCCAGCACAACACCGACCCCGCCGGCGCCCCCCACCCCCCGCAGTTCCCGACCCCCGCGCCCGCCGTGCCGCCCGCCGGCCCCCCGTACGGGCCCGAGGTGGCCGTCGCCCCGCCCGGCGGGCCGGGGCAGCAGCTCCCTGACCAGCGGGCCGGGGGCGGGGAGCCCCGGCAGCGGTTGCACCCGCTGAGTCCCGCGCTGCACGGGGCCAAGTCGCTGGTCGTGGTCATCGCCGGGCTGTCCTGGTCGACCCTGTCCCGGGTCGGCTTCGGCTGGTTCGCGGCGATGGTGGCCGTGCTGGCCCTCGGCGCGACCGTGCTCGCGGTGGTCAGTTGGTACAACACCGGCTATCACGTGGTCGGCCGCGAGCTGCGGGTGTACGAGGGCCTGCTCTGGCGGCGTACCCGGGCCATCCCGCTGGAGCGCCTCCAGGCCGTCGAGGTGGTCCGCCCGCTGCTCGCCCAGCTCACCGGCCTGGCCGAGCTGCGGCTGGAGGTGGTCGGCGGCGGAAAGACCGAGGCGCCGCTGGCGTACCTGGGGGTGGCCGAGGCCGCCGCCCTGCGGCAGCGGCTGCTCGCGCTCGCCGGTACCGGGGCCACCCCCGGCCCCCAGCCGGCGACCACGGCGACGGACGGACCGGGGGTGGAGCACGCGGCCTCGCCGGTCCCGCCGGGGCGGGCGCTGCACGACGTGTCGAACCGGGACCTGCTGGTCAGCCAGCTACTCACCCCGCAGGCGCTCCTGCTCCCCCTCGGCGTGGCCTTCGTCGTGGCACAGTTCCTCTCCGAGGACTCCTGGTCGTTCATCGCGGTGGCGAGCACGCTCACCGCGATGGCCGGCGTGCTGCTGCAACCGGTACGCCGCGTCCTCGACGACTGGAACTTCCGGCTGGCCCGGGACGAGGGCACCCTGCGGATCCGCAACGGTCTGCTGGAGACCCGGGCGCAGACCGTGCCGCTGAGCCGGGTACAGACTGTCGGGGTCACCTGGCCACTGCTCTGGCGCGCCAAGGGCTGGCTTCGGCTGCGGCTGGAGGTGGCCGGTTACGCGGCCGGCGAACCGGACGACCGCAACCGGCCCGACCGGCTGCTGCCGGTGGGCGACGCGCACACCGGGGAACGGATCGTGACGGAGGTGCTGCCGGGGGTGCGGCTGAGCGGGCTGGCGACGAGCCTCCCGCCGGCCCGGGCCCGGTGGCTGCGCCCGCTGAGCCGCCGGGCCGTCGGCGCCGGGCTCGACGAACGGGTCTTCGCCGCCCGGTCCGGGCTGATCACCCGGCAGCTCACCGTCGTGCCGTACGCGCGGATCCAGAGCGTGCGGGTGACCCAGGGCCCGGCGCAGCGGCGGCTACGGCTGGCGACCGTGCACGCGGACACCGCGGGCGGCGCGGGCGCCGCCGCCCTCGACCGCGACCTCGCCGAGGCGTGGTGGCTGGCGGCGGAGCTGACCGCGCGGGCGCACGCCGCCCGCAACCCCGGCTGAGCCGGCCCACCGCGCGGCCGGGACATCGGCCGCGACGACGGTCGCGACGACGGTCGCGGCGGCAGCCCGCGCAGAGTCCTCAGCGCGCGGCCGGGACCGCCGGCGGATCGCCGGCGGCGGCGGGACCGACCGGCTCGGGCCCCCCGTCGGCCGGCTCCGGACCACCCGGCCCCCCGTCGGCCGGCTCCGGCGCGACCGGTGCCCGGCGCGACCGACGGGCCGCCCACCAGCGCTCGGCCAGGCCGACCACGAGGAAGGTCATCCCCACGTACGCCCAGCCGACCAGCACGTCGATGACGTAGTGCTCGCCGGAGTAGACCAGGGTGAAGGTCATCGCCAACGGGTACGCCAGTAGCAGCGGCCACCACCGGCGGCGGGTCGCCCCCAGGAAGAACAGCACCACGAACAGTGCCCACGCGGTGTGCAGCGACGGCATCGCGGCCACCGGGTTGGAGGCGATCTGCCCGGCGTTGAGCAGGTTGCCCGCGCCGTGCATGCCGAACGCCTTCCAACCCCGGGTGGAGATCCGGGCCACCTCGGTGAGCAGGCCGTTCTGCGCCGCCCACCAGGGCGGGGCGGCCGGGTAGAGGAAGTACGTGACCAGCCCGGCCGCGCAGAGGAACCCGAAGCGCCGCATGAAGGCGGCCCACCGGCGCCGGTTCCGCATCCAGAGCACCGCGGCGGCGGCGAGGGTCACCACGAAGTGGGAGAAGTAGACCCAGCTGGCGAGCACGTCCCACCAGCGCACCTCGGGCCGGTAGAAGTGCTCCTGCAACCAGACGGTCGGCACCTCGCCGCCGGTCGCCCAGCCGAACATGAACCGGTCGGCGACGATCAACTCCATCGCGTGCGGGGTGGCGCCGTTGTCGGCGAACCCCCGGGACAGGTTGTAGGCCGCGAGGAGCAGCACCACCGGCACCCAGTCCCGGGCGAACAGCAGGTGGGTGCGCCACGGGCGGTGCGAGTTCCAGGCGACGGCGGCCGCCCAGATCCAGAGGAACGCGTACGCCGGGTCGGTGGGCAGGCCGATGCCGAGCCAGCCGGCCACGAAGGCGACGGCCCAGATCGACATGGCGATCACCCGGCGGCGACGACCGCCGTCGGGCGGGGCGGGCGGTCCGGCGGGGGCGGGGGTCTGTGGGTCAGTCACAACGGCCATCGCCGTCCAGGTTAACGGCGGCACCGCGACCCGCCGACGGCGACCACCTAGGGTGGGCGCATGCAGGAGCAGTCGGAGCAATCCTTCGCGCCGGGCCTGTCGGCCCGGGTCGAGCTGACCGTGACCGACGCCGACACCGCGCGGGCCCTCGGCTCCGGCGACGTGCCGGTGCTGGGCACCCCCCGGGTGCTCGCCCTGGTCGAGGCGGCCACGGTCGCGGCCACCGCCGACGGCATGCCGCCGGGCCGGACCACGGTCGGGCTCCGGGTCGAGCTGGACCACCTGGCACCCACCCCGGTCGGCCGCACGGTGGCGGCGCACGCCCGGCTCGCCACGGTGGACGGGCGACGGCTGCGGTTCGAGGTGAGCGTCACCGACGGCGCGGAGACGGTCGCCCGGGGGCTGGTGGACCGGGTGCTGGTCGACCGGCAGCGCTTCGTCGAGCGGGCCGGCGGGACTCGGCCCGGCTCTCCGGCAGGCGGGGGGCCCGCCGACGCGCCGGCCGGCGGTCGCCCCGGTGACCGTGCGGCGGCGGCCGGGCCGTGACGCTGCGGTTCGTCGAGGTCGCCGACGGGGTGCACGTGCTGCGGGAGCCGCTGCTCGACGTCAACGTCACGCTGGTCGTCGGCGACGGCGCGGCGCTGGTGGTGGACACCCTCTCCACCGCCGGGCAGGCCACCGAGCTGGCCGCCGCAGCCCGCGCGGTCACCCCGCACCCATGGACGGTGGTGAACACCCACCACCACTTCGACCACTGTTTCGGCAACGCCACGCTCGCCGCCGACCCGGCCCGCCCGGTGTACGCGCACGAGGTCGCCGCTGCGGCTCTGCGCGAGCGCCCCGACGAGCTGCGCCGGGCGGCGTACGAGGAGATGCGCGGTGAGCGGCCGGGGCTGGCCGCCGAGCTGACCGGCACGGCGCTGCTGGCCCCGACGCATGTCGTGCGCCGGGAGACGGTGCTGGACATCGGGGGCCGGCGGGTGCTGCTGCGCCATCCGGGGCACGGGCACACCGACGCCGACCTGATGGTGCACGTGCCGGACGCGGACGTGCTGGTCGCCGGGGACCTCGTCGAACAGGGCGGGCCGCCGGCGTTCGAGGAGTCGTACCCCTTGCGGTGGCCGGACGCGGTGGCCGAGCTGCTGCGGCTGACCACCCCGGGCACGGTCGTCGTGCCGGGGCACGGCGAGCTGGTCGACCCGGAGTTCGTCCGGGCCCAGCACGGCGAACTGGTCGAGCTGGCCCGGCTGATCCGGGCCGGCCACACCGGGGGCGCCCCGCCGGAGCGGGTGGCCGCCGAGGCCCCCTTCGGTGCCCGCGCCGCCCTGCTCGCGGCCCGCCGGGGCTACGCCGAACTCGACGGCGCCGGCTGACCCGACCGGGTCAGCCGGCGGGGGTGATGAGGGCGGCCAGGCGGGGCAGGTGGGGCAGGGCCTCCGCCAGGGCCCGGCGGGCGGCCGGGTCGAGGGCGGCGAGGGCGTCGGCGAGCAGCTCGGCCCGGTGCCGCTCGTAGTCGGCCATCCACTGCCGCGCGGCGTCGGTGAGGCGCAGCAGGACCAGCCGCCGGTCGCCCGGGTCGCGCTCGCGGTGCAGCAGCCCGGCGCCGGCCAGGTCGCCGACCAGGGTGCTCACCGTGTTCGGCGCGGTGCCCAGCCGCCGGGCCGTCTCCTTGACGCTGATGTCCGGGTGGGCGCGGACCACCAACAGCAACTCCACCTGCGCCTCCGGCAGCGCCGGCCGGTTGGCCCGCCGGACGGTCGATCGGCGCAGCAGCCGGTGCAGCTCCGCCACGGCGGCGCCGAGCCGCGCGGGGGTCTCGTCGGTGGACACGAGTCACCTACTTCACAGCGCAACATCTCTGGATACAGAGCTAAGGTTACCCGGATCCGACTTCTTCTGGGGGCCTCGTGGCGCGTGTGGTGCAGTCGACCGGCAGTCCGACGCCGGTCACCGGGCGGCGGGGCTCCGGCGTCCCGGCACCCGGCGGGCGGACCGCGGGACCCGGGGTGCCGCCCCAGCGCGCCGGGGCAGCCGCCCCGGGGGCCGGGACCGGGGCCGCCGACCGGGGCACCGGGATCGGGCTGCTGGTGCTGCTCGGGGCGCTCACCGCCGTCGGCCCCCTCTCGCTGGACATGTACCTGCCGGCGTTCCCGGCCATGGCCGACGAGTTGGGTGCCAGCCAGGCCCAGATCCAGCTCTCGCTCACCACCTGCCTGATCGGCATGGCCCTCGGCCAGCTCGTCACCGGCCCGCTCAGCGACCGTTGGGGCCGCCGCCGGCCGGTGCTCGTCGGCCTCGTCGGGTACGCGCTGCTGGCCCTGGTCTGCGCGGTCGCCCCGAACGCCGGCACGCTCGCCGCGGCCCGCTTCATGCAGGGCTTCGCCGGCGGGACGGGCGTGGTGGTGGCCCGGGCGATCGTCCGCGACCTGTACGCCGGCCGGGCCGCCGCGAAGTACTTCTCCCGGCTCACCCTGATCTTCGGGGTGGCCCCGGTGGCCGCGCCCGGCGTCGGCAGCCTGGTGCTGCGGTTCGGGTCCTGGCGGGCGGTCTTCGTCACCCTCGCGGTGATCGGCCTGCTGCTCGCCGCCGCGGCGGCCTGGCGGCTGCCCGAGACGCTTCCCGTCGAGCGGCGCAGCACCAGGGGCGTGACCGGCACCGCCCGGACCATGGGGTCGCTGCTGACCGACCGGGTCTACCTCGGGTACGTGCTGACCCAGGGGCTGGCCTTCGCCGCCCTGTTCGCGTACATCTCCGGCTCGCCGTTCGTCTTCCAGGACGTGTTCGGTGTCTCCAGCGGCACGTTCAGCCTGATCTTCGGCCTCAACGCGCTCGCCCTGGTCGCCGCCGGGCAGGCCAACGCCCGGCTGCTCGACCGGTTCAGCCCACGCGTCCTGCTGGTCGCCACCCTGCTGGTCGGTGCCGTGGCCGCCGTGGGCGTGCTGACCGGCGCGGTGGCCGGCAGCCTGTGGCCGCTCGCCGTGGCGTTGTTCGTCTTCGTCGGCACGATCGGCATGGTGATGCCCAACAGCACGGCGCTGGCGCTGGACCGGCACGCCAGCCACGCCGGTACGGCCGCCGCGCTGCTGGGGGCGCTCCAGTCGGTGATCGGCGCGCTGGCCGCGCCGCTCGTCGGGCTGGGCGGCGAGGGCAGCGCCGTGCCGATGGCGGCGGTACTGGCCGCCGCCGCCGCGCTCTCCCTGGCCGCCGTGCTCACCCTGGCCCGGTCCGGTCGGCCGTAGGCAGCCAGGGTCGGCGAAGGCAGCGGAGGTCGGCGGAGGCAGCGGGGTCGGGCGGAGGCAGCCGGGGTCGGGCCGGAGCCGGCCGGGGTCAGCCGGCGAAGCGGCGTAGCACCTCGGCGCGGCTGGGCATGGCCACCGCGCCGCCCCGGGACTCGCAGACCAGGCTGGCGACCCGCAGCGCGAACGCGACCCGCCGGTGCCAGTCGGCCGGGTCGGCCGGCTCGCCGTCGAGAAGCAGGTCGGCGACGAGCGCCCCCATCACCGAGTCGCCGGCGCCGGTGGCGTCCACCGCGCGCACCCTGGGCGCGGGCACGCGTACCGGATCGGCGCCCGCGGCGGCGACCACCGCGCCGGCCGGGCCGAGGGTGACCACCACGGTCGCAGCCCCCAGTTCGCGCAGGTACGCCGCGACCCCCTCGACCGGCTCGCCGGGGTAGAGCAGCTCGGCGTCGGCGGTACTCAGCTTGACCAGGTGGGCGGAGGCGGCGAACTCGGCCACCGTCTCGCGCAGCCCGGCCAGCGCGGCCGGCCCGTCGAGCAGCCGGGGCCGCACGTTCGGGTCGAAGACCCGCAGCCCGGGGGCGATCCCCCAGGCCCGGCGCGCGGCAGCCAGCACCGACGGCTGGAGCAGCACGATCGACCCGCAGTAGACGACGTCGGCGCCCGCGACCAGGTCGGTGTCGAGGTCGTCGGGACCGAGCAGGCCGTAGGAGGGCGGCTCGCCGTAGAACCGGAAGTCAGGCTCGGGACCGGCGAAGGTGGCCACCGCCAGCGTGGTCGGGACGGGGACGGTGGCCACCCCGGCCAGGCCGACGCCCGCCCCGGTCAGGAAGTCACGGATCCGCCCGGCCAGGACGTCGTCGCCGAGCGACCCGACGAACTGCACCGCACCGCCGAGCCGGGCGACGGCGACCGCCACGTTCAGCGGCCCGCCGCCGACGGCCTGCCGGTAGACCGGCTCGCCGGCGCACTCGGTGTCGAGCAGGTCGACCAGTGCCTCGCCGAGCACCACCGCGTATCCCATTCCGGTCCCTCCGTCCACACCGCGCGCCGAGCGATCTTGTGGTACCAGGCTGGCACAGTACGCGAGGTGACGAGCGCCGAAGCCACCGTATTGGCTTAGTCAGGTGTGCGGGGCAGGGACTGGGAGGCCGCACCTGCCCCTACTGACACATCGAGCAACAGCTATTGCGCGCCGTCGGCGTCCCGTGGTGGGATGGCGCTTGCCGGGCGGTGCGGGGGCTGCCGTGCCGCCGGCGCCGGGTTCACATCCACGCGAGGGCACCGGTCCGCGAGTCGGACCGCCGACGGCGCACGTACGCCGGCCATCCGCCGGGGCACGTCCGCCTCGCCCGCCGTATCCGCGTCGGGCGGCGCTGCCGCCCCGCGTTGCCCGCGGGGCGCCCGCGTCCCGCGAGTGAGGAGAACCCGTGTCCCACCGTTCGCGTACGGCCGCCTTGCTCACCGCGGCCACCACTCTTCTCCTGGGCGCCGTCGCCCTGACGGCGGGGCCCGACCCCGCCGTCGCGCACGGCGCCGCGATGACCCCCGGCAGCCGGACCTACCTGTGCTGGAAGGACGGCCTCAGCCCCACCGGTGAGATCAAGCCGATCAACCCGGCCTGCACGGCGGCGGTCGCCCAGAGCGGGGCGAACTCGCTGTACAACTGGTTCAGCGTGCTGCGCTCCGACGCTGGCGGCCGAACCGTCGGCTTCATCCCCGACGGCAAGCTGTGCAGCGGCGGAAACCCCGGCTACACCGGGTACGACCTGGCCCGCACCGACTGGCCGCTGACCCACCTGACCGCCGGGGCCCGGCACAACTTCAAGTACAGCAACTGGGCCCACCACCCGGGCACCTTCTACTTCTACGTGACGAAGGACAGTTGGAGCCCGACCCGGGCGCTGGCCTGGAGCGACCTGGAGGAGCAGCCCTTCCTCACGGTGACCAACCCGCCGCAGAACGGCGGGGTGGGCACCAACGAGGGGCACTACTACTTCAGCGGCAACCTGCCGTCGAACAAGAGCGGCCGGCACATCATCTACTCACGCTGGGTCCGCTCCGACAGCCAGGAGAACTTCTTCGGCTGCTCCGACGTGGCCTTCGACGGGGGCAACGGCGAGGTCACCGGAGTGGGCAACGGCGGCTCGCCGAGCCCGACCACCCCGCCGCCGAGCCCGACGACTCCCCCGCCGAGCCCCACCAGCCCGCCGCCGAGCCCGACCACGCCGCCGCCGCACAGCGGGGACTGCATGGCGGTCTACAAGGTGGTCGGCGCCTGGTCCGGCGGATTCCAGGGCGAGGTGACGATCATGAACCACGGCGCGACGTCGTTCGCCGGCTGGAAGGCGACCCTGGTCTGGCCCAGCGGTCAGACGGTCAACAGCCTGTGGAACGGCTCGTACACCACGTCCGGGTCGACCACCACGGTGACCAACGCGGCCTGGAACGGCACGGTCGCCCCGGAGGGGACGACGTCGTTCGGCTTCCTCGCCAGCAGCCCCGGCGCCAACGCCCTGCCCACGGTGAGCTGCGCCCGGGCGTGACCCCGCCCGGGTGAGAACGGCGGTCCCCTGCCACGCGGCGGCAGGGGACCGCCCTCACCGGCTCAGCGGACCATGGAGCCGACCACCGGCTTGGTCAGCAGCGCGGACTGGTTGCGCTGGATGCCCGGGTCGAGCGTCTTGGCCACGAAGATCGCGTGCCAGATGCAGAAGATCAGCACCGTCCACACCTTGCGGGAGTTGTCGGCCTCCTCCCGCTTGTGCTCCTCCAGCAGCCGCATCGCGTACGACAGGTCGATCAGCTCGCCCGCGCCGGAGTTGGAGATCACCCAGCGGGCCCACTCGTACATCTCGCCGCGCAGCCACACCCGCGTCGGGGTGGGGAAGCCGAGCTTTCTGCGGTTGACGATGGCCGGGGGCACCACGCCCTGGAGGGCCTGGCGCATGGCGTACTTGGTGGCGTCGGAGCGCGGCGGGAGCTTCAGGTCCACCGGGATGGTGGCTGCCACGTCGAACACCGCCCGGTCCAGGAACGGCACCCGCACCTCCAGCGAGTGCGCCATCGAGATCCGGTCGGCCTTGACCAGGATGTCGCCGCGCAGCCAGGTGTACAGGTCGATGTACTGCATCTTGGTGACGTCGTCGAGCTCGGTGCACTCGGCGTAGATCGGGGCGGTGACGTCGGTGTAGCGCACCGAGGGGTCGTAGCGGCGCATCAGGTGCTGCTTCTCCTCCTCGGTGAACATCCGCGCGTTGCCGTAGTAGCGCTCCTCGATCGGGGTGGTGCCGCGCTCCAGGAAGCTCTTGCCCTTCACCCCCTGCGGGATGGCCTTCGAGACCGCGCGCAGGCCCTTCTGCACCCCGCCGGGCAGGCCGTTGACCGTGCCGAGGGAGAGCGGCTCCCGGTAGATGGTGTACCCGCCGAAGAACTCGTCGGCGCCCTCGCCGGAGAGGACCACGGTGACGTGCTCGGCGGCCTTCTTCGCCACGAAGTACAGCGGCACCAGCGCCGGGTCGGCGACCGGGTCGTCCAGGTGCCAGACGATCTTCGGCAGCGCGTCGATCATGTCCTGCGGCCCGATCTTGGTCGGCATGATGGTCACGTCGAGGTGCTGGGCCGACTCCTGGGCGACGTCGATCTCCGAGTACCCGGGGACGTCGTAGCCGACGGTGAAGGTGAGGATGTGCGGGTTGAACTCCCGGGCCAGGGCGACCACGGCGGTGGAGTCGATGCCGCTGGACAGGAACGAGCCGACCGGCACGTCCGAGCGCATGTGCACCCGGACGCTCTCGCGCAGCGTCTCCCGGATCTCGTGGTAGAGCCGCTGCTCGTCGCTGACCGGGGCCGGCCGGAACACCGGCCGGTACCACCGGCGCACGTCGATCCGGCCACCCGGGGTCCAGGTCAGGTACTCCCCCGAGCCGATCCGGTTGATCCCCCGGTGCAGGGTGCCGGGCTCCGGAACGTACTGGAGGGTCAGGTAGTGGCTCAGGTTCGCCGGGTCGATCCCGGCGTCCCCGGCGTACGCGGACTGCGCGAACGGCAGCAGCGCCTTCTTCTCCGAGGCGAGGTAGAGCCCGTCGGCGGTCTCCAGGTAGTGCAGCGGCTTGATGCCGAAGTAGTCGCGGGCGCCGAACGCGCGGCGCTCCTGCCGGTCCCAGATCACGAACGCGAACATGCCGCGCAGCCGGGTGAGCACCTGCTCGCCCCAGAAGTGGTAGCCGGCGACGATCACCTCGCCGTCGCCGGCGGTGGCGAACTGGGCCCCGTAGGTGCGCACCAGCTCGTCGCGCAGCTCGATGTAGTTGTAGATCTCGCCGTTGAAGGTCAGCAGGTAGCGCCCGCCCGCGTACGGCAGCGGCTCGTGGCTGGACGCCACGTCGATGATCGCGAGCCGCTTGTGCCCGAACACCCCGTCCGCGTACTGGCCGGTCGCGTCGCCCACCACCTCGACACCTGTCTCGTCCGGTCCGCGGTGGTGCAGGCACTCCAACGCCCCCGCGATGTGGTCGCGGTGGGCGGCGGCGTTGCCGTTCGCGCTGAAGAAGGCCAGGAGTCCGCACATGCCGGTCATCTTTCCACGCGGCTGGGACCGACGTCGCAGGCACCGCAGGCACCCCACATCCGCGCGCGAGGGGTAGCGTCTGGGCCAGCGGCCTGGCGGAGGGAGCGGATCATGAGCGAGAAGCGGGCGGGCGACCAGCCTACGGACGGCACCGAGTCACACGACCCCGATTTCCCGGAGGCGTTCCTGTCGTTCATGCGCCAGGGCTGGCGGGACACGGCCCTTCCGGTCGGCCCCCGGGTGGAGGTGCCCAACCACGCCAAGCGGCGGGCCGCGCTCTCCGCGGCCTTCCCGGGCGAGACGCTGGTGATCCCCACCGGCGAGGAGAAGGTACGCGCCAACGACACCGAGTACCGGTTCCGGCCGGGCAGCGACTTCGCGTACCTGACCGGCGACCACGACCCGGACGGCGTGCTGGTGCTGCGCCCGAACGGCTCGGGGCACGACGCCACCCTGTACACGCGGCCCCGGTCCTCCCGGGAGACCGACGAGTTCTTCCGCAGCCGGCACGGCGAGCTGTGGGTGGGCCGGCGGCACACCCTGGCCGAGAAGTCGACCGAGCTGGGCCTGCCCACCGCCGACCTGACCGAGCTGGACGCGGCGCTGGCCGAGCTGGCGCCGGGGCGTACCCGGGTGCTGCGCGGCTTCGACGCCCGGGTGGACTCGGCCGTGCGCCCGTACGACGGGCCGCGCGAGGAGGGGCAGCCCGCCCGGGACCGGGAGCTGGCGATCGCGATCTCCGAGGCCAAGCTGGTCAAGGACGAGTGGGAGATCGCCCAGCTCCAGGACGCGATCGACGCCACGGTGCGGGGCTTCGAGGACGTGGCCCGGGTGCTGCCGGCCGACCGGGCGGTCTCCGAGCGGCTGCTGGAGGGGATCTTCGCGCTGCGCGCCCGGCACGACGGCAACGACGTCGGCTACGGCTCGATCGTCGGGGCCGGCGAGCACGCCACGATCCTGCACTGGGTGCACAACCACGGCGTCACCCGGCCGGGCGAGCTGCTGCTCATGGACATGGGCGTGGAGAACCGCAACCTCTACACCGCCGACGTGACCCGGGTGTTCCCGGTCGACGGCCGGTTCACCCCGCTGCAGCGGCAGGTCTACGACATCGTGTACGCCTCCCAGCAGGCCGGCATCGACCTCATCAGGCCGGGGGTGCAGTTCAAGGACGTCCAGCTGACGTGCATGCGGGTGCTGGCCGAGGGCCTGCACGACCTGGGCCTGCTGCCGGTGAGCGTGGACGAGGCGATGGACGAGAAGTCGACGGTCTACCGCCGGTGGACGCTGCACGGCTTCGGCCACATGCTCGGCATCGACGTGCACGACTGCGCGAACGCCCGCAAGGAGACGTACCGCGACGGCGCGCTCGGCGAGGGCTACGTGCTCACCGTCGAGCCGGGCCTGTACTTCCAGCCGGAGGACGAGCTGGTCCCCGAGGAGCTGCACGGCATCGGCATCCGGATCGAGGACGACGTGCTGGTGACCGCGACCGGCGCGGTCAACCTCTCGGCCGGGCTGCCGCGCCGGGCCGACGAGGTGGAGACGTGGCTGGCCGAGCAGCGCGAGGCGGGTCCGCGCCTGCCCGGCTGATCCTCAAGTACGACCACGGCGGGCTCCGCCGCCGGTACGCGACGTTTCGACCGTCGACGCACCGGTGGCGGGGCCCGCCGCCGTTTCCCCCTGCGGCACCTTCGTGCACAGCATCGCCCGACTGCGGACTCCCGTCCCATCCGAGAACAATGCGGGGTTTTTTCGGATACGTCCTCCTCGTGAGGAACGCTCTCATACGGTGGGGATCAGAAGGCTGCAACCCATTTGTAGCTGGTCGCGCCCCTTCGGGCGGTGCGGCCCCGTCTGGTAGCAGGAAAGGGCGGAAGGTTCTGATGTCCAACGACGAAACGACTCCCGGCGGCGGGGTGCACGCCACCCCGCCGGCGAAACGACGGCGGGCTCTCTGGGTCGCCACCGGCGTTGCCGGCCTGACCGGCGTCGTCGGTCTGGCGGCGCTCGGCGGACTGGCCACCCGCGAAGACAAGTCAGACGACGCGAACCGACTGTCGGATCAGCACTCGGCCACCGCGAAGCAGAACGTCAGCGACGCCGGCCGGGCCGACGAGGAACGCGGCAAGGAGAACGACGGCCAGGATCCCGGCAAGCAGGACGACTGGAGCGACGCCGAGTGGTCCGGCCAGGACGACTGGTCGGGCAAGGACCGGGACAAGGACCGGGGCGGCCGGGGTGAGCGTGACGAGGAGGGCCGGGTCCGTGAGGTGCCCTGCGACGACGACGCGCTGGTCGAAGCGGTGGTACGGGCCAACAACGAACTCGGCGGCACGCTGAAACTCGCCCGGGACTGCAAGTACGAACTCAGCGACCACGACCGCAAGAACGGCTCCGCCCTGCCCACGATCCGCCAACGGATCACCATCAAGGGCGACAAGTCCATCATCAAGCGCGACTCCAGCAACGCCTTCCGCATCTTCACCGTCGGCGAAGGCGGCGAACTCACCCTCAAGGGCGTCACCGTCAAGGACGGCAACGCCGCCCGCGAGAAGAAGAAGGAACAAGAACCCTGGCCCACCACACCCGACAACACCACCCCACCGAAGACCGACACCCCACCGACCGGCACCAAGCCAGACCCGGCAACCGCACCGGTCGTACCGGTCGTACCGGTCGCGCCGGCCGTGCCGGTCGTGCCGGTCGTGCCGGGTGAGTCCGGTGAGTCGGGTGAGTCGGGTGAGTCGGGTGAGGGTTCGAAGCCCGGCACCTACGACGAGGGCGCCGACGGCGGCGCGATCCTCGTCAAGCCCGGCGGCAGCGCCTTCCTCGAAGACAGCAACCTGTTCAACAACAACGCCAGCGGCAACGGCGGCGCCATCGCCAACTTCGGCCGCGTCCACCTCGACCGCACCACCGTGGAAAACAACCACGCCAAGGAAAACGGCGGCGGCATCTTCAACGCCGGCATCCTCAGGATCAAGGAATCCCACATCACCAACAACACCGCCGGCAAAAACGGCGGCGGCATCGCCAACGGCAACACCCACGAACCCAAGACCAACACCTAC
Organism: Micromonospora sp. NBC_01405; assembly: GCF_045040155.1. Lineage (NCBI taxonomy): Bacteria > Bacillati > Actinomycetota > Actinomycetes > Micromonosporales > Micromonosporaceae > Micromonospora > Micromonospora sp. NBC_01405. The sequence goes on along the minus strand of NZ_CP109532.1, from coordinate 4,956,197 downwards.
GAACCCACAATCACCATCGGCACCACCGCCACCGGCACCGTCGAAATCACCAAGAGCACCATCAACAGAAACACCGCCAACCACAACGGCGGCGGCATCTACACCGCCAACGGCTTCCTCGACATCACCTCCACCGACATCAAGGACAACACCGCCTGCCACAGCGGCGGCGGCATCTACGCCACCGACACCAACCTCCACCTCCGCCACGTCACCATCGACAACAACAAAGCCAGCCAAGACGGCGGCGGCATCTTCAACACCAGCACCACCAACAAGCCCAAAACCACCACCGAACACGACAACGACGACAACAAAGACCGCGGCAGCGCCACCATCGACGACAGCGCCATCCGCGGCAACACCGCCGGCCGCCGCGGCGGCGGCATCTTCAACGGCGACCCCGACCTCAAACCCGGCCCCAACAAAGACAACCGCGCAACCCTCACCCTCCGCAACAGCGAGGTCAAGGGCAACACCGCCGGCAACGGCGGCGGCATCTTCAACAACCGCGGCCACGTCAACATCATCAACACCAAAATCACCAAGAACACCGCCACCGACACCAACAAGCCCTACGACATCGCCGGCGGCATCGTCAACAACGACGGCAAAGTCCGCCTCGACGACGAATCCATCGTCATCGACAACGACCCCACCAACTGCACCGGCCACATCCCCAACTGCTTCGCCTGACCGAGGCTGCACCACATAGCGGAGACAGGGCCCCTTCCGACCGCCGACCGGCGGCGGGAGGGGCTCCTCGCGCCCCGACAGCTACGTCCGGATTAGGGCCAGCCTGAGCGTGCCGTACCCCTAATGTGCGGTTCCTTCGGATATGACCGCGCTACGAAGAACATTCTCATAAGGTGTTCTTAAGTAGCTACAACCGATTTGTAGCCAAGGCGCCTCGCGATGGCGAAGCACCTTGTCTGGTACGAGGAGAGAGCAGAGAGCTCCGATGTCCAACTACCTTCCGAAGAGCACCGATACGGCGCGGGAAACCGGGGCGGCGCCGCGCCACCGCAAGCTGTGGCTCGCCACCGGCGTGGCCGGCCTGACCGGCGTTGTCAGCCTCGTCACCGTGGGTGCCGCCACCGGCGCGGGGGCGGCGGGAATGAACCGGCTGGACAACCTCAAGTGGTCCACCGCCGAGCAGGTCGTCAAGGACGACGGGCCCGGCAGGGACGCTCGTGACGAGCACCGCGACAAGGACCGGGACAAGGACCGGGACGGCCGGGGTGAGCGTGACGAGGAGGGCCGGGTCCGTGAGGTGCCCTGCGACGACGACGCGCTGGTCGAAGCGGTGGTACGGGCCAACAACGAACTCGGCGGCACGCTGAAACTCGCCCGGGACTGCAAGTACGAGCTCAGCGACCACGACCGCAAGAACGGCTCCGCCCTGCCCACGATCCGCCAACGGATCACCATCAAGGGCGACAAGTCCATCATCAAGCGCGACTCCAGCAACGCCTTCCGCATCTTCACCGTCGGCGAAGGCGGCGAACTCACCCTCAAGGGCGTCACCGTCAAGGACGGCAACGCCGCCCGCGAGAAGAAGAAGGAACAAGAACCCTGGCCCACCACACCCGACAACACCACCCCACCGAAGACCGACACCCCACCAACCGGCACCAAGCCAGACCCGGCAACCGCACCGGCCGCCAAGCCAGACCCGGCAACCGCACCGGCCGCCAAGCCAGAGCCGGCAGCCGCACCGGCCGCCAAGGCAGAGCCGGCCGCCAAGCCGGGCCCGGCAGCCGCGCCGGTGGTCAAGGCAGATTCGGCCGCCGCACCGGTAGCCGCACCGGCCGCCAAGCCGGACCCGGCAGTCGCCGCACCGGTTGCCGGGACCACTCCGGCCGCGCCAACCGCGCCGGTCATGCCGGGGATGCCAGCCGCGCCGGCCGCGCCGGTCGCACCGGCCGCACCGGCCGCACCGGCCGCACCGGCCGCACCGGCCGTGCCGGTCGTGCCGGGTGAGTCGGGTGAGTCGGGTGAGGGTTCGAAGCCCGGCACCTACGACGAGGGCGCCGACGGCGGCGCGATCCTCGTCAAGCCCGGCGGCAGCGCCTTCCTCGAAGACAGCAACCTGTTCAACAACAACGCCAGCGGCAACGGCGGCGCCATCGCCAACTTCGGCCGCGTCCACCTCGACCGCACCACCGTGGAAAACAACCACGCCAAGGAAAACGGCGGCGGCATCTTCAACGCCGGCATCCTCAGGATCAAGGAATCCCACATCACCAACAACACCGCCGGCAAAAACGGCGGCGGCATCGCCAACGGCAACACCCACGAACCCAAGACCAACACCTACGAACCCACAATCACCATCGGCACCACCGCCACCGGCACCGTCGAAATCACCAAGAGCACCATCAACAGAAACACCGCCAACCACAACGGCGGCGGCATCTACACCGCCAACGGCTTCCTCGACATCACCTCCACCGACATCAAGGACAACACCGCCTGCCACAGCGGCGGCGGCATCTACGCCACCGACACCAACCTCCACCTCCGCCACGTCACCATCGACAACAACAAAGCCAGCCAAGACGGCGGCGGCATCTTCAACACCAGCACCACCAACAAGCCCAAAACCACCACCGAACACGACAACGACGACAACAAAGACCGCGGCAGCGCCACCATCGACGACAGCGCCATCCGCGGCAACACCGCCGGCCGCCGCGGCGGCGGCATCTTCAACGGCGACCCCGACCTCAAACCCGGCCCCAACAAAGACAACCGCGCAACCCTCACCCTCCGCAACAGCGAGGTCAAGGGCAACACCGCCGGCAACGGCGGCGGCATCTTCAACAACCGCGGCCACGTCAACATCATCAACACCAAAATCACCAAGAACACCGCCACCGACACCAACAAGCCCTACGACATCGCCGGCGGCATCGTCAACAACGACGGCAAAGTCCGCCTCGACGACGAATCCATCGTCATCGACAACGACCCCACCAACTGCACCGGCCACATCCCCAACTGCTTCGCCTGACGGCAGGCAGGGCTGGTAGCCGGCAACGGTGACACCGGCCACGGGCAGTCCACCGGCCCCGCTCGGGAAGGATCCGCACACGGATCCCACCGGGCGGGGCCGGCGGCCGTCTCCGGTGCCGACGGGCCGGACACGGGCCGGCCCCCTTCCGCCACGGACGGAAGGGGGCCGGTCGGTCGACGGCTACCTCTGGACGAAGACCGCCACGCTGCGCGCCGGCACCGTGAAGGTTCCGGTGCCCCGGTCGAACGACGCGGTGCGCAGCACCGGGTCGGCGGAGGCCCTCAGCACCGGGTGCAGCGCCACGTCCGCCCCGCGCAGCCCGGCGACCCGCTGCCGCGCCGCCCCCGGGGTGGCGTTGAAGACGACGGTCACCGACCGCCACTTCCCGTCGAGCCCGCGGGTGTCGAGGGTCATGGTGAGCACGCCCGGGGTCTCGGCGGTGCCGGAGAGCGGGAAGGCGACCCGCTTCTGCACCTGCTCGGCGGTGGCCAGCCCGAACACCGGCGAGGACTCGCGGATACGCAGCAACTCCGCGTACCGGGCATCGGCCAGGTCGATCGCCGCGCAGCCCGGCACCAGCGACGGATCGGCCAGCAGCGGCTTCGCGTACGGCCACTTGTCCTGGTTGTCCGCCGCCGGCGGGAGGCCGGCACCGAAGCCGTTGCCCTCGGTGCAGTCCCAGCGGATCTGGTTGAACCAGTCACCGGAGTTGTACGAGTTGCGGTCCAGCGACTTCGAGCGCAGCCGTTCCGAGCCGGCCGTCACGAACCCGGTCCCCTGGCCCATCACCACCGTGGAGAGGGCGAGCACCTGCATCCGGGCCCGGTCCGCCGCCGAGGTGGCCTGCGGCAGCTTGTACGCCAACGCGTCGTACAGGATCTCGTTGTCGTGCGCGTCGACGTAGGTGACCGCCTCCCCCGGCGCGGCGGTGTAGCCGGCGGGCGAGCCGTTGTAGTCGACCTGGCCGCCGGTGACCTGCCGGCCGGCCGAGTCGGTGAACCGGTAGCCGCGCAGGTTGCCCGTCAGCCCGACCTTGATCAGGTCGTGGGCGTGCAGCAGCCGGGCCTTCTGCTCGGCAGCCGACCCGTTCACCGGGTCGCCGTTGGGGTCGGTGAACAGGCCCGACGCGAAGCCCTGCACCCGCGGGTTCGGGTCGAACGGCCCGCCGCCGCGCACCGCGTCACGGAGCCGGTCGTTGAACGTGCCGATCCCGGTCCCCGCCATGTTGGCCTGGGTGGCCTGCACGAACCGGGCGTCGTCGGCCACCTCGCCGAAGTTCCAGCCCTCGCCGTACAGCAGGATCTTCTGCCCGTCCACGCCGTCGCGGGCGACGGTGAGCCGGTCCAGGGCGGCCCGCACGGCCAGGATGTTCGCCTTCGGGTGGTGGCCCATCAGGTCGAACCGGAACCCGTCCACCTTGTACTGCTTCGCCCAGGTGACCAGGGAGTCGACCACCAGCTTGCCCATCATGGCGTGCTCGGGGGCGGTGTTCGCGCAGCAGGTCGAGTTGGCGACCGTACCGTCGGACAGCAGCCGGTGGTAGTAGCCCGGCACGACCTGGTCGAGCACCGACTTGCCGTCGGTGCCCGAGGCCGACGTGTGGTTGTAGACCACGTCCATGACCACCCGCAGGCCGGCGCCGTTGACCCCGGCGACCATCTGGCGGAACTCGGTGGTCCGCTTCGCCCCGGCCGGGTCGACGGCGTAGCCGCCCTCCGGCACGGTGTAGTGCAGCGGGTCGTACCCCCAGTTGTAGCCGTCGGACTCCGCCACCGCCGCCACGCACTTCTGCTGCTCGTCGGAGTCCGGGGGCAGCTTCGCCAGGTCACAGGCCGGCTGCCGCTGGTCGGCCCGGCGCTCGGGGATGGTGGCGAAGTCGAACGCCGGCAGCAGGTGCAGGTAGTCGACCCCGGCGCCGCCGAGCGCCCTCAGGTGCCTCATCCCGGCCGTGTCCGGGTCGGTGAAGGCGAGGTAGGTGCCCCGCCGCTCGGCCGGCACGGTGCTGTCGGCGATGGAGAAGTCCCGGACGGAAACCTCCTGGACCTGCGCCTTCGCGGCGGGTGGCGCGGCAGGCTTGCGCAGGTTCGCCCACCCTCTCGGGGCCAGCGCCGGGTCGGCCAGGTCGACGACCTGGCTGTGCGTGGAGTCCGGCGCGAGCGCCACCGAGTACGGGTCGGTCACCGAGGCGGTGACCACCTTCTGCGCCGCCGGCTGCCACGCCTCGACCCGGTACCGGTAGTACTTCCCGGTCCAGCCCCGGTCGCCGCGCGCCGACCAGACGCCGGTGCGGTCGTCGCGGCGCATCGACACGGTACGCGGCGCGGCGGTCGGCGAGTCGAACAGTTCCAGCGCCACCGTCCGCGCGGTGGGCGCCCACACCGCGAGGGTGGGCACCCCGCCGGCGAAGGTCGCCCCGAGCCTCGCCTCGGTGGCGGCGGCGTAGACGTCGTCGAGCACGCCCGGGACCTGCACCCCGGTCGCGCCGAGCAGCGCGCCCCGCGCGTCCCGCTCGGTCACCACGAGCTGCCCGCGCAGCGCCGCCGGGACCTTCGCCAGGTCGCCCCGGTCCAGGCTGAACGCCTGGTACGCCCACAGGTGCGGGTGCTTCGCGCGCTGGGCCTCGGTGAGCCCGTTGCGCTGCGCCCGCAGCGGCAACGTGGTGTACGTCCCGGACAGCTCCCCGTCGACGACGCTCAGCCCGCCGGCCGGGGCGGCCGCCAGGGCGTACGTCCGGCCGTCGGTGGGCCCGGCCTGCCAGGCCACGGTGGACCGGTCGATCCACTGTGCCTTTTGCTGGGTGATGTCCACGTCCCTGGACGCCCCGGACGAGGTCGACGGCAGCAGCCGGCCCGGCGTGCCGGCGAGCAGCCACACCTCCCGGCCTGCCGCGGCGAAGTCGAGCCGCTGGTCGTCCGGCAGGTCCTTGGCGTCGCCGTTGTGGATGATGTAGCTCAGCCCGGTGGCCCCGGCCGCCAGCGGCACCCGGAAGACCGCGCCGAACGCGTCGGTCCGCTCCGGCTTGAGCGGGGCGGACCACTCGGTCGGGTTGGCCGCGCCGTCCCACAGGTGCAGGCCCCAGCCGTCGTAGTTGTTGTCGGCCCGGCGGTAGTGGATCAGCGCGGTGCCCTCGTCGACCGGCGGATCCGGCTCGCCGGTGGCCGCCTGCCGGGTCGGGTAGAGCGCGGCGTCGCCCTGTTTCACCCACACCTCGCCAGTTTGCGTGACGTCGATGGTCCGGTCGTTGGCGACGTCCTTGTTCCCATCGGAGTCGACCACCAGGAAGCCGACCGACTTCGCGCCCGGCTTCAGCTTCACCCAGGCGAACCGGCCGAACGAGTCCTCGCCGGCGAACGGCTGCCCCTTCGGCCACTCGGTGACGTACGCGGGGTCGATGTCGCCCCAGGCGTACAAACCCCAGTCGTCGTACCCGCCGGCCGGGCGCTGGTAGTGCACCACCGCCCAGTCCCGCGACGCGCCCTGCGCCGGCGTGCCGACGGTGGCGGTGGAGCGGGTGCTCGCGGTGCGCCCCCTGCCGTCGCGGACGACGGCCTTGTACTCGATCCGCGTGCCGCCGGCCAGGCCGGTCAGGTCGTGGTGCACGGTGTACGGGGCCCGGTGGGCGCTGCCCAGCAGCGTCCACCTGCCGCCGGCGACCCGGGCGGCGACGGTGACGGTGGCCAGCGGATCGCCGGTGACCTGGGCGGTGACGGCGGCGCGGGTGGCGACCGGGGCGTCCGGGGCGGGGGCGGTGATGCCGATCGACGGCTTCGCGTCGGCCTGCGGGATCGCCTGGCCGGCCCGGTACACCACGGCGGACAGCGCCGGCACGGTCACGGCCAGCCTGCCGTCGGCCCCGGCGGTCGCGGTCGCCGCGCCGCCGTAGATCCCGGCGAAGGCCGCCCCGGCCGACCAGGTGTCCACGGTGACGGTCTGCGCGGTGCCGGCGTTGTTCACGGCGACGACGTACTCGGTGCGGCGCTTCGGGTCGATCCGGGAGAAGGCGAAGACGCCGGGCCCGTCGGCGGCGTACCGGGTGACCTGGACGCCGTCGCGCAGCGCCGGGTGGGCCTGCCGGAGCCGCCCCAGCTCGGCGATGGTGCGGTAGAGCGGGTGCGTCGGGTCGAACTGGTCGCCGGCATGGGTGCGGTCGGTCCCGATCAGGTCGTCGTCGAGGTAGTCGGGCACCTCCGACGCGAACATGTCCTGCCGGGCGTCCTTGTCGCCGCCCGGGCCGGTGAAGCCCTGCTCGTCGCCGGAGTACACCACCGGCTGGCCCCGGGTGAGAAACATGAGCTGGTGGGCGAGCTGGTCGCGGCGTAGCTGCGCGGCGTCGTCGCCGCCGGAGGCCGCGATGAACGAACCGATCCGGCCCATGTCGTGGTTGCCGAGGAAGGTGGTCAGCCGGTTGGCGTCGGTGTCCCGGGAGGCGTAGAGGTCGTCGCGGGCGTACACGTCGGCGAGCGCCTTCGCGGAGCCGTCGGCGGCGGTGTAGCCCCGGGCCGCCTCCTGGAAGGCGAAGTCGAGGGTGGCCGGCAGGCCGCCACGCCGCACATAGCTGGAGGTGATCTCCGGGTCGGCACTGTAGACCTCGCCGAACATGAAGAAGTCCTTCTTTCCGGCGGCTTCGGCGGCCCGCTGGATGCCCCGGCTGAACTGCGGCCAGAACTCCAGGTTGGTGTGCTTGACGGTGTCCAGGCGGAACCCGTCGACGCCGGTGCCGCCGATCCAGTCGCCGTAGACCTTGGTCAGGCCGCGCACCACCTCGGGGCGCTCGGTCCACAGGTCGTCCAGGCCGTAGAAGTCGCCGTACTCGCTGTTCTCGCCGGAGAAGGTCGAGTCGCCCCGGTTGTGGTACATGGTGGCGTCGTTGAGCCACGCCGGGACCTTGGCCTTCGCGTCGGCCGGGGTGTCGAAGGCCGGGGTGTACGGGAAGGAGTCGGTGTTCACCTTCGGGAAGTCCCGGCTGCCGTCGGCGTAGTTACTGTCCTCGAAGGCCCGCCCCCGCGCATCGGTGTACGGCGCGGTCTTCTTGTCGATGTACGCGTACTTGCCCTCGGCGTACTTGATGACGTCGGCGGTGTGGTTGACGATGACGTCGAGGTACACCTTGATGCCCCGCTGGTGCGAGAGCTTGACCAGCCTCTTCAGCTCCTCATTGGTGCCGAAGTGCGGGTCGACCTGGGTGAAGTCGGTGATCCAGTAGCCGTGGTAGCCGGCCGACACGTCCGCGCCTGCGCCCTGCACGGGCCGGTTCTTGAAGATCGGGGCGAGCCAGATCGCCGTGGTGCCGAGCCCCTGGATGTAGTCGAGCTTGTCCAGCACCCCCTTGAGGTCGCCGCCGTGGTAGAAGCCCTTGTCCTTGGGGTCGAGGCCGGTCTTCAGCCGGTCCCCGGCGAGCCCACCGGAATCGTTGCGCGGGTCGCCGTTGGCGAACCGGTCCGGCAGGACGAAGTAGAACTGCTCGGCGCGGGCGTCGCCGGAGCCTGCCTTCAGCAGGGCCTCGACGGAGGGTTCGGAGCGCCACTGCACCGCGCCGGCGGCGGCGAGAGGGTCGGTGCCGGTCGGGTTCGGGGCGGCCTCGGCGGCGAGCTGGTGCGCGGCGACGGGGGTGCCGACGAGGGCGAGTGTGAGGGTGGAGACCAAGGCGAGCAACGCCTTACGGGACATCGGCGAGCGTTTCATCGACGGCCTTCCTCTGGTCGTGATTCGCCCGCACGCTAGCCCTTGCCGAAACGTTCTGCAAGACCTTGCAAACGAGAGCGCAACAATGCCGACATCTTGCAAGCGCCGGCTCGCGGGTGGACGCCATCGCGGGCGGCGGGCGCGGGCGGCGCGGGCGGCTGCAGCCGGCAGCGACCGGGCCCGGCTGCGGCCCCGGCGGGAACCTTGCGGCTCGGCGGGGTCAGGCGATGCGGATGACCGTGCAGATGGCGGGGCCCTTGTCGGTGCCGCGCAGCAGATACCGGTAGCGCTCGCCGGGCACCCGCCGCCCCTGGCTGTCCAGGAACTCCCACTCCACGGCCACCTCGATGAGCAGCGCGGAGACCCGCTGCACGTCCTCGATCAGGGCGTTGGCCGCCACCAGCTCGCGCTCCTGGTAGTCCGGGGCCGCGCCGACGAAGGAGAGCGCCACCGCGGCCGGGGAGACGAACGAGAAACTGTAGGTGTCGGCGACCACCAGCCCGGGCAGGGCGTAGCAGCCGGCCACGGCCGCCACGTCACCGGTGGTGAGCGCGACGCCGTACCGGTCGAAGAAGTCGGTCAGCGCGTCGAGATCGGCTGGGGCTGTCACGAGGACTGTCAATTGCCACCCGGCCGCCCCGGCAAACCGGCCCCTGGCAGCGCCCCGGCGGGCGACGCCGCCGTCGCTCAGCGTTGCGGGATGTGTACCTCGATCTCGGCGCCGAGCTGGGCCCCGGCGGCCAGGCCGAGGTCGTCGCCGCTCCAGAACCGGCCCGGGTCGTACCAGTTCGGCCGGCGGCCCGCCGGCAGCAGGCCCATCGCCTCGTAGGTCACCGCGACCACCTCGGCGCAGTACGCCGTCTCCAGCGCCCGGTCACGTACCGCGACGTCGCCGGGGGTGTCCCGCCGGGCCGGCAGGGGCAGCCGCACCCGTGGCATCCGGCCCCGCGCCCAGCGCCAGGCGAGCTGGGCGGTGGAGGGGAAGGGGGTGCCGTCGAGGCGGGCGACGGTACGCAGCACCGCCTTCTCCATCTCCGCGTCGGCGGACGGTTCGAGCTGCCGGAGCCAGGCCCGCTGGCCGTACCGGTTGGCCCAGACGCAGACCGCGTTTCGCAGGTCGTGCAGCTGCACCCCGCGCTGGTGGGTGCCGGTCCACATGTCCGGCAGCGACCGGCCCAACTCGGCGTGCCACATCAGCGGCGGCATGTCGTCCAGCACCACCGCCATGCCGACGTGGTTGACCGGGCTGTTGGTGGTGAACTGGATGGCGCGGTCGGGCGCGCTACGGCCCCGGAACACCCATACGTCGCCGGTTCGGGTCAACTCCACGGCCTCGTCCAGGCTGATGCTCATACCCTCACCCCGGCACCGTCGGCGCTCTGTTCGCTCATGGGGGTCTACCCTAAGCGGATGCGGCAAAGGATGCGGTGGTGGAAGGTGCTCGGGCTGGCTGGTCTCGCTGGTGTCGCCGCGACCGGGGTGGTCGTCGCCCGGGCGGAACGGCGGCGGCGGGCGTACACCCCGGAGGAGATCCGGGCCCGGCTGCGCGACCGGCACGCGGAGGCCAGCGCCCCCGGCACCGGCCCCGACACCCCGGCCTGAGCCCTCCGGCCCGTCGGCCCGTTCCCCAACGGTGCTCTGCACCACCGCCTCAGGCCGGTCACCCCTTGGGGTGCGCGTCCACCCCGGCCGGGAGGTTTCGCCGGGCGCTTCCGGCCCCGGGCATCCGGTCCAGCACCCACAGGTCGTGTTAATCAAGAGGTTTGTGTCGGAATCCCCGCTTCGATGGGGGCCGAAGGCAAGCAGCATCCGTCGTCGCCGGCCGGCGGGTGATACCTGTTCGACCCCCTTTGCTCTGCTGCCCTCCGTGCAACGCTCAGGAGCGTGGCCGATGTTTCCTGCCGTCCGTGTTGGCCCGCGGCCCGAAGCGGATGCGCGGTGCCGGTGTTGCGGTGACGGCAGCAGAGCAAAGGGACCGGGGGCACTCCGGCTTGAGGATGGCCGGAACCCGTCTGCAGCAGCCAGCTTCGTCGGTGGCGGCGGTCGGCCATCCTGCCTGCCATCGGACCCGGCAAGCCGAGCAGAAGGCAGCCCGCCGTACGGACCGCGCCCCGGCCTCACCCCGTTGATCAAGCGGCTTGTGTCGGATTTCGCCTTTTTGACAGGAGCCTCTTGACCAAGCCAACGGGGTGGTGGGTGGTTTGGGGTGGGGTGTCCGGTGGTCGGGGTCACCGTGGGGGTGGAATCGGTGGGGGGTCGGGGGCGTTGTACATGGTTCACCCGGGCGAGACCGGCCCGGGGTAGCTCCCGGGGCCGGGGCCGTGTGTGGAATGCGGGGCCGGCCGGGATGGTTACACCCCCCGGACAACGCGAGCAGGTGAGTTCCCCCGAGCCGCCGTGGTTGTCCCCCTGAACTGATCCCCCCTTTCGCGGTGCACGTCGCTTCCTTGCGGGTGTTGCCGCGTGTCCCCCGAACCAGAGGAGCACGCTCATGCGTACCGATCTGATCCGTAGGACCGCTCTGGCCGCTGGTGTTTTCGCCGCCACCGCTGGTGGTATCGCCGCTCCGGCCGTCGCCGCTCACGCGGCCCCCGCCGCCGAGAAGGCCCCCGTCGTGTCGGTGCACGCCGACCGCAAGGCGGGTGGGGAGCGGCAGCTCGACGTGCGGTATGAGGCGCAGCCGAACTTCTACTTCTGTGGTCCGGCCGCCGCCCGTAACGCCCTGTCGGTGCAGGGCAAGGCCATCAGCGTGGACGCGATGGCGAAGGAGATGGGCACCACCGAGGACGGCACCGACTCGATCAACGACATCACCCCCATCCTGAACAAGGAGACCGGTAAGGGCGACGCGTACCGCAGCGTCGAGATCAAGAGCGGTAAGGCCGACGGCGGGCAGACCGACAAGCTGCGCGCTGACATCGTCCGCACCGTCGACGACGGCCGGGCTGTGGTGGCCAACATCGCCGGCACGGCAACCGACACCGACGGCACTGTGCACTCCTTCGAGGGCGGCCACTACATCAGCGTCGTGGGCTACCGCGACGACGGCCGGACGGTGAAGATCGCCGACTCGGCCAACCCCGCCCAGGCCAGCTACGACATCACCGTCGACAACCTCGCCGACTGGATCGCCACCCGCGGCTACGCCACCTCCTGACCCACACCCACAAACGACAAGGGCCGGCCCCCACCCGGGAGCCGGCCCTTTCGTCGGTCTGGCACCGCTCAAGAGGGTCAGCGGTCGGTGCCCGCGCGGACCGGCTCGGCGTCGGCGTCCGCATCGGCCGGCTCCACCGGCTCCAGCCGCCGGGCCCGCCGCCGCAGCCACCAGGTGCTGCCCAGGCCGGCGAGCACCGCGAGGACCAGCCCGGCCCAGGAGATGTCCTTGAGCCAGTGCTCGGCGGCCCGGCCGACGCTGTACAGCAGGTAGGTGGTGCCGAAGGCCCAGACCAGGCCGCCGGCCGCGTTGGCCAGCAGGAACCGGCGGTACGGCACGTGCAGCGCACCGGCCAGGGGGCCGGCGAGGATCCGCAGCAGCGCCACGAACCGGCCGAAGAAGACCGCCCACACCCCGTGCCGGGCGAAGCTCTGCTCGGCGCGGGCGAGGTGTGCGGGGCCGAGGTGTTTGGGGAAGCGTCGGCCTAGCCGGGCCAGCAGCGGACGGCCGCCCCGGCGGCCCACCGCGTACCCGATCGAGTCGCCCGCGATGGCGCCGAAGGCCGCGGCGATCGCCACCCACTCCGGCTCGACCACGCCGGTGGCCGCGAGCAGGGCGGAGCTGACCAGGACGATCTCGCCGGGCAGCGGGACGCCCATGCTCTCCACGCCGATCACCCCGGCGACGATCAGGTAGACCGCGACCGGGGGCAGCGCGGACAGCCAGTGCGACACATCGATCACGGCCCCCCCTCTCAGGTCCGGGCCTCGAACCCTACCCGGGCCGCAGGGGCACCGGGGCCCCTCGCCGCCGGCACCACCCGCTCGGGCGGCCCGGTGGCTGGTCAGAGCGGGGTTACGAACTCCAGGCGGTTGCCGTGGGCGTCCTCGGTGTGGAAGCGCCGCATCCCGGGCAGCTCGTCCTCGCCGCCCCAGTCGACCGGGTGGCCGGCGGCGGCCAGCCGGGCGGCGAGGTCGTCGAGGTCGGGGCGGAGCAGGGCGACGTGGGCCTTGCGGGCGGGGCGGAAGTCGTCGGAGACGCCGAGGTGCAGCTCGGCGCCGTACCCGGTGAACCAGCAACCACCGCGGCGGGCGAGGGCCGGGGGTTTGGGCTTCTCGGCCATGCCGAGCAGCCCGCCGTAGAACGCCCGGGAAGCGGCCTCGGAGCCGGGTGGGCAGGCGAGCAGAACGTGATGGATCATGGTGGCACCTCCTCGTCCCGGAGCCTGGCACGAGGTTGCGCCGATAGCAAGACGGACGTACGGTTTTGTAGGAAGCGGGAATCACGGTAAGTGTCACCTAACCGGGGCGTCGTCCCGGACGGTGCGAAAGACTGCTCAGGACTACTCACGGTCGCTGGTGTGAAGGAGTACGACGTGGCGAGCCTCGACACCTTCGGTGCGAAGACCCAGCTACGCGTCGGAGACGCGAGCTACGAGATTTTCAAGATCAGTAAGGTGGAGGGGCAGGAGCGGCTGCCATACAGCCTGAAGGTCCTGCTGGAGAACCTGCTGCGGACCGAGGACGGCGCGAACATCACCGCCGACCACATCCGCCAGCTCGGCGGCTGGGACGCGACGGCCGACCCGAGCGTGGAGATCCAGTTCACCCCGGCGCGGGTGCTCATGCAGGACTTCACCGGCGTGCCCTGCGTGGTCGACCTGGCCACCATGCGCGAGGCGGTCCGCGACCTCGGCGGCGACGCCACCAAGGTCAACCCGCTCGCCCCGGCCGAGCTGGTCATCGACCACTCGGTCATCGCCGACCTGTTCGGCCGCGCGGACGCCTTCGAGCGCAACGTCGAGCTGGAGTACGAGCGCAACAAGGAGCGCTACCAGTTCCTGCGCTGGGGCCAGAGCGCGTTCAACGAGTTCAAGGTCGTCCCGCCGGGCACCGGCATCGTGCACCAGGTCAACATCGAGTACCTGGCCCGTACGATCATGGAGCGCAACGGCCAGGCGTACCCGGACACCGTGGTCGGCACCGACTCGCACACCACGATGGTCAACGGCCTGGGCGTGCTCGGCTGGGGCGTCGGCGGCATCGAGGCCGAGGCCGCGATGCTCGGCCAGCCGGTCAGCATGCTGATCCCCCGGGTCGTCGGCTTCAAGCTGCACGGCGAGATGCCGGCCGGCACCACCGCCACCGACCTGGTGCTCACCATCACCGAGATGCTGCGCAAGCACGGCGTGGTCGGCAAGTTCGTCGAGTTCTACGGCCCCGGCGTCAGCGCGGTGCCGCTGGCCAACCGGGCCACCATCGGCAACATGTCCCCGGAGTACGGCTCCACCGTGGCGATCTTCCCGATCGACGCCGAGACGATCCGCTACCTGGAGCTGACCGGCCGGGACCCGCAGCAGGTCGCGCTCGTCGAGGCGTACGCCAAGGAGCAGGGCCTCTGGCACGACCCGGCCGCCGAGCCGGAGTACTCCGAGCGGCTGGAGCTCGACCTGGGCACCATCGAGCCGTCCCTGGCCGGCCCGAAGCGCCCACAGGACCGGGTGCCGCTGGGCAGCGCCAAGACCCTGTTCCGCTCCGCGCTGACCGACTACGTAGCCGACGACTCCGCCGGCGAGCGGGACCTCAAGCCGGGCGTCGCCCGCGAGCAGCTCCCCCGGGGCGCCAACGGCCCGGCCGACGAGGCCAGCGCCGAGTCGTTCCCGGCCAGCGACCCGCCGGCCAACGAGTTCAGCGACCCGGCCGACGAGCCGCGCGACCTGGAGACCGCCGCCGTGGGCTCGGGCGGCCGGGCCAGCAACCCGATCCAGGTCACCAGCCCCGACGGCGTCTCCTACGAGCTCGACCACGGCGCCGTGGTGATCGCCGCGATCACCTCCTGCACCAACACCTCGAACCCGCAGGTGATGATCGGCGCGGCGCTGCTGGCCCGCAACGCTGTCGACAAGGGCCTGTCCCGCAAGCCGTGGGTGAAGACCACGCTGGCGCCGGGCTCCAAGGTCGTCATGGACTACTACGACCGCGCCGGCCTCACGCCGTACCTGGAGAAGCTCGGCTTCAACCTGGTCGGCTACGGCTGCACCACCTGTATCGGCAACTCCGGCCCGCTGCCGGAGGAGGTCTCCGCCGCCGTCAACGAGGCCGACCTAGCCGTCGTCTCGGTGCTGTCGGGCAACCGGAACTTCGAGGGCCGGATCAACCCGGACGTCAAGATGAACTACCTGGCGTCCCCGCCGCTGGTGGTCGCGTACGCGCTCGCCGGCACCATGGACATCGACCTGGCCAACGAGCCGATCGGCGAGGACAGCCAGGGCGACCCGGTCTTCCTGCGCGACATCTGGCCGAACAGCGCCGAGATCCAGGACGTCATCGCCCAGGCGATCGGCGCGACCGGGTTCAGCGCGGCGTACGCGGACGTGTTCGCCGGTGACGAGCGCTGGCAGTCGCTGCCGACCCCGACCGGCGACACCTTCGCCTGGGAGAGCGAGAGCACCTACGTCCGCAAGCCCCCGTACTTCGAGGGCATGGAGCGGAAGCCGAAGGCGGTCGTCGACATCGCCGACGCCCGGGTGCTGGCCAAGCTGGGCGACTCGGTGACCACCGACCACATCTCCCCGGCCGGCTCGATCAAGGCCGACTCCCCCGCCGGGACGTACCTCGCCGAGCACGGCGTGCCGCGTCACGAGTTCAACTCGTACGGCTCGCGCCGGGGCAACCACGAGGTGATGATCCGGGGCACGTTCGCCAACATCCGGCTGCGCAACCAGCTCGTCCCGGGTGTGGAGGGCGGCTTCACGGTCAATCACCTGACCGGCGAGCAGACCTCGATCTACGACGCCTCCACCGCCTACCAGGAGGCGGGCGTGCCGCTGGTCATCCTGGCCGGCAAGGAGTACGGCTCCGGCTCGTCGCGGGACTGGGCGGCCAAGGGCACCATGCTGCTCGGCGTCCGGGCGGTCATCGCCGAGTCGTACGAGCGGATCCACCGCTCGAACCTGATCGGCATGGGCGTCCTGCCGTTGCAGTTCCCGGTCGACTGCACCGCCGAATCGCTCGGCCTCACCGGTGCCGAGACCTTCTCGATCACCGGCGTGACCGCGCTGAACGACGGCGAGACCCCGCGCACCGTGAAGGTCACCACCGACACCGGCGTCGAGTTCGACGCCGTGCTCCGGATCGACACTCCCGGTGAGGCGGACTACTACCGCCATGGTGGCATCCTGCAGTACGTCCTGCGCCGCATGATCGCCGGCTGACCCGTACCCGCACGACGAGGGGCCCCTGCCGCGGCGGCAGGGGCCCCTCGTCGGGAACCGGAGCGGCTGCCCGGCGACACGCGCCGGCCGGAGCCGGGCTACTCGGTCGACGCGGCGCGGCGGGCGTCGCGGGTCTTCATGGCGTGCTCCATCAGCGTGATGAGCACCTCCTTGCTCGACTCCCGCTGCCGGGCGTCACAGAGCAGCACCGGCACCCCCGGGTCGAGGTTGAGCGCGGCCTGCACCTCGTCCAGCCGGTACTGGCGGGCCCCCTCGAAGCAGTTGACCGCCACCACGAACGGGGTGCCGCGCCCCTCGAAGTAGTCGATCGAGGGGAAGCAGTCGGCGAGCCGGCGGGTGTCGGCGAGCACCACCGCGCCGAGCGCGCCGAGCGCCAACTCGTCCCAGACGAACCAGAAGCGGTCCTGCCCGGGCGTGCCGAACAGGTAGAGGACCAGGTCGTCGCTGATGGTGATCCGGCCGAAGTCCATCGCCACCGTGGTGGTGGTCTTGCCCTCCACCCCCGACAGATCGTCGATCCCGACCCCGGTCTCGGTCAGCACCTCCTCGGTGCGCAGCGGCCGAGTCTCGCTCACCGCGCCGACCATGGTGGTCTTGCCGACGCCGAAACCGCCCGCGATCAGGATCTTGATCGCGGTGGGCAGCGGCACGGCTCCCGCCGGCCGCTCAGAGTGCCCGTAGTCCATTGATAACCGCCTCGAAAATGCTGTCGTCGGGAAGGCCCGCGGTGACCCGGGGCTCGCGCACCTCGACCAGGTCACGGGCCACCAGGTCACCGAGCAGGACCCGGATGGTGCCCACCGGCAGGTCCAGGTGGGCGGCGACCTCGGCGACGGACTGGATCCGCTGGCAGAGCGCGACGATGGCCAGGTGCTCGGGGCCCAGCCCGACCTCCGGTGACGCCTCCACGCGGGTGGCCGTCACCAGGGAGATCAGGTCGAACGTGCCGGTGACCGGCCGGGCCCGGCCACGCGTCACCGCGTACGGGCGGACCACCGGGCCTGCGTGGTCGTCGACCCACTGTTCCTCCGTGGACTCCCCTGGGGCCGTCATCGCGGCTACTTCTCGCCGACCGGCGGCTCGGGGAGCCGGGTCGGGGAGGCCACGTACTTGCCCACCCGGGTGACCAGCATGGCCATCTCGTACGCGATGAGCCCGACGTCGGCGTCCTCGGAGGCCAGCACCGCGAGGCAGGCGTTGCGGCCGGCGGCTGTGACGAAGAGGAAGGACGACTGCATCTCGATGATGGTCTGCTGGACCTGCCCGCCACCGAACCGCTTCCCCGCGCCCCGGGCCAGGCTCTGGATCCCGGCCGCCATCGCCGCGAGGTGCTCGCCGTCGTCCCGGCCCAACTCCCGCGACGACGCCATCAGCAGGCCGTCTGTGGAGAGCGCGACAGCGTGTTCGGCCTGCTTCACCCTGCCGACCAGATCATCCAGCAACCACGTCAGGTCGGCACTCGATGCCGTCTTCTGCCCCACTCGTCGTCCTCTTCTTCCCGGCTGGTGTCGCCGTTGTCGTCTGGGACCTGCCGTCCCGCCAAGGAGTGCGGGTTCCCCCGCGCCGCCCCTCAGGTGGCCTCGCGCCCACCGGCGTCGCCGTCGGCGGGCTCCGTCCCATCGGTCTCGCCGGCACCGTCGAGCAGCCGGGCCGCGTCGGTGCGGCCACGGAGGGTGCCGGTCTGGTAGGAGCTCATCATCCGGCGGACCTGCTCCGGCGGCCGGATCGTGTCCTCGTCGTCGTCCACCTGCTGCGCGGACGGATCCTCCCGCAGCTCGGGCACGATGTTCGCCTGCCGGACCCGCACCGGCAGCCCGGAGCCGGTCTGCTGCGCCGGCGACGCCGCCGGGGTCAACCCGGCCGACTCGTCCGGGGCGTGCGGGCTGTCCGGGGCCGGCGAGCCGGCCTCCTCCGCGACCGGACGGGGCGCGGTCATCGGGAACCCGCCCGGCACGGTCGGCGCGTCCAACGCCGACTGTCCGGCCGGGCGGCGCGGGCGTACCGGCAGCCCCGCGCCCTCCCCGGCCGGCGCGTCCAGGGTGGCCGGGGCCGTGCGCGGGCGCGCGCGGGTGGGCAGGGCCGGTCCGCCGCCGGCCCCGGCGGGCTCCGGGGCCGGCGGCGCGACCGGGGCCGTCACGGGCTCCGCCACCGCGACGGGCGCGGACGGGCGGGCGGCCGGCCTCCCGGCCGTCGGGGCCGGCGGGGCCACCGCGACCGGGGCGGACGTCCCCGGCAGGCCGGGACGCTCCGGGGCGGCGGCGTCGCCGTTCGGGTCGGCGACCATGTCCGGCGGGATCAGCACGACCGCGGTGGTGCCGCCGTACGCCGACTCCTTGAGCTGCACCCGGACGCCGTGCCGCTCGGTGAGCCTGCTGACCACGTACAGCCCGAGCCGGGCGGCGTTGGCCAGGTTCAGCTCGGACCGGTCGACGATCCGGTGGTTCGCGGCGGCGAGGTCATCGTCGCTCATCCCGAGGCCCCGGTCCTCGATCTCCAGGACGAAGCCGTTGGCCACCATCTGGCCGCGCACCTCGACGGTGGTGTGCGGGGGCGAGAAGGACAGGCCGTTCTCGATCAGCTCGGCCAGCAGGTGGATGACGTCGCCGACGGCCCGGCCGGCCAGCGACACCGCCCCCAGCGGCAGCACGTTGACCCGGGTGTAGTCCTCCACCTCGGCGACCGCGCCGCGCACCACGTCGACCATCGGGACGTTGCGTCGCCAGGCCCGGCCCGGGGTGGAGCCGGAGAGCACGATCAGGTTCTCGGCGTTACGCCGCATCCGGGTGGCGAGGTGGTCGACCCGGAACAGGTCCTCCAGTTCCTCGGCGTCATGCTCGCGCCGTTCCATCGCGTCGAGCAGGGTGAGCTGGCGGTGCACCAGGGCCTGGGTGCGCCGGGCCAGGCTGAGGAAGACCTCGCGGACGTTGCGGCGCAGCTCGGCCTGCTCGACGGCGGTGCGCAGCGCGGTCTCCTGGACCGCGTTGAACGCCTTGCCCACCTGCCCGACCTCGTCGTCGCCGAACTCCAGCGGTGGCGCCTCTTTGGCGACGTCCACCTCCTCGCCGTGGCCCAGCCGTTCGACCACGCTGGGCAGTTGGTCGTTGGCGAGCGTGAAGGCCGCCTCGCGCAGCCGCTCCAGCTGCCGCAGCAGCGCCCGGGCGGTGGTGATCGACACGATGACGGACGCCACGACGGCGAGCAGGCCCAGGCCGGTGGCGAGCACCAGCCGGACGACCACCATGACGGCGACCGGGACGGCCCGGTCCACGACGTCGTCGCCGCCCTCGACCACCACCTCGCTCCACCGGGCCAGCGCCGGCGCCACGGCCTCGTCCCACTCGGGGGCCTCGAACCCCAGTCGGGGGTCGCTGCCCCGGCTCTGGAGGATGCCGTCCTCCAGGGCGCGCAGCTTCTCGAACGCCGAACCGCCGACCATGGCGTCGTAGCGCTGACGGTCGGCGGCCGGCAGCCGGCTCACCGCGAGGTCGGCGGCGAACCGCTGCGCGCCGATGATCTGGGCGACCTGGGCCCGCTCGGCGTCGGTCACCCGGCCCGCCGCGAGCACGCCGGTGAGCAGGGCGTCCTCCTGGGAGAGCAGCTCGCGGGCGCGGTTGAGCTCGATCAGCGCGGTGGTGTCCTCGGCGACCTGCTCGTCGTCGAGCAGGCCGAGGGCCGTGTAGACGTCGAAGATGGACCGCACCACACTGCCGTACGCGGTGAAGGTGGACGCCCGGTCCGCGCTACGGGCGTCCACCTCGGAGCGGGCCTGCCCCAGCCGGGACAGCTGCCCGTAGGCCACGTCGAGCCGCTGTTCCAGGGTGTCGCTGGCGGCCACGGCGGTGAGCCACTCGCCGGACGACTCTCGGAACGCCGCCGCCAGTTCGTCGGTGCGCCGCCGCTCCGCGCCCAGCGTCTCCCGCCGCGCGTCGTCCGGTCGCCCGAGGTACGCCAGCGATGTCCGGCGTTCCCGCTGCAACTGGAGCACCAGCGTCTCGCTCGGCTCGGACACCGACTCGTTGAGCGTCTGCACACCGAGGAGGTTGAACCCGTCCCGCACGGTCACCCACGCCGCGAAGGCCCAGAGCGCGACGAGCGACGCCAGCAGAGCGACGACTTTGGTACGGAGATTCGTACTGCGGGAACGCATCACACCGTCCTGGCCGGGTGTTCGAGGGGGATGCCGGAGCGCCCGTGGCCGGTACACCGTCGGCCACGGGCGCACGCTAGCAGCGTCCGATTGTTCACTCAAGCGGCACTGATCAACGAGGGCGTCCGATTCCCGGGCCCCTCGGCGGTGCCGTCACCGGCCCCGGCGCGGACGAGATGGCGGGCGGCGACGACGGCGGCGCGGACGATCACGGCGGGCCGGTACAGGTCCTTGTCGTGCCAGAGCGCGGGCTCCCCGTCGCGTCCCTCCATGGTGGCCAGGTAGCACCGGGCGCGCCCGAGCGCCGCCCCGACGCCGGCCGGCGCGGCCGGACCGGCAGCGTGCAGGGCGTGCACGGCGTACGCGGTCTCCTCGACGGTGCCGCCCCAACGCCCCCAGGAGCCGTCGGCGCGCTGCCCCGCCAACACCCACCCGGCGGCCCGGGTCACCGCGCCCGCCACGGCCGCCCCCCGGCCGTAGCCGGCCAGGGCGAGCACCGCGCAGCTCGTGGCGTAGTACGGCGAGGCGTGCCAGCGGTCGGACCACCGACCGTCGGGCTGCTGCCGCTCGACGAGCCAGCCGGTGAGCCGCCGCACCACCTCGGCGAGCCGGGCGTCGTCCGGTGCCCGGCGCCCCAGGTGCCAGCCGAGCGCGTCGAGCACGTGGGCGTTGGTGGTGACCGAGGCCCCGTCCTCCCCCCGCCAGGTGCAGAAGTGCTCGCCGGTGTCGTACCCCCAGAGGCTGTCCGGGCCGACCGGGCGGCCGAGCCGGGCCAACGCGTACAGGGTCACCGCGGTGGTGTCGGCGTCGGCGGGCAGGCCGGGGGCGGTGGCGGTGCCGGCGGGACCGATCGTCGCCACCAGGCCGGCCAGCAGCCGGGGCGGTACCGGCAGCGCGATGCCGGCCCGGCTCATCGTGCTCAGCGCCCAGGCCCGCTCGAACACGGTGATCGGGGTGGCGCAGGGCACCGGCCCGCCCTGCTGACGGGCCACGTCCTCCAGGTAGGACACCGCCGCGCGGACCCCGGCCCCGGGGACGGGCACGCCGAGCCAGGCCGCGGTGGCCGCCGGCGAGGCACCGACGGTGCCCGGCCCGACGGGGGCGACATCGGCGGCGCGGTGGGCCGCCGGGCCGCCGACCTCCAGGGCGTGCAGCAGCTTCTCCGGCAGCGGCCGGCCGGCGGTGAGCAGCGCGCGGACCCGGTCGAGCCGTGCGCCGTCCAGCCCCGACGGCAGCGGCAGCGCCCGGAAGTCACGCCAGGCGGTCAGGCCGGGCAGCGGGGCGGCACGTAGCGCGTCGAGGTGCGCGTTGAGCGAGCCGACCAGCGCCGGGACGGTCAGGTCGGTGGCCGGCAGGTCGGGCAGCTCGGGGCCGGCCGGGCCGGTGAGCCGGGCGTACAGGACGCGCAGGCCGCCGTCGACGGCCCCGGTCAGCCGCTCGGCGGCACGGGGCTCGCGCAGCCAGGCGGCGTCGCCGCGACGTAGGGCGGTGAGCAGCGCCTCGGTGGCGCTCAGCGTCGGCACCAGGGCGTACCCCTCCGGGCCGCCCCACGCCCCGTCCGGGCGCTGGGCGTCCAGCAGGTACGCGATCCGCTCCACGTGGTGGGTCAGCCACGGCGCGAGGCCGACCAGGCGGGCGGTCTCGTAGACCGACACGGAGGACTGCCCCGAGGAGGTGAGGGTCATCGCGGAGACCAGCTCGCGGGCGTCGGCCGCGGACTCCGGGTCCCGCGGGGGCGGGTGGGCGGCGCCGTCGCCGGTGGCCTGCGGGGGCCGGTGGGCGGTGTTCCCGGACCCGCCGTCGCGGCGGGTCCACGACCGGACGGCCGTCACCGTTCCCCCCAGAAGTCGGCCGACCGGTAGAAGCCGCTGCTGAAGCCGATCTGCCGGGACAGGTACGCCGCCTGCAACGGGCAGCCGCCGGCCAGCGGGGCGAGCAGCTCGGTGCACCGCTCGACCAGCTCGACGATGCGCTGGTCCACCTCGGCGCGGTCGGCGACGAGGAGCAGTGCGTTCAGGTCCCCCCACTGGAGGTCCCGCTCGTAGGTGGCCAGGTCGTTGACCAGCCGCAGCACCCGCTGAACCTCGTCGCTGACCGTGACCAGCCGGTCGAGCCGCCGGTGCGTCTCGGCGTCTCCCGTCCAGATCCAGTGCGCGACGTTGACCACGGTGCAGGCGAGGTTGTCGGCGTTGTCGAGGTACTCGGCGAAGCCGGGCAGCGGCGCGCCGTCGCGCTCCCGGCCGGTCTTCCAGTCCCACTCGCGGGCCATCGCGGTGACCGTCCGGCGTACCGCCGCACGCCAGGCGTCGCCCAGTTCGGCGAAGGCCGGAACTCCGGCCAGCTCGTCGCGCAGCTCGGCGAGCAGGCGGCCGAGCGGGTCGTCGGCGTCCGGGCTGGCGCCGTCGGCGACCGCCAGGGCGCCGGCCACCACCCGGTCGACGTCCGCCCGGGACTTCGCCAGGTAGTCGATCTGCCAGTCCAGGGCGAACCCCCACAGCACCGCCCGGTTGGTCAGTCGCAGCTGCTCGGCGGTGCACCAGGGCGCCCCGAAGGCGATGGCCAGGGCGATGTTGCTGAACAGGGCGCCGTCGAAGGGCGGGCCGGAGAAGAGGTCCGGGTACCGGGCGGCCTGCCGTTGCAGGTCCCGCTGTCCCTTGGCGGCGAGCGCGCAGATCCGGCCCTGCTCGGCGGCGGCGGAGAGCTGGTCGGGCAGCACCGCCGAGGGGCGGGCGGAGACGTTCATGCGACGCCCACGGGGTGGGCCGGGCGCAGTTCCAGCTCCACGCGGTCCTTGGTGCGCAGCGCGGCGGCGAGTTGCATGGCGGGCAGGCGTGGGCTGTGCACTCGCAGCCGGTAGCGGCTCAGCATGTTGGCCACGATCAGTTGCGCCTCCAGATAGAACAGGTGCATCCCCAGGCACTGGTGCGGCCCGCCGCCGAAGGGGAAGAAGGCGTACCGGTGCCGGGCCCGGACCCGGTCCGGGGCGAACCGGTCCGGGTCGAAGACCTCGGGTCGCTCCCAGTACCGCTCCAGCCGCTGGGTGATCAGCGGGCTGACCAGCAGCGTCGCCCCCTCCTCCAGCTCCACCCCGCCGAGGGAGACCGACCGGACCACCTGTCGGGGGGCCAGCCAGGCCACCGGGTAGAGCCGGATCAGCTCGTCCAGCACCATCCGGGTGTAGCGCAGCTGCGGCAGGTGCTCCGGGCCGACCCGGTCGCCACCGACCACCTGGTCGATCTCCTCCTGGAGCCGGGCGGCGACCTCGGGCGAGCGTTCCAGGTGCGGCCAGAGCCAGGTCAGCACGTTGACGGTCGTCTCGGTGGTGACCGCGACCATCGCGACGGTGTCGTTGCGGACCTGCCGCTCGTCCAGTGGCCGCCCGTCGTCCGTGGTGCCCCGCCACAGGGTGGAGATGATGTCGTCGCCGCCGTGCGCGGCGGTGGCCCGCGCCGAACGGACGATGGGCACCAGCACCTCGTCGATGCGCCGGACGGCGTCGCGGAAGGTCCGGTCGCCCGGCATGGGCAGCGAGAGCGGGACGAACGGCACCAGCACCCGGGGGATGACCGAGGTGGCGATCGCGTCCTGGGCCTCGATGACGCGCAGCGCGTCGGCAACCGAGATGCGGTCGGCGAACAACGCCTTCATCATCGCCCGGCAGACGATCCGGGCCTGTTCGGCACCGATGTCCACCGGGCGGCCGGCCCGGGCCGGGGCGTCCAGCTCGGCGACCGCGTCGGCGATCGTCTCGGCGATCCCCCCCATCATCGCCTCGACCCGTCTGGCCGTGAATAGGGGCTGGAGGATGCGCCGGCTGTCCGACCACGCCGGACCGTCGCTGAGGATGCCATCGCCGAACAGCCGGCGCAGCGGGCCCCAGAACGGCCCGTCACCGGCGCGGCCGAAGTTGTCGGCCCGATCGCCCAGCACCTGCTGCACGTGGGCCGGGTCGGTAACCAGGTAGGGGCGGAACGAGCCGAGGTTGAGCCGGACGACCTCGCCGGCGGCGCGCTCGCCGAACCCGATCAGGGCCCGGACCGGGTCTCGTGCCAGGCCCGGCAGCACCTGCCACAGTGGAACGGATCTCGCTCGCCGGGCGCGGGTCGGGGCGGTGTGTGGGGTTGCCACGGCTGGTTGAGCTCCCCTTATCGCAATGCGTCGCGGGACGACTGTGCAAAGTCACGGTCTGCCCGAGCATGCCATTGAGCAGGGCAACTTCTCCATAGGCAAGGGGAGAAATTTTCGCGGACAGAATTTGACGAGTCCACAAAAGAACCGGCGTGGGCCTCCTACCAGCGCAGATCCCGCCGGTAGCGCCACTGGTCCGCGACCGGCCGGTAACCGAGCCAGGCGTTGAGGCCGAGCATCGCGTCGTTGCCGGCGTCGTTGACCGTCACCGCGTGGCGGAAACCGGCTGCCCTGGCCCGGGCCAGGGCGGCGTGCTTGACGAGCCGGGCCAGGCCGCGCCGCCGGTACGCCTGCCGGGTGCCGGTCATCCCGGACTGGTGCCGGTCCCGGCCGTCGGTCAGCGCCACGGTGAACGCGGCCACCTCCCCGTCCACCACGGCCACCGTGGTCAGCGTCCGGTCCAGGTCGGGGCGGTCCCAGTAGGCGGCCAGCCAGTCGGCGTACCCGATCTCGTCCATCCCGACCTCGCCCGGCTCGTCTCGCGCCGCGTCCAGGTCAGCCACGTACAGCGGGCGCGGGTCGGGCAGGTCGGCGGCGCTGAGCACCCGGACGCCCCGCGCCGGCACCGGCGCCGGGGGCAGCGGCGCCGCCAGGTCACGGACCAGCAGCCGGGAGCGCCAGCCCCGCCGGTAGCCGCGCCGCCCGGCGAAGGCCAGGTCCGCAGGCACGTCGGCGACCGTCGCGTACGCCGTCCGGACGCCGAGCCCGGCCAGCCGACGCTCGGCGGCGGCGAGCAGGGCCGACCCGGCCCCCCGGCCCCGCCGGTCCGGGCGCACCGCCAGATTGACGAACCCCAGCCCTGGCTCGGCGCTCTCGTGCAGCAGCCCGGTGCGCGCCAGCCCGACCGGCACGCCGTCGCCCTCGGCCACCAGGGCGCCGAACCGCTCGGCGGCCCGGACGCCGCCGACCTGCCAGCGGATCAACGCAGGGGTGGCCACCAGATGCGGATGGGTCGCCCGGAGCACCTCGACGGCGGCGCCGGTGTCGGCATCGGTGAACGGCCGCACGGTGAGCGTCATGGTGTGGCAACGTATCGTAGCCGCCCGGCCCGCGCGACAGCTCCCGCCTCTCCGGCGCGCCGGAGAGGCGGGCACGCCCCCGGCCGCTGTGCCAGGCTCAGGGCATGGACGACAAGACCATTCTGAACCGCATCTCCGAGCTGGTCGACGAGGAGCACCGGCTCCGCTCGACGGCGCAGGCCCACGAGTCCGGCACCGAGGGCGACCGGGACCGGCTGCGCGCGCTGGAGGAGTCCCTGGACCAGTGCTGGGACCTGCTGCGCCGGCGGCGGGCCGCGCGCGAGACCCACGGCGACCCCGACGCCTCGGGGGTACGCCCCAGGCCGGAGGTGGAGCGGTACCTGCAGTAGCCGACGCCGGGGACGGACGGCGCACCGCCCGTCCCCGGAGCCGACGGCCCACTCAGCGGATGCCGGCCTCGCGCAGCAACAACCCGGTCAGGGCGGCCGGGTCGGTCCGCTCGGCCGGCAGGCCGCGCGCCGCGAACCAGGCCGCCACCACCCGGACGTCCCGGGCCAGGAACTCCGGGCCCTGCGGGTTGGCCACCACGTCGACCACCTGCGGCAGGTCGATCATGACCAGCCGCCCGTCGTGCACCAGCAGGTTGTACGGGGACAGGTCCCCGTGCGCGTGCCCGGCCCGGGCCAGCACCACCAGTGCGTCGACGAGCTGCTCCCACAGGGAGCGCAGCTCGGCCGGCTCGGGGCGACACTGCGCCAGCCGGGGTGCCGCCCGCCCCTCGGCCGGGTCCCCCACGAACTCCAGCATCAGCTCGGTGCCGATCAGCTGCACCGGGTACGGCACGGCGATCCGGCCGTGCGCCGCGCCGATCTCCCAGAGCTGAGACAGGGCGGCGAACTCGGCGGCGGCCCACTGCCCGGCAATCATCTGCCGGCCGAACGCGGTCCGCCCGGCCATCGCCCGGTTCTCCCGGGACCGGCGCACCCGGCGGCCCTCCAGGTAGCCCGCGTCCCGGTGGAACAGCCGGTGCTGGGCATCCCGGTAGCGCTTGACCGCCAGCAGGCAGGACCGGTCGGTCTCCGGCACGGCGCGGCGGACCAGGTGGACGTCCGCCTCCTTGCCGGTCTTGAGCACGCCCAGCTCGGTGTCCCGGGCGGCCAGCTCGGTGACCAGCCAGGCCGGGTGCGGCTCGGGGCCGTGCACGGCCCGGTCCCAGCTCGACCAGGCGTCGTTCGGTGCCTGGTCGCCGGGGGTGTCGTCGTCGGGGGTGTGGTCCGGGTCGGTCAGGACCGGCTCGGCGGGCCGACCACGCTTCAGGAACTGCGGTTCGTCATCGTCGAAGCGGCTCTTGCCGCGGGTCCGGCGCCCGCGCGCCGGGAAGTCATCGTCACGCACTGTGCTGGTGATCCCTTGATCGAGGCTGGTGGAGGCAGGTGGAAACGCCCTGCGAAGACGGCCATGACCGACCTCCCCTCCTCGACCGGGAACACCCCGGCTGCGCACTCGCGCGGCACCATGCTCGGCCGCGCCGACCCGATTCGCAACCGATTTACCCGCCCCGCCGACGCCGGCCCGGACGACGGGGGGCTCGGGCGGGCGCACCGCCGCGGCCCGGAGGACTCAGGCGGCGAGCACCGTAGCGACGGCGGCGATCAGGCCGTCCACGGTGAACGTCGGGGCGAAGCGGGTGTCCGTCCAGGCCCGACCCCGGTGCAGCCAGACGCTGGGCAGACCCACCGCCGCCGCCCCGCCGATGTCCGCCTCCGGGCCGTCCCCCACCACCCAGGCCCCGTGCAGCGGCATCCGGACCCGCCGGGCCGCCAGCGCGAAGATCCTCGGGTTGGGCTTGCTGACCCCGACCTCCTCGGAGATCACCCAGTCGGCGACAAACCGGTCGAGGCCGGTTCGGCGGATCATCGCGCCCTGCTGGCGTACGGCGCCGTTGCTGACCACCACCGGCATCCAGCCGGCCCCGTCGGCGATGCGCAGCGCGCAGGCCACCAGCGGGTCCAGGCGGCTGTTGGCCAGCACCCCGTCGTGCAGCTGCTCGACCAGGTCGATCGAGGGGATGAGCAGGCCGTACCGGTCCCGGATCGCGTCCGCGACGTCCCAACGGTCGGTCAGCCCGTCGGCGTCGACGGACAGCAGCCAGTCGATGTCGGTGGCCGGGGCGCCGACACCGTCGAGGAAGCGCTCGCCCCAGACACGGAACGGGCCGGCCCGGTCGAGCAGGGTGTTGTCCAGATTTAGCAGGAGCAACGGCACTCGGGCACCTTAAGGCAGAGGAGCCACCGGCCGACAGGGTCAGCCTGCGGCCACCTCGGTCAGCTCAGCCGCGCAGCGCCGCGCGGGCCGCCCCGGCGTCGGCGGGAATATCGGCCAGCATGGAGTGCTCCGCCCGGGTGGCCACGAGCACCGCCGGGTCGAGGACGGCCACCAGCACGTCCTCGCCGGTGTCCGCGCCCCGGGCCAGCGGCCGGCCCTCCGGGTCGTAGACCGCCGCACCGCCGTTGAACCGCCACGGGTCCACCCCGTCGACGGCGTTGGCGAACACGACGAACATGGTGTTGTCCAGCGCCCGCGCCGCGTAGTAGAGGTCCCTGCGGTGGGCGGAGCCGGCGAGGTAGCCACTCGGGCAGAGGTAGCCGTGCGCCCCGTCGGCCGCGGCGGCGCGGGCGTGCTCGGGGAAGCAGCCGTCGTAGCAGATGCCCAGACCGAACCGCCAGTCGTCGACGAGCAGGGTCGCCCCACGCCGGCCGGGCTGGAACAGCTCGCGCTCGTCGCCCCAGAGCTGCTGCTTGTCGTACGCCACGTGGGCGACGCCGCCGCGGTCGACGACCAGGGCGGAGACGGTCCGCCGGCCGTCCGGGTGCCGGACCGCCGCGCCGACCACCACGACCGCGGCGCCGTCGCGGGCCGCGGCCCGCAGCGGGTCGAGCCGGGCGTCGTCCACCGTGCCGTCCCCGGCCGCCGCGAGGTCGGTGCCGGCCGGATCGGCGGCCAGCGTCGGCAGGTGGTACGCGGGCAGGAACAGCTCCGGCAGCACCACCACCCGCGCGCCCTCGGCGACGGCCCGGCCGGTGAGCCGGGCGGCGGTGATGGCGTTGCCGGCGACATCCCCGGGCACCGGGTCGGCTTGGACGGCCGCCACGGCCAGCGGCGCGACGGGGGCGGGGGCGGCGGGGGGTGTCATCACCGGGCGATCGTAACCGGCCGCAGGCGGTCGATCATCGCGCGCGGCCCGCCGGCACCCGTCGCCGCTGCGGGCGACCTCCCGCCACCGCCTCCAAGCCGTACGTACGGTTTGCAGAGCGTCCGGGCACCTGACACGATCAGTGCCGTGCCCAGAGTAAGTCA
The DNA here is from genome assembly GCF_045040155.1 of Micromonospora sp. NBC_01405. Classification (NCBI taxonomy): domain Bacteria; kingdom Bacillati; phylum Actinomycetota; class Actinomycetes; order Micromonosporales; family Micromonosporaceae; genus Micromonospora; species Micromonospora sp. NBC_01405. Next base: position 4,927,433 of record NZ_CP109532.1, on the reverse strand, counting down.
GGACCAGCTCGACGCCCGCCGGCAGGAGATCCTCACCGCGGCCCGGGCGTGTTTCGCCCGGCACGGGTACGAGGGCGCCACGGTCCGGCGGCTCGAGGAGGCCACCGGGCTCTCCCGCGGCGCCATCTTCCACCACTTCCGGGACAAGGACTCGCTCTTCCTGGCGGTGGCCGAGGACGACGCGGCGGCCATGGTGGAGACGGTCGCCCGCAACGGCCTGGTCCAGGTGATGCGGGACCTGCTGGCCCGGGCCGTCTCGCCCGACACCACCGGCTGGCTGGGCAGCCAGCTGGAGGTGTCCCGGCGGTTGCGCACCGACCCCGCGTTCGCCCGGCGCTGGGCCGAGCGCTCCGCCGCCATCGCCGAGGCCACCCGGGAGCGGTTGATCCGCCAGCGGGAGGCCGGCGTGCTCCGCGAGGACGTGCCGATCGACGTGCTGGCCCAGTTCCTCGAACTCGCCTACGACGGCCTGGTGCTGCACCTGGCGATGGGGCGCCCGGCCGGCGACCTCGGCCCGGTGCTCGACCTGGTCGAGGAGGCCGTCCGTCGCCGCTGACCGGCACCCGCCCGGCCCGGTCTCGGTCCGGTAACTGCGCTCCCCGGCCGAGGCCGCCCGTGGCGGGCCTGTTCCACAATGGGGCCGCGTTCCCTCGCGCGACAGGAGAGCAGCATGACCGTCATCGCGGCGCCCGGCGACACCTGGGGCATCTCCGGTCCCACCTTCCTCTGGGTCTACCTGCTGGCGGCCCTCGTGGTCGTCGTCGGCTCGATCGTGCACCGGCGCCGGATCCTCGCCGGCCCTCCGGCCGCCGACGTCAGCCAGCTCGGTCCCCAGCAGGTGGCCTTCCTCAACGGCGGCAACCAGCTCGCGATCTGGGCCTCGGTCAGCGGCCTGCGCGGCACCGGGATCATCGGCGTCCAGCCCAACCGGCGGCTGGCGGTCGGCAGCCAACTGCCGGCCGGGTCCACCCCGCTGGACCGGGCGGTCCACCACGCCGCCAGCCGCAACCTGTACGCCAGCGAGCTGGGCCGCGACGGGTGGGTGCTGCGGGCGCTCGAACAGCTGCGTGACGGCCTGCAGCGGCAGGGCCTGGCGCTGACGCAGGCGCAGCGGCTCTCCGCCCGACGCGGGTCGTTCCTGCTGCTCTCACTCGTGCTGCTCGGCGTTGCCCGGGTCGTCGCCGGGCTGGCCAACGACCACCCGGTCGGCTTCCTGATCCTCGCCCTGATTCCGCTGGCCGTCGCCGCCGCGCTGATCGCCCGGGTGCCCTGGCGGACCCGGGCCGCCGACGTCGCCCTGCGCGAGCTGCGCCGGCGCAACCTGCACCTCGCCCCCGATTCCGCCCCGGCCTACGCCACCTACGGAGCGGCCGGCGCGGCGCTGGGCGTCGCCCTGTTCGGCACCGCCTCGCTCTGGGCGATGGACCCGGGCTTCGCCGAGCAGGCCGAGATCCAGCGGCAGGCGCTCTCCTCCGGTGGCAACTCCAGCGGCGGTACCTCATGCAGCGGCGGGGGGAGCTCGTGCAGCGGTGGCAGCTCCTGCGGCGGCGGGGGCGGGTGCGGAGGCGGAGGCGGGTGCGGCGGATGACCGACCCGGGAACCGCCACGACCGACCCGGGCGCCTGGGTGGCCGAGGCGGGCCGGGACGCGGCCGGCGCGGGCGAGGCGGCCGGGGGCGGCCCGGGTCCCACCGGGGTCGGCATCGGTTGGCGGCCGGAGATCGCCGGGTTCGTGGCCGAGCTGCCGGGGCTGCGGTTCGTCGAGGTGGTGGCGGAGGCCGTCGCCCCGCAGGGGCCGCCGCCGGCCGGTCTCGCCGAACTGGTCGAGCGCGGCGTCACCGTCGTACCGCACGGTGTGCGGCTCTCCCTCGGCGGCGCGGAGCCGGTCAACCCGGCCCGGGTCGCCCACCTGGCGCGGGTGGCCGAACTGGTCGGGGCACCGCTGGTCAGCGAGCACATCGCCTTCGTCCGGGCCGGCGGGCTGGAGGCCGGTCACCTGCTGCCGCTGCCGCGCAGCCGAGAGGCCGTCGCCGCGGTGGTGGCAAACGTCCGCCGGGCGCAGGCCGAGCTACCGGTGCCGCTGGCGTTGGAGCCGATCGCGGCGCTGTTCGACTGGCCGGACGACGAGCTGGACGAGGCGGACTTCCTCACCGAGATCCTGGACGCCACCGGCGCGACGCTGCTGTTGGACATCGCCAACGTGCACGCCAACGCCCGCAACCGGGGCACGGACCCGCTCGCCCTGCTGGATCGGCTGCCGCTGGACCGGGTCGCGTACGTGCACGTCGCCGGCGGCGCCGAGCAGGGCGGCTTCTACCACGACACGCACACCGACCCGGTGCCGCCGGTCGTGCTCGACCTGGTCGGCGCGCTGTGCGCCCGGCACCGCCCACCGGCGCTGCTGCTGGAGCGCGACGGCCGCTGGCCGCCCGCGCCGGAGCTGCGCGCCGAACTGGACGCGATCGCCGCCGCGTCCGGGTACCCGGTGGTGACGTGAGCGACGACCGGGGCCACCCCGCTGCGTCCCACCGGCCCGGCACCCTGGCCGCCCGGCAGGCCGAGCTGGTGGCGACCCTGGTCGCGGGCGGACCACTGCCGCCCGGGTTCGCCCCGGGGCCGGTCGATGCCGCCCGCCGGGCCCTGCTGCGCAAGCGGGCCGGCGACGTGGCCCGGCACTGGCCACTGCTCGCCGCCGGCCTCGGTGCGGCCTGGCCGGCTACGTTCACCGGATGGGCCGCCGGCCGGCCCACCAACGGCTCGTTGCGCGACGGCTGGGACCTGGCCCGGGAGCTGCGCGAACGGGGCCAGCTGCCGCCGCTGGGCGCCGAGGAACTGGCCGCCCGGGAAGCGGCCAGCCGTTACGACGGCGCGGGGGCGCCGCGCCGCCGCCGGCTGCCGGCCGTGGCCCGCACCGGCGGCGCCGTCGCGGTGCAGCTCGCCGGCCGGGTACGCCTGCTCCGCCCGGCCCGTCGCTGACCGACTCCCGCGTCGTACGGCAGGATCGGTCCCATGGATCTGGGACTCACCGACCGGGTGTACGTGCTGACCGGCGCCTCGCGCGGACTGGGCTTCGCCACCGCCGAGTGTCTCGTCGCCGACGGGGCGCGGGTGGTCGTCTCCGCCCGGGCCCCCGAGCGGGTGGCCGAGGCGGTGCAGCGGCTCGGCGGCCCGGAACGGGCCATCGGGCTGGCCGCCGACCTGGCCGACCCGGCCACCCCCGACCGGCTGGTCGCCGCCGCCCGGGAACACTTCGGCCGACTCGACGGCGCGCTGGTGTCGGTCGGCGGCCCACCCCCGGGCACGGCGGCCGGGGCGACCGACGCGCAGTGGCGCGAGTCCTTCGAGACCGTCTTCCTCGGCACCGTCCGCACCGCCCGGACGGTCGCCGCCGGGCTGTCCGACGGTGGCGCGATCGGGCTGGTCCTGTCCAGCTCGGTGCGCAGCCCACTGGCCGGGCTGGGCATCTCCAACGGGCTTCGGCCGGGCCTGGCCGGGGTGGCCAAGGACATGGCCGACGAGTACGGCCCCCGGGGCGTGCGGGTCGTCGGCCTGCTCCCGGGGCGGATCATGACCGACCGGAACCGGGAGCTGCTCGCCGCCTCCGGGGATGCGGGGCGGGCCCGGGCCGAGGCCGAGGCCGGCATCCCACTGCGCCGCATCGGCGAGCCGGCGGAGTTCGGCCGGGTCGCCGCGTTCGTCCTCTCCCCCGCCGCCGGCTACCTGACCGGGATCACCCTCCCGGTCGACGGCGGCGCGCTGCGCGGCCTCTGATGCCCGCCCGCGCCCCCGGGCCCAGCCGGGAGCCGACGCCGACCTCCCCGACACCGACCGGACCGACGCTGAGCGGACCCGCCCCGACCGGAGCGAAGCCCGCCGGAGCGAAGCCGACCGGACCGACGCTGAGCGGATCCGCCCCGACCGGAGCGAAGCCCGCCGGAGCGGCCCCGGCCAGGGCCGGCGGGGCGGACCGGGGCCGGCGGCCGACGCGGGAGGAGTTGGCCGCCGCGGCGGACCGGGTCATCCCCGACGTCATCGCGCCGGGGCTGGCCGTGCTCTTCGTCGGGATCAACCCCGGGCTCTGGTCGGCGGCGACCGGCTGGCACTTCGCCCGGCCCGGCAACCGGTTCTGGCCGGCCCTGCACCAGGGCGGCTTCACCCCCCGGCAGCTGCACCCGAGCGAGCAGGACGCGCTGCCCGGGTACGGGCTGGGCATCACCAACATGGTGGCCCGGGCCAGCGCCCGGGCCGACGAGCTGACCGCCACCGAGCTGGTCGACGGGGCGGAGATCCTGGCCGACAAGGTACGGCGGCACCGGCCTGCCTGGGTGGCGGTGGTCAGGGTGACCGCGTACCGGATCGGGTTCGGTCGACCGAAGGCGACCTTCGGGCCGCAGCCGACGCTGCTCGGCGACGCCCGGCTGTGGGTGCTGCCCAACCCGAGCGGGCTGAACGCCCACTTCACGGCGGAGACCCTGGGCGTGGCCTTCGGCGAGCTACGCGCCGCGACCGCCGCCCCGGCCTGACCCGGCCGACAGGACGGGCCGACAGGACGGCCGGTCAGTTGGCGGTGGCCGGGGGCATCGCCTCGTCGGCGACGTAGTTGGCCATCGGCATGGTGATCACGGTCTCCCGCCCGGTCGCGTCGACGTACGGCGCGGGCGACTCGGCCAACGCGAACTGGGTGCGGTACAGCTCGGCGTAGAGCCCGCCGACAGCGACCAACTCCTCGTGCCGGCCCCGCTCGATGATCCGGCCCTCGTCGAGGACCAGGATCTGGTCGGCGTCCCGGACGGTGGAGAACCGGTGCGCGATCACCAACGCGGTACGCCCGGTCAGCGCCACCGACAGGGCCCGCTGCACCGCCGCCTCACTCTCCGAGTCCAGGTGCGCGGTCGCCTCGTCGAGGATCACGATCGACGGGGCCTTGAGCAGCAGCCGGGCGATCGCGATGCGCTGCTTCTCGCCGCCGGAGAAGCGGTACCCCCGCTCGCCCACGGTGGTTGCCAGCCCGTCGGGCAACGACCGGACCAGGTCGGCGACCTGCGCCCCCGCGAGGGCCGCCCAGATCTCGTCGTCGGTGGCATCCGGTTTGGCGTAACGCAGGTTCTCGGCGATCGTCTCGTGGAAGAGGTGGGAGTCCTGGGTTACCACGCCGATCTCGTCGCGCAGCGAGGCGAGCGTGGCGTCCCGGACGTCTACCCCACCGACCAGCACCTGGCCGTCGCTGACGTCGTAGATCCGGGAGATCAGCATGGACAGGGTGGACTTGCCGGCGCCGGACGGGCCGACCAGGGCCACCATCTGGCCCGGCTCCACGGCGAACGAGACGCCCTTGAGCACCGGCTCGTTGACGGTGCGGTCCAGCGTGGTGACCTCCTCGAGGGAGGCCAGCGACACCTCGGCGGCGCTCGGGTAGCGGAACCGGACGTCGTGGAACTCGACCCGGCCGTTGCCGCGTGGCACGGCGACGGCGTCCGGCTTCTCCTCGATGCCGGGGCGCAGGTCGAGCACCTCGAAGACCCGGTCGAAGGAGACCAGCGCGCTCATCACGTCCACCCGGACGTTGGACAGCGCGGTCAGCGGGCCGTAGAGGCGGGTGAGCAGCAGCGCCAGTGTCACCACCGTGCCGGCGCTGACACTGCCGGTGACCGCCAGCCAGCCGCCGAGGCCGTAGGTGAGCGCCTGGGCCAGCGAGGCGACCAGCAGCATCGCCACGAAGAACGTCCGGGAGTACATGGCTGACTGGATGCCGATGTCGCGGACCCGCTCGGCCCGGCCGGCGAACCGGCGCGCCTCCATGTCGGGCGAGCCGAACAGCTTGACCAGCAGCGCCCCGGCCACCCCGAACCGCTCGGTCATCGTGGCGCTCATCTTGGCGTTGAGGTCGTACGACTCGCGGGTGATGTCGGCCAGCCGTCGGCCGACCCGGCGGGCCGGGATGATGAAGATCGGCAGCAGGATCAGCGACAGCACGGTGATCTGCCAGGAGAGGGTCAGCATCACCACGGCGGTGAGCACCAGCTGGATGACGTTGCTGACCACCCCGGAGAGGGTGGAGGTGAACGCCCGCTGCGCCCCCATCACGTCGTTGTTGAGCCGACTGACCAACGCGCCGGTCTGGGTGCGGGTGAAGAACTGCAGCGGCATCCGCTGGACGTGGTCGTAGACCCGGGTCCGCAGGTCGAGGATGATCCCCTCGCCGATCCGGGCCGAGTACCACCGCTGGGCCAGCGAGAAGAGCGCGTCGGCGACCGCCAGGGCGGCGATGACCAGGGCCAGCCGGACCACGGTCGACCCGGCGTCCGGGCCACTGCGGCTGATCGCGTTGATCACGTCACCGGCAAGCACCGGGGTGGCGACGCCGATCACCGCGGCGATCACCACGGTGACCAGGAAGACGACCATGTCCCGCCGGTAGGGCCGGGCGAACTCGACGATCCGCCGGGCGGTGCCGCTCTTGAGCCGGTGGGCGGAGACCTCGTCCCGGTTACGCATCGATCGGATCATGTTCCAGCCGGCCATGCCGCCGTCAGACATCGCGCGTCACCTCCGGGTCGTGGGCGGACTCGTGCCGTCAGGTCGATTCTCCCGACGCCTACGACAACCTCGGCCGTAACCCGATTCTTCCCGGGCAGTCCTTACTGTCCGGACCGCCCGGCGAGACCGTTCCGGCCTGCGCGGCGCGGCTATTCGCCGCGGCCGGCGAGGTCTCGGAGGCGGCGGGTCTGGGCCTCCCGCTCGGCCCGCTGCTGCTCGGCGTGGGACCGGCCGGCGGCGCCGGCGAGCAGCGCCTTGATCTCCACCACGGCGTTCCGGTCGTTGGCGAGCAGACCGGCGGTGAGGTCACGCACAGCGGCATCCAGCTCGGCGTTCGGCACCACCAGGGTGGCCAGCCCGAGCCGGTCGGCCTCAGCGGCGTCCATCCGCCGGCCGGTGGCGCAGATCTCCAGGGCGCGGGCGTAGCCGACCAGCTCGACCAGCCGCTTGGTGCCGGCCAGGTCGGGGACGAGGCCCAGGGTCACCTCGGCCATGGAGACCTTGGCATCGGTGGCCAGCACCCGCAGGTCGCAGGCGAGCGCGAGCTGGAACCCGGCGCCGATGGCGTGCCCCTGCACGGCCGCCACCGAGATCACGTCTGGCCGATGAAGCCAGGTGAAGCCGCCCTGGAACTCCGCGATCCGGTCGGCGCACTCCTGCTCGGGCAGGGTGGCCAGCTCGGCGAAGGAGCCCGGGCCGGAGGCACCGGCCACCGACAGGTCGAGACCGGCGGAGAACGCCCGCCCCTCGCCGCGCACGACGACGACCCGCACGTCACCGGGCAGGTCGCGGGAGAAGTCGCTCATCGCGCGCCACATCGCCGGGGTCTGGGCGTTGAGCACGTCGGGCCGGCACAACGTGACCGTCGCGACCGGCCCGTCGCAGTCGAGTCGTACCCCGGCCGCGCCGGGGGTCACCGGGCGGCCCGGGGGACGGCGCTGGTGGACGACGTCGGTGGGCGGGTCACGCCTTCTTGCGACGCCGGGCGCCGCCGCGTTGACGCAGCTGGACGCCGGATTCGGTGAGCACCCGGTGGATGAACCCGTAGGAACGCCCGGTGGAGGCCGCGAGCGCGCGGATGCTCTCCCCCGAGGTGTACCGCTTTACCAGGTCCTTGGCGAGCGTCTGACGCTCGGCTCCGACGATCCGGCGACCCTTCTCAGTGCTGGTGGCTGTGCCAGTGGCTGCCATGCTGATTCCTCACGTCCCAGACTGTGCGGTTCGGATACGGTCCCACCTATTAGACCGCCTCGAACGATCATGCGCCAGATATCAACTATTCGCCAACCGACACGCTATGCAGTGTCGGTTAACCGATAGGGTGACGGTTGCGGACGGCTGACGGTGCCCCTGCGGGCGGCGGCCGGGGCGGGCGAGCGGCGGCCGTACCCTGCCTGGCGTGACCGACCTGATCGCGACCGCGGCCGCCGCGGCGCTGGTGTTCGCCGCCACCAACGTCGACGACGTCATCGTGCTGACCGTGCTCTTCGTGGCAGCCCGGAGCACCGGGCGGCCCCGGCCGTGGCACATCGTCGGCGGCCAGTACCTGGGCATCGGCGCGCTGGTCACCGCCGCCATGGTGGTCGCCGCCGGGCTGCTCGTGGTGCCCGACCCGTGGACCGGCCTGCTCGGCCTGCTGCCGATCGCGCTCGGCGTGCGCGCCCTGTTGGCCCGGCGCGACGACGCCGAGCCGCCGGCCGTGGTCGGCGGGCTGCTGGGCGTGACCGGGGTGACGATCGCCAACGGCGCCGACAACATCGCCGTGTACGTGCCGGTGTTCCGCGCCCTCGACCCGGTCGACGGACTGGTCTGGCTGGTGGTGTTCGCCGCGCTGGTCGGGCTGTGGTGCGCGGTCGCCGCCGGCCTCGGCGGCCACCCGGCGGTGGTCCGGCTGGTCGGCCGGGCCGGCCACTGGCTGGTCCCGGCCGTCTTCGTCGCCATCGGCGTGGTGATCCTGGTCAGCTCCGGCGTGCTGACCCAGTTGACCGCCTGACCCCCGCCCCGCCGGGAGGTCATGGAGTGCGGCACTTCGCGAAAGGTGCGTAAAGTCGCTTTCCGCCCAGCACTGCTCCGCGATCGACGCGGCGGCGGCTCAGGCCAGCTCGACCAGTTCGAGCAGGTCGTCGCTCCAGGCGTCCTCGTCGCCGTCGGGGAGCAGGATCGCCCGGTCCGGCTTGAGCGCCAGCACCGCGCCGGGATCGTGGGTGACCAGCACGATCGCGCCCGGGTAGTTGGCGATGGCGTCGAGCACCTGCTCCCGGCTGACCGGGTCGAGGTTGTTCGTCGGCTCGTCGAGCAGCAGCACGTTGGCGCCGGAGCAGACGAGGGTGGACAGGGCCAGCCGGGTCTTCTCCCCACCGGAGAGCACCCCGGCCGGCTTGTCCACGTCCTCGCCGGAGAACAGGAACGCGCCGAGGATCTTCCGCAGCTCGGTGTCGGTCTGCTCGATGGCGGCGGCGCGCATGTTCTCCAGCACCGTCCGGTTCACGTCCAGGGTCTCGTGCTCCTGGGCGTAGTAGCCCAGCCGCAGCCCGTGCCCGGCGTGCACCTCGCCGGTGTCCGGCTTGAGCAGGCCGCCGAGCATCCGCAGCAGGGTGGTCTTGCCGGCGCCGTTGAGGCCGAGGATGGCCACCCGGGAGCCCCGGTCAACCGCCACGTTGACGTCGGTGAAGATCTCCAGCGAGCCGTACGACTTGGACAGCCCGGACGCGGTGAGCGGCGTCTTGCCGCACGACGCGGGATTCGGGAAGCGGACCTTGGCCACCCGGTCGGAGACCCGGACCTCCTCCAGCCCGGAGATCAGCTTCTCGGCCCGGCGGGCCATGTTCTGCGCGGCGACGGTCTTGGTGGCCTTGGCCCGCATCTTGTCGGCCTGGGCCATCAGCGCGCCGGCCTTCTTCTCGGCGTTGGCCCGCTCCCGGCGGCGACGCCGCTCGTCGGTCTCCCGCGCCTCCAGGTACGCCTTCCAGCCCAGGTTGTAGACGTCGACCACGGAACGGGTGGCGTCGAGGAACCAGACCTTGTTGACCACCGACTCCAGCAGCGCGCCGTCGTGGGAGATCACGATCAGCCCGCCCTTGTGGTTGGCGAGGAAGCCGCGCAGCCAGGTGATCGAGTCGGCGTCGAGGTGGTTGGTCGGCTCGTCGAGCAGCAGGATGCCGCCGCCGTTCTCCCCGGCGTCGCGGAACAGGATCCGGGCCAGCTCGATGCGGCGGCGCTGACCGCCGGAGAGGGTGCCGATGGTCTGGGCGAGGGCCCGGTCGGGCAGGCCGAGGTTGGCGCAGATCCGGGCGGCCTCGGCCTCGGCCGCGTACCCGCCGAGGGCGGCGAACTGGTCCTCCAGGGCGCCGTAGCGGCGGACCAGCTTGTCCTCGACGCTGTCGGCGAGCTTGGCCTCGACCTCCTGCATCTGGGCCATCAGCACGTCGAGGCCCCGGGCGGAGAGCACCCGGTCCCGGCCGGTGACCTCCAGGTCACCGGTGCGCGGGTCCTGGGGGAGGTAGCCGACGGCGCTGCGCCGATCGATCTGGCCGGCGTACGGCTGCCCCTCCCCCGCGAGCACCTTCAGGGTGGTGGTCTTGCCGGCACCGTTGCGGCCGACCAGGCCGATGCGGTCGCCCGGCTGCACCCGCAGGGTGGTGTCGGACAGCAGGATCCGGGCGCCGGCGCGCAGTTCCAGGCCGGTGGCAGTGATCATGTGAGGGGCTCGCTCTCGAGGTCTGGAAGGGCTGACTCAGGGCACGCGAAAGCGCCGGCGGGTCGATGGTTCCCGTCGGCGCGGGGCGGTTCAGCCTTCGCAGAGCAGCACGCCGCAATTGTACCGGGCGTCCCGGAGGACGCCGCCACGGTTACCGATCAAGATCATCGGGTACCAGAAACGCCGTCCGGACCCGGTCCGGTACCGCAACCGCCAAACGTGATGAATCGGTGATCGGGGTCAACATGGAGCTGAACGAGAACGCGCGGGTCGACACCAGTCAGGTGGACGATCGGCGGGGGTCCGGAGGAGGCGGCGGCCTGGGTGGCATCCCCATCCCGATCGGCGGTGGGCGCGGCGGCATCGTCGGCATCATCGTCGCGGTGCTGGTCGCCCTGGTCGGCGGCGGCTTCGGGCTGAACGCGATGACCGGCGGAGACGGCGGCTCCGAGCAGGGCGACAACACCTCGCTCACGCAGAAGTGCTCGGCCGACGACGCCCTGAAGCAGCTCGACTGCCGCAACACCCTCTACGTCAACTCGATCCAGGCGTACTGGCGCACCGCCCTGCCCGAGACCTTCGGCGAGCAGTACCAGCCATCCAAGACCGTCTTCTTCAGCCAGGGCGTCAACACCCGCTGCGGCCAGGCCGACTCGGGCGTCGGGCCGTTCTACTGCCCCGCCGACGACCTGGTCTACATCGACCTGACCTTCTACCGGCAGCTCGCCGACCAGCTCGGCGCGAAGGGCGAGTTCGCCCAGCCGTACGTGCTGGCCCACGAGTACGGCCACCACGTGCAGGACCTGCTCGGCACCGAGGCACAGATGCGCCGCCAGCAGCAGCGCGACCCGAACAACGCCAACGCGCTGTCGGTGAAGCTGGAACTCCAGGCCGACTGCTACGCCGGCGCGTGGGCCAAGAACGCCACCGGCACCGCCGACGAGAAGGGCCAGAAGATCTTCAAAAGCATCACCGAGCAGGACATCCAGCAGGCCATCGACACCGCCGAGAAGATCGGCGACGACGCCATCCAGCAGCGCTCGGGCCGCCCGGTGAACCCGGACGAGTTCACCCACGGCACGTCCGAGCAGCGCAGGCAGTGGTTCACCAAGGGGTACGACACCGGCGACCCGAAGTCCTGCGACACCTTCGGCGGCAGCCTCTGACCCGCCGCTCCGGTACACGCGGGACGGGCCCGGTCGCCACCACGGCGACCGGGCCCGTCCCGTCCCTCGAGAGGGCTCAGACCTGCTGCCACAGGGCGGGGACGATCGGCGGCTCCCAGCCCACCTGGGCCGTGTGCCCCTGCAGGCACCGGTACGACTGGCCGGCGTAGGTCACCGTCGCCCCGGCGGCGTACCCGGTGCCCGCCTGCCAGGTCGTGCCGCCCGGCGGGGTGCCGGTCGCGGTGGGCGTCGGCGTCGGCCCCGGACCGGAGGTGATCAGGCTCAGTCCGTACGCGGCCAGGATCGGGTTCACCGGCTGGAAGTACATGGTGCCGCCGCTGGTGCAGTTGCCCGAGCCACCGGAGGTGACCCCCTGGGCCTGGCTGCCGGCCAGCCAGGAGCCGCCGGAGTCACCCGGCTCGGCGCAGGCGTTGCTGCGGGTCAGCCCGGAGACGGTGCCCTCGGGGTAGGTGACGGAGGCGTTCTTCTGCTGGATGGTGCCGCAGCGCCAACCGGTGGTGGACCCGGACCGGCAGACCGCCGCGCCGACGGCGGCCTCGGTGCTGCCGGCCACGGCGACCGTGCCGCCGGTGTAGTTGTTCACCAGCCCGCGCGGGGTGTTGCCGGCGTCCACCTGCACCCAGGCGTAGTCCCGGCCGGGGAAGGTGGAGCCCCGGAACGTGCCGCCCGGCTGGGAGGTCCGGGCGCCCGTGCTACCGCAGTGCCCGGCGGTGACGAACCCGCCCTGCACGGAGAAGCCGATCGAGCAGCGACTGCTGCCGATGTAGTACGCGTTGCCGCCGATCACGTCGGCGTACGGCCGGGGGTCCTCCGTGGTGGCCTGGACCCGGACCGTGCCGGCCGGCGCGCCGGCGGCGAACGACTCGGCCTCGGCGGCGCCGCCGGGGCGGGCAATCACCACGACGCTGTTCGTGGGCAGGTCGGCGTACCAGCCGGCCACCCCGTCGGGCGCGTCGCCGGCCCGCCGGTCCAGCCGGTCCACCACCGCCGCCAGGGCCTGCTCGCCGTGCCGCACCCGGGTGGGGACCGCGCCGAGGCCACGCACCGTCGCGGCGTCGGCGGCAGTGGTGACTCCGACGGTCACGGCGGTGCCGTCGGGCGTCACCCAGGCGCCCCCGTAGCGGCTGCCGAGGGTGGCCATCAGCACCTGCTGGACCCGGACGGCCCGGGCGTCCGTGTCGAGCCGGGCGCGGGCCTGCGCCGGGGTCAGCCGCAGGTCCCGTTGGAGCGCGGCGAACATCTCCGGCGCGATGCCGTCGGGAGCCGCCACGCCGGCCGGGCCGCCGGCGGCCGGACCGGCACCGGGGTCGGCCTGCGCGTTCAGGGTGAAGGTGAGCACCGTGGCGGCGGCGCCCAGGAGGGCGACAGCCATGGTGGCGGATCGTCGGCGCATGGGGGATCTCCTCGCGAACGGGGGGGGAGGGAGCGGGTGGGCGGCGGGCACGGGTGACCGCCGCCCGCCGCGCTACCGGCGAGCCAACTTTTGTTGTTAACTCTGTTGCCAGTACGGTAAGTGAGGCATCCGAATGCGTCAATAAGTTCCCCGGTCGGCCGCATCCGGCTGCCATGACCGCCTGGAGTGGCCGTTGTCCACCTCGCCCCGCCCCGCCCCTGCCCGCCGCCGGGCAGACCCCGGCCCGCCACCGGCTCTGCCCCGCCACGAGCTGGACGTCCCCACGCCCGACGAGATCCCCTTCGCCGTCGGCTCCTTCGCCGAGCTCGGGCCGCTGTCCCGCGCCGACTTCCCGCACCGGCACACCTTCTACGAGCTGGTGTACGTGACCCACGGGCACGCCACCCACGTCGTCGACCTCGTCGCGTACGCCGTCCGACCACCCCAGCTCTTCCTCGTCACCCCCGGCCAGGTGCACCACTGGCGCGACGCGGACGACCTGCGGGGGCACGTCGTGCTGTGCGCCCCAGAGTTCCTGCTGGCCGACCCGGGCGACCGGGACGCGCTGCACCGCTCGGGCCACCGCTCGTGGCACCCGCGCGACGCCGCACACGCGGGCCGGATCCGGTCGGTGCTGGACCGGATGGCCGGGGAGCAGGGCCGGGCCGAGCCGAGCTGCCGCAGCGTGCTCCGGGCGTACCTGCACATCCTCGTCGTCGAGGTGGGCCGCTCGAAGCCGGCCGGACCAGCGGGGCACCCGTGCGGCGACGCCCCGGCACCCGCGGGCCGGGCCGCGGCGGTGGCCCGCCGCTTCGACGAGCTGCTCGCCGAGCCGGCCCTGCTCGGCGAACCGACCCACGCCTACGCGCGCCGCCTCGGTGTCTCGGTACGGCACCTCAACGAGGCGGTCCCCCGGGCCACCGGCGCCACTCCGGCCCAGCTCATCCGCCGGGCCCGGGTGCTGGAGGCGAAGCGGCTGCTGGTCCAGACCGACCTCACCGTGGCCCGGATCGCCGACCGGCTGGGCTTCGCCGACGCCGCCTACTTCTGCCGGTTCTTCCGCCGCGAGGTCGGCGACACCCCCGGCGGCTTCCGCCTGCACGGTGGAAAACACCACGACCCGGGCATCGATTACATCGACGCCGGCGGATAAATCTCCCTAGGGTCGGTGCAGCGGCCGGCCCGACCGGGTCGGCTCGGAAGGTCACCACCGAGCGACAAGGAGCTGCCATGACCGGCGCATCCACCGGCGCGGACGAGCCCCGCGACACCAAGGGTGTCACCCGCAAGACCGTGCTGAGGGCCGTGGCCCTCACCCTGCCCGCCCCGCTGCTCCTCGGCGGCGCGGCGCGGGCGCTGGCGACGGGCGGCGGCCCCGCCGGGCCGGCGCTGACGCCCACCCCGATGTGCGACGACGGCGACGACCCGACGCCGGCGCAGATGGAGGGCCCCTACTTCAAGCCCAACTCACCGCGCCGCACCTCCCTGATCGAGGCCGGCACGGTCGGCACCCGGCTGACCGTCAGCGGTTACGTCTTCGGCCTGGGCTGCCAGGCGATCCCCAACGTGCTGCTCGACTTCTGGCAGGCCGACGCGAACGGCGGCTACGACAACGCCGGCTACCGGTTTCGCGGGCACCAGTTCACCGACGCGGCGGGCGCGTACCGGCTGACCACGATCGTGCCGGGCCTCTACCCCGGCCGGACCCGGCACATCCACGTCAAGGTCCAGGCCCCGGGCCGACCGGTGCTCACCACCCAGCTCTACTTCCCCAACGAGCCCCGCAACAGCACCGACTCGCTGTTCAACCCGGCCCTGCTGATGACCGTGCGCGCGGTGGACGGCGGCCGGGAGGCCACCTTCGACTTCGTGCTCAACGTGCCGCAGAACCCCTCCCCCACCCCCACCCCCACCGCCACCCCCACCGGCACCCCGCCGCCGTCGGGCACCTGGGCGGTGGGGACCGCGTACCGGGCCGGCGACCGGGTGACGTACGGCGGCGTCGGCTACCGCTGCCTCCAGGCGCACACCGCCCAGGCTGGCTGGGAACCGCCGAACACCCCGGCGCTCTGGGCCCGCGACTGAGCGGCCGACCGGACGGCCGTGACGGGGTGGTGCCCGGCGGGCGGCCCGCCACACCCGACAGGCGGGCGACCGAAGGACGGCTGGTGGGCGTCAGGTGGCCGGGCGCACCGCCGAGGGTGGCCGCTCGCCAAGCCGCTCCACCGCGCGCAACCCCTCACGCATCAGGTCCAACGCCTCGGCGGGCCGGCCGGCGGAGGCGAGGTGATCGGCCAGCGCCAGCACGGTGCCCGCCAGCTCGCGCCGCCGGCCGGCGGCGCGGAACCCCTCGGCCGCCGCCCGTAGGTAGCGCTCCGCCCCGGGCCGGTCGCCGGCGTCCGCGCGGAGCAGTCCGCGCACCCGCGCCGCCCGGGCGACGCCGGGGCCCTCGCCACCCCGGTCCAGCACCTCCCCCACCAGGGCGTCCGCCGTCGCCGGCCGCCCGAGCGCCCGGTACGCCTCGGCCAACTCGACCGCGGCGTCCCCGGCCAGCCCCGGCTGGCCGGCCGCGCGCAGCGCGTCGTACGCGGTGGTGAGGTCCGCCAGCGCGCCCGGGACGTCCCCGGCGGCCCACCGGCCGCGCCCACGGGCCCGGTGGCACGACGCCAACTGCACGTCCAGCGTGGCCTGCCGGGCGGCCTGCCAGGCCTGTTCCACCGCCGTGGCCGCCTCCGCCGTGCGGCCCCCGGCCAGCAGGCTGCCCGCCACCGTCAGGTGCAGCCCGGCCACCCGGGCCGGCTCGGCCAGCACCGCCAGGGCCAGGGCCTCCGCCGCAGCCTCCGCCGCAGCCGGCTCGTCGTCCAGCTGGAGATGGCAGACCGCGAGCTCCGCGTGCAGGGTCAGCAGCGCAGCGGGATCCGGAAAGCCGTCCCGCACCAGCCCGTCCCGGGCCGACGCCAGCAGGTACGTCGCGTACCGGAGGTCGCCACCGCGGCCCACCAGCACCGCGCGGACGGCGGTCGCCTCGGCGCGGACGTGCGGCGCCGCCCCCGCCAGCAACTCCTCGGCCCGTTCGAGCTGCGCCGCCGCCTCGCCGGCGTCCCCCCGCCGCAGGGCGAGGCCGGCGAGGCCGAGCCGGGCCCGGGCGACCAGGACCGGGGCGTCCAGCGACGCGGCGGCCGAGAACACCTCCCGGTAGCCCGTGCCCGCCCCGGCGGGATCGGCCGGCCCGGCGCAGTCGGCCTCGACCAGCCGCAGGTGCAGACACACCACCTCGGCCGGTGAGCGGCCGGTGGTCAGGTCGACCGGGGTGACTCCGAGCCGCTCGGCGAAGTGGGCGACGGCGTCGGCCGAGGGGGTGCGCCGGCCGCCCTCCACCGCGGAGACGTAGGCCGCGGTGTAGCGCGGCTCGGCCAGGGCTCGCTGGGTCAGCCCCCGCGCGGCGCGCAACTGCTGGAGGCGGGCACCCACCTGGTCCCGTCGCTGCGTCACCGACGCCGCCCCGCCGCGCGCCGGCCACCCGCGTCAGCCGTCCCACCGCACCCCGCCGCGCGCCGGGCGCTCACGTCAGTCGCTCCGCCGCGCGCAGGCCCCGGCGCAGCACCTCGGCCGCCCCCGGGTGGTCCCCCTCGGCGAGCAGCGACTCGCCGAGGTGTCGGCAGGCGACGACGACCTCCCCCATCAGCCCGGCCTGCTCGTACCTGTCGGCCGCCCGGGACAGCAACCGGCGGGCATCCTCGCCGTCGCCCCGGCCCACGCGCACCAGGCCGAGCACGAGGTCGGCCTCCGCCATCAGCTCCCGGTGCCGATACTCGGCCGCCGTCCGGGCGGCCTCCCCGGCCAGTTCCTCCGCCTCGTCCAACGCGCCCTCCCGGCGGCGGGACTCGGCCAGCTCCAGGGTCGCCCCCGCGTGGTCGAGCACGGCACCGACCGCGCCGAGCATCTCCCGGGCCCGGCGCAGCTCCGGACCGGCCTCGCCGGGCCGCCCGGCCCGGCGCAGAACGTACCCCCGGGCCCAGTGACACAGCGCGATCTCCCGGGTGAGTCCCAGCTCGGCGTAGCGGCGGACCGCCTCGCGCAGGTAGCGGTCGGCCTCGTCCAGCTCGCCGTCGCGCCGGAGCTGGCCCGCGACGGCGTAGAACTGGGCCACCCACTCTCCCCGGGTGGCCCGGCTCAGCAGCGGCAGCGCGTCCCGTTCCAGCCGGCGGGCCCGGTGCCGCCAGCTCAGTTCCAGGAACGTGTACATCAACGCGTTGGTCAGCCGCAGCTCGGCGTCAGGGTCCACCGGCGTCGATGCCCGCAGCTCCCGCAGCCCATCCTCCAGCACGGCCACCGCGCGGGGGGCGTCCCCGTCGACGAGCAGGCAGTAGGACTGCCGGGCGAGCACCGCCGCGCGCAACGCGGGGCAGTCCGCCGGCGGCTGCGCCGCCAGCCGCGCGTAGCCCGCCGCGGCGGCCGGTGCCCTGCCCCGGTGCAGGTCCGCCTCCGCCGCGTAGTACCGCGCCCAGCCGCCCACCTCAGGCAGGTGGTAGTCATCGGCCCGGCGACCGATGTCGGCGAGCGCGCGGTCTGCGGCGTCGAGATCGCCGGCCGACAGTGCCCGCCGGGCCGCCGCCAGCTCCCCGCCCAGTCGGGCCGCCGCGTCGGCCGGCCGCCCGTAGCGCAGGTCGTCGACCGGCAGCCCGAGCCGGCCCGCGACGTAAGCCAGCGCCTCCGGGCTGGGGGTACGGGTGCCGGACTCGATCGCGCCGAGGAACGCCCGGGTGTACCGGGGCGCGGCGACCTGCTGCTGGGTCAGCCCTCGGGCGGTGCGCAGGCGGCGGATCCGGTCGCCGAGACGCTCCCCGCCCGGGCCGGCGCCACCGGAGACGCCGTCCGTCGCCTCCATCCCGACCCCCTTCGCGCGCTGCCGCCAGCCTAGTGGCCCGGGCATGCGCGTCGATCGGTCAGGGGGCGGCCGGCCCGGGATCCCGGACCAGGACCCGCACGGCGCGGGCCGCGTCCACCGCGGAGACCAGCACCGCGCGCCGGGGCTCCGGCACGTCGAGCAGCCGGTCGGCGCGCAGCGCGGCCAGCGGGGCCAGCCGCCGGTCCGCCAGCACGGTGTCCACCGCCCGCCGATCGCCCCCGCCGACCAGGGCGGTGAGCGTGGCGGCCTCGGGCAGCAGCAGGCGGACGGCCAGCTCGACCGCGTCGCCCAGCGCCGCCTTCGCCTGGTTGTCCCGGCGGCGGGCGAAGCGCTGCTGGGACCAGCCGCCCGCGGCGGTGCGCCCCTGCACGTACCGGGTGTCGACCTTGGACACCACGATGTCGCCCCCCTCGGCGATCCCGACCGCCACCGCGCCCTTACGGGCGAGCAGCAGCCCGATCCGGCGCGGCGCGACGACGGCCGCCACGAACCCGGCAACGTCGGGGGTCGGGGGTACGCCCGGCGGGGCGTGCAGCTCTGCGGTCGCCCCGTCCGGGGCGGCGAGCAGCAGGCCGTACTCCTGGGGGGTGGTGGTCGGCGGGCCGTGCCGGTCGGCGAAGCCCTCGGCCCAGCGGGCGACACGGGCCGGGTCGACCTCGACCCACCGGCCGCCCCCTGCTGCGGGTCGACTGGTCACCGCCCGACCGTACGGCACCACCGGGCCGCGCCGGGAGCGGCATCCGGTTCCGGTCGAGGCCCCCGATCAGCCGAACGGCCCCAGTCAGCGCGCGAGCAGCATGACGACCGCGAGCGCCCCGATGATCGCGCTGGAGACCAGGGCGGTCACCAGCCTGCCCCGGGGCCCGGTCAGCGCCCGGCCGACCAGGGTGCCACCGCCGGCGATCAGCAACTGCCAGCTCGCCGAGGCGAGGAACGCTCCGGCCACGAAGAGGGCGGCGGATGGGCGGTCCGGGCCGACCGCCTCGCCGTGCCCCAGCACGAGCGCCACGAAGTAGACCACCGTCGCCGGGTTGAGCAGGGTCAGCGTCAGCACCCCGGCGAAGGCCCGCCCGGGGGTGCCGAGACCCCGTCCGCCGCCCGCACCGGCGGATGTGGCGCGCGGGCGCAGCGCCCGCCACGCGGTGTGCCCGGCGAGGGCGAACAGCATGGCTGCCGCCACCAGCCGCAACGGCTCGGCGATCGGGGTCACCAGTTCGGCGACCGCCACCCCACCGAGCACGGCGACGGCGGCGTAGAGACCATCGGCGGTCGCCACGCCGAACGCGGCGGCGGCACCGACCCGGAACGACGTCCGCGCGCTGAGCCCCAAAATCAGCACGGCGATCGCGCCGACGGGCACAGCGACACCGTAGCCGGCGACCAGGCCGGCGAGGAACGCCGCCGTCATGACGAAGTGCGGCGGGTCGAGACGCCACCGGGCAAGGTCCGCTGTCGGGGCGCGGTGTCGGCCGCGCGGACAGGGACCTGCTTCGAGTACGCCTCGATCATGGGCTCATCATCGGCCCTGGCCACTTCGGCTCGCGAGCGATTTTCTGGCTCCCGCGCCTCTGGCGGCACCACCCATGAGCATGGTCACGCTACGTCGGCCCGCTGCTTCAGGGTGCCGACACGGACCCGCCCCTTTGCTCTGCTGCCGTCAGCGCAACACCGACGCTGAGCAGCCACTTCCCGTCGCAGGCCAGCACGGACGGACGGTAGGGAGCATCACGCTCCGCAAGCGTTGCATGGGGCGCAGCAGAGCAAAGGTGGCCTTAGCAGGTGTCGCCCGCAGGGCGGCGACCATGGGGGGCGCGAGGGTGGGGCGAGCTGCGCCCCGACATGTCAGAAGCCAGCGGGCCCAGGCGGCGGGCGGGCGGCGTACCGGGAACCCGGGCGGGTTGCAAGTGGGTGGGGCCGCCGGGCGGCGACGCGGAGCAGGCGGGCCGGACGAAGAGAACGCCGCGAGCGTTCCCCGGGCGGGGACACGCTCGCGGCGCGATGCGTGGTACGGGCCGACTTCAGACGTTGAAGCCGAGGGAACGGAGCTGGTCGCGTCCCTCATCGGTGATCTTGTCGGGGCCCCACGGGGGCAGCCAGACCCAGTTGATCCGGATGTCGTCGACCAGTCCCCCGCCGGGGCCGGTGGTCAGTGCCTGCCGGGTCTGGTCCTCGATCACGTCGGTCAGCGGGCAGGCCGCCGAGGTCAGCGTCATGTCCAGGGTGGCGACGTTGTCGTCGTCGACGTGGACGCCGTACAGCAGGCCGAGGTCGACCACGTTGATGCCCAACTCCGGGTCGACGACGTCCTTCATCGCCTCCTCGACGTCGGCGACGGCGGCCTTACCGCCAGCCGCCGCACCGTTGGCCGCCGCACCGTTGGCCGCCGCACCGTTGGCCGCCGCACCGTTGGCCGCCGACGTGGCCGTGCCCTCGGTGGCCGGTGCCGCACCGTCGGTCGCCACGGCGCCGGCGCCCGGCGTGGTGGCAGTTTCCTCGCTACTCATGCCGTCCCCTCGTTTCGCTCGGCACCGGCATGAGCTGTGCCGGCACTGTGCCGATGATTCGCTCGCTGACGCTCGCTCATGCCTTCACCTCCGGGCTCGCGCCCACCCCGGCGCGTGCCGCGGCGTCCTTGAACGCCATCCACGGCAGCAGCGCGCACTTGACCCGGGCGGGGTAGCGCGCGACACCCGCGAACGCCACCCCGTCACCGAGCACGTCCTCGTCCGGCGTGACCTGGCCACGGCCGGACATCAACTCGACGAACGCCTCATGCACCGTGAACGCCTCACCCGCGCCCCGACCCCGCAGCAGCTCGTGCAGCACGCTCGCCGACGCCTGGCTGATCGAGCAGCCCATGCCGTCGTACGAGATGTCGTGCAGCACGTCGCCGTCGGTGGCGACCCGGACGGTCACCTCGTCGCCGCAGGTCGGGTTGACGTGGTGCGCCTCGGCGACCTGATCGGTCGGGTCCTCGGCGTCGCGCAGGCCACGGCCGTGCGGGTGCTTGTAGTGGTCCAGGATGATCTCCTGGTAGAGCTGGTCGAGCTGCATCAGTCGAACACCTTCCGCACCTGCTCCAGACCGCCCACCAGGGCGTCGATCTCCTCGGTGGTGGTGTACAGGTAGAACGAGGCCCGCGTCATGGCCGGCACGCCGAACCGGGTGCACAGCGGCTTGGCGCAGTGGTGGCCGACGCGCACCTGCACGCCGAGCGAGTCGAGCACCTGGCCCACGTCGTGCGGGTGGATGTCACCGAGCGCGAACGAGATCGTCCCACCCCGGCCAACCGGCACGGTCGGCCCGAAGATCCGCAGGTCGGGCACGGTGGCGAGGGCGTCCAACGCGTACGCCGTCAGCTCCTTCTCGTGCCACTGGATCGCCCGCATGCCGATCCCGGTGAGGTAGTCCACCGCCGCGCCGAGCGCCACGGCCTCGGCGATCGGCGGGGTGCCCGCCTCGAACCGGGCCGGCGGGGCGGCGAACGTCGACCGGGCCATGGTGACCGTCTCGATCATCGAGCCGCCGCCGAACACCGGGGGCATCGCCGCGAGCAGCTCGCCCCGGCCCCAGAGCACGCCGATGCCGGTGGGGCCGCACATCTTGTGCCCGGTGAAGACGATGAAGTCGGCGTCGAGGTCGACCACGTCGATCGGCAGGTGCGGCACCGACTGCGAGCAGTCGAGCAGCAGCAGCGCCCCCACCTCGCGGACCCGCGCGGTGATCCGGGCGGTGGCGTTGACGGTGCCGAGGATGTTCGACATGTGCACCAGCGAGACGATCTTCGTCCGCTCGGTGACCAGTTCGTCCAGCCCCGACTCGTCCAGTCGACCCTGGTCGGTGACCGGGAACCAGCGCAGGGTCGCACCGGTGCGCTCGGCCAGCAACTGCCACGGGACGATGTTCGAGTGGTGCTCCATCTCGGAGATCACGATCTCGTCGCCGGGGCCGAGCCGGAAGCGTGGGTCGGCGTCGGTGCGCGGCGAGGCGTTGGAGAACGCGTACGCCACGATGTTGATCGCCTCGGTGGAGTTCTTGGTGAACACCACCTCGTCCACGCTCGGCGCGTTGACGAACGCGGCGATCTTCGCCCGCGCGCCGTCGTACGCCTCCGTCGCCTCGGTGCCCAGCGTGTGCACCGAGCGGGACACGTTGGCGTTGTGCAGCGCGTAGTGCTCGGCGAGCGCGTCGAGCACCTGGCGCGGCTTGTGCGAGGTGTTCGCGCTGTCGAGGTAGACCAGCGGGTGTCCGTTGACCTCCCGGTCGAGAATCGGGAAGTCCGCACGCACCGCCGCCACGTCGAAGCGCGGCACGTCGTCGAACTGCGGCATCCCCTCGGGGATCGTGATGGTGGTCATCTGCGTGACCGGCCCCTTCCTCAGGCCCGCGCCGAGCCGGCCCCGGCGACGTACCGCTCGTAGCCCTCGGCCTCAAGCTTGTCGGCCAGCTCCGGACCGCCCTGCTCGACGATCCGGCCGGCGACGAAGACGTGTACGAAGTCCGGCTTGATGTAGCGCAGGATACGCGTGTAGTGGGTGATCAGCAGCAGGCCCGTGTCGCCGGTGTCGCGGACCCGGTTGACGCCCTCGCTGACGACGCGCAGCGCGTCCACGTCGAGGCCGGAGTCGGTCTCGTCGAGGATGGCGATCTTCGGCTTGAGCAACTCCAGCTGCACGATCTCGTGCCGCTTCTTCTCGCCGCCGGAGAAGCCCTCGTTGACGTTGCGCTGGGCGAACGCCGGATCCATCTGGAGGCGCTCCATGGCCCCGCGCAGCTCGCCGCCCCAGGTGCGCAGCTTCGGCGCCGTGCCGTCGATCGCGGTCTTGGCGGTACGCAGGAAGTTGGCCACCGAGACGCCGGGCACCTCGACCGGGTACTGCATGGCGAGGAAGAGCCCGGCGCGGGCCCGCTCGTCGACGGACATGGCGAGCACGTCGACGCCGTCGAGGGTCACCGAGCCGCCGGTGATCTCGTACTTCGGGTGACCGGCGATGGAGTACGCCAGGGTGGACTTGCCGGAGCCGTTCGGGCCCATGATGGCGTGGGTCTCGCCCGACCTCACGGTCAGGTCGACGCCGGCCAGGATCGGCTTGAGCTCACCCTCGGGCAGCTTGACCGACACCTTCAGGTCGCGGATCTCCAGGGTGTTCATTATCGGGTCACTCCATTGCTCGGCATCGGGCGGCCGTCGGCGCCCACGGGAAGGTAGATGTCGCCGTCGCGGATCTCGACGGCGTAGACGGGAATGGGTTCGGTGGCGGGCAGCCCGGTCGGCTCACCGGTATGCAGGTCGAAACGGGAGCCGTGCAGCCAGCATTCCAGCGTGCAGCCCTCGACCTCACCCTCGGAGAGGGCAACCGCGGCGTGCGAGCACTCGTCGTGCACGGCGTAGAACCGGTCGTCCTCGCCGTGTACGAGGGCGACCTGCGTGCCGTCGACGTCGGCGCTGATCACCGTGCCCTTCGGCACGTCCTCGGTGGCACAGATCCGGATCATCAGGCGCCCGTCCTGGCCAGCCGGGCCTCGATCGCGTCACCGAGCCGCTCGCGCAACTCCTCGACCGGGATCTTGTTGATCATCTCGGCGAAGAAGCCGCGGACCACCAGGCGGCGGGCCTCGCCCTCCGGGATGCCCCGGGCCATCAGGTAGAACAGTTGCTCGTCATCGAAACGGCCGGTCGCGCTGGCGTGCCCGGCGCCGGCGATCTCGCCGGTCTCGATCTCCAGGTTCGGCACGGAGTCCGCCCGGGCACCGTCGCTGAGCAGCAGGTTCCGGTTGATCTCGTACGTGTCGGTGCCGGTCGCCTCGGCCCGGATCAGCACGTCTCCCACCCAGACCGTGTGCGCGTCCGCGCCCTGCAACGCGCCCCGATAGCCGACGTAGCTGCGGCAGTCGGGCACGTTGTGGTCGACGAGCTGGCGGTGCTCCAGGTGCTGGCCGCCGTCGGCGAAGTAGACGCCGTACAGCTCGGCCTCGCCGCCGCGCCCGGTGTACTCCACCGAGGTGTACTGCCGGACCAGGTCGCCGCCGAGGCTGACCTGGATGTGCACCACCTTGGCGTCCCGGCCGAGCTTCACCCGCAGGTGCTGGGCCTGCACCGCGTCGGCGGCCCAGTCGGCCACGGTGACCAGGGTCAGCTTCGCCCCGTCGGCCACCGACACCTCGACGTTGTCGGCGAGGGTCGCCGAGCCGACGTGCTCCAGCACCAGGGTCACCTCGGCGAACCGGCCCACGTCGACGAAGGTGTGCCCGAACGCCAGGTGATCGGCGCCGTCGCCGACCACCCGCAGGACCACCGGCTCGCCGACCACCGCGTCGCGGGCGACCTCCACCAGCAGCGCCTCGCCGGCACCGCCGTACGCCAGCGCGCTGACCCGGTCGACCGGGGTGAGCACGCTGCCCACCCGTGGGTCGTCCCTGCCGATCCGGGAGACGGCGACGCCGGAGGGCAGGTCGCCGTACTCGTGCCGGACCGCGCCGGTCGAGGCCTGGGCCTCGCCGACCAGCCCACGCAGCCGCTTGAGCGGGGTGAATCGCCACTCCTCCTCCAGGCCGGTGAGGGCCGGGAAGTCGGCGACGTCGTACGAGCGGAGCGCCTGCGACTTGGTGCTGGGCGGCGCGGAAGCCTGGGTAGTCATCTCTTCCTTGGTCTGTTCTGCGACGACGATGTCATCAACCGGAGGGCGGGTTGGGCTGGTCGCGACGCGACGCGACGGGTCGGGGCCGCGCCGGGTCAACCGACCGCGCCCTCCATCTGGAGCTCGATCAGGCGGTTCAGCTCAAGGGCGTACTCCATGGGGAGCTCCTTGGCGACCGGCTCGATGAAGCCGCGCACGATCATCGCCATCGCCTCGTCCTCGCTCAGGCCCCGGCTCATCAGGTAGAAGAGCTGGTCGTCGCTGATCTTGGAGACGGTCGCCTCGTGCCCCATCGACACGTCGTCCTCGCGGATGTCGACGTACGGGTAGGTGTCCGAGCGGGAGATGGTGTCGACCAGCAGCGCGTCGCACTTGACCGTGCTGCGGCTGTGGTGCGAGCCCTCCAGCACCTGCACCAGGCCCCGGTACGAGGTGCGGCCGCCGCCCCGGGCGATCGACTTGGAGATGATGGTGGAGGAGGTGTGCGGCGCGGCGTGCACCATCTTGGCGCCGGCGTCCTGGTGCTGGCCCTCGCCGGCCATGGCCACCGAGAGCACCTCGCCCTTGGCGTGCTCGCCGGTCATGTAGACCGCCGGGTACTTCATGGTGACCTTGGAGCCGATGTTGCCGTCGACCCACTCCATGGTCGCGCCCTCGTGGCACACGGCCCGCTTGGTGACCAGGTTGTAGACGTTGTTCGACCAGTTCTGGATGGTCGTGTAGCGGCACCGGGCGTTCTTCTTGACGATGATCTCCACGACCGCGCTGTGCAGCGAGTCGGACGAGTACAGCGGCGCGGTGCAGCCCTCGACGTAGTGCACGTACGCGCCCTCGTCGACGATGATCAGCGTCCGCTCGAACTGGCCCATGTTCTCGGTGTTGATCCGGAAGTACGCCTGCAGCGGGATCTCGACCTGCACGCCCTTCGGCACGTAGATGAACGAGCCGCCGGACCACACGGAGGTGTTCAGCGCGGCGAACTTGTTGTCGCCCACCGGGATCACCGTGCCGAAGTACTCCTTGAAGACGTCCTCGTGCTCCTTGAGCGCGGTGTCGGTGTCCAGGAACAGGACGCCCTGCTCCTCGAGGTCCTCACGGATCTTGTGGTAGACCACCTCGGACTCGTACTGGGCCGCGACGCCGGCGACCAGCCGCTGCTTCTCCGCCTCGGGGATGCCCAGCCGGTCGTAGGTGTTCTTGATGTCCTCGGGCAGGTCCTCCCAGCTGGTGGCCTGCTTCTCCGTGGACCGGACGAAGTACTTGATGTTGTCGAAGTCGATCCCGGTGAGATCGGCGCCCCAGGCCGGCATCGGCTTGCGGCCGAACAGCCGCAGACCCTTCAGGCGCAGGTCGAGCATCCAGGCCGGCTCGCTCTTCTTCGCCGAGATGTCCCGCACCACAGCCTCGTTGAGGCCGCGCTGGGCGGTGGCGCCGGCGACGTCGGAGTCGGACCAGCCATACTCGTAGCGACCGAGGGCGGCGAGCTGCTCCTCCTGGGTCAGGGGCTGGACGATCTGCTCGGTCATCTATCTGTCCTCACAGTGGTGACGGTTCTACCGGACTGGGCACGCCCCGGCTGGGCGGGGATGTGCGTGGTGCACACCCCGTCGCCGTGCGCGATGGTGGCCAGACGCTGCACGTGGGTGCCGACCAGGCGGGAGATCACCGTGGTCTCGGCCTCGCACAGCTGGGGGAACTCGGCGGCCACGTGCGCCACCGGGCAGTGGTGCTGACAAAGCTGGCCGCCGGAGGCGATCGTGGACGCGCTGGCGGCGTAGCCCTCGGCGGTCAGCGCCCCGGCGAGCGCCTCGGCCCGCGCAAGGGGGTCGTCGCCGGCGTCCTCCATGGCGGCCCGACAGCGGTCCTCCAGGGCGGCGACCTGGTCGGCCGCGAACGCCTCCACCGCCTTGGAACCGCTGTTGCGGGCGATCCAGCGCAGCGCGGCGGTGGCGATGTTGTCGTAGTGGTGGGTGCCGCAGCGGCCCCGGGCCGCGTCCGTCAGCACGAACACCTTCGCGGGGCGGCCCCGCCCCCGGCTGCCCCGGACGGTCTGCTCACGGGCGGTCACGTCGCCCTCGACGAGCATCGCGTCGAGGTGCCGGCGGATCGCCGCCGGGCTGAGCCCGAGCGCCGAGCCGAGCTGCGCGGCGGTGGTCGCCCCCCGCTCCAGCAGCAGCTGGGTCACCCGGTCCCGGGTGGAGAGGTCGGTCGCGGCGGAACCGGCGGACACGGGCGCACCGGCGACCGGACCGGTCACCGGCTGTCGCCCGGAAAGCGCCGCCGCGTTTTTCACAACGCCAACGTTACGTAATTCGCCGGAGGCCCGCAAACCCGGGGCGGTGATCCGAGCCACCGGCGCGGCGGAGTCACCCGATCGGGCTCCACTACGTTGCGTAGGATTTGCCCCGTGAAGCGATCCGTCCGGTTCCCGGCCTCCACCACCCTGCTGCGCCGCCTGGCGCTCGCCTCGATCATCGCGAACGTGGCCATCGTGGTCACCGGCGGGGCGGTCCGGTTGACCGCGTCCGGCCTCGGCTGCCCCACCTGGCCCAGGTGCACCGACGCGTCGTACACGACGACGTCGGAGATGGGCGTGCACGGCGTCATCGAGTTCGGCAACCGGCTGCTCACCTTCGCCGTCGGCGCGATCGCGCTGGCGGTGGTGGTGGCCGTGCTGCTGCACGGGGCGCGGCGGCGGGCCCTGCTGCCGCTGGCGATCGGGGTGCTGTTCGGCATCCCCGCGCAGGCGGTCATCGGCGGGATCACCGTGCTGACCAACCTGAACCCGTGGGTGGTCGGCCTGCACTTCCTCGCCTCGATGGCGGTGATCGCGGTCGCGTACGCGCTCTGGCGGCGCATCAACGAACCGGACGGCCCGACGGCGCCCACGGTGCCGGGGCCGCTGCGGACGCTGGCGCTGGTCACCACCGTGGTGAGCGTCGCGGTGCTGGTGATCGGCACCTGGGTCACCGGCAGCGGCCCACACGCCGGCGACCAGGGCGCGGCCCGCAACGGCCTCGACCCGCAGTCGATCTCGCAGGTGCACGCCGACGGGGTGTTCCTGCTGATCGGGCTCTCGGTGGCACTGGTCTTCGCGTTCCGCGCGGTCGGCGCCCGACGGGCCGAGCGAGCTGCCCTCGTGCTGGTCGCGGTGGAGCTGAGTCAGGGCCTGATCGGCTTCGTCCAGTACTTCACCCACCTGCCCGGTGTGCTGGTCGCAGCGCACATGCTCGGCTCCTGCCTGGTCCTGCTCGCCACCCTGGCGGTGCTCTGGTCGACCCGGGAACGCCACCCGACCGACACCCCGGCGCCGACCAGGACCCCCACCGTCCCGGCAACCATCTGACCCCACCCCGCCCGGCGCGGGGCCCGACCGCGCCGGGCGCAACCGCACCCCGCGCCGGGCGCAAATTCACGGAAAGAGTGGCCTCCGCGAGGGTGCGAGGCCACTCTTTCCGTGAATTTGCGCGATCAGGTCGGGGCGGCGCGCCCCGCGGGGCCCGCGGGTCGGGGCGGGGCGGGTTCAGCGGGGGTGGGACAGGTGGGTGAGGATCGCTTCGGCCAGGCGGTCGGGGGCGCCGTCGGCGTACCCGAGGAACAGGGACGGCTCGGTCAGTTCCAGCTCGACCAGCACGGGTGACCCGTCGGGGCCCGGGATGAGGTCGACCCGGGCGTAGAGCAGGCGCTCCGACCCGCCGGGGACCGCCGCCAGGGTCCGCTCGGCGACGGCGAGCTGGTCGGGGGTGGCCGTCCGGGAGCTGATGTTCTCGGCCTTGTACAGCCCGCCGGGGCCCAGGTCGGGGCCGGTGAGCATCGGGCCCTTGCGGATCGCGTGACTGAACCGGAGCCCGTCCGGCCCGGCCAGGTACAGCAGCGCGGTCTCCCCGGCGGTGTCCACCGCCGTCAGGTACGGCTGGACCATGGTCACCCGGCCGGCCCGGGACAGCCGACGCACGTGGGCCGTGGCCAGCTCGCGGTGCCCGGGGTCGGCCAGGTCGTACCGGCCGGTGTCCTGGCTGCCGGCGCTGACCGCCGGCTTGAGCACGTACTCGCCGTGGGTGGCCGGCGGTTCCCAGCTCTCCCCCGGCAGGACCCAGCCGGTCGGTACGGTGGGCACGCCGGCGGCCGACAGTTCCCCGAGGTAGCGCTTGTCGGTGTTCCAGCGCACCACGTCGGCCGGGTTGACCAGCCGGGGCACGGTGTCGGCCCAGGCCACGAACTCGTCGCGACGCAGCGCGTAGTCCCAGGGCGAGCGGATCACGACCAGGTCGTACGCGGCCCAGTCGACCGCCGGGTCGTCCCAGACGGCGACGGTGACCGAAACGCCGCGCCCGGTCAGCGGGGCGAACAGAAGCCGCTCGTCCGGGTCTAGGTCGGACAGCTCGGCGCACGTCACGAGGGCGACCCGGGGTTCCCCCCGGGTCGACTGGTGGTGGTGTTCGGTCATCTCGGGTGTCAACGGGCCATCGCGCGCCGGGCCATCGACCGCCACAGGTCGTTGCTCGGGCGCATCTGGTCCATCAGCTCCCGCTCCCAGGCGTTCTCGACGGTGACTCCCGCCCTGGCGCACGCCTCCCGCGCGACGCCGGTGTCCTCCGCGAACTGGTCGCCCCAGGCCCCGTCGGAGCCTACGAGGACGATGCGCGCGCCGCGCTTGCCGACGTACTCGATGACCGCCTTCGCCCCGCCGTGCCCGGCGGCGAACGACTTGATGCCCGCGACCAGACCGTTGGGGGTCTGGTCGGCGACGGTCTGCTGAGCCGCCAGCGTCGTATCGGAACCTTCTGCCATGACGCGAAGCCTAAGCAGAGTTCCCTTCTTAGGTGCGAGAACCATGAACTATTTGTGATGCCCATTACCCGACCGTTTAAGGAAGCCCACAGGCACTTTGCGCGGATTTATCCGGCTTAAGGGGCTATAACTCAGCGACAAAGTCACCCGTTGTTACCTGAGTTGAGTGAACCCGACTCAGGGTGAAAATCATTCCGATAGGTCACCAAAGGTGGACAACTCATCAATGATGATGATTTGTCGGAGCGATACGGGAGGCCGGCGCACACCGGACCGCCGGAGCCGGACCCGCCAGAGCCGGACCGCCGGAGCCGGGCGGTGATGCGGCGCGGGCCGGGGCCCGAACGGCCCCGGCCCGCGCCCTCGCGGAGACCGCGGCTAGATCAGGGCGTCCACGGCGACGGCGGCGAACAGGATGGTCAGGTAGACGTACGACCAGTGGAACAGTCGCATCGGCCTGACCGCCCCGCCCCGGGCCACCTGGCGGCACAGCTTGTGCGCCTCGTACACGAAGACGCCGCCGGACACCAGCGCGGTGACGCCGTAGATGGCGCTCATCCCGAGCGGCCAGACGGCCAGCGAGGAGAGCAGGGTCAGCCAGGCGAAGCCGATGATCTCGGCGTTGACCCGGCGGGTCGAGGCGACGACCGGCAGCATCGGGATGCCGGCGCGGGCGTAGTCCGCCTTGTACTTCATGGCGAGGGGGTAGAAGTGCGGCATCTGCCAGAAGAAGACCACCGCGAACAACGCCCACGCCGCCGGGGCCAGCGAGCCGGTCACCGCGGCCCAGCCGATCAGCACCGGGGCCGCACCGCACGCGCCGCCCCAGAAGGTGTTCTGCGGCGTGGTCCGCTTTAACCAGAGCGTGTAGACCAGGTCGTAGTAGGCGATCGCGGCCAGCGTCAGCCCGGCGGCCAGCCAGTTGGTGAACGCGGCCATCAGGGTCACCGAGATCACCGCCAGCACCAGCCCGAAGGTGAGCGCGCTGCGCGGCGAGACGATGTGCGTCGGCAGCGGGCGGCGCTTGGTGCGCCGCATGAGCTGGTCGATGTCCCGGTCGATGTAGCAGTTGAGCACGCTGGCCGCGCCGGCGGCGAGCGAGCCGCCCACCAGCACCACCGCCATCAGCCACAACGACGGCAGGCCCCCCTGGGCCAGCATCATCGCCGGGACGGTCGTGACCAGCAGCAGCTCGACGATGCGGGGCTTGGTCAGCGAGACGTACGCCGAGACCACCGCCCGGACGTCCCGCCGGGACGCCGCCGGTGTCTCGGTCACCGTGCGCACCGGCGGCTGCCCGGCAGAGTCGCTGACGGGGCGCTCGGTGATCATGCTCACGGATAGCCACCTTCCGGCGTCGGCAGGGGGGTTGGGTCGGTCGGACCCGTCCGGGTCCACACACCGATCCACACACTACGCGTCGTCGTTTTGGCTGCCCGCGCGACCCGACAACGGTGCGGGCCGTCACACCCCGGTGGAAGTCGGACCCGCACGGACGGGCGTGCAGAGATCCCTGGGCGCAGGTTTAGGGCCGCTCGATAGGGTCATCAGTGAGGGTTCCGCCCAACTGCCGAGGAGCACAACCATCGTGGCTGCCAACCGACCCGAGCAACCCGCACTCAACTGGTCCGACCTCGACCGCCGGGCCGTCGACCTCGTCCGCGTGCTGGCCATGGACGCCGTGGAGAAATCCGGCAACGGCCACCCCGGTACGGCGATGAGCCTCGCCCCCGCGGCGTACCTTCTGTTCAACCGGGTGATCCGGCACAACCCGACCGACCCGAACTGGGCGGGCCGGGACCGGTTCGTGCTCTCCGCCGGCCACTCCAGCCTGACCCTCTACATCCAGCTCTTCCTCTCCGGGTACCCGCTGGCTCTGGACGACCTCAAGTCGCTGCGGCAGTGGGACTCGCTCACCCCGGGCCACCCGGAGCACGGGCACACCCCGGGCGTGGAGACCACCACCGGCCCGCTCGGCCAGGGCCTGGGCAACGCGGTCGGCATGGCGATGGCGGCCCGCCGCGAGCGCGGCCTGTTCGACCCGGAGTCCGAGGCGGGCGCGTCGGTCTTCGACCACGACATCTGGTGCATCGTCTCCGACGGTGACATCGAGGAGGGCATCAGCCACGAGGTCAGCGCGCTCGCCGGGCACCAGCAGCTCGGCAACCTCACGGTGATCTACGACGACAACGAGATCTCGATCGAGGACGACACCCGCATCGCCAAGAGCGAGGACGTCGCGGCCCGCTACGAGGCGTACGGCTGGCACGTGCAGACCGTCGACTGGCGCACCGGCGACGCCGACCAGGGCGACTACCACGAGGACGTCGAGGCGCTGCACCGGGCGCTGCTGGCGGCGAAGGCCGAGACCGGGCGTCCCTCGTTCGTCGCACTGCGCACCATCATCGGCTGGCCCGCCCCGAACAAGCAGAACACCGGCAAGATCCACGGCTCGGCGCTGGGCGCCGACGAGGTGGCCGCCACCAAGCAGCTCCTCGGCTTCGACCCGGCCCAGAGCTTCGAGGTCGACGAGGAGGTCCTCGGCCACGCCCGCCGGGTGCTGGAGCGCGGCGCGCAGGCCCAGCAGGAGTGGGAGAAGGCGTACGAGGGCTGGGCGAAGGCCAACCCGGAGCGCAAGGCGCTGTGGGACCGGATGTCCCAGCGGGTGCTGCCGGAGGGCTGGACCGAGGCGCTGCCGACCTTCCCGGCCGACGCCAAGGGCGTCGCCACCCGGGCCGCGTCCGGCAAGGTGCTGGAGGCCCTCGCCCCGGTGCTGCCCGAGCTGTGGGGTGGCTCGGCCGACCTGGCGGAGAGCAACAACACCACGATGAAGGGCGAGCCGTCGTTCATCCCGGCGGCGCACGCGACCAAGGACTTCCCGGGCCACGAGTACGGCCGCACGCTGCACTTCGGCATCCGCGAGCACGCCATGGGCGCCATCCTCAACGGCATCTCCCTGCACGGCGGCACCCGCCCGTACGGCGGCACCTTCCTGGTGTTCAGCGACTACATGCGCCCGTCGGTGCGGCTCGCCGCGCTGATGAAGCTGCCGGTCGTCTACGTCTGGACGCACGACTCGATCGGCCTCGGCGAGGACGGCCCGACCCACCAGCCGGTGGAGCACCTGACCGCGCTTCGGGCGATCCCCGGCCTGGACGTGGTCCGGCCGGCCGACGCCAACGAGACCGCGTGGGCGTGGCGGCAGGCGCTGGAGCACACCGACCGGCCGACCGCGCTGGCGCTGAGCCGGCAGGCCCTGCCGACCCTGGACCGTTCGACGCTGGGCGGCGCCGAGGGCGTCACCAAGGGCGGCTACGTGCTGGCCGAGGCGTCCAACGGCAAGCCGCAGGTGATCATCGTCGGGACCGGCTCCGAGGTGCAGCTCTGCCTCACCGCCCGGGAGCGGCTGGAGGCCGACGGCACCCCCACCCGGGTGGTGTCGATGCCGTGCCAGGAGTGGTTCTACGCGCAGGACGAGGCGTACCGGGAGTCGGTCCTGCCGCGCGGGGTAAAGGCACGGGTGAGCGTGGAGGCGGGCATCGGCATGTCCTGGCGCGGGATCGTCGGTGACTCCGGCGAGAGCGTGAGCCTGGAGCACTACGGCGCGAGCGCCCCGCACTCCGTGCTCTTCGAGCAGTTCGGGTTCACCCCCGACCGGATCGTGGCCGCCGCGCACGCGGCGCTGACCCGGGTGGGCGACATCACCGGTTTCACGACCGGCAACTGAGGGGAGCGTGGACGGCATGACGGACAGGATTAGCAAGCTCACCGCCGCCGGGGTGGCGGTCTGGCTCGACGATCTCTCCCGGGTGCGGCTCAGCTCCGGCGGGCTGGACCAGCTCCGCCGGGAGAAGCACGTGGTCGGGGTGACCACCAACCCGACGATCTTCGCGAAGGCGCTCGCCGACGCCGACGAGTACGACTGGCAGCTGCGCGACCTCGCCACCCGTGGGGTGGAGGTGGAGGAGTCGGTGCGCATGCTCACCACGTACGACGTGCGGTGGGCGTGCGACGTGATGCGGCCGTCGTACGACGCCAGCCACGGCGTCGACGGCCGGGTCTCCATCGAGGTGGACCCGCGGCTGGCCCACGAGACCGACAAGACGGTCGCCGAGGCCAAGGCGCTGTGGTGGCTGGTCGACCGGCCGAACCTGTTCATCAAGATCCCGGCCACCGAGGCGGGCCTGCCGGCGATCACCGCGACCCTGGCCGAGGGGATCAGCGTCAACGTCACGCTGATCTTCGGCCTGGACCGGTACTCGCAGGTGATGGAGGCGTTCCTCGCCGGCCTGGAGCAGGCGAAGGCCAACGGCCACGACCTGTCCAAGATCGGCTCGGTGGCGTCGTTCTTCGTCTCCCGCGTCGACTCCGAGGTCGACAAGCGGCTGGAGAAGATCGGCTCCGACGAGGCCAAGGCGCTGCGCGGCAAGGCCGCCGTCGCCAACGCCCAGCTCGCGTACGAGCGCTACAGCGAGGTCTTCTCCTCCGACCGGTGGCAGTCCCTGGCCGACGCGGGCGCCCACCCGCAGCGCCCGCTGTGGGCGTCCACCTCGACGAAGAACCCGGACTACCGGGACGTCATCTACGTCGAGGAGCTGATCGCCCCCGGCACGGTCAACACGATGCCGGAGTCGGTCATCCACGCGTACGCCGACCACGGTGAGACCCCCGGCGACACCATCACCGGCGCGTACGACGCGGCCCGCAAGGTCTTCACCGACCTGGAGGCCGTCGGCGTCGACATGTCCGACGTCATCGCCGTCCTGGAGCAGGAGGGCGTGGAGAAGTTCGAGGCGAGCTGGCTGGAGCTGCTCGACGGGGTGCGCAAGTCGCTCGCCGCGGCGGGCCAGGGCACCGGGCGGCCCGGCCAGGCCGCGCAGGGCAACGCGCAGGCCGCCCAGCAGGCGGGGGGCAACGCGTGACCGACGCTCACGTGGCCGCACCGGGGCACCACCCCGGGACGGCCGCGTGAGCGACCTGCTCGCCGGCCCGGCGGACGCGTCCGCCGGGCTGGTCGTGCACGGCGCGGACGCGGTCGACCGGTCCGCGCCCGCGTCGACCCGGGACGCCCTGGTGACCCGGGGCGTCCCGGCGGGACTGGCCGCGAAGGACCCCACGCTGTGGGGGCCGGAGGTCGAGGCCGAGGCGAGGGCCCGGCTCGGCTGGCTGGACACCCACCGGCGCAGCTGGGAGCTACTCCCCCAGCTCGCCGAACTGACCGCCGAACTGGCGGACCTGGACCACGTGGTGCTCGCCGGGATGGGCGGCTCGTCGCTGGCCGCCGAGGTGATCACCCGCACCCTGGGCCGGCCGCTGACCGTGCTGGACACCACCGACCCGGGCCAGGTCCGGGCGGCGCTGGCCGACCGGCTGGAGCGCACCGTGGTGGTGCTGGCCAGCAAGTCCGGCAGCACGGTGGAGACCGACAGCCACCGGCGGGCCTACCTCCAGGCGTTCCTCGACGCCGGGCTGACCGAGGCGGAGGCCGGCCGGCACTTCGTGGTGGTCACCGACCCGGGCTCCCCGCTGGAGTCCGTCGCCGCCGAGTTGGGCGCGGTCACCGTGCTCGCCGACCCGCAGGTGGGCGGCCGGTACTCGGCGCTGACCGCGTTCGGGCTGGTGCCGGCGGCGTTGGCCGGGGTCGAGGTGACGGAGCTGCTCGAACAGGCCGAGGCGCTGTCGCAGTCGCTGGCCCGGGACACCGACAACCCGGGCCTGGCGCTGGGCGCCGCGCTCGGCGCGGCGGCCACCGGGGGCCGGGACAAGATCGCCCTGATCGGCGACGGCACCGGGATCGACGGGCTCGGCGACTGGATCGAGCAGTTGCTCGCCGAGTCCACCGGCAAGGCCGGCCTCGGCATCCTGCCGGTCGTGCTGGAGTCCCCTGACGCCCCCGGCGGCGCCGGCCCGGACGTGCTCACCGTCAGCTACGGCGGGGCGCTGCCCCCCGGGGCCGTCCCCGGCGGCGGGTGCGCGCCGGACGTCGCGGTCAACGGTCCGCTCGGCGCCCAGTTCCTGGCCTGGGAGTACGCCACGGCGGTGGCCGGCGCGGTGCTCGGGGTGAATCCGTTCGACCAGCCGAACGTCGCCGAGAGCAAGGAGAACACCGCACGCATCCTGGCCTCGGCCGCGCCGGCGGAGCCGCCGTCTTCCACCGCGGGCGCGATCGAGGTGTACGCCCCGGCGGGCAGCCCCGGCGACCTGGCCGGCGCGCTGCGTCACCTGCTCGACGGCGTCGGCGACGGCTACCTCGCCGTGCTGGCGTACCTGGACCGGCTCGCCGACGCCGACGCCGCCCGGCTGCGTCCGCTGCTCGCCGAGGCGTCCGGCCGGCCGGTCACCTTCGGCTGGGGGCCGCGCTTCCTGCATTCCACCGGCCAGTACCACAGGGGTGGTCCTCAGGTGGGCCGTTACCTCCAGGTGACCGGTACCGTCGACAATGATCTGCACGTGCCCGGGAAGCCGTATTCCTTCGGGGAGCTTCAGGCTGCCCAGGCTGCGGGCGACCGGCAGGCCCTGGCCGGCCGGGGGCGTCCGGTGCTGCGGCTGCACCTGACCGACCGGTCGGCGGGAGTGGCCCAGCTGCTCGACGCGGTCCGGCAACTACGAACCTGACGATGGACGATGTGACACCAGCGGAGCGAGGAGGCGGCGTGAACCCGCTGCGCGACGCGCAGGACCGGCGGCTGCCGCGGATCCCGGAGCCCTGCGCTCTGGTGATCTTCGGGGTGACCGGTGACCTGGCGCGGAAGAAGCTGCTACCGGCGGTCTACGACCTGGCGAACCGGGGGCTGCTGCCACCCGGTTTCGTGGTCCTGGGCTTCGCCCGGCGCGACTGGGGCGACGGCGACTTCGAGTCGCTGGCCCACGAGGCGGCCAAGAAGCACGCCCGGACGCCCTGGCGGGAGGAGGTCTGGGCGCGGCTGGCCGGCAACATCAAGTTCGTCGGCGGCTCGTTCGACGACGACAACGCCTTCGACCAGCTCAACCGGACACTGGACGAGCTGCGCGGCACCCACGGCATCCACGGCAACGCGGCCTTCTACTTCTCCATCCCCCCGGCGGCGTTCCCCGTGGTGCTCAAGCAGCTCGCCCGCACCGGAATGGCCGACAACGACAAGTGCGGCGGCTGGCGCCGGGTGGTGGTGGAGAAGCCGTTCGGGCACGACCTGCCCTCGGCGAAGGAGCTCAACGACCTCGTCGACGACGTGTTCACCCGGCAGGACGTCTTCCGGATCGACCACTACCTGGGCAAGGAGACCGTCCAGAACATCCTGGCCCTGCGGTTCGCCAACAGCCTGTTCGAGCCACTGTGGAACTCCAAGTACGTCGACTCGGTGCAGATCACGATGGCCGAGGACGTCGGCATCGGCAGCCGGGCCGGCTTCTACGACTCGGTCGGCACCGCCCGGGACGTCTTCCAGAACCACCTGCTCCAACTCCTGGCGCTGGTGGCGATGGAGGAGCCGACCAGCTTCGACGCCGACGAGATCCGGGCCGAGAAGCTGAAGGTGCTCAAGGCGATCACCCTGCCGAAGGACGTCTCCCGGGGCACCGTGCGCGGGCAGTACCTGCCGGGCTGGGTCGCCGGGCAGCGGGCGGTCGGCTACCTGGACGAGGAGGGTGTCCCGGCGGACTCCACCACGGAGACGTACGTGGCGGTGGAGCTGGGCATCCAGAACCGCCGCTGGGCGGGGGTGCCGTTCTACATCCGGGCCGGCAAGCGGCTGCCCCGGCGGGTGACCGAGGTCGCCATCATGTTCAAGAAGGCCCCGCACCTGCCGTTCAACGCGGCCGACATGGAGATGCTCGGCAACAACCAGCTCGTCATCCGGGTGCAGCCGGACGAGGGCGTGGTGCTGAAGTTCGGCTCCAAGGTGCCGGGCACCACGATGGAGGTCCGCGACATCGCGATGGACTTCCAGTACGGCGAGGCGTTCACCGAGTCCAGCCCCGAGGCGTACGAACGGCTGGTGCTGGACGTGCTGATCGGCGACCGTACCCTCTTCCCCGACGCCGCCGAGGTCGAGCAGAGCTGGGCGGTGGTGGACCCCCTGGAACACGCCTGGGAGGGCACGAAGCCGGAGCCGTACCGGGCCGGCGAGTGGGGCCCCCGGGCCTCCGACGAGATGCTGGCCCGCGAGGGCCGGGCGTGGCGGAGAGCGTGAGCGGGCACAGCGAGCGAACCAGGAGGTTCCATTGATCGGGCTCTGGGACACCACCGGCAACGAGGTGGTCAAGGCGCTCGCCGCGGAGCGGCGCAGCGCGGGCGGGGTGGCCAGCGGCATGGCGCTCACCCTGATCGTGGTGGTCGACGAGAAGCGGGTCCGCGAGGCGGAGGCGGCGGCGACCATCGCCGCCGCCGCCCACCCGTGCCGGCTGCTCGTGGTGGTCCGAACCGACGTCGAGCGGGAGCGCAACCGGCTGGACGCGGAAATCGTCGTCGGCGGCCGGCTCGGCCCGTGCGAGGCGGTGGTCACCCGGATGTACGGCCGGCTGGCGCTGCACGCCGAGTCGGTGGTGATGCCGCTGCTGGTGCCGGACGTTCCGGTGGTGACGTGGTGGCACGGCGAGCCGGCGGCGGAGATCGCGACGGACTTCCTCGGGGTGGTCGCCGACCGGCGGATCACCGACACGGCGCAGGCCGCCGACCCGATCGAGGCGCTACGCCAGCGGGCCCGGGACTACGCCCCGGGGGACACCGACCTGGCGTGGACCCGGATCACCCCGTGGCGCACCCTGGTGGCCGGCGCGTTCGACACCACGGAGGCCCGGGTCACCGAGGCCCGGGTGGTGGCCCCGCCGACCGACCCGACGGCCGCGCTGATGTGCGGCTGGCTGGGCAGCCGGCTCGGGATCACCCCGCGCTGGGAGCCCAGCGACGCGTCCCCCCGGATGCGGGAGGTGCAGCTGAGCTGCGCCAACGGCGAAGTGCTCACCCTGACCCGGGAGGACAGCCTGGCCACGTTCCGGCGCACCGGGCAGGACGACCGGCAGTTGCCGCTGATGCGCCGGCCGCTCGGTGACGAGTTGGCCGAGGAGCTGCGTCGGCTGGACGCCGACCAGGTCTACGCCGAGGCGCTGGGCGCCATGGCCGGTGTCTCCGGGCTGGACGAGCGGCCCGCCCAGCGGGTGCACGTCTGGAAGGACCCGGCGACCGCGAAGCGGGCCGAGGCGGGGGTCACCGCCCACACCGGCACCAGCGCGAGGTCCTGACGACGGCGCCGGCGGGCCGGGTCCGGCCCGCCGGCCCGGTTCGCGGGCACGCGCGACGGAGGGCCGCCGGCCCCCGGGCACCACGAACAGGGACCGCGCGGGCGGTCCGGAGACGAGGGCACAACACATGAGTGAGACGAGTGTCGCCGTCCACGCCGATGCCGAACTGCTGGCGCAGGCGGTGGCGGCCCGGTTGCTGGTGAAGCTGCTCGACGCGCAGGCGGATCGCGGCCAGGCGGCGATGGTGCTGACCGGCGGCCGGATCGCCGCCGCCGTGTACCGGGCGGTGGACGCGCTGCCGGCGCGGGACGCGGTCGACTGGTCCCGGGTCGACGTCTGGTGGGGCGACGAGCGGTTCCTGCCGGCCGGGGACCCGGAGCGCAACGAGACGCAGGCCCGGGCGGCGCTGCTGGACGCGCTGCCGCTGGACCCGGCCCGGGTGCACCCGATGCCGGCCTCCGACGGCCCGGCCGGGGCCGACCCCGAGGCCGCCGCCGCCGGGTACGCCGCCGAGCTGGCCCGGGCGGCCCGCCCCGGGCACGCCGTGCTCCCCCACTTCGACGTGCTGATGCTCGGGGTGGGCGAGGACGGGCACGTCGCCTCGGTCTTCCCGGAGCACCCCGTGCACCACGACAGCCGGCCGGTCAGCGCTGTGCGGGGCAGCCCCAAGCCGCCGCCGGTGCGCACCACGCTCACCCTCCCGGCGATCAACACCGCCGAGGAGGTCTGGCTGGTCGCCAGCGGCGCCGACAAGGCCCGCGCGGTCGCCATGGCGCTGGCCGGGGCCGGCCAGGTGCAGCTCCCGGCGGCCGGGGCGCAGGGCGTCGGGCGCACCCTCTGGCTGCTGGACCGGGCGGCGGCGGCCGACACCCCGCCCCGACTGCGC
Organism: Micromonospora sp. NBC_01405; assembly: GCF_045040155.1. Taxonomy (NCBI): domain Bacteria; kingdom Bacillati; phylum Actinomycetota; class Actinomycetes; order Micromonosporales; family Micromonosporaceae; genus Micromonospora; species Micromonospora sp. NBC_01405. The sequence goes on along the minus strand of NZ_CP109532.1, from coordinate 4,888,180 downwards.
AGCCTGCGCTGAGCCCTACGGAAGGGCCCCCGCGGGGGCCCTTCCTTGTGTCCGGCGGGGCCGGCCGCTCAGGCCATACCCCGGCTGCTCAGGCCCCGGCCCGGCGCTCAGGCCCGGCCCCGGCGGCGGCGCAGGGCGGCCAGGGCCTCGGCCAGCAGGGCCTCACCCTCCTCCGGGGTGCGCCGTTCCTTCACGTACGCCAGGTGGGTCTTGTAGGGCTCCGGGCGCGCCCGGCCCGGCGGGTTGCCCTGGTCCTGGCCGGCCGGAACCCCGCAACGGGGGCAGTCCCACTGCGGCGGCGGCTCGGCATCCGCCGCGATCGGGACGTCGATCCGGTGGTCGTTGCGGCACCAGTAGGTGACCGACCGGCGCGGGGCCGGCGCGTGCCGCTCGTTGAAGCGTTCCGGGCCGGATCCGGTCCGGGCACCCCGAATCAGGTTGCCACTCGCCACGGCTGCTCGCTCCTGTCATCGGAGGGGACCACCGCTCGGGCGGGCGGCGGGCGACGCGGTGCAGCGGGAAAAACAACTGCGCGCGGCCCGTCGGTGACGGACCGCGCGCAGATTGTACGACTCGGCGGGCTCGCTCTCAGGCCCCGCTGCTGAGCTGGAGTCGCAGCCAAAGCCCCAGCCCGACGATACAGGCGAACCAGACGATGCCCACCAGGACCGTGTAGCGGTCGAGGTTCTTCTCGGCCACCGAGGAGCCGGCGAGGCTGGAGCTGACCCCACCGCCGAACATGCTCGACATCCCACCGCCCTTACCGCGGTGCAGCAGGATGAGCATGGTGAGCATGACGCTCGTGATGACCAGCAACACGATCAACGTGTATGCGAACCAGATCGGCATGGCTGGGGTCAGTCCTCTCGTAGCGATCCTCGCCCGGACAGGTCGGGCACTGCGGCACCGACCGACGGACGGGCGGAGTCAAGGATAGCGAGCCGTCAGCGGGTGATGTGCTCCGGGAACCGGCAGATCTTGGCGAATTCCTCGCCGTCCAGGCTCGCGCCGCCCACCAGGGCACCGTCCACGTCCGGCTTGGCCATGATCGAGGCGATGTTCGAGGACTTCACCGACCCGCCGTAGAGGATCCGGACCTGGTCCGCGGTCGTCTGGTCGAAGGTCTCGACCAGCCGCTTGCGGACCTCCCCGCACACCTCCTGGGCGTCCTCGGGGGTGGCCGTCTTGCCCGTCCCGATCGCCCAGACCGGCTCGTACGCCACGACGACCTTGGTGATCTGCTCGCGGCTGAGCCCGCGCAGCGCGCCGTCGAGCTGGTCGCAGCAGTGCGGCACGTGCCGGAGCTGCTCGCGGACCTCCAGCCCCTCCCCGATGCACAGGATCGGGGTGAGCCCGTTGGCCAGCGCGGCGGACACCTTGTCGTTGACCAGCGCGTCGTCCTCGTGGTGGTACTGCCGCCGCTCGGAGTGGCCGACCAACACGTACGTGCAGCCGAGCTTCGCCAGCATCGCCCCGGAGATGTCGCCGGTGTAGGCCCCCGACTGGTACGGCGACAGGTCCTGCCCGCCGTAGCCGATCAGCACCTTGTCGCCGTCCACCGCGGTCTGCACGCTGCGCAGGTCGGTGAAGGGCGGCAGCACGACGCACTCGACGTCGGTGAGCTGCTTCTCGGTCAGGCTCGCGGCCAGCTTCTGCACCAGCGCGTTGGCCTCGAAGTGGTTGAGGTTCATCTTCCAGTTGCCGGCCATCAGCGGCCGGCGGTTGGTCACCGCCATCAGTCCTCCAGCGCCGCGATGCCGGGGAGGGTCTTGCCCTCCAGGTATTCCAGGGAGGCGCCGCCGCCTGTGGAGATGTGGTTGAAGGCGGACTCGTCCAGCCCCAACGCACGGACCGCCGCGGCGGAGTCGCCGCCGCCGACCACGCTGAACGCGTCGGCGGAGGTGATCGCCTCGGCGACGCCCCGGGTGCCGTTGGCGAACGCCGGCATCTCGAACACGCCCATCGGCCCGTTCCAGAAGATCGTCTTCGCCTGGGCCAGGGCCGCCGCGAAGCCGGCCACCGTCTCCGGGCCGATGTCGAGCCCGAGCCGGTGGCTGGGGATGGCGTCGGCGCGGACCGTGTCGTGCGCCGCGTCGGGGGCGAAGGCGTCCGCCACCACCACGTCGACCGGGAGCATGATCTTGCCCTCGGACCGCTCCAGGAGGTTGCGGCAGGTCTCCACCATCTCCTTCTCCAGCAGCGAGGTGCCCACCTCGTGGCCCTGGGCCTTGAGGAAGGTGAAGCACATCCCGCCGCCGATGAGCAGCCTGTCCACCTTCGGCAGCAGCGCCTCGATCACCGCGAGCTTGTCGGACACCTTGGAGCCACCGAGCACCACCACGTACGGCCGCGCCGGCTCGCCGGCGAGCTTCGCCAGCACCTCCACCTCACGCAGCACCAGCCGACCGGCGACGTGCGGCAGCCGGGCCGGCACGTCGAAGACGCTGGCGTGCTTGCGGTGCACCGCGCCGAACGCGTCGTCGACGTACGCCTCGCCCAACGCGGCGAGCTGGTCGGCGAACGCGCCCCGCTCGGCGTCGTCCTTGCTGGTCTCTCCCTTGTTGAAGCGGAGGTTCTCCAGCAGGGCGACCTCGCCGTCGGCGAGCGCGTCGACCGTGGACCGGGCGGAGTCGCCGACGGTGTCCTCGGCGAACCGCACCTGCGCGTCGAGCAGCTCGCCGAGGCGGGCCGCGACCGGGCGGAGGCTGAACTGCGGGTCGGGCGAGCCCTTCGGGCGGCCCAGGTGCGAGAACACCACGACCTTCGCGCCGGCCCCGGTCAGGGCGGTCAGCGTCGGCAGCACCGCGCGGATCCGGCCGTCGTCGGCGATCGCGCCGGTCTGCTTGTCGAGTGGGACGTTCAGGTCGGCGCGTACCAGTACGCGCCGACCCGACACCCCCTCGGCGAGCAGGTCGTCGAGGTTGCGGATACTCACAGCGAGGAACCCACCAGCTTGACCAGGTCGACCAGGCGGTTGGAGTAGCCCCACTCGTTGTCGTACCAGCCGACGACCTTGACCTGGTTGCCCACGACCTTGGTCAGCGGCGCGTCGAAGATGCACGACGCCGGGTCGGTGACGATGTCCGAGGAGACGATCGGGTCCTCGTTGTAGACCAGGATGCCCTTGAGCGGGCCCTCGGCGGCGGCCTTCAGCGCTGCGTTGACCTCGTCCACCGTGGTTTCCCGGTTGACGTTGACCGTGAGGTCGGTGGCCGAGCCGGTCGGGATCGGCACCCGCAGCGCGTACCCGTCGAGCTTGCCCTTCAGCTCCGGCAGCACCAGGCCGATGGCCTTCGCGGCGCCGGTGGAGGTCGGGACGATGTTCAGCGCGGCGGCCCGGGCGCGACGCAGGTCGGAGTGCGGCGCGTCCTGGAGGTTCTGGTCCTGGGTGTACGCGTGGATCGTCGTCATCAGGCCGTGCTGGATGCCGAACGTGTCGTGCAGCACCTTCGCCATCGGGGCGAGGCAGTTGGTGGTGCAGGAGGCGTTCGAGATGATCGTGTGCTTGGCCGGGTCGTACTGGTCCTGGTTCACGCCCATGACGACCGTGACGTCCTCGTTCTTCGCCGGGGCGGAGATGATGACCTTCTTGGCCCCGCCGGCGACGTGCGCCTTCGCCTTGTTGGCGTCGGTGAAGAAGCCGGTGGACTCGATGACCACGTCCACGCCGGCCTCGCCCCACGGCAGCTTCGCCGGGTCCTTCTCGGCGTACGCCTTGATGGCCTTGCCACCCACGATGATCTCGTCGGCGGTCGCCTTGACCTCGTGCGGCAGGCGACCCAGGATGCTGTCGTACTTGAGCAGGTGAGCGAGCGTCGCGTTGTCGGTCAGGTCGTTGACGGCCACGACCTCGATGTCCGCGCCGGACGCCAGCACGGCCCGGAAGAAGTTACGGCCGATGCGGCCGAAGCCGTTGATGCCAACCCGGATGGTCACAGGTCCCGTCTCCTCGCGTTCTGATCCGCCGGCGTCAGCTTCGGCCGGCGAGGTGATGTGCGCCGGCCGTTGGAGCCGGCCGTTGACAGTTCATGTCGGCCACCCCGCCGCGGTCCGCAGGACCATGACCGCCCGAGGCGGTGAGCACGGCGAGGAGTGCCGGTGCCGGCCCCCTTGCCGTATGCAGCGACCCTATCCGAGCGCATGGCGGCGTGCTGCGCCGGGTGGTGATCCGCTTCGCGTTCCCGGGCCGGGTCCCGGCCCGGGGACGTGCGGCGGGGCGGGCCGCCGCCCGCCGCCGCGCGCGCCGCCGTCCGCCTACCGCCACCGTCCTATCAGACCACGAGCATGTCGGGCGTGACGGCCGCTTCCGTATCCGGGATGCCCAGGTCACGGGCTCGCTTGTCGGCCAGCGCCAGCAGCCGGCGGATCCGCCCGGCGATGGCGTCCTTGGTCAGCGGCGGGTCGGCGAGCGCGCCCAGTTCCTCCAGGGACGCCTGCCGGTGCTCCAGTCGCAGCTGGCCGGCGGACGTGAGGTGGTTCGGGGCGTCGTCGGCGAGAATCTCCAGGGCCCGGGTCACCCGCGCGGCGGCGGCCACCGCGGCCCGCGCCGAGCGGCGCAGGTTGGCGTCGTCGAAGTTGGCCAGCCGGTTGGCCGTCGCCCGCACCTCACGGCGCACCCGGCGTTCCTCCCAGGCCAGCACGCTGGAGTGTGCCCCCACCCGGGTGAGCAGCGCGGCGATCGCGTCGCCGTCCTTGACCACCACCCGGTCCACGCCGCGCACCTCGCGGTTCTTCGCGGTGATGCCGAGCCGGCGGGCCGCGCCCACCAGCGCCAGCGCCGACTCCGGGCCGGGGCAGGTGATCTCCAGGGCGCTGGAGCGGCCCGGCTCGGTCAGGGAGCCGTGTGCCATGAACGCCCCCCGCCACGCGGACACCGCGCAGCAGACGTTCGCGGCCACCACGTGCGGGGGCAGCCCTCGCACCGGCCGGCCCCGGACGTCGAGCAGCCCGGTCTGCCGGGCCAGGGCCTCGCCGTCCTTGACCACCCGGACGATGAAGTGGCTGCCCTTGCGCAGCCCGCCGGAGGCCAACACGTGGATCTCGCTGGAGTAGCCGTAGACCTCGGCGATCTCCCGGCGCAGCCGCCGGGCCACCGCCCCGGTGTCGAGTTCGGCCTCCACCACCACCCGGCCGGAGACGATGTGCAGCCCGCCGGCGAAGCGCAGCAGCGCCGCCATCTCTGCCCGCCGGCAGCAGGGCTTGGGCACGTCGACCCGGCTCAGCTCGTCCTTGACCGCAGCCGTCATCGCCATTGTGCGCCCCCTCACGGACCGGTTCCGGCGTATCGCCGGAGATTACGTACGTGCTTAACGATCGGCGCCCAGGACAGGCACCAGGGCTGCGCCCAGGGCTGCCGGATCGTGATGGGGCCCGCCGTCGGTGACGGCGACCGGGGCGAGGAGCAGCCGGGCACCCAGCGATTCTGCCGCACGCTCGACGGGGCCGGGATCGCCCACCGCCTTGGAGTCCGCCAGCACGGCGTCCACCGTCAACTCGGGCAGGTAGTGCCGCAGGGTGGCCAGGTGGTCGGCCAGGGAGAGCCCGAGGGTCTCCTTCTCCGCCGCCAGGTTGAGGGTGACCAGCCGGCGGGCCGGGCTGGCCACGATGGCGGCGGCCAGCCCCGGCACCAGCAGGTGCGGCAGCAGGCTGGTGTACCAGCTCCCCGGCCCGAAGATCAACCAGTCCGCCTCGGCGGTGGCCGCAACGGCCTCCGCGCAGGCCGCCGGGGCGGTCGGGGTGAGTCGCAGCGCCTCCACCCGCCCGGTGGTGACCGCCACCTGGTGCTGCCCGCTCACCGTACGCGCCTCGTCCGGGCACGCCGGGTCGACGCCGCGTACCCGGGCCTCGATGCCGACCGGCTGGCGGGACATCGGCAGCACCCGGCCCACCGCGCCGAGCATCGCCCCGGCGTGTTCCAGCGCGGCGACCGGGTCGCCGAGCAGCTCGATCAGCCCGCACAGGACCAGGTTGCCGACGGCGTGCCCGGCGATCCCGTCGTCGGTGTCCGCCGGGTCACCGGGGGTGCCGGCGAAGCGGTGCTGGAACAGCGTCGCGCTGCGCCTGGTGGCCGGGTGGTCGCCGGCGAGGGCCACCAACGCCTGGCGCAGGTCCCCCGGCGGCAGGCCGCCGCGCCGGGCCCGCAGCCGCCCGCTGGAGCCGCCGTCGTCGCCGACGGTGACCACGGCGGTGATGTCCAGGTCGAGCTCGGGCGCGCAGCGGCGCAGCGCCCGCAGGGACACCGACAGGCCGTGCCCGCCGCCGAACGCGACCACCCGCGTCGGCGTCATTCCCGCCCCAGGTCGCGGTGCTGGGCCTTGGCGGCGAGGCCGGCGTGACGCAGCCGGGCGGCCAGCTCCTCGGCGATGGCGACGCTGCGGTGCTTGCCGCCGGTACAGCCGACCGCCACGGTGAGGTAGCGCTTGCCCTCCCGCTCGAAGCCGGCGGTGGTGGCGTTGACCAGGTCCGCGTACGTGCCGACGAAGGCGTCCGCGCCCTCCTGGCCGAGCACGTACGCGCTGACCGCCTCCTCCCGGCCGGTGTGCTCGCGCAGCTCGGGCACCCAGTACGGGTTCGGGAGGAACCGGGCGTCGAGGACGAAGTCGGCGTCGGGCGGGAGGCCGTACTTGAAGCCGAAGGAGAGCACGGTGACCCGCAGCCGGCGGCTGTCCTCGCCGCCGAACAGCTCCTCGATCCGGCGGCGGAGCTGGTTGACGTTCAGGTGGCTGGTGTCGATGATCACGTCGGCCTGGTCCCGGGCCTCCTCCAGCAGGCCCCGCTCCACGGCGATGCCGTCGGCGAGCCGCCCGTCGCCCTGCAACGGGTGCGAGCGCCGGACGCTCTCGAACCGGCGGATCAGCACCTCGTCGTCGGCGTCGACGAAGACCACCCGGGGGGAGAAGCCCCGCTCCTTCAGCTCCCGGATCGCCCCGACCAGGTCGGTGGAGAAGGCGCGCGAGCGCACGTCCAGCACCATCGCGGTACGCCGGGCCGCGCCGCCGGCCTTGACGGCCAGCTCGGCCATGTCGAGCATCAGCGCCTGGGGCAGGTTGTCGACCACGTAGTAGCCGACGTTCTCCAGCGCCCGCGCCACGGTGCTGCGACCACCGCCGGACACGCCGGTCACCACCACCAGGGTGGTCTCCGCTTCCGATGTCGGATCGCTGGTCACCGGAACCTCGGGCGTCCGCGCCTCGTTCACTGCCTACTCCCCCACGGGTGACGCCACGGTCGAGATGACCGCGCACGGCCAATCTGCGACTCTATCCCGCCGAACCCCGCCCCCGGCGCAGCCCACACCGCAACACCCCACCCCACCCACCCTCCCCCGCTCCCACCCATCCCCGCTCCACCCCCCAAGCCCCGCTCCACGCCCCCCCAAGCCCCGCTCCATGCCGATCTTGCACTTGCGGCCCAGACATAGGGCGCGTGAGCGACATATCGAGGGCCGCAAGTGCAAGATCGCGGTTCCGGGGGTGCTGGGGTGGCGGGATTGGGCACGGGGTGGCGGGATTGGGCACGATGGAAGAAGTCAGTCGGCGAAAGCCGCGCCACACTGCGATTGGACATTGATCCGTGTCAATCTACTGCGTTTCGGTGGGTTGGGCGGGTGCGTCCACGCGGCCGGCGGTCACCGGCCTCCCGGTCCGGGCGTCGTCGCCAGCGTCGCCGTCGCGCCCGCGCCCGGGTCTCGTCCCCCCAGCGTGAGGAGCGCAGCGTGACGCAGACCCACAATTCCCCCCGACGGCCCGAGGTGCCGGCAGGGCTCCGGCCGGACACCGGGCAGGAGGGGACGTCCGCCTTCGTCAACGGGCACTTCCCCCGGCGGCGGGCGCTGATCGTCCTGCTCAGCGTGCTCGGCGGCTTCCTGCTCACCGTGATCTGGTCGGCGGAGTTCGTGGACCAGACCATCGGCGACAACGTGGCCAACACCCTCCTCGGCCACGACGCCAAGGAGACCCCGATCCAGGGGATCGCGGCGGGCATCGTGTTCGCCTTCGTCTCCGGGATCGCCGGTACGTTCACCGCCTGCAACATCGCCGCCTTCGGCGCCCTCGCCCCGCTGACCGGCACCACCACCGGAAGCAGGTTCAGCAGGTTCGTCCAGCCGCTGAAGCCGCTGGGCTGGATGTCGGTGGGCATGATCGCGGTGTCGGCCGTCTACGGCGCGATCGTCGGCATCGTCGGCACCTCCATGCCGCAGTTCTCCACCGCCCCCACCACGCCCGGCGGCCTGTCGCCGAGAAGCATCCAGTCGATGGTCGTCTTCGGCGTGATCGGGCTGGTGATGGTCTATCTCGGGCTGGCCTCGATCGGCGTGGTGCGGGACCCGTTCGCCCGGCTCGCCCGCCGGTACCCCAACGCCCCGATGATCTTCATGGGCGTGCTGATCGCCGGCTTCCTGATCGGTCGGCCGTTCGGGCTGTTCCGGCAGATGTTCCGCGACGCCGCGGAGAGCGGCAACCCGCTGTACGGGGCGGCGGCGTTCACGCTCCAGTCCATCGGCAACATCGTCATCATGGCGGTGCTGTTCCTGCTGCTGGCCTGGCTCGCCGGTTCCCGACTGCAACGGTGGTTCACCGAACGGCCGACCCGACTGGCGGTGCTGACCGCGGTCGCGTTCATCGTCGCCGGCGCGTTCACGTTCCTCTACTGGGACGTACGGCTGCTCGCCCGCCGCGAGATCATCCCCTGGTACCCGCTGGCCCCCTGGGCCTGACCCGGCACGCCGCCGCTGGTGACCACCAGCGACGAGAACGCAAATTCACGGAATGAGTGGCCTTCCCGTGCGGGAAGGCCACTCATTCCGTGAATTTGCACGACTTCGGGGGGCGGGAACCGCCCCGGGGCAGAGCCGAGTTGAGGTGACGGGCCCAGCAGTGCGACTGCGACCTGACCGCCCGGCAGCCGCCGACCACCCGTGGGCCGGCGGCGCGGATCGTGACGGCCGTCAGCGGCGATTCCGTAGCGCCTTGACCCGGTCGCGGCCGAGCACGCCGAGGTAATCCCACGGCTCGTCGAGGCAGGAGTCGACCTCGGCCGCTCCGACGATCCCGGCCAGCCGCTCCGACAGCCCATCCGGGTCCGGCTGCACCTGCTCGCAGAGCTGGACGTGGACCGCCCGTAGCGCGCCGCCGATCTCGCCGGGCTCCTCCTCGTACGTCTCCCAGGCGTCGAGGAAGGGCGGGACGATCCGGTCCCAGGCGCGGGCGGCCCGCTCGACCACCAGCAGGGCTTCCTCCGTCGCCGGCCGCTCGGCCAGCACCCGCACCTCTTCGACGATCGCCCGGCCGGCCTTCTCGACGTCGTGCAGGTCCCAACGGTCACCGCTGGTCGCCTCGTGGGCGATGTTGTCGATGGTCCGGCCGACGTCGTCCAGCTCGGCGGCGGTGAGAGGCGCGAGCTGCCCGGCCTGTGCCAGCAGCCTTGTCTCCAAAATCCGATCCGTGGCCGCCCACTCGGCGACCAGCAACGCGAGCCGCTTGGTGGGAATGCCCCGCGCGAGTTCGGCCAGCTCGGCAACCCTCGGGTCGATCTCCGGAGCCGACACCGAGATGGCCGCCGAGGACCAGTCGAACTCGTCCTGCACGGCGACGACGGTGAGAGCGACCGCGTGGGCGCACAGTTCCGCACTGGATCGACAGTCGCAATCGGAGGTGAAGCCGTCCGCCGTAATTCCTACCCAAACCTCGTACGGCGGCTGCCCGGCCTCCCGGATCACGCAGGACGCACCCCCGCCGTCCAAGGTGATGGCCGCCGGCTGCCCTGCCGCCAGCAGCTTGTCCGCCGCGTCGCAAGCCACGGCCCCGGCCTCGCCCCGCAGAGCGTCGATGTCGATACGTACCGCCATCCGGCCATCTAACCGGGCGGGGCGATGCCCCCGGCATCAGGGCAGCGACCAACTCGCCGAGGGCGTCAGGCTCGCAGGCCGCACCGCAGGCCGACGACGAATGACGACCAGGCGTCCCGGTCGAAGAGGAGCGCAGGCCCGTCCGGGTCTCCACCAGCCATTCTGCCGGGACTACCGGGCGCGCGATCTTGCGACTGCGACCCCGTCGGCGCGACCGCGCCGACCGCGACCGCGCTGGCGCGGGATGCGCGCGGGGCCGCGGGTCAGATCGCGCGGGATGCGCGGGGGCGGCGGGTCAGGTCGCGCGGGCCACGCGGATGCGGGCGCCGAGGCGGGGGCCGGCCTCGTAGAGCATGTACGACACCCCGCCGTCCGTGCCGAACGTCGGCGCGGCCACCCGGCCGTTGTCCGAGGCGACCGGGGTGTGGAAGACGCCCAGGTGCACCTCCCGGTCGAAGGCGTTGCCGACCTCGGTGAGATACATGTTGCCGCTGTTGCCGTGGTAGACGACGTACGTGGTGTTGTTGCGGTGCAGCAGATGCGGGCCGGAGATGTCGGTGAGCCCGTCGCCGGACGGTGAGACCAGCGGCTGCGGGTCGAAGCTCCACCGGTCCCAGCCGTTGGGCGACCAGCCCCAGAAGATCTTCCGGGTGCCGGGCTTCACGGTGTGCGCGCCCATGAAGAGCATCACGTACTTGTTGCCCAGCCCCGGCACGGCGTGCTCGAAGACCCGGGCGTACGAGGTCTCGGTGGTGTTCGGGACCAGCCTGGTGCTCAGGATCGGCGTCTCGTCGGTGAAGGTGACGCCGTCGCGGGACCGGGCGACCCGGGTGGTGAAGTTCTCCCCGTGGAAGTAGAGGAAGAACTCGCTGGTGGAGGCGTTCCAGACGACGTGCGGCGAGGAGACGTGGCTGACCGTCGCGCCGCCGGGCAGGAACCGGTCGATGATCGGGTTGCCCGGGTGCTCGGTGTAGGGGCCCTCCATCCGGTCGGCGTAGGCCAGGCAGATGCCGCCGGGGTTGTCGTGCGGGGCGTAGTACAGGTAGTACCGGCCCTTGGCGCCGGAGATCTTGTCGTAGACGCCCCGGACACAGGGGAAGATCGTCTCGCCGGTCGGGTTGTAGACCAGCGGCTTGTCGAACGCGTCGCGGACGTACCGGTAGCTGGGGAAGCCGGCCGGGCCGGCGAGCGCGGGGGTGCCGGCGGCCAGGGCGCCGAGGCCGCCGCCGGTCGCGGCGGCGGTGCCGAGCAGCGCCGCCCCCTGGAGCAGGCCGCGGCGGGTGACGGTGGACGGCGGTTGTGAGGTCGGCACGGGGGTCTCCGATCACGAGGGGGCACCCGGTGATCGCGGTCGCGACGAGGCCGGCCAAGCGACGGCGATCACCGAGCGTGACAATGCTGCGGGACGGTGAGCATGCCCTGTGATCGATGAGTTTGCGCCGGTCGGCGAGGCGGGTCAAGGTGCTAATACGGATTATCAAAGCGGGCCGCGCCGACCGCCCGTTGATCCGGCCGAACTGAGGGCTGCGGAACGGGAACTAGACGTCACTCACCGTGTCTGATTCGGGGGGCGCGGGGGGCGGCGCGTCCGAGGTCGGGTTGAGGGCCGCGGTGATCGCCTCGGCGGTGCGCCGGCCCACGCCGGGGACCTCGGTGATCTCCTCCACCGACGCGGCGGCGAGCCGCTTGAGCGAGCCGAAGTGGCGCAGCAGCGCCTTGCGCCGCACCTCGCCGAGCCCGGGCACGTTGTCCAGCGCCGACTCGGTCATCCGCTTGGAGCGGCGCTGCCGGTGGAACGTGATGGCGAAGCGGTGCGCCTCGTCGCGCACCCGTTGCAGCAGGTAGAGCCCCTCGGAGGTGCGCGGCAGGATGACCGGGAACTCGTCGTCGGGCAGCCACACCTCCTCCAGCCGCTTGGCCAGGCCGCACAGCGCCACGTCGTCGATGCCCAGCTCGGCGAGGGCCTGGGCCGCCGCCGCGACCTGCGGCGCGCCGCCGTCGACCACCACCAACTGCGGCGGGTACGCGAACTTGCGGGGCCGCCCGGTCGTCGGGTCGATGCCCGGCCGGTCCGGGTCGGAGGCGGTCTCCTCCCCCAGCTCGCCGGTCTCGGCGCGGGCGTCGAGGTAGCGGGCGAAGCGCCGCCGCAGCACCTCCGACATGGCCGACAGGTCGTCGGTGGCGCCCCGGACGATGAACCGGCGGTACTCGCCCTTGCGGGGCAGGCCGTCCTCGAAGACGACCATGCTGGCCACCACGTCGGTGCCCTGGATCTGGGAGACGTCGAAGCACTCGATGCGCAGCGGCGCGGTGCGCATGCCGAGCGCGTCGCTGATCTCGTCGAGCGCCTGGCCGCGGGTGGTCAGGTCGCCCGCGCGCTTGAGCTTGTGCCGGGCCAGGCCGTCCTTGGCGTTGCGTTCCACCGTCTCCAGCAGGGACCGCTTGTCGCCGCGCTGCGGCACCCGCAGGGACACCCGGCTGCCCCGGCGGCCCGACAGCCAGTCGGCCAGCGCGTCGGCGTCGGCGGGCAGGGCGGGGACCAGCAGCTCGCGGGGCACGTCGGCCTCGCCCTGCTCCCCGCCGTACACCTGGGTGCAGAAGTGGTGCACCAGGTCGCCGGCGGTCAGGTCCTCCGTCTTCTCCACCACCCAGCCGCGCTGGCCCCGGACCCGGCCGTCGCGGACGTGGAAGACCTGGACGGCGGCCTCCAGGGGGTCGTCGGCGAACGCGACCACGTCGGCGTCGGTGCCGTCGCCGAGCACCATGGTCTGCTTCTCCATGGCCCGGCGCAGGGCCGCGACGTCGTCGCGCAGCCGGGCGGCCTTCTCGAACTCCAGCGCCTCGCTGGCCTCGGTCATCTCGCGTTCGAGCCGGCGGACCATGGTGTCGGTGCGCCCGCCCATGAAGTCGCAGAAGCCGTCGACGATGCGCCGGTGTTCCTCGGCGGAGACGCTGCCCACACAGGGCGCGGAGCACTTGCCGATGTAGCCCAGCAGGCAGGGGCGGCCCACCTGGCCGGCGCGCTTGAACACGCCGGCCGAGCAGGTGCGCGCGGGGAAGACCCGCAGCAGCAGGTCGAGCGTCTCGCGGATGGCCCAGGCGTGCGAGTACGGCCCGAAGTAGCGCACCCCCTTGCGCTTGGCGCCGCGCATCACCTGGAACCGGGGGAACTCCTCGTCGACCGTGACGGCGAGGTACGGATACGACTTGTCGTCGCGGTAGCGGACGTTGAACCGGGGGTCGTACTGCTTGATCCAGGTGTATTCGAGCTGGAGGGCCTCGACCTCGGTGCCGACGGTGACCCAGTCGACCGACTCGGCGGTGGTGACCATCTGCTGGGTGCGCTGGTGCAGGCCCCACAGGTCGGCGAAGTAGGAGTTGAGCCGGCTGCGCAGGCTCTTCGCCTTGCCGACGTAGATCACCCGGCCGGTGCCGTCGCGGAACCGGTAGACCCCCGGGGAGTCGGGGATCGTGCCGGGCGCGGGACGGTAGGTGGAGGGATCAGCCACGCCTGGAAGACTAGCCGCCGGCCCCGACAGCCCAGATCACGCCGAGCTGGTCGACCTCGCTGCCGGAGCGGCCGAAGAAGCCGGCGAGCCGCCCGCCGGGCGGGGCGGTGAAGGTCACCGAGTCCGCGGTCGGCGTGCCGCCGGAGAGGGTGCGCCCGAGGTTGGTGGTGAACCGGGCGGAGAAGATCCGCAGCTTGCCGTCCTTCTTCCCCTGGGTGAGGGTGACCTGGGTGACGTGCTCGCCCTCGGCCAGGGCGAGGGTGGCCGGGGTGCCACCCGTGCCGCCGTGGGTGAGGGTGGCGCCACCGGCGAGGCCGGCGCCGACCTGGTCGAGCCGGGCGCCCCCGCGCAGCGAGACGGCGGTGACCCGGGGGCCGACCCGGTCGGCGTCGGTGAACGGGGTGCCGTACGGGCCGCCCCAGGTGTCGCTGGCCCGCAGCCCGTCGGTCAGGGTCCAGCCGAACCAGGCCGCGTGCGGGTAGTGGTCGGACAGCGGGTCGCCGGCCGGGTCCAGGAACCGGGCGTGCTCGTTGTGGTAGCGGGTCAGGCCGAGCCGGACCAACCGGTTGCCCCGGTAGAGGATCTTGTCGACCACCTCGCAGGCGTTGGTGACGTTCGCCGGGTCGCAGGTCAACGCCGGGCTGCCGAGCACCGGGGGCACCCCGCCGCGTTCCTGCTGCACCCAGGCGTCGGTGAGGCCGTTGGCGGACACCAGATCGCGGACGTTGTCGCCGACCCGGGTGTAGCGGGAGTTCAGGTCGCCCATCACGATCACCGCGTTGCCGGCGGAGTTGGCCGCGACGTACGCGGAGAGCTGGCTGACGTTGGACCGGCGGGCGGTGAAGTCGGCCTCGGTCGTGCCGGCGTTGGTGTGCACGTCGTACAGGTCCACGAAGGCGCCCTCGGCGAGCCGGACCCGGGACCGGCTGAAGCCCTTCGGGGTGAGGCAGTCGAAGCCGTTGCACTTGCTCCACTTGACCCGGACGAAGTCCGACACCGGGTAGTTGGACATCGTGTTGAGGCCGTCGCCGATGGGCACCCCGCCGCTGGTCGGCGTGCGGTGCGGGTGCCGGTCGGTGGCGTACAGGTCCGCGTGGTAGTTGAAGTCCTCCTGGACGTGCACGATGTCGTACGCGTTGACCCGCTCGCCGATGGGCCGGGTGTTGACCGCCGGCTTGCTGCCGGACAGCGGTTCGGGCAGGCCGGCGACGTTGTAGGTGAGCACCGAGAACGCGCCGGACGTGACGGCGGCCGGCGCCGGCGCGGATGCCGCGGCGGGCCCGGCGACGGCGGGCGCGGACGGGGGCAGCAGAACGGCGAGCAGCGCCACGGGGGCGAGCAGGCGGGCAGGTCTCATCCGACGTCCCTTCTCGACAGCGGGACCGGGTCCGGCCGACACCGGCTCGGGGGATCGAAGGGTATCGAATGATTCCGGCCGGCTCAACACTCGCGGGTGACGACGGACGATCCACGGATTGCCATCTTCCAATATCGGGGCGCGGAGATTACCATCCGGTAACTGAATGTTCTTCACGTAATGATCGGCACCCGTCCCTCGCCCTGATCCCCATCCCCCCGGAGGATCACCATGCCCCGTCCCACCACCACGCGCCGCCTACTGGCCGGCGCGACCGCCGCCGTCGGCGTCGCGGCCCTGCTCGTCGCCTCCCCCACCCCGACTCCCGCCGTGGGCGCGCCGGCCAACACCGCCGCCACCGCCGCCACCGCCACCGCCGCCGCCGCGTTCGCCGCCAACGACTACTGCCTTGGCGAGTGCGGCGACATCGTGCCGCCCGGCCAGAACGGCAACGCCACCCTCGTCGAGATCCTCGCCAACCAGACGCTGGGCACCCTGCCCCGGCACTCCGCCGACCAGCTCGGCAAGTACGCCGACCTGGTCTACGGCTACGCCGGCCTGCGCGAGGAGCAGATCGGCAGCTTCTTCAACGACGCCTCCTTCGGCGTACCGGCCGGACAGGTCGAACGCGACTACTCGCCCCGCTCCGACGTACGCATCCTGCGGGACAGGGCGTCCGGCGTCCCGCACGTCACCGGCACCACCCGCGGCGGCACCATGTACGGCGCCGGGTACGCCGGCGCCGAGGACCGACTGTTCACCATGGACCTGCTGCGCCACGTCGGCCGGGGAACCCTCACCCCGTTCGCCGGCGGGTCGCCGGGCAACCGGGCCCTGGAGCAGAGCGTCTGGCGCAACTCGCCCTACACCGACGCGGACCTCCAGTCGCAGGTCGACGCGCTGCGCACGAAGGGCCCGCGCGGCGAGCAGCTCTACACCGACGTGCAGGAGTACATCGCCGGCATCAACGCCTACATCGGCGTCTGCATGGCCAACCGCAACTGCCCCGGCGAGTACGTGCTGACCGGGCACCTCGACGCGATCACCAACAAGGGTGGCCCCGAGCCGTTCCGGATGACCGACCTGATCGCCATCGCCGGCGTGGTCGGCGGCCTGTTCGGCGGCGGGGGCGGCAACGAGATGCAGTCCGCGCTGGTGCGAATCGCCGCCCGGGCCAAGTACGGCCCCGTCGAGGGCGACAAGGTGTGGGCGGCCTTCCGCAACCAGAACGACCCCGAGACGGTGCTGACCCTGCACAACGGGCAGAGCTTCCCGTACGGCGCCGCCTCCCCGGACGCGGCCAGCGTGGCGCTGCCCGACGCCGGCTCCGCGAAGGCCGAACCGGTCTTCACCGACCCCACCGGCTCCGCCACCACCACCGCAGGCAAGGGCTCCGAGCTGGCCGCCGCGCTGTCCGGGCTGACCATCGACCCGGCGCACCGGGGCATGTCCAATGCGGCCCTGGTCTCCGCCGCCAACTCCGCGACCGGTCACCCGGTCGCCGTGTTCGGGCCGCAGACCGGCTACTTCTCCCCACAGCTCCTGATGGTCCAGGAGTTGCAGGGCCCGGGGATCAGCGCCCGGGGCGCCGCGTTCGCCGGCCTGAACCTCTACGTGCTGCTCGGCCGGGGCCAGGACTACGCCTGGAGCGCCACCTCGTCGACCCACGACATCACCGACACGTACGCGGTGCCGCTGTGCACCACCGACGGCAGCGCGCCCACCCTGGCCAGCGCCAACTACCTCTACCGGGGCCAGTGCCTGGCGATGGAGCAGCTCGCGCACACCAACAAGTGGAACCCGACCGCGGCGGACAGCACGCCCGCCGGGTCGTACAAGCTCACCGCCTGGCGGACGAAACTCGGCCTGGTCGCCTGGCGCGGGACCGTCGGCGGTAAGCCGCACGCCTTCACCCAGCTTCGCTCCACCTACCGGCACGAGGCCGATTCCGCGATCGGCTTCCAGATGTTCAACGACCCGTCCCAGATGGGCTCCGCCGACGCCTTCATCGCCTCGGCGAACAACGTCGAGTACGCGTTCAACTGGTTCTACGTCAACTCCACCCAGTCGGCGTACTTCAACTCCGGGCTCAACCCGATGCGCGCCGCCGGGTCGAACCCGAACCTGCCGATGAAGGCCGAGGCCGCGTACGAGTGGCAGGGCTACCAGCCGGCGACGAACACCGCGACGTACGCCCCGCTGGCCGCCCACCCCCGCTCGGTCGACCAGGACTACTACGTGAGCTGGAACAACAAGCAGGCCAAGGACTTCGGGGGGGCCGACGGCAACTTCAGCTTCGGCGCCGTGCACCGGGGCAACCTGCTCGACCGGCCGCTCAAGGCGGCCCTCGCGACGGGGAAGAAGTTCGACCGGGCGTCGCTGACCAGCCTCGTGGAGCAGGCCGGGCTGACCGACCTGCGCGGGGCCGAGGTGCTCGACGAACTGATCCGGGTGCTGGAGAGCCAGCCCGTCGGCGACGCCGCCCTGGCCGCCGAGATCGGCCGGCTGAAGGCGTGGCGGCAGGCCGGCGCGCTGCGGGTGGAGACGGCCAAGGGCTCGAAGGTGTACCAGCACGCCGACGCGATCCGCACCTTCGACGCCTGGTGGCCGCTGCTGGTCCGGGGGATGTTCTCCGCGCCGCTCGGCCCGGACCTCTACCAGGCGCTGGTCAACACCCTCCAGATCAACGAGTCCCCCGCCGAGGTGTCGCACAAGGGCTCGTCGTTCCAGTACGGCTGGTGGGGGTACGTCGACAAGGACCTGCGCGCGGTGCTCGGCGACCCGGTAGCCGGCGGACTCGGCCGCACGTACTGCGGCGGCGGAACCCTCGCCGGCTGCCGGCAGGTCCTGCTCGACACGCTGCGCGGCGCGGCGGCCACCCCGGCCGCCCAGGTCTACCCCGGCGACGCCACCTGCTCGGCCGGCGACCAGTGGTGCGCCGACGCGATCATCCAGTCGCCGCTGGGCGGGATCAAGCACGCCACGATCGCCTGGCAGAACCGGCCCACCTACCAGCAGGTGGTCTCGTTCCCCGCGAAGCGCGGCGACGACGTGACCAACCTCGCCGCCGGCCGGCCGGTGACCGCGTCGAGCACTCAGTTCCTCTACCCCGCGGGCAAGGCGGTCGACGGGAACCTCGGCACCCGGTGGGCCAGCTCCCGCAACGACGACCAGACGCTCACCGTCGACCTGGGCTCCGCCCGAGCCGTGGGCCGGGTGGTGCTGGACTGGGAGGCGGCGTACGCCCGGTCGTACCGGATCGAGGTGTCCGCCGACGGGACGACCTGGCGCACGGCCTGGTCGACCACGGCCGGCGACGGCGGCACCGACGTGGCGGCGTTCCCGGCCGGGAACGCCCGGTACGTGCGGATGCGCGGCCTGACCCGGGGCACCGAGTACGGCTTCTCGCTGTGGGAGATGTCGGTGTACGCCCGCTGACCCCCCCGCGCGGCGGCCGGCACGGATCATCCGTGCCGGCCGCCGCCGTCGTCAGGCGAGGGTGATCTGGTCGCCGTCGACCTTGATCTCCTTGGCCGCCAGCGGCTTCGTCGCCGGGCCCTGCTTCACCGAGCCGTCGGTGATGGAGAACTTGCTGTTGTGGCAGGTGCAGTTGATGGTGCCGCCGTCGACGTTCGACACCGGGCAGCCCTGGTGGGTGCAGATCGGGTCGAAGCCCTTGAACGTACCGGCCTCGGGCTGGGTGATCACCACGCCCTTGCTCGCGTACACCGCGCCACCCCCGACCGGGATGTCGGCGGTGCGGGCCAGCGGGGCGGACGTGTCCCGGTCGCCGCCCTCGGCGTCGCCCACGCCGGTCGCGCCCGGGCCGCCGCTGGTCGGGGCGGAGCCGCCTGCGGTGTCGTCGTCGCTCCCGCAGGCCGACAGGACGACCGCCGCACCCACCGCACCGGCACCGGCGAGGAGGACGCGGCGTGTCTGCGTGCCCGGAGGAGTCTGCGCCTGCTCGTCACTCATGTCTGGCCTCTCTGTCGACTGCCGCCGCCGTCACGATCCGCGGCCGTACCCGCTGTCCACGGATCACGGCGCCTGACGGTTCAACGAATAGACCACCGTGATCGCTTCGGGTCGGCGGCCCGGCGGTGCCCGTCACCGGGAGACCGCCGCGGCGCTCGCCTTCGGCCGGGTCCGGGTCCTCGGGTCGCCGCATACGTCGCCGGCCCGGAGCCGGTCCAGGGGTCAGCGCGCCCCGGCCGTGGCCTTCCGGCCGGGCCGGGCGCGGGTGGTGCCGTTGGCCTTCGCGGCCCGGCCGGTGGCCGCCTTGGCGCCCTTGGCCGCGCCGTCGAGCCTGAGCACCTGGCGCAGGAACTGGCCGGTGTGGCTCTCGGGCACCTCGGCGACCTCCTCCGGGGTGCCGGTGGCCAGCACGCTGCCGCCCCGGTGGCCGCCCTCGGGGCCCATGTCGATCAGCCAGTCCGCCGTCTTGATCACGTCGAGGTTGTGCTCGATGGTGATGACGGTGTTGCCCTTTTCGACCAGGCCCTCCAGCACCATCAGCAACTTGCGGATGTCCTCGAAGTGCAGGCCGGTGGTCGGCTCGTCGAGCACGTACACCGTCCGGCCGGTGGAGCGTTTCTGCAGCTCGGAGGCGAGCTTGACCCGCTGCGCCTCGCCGCCGGACAGCGTCGGCGCGGACTGGCCCAGCCGGACGTAGCCCAGGCCCACGTCGACCAGCGTCTTGAGGTGCCGGTGGATGGCCGGGATGGCGGAGAAGAACTCCGCCGCCTCCTCGATCGGCATCTCCAGCACGTCGGAGACGGTCCTGCCCTTGTAGTGCACCTCCAGGGTCTCCCGGTTGTACCGGGCGCCCTTGCAGACCTCGCACGGGACGTACACGTCGGGCAGGAAGTTCATCTCGATCTTGATCGTGCCGTCACCGGAGCACGCCTCGCACCGGCCGCCCTTGACGTTGAACGAGAACCGGCCCGGCCCGTACCCCCGGACCTTGGCCTCGGTGGTCTCGGCGAACAACTTGCGGACGTGGTCCCACACCCCGGTGTAGGTGGCTGGGTTGGAGCGTGGGGTGCGGCCGATCGGCGACTGGTCGACGCCGACGACCTTGTCCACGTGCTCCAGGCCGGTGATCCGGGTGTGCCGGCCCGGCACGTGCCGGGCCCCGTTGATCTGGTTGGCCAGCACCGCGTGCAGGATGTCGTTGACCAGCGTCGACTTGCCCGAGCCGCTGACCCCGGTGACCGCGATGAGCTGGCCCAGCGGGAACGACACGGTCAGGTTGCGCAGGTTGTGCTCGCGGGCGCCGTGCACCACCAGCTCCCGCTCCGGCGTCTGCGGCCGGCGCCGGCTCGGCGTCGGGATCTCCCGGCGCCCCGACAGGTACGCCCCGGTGACCGACTCCGGGTTCTCCAGCAGGGCGGGCACCGAGCCGGAGTGCACGATCCGGCCGCCGTGCTCGCCCGCGCCCGGGCCGATGTCGACGATCCAGTCGGCGGCGCGGATGGTGTCCTCGTCGTGCTCGACCACGATCAGCGTGTTGCCCAGGCCGCGCAGCCGGATCAGGGTCTCGATGAGCCGGTGGTTGTCGCGCTGGTGCAGGCCGATGGACGGCTCGTCGAGCACGTAGAGCACGCCGACCAGGCCGGAGCCGATCTGGGTGGCCAGCCGGATGCGCTGCGCCTCGCCGCCGGAGAGGGTGCCGGCCGGGCGGTCCAGGGAGAGGTAGTCCAGCCCGACGTCGAGCAGGAACTTCAGCCGGGCGTTGATCTCCTTGAGCACCCGCTCGGCGATCATCTTCTGCCGGTCGGTCAGCTCGATGCCGGCCAGCAGCTCGGCGCACTCGCCCACCGACAGGTTGCAGACCTCGGCGATGCTCTTGCCGGCCAGGGTGACCGCGAGCACCTCCGGCTTGAGCCGGGCCCCGCCGCAGGCCGCACAGGGCACGTCGCGCATGTAGCCCTCGTACTTCTCCCGCGACCACTCCGACTCGGTGTCGGTGTGCCGGCGCTCGATCCACTGCACCACGCCCTCGAAGCCGGTGTAGTAGGAACGCTCGCGGCCGAACTTGTTGCGGTAGCGCACGTGCACCTGGTCGCCGGAGCCGTGCAGGATGGTCTTCTGCGCCCGCGCCGGCAGGGCCCGCCACGGCGTGTCGACGTCGAAGTGCTCGGCCTCGCCGAGGGCCTCCAGCAGGCGCAGGAAGTATTCCAAATTGTGCCCGGTGGACCAGGGCTGGATAGCACCCTCACGCAGGCTGCGCTCCGGGTCGGGGACGACCAGCTCCGGGTCGATCTCCTTCCTGGTGCCCAGGCCGGTGCACTCGGGGCAGGCGCCGTACGGGGCGTTGAAGGAGAAGACCCGGGGCTCCAGGTCCTCGATCGCCAGGGGGTGGTCGTTGGGGCAGGCCAGGTGCTCGGAGTAGCGACGCTCGCGGTCGGGGTCGTCCTCGGCGAGGTCGACGAAGTCGAGCAGCACCAGGCCGCCGGAGAGGCCGAGCGCGGCCTCGACCGAGTCGGTCAGCCGCCGCTTGGCGCTGGGCTTGACGGTGAGCCGGTCGATCACCACCTCGATGGTGTGCTTCTCCTGCTTCTTGAGCTTCGGCGGCTCGGTCAGCGGGTGCACCACGCCATCGATCCGGGCCCGGGCGTACCCCTTGCCCTGGAGCTCGGCGAAGAGGTCGACGTACTCGCCCTTGCGGCCCCGCACAACCGGGGCGAGCACCATGAACTTGGTGCCCTCGGCCATCGCCAGCACCCGGTCGACGATCTGCTGCGGGCTCTGCCTGGAGATCCGCTCGCCGCAGACCGGGCAGTGCGGCTCGCCGACCCGGGCGTAGAGCAGGCGCAGGTAGTCGTAGACCTCGGTGATGGTGCCGACGGTCGAGCGCGGGTTACGCGAGGTGGACTTCTGGTCGATGGACACGGCGGGGCTGAGCCCCTCGATGAAGTCGACGTCCGGCTTGTCCATCTGACCGAGGAACTGCCGGGCGTACGAGGAGAGCGACTCCACGTACCGGCGCTGCCCCTCGGCGAAGATCGTGTCGAAGGCCAGGCTCGACTTGCCGGAGCCGGAGAGCCCGGTGAAGACGATCAGGGCGTCCCGGGGCAGGTCGAGACTGACGTCACGCAGGTTGTGCTCGCGCGCGCCACGGATGATCAGTCGGTCGGCCACGGTCCGTGTACTCCCGGGAGAAGAAGGCGAGGAGAATCTGTCCGCTCCGGGGCGGTCCGGGGGCTTCCAGGACGGCCCTGAGCGGTTGTGCGGGCGCAGAAGAAGCGCCTCGGCAACTCTAGCCCCGAGGTACGACAACTTCCCGCGCCCGCACATTCCCCCAGCTCATGCCGGTCGCGCCGGACCGCCGCCCCGCCCTGCGGGCAGCCATCGGCGGCGGCGTGACCCCGGCCACGGCGACGCCCGGGCAGCCCGGCCCACCCGAGCGCGCGGGGCGACGCCGCGGCAACCGTGCGTCACGACACCGGTGCCTTCGCGCGCCGGCCGGCCGCACTGTCGAGGTGCGGACGCAGTGGCCGTGCGGACATTCCGCGTCACGGTCGGCCCGTCCGGCGGCGCCCGCCGCGCCAGCCGCCCCGGCGTTCGGCGGCCAGCCGGGTCTCCCGCCGCCGGGTCTCGAAGGCCACCTCCCGTTGCAGCTTGCGCCAGCTGTCGTACCGGCGGGCGGTCAGCTCCCCGGCGGCAAGGGCGTCGCGGACCGCGCAGCCCGGCTCGGCGTCGTGCGCGCAGTCGGCGTACCGGCAGTCGGTGGCCAGCTCAGCGATGTCGGCGAAGGCCCGGTCCAGCCCGACCGCGGCGTCGAGCAGGCCGACCGCCCGCACCCCCGGGGTGTCCAGCACCGCGCCGCCGCCGGGGACCGGGACCAGCGCCCGCCAGGTGGTGGTGTGCCGACCCTTGCCGTCGACCCGGCGGATCGCCTGGGTCGGCATCACCACCGCCCCGGCCAGGGCGTTGACCAGGCTCGACTTGCCGGCCCCGGACGGCCCGAGCAGGGCCAGGGTGCGGCCCGGGACGACGTGGGCGCGCAGCGGGTCGAGGCCGACGCCCCGCTCGGCGCTGACCGGCAGCACCGGAACCCCGGGCGCGATCCCGGCGAACTGCCGGGCGATCGCAGCCGGGTCGGCGGCGAGGTCGGCCTTGGTGAGCACCACCAGCGGGGTGGCGCCCGAGAGGTGGGCCAGGGCGAGCAGCCGCTCGACGCGGGCGACGTCCGGCTCCGGGTGCACCGGCTCGACGACGGCGGCGGCGTCCAGGTTGGCGGCGAGCACCTGCCCGCTGGCGTCCTTGCCGGCGGTACGGCGCACCAGCGCGGTGCGCCGGGGCAGCACGGCCTCGATGGTGACCGGCCCGTCCGGCCAGGTGTGCAGGAGCACCCAGTCCCCCGCGCAGGGCAGCCGGGTCAGGTCACGGGCGGCGGCGGCCATTACCGCCGCGCCCAGGGTGGCGCGGACCGGGCCGTCGGCGCCGAGCACGGTGCACACGCCCCGGTCGACCCGGGCCACCCGGCCCGGCCGCTGGGTGCGATTACGTACGTGGGCCGCCCACTCGGCGTCCCAGCCGAGGGCGATCAGGTCGATGGTCATCGGAACCTCTCCGGTGTCGAGGTGAGCAGTGGCGCGACTCGCGTGCTACGACCGGCATGGGCACCACCTCCTCCGATGTCCCGGGTGCCGCCTACGACGCCGACGGTAGGGGGCGGACCGACGCGCCGAAAGCGATTTCCACGGCGAGCAGGGGGCGGGCCGACGCGCCGAATGCGATTTCCACGGCGACGCGGCGGGAACGGACCGCTAGGGTCGGGGCGTGACCGCAGATCCGCTGCTGCTGACCGGTGACCTCGACGATGCCACGGCCCGCCTGCTACGCACTGCGGCCGCCCTCGACACCGCGGGCGTCGCCGGGCCGTCCCTGCTGCCCGGCTGGACCCGGGGGCACGTGCTGACCCACCTGGCCCGCAACGCCGACGGGTTCGTCAACCTGCTCACCGCCGCCCGCACCGGCGAGCACATCCCGATGTACGCCAGCACCGCGGCCCGCGCCGCCGACATCTCCGCCGGCGCCTCCCGGCCGCCCGCCGCCCACCTGGACGACCTGCGCCGCTCGGCCGAGCGGTTCGACGAGGCGGTCGCGGCCATGCCGGTCGAGGCGTGGGCGGCCACGGTGCAGACGCGACGCGGCCCGTGGCCGGCCCCCATGCTGGTCTGGGGGCGGCTGCGCGAGATCGAGGTGCACCACGTGGACCTGGCCACCGGGTACCGCCCGGCCGACTGGTCGGAGGCGTTCGCCCAGCGGCTGCTGCACGAGGTCGCGACCGGCCTGTCCGGCCGGCCCGACGCGCCGGCACTGGTGCTGCGCTTCGACGGCAGCCACCACGAGCTGGTCGTCGGGGACCGCGGGGCGGCGCCCACGATCACCGGCCCCGCCCCCGAACTCGCCGCCTGGCTGACCGGCCGCGGTGCCGGCGAGACGCTCGCCGTCGCCCCCGACGGTCCCCTGCCGAACCCACCGGAATGGATGTAGAACCATGACCTACAGCGGAGACGTCAGCCCCGGCGGGGCGCCGGCCGTACGCGAACTCGACGGGCTCACCATCACCAAGGTGTCGGTGGGACCGATGGACAACAACGCCTACCTGCTGCGGTGCACGGGCACCGGCGAACAGTTGCTGATCGACGCCGCCAACGAGGCCCCCCGGCTGTTGGAGCTGGTCGGCGACGCCGGCCTGGCCACCGTGGTCACCACCCACCAGCACATGGACCACTGGGTGGCCCTGGAGGAGATGGTCGCCAAGACCGGCGCCCGTCCCCTGGTGCACGCCGACGACGCCGCCGGCCTGCCGATCGGGGCGGACACCCTCGCCGACGGGGACACCGTGACCGTCGGCGACCGCGAGCTGGAGGTGATCCACCTGCGAGGACACACTCCGGGCTCGATCGCCCTGCTCTACCGCGACCCGGCCGGGACCCCGCACCTGTTCACCGGGGACTCGCTCTTTCCCGGTGGCGTGGGCAATACGGACAAGGACCCGGAGCGCTTCGGTCAGCTCGTCGACGACGTGGAGCACCGACTGTTCGACCGGCTGCCGGACGAGACGTGGTTCTACCCGGGACACGGCGGGGACAGCACCCTCGGCGCGGAGCGTCCGTCGCTGCCCCAGTGGCGGGCGCGCGGCTGGTGACCTCGGCTGCGGCGCGCCTCCCCCGTGCCGGCGCGCCGCAGCCCACCGCGTCCTGATCCCTTCTCGGGGCACTCCCCTGAGCCGGGGCGTCAGCGGGGGCTGAGCACCTCGACGCGGCGCACCGGGGTGTCGACGGCGGGTTCGGTGGTGGGCACCTGGTAGCTGGCCACCAGGTCCAGCCGGTTGCGGGGCAGGTGGCCGCGGCCGGGGTCGCCGACCAGCACGTGGCTGCCCCGGGCGGCGGCGCGGCGCAGGAACGGCAGCATCCGGTCGGCCAGTTCCTGGTCGTAGAAGACGTCCCCGGCGACCAGCAGGTCCGTGTCGTCGGGGTCGGAGTCGAGCAGGTCCTCGCCGGTGGCGGCGAGGGTGACCCGGTTGGCCTGGGCGTTGAGCGTGACGGCGGCGACGGCGTACGGGTCGATGTCGTTGGCCACGACCCGGTCCGCGCCGGCCAGCGCGGCGGCGATCGCCACCAGGCCCGAGCCGGCGGCCAGGTCCAACACGCGGCGGCCGGCGACGAGCTCGGGGTGGTCGAGCAGGTGCCGGGCGAGGGCCTGCCCGCCGGCCCAGACCGACGCCCAGTACGGCGCCGGCAGGGCGTGCCCGGAGGCTGCCTCCATCCGGGCCCACCAGACGATGGCGTCCTCGGCCAGGTGCAGCCGCACCTCGGGGACGAAGGGGGTGGCGACCAGCCGGAGCCGGTCCAGCCCGTCCCCGGGCGCGCCGACCTCGCGTTCCAGCTCAGACAGCGCGGCGGCTGCGGGTCCTTCCACCGGGCAAGCATGCCCGAGCGGCCCGAACTCCGGGCGGCTTTCCCCCCGGCGTGGCCGGTGTGAATTTTTTTACCGGCCTTCCTGCGGCACTTCGACCAGCGGATCGGGGTTTCGCCAGTTACTCTCAGGGAGGTACAGGGCGATCATCGGCCGGCGGTCGGTGGTCTCCCGCTTTGAACAGGGAGAAATGCATGGCTACCGGCACGGTCAAGTGGTTCAACTCGGAAAAGGGCTTCGGCTTCATCGAGCAGGACGGCGGGGGTCCGGACGTCTTCGTCCACTACTCGGCCATCGCGTCCAGCGGTTACCGGGAACTCAATGAGGGCCAGAAGGTCGAGTTCGACGTGACCCAGGGGCAGAAGGGCCCGCAGGCGGACAACGTCCGTCCGATCTAGCTTCGTGCCGGTGGCGGCGGCCGGGTGTATCCGGCCGCCGTCACAGCGCGTGTCGGCCCGGGACGATTCACCCCGCCGCCGGCCAATCTCAAGTCCGCCATCCGCCGGGCGATCTCGTCGGCCACCTGCCTTGCCAGGCTGAGCGGCGGTGCGGCGGTGATCTTCTCCGAGGCCAGGACGCCGGCCACGATCGCCAACTCGTCCGTGAAGTCCTTGTCGGACAGGATGGCGTGCTGCGCCGCCCGAGCCGGTCCCACCGCCGGACCGTGGTCCCGTCCGGGGAGTAAATGATCTCGCGAATGTCCCGGGTGTCGTCCGCCCCGGCGACGCACTGCGCGACGCACCAGGCGAAGAAGGAACGCAGGTCGTGGACGTCTCCGCCCGAGATGGCTGAGAACCGGCCGCCGTTCAGCGCGGAGGCGTCGAGGGTGAGCCCCACGGCGTCCCGGGGCGACTCGACCATCGAGTAGGCGCCGGCGACGACTCGGTCGGAGCCGCAGTGGTAGCCCCGACGTGGGCGGCGTCGCCGAAAGTGCCGACCTCGGCCGGCTCCAGGCCCTCTGGTCGTGCGGCGGCGGGATCAAGGTCGAGATGGGTCAGCAGGAGACTTCGGACCGCCAACAGGTTCGTCGGGGCCCGGGTCATGGCGTCCCCTTCCGGTGGCGGGCCCGCCGGGCGGTGGCGACCCGTGCTCCTGGGCGGAGGCGAGCCCGGCCGGGGTGCACGAGCGCCGGGCAGGTGACTCGAAAGCAGCCGGGCTTTCTGGCGTTTCGCCAGTTCAGCGGCCTGTTTCTCGAAATAGGGCAACGGTCCGCCCAACCGGGCGGAGTTGTCGCGGCGGCGACCGGCGCGGTCAGCGGGTGCGCGGTCAGCCGGCCGGGCGGCGGGGCGGGGCGGGGCGGGCGGCCCGCACAATGTCGCGGTGCTCCCGCATCGCGGTGACCATCGTCGCCATGAAACGGTGCACGATCTCCAGCTCGGCGTCGCCGAAGTCGGCCATCACCCGGTCGGTCCGCCGGCCCAGCGGCTGGAAGAACTCCATGGCCAGCGCGGCACCCCGGTCGGCGTAGTGCAGGAACACCTTGCGCCGGTCGGCGGTGTCCCGGTCCCGGCGGATGTGGCCGGCCCGCTCCAGCCGGTCGACCAGCGCGGTGACCGAGCCGGAGGAGAGGTTGAGCTGCTCACCCAGCCGCCCCGGGGTGATCGGCGTGCCGAGCAGCTCGGCGTCCATGACGGCGATCAGGGCGTGCAGGTCGGTGGGGTTGAGCCCGTGCAGCCCGGCGAAGGCGTGCCCGATGTGCTGGGCGTCGACGGAGTACCGGCGCAGGTCGTTGGCGATCTCGGCGACGAGCTGGTCGCGCCGGCTGTCGCGCCGCCGATACATGCCGTGCCGTGTCACGCCGTCGTTTCCCCTGCCGTTGCGGTCCCGCTTGCAGCATAGAGGAGCGGCGGATAATCTCGCCTGTCAAGATACTCGACAGGCGTGCTAAATCGCACGGCCGCGTCGAACCGCACCGCGTACCCGGGACCACGTCCCGGCAACCCTGAGGGAACCCGATGTCTGTGTTCACCCGCGTCGCCCGGGGGCGGCTCGCCGCCTGGCTCACCGTGGCCGTCGCGATCGTCCTCGGCGCGGCCGTCTTCGGGTTCCCGGAGCCGGACAATCCCGCCCCCGTCTCGTCCACCGGATTGTCGGTGCAATGGCAGTCGACCCAGGTCGAACGGCTCCAGGAGGAGCTGCCCGCCAGCGACGTCGAACCGGCGATCGTCGTCGTCAGCCGCGCCGACGACGGGCCGCTCACCGAGCCGGACCGCGCCGAGGTCACCGGCATCTCGGGCGAGCTGGGCCGGTTCGCCGTCGGCGGGCGGGTCGCCCCGCCGCAGATCTCCCCGGACGGCACCGTGGCGCTCATCGCCGTCCCGCTGTCCACCGCCGGCGGCCAGGAGGCCGTCGCGACGACGGTGGCCGACCTCCGCGCGGCCCTCGACGGCCTGCCCGACGGGCTCACCGCCGAGGTGACCGGAGCCCCGGCGTTCTCCGCGGACCTCACGAAGGTCTTCGACGGCGCGGACATCACGCTGCTCGCCGTCACCGCCGGCGTCGTCGCCCTGCTGCTGCTCATCACCTACCGCAGCCCGTTCCTGTGGATCGTGCCGCTCGTCGTCGTCGCGGCCACCGAGCAGCTCACCCTGCGGGCCGTGGACACCATCGTCCCGGCCTTCGGCATCAACCTCCAGGAGGGTCAGGTCACCGGCATCGCCAGCGTCCTGGTCTTCGGCGCCGCCACGGACTACGCCCTGCTGCTCATCGCCCGCTACCGGGAGGAGCTGCGCCGCGAGGAGGACCGCTTCGCCGCCATGCGCGCCGCCCTGCGACGCACCGCCGAACCCATCCTGGCCAGCGGCGGAACCGTGGTCCTCGGCGTGCTCACCCTGCTGCTGTCGGAGCAGGAGACCAACCGGGCCCTCGCCGTGGCCTGCGCCACCGGCGTGGTGTTCGCCATGCTGTCGGCGCTGTTCCTCCTCCCCGCCGTGCTGGTGATCTTCGGCCGGGGGCTGTTCTGGCCGTTCGTGCCCCGGGTCGGCGGCCCCGCCCGCGAGGGCCGGCTCTGGGGCCGCCTCGGTGCCGCCGTCGTCCGCCGGCCCGTGCCGGTCGCGACCCTCGCGACGCTGCTGCTCGCCGGCCTCGCCCTCGGCGGGCTCGGCATCCGCACCGGGTTGTCGGAGACCGAGCAGTTCCGGGTCAAGCCCGAGGCGGTGGCCGGCGCGGAGACCCTCGCGAAGGCCTTCCCCGCTGGCACGACCCAGCCGGTCGCCGTGCTCACCACCCCCGCCGCCGTGGCGGCCGTCACCGACGCCGCCGCGAGCGTCCCCGGCGTGGCCTCGGCCCGGCCGGGAGACGCGGGCACGAGCGTCGCCCAGGTCGACGTGGTGCTGGAGGCCGAGCCGGGCACCGCCGCCTCGGACCGGGTGGTCGAGGCGCTGCGGGACGCCGTCGCCGCGGTCCCCGGCTCCGCGCCACCGGCCGTCGAGGGCACCGACCCGTTCACCGGCGCCGTGGTCGGCGGCACGGTCGCCGCCACCTACGACTCCGACAAGGCCGACGCCAAGGACCTGCGGCTGATCCTGCCGATCATCCTGCTGCTCGTCGGCGCGGTGCTCGTGCTGCTGCTACGCGGCCTGGTCGCGCCGCTGCTGCTGGTGCTCACCGTCATCGCGTCGTTCTTCGCCAGCCTCGGCGCGGCGTGGCTGCTGTTCGACCACGTCCTCGGCTTCCCCGCGCTGGACAGCGGCGTCCTGCTGCTCGCCTTCGTGTTCCTGGTGGCCCTCGGCGTGGACTACAACATCTTCCTGGTCACCCGGGCCCGCGAGGACGCCCGGCGCACCGGCACCCGGGACGGCATGCTGTCGGCGCTGCGCGTCACCGGCGGCGTGATCACCAGCGCCGGCATCCTGCTCGCCGCGGTCTTCGCCGTCCTCGGCGTCCTGCCGCTGATCACGCTGACCCAGATCGGGATCATCGTGTGCATCGGGGTGCTGCTCGACACCCTGCTGGTACGCACGGTGCTCGTGCCGGCGCTCGCGTTCGTGCTCGGCGAACGCTTCTGGTGGCCGGGCCGGATCGACCGGACGCCCGAGGACGCACCGGCGGACCGGGGCCACGGGCCCACGGAACCGGCCGCCACCCGCGACTGACCGCCCGCCCCGCCCTTCCGATCCCGGGCCTACCCCGTGTCGGGCCGCTGCCCCGTACCGGCGCAGCGGCCCGACCGCGCCTCGCCGTCGACCGCCGGCGGCGGGCCCTGCTCGGGGATCACCTCGCGCGCTCCCCCGCCGCCGCCCGCAGCCCGGTCCCGGGTGGCCCAGGCGACCATGAACAGCGCGGTCCAGGCCGATCCGAGCAGCACCGAGGTGACGGTGCCGCTGGCGGTGCTCAACCCGAGGTAGAGCCGGGCGCTGCCGATCGCCGACACGCCGGCCGCGGCCACCGTCCAGGCGGCCACCGCCACCTGCCAGCGCGCGCTCCGGGACAGCAGCCAGGCCAGCGTGCACAGGCTCGCCGCAACGACGGCGTTCTGCGTCGGGAACAGCGCGCTCTCCTCCCCCGACGCGGCCGGCCCCGGCGCGGTCAGGTCGGTGACCACGGCGAGGACCACCAGCGGCAGGAACGCCCCGACCGAGCCCACCACGCTGAGCAGGTCGGCCCGCCACGGCCGCTGCCGCCAGGCCAACCCGGCGGCCACCACCGCGACCAGCCCGATCAGCACCGAGCCGCGCAACACCGAGACCAGGGCGAACGCGACGTCGGCCGCGCCGGCGGTGCGCCGGTCGCTGAACCAGCCGGCGATCGCGTCGTCGACAGCGGCCAGCCCGCTCCACCGCATCGCCGCCCCGAGCAGCCAGGCGATGGCGAGACCGGCGGTGAACAGGAGCGCGAGCCCCGCCAAAAGGTTGATCAACAATGTCCAGGCCGGGCCGATCCGCATGGCCAGCAGGAAGAACAGCACGCCGTACCGGGCGGAGAGCCAGCGCACCGGCGGCAGCGCCGCCACCCGGCCCAGCAGCGCCCGGGCCGGGTCGGGGTGACGGCCCAGCCAGCGGCCGACCAGCAGCACGGCGAGGAGCCCGCCGAACAGCACCAGCACCGCCCCGGTGGCCCGCCCGAGCAGTCGGGACACCGTCCCGTACGACTCCCCGGCCACGTTGCCCAGCAGCACCGACCCGCCCACCCAGGTCGCCACCCCGGCGAGGTTCCACGGCGCGAACCGGCAGTACGGCATTCCGGCGGCCCCGGCCAGCCGGGGAGCCAGGGTCCGGGCGAAGGCGATCCAGCGGGCGGCGAGGACCCCCCGCCCGCCGAGCCGTTCCAGCAGCTCATCCGCCCGCCGCCAGCGGCCCGGTCCCACCCGGGCGCCCAGCCCCGAGGCCCGCAGCCGGGGCCCGTACCGGCGACCCGCACGGAATGCCACCGCGTCGCCGGTCACCGCTGCGACAATCATCACCAGCAGCGCCGGTCCCAACCGGAGGGCACCGGTGTACGTGAGAAAGCCGACCAGCAGGAGGGTCGCCTCCCCGGGCACCAGCAGCCCGACGATCACGGCGGTCTCGCCGGCCACGATCGTCGCGGCGGCCAGGTAGACCAGCAGGGGCGGCAGGTCCCGCACCGAGTTCAACAGATCGTGCACGACAGCCCGGGGGTCACGGCGGCCAGCATGCCAGCCGGGATAAGCAGGGCAACAGCGGTTTCGGCACAGATCCGGGAAGCGCCGGGGTGACCCCGACGCCGCCCCTGATCCGCACAGGCGGGAGGATGGAACCCATGCAGCTTCGCACCGACCTCCGTAACGTCGCCATCATCGCTCACGTCGACCACGGCAAGACCACCCTGGTCGACGCCATGTTGCGGCAGGCCGGTGCCTACGGCGCCCGCGGTGAGACGACCGAGCGGGTGATGGACTCGGGGGACCTGGAACGGGAAAAGGGCATCACCATTCTCGCCAAGAACACCGGCGTGCGGTACCTGCCGGCGGACGGCTCCGACCCGGTCACCATCAACATCATCGACACCCCCGGGCACGCCGACTTCGGCGGCGAGGTGGAGCGGGGCCTCACCATGGTCGACGGCGTGGTGCTGCTCGTCGACGCGAGCGAGGGCCCCCTGCCGCAGACCCGCTTCGTGCTGCGCAAGGCGCTTCGCGCCCGGATGCCGATCATCCTGGTGATCAACAAGGTGGACCGCCCCGACGCCCGGATCAAGGAGGTCGTGGACGACACCTACGAACTCTTCCTCGACCTGGACGCCGACGAGGAGCAGATCGACTTCCCGATCGTCTACGCCTGCGCCCGCGACGGCATCGCCTCGCTCACCCAGCCCGCCGACGGCTCGGTCCCTGAGGACAGCGAGAGCCTGGAGCCGCTGTTCCGCGCCCTGTTGGACACCATCCCGCCGCCCGCGTACGACGAGGGCGCGCCGTTGCAGGCGCACGTGACCAACCTCGACGCCTCGCCGTTCCTCGGCCGGCTGGCCCTGTGCCGGGTCCGACAGGGCACCATCGCCAAGGGCCAGACCGTCGCCTGGTGTCGCACCGACGGCACCAACCAGCGGGTCCGCATCTCCGAGATGCTGATGACCGAGGGCCTGGAGCGCAGGCCGGCCGAGTCGGCCGGACCGGGCGACATCATCGCGGTCGCCGGCATCCCGGAGATCATGATCGGCGAGACCCTCGCCGACGCGGAGAACCCGGTCGCGCTGCCGCTGATCACCGTCGACGAGCCGGCCATCTCGATGACCATCGGCACCAACACCTCGCCGCTGGTCGGCCGGGTCAAGGGCGCCAAGGTCACCGCCCGGATGGTCAAGGACCGCCTCGACAAGGAGCTGGTCGGCAACGTCTCGCTGCGGGTGCTGCCCACCGAGCGGCCCGACGCCTGGGAGGTGCAGGGCCGTGGCGAGCTGGCCCTGGCGATCCTGGTCGAGCAGATGCGCCGCGAGTCCTTCGAGCTGACCGTCGGCAAGCCGCAGGTGGTCACCAGGGAGATCGACGGAAAGATCTGTGAGCCGGTGGAACGGCTGACCATCGACGCGCCGGAGGAGTACCTGGGCGCGATCACCCAGCTCCTCGCGACCCGCAAGGGCCGGATGGAGCAACTGGTCAACCACGGCACCGGCTGGATCCGGATGGAGTGGCTGGTCCCGGCGCGCGGCCTGATCGGCTTCCGCACC
Organism: Micromonospora sp. NBC_01405; assembly: GCF_045040155.1. Classification (NCBI taxonomy): domain Bacteria; kingdom Bacillati; phylum Actinomycetota; class Actinomycetes; order Micromonosporales; family Micromonosporaceae; genus Micromonospora; species Micromonospora sp. NBC_01405. The sequence continues at coordinate 4,855,413 of NZ_CP109532.1, read as the reverse complement.
GAGTTCCTCACCGACACCCGGGGCACCGGCATCCTGCACCACGTCTTCGAGTCCTACGAGCCGTGGTTCGGCGAGCTGCGCACCCGCAACAACGGCTCGCTCGTCGCCGACCGGTCCGGCGCGGTCACCTCGTTCGCCATGATCAACCTTCAGGAGCGCGGCCAGCTCTTCGTCGATCCGACCACCGAGGTGTACGAGGGCATGATCGTCGGGGAGAACTCCCGCTCCGACGACATGGACGTCAACATCACCAAGGAGAAGAAGCTCACCAACATGCGGGCCTCTTCCTCCGACGAGACCGAGAAGCTGATCCCGCCGCGCAAGCTGTCCCTGGAGCAGGCCCTGGAGTTCTGCCGCGAGGACGAGTGCGTCGAGGTGACCCCGGCGTCCGTGCGCATCCGCAAGGTCGTCCTCGACCAGACGCAGCGCGCCCGCGCGACCGCCCGCCGCAAGCACGCCGGCTGACGGCCGAGCACGACGTACCGGACGGGCCGGGAGGGACCACCTCCCGGCCCGCTCCGCGTCCGGCCCCCCCGCACCCGGCCCGCCGGCGGCCGGATCCGCTACGGTCACCGGCATGATCTGGGACGAGCTCGACGCGCATCTGGACACGCTGCCGGGCACCGTGTCGGCGTACCTGGGCCGGCTCGACGCCGCCCCCACCTGGACCCGCCACCCCGACGCCACCCACTACGCGGCCAGCACCATGAAGGTCGCCGTGCTGCTGGCCCTGCACCGGGCGGCCGAGGCCGGCACCCTCGACCTGGCCGCCCCCGTCGACGTACGCAACGAGTTCGACTCCGCCCGGCCCGGCGCGCCCCGATTCTCCTGCGCCCGGCACTACGACAACGACGAGGCCGTCTGGCAGCGGGAGGGCCACGGCGCGCCCCTGCGCTGGCTCGCCGAGCGGATGATCGTGCGCTCCAGCAACCTGGCCACCAACGTCTGCCTCGGCCACGTCGGGCTGCCCGCCGTGGCCGACGCCTGGGCGCTCGCCGGCGCCCGGCACAGCGTCACCGGGCGTGGCATCGAGGACTTCGCCGCCCGGGAGGCCGGGATCACCAACCTGGTCACCGCCGCCGACCTGGCGGCCCTGCTCGGCGGGCTGGCCGCCGGGGCGATCCGGCCCGGGCCGCTCGCCTCCCCCGCCGGCTGCGCCGCCATGCTCGATGTCCTGTTCGCCCAGGAGTTCCGCGAGGACCTCGCCGCCGGGCTGCCCGAGGGGGTCCGCATCGCCCACAAGAACGGCTGGGTACGCGGCGTCCGGCACGGCGCCGGGGTGATCTACCCACCCGACGCCCCGCCGTACGTGCTGGTCGTCTGCACCACCACCGAACTCGCCGACGGGGGTGCCACCGGCGACGAGTCCTCCGACGACGCCTGCCTGGTGCTCGCCGACGTCTCCGCCCGGGCCTGGGCTGCCCGCCACGACCTGCGCAGCGCCGGCTAGTCCCGCCCCGGCAGGCGCCGCCCCGGCAGGCGCCGCCACTGCGGCCCGCCACGCACCCGGCGGACGCCGCGCCGGCACAGCACGCGCACCCGGCGGACACCGCGCCGGCCCGCCACGCACCCGGCAGGCCGGCGCGGTGGCGTTCCCACCCCCGCCGCGCGCCGGCCTCAGTCCAGCAGGCTGTCCCGCAGCGCCGCCAGGTGCGCGTCGGTCAGGCCCAACCCGTCGCGCAGATACCGGTCGAACGAGCCGTGCACCCGGCGGACCTCGTCGTACGCGGCGTCCAGGTACTCACCGCGCACCTCCATCAGCGGCCGGATCGCCGCCTCCGCCAGCTCCGGCTGCCGGGCCCGCATCGCGGTGAGGATGACCTCCTTGAGGCTCTCCGTCTGCGCGTTGGTCCGCAGGTAGTCCGCCCGGATCGCCGCCTCGTCCACGCCCACCGCGGTGAGCAGGACCACCGACAGCCAGCCCGTGCGGTCCTTGCCGGCCGAGCAGTGGAACAGCAGCGGCAGGTTCCCCGCGTCGGCGGCCAACCGGGCCGCCGCGCCGAAGCCCGCCCGGGCCGGCTCCCCGGTGACGAACCACCGGTAGATCCCCGCCATCGCCGCCGGGCTGCCCTGCATGGCCAGCGTCGCCTCCGCACCCAGGTTGTGTCCGAGCAGCACCTCCGACACCGCCGTGAAGACCGGGTGGGCCTCGTCGTACACCGGCAGTCGAACCACCCGGGGCTCGCCGGCCAGCCGGTTCGGCGGGCCCGCCGCGATCTCCGAGTCGTCGCGCAGGTCCACCACGCAGGCCGGGGCGATCCTCCCCAGCGTCGACAGGTCGTCGTCGGTCAACCGGCCCAGCGCCGGTGTCCGGATCAACCGGCCCGCCCGCACCCGCCGCCCGTCCGCACCCACCATGCCGCCGAGGTCACGCGCGTTCGGCGCGCCTACCAGCTCCCAGCCCTGCCCCGTCATCCGGCCTCCCCTGTCGTCGTGCGCTGCCGTATAGGGTGCCGCACATGACAATCGCCGTGGTACGCACCCACCGGCTCTCCGCGCCCCTGCACACCCCGTTCGTGACGGCGCTGCGGCGTACCACCACCGTGGACACCCTGATCGTGGAGCTGGTCGACGAGGACGGGCGGTCCGGGTTCGGCGAGGCGCCGCAGGTGTGGCAGGTGACCGGGGCGTCGCTGGCCGGCGCCGAGGCATGCGTCCGGGAGATGCTCGCACCGGCCCTGGTCGGGCGGGACGCCGACGACCTGGTGGCCCGCTGCGTCGAGGTGCAGCGCGCGGTGGCCGGCAACGAGGCCGCCAAGGCCGCGGTGGACACCGCGCTGCACGACCTGGCCGCGCGCCGGCTCGGCGTACCCCTGGTGCGGTTGCTCGGCGGCACGGCCCTGCGGGTGCCGACGGACGTCACCCTGGCCGCGGGCGACGCCGCCGACCTGGCCGCTGCCGCGCGGCAGCGGCGGACCGAGGGATTCGCGGTGCTGAAACTGAAGGTGGGCACCGACGCGGCGGGCGACCTGGAACGGGTCCGCGCGGTCCGCGCCGCCGTCGGCCCGGGCGTGCAGATCCGGCTGGACGCCAACCAGGGCTGGACGCCCCGCGAGGCGGTCCGGGTGATCCGCGGCATCGAGGACGCGGGGCTGGACGTGGAGCTGGTGGAGCAGCCGGTGGCCCGCTGGGACCTCGACGGGCTGGCCTGGGTCAGCGACCGGGTCGGCGTGCCGATCCTGGCCGACGAGTCGGTGTTCGGCGTGCGCGACATGGTCGAGGTCATCCGCCGCCGGGCCGCCGACATGGTCAACGTCAAGCTCGCCAAGTGCGGCGGCCTGCACGCCGCCCGGACCCTGCTCGACCTGGCCGCCGCGCACGGCGTCGGCACCATCGTCGGTTCGATGATGGAGAGCCAGGTCGGGGTGGGGGCCGCGGCCAGCCTGGTCGCCGCGTACCGGACCACCGCAGTCTCCGACCTCGACGCCGCCTGGTGGCTGGCCTGGTCGCCGGTGCGCGGCGGCATCCGGTACGACGGGGCGACGGTGCTGCTGCCGGACGCCCCCGGCCTCGGCATCACCTCCGTGTCTGTAGCAAAGATGCGATCGCCCAGTTGATGCTCGGCACTTTCTTTCATAGGGTCACGGCAGGTGACTTCGGAGCTGGGAGTGGACGTGGAACTGCAAGCGGGCCATGAGGCCGTCGTCCGGGTCGCGGTCGCGACCCTGTGGACCAGCCCCGAGGAGGTACGCCCCGTCGACCGTCCCGCCCTCGACCCGCAAGCCGACGTCGCCGCCTGGATCTCCGGCATGGACCACGAGCAGCAGGTGGGTGACTGCGTCCTGAGCCAACTGCTGTTCGGGGAACGGGTGCTGGTCACCGCGCTGCGCCCCGACGGCTGGGCGCACGTGGTGGCCGTCGAGCAGCCGTCGGCCACCCATGACTCGCGCGGCTACCCGGGCTGGCTGCCCACCGCCCAGCTCGCCCCCGTCGCATCCGACGACCCGCAGGGACCGGACGCCCCCTGGGTCGTCGACGCGACCGTCACCGCCCTGCGTACGGCCCCGGGCGGCGAGCCGGTCGTCTCCGGCATCGTCCTCGGCACCCGGTTGGCCCCGGCGGGCCCGCCGGCCGACGGCTGGCGCCCCGTGCACGCCGCCGGGCACGACCGGCCGCTCTGGCTTCCCGACAGCCACCTCGTGCCCCTGCCCACCGAGCCGCCGCCCGCCCGGGACGTGCTGGCCGTCGCCGCCCGGCTGCGCGACGTGATCTACGTCTGGGGCGGATTGTCGACGTACGGGATCGACTGCTCCGGCCTGGTGCACCTGGCCTGGCGGCGGTTCGGCGTGGTGCTGCCCCGCGACGCCGCCGATCAGGCCCGGGCGACCACCCCGCTGCCGCTGGGCGCCGAACGACCCGGCGACCTGTACTTCTTCGCCCGGCCCGGCCAGCAGATCCACCACATCGGCTTCGTCAGCGCCGAGCCGGACGCCGCAGCGAACCGGCGGCTCCTGCACGCCTGCTACCAGCATCGGGGCGTGGTGGAGGAGGCGATGCCGGCCGGCCGGACCGCCACCCTGGTCGGCGTGCACCGGGTCTGACCCGTCGCCCGGCACCGACGCCGAGGGGCGCTCCCGCATTGGGAGCGCCCCTCGGCGTTCAGGGGGGTTGTCAGCCCCGGGCGGCGGTCAGCTCTCGCCGCCGGTCCCGGGCCGACTTGATCAGGCTGGCCACGGTCGCCACCAGCAGGGCGCCGAGGATGACCACCAGGGAGAGCCAGATCGGGATGTGCGGGGCCCAGCCCACCGGCTCCCCGCCGTTGACGAACGGCAGGTTGTTGTCGCCCAGCGCCTCCAGCACCAGCTTCACGCCGATGAAGCCGAGGACCACGGACAGCCCGATGCTCAGGTAGATCAACCGGTCCAGCAGCCCGCCCAGCAGGAAGTAGAGCTGGCGCAGCCCCATCAGCGCGAACACGTTCGCGGTGAAGACCAGGTACGGCTCCTGGGTGATGCCGAAGATCGCCGGGATCGAGTCCAGCGCAAAGATCAGGTCGGTGGTACCGATCGCGATCATGACGACCAGCATCGGGGTGAACAGCCGGCGGCCGCGCTCGTGCGTGGTCATCTTCGCGCCGTCGTAGTCCCGGGAGATCGGCAGCGCCCGCCGGCTCCACCGGATCAGCAGGTTCTCGGAGAAGTCGTCCTCGTTCGGCTCACCCTGCCGGAAAAAGTTGATCGCCGTGTAGATGAGGAACGCGCCGAACAGGTAGAAGACCCAGGAGAACTGCGAGATCAGCGCCGCACCGGCGGCGATGAATCCGCCACGCATGACCAGCGCCAGCACGATGCCGATGAGCAGCACCTTCTGCTGGTACGGCCGGGGCACCCCGAAGCGGGCCATGATGATCACGAAGACGAAGAGGTTGTCCACCGAGAGGCTGTACTCGGTGAGCCAGCCGGTGTAGAACTCGCCGGCCACGCCGGGGCCGGCTGCGAGCCAGAGCCCCACGCCGAAGACCAGGGCCAGCCCGACGTAGAAGGCGACCCAGAGACTTGACTCGCGGACGCTCGGCTCGTGCGGCCGGCGACCGATGATCAGCAGGTCGACGACCAGAACCGCTGTCAGTGCGACGAGGGTTACCGCCCACACCAATCCGGACACGTTCAATCCAATCCTCCGGCAGACACGCGGCGTCGGGCACACCGTACGCCCCGTGCGGGCGGGCGGGTTGCGGCAACGCGAAACAGTGGTGGCTGTCGGAGGTCTCTTCCGCCAGCGGCCCAGGTGTGGACCGCTGACCGACGGAGCCGGGTCGCGCCACCGGGGCGATGGTCGACCGTGCTGACGACTCCGTCACGGGGGAATACTCCCCTCCTTCGCCGCCATTCTTCCCCATCGAGGCCTCCGGCCGCATCTCCGGGCCCACACATCGACGATCCCACCACGTTCGGCGTGACGGAAGTCTCTGCCCGCAGAGCTTCCTAGGAGGCCATCCCGGGGCCGGTCCGAGGGGCGGGACAGTCCCCCCGCGTCGTCCTTCCCGGCCGGGGACGTGGCAGGCTCAGGGGCATGGTGCTTGAGGTCGCGCTCATCGATGTGGTGCCCGGACACGAGGACACGTTCGCAGCCGCGTACGCGCAGGGTCACGAGATCCTCGCGACGACGCCCGGCTGCCGCTCGGTGCGGATGACCCGCGGCATCGAGTCGCCGTCGCGATTCGTGCTGCTGGTCGAGTGGGACTCCGTCGAGGCGCACGAGGCGAACTTCCGGGGCACCGAGCGGTTCACCCGGTGGCGGGAGCTGATCGGCCCACACTTCGCCGGCCCGCCGCTGGTCGAGCACTTCGTCGACGTCCCTGCCTGAGCGACCCCGGCACCGCGGGTACGCCCGCCGTAGCGGTCGGCCGCGGAATGTCGTACCCCCCGCCTACAGTGCGCCTGACGCGCCGGCCACCGGTGCCGACGGGCTCGGGGCCGCCGGGCCCGGTGGCGGCGCGGCGACAGTCCGGGCTCAGTCCTGCGGCGGGCGGGGCCGGGGCACCGCCGCCACCTCCTCCGTCCGCACCCGGAAGGCCAGTGGATGGCCGCCCGGACCGGTCGGCGACGGCAGCGCCGGATCGTCGGCCAGCCGGGCCAGCAGCGCCGTCGTCTCGGCTGCCGGGAGGGCTGCGTCGAGCATCCGGTCGACCACGGTGTCGTACCAGGCGAGGTCGGCGGCGGAGACCAGCCGGACATCGGTGGTCAACGCCTCAAGCATCACGGTGCGCGGGTCGGCCGGGTCGGGGAAGGAATACCGGGCGAACGGGGTCAGCGGATGGGCGTCGCCGGTCGTGACGCCGGGCGGCACCACCCTGATCGTCACGTTCGGCTTGCGGGACAGGAGGGCCAGGTGGCGGACCTGCTCGCGCCAGACCCCTTCCGGCAACCCACCCGGGCCGCAGGCGGTGAACTCCAGCAGCGCCGTGTACTGCGGCGGCTCGGCCCGGTGCAAGACCTCCTGCCGAACCAGCCGGGCCCGTACGTCGGCCTCCACGTCGACGTCGGGGTGCAGCAGCCGGGCGACCCCGAGACGCAGCCGGGCGTACGCCGGGGTCTGCAACAGGCCCGGCACGACGGCCGGCTGGTACTCCACCACGGTCGCCGCCCCGGCCTCCAGCTCGGCATACGCACGCTGGCGCTCGCCCATCGCGCCGAGGGTCTTCCACCAGCCACGACCGATGGCCGCGTCCCGGGCGATGACGATCAGCGCGTCGCGTTCCTCGGCGGCGACCCGGTAGACGTCCAGCAGGTCGAGCACGTCGGCGAGATCGGGGCGGCTCTGGCCCAGCTCGATGCGGGACAGCTTGGAGGTCGACGCCCAGCCCAGCCGCTCGCAGACCTGCTCAAGGGTGAGCTCCTCCCGCCTGCGTAGCTGGCGCAACTCGGCACCGAGTCGCGCACGTCGAATCACCGGACTCGTTGGCAACGGCATCCCCGCCTCCCAGGACGGAGAGTACGCAGATCGATCACACGCTGCAATACCTCGCTCGCCGTCCGCAACGGCCGCAGGTGGTTTCCCCGGTCAACCGCCCTCGGTCACTTCACGCCGGCCGCGTCCATCCCCCGCAACTCCTTCTTGAGGTCGGAGACCTCGTCGCGGATGCGGGCGGCCAACTCGAACTGCAGCTCCCGGGCGGCGGCCAGCATCTGGTCGCTGAGCTCCTGAATGAGCTGGGCCAGGTCGGCCCGGGCCATCCCCTCACGGGACGGGCCCGCCGCGCCGATCCGGCTGCGGCTGCGGGTCTCCTTGACCGGTGCCTTGCCCCGGGAAAGCTGCCGCGCCGCCCCGCCGATCCGGGAGTTCTCGGTGTCCTCCGCCTCCCGGTAGATGTCGTCGAGGATGTCGTGAATCTTCTTGCGCAGCGGCTCGGGGCTGATGCCGTGCGCCTTGTTGTGGGCGATCTGCTTGTCCCGGCGCCGGTTGGTCTCCTCGATCGCCGTCGCCATCGAGGGGGTGATCTTGTCCGCGTACATGTGCACCTGGCCGGAGACGTTCCGGGCGGCCCGGCCGATGGTCTGGATCAAGGACCGGCCGCTGCGCAGGAAGCCCTCCTTGTCGGCGTCGAGGATCGCCACGAGGGACACCTCGGGCAGGTCGAGGCCCTCCCGGAGCAGGTTGATGCCGACCAGCACGTCGTAGTCGCCCTTGCGCAGCTCGCGCAGCAGCTCCACCCGGCGCAGCGTGTCCACCTCGGAGTGCAGGTAGCGCACCCGGATGCCGTTCTCCAGCAGGTAGTCGGACAGGTCCTCGGCCATCTTCTTGGTCAGCGTGGTGACCAGGACCCGCTCGTCCCGCTCGGTGCGCAGCTTGATCTCGTGCATGAGGTCGTCGATCTGCCCCCGGGTGGGCTTCACCACCACCTCGGGGTCGATCAGGCCGGTCGGGCGGATCACCTGCTCGACGAACTCGCCCTGGGCCCGCTCCAGCTCCCACGGGCCGGGAGTGGCGGAGAGGAAGACCATCTGGCCGACCCGCTCCAGGAACTCGTCGAAGCGCAGCGGCCGGTTGTCGCCGGCGCTGGGCAGCCGGAAGCCGTGGTCGATGAGCATCCGCTTGCGGGAGGCGTCGCCCTCGTACATGCCGCCGATCTGGGGGATCGTCACGTGCGACTCGTCGACGACGGTGAGGAAGTCGTCCGGGAAGTAGTCGATCAGGCAGTGCGGCGGGCTGCCGGGCTGCCGGCCGTCGATGTGCATGGAGTAGTTCTCGATGCCGGAGCAGAAGCCGACCTGACGCATCATCTCCAGGTCGTAGGTGGTGCGCATCCGCAGCCGCTGCGCCTCCAGCAGCTTGCCCTGCCGCTCCATCTCGGCGAGCCGCTCGGCCAGCTCGGCCTCGATGTCGCGGGTGGCCCGCTCCATCCGCTCCGGACCGGCGGCGTAGTGCGTGGCCGGGAAGATCATCAGAGCGTCGACCTCGCGGACCACGTCACCGGTGAGCGGGTTGAGGTAGTAGAGCTTCTCCACCTCGTCGCCGAACAGCTCGACCCGGATGGCCAGCTCCTCGTACGCCGGGATGATCTCCAGGGTGTCGCCGCGCACCCGGAACGTGCCCCGCTGGAAGGACATGTCGTTGCGGGTGTACTGGATGTCGACGAGGCGACGCAGCAGCTGGTCGCGGTCGAGCTCCTGCCCGACGGCGACCCGGACGGCCCGGTCGAGGTACTCCTCCGGGGTGCCCAGGCCGTAGATCGCCGAGACCGTGGCCACCACGACCACGTCGCGGCGGGTGAGCAGCGACATGGTCGTCGAGTGCCGCAACCGCTCGACCTCCTCGTTGACCGAGGAGTCCTTCTCGATGTAGGTGTCGGTCTGCGGGATGTAGGCCTCGGGCTGGTAGTAGTCGTAGTAGGAGACGAAGTACTCCACCGCGTTGTGCGGCAGCAGCTCGCCGAACTCCTTCGCCAGCTGGGCGCAGAGCGTCTTGTTGGGGGCGAGCACCAGGGTGGGGCGCTGCAACCGCTCGACGAGCCAGGCCGTGGTGGCGCTCTTTCCCGTGCCGGTCGCGCCGAGCAGGACCGTGTTGCGATCTCCGCGCCGCACCCGACGCTCCAGATCGTCGATGGCTGCCGGCTGGTCGCCGGCCGGCTGGAAATCGCTGACCACCTGGAATCGGCCGTCGAGCCGGGGAATGTCGAGCGCCATGACCCCAACCGTACGCCGGGGGCCCGACACAACGCGGCGACCACCGTCAGTCAGTGATTGGCTTCAATATTCGCATTGTGTGGCACATCTCACCGCGCTAGGGTATGGGCCGTAGGCCGCTCGCGGCGGCCGTCCGGGCCGGCGGCCTGGCCTCAACGGCCGGCGCCCCCGGCACAGGGGGTCGCAGCACCCGGCATCACCGGCGTGCGCACCCCCGGTGGTCGCGCGACGCGCAGACCGGCCGCCGCGAGCGCCCCACCAGGTGGGGCGATTCGTGCGTCACCTGTGACACGCGCCGGAAGTTCATCCTGCCGTGGACAACTCCCCCGACCCGACGCCCCGACCCGACCGGGACCGCCGCCCACCGGGCGCCTGCGGCACCGAATTCGACCGGGACCCGCGTAAGCCGGACGCCGACGTCGGACCCGACCGGAACAGTCACCTTTCGGCAACCGACGGTGCAAGCGACCGGCGCGACAGCCGGCGTCGGCGTACCACCGTGGTCGCCCTCGGGGTGATCGCCGTCGCCTCCGCCGCGGGCCTGGCCGCCGGTCTGCTGACCTGGGCGCCGGCGGCCCCGGAGCCGGCCCGGCCGCTGACCCCCGCCGAGGCGGAGCGGCTCGCCGCCGTCCGGGTCACCAACCACCGGGACGTCCGGTCCGGCCTGCGGATCACGATCGGCACCGCCGCCGCCCGCACCGACGTGGTGGGCTGGGTGGACTGGTCCCGGCCGCTGGCCTACGTGGACGTCGGCGGCCCGGGGGCCGGGCGGGGCCGGGGCCTGGTCCAGGCCACCCCCGGGCTGCTGATGGCCCGACCCGACCCCACGGCGGTGCCGGCCCCGGCCTCCCCGCCCATGGTGCCCCCGGTCGACGGGTGGCGGGTCGTCGACGGGTCCGCCGCCCGCCCCCTGCGCCCCACCCTCGACCTGCTCTTCGCGCTCGCCGCGCCCCGGGCCGAGCCGGCCGGGGCGATCCCTGCCGGCACCGCCCGGTGGCTGGCCCGCGCCGAGGCCGGCAGGCAGCCCGTGGACGTCCTCCAGGCTCCGCTGCCCGACGACGCCGGCCGGCAAGGACAGCAGGACGCCCCGGAAGCCGGCCGACCGGCCACGTCGACCCCACGCACCGCTTCCCACCCGTCCGGCCCCACGGGCCCGCCCACGGCGTCCCCACCGCGATCCGGCACCGCGGGTCGGCCCGCGGGCTGGCCCGGCCCGGCGGTGAGCCTGCCGGCCGCAGCCGCCAGGCCCGCCGGGACCGCGCTCCTCGACGGGGCAGCACGCTGGTGGCTCGATCGGGACGCCCGCTTGCACCGGTTGGAGGGACGCCTCCCCGGCGGCGTGCCGGTGACGGTGGAACTGCAACGGGCCAACCGGCCGGTGCTGTGGCCGGTGGCGGCGCTGGGCGGCCGGGCGGGGCTGCCCAGAGCGCTCACCGGGCCCGAGGAGGACCGGTTCGCGCGAGCGGCGGCCCGGATGCGCGCCGCGGGTGGCGCCGCGGCGACCCTCACCGCGCCCGTCGCCCCAGGCGTCACCCTGCGCGGCAGTGGCTGGATCAGCTGGACCGAACGGGCCGCGTACCTGTCGGTCGGCACCCGCGACGCACCCGCCGGGCGGACCCTGCGCCGCTACGACGCCGCCGGGGTCTGGTCGGCGCCGTACGCCGGGGACGCGCTCGTCGCGCCGCCGCTGCCGCCCCCACGCGCCGGACCCACCTGGGAACGCGGCAGGCCCGGCGCTGACGACGTCGACGTGCTGCTGGCCGCCGCGCTGCGGGTGGGCTCGGCGACCAGGCCGCCCCGGCCAGCCACCCGGATCCGTGGGGACCGCCTCGCCGACCGGACCGTCGACGTCATCGAGGTGGACGCCCGACACGGCCGGTTGCGCTACTGGATCGACAAGACAGGCCTGCTCCGCCGGCTGGAGCTGCGTACCCGGCTCGGCACGTACGCCCAGCTCGACCTCGTGCCGGGGCGGGCGCCGGCGCTGCCCTCGCCCGTCCCGCCCGCCCGCGAGCCGGGGCGCTGACGCCCGGTCGCCGCCCCACCCGGGGCACAGGACGGATACGACGGGTCAGGGCCGCCAGCCGCTCCGTGCGGCCCACTCCTCGGCGAGGTGGTGCTCCTCGTCGAACCACGGGTCCTTGGCGGTGGTGTACGTCATGGTGTCCGGCGCGCTGGCCGCCAGCTCCCGCTTGAGCGCCAGGTACGCCGCCCGCTGGTCCGGGTCCGCGCGCAGGTGGTCCCGCATCAGCAGGGCGTAGCGCCAGCCGGGCGAACCCGCCGGACGCAGGTGCAGGTTCACCGGCCGGTCGGGGTCGGCGCTGCCGTGCAGACGCTTCTCCCACCGGTCGCAGCCCTCCGGCCGGGGGTTGTCCCACCACTGGCCGGGCAGCCGGGGAAACCCCGCGGCGGCGAGTCGGTCCGCCAGCGGACCGTCCGCCTCGGCCAGGCTCTGCACCGTGAGCTGGATGTCGATGACGTCCTTGGCCGCCAGGCCGGACACGGCGGTCGACCCGATGTGGTCGATCCGCAGGTCGGCGGGGGCGATCGCGTGCCGGATCCGGGCCGCCAGCCGGGCGTACTGCTGGGGCCAGGTGGGGTCGGGTTCGGTCAGCCTCACCCGCTCGGGGCGCACCGCGCGCCGGTCTCGCACGTTCGCCTCGTACGGCAGCAGCCGGTCCTGCCACAGCCGGTCCACCACGGCGTGCAGCTCGTCGAGGGTGCCGTCGTTGGACAGCACCACGTCGGCCGCCGCCCGGCGGCGGTCGTCGTCGGTCTGCGCGGCGATCCGCCGCTCGGCGTCCGCCCGGTCCATGCCCCGGTCGCGCTCCAGCCTGGTCAGCCGGGTCGCCACCTCCGCCCGCACGACGACCACCAGGTGGTACGTCGGGGCGAGCCCGACCTCGACCAGCAGCGGCACGTCGTTGACGACGACCGCGTCCGGGGCCGCCGCCGCGACGAGTGCGGCGCTGCGGGCCCGGACCCGGGGGTGGGTGATCGCCTCCAGCCGGCGGCGGGCCGCCTCGTCGGCGAAGACGACCGCGCCCAGCGCGGCCCGGTCCAGTGCGCCGTCGGGGCCGAGCACCCGGTCGGAGAAGGCGGCGACGATCTCCGCCAGTCCCTCGCTGCCCGGGGCGACCACCTCCCGGGCGATCCGGTCGGAGTCGATCAACACCGCGCCGAGCGCGGCCAGCCGCGCCGCGACAGCACTCTTGCCGGACGCGATTCCGCCGGTCAGTCCCACCATCAACACCGGACCAGTCAACCGGATCGCGGGCGCCGAGCCAAACCGGCCCGACGGCCGGCGCCGGTGCCGGGTGCCGGCACCGGCTGGTGGCCCACGATCGTGCTCGATCATGCGGGGGCCGGGCATTCCCGCAGGGCCGGGCACGGCGAGGGCCCCGCCCCCGGCGACCCGGTGAAACCGGATCGCGGGGACGGGGCCCGTCGTCGTCAGCGGGTCACTTGCCGCCGGCGAGCTTCTCCCGCAGAGCGGCGAGCGCCTCGTCGGTGGCCAGGGTGCCGGCCGGCTCCTCGGCCTGCCGGCTCGGGGCCGAGCTGGTCGAGGTGGTGGTGGTGCCGCCAGCGGACACCGGCGGAGCCGGGTTGGCAGCGGCCTCGGCGTCGGCAGCCCGAGAGGTCTGCACCTGCTTGGTGTGGGCCTCCCAGCGCACCCGAGCCTCGGCGTACTGGTTCTCCCAGGTCTCGCGCTGCTTGTCGTACCCCTCGAGCCACTCGCCCGTCTCGGGGTCGAAGCCGTCCGGGTAGATGTAGTTGCCCTCGGTGTCGTACGTCGCGGCCATGCCGTAGAGGGTCGGGTCGAAGTGCTCCTCGCCCTCGACGAAGCCCTCGTTGGCCTGCTTGAGCGACAGCGAGATCCGACGACGCTCCAGGTCGATGTCGATGACCTTGACCATGACCTCGGAGCCGACCTGGACGACCTGCTCCGGGATCTCCACGTGGCGCTCGGCCAGCTCGGAGATGTGGACCAGGCCCTCGATGCCGTCGTCCACCCGGACGAAGGCGCCGAACGGCACCAGCTTGGTGACCTTACCCGGCACGATCTGCTGGATCGCGTGGGTGCGGGCGAACTGCCGCCACGGGTCCTCCTGGGTCGCCTTCAGCGACAGCGATACCCGCTCGCGGTCCAGGTCGACGTCCAGGACCTCGACCTCGACCTCCTGGCCCACCTCGACGACCTCGGAGGGGTGGTCGATGTGCTTCCAGGACAGCTCGGAGACGTGCACGAGGCCGTCCACGCCGCCCAGGTCGACGAACGCGCCGAAGTTGACGATCGAGGACACGACGCCCTTGCGGACCTGGCCCTTCTGCAGCTTGTTGAGGAACTCGGTGCGCACCTCGGACTGCGTCTGCTCCAGCCAGGCCCGGCGGGACAGGACCACGTTGTTGCGGTTCTTGTCCAGCTCGATGATCTTGGCCTCGAGCTCGCGGCCGACGTACGGCTGCAGGTCACGCACCCGCCGCATCTCGACCAGGGACGCCGGCAGGAAGCCGCGGAGCCCGATGTCGAGGATGAGGCCACCCTTGACGACCTCGATGACCGAGCCGCGGACGACGCCGTCCTCGTCCTTGATCTTCTCGATCGTGCCCCAGGCCCGCTCGTACTGCGCCCGCTTCTTGGAGAGGATCAGACGACCCTCCTTGTCCTCCTTCTGGAGGACCAGGGCCTCGATGTGGTCACCGACCGAGACGACCTCGGCGGGATCCACGTCGTGCTTGATCGACAACTCACGAGAGGGGATGACGCCCTCGGTCTTGTAGCCGATGTCGAGCAGGACCTCGTCCCGATCGACCTTGACGACGGTGCCTTCGACAATGTCGCCGTCGTTGAAGTACTTGATGGTCTCGTCGATCGCGGCGAGGAAAGCCTCCTCGGAACCGAGATCGTCGTGGGTGACCCGGGTGGCGCTCGAGGGGGCCTCGATGCTGCTCGTCATGTGGGCGGTTGCTCCGGTCGGATGGGTTTTGGGTTGTCACAGCAGGCTGGTGCGGTGACCTGTTCGCGCCAACGGATCCGTCGCCGGGTACACCGAACGATCGCTGAGTGAGATCCTGATGTAGCTCCGTCGACCGCGCACCTGCTCCCTGCCGAGGCACACGATCCGCGAGCGCATCGTCCAGCCTACCGTGTGCATTACCACAGCGTGCAAGCCCCGGGCATAAGTGATCCAGCCCGCTTTCGCGATGCGCCGTCTCTTACGTCCTGACAGGCGGTGTTTTGCCCCCGTCCGGCCGGCGCCGCGCCGGGCGGCGGGCCGCCTCGGCGCGGAACCGGGGACCAGGCCGGGTGGCCACTAGACTGCCGCGATGACCGACGATCGGGCGGGTGCCGCCACCCACGCCGACCACGCCGACCCGCAGGGCGTGCTGCGGCGCCCGGTCACCGACGCGGAGAGCCGCCGGGCCAACCGTGGCTGGTGGGACGCCGACGCCGACGACTACCAGGCGGAGCACGGCGCGTTCCTCGGCGATGTGGAGTTCGTCTGGTGCCCCGAGGGGCTGCGGGAGTCCGAGGCCCGGCTGCTCGGCGACGTCGCCGGGCGGCGGGTGCTGGAGGTGGGCGCCGGGGCGGCGGCCGTCGCCCGCTGGCTGGCCACGGCGGGGGCGAGACCGGTCGCGCTGGACCTGTCCATCGGCATGCTGCGGCACGCCGCGGCGGCAGCCGACCGCTCGGGTGTACGGGTGCCACTGGTGCAGGCCGACGCGCTCGCGCTGCCCTTCGCGGACGCGGCGTTCGACACCGCGTGCACGGCGTTCGGGGCGATCCCGTTCGTGGCCGACTCGGCGGCGGTGATGCGCGAGGTGTTCCGGGTGCTGCGGCCCGGTGGCCGATGGGTGTTCTCGGTGACCCACCCGATGCGCTGGGTCTTCCTCGACGACCCGGGCCAGGGCGGCCTGACGGCCGTGCACTCGTACTTCGACCGCTCCCCGTACGTGGAGCAGGACGAGTCGGGCACGGCGACGTACGTCGAGCAGCACCGCACCCTCGGCGACCGGGTCCGCGAGCTGGTCGACGCCGGGTTCCGGCTGGTCGACCTGGTGGAGCCGGAGTGGCCGGAGGACCACGAGGGGATCTGGGGGCAGTGGAGCCCGTTGCGCGGCCGGCTCTTCCCCGGCACCGCCATCTTCGTCGCGGAGAAGCCCGCCGACTGAGTGGTGTCGCACAGCGGGTGCGACGTCCCGGGCGAGGGCCAGGGTTACGCTGGCCGGGTGAGCGCCGAACCGATCGCGACACCACCTGGCCCCTGGTGTCCGGACCCGATCCGGCAGCAGCGTGCCGACTACACGCTGGAAGACCTGCCCAATTTGCCGGACGACGCCCCGCGCGTCGAACTCGTCGACGGAGTCATCCAGGTGACACCCTCCCCCACCCTGGGCCATCAGGACATCTCCCTGCTCCTGGCCCGCTGGTTGTTGCAACACGCGCCCGACCATCTCCGCGCCACGCAGGCCGTCGGGGTGGCGCTCAACGCGAACACCAGCCGACAGCCCGACGTGCTGCTGCGCCGCGCCGAGGTGCGGTCCGACCGTTCCCTGCTCCTGCCGGAGGACGTCGTCCTCGCGGTGGAGGTGGTGTCCCCCGGCACCCAGCGGGTCGACCGCTTCGCCAAGCCGGGCGAGTACGCCGCCGCCGGCATCCCGTTCTACTGGCGCATCGAGCAGGACCCGGTGCACGTGTACGCATACCGGCTCAGCGGCCAGCTCAGCCTGAGCGGTGAGCGGCAGTACGAGCTGGTCGCCGACAGCGCGGAGCTGATCGAGCTGACCGAGCCGTTCGAGATCAAGCTGCCGGTCGCCGAGCTCACCGCGTAGCCGCCGCCCGTTTGGCCGGGGGCGCCCCGGGTAGCCAGCCTCATGGCCGAGAACAAGTTCCGCAGGGGTGACCACGTCTCCTGGGCCAGCCACAGCGGCCGCGCCCACGGAGTGGTGCGGGAGGAGCTGACCGAGCGGACGCACGTGCGCGGGCACACCGTGAACGCGTCGCAGGACGAGCCGCAGTACCGCATCCGCGTCGACGACTCGGGACGGGACGTCGCCCACCGGCCGGAGGTGCTGCGCCGTGAGCAGGGCTGAGCGGGGGCGCGACACGTACCGGGAGTTCGCCGAGGCGGTGAACATGAAGCCGGGCGAGCTGTCGACGTGGCTGGAGACCGACGAGTCGAAGCAGGTCGGCTCGCACAAGGGCGGCCGGGCGGGCGGCGGCGAGTCGGTCGGGCACGAGTCCGGCCGGAAGATCATCAACCTGCTGCGGCGCGGCCGGGCCGGGCTGTCCGAGGCCGACTACCAGCACATGCGCAAGGTCGTCGGGTACGTCCGCCGGCACATGGCGCAGCGGCCGTCCGGGAACGTGCGCGACACGAAGTGGCGGTGGTCGCTGATGAACTGGGGCCACGACCCGCTCAAGTGAACGGGCCACGGCCCCGGTGCACGTCGACCTACCGCCACGGCGACTCGGTGGAGCCTCAGTGGTCGGCGCTGTTCCAGTCCCGGCCCTCTCCGACGGACACCTCCAGCGGCACCGACAGCGGGTACGCCCCGCCCATCTCCTTGCGGACCAGCGCCTCCAGGGCGTCCCGCTCGCCCGGGGCCACCTCGAAGACCAGCTCGTCGTGCACCTGGAGCAGCATCCGCGACCGCAGGCCGGCGGCGCGCAGCGCCGCGTCGACGTGCAGCATGGCGACCTTGATGATGTCGGCCGCCGAGCCCTGGATCGGGGCGTTCAGCGCCATCCGCTCGGCCATCTCCCGGCGCTGCCGGTTGTCGCTGACCAGGTCGGGGAGGTATCGCCGGCGGCCCAGGAGGGTGGAGGTGTAGCCGTCGTGCCGGGCCCGGGCGACGACCTCGTTGAGGTAGTCGCGGACGCCGCCGAAGCCGGCGAAGTAGTTCTCCATCAGCCCGCGCGACTCCTCGGCGGTGATCCCGAGCTGCTGGGACAGGCCGAACGCGCTCAGCCCGTACGCCAGGCCGTAGTTCATCGCCTTGATCTTGCGGCGCTGGTCGGCGGTGACCGCCTCCACCGGCACCCCGAACACCGACGACGCGGTGGCGGCGTGGAAGTCCCGGCCGGAGTTGAACGCCTCGATGAGCGCGTCGTCCGACGACAGGTGCGCCATGATCCGCATCTCGATCTGGCTGTAGTCGGCGGTGAGCAGGCAGTCGTACCCCTGCCCCACGACGAAGGCCCGGCGGATCCGCCGGCCCTCCTCGGTGCGGATCGGGATGTTCTGCAGGTTGGGGTCGGTGGAGGAGAGTCGGCCGGTGGCGGCCACCGTCTGCTTGAACGTGGTGTGGATGCGGCCGTCGTCGGAGACCGACTTGAGCAGGCCGTCGACGGTCGACTTGAGCTTGGCCACGTCCCGGTGGCGCAGCAGGTGCTCCAGCACCGGCAGCGGGTTCTGCGCGTGGAGCCACTGGAGGGCGTCGGCGTCCGTGGTGTAGCCGGTCTTGATCTTCTTGGTCTTGGGCAGCCCCAGCTCGCCGAAGAGCAGCTCCTGGAGCTGCTTCGGCGAGCCCAGGTTGAACTCCCGCCCCACTGCGGCGTACGCGCCCTGGGCGGCGGCCTTGACCTCGCCCGCGAAGTGCGCCTCCAGCTCCTGGAGGTAGTCCAGGTCGGCGGCGATGCCGACCTGCTGGATCGTGGCGAGCACCTCCGACAGCGGCAGCTCGACCCCCGCCATCAGCCGGGCGGACTGCTCGCCGTCGCGGGACAGCTCGGCGTCGATCGCGTCGGCCAGGTCGAGGGTGGCCCGGGCCTGGAGCATCAGGTTCTGCTCGGCCTCGCCGTCGTCGCCGAGGCCGTCGAGGGTGAGCTGACCGGTCTCCGGGGCGTCGACCCGCAGCTCCCGGTGCAGGTAGCGCAGCGCCAGGTCGGTCAGGTCGTAGGAGCGCTGGTCGGGGCGGGCCAGGTAGGCGGCCAACTCGGTGTCGCGGGCCACGCCCGTCAAGTCCCAGCCGCGGGCGGCGAACGCCAGCCGGGCGTGCTTGCTGTCGTGCACCACCTTGGGCCGCTGTGGGTCGGCCAGCCAGCCGGCCAGGGCCCGCTCGTCGGCCTCGGCCAGCTGCGCCGCGAACCAGGCCGCCTGGCCGGCCGCCAGCGCGAGGGCCACGCCGTCGAGCTGCGGCTCGTACCGCTCCCGGGGGGTGGACGGCTTCGCCGGCGTCTTTACCGCGACGCCGACCTGGACGCCGGCCGGGGCGTGCGCGTCGAGCCAGCCGGCCAACGCGCCGGGCTCGGTGAGCTTCTCGCCGGTCAGGTCGAACCCGGCCTCCGCCTCCGGCTCCACGGCCTCCAGGTACTGGTAGAGCCGGTCGCGCAGGATGCGGAACTCCAGGGTGTCGAAGACCTGGTGCACCGCCTCCCGGTCCCAGCCGGCCCAGCGGGTGTCCTCGGGGCGGACCGGCAGCTCCAGGTCGGAGACCAGGCAGTTGATCTCGTAGTTGCGGATCACGTCGGCGAGCCGCTCGCGCAGGCTGTCGCCGGCCTTGCCCTTGATCTCGTCGGCGTGCGCGACGACGCCGTCGACCCCGCCGTACAGGTTGATCCACTTGGCGGCGGTCTTCGGCCCCACCCCGGGCACGCCCGGCAGGTTGTCGCTGGTCTCGCCGACCAGGGCGGCCAGGTCGCGGTAGCGCTGCGGGCCGACGCCGTACTTCGCCTCGATCGCGGCGGCGTCCATCCGGGCCAGGTCGGAGACGCCCTTACGCGGGTAGAGCACCGTGATGTTGTCGTCGATGAGCTGGAAGGCGTCCCGGTCGCCGCTGGAGATCAGCACCGTCATGCCCTGGTCGCGGGCCTGGCAGGCGAGGGTGGCGATGACGTCGTCGGCCTCGTAACCCTCCATCTCCACCACCGGGATCTGGAGCGCGGCCAGGACCTCCTTGACCAGGCTGACCTGGCCCTTGAAGTCCGCCGGGGTCTCGCTGCGGCCCGCCTTGTACTCCGCGTACTTCTCGGTGCGGAAGGAGCGGCGGGACACGTCGAACGCGACGACGATGTGGGTCGGCCGCTCGTCGCGCAGCACGTTGATCAGCATCGAGGTGAAGCCGTAGACGGCGTTTGTCGGCTGCCCCGTCGTGGTGGAGAAGTTTTCCACCGGCAGGGCGAAGAACGCCCGGTATGCCAGGGAGTGTCCGTCGACGAGGAGTAGGCGCGGCGTCGTAGCTGTCACGCAGGCGACTCTAGTCCGGGGCGGTGACAACCCGGGACACCGGCACGTCCCCGGCGCGGGCCTCCGCCCGCGCCGGGGCGCCGATCAGAGCACCTTCGCCAGGAAGGACCTGGTCCGCTCGTGGCGGGGGTTCGCGATCACCTCACGGGGGTTGCCGGACTCCACCACCACGCCGCCGTCCATGAAGACCAGCGAGTCGCCGACCTCCCGGGCGAAGCCGATCTCGTGGGTCACCACGATCATCGTCATGCCGTCGCGGGCCAGGTCCTTCATCACGTCCAGGACCTCGCCCACCAGCTCCGGGTCCAGCGCGCTGGTCGGCTCGTCGAAGAGCATCAGCTTCGGCTGCATCGCCAGGGCCCGGGCGATCGCCACCCGCTGCTGCTGGCCGCCGGAGAGCTGAGCGGGGTACGCGCCGAGCTTGTCGCCCAGCCCGACCCGCTCCAGCAGCGCCGCCGCCCGCTCCCGGGCTGCGGCCCTCTTCTCCTGCCCGAGCAGCACCGGCGCCTCGACGACGTTCTGGAGCACCGTCATGTGCGGGAACAGATTGAACCGCTGGAACACCATGCCGATGGCGCGGCGCTGCGCGGCCACCTCCCGCTCCCGCAGCTCGTGCAGCTTCCCGCCGTACTCCCGGTAGCCGATCAGCTCGCCGTCGACCCAGATCCGGCCGGCGTCGATCTTCTCCAGATGGTTGATGCAGCGCAGGAAGGTCGACTTGCCGGACCCGGACGGGCCCAGCAGGCAGCACACCTCCCCGGCGCGGACCTCCAAATCGATGCCCTGGAGCACCTCCAGCGGCCCGAACGACTTGTGCACCTGCTCGGCCCGGACCATCACGTCCGACTCAGCGGCTGGCGCGTCGGCCTGGGCGGGGACTATCAGCTCGGTCACAGCTCCCCCTTCCCCGGGCTCCCGCCGGTCTCCGCGGCCATCCCGCGCAGCCGCAGCCGGGCCCGTCCGGCGCTGCCGTACCCCCTGCCGAAGTGCCGCTCCAGGAAGTACTGGCCGACCAGCAGGAGGCTGGTCAGGAACAGATACCACAGGCACGCCGCGACATACATCGGGAAGATCTGGAACGTCCGCTTGCCGACCGCGTCGAGCTGGAAGAACAGCTCGACGCTCACCGGCACGTACAGCAACAGCGAGGTGTCCTTGAGCATGGCGATCGTCTCGTTGCCGGTCGGTGGGATGATCACCCGCATCGCCTGCGGCAGCACCACCCGGCGCAGCAACTGGCCCCGGCCCATGCCCAGCGCCTGGGCCGCCTCGGTCTGCCCGGGATCCACCGACTGGATGCCGGCCCGGACGATCTCGGCCATGTACGCCGCCTCGGACAGCGCGAGCCCCAGCAGGCCGGCCATGAACCCGGTGAGGATGTCCCGGGAGGAGAAGCCGAACAGCCGCAGTTGCAGGTTGTCGATGCCGAAGAGCTGGCCCAGTTGGGTGTCGAACGGCACCCCGAACTCGATCCGGCTCCACAGGATACCGATGTTGCCGAAAACCGCAAGCAGCACCAGCCGGGGCACCGCGCGGAAGAACCAGGTGTAGAGCCACCCGACCCCACGCAGGATCGGGTTGTCGGACAGTCGCATCACCGCGATGACCACGCCCAGCACGACGCCGATCAGCATCGCGCACACCGTCATCAGCACGGTGCCGCGCAGCAGGCCCTCGATGATCGGCGGGCGGAACATCTTGTCCACCATGAACGACCAGTTGAAGGCCTCGTTGGTGACCAGCACGTGGACGAACATCGCGGTGAGCACGGCCAACACGGCCACCGTGACCCAGCGCCCCGGATGCCGCACGGGCACGGCGCGGATCGGCTCCGGCCGTGCCCGTGCGGTTGTCGCTTCGTCGGTCGTCATGTCGGGTTACGGGTTGACCGCGGGGTCCGTGATGGCACCGTCGGCCACCTTCCACTTGTCCAGCACCGTCTTGTACGACCCGTCGGCGATCAGCGCCTTCGTGGCGTCCCGGACGGCCTCGGCGAACGCCGCCTGGTCCTTGCTCACCACGTAGCCGTACGGCGCGGCCTCGTACTGCTTGTCGAGCAGGTCGAGGGCACCGTTGGACTGGGTGACCGCGTACACCCCGACCGGGTAGTCGGCGAGCATGGCGTCGTCCTTGCCGGACACCACCGCGGCCGTCGCGGCGTCCTGGCCCGGGAACTGCTCCACCGTGATCGCCGGCTTGCCGGCGTCGGTGCACGCCTTCGACCGCTTCTGGATGTCCTCCACCTGGACGGTGTCCTTCTGAACGGCGATCTTCTTGCCGCAGGCGTTGTCGAGGGTGACGCCCGCCGGGTTGCCCTTCTTGGTCACCCACTGGGTGCCGACCTGGAAGTAGCTGACCATGTTGGCCTGCTGCTTGCGCTCCGGGTTGACGGTGAACGAGGAGACGCCGACCTCGTACTTGCCGGTGTTGACGCCGGAGATGATGTCGCCGAACGGAGCCGAGACGAACTCCGCCTTCAGGCCGAGCTTCTGGGCCACCGCCGAGAACAGCTCCACGTCAAAGCCGATAACCGTCTTGCCGTCCGAGTCGAGGAACTCCGCCGGGGCGTACGTCGAGTCGGTGCCCACGACGATCTTGCCGTCGGCCTTGATGGCGGCCGGCACCTTGTCGGCCAGGGACGAGTCGGCGGAGGCGCTGACCGAGGGGCCGGCGCCGGGCTGTTGGGTGCTCTCCTCCTCACCGCACGCGGCGAGGGAGAGCAGGAGCACTGCCGCGCCGGCGGCACCGAACGCCGCCCGCCGACCACCGTTGAGCTGGAACATGAGGGGACACTCCTTACTGAGGGGGTCGGCCGGTCAGGCCACGCCGAGGTACGCCTCTTTGATCGACGGGTCGTGCAACAACTCGGCGCCCGTACCGGACTTGACGATCCGGCCGGTCTCCAGCACGTACGCCCGGTGGGCGCGGGCCAGCGCCTGCTGGGCGTTCTGCTCCACCAGCAGAATCGTGGTGCCCTGCTGGTTGATCTCGGTGATGATGGTGAAGATCTGCTGGATCAGCATCGGCGCCAGCCCCATCGAGGGCTCGTCGAGCAGCAGCAGCTTCGGCCGGCTCATCAGCGCCCGGCCGACCGCGAGCATCTGCTGCTCGCCGCCGGAGAGGGTGCCGCCGGCCTGCTTGCGCCGCTCGGCCAACCGGGGGAACAGCTCCAGCACCCGCTTGAGGTCCTGGGCGACGCCGGCCCGGTCCCGCCGGGTGTACGCCCCCATGTCGAGGTTCTCCAGCACCGTCATGCCGGGGAAGATGCCCCGGCCCTCGGGCGCCTGGCACAGCCCGCGCCGGACCCGCAGGTCCGCGCGGAGCTTGGAGATGTCCTCGCCGTTGAACCGGATGGCGCCGGTGGCGATCGGCCGGATGCCGGAGATCGCCCGCATGGTGGTCGACTTGCCGGCGCCGTTCGCGCCGATCAGGGCGACGATCTCGCCCTCGTCCACGGTCAGGCTGATGCCGTGCAGCGCCTGGATCCGTCCGTAGAGCAGGCTCACGTCCTCGATCTCAAGCAGCATCGTCCGGCACCCCCAGGTACGCCGCGATCACCTTCGGGTTGTCCCGCACCTCGGCGGGCAGCCCTTCGGCGATCTTCTTCCCGAACTCCAGCACCACGATCCGGTCGGTCACGCCCATCACCAGCCGCATGTCGTGCTCGATCAGCAGCACGGTGACGCCGGTGTCGCGGATCTGCCGGATGAGCTGGAGCAGTTCTTCCTTCTCCGCCGGGTTGAAGCCGGCGGCGGGCTCGTCCAGGCACAGCAGCACCGGATCGGTCGCCAGCGCGCGGGCGATCTCCAGGCGGCGCTGCTCGCCGTACGAGAGGTTGCGGGCGAACTCGTGCATCCGGTGCCGGATGCCGACGAACTCCAGCAGGCGCTCGGCCTTCTCCCGACCCTCGCGCTCCTCCCTCCAGTACCGCGGCAGCCGGAACAGCGCGGCGACCACGCTGGTCTTATGGTGCGCGTCCGCGCCGACCTGGACGTTCTCCAGCGCGGTCATCTCCGGGAAGAGGCGGATGTTCTGGAACGTCCGCGCCATGCCCATCTTGGTGATCTGGTGGCGCTTCTTGCCGCTGATCTTCTGGCCACGGAACCGGATCTGCCCCTCGGTGGGCTGGTAGATCCCGGTCATCGCGTTGAAGCAGGTGGTCTTGCCGGCACCGTTCGGCCCGATCAGGCCGAGGATCTCCCCCTTGTAGAGGGTGAAGTCCACGTCGTTCAGTGCCACGACGCCGCCGAAGCGCAGCGTCACGTGGTCGACCTCCAGCAGCGGCTCGCGCCGCGACACCGTCTCGACGGCGGGCGCACCCGCCTGGGCCGGAACGGCCGGGGTCTGTTCGGTGTCACTCACCGACGATCACCTCCTTGCGACGGTCCTTGAACTCCGCCGCCCGTCGTCGGTTCGGGATGAGGCCCTGCGGCCGGAAGATCATCATCACCACGAGGACCAGGCCGAAGAAGAGGAACCGGTACTCGTAGAGCTCGACGCCGAACAGCTCGATGCCGCGGAACCGCTCGATCATGTACGCCACCAGGCCGCCGCCGACGATCGCGCCGACGATGTTGCCCGATCCGCCGAAGATCACCGCGGCGAGAATGATGATCGAGTTGAGCAGCTCGAAGTTCTGCGAGTTCACGAAGTTCTGCTTGCCCGCGAAGAGCGCGCCGGCCAGGCCGGCGATCGCCGCGCCCGCGGCGAACGCCCACAGCTTGAACTTGAACGTCGGCACGCCCATGAGCTGGGCCGCGTCCTCGTCCTCCCGGATCGAGATCCAGGCCCGGCCCACCCGGCTGTGGGTCAGGTTCCGCACCCCGATCACCACCAGGATGATCAGCGTGAGCACCAGCCAGTAGTACGGCCGGGCGTCGAGCACGCCGAAGAACGGCTTGCCGTCGGCGTACTTGCCGGGCGGGTGCGGGATCTGGTTGAAGCCCCGCTGCCCCTTGAGGAACGCCGAGCTGGTCGCCGCGATGCGGATCATCTCGGCGAAGCCGAGGGTCACCAGCGCCAGGTAGTCGCCGCGCAGCCGCAGGGTCGGCGTGCCGAGCATGACACCGGAGACCATGGTCAGGGCGATCGCGATCGGCACCACCAGCAGCCACGGCCACAGTGTCTTGACGTTGCTGCTCGGCGAGGTAAGCACCGCCACGGTGTACGCCCCGACGGCGAAGAAGCCGAAGTAGCCCAGGTCGAGCAGGCCGGCGAAACCGACCACGATGTTCAGCCCGACCGCCAGCAACACGTAGATCGAGACGGTGAACAGCACCTGGGTGAAGTTCGCGCCCGGGGTCGGGATCGGCCCCAGGTACTGGTAGAATTCTCTGTTCGGCAGCGCGTAGAAGAACACGATCACCGCGGCCAGCAGCACCCAGCGCACCCAGCGTGGGGCATCGTGCCAGCGCTCGCCGACCGCCTCGCGGCCGGAGCGCACCTTCTCCAGGACGGTCGTCATGCCCGTGCCCTCCCCAGCGATTCACCCAGCAGGCCGGTCGGCCGGAACATCAGCAGCACCACCAGGACGGCGAAGGCGGCGAAGTCCTTCCACTGGCTCCCGAACAGGCCCGAGGCGTAGTTCTCCACCACGCCCAGCAGCAGGCCGCCCACCAGCGCGCCACGAAGGTTGCCGATGCCGCCCAGCACCGCGGCGGTGAACGCCTTGAGCCCCAGCAGGAAGCCCACGCTGTAGGTCAGGGTCTGGATCCGCACGTCGTAGAGCAGGCCCGCCACGCCGGCCATGCTGCCGCCGGCGATGAAGACCATGAGGATCACCCGGTCCTTGTTCACGCCCATCAGCGCGGCGGTGTTGGCGTCCTGGGCCACCGCCCGGATACCCCGGCCGGTCCGGCTGCGGTTGATGAACAGGTCGAGGGCGATCATCATCGCCAGCGCGGCGCCGACGGTGAGCAGCTGCACCCCGTCGATCGGCACTCCGAACAGGTGGAACAACGGCTTTGGGCTGACCAACTGGGGGGCGCCCTGCGGCAGGCGGCGGGTGTAGACGCCGAACGCCTCGGAGATCGCGATCGAGGCGCCGATCGCGGTGATCAGGAAGGCCAGCGGCGGCGCGTTGCGCTTGCGCAGCGGCCGGTACGCCACCCGCTCGATCACCGTCGCGGTGCCCGCCGATGCGATCGCCGCGACGATCATGGCCACCAGCAGGTAGAAAAGGATCGACCCGAGCCCGCTCACCGACGAGTCCTGGTCAAGACCGAACCCGTTCCAGGTCCAGATCGCGGCGAACGCGCCCGCGATGAAGACCTCGGAGTGAGCGAAGTTGATGAGTCTGAGCACGCCGTAGACCAGCGTGTAGCCGAGCGCCACCAGGGCGTAGATCGCGCCCTGCGTCAGGCCGGTCGTGGTCAGGGTGCCGATGTTGGAAAAGAGTCCGTCGAAGTCCAAGGGAGGGACGCTCCGTCAGGTGTGGAGAAAAAGAGGGTGCGGCCGGGAGCGAGCTCCCGGCCGCACCCGCGATCACTACTCAATCGCTTGTCGCAGCGACCGGCTTCAGGACTTGGGGATCTCCTGGTCCGGAACGACCTTGCCGCCCGTCACCTTGAACGCCCAGACCTTGACCTGCGCCGGGTCCAGCTCGCCGCCCTCGACGAACTTGTAGCTGGCGGCGACACCCTCGCCGTTGTAGCCCTTCACGAACTCCAGCAGCCCCTGACGGGTGGTCTTGCCCGCCTTGATCCCGGCGAGCAGGATGTTCGCCGCGTCGTAGGCGGTGTCGCTGTAGGTGCCCGGGTCCGTGCCGTTGAGGGCCTTGAAGTCGGCAGCGAAGGTGCCCCGAGCCTCGGTGGACGGCTGGCACGGGCAGGTCAGGATGGTGCCCTCGGCAGCGGCCTGGCCGGCGGAGGTGATGTACGCACCGTCGTTGACGCCGTCGCCGGCGATCAGCGGCGCGGTGACCCCGGCAGCGGTGAGCTGCTTACGGATCAGACCGGCCTCCTGGTAGTAGCCACCGTAGAAGACGGCCTTCACGTTGGCGGCCTTCACCTTGGTGACCACGGCGGAGAAGTCGGTCTGCTTGCCCTCGCCCTGGACCTTGTCCGAGCCGGCGACCGCCGGGCCGAGAACCTTCTTGACCTCGTCGGCCAGGCCCGCGCCGTACGCCGACTGGTCGTCGATGACGTACGCCTTGTCGGCCTTGAGGACGTTCCTGATGTAGTTGCCGGCCGCCGGGCCCTGGCTCAGGTCGTTGCCGACCGCGCGGAAGAAGGTCTTCCAGTTCTGCTTGGCCAGCGTCGGGTTGGTCGCGGAGGGGGTGATGGTGACCAGACCGGCCTCGTTGAACAGCGGGCCGGCGGCCTCGGACTCACCCGAGTAGGCCGGGCCGACGACGCCGAGGATCTTGGTGTCGTCGATCGCCTTCTGGGCCAGCCCCGGGGCCTGGTCCGGGCTGCCCTGCGAGTCCAGTTCGGTGAGCTCGACCTTGCAGTCCGCGTTCTCCTTGTTGTACTTGTCGACCGCGAGCTTGACGCCGTTCTTCTCGTTGATGCCCAGCGCGGCCGAGCTGCCGGTCAGGGCGCCGAAGAACGCGATCTTGCTGCCGCAGGCGCTGCCTCCGGCCTCCTCCTCGTCGCTGCCGCTGGAGCAAGCGGTGCCACCGGCGACGAGCGCCAGCATGGCGACGCCACCGATCACGCGTGCGAGCTTCTGCCTCAAGGCCCGAACCCTCCTCCGTCCCATGGCCCGAACCACCCGCTGCCTATTGGCTCTTGCGGGGGCGGACGAACCAGACCGTCGTCGCCGGTCTGGGGCGGGACGTTATCCCACCAGGAAGCTGTGACGTAAGCCCCAGGCAGCGGGGTTGACCGAACCGTTACACGCCGTGGCGAAGCGGAGACGATCGCTGTAAGAAATTTCTATCCTGAAATGTCCTCACCTGCGCTACATCGGTAACGGGCATCATCCGGACCATCCGCTACCGGTCGATCCACGGCGGCACCGCCCACCAGGCACGGGACGATCCACCGTCGTCCGCCAGCAACAACAGTCGCTCTTCTCCACCGGCCACCGCCACCGCCGTGTCCCCGCTGTCCGGCACCGCCGCCGGTCCCGGCACCGTCACCGCCCGCCACGACACGCCACCATCCGCCGAGGCCCACAACCGCCGGCCGGCCCCGTCGCCGGTCACCGCCACCAATCGGCGCCCCACCACCGCCAGGCCGACCACCGACAGCACCCCCGGACCGGCCGCCCCGAACCCGCCGACCCGCCGCCACTGCGCCGCCCGACCCGATTCCGTGGGCGGTCCCGACGGGCTGAGCTCCCCCACTGACTCGGCCGCTGCCGGCCGCCATACCGCGAAGCCATCCCGCACCGGACCCACCGCCACCGGCTCGCCGTCGAGCAGGACCACCCGCTGCGCCCGGCCCCGCCCGTCCGGGGTGGGCAACTCGGCCCGCCGCCAGGCCCGCCCGTCCGCCGATGTCCACGCCAACGGGGCCAGCGCCGCGCCACCGGCCGGCAGCAGCGAGCCCACCACCAGCCATCCGGACGACCCGGCCACCGCGTCGTACGCCGCCGTGCGACCCCGGCCGTCGCCCGCCAACTCCGGCGCGCCCTCCAGGATCGCGAACCTGGACGCGTCCGGCGACGTCCACACCGCCGCCCCGTCCACCCGGGCCCCGGCGATCAACCAGCCGCCCGGCCCCGCCGCCAGCCGGCCCGCCGCCACGGCCCGCTGCCCGCCGAACAGCTCGAACCCCGCCAGCACCTCGCGCACCGACCCGTCCGGCCGCTGCACCCAGGTGCCCGTACGCGGGTTGCCGTGCACCCCGCCGTTCTTCGCCCCCAGCGCCGCGATCCGGCCGTCCCGGCAGGCGACCGCGTACAGCACGTGCTGGCGGCCGTAGAACGACTCGCCCCGCACCGGCAGCACCGACCAGGAGACCCCGTCCACGCTGGACCACGCCGCCGGCCGGGTCGCGCCCGCCGCGTCCGCGACCGCGCCCACCACGAACCAGCGCCCACCGCAGGCCGCCGCGTCGCGCAGCAGCAGCCGCCCCGGAGCGCCCGGCGGCGTCGGCAGGGTCACCGCCCGCCAGTCAGGGCGCAGAGGGGTCGGCTCCGGCGCGGGACGCGGGGCCGACCAGCACCCGGCCAGCAGCACCGCGCACGCGGCCACCACGCCGGGCATCGCCCGCAGGCGCCGAGAAGGCATGGACGCGATCGTATCGATCAATCGCAACGACGGGGAGCCCGCGATGCGCGCGGCTCCCGCCGGACGGCGCCCCGTCAGGAGGCGGGCTGGGCCGCCTCGCCGCCGGCGGTCTCGGCGAGGATCCGCTCGGCGACCTCCTTCATGGTCAGCCGGTGGTCCATCGCCGTGCGCTGGATCCACTTGAACGCCTGCGGCTCCGTCATCCCGTACGTGGTCATCAACGCGCCCTTGGCGCGCTCGACGGTCTTGCGGATCTCCAGCCGGTCGGTAAGGCCGGCGACCTCGGCCTCCAGTGCGGCGACCTCCGAGTACCGGGACAGCGCGATCTCCACCGCCGGCACCAGGTCGCTCTTCTGGAACGGCTTCACCAGGTACGCCATCGCGCCGGCCGCCCGGGCCCGCTCCACCAGGTCACGCTGGCTGAACGCGGTCAGGATGATCACCGGGGCGATCCGGGCGCCGGCGATCCGCTCGGCGGCGGCCAGCCCGTCCATGATCGGCATTTTGATGTCGAGGATGACCAGGTCGGGCTTCAGCTCCTCGGCGAGCCGGACGGCGGTCTCGCCGTCGCCTGCCTCGCCGACGACGTCGTAGCCCTCCTCGACCAGCATCTCGGCCAGGTCCAGCCGGATGAGCGCCTCGTCCTCGGCGATCAACACCCGCCTGCGCTCGGCATCCGTCTGCGTCTCGGCCACGAGCCACTCCCACCAGTCTGTGCCCGACACCGCCGTGCCGGGTGTCGCCCTCCCTAGCGTAGTGGGTAGGCTGTCATGGTCGAATCATGGAAGGCCCTCGTAGCCCAACCGGCAGTAGGCAATGCACTCAAACTGCATACAGTGTGGGTTCGAATCCCACCGAGGGCACAAAACTTGTCATACAGGCGTTCGAAGATGGGCGCGTGCATCCACCTGAGATCCGAGCGCGCGCCCGCCGCCTCTACCTCTCCGGGGCCACGGTTGCCGAAACCGCCCGCAGCGTAGGGCACCCCTATCCGACGGTCCGCCACTGGTGCAAGGACCGTCCCGAACCGAAGCAGCAGAGCACAGCCCTCCGCTGCTTCCGGTGCCGTCCCGACCTCGACAAGCCGACAGACCCGGGTTCCTATGCCTATCTCCTGGGGCTCTACCTTGGCGACGGTCACCTGGTCACCACCGCGCGGATTCCGGTGCTCCGCATCTACTGCGCAAACGTCTGGCCTGGGCTGATCGACGCCTGCGAGGCTTCCATGAAGGCCGTGTTGGCGGCGAAAGTGCAACGGGTTCAGCAGCAGGGGTGCGTCAGCGTGCAGAGCTACGGCTTGCACTGGCCCTGCCTGCTGCCGCAGCACGGGCCGGGAAAGAAGCACGAGCGGCCCATCGTCCTCGCCGACTGGCAGCGCGAGATCGTCACCGCCCACCCCGGCGACTTCGTGCGCGGCCTCTTCCACTCCGACGGCTGCCGGTTCGCCAACCGGGTGACCGCGCACGGTCGGGCCTACGTCTATCCCCGCTACATGTTCACCAACGAGTCCGCCGACATCATGGGGCTCTGCCAGTGGGCGCTGTGCCTGCTGGGCGTCGCCTGGCGGATGAACCGCCGCAACTCGCTGTCGGTGGCGCGCCGCGAGGCGGTCGCCGCGCTGGACCGGCACGTCGGCCCGAAGTCCTGAACGGGCGGGCGCCGGTCAGCCGGAACGGGGCACCCGCCGGTCAGCCGAGCGCGGCGAGCGCCTGCTCCAGGTCGGCCCGCAGGTCCTCCGGGTCCTCCAGGCCGACGGAGATCCGCAGCAGACCGCCGACCGGCTTGGCATCGCCGGAGACCGGCCGGTGGGTGAGCGAGGCGGGGTGCTGGATGAGAGTGTCCACGCCGCCGAGGGAGACGGCATGGGTGATCAGCCGGCAGGCCCCGGCGACGGCGGCGGCGGCGGGCGCGCCACCGCGTACCTCGAAGGCGAGCAGGCTGCCGGTGCCGGCCATCTGTCGGCCGACGAGCCCGGCGGGGTCGTCGATGCCGGGGTGGTGCACGCGGGCGACGGCGGGGTGGCGGGCGAGCCAGCCGGCGAGCTTCTCGGCCCCGGCGGACTGGGCGCGGACCCGCACGGGCAGGGTCTGGAGGCCGCGGTGCAGCAGGTACGCGCCGAGGGGGTGCAGGATCGCGCCGGTGAGGGCGCGGACCTGGCGCAGCCGGGCGGCCCACTGCTCGTCGCACGCGACGACGCCGGCGAGGACGTCGCCGTGGCCGCCGATGCTCTTGGTGGCGCTGTGCAGGACGAGCGCGGCGCCGTGCCGGGCGGGCTGCTGGAGGACGGGGGTGGCGACGGTGTTGTCGACGAGCAGGGGCACGTCGCCGGCGGCGGTGGCCAGGGCGGCGATGTCGACGAGGTCGAGGGTGGGATTGGCGGGGGTCTCGACGATGACGAGGGCGGTGTCGGGGCGGACGGCGTCGGCGACGCCGTCGGGGTGGGCCCAGGTGACCTCGGTGCCGAGCAGGCCGGTGGCGAGGACGTGGTCGGTGCCGCCGTAGAGGGGGCGGACGGCGACGATGTGGTGCTTTCCGTCCCGGGTGGCGGCGAGGACGGTGGCGGTGAGGGCGGCCATGCCGCTGGCGAAGGCGACGGCGGCGGCGGTGCCTTCGAGCTCGGCGAGGGCGGTCTCGAAGCGGGCGACGGTGGGGTTCCAGAGGCGTTGGTAGACGGCGCTGCCGCCGGGTGGGAGGGTCCCGCCGGTGGCGAGGAGCTCGTACGCGTCGCCGCCGTCGGTGACCGACGGCAGGGGGTTGGTGGTGGACAGGTCGATGGGTGGGACGTGGACGCCGAGGGCGGCCAGGTCGGCGCGGCCGGCGTGCACTGCTCTGGTGTCCACGGTCGTCATGCGGGAAGCGTCGAACATCAGGGCGACAATCGGCAAGAGAGTCGCAGAAGATTCTGTTTGTCGGTCTTTGACAACGCGATGATTCGGAGCAGGATGGTGGAATGCCCCTCGCACCGAATGATGTACGGCCCTTCGCCGCCCTGGACGACGTCGATCGCGCGATCCTGACCGAGTTGGCCGTGGACGGCCGACTGCCGAACAACGCCCTGGCGGACCGGGTGGGGGTGGCACCGTCGACATGCCTGACCCGGACCCGGTCGCTGCGGGAGTCCGGGGCGATCCGGGGGTTCCACGCGGAGGTGGACCCGGCGGCGGTGGGACTGCCGTTGCAGGCCCTGGTGTCGGTGCGGCTGACGGCGCACGCGCGGGCGGCGGTGGACGCGTTCCGGGCCCGGTCGGTGCGGCTGCCCGGGGTGGTGTCGGTGTTCCACGTGGCGGGCGCGGAGGACTACGTGTTGCACGTGCGGGCGGCGTCGGGGGACGCGTTGCGGGACTTCGTGCTGGACCATCTCGCGGTGGACCCGGCGGTGCAGCACACCCAGACCAGCCTGATCTTCGAGCAGGCGCGCGGGATGGGTTGAGCCACACGTACCCGGCGAGGGGAACAATTCCGGCACGGGGCGGGTTGGACGATCGCGTGATCAACGTACCGATGTCTGTTCTTGATCTTGCCCCGGTCGCGGCCGGCGCCACCGCCGGCGCGGCCCTGCGGCACACCACCGAGCTGGCCCGGCGCACGGAGGAGTTGGGCTACCGCCGGTTCTGGGTGGCCGAGCACCACAACATGCCGGCGATCGCGAGTTCCGCGCCGGCGGTGCTGCTCGCGCACCTGGCAGCCAACACCTCGACGATCCGACTGGGCTCGGGCGGGGTGATGCTGCCCAACCACACCCCACTGGTGGTGGCCGAGCAGTTCGGCACCCTCGAGGCGCTGCACCCGGGCCGGATCGACCTGGGGATCGGCCGGGCCCCGGGAACCGACCAGGTCACCGCGCTGGCGTTGCGCCGGACGATGGAGGGGCTGTCGGCCGAGGGGTTCCCCCGGGAACTGGCCGACCTGATGAACTACTTCTCCGGGGAGCGCCCGGGGCCGATCACGGCCACGCCGGGGCGGGGCCTGCAGCCCGCTGTCTGGCTGCTGGGGTCCAGCGGATTCAGCGCGCAGCTCGCCGGGTTGCTGGGGCTGCCGTTCTCGTTCGCGCACCACTTCAGCGCGCAGAACACGGTGCCGGCGCTGGCGCTGTACCGGCAGCACTTCCGGCCGTCGCGGTTCCTGGACAAGCCGTACGCGATGGTGGCGGTGAACGCGGTCTGCGCGGACACCGACGAGCGGGCGGAGTGGCTGGCGGGGCCGAGCGCGCTGTCGTTCCTGAGGCTGCGCTCGGGGCGACCGGAGCCCCTCGCCACGCCGGACGAGGCGGCGGCGTACCCGTACACGGAGGCGGAGCGGGAATTCGCGCTCGCCCGGCGGGAGGGGCAGGCGCTGGGGTCGCCGGAGACGGTGCGCCGGCAGCTCACCGGCCTGCTGGAGCGCACCGACGCGGACGAGCTGATGCTGACCACGCTGGTGTACGACGTGGCCGACCGGGTGCGCTCGTACGAGCTGATCGCGGACCAGGTGGCGGGCGGGCTGCGCCGGGACGGGTGAACCTTGTTGGAAACGCCCGAAACACGGTCTTCATAACGGCGTCACCCCCGCGTCGCGGACGGCGCGTAACTTTGGTTCCGGTGGTGGTACGGCACTCCCCGGTCGGGACGGGTCGGGGGTGCCGCGGTGTGGTGCACCGGGCCGGAGCTGTGCGGATTCCGCGGCTGCGGCCCGGTGCCTGCCACCCTGCCTCGCCGGTGTCCCCGGTGGGCAGGGGGCATCCAGCACGGCGAGCGCTCAGCGCAGGTAGATGTTCGGCACGGGCGGGGTTCCCATGCCGTCCCCGATGAAGAAGCCCGGGTGCGGCGGCTGGTTGTAGGCCGTGTTCTGCCACGCGATGGCGGCCCGGTACTGCGGGTCGTGCATCAGGGTGTGGATCCGGGTGCCGGTCGGGGTCGGGGTGCTGTAGATGCGCAGGGCGGTGCTGTCGCTGGTGCGCCACACGACCTCCTCGCGCCAGTCGCCGAGGATGTCGCCGGACAGCGCCGGGGTCGACTTCGTGCCGTTGTTGGAGCTGACGCCGCTGCCGGTGAGCAGTCGGGTCTCGCCGCCGGTGCCGTACTTGTCGATCTTCGTGCCGTCGAGGAGTTCGCGCACCGGGTCGCCGTCCCACCAGGCGAGGAAGTTCGCCGAGGACGGCTTGCGGCCGACGTTCTGGCCCCTGGTGTTGGCCAGGCCGTCGACGGCGGAGGACCAGGACTCGGCGCCGGGGCTGCCGGCCCAGATGTCGGCGCAGACGCCCCGGCCGTTGTCGCCGGAGGCGGCGGTCGACCAGATGATCTGCCCGGTGCGGGCGTCGGCGAACCAGGAGCTGGGCTTGCTGGCGTCCTCGTCGACCTTGAAGATCTCCAGGCCGGCGCGGCTGGGGTCCAGATCGCCGACGTGCAGGGCGTCGCCGTGGCCGTTGCCGGTGGAGTAGAGCAGCCGGCCGTTGTCGTCGATGGTGGCCGAGCCGTAGACGATCTCCTGCCGGCCGTCGGCGTCGACGTCGGCGACGGAGAGCTGGTGGTTGCCCTGGCCGGCGGCGGAGGAGTTGCCGGAGGCGTTGGAGTCGAACGTCCACCGCTTCGTCAGGGCGCCGTTGCGGAAGTCCCAGGCGGCGATGACGGCGCGGGTGTAGTAGCCCCGGGCCATGATCAGTGAGGGGCGCTGGCCGTCGAGGTAGGCGGTGCCGGCGAGGAACCGGTCGACCCGGTTGCCGTAGCTGTCGCCCCAGGAGGAGACGGTGCCGCGCGGCGGGTCGTAGTTGACGGTGGACAGGATCGCGCCGGTCCGGCCGTCGAACATGGTCAGGTACTCGGGGCCGGACAGGACGTACCCGCTGGAGTTGCGGTGGTCCGCCGAGGAGGAGCCGACGAGCTGGCCGGTGCCGGAGCGGGTGCCGTCGGCGGTCTTCATGGCCACCTCGGCCCGGCCGTCGCCGTCGTAGTCGTACACCTGGAACTGGGTGTAGTGGGCGCCGGCCCGGATGTTGCGCCCGAGGTCGATGCGCCACAGCCGGGTGCCGGTCAGGGTGTACGCGTCGACGTGGACGTTGCCGGTGTAGCCGGACTGGGAGTTGTCCTTGGCGTTGGACGGGTCCCACTTGAGCACGATCTCGTAGCGGCCGTCGCCGTCGAGGTCGCCGACGCTGGCGTCGTTGGCGGCGTAGGTGTACGCCTCCCCGGTCGGGGTGGTGCCCCCGGCCGGCGGTTGGATCGGCACGTCGAGGTAACCGGCCCCGAACTGGAGCGCCGGCCCGGACGCCGCCTGCTCAACGCCGTTCACCACGGCCCGCACCGTGTACGCCGACCCGGCGGCGGCCCCGCTGTCGAGGTGGTTGGTGGCACCCGCGATCGGGCTGCCGTTGACCCTGGTCGAGCCCCGGTAGAGGTTGAACGACACCCCGGCGGTCTCGGTGCCCAGCAGCCGCCAGGAGACGAGGTTCCCGCTGCCGGAACGGACGCTGATCAGACCCCGGTCGAGGTCCTCGACCTGCTTCGCCCCGGCGGGCGGCGTGGTGGGGGGCGGCGTGGTGGGGGGCGGCGTGGTGGGGGGCGGCGTGCTGGGCGGCGGCGCGGTGGGGGGCGGGGTGGTGGTCGGCGGCGCGGTGGGGGGCGGGGTGGTGGTCGGCGGTGGGGTGGTGCCGGTGCAGGTCGTGCCGTTGAGCGTGAAGCTCGCCGGAACGGGGTTGCTGGCGTCGTTCCACGAGGCGTTGAAGCCGAAGTTCGCGGTGCCGCCGGTGCCGATGGCGGCGTTGTAGCCGACATCGCGGGCGGTGACCTGGGCACCGGACTGGGTGACGGTGGCGTTCCACGCCTGGGCGACCTGCTGACCGGCGGCGTAGGACCAGGTGAGGGTCCAGCCGTTGACCGGGTCGCCGAGGTTGGTGACGGTGACGTCGGCGCCGAAGCCGCCGCCCCACTGGTTGGTGATCTTGTAATCGACGCGGCAGCCGGCGGCGGCCGAGGCTGCCACGGCGCCGAGGGTGCCGGCGGTCAGGGTGGTGGCGGTGAGGGCGGTGGCCGCCGCCGCGGCGAGCAGGGCGGCGCGGCGACGGGATCTGCTGGGGTGCACGGGCGTGCCTCCGGGGAGGTCGGGCGCGCGGCGACGCGATGCCCGTCGGCCTGCCCTGGGCCGGCGGTGGCGGTGCGCCGCGCTGGGGCGGTGGGGGGACGCATTGGCGTCCATAGTTCGACTCCGCGCTGCACGAATGCTAGGACAACGCTTTCCGGCAGGCAACAGCCGCGCCGACCCCGCCCGTCGGAAGCACCCCCGGACGGGACCTTGCCCTCGGCGGTGGGATTTGATCGACTCGGCGGATGGCTGAGCACATGGACCCCGAGGAGTTCCGCCGGGCCGGGCACGCGGCGGTGGACTGGATCGCCGACTACTGGGCGACGCTCGGGCGGCGCCCGGTCACCTCACCCGCCCCGCCGGGGACGCTGGCAGCCGCGCTGCCGACCGGCCCGACCACGCACGGCGAGCCGGTCGAGGCCCTGCTCGCCGACCTGGACGACCTGGTCACCCCGCACCTGACCCACTGGCAGCACCCGAGCTTCTTCGGTTATTTTCCGGCGAACACCTCCGGCCCGAGCGTGCTGGGCGACCTGATCAGCTCCGGGCTCGGCGTGCAGGGCATGCTGTGGGCAACCAGCCCGGCCTGCACCGAACTGGAGACGGTGGTGCTGGACTGGCTGGCCGGGCTGCTCGACCTGCCGCAGCGGTTCCGCTCCACCGGCAGCGGCGGCGGCGTGATCCAGGACTCCGCCTCCTCGGCGACCCTGGTGGCCACCCTCGCCGCGCTGCACCGGGCCAGCGGAGGCCAGTGGCGGGCCGCCGGGATCGACCGCCGCTACCGCGCCTACACCTCCAGCCAGGGCCACTCGTCCATCGAGAAGGCGGCCCGGATCGCCGGGCTGGGCCTCGACGGGGTACGGGTGGTCGACGTCGACCCGGAAACCCTGGCCATGCGCCCGGACGCGCTGCGCGAGGCGATCCGGGCGGACCGGGCGGCCGGCGACGTGCCCGCGATCGTGGTGGCCACGATCGGCACGACCTCCACCACCGCCGTCGACCCGCTGCCGGAGATCGGCGCGATCTGCGCGGAGCTCGGCGTCTGGCTGCACGTCGACGCCGCGTACGCCGGGGCGGCGGCGGTCTGCCCGGAGCTGCGCTGGTCGCACGCCGGTCTGGAGTACGCCGACTCGTACTGCTTCGACCCGCACAAGTGGCTGCTCACCGGCTTCGACTGCGACGCGTTCTGGGTGGCCGATTCCGGTGAGCTGATCGAGGCGCTGACGGTGCTGCCGGAGTACCTGCACAACGCGGCGACCGAGACCGGCGCCGTGATCGACTACCGGGACTGGCAGGTGCCGCTGGGGCGTCGGTTCCGCGCCCTGAAGCTGTGGTTCGTGCTGCGCTGGTACGGGGTGGAGGGGCTGCGGGCGCACATCCGCTCCGGGGTGGCCCTCGCCGACCGGTTCGCCGCCCACGTCCGCGCCGACGGCCGGTTCACGCTCGCCGCACCGCACCCGTTCTCGCTGGTCTGCTTCCGGCTCACCGCCGGCGACGAGGCCAGCACCGAACTGCTGTCCCGGGTCAACGCCACGGGCCGGGTGTTGCTCACCCACACCCGGGTCGCCGGCCGGTACACGCTGCGCCTTGCGGTCGGCTCGCCACTGACCACACAGGCGCATGTGGACGAGGCATGGGAGCTGCTCTCCACCATCGCGGGGACGATGCTGGAGGAGCCCGGAGCCAGCGGCTGAAGATCCGCGACAGCCTGACGGCACGCCGGGGGTGATACGCCTTCCGGGCGCTATGGAGCTGCCCGCACCAACGGGGCATCTTCGCGTCACGGTGGGCACCGTCGGCCGAGGACATGCGCTACCGGTAGCGCAGACGGGGCAGCTCCGTAGGCAGCCCGACAGCCCATGCAGCTGCCCTCCCATGGTCCTGAGGCACAGGGCAACGTCGAGGAGCGCCGGGCGACGTTTCGGCTCCACAGCCCGGCGAGGCGTACCCCAGCTCTGCCGGACCGCCTCAGCGACCAGCGGCCAGCGACCAGCGACCCTGAGTCCAGGGCCCAGGGCCCAGGGCCCTCCGACCGTCAGCCCTCGGCGGTGGCAGTCACCGGGACGGGCCGCGACGGGGCGTCGTCCGCCACCGGGGCAGCCGAAGCAGCGACGGCGGCCTCGACCGTGGCGCGGGCGTCGCGGACGCGGCGCAGCGCGCGGACGGCCAGGACGATCGCGACGAGCCAACCGGCGGCGAGGAGCCCGTAGACCAGCCACTGGGCCCCGCCGGGTAGGCCGCCGACGCGGATCAGGGTGCGGGCGTTGGTCAGCACGATCACGCCGCCGATGGTGGCGCCGAGGAGTTGTGCGGGGACGATCCGGACCAGCCAGGCGGCGATCGGGGCGGCGATCAGGCCGCCGATCAGCAGGGCGGCGACGGTCGGCAGCAGGAAGCCCTCGGTGCCGAGGCCGATCAGGAAGCCGGCGCTGGCCGCGCCCGCCACCACGAACTCGGCGGTGTCGACCGAGCCGATGACCTTGCGGGGCTCCATCCGGCCGGAGACCAGCAGCGCCGGGGTGGCGACCGGACCCCATCCCCCACCGCCGGTCGCGTCGACGAAGCCGGCGACCAGGCCGAGCGGGCCGAGGAACCGGCCGCGCAGCCCACCGGCGGCGCGGTTGACGCGCAGCGGCCGGGAGAAGCGCACCAGCAGGTACGCGCCGAGGGTGAACAGGATCGCGGCCATCCAAGGCGCGGCCGCCTCGGTGGAGATGGCGCTGAGGAAGGTGGCGCCGGCGAACGCGCCGAGCGCGCCGGGAACGGCGATGCGGGCGACCACCCGCCAGTCGACGTTGCCGAACCGCCAGTGGGCCACCCCGGCCGCGAGCGTGGTGCCGATCTCGGCCAGGTGCACCGAGGCCGACGCGGCGGCCGGGGCGACCCCGGCGACGAGCAGCAGGGTGGACGAGGTCAGCCCGTAGGCCATGCCGAGCGAGCCGTCGATCAGTTGCGCGACGAGCCCGACCAGGGCAAGGACCAGCAGCTTGCGCACGAGCGCCCCCTGACTTTGCGGCATATCCTATCGACTTGGTCGACAATGCGGCACGGGTCGCCCCGGGTCAAGTCCCCGATCGGCTGATGGGACGCGCCGGACGGCCGCCACCCGTGGCGCGGTCGGCGATCCGTGGCGGTGGCGGTGGCGGTGGCGGGTGGCGCGGGTAGTGCGGGTGGCGCCGGTCAGCTCCAGGCGCGCGGGTCGGCGGCCAGCTCGTTGACCCGCGCGGGGAGCGTGCCGTTGGCCACGTCCGCGACGGTGACCAGTTCGAGGATCTCCCGCTCGCTGGCCCGCAGGGCGATCCACACGTCCTGCAACGCCCGGGCGGCGCCGAGGTAGCCGAGTTGCTCCGGGCGCTGCCCCCGGACGTGTGCCAGCGGCCCGTCGATCACCCGGATCACCTCCGCCAGGGAGATGTCGGCGGCCGGCCGGGCCAGCCAGTACCCGCCCTCGGGGCCGCGCTGGGCGTGCACGATCCCGCCGCGGCGCAGTTGCAGCAGGATGCTTTCCAGGAACTTCGGCGGAATCTCCTGCGTCTTGGCGATCTGCTCGGCCGTCACCGGGCGGGCCCGGCCGGCACCGGCACCGTCGGCGACCGCCGCGAGTTCGGCGGCCGCGCGGAGGGCGTAGTCGACCCGAGCGGAGAGACGCATGTCGGCCAGGTTAGTCGCCGAGCCGACCGGCCAGGCTGCCGCCCCTCGGCCGAACGGTCGAACCGCCCTCGTCCCACCGCCCGGCCGGGCGGCTCTCGTCGGTGGCGCGGTCGTGGCACCATACCCGTGTCGTCGCACGACGGGGACCCGACGACGCGTCAGCGCGCAGAGCGGAAGACAGCCAGGCCGATAGGGGCAGCGACAGCGATGCCGGACATGACGCCGCTGGGTCCGCGGGATCCGGACCGGACGGGCCCCTACGAGCTGCTCAGCCGACTCGGCGCGGGCGGCCAGGGCGTGGTCTACCTGGGCCGCGACCAGCAGGGCACGCTGGTCGCCGTCAAGATGATCAACCTCGACCTGCACCTCAACCCGCGCGCCAAGGCCCAGTTCGCCAAGGAGATCGCCGCCGCCCGGCGGGTAACGCCGTTCTGCACCGCGCAAATCCTTTTCGCGGACGTGGACAGCGACCCGCCGTACGTGGTGAGCGAGTACATCGAGGGCCCGACCCTGCAACGGCACGTCCGCGAGTTCGGCCCGGTCACCGGCAACGCCCTGCACCGACTGGCCGTGGGCACCGCCACCGCGCTCGCCGCGATCCACCAGTCCGACGTGGTGCACTGCGACCTCAAGCCCGACAACGTCGTCCTCGGCGCGGACGGGCCCAGGGTCATCGACTTCGGCATCGCCCGGGCCCTCGACGTCACCGAGACGATGACCAGCAGGGTCATGGGCACCGCGCCGTACATGGCGCCGGAGCGGTTCCGCGACGACGAGGTGGGCCCGGCCAGCGACGTGTTCGCCTGGGCCGCGACCATCGCGTTCGCCGCGGCGGGCCGACCGCCGTTCGGCACCGGGACGGTCGTCGCGGTGATGAACCGGGTGCTGCACGACCCGCCGGATCTGGCCGGCCTCTCCGGCCCGCTGGGCGAGCTGGTCGGGCAGTGCCTGGACAAGGACCACCGGGCCCGGCCGCCGGCCGAACAGGTCCTGCTGCGCCTGCTGGGGCACACCCCGCGCGCCGGGGCGCCGGTGCCGATCCAGACGGCGCTGCAGGCGGGCACCGACGCGGCGGCCACCCAGGTGGTCCCCCGCCAACCGGCGATGCACGAACCGACCGTTCACCCACCGACGACGCGTGGGCCGACCACGTACCAGCCCACGACGCACGGGCCGACGGCTCCCCCGCCCACCGCCTACCAGCCCACGACCTACCAGCCCACGACGCACGGGCCGACCACGTACCGACCGGCGGGGCGCGGGCCTGAGCGGGACACGTGGTCGCGGCGGGTGCGCCGGCAGTACGCCGATGCCTGGGGGATCTCGGCCGCCATCTTCCTGGGCGCGGCCGGCGGGGCCGCCGGGTACGTGGCGACCACCGCCCCGGGCCCCGCCGCCGCCGTGGGGGCGGTGACTTTCGTCGTGGTCTACGGTGTCCGTCTGCTCGTCGCCACCGCGCTGCCCGGAGCCGCCGCACCGGACGCCCCCGCACCGGACGGGTCCGGGGCGCCCACGTCCGACCGGGGCGGCCCCACGGCCCACCCCGGCACCTGAACCCGCGAACCCCTGGAGGATCCGATGGCCCCTGGTCAGCCTTCCGCCCGGCCCTGGTTGCCGTTGACGGTGGCCGTGGTCGCCGGGCTCGCGGTCATCGCCGCGGCGTACGTGATCGTGCGGCCGGATTCCGGCGCGGACCGCTCCTCGTGCGTGGCGCTGGAGGTGAACTCCTCGACGGAGAAGGACCAGTTGCTCGGCCAGCTCGCCGCGAAGTACAACGACAGCGACCGGCGCTTCGGCGGGCGCTGCGCCCAGGTGACCGTGCACGGGCTCAACTCGGGCAAGGCGATGGAGGCGCTGGCGGGCGGTTGGGCCAGGCAGCAGCCGGCGATCCCGGCGCCGCAGGTGTGGCTGCCGACGTCGTCGCTGTGGACCGGTCGGCTGCGGCTGCTGAACGAGACGAACGGTCGGCCGGCGCAGACCCCCGGCCGGTACCCGTCGATCGCGAACAGCCCGCTGGTCATCGCCATGCCCAAGGAGAAGGGCGAGCTGGTGCAGCAGCGCGGCCCCCTCGGCTGGGCGGACGTCCTCGGGCTGTCCGGGGACCAGGGCTGGGCGGCCTTCGGCCGGCCCGAGTGGGGCCGGTTCACCTTCGGCAAGGACAACCCCAACCTGTCCACCTCGGGGCTGGCGGCCACCATCGCGACCTACTACGCGGCGGTGCAGCGCTCCAGCGACCTGACCGAGCCCGACCTGGCGCAGCCCGCGGTGACCCGGTTCGTGCGCGAGATCGAGGCGAACGTCTCGCACTACAGCGACGACTCGGTGGACCTGCTGCGCGACCTCGCCGAGGCGGACCTGGGCGCGGGCGGCGACGCGCGGACGCGGGACATGAGCGCGGTCGTGGTGCAGGAGGAGCTGGTCTACCAGTACAACCAGGGTCAGCTCAGCCCCACGCCGGGCCAGAAGCCCCGGGTCCCGCTGGTGGCGGTGCACCCGAAGGAGGGCACCTTCAACCTCGACCACCCGTACGTGGTGCTGCCCTCGGCCGACGAGGCGCAGCGCGCGGCGGCGCAGGACTTCCTGCGCTTCCTCCAGGACCGCCCGCAGCAGCGCAGCTTCGCCGAGCTCGGCTTCCGCGACCACGAACGCCGGCCCTCGGACGAGCTGGTCGCCGCCGTGCGGGGCGGGCCCGCCGGGAACCTCAACTACTTCGATCCGCCGGAGCCGGAGGTGGTGGACGCGATCCTGCGCGGGTGGAGCACGCTGCGCAAGAAGGCGAACATCCTGTTCGCCGTGGACGTCTCCGGCTCGATGACCAAGAAGGTCGGCGGCCAGTCCCGGCTCCAGGTCGCCACCGGTGCCGCCGGCAAGGCGGTCGGCCTGCTCAACTCGGCCGACCAGGTCGCCCTCTGGTCGTTCTCCTCCGAGACGTCGCAGCGCCCGAAGCCGCACCGCGAGGAGCTTCGGCTCTCGCCGTTCAACGAGGCCCGCTTCACCGGCAAGCTCGGCGGCCTGAAGGCCGACGGCGGCACCGCGCTGTACGCGACGGTCCGCGCGGCGCACCGCCAACTGCTCGACGACTACGACCCGGACCGGATCAACGCGGTGGTGGTCCTCACCGACGGCAAGAACGAGTACCCGAAGGACAGCGACCTCGCCCGGCTGCTGAAGGACATCGCGCTGGACCCGGAGCGGCCGGTGAAGGTCTTCTGCGTCGCCTTCGACCAGGACTCCGACTTCGCCACCCTCGACAAGATCGCCAAGGCCAGCGCCGGCAAGGCGTTCGACGCCAGGGACCCGGGGACGATCGACGAGGCGTTCGTGAAGCTGGTCAGCAGCTTCTGATCAGGTGCCGACCCGGCGCAGCAGGCCCTCCTGCACGACGCTGGCGACGTGCCGGCCGTCGGTGGTGAAGACCCGGCCGGTGGCCAGCCCGCGCGCGCCGGAGGCGGACGGGCTGCCGCAGTCGTACAGGAACCACTCGTCGGCCCGGAATGGCCGGTGGAACCACAGGGCGTGGTCGAGGCTGGCCCCGACCACGCCGCCGGGCCCCCACACCTCGCCGTGCACCGACAGCACCGAGTCCAGCAGGGTCAGGTCGGAGGCGTACGTCAGGGCGCAGGCGTGCAGCAGCGGGTCGTCGGGCAGCTTGCCGTCGATGCGCATCCAGACCCGCTGGTGCGGGTCGGCGGGCCGGTCGCCGGGGCGAACCCAGCCGGGCTCGCCCACGTAGCGCACGTCGATCGGGCGCGGGATCTGCCCCCAGATGCCCAGCCGCTCCGGGTAGCGGGACAGCCGGTCGGCCATCGTGGGCACGTCGTCCGGCGCGGGCACGTCCGGCGGGGTGGGGTCCTGGTGGTCCAGGCCCTCCGCGGTCCGCTGGAACGACGCCGACATGAAGAAGATCGGCTTGTCGTGCTGGAGCGCCACCGAGCGGCGCACGGAGAACGACCGGCCGTCGCGGACGTTCTCCACCTGGTACTCGATGGGCTCGGCCGGGTCGCCGGGCCGGACGAAGTACCCGTGCAGCGAGTGCA
Source organism: Micromonospora sp. NBC_01405 (assembly GCF_045040155.1). NCBI lineage: Bacteria > Bacillati > Actinomycetota > Actinomycetes > Micromonosporales > Micromonosporaceae > Micromonospora > Micromonospora sp. NBC_01405. The sequence goes on along the minus strand of NZ_CP109532.1, from coordinate 4,811,678 downwards.
CGAACCGCTCCGGGTCGACGGTGCGGCCGGCGGCGACCAGGGCCTGGCCGGCGACCTGGCCGCCGTACACCCGCTGCGGACCGACCGTCGGACTCATCCCCCGGAAGGTCATCTCGTCGGTCCGCTCCAGGTCGAGAACCCCGAGAAGCTGGTCGACGGCAGCCTGGCCGACGGCGGCCGGGTCGGTCACTGCAACGCCCGCGCGGACGCCGCGTCGACCAGCGAGCCGAGCTGGTGCACCCGCAGGGTGTTGGTGGAGCCGGGGGTGCCGGGCGGGCTGCCGGCGACGATCACCACGTAGTCGCCGGGGTTGGCCCGGTTGAGCCCGAGCAGCGCCTGGTCGACCTGGCGGAACATGTCGTCGGTGTGCTCGACGAACGGCATCAGGAACGTCTCCACGCCCCAGCAGAGGGCGAGCTGGCTGCGCACCTCGGGCACCGGGGTGAAGGCCAACAGCGGCAGGTCGCAGTGCAGCCGGCTGAGCCGCTTGACGGTGTCACCGGTCTGCGAGAAGGCCACCAGGGCCTTCGCGCCGATGGCCCGGGCGATCGAGGACGCGGCGACGGTGAGCGCCCCGCCGTGGGTGCGCGGGTCGTGCTGGAGCCGGGGCACCCCGATCGAGCCGGCCTCGGTGGTGGTGATGATCCTGGCCATGGTGCTGACCGTGAGCACCGGGTACTTGCCGACGCTGGTCTCGCCGGACAGCATCACCGCGTCGGCGCCGTCGAGGACCGCGTTGGCCACGTCGGAGGCCTCGGCGCGGGTCGGCCGCGAGCTCTCGATCATCGAGTCGAGCATCTGGGTGGCCACGATGACCGGCTTGGCGTTCTCCCGGCAGAGCTGCACGGCGCGCTTCTGCACCAGGGGGACCTGGTCCAGCGGCATCTCGACGCCGAGGTCACCGCGGGCGACCATGACGCCGTCGAAGGCCAGCACGATCGCCTCGAGGTGGTCGACCGCCTCGGGCTTCTCGACCTTGGCCAGCACCGGCCGGTACAGGCCCTCCTCGGCCATGATGTTGTGCACGAGCTTGATGTCCTCCGCCGAGCGGACGAAGGAGAGCGCGATCATGTCGACGCCGAGGCCGAGGGCGAAACGCAGGTCCTCGGCGTCCTTGTCCGACAGGGCCGGGACGCTGACGGCCACGTTGGGCAGCGAGACGCCCTTGTTGTTGGAGACCGGGCCACCCTCGGTGACCAGGCAGCGGATGTCGTTGCCGACCACGTCGCTGACCTCGATGGCCACCCGGCCGTCGTCGATCAGCAGCCGGTCGCCGGCCTTCACCTCCTGCGGGAGCTTGCGGTAGGTGCAGGAGACCCGCTCCTTGGTGCCGAGGATCTCGTCCCCGGTGATCACCACGGAGTCGCCGGTGCGCCACTCGTGCGGGCCGTCGGCGAACCGGCCGAGCCGGATCTTCGGGCCCTGAAGGTCGGCGAGCAGGGCCACCGGCCGGCCGGCGGCGTCGGAGGCCTCGCGGACGAGTCGGTAGACCGCCTCGTGGTCCGCGTGGCTGCCGTGGCTGAAGTTGAGTCTCGCCACGTTCATGCCCGCCTCGACAAGCCCCCGGATGCGCTCCGGGGACGAGGTGGCGGGGCCGAGAGTGCAGACGATCTTCGCGCGGCGTGTCACGCCCATCAGGCTAGTCTCTCCTCCGGGTCGGTCTACGGGCCGACCCCTTTCGGATTGCGGAACAGTTCTGCGACGACGCGCCACACCCGCGCACCCGGCGGGCGGACTCACACCCGGAACCATTGTCCGGAATCGTCGTGTCGGCGGGCATCGGCGACCGCGCGCCGGGAATCGTACCGCCCGGCGTCACCTCCCTCGGGCGCGCGCTCCCCACCACTGGGCGACGGTATCAGCGGACGGGCCGCGACCGCCGTCACGATGCCGACACCCCGCCGGCCGCCGAGCGGTCAGCTCTCCGTCTTGGCCAGGGGAAACTCCACCGCGCCGGCCGGGCAGAGGAACGTCAGCACGTCCACCCGGTAGAGCCCGGCCTGCACCGCCGGGTCGGCCTCCATGACGCCGCGCACGTCGTCCACCGAGCCGGTGCGGGCCAGCCCGAAGCCGATCGGCGGGTCGGGCTCGCGGGCGGGGCCGTCGATCGAACCGGCGACCAGCACGATGCCCCGTCGTTGCAGGGCCCGCATGTGTTCGGTGTGTTCGGCCTGCAACCGCTGGACCGTCTCGTCGGGCAGGGCCCGCCCGGAGGGACCCGGGTAGAGCACGATGCACTCGTAGGTGTCGAGCGCGAAGTCGACCTGCGGCATCCCCGTCATGGCGCTCCTCCCCCTGGCCAGCGTCGCACGGGCGGGGCCGGCGGCGGGGCCACTCGACCCGATCCGCCACGCCGGGTGACCCGACGGACGCGCGGGGCGACCCCGACCTTTCCCCTCGGTGATCGAGCAACTACCTTCTGAGTGGTTCTCGTATCCATCGAAGCGGGAGGCCCCGTGCAGGAGTACGACTACGTCGTGGTGGGCGCGGGCGCCGCCGGGTGCGTGCTGGCGAACCGGCTGAGCGAGGACCCGGCGACCCGGGTGCTGCTGGTCGAGGCGGGCGGCTGGGACCGCAGCCCCTTCGTGCGGCTGCCGAAGGGGTTCAGCCGGCTGATGGACGACCGACGCACCGCGTGGCACTACCCGGCGGAGGCGACGCCCGCGCGGCGCGAGGTGTGGCAGCGCGGCCGGCTGATCGGCGGGTCCAGCTCGATCAACGGCATGGTGTACGGCCGGGGCGACCGGGTCGACTGGGACGGGCTGGAACGGCTGGGCAACCCGGGCTGGGGCTGGGACACCCTGCTGCCGATCTTCAAGCGGCTGGAGGACCACCCGCTGGGGGCCTCCGAGATGCGCGGCGCGGGCGGGCCGCTGCGGCTGTCCTCGGCGACCGACACCGACGAGCTGTGCGAGGCGACGATCGGCGCCGGGGAGGCGCTGGGCTGGCGTCGGGTGGACGACCTGAACGCCGAGGACGGCGAGCGGATCGGCTATGTCACCGCGACGATCCGCGACGGACGCCGGGTCAGCGCCGCCGACGCGTTCCTGCACCCGGTCCGGGACCGACCCAACCTGACCGTGGCCGTGGAGACGGAGGTGCTGCGGGTCCTCGTCCATGCCGGCCGGGCCATCGGGGTGCGGACCCGCCGCGCGGGACGGACGGTCGACTACGCCGCCTCGGCCGAGGTGATCCTCGCCGCCGGGGCGATCGCCAGCCCGCAACTGTTGCAGGTCTCCGGGGTCGGGCCGGCGGACACGCTGCGCCGGGCCGGGGTGGCCGTGCTGCTGGACCGGCCCCGGGTGGGGCGCGGGCTGCGCGAGCACCGGTCGACGCCGGTGCAGTTCCGGCTGGCCGGCAACGGCGGCTACAACCACATGCTGGGCAGCCTGGTCGGGCAGGGGCTGGCCGCGCTGCGGTACGCGCTGACCCGGCGCGGACCGCTGAGCCTGCCCGTGCAGGACATCGGGGCGCACTTCCGCTCCGCCCCCGACGTCGATCATCCGGACGCGCAGTTGCTGGTCGCGCCCTTCTCGGCGGCGCCACGCCGCCCCGGTCACGCGCTGGAGCTGGAGTCCGAGCCGGGGATGATGGGGCTGTGCACGGTCACCCGGCCGGACAGCGAGGGCAGCCTCACCATCACCTCGGCCGACCCGTCGGCCCCGCCCCGGATCGTCGCCAACTACCTCGACACCCCGCACGACCGGCGAGTCGCCGTGAACGCCTTCCGGCGGATGCGGGAGCTGTTCGCGACCGACCCGGTCGCCGGGCGCATCGCGGTGGAGACCGTGCCCGGCCCGGAGGTGCGCGACGACCGGGAGATCGTCGAGGCGACGCTGGCGCTGGGCTACTGCGGGTACCACGCGGTGGGCACCTGCGCGATGGGGCCGGGCGACGAGCACGTCGTCGACCCCGAGCTGCGGGTGCGCGGGGTCGACGGGCTGCGGGTGGTGGACGCCTCCGTGCTGCCGGTGCTGGTGTCGGGTTACCTCAACGCCCCGGTGATGGCGCTGGCCTGGCGGGCGGCGGACCTGATCCTGGGCCAGGTGCCGCAGCCGACGGGTGTCGGACCGGCGTCGTAGCGTCCCCGGGCATGGGAACGAGTTATCAGAGCATTCTGGCCGTCGGCGACCTGGCCGCCGTGCGCGCGGCGGTGGGCGACGCCGGCCGGGAGGCGTACGTGACGGCGGTCGGGCCACGGCGGTGGGCGGTCGTGCCGCGCGAAGAGGAGGAGAGCGGCTACGCCGAGGTCGACGACCTGGCCGAGCTCATCAGCGTGGCGACGGGCGAGCCGGCGGTGGCCTTCAACGTGTTCGACTCCGACGTCATGTCGGCCACCGTCCACGTCGCCGGCGAGCTGGCGCACGAATACATCTCCGACCGCTCCTGGGTCACCGAGTACTGGGACGACGACGACAACGAGTTCCTGGCCGGCTTCGATGGCACCCTGCACCCGGTGGACGGCCCGCTGCCACCACCCGGCCCGTCCGGGGCCGACCCGGCGGCGTTCGTGGCGCTGGGCGTGGGCGAGGTCGACCCGGAGCGCCTGGACGCGGCGCTGCGCGGCGACGTGCCGCTCGCCGGCGCGCCCCGGCTGTTCGCCGAGAGTCAGCATGCCGAGATCCTCGACGCGCTGGGTCTCCACCCGTGCCCGCTGACCCGACCGTTCCGGCACGCCCACCTCGATCACGTGCCCGCGCCCCTGCACCTGGTCGCTACCCTCCGGGGGGACGCAGGGGGTGTCCCGCGAGCGCGAGGAGGCGACGGCATGGCCGCACCGGAGCAGGACGAGTCGATTGAGGAGAGCCCGGTCGGCTGGGTGGCCGCGCACGTGCAGCGGTACGTGGCGACCGACGGCGCCGAGGGGGCCACGTACCAGGGCTACGACGCGCTGCTGGTCACCACCCGGGGCCGCAGGTCCGGCAAGCTGCGGCGGACCGCGTTGATCTACGGGCGGGACGGCGACCGGGTCGTGCTGGTCGCCTCCAACGGGGGCGCGGCGGCGCACCCGTACTGGTACCTGAACCTCGTCGCCGACCCGGAGGTGGAGGTGCAGATCGGTGCCGAACGCTTCCAGGGGCGGGCCCGGACGGCCGCCGCCGAGGAGCGGCCCCGGCTGTGGGAGCTGATGACGAAGGTCTTTCCCCAGTACGCCCGCTACCAGCGCGACACCGACCGGGAGATCCCGGTCGTGGTGGTCGAGCGGGCCTGACCGCCGAGGCTCCCGGTCGTGCCACGCGTGCGGGTCCGGGCCGGTCCGGCCCGCCCGTGCGGGGTGCGCCCCGCACGGGCGGAGGCGGGGCCGGCGGAGCCCGCGCGGGCTCGTCGATCAGGCGGCCGGGCCGGCCGGGCCTGCCGGGTCGGCACCCGCTCCCCCGGCCTGCCGCAGCGCGCGGGTCGCCTGGTCGATCAGCTTCGTCGCGTCCGTGCGGCCGTTGACCTGGACCTCCACCTCGGAGTCGCCCACCTGGATGCGGATGCTCACCTCGGTGCGCTGCTGGTCGACCCAGCTCTGCAACAGGCCGAACAGCCCCGGCAGCAGCGCCTGGGCCACCACCGCGATGATCACCGCGTCGCTGAACCCGGGCCGGCCGCCGGTCCGGCCGCCGGAGTCCCGCACCCCGGCACGGAACTCGGGGCGCTGGTGCAGCCAGTCCAGCAGCGGCACCCGGGGTGGCCGGGCGGTGCGCGGCACGAGCACCAGCCGCACCGGCTGCCGGGCCCCGGTCGGGGTCTCGGTCACGTGGTCCCTCTCCTTCACTCGTCTCCTCCGCCGGCCACCAGCGAACGGGCCGTTCCCGTCATCGGCGGTCCACCCTCACTCGCCTGGCTGGAACGTCAGCCTGCCGTCCACCACCGACAGGACGCCGGTGACACCGAACGTGTCGTCCTCGGTGAACGGGCTGGTTCCGTAGAAGCCCTGGGTGGTGCCGGTGGCCAGGGCCGTCCCCTGCGCCTCGTACGGCGTCGAGACCTGGGCCGTGGTGGGGCCGGTCAGGGTCAGCTCCACCTTCGGGTACTCGGTGATCTTCCAGGCGATCTTCTTGACCGTCTCCCCGGTGTAGTAGCGGAACGGGCAGTTCTCCGGCGCGGCCATCTGCTGCGCGGCGCAGGCGTCCAGGTACTTTCGTACCTCCTGATCGGCCGTCGACCGGGCGGTCGGCGTCAGGGTCGGTGTCAGCCGCACGTCGCCGACGTTGCCCTGTCCGGGTACGGCCAGGACGACCTGCGGCGGGGTCTCGGCGAGCAGGTTGGACTGCCCGCCCACCTTGTAGGCGCCGGGCAGCACGGGGATGCTCCTCCCCTCCGGCCCGACCGGCACCGGCACCCCGTTGATCGTCAGGCCCGCCTGCCCGGCCGGCAGGTCGAGCCATGGGGAACTCTCGCTGATCGCCCAGCCGTGGAAGAACCCCAGGGTGGCGGACTCCTCCCGCTCCAGGTGCAGCTTCGCGGTCGTCTTCCGGCCGGCGAGGGTGAAGTCGACCGTGGCGACCGCCTCGTCGCCGTCCCGCTCGATCGACGTCACGTCGACGTCCTCGGGCGGCTGGTAGTCCTTCGCCTCGACCAGCGCGGCGAGCATCTCCAGGTCGCCGCCGGACGGCCGTACGTTGGGGGCCAGCGACTCCAGGGCCGCGCGGGCGTCGTGGTCGGCCAGCCCCGAGAAGTACCCGTCGACGACCGTCGCCGGCCGGAAGAACGCCCACTGCGCCGCCCCGAGCAGGGTGCCACCGAGGCCGCAGGCCAGCGCCAGCAGGCCGGCCACCAGCACGGCCCGCGGGGATGCGATCGCCCCCGGCCGCCCGAACAGGTCCTCGGCGGTGACCGGGGCGACGTCCCCGGCGGGCCGCTCGGCACCGTCGGCCGCGTCGGCAGGCGGTGCGAGCCGCTCCAGCCGGTCCAGCCGCAGCTCGGACGCGGGGTGGGTGGCGCAGACAGCCTCGTCCCAGCCGCTGCGCCCGCTCTCGAAGGACTTGCGCCGCTCCAGCATGTCCCGCATGCCCCGGGCGTGGCCGGCGAGCACGGCACCGGCGTCGGCGCGGTACTCGGCGGCCCGGACGTCCCGGGAGTGCGGGGGCAGAACCACGTACTTCATGGTGAGCAGCACGGGCCAGAAGAAGACGAACACCACGAGGTTGGTGGCCGGGTGCGGGAAGGTCCGCATCAGCCACGCCGGCACCGCGTGCACCAGCACCAGCGGCAGCGCCACCCCCCGGACGAACGCGCCGGTCACCTCGTCGCCGGTGTGCCAGTGCACCAGCTCGTGGCTGAGCAGCGCCGCGATGTCCTCGTCGGACTCGTCGAGCAGACTGCTGGTGACCACCACGTGCCGGGCGTACGCGCGGGCGTTGGTCAGCACCGGGTCGTCCTCGATGAGCAGCCTGGGCACGTTGGGCAGGCCGAGGGCGCTCGCGCAGTCGTACAGGATGGGTCGGAGCCGTGCGGCCTCGCGGCGGCTGAGCTGACGCGCCCCCGAGACGGTCAGCAGCCAGGGTTCCCACAGCACCCGGTAGAGGGTGTAGAGCACGCCGACCAGCGCGGCGGCCGCCACCATCCCGGCCAGGCCGGTGAACAGGTTCGCCGGCTCGTCGAACGCGTCGCGCCACGGCAGCACCAGCACCACGAGGAAGCCGGCCAGGAAGCCGATCGCGAAGCCGGCGAAACCGCCGAGCACCCCGCCGGACCGGTTGAGGAAGGCGTCGAGCAGGGCACCCACCAGGGGCGCGTCGCGCAGCACCGGCGGCACGGCGTCGGCGAACCCACTGCCGCCGGCGATCAGGCCGTAGACGGCGAGGCCGACTCCGCCCCACACCGCGAGGAGCAGGGCGACGGGTACGTAGAACCAGGTGGCCAGGAACGCGCCCAGCACGCCGCGCCAGTCGCGCAGGATGCCGGTGCGCAGCCAGACCAGGGCGTTGGGGTAGCCGAGGGGACGGTTGGCGAAGCTCCTGCCGAGCCGGGACCCGTCGCCCGGCTCGGTGGCCGGCTCGGGGTCGGTGGGTGTCTCCACGGTGGCGGGCCTGACCTGCCGGTCAGTTTCCGGGTCGCGCACGGCGGCTCCTCGACTCGGCCGCCACCGGGGCGGGTGGCGAGCGGGGACGGTTCACGGGCACGGCGTATCGGACGGGCGGCTCGGCCGACCGTCGGAGGAATTGCGCAGGTGCGGAGAATAGCGTCGTCCCGCTGATGGAATCGACGTCGGCACGTTACCTGTCCTGAATGGATCTCGCTACCAATATTCCTACAGCGCTTCGTGACAGACGTAAGGTTGACAAAGCGCGACCACGGCAGTTCCGCGAAAGTGGGGCTGCCTCGCCATTCGCCAAGGCGAACACCGATGCCGCCCGATCATGAAGAAGCGCGGGGAACTATGAACCCGCGAGCGGTGCCGACCTTCGAGGGGCCGGCTGTCGCGACCGTCGCGCTCGGCGGTCGGCCGGGGTCGGGGCCAGCGCGGAGGGGGCCAGCACCCGGAGCCCGGCCTTCTGGACGAAGATCGACCGTCGCGCCACCGCGTCGCCCCTGTCGTCGAGCTGGTAGCCGTCGAGCCAGATCCAGGCGTCGTAGGTGATCCAGTCCGCGTGCACGCGGATCAATCGGAAGAAGATCGGCTGTACGAACTGAGGACTCGCCGCCCGGGCCACGACGTACCGCCACCTGATCCACCACCGCACCAGCTTGTGCCGACAGGCCAGGGTCACCGCCGTGGCGAGCAGATCCTCCTGGTAGGACACCCTTCGTGGTTCACGGTCACGATCCCAGTAGGACAGACCAAGTCACACACGCGTCTACCCTGTACCCGGCGGTCACCGCCGCGTCATGGTCAGTCACACAACGTCCGTGATTGACGGTGGCTGCCTTCGTTTCCGCACCAACCTCGACCCGTAGCTCAGCCAAGCACATCCCGGCTTGAGCAGCCACGGGGTGTGCTCGGACGGCGAGTTGTCGCTCAGCTCCCACACCCTTTCTCCCCTGTCAGACAAGGACGTCTCGATGAGCAGCACACCGCATCTCGGTCCCGTTCCCCAGCGCATTGCCGTCGACGCGGAACAGGTGCGTCGGCTTGTCGCCGACCAGTTCCCTCAATGGGCCGGCCTCCCCGTTCAGCCCGTAGCCGTCGGTGGCTGGGACAACTGGACCTTCCACCTCGGCTCCCGAGCGTTGGTGCGGCTGCCCAGCGCATCGGAGTACGCCCTGGCGGTCGACAAGGAACACCGGTGGCTTCCGGCGCTCGCCCCCCGACTCCCGCTGCCCATCCCCATCCCACTGGCGAAAGGTGAACCCGGCGCAGGCTACCCCTACCCATGGTCGATCTACCCATGGCTCGACGGCGAGACGGCGAGTGCCGACCGCATCGCCGACCCCGTCCGGTTCGCGCTCGACCTGGCCGAGTTCCTGACGGCCCTGCAAAGCGTCGATACCACCGACGGGCCCCGCCCCGGACAGCACAACTGGTACCGGGGCGGCACGCTGCGCACCTACGACGGCGAAGCCCGGCGCGCGCTCACGGCACTCGACGGTCACGTCGACGTCGACCTGGCTCGTGAGGTCTGGCAGAGCGCACTGGACGCACGCTGGGACGGCGTGGAGCGCTGGTTCCACGGTGACGTCGCGCAGGGAAATCTCCTGCTCAACGACGGGGAGCTGGCAGCCGTCATCGACTTCGGGACATGCGGCGTCGGCGATCCGGCCTGCGACCTGGCAATCGCGTGGACACTGCTGACCGCCGAAGGCCGGCAGGCGTTCCGGGAGCGGCTGTCCGTCGACGAGGCGACATGGGCGCGCGGGCGCGGCTGGGCCCTCTGGAAGACGCTCGTCACCTGTGCCCGGACCTTGCGCAATGCCGACGAGCCGGCCGACGGCGCACTACGCGTCATCGGCGAGATCTTCTCGGAGTACGAACTCGCGCAGCGCCGCCTGTAGGTCCTCGACGATCTCCTGCGCGATGGCCTCGGGCGGCAGGAGCGCGTCGGCGTCCTTCAGCCAGGTGAGGTCGAGTTCGACAGGCCGGGCGGCACCGCAGGCTCAGCCGGGGTGGACCTGCGTGAGCACGGCCCGCAGCTCCGCCTCCGGCACCCGCTCCGGGTCGGCCAGCACGTCGACCGCCACGCCCGGCTCGACCAGCCGGAACGCTTCGCCGTCGCCGATCAGGCCGGTGACGTCGCCGTCGACGAACTCGGTCGGCCGCCACGACGCGGCGTCCCGCTCGTGGTAGCCGGCGAGGAAGTCGCGCAGCTCGTCGAGGGTGCCCAGCCCGCCGCCGCGCAGGACGTGCACCCGCAGGTCGACCCGGTAGCCCTCCTCGACCTGCCGCTCCCACACCCGGGTACGGAAGCGCACGTCCTCCCACTCGCTGGCGAAGTCGGACACCTCCGCGCCGATCCCCGCCGGCACGTACCCGATGACGAACCCGTCCAACTCGCCGCTCACCGGCACCTCCCCGTCGCCCGACCCGGCCCGCCGCCGATTCTTGGACACCTATCGTCCACAGCAGACGACGATTGTCCAAGGTCCGCGAATGCCGAAAGAGAAAGCGGCGAGTCGCGGCCCTGGCCCTGGGGCGGTCAGTCGTCGTCGAGTAGGGCGAGGAGGTGGTGGACGGCCGGGTTCGTGGTGTCGCGGGGCCAGGCCAGGCGCACGTCCACGGTGGGCGTCGGGGCGGTGAACCGGCGCAGCCGTACGCCCGGCACCTTGAGCGCCCGGGCGCGACCGGCCGGCACCGCCGCGACCACGTCTCCCCCGGCCACCGCGCGGAGCAGTTGCTCGTCGTCCGGCTCCTGCCGGACGAGGCGGAAGCCGCCCTGCGGCCACACCTGGGCGATGGTCCGGTCGAACATGCCGGGGCCGTTCTCGCGCGGCCACATCACCGCAGGCAGGTCGACCGCCTCGGCCCGGCTGATCCGGCGGCGGCCGGCGGCCAGCGGATGCCCGGCCGGCAGGGCGAGCAGCAGCTCCTCGGTGTCGACGAGCCGGCACCTCAGGCCCGGCTCCTCGACCGGTGTGCGGACGAACGCCACGTCGAGCCGGCCGGCGAGCAGGCCGGCGACGTTGGGGGCGGTCCAGGCGGTCTCGGCGACCACCTCCACGTCGGGGTGGGCGGCCCGGAACCGGGTCACCAGGGCGTCCACCCGGCCGCCCCGGGCCGAGCGGGTGTACGCCAGCCGGAGCCGGCCGTCCCGGCCCCGCACCAGGTCGCGGATGCGGGCGGTGCCGGCGTCGACCTCGGCGAGCAGCCGACCCGCCTCGGCGGCGACCCGCTGCCCCACCTCGGTCAGCGTGCAGCCCCGGCTGGTGCGGTGCACGAGCGGGACGCCGAGCTGGCGTTCCAGGGCCCGGATCTGCTGGCTGAGCGCCGGCTGGGCGATGTGCAGGCGGGCGGCGGCCCGGGTGAAGTGCAGTTCCTCGGCGAGCACCGCGAAGTACCGCAGCCGGCGCAGATCCCACCAGGGATCCCGGGTTGCGGAGTCGGGCATGGCAGCCATTATAAGCGCCGCTTATCGCCAACTGTGGTTTCCGTCTTGGACGGCGCACCGCCCGCCCGGGCACGATCCGAAGTCACGGCGTGACAGAACGCAACGCGACGACCGCAGCGCGACGACCGTGGACGACAGGCAGCGGACGACAGCCACGGCACCGACAGCCGTGGACGACCGGAGGGAGCGGGCGATGACGGAGAAGACGACGGACGTGGTGGTGGTCGGTGGCGGGGTGATCGGGCTGACGGCCGCCGTGGCGCTTCAGGAGCGGGGCGCGCGGGTGACGGTGTGGGCCGCGGACGATCCGGCCGACATCGTGTCGACGGTGGCTGCGGCGGTCTGGTACCCGAGCCACACCGACGAGGACCCCCGGGTGCTGCGCTGGGCCCGGGAGACCCACGCGGAACTGGGCCGCCAGGCGGCCGGCGGGGTGCCGGGGGTGGTGGCCCGGGCGACCCGGATGCTGCTGCGCCGCCCCGACGCGGGCCCGCCGTGGTGGGCGGATGCGACCGGGGACCTGACGGCCGAGCCGGCCGCCGCGCCGTACACGACGCTGCTGCGGTTCACCGCGCCCACGGTGGAGATGACGCCGTACCTGGCGTGGCTGACCGAGCGGGTCGAGGCGGGCGGGGGGCGGGTGCTGCGCCGCCGGGTGCAGCGGCTGGACGAGGCCTTCGAGGCGGCCCCCACCGTGGTGAACGCGACCGGGCTGGCGGCCGGCTGGCTCGCCGCCGACCCGGCGGTGCATCCGGTGCGCGGGCACGTGGTGCTGGTGGCGAACCCGGGCCTGACCACCTCGTTCCGCGACGAGGACGATCCGGCCGGGATCACCTACGTACACCCGCGCCGGCACGACGTGGTGCTCGGCGGCACGTTCCAGCCGGGGGTGTGGGACACCCGGCCGGACCCGGAAACGGCGGCGGCGATCCGGCGCCGCTGCGTGGCGCTGGTGCCGGAGCTGGCCGACGCGCCGGTGCTCGATGAGCGGATCGGGCTCCGCCCGGCCCGGCACGGCGGCCCCCGGGTGGAGGTGCAGCCGGCCGGACCGGGCGGCGGCCGGCTCGTGCACGCGTACGGGCACGGCGGCGCGGGGGTCACCCTCTCCTGGGGCTGCGCCGCCGAGGTCGCCCGGCTCGCCCTGGACGGCTGACCCGCCCGGTGGCCGGCGCGGTCAGCGCACGAGGCGGAACAGCAGCAGGTAGCCGCAGTAGGCGAGGGGCACGAGCAGCACGCAGGTGACGAAGCCGAGCGGGACGAACCGGGGCGGCTGCTCCGAGCCCAGCGCCGGCCGCCCCCACCGGCCCAGCACCAGATATCCGGCGACGAAGGAGAGCACCGGCAGCCCGGCGCAGGTGGCGGCGTAGAGGGCACCGAGGCCCACCACCGCCAGGTCGGCGGCCACCACCATGATCAACATCAGCACCACCCCGGCCGCCGCGCAGCCGGCGTACACGGCCAGGGCCCGGGCCAGCGGCGACCAGGTCGGCAGCAGCGGCGGTTGCCGGGCGACGGCCTCGGTGACCTGGACCAGCCGGTCGGTCTCGTCGGCGAGCCGCCGGGCCTCGGCCAGCTCCGCCGCCGGGTCGGCAACCCCGGCGCGGGGCGCGGGCACCCCGGCCGCCGCCGGCAGCGCCACCACCGCCCCGCCCGGGGCACCCGGTGGGTACGCCCCGACGCCCGGCCGCCCCGGCGCGGCGGCTGCGCCGCCGTCGGCCACCGCCCCCGCCCCGGAGGTCCCGCCGGACGACGTCGCCCCGGGGGTGCTGCTTGCAGGGGCGGTCGTCCCGGAGTGGTCTCCCCCGGCGGCTGGTGGCGGGTCGGCGGGCAGGCCGATGGCGTGGCCGAGCTGGCCGAGGCGGTGGGACTGGACGGCGAGGCGCCGGGTGAGCTGGTCGAGCGTGGTGTGCAGGGCGCGGCGGCGGCCGGCCTCGGCGGCGGCGTCCTGGTCGGTCTCGCGGCGCTGGTCGGCGAGTTGCCGGGCCAGGGCGGCGTACTCGGAGAAGGTGGACACCGTCAGCTCTCCTCGTCCCGCTCGTGCCCGGCCCACGCGAACGGCACGATCAGTCGGGTGCGCTGGTCGTGCCGGTCCACCAGGAGAGCCCGGTCGGCGCGCGGGGTGTGGGCGAGGTCGTGCTCGCCCAGGTACAGCCCCAGCTCCGCACCCGGGACGTTCAGCGCGACGAGGCAGGCGGCGTCGTCGCGGTGGTGCGACCCGCCGAGGTCGTCGGCGAGCCGGCGCAACCCGCGCCACCAGCCGAGCAGGTGCACCCCGCGGGCCGGGCCCTCGCGCAGCAGGGCGCGCAGGTCGTCGTGGCCGGAGCGGAAGGTGACCGGGTCGGTGCCGGCGAGGGTGGCCGAAGCCGCGTCCGCGCCGAACAGCACCAGGTAGGTCCGGCCGACGGCCGAGGCGGCAGCAGGCGGGGCTGTGGCGGGCGGGATGGCGGCAGGCGAGGTGGTGGCAGGCGGGGCTGTGGCGGGCGAACCGGCGGCAGGCGGGGTGGCGGCGGGTGGGGTGGCGGCGGGTGGGGTGGCGGCGAGGGCCGCGAGCCGGTCCCGCAGGGCGGCCTGGTCGAGCCGCTCGACCGGGTGGCCGGCGGCGGCGAGCGCGGCGGCGGTGTCGTCGGCCGCCGGGCTCGCGGCGGCGACCAGCGGGGCGAGCAGGAACCGGGCCTCGCCGGGCGCGTGCTGCCGGGCGAGGCTCAGGGCGGCGGCCCGCAGCACGTCCGCGCCGGCGGTCGAGGTGCCGACCACGGCGAGGTGCCGGCCCGGGGTGGAGTCCAGGGTGAACGACGCGGTGCTGCCGGCCACGTCGACCGTGCGGCCGACCAGGGCGACCGGGGGCCCGACACCGGGGCGCAGCCCGGCGAAGGTGGGATCGTCCTCCAGCCGCGCTGGCTCGTACCCCCGGAAGACGGCCGGGGGGCCGTCGCCGGCCGGCCGGTCCCGCCACAGCTCGTGGCGCAGCCGGGCCAGGTCGGCGCGGGCGGCGTACGCGTCGGGGAAGCGGACCACGGTGTCGGCGCCGGCCGCCCCGGCGGCGGTGTTCAACACGGCCGCGCCGATCGGCAGCGCGTTGGCGGCGCTGTTGAGCGGGTCGAGCGCCCCCGCGCCGCCAGGCAGCGCCACCCGCAGCGGGAACTGCCCGAAGATCGCCTCGGCGCGCCCGTACAGCGACTCGATGCCGGTGGTGGCCTGGCTGGCCAGCACCAGGTGCACCCCGTACGAGCGACCCTTGCGGGCCAACTCCTCCAGCAGGTCGACGGCCTCCCGCGCCACGGCGTCGGTGCCGGCGAGCAGCACCTGGAACTCGTCGACGACCGCCACGATCCGGGGCACCGCCGCGTCGCCGGGCAGGTCGGCGAGCTTGGTGACCCCGTGCCGCTTCAGCACCGCCGCCCGCCGGTTCAGTTCCCGGCGCAGCTCGCGCAGCACGGCGAGGCCGTACTCCCGGTCGGATTCGATGCCGACGGCGCGGGCGTGCGGCAGCCAGGACGGATCCCGCTCGGTGGGGACGAACTCGGTGAAGCTGACGCCCTCCTTGAAGTCGAGCAGCCAGAGCTGGAGCTGCGCCGGGGAGTAGCGGGCGGCCAGCCCGTAGAGGACGTCGAGCAGGAAGACGGTCTTGCCGGCGCCGGTGCGCCCGGCGACCAGCCAGTGCGGGGTGGCGTCGTCGAAGGCGACGGTGACCGGCTGCCGCCCGGCCCGGCCGACCACGGTGGACAGCCCGGCGGCGCTCGACCCGGCCCAACGTCGGGCGGGCAGCAGGTCGGCGAAGGTGGGCGGCGCGTCGCGTCGCACGGCCGGGCCGAGGTGCCCGGCGAGGGCGGCCACGGTGGCCGGCGGCAGGTCGCCGTCGAGCACGACGGGGGCGGCCAGCCCGGAGCCGTCGCCGCTGAACGGATACCCGGGCGGGTCGCCGACGTGGGCGTACCGCTGCATGAGCCGCAGCGCGGTGGCCGCGCCCAGCGGCGGCGGGTCGGCCGCGCCGGCCTGCGGGTGACCCGCGAGCAGCACGCAGACCGCGGCGGACGGGCCGGCGTGGGTGAGCGCGGCGAGCCTGGCCAGCTCCGGGGGCGAGGGCGCGGCGGCGGCGACCAGGACCAGCAGCTCCCGGGCGGCCGGGGCGGCGTGCTGCGCCGCCCGGGCGTGCCGCTCGGCCTCGTCGAGCAGCGCGGCGACCTCGGCGGCGGTGGTGGCGGGCGGGGCGAGCACCCCGGCGTCGAGCAGCGGGCGCAGCGGCAGGAAGGTGGCCCCGAAGGCCACCGTGTCGATCCCGGCGACCCGGACCGTGCCGGCCGGGGCGGTGGCGAGCAGCCGCAGCACCAGCGCGCGCAGCAGCTCGCCGACGCGGGGATCGCGGGCGTCGGCGTCGACGGTGAGGTGGCAGCCACCGCCGAGCGGGACGAGCACCGGGAAGCCACCGTCCAGGGTGGCCGCCTCGCCGACCCGGACTCCGGCGGGTGCCTCGGTCAGCGGGGTCGCGCCGGGGGTGGGAGCGGCGAGCCGCCCGCCGAGGCGGGCCAGCCGGGCGGCGACCTCGGCGGCGCCGGTCACGGCCGCCGGTGGCGCGCCGAGGGCCAGCCGGGCCCGTTCCAACCGGTCGCGGGCCTGCCGGTGGGCGGTGACCGCCTGGCCGTACGCCGCCGCGAGCCTGCCCACCCTTGTGCCCCCCACGCGATGGCCGTCCGGTCCAGCGAACCCTAACGGACGCGTGGCGGCGACGGACAGCCCCGCAGCCAGGACGGCCGCGGGGCTGGCCCGGGTCAGCCGGTGACGGCGGTCAACGCCGGCAGGAAGCCGTGGCGGTAGCCGTCGGCGTTCGGGTGGTACGCCTCGATGACGCCGCTGACGTCGCGGATCCACGGGGCGGCGGCGCAGACGCCGTGCCCGGCGAAGTACGGGCGGGTGTCGGCGAAGGTGGCCCTGGCCGCGGCGGCCCGGCTGGCGGTGACCGAGGCGAGCAGGTCGGCGGCCTCGTTGAGGATGGTGCGCTTGTAGGTGCTCATCGCGAGCAGCCCGCACGAGCCCGTCTCGAACAGTCGCGGGTAGCCGAGCACGATCAGCCGGGCGTTCGGGGCCCGGTTGCGGATCGCGGCGTAGGTGCGGTCGAGCCGGCCGGGCAGCTCGCCGGTGGCGAAGGCCTTCGCCTCGTTCACCGCGTTCGTGCAGCTGCTGGTGCTGCCGAACCGGCAGCTGGTGATGACGTCGGCGAAGCCGGCGTCGTTGCCGCCGATGGTGATGGTGACCAGGGTGGTGCCGGTGCTCAGCGCGCTCACCTGACTGTCGATGACGTCGGCGGTGACCGCGCCGCCGCAGGCCGGGAACTTGAAGCTCGTCACCTGGTGGGCGGCGGCCCAGAGCGGGGCGTACGACTTCTCGCTGCGCAGGCAGGTGGACAGGTCGTACGGGCCGGCGCCGACGCCGGAGGAGTACGAGTCGCCGAGGGCCACGTAGTTGACGGCTGCGGCAGCCTGGGCGGCACCGGGGACGGCCACCGCCCCGGCGGCGGCGGTGAGGACGGCGACCAGCGCGGTGAGGGCGCGGGCCAGCGGGCGTTGGGGCATGGAGAACCTCCACGGGACAGGGGTGGTGGATCCTCGGAACCGCGCGCGTGGCCAAGGCTGGCGGTTGTTACTGGACGGTAATGCTATCGAAACATCTAGATGGAAGGAATAGGTCGGGGAACTCGCCTGCGGGACACACATGTTCACAACCGTCGATTAGTTTGATTGTGCGTACACCCCGACGGAGGGAGTCCACCTCGTGCGACGCGTTCTCGCGGCGGCCATCGCCGCCCTGACCGTCACCACCGCCGGCACAGCCATGACCGGCGCCCCCGGCCAGGCCGCAGCCCGATCGGGCTGGGGCCGGCCGGCCCTCGCCCCCGCCGCGCCGAGCCCCGGCAGCCCCGGCCTGGGCGACAGCTACTTCCCCGACTACGGCAACGGTGGCTACGACGTAGACCACTACGACATCCGGCTGCGCTACGAGCCGGCCACCGACCAACTCAGCGGCACCACCACGATCTTGGCCCGGGCCACCCAGGACCTGTCCCGGTTCAACCTGGACTTCGTGCTCGGCGTCGAGTCGGTGCGGGTCAACGGCTGGTCGGCCACCTTCGCCCGGGAGGGCGTCCACGAGTTGGCGATCACCGCGCCCCGGCCGATCGTCAAGGGCCAGTCCCTGACCATCGTGGTGAAGTACGCCGGGGTGCCGTCGACGACCCGGGTCAACGGCTACAGCGGCTGGACCCGCACGTCTGACGGTGGGCTCGCCGTGAACGAGCCCGAGTCGGCCTGGTGGTGGTACCCGAGCAACGACCACCCCCTCGACAAGGCGAACTGGGACGTGTCGGTGTCGGTGCCGGCCGGCGTCGAGGTCATCAGCAACGGCGTGCAGCCGCGCCCGCCGCTGGCCGAGGCGGGCAACCGGATGCGGTGGAGCTGGCGCAGCACCAGCCCCGGCGCGGCGTACGAGTCGTTCCTGGCCGTCGGGCAGTACGACATCGTCACCGACACCGCCCCCAACGGGCAGCCGGTGGTCAACGCGTACAGCACCACGCTGGGCCCGCTCGCACCCGCGGCGCGGGCCAGCATCGAGCGGACCGCCGAGATCGTCGACTGGGAGAGCACGATCTTCGGGCCGTACCCGTTCGAGGCGCAGGGCGGCGTGGCCGGGCCGGTCGACGGAATCGGCTTCGCCCTGGAGACGCAGACCCGCCCGGTGTACGGGCCGGGCTTCTGGCGGCGCGGGTCCAACACCTACGTGGTCGTCCACGAGAACGCCCACCAGTGGTTCGGCGCCTCGGTCTCGGTGGCGGACTGGCGGCACATCTGGCTCAACGAGGGCTTCGCCTCGTACGCCGAGTGGCTCTGGTCGGAGGAGCAGGGCGAGGGCACGGCGCAGGAGCTGTTCGACTTCACCTACGCCACCTACCCGGCCGACGACGACTTCTGGCAGGTCCGGCCGGGTGACCCGGGCGCGGACAACGTCTTCGACGGCGCGGTCTACGACCGGGGCGCGATGGCCCTGCACCAGATCCGGCTGGCCGTCGGCGACGACGCGTTCTTCCGGATCCTGCCCGCGTGGACCGCCGCCCACCGACACTCCACCGGCACCGTCGAGCAGTTCCAGGCGCTCGCCGAGCAGGTTTCCGGCCAGGACCTGGACGCGGTGTTCGCCACCTGGCTGTTCACCAGGGGCCGCCCGGAGCTGTCCGGTGGGGCCGCCGCCCGCAGCGCCGCAGCGCCGGCCGAGCCGAAGTCGTGGGCCACGCTCCGCGAGTCCCACCGCCTGCTCGCCCACTGACCCAGCACCCCGGGCACGGGCACCGGCACCGATCGGGGCTCCACGGTGGCGGCATTGCGGCATCGCACGACAGGGATGCCGCGATGCCGCCGCACCGTACTGCCCGAGAACCGCCGGTCCGGCGAATCGGGCGGCCGACCATGAGCGCGGGTGCCGTTAATCGCTTGTCGGCCCTCGCGCGCAGCGCCGATGATGATTCATGAGTACGCCCGCCACACGGGTCACGCGGACCTGTTGCGCGAGCGGGTCGGCGGACGCACAGGCCAGTAGCCCAGCCAGCCAGATGACCGGGGAACCGCCATGGATGTCGCCAGTCGCCGTGAGCTTGCCCGCAGGGCGCTCGATGGCTACGTGAGTGGCCCCGCCGCCCCGGTCCAGGCGACGGCCCGCGCCCTGGCGAAGGTCCACAACGCCGTGGCCGTGGTGCTCGTCGAGGGCATCAGCGACCAGATCGCCCTGGAAACGGCCGCCGTGGGCCGCAGCCGGGATCTCGATGCGGAGCAAGTCGTGATCGTGCCGATCGGCGGGGCGCACGCGATCGGCCGCTTCCTGACGAGGCTGGGCCCGCTGGGTGCCCGGGTGCGGCTTGCCGGCCTGTGCGACCTGCACGAGGAGGAGATCTTCCGGCGCGGACTGGACGCGGCCCATGCCGGTCCACCCCGCACGCGCACCGACATGGAGCACCTCGGGTTCTACGTCTGCGTCGACGATCTGGAGGACGAGCTGATCCGCGCCGTGGGCAGCGCCGGGGTCGAAGCACTCTTCGACTCGCAGGGCGACCTCGGGTCGTTCCGCTCGTTGCAGAGCCAGCCCGCCTGGCGCGGCAGGGAGCCCGAAGCGCAGATGCGGCGGTTCCTGAGCAGCGGCTCGCGCCGCAAGCTGCGCTACGCGCGGCTGCTCGTCGAGGCGGCGGTTGGCCGGGATGCCCTGCCTCGCCCGCTCGACGCGCTGCTCACCGCCGTTCGCCCCCTCGACGGTCAGGCCCTCGACCAACGGCCCGAAAGGCAGCCCACCGTGCAGCCCACTCATGCCGGGACCGCCGGCCGGGACCGCACCTGATCTGCCACGGCATCTGCGGATTCGGCTCAAAACGCGGCCCGTGACCGTAGCGGTTTCCGGTGGCCGGCGGACGACCGTCGATTCGGCGAGCCCGCCTGTGCCAGGCACGCCCGCTGCCGGGCACAGGCGCTGCCGGGCACAGGCGTTGCCGGGCACAGGCGTTGCCGGGCACAGGCGTTGCCGGGCGCAGGCCGGCCTGGAGCCGACGCGCCGGGCTCAACCGGCAGGTCGTCGATGACCGACCACTACAGGATCGGCGGGACAGGCCCGAGACGGACGACCCGACGCGGAGCCCTTTGGAGCTGCCCCGTCCACGCTACCGGTGGGCGGGACGGTCGCCAGGAGACCCCACCACGGCGGGACCGCCGGCACGAGACCCCACCACGGCGGGACGGCCATCCCTGCGCCAGCCCTGTCCCGGGCCGGATGCCGATCTGCGGTCTGCCGGCCCGCAGGCCGCATCAGACCGCCACGGCGGCCCTGGGCGCACAAACGGGGCAGCTCCATAGGCACCACGCGGCCAGCAGCGCGTGAAGAGCCAGCACCACGCGAACCGACCCGACCAGCCGCCAACGGGTGCCCCCAGACCGGGCCGGCCGGGGACACGGCCAGCAGGCCCGGGACACGAGGGCCCGCCGGGCCGGCCGAGGACACGGCCGGCGGGTCCGGGACATGAGGACACGGGCCGCCGGCCGTTACGGGGCTCCGCAGGTCAGCGGGCGGCCAGGGGCTGCCGCGCGGGGTCGACCGGGGCGGGCAGCTCGCCCACCCCGCCGAGGTACGCGTGGATCGCGGCGGCCGCCGCGCGCCCCTCGGCGATCGCCCAGACGATCAGCGAGGCGCCACGGTGCATGTCCCCGGCGACGAAGACGCCGTCGGCGTCGGTCTGCCAGTCCGGCCGGGCGTCGATCGCGCCCCGGCCGTTGCGGGCCACCCCGAACTGTTCCAGCAGCGGCTGTCGCTCGGTGCCCTCGAAGCCGATCGCCAGCAGCACCAGGTCCGCCGGGAGTTCCCGCTCCGAGCCGGGCAACGGGGTGACGATCCGCCGGCCGTCGCGCTTCTCGACGCTCACCTCGGCGATCCGCACCGCCCGTACCTGGCCGGTGCCGTCGTCGACGAACTCCTGCACGGCGGCGGCGAACACCCGGTCGCCGCCCTCCTCGTGGGCGGGGTAGTTGCGCAGCAGCCACGGCCAGGTCGGCCACGGGTCCCGTTCGGCGTCGCGGGAATGCGGCGGCTCCGGGTACAGGTCGAGCTGGTGCACCCCGGCCGTGCCCTGGCGGTGGGCCACGCCGAGGCAGTCCGCGGCGGTGTCGCCGCCGCCGATGATCACCACGTGCTTGCCGGCCGCGTCGATCGGGGTGCCGTCGGGCAGCACGGCGAGCGCCGGCCTGCCCTCGCCGGCAGCAGCGACCACCCGGTTCGCCGCGACCAGGTGCGTCATCGCCTGGTGCACGCCGCGCAGTTCCCGCCCCGGGGTCTCGGGGGTGTCCCGGCCCTGGAGCGCGCCGCAGGCGAGCAGCACCGCGTCGTGCGCCTCGCGCAGCTGCTCGGCGGTCACGTCGACGCCGACGTTCACCCCGGTGCGGAACCGCACGCCCTCGGCCGCCAACTGGGCCAGCCGCCGGTCGATGTGCTGCTTCTCCAGCTTGAAGTCGGGGATGCCGTACCGGAGCAGGCCGCCGATCGCGTCGTCACGCTCGTACACCGTCACGGCGTGGCCGGCGCGGGCGAGCTGCTGGGCGGCGGCCAGGCCGGCGGGACCGGAGCCGACCACGGCGACCGACCGGCCGGTCGGGGCCACCGGCGGGCGGGGTGCCAGCCCGCCCCGGGTCACCGCCGCATCGGCGATCTCCACCTCGACCTGCTTGATGGTGACCGGGTCGCCGCCACCGATGCCGAGGACACAGGCGGCCTCGCACGGGGCCGGACAGAGCCGGCCGGTGAACTCGGGGAAGTTGTTGGTGGCGTGCAGCGACTCGACCGCCGCGTCCCAGCTACCGGTCCGGACCAGGTCGTTCCAGTCCGGGATGCGGTTGCCCAGCGGGCAGCCGTCGTGGCAGAACGGGATGCCGCAGTCCATGCACCGGGTGGCCTGCTCGCGGACGAGGTCCTCGCCGGCCGGCGGGTACACCTCCCGCCAGTCGCTGATCCGCACCGGCACCGGGCGGCGCGCGGGCAGCCGCCGGTGGTAACGCAGGAAGCCGTTCGGGTCAGGCACGAGCCACCTCCTGGGCGACCGCCCGCGGGGCGGGCGGCATGGACGCATCGGTTGGCGCCGGCGGCGCTGGGGCGGCTGTCGCCGCCAGTGCGCTCATCACCGCGTCGTCGACGTCACGGCCGGCGGCTTCGGCGGCCCGCATGATCTCCAACACCCGGCGGTAGTCCCGGGGCACCACGGCGGTGAACTCCTCCACCGCCTCCGGCCAGCGCTTCAGCAGCGCCTCGGCGACCGCCGAGCCGGTCTCGGCGAAGTGCCGGTGCACCAGCTCGTGCAGCCGGTCCCGCTCCTCGTCGCGCAGCGGCGACAGTTCGACCAGCTCCCTGTTGATCCGGCGCCGGTCGAGGTTCCAGACGAACGCGGTGCCGCCGGACATGCCGGCGGCGAAGTTGCGCCCGGTCTCGCCGAGCACCACCACCGTGCCGCCGGTCATGTACTCGCAGCCGTGGTCGCCGACGCCCTCGACGACCGCCACCGCGCCGGAGTTGCGCACCGCGAACCGCTCGCCGACCCGGCCGCGCAGGAAGACCTCGCCCGCGGTGGCCCCGTACAGGATGGTGTTGCCGGCGATGATCTGGTCCTCGGCGCGCTGGCCCGGCATGGCCTCGCCCTCGACGAACGGCGCGGCGGCGTCCGGGCGGACAACGATCCGGCCGCCGGACAGGCCCTTGGCGACGTAGTCGTTGGCGTCGCCGTGCAGGCGCAGGGTGACCCCGCTGGGCAGGAACGCGCCGAACGACTGCCCGGCGGTGCCGCGCAGCAGGAACTCGACGGTGTCGGCGGGCAGGCCGGCCCCGCCGAAGCGGCGGGTGACCTCGCCGCCGAGCATCGCGCCGACGCTGCGGTGCTCGTTGCGCACCGCCACCTCGACCCGCACCGGCGTGCCGTCGGTGAGCGCCGGCCCAGCGAGGGCGATCAGCTCGTTGTCCAGCGCCAGCTCCAGACCGTGGTCCTGGGCCCGCACGCCGCGCCGGGCCGCGCCGGCCGGCAGCTCCGGCAGGTGCAGGACGCGGGCGAGGTCGAGGTCCCGGGCCTTCCAGTGGTCGATGGCGTCGACGACGTCGAGCAGCTCGGTGTGGCCGATGGCCTCCTCGATGGTGTGCAGGCCCAGCTCGGCGAGGTATCCCCGGACCTCCTCGGCGAGGAAGAGGAAGAAGTTCTCCACGAACTCCGGCTTGCCGGTGAACCGCTCGCGCAGCACCGGGTTCTGGGTGGCGATGCCGACCGGGCAGGTGTCCAGGTGGCAGACCCGCATCATCACGCAGCCCTCGACGATCAGCGGGGCGGTGGCGAAGCCGAACTCCTCGGCACCGAGCAGCGCCGCGACCAGCACGTCCCGGCCGGTCTTGAGCTGGCCGTCGACCTGCACGGTGACCCGGTCGCGGAGCTTGTTGAGCAGCAGGGTCTGCTGTGCCTCGGCCAGCCCCAGCTCCCACGGGGTGCCGGCGTGCTTGAGCGAGTTCAGCGGGGACGCCCCGGTGCCGCCGTCGTGGCCGGAGATCAGGATGACGTCGGCCTTGAGCTTGGCCACGCCGGCCGCGACCGTGCCGACGCCGACCTCGCTGACCAGCTTGACGTGCACCCGGGCAGCCGGGTTGACGCACTTGAGGTCGTGGACGAGCTGGGCCAGGTCCTCGATCGAGTAGATGTCGTGGTGCGGCGGCGGGGAGATCAGGCCGACGCCCGGGGTGGCGTGCCGGGTCCGGGCGATCCACGGCCAGACCTTGTTGCCGGGGAGCTGTCCACCCTCGCCGGGCTTCGCCCCCTGGGCCATCTTGATCTGGAGGTCGTCGGCGTTGACCAGGTATTCGCTGGTCACGCCGAACCGGCCGCTGGCGATCTGCTTCACCGCGGAGCGGCGCTGCGGGTCGTGCAGGCGCTCGGCGTCCTCGCCGCCCTCGCCGGTGTTGGACTTGCCGCCGAGGCGGTTCATGGCGATGGCGAGGGTCTCGTGCGCCTCGGCCGAGATGGACCCGTACGACATGGCGCCGGTGGCGAACCGCTTGACGATCTCGGTGGCCGGCTCGACCTCGTCCAGCGGCACCGGCGGGTGGACCCCGGTGCGCAGGGTGAACAGGCCACGCAGCGATCCGGCCTTCGCGGCCAACTCGTCGACCTTCGCCGTGTACTGGCGGAACACGTCGTACTGGCGGCTGCGGGTGGCGTGCTGGAGCAGGAAGACCGTCTCCGGGTTGAACAGGTGCAGCTCGCCCTCGCGGCGCCACTGGTACTCGCCGCCGACCTCCAGCCGGTCGGACGCCACGGCGCCCGGCGGCGGCCAGGCCAGCGAGTGCCGGGCGGCCACCTCGGCGTGGATGCCGTCCAGCCCGACGCCGCCGATGGTGCTCGGGGTGCCCCGGAAGTACCGCTGGACGAGGCGGGTGTCCAGGCCGACGGCCTCGAACACCTGCGCCCCGCAGTACGACGAGACGGTCGAGATGCCCATCTTCGACATGATCTTCAGGACGCCCTTGCCGAGCCCCTTGACATAGTTGCGCACCGCCTTGACCGGCTCCACGCCGGCCAGGGCACCTGTGGCGATCATGTCTTCCACCGACTCGAAGGCCAGGTAGGGGTTGACGGCCGCGGCGCCGTACCCGATCAGCACGGCCGCGTGGTGCACCTCGCGGCAGTCGCCGGACTCGACGATCAGCGCCACCTGCGTGCGGGTCTGCTCGCGCACCAGGTGCTGGTGCACGGCGGCGGTGAGCAGCAGCGACGGGATCGGGGCGAGGTCGGCGTTGGAGTCCCGGTCGGAGAGCACCAGGATGCGTACGCCGTCCTCGATCGCCTCGGAGACGTGCCGGCAGATCTCGGTGAGCCGGGCCTTGATCCCGGCCCCGCCGTCGCGGACCCGGTACAGCCCGGAGACCCGCACGGCCTTGAAGCCGGGCAGGTCGCCGTCCTCGTCGATGGAGAGGACCTTGGCCAGCTCGTCGTTGTCGATCACCGGGTACGGCAGCACGATCTGCCGGCAGCTCGCCGGGCCCGGGTCGAGCAGGTTGCCCTCCGCGCCGATGGTGTGCTGGAGGCTGGTCACCAACTCCTCGCGGATGGCGTCCAGGGGCGGGTTCGTGACCTGGGCGAAGAGCTGGTGGAAGTAGTCGTAGAGCAGCCGGGGCCGGGTGGACAACGGGGCGATCGGCGTGTCGGTGCCCATCGAGCCGAGCGGCTCGGCGCCGGTGCGGGCCATCGGCCCGAGGAGGATCTTCAGCTCCTCCTCGGAGTACCCGAAGGTCTGCTGCCGGCGGCGCACCGAGTCGTGGGTGTAGACGGTGTGCTCGCGCGGCGGCAGGTCGGCCAGGTCGATCAGCCCGGCGTGCAGCCACTCCTGGTACGGCCGCGCGGCGGCCAGCTCCGCCTTGATCTCGTCGTCGGAGACGATCCGGCCGGCGACGGTGTCGACCAGGAACATCCTGCCCGGCTGGAGCCGCCCCTTGGCGACCACGGTGGCCGGGTCGAGGTCGAGCACGCCGGCCTCGCTGCCGAGCACCACCAGCCCGTCGGCGGTACGCCACCAGCGGCCCGGGCGCAGGCCGTTGCGGTCCAGCACCGCCCCGACGACCTCGCCGTCGGTGAACGCGACCGACGCCGGCCCGTCCCACGGCTCCATCAGGCTGGCGTGGAACCGGTAGAAGGCGCGCTTGTCGGCGCGCATGTCCGGGTCGTTCTCCCACGCCTCGGGGATCATCATCAGCACCGCGTGCGGCAGGCTGCGCCCGGCCAGGTGCAGCAGCTCCAGGACCTCGTCGAAGTTCGCCGAGTCGGAGGCGGCGGGGGTGCAGACCGGGAAGACCCGGCGAATGTTGCCGGGGATGTTCGGGCTGCGCAGCAGCGCCTCGCGGGCCTGCATCCAGTTCCGGTTGCCGCGGATCGTGTTGATCTCGCCGTTGTGGGCGATGATCCGGTACGGGTGGGCCAGCGGCCAGGACGGGAACGTGTTGGTGGAGAACCGGGAGTGCACCAGCGCGATGGCGCTGTCGACCCGCTCGTCGGTCAGGTCGGGGAAGAACTCGGGAAGCTGGTCGGGGGTGAGCATCCCCTTGAACACCATGGTCCGGCCGGACAGCGACGGGAAGTACGCCGGCACGCCCCGCTCGGCGGTCTCCCGCTCGGACTGCTTACGCACGCAGAAGGCCACCCGGTCCAGGTCGAGGCCGGACAGCGGGGAGCCGGCCGGGCCGGCCGGGGTACCGGTGAGCCGGCGCGCGGCGAGGAAGACCTGCCGGACCCGGGGCATCGCCGCGAGCGCGGTCTCGCCGAGACCGCTCGGGTCGGTCGGCACGTCCCGCCAGCCCAGGATCTCCGCGCCCTCGACCAGGGCGTACTTTTCGAGCACCCGGCGGGCGCGGGCCTCGCCGGCGTCATCGGTCGGCAGGAAGACCAGGCCGGTGGCGTACTCGCCGGCGGGCGGCAGCGGGAAGTCGACCACGGCGCGCAGATACGCGTCCGGCACCTGGATCATGATGCCGGCGCCGTCGCCGGTGTTGTGCTCCGCGCCCCGGGCGCCCCGGTGGTCCAGCCGAAGCAGGGCACCGAGGCCGTTGGCCACGACCGCGTGGGAGCGCCGGCCGTAGAGGTCCGCCACGAAGGCCACCCCGCACGCGTCGTGCTCGTACGCGGGATCGTAGAGCCCGGTCGCGCGCGGGGCCGACTGCTGGCTGGGAGGGTACGGAAAGGCCACCGGGCCTCCTGTCGTCACTCAGGTGGATCATGGTCGGGACGACGTCGGCCCTTATGGGTTTATTGAGTCTACGTTAGGGGTTGCGGCGCAAGGCCAGTTCAGATTGATCACACTTCCAGATGCTGGGAACGATAGTCTCGCGCGGTGGATCACGTACGTACTGAGACGACTACGACGTTCGACCGGCTCGAGCACTTTTACGACGCGGTGCCCCGGGACTCCGCCCGGGCCGAGGAATACGGCCCCCTGGTGCTGTTCGTCCGGGAAGGGGCGGGTTGGCCGTTCTACGCCCGCCCCCGCCTGGACGCCACCGAGCCGCCCTCGCTGGCCGACGTGACCGCCGTACGGGAACGACAGCGGGAGCTCGGCGCGCCGGAGGCGTTCGAGTGGGTGCACGAGCGTAGCCCGGACCTGCTGGCGGTGGCCCGCTCGGCGGGGCTGGCCGTGCTGGAGGCCCCGCTGATGATGCTCGACCCGGCCGCGTTGGCCGTTCCCGAGGAGTTCACCGACGTACCGGTGCGGCTGCTGGACCCCGCCGCGCCCGGCTTCGCCGCCGACGTGGCCGCCCGCCGGGCGGTCGCCGCGGTCGGGTTCTACGCCGCTGGCACCGCCCGGGGCGAGGCCGGCCCGGCGCAGCGGGACGCCGCGGTCACCGAGCTGGACGTGGCGGCGCTGGAGGAGGAGCGGGCCCGAGTCTCCGACGGCCGACGGCTGTCCGCGCTCGCCGGGACGCCCACCGAGGGTCCGCTGGCCAGCGGGATGGCGATGCGGGTCGGGGAGGTGGCCGAGATCGCCGGGGTCGCCACCCTGCCGGCGGCCCGCCGCCGGGGCCTCGGCGCGGCGGTCACCGCCGCCCTCGCCCAGGCGTTGCGCGCCGCCGGCACCGACCTGGTGTTCCTCTCCGCCGGCAGCGAGGAGATCGCCCGGGTCTACGTCCGGGTCGGCTTCCGCCGGGTCGGCACCGCCTGCATCGCGGAGCCCGCCGCGCTCATCTGAGCGCACCCCGCCGCCCGGTCCCCGTCCCCCCGGCACCCGCCCGGCCGACCGGAACGGGCCCGGCCGACCGGGTGAGCCGAGCTGCTCAGGACGGGGGGCGCCACTGGGCGGCGACGGAGGCCGCGGTGGAGAGCAGGCGGGGGCTGATGGTGCCCAGGGCGGCGTCCCGGGCCCGCAGGGCGAGCCGGCCCCGGGCCTGGAGCACCGCCGACATCCGCCGGGTCTGCCGGACCACGATCGCCGCCCGGGGCCGGCGCAGCCGGTCGTAGGTGGCCACGGCGTCCGGGAGGCGGGCCTCGCGCAGCAGCGAGGCGAGGGTGGCGGCATCCTCGAAGGCCAGGCAGGCGCCCTGGCCCAGGTGCGGGGGCATGGCGTGGGCGGCGTCGCCCAGCAGCACCACCCCGCCCGGCCCGGCCGGGAAGCCGTAGGCGCGGGGCAGCGGGCGCAACTCGCGGATCTCCTGCTGGACCACGTCGGCCGGGTCGGTGGCGTCGAGCAGCTCGCCGATCGGGGCGGGCCAGCCGGCGTACCAGCGGCGGAGCAGCGCGAGCTGGGTCTCCGGGGACTCCGGCCGGGGCGCGCCGGCCGCGGTGGCCACCCAGTAGATGCCGCCCCGGCTCGACCCGCCGGACGAGCCACGCTCGCCCAGCGAGGCGGCCACGAACCGGTACCCGGCACCCAGGGTCTCCCCGCCGGCCGGCTGGTCCGCCGGAAGCCGGGGCGCCCGGTACCAGGGGATGACCGCCCGCCACGCGGCGCAGCCGGAGCTGACCACCCCCGCCTCGGGGGCCAACTGCCGGCGGATCTCGCTGTCGGTGCCGTCCGCCCCGACCACCAGGTCGGCCTCGAAGCGCTGCCGGCCATCGCCGACCGAGGGCCGCTCACCAGGATCGGCCCGGACCGTGCGCACCGTCACGCCGGTGCGCAGCTCCACCCGCTCGCCGAGGCCCGCGATCAGCGTGTCGTGCAGATCCTCCTGGTGCACCACCACCGGCATCCGGTCGGCCGGGGTGGGGCGGGGCTGCACCAGCCAGTGCCCGTCGGGCCGGCGTATCCCGCCGTCGGGCAGCGGGGTGGCGATCGCGTCCAGGCCCGCGCCGAGGCCGAGGGCGCGCAGCGCGCGTACCCCGTTGGGCCAGAGCACGACGGCCGCCGGATCCGGGCGGACCCGGTCGGCGCGCTCCAGGAGGGTGACCTGCCACCCGGACCGGGCGAGCGCGCCGGCGACCGCGAGGCCGCCGATCCCGGCCCCGACCACCACCGCCGTACGCATGCCGCCCCTCCCCCGCTCAGCTCTCCCGGTCGGCGGCGCGCGGGCCGGTCGTGCCGGCCCGCTCGTCGCCCGCCGGCACGTCGCCCGCCTCGCGGTCGCCCGGCGCGTCGTCCCCGGTTGCCACGGGGCCCGGCGCGTCGTCGTCATCCACGGCCGCGTCGGGCTCGGCGGGGCCCGGCGTGTCGTCGTCCACGGCCGCGTCGGGCCCGTCGGGTACCACGCCCGTGTCCCGGTACGCGCGGAACTGTTCCTCGCCCACCACCCGGTACCCCTCCGGGGCGGTCGCCTGCGCACCGGCCCCGCGCTGGGACAGGTCGACCTGGGAGACGTCGCCGCCGGTGGCGGCCGGGGCGGGGGTGGGCCCGCCGATCGGAACCAGGTATTCCCGGGGGCCACGGACCCGCAGGAAGTAGATCAGCGCGCCGACGAAGACCAGGGCGGACGTGAAGACGTTGAGCCGGACGCCGAGGATGTGGGTGGCCTCGTCGGTGCGCATCAGCTCGATCCAGAACCGGCCGGCGGTGTAGCCCATCACGTAGAGCGCGAATGCCCGCCCCTTGCCGAGGCGCAGCTTCCGGTCGAGGAAGAGGACCAGGGCGGCGACGCCGACGTTCCACAGCGCCTCGTAGAGGAAGGTCGGGTGGTACAGCCCGGGAAGCAGCACCGGCTCGCCGTCGACGACCTTCGCGTGGCCGGGGTTGCTCGGGTCCATGTCGTGCACCCGCAGCCCCCAGGGCAGGGTCGTCAGGCCACCGTAGAGCTCGTTGTTGAACCAGTTGCCGAGCCGGCCCACCGCTTGCGCCAGCGGCAGCCCCGGGGCGAGCGCGTCGGCCACCACGGTCAACGGGATGCCGAGCTGGCGGGCGGCGATCCAGGCGCCGAGCGCCCCGCCGGCCACCGCGCCCCAGATGCCCAGGCCGCCCTCCCAGATGGCGAACGCCTTGAGCGGCTCGCCGCCGGCGCCGAAGTACTTCTCCGGGGAGGTGATCACGTGGTAGATGCGGGCGCCGATGATGCCGGTCGGCACCGCCCATACGGCGATGTCGAGGACCGCGCCGGGGGCGACGCCGCGCTGGCGCAGCCGCCGCTCGGTGACCACGCAGGCCACCACGATTCCGGCGATGATGCAGAGCGCGTACGCCCGCAGCGGCAGCGGGCCGAGCTGCCAGACGGCTGTGCTGGGGCTCGGCAGGGCCGCCTGGGGAATCGTCGAGGCGAGGGTCACGGGTGCACACGCTACCGCTGTGCACCGCCGTAGCGGCACCCCGGTCGGTCAGCGACGCGGGTTGCGCACCCCGTCGGCGAGTTCGGCGCTCAGGGCGCGCAGGGCGGCCAGGCCGGCGGCCGGGTCGGGCGCGTCGAGCAGGCAGCGGATCAGCGCGCTGCCGACGATCACCCCGTCGGCGTACCCGGCGACCGTGCCGGCCTGCGCGCCGGTGCCGACGCCGAGCCCCACGCCGACCGGCAGGTCGGTGACCTCGCGCAGCCGGGAGACCAGGACGGGGGCCGCGTCGGAGGTCTGCGAACGGGCGCCGGTGACCCCCATGATCGCGGTGGCGTAGACGAATCCCCGGCAGTGCTCCACGGTCATCTTCAGCCGCGCGTCGGTGGACGACGGGGAGACCAGGAAGGTGCGGTCCAGCCCGTGCGCGTCCGAGGCGGCCAGCCACTCGTCGGCCTCGTCGGGGATCAGGTCGGGGGTGATCAGGCCCGTGCCGCCGGCCGCGGCCAGGTCCCGGGCGAACGCGTCGACGCCGTACTGCTCGATCGGGTTCCAGTAGGTCATGGTGACCACCGGGGCGCCGGTGGCCGCGACCGCCTCGACGATGCGCAGCGTGTCGGCGACCCGGACGCCGCCGGCCAGGGCCATGTCGCTGGCCTTCTGGATCACCGGGCCGTCCATCACCGGGTCGGAGTACGGGATCTCCACCTCGATGACGTCCACCCCGGCGGAGACCATGGCGGTCATCGCGGCGATGCTGCCCTCGACCGTGGGGAACCCGGCCGGCATGCAGCCCACCAGCACGGCCCGCCCGTCGGCACGGGCCTTGTCGAACGCCACCCCGATCCGGCTCACGTTCTCACTGCTCCTTGTCGAGGATGCCGAAGTACTCGCCGGCGGTGTGCACGTCCTTGTCGCCCCGGCCGGAGAGGTTGACCACGATGACCGGCTCCCGGCCCAGCTCGGCGGCGAGCCCCGGGGCGATCTTCAGCGCGCCGGCGAGCGCGTGCGCGCTCTCGATCGCCGGAATGATCCCCTCGGTGCGGCAGAGCAGCTCGAACGCGGCCATCGCCTCGCGATCGGTCACCGGCGTGTACGTCGCCCGGCCGCTGTCGTGCAGCCACGCGTGCTCCGGGCCGACGCCCGGGTAGTCCAGGCCGGCCGAGATCGAGTGCGACTCGATCGTCTGCCCGTCAGAGTCCTGGAGCACGTACGTGCGGGTGCCGTGCAGCACCCCCGAGGAGCCGCCGGTGATGCTGGCCGCGTGCCGCCCGGTCTCCATGCCCTCGCCGCCGGCCTCGAAGCCGTACAGCCGCACACCGGGGTCGCCGACGAAGGCGTGGAAGATGCCCAGCGCGTTGGAGCCGCCGCCGACGCAGGCCGCGACCGCGTCCGGCAGCGCGCCGGTCAGGTCGAGGCACTGCTGGCGGGCCTCCTCGCCGATGCCCCGGACGAAGTCCCGGACCATCTCGGGGAACGGGTGCGGGCCCGCGGCGGTGCCGATCAGGTAGTGGGTGTCGTCGACGTTGGCAACCCAGTCCCGCATCGCCTCGTTCATCGCGTCCTTGAGGGTGCGCGAGCCGGTGGTGACCGGGACGACGGTGGCGCCGAGCATCCGCATCCGGGCCACGTTGAGCGCCTGCCGCCGGGTGTCGACCTCGCCCATGTAGACCACGCAGTCGAGGTCGAACAGGGCGGCGGCGGTCGCGGTGGCCACGCCGTGCTGGCCGGCGCCGGTCTCGGCGATCACCCGCCGCTTGCCCATCCGCTTGGTCAGCAACGCCTGACCGAGCACGTTGCGTACCTTGTGCGCACCGGTGTGGTTGAGGTCCTCCCGCTTGAGCAGCACCCGGGCGCCGATCTTCGCGGAGAACCGCTCGGCCGGGTAGAGCAGCGAGGGGGTGCCGGCGTAGCCGCGCAGCAGCCCGTCGAACTCGGCGAGGAACTCCTCGTCGCCCATCGCCTTGCGGTACGCCGCGTCCAGCTCGTCGAGCGCCGCGACGAGCGCCTCCGGGACGAACCGGCCGCCGAACCGGCCGAAGTGACCGGCGGCGTCGGGGAGCCGGCCGGACGGGGCGGGGGCGTCGGCGCTCATCGCGGTGTCCTCTCGCTGCTGCTTGTCGCCCCGGGCGCGGGTCAGCGCGCCGGTCGGGGCGTGGCCGGGTGGTTGCCGGCGTTGACCAGTCCGGCCACCGCATCGCGGGGGCTGGACTGGGTTACCAGGCCCTCGCCGACCAGCACTGCGTCGGCGCCGGCCGAGGCGTACCGGATCAGGTCGTGCGGGCCACGCACCCCGGACTCGGCGATCTTGACGACGCTGCTGGGCAGGCCGGGGGCGATCCGCTCGAACACCGAGCGATCGACCTCCAGCGTACGCAGGTCACGGGCGTTGACCCCGATCACCTGGGCGCCGGCCTCCATGGCCCGGTCGGCCTCCTCCTCGGTGTGCACCTCGACCAGCCCGGTCATCCCGAGGGACTCGATCCGCTCCAGCAGCCCGACCAGGGCGTTCTGCTCCAGCGCGGCGACGATCAGCAGGACCAGGTCGGCGCCGTGCGCGCGGGCCTCGTGCACCTGGTAGCTGGAGACCACGAAGTCCTTGCGCAGCACGGGGACCTTCACCGCGGCCCGGACGGCGGCCAGGTCGTCCAGCGACCCGCCGAACCAGCGCCCCTCGGTGAGCACGCTGATCGCCCGGGCGCCACCGGCCGCGTACTCCGCGGCCAGCTCGGCCGGGTCGGCGATCTCGGCCAGCTGTCCCCTGGACGGCGACGAGCGCTTCACCTCGGCGATCACGGCCACGCCGGGCCGGCGCAGGGCCGCGTACGCGTCCAGCGGCGGAGGCGCGGCGGCGGCCAGTTCGCGGATCCGCTCCAGCGGAACCTGCTCCTGCCGCCGGGCGACGTCCTCTCGGACACCGGCCAGGATCTCGTCGAGCACGCTTCCGGACGCTGCCGGACCGGCCCCGTCCCCCTCCGCGTGCGCATGGTCAGCAGTCACCAACGGACTCCCCTCTCCGGGTGTCATGGGCCGATGCTAGGGGGCGCCACCTGGGACCGGATGCCGGGGGGTATGGCGCTCCTCACGAAATGGGCTGCGGCATAATGCCCGACTTCCGGTGAACGCCACGTCACACAGCGCCACCAGTCCCGTCGATCGCGGTGACCCCGCGGCCGGCGGGTGCGCCGGTCGGCCCATCGACGGGTACCCATTCCCATTCGACCATTGTCAGCCCGCGCTCACCCCCCGCGCATCTCGGTGGGTGCTGTGACGTAGGTCAAGGCGGAACGGCCCTGTCCAGGTCGCCCGCTCCGGGGGAGAGTTGACGTGCCGGTGACCGGGGCGAAACGTGAGCCGGGCATCGTCTTTCTCGGGCAGACTCGTTTACGCGCCTGCCCGGGGCGTCGGGTGACGCGGCGACGCGCAGCCCGAGACCGTCGGAACGATCTTCGTGCGGGGTGACCATGAGCAACGTCGAGCCCAACCCGACCATTCGACTGACCACCATCTCCCGTACCGTCGCGTCGCTCGCTGTCGGGGTGGTGCACACCCTGGAGCGCGCCGTGGTGGGGGACGGCCGGATCCGTACCGCGCGCGGCAACGCCTGGGAGGCGGTCTGCGCCGACCGGGCCCGCGCCGACCAGCGCGCCGAGCTGGACCGCCTGGTGGCCGAGCTCGTCGCCACCCGGGCCGCCGCCGCCCGCGAGCGCCAGCCGGTCGGCTGACCGCCCGTCAGCCGGCCGTCGGGTCCTCGCCACGGTCCAGCGCGTCCCACGCCTCGGTGGTGCGCCGCCCGGTCACCGGTCCGGCCGCCGCCGGCCCCGGCTCGGTGGCGACCCGCCGGGCCGGTCGGTCGTAGCGGGCCCCCATCGCCGGCCAGCCCGCGCCGCGCAGTGCGGTGAGCGCCCCGCCGGCGCCGGTGAGCAGCCCGCCGACCAGGCACAGCGCCGGCCACTGCCGGCTGATCTCGCCGTCGAACGCGGCGACCAGGCCGTACCCTCCACCGGCCGCCACGGCGACGCCGAGCGCCAGCAGCAGCACACCGATCAGCCGGCGCAACGCCCCCCGGGTGGCCAGCACCGCGCCGCCGCCGGCCAGCCCGACCACGGCCAGCGCCGACAGCCAGGGCAGCAGCCCCGCCCCGGTGCGCGCCTCGCGCACCGGCGGCAGCGGCGTGGGCCGGACGGTCAGCTCGATCGACCAGGTCCGGGTCGACGCCCACAGCGCCAGGCCCGCCCCGGCCAGGCAGAGCAGCACCGCGTACGTCATCTCACGCCGGCGCCGCGCGGCCGGCGCGCCCGCCCCCGCCGCCGTTGTCGGGCCGGTCACCGGGCCGGTCACCGGGCCGGCCGGAGGGTCTCGGCGGCGGCGATGGCGGCCAGCACCGCGGCGGCCTTGTTGCGGGTCTCCTGGTCCTCGGCGGCCGGGTCGGAGTCGGCCACCACCCCGGCGCCGGCCTGCACGTACGCCCGGCCGTCCCGGATCAGCGCGGTGCGGATGGCGATCGCCATGTCCAGGTCCCCGCCGAAGTCGAAGTACCCGACGGTGCCGCCGTACAGGCCGCGCCGGACCGGCTCCAGCTCCTCGATGATCTCCATGGCCCGAACCTTCGGCGCACCGGACAGGGTGCCGGCGGGGAAGGTCGCCGCGAGCGCGTCGAAGGCCGTCCGGTCCTCCCGCACGGTGCCGACCACGGTCGAGACGATGTGCATGACGTGGCTGTACCGCTCGATGGTGGCGAACTCGGACACCTCGACGGTGCCCGGCCGGCAGACCCGGCCCAGGTCGTTGCGGCCCAGGTCGACCAGCATGACGTGCTCGGCGCGTTCCTTCGGGTCGGCGAGCAGTTCGGCGGCGAGCCGGGCGTCCTCCTCCGGGTTGTCGCCGCGCGGGCGGGTGCCGGCGATCGGGTGCAGCAGCGCCCGGCGCTGCCCGTCCGGGCCGGCGCTCACCTTCAGGTGCGCCTCCGGCGACGAGCCGACGACGTCGAAGCCGTCGAAGCGCAGCAGGTACATGTAGGGGCTGGGGTTGGTGGTGCGCAGCACCCGGTACACGTCCAGCGGGTCGGCGTGGGTCGGCCGCTCGAAGCGCTGGGCGAGCACGATCTGGAAGCACTCGCCGGCCCGGATCGCCTCCTTGGCCGCTTCGACGGCCTTCGGGTAGCCGCCCTCCTCGGTGCGGCTGATCACGTCGCCGACCACCGGCCGGTCGACCGTGGAGATCATCGGCGGGATGGGCCGGGACAGCGCGGTGGTCATCGCGTCCAGCCGCCCCACCGCGTGGTGGTACGCGGCGGAGATCAGGGCGTCGCGGTCCGGCTCGTCCGGCGGCGGGAGCACCGCGTTGGCGATCAGGATCGCCGAGCCGTCATAGTGGTCGAGGACCACCAGGTCGGTGGCGAGCATCATGCCCAACTCGGGCACGCCGAGGTCGTCCTCGGTCAGCTCGGGCAGCCGCTCGAAGCGGCGGATCAGGTCGTACCCCAGGAAGCCGACCATGCCGCCGGTGAGCGGCGGCATGCCGCTGGCCGGGTCCCAGGCCGGGCCGGCCAGGGCGTTGACCGTCTCGCGCAGCACCCGGACCGGGTCGCCCCCGGTGGGCAGCCCGGTGGGCGGCTGGCCGGTCCAGTACGCGGTCCCGTCCCGCTCGGTGAGCGTCGCGCCGCTGCGTACCCCGATGAACGAGTACCGCGACCAGGCCGACCCGGCCGGGCCGGCGCCCTGCTCGGCGGACTCCAGCAGGAACGTGCCCGGCCCGCCGGCCAGCTTTCGGTACACCCCGACCGGGGTCTCCGCGTCGGCGAGCAGCCGGCGGGTGACCGGGACGACCCGCCAGCGGGCCGCCAGGTCGGCGAAGGTGACCCGGTCCGGGCTGACGGAGCCGTCGGTCATGAGGGGTCTCCCGGGGTGGAGGTGACCGGAAGCTCCGTGAAGAAGCAGGTCCGCTCGCCGGTGTGGCAGGCCGCGCCCACCTGCTCGACGCTGACCAGCAGCGCGTCGCCGTCGCAGTCGAGGGCGACGGAGCGGACGTACTGGTGGTGGCCGGAGGTGGCGCCCTTGACCCAGTACTCCTGGCGGCTGCGCGACCAGTAGGTGGCCCGACCGGTGGTGAGGGTGCGGTGCAGCGCCTCGTCGTCCATCCAGGCGACCATCAGCACCTCGCCCGTGTCGTGCTGGCGGACCACGGCGGCCACCAGGCCGTCGGGGTTGCGGCGTAGCCGGGCGGCGACGGCCGGGTCGAGCCGGGACGGGCCGGCCGGCGCATCGGCCGCCGGCGGGTTCGCAGGGGCGTTGGCGCCGGTCGTCGGCGCGTCAGGTACGGGCACAGTGACCCATTGTCCCGGACGCGGCGCGGGCACCGGCGACGGCTCCCGCCGCGGCCGTGGTACGGCCGTCGCGACGCCGGTGAGCTGGGCGAGGTAGCGGTCCAGCCGCCCGTCGGCGAGGGCGTCGGCCAGGTCCGTGCCGGCCACCGCGGCGATCTCGTCGGCGTACGGGCGGACCAGCGGGACGGTGCCGGTGACCAGCCGCCCGGCGGCGGCCCAGAGCTGCCCGGTGGAGCCGGGCCGCCCGCCGAGGCAGAGCAGCATGTCGTCGCGGTACCCGGGCGGGGCGACCGGCAGGTCGAGGGCGGCGGTGAACGCGGCCCGCCGGGACACCACCCGCACCGACGGGTTGGCCAGCCGGAGCACGGACGGGCAGAGTCGGGCCAGGTCGGCGGCGGCGAGTCGGACGCCGAGGTGGTCCTCTCGGGCCCGGGCCCCGGCGACCTTACCGAGAGTGGCGATCAGCTCCTCCAGCCGCGGCTCGTCGGCGGGCTGACAGAGCACCGTCAGGTCGATCCGGTCGCGCCAGTGCTCGTCGGCCCACAGCAGCCGGGTGGGTGTGGTGACCGGCAGCCCGAACGCCCAGTCGGCCGGCTGGGCCAGCCGGTCCAGCCAGGAGCGGACGTCCCGGACCGCCACCGAGACGTGGGTCAGCCGACCGCCGGATTCGGCGAGGTAGGCGCGGCGGGCGGCGTACGGGGCGTTGATCGGCGGGGCGGCCGACCGGGGCGGCGCCCCGTCGGTGACGAGCACGTCGAGGTCGACGTCGCTGTGCGCCGTGGCGGCCCGTCGGGCGTGGCTGCCGCGCAACAGGATGCCGACGACGGGCCGCTCGGCCCCGTGCCGCAGCCGCGCGGCCCAGTCGTCGAGGAACCCAGTCTCAGGTGACGCAGCGTGACCCACCGCGCCATCGTGCCGTACGCCCGTTCAGGGCGCAATGCCCGATGCCGGACCGGCTGTCCGGGTCCGAAGGCTAGTGCCCGGTCCGAAGGCTAGTGCCCGGTCGTTCTCATTCCTGCCTCGGGGTACCTTTCGCCGGCCACGGCATCCGGCGGCACCGCAGCGGCCAGCCGGGCCAGCTGCTCGGCGCTGAGCCGCAGGTCGGCCGCGGCGGCGTTCTCCTCCAGGTAGGAAATCCGCTTGGTGCCGGGAATGGGCAGAATGTCCTCACCCTGGGCGAGCAGCCAGGCCAGCGCGGCCTGGGCCGGGGTGCGGCCGACCTCGGCGGCGACCGCCCGGACCTCGTCGACCAGTTTCAGGTTGGCGTCGAGGTTGCCCTCGGCGAACCGGGGCGCACCGGCTCGCCAGTCGCCGGCGGCGAGCTGGTCGCGGCGGGTGATCGCCCCGGTGAGCAGGCCCCGGCCCACCGGCGAGTACGCCACCAGCGCCGCCCCCAGTTCCCGGCAGGTGGCCAGCATCTCGCCCTCGACGTCCCGGGTGAACAACGAGTACTCCATCTGCACGGCGGCCACCGGGTGCACAGCGTGCGCCGCCCGCAGGGTCGCCGGGCTCACCTCGGACAGCCCGATCAGCCGGACCTTGCCGGCCGCCACCAGCTCGGCCAGCGCCCCGACGGTCTCCTCGATCGGGGTATCCGGGTTGCGCCGGTGCAGGTAGTACAGGTCGATGGTGTCCACCCCGAGCCGGGTCAGCGACGCGTCGCAGGCCTGGCGGGCCCAGGCGGCGCTGCTGTCGACGTACGCCCCGGGGGCGCCGGTGCCGCCGAAGGACCCGCCGCTGGTGCGATTGCCGAACTTGGTGGCCAGGAAGACCTCGTCCCGGCGCTGCCGGACCACGGGGGCGAGCAGCCGCTCGTTGGCGCCCTGGCCGTACATGTCGGCGGTGTCGAGGTGGTTGACCCCGAGGTCGAGGGCCCGGTGCAGGGTCCGGGTCGACTCGGCGTCGTCGGCACCGCCGTACGCGAAGCTCATCCCCATGCAGCCGAGGCCGATCGCCGAGACCTCCGGCCCGTGCGCCCCCATCCGTCGACGCCTCATCCGCAGCCCTCCGTCCGCTGGTACATGTCGATCTTGTAGTTGAGCACCTTGAGGTCCTCCTCCAGTTCGCCGATCTGCCTCAGTACCCGGGCCCGGTGCGCCTCGAACAGCGCCCGACGGGCGGCCCGCGTCCGGTCGCCCTGCCTGGCAAGTTCCGCGTAGCGGCGCATGTCCCGCACCGGCATCCCGGTACGCCGCAGCCGGGTGAGCAGGCGCAGCCACTCCACGTCGGCGGCGGTGTACCGGCGGCGGCCCGCCGAGTCCCGGCCGACGGGGGCGACGAGGCCCTCCTGCTCGTACCAGCGCAGCGTGTAGGTGGTGAGGCCGACCAACTCGGCCGCCTCGCCGACGGAGAGGCTGGTCTCCGGCGGGCCGATCTCCTGCGTGCTGACGTCCACGCGACACAGGCTGTCAGTTGGAGCGCACTCGAAGTCAACCCCCCGTTGTGCACCGGGAGGAATTCATCTAGCGTTGATTTCATTAGGTGATGAAATCTGGAGGTGACGATGGACCACGCGATCGCAGTCCGCGAC
Source organism: Micromonospora sp. NBC_01405 (assembly GCF_045040155.1). Lineage (NCBI taxonomy): Bacteria > Bacillati > Actinomycetota > Actinomycetes > Micromonosporales > Micromonosporaceae > Micromonospora > Micromonospora sp. NBC_01405. Next base: position 4,772,586 of record NZ_CP109532.1, on the reverse strand, counting down.
CTGGTCGTGGAGCGTGGCCGGCGGCGGGTGCTGCACGGCGTGAGCTGCGCGGTGCCGCGCGGCTCGGTGACCGGGCTGCTCGGGCCGAGCGGCAGCGGCAAGACCACCCTGATGCGGGCCGTCGTCGGCGTGCAGACCGTCCGCTCCGGCTCGGTGACCGTGCTCGGCCGTCCGGCCGGCTCGGCCCCGCTGCGCAGCCGGGTCGGCTACCTGACCCAGGCGCCCAGCGTGTACGCCGACCTCACCGTCCGGGAGAACGCCCGCTACTTCGCCGTCCTGCAGGGCCGGGGCCGGGCCGAGGCGGACCGGTCGGTGGCCGACGTCGGGCTGGCGGAGGCGGCCGACCAGCTCGTCGGCACCCTCTCCGGCGGCCAGCGCAGCCGGGCGTCGCTGGCCTGCGCCCTGGTCGGCGAGCCGGAGCTGATCGTCCTCGACGAGCCGACCGTCGGGCAGGACCCGGTGCTGCGCGCCGACCTGTGGGCCCGGTTCCACGCCCTCGCCGCAGCCGGGACGACCCTGCTGGTGTCCAGCCACGTCATGGACGAGGCGGCCCGCTGCGACCGACTGCTGCTGATCCGTGAGGGCCGGCTGATCGCCGACGACACCCCGGACGCGGTCCGCACCGCCGCCGGGGTCGACGACCTCGACGAGGCGTTCCTGCGCCTGATCCGGGCCGGCGGCACGGCCGGGACCACGGCCGACGGCACGGGCCGCTCCACCGGCCCGGACGGGGGCGCGTCGCGGCCGGGCGGCCCGGACGGGGGCGCGTCGTGAGCCCGCGCATCCTGGCCGCCACCACCGGACGCATCCTGCGCCAGCTCCGGCACGACCGACGCACCGTCGCCCTGCTCGTGGTGGTGCCGACACTGCTGCTCACCCTCGTCTACTTCATGTATGCCGATCAGCCCACCCCACCCGGCCGGCCGAGCATGTTCGACCGGGTGGCGCTGGTGCTGCTCGGCGTCTTCCCGTTCGTGATCATGTTCCTGGTGACCAGCATCGCGATGCTGCGCGAGCGCACCTCCGGCACCCTGGAGCGGCTGCTCACCACCCCGCTCGGCCGGCTCGACCTGCTGTTCGGCTACGGCATCGCGTTCGGCGTCGCCGCCGCCGGGCAGGCCGCGATCGCCGCGGCCGTGGCGTATTGGGTGTTCGGGCTGACCACCGCCGGCAGCAGCGCCCTGGTGATCGGAATCGCGGTGGTCAACGCGGTGCTCGGGGTGGCCCTCGGGCTGTTCTGCAGCGCGTTCGCCCGCACCGAGTTCCAGGCCGTACAGTTCATGCCGGTCGTGGTGATCCCCCAGCTGCTGCTCTGCGGGCTCTTCGTCGCCCGCGACGAGATGGCCGGCTGGCTCCAGGCGGTCAGCTACGCCCTCCCCCTGTCGTACGCGGTCGAGGCGTTGCAGGAGGTCGGCGCGCACGCCGAACCGACCGGCACGATGTGGCGGGACCTCGGGGTGGTGGCCGGCGCGGTGGTGCTGGCGCTGGTGCTCGCCGCAGCCACCCTGCGCCGGCGCAGCGGCTGAGTCGCCGGGGCGCGGACGGCACGACGACGGACGAGCAAAGGGCGGCGATGGCGCGGCGGACCGGTCGACGACCCGGCAACCCGGACACCCGGGAGGCGATCCTCGACGCGGCCCGGGCCGCATTCGCGGAGCGGGGCTTCGACGCGACCTCGATCCGGTCGATCGCCGGGGCGGCGGGGGTGGACCCGGCGCTGGTGCACCACTACTTCGGCACCAAGGACCGGCTCTTCCTGGCCTCGATGGACGCCCCGGTCGACCCCGGCGAGCTGTTCCCCCGGATGCTCGGCGGGGACGCCGACGGCGTCGGCGAGCGGCTGGTCCGCACGTTCCTGGAGATCTGGGACTCCCCGACGGGCGCCGGCGCCGTGGCCCTGCTCCGATCCGGGGTGAGCAACGAGTGGACCGCCCGGCTGCTGCGCGAGTTCCTGGTCACGCAGGTGCTGCGCCGGGTCCTGGACCACCTCGACGTCGACCCGGCCGAACGGCCGCTGCGCGGGTCGCTGGTGGCCACCCAGATGATCGGGCTGGCCATGATGCGGCACGTGATCCGCCTGGAGCCGGTCGCCTCCGCGCCGGCGGAGACCCTGGTCGCCGCGATCGCCCCGACGGTCCAGCGATACCTGTGCGGCGACCTCTCGTAGTGCCCCGGTCGACGCCTCCGGCGGAGCTGGTCCCCCGCTCGCGCCGGGACGCGGGCGCGGGTGCGGGTGCGGCGGGTCGGTCAGGCGGGGCCGGTCAGGCGGGGTGACTCGGCGTGCCGGAAGAACACGGGGTGCAGCATCCGGGCCAGCTCGCCGTGGTCGGCCACCGGGCTCGGGAAGGCCAACCGGGCCCGCCGCCGCGCGCCGGGGGAACCGAAGGAGACCACCAGGCCGTACCGGTCGACCCGCACCACCCGGGGCGGGTCGGCCCGGGCCGCGTCGGCCAGGCCGAGCTGCCGCCGGACGTACGCCGTCATCTCCCGGCCGTGGTGCACGGTGAGCTCGGCCAGCAGCTCCGCCTCCACCGGGTGCAGCGGGTCCGGCTCGGCCTCCGCGTACGCCAGCGGGTCGATCCGGAGCAGTCCGTCGGGGCGCTCCAGGCGGGCCTCGGCCACCTCGAAGCGGTACAGCTGGAACCGGGTGCCGACGTCGAGCAGGTCTCCCGTCGGGTCCACCTCGGCGTAGTCCAGCGCGGCACGGCGGGCGGCGTCGCCGTGCAGCGCGGCCGCCCAGCCGGAGACCCAGGCCCGACCCAGCGACGGGGCGCCGGCAGCCGGCGGCAGGTCCAGCACGTCGAGCGCCACGGCGACGTCGTCGCCCGGCGGCAGCGCCGCCGCGAGGTCGCTGTGCACCGGTACGAGCAGCAGCACGCGGCCCTCGGCGTCGGTGACGTGCCGGACGTGGAACGGGCCGGGCCGCTGGGCGAGGTAGGCCAGGCCCGGCAGCCGGCCGGCGGCCAGGGTCCGGACGATCTCGGCGGGACTGGGCCGCAGGGCGGTGCTGGGGCGCACGACCCACCTCCAAAGGTTAGGCTTACCTAAGTGGCACGGTAGACCACCCGCGCCCCCCACGTCCACCGCCTTGCCGGTTCCAGCCGGTCCACCGGTCAGCGGGTCTGCTCCAGCCAGGAGGCGTAGAGCAGCCCGTAGACCGAGCCCTGCTCGCGGACCAGCTCGTCGTGCGGGCCGCGCTGCACGATCCGGCCCTGATCCACCACGATCACCTCGTCCGCGGCCTGCGCCGTGGAGAGCCGGTGCGCGATCGCGAGGGTGGTCCGGCCCCGGGTCACCGCGTCCAGGGCTCGCTGTAGGCGGACCTCGGTGGCCGGGTCGACCGCGCTCGTCGCCTCGTCCAGCACCAGCAGGTCAGGGTCGGCGACATACGCCCGCGCCAGCGCGACGAGCTGCCGCTCCCCCACGCTCAACGCCTCGCCGCGCTCGCCGACCGGGGTGTCCAGCCCGGTGGGCAGCCCGTCCAGCCAGTCCACCAGCCCCAGCTCGGTGAAGGCTGCCGTCAGCTCGGCGTCGGTCAGCTCCGGCCGGGCGAACCGGACGTTCTCCCCGACAGTGGCGTCGAAGAGGAAGCCGTCCTGCGGAACCATCACCACCCGCGCGCGCAGCGAGGCGAACCGGACCTGTGGCAGCGGCACCCCGGACAGCAGCACCTCGCCGTCGGTCGGATCCATCAGCCGGGTGAGCAGCTTGGCGAAGGTGGTCTTGCCGCTGCCCGTCTCCCCCACCACGGCCACCCGGCTCTTCGCCGAGATCTCCAGGCTGACGTCGTGCAGCACCGGCGGGCCACCCGGGTAGGCGAAACCCACCCCGGCGAAGCGGATGTCCAGCGGGCCGGACGGCAGCTCCCGCCCCCGCTCGCCCGGGTCGGCCACGTCCGGGACGGCGTCCAGCACGTCGAGCACCCGCCGCCAGCCGGCGATCGCGTTCTGCGCCTCGTTGAGCACCTCGGTGGCGATCTGCACCGGCTGGATGAACAACGTCACCAGGAACAGGAACGCCGTGAGCTGGCCGACCGACAGGGTGCCGTCCACCCCGAGGGTGATCCCGAGGACGACGACGCCGGCCAGCGCCAGCCCGGCCGCCAGCTCCCCCACCGAGCTGCCCAGGATGCTGATCCGGATCGCCCGCTGCTGGGCCTGCCGCTGCCCCTCGATCGCCACGTCCAGCCGACGGGCCGTCCGCCCCGCGATCCCGTACGCCCGGATGACCGGCGCCCCCACCACGCTCTCGGCGATCGTCCCGAGCAGCGTCCCCATCCGCTGCCGGACCACCCCGTACGCCCCGGCGAGGCGGCGCTGGAGCAGCCGGATCACCAGCACCGCCGGCGCGAACGCGGCGAGCACCACCAGGGTGAGCTGCCACGAGTACGCCAGCATCACCGCCGCGGTCACCACGAGCTGACCGAGGTTGACGATCAGGATCACCCCGCCCCACTGAAGGAACTGGGTGATCTGGTCGACGTCGCTGGTCACCCGGGAGACCAGGGAGCCGCGCCGCTCGGACTGCTGGTGCAGCATCGACAGGTCGTGCACGTGCCGGAACGCCCGGGTGCGCACGTTGGCCAGGGCAGTCTCGCTGACCGTGAACAGCCGCCGCATCATCAGGTAGCCGCAGATGGTGGTCACCACCAACACGGCGACCGCAACCGCCACCACCGTCCAGACCACATCCAGGTTGAGCCCACCGACGATGCCCTTGTCGATGCCCTGCTGCACGGCCACCGGCACGGCCACCCGGCCGACCATGTAGACCAACGCCAGGGCGAGCGTGCCGACCAGGCCGGTGCGCAGCTCCGGGGAGAGGGCCAGCCCCCGCCGCAGGGTCTGCCAGGTGCTCTCCTCCGCGGGGCTCGCAAGCTCACTCCTCGCGCTCACCGGTCCCGCCCTCCGTTCACGACTGCGGGGCTCGCAAGCTCACTCCTCGCGCTCACCGATCCACCTCGATCTCCAGGCCCGAGGCCAACGGCTTGACCTCGTCGGGCGTGCGCTCCTGCTGGGGGTCGGTCTCAGCCTGCTCGTAGGCGGTGACCAGGTCGGCGTAGCCGGCAACGGTGGCGAGCAGCTCGGTGTGGGTGCCCCGGGCGAGCACCCGGCCGTGCTCCAGGTAGATCACCTCGTCGGCGAGCGCGATGGTGGCCCGCCGGTACGCCACCACCAGGATCGAGGCGGCCGGCCCCCCGGCGGCCGGGGCGCGCAGCCCGGCCAGGATGGCCGCCTCCACCCGGGGGTCCACCGCGCTGGTGGCGTCGTCGAGAACCAGCAGCCGGGGTCGCCCGGCCAGCGCTCGGGCCAGGGTGAGCCGCTGCCGCTGCCCGCCGGAGAGCGAGGTGCCCCGCTCGCCGACCATCGTGTCCAGCCCGTCGGGCAGCGCGGCGACGAAGCCGTCCGCCTCGGCCAGCCGCAGCACCGCCCAGACGTCCTCGTCGGCGATGTCGGGCCGGTCCAGGGTGATGTTGGCCCGGACCGTGTCGTCGAAGACGAACGGCACCTGGGCCACCAGCGCGGCGGCGCCCGCCAGCGATGTGGCGGTGAGCTGGCGGACGTCCACCCCGTCGAGGCGGACCGCGCCCGTGTGCGGGTCGACCAGCCGCACCGCCAGCGCGGTGATCGTCGACTTCCCGGAGCCGGTCGGCCCGACCAGGGCCACGGTCTTCCCGGCCGGCACGGTGAAGGAGACCTCACCGAGCACCTCGACGCCGGGCAGGTGCGCCTCGGCCGGCTCGTACGCGAAGCCGACGTCGGCGAAGGTCAGGGTGGCCGGGGTGGGGTCGGCCGGGTCGAGCGCGACGTCCCCGTACGACATCTCGCCGGTGGCGTCGAGCACCCGGCGCACCCGGTCCCAGCCGGCGACGCTGCGCGGCAGCTCGGCCAGGACCCAGCCGATGGCCCGCACCGGGAACGCCAGGACGGTGAACAGGAACGCCACGCTGACCAGCTCGGTGACCGTGATGGCGCCCTGCCGGAGCCGGAACGCGCCGACCACCAGCACGGCGAGGGTGCCGAGACCGGGCAGGGTCTCCAGCAGCGGGTCGAACACGCCGCGCAGCCGGCCGACGGCGATCAGCGCGTCACGCAGCTCGCCGGCCCGGGCGGAGAACCGGGCGGTCTCCTGGGCCTCGCGGCCCATCGTCTTGACCACCAGGGCACCGTCGAAGCTCTCGTGGGCGATCCCGCTGACCTCCGCGCGCAGCCGCTGGGCGCGGGCCTGGCGGGGGGCCATCCAGCGGGAGTAGACCACGTTGAGGGCGAACAGCGCCGGGAACACGGCCAGCCCGACCAGGGCCAGCGCCCAGTCGGTGACGAAGAGCGAGGCGACCGCGCCGACCAGCATCACCAGCGTGCCGACCGCGAACGGCAGCGGGGCGATCGGGTACCAGGCCGCCTCGACGTCGGAGTTGGCGTTGGACAACAGGGTGCCGGTGGCGTTGCGCTGGTGCCAGGACAGCGGCAGGTCCAGGTAGCGACGGGTGACCCGGCGACGGTAGGCGGCCTGGAGCCGGAACTGCATGTAGCCGGCGCCGAGCCGGCGGCCGAAGATGCCGACCACCCGCAGCACGCTGATCCCGAACAGGGCCCCGGCGGCGAGGGCGATGGCCGCCACGCCCACCGACCCGCGCTCGACCGCCGGCACCACCACGTCACCGACCACCGCGCCGACGATGTACGCGCTGGCGATGACCAGCCCGCCGAACAGCACGCTGCCGGCCACCGCGACCGCGAAGATCCGGGGCTGTTCCCGGATCGCCCGGCCGAGCACGGACAGTCCTCTGCCGAGCACGTCCCGACTTGCCCTGCTGGTCACGCTCTCCCCCGCCGTAAGCCGCAATTATCCCCCTCATCCTTACCGGGTCCGGTCCACCTCGCCGTCCCGTACCGGGTATGTCGGTGATCACGTCCCGGCCTTCGCCGCCGCCGCGCCGACCACGCCGGACCGGCCTACGATCGGGCGATGACGCGGTACGCCCGGTCGGAGCGCGACGCGCTCGCCGACCTCATGCTGAGCCTGGGTCCGGACGCGCCGACGATCAACGAGGGCTGGTCGGTCCGCGACCTCGCCGCCCACCTGATCGTCCGGGAACGCCGGCCGGACGCCGCCGGTGGGATCATGCTGCCACCCCTGCGCGGATACGCCGAGGGGGTGCGGGCCCGGATCGCGGCCCGGCCGTTCGCCGAGCTGGTCGGCCAGGTCCGCCGCCCGCCGGTGTGGAGCCCGGTGAGCAACCCGCTCACCGACGAGCTGGTCAACACCATGGAGTTCTACATCCACCACGAGGACGTCCGCCGGGCCCGGCCCGGGTGGCAGCCGAGGGACCTGCCGGCCGGGCTGCACGCCGTGCTGTGGCGCCGGGCCGCGGTGCTGGGCCGGCTGGCGCTGCGCCGCTTCCCGGCCGACCTGCTGGTGCAGGCGCCCAGGCACGGCGAGCTGTCGGCGGGGCGGGGCGGGCAGCGGGCCCGACTGGTCGGCCCGCCGGGCGAACTGGTGCTGTTCCTGACCGGCCGGCAGCGGGTGGCCCGGGTACAGGTGGACGGGCCTGCGGAGCTGGCCGAGCGGCTGAGGTCCGCCAAGCTGGGCATCTGACGGACCGCGACTCTCCGTTCACACCCGGGTGTGAACCATTCGTGACCGAATTATGAATGTCGATCGGTGCTGACATACCCTCGTCCGGCCGTCGCCCCACCCCGGGGCGGCCACATCCGGAAGGGCGACATGCGAAGTTTCGCGGTCTCGGCCCTGAACGAACCGCCGTTTCCCCCGCGCCGGCACGCCGAGACCGACCTGGCCGCCGAGGCGAGCCTGGCCTGGGCGCAGGAACTCGGCCTGATCACCACCGGGCACCGGCTGATCCGGCTGCGCGGGGCGGCCGCCGCCGAACTGGCCGGGCGCACCTGTCCGGACGCGGCCGGCGAGCGCCTGCGCCTGCTCACCGACCTGGTCACCTGGCTGTTCGTGGTCGACGACGCCTGCGACGAGGACGGCCTCGGCGCGGCGCCCACCCGGCTGGCCCCGGCCGTCGCCGACCTGCTCGACGTTCTCGACCGGCACGGCGCACCGGGGAACCCGGGCGGCGACCCGCTCGGCAGCGCCCTGGACGACCTGTGCCGACGGACCCGGACCCACGGCTCCCCCGGGCTGCTGCTGCGCTTCGTCGGCCAGCTGCGCGACTACCTGCTGGCCCTGCTCTGGGAGGCGACGAACCGGGAGCGCCGGCGCACCCCCGGGGTGGCGGAGTACGTCCGGCTACGCCGGCACACCGGCGCCGTGCACCCCGCATTCACCCTGACCGACCTGGCGTACGACGCCCCGCCCGCGGCGGCACGCCGGGTCGAGCCGGCGCTGGTCGACGTCGAGACCCTCGCCGCTGACCTGGTCTGCTGGTGCAACGACCTCTTCTCGTACGGCAAGGAGAACCAGTCGGGTCCGGACGCGCACAACCTGGTCAGCGCCATCGCGGCCGAGACCGGCCGAGACGAGCCGGCGGCGCTGCGCGCCGCCGCCGACCGGTTCAACCGCACCCTCGCGGTGTACGCCGAGCGGGAGGCGGCCCTGCTCGCCGACGACCCGACGGTGCGCCCGTTCCTGGCCGCCCGGAGCAACTGGGTGCGGGCCACCTACGACTGGTCCACCCGTGCCGCCCGGTACGCCTGAGGCCACACCCCGCGGCGCAGCCGGGGACAGCCTGGGATCACCAGGGCTAGCCGACGGGCGGTGCAGGCAATACCCTTCGGTAACCGCAGAATGACGTGACCCCCGTCACGCCTCCAGCCCTGAAGGCGGCTACAGCGATGGCTCTCGATGTACCGTACCGTTCCATCCCCGACATGTTCCTCAAGCGCGTCGCGGCGTCCCCCGACCGCCACGCCTTCGGCCACCCCGCCCCCGACGACTCCGGGCCGGTCTGGCTGACCTGGGAGCAGGTCGGCCACCGGGCCAAGGCGGTCGCGGCCGGGCTGCACGGGCTCGGTGTCGGCCAGGAGGACCCGGTGGCGATCCTGGCGAACACCCGGCTCGACTGGGTCATCGCCGACTTCGGCATCATGTGCGCCGGCGGCGCCACCACCACGGTGTACCCGACCACCGAGCCCGAGGAGGCGGCGTACATCGTCGCCGACTCCGGCTCCCGGGTGCTGTTCGCCGAGAACCCGGCCCAGGCCGCGAAGCTCGCCGGCGCGGAGCTGCCGGCGCTGACCCACGTGGTGCTCTTCGACGGCGCGGCCGATCCCGCCGCGGCCGTGCCCCAGCTCACCCTGGCCGAGCTGGAGGAGCAGGGCGCCCGGGTGCTCGCCGCCGAGCCGGGGCTGATCGAGCGGCTGGTGGCCGGGATCGGGCCGGAGCACCTGGCCACCCTGATCTACACCTCGGGCACCACCGGCCGACCCAAGGGCGTCGAGCTGCTGCACGGCGGCTGGTGCTGGGAGGGGGTGGCGCAGGACAAGGTCGGGCTGCTGCGCGAGGACGACCTGCAGTACCTGTGGCTCCCGCTGTCCCACTCGTTCGGCAAGACCCTGCTCTGCGGGTCCACCCACGTCGGCCTGCCGACCTACGTCGACGGCCGGGTGGAGAAGCTGGTCGACCTGCTCGGGGTCATCCGGCCGACGCTGATGTGCGGGGCGCCCCGGGTGTTCGAGAAGATCTACAACAAGGTGGTCACCACCGCCCGGGACGCCGGCGGCGCCAAGGCGAAGATCTTCTCCTGGGGCGTCGGGGTGGGCCAGGCGAAGGTGGCCCTGGAGCAGGCCGGCCGTCCGGTGCCGACCGGGCTGAGGCTGAAGTACGCGCTGGCCGAGAAGCTGGTGTTCAGCAAGCTCCAGGCCCGCCTCGGCGGGCGGATCCGGGTGCTGGTCTCCGGCGCCGCGCCGCTGAGCAAGGAGATCGCCGGCTTCTTCGCCGCCGCCAACCTGCCCATCTCGGAGGGGTACGGCCTCACCGAGACCAGCGCCGGCAACTTCGTCAACCCGCCGGACGGGCTGCGGATCGGCACCGTGGGCCGGGCGATGGGCGACCTGGAGTGCCGGATCGACACCGACGGGGAGATCCTGGTCCGGGGCCGCCCGGTGATGCGCGGCTACCACAACCTGCCCGAGGACACCGCCGCCGCGTTCACCGACGACGGATTCTTCCGCACCGGGGACATCGGCAGCCTCGACGAGGACGGCTACCTGCGCATCACCGACCGGAAGAAGGACCTGGTCAAGACCTCCGGCGGGAAGTACATCGCGCCGTCGCACATCGAGGGCATGTTCAAGGCGCTCTGCCCGTACACCTCGCAGGCGATCGTGATCGGTCAGGCCCGCAACTACTGCACCATGCTGGTCAGCCTCGACCCGGACGCGATCACCGGCTGGGCGGCCGGCGGTCCCCTGGAGGGCCGCGGGTACGCCGAGATCGTCGCCTCCGACGAGGCCCGGCTGATGGTCGAGGAGTACGTCGCCCAGCTCAACGCAAAGCTGAACCGCTGGGAGACGATCAAGAAGGTCGCCGTCCTCCCCCGGGACCTGACCATCGAGCACGGCGAGATGACCCCGTCCCTGAAGATCAAGCGTCGGGGCGTGGAGGGCAACTTCGCGGCCGAGATCGAGAAGATGTACGCCGGCACGCTCGCCGAGCTCTGACCGCAGTCCCGCCGGCGGCCGTGTCCCCCCGTCCCGGGACACGGCCGCCGCCGCCGTCTCACAGGTGCTCGCCCCGCCACCGGCTCTCCTCGATCTCGGCCGCCCGCTGCTCCTCCAGCGCGAGCTGCCGGACCCGGTTCCGGCGGCGCCGCCCGCCCAGCGTCTCCCCGGCGGTGAGGGTGACGCAGACCACGGCCAGCAGCACCAGCGCCTGCAGCTCCGGCAACCGGGCGGCCACCGGGGCGAGCAGGGCCAGCAGCGCCACCTCGGCCAGCAGCGGCCAGCGGAGCACCCGCAGCGCCACCATCCCGCACGCGACGAGGCTGAGCAGGTAGAGGGCGCCCCCGCCGTAGAGGACGAGGGCCCAGAACGCACCCAGCGGATCCCCCCAGGGCGGGGTCTCGGGGTTCGCCCGGCACTGTGCTGTGGTGGACCTGGTGTCTCGCGTCGCACCAGCGGCGTACGGCGAACAGTTCGTCGACGGTGACGGTGCCGGTGGCCGCGACGCGGGCCAGGTCGTTGCGTTCCAGGTCGACGATCATGATGTGTTCGCAGCCCCAGCACCAGCAGGCAGCGGTACAGGTTGGTGGCGGAGGGTTGCCTCGTGGTCAGCGCGGTCACGTTGAGGAAGGCGAGGACGAAGACGAGGTCGTAGAAGAGTTCCAGCCGGGTGGTCCGGGAGCCGGGCGCACCGGGGCGGACCCACGGCGACCAGCCCACGTTGCCCACTCCGGAAGTCTGTCAAGCCACGGCCCCGCCCCACCCCGCGATCGCCGCATCGGGTGCCGGGCCCGGCCGGGACGTCGTCCGGGCCGCGGCGCGCCGCTCAGGCGATGACGGCCGGCTCCCGCCACCGCGGCCGGCCGCCGCGGTCCAGGTCGTACCGGACCGCGGCGAGCCGCCCCACGGCGTCGACCAGGTCCGCGGCCGGCAGGGTGAACGGCAGCCGCAGGAACCGCTCCAGCGTCCCGTCCAGGCCGAACCGGGGGCCGGGGGCCAGCCGTACGCCGACCTCCTCGGCGGCCCGGGCGAGCGCGCTGGAGATCGGCCCGTCCAGCTCGGCCCAGAGCGTCACCCCGCCGCGCGGGACGGTGACCCGCCAGTCGGGCAGCCGCTGAGCGAGCGCGCCGGTCAGCGCGTCGCGCTGGGCGGCGAGCTGCACCCGCCGGGCGGCCACGATGGTCGACGCGTCGGCCAGCAGGTGGACCGCGACCAGCTGGTCCAGCACCGGGCCGGCCATGTCCACCCCGACCCGGGCGGCGGCCAGCCGCTGCACCTGGGGTGCGGAGGCGCGCACCCAGCCGATGCGCAGGCCACCCCAGTACGGCTTGCTCATCCCGCCGATGGAGATCACCCGGGAGTGCCGGTCGAAGGTGGCCACCGGCGGCGGCAGCGGGGTGCCGTCCAGCGGCAGGTCCACGAACGACTCGTCGATGACCAGGTCGGTGCCGGCGGCGTGGGCCGCGCCGACCACCCGCTCGCGCAGCTCGGCGGGCATCAGGTGCCCGGTCGGGTTCTGGAACTCCGGGATCAGGTACGCCAGCTTCGGCCGCCCCTGACGCAGGCTGCCCAGCAGCAGGTCGGCATCCCACCCGGCGCCGTCGGTGGCCAGCCCGTGGGTGGTGATCCGGGCCCGCCGGGCGGCCAGCGCGGCGAGGGCGTTGGGGTAGGTCGGCGACTCGACCAGCACGCTGCCGCCGGGGGCCAGGGCCAGCCGCAGCACCAGGTCCAGCGCGTGCTGGGTGCCGCTGGTGACCATGATCTGGTCGGGCGAGGTGGGCAGGCCCCGGTCGGTGTACCCGGCGGCCACGGCCTCGCGCAGCTCGATGATGCCGGTCGGGTGGTAGCCGGCGCCGCCCAGGTAGCGGGGCAGGTCCTCGGCGGCGGCGCGGGCGGCGGGCATCAGCTCCGCCGGGGCGGCCAGCGCGGCCACCCCGAGGTCGATCATGTCCCGGTCGTCCTGCGGGGTCCACAGCCCGGTGCTGGCGACCCGGTGGGTGCCGGGGAGCATGGTCCAGCTCCCCGCGCCCCGCCGGCTGGCCAGGTGGCCGGTCTCCCGCAGCAGCCGGTACGCGGCGGTGACCGTGGTCCGGCTGATCCGCAGCGCCTCGGCCAGCTCCCGCTCGGCGGGCAGGCGCACCCCCAGGGGCAGCCGGCCGTCGGCGAGCAGCCCTCGGACTGCGGCGGCGAGCGCCGCGTAGTCCGGGCTGCGGCGGCGGCCCGGCAGGGCGTGCCACTGCCCGAGCAGTCGGGCCAATTGGGTGCCACGCACCTGACTTGTCATGGCCACCCTCCCGATATTGGCTCCTTATGCCGCTCCAATTGGACCCTAGGGTGGCATGCATGGCACCGATTGGCAATCTCCGGCAGCGGCCGGTCCGGCGGCTGACCCAGCTCTACGCGGGCCTGCTCCTCTACGGCGTCAGCATGGCGCTGATGATCCGCTCCGGGCTCGGCCTCGATCCCTGGGACGTGTTCCACGAGGGGCTCTCCCGGCTCACCGGGCTGTCGTTCGGCACCGTCACCATCGCGGTCGGCGCGCTGGTGCTGCTGCTGTGGATCCCGCTACGGCAGCGTCCCGGCCTGGGCACGGTGAGCAACGTGCTGGTGATCGGGCTGGTGGTGGACGCCACCCTGGCCCTGCTGCCCGGCGGCGGCCCGCTCGCGGCACGGGCGGCGCTGCTGGTCGCCGGGATCGTCGCCAACGGCGCCGCCACCGCCCTCTACCTCGGCGCGCGGCTCGGACCGGGCCCCCGCGACGGCCTGATGACCGGGTACGTGGCCCGCCGACCCGGACGGTCCGTCCGGCTGGTACGCACCGTCATCGAGATCACCGTGCTGGCCCTGGGCTGGCTGCTCGGCGGCACGGTCGGCGTCGGCACGGTCGCCTACGCGCTCACCATCGGGCCGCTGGCCCAGTTCTTCCTGCCCGTCTTCACGGTGGACCTGCCGCCCCGGGAACCCGCCGCGCCGGGGCCCGCCGGCCCGGAGCGGGACGATCGGATCGCGGCCGGCCCGGAGCCGGACGGCCATAATGTGGTCGAAGCACCGGCGACGGACTGCGGTCAACCGCGCTGAGCTGCGGAAATGCCGGGCCGGGAAAAGTGGGTGTTTCCTTGCTCGGCGGCGCACGGCATCATTCCTGCATGGGGGAGAACGGATGGCTTTGGGCCGACGCCTGGATCTTCGTTTCACTGGTGATCGCGAACGGTGCGGGGCGACACCGCCGGGCGGCGTCCACCCGACGGCCGGAGGGCGTCCGGCTCGCTGACGTGCTCTCCACAGCCGACCACCTCAACCACGCCATCCCCGAACGGCACGAGGTGGAGACGGCGGTCCGACGGCTCGCCGGCGCCGGCCTGGTCAGCGTCTCGGACGGCTGGTTCCGGCTCACCGCCGACGGAGAGCGGCTGTGGCGCACCCGGCCGAACGCCGGCCTGTCCACCGCCGTGGACACCGTGCAGGGCGTGCTGTGCCGGCGGCACACCCCCGGCAGCGCCGACTGGACGCTGGAGAAGGAGGAGCACGCCGCCGCCGTGCAGGAGTACGTGGTCCGCTCGATCCCGGCCCCGCGCCGCTCCCCCGAGGGCCACTCCGGCCGGGGCTGACCCCGGCCCCGCCCGGAGGGCGACGTCAGCGGACGGGGTGACCCGAGCCGCGCAGCACGCCCTTGACCTCGCCGACGGTCAGCTCGCCGAAGTGGAAGACGCTGGCCGCGAGCACCGCGTCCGCCCCGGCGGCGATCGCCGGCGGGAAATGGGCGATCTCGCCCGCGCCGCCGCTGGCCACCACGGGCACGTCGACGACCCGGCGGACCTCGCCGATCAGCTCCAGGTCGAAGCCGGCCTTCGTGCCGTCGGCGTCCATCGAGTTGAGCAGGATCTCCCCCGCGCCCAGCTCGGCGCCGCGCCGCGCCCACCGGACGGCGTCGATCCCGGTGCCCCGGCGACCACCGTGGGTGGTCACCTCGAAACCGCTCGGGGTGACCCCGGCCGGCGCCCGGCGCACGTCGAGGGAGAGCACCAGCACCTGCCGGCCGAACCGGTCGGCGATCTCCGCGATCAGCTCCGGGCGGGCGATGGCGGCGGTGTTCACCCCCACCTTGTCGGCGCCGGCGCGCAGCAGGGTGTCGACGTCGGTGACCTGCCGGACGCCGCCGCCCACGGTGAGCGGGATGAAGACCGACTCGGCGGTGCGCCGCACCACGTCGAGCATGGTGCCCCGCTCGCCGGAGGAGGCGGTCACGTCCAGGAAGGTCAGCTCGTCCGCGCCCGCCCGGTCGTACGCCGCCGCCAGCTCCACCGGGTCGCCGGCGTCGCGTAGGTCGAGGAAGTTGACCCCCTTGACCACCCGCCCGGCGTCCACGTCCAGACACGGGATGACCCGTACCGCCACCGTCATGCCGCGAAGCCTATCCTCTCCCCGCCCGCCCCCTCCGTGACCGCCCACCACCCACCCGCCCACCCCACCTGCGCGCACTTTCACGGAATCTGTGGCCATGGCGCGCGCCGATGCCAACACATTCCGTGAAAGTGCGCGCACCGGAACAAGGAGGGGCGCGGGATGGGTGGGAGTTTGGGCGTCGGGGCGGGTGGGGCGGGGGTCTACAGCCGGACGAGCATCTTGCCGAGGTTCTCGCCGCGGAGCAGGCCGAGGAAGGCCTCCGGGGCGCGGGTGATGCCGTCGACGACCGTCTCGTCGTACGAGAGCTTCCCCTCGCGCAGCCAGCCGGCGACCTCCTGGACGAACCGGTCGCGCAGGTGGTTGTGGTCGCGGACCAGGAAGCCGCGCAGGGTGAGCCGCTTGCCGATGACCAGCGCCAGGTTGCGCGGGGCCGCCGGCGGCTCGCTGTCGTTGTACTGGGCGATCATCCCGCAGATCGCGGCCCGGCCGTGCAGCCTCATCGCACCGATGGCCGCCTCCAGGTGGTCCCCGCCGACGTTGTCGAAGTAGACGTCGATCCCGTCCGGCGCGGCGGCCCTGAGCGAGTCGCGCACCGGGCCGTCGTGGTAGTCGAACGCGGCGTCGAGGCCCAGTTCCTCCAGCCGCTCGACCTTGGCCGCCGAGCCGGCGCTGCCGACCACCCGGCCGGCGCCCCTGAGCTTGGCGATCTGGCCGACCACGCTGCCCACCGCTCCCGCCGCGCCGGAGACGAAGACCGTCTCGCCCGGCTTCATCGCGGCCACGTCGAGCAGCCCCGCGTACGCGGTCAGCCCGGTCATGCCGAGCACGCCCAGGTACGTGCTCACCGGGGCCAGGTCCGGGTCGACCTTGCGAGCGTCCCGGGCGTCGACCAGGGCGTACTCCCGCCAGCCGAGGCCGTGCAGGACCGTGTCGCCCGGGGCGATCCCGTCGGCCTCACCGGCCACCACCTCGCCGAGCGCGCCGCCGTCGAGCGGGGCGTCGAGGGCGAAGGGCGGCGCGTAGGACTTGACGTCGTTCATCCGCCCCCGCATGTACGGATCGACGGACATGAACTGGTTGCGCACCACGAGCTGGCCGGGCCCCGGGGTGGGCACCTCGGTCTCCACAAGGCGGAAGTTCTCGGCGGTCGGCCAGCCCTGCGGGCGGGAGGCCAGGTGGATCTCACGGTTGACGGTCACGGTGTCGTCCCTTCGGTCGCTGGTCGGGCTGCGCTGCGCGAGGTGTCAGGCGGCCCGCCTCAACCCGCCCTCACCGGAGCCGGGCGGGGCGGGGCGGTCTAGCGGTCGTCGAGGTACGCCTCCAACTCCACCTCGACCAGGTGGTCCGGGTCCAGCAGGGCGGCCACCACGACCAGGGTCGCCACCGGGCGGACCGCGCCGAACACCGCGTTGTGGGCCCGGCCCACCTCGTCGGCGTACGCGCGGTCGGTCACGTACATCCGGGTGCGCACCACGTCCCCGGGCTCCGCGCCGACCTCGGCCAGGGCCGCCAGGCCGATCCGCAGCGCCTGGGCGGTCTGCGCCGCGGCATCCCCCACGTGCACGACACGCCCGTCGACCGTGGCGGTGCAGCCGGCCGTGACGGCCCGGTCGCCGGCCCGGACCACCCGGGAGTAGCCGTAGAGCTGCTCCCAGGGGCCGCCCGAGCCGAGCCGGGTGACGGTCACGCGGCGGCCAGCAC
The DNA here is from genome assembly GCF_045040155.1 of Micromonospora sp. NBC_01405. Taxonomy (NCBI): domain Bacteria; kingdom Bacillati; phylum Actinomycetota; class Actinomycetes; order Micromonosporales; family Micromonosporaceae; genus Micromonospora; species Micromonospora sp. NBC_01405. The sequence continues at coordinate 4,755,850 of NZ_CP109532.1, read as the reverse complement.
GTCGAGGGCCTGCCGCACGGTGAACGCGCCCGCGTACAGCGCCTTGCCGGCGATCACACCCTCCACGCCCACCGGCTCCAGGGTGGCCAGGGCCCGCAGGTCGTCCAGCGCCGAGACGCCGCCGGAGGCGATCACCGGGGCGGCGGTGCGGGAGCACACCTCGCGCAGCAGGTCCAGGTTCGGCCCCCGCATGGTGCCGTCCTTGGTGATGTCGGTCACCACGTACCGGGCGGCGCCGGCCTTGTCGAGCCGCTCCAGCACCTCGAACAGGTCGCCGCCGTCGCGGGTCCAGCCGCGCGCCGACAGGGTACGACCCCGCACGTCCAGCCCGATGGCGACCCGGTCGCCGTACTCGCCACAGACCCGGTCGCACCACTGCGGGTCCTCCAGCGCGGCCGTGCCGATGTTGACCCGGGCCGCGCCGGTGCCCAGGGCGGCCCGCAGCGACTCGTCGTCCCGGATGCCGCCCGACAGCTCCACCTTGACGTCGAGCCGGCGAACCACCTCGGCCAGCAGGGCCGCGTTGGAGCCACGACCGAACGCGGCGTCCAGGTCCACCAGGTGGATCCACTCCGCGCCGTCGCGCTGCCAGGCCAGCGCCGCCTCCAACGGGTCGCCGTAGGTGGTCTCGCTGCCGGCGGCGCCCTGCACGAGCCGGACGGCCTGGCCGTCGGCGACGTCCACGGCGGGCAACAGGGTGAGGCTCAACGCTCTTCTCCTCGAATCGGGAACACGGTGGATCAGGACCGGCGGCCCAGGGCGAGCACCACGGCCGCCGGCAGGACCAGCAGCAACAACACGACCAGCACCAGCCGCAGCGCCAACTCGTCGACGAAACTCCAGATGCCGAGCACCGCCACCCCGGTCAGCCCCACGATCGCGGCCCGCTCGCCCCGGGTGTGCCGGGCCAGCCGACCCGAACGGCGGCGCGACCAGTGGGGCAGCAGCCGGCGTACCAGCGCGCGGCGGCGCTCCCGGCGGGCCACCCGGCGGCGGCGGACGGCCCGCTCCCGCTCCAACTGGGCCTCGCGGGCCTCCCGGCGGCGGGCCCGCTCCTTGCTCATCGGACGCCCCGGCCCGGCGTCGCCGGGCCGACGGGCGGCCGGCCCGCGGCGGCCCGGCCCGGCCCGGTGACCCGCTCAGCCACCGACGGTCACGGTGGCCAGCCAGTTGCGCAGCAGCGCCGCGCCGGTGTCGGCCGACTTCTCCGGATGGAACTGGGCTGCCGACAACGCGCCGCGCTCGACCGCGGCCACGAAGTCCGTCTCGTGGTGCGCGGTGGTCACCGTCGCCCCGGCCGCGGCCAGCGCCGCCGGGTCGGTCACCCCGTAGGAGTGGACGAAGTAGAAGCGGCTGTCGGCCGGCAGGCCGGCGAAGAGCGTCGACGACGCCGGGGCGTGCACGGTGTTCCAGCCCATGTGCGGCAGCCGGGCGGCGGCCAGCCGCGTCACCGCGCCGGGCAGCAGCCCGAGCCCCTTGGTGACCACCCCGTGCTCGTCCCCGTGCTCGAAGAGCACCTGCATGCCGACGCAGATGCCCAGCACCGGACGGCCGGCCGCGACCCGTTCGGCGATCACCGGGCCCGCGCCGATCGCCTCGATCCCGGCCATGCAGGCGGCGAACGCGCCGACGCCCGGAACGACCAGGCCCTCGGCCTCGGCGGCGGCGGTCAGGTCGCCGGTCACCGTGACGTGCGCGCCGGCCCGTTCCAGGGCCCGCTCGGCCGAGCGCAGGTTGCCCGAGCCGTAGTCGAGCACCACGATCCGCTCGCTACGCTCGCTCATGCCGGCACTCCGCTGCGCTCCGCGCCACCATGAGACACCACGGCACTGTGCCCGACGATTCGCTCGCCACGCTCGCTCATGAGCCCTCCCCGGGCAGCAACCAGAGCACCCCGCCGACGGTGGCCACCACCGCGAGCAGCGCGGTGATCACCACCGCGCTACGCGGCGCGCCCTGGCGGTGCAGCGACCACACCCCGCCGACCAGCACCCCGGCGAGGATCAACAGCAGCATCGGCAACACAGACCCCATCAGGATCGTCCCTTCCGCGCGCCCGGCCTCACAGCGCGCCCTTCGTGCTGGGGATCGCGCCGGCCGCGCGCGGATCGATGGCGGTGGCCTCGCGCAGGGCGCGGGAGACCGCCTTGAACTGGGCCTCCACCACGTGGTGGGCGTCCGGGTGGCCGCCGGGTCGGGCCGCCCGCAGCACGTCCACGTGCAGGGTGATCCGGGCCGCCTGGCCGAAGGACTCCCAGATGTGCCGGGTCATGCTGGTCGGGTAGACCGGCCCGATGTACGGCGCGAGCGGCGGCTCGTCGTGCACCACGTACGGGCGGCCGGACAGGTCGACGGCGGCGCGGACCAGGACCTCGTCCATCGGGACGGTCGCCGAGCCGTACCGCCGGATGCCGGCCTTGTCCCCCAGCGCCTCGTCGAACGCGGCGCCCAGGGCCAGCGCCGTGTCCTCCATCGTGTGGTGGGCGTCGATCTCCAGGTCGCCGACGGTGCGCACGGTCAAATCGAAGCCGCCGTGCCGGGCGATCTGGTGCAGCATGTGGTCGTAGAAGCCGACCCCGGTGCCGATCTCGGCCGCTCCGGTGCCGTCGAGGTCGATCTCGACGAACACCTTGGTCTCCTTGGTGATCCGCTCCACCCGGGCGGTCCGGCTCATTGAAGTCTCTCCATCGCGGTGAGGAAGGCGTCGGTCTCGGCGGGGGTGCCGGCGGTGACCCGCAGCCAGCCGGGCAACCCGACGTCGCGGACCAGCACGCCGGCGTCGAGCAGGGCGCGCCAGGCCACCGCCTGGTCGCCACCCACGGCGAACAGCACGAAGTTGGCGTCGCTGTCGGCCACCCGGTGACCCCGGGCGCGCAGCTCGGCGACGATCCGGTCCCGCTGCCCCATGATCGCCTCGACCGTACCGAGCAGGGCGTCGCGGTGCGCCAGCGCCGCGCGGGCGGCGGCCTGGGTGAGCGCGGAGAGGTGGTACGGCAGCCGGACGAGCTGCACCGCGGCCACCACAGCCGGGTCGGCGGCCAGGTAGCCGAGCCGGCCGCCGGCGAAGCCGAACGCCTTGCTCATCGTCCGGGTCACCACCAGCCTCGGGTGGCCGGGCAGCACCGCGAGGGCGCTGACCGTGCCCGGGCGGGCGAACTCGGCGTACGCCTCGTCGACCACCACCATGCCGGGGGCCTCCGCCAGCACCGCGGCGACCACCGCCGGGTCCAGCGCGGTGCCGGTGGGGTTGTTCGGCGAACAGAGGAAGACCACGTCGGGGCGGTGCTCGCGGACCTGGGCCACCGCCTCGTCGGCGGTCAGCCCGAAGTCCGCCCCACGCCGGGCCGGCACCCAGCGGGTGCCGGTGCCCAGGGCCAGCAGCGGATGCATCGAGTACGCCGGGGCGAAGCCGAGCGCGCTGCGCCCCGGGCCACCGAACGCCTGGAGCAGCTGCTGCTGGATCTCGTTGGAGCCGTTGGCCGCCCACACCTGCTCGACGGTGAGCCCGTGACCCAGGTACGCCGCCAGGTCGGCGCGCAGCGCCACGGCGTCGCGGTCCGGATACCGGTTGAGGTCGCGCAGCTCCGCCGCGAGGGCCTTGCCGATCGCGTCGACCACCGGCTCGGGCACCGGGTAGGAGTTCTCGTTGGTGTTCAGCCGCACCGGCACGTCGAGCTGCGGCGCCCCGTACGGGGACAGCCCGCGCAGGTCGTCGCGGATCGGCAGGTCGTCGATGGCACTCGCGCCCGCCACCCTGCCTCGCTCGTTCACGGGGTGTCTCCCGGGAAACGCACGCTGACCGCCTGGCCGTGGGCCGGCAGGTTCTCCACCCCGGCCAGGGTGACGACGTGTGGGGCCACCTCGCGCAGCGCCTGCTCGGTGTACTCGATGAGGTGGACGCCGCGCAGGAAGGACTGCACCGACAGGCCCGAGGAGTGCCGGGCGCAGCCGCCGGTGGGCAGCACGTGGTTGGAGCCGGCGCAGTAGTCGCCCAGCGACACCGGCGACCAGGCGCCGACGAAGATCGCCCCGGCGTTGCGCACCCGCAGCGCCCACTCGCGGGCGTTCTCGGTCTGGATCTCCAGGTGCTCGGCGGCGTACGCGTCGACCACCCGCAGGCCGGCCTCCAGGTCGTCGACGAGGACCACGCCGCTCTGCTCACCGGTGAGCGCGGTGGTGACCCGCTCGGCGTGCTTGGTCGCGGGCACCTGTCGGGCCAGCTCCCGCTCGACCGCCTCGACCAGCGCGGGCGACGGGGTGACCAGCACGCTGGCCGCGAGGGGGTCGTGCTCGGCCTGGCTGACCAGGTCGGCGGCGACGTGCGCCGGGTCGGCCGTGTCGTCGGCGAGGATGGCGATCTCGGTCGGGCCGGCCTCGGCGTCGATGCCGACCACCCCGCGCAGCAGCCGCTTCGCGGCGGTCACCCAGATGTTGCCCGGGCCGGTGATCATGTCGACCGGGTCGCAGCGCTCCGCGCCGGCCGGGTCGACCGCCGAGCCGTACGCGAGCATGGCCACCGCCTGGGCGCCGCCGACGGCGTACACCTCGTCGACGCCGAGCAGCGCGCAGGCCGCGAGGACCCGGGCGTCGGGCAGGCCGCCGTTGTCCTGCTGCGGCGGGCTGGCCACCACCAGGGAACGGACCCCGGCCGCCTGGGCGGGGACCACGTTCATCACCACCGTCGACGGGTACATCGCCAGGCCGCCGGGAACGTACAGGCCGACCCGGTCCACCGGCACCCAGCGCTCGGTGACCGTGCCGCCCGGCACCACCTGCGTGGTGTGGTCGGTGCGCCGCTGGTCGGCGTGCACCTTCCGGGCGCGGCTGATCGACTCCGACAGCGCTGCGCGGACCTGCGGGTCGAGCGTCCCCTCGGCCTCGACGATCGCCTCGGCGGGGACCCGCAGCCGCTCCGGCGAGACGCCGTCGAACCGCTCGCTCGCCTCCCGGATCGCCGGGTACCCATGCTCCCGGACCGCCTCCACGAGTGGGCGGATCCGCTCGACGGCCACGGAGACGTCGAGCTGGGCACGGGGCAGCAGGCGGCGCGGGTCCTGGACGCCGCCGCGCAGGTCGATCCGATTCAACACCCCTGCGAGTCTAGGCGGACCGCCCGGCGCAGGCCCGCGCCGCCCGCAGGCCGGGACGGTGAGCCGAGCCACGCCGACGCGGCGCGGGCGGGCTACGCTCGACCACGTGACTGCACGGTTGCCGATCTTCCCCCTCGGGACGGTGCTCTTCCCCGGTCTGGTGCTGCCCCTGCACATCTTCGAGGAACGCTACCGGGCCCTGGTGCGCCATCTGGTGGGCCTGCCCGAGGGCACGCCCCGCGAGTTCGGGGTGGTGGCGATCCGGGCCGGCTGGGAGGTGGCCCCCGGGGCCACGGAGCGACCCGTCCCCGGCGTCGGGGACGTCACGCTGCACGAGGTGGGCTGCACCGCCGAGGTGCGTCAGGTGACCGAGCTGGCCGACGGCGGGTTCGACATCGTCACGGTGGGACGGCGGCGGTTCCGCATCACCGACGTCGACGAGCGTGCCGAGCCGTACCTGACCGCCGAGGTGGAGTGGCTGCCGGAGCCGGGCGGCCCGGACGAGGGCAGCGACCTGCTGGCGGCCCGGGTGATCTCGGTGTTCCGGCAGTACCTCGGGCTGATCCGCCCCGACCCGGAGGATATCTCCGAGCAGCTCCCGGAGGACCCCACCGTCCTGTCCCACCTGGTCGCCGCGACGGCCATGCTGACCGTGGACGACCGGCAGCGGCTGCTCGCCATCGACGACACGACCGCCCGGCTCCGCGCCGAGCTGCGGCTGCTCAACCGCGAGGCGGCTCTGCTGCGCCAGGTGCGGGCGGTTCCGGTGCCGCTGTCGGAGCTGGCGAGCCCGCCGGCCCCCAACTGACCCCCGGCGGGGCGGCCGGGAAGCCGCCGGGCGGGGCGGCCGGGACCCAGGCCAGGTCGGGCGTCGGCTCCCGGCGCAGCGACGGCCATCGGGACCAGCCAGCCAGCAGGGTGTACGTCACGGCCGCGGCGAACGCCGGCAGCAGCAGGTTGCCGTACGGCACCGGGAGCACGTCGAGGAACCAGTGCACGCCCCCGGCGCGCAGGTCGGCGGGCTTGGTGAACGCCCGCCCCACCGGGGCGTCGGCCAGCAGACGGTCGTACGTCGACAGGCCGACCCGGCGGCCGACCTGCCAGGCCACCGGCGCCGCCGCGAGCCCGCCGAGCACACCGGCGAGCAGCCCGGCGGGGCCTCGGCTGCGACGCAACAGCACCCACAGGGCCAGCGCGGCGAGCACGCCGAACCCGAGCCCGAGCATGCTGAACCAGCCGTCCGCGGCGATCGGCTGCTCCGGCTGCGGCTGGGCGTAGACGGCACCCGCGGCGGTCTTGACCACCGGGGTGTCGGGCGCGACGGCCGCCCAGAGAAGCCCCAGCGGAACGCCCAGCGCGGCCAGCGCCGCCGCCGCGCCGAGCGCCACTGCGATCGACCGCCCCGGCCGACGCGCCGGCCGGTCGGCGTCGGGGAACAGGACGTAGCCGGCGTCGGGAGTCGCCGGTCCGGACGCCCCGGGGTCGGGGGCCGGCCAGGCGAGCGGGTCCGCGCCGGGCGCGGCGGCGGGGGTGCCCGCCGGCACCGGCAGGCCGGCGGACCAGCCGGGGGCCTCCGGGCCCGCCACCGGCCGGGGGTGCGCCCCGGGCTCGGGCCCGCCCGGCGCGGCGGGTGGGGGCAGGGGGCGGTCGGGATCGGAGGTGTCCGGGCTCACCGGTTGATCCTTCCAGACCGGACCCACCCCCGGGGCGTCGGTGCCGCCGGACGGTCTCAGTCGGCGAAGGGTTCGAGCATGGTCGACGCGGCGCGCAGCCAGGCCTGGCGGGTCTCCGGCTGGAGCTGCTGGTACTCGATCGAGGACCCGGTCTCCAGCGCCGGGTCGTACGGCACCACGGTCACGGCCCTCGTCCGGGTGGCGAAGTGCCGCTCCAGGTCGTCCTGCAGCGGCGAGCGGCCGGGCGTCGGGCAGGAGATCAGGGTGACCGCGTTCTCGGCCAGCTCGCCCATGCCCACCTCGTGCAGCAGGTCGAGCATCCAGTCCGCGCTGAACGCGGCGTCCTCCCGGGGCACGGTGGTGACCACCAGCTGGTCGGCGGCCTGCATCACCGTGCGCCAGTTCGGGCTCTCCACGTTGTTGCCGGTGTCCACGCAGACCACGTCGTGGGTTCGGCGCAGCAGCTCCAGCACCCGCTTGACGGTGAACTGGTCCAGCCGCTGGGCGAACCGGGGGCTCTCCTCCCCGGCCAGCACGTCGTACGAGCCGTCGGAGGCGTGCCGCAGATAGTCGTCCAGGCTCGCCAGCAGCTCGGCGCCCTCGCGGATCTCGATCTGGGCGAGGTCGCCGATCAGGTGCCGGATGGTCCGGGCGTGCCGGGCGCTGCCGGCGCGCAGCCCGAGGGTGCCGCGCAGCTCGTTGTCGTCCCACGCGAGCACGCCCCGGCCCCGCACGCTGCCCACGGTGGCGGCGGCCAACACCGTGGCGGTGGTCTTGTGCACCCCGCCCTTGGGGTTGGCGAAGGCGAGCACCCGGGAGGTGCCCAGCTCGCGGCGGAGCACCCCGGCAGACCGCTCCAGCTCGCTCTCCGGGCTCTGCGGTCGCCACTCGATCCGGGCCGGGTAGCCCCGGTCCACCACTGCCGGCGGCCCGGCCTGGAAGGCCGGCTCGACCGGAGGCTGGTACACCGGCTCGACCGGGGACTGGTACACCGGCTCGACCGGGTAGGCCGGCTCGACCGGGGACTGGTACACCGGCTCGACCGGGTAGGCCGGCTCGATCTGCGGCTGGTACGTCGGCCCGGGCCGGTACCCGCCGTTGTCCAGCAGCGCGTACCGCGACTCGACCGGTGACGGCTCGGACCGGTAGCCGTTGTCCAGCATCGCGTACCGGGACTGGGCGGGCGGGGCGAGGTCGGCACGGCGCGCCGGCTCCGGCTCCGGATGGGCCGGCTCGTGGCGGGCCGGCTCGGCCCGCCACACCGGCTCGACCGGGTACACCGGCTCGACCGGATAGGCGGGCTCGGACTGGTATGCCGGCCCGGGCTGGTAGGACGGCTCCGCCTGGTACGTCGGCTCGGGCTGGTAGGAGGGCTCGGGCTGGTAGCCCGGGTCGATCCGGTAGGCCGGGTCCACCCGGTAGCTCGCCCCGGCCCGGTAGCCCGCGTGGGGTGGCTCGGCCGGGTGGCCGGGCTCCGCGCCGTACGACGGCTCGGCGGAGCGGCCGATCGCCGGCGCCCGCCCGGCGTAGCCGTTGCCCGACGTGCGCCGGGGCAACGGCTCGGGGGCCGCCCTGGACGCCTCCTCGGCACGATGGTCGGCCTCGGCCTGCTCAGCGGTACGACCGCCGTGGCGGGCCCGGTCGAGCAGCGCCCGCCACCGCGGTGCTGGCTCGGCCGGTCGACCCCAGCCGGTCTCCGTGCCGTCCAAGGCTCGCCCTCCCAGCGCCATCGATCTCCGCCTGACAGGCTACGAACGAAACCCTATTCGGACCACACCGGTCTGCGCACATTCTGGTCCGTCTTTGTCACCGAGGCACCGCCTCCGGGCCGCCGTCGGCCGCGTACGGCGAGGTCGCGGCGCTCGGCGGGACCTCCCCGGCCGACGCCGGGCCGACAGGCGGTGACGACACCACAACCTTCGGTGCCGCTTCCGACGTTTCGCCCACCCCCGGCACCGGCCCGGTGTCGGCCGGCGGGCGGGCCACGTCGCGCTGTTCGGGCAGCGGTGGGGTGACCACCGTGCGGTCCAACCGGCGCAGCTCCGGGGCAGGTTCGACGGACCGGACCCCCGGCCGACCGGCCAGCACGCGCAGCGCCTCCGGCACGCCCCGCACCATCGCCGCGTACAGGCAGGCACACCCCGCCCGATATGCCGCCGCCTCGTCCGCCGCGACCTGCGCCCCGGTCTCGTACCCCCGGCGCAGCTCGGGATCGGCGGCACCGGCGGCCCGGGCCCGCTGGTCGGCGGCCTCGCGGTCCTTGCGGGCGGCCACCCCGGCCATCCCGGCGGTCACGTCCTGCGGCAGCCACTGGACCGGCAGCCGGACGATCTCGCTCTGCCGGCCGGGCAGCGGCACCCGGGCCACCACCTCCGCGACGGACACGCCGTCGAGCAGCGCCGCCAGCCCGCCCGGGGCGACGTACGCCGAGAACGACACCAGCGCGTACGTTCCGGCCGGCGACCCGCCGGCCGGCAGGGCCGCCAGCTCGGCCGCGGCGGCGCGCAGGTACCCGGGGATCGGGTCGCCGGAGGCGATTCCGACCCGGGTCACCTCACCCACCGTGCGGTCCCCCGCCGGCCGGTCCTGGCGGCTCGCCCACCCGGCGGTGAGCAGCACCGCCGCCACCGCCAGCAGCGCGGCCGAGGTGAGCAGGCCGGGCCGGCGGGCCACTCCGGCCGGGGCGCGACGGGCGGCGGGGCCGGTCGCGGCGGCCGGCCCGGGTTCCGGGCCCGACGACGGCTGGTCGGACCGCGGTGGTTCGGTAGCGCGCACCGCGCGGGCCCTCTCGTCGGCAGAGTCTCGGTGGGACGTCAGGTCAGTCGCGGAGGATCTCCAGCGCCCGTTCCAGGTCGGCCGGGTAGTCGCTGACGAAGGTCACCTCGTCGCCCGTACGCGGGTGCAGGAAACTCAGCGACCGGGCGTGCAGCCACTGCCGGCCCAGGCCCAGCCGGGCGGACAGCGTCGGGTCCGCGCCGTAGGTGAGGTCGCCCACGCAGGGGTGGCGCAGGGCGGAGAAGTGCACCCGGATCTGATGGGTCCGGCCAGTCTCCAGCCGGACGTCCAGCAGGCTCGCCGCCGGGAACGCCTCCAGCGTGTCGTAGTGGGTGACGCTGGGCTTGCCGTCGGAGACCACGGCCCACCGGTAGTCGTGGTTCGGGTGCCGGTCGATCGGGGCGTCGATGGTGCCGCGCAGCGGGTCCGGGTGGCCCTGCACCACGGCGTGATAGCGCTTCTCCACCTCGCGGTACTTGAAGGCCCGCTTCAACGCGGTGTACGCCTGCTCGCTCTTGGCCACCGCCATGATCCCGGTGGTCCCGACATCGAGGCGGTGCACCACGCCCTGCCGCTCGGCGGCGCCGCTGGTGGAGATCCGGTGCCCGACGCCGGCCAGCCCGCCGATCACGGTCGGGCCGGTCCAGCCGGGGCTGGGGTGGGCCGCCACGCCCACCGGCTTGTCCACGACCACGATGTCGTCGTCGGCGTACACCACCCGCAGGCCGGGAACCGTCTGCGGCACCACCGTCGGCGGGGCGGCCGGGGCCGGCAGCGTCACCTCCAGCCACGAGTTGGCCTTGACCTTGTGCGAGTTGGGCCGGGCAGCGCCGTCGACCAGCGCGTCACCGGCGTCGACCAGGGCCGCGGCGGCGGTGCGGGAGAGCCCGAAGAGCCGGGACACGGCCTGGTCGAGCCGCATGCCGTCCAGGCCGTCCGGCACCGGCAGGGAACGCTGGTCGCCGCCCGCGGCGAACGCCGCGGTCATGCCCGCTCCCGCTGTCCGGCCGGGACCGCGTCGGCGGCCTTGTCCCTGCCGAGCCGGGAGCCGTCGCGCTGACGCCCGGTGAGTTCCAGCACCACGGCCAGCACCACCCCGCAGAGCAGCGAGCTGTCTGCCAGGTTGAACACCGGCCACACCTGGCCGTACGGGTCGAACAGGCTGATCATGTCGACCACGTGGCCGACGAAGTGGCCGGGGGCCCGGAAGATCCGGTCGCCCAGGTTACCCAGTGCCCCGCCGAGCACCAGACCGAGCGAGACCGCCCAGGGCAGCGAACGCAGCCGCAGGGCCATCCACCCGATCCAGCCGACCACCCCGATGGTGATCAGCGGGAAGACCCAGGTGTGGTCGCCGCCGATGCCCCACGCCGCGCCGCTGTTGCGGGTGAGGCTGAGGTAGACCGCGCCGCCGAGCAGCTTCACCGGCTCCCTGTCGCTGAGTTCGAGCAGGGCGAGGTGCTTGGTGAGCAGGTCGGCCAGGAACGCCACCAGGGCGACCGCGACGAGGATCACGATCGCCCGGCGCCGGGCCGGGGGCGTGGCCCCGCCCGGCTCGGCGGTGCCGGTCTCGGACCCGGCGGGCGGTGTAGCCGTCATCTGCTCCCCATCGACGCTCTCGGCGGTGATCGCTCACCGTCCTGATCGGCCGGGGAGCGAATTCAGCGCCGCTCCTCCAGCTGCTTGCACTTCACGCAGAGCGTCGCCGACGGGAAGGCGGCGAGCCGCTCCACCGGGATCGGGTCGCCGCACCGCTCGCACCAGCCGTAGCCGCCCTCGTCGAGCCGCTCCAGCGCCCGCTCGACCTGCGTGATCCGTTCCCGGATGCTGTTGGCGAGTGAGATCTCCTGCTCCCGCTCGAACGTCTTGGTGCCGGTGTCGGCCTGGTCGTCCCCGGCCGAGTCCGTCAGCCGATCGCGCTGCAGCTCGGTGATCTCGCTCAACGTCTGATCGTACTCGGCGCGCAACTCGTCCCGCCGCGCCGCCAGGGCCGCCCGGATCTTCTCGGTCTCCGCGACGCTGCGGGTGGCCTTGGCCACCGGCTTGCGGCCGGCGGTCCTGGTGTCGGCTGGCTTCGCCATCGTCGCTCCCTAGCGCCGCGGCGCCGCGGCGCTGCCGCGGCCCCTGGACAGGGGTCGCCGGCCTGGCGCCCCCAGGTAACAAAACGGGCGCACGGCAACGGTCGCCGCGCACTCCGGAGGTTGGCAAGAATACGGAACGTACAGGCGTCCGACAACGTGCCGCACCGCCGCCCCGTCATTCCGCCCCGAAAAGCCCTCAAATGGGCAAAACGAACGCTAGCAGATCAATCGTCGCGATCCTCGCCGTACTCCCCAAACCACCGGGCCAGGCGTCCCCGGCGGCTGACCGCGCGCAGCCGCCGCTCAGCGGCGTCCCGCGCCCCCGACGTCGCCACGATCAACAGGCTGTCGCCGGTCTTCAGCCGGGTGTCCGGGCCGGGCACGAAGCCCACCCCGTCGCGCAGCACCAGGGTCACCGAGGCGCCCACCGGCAGCCGCAGCTCGTCCACATGGACGCCGGCCAGCCGCGACTGCGGGGGCACCTCCAGCTGGAGCAGGTCCGCCCGCATCCGCTCCAGCGGGGCGATCTCCACCCGGATCTCCGCCGGCTCGGCCGGCGCGGTCACTCCCAGCCAGCGGGCGGCCGGGGCGAGGGTGCCCGCCTGGAGCAGGGTGAAGATGACCACCAGCACGAAGACCGCGTCGAAGAGCCGCTCCGCGCCCGGCACCCGCTCCGACAGCGGGATGGTCGCCAGCACGATCGGCACCGCCCCGCGCAGCCCGGCCCAGGACAGGAACGCCTGGTCGCGCAGGCCGAAGCGGAACGGCCAGGCGGACACCACCACCGACAGCGGCCGGGCCGCCAGCACCAGCGCCAGCCCGGCGACAATCGCCGGCAGCAGCGCCGCGTCCAGCCGGGCCGGTGAGGCCAGCAGCCCGAGCAGGACGAACAGGCCGATCTGGGCCAGCCAGGCCAGCCCGTCGGCGAAGCCGAGGATGGCCTGCCGGTGCGGCAACCGGGCATTACCCAGCAGCACCCCCGCGACGTACACGGCCAGGAAGCCGGAGGCGTGCAGCACCGCGCCCGCCGCGTACGCGAGCACGGTGAAGCCGACCGCCGCGATCGGGTAGAGCCCGGCCGAGGGCAGCGCCGCCTTGCGCAACGCCGCCCGGCCGGCGAGCCCGACGCCCAGCCCGACCGCGACGCCCACGCCCAGCTCGTAGCCGAGCAGCAGACCCTCGTACCACCACGGGTGGGCGGCCTCGGCGGCCGCCCGGGACAGCAGCACCACCAGCAGCACCACCGGGGCGTCGTTCATCCCCGACTCGGCCTCCAGGGTGGCGACCAGCCGGGGCGGCAGGCGCAGCCGGCGCAGGGTGGCGAAGACGGCGGCGGCGTCGGTCGAGGAGAGCACCGCGCCGTAGAGCATGGCCAGCCGCCAATCCAGCCCGAGCAGCAGATGCACCGCCAGGCCGACCACCAGAATGCTCACCACCACCCCGGCGGTGGACAGCACCGCGGCCAGCCCGAGCACCGGTCGCAGGGCGCTCCACCGGGCGGTCAACCCACCCTCGGCGATGATCACGATCAGGGCGCAGAAGCCGAGGGTGCGGGTCAGCTCGACGTCGTCGAACCGGATGCCCAACCCGGACTCGCCGATCGCCATGCCGAGCGCGAGGTAGACCAGGAGGCTCGGCACGCCGAGCCGGGTGGAGAAGCGGACCGCGCCGACGGCCACCAGCAGCACCGCGGCGCCGAGCAGCAGCGTGAGGTCGAAACCGGGGGTCATGCCGGCCCGGGGCGGGCAGCCGTCACCGGTCGGCCCCATCGCGCAGCCGGCGCAGCGCCTGCGCCAGCTCCGGCGACGGGCGCTCGACGAGGAAGAGCTTGTCCCGGCTGGCCGAGCCGGCCCGCAACGACACGGCCGCAGGCCGGACGCCGAGCGCCTCGGCCAGCGCCCGACGAGCCGCCTCGGTGGCCCGGCCGTCGACCGGCGGGGCGTTCACCGCGATCACCAGGGCCGGCCCGTGCGGGCCGTCGTGCCGGCCGCCGACCCGGGCCCGGGCTGCCCCCGGCTTCACCCGCACGGCAACGGTGAGCGCGTCGTCCATGGGGCGTCAGAGTGGCCGGGCGTCGGCGAGCAGGAAGGTGTCCGGCGCGCAGCCGGCGCACGGGGTGAAGCCCAGCCGGACGGCCTCGGCCACCGGCAGCGGCTCGGCGACACGGCCGAGCAGGTGCGGGCAGTCGGCCAGGTGATAGCGGGGCCGCCCGTCGATGACCTCGACCTCGTCGTCGAGCTGAGCGACCAGCGCGGCGTCCGACGGGGACACCCGCAGCGCGGGCGGCTCGTCCGGCGGCGCCGCGACCTGGTCCGGGTCGGCCGGACCCGCGTACGGGTCCTCGCCGGCGTACGGCTGCCCGTCGGCGTGCGGGTCGAGCGGGTCCTCGGCCGCGTACGGCTGCCCGTCGGCGTGCGGGTCCTCCCCGACGACGGCCGACGACCCGGGTGGTTGCCGCCACCCGGTGTCGTCGGCACCGATCGTCGGGGGAACATGTTGGGCCGGGATGTCCGGCCCGGTCTGGAAGTGGGCCTCGGACTCCGGGTCCTCGCCGGCCGGTCGCCGGCGGACCCAGGTGGCGTCCGGGTCGGAACGCCCGGCTGCCGCCCGGGTGGCGGCCGCCTGGCGGGCACCGACCACCAACGCGACGGCGGCCAGCAGGCTGGCCGCGATGGAGCCGGTCAGCGGCAGGCTGGAACCACCGGTGAGGCCGACCACCAGGAGCACGACGGCGACGAGGATGAGCAACAGGCTTACGACTATCACGGCTCACCCCCGCCGCGTCGGATTCAGATGGGCGTGGTCGGCGGTCGTCCCCACGACGACCGCCGTACCGGAATCAGCGACCCGACTCCAGGGCGCCGGACCGACCGCCGCTGTACGAGCCGGCGAGGCTGGCTGCCGCGAGGCCGTTGCTGCCGCCCACGGCCCGGCTGCCCTCGCGGGTCATCTCGGCCTCCAGGCCCTGACCGCGGCCGTCGAGGTCGCGCAGTTGGCTCTCCAGGTACGCCTTGAGCCGGGTGCGGTACTCCCGCTCGAACTGCTTGAGCTCCTCGATGTGCTTCTGCAGCGCGGTGCGCTTGGCGTCCAGGCCGCCCATGGCCTCCTGGTGCCGCTGGCGGGCGTCGCGCTCCAGGGCGTCAGCCTTGGAGCGTGCCTCACGGGTGACCTCCTCGGCGTTCGAACGGGCCTCGGAGAGCAGCTGGTCGGCCTCCCGACGGGCGTCGGAGACGTGGTCGTCGGCGGTGCGCTGGGCCATCATCAGCACCCGCAGCGCCTGCTGCTCGCCGTCGCCGGCCACGGCAGGGCCGCCCTGGGTGCGGACCTGCTCCAGCTCGGCCTGCATCGCGCGGGCGGCCTGCTCGGCCGCCGCCTTGTCACGCTGCACCCGGTCGAGCTGGGCCTTGACGTCGTTCAGCTCGGCGGCGAGCCGGGCGTCACCGCCGGGGCCGGCGGGAGCGCCGCCACGGCCGCCACGCTCCACCTGGGCGCGCAGCTCGTTGTTCTCCTCGATCAGACGGGCAAGCTCACGCTCGACCTCGTCCAGGAAGGCGTCGACCTCCTCCTCGTCGTACCCCCGCTTGCCGATCGGCGGCTTTTTGAAGGCGACGTTGTGTACGTCGGCCGGGGTCAGCGGCATCGAAACTCCTCGGGTCAGTTGCGGCCGCGTAGCGGGCTGGGCCTGCGGGTGTTCACCACCCGCGGATCAGCCGCTTCAACACGAACTCCATCAGCACGAACAGGATAACCAGGAGCACAAGGGAGGCCAGGTCGATGCTCACGGTACCAATGCGCAGCGGAGGGATCACACGCCTCAACGCCTTCAGAGGCGGATCAGTGACGCTCCACACGGATTCCAGTCCCGCCGTCGCCCCCCGCCCCGGCTGCCAGCGGCGGCCGTAGGCGAGCACCGCGCTGAGGACAAACCGGGCCAGAAGAATGATCAGGAAGACATACAGAATCAGGTACAGGACTTGCAGCAGGATCGACAACACAGCAGGCGACGTCCCTCGGTCGGCCGGGGCTAACTCAGGCTGAAGAACCCGCCCTCGGCAATCTTGGCCTTGTCCTCTGCGGTGACCTGGACGTTGGCCGGTGAGAGCAGAAACACCCGGTTGGTCACGCGCTCGATCGTACCGCGCAGGCCGAACGCCAACCCGGCGGCGAAGTCGACCAGTCGGCGGGCATCCGCCTCGTCCATCTCGGTGAGGTTGATGATCACCGGAACGCCGTCGCGGAAGTGCTCCCCGATCGTGCGGGCCTCACGGTACGTGGTCGGGTGCAGCGTGGTGATCTGGTACCGCTGCTCCTCCTCGGCCGGCACCGCCCGCTCCCGGGCCTGCCCCTGCGGGGCCAGTGCCAGGTTGTCCCGGGTGTGATAGCTCAACGTGCCCGAGCCGTCGCCGGCGGAGTTGCGGGTGATCGACCGGACGCTGGACCGGTCGGCACGCTCGCGCTCGCGCTCGACCCGCTCCGGACGGTCGGACTCGGCCCGGTCGGTGTCCAGCGCGCGGCTCGCGGAGCGTTCGGTCAGCCGGCCCCGCTCCCCGGCCCGGGGTCGGGGAGCCGGCGGCTCGTCGGCCTCGTCGTCCTCGTCGTCGGCGAACTCCTCCGCGTACCGGCCCTGCCGGTAACGCGACTCGCGGTAGCCACCCTTTTCGTAGCCACCGTCGTCGTAGGCCCGCTCGTCGTCCTCCTCGACCAGACCGAGCCAGACCCCCGCCTTGCGCAGTGCACCCATCCCGCGCCCTTCCGTCCGCCGTGCGGCACGCGCCCCCGTGCCGTGTCGCTTCTCGCGGGTGGACAACTGCCCACCGGACCGGAACGGCAATCCCCGGCCCGTGATTCGCGTTCACGGGCCCGGCCCCCTGGCAACGGGACGCCGCTCCTGAAACAACACTGATGTAATTTGCTTCTCGCGGTCAGGCTACCGCAGCGTGGAACGCATTCCGAGCAACGCGCTGCCGACGCGGACATGTGTCGCGCCATACCCGATCGCGGTTTCCAGGTCGCCGCTCATTCCGGCGGAGAGCATGACCGCCTCCGGGTGGGCGGCCCGGAACTCCCGCGCCACCTCGGCCAGCCGGGCGAACGCCCGCTCCGGCTCCCAGCCCAGCGGGGCCACCGCCATCAGCCCGGCCAGCCGCAGCCCGTCCGCGCGGGCCACCGCCTCGGCCACCGGGTGCAGTCCGGCGTCCGGGTCGGCGGAGCCCGGCAGCGCGCCGCCGCGGGTCGGGTCGCCGTCGATGCTGACCTGGATCAGCGCGTCGAGGGGCCGATCCCGGTCGGCCACCGCCGCAGCGCCCAGCGCCCGGGCCAGCCGGGCGCTGTCGACCGACTGGACGACGTCGGCGTACCTGACCACCGAACGGCACTTGTTGCGCTGCAACTGCCCGATGAAGTGCCACCGCGGCCTCGCCCCGGCGGCGGCCACCTCGGCGGCCTTGCCGGCCGCCTCCTGGTCCCGGTTCTCCCCCACCTCGGTCACCCCGAGCCCGGCCAGGGCCAGCACGTCGGAGGCCGGGTACGTCTTGGTGACCGCGACCATGGTGACCTCGGACCGGGCCCGCCCGGCGACCGCGCAGGCGTCGGCGATCCGGGCCTGGACCTGAGCCAACCCGGCCGCCAGCTCGGCCTGGCGGTCCGGGAGCACGGTCGGCTTCGCGTCGGTCATGGCCGCCGGTCAGGATCCGTTCTTGAGGAAGTCCGGCACGTCCACGTCGTCGAAGAGCACGCGACGCGGCGACTGGGTGGGCGCCGGCATGGTGGTCTGCGGCGTGGCCGGCGGGGTGGGCTGGGTCGGCTGGTTCTGGTTGGTCTTGCGGCTCGGCTCGACCGCCTTGTACGCCGGGGTGCCGCCGTCGAAGCCGGCGGCGATCACGGTGACCCGCACCTCGTCGCCGAGCGCGTCGTCGATGACCGCGCCGAAGATGATGTTGGCGTCCGGGTGGGCCGCGTCGGTGACCAGCTGGGCCGCGTCGTTGATCTCGAACAGGCCCAGGTCGGAGCCGCCGGCGATGGAGAGCAGCACGCCACGCGCGCCGTCCATGCTCTGCTCGAGCAGCGGGCTCGAGATGGCCGCCTCGGCCGCCTCGACCGCGCGGTTCTCCCCGCGCGCGCTGCCGATGCCCATCAGGGCGCTGCCCGCGCCGCTCATCACGCTCTTGACGTCGGCGAAGTCCAGGTTGATCAGACCCGGAGTGGTGATCAGGTCGGTGATGCCCTGGACACCGGAGAGGAGAACCTGGTCGGCGGTGCGGAACGCGTCCATCATGCTGATGTTGCGGTCGCCGAGCGCCAGCAGCCGGTCGTTCGGGATGACGATCAGCGTGTCGCACTGGTTGCGCAGTTCGTCTATTCCCGCCTCGGCCTGCACCTGGCGGCGCTTGCCCTCGAACGAGAAGGGCCGGGTGACCACGCCGATGGTCAGCGCGCCGAGCTTGCGGGCGATGTTCGCCACCACCGGCGCTCCGCCGGTGCCGGTGCCGCCGCCCTCGCCGCAGGTCACGAAGACCATGTCGGCGCCCTTGAGCACCTCCTCGATCTCGTCGCGGTGATCCTCGGCGGCGTTCTTACCCACGTCCGGGTTGGCGCCCGCGCCGAGCCCGCGGGTCAGCTCGCGGCCGACGTCCAGCTTCACGTCGGCGTCGCTCATCAGCAGCGCCTGCGCGTCGGTGTTGATCGCGATGAACTCGACGCCCTTGAGCCCAACCTCGATCATCCGGTTGACGGCGTTGACGCCGCCGCCCCCGATGCCGACGACCTTGATGACCGCCAGGTAGTTGTGCGGAGGTGTCATCTCCGGTCCTTTCCCTTCGAGATTGGCATGGGCCGACCCCACACGGCTTGGCCAGACCAGCGTCGACATCAGCTTGTCCCTGCGAGGCCGAGCTGAACCCTCACCCTCTACTAGAGGCTTACAGTTATGTCAACTACTGATCCTCTTCGGGGCAACGTAAGCGGCCTCACGCCCGGAGCCAAGGACCCGCCCGGCGTGTCGCCGTCCGGAGAGGGCCACGCCTCACTTCCGCCGCCCACCAGCCACCCCCGGACCAGGGACCACTGACCGGCCGGTCATTTGAAGGTGACCACGTCCGGAGCGCTGACGTCGATGGTGTCGGCCTCACGACCGAGCAGGGCCGTGGCCACCCGGGCCTTGTCCGCGCCCCGGGTGGCGTCCCCCCAGACCACGGTCCGGTCGCCGCGCAGCCGCAGGCTGATCCGGGCCAGCCCCTCCACGGTCACCTCCACCAGTTGCCCGCGGAGCTGGGGAGTGAGCACGCCCAGCACCTCCAACCCGGCCCGGGTGCCGGGGTCCTCCGGGCCCGGCCGGCCGACCCGCACCACCGGCAGGCCGTCCGGCTGCCGCGGCAGGGACCGGAAGACCACCCCGGAGCGGTCGACCACCGCGAACGCGCCGCCCTGTGGCACCGCCGCCACGGGCGTCCGCTCCACCACCCGCACCACCAGCGTGCCCGGCCAGTCCCGGGTGACCGTCGCCCGCTCCACCGGGGCCAACGTGCCGATCCGCCGGCCGGTGCCGGCCAGGTCAACCCGGGCCAGCGGAAAGTCGTCCGGCACTGCGGCGGCCTCACGGACCTGCACCTCGCTGACCAGTTCGGCGCCCTCCACCCGGACCTCACGCACCCCGAGCAGGCCGGTGCCGAAGACCGTCCAGCCCACCAGCGCGGCCAGGGCGAACACCCCGGCGGCCACCGCCCAGGGCAGCGCCGCGCGCATCCGGCGCTGCCGGGCCCGGGCCATGAACCGCCGGGTGGACGGCGGCACCGCGTCGGTGCCGGCCCGGACCAGCTGCCAGCGGCGCACCGGCCCCCGCCGACCCCCGCCCGGGTCCACGCCGGCGGTACGGCCGCGCGCCGGACCGGGGCTCATCCGGCGGTGGCCGCCGAGCCGTCCGGGTCGACGGCGGCGGCGTCACCGGAGCGGGCCGACAGGGCGTCCAGGAGCTGGTCGCCCATTAGCGAGATCGGCGGCGCGCCCATGGTCACCACCACGTCGCCGGGGCGGGCCCGGCGGACCACCTCCACCGGCGCGTCGTCCCAGGAGTCCACGAAGACCTTCCGGTCGGCCGGCAGCGGCACGGCCTCGACCAGCGCGGCCGAGCCCTCACCCGGCTGGCGCAGCTCGCCCGGCCCGAAGACCTCCAGCAGCACCAGCTCGTCGGCGATGCCCAGCGCCGCGGCGATCTCCGCCTGGAGGTCCCGGGTCCGGTAGAGCCGGTACGGCTGGAACACCACGATCACCCGCCCGTCGCCGGCCACCTCACGCAACGTCTGCAACGCCAGGGTCATCGACGTCGGGTGGTAGGCGTACTCGTCGTAGACCAGCACGCCGTCGGCCACACCCTTGCGCTCGAAGCGCCGCCGCACCCCCGGGAACGCGCCGAGCGCGGCCTCCGCCGCCTCGACCGGCAACCCCAGCAGGTACGCGGTCAGCACCGCCGAGGCGCTGTTGAGCCCCATGTGCCGCCCCGGCACCGGCAGCCGGATCTCGCCCAACGAACGGCCGTCCACCTCGGCCAGGTAGCGCACCCCCTGGGCGGACGAGACGATGTCACTCAGCCGCAGGTCGGCGTCGGACGCCTCGCCGTACGTGTGCACCCGGCGGCCCTCGGCCCGCAGCGTCTCGGCCAGCCGCCGCCCGCCCGGGTCGTCGGCGCAGGTGACGATGAACCCGTCGGGGTCGGTGAGCCGGGCGAACTCGGCGAACGCCGCCTCCAGGGTGGCCAGGTCGCCGTAGGTGTTGAGGTGGTCCGCCTCGATGTTCGTGATGACCGAGACGTACGGGCGGTAGATCAGGAACGAGCGGTCGCTCTCGTCCGCCTCGACCACGAAGTGTTCGCCGGTGCCGTGGTGCGCCCCGGAGCCGACCTCGGAGATCTCCCCGCCGATGACGAAGGACGGATCGACGCCGGCCTGCTGAAGCACCATCGTCACCATCGAGGTGGTGGTGGTCTTGCCGTGGGTGCCGGCCACCGCCACGGTCCGCCGGCCGGTCATCGCCGCGGCCAGGGCCTCGGAGCGGTGCAGCACCCGCAGCCCGCGCCGACGCGCCTCCACCATCTCCAGGTGGTCCTGCGGGATCGCCGAGGAGTAGACCACGGTGTCGACGCCGTCGAGGTTGGACACCTCATGACGGGAGTGGATGGTCCCGCCGAGGGCGCGCAGCCCGGCCAGCGACGGCCAGTCCCGCAGTTCGCTGCCGGAGACCGGCAGGCCCCGGGTGAGGAAGAGCCGGGCCAGCCCGCTCATTCCGACCCCGCCGACCCCGATCAGGTGGATCCGGCCCAGGTCCTCGGCGGTCAGTGTGCCGGCCGGGGTGAACTGCGCGGTCTTCATGACGGGTACCTTCCGGTATCGACGGTCCTCACGCTCACGGTGCCGACTCTGTTCGCGACTGCGGGGCTCGCAAGCTCACTCCTCACGCTCACCGTGCCACCTCTGTTCGCGACTGCGGGGCTCGCAAGCTCACTCCTCGCACTCACTTGGCCACCGCCTCGTAGACGAAGTTCAGCAGCGCCTCGTCGCCGTCGCGCCGCCCGTAGGCCGACGCGGCGGCGCCCATCGCGGCGAGCCGGTGCGGGTCGCGGATCAGCGGGATGACGGTGCGCTCCACCCAGGCCGGGGTCAGCTCGGCGTCGTCGACGAGCAGACCGCCGCCCGCCTCCACCACGGGCAGCGCGTTGCGCTTCTGCTCCTGGTTGCTGTGCGGGTACGGCACGTAGACGGTGGGCAGGCCGATCGCCGCGACCTCGGCGCAGGTCATCGCCCCGCCCCGGCCGAGCATCAGGTCTGCTGCCGCGTAGCCGATCTCCATCTGGGACAGGTACGGCAGGGTCACGTACGGCACCGGCAGGTCGGTGGGGATCGGCACCGGCTCATTGCGGGCGCCCATCACGTGCAGCACCTGCACCCCGTGCCGGGCCAACTCCTTCGCCGCCCCGGCCACCGCGAGGTTGATCGAGCGGGCGCCCTGCGAACCGCCGGCGACGAAGAGCACCGGCAGGTCGGGGCGGAGTCCGAAGTGGGCGCGGGCGGCGGCGGCGTTGGCGGCCCGGTCCAGCCCCGCGATGCCCCGGCGCAGCGGCACGCCGACGACCCGGGCGTCGCGCAGCGCCTCGGCCTGCGCCGGCTGGTGCGGGAAGCCCACGGCCACGTTGTCGGTGAACTTCATGCCGAGCCGGTTGGCCACCCCCGGCGGCACGTTGACCTCGTGGATGACGATCGGAAGCTCGCGTCGCCAGGCGGCGAGGTAGCCGGGCACCGAGACGTACCCGCCGAAGCCCACGACCACATCGGCCCGGACCTCGTCGATCACCTTGCCCGCCGCGCGGGCCGCCTTCCACATCCGGTCCGGGGTGCGGACCAGGCTCATGTTCACCGACCGGGGAAGCTGGTACGCCGGGATCTGCCGCAGGTCGTAGCCGGCCGGCGGGATCAGCTCGTTCTCCAGGCCCTTCGGTGTGCCGAGGCAGGTGATCCGGACGCCCGGGTCGTGTCGGCGCAGGCAGTCGGCGAAGGCGAGCAGCGGGTAGATGTGGCCACCCGTGCCGCCTCCGCAGAGCACCACCGAACGCAGCGGACCCATCAGCGTCTCCTCTCGCTCGCCGTCCCGCCGCGGGCCCGGTCGGGCCGGGCGCCGCGGGATGCGGCCTGGTCGTCCTCGCGCCGCGCCCGGGACCGGGGTACGGACCCACGGTCCGGCGGCGGCGCCGGACGGCGGCGCCGGCCGGGAAGCGGCGGCAACGGGGCCCAGAGTAGTCGGACCCATCGGGCGGGCGGACGGGCATGCAGGGCTCGGGCCGCATCGGGTTCCGCGCGGGCGAACGAGGCCAGCATCCCGATCGCCGCCAGGGTCACCACCAGGGCGCTTCCGCCGTCGGAGATGAACGGCAGCGGCACGCCGGTCAGTGGCATCAGGCCGGTGACCCCGCCGATGTTGATGACGGCCTGGCCGACCAGCCAGGCGGTCACGCCGGCGGCGGCGAGGCGGCGGAACGGGTCCTCCACCCGGCGGGCGATCCGCAGCCCGCTGTACGCGAGCACGGCGAAGAGCACCAGGACCACGGTGCAGCCGACCACGCCCAGTTCCTCCGCGACGATCGCAAAGATGAAGTCGTTGTGGGCCTCGGGGAGCCAGCCGAACTTGAAGCTGCTCTGCCCCAGGCCGACGCCGAACCAGCCGCCGTTGCCGATCGCGTAGCGGGCCTGGATGAGCTGGTAGCAGTTGTCCAGTTGCAGTTCCATGCAGGTCTGCGGGGAGGGCGGGTCGAGCCACACGGTGAGCCGGCCCAGCCGGTAGTTGTCGGCGTCCCGGGAGCCGGAGCCGGCGCCGAGCGAGGCCGCGGCGACCAGCAGGCCGATGCCGGCCAGGCCGATCGCGGAGAGCGCGGCGAAAATCCAGGCCCGCACGCCGGCCGCCCAGAGCAGACCGACGACCAGCGCCAGCAGGCAGAGCATGCTGCCCAGGTCGTTGTAGCCGACCAGCACGAACAGCAGGCCGACCACCGGGAAGAACGGGGTGGCCAGCTCCTTCCACCAGCCGAGCCGGGCGCCCTTGCGGGCCAGCACGTGTGCGCCCCACAGCACGAGCGCGAACTTCGCCAGCTCGGAGGGCTGGAGCTGGATGCCGCCGAGGCCGAGCGAGAGCAGGTCCGCCTCCAGCGGGCCGACCCGCGCGATGCCGAAGAACGAGTCCAGGGCCGTGAGGAGGTTCAGCAGCAGCAGCAGCGTCACTGCGACGCCGAGGGCGATCCGGGCGATCGAGCGGTAGGTGCTCGCCGGCAGCCGCTGGCAGACCCAGAACGCCAGCACGCCAATCACCGCGAAGATCGCCTGCTTCGTGGCGTCGGCGAAGGCGTTGCCCTCCTCCGCGTAGCTCTTCACGCTGGTAGCCGAGAAGACCATGGTCAGGCCGATCACCAGCAGCAGGCCGGCGCTGGAGATCAGCAGGTAGTACGAGGCCAGCGGCCGGGCCAGCAGGCCACGCAGCGCCGCCAGCCCGCCTGCGGCGTCCAGGCCGAACCCCGGCGCCGGGCCCGGCGGATCGGCGGTGCGCCCACCCCCCGCCGCCTGCCTCGGAGACGTGTCGGTTGTCGTCGTGCCGGTACCTCGGTCCTCCCCCACCCGCCCATCATGGCGAATGCGACCGGCCCGTTCCCGCCGAACGCCGTGGTCGGCGTGTCGGACCGGCGAAAAGGAGGGCCCCCTGCTATCGCAGGGGGCCCTCCGGACGGCTCAGGAGCCGCGGGGCGGCTCAGCCCATCGCGGCCAGGAAGTCGCTGTAGAACAGCCCCAGCGCGATGGCCACGCCGATCCCGGCGATGATCCAGAATCGGACCACGATGTTGACCTCGCTCCAGCCGGCGAGTTCGAAGTGGTGCTGCAGGGGCGACATCCGGAACACCCGCTTGCCGGTGGTGCGGAACGAGATGATCTGGATGACCACCGACATCGTGATGATCACGAACAGCCCGCCGATGATGGGCAGCAGCATGATGGTCCGGGTGGACATCGCCATGCCGGCGATCAGGCCGCCCAGGCCCAGCGCCCCGGTGTCACCCATGAAGATCCGGGCCGGCGAGGTGTTCCACCACAGGAAGCCGACGCAGGCCCCGGCCGCCGCCCCGGCGATCAGCGCGATCTCCAGCGGATCCCGGACGGTGTAGCAGTAGTTGTTCGGGTTCGCCGTGTACGCCGGGTCGGCGCACCAGTGCCGGTACTGCCAGAACGCGATCAGCGCGTACGCCGCGAGGACCATCACCGACGCGCCGGTGGCCAGGCCGTCGAGGCCGTCGGTGAGGTTCACGCCGTTGGTCGCCGCCATCACCACGAAGATGAAGATGACCACCGCGCCGATCTTGCTGACCTCCAGGACAGGGATGTCCCGGATGAAGCTCAGCGTGCTGGCGCCCACCGTCTCGGTGTTGGTGGCCGCGCCGCTGGCGTCGGTCATGCTGCTCGGGAAGTACAGCGCGACGACGCCGAAGAGCGCGCCGACCAGGATCTGACCGGCCAGCTTGCCCCGCTTGTTGAGCCCGCCGCTGTTCCGCTTGCGGACCTTGAGGAAGTCGTCGATGAAGCCGACCGCGCCGGAGAAGACCATCAGGCCCAGCAGGAACAGCGCGGTGATGGTCGGCTCGACCTGGGCGATCTGCGCGTCCGGCAGGGTGGTCAGGGCCAGGTGCCCCGCGACGTACGCGATGACCGTGGCCAGGATGAAGACCACGCCGCCCATCGTCGGCGTGCCCTTCTTGCCCTCGTTGCTGGCAAGCCCGAGGTTCGATCGGATCGGCTGGCCGGCCTTCAGCCGGGCGAACACCTTGATCGCGATCGGGGTGCAGAACAGCGAGACGAGGAACGCCACCCCGATGGCGATGATCACTGCCCTCATGCGGCGGCCCCCTCGTCCGTGGCGTCGACGCGCAGCGCGTCGGCCACCTCCCAGGTGCGGTACCGGGAGCCCTTCACCAGGACGACATCACCCGGTCGTAGTTCGCCCCGCAGCATCTCGACGGCCGCCGCCTGATCGGTGAGCAGCACCGACTCTCCTCCCCAGTCCTCTACCGCTGTCGCGCCCTCATGGATCGGCGCCGCCGGCTCGCCCACCACGAGCAGCCGGTCCACCCCCAGCCCGGCCGTGAGCCGGCCGACCTCCAGATGTCCGTCCCGTTCGTACGGCCCCAGCTCGGCCATGTAGCCGAGCACCGCGAGCGTGCGCCCCCCGCCGCGCATGCCGGCCAGCGCCCGCAGCGCCACCGCCATCGACGCTGGGTTCGCGTTGTACGAATCGTCAATCACCGTCACACCGTCGGGCCGCTCGAAGACGTCCATCCGACGGGTGGAAACCAGACCCAGCTCGCCCAGCGCGGCGGCCAGCTCGGTCAACGACATGCCCAGCTCCCGGGCCACCGCGGCGGCGGCCAGCGAGTTGGAGACCTGGTGCCGGCCGGTCAGCCCGAGCCGCACCGGCGCGCTCCCCTCCGGCGTCACCAGGGTGTACGACGCCCGGCCCCGCCCGTCCAGGGTGACGTCCATGGCCCGGACGTCGGCGTGCGCGGCCTCGCCGTAGCGGACCACCCGGGCCCGGGTACGCCCGGCCATCGCGTCGACGAGCGGGTCGTCGGCGTTGAGCACGGCCAGCCCGTCGGCCGGCAGCGACTCGACCAGCTCCCCCTTGGCCAGCGCGATGTTCTCCACCGAGCCGAACTCGCCGAGGTGCGCCACGCCGACGTTGAGCACCACGGAGATCCGGGGCGGCACCACCTCGCACAGGTAGCGCACGTGCCCCACCCCCCGGGCGCCCTTCTCCAGCACCAGGAACCGGGTGTCCGGATCGGCCCGCAACGCCGTCCACGGGTGCCCCAGCTCGTTGTTGAACGACCCGGGCGGGGCCACCGTGGGGCCGAGCCGGACGGTGAGCTGGGCGATCAGGTCCTTCGTGGTGGTCTTGCCGGACGAGCCGGTCAACCCGATCACGGTCAGCTCGGGCAGCCGGTCCACCACGGCCCGGGCCAGCCGGCCCAGCGCGTCCAGGGCGTCGGCGACCAGCACCATCGGCACCCCGGGCACCTCCCGGGTGCCGAGCACCGCGACCGCGCCGGCCTCGACGGCCGCGGCGGCGTAGTCGTGGCCGTCGACCTGCTCCCCGGGGAACGCCACGAACAGTGTCCCGGCGGACACCTTGCGTGAGTCGAACTCGACCGGGCCGGTCACCCGGGCGGCCGGGTCGACGGCGAGCAGCCGGCCGTCGACCGCCCCGGCCACCTCGGCCAGCGTCAGCGGGATCACCGCTGACCCGCCAGGTCACCGAAGCGGGCGCGCAGCGCGTCGGCCAACTCGGTCCGGTCGTCGAACGGCAGCACCTCGCCCCCGACCTCCTGCCCGCGCTCGTGGCCCTTGCCGAGCACGGCCACCACGTCGCCCGGGGCGGCCAGCCGGACCGCCTCGTCGATCGCCGCCCGGCGGCCGGCCACCTCGACGATCCGGGCCGGGGTCCCGGCACCGTACGCCCCGGCCAGCACCTCCGCCCGGATCGCGCCCGGGTCCTCGGTGCGCGGGTTGTCGTCGGTCACCAGCACCATGTCGGCCCCCTGCGCGGCGGCGGCGCCCATCGCCGGCCGCTTGCCCCGGTCCCGGTCGCCGCCGGCGCCGATGACGCAGATCAGCCGCCCGGCGCTCAGCTCGCGCAGCGCGGCCAGGGCGGCCACGATCGCGTCGGTCTTGTGCGCGTAGTCGACCACCCCACGCACCGGGCCGGCCGTGGAGACCAGCTCCAGCCGGCCGGGGACCCCGCCGCAGGCGGCCACCCCGGCGGCGGCGGTCTCCGCGTCCACCCCGGCGGCGACCAGCACGGCGATGGCCAGCAGGGCGTTGGCCACGTTGTGCCGCCCGGGCAGCGCCACCCCGGCCGGCACGGTCAGCCCGTCGGGGCCGTGCGCGGTGAACCGCTGGGCGTAGCCCTCGCCGTCGACGTCGCCGGCGTACCAGGTGGCGGTCGGGTCGCCGGCGGCCGAGTAGCTGACCGTGGCGGGCTTGAACAGCGGGCGCAGGGCCGGGTCGTCGTGGTTGAGCACCTCGACCGCGCAGCGCCCGTCGAACAGCTGGGCCTTCGCGGCGAAGTAGTCCGCCGAGTCGGCGTGGAAGTCCAGGTGGTCGGAGCCGAAGTTGGTGTACCCGCCGACGGTGAACCGCACCCCGCCGACCCGGCCCATCGCCAGGGCGTGGCTGGAGACCTCCATGACCAGCGCGGTCACCCCGCGCTCCCGGGCGGCGGCGAGCATGGCGTGCAGGTCGGTGGCCTCCGGGGTGGTCCGCACACTCTCGATTGCCAGGTCGCCCAGCCGGGTCTCCACCGTGCCGATCAGCCCGGTCACGTGGCCGGCGGCGCGCAGCCCCGACTCGACGAGGTAGGCGGTGGAGGTCTTGCCGGCCGTGCCGGTGATCCCGATGACGGTCAGCCCGGCGGTGGGGTCGCCGTAGACGGCGGAGGCGAGGGCGCCGAGCACCGCGCGGGGGTCGGGCACGATCAGCGCGGGCAGGCCCGCCGCGGCCACCGCCGGGGCGCCGGCCGGGTCGGTCAGGGCGGCCACCGCGCCCGCCGCCGCCGCGCCTTCGGCGAACTCCGCTCCGTGGCGGCGGGCGCCGGGCAGCGCGGCGTACAGGTCGCCGGGGCGGACCTCCTGGCTGGCGTGGGTCACCCCGGTCACCGTGACGTCGGCGGCGCCTGACGGCGGCTCGACGGCGAGCCGGTCGGCGAGATCGCCGAGCCGGAGTCCGGTCACGGTACGGGGGCGTGGATTGCCGGGCACGGCGTCAGACCCTACCCGGTCGCGCGGCCCCGACCGCACAGCCGCCCCGGTGGTTCGTCCCCACTCACCGATGATGTCCCCCCGCACCTGGTCAGCGCGGAAAGACCTCGAACTTGGGCGGCTTTGCCGCCGACGGGGGAACCCGGTACCGGCTGAGCGTGAAGCCCATGATCTCGCGGAAGGCCGGCGCGGCGACCGCCCCGCCGCCGCCCTCCGGGCTCCACACGAAGACCGCCACCACGAACCGCGGGTTGTCCGCCGGGGCCATCCCGATGAACGAGCCGACCTCGCCGGGCTGCTGCTTGCCGTCGACGAAGCGCAGGCCGGTGCCGGTCTTGCCGGCCACCTGGTAGCCGGGCACCGCCGCGGCGAGCCCGGTGGCCCCGTCGACCGTGGTGACCGCCTGGAGCAGGGTGCGCAGCGCCGCCGCGTTCTGCCGGCTGAGCACCGAGCGGGTGACTGGCGCCTTGCCCGGGGTCCGGCTGCCGTCCTTCCCGTTGATCACCGCTTTGATCAGGTGTGGCTGGACGTAGGTGCCGTTGTTGGCGATCGCCCCGTACGCGGCGGCCATCTGCAGCGGCGTGGCGTCGACGCTGTGCCCGATCGGCACCGACCCCTCCGACGACCCGCTCCACGCCTCGGCGGGGAGCAGCCGGCCGCTGGCCTCGCCCGGCATGCCCTCGCCGGTGGGCTGGCCGAGCCCGAAGCGCTTCTGGTAGTCGATGAGCCGGTCCCGGCCGAGCTTGTCGGCGATCTCGATCGTGCCGACGTTCGACGAGTACGCCAGCATCCCGGCGAGGCTCATCTTCTGCCCGTTGGCCGGGTGGGTGTCGCGGAAGACCGTGTCGCCCTTGCGGATGGTGTTGGCGATCGGCAGCGCGGTGTCCGGCGTGACGACGCCCTCCTGGAGCGCCGCGCCGAAGGTGATCGCCTTGTGGATCGAGCCGGGGTCGACCACGAAGCTGGTGGCGGCGTCCTCCCGGTCGGTGGGGTCGCTCTCCTCGTGCTTCGCGGCGTTGTAGGTGGGGTGGCTGGTCTGGGCCAGCACCTCGCCGTTGGGCGCGTCGAGCACGACGACCGCGCCGACGCTGCCCTTGGCCTTGTCCATCTGCTCCTTCAGCACCTGCTGCGCCTTGAACTGGAGGTCCCGCAGGATGGTCAGCTCCAGGGAGCTGCCCGGCTTGGGCGGGGTGGTGCGGCTGTAGCCGCCCGGGATGGGGGCGCCCAGGTCGCCCTGCCCGGCCTCGTACACCCGGCGGCCGATCTCGCCGCGCAGCAGGTCGTCGTAGCGGGCCTCCAGGCCCTCCAGGCCGACCATGTCCTGGCTGGTGAAGCCGAGCAGGTTCGCGGCCAGGTCGCCGCCGGGCACCTCGCGCCGCTCGTCGCGGTGCACGCCGATGCCGGCCAGCTCCAGCGCCATGATCTTCTTGGCGGTGGGGATGTCGACGCCACGCGCCAGGTACTCGAACTGGGAGGCGCTGCCGTTGTCCCGGGTGCGTGGTTTCATCCGCCCGGCCAGTTCGGAGGCGGGCAGGCCGAGCAGGGGTGACAGCGCGCGGGCCGTCGCCGTGCGGTCCTTGACCTTGGTGGGGTCGGCGAAGATGTACCGGGCCTCGACGCTGTTCGCGAGCGGGGCCCCGGTGCGGTCGTAGATGGCGCCCCGGGGGGCGGGCAGGTCGACCCCGGTCAGCCGGTCGGCGAGTCCGCCCCCGGCGTACGCCGGGGTGTCGACGGCCTGGAGGAAGACCAGCCGGATGCCGATGGTGGCGAACAGCACGAGGACGAGCAGGGTGCCCAGGCGCAGCCGGCGCCGGGGGTCGGCCAGCCGGGGCGGCTTACGCGGCTTACGCGACCCGCGCCGGGCGGTGGGCCGCTCCGGGCGGCGCGGGGCGCGCGGGCCGGGCCGGCGGCGCGGCGGGGGTGACGCGTCATCGCCGTCGTCGGCCGGCGCGCGGGCCGGCCTGGCCTGGACGGTCCGGATCACCCCGGAGCGCCCGGCCGGGACGCCCTCCCGCCGGCCCGCGCGGGTCGAGCCGACCCGGCCGCCGTCGAGCACCTGCAACGCCGGTCGGAACGGGTCGCCGCCGGCCCGGGTGCTGCGGGGGGTACGCCGCTGCTCGGCGCCCCCGGCGCCCGGCCGGCCGAGCGCGCCGTCCTCCTCGCGGATGGTCCGTCCCCGGGGGGTGTACGCCCGCGCGTCGGAGATGCCGCCGACGCCGGGCTCGCCCCGACCGCTGGTGGAGCGCGACGAACCGCGCCGGGACCCCGTGGGGTCCCGGCGCGGCTCCTCCGATCTCGGCGGCACCGGTCAGCCTCCCGCGCCCTGCTGGCTGGTGACCGAGGGCTGGCCGTTGGCCGGCTGCGGCACGCCGATGATCCGGCCGTCCGGCAGTCGGATGTACGCCGGCTCCTCGGCCTCGACCATGCCCAGCCGCTTGGCGGCGGCGGTGAGGCTGCCGGGGGCCTCTGCGGCGGCGATCTCCTTCTCCAGCTGCTGCTGGTCCACGTCGAGCTTGGCCTGCTGCTGCTGGAGCCTCTCCAACCGGAAGGAATTCTCGTTGATCTTGGTGTTGACCAGCAGGATGCCGAGCACCCCGCCGACGACCAGCACCAGGATCAGCGCGACGAAGGGCGCCCGCGGCACCGTCACCGGCGGCGGCGGAGCGACCCGCAGCCGTGGCGACGGGGTCGCCGCCGGACTGGTCCGCTCGGCCGGGCGCAGCGCGGCGCTGCCGTTGGTCGGGAACTCGCGCGCCCCCCGGGCGCGAGTCTCCCCCTGCCGGTCGAACCGGCCGGCCCCCGCCGCCGGAACGCCGGTCCGCGTGGTCCGCTGCGCCGCGGTCCGGCCCCCCGACCGCGGTGCGCGCTGCCCAACGCCGGTGTCCCGGCCGTCGCGCTTGTCAACGTTCATCTTCCCTCCCCCTCTTCGTCCGTCCCTGCCCCTCGCCCGACGCCGGCCTCGGATCCGCCGATCCCGCCGACCCCGGTTGGTGCATCGCCCTGACCCGCCGGCGGTACCGTTCGCGGTCGGCCCGCCCCTGCTGCTCCGCCTCCGGGTCGATCCGTTCCGCAGCCCGCAGGCGCACCGATGCGGCGCGCGGGTTCGCGGCGACCTCCTCCTCCCCGGGCAGCTCCGCGCCCCGGCTGAGCAGCCGGAACGTCGGAGCCGAACCGGGAAGTTCGACCGGGAGGTCGACCGGGCCCTTACTGCGGACCCGGTCGGCGAGGGCCGCCTTGGTGAGCCTGTCCTCCAGCGAGTGGTAGGACAGGACCACCATGCGACCACCCACGGTGAGCGTGTCGAGAGCAGTTGGCAGCGCCGTCTCCAGCGCTGCCAACTCCTTGTTTACCTCGATCCGTAAAGCCTGAAACGTTCTCTTGGCCGGGTGTCCGCCCGTCCGTCGGGCTGCTGCCGGGATGCTCTCCCTGACCAGTTCCGCCAGCCGCGCCGACGAGGTGATCCGGGCCCGCTCGCGCTCCCGGAGGATCGCCGAGGCGACCCGCACGGCGAACTTCTCCTCGCCGTACACCCGCAGCACCCGGGCCAGGTCCGGGTGGGGATAGCTGTTGACCACCTCTTCGGCGGTCACCCCCCGGGTCTGGTCCATCCGCATGTCCAGCGGGGCGTCCTGCGCGTAGGCGAACCCGCGGTCGGGCGCGTCCAGCTGGAGCGAGGAGACGCCCAGGTCGAACAGGATGCCGTCGATCGCCGGGTAGCCGAGCCGGTCCAGCACCTCGGGCAGCTCGTCGTAGACGGCGTGCTCCAGGTGGACCCGGTCGGCGAACCTGGCCAGCCGGACCCGCGCGTGGGCGAGGGCCTCGGTGTCCCGGTCCAGCCCGATCAGCACCGTGCGCGGATGCCGTTCCAGCACCGCCTCGGCGTGACCGGCCAGACCCAGCGTGGCGTCGACGTGGATCGTGCGGTCGCCCCTGTCCAGCGCGGGGGCCAGCAACTCGAGACACCGCTCGAGCAGCACAGGCACGTGCGTGCCGCGAAGCTCCCCCATGTCGACCCCCACTTGGATTGAACCGTCCGTTTCTCTTCGCGCCTGCCGTCGCGACGACGCCTCCGTCGTACCGCCAGATCCCCATCCGCTCCCGCCCGCCGGAGGCCGCGGCCCTCCGATGAGATCGTGCGCCTGGCACCGGGGAAGGGGTGCCAGGAACTCGAAAGCGGCTGGAGATCTCGCAGTACGTCGGGCGCCGTCACGCCCTACAGACCGCCCGGCAGCACCCCCTCCTCGATGTCGGCGAAGTCGTCCTCGCTCTCGGAGAGGTAGGCCTCCCAGGCCACCTTGTCCCAGACCTCCACCCGCGTGCTCGCCCCGATCACCACCAGGTCCCGGTCGAGCCCGGCGTACGCCCGCAGGTGGGGCGGGATGGTGACCCGGCCCTGCTTGTCCGGGACCTCGTCGTGCGCGCTGGCGAAGAAGACCCGGCTGTACGCCCGGGCCGCCTTGTGCGTCATGGGTTGCGCGCGCAACTGGTCGGCGATGCGCTGGAACTCGGGCATCGGGAAGACGTAGAGACAGCGATCCTGCCCTTTGGTGATCACGACACCCCCCGCCAGCTCATCCCGGAACTTCGCCGGAAGGATCAACCGGCCCTTGTCGTCCAGGCGCGGAGTGTGGGTGCCGAGAAACACCGGCCCAACCCCCTCGCCCATTCAGCGGCGTTCGCGGCGCCGCTTCCCCCCGGGCCGGTGGGCCCTACCGACCTCACCATTGGGCCCCACTCTACTCCACTTCCCTCCACCTGCAACCAGAATCGCCCGCGCGGCGCGGCGTTTCGGAACGCAAAACCGCACGTCAGAGGGGGTGGAGCGGAGTGGAGGGCCAGAGCGCCCCCACCCGGGCGTCCACTACCCGACATAGATCGACTCCATCCGGTCGAGCGTGCGCTGACCGTCCGCCGGACGCCCCCGGCCGAACGGTTCGCCGTCGGCGGCGATCTGGCGGGGGCGTCGGTCCGGTAACCTCGCTCGCGTGACGGACGCGAAGATGCCCCTGCGGGCGAAGGTGGCCAGCTCGGTGTCGCGGACCGCCGCGGCGCTGTCGAGAGCCGCGGGTCGTGGTGACGGTTCGGTGATCGGCGGGTGGATCGGCCTGAAGATCGACCCGGACCTGCTCGCCCACCTGTCTGCCGGACGTGCCATCGCGCTCGTCTCCGGCACCAACGGCAAGACGACCACCACCCGGCTGGCCGCCGCGGCGGTCGGCGTCCTGGGCCGGGTGGCCACCAACTCCTTCGGCGCCAACATGCCCACCGGCCACACCTCGGCGCTGGCCAAGGCCGGCAGCACCCCGTACGCGGTGCTGGAGGTCGACGAGCACTACCTGGCCCAGGTCCTGGAGGCCACCGAGCCGCACGTGGTGGCGCTGCTCAACCTCTCCCGGGACCAGCTCGACCGGGCCAAGGAGGTCGCCATGATGGCGCAGCTCTGGCGGGCCGCGCTGATCAACCACCCGGACGTGCGGGTGGTGGCGAACGCCGACGATCCGATGGTGGTGTGGGCCGCCACCCCGCCCGGCGACCCGGCCCGCGGCATCCGGCCGCCGCACGTCACCTGGTTCAGCGCCGGCCAGCGCTGGCACGACGACTCGTGGGTCTGCCCCGAATGCGGCCACACCATCCAGCGCTCCGGCGAGCAGTGGTGGTGCAGCGGCTGCCCGCTGCGTCGCCCCGGCCCGCAGTGGACGGTGGAGGACGACGGCGTGCTCGACCCCACCGGGGCCTGGCACAAGGTGACCCTCCAACTCCCCGGCAAGGTCAACGTGGGCAACGCGGCGACCGCCCTGGCCGTCGCCGCCGAGTTCGGCGTACGCCCCGTCGACGCGGTCTCCCGGCTGGGCTCCGTCACCTCGGTCGCCGGCCGCTACGCCCAGGTCGACCGGGACGGGCGCAACATCCGGCTGCTGCTGGCGAAGAACCCGGCGAGCTGGCTGGAGGCGTTCGAGATGGCCGACGTGGCCCCGACGCTGCTGTCCATCAACGCCCGGGACCCCGACGGGATGGACACCTCCTGGCTGTTCGACGTCGACTTCGCCCCGTTGCGCGGCCGGCAGGTGCTGATCACCGGCGACCGGGCGTACGACCTGGCGGTCCGCCTCGACGTCAACGGGGTGCCGTTCCAGCACATCCGGACGTTCGCCGAGGCGGTCCGGGCCGTGCCACCCGGCCGCCTGGAGGTCATCGCCAACTACACCGCCTTCCAGGACATCCGAGCGGAGCTGGACCGTGTCAACTGAGAGCCTGCGTATCGTCTGGATCTACCCCGACCTGCTGTCCACCTACGGCGACCGGGGCAACATGCTGATCCTGGCCCGCCGGGCGCAGCAACGCGGGATGCCGGTGGAGGTGCTGGAGGTCCGCTCCGACCAGCGGCTGCCCGCCACCGCCGACATCTACCTCATCGGCGGCGGCGAGGACGGCCCACAGGCGCTCGGCGCGCAGCGGCTGCGGGCCGACGGCGGCCTGCACCGGGCCGCCGCCCAGGGGTCGGTGGTGTTCGGCGTCTGCGCCGGCTACCAGCTCCTCGGCACCTCGTTCTTCGCCAAGGGCGTCCAGTGCACCGGGCTGGAGCTGCTCGACCTCTCCTCCGACCGGGGCCCGAGCCGCGCCGTCGGCGAGCTGGCCGGCGACATCGACCCCCGGCTCGGCGTGCCGGCGCTCACCGGCTTCGAGAACCACGGCGGCCGGACCCACCTCGGCCCGGGGGTGTCCCCGTTGGCCCGGGTGACCGCCGGGGTCGGCAACGACGGCGCCACGGAAGGCGCGTGGCGGGGCAAGTTGCTCGGCACGTACTCGCACGGCCCCGCCCTGGCCCGCAACCCCGCCCTGGCCGACCTGCTGCTGCGCTGGGCGACCGGCGCGCACCAGCTCCCGCCGCTGGACGACACCTGGGCCGACCGGCTCCGCGCCGAGCGCCGCGCCGCCGTGGCCGCCGCCCGGGCATGATCCAGGCGGCCCGGCGGCTGCTCCGGCAGCCGTCGGCCGTCCGATTCGCGCTGCTGCTGCTCCTGCTCGCCGCCTTCGGGGCGGCCCTGCTCGTCGTCCCCCTGCCCGAGGCGGAGGAGTTTCCCGGGCTGGCCGACCGGCTGGGCGGGCTCGCCCCCGTGGCGGCGGTCGGCGGCGGGGCGCTGTTGCTGGTCGCGCTGGTCCCCCGGACCTTCATCACGCTCGCCTCGGGGGCGATCTTCGGCGCGCTGGAGGGCGCCGCGTACGCGCTGGGCGCCGCGCTGCTCGCGGCGGCGCTGGGCTTCACGGTCGGCCGCCTCCTCGGCCGGGAGTTCGTCGCCGACCGGGTACGCGGCCGGCTGGCCCGCCTCGACGGCTGGTTCGCCCGGCAGAGCGTCCTCGGTGTGATCACCGTACGGCTGCTGCCGATCGCCGGGTTCGGGCTGGTCAGCTACGGGTACGGCACCACGGGCGCCCGGGTGCTGCCGTTCCTGGCCGGCAGCGTCCTCGCCTCCGCCCCCACCGCCTTCGGCTACGCGGCGCTCGGCGCGGCGGCCACCTCCCCGGGCGACGTCAACTGGTACGCCGCCGCCCCCGCCGGCCTCGGCCTGATCGCTAGCGCGGTGTTGATCCACCGCTGGTGGCACGCCGAACGCCGCCGCCACGCGCCACCACCCCCCTGACCCACAGGCAGGCTCCACGCACTTTCACGGAAAGAGTGGCCTCCCGGCGCGGAATGGCCACTCTTTCCGTGAAAGTGCCGCAGCTGGGGCGGGGCGGGGCGGGGGCGGGGGTCAGTTGGTCGGGGACGCCAGCCCCGCCTCGTAGGCCGCGATGACGAGGTGCACCCGGTCGCGGGCGCCGAGCTTGGTGAACAACCTGGCTACGTGCGCCTTGGCGGTGGCCACGCTGATCACCAGCTCGGCCGCGATCTCACCGTTGGACAGGCCCCGGCCGACGAGGGTCAGCACCTCGCGCTCCCGTTCGGTGACGCCGTCGAGGGACCGGGTCGGGGTGACCGGGGTGGGCCGGCGGGCGAACTCGGCGATGAGCCGGCGGGTGACCCCGGGAGCGATCAGCGCGTCCCCGGCGGCGACCACCCGGACCGCGCCGAGGATGTCGTCCAACGCCATGTCCTTGACCAGGAACCCGCTCGCGCCGGCGCGCAGCGCGGCGTGCACGTGCTCGTCGTCGTCGAAGGTGGTGAGCACGAGCACGCGGGTCGCGCCGCCGTGCGCCGCGATCGCCCGGGTGGCCTGGATGCCGTCCATGCCGGGCATCCGCAGGTCCATCAGCACCACGTCCGGCACGACCTCGCGGGCCAGCCGCACCGCCTCGGCCCCCGTGGCCGCCTCGCCGACGACGTCGATGTCGGGGGCGTCGGCGATGAGCACCCGCAGGCCGGCGCGGATCAGTGGCTGGTCGTCGACGAGCAGCACCCGGACGGTCACCGGTCCGGAGTCCCGGCCCGCGATCCGACCGGCTCCTCGGCCACCGGTGGCACCGGCAGCCACGCCGCCACCCGGAAGCCGCCCTCCGGGCGCGGCCCGACGTGGAACCGGCCGCCGGCCAGGGCGACCCGCTCGCGCATGCCGACGAGCCCGTGCCCCGCACCGCCCACCGCGCCGCCCCGGCCGTCGTCGACGACCTCCACCGCCACCTCGTCGGGGCCCTGCGTGACGGTGACCCGGCACCGGTCGGTGCCCGCGTGGCGTACCACGTTGGTGAGCGCCTCCTGGACGATCCGGAACGCGGCGAGGTCGAGGTCGGCCGGGACGGGCCGCCGCTCGCCGCACTGCCGCAACTCCACCCGCACCCCGGCGTCGGCGGCGGCCGAGACCAGCCGGTCGAGGTCGTCCAGCCCGGGCGTCGGATCCAACGACGCCGACTCCGACTGGGGGCGACGCAGCGCGCCGAGCGTACGCCGCAGGCCGGCCAGGGTGTCGCGGCTGGTCGCCTCGATGGTGGCCAGCGCGGCGCGGGCCTGCGCCGGCTGGGTGTCGATGACCCGGGCCCCCACGCCGGCCTGGATGGCGATCACCCCGATGCTGTGGGCGACCATGTCGTGCAGCTCGCGGGCGATGCGCAGCCGCTCGGCGGTGACCGCCTCGGAAGCGGTGTGCGCCCGGACGGCCTCTGCGTAGCCGCGCCGGGCCCGTACGGAGTTGCCGACCGTCCACGCGGTGACGACCGCCAGCACGGAGAGCGTGGCCCGGCTGAGGGGGTCGCTGGCGAGGTTCACGAAGCCCGCGGCGATCTGCACGGCGAGCGCCCCGACGGCCACCGGCACCGAGACGCGGCGGGACCGGCTCGCCGCGATCAGCCCCACCACCAGGTCGATCGCCAGGAACTGCGTGTACCAGATGTCGGTCAGGTAGCCGTTCTCCGGGCCGCCGACGACCACGGTGACCACGCACGCCGCGAGGAGCATCAGCGCCAGGGCGAGCACCGGCCGGCGTCGCAGCAGGCCGGCGGGCAACCCCACGGCCAGCAGTGGCACCAGGTAGCGCTCCGGAATCCACCAGTCGCCGAACCCCACCCCGCCCCGGCTCGACGCCATCGGCGGGGCGAGGAGCAGTGCGACCGGCAGCAGCGCGACGCCGGCCCAGGGCAGGACCGCCCGCGCCAGCGACGAGGCGCGGCGCGACAACGGCACGGTCGGGTCCATGCGCCCACGGTAGTCAGCCGACCGCCGCCCGGGCATCGGCCCACGGGCGTACGCCCCGGGGCGCAGGCCCGGCCGCCCGTTGTGGCCG
This sequence comes from Micromonospora sp. NBC_01405, assembly GCF_045040155.1. Lineage (NCBI taxonomy): Bacteria > Bacillati > Actinomycetota > Actinomycetes > Micromonosporales > Micromonosporaceae > Micromonospora > Micromonospora sp. NBC_01405. Next base: position 4,718,188 of record NZ_CP109532.1, on the reverse strand, counting down.
TCGGGGCGACGCTGCGCCGGCCGCCGCCCGGCAGCGTGGGGCAGGTGATCGAACTTCGAGCCCTGACGAGACGGTACGGCCGCACGACGGCCGTCGACGACCTCACCCTGACCGTGCGTCCCGGCCACGTCACCGGCTTCCTCGGGCCCAACGGGGCCGGCAAGTCCACCACGCTGCGGATGATCCTCGGGCTCACCGCGCCGACCAGCGGCACCGTCACCGTCGACGGGGTCCGGTTCGCCGACCGGCCGCGCGGGCTGCGCCACGCCGGCGCGCTGCTCGACGCCGGTGACGTGCACGGTGGACGGAGCGCCGCGGCCCACCTGTCGGCCCTGGCCCGCGGCAACGGCATCGCGCGCGGCCGGGTCGACGAGGTGCTGCGGGACGTGGGGCTGGCCGGCGTCGCCCGGCGGCGGATCGGCGGCTTCTCGCTCGGCATGCGGCAGCGGCTCGGCATCGCCGCCGCGCTGCTCGGTGACCCGCCCGTGCTGCTCTTCGACGAGCCGTTCAACGGCCTCGACCCGGAGGGGGTGCGCTGGGTGCGGGACCTGTTCCGGCGGCTGGCGGCGCAGGGGCGCACGGTCTTCGTCTCCAGCCACCTGATGACCGAGATGGAGCACTGCGCCGACCGGCTCGTGGTGATCGGCCGGGGGCGGCTCATCGCCGAGCAGAGCCTCGCCGAGTTCGCCGCCCGGAGCACCCGGGCCAGCGTGTCCGTCCGTACGCCCGACCCGACGACGCTGGCCGCCGTGCTGGAAGCCGAGGGTGCGGACGTCCTCCCGGCCGACGCCGGGGCGCTCCTCGTGACCGGCCTGACGGCCGCCCGGATCGGCGACCTCGCGCTCGCCCACGGCATCGGGCTGCACGAACTCGCCACCCGCACCGCCTCGCTGGAGGAGGCCTTCATGGAACTCACCGCCGACAGCGTCGAGTACCTCGCCGGGGAGGCGACCCGATGACCGCCGTGACCGAACCGACCCGCCGACCGACCGTGAGCGAGACGCCGGCCCGGTTCCGCGACCTGCTGGCCGCCGAATGGATCAAACTGTGGTCGCTACGGTCGACCCGCTGGACGCTGCCGCTGGTCTTCCTGTTCGTGGTCGGGGTCGCCGTCAACGCCAGCCTCGCCGACCACCGGAACTGGCCGAGGTACACCGAGGGGCGCCGGGAGATGTTCCACCTGTACGGGCCGGTGCGCGACGCCTTCCCGGAGGCCGGCTATCTGCTGCTGATCCTCGCCTCGGCCACCATCGGCGCCCTGACTGTCGTCGGCGAGTACCAGAGCGGGCTGATCCGGGCCACGTTCGCCGCGGTGCCCGCCCGGCGGGCGGTGGTCGCGGCGAAGGCCGCCGTGCTGGCCGGGGTCATGCTCTCCTTCGGCGCGGTCACCGCGTCGACCTCGTTCTGGGCGTCCCAGGCGATCCTCGCCGACCGGAACGCCGGCTGGTCGATCGGCGAGCCGGGGGTGCTGCGCGCCGTCGTGGCGAGCGCCGTGCTGGTGCCCGTGTGCGCGCTGGTCGGGATGGGTCTGGGCGCGCTCACCCGGCACGCCGCCGGGGCCGTGGCCGCCGCCACGGCGGTGCTCGTGCTGGTGCCGATGGTGGTGGACAGCGACGAGCACCGGTGGATCGCCGAGCTGTACAACGCCCTGCCCCTCACCGCCTGGCTGCGCCTGATCGAGGTGCACCCCGACGTCATCAGCCGGGACCCGTACCCGGCCACCATCACCGGCTCCTGGCTGACCCTCGCCGCCTGGTCCCTGGCCGCGACGCTGGCGGCGATCACTCTCATCCAGCGCCGCGACCCGTAACCCCCGCCCGCCTGCCCTTCCCCCGCCCTTGCCCGCCCCGCCCCGCCCCGCCCCGCACAAATTCACGGAAAGAGTGGCATCCACGCATGGAATGACCACTCTTTCCGTGAATTTGTCGCCCCGCTCCCGCGACGGCGGGGCGGGGCGGGGCGGGGGCGGGGCGGGGGCGGCGGGGAGGGGGTCAGGCGACGACGGAGACCATGCGGCCCTTGATGACGATGACCTTGCGGGGTTCCTTGCCGGCCAGGGCGGACGCGACCGCCTCCAGGGCCGCCGACCGCACGTCGTCCTCGGACGCGTCGGCGGGGACCTCGACGCGGCCACGGACCTTGCCGTTGATCTGCACCGGGTACGTCACCGTCTCGGCGACCAGCAGCGCCGGGTCGGCGACCGGGAAGTCCGCGTACGCCAGCGAGGCGTCGTGGCCCAGCCCGCGCCACAGCTCCTCGGCGACGTGCGGGGCGAACGGGGCCAGCATCAGCACCAGCGGCTCGGCCACCTCGCGGGGGGTCACCGGCAGCCGGGTCAGCGCGTTGGTCAGCTCGATCAGCTTGGCGATCGCGGTGTTGAACCGGATTCCCTCCATGTCGCCGCGTACCCCGTCGATCACCTTGTGCAGCAGCCGCCGGGTGGCCTCGTCGGCCGGGGCGTCGGTGATCCGCAGCGCGCCGGTCTGCTCGTCGACGACGGCCCGCCAGACCCGCTGCAGGAACCGGTACGACCCGACGACCGCCCGGGTCTCCCACGGGCGGGACACCTCCAGCGGGCCCATCGACATCTCGTACAAACGGAAGGTGTCCGCGCCGTACGCGGCGCACATGTCGTCGGGGGTGACCACGTTCTTCAGCGACTTGCCCATCTTGCCGTACTCGCGGCGCACCTCCTCGTCGCCCAGGAACCAGGCGCCGTCGCGCTCGACGACCTCCTCGGCCTGCACGTAGGAGCCCCGGGGGTCGACGTACGCGTACGCCTGGATCATGCCCTGGTTGAACAGCTTGCGGTACGGCTCGAACGACGAGACGTGGCCCAGGTCGTACAGCACCTTGTGCCAGAGGCGCGCGTACAGCAGGTGCAGCACGGCGTGCTCGGAGCCACCGACGTACAGGTCGGTGCCCCCGCAGTCGCCCTCGGCGCGCGGACCCATCCAGTACCGCTCGTTCTCGGCGTCGACGAACCGGTCGACGTTGGTCGGGTCCAGGTAGCGCAGCTCGTACCAGCAGGAGCCGGCCCACTGCGGCATCACGTTGGTCTCCCGGGTGTACCGCTTCGGCCCGTCGCCCAGGTCCAGCTCCACCTCGACCCAGTCGCGCCGGCGCGACAGCGGGGTCTCCGGGTTGCTGGCGGCGTCGTCGGGGGCGAACGTCTTCGGGGAGAAGTCGTCCACCTCGGGCAGCTCGACCGGCAGCATCTCCTCCGGCAGCGCGATGGTCGCCCCGGTCTCGTCGTACACAATGGGGAACGGCTCGCCCCAGTAGCGCTGCCGGGAGAACAGCCAGTCGCGCAGCCGGTAGGTGACCGCGCCGGTGCCGTGCCCCTCGGCCTCCAGCCAGGCGATGATCGCCGCCTTGGCGTCGGCGACCCCCAGGCCGTTCAGGTCCAGGCCGCGCTCGGGCACGGCGCTGTTGATCGCCGGGCCGTCCCCGGTGTACGCCTTGCCGTCGAAGCCGTCGGCCGGCTGCACGGTGCGCACGATCGGCAGGTCGAAGACCTCGGCGAACGCCCAGTCCCGCTCGTCCTGCGCGGGCACCGCCATGATCGCGCCGGTGCCGTAGCCGGCCAGCACGTAGTCGGCGATGAAGATCGGGACCTGCCCGCCGGTGACCGGGTTCGTGGCGTACGCGCCGACGAAGACGCCGGTCTTCTCCTTCGTGTCGGACTGCCGCTCCACCTCCGTCTTGGCCGCCGCCGCCTTCCGGTACGCCTCGACGGCCGCCCGGGGGCCGGTGTGCCCGCCGGTCCAGGCGTCCTTCGTGCCCTCCGGCCAGGCCGCCGGCACCAGCGCGTCGACCAGCTCGTGCTCGGGGGCCAGCACCATGTAGGTGGCCCCGAAGACGGTGTCGGGCCGGGTGGTGAAAACTCTGACCCGGGCTTCGCCCGCGAAACCGGAATCAGTGGGCACGACCGGGAAATCGATGTGCGCCCCTTGCGACCGGCCGATCCAGTTGCGCTGCATCAGCTTGATCGACTCGGGCCAGTCCAGCGTGTCCAGGTCGTCCAGCAGCCGGTCGCCGTACGCGGTGATCCGCATCTTCCACTGCTTCAGGTTCCGCTTGAACACCGGGAAGTTGCCCCGGTCCGAGCGCCCGTCGGCGGTGACCTCCTCGTTGGCCAGCACGGTGCCCAGCCCTGGGCACCAGTTCACCGGCGCTTCCGAGACGTACGCCAGCCGGCGGTCGTCGACGATCCTCCGCCGCTCGGCGACGGTCAGCTCCGCCCAGGGGCGGCCGTCCGGGGTGGGCCGGGTGCCGCCGGCGAACTCGGCGATAAGCTCGGCGACCGGGCGGGCCTTCTTCGCGTCCTGGTCGTACCAGGAGTTGAAGACCTGCAGGAAGATCCACTGGGTCCAGCGGTAGAAGTCGGTGTCGAAGGTAGCCACCGAGCGGCGGTCGTCGTGGGCCATTCCCAGCCGGCGCAGCTGCTCCTTGTACCGGGCGATGTTCGCCACGGTGGTGGTGCGCGGGTGGGTGCCGGTCTGCACCGCGTACTGCTCGGCGGGCAGCCCGAACGCGTCGAAGCCCATCGCGTGCAGCACGTTACGCCCGGCCATCCGCTGGTAGCGGGCGAAGCAGTCGGTGCCGATGTACCCCAGCGGGTGCCCGACGTGCAGGCCCGCCCCCGACGGGTACGGGAACATGTCCAGCACGTACAGCTTCTCCGCGCCGGCCCGCGGGTGGTCGGGGTCGGCCAGCGGACCGGTCGGGTTCGGGGCGTGGAAGGTGCCCTCCCGCTCCCAGGTGTCCTGCCAGCGCCGCTCGATCTCGTCGGCCAGGGCCGCGGTGTACCGGTACGGGGGGATGTCGCCCGTTGGTGCTGCCTCACTCATGGTGTCTCCTCGCTTCGCTCGTCGCCGCCGGCCATCCCTCGGCCGTGCTGGGTGCTGACCTCGCTCGGCGCGGTCATGTCGTCATGGGGAGTGCTCCGCCGCCGCGCGGCGGCGGGAACCCGTTGCCGCCCGTCGCCGGAGCGGGCCCGACCGGCGGAGGGCACAAAAAAGCCCCCCGCGCAGGAGGGGCCGCCGTGCTGTCGCGCGTCAGCGCATCAGCACGGCCCGGTAAGAAGCAGGAAGACTCCGGCCATGTCGAGCAGTGTACCCCGCGGGCCGGGCGCGCGTCGCCCGCCTCGGGGAGGCGGAGCGCCGGCGCGGCCCCTCCACCGACGGTGCGGACTCTGCTTCCCCCCGTCCGAACTCCCCCCGTCCGGCGAATATTCGGGGTGTAACCGGCCGAGTTCCTGCAGGAGTCGGCGATCACGACAAACATGGTTAGCCTGAGGGGCCTGTGAGATTTCTGCGGCAGACGAGAAGATTTGTTCCCGCTGCGAACCCGACGGCGGGTCCAGGTGCTCTGTACAGAGCTGCCGTTCCGGCGACGAGGAGGAGGCCCGTGACACAACAGACCTGGGACGAGGTGGGCGGTCTGCTGCCGCACGACGAGTTCCGCGCCGCCAGCGAGGCCATCGTGGCCAACATCGAGCAGGTCATCGAGGGCAAGACCGCCACGATCCGGCTCGCCCTCGCCGTCCTGCTCGCCGAGGGCCACCTCCTCATCGAGGACGTCCCAGGCGTCGGCAAGACCAAGCTGGCGAAGGCCCTCGCCCGGTCGATCGACTGCTCCGTGCGCCGCATCCAGTTCACGCCGGACCTGCTGCCCAGCGACGTCACCGGGGTGAGCGTCTACAACCAGGAGACCCACGACTTCGAGTTCCGACCCGGGGCGGTCTTCGCCAACCTGGTCGTCGGCGACGAGATCAACCGCGCCTCGCCGAAGACCCAGTCCGCGCTGCTGGAGTGCATGGAGGAGCGACAGGTCACCGTCGACGGGGTCACCTACCAGTTGCAGACCCCGTTCATGGTGATCGCCACCCAGAACCCGATCGAGATGGAGGGGACGTACCCGCTGCCCGAGGCGCAGCGGGACCGGTTCGCCGCCCGGATCGCCATGGGATACCCGGACCCCGCGGCCGAGCTGGCCATGCTGGACGGGCACGGCGCGGCCGACCCGCTCCAGGAGCTGGGGGCCGTCTCCGACGCCGACACGGTCCGCCGGCTGATCGCCACGGTCCGCGAGGTGCACGTCGCCGACGCGGTGAAGCAGTACGCCGTCGACCTGGTCACCGCCACCCGGGAGGCCCCCGACCTGCGACTGGGCGCGTCCCCCCGGGCCACTCTCCAGCTCCTGCGCACCGCCCGGGCCGTCGCCGCCCTGGAGGGCCGCGACTACGTCCTGCCCGACGACCTCCAGGCGCTCGCGGTGCCGGTGCTCGCCCACCGGATCATCCCGACCGCCGACGCCCAGCTCGCCCGGCGCACCACCGACGCGATCGTGTCCGAGCTGGTGCACCGGCTCCCGCTGCCGCACGACCGCCAGCGCTCCCCGTACGACAACCGGCCCACCGGCGAGGGCAACGGCCGAGCGACGTACGAGCCCCGGAGGCGGTGACCGTGCGCGAAGGGCTCCGGGGCCTGACCACCCGCGGCCGTTCCTTCCTGGCCGCCGCGCTGGCCGCTGGCGTCTCCGCCGCCATCCTCGGCGAGAAGGACCTGCTGCGGGTGGCGGTGCTGCTGGCCGCTCTGCCGCTGCTCGCCGCCGCGTACGTCGGGCGCAGCCGGTACAAGCTGGCCGGCAACCGGTCCCTGGAACCGCACCGGGTGCCGGTCGGGGCCAGCTCCCGGGTGGTGCTGCGGTTGCAGAACATGTCCCGGCTGCCCACCGGCACGCTGCTGCTGGAGGACCGGCTGCCGTACGCGCTGGGCAGCCGGCCCCGGGTGGTGCTGGAGCGGCTCGGCGCGCACCAGGCCAGCTCTGTGGCGTACACCGTCCGCGCGGACGTGCGCGGCCGGTACGGGCTGGGCCCCCTGGTGGTCCGGTTGACCGACCCGTTCGGGCTGTGCGAGCTGAGCCGGGCCTTCCCCGGCACCGACCACCTCACGGTGATCCCGCAGGTCACGGCCCTGCCCTCGGTCCGGCTCCCCGGCGAGTACGCGGGCAGCGGCGACAGCCGGGCCCGCTCGGTGGCGGTGCACGGCGAGGACGACGCGGCGACCCGGGAGTACCGGGTGGGCGACGACCTGCGCCGGGTGCACTGGAAGTCGACCGCCCGCACCGGGGAGCTGATGGTCCGCCGCGAGGAGCAGCCCTGGGAGAGCCGGGCCACCGTCGTCCTGGACACCCGGGGGTACGGCCACCGCGGCGACGGGCCGACGGCGAGCTTCGAGTGGACCGTGTCCGCGGCGGCCAGCATCGCCGTGCACCTGCGCCAGGCCGGGTACAAGCTGCGTCTGGTCACCGGCGGCGGCGCGGACGTCGACGCGACCGAGGGCGCCGGGGACGGGGTGCTCCTCGACCACCTCGCCGAGGTTCGGCTCGACGGGCGCGGCGAGATCACCACGCTGGTGCAGCGGGTCCGGCAGCGCTCCGACGGCGGCCTGATCATCGCGCTGTTCGGCTCGCTGAGCACCGCCGAGGCCGAGCTGCTCGCCGGGCTGCGCGGCAACGGCGCCACCTGTGTCGGCTTCCTGCTGAACAGTTCCACCTGGCTGAACCTGCCGGACCGGGCCCGGGCCGAGGCCGACCACGCGCACGGCGCCGCCGCGCTCGCCCTGGTGCGCAACGGGTGGCGGGTGATCGGGGTCGACCACGGGGCCCGGCTGCCCGCGCTCTGGCCGCAGGCCGGCCGGGGCTCGCAGGGATTCGCCCTACGGGCGGCGCTGGCCGAGACGGTCGCGGGTGGCGTGAAGTGACGTTCGGGCCAGGGCGGCGGACCGACGCTCCGGCTCGGGCGTGAGGTGACGCTCCCCTCCCCGGGTGGAGCACGCGAGGGGCCCGGCACGCCGGGCATGACACACACCGGAAGGGTGGTCCCGTGACCGCGACCCGCAACCTCGGCTTCGTGGCCGCCGGCGCGACCCTGCTCTCGGCGGCCCCGCTGTCGGCCATCTTCGAACGCTGGACCTGGCTCATCCAGGCCGCCATCGCGGTCGCGGTGGTGGCCGGCGTGGCGGCGTTGACCCGGCTGGTCCGGGCGCCGCTGTGGGGGCAGGTCCTGGGCATGCTCGCCGGGCTGGTACTCGCGCTGACCTGGCTCTTCCCCAGCGGCGGGGAGCTGGTGGCGTTCCTGCCCACCCCGGCCACCTTCGCCCACTTCGGCGAGTTGCTCGGGGCGTCCGCGCAGGACATGCGCTCGTACGGGGTCAAGGTGCCCGACACCGACCCGCTGCTGTTCATCAGCGTGCTCGGCATCGGCGGGGTGGCGATGGTGGTGGACGTGCTCGCCGTCGGGCTGCGCCGCCCGGCGCTGGCCGGCCTGCCGATGCTCGCCATCTACTCGGTGCCGGTCGCGGTGTACATCGACAGCGTCCCCGCCGTGCCGTTCATGGTCGGCGCCGCCGGGTACCTCTGGCTGTTGGTCGCCGACAACGTCGACCGGGTACGCCGGTTCGGCCGCCGGTTCACCGGTGACGGCCGGGACGTCGACGTGTGGGAGTCGTCCCCGCTGGCCGCCGCCGGCCGCAGGCTGGCCGTGGTGGGGGTCGCGCTGGCTGTGGTGCTGCCGCTGGCCGTGCCGGGGATGACCGGCGGGCTGCTCGACGCCCTCAGCTCCGGGACGGGCAACGGCACCGGACGCGCCGGCCAGGGCGGCAGCCCGGGCAAGGTCGACCTGTTCGCCGCGCTGAGCGGCGAGCTCAACCAGTCCGAGGTCGTCGAGATGGTGAAGGTGACCACCACCGAGCCGAGCCCGTTCTACCTGCGCTTCGGCGTCGCGGACAGGCTCCGGGCGGACGGCTTCCGGGAGAGCGACCCGAACGGACGGCCGGTGAACCGGGGGCTGCCCGACCCGACCCGGGCCGGGGAGGGCGTCGAGCAGCAGGAGTACCGGGCCACCGTCGAGGTGACGAAGAACTTCCCCATGCCCCTGCTGCCGGTCTACGGCGAGCCGGTGCGGACCGAGGAACTGGGCGGCAACTGGCTGTACGACCCGGCCCTGCAGCTGATCTTCTCCAAGCGGGACAACGCCCGCGACAAGCGCTACTCCTTCGACTACGTCCGGTCGACGTACAGCCCGGCGGCACTGCGCCGCGCCCCCTCGCTGCCGGCCGACCATCCCGTCCGGGTCCAGCAGACCGAGACCCCGCCGGTGTCGCAGGTGGACACCCTGGTCTCGGACCTCGTCCGGGGCAAGCGCACCGACTACGACAAGGTGCGGGCGATCTACGACTACTTCTCCTCGGACAACGGCTTCACCTACAGCCTGACCACCAAGGGCGGCACCAACGGGCAGGACATCGTCGACTTCCTCAACAACAAGGCCGGCTTCTGCCAGCAGTACGCGGCGTCGATGGCGTGGCTGGTCCGAGCGGCCGGCATCCCGGCCCGGGTGGCGTTCGGCTTCACCAACGGCACCGGCCGCACCGGCGAGGGGTACGTGCTGACCAACCGGAACCTGCACGCCTGGACGGAGGTCTACTTCGACGGGATGGGCTGGGTGCCCTTCGACGCCACCCCGGCGTACGGAGTGCAGGGCTCAGCCCGCTCGGCGTGGGCCCCGGACACCGACGCCCCGGAGTCCGTCACCCCCGAATCCGGCGCTCCGAGCGCCCCGGGCGACGACGGCCCCTCCTCGGAGGCCGCCGGCCCGGACGCCGCCGACCGGGACACCGACGCGGGGCTGGCCGTCGGGGCCGGCGACCCCACCCGGCAGGCACCCGCCTGGCTCTGGTGGACGGCGGGTCTACTCGCCCTGCTCGTCCTGCTCGCGGTGCCGGCACTGCGCCGGGCTGCGCTGCGTCGACGCCGGGGAACCCGGGTGGCGGCGGCCCCGAAGGCGACCATGGTGGACGCCGGCACCGGCCGGGACGGGGTCGAACGGGCGATCGTGGTCGGGGTGGACCCCGCCCGGGCCCGGGCAAAAGCGCACGCGGCCTGGGACGAGCTGCTCGACACCCTGGTCGACTACCGGGTCCGGGTGGACCGGACGGAGACCCCCCGGGCGACGGCCGAGCGGCTGGCCACCGACGCGCTGACCGAGGACGCCTCCGCCGCCGCGGCGGCGCGGCTGCTCGGGCGCGCCGAGGAGCGGGCCCGCTACGCCCGGGACCCGCTCGCCGGCGAGGAGCTGACCCCGGCCCTGCGCAGCGTCCGCGGCGTGCTCGCCGCCCGGGCCGACCGGCGGACCAGGCTGCTGGCCGCCGCGCTGCCCCCGTCGGTGCTGCTGCGCTGGCGGACGGCGGTGAGCGACACGTCCTCGCGGGTGGTGGCCACCACCGGCGACGCCCGGTACCGGCTGCTGCGCTGGAACCCCCGGCGGCTGTTGGCCAACCGCACCAGCCGCTGACCCCGCCGGGGAGCACGAGGCGTGGGGTAAGCACGAGGCGTGGAGAAGCCCGGGTTGTGTGCCGGCCGCGGGCGTGGAACGCCGGCCCGTCGTCGGACGGGCCGGAGTCGGCGCGGCCCCGCCGGGTCGGCGGGACCGGGGATCAGTGGAGGGGCCGGGTCAGCGGTGCCCCTCCGGGCGCTGCCGCCACCGGTCCTCCATCCGGTCCAGGAACGACGACCGCCGGCCTGACCGCCCACGCGGACGGCGCCGACTCGTCGTCCCGCCGACCACGTGCAGGTCGGGGGACTGCGCCCGCCGGTGCGACTGCACCGCGTACGCCGCTGAGCCCAGCATGACGACGAAACCCGCCACCGCGAGCGGTGGAGTCTTGATCACCGCACCGTAGACCAGCAGGGCCAGCCCAACGATGATCGCGCCGGCAGCGACGAGCAGGCGACGCCGCGCATGGAAGCGCGGATCGCTGGCACGCACGGCCGAGGCGAATTTGGGGTCCTCGGCAAGCGACCGCTCGATCTGCTCGAACAGCCGCTGCTCGTGCTCCGAGAGCGGCACGGCACTCCTCCCCGGTCACGTGGGTCGGCCCGGGCGGGCCGATAGACCGTGGCAGCCAACCGGCTGCTTACCGCCAAGTCTACGAGGGGGGTCGCGCGTCGGAAAGCGGGACGACCTATGGGCCGGGTGGATTTTCATTTCGCCCTCGGTCGCGACGACGAAGCAGGCTCGCCGGACCTATGACGGACCGCCCGAAACGGGCAGCTGCGGCGTCCGCGGCCGCCTCCGCCTCCCGCCAGCCGCGCTCGGGGGCGCCGAGGGTGAGCTGCTGCGGGGTCTGCTCCGCCGGCGCGAGGCCCTCCAGCCGCACCCCGACGAGGCGGATCCGCTCGCCGGGGTCGAGAACGGTGTAGAGCGCCCATGCGGTGTCGAAGATCTCCCGGGCCGTGTCGGTGGGGACGCCGAGGGTGCGGGAGCGGTTGACCGTGCGGAAGTCGGCCATCCGCACCTTGATCGACACCGTCCGGCCGACCTGGCCGGCCCGGCGCAGCCGGACGCCGACCTTCTCGGCGAGGGCCAGCAGCGCCCGGCGGATCTCCAGCGGATCGCCGACGTCGACGTCGAAGGTAACCTCGGCGCCGATCGACTTCTCCACCTGCTCCGGGGTGACCCGGCGCGGGTCCCGCCCCCAGGCCAGCTCGTGCAGGTGGCCGGCGGCGGCCGCCCCGACCGCCTTGCGGAGCATGCCGAAGGGCGCCTCGGCCAGGTCACCGACGGTGTTCAGCCCCAGCCTGCACAGCGTCTCGGTGGACCGCTCCCCCACCCCCCAGAGCGCGGAGACGGGCAGCGGGTGCAGGAATTCGAGCACCCGGTCGGCGGGCACCACCAGCAGCCCGTCGGGCTTGGCGCGGGTGGAGCCGAGCTTGGCCACGAACTTGCTCGGCGCGACCCCCACCGAGCAGGTCAGCTCCTGCTCCCGCTCGACCCGGGCGCGGATGCGCCGGGCGATCTCGGCCGGTGCACCGAAGAGCCGGCGGGCGCCGGCCACGTCGAGGAACGCCTCGTCGAGCGAGAGCGGCTCGACCAGCGGGGTGACGTCCCGGAAGATCTGCATGACCGCCCGGGAGGCCGCCGTGTACTGCGCGAAGTCGGGCGACAGGTAGACCGCGTGCGGGCAGAGCGCCCGGGCCCGCCCGGTGGGCATGGCGCTGCGGACGCCGTACCGTCGGGCCTCGTAGCTGGCGGAGCTGACCACGCCGCGCGGCCCGACCCCGCCGACCACGACGGGCCGGCCGCGCAGCTCGGGGCGGCGGCGCACCTCGACAGAGGCGAAGAAGGCGTCCATGTCGACGTGCAGGATCGGGCAGCCGGAGTCGTCGCCGTCGGGCCCGAAGCGCGGGTCACCCCCGCGCGGCAACGACTGACTGCGGCCCATCCCCGCAGGCTAGCCCCCGGGTACGACACCCCGGGGGCCGCACGGCGGCTCAGCCGCGGACCACCAGCAGCGGGATCGTCATCTCGGCAGCCGTGTCCGCCCCGTGGTACGCCACCAGGCGCGACTCGATCGGTTTCTCCGACCGGGTGGCCACCACCGCGGACGTGCCCCGGCAGACCACCACCACGTCGCCGACCCGGCGCAGGTGCTCCTCCGGCACCGGGCCGAACAGGCCGGTGGCCACCGCCTCTCCCCGGTGCAGCACCCGGGCCGCGTCGCCGAGCACCGCCGACCAGGCCGCCACCACGTCGTCGGCCGCGCCGGGCTCGACGTGCAGGTAACGGACCCGGGGTTCGCCGGCCAGCACCCGCACCCCGGCCCGCAACCCGGGGTCGGCGTCGAAGTCGACCCGGTCCGCCACCGGCACGTCGAGCTGGCCGTGATCGGCCGTGACCAGCAGCGCGGCGTCCTTCGGGAGGCCGTCGACCAGCCGGGCGAGCAACCCGTCCACCACGGCGGCGGCGACCCGCCACGGCGCGGAGTCGACCCCGCTGAGATGGCCGTGCCGGTCCAGGTCGGGGTGGTATCCGGAGACCAGGTTCGGCCCGGTCCCGGCGGCCAGCGCGGTGAGCATCGCGGCAGCGAGCGCGTCGGCGTCGGCGGCGCCCCGGTAGTCGCCGCCCCGGTTGGCGGCCAGGGTGAGGCCGCTGCCTGCGTACTCGGGACGGCTCACCACGGTCACCGCGACCCCGGCGGCGCGGGCCCGTTCGAACTGGGTGGCGACGGGCTGCCAGCGCAGCGGCTCCGGGTCGCCGGCCCACTCGATGTGGCTGAGCACCCGGTCGGTGCCGGGTACCCGGACCTTGAAGCCGAGCACCCCGTGCGCGCCGGGGGCCACGCCGGTGCCCAGGGTCACCAGGCTGGTCGGGGTGGTCGACGGGAAACCGGAGGTGAGCGGGCGGCCGACGGTCGCGGCCAGCCCGGCCAGGGTCGGGGCGTACGGGGCGGCGGTGGGGATCTGGTACCAGCCGAGCCCGTCGACCAGCAGCACGGCGACCCGCCGCACCCCGGCCAGCCGGGGGGCCAGCCCGAGCAGGTCCACGGCCCCCGGCACCCCGAGCACCGCCAGCGCGCTGGGCAGCACGTCGGCCAGGCTTGCGCCGCCGTACCGGGGCGCGACCGGCTCCAGCGGCGCGACCGGGAACTCCGGCCCCGGCGCCGAGCGGGCCGGCGCGACCGGGAACTCCGGCCCGCCCGACGGCGCCGAGCGGGCCGGATCGCCGGGTAGGGGCGGCACGGGCCCGGTCATACCGGCCGGCGCGCGAACAGATGCAGCTGGGCGGCGAGGTCCCGGTACGGCGGCCGGGCGGCCAGGGCCCGCTCCAACTCGACCAGGGCGGCCGGTTGGCCGTCCGCGACGGCGGCGGGGAGCAGGTCGGCCAGGACGCGTACCCCGTGGATCTCCTCGACCGCGAGGCCCCCGTCGGTGAGCAGCGCCGCGGCGCGGTCGGCGTCGTAGCGCCGACGCAGGGTGTCCGGGGGGCCGGCGGCGCCGGCCGGGTCGGCGGCCACGGCGGCAGCCAGGTCGAGGTGGCCGTTCATCGCCCGGCCGAGCACCGCGGCGGCCTGCCCGGCGACCAGGACGCTGGCCGCGCCGCCCGGGCGCAGCGCGGCGACCAGCGCGGCCACCACCGGCGCGGGGTCGTCGACCACCTCCAGCACGGAGTGGCAGAGCACCAGGTCGACGCTTGCCGGCTCGACCAGCCCGGCGAGCGCGTCGCCGTCGCCCTGCACGGCGCGTACCCGGTCGGCGACGCCGGCCTCGGCGGCCCGGCGGGTCAGCGCGGCGAGGGCGTCGGGGCTGGCGTCGACCACGGTGACCCCGTGCCCGGCCTGGGCCAGCGGCACGGCGAACCCGCCGGTGCCGCCGCCGACGTCGAGGACGGTGAGCCGGTCATCGGCGCGGCGGTCCAATTCGGCCCGGAGCACGGACCAGATGACGGCGGTACGGGGGGTCAACGGCGGGCCGGTGAGCCGGCCACGGGTCTGCTCCACGCGGTCGAGCCTAGTCACCTGGTCCAGCCGCCCGGCGCATCCGGTGGCCGGAGAACGGCGACCGGTGGAGCCGGGCGGGCTCCGGACCGGGTGATGTCAGGACTCGCCACCGCCGGCCGGGTCCTCCTCGGCACGGGACCGGCGGGCGTTGGCCACCGGGCCGTCGGTCACCGAGTATTCGCGAATCTCGGTGGTGTGCGCCGCGACCCAACCGGCATCGAGCCGGGTGCGTCGGGCGTTCGCTACCGCACCGGTGTAAGTGTCGTTACCCGCCACTTGCTCTTACCCCCTCATGGAACCCGGGCGACTCTGCCCGCGCGATCACAAGTCTCCCTCGCGATCGCCCGCCACACTGTAACGTCGGTCACCGGAAGTCGCGGGAGACCGGGGCGACCGGCGGCTCGATCGGGTCGAGCCGGTCGGCGGTGAGGCTGGTCACCCCCTCGTGCCGCTGCAACCGGCCGCGCACCACCAGGGCGGCGCTGGTCCGCGCCACCCACCGGTGGCGCTGCCACAGCCCCGGCGAGCAGGTGACGTTGAGCATCCCGGTCTCGTCCTCCAGGTTGAGGAAGGTGACCCCGCCGGCGGTGGCCGGCCGCTGCCGGTGGGTGACGATCCCGCCGACCCGGATCCGCCGACCCGGCTCCACCCGGCCGAGCCGGGCGATCGGCACCGCGCCGAGGGCGTCGAGGCGGTCCCGGATGAACCGGGCCGGGTGGCTCTCCGGCGACAGCCCGGTCGCCCAGACGTCGGCGACGAGGCGGTCCACCGCCTCCATCCCCGGCAGGGTCGGGGCGGTCGTGCCGGTCACCGTGCCCGGCAGCCGGCCCGGCCGGTCCTGGGCCGCCGCCCCGGCGGCCCAGAGCGCCTGCCGCCGGGTCAGCCCGAAGCAGGCGAAGGCGTCCGCGGTGGCCAGCGCCTCCAGCTGCGCGGCGGTGAGACCCACCCGCCGGGCCAGGTCCGGCATGTCCCGGTACGGCCCGTGCGCCGCCCGCTCCGCCTCGATCCGCTCGGCCACGCCGTCGCCGAGGGTACGCACGCCGCCCAGCCCGAGCCGGACGGCCGGCCCGCCGAGCCCCCACTCGTGCGGGGGCTCCCCGGGCGCGCTGCCCCACCGGGTGGTCGGGGTGGATTCGAGGACGGCCTTCGCGCCACTGGCGTTGACGTCCGACCGGCGAACCTCCACCCCGTGCCGGCGGGCGTCGTCGACCAGGGTCTGCGGCGAGTAGAAGCCCATCGGCTGGGCGTTGAGCAGGGCGGCCAGGAACGGGCCCGGGTGGTAGCGCTTGAGCCACGAGCTGGCGTACACCAGGTAGGCGAAGCTCATCGCGTGGCTCTCCGGGAAGCCGTAGCTGGCGAACGCGGTGAGCTTGCGGTAGACGTCGTCGGCCAGCTCCCCGGCGATGCCCCGCTCGGCCATCCCGGCGTAGAGCCGCTCGGCGATCTGCGCCATCCGCTCCACCGAGCGCTTGGCCCCCATCGCCCGGCGGAGCTGGTCGGCCCCGGCCGCGTCGAAGCCGGCCAGGTCGATGGCGAGCTGCATGAGCTGCTCCTGGAACAGCGGCACGCCGAGGGTCTTCTCCAGCGCGTTGCGCATCAGCGGATGGGCGAACGTCACCGGCTCCTGGCCGTTCTTGCGCCGGATGAACGGGTGCACCGAGCCGCCCTGGATCGGGCCGGGACGGATCAGCGCCACCTCCACCACCAGGTCGTAGAACTCGCGGGGCTTGAGCCGGGGCAGGGTGGCCATCTGGGCGCGGCTCTCCACCTGGAAGACCCCGACCGAGTCGGCCCGGCAGAGCATGTCGTACACCTCTGGGTCGTCCAGCGTCATGTCGCCCAGGTCGAGGGTCTCGCCGATCATGTCGTAGCCGTAGTGCAGGGCGGAGAGCATGCCGAGGCCGAGCAGGTCGAACTTGACCAGGCCGACGGCCGCGCAGTCGTCCTTGTCCCACTGGAGCACGCTGCGGCCGGGCATCCGGCCCCACTCCACCGGGCAGACCTCGATCACCGGCCGGTCGCAGATGACCATCCCGCCGGAGTGGATGCCCAGGTGCCGGGGGAACGTCTGCAACTCGTCGGCGTACGCGACGACCTGCTCGGGGATGCCCTCGACGTCGACCGACGCGACGGAGCCCCAGCGGTCGATCTGCCTGCTCCAGGCGTCCTGCTGGCCGGGCGAGAAGCCGAACGCCTTCGCCACGTCCCGCACCGCCGACCGGGGCCGGTACGAGATGACGTTGGCGACCTGGGCGGTGTGCTCCCGGCCGTACCGGGCGTAGACGTGCTGGATCACCTCCTCCCGGCGGTCGGACTCGATGTCCACGTCGATGTCCGGCGGGCCGTCGCGCTCCGGGGCGAGGAAGCGCTCGAAGAGCAGCCGGTGCCGGACGGCGTCCACGTTGGTGATCCGCAGCGCGTAGCAGACCGCCGAGTTCGCCGCAGACCCCCGGCCCTGGCAGTAGATGTCCTGCTGGCGGCAGAACGTGACGATGTCGTACACCACCAGGAAGTAGCCGGGGAAGCCCAGCTCGTCGATCATCCGCAGTTCGTGGTCGAGCTGCCGGTACGCGTCCGGGTGCGCCCCGGGTGGCCCGTACCGCTCCCGGGCGCCGTCCAGGGTGAGCCGGCGCAGCCAGGTCATCTCGGTGTGCCCCGGCGGCACCGGGTACGCCGGCAGCCGTGGCGCCACGAGCTGGAGGTCGAACGCCAGCTCCGCGCCGAACTCGGCGGCCCGGGCCACCGCACCCGGGTACGCGGCGAACCGGGCCGCCATCTCCTCCCCGCTGCGCAGGTGCGCGGTGGACGCGGCGGGCAGCCAGCCGTCGATCTCGTCCAGGCTGCGCCGGGCCCGCACCGCGGCCAGGGTGGTGGCCAGCCGGCGCCGGCCCGGCGTGGCGTAGTGCACGTTGTTCGTGGCCACCGTGGGCAGCCCCGCCCCGGCGGCCAGCTCGGCGAGGGCGTCGTTGCGGTCGGCGTCGACCGGATGGCCGTGGTCGGTCAGCTCCACCGCCACCGTGTCCGCGCCGAACAGCGCGGTCAGCCGGTCCAGCTCCCGGGCCGCCGCGTCGACGCCCTCGGTGAGCAGCGCCGCAGGCACGTGCCCCTTGCGGCAGCCGGTGAGCACCAGCACGTGGTCGCGCAGCTCGGCGGCGACCTCCTCCAACTCGCCGTAGTCCGGGCGGCCCTTCTCCCCGCCGCGTAGCTGGGCGCGGGCGATGGTACGGGCCAGCCGGGCGTACCCCTCGGGGCCGTGGGCGAGGGCGAGCAGGTGGGCGCCGTGCGGGTCAGGCTCGCCGTTCTGCGGGCCGGGCAGGCCCAGCGACAGCTCCGCGCCGATCACCGTGGGCAGTCCCAGCGCACGGGCCGACTCGGCGAAGCGGACCACGCCGTAGAAGCCGTCGTGATCGGTGACGGCGAGCGCGGTGAGCCCGAGCCGGGCCGCCTCCTCAGCCAGTTCCCCGGGGTGGCTGGCCCCGTCCAGGAAGCTGAAGTTGCTGTGCGCGTGCAACTCGGCGTAGGGCACCGCGCCGCCGGGGTGGAGCAGCTCCGACGGCCGGGACGGCTCCTGCCGGTGCCCCCGGGCCGGCGCGTCGCCCCCGTCGGCGTCGACGGCGAGTGGATCCACCACGTGCAGGTGCCGCCCACCCGCCATCGCGCCGCCGGACCGCCCGGAGAGCACCCGCTCCAACTCCGCCCACTGCATCCGCGGATTGTGGAAACTCACCACGCCCCCGGTTCGGCGGAGATCTTGGAAGATTCCGGCCCCTGGAGGGGCCGGAATCTTCCAAGATCTGCAGGTAGGGCGGCCCGTCGGTCAGTCATAGATGGCCTCCACCAGCCACTGGCCGGCCTCGACGGCGAGGAGGAGGGCGGCCCCGTCGGCCAGGCAGACCTGGAACCGGGCCCGGCGGCGGGCCTCGGCCGGCGCCCACCAGCGCTCGTCCACCGGCCACGGGCCGGCCCAGCCGACGATGTCCACCGGACGGGCCGTGCCGACCACCAGTCGGGCGGGGGCGGCGCTCACCTGGAGCCGGGCGCTGACCCCGACCGGCTCGCCGACGGCGTCGTACACCGTCGCGGCCAGCGGCGCGGGGAGCACCACGGCCGGCGCGGGCGGCGGAAGGCGTCCCGGCCACGGAGGAACACCGGGTCCGGTGGCACCACCGACCCCGACGGCGGACCCGACGACACCACCAGCTCCGACAGCACCACTGGACCCGGTGACACCGCCGGACCCGACAGCACCGCCGGACCCGGTGACACCGCCGGACCCCGCCGGTTCCACCGGTGCCGGCAGGGCATCCTGGCCCGGCCAGGTGGGCTCGCCCGGGCGGGCGGGCAGCCGCTCGTCGCCCCAGGGCACCAGCCGCACCTGGTCGGCCGGGGACCGCCCGCCGCCGAGCACCGCCGTGACCACCGCCTCGGGGCCGAGGATGCCCTGCACCCGGCTCAGCGCCCGGTGCGCCCGCTCCCGCTCCTCGCCCGCCTCCCCCCACAGCCCGGGTTGCAGGCCGGCCTGGGCGAGCACCCCGTCGGGCACCAGCCGCAACCGGATGATCCCGGCTGTCGGCCGGGCCGGGCGGGCGCCGGGCCGCCCGGTGCTGCCGGAGAGCCAACCGTCGAGCTGCCACCGCACCCGGTCGGCGATGGCCGCGGCGGTGAGCAGGCCGTCGTGCCGCCAGACCCGGTGCAGCTCCTGGCCGTGTGCGGTAACCGCCTCGATGCCGAGCCGGGTGCAGGCCAGGCCGTGCGCGGCCAGCCGGTCGTGCAACCGCTCGGCCAGCGCACGGGCGGCGAAGGCCGCCGCGTCCACTCGGTCGATCGGCTCGTCGTGGTCGGCGGTGACCGCCAGTTCGGCCGGGGGCTGACGGACGGCCAACGGCCGGTGGTCCCGGCCGGCGGCGAGCCGGTGGGCCAGCGCACCGTCGAACCCGAACCGGGCCAGCACGTCCCCCGCCGGCAGCGCGGCGAAGTCCCCGAGGGTACGGACACCGAGCCGACGCAGCAGGTCGGCCAGGGCCGGCCGGCCGAGTGCCTCCACCGGCAGGCCCGCCAGGAACCCGGGCGTGCCGCCGGCGGGCACCACCTGTCCGACGCGGGCGGCGAGGCCTGCGGCGAACACCCCGTCGGCGATCCCCACCTGGCTCTCCACCGCGCAGGTCTGCGCGACGTGCTCGACGAGCCGCTCGGCGGCTGGCTCCTCGCCGCCGAGATAGCGGCTCGGACCCCGCGCGCCCAGCGCGCAGGCGCCCGGGCGGACCACCTCGACCCCGGCGGCGACCTCCTCGACCGCGGCGACCACCGGCTCGAACGCCCGGGCGTCCCGGCCCGGGTCGTGGTCGACGACGGTCAGCTGCGGGCAACGCCCCTGTGCCTCCCGCTTGCGCAGCCCTCGACGGACGCCCTCGGCGCGGGCCCGCTCGGAGCAGGCGACCACCCGATTGGCGTGCAGCACGGCGACCGGCCCGATGGCCGGTACCCCGTCGACGATCTCGGCGGCCAGCACCGGCCAGTCCGGGCACCAGAGCAGCAGCGTGCGCGTCGGCACCCCGGTCACCCGGGACCGACCACGGCAAGCCCGCCACGGTCGGGCGGGAAGTCGGAGGCGGACGCACCACGATGGTCCGCCCCGTCGCGACGGGGCGGGACGTCGCGGACGAGCCCGCCACGGGCGGGCGGGACGTCGAGGGCGGGCGGGACGTCGAGGGCGGGCGGGACGTCGAGGGCGGGCGGGAACACCGGGGACACCGGCCGGAGCCGGCCGGCGGCCGACCGGCCGGTGACGGAGGCGGCCGGGACGGCTGCCGGGCGGGGGATGACCCGGGTGAGCCCGTCGCCGGGGAGCCAGACCTTGATCTCCTTGGGCCGGGCGGCCGCGCCCCGCCCCCGGGCGGAGACGGTGACCTCGCGCCGACGCAGCCGGCCCCGGCCCTGTCCCAGCCCCTCCCAGACGCCCCGGACCACCTGCAACGTGATGTCCGCGCCGTCCCAGCGGCCGTACGGGACGAGCACGCTGCCCCGCTGCCGGGCCCGGGCGGCCAGCCGGTTGGCGACCGAAGCCGAGACGGTGGCCGGCACGGCGGCCACCACGACGTCGACCCCGTCGATCAGCGCGGCGACGACGGTGGGCCACTCCGGCCCCGGCTGCGGCACCAGGGCGAGCCGGTCCAGGGCGAGCCCGGCCTCGGCCGCCGCGCCCGCGCCGAAGGTCGGCACCCCCACCACGGCGCACCACGAGCCGGCTCGGGACGCCTCGGCGAGCAGCGCCAGCAGCAGCGACGTGCCGCCGCTACGCCGGGGCTGGCCGGTGGCGACCGCGATCGTGCTGCCCCGGCGCAGCCCTCGGTTGGGCAGCAGGCCGGTCAGCTCGGGGGGCACCGGGAGCACCCGCTGCCCGCCGGCCGGGTCCGGCGCGCTCGCCGGGCGTACCAGGCCCGCGAGCGCGGCGGAACCGATCACCATTCGGCCCGCCATCGGACCTACCCCCCGTCGTGCTCGTCGTGCCGGAATCGGAGCCCTGCGCGGGCTGGGCGGAGGCCGCCCCTCCGGGGGCAGCGCCCGCCGGGCGGCGCTCGTTCAGGCGGCGCTCGTTCAGGCGGCCAGGCCGTCGAGCGCCGGCTGATGGGCCAGCCCGAGGGTGCTCTCCACCACCGTCACGAACTGCTCGGCCGCCCGGAGCAGGTCGTCTGCCTGCCGGGCGGTGACCACCCGGGGGATGCCGGCCTCGGCCGCGGCGCGCTTGCTGGCACCGGCGGCGAAGAACGCCGCCCACTCGTCGAGCTCGGGGGCGACGGTGGAGAGCAGGACCCAGACGCTGGTGATCCGGTTGCGCCGGGCCGGGGCGGGACGGGCCCGGGCTGCGAGCAGGGCTGCGGCGGCACGGAGCGCCGCCAGGTGGGCCGCCGCGTAGCGCAGCCCGTCCGGGCCGGTCCGGGCGGCTTCGGTCAGCCCGTGGCGGGCCACCGCGAGAAGCTGGGCCGGGGTGCGGTGCGGCAGCACATGTGCCGGCACCGTCGGTGGCTGGGCCGGGTTGGTCGGCATGGGCTGTCTCCTCCACGTGGCCGGGGCGGGGCGCGGGCGACCGGGGCCGCCGGCGCACGGGCCGTCGAGTGGTGCGGAGGAAGACGCACCGTTGGGGGGCCGGCCGGGTGTGGACGCTTCCCCACACCACACCCGGCCGGCGTACCGGCGGGTTCGTCGCCCGCCGCCCGGGGGTCGTGGGCGGCGGGCGACGCTCCTGCCTGACGGGCCCGGACTCGCGACTGCCCGGGACCCAGGTGCGGCCCGCGGAGCCGCACCGCCCGGGGCCGGTGCCGCGAAACACCGCCCGGGCTGTTGGAACGAATGTTCTAGACAATCGAACACTCGTTCTAACTGCTGCTGACAGTACACCCCGTGCCAGACGAAAATGCAACGTACGGCGGACGGGCGCGGTGCAGCGACAACGACCGGTCGGCCCCACGCGCCGGACCGGCTCCCCGCACCCGACGAGGCCCGACCGCCCGGTGCCCGCGCGGGGCGCGGACGGGTAACGAGCGCCCACCCCTACGCCCCTGACGACCACGGCGCTAGCCTCTGCTCGTGACGACCCCCCGCCCCGCCCTCGGCGTCGCCATGGTGCTCGGCTCGGGAGCCCTGTTCGCCGTCAACGGCACGGTCTCCAAGCTGGTGCTCCGGGCCGGCCTGAACGCCCAGCAGCTCACCCTGCTGCGCGCGCTCGGCGCCGTCGCGGGCCTGCTCCTGCTGAGCCTGGTGCTGCGCCCGGGCGTGCGCCGGCTCCGGACCACCCCCCGGCAGATCCCGCTGCTGGTCGCGTACGGCCTGACCGGCTTCTTCCTGGTGCCGATGCTCTACTTCGTCGCCATCTCCCGGCTGCCGGTCGGCCTCGGCCTGCTGTTCGAGTACTCCGCCCCGCTGCTGGTCGCCCTCTGGGCCCGGTTCGGCCAGCGACACCGGGTCCGCCCCCGGCTCTGGGCCGGCCTGGCACTGAGCCTCGCTGGGCTGGGCTGCGTGGCCGAGGTGTGGGGCGAGCTGAAGCTGGACGGGCTCGGCATCCTCGCCGGCCTCGGCGCGGCGGTCTTCCTGGCCGTCTACTACGTGCTCGGCGCGCGTGGCGTGCAGGGGCGGGACACCCTGTCGCTGTGCACCTGGGCGTTCGGCGCGTCCGCCGTGGCCGGGTTGCTCACCCGGGCGGTCACCGCCGGCACCGGCGGCTGGGAGCCGTTGACCGGCAGCGCGGCGGGCGTCCCGGTCGCCCTGCTCTGCGGGTACGTGGTGGTGCTCGGCTCGATCGTGCCGTACCTGCTGGTGGCGGGCGCGATGCGGCACCTGCCGGCGACCAGCGTCGGGATCGTCGGCATGGTGGAGCCGGTACTCGCCGCGGCGGTCGCCTGGGTGGTCATCGGCGACGGCGAGACGCTCAACACCGCACAACTCGGCGGCGGGATGCTGGTGCTGCTCGGGGTGGCGCTGGCCGAGACGGCCCGGGTGGCCACACCCCGGGCGGCCACGCAGCCCGCGCCCGACACCGTCACGCTCGACCCGGCCCCGCCCGCCCGGCCGCTCAAGGGGCCGGGGAACGAGCGGGCCGGACGAGGCTCTGGCCGCCCCTGGGAGCTGGGCGGGAACGGGCCGGGAAGAATAGGCGTCATGCAGTCACACCCGAACGTACGGGCGATGCGGGAGGCCCTCGACGCCGCGGGCGCGCTCGACGGCGCCGGCCGACCCAGCGCGGTCCGCCTGCTGCCCGAGGCGGTGCACACCGCCGCCGCGGCGGCCGAGGCGCTCGGCGTGGGCGTCGGCGCCATCGCCAACTCGCTGGTCTTCGCCGCCGACGACGCCCCGCTGCTGGTGCTCACCTCCGGCGCGCACCGGGTGGACACGGCCGGCCTGGCCGCGTCCCTCGGGGTCACCCACCTGCGCCGGGCCACCCCCGAGTTCGTCCGGCAGCACACCGGCCAGGTGATCGGCGGGGTCGCCCCGCTCGGCCACCCCGCGCCGCTGCGCACCCTGGTCGACACCGCCCTGGAGGGGTACGACGAGGTCTGGGCGGCCGGCGGGGTGCCCCGGGCGGTCTTCCCCACCACGTACGCGGAGCTGCTCCGGATCACCGCCGGCACCCCGGCCGAGGTGGCGTGAGCGGCGTACCCGAGCTTGTCACCCTGCACGTCTGGCGGATTTCTCGGGCGGCGCTGCCCGGGGCGCTGGCCCGGATGGCGACGCACCCGACGCGGCTGCGCCGCACCGACGGGGTGCGGTTCGGCAAGGTGCTCGGCACCGGAACCGGCACCGGCTTCGGCCCCGGCGACGCCGACCTGACCCGCTGGGCGGCGCTGGCCGTCTGGGACTCACCGGCCGCCGCGGCCGGCTTCGCCGACTCGCCCGTGGGCCGCTCCTGGGCGCGCGTCGCCCGTTCCTCGGCCCGGGTGGACCTGCGCCCGCTGACCAGCCGGGGCGAGTGGTCCGGGCGGCGGCCGTTCGGCGAGCCGTCCGGCGGCCGGGTCGCCGGCCCGGTGCTGGCGCTGACCCGGGCCCGGCTGCGGGCCCGCCGGGCGGCCACCTTCTGGCGGGCGGTGCCGCCGGTGGCCGCCGCCCTGCACGCCGCGCCCGGCCTGCTGGCCCGGTTCGGCGTCGGCGAGGCCCCGCTGGGTTGGCAGGGCACGGTCAGCGTGTGGCGCGACACGACGGACCTCGTCGCGTTCGCGTACCGTCACCCCGAGCACCGCGCCGCGATCACGCGCACCCCCACTGCGGGGTGGTACGCGGAGGAACTCTTCGCGCGGTTCGAGGTGCGCGACGTGGTCGGCGACCGGTCGGTGCTGGGTTGGGTCGCCGACGGCGATCCGGAGACGGCGAAGGATGGACGGGCATGAGGTTGGTGCGCTGGACGCCGGACGACCTGGTCCGGCGGCTGGACGACGTGGTGGCCGTCTACGGCGAGGCGATGAACTACCGGACGGACCTGTTGGCGGCCCGGCGCGGCTACATCGCCACCCACGTGCGCCGCCCCGGCTTCCGCGCCGTCGCCAGCCTCACCTCCGAGGGCCACCTGGCCGGCTTCGGGTACGGATACCTCGGCGCGGCGGGCCAGTGGTGGCACGACCAGGTGCACGGGGCGCTGGACGGCGACGCCCGGCGGCGCTGGCTCGCCGACTGCTTCGAGGTGGTCGAGCTGCACGTCCGGCCGCCCGCGCAGGGGCACGGCCTGGGCGCCCGCCAGCTCACCGCCCTGCTCACCATGGCACCGGGCAGCACCACCCTGCTGTCCACCCCGGAGGCCGACGAGCAGCACTCCCGCGCCTGGCGGCTGTACCGCCGGTTCGGCTTCGTCGACGTGCTGCGCCACTTCCACTTCCCCGGCGACGAGCGCCCGTTCGGCATCCTCGGCCGGGACCTCCCACTCACCCCGCAGGCCCCCGTGGACCGGGCGGCCGCCGCCCCGGGCCCGGGCGTGCCGTGACCCGACCCCGACCACCTCGACCCCGGCTGTCCTGGGCCGGGCCGGACCGCCAGCTACCCCGAGCTGGGCTTAACCGGGCCGGGCTGGACCGCCGGCTGCCCTGGGCCGGGCTGGGCGTGCTGGTCCTGGCCCAGATCTGCTACCCGCTCACCACCGGCGCCACCCGGGCCGGGCTGACCGTGGCCACCGTCGTGCTCGGGTGCCTGCTCTCGGTCGGTCACGCGCTGCTGAGCCGGGGGCCCCGCGCGGCGGCGGCGCTGGTCGCCGTGGCCGCCGGCGGCGGCTTCGCGATCGAGGCCCTGGGAGTGGCCACCGGCTTCCCGTTCGGCAGCTACGACTACTCCGGCGAGCTGGGCCCGAAGCTGGCCGGGGTGCCCCTGATCATCCCGCTCGCCTGGACGTGGATGGCCTGGCCGGCCTGGCTGACCGCGGCCCGACTCACCCCGCCCGGGGTCGGCCGGGTGGCGCTCGCAGCCGTCGGGCTGGCCGCCTGGGACCTCTTCCTCGACCCGCAGATGGTCGCCGAGGGCTACTGGGTGTGGCGGGACGCCACCACGGTGCTGCCCGGCCTGCCCGGCGTGCCGGTCAGCAACTACCTCGGCTGGCTGTTGTTCGCGGTGTTGCTGATGGCGGCGCTGCGCCCGCTGGCCGGGCCGGTGGTCGACCACGCGGACTCCCGGGACGCCCCGATGTTCGCGCTCTACCTGTGGACGTACCTGTCCAGCATCCTGGCCCACGCGGTCTTCCTCGGCCTGCCCGCCTCGGCGGTGTGGGGCGCGGCCGGGATGGCGGTGGCCGCCGTGCCGCTGGCCCTGGCACTGCGCCGGGAACACCGGGAACGCCGAAGGCGCCGGCCGCCCCGGCCGGTCGACGCCACCGCATGACCGGCGTCCTGCTGCTGGTCGCGGGCGTCGCCGGGCTCACCCTGCACACCTGGGTCAACGCCACCCGGTGGCTGCGCCGCCCCGCCGACGGGCCGGTCGAGGTCGCCGAGACCGTCGCGGTGCTGCTGCCGCTGCGCGACGAGGCCGCCCGGGTCACCCCGTGCCTGCGGGCGCTGCTCGCCCAGCGGGGCGTGCCCGACCTGCGGATCGTGGTGCTCGACGACGGCTCGACCGACGGCACCGCCGACGTGGTCCGCGCGGTGGCCGGCGACGATCCCCGGGTCGCCCTGCTCACCGGGGTCGCCCCGCCGCCGGGTTGGCTGGGCAAGCCGCACGCCTGCCACCAGCTCGCCACCCGGGCCGGCCCGGCCGCCACCGTGCTGGCGTTCGTCGACGCCGACGTGGTGCTCGCCCCGTACGCGGTGGCGGCGGCGGTGGCGGAGCTGCGCGCCGCGCGGGTGACGCTGCTGTCGCCGTACCCCCGGATCGTGGTGGCGACGGCGGCCGACCGGCTGGTGCAGCCGCTGTTGCAGTGGCTGTGGCTGACCTTCCTGCCGTTGCGGGCGATGGAGCGCTCGCCGCGGCCGTCGCTGGCCGCGGCCGGCGGGCAGTTCCTGGTGGCGAACCGGGCCGGGTACGACGCGGCCGGCGGGCACGCCGCCGTGCGCGCGCGGGTCCTGGAGGACATCGAGCTGGCCCGGGCGGTCAAGCGGTCCGGCGGCCGGATCGCCCTCGCCGACGGCTCCCGGCTGGCCACCTGCCGGATGTACGACGACTGGCCGCAGCTGCGCGACGGCTACACCAAGTCGCTGTGGGCCACGTTCGGCCACCCGGGCGCGGCTGCGGCCGTGCTGGCCCTGCTGCTCCTGCTGTACGCCGCTCCCCCGCTGATCGCGCTGGTCGCCCTCGCGGCCGGCGCGCCGGCGGTCGCGGCGCTGGCGTCGCTCGGCTACCTGCTCGGGGCCGCCGGGCGGGCGGTCAGCGCCCGGGCGACCGGCGGCCGGTGGTGGCCCGACGCGCTCGGCCACCCCGTGTCGGTCGTGGTCCTCGGTTGGCTGACCCTGCGGTCGTACCATCTGCGGAAGCGGCGCCGCCTGTCCTGGCGAGGCCGCCCGGTCAGCTAGGAGGGCACGTCATGGCGCGGATCGTGGTCGTCGGCGCCGGGGTGGGCGGGTTGGCCACCGCCGCCCGGTTGGCCGCCACCGGGCACGAGGTGACCGTCTTCGAGCGGGCCGACACCGTCGGCGGCAAGCTCGGCCGGTACGTCCACGACACCCCCGACGGGTCGTTCCACTTCGACACCGGGCCGAGTCTGCTCACCCTGCCGGAGGTCTTCCACGACCTGTTCGAGGCGACCGGGGCGAAGCTCGACGAGTACCTCGACCTGGTCCCGGTGGACCCGATCGTCCGGCACGTCTTCCCCGACGGGGCCACGCTCGACTCGTGCGCCGACCCGGCGGAGTTCGCCGCCCGCGTCGGGGCGGCGTTCGGCGACCGGGCCGCCGCCGACTGGCAGCGGCTGTGGCGACGCGCCGCCCGGGTCTGGGACGCCTCGCACTCCGACGTCCTGAGCCGGGCCGTCGACTCCCCGCTGGACCTCGCCGGGCTGGCCTGGCGGCTGGGCGACCTCGCCGCGATCGGGCCCGGCCGCACCCTGCGCGGGCTGGGCCGCCGACACCTGTCCGACCCCCGGCTGCGGATGCTGCTGGACCGGTACGCCACCTACACCGGGGCCGACCCCCGCCGGGCCCCGGCCGCGCTGGTCGCCGTGCCGTACGCCGAGCTGACGTTCGGCGGCTGGTACCTGCGCGGCGGCCTGGGCACCCTCGCCGACGCGCTGCTGACCCGGTGCCTGGACCTCGGCGTGGTCGTGCGGACCGGCACCGCGGTCACCCGGATCGACGCCGCGGGCGGCCGGGTGCACGGGGTACGCCTGGCCGGCGTCGCCGCGCCCGTCCCCGCCGACGTGGTGGTGGCCAACGTGGACGCGCTGACCGTCTACCGGGACCTGCTGCCCAGCCCGCGCCGGCTGGCCGGGCTCACCGACCGCAGCCTCGCCGGCTTCGTGCTGCTGCTCGGGGTGACCGGTGACACCGGGCTGGCCCACCACAACGTGTTCTTCCCGCGCGACTACGACGCCGAGTTCGACGCGGTCTTCGGCCACCCGGGGCGCGGGATCCGGGCCCGTCCCGCGCCCGACCCGACGGTCTTCGTCACCGTCGCCGACGACCCGGCCGTCCGCCCCGAGGGCCACGAGGCGTGGTTCGTGCTGGTCAACGCCGCCCGGCACGGCACCGCCACCGGGGCGGTGGACTGGCGCCGGCCGGGGCTCGCCGACGCGTACGCCGACCGGGTCCTCGACGTGCTCGCCGAGCGGGGCGTGGACGTGCGGGACCGGCTGGCGTTCCGGGAGGTCCGCACCCCGGCCGACCTGGACGCCACCACCGGCGCGCCCGGCGGGTCGATCTACGGCACGGCCGGCGGCCTGCTCCGCCCGGCCAACCGGGGCCCGGCGGCCGGCCTCTGGCTCGTCGGCGGCTCCACCCACCCGGGCGGCGGCCTCCCGATGGTCGCCCTCTCCGCGCAGATCGTCGCCGACGAGATCGGCCCCGCCTGGGCCTAAGAGAAGCCGATCGCACCCATCGCCCCGCGCCCACAACCCCAAGATCCCTCGCAGTTTCACGGAAAGAGTGGCCTCCAGGCTCGTCGAGGCCACTCTTTCCGTGAAAGTGCATGACGTCGGGGGCGTGGGGTGAGGTGGGGTGTCGTCAGTCGGCGTCGATGAGGGCGCGGCGGACGGTGGAGAGGAGTTGGCCCAGGCCGAAGCCGGCGAGCAGCACCCAGACGGCGGTGGCCATGGTGATGGTGCCGGCGGTCAGGTCCGGGTCGATCAGTCCGGCCAGCCCGGCCAGCAGCAGCCCGACCAGGGCCACGCAGACCCGGGTGGGACGCTCCCCCACGGTGACCACGCTGATCTCCCGCATCCCGGCCGAGACCGCCCGGGCCCGGACGTACTCGTGCAGCCAGGACAGCCCGCCCGCGGCTACGACCAGCGGGCCCGGCGCGCCCAACAGCCAGAACGCGGCCAGCCAGGCGACCTCGCCGAGCCGGTCGGCCACGGAGTCGTAGACGTACCCGAGCCGGGTGGTGCGGTTGGTGGCGACCGCCACCGCACCGTCGACGCTGTCGGCCACCGAGGCGGCCAGCACGAACAGCGCCCCGATGATCGGCCCGTTCACGGGCCGGACGGCGAACAGCGGTACGCAGAGGCAGAGCAGCACGCCCGCCACGGTGACCGCGGTCGGGGCGACCCGCAGCCGGCCCAGCACGTACCCGACGTGGTAGGCGAACCGCAGCCAGGCGCGGACCACCGGGGCCGCCACCCGGGGATCGAAGCCCCCGTGCAGCCGCGCCCACGCCGTCGCGTATTCGTCCCAGTTCAGCTGACTGCCCACCACGGAACAACCGTCGCACCGGCGCTCAGGTGTCGCGCCACGGGGGTCACACCCGGGTGTCGACCTGCAACTGCTGCCAGACCTCCCGGGTCGCGGTGGACCGGTTGAGGGTGATGAAGTGAATCCCGGGGATGCCCTCGTCCAGCAGTCGTCGGCACATCTCGGCCGCCTGCTCGATGCCGAGCCGGCGGACCGCCTCCGGGTCGTCGGCGACCTGGGCGAACCGCGCGGCCAGGGCCGGCGGGAACGGCGCCCCGGAAAGCTGCGCCGAACGCTCGATGGTGCTCAGCTGGGTGACCGGCATCACCCCGGCCAGAATGGGGGTGGCGCAGCCGGCCGCCGCCACCCGGTCGCGCAGCCGCAGGTAGTCGTCGGCGTCGAAGAACATCTGGGTGATCGCGAACTCCGCACCGGCCTGGCACTTGCGGACGAAGTTCGCGGTGTCGCCGGCCACGTCGGCCGAGCGCGGGTGCTTGTACGGAAAGGCGGCCACCCCGACGCTGAAGTCGCCGGCGTCGCGGACCAGCCGGACCAGGTCCTCGGCGTAGAGCACGCCCTCGGGGTGGCGGACCCACTCCCCGCCCGGGTCGCCCGGCGGGTCGCCCCGCACCGCCAGAATGTTGCGCACCCCGACGCCGGCCAGCCGGCCGATGACGTTGCGCAGCTCGGCGACGGAGTGGTTGACCGCGGTCAGGTGCGCCATCGGCAGCAGGGTGGTCTCGGTGGCGATCCGCTCGGTCACCGCGACCGTGGTGTCCCGGGTCGACCCGCCGGCCCCGTAGGTGATCGACACGAACGACGGGCGCAGCGACTCCAGCTCGCGGATCGCCTGCCAGAGCAGCCGCTCGCCCTGCGGGGTCTTCGGCGGGAAGAACTCGAACGAGAAGGTGGGCTGACGGTCGCGGATCAGCTCCCCGATCGCCGGCTGCGGATTGGGGAGGACCGAGGGAAGACCGAGCGCCACGCCTGAACTCTAGCGGCCGGCACCTGCCGGGCCCAGAGCTTTCCCACCTGGCGCGACCGCACCAGGATCCGCGAGACGGAACCGGTCGTCCCGGTGCCCGGAAGGCGGGCCGTACCGGCCCTGCGGTTCCTCTCGCACCACGCCACGACGGCCACCGTCGTACCCCCGGAGTAGACAGGTGGGCAGCGCGGACGGGGCTGGCTCCCGGGGGCCCGCGCGGGGGTCAGCACCGACCGGCGGCGTCCGGTCCCGCCCGTTCTGGCAGGTCGACGCCGCCACCGCGCCGACCCCTCCCGGAGGACCGATGACGCCGCCCATGCCACCCGGCCCCGAGCCGCTCGGGCCGCTGCTCGCCCGGCTCCGGTTGGCCCGGGGCCGCAGTCAGCAGTTCCTCGCCGCCGAGCTGTGCGCCGCCTCGGGCGTGCCCACGCTGAGTCGGCACGAGGTGTCGCGCTGGGAGCGGCAGCTCCGCGTGCCGGGGGACTTCTGGCTGGGGTGGCTGGCAGTGACCCTCGCCGTGCCGGTCGAGCTGCTGGCCGAGGCCGCCGAGCACAGCCGGCCAGCGCGCCGGGGCACGCCGCCGGCCGGCCCGGCACGCCCGCGAGCCGGCGGTACGGCGACACGCCGCCCTCGCCTGCGCGGCGGCCCGTCACCTGCCCCGACCGGCGCCACCACCCGACCGGCGCCACCGTCCGGTCGGCCCGTCCACCGGGCGGGCCGGCGATCACCGCCCGCGACCAGGCGCTGACTCCGGCGCGACGGCGCTCGGCAGCCGGGGTGGCCTACGGCGCGCCACGGGCCACGGATGCGACGCGGTCCCGGGCGACCCGCTAGCGTCGGGGGCGTGACCCACGCTGCTCCCGTGTCCCCCGTCGACCGCGCTGGCCTGCGTCAGCGGGTCGACAAGGCCCTGACCGAGTTCCTGGCCGGCCAGCACGCCTGGATGAAGGGCGTCGACGAAGACCTGGTGCCGGTGGCCGAGGCGATCGAGGCGTTCGTGCTGGGCGGCGGGAAGCGGCTGCGCCCGGCCTTCGCGTACTGGGGGTTCCGGGGCGCCGGCGGGGGCGACTCGGACCAGGTGGTGACCGCGCTGGCCGCACTGGAGTTCGTGCAGGCCAGCGCGCTGATCCACGACGACCTGATGGACCGCTCGGACACCCGGCGCGGCGAGCCGGCGGTGCACCGGCGGTTCGCCGCCCGGCATCGCAGCGCCGGCTGGGGCGGCAACGCCGACGGGTTCGGCGACGCGGCGGCGATCCTGCTCGGCGACCTGTGTCTGGTCTGGTCCGACGAGCTGCTGCACTCCGCCGGGCTGGACCCGCGGATCGTGGCCCGGGCCCGCCCGGTCTTCGACGAGATGCGCACCGAGGTCACCGTCGGGCAGTACCTCGACGTGCTCACCCAGGCCACCGGCGACACCTCGGTGGAGCGCGCGGGCAAGGTCGCCCGGTACAAGTCGGCGAAGTACACGGTCGAGCGTCCGCTGCTGCTGGGCGCCGCGCTGGCCGGCGCGACGGCGGACGTCCGGGCGGCCTACTCGGCGTACGGGCTGCCGCTGGGCGAGGCGTTCCAGTTGCGCGACGACGTGCTGGGGGTGTTCGGCGACCCGTCGCAGACCGGCAAGCCGGCCGGCGACGATCTGCGCGAGGGCAAGCGGACGTACCTGGTCGCGGTGGCCGTGGAGGCCACCGACGCGGCCGGCCGGGAGCTACTGCTCGGCCGGCTCGGCGACCCGGGCCTGGACGAGGACGGGGTGGCCCGGCTGCGCGAGCTGATCACTTCGACCGGGGCGCTGGCCCGCACCGAGGAACGGATCGCCACGCTGACCGACACCGCGCTGGCCGCGCTGGGCGCCGTCGACCTGGAGACGGAGGCCCGCCAGGCCCTGGTCGACCTCGCCGTCGCCGCCACCCGCCGCGCCGACTGACCCCGTCCCGCCCGGCCGACCCGCCATCCCGGCCGAGCCCACCCGGTACGGCCGAGCCCGCCCGGTGCGGCGCAGCCCGCCCGACCCGCCGGTGCGACGGGAAACAGGGGTCGGGCGGGGTGGGTCAGGGGGTCAGAAGCCGAGGGCCTGGGCGCGGCGCTTGACCTCGCGGGCGTGGTCGCCGCCGAGCGTGGCGGCCGGGGTGCCGCCGGACAGGGTGTCGTCGGGCTCGTAGAGCCAACGCAGCGCGGCCTCGTCGTCGTAGCCGGCGTCGGTCATCAGGGTGAGCACCCCGGGCAGGTGCTTGAGCACGGTTTGGTTGGCCACCAGGTCGACGGGAATCCGGCGGACGCCGTCGCGGCGCACCGCGAGCAACTCCCGGTCCCGGATCATCTGGTGGATCTTGCTGATCGACAGGTCGAGGCGCTCGGCGACGTCCGGCAGGGTCAGCCAGCGGGCCGGATCGGTCGGGCCGGCGGGGCCGGCGCCGGAGGCAGCCTGGTCGGAGGGTACGGAGTCGGTCACCCGATCACCCTGCCACGTTGCCGGCAGCAGCGGCGAGGGCACCCCCTCAACCGGTCCGGACGCGCACCGGGAGGGCTCCGGGGACGACGTGAGCGCGGCGGGACGGACCCTCTCGCCAACCATCTGTAGCATCCTGTTCAACCTCTGCCCTCTGGACACATAGACTGCCTGCCGATGGACACACAGGTCGCCGACACGTTGCTGGGCTCGCTGATCGACGGGCGCTACCGCATTCGCGGTCGCGTGGCCCGTGGCGGCATGGCGACCGTGTACACCGCCACCGACGAGCGCCTGGAGCGCACCGTCGCGGTCAAGATCATTCACCCGACCCAGGCCGCCGAGACGCGGGCCCGGATGGCCGGGTTCCTGGAGCGGTTCACCGACGAGGCGAAGACCATCGCCCGGCTGACCCACCCGAACGTGGTGGCGGTCTACGACCAGGGCACCCACGCCGGCCTGCCGTACCTGGTGATGGAGTACGTGCGCGGCCGGACGCTGCGCGACGTGCTCGCCGAGCGGCGCCGGCTGCACCCGGACGAGGCGCTGGCGATCATGGAGCAGATGCTCGCCGCGATCGCCGCCGCGCACCGGGCCGGCCTCGTGCACCGCGACGTCAAGCCGGAGAACGTGCTGGTCGCCGAGGCGCCCACCGGCGGGGTCGCCAACCTGGTCGACAGCGTGGTCAAGGTCGCCGACTTCGGGCTGGCCCGGGCGGTGGAGGCCAGCGCCGAGGACGAGCCGGGCAACCAGCTCATGGCCACGGTGGCGTACGTCGCGCCGGAACTGGTCACCGACGGGCACTCCGACACCCGCACCGACGTCTACTCGGCCGGCATCGTGCTGTTCGAGATGCTCACCGGCCGGGTCCCGTACGACGGCGACCGGCCGGTGGACGTCGCCTGGCAGCACGTCGACAACGACGTGCCGGCCCCGTCGACGCTGGTGCCGGGGCTGCCGAAGGCGCTCGACGACCTCGTCGCCCGGGCCACCCGACGCGACCCGGAGGCGCGGCCGGCCGACGCCGGCGTCCTGTTGGCCGAGGTCCAGGTCGCCCGCGACGAGCTGGGTAACCCGAACGCGCACACCGCCGTGCTGCGCGCGGTGACCGACGACGCAACCCCGCTGACTCAGCCCACCATGGTGGTAGCGGCGGTCCGGCCCGCGGAGCGCCCTGCCTGGGCCCGGCTGCCCGAGCACAAGGAGCCGCGCCCGCACCGGCGGCGGGCCGAGCCGGAGAGCCCCGGTCCGGGCGGCCGGATCGCCGCCCTGCGGGCCCGGGTGCTTGGCGACCGGCGGGGGCGCATGGGCCTGCTGGCGGCGGCCGTGGTGCTCGTCCTGATCGCCGCGCTCACCGGCTGGTGGTTCGGGGTGGGCCGGTACACGGTGGCCCCGGAACTGGTCAGCCTCAGCAAGGCCGAGGCGCAGGCGCAGGCGACCCGGGGCGGTTTCACCCTCGAGTACGCCGAGCCCCGCTACGACGAGAAGGTCCCGCGCGACGGCGTGGTGGCACAGAGCCCGGTCTCGGCCGCCCGGATCCTCAAGGGCGGTGCCATCACCCTCACCCTCTCGCTGGGGCCGGACCGGTTCCCCGTGCCGGACGTGGTCGGCAAGGAGTTCGAGCTGGCCCAGGCCGATCTGGTCAACGCCAAGCTGGTGGTCGCCAAGGGCACCCCCCGGTACGACGACAACCTGCCCGAGGGCGTGGTGGTGGACACCAACCCGAAGGTCGGTGCCGAGGTCAAGCCGGGCGCGAAGGTCACCGTCATCCTGAGCAAGGGCAAGGCCCCGATCTCGGTGCCGAACCTCGTCGGCAAGAGCGTCAACGAGGCCCGCACCACCCTGTCCCAGCTCGGCCTGGTGCCGGTCGAGACGTACAAGGACTCGGACAAGCCGAAGGACGAGATCCTCGGGCAGAGCCCGGCGGACGGCGCGGGCGTGGAGAAGGGGGCCCAGGTCAAGCTGGACGTCAGCAAGGGCCCCGCCCCGGTGGTCGTGCCCCGGGTGCTCGACCTGCCCTGTCAGCAGGCCAAGCAGCAGTTGGAGAGCCAGGGCTTCCCGGTGAACGTGCAGTTCAACCCGAACGGCATCGTCCGGTTCCAGAACCCGGGCGAGAACGCCCAGGTGGCGCCGGGCACTCAGATCACGATCGGGTGTCTGTAGAGATGTCGGCGTCCGCTCTCCGCCGGCCGGTCGGCTCGCACACCCCCACGTCGGGCGGGCTGGCGAAGGCGGCCCTGCCGTACGTCGACGCGGCCGGCTCCGAGGCCGTCCAGGTCTACGTCTCCAACTCCCGGGGCTGGGCGCTCCCGGCGGGCGACCCGGCCCAGGACGCGCTGTTCCGCGACGGCTGCGCCGAGCGGGGCGTGCCGGTGTTCGTCCACGCGTCGCTGCTGGTTAACCTCGGCTCCCCCACCCCGGCCACGGTCGAGCGGTCGGCGCAGACCCTGGCCCACGCGCTGCGCCGGGGGCGGGCGATCGGCGCCCTCGGGGTGGTCTTCCACGCCGGCAGCGCGGTCGACCCGGGTCACGCCGACGCGGCCATGCGTCAGGTACGCGAGGCGCTGCTGCCCCTGCTCGACGAGACGCTGGCGGCGGGTGGCCCGCTGCTGCTGGTCGAGCCGAGCGCGGGTGGCGGCCGGTCGCTGGCCGCCCGGGTGGAGCATCTCGGCCCGTACCTGGACTCGGTGGACCGACACCCCGGCCTGGGCGTCTGCTTCGACACCTGCCACGCCTGGGCCGCCGGGCACGACCTGGCCGTCGAGGGCGGCATGACGGCCTGCCTGGACACGTTGGTCGCCACGGTCGGGCCGGACCGGCTCCGGCTGGTGCACGCCAACGACTCGAAGGACCTGTGCGGCTCGACCCGGGACCGGCACGAGAACATCGGCAAGGGCGGCATCGGCGAGCCGGCGTTCGCCGAGCTGATGTCCCACCCCGCCACGGCGGGCATCCCGGTGGTGGTGGAGACCCCCTCCGAAAAACACGAGGGCCACGCCGCCGACATAGCCACCCTCACCCGCCTCCACCCCTGACCCCCCCCACCGGCCGGCCGGGCCACGGTCCCCGGCCGACCGGGGACCGCACCCGCGACAACGCAATGACCCTGCTTGATCACCGGGGCGATCTGGAGGTCAGGGGTGGAGGAGGGTTGTCAGGATCTGGCTGGCGTGGGCGATGGCGGTGTCGTCGACGTCCAGGTGGGTGACCAGGCGGGCGGTGCGCGGGCCGAGGACCGAGATCAGCACGCCCTCGGCGCGGGCGGCGGCGGCCAGGCCCCGCGCGTCCAGCGGAGACTTGGTCAGGTCCAGCGGGACGATGTTCGTCCGCACCGCCGAGGCGAGCACCCCGAACGGCGCGACCGCCTCGGCCAGTCGGGCGGCCTTCGCGTGGTCGTCGGCGAGCCGCTCGACGTGGTGCGCGAGGGCGTACCGGCCGGCGGCGGCGAGCACGCCCGCCTGGCGCATCCCGCCGCCCATCCGCTTGCGGACGAACCGGGCCCGCTCGATCTTCTCCGCGCTGCCGACGACGAGCGAGCCGACCGGCGCGCCGAGGCCCTTGGACAGGCAGACCGACATGGTGTCGAACAAGGCTCCGTAGGTGGCCAGCGGCACGGCGTCCGCGACGTGCGCGTGCCAGACCCGGGCGCCGTCGCAGTGCAGGGCCAGCCCGTTGGCGTCGGCGACCCGGCGCAGCTCACGCAGGGTGGCCAGCGGGATCACCCCGCCGCCGCCGCGGTTGTGGGTCTGCTCCACGGCGATGGCCCGGGTCGGCACCGCGAAGTAGCCATCCGGCCGGACCATGCCGGCGACCAGTTCGGGGTTGATGTCCGCGCCGTACGCCGGCCAGGTCCGCGACGAGATCCCGCCGTACGCCGCCGCCGCGCCGATCTCGTACGTGACGATGTGCGCGTCGGCGTCGCAGAGCAGCTCGTCGCCGGGCGGCACCACCAGTTGCAGGGCGATCTGGTTGGCCATCGACCCGGTCGGGGCGAACAGCGCCGCCTCGTGCCCGAACAGGGCGGCGACCTCGGCCTCCAGGGCGTTGACCGTCGGGTCCTCGCCGTAGACGTCGTCGCCGACCTCGGCGTTGGCCATCGCCTCCCGCATCCCCGCGGTGGGCCGGGTCACGGTGTCCGATCGCAGGTCGACGAGAAGATCAGCCACAGTCATCCCTTCGGCCGCCGACTGCGGGGCTCGCAAGCTCATTCCTCGCGTCAGCCACGGAGCATCTCCGCCACCAGGAACGCCAGCTCCAGCGACTGCTGGGTGTTCAGCCGTGGGTCGCAGGCGGTCTCGTACCGGTCCGGCAGGTCGAGGTCCTCGATGCCCTGGGCGCCGCCGAGGCACTCGGTGACGTTTTCACCGGTCAGCTCGACGTGCAGGCCGCCCGGGTGGGTCCCCAGGCCCCGGTGCACCTCGAAGTAGCCGAGAACCTCGTCGACGATCCGGTCGAAGTGCCGGGTCTTGTAGCCGTTGGAGGACTCGTGGGTGTTGCCGTGCATCGGGTCGCACTGCCAGACGACCTTCGCGCCGGCGGCGGTGACCTTCGCCACGATCGGCGGCAGGGCGTCGCGGACCTTGTGGTTGCCCATCCGGCTGATCAGGGTCAGCCGGCCGGGGATGTTGTCCGGGTTGAGCTTCTCGCAGAGCTCGATCGCCTCGTCCGGGGTGGTGGTCGGGCCGAGCTTCACGCCGATCGGGTTGGCGATTCGGGAGATGAAGTCGATGTGTGCGCCGTCGATCTGCCGGGTCCGCTCGCCGATCCAGAGGAAGTGCCCGGACAGGCCGTACCCCCGGTTGCCGGAGACCCGGGTGAGCGCCCGGTCGTACTCCAGCGCGAGGGCCTCGTGGGAGCAGTAGAGGGTGACGGTGCGCAGCGCGTCGTCCTCGGTCATCCCGCAGGCGTTGATGAAGGCGAGCGCCCGGTCGATCTCCCGGGCGATCGCCTCGTAGCGCTCGCCGGCCGGGGAGCTCTTGACGAAGCCCTTGTTCCAGTCGTGCACCGCGTGCAGGTCGGCCAGCCCGCCCGCCAGGTACGCCCGGAGCATGTTCATCGCGGCGGCCGAGTTCGCGTACGCCCGGATCATGCGCTGCGGGTCGGCGACGCGCGCCTCCGGCGTGGCCTCCAGCGAGTTGATCAGGTCGCCGCGGTAGGCGGGCAGCCCTCGGGCGTCGGTCGGCAGCGACCGGGGCTTGGTGTACTGCCCGGCGACCCGGGCGACCTTGATCACCGGCAGCGACGCGCCGTAGGTCAGCACGATCGCCATCTGGAGCAGGGTGCGGGCGTTGGCGAGCAGGTGATGCTCGGTGTTGTCGACGAAGGTCTCCGCGCAGTCGCCGCCCTGGAGCAGGAACGCCTTGCCCTCGCAGACCAGCGCGAGGCGGTTCCGGAGTTGGTCCACCTCGTAGGGCGCGACGACCGACGGCACGGTGTCGAGCACCTTGCAGACCTCGGCGACCGCGGCCGGGTCCGGCCACGGCGGGATCTGTGCCCGGGGCAGGTCCCGCCAGCGGTCCAGGCCGAGGGCTGCGTCCTCGGCGGAGTCGACGGTCGGACGGCTGGTCTGCAGGCCGGGGCTGCCCACCGCGGGATGGCTCAGCTGATGCCACTCATGGCGCATGGGGAAAGCGTACGGCGGCCCCCGGAGGGACCGGGCGTCGAGGGGGACGGTTCCGGAGGTTGGGAGCTCCGGGACGCCGCAGCCCGGCGTGGCGGGAGGATGTCAGGGGGTAACCGTCGGCCCCGGGGTGTGCCCGCCCGGCGCTTCCCCCGCGACGCACCAGTCGGCGCCGCTGCGGGTGACGGTGAACAGCAGCGGCCGGTTGGCCTCGCGGGCGCCGACGGTGACGGTGACCGACGTGCTGACCTCCTGCCCGGCCGCACCAGGGCGGACGTCGGTGATGGCCGCCTCCGTCACGGTGAAGTGGTCGGCGAAGTCGCCGTTCGGGCCGGTGGCGGCGGAGTCGAAGCCACCCTGGGCGGGGGCGCAGAGCTGGCTGCGCCCAGCCGCGGCGTCCTTGGCGATCATCGCGTCGAGGTACGCCTGCACCCGCTCGCGGGCCTTGGTGGCCGCCTCCTCTGCGGGCGCCCGCCCGGGCTGCTCCGCCGCCGCCTTCTCCTCGTCGTCGCCGAGCCCACACCCGAACAGGGCGAACGGCAGCAGCGCGAGCGCCGCGACGAGCGCCGACCTGGAGTGAGTCACAGCCATCCGTCCCTCCCCTGGACCCGGCACGGGCAGGTGCCGATGCGCGAGTCTGACACATCGCCCCGGCCCCGCCGAGCATCCGGTGCGCCACGCGGGGGCCACGACGGGGCAGGCGGGGCGGGTGTGGCGAGGTGTCGACGGGACGGGCGTCACCGGGGCGTCGGCGGGGTGCCGGCGGCACGAGCGGGCGGGGAGGGACCGGTGTCCGGTCCCTCCCCGCCGTGTGGGTGTTGCGTCGGCCCTCGGCTCAGCCGAGGCCGCCCTTGATGGCGCCGATCAGCTCACCGTTGCTCGTGTCGCCGGAGAGCTCCCAGAAGAACGCGCCACCGAGGCCCTGGTTCTTCGCGTACGTCATCTTGCCGCCGATGGTCGACGGGGTGTCGTAGCTCCACCAGTTGCTGCCGCACTTGGCGTACGCGGTGCCGGCGATGGTGCCGGTGGCC
This sequence comes from Micromonospora sp. NBC_01405, assembly GCF_045040155.1. Taxonomy (NCBI): domain Bacteria; kingdom Bacillati; phylum Actinomycetota; class Actinomycetes; order Micromonosporales; family Micromonosporaceae; genus Micromonospora; species Micromonospora sp. NBC_01405. The sequence continues at coordinate 4,678,978 of NZ_CP109532.1, read as the reverse complement.
GGGCAGGTGTTCTTGAGGACCTTGTAGTCCTCGATGCCGGCCTCGTACGTGCCGGGGGCCGCGCCGGTGGCGGTGCCGCCCGGGGCGGCCTGGGTGACCCCGGTCCAGCCTCGGCCGTAGAAGCCGATGCCGAGCAGCAACTTGTCGGACGGGATGCCCTTGCTCTTGAGCTTCTGGATCGCCGCGTCGCTCCAGAAGCCCTGCTGCGGGATGCCCGCGTACGAGGTGAGCGGCGAGTGCGGGGCCGTGGGACCCTGCGCCGCCCAGGCGCCGAAGAAGTCGTACGTCATCGGCATGATCCAGTTGAGGTTCGCCGCCGCGCCGGCGTAGTCGGTGGCGTCGATCTTGCCGCCGTTGCTGCCGTCCGCGGTGATGGCGGCGGTGACCAGCGCCGAGGAGCCGAACTTGGTCCGCAACGCGCCGACCACGTTCTTGAAGGCGTTGGGGCCGCTGGTGTCACAGGTGAGGCCGCAGGCGTTCGGGTACTCCCAGTCGACGTCGATGCCGTCGAAGACGTCCGCCCAGCGCGGGTCCTCGACCATGTTGTAGCAGCTCTCGGCGAACGCGGCCGGGTTCTGCGCGGCCTGGGTGAAGCCGCCCGACCAGGTCCAGCCGCCGACGGAGTAGATGACCTTGAGGTGCGGGTACATCTTCTTCAGCTTGCGGAGCTGGTTGAAGCTGCCGCGCAGCGGCTGGTCCCAGGTGTCGGCGACGCCGTCGACGCTGTCCGCGGCGGTGTACGCCTTGTCGTAGTCGGCGTAGCTGTCGCCGATGCTGCAGCGACCGCCGGCGGTGTTGCCGAAGGCGTACAGGATGTGGGTCAGCTTCGCGGCGGACCCGCTGGTGTGGATGTTCTTGACGTGGTAGTTGCGGCCGTAGACGCCCCACTCGGCGAAGTAGCCGACGACCTTCTTGCCGCCCGGCGGCGGGGTGGTCGGCGGCGGCGTGGTCGGCGGCGGGGTCGTGGGGGGCGCGGTGGTCGGCGGGGTCGTCGTCGGCGGCGGGGCGCTGGTGGTCGGGGTGGTGCCCCCGCCGCACGGCGCGCCGTTGATGGTGCAGTTCAGCGGCGCCTTGTACGCCCCGGCGCCGTTGTAGCCCCAGTTGATGCTCGCCCCGGGGGCGAGCGGGCCGGCCCAGCTCTTCTTCACCGCGACGTAGTGGTTGCCGCTGCTGGTGACGTCGGCGTCCCAGGAGCTGCTGATGGTGGTGCCGGCCGGCAGGTCGAACTCGATGCGCCAGGTGCTGATGCTGGCGGCGGAGCCGTTGGCGACGGTCACCCGGGCTTCGTGACCGGTCCCCCAGTCCTGCGCCTTGGCGAACGTGGCGGTCACACTTCCGGCGCCGAACGCCGAGGTCATCGGGACCGCTGCGGCGGTCACCGCGACCACGGCGCCGGCCCAGAGGGCCCGGCGGAACGATCTCTTCATCTGGCGTCTCCCCAAACAGTTAGGAAACTTTCCTAAAGGATGGTGAGACGCTACTCACGGCGTCATCACTTCGTCAAGATGTACATGCGTCGATCTACGAAAAACCGGGTCCCGTCCGGCCGTCGCGGCCGGTCGGTAACCTCGGCGGATGACCGTTTTCGACACTCAGATCGACGCGCTGACCGGTGGCCCGGCGGACCTCGACCGCCACCGGGGCCGGGCCCTGCTGGTGGTGAACGTGGCGTCCCGCTGCGGCCTCACCCCGCAGTACGCCGGCCTCCAGGCCCTGCACGAGACCTACGCCGACCGGGGCCTGGTGGTGCTCGGCGTGCCGTGCAACCAGTTCGCCGGCCAGGAGCCGGGCACCGCCGCCGAGATCGGCGAGTTCTGCCAGGTCAACTACGGGGTGACCTTTCCGCTCACGGAGAAGGTGGACGTCAACGGCCCGGCCCGGCACCCGCTGTACGCGGAGCTGGTGACCACGCCGGACGCCGACGGGCACGCCGGAGACGTGCGGTGGAACTTCGAGAAGTTCCTGGTGGCGCCGGACGGCACGGTGGCCGCCCGGTTCGCCCCGACCGTCGCGCCGGACTCCCCCGAGCTGCGCGCGGCGATCGAGAAGATCCTGCCGGCGTAGCCCCCGGGCCCACCTACCCGAATTGATCGAGGCCGCGCGCCCACCCGTCGGGGTGGGGGCGCGGCCTCGGAGGTCACCGGCCGGGGCCGGCCCGGTCAGCCCGCGGCGGAGCGGAAGACCGGGTAGTAGCCGCCGGCCTGGCCGGCCGCCGTGGGGTGGTACGAAACGCCGATGTTGAGGAAGTTCAGGGCGTGCATCCACTTCTCGCCGTAGCTGCACAGCTGGTGGCCGACGAAGGCCGACCGCACGTCGGCGAACTTGAACCCGGCCGAGGTGGCGGCGGTGCGGATGATGTCGTCGACCAGGTTGATGCCCGCGTTGAGCCTCGTCCGGGAGGTCGTGGTGAGCCCGACGCAGGGCGTGCCGAGCTGGTAGAAGACCGGGTAGCCGACGACCACCACGCGGGCCGAGGGCGCCTTGGCCTTGATTCCGTTGTAGACGTTCGCCAGCTTGCCGGGCAGCTCCGTGCGCGCCTTGGTCTCGGCGGCGGCCACGGCGGCCACGCACTGGCTCTCGCCCTGGAGCACGCAGGTCTGCATGATGGTGGAGAAGCCGACGTCGTTGCCGCCGATGGTGACGCTGACCAGCGTGGTGCTCGACGACAGCGCCGAGATCTGCTTGTTGATCACGTCCGACGTGATCGCCCCGGAACAGGCCACCGACTTGTACGAGGCGGGCTTGATCTTGGTGTTGTACAGCGCGGAGTACGCGTTTGTGCTGCGCTTACAGGCACCGCTCTCGGCGGTGTAGTTGTCGGCGCCGACGCCGGAGGCGTACGAGTCGCCGAGGGCGACGTAGTGGTCGCTGGCGGACGCCTGGGCGGGAACGGCCAGCGTGAGCGTGGCACCGAGGGACGCCGCAACACTCACGGCGAGGGTAATGAAGCGGGATCTCCGCACGTAGCACTCCTGGGGGTGGGAAGTCGTGGTGAGAGATAGGTATCACTGAATGCAGGTTCGATGGAAGATCACCGATTGCCTACAGGGGTGAATAGGGGTGCTTCGGCCCGCAACCGTCCAGAGTGGCGGAAGGCGGTAACCAACCGGATCGGTCGGGAATGCGCCGAGCGGCGCCGCCGATCCGGCCACCCGAACGGAGCGGCGCCCGGGCCGGTCGTCGGCGATCCCGGGCAGACGCCCGGCCGGCACGTACTCGAAGATCATCTCCAGACTCACCAGCAACTCCCACAGGAGATCTCCGAGATGATCAACAAGTACGCCGGGCGCTGCGGCACGTGCAGCGCACCGGTGGAGGCCGGCGCCGGTCAGGCCGTCAACGTCGACGGTCGCTGGAACTCGTACCACCACGGGTGCGTCCCGGTCCGTGTCGCGCCGCCGGTCGGCCGGCACGCCGGGTGGCACGACCTGCCGGTGGTGGGCTTCGACCTTGAGGGCACGCTGCCCGAGCCGACGGAGACCCGGATCATCTCCGCTGCCCTGGTCCACTCGGACGGGACGACGCAGGAGTGGCTCATCGACCCGGGTGTGTCGATCCCCGCCGACGCGACGGCCCGGCACGGCATCACCGACGAGATGGTCCGCAGCGGCGGCCAGCCCGCCCGGGAGGCGCTGGCGGACCTGGGCACGGCGGTCGCCAAGCTGATCGCCGACGGAATCCCGCTGGTGGCCTTCTGCGCCCCGTACGACGTCACGGCCCTGCACACGGAACTGGCCCGGCACGGCCTGCCCGCCATCGACTGGGACCGAGCCGTCATCATCGACCCGTCGGTGCTGCACAAAGAGGTCGAGCCCCGCTGGTACGGCAGCAAGCAGTTGGGCGATCTGTGCCGGTACTACGAGGTCACGCTGAAGACCGCCCACGAGGCGGCCAGCGACGCGCGGGCGGCGGCCGACATGGCCCGGTCGATCGCGGCCCGGCACGGGCGCATCGCCCGGATGCGGCCGGACCTGCTGCACCAGGCACAGATCGGCTGGTACGCCGAGCAGTCCCGAGACCTCCAGAGCTACTTCGACAGGCAGGGCCGGGACGAGACGGTCAGCACGCAGTGGCCCCTGGAGACGAAGCCGCGCGGCTGACGGCGGACCGGCCGCGGGCAGCCGTCAACGGGTGAAGGTCTCGGGCAGGCGACTGCGCTCGGCGGGCGGGCCGAGCCAGAGCGGCTCGCCGGGGCGTACCTCGTGGACGAGACTGCGCCGGCGTCGACGGCGCGGACACGCAGCTCGACGGTTCCGTCGGGGCGCGGCGCGTTGGCCGGGGAGCACCAGCGCCACATGCCGGGCCTGCGAGGTGTGCAGACCGGCACGGCCTGGCCTGTGGCCGGGGGCTCGGCCTCGTCGGCGAACGCCCGGCCCGCGGCCTCGACCGCTGCCGCCGGCAGGTCGCGCGCCAGCAACACCCCGGTCAGGTGGTCGACCACCCGCCGGCATTCTCAACGAACTTCTCACGTCGGGCCTGCCGATCCTCGCCTCCCCGTACGGCGAGACGGGCGGTGACCAGGGGTCGACGAAGCAGCTCGTCGCCCCTGGTCACCGTGTCTGGCCCGATGACGGGACGCCTCGATCGCGCGGGCGCGTCGGCCGGTTAGCGGATCAGCCACACCTGGGCGGGGTTGTCGTTGGTGCAGGCGTAGATCTGGATGGGCGCGCCGTCCGCCAGTGACCCACCCGCCACATCGAGGCACCGGCTGCCGATCGCGGAGACGATCCGGGCCGGTACGGAGTTGGGGATCGCGGGGGTGACCTGCCATTTCTCGTTGCTGATGCTGTTGCAGGCCCACGTGTCGACGGGTGTCTTGTTGGCGTTCGGGCCGTGGGCGTCCAGGCATCCGCCGGTGCTCTGGTTCAGGAACCGGTACTGCCCGCCGCCGAGGGAGATGGGCGCCCAGCGCTGGGCGGCACTCCCGTTGCACGTCATCTGCACGAGTTGCACGCCGATGTCCGTGGAGTTGGCCGGGGGCGGCTGGATGCACTTGCCGCTGCCGAAGTTCTGGATCGTGTAGAAGGTGGCCGCGCTGGCCGGTTGTGCGGGTGCCAGGGCGACCGTGGTCGAGGCCGCGGCGGCGAGCAGTAGGGCGGCGAGCCCGCGTGGGTGCTTCATGTTCCTCGTCCTCCAAGGTATGCCGGCTCGGCCGCCCGGTGGTGGTGTTCCGGGTGCCCCCGTCCGCCAGCGGACAGCCGGCCGGCCTCTGACGGTCGGGCGCGTTCGCGCCTTCTCCGTAACTCTGGCGGCCGGGGCTGGAACGGGCCTGATGCGACGCTGAAACGGCTACGGCGCGGTCGACGAACCGGCGTCCAGGTGGTTCGGCGAAGCCGGGCCGAGCGGCCGCGGCGGTTGCGGGAACCGGCGGAGCTTCACGCGGACCCGTTCGGCGTCGGAGTGGCCGAGCGCGTCGAGGATGTCCAGGGCCCGCAGCCAGGACCGGCCTGCGGCGTCCAGGTCGCCTGCCGCAGCTGGGCGTACTGCCAGCCGACCGTGTTGAGGGCCCTGGCCTGCATCGGACGGTCGCCGACCGACCGATTCGAACAGTTCGAGCGCGCGCAGCGCGTGGACGAGTCCCCGCCGGTGCTGTCCCTGCCGGGAGTACAACCAGGCGATGCTGCAGTCGGCGTGTGCCTGACCGGCCGGGTCGTCGAGCTGGCCCGACAGTCTGGCCACCCACCGGAAGTGGGCATGGGCGTCGGCGAACCGGCCGAACTGGGCCCGGGCGCGGCCGAGGCCGCAGTGGACCCTCGGGCCACGGCGTTGAGCAGCACCGGATGCTCGGCGTCGAACCAGGCCATCGCCTGCTCGGCGTCCGCCGGCGACACCGTCGTGACGCCGGGCAGGGCGGGTTCCAGGTCGATCAGCTCACGGAAACGGCTGCAACAGCCGGGCACCGGCGTACGCGACGTGCAGGTGGTGGTCGAGCAGCCGGCGCACCGCCGTGCGCCGGTCGGCCTCGCTGTCGAGGTCGTGGGTCAGCTCGGTGGCATAGGTCCGCAACAGGTCGTGGAAGAGGTACCGCCCCGGCGCGTGCTCGATGAGCAGGTGGGTCCGGGCCAGCTCGGCCAGCAGGATCCGCGCCCGGCGCGGCGCGATGCCGGCGAGGCTGGCGGCGGGGGCACGGCGATGTCCGGGCCGGGATGTCGTCCACCATCACGTCGACCGGTCCGAGAAGCCTGACCTGCATTGACCCGCCCCCGCTTCGAGCAAAGACCTGCCCAGGCCAACGGCGGGGCAGCCGGCTCCGGGCGGCTCAGTCGGACACCGGACCGTGGCGGGGCGGACGGTCGTCGTCGGCGTGACGCCCTGCGCTCACACCGGGCGGCGGCCGGCGAAGCCGCACTCGACGCGGTGGTACCAGCGCACGTCGGAGTCGCCCTCCAGCCAGCACCACAGCACCGGGCGGCCGGCCCGCTCGCCGGGAAAGTCCAGCAGCACCGGGGCGATGCCCTTGATCTGGATGTCGTGCTCGTGCAGCTCGTCCACGATCCCGTGCAGCCGGGCCTCCAGGCCCTTGACCTCGGCCAGGCCGCCGAGCGAGCTCAGCCCGCCGTCGGCGAGGTCGGCCCGCAGCTCGGCCAGGTCGGCCCGGAGCCGGATCAGCTCGTCGACGCGTGGGTGCAGGGTGGCCACCAGGTACCGCGCCTGGGCGAGTGTGAACACCGCGACAGTATGGGGCTTCCACCCTCGCCCTGCTGGTCCTGACCATCGGCACGCCCACACCAGCCCTTACTGAGGCGACTGATCGCCCGATACGAGAACAGGCGTTACAGCTCACGAGGGTCAGCCGCTGTCACCTCGCTCTCCAACCCGATGCCGACGCGATCCAGGTCCGACCACCGAGAAGCCCGGTCAGTGCGGGGTCGGCGAGCGCGAAGACCCGCTGCAACACCTCGTCGAAGCTCTGCGGCAGCCGATCATCGAGGCGATGCTTGCGCCGCCAGGTGGCCCACCGCCGCTGCGCGAGCGTCGCGTAGCCTTCGAGGCCCTGACTCAGCGGTGCGAGCGTCACCTCGCGGTATTCGGCCACCCTTTGCACGGCTGTGGCCAGCTCGTCGCCATCGACGTCGTGGCGGCCTGACAGCAGATAGACGTCGGCGAAGTCGCGCCAACGGGTATTCGCCACGCCGCGCTGCAACGCCGTCACCAACTTCTCGGCGTACACCATGGAGAGCGGATAGCCCGTCACCACGATCTCGCCGTCGAGCAGGCGCGGCAGCTTGATCGGCTGCGGATCCGGCCAGATCGGGTCGCCGACGTTGACGTCGACGTGGAAGGTCAGACGGGCAGCGGCGAGGTGGCCGCTGAGGCTGACACGTACGCCGGTGTAGACGTCGTCGTCTCGGATGGTTTCCGCCGTTGCGCTCGCCGCCTCGAGCGCCAAGCCGTCGTGGAGGTCCAGGGCGGCGATGTGACGGACGATACCGAGCACCTGATCCGCGTCGTTGGAGATCCATCGACCCTGGAGATCCACGTCCCGGGTCGGTCGGCGGGCGGCGTAGGCGGCCAGCAGTACGCCGCCTTTGAGGACGAGTTTGTCCGCGTACGGGGATTGGGCCAAGCGGGCGAGGAAGCCCTCCAGGGCATAGACCTGGTGCAGCTCGTCGGTGGGTCGGCCGGTGCGGCGCGCGAGATTTTGAAGGTCGAGGTAGGCACGGCCGGCCACGGTGGCTCGGGTCGGGCGCACGGTCACAGCAGGATCACCAGAGCCTCTCGGAGTGGTCGTTCGGCCTGCGGGAAGTATCGAGCCGTCGCCAGCAGCTTCGCCGGCGCCGCGCCGTCCCGTCTCAGCCACCGACGCAGAGCCGTGTACGCCAGTTCCGAGCCCTCACGGTGGCGGAGGCGAAGGGCATCGATGATGCTGCGCTCAGCACCGTAGAGACCGATCGAGGTCTCCGGATCGATTGGCAACTCGGTACGGCCGACCTCGAAGGTGGCCGGGTCGAACGTGTGCCAGGCGACCGGGGCGGCCGTCGTCGGTCGGTGCCGGCCACGAGGCAGCGCGACATCGATGCGGGAGGGAATCTCGTCGGTGAGGCCATGACGAGCCAGCGCGCTGGTCAGACACAGGGTGGCGGGCGGAGCCCGGCGGACAAGCTCGATGAGGTCAATGTCCGCGGCCTCGGCGTTGTGGCGTCGATAGAGCCCGTGGCCCAAGGGCTCGATCAGCCCTTGGTCCCGCAACCGGTAGAGCCGCCACCGAGTCAGGCCGGCCTCCAGAGCCTGGGAGTAGCTGAAGGTTGCCGGCAACAAGCGCATCGCCGCTGCCTCGGCCTCTCCCCCCACCAGAGAAACTTTACACACCCCTGATGGACCTGTAAGGAATTCCTCCGGGAATTCCTTAGGTTTCAGACACCCGTAAACCGCGCCGCCCGCCCGGCCCCGGGTCGTCTCCACCGCCGGCCAGCCGGCCCAGGGCGGCCATGGCGACGAGATGACTTAGCGGTGGAGCATGCCAGGAACGGGGCGGTGGCGACCCATGACCATTCGATGAGGGATCACCACGCCATTGGCCCGGTGGCCGACCAACACCCGCTGAACGGAAATCAGTCAACCCTCTACCGCCGGACCCAAAGTCGGAAACCCGACTCTTCCTCGGCTCACTCGGACTGGGCGGCCAGTTCCCGGGCCCGGTCGCGGGCCGCCTCCAGCGCGGCGAGCATGGCCGCGCGGACGCCGTGGTTCTCCAGCTCCCGGATGGCGGAGATCGTGGTGCCGGCGGGCGAGGTGACCGCCTCGCGCAGCTTCACCGGGTGCTCGCCGGAGTCGCGCAACATGACCGCCGAGCCGATCGCGGTCTGCACGATCAGCTCGTGGGCGACCTGGCGGGGCAGGCCGAGCAGGATGCCGGCGTCGATCATCGCCTCGACCAGCAGGTAGAAGTACGCCGGCCCGGAGCCGGACAGGGCGGTCACGGCGTCCTGCTGGGACTCGGGGACCCGGACGGTCGCGCCCAGCGGCTTGAACATCTCCTCGGCCAGGGCCAGGTGCTCGCCGGTGGCGTGCGCGCCGGCCGAGATCGCGCTCATCGCCTCGTCGACCAGGGCGGGGGTGTTGGTCATGACCCGGACCACCGGGGTGCCCTCGGGCAGCCGCCGGTTGAAGAAGGTGGTGGGCAGGCCGGCGCAGAGCGAGATGACCAGCTTGTCGGCCGGCACCTTCGGCCCGATCTCGTCGAGCAGGGCGGAGGCGTCCTGCGGCTTCACGGAGACGGCCAGCACCGCCGCCTCGTCCACCGCGGTCAGGTTGTCGACCACCCGGACGCCGTAGCGGGCGGTCAGCTCCTCGGCCCGGCTCGGCCGCCGGGCGGTGGCGAGCAGCCGTTCCACCGGCCACCCGGAGCGCAGCAGACCGGAGAGCATCAGCTCGCCGATCTTGCCGGCCCCGATCACCGCCACGGTGTGTTTCCCCGCCGCCATGGCCGTACCCCCTCAGTCGCCCGCCTCGCGTCGCTCCAGGGTGTCGTCGCCCGGCCGGACGCCCGACCCGGCGGCCCCGGCCCGCGCGACGGCCGCCGCGGACGCCCTGGACCGGCCGCGGCGGAAGCCCGGCGGCGCGTGTGGCGCCCCCCGCCAGGGGGTGCCGCACGCGCCGCGTGGGCGTCAGCTGCCGAAGAAGACCTCGGCCTCTTCGTACCGCTCCAGCGGCACGGTCTTCAGCTCGCGGGTGGCCTCGGCCAGCGGCACCCGGACGATGTCCGTGCTCTGCATCGCGACCATCTTGCCCCAGTCGCCCTCGTGCACCGCGTCGATGGCCTGGAGGCCGAGCCGGGTGGCGAGCACCCGGTCGAACGCGGTCGGGGTGCCACCGCGCTGGATGTGGCCCAGCACGACGGTCCGCGCCTCCTTGCCGGTCTTGGCCTCCAACTGCTCGGCGAGCCACTGGCCGATGCCGCCGAGGCGGACGTGGCCGAACGAGTCGAGCTCCTGGTTGTGCAGCACCATCTGGCCGTCCAGCGGCTGGGCGCCCTCGGCGACCACGACGATCGGGGCGTACTGGTGCTGGAAACGCTTCTCGACGTACCCGGCGACCTGCTCGACGTCGAACTGCCGCTCGGGCAGCAGGATGACGTTGGCGCCGCCGGCCAGGCCGGCGTGCAGGGCGATCCAGCCGGCGTGCCGGCCCATCACCTCGACGACCAGGGTGCGGTGGTGGCTCTCCGCGGTGGTGTGCAGCCGGTCGATCGCCTCCATGGCGATGTTGACGGCGGTGTCGAAGCCGAAGGTGTAGTCGGTGGCGCCGAGGTCGTTGTCGATCGTCTTCGGCACGCCGACCACGTTGACGCCCAGCTCGTACAGCTTGGTGGCGACACCGAGGGTGTCCTCGCCGCCGATCGCGATCAGCGCGTCCACGCCCTGGGCGGCAAGGTTGTCCTTGATCCGCTCGACCCCGTTCTCGATCTTGAACGGGTTGGTGCGGGACGAGCCGAGGATGGTGCCGCCGCGCGGCAGGATGCCCCGCACCTCGGCGATGCCCAGGGGCTTGGACAGGCCCTCGAGCGGACCCTTCCAGCCATCCTGGAAGCCCACGAACTCGTGACCGTAGTTGGCGACGCCCTTGCGGACCACCGCCCGGATTACCGCGTTGAGACCCGGGCAGTCGCCGCCGCCGGTGAGCACGCCAATACGCATGATCTGCTCATCCTCCTGGAGCATCAGGTGAAGCCCGATTTGCCCCAGGATATGTGTCAGATCAGACCATCGGCGCCATTGCCGGCCCGGGGCGGGCCGTCAGTGCGAACTGTAGCCGTCGTAGCTGCGCGTCGACCGCGCGCCCCGGGCCGGCCCGGCCGCCGCTCAGAAGATCACCTCCCGGTTCTCCCCCGCCCTCGGCTGCTTCCCGACAACCGCTGACCTGGCGAAGCCGAGCAGGTTGACCACGGTGCCGCTCGGCGAGCCCCAGTACTCCGCGGAGCTGACGTGCACCTTGATCAGCGTCAGCCCGGGGGTGTCCGGGCCGTCCGGGAACCAGGTCTTCAGCAACGGGTTCCACAGCTGCTCGGCGCGGGCCCGGTCGTACCCCTCCTGCGCGGTGCCGGACAGCGACACCCAGGCGTTGTTCCGCTGGTCGGAGAAGCCCACGTTGACCTCCGGGTTCACCCGGAGCTGGCGGACCTTCGCCGAGTCGGTGTGGGCGAAGAACCACAGGTCGCCGTCGAACTTCGCCGCCTGGAGCCCCATCGGCCGGCTGGCCAGCCGCCCGTCCAGGGCGATGGTGGTCAGCATGCAGATCCGCGCCTCGCGGATCAGCTCGGTGACCCGGTGCCGGGCGTCGGCGGCACTTGTCGGCTCACTGCTCATGGCGGTACCCCCTCGATCGACCGGATGTCGACGCGGTGCCCGGGACAGACCCGACCAAACCTGAAGGAGCCGACGAGGTCAGCGGGCGGTCATCGCGCGCCAGCGGGCGAGGTTGTGCCGGGCGTCGACCAGCGCGTCGTGCCGGGCGGCGTCGGCGTTCGGCAGCGGCGGGCGCCCCCGGTCGTCCCAGAGTTGCCGCAGGTCCTTGGTGAACCGGGGGATCTCCCGGGGCAGCGCCGGCATCGCACCCCAGAGCTGGGCCAGCACCACGTGGTCGTACGCGGCGTACCAGGCCCACAGCTCCAGTTGCTCGCCCGGCCGGTCCCGGACCGGCTCGACCAGGAACTCGTGGAGGTCGTCGCGGATCCGCTCCCGTGACCGCCAGGCCCGGTCGGCCGGTGAGGGGAGCTTGTCCAGCACGTTGCGGCGCACCCAGGGCACGGCCCGAGAGTCATCGAACTCGGTGGAGACGGCGTAGAACTCGCGCCCGTTCTCGTCGACGACGCCGATCGACACCAGGTCGACGGTGCGCCCGTCCTCGATGAACTCGCAGTCGTAGAAGTAGCGGTAGACCATCGTGCCCATCCTGGCCCACCCGCGTCACCCGCCGTCGGCCGGGGCCCGCCCCGCCGCCCTTCGTCGCAGCTCGGGAGTGTCACGGAAGTGTTTCCAGGGGTGTACAGCAAGCGACTGGACCGTCATGATCTGATGTGTACCGCTACCGGACGCCGAACCGGTTCAGAACCTCGTACCGGGGCTGTCAGGTTCACCCGGCTGCGAGTTGTGGTCCTTGACCGGGGAGGGGTTGGGCCGTGGAGATGCGCCTGCCGGAGCCGGGTGACGCCCTCACCGGCGTCGACATGTTCGCCGGCCTCGAGCCGGAGGTGCGCCAGCGGGTGATCGCGGCGGCGGTGCCGCGAACGTATCGCAAGGGCCAACTGCTCTTCGTCGAGAACGACCCGGGCGAGTCGCTGATCGTGCTGCGCCGGGGCGCGGTGGCAGTGTTCCGCACCGCGCCGACCGGCGAACGGGCCGTGCTGTCGGTGATCCGCCCCCCGGACGTGCTCGGCGAGGTCTCCCTGCTCGACGCGTCCACCCGCTCGGCGTCGGCCGAGGCGATCGAGGACTCCGCGGCGCTCGCGCTGTCCCGCCCCGCCTTCATGGAGCTGGTGCACTCCAACCCGCGCATCCTCGACGCGGTGATGCGCTCGCTCGGCGGACTCATCCGCCGGCTGACCGAGCAGAACGCCGACCATGTCTTCCTGGACCTGCCCGGTCGGGTCGCCAAGACGCTGGTCCGGCTGGCCGGCGAGAGCCAGGCCCCGATGATCACGATCGAGCTCAACCAGAGTCAGCTCGCGGAGATGGCCGGCGGCTCCCGGCAGAGCGTCAACCAGGCGATCGGCTCGTTCGCCAGCCGTGGCTGGCTGCGTACCGAGGGCCGGCGGATCGTGGTCACCGACGTGGGGGCGCTGCGCCGCCGGGCCGGCATGAACGACCGCTGAGCCACCCCGGCCCGGCGACCCCTGACGACGAGAAGGGCCGGCGGGCGAGGCCCGCCGGCCCTTTCACCGGTTATTGACGTATCCCGTTATTCAGTTGCCCGGCTCGTCCGCGGGCGGTGCACCCGGGCCGGGACCGATCTTTGTCGGATCGGTCGGCTTGGGCGTCGGCGGGGGCGTCGACGTGGTGTTCGTGGTGTTCTCGGGACCAGTACCCTGGCCGTCCGGTGCTTCAACCATGCCTTGCTCCTCCAGTGAGGCGAGAGTGACGGCGTCGACCTCGACCGTGTCGCCCGGGGCCCACACGGTCCCGCGCGAATCCATCCACGGGGCGGACAGTCGTACGTGCACGGCACTCTCCTGACGGGGTATCTCCTGAGTGGAAGGTTAGTCTGGCCCGATCAGCCGCACAGTCCGTCCACATATCGGGTAGCCGACTCAGCGGCGGGGGCGTGATACTGGGGTCACCTCGCGCTACGGAGCCGACCATCGACCTGAAGTGTGGACACTGCTCACGCGAAGCCGGTCCCGACGACCGCTTCTGCGGCGGGTGCGGGCAGGCATTGAGCCGGAGCTGCGCCCGCTGCGGGCACGCCAACGGTGCCGAGGCCAACTTCTGCACGAGCTGCGGCCAGCCGCTGCACGACCGGCCGGTGGCGGCGCAGGAGGACCGCCGCCAGGTCAGCGTCCTGTTCATCGACATCGTCGACTTCACGACGTACGCCGAGCGGGCCGACCCGGAACAGGCCCGCGGCCTCCAGCAGCGCTACTTCGCCACCGTGCGCCAGCTGGTGCACCAGTACGGCGGGGTGGTCGAGAAGTACATCGGCGACGCGGTGATGGCGCTGTTCGGGGCGCCGGTGGCCACTGACAACGACGCACTGCGCTGCGTACGCGCGGGGTTGGAGCTGCAACGGAACCTGGCCCGTCAGCCCGCCGGCCCGCACCCGCCGCTCGGGTTCCGGGTCGGCATCGCCACCGGCGAGGCGCTGGTCGACCTCTCCGCGGCCCGCGACGGCGGGCAGGGCTTCGTCACCGGGGACGTGGTGAACACGGCCTCCCGGTTGCAGTCCCTCGCCCCCTCCGGCGGAGTGGTGGTGGACGAGAGCACCTGGACGGCCACCCGGCACGACATGGAGTACGCCGTCCAGCCCTCGGTGACGCTGCGTGGCCGCTCGGCGATCAGCCGGATCTGGCTGGCCGTCCGCGCGCTGCCCCAGCGGGACCTGAGCACCGCCGAGCTGACCCCGATGGTCAACCGGGAACACGAGCGCGGCCTGCTGGTCAACGCCCTGCACCGGACGATCACCGAGCGCACCTCGCAGTTGGTCACCGTCTTCGGCCCGGCGGGGGTGGGCAAGAGCCGACTGCTGCGCGAGTTGGCCCGGCACGCCGCCAGCCTGCCCGGGCCGCCGGTCACCTGGCTGGTCGGGCAGTGCCCGCCGTTCGGCGAGAACGTCACCTACGCTGCCCTCGCCGACATCGTCAAGGGGTGGGTCGGCGTGTCGGACGTCGACGACCCGACGGCCCTCGACGACCTGCTGCGGCGCCGCCTGGGCGGGCTGGCCGACCGGCACGGCGTCCGGCTGGCCGGTCAGCTCGGCCCGCTGATCGGCCTGCCCGGCGAGCGGCTCACCCCGGGCGAGACCGAGGCGTCCTGGCGGCGGTTCCTGCTCACCCTGGCCGCCGCCGGCCCGACGGTGCTGGTCTTCGAGGACATGCACTGGGCCGACCAGGCCATGCTCGCCTTCGTGGAGCAGCTCGGCGCGGCGGCACGCGGCGTGCCGCTGCTGGTGTTGGCCACCGCCCGGCCAGAGCTGCGGGAGCGCCACCCGGCCTGGACCGGGACGATCAGCGGGGCGATGTCGATCTCGGTGCCGCCGATGCACGACGCGGACATCGACACCCTCTACTCGCTGCTACTCGGGCAGGCCGCGCTGCCGCCCGAGTCCCGGGGGCCACTGATCGAGTTCGCCGACGGCAACCCGCTCTACGCCCAGGAGTACGCCCGGATGCTGCTCGACGGCGGGCTGCTCGACGCGACCCGGCCGGACGTCCGGCTCGACCCGGTCGGCTCCCCGGGTATGCCGCGCACCGTGCAGGCGGTCATCGCCAACCGGCTCGACCTGCTCGACCCGTCCGACCGGGCCGTGCTCCAGGCCGCCGCGGTGGTCGGCGTGCAGTTCTGGCCGGGGCCGGTGGCCACCGCGCTGAGCCGGCCGGTGGAGTGGGTCGAGCGGGCGCTGGACCGGCTGCAACGCCGCGACCTGGTGTACGAGCAGTCCACCTCGGCGATGCCCGGGCAGCCCGAGTACCGCTTCCGGCACATCCTGGTCCGGGACGTCTGCTACCAGCGGCTTCCCCGCGCCGAGCGGGTGCTGCGCCACCAGCGCACCGCCGACTGGCTGGAGCAGGTCACCGACGGCCGGCAGCACGACCTCGTCGAGGTGCTGGCCAACCACCGCTGGACGGCGCACGAGATCGCCCGCACAGTCGGCCTGGACACCGCCCCGTACGCCCCGGCGGCACGGGCCGCCCTGCACCGTGCGGCCCGGCGGGCGAACGAGCTGCACGCGCTGGACACCGCCGCGACCCTGGTCGGGCGGGCGCTGGCCCTGGCCGGCGGGCCCGACCCGACGCTGGAGCTGTTCGACGCCGAGCTGGCGTTCTACCGCGACGGCGACGCGTTCCTGGTGGCCGAGGGCGCGGGCAAGCTGACCGAGCTGGCCGACCGGCTGGCCGAGGCCGGCGAGTGGACGGGGGCGGCCCGGGCCTGGACGCTGCTCGCCACGGCGGCGTGGAGCCGGGCCGACCGGTCGGAGACGCTGCGCTGCCTGGACCGGGCGCTGGGCATCTACGTCGACCTGCCGGACACCGAGGAGAAGGCGGGCGCCCTGCTGGAGCTGGCCCGGGTGCACATGCTCAACGCGGAGACCGACCCGGCCTGCGCGGCGGCCCGGACCGCCGCCGGGCTCGCCGAGCGCCTGCAACTGCGCGAGGTGAGCGCGAACGCCCGGATCACCCTCGCCGTGGCCCGCTACCTGTCCGGCGTCGGCGAGGCGTACGCCGAACTGGCCGAGATCACCGAGCACTGCCGGGTGGAGCGGCTGACCAGCCGCCGCCGGGCGGTGCACAACCTGGCCTGGGTGTTGCAGGAGGAGGGCGACCTGGCCGGGTCGGCCCGGCTCGTGG
The DNA here is from genome assembly GCF_045040155.1 of Micromonospora sp. NBC_01405. Taxonomy (NCBI): domain Bacteria; kingdom Bacillati; phylum Actinomycetota; class Actinomycetes; order Micromonosporales; family Micromonosporaceae; genus Micromonospora; species Micromonospora sp. NBC_01405. The sequence goes on along the minus strand of NZ_CP109532.1, from coordinate 4,662,978 downwards.
ACGAGCAACACTCGCTGGACCTCGGCGGCGAGCACAGCCTCGCGACGAGCTTCGAGGACCAGTGGGCCCGGTCGTACTACGCCGGGGACTGGGGTTCGGCGGCAGCGCTGGTGGCCGAGTCGACCCGGCGGCCCACCGCCGAGTGGGACCTGCACATCGTCGCGGTCTCCGGCTGGCTGCGGGCGCTGCGCGACCACCCGGAGCAGGCCGCCGGCGGGCCGGGCGGGGCCGGCGGGGCCGGGGCCGAGGAGGGCGGCGAGGGCGGCCAGGTGGAGCGGGCGGTGCTGGCCGCCCGACGCTCGGGCTTCCACCGGGTGCTCCGCTCGACGCTGGCCCACGCCGCGCTCTGCCGGGCGGTGCAGGGACGCGACGCCGAGGCGCTGCGACTGCTCGCCGAGCTGGACGACGACTGGCGGCGGACCCGGATGATCCCGTTCGCCGAGTGGGTTCCCGCGATCGGGCACGTCGCGGTGGTGCTCGGCGGGGACGCCGCCCGGCAGGTCCGGGAGCTGCTGGCCCGCTCGCCGCGGACGACCCCGTGGGCCCTGGCCGCCGGCCAGGAGGCAGAGGCCGCACTCGCCCGGGCGGCCGGGGACACCCCCGCCGCCGCCGGGCTGTTCCGGTCGGCGGCCGAACAGTACCGCCGGATGGGCGACGTCACCGACCACGCGCTCGCCCTCGCGCTCGCGCTGCCCACCCTCGGCGAGGTGGACCCGCCGGGCGCGGCCGAGGTGCTGGCCCAGGTGCGGGAGTTCGCCGCCCGCAACCACGCGCCGGGCCTGCTCCGCCTCGCCGGTGCTGCTGGTGCTGGCCCGCAGGCGTAGCCCTTCCGGCCGCCCATCCGGGCTGGAGACGACCTGAACTGTCCACCGGGATGGCGCCGGAACCGACGAAGAACAACTTCGTCAGCCAACCCTTGAGCCCCTTACCGGTGAGGTACTCCGCTTTGGCGATGAATGTGACTTTTTGCTTGACGACCAGCGGCATGAAGATCGAATCGGAGAAGGACGGGTGGTTGCCCGCGAGGACGACCGGCCCGCCGTCGGGCACGTGGCGCAGGCCCCCGGCCCGAGGGCCAATGATCAGCCTCAGCAAGGGGCCGAGGATGATGTACTTCATCAGCCAGTACAGCACCGGCGTCCTTCCCGAGGGTTGGCCGCGACGCCACCGCGGCCGGCGGGCCGGGCCCCGGGACGCGCCCGGGTGGGCCGGCGGGGCGCCTTCGGCGAGCGGGACTGTCGGCCATGAGCCGACGAACCAGGAGCGGCACGCCACAACGCACTCCCGGAACAGGGCCCCGACGTGTCACGATTCAGGGCACGGCGTGCGGGGCGCCGGGGCAACCGCACCGTGAGGTGCGCCGAGGGAGGATGTCCGGTGTCAGCGGGTGGGGCCCGCCGAGGGCGGCGGGACAACGGGCTCGACGCGAGCGAGTACGCCGTCGCCGGCGACGTGGATCCGCGCGTCGGCGAGCATCTGCTCGACGTGCTGGCCGCCGGCGGCATCGCGGCGTACCTTCAGCCGTCAGCCGACCTGAACCCCGTCACCCGCACCACCACCGTTCCGTCCCGGCCGGTCGACCGGCTCTACGTCGACCGGTCGCACCTGACCACGGCGCGTGACTACCTCACCCAGCTCGCCGAAGAGACCCCCGCCGAGCCGGCCCGGAACGAGCCGGACGTGGACGCCGAGTGGGCCCGCATCGTGGCCGGCTTCCACACCGCCCCGGCCGCCGGGGCGCACCCCTGGCCCGCGGCGGAGGACGTCGACGACGAGCCGGGTGAGCCGGCGGCGGGCGGAGCCGGCCGGGTCGGGACGGACGAGGGCGGGACCGCCACCGACGTGCGCCGGCTGCCCTGGGCCGCCGACATCTCCGGCGTCTCCGTGGGCCAGGGCCGGCAGGACGAGCCGTCGCTGCTGGACGGGCTGGACACCTTCGGCGCCGACCTGCCCGACGGCGCGGAGGAGCGCTACACCCCGCCGCCGCCCCCACCCCTGCCCCGGATCTCCAAGTACGCGGTGGCCGGCGTGCTCGCCATCATCGCCGGCTTCGTGCTCTTCCTGAATCCGTCGCTGCTGCCGGTGGACAGGTCGGTGGTGACCCTGTTCGGGTTCACCGGGATACTGGCCGGCTTCGTAACGCTGATCTGGCGGCTGCGCCCCGGTGACTCCGACGACGACCCGGACAACGGCGCCCGGGTCTGAGGCGGCAGGTGCACGCTCCGTCGCGTACCGTTCCCGGGCACGGACGCCGGGTGCCCGGATTGCGGGACGCCGCCGCCCACCGCGAGAGGCGTAACAGTGGTGTAACTTACTGTCAGTAGGAATACCGCTGTACGTCACTTCCCCCACTGACTGCCCGGTTGTTCCTCGCTCGCGGTGGTCGGTCTCTGCTGATCGGAATGCCCGAGATGCGACAGAGTTCACTCGTGGTGGTGGCAAACCGCCTCCCCATCGACGACAGTGTGGCGCCCGACGGCGCCTGCGAGTGGCGAAGCAGCCCCGGCGGGCTGGTGAGCGCCCTGCACCCCCTGCTCCGGCACACCCCGGCCACCTGGGTCGGCTGGGCGGGCGGCACCGGGCCGGCACCGGCCCTGCCCGACGTCGACCGCGTCCGGATGCACACCGTGCCGCTGAGCTCCGAGGATCTTCGCGACCACTACGAGGGCTTCGCCAACTCCACCCTGTGGCCGCTGTACCACGACGCGGTCGAGCAGCCCGAGTACCACCGCCGCTGGTGGGAGGCGTACCAGCGGGTCAACCAGCGGTTCGCCGAGGCGACGGCCGAGGTGGCCGAGCGGGGCGCGGTGGTCTGGGTGCAGGACTACCACCTGCAACTGGTCCCCGGCCTGCTCCGCGAGCTGCGGCCTGACCTGCGGATCGGCTTCTTCCTGCACGTGCCGTTCCCGCCGCCGGAGCTGTTCATGCAGCTCCCCCGCCGGGCCGAACTGCTGCGCGGCATGCTCGGCGCCGACCTGATCGGCTTCCAGCGCGCCCAGGCCGCGCACAACTTCGCCCAGCTGGTGGCCAAGGTGCTGGAGCTGCCCGCGACCGACCGGCGGATCGGCATCGGCGACCGGGTGGTCCGGATCGGGGCGTTCCCGGTCTCGATCGACGCCGCCGAGATGGCCGCCCTGGCGGGCCGCCCCGACGTGGCCGCCCGGGCCCGGCGGCTGCGCCACGACCTCGGCGACCCCGCCCACGTCATCCTCAGCGTCGACCGGATGGACTACACCAAGGGCATCGAGCAGCGCCTCAAGGCGTACAGCGAGCTGCTGGCCAGCGGGCACGTCAAGGTGCGCGACACGGTGCTGGTGCAGGTGGCGGTGCCCAGCCGGGAGCGGGTGACGCAGTACCAGATCCTCCGCGACCGGGTCGAGCGCGAGGTGGGGCGGATCAACGGGGAGTTCGGCCGGGTCGGCGAGCCCGCCATCCACTACCTCACCCAGCCGTTCGACCGGGCCGAGCTGGCCGCGCTCTACCGGATCGCCGACGTGATGGCGGTGACCCCGCTGCGGGACGGGATGAACCTGGTCGCGAAGGAGTACGTGGCGGCGCGGGTGGACGACACCGGTGCGCTGCTGCTCAGCGAGTTCGCCGGCGCGGCGGCGGAGCTGCCGCAGGCGTACCTGGTCAACCCGCACGACCTGGAGGGACTCAAGCAGGAGCTGCTGGCCGCGCTCCAGGCCGACCCGGCCGACGTGACCGCCCGGATGCGCGCGATGCGCGAACACCTGCACCGCAACGACATCCACGCCTGGGCGCGCTCCTACCTCAGCGCCCTCGACGACGACGGCTCGCTGCTGAACCACATCAGCACGACCGGCTGAACCGGCCGGCCGCGTCGGCGCGGGTCAGGCCGGGGCGTGCTCCTTCTCCAGCCAGTCCAGAATCGCGTCGATCGGCTCCCGCCAGCGGGCGTCCAGCATCAGGTCGTGCCCCATCCCGGGGAAGAGCAGCGGCGCGCCGCCGTGCCGCCGGGCGGCCCGGGTCAGCGCGGCCGGCGGGACCACCCGGTCGTCGGGGCTGCCCAGCACCAGCACCGGCGGGTGACCCACGGCCGGCTCCGGGTCGCGATGGGTCAGCAGTTGCCACTGTGCGCGCCTGCTCGCCCGACCGAGCCGGGAGGCGTACCGGCGGGCCTCGGCGTCGGGCAACTCGCGGCTGAACAGCTGCCGGCGGCTCAGCCGCAGCCCGCCGCCGACCAGGGCTGGCAGGGTGCCGCCTGGGTTGCGGCGCAACGCGGCACCCAGCGTCCCCCACTCGCCGAGCACCGGGGCGACCAGCACCGCTGCCCGGGCCGGGTAGCGGGCCAGGGCGTGCCGGACCACCAGTGCCCCGGCGCCGTGCCCCACCAGCACCGCCTGGCGCGGCAGGCCCGCCGCCACCTGCGTCACGTCGTGGGTGTACGCCCGCAGCGTCGCCTCCGGCGCCGGCTCGCTGCCGCCGTGCCCGCGCAGGCTCAGCGCGTACGCCGGGAAGCCGCGCCCGGCGGCGTGCTCCAGCCAGTGCTCGGCGAACGCCCACGCGCCGTGCCCGAAGCCGGGCACGAACAGCAGCGGGGGGCGGCCCTGCTCCAGCTCGGGGAGCGCGCTGAGCACCTCGCGGCGGGCCGGGCGGACCGGGCGGGCCCACTCCCGGCCACGCATGATCCGCACCCGCTCCCCGCCGCTCACTTCTCCTCCAGGTCGTACATCGCGCGCTGCACGGCGCGCAGGTAGTCGGCGTGGCCGACCTCGAACCAGTGCCGGCTACTGTCCTTGACCTTGCCGGAGTAGCGCTCGCCGGCCCCGGCCGCGGCCCGCTTCGCGAACACGGCGGCCCGGTCGGGCCGGGTGAGGCGCAGCGTGAGCAGCCGGGCGAAGAGCACGGTCTGCCAGTGCGACAGGGTGAAGATCCCCGAGTCGGACTGGACCAGGCCGGCGACGGCGAGGGTCGGATGGCCGGGGGCGAAGGCGTTGAGCCACAGCCGGGGCCGGCCCGACCCGTCGGCGTCGCCGAGGATCCTCGGGTCGAGGAACTCGAAGCGGGGAAGGTAGCCGGTGGCGAAGACGACCAGCTCCGGCTCGATCCGGCGGCCGTCGGTCAGCTCCACCGCCTTGGCGTGGAACCGGGCCACGTCCGGCACCGGGGCGACCTCGCCGTGCCCGACGTAGTAGACGAGCTGGCTGTTGGCGATCGGGTGGGTCTCGTAGACCCGGTGGTCGGGCTTCGGCAGGCCGAACCGGGTCAGGTCGCCGACGGTGAGCCGCAGCGTCCAGTGGTAGAGCCACTGCCGGATCCGCAGCGGCACCCGCAGCGCCAGCAGACGGTCGTTGACCTGGTCGGCGGGGCGCCCGAGGACGTACTTCGGGGCGTACCAGTAACCGCGGCGAGTGGAGTGCCAGCAGTGGGACGCCTGCTGGGCCGCCTCGACCGCGATGTCGCATCCGGTGTTGCCGGCCCCGACGACCAGCACCCGCTTGCCGCGCAACTGGGCCGGGTCCTTGTAGGACGAGGCGTGCATGATCTCGCCCCGGAACTCCTCCAGCCCCTCGTAGCGGGGCAGCTTCGGCGACCAGTTGTGGCCGTTGGCGACGACCACGGCGGCGTACCGGGAGGTGCGCTCCGGGCCGTACCCGCCGGTGCTGCGGGTGGTGACGTCCCACCGGTCGCCGGCGACCGGCTCGACCCGGACCACCTCGGTGCCGAACCAGACGTGCTGGCGCAGGTCGAAGTGGTCGGCGTAGCGCTCGAAGTAGGACAGCAACTGGCTGTGGTGCGGGTAGTCCGGCCAGTCGTCCGGCATCGGGAAGTCGGGGAACTGGGTGAACGGCGGCGACGAGATCAGGTGGGTGCTGGCGTACACGGGGCTGCGGTCGTGCCGCCAGTTCCACGCGCCGCCGACGCCGGTCTCCCGTTCGTAGCAGTCGACGCCGAAGCCGTGTTCGCGCAGGTTCTTCACCGCGGTCAGGCCGCTGGCCCCGGCCCCGATGACGCAGACCGTGTCGCCCCGGTCGGAAACCGGGCGGCCCTCCCGGGTCGGGGCGGGCGTCGCCGCTTCCGGCTCGGGACGGCCGGGGTCGGTGGAGGGGGACACCGGATTCTCCTTAGGTGCGGCACGAGTGCCGGTCGCTGCGAAATCCTTCCGGTAACCCAACCGGTTTGTCCAGCCCCTGTGGAGGGTCGGACGCCCCGGGACGGTCAGCCGGCGGCCGGCAGCAGCAGGTCGACCAGGACGGGGAAGTGATCACTGGCACGGCGGGTCTGCGGGGTGTCCACCACGTCGTAGTCGACCACGGTGATCCGGGGGTCGACGAAGACCGCGTCGATCCGCCGGCGCGGGTCGGCGCACGAGTAGGTGTGCCGGTCGGCCCGGTCGGCCGCGACCGCCGCGTCGGTCAGCCCCTCCCCCACCGTCGCCCAGGCCGGGCCGTCGGGGCCCTCGTTGAGGTCGGCACCGGCCACCACGGGCAGGTCGGCGGCTGCCAACTCCCGCTTGAACGCCGCCGCCTGGGCGGGCCGCTCGGCCGGGTCGGTGGACAGGTGCGAGCCGGCCAGCAGGAACCGCGCCCCGCCCACCCGGCACTCGGCGTACGCGGCGCCGCGCAGGTGCCGGCCCGGGGTCAACGGGTAGCGCTGGCAGCGGGTGTCGAGCACCCGCACCCGCAGGCTGGTCAGCAGCAGGTTGCCCAGCGACGGCAGCCCGCCGGCGGCGACCACCAGCCCGAACGACCCGGCCAGCGTGGCCGACTTCTGCCGCCACCGGAACCGCCGGGGGGCCTCCTGCACGATCACCACGTCCGGCGCGGCCTCGCGGACCACCGCGGCCAGCGCGGCGGTGTCGTCGCGCTGGCTGTGAATGTTGTACGACACGACGCGCAGCGGCACGCCCGCGTTCTCGCTCATCCCGGCCCGCCTCAGACCCGACGGGCCAGGTCGGCGGCGCCGATCACGCCGGCGGTGTTGCCCAGCTCGGCGGGGCGCACCTCGGCGACCGGGAGCCGGCTGCGCTGGGCCAGCGCGTCGGTGAAGGACCGCCGGGTCGGGCCGAGCAGCAGGTCGCCGGCCTCGACGACGCCACCGCCGACGACCAGCACCTGCGGGTCGAGGATCTGCGCCATGTCGGCGAGGCTGGTGCCGAGCCAGCGCCCGACCTGGGCGAACGCCTCGGCGGACACGGGGTCGCCGCCCTGGGCGGCGGCGGTCACCATCGGGCCGGTGACGGCCTCGGCCTCGCCGCCGGCCAGTTCCAGCAGTGCGGTGGCCCGGTGCGGCTCCTGGCGGGCGGCGGCGCGGGCGAACCGGACCAGGGCGCTGCCGCTGGCGTACTGCTCGATGCAGCCGAGCCGGCCGCAGCCGCACTGGTGGCCGTCGGGGACGGTGAGCATGTGGCCCAACTCGGCGGCGATGCCGTTGGCCCCGCGCACCAGTTCACCGCCGAGCACGATGCCGCCGCCGACGCCGGTGCCGATGGTGAACATGACCATCGAGTCGTCGGCGTGCCGGGCCGCGCCGTAGCGGAACTCGGCCCAGGCTGCGACGTTGCCGTCGTTCTCCACGATCACCGGCAGGCCGGTCGCGACGCTGACGTACTCGCGCAGCGGCTCGTCGCGCCAGGCCAGGTTCGGGGCGAAGAGGACATTTGATCGGCTGACGTCGATCCAACCGGCCGCGCCGATGCCGACGGCGTAGATCTGCCGGCCGGCGGCGAGTTCGGTGACCACATCGATGATGACGTCGCGGGTCTTGGCCACGTTGTCGGCGGGGGTGTCCCGTCGGGCCTGCACGAGAACCTTGCCGGTGTCGTCCACGACACCGCCGGCCACCTTCGTGCCACCGACGTCGACTCCGATGGTCAGCGTCACCGCTGCCACTCCCCTCTGCTGTGCTGTCCGGCACCGTCACGGCGAACCGCCGTGGGGTGGGTCGGGATGTCCGGTGGTCAGGCCTCGTCGCCTGGTGCGTCCTCGCCCGCGCCGCCGGGCGTCCGCGAGACGGGCACCCCGGGTTGGCCGGCCGTCGGCCGGGGGGCTCCCGGCGCGGCCGACCCGGCGTCGTCGGCGGGTGGCACGGCGGCAGCCGGAACGCCCCGACCCTCCCCCCGGGTCGCGGCGGACCACACGTCCTGCTCCGGCGCCGGCTGAGAATCATGCCTGGTACGGGTGGCCTCGCGCCACACATGATCGCCCGACTCCTGGCGCGCCCCGGCCCGGGGCGGGGGCGGCGCTGCGTCGCCCGGCTCCTGCGGGCCATGGGCGGGATCGCCGGCCGAGGCGAACGCGCGCAGCAGGCTGGTCACGCCGGCGGCCAGATCACCCGCTCCGGTGGCGAGCCGCTCGGCGAATTCCGGACTCGGGTCGCGTAACGCCGCGATACCGCGGCATACCGGGCAGATGCAGCACTCTGCCGCGCCGGTGGCGAACCCGCCCCGGCCGGCCCCGGCGGGACCACCGGTCGTCCGCCCGCCGGCACTGTGACCGAGGACACTCGACAGGATCCCACCGACCGGACCCCACGGGCCCGCCCCGGAACCGGAACCGGCGCCCGCGCGAGCCCCGGCCAGCCGGGCCGCCGCGAGCGCCGTGGCGACCAGCCGCTCCGCCTCTTGCCGGGCCGAACCCGGCTCGGTACCCCCCATGGTCGGCTCCTCTACCGTGCCGGGCGTGCCGCAGCAGGTCGCGTCAACGCGCCGCACCGGATTCTTCTACCCGGAGCTTGAGCTGCTTCAACGCCGTGTCCATGATCATCTTTTCGGCCTTGCGCCGAAACATGCCCAGCATGCCCACGGAGAGCTCCACCTCCAGGGTGTAGGTCACCGTGGTCGTCCCGTCCGGGTTGCCGACCAGGTCGTACGACCCGTGCTGGGAGCGCTGCATCTTCGAGGGCGCCACCAGGTGCCACTCGATGCGGGTCAGGTCCTCGGAGTACTCGTAGGCGAGGACGTACTCGTCGGCCATCACCCCGGCGTCGATGGTGAACCGGACCTGACTGGCGTAGCCGTCCTCGTACTCCTCGACGACCTCGGCCCGGCGCATCGCCTCGGTCCACTCGGGGTAGCGCGCGAAGTCGCAGATCACCGCCGCGACCCGATCCGGTGACGCGCCGATGACGATCGACTGGGTGGAGGAGTCCGCCATGTGGGGGAGGCTACCCGGCGGCGGGCGGGAACGCCCCGGTCCACCCCCGCCACGCGGCGGCCCGTCGCCGGTGGACCCGTCCGGCGAGCCCCACGTTCGGGGCCGATTCGGGAGGCGGTGCGGGCAACCTCCTACCGCAGTCACCTGGGCGGGCAGGTAGGTTTCGACAGAGCCGACCCGTCCGGGCCCCCGCCCGCCCGGCCAGTGCGAGCACGAGGGAGTGCAGGTGCGCGAGTTCTCCGTTCCGCCGATCGTCACCGTCGGCGACTCGGCCAACCTGACCCAGCCGGTCTGGGACAACGCCGAGGCGGCCCCGGAGGCGGTGCAGTTCGTCCGCCCCGTCCCGTCGGCCGCAGAGGCGGGCGCGGGCCGGGAGGACGTGACCTGCCGGCAGTTCCGCGACGAGGTGGTCGCGGTGGCCCGCGGGCTGGTCGCGGCCGGCGTGTCCCCCGGCGACCGGGTCGCCCTGATGAGCCGCACCCGGTACGAGTGGACCCTGTTCGACTACGCGATCTGGGCGACCGGCGCGGTCACCGTGCCGATCTACGAGACCTCCAGCGCCGAGCAGGCCGCCTGGATCCTGGAGGACTCCGGCGCGGTCGCGGTCGTGGTCGAGAGCACCGCGCACGCCACCCTGGTCGCCGGCGTCCGGGACCGGCTCCCCGAGCTGGCGCAGGTCTGGCAGATCGAGCTGGGCGCGGTCGGCGAACTGGTCGCCGCCGGCGCCCCGGTCGACCCGATGGAGATCGACCGGCGCCGCACGGCGGTCCGGGCCGACGACGTGGCGACCATCATCTACACCAGCGGCACCACCGGCCGCCCCAAGGGCTGCGTGCTGACCCACCGAAACATGTACGCCGACATCGCCAACGCGGTGCCCGTACTGCCGAACCTGTTCCTGCGGCCGGGCGCGTCGACCCTGCTGTTCCTCCCGCTCGCGCACGCCTTCGCCCGGCTCATCCAGATCGGCATGGTGCAGGCGCGGGCCACCATGGCGCACTGCCCCGACCCCAAAGACCTGATGCCCGAGCTCCAGGCGTTCCGGCCGACCTTCGTCCTCTCGGTCCCCCGGGTCTTCGAGAAGGTCTACAACGGGGCCAGGCAGAAGGCCGAGGCCGACGGCAAGGGGAAGATCTTCGACCGGGCCGAGCAGGTCGCGGTCGCGTACAGCGAGGCCCTGGACAAGCCGGGCGGGCCGGGCCTGGCGCTGCGTGCGCAGCACGCGGTCTTCGACAAGCTGGTCTACCGCAAGTTGCGCGCCGCCCTGGGCGGCCGGTGCCGGGACGCGATCTCCGGTGGCGCGCCGCTCGGCGCCCGGCTCGGCCACTTCTTCCGGGGCATCGGGGTGACCATCTGCGAGGGGTACGGGCTCACCGAGACCTCCCCGGCCGCCGCCGCGAACCTGCCCGACGCCACCCGGATCGGCACCGTCGGGCGCCCGCTTCCCGGCGTGACCGTCCGGATCGAAGACGACGGCGAGATCCTGATCTCCGGCGACCTGATCTTCCGGGGGTACTGGCGCAACGAGGCGGCCACCGCCGAGGCGCTCAGCGCGGACGGCTGGTTCCGGACCGGCGACCTGGGGAAGCTTGACGACGACGGCTTCCTCAGCATCACCGGCCGGAAGAAGGAGATCATCGTGACCTCCGGCGGCAAGAACGTCGCCCCGGCGATGCTGGAGGACCAGGTCCGGGCGCACCCGCTGATCAGCCAGTGTGTCGTGGTCGGTGACCGCCAGCCGTTCATCTCCGCGCTGGTCACCATCGACGAGGAGGCGCTGCCGAAGTGGCTGGCCGCCCACGGCCGCCCGGAGACCACCCCGGTCGCCGACCTGCGCGAGGACGAGGCGCTGCGCGCCGAGGTGCAGGGCGCGGTCGACCAGACCAACCAGTCGGTCTCCAAGGCCGAGGCGATCAAGGTGTTCCGCATCCTGCCGCACGACTTCACCGAGGCCACCGGCGAACTCACCCCGTCGCTGAAGGTCAAGCGGCAGACCGTGCACAAGACGTACGCGGCGGAAATCGCCGACATCTACCGGCGCTGACTACGATCCGTCACGTGCCAGCCTCCTCGACACCCGTCCGGCCGCCCACGCAGCCGCTCGCCACCGCCGCGCGCCTGGTCATGCTCGCGCTGGTGGCCGTCCTCACCTTCCTCGCGACCCGCGACGTCGGGCAGCTCTGGTGGATCGCCCTGCTGGGAGCCGCCGGCCTGCCCGCCGTCCTGGCCCCCCAGCACCGGCTGCTCGGCCCGCTCAGCCGCTTCGCCGAGGTCGTGGTGCTGGGGCTGGCCGCCAGCCAGGTCGCCGCCGTCACCACGCTCGACGGCGCCACCGGCGGGCTGGGCGCCTCGGCCGTGCTGGCCTACCTCGCCGTCCCCGTGACCGTGACCGCGCTGCGCCGCCGGTTCCGTGAGGGCGCGGCGCTGCTCGCCGTCTGCGCCGCCACCCTGCTGATCAGCGCCGCGCTCACCGGGGTCGACGGCGGTCGCCAGCTCGGCCAGCCGGGATACCTCGCGGTCTGCGCCCAGTGGCTGATCCTGGCCGGGCTCGGGCTCTACACGGCCGGCACCCTGCACCGGGTGATGCGGGTCCGCAGCGAGGGCAAGCCCCAGCCGTACGCCGAGGCCACCCGGCTGCTGACCCAGCTCCGCACGGTCGCCCGGCAGCTTCCCGGTGCCACCCTCGACCCGGGCGGCATCTCCGAGCACCTGCTGGAGGAGTTGCGCACCGTGGCCCGGGCCGAACGGGCGGCGGTGCTCTCGGCCAGCGGCGGCGGGCGGCTGGTGGTGCTCGCCCAGGTGGGCGTGGACCGGGTCGACTGGGAGACCACGCTCGACGCGGACTCGGCGATCGCCGACGCCTGGGCCAGCCAGCAGCCGCAGACCGCGAGCCGCTCGCAGGCCCGCTCGCACTCCGGCGGCGACGTGTCGGCGCTGATCGTGCCCCTGGTCGCCGGCGTCCGCACGATCGGCATGCTGGTGATGGAGGCGGACGCCGCGCAGGCGTACCCTCCGCCGGTGGTGTCCCGGGTGACGGCGCTGACCCGCCCGGCCGCGCTGCGGCTGGAGGCCGCCCTGCTCTTCGACGAGGTGCGCTCGCTGGCCACCAACGAGGAGCGGCAGCGGCTGGCGCGGGAGATCCACGACGGGGTCGCCCAGGAACTGGTCATGGTCGGGTACGGCATCGACAACGCCCTGGCCACCGTCTTCGAGGACGCCGACGAGACCGCCGAGTCGCTGCGCCAGCTGCGCCATGAGGTGACCCGGGTGATCACCGAGCTGCGGCTGAGCCTGTTCGAGCTGCGCAGCGAGGTGGACCGGCAGGGTGGCCTGGCCGCCGCGATCGCCGAGTACGCTCGCACCGTCGGCGCGTCCGGTGGGCTGCGGGTGCACCTGTCGCTGGACGAGTCGAGCGCCCGGCTGCCCGCCGCGACCGAGGCGGAACTCCTGCGCATCGCCCAGGAGGCGGTCACCAACGCCCGCAAGCACGCCGGGGCGTCGAACCTGTGGGTCACCTGCGAGGTGGACCCGCCGTACGCGCAGATCGAAGTGTCGGATGACGGTCACGGCATCGGTGAACAGCGCCCGGACGGGCACTACGGTCTTGCGATCATGGCCGAGAGGGCGGAACGTATCCGGGGCCGGTTGGAGATCAGGCCGCGGCAACCCAGCGGCACGACGGTGGCGGTGGTTCTCGGCTCCTCGCCCCGGCGCGATAGGGTGCGCGGCAACGCCGCAGCAGCAGAAGGGGAGTAACCCGAGGATGACCACAAGCCCGACACCGGCGACCCGCACCAAGGTCCTCCTTGTCGACGATCACGACCTGATCCGCAAGGGACTGCGGCACGCCTTCGAGCGGGACCGGCAGTTCGAGGTCGTCGGCGAGGCCGCCACGGCGGCGGAGGGGGTCCGGCAGGCCGGCGCCCTCCAGCCCGATGTGGTGATCATGGACCTGCGACTGCCCGACGGCAGTGGCCTGGAGGCCACCCGCGCGCTGCGCAAGTCCAGCGCTTCGATGGGCATCGTCGTGCTCACCATGTACGCCGGCGACGACCAGCTCTTCGGTGCCCTGGAGGCCGGGGCGAGCGCGTTCGTGCCCAAGACGGCCCCGGCCGACGAGGTAGTGGCCGCCGCCCGGCATGCCGCCTCCTCGCCGAGCGCGTTCACCGCGGCCGACCTGGCCGAGGCGATGAAGCGGCGGCTCGCGCCGTCCGGTCCGCAGCTCTCCCCCCGGGAGGGCCAGGTGCTGCGGCTGCTCGCCGACGGCATGAGCGTGGCGGGCATCGCCAAGCAGCTCTTCGTCAGCGAGTCGACGGCCAAGACCCACATCTCGAAGCTCTACGAGAAGCTGGGCGCGGCCAACCGGGCGCAGGCGCTGATGACGGCGCTGAGGCTCGGCCTGCTCGAGGCGCCGGACGCCCCGAAGTTCTGACCGCTTCCCCGTCCGACCGGCAGTCGCCGGTCGGGGGTTTCGCGACGGCCGGTGGGTCCGGTCAACGGGACCGCCCGACCGGCCGGTCGGGCGGGGAGCGGCCCTCTCTGGTCACCCGTGTGGCGGGCGGGGCAGAATACCCGGATGACCCGCGCGGGACGACGTGTTCCGCGTCGTTGACAAAGGGGTAGGGCATGCAGCGGCCGGACTGGGCACCCGACACCATCGACATCGAGCGTCCCAGCGTGGCCCGCATGTACGACTACTACCTCGGCGGCTCGCACAACTTCGCCGCCGACCGCGCCGCCGCGCGGGCGATGGTGGACGCGGTGCCCGAGGCGCCGCTGATGGCCCAGGCGAACCGGGCGTTCCTGCGCCGGGCGGTGCACTTCCTCGCCGAGGCCGGGATCCGCCAGTTCCTCGACATCGGCTCCGGGATCCCGACGGTCGGCAACGTGCACGAGATCGCCCAGCGGATCGACCCCGCCTCCCGGGTGGTCTACGTCGACGTGGACCCGGTGGCGGTGGCACACAGCCGGGAGATCCTCAGCGGCAACAACCGGGCCGCCGTGGTCCAGGAGGACCTGCGCCACCCCGAACGGATCCTGACCCACCCCGACGTCACCGGGATGCTGGACCTGTCGCAGCCGGTCGCGGTGATGATCGTGGCGGTGCTGCACTTCGTCCCGGACTCCGACCGTCCGGCGGAGATCCTGCGAACGCTGCGCGAGGCGCTGGTGCCGGGCAGCTACCTGGTGCTCTCCCAGGCCAGTGACGAGGACCGGCACAACACCGGGGAGCGCGCGGAGGCCGAGGCGGTCTACCGCCGCACCGACAACCCGCTGTTCATCCGCAGCCGCGCCGAGCTGACCTCCCTCTTCGACGGCTTCGAGCTGGTCGACCCGGGAGTGGGCTGGGTGCCGCAGTGGCGCCCCGAGACACCGGAGAGCGCGGAGGACGCCGAGCAGGCGGTCTTCATGGGCGGCGTCGGGCGGCTCGGTGGGTAAGCGGTCCGACGGCCCGGTGGGCCCGGCGGGCCCGAGGTCGTTCGCCTCGTATCCGGGGCCGCCCGCTCCGCACCGGGGGCACCTCACCCCGCGTCCCGGGGCCTTCGCCCGGGCCTGGGCGAAGGCGGTCTCCGGCACCAGCTACCTGCCGATGACCCAGGCCCAGTTGGAGGCGCTGCTGCAACGGTTCACCGATCGGCTGGCCGAGGTGCTGGTGGCCGAGCCGTTCGACCTGCGGGTCGGCCACCAGGTCGGGGCGGAGCTGGTCGAGTCGCACATCGCCTCCGCCGAGGGGCTGGGCCGCACGATCGAGGTCGTGCAGCTCCGGCTGCTGCGCGACCTGGGCCTGGTCGGCGAGGACGTCGAGGACCGGCTGGCCCGGCTGCTGGCCACGGTGGCCACCGGCTACGCCCGGGCGCTGCGGGGCCGCACGCTGGACGAGCAGGAGTCCATCCGCCGGGCCGCGATGGTGGCCCGGGCGCAGGCCGAGCGGGCGCTGCGCGACAGCGAGGCCCGGTTCCGGCACCAGGCCACCCACGACCCGCTGACCAACCTACCCAACCGCACCCTGTTCACCGAGCGGCTCGCCGCCGCGATCGACGCCCCGGGCCGGGGCGCCGACCGGGTCGGGGTGTGCTTCCTCGACCTGGACCGCTTCAAGGTGGTCAACGACTCCCTCGGCCACCAGGTCGGGGACCGGCTGCTGGTCTCGGTCGCCGACCGGCTGCGCCGGGCGCTCGACGAGCATCTGGTCGCCCGCCTCGGCGGTGACGAGTTCGTCATCCTGGTCGAGCGGACCGCCTGCACCGACGACGTGGTGAAGGTGGCCGAGGCGGCGCTCGCCGCGGTCAGCGAGCCGGCCCTGGTCGACGGGCACGAGCTGACAGTGTCGGCGAGCATCGGCATCGTCGAACGCCCGGTGGCCGGGACCACCCCCGTCGACCTGATGCGCGCCGCCGACGCCACGCTGCACTGGGCCAAGGCCGCCGGGGGTGCCCGCTGGTCGCTGTACGACGCCGACCGCAACCGCCGGGAGCTGGCCCGGTACGCGCTCTCCGCGGCGATCCCCGCGGCGCTGGAGCGGGGTGAGTTCTACCTGGACTACCAGCCGCTGACCTCGCTGTGCGACGGCACCGTGCTCGGCGCCGAGGCCCTGGTCCGCTGGCGGCACCCCGCGCTCGGCGAGCTGCGCCCGGACAGCTTCATCGGGTTGGCCGAGGAGACCGGGCTGATCGTCCCGCTCGGCGGGTGGGTGCTCGCCGAGGCGTGCCGGGAGGCGGCGACCTGGTCCGAGCCGGGGGGTGCCGCGCCGTTCGTCAGCGTCAACCTGGCGGTGCGGCAGGTGCACCGGCCCGACCTGGTGCACCTGGTGCGCGCCGTGCTCGACCGCACCGGCCTGCCGCCCGAGCGGCTCCAGCTGGAGGTCACCGAGAGCACCATGATGAGCGCCGTCGAGGAGCCGGTGCGCGCCCTGCGGGTGCTGGCCGACCTCGGCGTGCGGATCGCCATCGACGACTTCGGCACCGGCTACTGCAACCTGGCGTACCTGCGGGACCTGCCGGTGACCGAGCTGAAGGTGGCCGGGGATTTCGTGGCCGGGCTGCGGGCCCCCGCGGACGACCCGGCCAGCCGCACCGACGAACGGATCCTCGCCTCGCTGGTCTCGCTGGCGCACGCGCTGGACCTGACCGTCACCGCCGAGGGGGTGGAGACCGCCGGGCAGGCCGACCGGCTGCGTGCCATCGGCTGCGACGCCGCCCAGGGCTGGCACTTCGGCCGACCAGCACCGCCGCCGCCCTCCTGGAGCACCTGACCCTCCGACCGGACGCCGGCCTGACCGAGACGCCGGCCCCTCCGAGACGCCGACATGGTCGGGGCACCGGCCTCGTTGGGATGTCACCACATGGTCAGGGCCGTCGCGGGCCGCAGGCCCTCGCTGGCCACCGGCCCTCGCTGGCCACCGGCCGTCACTGGTCACCGGCCCTCGCTGGTCACCGGCCCTCGCTGGCCACCGGCCGTCACTGGTCACCGGCCCTCGCTGGTCACCGGCCTGACGCTGGTCGCGCTGAACACCTCTATCGGGGCGCGGCTCCCGCAGGGACACTCTCGGCACGTCCTTTGGAGCTGCCCGCGCAAACGGGGCACCGGGCCGATGACAGCCAGGGCAGGGGCCGTCACAGCCCTGGGCGCAGGTAAGGACGGGAGACAGCCCGGGCGTAACTAAGGGCGGAAGACAGCCCCAGCGGCCGACGCGGGCACCAGCACCAGCACCAGCACCAACCAGCAGAGAGCAGCCGACATGCCGGCGCGGCCTGGGCACGAGCCTCAGCCGGCGCAGAGCAGCCGACATGGCGGAGCCATGGGGCACAGGCACCACGTGCGGCGGCCGACACGGCGCGGGTGCACAGACGGGGCAGCTCCACAGGGCCGCGACCGGCGTCCCCGGCGGCGACTCACTCCCGATCTTGCGCCAACCTTGGGGACGACGACCGACCAAGAACGGCAACCAACCAAGAGCGGCAACCGGCGGAGAGCGAGCAGCCAAGCCGCAGTCGGCCAGAGGCAGCCGGCCGAGGGGCAGCGGTCAGCCGGCGAGGAGGGTGGCCATCCGGGCGGCCTGGGTCTCCCAGCGCCACTCCCGCTCCACCCAGGCCCGGCCGGCCGCGCCGAGCTGCCGGGCCAGGTCCCGGTCGGCGAGCAGGGTGGCCACCCGGTCGGCGAGCTGGGCGACGTCGTGGCCGGAGACGACGTACCCGGTCTCGCCCTCGCGGACGGCGTCGGGCGCACCCCCCGAGTCGCCCGCCACCACCGGCAGGCCGGTCGCGGACGCCTCCAGGTAGACGATGCCGAGCCCTTCAACGTCCAGGCCCCGGTTGCGGGTGCGGCAGGGCATGGCGTAGACGTCACCGGCGGCGTAGTGGGCGGGCAGGTCCGCCGAGGGCACCGAGCCGGTGAAGACCACGTCCCGCTCGACGCCCGTCTGCCGGGCCAGCTTCTCCAGGGTGTCCCGGTACGGCCCGCCGCCGACGACCAGCAGCGCCGCGTCCGGCACCCGGCGGCGGATCGCCGGCAGGGCGCGGATCAGCATGTCCTGGCCCTTGCGCGGCACCAGCCGGGAGACGCAGACCACCACCGGCCGGTCGGCCAGCCCGAGCCGGGCCCGGACCGGCTCGCCGTCGACCGACGGGTGGTACGTCTCGACGTCCACGCCGGGAGCCAGCCGGTGCAGCTCGGTCGCCCCGTGCAGCGCCCGCTCCAGCCGGACCCGGGTGTACTCGCCGAGGTACGTCACCACGTCCGCGCCCCGGCCGATCCGGCGCAGCGCGGCCCGGGCCACGGGCAGAGCCGCCCAGCCCACCTCGTGCCCGTGGGTCAGGGCCACCACGCGGCGGACGCCGGCGCGGCGGCGCAGCCCGGCGGCGAGCAGCCCGAGCGGGGCCGCCGCGCCGAACCAGACGGTGTCGCAGTTGTGCTCGCGGGCCAGCCGGGCGGCCCGGCGGGCGACCAGCGGGGTGGGCAGCAGCACCCGGGTGCGCTCCCGGACGACCTCGAACGGCTGGTCGGCGTCGAACTTCTCCGCCCCGCGCCAGCTCGACGCGTAGACCACCACGGATCCGGTGGGCTGGCGGACGGCGAGGTTGTGCACGAAGGACTGGATGCCGCCCGCGCGGGGCGGAAAGTCGTTGGTGATCAGCAGCGTGCGGCTCATCGGCCGGCCTCCCTGGCGTAGGCGCGGGCGGCGGCCATCCGCTCGACCGTGGACGGGTGCGACGCCGAGTAGAGGTACTCCCAGCGGGGTGGATCGGGATCGGCCAGGTTCACCCCGGCCAGGCGGCGCTGCATCGCCTCGAAGGTCGCCGGGTCGCCGGTGAGGGCGAGGGCGTGCGCGTCGGCCCGGACCTCGACCCGGCGGGACACCAGTGCCTGGACCGGGGCGGTCACCAGCCCGGCCACCGTGACCAGCGCGATCAGCAGCGGGAACGCGCGCGGCTCGGCGATCGAGTCGACGCCGGCCAGGCGCAGCAGCGGGCCGGCCGAGCCGAGCAGGTAGAGCACGACCACGGCCAGCGCGGCGCCCAGCGCCCCGGTCAGCGTGCCCGTCCACACGTCCCGGTCCTTGGCGTGCCCCAGCTCGTGCGCGACGACGCTGGTCACCTCGGCCGGGGTGGCCTCGCGCAGCAGGGTGTCGTAGACGACGACCCGGCGGGTCGGCCCGAGCCCGGAGACGTACGCGTTGACCGCGCGGGTACGCCGGGACGCGTCGGCGACCAGCACGTCGCGTACCGGCACCCCGTCGCGGGCCGCCATGCCCATCAGCTCGGTGCGCAGCGGGCCCTGCTCCATCGGGGTGAACCGGTTGAACACCGGCTCCACCAGCACCGGCAGCACGAACGACAGCAGCACCACCAGCCCGGCCGCGCCGGCCGCGCCGAACGCCCACCACCAGCGCGGGGCGAGCCGGGTCACGGTGTAGAAGCCGAGCAGCGCGAGCGCGCCGATCACCGCGCTGACCGCGTACGACTTGAGCAGGTCGGCCGTCCAGCCGGCCCAGCCCTGGGTGCTCAGCCCGTACCGGGTGAGGAGCGTCTGCCGCCAGGCGGCGAGGGGCAGGGTGAGCAGGTCGGCGACGAGCACCACGGCCAGCCCGCCGAGCACCGCCTGGGCGATCCAGTTCCCGCCGAACGGGCGCCCTGCCAGCTCCACGAGGCGACTGCCCAGCGGGGTGAGCCCGAGCGCCACGGCCACCAGCAGCCCGAGGGCGAGACCGGCCCAGCCGGCGGGGCGCAGCGCGGCCCGGAACTCCCGGCTGTGGGCGACCTGGTCGACGGGCAGGTCCCGCAACGCGGCGAGCTGGTCGGCGCGCGGGGCCGGCGGCCGGTGCCACGGCACCAGCAGGGCACCGGCGACGAGCAGCGCCACGGCCAGCCCGGCGAGGGTGAGCACCGCCCAGCCGCGTGGCGTCATCCCGCCACCCCCGCCACCACCAGGCCCCGGGCCAGCGGAGCACGGGCCAGCGGAGCACGGGCCAGCGGAGCACGGGCCAGCGGGACACGGGCCAGCGGGACACGGGCCAGCACGCGGCCGGCCGCGACGGGCACCGCCGGTGGGCAGGTCGGCGTCGCGTCGCGCGCACCGCCGTCGCGTCGTACCCGCGTCATGCCGCTCCTCCCGCCGTGAGCGCCCATCCTATGGCCCGGCGGCGGGGCCTTCCGGGCGGCGGCCGGCGGCGGTCGCCCGACCGGGCCGCGACAGCCCTCACCCCGACGGGCGGCGGGCGGGCGGTTACGCCACCCGGCGGCGGGCCGGACGGGAGCGGGGTGCCCGGGTGGGCGCGGCGGGCGGGAGCACCTCGACGTCGAAGCCGGCCCGGGCGAACACCTCGATCGCCCGCTGCTCGGCGGCGCCGAGCTCGCCCCCCGGCCCGTCGTCGAACAACGCGGTCACCAGGCAGCCGGAGCAGCCCGCGCCCCGGATCGCGCACCTGTCGCAGTCGATCAGCATCGTTCCTCCTGAAGCGATGCGTCGGCGGCGGGCGGAACCGACCTGGCCGACCACGTCGTCGCCCAGGTCGCCGTCGTCGCCGCCGGCCACCGTCGGTCATCCCGACGCTACGGCAGGGGTACGACAGAATCGGACAACCAGCTCGCTACGCCCCAGATCCGAGCAAGCGCCCCGGATCAGGAACGGGCCAGCCGGCGCAGCAGCGAGTCGGCGCCCAGCGGGTACGCGCCGTGCCGGCGCACCCCGTCGGCGACCTCCCGGTCGGAGGAGACCACCACCACCGGCCGGCCGGCCGGCTCGGCCCGGACCAGCCGCCGGATCAGCTCGTCGGCGGTCTCGCCCTTGCGGGAGAAGAGCACCCGCACGCCGCGCGGGGTGGGCGGCAGGCCGTGCATCCGCTCCGCGCCGTCGAAGACGACGGTGACCTCGTCACCGGTCTGGGCCGCGATCCCGCCCAGTCCGGTGATCAGCCGCTTGCGCTGCTGTTCCAGGGACATCTCGCCGAAGCCGCGTTTGGTCACGTTGTAGCCGTCGACCACCAGGTGCGCCTTGGGCAGCGCGAGGAGCTGGTCGAGGCGGGCCGGGTCGTCGGTGTCGCGGGCCCGGGTGGCGGCGCCGGCCGGGGTGGGCGCCGACCGGTCGGCGAAGGCGTCGGCGACGAAGTCGGCGGGAAGCTGGTCGACCGGGTCCAGCGCCAGCTCGCGGCGCAACCCGACGGCGGCCTGCCCGATCGTCTCCAGCAGCAACCACAGCCGCGCGTCGTCGACCGAGCGGGCCTCCTTCGCGCTGACCCGGGCCACGCCGGCCGCCGCCTCGGCATCGGCCAGCCGGGCCCGGGCGCGGCGCAGCTCGGCGTCCGCGTCGGCCGCGGCCCGGGTGGCCCGACCCCGCTCGGTGGCCAGCAACTCGCCGGCCTTGCGCTCCCGGGCCTGGGTCTCCCGCAGGGTACGGGCGACCTGGCGGCTCTCCTCGCGGAGCTGGCCGAGTTCCTCGCGGACCCGGGCCAGCTCGTCGCGCAGCTTGTCGGCCTCCACCCGGGCCACCGCCCGGTCGTGCTCGGCCCGGCCGGCCCGCTGCTCGGCCTCGCGTATCAGCTCGTCGACGACGGCCTTGTCCGCCTCGGCCCGCACCGCCGCGCCGCTGGCCTCGATCAGATCGCGCCAGCCCCGGGGCCGGGCCAGGTACGCCAGGGCGGCCACCTCGACCGGGTCGGCGGCGGCCGGGGCGGTGCCCTCGATCACGGCGGCGCCGAGGTCGCCGGCGTCGGCGAGCACCCGGGTGGTGATCCGCTGCCGGAACAGTGGGTCGGCGGCGAGTTGGGCGGCGATCACCGAGGCGCCGAGCCGGGCCCGGCGGTTGGGGGCGAACTTGGCCACCCGGCGCAGCGGCACCGGCACCTCGTCGCCGGGCAGGACCGGCAGCACGGCGGCGGTGAGCGCGACGATCCGCTGGCGTACCGGCTCCGGCAGTGTCGGCTCCGGCTCCCCGGCAGGCGGCTCCGTCAGGTCGGGACGCGACGGGTCGGGCTCGCGCCGCAGGTCGGGCTCGCGGTCGGTGTCCGGGGAGTCCTCACCGGGGTGGCGCATGGCACCGGCCGACACCTCCCCCGGGAGGTTGTCGTCGTAGGGCTCGGTGAGGGGCATGTGGCAAGTCTCCCACCGCGACCGGGCCCACCGCCCGGTGGTGAGCCGATCTCTCATCCTAGACCGGTTATGACGTCTGGGGCCGCTGATGCGGGAGTGTCGCACCCGCGGACTAGCGTGCCGCAGGTGGCACGAGAGGAGTACGTCCAGCAGGCGCTCGCCGGTCTGGACCGGGCCGCCGGCGACGGGGTGGACCCGGCCCTGCCGCTGTACGCGACGACCTTCGTGGTGGTCGACCTGGAGACCACCGGCGGCGCGCCGGACGGTGGCGGGATCACCGAGATCGGCGCGGTCAAGGTGCGCGGCGGCGAGGAGCTGGGGGTGCTGGCCAGCCTGGTCGACCCGGGCGTGCCGATCCCGCCGTTCATCACCGTGCTGACCGGGATCACCCAGGCCATGTTGATCCCCGCGCCGCCGATCGAGCAGGTGCTGCCGAGCTTCCTGGAGTTCATCGCCGACGCGGTGCTGGTCGCCCACAACGCCCCCTACGACGTCGGCTTCCTCAAGGCGGCCTGCGCGCGGCACGGCTACCGCTGGCCCAACCCCCGGGTGCTGGACACCGCGGCGCTGGCCCGCCGGGTGCTCACCCGCGACGAGGTGCCCAACCGCAAGCTGGGCACCCTGGCGGCGTACTTCCGCACCGCCACCCAGCCCACCCACCGGGCCCTCGACGACGCCAAGGCCACCGTCGACGTGCTGCACGGGCTGATCGCCCGGCTGGGCGGGCACCGGGTCGACACGGTCGGCGAGGCGATCGAGTTCGCCCGGGCGGTCACCCCGACCCAGCGGCGCAAGCGGCACCTCGCCGACGGGCTGCCGAAGGTCCCCGGGGTCTACATCTTCCGGGCCGCCGACGACCGGCCGCTCTACATCGGCACCTCCGGCGACATCGCCACCCGGGTGCGCAGCTACTTCACCGCCGCCGAGAAGCGGGCCCGGATCTCCGAGATGCTCGCCGCCGCCGAGCGGGTGGAGGCCGTCGAGTGCGCCCACTCGTTGGAGGCGGAGGTGCGCGAGCTGCGGCTGATCGGCGCGCACGCGCCGCCGTACAACCGACGGTCGAAGTATCCCGAGCGGATGATCTGGCTCAGGCTCACCGACGGGCCGTACCCCCGGTTGTCGGTGGTCCGGTCGCTGGCCCCCGGTGACGAGGCCTACCTGGGGCCGTTCAGCTCCCGGCGGGCGGCCGACCTGGCCGCCGCCGGCTTCCACGACGCCGTGCCGCTGCGCCAGTGCACGCACCGGCTGTCGCTGCGCACGGTCACCCCGGCCTGCGCGCTGGCCGAGCTGGGTCGCTGTCCGGCGCCCTGCGAGCACCGGATCACCCCACAGGAGTACGACGACCGCGCCGTCGCGCCGTTCCGCACCGCCACGGCCAGCGACCCCGGGTCCGTGGTGGACGCCCTGCTGGCCCGGGTCGAGGCGCTGGCGGCCGACCAGCGCTACGAGGAGGCGGCCGTGGTGCGCTCGCGGCTCGCCGCGGTGCTGCGCGCGACGGTACGGATGCAGCGGCTGGCCGCGCTGGCCGGCATCGCCGAGCTGGCCGCCGCCCGCCCGGCCGCCCGGGGCGGCTGGGAGCTGGCCCTGGTCCGGCACGGCCGGCTGGCCGGCGCGGGGGTCTCCCCGCCCGGCGTCCACCCACGGCCGACGCTGAACGCGATCCGGGCGACGGCCGAGACGGTCCCGCCCGGGCACGGCCCGGTGCCCCGGGCCTCCGCCGAGGAGTCGGAGCGAATCCTGTCCTGGCTGGAGCGACCCGATACCCGGTTGGTGGAGATGTCCTCCGGCTGGTCGTCCCCGGCTGCCGGGGCGGGCCGCTTCCGTGACCTGCTCAGCAAGGCCGAGGGCGCCTCGTCCCACCAACTCTCGACCGAACGCCCATGACCAAGTGACCGATCGGACGACCCCGCCTCGCTTAGGCTGTTAAGGAAGTGCAGTACTGCCCGTTTCGTGGGCCTGCTCCCGGTTGCCGGTGCCCGGCTGCCGTGGGGCCGGGGTTAGGAGGTGTCCTTCGTGGACGTCGACGCCGGACACGGCGCCGCCCTGGGGGGCGCGCTCCCGACCCAGCCGGGTGAACTGCCCCTGGCCCGTCGGCTGCGGTCGTTGCTGAGCTGGCCGAGCGCCGAGACAGACCCGGTCACCCATCTCGTCCGCACCCACCGGGCGATCCACACCGGCACCGACCCGTCGGTGCTGCGCCGGGCGTACACGATCGCGGAGAACATGCACCGCGGCCAGTTCCGCAAGAGCGGCGAGCCCTACATCACCCACCCGCTGGCGGTCGCCCAGATCTGCGCGGAGCTGGGCATGGACCCCACCACCCTGGTCGCCGCGCTGCTGCACGACACGGTGGAGGACACCCGCTACACCCTCCAGGCCCTGGCCGAGGACTTCGGCGGCGAGGTGGCCCACCTGGTCGACGGGGTGACCAAGTTCGACAAGGCGTTCTACGGCAAGGCCGCCGAGGCGGAGACCACCCGGAAAATGATCATCGCGGCCGGCAAGGACGTCCGGGTGCTGATCATCAAGCTGGCCGACCGGCTGCACAACATGCGCACCCTCGGGGTCCGCTCGGCCGCGTCGCGGGAGCGCATCGCCCGCAAGACGCTGGAGGTGCTGGTCCCACTCTGCGACCGGCTCGGCATCCAGACCCTCAAACGCGAGCTGGACGACGTGGTGCTGCTGCACCTGGAGCCCGACGAGCACGCCCGGATCGCCCGGTTCGTGCACGACCGGCCCGGCTGGGACGCGTACCTCGGCGACGTGGTCGCCAAGGCGAAGGTGGCGCTGCGCCGCAGCCGGGTCGACGCGCAGGTGGCCCCCCGCCCCCGGCACCTCTACTCGATCTGGAAGGACACCGTCGCCGGCGGCCACGGCGCCCCGTACGACCTGCCCCGGATCGTGATCGTGGTGGACGGCCCGGCGACCGACTGCTACGCGGCTCTCGGCGCGGTGCACGGCCTCTGGCGGCCCGCGCCCGGCCGGTTCAAGGACTTCATCGCCTCCCCCAAGAACAACCTCTACCGCTCGCTGCACACCAGCGTGTGCGGCCCGAAGAACCGCACGGTCGAGGTGCTGATCCGCACCGAGGAGATGCACCGCGCCGCCGAGTACGGCATCGCCGCCGACTTCCGGTCCCCCCGCACCGCCGGGGCCGCCGCCCGCGCCCAACAGCTCGACTGGCTGCGCCGGGTGCTCGACTGGGAGCAGGAGGCCGCGGACCCGGCGCAGTTCCTCCAGTCGCTGCGCTGCGACCTCGCCGAGGCGCAGGTCCAGGTGGTCACCGAGGGCCGGCAGGTGGTCCTCCCCGCCGGGGCGACCCCGGTGGACGTGGCGTACGAGCTGGGCTCCGACCGGGGCGACCGCTGCCTGGCGGCCCGGATCAACGGCCGGCTCGCCCCGCTCTCCTCCGAACTGGACGAGGGCGACGTGGTGGAGATCTTCACCGAGACCGACGCCGAGACCGGCTTCGAGGCGGACGTCGCCCCGCGCGGTCCCCGCAAGGAGTGGCTCGGCTTCGTGAAGTCCCCGCACGCCCAGATGCAGATCAACCGGTGGTTCGCCGAGCACACCGAGCCGGGCATCTCGATCGCCGACAAGGTCCGCCTCGGCCGGGCCACCATCGGGCTGGCGCTGCGCAAGCACAACCGGGGGCTGGCCAACGACCTGCCGCTGCTGCGGCTGTCGGAGGAACTGGGCTACCCGGACCTGGAGACCATGCTGGTGGCGGTCTTCGACCGGGCCCTCGAGCCCGACGCGGTGGTGCTCCAGCTCATCGACCTGGTCGACCATCGGCACTGACCGTTCTCCCCCCGGTGGCCGGCCCGGCCCCCGCCGGCCACTAACCTGGACCCATGATCCCCCGCTCCCGCGCCACCGGACGGGCCTTCGCCTATCAGGTCTTCTACCGGCTGCCCGTGTCGGTGCGACGCCGGCTCGTCCGGCTCGCCACACCGAAGTACATCGTCGGGGCGGTCACCCTGGTCCGTGACGCCGAGGCCGCCGGCCCCGGCCGCCTGCTGCTGCTGCGCCAGCCGCCGGGACACAGTTGGACGCTCCCGGCCGGGCTGCTGCAACGCGGCGAGGACCCGGTCGTCGGCGCGGCGCGCGAGCTGTTCGAGGAGTCCGGGGTCCGGCTCGCCCCGGACCGGCTCCGCCCGGCGGTGCCGAACGCGCTGGTGCACGCCAAGGGCTGGGTGGACGTGGTCTTCGAGACCGAGGTCCCGGCGTCGACCACGGAACTGAAGGTCGACGGCGCTGAGGTCTACGAGGCCGCCTGGCACCCGCTGGACGACCTGCCCCGGCTGAGCCGGGCGACGGCGAACCTGCTCGGCTACTACGGCATCGGGCCGCGGGCCGGCGAGATGCCGCCGCCCCGCCCGACGGCGTGACCGCCCCGGCGTCCGGCGGGGGCGGGCCGGAGATCTGCGCGGTGGTGCTCGCCGCCGGCGAGGGGACCCGGCTGCGCCCGCTGACCGAGCGGCTGCCCAAGGCGCTCTGCCCGGTCGGCAACACGCCGCTGCTGGACCGGGCGCTGGCCCGGCTGGCCGGGCTCGGCCTCAGCGGCCCGGCCCGGGTCGCCGTGAACGCCTGCTACCTCGGCGACCAGGTGGTCGCGCACGTCGGCGGCCGGGCCCACCTGTCGGTCGAGCCCGGCGACCCGCTCGGCACGGCCGGCGGCGTGGCGAACCTGCGGGACTGGATCGCCGGCCGGGGCGTGCTGGTCGGCAACGCCGACGCGTACCTGGCGGATCCGGCCGCCGCGCCGGGCCCGGACGTCGCCGCGCTGCTGGCCGGCTGGGACGGCGAGACCGTGCGCCTGCTCGGCCTGCCCGCCGACGATCCGGCCGCCCCCGGCACCTTCGACGGCCACCGGTTCGTCGGCTTCTCGCTGCTGCCCTGGCGGCTGGTGCGGGGCCTGCCCGTCGAGCCGGGCGACCTGGTCCGGGCGGTGTGGCGGCCGGCCGAGGCGGCCGGGGCGCTGACCGTGGTGCCGTACCGGGGCACCTTCTACGACACCGGCACCCCGGCGGACTACCTGGCGGCGAACCTGCACGCCGCGGGCGGCGGCAACCTGGTCGACCCGAGCGCCACGGTCACCGGTCGGTGCCGGGAGTCGGTGGTGGGCGCGGGGGCGACGGTGCGGGGCGAGGTGACCCGGTCGGTCCTCTGGCCGGGCGCCGAGGTGGCCGCCGGGGAGCGCCTGACCGGGGTGGTCCGCGCGCCGGGGGGCCTGACCGTCCCGGCCGCGCGCCGCTGAGGGCGACCCTCCGGCGGCGTCCCGTTGCGGCCCGCCGGTCCCGGTCCGGGCGGACCGGGCGGCCTCTAGCATGGTGATCGACGCCGACCGGCGGGAGTGGACGCACGACGAAGGAGCGGACCCGTGATCACCGCGATCGTACTGATCGACTGCGCCACCGACTCGATCCCCGAGGTGGCCGAGAACCTGGCCAACCTGCCCGGGGTCAGCGAGGTCTACTCCGTGGCCGGGCACGTCGACCTGATCGCCGTCGTGCGGGTCCGGGAGTTCGACGAGATCGCCCAGGTGATCGCCGGCAGCATCTCCAAGGTTCCCGGCGTGTTGGACACGGAGTCGCACATCGCCTTCCGGGCGTACTCCCGGCACGACCTGGAGGAGGCGTTCGCCATCGGCCTGGCCAGCGCGGACTGACCCGCCCCGCGCACGGCGGTGGCCAGCCCACCGGTCGGTGGGCTGGCTACCGGCGGTGCTACGACGTCAGCTCACGCTCGGAACCGGCGTCTCGGTGTTCTCCGGGGCCGGCGTCTCGGTGTTCTCCGGGGTCGGCGTCTCGGTGTTCTCCGGGGTCGGCGACTCGGTGATGGTGCCGCCCGGGGCCGGCGTCGTGGCGCTGCCACCCGGGCTCGGCGTGCCGCTGCCACCCGGGCTGGGCGTGCCGCTGGCGCTGGTCTGCGGGACCGGGACGCCCAGGGTCTGGGCCAGGGCCACCAGCGCGTCGTAGTGCGCCTGGAGCACCGGCAGGGCGTTCTGGGCCAGCTGGACCACCGACTGCTCGGAGCCCTGCGAGATCTCGGTCTGGGTGGCCTGGATGGCCTGGACGTGGCCGGCCAGCTCGGCGGTCACCCATGCCTTGTCGAACTCGGCGCCGTTGAGGTTCTTCAGCCTGTCGATGACCTCCTGCTGGTCGGCGGTCGGCGCGTCCGGCAACTGGACGTTGAGCTGCTGCGCGGTGCTCTGCACCGTCTGGTCCAGCTGGGTGTGGTCCGTGACGAACTGCGCACCAAGGTCCTTGACCTGCTGGTTCTGGCCCTTTTCCTGCGCCAGCTTCCCGGTTTCCATCTCCGCCAGGTTCACCTGGTGCAGCGCCTGCAGGTACTGGGTGTCCTGCGTCGACGGCTGCGCCGCGGCCTGCGCCGCCGCCGCGGGCGCCAGCCCGACCACCACCAGGGTGGCGAGCAGTCCGAGGCGTTTGAGACCCAACATGTTTCCCCCCCTTTTTCGTTGGACCGCACGGATACCCGGCTGACCCGGATTAACCCTGCCGGTTCCGTAGCCACCGCGCGTGCGGCACCGGGGGCGTCTCCGCTGGCCGGCAGCCACCCGGAGGGCGAAAAACGGACGTGGCGCCCGCCGGAGGGATCCGGCGGGCGCCACGCTTGCGTTGTCTCGGGCGGGTCAGCGGCGGCTCTCGCCGCTGCCGATCTCCTCCCGCTCCGGCCGGGGCTCGACCGGCGGGTGCCCCGGCGAGACCGGCGCCTCGGCCAGCTTCTCGATCGGGTAGAAGAAGCCCCGGATGGCCGGGCCGAGGGCGCCGAGCCGGTTCATCTTCTTGGGCACCACCCAGCCGACGTAGTCCAGTTCGCCGTGGCCGTCGTGGCCCGCCGCAGTGAGCGGCTGGTGGACCTCTTCGAACCGGCCGTCCGGCAGCCGCCGGATGATGCCGGTCTCCACGCCGTGGGCCAGCACCTCCCGGTCGTGCTGCTGCAGGCCCAGGCAGAGCCGGTACGTCACGTAGTACGCCAGCGGCGGGAGGAGCAGCAGGCCGATCCGGCCCGCCCAGGTCATCGCGTTCAGGCTGATCTGGAACTTGTCCGCGATCACGTCGTTGGCACCCGAGAGGGTGAGCACGACGTAGAACGACACCGCCATCGCGCCGATCGCGGTCCGCTCCGGGGCGTCCCGGGGGCGCTGGAGCAGGTTGTGGATGCGGGTGTCCTTGAGCCGGCGGGCCTCCACGAACGGATAGAGCGTGGAGAGACCGACCAGGATGCCCGGCAGCACGACCGTGGGCCAGAACAGCGGCGGGATGACGTACCCGTCGCCGATCGGGATGTTGATCTCCCACGCCGGCATGAGGCGGGTGGAGCCGTCGAGGAACATGACGTACCAGTCGGGCTGGCTGGCGGCCGAGACCACCCACGCCTCGTACGGGCCGAAGTACCAGATCGGGTTGATCTGGAACAGACCACCCATCAGGGCGATCACGCCGAAGACGACCATGAAGAAGCCGCCCTGCTTCAACGCGTACCGCGGGAACATCCGCTCGCCGACCACGTTGTCGTTGGTCCGGCCGGGGCCGGGCCACTGGGTGTGCTTCTGCTTGAAGACCAGGCCGAGGTGGGCGCTGATCAGCGCCACCAGCAGACCCGGGACGAGCAGCACGTGGGCGATGAAGAACCGGCTCATGATGATGTCGCCCGGGAACTCCCCGCCGAAGACCGACGAGGTGACCCAGGAGCCGATCACCGGGATCGACAGCATGATCGCGGAGGCGATCCGCAGGCCGGTGCCGGACAGGCCGTCGTCCGGCAGCGAGTAGCCGGTGAAGCCGGCCAGGAAGCCGACCCAGAACAGCAGCGAGCCGATGATCCAGTTGGTCTCCCGCGGCTTGCGGAACGCGCCGGTGAAGAAGACCCGCAGCATGTGCACGACGATCGCGGCCATGAACAGCAGCGCCGACCAGTGGTGCATCTGCCGTATGATCAGGCCACCGCGGACGTCGAACGAGATGTCCAGGCTGGAGGCGTACGCGGCCGACATCGGCGTGCCCCGCAGGGGGGCGTAGCTGCCGTTGTAGACCACCTCGGTCATCGCCGGCTCGTAGAAGAAGGTGAGGAAGACACCGGTCAGCAGCAGCACGACGAACGAGAACAGCGCGATCTCGCCGAGCAGGAACGACCAGTGGTCCGGGAAGACCTTGTTCAGCAGCTTGCGCAGCGGAGTGGAGACCTGGAGCCGCTCGTCCGCCCCCACCGCCGCCTTGCCCGGCACGGACGCCATGTCCAATTTACGACGCTTCACGGCCGCTCCCAGAAGTCAGGCCCGACGGTCTCGGTGTAGTCCGACCGCGCCACGAAGAAGCCCTCTTCGTCCACCTCGATCGGCAGCTGCGGCAGCCGCCGGCTGGCCGGGCCGAAGATCGGCCGCGCGTTGTCGGTGATCAGGAACTGGGACTGGTGGCACGGGCAGAGCAGACGGTTGGTCTGCTGCTCGTACAGGCTCGCCGGGCAGCCCGCGTGCGTACAGATCTTGGAGTACGCCGTGTAGTTGCCCCACATGTAGTCGCCGTGGCTGGGCTTCGTCCGCGCGTTGGCCGCCCGGGACTGCTGGGCGTCGTCCTCGCGCAGGTGGATCAGCAGCGTCGGCGAGTCGGCGTGCTTGTTGCTCACCCCGTGCTCGATGCCGGGGAAGACCGTGATCTGGCCGCCGACGCTGACGTCGGCCGGGCGGATCGGCCGGCCGTCCTCGCGGACCAGCCGGATCTTCTTGCCCCCGACCGGCGCGAAGCCGGTGGTGAACATCTGGTTGTTCTTGTGCGGGTTGGAGATCAGGCCACCGACCAGCGGCGCTGCGGCGACTGCGGCGACCGGAGCCAGGCCGGCCAGCAGCGAGATACCCAGCAGCGGACGGCGCTTCACGCCCAGCTCGTCGGCGAGGAAGAGCATCGTCTCGCCGGTGATCTTGCGGCTCTCCGGCGCGTCGGGGTCCACCACGTGCCGGTCCTGGATCGACACCTCCTTGGGCAGCAGCTTCTTGCCCCAGGTCAGGATGCCGAAACCGACGCCCAGCAGAGCCAGGCCGAGGGTGACGCCGAGCAGCGGGGTGTAGTACTTGTCCCCGCCCGAGCCCGGCTCGTACTTCCAGGGCCACCAGATGTAGATGATCAGGAAGGCGGTCGCGGCCAGGCCGGTCAGCAGGAACATCGAGGCGACCGTGCGGGTCAGCCGTCGCTCCGCCCGGCTGCCGGGGACGACCTGCTCCTCGTAGTGGACGATCTCGATGTCGTCCCGACGCGCGCCCTCCCGGACGATGTCGAACCGGCTCAGCCGCGGATCGTGGACGTCGAGCGGCTCCGGGCCCTGGTGGGCCTGGTGCTCGGTCTTGGTGCTCATGCCGTCACCTCGCTACGGGCGGTGCCGAGCTGCGGCACCACAGCGCTGAATCGAATGATCCGCTCGGTCACGACTTGCCCGCGATCCACAGGCTGGCGAAGACGAGCGCGACGATGCCGACCAGGAAGATCGCCAGGCCCTCGGTGGACGGCCCGTACCGACCGAGGTTGAAGCCACCCTGATCCTGGTCGGACTTCAGGGTGTCCTGGATGTAGGCGATGACGTCCGCCTTCTGCTCCGGGGTGATCTGGTTGTCCCCGAAGACCGGCATGTTCTGCGGGCCGCTCAGCATGGCGGCGTAGATCTGCCGGTCGGTCGCCGGGCGCAGGCTCGGCGCGTACTTGCCGGAGGACAGGGCCCCGCCGCCACCGCCGAAGGCGTGGCACTGCGAGCAGTTGATCCGGAACAACTCACCGCCGGTCGCCAGGTTGGCGCCCTCGCGCAGGTCACCCTCGGGCACCTGCGGGCCGCCGCCGAGCTCCTGGACGTACTGGCCGAGTTGGCGGACCTCCTCGTCGGTGAACACCGGCGGCTTGCGCATGGCCTGCGCCTCCTGGCGGGCCATGGGCATGCGGCCGGAGCTGACCTGGAACTCGACCGAGGCCGCACCGACCCCGACCAGGCTCGGGCCACGACCCTCGACGCCCTGCGCGTTGCGACCGTGGCAGGACACGCAGCTCACGTCGAACAGCGCCTTGCCCTCGGCGGCGGCGCCGGTGATCGACGGGTTTTCCTGCGCCTGCACGCCGGGGGCGAAGACGGTGTAGGCGCCGCCGGCCAGCGTCAGCGCGGCGATCAGCCGGACCGCGGCGCCCAGCCGGCGGCGGCCCCTGCTGCGCCCCGCGGACCGCTCGCCGCGCAGCCGCGCGAGCAGACCGCGTCGGCGGTCGTTGTCAGAAGTCATGACCTGTGTCCTTAACCGGTGGGACCTTGTCTCAGGGGACGGGGCAGCGGCGCGGTTCGTGACGCGCCAAGATCACTGAAGCCAGTAGATCATGGCGTAGAGGCCGATCCACACGACATCGACGAAGTGCCAGTAGTACGACACGACGATCGCCGACGTGGCCTGGGCCGGGGTGAACCGGCCCATGGTCGTGCGGACCATGAAGATGATGAAGGCGATCAGACCGCCGGTCACGTGCAGGCCGTGGAAGCCGGTGGTCAGATAGAACATCGACCCGTACCCGTCCGCGTTGATCTTCACGCCCTCGTGGACCAGGGTCCGGTACTCGTTCACCTGACCGAGCACGAAGATCAGACCCATCACGAAGGTGATGGTGAACCAACGCCGGAGGGCGTGGACGTCACCCTTCTCGGCGGCGAACACACCGAGCTGGCAGGTCACCGAGGACAACACCAGGATCACCGTGAAGGTGGTCGCGTACGGGATGTTGAGGTGCTCGGTGTGCTTCGCCCACTGCTCCGGCGCTGCCGCACGGATGGAGAAGTACATCGCGAACAGCGCCGCGAAGAACATGAGTTCGCTGGAGAGCCACACGATCGTCCCGACGCTGACCATGTTGGGCCGTGTCAGAGAGTGGATCCGGCTCTTGTCAATGGCTGGGGCCGCAGTCACGCGGTCATTATTGCCCCTGACCACGGCCGGCGATCAGCGGGGGGGCAAATCGGTGGCACAGGTGGCCCGATCGTGGGGGTCCGGTTCGCCTGGCCTAGCCTGAAAAGCGTGCTGCACGTCGATTCGATCTTCGCCGCCACCTCGGCGGTCGCCGCGCTGCCTGCTGTCGCGGCCGGCGGCGACCCGATTCCGCCGCCGTTCACCGTGGCCCGGGTGTTCACCGAGACCCGGCTGGACAGCTGGCTGGCCCTCGGGCTGGTCCTCGCCGCCGGGCTGTACCTCTACGGAGTGCACCGGCTCCGGCTGCGCGGGGACCGCTGGCCGGTCGCCCGCACAGTGTTCTTCCTCGGCCCGGGCCTCGGCGGGATCGCCGCGGTCACGGTCAGCGGCCTGCACGCGTACGACACCGCGCTGCTGTCGGTGCACATGGTGCAACACATGGTGCTGTCGATGGTCTCGCCCATCTTCCTGGCCCTCGGCGCCCCGATCACCCTGGCCCTGCGCACCCTGCCGGTCCGGCCGCGCAAGCGGCTGCTGGCGATCGTGCACAGCCGGATCGCCCGGATCTACAGCTTCCCGCTGGTGGCGTTCGCCATCTTCGTGGTGAACCCCTTCGCGCTCTACTTCACCGACCTGTACCGCTACACCCTCGAACACGCCTGGGCGCACGAGGTGGTGCACGCGCACTTCATCATGACCGGCTGCGTGTTCTTCTGGCCGCTGCTCGGGCTGGACCCGCTGCCCGGCCGGTGGCCGTACCCGGGCCGGGCGCTGCTCATGGTGCTGTCGGTGCCGTTCCACACCGTGCTCGGGCTCACGATCATGCAGAGCACCACGCTCTTCGGCGGCGACTGGTACCCGTCGCTCGGCCTGACCTGGTCGAACCCCTGGGACGACCAGGTGGTCGCCGGTGGGGTCCTGTGGGCCGGCGGCGAGTTCGTCAGTGTGACGATGCTCGCGGTGCTGGTGGCGCAGTGGATACGCCAGTCCGAGCGGGAGGCCCGCCGGCTCGACCGCGAACTGGACCGCCAGGAGGCCCGCCAGCGCGCCGCGGAGGCGGCGGAAACAACACCCTGACCTGCCCTTTCCGGTACGCCGACCGCGCCGCGTGGGCGCGAGGTCGACGGGCCGGCGGCGGCGGGTACGATCAGCGCGCAGCTACGAGGTGGGAGCCAGCCAGCGATGAGCGATCGTCTTTGCACCGTCCTGCTCTACAGCGACGACCCGCAGGTCCGTGACCGGATGCGGCTGGCCGTCGGCACCCGGCCCGCCCCCGGGCTGAAGATCGAGTTCGTCGACGCGTCCGACTACGCCGGGTGCATCCGGCTGGTCGACGAGTACGAGATCGACCTGATGCTGCTCGACGGCGAGGCGAGCCCCGGCGGCGGCCTCGGCATCGCCCGGCAGATCAAGGACGACCGGGACGACGCCCCCCCGACCTGCCTGGTGATCGCCCGCGCCGCCGACCGCTGGCTGGCCGCGTACGCCCAGGTCGACGCCACCCTGGTGCACCCGCTCGACCCGGTGACCACCGGCACCACCGTCGCCGAGCTGCTGCGCAGCCACGCCCCGGCCTGAGCCACCGCGGCCCGGCGCCACCGGCGACGCCCGGCCCGACCCGCGGCCCACCCCGGTCGCACCCCGTTTCCGCACCCCACGCCCGATCGGGAGGCCCGCCATGGGCGAACGGACCTGGCCGCACCTGATCTCCGCGCTGCTACACGGCGAGGAACTCTCCACCGCGGACACCGCCTGGGCGATGGGCGAGATCATGGCCGGCTCGGCGGGTTCGGCGCAGATCGCCGGCTTCGCCGTCGCGCTGCGGGCCAAGGGTGAGACCCCGGCCGAGCTGGCCGGGCTGGTCGAGGCGATGCTCGGCGAGGCGGTGCCCGTCGAGCTGCCGGAGGAGCTGCGGACGTCCGCGCTCGACGTGGTCGGCACCGGCGGTGACCTCGCCCACACCGTGAACATCTCCACCATGGCCGCCCTCGTGGTGGCCGGCACCGGGGTCCGGGTGGTCAAGCACGGCAATCGGGCCGCCTCGTCCCTGTGCGGCACGGCCGACCTGCTGGAGTTCCTGGGCCTGCCGCTGGACCTGTCCCCCGAGGGGGTGGCCCGGTGCGTGGCCGAGGCAGGCATCGGCTTCTGCTTCGCCGGCCGGTTCCACCCGGGCATGCGGCACACCGGCCCGACCCGGCGCGAGCTGGGCGTGCCCACCTTCTTCAACTTCCTCGGCCCGCTGACCAACCCGGCCCGGCCCCGGGCCGGCGCGGTCGGCTGCTTCGACCTGCGGATGGCGCCGGTGATGGCTGCCGTCTTCGCCGGTCGGGGCGACTCGGTGCTGGTGCTGCGGGGCGAGGACGGCCTCGACGAGTTCACCACCGCCGCGCCCACCCGGGTCTGGGCGGCCCAGGCCGGCACCGTCAGGGAGGCCGTGGTGGACGCCACCGACCTCGGGGTGCCCCGGTCCACCCTCGCCGAGCTGCGGGGCGGGGACGCGGCGTACAACGCCGACGTGGCCCGGCGGCTGCTGGCCGGCGAGACCGGCCCGGTGCGGGACGCGGTGCTCGTCAACGCCGCCGCCGCGCTGGCCACCCAGGGCCCGCTCGACGGCGACCTGGTCGAGGCGCTGCGCGCCGGGATGGCCCGGGCCGCCGAGTCGATCGACTCCGGCGCCGCCGCCGCCTCGCTGGACCGCTGGATCGAGATCGCCCGCTCCGCCTGAGCACCGGCGGCCCGACCGGCCGAGGCACCGGCGGACGTGTCGGACCCCCGTGGGAAACTACATCCGAGTGATTTTCCGCGCCCGTTCCGGCCCCGACCGCCGGCCGGGCCGCCGGCCACCCCGCCGGCCGACGTCCCCCGTGGGTCCCCCGGTCAGCCGCCCGACGGCACCGCGCGACCACGACGGCGTCCAGCGACGAGAGGAGACGCCCGTGTCGGACCGCGAGCTCTACTGCGACACCTGCGAGGGCGTGCAGCCGTTCGAGGCGCCACCGTGCGCCGACGGCCACGGGGCCGACTGCCCGGAGCTGGCCTGCACCCGCTGCGGCGCGGCCGTGGTGATCGGCACGTTCACCCTCCCGGCCGACCAGCCCGCCGGCCGCCGCCACCGCGCGCCGCGGCACCGCGCGGCCTGACCGGCACGACCCCCGGCACCGCGCGGCCTGACCGGTACGGGACCCCGGCACCGTGCGGCCCGACCGGTACGGGACCCCGGCACCGTGCACCCCGGCATCGCGTCGGCGTGCCACCCAGAGCTGCGCGCACCCCGCCCGCGGCCCCTTCGGACGCACGGAAGCCCGCGACCCCCTCGGGGGTGCGGGCTTCCGAAAGTGCCGGGGTCGCCGGTCAGTGCTCGGCGGTGCGCCGGGTGCCGGTGTAGTACTCGAAGAGCAGGCCGCAGGCGGCGAAGATGACGGACACCAGGCCCAGGCCGATCAGCCAGAACTGCCAGAACGCCAGGCCGAGACCGGCGATCGCAGCGGAC
Source organism: Micromonospora sp. NBC_01405 (assembly GCF_045040155.1). Lineage (NCBI taxonomy): Bacteria > Bacillati > Actinomycetota > Actinomycetes > Micromonosporales > Micromonosporaceae > Micromonospora > Micromonospora sp. NBC_01405. Next base: position 4,626,837 of record NZ_CP109532.1, on the reverse strand, counting down.
AGCGCCAGCCCCAACGGCCAGTAGCTGCCCGGGCTGAAGAAGCCGATCTCGCCCGCGCCGTCGGCGATCTCGCCGTCCGGTCGGTCCTCCGGCCGCAGGTCGATGCGGCGGGAGACGAACCAGAAGAAGCCACCACACATCGCGCACAGCAGGAACGACAGCAGCAGCGCGACGGTGCCGATCCACTCCACCTGTCCGCCGGAGTCGCCGTACGTCCAGGCGCCGTAGAGGACCGTCACGCCGAGGAGGAACCCGGCGATGATCAGGAAGATACGCCACTCGGTCTTCATGCCCGCTCCCTCAGCTTCCCGCGCCGGCGGCAACGTCGTCCGGGTTGAAGTTGGCCGTCCCGCGCCGCGTGTCGAACGGCCGCGTGGTGGAGGCGTACGGGTCCTCACCGATCGCGGTGAGCGCCTCCTGCGTCGACTTGCCGTCCCGCTTCGCGGCCAGGAACTGGTCGTACTTCTCCGGAGAGACCACCCGCAGCTCGAAGTTCATGAACGCGTGATAGGTGCCGCACAGCTCGGCGCAGCGACCGACGTACGCGCCCTCGGCGTCGAGGCTGGAGACCTCGAAGACGTTACGGATGTTGCCCGGCATGACGTCCCGCTTGAACAGCATCTCCGGCACCCAGAAGGAGTGGACGACGTCCTTGCTGGTCTCCTCGAACCGGATGGACCGGTCGGTCGGCAGGACCAGGATCGGGATGACCCCGCTGGTGCCGAGCACCGACGCCACGGTGTTCGCGTCCTTGCCCTGGCCGTCGCGGTAGTTGAACTGCCAGTTCCACTTGAAGGCGACGATCTCGACCGTGATGTCCGGGTTCTTCGTCGTCTTCGTCACGTCGGTCTGCACGACCGCCGTGTAGTAGAAGAGCACCGACACGATCAGGATCGGGGCGATCGTGTAGAGGAACTCCATCGGCATGTTGTAGCGGGTCTGCACCGGCAGCTCGTTGCCCCGCTTCCGGTAGCGCACCACGCACCAGAAGATCAGGCCCCAGACGAACACGCCGACCGCGAGCGCCGCGATGCAGGACGCGATCCACAGGTCGTACATCCGGTGCGACTCGGGCGTGATGCCGCCCTGCGGCCAGCCGAAACCGCCGAACGTCTTGCCGACGTCGCAGCCCGTGAGCAGGACCAGCAGCGCCGCGCCGCCGAGGCCGAGCCCGGCGAGCCGACCAGCACCACGCCGCCGGCCTCCACCGGCTCCCGGAGAAGCGCTGTGCCGTACGGCGGACGGCCGTACCTCCGAACTCCTTGCGACCACCTGGTCCTGCCTCCCTAGCGCGCCGCGGTGGTTGTTGTCCCCGACCAGCGGCAAAGGCGTCACCGACGGTCGCAGATTACTCGACCATGGCGGGCCTGACCGTGTTGGGGTCACTGTCCGCCCCCATCGGGGGGATCTTGGGCATACCGGCGCGATAGCGTCGGAGCCGTGAGCGCACCCCTCGTCTACCTGGACGCGGCCACCGCCGCGCCGCTGCATCCGGTCGCCCGACAGGCCCTGCTGGCCGCCCTCGACGACGGCTGGGCCGACCCGGCCAGGCTCTACACGCAGGCTCGCCGCGCCCGGCAGTTGCTCGACGCCGCCCGCGAGGCCGCCGCGGCCACCCTCGGTGTCCGCGCCGACGAGCTGTCCTTCACCCCCAGCGGTACGACCGCGGCGCACTCGGCCGTGCTCGGCGGCCTGGCCGGGCGGCGCCGGGCGGGCGGGACGCTGGTGCACTCGGCGATCGAGCACTCGGCCGTGCTGCACGCCGCCGAGCGGCACATTGCCGCGGGCGGCACGGCGACCTCCGTGCCGGTGGACCGGCTCGGCCGGATCGACCCGGCCACCTGGTCGGCTGCGGTCGCCGCCCCGGGGGTGGCCCTCGCCGCTCTGATCGGGGCCAGTCACGAGGTGGGCACCGTGCAGCCGGTGGCCGAGGCCGCCGCCGCGTGCGCCGCCGCCGAGGTGCCGCTGTACGTCGACGCGGCCCAGCTCGTCGGGCGGGCCCCGGTGCCGGGCGGCTGGTCGGTGCTGACCGCCAGCGCGCACAAGTGGGGCGGCCCGCCCGGCGTCGGGCTGCTGGTGGTGCGCAAGGGCACCCGGTGGGAGTCGCCGTGGCCGGCCGACGAGCGGGAGTCGGGGCGTACCCCCGGGGTGGTGAACCTGCCCGCGGTGGTGGCGGCGGCGGCGAGCCTGCGCGCGGCGGCGGCCGACGCGGCGGCCGAGGCGGCCCGGCTGGCTCCGCTGGTGGACCGGATCCGGGCCCGGGTGGCGGCCGAGGTGCCGGACGTGGAGGTGGTCGGCGACCCGGTCGACCGGCTCCCCCACCTGGTCACCTTCTCCTGCCTGTACGTCGACGGCGAGGCGCTGCTGCACGCGCTGGACCGCCGGGGGTTCGCGGTCTCCTCGGGCTCGTCCTGCACGTCGTCGACGCTGCGCCCGTCGCACGTGCTGGAGGCGATGGGGGTGCTCTCGCACGGCAACGTACGGGTGTCACTGCACCGGGAGACGACCCAGGCGGAGGTGGAGCGGTTCCTCGCCGAGCTGCCGGGGATCGTCGCGGAGCTGCGCGCCGAGGCGGGGGTGGTGGGGCTTTGACCGCGCACGCCGAGCCGACCGGGCCGACGGAGGTGCTGGACTGTCGGGGGCAGCGCTGCCCCCTGCCGGTGATCGGGCTGGCCCGACGGCTGCCGGAGCTGCCGGTCGGCGCGGTGCTGCGGGTCCTCGCCGACGACCCGGCGGCGGCCGTCGACATCCCGGCCTGGTGCCGGATGCGCGGCCAGGAGTTCGTCGCCGCGCACTCCGAGGGCCCCGGTTACGACGTCCGCCGCACCCACTGAGCCGCCCACGACCCGCCCGCGATCGACCGGGCTCACCATGCTCGCCACCCGCTCCGACGAGAAGACCTGGTGGGGACCCTGGGCCGCCGTCTGGTTCAAGACGCATGTCGGCCTGGAAGGGCTGGCCGACAGCGCGTTCGTGTTCGAGTCCATGGTCATCCCCGACAACCTGCGCCAGGTCGCCCTCTCCCCCGCCGAGTCGCGCGCGTTGCTCCGGGAACTGGCCGGCGCGGCCTAACCCTCGGGGGCCACCATGCCCACCCCCGACCTCGCCGCCGCCCACTGGTTCACCACCAGCCGCAGCACCAGCAACGGCGACTGCGTGGAGTGCGCCGTCCTGCCCGACGTCATGGCGGCACGCGACAGCAAGCACCGGTCCGGCCCGACGCTCGCCTTCCGTCCGGCCAGTGGGTCCGCGTTCATCGCCGCGACCACTCCGGCCCCGTCGCCCCGCCGCAGCCGCCTCAACGTCGGAATTGCAGATCTTGGAAGCAAACGGCCCTTCCAGGGGCCGAAATCTTCCAAGATCTACCCGATCTCCGCCGCGAGCCGGACGGTGCGGACGGTGGGCGGCTGGGCGGTGGACGCGGTGATGGTGGACGCGGTGATGGTGGACATGGTCGGCCTCGAAGACGAGTGACGACGAACGTCCCGGCACGGCCGAGGGCAGCCGCTGCCGATCATCGCGTGCCGGTCAGTTCAGCGTGCCGGCCGGGTCGGAACTACGGGAGCAGGTGGGGGCGGACGTCGTCGGCGGCGACGTCGCCGTACGACTCGGCGAGCCGCTTGACGAACAGGTCCGGGCGCACCTCGTACTCCTGGGTGCCGACGGTCTCCAGCACCAGGGTGGCCAGCAGGGAGCCGACCTGGGCGGACCGCTCCAGACCCAGGCCCCAGGAGAGCCCGGCGAAGAATCCGGCCCGGAAGCCGTCCCCGACGCCGGTGGGGTCGACCGCCCTGGTCTCCCGGGCGATCGGCACGTGGATGGTGTCGAAGTCCCGGCCGGCGATCTCCGCGCCGTTGCTGCCCAGCGTGGTCACCCGAACCGTCACCCGGTCCAGCAGCTGCGCGTCGGTGAGGCCGGCCTTGCTCTGCAGCAGCGCCTTCTCGTACTCGTTGGTCATCAGGTACTCGGCGCCGTCGATCAGGCCCACCACGTCGTCGCCGCCCATCCGGGCAAGCTGCTGGGACGGGTCGGCGACGAAGGCGTACCCGCGCTCGCGGCACTCGGCGGAGTGCCGCAGCATCGCCGCCGGGTCGTTGGCGCCGACCAGCACGAGGTCGAGCCCGTCGAGCCGCTTCGCGACCGGGGCCAGTTCGATGTTGCGTGCCTCGCTCATCGCGCCCGCGTAGAAGGAGGCGATCTGGCACATGTCGGTGTCGGTGGTGCAGACGAACCGGGCGGTGTGTGCCACCTCGCTGACGTGCACCGAGTCGCAGTCGACGCCGTGCCGCTCCAACCAGGAACGGTAGTCGGCGAAGTCGGCGCCGACCGCGCCGAGCAGGACCGGGCTCAGGCCGAGCTGCGCCATGCCGAAGGCGATGTTGGCGGCCACCCCGCCCCGGCGCAGCACCAGGTCGTCCACGAGGAAGGACAGCGAGACCTTGTCGAGCTGGTCGGCGATGAGCTGGTCGGCGAACCGGCCGGGGAAGCTCATCAGGTGGTCGGTCGCGATCGAGCCGGTCACGGCGATCTTCATGTCAACCCTCGCGGTCGGGAACACGGCGCGGGTCAGCCTACCGGGCCGTTCGGTGTCGTGGCCCTGGGTCGAGAGAGATCGTTCACGTTCCGGTTGACCCCTCGTCGCTGGCCGGTCGGCCGGCGTCCGCCGGGGAGCGGATCCGCACTGGTCGGCCCACCGTGACTGCGTCCGCGGGCGGCTACGGACGGTGAAGCTGTGCCGCAAAAAAGACAGCGGGGCCACCCCCGGGTCGGGGGTGGCCCCGCTGCCGCATCGGCCGAGGGTGTCGACTCAGCTGAACGAGTCGCCGCAGGCGCAGGAGCTACCCGCGTTCGGGTTGTCGATGGTGAAGCCCTGGGCGTCGATCCGGTCGGCGAAGTCGATGGTGGCGCCGGACAGGTAGGGGGCGCTCATCCGGTCGACGACGACCTCGACACCGTCGTAGTCGGTGACGACGTCACCGTCGAGCGAGCGCTCGTCGAAGAACAACTGGTACCGCAGGCCGGAGCAACCGCCCGGCTGCACCGCCACCCGGAGCCGCAGGTCGTCACGGCCCTCCTGCTCGATCAGGGCCTTGACCTTCTGCGCCGCGACGTCGGTGAGGACGATGGAAGAAGGGGCCTCGGTCGACTCGGTCGACTCGGTCTGCGCTGGCGTGGTCACGTGGAAATCTCCCTGCGCGGTCTGGGTCTGGACGCACTGGCCAACGTCTCGCGTCGTCCAGTGATTCCCGATGTGGTCGCAGACCCGATGGTACGCCGCCCCGGCCGGGACCACCCGGTCGACGTGACCCGGGCTCGGCACAACCGGTGGGCCGTCCTAGGAGGATAGGTGGGAGGCGGGGGCGGGCGAGGTCGTCAGCCCCCGCCCGGCCGGCGCTCAGCGGCTCCACTGGCGGGCCAGGCGGGCGCCGAGCTCACGCAGCCCCTCCGCCGGGCGGCTGAGCGCCGCGTCCAGCCCGCCGCGCTCCTCCCCGCCGAAGTGCTCCACCAGGCTGTACGCGTCGGTGACCCCGGCCGAGGCGGCCTCGCGCCGCCCGGTGCTCACCTGTCCCGCCAGCACCACGCAGGGCACCCCCCGGTCCCGGGCGGCCCCGGCCACCCCGGCGACGACCTTGCCGCGCAGCGACTGGTGGTCGAAGGAGCCCTCGCCGGTGACCACCAGGTCGACCGCGTCGAGCGCGGCGGACAGCCCGATGGCCTCGGTGACCAGGCCGATGCCGGACTCGCACCGACCACCGAGAGCCAGGATCGCCGCGCCGAGGCCGCCGGCCGCGCCGCCGCCGGGCAGCGCGCCGAGGCCCGCCGGGCAGCCGGGCAGGTCCCGCTCCAGCACACCGGCGAAGCGCTCCAGCGCGGCGTCGAGCAGCAGCACGTCGGAGCGGGTCGCGCCCTTCTGTGGGCCGTAGACGCTGCTGGCGCCGTGCAGCCCGAGCAGCGGGTTGTCCACGTCGGTGGCGGCGACCAGGGTGACGCCGCGCAGCCGGGGCGCGCCGTCCAGCCCGGCGATCCCGGCCAGCGCCGCCCCGCCGTACGGCAGGGCCCGGCCGGCCTCGTCGAGCGTGGTGACGCCGAGCGCGGTGAGCAGGCCAGCCCCGCCGTCGTTGGTGCCCGAACCGCCGAGCCCGATCACCACCGTCTGGGCGCCGTGCTCCACAGCGGCGGTGACCAGCGCGCCGAGCCCGTACGAGGTGGTGGCCTTCGGGTCGCGCTCGGCGGCGGCGAGCAGGTGCAGGCCGCAAGCCTGGGCGCTCTCCAGGTACGCCGTGCCGTCGTCGGTGAGCAGGATCTCACCGTCGGCCGGCCGGCCGAGCGGGTCGACGGTCGGCACCGGCACCCGGCGCCCGCCGAGCGCCTCGGCGAGGACGGCGACGAAGCCGGGCCCGCCGTCGGCGAGCGGGCGGATGAGCAGGTCGTCCCCGTCGGCCACCTCCCGCCAGCCCTCGGCCACCGCCGCGGCGACCTCCTGAGCCGGCAGCGTGCCGGCGAACTTGTCGGGACAGAGCAGCACGCGCATGCCGAGCAGTGTGGCAGGGCACTTCGGTGCGAGGCAGTGCGGCAGCCCACACCGCCACGAGCCGCCTTCTCCCCGGCTGTGGAACCATGGGGGCGTGACTTCGACGTGGGCGGAACCCTCCAACACTGCGACAGCCCTGCTGCTGCTCGGCCGTGGGGGTGACCCCGCCACCGAGCGTGGCGTGGAGTGTCCGGGCGACCTGCCGGCGCCCAGCGATCCCGACCTGGTGGCCCGGGCGGCGGCGGCGAAGGCGGCGCTGGGCGACAGCGTCTTCGTGCTGGGCCATCACTACCAGCGCGACGAGGTGATCCAGTTCGCCGACGTGACCGGCGACTCGTTCAAGCTGGCCCGCGAGGCGGCGGCCCGGCCGGACGCGGAGTACATCGTCTTCTGCGGCGTGCACTTCATGGCCGAGAGCGCCGACATCCTCACCACCGGCAGCCAGAAGGTGATCCTGCCCGACCTGGCCGCCGGCTGCTCGATGGCGGACATGGCGGTGCTGTCCCAGGTCGAGACCGCCTGGGACGTGCTGACCGAGCTGGGCGTGGCGCAGGACACCGTCCCGGTGACATACATGAACTCCTCGGCCGACATCAAGGGCTTCGTCGGCCGCAACGGCGGCGTGGTCTGCACCTCGTCCAACGCCAAGCGGGCCCTGGACTGGGCGTACGGGCGCGGGTCGAAGGTGCTGTTCCTGCCCGACCAGCACCTGGGTCGCAACACCGCCGTGCTGGAGATGGGCTTCTCACTCGACGACTGCGTGCTCTACGACCCGCACAAGCCGAACGGCGGGCTCACCGCCGAGCAGCTCCGCGACGCGAAGATGATCCTGTGGCGCGGGCACTGCTCGGTGCACGGCCGGTTCACCCTGGACAGCGTCGACGACGTCCGCGAGCGGGTGCCGGGGGTCAACGTGCTGGTGCATCCGGAGTGCCGGCACGAGGTGGTCAACGCCGCCGACCTCGTGGGCTCGACGGAGTACATCATCAAGGCCGTCGAGGCCGCCCCGGCCGGCTCGGCGTGGGCGATCGGCACCGAGCTGAACCTGGTGCGCCGGCTGGCGCTGGCCCACCCGGACAAGCAGATCACGTTCCTGGACAAGGCGGTCTGCTACTGCTCGACGATGAACCGGATCGACCTGCCGCACCTGGTGTGGGCGTTGGAGGAGCTGGTGGCCGGCCGGGTGGTGAACCAGATCACGGTGGACCCGGACACCGCGCACCACGCCCGGGTGGCGCTGGACCAGATGCTGGCCCTCCCCGCCGCCGACACCGCAGCGCCGACAAACTGATAACTCTGCGTAACATTCTGGGTGCGTTTGCGCACGTGACACCCCGTTTCGTGCCCTCCAGGGCGATGTGACCCCATCCAAGCTGGTCACCGAGGGCTATGCTGCCGGGGCGACGACACGCGCGGGCCCGTTTACCGCCGGCCGCACCGCGGGTAACCACCGACAACTCCCGCAACATCACAAACACGGCAGCACCGACGCGCTGGAGGTTGCGTTGACCGATGACGTCCTGGTCGTACACGGAGGTACTCCGCTCGAAGGGCGGGTCCGCGTGCGCGGCGCGAAGAACCTGGTTTCCAAGGCGATGGTCGCCGCCCTGCTGGGCGACAGCCCCAGCCGCCTGTTCGACGTGCCGCGTATCCGCGACGTCGAGGTGGTCCGCGGACTGCTCGGCCTGCACGGGGTCAAGGTCACCGACGGCGCCGAGATCGGTGAGCTGGTCTTCGACCCGGCCAACGTCGAGAGCGCCAGCACCGACCAGATCAACGTGCACGCCGGCTCCAGCCGCATCCCGATCCTGTTCTGCGGGCCGCTGCTGCACCGGCTCGGCCACGCCTTCATCCCCGACCTGGGCGGCTGCCACATCGGGCCGCGCCCGATCGACTTCCACCTCCAGGCGCTGCGCGAGTTCGGCGCCACGGTCGAGAAGACCCCGGAGGGGCTGCACCTGTCCGCCCCGAACGGGCTGCACGGCACCAAGTTCGCCCTGCCGTACCCGAGCGTCGGCGCAACCGAGCAGGTGCTGCTCACCGCCGTGATGGCCGAGGGCGTCACCGAGCTGCGCAACGCCGCGGTCGAGCCGGAGATCATCGACCTGATCTGCATCCTGCAGAAGATGGGCGCGATCATCAAGGTGCACACCGACCGGGTGATCGAGATCCAGGGCGTGCCGAAGCTGCACGGCTACACCCACCGGCCGATCCCGGACCGGATCGAGGCGGCGAGCTGGGCGGCGGCGGCGCTGGCCACCCGCGGCCACGTCGAGGTGCTCGGCGCGCAGCAGGCCGACATGATGACCTTCCTGAACGTCTTCCGGTCGGTCGGCGGCGAGTACGAGGTGACCGACTCCCGGCCGCCGAAGCTGGGCGACCCGGGCCAGGAGGGCGGCATCCGGTTCTGGCACCCGGGCGGCGAGCTGAACGCCGTGGCGCTGGAGACCGACGTACACCCCGGCTTCATGACCGACTGGCAGCAGCCCCTCGTCGTGGCGCTGACCCAGGCCCGGGGCCTGTCGATCGTCCACGAGACGGTGTACGAGCAGCGGCTCGGCTACACCGAGGCGCTGAACACGATGGGTGCCAACATCCAGGTCTACCGCGACTGCCTCGGCGGCACCCCGTGCCGGTTCGGCCGGCGCAACTTCAAGCACTCCGCGGTGATCGCCGGCCCGAGCAAGCTGCACGCGGCCGACCTGGTCATCCCGGACCTGCGCGCCGGGTTCAGCCACCTGATCGCCGCGCTCGCCGCCGAGGGCACCTCCCGGGTGTACGGCGTCGACCTGATCAACCGGGGCTACGAGGACTTCGAGGCCAAGCTGGCCGACCTGGGCGCCCACGTCGAGCGGCCGTAACGCCGCTCACGGCGGGGGCCGCCAGTAACCTCGCTCACTGCCTGACCGCGCCCGGTGCACCGCGATGTGCACCGGGCGCGGGCGTTTGGCTACCCTTTCCTCGTGCCGTCGCTGTTTCGCCGCAAGTCCTCCGACCTCGTTGACGAGTCCGTCACCTCGGTGACGCCCGACGAGGCGTCCACGCCCGCCCGCCGCAGCTACACCCCGAGCAAGAAGGAGCTGGGGCGGGAGACGCCGAAGCGGCCCGTCGCCGGCCGCAGGCCGGCCGGCCCGACCAAGCCGCTGAGCAAGGAGGAGGCCCGGGAACGGCGACGGCGGTTGCGCGCCGAGTCGTCGGCCGAGTTCCGCCGCGAGGGCGGCCCCCGCGACCGGGGCCCGGTGAAGCTGCTGGCCCGCAACGTGGTCGACTCCCGCCGGACGATCGGCACCTGGTTCTTCGGCGGGGCGCTGATCGTGCTGCTCGGCTCGAACCAGGCGATGCCGCCGATCGTCCGGCTGATCTCGAACATCCTCTGGGGCGTGCTCGCCCTCGGCGTGGTGATCGACTCGATCCTGATCAGCCGCAAGATCAAGAAGCTGGTCCAGGCGCGCTTCCCGAACAGCGGCGAGCGGATGGGCTCGCTCTACCTGTACGCGATCATGCGGTCGATCACCTTCCGCCGGATGCGCGCACCGGAGCCCCGGGTCAAGGTCGGCGACCCGGTCTGACCCGCGCCTGCCCGGGGCGGCCGTCACGATGCCGCCCCGGAGGCGTCGACGAGGGGCCCCTCCCCCCGGCCGTAGAGTCGGGCGACGACCTCCTCGATGTCCGGCTCGACGATCGAGATGTCGCGCAGGGTGGCCAGCCCGGCCAGGGCGGCCACCACCTCGGCGGCACCCGCCGACTCCAGCGCGAAGACCAGCCGGTGCCCGTCCGCCTCGACCCGGCGCAGCGGGGCGCCGGGCAGCTCCGGCGGCTCCGGCAGGGCGGCGTCCAGATCGGCGACGACGAGGCGGCGCGAGCCGTACCGGTCGTGCAGGGCGGCGATCGTGCCGTCGTGCACCACCCGGCCGTGGTCGATCACCACGAGCCGCCGGCACAGCCGCTCGATGTCGGCCAGGTCGTGGGTGGTGAGCACCAGGGTGGTGTCGCCGGCCCGGCCCAGCTCGCCCAGGAAGCCCCGGACGGCCTGTTTGCTCACCACGTCCAGCCCGATGGTCGGCTCGTCGAGGAAGAGCACCTCCGGGCCGTGCAGCAGGGCGGCGGTCAGCTCGCCGCGCATCCGCTGGCCGAGGGAGAGCTGCCGGACCGGGGTGTCCAGGAAGCCGTCCAGGTCGAGCAGGTCGCGGCAGCGGCGCAGCCGGGCGGCGTGCGCGTCGGCCGGCACCCGGTAGACGTGCCGCAGCAGGTCGAACGAGTCACCCAGCGGCAGGTCCCACCAGAGCTGGGAGCGCTGGCCGAAGACCACGCCGATGCGCAACGCCAGCCGGGTGCGCTCGGGCACCGGGCGCAGGCCGCAGACGCGCACCTCGCCGGAGGTGGGGGTGAGCACGCCGGTGAGCATCTTCAGGGTGGTGGACTTGCCGGCGCCGTTCGGGCCGATGTAGCCCAGCATCTCGCCCCGCTCGACGAGCAGGTCGACCCCGTCGACCGCGCCGACGGTGCGCTTCTCGCGGCGCAGCCGCCCCGCCTTCACCCGGACCGTGAACTCCTTGCGCAGGTTGCGTGCCTCGATGACGCTCATGACCCCGTACTCCGGTAGTGGCGGACCCCGACGCGCCAGGCGGCGGCGGCGAGCGCGGCGGCGACCAGCGCGACCGCCGGGGCGGCCCAGCCGGCCCAGGCCGGCAGGCCGAGCGGGTCGGCGCGGCCGAGCAGCGCCAGCGCCGGCTGGTAGCTGACGAAGGCGAACCCCATCCCGTACGCGAAGGCCGCCCGGAACCAGCCGTCGTAGACGGTGGCCGGGTACGAGGTGAAGTCCTTGCCGCCGTAGGTGATCGAGTTGGCCAGCTCCCCCGACTCGGTCCAGTAGAACGAGACGGTCGCGGTGGCCACGAAGACCGACCCGAAGAAGACCACCCCGGCGAGCGGGGCGATGATCATCAGCGCCACCCGGCCCGGGGTCCAGTCGATTCCCGCCGAGCCGACCGCCACCGCCAGCACGCCCACGCCGAAGACCACCCGGGACACCTTGCGCAGCGGCAGGTCCATCAGCAGGAGCTGGGGCAGCGCGCCGAGCGGACGCAGCAGCACGGCGTCGAACAGGCCGGTGCGCACGTACCGGGGCAGCCGCTCGACGTTGCCGACGAACAGGTCGGCGATGGTGAACGCGGCGGTGGAGAGCCCGACCATGACCAGCGCCTCGCGGAGGGTGAACCCGCCCAGTTCCCGGGTGACCCCGAAGATCACCAGCACGGTGACCACGTCGAAGACCGTAGCTCCGACGTTGCCGACCAGGTCCACCACGAACGACGTCCGGTACGCGGCCTGGGACCGCGCCTGCGCCCCGAGCAGCGCCCGGTACGCGGCCAGCCGGCCGGACGGGCGCCGAGGGCTCCCCGGTGGCCGCTGCCGGGGCAGGACGACCGGCTCAGCCACCCTGCACCACCAGCCGGCCCTCGGCGCGGCGCTGCACCAGCCGACACAGCGCCAGGACTGCGACCGCCCAACCGACCTGCACCGCGACCAACCCGACCTGGGTGGCCGTCGGGTCCCGCTCGACCAGCACGTCGAGCGGGATCTGCAACAGGCTCGGGAACGGGGTGCCGAACTGCAACGCCAGGTAGACCGCGTCGGGCAGGAAGGGCAGCGGGAAGTAGAGCCCGGCGAGCACGCCCGAGGCGAGCGCCCACAGGATCTGCGGGCCACGGACGTCCTCGAGCCAGTAGGCGGTGGCGTTGACCAGGAAGCGGCAGCCGAAGGAGATCACCACCGCGAGCAGCACGGAGAGCGCGAACAGCGGCACGGTCGGCCAGCGGGCGGGCAGATGGACGTCGAAGAAGAGCGGACCCACCGCCAGCGGCGGCAGCAGCCGGGACACGCAGGCCCAGCCCGCCCGGCCCAGGTCGGTGGCGAGGTAGCTGGTCACCGGGTGGACCGGCCGCAGCAGGTCGCTGGCCACCTCACCGGTGCGGATCCGGTCGGCCAGATCGGTCCAGCTCCAGAACAGGACCACCGCCAGCAGGCCCTGCCCGGCCCAGACGAAGGTGGCGAGCTGCTCCCGGTCGTAGCCGGCGGCGCTGCCGGCCGCGCCGGCCACGGCGAGGAGGACGTAGCAGCGCAGGAACCCGAAGACGGTGTTGGTGACGGCACCGGCCACCGCCGCCTGGCGGTACGTGGCGTATCGTCGGAATCCCGATCCCGCTATGGCACCGAATGTCCGAAACCATAGGATAATGTTTGACTCGGTGGGCGGTGCCGCAGTGGCGGTGACAGAGCCCACGCCGTTACCCTCCTTCCGCAGCCACGCCATGCCGGACCGGGCGACTTTACCGGCGGGCGGGGCGCCCAGCGCGACAATTTCCAACGAGGTGACATCGCCGTGAGCGAGCGACGCGAGCCGGGCGCCGGGGCTCGCCACGCGAGCGGCGACGAGGCCTTGCGATGAGCGGCGACTTCTACGACCGCTGGCGCGACCCGGTCGAACCGTCCTGGGTCTTCGCGCCGACCTCGGAGTGGCAGCCGCAGTTCCCGGGGCAGCGCTACCCCGGCGACATCGGGCTGCGGCGCCTGCCGCCCCAGCACCGTGGCAGGGCCACCGTCGTCGGCCGGGCCGAGGCGAAGCCGGTCAGCCCCGACTCCGGACCGGTGAGCCCGGCGCCGGGTGGGCGCGACGGGGCGTACCCCTGGGAGGCCCCCGCCCCGGACGGCCACGCCCGGCGCAGTTGGGACGACCGCCGCGCGGGCCCGGCCGAACCGCGCCGGCCCGACGCGCGCCCGGCCTGGGCCGGCCCGCCCCGGGACCGCGCCACCCCCGTCGACGACCGCCGGGGCCGCGACGAGCGGGAACCCGACCGGCACGGCCGCGACGAGCGCGAACAGGCGTGGCGCCCGCGTAGCGCCGGGGCCGCAGAACACGACGAGCGCGGGTACGGCCTGCGGGGCGAGGACCGCCGGCCCGAGGCGACGGACCACGACCGCTCCGGCCGCCGGGGCCGCGACGACAGCGGGTGGCGTCGCGACCAGCACCCGGCGGACCGGGGACCGGTCGAGGCGTACCCGCTGCGGCCCGATCCGGACCTGCCCGCGCGCCACGAGCCGCGCCGGCCCGAGTGGACGGTGGATCGCGGCCCGGCGGCCGGCTGGCACGGTGACCGGTACGACCAGCGGCACCCCGCCGACCCCGGCCGGCGGATTCCCCCGTCCGAGCCGTCGGCGCCGGTGTCCCCCGCGCACCGGCAGGAGCCGGGGTGGCTGCCTGAGCCGGAGGAGCGCCGTCACCACTCCTACGACCGGGCGACCGGCGACCGAGGCGGTTCCGAGCGGCCCGGACCTGACCGGCCCGGACCCGATCGGCCCAGAGCTGACCAGCCCGGACCCGACCGGCCCAGAACTGACCGGCCCAGCCTGGACCGCGACGGCCGGCCGATCCCTGACCACGACGGCCGCCCGAGCCCGGAGCGTGAAAGCCGGAGCAGCCCTGACCGCGCCGGCCAGCCGAGCCAGGAGCGCCACGGCCGGCCAACGCCGGACCGCGGCGGCTGGACGCCGTCGCCCGGAACCAGCCCCGCACGTCCCGTCGACGGGACGGTGCCCGAGCACGGGCAGCGGGATGCCGGCCGGCCCGGCGTCGGCCAGCCGGACGCCGGCCGACCCGCTGCCGGGGCGCCGCACCGCCCCGTCGATCGGGACGGGCAACCGCACCGGGACGCCAGCCGGGAGGCCGCCTCGTGGGCGGAGCCGTACCGCCACCCGACCGGTCGGCCGGCGCCGGCCCGCGACGGCGGTCTGCCCTGGCCGGAACCCGGTCCCCTACGGCCGGACCTGGGCCGGATGCCGGGCCCGGATCGGGGACCCGCGCGCCCCGGCGACGGTCCCCGCCCCGGCGCAAGCCCGACCGACCCGGCCCGCCCCGAAGCGCGGCCGGTCGACGGCACGCGGCCGGTCGACCGCGCGGAACGGGTCGACGGCACGCGACAGGACCCCTGGTTCGCGGACGCCGCCCGGGCCGACCTGCGCGGCCCGGACGGACCGGTCGAAGGTCGGCCCGACGCACGGTCCGCTACCGACCGGTACGGACGCCCTGCGCCGGTCGACCGGGACACCCCAGCGGCCCGCGAGAACCGGCCCGTTCCGCCCGCCCGCGACGAACGGCTCACCCCTGCGCCCCGCGACGAACGGCTCGCTCCGCCACCTCACGACGAACCGGGCACGCAGCCGCTCCGCGACGACCGGCGGTTCACCGGGCACCCGCCCGAGGCCCCGGTCCGGCCCGTGCCCGACGCCGACCAGCCGGCCGCACGCCGTCCCGGGCCGGATCCGGTCCACCCGGACCGGCCGGACCGGCCGGCCGAGCGCCCAGGCACCGAGCAGCCGCCCAGCGACGCGCCCCGGTTCGGCCCACCGCCACACCGACCGGCTGCACCGCACCGGCCACTGGTCGAGCCGGCCGCCGGCGCATCGCACGACGAGCGCCGCACCCCGCCCACGAACGACGCGCCCGTCTCGGCCGTCCCGGTCTCGGGCCCCCCGGTCTCGGGCCCGCCGGGTCGGCCGGTCTCGGGCCCGCCGGGGCCGGACCGGGCGGTGGTAGGTCCACCCGTGGCCGGACGGCCTGTTCCGGGGCGGCCCGTCTCGGGTCCTCCGAGCTCTGGGCCGCCGCCGGCCGCGCCGCCGGCTCCCGGCGCGTTCGGTCCCGAATGGCCGGCACGCGGCATGCCGGTTGCGGGTGCCCCCGTGTCCGGCCCGCCGGTCTCCGGGCCACCCGCGCCGCCCGTCCCCGCACAGCCGGCAGCTCCGGTCGCCCCGCCGCCCGCCATCCGGGCGGCCACGGGCCTGACGTCCGCCGCGCCGATGTCCGGGCCGGTGTCCGGGCCACCCAGCCGGCCCACGCCACCGGTCCGGCCCGTCTCAGGGCCGCCCGGGGGCACGGCGTCCGCTGCTCCGGTCGAGCCGGTCTCCGGGCCGCCAGCGCCCCGGCTTCGACTGGAGTTCCTGCCGGCCCCCGAACCGGCCGGGCACGTATCCGCACCCGCACAGCGGGACGAACCGCTGGTGGGGTCAGCCCCGCACACCGGCACACCGACAGCGGCGGGCACGGTGGACGCGGTGGCCGACGAGTCCGTACCGGTGGATGTTGCCGGGCCAGTTCCGCCCATCCCGGCAGATCGCCTTCCGATCGCCGCCGGGGCGCCCGCCGACCCCAGCCCGGCGCCCGAGGCCGCAGAGCCGGACGCGGGTGTCGGGACGCCGGACGCCGGTGTCGGGACGCCGGACGCGGGCGAGTTGTCGTCGCCCCTGCGAACCGAGGACGACAGCACCACCGAGCGCGCGGAAGCACGGCCGGTTCCGCGCCAGCCGGAGCCAGCCGAGGCGTCGACCGACCCGTTGCCTGCGGTCCCGGAGCCGATGTCTGCGGTCCAGGCCGTCCCTGAGCCGCCGGTCGAGCCAGATCCGGGCCCGGTCGATCCACGACCCGCCGAGCCGGACGTCAGCCCGACGGACATCAATGGGGTGGACGACGACCGGCTGGATGCCATCGTCGGCTACCCGGAGCCGCCGGCCGGTCCGCTGCCCGACGCCGACAACACCGGCCTCGCCGTGGACCTCGGCGATGCCGCCGTCGGCATGGACGCCGACAACCCCGAGGCGGACACCGACGACACGGACACCGACAGCAGGAACGTCGACAGCAGGGACGTCGACGGTCTCGTCGACGCCGACGAGCCGCATGTCGGAGCCGTCGAGCCGCTGGTCCTGGTGGACGAACCGCGTGTCGTCGCCGACGAGGCGAGGGCCGTCCCCGACGAACCGCCGTCGGCCGTGACCGCCCCCGCGCCGCAGGACACCGTGACCACGGCCGCGCCGGCCGACTCCCCCACGGCGCAACCCGCACCGCCGACAAACAGCCCCGACGCTCCGGTGTCGAACGAGCCGTCACGCGCCCCTGCGCCCGCCCCGGACCACGCGGACGCCTGGTTCCGACCGAGCAGGCCCGCACCACCGGCCCCCGAGCAGGCACCGGCCCCGGACGCGGCCCGCCCGCCGTCCGTGACGGCAACCTCGGGAACCTCGCCCGTCGCGGTGCCGGCGGAGGAGGGACCGGCATCCGCGCCGAGGGGTGGGGCTGTGGCGGCACCGGTGTCGGCGCCCTCGACGCCGGAGCAGCCGACACGTCCCGTCTCCGCGCCACCGGCACGGCCCGCCTCCATACCGCCGACGCGGCCCATCTCGGGACCGCCGGCACGGCCCGCCTCGGAGCCGCCCGCGCGGCCCATCTCCGGGGTGCCGACGTACCCCGTATCAGGAGTGCCGGCCTACCCCGTGTCGGGAGTGCCGGCCTACCCCGTGTCGGGAGTGCCGGCCTACCCCGTGTCGGGAGTGCCGGCCTACCCCGTGTCGGGAGTGCCGGCCTACCCCGTGTCGGGAGTGCCGGCCTACCCCGTGTCCGGGCCGCCCGGGCGGCCGGTGTCGCCCGCCGGGTCGGGGTCCGTCCCCGCAGTGGACGTGCGGGTTGGGCAGGACCGGTGGGGCGTTGCCCCGACCGACGGGGCGGCCGGTGTCGCCGACCCGGAGCGGGCGCTCGCGGCGTTGCGGTGGCGCCTGCACCCGGAGACCCTGCGGGAGGAGACCGACGACCCGGGGCGGTTGCGTGCGGTACGGGACGGGCTGACCGCCAAGCTGGCCGTCGCCCTGGACAACCGGTCCCGGGCCCGGCTGCTCAGCCTGCGGGCCGTCGCGTCCCGGATCCTCGGCGACCTCGACGACGCGCTCGACGACGCCCGGCTCGCCCTGACCTACGCCGAGACCACCGGCGAGTTCCGGCGGACCGCGCTGACGCGGGCCCGGCTGGCCCACGTGCTGCGCTGGCGGGGCGAGTTCGCCGAGGCCGACCGGCTGTTCGCCGAGGCCAACTCGACCGAGCTGCCCGACCGGCTGCGCGCGGCCCTGCACGAGCACGCCGGGCGGAGCAGCTACGACCAGGGCCGGTTGATCGAGGCGTGTCACCACTTCGAGCGGGCGTTGGACCTGCACCGGGCGGCCGACGCCGAGCTGACCGGCCGGACCCGGGTGGCCCTCGACGCGGTCGCCGAGCGGGCCGGCCGGGACGGCTTCGGCCCGTACCCGCGCAGCCGGGACGAGATCCTGCACACCGGCCGGCCGCCGGTGCCCACGTACGACGAGGACCTGGACCGGTGGGGGTACGCCGACGCCGACGGCAACCTGGTCGTCGGCACCGACCACGCCGAGGTGCAGCCGTTCCGGGAGGGGATGGCCTGGGTACGCCGCCCGGAGGCCGCCCGCTGGGCGCTGATCGACGAGGCCGGGCACACCCTCATCCAGGCCAACAACGGCTACCGCGCGGTCGGCTCGTTCTCCGACGGCCTGGCCTGGGTCTCGATGGACGGCACCGGCGACTGGATGGCAATCGACCCGGCCAACATCGTGGTGATCCCGCCGGGCTTCGACGACGTACGCCCGTTCCGGCGCGGCGTGGCGGCGGTCCGGGCCGACGGCGGCTGGGGAGCCGTCGACCGGGCCGGCACAGTGGTCGTGCCGACCCGGTACCACGGCCTCACCACGGCGCTCGCCGACGGACGCTACGTCGACGGCTTCACCGACGAGGGCCTGGCCGTGGTGGAGCTGAACGGCCGACGTGGGGTGGTGGACCGGACCGGCCGGATGGTCGTGGCGCCGACGCACCCCGCGCTGGTCGTGCACCCGGTCGCGTTCCTGGTCGGCGACGGCGCCGGCCGCTGGGGCGCGCTCGACCGGCGGGGCGAGCCGTTGCTCGACCCGGTGCACCCGAGCCGGGACCGGGTGGTGGAGCAGATCGACCGGCTCCTGGCCGACACCACGCCGTTGCTGTGACGCGCGTCGGCGGCGGGTCTGTCGACGGGTTAGCGTGATCGATCAGGGCTAGGGTCGGGGAATGGAATTCCGACACCTGGGCCGCTCGGGCCTGCTGGTCAGCGAGATCTCGTACGGCAACTGGATCACCCACGGCTCGCAGGTCGAGGAGGACGCGGCGACCGCCTGCGTCCGGGCCGCGCTGGAGACGGGCATCACCACCTTCGACACCGCCGACGTGTACGCCGGCACGAAGGCCGAAGAGGTGCTCGGACGGGCCCTCAAGGGCGAGCGCCGCGAGGGTCTGGAGATCTTCACCAAGGTCTACTGGCCGACCGGCCCGGGTCGCAACGACCGCGGCCTGTCCCGCAAGCACATCATGGAGTCGATCAACGGCTCGCTGCGCCGGTTGCAGACCGACTACGTGGACCTCTACCAGGCCCACCGGTACGACCACAGCACGCCGCTGGAGGAGACGATGGAGGCCTTCGCCGACGTCGTGCACTCCGGCAAGGCGCACTACATCGGCGTCTCCGAGTGGAGGGCGTCGGAGATCCGCGAGGCTTACCGGCTCGCCCGCGAGCTGCGCGTCCCGCTGGTCTCCAACCAGCCGCAGTACTCGATCCTGTGGCGGGTCATCGAGACCGAGGTCGTCCCGACCAGCGAGGAGCTGGGCCTCGGGCAGATCGTCTGGTCGCCGATGGCCCAGGGCGCGCTCTCCGGAAAGTACCTGCCGGGCCAGCCGCCGCCGGCCGGCTCCCGAGCCACCGACGAGAAGTCCGGGGCGAGCTTCATCGCCAAGTTCCTCACCGACGACGTGTTGACCCGGGTGCAGCAGCTCAAGCCGCTGGCCGAGCAGGCCGGGCTGACCATGCCGCAGCTCGCCATCGCCTGGGTGCTGCAGAACCCGAACGTCTCCTCGGCGATCATCGGCGCATCCCGGCCGGAGCAGGTGCGCGACAACGTCAAGGCGGCCGGCGTGAAGCTGGACGAGGGCCTGCTGAAGGCGATCGACGACATCTTCGACCCGATCGTCGAGCGCGACCCGGCGAAGACCCAGTCCCCGCCCCAGCGGCCGTGACCCTCGGGTCCGGCCGGCGCGAGTGCGCCGGCCGGACCCGGATCAGCCACGCTCAGCCCTTGATCAGCCGAGCCCAACCTCTGATCAGCCGCGCCAGAAGCGGATGAGCTCCAGGCCGGCGGCGTAGAGCCACGGGGGCAGGCCGAGCAGGTTCGCCACGGCGAAGACCGCGTCGAAGAACCAGCCGCCGATGCGCGGGTTCCACAGCAGCGCGAAGAGCAGGATGAACCCGTACGGGGCGAACAGGTCGTACATCCGCCGCCACTGGGGGTTCAGCCACGGCTGGATCATGTTGCCGCCGTCCAGGCCGGGCACGGGCAGCAGGTTCAGCACGCTGGCGGTGAGCTGGAGGAACGCCAGCAGCGCCAGCCCGGCCCAGAACTCCACCGACCCACCCCCGCCGAACCCGATCCGCAGCACAGCCACCAGCAGCAGGGTGAACAGCACGTTGGTAGCCGGCCCGGCGAGGCTGACCAGGGTGTGCCGCAGCCGCCCCGGGATGGCGTGCCGGTCCACCCACACCGCGCCGCCGGGCAGGCCGATCCCGCCGAGCAGCACCACCACCACCGGCAGCACGATCGACAGCAGGGGGTGGGTGTACTTGAACGGGTTGAGCGTCAGGTAACCCCGGTGCGCGACGCTGCGGTCCCCGGCCCGGTAGGCGATCACCGCATGGGCGTACTCGTGCAGGCAGAGCGACACCAGCCAGCCCGAGACGACGAGCAGGAACACGTCGAACCGGACGTTGCCGATCCGGTTCCAGGCCAGCACGGCGCTGGTCACGAACAGCGCGACCAACGCCAGGAACACCGGGCTGGGCCGGAACGCCGCCCGGGGCACGCCGAGCACGAGCGGCTCGCCGCCGCCCGGACGGTCCGACACCATCACTCGGCCGGGGGCTGCAGGCTCATCCGGTAGTCGACCCGGTCGTCCTCGACGAGCACGACCGAGGTGACGCCGGACGCCGCGAGCTCCCGCCATGCCTGGCCGATCCACGACTCGGCGTCCGCCTGGCTCCCGAACGTCTCCGTCGGCCCCTCGGTCGACTCGCCGTTCGCGCCCTCGTACCGCCAGCTCCACGCCATGCCGCGTCTCCCCTCGCCGCTGAAGTCCCCTGTGACGAACCCCGCAAGCGTAGTCGGCCGCGGCGTCGGACGGCCCGACGCTCCGCCCGGGGGCCGCGACCGGCCCCGGCGGGCGATAGGTGACCGTGGTCGGCGTCGCCGGTACGGTGACGCGGTGGTGACTCAGGGGGTGGTGCTCAACGGCCGGTACCGGCTCGACGAGCGCGTCGCGACCGGGGGCATGGGGGCCGTCTGGCGGGGCATCGACACGCTGCTCGACCGCGAGGTGGCGGTCAAGGTGTTGCTGCCGTCGCTGGGCGACGATCCGGAGTTCACCACCCGGTTCCAGGCCGAGGCCCGGATGATGGCCGCGCTGCGGCACCCCGGCATCGTCGCCGTGCACGACGTCGGGCAGGCCGTCCTCGACGACGGCAGCCGGGTGAGCTACCTGGTGATGGAGTACGTCGACGGCGAGTCACTGGTGGTCTGGCTGCGCCGCGCCGGGCGA
Organism: Micromonospora sp. NBC_01405; assembly: GCF_045040155.1. Taxonomy (NCBI): domain Bacteria; kingdom Bacillati; phylum Actinomycetota; class Actinomycetes; order Micromonosporales; family Micromonosporaceae; genus Micromonospora; species Micromonospora sp. NBC_01405. The sequence goes on along the minus strand of NZ_CP109532.1, from coordinate 4,605,802 downwards.
CTGGACCCGGCGTCGACCATGTCGGTGGTGGCACAGGCGGCGGGGGCGCTGCACGCCGCGCACACCGGCGGGATCGTGCACCGCGACGTCAAGCCGGGAAACCTGCTGGTCAAGCGGGACGGCACGGTGGTGCTGGTCGACTTCGGCATCGCCCTGTCCGGGAGCACGGCCGGCAGCACCGCCGCGCACGTGGTGCTCGGTACCGCGTCGTACATGTCCCCGGAGCAGGCCACCGGGCAGCCGGTGTCGGCGTCCTCCGACGTCTACGCCCTCGGTGCGGTCGCCTACTACTGCCTGGCCGGCAGGCCGCCGTTCGACGGCGAGAACCCGTTGCAGGTGGCGCTGCGGCACGCCCAGGACGAGCCGGATCCGCTGCCGCCGGACACCCCGGCAGCGGTGGTCGAGCTGGTCGCACGGGCGGTGGCGAAACGCCCGGCCGACCGGTACGCCAGCGCGGCGGAACTGGCGGACGCGGCGGAACAGGCCCGCGAGGCGACCCTGACCCGCTTCCCGGTCCCGGCCCGCCCGCCCTGGGCGGTCCCCGCCCCGGCCCATCCCGTCCCCGCCCCCGGCCCGGCCCATCTCGCCCCCGCCCCGGCCCAGCCCGCTCCCGGCCCGGCCCAGCCGGATCTCGGCCCGGCCCAGCCCGCTCCCGGCCCGGCCCAGCCGGATCTCGGCCCGGCCCAGCCCGCTCCCGCCCAGCCCGCTCCCGGCCCGGCCCAGCCGGATCCCGGCCCGGCCCAGCCCGCTCCCGCCCAGCCCGCTCCCGCCCCGGCCGGGACGGCGGGAGAAGCCGGCCCGGCACCCACCCGGGAGGATCCGGCCGGCCGGCCGCGCCGGAACCGGCGACTCGCCCTGGCCGGGGTCGCCGGCGCGGTGGTCGCGGTGCTGGCCGCCGTGGTCGCCGCGACGACGCTGTGGCCGGACGGCGACCCGGTGCCGCCGGAGCAGCGGACGGCCCTGACCGTCGGCTCGGCGCCCGCCACGCCCGCGCCGGACGCCACCGGGCCGGCACGCCCGGCCCGGCCCGACGCGACCGGTGCCGCCGACCCGACCACGCCGTCCGGGTCCGGCCGCCCCAGCGCCTCCGCCCGGCCGACACGCTCACCCGCCGACGGGGCCACAGGCCGCCCCTCCGGCGCCGCGAGCCCCACCACCGCTCCGACCACGGCCGCCCCGCCGAAGCCGAACCCGTACACCGCGGCGCAGGCCTGCGGCAGCGGATACCAGGTGATCGACACGGCCACCCTCACCGGCTCCGATCGGGCGCGGCGGGGCCGGGTGTTCCTGCTCTACCAGGCCTCGACCGGCCGGAACTGCGTGGTGACGCTCAAGGACACCGCCGTCGGCGTCAAGTCGGCCGTGTCGGCGTACCTGGAGGTGAAGGGGAAGGCCCGCAGCACCGACAGCGGTTCCTTCGCCTACTACGCCGGGCCCGTCCGGGCGGACGCGGACCGGACCTGCGTGCGGTGGGGCGGCGCGATCGGTGGGGTCGGCTACGGCAGCCCCTTCGAGCACTGCGGGTGAGCCGGGCCGGCGGGCGGCGCGGCGTCCGGCGGCTTTAAGGTACGGACATGTCCGTTGACGGGTGGAACACGGTCCTGGTGCTCGGCGGTATCCGCTCCGGCAAGTCCGAGTTCGCGGAGTCGCTGGTGGCCGACGCGCCCACGGTGCGTTACGTGGCGACGTCGGCGTCCGGCGATCCGGAGGACGCCGAGTGGGCGGCCCGGCTGGAGGCGCACCGGAGCCGCCGCCCGGGGAGCTGGAGCACCGAGGAGACCGCCGACGACCCGCGTCGGCTGGCCGACGTCGTCTCCTCGGCCGGGCCGAACGACACGCTGCTCGTCGACGACCTCGGCGGCTGGGTGACGGTGTTGCTCGACCCGGCCCACCAGCCGGCGGACGACACGGCGACCATCGCCGAGCTGGCTGCGGCGCTCCGCGACTGCCCGGCGCGGGTGGTCCTGGTCAGCCCCGAGGTGGGGCTGTCGCTGGTGCCCACCACCCCGCTGGGCCGGGCGTTCACCGATGCCCTCGGGGCGGCCAACCGGGCCGTCGCCGACGCGTGTGACGCGGTGGTCCTGGTGGTCGCCGGCCAGGCGTGCTGGTTGAAGCCCTCCGCCGTCCCGCGCGCCACCGCCACCGCCACCGTCCCGGCGCAGGCCGGGCAGGGGCAGGGGCAGGGCGCGCAGGTTGGGCAGGCCGCGCCGGTGACGTGGACCGGGGACGCGTCCGCGCGTCCGGAACCGGCCGCCGCCCGGCCCGACGACGGCGAGCGGGAGGTCAAGCTGCCGGACGTGCTCACCCCGACCGCCCCGCCGGAGCCGGTCGGCGCGCCCTGGTCGGCGCCCACCATGGCGCTGCCGGTGGTCGCCACGGGCCTGGTCATCCAGGCCGGCATGGAACTGCCCATGCCCGACGAGTACGCCGGGCCGCAGGCGACGGAGCGGCTCGCCACCCTGGACGTGCCCGGCGCCGGGCTGGGCGTGCTGGAACGGGTGGTCGGCTTCGCCGCCGCCACCCAGGGCACCGCCACCCCGGCGCCCTGGGGCACCGTGCGGGTGCTGCTGCTGCACGGCGACCACGCCGGGGGGGCCGCCGCCGGCTCCATGCCCGGCGAGTCGGCCCGGCGGGCCGCGCAGGCCCGCGCCGGCCAGGGCGTGCTGGCCCGGCTGGCCGCCGAGAGCGGCGCCAGCCTCCAGGTGGTGGACGCGCCGGCCGCCGAGCCGATGGAGGGCGTTGCGGCGCTGGACCACGAAACGGTGGAGAAGGCCCTGCGGTACGGCTGGCGGCTGGCCGAGGAGGCCGCCGACGCGGGCGTACAGCTGCTGGTGCTGGCGTCGTGCGGGGCCGGGGCCGAAGCCGCCGCGGCGGCGGTGCTCGCGGCGACCGCGGGCGCGGAGCCGCCGGCCGTGCTCGGCCGGGTGGTGACGGCGAACGGCGAGATCGACGACGCGGCCTGGATGCGGCGCTGCGCGGCGGTCCGGGACGCGATGCACCGGACCCGGCGCTCACCCCGGAACGCCAAGGACGTGCTGGCCGAGCTGGGCGGCGGGGACATCACGGTGGCCACCGGCGTGCTGCTCGGCGCGACCGCCCGCCGGATCCCGGTGCTGCTGGACGGCCCGGTCGGCCTGGCCGCCGGCATGGTCAGCCGGGACCTGGCCGGGCAGGCCCGGCACTGGTGCCTGCTCGCCGACTGCGGCGGTCACCCGGCGGTCCGGCTCGCCGCCGACGTGCTGGGGTTGACCCCGCTGCTGGACCTGCGCCTCGACCTGGGCGAGGGTGCCAACGCGCTGGCCGCGCTGCCGCTGCTGCGCTCGGTGCTGTCGCTGGCCGCCGCGCTGCCCACCCGCCCGGAGCCCGCCCGCCCCGGTCCCGGCGGCGAGGAGCCCGGCCGCGAGGGCGACGGCGGGGAGGACCCGGGCGACGGGGTGCCCGACTTCCGCGAGCCGGAGCCGGCCGGCCCCGGCCCGGCCACCCCCGAACCGACCGGCCCCGAACCGACCGAACCCGGACCCACCGGCCCCGAACCGGCCGCCACCGGGCCCGCCACCACCGGGCCCGACCAGCCGGCCCAGCCGGACCCGGCCGGTTGGCGTGCCGGCTGAACCCGACGACCGGACCGGGCACGCCGGGCCGGCCGGACGAAGGCACGCCGACGGCGTCCGGCTCGCGCTCACCACGTTCACCGTCCTGCCGGTACGCCCCGGCCGGGTGGACCGGGCCACGGCGGGCGCCGCGATGGCGCTGGCCCCGGCGGTCGGCGCGCTGCTCGGGGCGATGCTGGCCGGGACTCTGCTGCTCCTCGCCGCCGCCGCCGCACCGCTGGTCGCGGCGGGGGTGACGGTCGCGGTGGGCGCCCTGCTCACCCGAGGGCTGCACCTGGACGGGCTGGCCGACACCGTGGACGCGCTCGGGTCGTACCGGCGTGGGGCGGCGGCGCTGGAGATCATGAAGAAGCCGGACGTCGGCCCGTTCGGGGTGGCCGCGCTGGTGGTCGTACTGCTGGTGCAGGCGGCGGCGCTCGCGGAGCTGGCGGGCCGGTCGTGGCCGGCGGCGCTCGCGGCGGTGGTGACGGCGACGGCGGCCGGCCGGCTCGGGGTCACCCTGGCCTGCCGGCGCGGGGTGCCGGCGGCCCGGCCGGACGGGCTGGGCGCGCTGGTCGCCGGCACCGTCGGCCCGGTCGCTGCGGCGCTCGGCACGGCCGCCGTCGCGGTCGTCGCGGTCGCCGCCGTGCCGGGCCGCCCGTGGCAGGGGCCGCTCGTCGTGCTCGCCGCCGTCGCCGTCGCGGCCCCGCTGCTGCGCCACGTGGTACGCCGCCTCGGCGGGATCACCGGTGACGTGCTCGGCGCCGCCGTGGAGCTGGTCACCACGCTGGTCTACCTGGGTCTGGTGCTGACCCGCTGATCCGGGCCCGCCGGGCCGGGTAGCGTTCGGGCGACAGGCCGGCGCGGGGAGACGGGGGACCCACATGCTCATCACCGACGACTTCCTGCCCGTCCCGGTCCCCGAGTCACTCAGCGCCACCTACCTGGTGCCGATGGCGGGGCTGCCGAGGGTCAGCGCGAAGACCGCCGTGCGGGCGCTGGCCGGCCGGCTCGCCGAGCCGGTGCACGGGCTGGCCACCCAGATGCTGGACAGCCCGCTGATGAGCGTGGACACCCGGCCGATCTCCGAGTTCCCCGCGCTGCCGCCGGACCTGCTCACCGCGTTCGGGGCGACCGGGGCGCAGCTCGACCGGCTCGCCGCGGCCACCCACCTGGTGGTGGTGCAGGCGGAGTACCGGCCGGGCTGGCCGCCCGCGCACGAGTGGGCAGCCCGGGCGGTGGCCGCCGCGGTCGCCGAAACCGTCGGCGGCGACGTGGTGGACGTCTTCGGCCTCCAGTTCCTCGACCCGGCGGCGGCGCTTCGTTCGCTGCCGGACGAGCAGGGCCGGATCCGGCTGGTCGACTGGGTGCTGGTGCCGTACTCCTCGGACGCCGACGGGCTGTGGTTCACCACCAAGGGGCTGCGCCGGTTCGGGCTGCTGGAGTTGCAGACCCAGGGGGTGCCCGACCACCTCACCAGGGCCTGGGGCGCGGTGATGACCGGGGCGGCCCGGCGGCTGCTGCGGGACTGGACCGACGGGCTGGCCGGCGAGGAGGTGCCGGCGTTCGTGCAGCTTCCGGTGCTCGCCACGATCACCGGGCACGACATCGCGGTGGCGTACGGCAATCCGGAGCAGCACGGGGCGACCGCGCCGGTGCTGCTGCAGCTGGAGCTGGACCCGGCCACGGACCCGGAGGCCGACTCGTTCCTGAGCCTGCGCCCGCCGTCGGGGCACCCGGGGCCGGCGGGAAGGTACTTCGCGGCGGCCTGTGCCACCCTGTTCAACGGCATCCAGCCGGACAAGCGCTACGCCCGCCGGGGCGACGCGATGAGCACGGCGATCGCCACCGCCCGGGCCGGCCTGGACGACATCCGGGCCCGTTTCCTGGCCGGTGGGCTGCCCGGCGAGTCGCAGCTCGTGGTCAAGTACGGCCTACCCGCCGACGAGGGCCCCGAGCACGTCTGGGCAGGGGTGACCTCGTGGGAGTCCCCGGAGCGGATCGTCGGGGCCAGCGTCACCGACGCCGACACCGACCCCACGGTCCGTATCGGCTCCCCCGTGACGATCGAGGCGGCGGACGTGGTCGACTGGGCGGTACTCGACGGAACCGGCGTGACCGAGGGCGGCTGGACCCAGGCAGTCCTGGACGCCGACGACAACCGCCCCGCCTGACCCCATCCCCCTTGAACGTCGGGGGCGGGGTCAGGCGGGGCGGGTCAGCGTGGGGTGGGTCAGCGGACTGAGGGGGTTACGAAAGGGGGGCGGGTGAGGCGCATGGGGGCGCGGCGGCCGCGAATGTCGACCTCGACCGTGTCGCCGTCGGCGAGGGCGGCGGACGTGTCGAGCAGCGCCAGGGCGATGCCCTGCTTGCGGGTCGGCGAGAAGGTGCCGCTGGTCACCGTGCCGACCTGCGTGTCGCCGGCGTACACCGGCATGCCGGGGCGCGGGATGGCCCGGTCGACCGCCTCCAGGCCGCGCAGCGTACGCGCCGGACCGGCGGCCTTCTCGGCGCGCAGCACGTCGCGGCCCCAGAACGCCGGCTTGTCCCAGCCGACCGCCCAGCCCGAGCGCGCCTGCACCGGGGTGATCTCCGGCGACAGGTCCTGCCCGTGCAGCGGGTACCCCATCTCGGTGCGCAGGGTGTCCCGCGCCGCCAGCCCGCAGGCCCGCAGCTCGTACGCCTCGCCCGCGGCGAAGATCGCGTCCCAGACCGCGACGGCATGCTCGGCCGGCACCACCAGCTCGTAGCCCAGCTCGCCCGTGTAGCCGGTGCGGCACACCACCAGGTCCGCGCCGGCCAGGGTGGCGGCGCGGAAACTCATGTAGCCGTGGTCGGTGGGCAGGCCCAGCGCGCCGAGCAGCTCCGCCGAGCGCGGCCCCTGCACGGCGAGCACCGCGTACGCCTCGTGCTCGTCGGTGACGACCAGCCCCTGCGGCGCGGCGGCCCGCAGGCGGCGCACCACCTCGGCCGTGTTCGCGGCGTTCGGGATCAGGAAGACGTGGTCCTCGGCGTGCAGGTAGGCGATGATGTCGTCGACCACGCCGCCCGTCGCGTCGTCGCAGCAGAGCGTGTACTGCGCCTGGCCGGGGCCGATCCGGCCGAGGTCGTTGCTGAGGCAGGCGTTGACGAAGTCCGCCGCCCCGGGCCCGACCACCCGGGCCTTGCCCAGGTGCGACACGTCGAACACCCCGACCCCGGTACGGACCGCCGTGTGTTCCTTGAGCACTCCGCCGCCGGCGTACTCCAGCGGCATCTCCCAGCCACCGAACAGGGCGAACTTGGCACCGAGGGCGGTGTGCCGCCCGTGCAGCGGGGAACGGCGCGGCCGGGTCGCGGCGGCGTCGGAGGTCACGTCGGTCATGGGTGGCAACTTACCGGTGCCTTAACGGCTGGTTAGCATCGGCGGGAGCCCGCCGGAGCAGTTCGGTGGGACAGCCCCAATCGTCCGGCGGTACGTTACCGCCGGAGACCTTCATCGCCGGTACGCGACGACGCGGCCGGCCCGGCCCGCCCGGAGTAGCTCAGTGACATCGCCCAGCACCACCATCAGCCTGGTCGACACCGACCCCGCCGAGCTCGCCGTCGACGCGATCGTGATCGGCCTGCACAGCCAGACCGGAGAGCAGGACGTCGCCGGTCCGGCCGGCGCGCTGCTGCTCGCCAGCGGTGCCGAGAGCATCGCCGCCGCCTTCGACGGCAAGCTGACCGAGACGCTGGCGCTGCTCGGCGCGACCGGCGCCCCGGGCGAGGTGATCAAGCTGGCCACCCTGGGCACCATCACCGCCCCGGTCGTCGCCGCGGTCGGGCTCGGCGCGGAGCCGACCGGCGCCGCCCCGGCGCCGGAGACGCTGCGCCGGGCCGCCGGCTCGGTGGTCCGGGCCCTGGCCGGAGCGCGCCGGGTGGCGCTGACCCTGCCGCTGCCCGACGACGCCGACGCCCCCGCCGCGCTGCGCGCGGTCGCCGAGGGCGCGCTGCTCGGCTCGTACCGCTTCGCCGGGTACAAGACCCGGCCGCAGCCGGCCCGGCGTGAGCCGGTGGCCGAGGTGCTGATCGCCGTCCCGGAGGCCGGCGACGCGACCGCCCGGGCGGAGGTCGAGCGGGCGCAGGCGGTGGCCGGCGCGGTCCGGCTGACCCGGGACTGGGTGAACACCGCCCCGAACATGCTGCGTCCGCCGGCGTTCGCCGACGTGGTGGCCGAGGCCGCGCGGGCTGCCGGGCTCGGCGTCGAGGTGCTCGACGAGAAGGCCCTGGCGGCCGGCGGCTACGGCGGCATCATCGCCGTCGGCCAGGGCTCCGAGGCCCCGCCGCGCCTGGTCAAGCTGACCTACACGCCGGAGGGCGGCGGCACCGGCAAGCGGGTGGCGCTGGTCGGCAAGGGCATCACCTTCGACACCGGCGGCATCTCGATCAAGCCGGCCCAGGGCATGTGGGAGATGAAGTCCGACATGGGTGGCGCGGCTGCGGTCGGCGCGGCCATGCTGGCGATCGCCGCGCTCAAGCCGGCGGTCGCGGTGACCGGGTACCTGCCGATGGCCGAGAACATGCCGTCGGGCACGAGCTACCGGCCGGGCGACGTGATCACCATGTACAACGGCAAGAAGGTGGAGGTGCTCAACACCGACGCCGAGGGCCGGATGGTCCTGGGCGACGCCCTCGCCCGGGCGTGCGAGGACGGCGCCGACTACCTGTTCGAGACCTCCACCCTGACCGGCGGTCAGGTGATCTCGCTGGGCAAGCGGATCGCCGGGGTGATGGGCAGCCCGGAGCTGTGCGAGCGGGTCCGGGTGGCCGGCGACGCGGTCGGCGAGCCGGCCTGGCCGATGCCGCTGCCGGACGACGTGCGTAAGGGGATGGACTCCGACGTCGCCGACATCTCGCAGGTCAACGCCGGGATGGACCGGGCGGGTCACATGCTCCAGGGCGGGGTGTTCCTGCGCGAGTTCGTCACCGACGAGGTGGCCTGGGCGCACATCGACATCGCCGGCCCGAGCTACCACTCGGGCGAGCCGGTCGGCTACTGGACCAAGGGCGGCACCGGCGTCCCGGTCCGCACCCTGATCCACCTGGTCGAGGACGTCGCCACCAACGGCTGACCTCCCGCGCACAGGTAAAGACGCGCACAGGTAAAGACGCGCACAGGTAAAGACGCGCACAGGTAAAGACGCGCACTTTCACGGAAAGAGTGGCCATTCCGCGCGGAATGGCCACTCTTTCCGTGAAAGAGGGGCTCGGGGGGCTCGGGGGGGCAGGGGAGGTCGGGGGTCAGGGGAGGTGGGGGCGGCGCTTGCGGCGTTCGTTGTAGTCGCGCATGCGCTGTGGGTAGCCCATCAGGCGGACGTCGTAGACGGGGATGGCCAGCTTGTGGGCGAAGCGGCGGGCACCATCGGGGCCGTCGACGCGGCGGCGGGTCCACTCCCCGTCGTCGGCGATGAGGATCACCGTGGTCTCGGTGACGGTGGTCCGTGGCTCGATGAACGCCTCGACGCCCCGCCGGGTTCGGACGAAGTTCTCCAGGTGTTCGAGATCGGCGCGGTCGGAGGCGCGATCGCGGCCCGCCGGGCGCGCCTGCTTGCGTCGTCGGAACAGCGCCACCGACCGTCTCCCCCGTGTCCGTCATCGAAACCGGTGCCAAGCGTACGTGTCGGTGACGTGTCGTTGGGCACCTCACTACGCGGCCGATGGGCGGTGGTGACAAGATGACCGAGGTGGGGACTGTCCGTGCCACCCCGCCGTGACCCCCGATGCAGTGACGCGAACTGGGAGTTGGACGTGAGCGAGCCGAACGACGCAACCTTCGACATCGTCATCCTCGGAGGTGGCAGCGGCGGCTACGCGGCGGCGCTGCGCGCCGCCCAACTGGACCTGTCGGTCGCACTGGTCGAGAAAGGCAAGCTCGGCGGGACCTGCCTGCACAACGGCTGCATCCCGACGAAGGCCCTGCTGCACGCCGCCGAGATCGCCGACCAGACCCGCGAGTCCGAGCAGTTCGGCGTGAAGGCCGAGCTGGTGGGCGTCGACATGGCGGGCGTCAACTCGTACAAGGACGGGGTGATCTCCCGGCTGTACAAGGGCCTGCAGGGCCTGGTGGGCAGCTCCAAGAACATCACCTTCGTCGCGGGCGCCGGCAAGCTGGTCGCCCCGAACGTCGTCGAGGTCGACGGCAAGCGCTACACGGGCCGCAACGTCGTGCTGGCCTCCGGCTCGTACGCGAAGAGCCTGCCCGGCCTGGAGGTCGACGGCGAAAAGATCATCACCAGCGACCACGCGCTGAACCTCGACCGGGTCCCCTCCTCGGCGATCGTGCTGGGCGGTGGCGTGATCGGCGTCGAGTTCGCCAGCGTGTGGAAGTCCTTCGGCGTGGACGTGACGATCATCGAGGCGCTGCCCCGGCTGGTCGCCGCCGAGGACGAGGAGTCGTCGAAGGCGCTGGAGCGGGCCTTCCGCAAGCGGAAGATCAACTTCAAGGTCGGCAAGCCGTTCGAGAAGGTCGAGAAGACCGACAAGGGCGTAAAGGTCACCATCGCCGGCGGCGAGACCATCGAGGCCGAGCTGTTGCTGGTCGCCGTCGGCCGCGGCCCGAACACCGCCGACCTCGGGTACGAGGAGCAGGGCGTCAAGACCGACCGCGGCTACGTGCTGACCGACGAGCGACTGCGCACCGGCGTGCCGAACGTGTACGCCGTCGGCGACATCGTGCCCGGCCTCCAGCTCGCCCACCGTGGCTTCCAGCAGGGCATCTTCGTCGCCGAGGAGATCGCCGGCCAGAACCCGGCCGTGATCGACGAGGCCGGCATCCCGCGGGTCACCTACTGCGACCCGGAGCTGGCGTCGGTCGGCCTCACCGAGGCGAAGGCCAAGGAGCAGTACGGCGCCGACAAGGTCAAGACGTACAACTACAACCTGGGCGGCAACGGCAAGAGCCAGATCCTCAAGACCGCCGGCTTCGTGAAGCTGGTACGGGTCGAGGACGGCCCCGTCGTCGGCGTACACATGGTCGGCGCCCGGGTCGGCGAGCTGGTCGGCGAGGCGCAGCTCATCTACAACTGGGAGGCCTACCCGGCCGAGGTGGCGCAGCTCGTGCACGCCCACCCGACCCAGGGCGAGGCCCTGGGCGAGGCGCACCTCGCCCTCGCCGGCAAGCCGCTGCACGCGCACGCCTGATCGAGAACTGATTCCGCGGCGTCCGGCGGCAGACGGGCGAAATCGCACCAGGGGAATGAAGGAGTTTTAGAACATGCCGGTATCGGTCACCATGCCTCGGCTCGGCGAGAGCGTCACCGAGGGCACCGTCACCCGCTGGCTCAAGCAGGAGGGCGACACCGTCGAGGTCGACGAGCCGCTGCTGGAGGTCTCGACCGACAAGGTCGACACCGAGATCCCGTCCCCGGCGGCGGGTGTGCTGAGCCGGATCGTGGTGGGCGAGGACGAGACCGCCGAGGTGGGCAGCGAGCTGGCCGTCATCGCCGGCGAGGGCGAGTCGGCGGGCGGCGAGTCGGGAGGCGGCGAGGCCGCCGCGCCGCAGCAGGAGGAGCCGGCCGAGGAGGCCGCCGAGGCCGCCGCCGAGCCGCAGGCCGAGGCGGAGCAGCCGGCCGTCGAGGAGCCGGCGGCCCAGGCCGCCCCGGCCCCGTCGGGCGAGGGCACCCCGGTCAAGATGCCGGCCCTGGGTGAGAGCGTCACCGAGGGTACGGTGACCCGCTGGCTCAAGCAGGTCGGCGACGCCGTCGAGGTGGACGAGCCGCTGCTGGAGGTCTCGACCGACAAGGTCGACACGGAGATCCCGTCGCCGGTCGCCGGCACCCTGCTGGAGATCAAGGTCGCCGAGGACGAGACCGCTGCCGTCGGCGCCGACCTGGCGATCATCGGCGCGGCCGGTGCCGCCCCGGCCGAGGCGAAGCCCGAGCCGAAGGCAGAGCCGAAGGCAGAGGCCAAGCCGAAGGCCGAGGCCAAGCCCGAGCCGAAGCCGGAGCCGAAGGCCGAGGCCAAGCCGGAGCCGAAGGTGCAGGAGCCGACCCCGGGTCAGTCGTACAACGAGCCTGCGGCGGAGGCCGAGACCTCGGCCAAGCCGGTGCAGGCCGAGCAGCAGGCCCAGCCCGCGGCACCGACCGCCGCCCCGCAGCGCCCGTCGGCACCCGCCGAGGGCGGCGGCGAGGAGGCTGCCGGGTACGTGACCCCGCTGGTACGCAAGCTGGCCGGCGAGCACGGGGTTGACCTGTCCTCGATCAGCGGCACCGGTGTGGGTGGCCGGATCCGCAAGCAGGACGTGCTGGAGGCGGCGGAGCGGGCCAAGGCGGCGAAGGCCGCCCCGGCCCCGGCGGCGCAGCCGGCCGCCCCGGCGGCCCCGACCAAGCCGGCCGCGAAGCCGCAGCCGAGCGCGAAGCGTGGCACCACCGAGAAGCTGCCCCGGATCCGGGCGACCATCGCCAAGCGGATGCAGCAGTCGCTGCACGAGATGGCGCAGCTCACCACGGTGGTCGAGGTGGACGTCACCAAGGTCGCCAAGCTGCGGGCCCGGGCCAAGGACTCGTTCCAGCAGCGGCACGGGGTGAAGCTGTCGTTCCTGCCGTTCTTCGCCCTCGCGGCGGTCGAGGCGCTCCAGGCGTACCCGATCGTGAACGCCAGCATGGACCTCGACGCCGGGACGATCACCTACCCGGAGGCCGAACACCTCGGCATCGCGGTGGACACCGAGCGCGGCCTGATGGTGCCGGTGATCCACGGCGTCGGTGACCTGAACCTGGGCGGGATCGCCAAGCGGATCGCCGACCTGGCGGAGCGCACCCGGACCAACAAGATCAGCCCGGACGAGATCGCCGGGGCGACGTTCACGCTGACCAACACCGGCAGCCGGGGCGCGCTGTTCGACACCCCGATCGTGCCGTCGCCGCAGTCGGCGATGCTCGGCACGGGCGCCGTGGTGAAGCGCCCGGTCGTGGTGAGCGACCCGGAACTGGGCGAGGTCGTCGCGGTCCGCTCGATGGTGTACCTGGCCCTGTCGTACGACCACCGGCTGATCGACGGCGCGGACGCGGCCCGCTTCCTGGTCGCGGTCAAGGCGCGGCTGGAGGCCGGTAACTTCGAGGCCGAACTCGGCCTGTAACTTCCGCTGTCCCACGCGACGGGCGCCCCGGTCACACCGACCGGGGCGCCCGTCGCCGGTACTCCTCGACGTGCCCTGAGCCGAATCGGCCCCGGGCCCATCGCGCGCTGCGAGAGTGGACGGGTGGGCGGCAACCGGCGGCGGAGGCTCGGCCCGGCCGTGGCGATCGCCCCGGGCGCCCGGGTCGACAGGTTCGAGGTCTTCTTCGACCTGGTCTTCGTCTTCTCGTTCTTCATCATCACCCGGGCGACCGCCGCCGAGATCACCGGCTCGTCCCTGCTGCACGCCATGCTGGTGCTCGCCGTGCTCTGGTGGGCCTGGGTGGTGCACAGCGTGGTGGCCACCCGGATCCGGCTCGGCCAGGGCTTCGTCCCGGTGCTGATGGTCGTCGGGATGGCCGCGCTCTTCTGCTTCGCGCTGGCGCTGCCCCAGGCCTTCGACGATCCGCGCGAGGGCTCAGCAGGGCCGGTGGTCGTCGCGGTCAGCTACGTGGTCATCCGCGGCGTGCATATGCTCCTCCTCTACCTGTACGCCGCGCGGGAAAGCCCGGAGGAGCGCCGGCAGCTTCTCCGGTTCGCCCCGGAGGTCGTGCTCAGCACGCTCCTGCTGCTCGCGGCAGCGCTGGTCCCCTCCCTGATCAACGATCTGGGCTGGGCGACCCTGACCCGCAACGGGCTCTGGGTGGGCGTGGTGCTGCTCCAGTACGGCACGGGGCTCTTCGGCACCGAGGGGTGGGCGGTGCCGTCCGCGGAGCACTGGACGGAACGCTACGACCTCATCCTGATCATCGCGCTGGGCGAGTCGGTCATCTCGGTCGGCGTCGGCAGCAACCTGCTCGGCCAGCCGCCCACCTGGCCGGCGATCGCCGCGGCCGTCCTCGGCATCTTCTTCACCGCGGCGCTGTGGTGGGCCCACTACGACGTCATCGGGCCGGCCGCCCGGATCGCGCTGCACGCCGCGAAGGGGCACCCCCGGGCGACGATGGCCCGCGACGCCTTCGCCTACCTCTACCTACCGATGATCGCCGGGATCATCCTGTTCGCCCTGGGCGCCGAGGAGATCGTGCGCGGGATCACCAGCCCCGACGTGCCCGTCGGCGAGGCGGCCCACGGCCCGGCCGTGCCCCTGCTCTTCGGCGGGGTGGCCTGCTACCTGTGCGGGAACATGCTGTTCCAGTTCCGCACGCTGCGCACGCTGTCCTGGACCCGGGTCGCCGCCGTCGTGCTGCTCGTCGCCTGCGTTCCGGTCGGCGTGCGCCTGCCCGGGCTGGCCGCCATGGCGCTGTTGACCGCGATCTGCGTGGGCCTGGTCGCGGCCGAGGTGATCATCATGGCGGAGGGCCGGCTCGCCCTCCACGAGGAGGTCATCCGCGAGCGCGACAGCCACGAGGCGAGCGAGGCCGCCTGGCGGGCCCGGTGGCGCGAGAACGCCTCCGGGGAGCAGCCGCCCGGCCAGCGGTGATCGGGCCGCGGCCGACCGCGCCGGGCGCGGGTTGGCAGGGGCCGACACCCGGCGGTCACTGTGGGTGCGGGCCCACAGGGCCGGCACCCACAGTGGGTAGGATCATCGTCAGCGTCGCGGTGCACCCGGCAAGGAGGCCGCCGAGGGCATGGAGGCGCGGGACGTACGGGACTGACGTGCACCCTTCCCCCCGGCCGGGCGACCGCCTCATGGCGCTCGGCACCCAGTTGATCGAGATCCACCACTGGCTCCGCGAGGAGCTGGCCCGGCTGCGGGCCAGCCTCGAACCCGGCGCGGCGTCGCCGATCGGCGACGACCGGCTGCGCAGCCTGCGGGCCCACTGCCTCAGCTTCTGTTCCGCCCTCACGGCGCACCACACCGGCGAGGACGCCGGCGCGTTCCGGGTGCTCGCCGAGGAGGAGCCGCAGCTGCGCCCGGTCCTGGAGAAGCTCGCCCAGGACCACCGGATGATCGACGGCATCGTGCGCCGGATCGAGGAACTGGCCGCCGGCCCGCCTGGTGCCGACCCGGCCACCGCCGCCCGGGTGCTCGCCGAGCTGGACGGCCTCACCGCCATCGTCGAGTCGCACTTCGGCTTCGAGGAGCGGACGATCATCGCCGCCCTGGACGCGCTGCGCGCCGACGCCGGCACCGCCGAGGAGCTGTTCGGCCTCGGCCCGCCGGCCTTGTGACATCGCCCGGCCCGGTCGCGCCCGCGGTGGGTGGCCCGCAATGAGCGCTGTCCGGGCTGGTCGGGGGCGGGCGGCGGTGCCGGACACCGCGTCGAGGACGGTGCGCGGGGCACCGAATCGGCCCCCGCGTTAACCTCGCCGCCCGCCCAGCGCGTTTACCGGGCGGGAGGTACACATTCACATGCAACGACCCCGGGAGCTGACGCCGCCGGAGAGCTTCGCCGAGTTCGTCACGGCGCGCTCCGCTGCGCTGCTACGTTCCGCGGCGACCAATCCCCGGCGGGACCGGCGGCGACCCAGGCGACCATCCGCGAGGCCCGCTGTCCGGTTGATCTGCGGGAGTTCCCGGACGTCGGATCGGCACGGTACGGCGACAGCGAACCGCTGGTGCCCGAGGGGGCCCTGGAGATCACCGCCTGCGAGGTGCCCTACTCCGCCGGTCGGCAGGATCACGGGGGCACCGCTCCCCGGGTGCTCAGCACCGGCGTCGCCGACATCGTCCGGGCCCTGAACTCCCTGCCGCCGGAGCAGCCCAGTTCAGGCACCCGGTCGCCCGCCGCCGGTGAGCGCGACCTGCGGTGCACCGCGGTGTTCTACGACCACGAACTCGCCTACGTCCTGCGCTACCTCGATCGGCAGCCGGTCACCGTCTACACCAGCGCCAACTGCCGGGTGGCGGTCAACGGCGCGCAGGGCCGTGGACTGGACCCCGCCCTGTTCGCCACCTTCCTCGACCGGTACCGGGCGCAGACCGTCGCCAGAACGCCGCCCGCCAGCATCCCCACCCCGGCCTGCGCGCCGAGCATCCCGACCGGCCGGCTTCGCCTGACCTCGGGGCGGAGCGGCCTGGACGACCAGATCTCGGTCGACAATCCCAGCCAGGACCCGCAACTGCCGAGCAGGCTGGTGGCGGTGGCGGCGTGCCGGTACGAGGTGGGGGACGCGAGCGCCCGGCTGGTCGGGCAGGACGGCGACCGGGACGACGCCGACGCCCTCCGCCCGATCCTCAACTCCGCCTTCGACAAGGGAGAAGTCACCAGCTGCGGCAGCTATCCCGGGTATCCGCCGCCGGCCGTCCTCGACTCGCTCATCGTGGCGGACGCGACCGGCGCCACCGCCGAGTTCTGGCTGCGCCGGGCCCCGTGCCAGGCTCTCGTCCAGGGAAAGAGCAGCGGTGTCACGCCCACCGACGCCCTGGTGGCCGCGCTGGACAGGCGGCTGGGGCCACCCCCGACACGTTGACGCTGGACAGGCGGCTGGGGCCACCCCCGACACGACGACGGCTCCGTGGCGGTCCCGCCCGGTCCCGGCTGGACGGCCCGGCCGCCGTCGGCGATTCGCCGGTCAGCAGAATCCGCGTCGCGGAGCCGGTCCGTGGGGCCGCGACGACGCATCCTGGGGCGATGGCGATCTTCTCCGTCCAGTCCACCCCCACCGACGCCGTGAGCTGGCTCGACCTGGCCCGCCGGGCCGAGGCGGCCGGCTTCGACGCGCTGCTGGCCGGCGACCATCCCGGCTCCGGCGGCGACCCGTTCGTGGCGCTGGCCGCCGCCGCGTCGGTGACCTCGACGATCGGGCTCGGCTCGTACGTGTCGAATCTCGGCGTCCGCGAGCCGATGCTGCTCGCCGCCGACGTGGCCACCCTCGACGTGGTCTCCGGCGGGCGGGCCCGGCTCGGCGTCGGTGCCGGCCACACCCCGGCCGAGTGGCGGGCCGTCGGCCGGGAACGCCCCGACGTGGCCGGCCGGGTGCGCCGCTGCGTCGCGGTCACCGAGGCGGTCCGAGCCCTGCTCGACGGGGAGGAGGTCACCGTGGACTCCCCCGAGCTGACCGTGCGCGCCGCCCGGCTGACCTCACCCCGGCCGGTGCAGCGACGCGTCCCGCTGACCGTCGGTACGTCCAACTCGACGTTGTTGCGCTGGGCGGGGGCGCACGCCGACGTGGTCGGGCTGGCCGGCTTCGGCCGTACCCTCGAAGACGGCCACCAGCACGAGGCCCGGTGGCGGGCCGACCAGATCCAGGCGCAGCTCGCCCGCGTCGCCGAGGGTGCGGCAGGCCGGGACGTGCCGCCGGCCCTGGAGGCGCTGGTGCAGACCGTACTGGTGACCGACGACGCGGAGGCCGCCGCCGCCGAGCAGGCCACCCGGACCGGCCTCACCGTCGCCGAGCTGCTGGCCACCCCGTTCGTGCTGATCGGCACCGAGGACGAGATCGTCGCGGCGGTCGCGGAGCACGAGCGCCGCTGGGGCGTCACCCGCTTCGTGGTACGCGCCAACGCCCTCGACCCGCTCACTCCGGTGCTGCGCCGCCTCGCCCCACCGGTCGAGGCCACACCGCAGGGCGATCTGCGTAGCACCTCGTAGCACCATTTCGACAGATTGCTCCCGTGGCTGAACACGCTTCTTGCCAGCTCACGCAACGCGAGCTACGGAACGACTCCGGCGCGATCATGCGCGGGGTGGAGCGCGGAGACTCCTTCACGATCACCCGTAACGGCACCCCGATCGGCAGGCTCATCCCGATCCGCCGCCGCACCTTCGCCTCCGGTCGCGGCACCCGCCGCCGCATCGCGGATCTCATGATTGCTTCAGTCGCCCACGTTCACGGGCTGCCGCTCTACACGACCAACCCGACCGGTTTCTCGGGCCTGGCGGAACCGGTGACGATCGAGGCGGTGCAGCGTCCCGATCCACGCTAGGTGATGGATGGCCATTGGTATCGTGCGAGCGGTGATGATCAACGATCGCGGGTCGGTGCCGAGACCCGGGGTGGGCACGGTCGTCCTCGTAACCGGCGCGGCCCTGATCGTAGGCTCGGCGCTCTGGCTGATCGCCAGCGGTGACACCGGCATCCGGTACACCGCCGACCACGACGGCACCGTCCCGATGTGGCACCGCTGGATCCCCGCGCTGGCCGGCATCGCGCTCATTCGGCTGGTGCCGCCGGCTCGCCCCGCCCCGTGGGCCGGGCCGGTCGCGCCGTACCGCGAGGCGGTGCCGCTGCTGCTCGCCGCCGTCGCCTTCGCGGTCACGCTGCCGCTGCTCGGCGGCGAGCCGGCGTACACGCTGCTGAAGCTGGCGCTGCTGCTCGGCGTACCGGCGGGGGTGTTCTGGCTCGCGCGGCGGCGGACGCCGAGGTGGCGTCCCGAGCCGGCGCCGGCCGACGCCGTGCACCGCTGGGGGCCGGCGCTGCCGGTGGCGGCCTGGCTCGTGCTCAGCTACGCCGGCCCGCTGGCCCTGCCGCCCAGCGACTACGGCCGGAGCGTCGACGCGGCCGTGCTGGTCGGCACGCTCATCGTGGGCTTCGCACTCAACGCACTGCTGGAGGAGCTCTTCTACCGGCGCTGGTTGCAGACCCGGTGGGAGTCGATCCTGGGCCGCTGGCCGGCCATCGTGCTGGCGTCGCTGGTCTGGGCGGCCTGGCACGTCGGCATCCAGGGCACCGGCCGGCTCGGGACCGACCTGGCGGTCCTGGCGGTCAACCATGGCGTGACCGGGCTCTTCCTCGGCTACCTGTGGTCCCGGTACCGGCGGATGTGGCCGCTGCTCGTGGTGCACGGCGCGATCAACTCGGCAGCCATCCTGCTCGGCCTCTGACTGGGGCTTCCCAGCCTCCCATTCGATGGGGTCGAAGCTAGTACTCGGTCACTCCGAGGTCCTCGACGAACTTCCAGACGTCCGTGTACGGGTCACGTCGGCTGAACGGCACGTGACTGGCATACTGCCGTTCGAGCTGCACGGCACGCTTCCTCGCGTCGGCGAAACCGCCCTGGATCTGGCTGAGGGTGACGGCCTTACGCTCCTGCGCCGTCAACGAAGCAACGTCCGGTAGCCGGCGGGCGACCTCTTCGCAGTTCCCGCTGGCCCGGGCGGTGTACGGCTGATGGTGCAGCAGCCGCCACAACTCGAAGCAGGGGTGGGAGAACGCCACCCGCACGCCGGCCCGGGCGGCGCGGGCAATTGCCTGGTCGACGTCCTCGTGCTGGTCCCGGTCGAAGATGCACCAGACGACCGGCATGAGTTCTTCCGGCAGCCCACGCACCTGCTCCCGCAGCCTGTCGAGCAGGTCGATCGCGTCCTCGACCAGATCCTTGGGCTTACGGCCCGAACCACCCGTGCCGCGTCCCCGCTGGCCCCGTGAACGGCGTGTGTCGTTGGCGATGTGGACCTCGTTGCGCCGGACGGGTTGGAGGTCCTTCACCAGGTCGACGTACTGGGGCTCCGTCAACTCCCCCTCGGTGAAGACCCACACGTCCCGCCGGCGCGCGGTCCCTCGGGGCGGCCTCTCGTACGATTCGCGGCCACGCCTGCGCACGGTCACGCGGCCCCCTCCGCGCCACGCAGCGCACGCAGCCGCCGGCCGATCTGCCCCTCACTGAGGGCAGGGACCCCGCCGAAACGGCCGGCCAGGTATGAGACGAGCAGGTCCTCGCCGGGGCGCGGCTGCGCATCGGTGAGCGGGAACAGCGAGCTCGCCCCGCTCTTGTCCTTCTCCACCAGCCACACCTGGCCCGGGTCGAGCAGGCGGTCGCCGGGCTGGGCGCCGAGGACGGTCACGTCGTGCGATGTGAAGATCAGTTGGCCGCCCCGGGTGTTCACCTCCGGGTCCTGGAAGAGCCGGATCACCTCGGCTGCGAACCGTGGGTGGAGGCTGGCGTCCAGTTCGTCGATGAGGAGCACCCTTCCCTCGTCGAGGGCGATCAGCGCCGGCCCCAGGAGGGCGAACCACGAACGGGTGCCGAACGACTCGTCCTCCCAGGCCACCGGGTAGCTGTCGCCGTGGGAACCGGCATGCCAGAGCCGGACCTCCTGTTCCGTCGAGGTGTCGTGCGGGTCGACGAGTTCGATGCGTTGGATGCCGAGGTCGGCGACGCGGAGCAGGGCCTCGATCCGGTCACGCTTCACGCCGCGCAGCTCCTGGCGGGTGAAGTCCTCCCGGATCCGCAGGTTCTTGTCGGGGCTGGCCCAGAGCAGGTTGCGCCTGAACCAGGCGAACAACGGGCCGAGCTGCGGATGGTTGCTCGCACCCGCGACCGAGAGGAACAAGGCGTCGGGGCGGGTCAACCGGACGAGTTGCGCCCGGTCCCTCAGCCGCTCGCTGGGGAACTCGAACTGTCTCGCGCGGCTGGCGTCCCGGTCTAACCAGACCTGCCGGTGGCCACGGGGATAGGCATGCAGCCACTCCCCCTCCACCCGCTCGGCGCTCAACTCGAAGCCGTACGTGTACCGGACACCCGACTCGATGAAGTCGATCTCGAAGAACGACACCCGCGAGGCCGCCTCCGGGTCGAGGTTGAAGACCTCTCGCGGTACTCCGGGCCTGGACGCCCAGTCGGCGTAGGAGCGGAGGACCGCCTGACGCATCTCGTAGAGGGCGATCAACAGGTTCGACTTGCCGGAGGCGTTGGCTCCGAAGACGCCGATGAGCGGGTAGACCGCCAAGCCCTGTCCTGCCTCAAGCTGGACGTCACGTACCCATCGGGTGTCGTCCGCCGCCTGGGCGACGAGCAGCACCTCCTGCTCGTCGCGGAAGGACCGCACGTTGGCGACCCGAAAGCTCAGCAGCATGCCGCCTCCTCATCGCGGCCAGCGTAACGAGGTGACGGCGTCGGTCCACTCGGACACGACGCGCCGGTCACGGACGCATCGGTCAGCCCGCCGGCCGCTCGGCGACGAACACCCCGACACCGTGGACACCCTCGACCCAGCCCTGCATCTGAAGGACCAGGATCGCTTGCCGCACGACCGTCGCCGACACGCCGTGCTCCAGTTTGAGCTGCGCGGTCGACGGCAGCTTGTCTCCTGGCGCAAGCTCGCCGGACTCGATCCGCTCACGGATGTTGTCGGCAAGCTGCGCCCACTTTGCCTTAGCGGGCATCCACACTCCCAGGTCTGCACCGCCATTCGACCACGAACTACTACCCACAACAAGTAAGGACCAGCTCTTCCTTGCTTTACACATCCTGTTGTGTAAAGCTGGCGGCGGCTGGCTCCCAGGTCTGCAACCCGGAGCCGGTTGTCCTGGCCAGGACGCACCCGGTCGACCATCCCCCGGTCGGCCGGGTGCCACCCCACCGATCCGGCGAGGAAGGGCGGGAAGGCGTGTACTCAACGATCGACAGGGAGCGGTTCCGCGTACCCCAGGGGTGGCGGTGAGGTGGCCGGGCCGGCAGCGCGGCGCGGCGCCGATCCCCCTCGGCCCGCGCCACCGGCGGACCTGGCGCGGATGGCGGCGCTGGTGCTCGTGCGGCCTGCGCTGGACGGCGTGCCCGGACCGGCACGCGACCCCGCCCACCGAGCCGCCGGCCCCACCGCCGCGCAACGCCCGCTGGCGGGACGGGTTCGCCGGGCCGGGCGCGCGGAACCGGCGCAACGATGGCGGTCGGTGGTGACGGGGACCGGCCGGCACCTGCCGCTACGCCCGCTCTGGCTCTGCCGGGCCTGCGCCGCCCCCTGGCCGTGCGCCACGGCCCGGCTCACCCTGCTCCGGGAGTACGCCGACGACCGGACCGCGCTACTGATCCACCTCGCCGGGCTGCTGCACGAGGCCACCGGCCACCTGTACACCCTCAACCCGCACGACGCCCCGGAGCCGGGGCAACTCTTCGACCGGTTCCTGGCGTGGGCCCGCGTCCGCCGGTCAGACGGCACGACACGCAGGGCAGCCAGCGCCGAACCTGAAGCAACCGATAACAGTCGATCAAACCGGCCGACAGCCTGAGGATCTCGGCCGCCCGACCGCCCGACCGCCAGCGAACCAGGGCATGAGGCGGCGCGCGCCTGCAAGACAGCACTCAGGATCCCCCTCGGACGGTATGACCGAGATCCCAAGATGCGGCAAGACGAACGCCGCGCCGAGGCGGCTTAGGTGGTAACAGCCCCCGTGACTAAGCTCTGACCATGCTCACGCGGCTGGAGGTGCAGGGTTTCAAGAACCTGCTCGACGTAGGTATCGATTTCGGCCCGTTCACCTGCATTGCCGGAGCGAACGGCATGGGCAAGTCGAACATATTCGATGCGATCGAGTTCCTTTCCTACCTGGCCAGCGATACCCTCGTCGAGGCCTCTCAGCGGGTACGCGGGTCCTCCGGGGTACGAGGTGGAGACCCTCGCGATCTCTTCTGGGACGGCTACCGGGATCATCAGCACCAGATCAAGCTTGCCGCAGAGATGATCGTTCCCGCTGAGGTTGAGGATGACCTGGGCACCCCAGCGGAAGCAAGTACCACGTTCTTGCGGTACGAGGTAGTCCTCGGCTTCGATCCCCCGGTCAAAGAGGGCAGCATCGGCCGGTTGAGGCTGCTGGGCGAGGAATTGCGACACATCACCCGCGGCGAGGCGCCCAAACATCTCCGCTTCCCGCACAACGCAGGCAAGTTCCGCAGCGCCGTCTTGCGCGGCGAGCGGCGGGGAGGCCCCTTCCTGTCGACCGAGCAGCGTGAGACCGGGACCGTCATCAACGTGCATGGTGACGGCGGGAGCCGTGGTAAACCGCAGCCGAGAGCGGCAGCTCGAGCTGGCCGCACCGTCCTCAGCACTGTTGCCACCAACGATTATCCGACGATTCTGGCAGCACGTCGCGAGATGCAGAGCTGGCGACGCCTGGCTCTGGAACCGTCGGCCCTGCGCACCCCCGACGGCTTCTCCGCTTCGCGATCACTAGGCCCCGACGGCCGACACCTGGCCGCGACGCTTTACCGCATCGCCAACGAATCCGGAGGGGAAGACCAGAAAGGCAACCCAGAGGCCGTCTATGCACGGGTGGCTGGCCGGCTCTCCGACCTCGTCGGTGTCGGAGTCGAGGGCGTCTCGGTCGAACTGGATCAGGTACGCGAGGTGTTCACGCTCTTCCTTGAGGAGCGAGGCGATCTGCGTTTACCAGCCCGGGCACTGTCTGAAGGAACGCTGAGATTCCTTGCCCTCTGTGTGCTACTTGAGGACCCTACCTTCACCGGGCTGATCTGCATGGAGGAACCTGAGAACGGGATTCATCCCGCCAACCTCCCCGCGATGCTGGAGCTGGTCCGTGACCTCGCCGTGGACGCGAGGAATGCTCCCGCCGAAGCCAACCCGTTCCGACAGGTCATCGTCAACACACACTCCCCCTGGGTAGTCCAGCTCTGTGATCCCGCAGATCTACTGCTGGCAGATGTCCGCCCTCGTTCGGGGCCGAGCGGCACGATCACCCGATCGCTGTCGCTACTTCCGTACGCCGAGACCTGGCGAGCATCGACTGGCGGCCCCACGTTCTCGAAGGCGGATGTGGTCGCCTACCTTGCGGCACCGGCCGGCGCTCAACTGCGGCTTCCCTTGGATCTGATCGCATGAGCATGCGGTCCTACTCCGGGCTCTTCGTCTCGGAGGGCAGCTCAGATCTCCCCTTAGCGGACATCATCGAGGCACTATTTTTCAACCGTGGCGTCACGGTCCGCCTCAGCAAGCCGGACTTCTCCCTGTTCAACAAGGTGTCGAAGGACGTGCGCTCGCGAGTTGACGCTGGGCTGAAGCTCGTCGGCGGCCCGGTCGACCTGATCGTCGTCCACCGTGACGCAGACAACGCCGGACACCATGCTCGGCAGCAGGAGATCAGGGCGGCGGTGCAGCCCGTCGGTGGGGCCGCACAGCTCGTACCCGTCATTCCGGTTCGGATGACCGAAGCATGGCTTCTGCTCGACGAAGTCGCGATCCGTCAGGTCGCCGGGAATCCCCGAGGGCGAATGAGTTTGGGCCTACCGAAGGCCCACGAGATCGAGTCGATCGCCAACCCCAAGGACGTTCTCCGCACTTGCTTGGTGAAGGCCGCAGACGAGACCGGCCGCCGCCGAGAGGCGATGGTAAAACGGTTCAACCAACACCGCCGTCAACTGCTGGAACGCCTGGACCCGACCGGTGGCGTCGTCGGGCTCGCGAGCTGGGGCCGCCTGGTCGCCGACGTGGACGAGACAGCCAAGCGATGGGACTCAGTCGACGCCGGCTGAGGCCTGTCCGCGAGGCGTGTCGTATAAGCGGATCTCCTCGCGTAGGTGGTCGTACTGGCCCTGGAGCAGTCGTAGTTGCTCCTCGACCCGCTCGGCGTACCGGTGTCGTCCAGGCAACGAAACAACACTATGGGCGTCGTGAGCCAAGCTCCTTCATCCCGCTCACCGCGTCCGATCGGGGTCGCGTGCCCGAAGATGGGGGTATGCGCATCCTCATGGCCGGCGCGTCCGGCTTCCTGGGCACCCGGTTGGTCGACCGCCTGAAAGCCGACGGGCACCAGGTCACCCGCCTGGTCCGGCGGGCGGCGCGTACCCCCGACGAGCGACGGTGGGATCCGTCCGCCGCGCAGCTCGACCCGGCGGTGGTCGCCGACGCCGACGCCGTGGTCAACCTGGCCGGCGCGGGCGTCGGCGACAAGCGGTGGAACGA
Organism: Micromonospora sp. NBC_01405; assembly: GCF_045040155.1. NCBI lineage: Bacteria > Bacillati > Actinomycetota > Actinomycetes > Micromonosporales > Micromonosporaceae > Micromonospora > Micromonospora sp. NBC_01405. Next base: position 4,581,552 of record NZ_CP109532.1, on the reverse strand, counting down.
CGCGTACAAACGGCTGATCCGGTCCAGCCGGGTCGACACCACCACCACGCTGGCCATCACGATCGCCGGCATGCCGGCCGCCGACCGCCCGGCGGTGCTGCTGAACGCCTCGGCCGTCGGCTGGTACGGCAACACGGGCGACCGGGTGGTCGAGGAGGACGCCCCGGCGGGCGAGGGCTTCCTCGCCGACGTCTGCCGGGTCTGGGAGGCGGCCACCCGTCCGGCCGAGGACGCCGAGGTACGGGTGGTCCGGCTGCGCACCGGCCTGCCGCTGCACCGCGACGGCGGGCTGCTCAAGCCGCAGCTGCTGCCGTTCAAGCTGGGCGTCGCGGGGCGACTCGGCAGCGGCCGGCAGTGGCTGCCATGGATCTCGATGGCCGACTGGCTGGGCGTGGCGCAGTTCCTGCTGGACCGCGACGACGTGGCCGGCCCGGTCAACGGGGTCGGCCCGGCCCCGGTCACCAACGCCGAGTTCACCAGGGAGCTGGCCCGCCAGTTGCACCGCCCCGCGATCGTGCCGATCCCGGCGCTGGCCCTCAAGGCGGCCCTCGGCGGTTTCGCCCAGGAGGCGCTGACCAGCGCCCGGGTCCTCCCGGGGGTGTTGACCCGGGCGGGCTTCGTCTACCACCACCCCGACCTGCCGGGTGCCCTGCATGCCGCCCTGCGCGACTGAGCAGCCGCCCGCCGCCGCCCGGCCCCGGCGCAGCGGGCGTCGAGGGACACCAGCGCGGGCGGAAGGGCCGCGACCAAGGGACCGTGTCTGACCGGCGTGCCCAGGTCCGGTTGGTAACGTCCGCTGTGTGCCGTCCTCCCCGTCCCCGGCCACCGGACCGACGCCCGCCCCCGCCGCCGCCCCTGTTCGCAGCCGCGACCGGCGGGCCGACCTGGTCGTCGTCCTCGTGGCGCTGGCGCTCGCGGTCTGGGTGACCAGCGGGCTGTGGCGGGACCCGGACCAGCGGGCGATCACCGTGAACTCCAGCGACCAGGCGCTGTTCGAGTGGCTGCTCGCCTTCGGCGGGCACGCGCTCACCCACGGCGAGAACCCGCTGTTCACGTACCTGATCAACGTCCCCGACGGGGTGAACCTCGCGGTCAACACCTCGATCACCGTGTACGCCGCGGTGTTCGCCCCGCTGACGTACCTGGTCGGGCCGCCGGCGACGTTCCTGGTGATCCTCACCCTCAACCTGGCCGCCACGGCGGTGGCCTGGTACCTGCTGCTGTCCCGGCAGTTCGTCCACAGCCGGCTCGCGGCGGCGATCGGCGCGCTGTTCGTCGCGTACTCCCCCGGCATGGTGTCGCACGCCAACGCCCACCTGAACTGGACGGCCGGCTGGCTGGTGCCGCTGCTGGTCTGGCGGCTGTTCGCGCTGCGCCGCACCGCGCACTGGCTGCGCGACGGGATCATGCTCGGCGTCGCCGTCGCGGTGGCCTTCTCCATCGCCGCCGAGGGGCTGTTCTTCACCGCCCTGGCGCTCGGCGTCTTCCTGCCCGTCTGGGCGCTGCACCCGAGCCGGCGGGCCGCCGCCCGGGCCGCGCTGCCCAGCTTCCTGCGCGGGCTGGGCGTCACCGCGCTGACCGCCGGGGTGCTGCTGGCGTACCCGCTGTGGCTGCACTTCGCCGGGCCACAGCGGTTCCACGGCACCGGCTTCGACCCGATCATCCACTCCGAGGACATCGCCGCGTTCGGTGCGTACCCGCGCCGGTCGCTGGCCGGCGAGGCCGGGTGGGGCACCTCGCTCGCGCCCAACCCGACCGAGGAGAACTCGTTCTTCGGGGTGCCGCTGCTGCTGCTCGCCGCCGTCTGCCTCGGCTACCTGTGGCGGCGGGACCGGGCCCGTCGGGCCACCGTGTGGGCGCTGGGCGTCACCGGCGTGGTCTTCGCGGTGCTGTCCTGGGGCCCCCGTGCCACGTGGCACGGGGAGCGCACCGACCGGCCACTGCCGTTCCTGCTGCTGGACAACCTGCCGGTGGTCAACGCCGCCCTGCCGTCCCGGCTGGCCCTGGTGGTGGCCCCGGTGATCGGGCTGCTGCTGGCGTACACCGTCGACCGGCTGCGGGCAGACCCGCCCCGGCACCGCGCCGCGTCCGCCGCCTGGGGCCTCGGCTTCGCGGCGGCGCTGCTGCCGCTGCTGCCCACCCCGCTGCTGACCAGCGTCCGCGAGCCGGTGCCGGCGTTCATCACGGCGGGCACCTGGCGACAGTACGTCTCCCCGGGCGGGGTGCTCACCCCGCTGCCGCTGACCCTCGACGTGACCCCGGACGGGCAGCGCTGGCAGGCGTACGCGCTGGCCCACCGGCAGGGCGAGTTCCGCATCCCGGCCGGGTTCTTCCTCGGCCCGGGCGGCCCCGACGGCCGGGGCCGGATCGGCCCGCCGCCGCGCACCTTCGACACCCTGATGGACCAGGCCGGCAGCACCGGGCTGGTGCCGATCATCACCGAGGGCAGCATCGAGGAGTCCCTGGCCGACCTGCGGTACTGGGGCGTCGAGGTGGTCATCCTCGCCGACCGGGTGCACGGCGCCAAGTACGACCTCGACGAGGAGGCCCTGCGCCGCACCGCCACCGCCCTGCTCGGCCCCCCGCAACGCGTGGACGACGTCTGGCTCTGGAAGATCCCCCCACCCTGACCCCCGTCCCCTTCCTCCCGCGATCTTGCACTTCGGGCCCGGGCGAAAGGCGTGAAAAGGGCACCCCGGGGGCCGTAACTGCAAGATCGCGCGGGGCGGGCGGGGGCGGGGTGGGCGCGGCGGGGTGGGTGGGGTGGGCGGGGCGGGGTGGGCGGGTGGTGAGCCGGCTCACCGCAGGTGACCGGCGGGTACGGGTCTAGGGTGGTGGCGTGACCGCGACGATTCCGGGGCTGACCGCCGTACGTGCAGGGGTGCTCGACTACCAGGCCGCATGGGACGAGCAGCGGCGGCTGCACGAGTCGGTGGTGGCCGGCGAGCGCGGCGACACGGTGCTGCTACTGGAGCACCCGAGCGTCTACACCGCGGGCAAGCGCACCGAGCCGTGGGACCGGCCGATGGACGGCACCCCCGTCGTCGACGTGGACCGGGGCGGCAAGATCACCTGGCACGGCCCGGGGCAGCTCGTCGGGTACCCGATCGTGCGGCTGCCCGACCCGGTGGACGTGGTCGCGTACGTGCGCCGCACCGAGCAGTTGCTGATCGACGTCTGCGCCGAGTTCGGGCTGGCCGCCGGCCAGGTCGAGGGACGCAGCGGCGTCTGGGTGCCCGAGGACGCGAAGGGCCCGGCCCGCAAGGTGGCCGCCATCGGCATCCGGGTCGCCCGGGGAGTCACCCTGCACGGCTTCTCGATCAACTGCGACTGCGACCTGGCGTACTTCGACCGGATCGTGCCGTGCGGCATCCGCGACGCCGGGGTCACCTCGCTCACCGCGGAGCTGGGCCGCCCGGTCACCGTCGCCGACGTGCTGCCGGTCGTCGAGCGGCACCTGCCCACCCTGACCGCCTGAGGCACCTACCCTCGGCGGATGCAGATCGATCTCGTCACCCTCGTCGTCGCCGAGTACGACCCGGCCATCGCCTTCTTCACCGAGCTGCTCGGCTTCGACCTGGTCGAGGACTCCCCCGCGCTGACCACCGACGGCCGCCAGAAGCGCTGGGTGGTGGTCCGCCCGCCGGGCGCGCAGACCGGCCTGCTGCTGGCCCGCGCCGACGGGGAACGGCAGGAGGCGGCGGTCGGCGACCAGACGGCCGGCCGGGTCGGCTTCTTTCTCCGGGTCGACGACTTCGAGTCCACCTACCGCCGCCTCCTCGACGCGGGCGTCGAGTTCCTCCGACCGCCGCGCACCGAGCCGTACGGCCGGGTCGCCGTCTTCCGCGACATCACCGGAAACCCGTGGGACCTCCTCGGCCCAGCCTGACCCCGGGCCCCGGCTCCCGGGCCGGGCCGAGTCGGTCCCGGTCCGGGTCCCGGAGTTTCGGCTCCCAGCCGGGCCGGGCCGAGTCGGGCCGAGTCGGCTCGGCCCGACCCCGCTGTTCTGGCTGCCGGGCCGGGGCCGGGCCGGTTTGGCCGGGGCTGTCCCGTCCGGCGGGCGCTACGACGTGCTCCGGATGCCGGGCCGCAGCCACGGCCCGCACAGGATGATCGCGACACCGATGCCGGCGCCGATCACCGTCTCGACCCCCCGGTCGAACAGCAGCGACGAGACCGGGCGGGCCGCCGCGAGCTGGCCTATCAGCAGCGCCATCGGCGTGACGAACAACAGGGCCAGACCGTAGTTGCGCCCGACCAGCAGCTCCGTGACGATCTGGAGCACCGCCACCACCAGCACGGTGGCGACCGCCGGAAGCTTCGGCGCGAGCAGTGCCACGCTGGTCAGCAGGCCGAGCAGGGTGCCGAGGACCCGGTGCCCGGCCCGCACCAGCTGGGCGCCCCGGCCCCGGGCGCTGAGCGGGGCGACCGCCGCCACCATGGCCCAGTACGGGTGACCGATCCCGACGGCGGTCGCCGTGCCACCGGCGAGCGCCACCGCGAGGGCGTAGCGGGCCGGCTCCCAGCTCCACACGTGCGCGAGCCGGGCCGGGCGGCTGTCCAGCCGGCGGAGGAAGCCGCCGACGTTGCCGACCACGCCCGTAACGCCAGGACCAGCGGATGTGCCGCCCGCACCAACCGGGAGGATCGGGCCGCCCGTAACGCCGGGACCAGCGGATGTGCCCGTCCCACCGGTTCGACGGGACGGGCACATCGGCTACGGGGTGAGCCGGTGCAGGTCGCGGGGGAACGCGGTGACCTCGCGGACGTTGGCCGCGCCGACCAGGCGGGCGACGAAGCGTTCCAGCCCGATCGCGAAACCGCCGTGCGGCGGCATGCCGTGCCGGAACGCGTCGAGGTAGCCCGCGTACGGTCCGACCGGCTCGCCGCGCGCCGCGAGGGCGGCCAGGTAGTCGTCGTACCCGTGCAGGCGCTGCCCGCCGGTGACCAGCTCCAGCCCCCGGAACAGCAGGTCGAACCCGTTGGAGTACGCCGGCCGGGCCGGGTCGGGGTGGGTGTAGAACGGCCGCTTCGCCATCGGGTACCCGGTGACGAAGACGAACTCCGAGGAGTGCTCGGCGCGGGCCCACTCCCCCAGCGCCCGCTCGTGGGCGGGGGCTAGGTCCGGCTCGTCGGCCGGGGCGCCGGCGATCCGCAGGGCCTCGGTGAAGTGCACCTCCGGGATCCGCGCCGGCACCTCGGGCGGGGTCACGCCCAGCGTGGCCAGGGCGGCGCCGGCCCGGTCCGCCACGGTCGCCAGCATCCCGGCGAGGGTGTCCCGCAGCACGGCCATGACGTCGCGGTGGTCGGCCACGAAGCCCAGTTCGGCGTCGAGCGAGGTGTACTGGGCCAGGTGCCGGACGGTGTCGTGCGGCTCGGCCCGGAACACCGGCCCGACCTCGTACACCCGCTCGAAGACGCCCACCATGAGCTGCTTGTAGAACTGCGGCGACTGGGCCAGGTACGCGGGCCGGCCGAACCAGTCCAGCGCGAAGACGTTCGCGCCGGACTCGGTCGACGAGCCGACCACCTTCGGGGTGTGGATCTCCACGAAGTCGCGGGCGTCCAGGGCGGCCCGGAAGCCGGCCACCGCCGCCGCCGAGATCCGCAGCCCCGCCGAGCGGGTCGGGTGGCGCAGCGCGACGGGCGCGTGGTCGAGCTGGGTGGGCAGGCTCGCGGTCAGCGCCGGCCGGTACAGGTCGAACGGGGGCGGGACGGCGGGCGGGCCGAGCGGTCGTACCGTCGGGTCGGTCAGCTCGACCCCGGCGGGGGCCGCCGGGTTCGCGGTGGCCGTGCCGACCACCTCGACGACGGTCTCCTCGGTGAGCGCCTCGACGGTTGCGCGGACGGCCGGGTCGGTGACCACGACCTGGGTCAGGCCGGCGGCGTCCCGCACGATCAGGAACGTCACCGACTTGAGCAGCCGGCGGCGGTGCACCCAGCCGGCGACCCGGACGGTCGCGCCGGCGTGGGCGGGGAGCTGGGTGGACAGGATGCGTTGCACGGTGGGCTGCTCCTCGATCAATCGCAACGCCTTCGCCGCTGCAGGGCGGCGAAGCGTCGCCTCAGCCCCGGGAGGTGTGGGCGAGCGGGTCCTCGCGGTGCCACCACACCTTCGCCCCCGCTCGCGCGGGGGCCTCGTCGTCGCCTGATGACCGGGGCCAACCGGGCGGGCTCTACTGGGCGGGCGCCGGCAGGGCCGCCGCGCACGCCGTTCTTCCCGCAGCTCGGGAGGGTCTTCGCGCGCCGACGCCAGACCGCCTCGCAGCGTTCGGCGGCTCTCTCGACTGGCGGGGCGTCGCGCTACTCGGCTCCGTCACAGCTTTGCCGCAAGCTAGCACCCTGCGCGGGGGCGGGTAACGGGATTTTCGGCGGTGGCGGTGGGCGGCGTCACAGAGATCAGGGGGTGACGGCCGTCGCCTCACGTCCATCGACAGCGACCGTCCGGCGTAGGCTCGATTCGTGACGATCGAGCACTTCGCGCCGACGACGCCCCCGACCGAGCAGCCGACGACCAGCCCCGCTGCGCGTACCGCCACGGTCGCCCCCGAGGGGCGGCGCATGCTGCGGATCGAGGCGCGCAACGCCGAGACACCGATCGAACGCAAGCCGCCGTGGATCAAGGTCAAGGCCAAGATGGGGCCGGAGTACACCCAGCTGCGCGGGCTCGTCTCGCGCGAAGGGCTGCACACCGTCTGCCAGGAGGCCGGCTGCCCCAACATCTACGAGTGCTGGGAGGACCGGGAGGCCACCTTCCTCATCGGTGGCGACCAGTGCACCCGGCGCTGCGACTTCTGCCAGATCGACACGGGCAAGCCGGCCGAGTTCGACGCCGACGAGCCGCGCCGGGTGGCCGAGTCCGTGGTGTCGATGGGCCTGCGCTACGCCACGATCACGGGTGTCGCCCGCGACGACCTGCCCGACGGCGGCGCCTGGCTGTACGCCGAGACGGTCCGCCAGATCCACGCCCTCCAGCCGGGCTGCGGCGTGGAGCTGCTGATCCCCGACTTCAACGCGGTCCCCGAGCAGCTCGCCGAGGTCTTCGGCTCGCGCCCGGAGGTGCTGGGGCACAACGTCGAGACGGTGCCCCGGATCTTCAAGCGGATCCGGCCGGCGTTCCGGTACGACCGCTCGCTGGACGTGATCCGGCAGGCCCGCGCCGACGGCCTGGTCACCAAGAGCAACCTCATCCTCGGCATGGGCGAGGAGCGGGCCGAGGTGTCCCAGGCGCTGCGCGACCTGCACGAGGCGGGCTGCGAGCTGATCACCATCACCCAGTACCTGCGCCCGACGCCCCGGCACCACCCGGTGACCCGCTGGGTCAAGCCGGAGGAGTTCGTGGAGCTGCGCGAGGAGGCCGAGGAGATCGGCTTCGCCGGGGTGATGAGCGGTCCGCTGGTGCGCTCGTCGTACCGGGCCGGCCGGCTCTACCGGCAGGCGCTGGACGCCCGCGACGCCGTCCGCGCCTGACCCGCGGCGCGTCGGACGGGCCTCGGCCGCCCGGCACCATGGCCGTTCCGAACGGGGCACCGCCACGAGCCGCGCCGCGCTGGGTCGGACCGGGAGCTGCCCGGCCGACCCGGCGGGATGCGCCTGGTGACGGTCGACGGCTGCCGGATCTGGCTGCCGGGCTCCTGACCGTCGGCCGTTCGGGGCCGGTGCGGCGGCCTCACGCGTGCTAGATTCCGCGCGTTCGAGGGCCAGACGTCCCATCCTGCGGGGCGGCACTTGCCGTCAGACGTCGAAGATGGTGAATTTAGTCATGCCCCTGCCACATACGGTGATCATCGGTGCCGGTCCCGCCGGCCTGACCGCCGCCTACGAACTGACGAGGCGGAACGCCCCCGTCGAGGTGCTCGAGACGGACGACGTGGTGGGCGGGATCAGCCGCACCGTCGAGCGGGACGGCTGGCGGTTCGACATCGGCGGGCACCGGTTCTTCACCAAGGTGGCCCGGGTCGAGGCGTTCTGGCACGAGGTGCTGCCCGACGGCGACTTCCTGCTGCGCCCCCGGATGAGCCGGATCCACTACCGGGGCCGACTGTTCGACTACCCGCTGCGGGCCGGCAACGCGCTGGGCAACCTGGGGATCGTCGAGGCGGTCCGCTGCGTCGGGTCGTACCTGTGGGCGCGGATGCGACCGCCTGCGGACCAGAGCCACTTCGAGGGCTGGGTGTCGGCCCGCTTCGGCACCCGGCTGTACCGGATGTTCTTCAAGACGTACACGGAGAAGGTCTGGGGCATCCCGGCCACCGAGTTGCAGGCCGACTGGGCGGCCCAGCGGATCCGCAACCTGTCGCTGGCCGGGGCGGTGCGCAACGCGCTGCTGCCCCGCCGGGCCCGGGCCGACATCACCAGCCTGATCGAGGAGTTCCAGTACCCCAGGCTCGGCCCGGGGATGATGTGGGAACGCTGCGCCGAACTGGTCACCGAGGCCGGCGGCGTGGTGACGCTGAGGGCCCGGGCGGCGACCGTGCACCGCGCCGACGGCCGGGCGGTCGCGGTGACCGTGGCCGGGCCGGGCGGCACGCGCCGGGTCGCCGCCGACCACGTGATCAGCAGCATGCCGCTGCCCGCGCTGGTCCGGGCCGTGGACCCGCCCGCGCCGCCGGAGGTGCTGGCCGCCGCCGACGCCCTGCGGCACCGCGACTTCCTCACCGTGGCCCTGGTGGTGCCGGCCGCCGCCGGCTTCCCGGACAACTGGATCTACGTGCACACCCCGGGGGTACGGGTCGGCCGGGTGCAGAACTTCGGCTCCTGGTCGCCGTACCTGGTGCGGGAGGGGTTCACCTGCCTGGGGCTGGAGTACTTCGTCGACGTCGGCGACGACCTGTGGGACGCCGCCGACGACGAATTGATCGCCCTGGGCACCGCCGAACTGGAGGCGCTCGGGCTGGTCGACGCCGGTGCGGTCTCCGCCGGGTACGTGGTCCGGATGCCGAAGGCGTACCCGCTCTACGACGCCGGGTACGAGCAGGCCGTGGAGACCGTCCGCGCCTGGCTCGCCGAGGCGGTGCCGAACGTGCACCCGGTCGGCCGCAACGGCATGCACCGCTACAACAACCAGGACCACTCGATGCTCACCGCGATGCTGACCGTGGAGAACATCCTCGACGGCGACGAGCACGACGTGTGGACGGTCAACGTCGAGGAGGAGTACCACGAGCAGGCCGACGGCCCCCCGGCAGCCGGGTCCACCGGCCGGCACGGCACCGGCCGCGCCGCGCCGGTCCTGCCCCGCCGATCCTGACCGGCCGGAGCACCGGGCGCGGATCAACCCCGTTGTACGGCGACCACTAGACTCTGCGACATGGCAAAGCCCCAGGAGAAGGTCTCGTTCGGCCAGCGGCTGAAGCAGATCGGGATGGTGTTCCAGTTCACCGCCAAGCAGGACCGGTGGTTCGCGCCGCTGACCGCCGGCGCGGTGCTGATCCCGCTCGCGCTGACCGTGGTCGCGGTGATCCTCTGGGGCTGGTTCTGGCTGCCGCTGGGCATCCTGATCGCCCTCCTCGCCGCGCTGATCGTGCTCAACCTGCGATCCAACAAGGCGATGATGAACGCCGCCGAGGGGCAACCCGGCGCGGCGGCGCAGATCATGGAGAACATGCGGGGCGACTGGCGGGTCACCCCCGCCGTCAGCGCCACCACCCAGATGGACATGGTGCACCTGGTGATCGGGCGCCCCGGCGTGATCCTGCTGGCCGAGGGGAACCCGCAGCGGGTCCGCGGCCTGCTGGGGCAGGAGAAGCGGCGGCTGACCAAGGTCATCGGCTCCGCCCCGCTCTACGACTACGTGATCGGCCAGGCCGAGGGTGAACTGCCGATCCGCAAGCTGCGAATGACCCTGATGCGGCTGCCGCGCAGCCTCAGCGGCAAGGACGTCAACGCCCTCGACAAGCGGCTCAAGGCGCTCACCGCCCGCCCACAGATGCCCAAGGGCGCGATCCCGAAGAACATGCGCCCACAGCGCGGTGCCTTCCGCCAAACCCGAGGCCGCTAACCCCCGACCCCGCAGGGCCGCGCACCCGCGCCCGGCCCTGCAAGACGCGCTATTTCACGGAAAGAGTGGCCTCCCGGCGCTGGGAGGCCACTCTTTCCGTGAAATAGCGCTCTTTCCGTGGGCGGGGGGGTCAGGCCCCAGGGCGAGGTGGGACGGGGGTGTCCCTGGTGGGGGCGGGGTGGTCAGGGGCGGGGGGCGGGGGTGATGGCCGAGCCGGTTAGGCGGTCGTGCAGGCCGCGGCGGTGCTCGTCCATGATCAGGGCCGGGACCACCAGGGCCAGCAGGATGCCGCGCAGCAGCGCGCGGGTCAGCCCGATCCGGCCGCCGTCGGCCCAGGACACGCAGCGGATCCGGGTGATGTACATGCCGGGGGTCTGGGCGAACAGACCGAGGAAGAGGGCGTACTCGACGATCAGCACCACGACGGGGGCCCAGCCGTCGCGGACCGGGTCGGCGAAGAAGTAGGACACCAGCAGGCAGAGCACCCAGTCGATCACCAGGGCGCCGAACCGACGGCCCAGGGTGGGCGGGACGAAACCGGGGTCGGTGGCGGGGGGCGCGGGCTGCTGCGGCGTGGTCACAGTCGCCAAGGGTAGTCAGGTACGCCGGGATGGTCGGATCGGCACCGACCGCCGAATCGGACCAAAGGCGGTAATCTGCGGTACAAGGCCACGCGGGGTATCGTCCGAACGGACAACGGATGGCTACTGACCGGCGAAGATGACGCAGCGCGAGCGACGTAACACGACAGAAACACTCAAGATACGGCCGGGCAACCGCGCGGTCATAGCGTCGCCAGGAGCCAGCCACCCGTGGACGTGCCAGGAGGACGTGTGTTCGCCAATCCCGAGGAACTCCTGCGATACCTCAAGAACGAGGACGTGAAGTTCGTCGACGTACGTTTCTGTGACCTGCCCGGCGTGATGCAGCACTTCAACCTGCCGGTGGAGTCCTTCGACGACAGCGTCTTCAGCGACGGTCTCGCCTTCGACGGGTCGTCGATCCGTGGCTTCCAGACGATCCACGAGTCGGACATGCTCCTGCTCCCGGACGTCGCGAGCGCCTTCGTCGACCCGTTCCGCGCGCAGAAGACCGTCGCGCTGAACTTCTTCGTCCACGACCCGTTCACCCGCGAGGCGTACTCCCGGGACCCGCGGAACGTGGCGAAGAAGGCCGAGGCGTACCTCGCCGCGAGCGGCATCGCCGACACCGCGTACTTCGGCGCCGAGGCCGAGTTCTACATCTTCGACTCGATCCGCCACGAGACCTCGGCGCACCAGTCGTTCTACTACATCGACTCGATCGAGGGCGCCTGGAACTCGGGCCGCGAGGAGCCGGGCGGCAACCGCGGGTACAAGACCCCGTACAAGGGCGGGTATTTCCCGGTGCCGCCGGTCGACCACTACGCCGACCTGCGCGACAGCATGGTCCGCCGCCTGGTCGACGCCGGCTTCACCGTGGAGCGGTCGCACCACGAGGTCGGCACCGCCGGCCAGTCGGAGATCAACTACAAGTTCTCCACCCTGCTCCAGTCGGCCGACCAGCTCCAGCTCTTCAAGTACCTGATCAAGAACGAGGCCTGGGTCAACGGCAAGACGGCCACGTTCATGCCGAAGCCGCTCTTCGGCGACAACGGCTCGGGCATGCACACCCACCAGAGCCTGTGGCTGAACGGTGAGCCCCTGTTCTACGACGAGACCGGCTACGCCGGCCTGTCCGACATGGCCCGCTGGTACATCGGCGGCCTGCTGCACCACGCCCCGTCGCTGCTGGCCTTCACCAACCCGACGGTCAACTCGTACCGCCGCCTGGTGCCCGGCTACGAGGCCCCGGTCAACCTGGTCTACTCGCAGCGCAACCGGTCCGCCTGCACCCGCATCCCGGTGACCGGCAGCAACGCGAAGGCCAAGCGCGTCGAGTTCCGGGTGCCCGACCCGTCGAGCAACCCGTACCTCGCCTTCTCGGCGATGATGATGGCCGGCCTGGACGGCATCAAGAGCAAGATCGAGCCGCCGGAGCCGATCGACAAGGACCTGTACGACCTGCCGCCGGAGGAGTGGGGCTCGGTCAAGCAGGTTCCGGGCTCGCTGCCCGAGGTGCTCGACGCGCTCGAGGCCGACCACGACTACCTGCTCGACGGCGGCGTGTTCACGCCGGACCTGATCTCCACCTGGGTGGGCTGGAAGCGGGCCAACGAGGTCGACCCGGTGCGCCTGCGCCCGACCCCGCACGAGTTCGCGATGTACTTCGACTGCTGAGCCCTCGGGTCAGCACGCTCCTCCAGCACCGGCCGGGCCGGCTCCGCAGCACGCGGGGCCGGCCCGGCCGTCTTTCGCCCGTCACCCGATGCGCCGCCCCCAGATGCGCCGCCCCCAGATGCACTGCCCCCCGATATAACTTCGCGTCCGATATATTGAGGGCGTGGACACACCGCTGCGCGAACCAACGTTCCTGATCCTCACCGCACTGGCCGGGGAGCCGATGCACGGCTACGGGCTGATCGGCGAGGTCGCCGCCATCTCCGACGGGCGTGTCTCGCTGCGCCCCGGCACCCTCTACGGCGCCCTGGACCGGCTGGTCGACGCCGGCCTTGTGCAGGTCGATCGGGAGGAGATCGTGGACGGCCGACTGCGCCGCTACTACCGCCTCTCCCCCGCCGGCGACGCCACCCTCACGGCCGAGACCGAGCGGCTGCGCCGCAACGTCGAGGCGGCCACCGCCCGGCTGAGCCGCCGGGCTGCCGCCCGGTCGGGCACCGCACGCCTGGCGGGAGGGCTGGCATGAGCGGGAGCCAAGGGGCTCGCACGGGCGAGCTGGAGCGCCGCTACCAGCGGCTGCTGTGGGCGTACCCGTCGGCGTACCGGCGGGACCGGGGTGCCGAGCTCGTCGGAACGTACCTCGATCTCGCGAGCGAGGGCCGGCGCCGGCCCTCGCTCGCGGACGCCGCCGACCTCGTGGGCGGCGGCCTCCGCGAGCGGCTGCGGGCCGCCGGCACCGCCGGCCTGCTTTCCGGGGTACGCCTCGCGGCCGTCCTCGCCTTCCCCACAGCGGCCGCCCTCGCGGCCGGGTGGTCGGTGCTGGAATCGCACCCGCCGGCCCCGGAGTTCCAGCTGCGCACGTTCGGCCCGTTCGCCAGCCTGGGCGTGGTGGCCTGGGCCGCCTGGCTGGTCGCCGCCGTCACCCACGCGCTCGCCCCGGCCCGGCACGCGCGCTCGCTGATCGGGCTGGCCGTGCTGCTCACCGCGCTCGTGCTGCCGGCGGCGGCGCTGACCGGCGCGCCCCGGCCGCCGCTGTCCGTGCTGGTGCCGCAGCTCGCGCTGGGCCTGCTGGCGCTCGCCCTGCCGGACCGGCTGCCCCGGTGGGTCCGCCTCGCCCCGGCGGCCGTCGCCGCCCTCGCCGCCGCGCTCGCCGTCCGCTGGCTCGCGCCCGAGGGCGGCTACGTCAGCTACCACGGCGCCATGGAGTCGCTGGTCGCCGTCGGGGGCGCGCTGCTGATCGTCGCGTTGGTGCTCGCCCTCGCCCTCGCCGGCCGCCGGGACGCCCGAGGCGCCTGGGCGCTGCTGGTGCTGCTCACCCCAGCCGGCCTGCTCTCGGTGCGGGCGCTGGCCGAGCAGTTCATCGGGCAGAACCCGTACTGGGCGGCCCTGGCCGGCACCGCCGTGGCCGTCACCCTGCTCGGCCCGGCCCTGCTGTTGTTCGCGCTGGCGGCTCGCCGTGGCCGGCCAATCCCGGGGCGGGCGGGCGGCTGCTGCCCCACCTGCGGCGCGGCGCGCTGAACGATCGGTCGCCTCGCCCCGCCCCGACCGACGGGGGCGGGCGGGGCGAGGCGACCGCTCCCGTTCAGCGGGCGAGCAGGGCGTCCAGCTTGCCGAAGGAGCTGCCCCAGCCCTCCCGGGCGCCCGCCTCGACCTCCCGGGTGTACGGGCCCTGGCACAGCACGAGGCGGGTCTTGTCGTCGCCCTCGTCGTGGAACTCGATCCGCATCTCCAGCCGGGCCCCGTCCGGGAAGCCGGGGACGCCGTGCACCTCCTCGTGGCCGACGAGCAGCTCGTTCTCGACCACCTCGGTGAACGTGGCGTCGACCGGGGAGCTGAAGCTCGGGTCGGCGTCGTTGACCATGACGAACCGCTGGTGGCCGCCGACCCGGGCGTCGACGCTGACGGTCTCCCGGGGCACCGAGAAGCCCACCGGGCCGAACCACCGGGCGAGCTGGTCGGGGTCGGTGAACGCCCGGTAGACCAACTCGCGCGGCGCGTCGAAGATCCGGGTGATGACCAGCGTCTCGGTGACTTCGGTCTCGCTCATGGCGTTGTCCTCTCTCATTGCTTGCTCTCGTCGTCGGTGGGTGCCGCCTGTGCCTGCCGCATCCGCCGCAGGTGCGCGTCGAGCCGGTCGAAGTTCGCGTCCCAGAACCGCCGGTACCGCTCCATCCAGGCCGTGGCCTCCCGCAGCGGCTCCGGGTTGAGACTGCTGGAGCGCCACTGGGCGGACCTGCTCCGGGAGATCAGCCCCGCGTGTTCGAGCACCTTCAGGTGTCGGGAGATCGCCGGGAGGCTGATCGCGAACGGCTCGGCCAGCTCCGTCACCGTGGCGTCCCCCTCGGCGAGCCGGGCAAGGATCGCCCGGCGGGTCGGGTCCGCCAGCGCCGCGAAGATGACGCTGAGTCGATCGGTAGGCTCGATCTTAACCACCTCGTTAATTAACCTATCGGTTAAACATAGAGGTGGCACCCCTTTCCGTCAAGCACCTCCGGCAACCCCGATGTGGCGTGCCCACAACACAGTCGGCGCAGCACAGTCGGCGCAGCACGGTCCGTGGGGAGCGGGGTCGGGGAGCGCATACCACCGAATGAAGGCAGCAACGGGCCACGTACACGCCCGGCACAAAGACAGGAACGGGGTGGGCGCGCAGACGGGGCAGCTCCACAGGCGCGCGATGGTGTGCCCGCTCCGGCCCGGACACCGAGGACATACCCCCGGAAAACCGAGCTTCCCTTCGGGACATCGCCTGGCCCGCCGCCCTGACGGCGAGGACGGCTCAGCTCCGACGGCAGTCAGCGGGGCTGAGCGCCCCAACGTCGACGGGACGGCAGCTGGTCAGCGAGCACCAGCAGCCCAGCACCGCCGGCCCGCGCGGGCCCTGCCAGGTATCGACCGGGGGGCGATCACCGGCGCACCCCCGGTTCAGTCGGCTCCTGCGGCAGCGGGGGTCGGGGTGCGGTCGGCCCTCGCCGACCGTACCCATCGCACGACCACCCAGATCAGCAACAGCGTCATCAGCGGCGCACCGGGCACCTTGGTGTACCGGGCCAGGCCGGTGCCGTCCGGCAGCACCAGGAATGATCCGACCAGCGCGACCCCGGCGAACCACGTGCCCCGCCGGGCGGTGGCGGCGAGCACCGTCAACGGCCAGATCCAGTACCAGGGGTGCACGATCGGGGAAAACGCGACGGTGGCGGCCAGCGCCAGACCGGCGTAGAAGAACGGGTCGCGGGTGCGGGCCCGCCACCAGAGCCAGACCAGCAGCACGGCCAGCGCGACCAGGCCGACGGCCCGGGTCACCGGCAACGCGTCGACGTGCGCTCCGAAGATCACCGCGACGTAGCCGACGGTCTGGCCGACCGCCGTCGAGGGCGACGTCCAGGCGATCACGTCGCCCCCGCTCTCCAGGCCACCGATCCAGCCGAAGTCCAGGCCACCGGCGTAGGTCACCCCGACCATCGTGGCGACCGCTCCCCCGACCACCGGTGCACCGTCACGGAGCAGGGTCCGGATCCGGTACGGCCCGGCCATCGCGGCCAGCGCGGCGAACGGGATCACCACCAACCCGGTGATTTTGATCGATACGGCCAGGCCGAGCAGCACCCCGCCGGCCAGCAGCGGGCCGGGCCGCCCGGGCCGGGCGGCCACCACGGCCAGACCGGCGACCAGCAGGCCGACCATCAGCGCGTCGTTGTGCGCACCGGCCACCAGGTGCACACCGATGAGCGGGCTGGCCAGGGCCAGCCAGAGCGCCCGCCCGACGGGGACCCCGCAGCGGCGGGCCAGCACCGGCAGGCAGGCGGCGGTCAGCGCCACCCCGGCGACCGCGAGCAGCCGGAACGCGACGACGGCGGCGGTCAGCGAACCGGTCGCCTTCACCACCGCCCCGGCGAGCACCACGAACAGCGGCCCGTACGGGGCCGGGGTGTCCCGCCAGATGTACGAGATGGAGTCCAGCCACGGGCAGGGCAACGCGGACACGCCCTGCTCGTACGGGCTGATCCCGTTGGCATAGCTGGCGCCCTGGCAGGCGTACGCGTAGACGTCCCGGCTGGCCATCGGCGGGACGACCAGCAGCGGCAGCAGCCAGAGCCCGACGGTGACCAGGGCCCAGCGCGCGGACGGCGGCCCGTCCCGCAGCGACCACCACGCCCAGGCCATCAGGGCGGTGCCGAGCAGCCAGGCCGCGATGATCACCGGCCCGTTCGGCCCCTGCCAGATGCTGACGGGGGTGGGGCGCAGGTCACCCTTCGGGAACGCCCCGCCGAGGTACGCGGACACGGCGAGCAGCAGTGAACCGGTCAGACCCGTCCAACGCGCGAGGTGGTGAGGCACGCCCGCCATGCTGCCAGTACGGTGGTCGCGGTACGGAGGTGGGCATGCGACGCGGTGCGGTGGTGGCGGTGTCCGCCGGGTTCGCGGCCGTCCTGGGCGTGGGGTACCTGCTCCTGCCGAGGATGGGCTCCGACCTCTCGGCCCAGGTGGCCCGCGCCGACTTCTTCGCCGCGCACGGCCCCGCCCTGGTGGACCTGCGGTGGTACGGCGGCATCCAGCCCCTCGGCTACAGCCTGGTCTCCCCGCCGGTGATGGCTGTCCTCGGCGTCCGGGTGACCGGCGTCCTCGCGCTGGTGGGCGCGGCGGCGGCGTTCGCCGCGCTGCTGGTGCGTACCGGGGTGCCCCGCCCGCTGCTCGGCGGCCTGGTCGGGGTGGTCACCATCGCCGGCAACCTCGTCTCCGGCCGGGTCACCTACGGCCTCGGCGTGGCGTTCGGGCTCGCCGCGCTGCTCGCGCTCACCCTGCCGACGAGCGCGCCCCCGGGCCGTCGCCGCCTACGTGTCGGGCTGGCCGCTGCCGCAGCGCTGCTGGCCTCGGCGACCAGCCCGGTCGCCGGCCTGTTCGTCGGGCTGGCCGGGGTAGCGCTGCTGCTCACCCGCCGGTACGGCGACGGACTGCTGCTCGGGGTCGCCGCGGCGGTCCCGCTGGCCGTGACCGGGCTGCTGTTCGGCGAGGGCGGCTGGATGAACATCAGCCGCACCGACACAATGCGGGCGGCCCTGACCAGCCTGGTGGTGGCCGCGCTGGTGGCGTACCGGCCGGTCCGGGTGGGCGCGCTGCTGTCGGCGGCCGGGGTGCTGATCGCCGCGCTGGTGCACACGCCGGTCGGGCTGAACGCGACCCGGCTGGTGGTGATGTTCGCGCTGCCGGTGCTGGCCGCCGCCGCCCGGCTGCCGGAGCGGGCCACCTGGCGGCTGCCGGCCGCGCTGCGTCGGGGCGGGGCGGCCGGCACCGCCCTGGCGGCGCTGCTGGCCGCCGTCTGCTGGTGGCAGCCCCCGGTGGTGCCGGCCGACCTGCGTGGCGTCGGCGGCCCGACGACCGAGCCGGCCTACTTCGCCCCGCTCCGCGCCGAGCTGGCCCGACGTGGGCTCACCGGGCGGGTCGAGGTGCCGCCGACCCGCGACTACTGGGAGGCCGCCCTCCTCGGCGACGTCCCGCTGGCGCGGGGTTGGTTGCGGCAGGCCGACATCGCCCGCAATCCGCTCTTCTTCACGACCGTGCCGGGCGCCGCCGGGACCGGCGTTCCGCTGACCACCGAGAGCTACCGGGCCTGGCTGGCCGACAACGCCGTGCAGTACGTCGCCGTGCCCGACGCCGACCTGTCCTGGGTGGGGCGCGCGGAGGCGGAACTGGTCGACGGCGGGCTGCCGTACCTCACCGAGGTCTGGTCCGAGCGGCACTGGCGGCTCTACGCGGTGTCCGACCCGACGCCGCTGGTCGCGCCGCCGGGCATGCTGACGGGGCATGATGCCGGCTCGATGACAGTCGAGGCTCCCGCCGGGGCGGCCGTGTCGATCCGGATCCGGTACAGCCGATGGCTGACCACCGATCCCCCCGCGCGGCTGTCCCGCGCCGGGGAGTGGACGACGATGACCGTGCCGACCACCGGCCGGTACACGATCCGCTGACCGGCGGCTCCGCCCTGCCGGGGCTCAGACCCCGGCGTCGAGGACGCGTTCCATCGCCGCGCGGGAGCGGCGGCCGGTGCGCAGGTACTCGTCGAGGAACTCGCCCGGGTCGTCCCGGCCGAGCAGCCGGACCACCCCGGCCAGCTCCACGCCGTGCCGGGGCAACTGGTCGCCGTCCCGGCCGCGGACCAGCATCAGCGCGTTGCGGACCTGCGCGGCCAGGGTCCAGCCGGCCACCATCTCACCGGCGTCCTCCGGGGCGACCAGGCCGGCTTCGGCCGCCGCCGCGAGCGCGTCGAGGGTACGCGTGCCGCGCAGCGCCGGTAGCCGACCGGCGTGCCGGAGCTGGAGGAGCTGCACCGCCCACTCGACGTCGGCGAGGCCGCCCCGGCCCAGCTTCGTGTGGGTGGCCGGGTCGGCCCCCCGGGGCAGCCGTTCGGTCTCCACCCGGGCCTTGATCCGGCGGATCTCGACGATCTGTTCCCGGGTCAGCCCGTCGGCCGGGTAGCGCACCGGGTCGACCATCGTCTCGAACTCGGCGCCCAGGTCGGCGTCGCCGCAGACGAACCGGGCGCGCAGCAGCGCCTGCGCCTCCCACACCTTCGACCAGCGGGCGTAGTACTGGGCGTACGCGGCGAGGCTGCGCACCAGCGGGCCCTGCCGGCCCTCCGGGCGCAGGTCGGCGTCCACCCCGAGCGGCGGGTCGGGAGCCGGGGCGGACAGCAGCCTGCGCAGCTCCTCGGCGATGGCGTGAGCGGCGGCGCGGGCCGTGCCCTCCTCCGCCCCGGGCGGCTGGTCGTAGACGAACAGCACGTCGGCGTCGGAAAGATAGTTCGACTCGTACCCGCCGAGCCGGCCCACGCCGATCACCGCGAACCGCAGCCCGGTCGGGGCCGGCCGGGCGGCCCGGGCGGCGCGCAGCGCGGCGGCGAGGGTGGCGTCGGTGACGCCGGCCAGCGCGGTGCCGACGGTGGTGATGTCGGCGAGGCCGAGCGCGGCCCGCCCGGTCGGGTCGGGGCGGGTCGGGGTGGGGGCGAGCGACCCGGCGCGGCTGAGCACGTCGGCGCAGGCGATCCGGACCAGTTCCCGGCGGCGCAGGGCGCGGACCGCCCGGGTCGCCTCGACCGGGTCGGTGTGCCGGGCCGCGGCGGCGGAGAAGCCCTCGCAGAGCACCTCGCGGGGGCGCGGGGTCAGCTCGTTCTCCTCGGCCAGCAGCCGCAGCGCCTCCGGCTCCCGGGCCAGCAGGTCGGCCGCGTACCGGGAGGAGGAGAGCACCCGGGCCAGCCGGCGGGCCACCGGGCCGGAGTCGCGCAGCAGCCGCAGGTACCAGGGGGTGCCGCCCAGCTTGTCGGAGACCTTCCGGTAGTTGAGCAGCCCCCGGTCCGGCTCGGGCGCGTCGGCGAACTCGCTGAGCAGCACCGGCAGCAGGGTGCGCTGGATGGCGGCGGTGCGACTCACCCCGCCGGTGAGGGCCTGGAGGTGGCGCAGCGCCCCGGCCGGGTCGGCGAAGCCGAGGATCTCCAGCCGGTGCCGGGCCGCCTCCGGGGTGAGCCGCAGCCCGTCGGCGGGGACCCGGGCCACCGACTCCAGCAGCGG
The DNA here is from genome assembly GCF_045040155.1 of Micromonospora sp. NBC_01405. Classification (NCBI taxonomy): domain Bacteria; kingdom Bacillati; phylum Actinomycetota; class Actinomycetes; order Micromonosporales; family Micromonosporaceae; genus Micromonospora; species Micromonospora sp. NBC_01405. The sequence continues at coordinate 4,561,732 of NZ_CP109532.1, read as the reverse complement.
CCGGTACAGCAGCTTGGCGTGCAGCCGGCGTACCTCGGTGGCGTGGGTGACCCACTCGGCGCGGAACTCCTCGACGGCGCTGCGGCCCGGGGTGGCCGCGTAGCCGAGCGCGGCGGCGAGCCAGCGCAGCCCGGCCGGGTCGGCCGGCACGGTGTGGGTGCGGCGCAGGCCCTGGAGCTGGAGGCGGTGCTCGACGCCGCGCAGGAAGCGGTACCCGCGCAGCAGCGCCTCGCCGTCGGCCCGGCCGACGTAGCCACCGGCCACCAGTGCGCGCAGGGCGGGGATGGTGCCGGGTGCCCGCAGCGCCTCGTCGCCCCGGCCGTGCACCAGTTGCAGCAGCTGGACGGCGAACTCGATGTCGCGCAGCCCGCCCGGCCCGCGCTTGATCTCGCGGTCCAGCTCCTTCGGCGGGATGTTGTCGATGATCCTGCGGCGCATCGAGCGAACGTCCTCGACGGCCTCCGGCCGCTCGGCGGCCCGCCAGAGCAGCGGGGCGAGCTGGTCGATCCACTCCTGGGACAGCGCCAGGTCGCCGGCCGCCGGGCGGGCCTTCAGCAGCGCCTGGAACTCCCAGGTGCGCGCCCAGCGCCGGTAGTACGCCAGGTGGCTGGCCAGGGTGCGGACCAGCGGGCCCCGGTTGCCCTCGGGGCGCAGCGCGGCGTCGACCGGCCAGGCGACCAGGCCGCAGATGTGGATCAGCCGGGTGGCGACCGTGGTGGCCGCCGGCAGCTCGTCGTCCTCGGCGCAGAGGAAGATCACGTCGACGTCGGAGACGTAGTTCAGCTCGCCGCCGCCGCACTTGCCCATCGCCACCACGCCGAGGCGAGGCCGTGGCGTGCCCTCGGGCAGCTCGCCCACCGCGATGTCGTAGGCCGCGCCGAGGGTGGCGTCGGCCAGCGCGGAGAGCGCGGCCATGGTCTGTTCCAGGGCGCGACCGCCGGTCAGGTCGGCCGCCGCGATCCGCAGCAGGGCCAGCCGGTACGCCTGGCGCAGCACCGCGATCGGCTGGGCGGACGCGGTGACCCGGGCCGCGGCCGTCAGGTCCAGCCGGCCCTCGGCGGCGGGGGCGAGCCCGTCGGGGTCGGTGGCGAGCACCGGCCACTGGCCGGCGTTGGCCACCAGGTGGTCGCCGAGCGCCGACGACGCGCCGAGCACGGCGATGAGCCGCCGGCGCAGCCCCGGGTCGGCGTGCAGGGCGTCCAGCAGCGCCGGGTCGGCGGGCTCGCCGGTGGCCCGGCGCGCGGGGTCCGTCGGCCCGCCGCCTCCTCCGGTGGCACCCGTGGCCCGGCGCGCAGCCGTCGATCCGCCGCCGCCGGTGCTGCCGGCCGCGCGGCTCTCGGCCTCGGCGAGGCGGTGCAGCTGGCGCAGGGCCAGGTCCGGGTCGGCGGCCCGGGACAGCGCGGCCAGCAGCTCGGCGGCCCGCTCGTCGACCGGCTCCTGTTCCTCCGGCCGCCACAGGCCGAGCCCGGCCGGGCCGAGCAGGTCGGCGGCCCGGGAGCCGCCGTCGGCGGTGCCGAAGCCGTAGCGGGCCAGCCGGCCCCGGGCCGGTCTGCTGATCACGGGTCAGTGCCCGAGCAGGGGCAGGTTGCGTCGGACGCCGTCGCCGCTGAGCTCACCGAGGGCGAGGGCGGCGAACCGGATGGCGAACGGCTGCCACACCTCCTCGATGTCGGCCATCACCCGGTCGCAGGCGGCCACCACCAGTTCCGGGTCGTAGCCCAGCTGGTCGAGCAGGGCGGAGTCGGTGGCCCAGTCGGCGATCATCGCGGTGTCGGGCTCGATGTGGAACTGGAGCCCCCAGGCCCGGTCGCCGAGCCGGAACGCCTGGTGCGGGTAGCGGGTGGAGGCGGCCAGCAGGGTCGCCCCGTGCGGCAGCTCGGTGATCTCGTCGGCGTGCCACTGGAACACGTCGGGGATCAGCGGCACGTACCGGAACAGCAGGTCGGTCTCGGCGGCGTCCCGACGGCCGACCACGGTGGGGCCGACCTCGGGCCCGGACGGGCTCAGCTCGACGACGCCGGCGTGCGACGTGGCCAGCAGTTGCGCCCCGAGGCAGATGCCGAGGGTGGGCACCCGGTGCCGGACCGCCTTGCGCAGCAGCCCCTCCAGCTGCGGGAACCAGGGGGCCCCGAGGGTGCCGTCGGGCAGCGGGTACGGCTTCTGCTCGCCGCCGAGCACCACCAGGGCCACGTACCCGTCGAGGTCTGCGGGCAGTTCGTCCCCGGCGTGCGGGCGCAGCACCCGCAGCTCCAGGCCTCCTTCCACCAGCCATTCGCCCAGGCGGCGGACGTCGTCGGTCGGGTCGTTCTCGATCACCAGCGCGGTTGCCACGCCGTCGAGGCTATCGGGTACGCCGGCCGCGGCCCGGAACGCCTCGGCGCGGTGCTCCCCGAGGCGACAGCGGCCGGGCGTCGACGGGCCGGCCCGGGGTCCCGGCCGGCGGCTAGGCTCTGCGGCTGTGATCACCGACGACGCCGTCCTGCGCCCACCGGTCCTGCGCCCCGGGGACACGGTGATGCTGGTGTCCCCGTCCGGGCCGATCCGGCCGGAGCGGGTGGCCCGGGGCATCGAGCTGCTCACCGGCTGGGGGCTGCGCCCGGTGCTCGCGCCGAACGCGTACGCCCGGCAGGGGTACCTGGCCGGGTCGGACGAGCTGCGCGCCGCCGACCTGAACACGGCGTTCGCCGACCCGTCGGTGCGCGGGGTGATCTGCACCCGGGGCGGCTACGGCGCGCAGCGGGTGGTGGACGCCGTCGACATGGCGGCGGTGCGCCGGGACCCGAAGGTGGTGGCGGGCTTCTCCGACATCACCGCGTTGCAGCTCGCCCTCTGGCGCGGCGCCCGGCTGGCCGGCGTGCACGGCCCCGGGGCGGCCTGGCTGGACGAGCGCACCCCGCTGCGCTCGGCCGAGTCGCTGCACGCCGCGCTGATGACCACCGAGCCGGTCACCGTCGCCGCCGTGGCCGGGGAGGAGACGTTCGGCGTACGGGTCGCCGGCCGCGCCACCGGGACGCTGCTCGGCGGCAACCTCTGCCTACTCGTCGCCACGCTGGGCACCCCGGACATGCCGGACCTGACCGGGGCGGTGCTGCTGGTCGAGGACGTGCAGGAACCCCCGTACAAGGTGGACCGGATGCTGACCCAGCTGCGCCGGGCCGGTGCCTTGGACGGCCTGGCCGGGGTGGCCGTCGGGCAGTTCACCGGCTGCGCGGACGAGTGGGACACCAGCGTCGCCGACGTGCTGACCGAGCGCCTCGGCGACCTCGGCGTCCCGGTCCTCGGCGGCCTCCCGATCGGCCACGGCCAGGGCCAGCTCACGGTCGGCGTGGGCGTCCCGGCCACCCTCGACGCCGACGCCGGCACCCTCACGGTCGCGCCGGCCGTCCGCTGACCCCTCAGGGGGTCAGGTGGGCGACCGCACCGCGTTCCAGGGCGGCGTGGACCGTGCCGTCGGGCAGGACCGCGAGGCCGTGGGGCTCCGAGTCCGGGGTGGGCAGGTCGTACGCGTCGACGCGGCCGTCGGGGGTGACGTGGCCGATGCGGTTGGCCGCCCACTCGGTGAACCAGCAGCCGCCGGCCGGGTCCGCGACGATCGCGTGCGGCCGGGCGGCCCGGTCCGGCAGCGGGTACTCCTCGATCCGGCCGTCCGGGGTGATCCGGCCGAGCTGACCGGCGGCGATCTCGACGAACCAGAGGGCCCCGTCGACGCCGAGCGTGATGCCGACCGGCCCGGCGGCGTCGGTGGGCAGCGGGTGCAGGGTCACCGCGCCGTCCAGCGCGATCCGGCCGACGGCGTTCGCCTGGTTGAGGGTGAACCACAGGGCGTCGTCCGGCCCCGCCGTGATCATCGACGGGAACCCGCCGCTGACCGGCAACGGGTACGCGGTGACCGTCCCGTCGGTGCCGACCCGGCCCACGGTGTCGTTGCTCATCCCCGCGTACCAGAGGGCCCCGTCGGGGCCGGCGGCGATGCCGCAGGGTGCGGTGCCGGCCGGCAGCGCGAGCGACGTCGCCGCCCCGGCGGTGGTGATCCGGCCGATCCGGTCGTCCCCGGAGCGGGTGAACCAGAACGCGCCGTCCGGGCCCGTCGTGATGATCAGCGGGCGGCTCGCCGGGTCGCCGGGGTGGGCCCGCACCGCGCCGTCGGCGGTCACCCGGGCGATCCCGCCGGTGCCGGCCAGGGTCAGCCACAGCGCGCCGTCCGGCCCGGCGGTGATCCCGTACGGCCCGCAGCCCGCGTCCGGCAGGACGGTCTCTCGAATGGTGGGGGTAATCATGGGTGCCCGCCTGTCTGTCTGCTCGACTCGATCCACCCTGTATGCCGGGCCGTGCCGTGGCAACCGGTTTGTCCCCGATTCGAAACCCGATTTTCAGCTCGCTGACAGGGTCACCACGGCCCTTACCCAGCTCACCCCGTCACTGTCGGTGATGTCATCCCATCCGAGCAACGAAATGGAGAGCGAATGTCCCGCACGATTTCCAAGAAGCAGTTGCTGGCCGGCCTCGCGGCGGCAGGCGTACTCACCGTGGGGATCGCGGCGCCGGCCGTCGCGTTCGCCGAGGACAGCTCGACCCCGAGCGCGAGCAGCAGCGAGGGCACCGACCGGCAGCAGCAGCGGGCCGACCGGCAGTCCGAGTTCGCCGAGGCGCTCGCCAAGGAGCTGGGGGTCTCCAAGGACAAGGTGACCGCGGCCCTGGACAAGGTGCGCGAGCAGAACAAGGCCGACCGGCCGGAGCGCGGCGAGCGTCCCGACGCCGCCGACCGGCAGGCCGCGCTGAAGGAGCGGCTGAACCAGGCCGTCAAGGACGGCAAGCTGACCCAGGAGCAGGCCGACGCCATCACCAAGGCCGCCGAGGCGGGCGTGTTCCCCGGCGGGGGCGACCGGGGTCACGGCCACGGCGGCCCGGGCAAGGGCGACCAGGCCAAGGGCAAGTGACGCCCGCGCGGCCCCGCCCCTGTCGGGGTGGGGCCGCGCACCGGCGCGCCGACCGGGGAGGGGTCCCGACGTCTCGGATCCCGTCCCGTCCGCCCGGACAGGACGGTTACGGGGCGGGCGGCGTGAACACCCCGAAGTGGTTCCCCGCCGGGTCGGCCAGGTGGCCGAAGGTCAGCCCGCTCGGCGCGCCGCGCGGCGGCACCAGCACCCTGCCACCGGCCGCCTCGGCCCGCCGGCAGGCGTCCGCCACGTCGGCGACCTGGGCGTAGAAGATCGCGTAGTTCGGCGTGCTGCCGTCGGACGCGCGGATCGCCCCGCCGATCCCCCCGTCCCGGCCGTCGGTCACCCGGTACGACCGGCCCGGCGCCCCCTGCTCCTCGAACGCCCAGCCGAACAGCTCCCCGTAGAAGCGCTCCGCCTCCTCGGGCCGGTCGGTGCCGATCTCGAACCAGGTGATCGCGTTGGTCGTGGTCATGTCTGCCTCCCGTGCGCCGCGCCGGCCGGTCGACCGGTGCCGTCGGAGATCAGCCTCGACCTGTCCCGCGACACCGTCCTGTCGGTGTTTCCCGGCGGTCAGCCGGGATCGGCCGCCCCGCCCAGCGGTGCCCCGCCCCGCCGCCGATCCCCCGCCGCCCGGCGGTCGCGGGTCCGGACCCGGCCATCGCGAGTTCAGGCGAGGGTGAGCTGGCGGACGATCCGCTGTGGGATGTCCAGCTCGTCGGGGCGCAGCTCCCGGGTGACCGGCTCCGGCAGCGCCGTCACCGAGCCGATCCGGTCCACCCGGAACGCGCGCAGGCCGTCGCGCAGCCGGCACCAGGCCAGCAGATACCAGTGCCAGGGGTTGCCGAGGAAACCCAGCGGCTCCACGACCCGCTCGGTGACGGCCCCGGCCCGGTCGGCGTACCCGAGGCGCAGCACCCGGCGGGCGGTGACCGCGCCGGCGACGGCGGCCGGGACGGGCGCGGCGGGCCCACCGCCGATGAGGTGCACCCGGCCGGCGAGCCGGCGGGCCTCGGCGGCGTCGGCGGGCGGCATCACCGCGAGCAGCTTGCGCAGGGCCGTGGCTCCCGCCTCGGTGAACGGGCCGCCGCCGAGGCGGTGCAGCGCCACGGCCATCGCCACCGCCTCGGCGGCGGTGAGGTTGACCGGCGGCAGGGTGTGCGCGCGGTCGACGACGTAGCCGCCGGTGCGGCCGGTCTCCGCCCAGATCGGCACCCCGGCCTGCTGCAACGCGCCGATGTCGCGCTCGATGGTGCGTGAGCTGACCTCGAAGCGGTGGGCGAGCCAGCGGGCGCTGCGCGGCCGGGGCGACACCGCCCGCAGCTCCTCGACCAGTGCGTAGAGGCGGTCCGTTCGGTTCACGCCCGCAGGTTAGCCGCCGGGTGCGACGAGGCCGGGTCAGGCGGGGCTGGGCGAGGGCCGGGCCGCGTCAGGCGATGCAGGCGCAGACGATCAGCGCGGCCCCGAAGTGGGTGGCGGCGCTGATCCAGGCGGCCGGGTGCGGCTCGTCGGAGCAGATGACCTCGCCGAGCCGGCCCGGGGTGAGCAGGTCCAGCACGAAGAAGGCCAGCGCCATGACCAGCAGGCCGATCAGCCCGAAGATCACCGTGGAGGCCAGCCCCTTGGCGAAGTCGCTGTAGCTGGTGAGGATCGCGGTGAACACGATCCCGGCGATGCCGAGCTGGTTCGCGGCGAGCAGCAGCCCGGCGTTGGTGTTGCGCCGCACCCAGATCAGCTCGCGCAGCTTGCCCGGGGTGAGCAGGTCGACCAGGCCGAAGCCGGCCGCCATCAGACCCACCCCGACGACCCCGAACACGACGCTCTGCCAGGCTCCGCTGAGCAGGTCCTCCAGCACCGACTGCCTCCCGACCACCTACCGCCCGGCGGGGGTGCCGGCGCGGTGATCGAGACGATAGCGGCCCGCCGCAACCCCCGGCAGCCCGCGCCGGCGGTGAGCCCTACAGCGACAGGTAGCGCTGCCGCTCGTAGGGGGTGACCTCGCGGCGGTACTGCTCCCACTCGGACCGCTTGTTGCGCAGGAAGAAGTCGAAGACGTGCTCGCCGAGCACCTCGGCGACCAGCTCGGAGCCGGCCATCACGTCGATCGCCTCGGACAGGTTCTCCGGCAGCGCCTCGTATCCCATGGCGCGGCGCTCGGCGCTGCTCAGCGACCAGACGTCGTCCTCGGCGCCCGGGGGCAGCTCGTAGCCCTCCTCGATGCCCTTGAGGCCGGCACCGAGCATCATCGCGAAGGCCAGGTAGGGGTTGGTGGCCGAGTCCAGCGAGCGGACCTCGATCCGGGCCGAGTTCGGCTTGCCGTACGCGGGGACGCGGACCAACGCGGACCGGTTCAGGTGCCCCCAGCAGACGTACGCGGGGCTCTCGGTGATCCGGTCCGGCAGCGCCTGCGGGAAGAGCCGCTTGTACGAGTTGACCCACTGGTTGGTGACCGCCGTGTACTCCCGGGCGTGCGTGAGCAGCCCGGCGATGAACGACTTCGCCACCTTCGACAGCTTCATCGGGTCAGCGCCGTCGTGGAACGCGTTGCGCTCCCCCTCGAACAGCGACAGGTGGGTGTGCATGCCACTGCCGGGCTGGTCGGTGAACGGTTTCGGCATGAAGCTGGCCTGCACGCCGGTGGAGAGGGCCACCTCCTTGACCACGTGCCGGAAGGTCATGATGTTGTCGGCGGTGGTCAGCGCGTCGGCGTAGCGCAGGTCGATCTCCTGCTGGCCGGGGGCGACCTCGTGGTGGCTGTACTCCACGGAGATGCCGATCCGCTCCAGGGCCAGCACGGCTTGGCGGCGGAAGTCCCGGGCCACCGCGTGGGTGGTGTGCTCGAAGTAGCCGCCGGTGTCGACCGGGACGGGCACCGAGCCGTCCTGCGGGCCGTTCTCCAGCAGGAAGAACTCGATCTCGGGGTGGGTGTAGAAGGTGAAGCCCTTCTCGGCGGCCTTGGACAGCATCCGGCGCAGCACGTGCCGGGGGTCGGCCCAGGACGGGCCGCCGTCGGGGAGCAGGATGTCGCAGAACATCCGGGCGCTCTCGCCGCTCGCCCCGCCCTCGAAGGGGAACACCTGGAAGGTGGTCGGGTCGGGCATGGCCACCATGTCGGACTCGAAGACCCGGGCGAAGCCCTCGATCGCCGAGCCGTCGAACCCGATGCCCTCCTCGAAGGCCGCCTCCAGCTCGGCGGGCGCGACCGAGACGCTCTTGAGGGTGCCCAGCACGTCGGTGAACCACAGCCGGACGAACCGGATGTCCCGCTCTTCCAGCGTACGGAGGACGAACTCCTGCTGACGGTCCACTTCCACCCCTCGCGACACTGTTGCCCATCACCGGCCGGGCTTCCCGCCCAGTCTCCACCGGGTCCTTTACGCAGACGTTACGCGACCTTTCCGGGCCGCGTCCTGTCGTGTCCCGCCACCTGGTGGGCGGGCCGGCGGACCTGTTCCCACGGGCCCGCGGCGAGGCCCCGGGACGCCCGGGCCGGTAGCCGCCGTCTCCCGGCCGCCCGCCGTGTCGGGCCCGTCCGGCTGAGGCAAGATGAGGGCATGCCCACCCTGCGTCTCGCCCTGTCCCAGGTCAATCCGAGCGTCGGCGACCTCGATGACAATGCCGGCCTGGTCCGCCGGTGGACCCGGCGGGCCGCCGACGCCGGCGCCCAGCTCGTCCTGTTCCCGGAGATGACGCTGACCGGGTACCCGGTTGAGGACCTGGTCTTCCGTCGGTCCTTCGTGGCCGCGTCCCAGGCCGCGCTGCGCCGCCTCGCCGCCGACCTGGCCGCCGACGGCCTCGGGGAGTTGCCGGTGGTGGTCGGCTACCTGGACGCGGACGGCCCGCCGCAGGTCAGCGCCGACGCCAAGCCGGGCCACGGTGCCCGCAACGCCGCCGCCGTGCTGCACCGTGGCGAGGTGGTGGCCACCTACTTCAAGCACCACCTGCCCAACTACGGCGTGTTCGACGAGGACCGCTACTTCGTCCCGGGCGACACGCTGACCGTGGTGCGGATCGGCGGGGTGGAGGTGGCACTGACCATCTGCGAGGACCTGTGGCAGGCCGGCGGCCCGTTCGCGGTGGCCCGGCAGGCCGGGGTGGGCCTGGTGGTCACCATCAACGGCTCGCCGTACGAGCTGAACAAGGACGACGTCCGGCTGCCGCTGGTGCGCCGCCGGGCCGCCGAGGCGGGCGCCACCGTGGCGTACGTCAACATGGTCGGCGCGCAGGACGAGCTGGTCTTCGAGGGCGACTCGATGATCGTGGGCGCGGACGGGACGCTGCTGACCCGCGCCCCGCAGTTCGTCGAGCACCTGCTGCTGCACGACGTCGAGCTGCCGGCGACGCCGGAGCCGGTCGGCGGCGCCGGGGAGCTGGAAGGCGGGATGCGGATCGTGCGCGCCAAGGTCAGCGACCTGCTGCCGCCGGCCCCGGGAGAGGTGGCGGTCGGCGGGATCATCCAGCCGGCGGCCGACGAGGCCGAGGTGTGGCAGGCGCTGGTGCTGGGCCTGCGCGACTACGTCGACAAGAACCGGTTCCCGTCGGTGGTTCTCGGGCTCTCCGGCGGCATCGACTCGGCGGTGGTGGCGGCCCTCTCGGTCGACGCGCTCGGCCCGGACCGGGTGGTCGGGGTGTCGATGCCCAGCCAGCACTCCTCGGAACACTCCCGTGAGGACGCGGAGGACCTGGCCAAGCGCACCGGGCTGGACTACCGGGTGCAGCCGATCCAACCGATGGTGGACACCTACCTGGCGAACCTGTCGCTGTCCGGGGTGGCGGTGGAGAACCTCCAGGCCCGGGTGCGCGGGGTGCTGCTGATGGCGCTGTCGAACCAGGAGGGCCACCTCGTCCTCACCACCGGCAACAAGAGCGAGCTGGCGGTCGGCTACTCCACCCTGTACGGCGACTCGGTCGGCGGGTTCAACCCGATCAAGGACGTGTGGAAGACGCTGGTCTGGCGGCTCGCGAAGTGGCGCAACGCGGACGCCGCCCGCCGGGGCGAGACGCCGCCGATCCCGGAGAACTCGATCGGCAAGCCGCCGAGCGCCGAGCTGAGCCCCGGCCAGCTCGACAGCGACACACTGCCCGACTACGACGTTCTCGACCCGATCCTGATCGGGTACGTCGACGGCGACCTCGGCCGGGCCGGGCTCGTCGAGTCCGGCCACGACCCGGCGGTCGTCGACCGGGTGCTGCGGATGGTGGACACCGCCGAGTACAAGCGCCGGCAGTCGGCGCCCGGCACGAAGATCTCGATGAAGGCGTTCGGGCGGGACCGCCGGCTGCCGATCACCAACCGTTGGCGCGAGGACGGCTGATCCGGCGGGGTACCCCGGGCGCCCGGCGGCCGGCCCGCGCCGCCGCCGGGGAGTGACATCCTGCACTGACGCCTCCCGCCGCCGCCCGCCCGGTGCGACGATCGCGGCGGAACCCGGGGACCGCGAAGGCGGCCTCGAGGAAGGAGACAGTCATGGTGGAGTCCACCCCGACCGAGGTGACGGCGCTGTACGGCGGCCCGGCCACCCGGCGGGTCCGCACCCGCGACCTGCTCGCCGCCAAGGAGCGCGGCGAGCGGTGGTCGATGCTGACCTCGTACGACCAGTACACGGCGTCGATCTTCGACGCCGCCGGCATCCCTGCGCTGCTGGTCGGCGACTCGGCGGCGAACAACGTCTTCGGCTACGAGACGACGCTGCCGGTGACCGTCGACGAGCTGCTGCCGCTGGTCCGCGCGGTGGTGCGGGCCACCCGGCAGGCGCTGGTCGTCGGCGACCTGCCGTTCGGCTCGTACGAGGAGGGGCCGACGCAGGCGCTGCGCACCGCGGTGCGGTTCATGAAGGAGGGCGGCTGCCACGCGGTGAAGCTGGAGGGCGGCCGGCGCTGCGCGGCGCAGATCGCCGCGATCGTCGACGCCGGCATCCCGGTGATGGCGCACATCGGCTTCACCCCGCAGCGCGAGCACACCCTCGGCGGGTACCGGGTGCAGGGGCGGGGCGACACGGCCGACGACGTGCTCGCCGACGCGCGGGCGGTGACCGAGGCGGGCGCGTTCGCGGTGGTGCTGGAGATGGTGCCGGGCGAGGTCGCCGGGCGGATCACCGCGGAGCTGCCGATCCCGACCGTCGGCATCGGGGCCGGCCCGGACACCGACGCGCAGGTGCTGGTCTGGCAGGACATGGCCGGCCTGCGTACCGGGGGGGCCCCGCGCTTCGTGAAGCGCTACGCCGACCTGGCCGGCGCGCTGACCGACGCCACCCGCCGGTTCGCCGACGAGGTCCGCGGCGGCGAGTTCCCCGCCGCAGAGCACACCTTCTGACCGGTACGCGGGTTGCGGTGGGCGCCCGGCGGGCGCCCACCGCGTCCACAATCTGGGGATGTTCGACTTCGGCATCTCCGGCTACCGGCCGGCATGGCTCCAGGGGCGGGCGGCCGTCGAGGCGGCCCACGGGGACCGGCTCGCGGCGCTGGCCGGGCGCCCGCTGACCCGGGCCTGGCTGGCCTGGGACCTGGACGACGACTCCTGGTTCGCCGACTGCCCGGTGCTGCTGGACTTCGCCGGCGAGCAGGTCGAGATCAACCACCAGAAGTTGGACGACCTCTCGGTCACCTGGAACTCGGTGTGCCCGTTCGACGGGCCCGCCTGGCCCGGTTTCCGGCTGGCCTGGCGGGCGGAACCACTGCCCGACCTGGCCGCGCTGCGGGGCCAGGAGCTGCGCGCGGTCACGCTGCTGGAGTGGCGGGGAGCCAAGCACGACCTGGCCAACGGGACCGCCGCGATCGGTCTCACCTTCCCCCGGGGCGACCTGGTCGTCCACAACGCCCTCGACGAGAACGCCCTCGCCTTCGGCCCACCCGACCCCCGCTACCGCCGCCATCCGCTGCCCCGGCGCCGGTAGCCCTGGTCGGGAACTGCCCGTCCGGGAGCGCCAGCAGCGGCGCGCTGACGTGATCCTCACGAACGCCCGCCGCGCCGGTGGGCGCCCACCGCTGTGAGAATCTTCGCTGGAACCGGCCGGTGGCGCGCTCAGGCCAGCGCGAACAGGACCTTCCGGGCGACCGGGTCGGCGGTGACCAGCCGGACCCGGACCCGCTCCCCCAGCGGCAGCTCGCCCGTGCAGCGGGCCCGCACCGGCGGGGAGTCCAGGGCCACCGTGCCGCCGGGCTGCCGGCCCGGCTTCGGCTGGCCGTTCGGCGGGGTGTCCACGTCGAGCACCGCCGCGTCGAACGTCTCGCCCACCCGGTGCTCCAGCAGCACCGCCTCGGCCAGCTCGACCGCGCCCCGGGTGGCCGCACCGGCGGTCCGGTCGGTCGCGGCCATCGCCTCCGGCAGCTTCGGCAGCGCGGCCCGGGCCCAGTCGGGCACCGCCCGCCCCTCGTGCAGGGCCAGGCACACCTCGGTGGCGTACCGGTCGGCCAGCCGGCGCAGCGGCGCGGTGACGTGGGCGTACGCGGCGGCGACCCCGCCGTGCTCCGGCCGGTCGGGCGGCCCGCCGTCGAACGCCGTGTACGCGGCGCCGCGCATCAGCTCGGCCGCCTGGTCGACGAACGCCGCCGCCCGGGGCTTCGAGGCGTCCAGCCCCGCGAGCACGTCGCCCACGCCCACACCGGCCGGCCAGTCGACGCCGAGCGCGGCGGCTGCGGTGCGCAGCCGGGCCACCGCCTCCGGCTTCGGCGCCGGCATGGTGCGCAGCAGCCCGATCCCGCCGGCCAGCATGAGGTCGGCGGCCGCCATCCCGGTGAGCAGGGAGATCTGGGCGTTGTGGTCCTCCATCGGCACCGGCCCGCGCAGCACCAGCCGCCAGCCGTCGCCGTCCGCCTCGACGTCCTGCTCCGGCAGCGGCAGGTTCACCGCGCCCCGGCGCAGTCCGCGCGCGGTGAGCAGGGCGCCGATCTCGGGCAGCAGAGCGATCGGCTCGGGCAGCCGCCCGGCGTCGGCGTCGGCCTGGACGCCCGCGTAGTCCAGCTTGGCGCGGCTGCGTACCAGGGCGCGTTCCAGCGTGACGGCGACCGTGCCGCCGTCGGGGTCGAGGTCGACGGTCCACACCACGGCCGCCCGATCCTGGCCCGGCAGCAGGCTGGCCGCGCCCTCGCTCAGGGTGTGCGGGTGCAGGGGCACGTTGCCGTCGGGCAGGTACACGGTCTGCCCCCGCCGCCAGGTCTCCTCCTCCAGCGCGCCGCCGGGGCGCACGTGGGCGGCGACGTCCGCGATCGCGTACCGGACCCGGAAGCCACCGCCGGGACGGTGGGCGAGGTGCATCGCCTGGTCGAGGTCCCGCGAGGTGGCCGGGTCGACGGTGACGAACGGGATGTCGGTGCGGTCGGCGGCGGCACGGGGCGGGGCGGCTGCCGCCGCCTCGGCCTCGCGCTGCGCCACGGGCGGGAACTGCTCGGGCAAGCCCAGCTCGCGGCGCAGCGCGCCGAAGTCGATGCGGGGTGCCAGTACGCGTCGGATCACCACGGGGTCAATCCTGACACGGGTGATCCGCTCCCCGGCACCCTCGCGGACCCGCCGCCCGGGCCGCGTACCGGTGCGGGTGGCGGGCCGGCGACGGACGGTCAGCGGCGGGCGGCGATGCTCAGCCGGTGGCCTTGCGGGCCGTCGCCCGGGTACCGCGCGGCGCGCTCGCGCGGGCCGCCGCCGTCCGGGGCGCCGCCGTCCGGGCCGTCGCCTTCTTCGCCGTGGTCTTCTTCGCCGGAGCCTTCTTCGCCGCCGCCTTGCGGGTGGTGCTCGACGAGGTGGCGGTCGCCTTCTTCGCCGGGGCCTTCTTCGCGGCGGCCTTGCGGGCACCGCCGGTGGGCCGGGTCGAGGCGGTCTTCGTCGCGGCGGTGGTCTTCTTCACCGGGGCCTTCCTGGCCGCGGTGGTCGTCTTCTTCGCCGCCGTGGTCGTCTTCTTCGCCGCCGGCGCCTTCTTCGCGGTGGCCTTCGTAGCTGCGGTGGCCTTCGTCGCCGCAGTCTTCGTTGCCGCAGTCTTCGTCGCCGCAGTCTTCGTCGCCGCGGTGGCTGCGGCTGTGGTGGTCCGCTTCGCCGCCGTGCCCGCGGCGGCGGTCGTCCCCTTTCCCATGCTCCGGGCGGCCGGGGCCTTCTTCACCGTGGTCCTGGTGGCCGGGGCCTTCTTCGCGGCGGTCTTCGAGGCCGGGGCCTTACGTGTGACGATCTTCGTCGTGGCGGCCTTCCTCGCGACCGCCGCCTTCGCCGGCACCCGGCCCGCCCCGGCGCCGGAGGCGTTGGGGGACGCCTTGGTCACGGTCGACCCCCGGGCCGCCGCGCCGGCCGTCCCCGAGGGGCGCGCGGCCGTGGCACGGGTCCCGCCCGCGGCCCGTCCGGCCGTGGCGGTCTTCTTCGCGGGCGTACGTTTGGCGGCCGGGCGGGTGGTGGCCTTCTGTGCTTCGGCCATCTGGGTTCCCTCCTTGGGGACATGCGCTCGCGTGCCTCCTCACGGGGCACGGAGTTCCTCGACGCGGGCGATCCCGCGCCGCTTATCTGTCCTCCCCGGCCCAACGGGCGTCCGCGGCGTCCCACGCGTCGTTACGCTCCCGCACCTGCTGCAGGGCGTTCTCCGCGTCGGATGCCGAGGCGTACGGCCCGAGCACGTGCCGCGCCGCGCAGACGTCGGCATCGGTCTCGACCCGGTGGTGTCGGGTGCACCAGTAGTAGTGCCCACCACTTCCGCTGTCGCTCATGGGATCACTGTGCACCGCGAACCGCCCGACCGCCACCGGTTCAACCAGAACCGGTGGCGGCTTCCACAGTAGACGTGCTGGTCAGCGGCCGGGCCGGAACCGCGAAACCCGCCGGACCGGGTGCGTCTGCCGTGCCCCGCCGGACGTACCGGCTCGTCTTCCGGCTGACCCGCGGGCAGTTCGACCGGCTGGTCGGCCGACCGCTCGACGCGACGGGCGGCGGCACCGGACGCTGGAGGGCCGCCCTCAGCTGATCGGCCTGCCAATGATGTCGGAGCAACCGCTTGACCTGGGGAACTTCATATCAGCTGGACCCGAGATCAACCATCCGTCGGAGCGTCCCACTTACGGGACTGGCGGGACCAGTAGCCTGGGCCGCTCAGGTCGATGCGACGACCTCCGTGTGCGCCGGGACCGCCCGTGTGCGAGCCTCGTCGGAGCATTTTCACTGCGTCGCGCCACCTGTCACCGCGGGGTCACCCTCGGCACGGAGACGGTGGCGCCGGCCAGCCATAGCTGGGGAGAAGAACTGTGGCGAATCTTGACATCGCGCTGAAGAGCGCGATGAGTATCGATGGGGCGATCGGGGCGGCGCTCGTCGACTACAACAGCGGCATGACGCTCGGCGTGGCCGGCGGCACCGGGGAGATCGACCTGACCGTCGCCGCCGCCGGCAACACCGACGTGGTACGCGCCAAGATGCGCACCATCGAGATGCTGAAGCTCGACGACGAGATCGAGGACATCCTCATCACGCTCGGCGGCCAGTACCACCTGATCCGGCCGGTGACCAGCCGCACCGGCAAGGGGCTCTTCCTCTACCTGATGGTGAGCAAGAGCCGGGCCAACCTGGCGATGGCCCGTCACCAGCTGCGCACGATCGAGGAGAGCCTGGAGTTGTGAGCGGACTGGACAACACCGGGACGGCTCTCCCCCGCCGCACCGCCCGGCCGCCCGAGGGGATGCCACCGCCCCGGTCGCTCCCGCCGTCGCTCGCGGGGAACCCGACGCTGCCGTACCCGCAGATCGGTCAGGCGCTGGCCGAGCTGCGGTTGGAGATCCCCGGGGTGCACGGCTGCGTACTGGGCGGGGTGGACGGTCTGATGATCACCCACAACATGCAGACCGACGTCGACCCGAGCGACCTGGCGGCGCTCGCGGCGACCACGTACGGCCTGGGTCGTCAGGTCGGCCTGCGGCTGGGGCAGGGCGACTTTCAACAGTCCACGGTCCGCAACGCGCTCGGCTACCTGAGCGTCTACGCGGTCAGCGCGCAGGCGCTGCTCGCCGTGGTCGGGAGCGACACCATCAACGTGGCCCGGCTGCACCTGCACGCCCCGCCGGTGGCCGAGCGGCTCGCCGCACTGCTCGACGGCGTGACGCCGACCTCCCGGCAGCGGTGACCCGACGCCCGCCGCCGAACTGACCGGACCGGCAGCGGTGACCCGGCGCCCACCGCCGAACTGACCGGACCGGGAACACGCGGGCGGGGCGCCGCCACGGTCCGGCCGTGCCGACGCCGCAACCGCTCGTGCCGGCCCGGGGCCACCCGCCCCGGGTCGGCACGCCACAATGCGGCATGGACCCGGACGTACGGCGGTACATGACTGACCTGGTCGGGGCGACCCGCGACGTGCTCGGCACCGACCTGGTGGGTGCGTACGCGGCCGGCTCGGTCGCCCTCGGCGCGTACCAGGCGGGGCGCAGCGACATCGACGTGGCGCTGGTCTGCGCGCACGCCCTGACCGACGGGCGCAAGCGGGAGCTGGTGGCCCGGCTGCGGCACGAGGCGCTGCCCTGCCCCGCGCGCGGGTTGGAACTGGTCGTCTACCGACGGGAAATGGCCCACTCCGGCACCCCGGAGCCGGGCTTCGAGGTCGAGCTGAACACCGGCGCCCGGATGCCGTTCCGGGTGACCTGGTCCGGCGACGGACGGCCAGCGGCGGACGGCCGGTTCTGGTACGGGCTGGACCGCAGCATCCTGCACTCCGGCGGGCTGGCCCTGGCCGGCCCCCCGGCGGCGGAGACGTTCGCCGACCTGACGCCGGCCGACCTGCGCCGGCTGCTGGTGGACGCGCTGACCTGGTGGCTCGCGCTGCCGACGCCGCCCGGCGACGCGCCGGCGGCCGGCGCCGAGGACGCCGTGCTCGGCGCCTGCCGCTCGCTGGTGCGCTGCCGCGACGGGGTGTGGCTGCCCAAGGTCGCGGCCGGACGGCGGCTGGTGGAGCGGGGGCATCCCGAGGCGGCGCTGGTCGAGCGGGCGATCGCCGCCCGGCACGGCGGCCCGCCGCCGGGCGGCCAGACCGCGCGGGCCTTCCAGCGGGCCGTCCTCGACGAGCTGCAAGCGATGCTATGACCTTACTGATATATAGCCTGTCATGGATATATAGATAGCCTGTCATCACGATCTCGGACCGCGTACGACCAGCTCCGACGCGGTCGACGACAGAGGAGACCGACAGATGACGCTCCCCCGCAAGGTCGCTGCCCTCGGCGTACTGACCGTATCGGCGATGGCCACGGCCATGATCGGCGGCCCGGCAACCGCGGCACCGACGACCGGTGAGATCCGCGCCGCCGGCGGTGCCACCGCCGTCCCCTCCAGCTACATCGTCGTGCTGAACGACGCCGCCGTCGGCGGCAAGGCCGGCACCCGGACCGCCGCCGTCACCAGCTCCGCCGACAAGCTCGCGAAGCGCTACGGCGGCGACGTCGCCCAGGTGTACGGCGAGGCGCTCAACGGCTTCGAGGCGCGGCTGTCCGAGGCCGCCGCCAAGCGGCTGGCCGCCGACCCGGCGGTCGCCTTTGTCGAGCAGAACCACAAGGTCACCGTCGAGACCACCCAGGCCAACCCGCCGTGGGGCCTGGACCGGATCGACCAGACCAACCTGCCGCTGAACAGCGCCTACAGCTACACCAGGACCGGGTCGGGCGTCACCGCGTACATCGTCGACACCGGCATCCGGACCACCCACACCAACTTCGGCGGGCGGGCCGTCGACGGCTACGACGCGGTCGACAACGCCCTGCCGGCCGCCGACTGCAACGGTCACGGCACCCACGTCGCCGGCACCGTCGGCGGCTCGACCTACGGCGTCGCCAAGAGCGTCCGGCTGGTGGCCGTGCGGGTGCTCGACTGCGCCGGCAGCGGCACCACCGCCGGCGTCATCGCCGGGGTCAACTGGGTGACCTCCAACCACCAGGCCGGCCAGCCGGCGGTGGCGAACATGAGCCTCGGCGGCGGGCTCAACTCGGCGCTGAACACCGCCGTGGCGAACTCCGTCGCCGACGGCGTCACCTACGCGGTGGCCGCCGGCAACTCCAACGCCAACGCCTGCAACTACTCGCCGGCCTCCGTGGCCAGCGCCATCACCGTCGGCGCGACGCAGAGCAACGACGCCCGCGCGTCGTACTCGAACTACGGCACCTGCGTGGACATCTTCGCGCCGGGCACCAGCGTCCTGTCCGCCTGGTACACCAGCAACACGGCGACCAACACCATCAGCGGCACCTCGATGGCCTCGCCGCACGTGGCCGGCGCGGCCGCCCGCGTCCTGCAGAGCAACCCGACCTGGTCCCCGGCCCAGGTGGCGTCGTACCTGGTCTCCACCGCCACCCCGAACGTGGTGGGCAACCCGGGCGCCGGCTCCCCGAACCGCCTGCTGTACGTCTCCCCCGCCAACTGATCCTCCCACCCCCCCTGGTACGGCCCCGGAGCGCCCGATCGCTCCGGGGCCGCACCGCGTCCGGCGTCAGGCCGGGACGGGCGCGGTCGGTGCCCGGGTCGAGTTCCGGGGCGGGCTGTGCTGGGCCGAGCCCGGTCCGGCCCGGGAGCCGTTCCACCCGCCGACCCCGTAGCACCCCGGTTCACCTGCTGAAACGGGCGTAACCGACGCCCCCGACGGCGGGTTGATCCCGATGACGTGGGCGAATGCCCGCGGGCACGCGTCACGGCCTGGGGGTGAGCGGTGCAGCGCAGACTTCTCTCCCTCGCCCCGCTGCTCGCCTGCGTGCTCCTGTTGCATCTCGGCTTCGCCTTCGCCACGGCGCTCCCCGGACCCGCCACGACCCACGCCCGGGTGTCGGGCGCCGCGCCGCCCCGCACCGATCCGCCGGTCCGCACGACACGAGACGGCGTCGCGTCGCGGGCCGATTCGGTACGGCTCGAAGCGCACCTCCCCGTGACCACCCTCGCCGCGCCGGCCGGGCAGTCGCCGAAGCGGACCGTGGTGGCGAACTTCGCCGGTAAGGCGTGCGGCTCGGTCACCCGCTCCGGGCGCAACAACCCGACGACCGACCGCCGCGACCCGGTGGGCCAGGCGGCGTGCGCGCCGCCCGACGCGCCGCAGCGCCGGGCCAACATCGCCGACGGGCGTCCGCTGAGCACAGTCACAGGCCCCGACCCGATCCGGTCGAGCGTCCTGCGCTGCTGACCGCCGCGCGTCGCGAGTCCCCGCCGCACCCGCCCGCCCACCGCACACCCACCGCCTTCCCGAGCCACTGCCGGGCAGGCGGCAGCGGCGCAGACCCGAACGGCCGGAGCGGCCCCGCACACCCGTCGACCACGCGCGCCCCACCGACCCGTACCGCCGACCGAAGCCGGCGGTGCGCCCGGCCTCACGCCGACGGTGGCGCGCCCCCGTTGCTCGCCCCCGCCTCCCGGAGTGGACCATGCTGTTTCCCGCCCAGTCCTGGCGCGCGCTGCGCGCCGACCTGCCCGCCTCCATCGTCGTCTTCCTCGTCGCGCTGCCGCTCTGCGTGGGCATCGCCGTCGCCTCCGGCGTACCCGCCGAACTGGGCCTGGTCACCGGCGTGGTCGGCGGCCTGGTCGTGGGGTTCATGCCCGGCAGCAGCATGCAGGTCAGCGGCCCGGCGGCCGGGCTGACCGTGCTGGTCGCCGAGGCCGTGGACCGCTACGGACTGGCCGGCCTCGGCACGATCGTGCTGGTCGCGGGGCTGCTCCAGGTCGGCCTGGGGCTGCTGCGGCTGGGCCGCTGGTTCCGGGCCATCTCGGTGGCCGTGGTGCAGGGCATGCTCGCCGGCATCGGCCTGCTGCTCATCGTCGGGCAGCTCTACGTCCTGGCCGGCGCCGCCACGCCGCACACCGGGCCGGGCAAGTTCACCGGCCTGCCCGGCCTGGTGGGCGACCTCGTCACGTCCACCACGGCGCAGGTCTCGCTCTGCGTCGGCGTCGCCACCATCGTGGTCATGGTGCTCTGGGACGCCCTGCCCGGCCGGCTGGGGACGGTCCCCGGCGCGCTGGTCGCCGTGGCCGGGGCGGCCTGGGCCACCGCCGTGCTCGGGCTGCCGGTGGACACGATCAGCGTCGAGGGCCTGATCGAGGCGGTACGGCCCTCGCTCGGGCACTGGGGCACGTTGGCGGACGTCGGCGTGCTCGCCACCATCGCGACGTTCACCCTGGTCGCCTCGGCGGAGAGCCTGTTCAGCGCGGCGGCGGTCGACCGGCTGCACCAGGGCCCGCGCACCGACTTCGACAGGGAACTCGTGGCGCAGGGCGCCGGCAACACCGTCTGCGGCCTGCTGGGCGCGCTGCCGATGACGGCAGTCATCGTACGCAGCTCCGCGAACGTGCGGGCCGGCGCGCGGACGAAGGCGTCCCGGGTACTGCACGGGATGTGGCTGCTGCTGTTCGCCGCCGCCGCGCCCGGCCTGCTCGGGCTGATCCCGCTGCCCGCGCTCGCGGCCGTGCTCGTTCACGCCGGGGTGAAGCTGCTGCCGCTGCGGGCAGCGCCGCAGCTGTGGCGGGGGCAGCACCAGGGCGAGGTGGTGGTGCTGGCGGTGACCGCCACGGCCATCCTCACCATGGACATGTTCACCGGCGTGCTCGTCGGCCTCGGCCTGGCCATCGTCAAGACGGCGTGGGAGACGTCCCACGTACGGGTCACCGTGCGGGACGGCACGGCCGGGCCGATCGACGTGACGCTCTCCGGGAACGCGACATTCCTGCGGCTGCCCACCATCCTCACCACGCTGAACGGGCTGCCGTCCGACCGGACCGTACGGCTGGACCTGCGCGGCCTGCGGCACGTGGACCTCGCCTGCCGGTCGGCGCTGGACTCCTGGATCGAGACGCACAACGGCAACGCGGGGGTGTCCGTGCAGATCGTCGCGCCGCGCCCGGCCGAGGACGACCGGCCCCGGACGGTCGACGCCACCGAGTGACCCGTCCCGCCGGCCGGGCCGCGTTCAGGCCGGGCTGATGTGGGCCGCCAGGATCCGCCAGCCACGATCGCCGTACGTCCACGTCCTGGTGTACCGGAGCCTCGCCGTGACCGGGACGCCACCGAAGGTCCCCGTCACCCGGCCCAGGAAGAACGTCACCCCGGTCGTCCCCTCGACGATCAGGTCCAGTTCCTCCTCCACCAGTTCGTCGATGACGGAGGTCCGGTCACGGTGGGCGCTGAGGTCGTCCTGCTTGGTGAACCTGTTCCCGTCCGGGCCGAAGGCGATCAGGCGCTCGTCGAGCAGCCCATCGAGAGCGGCCACGTCCCCCGCCCGTTGGGCGGCCTGAAGCCGTCGCTCGGCGTCGAGCAGCTCGGCCTCAAGTTCGCTGTCCGGCATCGCGCCATCCTCCTCGGGACGGACCTCGTCGGCAAGCCCGGTCGCTGCCCGCGGCGCCGTCGCTCGGCCGCCGGTTGTCCGGCCCGCCCCCAGCGTACCGAAGGTTCGGGACGACGGCCGGGCCCCGACGTCACGACCCTATGCGAGTCGCCCCCGAGCCGCACGGGACGACCGGCGTCCGGGAGACCGTCGGTGGGACCTGCTTCAATACCGGTCGGATTCGAGAACGAAGAGGGTGCGGACAGCATGGGAACCTGGGGCAGCGGGAACTTCGACGACGACACGGCGGCCGACCATCTCACGGACCTGACCAACCGGCTGATCGCCGAGGTCACCGAGGCGATGTCCGGCGACCCGTCCGGAATCGAGCCGGACGACTACTGGGGCGTCGCGGTGCCCTGCAACCTGGAACTGCTCCACCTCGTCGCGCGGCAGAACTACGTCGGGGCCATCCTGCCCGACCCGGCCACCATCGCCGCCTGGAAGACCCGGTTCCTGGCCGTCTGGGACGAGACGATCGACGGCCTGGAGCCCGGCCCGGAGTACCGGGCGCAGCGGCGCGAGGTCCTCGTCCGCACCTTCGACCAGTTGGCCGAGCTGGCGATCAGCAAGAGCTGACGTGGTCGCCGTTCACCGGCGTACGGGTTGGCGTGTGCCCGGCAGGAGCTGATCATGGCAACCAAACCGCCGCACCACCGACGCGTCGCCGACGACATCGAGCAGAGAATCAAATCGGGCGGATCCCGGTCGGCATCGGGCTAGACGATCAGGGTCTCGAACCGGCCCTCGCGGCGGCGGACGTGCCCGCGCCAGCCGGCGAGCAGTGCGATGACGGTCCAGCCGGCGGCACCGGAGACCAACGCCACCAGCCTCCCACGGGAGCCGACTCGATCGGCGTCCCGGAGCGGGACCACCCCGTCCGGATCGGTGAGCACGACCAGGGTGTCGCCGACCTGGTAGCCGTGGTTCCTGCCCCGATAGATCATTGGCTCGTCGAGCGGCCCGTCCTCGCCCCGCAGGGTGAACGCGTGTCGCTTACCGGCGACCTCGACGTTGACGATGGTCACCTGCTGACGGACGCCGCGCTCCTCCAGCACCGCCTCGGGGGCGAACTGCACCGACCCCACGAGGACGAACAGGGCGGGAACCATCGCGAGGAAGGCCAGCCACGCCGCCCGGTGCAACACGCCCACGACCGACGCGAAGACGACGCAGAGGGCGAGGCCGGTGATGATCGGCACCGCCTTCGGCCAGCCGACCGTGGCGTACGCGACGGCGGTACTCAGCCCGACGACGGCCAGGCCGAGCAACACCACCAGCATGGTCCTCCGGACCGACCTGCCGGCCGACCAGGCGCCCGCCGCCGGAACGCGACCGGTCGGGGGCCCTCCGGGTTGGGGGAATCCGTACGGATACGGGTTGTGTCCGGCCGGCCCCGGCCGGGCGGCTCGCCCGTCGACTGGCTGCCAGGGGCCAGACTGCATTCGTCCTGGTGGGGTGGGGTGTGCGGGCACGGCAAGATCGTAACAGCGACCCGAGACCCGCTACTGCGAGCAGAACGCCCGACCCACCCGATCAGTTCACCGGTCGCCGCGCCCAGAACAGGGTGTGCCCGCTCGCGCCCTCGGGGACGAATTCCTCTGCGGTGATCGTCAGTCCGGCCCGCCGTAGCCAGGACCGGTAGGTGGGGGCGTCCGCCTGGCTCCACCACATGGCGGCGGGACCGTCGAGCCAGGCGTCCTCGGTGCCGGTCCACGCCTCGTGGCCGACGGTGGTCAGCAGCCAGCCGCCGGGGCGTAGCCACGTCGCGATCCGTTCGACCAGACGCGGCTGGTCGGGCAGGGGTATGTGGATGAGGGCGTAGAGGCAGGCCACGGCGTCGAACGACTCCGGTGCCAGGTCGAGCTGGGTGGCGTCCGCGCGCAGGAAGGTGGCGGTGGGCACCAGGCGGCGGGCCCGTTCGATCTGCACGTCGCTGATGTCGATGCCGGTGACCTGGTGCCCGGCGTGGGCGAGGAAGCGGGCGACCGGCACG
This sequence comes from Micromonospora sp. NBC_01405, assembly GCF_045040155.1. Lineage (NCBI taxonomy): Bacteria > Bacillati > Actinomycetota > Actinomycetes > Micromonosporales > Micromonosporaceae > Micromonospora > Micromonospora sp. NBC_01405. The sequence continues at coordinate 4,538,500 of NZ_CP109532.1, read as the reverse complement.
CCGCAGCCACAGCCGAGGTCGAGCACCGCAGCCGAGGCCGGCAGGCGCTGGTGCAGGTCGGCGAGCCAGGGCGCGTACTGACCGTCATCGGCTTCATCCGCACGGTAGTGGTAGGAGAGCGCGTCGTACCCTCGTCGGACCAGGTCCCGCTCGTCGTCGCCCATCCTGGTGAGACTACGAGTCCCGTACACCCGGCCGGCCGCACGCCTGCGGACTGCTGCCCTGCGTGCGGCCTCCGGCCACTGCCACTACCGCCAGTGTGACGGAAACGACGCTCAGTGAGGCAGTTCGCGCCAGGTCGGGCTGCTCCCGCGCCAAGCCCCGGCGAGAATGCTCGCCGAGCTGCGGCTGGAACACTCCAGCACCTTTGAACGGCCTTGCGCGCCACCGATCTGCGCCTGAACTTCCCAGCGCTGACCATCAGTACGGATGTAGATGTCGCGACGTCCCCGCGGCGTCGCCTCCCCATTCCACCAGTGCTCCTCGACGTTCACCTCGCGACCGTACCAGGAGACGCCAGTACCGCCAGGGTCGTGTCCCCGCTGCCCGGCCCGGACGAGCCCCCGCAGCCGCACCCCGGCCCCTCGCCCGCTCCTGGTCTGTGCGCCGCAGAGTCCTCGCTCAGCACGAGCAAACGGGGCCTCACCTGCGGCCCGACCGATCCGTACGTCGGTGTCACCTCATGAGGGTGATGCGTCCCACCTGCTGCTTGACGGTTGGTCCAGGGATTGTCGTCCGGGTACGGGGCGCCAGTCCGGTCGGCCAGCCGGGCAAGGAGCCGGCGGTACTCGTCGGCTGTGCCGATCGCGACGCGGTGTTCGGCGTGCTCGGCGTAATGGCGCAGGACGTCGGCGGTGAACCACGGATGCACGGTGTCGATCCGCAGCCGCTTCTTCGAGCCAAGCCCTCGGCGGCCCCTCCGGAGAGGGTACGAGAGGGACAAGTGAGCTGGTGGGCACGCAGCGACGGTCGCGCGGTCAGGTAGGCCCACACCAAGCACGAAAACAGCGGCAGTCCCGCTGAGTACGCCGGAATAGAACCCAGCACTTCCGCTGAACCAGGACGGAGCCTGGACCCGACCACTGTGGGCCGTCGCCGGGCCGTCGGGGTCACCCGACTCCAGGTAATGCTCCATGCGGACCGGAGTGCCTGTCGCCGCGCGCTCTTCACCGCCATGGCGTACGCCGACTTGTCGTACGCGCCGATCTGGCGTCGCAGAACGGCGCCAGCACCTCTGCCATCGGCGCCTCCATCGACCAGCCGCCGGAGCACCGGGGCCTCGACCGCGGGATCGAGCGCCGCATTGCCGAGCATTGCGTGCAAGGTGTTCACCCCGTCGGCGGCGGTCGACCGGGCGTCGGCTCCGTCATCGAGGAGCACGACCGCAATGCCCGCGCGGGTCGCCGGAGCCACGTTGGTCAGGGCAGCCATCAGGACGCTGCGTCCCTTGCCTCGGCGTTCGCCTAGTGCGGCGTCGTACCCCTACAGGAATGCGTCGAGTGAGCGCCGCTGCGCTTCGAACACGATGTCCACCTGCACCGTCCTCGCCGCGAACCTACAGCGCCGGGCGAGGAGCTGCCGTCGCAGCGCGGCCTCGTCGAGCGGAGGTGGCCAACGGGGCGATCCGCAGCGGGCTTGGGTGCCGTAGCGGCGGGATCGGCCGCTGCGCGGCCGGTCGGTCAGCCCGGCCAGTCGGTCAGCCCGGCCAGTCCCAGCCGGGCGAACCGGTGCCGCAGGCGTCGCGGGCCAGGGCGGGGCGGGGCCGCGCTGATAGCGTCGAGGGGCAGCCGGACACGAGGAGGGCACGTGGAGCGCGGCGAGGTCTGGTGGGCGCAGATCGACGAGAAGCGGCCCGTCGTGCTGCTCTCGGGGGGTGTGGAGCCAGAGTTCCGGGCCATGCAGATCGTCGAACCGGCCACCTCGGCGCAGAAGCTCGGGTTCGCCCTGATGTCTGGTGAGCAGGCAGTCGACGCCGACGAGCGGCGCCGGATCGTCGAGGAGGCTGGGCCGGACCCGCGCGCCATCGGCATCGAGGTCTTCTTCGGAGCCGAGGAGGGCCTGGGAGAGAGCGGCGTGGTGCGCGTGGCGCTGCCCAAGGACGGGAAGATCTTCTGCACCTGGAGCACGACCATCGGAAAGGAATACCTGATCGAGCGGATCGGCACCCTCTCCCCGGCCAAGCAGCACGAACTGGACGTCGCACTGAAGCTCGCCGGCGGCGAGTTTCCCCCGCTTTGATGGAGCGGTCATCACCTGCTGCCGGTTGGTGCAGGGGTGCCGATAGGTGGCTCGGCTGGGTTGCCGGTCGGCACCCCCAGCCGCCCCGCTGTGTTCAGTTCAATGCCACGCGAAGCATCCGCTTCTGCCGCTGACAAGGGGCGGCCCCGACGATCCGGACAGCGGGGCGCGAGTCAGGCGCTGCCCGGGGGCGGGTGGGGGCACTATCGTTCTGGCGTGCACATCCGTTTTGACGTTCCAGCCGATCCCGCCTACCCAGGCCGCGTGGCCGCTGCGCTCAGCAGTGTTCGGCTGCGCAAGTACGGTTATATCGGCGCGGTGCTGGCGGCGGTCGGGGCGATCGGTTTCGCCGTCTCGCGGGGGTTCGCGTGGGGCGACCAGATCTCGCCGCTGTGCATGGTGATGGTCGTGGGTGGCGTGCTGTCGATGCTGTACTCGCCGTGGGTGCGGTTGCGCGCCCGGCGGCGCTCCGGTCGTTACGCGGTCGAGGGCGCCTACGACATCACCGACGACAACATCATGATGCGCAGCGGCTCGGAGTCCGGCGGCATCGCCTGGGACGGGGTCGCCCAGGTAAAAGACACCCCTGAGTTCTGGATCGTGTACGTCGGCCGGATGCCGGCGACCGTGATCCCACGCCGCTTGATGTCCGCCGAGGACGTCGAGACATTGCGATCCTATATGGCCAAACGTGGGCTGCTCCAGCCTCGGTGAACTCGTTTACCGCGATCAGCGCACTGAGGTATCGCAGATCAGTTGGCGAACGACTGCCGCACATCAGTAGACGGAGGACACTTGTGATCCGTCAGCTGATGCGCGACGCGGTTCTGCCAGGTGATGTGCGACAGGGTCCGGCGATCGAGGGGCGGCAAGTCAGCCGCCGACGAAACGGCCTGTCATGCCGGTGAAGCGCGCACCCTTGGCTTCCGGAGCGACGTCACGTGACGAGCACGGCGGTGAGCATCGAGAGATACGACTCGTGGGCGAGACGCAGGCTGTCAGATCTGCATGTCGAACGTCGCGGTCCGGATCTCATGCATCGGCGGGCTGGACGGCTCCGATGCCGTGATTCCCAACTCCTCCCGAAGCTCACGGACAAGGCTCCCTTTCGGATCCTCCCCCTCCTCAACATGGCCGCCCGGCAGGTCCCACACGTCGGGATACCAACGGCGTCCGGCGTTCCGATGACACAGCAACACCCGATCGCCGTCGCGAAGAACGGCCGTCACAATCCGGACCGGACCGGAGTCGTCAGCGGAGATCGTCATCGGCACATTCTGACCCATGCGGATCTGCCGCCAAGCGATCGCACAGGGCGGACGAGGCTCCGTAACCGTCCGTAGGGGTGCGGTGCTTTCGCAAGGTCATGTCCGGGCCGCTGGCGTGCCGAGATCGGTGCGCCAGCGGCCTAATCGGCGCGGTCGATGGTGAGGTCGCTGTCGACCAGCTTCGTGCGCCATTCAGCCCGAAGCTGTGGATGCTGCTTCAAGTCGGATCGCACCTCGGCCACTGCGGCGTGCCGATGGGGACCGACCGGAGCGAAGCTGAAGCCGGTGTCCTGCTCAGGCAGGGCGTCGATGCCCGTCAGATCAGGCCCGTCGTCACATCGCATCTCGAGGCCGCGATCAAGCCCGTGGGGCCATCACTGCCCTCGTCACTTCCTTGACCGCGTGGAGGAAACGCGCTTAGCGCCTCGTCTCGTACCTGGCCAGAACCACCCCGCCGGGAAACGTCCGCGTCTCCACCAGGTTCAGGTTCACCCAGCCATCCAGCGCGGTGAAGAACGGCGTGCCGCCGCCCACCAGGACCGGATGGGTCACGATCGTGTACTCGTCGATCAGCCCGGCCCGCATGGCCGCCCCGGCGAGCGTTGCGCCACCAACCCTCATCGGCTCGCCGTCCTCAGCTTTGAGCCGGGTGATCTCCGCGACCGCGTCGCCGGTGACCAGGCGAGTGTTCCAGTCGGCCTTCTCCATCGCCGAGGAAAACACCACCTTCGGCGTGTCCCGCCAGTTCCGCGCGAACTCGATCTGCGCCGGGGTGGCATTGGGCTGCTGGTCGCCGGTCGGCCAGTAGGAACTCATATTCCCCCACAGCTTGCGCCCATACAGGAACAGGCCGATCGCCCGCTCCTGATCGAGCCACAACTGAAACAGCTCGTCGCTCGGCACGCCCCATCCGAGGTCTTCGCCGGGCGCGGCGATGTAGCCATCCAGTGTCAGGTTCATGCCGTAGATCAGTTTCCGCATCGAGCCATGCCTTCCGTCAGCCGGTTTCGGAAGCTTAGACCGATTCAACGCACGAAACTGACCGGTGCGCGATCCGGCTCGCAGGTAGTCCTCGCACTCGGGGCACAGCGTCGCCTACGCGGACCGATCACCACCAGACGAACATCCCTCGGATGCTCTGGGGCATCGGTGACACCCGGCGCCTCCACCGACCCGGAATCCTGTAACGAAACGCCCCCGACCGTGGTCGTAACCGGGAACGAAACGCGGTGCGTAGCACCCGGTTGAGGGACCGAGATCGAGCAGCCCGAGACGGGGCGCCGTCGGCGGTTCTGCTCAGGCAAATGCCGGGTCCGACTCCACCGCAGTCAGAAAGTGTCGGTGGCGTAAGGCATCATCCTCGGCCCGCGACAGATGGCAGCGCGGACACGGGTCGAGGAGGCACGCATGACGCACCACGTTGGCACCACTGGTTGCGTCCACGGAAGTGGTGTACGACTTGCCCGTGATGGGCGTGTTGAGTAGATAAGAGACGGCCATCGCGTCGATCCTTCAAGACGACCAAGTCAGAGAAGGAAGAGAGAACGCGATGGCCGCATCAGAGAGTGTGAACCCTGTTGACCTGCTGCGCGAGCAGATCGAGGGCGCGTCGCCGGATGTGTTGCAGGCGATGGTCAAGGTGTTCGCGCAGGCGGTGATGTCCGCCGAGGCGGACGCGATCTGCGGTGCTGGTTACGGGCAGCGCAGTGACGAGCGGGTGAACTCCCGCAACGGCTACCGGCCTCGGGAGTGGGACACCCGGGCCGGGACGATCGACCTGGCGATCCCCAAGCTGCGGCAGGGCAGCTACTTTCCCGACTGGTTGTTGACCCATCGCCGGCGGGCCGAGCAGGCCCTGGTGTCGGTCGTGGCGACGTCCTACCTGCTGGGTGTGTCGACCCGGCGGGTGGAGAAGCTGGTCGAACAGCTCGGGATCCGGCAGCTGTCCAAGTCGCAGGTCTCCGAGATGGCCGCGCACCTGGACACGCAGGTCGAGGCGTTCCGCAACCGGCCCCTGGACTCGGGCCACTACCCGTTCGTGTGGATGGACGCGCTGACGATGAAGGTCCGTGAGCACGGGCGGACGGTCAACGTCCACGCGCTGGTCGCGGTCGGGGTCAACGCCGACGGCCAACGCGAAGTCCTCGGCGTGGACGTGGCCTCCGACGAGGACGGCGCCGGCTGGCTGGCGTTCCTGCGGTCGCTGACCGCCCGCGGCTTGTCCGGTGTTCGTCTGATCATCTCCGACGCCCACGCCGGCCTCGTGGCCGCGATCGGCGCGGCCCTGCCCGGATCCTCATGGCAACGCTGCCGCACCCACTACCTTCGCAACCTGCTGACGAAGGTGCCGAAGTCGGCGCAGCCGTGGATCGCCACCCTCGTCCGCACGATCTTCGATCAGCCCGACGCCGACGCCGTCCGAGCCCAGTTCGACCGGGTCATGGCCACCATCGAGGCAAAGTTCCCGGCAGCTGCCGAGCACCTCGACGCCGCCCGCGACGACCTGCTCGCGTTCACCGGCTTCCCGCATGAGATCTGGCGACAGATCTGGTCGAACAACCCTCAGGAACGGTTGAACAAGGAAATCCGCCGCCGCACCGACGTCGTCGGGATCTTCCCCAACCGCCCGGCGATCATCCGCCTCGTCGGCGCGGTCCTGGCCGAGCAGACCGACGAATGGACCGAAGGCCGCCGCTACATGGGCCTCGAAATACTCGCCAAGGCCCGCATGGTCACGATCGAGACCGGCCAACACGACACCGACCAGCCCCACCCCACCCCGATCGCCGCATAACATCAGACCGGATCCCGCGATGGCCGCCTCTTACACCACCAGCGCGGACGTGACCGCACCACTGAGGGTGCTGCACGTCGTGCCACTCGGCCAATATCGACCAGCAACGGCCATCGACGTCCGGACATAGAACCAGCTCAGAGCCTTGATCGTGGCTCTGAGCTGGTGAGCGACGGACGAGTCGACCTGTACGCCGGATCATGAACCCAGCACCCCGCTGACCTGGGGCGAAGCCTGGCCCCGACCGCTGTTGGCCGTCGCCGGGCCATCAGGGTCACCAGACTTGCAGGTGCTGCTCCATGCGGGCCCGGAGCGCCTGTCGCCGCGCGCTGTTCACCGCCATGGTGTACGCCGACTTGGCGTACGCGCCGATCTTCAGCAGGTCCAGGTCGCCGTAGGAGAAGAGGACGTCGTAGAACGGTGCCAGCACCTCGTCGGTGTACCGGAACTGCGCAAACAACACCTGCAACGGCGTGCCGAACTCATCCGCGACACCGTTGACATCGGCACCTCCATCGATCAGCCGCCGGAGCACCGGCGCCTCGATCGCGGGATCGAGCGCCGCATTGCCGAGCATTGCGTGCAAGGTGTTCACCCCGTCGGCGAGGGCCACCCGGGCGTCGGCTCCGTCATCGAGGAGCACGATCGCAATGCCCGCGCGGGCCGCCGGAACCACGTTGGTCAGGGCAGCCATCAGGACGCTGCGCCCCTTCACCTCGGCGTTCGCCTGGGCGGAGTCGTACCCCTCCAGGAATCCTTCGAGTGAGCGCCGCTGCGCTTCGTACACGACGTCCACCTGCACCCCCTCGGCGCGAACCTACCAGCACCGGGCGAGAAGCTGCCGTCGCAGCACGACCTCGTGGAACGGTTCAGCGTGCCCGCGAGACGTTGTTCGAGGCAGCCCTACGGAAGCTGCAGGAAGAGTGACTGATCGTGACCCTTCAGGGTTCGCCGGCTTCTCCGGTGAGACGCTGCACAACGCCGATCCAGGAAACCTTGGGCAAGGTCCGCATCGGGCACCTCACAAGGACCGACCATCGACACCCGGACGTAGAACCAACTCGCGGACGCGCACAAAGGCCGCCAACGACGCCCTGCCTCAGAGGCATGATCCGACACTCAGTCGGAAGCCCTCACGGGACGGGTGAGGTCAGCGACCGCACCAGGCACGGGCCGGACCAAAAGCCCGCTGGTCAACAGCACTGCGGGTGGCGGGCGGCGAACCGCGGGCGCCGCAACGAACGGCGGACCATACTGGCAGGGTGGAGGAGGACCTCGTCGAACTACTGGCCTCGACCGGAGTCACCTGCCGGTTGTTGGTCGAGCAGACGCGGGGCCCATACCACCGAGCTGTGCATCCCGAGCGTCGGGAGATCACCGAGGACCGCGATGGTCTCCCGCTGCGCCTCGGGCTACGCCTACTGGCGGCGGACGCCACCACCCCCCTCGCGGACGTCCTCGTCGAGGTCTGGCAGGCCGACCACGTGGGTCGATACTCCGGCTTCCAGCCATTCGAAGCGAGGCCGGGACAGGTGGTCACCTCGGAGTCGGTGCCGCAGGATGTGATCGCCCCCGGTGAGACGTACCTGCGGGGCAGCCAGCGCACCGACGAGCGCGGGATGTGCGCGTTCAACACGATCTACCCGGGCTGGTACGCCAGCCGCACCGTGCACATCCACCTCATCGCGCATCTCGGCGACTGCTCGGTGACCACGCAGCTCTACTTTCCCGACACGGTCACCGACGAGGTCTTCAGTCGCCCGCCCTATCGGGGCCGGCCGCAGCGCGACACCACCAACGCCACCGACAGCATCTTCGCCGACGGCGGTGAGCAGATGATCCTGGACCTGCAAGGAGGTCCGACGACCGGCTACACCGGGGTCCTCTGCCTCGTCCTCGACCGGCAAGCGCGACCTGCCTCGGCTGCGGGTCCTTCGGCGAGAAGCGACGGTTGATCGTGGCCAGCACGGAGCAGATCAGGGCCACCATCGAGGCCCACCTCGCCGCCGTCGGCGCCGCAGACGCCACCGCACTGGCAGATCTCTACGCACCGGATGCCCGTCTGCATGACCCCGCTGGCGGGTCCCCAGTCACCGGCCGAACGGCCATCGAGCAGCACTTTGCCGGCGTGCTCACCGAGCAACGGACAATGGAACTCGTCATGGTGGCGATCGCCGACCACCACGCCGCGTTCCACTTCCGCGCCACGCCAGCCGACGGCCCCACCAGAGAGGTCATCGACACCATGACCTTCGACGACGAGGCCATGATCACTTCAATGCAGGCGTACGCGAGCTGACACCAAAACCGGTCGGAGTGACCTGCGTAGCCTGCCGTCCGGCTACATGCGGGGAATCGCTCCACCGAGGCCGCGAATGCTGAGGTGTCGTCCACCCAGGGGAATGCCCAGCCTGTGGCTGCACCACCAGCTCCGCATTGCGCAGGAGCGCAGCCAGCTCGCGTACCGCTGTGCAGCTCGGCCAAATGTCATACTCGCCGACCAGCACCAGCACCAGCACCAGCACCAGCACCGGGAGCGCCGGAGCAGCACCGGCAGCGCCGGGTCCGGTTTCGAACCGGCATGGAAGCCATTTGTGGCGGGCTGGGCGAACTGGTCCGGCTCGGCGGCCTCCTGCGCCCGCGCTTCGGCGTCCACCCGCTTGGCTGGCGTGCGCGGATCGGGAAAGATCGACCGCGAGGTGACTCACGTGCGGATCCCAGCTTCGAGTCATCCACGCCTACGAACGTCGTCATCGACGATGACGGCTTCCGCGCATCGGCACGACCCGCCGCCGGCGCGGTCCGCTTGCCGCAACTTGCCGTAGCGTGCGGTTCGCGGCAGATGAGGAGTTGTCTTGACCGCGTCCGGCTGCCCGTTTGCGCCGCGACCGCAGCCACATGCGCACGCGGCAATCTCGCTCACTCGGGGAGTCGGGCGCGGAATGCCTGACGCGCATAAGGTCGGCTCGACACCGCGATCTTCGCGAGAACAGGACGGGACACGACATGGGCCAAGGCACCCGCAACGAGGTGCTCGGCCGCCTGGCTGAGGCAGTTGGGTCCATCACAGTCGCACACCCGACGCGGGTTGCCATCGACGGACCACCCGCCGCCGGCAAGACCACCCTCGCCGACGAGCTGGCCGCCATCCTGCGCGACCAGGGCCGCGACGTCATCCGCGCGACGATCGACGATTTCCTCTTCCCCCGGGCACAGCGCTATCCGCGCGGCGAGTACTCGGCCGAAGGCTGCTACTTCGACACCCACGACTACGACGCGCTGAACCGGCTTCTACTTGATCCACTCGGCCCGGGCGGAGATCGGAGCTTTCAATACGCGGTCTATGACCGCACAGCGGATACTGCGCTTTCCCCGCCGGTCACCACTGCCACTGCCGACGCCGTGCTGGTCTTCGACGGCGTCTTCCTCATGCGCCCGGAGCTGATTGATGGGTGGGATCTGCGCATCTTCGTGTCAACCGCGCTTGAGAAGACAGTGGATCGTGCCGTGATCCGAGAGCGCCGGGTGTCATCTCGGGCTGAAGTCGAACGGCGCTGGCGCGAGCGTTACATCCCCTCCCAGCAATTCTACTTCGCCACGGTCTGCCCGACCGATCACGTCGACATTATCGTGCACAATGACGAGCCCCAGGAGCCGGTATGGGAGACTCGAACACACTGATCGCACTCGATTCAGCAGATCAGTTCGCCGAGACGCATACCCGCCGCCACCCTGCGGAGGATCTTGCGACCTGTGCACAATCGTGGCACCTCTGGCCATGCGGCGAGGTGCGGGTGACCGGGAGTGACCACGCCCCGCTACACGTAATGCAAGTCGGCTGTTTACCGACGGGGGCGGAAGGCGTCGCCCGCCGCCCTGATCATGTCCCGCCAGCCCTGCTAGTCCCACCTGATGCTTGACGAATCCGTCCCAGCACATGCACGACAGTCAGCCTTGATTCCTCGGTCGCCCCGGTTACAGTCGGTGACATCTGAGTGCCTGCGGGCGCACTCAAATTCAGGCAGAGAACGAACCATTGCCGCCAAGACGCCATGCACGAGGGGAAGGCCGCCCAGCTCGCTGATCCCGACCCATGCGATGTCGTCATGCTCGTCAGGTGCACGGTTGGTCGGAGAGCCAACCCAGTCTCCAATTTGCCAGACGCCCACGTGAACAGCGTCCTCACCACTGCCGGCATGCAAGACGCCCAACCGTGAAGCGGACTCCGCCACGATGTGAACACCGAGCTCCTCGTGCATCTCACGCGCGAGGGCTTGTAGTTCCGACTCACCCGCTTCGACCTGCCCCCCGGGCAGATCCCAGACATCTGGGTATACCCGTTTGGTCGGCCTGCGGTGCACTAGCAGGACCGCGCCGTTTTCAACGAGTGCGCCCGTGACGACAACATGCATGACGGGAGTAGAGCACAGGGATAGGACAAGCTCCCCGAAGCCAAAAGGGGCGCGCAGACGTCCGGATCTTCCGCGATCGAATCGCTACGCGGCGTGGCTGGCAGCCCATCGCCGGCGGTTCGGCCAGACCTCGATACGCGCCCGTGTCGCGGACCGTGAAGGCTTCCGCGGCGCCCTTTGAGGATCATGTCGGGCATCAGGTGGGACGTGGGCATCACGCATGTCCCGTGACAGGACAGCAGTCCCACCACATGCTTGACGAATCCGTCCAGCGGGTCTGTGGATCTAACGGCTCTGGCTCGCTTTCGGTGGTTACATTCTGTAGCGGCACCGCAGGCGTGCGCGCGAGCCACTGACGTCGGCGCTTCAGGGCTGGCCGGTTTCGTGTGAAGGCTGGCAACCATGGATCCGCTACGCCTTTTGCCCCGATAATGCAGATTTAGACAGTGCTGCCGTCCGGACGAATGGGCCGCCACTCTCTGCTACCACCGAATGTGAGCCAGAGCCGAATGTGAGACAGAGCCCTTAGCGAGACAGGCCCCACCTAGCGCACCCAAGATCAGGCCGTCGCCAGGCCGTCGCCAGGCCGTCAAATGTCGACCAAAGTTGCCCAACAACGGCCATAGGCACCCGAGAATAGGACAGCTCAGAGCCTTGATCACGGCTCTGAGCTGGTGGGCGACGGACGAGTCGACCTGTACGCCGGATTATGAACGCGATTCGTGCCCTGAGCAGGCGTTTCGTTCGGCATGCACCTGCTCAGGGCGTCGCCAGGGCGTCTGGCGAAATTCACGCTGCCTCGGCGATGGGCAAGCCACTCGAACACGGGATCGCACCGCCACTACCTGGTCGCCGCCGGACGCAAGAGGTCCAAGGAAACAAGGAAGACGGCCGTTCCGTCCTCGGCGGCTACCCGGTCGGGCTCCGTCGAGACCAGGACCAACGGCACCGACGAGGCATCGGACGCGTCGCGGAACTCCTCGACGACGCACCGCACCGCAACCGGCCTCGGCAACGCCGCCTCGGGATCCAGGTCGGTACCGAAGATCGGCGCCTTGTCGACAAGCGACCATGCGCGGCCCTGCGCATCGGTGAACACGACCCGGACCACAGCCGGGAAGAAGGACCGGTCCACCCAGTCGACCGCTTCGCAGGCAAGCTCGACGTGATCACCAGGTCGGAGGGCATGTCGGTCCATCTGTTCGAACTCCTGCCGGTCGAAGCATCTCGGGTGGCGGTGCGCAGGTTTAGGTGCTTCACCCTCTCGACGCCGCAGCGAGTCCGCAAGGGCCTCCAGCGTCCGGGCTCTACGACGCTGCGAACAGATCGTCGATCGCACGACGGGTGCGTTCCTCGCTGGCCGGCATCAGGTGCGTGTACACCCGAAGCGTGAACCCGGGGTCGGCGTGCCCGAGGTAGGACGCGAGGGCCTTGATGCTCTCCCCCGCGTCGAGCAGCGACGAGGCGTAGAAGTGGCGAAGCGCGTGCATCCCGGTGGCCCGGGTCGGCGTGATGCCGGCGGCGAGCACGGCGGGGCGCCAACTCTTGCCGTCGAAGGTCCGCCGGTTGATCGCACCCCGCCGGGTGGTGGTGAACAGCAGCGGCACCGTGACTCGCTCCGCGCTGGCCGGGTTCTCCCACGGCAGGGTGAGCGTCACCGGGTCGCTGTCCTTGAGGTGCTGCCGCAGCACCAGGGCGACGGAGTCCGGGAGCGGCACCCGGCGGTCACGGTCGTTCTTGGGCAGCCCGAAGACGAGCCGGGAACGGACGAGCTTGACCTGACGCGAGACGTGCACCCAACCCGCGTCAAGGTCGATGGCGTCGACGCCGAGCCCCAGGATCTCCCCCTGTCGCAGTCCGCAGCCGGCGCCCAGGTCGACCATCGGGCGGTACCGCTGGGCGAGGCCACCGCGGATTGCCGAAACCTGGTCGTACCGCCATGGCACCACCCGACGTTGCACCGGTCGCGGCGGCGTGACCGACTTGGCCGAACAGGGGTTCTTGGCGATCCGTTCGTCGTCGACCGCCGCGCCGAGGATGGTCCGCAGGTGCGCGAAGACGACGGCCCGGGTTGCCGGAGCCAGCCTGCCGACCATCCCGGCATCCCACTCCCGGATATGCCCCGGCTTGATCGACGCCAGTTGCCGAGAGCCGAAGAACGGCAGCAGGTGCTTCCGTACCCGGAACTCCACGCTCTCCCTGGTCGACTCGTCGAACGAACGCGTCCGCAACCATGTCTCGGCGTACTCGACGAAGGTCATCCGGCCGGCGACCGGGTCGACGTAGGAGCCCCGGAGCTTGTCCGTTTCGGTCGAGACAAGGAACGCGTCAGCGTCTCGCTTGGCCCGGTCTGGGAAGGACTTCTTGCGTTCCTTGCCATCCGGCCCGATGTACCGCACCCGGTAGCGCAGCCCCTTGCCGAACAGTTCCGTCTTCACCCGCTCCCGTCGCCCGTCCGGGTGCCGTTGGATCTTGTACCAGCGATCTTCTACGTGTGCCATCAGGCCGCCGCTGCCTGCTCACGGAACCACGCCCGGACCGCTTCCGGCTCGTACCGCAGGTGTCGACCGACCCGAGCCGCCGGCGGACCATACTTGACCTTCCGCCAGCGGTACAGCGTCTCCTGCGGTACCCGGAGGTACGCCGACACGTCCCGAACCGTCCAGAGCCCTTCGTTTGCCATTACAGCCCCTCCCCCGTCGTGCTTGCTGGCCGGTTCGTCGTCTCGCCCGGATGTGGCTGTGCGGCTCGGTCCTTCGCGGCAAGGAGCTCGGAGCGCCACCGGGCACGTTCGCCGATCGAGCGGAGGAGTCGGTGTGTCAGGGATGGCACGTCGGCGTCATCCGGTCGGGCCAGCTCCCAGGCGTGGCGGACCGGTTCGACGGTGGCGCCCTGGTCGTCGACGCCGTCGAGGCCGACAGTGACCCCGAGCAGCGCCCGCACCCAGGCCCGTACGTCGTGCTTGTGGTCAGAGAGCGTCTTGCCCGACCAGTCACGCGAGATGAGGATCCGCCGACCGCCGATGCCGAGGGTGTCCCGCTGGTGAACCTTGCCCCTGCACCGCCCCGGCTTGAGCTTCGCGTTCGCCTTCTTCGGCTGGACGCCGTAGAGCAGCCAGTTCGCACACCGGTCGGTGCACGGGGTGACCCTCAGCGCGTGCCAGAGCCGGTCGAGGTGCTTGCGCTGCCGGTCGGTGGTCGCTTTGTGGCAGTCGCCGGTGTGCTTGGTGATGTACTTCGTGACATACCGAATGGTCCGTTCCGCGTCGGCGGTCCCGGGCATGACGCCGCGCGCGTCGACCTGGGCACCGAAGCGGGCGACGTGCACCGGTTCCGCGTCCGGGTCCTCGTCGAGAGCGTCGAGTGCTTCGCCCCAGGTGGTCAGCGGCCGGCGGGTGTCCGGGTCGACCCACGCCGAGGCGTCCTCGTCCCACACCGGGGGTCGGTCGGCGGTGTACCGCTGGACGTCGACCGCAGGCCACCACACCTGGTGATACGTCGCCGCCGCCACGGTGCGCAGCGTGTCGCGGGGAATCGTGCCCCGGATGGCGAAGTGCGCGTGAGGAGCAAGACGCCGTTGCGGCTCGACACAGCCGGCGTACTGGACGTTCCAGCCCTCACACCGCCGCAGGTTCTGCCAGAACCGATCGAGGAGCCGGGGGAAGTGGACCGCGTCCCAGGCCGCCCGCCGGTAGTCGTACCGGTCGGGGTTGACCGGGGTGCCGTCGGGGCGGACCGGGCCGTATGAGTCGAGAGTGAGCGTGAGCCACATCGACGGGCGATAGGTCGAGCCGTCCGAGGCGGTGTACGTCTTGCCGACGGTGCGCCGCTCGACCTTGCGCCGAGGAAGTTCCGGGGCATCCTGCCGCCGTTTGGTCGACCGCTTGCGGCGCCGGCCGGTGTCGTCGTCCTGGTCCTCGTCGCCGGTCGAGTGTGGGGGCGCGACTCGTCCCCGGAGCCCTTCGGCGGCAATCGCGTCTTCCACCTCGTGGATTGCCTCGTCGAGGTCGGCGACCTGGTCCCACTGGGCCGCCCGGGACGCCTCGTCACGGGAGAACTCAAGGTGCCCGCGCAGCAGGATCAGCGCCTTCTGTTCTTCGGTCGCCGGTTCCGGGGGCGGTAGCGGTTCGTCGTCGCGGTGCCAGCCCTCACGAATCTGTGCCTGCCGCAGCCGGCGGTTCTTCTTGGCGCACGGCGCGCACTTGTCCTCCCGGGTCGCCCCACACGGAAGGTCGATGACCTCGGTCAGGCCGGTGTCGAGGTCGGTGCGGCGCATGGGGAGCGGGCGGACGCAGACGCCGTACTCGGTGGCGATCTCTTTGAGCACGTCGACCGAGCGAGGGAGTGCCATGCGGGCCGCCCGCGACCCCGGCCGAGGAGTTGCAGCCGGGGTCGGGGCGGGTTCGAGGCCGGGCAGGGTCGCAGCGGTCATCGGATGATCCCGACGACGTGCGGCCGGTTCGGCTGGACGACACCACGGGGAGGCAGCACCGCCGCAGGGGCGGAGATGACGGCCGGCGCCGGGACAGCCGGCGGGACGGGGGCGGCCGGACGCTCGGGGTCGGGGTCGGTGGGGGCCTGCTCGGGTACCTCGTACCGGTCGGTCGGGGGTTGGTCGGGTTCGGGAGTCGGTGGGGTGGCCGGGGTGTTGGACAGGACGACCTTCACTAGGGCGAGGAACGCCAGGGAGGGCACGGCTGCCACGGTCCAGCCCCACACCGAGGGTTCCGCTTCGGCGACCTGGGCGGCGAGGGAGAGCAGCGCGAACGCGACGAGCAGCGAGGCGACCAGGCCGACCGGGCGACGAGTACGCCGGCGGGCGCGGAGTTCCAGGCCGAGGTAGATCGCCATCAGTTCGACGGCAACGGCGTTGGCCCAGCCAATCCAGTTCGGTTGACCGTGGGCTACGGACAGGTCGTGGACGTGGGTGAAGGCGGCTGCGCCGGCCATCGTGCCGATGGCGAGCAGGATCACCAGGCGTACGGCGGATTCGGTCCGGTGGTTCATCGCTGCTCTCCCTTCGGCTTCTCGCGGATGGTCAGGTCAATGCGGATGCGCCGGCCGTCCATGTCGCGGCGCCGGGTGATGAAGTGGGCGAGCCCGTGCAGGGCGGCGGCGGTCTGGTCGGCCGGGCCGACGAGGCGGATGCGCAGCGGACGCCGGAACCGGTTGACGAAGCGGGTGAGGGGGTTCATGGCGGTTACCTCCGGGCCGGTCGGATGTCAGTGCGGATGTAGTCGGGAGGGGTGCCGAGCGCGGCGACGGCTTCGGAGAGGCAGCGCCACAGCGCCCACGCCTCGTCGGGGGTCAGGGACATCCGTCGCCGGCCGCCGCCGACCGCCAGGTAGACCGGGTACGGGTCGGGCCGTTCGGGGTCGACCCGGACGGACACGGCGGTGATCGGTTCGGGGGTGCGGAGCCGGTAGAACCGGCGACTGTTCGGGGTGGCGGTCACCGCGGATCACCCCTGCCGTCCCGGTCGAGGAGGTTGCGCAGCGCATCGGGCAGTAGCGGCCCGGAGTGCTTGCGGGGCAGGGGAAGGCGTACCGGTTCGGTGGCGGTTTCGCGGCCGACCTGGGCGAGGATGTCCGACGCGTCGACGGGTGCCGGGTACTGCCGCGCCATGCCCCGGATGTCGTCGTCACCGACGTACGAGAAGCGGACCCGCATCGGGTCGGGGGTGCCGTCGAGGATCACGTACCCGACGCCCTTTGCCCATCGGGGCATCTGGTCGGCCAGGGCACCCCGGTTGCGGGCGCCTTCGCCAAGGACCAGGTCGACCTGAGACGCCTCAGTGAGCCCGAGCGCGATGCGGGTCGGGAACAAATCCCGGAACGGCAGCACCTCCTTGCGCGGGTCCTGCAACGCGGCCACCACCAGGACCCCGACCCCGGCACCCTGCGACAGCAGCAGCCCCAGCGAGCCGGCGATGCGCTTGCGCAGGTCCACATCCTGGAGGTACGCCGTCAGCGCCGCCATTTCGTCGACGACGACCACGACCAGGGGGTCAGCCTCAGTCGGCGTGTGCACCCGGACGGTTCCGGCCAACCGGGTCTGACGCTCGCGCAGGACGGTCACGGCCTCGTCGAGCAGGTCCGCCATGGCCTCGAACGACTTGCAGGCGAACCGGGCGAACATGGGACGGCCGAGCGCGAACTCCATCCCGCCCTTGGGGTCGATCACCCAGAGCCGGACCAGCCCGGAGGCGATCCCGCCGCCGAGGACCCGGACGAGCGACCAGAGCACCGAGCCCTTGCCGGACCGGGTGGCACCGCCGACCAGGACGTGAGTGGCGAGCAGGTGAAGCGACCAGGTACGCAGGTCCTCCCGGCGGGCCAGCGGCAGCGCGGTGAAGTCCGGCACCGCCGGCACCGGGAACGGCGGGACCACGGTCCGCAGCGCATCGGTACGCACCAGCGCCAGGTAGACCACCGTCGGCCGGTCCCGGTACCGCACCCTGTCGACGAGCCGCAGCAGCCAGGCGCCGCGCCCGGTACGGGTCGGCGGGTCGCCGGGACGTTCCGAGTAGACCCGGGCGTGCCGCCGGCCGAAGGCGTAGGCGAGATTGGCGCTGACCTTCTGGAACTGTTCTGGCGTCTGGCCCCGGACCATGCGGACCGTCAGCACGTCGAGCGCCTGGTCCGAGCGGACCCGCAGGAGTTCTGGCAGGACGCCCCGATGGTCGTACGTCTCAGCGAGCCCACACAACGTCATGGCCTCACGCCAGACCCGCCGGTAGACGAACACCCGCCGGAACGAGCCGAGCAGCGGACCCGCCAACCAGGCCCACCAGGACGATTCATCCCGCCAACGCCACAGCGCCGAGGCCGCCGACATCAGCACGAGCGGCACCACCAGGCCGGACCAGCCGAACTCGACGTACAGCGTGAGCGCCAGAACCGCCGAGGCCGTGGCCACCGGGTGACGCAGGCACCACCAGAGCGCCCGCCAGGACCAGCGCAGCACCAGGCCGAGCAGCACCGCCCAGACCGGCAGCTCGAACCGCTTCGGCCGGATCACCATCAGATCCCCGGCCGTCGTCATCAGCACTTCGCCGCGAGGCCGCCCGATCACTTGACACCCCGCAGCGACACGAACCGGCCCGACGAGTCCCGGACCGGAGGAAACGGAAGGACGAGCTGCCCGACGCAGCCGTCACACCGACCATCGGCACCCGTGGCCGGATCGAACCGGGACTGACACACACCACACCGAGGCCAGCCACGGCCAGCCGGACGCATACCCTTGGACACGTCACTACCTCTCTCGACAGAGCAGGGGGAAGAGACAGAGAAGGGCGGGGCTGCCGTCCGCCAAGATCAGACAGCCCCGCCCACACTCAAAGCGGCTACGCAGCCGCCTTCTGCTTGCCGGCCACGCCCGCCGGGGCACGCAGTGCGGTCGCCCGCAGCGAGTACGCCATCCGACCGTTGCTCGCCACGTACGGCGTGACCGTCATGCCCTCGAACTCGACGCCCTCGAACGGAGCGCCCGACGGCGGAACCGGCTGGTAGTCCGCCGAGATCTTCACCGTCGTCTCCCGTGAGCGCTTCCCCAGCTCGGGGTCAAGGTCCATCACGCGCACCTGCCACACCCGCTGGCCGGTCAGCTTGTCCTTCGCCGGAGACCGCCGGCCGGTCTTCTCGTCGTAGTCCTCCACCTCACCCAGCGACTCGGGCACCAACGCGCACCCCGCCGGGAACACGTCCTCACAACGCACGGCGAACCTCGTACCGCCACGCAGAGCCATCGCTCAACCTCCCGATCTCACCTGACCATCCTGACTAGCCAGGTGGTGTGGATCAAAGGTAGGCCGGCTTGGCTAGTCATGTCAATGACAGTGTGGGAACTTTCCTAGCCTGGCTAGTCAGCGGTACCGTCCGTGCATGGCCCTTGACCCAGATGACCCGCGCACGCCGTCGCAACAGATCGCGGCCACCCTGCGCGCCGAGATCAAGACCGGGAAGTTCGCGCCCGGTGAGAAACTGCCGTCGCAACACGACCTCGTCGAGCGGTTCAGCGTCGCCCGCGAAACGATCAAGGCAGCCCTCCGCAAGCTGCAAGAGGAACGGCTGATCGTGACCCGTCAGGGCAGCGGCACCTTCGTCCGCGCCAACACGGAACGCCCGGTCGGACTACGCCCGCACGTTGAACGAGCGTTCGAGGCCACGAACGTCACGATCGACTTCGCCGGCTTCTCCGGCGAGACGCTGTACAACGCGATCCAAGAGACCTTGGACAAGGTCCGCATCGGACGCCTCACCCCGGAGTCGATCCGCGTACGCGTGCTGATCTCCGACATGACCGCCCCCATGGCGATCCCCTGCCGAGCCGAGGACCAGGCCGACGACCCCGGCATCCGCGCCCGAGCCCTCCGCATCACCGACAGGTCGATCCACGCCCTCACCGACGCCGTACAGGAACTAGCCGATCTCGGGTTGGTCAAGACCGCCACCATCGAGGTACGGGTTCACGGCGCCGCACCCCTGTTCAAGCTGTTCATCATCAACGAGCAGGAAGCGTTCTTCGGCTTCTACCCCGTCGTCGAGCACACCGTCTCCGTAGACGGCAAGCCGATGGCCATCTACGACGCGATGGGCAAAGACGCCATCCTGTTCCCGTTCACGCCCAGCGACGAGGACACCAGCAACGACGCCCTCTACGTCGAACAGGCCCGCGCCTGGTTCGACAGCATGTGGGGCACGATCGCCCGCGAGTACACGTCGTGACCGCCGCCGACCTGACCCAGGTGATCGACCGCGCCCGCGTCATCCTGCTCGACTTCGACGGACCCGTGTGCAGCATCTTCGCCCAACACCCGGCGTCGACCGTCGCCCAGGGGTTGCGCCGGCTACTCGTCGACCAGGCCGTCACCCTGCCGCCCGAGATCCTGGCCGAACGTGATCCGCTCGCCGTGCTCCGCTTCACCGCCACCGTCGGGCGCCCTGCCGTCGTTCGCCTGGTCGACGAGGCCATGACCCGCGAAGAGATCACCGCGGCCCGCACCGCCGAACCGACCCCGTACGGACGGGAAGTCATCGTTGCCGCCCAGCAGACCGGCCGACGGGTCGCCGTGGTCTCCAACAACTCCGCTGGGTGCGTCCACGCCTATCTGAGCGCCCGCCGACTGACCTCGTATGTGTATCCGGTGATCGGTCGGCCCGAGGCAGCACCCGAGCGGATGAAGCCGGACCCGTTCCCGGTGCTGGCAGCCGTGCGGGAGCTGGGCGCCGAGCCGGCGGAATGTGTTCTCGTCGGTGACTCGGTCAGCGACATCGAGGCCGCCCACGCCGCCGGGGTCACCGCCATCGGGTACGCCAACAAGCCCGGCAAGCGCGAACGGCTCGCCGCCGCAGACGCCATCATCGACAGCATGGCCGAACTGGTGACCGCCTTCGCCGTCGACGAGCTGTAGCACCGCCACACCGCACACGAGCGCCCCGGGAGATCGTCACCGGGGCGTTTCTCGTGTCGTCAATCGACGTGCGGCAGCCGGTCTGCACCGGAGACGGCACGCCCAGATGTCCGCCTGGAGCTAGTCCAGGTCCCCACGCTTGGCGGCAACCCACGCCTCCACATCCTCGGCAAGCCAGACGTTGCCCATCTGAAGCGTGGCTACCGGCTCAGGGAAGTCACGCCGGCTGGTGATCTGGTAGACGCGCTGCCGCGAGATGCCGCCGAGCATGGTCCGGATCTCCCCCGAACCCACCAACCGCAGCTTCTTGCCCATGACGCTGACGCTAGGCACACGCCGACTAGGTCTGCATCAAGTTGATGGACGCCTAGTATGCGCACGCTCTAGTCATCTACTCTTGACGGATGACTAGGTACAAATGGTTCCAGCGCCCCGCCCAACCCGTGGACTACGTAGCCGGTGAGCCAACCCCATCCGCGCACGACCGGGAGCCGCAGACGGGGACCAGTCGAGATGTCGCCTCGCCCCCAGAACAGCCCCGACGACCAGGGTCGGCGCGTGGCGTTCGGTGAAGGCCACCAAGCAGCGCAACCAGAGGTGAGCCGTGTCGATCCCGCAGAGACGGCCAGAGCCCCCGTTTCTCGTCCTGAGAGCCGGCTACATCGTCGACTTCCATCACCGCGCCGACTGCTCGGAATGCTCTGACGACGGATGCCCACGCCTGACGGCGGCCGGCGAAACCCTACGCGCCTGGCGAGACAGGAAGGACCGAAGTGAGGGCCGGTGACGTGCTCCACCTGACCCGCGCGGCAAGCCCTCAGTTCGTACGGCCGATCTTCTTTCGTCTCATCAAGGTCCGCGCGGAGCTACACACCTACTACGGTTGGACGTGGCTGGACGGCTATCAGCTAGACGACAAGGGCGACGCCGTAGCCCGCAGAGAGCTGTACGTCTTGGAGGCAGGCGTCAGGTTGATGAACTTACCTCCCACGCCACGGCCGAGAGCCATGCGTGAAAGGGTTAGCCCGCGATCCGCAGAGGACAGGCCGTTGACGTTGACACAAAAAGCCGGAGACTCGTGAAGGCTCACGCAACATTTGCTTGCACTGCCCTCCATCGACTGATGCGCGACACACGCCCGCCAACTGATCTGCGACACCTCAGCGCGCTAATCGCGGCAGAAGCGGACGGGCAGGGCGGACGGCGGTTCGAGCGCGTTTAGAGCGTATCGATCGCGGGGATCGATTCGGGCGCGACGCTGACCGGTAGCGGGCCTGTCTGGCATCCTGCCGGGGTAGAGGAATGGGCGTACGACGGCAGAATGTTCCAGATCACCTCGATGTACGCGCTGCCCGAGGCTTCACGCGCTCAAGAGCTAGAAGCGATAGGAGAGCAGACAGCGAACGAGCACCCTCCTTGGCTATGAGTGAGCCGACAGAACCAACCCAGCCTGACCACGCTCTCTTTGATCCGATGGATTTGCAGAACCTCTCACTTCATGGCTGGTAGCCAAGAAAGACTGAAGCTCCGCGTGGCGGAACTCGTAGCCGAGACCCGAAATCCGCATCAGCCCAGCAGACTGAGCCCAATCCAAAAAACGACCCACGAAGAAAGGAAAGCCGAACTTCATTCGAGTCACATGCGCTGCAATCAAATAATGAGCTGCCGACGACGAGTAGAGCCATCCAGAGAAGGCCAGCAACCCCAAGAGGAGACCTCCAGTAAAACCAATCATCTCGCCGATATAGACTCCATAAAACAGGCCAGCAAGGACAGCACCCATCAACGCGTAGACAGTGTCATAGCGCAGGGGCGCACGCGGCCCTAAATCACTAGCCTGAGCCGCAGAGGAGTCACCCAGAGCCATTAGCGAAATGCCTAGGAAAACAAGGATTCCCATGGATATTCCATACCACGGTTTAAATGAACCCATGAAGCTAACCAGAAGGGCAAACAAAATCCCAGCCACCATAATAAGCAGCGCCCTGGGATTACGCAGACGCCCAAGCCTCAACCGAGATGGACGACGAGCACGACTCGGACCATGCCGAGCAATCAGCGACACCAAGAACAAGTAATTCGAAAAGAAGATCGCGATATCAAGCCATGACCACACTCCCTCCTCTTCCCAGAAAGAGCCGAAGTTATTCACAATGCCATATACAAAGAAAGGAACGTGACACATAAGCCAGAAAGAATATTTATAAGTACGCGAAAATGCCTGTTCTGGAACAATGTCGAGAAGGTGATGCAATACAATCTGCGAGGTTGGGCTCTTGCCGCTGGTCATCATGCTGGCTATAGCACGTAGATAACGTTGGGCAACATCCGGCGAGTATCGCTTTGTTCCATACAGACGCACCTTCGCCTGAACGTAACTCTCGAGCAAGAGACTTTCAATTCTATCGGAATAACAAGCCTGCGATTCCTTGACCCGACGACCGTCGCCCTTAACGCTTTCTAGGGGAAGAAGTGCATTCGGATCACCACCAGTCAAGTAAAACTGAACAGCTACTGAGAGCTTCCAAGGGTTGGATAGCAATCTCTTGACCTCGCTCGCGCCAGCCCCTCGCAACTTGCTAAAAAGAGTCGACCACGCCTCTTGGTCAGCCTCCCCTCGACAGTGCATCGAGATGTATTCGATTGATTGAGGGACGGTGAGGGGCTTCAGTACGATCTCATCAGCATCCCGTACCCCTTGTCCGAAACGCCCGTAGTATCTGGAGCCCGAACGACAGACAACGACTAATCTCACGCCAGGGTTTTGGGCGATATAGTCATTAATCTTAGCAACGACTAACAATGCCCTGTCGCTAACCTCTTCTGAGTCAAGCTCATCTAGGCCATCGAGGATGGGAATAATAACTCTTCGACGCAACAGCGTTATGCAGACCTCTCGGGAAAGGCGATACCTCTCGGCCAACTGTCCAGTCAACCAACCATACGCATCAAGGTCAGCAGACCACGACGCGAGATTGAAATAGACAGGAACCCCGATACCACTATCACCTTGCGAAGAGCTTCTATCTAGTTCGCGCTTTTGCAGCAAACCCACGAGAAGCGACCGCGCTAGGACCGTCTTTCCGCTTCCTGGCTCTCCTAGTATTACTAGGCGACCCCGAGTTTGAGCAAGGAAGAATTCCGCCACTTCCCCGAGGTCACCTCCCTTAGAGACACCCCGATTGCTGGGACGAGACTTCCCGCGACGACCTGTGGTCGAGAGGACGAATCGAACCGCCGCCGGCCGCGAGTCGAGACGATCTGTAGCAAGCAAGCGCGCTAATTGGGTACCTTCAAGGCGAAGCACCTCATCGGCGAGCCTTTCGGCCACCTCTTTTAGCTGGTCCTTGGACGGATGATTAGCGGAGCGCCATTTATCGAGAAAAGTGAGCACCACGCCAAGCGCACCCACCGATAATGCCAAGATATTTGCCCATCCAACTTTGCTGTCGAAGCGTGCCGCATCATGCCGTTCAAGCCACGCCGCTCCAGGCACCCAAGCTGCCGCCAACACAAGGAAGGCCATTGCGACAATCTTGCCGATGCGCCCAAACCAGACACTCCGCGACAACTTTCCCACCAAAGCTCCGTCATCCACTTCTTCGATGGTCGGTAAGTTGACCAGCAAACCTTAAGGCCCTTAGTCGATCAATCCAACCTAGCGGCCCATATCGATAGCCCCAATACGGTACAGCATTACCCTCCTGGTGCGCACCACTGCTAGACAGTAAGGTCTTCATGCCACCCCTGCCAGCGGCGCATTCGGCAATGAATAAAGTTGCCGAATTTCCCTTTGTTTGATCAAGGCACCGCGCTCCGCGCGGTGCGGGGCGGCAAGCCCGGCCGGCGGCAAGCCGCCCCGGCCGCCTACGGCGCCGGGGCGGTGAGCCACCGACAGCCGCCGGGACGCCCGCCCCACCGCAGCAGGAACCAGGTCCAAAAAGGCCGTGACGGAAGCCGACGGGGCTGGTCTGGTCGTGTGGTCGGGGCTTCCGGCTGCCGCACCAGTCCAACCCCGGGACTGGCTTGCCACCGGATCGCGGGGTCGCGGCACCAGCTCCACCGCCAGGACGTGCCCGGCCCTCCCCCGCAGCCGCCGGCCATCGACTCAGGCCCTCAAGCGCCGACCAGGAAGGGGCCCTCAGGACGGCATAGCGTGCCGGACCGAGGCAAGGCCAATTGACCCAGCGCTCAGGGCGTCTCCAGGGCGTCAGGGCGTCCTCAGGGCGTCAAACGCCGGCCAATGTTGACCAAGAACGACCATCGACACCCGGACATAGAACCAGCTCAGAGCCTTGATCACGGCTCTAAGCTGGTGGGCGACGGACGAGTCGACCTGTACGCCGGATTCTGTGCCCGGCGCGTACCCCTCGCGGGGTCCGCGCCAGCGGCGGCCATCCATCTAGGCCTGCCGTCGCCGGCAGGCTCGTGCGGCCTACCCGCAGACATCGGGCGGGCAGCCCTCAAGCGTCTGCGCTGGGCCATCATCTTGCGATGGCGGCCCATTTTGGCCTTGCTCCGGGTGGGGTTTACCGAGCCATCCCGGTCACCCGGGATGCTGGTGGGCTCTTACCCCACCGTTTCACCCTTACCGTCCCCGTTGGGGTCGGCGGTCTGTTTTCTGTGGCACTGTCCCGCGGGTCGCCCCGGGTTGCCGTTAACAACCACCCTGCCCTGTGGAGTCCGGACGTTCCTCGGCGACGGGCCGCAGCCCGTCGACGCGACCGCCCGGTCGACTCGTCCGTCGCACTCCCCATCCTAACGACGTGGCGTCCGCGTCTATTGCGCCCCACCCTACGAGTGGGTGACGCCTCTCAGAGGACGCCGATCGTCACGACGCCCAGCCCGCGTAACGCCGGCCGGGTAGGCGGCATATGCCGACCGTCACCGTCCGTCCGTCACCAGTTCGACGCAACCTGCTCGTTGAAGATCCGTTCCCCTTCGCCCACCTCGGCGAACCGACCGGAGCCGACTACCCGGCCGGACAGGTCGAGCGCCCTCAGGCCGACCTGCGCACCCACGGGAGGGCGAGCTGCGCGGCTCCGTCGCGTACCGGAGCGAATGCCTGAACCTTGCCATCCGTCACGGCCTCGACCAGGACGGCAGCGGCGGTCCGACGAGGCACCGCGGGCAGCCTGTCGGTGAGAACGGCGTTGGCCGCCGGAACGCGCCGGCAGTCGGACCGCAGCCGGGTCAGCCCCCGCGCCGTCTGGCTCCTCACCGTAGTTAAGCGACGAAAGAAGCCAGCCTGGCTCACGCGTGAGTGGAGTGCTGGAATCCGACACTTGCCAGGCTTCCTGTCAGAGTGACAGTAAGCATATGGTTGATTCATGTCCGACGATCATTGGGTCGCACCGACCGTTCTCCTTGCGGTTGACCTCGTCATCCTCACGCTGCGGGAATCCCGTCTTCAGGTCCTGCTGGTAGAGCGTGGCGTCGAGCCCTGCCAGGGCACCTTGGCCTTGCCTGGCGGTTTCCTCAGCCATGAAGAGGAAGACCTCTCGGCCGCCGCCCACCGAGAGCTTGCCGAGGAGGCTGGTTTGGGACCGGATCAGTTGCACCTCGAACAACTCGGCATCTACGGTGCGCCGGATCGTGATCCAAGGGGGCGGGTGGTCTCTGCGGCTTACCTGGCCATCGCACCTCGGCTGCCTGAGCCGGTTGCCGGCACCGATGCGTCAGGGGCGTATTGGACGCCGGTGACGCAGGTGCTGTCCGGTGACGCGCATCTGGCCTTCGATCATGAGCAGATTTTGACCGATGGTGTCGACCGGGCGCGGGAGAAGTTGGAGCGGTCGGCGCTCGCGACCGCCTTTTGCGGCCCGACCTTCACGATCTCAGAGCTTCAGGACGTCTACGAAGCGGTGTGGGGGGTGCCGCTCGATGCGCGGAACTTCTACCGCAAAGTGCAGAGCGTGGACGGCTTCATCGTTCCCGCCGGTCCGACTCGCAAGACGGAGGGTGGGCGTCCCGCTCGGCTGTTTCGATCCGGCCCTCGCACGATCCTGCACCCTCCGATGACCCGACCTCACGGCCAGACCAGCAAGGAGACAGCGTGAGCACGAACAGCGGTCTCGTCGTGATCCTCACGGCGCTGAACCTCGAGTACGAAGCGGTCCGCGACCAGTTGACCGACCTGCAGGTGCGCCGGCACCCGGCCGGCACCCGTTTCGAGGTCGGCAGGATCGACCAGAGCGACTGCCGGGTCGCGCTGGGACTGGTTGGCAAGGGCAATCATCCGGCTGCGGTGCTCGCGGAGCGGGCGATGGCCGAGTTCTCTCCGGCCGCCGTATTGTTCGTCGGAGTTGCTGGTGGTCTGTGGCCCAACATTCAGCTCGGCGACGTCGTCGTCGCCAGCAAGATCTACGCCTACCACGGCGGCACCAGCGAGGACGATGGCTTGAAGGCCCGACCGAAGGCGTGGGAGATCCCGCACGAGGCCGACCAGATCGCCCACCACGTCGCCCGGTCCGCCACCTGGCGTGGTGGTCTTCCCGCAGGCTCAGCGCCTGTTGTCCATTTCGGGCCGATCGCCGCAGGGGAGGTCGTGCAGGACTCAGGGATCTCCGAACAGGCCCAATGGATCCGCCAGCACTACAACGACGCCGTAGCGGTCGAGATGGAAGCGGCCGGTGTGGCCCAGGCGGGACACCTCAATCGCGCCCTGCCCGTAGTGGTCATACGTGGCATCAGCGACCACGCCGACGGCAGCAAGGTAGCCAGCGACGGACAGCACTGGCAACCGAGGGCCGCACGTCACGCCGCCACATTCGCCACCGCACTGGCGCAAGAACTGATCAACGACGGTCCGGCCGGCCAGCCGGGCTCTGCGGACCGGGACGGGAGCCCAACGATGCGCATGAGCAACCGCAACATCGCCACCGGGAACGCTCGGGTCGGGGTGCAGGCCGGGCAGATCTACGGCAACGTCACCGTCGGCGCTGGCGCCGAGCGGCCGATCGACCTGGCAGCGAGCATCGCCGACTTGCGAACCCACCTCAAGCAGGCCCACCTCGACGGACAACTGGATGAAGAAACCTACGCTGCCGCCGAGTCGGAACTGGATGCGGCAACGGAATGCGTCTCGGCGGCCACACCCAAGAAGGGTGGCCTGCTGGTCGTGCTCAAGCGGTTGCGGGGTCTGGTAGCCGACGTGACTGAGTTGGCGGCGCGGCTGGCGTCGATCATCGCCGTGGTCCAGGGAATGTCATGACGACCCCGACCGCGACCAACGTCGCCCAAGGAGATGCGCACGTCGACGTACAAGCAGGAGTGGTTCACGGTGATATCAACTTCTACCGGCTACCGCCGAACCCAAGTCCAGAGGAGCAGTTTGTCTTCGCGTTGAAGTATCTCGACGCGCGAGTTCGTGATCAGGCGCGCACGCTCATCGAGAAGGCGATTGCCGGCGGGTATGTCACCACCGAGGTCCAGTTCTACCGGCTCATCGCTCTGCTGAGCGGACGCACCCTGCGCCAACTCGCCCCCGAGGAACTGGATCGCCTCACCGCTATCTGCGCCAACCTGCCCCACCTCGATGATCGTGACGAGTGGGCCGCAGGGTTGAAGGCGATCATCCGCCTCTTGGAGCCGGTCCGCGACGCCGAGGCGGAACTGGTGGTCAAGGAGATCGATGCACTGAACCAGCGCCAACGCGACGGGATCTACGGCCACCTCGAGGCGCTACTCGAGGGCGCGATGCAGGATGAGATGTGGCGGAAGTCCGTCGCCCTAGCGGAGTCGCAGCGCATGGAGGGGGATCGATTCAGCCGGGTCTGGAAATTCTTCCACCCCGCGCCCGCTCAGCCTCGAACCCTGCCGGTGCAGCCCGCCGCTGTTCCTCTCCGGGACTGGCTAAGCGCTAGTGCCGGCGCTGCCGTGTTTACCATCGCCGTGGTGCAGTTGATCGTGCTGGTGGCGGCTCGCGGCACGCTCGATCCGTTCCTTGGTCTGCTCGTCGGCCTGATCGGGCTGGCTGCCTTCTGCGTCGGCGGGGCGGACCGGTACTACCGTCGGACACGGCTCCGCGCGAAGGAAGGACAGATTCGTCCACCACAGCAGCGGCGACAAGAAGCATCACCGGGAGGCTTCGCCCGCAAGGTGGATCGGCTCTTTGCCCGCTACTTCGGCCGATACGTCCCCCGAGGAACCAACCGTACCTACTGGCTCGCCCAGACGGCGGGGATCCAGCGGCACCTCCGCGACGAGGTGGTCGAACTCTACCGAGAACAGCGCATCCAGGCAGCCCGAGTCGCCTGGCTCGTCCGACACTTGGTGAGCGATGTCCGAGGGCAATGGGAACGGGACACGCTGACGGCGTACCGCCAGCAGTTGCGCACCCCCTCTAGGACCAAGGCCCTCCACGTCGGTGGCCTGGCTCTCCTCACTGTGGGAAGCCTCTGGGCCGCTCCTGCCGTTGTGACCAGCGCTCCCTTGTCCGGCACGGGTTGGCTCCTGCTCGCGGCGGCGTCCGCAGTGCCAGCGGTGCGCTCGTCGTTCCGGATCATCGCCGAACGACGCAGAGTCGCCGACGACCAAGCGGAACGAAACGACAAGGACAGGGCCCGCTGGGCGGCATACCGCCGCTGGTGCCACAAGCTGTCCGACAAGCCGTCGGACACCGAGATGGCCGCTTGGTTGGAAGGCGACCGCAAAATTCTGGTCGACCAGGCCATGCGGCAGTACCGAGTCCGCCCCAGCCATGTGATCGCACATGCCTTCATCGAGGCGCCAGGACCCTCCTGCAAGAAGGCGCGGTACCCACAGGGTCCGTGGCGGTACGCCAGGTATCGTCTGCTGCTGTTTCTGCTTACCGACGACGGTGTCCGGCAAGCCAACATCGACCTCGATTTTGTAACCGCTACAACCCGCACCACCCAACGGCTCAATTACCGCTTCGACGCCGTCGCCGCCGTCCGGATCGACGGCATCGCTACCCAACAACAGACCTTCGAGTTGACGCTCTTCAACGGAGCTCCCATCTCCATCCGAGTGAGCGAACCTGACAATGAGTCGCTCCAGCACGACGAGGATCCAACCAAGATCGCTGAACTGTCGCTGGACGCCGCCGGGCTCAGCCACACCCTGCACGTCCTCGAAGGCGTCGCCGCCGAAGGCAAGGAATGGGTGAAACACCGACACCATCGCGCCGACGAAAAACTCGCGAACTTCCCGAGTACCATACGTGGAATGCTCGACTAACTCATGGCGGCACTCGTACCTCTACAGGGAATCGGCTATAACTGATGCCATTAGGGGCGCCGCGTGACGGTAGCAAATGATTCGAAAGGCTATCCCAAAGCGATCGCGTTTCCGCTGCTCATGGCATGTGCGGGTCGGCCGAACCGTCCGGCACCCGGCGTGGTGCGCCCGACCCGGTGCACCTTCTGAACCGGCCAGCAAGCCCGCTCTGCTGGTCGGCACTGCGGCGAGCCTGTCCGCGATTGTCGCGGTAGGCGGCGCGGACCCAATCGGCAAGGCGCTCGCCGGATAGCCGGCGCTGTCCATCCTCGCTCCGGTCAAGTTGCCGTTCTCCATGTTCGTCATGGAACCGATGATCAGCGGATGACCGTCCGGGACGATCAGCGGACGTCCTGGGGACGACCCCGGCGGCGGCCGTCACCGGCAACGACGCGGCGGGCGGTGCGAAGGTTGAGTCCGCGGTGGCGCGGTCCCTTCCGGCGCGTACTAGCCTCGGGGATCGTGGATCTCTCCAGCGCCGCGCTCCTGGTCGCCGCCGGTCTCGCCGCGGGCACGGTGAACGCGGTGGCCGGGGGCGGTTCGCTGATCACCTTCCCGGCCCTGATCGCGGTCGGCCTGCCGCCGATTCCGGCGAACGTGAGCAACTCCGTGTCGGTCTTCCCCGGTTACGTGGCCAGCGTGGCGGGCAGCCGGGCGGACCTCCCGCGCGGGCGGTCGCTGTGGCTGCTGCTGCCGACCACCGTCGCCGGCACGATCGTCGGCTGCCTGCTGCTGCTGGCCACCCCGGCGCGGGCGTTCGAGCTGACGGTGCCGTTCCTGGTGCTCGGGGCCACGGCCGTGCTCGCCTTCCAGGATCCGCTGCGCCGCCTCGTCGGGCACCCGGCCGACCTGGCTCCGCGCCGTCGTACGGTGACGGTGCAGGCCATGGTCGCGGTCGGCGCGGTGTACGGCGGCTACTTCGGCGCGGCGCTCGGGGTGATGCTGGTGGCCGGCCTGGCCCTGGTGCTGGACGCGACGCTGGCCCGGGTGTCGGCGGTCAAGAACCTGCTGTCCGCCACGGTCGGGCTGACCACCCTGGTGGTCTTCGCGCTGTTCGGTCCGATCAACTGGGCCGCCGTCGCGGTGGTCGCCCCGGCGACCCTGGTCGGCGGGTACGCGGGCGCGCGGCTGGTCCGTCGGCTACCGCCGGTGGTGTTGAAGACGCTGATCGTGGTGTTCGGCACCGGCATCGGCCTGTACCTGCTCTGGCGCGCGCTGCGCTGAGCCCGCGACCGGGGCCGCCCGGGGAACGGGGCGCGCCGCGCTGAGCCCGCGACCGGGGGCCGGCAGGGAGCGGGCTCAGCGGCGGCTCAGTACGCCTCGCCGACCGGCTCCTCCGGGGTGTGCTCGGCGTCGGTGGCGGCCCGGTTCCAGCGGGACCAGAGCACCCGCTCGCCGTAGCCGGCGGCCATCACGTGGGCGAAGGCCAGGTAGACCAGCACGCCGACGGCGAGGACGCCGAAGCCGACCCAGAACGGCAGGGCGAGGCTGTGCTCGGCGAGCTTGCCGGAGATGATCGGGGCGGGCGCGGCGGCGCCCCAGCGGACCAGGTTGAACGCGCCGGTCGCCACCCGGCGGTCACCGGAGCCCAGGCCGAGCGCCAGGTCGGTGAGGTTGGCGTTGGCCAGGCCCATGAACAGGCCGGAGATCACGAGCACCACCAGCGACATGGCGGTGCCGGTCGAGGTGGCGAACAGGGCCATGCAGACCAGCAGGCCGGCGATGGCCACGCCGACGGTCTGCACGGCGCCGATGCGGTGGGCGAGCCGGTGGCCGATCACCAGGATGCCGGCGGCCAGGCCGAGGCCCCAGCCGGTGAACGCCAGCCCCAGCGGGACGATGTCCAAGCCGAGGAAGAGCGGCGTGTAGCCGAGCACCACGAAGAAGACGAAGTTGTACGCGGCGGTGACCACGCACAGGGTGACGAACGCGGGCTTGCGGTAGGTCGAGAAGATCTGCCCGACGCGTACGGGCGCCTGCCGGTTGGCCGGCTCCCGGATCCTGCGGGACGCGACGGCCAGGGCGAGCACCATGAACACACCGCAGACGAAGAACGGCAGCCGCCAGCTCACCTGGCCGAGCAGGCCGCCGATCAGCGGTCCGACGGCGAAGCCGAGGCCGAGCGCGGTCTCGAAGAGGCCGACCACCCATTCGCGGTCGTTGGCGAGGTTGACCAGCACCACCATGGCGGTGGCGAAGAACATCGCGTTGCCCAGCCCCCACACGCCGCGCAGCACGGAGAGCTGGACGATGTCGTTGCTGAACGAGGCTCCGATGGCGGCCAGGCCGACCACCGAGACGCCGGTGATCAGCACCGGCTTGAAGCCGAACCGGCCGCTGGCCAGGGTCGCCGGGATCATCCCGACGGCCATCACCGCGATGTACGCGGTGAACAGCAGCTCGACCTGCCAGGCGGTGACCCCGATGGCCTCGCCGATGGCGGGCAGGATCGGGTCGACCACGGCGATGCCGGCGATGGCGAGGAAGGCCACCAGTGTGGTGGCGTAGATGGCACTGCGGTTGGGCTCGGTACGCCGATCCACTCTGCCTCCCAGATAGCTGTATCGTACAGGCAATTCGGTTGTATCATACAATCATGAGCGACGACCACACCACGGGAAGCGGGCCGGACGAGACCGCCCTCGCGCGGATCGAGACCGAGGTGGCGATGCTGATGCGCCTCGGCGAGGCGACCCGACGGGCCACCGGCACCGCCGAGCACCGGGTGCTGGACCGCGCGGCGTACGTGATCCTGCGGCACCTGGCCGTGGCCGGGCCGCAGAACGTGTCGGCGCTGGCCGCCCGGCTCAACCTCGACGGCTCCACGGTCACCCGCCAGGTCTCGGCGATGCAGCGGGACGCCCTGATCGCCCGGTCCCCCGACCCGACCGACGGCCGGGGCACGGTCATCTCCCCCACCTCGGCGGGGCTGCACCGGATGGACGCCGTGCGGGCGGCCCGCACCCGGCTCTACGGGGACATCCTCGCCGACTGGACGCCCGGGGACCGGGACACCCTCGCCGACATGCTCGCCCGGCTCAACGAGGCCCTGGAGAACCGCGCCCGCCGCTGAGCCGACCGATCGGCGCGCGGCAGGGCCCCAGGTCGACCTGGGGCCCTGCCGCGCCGCTCAGGCGACGGGTTCGGGGGCGGCGTCCGCGCCCCGGGTGGCACCGGGGGTGACGCGCGGGTCGCCCTCGTCGGCGAAGTAGTCGTCCGCGGTGGTGCCGTCGGCGCCCTCGGCCACCCGCGCGGCCCGCAGGGCCAGGGTGACCAGGGCGGCGACCACGAGGTTCGCCAGCACGGCCACGATGCCGACGTAGATCGTCTTCGTGGTGTCGAGGCCGAATTCGCCCAGCGGGAACGCCGAGCCGCCGAAGTGCGCCCGCTTCGTCGCCGGGTTGGGGATCTGGTAGAGCATCCACATGCCCAGGCCCATGCCGGCCGCCCAGCCGGCGACCAGCGCGCCCCGGTGGAACCAGCGGGTGTAGAGGCCCAGCGCCACCGCCGGCAGCGTCTGGAGGATGATCACGCCGCCGATGAGCTGAAGGTCGATGGAGAACTGCGGATCGAGGAAGACGATGCAGGCCACCGCGCCGACCTTCACCACCAGCGAGGCGATCTTCGAGACGTTCGCCTCCTGGGCGGGGGTGGCGTCCCGCTTCAGGTACTCCCTGTAGATGTTGCGGGTGAACAGGTTCGCCGCCGCGATCGACATGATCGCCGCCGGCACCAGCGCGCCGATGCCGATGGCCGCGTACGCGACCCCGGCGAACCAGTCCGGGAACTGCTGGTCGAACAGCACCGGCACCACCGTGTTGCTGTCCACGGTGCCGGCGGTCGCCCCGGGCAGCGGCTTCACCCCGGCCGCGATGGCCATGAAGCCGAGCAGCGCGATCAGCCCCAACACCAGGCTGTACGCGGGCAGCGCCGACATGTTCCGCTTGATCACGTCCCGGTTCCGGCTGGCCAGCACGCCGGTGATGCTGTGCGGGTACAGGAACAGCGCCAGCGCCGAGCCGAGCGCCAGGGTGACGTACTGGAGCTGGTTGTTGGCGTTGAGCAGGATCCCGTCGTTCGGATTCGGCGACGCGGCGAACTTCGCCTCGGCGGCGTCGAAGATGTTGCCCCAGCCGCCCAGCTTCTGCGGCAGCCAGATCACCGCCACCAGGATCACGATGTAGATCAGCGTGTCCTTCACGAACGCGATCAGCGCGGGCGCGCGCAGCCCCGACTGGTACGTGTACGCGGCCAGGATCGCGAACGCGATGATGATCGGCAGGTGCCGGGCCACCGCGCTGTCCCCGGTCACCCCCATGGTCTTGAGCACCGCCTCGATGCCGACGAGCTGCAACGCGATGTACGGCATGGTGGCGACGATGCCGGTGATCGCGATGAGCAGCGCCAGCACCGGCGAGTCGAACCGGCTGCGGACGAAGTCGGCCGGGGTGACGAAGCCGTGCCGGTGCGAGACCGACCAGAGCCGGCACAGCACCAGGAACACCAGCGGGTAGATCACGATCGTGTACGGCACGGCGAAGAACCCGGCCGCACCCGCGCCGAACATCAGCGCCGGCACCGCCACGAAGGTGTACGCGGTGTACAGGTCGCCGCCGACCAGGAACCAGGTGACCCAGCCGCCGAAGCTGCGCCCGCCCAGCCCCCACTCGTCGAGGTTGGCCATGTCCTTCGGTGCCCGCCACCGGGCCGCGACGAAGCCCATGGCACTGACCAGCAGGAACAGCACCGTGAAGACAATGATCTCGGTCAGGTGGTCGCGCCACATCACTGCACCACCTTCGTTCGCGACTGCGGGGCTCGCAGGCCCGGCTCACTCCTCGCGCTCACCGGTCACCCCGCTTCTTCGTGAGCCGGTAGACCAGCGTGGTGGTGGCCACCCCGAGCAGGATGTAGGCCAGTTGCAGCCAGTAGAAGCGCGGGAACCCGAACACGCGCGGCGAATCGGCGTTGAAGAACACCGGAATCAGCGGCACCACGATCGGGATGAACAGCAGCCAGTTCCAGGGGCTGTGGTCCTTCGCCCTGGACGACGCCGAGCCGGGCGTCTCCGGTTCGGGTGCAGCCATCCGACACACCTCCGGGAAGTCGTATCTCGCCAGTGACGGCCGCACGCTACGACCACGTGACCCCCGCCACACCCGATCGGCGTCCACCAATGCGCCAACCGGCCCCCCACCTGCGCCGAACGGCCACCCACCCACCCACCACCCACCCACCAAAACCCCGCGCACTTTCACGGAAAGAGTGGCCATTCCTCGGCGAATGGCCACTCTTTCCGTGAAAGTGCGCGGGGCGGGGGTGGGGTCAGGGGGTGGGGAGGTGGGCGGTGTCGTTGATCGAGCGGACCGCCAGGCCGCCGTCGGGCCAGCGGTCCAGGACGGAGATGCCGGCCGCGTCGAGGTAAAGCCGGTGCAGGAACGCGTCGTCGGCGCTGAGGGCGTCGCGCAGCACCAGCTTGATCGGCGAGACGTGCGAGACCACCACCACGATCTCCCCGGGGTACGCCTCGATCAGCGCGTCCGTGACCCGGGTCGTCCGGGCGGCGACCTCGGTGAACGACTCGCCGTCCGGTGGGGCGACGCGGGTGGAGGCGAGCCAGGCGTCCAGCTCCCCCGGCCAGCCGGCGCGCACCTCGGCGAAGGTGCGCCCCTCCCAGGCGCCGAAGTCGCACTCGATCAGGTCGCCGGCCGTGCGTACCGGGACGTCGCCGAGCGCCCCGGCGATCGCCTCGGCGGTCGCCGTACACCGGGACAGGGGCGAGCTGACCACGGCCGCGACGGACGGCGCGAGGGCGGCCACCCGGGCGGCTGTGGCCCGCACCTGGGCCCGGCCCCGCGCGGACAGCGGCACGTCGCCCCGGCCGGAGTAGCGGTGCTGCTCGGTGAACTCGGTCTCGCCGTGCCGGACCAGGATCAGCCGGGTGGCGGTGTCGCTGGGCTGCGGTTCCCAGGAGGCGGGGATGGTGGCCGGGTCGGAGCCGGCCCCCCGGGTGGCGGCGCGGGCGGCTGCCTCGCGGGCACGGGCCCTGGCGGGCGAGTCCGGGGCGGCCACCTCGCGCGGCGGCTCGACGATCGCAGCCGGCGCGGCGGTGCGGGCCGGCTCGACGATCGCAGCCGGCGCAGCGGTGCGGGCCGGCTTGCCGGCGGCGGCGTCCATCGCCGCGTTGGCGAGGGCGTCGGCGTGCCGGTTGCGTTCCCGCGGGATCCACTGGAAGCGCACCGCGGCGAACCGGCCGACCAGGGCCGCCGCCTGCGCGGCGAGCGGACGCAGCCCCGGGTGCTTGATCTGCCAGCGCCCGCACATCTGCTCGACCACCAGCTTGGAGTCCAACCGGGCCTCGACCTCGGCCGCGCCCAGCTCGGCGGCGGCCTCCAGGCCGGCGATCAGCCCACGGTACTCGGCGACGTTGTTGGTGGCGGTGCCGATCGCCTCGGACCGCTCGGCCAGCACCTCGCCGCTGGCCGGGTCCCGGACCACCGCGCCGTAGCCGGCCGGGCCGGGGTTGCCCCGGGACCCGCCGTCGGCCTCGATGACAACCGCGCGTACCGCCATCGCGCCTACAGCCCGGACTCGTTGGTGCGGACCATGA
The DNA here is from genome assembly GCF_045040155.1 of Micromonospora sp. NBC_01405. Classification (NCBI taxonomy): domain Bacteria; kingdom Bacillati; phylum Actinomycetota; class Actinomycetes; order Micromonosporales; family Micromonosporaceae; genus Micromonospora; species Micromonospora sp. NBC_01405. Next base: position 4,502,524 of record NZ_CP109532.1, on the reverse strand, counting down.
TCCGGCGGCACTCCTCGCAGCGGACCACCTCGTCCGGGGCGGCCTTGCGGATGCGGGCAATGTCGGCGCCGGAGAGGTCCAGCCGGCAGCCGCCGCAGCGGGCGCCGGTCAGCAGCGCCGCGCCGAGGCCGCTGTCCTCGCGGATCTTGTCGTAGAGGGTGACCAGTTCGCCCGGCAGGTCGCCGGCGAGGGGCTGGCGGGCGGTCCGCTTGAACTCCTCCTCCTTGGCGATCTCGGCGAGGGCCTCGTCACGACGCTGCTCGGTCGCGGCCCGCCGCTCCCGCGCCTCGGCCGCCCGCCGCTCGATGCCGTCGAGCACACCCTGCGCGGTCTCCCGCTGCTCCATCAGCTCCAGCTCGGCGTCCTCCAGGTCGCTCTGCCGGCGGTTCAGCGAGACCAGTTCGTGCTGGAGCGCCTCCAGTTCCCGGGCCGGCCCGGTGCCGGCGGCGAGCCGCACCTCGTCCTTGTTCTTGCGGGCCCGGACCTGCTCGACGTCCTTCTCCAGCCGGGCGATGTCCCGGTCCAGGTCGTCGACGGCAACCTGGGCGCGGACCCGCTCGTCCTCCAGCGCGGACAGCTCCCGCGCGAGGCCCTCCAGCTCCGCCCGCTCGGGCAGGGAACGGCGGCGGTGGGCGAGCTGGGCGAGGGAGGTGTCGATCGCCTGGAGGTCGAGCAGGCGGCGCTGGACCTTGGGGTCAGCCTTCACGGTCTGGGCTCCTTGTCGTCCGCGGCGGGGCGGGGTCGGGGTCGGCGGCGGACACCGGGGCGGCGCCGCCGGGCGCGGGGTCGATGGTGACGGGGTCGGCGGGTGCCGAGCCGCCGCCGGGCGCGGCGGCGTGCACCGTCCACGGGTCGGTGTCCAGGTCGGACACCATGGTCTCGACGCCCAGCTCCGCCCGAAGCAGGGCGGCCAGGTCGTCCAGCCAGGGTCGTTCGGTCGCCCAGTGGGCGGCGTCGAGCAGAGCCGGGCCACCGGCGGCGAGGTGCTCGCCGGCGGGGTGGTGGCGCAGGTCGGCGGTGAGGTAGGCGTCGACGCCGGCCGCGGTGGCCGCGCCGAGGAAGGCGTCCCCCGAGCCACCGCTGACCGCAAGGGTACGCACCGTCCGCGCCGGGTCGCCGGCGGCGCGGACGCCCCAGGCGGTGGCGGGCAGCACGGCGGCGGCGTACCGGGTCAGCTCGGCGAGGGTCATCGGCCGGGGCAGCTCGCCGATCCGGCCGATCCCCCGGCCCGCGCCGGCGGCCGGGGTGCCCGGGGCCGGGGGTTGCAGCGGGCGCAACCCGGTCAGCCCGAAGCGGGCCGCCAGCGCGTCGGAGACGCCGGGATCGGCCACGTCGGCGTTGGTGTGCGCGACGAGGAGCGCCACATCGGCTTTGATGAGTTGGTGGACGATCCGCCCCTTGTACGTCGTCGGGGCGACCGAGGAGACCCCGCGCAGCAGCAGCGGGTGGTGGGCGACGATCATGTCCACCCCGGCGGCGAGGGCCTCGGCGACGGTCTCGGGGACGACGTCGACGACGCAGGCCACCCGGCGGACCTCGGCGGTCGGCTCGCCGAGCACCAGCCCGACCCGGTCCCAGTCCTCGGCCCAGGCCGGCGGGTAGTGCCGGTGCAGCGTCGCCACCACGTCGGCCACCGTCGGCGGTGTCGGGGTTGTGCTCACGGCGGGCCACTCTACCGGCGCGCGCCGTAGGTCAGGGCCGCGGCTGTGGACAGGGCCCCCGGGTGCAACGGAATCCGTCGACAAGGGGGCCCTGCTCCTCGATCAGGCGGCTGGGGTGACCGGGCAGCGCCGATCGCGGAGCGCCGCCAGGCCGGCGCCCCACGGGAACGTGTGCAGGTGACGCTCGCCGGCGCCGGGTGGATGCAGCGGCACGACGTGCTCACCGAAGACCACGTCCACCCCCCACTCGGCGAGCCGGGTCAGGCTGGCCCGGAAGGCCGGATGCCCGGCCATCGCGGCGTTGGTGAACGGCACCGCCACGATCGGCACCCCCTTGCCCTGCGCCTCGACCAGCAGGCCGAGGGCGAGGGTGTCGGTGATCCCGGCCGCCCACTTGTTGACCGTGTTGACCGTGGCCGGGCAGACGATCATCGCGTCGGCCGGCGGCAGCACGTCCAGGTCACCCGGGTCCTTGTACCTACTGCGGACCGGATGGCCGGTCTGCCGGGCCAACGCCGGCCGGTCGACGAACTTCGCGCCGTCCGGCGTGGTGACCACGCAGACCTCCCGGCCGTCCTGCTGGGCCAGCTCGACCAGGCGGCCGACGTGACCGGCCAGCGGCGACCCGCAGGCGATGACGTAGAGCACCCCATGGCGCTCGCTGCCGCGGTGCGGACCGTTCATACCGACCCCCGCCGCGCTCATACTCCCACTCCCATGTGCTCAGCCAACTCCGCAATCGGCGGAGGCAGCGCACCCCGTGTGCGACGTAGGACGTCCGACATCACCTCGTGGGCGATGGGGCGGCAGCGGATCTCCGAGGGCGCGAGCCGGTCACCGCGCAGCAGCATCTCTCCGGCGGTGGCCACGTCGCCGATCTGGGCCATGCCCCGGGCGATGTCGAGCAGATGGTGGGCCCGGCGCTCGGGGAGCAGGCCGTTGAAGGACGACTCGGGGATGCGCTGTTGGTGCACCTCCACCGCCCGCCCCCCGTCGCCCAGCTCCACCGCGGCGGCGGCCCGGTGCAGCTCGACGTTCGTCGGGCCGAAGGAGGTCCAGTAGTGGTTCTGGTCGCCGCCGAGCAGGACGGCCGCCTCCTGGGCGCCGTTGATCAGGTCGTCCACGGTCGCCGAGTCGCCGAGCCGGGCAGCGGCCATCGCGCCTTGGAGCAGCAGGATCCCGTAGACGGAGAGCCGGTCCGGGGTGGCGTCGTTGCCGCCGCCGGGGGCCAGCCGGTTGGCGATGTTGACGTTGAGCTCCAGCGCGGAACGGGCCCGCCCCATGGCGACCATCGCGTTGCAGACCCGGGTGGTGGCGATCCCGGCGAGGAGTTGGTCGTCGGCCCGCTGGGCGACCGCCATCGCCCGGTCGGCGGCCAGCCAGGCCAGGTCGCACTCGCCGAGCTTGCGCAGCACCGAGGAGGCGATCTGGTACACCTGGCCGAGCAGGTGGGCGGCGTCGCGGGCCTGGTCGCCGTCGTGGCCGGCGTCCGCGGCCTGGGCGTCGCGCAGCAGCTTCGGCAGCGCCCGGATGAGCATCCCGTAGCGGCCGTACTGGTAGGTCAGCCAGGCGTGGTTGACCGCCTTGCGCATGTCCACCAGCGGCGGCGGGAACGGGGCGGCGTCGAAGTAGGCGCTCATCGAGTCGTACCGCTCCAGGGCCGCCCGGATCTCCTGGACCTCGACCGGGTCGATGCAGTTGAGCACGTCGGTGCGCCGCTCCGGGTCCTTGCCGAGCAGCAACTGCACGTCGACTTCGAGAATGTAGGCGATCTCGTAGAGGACGGAGAACTTGTCCAGCCGGCGCACCCCGCGCTCGACCTTGTCCACCCAGCTCTTGGACTTGCCGAGCCGGTCGGCGAAGACCTGCTGGGACATCTTGCGCCGGCCGCGCCAGTACGCCACCCGCCGACCTATGGGTAACTCGTCCATGTCCATTCCTCCCCTGGCCGGGCCGGTTGGCCTCGGCGGCGACCGTACGGACGGATCAACGGTCCGTTCGTTCTCAAGTTTTCGCTGGTCGCACAGCCTGTACGTCGGCCGTGTGGTCAGCACTCTTAGCTTTCGTGCAAGTTGCATCAGCCGTTCCGTCAAGTCAACGAACGCGGGTTACGGCAGTGACGGCGCTCGACAAGCGACCTGGCACCTACCGGTCCGGGCGAGAGGAGTTCGTAGGCATGTGGGGGAACGTCGGGCCGCGGGTCGCACAGCTGTCGCCGCTGGAACGGGTCCGGCTGCGCCGGGTCGCCGTCCGCTACGCCGTCCACGGCTGGGAGGTGACCCCCGGCGCATGCCTGGCCCGCAGCCGCTTCGTGTGCGGTCGAGCCGGCTGTCCCACCGTCGGCTGTCATCCCGCCCTGGAGGACTGGGAGCGGGCGGCCAGCACCGACGCGGCGCGGGTGGCGACCTGGTGGCGCAGCCGCCCGTACGGCGTGCTGCTGCCCACCGGGCGGGCCTTCGACGTCCTGGAGGTGCCGGCCCACCTCGGGCGGGGGGTACTCGACGTGGTCGGGAACCACCCGGCCGGCTTCGGGGTCCGCGGCCCGGTGGTGGTGACGCCGACCGGGCGTTGGATGTTCCTGGTCCGTCCCGGCGACCCGCTGCGCCCGGAGCTGGAGCACTGCTTCCACGTGGTCCGGCACGGCGTCGGCTCGTGGATCCCGGCGCCGCCGACCCGGCTGCCGGAGGGCACGGTCCGCTGGGCGGTCGCCCCGGAACAGGCGCGCTGGCAGCTCCCGGACTCCTACCTGGTGCAGAACGTGCTGGTCGACGCGCTGCGGGCCACCGGCGTGACGCTCACCCCCGAGCTGCTCCCCGGCCACCTGCCACTGCCACGACGCGGCTGGTGAACCCGCCCCGCCGCACCCACGCCGCGGCGGACACCGTCAGGTAGCCACGCGCCGTGGCCAGTTGCGACCGGTCCCGCCACACCCCTGCCGCGCCGACGCCGCTGGTGGATCCGGCCGCCGTCGGCCCGACGCGGGCGGGCCCACCTGTCGGGGAGCCGACGCGTCCCGGGCAGCGTCCCCGCGCCCCGGGACGTCGTTGACCCGGGCGAGGGGGCGACAGCGCCCCGAGCGGGGGTGTGATGTCCAGCAGGGATGACGCGGCACGCCGGCCAGACGGCGCGGAACCGCCACCGCACCACCGACGCGGGCACCGCTGGCCGCCGACCCGCCCGGCCGGCTCTCGCCCCGGCCGCCCCCGCCCCGGAGGCGCCCATCCGGCCGGCACCCGCCGCCCCGCCGGCTGACCACCCCACCCCCACCCACCGCTGACCACCCCACCCCGCCGCTGACCGCCCCGCCCTCCGCGATCTTGCAGTTCGGGCCCGGTCACACCGGGACGAAATGCCCGCCCCCGGGGCCGCGAGTGCATGACACGGCGAGCGGCGGGGCGCAGGTCCGTCAGTCGGGGAGGAGGGGGAGGCGGGGGGAGTGCAGGCAGCGGGCGTCGTCCGTGATCACCGCGTGCAGGTGGCCCGGGAGTCGGTCGAGCCAGCCGATGCCGGCCGCCCCCATCGCCACCGCCGCCGTGGCGTACGCGTCGGCGACCCCGAGGTCCGGGCCGACCACGGTGACCGAGCGCAGGCCTACGGCCGGGACGCCCCTACGCGGGTCGAGCACGTGGTGTCCGCGCTCGTACACCCCGGAGGTGGCCACGGCCAGGTCGGTGCCGGTGAGCACCAGGCAGGCCGACGACTCGTCCCACGGGTGCCGGACGCCTACCCGCCACGGCCGGCCGCTCGCCGAGTGCCCCCGGACGCGGACGTCCCCGCCGGCGTTCAGGCAGTGGTTCGGCGCCCCGGCAGCGACCAACCGGTCCGAGGCGACCTGCGCCGCCCAGCCCTTCACGTAGCCGGACGGGTCCAGCCGCCCGGTGGCGTACGCGTCGAAGAAGCCGTCCGTGGCACCCCACAGGTCGGCGCAGCGCTCCAGGACCGTGCGCAGGTCCCCGGACGCCTCGGACAGCGGCACCTCGCCCCGGTCGAACCGGCACACCTCGCTGTCGGCCCGGTACGTGCTGAACCGGGCGTCCACCTCGCGGAGCCAGGCGAAGACGTCCCCGGTCAGCTCGCGCAGCCGCGCCGTGGGCAGGTCGTCGGCGAGGTCGAGGCTGATCGCCGTACCCATGACCTGCTCGACCCGGCGCAGGCCGGGGCGGGTCACCGGCACGATCACGTCAGCGGGCCCGGTCGAGGGCGGCCTGCAACGACTTCCGGTACGAGGTGCTGGTGGCGGTCGCCCCGGAAACGGTGTCCAGGTCGGTGCCCTGCTTCCGCACGACCTGCCCGGCGGTGCCGCTGTACCGGCCGTCGACCTCCTCGCTGCGCCGGTCGGACTGCGCGGTCTCCTGGGGCAGTTCCAGCGCCACCACGTCGACGATCCGGGTCCCGGACAGGGTGATCTGCACCTGCACGTTGCCGTACTCGTTGGAGACCACCGACCCGGTCACCTTGCGGGTGGTGGACTTCGGCGGCGCGGTGGTGGTGGTGCGCGGCGCCGAGGTGGGCCGGGCCGAGGTGCCGGTCCGAAAGCCCGGGGTGCGGGTGGCGTGGGACTTCGGGGTGACGGTGGCGCGGGCCGACGCGGCGGAGGTCGGCGTGGGCGCGGCCGACCGCCCCGGGGCCGGCCCGGACGGCACCACCGACGGCCGGAGGGCGGACAACTCCTGGGCGACCGGGCTGGCCTCCGGGGCGCCCTTGAGCACCACCAGCGCGGTGGTGCCGGCCGCGAGGCCGGTGATCGCGAGCAGCACACGACGCATGGGGCCTTCCTTACAGCTCGAAGGTGGCGAGGTGGATCTGCCGGCGCGGCACGCCGGCCCGGCGCAGCGCCCGGACGGACTGTTCCATCAGGCCGGGCGGGCCGCACAGGTAGACGTCCCGACGGGCCACGTCGGGCACCAGCCGGCGCAGGCCCTCGGCGCTCATCACCTGCCGGGGGCCCTGGTCGTCGCGGGAGCCGATGACGTACCAGACGTCGGTGCCCCGCTCCTGGGCCAGCCAGTCCAGCTCCCGGTTCAGCAGCACGTCGTCGGGGGTGCGGGCCCGGTAGATCAGGGCCGCGCCGGGCGGCAGCTCCTCCAGCATCGCCCGCAGCGGGGTGATCCCGCTGCCGCCGGCGATCAGCAGGGCGCGCTCCCGGGTGCGGTGGGCGGCGGTGAACGTGCCCGAGGGGCCCTCCGCCCAGACCCGGGTGCCCTGGTCGAGGTCGCGCAGGTCGGCGGTGTGCCGGCCGACCACCTTGACGGTCAGCCGTAGCCAGCGGCCGTTCGCGGCGGCGGAGACGGAGAACGGGTGCGACTGCCACCAGCAGCCCCTGGTGAGGAACCGCCAGCGGAAGAACTGCCCGCCGAGCAGGTCGATGCGGTCGAGCCGGTCACCGGTGAGGTAGACCGAGACGGTGTCCGGGCTCTCCGCGACCACGTCGGCCACCCGCAGCCGGTGCCGCAGGTTGAACCGCAGCGGGGCCACCACCCGGCCCCAGAGCAGGGCGGCGGCGACCAGCCCGTACGCGGTGATCCAGCCGGCGCGTACCGGGCCGGCCGGGAAGAGCTGGGCGCCGTTGCTGAACTGGTGGCTGAAGCCGAGCAGCAGGACCAGGTAGCTGGCCAGGTGCAGGTGGTGCCAGAGCTCGTAGGGCAGGGCGGTGCGGACCGCCCGGATCCCGGTGAGGCCGAGCAGTACCAGGATGCCGGCGGCGGCGACCGCGGCGACCATGTCCTCGTACTCGCGCAGCAGCTCGCCGGCCTGGCCGAGCACCGACCGCCGGCCGGCGGCGTAGCCGACCACGATCAGCGACAGGTGGGCCAGCACGGTGACCACCAGGGTGGCGCCGACGTCGCGGTGCCAGCGGGAGATCCGCTCCCCGGCGAGGCGTCCCAGCAGGCCGAGGCGGCTCATCATCAGCACCTGCACCAGCAGCAGGTAGCCGGCGACCAGGCCGGCGATCCGCCCGGCGGCGGTCAGCACGGCGCCGGTGCTGTCCAGCGAGCCGGCCGGAGTGTCCAGCCACCACGGCAGCACGGCCGCGACCAGGCCCACCCAGAACAGGGTGGTCAGCGCCCGCCGGCCGCCCGGCCCACGCCGGGGCACCGCCGCCTGGGGTACGGGCGCAGCCGACCGGCCGCCGCGCCGGGACGGGATCCCGGTGCGGCGGCCGGCGGCGTGGGTGTGCTGACGGGTCACGCGTACAGCTTCATCGGGGTGAACTTCTGCCGGGGGAAGATCTTGTCCACCTGCGCGGTGGTGAGCCCGAACCGGCCCTGGGCGACGGATCCGTACACGTTGAACATGTTGTTGTACTCGGGCACGTCGCCGGAGTCCAGCTTGTCCAGGCCGTTCCAGGTGCCGAGCAGGGAACCGGTGAGCTTGCGGCCGGACAGGACGGTGACCACCCCGCCGTGGCCGTGGTCGGTGCCGCCACCGTTGGAGGAGACCCGGCGGCCGAACTCGCTGGACACCATGATCGTCACGTCGGCGGCCTTGTCGCCCAGGTCGGTGAAGAACGCGGCCATGGCGCCGGCCAGCTCGTTCAGCCGCCGGTGCAGTTGGCCGCCGGAGCGGGTGCCCTGGTTCTCGTGGGTGTCGTAGCCTCCCATCCCGACGGTGGCGACCCGGACGTTCGCCCCGCCCTTGATGAGCTGGGCGAGCTGCTGAAACGCGTTCCCGACGCCCTCGTACCTGACGCCCTCGACCGCCTGGTACGGCTTCGCGGCCAGCTTCTGCGCGGTGGCCAGCGCGCCGAGGCCGTCCTGCACCGCCTCCTCGACCGGGTGGTTGATCCCGGTGAACAGGCCCTTGATCGCCTTCTCGGTGGCGGCCCGGTACCGGGCGTCGCCGTTGAGCCGCAGCGAGCCGACGCTGTTCATGGACAGCGCGCCGTTGGTGCCGACCAGCGACCGGGGCAGGGTGCTGCCGATGCCGACGCTGCGGAACGCGGTGCCCTTGCCGAGGTTGTCGACCAGGCTGTCCAGCCAGCCCCGGCCGCCGGTCTCGCTGGGCAGGCCCCCCAGGTTGCAGGCGTCCGCGGCCTGGAAGTGGCTGCGGGACAGCCGCTCGTCGGAGACCGCCGGAATGAAGCCGAGCTGGCCGGCCTTGAGCCACCGCTCCAGCGGCTTGAACGCGCTGGTCAGCTTGAACCCTCGGCCCAGGGCCAGGGAGTCGTCGCCGAGCAGCAGGTCGGGGCGGGCCTTGGCCAGCACCGGGTCGCCGGCCGGGGCGACCAGGCTCAGCCCGTCCAGCCCGCCGTAGAGGAAGACGTGGATCAGCGTGCCGGTCTTCGTGGCGGCGAACGAGGCGGAGGTGGTGACGAACTGGGCGGTGGCCAGCGCGGTGGCGGTGGCGGCGGCCCCGGCCACGAAGGTGCGCCGGGTGACCCCCCGACCGTCCTGCTGGGCCTCCTCCAGCTCCTCAAGTCGCCGGTAGCGGTCGGTCTCGGCGGCGTTCTCGGCGGCGACGATGTCGGCCTCCGCCCGCAGCAGCGCCTCGGCCGGGTTGTCGGCCAGCCGCCGCAGGTCGGGGCATTCGGGGTGCAGGGGGAACGAGTGCACAGTCTTCTCCATCGGATGCCTCACCGGAGGTGGTGCTGGGGGGACGCGAGGATCGCCCGCGCGACGGCTGCGACGGCCCCGTTGAACGTGGCGTCGACCCTGGCGCTCGCCGAGACCCCGGCGACGTCGAGGATCAGCTCCCGCTCCCGGGCGCTGAGCTTCTGGTGCACCAGGCGCTGGGCCAGCGCGTCCACGTACGCCCCGGCGGTGGCCGGCGGCCGGGCGACCAGCTTCTCCGGCCTGGTGTACGTGAACTGGGTGCGCCAGCCGCCGATCAGCTCACCTGCCTCGTTCCAGCCGTTGACCATCGCGCCGGCCGAGGTCCAGGCGACGTAGACGTCCGGGTAGCCGTCCGGGGTGGGTTGGCCCATCGGGTACTGGCCCAGCTCGCGCATCTTGTCGTGGATCTGCCGCAGCCCCTGGGCGAACGCGGTGCGCTTGTTGTCGCCCTGCTTGAACCCGGGCGCCGCCTGCGGGGAGACGCCGAGGGTGCGGTACGTGGCGACCAGGTACTCCATCGGCCGGCGCACCTTCTGGCCCACCGACGCCCAGAACTCCGAGGAGCTGAAGAGCGTCATCAGCATCGGCCTGATCATGCCCTTGCTCGCCGAGTACGTCTTGGCCAGGCGCTCCACCAGGGACTTCGGCGGGGTGTCCGAGACGAACCGGGTGGCCAGGCTCTGGGCCACATACCTCGCGGTCGACGGGTGCAACGCGATGTACGCGATGTACGCGTCGATGGCCGCGTCGGCCTTCTTCGGGTCGTCGGAGTTGTTCGGGTGGGAGAAGCCGAGGACCTTCACCTTGCCCAGGTAGTGCCGCTCCGGGCGGAAGACGTACCTGCCGTCGTTGACGCCGCGGCCGGTCTGGAGCAGGGCGGCCTGCCGGACGTCCTTCTCGCTGTAGCCGCCGTCGACGCCCACCGAGTACAGCTCCAGGTTCTCCCGGGCCAGGTTCTCGTTGACCGCGTCGGCACGGGAGTCGTTCTGGCTGAGGTAGAGCAGCAGCGCCGGGTGCTTGTTCGCGGCGACCAGCATCTCCGGGTAGCTGCCCAACGCGTGCTTGCGCACCACGTCGGCGTCGAACGAAATCCGGTACACCTCGCCGCCGTCGAAGTTGGCGGCGACGTGCAGGAAGTCGTTCCAGAAGTCGACCATCACCTCGAAGAGCTGGCGCTCCGACCAGATCTGCCGGGCGATGGTGGCGTCGACCACCTCGCGCTCGGGCTGCGCGCCCCGCTCGTTGAGGGCGTCACGCCGGTCGCGTAGCTGCTGGGGGCTCAGCTTGAGCGTCGGCAGGTCGGCCAGCTTCAGCTCCGCCGGGGTGGGCGCGAGCTTCTCCGGCTCCAGTTGCTGGCGGACCCAGGCGTCGATGCCGAGCCGCTTGATGTCGGCCGTCAGCTTCGGGGTGGCGCCGAAGGTCGCCCGGCTGGCCAGGTGCCGGATCGGGTCCTTGGCGAGCACGGTCTTGACCGTGACCTCGGTGGCCTCGGCGGCGGCGGCCGGGCCGGAGAAGGTACGCCCGCCGGAGGGGCTGTTCTTCTTCAGCGCCTCGCCGGCCCGGGAGCCCATGTAGCTCTCGTTCTGCTCGGTGTAGGTGCGCACCGTGCTCGGCCGCTGGCCGCTGGGGCGGGCGGGGGTGCCGTCGGTGACCGTGGTGCCGGTGGCGTCGCCGACCGGGGCGTCGTCGCCGAAGAGCCCGCGTACCTGCGGGGTCATGGCCAGGGCGGCACCGCCGGCCACCACCGCGGCCGTCCCCCCGATGGCGGCGAGGGCGCGCCGCCGGCCCACCCTGCGGCCCGGGTCGTCGTCATCGTCGAGGTTGGGCAGTCCGTAGCCGGGGGTCGCGGCCTGCGCCGGCCGACCGAGGCCGTCGGGGCCGACCCACTGGGGGCCGCGCCGCGCCGGCCCGGGGGCGGCGGGCGGATGTCCCGGGTACGGGCCGGCCGGGGCGGGGTGGGCGCCGGGGTACGGATGGTTCGGCTGCTGGCCGGTCGGGCCGTGGGGGGCGGACGTGCCGTGGTCGCGGTAACCGTCCGGGGTGGGGTGCTGTCGTCCGTCCCAGCCGCGGTCGTCCCGCGGCCGGCTCGGTGGCACATTCTGGTCGGCCATGTACCAATCCCGTTTTCGTCGAACGCCGGCACGGCTGCGCCCGGGGGTGGGGCGGGGTGCGGCGGCTACTGCTGGAGGAGTTGCCACGGAAGGTAGCCGGGGGGTGAAGGGCCTTCAAGACACGCCGAACCAGCCGGTGGAGGCACTTAAGGCGGCGCTCAACACCACCGGCGGGGGGTCCGTTTCGACTGCTGCCGGGGGCGACGTCCGGAGCAGGACGAACACGCACCGGGCGGGCCCGGACGTGCCGTTTCGCACCGTCCCGGCGCGAGGTGCGCTGTTCCACGGCACAGGGAAACTTAAGGCGGGAGTAAGGCTGCGCTCAGGCGGCCACGACCCGGGGAACCGCGCTCCGGCAGCGGTGGACGGATCGCCGGCGGCCGCTTCCCGCCCGGCGGCCTGTCGAAAGTAGCAGCAGGAGGAGCGCGTGAGCCGCCGCCGCAGCGGGTATGCCGCCGAACCGCTGAACGCGTGAGGGGAAGGCACCGCCATGCTCAGCAAAGAGGATCAGCGCAGGTTCGAACAGATCACCCGTCAGCTCCGGGAGAGCGATCCGGAGTTCTTCGCCCGCCTGGAACACCGGGCCCGGGCCCACCGCGGCCGGTACCTGATGCTGTTGACCATCGTGCTGTGGGCCTCGCTGCCGGCGGCGACCGTGCTGGCCGGCGGGCTGGCCGGGGCGATCTTCGCGGTGGTACTGCTGGCCAACGCCGCGCTCATGTGGCGGTTCCGCCGCCGCTGGCTGTGACGCCGGCCCGGCCGCCGGTCCGACGTGGACCGTGGCCAGGACCCTCCCCGCCGGACGGTCCGCCGTCGGCCGGGGCCCGTCATCGCGTCGTCGGACGGGACCCCGACGCCGGTGCCCGGCCCGCCTCCGGGCGGGCTTGGCCGAACTCCCGGTACGCCCGGCGCAGCCGTTCCAGCAGACCGGGCCCGCCGAGCGCGGGCGCGGGCGCGCCGAGCTGCCGCAGCAGCAGGTCCGGGCCGGTCGACAGGGTCGGCGGCCGGTCCGGCAGCGGCACCGGAGGCACCCAGAACCGGTCGACGGCCTCGTCCAGCGGCGCCGGGGGCAGCGCGGCGAGCGCCCGAGCCGCGCCGACGGCCGGCGCGACCCGGCCACCATCGTCCCTCGTGGACGGCGACCCCGAACCGCCGCCGGCAGCCGCCGGAGCGACCGACCCGGCACCGTCCGGGGCGGCGGCGCGCAGGTCGCGCAGCCGGTCCAGCAGCTCCGCCCGACGCCGTCCCCGCCAGTGCAGCAGCTCGAACGGGTCCGCGTCGAACGCCTCCGCGAGCAGGTAGAACGCCGCCGCGAGGTGCTTGCACGGGACGGCGAAGTCGGGGCAGTCGCACCGCTGGGCCAGCTCGTCGACCCCGGCGGGGAACAGCGGCGCCCCGACACCGGCGCACAGCTCCTCCAGCTCGGCGGGGAGGTCGCCGGCGAGCAGCCGGGCGCTGAAGAACGCCTGCGCCGCCAGCTCCGCCTCGATCCGGTCCCACAGCGCCGCCGGGAACGGCTCCAACGCGATCCGCACCCGGTACGGCCCGGGCCGGGAGCCCTGCACCCGCGCGGTCACCACGCCGGGGGCGACGTCGAGGCTGAGCACCTGGCCCGCCCGCGCGTACGACCGGCCCCGGGTGAGCCGGGTGCCCAGCGCGAACGACTCCAGCACCTCCAGGAATCGGCGGGACCACCAGGACCGGCCGATCGCGCCCCGGGCGCTGCGGGCGCGCAGCCCGCCGTCCACCCGGCGCGGCCGGCCGTAGTCGGCGAACCGGCCGGTCGACGCCGACCCGTCCGGCGGCGGCCCGGTCACTCGGCCACCGCCCCGGCCTCCAGCGCGAACAGCTCGCGCAGCCGCTCGGTGGACAGCTCGGTCACCCACTGCTCGCCGGAGCCCACCACGGACGCGGCGAGGCTCCGCTTCTCGGCGATCATCGCGGCCACCTTCTCCTCCACCGTGCCGGCGCAGACGAACTTGCGGACCTGCACCCTCCGGCGCTGGCCGATCCGGAACGCCCGGTCGGTGGCCTGGTCCTCGACGGCGGGGTTCCACCACCGGTCGACGTGGACCACGTGGTTGGCGGCGGTGAGGGTCAGCCCGGTGCCGCCGGCCTTGAGGCTGAGCACGAACAGCGGCGGCCCGTCGGCGGACTGGAACCGGGTCACCATCGCGTCCCGGTCGGCCTTGCCCACCCCGCCGTGCAGGAAGAGCACCTCCCGGCCGAACCGGGCGGAGAGGTGCCCGCGCAGCATCCCGCCGAACTCGGCGTACTGGGTGAACAGCAGGGCCCGCTCCCCCGCCGCGAGCACCTCGTCGAGGATCTCCTCCAGCCGGGCCAGCTTGCCGGACCGGCCGGCCAGCGCGGACCCGTCGCGCAGGAGCTGGGCGGGGTGGTTGCAGACCTGCTTGAGCCGGGTCATCGCCGACAGCACCAGGCCGCGCCGCTCGATGCCGTCGCTGGATTCGATGCGGGCCAGCATGTCGTCGACCACCGCCCGGTAGAGCGACGCCTGTTCGGCGGTGAGGTTGCACAGCACCTCCATCTCCAGCTTCTCGGGCAGATCGGAGATGATCGACGAGTCGGTCTTGAGTCGGCGCAGCACGAACGGGCCGGTCATCCGGCGCAGCCGCTCGGCGGCCTCGGCGTCGCCGTGCCGCTCGATCGGCTCGGCGTACGCCTTCCTGAAGCTGGCGGCCGGGCCGAGCAGGCCGGGGTTGGCGAACTGCATGATGGACCACAGGTCGGCGAGCCGGTTCTCCACCGGCGTGCCGGTGACCGCCACCCGGTGCCGGGCCGGCAGCGACCGGACCGCCTCCGCCTGCCGGGTGGCGGCGTTCTTGATGGCCTGCGCCTCGTCCACCACCAACCGGTGCCAGTCGATCCCGGCCAGCTCTACCGCGTCCCGGGTGGCCACCGAGTAGGTGGTGAGGACCAGGTCCGCCGCGTGCACGACCGCGGCGAACCCATCCCGGCGCGCCCGGTCGGCACCGTGGTGCACGTGTACGCGCAGCGTCGGGGCGAACCGGGCGGCCTCCCGTTGCCAGTTGCCGACCAGCGACATCGGGCAGACCAGCAGGGTCGGCCCGGCGGTCGGCGGGTCCCCGGCGATCAGGGCCAGCAGCTGCACCGTCTTGCCCAGCCCCATGTCGTCGGCGAGCACCCCGCCGAGGCCGAGCGACTGGAGGAACGCCAGCCAGGCCAGCCCTCGCCGCTGGTACGGCCGGAGCGTCCCGGTGAACGTCGGCGGCGGGTCCAGCGGGGAGAGCCGCCGCTCGGCCTGCCCGGAGAGCAGCTCGCCGAGCGCCCCGTCGGCGGTCACCTCCAGCACCGGGAGCGTGTCGTCGGAGTCCGCGTCGGCGAGGCCGAGCCGGAGCAGGTCGGCCACGGTCAGCTCACCGGCCGAGCGAAGCATCCGCAGCCCGGCGGCGAGCCGCCCCGGGTCCAGCTCCACCCAGCGCCCCCGCAGCCGGACCAGCGGCGTCTTCAGCTCCGCCAACGCGGCCAGCTCCTCGGCGGTGAGCGGCTCGTCGCCGAGGGCCACCTCCCACCGGTAGTCGACCAGCGCGTCCAGGCCGAGCCCGCCGTCGGCTGCCGCCACGGTGCCCGGCGCGGTGCGGCTGCGGGCCTGCAACCGGGCCCCCAGCCGGGACGAGGGCCGCCGCCACCAGGACGGCACCAGCACCCCGAAGCCGGCGGCGTGCAGCACCGGAGCGCCGTCGCGCAGGAACCGGTGCGCGCCCTCGACGTCCAGCTCCAGGGCCTCCGGGGTGGCCGTACGCAACGCGGTGTCCAGCTCCGGCCAGAGCCGGCTGGCCCGGCCCAGCTCGGCGAGCAGGGTCTCCTGCGGGGAGTCCAGCCGGCCGGCGAGGGCGGGCACGGTGTGCGGGGATCGCCAGACCTGCCCGGCGTCGACGATCAGGCTCGGCTCGTCGGCGGCCTGGAGCCCGAACTCGACCCGCCAGCGGGCGGCGTCGGGGAGCGTCCCGCCCTGGTCGGCCACCGCTTCCCCCAGGTCCCGGGCCCCGGCCGGCACGTCGCCGAGCGGGTCGGTCAAGGCATCACCGATCGGGTCGGCTGCCGGCTCCACCAGGCGGAAGCTGGCCCGGACCGCGCCGCCGGCCGCGTCCCGCTGCCAGTCGTCCAGCTCGGCGCGCAGCGCCGCGAGGGCCCCCGGCTCGGCGGTGAACTCCCCGGCCGGCCCGGTCAACGCGGCCAGCCAGGCCGGCACCGCGCCGGTCGGCCGGCCGCCCCGGGTCGGCGTGGTGCGGGTGAGGGCGGCCCGGGCTGCGGCGTCGGTCAGCGCGTCGAGGGCGTCGGCGACCACAGCGCCGGGGGGTAGGTCGCCGGCGGCCCGGGCGGCCGGCGGGAGGGCCAGGGCGAGCGACCGGGCCCAGGCCGCGTCGGCGCCGGTGAGCAACGGCCGCCACACCGCCCGCGCCGTGACCGCACCGGTCCGCGCGGGCCGGCGCCGGGCCCGCGTCGGCCCGCCGGCCGGGCGGAACGCCGGCTCCGCCCGCGCCGCCAGGGCCCCGGGGTCGTCGTCCTCGGGCCGCGACGGGGCGACTCCGGGCAGGACGCGGCCCCGGCGGACCAGGTCGGCGGCGAACTCGGCCAGCTCGGCCAGGTGCCGAAGGCTGGCGCCGGGCACCCCGACGTGATCGCCGGTAGCGCGCAGCAGCGCGAGCGCGTCCGCCGGGGCGTACCGGAGGGCGGGGGCGCGCCAGCCGGCGAGGGTGACCGACCCACGGACCGGCTCGGCGACGGCGGTCCGAACCAGCTCCGTCGAGTCGACCGGCGAGCCCGCCCGGGTGGGCAGGCGCAGCAGCACCGACCCGGCCTCGGCGGTCCCCGGCCCGGTCGTCCCCGGCGCGCCGGGCGGCCGGCCGGTGGCCGCCGACCTGGTGGTCTCGGGGCCCGCGGTCGCCGGCCCGGCGGGTGGCGGGCCGGCGGTCCGCAGGTCGGCGGGTGGCGGGTCGGCGGTCCGCAGGTCGGCGGGTGGCGGGTCGGCGGGTGGCGGGCCGGCGGGGTCGAGGGCTGCGGCCAGGGCGGTGGGGTCGGCGGCGAACGGGTGGGGCCGCTCGCGGGGGGCCCGGCCGGGACGGCGGGGTGCCTGCGCCGGCAGGGCGGTGTCCTCGGCCCAGACGGCGAGCCCCGAGCCGGGCAGCCACGCCCCGTGGATGACCAGCACCTGTCCCCCTCCGACCGACGACCACCGAGAATAGCCGGGCGCGGCCGGACCGGACCGGGACGCCGCCCGACGCCGGCTGGGTTTCCTTCGGCGCCTTTCCGGGGGGCGGGTGCGCCGGCACAGCCCGAGCCGACGCCGCTGGAGCGAGCCCCGCCGTTACCGTGGGGCCCATGTTCGATCTTCTCGTGCTCGGCGGGCTGGGGGTGGACCTTCGGGTACGCGTGCCACAGCTTCCGCTGCCGGCCGCCGACTCGCTCACCGTCCCCCCGATCGACCTGCGGGTCGGCAACACCGGCGCCGGGGTGGCGCTGGCCGCCCGTGCCCTCGGCCTGCGGGTGGCAGTCGTCGACGTGCTCGGCACCGACCCGGCGGGCGAGGTGGTCCGGGCCGCGCTGGACCGGGCCGGGGTGCACACCGTGCTGGCCGTGGACCCGGGCGGGACCCGCCGGTCGGTGAACCTGGTGGACCCGGCCGGCCGGCGGATGTCGCTCTACGACCCCCGCCCCTGGCAGGGTCCGCCGCCGTTCGCGCCGGAGCGGCTGGCCGCGCTGGCCCGGGACGCGGCGCACGTACACCTGTCGATCATGGATTGGGCGCCGCCCGTGCTGCCCGCGCTGCGTGCCGGGCTACCGGCCGGGATCGGCCTCTCCACCGACCTGCATGACTGGGACGGCGACAACCCCTACCACCGCCCGTTCGCCGAGGTGGCCGACCTGGTTTTCGTCAGCGGCGTCCGGCTCGGCGAGCGGGCCGGGGCGGTCGTCGCCGCGCTGGCGCCCCGGACCACCGTGGTCACCCGGGGCGCGGACGGTGCGGAACTCTTCGTCGCCGGCGGGCCGCCCGCCCGGGTGCCCGCCGCCGCGCCGCCGGGGCCGGTGGTGGACACCAACGGCGCCGGGGACGCGTTCGCGGCCGGCCTGGTCTCCGCCCGGCTGCGCGGCGCGGGGCTGCCCGAGGCGGCGGCGTACGCGGCCCGGGTCGCCGCGGCGGCCTGCGCGCACGACGGCATGGAGTACCCGCCAGGGCTGCTACCGCCCGGGTGAGCGGCCCGGCCGAGGTGGGCGCGCCACCCGGCCGTCCGGGTGGCGCCGGTGGTCAGACCGCCCCGGTGGAGCCGTCGGTCAGCTCGCGCAGAATGTCGGCGTGGCCGGCGTGCCGGGCCGTCTCCTCCACCATGTGCGTCAGGATCCAGCGCAGGGAGACCTCGCCGAGCTGCGGGTGTGGCACCACATGGTCGAGGTCGAAGCGCGCGGCGACCGCGCGGGACCGGTCGCAGGCCCGCTCGTAGCCGGCCAGGAGGGACCGCACCGTGTCGGCGTCGTCGAGGATGAAGCTCGCCGCCGCCTCCTCCTCGGTGGTCGGGCAGACGTCGCCGGGCTCCGGGGCGAGCAGGTAGGGGAACCAGTTCCGCTCGACCAGCGTCAGGTGTTTCACCAGGCCGGCGAGGGTGGTGAGGGAGGGCACCAGCCGACGCCGGGCGTCGGCGTCGCTGAGGCCGCGCAGTTTGCGCGTCACGGTGGCGCGGTGGAAGTCGAGGAAGGATTCGAGCACGGCGCGCTCGTCGCCGGTGCGGGCCAGCACCGGCCCGAGGGTGGGGTCGATCGCGATCTCCGCCATCTACGGACCCTAACCGTCACCCCCGGCTCACGCTGCCCCGCTCGCCCGCGCCTCGCAGCGGGAGATCTTGGTAGGAAACGGCCCCCGGAAGGGCCGTTTCCTACCAAGATCTCGCCCGCCCCTGCGAGCGCGGCGGGCGCTGCCGGGGATCTCCTGCGGGGCTGCGGTCGCCCCGGCAGGATTGGGCGCATGGCAGCAACGGAAGAGATCCCGCTCGCGGGCGGCACCGCCGACGGGCAGGCGGTCACGGTCGAGCTGGACAGCAACGGCCGTCCGCCGTTGACCCACCACCACCTCGGCGAGCACGGGCTGGCCGAGGCCGAGATCTACGAGTTGGAATCGGTGGCCGAGGGCGGCCATGGGTGGCTCTACCGGTGGCGGGGGTCGGCCGTCTGACCGCCCGGCGCCCCGGTCGGGCGAAGCCGGCCGTCCACCCGGCCCGGCAGCCGCGACGAGCGCAGGCTCTCCAGCACCGCGCCGGTCACCTGCGACGTGCCCCGGGCCTGGTCGCAGACCTCGGCCACCCGGCGGGCCGTCTGCGCGGCGCGGGCCTCCCGCTCGTCCCACAACCGGTCCACCTCGGCCAGCAGCGGCCCCTCCACCTCCCGCTCCACGCCGCGCAGCGCCGGCACGCCGAGGCGCTGGGCCAGGTCGAAGACCTTCCCCGCGTACGGCAGAGGCAGGAACGGGGTGCCGACCATCGCGGCGAAGATCAGGAAGTGCAGCCGCATGCCCACGGCCAGGTCGAAGTGCCGCATCAGTCCGAGCACCTGCCGGGGCGAGTAGTCGCCGTGCAGGATGCGCCCCCGCTCGGCGGCGGTCATGTGCGACATCACGCCGTGCGAGTGCCGGATGTCGTCGCGTTCCATGGGCACGAAGAGCACGTACGCGTCGATCCGGTGGATCAGGAAGTCGGCGATCTGGGCGATCAGCCGGTGGTAGCCGTCGACGTCGAGCCGTTCGGCGGCCCGGCCCGGCTCCCGGACGCTGAGCCCGACCAGTCGCCGCCCGGCCGGCACCCCCTCCTCGCGCAGGAACCGCTCGGGGAACTCCTCGGGCTCCAGCAGGAACGCCGGGTCGGCGGTCACCGTGATCGGGTTGATCAGCCCGGCCTCCTCCAGCACCATCCGGGACTCCTGGTCCCGCACGGTGACCTCGGTGGCGCCGGCCAGGGTCTCCCGGACCATCCCGGTGTCCACCCCGTCGCTGAGCGGCCCCACCCCCACCGCGTACGTGAGCAGGGGCAGGCCCCGCTCCTGGGCCACCCGGACCACGCGCAGGTAGCGGCGGGCCTCCCGGTCGTAGAGGATGCCGCCGCCGCCGAGGATCAGCAGGTCCAGCTCGGCCAGCACCTGCGCCGAGTCGACCCGGCTCACCCCCTCCCAGGGCACCGCCTCCACGTCGGGATGCGCCCGGGCGGTGTGGTCCGGGTTCCGGGAGAAGACGATGATCCGCGCGCGCGGCTCGTGCGAGCGCAGGTCGGCCAGGAGGCCGGTCAGGATCGCCTCGTCGCCGAGGTTGCGGCCACCGTACGAGCCCAGCACACCGATCGTCAGTGCGGTGCGGTCCCCCATCGCCTCGCTCCTCCCGGTGTGCGTCCGGGCAGGGTTCCCGGTGTGCGCCCGGGCGTCCGGCCTCCCGGTGTGCGTCCGGGCAGGGTTCCCGCTGGGTACGGGGGCACACCTGCGACGTTCAGCCCGAGCCGGTCGAGGCCGGGGCCGACGAGTTCGGCCTCGACGAGCCCGATCATCCGTGCGGCGTCGCCGCGTCCCCGGTGCGCGGGATGCACCTCGATGTCGTGGATCCACGGGGTGCTGGGGCCGCCCGGGCAGGGCAGGGTCCAGCCGACCTCGACGTCGTCGACCAGGGCCAGCCGCAGCAGCACACGCCGGCCCCGCGTCACCCGGACGCGGGGTAATCGGTTGCCCGGCCCGCCGGCCGCGCGCCAGGATGGGCCGGTGAGCGAGGCGACGCGTACCCGGATCAAGTGGGTCGACCTGCCCGGCCACGTGCGCGCCGCCGTGGAGGAGATCATCGGCGACCGGGTGGTGGCGGCGACGACGCAGCCTGGCGGCTGGTCCCCCGGCAGCGCCGACCGGGTGCGCACGGCCGGGGGCGCCGGCGGGCGTTCGTCAAGGCGGTCAGCCCCGCGCAGAACGACCACAGCCCCGTCCTGCACCGCGCCGAATCGCGCAACGCCGCCGCGCTGCCCGCGCACACGCCCGCGCCCCGGCTGCGGGGCTGCCACGACGACGGCGAGTGGGTAGCGCTGGTCTTCGACGACGTGGAGGGCCGCCACCCGGCCACCCCGTGGCGGGGCGACGAACTCGCCGCCGTGCTGGACGCCCTGGAGGCCATGGCCGCCGCGCTCACCCCCGCGCCCGTCGCGCACGCGCCACGCGCCGCCGACACGCTGGGGAACGACTTCGCCGGCTGGCACCGGATCGCCGCCGACCCGCCGGAGCACCTCGACCCGTGGGCGCGGGCCCGGCTCGACGAGTTGCGGGCCCGCGCCGACCACGGCGTCGCCGCGCTGGCCGGCGACACCCTCTGCCACGGCGACCTGCGGGCCGACAACCTGCTCGTCGGCCCGGACGGCCGGGTGAGCGTGGTCGACTGGCCCTGGGCGTGCCGGGGCCCGGCCTGGCTGGACACCGTGCTGCTGCTGGTCAACGTCCGGCTGCACGGCGGCCACGACACCGAGGCGCTGCTGCGCGCCCGGCCGCTCACCGCCGCCGCCGAGCCGGACGCGGTCACCGGCGTGCTGGCCGGCCTGGCCGGCTTCTTCGCCGACCGGGCCCGGCAGCCCCCGCCGGTCGGCATCCCGGGGCTGCGGGAGTTTCAGCGGGCCCAGGCCGACGCGGTGCTGGCCTGGCTGGCCGAGCGCCTCGACCGACCGGCTACTCGGTCGGCCAGTCGATGTCGCGCGACCGGATCCGCGCCGCCAGGATCCTGATCCAGCCCGCCTCGGCGGCGACGACGTTGCGCCAGTAGGCGACTTCGAGCTTGTACGCCTCGGGCACCCCGGCGGGCTCCTGCCGCAGGGCCGTCAGCCGCTGGCCCAGGCGGGCGGCGCGGTCGTCCAGGATCGACGCCGCGTCGTCGGCCGGGAGGAGCATCAGGTAGGCCACGGCCATGACGAAGTCCGGGGAGGCGACCTGGGCGTCGCTGAGCCCCTCCACGACCTTGCGGCTGAATTCCGCCAGCCCCGCCTCGGTCACCTCGTAGGGCGTGCGCGGCGGCCGGTTTCCCACCCGCTCGGGGGCGCGGGCGGCGACCAGGCCGGCCCGTTCCAGCGCCTTCAACAGGGAGGTGACGGTGCTGCCGGTCACCGACAGCTGCCCGTACCGGTCGCGTAGCCGCGTCGCGACCTCGTAGGCGTGCGACGGCTGCTCGACGAGAAGCCCGAGCAGCGGCAGCACCAGGCTGTTCCGGGAGGCGTCCAGGGGCACCGGGACAACCTAGTAGACGTATACGCCTAAGAGCAACATCAGACCCGGGCCGGGGGCCTCACCGCCGTACTCGACGACCGACGGCGGCCCGGTCAGGCCGGCGCGCGGACCTGGGTGGTGAGGAACGGGATCACCGCGGCGGGCAGCGCCGGCGAGGCGACGATGTCGTAGTGGGTGAGGCCGGGCAGAACGGCCAGGCGCGACGCGGGGCGGTCGGTGCCGTCCCAGCCGGCGTCGCGGTGGCCGCCCCCGAGCAGCCCGAAGAACTCCGCCACGTGGCCGACCGGGATCGAGTCGGCGTCGGCGAAGACCAGCAGGGTCGGCAGGGCCAGGGCGGCCACCTCGGCCGACCAGTCGTACTCGCGGCGGAGCAGATCGCCGGTCTTGGCCCAGAGCGCCGGCCAGTCCTGCGGGCGCGGGGCCACCCGGGCGTACAGCTCGTGCGGCGGGGTGCCCCGCATCCGCTCGCCCGTCCGCTCGTCCTGGGTGCCCATCGCGGCCAGCACCTCCGGGTACCAGCCCTGCCGTCGGCAGGGGGCGGAGACCACCACCAACCGTCGCACCAGGTCCGGGTGCTGGATCGCGACCCGCAGGGCCACGCCGCCGCCCAGCGAGTAGCCCAGCACGTCGGTCTCGCCGAGGCCGAGGTGGCGGATCAGCGCGGCGATGTCGTCGGCCATCGACCCGTACCGCAGCGGGCGGTCGACGTCGGCGGTGCGGCCGTGGCCCTGAAGGTCGACCGCGACCACCCGGCGGCGCCCGGCGAGGGCGGGCAGGATCGGGGCGAACATCTCCACCGCGCCGTACCCGCCGTGCAGCAGCACCAACGGGCGGCCGGAGCCGTGCACCTCGTACCACAGCCGCAGGCCGTTGACCTCCGCGTAGCTCACCAGGACACCTCCGGCTCGTCCGGCCACTCGCCCCGATCCAACACCAGCCGCACGAAATTCAGGGGTGGATCGCCCCCGACCCACCCCACGACGACGTCCAGCGGGGCCGCCGACCGCCACGGGAGGCCGGGGTCTGCCAGGACGACGGGGTACGCCACCGCGGGCGTCCGGGCGCGGGCCTCCGCCGACGCGGTCACCAGGGGCAGTGATGATGCCGGCCGGAATCCCCTCCTATCCCGGCCGGACGCACGGGTCGGCGATCGTGTAGGTCGGGCTCTGCGCCGTGCGGCCGTCCACCGCGGTCGCCCGTACCGACCAGGTCAGCGCCGACGCGCGCAGCCCTCCGACGGTCACCCGCCCGGCGGATCCGTCCACCGTCGTGGCCCGGGTCGACGTGCGGCCGCCGGCAGGTGTCCAGCGGACCTCGGCGCCGCCGAGCGTGGCACTACCGGTGGCCTGCACCGCGAGGCTGTACGTCTCCGCACCGCACCGCACCCGCGCGGTGGCGGAGACCGTGAACGGCGCGGCGACCTGCGGTGCGGCGGTCGGCCGGGGCACGGTCGGTGGTCTGCTCGGTGCCACGGTCGGTGCCGGTGCGGTGCCACCCGGCACGAGATCGGGCGCGGCGGGCGCATCGGTCCGGGCGGCCCCGTCGCCGTCCGCCGGCCCGGCGACGGGGCCGGACGTCGCACCGCCGGCGCCGGCCGGAGCCGGCGGGTCGGCCTCCGTGGCCGTGCCGGACGGCAGCGGCGTGGCGGTGGCGGGGGGTGACACCGGCTCCCCGGCCGACTGACCGAGCACTTCGGACACCGGTTGGCCTGAGCCGTCCTGGCCTGCGGTCGGGCGACCGGGGGCCAGTGCCCAGGTGCCGAACACGGCGATGAGGATCAGCAGCGCCACGGTCGCGGCCAGCCGCCGACGGTTCCGGTCGCGGTCCGCCCGCGAGGTCGCCCGCACGGCGTGCGCCGTTCCGCGCGGCATCGCCGCCGCACCGCCCGGGGACGCCGTCGCACCGCCGCCCGCTGGAGTGGGCCCGCCGGCCGGCCCGTCCGCCGGCCCGGCATCGCCGGATCCGGAGGGTTCGTCGGCCGCCGGCCCGGCGTCGGCCGCCGGGCCGGCCGGGACCGCACTCGCCGGATCGACTGCCGCGTCCGACGCCGGATCGGCCGGGACCGCACTCGCCGCGTCGGACGGCGGGCCGGCGAGGACGTCGGTCGCGCAGACCTCGGCCAGTCTCGGCCACACCGTGTCGGCGACGACCAGGAAGGCCGGTGCCGTGTACGCCGACAGCAGCGCGGCCGGGCTGAGCTGTTCCCGCCGGAGCAGCCCGCACACCGCGCAGTCCTCGATGTGCCGCGAGACCCGCTTGCGCAGGGTCGGGGTGAGCCGGCCCTGCCAGCCGTCGATCAGGTCGGCGAGGGTGGGGCAGTCCCGGGCCCCGGTACGGGCCACCAGCAGCGCCCCCAGCGCCCGTTCGAGCTGGGTGCGGGCGCGCGACAGGCGGGCGTGCGCGTGGTTGGCGGGCACCCCGAGGGCCGCGCCGATGTCGGCGGACGACAGGTCGTGGCGGATGGCCAGGTGGACCACCTCACGGTCGCCCGGGTTCAGCGCGGCGGCCGCGGCGTGCACCAGGTCGCGTACCTGCTCGGCGTTGACGCCCGTGGTTGGGTCGGCGGTGTCAGCCACCGGCTCGCCGGCCTCCTCCAGCGGCAGGGAGCGGGACCGCTCCCGGAGCTGCCGGAGGCACTCGTTGCGCACGATCGCGTACAGCCAGGAGCGCAGCCGGTCGGGCTCGCGGAGCTGGTCGATGCGCTGGCTGGCGGTGAGGAACGCGTCGTGGACGGCGTCCGCGGCGGCCTCCGGCTCGCGCAGCATGGTCCGGGCGTACGTGTACAGCCGGTCGGCGTACCGCCGGTACATGCCCTCCAGCCCGACCCGCTCGCCGCGACGCACCGCCTCGACCAGCGCGGTGTCGTCCTGTGCCGCCGTGTCCATCGTGTCCCCCGCTGCTCGTCAACGGTGCCAGTAAAGCCGGGAATTTTTTTCTTCGGAACTTTCTGTTGGCATCCCGACCCGACCGCGCTCCTACCGGTGTCGAACACCTCCTAGAAAAGGAAGACACCATGCGAGAAGGATTGAACCGGAACCGTTGGTCGCGTCGGACTGCCGCCGTGGGCGGGTGCGTGCTGAGCGCGCTCGTGCTCGGCCAGGTGGCCCTCACCGGACCGGTCGCGGCGGTGCCCGGCCTGAGCTTCAAGACGACGACCAGCCCCAGCAACAGCGTCGCGAAGTCGCAGAACGCGACCTGTCCGGTCGGCACCAAGGTCATCGGCGGCGGCGGCGCGATCACCGGTTCGGGCCTCGGGCAGGTCGGCATGGACATCATGGTGCCGCTGGTGGGCTCGGACGCGTACTCGGTGACCGGCCGTGAGGACGAGAACGGCGTGGCCGGCAACTGGGCGGTCACGGCCAACGCGGTGTGCGCCCCGTTGCCCCCGGGCCTGGTGACCGTCTCCGGCAGCTCGGCGCCCAGCCTCGGCACGTCGAACTGGTTCGAGAAGTCCTGCCCGGCCGGCAAGCACGCCATCGGGGTCGGTGGCGCGGTCGTCGGGGCGTCGAACAGCGAGATCGTCCTCGAGGATCTGCGCATCAACCAGAACAGCGTCGTGGTGGCGGGCGCCGAGGACGGCACCGGCTTCGCCGGCACGTGGTGGTTGGACGCCACCGCGATCTGCGCCGACCCGCTGCCCGGCGAGCAGCGCGTGATCGACGACAGCGTCTACAGCTCCACCGCAACCCAGTCGGTCACGGCCACCTGCCCCGCCGGCACGCGCGTGCACGGGGTGGGCGGCGAGATCCTCGGCGGTGAGGGAGAGGTGCGCCTGACCGAGATGCGGGCCACGTCCTCGACCGTCGTCACCGTCCGCGCCGCGGAGGACGAGAATGGCTTCAGCGACACCTGGAAGGTGCGCGCGTACGCCGTCTGCGCGAGCTGACCGGCAGGTGTCCGTAGTCCCGCGCCGGGCGTCCGGCGCGGGACCACCACCGTTCGGCCCACCTCACGGTTCGGGGCGACAGCCCTCACCGGACAGGTTCACCGCCGACGAACCTGACCGGTCACCGCGACATGGCCGGCGTGGCGACGCCACGACGCCCTCGGCTCCTGACAGGCCCAAGCGGTCAGTCCGCAGCCACTGGCATCGTTCGGGTCGCCGACGACGCCGTGGAGTATCTGGTGCTCGGTGACGTATTCGCGGGCCATGTCCTCGACCTGGTCGAGCCTGCGCGCCTGCGAATGAACGCCTCGTAGTCCGGGCACGCTGATCGACCACCAGTTTCCTGAGCGCACGCATACGGCGGTGTCTTCGTCATCGGCGGTAGTCCCTTCTACCTGAGGCCGAGGTCGCGCAGGAAGCGGGGCCGGAGGTTGCTGACGGATCGATCGCGACCAGGCGCAGGCCCCTCGGGCGCCCTGACGCTCGGATCGTCCTCTCCGAAAGCGCGTTGGGTGAGGATCCGTAGTGCGTCTGCCGAGGAGGCATCGTTTGGGGTGTAGATCTCGAGGCGGTGATCGGGGCTGTCGGGCTGTAGCCAGACTTGGTAGGCGATGCTCGCCGCGCCGACCATTGGGTGTTGGAGATGCATGTCCCCGGTGGTGCAGTCGGCGACTTCACCGGTTGCCCACATGGAGCCGAACTGGTCGCTGCGCATGGTGAGTTCACCGATGAGGTTCGCCAGGCGCGCGTCGGTCGGGAACCGTCCGGCGGTGAGACGCAAGTAGGCGACGTGGACTCGGGCGAGCTCGTCCCAATTGCGGTGCAGATCCCTGGTGAGAGCGTCGAGGAAGAACATCCGCGGGATCGAGGGACGACAGCCCGGATCACGGGGCGCCTCGAAGTCGACGTGCTCGGCGAGCAGCGCGTGTCCGGTGCGGTTCCAGGCGAGGACGTCGCCGCGTCGGCCCAGCACGATCGCTGGCGTCGCCTCGGCCAGTGATTCGAGCAGCGCGAGGACGCGCCGGTGGGGCTGCTCGACTGGTGGTTCGGCAAGGCCGGACCGGGAGGGCTGGCGGGCGAGATTGTGAAGGTGTACGACCTCCACGTCGTCCAGTTTCAGAACTCGTGCGAGGGCGTCGAGAACCTGTTCGGAGGCCGTCTCGGCCTGGCCCTGCTCCAGCCGTGTGTAGTAGCCAGCGCTGACCCCTGCCAAATGGGCGAGCTCCTCGCGGCGCAGCCCCGGAACTCGGCGGGCGCTCCCGTAGGTTCGTAGTCCGATCTCGTCTGGGGTGACCCGGTCGCGGCGGCTCTTCAAGAATGCTCCGAGGCTTTCCATGACATCGAGACTAGGTGCCCGCCGCGCGTGGCTGGGTGTACCTGCTGGGTGTACCCACACCAGGTGCCTGGATGCTCCCGGCTCTGCGCTGGAGCGTTGCCGGCATGACGCAACACACCTCACGCACGACCAACGTCCGAGCTTGGCTCGGGCTGCTGGTCGTCCTCGGCCCGGTGCTCATGGTCTCGATGGACGGGTCCATCTTGTTCCTCGCAATGCCACGAGTCAGTCAGTCTCTCAATCCCAGCGCTGACCAAGCACTGTGGATCCTGGACGTCTACGGCTTCTCGGTCGGCTCCCTGCTTATCGCATTCGGAGATATCGGCGACCGCTACGGGCGACTCAAGCTGCTCATGATCGGCGCGATCTTCTTCGGCATCGGTTCGGCCGCCGCCGCGTTCGCGCCCACACCGGCGCTACTCATCGCCGCCCGTGCCGTGATGGGGATCGCCGGCGCCACCTTGCTTCCGTCCGCCTTGGCGGTGCTCAGTGAGCTGTTCACCGACCCGAAGCGTCGGGCCCAGGCCATCGGCATCTTCGCTGCGGCCTTCGCCGCGGGATTCGCAATCGGACCGGTCATCGGTGGCGTGCTGCTGGAACGCTTCTGGT
Organism: Micromonospora sp. NBC_01405; assembly: GCF_045040155.1. Classification (NCBI taxonomy): domain Bacteria; kingdom Bacillati; phylum Actinomycetota; class Actinomycetes; order Micromonosporales; family Micromonosporaceae; genus Micromonospora; species Micromonospora sp. NBC_01405. Next base: position 4,475,105 of record NZ_CP109532.1, on the reverse strand, counting down.
GGGGATCGGTGTTCTTGATCAATCTTCCCTTAATCGCCCTGTTCCTGTGTTTCGCACCCATGTTGCTCAGCGAGGTGCAAACCACCCGTCCCGGACGAGCCGATCCGATGAGTGTCGTGACCTCTGCGGTCGGTCTGCTGCTAGCGATCTACGGGCTCAAGCACGCTGCCGCCGAGGGCCTCTCCGTATCGGCGGCGCTCGCCGGGCTCATGGGGGTCGCCGTGCTGGCATGGTTCGGCGTCCGTCAACGACACCTGGACCATCCACTCATCGACTTCTCTCTCTTCCGGGATCGAGTCTTCACCATCGCGGTGATCACCGGGCTTCTACCGCTGGCCGCGTGGTCAGCAGCCGCCTACCTGGCTGGCATCTACTTGCAGTCCGTCCTTGACATTCCGGTCCTGCAGGCTGCCTTGCTGGCGCTACCGGGAGCCGTTGTGCTCATCACGACTTGCATCCTCACCCCTGTGGTGGTCGATCGCGTCGGGAAACGCTCCGCGCTGCTTGTCTGCCACTTCTCCATCGCCACCGGGCTGCTCCTGCTCTTGCCCACCACCATCACTGGCGGGATCGGCTGGTACGTCGCTTCCACTGCGATCGCTGGCATCGGCTACGGCATCTCCTTCGCAGTCGTCGCTGACACCGCCGTCGGCGCGGTCCCGTCCGAGCGAGCAGGCTCAGCAGGCGCGATCGCCGAGACCAGCAACGAGATCGGTAACGCCCTGGGCATTGCACTGCTCGGCTCTCTGGCAGCACTGCTGTTCCGGCTCCAAGGGCCCGACCTCGCGCCGACCCTGGACAAAACGCTTCAGCTCACCGGCCTGACAGACACTTTGATCACCGACGCCAAGTCAGCCTTCCTCACCGGCATGCACGTGGCCGCAGCTGCAGCCAGTCTGTTGCACCTCGTACTCGGCCTCACAGCACTCCGCTGGCTACCTCGTCCAGTCAGGAACGACATCCCGGCTGATGGCTGTCGGCTCCGCCTGAAAACTGACCACGTGGTTCCGGCTGAATCGGGACCACCTCCTGAAGCATCGGGAGGTGCTGAGCGTGGAGGACTGGGCGGAGATCCGGCGGCTGCGGCGGTCGGAGGGGATGGCGATTCAGGCCATCGCACGGCGGTTGAGGATGTCTCGCAACACGGTGAAGAAGGCCCTGGCCAGTGATGAGCCGCCGCGGTATCGGCGGGCGGTGAAGGGTTCGATCGTGGATGCGGTGGAGCCGCAGATCCGGGTGTTGTTGGCGGAGTTCCCGGACATGCCCTCAACGGTGATCATGGAACGGGTCGGGTGGACCCGGGGGAAGACGGTGTTCTGCGATCGGGTGCAGCAACTCCGGCCGTTGTTCCGCCGTCCGGATCCGGCTCAGCGGACGGAGTATCTGCCGGGTGAGTTGGTGCAGTGTGATCTGTGGTTCCCGCCGGCGGACGTGTCGTTGGGGTTCGGGCAGGTTGGCCGGCCTCCGGTGTTGGTGATGGTGTCGGGGTATTCGCGGTGGCTGTCGGCGGTGATGATCCCGTCGCGGCAGTCGGCTGATCTGCTGGTCGGGCATTGGACGTTGATCTCTGGTTGGGGGCGGGTGCCCAGGGCGTTGGTGTGGGACAACGAGTCCGCGGTCGGGCAGTGGCGGGCCGGTCGGCCGCAGTTGACCGAGGCGATGAACGGCTTCCGTGGCACCCTGGGCATCCGGGTGATTCAGTGCCGGCCGGCGGACCCGGAAGCCAAGGGCCTGGTGGAGCGGGCCAACGGCTATCTGGAGACGTCGTTCCTGCCCGGGCGCCGGTTCGGCTCACCGCAAGACTTCAACGCCCAGTTGGCGGACTGGCTGGTGCGGGCGAACAACCGCCGGCACCGGATGTTGGGCTGCCGCCCGGTGGACCGGTGGGACGCCGACCGGCAGGCGATGTTGTCGCTGCCGCCGGTCGCTCCGGTGGTTGGCTGGCGACAGACGACGCGGTTACCTCGTGATCATTACGTGCGTTTGGACAGCAACGACTACTCGGTGCACCCGGCTGCGGTGGGCCGTCGTGTCGACATCGTCGCTGACGCCGATCGGGTGCAGGTGTTCTGCGACGGCCGCCAGGTTGCTGGGCATGACCGCTGCTGGGCGAGGCATCAGAGCATCACCGATCCGGCTCACCGCGAGGCAGCCGCCGACCTGCGCACGGCTGCCCGGCAGGCACCGGCGCCGGTGGGCGCTGCTGAGGTCGAGCACCGGCAGCTCAGCGATTACGACCGGATGTTCGGCCTGGAAGAGGTGGCTGCGTGATGGCCGCCAAGACCAACAACCGCAATGTCACCTCGGAGATCGCGTTCCTCAGCCGCGCACTGAAAGCACCCTCCCTGGCCGCCTCGGTCGAACGTCTGGCCGAGCGGGCTCGGGCGGAGTCGTGGACGCATGAGGAGTTCCTCGCCGCCTGCCTGCAACGGGAAGTGGCCGCCCGGGAAGCTCACGGCGGTGAGGGCCGGATCCGGGCCGCGAGATTCCCAGCACGCAAGAGCCTGGAGGAGTTCGACTTCGAGCACCAACGATCGTTGAAGCGGGAGACGATCGCTCACCTGGGCACCCTGGACTTCGTGGCGTCGAAGGAGAACGTCGTCTTCTTGGGCCCGCCCGGCACTGGCAAGACTCACCTGTCCATCGGTCTCGGGATCCGGGCCTGTCAGGCAGGACACCGGGTCGCGTTCGCGACCGCCGCCCAGTGGGTGTCCCGCCTGGCCGACGCCCACCACGCCGGCCGCCTTCAAGACGAGTTGGTCAAGCTCGGCCGGATCCCGCTGCTGATCGTCGACGAGGTCGGCTACATCCCCTTCGAAGCCGAAGCCGCGAACCTGTTCTTCCAGCTGGTCTCCAACCGCTACGAACGCGCCAGCCTGATCGTCACCAGTAACAAGCCCTTCGGCAGGTGGGGCGAAGTCTTCGGCGACGACGTCGTCGCCGCGGCCATGATCGACCGCCTCGTCCACCACGCCGAGGTCATCTCCATGAAGGGCGACAGCTACCGACTCAAAGACCGCGACCTCGGCCGCGTCCCACCGGCCACCAAAACCAACGACTAAAAATCAACCAACCCGGGGGTGGTCCAGTTTCAGCCGGACCACGGTGGTCAGGGTTGAGGCGGCGTTGACAATGGCGAGCACGGCGAGGCAGTCGAGGCGCGATGACCCCTGCCAACACACCCTCTCCGTCGAAGACGACGGCGGCTGGCGGATCCACGGCCGCGACAGTGACAGGCCAAGGCCGCCTACCGAGCCAAGTCAGCTGGCGCGAAACGCGGCTACGTCTGCCTGCACTCGATCGTCGGTGACGCGCTCGCCGCCGCCGAGAATCAGCTCACCGAGACGGTCAGCCGCACCCGAGGAACCACTCACGGTCGTTGAGATTCGGCGTGCCTGGCCTGAGGTGGTGTCACGTCTACGGCGAAACAACCTGCGCGTGTCGGCCCTCGCTCAAACCGCCTAGGTGGACAGCCTCAGGGAGGGTGGGCTTGTCCTGTCCGCTGCCAGCCCTGTGGTGGTGCGGATGATCAACGACAGTGCGGCGGTGGTCGGCGAAGCGGTGTACGAGATTCTGGGCACCAAGTGAAGGCGCCGGACGGCTCGGCTCAACCATCCGCGCCGAGATCAGCCAGAAGCTGGATGCGCACGGGATGCGGCACCTGCCAGCTCGCCCTTGACGCCGACCAGATGCCCGCCACCATCACCCTCAAACTGCCCATCGAACACGCCGCAGTCATCGCCCGCGCGATCGGTAAGCTGCCGACCAGGCAGGCCGCCGACGTGTACTTCTGCCTCAGCCTGCTGTTCGAGCGCTTCTGGATGGAGGGGCTCGACGGGTACGCCAAGGACAACCGGTGACCGCAGCCCCGACCGTCGCCGACGCTGACGCCCTCGCCGAGCACGCCCACCGCGGGCAGGTCGACAAGGCCGGGTGGCCGTACATCGAGCACCCGCGCGCCGTTGCCGCGATCCTCGCCAAGCAAAGCCACGGCTACCACGCCGTCATGGCCGGTGACCTGCTACATCCCCGGTGCTACCCGCGCTATCCTGCTGGTATGACCGAGCCTGTTCAGCGGTTCCGCAAACTGTCGATCTCCGTCCCCGAAGATGTAGCCGACCGGCTCGAAGCCGAACCCAACGCCAGCGCGTTCGTCGCCGACACCATCCGCGCCCGCATCGAACTCGAACAGCTCACCAACCTCAACCGGGACCTCGGCATCACCGTCACCGCCGAAGGCGTCGCCCGCGCCCGCGCCCGCCGCCTCGCCGTCGAAGCCGAATGGTCCCCCGAACGGCGAGCCGCGCTCCGCGAAGACATCCGACGGGCAGCCGCCGACATGCTCACCGACCCCGGCGCTTCCCACTCCTCCGCCGCGTGACCGCACCCCACCGGCCCGTCCGGCTCATCCTCGACAAGTCCGCGCTACTCGCCTACATCGCCGGGTCCGTGCACGTCGCCGAACCCATCCACGAAATCGTTGAAGGCCGTGTCGCGTTCGGCGTGCCCGCCATCACCGCCGCCGAAGCCCTCGCCGACATCGACGACGGCCGCGACCGGGCCCTACTCATGCGACTCCTCCAACACAGGGCCTGCGCTGTACTCGACACCCACGGCGAGTCGTGGCATGAACTGGCGTACTGGCGCTCCGCGACCGGCCGCCCCGACCTCGCCGCCTGCGCCATGGCCGCACTCGACCACGACGCCGCGGTGCTCACCGCCGACGGGAAGCTGTACGGCGGGGTGCCCGTCATCGACATTGCGGATGTGTGACCCATGCGCGTACACGAGTTCGACGGCTGGCTCGCCGACAGCCTGGCCGTCCAGCCGTGGGCCGGTGGCGTGACCCGCTGGTCGACCGACAGCGGCCCGAAACCAGTCGGTGTCACCCTCGCCGGGCGGGTGCAGATGCAACTCCTCAAGGCCGAGTCCGGGCAGATGTACACCGGGGAGTGGGAACAGCCGCCACCGGCGCCGGCCGTGGAGGCGACACCTGTCGACCCGGTGTCGTGGGCGGCAGCGGTCCCCGATGTACGGCTGCATCGGACCGAGGTTGGCAGGGAGCTCACCGCGCTTTGCTGGCCGTAGCCGTCACCTCCAGACAGCACTCGCGTACCGTTCGTCTGCTGCCGATTCGGGGGTCGGAGCGTCGGCGCGGCCCGTTCGGTGGTGCTGGCTGCGGCGGGGGTTGCGGTGGGCCGTTTCCGCGCTCCGAGGGCTTCTCGGGAAGGAGTCGGAAGGCGTTGTTCGATGATCGGTGAACTAAGTAAGCGAGTCCTGTCCGACCGATTAAGCTCTTTGAAGTTGTGATCCTCTACCTGTGTTTCCGCAGGTGGAGGTGGGTTTGTGGGCGCGGCAGGTTTCGAACCTGCGACCCCTCGCTTGTAAGGCGAGTGCTCTCCCACTGAGCTACGCGCCCCGAACGCCCGTACGGCGGGCCGGAGTCCGGCAAGCCTACCCTGCCGGCCCCGGCCCGACGCGCCGGTGTGCCTGGGGTGGGATCAGGCGGCGACGGCCTCGGCGAGGGCCTTGCGCCAGCCCTGCTGGTCGCGCGCCTCGCCCGGCATGTTCATCTCGGCGAACCGGACGACGCCGGCCTTGTCGATCACGAAGGTGCCCCGGTTGGCGATCCCGGCGACGTCGTTGAACACGCCGTACGCCTGGGCCACCGCGCCGTGCGGCCAGAAGTCGGCCAGCAGCGGGAACTGGTAGCCCTCCTTGTCGGCCCAGATCTTGTGGCTGTAGACCGAATCCACGCTGACGGTGAGCACCTGCACGTCGTCGTTGACGTACTCGTTGAGGTTGTCCCGCACCTCGCAGAGCTCGCCCTGGCAGATGCCGGTGAAGGCGAGCGGGTAGAAGACCAGCAGCACGGTGCGGCTGCCACGGAAGTCCGACAGCCGGACCTCCTGGTTGTTCTGGTCCTTGAGCACGAAGTCCGGCGCGTCCGCGCCAACCTCGATCGGCATGCAAGCTCCTCAGGTCGAGTCAGGGTCACACCAGCCTGCCACCACGCCCGGCGGCCGGGGCTGCCGGGTGTGGTGGCGGAGGGCTGCTGCCCGGTCTTGCCCCGGGCGGGGCCGCTGCTACTTCTTGGCCTTCGCACCCCGGCGCAGCACCAGGCGTGCGCCGCTCCAGTCCCGGCCGGCGTTGACCGTGGAGGTCTGCTGGAGGCCAGCGGTGGGTGCGGACTCCGCGACCTCGCTCGGCTCGACGTGACCCTCCCGCCCGGCCTTGGGTGTCAGCAGCCACACGACGCCGTTGTCGGCCAGCGGGCCGAGGGCGTCAACGAGGAGTTCGAAGAGATCACCGTCACTGTCGCGGTACCACACCAGCACCGCGTCGACCACCTCATCGGTGTCCTCGTCGACCAAATCTCCACAGCGGTCGGTCAGGGCGTCTCGGAGATCCTGGTCGACGTCTTCGTCGTACCCCATCTCCATGACGACCATCCCCGGCTCGATCCCGAACCGGTCCGCCAGGCTGCGTACCCCGTCGGCGGCCTGACCAGCGGTCGCGCTCACTGTCGCGTGCCTCCTCATCTCGTCCCTGCTCGCGGCATCGTTGCGATGCCGTCAGGCAGAGTCCACACACTCGTGGCTCCCCGCGCAAGTGGCGCACCGGGTGGATCGGAATTTACCGTGCCAGCAGCGTACGGGCACCCTGGGTGATGGCCTCCTCGGACACCAGCACCTGGCGCGCTGCCGGGCCTAATGGTACAAACGAGTCAATTGCCGCCACCCGCAGCGCCGCCCCGACGTACCCCCCGTCCACCAGCGCCGCGAGCACCCCCTCCCCGACCCCGCCGGACCGGCGCGTCTCATCCGCGACCAGCACCCGGCCGGTCGCGGAGGCCTCCCGGACGATGTCCGCGACCGGCAGCGGCGCGATCCAGCGCAGGTCCACCACCCGGGTACCGACCCCCTCGTCGGCGAGGGCGGCGGCCGCGCGCAACGACATCCGCACGCCGTTACCGAAGGTGATGATGGTGACATCCTCGGCCGAGCCCACGCCGTAGACCCGGGCCCGCCCGACCGGGGCGTGTCCGGCCGCCCACGCCTCCGGCTCCGGATAGTCGGCCAGCCACTCGCCGTCGCCCTTGGTGTACAGGTCGCGGGTGTGGTAAAGCGCGATCGGCTCGACGAAGACGCACACGCTGCCGTCCACCGCCGCGCTCGCCAGGCAGGCGCGCAGCATCGGCGCGGCATCGTCGGGGCGGGCCGGCACAGCGATCACCAGGCCCGGTACGTCGCGGAGCACGGCGAGGGAGTTGTCGTTGTGGAAGTGCCCGCCGAAGCCCTCCTGGTACGCCAGCCCGGCCACTCGGACCACCATCGGGTTGCGGAACGCGCCCGAGGAGAAGAACCGCATGGTGGCCGCCTCGCCGCGGAGCTGGTCCTCGGCGTTGTGCAGGTACGCCAGGTACTGGATCTCCGGCACCGGCAGCAGCCCGGCCAGCCCGGCGCCCAGCCCGAGCCCGAGGATCGAGGTCTCGTCGAGCAGGGTGTCGAAGACCCGGGCCGCGCCGAACCGGTCGCGCAGCCCCTTGGTCACCCCGTACACCCCGCCCTTGGCGGCGATGTCCTCGCCGAAGACGACCATCCCGGGGTGGTCGAGCATGCCGTCGGCGAGGGCGGCGTTGATGCTCTGGGCCAGGGTGAGCGGGCCGGCCGACTCGGGCAACCGGCCGCTGAACGCCTCGGCCCGGGCGACCGCGCCGGGCCCGGCGGCCCGGGTCGCCGCGTCGGCCACCGCGCGGGCCACCCGGGCCGGACGCCGGGGCGCGATCTCGGCGACCACCTCGGCCGCGGAGGCGAGTTTCGGCTCGCCGAGCACCTCCTCGGCGATCCGGCGTACCTGCCAGCCGCGCTCGTCGTAGCGGGTCAGCAGTTCGTCGGCGGTGGCCATGCCGGCGGAGACCAGCAGCCGCGCGGTGGTCAGCAGCGGATCCCGCGCCAGGTCCGCGGCCAGCTCCCCGGGGCGGCGGTACGCGGCCTCCGCGTCGGCCCCGGCGTGTCCCATCAGCCGCACGGTGGACAGGTGCAGCACGGCCGGCCGCCGGTGCCGGCGCACCCAGCCGGCCGCCTCCACCGCCGCCTCGTACGACTGCACCGGGTCGGTCCCGTCGGCGGCGAAGTAGCGGATGCCCGGCTTGGCCCGCAGCGTCGCCTCCACCCAGCCCCTGGGCGAGCGGACGCTGATGCCGAGGCCGTTGTCCTCGCAGACGAAGAGCACCGGGATGCGCAGCCCGGTGTGGTCGTACCAGCCCGCGGTGTTGAACGCGGCGGTGGCGCTGGCGTGATTGACCGAGGCGTCACCGAACGAGCAGACCACGATGGCGTCCGGCGGCCAGGGCGAGCGGGGTGGCTGCCCGACGTCGCCGACCGGGGCCGCCCCGGCCGGCCGCCCGGCCGGGTCACGCCGGCGCAGCCGCTCCAGGGCCAGGCCCGCGCCGACCGCCCGGGGCAGGTGGGAGGCGATGGTGGAGGTGGTCGGGACGACGGCGAGGTCGGCCCGGCCGAAGACCTTGTGCCGGCCACCGGCGATCGGCTCCCGGGCGGAGGCGACCATGCCGCGCAGCACGTCCCGGGCCGCTTCGGCGTACGCGTCCTCCGGGTCGGTCTCCCCGGCCGGGCCGGCACCCTCGGCGGCGTCTCCCCCCGCCACGGCGTCGGCCGGCGCGCCGGCCGGGCCGTTCGGGCGGACCGCGCCGGCCGGGCTGGGCGGACCGGCCGGGCTGGTCAGGCCGGCGTCGGGGCCCTCGGCGTCGGCGTCTGCGGCGTCCGTGTCTGCGGCAGCCGTGTCGTCGGCGGCGAGGTCTGGGGCGGTAACGGCGGCGTCGGGGGCGGGGTCTGGGGCGGCAACGGCGGCGTCGGGGGCTGGGGCGGTCTCTGGGCGGCGAGGGCCGGCGTGGTCGCCCGCGCCACCCTCGTCGGCGTTCCCGGCCGGGTCGGGGAAGGCCGGCTCGGGGAAGGCGGTCCGGCCGGCGGCCAGGGCGGCCCGGAGGCAGTAGAACGCGCCCGAGCGGTAGTGCAGCAGGGCGGGGTCACCGGGACGCAGCGCGGCGGCGACCGCCGCGTTGCCCTCGTGGCCGGCCGACCCGATGGTGTAGAAGCCCTCGCCGAAGCTGCGCAGCCACCGCCCGGCGAGGTCGAGTTGCCGGCTGGTGACCTGGGCGTCGAAGAGGTCCAGCAGTTGCGCCCCGGTCAGCGCCGTGCCGTCGCGGACGGGCTCGGCCGGGTCACGTCGCCGAGGCGCGGCAGCCAGCCCGGCGAGGGCCTCCCGGAACCGGTCGTCGAGATCTTGCGGGGTGGTCACGTCGGACAGCATTACCGACTCGACGCCCGCTCGCCCACTCAGACACGATTCGCCCGGCGCGGCTCAGTCCTCCGCGCACCGCTGCGGGCAGCCGCCGTCGGAGACCTTCCACACCAGCTCGCGCAGGGTGGCCAGCTCGGCGTCGGTGAGCCCGGAGAGCAGTCGGGAGTCTGACATCGCCCGTTCGACGTGGCCGCGCATCCGCCGGCCTGCCTCGGTGACCGCCAGCGTCTTCAGTCGGCGGTCCGTCGGGTCGGCCCGGCGCTCCACGAGCCCCGCCTGCTCCAGCTTGTCGACCAGGGTGGTGACGTTCGACCGGTCGCAGCCGAGCTGCTCGGCCAGGTCGCGGGCCGGCTGCGGGCGGTCCGGGTCGAGCTGGTGCAGCGCCCGGGCGGCGGCCGGGATCAGCCCCAGCTCGGCCACCTCGGCGTCCTGATGGTGCCGCACGGCCGCCGCGACGTGCAGGAGCCGGCGCACGGTGTCCCCGGCGAGGCCGGAGCGGTCGCCCGCGTCGGGCCCGCTGCCGGGAGGGACGGGCTGCGGCATGGGCGTCATCGTACGTCCGGCCTGCCGAGGGGGGACCGTCCCGCCCTGAGCCGGGTGCCGATGGCGGGTGGGGCCCGCCCCGGGTCAGCCCGGCAGGAACGAGAGACGGACCTTGCGGGTGGGGTTGTCGCCGTTCGTGTCGACCAGGCAGATGGACTGCCAGGTGCCCAGCGCGAGCCGCCCGTCGACCACCGGCAGGGTCGCGTACGGCGGGACGAAGGCGGGCAGGACGTGGTCCCGCCCGTGCCCCTGCGAGCCGTGCCGGTGCCGCCAGCGGTCGTCGGTGGGCAGCAGGTCGTCCAGCGCCCGCAGCAGGTCGTCGTCGGAGCCCGAGCCGGTCTCGATCACGGCCAGGCCGGCGGTGGCGTGCGGCACGAAGACGTGCAGCAGGCCGTCGCCCTGGCCCGAGACGAACTGTTCCGCCTCGGCGGTGATGTCCCGGACGGTCGGCCGGGACCCGGTCTGGACGGTGATCACCTCGGTGCGCATACGGCGCATTCTGCCCGAGGGACGGCGTGCCCGCCGGCAGCCGCCGCGACGGCGGTCACCAACTTCCGCCGCCCCCGCTCTCGCCGCCGCCCGACCAGCCGCCGGAGTCCCCTCCGCGCCGGCGGCCCGCCCGCTCGAACAGCACCAGGCCCGCCGCCAGCAGGGCCAGGCCGAACACCCCGGACCGGGCCGCGTCGAGTTCCCCACCGGCGAGCCCGATCAGCGCCAGCAGGAGGACGAGCCCGCCGACCAGTACGACTGCGCCGGCCAACCCCCGCAGCATCGTCATGGCCCGACGGTAGAGGGCGCGGGCAACCCGCCCGCCACGCCGGGCGGGGCGGGCCGACCCGAAATTACCGACGGGTACGTGTGTCCAGCGTCGCGTCTAGGGGAGGCAGACGTGACGATCACCGTCGGGAGGAGGCAGGATGGCATCTAGAGACCTGTCCCACACACAACCGAGGGAACGCCTGTGGCCACGGAACGCAAGCGCCCGGTGATCACCGCCGGTCTGCCGAGCCAGCTTCCGGACATCGACCCCGAAGAGACCGGCGAATGGATCGAGTCACTCGACGGAGTGATCGACGAGCGCGGAACCAAACGCGCCCGGTACGTCATGCTGCGTCTGCTGGAGCGCGCGCGCGAGCGTCAGGTCGGGGTGCCGTCGCTGACCACCACCGACTACATCAACACCATCCCGCCGGAGCACGAGCCGTGGTTCCCGGGTGACGAGCACATCGAGCGGCGGATCCGGGCGTACATCCGGTGGAACGCGGCGATGCTGGTGCACCGCGCGCAGCGCCCCGAGATCGGCGTCGGCGGGCACATCTCCACCTTCGCCAGCTCGGCGTCGCTCTACGAGGTGGGCTTCAACCACTTCTTCCGGGGCAAGGACCACCCGGGCGGCGGCGACCACATCTTCTACCAGGGCCATGCCTCCCCCGGCATGTACGCGCGCGCGTACCTGGAGGGGCGGCTCAGCGAGCACCAGCTCGACGGGTTCCGCCAGGAGCTGTCCCACCCCGGCGGCGGGCTGCCCTCGTACCCGCACCCGCGGCTGATGCCGGACTTCTGGGAGTTCCCGACGGTCTCCATGGGTCTCGGCCCGATGAACGCGATCTACCAGGCCCGGTTCAACCGGTACCTGCAACACCGGGGCATCAAGGACACCTCGCAGCAGCACGTCTGGGCGTTCCTCGGCGACGGCGAGATGGACGAGGTCGAGTCGCTCGGCGCGATCGGCGTGGCCGCCCGCGAGGAGCTGGACAACCTCACCTTCGTGATCAACTGCAACCTCCAGCGGCTCGACGGGCCGGTCCGGGGCAACGGCAAGATCATGCAGGAGCTGGAGGCGTTCTTCCGGGGCGCCGGCTGGAACGTCATCAAGGTCGTCTGGGGCCGCGAGTGGGACCCGCTGCTCGCCGCCGACACCGACGGCGCGCTGGTCAACCTGATGAACACCACGCCCGACGGCGACTACCAGACCTACAAGGCGGAGTCCGGGGCGTACGTGCGGGAGCACTTCTTCGGCCGCGACCAGCGGACCCGCAAGATGGTCGAGGGGTTCACCGACGACGAGATCTGGAACCTCAAGCGGGGCGGCCACGACTACCGCAAGCTCTACGCGGCCTACAAGGCGGCGACGGAGCACACCGGCCAGCCGACGGTGATCCTGGCCAAGACGATCAAGGGCTGGACGCTCGGCTCGCACTTCGAGGGCCGCAACGCCACCCACCAGATGAAGAAGCTGACGCTGGACGACCTCAAGCTCTTCCGCGACCGCCTCTACCTGGATATCTCGGACAAGACGCTGGAGGAGAACCCCTACCTCCCGCCGTACTACCAGCCGGGCGAGAAGTCTGACGAGATCGCGTACCTGAAGGAGCGGCGGCAGCAGCTCGGCGGTTACCTGCCGTCCCGGCGGACCGCCGGCAAGGCCCTGGCGATCCCGGGCAGCGAGCGGTTCGCCGACGTCAAGCGCGGCTCCGGCAAGCAGAAGGTGGCCACCACGATGGCCTTCGTCCGCCTGCTCAAGGACATCATGAAGGACAAGGAGTTCGGCAAGCGCTGGGTGCCGATCATCCCGGACGAGGCCCGCACCTTCGGCATGGACTCGCTCTTCCCGACCCAGAAGATCTACTCGCCGCACGGCCAGCGGTACACCTCGGTCGACCGGGAGCTGTTCCTGTCGTACAAGGAGTCGACGACCGGGCAGATCCTGCACGAGGGCATCAACGAGGCCGGCTCGGTGGCCTCGTTCACCGCCGCCGGCACCGCGTACGCCACCCACGGCGAGCCGATGATCCCGCTGTACATCTTCTACTCGATGTTCGGCTTCCAGCGCACCGGCGACGGCTTCTGGGCGGCGGCCGACCAGATGGCGCGGGGCTTCGTGCTCGGCGCGACCGCCGGGCGGACCACGCTCAACGGCGAGGGCCTCCAGCACGAGGACGGCCACTCGCTGCTGCTCGCCGCCACCAACCCGGCGGTGGTCGCCTACGACGCGGCGTTCGCGTTCGAGCTGGCGCACATCGTGGAGAACGGCCTGCACCGGATGTACGGGGAGCAGCCGGAGAACATCTTCTACTACCTGACGATCTACAACGAGCCGATCCACCAGCCGGCGGAGCCGGCGGACGTGGACGTCGAGGGCCTGCTCAAGGGCATCTACCGCTACTCCCCCGCCCCGCAGGTCGACGGCCCGAAGGCCAACATCCTGGCCTCCGGCACCGGCATGCAGTGGGCGCTCAAGGCCCAGCAGTTGCTCGCCCAGGACTGGGGGGTGGCCGCCGACGTCTGGTCGGTGACCTCCTGGGCCGAGCTGCGCCGCGACGCGGTGCAGTGCGAGGAGCACAACCTGCTCAACCCGGGCGCGGAGCAGCGGGTGCCGTACATCCAGCAGAAGCTGGCCGACGCCGACGGGCCGAAGGTCGCGGTCAGCGACTGGATGCGCGCGGTGCCGGACCTGATCGCCCGCTGGGTACCGGGCGACTACACCTCGCTCGGCACGGACGGGTTCGGCATGTCCGACACCCGGCACGCGCTGCGCCGGCACTTCCACGTCGACGCCGAGTCGGTGGCGGTCGCGACGCTGCGGCAGCTCGCGCTGCGCGGCGTGGTGCCGGCCACGGTTCCGGCCGAGGCGGCCAAGAAGTACGCGATCGACGACGTGAACGCGGCCCCGGTCGGCGAGACCGGCGGCGACAGCTAGGGCCGGCGAGCACAGGGCCCGGCGCGGTGATCACCGCGCCGGGCCCTTCCGTTTTCGCAACTCGGCGGTGGCCCGGACGCCCCTGGCGGGGACGCCGGACCACCGCCGTCGCGGGTGACGCCTCAGGACGCGGCCCTCAGCCGACGGCGGCCAGATCGGTGAGCCGGGCCAGCGAGTCCTCCAGGTCGGCGCCGACCCGACGCAACCCGAGCCGGAGCAGGGCGGCCTTGACCGGGCCGGCCGGCCAGCGTACGACGATGAGCCGCACGACGGTCCCGCCCTGCTCCTCGTCCCCGGTGAGCTGGACGTAGATCTCGGTCCGGGCCTCGGCCCGGGCCCCGGCGCCCTTGGCGCGCTCCCGCCAGCCGATCAGGTTCGGCTCCTGGTAGGCGATCACCTCGGCCTCGTGGGCCGAGCCGCGCCCGGCCTGGACCAGCTGCCGGCGGCCGAAGCCCTCTCCCGAGAGCACCTCGGCCGCACGGACCCCCGCCAGCCAGGCCGGTAACTGCTCGGCCCGCTGGACGACTTCCCAGACCGCTTCCACCGGCGCCGCCACGTGCGTACTGCGTTCCACGAGGATCATTTTCGTTCTTTCCCCCACTGAGGACATCCGCGATATTCCGCACTCTATGCATGAAAACGGACTTACTAGGACTTCTTCGGAAAAGACACGCCGAAAACCCTTGCGTGCCGATCGCCGACCGCCTATGGCGCGATCGATGGTCGGGGGCCTAGAGTCCGAACACGTTTCGCGTTTCGCGGGCGTCCTGCGGGTCGCGCTCCCGGCGTCCCCGCGGACCGCGAACGCCGTCGGTTCTCGACTCGCCTGGAGGATGCATGACCACCGAGCCGCTGCCCGGGTTCCCGGCCGGATTCCGCTGGGGCGTCGCCACCGCCGCCTACCAGATCGAGGGCGCGACGACCGCCGCCGGACGCGGGCCGTCCATCTGGGACACCTTCGCGCACACCCCGGGGCGGGTCGCCGACGGCAGCACCGGCGACGTCGCCTGCGACCACTGGCACCGGACCGGCGAGGACGTCGCGCTGATGGCCGGGCTCGGCGTGTCGGCGTACCGGTTCTCGGTCGCCTGGCCCCGGGTCCAGCCCGGCGGCACCGGCCCGGCCAACGCCGCCGGCCTGGACTTCTACGACCGGCTCGTCGACGACCTGACCGCCGCCGGCATCGACCCGGTCGCCACCCTGTACCACTGGGACCTGCCGCAGCCGCTGGAGGACGCGGGCGGCTGGCTGAACCGGGACACCGCCGCCCGGTTCGCGGAGTACGCCGACCTGGTGGCCGCCCGGCTCGGCGACCGGGTCAAGCTGTGGATCACCCTCAACGAGCCGTTCGTGCAGATGAGCCTCGGCTACGGCACCGGCCAGCACGCCCCCGGCCGGACGCTGCTGTTCGACGCGTTCCCGGTGGCCCACCACCAGCTCCTCGGGCACGGCCTGGCCGTCGCCGCGCTACGCGCACGCACCACGAGCCCGGTGGCCATCACCAACAACTACTCGCCCGTGCGGGTGGCCGGCGACACCGACGCCGACCGGGCCGCCGCCGACGCGTACGACGCGCTGCACAACCGGCTGTTCACCGACCCGCTGCTCGGCCTCGGCTACCCCGACGTCCCCGGGGCCGACACGGGGGCCGTCCGCGACGGCGACCTCGCGGTCATCGCCGCACCGATCGACGTGCTCGGCGTCAACTACTACAACCCGACCGGCGTACGGGCCCCCGACGCGGACTCGCCGCTGCCGTTCGAGCTGGTGGAGCTGACCGGCTACCCGCGCACCGCGTTCGACTGGCCGGTCGTCCCCGAGGGACTGCGCGAGCTGCTCACCGGCCTGCGCGACCGGTACGGCGACCGGCTGCCGCCGATCCAGGTCACCGAGAGCGGCTGCGCCTACGACGACGCGCCGGACGCCGACGGCCGGGTCCACGACCCGGAGCGAATCACCTACCTGGACGGGCACCTGCGCGCCGTGCGGGCGGCGATCGACGAGGGCGTGGACGTGACCGGGTACTTCGTCTGGTCGCTGCTGGACAACTGGGAGTGGGCCGACGGCTTCACCAAGCGCTTCGGCCTGGTGCACGTCGACTTCGCCACCGGGGCCCGCACGCCCAAGTCGTCGTACGCCTGGTTCCGCGACGCCGTCACCCGGCCGGCGGGCCCCGCGACACCGAACGCGGAGTAGGGCCGTGACCACCGTCGACCCGCCGCCGGTCGCGCTGCCGGCGGCGCTCGCCGAGCCGATCGTGCCGGTGCGGCGGGGCTGGATCGCGCTGATCTTCGCGGCGAACCTCGGGGTGTGGATGGCCTTCTTCACCCCCATCCAGGTGCTGCTGCCCCAGCAGATCGAGCGGATCGCGCCGGGCAACAAGGAGGCCATGTTCGCCGTGGTCACCGGCCTCGGCGCGCTCGCCGCCGTGCTGGCCAACCCGCTCGCCGGTGCGCTGTCCGACCGGACCTGCCTGCGGCTGGGCGGCCGGGAGCTGGGCCGCCGGCACGTCTGGACGGCCGGCGGCGCGGTCCTCGGGGCGCTCGCCCTGCTGCTGCTGGCCCGGCAGAACACGATCGCCGGGGTGGCGGTCGGCTGGGTGGCCGCCCAGGTCTGCTTCAACGCGATGCTGGCCAGCCTCACCGCCGGCATCCCGGACCGGGTGCCGGTGGCGCAGCGCGGTGGCGTCTCCGGCTGGATCGGCATCCCGCAGTCGCTCGGCCTGGTGCTCGGCGCGGTGCTGGTGACCGCCCTGGTGACCGGCAACGCCGCCGGGTACGCCGCGGTCGCGCTGGCCGTGCTGCTGCTGTCGCTGCCGTTCGCGCTGCTCACCGCCGACGACCCGCTGCCCCGGGAGCACCGCCCGGCGCTGCGGCTGCGCACCCTGCTCGCCTCGATGTGGATCAGCCCGCGCCGGCACCCCGACTTCGCCTGGGCCTGGATCACCCGGTTCCTGGTCCAGCTCGGCAACGCGCTGGGCACTTTGTACCTGCTGTACTTCCTCACCGACGGGGTGCGCCACCCCGATCCCGAGGGCGGGCTGCTGATCCTGATCCTGCTCTACACCCTCGGGATGATCCTCACCGCCGTGGTCTCCGGCCGGCTGTCCGACCGGTCCGGGCGACGGAAGGTCTTCGTGATCGCCTCGGGCCTGGTGATGGCGGTGGCCGCGACGCTGTTGGCCGTCGCCCCGGTCTGGTCGATGGCCATGGTCGCCGCGCTGCTGCTCGGCGCGGGCTACGGCGTCTACCTGTCCGTCGACGCGGCGCTGATCACCGAGGTGCTGCCGACGGCCACCGACCGGGCCAAGGACCTCGGGGTGATCAACATCGCCAACTCCGCGCCGCAGGTGCTCGGCCCGGCGCTGTCCGCCCCGCTCGTGGTGCACCTGGGCGGCTACCCCACCCTGTACGCGGCCACCGCGGCGGTCACCCTGCTCGGCAGCGTCCTGGTGGTCAAGATCCGCTCGGTGGCCTGACCCGTCGGGAGGGGGTGGCCCGCCCCCTCGCGAAAGCCGCTGGCCAACCGCCGTAGGCTGGGGGACGTGACGGTACGTGTGCGCTTCGCCCCTTCCCCGACCGGTATGTTCCACGTCGGCGGTGCCCGCTCGGCCCTGCAGAACTGGATCTACGCCAAGCAGCAGGGCGGGGTGTTCGTGCTCCGCATCGAGGACACCGACGCGGCCCGCAACAAGCCTGAGTGGACCGAGGGCATCCTCTCGGCGCTGGACTGGATCGGCATCGCCCGGGGCAGCTACGAGGGCCCACACTTCCAGTCTTCGTACGCCGGGGAGCACCGCGCCGCCGCCCAGCGCCTGTTCGAGGCCGGCCGGGCGTACTACTGCGACTGCACCCGCGACGCCGTGCAGGCCCGCACCGGCTCCCAGTACCAGGGCTATGACGGCTTCTGCCGCGACCGGGGGCTGGAACCGGGCGAGGGTCGGGCGCTGCGCTTCCGGACCCCCGATTCCGGCGAGACCGTGGTGGTCGACCTGATCCGCGGCGAGCCGACCTTCGAGAACAAGCTGATCGAGGACTTCGTCATCGCCCGGGGCGACGGCTCGCCGGTGTTCCTGCTGGCCAACGTCGTCGACGACATGACCATGGGGATCACCCACGTGATCCGGGCCGAGGAGCACCTGCCCAACACCCCGAAGCAGCAGCTTCTCTGGGACGCCCTCGGGGTCACCCCGCCGATCTGGGCGCACGTGCCGGTGGTGGTCAACGAGAAGCGGCAGAAGCTGTCCAAGCGGCGGGACAAGGTCGCCCTGGAGGCGTTCCGGGACGAGGGCTACCTCGCCGACGCGATGCGCAACTACCTGATGCTGCTGGGCTGGGCGCCGTCCGGCGACCGGGAGATCGTGCCCTGGTCGGTCATCGAGGAGGAGTTCCGGCTGGAGGAGGTCAACCCCTCCCCTGCGTTCTTCGACGAGAAGAAGCTGCGCGCGTTCAACGGCGACTACATCCGGGCGCTGCCGGTGGACGGTTTCGTCGCGGCCTGCCAGCCGTGGCTGACCGGCACCGACACCATCGCCCCGCCGCCGTGGCAGCCGGAGGAGTTCGACGCGGAAGCGTTCGCCGCGGTCGCCCCCCTGGCCCAGACCCGGATCGCCGTGCTCAGCGAGATCGTGCCGAACGTCGACTTCCTCTTCCTGGCCGCACCGCTGATCGACGAGGCGGCCTGGGCCAAGGCGATGAAGGAGGGCGCGGCCGAACTGCTGGACGCGGCGGTGGTCGCGTTCGAGGCGCTCCAGTCGTGGAACGCCGACTCGCTGAAGGCGACGCTGGAGGCGGTCGGCGCGGAGCGGGGCCTCAAGCTCGGCAAGGCTCAGGCACCGGTCCGGGTCGCGGTCACCGGCCGCACCGTGGGCCTGCCGCTGTTCGAGTCGCTGGAGGTCCTCGGCCGCGAGCGCTCCCTCACCCGGCTGCGCGCCGCGCGTCTCCGCCTGCCCTGACCTGACTTGCGAAGGGGCCCGCCGGTGACCCGGCGGGCCCCTTCGCCGTCAGCGCCCCGGGCGCGCCCGGGGCAAGGTTCCTTCGCCGTCAGTACCCGGGCACGCGCCGGCTCAGGGGCGGGGCGAGCGGCGGCGCAGCAGGAGGCCGGCGGCGAGGGCCGCGAGGACGACGAGCCCGCCGAGCGCCCACAGCCAGCCGGCACCGCCGCCGTCGTCGTCGGAGCGTTCGGCGGCGGCCGGGGCAGCCGCCGGCGGGCTCGTCGTGGCAGGCGGTGACGACGGCGCGGCCGTCGGGGCGGCGCTCGCTGTCGGGGGCGACGACGGGGGCTGGGCCGGGGTGCCGGTGGTGAGGGTGAACCGCACCTCGCCCTTGATCGGGTGGCCGTCGCCCGAGGCGACCTGGTACCCGACGACGTAGAGGCCGGCGGCGCCGGGCGCGAACGGGACGCTCACCCGGCTGCCGGAGAAGGTGGGCTCGCCCCCGAGCGCGGCCACGTTGTCCGGACCGGTCACTGTGATCTTCGTCGTACCCGGGTCCGGCTTCGCCAGGAAGCGAAGCTCGATCCGGGCCGGCGCGGCGGCCACCCGCGCGCCGTTCTCCGGGTTGCTGCCGGTCAGCGAATTGTGCGCCGAAGCCGGCGCCGCCGGGAACGCCAGCGACACACCGAGCGCCACGCCGAGAACCACTACCCAGGTACGTGCCACACGTGGGAACGTGCCCCCCATGAACCCCTCCGGAAAGGTACTATCCGCCCGCTAATCAACGGCTGATGATTAGTCGGCCCAGGATCGCAGATAGTTCCAATTCCCGATCCAGTAGCTGCAACTGATCGACGTTCCGCACAGTCTTAGAGGTGGGCACCCGCCCTGGGGGCAAGGTCACCGCCGTCGACCGACCAGCGCGTGACCCACAGTGAAGCCATCCAAATCGAAACGGGGCGAGGAGGCGGCGATGGTCCGACAGGTGAGGCGGCTGATCGCGTTGGCCGCAGGGGTGCTGCTGGCGGCGGTCCTCACGGGACCGGCCCACGCTGGCCGTCCGGCGCAGACCGCCGGCCCGGCGCGGGTCGCGGTGCCGGCCGCCCCGAAACCGCAGCCGGCCGGCGTGGACATCACCGGCGACCGGCTCCCCGAGCCGCTGCGGCTGCGGGCCGCCACCCACCCCGCCGCGGTGCCCGCGGTCCTCGACCAGGTGAGCTGGCTGGGTCGCACCGGCTCGCCCTCCGGCCCGGCCGCGAAGGACCTCGGGCCGAAGTACACGGTCGTGGTGTTCGCCGGGGAGATCGCCACCCAGACGTACGACCTGTATCCGCTGGCCAAGGGCGGCCCGCGGGTGTACCGGCCGGCCAAGCAGCCGGGCCCGTCCCCCAAGGTGAAGGCCGGCTGGTTCCTCGGCCGGCTGAACATGTCGGAGAGCCTGCGCACGGCCGGGGTGCCGCTGGAGCGGCAGCTCGACACGGTCGGCGGGGGCGGCGTCGGCGGCGGCGAGCGGGTGAACCCGGACGATTCGCTGAACCCGGGCCAGGACCTCGACGAGACCCTCGGCGAGTTGCAGCGGCTGCTGCTGCTCAACGTCGGGGTGATGCTGGTGATCACCCTCGGGCTGGCCGGGATCGCGCTGCTGATCCGCCGCCGCACCCGCTGATCCGCACCCGCTGAGCCGCCTGAGCTGCCCGAGCGCTACCCGCCGGGCGGTCGGCGGGTCAGACCTCCAGGACCACCTTGCCCCGGACGTGCCCCTGCTCGACCAGTCGCTGCGCCTCGGCGGCCTGGTCCAGCGGGAACGTCCGTGTCACGTGGACGGTGAGCCGGCCGGCGTCGACCAGCCCGGCCAGGACGCTCAGGTCCGTCGTGGAAGGCCTGACGAACAGGTAGTTGCCGCCGAGGCGGGTGACGTGTTCGGGGTCGGCGGTGGAGACCAGCCGGGCGGGGCGGGTCAGCAGCTCGGCCGAGACGTCCAGCGCCGCCCCGCCGAACAGGTCCAGGGCCACGTCCACCCCGTCGGGCGCGACCGCGCGGACCCGGTCGAGCAACCCGTCGCCGTAGCTGACCGGCTCCGCGCCGAGCGACCGGACGAAGTCGTGGTTGGCCTCGCCGGCCGTGCCGATCACCTTGCCGGCGCCGAGCGCCCGGGCGATCTGGACGGCGAGGTGCCCGACCCCGCCGGCCGCGCCGTGCACCAGCACGGTGTCCCCCGCCCCGGTACGGGTGAGCTGGAGCGCCTGGTACGCGGTGAGCCCGGCCAGCGGCAACCCGGCCGCCTCCGCCCAGGACGCGCGGACCGGCTTGTCCGCCACCGTCCGCTCCGGGGCCGGCACCAGCTCCGCGTACGTGCCGTGCTGGAGGTCGTCGCGGCGGACGTACCCGATCACCTCGTCGCCCACGGCGAACCCGGCCACCGCCGGGCCCACCGCGGCCACGACGCCGGCCGCATCCCAGCCGGGCACCAGCGGGAAGTGGGCGGGGATGGCCGCAGCGAGGTGTCCCTCGCGGATCTTCCCGTCGACCGGGTTGACGCCGGCCGCGCGCACCCGCACCAGCACCGTGTCCGGCCCGACCGGCGGGTCGGGCAACTCCCGCACGGCGAGCCGGTCGGCGGGGCCGTACGCGTCGATCGCGATCGCCTTCACCCTGTTCACGCTAGCCGCTGCGGGGTCACCGCGGGGCCGGCACGGGTGGGCCCGCGGACCCGCGCCACGGGGCGGGGCCGGCGGCGGGCCGTCAGGCCGCTGTCAGCACCAGCGGCGCGGCGGGCGCTCCCGGCGGACCGCCCGGTGCCGGGGGCGGACCGGGCCGTGCCGGTGCGCGCCGGCCCAGCCGGGCAGGTCGCTGCGGCAGGCCGCCGCGCGGCCCAGCTCGTCGGCGAGTGGCTCGGGGGTGCGCTGGCGGGGCACCGGCGCGTCGTCCTCGGCCCGCTCGGCGGCCCGGCCGGAGGTCGGCTCGACGGGGTGGACCGGGCCGGTGAGCCGGCGGTGGTGCTCGGCCGCCGGCTGGGGGTCGTGGTGGCCCGGCCGGCGGGTCTCCCCCTGGGCGCAGCCGTACTCGGCCTCCCCGTGCGCCATCCCCGGTCTCCCCCTGCTCGCCGTCGCGCCTGGCCGGTCGTGGCCCGCGTGCCCTGTCACCGTACTGGGGCGGGCCGACGAGTCGTGCGGCGCGTACCCCACCTCAGTGCTTGGGGCGACGCGGGAAGATCGTCTCCCAGACCGGGAAGGCGACCAGCCAGATCCCGATGGCGAGGGTGAGTTTCTGGATCCAGTTCCACAGCTCACGGGTGCGTTCGGCGTCGTCCACGTAGAGGATCCCGGCACCGAGCAGCGCGCAGGCGACGGCCCAGCCCAGCAGCCCCTTGCCCCACTCCCGCCACTCGTGCCGGGTGCGCGCCCAGCCGTGCCGGGGCGGCCGGACCGGGGGCGGGCCGCCGGCGAACCGGTGGGCGAAGCGCTGGTCGGCCCAGCGGATCATCGAGTGTCCGAAGGCCACCGAGAAGCCCAGGTAGGCGGCGGCCAGGCCGTGGGTGACGTCCGCGGTGGCGCCGCGCCGCAGGTCCAGCGCGGTCGCCACGAGCAGCACCAGGTCGACCAGGGGTACGCAGAACAGCAGCGCCGCGCCGAGGCTCGGTCTACGCAGCGGGTAGCGGGCCACCAGCCCCGCCGCGAGCACCACCCAGAACCCGATCTCGCACCCGATGATGATCGTGACCAGCACGCCGACCTCCCCGTTCGTCGGGGTCCAGCATGTCGCCCGTCGCGGGCCCCGGCGTCGGCGCGGACGGTGAGATCCGGGTCCGCCGAAGGACGGACCCGGTCGGGCTCGCAGGGGCCGCCAGGCGGCCAGGGCGACGCCGGGCACCTGCGCCCGGCCGCCGTCATGACCCCGGTGTACGGCTGAGCCGTACCTCCTTCGGCGGACCACGGCCTCGTGCCGTGGGCGGAGCCGGGGCGGCGGCGGGTGTGGTGGGATCGGGCCATGCGACCGCCACCCTGGCTCGGCTCCGGGACCCTTGGCCGGGACCTGGCGCTGGCCGGCGCCTCCCTGACGGGCGGGCTGGCGCTGCTCAGCCTCGGCTCGTACCTGGCGATCGCCCCGCGCACCGACGTGCCGGCTGCGGCCTTCCTGCCGTCGCTGCTGGCCGTGTCGGTGGCGGTCGGCCTGCGCCGGGTGGCCACCCGCACCGGCCTGGCCCTCGGCACGGCGGCGCTGGTCGTCGACGTCGCCCTCGGCACCACCCTCGGCACCGCGCTGATCTACACCCAGGTGCTCTACGACTCCTGCGTGTACGGCCCGCCCCGGCTGTGGCGGTGGCTGTTGCGGGTCGCCGTGGCACTCAGCCTGCTCGCCGCCGGCGGCGGGACGCTGCTGGCCGGCAACTGGCGGGGGGTGGCGCTCGCCGTGCCCGTGGTGCTGGTCGCGGTCCTGCCGGTGCTGACCGGGATCAGCGTGCGGCAGTACCGGGACCAGGCGGCGGCCGAGCGGGCCCGGGCCGAGCAGACCGCCCGGCTCACCGAGCTGGACCGGCGGGAGGCGGTCCGCGCCGAACGGTCCCGGATGGCCCGGGAGCTGCACGACGTGGTGGCCAACCACCTCAGCGCGGTGGCCATCCACGCCACCGCCGCGCTCTCCGTGCCGGGGCTGGACCGGGCGCAGGTGAACTCTGCGCTGCGGGTCATCCGGGAGAGCAGCGTTCAGGGCATGGCGGAGATGCGCCAGCTCATCGGGCTGCTGCGGGAGCCGACGGCGGGGGCGGCGGGGGCGGCCGAGGAGGCGACCCGGGTCCGCCTCGACGAGCTGGACCTGCTGGTGGACCGGATGCGGGCCGCTGGGCTGGCGGTGCGGGCCGAGGTGACCGGCGGGCCGCGTCCACTGCCGGTGGGGGTGGACCTGGCGGCGTACCGGATCGTGCAGGAGTCGTTGACCAACGCGCTGAAGCACGGCGCGGGCGAGGCGGAACTGATCGTGACGTACCGACCGGCGGAGGTGGTGGTGACCGTGGCGAACCCGGTCCAGGCGGGCGGTGGCGGGCTGGCCGGGGCGGGCGCCGGCCTGATCGGGATGCGCGAGCGCGCGGTGCTGCTGGGCGGCGAGTTCGCCGCCGGCCCGGCCGACGGGCGCTGGCGGGTGCGGGCGGCGCTGCCCACCGGGGAGCCGGCGTGAGCGGCCCGGGCGTCGCCGGCCCCGGCCGAGGGGGCGACGGCGCGGAGGGTCCGGTGCGGGTGGTCCTCGCCGACGACCAGGCGGCGGTGCGGTCCGGGCTGGCGCTGATCCTGGCCGGCACGCCGGGGATCGCGGTGGTCGGCGAGGCCGCCGACGGGGAGGAGGCGGTGCGGCTCTGCGCCGAGCTGCGCCCCGACGTCGCCGTGCTGGACGTGCGGATGCCCCGCCTGGACGGCATCTCCGCCACCCGGGAGATCGTCGCCGGCCGGCTCGCCGACGTGCTGGTGCTGACCACCTTCGACCTCGACGAGTACGTGTTCGGCGCGCTGCGCGCCGGGGCGGCCGGCTTCCTGCTGAAGGACACCGACGCGGACACTCTGGTCGCCGCCGTCCGGACGGTGGCCCGGGGCGAGGGGTTCATCGCCCCGGCGGTGACCCGGCGGCTGATCAGCGCGTTCGCGGCCACCGCTCCGGGGGCGTCGGCCGCCGTCCGGGAGGCGGTGGCCGGCCTGACCGCCCGGGAGCGGGATGTGCTGGCCTGCCTCGGGCTGGGCCTGTCCAACCAGCAGCTCGCCGACCGGCTGGCGATGGCGGAGAGCACCGCCAAGACCCACGTCAGCCGGATCCTGGCCAAGCTCGACCTGCGCAGCCGCGTCCAGGCCGCGATCCTGGCGCAGGAGCTGGCCCTGCCGGCCCCGCCGCCGAGGGGGTGAGCGCCCGCGCCACCGGTGCCGTTGACCGGGGCCCCCGGCCTTCTGAAAGGCTGGGGGGGTGAGCGAGCCGGGCGGGATCGAGCTGTCGGCCACGCTGCGCCGGATCGAGCGGGCGGCGGGGGCGCTGGCCACCGCCAGCGTGGCCCGGATGGACGAGACGCTGCCCTGGTTCCGGGCGCTCCCGGCCGACCAGCGCTCCTGGGTGATGCTGGTGGCCCAGGCCGGCGCCCGGTCGCTGGTGCAGTGGCTGCGTGAGGGCGGCGGCTCGGCCGACAGCACCCAGGAGGTCTCCGACGAGGTCTTCGCCACCGCGCCGCAGGCGCTGGCCCGCTCGATCAGCCTCCAGCAGACGGTGGCGCTGGTCAAGGTGACCATCGAGGTGGTGGAGGAGCAGGTCGGCGC
Source organism: Micromonospora sp. NBC_01405 (assembly GCF_045040155.1). NCBI lineage: Bacteria > Bacillati > Actinomycetota > Actinomycetes > Micromonosporales > Micromonosporaceae > Micromonospora > Micromonospora sp. NBC_01405. The sequence goes on along the minus strand of NZ_CP109532.1, from coordinate 4,450,321 downwards.
CCTGGCCGCCGAGGGCGAGGAGCAGCGGCTGCGGGAGGCGGTGCTGCGGTTCTCCCGGGAGATCGCCTTCGCCGCCGCCCGGGCGTACGCGCGGGCCGCCGAGTCGCGCGGCTCCTGGGACGCGCGGTTGCAGGCCCTGCTGGTGGACGCCCTGCTGCGCGGGGACTCCCCGGACGTGCTGGCCAGCCGCGCCGCCGCGCTGGGCTGGTCGGACGCCCCGCCGGTCGCGGTCGCGGTGGGCCGCTCCCCCGGCGGCGAGGTGGCCGCCGTGCTGCACACCGCGTACCGGCTGGCCCGGCGGATCGGGGTGGAGATGATCGGCGGGGTGCACGGCGACCGGCTGGTGATCGTGCTCGGCGGGGCGGCCGACCCGCTTTCCGCCGCCGGGACGCTGCTGCCCGCGTTCGGTGACGGCCCGGTGGTGGTGGGCCCGGCGGTGCCGAGCCTGGACGAGGCGACGGACTCGGCCCGCGCCGCGCTGGCCGGGTTCCGGGCTGCCCCGGCCTGGCCCACCGCGCCGCGCCCGGTGCCGGCGGCCGACCTGCTGCCCGAGCGGGCCCTGGCCGGCGACGCCGAGGCCCGCCGTCTGCTGCGCCACGACGTGTACGCGCTACTGGCCCGTGCCAGCGGCGAGCTGTTGGAGACCCTGGACGCGTTCTTCGCCGCCGGCGGGACGCTGGAGAGCGCCGCCCGGGCGCTGTTCGTGCACCCCAACACGGTGCGCTACCGGCTGCGGCGGATCGCCGAGGTGACCGGGTTCTCGCCGCTGGTCCCCCGGGACGCGTTCGCCCTCCAGGTGGCCCTGACCGTGGGCCGGCTCGACCCGGTGGTGCCCCTGCTCGCAAATCAGCCAGTAAGCGCCACGAGCCGGCAAAAGTCCACATAACGACTATCACCGTTGCCGATCTTTGTAGGGTTCCTCCAAAGGTTCTAGTGCGGTTTGGTGTCGGTCAGTAGCACCGTGACCGGCGAGTATCCGGAAGAGTCATATCCGTGCTCGCCGTACTCTCACCCGGACAGGGTTCCCAGAAACCCGGCTTCCTGACACCCTGGCTCGACCTGACCGGCGCCGAGGCACGGCTGCGGTGGTGGTCGGTGCTGGCCGGCGTCGACCTGGTCCACCTCGGCACGACGGCCGACGCCGACGAGATCAAGGACACCGCCCGCACCCAGCCGCTGCTGGTCGCCGCGGCGCTGCTCGCGGCCGAGCACCTGCCGATGCACGACGTCGCACTCACGGTCGGGCACAGCGTCGGCGAGCTGGGCGCGGCGGCGCTCGCCGGGGTCTTCCCCGCCGAGACCGCGATCACCCTCGCCGGGGTGCGCGGCCGGGAGATGGCAGCGGCGTGCGCGCTGGAGCCGACGGGCATGGCCGCGGTGCTGGGCGGGGACGCCGAGGAGGTGCTCGCCGCCCTCGACAGGCACGGGCTGGAGCCGGCCAACCGCAACAGCGCCGGGCAGATCGTCGCCGCCGGCTCGCTCGACGGGCTGGACAAGCTCGCCGCCGAGCCGCCCGCGAAGGCCCGGGTGGTCCGGCTGAAGGTGGCCGGCGCGTTCCACACCCCGTACATGGCCCCGGCGGAGGCCGCTCTGGGCGCGGTGGCCGCCGGGATCACCCCGGCCGACCCGGCCCGGATCCTGCTGTCCGACCTCGACGGCGCGGCGGTCACCCACGGCCGGGAGATGGTGCAGCGGCTGGTCCGCCAGGTCACCTCGCCGGTGCGCTGGGACCTGTGCATGCGCACCATCGCCGACCTCGGCGTCACCGGGGTGATCGAGCTGCCGCCGGCCGGCACCCTCGCCGGCCTGGTCAAGCGGGAGCTCAAGGAGTCGGGCCTGCCCGAGATCGTCACCCTGAACACGCCGGCCGACCTGCCGGCCGCGCGGGACCTGATCGCCCGGCACGGTACGGCCCCGGGCCACCGGCCGACCAGGCAGTTCCGGGTCGTCGTCTCCTCCTCGGCGGGCACCTTCGAGCCCGCCGCGGGGCTGGCCGAGGGCCAGTCGCTGCGCACCGGTCAGGTGATCGGGCACGTCGCCACCCGGCAGGGCCAGGTCGAGGTGACCGTGCACGACAGCGGCGCACTCACCGAGTGGCTCGCCCACCACGCCGACCCGGTCGCGCCGGGCCAACCGCTCGCCCGGATCGGGGGTCAACACTGATGACTGGCAGCCGGATTCTCGCGCTGGGGCACTACCAGCCGTCCCGGGTCGTCACCAACGACGACCTCGCCCAGTTTGTCGAGACCAACGACGAGTGGATCCGGGACCGGGTCGGCATCGCCAGCCGGCGGATCGCCGGCGACGAGACGGTGGCCGACATGGCGGCGGCCGCCGCCGACAAGGCCCTGGCGAACTCCGGGCTCACCGCCGCCGACATCGACCTCGTCGTGGTGGCCACCTGCACCTCGATCGACCGCAGCCCGAACGTGGCCTGCCGGGTCGCCGCGAAGCTCGGCATCACCGCGCCGGGCGCGTTCGACCTCAACACCGCGTGCTCGGGCTTCGCCTACGCGCTGGGCACCGTCGACCACGCGATCCGGGCCGGGGCGTCACGGAACGCGATCGTCATCGGGGCGGAGAAGCTGTCCGACTTCACCGACTGGACCGACCGCTCCACCTGCATCATCTTCGCCGACGGCGCCGGCGCCGCGGTGGTCACCGCCACGGCCGAGGGCGAGCCGGCCGGGGTGGGCCCGGTGGTCTGGGGCTCGGTCCCGGAGAAGGGCGACGCGGTACGCATCGAGGGCTGGCGGCCGTACGTCAAGCAGGAGGGCCAGACGGTGTTCCGCTGGGCCACCACCGAGCTGGCCCCGCTGGCCCTGCGGGCCTGCGAGCGGGCCGGGGTCGCCCCGTCGGAGCTGGCCGCGTTCGTGCCGCACCAGGCCAACACCCGGATCATCGACGGCATCGCCAAGCGGCTCGGCATCCCCAACGCGATCATCGCGAAGGACCTCATCGAGTCGGGCAACACCTCGGCGGCGAGCGTGCCGCTGGCGCTGTCCAAGCTCGTCGAGCGCCGGGAGGTGCCTTCCGGCGCCCCGGTCCTGCTCTTCGGCTTCGGCGGCGGCCTGACCTACGCCGGTCAGGTTGTCCGCTGCCCCTGACGTCCGGTCCCTTCCGGGGCCGTTCGCACGCCGCCGGCACGCGCCGCGCGGCGAGTCCAACCATCGAGAGGAACGCACCAACCATGACCCGTGACGAGATCACCGCAGGCCTCGCCGAGATCCTCGAAGAGGTTGCCGGGGTGAACCCGGACGACGTGGCCGAGGGCAAGTCCTTCACCGACGACCTCGACGTCGACTCGCTCTCCATGGTGGAGGTCGTGGTCGCCGCCGAGGAGAAGTTCGGCGTCAAGATCCCCGACAACGAGGTGCAGAACCTGAAGACCGTAGGCGACGCCGTCAGCTTCATCGAGGCGCAGGCCTGATCATGGCTCGCTCCGACGTCGTCGTCACCGGGCTCGGCGCGACCACCCCGCTGGGCGGGGACGTCGCGTCGACCTGGGACGCCATGCTCGCCGGCCGCTCCGGGGTGGGTCCGCTCACCCAGGAGTGGGCCGCGCAACTCCCGGTCCGGATCGCCGCGCAGCTCGCCGTCGACCCGTCCGAGGTGCTGGACCGGGTCAAGCTGCGCCGGCTCGACCGCTCCGAGGCAATCGCGATCATCGCGGCCAGGCAGGCCTGGGCGGACGCGGGCCTGGCCGACTCCGGGTTGGACCCGGAGCGGCTGGCCGTCAGCGTCGGCTCCGGCATCGGCGGGGCCACCACCCTGCTCGCCCAGGACGACATCCTGGAGGCGTCCGGGCCGCGGCGGGTGTCCCCGCACACCATCCCGATGCTGATGCCCAACGGCCCCGCCGCCTGGGTGGGGCTGGAGCTGGGCGCGAAGGCCGGCGTGCACACGGTGGCCAGCGCCTGCGCCACCGGCGCGGAGGCCATCTCGCTCGGCCTGGACATCATCCGCTCCGGCCGGGCCGACGTGGTGATGGCCGGCGGCACCGAGGCGGTCATCCACCCGCTGCCGATCGCCGGGTTCGCCTCGATGCGGGCGATGTCCACCCGCAACGAGGAGCCCGAGCGGGCCTCCCGTCCGTGGGACACCGGGCGGGACGGCTTCGTCCTCGGCGAGGGCGCGGGCGTGCTGGTCCTTGAGCGGGCCGAGCACGCCGCAGCCCGGGGCGCCCGGGTGTACGCGCGGCTGGCCGGCACCGGGATCACCTCCGACGCGTACGACATCGTGCAGCCACACGCGGAGGGCGAGGGCGCGATCCGGGCGATCGCGAAGGCGATCGCGGACGCCGGCGTCGCGAAGAGTGACATCGTGCATGTCAACGCGCACGCCACCTCGACCCCGGTCGGGGACATGCTGGAGATCGGGGCGCTGCGCGCGGCGCTCGGCGACCATCCGGTGCTCACCGCCACCAAGTCGATGACCGGCCACCTGCTCGGTGCGGCCGGCGCGTTGGAGTCGATCGCCACCATCCTGGCCATCCGCGACGGTGTCATCCCCCCGACGATCAACCTGGACGACCCGGACGCCGGCCTCGACCTGGACGTGGTCGCCCACAAGGCACGGCACATGGAGATCCCCGCCGCGCTGAACAACGCGTTCGGCTTCGGCGGGCACAACGTGGCTCTCGTCTTCACCCGGCCCTGAGACTCCAGGCCCTGAAGGCGGAGCTGTCCGGACGACGCGGCCGGCATCGGGGCGGGGCACGACCTGACCGCCACGATGCCGGCCCCGGCCACCTGCCCGGCCCGGGCCAGGAGCGGGACGGCGTGGTCTGTGACCGGTGGTGAGGCAGCCCCCTGTTGACGCGATCCGCGCAGCAGGGGGCTTTTCGACGTTCCGGGGCGCAGGCGTGTTCAGGCTCGATCGCGGGTCAGGCTCGGTTGCGGGGGTGCTGCCGCGCGGCGCGTTCGTTGCCCCGGCGGTAGTTGCCGGTCCACCGGGCCATCACCAGTTGCGGGTCGCCGTCGACCTCGGCGAGGAACTCCGCCGCCCGGCCGCCCCGCAGCGTGCCGGCCACCCGTCCGTGGTGCGTGATCACCACCGACCCGTCCGATCGCTGGGCGTACGCGAAACCCTGTGCTTCTCCCATGCCCGGCACGCTCCCACCCCGCCCCCACCCCCCGCACCCGATTTAGCCCGGACGCCGGACAGATCTTGGTAGGAAACGGCCCCTCCACTTGGGCTCAACCGGTGGTTGCAACACCTTCGTTGATGGTGATGGAGGTGGTTGCTGATGGCGGCGCGGTTGTCGGCGGGGGAACGTGAAGAGATTGGTTTGGGTCGGGCGGCGGGGCTGTCTGTGCGGGAGATCGCTCGCCGGTTGGGGCGGGCGCCGTCGACGGTGAGCCGGGAGGTCGGCCGGTTCGAGCGGTATGGGCAGGTGTACCGGCCGTCGGTTGCGGAGTGGGCGGCGTGGCTGCGTCACCGGCGGGCGAAGCGGGCCTGCAAGCTGGCGGTGGAGGGGTCGCTGCGCCGGCTGGTGATCGATTGGCTGGGGCAGCGGTGGTCGCCGCAGCAGATCGCCCTGCGGTTGCGGCGCGACCATCCCCACTCACCGCACCTGTGGGTGTCCCACGAGACGATCTATCAGGCGATCTACCTGCAAGCCCGAGGTAACCTGCGGGCCGAGTTGACCCGGCAGGTCGCGTTGCGCTCTGGTCGGGCTGCCCGACGCCGCCGACCCCAGGCCGCCGGGGCGATCCGTTCGCAGCGGCCCTGGCTGGGTCTGAACATCAGCGCCCGGCCTGCCGAAGCGGCGGACCGGGCCGTGCCCGGGCACTGGGAAGGCGACCTCCTCGAGGGCGGTCGGGGCCCGAACGGCGGGTCCGCCATCGCCACCCTGGTCGAACGGCAGACCCGCTTCGTGATCCTCGTCGGCCTGCCCGAGGGCAAACTCTCCGAGCACGTCGCCACGCAACTGGCCACCGCGATGACCTGGCTGCCCCGACGACTACGCGCCTCGCTGACCTGGGACCAGGGCACCGAAATGGCCCGCCACCGCCAATTCAGCATCGCCACCGACTGCCCGGTCTACTTCTGCGACCCCCACAGCCCCTGGCAACGCGGCTCCAACGAGAACACCAACGGCCTGCTGCGCCAGTACTTCCCCAAAGGCCGCACCGACTTCCGCACCCTCACCCAAACCGACCTCGACGCCATCGCCGACGAACTCAACGGACGCCCCCGACAAACCCTGGGCTGGGACACCCCTGGTGAGAGAATGTCCCAGCTCCTCGGTGTTGCAACCACCGCTTGAGACCGCCCCAGGGGCCGAAATCTTCCAAGATCTCTCGCGGGCGAGAGAGGGAGGGAGGGAGGGGGCGGCTAGTTGGGGCTTTTCTCGGCGAGGATTCCGGTGCCCTGGCCGAGCTCGATGAGGTAGCCGTCGGGGTCGCGCAGGTAGCACCGGATCTCCACGCCGTGGTCCTTCGGCCCGGTGAGGAACTGCCCGCCGCGCGAGCGCCACAGCTCGTAGACGGCGTGCACGTCGGTCACCCGGACGTTGAGCGCGCTGTGCAGCAGGTTCGGGTCCGTCGGCGCCTGAGCGAGGACGGTCGGCTTGTCGTCGGTCGGGCCGCCCTCGTCGTTGATGACGAGGTAGCTGTTGTGCAGCCGGAGGATGGCGGGCTGGCGCTCCCGTACCACCGTCGCGCCGAGCACCGTCCGGTAGAACTCACGCGAGCGCTCCACGTCCCGCACGATCAACAGGTGGGTGAGCACCATGCCGTTTTCCGGCTGGAAGTAGTCCGGGGCCTCGTTCGTCACTGCCGCCTCCCTCGGGATGACCCGTCGGGTACCCGCGTGCGGCCACGGCATGCCTGCAACGCCTGGTCACGCCCGTCAACGGACAGCTTTGAGGAGACTCGACAGGCGGCCAGGACCCGCCGCCTGCCGGACCAGGCGGCCTACCGGATCAGGCGCCCTACCGGGCCGGGGTGCGGAGACCGGTGACGAAGGTTCGCCAGGCGGAGGGGGCGAAGGTGAGGGTGCCGGCGTCGCGGGCCTTGGAGTCGCGGACCAGCACGACGCCGGGCAGGTTGTCGGCGACCTCGACGCAATTGCCGCCGTTGGTGTTGCTGCGGGTGGCGGTGCGCCAGCGGGGGTGGGGGGTGCTCACAGCTCGTTCACCTGCTTCAGGATCAGGTCTCTGGACTGGTCGCGGGGCAGGGCGACCGCCCGCACAGCTTCCCACGCCCGCTCCAGCGCGGAAACCTGCTTCGGGTCGGCGACCACCCGTCCCTCCAACTGGTCCTCCAGGAAGGCCAGGTGCTCGCCGCCGGCCGCCTCGGCGAGGGTGAACGCGCCGGACTGGCCGATGTAGGGGCCCGCGCCGTACGGCACCACGTGCACCAGCACCCGGGTCCGCAGGCCGACCTCGGCGAGGTGCAGGAGCTGCTCCTTCATCACGGTCGGGTCGCCCCGGCGCAGCGCCGCCTCGTCGATCACGAACGTGGTCAGCGGCGGCTCGGGGCGGTCGAGCAGCGCCTGGCGTTCCAGCCGGAACGCGACGTGCTCGTCCACCTTGTCGGGCACGAGCAGGCCGCTGGCGAGGGCCGCGCGGGCGTACGCCTCGGTCTGCAACAACCCCGGGATGATGACCGGCTCGAAGCAGCGCAGCGAGGTGGCCTCCCGCTCCACCTCCGCCCACGGCCGGAACCAGCGGGGCTGGGCGTCCCGGCGGGCCTCGGCGGCCATCCGGCCGATCAGCTCCCCGGTCTCCAGCAGCTCGTCGAGCCGGCGGGCGGTGTCCGGGTGCGGGATGCGCCGCCCCGTCTCGAACATCGCGATCAGCGAGCCGGAGACGTGCACCGCCTCACCGGTCTGGTCCTGGGTCAGTTTCCGCTTGCCCCGCGCGTGCTTCATGACCAGGGCGAGATACGCGCTCACTCCTCACTCCTCCTCACTGTCGGTGGGTCGGCGGTCACGCTGAGCGCCGTGCCCCTGGTGATCCTCCTTCCTGGGGGCGGCCGAGTCCAGGGTGGAAGCACGCGATCCGGCCGGTGGAGGCGACGCCCGGCGACCGGATCCGCGCGGGGCCGCCCCGCTTCCCCCTTGCGGGGCGGCCCCTCCCCCGACCGGCGAGGAGGCGACAGACGTGGGACATCACCGACGCAGCAGGGGGCGCGGCCGACCTGGGCGGCACTGCGCCTGCCAGGCCTGCCAGCTCATCCGCGCAGACCGGAGCAGCCCCGCGCCAGCCCGAGCGGACCGGGGCGACCCGGCCCCGCCGCGCCCGGACCGGGGCGACGGGGTTCCACCCCGCGCGGACCGGAGCAACGCCGGCCCGCTCCGGACAGAGCGGGCACCCGGCGGCCCGGGGCACCCGGCGCGGGGGCTGGTCCCGGCCGCCGTCGTCCTGGGCTTCGACCCGCCCAGTGGCGGCGTCGCGGGGTGGGGCGGGCCGCCGGCACACCCCCGGGCCGCCGCCGGCCCGCCGACAGTTCCGGCCGTACGCCGATGACCGACACCCGGCCGCACCCGCCGCTGCGCCCGCTGTGGCTGTGCCGGGTGTGCCTGGCCCCGTGGCCCTGCCCACCGGCCCGGGACGCCCTGCTGGTCGCGTACGCCGGGGACCGGGTCGGCCTGTGCCTGTTCCTGGCCTGGCGGATGTTCGACGCCGACGCCGACCTGCGGGCGCTGCACCCGGCCGACCCGCCGCCGCCCACCGAACTGTTCCGCCGGTTCCTGCGCTGGACACGCCGCCCGGCCCCGGGCGCTTCCACCCAACTGGGCCGGGCGGACAGGCCGGGCTGAGCGGACCGACGGTTCCGGGTGCGGTTGTCGCGGCCCGGGCAACAACAACCGCACCCGGAGGGCACTGCCCCGCAAGCGGGGTCAGCGGGGGGCCGGGACCGCCTCGCGGGCCAGGACGACCGCGCCGAGCAGCGCGGCGTCGTCGGCGAAGCCGGAGAGCACCACGTCCGGCCGGTACGGCAGCACGGCGGCCAGCCGCTGGACCAGCAGGCCGCGGATCAGCTCGCTGCCAGCCACCCCGCCCACCAGCACCACCCGCTGCGGGTCGAGCAGCAGGCAGCAGGTGACCAGGTGGCGGGCCAGCTCGTCGACCCGGGCCGTCAGCGCGTCCCGGGCCGGGCCGGGACGCTCGGCGGCGGCGGCCAGCCCGGCGGCCGTCCCCGGCACGCCGAGTTCGTCGGCGAGCCGGTCCAGCGCCCGGCCGGAGAAGTCCAGCTCCAGCATGGTGCCGGGCCACGGGCCGCCCGCCACGGCGTACCCGATCTCGCCGGCCGCGCCGTGGTGCCCGGCCAGCACCGACCCGCGCACGGTGAGCGCCGCCGCGACCCCGGTGCCGAGGCCGACGACCAGGCCGGGGTCGGCGTCGCGGAGCGCGCCGAAGCGCAGCTCGGCGAGGGCGGCGGCGTTCAGGTCGTTGTCGACCGCCACCGCCGGCACGCCGAACCGGTCGCGGACCGCGTCGGCCAGCCGGAGCCGGTCCCAGCCGGGCACGTTCGGGGCCAGGTCGATGCCGTCGGACCGGACCACCCCGGGCGAGGCGATCCCGGCCGCCGCGACCGGGCCGCCGACCTCCCCCAGCAGCTTCGCGGCCAGGTCCAGCGCGCGGTCCAGGGCCTGCGGGGCACCCTGTTCGGCGTGCGTCGGCACGCGCTCGCAGGCCAGCAGCCGGCCCTCGCCGTCGGCCACCCCGACGGCCATCTTGGTGCCGCCGAAGTCGATGCCGAGCAGCACGGGCGCGTCACCGACCACCGGCGCGGGCTGGGCCGCCCGGCCGGCCAGCCGCACGCTCACAGTTCGGTCCCCTCGGTCGTGCCCGCGACGCCCGCGCTCATCGAGCCGCTCGCTCGGCGGCCACGGCGTCCAGCGCCTCGTCGGCCCTGGCCAGCCGGTCCCGTACGGCGGCCAGCCGGCCGGCGACGGTGTCGAAGGTGCCGCGCAGCACGGTCACCTGGGCCCGGACGGCGTACGCGCCGGGGCCGTCGACCTGGGCCCGGTCGAGCACCAGCTCGGGGCGGACGGCGGCGGCGATCAGGTCGCCGATCGCGTCGTCGTCGAGGCGGTCGGTGATCTGGTCGGCCGCCGCCCGGACGCCCTCGGGGGTCCAGGTGTCCGGCGCGCCGCCCCGGACCAGCCGGCCGACCACCGAGTGGGCGGCCCGGAACGGCACCCCGTGCCGGGTCAGCGCGTCCGCGGCGGCCGTGGTGGTGGCCCCGGAGGCGACGATCTCCTCCCGCGACGGCGGCTCCAGCGGCTCGATCTCGGCGAGGAAGCCGCCGAGCAGGGCGAAGAACCGGTCGGTGCGGTCGTTGCTGTCCCACAGCCGCACCTGCACGTCGGTGGTGGCGTTGTTGGAGTCCTCCCACCAGGCCGCGCCCACGTTGTTGAGCACGCTCGCGGCGTCGGCGGCGGTGGCCCCGGCCATCGACACCAGGTGCTCCAGCACCACCGGGTTGCGCTTCTGCGGCATGATGCTGCTGCCCTGGGTGAAGTCGCCCGGGGTGGTCACCCAGCGCCAGGTCAGCCAGTCCATCAGGGTGCGGGCCAGCCGCGCCCCGGTGGCCAGGGCCTGCGCGTTGAGGGTGCCGACCCGGACCAGGTGGTCGGCGCCGGCCACCGCCTCGTACGAGTTGGTGACCAGGCCGCCGAAGCCGAGCAGTTCGGCCACCCGGGCGGGGGCGATGTCCAGGTCGGTGCCGGCGAACGCGCAGGAGCCCAGCGGCGAGGTGTTCAGCTGGTCGATCAGGTCCGCGTACGCGACGGCCTCGCCGGCCAGGGCCTCGGCGTACCCGGCGAGGGCGTGACCGATGGTGGTCGGCTGGGCCGGGCGGCGGTGGGTGTAGCCGGTGATGACCACGTCGGCGTACCGGTCGGCGGAGGCCAGGGCGGTGGCCCCGGCGGCGAGCACCCGGTCGAGCACCCCGAGGAGCTGGTCGCGCAGCAGCATCCGGAACACCCCGGCGTCGAGGTCGTTGCGGCTGCGCGCCATCTGCACGTCCAGCTCGGACGTGGGGATGCCGCACGCCTCGGCGATCCGCTTCTCCATGAGGTAGTACGTGTCCTCGAAGGTGCCGTCGAAGGCGGGCGCGGGGCCCGTGTCGGCGCGCAACTCCGCCAGCCCGCGCAGCAGCCGGGCGCCCCGCGCGGCGGGGATCAGCCCCTGCTCGGTCAGCATGACCACGTGCGCCTGGCTGGCCCGCACCATCGCCGGGTAGAGGTACCCGACGTGGTGGTCGTATGTCGGCCGCAGGTGGTGCCGCTGGTAGGTGGTCAGCGCGGGTGTGCTCATCAGGAGTCTCTGCTTCCTTCCAGGCCGGGTGCGGCGCTGTTCGCCGCGCCCGGACGTCAGCCGGTCTACTCGTGCACGCCGAGCAGGCGCTCGGCGTTCCCGGCGAAGATCGCGCCCAGGTGGTCGTCGGGCAGGCCCAGCTCCCGGCAGATCCGGAGCTGGTCGTCGAGGTAGCGGGTGACGTACCCGCGCGGGAACCACGACGAGTCGCTGCCGTACACGATCCGGTGCGGGCCGATGGTCTCGTAGCAGCGCCGGAACAGCTCCTCCAGCGTGAGCTTGTACGGCATCCAGCGCACCCACTGATTGGAACCCGACGTGTCGACGTGGATGTTCGGGCAGCCCCAGGCGGCGAAGAGCAGGTCCTGCACGTGCTGGACGCCGAAGTGCGGCACCACCACGGCCAGCTCGGGGAAGCGGCGGGCCATCCGGGCCAGCTCGTCCGGGCCGCCGTACCGGCCGTGGGACAGGCCGCCGGCGCTGCCGTAGTGCCCGATGTGGATCAGCACCGGCACGCCGAGCCGCTGGGCGGTGGACCAGAGCGGGTCCAGGTCGGCGTGGTCGAGGGGCCCGCGCAGCAGCGGGGCGAACAGTTTCAGCCCGCGCAGGCCGCGCTCGGTCACCGCGCGGTCCAGTTCGCCTGCCGCGTCGGGGCCGTACGGGTCGTGGTGGGCGAAGCCGAGCAGCAGGTCCGGGTGCCGGTCGACGACGTCGGCGACGGTGTCGTTGCCGCCGCCGGTGACGAAGACGGCCCGGCGGACGTTCACCCGGCGCAGCTCCTCGGCCCACCGGTCCGCCTCGTCCTGCCAGCGCTCGGCCGGGGGCTCCGGGTCGGGAAAGGCCCAGGCCTGCCGCCACTGCCGGGCGTACGGGGCGGAGCCGGCGGCCCGGACGGCCCGCTCGTGCTCCCCGCCGGGGTGCATCCCGGCGGCGTGCTCACACGCCTGGATGGTCGAATCCGCGCCGATGCGGAAGTGCAGGTGGAAGTCGACGATGTCGAGTCCCCGGTCGACGGTCACGATGCCCCCTCGGTCGGTTCGCCGGCCCGCGACGGGGCCGGGACGGCAGCCGGGCTCGGCGCGGGGTCGACGGCCGGGTCCGGCAGCGGGTCGGCGGTGGGCGGGGCGGGCGGCGGGGCGGCCACCCAGGCGGCGACGACCTCGCGCAGCCGCGTCCCGGCCAGCTCCCGCACCCGCCGGCCGGCGGGCTCGTCGGCCACCGAGATGTGCCCGGACCAGCCCTGCCACGGGTCGGGCCGGGACTCCACCAGCACGTACGGGTGGGTCACCGGCAGCTTCGGCTTCGGCGGCAGGTCGTCGACCGCGCCGAGCCGGACCGCGCCGGGGTCGAACCCGAGCACCCCGGAGGTTTCGTACGCCCCGCCGTGCCCGCGCGAGACCAGCGGGCCGTACAGCTCGGTGGTCTCGGCGGGGGTGACGAGCTGGAACCAGTTGACCAGCAGCAGGCTGGCGGTGCGCCGCCCGGAGACCCACTCCATCGCGGCCCGGACGGTGGACATGTTGGCGTCGTGCCCGTTGACGATGAGCAGCCGGGGGAAGCCGGCCGCGACGATGCCCTCGATCACGTCGGCCAGGTAGCCGACCGCGATCTCGGGCCGGATCGCCACGGTGCCGGGCCAGGGCCGGGTCTGGCCGGGGCAGGCGGCGTACGGCACGGCGGGGAAGAGCACCCCGCGCGGGCCCACCGCCGGCCGGCCCTCGGCCGGGGTCGCGGCCTCGTCCGGGGTCCCGCCGCCGGACGAGGCCGCGTCGACTCCGGCCGCCGGGGCGGGGCCGGTCGCGCCGGAGCGGGTCGCGCTCTCGGCGGCGAAGCCCTCGGCGAGGATCAGGTCGGTGCCCAGCGGCAGGTGCGGGCCGTGCCACTCGACCGCGCCGACGGGCAGCACCGCGAAGTCCGCCGCCCCGGCGACCGCCGCCAGCTCCCCGCCGGGGACCCGGGCGACCGGGACCAGCCCGCCGTGGGCGAGCCAGGCGGCCACGTGGTCGCCGCCGGGGGTCACGTCCGTCACGCCGTCCACTTCGCCGCCTCCCGGCTGGACCGCCGGCCGCCTTCCAGCCGGCCGGAGACCACCATCACCACGAAGATCAGGACCACCTGGAGCATGCCGTACGCGGCGGCGGTGCCGACCTCGAACGAGTACATCCGGTTGTTGATCTCCACCGAGATCGGCGCGGTCTCCGAGGTGTAGATGAGCACCGAGGCGACGAACTCGCCGACGCCGTGCACGAAGGCGAGCAGCGCGCCGGCCAGCACGCCCGGCAGCATCAGCCGCAGGGTGACCGTGCCGAACGCCCGCCACCAGGACGCGCCCAGGTTGCGGGCGGCCTCCTCCAGCGACGGGTCGAGCTGCGCCAGTGCGGCCGAACTGGACCGGAACACCAGCGGCAGGAACCGCACGAAGTACGCCAGCGGCATGATCCAGAAGGTGCCGATCAGCACCTGGCCGAAGCTGAACGCGTTGCCGGTGCTGAACGCCGAGATCAGGTTGATCGCCACCACCGTGCCGGGCAGCGCCCAGGCCAGCATGACCGCCACGTCCAGCAGCCCCCGGCCACGGAAGTTCAGCCGGCGCACCGCGTACGCGATGAGCACGCCGACCACGACGCAGGCGACGGTCGCGATCAGGCTCATCTGGAGCGAGTTCAGGATCGGCTGGAACGCCCGGGGCTCGGAGAAGATCGTGACGAAGTTCTGCATGGTGTACTGCGCCGGGATCACCTCGGTGGTCCACGAGCCGTCCGCGGAGAACGCCACCAGGGCGATGGTCGCCACCGGGGCCAGCAGCACGGCCGTGGCCAGCAGCGACGCGGCCAGGGCGAGCCACTTGCCCAACGGATTGGTGATCTCGCGCCGGTGCGCGGCGACGCCCTTGGACTGGGAGCGGTAGCTGCGCCGCCCCTCGTACCAGCGCATGCCGAGCAGGAACAGCACCGAGACGACGCCGAGCACGGAGGCGTACGTGGAGGCCATCGGCAGGTCGCCGTTGGTGCGGTTGATGTAGATCTGCATGGTCATCGTCTGGTCCACCCCGAACAGCAGCGGGGCGGTGTACGACGCCAGCGAGGTCATGAACACCAGCAGCGACGCGGAGACCAGCGCCGGGGTGAGCATCGGCAGCAGCACCGTGCGCCAGACCCGGACCCGGCCGGCCCCCAGGTTGTACGCCGCCTCCTCCACCGACGGGTCCATCCCGCCGAGCGCCGCCGAGGCGGACAGGTAGAAGTACGGGTACATGGTGAACGTGTGCACCACCAGCACCCCGGCGATGCCGCTGAACGGCAGCACCGGGTTCTCCGCGCCGAAGAGCTGCTGGAGGCCACGCGGCAGGATGCCGGTCTCGCTGTAGAGGAGCTGGAAGGAGATCGCCCCGATCAGCGGCGGCAGGGCCGCCGGCACCAGGATGATCGCCTCGATCAGCTTGCGCCCGGGGAACGAGAAGCGCTTGAGCAGGAACGCCATCGCCACGCCGACGATCCCGCAGAGCAGCACGCTCGCCGCGGAGATGATCAGTGAGGTGAACAGGGAGGACCGGGCCACCCCGTCGCTGGTGAGGAAGCTGCCGTAGTTCTCCACCCCGTCCACGCCGACGCTCTCGGCGAAGGTGGCGAACATCGGCTGCACCACGTACCCGAACAGGACCAGCGCGAGCGGGAAGACCAGCACGTACGGGAACCAGCGGGAGCCGGTGCCACCGGCGAACCGGGCGGCGAGCCGGCGGCGCGGGCCCGGCGGCGGTGTCGGGTCCTTCGTCACCGGCGCGACGGTGGCCGGGGTGGGGGTCGCGGGGATGGTGCTCACGGGCGCACCACCCACATCCGCTCGCGGTTGAGCAGCAGCCCGACCTGGTCGCCGACGGCGATCCCGGTGGGCACCTCGACGGCCGCCACCTGCACCTGCTCACCGGCGGTGTCGACGACCAGGTTGGTGGCCATGCCGGTGAACTCCAGGTCGACGATCCGGCCGGGCAGCGCCCCCGGGTCGGTGGTCGAGGTGAGGCCGATGTGCTCGGGGCGCACGGACACCAGGGCGGTCTCCCCCTGGCTCAGGCCGTGGTCGGCCGGCGCGGGGACGACGATCTCCCCGCCGCCGGGCAGCCCCACCGTGAGGGTCTGCGCCGTGGCGCCGAGCACCGGCAGGGTGAGCACGTTGCTGCGGCCGATGAACCGGGCCACGAAGCTGGTGGCCGGGCGGTGGTAGATCTCCTGCGGGGCGCCGATCTGCTGCACCCGGCCGGACTGCATGACCGCGATCCGGTCCGACATGGCCATCGCCTCGGCCTGGTCGTGGGTGACGTAGATGCCGGTGGTGCCGGCTTCCTTCTGGATCCGGCGGATCTCCGTCCGGGTCTCCTCGCGCAGCTTGGCGTCGAGGTTGGACAGCGGCTCGTCCAGCAGCAGGGTCTTCGGCCGGATGACCAGGGCGCGGGCCAGCGCCACCCGCTGCTGCTGGCCGCCGGACAGCTCGTCGATGCGCCGGTCGCCGTACCCGGCGAGGTGTACCTGGCCGAGCGCCTCCTCGACCCGCCGCCTCGACTCGGCCCGGTTGATCTTGCGGATCTTCAGCCCGTACGCGACGTTCTGCGCGACGCTCATGTGCGGGAAGAGCGCGTAGTTCTGGAACACCATGCCGGTGTCGCGCTTGTTCGGCGGGCGCCGGGTGACGTCCTCCGTGCCGAACCGGATCCGGCCCGAGGTGGGGAAGTAGAACCCGGCCACCATGCGCAGGGTGGTGGTCTTGCCGCAGCCGCTCGGGCCGAGCAGGGTGAAGAACTCCCCGGCGGCGATGGTGATGTCGACGTCGTCCACGGCTGCGGTGTCGCCGCCGCGCGCGAAGCGCTTGCTCACCGACTCCAGCGTGACATCGATCATGATGCCTTTCTCCTTCTGCGGTACCGGACCTGGGTCGGTCGTGTGACGGGTGGGCGGTGGACCGGAGGACGGGCACCTGACGCCTCCGGCGGGAAGGGCTCCCCTCCGCACACCGTCCGGGCGCCCCGTGAACGGGCGACGCCGGGGGCGGGAACCTCCCCGCCCCCGGCGTCTGCTGGTCAGCCCTTGTTCTTGATCTGGCTGTTCCAGTGGTTGATCCACTCGGTCTCGTTCTTGCCGATCACGTCCCAGTTGACGTCCAGCGGCTTGAGGTTGAGCTGGGCCAGCCACTCCGGCTTCTCGGCGATGTCCACGGCCGGGATCTGGAAGTAGTCCTTGGCCAGGTCAGCGCGGAGCTTGTCGTCGAAGAGGAACTCCATGAACTTCTGCGCGCCGGTGGTGTTGCCGCCCTTGACCGTGGCGATGCCGTCGACCAGCACCGGGGCGCCGGAGGCCGGCATCACGTAGCCGAACGGCATGTTCGACTGGTTGGCCTGGAGCAGGACGTCCTGGAGGTTCCAGGCGCTGAGCACGCCCTGCTGGCGGGAGAGCTTGAGGTACAGGTCGGCCGGGTTGGCGGCGTACGAGCCGGTGTTGGCGTCGAGCTTCTTCAGCCAGTCGTAGCCGGGCTGCGGGTTGCTGCCGTCCGGGGACTGCCGCATGATCATCGCGGAGTAGATCGACCGCATGGTGCCGGACGCGGCCACGTCCCGAATGATGATCTTGTCCTTCCACTCCGGCTTCAGCAGGTCGTCCCAGTCCTTCGGGGCCTGCTCCGGGGTGAGCGCCTTGTTGTTGTACATGATGACCTCGGGCAGCAGAATCTCCCCGAACCAGCGGCCCTCGGCGTCCTTGTACTTGGCGTCCATCTTGCTGGCGAACGCCGGCTGCCAGCCGGTCAGCAGGTCCTCGGACGCGCCGGCGGAGAGCCCCTGCTGGGTGCCGCCCCACCAGACGTCGGCCTGCGGGTTGGCCTTCTCCGCCCGGACCCGCTCCAGGATCTCCTGCGCGCCCAGGTTGAGGATCTCGACCTTGCCCTTGTACTCGGGGTACTTCGCCGTGAACTGGTCCACGACGAAGGTCGAGACCTTCTTGTCGCGGGCCGTGTAGATGGTGAGCTTCTCGGCGCTCGCGCCGCCGGACGCGCCACCAGCCGCGTCGTCGTCACCGCCGCCGCCACAGGCGGTGCCGGCGGCGAGGACGGTGGCGAGCGCACCGGCGAGCAGAAGACGACGTCTCATGGGGTACCTCCGAGGGGAATAAGGGGAAACTCGTGGGTCAGGGACTGGAGAGCAGGATCGGCAGGCCGGCCGCGGCGGCGGAGAGCGCGTAGCTGACCGCGCCGTGCAGCACGGCCCGGTCACCGAGCACCGCACGGCGGACCTCGGTGACGCTCGGCGCGGCGGCGTCGACCAGCGACTGGAGCCGGTCGACGGCCTGGTCGTCGAGCTGGGCGGCGGCCCCGCTGAGCAGCACCCGACCGGGGTCGATGACGCAGACGCAGGAGACGATCAGCCGGGACCAGGCGGTCAGCACCTCGTCCAGGTACGCGGCGGCCCGCTCGTCGGCGCCGGCCAGCGCGACCAGGGCGGCCACCGGCGCGTCCGGCCGACGCCCGGGGGCCAGGGCCACCACCCGTTCGGCGATGGCGTTCTCCGACCAGCGGGCCTCGAACGGGCCGATACCGTCGTGGCCCCGGTCGGCCGGGTCCAGCGGCAGGAAGCCGACCTCGCCGGCGGCCCCGCCCGCGCCCCGGCGGACCTGGCCGTCGAGCACCAGGCCGGCGCCGATGCCGTCGGCGACGTGCAGCAGCAGCAGGTCGGCGACGTCGCTGCCGGCACCGGCCGCGTGCTCGCCGGCCGCCATCAGGTTGACGTCGTTGTCCACCACCACCGGCACCCCGAGGTGCCGCTGCACCGACTCCCCTATCGGTCGGCCCTCGACGAGGCCGACCGAGGGGGCCAGCCGGACCGCCCCGCCGGAGGAGACGCCGGGCGCGGCGATGGCCACCCCCCGCAGCGCCGGCAGGCCGTCGCCGGCCAGCTCGGGGACCGAGCGGCAGATGGTGTCGATGATGTCGCCGGTCAGCCGGACGGCCCGGTGGGCGACCACGGTGCCGTCGCTGTCGGCGATCTCGCAGCTGATCCGGGACGGCTCCAGCGAGACGGCGGCGACCAGCTCGGCGCGCGGGTTGAACTCCAGCATCGCCCGGGGGCGGCCGGAGCGGGACGCCCCGGGCCCTCGCTCGATGAGGTACCCCTCGGCGATCAGCTCGCGCACGAGCGGGGTGAGCGTGGCGGGACTCAAGCCGGTGAGCTCGGTCAGCTCGGCGCGCGAGAGCAGCCGGACCTGGCGGGCGGTGGAGATCACGGACAACCGCTTGATCTCCTTCGACCGCTCCCGGCTCACCGGGCTCGTTGGTGGCGTCACCACGTCAGTCACACTTCCTTCCTACGGCGAACGAACTATGGAGTCAAGTAACGAAACCGTCTCGGGTTTCGGCGAACCCCTCCGCGAGCAGGGGAAACGTCCCCCTTTGGCACTGCAGTCGGGTTGGGCGCATGCGGCCACGCAGGCACTGATGGGGGCAGTTCGGACGCACTTTCTTTCTTTCGCAAAGAAAGAAAGACCTTGCAAAGCATTGACTGGCCGCCGCGCCGGTCCTTAGCGTCACCGGGCGAAGGCCTTCCAGTGTGTACGGACCACCGTGCCGCTGCTGTACCCGGTGACCCTGCGTCCGTCGGCGCCCACCGGTCCCGTCCTCCACTCGCCGTCCGATCACGACACCCGCGTCGACGCCCCGCGTCCGACGACGGTGGTCGCTGCCCGGACCTCGTAGTTCCGGAAGGATCTGCATGCGAATCAAGGCGTTCCTGCTACCCACGGCGCTCGCCCTGGCCCTGTCCGGGGTGCCCACCGCCGCTCTCGCCGCCCCCGCCGCCACCGACGCCGTCGACCTCGACGTTCTCTTCGTCAGCGCCCACCCCGACGACGAGGCGGGCAGCCTCGCCACCCTCGGCCAGTGGAAGGAGCGCTACGGCGCCAAGGCCGGCGTCGTCACCATCACCCGGGGCGAGGGCGGCGGCAACGCCGTCGGCCTCGAGGAGGGCCCGCCGCTCGGCATCATCCGGGAGCGCGAGGAGCGCACCGCGATCGGCAAGGCCGGCGTGAAGAACCTCTACAACCTCGACCGCGTCGACTTCTGGTACACCGCCTCCGCCCCGCTGTCCGAGCAGATCTGGGGGCACGACGACACCCTGGCGCAGATCGTCCGGGTGATCCGGCAGACCCGGCCCGAGATCATCATGACGATGAACCCGTCGCCGACCCCGGGCAACCACGGCAACCACCAGCAGGCCGCCCGGTTCGCCGCCGAGGCGTTCCAGGCCGCCGCCGACCCGGCCGCGTTCCCCGAGCAGATCAGCAAGGAGAAGCTGAAGCCGTTCCGGGCGGCGAAGTTCATGCGCTCCGGGGGCACCGGCACCTCGGCCGCCGGGCCGCAGTGCGCCACCAGCTTCGTACCCACCGTGCCGACCGACCAGGTCTTCGGCGTCTGGGAGGGCACCCAGAGCACCACCGGCAAGACCTGGGCCGCGATCGAGGTCGACGCCCGCCGGGAGTACGTCACCCAGGGCTGGGCCAACAGCGCTGACGCCTCCACCGACCCGACCAAGATCCGCTGCGACTTCTACACCCTGATCGACAGCCGCGTCCCGTACGACCCGGCGGACACCTCCCCCGAGGCGATCCTGCGCGGCTCCGTGCTGCCGAACGCGGCCGGCGGCCTGCCCAAGGGTTCCGAGCTGTACCTCACCACCGACCGGTTCGACCTCGCCCCCGGCGAGACCGTCAAGGTCACCGCGCACGTGCGAGCGCCCCGGGACCGGGCACTGGCCGCGCCGCGGATCGACCTGCGGCTGCCGCAGGGCTGGACCGCCAAGGGCTCCGGGACGCTGAACAACGCCGTACCGGCCGGCAAGGAGCGGACCAGGACGTTCACCGTCACCGTGCCGGCGAACGCCGACACCAGCCAGCAGCAGCTCATCGGCGCGACCCTGACCACCCGCCAGGGCGTCGGCCGCACCGACCGGGCCGTCCGGGTCGTCGCCGACGTGCGCGGCACCCTGGAGCCGCTGGAGGAGGTCGGGGTGTTCCGGCAGTGGGCCGGCGAGGGCGGATACCCGCAGCTCGACACCCTGATCAAGCCGGTGCTCACCGTCGGCTCCGGCCAGAGCCGGCCGGTCCGGATCGACCTGCGCAACCACGGCGAGGCCGCCCAGAGCGGCACCGTCACTCTCGGCCTGCCCGCCGGCTTCACCGCCGACGCCACGACGAAGAGCTACGCCGACCTGGCCCCCGGCGCGACCGGGGCGGTCACCTTCACCGTCACCGCCGACGCCAGCCTGCCGACCGCCAACGAGGGCGGCACGGGCGGCGACTACGGCATCACCATCACCACCACCAGCAAGGCCGGCAGTGCCGTGGAGACCGGCGCCCTGGAGGTCATGCCGACCACCGAGGTGCCGCAGGCCGGCCATGACCACGCCGTCGACGGCGTGGCCTCCCCCGGCGAGTACCCCGGCGAGGAGCTGGACTTCTCCCGCATCTGGGAGGGTCAGGCCACCACCCCGCAGGACGCCTCGGCAAAGGGCCGCATCGCCTGGACCGCCGACGCGCTGAAGGTGTACGTGCAGGTCACCGACGACGTGCTCGGCACGAAGGTCGTCCCGGAGGACTGCAAGCGGCAGCGCCGCACCGACAGCGTGGAGATCATCGTCGACCCGAAGGGGAACTCGGCGGACACCTCCACCGTGTTCAAGGCCGGCATCTTCCCGATCACCGACGACCCGGCCAACGGCAACCCGCCGTGCTGGCAGCGCGACGCCGACAACCGGCAGGGACCGGGCGCCACCACCGCACCGGGGATGACCGTGGTCAGCAAGGTCACCAGCCCGTACGCGGGCTACACCATCGAGGCGAGCATCCCGTTCGCGGTGCTGCCCGACGCGGTGGACCCGGCCCGGATGGGCTTCAACGTGCTGGTCTACGACTCGGACACCCAGGACCTCAGCTCCCAGTCCCGGCTGGGCTGGTCCACCTTCACCGGCGTCCGGGCCGACCCGTACCGCTACGGCCTGGCCACCCTGCCCGGCTACACCCCGGCGCAGCAGCAGCCCAGCGCCCCGGTGTTCCCGGACACCTCCGCCCGCAGCGTGCACAGCCCGCAGACCATCGCCCAGTCGGCGGTGGACGGGGTGGCCCCGGCCTCCGTGGCCAAGCTGCCCGAGAAGGCGCTGCGGCTGACCGACCAGCGCCGGGTGGCCGGCGGGGTGCTGGTCACCCTGCGGGCCGACCGGGCCGGCACGGCGTACCTGTACGCCTGGAACGGCACCACCGCCATCGGTGACAAGAAGGTCGAGCTGACCGCCGGCCGCGCGGTGACCGTCGTGGTCCCGGTCGCCTCGGGCCGGCCCAGCGCCCTGCTGGCCGCGTTCGAGTCGAACGGCTCGGCCCTGGCCAGCAAGCTCCCCCTGAACTGACGCACCAACCGGGGCCTGTCGGCGACGCATCCGCGTCGCCGGCAGGCCCCGCGCCTTGCGCCTTGCGCCCCGCGCTTGGGCACCGCCGCCGCGCAGCACCGGGGTCGCGGCACCCTGGACGCCGCGAACGTCGGGTCAGTTGCCGCAGGCCGTGGCGGGCAGACCGGAGACCGGCACCGGGGAACGCCCGGCCGGGCGGGCCTTGCCGGCGAGCACGTTCGCCAGCGCGGTCATCGACGCCCGGCCGGAGGAGTACGTGGCCAGCAGCGTCGGCGACTTCGCCTTCGCCAGCAGGTACGGGGTGTCCATCGCCACGGTCACCGCGGCGTCGGCGCTGAGGTCGGCCGAGCCGTCGCCGTACCCGACGAGGTGCACCCTCGTGCCGCCGCTCGGGACCACCTTCACCCCGGTGGCGGTGAGCGCCTCGGTCAGCAGGGCCCGGGTCTTCTCCCGCCCCCCTGAGGAGGTGACGGTGACCGGGCCGCGCACCCCGGTCGCGCAGGAGCCGCGCAGCACGGTCACCGCGCCGGCCGCCAGCGCGTCCGCGGCCTGCCGGTGCGCGGGGCTGTTCAGCGTGGACATCGCCGGGGCGGGCGTGTCGGCCAGGGTGAACTTCATGGTCAGCACCCGGGTGACCGCCTCGACCAGCCGGTCCCGGGGCAGCGAGCCGTCGCGCAGCGCGGCGAGCAGACCGTCGTACGCCTGGGTGACGTTCGGGGGCATCAGGATCAGGTCGTTGCCGGCCTTGAGCGCCCGCACCGCCGCCTCCCCCGGCGCCCAGCGCTTGGCCGGGGGCATGTTCATCCCGTCGGTGACCACGACGCCCTTGAACCCGAGCTGGCCGCGCAGCACGTCGGTGAGGACCTTGCGCGAGAAGGTGGCCGGGGTGCCCGGGTCGATGGCGGTGACGTCGAGGTGGGCGGACATCACCGCGAGTGCACCGGCGTCGATCCCGGCGGTGAACGGCGGGAACGCGGTGCCGTCGAGCACCTTGCGGCTCTGCGGGATCACCGGGACGTCCTTGTGCGAGTCGGTGGCGCTCAGGCCGTGCCCGGGGAAGTGCTTGACGCTGGCCGCCACCCCGGCGCTCTGCAACCCCCTGACCGCACCGGCGACCTGCGCCGAGGCCCGCTTCGGGTCGGCGCCGAAGGACCGTGAGCCGATCACCGTGCTGCGGGTGACCAGCACGTCGGCGACCGGGGCGAAGTCCATGTTGATCCCCATCGCGGCCAGCTCGGCGCCGGCGGCCCGCCACGCCGCCTCGGTCAGCGCCGGGTCGCCGGCCGCCCCGGCGGCCATCGGGCTGGGCAGCAGGGTGACGCCGTCGGTGATCCGGGTGACGATGCCGTGCTCCTGGTCGGTGCCGACCAGGAAGGGCGCGGCGGCGGTGGGGAGCTTTCCGGCTGCCTCGCGCAGGCCGGTGGTCAGCTCGTGAACCTGCTTCGGGTTGTCGACGTTGGTGGTGGCCTGGTTGCCGGCGGTCGGGTCGTCGGCGCTGAAGCCGACCAGGATCAGCCCGCCCAGCCGGTACTTCGCGACCATCTCCGCGGGGGTGGCCACCCCCGCGAGGGACCGGTTGCCGGCGGCGGAGCCGTCCGAGACCTTCGTCGCCGAGCTGCCGTACGCGTACGGCATCAGCACCTGGCCGACCAGGTCCTCGTCGGCGAGGGTGCCGACCAGGGCGGCGGCCCGGGCGGCCGGGTCGGCGGCGGCGGGCGGGCCACCGGACGCGGTCGGTTCCGCCCCGGCCGTGCTGGCCGACGGCGTGGGACGGGGCCGGTCCGGCTCCCCCGAGCATCCGGTAACGAGCACAGCGGTCAGGGCGGCGAGCGCGACGCCGGCACGTCGCGGGGTAATCGACACGCGGACCATCCCACCAGTTCCCCCGTTATCAGGGCAACTTGACCTGGTCGAACACCACCCTGGTCGGGCGCGCGTGGGGCCAGCGCCACCCCACCGGACGCGCGGCGGGGGCGGGTCAGCCGACCCGGGTGAGCAGGGTCACCGGCGCGCCGTCGCCGGCGTACCGGTAGGGCTCAAGCTCGGCGTCCCACGCGGTGCCGAGCGCCTTGTCGAGGGCGTGCGCCAGGGCCTCCGGGGCACGGGCTGCGGCCATGATGGCGCGCAGCCGGTCCTCGCCCAGCTGGATGTCGCCGGCCGCGCCGACGGCGGCCCGGAACAGTCCCCGGCCCGGGACGTACATGAAGCGCTCGCCGTCGACGCCCGCGCTCGGTTCCTCGGTCACCTCGAAACGGATCATGGGCCACTGCCGGAGGGCAGCAGCCAGCTCGGCGCCCGTCCCCGGGCGACCGGTCCACCCGCACTCGGCGCGACGGGCGCCGGGGTCGACGGGCTGAGCCGTCCACTGCAGGTTGACCGGCGCGGCAAGGACGCGCGCGATCGCCCACTCGACGTGCGAGCACACGGCGAGCGGGGTCGAGTGGACGTATACGACGCCACGCGTTGGCACGGTGACCTCCCGGAGAGCGAGGTGCGTCTTCCCCTACGACCTCGACCACCCGAGTGGCTGTTGCAACACATGATGACTGGTGTGGCGGATGGTGCGCCAGTGAATCGGAGAATTCGCCGGAACGGGCGCTCGGATCCACCCCGGCCCGGGTGCCCGGAGCGGCCGTCCCGGGTCGGCCGGCGAGCGGTCCGACCCGGCGGAATGCCGGGCCGGCGTCCGTGGTTGTGCCCTTCGGACAGGCACGGTGACCAGCCAGGCATCGCGGTCGTGTAAAGTTCTCTCGGCGGCTTGTTGCCGCGCACAACTTCGGCGGACCGAGGCTCATTCCGAGCGTCACCCCGTCACAGCCCCCGGACGTTACCGTCCTCCCGTACGTCTCAAGGAGTACCTCCGTGGCGAGCAACACCTCTAAGACCGCGCGCGCGTCAGTCCGGGCCGGCCAGGCAGGCCAGGGTGGCGCCCTCAGCGTGCTGGGCGAGTTCAAGTACGTCATCCCGCTCAACGGCGGCAAGCACGCCTACGTGCGCAACCTGACCAACGGCAAGACCGCGCACCTGCGCACCGACTCCGAGGCCTTCGTCGAGGAGATCCGGGTGCTGGCCGCCGCCGGCCACGCCGCCAAGATCCGGGCCGAGCTGAACAACCTCGCGGCCACCCACCCGGACCACGGCTGGGACGCCACCGAGAAGCGCCTCGCCGAGGCCGGCGTCTTCGGCGGCTGAGCCCGCCCACCGCGACACCAGGAACCGCCCGTCGGGTCTACCCGGCGGGCGGTTCGTCGTCTCCGCCGCCGCTCACGGCAGGCAGTCACCTCCCGTCCACGGCAGGCGTCACCTCCCACCCACCGCAGCCGGCCGGCTGACCTCCTTCCCCTGGGAGGGTTGGCGTGGTGTCATGACGGGTAGCCGGTGTTACCGCCGGGTCACCCGATGGTGAAATTCTCGCGGCGGCCCGAGGGGAGGCGGCGATGCCGAAGCAGACCGAGGTACGGCTCGCCGACGACGTGCGGCTGCACGTCGAGGTGTCCGGGCCGGCGGACGCCGAGGTCACCGCGCTCCTGCTGCACGGTTGGACGCTGGACGGGCGGAGCTGGCACCGGCAACTCGCCGAGGTCCGCGAGCGGTTCGGCGGCCGGGTCCGGGTGGTGACCTACGACGCCCGGGGACACGGCCGGTCGAGCTGCATGGCGCTGCGCACCGCCACCCTCGCCCAGCTCGGCGACGACCTGGTCGCCGTGCTCGACGCGGTGGCCCCGACCGGGCCGGTGGTGCTGGTCGGGCACTCGATGGGCGGCATGACGATCATGGAGTACGCCCACCGCCACCCCCGGCACTTCGCAGCCCGCACGGCCGGGCTGGTCTTCGTCTCGACCACGGCCGAGGGGCACACCCACACCGCCTACGGCCTCTCCCCGCGCATCGCCCGGCTGATCCGGCTGGCCGAGACCGCCGGAGCCGGGGTGCTGGCCCGCTGCGGCGCGTGGCGCCCGCCCCGGGCGCTGCTGCGGGCCCTGCGGCCCAGCATCCGCTGGATGCTATTCGGCGACCGCTGCGAGCCCACCGACATCCGGCTGGTCACCTCGGCGGTGGCCCGCGCCTCGCTGCGCTCGATCGGCGGCTTCCGGGCCTCGATCGGGACGCAGCACCGGCTGGACACCCTCGCCGCGCTGGCCCACCTCCCGGCGGCGGCGCTGGTCGGCGACCGGGACCGGCTCACCCCGCCACCGTGCGCCGAGTCGATCGCGGCGGCGCTGCCGGCGACCGAGCTGACCGTCTGCCCGGGCGCCGGGCACATGCTGATGATGGAGCGGCCGGGCCAGGTGAACGCCGCCGTGGCCGGCGTGCTGCACCGGGTCCTGGCGGGCGCGCCGCACACGGCTTCCCCGGCCTGACCGGAGCCGCGCCACAGGGGTGAGCGGCGGTCCGGGACGTGGGCTGGATCGCGGCGGCGGCATGGCCCCGCGTCCCGGTCGGCCGGTGGCCGTACCCTCTCCGGTTAGCCCGAGGCGCGGCCCGCGCCCCGGCGCGGCCGTCCGCCGCCGTCTGCGAGGAGCTGCGCGTGACCGACCGGACCACCCTGGAGCAGGAGATCGCCGTCGAGCAGCGGCATCTCGACCGGGTGTACGCCCGCCTCAGCGAACTGCGCCGCTCGGCCGCTCAGGCCGAAAAGGACGGCTACCAGCTGGCCCTGGTGGGCAACTTCGGCGCGCTGGTCGAGCGGGACGCGATGGTCTTCCACGCTGCCCAGCGCCGGCACCGGCTCGACGCCGAACACGAGGGGCTGGTCTTCGGCCGGCTGGACCTGCGCGACCGGCAGGTGCTGCACGTCGGACGGCTCGGGGTGCGCGGCGAGGACGCGGAGACCCTGGTGGTGGACTGGCGGGCCCCGGCCGCCGCCGCGTTCTACCAGGCCACCCCGGCGCAGCCGCTGGGCGTGGTGCGGCGGCGCACCATCGGGTCCTCGGCCGAGCGGGTGACCCGGATCGAGGACGACCTGCTGGACCCGGCGGCTGCCCCGCCGGACATGGCGGTGGTGGGCGACGGGGCGCTGCTGGCCACCCTGTCCCGGGCCACCGGCCGGGGCATGCGGGACATCATCGCCACCATCCAGCGGGAGCAGGACGAGGCGATCCGCTCCCCCGGCTCCGGGGTGACGATCGTCTCCGGCGGCCCGGGGACGGGCAAGACGGCGGTCGCCCTGCACCGGGCGGCGTACCTGCTGTACTCCGATCGCAGCCGGTACGCCGGCGGCGGCATCCTGGTGGTCGGCCCGTCGGCGGTGTTCGTGGAGTACATCGCCTCGGTGCTGCCGTCGCTGGGCGAGGAGACCGCGACGCTGCACTCGCTCGGCTCGCTGTTCCCGGGGATGGACGCGACCCGCACCGACCCGCCCGAGGTGGCCGCGGTGAAGGGATCGCTGCGGATGCGGCGGGTGCTTGAGCAGGCTGCGCGGGACGCGGTGCCGGGCGGGCCGGGCGAGCTGCGCCTGCTCTACCGGGGTGCCCTGCTCCGGCTGGACCGCCGGGAGCTGGACGGCATCCGGGACCGGGCGCTGTCCCGGGGGGCCCGCCGCAACGAGGCGCGCCGGGCCGGCTTCGACGGCGTGTTCGCCGCGCTGTGGGCCCAGGCCCGGCGGATGAACGTCGGGCGGCTGCCGGAGCAGCGCGCGTTCGAGGACGAGATCGCCGAGCGGTCCGAGTTCCGCGAGTTCCTCAAGGCGTGGTGGCCCCGGCTGCACCCCCGGCACGTGCTGGGCTGGCTGGCCCGCCCGGACCGGCTGCGCCGGTACGCCGGGGGGATCCTGTCCCGGGCGGAGATCGGCCTGCTCGCCGAGGCATACCGGACGCTGGACGCCGAGGGGCTCACGATCGCCGACATCGCCCTGCTGGACGAGTTGGACGCGCTGCTGGGCAAGCCGATGCAGCCGAAGCGGGCCAAGCGTGACCCGTTCCAGCTCGCCGGGGGCGTGCGGGAGCTGAGCACGCAGGCCGACCGGCAGCGGGCGGCCCGGGAGGCGGCCCGGCAGCGCCCGGAGGACTACCGCGACTACGCGCACGTGGTGGTCGACGAGGCGCAGGACGTCTCCCCGATGCAGTGGCGGATGGTCGGCCGGCGCGGCCGGCTGGCGTCCTGGACGGTGGTGGGCGACCCGGCGCAGACCGCGTGGACGGGCACGGAGGAGGAGCTGACCCGGGCCCGGGACCAGGCGCTGGGCCGGCGGCGCCGGCACCAGTTCGAGCTGACCACCAACTACCGCAACTCGGCGGAGATCTTCGCGGTGGCGGCGGCGGAGATCCGCCGGCTCTACCCGGACCTCAGGCTGCCCAGCGCGGTGCGGTCCACCGGCGTGGAGCCGGTCGCGCTGACCGTTCCGCCGGCCGAGCTGGAACGGGCCACCGTCGCGGCGGTCGCCGCGCTGCTCGGCGACGTGGAGGGGACGGTCGGAGTGATCACGCCGGTGCCGCGCCGGGACGAGGTCGCCGGCTGGCTCGCCGGCCTGGCCGCGCCGCGCCTGCAGGTGGTGACCAGTCTTCAGGCCAAGGGCATGGAGTACGACGGGGTCGCGCTGGTCGCCCCGGCCGAGATCCGGGCCGATCCGGGCTCCGGCGTGCGGACGCTGTACGTGGCGCTGTCCCGGGCCACCCAGCGGCTGACCACGATCGATCCGACCGGCTGACCGGCCGGCGCCCCCGTCCTCGGTCGGACGCCCGACTTTTACTTGCATACATAGCGATGTGAGCATACATTAAATCGGGTTCGGATCGGGGACGGAGGGTGTTGGCGTGGGCGCAGGTCATGACCACCACAGCGCGGTGGCGAACGCCGCAGACCGCCACTCAGGGCGGCTCTGGGCGGCCTTCGGGCTGCTCACCGCCCTGATGATCGTCGAGGCGGTGGCCGCGTTCGGCACCGGCTCGCTGGCGCTGCTCTCCGACGCCGGGCACATGTTCACCGACGTGCTCGGCATCGGCATGGCGCTGGCCGCGATCACCGCCACCCGGCGGGCCACCGCCGACCCTCAGCGCACCTTCGGGCTCTACCGGCTGGAGGTGCTCGCCGCGCTCGGCAACGCCGTCCTGCTCAGCGGCGTCGCGGTCTACGTCCTCGTCGAGGCGGTCCGCCGATTCGGCGACCCACCCGAGGTGACCGTCGGCCCGATGCTCGTGGTGGCGACCCTGGGCCTGCTCGCCAACATTGCCGCGTTCGCCCTGCTGCGCAGCGGGGCGAAGGAGAGCATCAACATGCGTGGGGCATACCTGGAGGTGCTGGGCGACCTGCTCGGGTCGGTCGGGGTGATCGGCGCCGCGGCGCTGATCGCCGTCACCGACTGGTGGTGGGCGGACCCACTGGTGGCCGTCGCGATCGGCGTGTTCATCCTGCCCCGCACCTGGCGGCTCGGGCGGGCCGCGGTTCGCATCCTGGTGCAGGCCGCGCCGGAACACCTCCAGGTGACCGCGGTGCACGACCGACTGGCGGCGGTGCCCGGCGTGGTCGAGGTGCACGACCTGCACGTCTGGACGCTGACCTCCGGCATGGAGGTCGCCTCGGCCCACCTGACCATGGCGCCGGACGCCGAGGTGGGCGCGGTGCTGACCGCGGCCCGCACCGCCCTGCACGAGGACTTCCACATCGAGCACGCCACGTTGCAGGTGGAGCCCGGGGCGTCGGCGGACCCCTGCGGGCCGACCGGCTGGTGATACCCACACCCATCAATTAGGTGGTGTATTGTGCCCTCATGCCGGTTTTGGAGGTATTGGCCCACGCACCGTCCGCCACGGAGACAGCGGGGGTCTCATCCGCACCGGTAAGCTCTCATCCGGCCTCCGCCGGGCGGCGCCCTCCGGCGCCTGCGGTGGCCGCCGCCTAATCGCCTCCTGGCGAGCCGGGGAACCATGTTCGTGGGGTGCATCCGCCTGAGCGGTAGGGATCTTCCGTCCCGAACCCGTCAGCTAACCCGGTCGGCGACTGACGGAAGGACATACGTATGCCAGTAGTGGCACCTGTACGAAGGACCGCCGCCCGGATGGCGGCGATGCTGGTGCTGACGCTCGCCGTCGGCCTCGGGTTCGGGCCGGTGGCCCCGGCCGGCGCGGCCCCACCCACCGGCCTGCGCGCCCCCACGCCCGGCCAGGACGAGGAGGGCGGCACCCCCGCCCTGCGCGCCCAACTCGAAGCGGCCAGCAAGGGCTACCTGGACGCCAAGAGAGCCCTGGCCAGCTCGGTCAAGCGGCAGCAGCAGCTCGGCAGCCAGCTCAAGACGGTCGAGGCGGAGCTGACCGTACGCGGCGCCAAGGTCGACGAGATCGCCGGTGTGGCGTACAAGTCGGGCCGGCTCAGCCCGGTGTCCGCGCTGCTCAACAGCACCAACCCCGCAGGCTTCCTGGACCGGGTCGCCGCGCTGGACGCGGTCGCCACCAACGAGGACCGGGCGCTGCGCGACCTGCTGGAGACCCGGGACCAGGCCGCCAAGACCCGGCTGGCCCTCGACGGGGAGATCCGCGAGCAGCGCAAGCAGGTCACCGTGATGGCCAAGCGCAAGGATCAGGCCGAGCAGGCCCTGACCGTGGCCAATGAGAAGGCCAGCACCAGCGCCAGCGGCGACGGGGCCAACCGGGGCACCTCCAGCGCGAACGCCACCCCGGCGAAGCGCAACTCCGACGGGTCCTGGCCGTCGGAGTCGTGCAGCGTGAACGACCCGACCCCGGCCAACGGCTGCATCACCCCACGGACGCTGCACGCGCTCCAGCAGGCCAAGTCGGCCGGCTTCACCCGGTACGTCTCCTGCCACCGGCCCAGCGGCTCCGGCGAGCATCCCAAGGGACGGGCGTGCGACTTCGCCGCCCAGAAGGGCGGCTTCGGCGGGGTGGCCTCCGGCGGGGACCGCACCTACGGCAACAACCTGGCGGCGTACTACATCCGCAACGCCGACAACCTCGCCGTGCTGTACGTGATCTGGTTCAGGCAGATCTGGCTGCCCAGCAGCGGCTGGAAGTCGTACAGCGGGGGCAACGGGGACCCGTCCAGCGACCACACCAACCACGTGCACCTGTCGGTGTACTGACCGGACGGTGGGTGGCCCTCGCCGTCCGGGGGCCACCCGCACAAGCCGTGGGCCCGGCCGCGCCGCTCAGGCCGGCTGGGCCGGGCCGTCCCCGGCGCGGTCCAGCACCTCTCCCAACCTCCGGGCCAGCCCGAGATGCGCCGACCGGGCCTGCCGGAAGGCGTACCGGAACAGCGGTGCCGGGGCGGCAAGGGTGATCTCCACGTCGATCCGGACCACCCCGCCCGGCTCGTCACGCAGCCGGGTGCGGTTGCGCACGGTGGTGGCCGGCCGCTGCCGGGCCACCGTGACGATCTCGTCGTCGGTGACGACCAGCACGTCCGCCTGGTACGTCACCGGGAAGCGCAGCGGCCCGGCGGCGAGCCGGTCGGTGATGGCATAACTGGCCCGGGCGCCCGGCCGGGGCGGCAGCCGGCGCACCCGCGTGATCAGCGGATGCAGCTCGCCCTGCCGGGCCAGGTCGCCGAGCAGCGCCACCGCCTCGGCCCGCGGGCAGCGGGCCTGAACCGAATACTGGAAGGTGTCTCGCCGAAGCACGTCCCGATCGTCCCCCACCCGACCCCCGGAGGGAAGGACCACCGACCCGGCCACGGTGAACCGACCCATAGTGACCGACCCGGTGAACCGCCCCGGGTGGCACCCGAGGCGGACGGCCGTCAGGCGCCCGGCAGCACCTCGGGGGTGGCGGCGCCGGCACCCGCGTAGTAGGGCTCCGGAGCGCCGAACAGACCGAGCAGCCCGGTCACCCAGAGCTGTCGGTGCACGAACCGGCTCGGCTCGGTGACGACCAGCTTCACGCTGCTGACCTCGGCGGTCTGGAAACCAGCCACCATCGCGCTGATACCGACGGAGTCGATGAAGGTGACGAGGCGCATGTTGAGCTCGATGCGGGCGGGACGCCCCTTGGCGAGCACCTCTGCGATGGCTTCGCGCACCTCGTACGCGGTGTCGACGTCGATTTCGCCGCGCGGGACGATCTCGATGACACCACCCGACAGTACCGATTTCACGATCGACAGGCTCACGCGAGCACCTCCACTCGCCCGTTCACGGGCGCCTCATCAGTACGCGGGCCGCGACCGAGAGTATTCCTCCGACGGCCTCGGTCGCCACCCCTCGGGATGAGCAATTCATGGATCAGGGCACAGCGGGCTGGCCCTTATCCGGACTTTTCACGTCCTGCTCAGCGGACGATCGACCCGGGGCCGACGTCGCCGACCCAGGGTAACGGTGACCCCCGACCTTCGCGCGCACATTGTGCGCCGGGCGCGCCCCGCCCCGCCCACAGCGAACCCGGTGCGAGAGGTCACCGCCGCCGTTGCCCGCCCCGCCTACGCTCGGTGGCGTCCGTCACCCGTACCACGGAAGGACCACTCATGATCCGGAGACTGGCCGGCCTCGCCGGCGTCGGCGCACTGCTCGCTCTCATGCTGGCCTGCGGCTTCGGCGGCGCGGGTGACGACGACGATGACGACGACGGCGACGACTTCGCCCGTGGCGCTGCCGTGGTGTCCGTCCGCTGACCGCCGCCCGGCGGGCCGCCGCCGGACGGGCCGGGTTTGCGGCCGGATCCGGCGGGGCACTGCCCGAGTGGGCGGACGGGCCCGCCGGACCATGCCGGTGGGCGGGGCGCCCGAGCCCTGCCCTAGCCGAGAAGCCGAAGTGGCCGCAAGCTTCGGCACCCCGAGGAGGTAAGAACGATGTTCGGAACCGATCTGCTGGAACGCCGCAGCAAGCCCGAGCGAATCGCGGACCAGGCGTGGCAGCACCTGGTCTCCGCCGTCAGCTCCGCCGGGGACAACGTCCGGGACACCGCCCGTTCGGCCCGCCGCAACGGTTCGGGCCTCGCCGACGACGCCGGTGACCTGGTCGGCTCCGCGGCCGAGGTGGCCCGCCGCCGGGCGTTGCTGGCCTTCGACGCGCTCGCCGGCCGCCGCCCGGCCCTGCCCTGGACGCTGCTGATCGGCGCCGCGCTGGTCGGCGCGGCGGTCGGCTGGGCCGCGGGGTCGGCCGCGCGGGCCGCCGGCGGCCGGGGCGACCGGGACGCCGACGACATCGAGTTCGTCGACGTCGACCGGCCCGACTCCCCCGTCGGCCTCGAAGGCTGACCCGACCGGCCCGGCGGCGCGGCGGATGCTCTCCCGCCGCGCCGCCCTGCCCGGGCGGGGTCGCGGAGCGCGGTGGCGGCTCAGCCCGGGCCGCCCACCGCGGTGGCGGCTCAGCCCGGGGACGCCCACCGCGGCGGCGGCGCTCAGTCGAGGTGGTAGACGAGCCCGTCGCCGACGGTCTCCCGCCGGATGCCCAGCCCGTCCACCGGCCGGCCCGCCGCGTCGGCCCACGGCGTGCCGGCCGCGTACGCCGGCAGCAGCACCACCGTGCGCACCCCGAGCCCTCGCAGGTACGCCACCGACGCCGCGTCGGGGAAACCCCCGCTCGCCGCCCGGATCTGCTGCTGGCCGGCCGGGGTGAACGAGGCCAGCCCGTTGACCACCTTCGGGAAGCCGTCGGTGGACCAGAGCATCACGTGGAACTCCCGGATGCCGTCGCTGGGTAGCACCAGCGCCGGCCCGCGCAGCCCGTGCAGCGCCGCCGGCTGCACCGGGGCGGGCACGTGTGGGGTGCGGTTGACCCCCTCGGCGAGCACCAGCAGCATCGGGAGCACCAGCACCGCCTGCCCCCAGCGCCGCCACCGGCTGCCGGGCGACCCCGGCTCCGGGTCCGGCTCACGGACGGTCAGCGCCCCGGCGGCCAGGACACCCAGCAGCAGCGTCGTCCAGAGCACCAGCCGACCCGGGGTGCGCACCCCGTCCCAGCCGGGCACGTGCTCCACCAGGGTGACGTAGCCGGGGTCGCCGTCGCCGAACAGCGTGGTGCCGGCGGCCAGCGCCGCGCTGACCAGCACCCCGGCGGCCAGCGCCAGCCGGTGCCGCAACCGCCACGCCGAGACGAACAGCCCGGCGAAGGCGAGCCCGATCAGCACCATCCCGGGCAGCAGGGTCATCTCCCCGGCGAAGCTCAGGGTGGCCCGGGCGGCGATGTGCCGCTCCCCCCACAGCCAGGACTCCGGCGGCGCGGTGAGGAAGCCGCGCAACGGTGGGGAGAACATCGCGATCTGTTCGACCGTGCGCCGGCCGGACGGGTGCCGGGCCACCACCTCGAAGTAGGGCGCGGCCATCAGCAGGGTCACCCCGGCGAAGAAGGCGCCGCCGGCCAGGTCCGCCACCAGCAGCCGGC
The DNA here is from genome assembly GCF_045040155.1 of Micromonospora sp. NBC_01405. Lineage (NCBI taxonomy): Bacteria > Bacillati > Actinomycetota > Actinomycetes > Micromonosporales > Micromonosporaceae > Micromonospora > Micromonospora sp. NBC_01405. Next base: position 4,416,352 of record NZ_CP109532.1, on the reverse strand, counting down.
GCGGGAACGCCGGCCGGGCCCGCCGCCACCACGACCAGCCGTACCCGCCGGCCGCGCCGAGGCAGAGCAGCCCCAGCGCGTACGCGAAGGGCAGGCCGATGCCGAAGCCGAGGCTGACCTGCCAGGCGGCGACCAGCCAGCCGGCCCCCGCCCAGCCCGGCCGGGCCCGGTCCGGCCGGTACCCGTGCCGCAGCGACCAGCCGTGCCCCCGAGCGAGCATGGCCAGCGCCAGCGCGATCCCGCCGATGCTGAGCACGTGCAGGTGCCCGGCCTGGGCCAGCTTCCACGGCGCGTACGCGAAGGACGCCCCGGCCACCGCGGCGCCCGCCCAGCCCGCGCCGAGCTGCCGGGACAGCGCGTACGCCCCGACGAAGGCCAGCGCGTGCACCAGCATGTACAGCAGGTTGTAGCGGACCACGGCGGCGACCGGCCCGTGCCCGATCATCCCGAACGGGGCGTAGCCGAGCAGTGTGTCGGAGTATGCGTAGGTGTACGGCTCCGGCCAGAACGTGTTCGAGTGCCAGACGTGCACCGGGTCGGTGAGCAGGGCGTGTCCGCCCCACGCGACCTGCCACGCCTGGAGCGTCGGGTCGCCGGTGTCCTGCGGGATGGTGCCGGCCAGGTCGCGCAGCGTCGGCCAGGTCAGCACGGCGGCGAGCAGCAGCGAGCCGAGCACCGCGAGGGTCCACTCGTGCCGGGCCAGCAGGCCCAGCCGGACGGCCGCCGCCCGGCCCCGCCCGGGGCCCCACCGCCCGGGGGCGGCGACCGGAGCCGCCATGCGAACCTCACCCATCGCTCACTCCCCGCCGCCGACAGTCACGCCGCCCACAGATGGTGCCGGACCCGGCGGGTCCTTGTCGACGCCCGGCCGCCTCCCGCCGCCCCGGGACCGGCCGTGCGCGGCACCCCTCACCCGACCGGGGTGGGTCCGGTTCACCCGCTCCGGCGGCAGGATCGGCCCCGGCGGGCCCACGCGCGCCGCCGATCGTTCGTCGACATTCGGGAGGATGCAGCGATGGCCACCGCGACGACCACCCGCACCGACCAGGACATCCAGTCCGACGTGCTGGACGAGTTGACCTGGGAGCCGCGGGTCCAGCCGCACGAGATCGGCGTGACCGTCACCGGGGGCGTGGTCACTCTGACCGGCTGGGTGGACAGCTACGCGAAGAAGTGGGTGGCGGAACGCGCCGCCCACCGGGTCGCCCGGGTCCGGGCGGTCGCCAACGACCTCACCGTCCGGCTGCCCGGCTCGGCGGAGCGCACCGACACCGAGCTGGCCACGGCCGTCGGGCGGGCGCTGGAGTGGGACGCGTTCGTGCCGGTCGAGCGGATGGAGGTCACCGTCGCCGACGGGTGGGTCACCCTGCACGGCGAGGTGGAGTGGGAGTACCAGCGCCGGGCCACCGAACGCGTCGTCGGCCGGCTGACCGGCGTACGCGGGTTGAGCAACGGGGTCACCGTGCGGCCGGCGGTCCGGCCGGACTCCGGCGACCTCACCGCACGGATCGTCGACGCGCTGACCCGCGCCGCGGCGGTCGACGGCGAGCAGGTCACCGTGCGGGTGCACGGCGACGCCGTGCTGCTGGAGGGCACGGTGCACTCGGTGCCGGAGCGCGAGGCGGTGGAGCGGACGGTCTGGTCGGCGCCCGGCGTCCACGAGGTGCGCAACCGCCTCACGGTGGTGACCCGATGACCACACCGTTGCAGGTCACCGCCCGGCTTCGGGTGCCGGTGACCGGGACCGACCACGCCCGGGGGCCGGCGGACGCCCCGGTGACCCTCGTCGAGTACGGCGACTTCCAGTGCGGACACTGCGGCGCGGTGCACTCGAACCTCGCCGAGCTGCTGCGCCAGCGGGCCGACGTGGTCCGGCTGGTCTACCGGCACTTCCCGATCGCCAACATCCATCCGTACGCCGAGAGCGCCGCCGAGGTCGCCGAGGCGGCCGGGCGACGGGACCGGTTCTGGGAGATGCACGACTGGCTGTACGAGCACCAGGACCAGCTCGACCCGGTGCACCTGGCGCTCGGCGTGGCGCAGCTCGGCCTGCCCGCCGACGAGGTGGGCGGCGAGGTGGAGCGGCACGCCCACGCCGACCGGGTCCGCCGGGACTTCGTCGGGGGCATCCGCAGCGGGGTGAACGGCACCCCGACGCTGTTCCTCAACGACGTCCGGTACGAGGGCGGGCACGCCCTGCCCGAGCTGCTCGCCGCCGTGGACCAGGCCGCCACCGCCTGACCGGGGACCTGCCGTGGCTTCAGGCGGCGCCGCTTGCCGGCCCCCGTGGTGGGTGGCCCCGGGCCCGGTCAGGGCCTTGTCGGCGCCAGGTGGGTGCGTTGCCCGTCGTGGTCGAGGATGCACAGGATCTCGGCCGCACCGCCGTGCGCGCCGAACGCGTGCGGCACCATCGTGGAGAACTCCGCCGCCTGACCGGCCTCGACCAGGATGGTCCGCTCGCCGAGGCGTAGCACCACCGTGCCGGAGAGCACGGTGAACCAGTCCCGGCCCGGATGCACCCGCCCCTCGTCGGGGACCGACCGGGTGATCCGCATCTTGGCGACCGTCACGCCGTGCGGTGCGCCCTCGCGGGACAGCAGCCAGGTGGTGACGCCGCCTGCCTCGTCGCGGTGGGGGCGGATCACCACGTCGTCGTCGGCGCCCGACTCCACCAGGTGGTCGAGCGTGGTGCCCAGCGCCCGGGCGATCGGCGTCAACTGGTCCAGGGCGATCCGCCGGTGGCCGGTCTCGATCCGGCTCAGCGTCGACGGGCTCAGAAAACAGCGAGCTGCCAGGTCGTCGAGCGACCAGCCGCGCGCCACCCGCAGCCCCCGGATCCGCTGCCGAACGAGGGCGTCCAACTCACCGTCTTGCGTCATACGCAAGATACTATGCTGTCGCCGCAAGAAGCGCGTACCGTCGTCGGCATGGCACATTCCCAGCTGGGCGAAATGCTCGACCTCGACGCCGACGTACTGCACGAGTTCCACCGCGAGGTGATCGCCTGGGCCGGCTCACTGGTCCCCGACCGGCCACGCATCATCGACGTGGGTGCCGGCACGGGCACCGGCGCCCTCGCGTTGGCCCGACACCTGCCGGACGCCGAGGTCATCGCGGTGGACCTCTCCGACGAGATGCTCGAGCACCTGCGGCACAAGGCCCGGGCGGCCGGCGTCGCGGACCGGATCCGCACCGTGCAGGCCGACCTGGACCAGCCGTGGCCGGACCTCGGGCCCGCAGACCTGGTGTGGGCGTCGGCCTCCCTGCACCACATGGCCGACCCCGTTCGTACCCTCGCCCAGGCCCTCGCGGCGCTGCGCCCCGGCGGCATCCTCGTGGCCACCGAGCTGGACTCGCTCCCCCGGTTCCTGCCCGACGACGCCGGCGCCGCGCTGGAGGAACGCGGCAACGCCGCCATAGCCGAGATCCGCGCCGAGGCGGGAATGCACATGGGCCAGGACTGGACGGCCCACCTCACGGAGGCCGGCTTCACCGTCGAGGCGCAGCGGCACTTCGACATCGCCCTGCGAGCACCCCTGCCACCGGCCACCGGCCGCTACGCGCAGCTCTGCCTGCAGCGCCTGCGGCACGGTCTCGACGGCCGGCTCAGTGCCGACGACCTGGCGGCCCTCGACACGCTCGCGGCCGGCGTCCTCGACCGCGACGACCTCGTCGTCCGGGCGACCCGGACGGTATGGCTGGCTCGGCGTCGGTAGCAACCCGAAGCCCCGAACCCACGCCTCGCCAGGGCCCACGACGCCGGGCCCCGCGAGGCTCAGATCAGGTGCAGCTCCCGGGCCCGGCGGACGGCCTCCCGGCGGCGGGTGGCATCCAGCTTGCGGTAGATGTTGCGCACGTGCGTCTTGACCGTGTTGACCGACAGCGACAGCTCGCCGGCGATCTCCACGTTGGACAGGATGCTCTGCAGGTACCGCAGGATGGTCAGCTCCCGCTCGGTGAGCGGCTCCTCCAGCGCCCGCCCCGACGCCGGGTCCGGCCGATCGGTCGGCTCCTGGGCGCGGACCAGGTCGCTGACCGTCGGCCAGTGCGCCGTGCCGGAGTCCAGGTGCGCGGCGAGCAGGTCCCGCGCCCCCGGCTCGGCCCGGGTGAAGACCCGCCGGTACCCGTCCGCTTCGGCCAGCTCCAGCGCCCGCTCCAGCAGCCGCCCGGCCCGCCGCTCGTCGCCCGCCCGCCCGGCCAGCACCGCGTCGAGCAGCGCCGCGTCGAGGCGTACGGGCAGCGGCCAGGCGGCGGCGTCGGGGCCGTCCCAGTCCGGCAGGGCGTACCCGGCGGCCCGCGCGTCCCCGGCGCGCAGCTCGACCCGGGCCAGCGCCACCGCCACCGCCGGCGGGGGCCCGTCCGGGTGGCGCAGCCCGTCGGCGAACAGCTCCCGGGCGGTTCCCAGGTCGCCGTGGGCGGCCCGCAGCCCCGCCTCGGCGGCCAGCAGCCAGCCGGCGAGCTCCCGCGCCCCGGCTGCTCTTTCCCCCGCCCCGCCGAGGCGGTCCCGCGCCGCCGCGAGCAGGCGCAGGCCGGCGGCCGGGTCACCCCGGTCGTTCAGCAGCTCCGCCCGGCACAGCGCGGCGAGCGCCGCGACCGGCGGCTCCCCGGCGTCACCGAGGCCGCCGGGGGTGCCGAGGCCGCCGGGGGTGCCGAGGCCACCGGGGGTGCCGGGAGCGCGGGGGCCGCCAGGGGCGCCCGGGGCGTCGCCGCCGGTGGCCGGGGCGGCCAGCGCCAGGTGCGCCGCCGCCTCGTCGGGCAGGTCCCGGTGCAGCGCCACCAGGGCCAGCGCCAGGTGGCCGTGGGCGCAGTCGACCCGGCAGGACCAGCCCTGGCAGGCCGGCAGGGCCAACGCCTCCCGGGCCGTCCGCTCGGCCGCCCGCAGCTCGCCGAGGGCCGCGTGCAGCAGCGCCGACCGGCTCGCGCAGAGCAGCTCGGTGCGGGGCCGGCCGCCCTCCCGGGCCGCCGCCAGCGCCGGCCCGAACTCGGCCGCCGCGCCGCGCAGGTCGCCCTCGGCGAGCGCGGCCAGGCCGAGCGCCGCGCCGGCCGTCGCCCGCACGTCGGCGTCGTCGGCCGCGCCGGTGCGCGGGTCGTCCGCCGACCCACCGGGGGTACGCGTGGCGAGCAGCCGGTGCGCCGCCCGGCGTACCTCGTCGTGGTCGCCGGCCAGCCGGGCCAGGGTGACCTCCAGCGCGGTGGCCAGCCGCCGGAACCGGTCCCGGCGCGGCACGGGCAGCGGCCGGGCGTGAGCGGCGGCCCGGTGCAGTTGCGCGGCGGCGGCGGCCGGATCGCCGGCGTGGGCCCGTTCGGCGGCGGCGGCTAGCCCCAGCTCCGGGTCCCGCCGGACCGCCTCCTCCGGCGGCGCGGCCGGCGGCGGCCCGCCCGCGCCCTCGCGGTCGTACGGGACCAGCTCCGGCCAGCGGGTGACCAGCAGCTCGGCGGCCCGGTCCCAGTGGCCGGCGGCGAGGTCGTGCCGCAGCGCCTCGGCGGGACGCCCGTGCCCGGCGTACCAGCCGGCCGCCCGCAGGTGCAGCTCGCGCCGCTCCTCGGCGGGCAGCCCGGCCAGCTCGGCCCGGAGCAGGTCGGTCAGCAGCGGGTGGCAGCGGTACCAGGGCGGCCGGTTGTCGTCGCGGCGCACGAACCCCCCGGTCACGGCCAGCGCGGCGAGCACCGGCTCGGCGCCGGGGCGGCCGGTCAGCGCGTCGACCAGGTCGGCGCGGAACGCGTCGGCCACCGCGCCCCGGCGCAGGCAGTCCCGGGCCGCCCCGTCGAGCGGGTCGAGCACCTCCTCGCGCAGGTAGCCGGCGACGTCCGGCTGGTCCCCGCCGAACTGCTCCAGCCAGCGCACCGGGTCCGGCCGGTCCCGCACGGCCAGCGCGGCGAGCCGCAACCCGGCCGCCCAGCCGGCGGTGCGCTCCCGCAGCCGGGGCACCACCGCCGCCGGCAGGTACACGCCGTGCGCGGTGAGCAGGTCCGCCACCTCGTCGTCGGTGAAGGCCAGCTCGTCGGGGCCGACGGTGGTCAGTTCCCCGGCCAGGCGCAGTCGGTGCAGGCCCGGCGGCAGGTCGGTGCGCGCCCCGACCAGCAGGCGCAGCCGCTGTCCCGCGTGGCGGAGCAGGAACTCCAGCCCGGTCAGCGCCGCCGGGTCGGCGATCCGGTGCAGGTCGTCCAGGACGAGCAGCACCGGGCTCTCCCGGGCGGCGAGCGCGGCGGCCAGCAGTTCGAGCTGGTCCGGGCGGGGCGGCGCGTCGGCCGGGGGCGGGGCGGGCGGGGGCGGCTGAGCCGGGTCGGGCCGCCCGTCGGTGGCGCCGCGCAGCGCCGCCGCCAGGTAAGACCAGAGCCGCGCGCCCGTGTCGCCGGCCTCGACCGTCACCCACGCCGGGGCCGGCTCGACCGTGCGGGCCCAGGAGGCGAGCAGGGTGGTCTTTCCCCAGCCGGCCGGGCCGGAGACCAGGGTGACCGGGCCGGCCGTGCCCTCGTCCAGCCGGCGCAGCAGCCGGGGCCGGACCAGCACCGGCTCGGCCAGCGGGGCGGGGGCCAGCCGGGACGCCAACAGCGGCGGCGGTCCGCCCGCCCCGGCGCTCCCGGCAGCGGGACCCGGGACCGCGTCCCCGTCGTGGGTCCCCGGCCCGGCGCTCGTGGCGGCCACGACCGTGGCGTCCCAGTCCTGCTGCGGCATCCGGCCCCACCCCCACGGACGCGTCCACTTCCCCAGGTCGTGCGGCGGGCGGTTACCCGGCCCCGGCCGGTTCACCCCTTCGGGGGGAACCCGCTTCACCCGGCCTACGGCCACCGTGGGGGCACGCGGGGGCCGGCCGCTTGTCCGCCGGCCCGGTTTCGCAGCAGCTCGAAGGCGGGCGACCGGATGCCGCAGGACGACGAGGACCGTCGACGACGAGGGGTGGGTGGGACGGATGGGACGCGGGACGCGGGGGGCGCGGGCGGTGGCCCGTACCGCCGGGGCCATGACGGCCGGCGCGGTGACGGCGGCGCGGGCGCTGCGCGGACCCGGGCGGGCGGACCGGTCCCGCCCGACGGGCCCCGGCGGCCGGGCGGACCGCTGGCAGGTGGTGACCGTCGACCGGCCGCCGGAGCGGGTGCTGCCGGGCGGGCGACGACCCGAACCGCTGCGCCGCCTCGGCGACGGGGTGGAGGTGACGCTGCGCCCGGCGCCCGGCGGGCGGGGTACCGAACTGGCCGCCCGCCCGGCCGGCGGCGGCCCGCTCACCGGGCCGGCCGCCCACCTGGTCGGGGACGACCCCGGGCTGCTGATCCGGGAGACCCTGCGGCAGGTCAAGCAGCTCGCCGAGACCGGTGAGCTGCTCCGCCCGGACCGCTCCCCGCTGGACGGGCCGGCGCCACCTGCCGGGCCGGGCCGCCCCCCGTTCGACGGCCCGCGCGACGGGTCGGCGCGCGGATGAGGGCGCTCTGCTGGCTCGGCGCGGACGGCCTCGGGATGCGCGAGGTGCCCGACCCGGAGCTGCGCAACTCCGCCGACGCGATCGTCCGGGTACGGCGCAGCGCCACCTGCGGGGCGGACCTGCCGCTGCTCGGCGGCCGGGGGCCGAGCCTCGCCGTCGGCGACGTGCTCGGGCACGAGTTCCTCGGCGACGTGGTCGAGGTGGGCCCCGGGGTGCGCCGGCACCGGGTCGGCGACCGGGTGGTGGTCTGCGCCGTCGTGGCCTGCGGGAGCTGCTGGTACTGCCGGCAGGGCCTTTACGCCTGCTGCGACAACGGCAGCACCGGGGCGGCCGTGGCCGAGCAGGCGTGGGGGCAGCCCACCGCTGGCTGCTACGGCCAGCCCCGCTCGGCCGGGGGCTTCGCCGGCAGCCACGCCGAGTACGTCCGGGTGCCGTACGCCGACGTCGGGGCGTTCGCCGTGCCCGACCCGGTGGACGACGACCGGGCGGTCTTCGCGTCCGACGCGGTGCCGACCGGCTGGCTCGGCGCCGAGCTGGGCGAGGTGCGCCCCGGCGACGTGGTGGCGGTCTGGGGGGCCGGGGCGGTGGGCCAGATGACCGCGCAGGCCGCCCTGTTGCGCGGCGCGGCCCGGGTGGTGGTGATCGACCGGTACCCCGACCGGCTGCGGTCGGCCGAGCAACACGTCGGCGCGGAGACCCTCGACTACCGAGCCACCGACGTCGCGGCCGAACTGCGCGAGCGCAGCGGCGGGCGGGGCCCGGACGTCTGCGTGGAGGCGGTCGGGATGGCCTGGGACGGCACGGGACCCCGGTCGCTGGCCGACCTGTTCGCCGCCGCCGGGCGGGCCGGCGCGGTCCCGGACCGGCCGATCGCGGTCCGCGAGGCGGTGCACGCCTGCCGCAAGGGCGGCACGGTCGTCGTGCTCGGCACGTTCACGGGGTTCGTCGACACGTTTCCGCTCGGCGCGGTGATGCACAAGGGGCTGACCATGCGCAGCTCCCGGCAGCACGGGCAGCGGTGGATCCCGATGCTGCTGGACCGGATGGCCCGTGGCGAGATCAACACCGGTCACCTGGCCACCCACCGCCTTCCCCTGGAGCAGGGCGCACACGGCTACGACCTGTTCCGCGAGCGCGCCGACGGCTGCCTGCGCGCGGTCTTCACGCCCTGAGCCGTTCCGTTCCCTGAGCCGTTCTCGGGGGCCGGCCGTTCTCGGGGGCCGTTCTCGGGGGCCGGGCGGGGTGTCGGCCCGGGTGGGACACTCGCAGGATGCGTGAGGACCGGGCGTACGACGTCGTTCTGTTCGGGGCCACCGGGTTCACCGGGGGGCTCACCGCCGAGTACCTCGCCCGGCACGCGCCGGACGGGCTGCGCTGGGCGCTCGCCGGGCGCAACCCGGCGAAGCTGGCGGCCGTCCGGGACCGGCTGGCCGGCATCGACCCGGCGCTGGCCGGGCTGCCGCTGCTCACCGCCGACGTCACCGATCCGGAGTCGCTGCGCCGGGTCGCCGGCAGCGCCCGGGTGGTGGCCAGCACGGTCGGGCCGTACGTGCACCACGGCGAGCCGCTGGTCGCCGCGTGCGCCGCGGCCGGCACCGACTACCTCGACATCACCGGCGAGCCGGAGTTCGTCGACACGATGTACGTGCGCCACCACGCCGAGGCGGTGCGCACCGGGGCCCGGCTGGTGCACGCCTGCGGCTTCGACTCCGTCCCGCACGACCTGGGCGTCTGGTTCACCGTCAAGCAACTCCCGGCGGACGCCCCGATCACCGTGGACGGGTTCGTCCGGGCCGGCGGGCGGTTCTCCGCCGGGACGTACCACTCGGCGCTGACCGCGTTCTCACGTACCGCCGAGGCGAGCCGGGCGGCGCGGGAGCGCCGGGCCGTCGAGCCCCGGCCGGAGGGCCGCCGGGTCCGGGCGGTGCCCGGGAAGGTGGGCCGGTCGAAGGAACTGGGCACCTGGGCCGTGCCGCTGCCGACCATCGACCCGCAGGTGGTCCGCCGGTCGGCGGCGGCCCGCCCGGAGTACGGCCCGGACTTCCGCTACCGGCACTTCGCCGCCGTGAAGCGGCTGCCGACGATCGTGCTCGGCGCGGCCGGGCTGGGCGGCCTCGTCGGGCTGGTCAAGCTCCCGCCGACCCGGCGCTGGCTGCTCGGCCGGCTCGCCTCCGGGCAGGGGCCGAGCCCGCAGCAGCGGGCCAAGTCCTGGTTCCGGGTGCGGTTCCTCGGCTCGGGCGGCGGCCGGCGGGTGCTCACCGAGGTCTCCGGCGGCGACCCCGGGTACGACGAGACCGCGAAGATGCTCGGCGAGTCCGCGCTCTGCCTGGCCCTGGACGAGGGCCTGCCAGTCACCTCCGGCCAGGTGACCCCGGTGACCGCGATGGGCGACGCCCTGCTGGACCGGTTGACGCGGGCGGGGATGACGTTCCGGGTCCTGGACGCACCCCGCTGAACGTCAGCCCGGCTCGTCGCCGGGCGGCGGGTTGTACGTGTGGGCCCGCTGCTGGCCGGAGAGGGCACCGATGGCGTCCATGATCTGGTCGGTCACCCGGCGACGGGCCGGGGCGGAGCCGGCGTTCCCCCGGTGCGCGGGGAACTCCAGCACCGGGCCGAACCGGACCGCCGGCCGGGCGGCGCCGGGCAGCAGGGCCGCCGCCGACCCCAGCCGGGCCGTGCCGACCACCGCCACCGGCACCACGGGGGCACCGGAGGCCATCGCCAGCCAGGCCACCCCGGTGCGCCCCCGGTGCAGCCGGCCGTCCCGCGAGCGGGTGCCCTCCGGGTAGATGCCGAAGGCGCCGCCCGCCTCCAGCAGCGCGAGGGCGGCATCGAGCGAGGACTGGAACTCGCGGTTGACGCCCCGCCGCACGGGGATGGCCCCGAGGCCCGCGAAGAACTGGCGGCGCAGCAGCCCGCCGGCGCCGTGGCCATCGAAGTACTCCGCCTTGGCCAGGAACGACACCGGGCGGGGCGCGGACAGGGGGATGAGCACACTGTCCTGGAAGGACAGGTGGTTGCTGGCCAGGATGACCGGACCGGTGGCGGGCACGTGCGATGCCCCGTCGATGCGGGGGTGCCAGGCCAGCCGCATCAGCGGTCGCAGCACGGCCCGGACGGTGGCGGGGGCTCGGGGCAAGGCACTCTCCTGGAGTGAGGGGTCCCTCGCACTATAGCGACCGAACGTTCGGACGTTATTGCCTGCGCGCGTCGCTACACTCTCCCGATGAGTCCCCGCTCGTCCCTTGCCGACGCCGCCCGAACGCGCGCCGCCATCCTGGCGCACGGCGCCGCGGTCGCCTCGGTCGAGGGCCTCGCCGGGCTGACCATCGGCCGGCTCGCCGCCGACCTCGGCATGAGCAAGTCCGGGCTGCTCGGCCCGTTCGGCAACAAGGAGACCCTGCAACTCCAGGTGGTCGAGGCCGCCGCCGACGTGTTCTGGCGGGAGATCTGGGAACCGGTCGCGGACCGGCCGGCCGGGCTGCCGAGACTCGCCGCCGTCTGCGGCAGTTGGGTACGCCACCTCGCCCGTCCCGTCTTCCCCGGCGGGTGCTTCTTCATCGCCGCCGCCAGCGAGTTCGACGACCGGCCGGGCCCGGTCCGCGACCTCGTCCTCGGGTACGCCGACCGCTGGCACCGCGAGCTGCGGGGGCAGGCCCTGCGGGCCGTCGCCGACGGGGACCTGCCCGCCGGCACCGACCCGGAGCAGCTGGTCTTCGAGCTGACCGGGCTGGCGCTGGCCCTGCACCAGGCGCTGCGGCTGCGCCAGGACGCGGGCGCGGTGCCACGCGCCTGTCAGGGCATGGCGCGGCTGCTCGGCGTTCCGGTCCTGCCCCTGGCTTGACCCTCGACCAGGTTGAGGCAACAGGATCCTCGGTGTGGAGAGCGAACTGCGCAGCATCGGCGAGCTGGCCCGGGCCAGCGGGCTGACGATCAGCGCCCTGCGGTTCTACGACCGCTCCGGGGTGCTGGTGCCGGCCCTGGTCGACCCGGTGACCGGCTACCGCTGGTACGCCGACGACCAGGTTGCCCCGGCCCGCCTGGTGGCGGGGCTGCGCCGGGTCGGGATGCCGCTGGCGGAGATCGCCGCCGCGGTGCGGCACCGCGCCGAGCCGGCCGTGGTGCGCCGGCTGCTCGACGGGCACCTGCGGCGGCTGGAGGACGGTCTCGCCGACGCCCGCCGCGAGCTCTCCCGCGTCCGCGCCCTGATCGATCCCGAGGAGAACCCGATGACCACCGCTCTTGTCCTGTCCCGCGTCGACCTCGCCGCCGCGATCGACGCCGTCCGCTTCGCCGTCGGCGCCGACCCCGAGCTACCGATGCTGTCGGCGGTCCTGTTCGAGGCGGACAACGACGGCGTACGCCTCGTCGCCACCGACCGGTACCGGCTGGCGGTGTCCCGGGTTCCGGGCCGGGTCGACGGGCCCGGAGCGCGGGCGCTCGCCCCGGTGGCCCTCGTGGACCGGATCCGCGCGCTGCTCGACACCGACGCCCCCGAGGCGCTGCTTCGGCTGGACGGGTCGAGCGTCTCCGTCTCCGTCTCCGTCTCCGACGACGAGGTCTCCGACACGGTCCTGCCGTACGACTCCCCGGACTACGGGCGGCTGCTGCGCGGGCACGTCGCGCCCGCGTACCGGATCGAGGTGGACGTGCCGGCGCTGCGCGCGGCGCTCGCGGGCGCGACGCCGGCCCTGGTCCGGCACGAGGGCGTCGACGTACCCGTGACGGTGCTGGGCCTGGACGACGCGGGCGGGCTGCGGGTCCTCGACGGCGAGGCGCCCGCCGACCCGGGCGCGGTGCGGGTCGGGGTCAACGGGCGGTACCTGCTCGACGCCCTCGACGCGGGCGACCGGGGCCAGCTCGTGCTGGAGCTGGACGGCCCGATCGCCCCGCTGGCCGTGCGCCGACCCGACGACGCCGACGCGTTCTCGATCCTGATGCCGATCCGCCTGTGACCGCAGGCCGGGGTCGTCGACCCGCGCGGCCCCGGCGGGCGGTCACAGGGCCGGGCCGGTGGTACGGGGCGGCGACGGTAACATCTGTGGGTTCCACCTGACCCCCGGACGGAGGCGTACGGAGCAGCATGCTCGACATGGAGTTGATCCGGAAGGATCGCGAGGCGGTGGCGACCGCGTTGGCGAAGCGACTGGATCCCGCCGAGGTCAACCGGGCGCTGGACGAGATCCAGCGGCTCGACCAGGAACGTCGCGCCCTCATCACGGAGATCGACGCCGAGCGGCAGCGCCGCAAGGCGGACGCCCGGGCGTACGCGGCGGCGAAGCGGGCCGGCACCACGCCGGAGAGCGTCGCGCCGGAGGCGGAGCGCAAGCAGCTCGCCGAGCTGGAGTCCCAGCTCGACGAGGTGCAGTCCCGGCTGCGCGACCAGATGAGCGAGCTGCCCAACCTGCCCGCCGACGACGTGGTCGCCGGTGGCAAGGAAGCCAACCGGGTCGTCAAGACCTTCGGCCAGCCGCCGGCCATCGAGAAGGTCCGCGACCACGTCGAGCTGTCCCGGTCGCTGGGCCTGGTCGACTACGAGCGGGGCGTCAAGCTCGGCGGCTCCGGCTTCTGGATCTACACGGGTCAGGGCGCGCGGCTGGAGTGGGCGCTGATCAACTGGTTCATCGACCGGCACGTCGCGGCGGGGTACGAGTTCCTCCTCCCGCCGCACCTGCTGCTGGACAGCGTCGGGTTCGCGGCCGGGCAGTTCCCCAAGTTCTACGACGACGTCTACCACCTGGACCGGGAGTCCGCCCCGCGCGGGCAGTTCCTGCTGCCCACGGCGGAGACGGCGCTGCTGGGCACGTATCAGGACGAGATCCTGGACACGACGAAGCTGCCGCTGAAGACCTTCGCGTACACCCCCTGCTACCGGCGCGAGTCGGCCGGGTCGCACTCGGACGAGCGGGGCACCGTGCGTGGCCACCAGTTCAACAAGGTGGAGATCTTCCAGTTCACCCTGCCGGAGCAGGCGAACGCGGCGCTGGAGGAGATGCTCGCCCACGCGGAGAGCCTGGTGGAGGGGTTGGGCCTGCACTACCAGCGCAGCCTGCTGTCGGCCGGCGACGCCAGCGCGGGGATGAAGAAGACCCTCGACATCGAGGTGTGGATGCCGAGCACCGGAAAGTACAAGGAGGTGTCGTCGGTCTCCTGGGCCGGCGACTACCAGGCCCGTCGGGCGGCGATCCGGTACCGGGAGCCGGGCGGCAAGCAGACCCGGTTCGTGCACACACTCAACGGTTCGGCGCTGGCCACCAGCCGGCTGTTCCCGGCGATCCTGGAGCAGTTCCAGCAGCCCGACGGCTCGGTGCTGGTGCCAGAGGTGCTCCGCGACCGGGTGGGCACCGACCGCCTGACGCCCCTCCGCTGACCACTGCGACAGAAGGCGGGGGCCACTCGGCCCCCGCCTTCTGTCGCCGGCACCAGCGCGCGCCGGGCCACCCCGACGGGAGGGCCGTCGAGTCCCGGCGCCACCCCACCCCCACCCTGACCCCCCGCCCTCGCCCTCACCCTCACCCTCACCCCCGCCGATCTTGCACTTCGGCCCACCAAAAGGGCGTGATGGGGCATTTGTCGGGGCCGCAACTGCAAGATCGCGAGGCGCAGGAGCGCACGGGCCGGTCGGCCAGGGCGGCGACTGTGTGGGCACGTCGCTCGTCCGCCCGGGTCGGTCCGGCGGTGCTACGGCCAGCGGCGGCTTGCGAGGCCGCGCCTTCCTTCGGGAGCGGGCGGCGGGAGAGGCTGGCGCTGTGACGCCCCGGCTTCCGACCAGTCCAGCGATGACCAGCGGCAGGCCAATTCCGCTCCCCGATCGAGTACGGAGCGTCGGAGCCAACGCCCTACGCAGTGACGCATGTCCATGTATTGACAGCCCTTGCAACACGCTTGTAATCTCTCCGCAAATTTCAGCTCGGCTTGCAATATTGCGTCAGTCGAGCCCTCCCCGCCGCAGCATCACCACGGTTCCCCCCGACCCCCGTCAGGAGTTCCGATGCATCGACGTAGCCGCCGCTCGGCGGTCCTCGCCCTCGGCGTGATCGCCAGCCTGCTCGTCCCGGCCGTTGTGGCGGCGCCCCCGGCCGCCGCGGCCCCGTCCGGCAGCAAGAAGGTCATCGCCAACCTGTTCGAGTGGAACTGGCCCTCGGTGGCCAGCGAGTGCACGAACGTCCTCGGCCCGAAGGGGTACGGCTACGTCCAGGTCTCCCCGCCCCAGGAACACGTCCGGGGCAACCAGTGGTGGGTGGCGTACCAGCCGGTCAGCTACCGCATCGAGTCGCGCAAGGGCACCCGGGCGCAGTTCCAGTCCATGGTGAACACCTGCCACGCCGCCGGGGTGAAGGTGATCGTGGACGCCGTCGTCAACCACATGTCCGGGCAGGACGCCGGCGGAACCGGCTGGGCCGGCTCGTCGTACGGCCACTACGACTACCCGGGGATCTACCAGACGCAGGACTTCCACCACTGCGGGCGCAACGGCGGCGACGACATCGTCAACTACAACGACCGGTACGAGGTGCAGAACTGCGAGCTGGTCAACCTGTCGGACCTGAAAACCGAGTCGGAGTACGTCCGGTCGAAGCTCGCCGGATACCTGAACGACCTGCTCTCCCTCGGCGTGGACGGGTTCCGGCTGGACGCGAGCAAGCACATGCCGGCCGCCGACATCGCCGCCATCAAGAGCAAGCTCTCCCGCTCGGCGTACCTCGTGCAGGAGGTCATCCACGGCGCGGGTGAGCCGATCCAGCCGCCGGAGTACACCGGCAACGGCGACGTGCACGAGTTCCGCTACGGCAAGGACCTCGCCCGGGTGTTCCGCAGCGAGAAGCTGGCGTACCTGAAGAACTTCGGCGAGGGGTGGGGCCACCTGCCGGGCGGCGCGGCGGCGGTCTTCGTGGACAACCACGACACCCAGCGCGAGGGTGGCGTGCTGACCTACCGCGACGGCGGGATCTACGCGCTGGCCAACGCCTTCATGCTGGCCTGGCCGTACGGCTCGCCGACGGTGATGTCCAGCTACACCTTCAGCAACCGGGAGGCCGGCCCGCCCTCGGACGGCGGCAACAAGACCTTGAACACCACCTGCTACTCCGGCTGGGAGTGCGAGCACCGCTGGCGGGTGGTGGCCAACATGGTCGCGTTCAACAACGCCGCCCAGGGCGCGGGCGTCGCCAACTGGTACGACAACGGCAACAACCACATCGCGTTCAGCCGCAGCGGCAAGGGCTACCTGACGGTCAACGACGAGGACGGCGCGATCAACGGGCGCTCCTACTACGCCGGGCTGCCCGCCGGCCGGTACTGCGACGTCATCCACGGCGACTTCTCGGGCGGGGCGTGCAGCGGCCCGGTGATCACCGTGGACGCGGGCGGCTGGTTCGCCGCGAGCGTCCCGGCCCACGACGCGGTAGCCATCCACGTCGGCGCCAAGCTGAGCTGAGCTGAGCCGAGCCGAAGGGAGGGCCCTCTCCGGGCGCATTTCGCACAGGAGGGGGCCCAACCTTGGACAGGTGGTTACAGTGCTTTTGTGCTTTTTGCCCGATTGACCTCGCGGTGGGTGCTCGGTTGGCTGGCCACCGCGCTCGGCGTACCGCTGTTGTTGGCCGCCGCGCTGCTCGCCGGCCAGGCGCTGACCCCCGACCCGGTCCGCCCCGCGCCCCCGCCCGCCGCCGCCCCCACCGGGGACGCCGCGCCCAGCGACGCCGCCGTCCCCACCGACGAGCCGGTCCCGGCGGCGGCCCCCGCACCCGCCACCCTGCCGGTCGTCGACTACGACCCGGCGCCCACCGGCTTCCCGGCCGACCCCCGCCCGCTGGACGCCACCCCGCTCACCGAGGGGTTACGGCCGAGCCGGAACGTCGCCGCCTACGACGCCCCCGGCGGCCGGCCGCTGGCCTTCCTCGCCCCCACCATCAACGGCGTCAGGCTGACCGTGCCGATCGCCGAACGCCGGACCGGCTGGACGGCGGTGCTGTTGCCCTCGGCCAACCGGCGGCTCGCCTGGCTGCCGCCCGGCGACGACCGTAGCGTCGTGCCGCTGCGCGACCAGATCGTGGTGGAGCGCCGGCAGCACCGGCTCACCTGGTACCGGGACGGCCGGACGATGAAGTCGTGGCCGGTCAGCCTCGGCATGCCGGGCCAGTCCACCCCGCTCGGCCGCACCTTCGTCCTCGGCCGCACGCCCCCGCCCGAGGCGGTGTACGGCGGCGTGGACGTCTACGCCCTCGGCGCGGTCCCCGACGACCCGGACGCCGTCCCGGCCGGGCTGCGCGGCGCGCACATCGGCGTGCACAGTTGGCACAACGACGACACCCTCGGCGAGAACGTCACCAACGGCTGCATCCGGCTGACCCGCAGCGCTCAGCGCCAACTCCTCGCCGAGGTCCCGCCCGGCACCGGCGTACTGGTGGTCGACGCCCTGCCCACTCCCCCGACCGCCTGACGTCTTCAGGAGCCCCGCCGACAGCCGCCCAGCAGTCAGCCGCTGAGCCACCACCTGTGGATGATCCACAGGAGTACGCCGGCCCGAACCATCCGGGTATCCGCGTGACGCCGTCCAGCCGGGAACTGAAGCAGTGAGATCAGGTCAGGTCTTCACGAATCGGGTCGGCTCGGTGAGCACCGCCGCTGCTCCGCCGGGGTCGGCCAGGCGGGCAGCGAGCGTAGTCGCAGCCAGGCGCTTCGGCAGGGCGGCGCTGAACTTCAGGCCAGCGAGTGCCTTCTCGTTGACTTCCGGTAGACAGAGCCGGTCAGCGGCGTCGGCCGTGAGCGCCCTCCAAGCAGCCGGCGACAGGTCCTCCCGGAGCCGAATGCTGCAGTCGTCGAATCGTCCGACCGGATCGACCACCTCGCCCAACGTAGAAGTCAGGGTCGCGTTTGCTCGAAATCCCGCCCAGGTCCACCACCGCAGGTCACCCTTGCTTTCCCGCACGACGAGAGTGCCGCCCGGGTGTACGAGGTGCATCATTTCGGACCGTTCCCGCGCCAGCCGTTCGACCGCACGGCGGGTCAGCTTCACGGGTGGGTCTGCCCCGAGCAGCACCTCACGTACTGCCCGCACCATTTCGAAGCCGAGGTACGCCCATCCGCTGCCGGGCCAACGCGCCCGCCCACCGCCGTCAGCAGGCTCGACGAAACACCGCCGCCGGCGCCAGTCGATGTACGTGACCCGCCAACTCCGGCCTGCCAGCAGGAGCCGGCGCTCGCCAAGGACCTTCTCTGTGAGGAGACTCGGGTCGATCCGGCCCAACTCGTCACGCCCGAGCAGAACGATGAACTCCGGTGGCCCGGTGAACACCGCCGTCATCTCCATGAAGTGACGCCGTCCGAAGTGCTGCTCCGCCGCCGGCCCGATGAACAGCATCCCCTCGTCCTGGTCGAGATAGCCGTGCTCGACCAGGTGACGGACGATCGGCCAAGCGCTCTCGTCGAACGGGGCCAGCCCGTTCCATGCCCGGACCCACTCGTGGTCGCCGACGCGGTGCTCTTGGAGGCAGAGCGCGAGCATCTGCTGGGCAATGATGTGTCGGGGCTCGGGCGGCGGGGTCACCCGCTCCACCCAGCCTCGTGACCAGAGCACGAGCAGTGCCGCCGCCTCGGCCAGCGCCTCCCCGCCCAGCGTCAGGAAGAGGCAGTTCCGGATGCCACCCGGGCGCCGGCCAGTCCGGCCGAGTCGTTGCAGGAATGAGGCCACCGTGGCCGGGGTGTCGATCTGGATCACCCGGTCCAGGTCCCCGACGTCGATACCCAGTTCCAGCGTGCTGGTCGACACGATCACGCAGTCCCGGGCCTCGCTGAATGCCTGCTCCGCGTGCCGCCGTTCGTCACCGGACAGCGACGCGTGGGAGAGGAACGTCCGCACCCCCTTCGCGCGCAGCAGTTGCCCAAGTTCTTCGACGGTCTGCCGGGACTCGCAGAAGACCAGCCGCTTCTCCCCCGCGTGCAGGCCGGCAATCACCGTCGCCGCGTTGGCCAACGAGCCGACGTAGTCCAGCTCGATATCGCCCGGTGGCGGGAGACAGGCCACCGCGCTCACGTCGGGAGCCACCACCCGGGCCGGCCGGCTACTCACGCCCGACGCCTGCAGCCAGGTGAGCAGTTCGTCGGGATTGCCGACGGTGGCGGAGAGTCCGATCCGTTGCAGGGGCCTGCCCGCCACCCGGGTCAGCCGTTCCAGCACAGCCAACAGATGCCAGCCACGGTCGTCCCCGGCGAAGGCGTGCACCTCGTCGACGACGACGGCGTGCAGCCCCGCGAAGAAGAGGTGATGGTCGACCTTCGTGCTGACCAGCATGGATTCCAACGACTCGGGGGTGGTGAGCAGGATGTCGGGTCGCTCGTGGAGCACGGCCCGCCGGCGGGAGGCGCTGACGTCGCCGTGCCACACCGCCGCGCGCCGTCCGAGCCAACCGGCGTACTGCTCGATCCGGGGTTGGAGGTTGTTGAGCAACGCCTTCAGCGGGGCGAGGTACAGCACGGACGTGCCGGTCCACCGCTGTTGCGCCATGCGGGTCAGCAGCGGGAAGAGCGCCGCCTCCGTCTTGCCGCCAGCGGTGGGTGCGAGAAGCAGGGCGTCCTCTCCTGCGCGCACCGGTGCGATCGCGGCCCGCTGCATCGGCCGCAGGTCCCGCCAGCCGAGCGTGTTGACGAGGTGGTGCACCACGACCGGGTCGAGGTCCGGCGGCACCTCAGATCGGCAGTTCGATGTCGTCGGCCGAGGCGGCGGCGTTGCGTTCCACCTCGGTCAACTCGTCGGCCCGCAGGGTCAGTTCGTAGTGGCGGCGCGGGTCCCAGTCGGCGAACTGGTCGACCCGGTCGAAGACGTCCGCCACGAGCTTCTTCAGGTAGACGCGGGGAGCAACCCCGACCTTGCCGCCGAGCGCTCCGGTGACGGCCCGCGCCAGCGTGGCGAGGTACTCGTCGTCGACCCGCGCGTCCACCACCGGGCTCGCGTAGATCGAACGCACCCGCTGGCCGAGCTCCATCAGGGCGTCCGCGGTGAAGCCGGGCAGACGGAGTTGGGCGGCGCGCGGGTTGTCCCAACGCGGGTCGGACCCGAAGTCGGTGGCGAGCCGCTGGGCGAGCGGCGCGAGCCGCTGGGCGCCCTGCGGGCCGTCGAAGAACGCCGGCGTTCCGGTGATCACCAGCAGGAGGCCGGGGAAGCGGTCCGCGTGAACCTCGTCGATGAGTTGGCGGAGGGCGTTGAGCGCCTTGTCCCGCGCGTCGGAGCGCACCCGTTGCAGGGTCTCGACCTCGTCGAGCACCAGCAGCAGCCCCTGGTGACCGCTGTCGCGCAGGACGGTGAGCAACCCGCGCAGGAAGCTCAGTGCGCCGAAGTGGTCGAGGTCGCCCTTGACGCCGGCCGCCCGCCGGGCCGAGGCCGCGACGTGCGGCTGGCCGCCCAGCCAAGCGGCGAGCCCGTCGGCGGTCAGGTGGTCACCGGTGGCGTTGGCGGTTCGGTAGCCGCGCAGCGCCGCCGCGAAGCCGGGGGTGCTGCGGGAGATGTCGCCCAGCCGCCGCTCAAGCAGGTCGGCGACCGCCCGGTCGAGCGCCTCGGCGTCGTCCTCGCTGATCGTCCCCTGCGCGAGGACGTCCTCCTCGAGCGCGAAGATCCAGCCGTCGAGCACGGGCCGGAAGGCGCTCGGCGCGAACTGCTCGGTGCTGAGATGCTCGACCAGCCTGCGGTAGACGGTCTCCATCCGGTGCAGGGGCGTCTCCAGCTCGGAGACCTGCACCTCGGCGGCGGCGAACCTCCGCCGTTTGGCGCGCTCGGCCAGCCATCGGGTGAAGAACGTCTTGCCGGCGCCGTACTCACCCCGGACCGCCTTGAAGACGCTGCCACCGCTGCCGACCCGGTCGAGGTCGTCGTCGAGGGCGGCGGTGAACCGATCCAGCCCGACCGCGAGCGCGTCGAGCCCGTTGCTCGGCACCACTCCGCGACGCAGGGCGTCGATGACATCCCGGCGACGACGGGCGGAGATCTCCGGCGTCACTGGGACTCCAACCCGAACTGCTCGATGAGCAGTGCCCGGTTGAGGTGGACCGTGCGGCCGTCCGGGTCGAGGGTGACCACGGGATAGCCCTCGACCTGGAGCAGCCGGCGCAACGCGGTGACGGTACCGCTGATCCGATGCGCCGGCACACGGGCCCGGGCGGCGAGCGTGTCGAGGGTCGCCCGGTCGCCGCCGGCCAGCAACGTATCCAGCAGCGCCGCGACCCGCTCATCGGTCAGCGGCGTCCGGGGGTCCCGGCGCTGGGCGTAACGCTCGCTGGCGAGCAGGGCCGTCACCAAGCCGGGCGTGGGCGCGACGGGTTCCGGTGCGGCGACGGCCGCGACGTCGAACAGGCTCGCCGGCTGCTGCTCCACCGCCCGACGGAGATGCCGCCGCCCGGACCCACCCGAACGGGGGGGTGGCGTGGGGCTCTCCGTCAACGGCTCCCGCCACCAGTCCGGGCTGGCCACCGGGGCGCCCCCCCACCCGGGTACGGCGTGCTCGTCGCCGGCGGTCAGCACGAGCAACGGGATCACGGCCTCCGCCGGGGCCGCCCCGCCGTGGTAGCCGGCCTTGCGCGGCCCGTACCGGACCTCTTCCCGCCAGGGCAGCACGGCCGAACCGCCGCCGAGCAGCACCCGGCTGCCCGTGACGGCGACCTCGGCTTCGCCGGCCGAGCTGGTCGCCGCGCGCCACCGGTTCTCGCTGCTGGCGCTCGGCAGGGTGACCGCGTCGGGTCCCCGGTCGACGACGTGGCCGTGGTCGGAGACGAGGACGACAACCCGGTCGGCGGCCGAGGCGAGCAGGTCGCCGACGACGGTGATGGTGGTGTCCTTGCCCCAGACCGCGGTGCCCGGGTCGCTGCGGTCGAGCGCGTCGTCGATCGTGTTGACGACGGCGGCGACCAGCGGAACGGTGGGGTTCTCGAGTGCCGCCAGCACGTCCGGGTCGAGCGCCGCGCCGGCTCCGGCCCGCAGGGCCGCCTTGTGTAGCAACCTTCCCGCCGGGAACCGGGCGTTGAAGCTCTTCCGCTCGGCCTGCTGTCCCCCGGCGGCGAGCCGTCCGCTCAGCAGGCTGCACCGGCTCGCCTCGGTCACGGTCGGGAGGGCCGCCAGCACCCCGGTCCGCGGCCCGCCTTCCGGGGTGAGTTCCACCCAGGCGCCGCTGCCGGTGATCGATTCGGCCACTTCGGTGGCGGCGGCGACGCCCATGCCGTCCAGGACGAGTAGGAGCACCCGACGGTCCTGGTCGAGAATCGGTTGGACCACCCGGTCGAGCAGGTCCTCCACGCGCAGCAGCGCCCCCGGCTCGGCCTCGGCGGCGGTCGCCTCGGCGAGCATCGTGGCGAACTGCCGGTCGTGCCGGGACCGCCGGGCGTCGACTGCGCGGTGCAGCAGCCGGTACGCCTCGGCGACCTGCGGATCGGGGTCGCCCGCGAAGATGTCGAGCCGGGCCCGGTCGACCCAGCCGTCCTGCCGGACGTGGCGGTGCAGCGCGTCGAGCAGCGTGGCCGAGGGCGGGCCGTCGGTCGTGCTGAGCCAGCGCAGCAGGCGTACCGCCATCCGGGCGATCTCCACCCGGCGGGGCTCCGCCGCCCGGTGCGCCTCCACCGTGGCGAGCGCTGACTGCGCCCTGGTCACGGCCGCCGGGAGCGCCGACCCGCCGGCGGGCACGGCGAGCCGGACGGCGCCGGCGAAGGCCCGCAGCCGCTGGACGAACCCGCTGGGCAGGACGGCCGATACGCCGAGCAGTTCGGTGATGCCGATCTCGGCGGCGACGACCTCCGCGCGCCGCAGCATCCGCACCGCCTCGTCCCGGCCGTCCCCGCCCGAGTCGAACGTCCGGTAGATCCACGCCTCGGCGGCCTGATGCAGCGCACCGGCCTGCTGGGCGGTGAGCCGGAGCCCGCCGAACCGGGGCTCCAGCCGGGTGCGGCCGACGGCGGCCTCCACCTGGGCGGCCTGCCCGCCGCCTTCCGGCCAGAGCAGTCCGGCCAGCAGCCCGAGCGGAATCACGTCCACGCCGTGACCGGCCCGAACGGCCGCCATGACCGGGACCGCGACGTGGCCGGCGACGGCCGACAGGTACGTCGTGACGCCGTCGGCGACGGCCTTCGGGAGGAGGGTGAACCGCCGCTGCCTGAGGGCGTCGGTGCTCCACTGCACCAGCCCACTGTCATCGATTTCACCCCGCGGCAGGTCGAGCAGTTCGGCGGTGAGGCTGCGTAGGGCGTGGTCGCGGGTGACGATCGCCCCGGGTGGGGCGGGCCAGCCGTCCGGCGGGTAGTGGTCGCTGAGTGCGTCGGCGACCCAGCCCCCCACCTTCACGAGGGTGGGGTCGAGGTCGGCCACCCCGCCGAACATCTGCCGGACCAGGTCCCATGGGTCGATCTTGCGAACCCGCTGTCCGCTCAGGTGGGCGAGGAGCCCGTCGCCCAGCTCGGCGTCCGTCAGCTCGGTCAGCAGCACCAGGCGTTCTCCGTCGGCGCGGTCGTGCAGGGCGGCGCGGGCCGCCAGCGGGGTGGGGCACGGGACCACCCGGACGGCCGTTCCGTCGATCTTGAGCAGCGGCTCGGCCGGCCACTCGGGTCGGGCGGCGAGCGCGATGGCGTCCGCCTGGTCGTCCTTGGCGAGCCAGGCCTCGACCCTGCGCCGGACCGCGTCCGGCTGCGCTACGCCGATCGGCGCGCTCACCAGTCCGCCCTTTCGGAATTGCCGCGACCGGGGGCGGCGGCGCGGGTCACCGCGCCTCCCAGGTGACTGTGACCTGCCGCCCGGCGGCGATCTCGGCCGCGATCTCGGCCGCGACCGTGTCCCAGGTCGCCGCGTCAGCCACCTCACGGCGCTGCGGGGCGACCGGCAGCGTCCCCACTCCGGCCGTGCCACCGCCCTCCGTACCCGGCAACGCGGTCGTGCCGTCGCCGCCCGGCACGGCGGGTGGGCCGTCGCCGGCCGGCACCCGGGCCGGGTCGGGATCGACGGGCTGGCGGGTCGGCGGCACCCCGGCGGGACCTGCCCCGGGCGTCCCGACCACGGGCGGCGTGGCCGGGGGGTCGGTCGGCCGCGGCACCGGTGGATCGGCGGCGAGCAGCGCCGCCGACGCGTCGACGGCCGCCTGGAGGGCGTCGACCAGGTCCTGGCCGTGCTGTTCGTGGCGGGCCACGTCTCGGAGCCGGTCGAGGATCGCCCGCGCCCGCTCGTCGTGGCGGGCTCGGGGCACGATCGCCTGCAGCAGGGACCACTGGTGGGTCCGGGTCAGTGCCTCGCCGATGTTGCCGGCCTGGGCGAGCACCTCGCCGACGGCCTTGTCGTCGATGTCGCCGACGTCGGCGCGGGCGGCGAGTTGGACCAGCACCACGTCGTCGCGTTCGCCGGCCAGGTCTTCCACGAGACGGGCCGCCCGGCGGGCGGTGGCGAGCCGGCCGGTGGTGGCGGACAGGTCCAGGCCCAGCACCTCGGCGTGCGCCTCCAACGCCTGGACGAGGTTGCCGGCCGCCTTCTTCCGCGCAACCGCCGCCGTGCGCAGGGTGCCGGCGAGGTTGCTGAGGTTGGCCGGCGTGCGCCAGACGGGCAGCACCGCGCCGAAGAGTTCTCCGCCGCGCCGGACCGCGTCGGCCCACGCCCGCTCGTCGGGCATCGGCGGGTGCCTCAGCTCCATCCCCTCGTCCCGGATGGCGACCAGGTTGGTCACGTCGGCCTTCCCGCCGAACTGGTACCAGGCGAGCTGCTGCTCCAGCCCGAAGACCGCGATGATCAGGTTCTCCAGCTCCCGGTCGAACCCGAACGCGGCGGGCTCGTCGATGAGCCCGCGCAGCATGGAAACCGGGAACTCGGCCGTGTGGCCCTTGTTCGCGGCGGCCTGGAGAAAATGCTGGCTCCACCGACAGGTGGTGGTGTTCAGCACGTACCGGCCGTCGGCGTACTCGCCGAGGCGCAGGTTGTTGCAGACCCGGCGGAGGATGCGCTGGTCGACGGGGTTGGGCACGCTGACCCCCCGGGCCGAGTCGGCGGCGGCCTGCCGGGCGTACTCCAGGATCTTGGTCAGCTCGCCGCGGGTGACCGGCTTCTCGTCGTCCGGCATGGCCGGGCGTCCGGGGTAGGACCAGGCGAGCAGTTCCCCGGTGAGGTTCCGGAACGCCTCGGCGAGGGTGCCGCCGCGCGGGTCACCGACGTGCAGCCCGTTGGCGAGGGTGTGGAAGACGCCGACGCTGTCGTCCTGCACGTCCGCGCCGAGCGAGGTAGCGGTCCCGTACGCCTGCATGAGCGCGCCGAGCAGCGTGGAGCGGAGCTGGCTCTGGCGCTGCTGGAGGTAGACCCGGCCCTGCTGGCGATCGGCCAGCGGCCAGTCGGCGGCCAGCGAGTTGAGGCGGTCGCCGCTGCCGTTGGCGAGCAGGTAATTAATCTTGGCGAGCTGGGCGACCTTGCCCATCATCTCGTCGGTGAGGTAGAAGGGCAGCCAGAAGACGGTCCGCGAGCCGCGCTCCAGCCTCTCGATGCGGGAGCGGTCGGCGCTGCGCTCGTAACCCAGCGGGTCGAACGGGTAGTCGATAACGATCCGCCACGCCTCGCCGGTGGCGATCAGCGCCGAGACGGGCATGGTGTCCTGGTCGCGAATGTTGCCGAACTTCACCTGGACGGTGTGCCGCCGGCCCCGCCAGTCCCGGAAGTGCAGCAGCTCGCCGAGCTGCCCCTCCGCGCCGACGATCCCCATCTCGGCGGTGACCAGGTCCCGGATGAGGTGCTGCCGCACCCCCGTGGTGTTGGCCTCCTCGTCGGGGACCAGGTCGAGCAGCCTGTCGTAGTCGACGGTGTGCAGTTTGAGCGTGACCACCGGGTCGGGGGTCTTGGTCAGGTGCAGCTCGCCGGCGCCGTCGGCGACCCGGTTGAGCCGGTTGAGCACGATCTGCCGCTCGTAGCCGGGGATCGGCGAGGTGATCGAGCCGAAGTTCAGCGCGTGCAGCTTGGCGGCGGTGAGGTTGTGCAGCGCCGGCACCTCCGGCACCAACGCGCCGAGCAGCACCGTTTTGATCAGCTTGTCGTCGAGCTGGAACTGCTGGTGCCCGGCGGCCTGCTCCTCGCCGATGCCGTTGAGGTTGAGCAGGATCGGCCGCAGTTTCTGGGTGTAGAGGACGCGGGCGGACTGGAAGAGCTGCTTGAGTTTCGGCCGGTCGGGCAGCTCGCCGTGCAGCAACAGCGGGTCGAAGAGCGCGGCCACCCCGATCAGGTCGTTGACCTGGAGGGTGTCCCGGCGGGCGACGAGCAGCTCCGTCATCACCTTCAGTGCAGTACGTTCGCGCTGCAACGCCTGGGAGAGCGCGACGAGGGTCGCCACCAGCGCCGGCGAGAACGGGTAGAGCTTACGGAAGGCGGCGGCATCGGAGCCGATGCCGGCGTCGCCGTACTGCGCGCCGAGCAGGAGGGCGTCCCACACCTCCCGGTTGCCGCGCACGGCGGCGAACGCATTGTCGATCACCGCTCGCCCCTCGACGGTGAGCGGCTTGAGCAGCCGCCCCTCGGTGATCTCGGGCAGGTTGGTGTCGGCGAGGACGATCTCCCCGAACCGGCCCTGCACGCTGCGCATGACGTGCGCCAGGGCCTCCCGCTCGGTGCCGCCGACCTGCGGGCCGAGGAACTCCTCCAGGTTGCGCTGCCGGGCGACGAACGAGATCAGCGGCAGCGGCCGGGTCGCGTCGGCCGACTCGACCAGCTTGTTGAGCTTCGCGCCCTCGCTGTTGACGAAGGTGGGGTCGCTGATCTTCGTGGAGAGCCAGAGGATCAGCTCGTCGAGGAAGAGCACCAGCGCGTCGTACCCGAGGGCCTTGGCGTGGCGGGTGATCACGGCGAGGCCGGTGTCGAGGTCGAGGTACTCCCCGCTGCGGACCGCGCCGGTGAAGAAGGTGCTGGTCAGCGCGCTGACCAGCACGTCGCGCCGCTCGGTCCCCGGGGGTGCGGCCGCGGCGGCGGCGTAGGTGTCCGGCGTCCAGCCGGCGGCCCGCGCCAGGTGGGCGGCGAGGCCGCCGTCGCCAGCCGCCGGGGAGCTGCCGCCGTCGCGCAGCGCGGCGAAGAATGCCTCGTCGCCCATCCGGTCGCGCAGCCGCGCGGCGTCGTCGAGCATCGCGTCCGACCGGTGTACGGCGGGAACGGACGCCTCCGGGTGCAGCGCGGTGATCTGGTTGAGGTACCCCTCCAGGATCGCCTGCTCGACCGAGCGCGCGTCGAGCATGTGGAAGGTGAGGGTGAGCAGTTTCCGGTCCCGCAGCCAGGGGTCGGCGGCGAGGACCGGCTCGGCCAGGTTGCGCACCTCTCGGGCCGCCGGGTTGTGCTGGAGGATCTCCCGCAGCACCGCCATGAAGTGCGACTTGCCGGAGCCGAACGAGCCGTGCAGGAACACCGCCTGGGAGCGGCCGGTGGTGGCGGCGTGGCCGATCTGGCGCAGCGCCGCGGCGAAGCTCTCCCGGAGCTGGTCGGTGACGACGTACCGGCGCAGGTCCGCGCCCTCGGCGGCGCGGACGACGAAGTCACCGTCGCCGACCGAGGCCGGAATGTCGATCACGTCCCGTAGCAGGGTCATCACCGCTCCTCGCACCCGCCGCTCCCCGTCACGCCAGCGTCACCGGCGACCCGCCGATCCTATGTCCGGACGGTCCGGACAGCCTCTGCCGGGCATCCGACGCGTGCCGGCCCGACGCCGACGCTCACCGCCACGGATGCCGGCGGGAGCACTCGCCGTCATGGTCGGGCCGGAGCAGGCAGCGCCGGCCGCCGGAGAGGAGCCGGTCGCAGAAGACCCAGTGGCGTACGTTCTGGTCGTCCTCCGCCGAGACGGTGGTGCCGGCCGGTTCGGTCTGCGGCAGGACGTGCGTCCAGTGCGCCACCACCCGGGCGAGCCGCTGGGCGGAGACGATGTCGTTGGCGACCACCGGCAGGTGGATGACGAAACGCTCGCTCATCGGCCCCACTCCCGTTCGTTGCGGACGTGAGCCCGCTCGGACTGCAGGTGACACAGCGCGACCTTGATCCGACTGGTCTCCCGCCGGCTCTGCGCGAGCGCGTCGTAGACGGCGGCCAGGTCACCGGCGAGCCGGTCGAGGAACTCCTGCACCTCCTGCGGGTCGAGCCCGCGCCGGCCGAACTGCGTGGGCCGGAACCGCTGCTCGCGCACCTGCCAGGGCAGCAGCGGACGGCAGGCCGCCGAGCGGAGGCCGACCGGCCGAGCGACCGACCGGCGGCGATGCCGGATTCGGTGGAAGAAGACGCGCATGACGGGACCTGCCTCTCGTCGACATTGACCTGTGGAAGGGCGGGCCCACCGGCCCGCCGCGCACCGGCGGACCCACCCCGGCACCTGCCACCGCAGCTCCGATCGCCGTACGGCAGCAGGGCACACATAGCGGCTGAGCAGCAGAAACTCCACAGTGGCCGCGAACGCAGTCAAGCACCACGCCTGCCTTAATGCAACGTCTAACGAAACTAGCTCTATCTAGCTCTGACATTGGAAGGAGGACACACAGTGACGTGTCTATTGTTTCTGATACAAGATTGGCGTTTACTTAGACGGACGCGCGTCAACCATGACTGACCAGCGGAGGCTCGGGTGTCACAGGCGGTAACGGGTTCGACCATGCTCCGGCGGCAGCTCGGCAGGAAGCTCGAGGCGCTCCGCAAGGCGTCCGGGTTGACGATGGAGCAGGCAGCAGAGCAACTGGACCGGGCGCGAGCAACCCTCTACCGGATCGAGAACGGCGCGGAAAACGTCCGCTTCCGCGCTGCGGACGTCAGGGAGATGCTCACTCTCTACCGTGCGACCGACGACGACACCGACCTGGTCCTCGCGATGGCGGCGGCCACGCGAGAGAACAAGAACTGGTGGCACGACTACATCGGCTCCGGCCTGCCGCGCTGGTTTCAGCTCTACATCGGACTCGAAGCGGCAGCGTCAAGCATCCGCAAGTACCAACCCGAACTGGTCCCCGGCCTGCTTCAGACTCGCGCCTACGCGGAACAGGTCTTCCAGATGCCCGGCGGCTCCATCGATGCCGAAGATCACGAAGAACAGCAACGCGCCATCCAGCTCAGGACAGAGCGGCAAGGGCTACTCACCCGGTTCGCCGCACCGCAACTCAGCGTGATGATGAACGAGGCGGTGTTGCGCCGTCCGGTCGGCAGCGCCACGATCATGGTCGAGCAGCTTCACCAGATCCTGAAGGCTGCGGAGCTACCGAACGTGACCGTGCAGGTGCTGGAATTTTCTGCGGGGTTGCACGCCGGGGCGATGACCGGAGCCTTCTCGATCATGGACTTTCCCAAAGACAGCGGCGGCAAGGAGGTGGAGCCGCCGGTGACTTACCTTGAGGCAGCCACGGGCGCGATCTATCTCGACAAGCCACACGAGATCGCCGCCTACAACAACATCTGGGCCGACATGGCTGGCCGCGCGCTGAACGCGTCTCAGTCCAAGAACCTGATCCACCGGATCGCAGAGGAGTACTCCCGTGCCTGACCTGACCGATGCCGTCTGGCGCAAGTCCACCCGCAGCAACAACGGCGGCGACTGTGTCGAGGTCGCCGACAACATCCCTGGCGTTGTCGGGCTGCGCGACAGCAAGGATCCGTCCGGTCCTGTGCTGGCCTACAGCAGGATCGCCTGGGATGCCTTTGTCCAAGACGTCAAGGCACAGACGTTGAGCCGCTGACCAACGGTCGGAGCCGCCTCCGAGATATCTCGGAGGCGGCTGACTGATTTTCGCACCACTCGGATTGCCTTTTACACCCCTAATTCTGGTTGGCGCGGTCGATCGGCCGATGTGCGATCCACGCTGAACGATGATGATCGCCTCATGAGGCGACACCTGACTGCTTCGGCAATTGCGCTGACGATGCTTGCCGGTTGCGGCGCGAAAGAGAATCCGCAAGCTGCCGCAGACCCGACACCGTCGGTCGTTGCCACGTCGGCCAGCCCTTCGCCGTCGCCGTCGTACTCCCCCTCGCCGGCATCAAGCACGAGTCCGCCAGCACCGCCGAGCCCCACACCAGCGTGGGCTCCCTGCGATCTTTCGCTGAGCCACTGGGAAGGCGGGTGCGACGACGACTTCATCACTGGCGACACCTGTGACGCCTCGTACGCCTCCGATGCCCTACTTGACGTCTATATCGAGAACAAGGACTACGTCGACGCGAACCGACTCAAGGACTGCCCGCAGTTTCTGCCGACCTGGAAGAAGGCCCAGCACAGCATGGACGAAGGCAGCTTCGAGGTCGGGGCGGAGATCAAGCCGGGTACATACGAGACCACCGCGCACCTGACGAAGGGCAAGGTGACCGACTGCTACTGGGAGCGTGCCGGCTCCAACGGGCGGATCATCGCCAACAACTTCATCACTGCCGCCAAGAAGGTCCGAGTGACGATCCGGTCCTCAGACGAGATGTTCACCAGCCGCGGCTGCGGCAACTGGGTAAGGGTCTAAAGCATTCAGCCCTCAGCCCTGCGCCCTGGTCAAGACCCAGCCCGAGGGCTGCTCGTAGCTACAGGTCCGGCCCCGGCCCTCCACAGCACGAGACATGCGCGACCCAGGCAAATATCAGCGGCCAACCTTCGCGGTGGATCGCGTTGTAGCGGTGTCTACCTTCGATCAGCTGGTAGGGATGCCCACGCTCGTCAGGCTGGTGAATCAGGACAACTGCTGGCAGCGGCTCTCCCGCCCGCAGGGTTTCCCCGATGCTCTCCACCTTCATGTGTCCATCGACATCATCTGGGTCATCGATCAACTGGTTGGGATGTACTAGACGGGTGCGGACGTACTCCTTGCGCCAACATTCCAGGTGTTTGCTGACCTGGAAGCCATGATCGAGGTTGTCCACCGTGGAGCCGTGATCATGATCCGGCACCTCGTCGTTCAGGGCCGTCAGAGAAGCCCATCCATCGCCAACCATGGCCAAGATGGTAGTTGTTGCGCTGTGCCATGCAACACGCCGCCTGCGCTCTTCTCGACACCGCTCGATCGCCGGGTATCTTATCCGTCATGAGTCAATCCCACGATTTCACTCTCGATCAGGTGAACGCGGCAATCGATTTCGTAACCAAGAGTGGCGCCGAGGATCGGGGACAGACGATCTCGTACTCACGGGTCTTCGGTGCTGCTGGCCTCGCCGCCCCGCAGCACCTGCACATGGGCGGCGACTCCCACTTGGTCACCAAGTTCATGGAGTCCTTCCATAGGAACTGCCAGGAACGGCAACTACCGCCGCTTGACGCACTGGTTGTCCACGTCGCCGGCCCTCGGGCTGGTTTCCCTGGCGCTGGCTAATTTCGCGTCAATGGCAAAGCTGACCCGCTCGGAGAACGAGTTCCTGCCGAGGCCCAAGTCGCCAGCGTTCGGTTCTGGGAGGCGCAACGCGAAGAGTGCAGGCGGTGGGGAACCCTGAGCCGACGCGGGCACCAATTGGGCCGGTAACGCACAGCCGCGCCGCCTCCAAGTCGGCTTGGAGGCGGCGCTTATTGTCCTACACCTATTCCGACACGAGGATCAGGTCGAGTCCCTGATCTGGGTGGTAGGTCCATGATGCTCGGATCTTGCCCCATTGAGCTGTCTGCTTGCCATCGAGGGCGCGAGTGGACGACATCTCAGAGATGACATGGTCGGGGGTGTTCAACTCTTTCAACACGCATTCGATATTGGTGTAGGAGAGGCCGAAGCCTTCTTTGCCCGCGCCGTTGATGGTGAGGGAGCTTCCGCCGTCTCCGACGCTTGCATTAGCCGAGCTGAGTGAGCACTTATCCTTGGCAAGCACCAAGGCGGAGTCGCCCTTTTCCCCGCCCTCGCCGTCGTCGTTGGGGCGGAAGATCAAAGCGCCCACGCCGATGCCAGTGCAGAACAGGATGACACCTGCAACGACCGCAAGGCCGAGCTTCCACTTCCAATCCGGCCGGGCAGCAGGTGCGGGAGCAGGGGGTCCGCCAAGCGATTCGGCGAGCGCACCCAACTGCTCAGGACTCATCGACTTCATCTCGGCATCGCTGGGGTACGGGTCGCTCGCAGGCTCAGGGTTCAAGGGGCCCGAAGTCACTTGTCTTCCTCGCATGAAATAGCTGACCGGCTCTGCCGGCAGAGACTGGGATGTCGATTGCCGCCATCTACTCGGCGATGCCCACATCGAAACACCGCCCAAACCGCCCACTGCGGAACCGGCCGTCGCGAAGCGAATGTAGTTGCTTCCGGACCTCGCCACCAATCACTGTCGGGAGCCCGACAGCAACATGCCTCCCATGTCAGTTCTTGGAGTGCAGCCGATTCAATAGCCGACTGCATCTGAGCCACGCCCCGACCCAGCTCGGCGACCAGATCATGCCAGTTCGGGCACACCGCGCAGCAGCGTCAACGCCGAGCGGTCGGAACTGAGCTGCGACAACTCTGCGTCGATGAAGCCGGTGAAGAAGTTGGCAGGCGACCCGAAAAAGCCGGGCTTGTCGTCCGAGTGCCACTGGTGCAGCCACGGCTCGATTTCCGCCAGCCCCGCGAGCAGCGGCAACAGGCGGTGCGCCGGCCAGGCCTCCTGCGTCTTCCGGTCCAGGTAGACGGCGGCGAGCGCCTGCGCCTGCGCCAAGTGGTCCCACCCCGCCCAGCCGAGCAGTTCGCTGCCGTCGCTGTCCCGCCCCGCCCGTGGGTATGAGATGAACCGCTCCTTCACCACATCGAGCTTTCCGCGCGCCCGCCAGTACGACGGCCGGGCGAAGTCCGCTGAGGTGTACTTCGGTGGCACCTCGATCGTGACCTTCTCCCCCTCGTCCTCCCGGCGCTGCAACGCCCAGGTCCGCTCCCACTGCGCCCGCTTGCGCAGCCCGGCCGGCTTGTACCGCTGCGCCGGCAGATAAGGCACATACTCGTCGGCAACCAGTTGGCCCAGCGTTCGAGCCAGGTCGTAGGTGTCGTGTCCGACCCACAGGTCCAGCACCGCCCGGAAGTCCTGATCGGCGCCGATTCGGTCGGCGAGCTGCGCCACTGACAACGGAGCAGGCGTCCCACCCCACAGCTCGGGAGCTTCCAACCGGTCAAGCAGCCAGTCCCGCAGTGCGGCCGACTGCATCTTCTCCCACCCGTCCGTGGACCAGCGCCGCTTGCACTCCGGCCGCTCAATCAGCCCAAGGTGTCGGTTGGACCCGATGGCGGCGATCCGCCGCTCCACCAACGATCGGTACTCCGCCGGCCAGTGCGGCTGCGGCCGATCAATCGGCTTGGACCCGTGCCGGTTGAACCACTCGGTCTGGACCCCGCTGGTATGCAGCACGATCTCGAAGGCCCGCTCCCCCAACGCCAACTCCGGCGGGTCGGCGCTCGTCAGGTCATCGTCGATCAGCCCGTAGAGCCGGTAGACCTCCCAGTCCAACTCCTCCTGGAGCGCGATCATCCGCGCCCGGACAGAGTGGTACCCCGTCTCGGCCTCCGCGAGCCGCTGCCGGGTGGGCACCCCCGAGGCGGCAACCGCCGCCGGGGTCAGGCTGGACAGCCGCTGCGCCAGCCCATCCAAATCACGCGCCCTATCTAACGGGTACTCCCCCGGCAGCGGAAACTCTTGCAACTTCGTCCCGGTAAAGTCGTAGAATCGCTCCCAATCCTGGCTCTTGAAGCCTTCGTTGACGCCTTGACTACCCTTGTTGTGACATACCTGCTTAAGCCAAAAACAGGCGGTCGAGCTGTTTAATACACCAAGCAGCCGCACATATTCTTCCTCACCCGCAGTATCCGGCAGCTTAATTACCGGAGCAGCCCTATTGAAGATCTTCCTACCGCGGTCGATCGCGAAGCGATTATGCGTGGCAACAAAGGCGAAAGTGATCTTGATAGGAGCAACCCACCTTGCCGGGTGAAAATCGGAATACTCGAACCAGGCAAGACCGCGGTCCTCCTGCGCGCCGGAGAGCGCCTGCCGCTTCTTCAGAAGAATCCTATACAACCATAATAGGCGAGAACCAGCCTCCCCCACACAGGCATCGTCACCATCCCGTGAATACGGAAAGATGATCTGATCGCCATCATCGACCGCAAAGTCTTTGATCGCAGATCCGGCAATGAATGAGACAACCGCTGTGTCACCGTGAAGTCGGCGCCGGAGTGACGCCCCGACGAGATAGGCGTCGTCCAAACGAGTCTCGGCCACTAGTCCAATTGCTTGGGAGACAGCCTTCAGCTTCCTAACTGATCGCTCATCAATTAATTGTCTTGCCTCGACCGCCCCCGCACCCGAGAGGCTCCAGGGATGAGATCTGAGCTGACCATGAGCGAGGTCAGCGACTGTCACCCACTCGGATTCTGATCGCGGTTCATCGATCTGCCGCACTATGGCGGTCCATACCTTACCCTCGGCCGGGTTAACCGGTTCGTCGGGTTCGCCGCGCACGCTGAGGACGGTTCGAACTGTCAAAGGGCGGCGGCGGCTGTTGTTGCGACCAACGAGAATCACTGTGGGCGTGCCGTGGCCGGGGATAAAGGCGCCGGAAGCGTCGATCACCTCGGCTAGTTCAACTTCATGGGCAAAGTAATTCTCAATCAGCTTCTTTCCGAATTCGCGCTTCATGAAGGCGTTTCCAGTAATCTGGCCGGCGTAACCAGCACCCTCACCGTGCTCGTCTGAGCGCTTGGCCAGATCAAAGAAGCGCTTGGCGAACGGCACCGTCAGGGCGTACTGCCGGTGGCAGACGGTCGGGTAGGCGCTGCGGTAGAGCTGATTGCGAGCGCTGTCTGCAACGGTGATGTAGGGCGGGTTTCCGACAACCACCGTATACTGGTTTTCGGCCAGGTAGTCCTTCAGCAGGTCTTCGTCTTCGCTCTCGTACGCGAAGATCTCCCTCTGCTCCTCCGCCCCCGGTTTGTCGCTCTCCGCCGCCTGGCTCTCCAGCATCTTGAGGAGGTCGCCCTGCGCGCGGGACCTAAACGCTCCCCACGGCAGCAGCGAGTCCCCGGTGGCCACCCGGATCGGCCAGGCCGGGGTGCGTTCCAGCCTGGTCAACCCGCACACCTTCATGGCGGCAATCAGCAGCCGGAAGCGGGCGATCGCCACCGCGAAGGGGTTGATGTCGACGCCGGTCACCTGGCCGAGGGCCCGCTCGGCCAGGATCTTGACGTCGGTGGCGGGTTCCCGGTTCTGCCACTTGCGGAACAGCCGGTGGAACGCGCCGAGCAGGAAGTGGCCGGAGCCGCAGGTCGGGTCGATGACGCTGGTGGCGGGGAGGCCGAACTCCTTGACCGCCGGCTCGAACGTCCGGTCGAGGATGAACTCTTCCACGAACTCCGGGGTCTGCAACAGCGCGTACGTCTTCTTGGCGTGCGTCGACAGCTCCTGGTAGAGGTCGCCAAGGAAGCGGGTGTTCAGGTCGTCGCGGCGCAGCGACTCCTGGCCGGCTCCCCGGCGGAAGAAGTCGCTCAGGT
This sequence comes from Micromonospora sp. NBC_01405, assembly GCF_045040155.1. Classification (NCBI taxonomy): domain Bacteria; kingdom Bacillati; phylum Actinomycetota; class Actinomycetes; order Micromonosporales; family Micromonosporaceae; genus Micromonospora; species Micromonospora sp. NBC_01405. The sequence goes on along the minus strand of NZ_CP109532.1, from coordinate 4,381,526 downwards.
CCTCGGCCACCGGGCCGGAGATGTCGAACCGCCACACGGGGTTGTGCTGGTCGAAGATCTTGCCGGTGGCCTTCAGGCCGCGCAGGTAGCGGAACCCCTCCCGCAGCCAGTCGCGGTCGTTGTTCCGAAAGTTCTTGATCAGGTACGCCTGCCGGTGCTGGACGGCCCGGTCGGCCGGCGCGGCCGGGTCGGCGCCACCGATCCAGAGGCCGTCGACCAGCTCGTTGTCCTCGCAGAACCGGACGAACACGCAGCCCAGCACCCAGGCCACCGCCGCCTGGTCGAGCATGTCGTCGAGCCAGGTCTCGAAGCTCGCCGCGACCCGCTCGGCGGACTTGGCCTGGTCGTGCTCCCGGCGCAGCTCCGCCCGCAGACCCGGTGCCTCCGCGACCTGCCCGCGCAGGTCATCCACGAGGGTCTTGACCTGCGCTTGAAGTGCCTTCAGCTCGATCACTGCTAGATCCTAAGGTCTGTCGTTCTCCCGACCGCTACTCCGAGTCGTCGTCGGCCACGCCTTCCAGGTTGTCGCCCAGCCGCACCCCGATTTGAGCGGCAAAGACCCGCAGTCGTTTGCCCAGGTATGCGGTCCGATCCTCAACGAACAGGTCACCGCGCCCCTCGTTCAACCGGAACCACGCCGCCCTCGGGATGCCGTGGCTGTCCAAGATTTCCTGCGCCCCCGCTGATCCGAGGACGGTGCCGTCGAAGAACCCACGCTGGATCAACGGCAAATCGAGCAATGACCTTTCCACGCCGTAACCGGCGATGGTGGGGAGGATGAGCCGGTTGGCAGGCCGGGAGTCCCCTGAGACGACCGGCCGGTAAGCCTGGGTTGCCCCTGCCGCGAGCAACTGAACGACATCGAACTCCTGGCCGAGGACATCACGTCGCTTAGGCAACTCCCCAGCCTCCCAGGCCACATATGCCAGGGTGCGGGCACTGTTGAGGTTGAAGGCATCCGGCATGGGCTGAACTGCGGCCAGGTCGAGCGCGAGTGTCCCGCGGTTCTCCGCGAACTCGCGCATCTCACGCAATGCCGACTTTAGCGTCGTGGAGTTTGCGCCGGCGAACGAACCGGACCAGGACGTCACCCAGAACCAACGCCGCAGCTCCTCTAACTGCTCGCGGCTCGGATTGCGGCAGCGGTGGAAAAACTTGGTGAGCACCACGAGTTGGTGTGCGTACGGGAGAAGCCTGGCAAGCTGAAGGCCGGCGTACTTGAGGAAGGTCACTGCCTCGTGCACCGCCCGTTCAGCGTCCGGGACCGCGTTGACCAGCTTGTTCTGGAGCCGGACGGCGACCGATTCCCACCTCGGCGTCATGACGTCCGGCTCGTCGGCCACGGCCAGCACTGCCCGGAAGATAGCCAGTCGAGGCAGCTCTCCGAACCCGGTCGTGGCGACCGACTCCACGATGGCGTCGATCCGACTGGCCAGGGTCGGTAGACCCGGCCGATGGGTGAGTGCGGAGATCATCTGGTCGGCTTCCATCCGCACGCCCTTGCGATTGAGCCTGGTGTAGACCTCCACCGCCTGGTCCAGGTCACCACCCTGAAGCCGGATCACCGACAGCTTGCAAGTCTTCAGGCGTTGGGCGACCCGGTCCGCCTCCCGGACCAACTGCTCCGCACGGTCCCGCCCGACCCGCAGTTCGAGGCCCCTGGAGAAGGCGAGGAAGTCGAGCGTGTCGGCTACCGCCCGCACCGGTAGAAAGTGGTCCGGGGCAGGGACCGGCGGACTGCCTGCGGCACGGTGGTGCCGGTAGCGCTCAGCGTCGCTCCGTGGCGTTAGATCGCGATAGACCCGCCACTTCCACTCTCGCTGGTCGTCTGCGCGTGGTGGACGACCGAGCCGCCTCAGCACGCCGAACAGGGTGGACAGCCTCTGGTGACCGTCGAGCACATAGGAAGCAGTGCGACTTGAGGGCGCTTCCGGCACTGGAATGTCGCCAACCTCGATGAGCGACGGAACCTTGTCGGCCGTCTCCCACACGAGGATGCTGCCGATGGGATATCCCCGCTCAATGCTGTCGAACAGGTCGAGCATCTGCTCCGGTCGCCAGACGAAGGGCCGCTGGAACGCGGGCACCCTGAGCACACCGCGGGCAATATCCTCCAGGATCTGATCCAGATGCAGGACCACGGGTTCCAGTCGGCTTTCGGCCCGATCGCTCAACATGGCACCCAGTGTCCTACAGAATTCCGTGGATCATCGCGAGCACCTGCCGCAGTTCGGCGACGACATCGGGCCCCAACTCGTGGAAGTCGGCTTCGGACAACGCCATGCCGTCAGGCATCAGCGGCGAAGGCATCTTTCCCTTTTCGCCTATAAAGTGAATTTTGAGGTGTCGGTAGCCACGCTGCTGCGGGATCCACTCACGGAGGTCCTTGATCTTGGCTGCCTTGTACGGGAAGTGCCGCTCCCACACCCGGAACGGCACGTAGTTCTCCACCATCCGCCAGGTGAGCATGTGGACGTGCGGCACCCCGCCCCGCCTGGCCTTTTGCACTTTTTGATCATTTGGGCTGGGCGTGGCAGCATCGGGACGGTCACTGTCGATGAGCATTGCCACCCGGACGATCAGCGAGAAGTCGCGACACTCGTCAACTGCCAACTCCGCCATCTGCCCGGTGCCGCCACTGTGGCAAAACTTGAGCCACCGCTTCCTGAGTGCGTGCACCACGCGCTCGTCTCTGAGTGCGGTTGCCATCGCCTGTACGAACCCGCCATCGCCGATCCTGTTCTCGACCACCAGGACAGCCGGCTTACCCAGGTCTTCAGCGGCCGGCCCCACGTTGGCCGGAGTTACCCTGACCGGCCGCGCACCGCCCGATGGCGGAAACGCCGATCCGCCGCGATCGGCAGCCGCCTCCATCGTTTTCCGCGCCCAGAGCTTCAGGTCCGGTGCCTTGACCTTCGCGGCGTACAAGGACGCCACGAACGACTCGGCCCGCATCGCGTCCGACTTGGAGGGCAGCCAGTCGTGGCGGCCACGGGCGACCAGCTTGAAGATCTCGATCACCGGGAGGTGGTCGCTGCCGTCGAAGACCTCGACGTCGATGTCAAGAAGCATTGTCGAGCCGCTCCATCTGCGCCGTCGTGAGTGCCCGCACCTCGTGGTAGTCCTGCGAGAAGTAGCCGTCCGGCCAGCTGTCGTCGAGATTTCCCAGCTCGTCGATGTCGACGTGGCGCACCACGGACGCGCCGTCGCGCTGTTCCACGACGTAAACCTTGACCATGTCTGCCGTAAATTCGTTGTCAGCCTCGGCGATGCGTCGGCGTAGCCGCAGCAGCAGGGTCTCGCTGTGCGTCTCGACGAGGAACTGGGTCTTCGTCGCCAGAGCGGTTTTCAGGTAGATGTCAGCGAGCTCGGCGTGCGCGGCCGGATGCAAGTGCATCTCCGGCTCCTCGACGATCTGCAAGGGCGCGCGCTCCGGCTCGCCGCGCAACTCGTCGAGGGCACACTGCACCAGGATGGGCAGCACCTGGGCCAGGCCAGTACCTGCGTCGGCCAGGTTCACTTGGACCTCGCTGCCTCGGCGGGTCAACACCGTCGACCAAAGGGGGCCAGCTGGTATCTCCGCGACCCGCCAGTCCGGCACGATCGACGCCAACAACTCGTTGACCCGCTTGACCAGCACCCCACCTGCCCGCTTGGAATCGTCGGCGAGGATGCCCGACATCCCTTCGCCCTGCACGCCCAGCAGAGCCGGTGCCCCCAGGGGCAGCCGGTGGTGCCGCGCGATCCGCTCCCTGTACGGGCTTAGATACCGAATCGGCCCTGGGCTCAGGTCGAGGTTGCCGACGTCCTGCAGTCCTCGTACGGCGGTCAGGTCGGGCACCAACCCACGGAAGCCGACCCGTTGAACGACAGGAGGCTTCCAGGCCCGCCGGATCTCGTACTCCAGCTCCTCTCCGCGCCGGATCTGCGGCAGGGGCGTGACCGAGATCCCGTCAATGTCTGGCGTCTCGTGGCGACCTGCTCCCACCAGCCGAGACGAGACGAGCATGGCCTTGAACTGCGGGGACATGAGATCCAGGCTCGACACCACCGCGCTGTTGATGCTGTCCACGTACTGGACCTCGGCCTCAAGGGCGAACGGTGAGATGCCCGCCACCGTCAACCCGATTTTGATCGGCCGGCCGGTCAGATGGTCGTGGAACAGCTCGCGAAAGTCATCCACGATGTCCGGGCCGAGCCGGTCCAGATCGAGCGGAGCCGTACTGGTGGTGTCGAAGCCAGTGGCGATGACCAGCGGGGCCCGTGCCAACACGCTCTTGCCGGAGTTGTTCTTGCCGAGCACCACCGTCACCGGGGCCAGCTCGATCTCCTGACGCTCCCGGAAGCAGCGATAGTTCTCAAGCACGATCTTGCTGAGGGGCATTCGCATGTTTCTAGCAGGACTTCTGGGCAGGAAAGGCCCCCGAGGCTGTCAGAAACACGACATACCACCCCTCGAACCGAGCCTGATATCGGATCAGCGAGAAATTGATATCCTCGTTCGGTTGCTACCAGGCGAGGAGGCCCACATGTCCCGAACCATCATCGACATCGACGACGAACTGCTCGAGGAAGCAGCGAAGATCTTCGGTACCACTACCAAAAAGGCCACCGTCAACGCCGCTCTGAAGGCAGCCGTCGATCGGGAGAAGCGGCGGGAGTTCGCCGACTGGCTCAAGAGCGGCGGTCTCCCCGGCCTCACCGGGCAGCGTGCGGCAGCGCCGGACGCTGCGTGAGCCGGGAGTTCTACCTCCTCGACAAATCCGCTCTCGCTCGCTGGTCCAAGCCCGTGATCGCACCGGTGCTTGACGAGTTGTCCGACCGGGGCCTGCTGGCGGTGTGCGGCGCAATCGAGATCGAGGTGATCCAGAGCGCCCAGACGGCGAAGGACGCTCAGCGCGCCCGCTGGCTGCTCGGCGGATTCCACTGGCTGGCCATGCCTGACGAGATCTGGGACCGGGCGATCGACGTCCAGGTGCGGGCGCTACACAAGGGCAACCACCGTGCGCTGTCCATGGCCGACCTGCTGATCGCCGCGACCGCCGAGCGCCACGGGGCCACCGTGCTGCACTACGACGGCGACTACGACATGATCACCGCGATCACCGGGCAGCCCACCACGTGGGTGGTGCCCGGCGGGACCGCGGACTGATCAGCGCGTTTTCGACCGCTCTTCGCCGGCCGCCTCGATCCACTCGTCGGCGAGCCAGAGCGACTGACTGGCCGGGGAAGTCAGCGGTAACTGCACCCCGTCCAGCACCGCCGGCTCCGGCCGCCACGCCGGGACCAGCAGCAGCCGGGCCGCCGGCCGGGGCCGGGTCGGGTCCGCCAACTCCTGGAGCAGCCCGAGCTGACCGTAGCGGGCCAGCGGCGCGGCCTCCGTGATCAGCACCGGCCCGTCGGCGGCGGCGATGGCCGCGCCTACCGCCGGCACCACCTGGTGCCGGAACAGGTCCAGCAGACTGCGGAAGTCCGCGTCCAGCGGCGAGCCGTTGTCGGCCGCCACGATCGCCTCCCACGGGACGCCCAACGCGCGCAGCCGCTCCAGCAGGATCGCCGTGACGTCCACCTCGGTCAACGGCAGCCGGGCCAGCAACGCCCGCCGGGCCGGGCCGAGCCGGCGCAGCGGCGCCAGCAACGCCAGGAACGCCCGCCGCTCGATCGCCGAGGCGAGCCGGTCAGCCGCCTCGTCGGCCGCGCTGAGCCCGAGCAACGGCACGTGCGTGGTGTTCATCCGGGTGCCGGTCACCGACGTCAGGAAGACCGGCGGCCCGTACACCTGGTCGTTCGCATGCCAGGTCAACGGGACCTCGGCCGCCGCGAGCAGGTCGGTCAGGTCGGGCCGGTCGGGTGCCCGTTCCGCCCGGGGGAAGCGGCTGTGCACCCTGTCGCGGATCCGTGCGGCGCTGAGCCGCTGGCCGATCAGGCTGCCCACGGACAGCCGCAGCGCCCGCTTCGCCGGCATGTTGACCGGGTATAGCTGGCCCTGCGCGTTGACGTCGACCCGGTCGTTGCTGCCGGCCGCCGCGAGCTGCAACAGCCGCAGGTCGGTCACCGCCGGCATCCCGGCGGGGGCCGGCAGCCGGCGCAGCTCCTCCACGGCGCGTTGTCGGGTCGGCAGCGGGTCGGCGGCGGCCAGCTCGGCGGCTCGGCCGCCCAGCTCCACCACGTACGCGAGGAAGTCGGCGGCCGTGACGTCGGACGCCGGGTCGTCCGGCTCCCGGCCGACCAGGACAGTGTTCGAGGCGCGGAAGCGGTGGATGGCCACCCGGGCGTCCCCGCCGGTGCTCAGCTCGGCCTCGACGGCGGCGCGCACCAGCCCGATCGCCTGCGGCAGCCGCTTCGGCCCGGAGGTGTACGAGCCGCGCGCGGCGATCAACGCCTGGGCCAGCTCCTCGGCGGACATCACCGCGCCCCGGGTCTCGAGCAGCGCCACGAGTTCGTTGCGCACCGCCGCCAGCGCCGGCAGGCCCAGCCAGAACCGGGCCTGCGCGCCGAGCAGCTTGGAGATCTGCGGCTGGGTCCGGTCGGTGGCCCGGGCGGCTTCCGCCTGCGCCGGCCAGCGCAGGAAGACGCCGTCGCCGGTGGGCACCTGCCCCAGCAGCACGGCCAGCGCCCGGTGGTTGCGTGACGTCGCGGCGGGCAGCAGCACCTCGCAGAGCGCCTCGACTCCCTGGGCCGCCGGCTGGTCCTCGGTGGGTGCCGGCTCGCTGTCGTCGGGCAGCACGGCGCGCAGCGCCCGCGCCTGGGCGAGGATCTCCTTGCGGGTGGCGTCGGGCACCCCCTTCGCCCGGGTCAGCGCCGACGGCTCCGCGTCCAGCAGGTCGCCGACGGTGTGCAGGCCGAGCCGTTCCAGCGCCGAGCGTGCCCGGGCGGTCAGCTCGGTGACCTCCAGCGGCGATTCCCTGGTCAGCCCCACCGTCGCCGGCACCGGGCCGATCGGGGTCACGGCCGGCTGCGGGACCTGCTGGAAGATGGCCCGCCAGGCGTCGGTCATCTCGTCGACGGTGTCGAACCGGGCCGCCGCGTCCCGGGCCAGCGCCCGGCGGAAGAACTCCACCAGCCGGTCGGCGACCGCCGGATCGAACGCCGCCGGATCGAGGGTCACCTCGTCGCTGACAGCCACCGGGTTGGCATTGTCCCCCCAGCGGGGCAGGGCGCCGGTCGCCATCTCGTAGAGCACCACGGCCGCGGCGAACCGCTCGGCCGCCGCGTCGTAACGCAGCCGCCGCGCGGAGCCGAGGAACGGGTCGAGGTAGCCGACCGTGCCCGCGCCGAGCTGGTCGGCCGGCGTCGACGACAACGAGAAGTCGAAGACACACAGGTGCGGCTGCTTGTCCTTGGGGCGGGGACGTGCTGCCAGGTTGGCCGGCTTCAAATCCCGGTGCCAGACGCCCTGGCCGTCCAGGTAGTTGACGATGTCGAGCAAGTCGCGCCCGTACCGCTCCAGCAGGTCCAGCGCGAGCCGGCCCCCGCGGAGCTCCTCGGCGAGCGTCAGCGCCCCGGCGCTCTCCATCAGCAGGGCCGTCCGGCCGCCGACCCGCACCGGGCCGTCCACCAGCGCCGCCACCTGGGGATGCTTCAACCCCGCGAGGGTACGCGCCTCAGCGGTCAGCCGTTCCTCGTGCTGCTCGTCGCGGGCCACCTTCAGGACCAACTCACGGGACACTGCAACGCCCCCGGTGACGAGCAGGGCGACCGCCGTGGCACCGGAGCCGAGCCGGTCCTTCACCTCCAGTCCCCCGTCGAGCAGGTCGCCCCGGTGCGCGGAGAGCGGATCGGCCACCGGCTCGGGCTCCGGCGCGGTCAGCTCGTTCCACACCTCCTCCAGGTCTTTGCGGAACTTCGAGACGCTGGGCGTCCGGGCTGCCGGGTCGCCCCGGGTCGCGTCGTAGACCAGCTTGACCAGCTCGAACGGCATGCCGTCGACGGCCGCGTCCAGGTGCAGGCCGCTGTCGCGGACCGCGTTGACCAGTTCCTCCGGCGTGGCGGCCGGTGCCGCCCCGGCGAAGATCCGGTACGCCAGCGCGCCGAGCGCGAAGACGTCGAGCTGGTGGCCCGGCAGCAGGGTGGCGCCCCCCGCCTCCGGTGCCTGATAGCGGCGGACCTCGTCGTCGAAGAACAGCTCCAGGCTCGCCGGGTCGCTCGACGGGCCCAGCCGGGTCAGGTGGCTGGTGCCGGCCAACCGCCCGCCGGTCTGCCAGTCGGTCACCACCAGCGTCGGGCGCGGCCCGTCCGGTTCCCCGACGTAGACGGCCCGGGGCGAGAGGGCCCGGTGAGCCAGCCGGCGTGAGTGCGCGTAGTCGATGATCTCCGCAAGGTCCTGTACCAGTTGCAGACGTTGGGCCAGGGTCAACGCGTTGCCGCGCCGAAGCAGCCACTGATCGAGGCGTACCCATTCCTGCTGGTGGTCGAAGACGACCGCCGGGCCCCAGGGGTGCTCGACCAGGTCGTGCGCCCGGGCCACCCCGGGGTGGTGGATGCCCTGCAGCAGGCGGAACTCCCGCTCCGCCGCCCTGCGGATGGCCGGCACCTCGTGCTCGGCGGCCCGGCTGGTCAGGTAGAAGCGCACCCGTCGCACCAGCGCGGTGTCCAGCGCGTGGCCGGCGAGGAAGTCCTGCCAGCCGAGCCCTTCAGCGAACGGCTTCGGGTGCAGCAGCAGTTGCCCGACCTTGCGGTCCGCCACCGACGGCCGGATCTTGGCCCCGCGCACCAGCTCGACGATCTGCCGAGCCCGCGCCGCGTCCACCAGGTGGTCGGCGTTACGCGGCAGCGCGAGCAGGAACCTCTTCAAGCTGGGCAGGTTGGATTCCGCCTCGTGCCCGTCCAGCCCGTGGACGTGCTGGCCGCCGATCGCGTCCAGCTCCGCCCGCATCGCCCGGGCATGCAGGAACACCGCCGCACCGACGTAGGGCGCCTCGTCCTGCCGTCCGTGCTGCTTGGCGTAGTAACGGATCAGGCTGGCCAGCCGCTTCGCCTTCCGGTTGGCCAGGATGTACGGATTGTCCTCGGGGGTGAGTCGGGAGTTCGGTGCCCGGCGCACCCACTGGGTTCCGTCCCCGCTGATCTCGCCCTGCCAGTGCTTCAACTCCAGCACGTGCAACCCGCTGGGCGTGAGCACCAGCGCATCGACCTCGTTGATCGAGCCGTCGACGCCCACGAACTCGACGTTGGCCCAGACGTGGTACGGGTCGGCGTCCGGCAGGTAGCCGGCCAGCTCGCGCAGCCCGTCCTGCTCCCGGAGGTGGGCACTAGCGTTGATCTGCTCCCAGCGCGGTGAATCCTCACGCATCAGGCCGAATCCTCCACCCCGGCCGTCGGTACCCCGGCTCAGCCTCCGCACTTTACCCGCCCCGCAGCGGATCCTTGGACCCCCGACCCGCCCCCTCCTCGTCCCCCTCCCACCGCGCAAATACGAGGCCGGTCGGCATCGCGCCGCGCAGACCGGAGTCCTGCGCAAGGTGCAGTTTCACGGAATCTGTGGCATTGGAGCGCGTCATGGCCACGAATTCAGTGAAACTGCACCTTCGTACGACTGCGCGCGGGGCGGCATGCGCGGGCACGATCTCGCGCGCCGCCGTCACCCGACGAGTGCGCCCCTACTCGCGGAGACCCTGCTCTGCCGCGACGGCCACCGACCGCTGGTGCGGCGGCGCGGCCGGGCCCGCCAACTCCCCGCTCAGGTTGCGCCACAGGAACTCCAACGTCAGCGCCCAGACGAAGGCGCGCTGCGCGCTGTTCGCCGCCGCGCCGTGTCCGCCCTCGACGTTCTCGTAGTACGCCACCTCGTGCCCGTGCTCGCGCAGCCGGGCCGCCATCTTGCGGGCGTGCCCCGGATGCACCCGGTCGTCCCGGGTCGAGGTGACGAACAGGGCCGGCGGATACGGCTGGTCGCTGCGGATGGTGTGGTAGGGCGAGTACCGGCTCAGGTAGGCCCAGTCGGCCGGCTCGTCCGGGTCGCCGTACTCGGCCATCCACGAGGCGCCGGCCAGCAGCCGGTGGTAGCGCCGCATATCCAGCAGCGGGACGTGTGCGACGACCGCCCCGAACAGCTCCGGGTAGCGGGTCAGCATCACCCCCGTCAGCAGGCCGCCGTTGCTGCCGCCCTCGATGCCGAGTCGCGCCGGCGTGGTGATCCCCCGGGCGACCAGGTCGGCCGCCACCGCCGCGAAGTCCTCGTACGCCCTGGGCCGGTCCTCCCGGAGCGCGGCCCGGTGCCACGCGGGGCCGTACTCGCCGCCGCCCCGGATGTTCGCCACCACGTAGGTGCCGCCCCTGGCCAGCCACCCCCGGCCGATGATGCCGCTGTAGTGCGGGGTCAGGGAGATCTCGAAGCCGCCATACCCGGTGAGCAGGGTCGGCCCACCGGTCGCGTCGGGGTCGCCCACCACGAAGTACGGCACCCGCGTCCCGTCCGCCGAGGTGGCGAAGAACTGCCGTTCCGCCAGGGTCTCCCCGTCGAAGAACGTCGGCGCCCGCTTGAGCGTCTCGACCGTGCCACCGACCTGTCCGAGCCGCAGGGTCGCCGGTTCCCGGAACCCCTCGGACGCGAGCAAAAAGTCGTCGCCGGTGTCGCGGTCGGTCTCCACCACCCGGCTGTGGCCGGACTCGGGTACGCCCGGCAGCGGCTCCCGCCGCCATCCCGTCGCGTCGGGGGTCAGCACCTCCAGCCGGCTCCGCACGTCCGCGAGGGTGGCCAGGATGAGATGGTTGCGGGTCCACGCGTGGTAGCCCAGCGCGGTGCGGTCGTCCGGCCTGAACAGCACCGCCAGGTCCCGCCCACCGGCGAGGAACTCGTCGAACCGGGCCGCCAGCAGCGCGCCCGCCGGATGGGTGACGCCCTCGACCGTCCACGGCGAGCGCAGCCCGATCAACAGCCACTCCCGGTGCACGTCCCACCGGGCGTCGTCCGGCACGTCGATCCGCAGCCGCTCGCCCTCCCGCGTCAGCAGGTGGCTCTCCCTGCGGTAGAAGTCCAGTTCCCGGACCAGGAAGGTGCGCTCGAACCCGGGCGTACAGTCGTACGAGGCGTAGGCGTCCATGTCGTCCACCTGCCCCTCGAAGACGATCTCGGCGGCCGACAGCGGCGTGCCCCGCCGCCACCGCTTGACCACCCGGGGATAGCCGGAGGTGGTCAGCGATCCGGGCCCGAAGTCGGTGGCCACGTAGATGTGATCGGCGTCGATCCAGCAGACCGTGCTCTTGGCCTCGGCAAGCGTGAAGCCGTCCTCGACGAAGGTGCGGCCGACCAGGTCGAACTCGCGCACCACGACCGCGTCGGAGCCGCCTCGGGACAGGCTGACCAGGCAGCGCTCGTATCCGGGGCGCAGCACCGTCACACCGTCCCAGACCCAGTTCTCGCCCTCCTCGGCGGCCAACGCGTCGAGGTCGAGCAGCACGTCCCACTCGGGCTCGGGCCGGCGGTACTGGTCGAGGGTGGTCCGCCGCCACATCCCCCGCGGATGCGTCGCGTCGGTCCAGAAGTCGTAGTAGAGGCGGTCCCCACGCCACCCGGGGTAGGGGATGCGGTTGTCAGAGTCGAGCACCTGCCGGATCTCGGCCCGCAGGGCGGCGAACCGCTCGTCCCCGGTCAGCGCGGCCAGGGTCTCCGCGTTGCGGTCCCGCACCCATCCGGCGGCGTCCGGACCGTCGAGGTCCTCCAGCCAGAGGTACGGGTCGTCATGCTCATCAATCAGCCTCGCCACGTTGCCACTATCCCCGACGGCGTCAACCCGGCCGGAGAACCGGGCCACCGGCAAGGGCATGCTCCGGTTTTGACGGGGTATGCCCGTAAACATGAGGGCGAGTTTCCGGATCGGCCGAGTCGCGGGCGTGCCGGTCGGGGTCAACTGGAGCGTCCTGGTCATCTTCCTGCTGATCGCCTGGGGGCTGTCGGCCAACCAGTTCCCCCGGTCGTACCCGGACCGGCCGACCTGGGAGTACGTGCTCGCCGGGCTGAGCGCCGCAGTGGTCTTCTTCCTCGGGCTGCTGGCCCACGAGGTCTCGCACGCCGTGGTGGCCAAGCGCAACGGCATCGAGGTGGAGGGGATCACCCTGTGGCTCTTCGGCGGGGTGGCCGAGCTGCGCGGGGAGGCCCGCGACCCCGGGGCGGAGCTGCGCATCGCGGGGGTCGGGCCGCTGGTCAGCCTGATCATCGGCGTCTTCTTCGGCGGCATCGCGGTGCTGCTCGCCCTGGCCGGGGTGCACGGGCTGTGGTTGGGGGCGCTGGCCTGGCTGGCCGGCATCAACATCCTGCTGGCGGTCTTCAACGCGCTGCCGGCCGCCCCGCTGGACGGGGGCCGGCTGCTGCGGGCCGCCGTGTGGAAGGCCACCGGCGACCGGACGAGGGCGTCCGTGGTGGCGGCGCGGGCCGGCCGGATCCTCGGCGTGCTGCTGATCGGGCTGGGCCTGTGGCAGTTCCTGCGCGGTGCGGGCTTCGGCGGGCTCTGGCTGGCGCTGATCGGCTGGTTCCTGATCGGGGCCGCCGGCATGGAGGAACGGCAGGCCCGGACAGGCAGCGCGCTGCGCGGGGTGCGGGTGGCGGACGTGATGACCCCGCAGCCGCAGACCGCGTCGGCCGAGATGACCGTGGCCGACTTCGTCGACCACTACCTCTTCGCGTACCGGCACTCGGCGCTGCCGCTCACCGAGGACGGCCGGCCCGTCGGCCTGGTCACCCTCGACCGGGTACGCGGCGTCCCGGCCGACCGGCGGGCCGCGACCACGTTGGCCGAGGTGGCCTGCCGGGCCGACCAGCTCGTGTTGGCCTCCCCGGACGAGCAGCTCACCGACCTGCTCCCCCGGCTCAGCGGGTGCACCGACGGCCGGGCGCTGGTGGTGACCGACCAGCGGCTGGTCGGCATCGTCTCGCCCAGCGACATCAGCCGGGCGGTGCAGCGCGGCAGCCTCCGCGACCAGGTAGCGGCCGGCCGGCACTAAGCCCCCTTGATCGTTTGCTGTGCACCGGCACCCGCTCCGGCGTGTCGTGCCGCTCAGGCGCAGACGATCAAGGGGGCCGGTGGGTCAGCGGGGGAAGTGGTGGTCCAGCAACTCGGTGCGGAATTTTCCCGTTGGGTCCAGGGTGTGCAGGAGGGTCAGGAAGTCGGCGTGCCGGGGGTACGCGGCGGCGACCGCCGTCGGGTCCAGCGTGAACACCTTGCCCCAGTGTGGTCGGGGCGCGAACGGGGTCAACCTCTGTTCCACCTCGGCCAGCACGGGGGTCACCGCGTCGGCGTCGGCGGTCCAGGTGAAGTGCACGGCGAGGCTGTCCCGCTCGTACTGCGGGCTCAGCCACAGCTCGTCGGCGGCGACCGTACGCAGCTCGCAGACCTGGAGCACGGCGGCGATCCGGTCCGCCACCGGATCGAGGGCGGCCAGCGCGTCCGCCGCCGTCGCCCGGGGCAGGTGGTACTCCGACTGGAGCTCGTCGCCGCTGCTCGGGGTGAACCCGAGCCGGAAGTGCGGCAGCCGCTCGTGCCACGGGCCGGGCTCGCCGAGCTGGGCCGTGCAGTTGTCCGCCGCCATCCCGGGCACCGGGTGCACCGGCCCAGCCGCCGCCGTGGTGCCCAGCCAGTCGGCCTCCGGCGGCGGGACGTCGGCGAGCTGCTTGCGCCACACCTGCCCGATCCGGTCGCCGCGCCAGTCGGTGAAGAGGCTGACGCTGTACGCCGAGGCGAACGCCTCGTCCAGGGCCACGCGGGGCAGGCCGAGCCGGACGTACTGCCGTATCTCGAAGGCGGGCAGCACGTCCAGGGTGACCCGGGTGACCACGCCCAGCGCGCCGAGGGCGACCACCATCCCGGCGAACCGGTCGCCGTCGGCGTCCCGGCGCACGGTCAGCAGGTCCCCGTCGGCGGTGACCAGCTCCAGGGCGGCCACGGCGGTGGCCAGGTTGCCGATCCCGACGCCCGAGCCGTGGGTGGCGGTGGCCACCGCGCCGGCCACCGAGATGTGCGGCAGCGACGCCATCGTCGGCAGGGCGTACCCGGCGGCGTGCAGCCGGATGGCCAGGTCGCCGTAGCGCACGGCGGCGGCCACCGTGACCGTGCGGCGCTCCCGGTCCACCTCGACGGTGGGCGGCAGGCCGGCCAGCGACACCAGGTCGCCGGTGGTGTCGCCGAGCCGGTTGAACGAGTGCCCGGTGCCGACCGCCCGGACCCGGTCGCTGCCGGCGACCAGCCGGCGCAGCTCGTCCACCCCGGACGGGCGGTGCCGCCGGGCTGCGGCGTACCGGACGTTGCCGGCCCAGTTGCGCTCCGGCACGCCCGGTGCCCGGTCGGCGGGCCCCGCCCCGGGCACACCGACGCCCCCGCGTGGTTCCCGCTCCCCTGCGTCCACGTCGCACTCCCGTCGGTCGAGTCGCACTCGATCGTCATCCACCACCTGGGGCGGCATCGTCATCCACCACCTGGATGGCTCGGCACGATCCTGCGCGCCCCGCACCCCGCGCCCCGCCCGCTGAGGCCCGGCCCGACCACGCCGAACGAGGGCTCGGGCGGGCGCCAGGACTCAGAGCTGCGGCATGACCTCGGCGGCGACCAGCTCGACGTGGTCCAGGTCGGCCAGGTCGAGGACCTGGAGGTAGATCCGCTCGCTGCCGATCTCGGCGTACCGGCCGATCCGGTCGACGATCTCGGCCGGGGTGCCGGCGAGGCCGTTCTCGCGCAGCTCCGCCGGCTCCCGGCCGATCACCTCGGCCCGCCGTCGTACCTCCGCCTCGTCCCGGCCACAGCACAGCACCAGCGCGTTCGACCAGCGCATCCCGGCCGGGTCCCGGCCGATGTCGGCGCAGGCGGCCCGGACCCGGTCGAACTGGGCCACCGAGTCGGCGACGGAGACGAACGGCAGGTTGAACTCGTCGGCGTAGCGGGCCGCGAGGCGGGGCGTGCGCTTCGGCCCCATGCCGCCGAGCAGGATCGGCGGGCGCGGCTGCTGCACCGGCTTGGGCAGCGCCGGCGAGCCGGTCACCGGGTAGTGGCGGCCCGCGAAGTCGAACGTCTCGCCGGTCGGCGTCTCCCAAAGCCCGGTGATGACCGCGAGCTGCTCCTCCAGCCGGTCGAACCGTTCGCCCACCGAGGGGAACGGGATGCCGTACGCGGAGTGCTCGTCGGCGAACCAGCCGGCCCCGATGCCCAGCTCCACCCGGCCGCCGCTCATCTGGTCGACCTGGGCGACGCCGATCGCCAGCGGGCCGGGCAGCCGGAACGTGGCCGCCGTCATCAGGGTGCCGAGCCGGATCCGGGAGGTCTCCCGGGCCAGCCCGGCCAGCGTGATCCAGGCGTCCGTCGGGCCCGGGTCGCCGCTCACCGCGCCCATCTTCAGGTAGTGGTCGGACCGGAAGAACGCGCCGTAGCCGGCGTCCTCGGCGCAGCGGGCCACGGCGAGCAGCTGGTCGTAGCTGGCCCCCTGCTGGGGTTCGGTGAAGATCCGCAGTTCCATGCCCCGAGCATAGGGAGCCCACCGGGCCCCCGCCGCGAAAGGAAGGCCCCGGGGTCGCAGCCGGCCCCCGCCGGGGAGTACCGGTCAGGGTTGGCCGAGGCCTGCCTCGCGGGCCCGCTGGATCGCCTGGCTGCGGTCGGCGACCTGGAGCTTGCCGAGCACGTTGGACAGGTGGTTGCGGACGGTCTTCGGGCTCAGCGTCAGCCGGCGGGCGATCACCACGTTGCTCAGCCCCTGCGCGACCAGGTCCAGCACCTCGCGTTCCCGGTCGGTCAGCTCGGGGAACGGCGCCGGCCCGCCGGCCCGCCCGCCGGCGAGGAAGCCGATCGCCCGGCTGGCGATCACCGGCCCGAGCAGCACCTCGCCGTTGGCGACCGCGCGGATGGCCCGTTCCACCTCGCCCGGCGCGGCGCCCTTGAGCAGGTACCCCCGCGCCCCGGCGCGCAGCGCGGCGAACACCGAGTCGTCGTCGTCCAGCATCGTCACCACCAGCACCCCGATCCCCGGGTGCCGGGCGACGATCTCCCGGGTGGCCTCCACGCCGGACCGCCCGCCGAGATGCAGGTCCATGATGATCACCTCGGGCCGGGTGCGGTCGGCGAGCCGGACCGCCTCGTCGGCGTCCGCGGCCTCGCCGACCACCTCCAGTCCCGGCGTGGACGCCAGCAGCGCCGTCATGCCGAGCCGGAACACGGGATGGTCGTCGACCACCGCCAGCCGGATCACCGCCGCGCCACCGACCACCGCTCCGTCACCCGTCACCGCCGCACCGCCAGGGCTCGTCCCGCCACCGTCCACCGCATCGTCACCGGTCACCGCCGCACCGCCAGGGCTCGTCCCGTCCGCGTCCCCGGCACCGTACCGGCCTCCGCCGGCACCCCCCACGGCTGCCGCTGGCCCGTCGACGGCTCGGCCGGGGCGGGGTCGGCGGCCGACGGCCCCGGGTCGGGGTCGACCGGGGCCCACCCGCGCTGGGCGGGGACGGCCGGCGGCCGGTCGCCGTCGACCGGCCGCAGGCGGTCGGCGGACACCCGGACGGTGACCTCGGTGCCGCCGTCGGGCGCCGGGCCGATCACGCACACCCCGCCGATGCCCTCGGCCCGCTCCCGCATGGAGAGCATGCCGACCCCGGCCGGCGTGCCGACCACGACGCCCCGGCCCGGGTCGGTCACCCGGACGGTGAGCCCGTCCGGATCCCGCTCGACCGCCACCCGGCAGGTCGGTGCGCCGGAGTGCCGTTGGGCGTTGCGGACCGCCTCGGAGACGATCCCGTACACGGCGGTGGCGACCGGCTCGGGCAACGGCAGCGGCAGCGCCTCGACCAGCACGGTCAGCCCCGAGCCGTCGTACCGTTGGGCCAGCTCGTGCAGGGCGGGGACCAGGCCGCGTTCGCCGAGGACCGGCGGCAGCAGCCCCCGGGCCAGGTCGCGGACCTGCTCGACCCGCTGGTCCGTCTCGTCGCGCAGCCGGTCCAGCAGCCGCCCGGCCGCGCCCGGGTCGGTGCCCAGCAGGTTGCGGGCCGCCTGGAGGCCGAGCGCCACCCCGGCCAGGGCGGGACCGAGCCCGTCATGCAGGTCCCGGCGCAGCTTGCGGCGTTCCGAGTCGCGGGCCTCGGCCAGCCGGGCCCGGGAGGTGACCAGCGCCCGGCTGGTCGCGGCGAGGCTGGCCGCCGAGGCGACCACCGGCACCAGGTCGACCAGCGCCGAGCGGGTACGCCCGTCCAGCCGCTCGCCGGCCCGGGCCCACGCGGTCAGCCGCCCCACCTCCCGCCCACCCCGGCGCAGCGGCAGCACCAGCGGCTCCCCCACCGGCCCGGCGGACGCGCAGTGGGCGGTGCACGGGTCCGGGCCGTCCACCTCGATGCCGCAGGCGCCCAACCGCAGCGACTCGGTGAGACTCCGCGCCACCCCGGTCAGTACGTCGGTCGGGTCCTCGCTCGCGCTGATCCGGTCGCCGACGCCCCGGACCACACCGATCGGTTCCGCCGCCGCGCCGTGGATCAGCCGGTCCACCCGCCGCTGCACCCACCACCGGCCCGGCTGCACGGCGGCCGCGACCAGGGCGGTGACCAGCACCCCGGGGACCGCCCGGCTGGCCGGGAGCAGCGCGTCCAGCGTGGTCACCCCGCCGACGTACGCGGCGACCAGCAGGAAGGTCAGCAGGAACCAGACCAGCGTGCGGCGGACCGCGATCTCGATCCCCCACAGCCGCTGCCGCAGCACCACGGCCAGCACGGCAGCCGGGAAGAACGCCTGCGCGGCCAGCATGGCGATCGGCGGCAGCCACTCCGCCCCCGCGCCCACCCAGCCGGCGGGCAGGGCGATCGGGGCGAAGCTCACGGCGAGCAGCACCGTGCCGACCGCGAGCCAGCCCAGGCCGACCCGCTCGGCGACCGGCGAGACCCGCCGCCGCCACAGCAGCCCGGCGGCGGCGACGAGCCCGAGCAGCGGCACCAGGGCCGTGAGCCCAGGCTGCACCCGGGCGACGAACTCGGCCCAGTCCGCGCTGCGGATCGCCAACGGCGCCCCGGACGGGGCGCCGCCCAGCCCGGGGAAGGTCAGCTGGAACAGCTCGGTCGTGGCGACCACCGCGACGCCGGCCGCCACCGCCAACCGGGGGCCCAGCGTGAGCCGGCTCTCCCGGACCAGCCAGGGCAGCACCACGATCAGTGACAGCATCCCCGGCACCCAGCCCCAGTGCCGGGCCGAGGTCAGCAGCGTGACCTCGGGCAGCTGGGGATACACCCGGAGCAGGTCGAGGTACTGGGCACCCAGGGCAGCGATCCCCCCGCCGACCCCGGTGACCGCCAGCAGCCAGGCCACCGGGTGACTGCGGCGCAGCAGGATCAGCCATCCGGTCGTGCCGTACACCGCGCAGTCGGTGTAGTCGACGAGGAAGTAGAGCTGGGACAGCCCCCACGGGCGGTGGGCGAGCGCCCAGCAGAGCGTCGTGGCGGCGAGCAGCAGCACGCAGCCGACCAGCACTGTCCAGGCGGCGACCGGTCGGCGGGGGTCGTCACCGGCGTTCGGGGCGATCAGCGCGCGCGGCGCCGGGTCGACCAGCATGGCGTGATCCTGTCAGTCGGGGCGTCGGTTGCCGAGACCCCGGCGCTGCGCAGCGGGTGTCGGTCCGGCGACAGTCGCGCGGAGCCGGCCGGGACGGGGTACGGCCACGGGTGGGGACACGGGCGCCTCCCGGTGGGACGTGGTCGTCGGTGGGGCCGGCGGGTCGGGGTGCGGGCGACACCGCCGGTCCACCGAGCGTGCCGGTCCCGGTGTCCCGGCCGCATGTGCGCGCCGTCCCGGCCACCCGGGAACTTCCGCCGGGCAGGGGGCGCCCGGCGGGCCGGTACCGCCGTCCCTTTCCGCCGGGACGCCGGGCCGTCCAACGTCTGAGCCGCGGATGCCGCAGGCCGGTTCCGCGAGTCCGACGGCGCCGGGACGGCGCCGCGACGCCCGGGGCGAGCAGGAGGCAACCATGGACGAACAGCACCGGACCCGACTGACAGGTGCGGTACGGGAGCTGACGCCGGAGCTGAGCCGGCGGGCGGAGGAGATCGAGGCCGCCCGGGAGTTGCCCGCCGATCTGCTCGACGGGCTCCGGGCCGCCGGCTGCTTCCGGATGTTCGTGCCGCGCAGCCACGGCGGGTACGAGGCGGACCCGCACACCGGGCTGGCGGTGCTGGAGGAGTTGGCCCGGGCCGACGGCTCCACCGGCTGGACGGTGATGATCGGCGCGGAGACGCCGCACCTGCTGGCGTTGCTGCCCCGGGACCGGTTCGACAAGTTCTACGCGTCGGGCCCGGACGTCGTGGTGGCCGGCGGTTTCGCCCCGCAGGGACGGGCCGAGCTGGCCGACGGCGGGTTCCAGGTCACCGGCCGGTGGGGGTTCGTCAGCGGCTCCCGGCACGCCGACTGGATCTTCGGCAACTGCCTGCTCACCGGGGACGGCCAGCCGCTGCCCGGCCCGAACGGCCAGCCCGTGGAGATACGTTCGATGCTGCTGCCCGCCGACGCGGTGACGGTGCAGGACACCTGGCACACGCTGGGGTTGCGCGGCACCGGCAGCCATGACGTGCTGATGGAGTCGGTGTTCTGCCCGGTGGAGCAGAGCTTCGACCTGTTCACCGGGGCCCCGTGCGTCCCGGGGCCCGGGTTCGTCGCGCCGCTGGCGCAGTTCGTCCTGCACCTGGGCGCGGTGGCCGTCGGGATCGCCCAGGGCGCCCTGGACGACACCGTGGCGCTGCTCGACGGCGGCCGGCAGCGGCTGTACGCGCGGCAGTCGCTGGCCGACTCGCCGGCCTTCCGGGTGCAGCTCGGCCGGGCCGACCTGAACGTCCGGGCGGCCCGGGCGCTGGTGCGGTCGCTGGCCCACGACCTGTTCCGGGCGGCCGACGCGGAGGACCCGGCCGCGGTCGAGGCGCTGCGCCCGCAGATCTCCGCCAGCCTGCCCTGGGTGACCGAGGTCGCCACCGCCGCCGTGGACGCCTGCTACCGGGCGGGCGGGGGCGGCGCGGCCCGCGACTCCTCCCCGGTGCAGCGCCGCTTCCGGGACATCCACACCTTTGCCCAGCACGCGGCGGCGGCGGAGGGCTGGCTGGGCAACAACGGCGCCCACCTGCTCGGCCGCCCCGTCGAACTGGCGTACTAAGCACCGACGATCCCACCCGATTCTTGGACAGTTCTCGTCAACCGTGAACGAGACTGTCCAAGAATCGAAATTCATCGGGCGAGCCTTGCGACACCGGAGGCATCCAGATGCCGGAGGCGCCCCTCAGCCCGGCCCGTTTCCACCATCTTCGGACCGGGCTGCCCGCTCGACCACCTCCTCGGGCGTCAGCGGCGCCTTGGGGTGGTGGGTCAGGCACAGCGGGGTGTCGACCTTGACGAACGGGAAGCCCTCGCCCGCGACGTAGAACTGGCCGCTGCTCAACAGCCCGATGTCGGGCAGCCGGCCACCCTTGGCCTCGGCGAGTTGCCGCGCCGCGTCGATCTGCGCCGGGGCGTTGAGCAGACCGAAGAACTGGGTGGTGGCGTTGCCCGAGATCTGGTTGTGCAGGCCCTTGGGGGCCTGGGTGGCGAAGACCAGCCCGAGGCCGTACTTGCGGGCCTGCGAGGCCAGGGCGATCGTGCTGGCCGTGCAGGCGGTGTTCCCGGTCGACGGGGCGAGGGTCTGCGCCTCGTCCATGACGAACAGGCCGCCAAGCGGCCGGTCCCCGGCGGGGTGCCGCCGCACCCAGGCGAACAGCGCCATCTGCAACTGGTTGACGAAGCTCTGCCGCTCCTGGTCGGAGGTGAGCCCGACGAAGCTGACCACCGACACCCGGGCCCGCCGGCCGGGCGTCGGGGTGAGCAGCAGCCCGGGGTCGGCCGGGGCGCCCGTGCCGCCGAACAGCGGGTCGGTGACCATCGCCGCCTTGAGCGCCTCGGCCAGTTCCAGGGCCAGCTTGTCGGCCCGGACCAGCCGGCTCACCCCGTCGGGCAGGTCGGCGAGGAACTCGGTGAAACCGGGCAGGCCCACCATGCCGGTCCTCGCGTACGCCAGCAGCGCCTCCGTCAGCACGGCCTTGCCCTGCTGGGCGAGCCGGGTGGGGCGGTCCACCCCGGCCCGGGGCGCGAGGGCCTCCACCGCCGAGCGGATGGCCTGGTCGAACTCGTCCGGCGAGTCCCGCACGGGGCTGAAGTCCGGCAGCGGCTGGAAGCTCAACGGACGCCCGGCGTTGACCCGGGGAGTCCAGACGACGACCTCCGTGTGGTCGAGGTAGTCCCGGGCCCGCTCGTCGTCGCCCGGCTCCCAGCCGACCGGCGGCTGCGGCCACGCGTCCCCCAGCCGGGCCAGGTCGTTGTTCGGGTCCAGCACGATCGAGGACACGCCCTGCCGGGCGCACTCCTCGACCAGCCGCCGGATCAGCACCGTCTTGCCCGACCCGGAACCGGCGAAGACCACGGCGTGCCGGCGCAGCGACTCCAGGTCCACCTGGAACGGTCGCCGCCCGTCCGTGGTGTGCCCCAGCCGGACCGTCGCCGGGTCCGGCCCGTCGCCGCCGACCGGCCGCTCCCCCGCCGCCCGGCCGTCGGCGGGGGCCGGCACCGCAGCACCGGGTGCGCCCGGGTCCGGCCCGTCGGGGGTTACCGGCACCAGGCCGTCGGCGGCCCCGGAAGCCGCCGTCGCCGGCTCGGCCGGGGCGGAGGCGGCCGGCGCAGGGGCGGCCGGGCCGGAGGCGTCGAGCACCGCACGGAACAGGGCGGTGCCGCTCGCCGGCCGGCGAGCGAGCAGCCATTCCTGGTACGCCGCGTCCGGCTCGCGGGCCAGCTCGCGCAGTGCGGCGAACACCCGCAGGTCGGCCTCCGCCACGGCGCACCGTACCCCGCCGGCGGCGTCGAACTCCGCCAGCACCTGGGCGGTACGCGGGCCGGTCGGCCAGGGGTCGTTGCGCAGGAGCACCAGTCGCCGCTGCGGGTACTGCCGGTCCAGGCCGGCCATCGTGCAGGCCGCCCGGACCCGGGCGATCGTGGCGATCGCGTTCGGGTGGGCGAGGCCGCGGAAGCACCAGTGCGCCTCGTTCTCGGTGGCCTCGTCCAGCACCTCGATGAGGCGACCGTGCAGCGCCGGCTTGCGGCCCGGCGGCGGGTCGTGCTTGTACGTGGCCCCCGTCGGGGCCTGCTCGGCGATCCACGCGGCGAGCCCGGCGGCGAGCAGCGGCGGCAGGTGCTCGTCCTCCGTGCGGTGCTCCAGCGCGGGCCCGACCTCAGCCGCCGCCACCAGCCGGGCGAACCGCTCGTCCAGCGGGCGCAGGTCCGCCGTCCCGGCCGGCCCCGGCGGCGGGACGACCGGAGAGTCCCCGCCGCCGACGAGCCGGTCGAGCAGGGTCACCTCGTCGGCGTCGCGGCACCGGGCGACGTGCCGGTCCACCCGGCGCAGCAGGGCCCGCGGGGTGAGGTTCGGGGCGTCGGCGAAGGCGTCGGGGCTGACCGGCCACGTCGGGTGGGGCGGGAAGAACCGCCGCTCGGTGAACACGGCGGCGAGCCGCTTCGCCACGATCGCCCGCCCGATCTGCGGCGTCGGGATCCGGTCGGGCAGCAGGGACACCCGGAACCGGTCCGCCACGGAGGTCGGCGCGCTGCGGGTCAGCAGCTCCCAGGTGTCCGGCAGGCAGGACACCACGAGCAGCGTCCGGCGGGTGACGTCGCGCAGGGTCAGCAGGCCGTCGGCGATCGGCCCGAACGCGGTCGCGTGGGCGTCGTCCAGCTCCGCGCGCGGGTCGAACATGGACGTGCTGGTCTGGGCGAAAAGCGTGTCGAGCTGGTCGACGGCGATCACCGTCGGGTCCAGCGTCAGCGCCATCAGCCGGGAGATGTCCTGGACGACCTGCTGCGGGAGGCGTACGCCGTGGGTGAGCCCCCACTCCGCCCGGCGCGCCGGGTCGCCGGGCTCGCTGATCAGGTGGGCGTAGCCGACGTCCTGGTCGTCGAACTCGCGGGAGCCGTGCAGCACGAGGGCCCGGGCGGTGTCCTGGCAGTCCCGGCCCACCTCGCGGTGGAAGGTGCGCAGGGCCCGGACGAAGGTGTCCAGGTGCTCGCGGGTGAGCGGCTCGGCGCCGGACACCGCGTCCCGGACCTCGGCGGGTAGGCCGAGCTGCGAGGTGAGCCGGCGCAGGAACTTGCGCAGCTGCGTGTCCCAGCCGCCCGACTCCCGGCCCATCCCCTCGACCATCGCCAGGGCGACGCTCGACCAGAAGGTCCGGCCGCTGACCATGTTGACCAGGAAGAAGTAGCCGCCGTCCTGCTGGATGCGCTCCCGGACCGCGCCGAGCAGATGGGTCTTGCCGGAGCCGGCCCGCCCCTGCATGGCCACCCCGAGGGGTCGGCTGGTGTCGTCGGTGCGGGCCCGGGCCACCCCGCGCAGGATCTCGGCGACCACCCGCTCGTGCAGCTCGGGCACGTCGTACGGGGAGGGCCGCCACACGTCGTCGGGGGTGACCGCCGGGTGGAAGGTCAACGCCTCCAGCGCGGCGCGCTCGTCGTCAGGAATCATGCCGCCCCGATCGACAGCGCGTGGTTGTCCTCGTCCCCGATGCGTACTGCCGCCGCCCGGTCCCGCGCGGTCAGCGACTTGCTGTTGGCGACCGGGATGATCCGTACGCCGTCCTGCCGGACCAGCGCCCGCAGCGCGGCGTCCACCGCCGCGCGGTCGGTGTTGTCGAGGTGGTCGCGCAGGTCGGCGAGGCCGACCCAGGCGCCGGGCGTCGCGGCCAGCTCCCGGTACGCGGCCCGGACCAGCTCCGCGACGTCCCCGCCGGCGGTGGGGGCGGCCGGGGGCGCGACCTCGGCGGTCGCCGGCGCGTCCTCGGCGGCCGGGGGCGGCCCGGCCGGGTCGGCGGCGGTCTGCTTGAAGAAGTCGGCGTGGCTGATCCGCAGCCGGTCCAGCCCCCGGTGCAGGTTTCCCAGCAGGGTGAACAGGGAGCGGCTGGCCGAGCCGCCCGCCCTGGGCGGGGCGCCGGTGTGCAGTTGGCGCATCACCCGCCAGCCCTCATCCGTCAGCTCGTGCGAGAGCATGCGGCGGCTGCGGTCGGTCTCGACCAGGCCCAGCTCCACCAGCTTCTTGTTGTCCTTGCCGGTGAGCGCGAACCCGGCCAGGTCCCGCAGCTCGGCGTTGGTCAGCTTCCGGGCCTCCACCATCAGCACGACGAGCGCTTGAATCTGGTTGGGGGTCAGGCTCGGCAGGTCCGCGGTGCTGCTCGACATGGTGCCTCTTTTTCCTGTCAGGGGTGCGCGCCGGCCGCGCGTCGTCGGGCCAGCAGGTCCCGGATGCACCGGATGACGGCCTGGACGTCGGTCAGCACCTGTTCGTTGGTGAACCGGAGCACGTCGAGCCCCCGAAGCTGGAGCTGTACGTCGCGCCGCCGGTCGTCGGCGAACATGATGGCTCCCCGATGCTCCGGGCCGTCCACCTCGACCGCAAGCCCTTCGACCGTCCAGAGCAGATCCAGGCGGTACGGCCGACCCAGTGGATGCCATTCGTAGGTGTGGTTCCACCGCCGGCCACGGGCCCAGTCGTGCGGGGCGAGGGCACGCTCCAGGGCCTGTTCGGCGGCGCTGTCCGGCCGGGGCGCCCCGGCCAGCGGCGGGTACGACAGGCCCACCACACCCGGGCCGGCGGGGCTGTCGGAAACCCGACCGATGCCCCCGGTCAGCTCGGCGAGGTGTATCGGGAGCCGGAGCGGCACCGGTCGGACCCGGTCGGCTCCGTGCGGGAGCGGGCCGACCAGCCACACCGCGCACCGGCCGTGCTGGACCAGCCACTCGGCCGCCGCCACGAGCGCCCGCTCGTCCTCCGGCCCGGCCCCCTGCGGCGACTCGGCCACCAGCACGCAGGACTCCCGGTCGTACGCGTCAGCGAGCACCCGGGTGAGGCCGGCGGCCCGCACCTCGGCGGGAAAGCGCGACGGGCGCGCACGCCGGCGGTCCTCGCCGGGGCCCTGCGGGCCGCTCCCGCCCGGCTGCCCCAGGGCCCGCTCGGCCAGGTCGGCGAGAAACGGCCCGAAGTGCTCGGAGCGGGCCGCGACCCGGATGGCGAGTTCCCGGGCGGCGGTGGCGCCGAGGCGTCCGCGGCCGTCGAGCCGGGCCGCGCCGGGCAGCCAGCGGGGAAACAGTGCCCGGGCGGCGTCCTCCAGCTCGTCGAGGAGGACGGTGACCAGACTGGCGAGGGAAAGGCCCCGCGTCGGCCGGTAGGCGACCACCGCCGGCGCGGACGGCGGCAGCGGGTCCAGGGCCAACCGGAGCAGCTCGGAGTCGACGCCCGCGAGGTGGCTGACGCGAAGCGGCGGGACAGCCGTCCACCACTCCGGACCGGCCCCGCTGCGCATGGCCACGCACGCTACCGAGCCGGCGGCGCGGGCGCTGCCCCATGCTCGCCGGGCACGCGGCCGGACGCCGTGGCCGGGGAAACCGGGCTGACCGACCGGCGCGCTCCTGCGGACAGAGTCGACGCGGCGACCGGTGCGGATCAGCTTCCGCCGGCCCGCCGCCGACGCAACGCGTGGGCGACTCCGCTGACCGCGGTCGTGCCGGCCGCCATCCCGAGCAGGACCAGGACCGCGCCGACCGCCCACAGGCCCGAGTCGTCGCTCGTCGCCGCCCGCCACGCCCAGGCGACGGTGAAGGCCACCGTCATCACCGGCGCCACCAGCCAGGGGCGGAGCACCCAACCGCCGACGACGGCGACCACCGCCAGGGACAGGACGCACCCGACGACCTGCCAGACGTCGTAGGGGCCGCTGACCGAGTCGGTCACCGGGTCGACCGTGTACTCCGTGTCCCAGCCGATCCAGGCCCACCAGACCGCGACCGTCGCCACCGCGAGGACCAACCCACCGAGCAGAGCACGCGTACGCGTAGAGGTGTTCACGACAAGATCCTCCCCCTGCCGACCCCGCACCACGAACAAGCCCCACCTCGATGAACTGCAACCTTGGACAGTTTCCGTCACCAGCGGACGGGAACTGTCCAAGGTTCGGAGGTGAGGGCCGCCTCGGCGGTCCGGGCCCCGCACGTGAACGTTTCGATCGAAGGCCCCGGCCTCCGGAACTGCCGGGTGCTGACAGCCTCGCCGCCGTGTCCGCTCAGGTGGAGGGCCGTGTGCAGCGGTTTGACTCGATCGGCGAGACTCGGGCGGTACCCCGCCCCTCGCGGCGACGGACCCGACCCCTCGGCACAAGGCTGGAGCGCATGTCACACACCCTCCCGATCTGGCTGGCCGGTGGCCTGCTGCTGGTGGGTGCGGGCTTCGCGACGACCCTGCTGCCCCGGTGGCGGGCCCGGGAGCAGGCGCGCCGTACCGCCTGGTCCACCGCCCGCGCACAGATCGACAGCGCGGCCGTCAGCCGGGACGCGGCCGGCACCCGGGTGCCCGAGGCCGAGCAGTTGCTCGCCCGCGCCGAGCTGATCGCCGCCGGCCGGGGCGGGCCGGCGGCGGCGCGGACGGCGGCCGAGCACGCCCGGCAGGCCGACCGGCTGTGGCGGGAGCACGCGTGATCCGCCACTTGGGCCAGGACCGTCGCGAGTTGCTGCGCTGGGCGTTCCTCGGCATCGCCGTGGTCGTCCTGGTGGTATTCCTGCTCGCCCAGCGGCAGAGCGTCGACGTCAGCTACGGCAGGTCGCCGGCGTCCTCCCAGGGGGTCGAGGAGGGCTCGGCCGGCGAGCTGAGCGACGCGAGCGTGCCCTCGGAGGACGAGATGACCGCGCTGGTGTCCGCCGCCCCCGTGGTGCGGCTGCCCGGTTCGACCGCGCGGTGGAACGAGCAGCGGGTACGGGAGATCATCGGGAACCGGGACGTCCGCATCCTGGTCGCCCCGCCCGGGCTGGACGAGGACGAACGCCTCCGGGTGAAGCGCGTGAGGAACGCGACCGTCCGGGTGGTCGGCACCGAGGTGAGCGGGGGCCTCTATCAGGCCGTCCCCGACGACCTGCCCGGCTGGCGCGGCCAGTTCGCCGCCGGCGACGTGACGGGGCCGCTGCTGACGCTCATCGCGAAGCTGGAGGACCAGCCCACCCCGCCCGACGGCGACGAGCTGCGCTGGCGGGAGCCGAGCGCCCGGGAGCTGGCCGTGGTCGCCGCCGATCTGCGGGCGACCGGGCTGCACCGCGCGCCGGGGGCCACGCTCACCAAGGTTCCCGCCGGCAACGCCGAGAACGCCTTCCCGGACGGCGTCCTCTTCGTCGCGTTCCCCCCGCAGCGCGACGGCGCGCCGGTGCCCCAGTACGGTCCGGCGCTGACCAGGCTCTTTCCGGGCACCCCGATCGTGGTGATGTACGGCCTCTGGATCGAGTACCACGGCCCGTGGCAGGAGGACTTCGCCGAGCTGGCCGGGGCGAGCTTCTACGGTCAGTTCGGCGGCCGGCTCAGCCGGTACGACTACCCGCAGTACAACGTGTTGGCGGTCTACCTGAACCGGGTCACCGACGTCCGCTACGCGGGCCTGTTCGACCGGCCCCTGCCGTATCGTCCGATCGACCCGCTGCGGGTGGCACTGCCGGCGCTGCCGTGGGTGTTCGCGGGCTGCGTGGCGGCGTTCCTGACCCTGTCGATCCGGTCGCTGCGTCGCTTCGAGGACAGCCGGGGCGGCCGGCGGGGCGACCCGCGCCGGGGCGACGTGCCGGCCCGGTTGGCCGGTCTGACCGCCCTCGCCGTCGAGATGTCCCTGCTGACCGACGCCCGCAGCGACCCGGCGCTGACCCGGGGCATCGTCCGGCTGCAGGCGGCCCGCGAGTCGCTGGGCGCGAACCTGCCGGACCGGCACGTCTGGACGTTGCTGAACGACGCGGCGGACGAGTTGGACGACGCCGCGCGCACGCTGGGCATCCCCAGCTACCGACCGGACCGCTACCTCCGGGGCAGGTTGTCGTGAAACCGACCGTACGTCGCTGGCTCGGCGACCTGTTCGGCACGTCCTTCGGCCGCGCGGTGCTGGCCTGCGCGGTCCTGGCGGGCTGGGCGTTGTGGAGTGGCGGGGCGCTGGACGGCCCGGCGGCCCGGCAGGTCCGCACCTCGTCGGTGTACGCCGCGCCCGGCGTCGACCTGGACCGGGCCGCCGCGGAACGGGTCATCGGCAACCGCAGGCTGGTCGTGCTGCTGCTCGAACCGGGCGCGGACCTGCGGGACGCCTGCCACCAGGTCGAGCGCGCCGCCGACGGGACGGTCGTGCTGGTGATGAGCCGCGACGGCGACGACTACGACACCTACGGCTGCGCGCTGCTGCCCGGGCACAAGAAGAAGAACCTCGGCCGGGCCGCCGTCGCCGAGATGACCGTCGGCCGGGGCATCGACACCTTCGCCGACCGTCCCCTGGAGGCGCTGAAGGTCGTCACCGTCAACTACGACCTGCTGGTGAAGAGCGGCACCGTTCCCGACGGGGCCCGCACGATCAGCCCCTCCCTGCCCCGGTACCTGCTGGCGGCCGCCGCGATCGCGGGCGTCATCGCCGCGGCGACGGCGCTCTACGTCGGAGGCCGGCGGGCGGGCCGGCTCGCGGCTACCCACCACAACCGCCGCGACGAACGCACGGACGACCGGAGGGCGCTCAGCGCCGCCGTCGCCGTCCTGGCCCAGCAGATCATCGACCTCGACCAGCAGTACGCCCTGGCGAACGGCCGGCGCGACCGCCCCAACCGGCAGTTCCGCCGCAGTTACCTGAAGCTGACATCCGAGTACGCCGCGCTGCTCGACGGCATCACGGCCGTGGACGGCGACGACGAGGCGGCCGTCCGCGAACTCACCGAGCGCGTCGACTCGCTGAGCCTGCGGGCCCGGTCGGTAGCCGAGGCGGGGCTCGAAACCCTTCCTGCGGCCGACCGTCCTGCCGGCGGGTGAGCCGTGGTTGACGTGCCCGACATGTACGCCGACGCGGTCCGCGAGGAGCGCGACGCGCTGTGGCGGCTGGTCGACGAGGCCAGGGACCTGGCGAAGGCCGGCGACCCGGCGGGGCTACGGGATCTCGCCGACCGGGTCCGGCGGCGGCTGGCGACCGGCGACAGCATCGAACACACCGGCGGGCATCTCGGCGGGAACATGGCGGACGTCAGCGCCGCGCTCGACGACGTGTACGACGAGGCGTTCCCGGTGCGGAACCCGGACGATCCGGTGGAGGTGCTGGACGCCCCGTGGCCCACCGCCCGCCGTGCGGCGATGCTGGCATCCGCAGTGGACCGGGTGGGCTGGCGAAAGCCGCCGCTCGAACCGTTGGCCGAGCGGGCGGTCGCCGCCGCCGACGTGCGCCTGCTGCGGCTGCTGGTGCTCACCCCGCTGGGCCGCGCGGGTCGGGAGACCGTGGTGCGGATCCTGGACGCCCTGCACGCGGCGGGCGCGCTCGACGTCGAGGTCGTCGAGAAGGCGTTCGCCGACGACGCGTACCTGGGCAGGGCCATCGGCGGGGGCTCACCGGCGGAGGGCGCCACGGCTTCGGCGCCGGCCGGCTGCGCCCCGGTCGTCCGGGATTACTTCGACGCGCTGGCCTGGCGGCTGACCTCGCCGGCCGAGCCCGACTGGGACGGGCTGCCCGAGGTGCTGGTGCCGCGCGGCCTGCGGTTCGTGCTGCGGGCCCTGGACCGGCCGCACGACCGCCGGATGGCCGACCGCTTCGGCCCCGCCGAGCTGACCGATGACGAGCGGTCCGCCCTGGTGGACCACCTGCGCGACCGCCCCGCCGAGCAGCGGCGGTACGCCTTCGAGCTACGGCTGCCGGCCGGTGACGCGGAGGTGCTGCTGCCGGTGCTCGGGTTGCCGGGGGCGGAGCCGCTGCTGCGGCTGGTGCTGGCGACCGCCGCGACGGAGGCGGGGCGGCAGGACCGGGCCGGCATCCTGGCCGCCGTGCGGCGGGCCGGTGACGACGGCGCCCGCCGGCTGCTGGGGCTCTGCCCGAGCGAGGTGATCGCCGCCGCGCCGGGCTGGAACCGGGCGGCCGTCGAGAAGCGGGTCAAGCGCAACGCGCTGTCCGGCATCGCCGCGTTCGGCCTGCTGCCGCTGGCCGACGGCGAGACCGTGCTCGATCGTTATCTGGCCCTGCGCGAGGTGGCGAAGCGGGGCCCGAAGCTCGGCCCCAACCGCCGGCACAGCCACGCCGCCGCGGTCGCGGTCGCGCTCGACCACCTGGCCCAGGTGGCGGGCCTTCCCGACGCGGACCGCCTGGAGTGGGACTGCGAGGCGCGCATCGCCGCCGAGACCCCGGGCGACTGGCACATCGGTGACTACACCGTCGGGGTGCGGCTCGCCGACGCCGACCCGGTTCTCACGGTCAGCAGGGCCGGCCGGGCGCTGAAGTCGGTGCCGGCCACGGTCCGCGCCGACCCGAGGTACGCCCACGCGCGCGAACACCAGGAGCGGCTGCGCGACCAGGCCCGCCGGATGCGCGGCGGGCTGATCGAGCGGCTGGTCGCCACCGGGGGCACCCTCGCCCCCGACGAGCTGCTGCGCCTGCGGCGGCTGCCGGCCGGGCAGGCGATGCTGCCCGCGTTGATCTGGCAGGACCGGACGGGCGCCGTGGGCCTGCTCGACCAGATCGACCTCGACGGTCCGGTCATCGCGGCGCACCCCTTCCTGCTGCACGAGCGACGCCTGCTCGACCACTGGCAGGCGGAGATCGTCCGGCTGGGGATCCGGCAGCCCGTGAAGCAGGCGTTCCGCGAGTTGTACCTGTTGACGCCGGCCGAGCGCGACGCCGTCGACGTGTCGAGGCGGTTCGCCGGGCACACCGTCGACGGCGGGGTGGCCGGCCAGTTGCTGTCCGGACGCGGCTGGTCGACCCACGACCGGTACGACGCGCACCAGGTGACCCGCCCGGTGACCGCCGGGCTCACCGCCGCGCTGGCCTGCGAACTGTCCGGCTACTTCGGTGGGGGCGATGTGGTCGTCGGCGAACTGCGCTTCCTCGCGGCCGGCTCGGCGGTCCCCCTCGCGGAGGTGCCACCCGTGGCGTTCTCCGAGGTCATGCGCGACCTGGACCTCGTCGTGTCAATGGCCGGCGCCCAATCGCACGGGTAGGCCTCGCCGCCGCACCGGCGAACCGGGCCCATCCCGATCACGGGGCTGAGCTGGGCTCACCTTTATGCCGGCCCGGCGGACGGGCGCCGATGGCCCGGGTCGACGTCATCGCCCCGGGCCATCGGCTGTCGCGTCACAGCCGCTCGTTCATGCCATCGGCTGTCGCGTCACAGCCGCTCGTTCATGCCGTCGGTCAGGCGCGGGTGATGCGGACCGCGTCGGCGATGACGTAGCCGGTGCCGCTGGTCCACCGGCTCACTCCCACCTTGTTGCCTGCGCCTGCGGCCAGCGTGAACACGCCGAGTGACACCCATCGTCCCCCGTTGAGCCGCTGGTTCACCTTCACCGTCTGGCTGCCGCTGGTGGTGGCGACGACGTACGGGGTCGAGTCGTTGTAGCCCGGGTCGGCCGGGTACCAGACCGAGACCTCGTAGCTGCCGGTCGCCGGGAGGTCCGCTGCGAACCAGGCGGCATCGCTGGCGGGGGTCGGGGTGGCGAACCGGTAGTCGGTGCCGAACCGCTGGCTGGAATAGGCTGAGGTGCTCCAGTTCGCGCTCGCGGTGAACCGGCCCGTGGTGGTGTTGTCGACCGTGACGGTGAACCCCTGCGGCGGCTCGGTGGTTCCGGTCGAGACGTCGAGATAGTCGCGGTCGATGTAGATCGTCACGCCGCCCCAGGTCTCGCTGGTGTCGCCGGTGTACTGGTGGATGCGCTGGTGGTTGCTGTAGTAAGCGTCCGGGCAGTAGTCGCCGGCGTCGGTGTTCGCCACGCCGTTCCACCAGCCGAGGAAGAGATGGTCGACGCGGGTGTACCGGGTGTCGTTGTAGGCGTTGCACAGGTCCCGGACGCCGGAGGATCCGCTGGAGTACATGCCCGAGAGGTAGCCGAGCGTGTGCAGGCGTTCGGTCCAGCCGGAGAGGTACGAGAGCACGGCCGCCTTGCACGACTCACCCGACGGGTACTGCTCGATGTCGTTGTAGATCGCGCTGCCGGCGGGGATGCCCAGCGCCTTGGCCGCGTTCACCGCACTGTTCGCCCGGGTCGCACCCTCGGACCGCGCCGTGGCGGGGTCGTACGACATCTTCGGCAGGCGGGTGCCGCACGGCGCCTGGCGGTCGAGCTCGATGGGGATGAGGTGCCAGCCCTTGGCGGCCTGGTTGGCGACCCAGGTCGCGGTCAGGTTGGCCTGCGTGCAGGAGCGGCTCGCGCCGCTGATGTAGATGCCGACAGCACGGTAGGGCGAGCTGTTGCGCCACGTGTCCATCGTCGACTGCGACGGGGCGGTGCACGTGTCGAAGCCCTTGCCGGTGTAGGTGCCCGGCTGCGGGCCGGGCGCCGCCGCCGAGGCCACCGTGGCGGGCGTCGAGGCCGCGCGGACGGCGTCCAGGGAAACCGGCCTGGCACCCGCGCCGAGCTTGGCGGCGGACAGGATCCGGCGGACCGCCGGCTCGGTCTGCGGCGTGTGGACGGCCGTGACGAGTACGCCCGCGTCGCGCACCGCGACCTGGGCCGCCCCGTCGCGGGACACCAGGGTGTCCACGGTCGCCCGGCCGCCGGCCGTGACGGCGGTGTCCGCGGTGAGGCGCTCGGCGGTGACGGCGTCGATCGGCTCGATGATCAGTCCCGCCGTGCGCCCGACCAGCCCGGTGGGGCACCAGGGCTCGGCGCTCGGATGACCGAGGTAGACCGTGAGTCGGTCGAACCGGACGCAGGCGTGCGGGTCGGTGGACAGGTCGACGACCTGCCAGTCCGCCGGCACCGACACCTGGTAGCCGCGGTAGCTGACGATCTGTTCGCCGGTGGGGGCCGCCCAGGTCGGGGTGGCCGCCACAGCCGGAGCGACGATGGCGGCCACGAGGCCGGCCATGATCCTTCTTATCCTCATCGAGGCATCTCCGTGGGTGAAATCCTTCGCGAGCAACGCAGATATTGGCAAATTCCTACCATGCGCGGGCTGCTCGCACCAGAGATCTGCGTCGATGGAAGAGCGGTGTTGTTCTCCCGCTACCCTCCGACCGCGCGGGCGCGGCGCTGCTACGACGGCCGAGTGCGCTTGATCTTGGTTCCGCAAAGACGCATCCAACCGGGAAGCCGAAGCAGCGGCTCGGTCCGGTGGCGCACCGGTGACGGCCACCCGAATCGCCCGGGACGTGAGCACGGTGGCGGCGTCCTGGCTCTGCTGCGGCCGAACCGCCGCGAAGCGCTCCACGCCGACGTAGGCCGCTGACCTGCGGCGACAAGCCGCGACGGTGACGGCCCGACCGGCCCGGACGCGTGGCCCGGGCCGGCCGCCCACCAGCCGCGCCTACTACGACCGCAAACGCGGCGAAGGCAAACGCCACAACGCCGCCCTCATCTGCCTCGCCCGACGCCGCTGCGACGTCCTCCACGCCATGCTCCGCGACAAGATCCCCTACCAACCCCGCCCAACAACACCGATCACCGCTTGACCAAACCCATAGGGACACCCCCCCGATGGCGAACCGTCTGACGACGTCCCACCCGCGGAGTCCGCAGCTCAGGTGCGGATGTTGGGCAGGTTGACCCCGCAGGTGCGTTCGATGAACTCCCCCGCGCGGCGTCCGCTCGCCTTTACCGCCGTGCCGTTCGGCACGGCCGCCTCCGCAGCGGACGCGTCGTCGTGCTCGTGCGCGGCCGTGCCGGGGTCGTGCTCGTGCGCGGCCGTGCCGGCGTCGTGACCGGCCGCCTCCGGGCTCGATCCGGTCGGGCCGTGGTCGTGCGGGGTGGTGGGCTCGGGTCCCCCCAGTGCACCGGCGAGCCGCTCCAGGTCCGGGGTGAGCTCCCGTGGTGCGGAGCGGATCAGGGCGGCCATCGCCTCGACCCGCTGCTCACTGGTGAGCTCGCTCTGGTTGACCAGAGCGAAGGTCTGCGCCTCGGCACAGAACTGGCTCCGGCCCGACCAGTCCGAGGGCAGATCCGGCCGAGACAGCCACCACCCGCCCAGCGCGGCGGCGGCCACCGCGACCACCGCCGCACCGGAGAACAGCAGACGACGATCAGACATTGTCATTGATCGCGGTGATGTCATGGCTGTCGAAGTTCTTGGGCCAGATCTCGCTGCGCATACACGAGTTGTTGTCCGTGTCGGCGCTCTTCGAGCGGTGGCCCAGCGAGCCGGTGTGCCCGAGTTCGTGACAGCCGAGGCTCTGCCAGTAGCCCGTGGACTTGCCGCTCATCGTCCGGGTGTTGAATTTGACGTCGTACTGGTCGCACAGCCCGTTCCACCAGTTGGTGTCGGTGCAGGTCGTCTGCCCGTACCAAGAACTGGAGTACGACTTGTCGTAGACGTGGATGTCCCCGCCGCCGGTCGAGGTGTTGATCTGCGAGCGGTCGAGCTGAGCCCGGCCGTGCGAGACCGCCGCCTTGCCGGCGCTCGTCAGCGAGTTCGACTCCACCGCCTGTTCCTTGTTGTCCGGCTTGCCGCTGTTGGCCTTGCCGCCGTGCCCGGCCATGGCCGGTGGCGCCAACGCCACCACGGCGATCAGCGTGGTACCGAGGACGATCGTCGTGCGCTTCATTCCCCACTCTCCTCCGGAGGCTGCGGCAGCTCCGCGGTCGGCATCGACTCGGTCAGCGTGCCGGCGGCGACCTGCCCGCTCGCCGCGACGACCGTGTTGTTCAGGAACGAGGGCGCCATCGTGGTGATCGACGTGGCCAGCTCGTTCTCCGCGTTGCTGGGCCGCAGCGCGCCGTCGACCACCAGCGCGCGCCCGTCGGAGCTGGCCAGCTGGTAGGTGTAGGGGTTGCTGGTGCCGACGGCGCGGCGCAGGAAGAAGTAGCCGGTGTCGCCCACCGCACTCCAGGCCACGTTGTTGGAGATGTAGCCGCGCCCCTCCTCGTCCCAGCCCTCCTCCTCGAGGGTGATGGACGGCGGGATGATCAGGTTCTTCGGGTTGTGCAGGACGTCGTACTGGGTGATTGTCACCGTCCGCAGCCGGATGTCACCGCCAACCGCCGCCGGGTCCTCGTCGGCGCCGGCCAGCCGGCCGGGCTCCGCCGAGGTGACCGTGCCGAAGACCACCAGGTGTGAGGTGGCGGTCATCTGCTCGACGGTCTGGAAGTCGTACATCTCCTTGCCGAAGGCAAGCGCCTCGGGCTGTGTGTCGTAGCGCACGCCGGGGTCGGCCCGGCCGACACCAACGGCCGCCACGAGCGCGACCACCGCGACGGCCCCTGCCGCCGTCAGGCCCAGCCGGCGTGGGCCGGGACGCCTGAGTTTCTCCACTCGCCGTTCTCCCTTTTCGAGGTGAGGCGCGGCCGGTGCCGGCCGCGCGTCCCGACCGAACGGCCGAAGGACCGCCAGATCAGGACGGGATACACGGTCCACACCCGTGGATGCAGGATGCTTGCAACCGGCTTGCAGCTCGTCCACTGCGGACCGTCATACTCGCCGGTGGGGAGGTGGCGGTGGAGTTCCGGGTGTTGGGCACGGTCGAGGTGTGGGCGCACAGCGTCCAGGTCGACCTCGGTGGGCGCCAGCCTCGCCTCGTTCTCGCGACGCTGCTGCTGGAGCCGGACCGGGTGGTGGCGGTGGATCGGCTGATCGACCTGGTCTGGGGTCCGGCGCCGCCGCGCAGCGCCCGGGGCACCGTGCAGGCGCTGGTCTCCCGGCTGCGCACCGCGTTGCGGCAGGCGGGGGTGCCGGTGGAACTGATCGGCCGTGCGCCCGGCTACCTGCTCCGGGTCGACCCGCTGGCGGTCGACGCGCACCGGTTCACCGACCTGGTCGCGCGGGCGCGGGCGGCCGGCGACGACGACGCCGTGGCCCTGTTCGACCAGGCGCTGGCGCTGTGGCGGGGGGAGCCGCTCGCCGACGTGGCCGACGAGGAGGTGCGGCACCGGCTCTGCGCCGGCCTGCGCGAGGCCCGCTGGACGGCGGTCGAGGAGCGGGCCGACGTGCTGCTGCGGCGGGGGCGTTCCCGGCAGGTCGCCGACGAGTTGACCGACGCGGTGGCCCGGCAACCCGGACGCCAGCGGCTGGTCGGTCAGCTCATGCTGGCCCTGTACCGGGAGGGCGGCGCCGACCGGGCGCTGGCCACCTACCGGCAGGTACGCGATCGGCTCGCCGACGAACTCGGCCTCGACCCGGCCCCGGCGCTGCGCCGCCTTGAGGAGCGGATCCTGCGCGCCGACCCGACGCTGGGGCCGCCCGCCGACGTCGCCGGACCGGGCGGCGACGACCGCTCCGCGCTCGTCCGCCCCGCCGGGCTGCCGCACAGCAGCACGACCCTCACCGGACGGGACGCCGAGCTGGAACGGCTCGACGCCGGGTTGGCGGAGCCGGCCGGCCGTACCCGGATCTGGGTGATCAGCGGCACCGCCGGGGTGGGCAAGACCGCCCTGGCGCTGCACTGGGCCCACCGGGTCCGCGCGGAGTTCCCGGACGGGCAGCTCCACCTCGACCTGCGTGGCTTCGACGCCGACCGGGAGCCGATGCCGGTGGAGACGGCGCTGACCCACCTGCTGACCGCGCTCGGGGTCGACCCGAGGGCGGTGCCGGACGGGTTGGACGGCCGAACGGCGCTGCTCCGCTCGCTACTGGCCGGTCGGGACGTGCTGCTGGTGCTGGACAACGCCCGCCACGCCGACCAGGTGCTGCCGCTCATCCCGTCCCGCGGCACCGTGCTCGTCACCAGCCGGCACCGCCTCGGTGACCTCGTGGTCCGCGCCGACGCCCGGCTGCTCCCGTTGGACGTACTCACCCCGGTGGCGTCGGTACGTCTCCTGGCGACGCTGCTGGGTGCGGCGGCCGTGCGGGCCGACCCGGCGGCGGCAGCGAAGCTGGCTCGGCTCTGCGGCCACCTGCCACTGGCCCTGCGCATCGCCGCGGCCAACGTGCAGTCGGCCGGCAGGGCGGACGTCGCCGGCCTGGTCCGCGAGCTGGCCGACGGGGACCGGCTGGCCGGGTTGACCGTCGACGGCGCCGAGGAGGGGGCGGTGACGAAGGCGTTCGCCCTGTCGTACCGGGTGTTGTCCGGGCCGCAGCGGGAACTGTTCCGCCGCCTCGGCCTGGTGCCCGGTGCGAGCATCACCGCCGGCCCGGCCGGCGCGGTCGCCGGCGTGCCGGTGCCCACCGCGACCCGGCGACTGCGGGCCCTGGCGGCGGCGCACCTGCTGGAGCGACACCCCGGCGAGCGCTACCGCTTCCACGACCTGCTGCGCCGGTACGCCGTGGACCGGCTCACCGCGGAGGACGACGAGGCGGCCCGCGGGGTGGCCCGGAGGCGGCTGTTCGACCACTACCTGGACACGGCCGACGCGGCGGGCCGCCGGGTCATTCCGCATTTCGTGCGGCTGCCGCGGCCGGTGGCAGCGGACCCCTTCCCCGACACCGACGCCGCCCTGGCCTGGTTGGATGCCGAGTGGGCGAACCTTACGGCGGCGGTCGAAGAGGCCGCCCGGTGCGGTCCCCGCCGGTACGCCTGGCATCTCACCGACGCGCTGCGCGCCTACTTCCACCAGCGGGGTCGGCGGGAGGAGTGGCTGAACGCGGCGACGGTGGCGCTGGCCGCCGCCCAGACCGACGGTGACGCCCGCGCCCAGGCCGCGATGCACCAGAGCATCGCGCTCGTGCAGGTCAACAGCGGCCGGTACGAGGAGGCCCGCGAGCACCTGCTCGAAGGGCTGCGGTGCAGCGACGCGGACAGCTGGCAGGAGGGACGGGCCGGGATCCTGAACAACCTCAGCGCGGTGCACCAGCGGCTCGGCGACCCGCACGCGGCGATCGACTGCGCCCGCCTGTCGTTGGCGCTCAACCGCCGGTCGGGCAATGACGGCGGGGAGGCCATGTCCCTGGCCAACCTCGGGTTCTCGCATTGGCAGCTCGGCGCATTCGCGGAGGCGGACGCCCACTTCCGGGCCGCACTGGAGCGCGGGGAGCGGGCCGGGGCGCACTACAACGTGGCCGTGCTCCTGGTCGACCTGGCCAACGTGCGCCGGGACCGGGGCGACCCGGACGGCGCGGATGATCTCTACGCCCGCGCGCTCGCCGCCAATCGGGAGCTCGGCTACCGGTACGGTGAGGCGACCGCCCTGGCCGGCCGTGCGGTGCTCTGGAGCGACACGGATCGCGCCGAGCTGGCCCGTGCCGACGCCGAGCGGGCGGTGACGCTGACCCGGGAGATCGGCGACACGGGCACCGAGGCGTGGGCTGCCGACGCGCTGGGGCGGGTGCTGCTGGCGCTGGGACACCCGGGCGAGGCGGCCGAGCAGCACCGCCGGTCCCTCGAACTTGCCCGGCGTACCCGATTCTGCTGGTGCGAGGCGACGGCCCTGACCGGCCTCGCCGCCGCCGAGCTGGCCGGGGGCGACCCGGAGGCCGCCGGGCGACACGGGCGGGCGGCGTTGGGTCTGGCCACCCGCTCGGGCTACCGGCCGCTTGAGATTCGGGCGTCCTATCTCCTCGCCCGGCTCGCGGAGCGGTCCGCGGACACGGCCGAGGCAGCGCGGCTGGACGGCCAGGCGACGCGGCTGGCCCGGGAGACCGCCCCGGCCTGCTGATCGTGGCGGACAAGGGATACGTCTCCGCCGAGTTGGACCGGTGGCTGGCCGAGCGTGGCGTGCGGTTACTACGACCGTCGTACCGCAACCGCGTCCCACGCCGCGACGAGCACCTACTCAAACCGGTCCGCCAACTCATCGAGTCGGTCAACGACACGTTGAAGGGCCAACTCGACCTCGAACTCCACGGCGGCCGCAGCATCGAAGGAGTCACCGCCCGAGTCGCCCAACGACTCCTCGCCATGACCGCCGCAATCTGGCACAACCGCGCCACCGGCCAACCCGTCACCAGGTCCCTGATCGCCTACGACCACTAACCCGACTTTGGACTTACTCGTCTAGGCCCAGCCGTCACCGGCACAGGTGATCAAAGGGTGTAAATGTCGCCGGAGCGCGGAAAACCGGACTGCTTGACGGAGTCGATAGCGGAAGTCACGTCAGCGGCGAGGAGCACGATTGCCAAAGACTCTCTTGCTCTGGACACGGACGAATTCTCCCCACACAAACACCCCAGGTCTTCACCTGGCGCACCCTCAACCGCGTCGGCCGAGACCCGCATCCGCCCCGCCGCCCGCGCCGCGCTGACCGCCGTGCTCCGCGCCGGCCCCACCTCGGCCGACGTGGCCCGCTTCGCCGCCATCGTGGGACTGACCCGGCAATAACTCAACAGCCGCAGGCCTCGTCCCCGACGGGCGCGGTCAAGCCGTCCGCCGGCCGTCGGAGCAGGCCGTCCGGGGTCAGCACCGGGAAGCCCTCTCGGACCCAGTACTCGTACCCGCCGATCATTTCCTTGACCGGAAAGCCCAGTTGGGCCAACTCCAGGGCGGCCCGGGTGGCACCGTTGCACCCCGGGCCCCAGCAGTAGGTGACGACCCGGCGTCCGGCGGGGATGAGCGCCGAAGCGCGGCCGGCGATGTCGGCGGTGGGCAGGTGCAGCGCGCCGGGCAGGTGTCCCTGAAGCCAGGCCCTCTCGTTCCTGCTGTCCACCACCAGCATGTCGGCCCCGGACTCCAGGTCGGCGTGCACGTCGCTGACGTCGGTCTCGACGGAGAGCCGGGCGGCGAAGTGGGCGGTGGCGATCGCGGGCGGGGCGGCCGGCACGGAAAAGGCTCTCGACATGCCCAGCAGCCTGCCGGCCGGCGGGGGCCGCCGACAGTGGCGCTGATGCCATGCTTCGCTAAGATCCCGCCATGACCGTGCCGCCCGAGGTTCGACGAACGGTCTCGGTGCTGGCCTATCCCGGCATGTCGGTGTTCGAAACCGGCATCGTCACTGAGGTGTTCGGGCTGCCTCGGCCCGAGCTCGACCGACCCTGGTACGACCTCACCGTCTGCGCCGAGCAACCCGGGCCGGTGCCGCTCCTCGGCGGGGCCAGTCTCGAGACCCCGTTCGGGCTGGACACGTTCGCCGCTGCCGAAACTGTGATCGTGCCCGGGGTGCCTGACGTCACTGTGGACCCGTCACCGGATCTCGTCGCCGCGCTGCGGCTGGCCCACCGGCGGGGCGCCCGGCTGATGTCCATCTGTTCGGGCGCCTTCGCCCTGGCCGGCGCGGGCCTGCTCGACGGCCGTCGGGCGACCACCCATTGGCGGTACGCCGACGAGTTGCGCCGCCGCCACCCGGCCGTGCGGGTCGACGCCGACGTGCTCTACGTCGACCTCGGGGACGTGCTCACCAGCGCGGGCAGCGCCGCAGGGCTCGACCTCTGCGTGCATGTCGTTCGGCGGGACCACGGGAGCACGGTCGCGAACGCCGTCGCCCGCAGGCTGGTCACCGCGCCGCACCGGGACGGCGGGCAGGCCCAGTTCATCGAGGCGCCGGTGGGCCCGATCGCCCAGGACGATGACGGGGTGGCCCGCAGCATGGACTGGGCGCTGGGACACCTGGCGCAGCCGATCACCGTCGAGACGCTGGCCGCCCGGGCTCGGATGTCCTCCCGGTCGTACCTGCGACATTTCGCTCGGGCGACCGGCAGCAGCCCGATCCGCTGGCTGACAGTCCAGCGGGTCCGGGCCAGCCTCGCCCCGCTCGAGACCTCGGACTGGCCGGTCGAGCGGATCGCGAGCCTGGTCGGCTTCGACTCACCAGTCACCTTCCGCTACCACTTCGGCCGGATCATGCGTACCTCGCCGGCGGCCTACCGGCGGACCTTCCGCACGACCCCCATGTGAGGCGGGTTTCGGTCCCCGCGCACACCGGCAATAGACAACTGCACCGAACGACCGTCGGCCAGGGCGACCCGGTCACGCACCTTCACGCACTGGCCGTTGCCGCCTCTGGGTAGGGCCCCTCGATGTCACCTGCTGCGGAAGGTGTTTCCTGGCCCAGCCGCTTCATCAGCTCCTGTCGCAGGGGCCACGACTGGTCGCCGATGGACTGAGCCAGGCAGGCCAGGCCGAAGGCCAGGGGCCAAGACGCCGAGCGTCTGATCTCTTCGGGCAGCATGGTCAGCGGTTTTCTCGGGTTCCATCTGGTCATCGGCGCCAGGTCAACCGCCATTACCTCGGAGACGTAGGGGCGCTCGACGAGCCGGATCGCCCGATCGAGCACCTGGTCGCTGGTGAGTTGAAGAAGGGTGACCGCGCAGAACTCTGGCATGGCACCTCGACTGATCCACCGGCCGTGCCCCACAATCATACTGATTTCAACTTCGTCCGAGCTGATGTGGCATTCCTCCCGCAACTCCCGCTCGGCACCGCGGAGGGCGATGTCTCCGATCGTCAGCCCTGTTCCATCCTGCGGTACGTCGCGGGGTTCGAGAGCGCCAGAGCCGGACGGGGCGATGAGCCCGGGGCTTCCCACATTGTCCTTGGCCTGGGCCACCAGGATCAGTTGACCGTCCGTGGTGAAGGCCAGGGACGAGACGCCGACCGTGTTCGCGAGTCGACTGCGCCGGAAGGTCATCAGTTGCCCGCGCCGATCGAGGACGAGTTCCCTCCCCCGGAGAAGCGGCAACTTCCGCCCTGTTTCCCACACATCAAATGGGGCCAGCAGGTTGCTGCAGAAGAAGTCGAAATAGCGGCCGGGCCTGAGCTTGACGACCACGTCCTCATCGCCGGAAGGCAGATCAGAGGCCAGGCCGAGTATGTCGCCGTTGTACATGGCAGCAACCCGGGCCCGACGCGCAAGGAAGTCGAACGACCAGATCTTGAGCTCGCGAGGCAGGCGGTACGGTGAGCTTTCAAGCTCGGCTCGAACAGGCTGGCTTCGAAGCCGCGCGCACTCTTTCGTCATTACCACGCCGACGTCGTGTGCGCTTTCTATGACGGGCCCCAAGGTTCCCAGTTGACTTGACAGATCGCGATAGTTGTCGCCGTCCCGCGACTGGAACCGCACCAGCCGGGCCCGGCGGCGATTGGCTCGGATTTCCAGTAGGGACACGAGGCAGCCAACAGCTGCTGCTAGGACACTGACTGCTGTGGGAGGGTTGTCCAGAGCCGTGGCGGCCCCGAAAGAGGTCAGCGCAATTCCCGCAGTGGTGACTCGATAGCGCCACAGACTTCTACGCCAGATGCTCATCGTTGTCACGGCTTTCCTCGCAGTTCCCAGCATCCGCGCCCTCCCCAGTGCGACCTGACGTTGCCAGCCGCATTGTAGCTACGCTGCGACAGCACCTTTGGGGCCGACCGTTCGACTTAGGGAGCGTGGCTTGCATTTGTCGTAATTAATAGTGACTTAGAAGAGCCGGCTGAAGTACCTTGCACTCTCAACGCCCGGAAGGCGCTGATGGTGACGTGGGAGCGAGGCAGCAGGCAGGAAGCCCCGAACGGAGGTCTCGGCCGACCGGCGGGCACCCCTCCCCGGGTGGACCGGAGGCAGATCGCCCCGGGCGCCTGGCCGCCGGGTTCAGGCCGTCCTTCGTGGAGTCGGACGCCACTCCGGATCGGGCGAAGCTCGACCTTCAGGACCAGTCGACCGGCAGCCGGCAACTGCTGACACTGGGCCTGCACGCTGCCGCGATGCCGCGTACCGGGGCCACGGTGCTGATTGACGAGATCGACGCCAGCCTGCACCCGATCCTGACCGCCACCCACCCCCCGATAGCGGCCCTTGTCGAGCAGGTACGGCACGCATGCGTCGGCGCGCATCCGAGAACCAACCTGGCG
Source organism: Micromonospora sp. NBC_01405 (assembly GCF_045040155.1). Taxonomy (NCBI): domain Bacteria; kingdom Bacillati; phylum Actinomycetota; class Actinomycetes; order Micromonosporales; family Micromonosporaceae; genus Micromonospora; species Micromonospora sp. NBC_01405. Next base: position 4,338,927 of record NZ_CP109532.1, on the reverse strand, counting down.
GCGTGACCGGACATACGGCCAGCAGGCGACACTCACCCGATCGGGCGACGTGACGGCACGGTCGACCGCGACCGGTGACCGGAAGGACGAAGGCGGAAAGGAGCACCAATGGGCGTTCCGGTGCATCTCTCAGAATGCATTCATTTTGCTCGAATAAATTAGGTATCCGGCCATTGTCGCAACTATCTCGGCTTTCCGCAGAAAGCGGTCGTCGACGAGACGTCGAACATCGCCGCGACCTCCCTACGGGCCGGCGGGTCGACGCCCGGAACGCTGCTTCACCACTGTGATCCGGGGGGCCGGCCAGGTATCCCATTCACGACATGTCACAGCATTCACGACGCCGCACGTCTCGACAACAGAACGATTCCCTGCTGAATATGGCCACGAATGTGGCCAGCCTCATACTCCTAGATTTAGATCAAGCTGTCTGAATGCCCCTCAGGAGGAATGATGTCCGCTCCAGCCGACCCGGCGCATTTAGCGCCCGTCCAACCCGCCGGCCCTGAACGGCCGGCGCCACCGCCGGCCGTCGGCGAGCCGAGCCACGCAAGCCCGCCCGACCGGCCGCGCACCAGATTCCGTGGCGACATCGAGGGAATCCGCGCGGTCGCCGTGGTGATGGTGATGCTGTTCCACGCCGGCGTGCCGGCGATCTCCGGCGGCTTCGCCGGCGTCGACGTCTTCTTCGTCATCTCGGGCTACCTCATCACCACCCAACTGCTGTCCGAACAGAACCGGACCGGCGGGGTCGCGCTGATCGACTTCTACGCCCGCCGGGCCAAGAGACTGCTGCCGGCGGTCAACGTGGTGCTGCTGACGGCAGCGGTGTTCGTGTTCCTGATGGTGCCTCGTGGCCGGTGGGGTCAGATCGGCGGCGACATCGTCGCCGCGGTGGCCTACCTGCTGAACTGGCGGCTGGCCGAGCGCTTCACGCACCCCGACCCGACGATGCCGCCGTCCCCCGTCCAGCATTTCTGGTCGCTTGCCGTCGAAGAGCAGTACTACCTGATCTGGCCGTTGCTCATCCTGCTGGCGGTGGCGCTGGCCAAGGTGTCCGGCGCCCGGCTGAAGCCGGTGTTGGCGACGGCGCTGGGCCTGCTGGCCGCCGGCTCGCTGGCCTGGTCGGTAACCACCACCGTCGGTGCGCAGTCCCCGGCGTTCTTCCAGACCACCAGCCGGATCTGGGAGTTGGCCGTCGGCGCTGGCGTCGCCATGTCGGTCGGGGCCTGGGCCCGGCTGCCCAAGCCGGTCGCTGTCGTGCTGGGCTGGGCCGGGTTGGCAGCGGTGCTGGTGACGTGCCTGTTCTTCACCCCGATGATGGACTTCCCCGGCTACACTGCCGCCCTGCCGGTACTAGGCACCGCGGCGGTCATCGCGGCCGGCTGCGCCGCGGCCCGGGGCGGGGTGGAGACTCTGCTCGGGATCGCGCCACTGCGCTGGATCGGCTCGCTGTCGTACTCGCTGTACCTGTGGCACTGGCCGATGCTCGCGATCGCGGCCACGTACTGGGGACCGCTGTCGACGTCCACCGGACTGCTGGTGATCGCACTGTCGATCGCCCCGGCCTGGTTGACCTTCCACTTCGTCGAGAACCCCATCAGGTACTCCCGGCGGGTCTCGCAGTCGCCACGGCTCGCCCTGGGCATCGGGGCCGGCTTCTCCGCGCTGGGCGCGCTGGCCGGCGTCGCGCTGCTGCTGGCGAGCTGACCGGATCCGGTGCCGGCCGCGTGAGCGGTCGGCACCGGACCGACGGCCGCGACGTCAGAGCACCGGCGCGCCCGCAGCGACACGGGGCACACCCGCCACCACCGGCAGCGGACAGAACGGTCAGCCCGAAACGGACCAGAGGGATCAACGGGTCAAGGCCGGAAAGTAACACCACCCAGGACGTCTAACTCCTTGCCCGGTCGCTCGTTGGTGAGACGAATGCCGCTCGGCAGCCTTCCGAGCGGCCCCGGCCGTGGAGGTTGTCATGACATATCCCTTTGATGCGGAGCTGGCACCGTGGGCCCCGATGCTGCCCATCCTCGACCTTCGCGACCCGGCCGCCGCCCGCGAAGTCGGGCGGGCCATCGCGGCCCAGCTTCCCCAGCCCGACCTGACCGGCCTTACCGTGCTGGACCGTACGGTGCCCGGCCCGGACGGCGCCCCCGCCGTCCCGGTGCGGATCTACACCCCGCAGCCGGCAGCGACGCCGGCGCCGGCCGTCCTGCACCTGCACGGCGGCGGCTTCGTGCTCGGCGACCTGGCGCTCGAACACGCCGACGCCGCCGCGTTCGCCACCGGCATCGGGGCCGTGGTGATCGCCGTCGACTACCGCCTCGCGCCCGAGGAGCCCTTCCCGGCAGCCCTGGAGGACTGCTACGCGGTGCTGTGCTGGCTGGCCGGCAACACCGACGAACTCGGCGTGGACCCCACCCGCCTGGGCCTCTACGGCCGCAGCTCCGGTGGCGGGATCGCCGCCGGCCTCACCCTGCTGACCCGCGACCGCGGCGGCCCACGGCTGGCCATGCAGTACCTCGACGTCCCGGTGCTCGACGACCAGCTCGACAGCGTGTCCATGCGCGCCTACGTCGACACCCCGATCTGGAATCGCCCCAGCGCCGAGCTGGGCTGGGCCTACTACCTCGGGGACGACGTCAAGCCCGGCGACCCGAGCGTGTCGCCGTACGCCGCCCCGGCCCGCGCGGAGGATCTTGCCGGGCTGCCGCCAGCGTTCATATCGAGCTGCCAGTTCGATCCGGTTCGCGACGAGGGAATGCACTATGCCCAGCGGCTGGCCCAGGCCGGCGTGCCGACCGAGGCGCACCTGTACCCGGCCACCTTCCACGGCTCCGCGCTGGTGACCGAGGCGGCTGTGTCGCGGCGGATGCAGCAGGACGCGGTGGCCGCCTTCCGCCGGATGCTCTGACCACCCGGCGGCGTGCTCCCGTGGGCCCCGCGGGAGCGCGCCGCCGCCAGGCGGTGAGACGAGTTGAGCAGGGCGGGAAAGTCAGCGGACGGTGACGATGACCGACTCGGCCTCGCCGACGCCGCCGCAGATGGCGACCAGGCCCCTCCCCCCACCCCGCCGGCGCAGCTCGTTGATCATCGTCATCACCAACCGGCCGCCCGTCGCGCCCGTGGGGTGACCGACCGCGACAGCGCCACCGTTGACGTTCGTCCGCTCGCGCAGCCGCAGCGCCCCGCCCCGGTCCCCGTCCGCCAGAGCAAGCGTCGTGACCAGGGGCACCGCCGCGAACGCCTCGTTGACCTCGATCAGGTCGATGTCGTCGAGGGTCAGGCCGGCCTTAGCCAGTGCCCGCTGGGCCGCCCGCGCGGGCATCGACGCCAGGCGCTGCGGATCGCCCGAGACCTGGGTGCACGCGCCGATGGTGGCCAGGCCGGTGGTGCCGCGCCGAGTCGCCTCCGCCGTACTGGCCAGCACCAGGGCCACCGCGCCGGTACTCATGTTGGGCGCGTTGCCCGCCGTCACCGTGGCGCTGTCGTAGACCGTCGGCAGCGCGGCCAGTCGCTGTGCTGTGGTGTCGGGCCGCGGCGCCTCGTCGGCGGCCAGCCGTACCGGGCGGCCGGTCCGGTCCGGCACGTCCACCGGCACGATCTCGTCGGCGAAGCAGCCGCGGGCCAGGGCGTCCGCGTACCGTTGCTGGCTGCGCAGCGCCCAGTCGTCCTGTTCGGCGCGGTCCACCCCGTACTCGGTGGCCTCGGCGCCGGCCTGCACGGCCCGGGGTACCCCCGTGTGCGGGCAGGCGACGACGAGTTGGTCGGTGAGCACGATGTCGCCGATCCGGTTTCCGAAGCGGGCCGCGTGCACGAAGTACGGCACCCGGCTCAGGTTCTCCACGCCGCCGGCGACGCTCAGCGCGGTGTCGTTGAGCCGCAGTCCCCGGCTGGTCAGCGTGATCGCCGCGAGCGACGAGCAGCAGGCCCGGTCGACGGTGTACGCGACCTTCTCCTCGGGGATCCCGGCCCGTAGCAGCACCTGCCGGGCCACCGAGCGCTCGGAGCCGGGGAAGTTCACCCCGAACGCCAACTCGTCGACGTCCGCGCCGGTCAGCCCGGCGCGGTGCAGCACGGCGCCCACCGGGATCACGCCGAGGTCGGGCAGGGGCAGGTCACGAAGGGCACCGCCGAAGCGGCCGAACGGGGTACGGGCCGTGGCGAGAACGACAACGTCGTCGGTCATGGGGAGTTCCTCTCGAAGACGTCGGCGGTCCACGCCGCCCTGCGGTACGGGGTCAGCGCCTGGGTGCGTAGCTGCGCGATGCGCCGCCCGTACCAGGCCACGCCGCCCTCTTCGGTGAACGCCATCGCGCCGTACGCCTGGAAGGTGTGGTACGTGGCGGTACGGGCCGCGCGGGCGGCGGAAAGGACGGCGGCGCGGGCGGCGCGGGCGGCGTCCGCGCCGCCGTCCGCCAGCCGGGACGCGGCCCGGCTGGTCAGGGCCCGCGCGGCGGCCAGTTCGATGTCGGCCTCGGCGAGCGGGAAGGCCACGCCCTGGAAGTCGCCCAGCGGCCGGCGGAACTGGTGGCGGCCGGCCACGTACTCGGCGGCGTCCCGCACCAGCCGGGCACCGGCTCCGACGAGTTGCGCGGCGAGCGCCAGGTCACCCAGGGCGAGCGCGCCGCACTCGTCGGGGACGCGCCGGCGGGGTGCCAGCGGCACCTCGGCCCACAGTTCACCGGTGAGCATCGGTGTCGGCACCGCCTCGCCGACCGGCTCACACTCCCAGAGGCCGTCGTCGGTGAGCGCGAAGAACACGGTGGCGCGGTGTCCCCAGGGCAGCGGGCCGCCGGTACCCACGGTGGCGATGCCGTCCGCCGGCGGTTCGGCGGCGGCGCGGGTCGCCAGGACGGTTTCCCAGAGCGGGCCGGGGCAGCCGAGGCCGCCCAACTCCTCCATGACGGCGGCGATCTCGCCGGCCACCTCGGTGCCCTCGGCTGCGAGGCCGAGGAACCCGATGTCGGCGAGGTCCTGCCAGGTCTGCTCGGGAAACCCGTCGCCGGGCAGGTGACGCCAACCTTCCTCATGGCGCCGGCACAGCGTGCGCACCGCCTCCGCGAACTCGCGCGGCTGCTGGCCGTAGTCCACCTCAAGCGTCACGGGTGACCTCCCGTAGGGCACGTTTGTCCACCTTCATCGCCGGGGTCACCGGCAGCTCGTCGAGCACGTGGAACCGGCGGGGCACCTTGTACCCGGCCAGTTCGGCGCGGCAGTGCTCACGCAGCCCGTCGGGATCCACGCCGCCGCCGGGGTGTGGCACGACGGCGGCCTCCACCCGTTCGCCCCACAGCGGGTCGTCCACGCCGAACACCGCAGCCTGGTGCACCTGCGGATGCCGGGCGATCACGTTCTCCACCTCGATCGGGAAGACGTTCTCGCCCCCTGAGATGATCATGTCTTTGGCGCGGCCGGCCAGGTGGAGGAAGCCGTCCTCGTCGAGCCGGCCGAGGTCACCGGAGCGGATCGCACCGTCGACCGCCGCGGCCCGGCTCTGTTCCGGCCGCGCCCAGTACCCGGACATCTGCCACGGCGCGCGGACCAGGACCTCACCGACGCTGCCCCGGGGCACGTCGTGGCCGGCGTCGTCGACGATGCGGATCGACGCGCCCGGCACCGGGCGGCCCAGCCCCCGGTCGACGCCGTCCTCCTGTTCCCAGGAGCGAAGCCGGGCCACCGCGCCGAACTCGGTCGCGCCGTATCCGGTGATCAGGTGGGCCCGCGGAAACGCGGCGCGCAGCCGACCGGGGAAGGCCGGCACGCTGGCGGTGGAGCCGAACAGCACCCGGCGGATCGAGGCACCGTGCTCCGCGCCGAAGCCGGGGTGCTCCAGCAGCCGCAACAGTGCGGTGGGCGCGCCGAACAGCCGGGTGGGCCGGCCGGTGGCGAGCGCGTCGAGGACAGCGGCCTCGTCGAAGCGCGGCAGCAGCCAGGCGGTGCCGCCCGCGAACAGGGTCGAGAACACGATCGTGGCGACCGCGATGTGGAAGAACGGGGAGAAGTACAGCTCCACGTCGGTGCGCCGGATGTCCATCTGCGCCTGGCAGGACGCGGCGTACTGGTACAGCGCCGAGTGGGTCCAGGTGGCGCCCTTGGGTTCGCCGGTGGTGCCGCCGGTGCCGATGATCATCGCGGCCGTTTCGTCGCGGAACGCGGGCGACGACGAGGCGGGCGTCACGACGGTCAGCGACATCCGGTCGGTCAACGACCCGGGAGCGCCGGCCGAGGGCAGCGTGGCCAGGCCACAGCCCAGCCGGGCCGCCAGCTCGGTGTCGGGTTCGACGGCCAGCAACTGGGCCGGGCGGAGCGGGGCCAGGAAGGCGTACGCCTCGGGCGGGGCGAGTCGGATGTTCAGCGGCACCGCGACCGCCCCGGCGGCCATCACCCCGAACAACGCGGCCAGGTGCGGGGCCCCGGGCGTCAGCGCGGTGACCACCCGGTCGCCGGGGACGACGCCGAGGGCACGCAGCGCGGCGGCGTGCTCCTCGATCGCGGTCCACAGCTCCGCGTAGGTGTACTCGCCGACCGGGTCGATCAGCGCCGGCGCGTTCGGCGCGTGCCGCGCGTGGTCGACGAGCACGTCCAGGTACCCGGTCATCGACGTCCTCCCAGCCCGAGCGCCTCGCGGGCCAGCACGCCCAGCATGATTTCCGAGGTGCCGCCGGCGATGGTCTCCATGAAGGTCTCGTGCCACAGGAAACTCGGCGTGCCGGTGCGGGCGGCCCCGGCATCGCCGACGTCGAACGGCAGCCGCGCGATGCGTTGCAGGGTCCTGCTGCCCAGCAGCTTCGCCCGCGCCGCCTGCGCGGCGCCGTCGTGGCCTGCCTCCATGGCCGCGAGGGTGCTCATGGCCGTAACCTCCACCTCGGCCACGTCGAGCGCGATGTCGGCGATGTCGGCGCGGGTCCGGGCATCGGCCGACCAGCCCCGCTCGGCCGACCAGCGCAGCAGATCCTCGAAGTCGCGCCGGACCCGCCCGGGCAGCACCATCAGATGCCGCTCGACGGCCAGCGCGGCCCGGATCAGCCGCCACGCCTCGCCTTCGGCGCCGATCCGGTTCTCCTGCGGCACGTACACGTCGTCGAGGCTCACCTCGTTGAGCCGGTGCCCGTCGATGGTGTCGATCGGCCGGATCTGCACCCCGGGCGCGGTGAGGTCGAGCATCAGCAGGGTGTGACCGCTTTCCGGGGTGCGGCACAGCAGCCACAGGTAGTCGGAGTTGTGCGCGTCGGAGGTCCACCGCTTCTCGCCGGTGACCCGGTACCCGTCGCCGTCGGGTACCGCCCGGGTGCGCACCCCGGCCAGGTCCGATCCGGCTTCCGGCTCCGAGTATCCCAACGCGAAGCTGATCTCGCCGAGGCCGATGCCGGGCAGGAAGCGGGCCCGTTGCTCGTCCGTGCCGTGCCCGATGATGGTCTTCGCGACGATCCCGGCGGCCAGGTCGGGGCGTACCGCGCGGGCGTAGGCCAGCTCGTCCCAGACGATGAACTCGGTGGAGGGCCGCGCGCCCTGCCCGCCCCACTCACGCGGCCAGGCCAGCCGTAGCCAGCCGCGCCGGCCGAGCTCGCGGTACAGCTCGCGGCTGGCGCCGCCACGGCCGTGGAAGTACTGCATCGGGTCGCGCCTGTGCGCGTGTTCGGCCAGGAAGACCCGCACCTCGTCGCGTAGGCGTTCCTGATCGGCGGTGAAGGCCCACCTCATGCCGGCACCTCGACATCCCACTGTGGGGGGCGCTTCTGCACGAAGGCGCGCGCGCCCTCGATGAAGTCGGGGTGGGTCCACTGCCGGCGGGCCAGTTCCCAGCCGTACTCCAGGGCCTCCTGGTGTGGCCGCTCGGCGGCACCCCAGATGGCCTGCTTCGAGCGCGACACGGCACTCGGGGAGTTGGCGGCGATGGCCGCGGCCAGCTCCCGCGCGGCGTCCATCAGGCCGGCCGCCGGCACCAGTTCGTCGACCAGACCAAGCTGGTACGCGCGGGTCGCGTCGAGCCGGAAGCCCCTGCCCGCCAGCGTCATCCGCAGCACCGTGCCCAGCGGCAGGCGGCGGGCCAGTCCGATGTTCTCCACCGCACCGACCTGCCCGACGCTGACATGGGTGTCCATGAACTGGGCGTGCTCGGCGGCCACGACGACGTCGGCGTCCGCGACGAAGTGCAGCCCACCTCCGGCGGCCAACCCGTTCACGGCGCAGATGACGGGCTTCCACACCTGGTTCTGCAACGGTGACCAGACGATGTCCTCGGCCACCGTGCCGTGCCCGGACGAGGTCGTGCCGGCGTCGGCAACCTCGCGGACGTCGGCGCCGGTGCAGAAGTGCCGGTCCCCGGTGCCGGTGACGATCACCACCCGCACCGACGGGTCGTCGCGTACCTTCGCCCACAACTCGCGCAGCCGGGGCCGCATCCGCCGGGACAGCGCGTTGCCCACCTCCGGGCGGTTGAGCCGGATGGTGGCGATGCCGTCGCGCTCGTCGTACTCGATGTCCTCGTTCGTCATGTCGCTAACCCACGATCCGCTCGGCGCGCAGCCGTTCGATGTCTGCCACGGACAGTCCGAGGCCGGCGAGCAGCTCGTCGGTGTGCCGGCCGTACCCGACCGGCGGGCCCGGCGGCACCGCGGCGGTCCGGGAGAACCGCGGCGCGGGTGCCGGCTGGGGCGTGCCCGCGACCGGCACCAACGTGCCCCGGGCGGCCAGATGCGGGTGAGCGGCGGCCTCGGCCATCGACAGCACCGGTGTGACACAGGCGTCGGTACCGTCGAACACCGTGGTCCACTCGTCCCGGGTGCGGGTGGCGAAGATCCGGGCCAACGCGGCGGCCAGCGTGGGCCAGCGCTCCCGGTCGTGCTGCGGAAAGTCGGCGGCGGCCACCCCGAGCCCGGACAGCAGCTGGGCGTAGAACTGCGGCTCGATCGCGCCGACCGCCATGAAGCCACCATCGCTAGTGCGGTACGTGCGGTAGAAGTGCGCCGAGCCGTCGAGCACGTTGCTCTCCCGCCGGTCCGACCAGGTGCCGGCGGCCAGCATCCCGTGGAACATCGCGGTCAGCGATACGGCACCGTCCACCATGGCCGCGTCGATGACCTGCCCGACCCCTGAGCGCTCCCGTTCCCGCAGCGCGCAGGCGATGCCGAAGGCCAGGTACATCGCGCCGCCGCCGAAGTCGCCGACCAGGTTCAACGGCACCGGCGGTGGCAGCTCGGCCGGCCCCATCGGGTGCAGCGCTCCGGCGATCCCGATGTAGTTGATGTCGTGCCCGGCCCGCTGGGCCAGCGGCCCGTCCTGCCCCCAGCCGGTCATCCGCGCGTAGATCAGCCCCGGCCTGCGTTCCAGGCAGGGTTGCGGGCCGGCGCCCAGCCGCTCCATCACGCCGGGCCGCATTCCCTCCATCAGCACGTCGGCGCCCTCCACGAGGCGCAGCAACAGGTCCACGCCCTCGGACCGCTTGAGGTCCAGTGCCACGGTGCGCCGGTGCCGGTGCCGCGGATCCGTCTCGACGCTCGCTCCCGCACCCGGCGCGGGGGCGCCCACCCGGTCGACCCGGATCACCTCGGCGCCCATGTCGGCCAGCAGCATCCCGGCGAACGGCACCGGGCCCAGCGCCGCCACCTCGATGACCCGTACCCCGTGCAGCGGCCCGGTCATGGCCTCTCCTTCGTCGTGTGCCGTGGTCATCGCAGTGCCGACACGCCGAGCAGGTGCTTGCCCAGGTGCAGGATCTGGATCTGGCTGGTGCCCTCGGGGATGGTCGCCTCCCGTGCGTCGCGGAAGTAGCGCTCCACCGGGGACTCCTCCATCAGCCCGGCCCCGCCGTGCACCTGCAACGCGAGCGTCGCCGCCTGACCGGCCGCCTCGCCGCAGTAGTACTTGGCCATCGAGCACTCGTACCGGCCCGGCAGCCCGGCGTCGAGCGTGCGGGCCGCCTGGTAGCCCAGCAGCCGGGCGGTCTCGGTGAGCGTGGCGACCTGCACCACCATCTCCTGCACCAGTTGGAACCCGGCGATCGGGCGGCCGAACTGCTCCCGGGTACGGGCGAAGTCCACGCAGGACTCCAGGCACGCCTGGGCCAGCCCGACCGCGCCCATGGCCATGTTCAACCGGCCCAGGTTGACGCCGGACATCGCCAGGGACAGCCCCCGGCCCAGCTCGCCGAGCAGGTTGGTCGCCGGAATCCGGGTCTGGTCGAAGACCAGTTCGCAGCTGGTCGTGGCCCGCAGCGGCATGTGTGGGATGTCGTGGGCCTGGTACTCCGACTCCGTCCGGTCGACCAGGAACGCGCTGACCTCGCCGGTGTCCGGCACCCGGGCCAGCACGACCCCGAAGTCGCCAGCCAGGGCGTTGGTGATGTACAGCTTCTGCCCGTTGATGACGTAGTCGTCCCCGTCGCGCCGGGCGGTGGTGCGCAACGCGCCGGCGTCGGAGCCCGCGTCGGGCTCGGTGAGCGCGAACCAGCCGAACCGTTGCCCGGCCAGCAGCGGCCGCAGGAACCGCTCCTTCTGCTCGGGCGTGCCGGCGGTGCTCAGCACCCGGGCCAGCATGCTCTGCACGTTGAGGGTGGTGCGCAGCGAACCCCAGCAGCGGCCGGCCTCCTGCATCAGCAGCGCCAGCACCATGTGGCTGGCGCCGTCGCCGCCGTCCGCCTCCGGCACCACGCCACGCACGTACCCGAACTCGTACAGCTCGGCCAGCCGATCCCAGGGGAAGGTACGTGCGCGTTCGTGTTCGGTCACGATCGGCGCGATCTTCGCGTCGAGGTACGAGCGCACGCTGTCGCGCAGCAGCCGCTCGTCCGCACTCAGCATGACGTCCATCGCCGCCGCCTCAGCTGAACCGGCCGCCGGTGACGTGCAGCACGTCCCCGGTCACGAATGAGGCTGCCGGCGAGGCGAGGTACAGCGCGGCGGCGGAGATGTCCTCGGGGGTGCCGAGGCGGCGGATCGAGTTGGCGCGCTCCGCCCGTTCCGCGATGGCGTCGAACTTCGGGTGCCGGCGGACGGTCTCGGTGGCGATCAGGCCGGGGGCGATCGCGTTGACCGTGATGTTGTGCTTGCCGAGCTCCTTGGCCAGCGTACGGGTCAGGCCGACGATGCCGGCCTTGGCCGCCGAGTAGTTCGCCTGCCCCGGGTTGCCCAGGTACGCGCGGGAGCTGATGTTGAGGATTCGCCCGTAGCCGCGTTCGATCATGCCCGGCACCACGGCACGGCTGCACGCGAAGGTGCCGTACAGGCACACGTTGAGCACCTGGTGCCAGTCCTCGTCACTCATGGACACCAGCGGCCGGTCCACCGGGAAGCCGGCGTTGTTGACCAGGATGTCGATGCGGCCGTGCCGGGCATTCACCTCGGCGGCCATCGCGTCGATGCTCTGCCGGGACGTCACGTCCAACACGTGCGGATGTGCGTCGATGCCATCCGCGGCGAGCTGTTCGGCACTGCGGGCGGCGGGTTCGGCGGCGATGTCGGCGACGATCACAATGGCGCCGGCCATCCCGAGTTCCCGGCTGATGGCCAGGCCCAGCCCGCCCGCCCCACCGGTGACGACGGCCACCTGACCGCGAAGCGTCTGTGTTGAAACCGAGGCCGTAGCCGTCATGTGCGGTACTCCCTGTCTTTCGGAGGTTGGTGGTCGGCCCAGGACTCGTCCTGACCGACGAGTTCGGTGCGGCCGGCGAGCATTTTCGTGATCCGCTCGCAGCATTCGCGCAGCAGACGCCCGTACAAGGCGGATTGTTGTTCGTCCATCTCACTGGTGAAAGCCACGGCGGCGGCGACCAGCCGGATCTGCCCGTCCGGCCCGAAGACCGGCGCGGCGACGGTGCTGACGCCCAGCGCGTAGCCCTCGTGGTCGACCGCGAAACCCTGCTCGCGCACCCGTTCCAGGTCGCGCAGGAAGATCTCCTTGCGGGCGACGCTCTTGCTGGTGAACAGTTGCAGCCCGGTGGCCAGCGCGGCATTGACCTGCGAGGGCTGGTCGTAGGCGAGGAAGACCCGGCCGAACGAGCCGCCCTGGATCGGCACCGGCGTGCCGACCTGCAGGGTGATGCGTACCCGGTGCGGGCGCTCCAGCTTGTCGACCAGGATGATCTCCGTCAGGCTGATCCGCCGGTACAGCACGATCGTGGCGTTCATCTGGTCCAGCAGTTTGGCCAGGCTGCGCTTGGCGATGCTGACGTCGTTCATCTGGTTGGCCGCGGCGGCACCGAGTTCGACCAGCGCGGGGCCGAGTTGGTAGCCCTGACCGGTGTCGTCGTACTGGACGAGATTCTCTGCCAGCAGGGTGCGCAGGATGTAATAGGTGGTGCTCTTGTTCATGCCGGTGGCTTCCACCGTCTTCGCCAGCGACATCGAGTCCTGCGCCGCAAGCAGCCGCAGCACCCGTACCGCTCGTTCGATGGCGGGGACCCGATATTCCTCGGTCATGGCAGCGTCACCTCGACTCATCCGCTCATCTCGCCATTGGCCATGCGCCGTGAGATGAGCCGCTTGAGTATCTCCGAAGATCCGTCCGCGATCTGGACCGTCCGCATGCTCTGCCACGCCTTTGCGAGCCCCACCTCGGTGGTGATGCCCATTCCGCCCAGCGTCTGCATGGCCCGGTCGATGACATCGGTGGCCATCTCCGTGGCGAACAGTTTGGCCATCGCGACCTCGGTCAGGGCGGGCCGCCCGGCGTCGACCAGTTCGGCGGCGTGCAGTCCCATGAGGTGCGCCGCGTGGATCCGGGTGGCGGCCTCGGCCAGCGGGAACGAGATGCCCTGGTTGTCGAACAGCCGGGTGCCGAACGTCTCCCGCTCGGTGGCGAACTCGACCGCCAGGCCCAGCGCCCAGCGGGCCAGCCCGACGCCCTTCGCCGTGTTGTACAGCCGGCCGGTGGCGATGCCGTCCAGCCCGAGCGACAGCCCGCCGCCCGGCTCGCCGAAGAGCTGCCAGTCCTCGACGCGCACCTCGTTCATCGACAGGATGGCATGCTCGCCGCCCATCTGGCCGTAGAGGCCGATGACGCTGTCCACCTGGAATCCCGGCGCGTCGGTCGGTACCAGGAATGCCGAGATGCCGCCCGCCCTGGCCCGCACCTTCTCGGGGTCGGTGACCGCGAAGACGATGGCCAGATCGGCATGCGGCCCGTTGGAGATCCACTGCTTGACGCCGGTGAGCCGCCAGCCGCCCGCCTCGGGCACCGCCCGGGTCGACATCTGCCACACGTCCGAGCCGGCACCCGGCTCGGACATCGCGAAGCACATGGTCTGCTCGCCGGAGAGCAGGGAGCCCAGGAAGGTGTCCCGCAGCTGTTGCCCGGCGCGGCCGAACACCACGCTCGGTCCGGTGGCCCAGTGCGCCACCACCTCGCTGCCCAACCAGCCGCCGCTGCCGCAGAGCCGGTTGATGAGCTCCCACGCCGCGTACATGGTGACCGCGCCCTGCCCGCCGCCGCCCAGCTCCTCGGGAACGCACATCGTGTAGTACCCGGCTTGGGACGACGCCATCCGGACCGCGCGGCGGTGCTCCTCGACCGCGGCGACGTGCCGGCCGTCCGGCCCGTACCGCTGGCGCGGGTCGGACAGCAGCGCACCGGCGTCGCGGTGGCGGGCGAGGACCTCCGCGTTCAGGAAGTCGCGCAGCCCGTCCAGGATCTCCCGGTTCTGCGCCGACAGCAGCTCGCTCATGCCTCACCAATCCGTTCGAAGAGCGTCGCGGTGGCCATCCCGTATCCGACGCACATGACCTGCAACCCGTACCGGCCACCCCGGCGGCGCAGCTCGTACAGCAGGGTGGTGGCCAGCCGGGCACCCGAGCACCCGGTGGGGTGGCCCAGCGCGATGGCGCCACCGTTGACATTGAGCCGACTGGGATCGGCGCCGGTCTCCTGCAGCCAGGCCAGCGGGACGCTGGCAAATGCCTCGTTGACCTCGTACAGGTCGATGTCGGCAATGGACAGTCCGGTGCGCTCCAGGATGCGCCGGGTCACCGGAATGACGCCGTGCAGCATCAGGTCGGTTTCCACGCCGATGACCTCGGTGGCCACGATCCGGGCCAGCGGCACCAGGCCGAGCCGTCGCGCCTCGGCACCGTCGCAGACCAGCACGGCCGCCGCGCCGTCGGTGAGCTGGCTGGAGTTGCCGGCGTGGTGTACGCCGTCCGCGCCGAAGGCGGGCTCCAGCGCGGCCAGGGCCGCCAGCGAGGTGTTGGGCCGGATGCCCTCGTCGCGCTCGATGAGCCAGCCGGCGTCGGGCAGCTCGTCGGCGAGCAGCGCCGTGGTGAGGTCGGCGGGCACCGGTACGCACTCGTCGGCGAACCGGCCGTCCCGCCAGGCCGCCTCGGCGTTGCGGTGGCTGGCCAGGGCGAAGGCGTCCAGCTCGGCCCGGTCCAGGTGCCAGCGCGCGGCGATCCGGTCCGCCGCCACGCCCTGGTCCACCAGCTCGTACCGGCCGGTGACCGCGCCCGGTGGGGCGACGCCCGCCGCGTCGGCGCCCAGCGGTACCCGGGACATCGACTCGACGCCGGCGGCGATCACCATCCGCTGCTGGCCGCTCAGCACCGCGTGCGCCGCGAAGTGCAGCGCCTGCTGGCTGGAACCGCACATCCGGTTGACCGTCACACCGGGCACCGTGACCGGCAGGCCGGCGGCCAGCGCGGCCACCCGGGCGATGTTGCGCCCCTGCTCACCGACCGCGTTGACGCATCCGGCGATCACGTCGTCCACCGTGTCCGGCGCGATGCCGGCCCGCTGCACGAGCTGGCGCACGGTGTAGGCCAGCAGCTCGTCCGGGCGTACCCCGCTCAGCGCGCCCCGGCGGCGGCCCAGCGGCGTCCGCACCGCGGCCACCACCACCGCCTCCCGCTGGGTGCCGGCGGCCAGCCGGGTCAGCGGGATGTCCGCGCCGTCGCCGGCCAGCGCGACGGCGGCGTGCAGGTCCTTGGCGACCATTCCGGGCGGCAGCACCTCACGGATCTGCCGGCGGTAGTAGGCGAAGTTGCCGGTCAGCCAGGACTGCGCGGTGCCGGAGTTCAGCACCTCCAGCAGCGCCGCCTCGCCGACGCCCGCGTCGCCGCCCAGCGCCAGGGCCTCTTCCAGCACCTGGAACCCGACGTGCAGCGCCAGGTTGTTGGCCAGCTTCGCGGCCAGTCCCGCGCCGAGGGGCCCCACGTGGTGGATCTGGCTGCCCAGGGCGTCCAGGACCGGGCGGACGCGGGCCACCTCGTCCGGTTCGCCGCCGACCATCAGGGTGAGTTCGCCGCGTCGTGCCCGGACGTCGCCACCGGCCACCGCCACGTCCAGCAGCGCCACCCCTGCCGCGCCTGCCTGGGTCGCGACGTCCCGCACGGTGTCCAGCGAGATCGTGCTGTGCACCAGGATGGTGCTGCCCGGGCGCATCCCGGCCAGCAGCCCGGTCACCACGTCGCGGACCTGGGCGTCGTTGTACACGGCGACGCCCACCACGGTGGCGGCGGCGCCCAGGTCGGCCAGCGAGGCCGCGACCCGGGCACCGGGCACGTCGGCCGCGGCCGACGCGTCCACGTCGTACACCACCACCGGGAACGCGCCCGCCAGTGCGGCGGCCATCGGCCGGCCGATGTTGCCCAGCCCCACGAAACCGACCACGAGGGTGTCATCGGCCACGGCTCAGCCCTCCATGATGGCGCCCATGGCGGCCTGGTAGGCGGTGTCCAGTTCGGCGACGTCATCGTGTTCGGCGACGACCCGGCCGCGCATCAGCACGACACCGCCGTCGGCGACCTGGCCGAGCACGCCGATCGTCGGCGCGGCCAGCAGTACGGCGGTGCCCGACCGGGCCAGCTCCCGCACGGTGCGCAGCAGGTCGTCCACGATCAGCGGGGCCAGCCCGGTCGCCATCTCGTCGAGCAGCAGCACGCTGGGGTCGGTCATCAGCGCCCGGGCCACCACCATCATCTGCTGCTCACCGCCGGAGAGCACGCCGGCCGGCCGGTTCGCGCGGGTGCGCAGGATCGGGAAGCGGTCCAGTGCCTGCTCCACCCGCTCCGGGTCCAGGCGGAGCAGTTCGGCGCTGACCATCAGGTTCTCCCGGACGCTCATCCGGGCGAAGAGCTGCCGGCCCTGTGGTACCAGGGCGAGCCCGGACCGGGCCCGAACCCGGGTGGGCAGCGCGGAGACGTCCCGGCCGCCGAGGTACACCTGCCCGCCTGCCGGCACCGAGCCGTACAGCGCCAGGACCAGACTGCTCTTGCCGGCGCCGTTGGGGCCGACCACGAGGGTCACCCGCCCCGCCGGTACCCGAAATTCGGTACCGGTGAGGTTCAACGCGCTCGCCCGTCCATATCGGACGGTCAGCTCGGTGGCCCGCAGGCCTGTCTCGCTCATCGATCCACCTGCCCGGTGCCGAAGTAGACTGCCTGCATCTCGGGGCTGGCGAGGCAGTCGCGGGGTGCGCCGTCGAAGACGACCGTGCCGCCGGCCATCAGCACCATCCGGTCGGCCATCGAGGCCACGATGTCGACGTTGTGGTCGACCAGCAGCACGGCGGTGCCGCCGGCGGCGATCGTGCGGATGGATTCGGACAGGCCGGCAATGCCGTCGGAGGCCAGCCCGGCGAACGGCTCGTCGAGCAGCGCGATGCGCGGGTGCTGCAACAGCGCGCGGGCCACCTCCAGCAGCCGCAGCTCGCCGAGGGTCAGGTCGGCGGCCAGCCGGTCGATCCGGTGCAGCCCGAGGCGGGCGGCGACCTGGCCGGCCTCCTCGCGCAGTGCCTGGCCGCCCGGGGCGACCATGCCCCGCGCCGCCGCGCCCAGCAGTGCGAGGCCGGAGGACATGCCCCGGGCGAAACCGCCGACGATGATGTTGTCGCGAGCGGTGAGCGCGCCCGCGACCTGCGGGTACTGATAGGTGCGGGCCAACCGGGCACGACGGGCGCGGAGGGAGGGCGAGCCGGCCAGCGGTACCCCGCCGGCGAGCACCTGGCCGCTGTCGGGCTGCTGCTCACCGCCGATCAGGTCGACCATCGTGCTCTTGCCCGCGCCGTTGGGGCCGACCAGCCCGACGATTTCACCGGCACCAACCGTGAACGAGGCGCCGGTGACCGCCTTGACCCCGCCGTACGACTTGGTCAGCTCTTGACAGGAAAGGATGTCAGCGTTCATCGCGTCCGCCTCTGTTGACAGCGCCGACGAGCCGGCCGGTCAGGCTGCGGGCCAGTCCGATCAGGCCCTCCGGGGCGAAGATGAGCACCGCCACCACGGCGACGGCGAACAGGAGCGTCCCGGAACCCTGGAAGAAGTTGAGGTTGAAGGTGAGCTGGGTGACCAACAGCGCGCCGATGACCACACCCCACGGGCTGGACCGCCCGCCCAGGAACGGGATGAACACCGCGATGAACGCCACCGACACCGGGATCGACTCCGGCAGGATCGACAGGTTCGCCGTGGTGAACACGGCGCCGGCCAGCGATCCGATCGCGGCGCCGATGCCCAGCGAGATGAGGGTCAGCGCGGTCACCGGCACCCCGGCCGCCTCGACGGCGACCGCGGCCTGCGCCTTGGCCCGCAGCGTGACGCCGAACGGCGAGCGGCGCAGCCGGGACAGCAGCAACGCGATGAGCCACATCAGCACCAGCGCGATGACCACGATCCGGTCCCTGTCGAGCTCCGCTCCGAAGACGCTGAGCGACCGGGTGAGGATCACGCCCTCGGCGCCGCCGGTCACGCCGTCCGCGTCGACGAGCCACGCCTGGAACGCCTCGCTGAACAGCAGCGTCACGGCAGCCAGGTAGAAGCCGTTGAGCCGACGGGTGGCCAGGCCCAGGAGCACGGAGATGAGTACGGCGGCGGCGATGCCCAGTGGTAGCGACACCAGCAGCGGCCAGCCGGTCCGGGCGGCGACCAGGCCCAGCGCGTAGCCGCCGATCGCCGCGTACGCGTTGTACGCGATGGACAGCGAATCGCCCATGATGAAGTGGCTGTACAAGCCGAGCCCGATCAGCCCGTACGTGACGGTGAGCACGGCGAGGTCCTGCCGGTAACCGTCGGTGCCGACCCAGGTGATGGCGAGGATCAGCAGCACGCCGGAGATGACCGGTTCGGCGAGGGGCCGCAAGCGGGTGGCGCTCATACCCGTACCCGTTTCATGAAGATCCCCTGCGGGCGGAAGGCGAAGAACAGCAAGGCGGCGGCGAGCGTCGCGTAGTGCAGGGCGGCCGCGCCGAAGTAGAAGATGGCGGCCGACTGGATGGTGGCCAGGATCAGCCCGCCGGCCAGCGGCCCCCACACCGACGCGGTACCGCCGATCACCAGGGCCAGGAACGCGAAGAGGGTGAAGTCCATCGCGCTTTCGAAGATGATCCCGGACCGCGCCGCGAAGACGCTGCCGGCGAGGCCGGCCAGCACCCCGGCGAGGGTGAACGAGGCGATGCGTACCGCCCGCACCGGCAGCCCGAGGACGATGGCGGCCGGGGTGTTCTCGCCGATCGCGCGTAGTCCCCGACCCATCCGGGTGCGGTAGATGAACAGCAGCAGCAACCCGAACGCCAGGGCGGTCAGCCCGATCTCCAGCGCGGCCTGCGCGGTCACCGTGGCGCTGCCCAGCCGTACCGCGCCGTCCCCGACCAGTTGTGGCCCGGGCAGCGCGGCACGGCCGAACAGCACCCCGGAGATCTGTTCGAGAACGAACAGCGTGGCCACCAGCGCGATCACCATCGGGAGTTCCTCGTTGGCGCCCGGCTTCCACATCGGACGCACCACGAGCACCTCGGTCAGCAGCGCCAGCGCCACCGCGCCGATCACCCCGATGACGATTCCGGCGGCTGCGGGCAGCCCCCGTACGCTGGTGAAGTACGCCGAGGCAAGCCCGGCGAACACCGCGTACCCGCCAACCGCGAAGTTGAAGAATCCGGAACTCTCCCGCACCACGAACATCGCCGCGGCCAGCAGACCGAAGAAGCATCCCGTCTCGATGATCGAGACGATGACCTGTAGGGGGATCATTGGATCAAGGGTGCTTCTGGTTGATCTCGACGACGTTCATCGACGGGTCGTAGCAGTAGACCTGCCGGTACCCCTTGAGCGCCCAGGTGCCGGTGTCGTTGTAGGGCATGCCAATCTCGGCCAGCCGTCGCATCACGCCGTCGATGTCGTCGACCTCGATCGCGAGGTGCCCGTTGATGACCGGGTGCAGCCGCAGGTCGTTGTCCCACGGCAGCGTCGGGGTCGGCTTGCAGATGTGGATCTGCCGTTGGTTGCTGTCCTCGAACAGGGCGACGAATTCGTTGCTCGTCTGCAGAGCGCCCCGGCCGTCATCGACGAACGGGAACGTCTTCTCCTGCATGCCGAACACCTTCGAGTAGAAGGCGGCCATCGCCCGGACGTCCGAGGCGGGCAGGTTGACGTGATGCAGGCTCCACGACATAGAACTCACTCCTTGGGGTGGTGGTGATGCGGGTGGTGGTGATGCGGGTCAGACCCGAAGTGGGTGACCGCCGCCGACGATCAGGGTCTCGCCGGTGATGAAGGCGCTGTCCGCGCCGCAGAAGAACCGCATGGCGCCGACGAGGTCGGCCAACCGGCCCTGGCGCTGGATGAGCTGCTTGTTGGCGATGAAGTCGCGAAGCAACTCCTCGGGCAGGTCGGCCATGGCCGACTCGGAGTCCATCGGCCCGGGGGCCAGGCAGTTCACCCGTGTCCCGTCGGGCGCGAACTCCTTCGCCAGCGCGGCGGTCAGGCCACGCACGGCGAGCTTGGTGATGCCGTACACGTCGGTGGCGGCGAACCCGGACACCGACGAGATGTTGAGTACCGCGCCCGCGCCGCTGCGGCTCAGGTGCGGCCGGCAGGCCCGGGCGCAGTTGACGATGCCCAGCACGTTCACGTCGAGGATCTCCCGCCAGCCGGCGGTGGAGATCTCGGTGACCGGCCGGCTCCAGGCCATCAGGTGCTTGCCGGCGTTGTTGATCAGGATGTCGAGACCGCCGAAGTGTGCCACCGCCTCGTCGACCGCGCGTTGCACCGACGTCTCGTCGGCGGTGTCGCAGGCGACCCCGAGCGCCACGGCGGCCCCGAGGTCGGCGGCGGCCTGCGCCGCCGCCGCCTCGTCGATGTCGGCCAGGACCACCCGGGCACCGTCGGCGACGAGCGCCTGTGCGAACGCCAACCCGATGCCCCGGGCACCCCCGGTGATGAACGCGGTACGCGGTTGAGCTGTCGTGTCGGTCATGAGCACTGCGGCTGGTAGTCGGCCCAGTTGTCGCCGGGCTGGTTCTGCTCGGTGAAGCGGCGCAGCACGATGCCGCACAGCCCGTCGCTGCCGACGTGCTTGCTGGACGTGAAGCTCATCGTGAAGCCCTGCCGTCCCCAACTCGCCGGGAACGCGCTGATCTGCTGGAGCCCGTCCCGTACCTGCTCCGGGCTGCTGTTCACGCCGGCCTTCTCGATCGCCTGCTTCAGCAGGTACACGGTGTCGTAGCCCTGCGCGGCGAACGCGGTCAGCCCCAGGTACTTGGCCCCCAGCTTGGCCTTGAGCTTCTCGCCCAGCTCGATGGAGCGGGTGTTGTCGGCGGAGATGGCGCTGGCGTAGACGAGCTGCCGGAACGCGCCGGGCTTGGCGAGCTTCCAGGTTTCCGGCTGGTTGCCGATCGACGCCAGGGAGATCCGCGGCAGGTCCGGCATGATCTGGTTCGCGGTGTTGTGGAACAGCACCTCCAGCTGTCCGCCGAGCGAGGACACGAACAGCGCATCGGGCTTGGCGGCGGCGATGCGGCTCAGCTGCGGCGCTACGTCCGTGCTGTTGAGCGGTGCCTTCTCGTTGCCGACGATGGCGATGCCGGCCTTCTCGAAGATGGGCAGCAGCCCCTTGTTGAGCCCGGCCATGGTGGGCGAGTCGTCGGTGATGACGGCCAGCCGCTTGACGCCGATCTTCTCGAACGCCGCCGCGTACACGGTGCCGATGTCGGTGATCGGGTTGGCCAGGATGAACGAGAACGTGTTGTTCGGCGGTTCCGCGATGGCGGTGGCGATGTTCGTCGCCGAGACGGCCACGATCTTCTCCTGCTCGACGACCGGCTTGACCTGCTGGGCCGACGCCGACGACGAGTTCATGATGATGACGCGGGCATCGTCGCTGACGAGCTTGCGTAGGACGGCCGGGGTCTGGCTGGGCTGACTGCCGTCGTTCTGGCGGATCAGCTTCAGCGATCGCCCGCCGACGCCGCCGGCCTTGTTGATCTCCTCGATGGCCAGCGAGATCCCGGTGCTCGCCTCGGCCGATGTGGCCGCGGTACCACCCGAGGTGTCCTCGACCATGCCGATGACGATGTCCCCGGACGACGAGTCGCCGGAGTCCTTGCCGTCGCCGCAGGCGGTGATCGATACGGCGAGCGTGAGTGAGGTGGCCACGATGCTCAGGCATCGCGCCGCGTGGGTACGGGACATGGTCGCTCCTGCGGGTGGGGCATTGCGGCCGGAGAGCCCTGACGAACGACATGCGACGCCGGGCCGGGGGGTGTGGAGGAGATGAGCCGGATGGCTCCGGCTCTCGGCGTCCGGGTAGCGGACGGGAACGAACGCCGACGGTCTGTCAGCAGAACCACGTTCAAAGCCTGTGTGGCGAACATCATCGAATGGGCCATGCGGGTTGTCAACCCTCTTCCGGCCTCTACCTCGGCATCAATCGAGAATCCCGGCCCTTGACGCCCCTCCCCCAGCGTCCCTACTGTTCTCGAAATCAAGACGATGATCGTTCTATATGCAGAACGGGCCTCATGAAACTCGGACTCAGCCTCGGACACTCAACCGGCCTGCGGGACCTCGGCGCCGTGGCCCACCGCGCCGACGCCGCCGGCCTGGACTCGCTGTGGGTCTCGGAGGCGTACGGCTCCGACGCGGTCAGCGTGCTGGGCCACCTGTCGGCGGTGACCAGCCGCATCGGCCTGGGCACGGCGGTGCTCCAGATGCCGGCCCGCACCCCGGCCGCCACCGCGATGACCGCGCTCACCCTCGACCAGCTCAGCGACGGCCGGCTCCTGTTGGGCCTGGGCACCTCCGGCCCGCAGGTGGTGGAGGGCTGGCACGGCATCGCCTTCGACTCCCCGCTGGCCCGAACCCGCGAGTACGTCGACATCGTGCGCGCGGCGGTGGCCCGGCAGGAGCCGCTGACCTACCCGGGCGTCCACTACCCGCTGCCGTATCCGCGCCCCGACCGGAAACCGCCGCGCCCGCTGAAGGCCACCCTGCATCCGGTACGCCCGCGGATACCGATCCTGTTGGCGGCCAACGGCCCACGCAACGTGGCGCTCGCCGGACAGCTCGCCGAGGGCTGGCTGCCCGCCTTCTACTGCCCGGACCGGCCCGAGCTGTACCGGGACATGCTCGCCCCCGGGCTGGCCCGCCGCCCTGCGGACCTCGGCCCGCTGCGGATCGTGGCCACGGTGCACATGGCGCCCGGAGCCGACCTCGCGGCCTGCCGGGACTCCCTGCGCCCGGCGTTCGCCCTGTACCTGGGCGGCATGGGCGGACGCGGCCGCAACTTCTACGCCGACCTGGCATCCCGGCTGGGCTACGAGGCGGCCACCCACCAGATCCAGGAGTTGTACCTGGGCGGCCACCGCGACCAGGCCGCCGGCGCGGTACCGGACGCGCTCATCGACCAGCTTGCCCTGGTGGGACCCCGCGAACGGATCCGGGACCGGCTGGCGGCCTGGGCGGATGCCGGGGTCGACGTCATGACCCTCAAGACCACCGACGTCGACCTGGTCGCGTGGCTGGCCGCCGCACTCTAGAAGACCCGATCAGGAGAGAGACATGCCGCTCAACGAGGCATTCATCGGCCGGGTGTTCGCGCCCACCGCGCCGTACCAGGTCAGCCAGGAGAAGATCCAGGAGTTCATCCTGGCCACCGGAGCCGCCCCGCCCCAGGACGGCCGGCCGGTGGTCCCACCCACCTTCCCCATCGTGCTGAGCCTGCCCGCCACTCGGAACACGCTGTCCGACCCGACGCTCGGTCTGGACTACAGCCGGGTGGTGCACGGGAGCCAGCGATTCCGGCACACGCGAGGCATCCAGCCCGGCGACGAGCTGACGGTGACCGTTCACATCGAACGGATCCAGTCCGGCGGGGTACACCAGATCGTCACCACTCGCAGCGAGATCGCCACCACGGCCGGCGAGCCGGTCTGTACGGCGTACTCGACGCTGGTGGAGCGGGGCACCCGGCCCCAGGGTGCCAAGCGCAGCGCGGAACCGCGACAGCCCTGGACCGTGCCCGGCCAGAAGCTGCCGGCCCGCGAGTTCACGGTCACCCGACAGGACCTGGTGCGCTACGCGGGCGCGTCGGGTGACTTCAACCCGATCCACTACAGCGACCACGCCGCCACCCGGTCGGGACTGCCCGGCGTCATCGGGCACGGGATGCTCACCATGGCGCTGACCGCGCGGGCAGTCACCGAGTGGACCGGGGGCCTGGCCGGAGTGCTCGACCACGAGACCCGGTTCATGCTGCCGCTGCTGGTGCCCGACGACGGGGGCACCACGCTCACCGTCACCGCGACGATCGGCGACCCCGACGATGCCGGCCACCGCCAGTTGGTGGCCGAGGCAACCGCCGGCGCCTCCGTTGTCGCGGTCTCCCGCCTCACCATCCACCCAACCGGGCGGTAATCGCGTGTGCCAGCACCGGTCAGACTGCTGCGAGCGGTACGGACGCGGCACCCGGCCGGCTTCTAAAGGTTCAAAGCTGGTCAGGGAGTGATGCGCTTCCCCTTGTCCGTTGCCGGATCGTAGCGGCCCTCCAGCCACAGCAGGAACCGGTCGAGGTGGAACTCGCGGAGCTCTTTCGAGCGCGGCTCATACCCGCCGACCTCATGGGCTTGCCCGTACTGTTCGGCAAGCTGACGGAGATCACTGATCAATCCGGCGGGGAGTTTCGGGGTGGCCATGGCAGTGTCCTTCCTGCGTCGGGCTAGTCCTTGTTCAGGTCGACGATCACGCCCTGGTCGGCGCAGGCAGTCTGCAACCCCGACATGTGCGTGGTCAGCGGCCCCATGTATGCCAGCGCACCCATCTCCTGCCCCTTGGGAAGCTGACCGACCTGCCAGACGACATCCATCAGCGCGGTTCCGTGTTCGCGGATCTTCTCGTGGCGGGAGTCTTCGAACACCTCCCGCGCCTCCCGATACTGCGCTTCGGTGAGCTTCTCGTCGTCGCCGACGTCTTCGCCGCCGTCGGGGCTCCTTCCGTCGCGCATGGCTTTGCAAGCGGCGACCCCGGAGTCCTCCTTGATGTAGCCGTCCCACACGACGTAGCCAATGGTGCCGATGGCGAGGACACCGATGGTTGCTGCGGCGACGACGATGATCGGCCTGCGGCTGGGTTTCGCTGGTGGCGCGGGAAAGGCGGCGTGCTGCTGTGCAGGCGGGTACGGCTGTCCGGCGGGGTCAACCCACGGCTGCGGCTGAAGCACCGGGCTGGTGGGGGTGTGGTCGGGCTGTTGGGGAGGGTGGGTCAAGGAAGCTCCTCGTTCGGGTACGGCTTGGTCGATGGTGGTGGTTGGGACGGCTTTGGCCGGGCTGGTTGTCGGATAGGTGACTGCGGGTGTGGCCGGCCGAGGGCCGGTTAGCGCCGGTTGACGGAAGCGAAGCGACGTCCGGTGCCGAAGCACACCGAGCAGTACGTCCAGCGGCGCAGTTTCGCTCCCGACCTGGCGGGCGTGCTGTCGCTGGCGCTCACGTTCCTGCTGCCACTGGACGCCGGCCCTGTTCATGCGCACCTCGTGGTCGGCGTTCCGTAAGGGCCTGGTCCTGTTCGCGGTCGCGGCGGTGAAGACGTTCCTGGAGGCGTGGCTGGTCGCCGTACAGACGAACGTCGGGTTCAACTTCGCGGAGGCCGGCTACGCGGCGCTGGTGAACTTCGATCTCGCGGTCGTCTTCTACGTCGGGCTGCTCAATGGCGCAGCAGTCCCCGATATCCCGCGGTGTGGTGTGTGACCGGGTGATCGACGGCACCGCCACCGAGCGGATCGCCTGACCTCACCACCTCAAGCTGGCATCCGGTCTTACTCCCTAGCGCCGGGTGCCCAACGGGCCGCCTCGTCCATTCCTGCCTCGCCGCCACGCGGGCCGATGGACGACCCGGCCTCTTTGTCGTTGTGCTTCCAAGAGATGCGAAAGGTGAGGTGGTCTCCGTGTGGGATTGGGTTACGGCTGTGGTGCAGGCGTGCCGGCGGCGCACCCCGGCGCAGGTGGAGGCAGGACGGGATGAGCGGCGGCGGGCTCTGCTGATGATGGCGGAGGTGTGGGTGTCGCGAGGCGACGGCCGCCGATCGGCACGGGATAGGTGAGCTGCCTACGTCAGGATCTGATCATGTATCCGGCCACGAGCGTCCGCTTCCTGATCCGCTCCCGGTTGAGCAGGTCGACCGGGCGGGAGTGATTCTCAACGAAGGGCAGGGCCAGCGACCGCCGCCACGAACAGGAGCGTCGGTGACGCGGCGGCGGTGCCGAGCACAACCGCCGAGTTGATCCGGCTTCTCGCCAGGAGCCTCCGGAGCAGGACCAGACCACCCAGCAGGGTGCCGAGAAGTACCGGTGCGCCGACGGAGACCCCGAAGATCAGCATGTCTTCCTGCGGTGAGTTGCCCCACGACTCCCTCATTCCAGACTGCTGGTAGAGGAGGACGAAGTAGGCGATGATCACCAGGCCGTGCCAGCCGAGAACGACCAGGTACGCGAGAAAGCGGTTCGCGGCCGACCGGCTCCTGGGCGGTGTCACCGGGCCCCGGTCGCCGTTGCCCACCCACGATATCCACGTCGGTCTCGCGCGAGTGGGTGCCGTCCATGACGAGCAGCCGGCGGCCCGCCATCGTGCCGAGCCGCTGACGGGTCAGGATGCCGGCGGGGCGGGGCGGAGGGGGCAGGCGCGGAGCGGGGTCCTGTGCCACGCCTGCCGAGATGCAAGCCCGCGTTCGGCGCCGCGCCGTTTCCCGTCGTGGTGCGCCTCGTGGTGCGGCCTGCTGCACCTGCCGTGCACCTGCATGGGGCTGGCGGTGATCTTTTGAGTGGGTGTTGCGCTGGTGGGGCGGGCGGGGCTCGAACCCGCGACCGAGGGATTATGAGTCCCCTGCTCTAACCCGCTGAGCTACCGCCCCGCTACCGCGCCGGATCGTAACCCGCGTGGTGGATCACTGGCCACCGCGAAACAGCCCCATCCATCCACCCACCCGACGGGCTCATCGGCGATCCAGCACGATGGGCTACGCGAGGATAACAGCACGCAGCCGTCGATGAAGGGCTCGGTCCGGGGCGCGCAGCTCGGCGAGGACCGCCCCGGCGGTACGCCACCCGTTGGCCAGCACACCCTGGATGGGGCTCGGCGGACCACACGGCGGGTGGGGTGGGGAAAAAGGAACGCCCGCCGGGGGACGGCGGGCGTTGGTGTGGAGCTTGGCTCCCCCGTTTGGACTCGAACCAAAAACCTGCCGGTTAACAGCCGGCTGCTCTGCCAATTGAGCTACGGGGGACCGCTGTCGCCTGGTCCGGAACCCTCCGGTGCCCGGTGACGGCACAAGAATACAGGACTGCCGGGGGGTTTGGTCCAGGGGGTTACCGACCCGGCCCGACCGGGCAGGGGCCTGCGACGGCAACTGGAAACCAGACAATTCGTCATCCTGGCACAACCAGGTATGAGCACGGAGGAGGATGGGTAGTTAGCTGTCGACAGAGAAGATTAGGCGCGAGATGATCGCCACGGGGTCCGCCCCGGGGAGACGATGGCGCGTCAGGTACGGAAGGAGCCGCCATGCGCGGAAAGATCATGTTTCTTGGCGGGCTGGCTGCGGGATTCGTCCTGGGCGCCCGTGCCGGTCGGGAAAAGTACGAGGAGCTCGTCGTCCGAGGCCGCAAGGTGCTCGACCACCCGACCGTCCAGGAGGCGGCCGGGGTCGCGCAGGCCCAGGCCAACCGGCTCTACAGCGAGGGCAAGGACAAGATCAGCCAGTCCAAGCTGGGTGAGAAGCTGAGCACCAGCGGCAACGGTAACGGCACGCAGGATCTGACCGCCGCCGACAAGCCGTTCGCCGGCACGCCGGCCGCAGTCGGTGCCAAGGCGGGCAACAACTCGTCCGGCACCACCTCGACGGGGCCGACCCCGAGCACTGCCGCCCGCCCCAAGCCGTCCGGCACGGGGACCAACGGCAGCACGCTCTGACCGACCGTACGACGACGGGCCGGCCGCCTTCGGGCGACCGGCCCGTCTGCTGTTCCCCCGGCTCGGGGCCGCCGGCGTGGTGGGCTCGGCCCGGCTGTTCAGCGACGCCGTCCGCCCCGCCCCGTGACGCCCCGCCCCGTCGGCCGGGCCGCGGGGCACGGCCGACGGGTGGACGGCCCAGTCCCGGCTACTTCAGTCCCGGCTGCTGCTGAACGCCGCGTCGAACGCGGCGGCCGGGGCGTCGAAGGCCAGCCTGCGGACGAACTGAAGCGCCTCGGGCGCCCCGACGAGGCGGTCCATCCCGGCGTCCTCCCACTCGATGGAGATGGGGCCGGCGTACCCGATGGCGTTCAGCGCGCGGAAGCAGTCCTCCCACGGCACGTCGCCGTGGCCGGTGGAGACGAAGTCCCAACCCCGGCGCAGGTCCGCCCAGGGCAGGTGGGAGGCGAGCCGGCCGCGCCGGCCGTCACCGGTACGCACCTTCGCGTCCTTGCAGTCGACGTGGTAGATCCGGTCGGCGAAGTCGAGGATGAAGTTCACCGGGTCCAGTTCCTGCCAGACGAAGTGCGACGGGTCCCAGTTCAGCCCGAACGCGGGCCGGTGCCCGATCGCCTCCAGGGCCCGCCTGGTCGTCCAGTAGTCGTACGCGATCTCGCTGGGGTGGACCTCGTGGGCGAACCGGACCCCCATCTCGTCGAAGACGTCCAGGATCGGGTTCCACCGGTCGGCGAAGTCCTGGTAACCACGCTCGATCATGGCCGGCGGCACCGGCGGGAACATCGCCAGGGTGTGCCAGATGGACGAGCCGGTGAACCCGACGACCGTGTCCACGCCCAGCATCGCCGCCGCCCGGGCGGTGTCCTTGATCTCCTCGGCGGCCCGCCGGCGGACCCCCTCTGGTTCGCCGTCGCCCCAGATCCGGGCGGGCAGGATGCCCTGGTGCCGCTCGTCGATCGGGTGGTCGCAGACGGCCTGGCCGACCAGGTGGTTGGAGATGGCAAAGACCTTCAGGTTGTGCTTCGCCAGGGTCTCCCGCTTCCGGTCGACGTACGAGTCGTCGGCGAGCGCCCTGTCGACCTCGAAGTGGTCGCCCCAGCAGGCGATCTCCAGCCCGTCGTAGCCCCACCCGGAAGCGAGCCGGCAGACCTCGTCGAACGGAAGATCGGCCCACTGGCCGGTGAAGAGCGTGATGGGTCGCGCCATTGTCCTACTCCCCTTGAGGTGATGGGGGATTCCGCGTGCGGACCGGGGCGAGGGTGACCGGCCGGGCCGGTGCGTGGCGGGGTGCCGGTGGGCGCGTGAAGGAGCGCCTGGGCCCAGCGGGTTGCGCCTCCCGCCGGGTCACCGGCCACCGCGCACGGTCGCCGCTCCCACTCTAGGACGGTCCCGACCGGTTAGGAAGGGACCACTGCCGTCATCCGCCCTCCTCCTCAGGGGGTGGGCGGCTCGGCGCGGACCGCGAATCCCCGCCGGGGCGGGGCCGGCGGCGCTCCTGGCACGGGGAGGGGCCTCAGCCGATGGCCGGGTCCCCTCCCACCAGCTCACTCCGGCTACGGCAGGGTCCACTTCTGGTTCGCGTTGGTGTGGCAGGTCCACAGGTGCACGGGGGTGCTGTCGGTGGAGGTGTTGCCGGAGACGTCCAGGCACTTGCCCGACCCGGTGTTACGCACCGTCCCGTCGGCCTGCGCCGACCAGTTCTGCGCCCCCGAGCCGTTGCACGACCAGAGCTGGATCTTCGTACCGTCGGCGGTACCCGCCCCCGACACGTCCAGACACTTGCCCAGGGCCTTGACGGTGCTGTTCGGCGACACCGTCCAGGTCTGGGCGGCACCGCCGTTGCAGGTGTAGATCTGGACCTGGGTGCCGTCGGCGGACGCGCCACCGCGCACGTCGAGACACTTGCCGCCCAGACCCCTGACCGGGCCGGTGCCGTTCGTGGGGGCCGGCGACCGGACCAGGGTCACGTCGTCGACGTCGAACAGGCCCGCCCCGGTGCCGGCGAAGGTGAGGTACAGGTTCTGGTTGCCGGCCGGCACCCCGGTCAGCGGGGCGCTGACGTCGGCGTACGTCGTCCAGCTCCCGGTGTTGGGCACCGCCACCTGGCCGAGCACGGCGCCGGTGGCCGAGCCGGTGCGGAACTGGATGGTCCCGCCGGGGCCGCCGGAGACCACCCGGGCCCGCACCGAGGTCACCCCGGTCAGGTCCAGGCCGTGGTAGCCGGCCCAGTCGCCCGGGTCGACGTACCCCAGGGTCTGGCCGCCGTTGGCCCCGGCCTTGGGGTATGCGCTGACGCCGCTCGCGGCGCTGTACGTCTCGGCCTGGAAGGTGGTGTTCCCGGTCGGCGGGCCGCCCAGCTCCCTGATCCGGATGTTGCGGAACGCGGCGTCGTCGCCGGTGCCGTGGTTCTGGATGCCGATGTGGCCGGCGAGCGAGCGGGCCGGGTCGGTGTTGGTGAAGTCGTTGATCCTCACCCCGTTGAGGAGGACCTGGAGCCGCTCCCCCTCGACCAGCAGCTCGTAGGTGTTCCACTCCCCCGGCGGGTTGAGCGCGGCGTCCCGGGCGGCCAGGTCGGCGGACTTGAAGGTGTAGACCGCGCCGGTGGTGCGGTCGGCGGCGTCGGTGGCGTCGATCTGCACCTCGTAGCCGTTGTTCACGGCGGAGTTCGGGTCGGTCGACGGCGGGAATCCGACGAACACGCCGGAGTTGTCGTCCCCGGCCAGCTTCCAGTCCAGCTTGAGCGAGTAGTTGGTGAACTGCTTGGCGCTGTACCAGTACAGGCCCATCCCGCCGACGGAGGTGAGGGTGGCGTCGGCGTTGGTGAAGCTCCCCGGCCCGGCCTGGGACCAGCCGGCGGTGGAGCCGTTGTAGAGGGGGGTGTAGCCGGCCTCGGGCCGGCAGTCGGCCTTCGCCCGGCCGGCCGCGTACCGGATGCCGCCGAGCAGGTGGGAGCGGAAGGCCGGCTCGGCGTACGACGCCTGGGTGTGCCCGCCGCCGGTGTAGAAGGCCCGGCCACCGGTGTACGTCTTGCACCAGGAGTGCGGGTGGTCGCCGCCCATCGACCCGCCGGAGTACGACGACTCGTCGAGGGTCGCCAGCACGCGCGCGGTGGAGCGGGCGTTGGTGCGGTAGTTGTACCACTCGTCGGTGCGCGGCCAGGACTGCGGCAGCGCGGCGGTGGCGGCGTGCGCCCGGTCCTCCACCTTGACGGTGGCCTGCTGGATGGCCGGGTGGGAGGCGAACCAGGCGCCGACGAGGTTGCCGTAGAACGGCCAGTCGTACTCGGTGTCGGCGGCGGCGTGCACGCCGACGTAGCCGCCGCCGGCGCCGATGTACGACTCGAAGGCGGCCTGCTGGGTCGCGTCGAGCACGTCGCCGGTGGTGTTGAGGAAGAGCACCGCCTCGTACCTGGCGAGGTTGGCGGTGCTGAACGCGGTGGCGTCCTCGGTGGCGGTGACGGTGAAGCTGTTGGCCGCGCCGAGGTCACGGACGGCCTGGGTGCCGACCGCGATGGAGTCGTGCCGGAAGCCTGCGGTCTTGGAGAAGACCAGCACGTCGTAGGGGGCGTCGGCGGCCGAGGCGGGGGTGGCGGGGATGGTGCAGGCGAGGACGGCGAGGGCCGTGCTGGCCGCGCCGAGGACGGGACGGAGGAGTCTGCGCATGTCGCTCTCCTGGGGCTTCGCGCTGCGGGAGGGTGGGGTCGACCGGGCCCCCTGCGCGACGGGGTCCGTCGGCAGGGAGCCCTTCCTCGCACCCGGCTAGGGCAGGGTCCACTTCTGGTTCGCGTTGGTGTGGCAGGTCCACAGGTGCACGGGGGTGCTGTCGGTGGAGGTGTTGCCGGAGACGTCCAGGCACTTGCCCGACCCGGTGTTACGCACCGTCCCGTCGGCCTGCGCCGACCAGTTCTGCGCCCCCGAGCCGTTGCACGACCAGAGCTGGATCTTCGTACCGTCGGCGGTACCCGCCCCCGACACGTCCAGACACTTGCCCAGCGCCTTCACCGTGCTGTTCGACGTCACCGTCCACACCTGCGCGGCACTGCCGTTGCAGGTGTAGATCTGGACCTGGGTGCCGTCGACGGACGCGCCACCGCGCACGTCGAGACACTTGCCACCCAGACCCCTGACCGGGCCGGTCCGGGTGGTGACGGTGGTGGTGTCCAGGGTGAACGCGTCCAGGTCGTAGAGCGCCCCGGCCCCGCCCGCGAAGGTGAGGTACAGGGTGGTGGTGCCGGTTGGCGCACCGGAGACCGCGCCGGTGACCGTGGTGAACGTGTCCCACGCCCCGGTGACCGGCACGGTGGCCGAGCCGAGCACCGTGCCGGTCGCCGAGCCGGCCCGCACCTGGAGGGTGCCGCCCGTCCCCGCCGAGGAGACCCGGGCGCTGAACGAGGTCACGTTCCCGAGCTGGTACGGCTGGAACGCGATCCAGTCCCCGTTCTCGATGTTGCCGACGGTCTTGCCGCCCTCGGCGGTGCCCTTGTCGAAGACGGCGATGCCGGCCGAGGTCTTGAAGTGCTCGGCCTGCCGGTGCCGGGGCTGGAGGGTGTGCTGGGTGTGCGTGGTCAGCCCGCCCCGGTCGGTGTACTCGGCGTCGAAGACGGCGAAGATGTTCGCGGCGTCGTCGTGCTCGCCGTCGACCGGGATGGCGATCGAGCCGGAGCAGCCGACCGCCGAGGTGATCTGGTGGCCGTGCTGGTCGTGGCCGAGCACGTAGGTCATCTTGACCTTGGTGCAGTCGATCGTGCCGTCCTCGGGGTCGGTGACGGTGATGCTGAACGGCACGGTGTCGCCGAAGGAGAAGAGCTTGCCGTTGCCGGGGCTGTTCACGGTCACCGTCGGGGCGGTGTTGCCCACCGTGATGGTGACGCCGGCGTTGCCGGTGGCCCCCTGCGGGTCCCGCACGGTGAGCGTGGCGGTGTACGTCCCGTTCGCGGTGTACGTCTTGGCCGGGTTGGCGGCGGTGGAGGTGGTGCCGTCGCCGAACGCCCACGCGTAGGTCAGCGTCCCGCCGTCGGGGTCCGCCGACCCGGCCGAGGAGAAGTTCACGGCCAACGGGGCCGCCCCGGACGTCCGGTCCGCGCCCGCCCGGGCGGTCGGGGCCCGGTTGCCGCTGCCGATGTGGTCGAAGCGGTAGAGGGCGGAGTTGGCGTCACCGTTGAAGTAGCCGGTGCCGTAGTCGAGCACGTAGTACGCGCCGTCCGGGCCGAAGGCCGAGTCGATCACCTGCTTGCCGGTCCACGGGAAGGCGTCGATGGTGCCGGGCGAGCCGTCGGCGTTGACGTGGATCGGCTTGATCCAGCCCCGGCCGAACTCGGTCGCGAAGAACTGCCCGTCGAAGGACTGCGGGAACTTCGTCGTCGAGGTGGAGGAGGCGTTGTACCGGTAGACCGGGCCGCCCATCGGGGACTCGGAGCCGCCGCCGAACTCGGGCGGGGTGCCGGCGTCGCCGCCGTACCGGATCCAGGCCGGCTTCGCGGCCGGCAGCTTGCCCAGGCCGGTGTTGCGGAACGAGTTGTTGGTCGGCCCTCCCGCGCAGTCGTATTTGGCCCCGCCGGTGCCGGCGGCGAAGTCCCACTCGTTGTACGTCTCGGTGGCGGTGTTGGTGCCGGTGCAGTACGGCCAGCCGTAGTTGCCGGGGCCGGTGACCCGGTTGAACTCGACCTGGCCGCTGGGGCCCCGGGTGGCGCTGGTGGTGCCGGCGTCCGGCCCGTAGTCGCCGACGTGGACGATCCCCGTGGCCTTGTCGACGCTGAGCCGGAACGGGTTGCGGAAGCCCATCGCGTAGATCTCGGGGCGGGTCTTCGCGGTGCCGGACGCGAACAGGTTCCCGGCGGGGATCGAGTACGACCCGTCCGTGTTGACCTTGATCCGCAGGATCTTGCCGCGCAGGTCGTTGGTGTTACCGGCGCTGCGCTGCGCGTCGTACGCGGGATTGCGGTTGGTCCGCTCGTCGATCGGCGCGTACCCGGCGGAGTCGAACGGGTTGGTGTCGTCGCCGGTCGACAGGTACAGGTTGCCGGCGGCGTCGAAGTCGATGTCCCCGCCGACGTGGCAGCACATGCCCCGGTCGGCCGGGACGTCCAGCACGTCGACCTTGCTGGCCTGGTTGACGGTGAAGTCGGCGTTCAAAGCGAACCGGGACAGCCGGTTGACGCCCTGCCAGGCGGAGAAGTCGGTGCCGGTGGCGGGAGCGTCCCCGGCGGGGGTGGACAGCGGCGGCGCGTAGTAGAGGTAGATGTGCCGGTTGGTGGCGAAGTTCGGGTCGACCCCGACGCCCTGCAACCCCTCCTCGTCGTGGTTGTAGACGGGCAGGGTGCCGATGACCGTGGTGGTGCCGGCGGCGTCGGTGCGGCGCAGCGTGCCGTTGCGGGCGGTGTGCAGGACCGACCGGTCCGGCAGCACGGCCAGGGACATCGGCTCGCCGGTCTCCGCGACGCCCCGGGCCAGCTCGACCTGTTGGAAGTCGCTGCCGCTGATCACGTGCGCGGCGGCCGGGGTGGGGCCGCCGAGGGCGGCCGGGCCGGCGCCGAGGCCGACCGCGCCGGCGGCGGCGACGAGCAGCAGCGCCGCAGCGGCGGTGGGCCACCGTCGGGGGTGGTGGGTGAGTTCGTCCTTGATGGACATGTTTGTGCGGTCCCTTCCTGACGTCTGACTGCCAGGCGGGGCGCGCGCCGTCGCGCCGGATGCCGTAGCGGGGGGATGCGCTCGGGCTGTCGGGTGCCTGCCCGACCGCCGCGGCCTCCGGGCGGGACGGGTGCGTGCCCGGAGGTCACCAGTCGATGGGTCACCGCGCCGCCGGTTCACCTCGACGAAACACCATCGCGATACCCAGACATTAATGTCCGTGGATTGGGCGTGTCCATACCTTCTGACCGATCAACCTGAACTTTCGCTCAGGTCGGCAAAAGTTCCGCCCGCGCCGCCCGCGCCGCCCGCGCCGCCTTCGTCGTGGGTTCGCGGGGTTCGCGGGGGGCGCTGGGTCGCGGGGGATCGCTGCGGCGTCAGGCGGCGACCGCGAGCGGCAGGTCGCGGCGTCGCCGGATCGGGCTGACGAGGAGGACCACCACGGCAGCCACCAGCCCGACTGCCATGATCCACATGGTCGCGCGGAGCCCCAGGCTGGTTCCGAGCGCGCCCGCGAGCAGCGCCCCCAGGGGAATCGTCCCGTAGTTCAGCAGATGCATCGTCGCGACGACCCTGCCCAGCAGCGCCGCCGGGGTGTAGCTCTGCCGAAAGCTGCCCTTGATGACATTGCCGCCCACGATGCCCACGCCCACCCCCACGCCACCGACAACCGCCAGCCAGAGCCCCGCCCCGGGAGCTGACAACGGAATCAACAAGGCGAAGGGAACGCCCAGGCACTCGATGAGGAGGAGCCCGCGCGCCGTTCCGAACGTGCGGGCGACAAGCGGCGCCATCGACGCGCCGAGAACCCCGCCCACACTCATCGCGGAGATCAACAGCCCGGCCGCGGCGGCACTTGTGCCGACCTCACGGACCAGGAAGACCACGAGAATCGCCTGGTAGCCGGTGAGGGCGATGTTGCTCAGCGCACCGAAGAGCGTGAAGGTCCGGAGATACGGATCTCTGCGAACGAAGCTCAGCCCGACTCCGATCTCCCGCATCATGGACGCCCGGTGACCGCCGACGGCGTGCACTTCGTCCTTGACTTTGATCAGAAGCAGACACCACGACGAGACCAGGAACGTGATCGCGTTGACTCCGAGGCCGAAGACCGCCCCCACGGCCTGCGTGATCGCCCCGGCCAGGCCCGGCCCCGCCACCTGGGCGACCGACTCGCTGCCCTGCAACGCGGCGTTCGCCGCGGGAAGCTGGCGATTGTCGGCCACCACCGAGGGGAGGAACACCTGGTAGCTCGTCTGGAAGAACACGCTCGCCGCGCCGGTGAGCAGCGCGACCACCAGGAGGTGCGCGATGGTGAGCACACCTGCCCAGTAGGCGATCGGGGCGCTCAGGACGGTCACGAGGGAAACAAGGTTGCAGGCCAGCATCAGCGACCTGCGCGGGAGCCGATCCACCCAGGCGCCCGCCGGCAGCCCGAGCAGGAGCCAGGGCAGCCAGGCCGTCGCGGTGAGCAGACTGACCTCGAAGGTGCTGGCGTCCAGGGTGACGACCGCGATCAGCGGTAGCGCGACACGACTGACACTGGTCCCGAAGGCACTTGTCGTCTCGCCTGTCCACAGCAGCCGGAAACCACGGTTGCGCAGTACGGACTTCGGCGCCTCCGGCACGACTGCGGCGTCCGCGACGTTCTGGCCCGTCACGGCTCTCCCGGCTGCCCGTAGGCGAAGACGAAGACGGGCTGACGCTCGTCGTCCTCGCCCGGAGGCGGGCGATTGGACCACCGGTCCAGCACCGCGCTGAGCTCGCCGGACAACTGGGCCAGCTCTTCCGGTGTCAGATGGAGCCAGTAGCTGGTCGAGAACGCCGAGCCCGCCCAGTCGCCCCGGCTCTCACCGCTGCGCGACAGCCACGCGCGGACGATGCGGACGTGGTGATCGAGGTTGAGCGACTCGGCCGCCTCCGCCACGGCCGCACCAGCGGGGTCCGTCGCGAAATCGAGGCTCGACCATCGCTGCCCCGTGGACGCCAGCTTCCACCACCGTTCGCGGCCGTCGCGAGCCAGCTCGGGCGCCGCCTCGACCAGTCCACTGCGGTGCAGCACGCGGAAGTGATGACTGGCGTTCGCCACCGACTGCGCGGTCAGCCCCGCCACGGCGCTGACGGTGGACGGCCCGTGGACCTTCAGCACGTCGAGCATGCGCCGACGCAACGGATGCGACATGGCCGCCAGGACGCGGGAGTCGGTGATCTGACGGATGCCGGCTGTGTCCACGCCTGCACGTTTTCAGGTAAACGCATGTTGCGCAAGAGTTGTCGTGCAACTTGGCCGCCCCATCGTGACGCCGCTGGCAGGCACCGGAACGCAACCGCCTCGCTCTCGACTCAGGCGTACCCGGCACGCCGCCGGCCCGTCGATGACCAGATGCCCCGACCAGAGGCCGAGTTCGATGCGGGGCACGCCCCGCCCGACCGCCCGCCCGGGGGCGCGTCCGGCGACGAAGGCGGCGACGACGCCACCGGACGGCACCCGGGACGGACGGGACGGGCGGGGCTGGCAGGCAGGGCCGGTCGGCGTACCGTCCCTGCCTCCCCCGCGTCCGTGGTGCGTGGTGCGTGTG
The DNA here is from genome assembly GCF_045040155.1 of Micromonospora sp. NBC_01405. Taxonomy (NCBI): domain Bacteria; kingdom Bacillati; phylum Actinomycetota; class Actinomycetes; order Micromonosporales; family Micromonosporaceae; genus Micromonospora; species Micromonospora sp. NBC_01405. Next base: position 4,302,567 of record NZ_CP109532.1, on the reverse strand, counting down.
CCTGGTGCGTGGTGCCGTGGTGCGCGGGCTCCCGGCGCGGCCGGGGAATCCCGGTCCGGCCGCACCGGACGACCGTCCTGCTCTCGTACGGCGCGGGCCGCAGCCCGTCGTCGCACGCCCTCCGGAGCCGACCTCGTCCCCGCCGCGGGGCGCAACCGCGGCGGGTCCCTCGCCGGTCGGTCCGGAGAACCTCTCGGGCGGTGGCGACGGCACGCGCCGCCACCGCGGTTCCTTCACCGGCCGACGGTCGTCGCCGGTGTGCCCGGCGGTGGCGACCAGGGGCCGCCTCCGCCGAGGCGCGTTCAGGCGGGAACCGCCTCCAGCGTCGGTTCCACGCCGGTCCACGAGGAGCCCAGCTCCGCCGAGCGGATCACCGCGTCCAGCACCAACTGGACCTGCAAACCGTCGGCGAACGAGGGCGCCGGGTCGACGCCGGTGGCGATCGCCTCGACGAAGTCCCGCATCTGGTGGGTGAAGGAGTGCTCGTAGCCGATGATGTGGCCGGGCGGCCACCACGCCGACATGTACGGGTGGTCCTCCTCCGTCATCAGGATGCGCGTGAAGCCCTGCTCGGCGGCCGGCCGGGTGGCGTCGTAGAACTCCAACTCGTTGAGGCGTTCCAGGTCGAAGGCCACGGTGCCGAGCGAGCCGTTGATCTCCACCCGGAGCGCGTTCTTGCGCCCGGTGGCGAACCGGCTCGCCTCGTACGTGGCCAGCGCCCCGCCGTCGAGCCGGGCGACGAAGACCGCCGCGTCGTCCACGGTCACGGTGCCGGTGGCCGGGCCGTGGCCGTCGAGGGGACCGGTGCCGTTGGTGGCCTGCGCGGCCAGGCCGCTCGACGCCGCCGACAGCGGACGCTCCTTGACGAACGTCTCGGTGACCGCGCTGACCCCGGTGATCCGCTGACCGGTGACGAACTGGGTCAGGTCGATGATGTGCGCGCCGATGTCGCCCAGCGCGCCGGAGCCCGCCCTGTCCCGCTGCAACCGCCAGACCAGCGGGAACTGCGGGTCCACGATCCAGTCCTGGAGGTACGCCGCCCGGACGTGCCGGATGGTGCCGAGCCGGCCGTCGGCGATCAGCCGCCGCATCATGGCCACGGCGGGGACCCGGCGGTAGTTGAACCCGCACATGGACCGTACCCCCGACGCCCGCGCGGCTTCCCCGGCGGCGGCCATCGCCCGGGCCTCGGCCACCGTGTTGGCCAGCGGCTTCTCGCAGAGCACGTGCTTGCCGGCGGCCAGGGCGGCGAGCGCGATCTCGGCGTGGCTGTCGCCCGGTGTGCAGATGTCGACCACGTCGATCTCGTCGGACTCGACGAGGCGACGCCAGTCCGTGGTGTGCGCCTCCCAGCCGAGCCGGTCGGCGGCGGCGGCCACCTTCGCGGTGTCCCGGCCGCAGACCAGCGACATCCGGACCCGCGCCGGCAGGTCGTACACCCGGTTCACGGTGCGCCACGCCTGTGAGTGCGCGGCGCCCATGAACGCGTAGCCGACCATGCCGACCCGCAGGTGACTGTGGTGAGTGGACAAGGTGGGTCTCCCCCCGTGTGTCAGAACCCGAGCTTGAGGTAGCTGCTCGCGTTCTCCTTGGTGATCGTCTCGGAGGCCAGCACGATCTCCTTGGGTACCTGGAGCTCCACCAGGTCGGACATCCCCCTGCCCTGGCCGATGAGCCGGGCCAGCGAGATCGCGGAGGACGCCATGGACGGGCTGTAGGTGACGGTGGCCTTCAGGACCGTGTTGTCGGCCTGGATGTCCTCCATCGCCTTCTTCGAGCCGGCGCCGCCGACCATGAAGAACTCCTTGCGGCCGGTCTGGTTGACCGCGGCGAGCACGCCGATGCCCTGGTCGTCGTCGTGGTTCCAAACTGCGTCGATCTTGGGCAGGGCCTGGAGCAGGCCGGTGGCCGCCTGCTGGCCGGAGTCGGCGGTGAACTCGGCCGGGCGGCGGTTGGCCACCTTGAACCCGGCGGCGGCGAGGGTGTCGGCGAAGCCCTTGGAGCGTTGCTGGGTCAGCTCCAGCGAGTCGATGCCAGGGATCTCGCCGATGATCGGGCTGCTGACGCCCTTGGCCTTGAGCTGCGCGACGATGTAGTTGGCCGCGGCCACGCCCATGCCGTAGTTGTCGCCCATGATCTGTAGGCGGTAGGCCAGCGCGTCGGGGAAGGCCCGGTCCAGGTTGACCACCGGGATGCCGGCCTTCATCGCCTCCAGGCCGGCCGCGTTGAGCTCCTTGCCGTCGTGCGGAAGCATGACGATGACGTCCGGCTTCTGCGCGATCAGCGTGGACAGCGCCGCCCGCTGGGCCGCCGCGTCCGCACCGGCCTCGACGGTCTTGAAGTCCACGTCGGAGTACGCGCCGGCCTGGGCCTTGGCGTTGGCGGTGATGGCGGCGAGCCAGCCGTGGTCGGCGGCCGGGGCGGAGAAGCCGATGGTCACCTTTTTGCCGGGGGTGCTGTTGCCGCCGGCGGCGTTGTCGGCCGCCTTGGTCTGCGCCGCCGTGGGCGCCGCCTCGTTGCTGGTGCACCCGACGAGCAGTGCGCCGGCGCCGAGGGCGGCCCCGCCGAACAGCAGCCGGCGGCGCGACAGGTCCCGACTGTGCTGGGTCATGACGACCTCCTGGGAAGGGGTGGTGGGTGGAAAAGGGTGTGCGGGGCCCGGCCACCGTCGGTGCGACGGCGACCGCTGTGGTGCGGGGTGGAATCCGGTGGTGGTGCCCGGTCGTTGGATCAGCCGGTGGTGAGCCGGTTGCGGCTCAGGAACTGGGTGAGGCTGCGGAACTGGAACTGCTGGACCAGGACGGCGGCGACGATGATGCCGCCCTTGACCATGTTCTGGGCCTCGGTGGACAGGCCGTTGATGGCGAAAAGGTTGGTGATCGTGGAGAAGATGATCACCCCGAGCAGGGAGCCGACGATCGTGCCCCGCCCGCCGCTGAGCAGCGTGCCGCCGATGATCGCGGCGGCGATCGCGTCCAGTTCGTAGAGGTTCGCCATCGCCGCCTGGGCGGAGGTGGCCTGCGCGGTCAGCATGACCGCGGCGATGCCGCAGCAGAGGCCGGAGAGCGCGTAGAGCAGCACGGTGTGCCACCGGACGTTGATGCCGGCGAGCCGGGCGGCCTCCGGGTTTCCGCCGACGGCGACGGTGCGCCGGCCGAACGTCGTCCGGTTCAGCAGCACCCAGCCGGCGACCACCACGGCGGCGAGAATGTAGACCAGCAGCGGGATGCCGAGCAGATCGGTGCTGGCGATGCCGTTGATCGTCGCGTTGTCCGACACCTGGGTCTGCTTGCCGGAGATCTGGGCGGCCAACCCCCGGGCGGCCACCATCATGGCCAGCGTGGCGATGAACGGCACCAGCCTCCCGTACGAGATGAGCAGGCCGTTGACCAGGCCCACGCACAGGCCCACGAGGAGCGCGGTGAAGATCATGCCGCCCGCGCCGTAGCTCTGGGTGGCGAGCGTGGTGGACCAAACGCCGGCGAGCGCCACGATCGCGCCGACCGACAGGTCGATGCCGCCGCCGATGATCACGAAGGTCATGCCGACGGTGACCACGCCGACCACCGAGGCGAGCTTGAGGATGGTGAGGATGTTGTTCCACACCCAGCCGGAGTCGCCGTACAGGTCGGGCCGGGTGGCGATGCCGATCAGGATCAGCACCACCAGGACCCCGATCAGGGCCAGGTTGCGCCGGGCGCCCTCGCCGCCGTCGCCGCGCCACCAGGAGAGCCGGCCGGTTCCGCCGGACCCGTGGCCGGGGCCCTTGCCGACCGCCCCGGTCACGGCCGGGTCCACCGGCGGGGACTGGGCCGGCAGCGCCCCCGGCCGGTCCGGGGTGGCGGTGGGTGCGCTGTCGCTCATGCGGGTGCGCCTTCCATCAGGGACCCCGCCATGACGAGGTCGAGCACCGTGTTCTCGTCCAGTTCGTCGGCGGGCGCCTCGCGCACCGTCCGGCCCTCCCGCAGCACCAGCACCCGGTCGGCCAGGCCCAGCACCTCCGGCACCTCGCTGGAGACCAGCAGGACCCCGACGCCCCGGGCGGCCAGCCCCCGGATCACCTGGTACAGCTCGGCGCGGGCGCCGACGTCCACCCCGCGGGTGGGCTCGTCGAGCAGCAGCAGCCGGATGTCCCCGAGCAGCCAGCGCCCGACCACCACCTTCTGCTGGTTGCCCCCGGACAGGGTGCGCACCGGCCGCCGCACGTCGCGGGGGCGCAACTCCAGGGAGTCCGCGATCCGGCCCGCCTCGGCCCGTTCCCGCCCTTCGTTCGTGAAGCCGAGGCGGGCGTACCAGCCGAAGGTGGCCAGGGTGACGTTGCGGTAGATCGGCTCGCCGAGCAGCAACGCCTGGCTCTTGCGCTCCTCGGGTGCCATTCCCATGCCGGCCCGTACCGCCGCGCCGACGCTGCCCGGGCGCAGCTCGCGCCCGCCCATCCGGACCGTCCCGGCGTGCGCGCGACGCGCCCCGTAGATGGTCTCCAGCAGCTCGGACCGGCCGGAGCCGACCAGCCCGGCGATGCCGACGATCTCGCCGGCCCGCACGCTGAGCGAGATGTCGGCGAACTCGCCGGACCGGGTCAGGCCGTCGACCCGGAGCAGCTCCGCGCCCGCCCCGGAGCCTGCCGGGCGGTCCGGGAAGACGTACTCGATGGTGCGGCCGGTCATCCGGGCGACCAGGTCGCGGGTCGGGGTGTCGCGCGCCGGCAGGTTCGCCGCGGTGGTCCGGCCGTCCTTGAGCACGGTGACCCGGTCGCCGATCTCCCGGATCTCCTCCAACCGGTGGGAGATGTAGATGACGGCGATGCCCTGCGCGGTCAGCTCCCGGATGATCCGGAACAGGTTGCCCACCTCGTCGTGGGCCAGCACCGCGCTCGGCTCGTCCATGATGATCAGCCGGGCCTCGTGGGACAGCGCGCGGGCCATGCTGACGATCTGCTTGCCGGCCGCCGGCAGCGCCCGGACCATCCGCCCCGGCGGGATCTCGCCGTGGCCGAGCCGGCCGAGGATCTCCCGGGTCCGGCGGGCCATCCGGCCGCGGCGGACGAAGCCCGCCCGTCGGGGCTCGTGGCCGAGGAAGGCGTTCTCCGCCACCGACAGGTCCTCGACGAGGTCGAGCTCCTGGTAGATGGTGGCGATGCCGGCGCGCATGGAGGCCTGCGGGTTGGCGAACTCGGCGGGCTGCCCGCGCCACTCGACCTGGCCGGAGTCGGGGCGGTGCACCCCGGCGAGGACCTTGATCAGGGTGGACTTGCCGGCCCCGTTCTGCCCGAGCAGGCAGTGCACCTCGCCGGCCCGCACCTCCAACTGCACCCCGTCCAGCGCCCGTACGCCCGGGAAGGTCTTCACCACGTCGGTGAGGCGCAGCACCACCTCGCCGGGAACGGCGTCGGCGGGCGCCTCGACCAGCGGGCCGTCCGCCGGGCCGGCGGGCGCCTCGACCAGCGGGCCGTCCGGGCCGGGGGCGTCGGCGGGCGTGGTCATGACGCCTCTGCGAAGGCCACGTCGCTGGCGAGCACGGCCGCGCCGGCAACCCCGGCGCGCGGGCCCAGCTCGGACAGGACCACCGGCAGGTTGCCGGTGGCCAGCGGCAGCGAGCGGCGGTACACCACGCTGCGGATCTCGGCGAGCAGGATGTGGCCGAGCTGGGCCAGCCCTCCTCCGATCACGATCATCGACGGGTTGGTGAAGCTGACCAGGCCGGCCAGCACGCCGCCGACCCGCCGGCCGCCTTCGCGGATGAGCTGGATGCAGGTCACGTCCCCCTCGACGGCGCCCTCGGCGACGTCCCGGGCGGTGACCACGCCCCGGTTGGCGAGCCGGTCGGCCAGGGCCGGGGACGCCCCACTGCGGGCGGCCACGTTCGCCTCCCGGGCCAGCGCGGCACCGCTGAACAGCGCCTCCAGGCAGCCGGCGTTGCCGCAGGAGCACATCGGACCGTGCGGGTCGACCTGGATGTGCCCGATGTCGCCGGCGCAGCCGTCGGTGCCCCGGTAGACGCCACCGCCGAGGTAGATCCCGCACCCTATGCCGGTGCCGATCTTGATGAACAGGAAGTCGTCCACCGAGTGGGCGACCCCGCCGTGCCGCTCGCCGATCGCCATGATGTTGACGTCGTTGTCGACCACCGCCGGGCAGCCGTGCTCGCGGGTCAGCAGCTCACGGACCGGGAACCGGTCCCAGCCGGGCATGATCGGCGGAGAGACCGGCACCCCGTCGCGGAAGCTCACCGGCCCGGGCACCCCGACGCCGACCGCGTGCAACCGGTCGTAGGCCCCGTCGACCCGCGCCTTGTGCAGCAGCTCGTTCACCCGGTGCAGGATCACCTTGGGGCCTCGGCGGATGTCGGCCGGCTCCGCGTACGCGGCGACCGTCTCCAGCCTGCCGTTGACCACCTCGACGTCGATCGAGCTGGCCCCGAGGTCGACCGCCGCGAAGCGCAGCTGGGGGTGCAACTCCACCAGCGTGGACCGGCGCCCACCCCGGGAGGCCGCGAGACCGGCCTCGGCGACGTAGCCGAGGCCGACCAGCCGTTCCAGCTCGGCGAGCAACCGGGGACGCGGCATCTGCAACCGGTCCCCGAGTTCCGCCCGGGACACGGCCCCCTCGTCGCGGAGCAACCGCAACAGCCGCAGGTGCAGGGGCTCCACCGTCCGCACCGGCACTCACCTCCGCCTCGATTCAGATCGACAAGCACGTCGATGTGTTGTGTCCGACACAGTAGGAGGCTTCCGTACCGCCTGTCCAGAGCTTCGGCCATCCTGGATCCAACTTTTGTCTGTTCGAACAAAAGCCGACAGTTGATCTGGGAAGGCCGACGGGTTCACGCAGCCGCCCCGCCTCGCGGGGCGAGACGGGGCGGCGGGCTTCGATGCGGCGGGCGACGGCCCTGGTGGGAGGGGAAGGTCAGCGTCCGGCGGCGGAGTTGCGCTTCTTCTTCAACTTACGGTCGTCGCGCAGCTCGACGTACGGCTCGACCTCGGCCGGGTGCCCGGCGGCGATCGCCCGGCTGCGCTCCAACTCCGCGTCGAACTCCGCGCCCAGCAGGATCGCGATGTTGCTCAGCCACAACCAGACCAGGAAGATGATCACACCGGCCAGCGCGCCGTACGTCTTGTTGTACGAGCCGAAGTTGCCGACGTACAGGGCGAACAGCCCGGAGACCAGCAGCCAGATCAGCACGGCCAGCACCCCGCCGGGGCTGACCCAGCGGAACCCGCCGTGCCGGGCGTTCGGCGACGCCCAGTAGAGGATCGCGAACATCAGGCTGACCAGCACCAGCAGCACAGGCCACTTCGCGATGTTCCACACCGTCACCGCGGTGGAGCCGATCCCGATGGCGCTGCCCGCCTCCTCGGCGAGCCGGCCGGTGAAGACCACGATCACCGCGCTGGCCAGCAGCAGGACGCCGATCACGGCGGTCACCCCGACCCGGATCGGCAGGGTCTTCCAGATCGGCCGCCCCTCCGGAACGTCGTAGATGCTGTTGGAGGCGCGCATGAACGCGGCGACGTACCCGGAGGCGGACCAGAACGCGGCGAGCAGACCGATGATGGCGGCGACGCTGGCCAGCCCGCCGGCACCGGACGCCTGGTCGATCGCGGCCGAGATGATCTGCCGGATGTTGCCCTCCGGCACCGCCTGGTTGACGGTGTCCCTGACCCCCTCGGTGGCGCTCGGTCCGAGCAGGCCGAGGATCGAGATGAGCACCAGCACGCCGGGGAAGATCGACAGCACCCCGTAGTAGGTCAACGCCGCTGCCCAGTCGGTCAGGCTGTCGTCCTGGAACTCCCGCACGGTGCGCTTCAGCGTCGCCAGCCAGCCGGTGCCCGACAGCTCCGTCGGGCTGTCCGGCCCCTCGTCCGGACCGACCGGCCGAGCCCGGACCGCGCCACGCCGGTCGCGGTCCGCGCCGCTCCGGTCCCGGTCCGCGTCCGGCCGGTCCTGGTTGCGGCCGGTCCCCGCCTGATCAGCGTCGATCCGGCTGTCGGCGCCCGGCCGGGCCGCGCCCGCGGTGCGGGCGCCGTCCCGGTCGCGTCCGGCGCGGACGGAAGTCTCGTCGGAGGCCATCGCCCCTCCTCATGGTCGCGGTGTCCACTCGGACATGCCCCGGGAAGGAGGCCACTAACCGCTGACGGTGGAGCAGACGTTCCATCCGGCGGGCCGCCACCACCAGCCCCGGCACGGTCGCCACCAGCAGGCGCGCCACGTTCAGCGGCCAGGACGGCGTCAGCCGGCCGGCCGGGGCGCGGTGGCCAACGTCCACACCGCGTACGCCCAGAGCAGCAGCCCGGCACCGATGCCGACGACCAGGCCCGGCACCACGGCCGAGGCGAGCCCGGTGACCAGGCCGGCGAGCGCGACCAGGCACATCGCGACGCCGAGCAGCCGCAGCCGGGGGTCGCGCAGCAGCGGGGTGAGCGGGAAGAAGTGGGCGCCGACGACGGCGCAGACCAGCACCGGGGCGTACGCCGAGCGCCCGAGCACCGCCAGCAGCGCCGCGCCGAGCCCCGCCGCGGCGAACTCGGCCACCACGATGATCAGGTACCGGCGGTCCGACGCCCGGTCCCCGACGGCACCCGCCTCGGGACGGCTGCGCGCGACGACCACGGCACCGACCACCGCTGTACCCAGGGCCGCGACGCTCGCGACAATCAGCAGCGTTCGCAGTGGCTGGTCGGCTGCCGGCACGCTGAACCAGATCGTCGCGAAGACGCCGAGGTAGAGGGCGGTGAGTCCGGCCTGGCGCCGGGGGACAGTAAGCACGAGGGGGTTCGCTTCCGGTAGGGGCCAGTCGACGAGGGTGCGGCCGGTGAGCTGTAGGAAGACGTCTCCTCAGGCTGCCGCTCCGCACCAGCACGGTAACCGGGGTGAGGCCGAGCGCGGGCTGCCGAAGCAGCGGCCGAAGGTGGTCAGGTCGCCGCACGATCAATCTCGGGATGAAGATTGCCCAACTACGGGCAGACAGGCAGGGTCATGATCGCCTGCTGAGAACGGACACGACACACCGTGCCAATTCTCTCTCACCGACAGACGATCATGAAACGGGTAGGGCCGCGGGGCGGGGCGGCTAGAGGTTGGTGGGGGTGATGGCGGCGCGGGCGGTGGCGACCAGGCGGTCGGTCTCGGCGACCACCGGCTCGTCGTCGGCCGGGGTGCCGGGGTCGTAGCGGACCGTCCAGGTCAGGCCGTCCTCGCCGGGCACCCGGCGGGCGGCGATCCGGCCGGCGCCGCCGGGCACCGGGTGCTGCTCGGTGTACGCGACCGAGTTGGTCACCCGTGTACGTACCTGGTGCGGCAGCTCCCCCGGGTCGAGCAGCAGGTACGTCTCGGCCGGGCAGTCGGCCACCACCAGGTAGCCGTCCCGCTCGGCGACCCGCTCGGCGGGCGTGACGGTCAACTCCCGGCCCGACCAGCCGGCCTTGAGGATGTCGTGCCAGCCCAGCCGGTGGCCCCGCCCGGGGAGCCAGAGCCCGAGGTTGCTGGCGACCACCACGCCGTCGCCCTCGCCGTCGCCGACCGCGGCCCAGGCGAGCACCCGCTCGTCGTCGGCGAGCGGCGGGCGGGCCGCCGGGGGCAGCTTTGGCCTACGGTTGAACAGTCCCATCAGAGCCCTCCCGCAGCCTGCTCGCGCAGCGCCCGTGCGTGCTGCTCCAACGAGAGCAGCTCCCCGAACAGCGCGAAGTACTCGTCCTTGTCGCTGACCGGGTTGATCCGCTGGATCTTGGACTTGAGGTCCCTGATCCGGCCGGTCACCGAGCCCCACTGCAACCGCGCCATGGTCACCGAGACGTACCGCGGGTCGGGCTCGCCGTCGATCCGCAGCGGCTCGACGGCCAGCTCGCCGACCAGGGCCTGAGCGGCAAGGTCGGCGCACGCGTCGCGGACGGCCTCGACCCAGACGGCCCCGCCGGTGGCGCCGGCGGCACCGCCGGCCGCCGCGACCGCCTCCCGCACGGCCACGTGCAGCGGGTGGCGGTACTCCGACGCCTCGACCGCGTCGAACATCGGGCCGGCCAGCACCGGCTCCTGGACGGCGAGCTTCAGCGCCTCCCGCTCGACCAGCGACAGCGGGCTGTCCACGGCGGGCACGCCCCGGGCCCCGCGGGCCTGTGGGGGCGCCGCCTGCCCAGCGGGCTGGCCCGAGGCGGCGGCGAGCACGGCCCGCTGCACCGGCTCGATCTCCATGCCGAGGTCACCGGCGAGCTTGCGCACGTACTCGGGGCGCTTCTCCCGGTCCTTGAGCTTCGCCACCAGGGGGGCGGCCCGGCGCATCGCCTCGACCCGGCCGTCGACGGTGTCGAGGTCGTACCGGTTGATCAGGTGGCGGAGCGCGAAGTCGACCAGCGGCTCGCGGCGGGCGACCAGGTCGCGGACCGCCAGGTCGCCCTTGGCCAGGCGCAGCTCGCAGGGGTCCATGTTGTCGGGGCTGACCGCGATGAAGGTACGCCCGACGAAGCGCTGGTCGTCCTCGAAAGCACGCAGCGCGGCCTTCTGCCCGGCGGCGTCCCCGTCGAAGGTGAAGATGACCTCGCCGGCCACGTCGTCGGTGTCCAGCAGCAGCCGGCGCAGCACCCCGATGTGGTCGGAGCCGAACGCGGTGCCGCAGGTCGCCACGGCCGTCGGCACGCCGGCGAGGTGGCAGGCCATCACGTCGGTGTAGCCCTCGACGACGACCACCTTGCCCTGCTTGGCGATCTCCCGCTTGGCCTGGTCGATGCCGTAGAGCACGTGCGACTTCTTGTAGATCGGCGTCTCGGGGGTGTTCAGGTATTTCGGGCCGTCGTCGTCGTCGAACAGCTTTCGGGCCCCGAAGCCGATCACGTCGCCGGTGATCTCCCGGATCGGCCACATCAGCCGCCGACGGAACCGGTCGATCAGCGTGCCGGACCGCGACGGACGCGACAGCCCGGCGGTGACCAGCTCGTCGTGGCTGAAGCCCTGCTGGCGCAGGTGCTTGGTGAGCAGGTCCCAGGCGTCCGGGGCGAAGCCGCAGCCGTACCGCTCGGCGGCGGCCCGGTCGAAGCCGCGCTGCGCCAGGAACTCCCGGGCCGCACGGGCGCCGGCCGTGCCGAGCTGGGACCGGTAGAAGTCGACGGCGGCGGCGTGGGCGGCCACCAGGCGCTGCCGCTGCCCCTGCTGCGGGCGGGCGCGCGGGGTGGTCTGGTCGTTCTCGACGTAGCGGAGCTGGAGGCCGGCGCGGGCGCCGAGCCGCTCGACGGACTCGACGAAGCTGAGGTGCTCGGCGTCCATCAGGAACTTGATCGCGTCGCCGCCGGCCCCGCAGCCGAAGCAGTACCAGACGTTGCGGGCGGGCGAGACGTTGAACGAGGGGCTCTTCTCGTCGTGGAACGGGCAGAGCCCCTTGAGGTTGCCGCCGCCGGCCGACTTGAGGGTCACCGTGTCCGAGATGACCTCCGCGATCGAGGTGCGTTCCCGGACCAGCGCGATGTCCTCGTCCCGGATCCGCCCAGCCATCCGCCACCCCCTCGGCCCCACATCCTGCCCTGCCGGGGGCGGCGATCCGGCGTCGGGGGGCGGGTCGGGTCAGCGGGGGCGGCGGCGAAGGTACCGGGCGATGGGCGGGGGGTCCTCCTCCTCGTACGACCGGGCGGCCCGCACGGCGGCGGCCAGCCCGTACCGGCGGGTCCGGGTCCGCCGCGGGTTGACCGCCGGGTCGCGGGACAGGTCCCGGACCAGCGCCACGGCCAGGCCCAGCAGCACCACCAGGAACGGCAGCGCGACCAGGATGGTGGCCTGTTGCAGCGCGTCCAGCCCGCCGGCCAGCAGCAGCGCGGCGGCGACGGCGCCGATGAGCACGCCCCAGAGCACCACCAGCACCCGGTGCGGTCGCAGCGCACCACGGGAGGTCAGCGAGCCCAGCACCAGCGACGCCGAGTCGGCGCTGGTGACGAAGTAGAGCGCGATCAGCACCATGGCGAGCACGCTGGTCGCCGCCGCGAACGGCAGCGCGTCGAGCAGCCCGAACAGCGCCTGCTCGGTGCCGGCGGCCACGTCGGCGACCAGGTCACGGGTCCCGGTGGCCTGTGTCCGCAACGCGGTGCCCCCCATGATCGTGAACCAGACCGCGCTCGCACCGCTGGGCACCAGCAGGACACCCGTGAGGAACTGCCGCACCGTACGCCCCCGTGAGATGCGCGCGATGAACGTGCCGACGAACGGGGCCCAGGAGATCCACCACGCCCAGTAGAAGATCGTCCAGGCACCCAGCCAGGCCGGGTCGGAGAAGGCCCCGGTGCGGGTCGACATCACCACGAGGTTGCCCAGGTAGTCGCCGATCGCGGCGGGCAGCACCTCCAGCGTGTAGATCGTAGGCCCGACCACGAAGACGAAGAGCATCAGCAGCACGGCGAGGATCACGTTGACGGTGGAGAGCCACTTGACCCCCCGGTGCAGCCCGGAGAAGGCGGACACGACGAAGGCCAGGGTCAGCGCGCCGATCACGATCAGCTCCACCGCCCGGGTGTCCGGGATGCCCGCCACCAGGTCGAGCCCGGCGGCGACCTGGAGCGCGCCGAGGCCGAGGCTGGTCGCCGAGCCGAACACCGTGGCGAAGACCGCCAGCAGGTCGATCGCCCGGCCGGCCGCGCCGTCGGCCCGCGCGCCGATCAGCGGGTGGAAGGCGGCCGAGATGCGGTTGTCCCGCCCCTTGCGGAACATCGAGTACGCCAGCGCGAGCGCCGCAATCGCATAGATCCCCCAGGGGTGCAGGGTCCAGTGGAACAGCGTGTACCGCATCGCCGCCGCGCCGGCCGCGCCGGTCTGCGGCGGCACCCCGCTGACCGGGGGCGGGGCGGCGTAGTGCTGGATCGGCTCGGCCACCGCGAAGAACACCAGGCCGATGCCCATCCCGGCGCTGAACATCATGGCGATCCAGACCAGCGTGCCGAACTCCGGCTCGTCGTCGTCGGCGCCGAGCCGGATCCGGCCGAACCGCGACAGCGCGAGAACCACGGCGAGCACCAGGAAGGCATCCGCGCCGACCACGAAGAACCAGCCGAAGGTGTCGATCGCCCAGGCCAGCCCGGACTCGCCGAACCGGGCCAGCGAGTCTCGGGCCAGCACCCCCCAGGCCACCACGGCGAGCACCCCGGCGACGCCCGCCCCGAGCACGACCGCGTCGGGGCGGTAGCTCGTCGCGCTTACGTCTTCCGCCTGCTCAGTCATGGTCACCCCCGGTGCCCATGCTGATCCGGCAGGGGTGCGCCGGGACGCGTTTCGGGGATTTACCCACCCACCGGCATGCCCCGGGGCGGTGGGTGGGCCCGCGCCAGGGTCGCTCAGGCGGCGGAGGTCTCCTCCGCCTCCACCTGGCGGTTCCAGTCGGCCTTCGTCGAGCGCCAGCCCTCGTCGTCCATGCCGCGCCGCCAGTAGCCGGAGATCGACAGCCGCTCCCGGGGCACGGCGTGCTCGACACGCAGCAGCCGGCGCAGCTCGCGGACGAAGGTCGCCTCGCCGTGCACGAAGGCGTGCACGTCGCCGGCCGGGAAGTCCAGCGCCGTCACGGCCGCCACCAGCGCCTCGCCGACCGGCCGGTCGGCCCGGTGCAGCCAGGTCAGCTCCACCGCGCCCGGGCTGGGCAGCGGCTGCTCGTCGGCGGCGTCGGCCACCTCGACGAAGACCTTCGCCGGGGCGTCGAGCGGCAGCCGGGCCAGGGCGGCGGCGATCGCCGGCAGGGCGCTCTCGTCGCCCACCAGCAGGTGCCAGTCGGCGTCCGGGCTCGGCGCGTACGCCCCGCCGGGGCCGGTGAACAGCACCGGGTCGCCGGGGCGCAGCCGGGCCGCCCACGGGCCGCCCACCCCCGCGTCGCCGTGGTGCACGATGTCGATGGTCAGCTCGCCGGCCAGCGGGTCCCAGGACCGCAGGGTGTACGCCCGCAGCCGGGGCCACTGCTGCGAAGGCAGATCCCGGCGGATAGCGGCGAGGTCGACCGGCTCCGGATAGGTCACCCCGGGCGGCGCGAAGACCAGCTTGACGTAGTGGTCGGTGTACTCGCCCACCGGCAGGCCGGTCAGCTCCTCGCCGCCGAGCACCAGCCGGACCAGGTGCGGGGTGGGCCGCTCGGTCCGCAGGACCCGGGCGGTGGTGACCTTGTTCGGGCGATCCGTCATGGTGCTTAGGCTAGCCTAAGTAAGCCCCGGCTCCTACTGGCTGCTCGGGCCCGTCGGCCAGCCGCCCCGGCGGCTCAGTCGGCGAGCAGCCGCTCGTGCCAGGCCAGCGCGGCCGGGTCGGTGAGCGAGGCGACCTGGTCGATCACCACGCGCAGCCGCGCGCCGTCGTCCGGGGCGGCCCGCCACAGCGGGGCGAAGACCTCGTCGAGCGCCTCCGGCGCCCGTTGGGTCAGGGCGGAGACCAGCTCGGCGAGGATCTGCCGCTGCCGCTCGTACCGGCACCGGGACCCGGGCCGGCGCATCACATAGCGCAGTGCGATCCCCTTGAGCAGCGCGCACTGCGCCCGGACCAGGCGCGGCACCACCAGGTCGGCGGCGTACCGGCGCAGCGGGCCGGGGCCGCGGCGCTCCCCGGTGGCGGCCAGCACGGTCGAGACGAAGCGGCCCGTCAGCACGCTGGTGGTGGCCTTCAGCGCGGCCTGGGCGCGGTGGCTGCCGTCGTACCCGAGGAGCGGGGCGAGCACCGGGTCGGCGAGCAGCTCGACCAGCACCTCACCCAGATCGGCCGGGGACTCCCCCGAGTACGCGGCGGCCACGTCGGCGCAGAGCGCGGCCCGCTCGTCGGGGTCGGCCAGCAGCGAGCGCAGGGCGACGTACCCGCCGTGGATGCCGTCCTCGACGTCGTGCACCGAGTACGCCACGTCATCGGCCCAGTCCATCACCTGCGCCTCCAGGCAGCGCCGCCCGCCGTCCGGGGCACCGGCGCGCAGCCAGTCGAAGACCGGCCGGTCGTCGGCGTACACCCCGAACTTGCGCTCGCTCGGGCGGCGCGGCCAGGGGTACTTGCCGGTGGCGTCGAGCGACGCCCGGGTCAGGTTGAGCCCGACGGAACGCCCGTCAGGGCCGAGCACCTTGGCCTCCAGCCGGGTGAGCACCCGCAGCGTCTGGGCGTTGCCCTCGAAGCCGCCGCAGGCCGCGGCGAGCCGGTCCAGCTCGGCCTCGCCGTTGTGCCCGAACGGCGGGTGCCCGAGGTCGTGAGCCAGCCCGGCGGTGTCCACCACGTCGGGGTCGCAGCCGAGCCGGGCGCCCATCTCCCTGGCGATCTGCGCCACCTCCAGCGAGTGGGTCAGCCGGGTACGCAGGAAGTCGTCGGTGCCGGCGACGTGCACCTGGGTCTTCGCGGCGAGCCGGCGGAACGCCGCCGAGTGCAGCACCCGAGCCCGGTCCCGCTCGTACGGTGAGCGGCCGTGCGCGGCGTCCTTGGGCGGCTCGGCGACCCAGCGCGCGGAGTCGGCCGGCTCGCCGCCGGGGACGCCCTCGTGCCGATCGCTCACCGCACTACCCGCGCTGCCGTAGCACGCAGAACTCGTTGCCCTCCGGGTCGGCCAGCACCGTCCAGCCGACGTCGCCCTGGCCGACGTCGACGTGCCGGGCGCCCATGTCGACCAGCCGCTCGACCTCGGCCTCCTGGTCGGCCGGGCGCAGGTCGAGGTGCAGCCGGTTCTTGACCTGCCGGTCGTCGGGGACCGGCAGGAAGACGATGCCGGGGAGCTGGTCGACGGACTGCCGGATCTCCACCTCGTCGGGCTGGTTGTTGACCACCTGGTAGCCCAGGACCTCGGCCCACCAGCGGGCGAGCCGGGCCGGATCCCGCGCGTCGACGGTCAGACTTTCCCAGACGCTGGCCATGCGGTCCACCTTCCACCGGCGATACGACACACTCGCGCGCTCAGGTTACGCCGGAGCGGCCCGCTCGGCTCAGCGGGCAAGGTGAGGGTTTTGCAACAGCCGATCAGTCGAGAGTTGTCGACCGATCGCCGACCGTCGCGGGGGTCGCGGGCCGCCGTGGCGGCGGGTAGCGTTTCCGGAGCAGAACGTTACCGAAGATCCGCACATCTGAATGCACGACGGGAAGTGACGCTCGTGGACGCTGACGCGGTGCTGGGAACGGAGTTGTGGGGGCTGCGCCGACGCCGGCCGGAGGTCGCCGGCACGGTGCTCGCCGGCACTGACGGCCTGCTCATCTCCAGCGACCTGCCGACGACCGACGCAACCCACCTGGCGGCCCTGGCCGCGGCCAGCTTCGGCCTCGGCAATCGGGTCGCCGACACGGTGCGGCACGGCGAGTTCCAGGAATCGGTGGTACGCACCGCCCGGGGTTGCGTGGTGACCTACCCGGCCGGCCGGCACGCCCTGCTCACCCTGGTCACCACGGCGGGCACCGACCTGGAGACGTTGCACACGGAGGCCCGGGAGGTGGCCGACCGGGCGGGTTCCGTCTTCGACCGGCAGCGCACGGCGGTCGTCCCGGGCCCGGTCCCGGTGCCGGACCCGCACGCGCCGCTGGCCATGCGGACCCCGATGGCGACGCTGCCCGGCCGGGCCCCCAACGCGTCCCGTGTCACCGGCTGGCGGCGTCCACCGATCTGAGCCCGTCGGTCCCGGTGGGGGTGCGTGCGGCTCACCCACCGGGACCGGCGCCGATCGGCCGACGCCGCGGGGCGGCGGCGCGGGTCGGTCGACGCCGGTCGTCAACGGCTGTCGTCAACGCCGGTCGTCAACGGCTGTCGGAGCCGTCACTCTCCACCACGGCGCGGCCCGCCTCCAGCCGGGCCACCGGGACGCGGAACGGCGAGCAGGAGACGTAGTCCAACCCCACCTCGTGGAAGAAGTGGACCGACTCCGGGTCGCCGCCGTGCTCGCCGCAGACCCCGAGCTTCAGCTCCGGCCGGGCGGCCCGGCCCTCCTCGGCGGCGATCCGCACCAGCCGGCCCACACCGTCGCGGTCGATCGACTCGAACGGAGAGATGCCGAAGATGCCCAGTTCCAGGTAGCGCCAGAAGAATGCGCCCTCGACGTCGTCGCGGGAGAAGCCCCAGCCCATCTGGGTCAGGTCGTTGGTGCCGAAGGAGAAGAACTGCGCCGCCTCGGCGATCTGGCCGGCGGTCAGCGCCGCCCGGGGCACCTCGATCATCGTGCCGATCAGCACCTCGACCCCGCTGTCCCCGACCACCTCGGCGATGATCTTCTCGGCCTCGGCGCGTACCGTCTCCAGCTCCTGGACCGCGCCGACCAGCGGGACCATGATCTCCGGGCAGGCCGCCCGGCCCTCGCGGGTGACCCGGACCGCGGCCTCCGTGATCGCCCGGACCTGCATGGCGAACAGGCCGGGGATGACCAGGCCGAGCCGGACCCCACGCAGCCCCAGCATGGGGTTCTCCTCGTGCATCCGCCGGACGGCGGCGAGCAGCGCCTCCTCCTTGGCGACGTCCTCGCCGCGTTCCTGGGCGACGGCGACGTCCACGGCGAGCTGCTCCAGCGGGGGCAGGAACTCGTGCAGCGGCGGGTCGATCAGCCGCACGGTGACCGGCAGCCCGTCCATCTCGCGGAAGATCTCCACGAAGTCGTCGCGCTGCAACGGCAGCAGCGCGGCCAGCGCGTCCTGCCGCTCGGTGTCGGTGCGGGCCAGGATCAGCCGCTCGACCAACTCCCGCCGGTCGCCGAGGAACATGTGCTCGGTGCGGCACAGCCCGATGCCCTGCGCGCCGAAGCGCCGGGCCCGGGCGGCGTCCGCGGCGGTGTCGGCGTTCGTCCGCACCGCCAGCCGCCGCCGCCCGTCGGCGTGCGTCATGATCCGGTGTACGGCCCGGACCAGCGCGTTGTCGATGTGTTCCGGGTCGAGGCTGCCCTCGAAGTACTGCACCACCTCGGACGGCATGACCGGCACCTCGCCGAGGTACACCTTGCCGGTGGTGCCGTCGATGGAAACGACATCACCCTCGGCGACGGCGCGCCCGCCGACGGTGAATATCTTCGCCGGCACGTTGACGTCGATCTCGTCGGCGCCGGAGACGCAGGTCTTGCCCATCCCCCGGGCCACCACGGCGGCGTGGCTGGTCTTGCCGCCCCGCGAGGTGAGGATGCCCTGGGAGGCGATCATGCCGTTCAGGTCGTCGGGGTTGGTCTCCCGGCGGACCAGGATCACCGCCTCCCCCGCGCCGGCCAGCTCGACCGCCCGGGCAGAGGTGAAGACCACCTTGCCGGACGCCGCGCCCGGCGACGCGCCGATGCCCTTGGCCACCGGCTCGAACTCGTGGTCCAGCTGGAACCGGGGAAACATGAGCTGGGCGAGCTGCGCGCCGTTGACCCGGTGCAGCGCCTCGTCCAGGTCGATCAGCCCTTCGTCGACGAGCTGCCCGGCGATGACGAACGCCGCCGCGGCGGTGCGCTTGCCGACCCGGGTCTGGAGCATCCACAGCTTGCCGCGCTCGATGGTGAACTCGATGTCGCACAGGTCCCGGTAGTGCTCCTCCAGCCGGGCCATGATGCCGAGCAGTTCGTCGTAGGACTTCTTGTCCAGCCGCTCAAGCTCCTGCAACGGCACGGTGTTGCGAATTCCGGCGACCACGTCCTCGCCCTGGGCGTTGGCCAGGTAGTCGCCGTAGATGCCCTGCGCGCCGCTGGCCGGGTCGCGGGTGAACGCGACGCCGGTGCCCGAGTCCGGGCCGAGGTTGCCGAAGACCATGGCCACCACGTTGACCGCGGTGCCCAGGTCGGCCGGGATGCGCTCCTGGCGACGGTAGAGCACCGCGCGCTCGGCGTTCCACGAGGCGAAGACCGCGCGGATGGCCAGGTCGAGCTGCTCGCGCGGCTCCTGCGGGAACTCCCGCCCGGTGTGCTTGGCGAAGATCTTCTTGTACGCGTCGACGAGCCCGCGCAGGTCGTCCGCGTCCAGATCGAGGTCGTTCTGCGTGCCCCGGGCGCGCTTGACGTCGTCGAGGGCCTGCTCGAACTCCTCGCCCGGCACCTCGCACACGGTCTTGCCGAACATCTGGATCAGCCGGCGGTAGGAGTCCCAGGCGAACCGGTTCGCGCCGCCGGAGGTGGTCTGGCCCGCACCGCCGCCCGCCTGGGCGCTGAGCCCGACGACGCTGCGGTCGTTGAGGCCGACGTTGAGGACGGTCTCCATCATGCCCGGCATGGAGAACTTCGCGCCGGAGCGGACGGAGACCAGCAGCGGGTCGTCGGGGTCGCCGAGCCGCCGGCCCATCCCGCGCTCCAGCGACTCCAGGTGCGCCTCGATCTGGCCGGCCAGCCCGTCCGGCTCCCGGCCGGTCGCGAGGTACGCCTTGCATGCCTCGGTGCTGATCGTGAAGCCGGGGGGCACGGGCAGGCCGAGGTTCGTCATCTCGGCGAGGTTGGCCCCCTTGCCACCGAGAAGCTCCTTGAGCTCCTTGTTGCCCTCGGAGAAGTCGTAGACGTACTTGCGATCGACCATCTCTTGCGCTGCCACCAGAGCCTCCCACGTGCGCCGGGACTGACACTTAACGAAGGTTCAGATCCTCCATACCCCGGGGCCGGCCACCGGCAATCCGATGTCGTCGCCGATCGGTGGGCGAAGGTTAAGCGAACATCGCCTGACCTGGGCCCGTTCGGTGACAATCGGCACAGCCATCCCGACTATGCGTGTCCGTACCGGCTTTTGGGACCGCTTCCACGCGCACCATCACGCATTTTCCCGCTCCTCTCGTACTCTTGACGCTGGTTCTGCCGAACCTCACCTTTGCCATATCACTCACAAATACACCCGGGAGTCGACGCCGTGCCGCCCGTCCCGCCCCGCGCCCCCGAGACCGGCCCCGACCCGCTTGCCCCGACCGACCTGGCCGGTCACCGGCCGGCCGCCGGCGAACTGGCCCGGGCCGCCGCCCAGGCGGCCGGCGACCGGCTCGCGCCGCCGGCCCCGGTCCGGCTGGGCGACGTGGTGCCCGCGCCGGAACGGGTCGAGCCCGACCCGGCCGCCGACTTCACGCTCCCGGCCGACGCGGTCGTCCGGGTCGACCCGGACCCGGCCGCCCGGGACGTCGCGGAGCAGCTCGCCGCCCTGCTCCGCCCGGCCACCGGCTACCCGGTCCCGGTCACCGACACCGTCGCGGACCCGCCCGGCGGCCTGACCCTCACGCTGTCCGGCGCCGGGCCCCACGCCACGGGACCGACCGACACGCCCGACACCGCCAGGCCCGACACCGCCGGACCTGCCGGGGCCGAAGCCCTCGGCGCGGAGGGGTACCGACTCGACGTCCGATCCGACGGGGTACGGCTCACCGCTGCCACCCCGGCCGGCCTGCTCCACGGCGTACAGACCCTGCGCCAGCTCCTGCCGGCCGCAATCGAGAGTCCCACCCCGGTGACCGAACGCTGGACGCTGCCCGGCGGAACGATCGTCGACCGGCCCAGGTTCCCGTACCGGGGCGCGATGCTCGACGTCGCCCGGCACTTCTTCGCCGTCGCCGACGTGCTGCGGGTCATCGACCACCTGGCCCGGTACAAGCTCAACCACCTGCACCTGCACCTGACCGACGACCAGGGCTGGCGGATCGCCGTCGATACCCGGCCCCGGCTGGCCACCGTCGGCGGGGCGACTGAGGTCGGCGGCGGCCCCGGCGGCTGCTACACCGCGGCCGACTACCGGCGCGTCGTCCGGTACGCCGCCCGCCGCCACGTCACGGTCGTCCCGGAGATCGACCTTCCCGGCCACACCAACGCGGCGCTGACCGCGTACCCGGAGCTTGCGCCCGAGAGGGTCGCGCCGCCGCCGTACACCGGCACCGCGGTCGGCTTCAGCTACCTCGACCCGGTCGACGAGCGCACGTACGCCTTCGTCGCCGACGTGCTCGGCGAGGTCGCCGCCCACACCCCCGGGCCGTATCTGCACATCGGCGGGGACGAGGCGTTCAAGGTCCCGCCCGACGTGTACGCCCGCTTCGTGGAGCGGTTGCAGGGCATCGTCGCCGACACCGGGAAGACCGTGGTCGGCTGGCACCAGATCGCCCCGGCCGGGCACGCCGAGGGGCGGATCCTCCAGTGGTGGGGCACGCAGGGCAACGACCCGGTGGCCGCCGAGGCCGTCCGGCGCGGCGCCCGGCTGATCCTCTCCCCCGCCAACCACGCCTACCTCGACATGAGGTACGCCCCGGACACCCCGATCGGGCACGACTGGGCCGGGCTGATCGACGTGGCCCGTGCGTACGACTGGGACCCGGGGACACACCTGGACGGCGTGCCGGCCGAGGCGGTGTTCGGCGTGGAGGCCCCGCTCTGGACCGAGTTCGTCACCTCGCTGGCCGAGATCGAGTTCATGCTGCTGCCCCGGCTCCCCGCCGTGGCGGAGCTGGCCTGGTCGCCCCGGCGTACCCACGACTGGTCCGCCTTCCGCGACCGCCTCGCCGGCCACGGCCCGCGCTGGAGCATCGCGGGCATCACCTTCCACCGCGCCCCGGAGATCCCCTGGCCGGCGGAGCCCCACGGCGCACCCCGTTTTCCCACCCAAACTCGCCCAAACGTCGCAGCCAAGGCCACCACAGCCCAGCCGGACGCGTCGGGATTCGCCGCGCCGTTGACGTGAACCTCTTGACCAAGCCAACGGGGTGATGGGTGGTTTGGGGTGGGGTGTCCGGTGGTCGGGGTCACCGTGGCGGCGGAATCGGTGGGGGGTCGGGGGCGTTGTACATGGTTCACCCGGGCGGGACCGGCCCGGGGCAGCCCTCGGAACCCTGGGCCCCCGGCGGAATGCCGACCCGGCCGGGATGGTTACACCCCCCGGACAACGCGAGCAGGTCCCCCCGGATCGCCGGGTTGTCCCCCTGATCTGATCCCCCCTTTCGCGGTGCACGTCGCTTCCTTGCGGGTGTTGCCGCGTGTCCCCCGAACCAGAGGAGCACGCTCATGCGTACCGATCTGATCCGTAGGACCGCTCTGGCCGCTGGTGTTTTCGCCGCCACCGCTGGTGGTATCGCCGCTCCCGCCGTCGCCGCCCACGCGGCCCCCACCGCCGAGAAGGCCCCCGCCGTGTCGGTGCACACCGACCGCAAGCCGGCCGGGGAACGGCAGCTCGACGTCCGGTATGAGGCGCAGCCGAACTTCTACTTCTGTGGTCCGGCCGCCGCCCGTAACGCCCTGTCGGTGCAGGGCAAGGCCATCAGCGTGGACGCGATGGCGAAGGAGATGGGCACCACCGAGGACGGCACCGACTCGATCAACGACATCACCCCCATCCTGAACAAGGAGACCGGTAAGGGCGACGCGTACCGCAGCGTCGAGATCAAGAGCGGTAAGGCCGACGACGGGCAGACCGACAAGCTGCGCGCCGACATCGTCCGTACGGTGGACGACGGCCGGGCTGTGGTGGCCAACATCGCCGGCACGGCAACCGACACCGACGGCACGGTCCATTCCTTCGAGGGCGGCCATTACATCAGCGTCGTGGGCTACCGCGACGACGGCCGGACGGTGAAGATCGCCGACTCGGCCAACCCCGCCCAGGCCAGCTACGACATCACCGTCGACAACCTGGCCGACTGGATCGCCACCCGCGGCTACGCCACCTCCTGACCCACACCCACAAACAACGACAAGGGCCGGCCCCCACCCGGGGAGCCGGCCCTTTCGGCGTACGTGGAGCGGGGCAGGTCGTCGGGCGTCAGCCGCCGGAGTCGGCCAGCTCCGCGCCCTCGGGCACGGTGTCGTCGTCCCGGCTGGCCAGCCAACCCTCGGGGAGGTACACCTTGCCCGGGGAGTTCGTCCGGCCGCGCGGCTGGCCGAGCGTCGCCACCGGGAACGGCTCCGCCGGGTCGAGCTTGCCGAGCAGGTCGTCGAGCTGGGCCAGGCTGTCGATCATGGCGAGGGAGCGGCGCAGCTCGCTGCCGACCGGGAAGCCCTTGAGGTACCAGGCGACGTGCTTGCGGAAGTCGGTGCAGCCGTCCCGCTCGCCCCTGGCCGGGTTCCGCGCCCCCGCCACGAACTGGTCGACCAGCAGCTCGGCGTGCCGGCGCATGGTCACCGCCACCTCTCCGAGGGTGGGCAGCCGCCGCTCCGGCCGCCCGTCGAACGCGGCCTCCAGATCGGCGAAGAGCCACGGCCGGCCCAGACAGCCACGCCCGATCACCACCCCGTCGACCCCGGTGTGGGCGACCATCCGCAGCGCGTCGTCGGCCTCCCAGATGTCGCCGTTACCGAGCACCGGCACGTCGAGGGCCTGCTTGAGGGTGGCGATCGCGTCCCAGTCGGCGGTGCCCGAGTAGCGCTGGGCGGCCGTACGCCCGTGCAGGGCGACCGCCACGACTCCGGCGTCCTGGGCGGCGAGCCCGGCCTCGACGTACGTCAGGTGGTCGTCGTCGATGCCCTTGCGCATCTTCACGGTGACCGGCACCCCGGCGGGCGACGCGGCGTCCACCGCGGCCTTCACCAGCCGGGCGAAGAGCCGACGCCGCCAGGGCAGGGCCGACCCGCCGCCCCTGCGGGTGACCTTGGGGACCGGGCAGCCGAAGTTCAGGTCGATGTGGTCGGCGAGGTTGCGCTCCACCACGATCCGCACGGCGGCGGCGGTGATCTCCGGGTCGGTGCCGTAGAGCTGGAGGCTGCGCGGCCGCTCGTCGTCGCCGAAGGCGATCATGCGCAGGGTCTTCGGGTTCCGCTGGACCAGCGCGATCGTGGTGATCATCTCGCAGACGTAGATGCCGCCGCCCTGCTCCCGGCAGAGCCGGCGGAACCCGACGTTGGTGATACCGGCCATCGGCGCGAGCACCACCGGCGGCCACACCTGGTGCCGCCCGAGGGTCAACGGACGCTGCGCGGGCAGGATCGGGGCGGTCACCGGACAAGTGTACGGGGCCCCGACCGGCACGTTTCCGCGCCGGCCGAGGCCCCGTGGACGGTGCTCAGCAGCCGGGGAGGCGCTCGATCAGGTAACGCTCGACCTGGTCCAGGGAGATCCGCTCCTGGGCCATGGTGTCCCGGTTCCGCACGGTCACCGCGTCGTCGTCGAGGGTGTCGAAGTCGACCGTCACGCAGAACGGGGTGCCGATCTCGTCCTGGCGGCGGTACCGGCGGCCGATGGCCTGCGAGTCGTCGAACTCGACCACCCAGCGCTTGCGCAGGTCGGCGGCGAGGCCCTTGGCCTTCGGGGAGAGCGCCTCGTTGCGGGACAACGGCAGGACCGCCACCTTGACCGGGGCCAGCCGGGGGTCGAAGCGCATGACGGTGCGCTTGTCCACGCCGCCCTTGGTGTTCGGGGCCTCGTCCTCGTCGTACGCCTCCAGCAGGAACGCCAGCACCGCGCGGGTGAGGCCGGCGGCCGGCTCGATCACGTACGGCATCCAGCGCTCGCTCTTGCCCTGGTCGAAGTACGACAGGTCGACGCCGGAGTGCTTGCTGTGCGTGGAAAGGTCGAAGTCGGTGCGGTTGGCGATGCCCTCCAACTCGGCGAACTCGCTGCCGCCGAACCGGAACCGGTACTCGATATCGACGGTGCGCTTCGAGTAGTGGGAGAGCTTCTCCTTGGGGTGCTCGTAGAAGCGCAGGTTCTCCTCGGACAGCCCGAGGTCGAGGTACCAGTTCCAACGCTCGGAGAGCCAGTACTCGTGCCACTGCTCGTCGGAGCCCGGCTCGACGAAGAACTCCATCTCCATCTGCTCGAACTCGCGGGTGCGGAAGATGAAGTTGCCCGGGGTGATCTCGTTGCGGAACGACTTGCCGGTCTGCGCGATGCCGAACGGCGGCTTCTTGCGGGCGACCGTCTCCACGTTCTTGTAGTTGACGAAGATGCCCTGGGCGGTCTCCGGGCGCAGGTAGTGCATGCCCTCGTCGCTCTCCACCGGGCCGAGGTAGGTCTTCATCAGGCCGTTGAACATCTTCGGCTCGGTGAAGGTGCCCTTGTTGCCGCAGTTCGGGCAGTTCAGCTCCGACAGCGAGGCCAGCGGCTTGCCGTGCTTCTCGGCGTACGCCTCCTCCAGGTGGTCGGCCCGGAACCGCTTGTGGCAGGACTGGCACTCCGTCAGCGGGTCGACGAACTCGGCGATGTGGCCGCTGGCCTCCCAGACCTTGCGGGAGAGGATGACCGCGGAGTCCAGGCCGACGACGTCGTCGCGCTGCTGGACCATGGTCTTCCACCACTGCCGGCGGACGTTCTCCTTCAGTTCCACGCCGAGTGGACCGTAGTCCCACGCCGACCGGGTGCCCCCGTAGATCTCACTGGAGGGAAAGACGAAGCCCCGGCGCTTGGCGAGGCTGACGACGGCGTCGATACGGTCGGCTGGCATGTTTCCTCCTACGCCGGCTGGCGGTCGGCGGGGGCGAGATGTGGATGGATCGGTCAGTTCGGGGACAACAGTACGACCGTACGGGCCCCGGGCCCAGCAGAATACCGGGGGCTGGGCCGACCACCCCCGCGAGCCTCCGGATGGCGGCCGGGGACGGGTGGTCAGCTCACCCCGCACACCTCCATGGCCCCGGTCTGCCCGTCGGCGGCGAGGGTGACCTCCTGGTGGCCCCGGTTGCCGCCGCTGAAGGTGACAGAGACCGGGGCGGTGAGGGTGGCGGGGTCCACCTCGCCCACCCGGTACGAGTCGATCTGCGGTTCGGCGGCGACCCGACGCTCGAACTCCGCCCGGGACTCGCGGCGCTGCGCGTCGTCGCAGAGCGTGTCGTACGACCTGCCGTACTTCCGCTCGACCAGCCCCTGGTAGTAGTCATCGGTCACCGCGCGGCCCTGCTCCCGCACCGCCTGCACGTTGCTGATCACCAGGCCGACCATGGCCGCCCCGCCCCCGCCGCAGCAGAGCAGCACGGCCAGCGCCCCGGCCCCGAGGCCGAGCCAGAGCCGGGCGCTGCGCCCCTCGGTCGGGGGCGCCACGAACGGCGGGGCCACCCCGGGGCCGGCCGGGGGCGCGGGCACCCCGGGCTCCAGGTGCGTCGGCGGCTCGTCCGGCCTGGGCGCCATGGGGTACGAGGGTGGACCGGCCGGTCCGGGTGCGGTCATAGGTGCAGGGTAGTGCCCGACGGCTCAGCGGTACGGGGCAGCGGCCCGATCACTGGGGTTCACCTCGACCGCCCCGCCGGGGGCCGCGGCGGCCAGCGCCTCGTACGCGGACGGCTCGTCGAGCGACTCGGCCAGCAGCGGCGTGGCGTGCACCTTGACGTCGAACCCGCCCAGTGCCCGCCGGTAGGCCCCGACGGACTCCCACTCGGTGACGAGACACCAGTGGCGCGGGTCGTCCAACGCCCGGAGCAGTTCCCCGCGCAGGTAGCCGGGGCGGGCGGCGAGCGCGGCCAGGGCGGCGTGCGCGCGTTCGGTGAAGGTGGGGGCGACGTCCTCGTCGACCACGAACCGGTTGGTGACCAGCACCGGGTCCTCCTCGTAGAGTCTGTGGGATGCAGCGTACGCAGCGCACCTTGCTGGGCCGGTTGGCCCGGGCGAACCCGACGACGATCTTCCTGGTCACGCTGGCGCTGGTGCTGGTGGCGCTGTTCACCCCGGGCGTGGCCGGCGGGGTGCTGCTGCTGGCCCTCGCCGCCGCCCTGGTCGCGCTGCTGCTGACCACGTGGGCGGTGCAGGCGCCGGCCACCCGGGTGATCCGGCTGGTGATGCTCACCCTGCTGGTCACCGCGGCGCTGACGAAGCTGCTCTGACAGCCATAGGGGCATCCACCGCAGTGCGGTGAACCGGCCCGTCTGAACGGGGCATTATCAGACACCCCGCTCGCATGCAAGCATGCGTTTTTGACAATCAATTTCGTTGTCACGGAGAGTTGGGGCATGAAGCTCCGCCGCTCCACCGCACGTGCCCTGGCCGCAGCGACCGCCCTGATAGCCCTCGGCACCCTCACCGCCTGTGCGGAGGACGGCGCTGGCGCAGACCCGCAGCGGGTCGACGTGGCCGCCGCCTTCTACCCGCTCCAGTTCGTCGCCGAGCGGGTCGGGGGCGACGCGGTCCGGGTGACGAACCTGACCAAGCCCGGCGCCGAGCCGCACGACCTGGAGCTCACCCCCCGCCAGGTCGGCGAGGTGAACCAGGCCGAGCTGATCATCTACCTCAAGGGCTTCCAGCCCGCGGTGGACGAGGCGGTCGAGCAGAACGGCGGCGACCGGGCCTTCGACGTCACCGGCGTGCAGCCGCTGCTGGCCGGGAACGCCGGCGGGCACGACCACGACGGTGAAGAGGCCGGACACGGGGGCGGGAAGGAGGGCGGCGGCCAGGACCCGCACCTGTGGCTCGACCCGACCCGGCTGGCCACCGTCGGTGACCGGCTCGCCGAGCGGCTCGGTCGGGTCGACCCGGACCGCGCCGCCGACTACACCGCCCGGGCGGGCGCGTTGCGCGCCGAGCTGGAGACGCTGGACGCCGAGTTCGCCGCCGGGCTGCGGACCTGCCAACGCCGCGAGCTCGTGGTGAGCCACACCGCGTTCGGTTACCTGACCGAGCGCTACCGGCTCGACCAGGTCGGCATCACCGGGCTGGCCCCGGAGAACGAGCCCTCCCCGCAGCGCCTCGCCGAGGTCGCCCGGGAGGCCCGGGAGCACCAGGCCACCACGATCTTCTTCGAGACCCTGGTCAGCCCGAAGGTCGCCGAGACCATCGCCCGCGAGGTGGGGGCGAAGACCGCGGTGCTCGACCCGCTGGAAGGCCTGTCCGCCGATCACGGCGGGGACTACCTTTCGGTGATGCGCACCAACCTGGCGACCCTGCGGACGGCGTTGAGCTGCTCGTGAACGCGCCTGTCATCACCGTCACCCGGGGGACGGTCGGCTACGACGGCCGCCCGGTGCTGCGCGACGTCTCGCTGACCGTCACCGCCGGCGAGGTGGTCGCCGTGCTCGGCGCCAACGGCTCCGGCAAGTCCACCCTGATCCGCGCGGTGCTCGGGCTGGTCCCGCTGCACGCCGGGTCGGTCTCGCTCTTCGGCGCCCCGCTGCGCCGGTTCCGGCAGTGGCAGCGGATCGGGTACGTCCCGCAGCGCCTCGGCGCCGGCGGCGGCGTTCCGGCCACCGTCCGCGAGGTGGTGGCCTCGGGCCGGCTCGCCCGCCGGGGCGTGCTGCGCCCGCCGGGCCGGGCCGACCGGGCGGCGGTCGACGCCGCGCTGGCCGCTGTCGGCCTGGCCGACCGGGCCGGCGACCCGGTGGCCACCCTCTCCGGCGGCCAGCAGCAGCGCACCCTGATCGCCCGGGCCCTGGCCGGCGAGCCGGAGTTGCTGGTCCTCGACGAGCCGACCGCCGGGGTCGACGCCGCCAGCCAGGAGGCGTTCGCCGGGGCGCTGCACGGCTTCGTCGACGGCGGCGGGACGGTGCTGCTGGTGGCCCACGAGCTGGGGCCGCTGCGACCGCTGATCACCCGGGCCGTGGTGGTGCACCACGGTGGGATCGCCCACGACGGCGCGGTCCCCGAGCCGGCCGGCCACCACGCCGACCCCGACCACGACCACGTGCACCCGCACGGACCCGACGAGCCCGCTGGGCTGTGGAGCAGTTGAGCATGGAGCTTTTCCAGTACCCGTACATGCAGCGCGCCCTGATCGGCGCGCTGGTCATCGGCCTGGCCGCCCCGGCGCTCGGCATCTACCTGGTGCAGCGCCGGCTGGCCCTGATCGGCGACGGGGTCGGCCACGTGGCGCTCACCGGCGTCGGCGCCGGGCTGCTGCTCAACCGCTCCCCGGTGCTGGTGGCCGTGGTCGTGGCGACGCTCGGCGCGATCACCATCGAACTGGTCCGGGCGCGCGGGCGCACCTCGGGCGACCTCGCGCTGGCGCTGCTGTTCTACGGCGGGATCGCGGGCGGGGTGACGCTGGTCGGGCTCTCCGACGCCACCAGCGCGAAGCTCAACGCGTACCTGTTCGGGTCGCTGACCACCATCTCGCCGCAGGACCTGACCACCATCGTGGTGCTCGGCGCGGCGCTCCTGGTGACCATGCTGGCGCTGCGCCCGGCGCTGTTCGCGGTCTGCCACGACGAGGAGTACGCCCGGGTCGCCGGGCTGCCCGTGCGGGCGCTGAACATGCTGCTCGCGGTCGGCACCGCGGTCACCGTGACGATCGCCATGCGGGCCGTCGGGGTGCTGCTGATCAGCGCTCTGATGGTGGTACCGGTGGCCACCGCCCAGCAGGTCACCCGGGGCTTCCGCAGCACGATGGCCGCGGCGATGACGCTCGGGCTGTTCGCCGCCGGCTCCGGGGTCTGGGTGGCCGCCAACGCCGACACCGCCCCCGGCGCGTCCGTGGTGCTGCTGGCGATCGCCTCGTTCCTCGTCGTCGCGGTCGCCGGCGCCGGCTGGCGGGCGGTGCGCCGACGCCGGACGACGGCCGGGACGGCGGTCGTCGAGCCGCCCGAAGTGGTGCTGCGTTGATCCTGCGCCCCGCCGGCCCGCTGGGACTGGTTATCGTTACAAGATGACCGACGGATCAGGATACGAGGCGTACGAGGATGCCGGTGAGCTGCTGCGCGCCCTCGCGGCCCCGATCCGGCTGGCGATCGTGA
Source organism: Micromonospora sp. NBC_01405 (assembly GCF_045040155.1). Taxonomy (NCBI): domain Bacteria; kingdom Bacillati; phylum Actinomycetota; class Actinomycetes; order Micromonosporales; family Micromonosporaceae; genus Micromonospora; species Micromonospora sp. NBC_01405. The sequence goes on along the minus strand of NZ_CP109532.1, from coordinate 4,273,133 downwards.
GCGAACTGGCGCAAGGTGAACGGTGCGTGCACGAACTGGTGGAGAAGCTCGGGGCGACGCAGCCGCTGGTCTCGCAGCACCTGCGGGTGCTGCGGGGGGCCGGCGTGGTCCGCGGCTCCCGGCGCGGGCGGGAAATCGCGTACGCGCTGGTCGACGAGCACGTCGCGCACATCGTGGCCGACGCGGTCAGCCACGCAGGGGAGGCATCGTGACCGAGGGGAACCCCGTCCGGAACACCCGGCAGCGCTCGGCGGTGAGCGCGCTGCTCGCCGAGGTCGAGGGGTTCCACAGCGCGCAGGACCTGCATGCCATGCTCCGCGAGCGCGGCGAGCGGGTGGGGCTGACCACCGTCTACCGCACCCTCCAGGGGCTCGCCGACGCGGGCGAGATCGACGTGATGCGCCCGCCCGGCGGCGAGCACCTCTACCGGCGGTGCAGCGAGGGCCACCACCACCACCTGGTCTGTCGGGCCTGCGGGCGCACCGTCGAGGTGGCCGGGCCGACCGTGGAGGCCTGGGCGGAGCGGGTGGCGGCGCAGCACGGGTACGCCGACGTCAGCCACACCCTGGAGATCTTCGGCACCTGCCCGGCCTGCGCCGCCTGACCCCGCCCGGCAGCCCTTCAGCCCTCCGACCCCTCGGCCCCACCGCCGCCGTACCGCGCCGGCCGGGAAAACCGACCCGTGCCGGGCGGGTCGGGCCGTGACACGCTGTCCGGCGTGAAGATCTACGCCGATCGCTTCCCGACCGCCGTCCGCCAGTTCCTGACCGACCTGCTCGTCGCCGTCTGGGTGTACGCCGCGATCCGCTTCGCGCTCTGGGTGCACGACCTGGTGCAGAAGCTCGCCGTACCCGGACAGAAGCTGGAGGGGGCCGGCGGCGGCCTCGCCGACAACCTGGCCGACGCCGGCGGCAAGATCCGCCGGGTGCCGCTGGTCGGCGACGAGCTGACCGCCCCGTTCGCGAAGGCCGCCGACGCCGCCCGGGCGATGGCCGAGGCGGGCCGGGACCAGCAGGAACTGGTCGGCCAGCTCGCCCTGGCGCTCAGCGTCGCGGTGCTGGTGTTCCCGCTCGGCCTGGTGCTGTTCGGCTGGCTGCCGCTGCGGCTGCGTTGGATGCGACGGGCCGCCTCGGCCAAGGCGCTGGCCGCCGTCCCGGCCGGGCGGGACCTGCTGGCCCTGCGGGCGCTGGCCGGTCAGCCGATCGGCAAGCTGACCCGGATCGCCCCGGACGTTGCCGATGCGTGGCGACGCGGCGACGACGCCACGGTCGAGGCGCTCGCCGCGCTGGAGCTGCGCGGACTCGGGCTCCGGGCTGGCCGCTAGGGTGGTCCGGTGCTCTACTTCCTGATCGTCGTCGCCGTGCTGCTGCTGGCCTATGCCGTCGTGCTGGTCAGCTTCGTCCGCCGGGGCCGCAAGATACCGCCGGCGGCGTACCTGGTGCTGGCGGCGCTCAACGGGCTGATCCTGGCCGCCGTGCTGGCCTGGGCCATCGCCCGGTGAGCCGGCGCCGGCCCGGGGCGCGCCGCTCCGGACGGGCCCCCTGCCGTGCCACGGGCGTCGGCGGGGGACCCTCTCTCGTCACTCGGGGCGGGGGATGCGGCGGCGGACGTCCTGGGCGGTGGACGGGCCGGGGGTCCAGTTGGCCACCCAGGGCAGGTCGGCCGGCGGGGTGATCACCCCGTCCTCCAGGGCCGCGTACCGACCGTCGAGGATCCGCTTCGCCGCCGCCACGTCGACGGAGTCGGTGTTCGCCCACAGGCCGGTGAACAGGGCGTCGACCCGCAGCCGGGCCTGGCGGCAGAACAGGTCGGCCAGCTCGACGTTCTCCGGGCGGGTGTCCTTCTCCGCGTACGCCCGGACGCAGACCGCGGACATCGCGAACAGCTCCGCGCCGATGTCCACCACCCGGCCGAGAAACGCCTGCTTGCGCTCCATCTTGCCCTGCCAGCGGGACATCGCGTAGAACGTCGACCGGGCCAGCTTGCGGCTGTGCCGCTCGACCTGGCGCAGGTGGCCGGCGAGCGGGCCGAACTCGGCGTACGCCCTCGGCGCCTGGCCCCGGCCGACGGCGAGGGTGGGGAGCCACTTCGCGTAGAAGGCCCCGGCCCGCGCGCCGGCCTTCGCCTTGCGGCCGAGCCCCGCGTCGGGGTCGATGATGTCCCCGGCGACCGAGAGGTGGGCGTCGACCGCCTCGCGGGCGATGAGCAGGTGCATGATCTCGGTGGAGCCCTCGAAGATCCGGTTGATCCGCAGGTCGCGCAGCATCTGCTCGACCGCGGCCGGGCGCTCGCCCCGGGCGGCCAGGGAGTCGGCCGTCTCGTAGCCGCGCCCGCCCCGGATCTGGAGCAGCTCGTCGCCGATCTTCCAGGCCATCTCGCTGGCGTAGAGCTTGACCAGGGCCGCCTCGATCCGGATGTCGTTGCGGTCGTCGTCGGCGAGCAGGCAGCACAGGTCCAGCATGGTCTCCATGCCGTACGTGGTGGCGGCGACGAACGCGAGCTTCTGCGCGACGGCCTCATGCGCGCCCACCGGCCGGCCCCACTGGACCCGGTCGGCGGCCCAGTCCCGGGCCACGTTCAGCGACCACTTTCCCGCGCCGACGCACATCGCCGGCAGCGACAGCCGCCCCGTGTTCAGCGTGGTCAGGGCGATCTTCAGCCCCTTGCCCTCGCCGCCGATGACGTTCTCGTTCGGCACGAACACGTCGTGGAACCGGGTGAGGCTGTTCTCCAGGCCGCGCAGGCCGGTGAACTCGTTGCGCCGCTCCACCGTGATGCCCTCGGCGTCGCCGTCGACGACGAACGCGGTGATCCCGCCGCGCCGCCCCTCGCCGGCCGGCACCCGGGCCATCACCACCAGCAGGGTGGCCACGGTGCCGTTGGTGGCCCACAGCTTCACCCCGTTGAGCCGGTACCCTGCGCCGTCGGCGGTCGGCTCGGCCGTGGTGGCCAGCCGTGCCGGGTCGGAGCCGACGTCCGGCTCGGTGAGCAGGAACGCCGACACCTCGCCGGCGGCGAGCCGGGGCAGGAAGCGCTGCTTCTGCTCGTCGGTGCCGAACATCTTCAGCGGCTGCGGGACGCCGATCGACTGGTGGGCCGACAGCAGCGCGCCGATCGCCGGGCTGACCGACCCCGCCAGCATCAGGGCCCGGCAGTAGTGCAGGTTGCTCAGCCCGAGCCCGCCGTGGGACCGGTCGATCTTCATGCCGAACGCGCCGAGCCGGGCCAGCCCGTGGAACACCTCGTCGGGGATGCGGGCGTCGCGCTCGATCGCCGCCCCGTCCACCTCGGACTCCAGGTATGCCCGCAGCCGGCCGAGGAACTCCTCGGCCCGGGCGTCCTCGGCCGGGTCGGTACGCGGCCAGGGGTGGATCAGGTCGATCCGGAGCCGGCCGAGGAACAACTCCTTGCCGAAGCTCGGCCGGTCCCACGCGGACTCGCGGGCCGCCTCGGCGACCTGCCGGGCCTCCTTCTCCGACACCTGACCGGCCTCCGTCGGCAGCGCCCCCGCGCCCCCGGCGGCGTCGACGGCGGCGGCGTCGGCAGTGGCCTCGGCGGTGACAGCCTCGGCGGTGACGGCGTCGGCGGGGCCCGGGACGGCCGGGGCCGGATCGTCGATCGGCGCGACCCGGCCGGTGGGGCCGCCCGCCGGGTCTCCTCCCGCCGGGTCGGGCGTGGGTCGGTTGTTCTGCGTCGTGGTCACGGCGGCCCCCTCGAACCTCGGTCCGGATGCGTCAACGTGCTCGACAAAAGCAACGCTACCCCCGGCTGTTACCCAGGGGTAGCGTTGCGTGCACCTCGGATTTTCCCCAGCGTCCGCGCTGGTCGGCGGGATCAGCCGCCGGTGAGCACCTGCGGATCGTCATCGTCGTCGTCGTCGTCGCCCCAGTTGCGGCGGGCGAACGGCAGGACCACCCAGAAGGCCAGGAACCAGACCGCCGTGATCCCGGTGAGCACGAAGGCGATGCCCCGGTCCAGCACGAAGTCGGTGATCAGCAGGACCGCGCTGACCATCGCGATGAGCATGAAGGCGAGCCCGCCGCTGGCCATCCGGTGGGCGAACCGGACCAGCTCCGGCTTGCGCCCCTGCCGGAACAGCGCCCGGTGGAAGGCGACCGGGGAGATGATCATGGCGGTAGCACCGGCCGCCGACAGCAACGCGACGATGTAGACGTCCCTCTGGAACTCGCTGGTGTGCGTGAAGCCGTTGCTGAACGGCAGGGTCAGCAGGAACGCGAACAGGATCTGCACGCCGGTCTGCGCGACCCGCAATTCCTGGAGCAGGTCGGCGAAGTTGCGCTGCCAGCGCTGCTTCTCGGTTTCCTTCGACACGCGCTACCTCCGGGGTGACGGTACTGCCGGCGGGATCCACCCCGCCGGCAGCATCGGCTTTGCCCCGTCGGGCGAACGGCGAAACCGACTCACGACCGCACCCCGCCCGGCGCGGTCAGGACCCCCGGCGGATACGGCCGGCGTACGGGGCCTCCAGCTCGTTGTTGTGCTCGTCGCCGCCGGGCGATGTTGGCCGACAGGTGGACCGGGGGTCGCTCCCCCGCCGCGAGCAGCCGGGACACCACCTCGACCGTGAGCTGCTGCGCCAGCAGGGCGGCGGTGATGGAGGAGACCGCGCCGACCGCGCCGCCGCCCGGCAGCGGCAGGGTCGCGGCACCGTACGGAGCGCCGTTGTCCAGCACCACGTCGGCGAACTCGGCCAGCGTCACCACCGCGAGGTAGTCCTCGCCGCTCACCGTCCTCCGTCCTCCGTCCGCCGGTTGCGGGCCAGCCAGTCCACCGCGAAGTCGACCGCCGCCCGCTGGCGCATCGACCTGCCCGTCCCGTCGCCGACCGGGCCGATCCGGACCGCGCCGGTCGACTCCAGGTCCGCCCCGAGCCGGGGGAAGTCGGCCGAGTCGACCGCCACGTCCTCCCACCATGCCCAGTCCTGGCCGCCGTCGCGGGTGCGAACCGCCGCGCCCACCCGTTCCCTCGGCGGGGCGGCCTGCCGGTACTCCGCCAGGTGCAGCGACGTGTTGCAGCCGTGGTCGACGCCGAGCAGCAGCACGTCGGCGTCCAGGTCGTACAGCCGGCCCAGCGGCGAATCGGAACCGAGCATGTCGGCCAGCGGGTGCCCGGCCACGATCTCCTCGGCGGCGGGCCCGAGCGCGGCGAACGAGACGTGCGGGTGGTCGCTGCGCCGGGCCCCCGGCCAGCCCCGGACGGTCTCGGCCAGCGCCCCCATGAACCGGCTCGGGGTGACCGCCGGGTCGAAGCCGGGAGTCTCCGCGCGGATCACCGGCCACCAGTCCGCCGGCACCGGCGGGTTGCTCCACCCGGCCGGGTCGCTGTTCTCCGGCGTGTGGGTCGGCACCACCAGCGTGCCCTCGGGGCCGAGCACGTCGAGCAGGGCGAGGGCCACCGCCTGCGGGCCGCCGCAGACGAACCCGAGTGCCCGCAGTCCGGCGTGCACGAGCACGATGCCGCCGGGGCGTACCCCCAGGTCGTGGAGCTGCGCGGCGAGCGACGCGCGGGTGTGCGGCCGGGCCGCCGCGACGCCGCCGCCCGCCGCGCCCGGCGGACCCGGGACGGACGACGGCGGGGCGGACGACGGCGGGGCGGACGACGGCGGGGCGGACGAGGACGGGGCGGGGGTCACCGCGCGACGCCCGTGCGGGCCAGGATCGCCTCGGCGAGCGGACCGGGCGCCTCGTCGGGAATCCAGTGCGAGACGCCGGGCAGCTCGACGAGGCGGTAGTCCCCGGTGACGTGGGCGGCGCACGCCTCGGCGGCGGTGCGGCCGATCGCGATGTCCCTGCTGCTCCACACGAACGCGGTCGGCACCGGCACCGGCCCGACCGCCGCGAGGTCGGCCCGCGACATCGCCCGGTACCAGTTCAACGCGGCGGTCAGCGCGCCCGGCTCGCGCATCGGCTCGGCGTACCGGGCCACCCGGGCGGCGTCGCCGACCCCGCCGAGCAGCTTGCGCAGGGCGGCGGCCCGCAACGCCAGCAGCACCTTCTCCGCCTTGCCCGGCTTGCGGAACAGGGCGATGTACGACGAGCGGGCCTTCTGCTCGGTGTCCGTGGCCAGCGCGTGCGCCATCGCGGCGGGGTGCGGGACGGACACGGCGGTGAGGGTGCGCACCCGGTCGGGGTGGCTCGCGGCCAGCCCCCAGGCCACGATCGCGCCCCAGTCGTGCCCCACCACGTGCGCCGCGTCGACGCCCAGCGCGTCGAGCAGGGCCGCCGCGTCGGCGACCAGCTCGGGGAGCCGGTACGCCTCGACCGCCCCGGGCCGGGCGAGCGGCGAGTAGCCCCGCTGGTCCGGCGCGTACGTGCGCAGCCCGGCGGCGTGCAGCGCCGGCGTCACCTCATCCCACTCGCCGCCGTGCTGCGGGAAGCCGTGCAGCAGCAGCACCGGTTCGCCGTCGGCCGGCCCGCCGGTGCGGGTCTCGAACGTCAGCCCCCGCGCCTCCACCTGCATGATCGGCAGCCTACCCAGCGGGCCCGGCGGGCGGCGGGGAGCGGTCGGTCGGTGCCGTCACGGCTCGCCCCCTGGTGTCCGGCAGTTCGGCGGCGCGACAGTATCGCGCGCGACGGGCCGGGTCGACGAAGTACGGCGAGATGACGGTTTCCGCATCGGGGGTGAGCTGCGATTGGATCACATTGCCCGGCGATCTTTCGAGGTGTTAGCGTCGGCGAGACAACTTCATATCCGACAGGGGAGCGCACAGCGCTGAGAGTGCGGGCACCGCCCGCAGACCCTCGAACCTGATCTGGGTAATGCCAGCGCAGGGAGTTCGGTCGACCTCCAGCCGCGCCGCCGTCCGGTAGCCCGGGCGCGGCGTGCGTCTTCTCCTGGTTCACTCAGAACTGGGAGCCATCACATGAACAACATCGACAGCAACCGCTGGCGCACGATCGACATCGTGGTCGCCTCGGTGATCGCGGTCGCCTTCGGCGTCATCTTCTGGGCCTGGGGCCTGGTCTGGAGCGCCACCGAGGGGGCGTTCGCGTTCTTCCCGCCCGCGCAGACCCTGCTCTACGGGGTCTGGCTGATGCCGGCCGTGGTCGGTGGCCTGGTGATTCGCAAGCCGGGCGCGGCCCTGTACTGCGAGACCGTCGCCGCCGTCCTGTCCGCCCTGCTGGGCAGCCAGTGGGCCGGCACGGTGATCCCGCAGGGCATGGTCCAGGGCATCGGGGCAGAGCTGGCCTTCGCGGCGTTCCGGTACCGCTCGTTCCGGCTGCCGACCGCGCTGCTCGCCGGGGCGCTCACCGGCCTCAGCGCCGCCCTGTTCGACTTCCTCGTCTGGAACGCCGAGTACGACCTGACCAGCTACCGCATCCCGTACGCCCTGCTCACCATCGTCAGCGCCACGGTCGTCTCCGGCGCCGGCGGCTGGGCCCTCACCCGCGCCCTGGCCGGCACGGGCGTCCTGGACCGCTTCCCCGCCGCCCGCGACTACCGCGCCCCCGTCTGATCGGGTTGATCAAGAGGTTTGCGTCAGCCGAACCCGGTTCTCCGGACGCAAACCTCTTGATCAACCAGGCTGTTCGGGTGGGGGTGGGGTTGAGGGGGTCGGGGTGGGCGGGGTCGGGTTGCGGGGGTTCGGCTGGCGGCACGCCGGGCGGCGGGCCTGGGCGGTGCGTGGGGTGGACCTGCGCGTCGAGCGTGGCGAGCGGGTGCTGTTGCTCGGGCCGTCGGGGGCGGGCAAGAGCACGCTGCTGGCCGCGCTGGCCGGGCTCCTGCCCGAGGACTCGGGCGAGCAGGAGGGCACCGTCGAGGTCGACGGGGTCGACCCGCGCGCGAACCGGGAACGGGTCGGCATCGTCTTCCAGGACCCGGAGACCCAGCTCGTCATGGCCCGCTGCGGCGACGACGTGGCCTTCGGGCTGGAGAACCGGGGCGTACCGGCCGACGAGATCTGGCCCCGGGTGGACGAAGCGCTGCGCCGCGTCGGCTTCCCGTACCACCGGGACCGGCCGACCGCCGCCCTCTCCGGGGGGGAGCAGCAGCGACTCGCCCTGGCCGGGACGCTCGCCCTGCGGCCGGGTCTGCTGCTGCTCGACGAGCCGACCGCGAACCTCGACCCGGCCGGGGCGGCGCTGGTCCGCCGCGCGGTGGCCGACGCGATGGACGGCGACACCACGCTGATCCTGGTCGAGCACCGGGTCGCCGAGGCGTTGCCACTGGTCGACCGGGTGGTGGTGCTGGAACCCGGCGGCGGGGTACGCGCCGACGGGCCGCCGGAGGCGGTCTTCGCCGCCCACGGCGACGCCCTCGCCGCCGAGGGAGTCTGGGTGCCCGGCCGGACCGTGCCGCCCCGGCACGCCGCCGCGGCTCCGGGTGACCTGCTGATCACCGCCGACCGGGTCGCCGTGCCACCCCGCCTCGCCCCGATCGACCTCGCGGTACGCGCCGGCGAGGCGCTGGCCGTCCTCGGCCCCAACGGCGCCGGGAAGTCCACCCTGGCCCTGCTGCTGGGCGGCCTGCTCCGGCCGGGGACCGGCCGGGTGGCGGCGACCGGGGAGCTGGCCGGCAGGGATGCCCGAACTCCCCCGTACCGCTGGCGGGCCCCCGCCCTGGCCGGCCGGATCGGGTCGGTCTTCCAGGACCCGGAGCACCAGTTCGTCACCGGAACGGTCTTCGACGAGCTGGCCCTCGGGCCGCGCCGCACCGGTCGGCCCGAGACCGCCGTCCGGGCCACCGTGGACGGACTGCTGGATCGGCTGCGCCTGGCGGCGCTGGCCCGCGCGAACCCGTACACCCTCTCGGGTGGGGAGGCACGGCGGCTGAGCGTGGCGACCGCCCTCGCCACCGCGCCCCGGCTGCTGGTCTGCGACGAACCCACCTTCGGCCAGGACCGACGGACCTGGCTGGAACTGGTCGACCTCTTCGCCGAGCTGCGCGACGCCGGGCACGGCGTGGTCACCGTCACCCACGACCCGGACTTCGTCGCGGCCCTGGCCGACCGGCGGATCACCGTGACCCGCGCGTCCGGCGGGGTGGTGGAGGCCACGTGATCAGCATCGAACCGGTGGCGACGCCAGGCGCGCCGCTGGCCCGACGCAACCCGGTGGCGAAGGTCGCGGCGGCGTTGGTCTTCTCGTTCACCCTGCTCGCCACCCTGGACCCGGTCGCCCCGGCGATCGCCCTCGTCATCGAGCTGGCCGTGCTGCCGCTGTTCGGCATCCGGTACCGGGTACTCGCCCGGCGGGCCGCGCCGCTGCTGCTCGGCGCGGTCGGCATCGTGGCCACCCTGGTCCTCTTCGCCGCCGATCGCTCCGGCCGGGTGCTGGTCGACGCTGGGCCGGTGCTGGTCACCACCGGGGTGCTGCTCACCGCGCTCGGGCTGGCGCTGCGCATGCTGGCCGTGGCACTGCCCGGCGTGATCGTCTTCGCCACCACGGACCCGACCGACCTGGCCGACGCGCTGATTCAGAACGCGAAGGCGCCGGCCCGGTTCGCGATCGGTGCGCTGGCGGCGTTCCGGCTGGTGCCGTTGCTGGGCCAGGAGTGGCAGATGATCAGCATGGCGCGGCGGGCACGCGGGGTCGACGCCGGGCGCAATCCCCTGGCCCGGATGCGGCTGTTCGTCTCGACCGCGTTCGCGCTGCTGGTGGGGGCGATCCGGCGCGGCACCCGGCTCGCGGTGGCGATGGACGCCCGCGGTTTCGACGCGGGCACCCCACGCACCGTCGCCCGGCGGCAGCGGTTCCGGGCCGCCGACGGCCTGCTGATCGCCGGGGCGGCGGCCCTGGCCGGGGCGGCGCTGGCGGTCAGCGTCGCGCTGGGCGCGTTCCGCCCGCTGATCGGCTGACCGCCCGGCGGGCGGACGATGGCGTCCCGCACCCCTTCGGGGACCTGCCCTTCGGCTCCTACGGAGCTGCCCCGTTTGTGCTCCCGCTCCACTGACAGCACAAACGGGGCAGCTCCATAGGGGCCGACGAAGGGTAGGTCGACCCGGCTGAGCCGACGGCGCCGAGGTGAGCCGACGTGCGCCGACCTCGGCCCGGGCCCAGCCCGAGGTGTGCGGATCAGCTGCGACGGAAGGCGTACCGGCGGGTCTGGCCGGCGCGCTGGGTGCGGCCGGCAGGGTACTTGGCTCCGCCGGCCGGCGGGCCGGTCCTCGGCGGGGGCGGCGTCTCCACCGTGGGCGACACGTCCAGGGGCTCCGCCTGCGGCGACACGCGGAGCGAGTCCCCCGTGGGCGAGAGGAGCGGAGACGCCGTCCCCGGCTGCGGGGAGACGCCAGCCGCGACGCCGAGATCCGGCGCGGTCACCTCCGGAGGAGACGATCCCGGGGACGAACCCGCGGACGAACTCGACGACGAACCTGGGGACGGCTTGCGGGACTTGCGGGGCTTACGGGAACTGGGCTTGGCTGGCATACCCGGCCTCCTTACTGCTGGTGCCGACCGCACGGCGAGCGGCTGACGCCGACTGCGCGGCGCGGCGCTGCCGTCGGGCGACGGCGGGGCGAACGGGAACGGGGAGCGCCCGGGCGTCCGGCCACAACAGGTGCCGCGCAAAGCGGCGGCGGTGGGAATGCGGACGCCCGGAGCGCCGGACCCGCGGCGAGAACGGCGGGTCGGCTTTCCGAAAGAGGGGCGTCAGTTACGCATGTACGTGACAGTAGTCGGCCGTCCCGCCCGCCGCACCCGAATTACCGGTCGCGGGCGGCCGCCGCCCCGACGCACCACATCGTGACACCGTGTCCGCCACCGGGCCCCGCCGCCCGCCCACCGCGATACGGTCGCAGCACCACGGGCGACGCGAGAGGTGGCGGAAACGAATGACGCAGCAGGCGAGGGCGCAGATCGGTGTGACCGGGCTGGCGGTGATGGGCAGGAACCTGGCCCGCAACCTGGCCCGCAACGGGTTCACGGTGGCGGTGCACAACCGGTCCCCGGAGCGCACCCGCAGCCTGGTCGCCGAGCACGGCGACGAGGGCACGTTCGTGCCGTCGGAGTCCCTCGCGGACTTCGTGGCATCGCTGGAGCGCCCCCGGGCGGTGATCGTGATGGTCAAGGCCGGCGCCCCGACCGACGCGGTGATCGACGAGCTTGTCCCGCTGCTGGAGGAGGGCGACATCGTCGTCGACTGCGGCAACGCCCACTTCGCCGACACCCGGCGACGGGAGGAGGCGCTGCGCGGGCACGGGCTGCACTTCTCCGGCACCGGCGTGTCGGGCGGCGAGGAGGGTGCGCTGCGCGGGCCGAGCATCATGCCGGGCGGCTCCGCCGAGTCGTACGCGAAGCTCGGCCCGATGTTCGAGAAGATCGCCGCCCAGGTCGACGGCACGCCGTGCTGCCGGCACATCGGCCCGGACGGCGCCGGCCACTTCGTGAAGATGGTGCACAACGGCATCGAGTACGCCGACATGCAGCTCATCGCGGAGGCGTACGACCTGCTGCGGGCCGGGCTGTCGGCGAGCCCGGCGGAGATCGCGGACATCTTCCGGGAGTGGAACACCGGCGAGCTGGAGTCGTTCCTCATCGAGATCACCGCCGAGGTGCTGGGGCACACCGACGCGGCGACCGGGCGGGCGTTCGTCGACGTCGTGCTGGACCAGGCCGAGCAGAAGGGCACCGGCCGCTGGACGGTGCAGAGCGCGCTGGACCTGGGCATCCCGATCACCGGCATCGCCGAGGCCACCTTCGCCCGGTCGCTTTCCGGGCACGCCGACCAGCGCGAGGCCGCCCGCCGGGCGTTCGGCGACGCCGGGGAGAAGTGGCAGGTCGAGGACCGGGACGCCTTCGTCGAGGACGTGCGGCGCGCACTGCTGGCCAGCAAGATCGTCGCGTACGCGCAGGGCTTCGACCACATCCGCGCCGGCAGCCGGGAGTACGACTGGGACATCGACCTGGGCGGCACCGCGACGATCTGGCGGGGTGGCTGCATCATCCGGGCCCGTTTCCTGGATCGGATCAAGGAGGCGTACGACGCCCAGCCGGAGCTGCCGTCGCTGCTGGTGGCGCCGTGGTTCGCCGAGGCGGTCAGCGCCGGCGTGCCGAGTTGGCGACGGGTGGTGGTCGACGCGGCCCGGGCCGGCGTGCCGACTCCGGCGTTCTCCTCGTCGCTGGCGTACTTCGACGGGCTGCGCGCCCAGCGGCTGCCCGCCGCGCTGATCCAGGGGCTGCGGGACAACTTCGGCGCGCACACCTACCAGCGGGTGGACCGGGAGGGGTCGTTCCACACGCTGTGGGCCGGCGACCGCTCCGAGATGCGGGCATGACGCGCGCGTCGCGCTGAAACGCGTCAGCGCCGCCCCCGGTGCGGGGGCGGCGCTGACGGACGGCTCACCAGAACCGGCGGCGCTTCGCCTTCTGCGGGCGCAGCAGGTCGGCGCCCTTGCTGAGCACCCGGGTCACGCCGGTCGGGCCGCGCCGGGCCTCCAGGGTGTGGCTGAGCCGGCGAGCTCCGGCCGCGGCCAGCGGCACGGCGACCGCCATGACCGCCCACTGGCCTATCCGCTTCTGAATCATGTGGGTTCACCTCCGCGTCGTGGCTGCTGAGAAGGTGATACCCAGCCGGGCCCGCCGGTAAGCCTGGGCTCAGGTCGACGGGGCGACCGGGTTGGGCAGCGCCCCGCCGAAGCGCCGGTCCCGCTGGGCGTACAGCTCGCAGGCGTACCAGAGGTGGCGACGGTCGAAGTCCGGCCAGAGGGTGTCGAGGAACACCAGCTCCGCGTACGCGGTCTGCCAGAGCAGGAAGTTGGAGATCCGTTCCTCGCCGGACGGGCGGAGGAAGAGGTCCACCTCGGGGATCTCCGGGTGGTAGAGGTACTTCGCGATCAGCTTCTCGTTGACCTTGCCCGGGTCGAGCCGGCCGGCCGCCACGTCGCGGGCGATCGCGGCGGCGGCGTCGGCGATCTCCGCCTGCCCGCCGTAGTTGACGCAGAACTGGAGGGTCAGCGTCGAGTTCCCCCGGGACATCTCCTCGGCGGTCTGCAACTCGGAGATGACGCTCTTCCACAGCCGCCCGGCCCGGCCGGACCAGACGACCCGGACGCCGAGGTCGACGAGCTGGTCGCGGCGGCGGCGGATGACGTCCCGGTTGAAGCCCATCAGGAACCGGACCTCGTCGGGCGAGCGCCGCCAGTTCTCCGTGGAGAACGCGTACGCCGAGAGGTAGGGCACGCCCAGCTCGATCGCGCCCTCGATGGTGTCGAAGAGGCTGAACTCGCCCGCCTCGTGGCCCTTGGTGCGGGGCAGCCCGCGCTCCTTGGCCCACCGGCCGTTGCCGTCCATCACCACGGCGACGTGCCGGGGCACCGCTGCGGGGGGCAGCGCCGGGGGCCGGGCGCCCGACGGGTGCGGAGTCGGCGGCACCGGCTCGCGCCGGCCGGCCCTCATCGATCGGATCACTCGGCTCTCTCCCTGCTCACGTCCGGCACCCCCGGGCCGGCGACCGCACCGCCCCGGTCGACCAGCGGCAGCGAGCGTAGCGCGCGTTCCAGGTGCCACTGCAGGTGCGCCGCGACCAGGCCGCTGCACTCCCGGCGTACGCCGGTCTCGGTGGCGTCGGCGAGCACCCAGTCGCCGGTGGTCAGCGCGGACATCAGGTCGACGGTGGCCGGGGCGGGGTGGGCCGCGCCGGGGGGCCGGCAGTCCGGGCAGACCGCGCCGCCGGCCGGCACGGAGAACGCCCGGTGCCGCCCCGGGGTGCCGCAGACCGCGCACGCGGTCAGCGCGGGGGCCCACCCCGCGAGGGTCATCCCGCGCAGCAGGTACGCGTCGAGCACCAGCGTGGTGGCGTGGTCGCCCCGGGAGAGGGACTTCAGCGCGCCGAGGGTGAGCTGGAACAGCCGCAGCGAGGGCTCCCGCTCGACGGGGGTGAGCCGCTCGGCCGTCTCGGCGATCGCGCTGGCCGCCGTGTAGCGCGGGTAGTCGCCGAGGAACCGCTTGCCGTACAGGTCGATCCCCTCGACCTGGCTGACGCTGTGCAGCGAGCTGCCGGTGTTGCCCTTCGGGTCGCCGGCGAGTTGCACGTCGACGTGGCCGAACGGCTCCAGCCGGGCGCCGAACTTGCTGGTGGTGCGGCGGACCCCCCGGGCCACCGCGCGGAGCCGGCCGTGCCGGCGGGTGAGCAGGGTGATGATCCGGTCGGACTCGCCGAGCTTCTGCACGCGCAGCACCACCGCGTCGTCGCGGTAGAGCTGTCGGCGGTACCCGGGCATCCGGTCATTCTCCTCGGGGTGCGAAATCAGGGTCGGTTCGGGGTAGCCGGCGCGCGATCCCGGATGCGCCCCGGGCCGGCCCGGCCGTAGCGTGCCGGCATGGCTCCGCATCCCACCGCCGCGCCCACCCGGGCCGCCACGCCCCGCCGTGCCGCCGTCGCCGTCCGCCGGCCGGTGACGCGCGCCGCCGTCGCCGCCGGCGCCGCCGCCGCACTGATCCTCGTCGCCGGGTGCGACACCCTGTCGATGCGCCAGCTCGACTTCGACACCACCGAGACCGCCACCGTGGCCCGGGTCGTCGTCCGCCAGGGTTCGGGCGACGTGACGGTACGGGGCACCGGCCCGACCGGTGAGGTACGCGTCAAGCGGGTGCTGCGGTACCACGGCGCCCAGCCCGACACCCGGCACGAGGTGCACGGCGACGAGCTGGTGCTGGACACCGACTGCGGCCGCCGCTGCTCGGTGTCGTACGACGTGACCGTGCCCCCGGGGACGACGGTGCGCGGCGAGGGCGGCTCGGGCGACATCAACCTGTCCAAGGTCGGCGCGGTCGAGCTGCGGCTCGGCTCGGGCAACATGTACATCGACGGGGCCGCCGGCCCGGTACGGGCCGAGACCGGCTCCGGCAACGTGGAGGTGGACGACGTGCCCGGCGCGGCCATCCTGCGGGCCGGCTCCGGCAACATCACGGGGCGGGGCCTCAGCGGTCAGGTCGACGCCGAGACCGGCTCGGGCGACGTCGACGTGGAGCTGTCCGCCCCCGCCTCGGCGCGGGCCCACGCCGACAGCGGGAACGTGGACCTGGTCGTGCCCGCCGGCCGGTACCGGGTGCGGTCGAGCGTCGGGTCGGGCGATACCGACCTCGGCGTCCCGGACGACCCGGCCGCGCCACTGCTGATCGACGTCGCCGCCGGCAGCGGGAACGTGACGGTCAGCGCACGCTGATCCTGAGGGTGTGCTCCTCGGAGGCCCGGGGCGCCGGCACCACCGCCCGCCCCGCCGGAGCGGGACTGACCGGCACGACGGAACCGCCGGCCGGGGCGCGGGGTCGGCCGCCCGGAAGCAGCTCCGGGGGCCGGCGGGCCGCCACATCCTCCACCCAGCCGACCAGCACGGTGGCCACGCCGACCAGCGCGAAGACCAGCGCCACCCGGATCGCCAGCCCGACCGGGTCCTGGTGGGACCAGCCGACGACGTCGACCAGCGGGGTGAGCGCCACCACGAACGGCATGTGCCAGAGGTAGCAGGTCAGCGCCCGCCGGTTCAGCACGGTCACCGCGCGGCCGAGCAGCGCGTTGCGGTCCACCCAGGCCGCCGACGCCGGGGCCCGGCCGATCGCCACCAGGATGAAGGCCGCCGACCAGAGCGCGTTGCCCAGCGGCATGTCGTTCAGGTCGTACCCCCGGGGGCCGGGGTGGGTGACGATCCAGGCCGCCCCGGCGGCGCCGAGGGCGAGCGCGGTCGGGACCAGCACCCGGGTGGCCATGCGGCGCAGCAGGCCGTCGTGGTGGGCGAAGCCGAGCAGCCAGGCCCCGAAGTACAGGCCGAAGTCCCGCAGCACCGTCGGCGCGTTCGGCAGCATGCCGACTTCGATCGCGGCCAGCAGGGCGTACGGGGCGAGCAGGGTGGGCCACGGTGCCCGCCGGAACAGCCAGAGCGCGAGGGGCGAGGCGAACACGAACCAGAGGTAGTCACGCAGGTACCAGATCGGGCTGAGCGCCAACGCCCCCCAGTAGTTGGCCGGTGGGTCGGCGACCGGGAACGCCCAGAGCAGCACCTTCGGCGTCAGCGGCAGCCCGGTGAGCAGCATGGCGGGTACGAAGATCGCGGCCAGCACCCACAGCGACGGCAGCAGGCGGCGCAGCCGCCGGCCCACCGCCGGTGCCCCGGACCTGTCCAGCGACGCCGCCATGAGCGATCCGGCAAGCGCGAACATCACCGACATGGCCGGGAAGAGCAGCGTCAGCGTGCCCCATCCGGTCACGTGGTAGACCACGACTCGGATGATCGCCAGGGAGCGCAGCAGGTCCAGGTATCGGTTTCGCATCAGCCTGCTTCAATGTCAGGGGGCAGGGCGCAAACGTTCCCTACCCTCCGACCGGACGCCGGCAAACGCCCACCATCGCGGGCTTAAAGTGAAAAAGGCCATACCCGGGCCTGACCCGGAGGTGGATCAGCGCGACGGCGGGGCGGCGACGAAGCAGCGCCAGTCCCCCGGGGCGAACGCGAGCACCGGGCCGGCGACGTCCTTGCTGTCGCGCACCAGGACCCGGCCCGGCAGGTTGTCGGCCACCTCGACGCAGTTCCCGCCGTTCGCGCTCGACCGGGTCGACGTGCGCCAGCGCGGATCGGTCATCGCTCGTCCACCAGCTTCCTGATCAGGTCGCGCGAATGGGCGCGCGGCAGGGCCTCGGCCCGGACAGCCTCCCACGTCCGCTCCAGCGCGGCAACGTGCTCCGAGTCCAGCACCACCCGGCCCGCGAGCTGGTCGTCGAGGTAGCCGACCGGGTCCCCGTCGGGCAGGCTGGCCAGCACGAACGCGCCGGACTGGCCGAGGTGGAGCCCGGCCGTCGCGGGCACGACGTGGATCAGGACGCGGGGGCGAGTCGCGGTCGAACACCAGCGCCGGGCGGCCCATCCGCAACTCCACCGTCCGGGCCTGTTCCTCGGGCGGGGCCAGCCCGGTCGCCAGGATCGCAGAAATTCCCCAGATCCGCCCCGCACGTCGGCCAGCCCGGCGCGCGGGGCGGCTCCGGGTCAGAAGCCGAGCTTGCGGAGCTGGTTGGGGTCGCGCTGCCACTCCTTCGCCACCCGGACGTGCAGGTCCAGGTAGACCCGGGTGCCGAGCAGCTCCTCGATCTGCCGGCGGGCGGTGATGCCGACCTGCTTGAGCCGGCTCGCCTGGTGACCGAGCACGATCGCCTTCTGGCTGGACCGCTCGACGTAGACGTCGGCGTAGATCTTCATGAGCTGACCCTCGGGGATCATCTCCTCCACCACCACGGCGATGGAGTGCGGCAGCTCGTCGCGGACCCCCTCCAGGGCCGCCTCCCGGATCATCTCGGCGATCAGCACCTGCTCCGGGTCCTCGGTGAGCATGTCGTCCGGGTAGAGCTGCGGCGACTCCGGCAGGTAGCCGGTCATCACGTCGACCAGGGTGTCGACCTGGTGACCGGAGACCGCGCTGACCGGCACCACCTCGGCGAACTCGCCCAGCTTGCTGACCGCGAGAAGCTGCTCGGCCAGTTTCCGCTTGTCCACCAGGTCGGTCTTGGTCACCACGGCCATCACGGTGGCCTTCAGCTCGGCCAGCTCGCCGGTGATGAACCGGTCCCCCCGGCCGACCGGCTCGTTCGCCGGGATGCACAGGCCGATCACGTCGACCTCGCTCCAGGTGGCGCGGACCAGGTCGTTCAGGCGCTCGCCGAGCAGCGTGCGGGGGCGGTGCAGGCCCGGGGTGTCGACCAGGACGAGCTGCGACTCCGGCCGGTGCAGCACGGCCCGGATGATGTGCCGGGTGGTCTGCGGCTTGTTCGAGGTGATCGCGATCTTCGTGCCGATGATGGCGTTGGTCAGCGTCGACTTGCCGGCGTTCGGCCGCCCCACGAAGCAGGCGAACCCGGCCCGGTACGGGCTGGCCCCCGGCTCGCCGCCGCCGGGCACGCGGCCATCGGCGGACACACGGCCACCGGCCGCAGCGCCACCGTTGTCGCGGCCACCGGTTGCAGCGCCCCCGCCACCGCCGTCGCGACGGCCGGCTGCGGGACGGCCGGTCACTCGACCACCGTGCCGAGGATGGTGCCGTCCGGGGCGGCCACGTGGACCGGCGCGTCGGCGGTCAGGTCTCGGACGGCGGCGTGCCCAGCCCCGTCCAGGGTCGACGCCTCGGTCACCACCACGGCGGCCTCCAGTCGGGTGGCCCCGGCCGCCACGGCGGAAGCCACCGCGAGCTGGAGGGCGGTGAGGGTGAGCGAGGGCAGCGAGACGCTCGCCGCCGCGTACGTGCGGCCGTCCTGGTCGCGTACCGCCGCTCCCTCCACGGCGCCCACCCGGCCCCGCGCGCCGCGCGCCAGGACGACCAGCTTGCCGTCCTCGGCGGTCAGCTCGACCGGCGCGGTCGGGGTGGGCAGGGCTGCGGGTGCGGCGGGTGACTCAGGCATCGGCGGATTGCCTCTCCTCGGATCGGTTCTGGTTGCCCCGGTGGTCGGCGGGCTCGCCGCGCCCCGGGGTGGTGTCGGGATGGTCGGTCGGCTCGACCCGGCTGACCAGCACGGTGTCTATCCGGTTGCGCCGGCCGGTGGTGCCCTCGGCGTGCAGCCGGAGCTTGGCCACGTCAGCCTCCGCGCCGGGGATCGGAACCCGGCCAAGGGCCTGGGCGAGCAGGCCGCCGACCGTCTCGACCTCGTCGGCGGGCAACTCGACGTCGAACAGCTCGCCGAGGGTCTCGACCGGCAGCCGGGCGGTGACCCGCACCGAACCGTCCTCCAGCCGCTCGACCGGCGGGCGCTCGACATCGTACTCGTCGGTGATCTCCCCGACGATCTCCTCGAGGATGTCCTCGATGGTGACCAGGCCGCCGGTGCCGCCGTACTCGTCGACGACGATGACCAGGTGGTTGCGGGCCGCCTGCATCTCCGACAGCAGGTCGTCGACCGGCTTGGACTCCGGCACGAAGGTCGCCGGGCGCATCAGCTCGGCCACCGGCAGCCGGGCCGCGGCGGGATCGCCGCCCCGGGTACGCCGGATCAGGTCCTTCAGGTAGAGCACGCCCAGCACGTCGTCGACGCTCTCCCCGATCACCGGGATGCGGGAGAAGCCGGAACGCAGGAACAGCGTCAGCGCCTGGGAGAGGGTCTTGCTCTCCTCTATCCACAGCATCTCGGTGCGCGGCACCATCACCTCGCGGGCGATGGTGTCGCCGAGCGCGAAGACCGAATGGATCATCTGCCGCTCGCCGTGCTCCACGACGCCGCGCTGCTCGGCCAGGTCGACCAGCTCACGCAGCTCCACCTGGGTGGCGAACGGCCCCTCCCGGAAGCCGCGCCCCGGGGTGACCGCGTTGCCGATCAGGATCAGCAGCGAGGCGAGCGGGTTGAGCGCCCGCCCGAGCCAGCGCACCAGGGGGGCGACCGCCCGGCCGACCGCGTACGCGTGCTGCCGGCCGATGGTGCGCGGGCCGACGCCGACCACCACGAAGCTGATCACGGTCATCGCGCCGGCGGTGATCAGGGCCGCCCGCCAGCCCGCCCCGAACGTGTCGACCGCCACCAGCGCGACCAGCGTGGTGGCGGTCAGCTCGGCCAGCAGCCGGAGCAGCAGCAGCAGGTTGAGGTGGCGGACCACGTCGCCGGCGACCGCCTGGAGGGTGCGGGCGCCCCGGGCGCCGTCGCGGGCCAGCTCGGCCGCCCGGGCCGGGGACACCGCGGCGAGCGCCGCCTCGGTCATCGCGATCAGGCCGGCGAGCACCACCAGCCCGGCCGCGAAGACGAGCAGTTGCAGGTCGGGAAGGCCGGCAGTGGCGCCGGCCGCCGATATCGGGGTGGGCATCACCGGGACCGGGTCGACCGCCAGCCGGCCAGCAGCCGGGCCTGGAGCTCGAACATCTCCCGCTCCTCCTCCGGCTCGGCGTGGTCGTACCCGAGCAGGTGCAGGACCCCGTGCACGGTGAGCAGGTGCAGCTCGTCCGCCGCCGCGTGGCCGGCGGTCGCGGCCTGCTTGGCCGCCACCTCGGGGCAGAGCACGATGTCGCCGAGCAGGGCCGGTTCTCCGCCGGACGCGCTGGTCTCGCCCGGCCCGTGGTCGACGCTGCCCTCGTCCATGGGGAAGGCGAGCACGTCGGTCGGGCCGTCGCCACCCATCCAGCGGTGGTTCAGCTCGGTCATGTAGTCGATGTCGACCAGCAGCACGGACAGCTCGGCGAGGGGGTTGACCCCCATCTCGTCGAGGGCGTACCGGGCGACGGCGAGCACGGCGTCGGTGTCGACCTCGACACCGGACTCGTTGGCGATCTCGATGGACAACTGGGTTCCCTAGGTCTGGCGGCGCCGGCCGGCCCGACGGCCCTGGGCGGTCTGCCCCGGCACGGCGTGCGCGTCCTGCGCCTGCTGATTCTCCCGCTCGGCGTCCCAGCGGGCGTACGCGTCGACGATCTCCCCGACCAGTCGGTGACGCACCACGTCGGAGCTGGAGAGCTGCGCGAAGTGCACGTCCTCCACGTTCCCCAGGATCTCCCGGACGATCCGCAGGCCGCTGGTCGTCCCGCCGGGAAGGTCCACCTGGGTGACGTCGCCGGTGACCACGATCTTGGAACCGAAGCCGAGTCGGGTGAGGAACATCTTCATCTGCTCGGGCGTGGTGTTCTGGGCCTCGTCGAGGATGATGAACGCGCTGTTCAACGTGCGACCGCGCATGTATGCCAGTGGCGCGACCTCGATCGTCCCCGCCGCCATCAGCTTCGGGATGGTCTCCGGGTCGAGCATGTCGTGCAGCGCGTCGTAGAGCGGGCGCAGGTACGGGTCGATCTTCTCGTTGAGCGTGCCGGGCAGGAAGCCGAGCCGCTCCCCCGCCTCGACCGCCGGCCGGGTCAGGATGATCCGGTCGACCTGCTTGGCCTGGAGCGCCTGGACGGCCTTGGCCATCGCCAGGTAGGTCTTGCCGGTGCCCGCCGGGCCGATGCCGAAGACGATGGTGTGCGCGTCGATGGCGTCGACGTAGGTCTTCTGCCCGAGGGTCTTGGGGCGGATGGTGCGACCGCGCCGGGAGAGGATGTTGTGCGTCAGGACCTCGGCGGGCCGCTCGGCGCCGCCCTGCTCGAGCATGCCGACGGTACGCCGGACGGCGTCAGTGGTCAGGGTCTCGCCTTTCTCGATCAGTTCGAGCAGCTCGCTGAAGAGGCGCTCGGCGAGGGCGTTGTCCGCGGGAGCACCGGTGATGGTGATCTCGTTGCCGCGGACGTGCACGTCGCTGGTGACCGAGCGTTCGACGAGTCGCAGGATCTCGTCGCCCGCGCCCAGCAGGTTGACCATGATCTTGGAATCCGGAACGGTGATCCTGGTCTGCACCCGGGGCGGGCCGGGAGGTGGGGTGCCGGTCATAGGTCGGGCCGAGGGGCCCTGCGCCACCTGCTCTCACTCTCGGCGCCGGGCCTGGCGGGCGCGGCGGTCGGACGTTGCCTCCATCCTATCGTTTCCCGCGCGGTGACACCTCTGCCATTACCCGGGCCGCCGACCCGCCCCGCCTGCCGCCGAGCCGCCCCACCCGGGGCGGGGGCCAGCGACGCGCGGGGCGGGGTCAGCGACGCTCCGGGGCGGGGGTCAGCGCCGGAAGTCGTACCCGTCGAAGGTCTCCTGGCCCCGGGTTAACCGGTAGGTGGCCCAGTGCAGCCGGACCACCGTCCCGTCCGCGTCCCGGGTCAGTCGGAGCAGCTCGCCGACCTCCCGCCCGGACACGGTGCGGAACACGTCCGGCCGCTCCGGCACCGGGGCGAAGACCGCCGGGGGCTTCCCCGCCGGGTCGTCCGCGCCCCGGGCCCGCAGGGCCCCGTCGTGCCAGCCGAAGACGTACTCGAAGCCCTCGCCCCACCAGCGGCCCAGCATCCCGCGCAGGTGCGCCGGGGCGGGCTCCCCCGGCAGCCACGGCTCGACGTCGGCAGGGTCGTGCTCGGCGGACGCCGCGAGCAGCCGGTGCGGCAGGTCCATCACCTGCACCCCGGTCCCGGACGAGCCGAGCACCGCCGCGCCCATCGCCCCGGCGGTGCCGTCGCCGCCGCGCCGGCCGTAGACGGCGGCCAGGAAGCCGGGCATCGCCCCGTCGTGCCCGACGTGCACCACCCGCTCGCCCTGCGGCACGAGGATGAGCCCCAGCCCGAAGCCCGCGCCCCAGGACGTCTCGTCGGTGACGGTCAGCGGCCAGCGCATCTCGTCCAGGGTGGCCGGGGCGAGCACCGCGCCGGCCGGGTCCAGCGCCGCCGGGTCGGCCAGGAACGCCGCCCACCGGGCCATGTCCGAGGCGGTGCTCCAGAGCTGGGCGGCCGGGCCGACCGCGCCGAAGTCGGTCGGCGGCTCCGGGTGCGCCTCGTCGGAGTACGCGTCGACCAGGAACCCGGTGGCCGCCGCCGGGCCCGGCCGGTCGGTGGTGGCGGCCAGGCCGAGCGGGGCGAGCACCCGCTCGCCGAGCACCTCGGCCCAGGTGCCGCCGCGCAGCCGCGCGACGAGCTGGCCGAGCAGCGCCATGCCGAGGTTGGAGTAGTGGTAGCGGCGGGCCGGCGGCAACACCCGCTCGGCCCGGGCCAGGTCGGCCAGCAGCGCGCCCACGTCGGGGGCGGCCAGGGTGTCCCAGACGTCGCCGTGCGGTTCCCGTTGCAGGCCCGAGGTGTGCGACAGCAGCCGGCGCACGGTCAGCTCGCCGTGTGCCGGGACGTCGAGGTGCCGGCTGACCGGGTCGTCCAGGTCGAGCAGGCCCGCGTCGCGGCACTGGAGGACCAGCACGGCGGTGAAGGTCTTGGTGACCGAGCCGATCCGGAACAGCGTCTGCGGGCCGAGGACGCCGTCGTTGCCGGTGCCGCCGACCGCGCACGTCCACGCCGGCCGGTCGGCCCGGTGCAGGGCGGCCGACACGGCCGGCACCCGCCCGTCGGCCTGGACCCGCCGCACCATCCGCTCCAGGCGGCCGTCGATCTCGCTCACCACCGCCCGCCTACCGGCAGATCATCGGGCCGAGCGGCGCGCCGCCGAGCACGTGCGCGTGGACGTGGAAGACCTCCTGGCCCCCGTACGCCCCGGTGTTGAACATCAGCCGGTAGCCGTCGCCGAGCAGCCCCTCGTCCTCGGCCACGACGGCCGCCGCGGCCAGCAGCTCCCCGGCCAGCGCCGGGTCGCCCTGGCCCAGGGTGGCCACGTCGGCGTAGTGCTCCTTGGGGATTACCAGCACGTGCACCGGGGCCTTCGGGGAGATGTCCCGGAACGCCAGGGTGGTGTCGGTCTCCCGGACGATGGTGGCCGGGATCTCCCCGGCGACGATTCGGCAGAACAAGCAGTCGGATCCCATCGGGGCATGGTAAGGCGTGCCGGCCTGCTCAGGCATGATGGCGGCGTGACTTCACGGGCGGTACTGGTGACGGGGTCCTCGCGCGGCATCGGGCGCGCGGTGGCGGCGAGGTTCGCGGCGGGCGGGGACCGGGTGGCGATCCACCACCGGGACTCGGCGGAGCTGGCCGAGCGGCTGCGCGCCGAACTGCCGGGTGACGGCCACGTCGTGGTCCGCGCGGACCTGACCGACCCCGACGCGGTACGGGCGATGGTCGACGACGCGGCGGCCCGCCTCGGCGG
This sequence comes from Micromonospora sp. NBC_01405, assembly GCF_045040155.1. NCBI lineage: Bacteria > Bacillati > Actinomycetota > Actinomycetes > Micromonosporales > Micromonosporaceae > Micromonospora > Micromonospora sp. NBC_01405. Next base: position 4,249,628 of record NZ_CP109532.1, on the reverse strand, counting down.
CCTGGACGTGCTGGTCAACAACGCCGGGGTGTACGGCGAGCGGGACGCCCCGCACCCGGTCTTCGGCACGTCCTACGCCGACTGGCAGCGGCGCTGGCGGCAGGTGCTGGAGACCAATCTGACCGGGGCGGCCAACGTGACCTGGTGCGCCGCCCAGCACATGCGCGAGCGGGGCGGGCGGATCGTCAACGTCTCCTCCCGGGGCGCGTTCCGGGGCGAGCCGGACCAGCCGGCGTACGGGGCGAGCAAGGCGGGGCTGAACGCGCTCGGCCAGTCCCTCGCGGTGGCCCTCGCCCCGTACGGCATCGCGGTGGCCACGGTGGCCCCTGGCTTCGTGGAGACGGACATGACCACGGAGCACCTGGCCGGCGAGCGGGGCGCGGCGATCCGCGCCCAGAGCCCGTTCAACCGGGTGGCCCGCCCCGACGAGATCGCCGCCACCATCCACTGGCTGGCCGCCCCCGAGGCGGAGTGGACCTCCGGCACCATCATCGACCTGAACGGCGCCAGCTACCTCCGCACCTGACCCCCCTCCCCTTCCCCCGTCACCAGCTCGCGCACTTTCACGGAATGAGTGGCTATCCCACGTGGGATAGCCACTCATTCCGTGAAAGTGCGGGCTAACGCCCCGGGGGGAGGGGGTGGGGTTACCAGCGGGGGAGGCGGGTGGAGAGGACCGAGAGGGCGGCCACGCCGGCCGTGGAGGTGCGCAGGACCGACGGGCCCAGGCGGACCGGGCGGGCGCCGGCGGCGGCGAAGGTGGCCAGCTCGGGCTCGGCGATGCCGCCCTCCGGGCCGACGACCAGCACGATCTCGCCCGCGTCGGGCAGCTCCACGGTGGTCAGCCGGTCGTCGGCCTCCTCGTGCAGGACGAACGCGGCGGTGGACCCGGCGATCCGCCGGGCCACGGCGGCGGTGGACTCGTCGGGGGACCCGGCCAGCACCGGCAGCCACGCCCGGCGGGCCTGCTTCGCCGCCTCCCGGGCGGTGGCCGCCCACTTCTCCCGCGCCCGTACGCCCCGGTCGCCGCGCCACTGCACCACCGAGCGTGATGCCCCCCACGGGACGATCTCGTCCACCCCGACCTCGGTCATCGCCTGCACGGCCAGTTCGCCCCGGTCGCCCTTGGCGATGCCCTGCACCACCACGAGCCGGGGCACGGACGCGTCGACGTACCCCCGGGAGGTGACGTCGAGCTCCAGGCTGCCCCGGCCGACGGCGGTGACCACGGCGGACGCGGTGCCGCCCCGGCCGTCGGCGAGCAGCAGTTCCTCGCCCACCCGCAGCCGCTGCACGGTGGCGGCGTGATGCCCCTCGGGGCCGTCCAGGGTGAGCTGGGCAGCGGTGGGCAGCGACTCGACCAGGAACAGCGGCGCGGACACGACGATCAGGTTAGCCGCCCCGGCAGGAACCGGGGCGGCGAGGCTGGAGGACCGGGGTCAGGGGTGCCCGTTGAACGCGTCGCGCATCCGGGAGAAGAAGCCACCCTGCTTGGACAGCTCGGCGACCTCCTCGCCCCGGGTCTTGGCGAAGTCGCGGAGCATCTTCTCCTGGTCGGCGTCGAGCTTGGTCGGGGTCCGCACGTCGAGGTGGACGTAGAGGTCGCCACGGCCGGTGCCGCGCAGGTGCGGCACGCCCCGGGCGCGCAGCCGCAGGGTGCTGCCCGGCTGGGTGCCGGCCTTGACGTCGACCGTCTCCTCGCTGTCCAGCGTCTTGATGGTCAGCCGGGTGCCGAGCGCGGCGGCGGTCATCGGGACGGTCACCCGGCAGTGCAGGTCGTCGCCCTTGCGGGAGTAGACGTCGTGCGTGCGTTCGTGGATCTCCACGTACAGGTCGCCGGCGGTGCCGCCGCCCGGGCCGACCTCGCCCTGCTGGGCCAGCCGGATCCGCATGCCGTCCTCGACCCCGGCCGGGATCTTCACGGTCAGCGAGCGGCGGGTGCGCACCCGCCCGTCGCCGGCGCAGGTCGGGCAGGGGTGCGGGATCGTGGTGCCGTACCCCTGGCAGACCGTGCACGGCCGGGCGGAGACCACCTGGCCGAGGAACGTGCGCTGCACCGACTGGACCTCGCCCCGGCCGCCGCACGCCTCACAGGTGGCCAGGTGGGTGCCGGCGGCGGTGCCCGCGCCGGAGCAGGTGGTGCAGAGCACGGCGGTGTCGACGGTGATCGGCGCCTCGACGCCGAACGCCGTCTCGTGCAGGTCCAGCTCCAGCCGCAGGATCGCGTCGGCCCCCGGCCGGGTACGCGGGCGGGGCCCGCGCGCGCCGCCGGCCGCGCCGCCGAAGAAGGCGTCCATGATGTCCTGGAAGCCGACGAACGGGCCGGCCCCGCCGGGGCCGCCCGGACCCGCTCCCCCGCCGCCCGGGGCCAGCGGGTCACCGCCCAGGTCGACGATCTGCCGTTTCCGGTCGTCCGAGAGGACCTCGTACGCGGCGTTGATGTCCTTGAACTTCTCCTGTGCCTCCGGGTCCGGATTCACGTCCGGGTGGAACTGCCGCGCCAGCTTGCGGTAGGCGCGCTTGATCTCGTCGTCGGAGGCTTCCCGGCCTACGCCGAGGATGCCGTAGTAGTCCCTGGCCACTGCGTTCCCGTGTCCTCATGTTCGTCTCGCGTTGCGCCGGTCGGCGGCCGGAGCCGGCCGTCGGCCCTGACTGGTCAGTTCTGGGCCAGCAGCTCGCCCACGTAGCGTGCCACGGCCCGCACCGTGGCGATGGTGCCGGGGTAGTCCATCCGGGTGGGGCCGAGCACGCCCAGGCCGCCGAGCGCGGCCGCCCCCGGCCCGTACCCGGTGCTCACCACCGAGGCGGCGCGCAGGTTGTCGATCTCGTTCTCGTCGCCGATCAGCACCCGGGTGGTGGTCGACTCGGCCTCGCCGATGAGTTTGAGCATCACCACCTCCTCCTCCAGGGCCTCCAGGATCGGCCGCAGCGAACCCTGGAAGTCCAGCAGGCCGCCCCGGGTGAGGTTGGCGGTGCCGGCGAGCGCGATGCGTTCCTCGTGCCGCTCGACCAGCGTCTCCAGCAGCACCGTGGACAGCGTGGTCATGGCCGGACGCAGGTGCGCCGCCGACTCCTCGACCAGGGCCTGCACCAGTGGCGGGGTCTCCGACAGCCGGCTGCCGACCAGCTTCTCGTTGACCAGCCGGCGCAGGTCGGTGACGACGTCGGCGGGGACCGGCGCGGGCAGCTCGACCAGCCGCTGCTCGACCCGCCCCGTGTCGGCGATCATCACCAGCATCAGCCGGGTGGTGGAGATCGGCACCAGCTCCAGGTGCCGCACCGAGGACCGGGCGAGCGACGGGTACTGCACCACGGCTACCTGCCGGGTGAGCTGGGCCAGCAGCCGGACCGTGCGGTGCACCACGTCGTCCAGGTCGACCGCGCCGACCAGGAAGCGCTCGATGGCCCGGCGCTCGGCCGGGCTGAGCGGCTTGACCCGGGAGAGCCGGTCGACGAAGAGCCGGTAGCCCCGGTCGGTGGGAACCCGCCCGGCGCTGGTGTGCGGCTGCCGGATGTACCCCTCCTCCTCCAGCACCGCCATGTCGTTGCGGACGGTCGCCGGGGAGACGCCGAGCTGGTGGCGCTCGACCAGGGCCTTGCTGCCGACCGGCTCCTGAGTGGCGACGTAGTCCTCGACGATGGCGCGGAGCACGGCGAGCTTGCGGTCGTCGAGACCCACTCCCCTTACCTCCTGTCGCACGTCGGTGCCCCGTCGTCGCGGCGACGCCCCGGGCCTGCCCGCCTGCTGGCGAAGCCTGGCACTCGACTGTAATGAGTGCCAGTCTACGTCGGCTGCCCCGCCGTCGGTAAGATCACAGACGGACAGTCGGCCCGGCCACGGCACCCGGCGACGGGGCGGGACGCCGGCCCCGCTGCCGATCAGCCCCTCGTCCCGACCAGTGTCGCTCTGGTGTCCACTTGTCGGCAGCCCCTACCGTGACGTGCATGACTGAACCACCTCGCCCTCCCGGATCAGGCGACCCGGGCGGCTACCCGCCCGAGGCCAACCCGCCGTCGGCACCGTACGGCTCGTCGGCGGACGAGCCGCCCACCGCACCACTTTCCGGGGCTCCCGGGGTGGGCGGCTATCCCCCGCCCGGTGGCTATCCACCACCCACCGGCGACCAGTCGCCGTCGGGCGGCTACCCGCCGCCCGGCAGCCAGCCCCCACCGGGTGGCTTCAACCCGGGCGGCTACCCCCCGGGCGGCGCATACCCCCCGGGTGGCGCATACCCCCCGGGTGGCGGATATCCGACCGGCGGGGCGTACCCGGGCCCGACCGGCGGCTACCCGACCAACGACGACAAGACCTGGGCGCTGATCGCGCACTTCGGCGGTCCGCTCGGCGTGGTGGTCGGCGGCAGCCTGCTCGGCTGGGTCGCCCCGCTGATCGCGCTCATGGTCAAGGGCCCGCAGTCGCCGACCGTGCGCGCGCACGCCGTCGCGGCGCTGAACTTCCAGCTCACCTGGGTGGCCGCCCTCCTGGTCAGCTTCGTGCTCGCCGTGGTCACCTGCGGGGTGCTGTTCTTCATCCCGATGCTGGTCGCCCTGGTGCCGATCATCTTCGGCATCATCGGCGGCATCAAGGCCAACGAGGGCACGCTCTACCGCTACCCGATGACCTACAACATCGTGAAGTGACCCGCATCGGCCGGCCCTCGCCGGGCCGGCCCATGCCGGGCAGCCGGCCCGGCGGACGGGGGCGCGGGCCGAGGCGTCCGATCAGGGCAGCAGGTCGCGCACGACCGCGTCGGCCAACAGCCGGCCACGCAGGGTGAGCACGGCCCGGCCGGCCGCGTACCCGGCCGGGTCGAGCAGCCCGCCGGCCACGGCCCGCGCCGCGCCGCCCCGGCCGGGTGCGTCCAGCACGTCCAGCGGCAGGCCGGAGTCGAGCCGCAGGCGCAGCATCACGTCCTCCATGTGCGCCTCGCCGGGTGTGAGCACCTCCCGGGCCAGGCCGGGGGACTCCCCCGCCGCGAGGCGCTTCGCGTACGCGCTCGGGTGCTTGACGTTCCACCAGCGCACCCCGCCGACGTGGCTGTGCGCCCCCGGCCCCAGGCCCCACCAGTCCGCGCCGGTCCAGTAGAGCAGGTTGTGCCGGCACCGCCCGGCCGGCGTGCGGGCCCAGTTGGACACCTCGTACCAGGAGAAGCCGGCCGCGCCGAGGGCGGCCTCCGCGGCCAGGTAGCGGTCCGCCGCCACGTCGTCGGAGGGGTACGGCAGCTCGCCGCGCCGCATCCGCGCGGCCAGCCGGGTGCCGTCCTCCACGATCAGGGCGTACGCGCTGACGTGGTCCACCCCGGCGGCGACCACCTGGTCGAGGGACGCCGCGAAGTCCTCGGCGCTCTCCCCCGGGGTGCCGTAGATCAGGTCCAGGTTGACGTGGTCGAACCCGGCGTCGCGGGCCTCCGCCGCGGCGGCGGTGGCCCGGCCGGCGCTGTGCCGGCGGTCGAGGATCGCGAGCACCCCCGGCGCGGCGGACTGCATGCCCAGCGAGATCCGGGTGTACCCGGCCGCCCGCAGGGTCTTCAGCGACTCCGGCGTGACCGACTCCGGGTTGGCCTCGGTGGTCACCTCGGCGTCGGCGGCCAGCCCCCAGGCGCGGTCGATGCCGTCGAGGATCCGGGCCAGGTGGTCGGCCGGGAGCAGGGTCGGGGTGCCGCCGCCGACGAAGACGGTGTCGACCCTCGGCGGCGGGGTGTCGCCGAGCACCCGGCGGGCGAGCGCCAGCTCGGCCAGCACCGTGTCGGCGTACGACTCGCGGCCGACCCCGCCGCCCAACTCGTCGGCCGTGTACGTGTTGAAGTCGCAGTAGCCGCACCGGCTGGCGCAGAACGGCACGTGCACGTACACGCCGAAGCCGCGCGCGCCGACGGCGCGGGTGGCGGTGGCGGGCAGCGAGCCGTCGACGGGGACGGCTTCGCCTTCTGGAAGGACGCCGGGCATGGCCACTAGTGTGCCCGCATGACCTCCTCCGACGCGCTCGTGCGGGTCACCACGGCCCGCGGGGTGACCACCCTCACCCTGAACAGCCCGCACAACCGCAACGCGCTCTCGACGCCGCTGATGACGGAGCTGCTGGCCGGGCTGGCCGCCGCGGTGGCCGACGACGCGGTCCGGGTGGTCGTGCTCGACCACACCGGCCCGGTGTTCTGCTCCGGCGCCGACCTGAAGGAGACCGCCGCCGCGTACGCCAGCGGCAGCGTCCCGGCGGGGATGCTCGGCGACGTGCTCGCGGCGGTCTGGGAGTGCCCGAAGCCGGTGGTGGCCCGGGTGGCCGGGCCGGCGCGGGCCGGCGGGCTGGGCCTGATCGCGGCGGCCGACCTGGCGGTCTGTGCACAGGAGGCGACGTTCGCCTTCACCGAGGTGCGGATCGGGGTGGTCCCGGCGGTGATCTCGGCGACCGTGCTCCCCCGGCTGGCCCCCCGGGCCGCCGCCGAGCTGTACCTGACCGGCGACACCTTCGACGGCCGGCGGGCCGCCGAGATCGGCCTGGTCACCACCGCCGTGCCGGCCGACGGGCTGGACGCGGCGGTGGAGCGGGTGTGCGCGTCGCTGGTGCGGGGCGCGCCGCAGGCGCTGACCGGGGCGAAGGCGCTGCTGCGCCGGCCGCCGGCCACCGACCTGGCCGCCGAGATCGCCGAGCTGGCCGCCGTGTCGACCGGGTACTTCCTCTCCGAGGAGGGGCGCGAGGGGGTGCTGGCGTTCCGGGAGAAGCGGGACGCGAGCTGGGTGCCGACCGCCTGAGGCGTTTCCCGCCCCGGCCGGCGGGAAAGCCGGCCGGCACCGCGCCCGTCGCGCCCCGGCACCGGGCCGGGCGGAACACACCGCCCCGGGCGTGAAATGTGGTCGACTCGCTACGGAACGGAGCGAACCGGTCGGACGAGCCGGTCGGCGACGGTGGGGACGTACTCTTGGCGGACGCTGGCGAACAGGGGGTGCGGGTGCGAACTCGGGCAGTCGTCGCGGCCGGTGTCGTCGTCGCCGTCATCGCCGCCATCGGGATCTGGTTCGTGGCCCGCCAGGTGGGTGAGCGCCTACGGCTCCCCCTGGCCAGCCGCACCTGTCTCGTGCAGGCGGACGGCCAGGTGCGTCTCGACGCCGACCAGATGGCCAACGCCGCCACCATCGCGGCGATCGGCACCCAGCGGAAGATGCCGGAGCGCGCCGTGGTGGTGGCCCTCGCCACGGCGTACCAGGAGTCCGGGCTGCGCAACCTCGACGGCGGCGACCGTGACTCCGTGGGGCTGTTCCAGCAGCGGCCGAGCCAGGGCTGGGGCACCGGGGAGCAGATCGGTGACCCGCGGTACGCGACCAACAAGTTCTACGCCGCGCTCAAGCGGGTGCGCGGCTGGGAGAAGATGCGGGTCACCGATGCGGCGCAGCGGGTGCAGCGCTCGGCCTTCCCGGAGGCGTACGAGAAGTGGGCCGACGAGTCGCAGGTGTTGACCCGGGCGCTGCTCGGTCAGGCGACCGGGGCCGTGGCCTGCACCGTGGGGTCGACGCCGGTGATGCGCGGCGAGGCCGCGGCGGCGGCCCTGACCCAGGGCCTGAGCCTCGACTGGGGGCTGCCGAGGACGGTGTCGCTGGCCGAGCTGACCGGGCTCGCCGTGCCGGCCACCGACCAGCGCGACGGCTGGCGGTACGCGCACTGGCTCGTCTCGCACGCCTCCGACCACGGGGTGAAGCGGGTGCGCTTCGGCGGGTTGGAGTGGACCGCCGAGGCCGGCACCTGGGACCGGGTGGCCGACGCCCCGACTGCCGACCAGCGGGTCGTAGCGGAGGTCTTCGCCGACGCCTGATCGTCCCCGGATCTCCCCACCGACGGTGACCGCGCAATCCGGCATAGAGGGCAAATTCCCCGGGTTGGCACCCAATTGTCACCCTCCGCGCCCGACCGACTGCCGATCGTCGGGTGACCGCCCGGCCCCGGCCGGGCGCGGCGCCACCCCCGATGCCGGCGCAGTACCATCGGCTGCCTGGGCCAGAGATGGTTTCCTCATGGGGAGGGGTACTACGCGGTGTTCGATTACGACGGCCGGACCGGCTACGAACCGATCAGCGACACCGATCGCAAGGAGTTCCACGAGCAGGGCTTCCTCCTGCTGCGGAACGTGCTGACGGAGGACCACCGGGCCGCCCTGGAGGAGGCCGTCGACCGCGTCTACGCGGAGGAAAAGGCCAAGGGCAAGACCACCAAGGACGGCACCCTGCACCTGCTGGGCTTCCTGGATCGGGACGAGCTCTTCGGCAACCTGCTCACCCACCCGATCGCCTTCCCGTACATGTGGGGCCTGGCCGGGTGGAACATCTACACCCACCACAACCACCTGGACGTCACCCCGCCGGCGGCGGAGCCGGAGAAGCCGTACTGGGGTTGGCACCAGGACGGGTACCGGCAGAACTCCGACCCGGAGACGATGGACCCGAACCTGCCCCGGCCGATGTTCTCGCTGAAGGTGGCGTACGTGCTCTCCGACCTGTCGGAGACCGGGCGCGGCGCGACCAAGGTCATCCCGGGCAGCCACCTGTGGAACTCGCTGCCCCGGCCGAACGACCTGACGGTGCACAACCCCGACCCGGAGGGCACGGTGGAGATCACCGCCAAGCCGGGCGACGCGTTCATCTTCGACCGCCGCCAGTGGCACTCCCGGTCGACGAACCTCTCCACGATCACCCGCAAGATGCTCTTCGTCGGCTACACCTACCGGTGGATCCGCCCCCTCGACGAGCTGCACATCGACCCCGAGAGCGAGTGGTGGGCCAACCGCACGCCGGTGCAGCGCCAGCTCTGCGGCGAGGGCACCCACACCGCGAACTACTGGGGCATCAACTGGAACGGGTACGTCGACGACGAGATCCCGCTGCGCAAGGAGCTCAAGGAGCGCGGCCAGCTCGATCGCAACATCCCCTGGCTCCGCTGACGCGATAGGCGAAGGGCCCTCTGTCGGCGCGCGTCGCGCACGCCAGGGGGCCCTTCCGCACGCCCGGCGCGGTCAGGCCCGCCCCGCGTCGAGCCGGCGGCGGGCCTTCTCCCGGACCGACTCCGGCAGCTCGGGGACGTCGAGCAGCCGGGGCAGCAGCTCCGGCTGCAGGGTGCCGGCCCGGAACACCTCGCCGACGGTGATCCCGTGCGCCGGCCGGTCCACCACCTCGACCGGGTCGCCCGCGCTGACCTCGCCCTCCCGCAGCACCCGCAGGTACGCCCCGGGCGCGGCCCGCACGGTGAACCGCTTGATCAGGTCGGGCACGCCCCAGAACCCGGCGAACGTGGTGCACGGCGTGCGCGGCTTGGTCACCTGGAGCAGGGCCGAGCCGATCAGCCACCGCTCCCCGATCACCGCCCCGGTCACGTCCACGGCGTACGTGGTCAGGTTCTCGCCGAAGCCACCCTCCCGGACGGCCCGGCCCAGCTCGGCCGCCCACCAGGCGGCGTCCTCCTCGGCGTACGCGTAGACCGCCTGGTCGGGGCCGCCGTGGTGGGCCCGCTCGCCGATGAAGTCCCCCTCGACGCCGTCGGCCCGCAGCAGCACCGGCCCGTCGACCGGTCGCTTGTCGATCCCGCTGCGGCCGCTCGCGTCGCCCGCCCACTCCGCCTCGGTCACCACGCCGACGTTCACCGCCACCAGCCTGCCTGTCATGGCGTCAGCCTACGTCCGGGCACCGGCGACCGCCGTCCCCGCAACGGCGGAGGCCGCGCCGCCGGGCGACGGGCAGGGTCCCCTCCGGACGCTCACGCGCCCGGCCGGCCCCTGCCCGCGCCTCAGCCCTTGACCGCGCCCGCCACCAGGCCGGAGACCATCCGGCGCTGCACCAGCAGGAAGAAGATGATCACCGGAAGGGTGAACAGCGTCGAGGCGGCCATCACCGGCCCCCACGCGGTGTCGTCCCGGCCGAAGAAGAACGTCATCGCCACCGGCAGGGTGTACCGGTCCTGATCGTTGATGAACGTCAGCGCGAAGATCAGCTCGTTCCAGGCGGTGATGAAGGAGAAGATGCTGGTCGCCACCAGGCCGGGCGCGACCAGTGGGAACAGGATGCGGCGGAAGATCTGCACCCGGCTCGCCCCGTCGATCGCCGCGGCCTCCTCGAGTTCCTTGGGCACCGCGGCCACGAAGCCGCGCAGCATCCAGACCGCGAACGGCAGCGAGAAGCCGAGGTAGGTGAGGATCAGGCTGGGCAGGGTGTTGTAGAGGCCCAGCCGCTGGATCATCAGGAACAGCGGGATGACCAGCGCCTCCAGCGGGATCATCTGCACCACCAGCAGCATGATCAGGAAGCTGGTCCGCAGCTTGAACCGGAACCGGGCCACCGCGGTCGCCGCCAGCAGCGCGACCAGGCTGCTGAGCACCACGGTCGAGACCGCCACCAGGACGCTGTTGAGGAAGAAGTCCCCGAACGTCACGCCGGGAATCAGGTTCCCGGTCAGGATCTCCCGGTAGTGCTCCAGCGTCGGGTTGGCCGGCACCGGCCGGGGCGTGGCCGAGAAGATCTCCCGGTTCGGCTTGAGCGACGTCGCGATCATCCAGTAGACGGGGAACGCCGCGAAGAGCGCCACCAGCAGGCCCGCGCCGTTGAGGGCGACCCGCTTCACCACCGCGCCGCGCCTCACGACTCCTCCTCCTGCTTGAGCACCATCCGCACGTACACCCCGGTCACCAGGAGCAGGATCAGCGTGAGGATGACCGCGATCGCCGCGCCCAGGCCGTACTTCGGGGGCGGGGAGAAAGCCTCGGCGTACGAGTAGATCGACAACATGAACGTCGGCCGGTCCTGGGTGCCGCCGGCCAGCACGAACTGCTGGGTGAAGACCTTGAAGTCCCAGATGGTGGAGAGCACCACCAGGATTCCGAAGACCGGGCGCAGCAGCGGGAAGGTGATCTTCCAGAACACCTTCCACGGCCCGGCCCCGTCGACCCGGGCCGCCTCGTGCAGCTCGCCCGGCACGCTCTTGAGCCCGGCCAGCACGCTGACCGCGATGAACGGGAAGGAGTGCCAGACCACCACGAGGGTGAGGATCGAGAAGAACATCAGCGGCGAGTTGAACCAGCCGTAGCCGGTCCAGTCGGCGCGCCCGAACAACGCGTTCGACAGCCCGTCCGGCAGGGCGTTGAACAGCCAGGTCACCAGGCCGGAGGTGTCGTCGAACATCCACTTCCACACGATGGTGCCGGTCAGCGCCGGGGTGGCCCAGGCCAGCATCACGCAGCTCGCGACGAAGGTGGCCATCCGCTTGCCCAGCCCGTTGAGCAGCAGCCCGACCAGGGTGCCGAGGACCATCGTCAGCGCCACGTTGGCCACGGCGAAGAGGACCGTGTTGCGCAGCACCGTCAGGAAGAACGGGTCCCCGAGGATCTCGGCGTAGTTGCCGAACCCGACCCAGGGCCATTCCCGGTCGCCGCGCAGCTGCCGGACGTTGTTCAGCCGGAAGAAGGACATCGCCACCACCTGGCCGAGCGGCCACAGCAGCAGCACGCCGATGATCACCAGGCAGGGCAGGAGCAGCAGGTAGGGCAGGCGGTCCACCCGGCGACGCCGCCGCGCGGGGTTCTCCCGCGCGGCGGACGTCTCCGGCGCCTGGATCAGCGTGGTCACTTCGCGTTGAGGATGCTTTCCATCTCGGCAGCCGCCTCGGCGGTGGCCTTCTCGACCGTCTTCTGACCCTTGATGACCGAGCTGTTCATGGCCTGGGTCACCGTCTTGGTACGGCTGACCTCGACCCACTTCGGGGTGAGCGGGGTCAGCTTCGTGTTCTGCATCGTCGTGGCGAACGCCGCCATGAGCTTGTCGTTGGCGTACTCGCCGCCGCTGACCAGGTCGGAGTAGACCGGGAAGAAGCCGAGGCTGCTGGCGAACTCCTTGTCCTTCTGCTTGCTCAGCAGCACGGTCAGGTAGTCCCAGGCGAGGTCCTGCTTCTTGCTGTCCTTCCACAGGGCGATGTCCGAGCCGCCCGCGAAGGCCGGGGCCGGCTTGCCGTCCGGGCCGGGGATGGGGAAGGTGCCCCAGACCTTCTCGATGTCGGGGTTGTCCTTCTTGATGGCGCCGGCCTGCCAGCTACCGCCGAAGGCCATCGCCGCCTTGCCGGTGGCGAACTGGGTCCGGGCGTCGATCTCGTTCCAGCCGGCGGCGGCGGGCGGGGCGACCTTGTGCACGGTGACCATGTCGGTCCAGAACTTGACCGCCTTCTGGGCCTCCGGGGTGTTGTAGCCGGACTTCCAGGTGTCGCCCTGCTTGGTGGCGATCTCGCCGCCCGCGCCCCAGAGGAAGGAGTAGAACGGCAGCTCCGAGTTGCCCGGCAGCGCGATGCCGTAGGTGCCCGGCTTCTTCGCCTGGACGGCCTTCGCGGTGGCGACCAGCTCGTCCCAGCTCGTCGGCGGCTTCACGCCGGCCTCGGCGAACCAGTCGGTGCGGTAGTACAGCGCGCGGACGCCGGCGTACCACGGCACGCCGTACTGCTTGCCGTCGAGCTGGGCGTTCTTGACCAGGTCGGGGAGGATGTCCTTGCCCTCGGCCCAGCCACCGAACTTGCCGGTGACGTCGGCCAGCGCCTCCTGGTCGGCCCAGCCCTGGGTCTCGGTGTTGCCCAGCTCGGTGACGTCGGGTCCCTCACCGCCGGCGAGCGCCGCCTGGAACTTCTTGGGCGCCTCGAGCCAGGGGATGTACTGCACGACCACGTCGGTGTCGGGGTGCTTCTTCTTGAACTCGGTCTCGACGCCGTCGAGGAAGGCGGTCTGCGCCGCGCTGCCCTCGCCCATCATCCAGACCGTCAGCTTGCTGTTGTCGGCGGCCTTGTCGTCCCCCGAGCCACCGCAACCGGTGAGCACCATCGCGGCCGACGCCACCACGGCGGTGACCGGGGCCAGCCGTTTCCACCTGTTCACGCCACATCTCCCTCGCGCCGTCCTGGCACTAACCTTCTCCGCCGCACCCTAGTAGGAAAAATTCCTTTACGACAGGGGCGACTTGGAAGCGAGGCGACCGTACCGCAGCGGGGGCGCGGCGGCAGTCCGACGTGGACCGAACCGGGCGGGACGCAGACGAACGGGCGCCCGACCGGAGAAGGTCGGGCGCCCGCTGACGAGACGGTGGCTGTTACCGGTGGGAGACGCTGCGGCGACCACCCACGCCGGCCACGATCGCGACCGCGATGGCGGCGACGACGACCTGGACCAGCAGCTCGGCCCAGTCAACCCCGGCGGTGTTGGTGGAGATACCGACGGCGTTGGCCAGCACGGTGCCGAGCAGGGCGGCGCCCACGCCGACGAGCATGTGCAGCCAGATCGGCATGTTCTGCCGGCCCGGGACGACCAGGCGGCCCAGGGCGCCCACGATCAGACCGACGATGAGCGCGGTGATGATTCCGGTAACGGTCATGGTCGTTCTCCTCAGAAAGCTTCACAAGTATTGTTTGCTGTGGCGACAACTAAGTTCCCGACCCACCGGAAATCCAAACCCACCCCTCGGACATTGCGATGGATGCCCGCCACTCGGAACGTCTGAGCAGCTCAGGCCGCACGCGGCAGCCCTCGGCGCGCTCCCGGGCCCGGCCGGCACACCGGATCCCACATTGACAAGGGACAACTCGTGCCCACTTTCCCCACGCCTTCGGCACGGGCGCGGAAAGGCCGGACGCACGCGAAGGGCGCCCGACCGCTGTGGTCGGGCGCCCTTCGGGAGAAAACGGTGTGCCGTTACCGGTGGCTGACGCTACGGCGACGGCCGACACCGGCGACCAGGGCCACGGCGACGGCGGCCAGCACGACCTGCACCAGCAGTTCGGTCCAGTCGATCCCGGCCGTCTCGGTGGCGATGCCCATGGCGCGGGCGAGCACGGTGCCGAGCAGGGCGGCGCCGACACCGATCAGCATGTGCAGCCAGATCGGCATGTTCTGCCGGCCCGGGACGACCAGGCGGCCCAGAGCGCCGATGATGAGACCAACAATGAGTGCGGTGATGATGCCCCAAACGGTGAGCTCCACGGTCGCCCTCCTCCTAAAGATGTGTCACAACGGTGTTGTTGCTGTCGTGACCGCTAAGTTCCCGAGGGCCCGAAAATTCAAACCGGGTTCGCCGCCGATCTGCTGCCGCACGTCGATGTCGCCGCCCTCTCCGCCCACCCGCAGGGTGGGAAAAGGCCAGCTGGAAGGGCTCCCACCGCCCCCGCGGGGCGCGCTGCCGGACCCGGAAAATTCCTACCGGTACGACCGGACGCCCGTCCCCGGGCCGGCCTGGGTGGGCGTCCGTCGCGGTCACCCACGGTGGCCTGACCTCCCGGGGAGCGGTGGCGCGGCTACTTCTTGCCGGCGGCCTTGCCGTCGCCGTCGTCGGAGGACAGGGCGGCGATGAAGGCCTCCTGCGGGACCTCGACCCGGCCCACCATCTTCATCCGCTTCTTGCCCTCCTTCTGCTTCTCCAACAGCTTGCGCTTGCGGCTGATGTCACCGCCGTAGCACTTGGCGAGCACGTCCTTGCGGATCGCCCGGATGGTCTCCCGGGCGATCACCCGGCTGCCGATCGCAGCCTGGATGGGCACCTCGAACTGCTGCCGGGGAATCAGTTTGCGCAGCTTCGCGGCGATGGTGACGCCGTAGTTGTACGCCTTGTCCTTGTGCACGATGGCGCTGAACGCGTCCACCGGCTCGCCGTGCAGCAGGATGTCCACCTTGACCAGTTCGGACGCCTGCTCGCCCGAGGGCTCGTAGTCCAGCGAGGCGTAGCCCTTGGTACGGCTCTTGAGCTGGTCGAAGAAGTCGAAGATGATCTCCGCGAGGGGCAGCGTGTAGCGCAGCTCCACCCGGTCGGCCGAGAGGTAGTCCATCCCGAGCAGGTTGCCCCGGCGGCCCTGGCACAGCTCCATCACCGCGCCCACGTAGTCGTTCGGGGTGAGCACGGTGGCCCGCACGACCGGCTCGTACACCTCGGCGATCCTGCCGGCGGGGTACTCGCTCGGGTTGGTCACGACGATCTCCTGGCCGTCCTCCGTGATGGCCCGGTAGACCACGTTCGGCGCGGTGGAGATCAGGTCGAGGTTGTACTCCCGCTCCAGCCGCTCCCGGATGATCTCCAGGTGCAGCAGGCCGAGGAAGCCGCACCGGAAGCCGAAACCGAGGGCGCCGGAGGTCTCCGGCTCGTAGTCGAGCGCGGCGTCGTTGAGCTTGAGCTTGTCCAGCGCCTCGCGCAGGTTGGGGTAGTCGGACCCGTCGATCGGGTAGAGGCCGGAGTAGACCATCGGCTTCGGGTCCTTGTAGCCGCCGAGCGCCTGCGTCGCCGGCCTGGCGTTGATGGTGACCGTGTCACCGACCCTGGACTGGCGGACGTCCTTCACGCCGGTGATCAGGTAACCCACCTCGCCGACGCCGAGCGCGTCAGCCTTCACCATCTCCGGCGAGATGACGCCGATCTCCAGCAACTCGTGGACGGCGCCGGTGGACATCATCTTGATCCGGTCCCGGGCACCGATCCGGCCGTCGATCACCCGGACGTAGGTGACCACGCCCCGGTAGACGTCGTACACCGAGTCGAAGATCATCGCCCGGGCGGGCGCGTCGGCGTCGCCGACCGGCGGGACGAGCTGCCGGACGATCTCGTCGAGCAGGTACGGCACGCCGACGCCGGTCTTGCCGGAGACCCTGATGCAGTCCGCCGGATCGCAGCCGATCAGGTGGGCCAGCTCCTCGGCGTACTTCTCGGGCTGGGCGGCCGGCAGGTCGATCTTGTTGAGCACCGGGATGATCGGCATGTCGTTCTCGAGCGCCAGGTAGAGGTTCGCCAGGGTCTGCGCCTCGATGCCCTGGGCAGCGTCGACCAGCAGGACCGCGCCCTCGCAGGCGGCGAGCGACCGGGACACCTCATAGGTGAAGTCAACGTGGCCAGGGGTGTCGATCATGTTGAGCACGGCCTGTTCGCCGACCCGGTCGCCCTCGCGGACCGTCCACGGCATCCGGACAGCCTGGCTCTTGATGGTGATGCCGCGCTCGCGCTCGATGTCCATCCGGTCGAGGTACTGCGCGCGCATCTGCCGGGGGTCGACCACGCCGGTGAGCTGCAACATCCGGTCGGCCAGGGTCGACTTCCCGTGGTCGATGTGGGCGATGATGCAAAAGTTCCGGATGCGCGCCGGGTCGGTGGCACCGGGAGCGTTCGCGCCGGAATCGAGCGTCGGTGACACAGCGGTCCGTTCTGGTCGGCTGACGTGAGCGGGCCGACGCGACGCCGGCCCCCTCTATGCTCCCACGTCGCCCCGAGCCCGGTCGGATCACTCCTCCCGCCGCCCGGGGCGCGGCCGGCGGCTCACTCCGCGGGCGGCTCGACGAAGAGCGCGGCGAGCTTCGGCAGCCGGCGGCGGGCCTCCTCCTCGTCGTCGAAGTCCCAGAACTCGCCCAGCTCCGGGTAGGGCGTCTCCGGCACCGCCGGCAGCTCGCTGGCGGTCGCCTTCCGGTACGCCTCCTCGGCGACGGTGAGCATCTGCTCGGCCTCGAACTCCTCGCCGGTGAGCGCCGCCTGACGGATCTGCGGCAGCGCCGCCAGCGAGTCCGGGTCGGCCACCGCGCGGGCGAAGACCTCCCGGCCCTGGGTGATCAGCCAGCCCCGGAAGTACTCGAACCCGTCGTCGGACGCGCCCCCGTTGATCAGGTAGGCCGCGCCCCAGAGATCGGCCCGGTGGGACGCCGCCATGACTCGGCGCTGGTGCTGCGCATACCCGACGATGTCGGCGGCGTCGCGCTCGGCCAGCAACGCCACGGCCCGGACTGCGACCGGGCCGGCCGCCCCGCCCCCGCCGGCCCGGGCCCGGTCGATCAACTGCCAGAAGTCGTCGGTCCTCATGGGTTGGCAGTCTGACAGAGCCGGCCGCCGCCGCGGCGGTCGCGCGGGTCGCGGCGGTCCCGCGCCGCACCGCGGACGCCGCGGGTCACAGGCGGGCGGGCACGGGCGGGAACATCGCCGCCAGGCGTGGGTACCGGCGGGCGAACTCGGCCGGATCGTCCGACTCCTCCGGCTCGTCGCCGGGGTCCGGCGAGTCGTCGCCCGGCTCGCCGCCGCGCGCGAGCACCGCGCCCTCCAGGCCCTCGGCGACGCCGGTGATCCGCTCGTGCGCCTCGTCCGCCACGTAGTCGAGGGACTCCCAGTCCGGCCACTCGTCGTCGGACCACTCGCGGGTGGGGCGGCCGGCCAGCCGGCGCACCTGGGGAACGTCGGCCAGGGTGTCCGGGGCCGCCACCGCCCGCTCGAAGACCGACCGCCCCAGCCCGACCAGCCACGCCTGGAAGTAGCGGAACCCGTCGTCGGAGCAGAGCCCGCCGCAGATCCGCAGCGCGGCGACCCAGAGCAGCGTGGTGTCAGCCCGGGCGTGGGCTTCGTCCAGCCGGAGCTGGAAGTCGACCACCTCCGTCGCGGGGAGGCCGGCGAGCCGTTCCGTGAGCCAGGTCAGCCGCTCGTCCGGGCCGCCACAGGCCCGGGCGGACGCCTCCACCAGCGCCCAGAATCCCTCCGTGTCCATGCCGGCATCATCGCGCGGCGGTACGACATCCTTGGCCTGCTCACGGCACCCGGCGAACGGAGCGCCGGGCGCGGGTGGGGCAGCATGGTCGGATGGTCCCGATCTCACTTCCCCCGGTGCCGTACGACGCGACCGCGCTGCGCCCCGGCTGGGCGGAACTGCCGGCCGGCCTGCGGGCGGCGGTGACCGCCCGGCTGGGCGGTCCGGTGGCGGTGGCCCGGGTGGCCGGCGCGGGGTTCACCCGGGGCTTCGCCGCCGTCCTGGAGACCGCCGCCGGGCGGCGGACCTTCGTCAAGGCGGCGTCGCTGACCGAGCAGCGGCACCTCGTCGACTGGTACGCCCGGGAGGCCTCAGTCCTGGACCGGCTCCCCGCCGGCCTGCCGGTCCCCCGCCCGCGCTGGGCGGTGGCGGCGGCCGGCTGGTACGCGCTCGGCCTGGACGCGATCGACGGTCGCACGCCCACGCTGCCGTGGACCCCGGCGGACCTCGACGCGACCCTGGCCGGGTACGCCGAGGTGGCCGCCGCGCTGGCCGACCCTCCCCCCGAGCTGCTGGGGCTCGGCCTGCCCCGGCTCGCCGACCTGGCACGGGAGGACATCCTCTGGTGGGGCGAGGTGGCCGCCGGCCGGGAGCCGGCCCCGGAGCTGCCGCCCTCGGCCCGGGACCGGCTGCCCGAGCTGGTCGCGCTGGAGTCGCGCCTGCCCCGGTACGCCGAACGCGGCGGCCTGGCCCACGGCGACCTGCGGCTGGACAACGTACTCGTCGACCCGACCGGCCGGGCGTGGTTCTGCGACTGGACCTGGACCTGCCACGGGCCGGCCTGGTTCGACCTGGTCAGCCTGCTGATCACCGCCCACGCCAGCGGCCTGGACGCCGACGGGCTCTTCGCCGGGCACCCCGCGGCGGCCGGCGCACCCCCGGACGCCCTGGACGTGACCCTCGCCGCGCTCTCCGGTTACCTGCTCACCTCGGCCGCCGCCGGGCCGACGAGCGCGTCCCCGCACATCCGGGCGCACCAGCGCTGGAGCGGCGGGCAGGCGCTGGGCTGGCTCGCCGTCCGGCAGGGCTGGGCGGCGGCGCCGGAGGGCCGGGAGCCAACCACCCCCGGGCTGCGGAAGTGAGCCGTTTTGGCTCGTCCGGGCGGACCTGGTAGCCTGGCTATTCGCGCAGCGATGACGCATGCTCGTCGCAGCGGAATGCAGACCATACCGAGCTATCAAGACGAGGCTGTCGCGTGGCGAACATCAAGTCCCAGATCAAGCGCAACCGGCAGAACGAGAAGCGCCGGCTGCGTAACAAGTCGGTCAAGTCGTCGCTGAAGACCGCCATCCGCAAGTTCCACGAGGCTGCGGCGGCCGGTGACGCCGAGAAGGCCACCGTCCTCATGCAGGATGCCTCGCGCAAGCTGGACAAGGCTGTCAGCAAGGGCGTCATCCACTCGAACCAGGCGGCGAACCGCAAGTCGGCGATCGCCAAGCGCGTGACCTCGCTCGCCGCCTGACCGGCGTCCACAGACCTGACCGGAAGCCCCGGGTCAACCGGGGCTTCCGGCTTTCTGTGTGTCCGCACCGGCCTCCCCCGCGCGCCGGCTCCGGTTCCTGCGCACGGGGAACGCGGAAGGCCGTCACCTCACGGTTACGCCTGCTTCGGCAGGGTGAGGACTTCGGCTCCATCGTTGGTGATGGCGATCGTGTGCTCACTGTGCGCTGTCCGGCAGCCTGTCGCGCTTCGGAGTGTCCAGCCGTCGGCATCGGTGACGAGCTCGGCGGTGTCCGCCATGACCCATGGCTCCAATGCCAACAGCAGCCCAGGGCGCAGCCTGTATCCGCGACCCGGCCGCCCCGTGTTCGAGACGTGCGGGTCCTGGTGCATCGTCGATCCGACGCCATGACCGCCGAACTCGGTGTTGATCGAATATCCCGCCTCGCTGAGGACCGAGCCGATGGCATGGGAGATGTCACCGATGCGAGCTCCGGGACCGGCCGCGGCTATCCCTGCGCTCAGTGCACGCTCGGTCGCGTTGATCAACGCAATGCTCTCCGGGGGCTTGACGTCGCCCACGATGAAGCTGATGGCGGAGTCAGCGACAACTCCGCCTTGGGAGACAGCGAGGTCGAGCTTCAGCAGGTCGCCGTTGGCAAGCGGGTAGTCGTGCGGCAGTCCGTGGAGCACAGCGTCGTTAACTGACGTGCAGATGTAGTGGCCGAACGGCCCACGTCCGAAGGGCGGCTCATAGTCGACATAGCAGGACTGCGCCCCGGCCTCGGTGATCATGCTGCGGGCCCACAGGTCGATGTCCAAGAGGTTTGTGCCGACCGTGCTGCGGCTCCTCAGTGTCTGCAGGATGCCGCCGACCAGGGCGCCGGCGTCCTTCGCTCGCACCAGGTCTGTGGGACTCAGGATCTCGATCATGCAGCGCCTTCCTCGCGCGGCCAATAAATATCCCGGCCATATTATCCCGGTACTAGAATCGGAGCATGGTCAGGTTGCCGCTCACCCCCGCAGAGGTCGAGCGCGGGCAGCGCCTCGGCGCCCTCCTGCGTCGAGCCAGGGGGGAGCGTTCGATGCTCGTCACCGCCCTGGAAGCAGGTGTCTCGCCGGAGACTCTTCGGAAGATCGAGTCCGGTCGCGTAGCCACCCCTGCCTTCCCGACCATCGCTGCCATCGCCGACGTCCTCGGCCTCTCCCTCGATGCGGTGTGGTCGGAGATCAACCAGTCAGACGGCGGGGCCGAACTCGCAAGATCAGGTCGCTACGCAGGT
Source organism: Micromonospora sp. NBC_01405 (assembly GCF_045040155.1). NCBI lineage: Bacteria > Bacillati > Actinomycetota > Actinomycetes > Micromonosporales > Micromonosporaceae > Micromonospora > Micromonospora sp. NBC_01405. Next base: position 4,229,369 of record NZ_CP109532.1, on the reverse strand, counting down.
GGGCGGTTGGCCTCGTGAGTCCCGACCCCGCAGCTCCGTTGCAGTTGCCGACGACAGAGAACACCGGGGCACAGCTCTCCATCAACGTCCCCGGCCAGTACAGCTAGGACAGCGCGGCACGGGCTCGGTGCGAAAAGGCCGCCCCGAGGCGGCGGCCCGCGCCCGGATCAGGGGCGGGGGCCGGGGGTGTGGTCCGGGAGGGTGTGGTCCGGGAGGCCGGGCTCCGCGCGGCGGAGGCCGTGGCGGGGCCGTTCTGCGCGCCCCGCCGGCTCGGGATGGACGAGAACGCCCGGGATGGCCCGCGAGGCCGAACCCGGAGCGTCGCGCGGGCCGGCACCGGGCGAGCCGGCGACACCGATCGCGCCCCGGCCACCAGCGCCCCCGCCCGCGTGACCAGCGCCCGCCTGACCAGCCCCACCCCGGTCAGCGTGACCGGCCGCCCCCGGACGGCCACCGACGCCGTGGACCGTGGCGCGCCCGATGACGGGCTCCATCTGCCGGCGGAACCGGTCCCGCTCCTGCTCCGGCACGAGCGCGGCCGTCCGGACCACCGCCTCCGCCACCATGTCGTTCAGCTTGACCATCGCCGCCACGGCGGCGGGCAGCACGAGCACCGCCCACCAGGTCACCAGCTCGGCCAGGGCAAGCAGGACGGCCAGCGCGACGGCTCCCTCGCAGAAAAGGAAGCAGAGCACACCGCCGGGGTTGACGAAGCGCAGGCCGAGGGCCCGGGCGTAGAGGGGGCGGTACCGCTCCTGGGCGGAGGGGACCGTCGCCCACGACACCCGGACCGGCCGGTTCACCGGGCGCCGCCCTGCCGGGCCGCCGCGACCGAGAACACCGCCCGCTCCAGCGCGTACGCGCGATCGTCCGAGCCACCCTTGACCGCCGCGTTGCACTCGGCGGCGGCCCGCATCGCCTGCACGAGGCCCTCCGGCGTCCAGCCCCGGGCCCGCTGCTGAGCGCTCTTGACCTTCCAGGCCGGCATGCCGAGGGTGCCTGCCAGCTGGTACGGGTCGCCCCGCCCCGCCGCGGCGACCCGGGCGACGGTGCGGACGCCGTCCGCGAGGGCGTCGGCGATCGGAACCGGGTCGACGCCGACGTGCAGCGCCCAGCGCAGCGCCTCCAGCGCCGCCGGCACGTCGCCGATCAGGGTGGCGTCGGCGACGGTGAAGCCGCTCACCTCGACCCGTCCCTTGTAGTAGCGGGCCACGGTGTCGGCCCCGATCCGCCCGTCGGTGTCGGCGATCAGCTGGGAACACGCGGCGGCCAGCTCGCGCATGTCGTTGCCGACCGCCGCGATGAGCGCCTCGGCCGCGTCGTCGGTGCACTTGCCGCCGGCCCGACGGATCTCCTCGCGGACGAAGGCCACCCGCTCGCGGTGCCCCTTGAGCTTCGCGGCCGGCACCACCGTCGCGCCCGCCGCCCGCAGCCCGTCCGCGAACGCCTTGCCCTTGGCTCCCCCGAGGTGCAGCACGACGAGCTGGACGTCCGGGTCCGGGTTCTTCGCGTACGCCAGCAGCGCCGCAGCCAGGTCCTTGCGGGCGTCCTGGCCGGAGCGCAGCACCAGCACCCGCCGACCGCCGAACAGCGACGGGCTGAGCATCTCGGCGATCTCACCGACGGCCAGCGCCCCGGCCTGATACTCCCGGACGTCGACGTCGGGATCGACGCTGCGGGCCCTGGCCACGGTCTCGGCCACCGCGCGCGTGGCGAGCAGTTCCTCGTCGCCGAGGACGAGCAGAATGGGAGCGAGGTCGGCGGCGGTCACGCCGCCCATATTCGCACGCCGCCCCCGGGATCGTGCCTGCTCGTCGAGGCCGCAGAAGGCGGAGCTCGCACTCAGCGCAAATCCAGACATTTACTTTTATCTCCCGCCAATGCCGCCAATAACCTTCGGTCCTCAGCGCTGCTGTCGTCCCGGGGCGAGGCCCCGACTCACCACGGCCATTCCGTCCCGCCCCAACACCACCGCCACGTCACCGTCGGTGTCCGTACGCAGCACCCGCGCCCCGCCCCTGGCGAGCCGGGCGAGCACGGCGGCGTTCGGGTGCCCGTACGAGTTGCCGACGCCCACCGGCACCAGCGCGACCCTCGGCCGGACCGCGTCCAGGAACGCCGGCTCCTGGTACGCCGACCCGTGGTGGGCGACCTTCAGCACGTCGGCGCGTACGCCGCCGGGCGGTGCCCGGTCGAGTAGCGCCCGCTGCTCCTCGGTCTCGGCGTCCCCGGCGAGCAGGATCCGCACCCCGGCCACCGTGGCGCGCAGTACGAGCGAGTTGTTGTTCGGGTCGGACCGGGTCCCCCGCAGCGGGTACGGCGGGCCGAGCACGACGAGTTCCAGCCCGCCGACCCGGTACGTCCACCCCGCCGTGGCCGCCGCCGTCCCCGCCCCGCCCGTCGCGGCGGCGGTGCGCACCAACTCCCGCCCGGCGGCGGGCTCGGGCCACTGCGGCGTGCGCACCGCCGTCACCCGCCGGCCCCGGAAGATCCCGGCCACCCCGCCGGTGTGGTCGACGTGGAGGTGGCTGAACAGCAGCAGCGGGACCTCCCGTACGCCCAGCCGGCGCAGGCAGCCGTCCACGGCCGCCGGGTCCGGCCCGGCGTCGACCACCACCGCCCGGCCGGTGCCCGCCGGCAGCACCAGCGCGTCGCCCTGGCCCACCGCGCACGCCACCGCCACCCAGCCGGTCGGCGGCCAGCCGGCGGCCACCAGCCGGACCGGCAGGGTGCCGGCGATCACGGCGACCGCGACCACCGCCACCAGCCGGCGGACCAGCGGCCGACGGGTGGCGACCAGCAGCGCCACGGTCAGCCCGGCCAGCAGCAGCGCCCCCGGAATCCCGCCCGGCCAGGGCACCGCGCCCGCCGGCAGCCGCGCCCCGTATCGGGCCACCGTGACCAGCCACCAGGCCGGCCAGCTCGCCAACCAGGCCGCGAACTCCGCGCCCGCCGGCCAGGCCGGGGATAGCACCGCTGCCGCCACCCCGAGCACCGTGGCGGGCGCGATCGCCGGCACCACCAGCAGATTCGCCGGTACGGCGACCAGGCTCACCGTCCCGGAGATCCCGGCCACCACCGGGCCGCAGGCCACCTGCGCCGCGGCCGGCACGGCCAGCGCCTCGGCGAGCCCCGGTGGCACGCCCCGCCGCCGCAGGCCGTCCCGCCACCCGGGGGCGAGCAACAGCAGGCCGGCGGTGGCCAGCACGGACAGCGCGAACCCGGGGTCGCCGGCCAGATCCGGGTCGAGTAGCACCAGCCCGGCCACCGCCGCGGCGAGCGCCGGCAGGGCCGCCCGGGGCCGGCCGACGGCCAGCGCCGCGAGGCCGATCGCGCCCATGGTGGCGGCGCGCACCACGCTGGGCGAGGGGCGGACCAGGATGACGAAGCCGACCAGGGCCAGCGCGCACAGCCCGGCGGCCACCCGGGGACCGGCCCGGGACCAGCGGGCCAGCAGCAGCACCGCGCCCACGACGATCGCGACGTTGGAACCGGAGACAGCATTCAAGTGGGTCATCCCGGTGTCCCGGAAGTCCTCCTCGACCGCCGACGGCAGCCGGCTGGTGTCGCCGACCACCAGGCCGGGCAGCAGCCCGCCCTGCTCGTCGGGCAGCGGCGCGCAGGCCCGTTGCAGGCCGGCGCGCAGTACGCCGGCGGCGCGCTGGGACCACGGCGGCGGGCCGTGCGGCGTCGGCGGACCGGGCACCGTGAGCACGGCGGCGGTCAGGTCACCGCCGCGCGGCGCGCCCAACCGCCCCTCGGCCGTGAGCCGCTGCCCGGGCAGCAGGCCCCGCCACCCCGGGTCGGTGGCGAGCACCAGCACCCGCACCGGGGCGGCGACCCGCGCCCCGTCGGGGCCGGTCAGGGCCACGAGGTCGGCCCGCACCAGCAGGGTGGCGGGCCGACCCGCCACGCCCCGGACCGGGCGCGGGTCGTCCCGGACGACCAGCTCGGCGTCGACCGTGGCCCGGTCGTCGACGAGGGACCGGACGGCGGGTGCGTCCCGGACGACGAGCCGGGCGGCGGTCGCCGCCGCGCCGCAGACCACACCGAGCAGCAGGGCCACCGCGATCCACCCGAAGCGACGCACGGGGGCCGCCGGGCGGCCCAGCGCGCCGAGCAGGTGGGCTGCGGTGAGCGCGGCCAGCCCGGCGGCACCGGTCGCGAGCAGCGCCGCCGCGCGGGGATCCAGGTGCAGGCTGGCCAGCGCGGCCAGCCAGGCGGCCACCGCCAGCCCGGCCAGCCGCAGATCGGGAATGCTCCCCCCGTCGGCCGTGGGACCGGCGTCCGGTCCCGGCGGGCCGCTCACACCGTCACCAGTTCCTTGAGCTGCTCGTACCGGGCGTCGCCGATGCCCTCCACCTGACGCAGGTCGCCGACGGAGCGGAACCCCCCGTGCTGGTCCCGGTGGGTCAGGATGCGCTGGGCGAGCACCGGCCCAACCCCGGGCAACGCGTCCAGTTGCGCCAGGGTGGCCGTGTTCAGGTTGATCCGGCCTCCGGCGACCCCCGGGCCCCCGCCGGGCGCGACGGGCGCGGCACCGGGCTGGCCCGCCGGGGCGGGCACGCCGACCAGGATCAGCTCTCCGTCGGTCACCTTGCGGGCCGGATTCAGTAGCGCCACGTCCACCCCGGGGAGCGCACCGCCGGCCGCCTGCACCGCGTCGGCTACCCGGGAGCCCGCCGGCAGCCGGACGAGCCCCGGCCGACGCACCTTGCCGGCGACCGCCACCACCAGCTCACCGCCCGGCGTCGGCCCGCCGGCCCCCGGCTGGGCCTCCTCCGGCCCACCGGAACCCGGGGCGACGGACGGGGCGGCCCCGACCGGTTCGGCCTGCGGCCGGGACTGCCACGCCCAGAAGCCCGCGCCGAGCACCACCAGCACGGCGACCACCGCCAGCGCCCGCACCCCCCGCCGCCCGGGGTCGAACGCGCCGGGACCCGGAAGCCGGGACGGCCGTTCCTCGGACGTCGGCTCGTCGCCGGGCCCGGAACCGTCACCGTGCCCGCTGGAGGAACCCGGGCGACCGGCGAAGAGAGCGGTGACCGGCGACGACGCGGGCTCCGGACCAGCCACGGCGAGCGGGTTGACGGACGGCGACGGTTCGGGCCCCGGGCCACCGGCGGGTGACGGGTGCCCGGGTGAGCGCGCGGGCCCGGGGGCACGGCGCCGGCGCGGCCCGGGGCCCGCCCGACCCGGCCATGGCACCGGCCGCTCGGCCGCCGGGCCGCTGGCCGGGGCCCACCGGTCCTCCGGGGGCAGCACCGTCGGCCACTCGGCCGACCGATCACCCGCCGGTGCCCGCCGGCCCTCGGGCGGCGCCACATGGGCCTCACTCCCGGCCGGCTCCGCCGGGAAACCGTCCCCGACCGGCGGCAGGTCGTCGGTGGGGGTCGGCCCGGCCGCCAGCCAGCGCAACCGCCGCCGTACGACCGTCTCCTCGTCGTCTGACACGACGCGAGGCTAGGCCGGCGGGCGTACCCGCTGCCCTCGCCTGTGGACAACGAGGCCCCTTGTGGACGAACGCCTGATCATGCCAGTCGTGTGCTACGGCTAGCGGGTCAGCCGGCCGCCGGCTCGTCGGCCGCGACCGGGCCGTGACGGGCGAGGTGCAAGACGACAGGCGCGCGGACCCTGGCTGGCAGAACGGATCATCCGACAGCACCGGACCGGCGGTGCACGACCACGCAGGCCAGCCCGGGGCCCGCGTGCGCGGCCACCACCGCGCCCGCCTCCGTCACGTACGACGAGCGCAGCCGGTCGCCGAGCCGCTCGGTGAGCGCGGCGAGGAGCTGCTCGGCACGCTGCGGGGCGGCGAGGTGGTGCACGGCGAGGTCCACGTCGGCGTCGCCGGCCGCGCCGACCGCCAGGTCGACCAGGCGGGCCACCCCCCGGCTCGCGGTGCGCACCCTGTCCATCAGCACGATCGCCCCGTCCGGCATGTGCATGATCGGCTTCACCGACAGCGCGGTGCCGAACAGCGCCTCGGCGGCGCCGATCCGGCCGCCCCGGCGCAGGAACTCCAGCGTGTCGACGTAGAAGAAAATGCTGGTGCGGTCGATGGCGTCGACCGCCGCCCGGCGTACCCCGGCCAGGTCGGCGCCCCCGGCGGCGGCCTCGGCCGCCGCGAGCGCCGGGAAGCCGAGGCCCATGCCGGTGGAGCGGCTGTCGACGACCACGATCCGGTCGCCGACCTCGGCGGCGGCCAGCCGGGCCGCCTCCACCGTCCCGGACAGCTCGGCCGACAGGTGCACCGACACCACCGCGTCCGCGCCCGCGTCGAGCAGCTCCCGGTACGTCCCGACGAACTGCTCCGGGGACGGCCGGGAGGTGCTGACGGAGACCCGGCGACCACCCAACGCCCGGGTGGCGTCCTCAGGGAAGGTTTCGATGCCCTCCAGCCCTTCCGCACCGTTGAGCACCACGGTCAGCGGGACGACGGTGAGCCGGTGCGACTGCGCCAGCTCGGGCGGAAGGTAGGCGGTGGAGTCGGTGACGACCGCGACGGGCATGCCGGCACGGTAGCCGATGTCGGCCCCGACCGCCCGGGACCGTGTGGTCAGACCGCCTCGGCGGGAGCCGGCAGGGTGACCGGGCCGACGTTGTGGGCCAGCAGCTGCCAACCCCGCGATTCGCTGTGCCGCAGCTCGGTCCAGTGACAGTTCTGCAGCGGGCCGATGGCCCGCAGCACCGTGTGGTCCCAGCCGAGCAGGTACCCGCAGCCCTGCCGGGCCCCACCGCCGTGGGTGGCGACCACGATCGTGCCGCCGGGTGCCACGTCGACCGCGTCCTGCAGGGCGGTGCCGATCCGTTTGCCGAGGTCATCGAGGCTCTCGATGTCCGCCCCCGGGTCCGGGTCGCCGGCCCGCCAACGGGAGTACTCGTCCGGGTACCGCTCGGCCGCCTCGGTGCGCGCGAGCCCCTGCCACTGGCCGAAGTGCCGCTCGCGCAGCCGGGCGTCGGCGCGCACCGGCAGCCCGGTGAGCGCGGCCAGGGCGGCGGCGGTGTCCGCGGCGCGGCTCAGGTCGCTGGCCACGATCGCGTCGGGACGCAGCGCCGCGAGCAGTTGTGCGGCGACGGCGGCCTGCTCCCGGCCGAGGTCGTTGAGCGGTACGTCGGTCTGTCCCTGCACCCGGTCGGTGGCGTTCCAGTCGGTGTTGCCGTGCCGCCAGACGATCAGTCGGGTCATTCGCCGGCGGTGGGTCCGGCGGAGGCCTCGGCCTCGACCAGGTCCCGGTCGACGAACGGGATCTGCGGGCAGTCCTTCCACAGCCGGTCGAGGGCGTAGAACTCGCGCTCCTCGGTGTGCTGGACGTGCACCACGACGTCGACGTAGTCGAGCAGGACCCACCGGCCGCCCCGCTCGCCCTCGCGCCGGAGCGGCTTGGCCTTCTCCGGCAGCTCGAGCAGCCGCTCCTCGATGGCGTCGACGATGGCCAGCACCTGACGCTCGTTGGGGGCGGCGGCGAGCAGGAACGCGTCGGTGATGGCGAGCTGCTCACCCACGTCGATGATGACGATGTCCTGCGCCTTCTTGTCGGCCGCAGCCTGGGCGGCGGCCATCGCCAGCTCGTGTGCGCGTTCGGAAACTGTCACCGTTCTCCTTCGATCAACCGTGCGACGCTCCAAGCGTCTCACACCCGGCGACGCGACGACCTGTCAGTTCTGGTCGATTTCCCGGACAATAAGGCGCGTATCCGGCGCGATCACCCGAGATAGAGCCGTCGTTTCGCGATGTACTGCACCACACCGTCGGGCACCAGGTACCACACCGGCTCCCCCCGGGCCACCCGGTCCCGGCAGTCGGTCGAGGAGATCGCCATCGCGGGCACCTGCACCAGACTGACCGTGTCGGCGGGGAGGTGCTTGGCGGACAGCTCGAACCCGGGGCGGGTGACCCCGATGAAGTGGGCCAGTTCGAAGATCTCGTCCAGGTCCTTCCAGGACAGGATGCGATCCAGCGCGTCCGCCCCGGTGATGAAGTAGAGCTGCACCTTCGGGCCGTACTGGGCGTGCAGGTCGCGAAGCGTGTCGACGGTGTACGTCGGCCCGCCCCGGTCGATGTCCACCCGGCTGACCTGGAACCGGGGGTTGGAGGCGGTGGCGATCACCGTCATCAGGTAGCGGTCCTCGGCCGGGGTGACCGACTGGTCCGCCTTCTGCCACGGCTGCCCGGTCGGCACGAAGACGACCTCGTCCAGCCCGAACCGGTCCGCCACCTCGCTGGCGGCCACCAGGTGACCGTGGTGGATCGGGTCGAAGGTGCCGCCCATGATCCCGACCCGGCGGGTGTCTTCCTCCATCCGGAGATCGTATGCCGGCCCCGCCCGGCCCGAACCGGGCCCTCGAACCGGGACGGGCCGGGCGGAAACGAACCGGGCGACACCGGGACGGATCGCGACGGGCAGGATCGGAAGGGGACGGCGGGAACAGGACGGAACCGGGCGGACCGGGGCCGGGCTGGAAGGGCCCGGGTCAGGCAGCGGCAGCGGCCACGGCCGTGCGGGCCACCAGGGCCCGGCGCAGGTCGTCGTCCAGGTCGGTGACCACCCGCCGCAGGCCGGCGGGAAGATCGTCGCGGGCCAGCAACGCCGCGGCCAGGTCCCGGGTGGGCTGCGCCACGGCGTACCGGGGGAAGGCCAGGTGCGCGACGGACTCGGCGGCCGAGGGGGTGCGCCGGGGCCACGCCGCCGGCATGTCGGCGAAGTACCGCGACACGTACGGCGCGGTCAGCTCGGCCTGCTCGGGCTGCCAGAAGCCCCCCGCGGCGGCCTCGACCAGCCGGACGGACAGCTCGGTGTTGCGCACCACGGCCTCCCACGCCGCCGCCTTGGCGGCCGGGTCGGGCAGCGCGGCCCGGCAGCCGGCGGCCCGCTCAGCGCCGGCGGCGCTCAGGTCGGCCGCCGCCTCGGCGGAGATCTCCGCCTCCCCGGCCGCGCCGAGCACCACCAGCCGGCCGAGCACCGACCAGCGCAGCTCGGTGTCCACGGCCAGCCCGTCGGGCACGCCCCGGCCGGCCAGCCAGCCGGTCAGCAGGTCGATGTCGGTGGTCGCGCCGATCAGGGCCCGCGCGGCGGCCAACTGCCGCGACCCGCCCGGGCCTGCGGCGGCGAGCATCCGCTCGCAGGCCCCGGCGAGCCGGAGCAGCGCCGCCTCCCGGGCCAGCGGGTCGAGGTAGCGGTCGACCAGCGGCCGGACCGCCAGCAGCACGTCCTCCACGACCCTCAGCTCGGTCTCGCCGGGCAGCGCGGCGTCGACCAGCCCCACCAGCCCGGCGACCGGCCGCTCGCCGTCGGTGGCGGCGTCCAGCGCCTCACCCCAGAGCAGGGCCCGGGCCAGCGGGTCGGTCAGGGTCGGCAGCACCAGGGGTACGGCGTCCGCCGAGGCGGGGTCGAGGCGGATCTTGGCGAAGGTGAGGTCCCCGGCGTTGGGCAGCAGCAGCCGGGCGGCCGGCTGCCCGACCAGACCGGTGAGGACCGTCCGGCCCCCGTCGGCGTCCGGGTCGAGGTCGACCTCGTCCCGGGTGACCGTGCCGTCGGCGGCGTACCGGGCGACGCCGATCCGGTGCGGGCGCAGCACGGGGTGGCTGGCCGGGGCCGTCTGCACGATCGCCGCCTGCGCGTACCGGCCGTCGGCGTCGACGGTGACCTCGGCCCGCAGGGTGTTCACCTGGGCCCGGCGCAGCCAGCGCCCGGCCCAGCCGGACAGGTCCCGGCCGCTGGCGGCGGAGAGTGCGCCGAGCAGGTCGGCGAGGGTGGCGTTGCCGAACCGGTGCGCCGCGAAGTGCGCGTTCAGCCCAGCCAGGAACGCCTCGTCGCCCAACCACGCCACGAGCTGACGCAGCACGCTGGCGCCCTTGGCGTACGAGATGCCGTCGAAGTTGAGCAGCGCCAGGGCCGAGTCGGCGACCTCCTCGGGCGCGACGGGATGGGTGGACGGGCGCTGGTCGGCCGCGTACCCCCAGCCCTTGCGGCGCAGCGCGAAGGTGGTCCACGCCTGGTCGAACCGGGTCGCCTCGGCGGTGACCCGGGTGCCCAGGTACTCGGCGAACGACTCGTTCAGCCACAGGTCGTCCCACCAGCGCATGGTGACCAGGTCGCCGAACCACATGTGCGCCATCTCGTGGGCGATCGTGGTGGCCCGCTGCTCGCGCTGGCTGTCGGTGACCGCCGAGCGGAAGACGAGGTCGTCGCGGAAGGTCACCAGGCCGGGGTTCTCCATCGCGCCGACGTTGAACTCCGGCACGAACGCCTGGTCGTACTTGCCGAACGGGTAGCGCTCGGCGAACAGCTCGTGGAACCGGTCCAGGCACTGCCGGGTGATGGTGAGGATCTCCTCGGCGTCGGCGTCCAGGTGCTCCGCCAGCGACCGCCGGCACCAGATGCCCAGCGCGACGCCGTCGTGCTCGGCCCGGCGCACGTGCCACGGCCCGGCGATCAGCGTGACCAGGTACGGTGCCAGCGGGGCCGTCGGGGCGAACTCCCAACGCCCCGGCCGGGGGGTGGCGACCGGTTCGGCGTTGGCCGCGACCGTCCACTCCGTAGGGGCGGTGACGGCGAGGGTGACCGGGGCCTTCAGGTCGGGCTGGTCGAAGGCGGCGAAGACGCGCTGGGCGTTGTCCAGGAAGGACATGGCGTACAGGTACGTCCCGCCGTCGGCGGGGTCGACGAACCGATGCAGCCCCTCGCCGGTGTTCGAGTACGCCATCTCGGCCTCGACGACGAGCGTGTTGGCCTCGGCCAGCCCGGCCAGCGGAAGCCGGTTGCCCGTGAGGACCCCGGGGTCGAGGTCCCGGTCGTTCAGGCGCACGGCCAGCAGCCTCGCGGGGTTGACCTCGACGAACGTCTCCGCCCCGGGGGTCGCCCGGAAGCGGATCGTGGTGTGCGAGCGGAACTGCCCGCCGCCACCGGTCAGGTCGAGGTCCACCTGGTAGGACTCGACGGTAATCAACGCGCCACGCGCGGTCGCCTCTACATGGCTCAGGCTCGGCATCCGCTTATCCTGCCCGATGGGAAACCACACTCGTTTCCCATCACGTTCTGCGATGGAGGAACCAACAATGGGTCAGCACCCCAAGGGCGACTTCGACCTGTCCCGGGCGATCTGGCAACGGGCCGAGGGCGACACCTCGGACAGCGCGGTCGAGGTGGCCTTCGTCGACGACCTGATCGGCATGCGCAACTCCGCCGAGCCGGAGGGCCCGGTGCTCGTCTTCACCCAGGCCGAGTGGGACGCCTTCGTCGCCGGTGCCCAGGACGGCGAGTTCGACCTGGACTGAGCCGGTCGACGCGACGTCGGCCCCTCGTCGGCGGCGGGATGGCACACCCGATCGGGGATGCCGCACCGCCGCCGACCCGGGGCCCGCCCGCTCAGTCGCCGTCTCCCCAGCCAAGGCCGCCCGGACCCGGCCCATGGTGGAAGCCGGGATGGCCGGCCACGTCGACACACCGCTCGCCGTCCGGGCCGACCGCACCGCAGAACAGCCGCTCGGCCCGGTGCCAGGCGTCGGCCGGGGACAACGCGGCGGCCCCGAGGGCCAGCTCGGGGCGGAGCAGGCTCAGCCCTTCGGCGTACGTGACGGCCAGCTCGCGGGCCAGGTCGGCGCCGTCGGCCGCGAACCCGAGGTGCACCGTGAAGTAGCACGGCGGCGCCTGCCGCCGGGGCGGGGCGAGCAGCGGGCGATCGGGTCCACCGATCCCGCCACCCGCCGGGCCTGCGCCCAGCCCCCTGACCGCCCGACGCTCCCGCCAGCGCCGCGACCCGTTCTCCCGCATGCGGTCCTCCCCGTCCTCGCCGACCGGCCGGGCCGCGGTCGGCCCGTGCGACCCAGCGAACCAGGTTTCCGCCGCCCGGGGAGGGGCCAGCCGGGCGCGGATCCGCCCGCCGACCCCGGGCGAGCGTTTGACCAGCCGAAATGCGGGCATCCGCTGCGGCCCGGCCGATCGACACCACGGGAGGCACCGGTGCCCTTCGACGTCAATGCGGCCGGCCGGCCGGCCACCGCCGTCCCCGACGGGGCGGACGTGGCGGACGTGGCGAGCCGGCCGGGGACGCTCGCGGACGCCGCCCCGGTCCGCCGCCGGCTCCCCGTCGAGTACGTCCTGCCGCTGCGCTGGTCCGGCGACGCCGGGCTGGCCGAGCTGACCGGCTACCTGCGCGAACTGGGCCGCCTCGTCGACGTGACCGTGGTCGACGGCTCCGCCCCCGAGGTCTTCGCCCGGCACGCCGCCGCGTGGCGGGGCGTGGTGCGCCACCTCGCCCCCGATCCGGCGGTGCGCGGCGGCAACGGCAAGGTCGTCGGGGTGCTGACCGGGGTGGCGGCGGCCCGACACGAGCACGTGGTGATCGCCGACGACGACGTCCGGTACGACGAGGCGGGGCTGCGCGCCGCGCACCGGCTGCTCGGCGGCGTCGACCTGGTCCGCCCGCAGAACCACTTCGACCCGGTGCCCTGGCATGCCTGGTGGGACACCGGCCGGACCCTGCTCAACCGCGCCCTCGGCGCGGACTGGCCGGGCACCCTGGCCGTGCGCCGGAGCACCTTCGTCGCCATGGGCGGGTACGACCCGGACGTGCTCTTCGAGAACCTGGAGCTGGTCCGCACCGTGCGGGCGTACGGGGGTACCGAGGCGACCCCGCCCGGGCTGTACGTCCGCCGGCTCCCACCGGACGGCGCGCACTTCTGCGGGCAGCGGGTCCGCCAGGCGTACGACGACCTGGCCCAGCCGGCGCGGTTGGCGACTTCGCTGGCGGTGCTGCCCGCCGTGCTGACCGCGTTGGCGGCCCGCCGCCCCGGCCTGGTGCTCGGCGCGGTGGCGGCCGTGGTGGCGCTCGCGGAAATGGGCCGCCGCCGGGCCGGCGGGGCACGGGTCTTCCCCCGCACGGCAGCGCTGGCCGCCCCGCTGTGGCTGCTCGAGCGCGGCGTCTGCTCGTGGCTCGCCGTCGCCCACCGGGCGCTGGGCGGCGTGCCCTACGCCGGTGTCCGCATCGCCCGCGCCGCCAACTCCCCCGGCGCCCTGCGGGCGAGGCGGAACGTCCGGTCGACACCCGAGGCGTAGCGGGCCCCCGACCGACGCAGCTCGCGGCCACTGCCCGGCCTGCGCCGGGCGTGACCGCGAGCTGCGCAGTACGGTGCCCTGATCAGTACCGGGCCTGTTCGCGGGACTGCTGGGCCTGGTCCCGCACGTCGTGCGCGGCCGACTTGGTGTCGTCCTTGACCGCGTGCACGGCGTCCTGGGCGGTGGACCGCACGGACTCGGTGGCCTGCCGGGCCGGCTCGCGCAGCTCCTCCTTCAGCTCGTTGGCGACCTCGCCGAGCTTCTCCTTCACCACACCGGCGTGCTCGCTGGCCCGGTCCTTGACCTGGGTCGCCACCTGCTGCTCGCGGCGGGTCGCCGGGATCAGCGAGGAGACCAGCATGCCGACGCCGAAGGCGATCAGTCCGGCGGCCAGCGGGTTGCCCTCCGACTTCTCCCGCAGCACCTGCGGTGCCCGCTGCGCGGCGTCGCCGACGGTCGAGGCCGCCGAGTGCGCCTTGTCGGAGACGGTGGACGCCGCCGACGAGGCCCGGTCGGCCACCGAGTGCGCGGCGTGGCTGGAGCTGTGGCCGTAGTCGGAAGCGGTGCCCATGACCTTGTCCCTCACATTCTGCAGCGCGTTGCGCGCCCGCTGCTTACGGTCGTCGACGATGCGGCCCGGGCTGACCTTGTACGCCAGGGCGTCCACATCGGTGCTGAGGCTGTTGCGGGTGGCCTCGATCTCCCGGCGGATCTGGTCGGGATCGGTGCTCATCGGGTGACTCCCTCCGGGTGGGGCTTGAGCGCGTCGGGAATCCGCTGCACGCTGTCGCTGGTCTGCTTGAAGCCGCGTACACGCTGGGCGTTCTTCTTGGCCATGGAGTAGAGGACGGCGGCGATCGCGCCCCAGATCACGGCGACGATCAACGCCGCCCAGCCGGCGTCCATGACGTTGGACAGCCCGGCCCAGAGGGCGATCGACAGGAACAGCGCCACCATGTAGCCGCCGAAGCCGGCGCCGCCGAACAGGCCGGCGGCCTTGCCAGCCTTCTTGCCCTCCTGGCGGATCTCAGCCTTGGCCAGCTCGACCTCCTGGCGCATGAGCGTGGAGAGGTCGCTGGTCACCTGGCGCATCAGCTCGCCGATGGAGCTGCCCCTGACCTCGTCCGCGGTGTGCGGCGCACCTGCGGGGCGGTACCCGGAGTCCACTCCGGGGTCCTGCGTCGGCACGGTCATCCCGTCGCCTCCCTTCGGATGGCTCGCACGGTCACGGACGGATGGTGCCGCTGGACGGCACGCCCGGCAGCGGGTCGGTCTGGGTCACCGGGGGCAGCGGCTGGCCGGTGCCCCCGGCCGGGTCGGCGTACCCGGTGGTCGTGCCCGGGTCGGGGTAGGCCGCGCCCTGGCCGGAGTAGCCGGCGCCGGACCCGGCGTAGGTGCCCGGGGTCGGGTCGAGGTAGCCGCCCGGCGGGATCTGGTCCGGCACGGCGCGGGGGGCCGGCGGGGTCGGGATGACGGCGGTCCGCTCCGGGTCGTAGCCGTCGGTCGGGCCGTACGCCCCGCGGGCGTCGCCGGTGCCGCCGGACGCGGCGGACAGGTTCCGGGTCAGCCGGCCGGCGAGCACGCCGAGCACGGCGGCGCCGACCAGGAAGGTGCCCGGGTTGCGGCGGGCGTAGCCCTTGACCTCGTTGACGATGTCGCCGGGCTGCCGCTCCTCCAGCCAGCCGGCCACGCCGTTGACCCGGTCGGCGGCCTGGTGGGCCAGCTCGGTCACCGGGCCGGCCTGGCCGCCCTGCTGCGCCATCGAGCGCATCTCGTCGGCCAGCGAGCGCAGCCCACCGGCGGCCCGGCGCTGCTGCTCACCGGTCTGGCCGGCGAGCTGGTCGCGTGCCTCGCCGTAGAGGTTGCGGGCCTGGCGCTTCGTCTCGCCGACCACCTCCCGGCCCTGCTCCTTGGCGGTCTGGGCGACCGCGTCGCCGGCGTGCGCGGCCTCGGAGCCCACCTGGCGGGCCTGCTCCCGGACGCCGTTGCTCGGCTCCGTCCCGTACGTGGAGGTCGTGGGTGACAGATCGTAGGTCATGATGCCCCTTCCGCTCGAAAAGTCGTCGCGGTATCACTTCATTGGGATTCGCTGGCCTTCATACCGCCGGCGTCTTTTGACCTACCCTCGGTCCAGCCCGCCATACCTGATTCCTGATTTCACTGCGGAATCTGTGAGCGCACACACAGAATGGAGGATCGTCGGGAGCTGCTGATCCACGGAGGTGACAGCGATGGCGCACGGAACTCCCAAGCCCCGGGTGCGACAGGCCGCCGCCGCGGTGGCCGCGCTGTTCCTCCTGCTCGGCGTCCTCGGCTTCGTCCCCGGCGTCACCACCGGCTACCACGAGCTGACCTTCGCCGGGCACACCTCCGGCGCGAAGCTGTTCGGCCTGTTCCAGGTGTCGGTCCTGCACAACGCCCTGCACCTGCTCTTCGGCCTGGCGGGGCTGGCCCTCGCCCGCAGCGTCGGCGGCGCGCGGATCTTCCTGGCCGGCGGCGGCGCGCTCTACCTCGGGCTCTGGCTCTACGGGTTCGCCATCGAGTTCTCCGCCGAGCACAGCGCGGTCAACTTCATCCCGCTCAACGGCGCGGACAACTGGCTGCACCTGGCGCTCGGCTTCGGCATGCTCGCCCTGGGTCTGCTGCTGTCCGAGCGGGCCGGCACGGGCGGCCGGCTCGACGACCCGATCGACCGCCCCTGAGGGGTGGCGGTGTCAGGCCGCGACCGGGAGGCGCTTGGCGAAGCAGCGGCTGTACGGGTTGGCGACGTACTCGCCGAACACCGGGATCGGGGCGTATCCGCAGGAGGCGTAGAGGCCGATGGCCGCCGGCAGGTAACTGCCGGTCTCCAGCCGGATCTCGGCGTACCCCTGTTGGAAGGCCAACTCTTCCAGTGCGGCCAACAGTTGCCGGGCGATCCCCCGCCCCCGGTACGCGGGCCGGACGTACATCCGCTTCAGCTCGCCGGTGCGCGGGTCGAGCTCCTGGATGCCGCCGCAGGCGACGGCCCGGCCGGTGGCCACGAACGCGAGGTAGCGGATGTCGTCGTGGGTGACGGTCGCCTGCCCGTCCAGGCCGCCGTCGGCCTCCCGCAGCTCCCGCTGCTGCGCCGCGACCAGGGTGGCGATCTCCGGGTCGGTGGTGGGCCGCGATTCGATCAGCATCCCGAGAACGTAGGCCGCCCGGGTTTCCCCCAGGTTTCCGGCGGGCGACCCGGCGGCGGAGCCCGGCGAGCGGTTCGTCGTAGGGCCGCCCGCCGGGCCGCCGGAGCTATTCGTCGAGGTCGGCGTCCGACTCGTCGTCCGTCCCGTCGGCACCCGGTTCGTCGTCCGAACGCACCCGGCGGGACTTGCGCGCGGCGAGCCGCTCGGCGGCCGAGGCCCGGGACGACTTCTCCTCCAACCGCACGTCGGTGCCCCGGTTGCCCGGGACGAAGTCGACGCCCGCGTGGAGGGTGGGCTGCCAGTCGAACTCGCGCTCGCCGATCCGCACCAGGTCGCCGGGGTTCGCCCCGGCCTTGGCCAGCTTGTCCTCGACGCCGAGGCGGGCCAGGCGGTCGGCCAGGTAGCCCACCGCCTCGTCGTTGTCGAAGGTCGTCTGCCGCACCCAGCGCTCCGGACGCACGCCCCGGACGGTGAACGACCCGTCCGGCTCCGCCTCGACGGTGAAGCCGGTGTCGTCGACCGCCTTCGGGCGGATGATGATCCGGGTCTCCTCGGTCGGCGTGGCGGCGATGCGGCCCTGCTCGACCAACTCCGCCATGGCGAACATCAGCTCCTTGAGGCCCTCGCGGGTGGCCGCGGACACCTCGAAGACCCGCAGGCCGCGGGCCTCCAGGTCGGGGCGGACGATCTCGGCGAGGTCCCGACCGTCCGGCACGTCGACCTTGTTCAGGGCGACGAGGCGGGGCCGGTCCACGAGCCCGCCGTACTCGGCGAGCTCGGCCTCGAGGGCGTCGATGTCGGCCAGCGGGTCCCGGTCGGGCTCCAGGGTGGTGGTGTCGATCACGTGCACCAGCACCGCGCAGCGCTCGATGTGCCGGAGGAACTTCAGCCCGAGGCCCTTGCCGGTGGCCGCACCCGGGATCAGGCCGGGCACGTCGGCGACCGTGAAGATGTGGTTGTCGGCCTGGACCACGCCCAGGTTGGGCACCAGCGTGGTGAACGGGTAGTCGGCGATCTTCGGCTTGGCCGCCGAGATGACCGAGATCAGCGACGACTTGCCGGCCGACGGGAAGCCGACCAGGCCGACGTCGGCCACGCTCTTGAGCTCCAGGACCACGTCGAGCTGGTCGCCGGGCTCACCCAACTCGGCGAAGCCGGGGGCCTTGCGCCGGGAGTTGGCCAAGGAGGCGTTGCCCCGGCCGCCCCGGCCGCCCCGGGCCACCTCGAACGTGGCGCCGGCGCCGACCAGGTCGGCCAGCACCTCGCCGTCCGGGGTCTGCACGACGGTGCCGTTGGGCACCTTGAGCACCAGTTGGCGCCCGTTCGCGCCGTCCCGGTTCGAGCCCGCGCCGCCCTTGCCGTTCTCGGCCTTGACGTGCGGATGGTAGTGGAAGTCGAGCAGGGTGTGCACCTGCGGGTCGACGACCATGGTCACGCTGCCGCCGTGCCCGCCGTTGCCGCCGTCCGGGCCGCCGAAGGGCTTGAATTTCTCCCGGTGGATCGAGACACAGCCGTGCCCGCCGTCACCGGCCTGCAGGTGCAGGACGACCCGGTCCACGAACATCGTCACGTCGTCAATCCTTCCAGCGGGATGCGCCCCGCGCGTACGAGAAAAGGCGAAGCGGGCCGGGACCTACCGGTCCGCGGCCCGCAACGCCTTCGAACTACTGCTACGCCGGTACGATGCTGACGGTCTTGCGACCGCGCTTGGTACCGAACAGGACCGAGCCGGCGGCCAGCGCGAAGAGCGTGTCGTCGCCGCCACGGCCGACCAGGTCACCGGGGTGGAACTTGGTGCCACGCTGCCGGATGAGGATCTCACCCGCGCTGACGACCTGACCACCGAAGCGCTTCACGCCGAGCCGCTGGGCCGCAGAATCACGGCCGTTACGCGAGCTGGACGCACCCTTTTTGTGAGCCATTTGAGGACGACCTACTTCCCGCTGGAGATGCCGGTCACCTTGACCTGGGTCAGCGGCTGGCGGTGACCCTGGCGCTTGTGGTAGCCGGTCTTGTTCTTGAACTTGTGGATCTTGATCTTCGGGCCCTTGGTGTGTGCGGCGATCTCGCCGGACACTGCGACCTCGGCAAGCTTCGTCGCGTCGGTCACCAGGTCGTCACCGTCGACGAGGAGCACCGCGGTGAGCTTCACCGCGTCACCGGGGGCACCGGCGAGCTTCTCGACCTCGATCACGTCGCCCTCGGCGACCTTGTACTGCTTGCCGCCGGTCTTGACGATCGCGTACATCGGAGGCGGACTCCCTGTCGTTGAGGCTGCTGGCGGTCGTTCCCTCGGCGGCTCACCGGGTAGCAGAGGCACGGCGGCGTGGGCACGCGGGAACACGGCACACCAAAGTGCGCCGCAAGATAGCCTACGCCATCGGTGGGCTGACGCCCAAACCGGGCTCCCCGCACCCCGGCGTGGCCGCCGGGGCCGAGACGGGCTCCGCGGCCACTTTCCGGGTGCGGCAGGGGCCTCGCCCCGTCAGCGGGCGCAGAGCTGGTCGAGGCGCTGCTGGAGCTCGTCCAGCTCCTCCTCGTCGATCGCGTCCACGTCGGTGCCCAGGGTGCCCACCTCGCTGGCCAGGTCAGCCAGCAGCGTCTTGAGCTGTGGGTCGGTGGCCCGGGCGGACTGCTGTCGCAGTTCGGTACGCCAGCCGGCCAACGCGGCCTCGGCCCGCTTGCGGGCGACCTCCGCCGTCGCACTGTCGTTGGCCCCGACCGCGCCGATCATCCGGCCCAGCTCCGCCACGTACGTGCGGACCGCCGCACCGCTGGCCTTCTGGGCTGCGGCGCAGACCTCCGGGCCGTTCCCACCGGCCGGCGGCCCGAGCGACCCGCCGGCCGCGCCAGGGCCGGCTCCCCCCGCCCCCGGGGTGGCCCCGGCCGCCGCAGGCGGCGAACCGCTCGGTCCGGGCTCGGAACCGGAGCGCTCGGCGGAGCAGGCCGCCCCGGCGGACAGGACCGCCATGGCGGCGGCAAGGGCGAGCAGACGACGCATTCTTCTTCTCCTGACCGGGGTGGCCGATCCTAACCGGGGCCGGGATGACCGACAGGGCCCCGCCCACCGGTGCTGTTGCCGGGGAAGGGGCCCTGCGGGAAGCGCGGAAGGTCAGCCGGTCACGGGCGGGTGCGCCGCCGGGTACCGCCCCGGCGGGACCGGCGCCGGCCGGTGCCGCCCTCGGTGTCGCCGTCGGCCTCGTCGCCCAGGGCGTCCGGGTCGTCGGCCCCGGCAAGCCGGGGTGACTCGCCCTGCTGGCTGTCCGTCACGGCCGGTGCGGCAGCCGTGTCCGCCTCGTACCGGGACAGGTCGTAGCCCATGGTGTCCTGGTACTCGACGACCGCGCTCCCGCCCGGTGCCTCGGGTGCCTCGGCCACCTCGACCACCGCGCGCTCCGGCGCGGCGCTCTTGCGGGCCCGCCGCCGCGGCGACGCCCCGCCGACCTGCTCGGCCGGGGCGGGGGTGGTGACGGCCGAGGCGACCGCCTTGACCTTCTCCCCCGCGCCCGCAGCGCGCGGCTTCTCCGGCACCGGCTCGGTGTGGATGACCACGCCACGGCCCTTGCAGCAGTCGCAGGTCTCGCTGAACGCCTCCAGCAGCCCCGCGCCGATCCGCTTGCGGGTCATCTGCACCAGGCCCAGCGAGGTGATCTCGGTGACCTGGTGCTTGGTGCGGTCCCGGCCCAGGCACTCGGTGAGCCGGCGCAGCACCAGCTCACGGTTCGACTCCAACACCATGTCGATGAAGTCGATCACCACGATGCCGCCGATGTCACGCAGCCGGAGCTGGCGGACGATCTCCTCCGCCGCCTCCAGGTTGTTGCGGGTGACCGTCTCCTCCAGGTTGCCGCCCGCACCGGTGTACTTGCCGGTGTTGACGTCGACCACGGTCATCGCCTCGGTCCGGTCGATCACCAGATGACCGCCGGAGGGCAGGAAGACCTTCCGGTCGAGACCCTTGAGGATCTGCTCGTCGATCCGGTACTCGGCGAACACGTCGCCGGTGCCGACGTACCGGCGCACCCGGTCGACCAGGTCCGGCGAGACGTGCGAGAGGTACGACTCGACCATCCCGTACGACTCGTCGCCCTCGATCACCAGTTCGCGGAAGTCCTCGTTGAACAGGTCCCGCACGACCCGGATGACCAGGTCCGGCTCCCCGTAGAGCAGCACCGGGGCGCCGCCGGAGGCCACCTTGGCCTGGATGTCCTCCCACTGGGCCTGGAGCCGCTCGACGTCGCGGGCCAGGTCGTCCTCGCTCGCCCCCTCGGCGGCGGTCCGGACGATCACGCCCGCCCCGTCGGGGACCAGCTTCTTGAGCGCGTCACGCAGCCGCTTGCGCTCGGTGTCGGACAGCTTGCGGCTGATGCCGGAGGCGTTGCCGTTCGGCACGTACACCAGGTGCCGGCCGGACAGGGCGATGTGGCTGGTCAGCCGGGCGCCCTTGTGCCCGATCGGGTCCTTGGTGACCTGCACCAGCACCGAGTCGCCGGACTTGAGGGCGTGCTCGATCGAGCGGGCCCGGCCCTCCAGACCCGTGGTGTCCCAGTTCACCTCGCCGGCGTACAGCACGGCATTGCGACCCCGACCCACGTCGACGAAGGCCGCCTCCATGCTCGGCAGGACGTTCTGCACCTTGCCGAGGTAGACGTTGCCGGCCATGGTGCCGGAGGAGTTGCGGGTGACGTAGTGCTCGACCAGCACACCGTCCTCCAGGACGGCGATCTGGGTGCGGTCGCCGCGCTGGCGTACCGCCATCACCCGGTCAACTGCCTCCCGGCGGGCCAGGAACTCCGACTCACTGAGGATCGGCGGACGGGTCCGCCGCTGCTCCCGGCCGTCGCGACGGCGCTGCCGCTTCGCCTCCAGTCGGGTCGACCCGGAGACGCCCTGCACCTCGTCGACGGCCTTGCGCGGCTCGCGGATCTTCACGACGGTGGGCACGCCGTCGTCGGCACCGCCGTCACTGTCCCCGGCGCCCCGCCGACGACGACGACGGCGGCGGCGGGTCAGCCCGTCCCCGCTCTCCTCGCCCTCGTCCTCGTCACCCTCGGCCTCGGCGGTCTCCTCCTCGGCCTGGGCGGTCTCCTCGGCGTCCTCGTCGGCGTCGTCGTCCGCGCCGCCCTTGCCGCGCCCCCGGCCCCGGCGGCCACGCCGACGCCGCCGGCGGGCCGCCGCGGTCTCGTCCTCGTCCTCGTCCTCATCCTCGTCGTCCTCGGCGGCCTCCTCGGCCTCCTCGATGACGGGCTCCTCGACGGGCTCCACCGCCTCGACGAGCTCGGCCTCGCGGCGACCGCGGCGACGTCGCCGGGTCGGCTCGGGCTGTTCCTCGGCCGGCTCCTCCTCGATCACGACGGGCACCACGACCCGGGCGACCGGCGCCTCCTCCGGCTGGGGTGCCATGAAGAGCACGGTGGGCGCGGAGAGCGCAGCCCGCCGCCGCCGGGTCTTCGGCTCGACGGGCTCGGTCGCCTCGACGGGCCCGACCGGCGGCACGGCGGGCACGGCCGCGCCGGGCGGGACCTCCCCGGCGCGGTTCTCCGCGCCGCTGGGCCGGGTGCCGGCGGCGGCCTGCGCCTCGGCGGCCCGGGTGGCCTCCGCGGCCTGGTCGGTCTCCTCGTCCTCGGCCGCCGCGCTGTCGACCGGCTGGGCGGCGGCGGGCCCGGACGTGGTCTGGGTGGCGGCGGGCGCGGACGACGCCTCCGCCTGGGTGACGGTCGGTTCGGCGCCGGCCTCGGCCGGGGCCTCCACCGCGGGCGCGGTGGCCTTGCGGCGGCGGGTCCGGGTCACCTTCACCGGGGGTACGACCTCGGCGGACGCCTCCTCCACGCCGGCCGCGACGATCGGCTCCTCCGCCGCCTTCGCGGTGGTCGCCTTGCGGCGGCGGCGCGGCGTCTTCGGGGCCTCATCCAGCTCACCGGCGATCGGGGCGAAGACCTCGGCCTGGGGGGACTCGCTGCTGGTCGAGCCGGCGGAGGTGGACGCCTCCGTCGGCGCGTCGGTCTGCTCCGGCTGGTTCAGCGGGGCAGCCCGCCGCCGGGTGGCCCGCTTGCGGGGCGGGGCGGGCGGCGCCTCGGCGGCCGGTTCCCCACCGGGCGCCTGCTGGGCGGCGGTGGACCCGCCGACCGGGGCGGCGCCCTCGGCTGTGCCGGCGTCGGTGGTGCGGTCAGCGGTCTCGCCGGCCGGCTGTGAACCGGTCCGTTCGCCGCCCTCGGGCTCGTTCTCGAGCATGGAGGTTCTCCAGTTCTGGCTGCCCCGGGCGCGGTTGAGCGCTGCCACGCAGGGTTGCCGCAAAAGTGTTTCCGCCGGGCGCGCGAGGTGCGCGACCGCCGAAGTCTGCCTGCCAGAGCGTTGACCGACGGTCAACGCTCATACGATGGCTGCCCCGATGCGGTCCGCGTCCAACGGATCCGCGATCGCGCCCTGCGCGGTCAACGTGCCCTGCGCCAGCCGGATCACCCTCGGGGCGACCGGCGGCTCCAGGTCGGCCACCGCGCGGAGGCCGGAAAGGACGTCATCGGGTCGTACGGACGGGGTGACCTGCCGGACGACCAGTTCGAGTATCGCACACGGTACGGCCGTGGCCCCGGAAGGCGTCTGCGGAGACGCAATCACATCGATGCTGATGACTGCCGCGCGAGCATCGAAGGTGCGGCGGCCCTGCTTGGTCATCCGCTCGACCTGGACATCCTCGGCGGCGGTGAAGGCGGCCACCGCGCGATCCAGCACGGCCGGCTCGACCTCCGGCAACTCGATCCGCCAGTGCGACGCCTCGATCCGGTCGGCAAGACCACCGCCGGAGGCGACGACAGCTTCCAGGATGTCGAGGCCGGGCGAGAGGGCGGCGTCCAGGGCGGCCCGCAACTGCTCCGGGTCGACCGGCTCGCGGAGCCCGATCTCGAGGTACTCCGCCTCACTGGCCACCCCGGTCGGGGCGGCGCTGGCGTAGGAGATCTTGGGATGCGGGGTGAAGCCCTGCGAGAAGGCGATCGGCACACCCGCCCGACGCAACGCCCGCTCGAAGGCACGGGCGAAGTCGCGGTGCGAGGTGAACCGCAGCGGTCCACGCTTGGCGTACCGGATCCGGACACGCTGGACGATCGGGGCCTGCCCGCCCTCCGGCTGTGGTTTCCTGCTGATCGTCGTGCTCCTCGGACTCAGAACCGGTTGGTCGTGCAGGTGCCGTCGCCGACATGCCGTGACCGTGACGACACCTACCTGATCAACGCAGCGGGCGGTGGTGGCCGGCCGTGGGTCAGGGGTGGGTGTGGGTGGGCACCTTCAGGCCGGCGCCGTTGAGCGGGGTGAGCGGAAGCAGCTTCTGGCCCGTCGGGCCGATCTGGATCTCGGTGTCCATGGACGGGCAGACCCCACAGTCGAAGCACGGGGTCCACCGGCAGTCGTCCTGCTCGTACTCGGACGTCGAGTCCTGCCAGTCCTTCCAGAGCCAGTCCTTGTCCAGGCCCGAGTCCAGGTGGTCCCAGGGCAGGACCTCCAGCTCGTCGCGCTCCCGGGTGGTGTACCAGTCCAGGTCCACGCCGAAGGCCGGCAGCGTCGCGGCGGCGGCGTCCACCCAGCGCTGGTACGAGAAGTGCTCGCTCCAGCCGTCGAACCGGCCGCCGTTCTCCCAGACCCGACGGATCACCGCGCCGACCCGGCGGTCGCCGCGACTGAGCAGGCCCTCGATCAGCGACGGCTCGCCGTCGTGGTAGCGGAAGCCGATCGCGCGACCGAGCGACCGGTTCGAGTTGATCTCCTGCTTGAGCAGCCTCAGCCGGCCGTCGATGACCTCCGGCCGCTCCATCTTCGCCCACTGGAACGGGGTGTGCGGCTTCGGCACGAACCCGCCGATGGAGACCGTGCAGCGGATGTCCTTCGAGCCGGTGGCGGCCCGGCCCGCCTTGATGACCTCGTGGGCCATCCGGGCGATCTGGAGCACGTCGTCGTCGGTCTCGGTGGGCAGGCCGCACATGAAGTACAGCTTCACCTGCCGCCAGCCGTTGGTGTATGCGGTGACGACGGTGCGGATCAGGTCCTCCTCCGACACCATCTTGTTGATCACCTTGCGGATCCGCTCAGACCCGCCCTCGGGGGCGAAGGTCAGACCGGTGCGCCGGCCGTTGCGGGACAACTCCTGGGCCAGGTCGATGTTGAACGCGTCCACCCGGGTCGACGGCAGCGACAGCGACACGTTGGTGCCCGCGTACTGCTCGGCCAGGCCGGAGCACATGTCGCCGATCTCGGAGTGGTCGGCGGACGACAGCGACAGCAGGCCCACCTCGTGGAAGCCGGAGAACTCCAGCCCCTGCTGCACCATCTGTCCCACAGTGGTGATCGACCGCTCCCGGACGGGCCGGGTGATCATGCCGGCCTGGCAGAACCGGCAGCCCCGCGTGCAGCCCCGGAAGATCTCCACCGCGTACCGCTCGTGCACGGTCTCGGCGAGCGGGACCAGGGGCTTCTTCGGGTACGGCCAGGCGTCCAGGTCCATCGTCGTGCGCTTGTGCACCCGGAACGGCACGTCCGCCCGGTTCGGCACGACCCGCTGGATCCGCCCGTCGGGCAGGTAGTCCACGTCGTAGAAGCGCGGGACGTAGACGCTCTCGGTGCGGGCCAGCCGCAGCAACAGCTCGTCCCGGCCGCCCGGGGAGCCCTCGGACTTCCACTCCCGGACGATCGTGGTGATCTCCAGGACAGCTTCCTCGCCGTCGCCGAGCACGGCGGCGTCGACGAAGTCGGCGATCGGCTCCGGGTTGAACGCGGCGTGCCCGCCGGCCACGATCACCGGGTCGGCGTCGGTGCGATCCGCCGCGAGCATCGGGATGCCGGCCAGGTCGATCGCGGTGAGCAGGTTGGTGTAGCCCAGCTCGGTGGAGAACGAGATGCCGAACACGTCGAAGTCGCGCACCGCGCGGTGGGCGTCGACGGTGAACTGCGGCACGCCGTGCGTGCGCATGAGGCTCTCCAGGTCGGGCCAGACCGCGTACGTCCGCTCGGCGAGCACGTCAGGCAGCTCGTTGAGGACCTCGTACAGGATCTGCACGCCCTGGTTGGGCAGCCCGACCTCGTAGGCGTCCGGATACATCAACGCCCAGCGGACGGTCGCCGTGTCCCAGTCCTTGACCACCGCGCCCAGCTCGCCACCGACGTACTGGATGGGCTTGGTCACCTGGGGCAGCAGCGGCTCCAGCCGGGGCCAGACGGAGTTGGCCGCGGCGGGGCGCGGGGTGGTGGACGGGACGCTCATGATGCCCAAGGGTACGCGTCCGCCCACCGGCCGCCGCGTCGCATCCGCCACGCGCCCGGCCCCGCCCCGGGGAGGACCGGTCGGGCCAGCGCTGATCAGCGCGGCGGTGCAACTGCGGGATGGTGGCCACCTACCCGATGAACACGCCACCGGGCGGGAGTTGCGCCGCCGCTACGGTGATCCGGCGGCACTGCCGAGGAGTGCCGGCGGAAGGAGCGGGCCCGGTGCCCGCGCCGGGGTCAGGCCTGCCCGACAACGAGAGGCACGGCCTCGGCGTCGTGCTGCACGGTGGTGGCGGCGTCCATCAGGCCCTTCTGATGCGGCCAGTAGGAGCGCCCCGGCGGCGGTGCCGCCGGCGACGGGACGGCGATGCCGGCCTGGGCGCAGGAGGACCCGGCCGGTGGGGAAGCGGCTGCTGGTGCCCGTCCACGCGCCACCCGGGACGTGGGCGGATCGTCGTCGGTGGCACCCCGGTACTAATCTCGGACCGGCGTGAGAGGAGATTGCCGCGATGCCGCACCCGCAGCCGGGAGCAGACCGACCGGCCGACGGGGGCACCCCGGCCAACGACCGGGACCAGGGTCCAGCCGTCGCCGGCGAGTCGACCCCCTCCCCCGAATCACCGCCCGCCGCCCCGGGCTCACGCGGCACCTCCGCGCCGCCCGCCGCCGCGGACGTGCCGGCCGCGGACCCGGAGGGCACGCCCGCCACCCCGGCGGATGACGCCCCCGACCCGGTCGGCTCCGCCGGCACCCCGGGTAGCGACGCTCCCGACGCGACCACCCCGGTCCGCGAATTCCGACCGGCGGCCGAGGCGTCGGCTCCGCCGGAGCCCACCCGGGTCGACCCTGCGGCGTGGCCCGAGCCGGCCACCCCGGCCCTGGCGGCCGACACCGCACCGCAGCCGACCGCGCCGCAGCCGACCGCCCCGGACCCGACCGGACCGGACCCGGCCGGACCGGACCCGGCCGGACCGGACCCGGCCGGACCGGACCCGACTGCGGCCGAGGCGACTCTCGAACAGAACGGCCCGGACCCCACCCGGGTCGAGGCCGCCCCGCAACGCACCGGCCCGGACCCCACCCGGATCGAGGCCACCCCCGGACGAACTGGCCCGGATCCGGCTCGCGGCGACGGTGGGCCGACCCCGGCAGTCCCGACCCCCGACCCGACGAAGGTCGACGCCCGACCCGACCGGACCACCCTCGACCCCGCCGCTTCCGCGCCCCCGGCGCCCCGGTGGACCGGCTCCGCGCCGGTCCCACCGCCGCCGCAACACAGGCGGCACTGGGGCGAGTCGGCGGAGCCCACCCCGCCGCCACCCGCCCCGATCGGGCACGGCCCGCTGCCGCCCCCGGAGAGCCAGGTGCCGGTGGACCCGTGGGCCGGCGTGGACACCGGCAGTTGGGACCTGCACTCCGCCGAGTTGCCCCCGCTGCCGCCGACGCTGTCGTACCCGACGCCGCCGGCCGCCCGGCGGCACCCGGGGCCGGTCGCCGGCTCGGCACCCGTCGTCGGGCCCCCGACCCCGCCGCCGGTGGCCCATCCGGCCACCCCACCGCAGGGGGCCCGGCCGGTGTCGCCCGCGGCGCGGCCCGTCAGTTCGCCGCCGCCCGTGGCCCGGCCACCGGCGCCGACCCGTCAGATGCCATCGCAGGCCCTGCCGCGTCAGGTGTCACCGTCCGCCCCGCCGCCGGCTCTGCCGGTCGCGCCGTCCCGGCCGCCGCAGCAGCACCGGCCCGCCCCGCCGCCGGCGGCGCCGATGCCGCCCGCGCCGAGGGCCCCCCGCCGACGCCGTCGGCGCTGGCCGTGGGTGCTGCTGCTCAGCATCGCCTGCTGCTGCGGCTGCCCGGCCTACTGGGTGAAGCCGATGTGGGAGCAGTACCCGGCGAGCGCCGCGCTGCCGCAGCAGATCTCCGACCTGTCGCTACGCGAGGACGCCCGAAGCCAGGCCACCGCGAAGGAACTGGAGAAGGAGGTGCGCAAGGCACACCTGCTGACCGAGGGCACCTTCGCCGGCGTGTACGCCTCGCCGGCGGGCAAACCGGTGGCGGTGTTCGGCGGCACCGGGTTCCGGCTGACCCCGGAGAGCGACGCGGACGACGAGATGACCCGGCTGACGGAGCCGTACCGGCTCGGGGACAAGCAGGTGGTGGAGACCGGCGTCCGGGGCCGGTTCGAGCGCTGCGCCGTCGGCGCCCTCGACGGCACCGACGTGGTGGTGTGCACCTCGGTCGACCATGGCAGCCTCACCACCGGCGTGTTCACCCAGCTCTCCGTCGACGACAGCGCCCGGCTGCTGGAGACCATGCGCGAGCAGATCGTCACGCCCGACCAGGACCCGGGCACGACGGGCTGAGGCCCGGCGCGACGGGGTGGGGTCGGCCGAGGCCGGCAGCCAGGGGCCGGAGTGAGGAACCGGGGCGGGCCGGTCAGGCCGCGGCCGGCGGCTCGCCCTCGGCCGCCGGACGCGCGCGGGGCGGGGCGTAGCGCGGCACGTACTCCTGGCCGGTGAGCTTCTGGATCTCGCTCATCACCTCGTCGGTCATCTCCCGCAGCGAGGTCCGGTCGTCCGGGCGGCCGGTGAAGTCGAGCGGCTTGCCGAAGCGCACGACGATGTCCGCCCGCCCGGGCCGGGGGACCCTGGTGCCGATCGGCTGCGCCTTGTCGGTGCCCGTCATACCGACCGGGATGATCGGGACGCCGGCCGCGACCGCCAGCCGGGCGGCCCCGGTGCGGCCCCGGTAGAGCCGCCCGTCGGGCGAGCGGGTCCCCTCCGGGTACACGGCGACGAAGTCACCGGCTCGCAGCGCCGGGATCGCCGCGTCGAACGCGGACAGCGCGGCCCGGCCGCCGGCCCGCTCGACCGGGATGGCCCCCAGCCCGGTGAGCACGAACTTCGACAACGCGCCCTTCGGGCCGGTCCCCTTGAAGTACTCCGACTTCGCCCAGAACGCCAGGTGCCGGGGCACGACCGTGCCGAGGAACAGCTCGTCGGCGACGGAGAGGTGGTTGCCGGCGAAGATGGCGCCACCGGTCGCCGGGATATGCTCCAAACCCTCCACGGTCGGTCGGAAGGCCAACCGGAGCGCGGGCGCCACGGTGAGCTTGCCGATGGTGTAGAGCAGCGGCACTGGTCCTCCGGCGGTCGTGCTGGACGGGGCGATGTCACGTTAGCCGACGCGGTCACGCCGGGCCGAACGGGTGGCCGGGCCGTCCGCTGCGTGGCGGAGGGCTGCCGGGCAGCGGCTCCTCCCGGAAAGGGCCCGTCTCGGCCGGCGGCCCGGGCCTCCGGCGAGGCCTCGAAGGTCGGCCGGCGGCGGCATGACCGGCGTCACACCCGCCGCCGTCACATCCACGCCCCCGCCACCCGTCGTCCTGTTGTACCGACGAGGACGGGAGAACACGATGAGTCGGATCGATCTGGAAACGGTGGCGCCGGAGGCGTACCGGGCGGTGGCCGGACTGGAGCGGTACAGCCGCGCGAACCTCGACCACACGGTGCTGGAACTGGTGAAGCTGCGCGCGTCGATGCTGAACGGCTGCGCGTTCTGCGTGGACATGCACAGCCGGGACGCCCTCGCGGCGGGCGAGTCCAGCCGGCGGCTGTTCGCCGTGGCGGCCTGGCGGGAGGCGCCCTTCTTCGACGAACGGGAACGGGCCGCGCTCGCGCTCACCGACGCGCTCACCCGCCTCGGGGAGCACGGGGTGCCCGACGAGGTCTGGGACGCCGCCGCGAAGGTCTGGTCGGAGAAGGAACTGGCGGACCTGACGGTCGCGATCGCCACAATCAACGTGTGGAACCGGATCGTGGCCGCCACCCGGCGCCAACCGCCGACGGACGGGTGACGACGGCCGGGGCGGCGCAGGCGGCCGGTGCGCTCGACGCGCACCGGCCGATGCTGCTCGGCCTGGCGTACCGGATGCTCGGCAGCCTGCACGACGCCGAGGACGTGCTCCAGGACGCGTACCTGCGGTGGCTGGGCGTCGACCGGGCTGCGGTGGACGAGCCGCGCCGCTACCTGTCCCGGGTGGTCACCCGGCTCGCCATCGACCGGCTCCGGGCCCGGCAGGCCACCCGGGAGACGTACGTCGGACCCTGGCTGCCGGAGCCGGTGCCCACCGCGCCCTCGCCGTTCGGGCCGCCGGAACACGCGGAGCTGCGCGACTCGCTCTCCCTGGCGCTGCTGCACCTGCTGGAGCGGCTGACTCCGCCGGAGCGCGCGGTCTACGTGCTGCGCACCGCCTTCGACCTGCCGTACGCGCAGGTCGGCGAGATCCTGGACCGGTCCGCGGCGGACTGCCGGCAGTTGCACCACCGGGCGGCGGCCCGGATCGCCGACGACCGCCGACGCTTCGCGGCCGACCCGGGCGAGCAGCGGCGGCTGCTGGACGCGTTCCTCGCCGCGGCCCGTGACGGCGACCTGGCCCGGCTGACGGACCTGGTGGCGACCGACGTCACCTCGTGGAGCGACGGGGGCGGCCGGGCCAAGGCGGCCCGCAACCCGGTGCGCGGGGCGGACCGGGTGGCCCGCTTCTTCGCCGGAGTCCTCGGGCCCCGGCGGCCGACGCCACGCGCGGTCCCGATCGAGTTCAACGGCCGGGCCGGGTACGTCGTGGACTGGCCCGGCGGCCGGCGGTACGCGCTGACCGTGGCCGCCGCCGGCGGCCGAATCACTGACCTGTACGTGGTCGCCAACCCGGAGAAGCTCACCCGACTGACGGGGTGAGCCGGCGGCCGGGCCGGGGTGCCCGGCGTCGGGAAGCCGTCAGCCCAGCTCGGGGAACCAGAGCGTGATCTCGCGCTTGGCGCTGTCGGTCGAGTCGGAGGCGTGCACCAGGTTCTCCCGGTTGGACAGGGAGAAGTCGCCCCGGATGGTGCCGGCGTCGGCCCTGCGGCCGTCGGTGCTGCCGATCATGCCGCGCACCACCTCGATGACCTGGTCGCCGGAGAGCACCAGGGCCACCAGCGGGCCGCTGGTCATGAACCCTTTCAGCGGCGGGTAGAACGCCTTGTCGACGTGCTCGGCGTAGTGCTGGTCGGCGAAGTCGCCGTCCATCGTCCGGAGAGCCATGGCGTCGATCCGCAGGCCCTTGCGCTCGAAGCGGGAGAGGATCTCACCGACCAGGCCACGGCCGACCGCGTCGGGCTTGATCAGAACGAGAGAACGCTCGTCCGGGCTGCTGCTGGACACGCTGGGTTCCTCCTGTGCGCGGAAGACGGCTCGGCTGGGTACGGTCAGCCTAGCGACCCGGTGCCGGCACCGGCGCGGCGGCTGCGCTATTCCCTGGGTCGCCGATCCGGCCTAGCCTGGCCCTTGACCCATGGGAGGTCCACAGTGGCGAATGGCGGGAACCGACCCATCGCGCCGGTACGCAAGCTCATCGCGGCGGTGCTGGGCACCGTGGCGACCTTCGTGGTCCTGTTCGGGCTGGGCATGACCAGCTGGGCGATCGTGGCGCTCGGGGTGGCCCTGCTGGTGCTGGCGATCGCGATGGCCACCGTGCGCGGCGGCGGCCGAACCTGGGTGGTCGGCGTCGGCCACGTGCACAGCGCCTCCGAGCCGCCGAACGCGTACGCGTTCGGCCGCTGCGAGTTGCAGCTCGTCATCGACGCGCCCGGCCTGCCGCCCCGGTCGAAGAAGATCATCGAGCCGCGGGTCCCGGTGGCGAAGTGGCCCTCGATCGGGCAGGCCCTGCCGATCCGGGTGGCCCTGGACGACCAGCGGCACGTCCGCGTCCTCTGGGACGAGGTGCCCACCCACGCGGAGACCGCCGCGGCGGCGATGGCCGACCTCCCGCCCGAGTACGCGGGCGCCGACCCGGTCGACGAGATGTTGATCCAGCAGGAGGCGCCGCCGTGGGCCGACCGCGTGCCGGACGACGACTTCCGCGACGACCTGCGCGACCTGCCCGGTTTCCACGACGACCTGCGTGGCTCGTCCGGTTTCCGCGACGACCTGCGCGACCCGCCCGGGCCCGACCCGCTGCGCGACGACGACCTCGGCCCGCTGCCGGAGGGCCGGGAGCCGGTCGTGATGCACCAGCGGCCGGGTGGCCCGGTCGTGCTGGAGGGGACGCTGGTGGACCCGGCCTCTGGCCCGCTGCCCCGGCGGGCCACCCCGGCCCCCCGCCCGCCGGCCGAGGAACGGTTCGACCCGACCGTCCCCGTCGAGACCATCGACGCGGGCGCCCCGGCCGACCCCATCGACGTGCCGCTGGGCGACCCGGCCCCGCGCCCCGGGCCGGCCCCCGACCAGCACGAGCTGGACGAGCTGGACGAGGCGATCTTCGGTTACGACCCGGAGACCGAGCCCGCCGAAGCGACGGCCCCGATCAGCGGGGTCGGCATCACCCTGCTGGTCACCGGCCTCGACCGGTCGTTGGAGTTCTACCGGGACACCCTCGGCTTCGAGGAGGTCGACCGGGGCGCCGGCAACGCCGTGCTCGCCTCCGGGACGACCCGACTGGTGCTGCGCGAGGTCACCGGCGCGGCCCCGATGAGCCGCCGCCTGGTCCACGTGAACCTGGAGGTCGACGACATCCAGGGCGCGTACGAGCGGCTGCGCGACTCCGGCGTCCGCTTCACGTACGCCCCGAGGGTGGTGAACCGGGGCACCAAACTGGAGGTCTGGGCGGCGGCCTTCCGCGACCCGGACGGCCACGGCATCGCCCTCACCCAGTGGCGCACCCGCGCCGACGCCTGAACGTGTGGGGACGGCCCTCCGACACCGGGCTCCGCGCCGCAGAGCCGCGCCGCGGAGCCGTCCCGCAGCGGACCCCGTCCGGCAGGCGGCGGCTCAGCGGCCGAGGATCACCCGGCGCACGTGCAGGGCGTACCCCCAGACCAGGGCGAAGATGATCCCCACCACCAGCAGCGACCAGTGCAGCAGCCCGGCAAGCAGCAGCGCCCCCTGGAGCACCGTGCCGGCGTACCAGGCCCACCGTCGGCGCATCATCCCGGCGAGCACCACCGCCGCCACGGCCAACGCCACGATCACCGCGACGGCCGCGCCACTGAGCTCCCCGCCGACCACCCGGATCGGCTGGATCGCGAGCAGCAGCACCAGGGCCTCCAGGCCGAGCGTCCCGGCGCCCAGGCCACGCACCGCCCCCTCGGGGTTGCGCAGCCCGGAGCGCCGTTGACCCGACCCGTCGCCGACGCCCTCCGCCGGGCGGTCGGGGTCCGGGGCGGTCATCGCTTGAACAGCCTGCGGGCGTCGGCCACGGTCACCACCGACCCGGTGATCAGCACGCCGACCCCGGACAGCTCGCCGGGGACGTCGGCCTCGGCCTCGGCCACCGCCGCCTCGATCGCGTCGGGCATCTCCTCGGCCACCGCCACCCGGTCCGCCCCGAAGACGGCCAGGGCCAACTCGGCCAGCTCGTCGACCGGCATCGCCCGCGGCGAGCTGTTGCGGGTGACCACCAGCGAGTCGAGCACCGGCTCCAGCAGCTCCAGCAGGCTCACCGCGTCCTTGTCGCCGAGCACACCGAGCACACCGACCAGCTTGCTGAACGCGAACTCCTCCTGCAGGGCGGTCACCGTGGCCGCCATCCCGTGCGGGTTGTGCGCCCCGTCGAGCAGGATCGTCGGCGCGTTCCGCACCTTCTCCAGCCGGCCGGGCGAGCTGACGGCGGCGAAGCCCTCCCGGACCGCCTCCACGTCGAGCTGCCGATTCGCCCCCGCCCCGAGGAACGCCTCCACGGCGGCGAGCGCCACCGCCGCGTTCTGCGCCTGGTGTGCGCCGTGCAGCGGAACGAACATCTCCTCGTACACCCCGCCGAGGCCCTGGATGCTGAGCACCTGGCCGCCGACCGCCACCGAACGGCGCAGCACGCCGAACTCCGACCCCTCGCGGGCGATCGTCGCGCCGACCTCGGCGCACCGCTCCAGGATCGGCCGGGCGGCCTCATCGTCCTGCGCCGCGCAGACGACCGTGGCCCCCTTGTGGATGATCCCGGCCTTGTGCAGGGCGATGTCCTGGAGGGTGTCGCCCAGCCACTCGGTGTGGTCCAGCCCGATCGGGGTAAGCACCGCGACGCCGGCCTGAATCACGTTGGTGGAGTCCTCCGCCCCGCCGAGCCCCACCTCGACCACCGCGACGTCGACCGGGGCGTCCGCGAAGGTGGCGAACGCCAGCGCGGTGGTCAGGTCGAAGTAGGTCAACGGCTCGGCGGAGCGCTGGTCGACCAGCTCGGCCAGCGGCACCACCTCGCGGTACGTGGCCACGAAGCGTTCCTCGCTGACCGGCTCCCCGTCCAGGCTGATCCGCTCCCGGACGGTCTCCAGGTGCGGGCTGGTGTACCGGCCGGTGTGCAGCCCGAACGCCCGCAGCAGTGAGTCGATCATCCGGGCGGTCGAGGTCTTGCCGTTGGTCCCGGTCAGGTGGATCGACGGGTACGCCCGCTGTGGGCTGCCGAGCAGGTCGAGCAGCGTCTCGATCCGGTCCAGCTCGAAGTGCATGCGGGTGAACCCGCGCGCGGCCAGCTCGGCGTCGACGGCGGCGAACTCGCCGTCGACGCCGCGAGCGGTGCGGTGGGTGCGATCGTTACGTTCGGTCACGAGGGCAGCGCCTCCAGAGCGGCATCGATGCGGATCAGGTCGGCCTCGGCGGTGGCGAGCCGGTCGCGGATCTTGGCGACCACCGGCTCCGGGGCCTTCCCCACGAACGCCGGGTTGTCCAGCTTCGCGCGGGCCTGCGCGACCTCCTTCCCGGCGGCGGCGCGGTCCTTGGTCAGCCGGGCCCGCTCGGCGGCCACGTCGATCGAGCCCCGGGTGTCCAGCGCGACGCTCACCTCGCCGGGCATGGCCAGGGTCGCGCTGGCCTGGAAGTCGTCGCCGGCCGGGTCGAGCCGGACCAGCGAGCGGATCAGCCGCTCGTGGGAGGCGATGCCCGCGCCGGTCAGACCGTCGAGCCGGGCGACCACCCGCTGGGTGGGCCGCAGGCCCTGGTCCGAACGGAACCGCCGGATCTCGGTCACCACCCGCTGGACGGCGCCGACCTCGCCCTCCGCGGCGTCGTCGATCCCGGTACGGTCGGCGGCCGGCCACGCGGCCGTCACCACCGTCTCCCCGCCGGTCAACGCGATCCACAGTTCCTCCGTGACGAACGGGATCACCGGGTGCAGCAGCCGCAGGAGCTGGTCCAGCACGTGCCCGAGCACCCGCCGGGTGGCGTCGGCCGCCGCCTCGCCCTCGGCGAGCACCGGCTTGCCCAGCTCCACGTACCAGTCGCAGACGTCGTCCCAGGCGAAGTGGTAGAGCAGGTCACAGACCTTCGCGAACTCGTACGCCTCGAACTGCTCGTCGACCTCGGCGGTGACGTGCGCCAGCCGGGACAGGATCCACCGGTCGACGGTGGAGAGCTGCTCGGCCGGCGGCAGCGGGCCGTTGGTGTGGGCGCCGTTCATCAGCGCGAACCGGGTGGCGTTCCACAGCTTGTTGCAGAAGTTGCGGGAACCCTGGCACCAGTCCTCGCTGACCGGGACGTCCTGGCCGGGGTTGGCGCCCCGGGCGAGGGTGAACCGGGTGGCGTCCGCGCCGAACCGGTCGATCCAGTCCAGCGGGTCGACCACGTTGCCGAACGACTTCGACATCTTCTTGCCGTGCTCGTCGCGCACCATGCCGTGCAGGGCCACCACGTCGAACGGCGGCCGGCCGTCCATGGCGTAGAGGCCGAACATCATCATCCGGGCGACCCAGAAGAACAGGATGTCGTAACCGGTGACCAGGACGCTGGTCGGGTAGAACTTCGCCAGGTCCGGGGTCTGCTCCGGCCAGCCGAGGGTGGAGAACGGCCACAGCCCGCTGGAGAACCAGGTGTCCAGCACGTCCTCGTCCCGGTGCCAGCCAGCGCCGGTCGGCGGCTCCTCGTCCGGGCCGACGCAGACGATCTCGCCGTCCGGGCCGTACCAGACCGGGATGCGGTGGCCCCACCAGAGCTGGCGGGAGATGCACCAGTCGTGCATGTTGTCGACCCAGGCGAAGTAGCGCTTGGCCAGCTCGGCCGGCTCGACCTTCACCCGGCCGTCGCGCACCGCGTCCCCGGCCGCCTTGGCCAGCGGGGCGGTGTTGACGAACCACTGCAGCGACAGCCGCGGCTCGACCGTGGTCTTGCACCGTGAGCAGTGGCCCACCGCGTGCACGTACGGCCGCTTCTCGGCCACGATCAGGCCCTGCTCGCGGAGCGCGGCGACGATCGCCGGCCGGGCCTCGTACCGGTCCAGGCCCTCGAACGGACCCGGCGCCGTGATGATGCCGCGCTCATCCATGATCGTCAGGGCGGGCAGGTCGTGCCGCTGGCCGATCTCGAAGTCGTTCGGGTCGTGCGCCGGGGTCACCTTCACCATGCCGGTGCCGAAGCTCGGGTCGACGTGCTCGTCGGCGACGATCGGGATGCGCCGGTCGGTCAGCGGCAGGGCGACCTCGGTGCCGATCAGGTGCCGGTACCGCTCGTCGTCGGGGTGCACCGCCACCGCGGTGTCGCCGAGCATCGTCTCGGCGCGGGTGGTGGCCACCACGACCTCGTCGCTGTACCGGATCGAGATCAGCTCGCCGTCGTCGTCGGTGTGCTCCACCTCGATGTCGGACAGCGCGGTCAGGCAGCGCGGGCACCAGTTGATGATCCGGTTGGCCCGGTAGATCAGCCCGTCGTCGAAGAGCTTCTTGAACATGGTCTGCACGGCCCGGGACAGCCCCGCGTCCATGGTGAAGCGCTCGCGGTCCCAGTCGACCGCGTCGCCGAGGCGGCGCATCTGGCCCAGGATCGCGCCGCCGGACTCGGCCTTCCACTGCCACACCCGCTCGACGAACTTCTCCCGGCCCAGGTCGTGCCGGGACAGGCCCTCGCCGGCGAGCTGCCGCTCGACCAGGTTCTGGGTGGCGATGCCGGCGTGGTCCATGCCCGGCAGCCAGAGCGCCTCGAAGCCCTGCATCCGCTTGCGCCGGGTCAGAGCGTCCATCAGCGTGTGCTCGAACGCGTGGCCCATGTGCAGCGAGCCGGTCACGTTGGGCGGCGGGATGACGACGGCGAAGGGTGGCTTGTCGCTCTGGGCCGACGCCCGGAAGTGCCCGGCGGCTACCCACTGCTCGTACCGTCGCTGCTCAACCTCGCCCGGCTGGTACTGGGCGGGCAGGGTCGGGGCGTCGGGGCGTCGGGCATCCAGTCTGTCGGTCACCCTGAAAGTCTACGGAGCGCTTCCGCGGACCCGACGTGCGCCACCTGCCCTTCGCGTACGGTGTCGGCTATGTCCGACGCACATCTCACCGAGCGTCCGCTCGCCGACGAGCCTGAGCCGATCGACCTCACCGAGGAACCGATCCGGCTCAGCAACCGGGACCCGCAGGACGGGGCCCGACGGCGCGGCCCCCAATCCCGGCGCGGACGGATCGCCCTCGCCGTGCTCCTGGCGGCCGGACTCGCCGGCGTCGGGGCGCTGGGCGTCGCCGGCTGGCGGGTGGCGCAGCAGAAGGACGCCCGGCTGGCCGCTCCGGCCACCGTCGCCGGCCTGCAACGCGACGACAGCGAGCGGGCCCGCAGCACCGCCGACTACCTGCGCGACGGGCTGTCCGCCGACATCGACCTGGATCGCAGCCTCGGCGTCGTGTACCGCGATCCGGCGGACGACAAGCGCTCGGTGCTGCTCTTCGGGGGCACCACCCTGCTGTGGCAGCCCGAACGCGACCTGGACACCCTCTTCGGCCTGATGGCCGACGAGACCGGGAAGGTCACCGGGCTGCGCAAGGTGCCGGCCGGCCGGTTCGGCGGGGTGATGAAGTGCGGCACCACCAGCGGCGACGGGGGTGACTTCGCCGTCTGCGGCTGGGCGGACCACGGCAGCGTCGCGCTGGCGATGATGCCGGGGCGCCCATTGGACGCCGCCGGTGACCTGATGCGGCAGATCCGCGAGGATGTCCAGACCCGCTCCTGAGCCCGCAGCGCCCCCGGCCGGAGACCTCGTTCAGGACGGTTCACGCCCGGAGCGGCCCGGTCCGGGTTCGGAAATGGTCACGGAAACGCGTCAGGGCCACCCCCGAAGGGGTGGCCCTGACCGAAAGATGTCCGGCGGTGTCCTACTCTCCCACACCCTCACGAGTGCAGTACCATCGGCGCTGGAGGGCTTAGCTTCCGGGTTCGGAATGTAACCGGGCGTTTCCCCTCCGCCATGACCGCCGTAACTCTATCGACATATCAAACAACACCAAACAAATCTGGTCTGTTGTTCATTTGTCGAGAGTTGCACAGTGGACGCGTAGCAGCTTAGTAGTCAAGTCCTCGGCCTATTAGTACCGGTCAACTCAACCCGTTACCGAGCTTACATTTCCGGCCTATCAACCCAGTAGTCTAGCTGGGGGCCTTACCCCACCAAAGGTGGGTGGGATACCTCATCTTGAAGCAGGCTTCCCGCTTAGATGCTTTCAGCGGTTATCCCTTCCGAACGTAGCTAACCAGCCGTGCCCTTGGCAGGACAACTGGCACACCAGAGGTTCGTCCGTCCCGGTCCTCTCGTACTAGGGACAGCCCTTCTCAAGTATCCTACGCGCACGGCGGATAGGGACCGAACTGTCTCACGACGTTCTAAACCCAGCTCGCGTACCGCTTTAATGGGCGAACAGCCCAACCCTTGGGACCTGCTACAGCCCCAGGATGCGACGAGCCGACATCGAGGTGCCAAACCATCCCGTCGATATGGACTCTTGGGGAAGATCAGCCTGTTATCCCCGGGGTACCTTTTATCCGTTGAGCGACACCGCTTCCACTCGCAAGTGCCGGATCACTAGTCCCGACTTTCGTCCCTGCTCGACCTGTCAGTCTCACAGTCAAGCTCCCTTGTGTACTTGCACTCAACACCTGATTGCCAACCAGGCTGAGGGAACCTTTGGGCGCCTCCGTTACCTTTTAGGAGGCAACCGCCCCAGTTAAACTACCCACCAGACACTGTCCCTGAACCGGATAACGGCCCGAAGTTAGAAACCCAAATCAACCAGAGTGGTATTTCAAGATTGCCTCCACCCATACTGGCGTATGGACTTCACCGGCTCCCACCTATCCTACACAAGCTAATTCGGATACCAATGTCAAGCTATAGTAAAGGTCCCGGGGTCTTTCCGTCCTGCCGCGCGTAACGAGCATCTTTACTCGTAATGCAATTTCGCCGGGCCTGTGGTTGAGACAGTGGGGAAGTCGTTACGCCATTCGTGCAGGTCGGAACTTACCCGACAAGGAATTTCGCTACCTTAGGATGGTTATAGTTACCACCGCCGTTTACTGGCGCTTAAGTTCTCCGCCTCGCCCCGAAGAGCTAACAGGTCCCCTTAACGTTCCAGCACCGGGCAGGCGTCAGTCCATATACATCGAATTACTTCTTCGCATGGACCTGTGTTTTTAGTAAACAGTCGCTTCCCCCTGCTCTCTGCGGCCATACAACGCTCCACCCGCAAGGGGCTTCACGTCTCCGGCCCCCCTTCTCCCTAAGTTACGGGGGCAATTTGCCGAGTTCCTTAACCACAGTTCGCCCGATCGCCTCGGTATTCTCTACCTGACCACCTGTGTCGGTTTGGGGTACGGGCCGCTAAGAACTCGCTAGAGGCTTTTCTCGGCAGCATAGGATCACTGACTTCACCTGAATCGGCTCGGCATCACGTCTCAGCCCATATGCACCGCGGATTTGCCTACGGTACGGCCTACACGCTTACCCCGGCACAACCACCGGCCGGGCTCAGCTACCTTCCTGCGTCACCCCATCGCTTGACTACTACCCGCCAGGTTCCCACACTCACCCAGTTAAGTCCGAAGACCGCCCCAAGATCACACGGTTAGCACAACGAAGTTCATCATGGGCGTTCTTTCGCGGGTACGGGAATATCAACCCGTTGTCCATCGACTACGCCTCTCGG
>NZ_CP109532.1:3120000-4185000 GCF_045040155.1 Micromonospora sp. NBC_01405 | reverse complement strand
GGGAGGACGGCCAGGTCCGCTCCGGCCGCCGCGGCGCGGGACAACAGGGCCTCCGCGGCCGCGAGGTTGGCCGCCCGGTCATCGCGGGCGTTGAGCTGGCAGACGGCGACGCGCATGGCCCTCAGCGTACGGCCGAATAGACGCCCGCGACAGCCTCGGACTTCTCCGGGGCCGCCGCGGGAACACCGCTCCCCGGTCCGGGGAGGGACGGGTCAGGCGGACTTCTCCTCGCGGTCCCCGCGGTCGCGACGGGCCCGGCGGCCGGTGAACTCCCGCGGCACGATCGTCGGGTTGACGTTCTCCAGGACCACCTCGCGGGTGATCAGCACCCGGGCGGCGTCGGGGTTGCTCGGCACCTCGTACATCGCGGAGAGCAGAACCTCCTCGATGATGGCCCGCAGGCCACGGGCCCCGGTGCCGCGCAGCATCGCCTGGTCGGCGATCGCCTCCAGGGCCGGTTCGTCGAACTCCAGCTCGACGCCGTCCAGCTCGAAGAGGCGTTGGTACTGCTTGACCAGGGCGTTGCGCGGCTCGGTGAGGATCCGCACGAGGGCCGTCCGGTCGAGGCTGCGGACGTTGGTGATGACCGGAAGCCGGCCGACGAACTCGGGGATCAGCCCGAACTTCAGCATGTCCTCCGGCATCACCTGGCTGAAGACGTCGTCGGACGAACGGTCGGAGATCGACCGGAGCCGGGAGCCGAAGCCGGTGCCGCCGTGGCCGGTGCGGGCCTCGATGATCTGGTCGAGACCGGCGAAGGCGCCACCGCAGATGAACAGCACGTTGGTGGTGTCGATCTGGATGAACTCCTGGTGCGGGTGCTTCCGGCCGCCCTGCGGCGGCACGTTGGACACCGTGCCCTCCAGCATCTTCAGCAGGGCCTGCTGGACGCCCTCGCCGGAGACGTCCCGGGTGATCGACGGGTTCTCCGACTTGCGGGCGATCTTGTCGACCTCGTCGATGTAGATGATGCCGGTCTCGGCGCGCTTGATGTCGTAGTCCGCGGCCTGGATCAGCTTGAGGAGGATGTTCTCCACGTCCTCGCCGACGTAGCCGGCCTCGGTCAGCGCGGTGGCGTCGGCGATGGCGAAGGGGACGTTCAGCATCCGTGCGAGGGTCTGCGCCAGGTGCGTCTTGCCACAGCCGGTCGGCCCGAGCAGCAGGATGTTCGACTTGGCCAGCTCGACGGCGTCGCCACCGGAGCCCGGCGCGCCGGCCGCCTCGGCCTGGATCCGCTTGTAGTGGTTGTAGACCGCGACCGCGAGCGCCTTCTTGGCCTGATCCTGGCCGACCACGTAGTTGTCGAGAAACTGGCAGATCTCCATCGGCTTGGGAAGCTCTTCCCACTTCACCTCGCCGGACTCGGCCAACTCCTCCTCGATGATCTCGTTGCAGAGATCGATGCACTCGTCGCAGATGTAGACCCCTGGGCCCGCGATGAGCTTCTTGACCTGCTTCTGCGACTTGCCGCAGAAGGAGCATTTGAGTAGGTCGCCGCCGTCACCGATCCGTGCCACCTACGTTCTCCCTGCACTCATCGGCCGTGCACCGGCCATGACTTGCGGACGCTGCGCTCCGTCCGGCTCTGCTCGCTCGCCGGACCGTCCCGACGCAGCGGTACGAACCCGACGTTACCCGCTGGCGGGGGTTTCTCCGACCCCCAATTCGGGCGTGTCAGAGGCCGACCGGGAACCCGCCCGGCCGGCCTCTGATTCGATGCTCGCCTCAGCCGGCCGCGTTGGCGGCCAGCAGGCCCTTCTTGCGGCTGCTGAGGATCGTGTCGACCAGCCCGTACTCGCGGGATTCCTCGGCCGTCATGATCTTGTCACGGTCGATGTCCTTGCGGACCAGGTCGACCGCCCGGTTGCAGTGCCGGGAGAGCATGTCCTCCAGCTGCGTCCGCATCCGCAGAATCTCCCGGGCCTGGATCTCGATGTCCGAGCCCTGCCCGTAGCCGCCCTCGGTGGCCGGCTGGTGGATGATGATCCGCGAGTTCGGCAGCGCCATCCGCTTACCCGGCGTGCCGGCGGCCAGCAGCACGGCGGCCGCGCTGGCGGCCTGGCCGAGGCAGACCGTCTGGATGTCCGGCCGGACGTACTGCATGGTGTCGTAGATCGCCGTCATGGCGGTGAACGAGCCGCCGGGCGAGTTGATGTACATGATGATGTCGCGGTCCGGGTCGGTGCCCTCGAGCGTCAGCAGCTGCGCCATCACGTCGTTGGCGGACGCGTCGTCCACCTGGACACCGAGGAAGATGATCCGGTCCTCGAAGAGCTTGTTGTACGGGTTGGACTCCTTCACCCCGTACGACGTGCGCTCGACGAACGACGGCAGGACGTAGCGGTTGTGCACGGCCGCGAACTGGGGCGGCAGGCTCAGGTCGGTCATCGTCAGCTCCTCGCTCAGCTCAGGGTCCCGGCGCCTTCCGGAACCTGGGTGGCTCCGGTGATCACCTTGTCGATGAAGCCGTAATCCCTGGCCTCCTGGGCGGTGAACCAGCGGTCGCGGTCCGAGTCCGCCTCGATCTGCGCCTGGGTCTGGCCGGTGTGGTGCGCGACCCGCTCCTGGAACATCCGCTTCGTGTAGAGCATCTGCTCCGCCTGAATGGCGATGTCGGAGGCGGTGCCGCCCATGCCGCCGGACGGCTGGTGCATCATGATCCGCGCGTGGGGCAGGGCGTACCGCTTGCCCTTGGTGCCCGCGCAGAGCAGGAGCTGGCCCATGGAGGCCGCCATGCCCATCGCCACGGTCGACACGTCGTTGTCGATGAACTGCATGGTGTCGTAGATCGCCATGCCGGAGTAGACCGAGCCACCCGGCGAGTTGATCCAGAGGTTGATGTCGCGGTCCGGGTCCTCCGCCGCGAGCAGCAGCAGCTGCGCGCAGATGCGGTTGGCGACCTGGTCGGTCACCTCGCTGCCCAGGAAGATGATGCGCTCCTTGAGCAACCGGTTGTAGACCGAGTCGTCGAGGTTGCCAATGTTGTCGCCACCGCGGGCCTCGATCGCCCGGAGCGGCTTCGCTGGGATGTGCATGTCGGTCATGGCAGCCCTTCGCTCTCCGTACCGTCTTCCACGACACTAACCGCTCGCCCGGGTGGCACAGTCCCGGTCGGGGCGCTTTTCGCTCTCAGCGCAGCCCCTCGCAGGCGTACCCGGAAAAGGGTTTCGGCCGCCGTCCACCGGTCCCGGTGGACGGCGGCCTCAGCCGACGATCAGTGCTCGTGGTCGTGGTCGTGGGTCTCGTCGCTCTCCGCGCGGATCGCGTCGAGGCTGACCTCGTTGCCCGCCGAATCCTTGATCTTGATGCGCTCCATCACCGAGGCGAGCGCCTTGCCCCGCCGCACGTCGCCGAAGACGGCGGCCGCCGCGCCGGAGCGGACGAGCTGGTCGTAGTACTGCTGCGGGGCCATCCCGGCGCGCTGGGCGCGGTGGACGATCTCGTGGCCGAACTCGTCGTCGGAGACCTGGACGTCCTCGGCGTCGGCCAGGATGTCCAGCAGCAGCTGGATCTTGACCCCGTCGGTCGCCGCCTCGTTCAGCTCGGCGTCGATCTGCTCCTCGGTCTTCTCCTCGGCGGCGAGGTACTCCTCCAGCGAGGCGCCGATCCGCTCCAGCTGGTCGACCATGGCCTGCTTGCGGCTCTCGACCTCATCGCGGACAACGCCCTCCGGCGCCGGCACCTCGGCGGCCTCGACGAGCTGCTCGAGGGCCTTGTCCCGGGCGGCGTAGATCTGCTCGACGCGCTTGCCCCGGGTGACCTTCTCGCGCAGGTCGCCGCGCAGCTCCTCGATCGTGTCGAACTCGCTCGCCAGCTGCGCGAAGTCGTCGTCGAGCTCGGGCAGCTCCTTCTCCTTGACCGTACGCACGGTCACCGCCACCTCGGCGTCCCGGCCGGCGAGGTCGCCGCCGACGAGCTGGGTGGTGAAGGTGGTGCTCTCGCCGGCGGCGAGACCGACGACCGCCTCGTCCAGCCCCGGCAGGAGCTGCTTGCTGCCGACCTCGTGGGAGATGTTGGTCGCCTGCCCACCGGGGACGTCCTCGCCGTCGACCGTGGCGTTCAGGTCGATCTGGACGTAGTCGCCCTCGACGGCGGCCCGCTCGACGGTCTTCAGGGTGGCGAACCGGTCGCGCAGGCTCTTCACCTGCTCGTCGATCTCGCTGTCGTCGATCTGGAGCTCGTCGACGGTGACCTCGATGCTGTCCAGGTCCGGCAGGGTGATCTCGGGCCGGACGTCGACCTCGGCGGTGAAGTTCAGCGAGTCACCGTCGTTGAACTCGGTGATCTCGACCTCGGGGCGGCCGAGGGTCTTCAGGTCGTGCTCGCGGACCGCGGCGAGGATGTTCTGCGGGATGGCCTCCTGCACCGCCTCGTTGAGGACGGTGCCCCGACCCACCCGCTGGTCGATCACGGCGGTTGGCACCTTGCCCCGGCGGAAGCCGGGCACCTGTACCTGCGAACCGATCTCCCGGTACGCCTTCTTGAGGCTCGGCTCGAGCTCGACGAACGGCACCTCGATGGCGAGCCGCACGCGCGTCGGGCTCAGAGTCTCGACGGTGCTCTTCACAGGCGTACTCCTTGACGGATCTCAGTTGAGTCTGGGCGTAATTCGGCCCATCGAGTGTAGGTGAGCCGA
This sequence comes from Micromonospora sp. NBC_01405, assembly GCF_045040155.1. Classification (NCBI taxonomy): domain Bacteria; kingdom Bacillati; phylum Actinomycetota; class Actinomycetes; order Micromonosporales; family Micromonosporaceae; genus Micromonospora; species Micromonospora sp. NBC_01405. Next base: position 4,180,364 of record NZ_CP109532.1, on the reverse strand, counting down.
CGCGGCCCTCCGGCAGCGCCCGGGGACCGAGCGGAAACGGCGGCTCCCGGGACGCCCCGGCCGCGGACGACAGTCGGGGTGGCGGGATTTGAACCCACGGCCCCTCGCTCCCAAAGCGAGTGCGCTACCAAGCTGCGCCACACCCCGTGGCGACCAGAAGTGTATGCCTTGGCCGCCTGCCGGGAGTGCCGGGGCGTCGCCCGACACCCCGGAACCACCCCGACGGGACACCGGACCCCATCCGGCGCACGCCCCGCGCCCGCCAAGCGGCGGCACCCCGACGGGCCGGCGGCAGTCCATTCGGCGTCCCGCAGGCCGCCCGTGGGCTGCGCCCAAGCCCGGCACCGGCCGCGAGGCCGCCAGGCGCTCGGGCCCGGCCCGGCCCCGCTCGGGCCCGGCCTCGACGTGGACAACTTTCAGGGAAAGTGTGGCCATGCGGCGGGCTGGGAGGCCACACATTCCACGAATCTGCGCGGATCTTGGTACGGGAGGGGCCGGGCGGGCGAGGGGTGGGGAGATACGGATGCGCGGTCGGGCCCGGGCACCGGGTAGGCTGTCGGCGCGCCCTGTGCTGCGGGGCGCACGCGGGCGTAGCTCAATGGTAGAGCTTCAGTCTTCCAAACTGACTACGCGAGTTCGATTCTCGTCGCCCGCTCCAACGGCCTCCGGCTCAGGTCAGAGGTTGCATCCCCCAACGGGGCGGGCCTGGGTCTGCCGTGCCGGAGGCGTGGGCTACGAGGCCGCGACCATGTCAGTAGCGAGAATCGAAGTGTCCAGGCTCGTGCCTCCCGAGGACCGTGACGTGTGGTGGCGAGTCGCCTGCGCTACCGGCCGTCGGCCGGACGGTCAGCGACCGCGTAGCTGACGACGGACGCTGACCCAGACCCGGTCGCCGAGGCGGGTACGCCGGATCCAGCGCAGCCGGTGCAGCGGGCCGCGCGCGGGTTCGCGCGGCTTGCAGAGGCGGGCGTAGGTCGCGCCGGTGGCGGGACGGGTGGTGCCCGGTTCCAGCCGCGCCGAGGCGACTGCCAGCGCGGTGAACTGCTGAAGGACGCGGGCGTCAGGGCGGCCGCCCTGCGCCGCCTTCTGCAGCGCCTGCTCCACCACCGGCCGACACATCAGCCCGGTCAGCGGACCGTGCGCGGTGTCCAACAGGTCGGCCATCACCGCCACGCCGTCGCCCTCCCACACCCGGGTGGCAGTGGACCGCCCGGTGGAGACGCTGACGAAGGGCACCTCCGACCACTCTGGCACGAGCCGGGCGATCAGGCCGGTGTGCAGCAGGCGGTCGCGCTTCTGTGCCGGGGTCAGCGCGAAGGTGGTGGCGACGAAACCCGGTGCCAGGAACGGGGTGACCATCCCGGTGGTGTAGGCGGAGGTGGCCCACCGGCGCATGCGTTCCACCAGGTAGAGGTAGTCGAGCAGATGCAGGCCGGCCAGGCCCACCTCGCGGGCGTGGTCGAGGATGCCGCTGATCCGGGCCTTTTCGGCGGCCAGCACCTCCGGCGCGATGGCCCCGTGCGGCGCGGCGAGCAGCCGGGCCATGCTCGCCTCCTCTGGGGTGGGCATCGGGTCGGCCTCGGCCGCCGGGTACCAGTAACCGATTGCCAACTCGCCGGCCGCGCCGGTGAGGGTGGCCGACCGGACCTGATCGGGAAGCGTCGGCGGGACCGCCGAGCGGGCCAGGTACGTGGACGGAAACTGATGGTCGTAGTGGTCCAGGAGCAGCCGGGCGCGTTCCCGCAGACCGGTGCCGAGCACCTCCGCCGGGGCTCCGACCAGCCGGAGCTGGTGCTCGGGATCGAGGCCCCGTTTGTTCCTGAGGATCTGCACGAGCTGGCGAGCCACCTCGCCTTCCGCCCGAGTGTCCTCGTTGGTGAGGAACCGGGGCATGAGATCGGCGGCGATCAGCGTGGCGGCGATGAGCCGGGAGTCCTTGCCACCGGACAGACCGAGGGCGATCTCGTCGCCGTAGAGCCGATGCACGCTGGCGGCGGCCCGGGTCAGTGCGTCGGCGGCCCGCTCCAGCTGTTCGTGCACCGGCCGCCCCTGGTCGGCGTACCCGCTGCTCACCACGTCGTCGGTGGCGTACCGGAGCTCACTGGCAAGGCGCCAGCCACCGCCGGCGACGCGGCGGCCGGTGGCCCGTTCGCCGGGGCGCAACAGTCGGGTGCCGGCGATCGGGGAGAACTCTCCGCCGAAGTGCCCACAGCTGGTGTACGACGTCCAGCCGTCCAGGTCCGGCCGGACCTCGCCGTGCAGGAACGCGGCCAGCAGGGCGGGGCGGGTGCAGTATGCCGTCACCCCGTCGGCCGTGCCGGTGAAGACCCGGGCCATGCCGAGCCAGTCCTGTTGCAGGGCGAACCGGTCGGTGTCCAGCGCCAACAGGCCGAATGGCGGCACCAGGTCGCGGTGCACATCCTCGCCGGCGAGGAGCCGCCCGGCCAACGCCGCCGGGCCGGTCACGACGTCGAGCCCCACCGGTATCCCCATCGAGACGGCGGTGACCGGACCCTCGGTGTCGACCGTCGGCCACCGGTAGGCCCCAGAATCGGTCGGGTGCAGCACCGCGACGCCCCAGTCGTCGCCCCCGAAGTCGTGCCGCCTCCAGGACGCCGGTACCAACTCGGCGACGGCGTCTGCGAACCGGGCCGCGCGGGCCGCCCGCACGCCCTCGGACTGCGGGACCTCGGCGAACCAGGCCAGCAAGACATGCATCTACATTTCCCCATCGCTCAAGGAATGTGCCGTGTTTGTCGAAGATATAGGATCGCAATCCACATCGGACGTCCCTGCGGTGCCGATCCCGGCCGTTTCTGGGGAAGCTGACCGGTGGGCCGACGCGCGGGGCAGCCATCGTCGGAAAGCGCAGGCTTAGGCCCACCACATGCGTGACCAGGCGGGTCACCGGATGACGTTGCCGAGTTGCCCCTACAGAATCAACGCGCCGCGCAAACGCAGCGCGTTGGCCGCGCACTGACCTGCCGGCCACGCTTGGGGACGACAAGAGCTGAAGACCTCGGGGCGCTGCCCCGAACCCCGACCCTCCTCAGAGATCCGCTCTATTCGACCAAGGAACCGCAGGATGGCGCCACGAAGTTCTCGGTACGGATCACGAGGCCTAAGATCAGGGTCGGTGAACGGGCGACCAGCAACGAGCTTGGCCAGCAACCGACGCCAATCGCTTGCGTTCCGCTCGTAGGTTTGACCAGGCTGAATCGGGCAGCCGCAGCACATTGCTGAGCAGGTCGCCCGGATGGTAGTAGTCACCCTCTGCCATGGGATCGCTGAGCAGGACTTGGACCGCGAGAGGCAGCAGGGCCGGCACACCGATCTCTTGGCCGGGCACGATGCGCAGATCTTCGACCGTGAACTCAGCCAACCGCTTGCGTCGCAGCTCCGTGCAACGTCTCACGAGAAACGTGTTGTCCGGGTCGGGCCCCTGCCACACATCCCGTTCAAGCTGCTCGTTGTCGTCGCGGCGGTCAGGGTAGTCCGCACGGCAGCCCTGGGGCGCGTGCGAGGTTGGCGGGCCAGCCGCAGGCCAGTATCCAAGCGTTCCAGCGGTCGCGAGCGGGCCGGTCCTCCTCACCGAGCGCGGTATCGAAGTTGTCCGCAATGTGGGCATCGGCTAGCGTGCGCGTCCGTGAAGCGTTTTCGGGTTACCTCCACTCTGTTGATCTGTGCCTCCCTGATGGCTCTCACCGCGTGTGGTGGGGAAGAGACCACGACCACGGCCGGGTCCACGCCGTCCGCCTCCACGGCTCCCACCTCGGCGGCCGCATCCGCCTCCTCGGCGCCGTCCCCGTCGGCCGCGGCGGGCGCTACGGGCGGTACGGGCGGCACGAGCGACAAGAAGCTCTGCGAGTCGGCGAAGAAGGCCGGCGACGACATGAAGGCACAGCTCGTCGCCGCCCTGCAGTCCGGCGAACCGTCGCCGGCCGTGTTCAAGAAGATCCTGACCGATCTGGAAGGAAAAATGACCACGTTGGCCTCCTCCGGGGGCGACAGCAAGGTGGCCACCGCCCTGAAGCGGTTCGGGGTGGAGGCATCCAAGGCGGCAGCGGAAGCGGACCCGGCAAACGCCGCCGACAACCCCGCCTTCGAGAAGGCCGGGGCGGACATCACGGCCGCATGCAAGGCTGCCGGAGTCAGCGTCAACTTCTGACGACGCCGCCCCTCAGCGGCCGATTCGCCACCATCGTGGCTGTGTCGCGGGCCATACAACTGGCCCGCGACACAGCCACGGTCGGTTCTCACGGTCTCCAGACACAGCGGCGATCCACTGATCGGCGACGGGTGCCGTTCTCATCCCGCCGACGCGGCGGCATGCTGTGCAAGCCATGTGGGGCGGACCATGGTGGCCGGGACCGATCCCGAAACGGGCGGTCGGGGTGCTACTCCTGCCGTCCGTTCCATACTCGACTCATCCGGTTGTCGGTCCGCACGGGCACCGACGTGACGAGAGTCGTAGATCAGTCACTCGGCCCGGATCTCCCACGGCCTTCGGAACTGCCCCCGTTGGTCGGCCTCGGCTAGCCTGGATCACACGCGGTCTAAGCCGGGAGGCGCAATGGAACTGTGGCTCAGAATCGACAACGATCCGGCGGGGACCGAGGCGACGACGCTCTACCGTTGGCTCGCCCGTGACCGGCAACTCGCCCGGCACGCGCGGCTCTCGCCGGCCGCCGGAGCGCCGATCGACGGGGAAATGAGCGGCGGCTCGCTGGAAACGATCAACGTCGTTCTCTCCAACAGCATCGCGCTGGCCAGCCTGATCACCTCGATCGTGGCGTTCCGGAAGGCGCAGAAGCAGCAGCGGGGCGGGCCCGGGGATCCGATCATCGTGCTGCTGGAACGGCCGGGCAGGTCCATCGCCATCGACGACGACTCCACGGCCGAGGGCGTGGTCGAACTGCTCGGCGCGGCGGATCCCGCCCCCGCGGTCGGGGTGACCTCCGATGGCAACGCTCGCTGACCCGACCGCCTCCCGAGCGGTACTGGTGGGAGTGCCGGAGTACAAGTCGCTGCCGCCCCTGCCGGCGGTGCGCGAGAACGTCGGAGCGCTGCGCCGGCTGTTCGCCGACCCGGCGGTGTGGGGATTGCCCACCGAGAGCATCCTCGTGCCGGACCTGTCCGGCCCGGACCCGCTCGGCGCCGTGATGGGGACGCTGCGCTCGGCCGCCCGGGAGGCCACCGACACCCTGTTCGTCTACTACGCCGGTCACGGCCTGACGGACATCCTGACCGGGGAGCTGACCCTCGCCCTGCCCGGCGTCGAGGATCTCGACCAGTGGTGGCGGGCGCTGTCCTTCGACCACATCCGTCGCGCACTCACGGACCCCACCCTGGCCGCCACCCGCCGGGTGCTCGTCCTGGACTGCTGCTACTCGGCGCTGGCGCTGGCCGGTGACATGGGCCCGGCACCGGCGAGCATCGACGTGGCCGCGCTCACCGAGGTCAACGGGGCCTTCGTGCTGACCGCCTGCGCCGAGTCGGAGACGGCGAAGGCGCCGCCCGGCGCGTTGTACACCGCCTTCACCGGTGAGCTGATCACCGCGTTGGAGGAAGGTGTCGCCGACGGTCCGGAACTGCTCGACCTGCACACGCTCTACCGCCATCTGGCCGCGGTCCTGGCCGAGAAGCGCTGGCCGGTCCCTCAGCAGCGCAGCCGCAACTCGATCGGGGACCTGGCCCTGGCCCGCAACCGGGCCTGGTCGGCGCCCGTCGCCGCCGCGGGCGGCGGCGGCAGCGCGGGCGACGGCGGCGCGGGGCGGGGCGGACCCGTCCTCCGGCGGGTCGCCGTGCCGGCGACCGAGCGCGCCCGACTGCTGCAGCGCGCGGGTAACTTCCCGGGTGCGGCGGCGGCGCTTCGCGAGGCAGCGGTGGACCAGGAGCCCGAGGCGCTACGCCAGCGCATCAGGCAACTGCGTCGCGCGAATCGGCACTCGGAGGCCGCCGCGCTGTGGCGGCTCGCCGAAGGCGTGTAGGACGCCGAGGACACGCGAGACGCCGAACGCACACAGGACGCCGAACGCACACAGGGCGCCGAAGGGCCGACGTCCTCGCCGCCCGGAGAACCGGCCCGGTCACGCCGGCGGTAGCCCGTCGAGGCTGTGTTCGGCCCGGCGGCGCAGGTCCGCGTCCAGCGGGCTGCCGCGATCGGCGGCCTGCCGGGCCTGCGTCACCGCTTCCGCACGTTCCTTCCAGGCGGCCGGGTCACCGCCGAGGTGGGACTCGAACAGTTTCCAGTTCAGTAGCACCAGGTCGATGACTTCGGCGGTGTCCAGGCGGTCGAGCGGGTCGAGCCGGTCAGCCGGGACGAGCGGGACGCCCTCCGGCCCGCCGTACCAGCGCCCGGGGGCGGCCGCCGCGCCACCGACCCGCTGGCCCAGCTCCGCACCCCAGCCCTCACCCCACGAGCGGGTCAGCCGCTCGCGGACGTGGGCGCGCAGCGCCAGGTCCCGGTCGATCCACCAGCCGTGCAGCGCATTGGTCAGCGCCATGCGGCGTACCTGCTGGGCGAACTCCGGGGACAGCAGCGCCACCGTGGCCCCGTCGGGGCGGACGAGGCCCAGCCGGCGCAGCAGCGCGATGTCCTGCGAGTCGATCGTCAGGTAGGTCCGGGTGAGCACCTGGTACAGCAGGTCTCCCCCGCGCTCGCCGGTGTCCGCGTTGAGGTTCGCGATCGACCGGGTGAACTGGTCGCGGAACTGCGATTCCACCTGCTCCCAGGCCAGCGCCGCGTCCAGCCGGTCGGTCAGGTGCGTCTCCACGAGTTCGTGGCAGAACAACTCGATCAGGTACGGGTGGTTCCCGGCCCGCCGGACGATCTCGGGCCGCAGGTCGGTGAGGTCGACGCCGGCATCGTCGGCCCGGGCCAGCATGGCGGCGACCTCGTCGTCCCGGAAGGGGCCCACCGGCCGTCTCATCCCCATGACCCCGTCGAGCGTCGAGTGGGCCACGGCGGCCAGCTCGATCGACTTGATCGACCGACGGGACAGGGTCACCAGCCCGGCGGAGTAGTTCTTCTCGCTGACCAGGTCCCGTAGGAGCTGGAACTCGACGCGCCGGAAGACCTCCGCCTGGTCGAACTCGTCGAGGATGACGCCGACACCCACGCCGACGCGGTGCAGGGCGGTGAAGAACGCCTCGAAGCACTCCTTCAGGTCCAGCCACTCGGTGCTGCTGTGCACCGAAAGCTCGATGTCGTTGAGGCCGGCGAGCCAGTCGGGCGGCGCGCCGTCCCCCGGCTGGTTGAGCCGCTCGGCCGCCTGACGCACCCGGGCGACGACAGCCCGGAACACGTCGGCGCCGCTCTCGTACGCGGCGACGCTGAGGTAGACCACGAGCAGGTCGGGACGGTCGACCGCGAACAGTTCCTGAGCCCGGCGTACGACGCTGGTCTTGCCCATCCGGTGGTTGCCCTGGAGGCTCAGGTTGGCCGGGCGCGGGCCCCGCCAGGAGTTCTCCAGCAGGCGCAGCAGGTCGCGCCGGCCCACGAATCGTTCGGCGGTGGCCACCTGCCCGACGCCGAGGTACGGATTGACCGTCATGGCAGCCGACCCTAGCGCCCCAGTTCGATGGACGCCCCGACGTGGTGCATCAGCAGCCAGTCCTGGTAGAGGCGGACGACGATCCGGTACGCGCCCCCCTCCTTGCGGACGACGTCCCGAATCATCAGGTCGTTCAGCAACTCGGTGAGGTCATCCCTGCCGCGGTAGACGGCCTGCACCCGTTCGATGGTGGCCAGGCCCTGCCGGGAGGCGACCGCCACAGCCAGCAGGACGGGGCGGAAGTGTTCGGCGGTGGGGGCGTCAGGTTCGGTGTAGCCGGCGGTCTCCAGGTTGTCGAAGTCCTCCTCGCCGAGCGAGTCCAGCAGTTGTTCCCGGACGAGCTCCACGTCGGCCTCGGTGACCAGCGGGGCCCGGTTGAGGTTCATCTGCTCGACCAGGAAGAAGCAGAACTTCTGGATGTAGAAGGCGCTGCCGCCGGTCAGCTCGACGATCCGGTTCACGGCGTGCTGCCGGTACCGGCTGTGCCCGTCCCGGCCCCCGATGAGGATGGGTAGCTCGATCAGCTTCCGGGCGTTGATGTCGTCGAGGTAGGTGACCCGCTCCCGGGCGAACACCCCGAAGACGTTGGCGTGCTCGCGGATCACCCGTTCCAGCGCGTCCTGGCCCACCACCACGAGGTGGAAGACGCGCCGCTCGATGATCGCCTTCAGCGCCTGCATGAACGACTGCGGCAGCAGGCGGTTGCGGATCCACTCGTCGAAGTACTGGAACTCGTCGATCAGGACGACGACGTGTGGTGGCCGGTCGAGCGTGGCGAAGTAGTCCTCGATGATGGAGATGAAGTCCACCACCGGCTGCGGGCTGGCGGCGAACTGTTCCCGGGTGACGTGCGCGGCCAGGCGGGGCCGGCCGGCGCCGGCCGGGTCCTCGAGCAGTTTGCGGCCCGTCCGGTTGAGGATCTCCCAGAGCAGCTCGCCGAGCAGGGCGTGCGGGCCGCGGCCGACGAGGCCGCCCTCGGGGCTGAAGCTGCCGATGTTGCCGAGGTCGACCACGATCAGGTTGTTGGACGCCCGCCGCTCGCTGAGCCGGTCGATCAGCCGGAACCGGATGGAGGACTTGCCGGCCCGCTTCTGGCCGAAGATCGCCACACCGGTGCCCGGCACCGGGGCGAGCCGGAGCCGGCGTTCGATGTTGTCGAGCAGTTCCTCCCGGCCGAAGAACATCTCCGGGTCCTGCACCGGGGCGCCCGTGGAGCCCTGGAAGAACGGGTTGTCGATCTCCTCGAACTTCGACGGGTCGGCGAGCTGGACGGCCAGGCTCGCCTCCACCTGGTCGTACTCGTCGTCGGAGCGGGACCGGTACAGCAGGGTCACCGGCAGCGAGAAGGCACCGGCCCGGACTCCGCTGTCGCTGACCCGCAGCTTCACCACCAGCACCCGGTGCTGCCCGCCACTCACCGCGCTGGTCAGCCGCAGCACCTCGTCCTGGGGGATGAACAGGTCCGGCTCGCTGCGGATCCGCAGCTCCCCGGACTCCAGCGGGGCCATGCCCTCCTTGTTGCGGATCTCGATCTGCACCGTCACCAGCCCGTGCTGGTCGCGGTTGCTCTCGGCCAGCGCGAGCGCCAGGTCCGGCTTGGGGCGGCGCTCGGCCAGCAGGTGCTCCTGCGCCTGCTCCACCAGCGAGGCGATGCGGACGGCGACGGGGTCGACGCCCTCGACCGCGAAGCTGGTGGGCGCCTTCGCCACCTCGCTGCGTACCCCCTTCATGGTGTCCGTCACCCGGCGCAGCGAGGCGTCGCGCTCCTCGAAGGACTCGGCGTAGATGAACTGGAGCAGCTCGCGCAGGGCGTCTTCGATCCGGCTGAGGCTCTCGCTGTCCGAGTCGACCTCCGGACGCACCTCGGAGAGCCTGACCAGCGCGGTCTTGATGACGTCCTCGGCGATCGTCAGCTCGTGCAGGGGCGCCAGGGCGGCGACCTTCCGTCGCTGCTCCCGCCCCCAGGCCGCGCCGTACCGCTGCCACGCCTCGCGCATCACCTCGAAGGTCGGCCGGCCCGACGGGTGCTCGTCGGACCAGTCGTCGAGCAGGTCGCCGTCGAGGTAGCCGCGGTCGGCGAGGTACCTGGCCGCGGCGGCGCGCAGCTCCGGGTCGTCGTGGATGACCGCGGTGACCCGCTCGGCCGCCACGTCCGTCTGGGCGACGAGCTGCGCCACCAGCGGGAAGATGGCGGAGCCGTGCTGGCCGAGCTGTTCGCGCAGGATCGGCGCGACGACCTCGTCGATGGGCGCGCCGTCGGGGGTGGAGTCGCGCCGCCCCAGTGCCGGCCGCCCGTTGAGGGAGAGGAAGAACCGGCCGATGGCCAGCCGGGCGTCGCCGCCCCGGGCGGGGTTGCGCAGCCGCTCGGAGGCGGCCAGCGCCTCGCAGTACAGGTCCCGGGCGGCCTCGCTGGCCTGCCGGTCCAGCACCAGGTCGGCCAGCGCCGTGAGGCCGCTGCACAGCCAGCCGTGCAGCTTGTCCTCGTCGTCGTCGCGCCCGTTGGCGCCGTACTCCCGCAGGATGGCCGCGGCGGAGATGTAGCCGTCGGCGCTGTTCTCCCGCTGGTACCCCCGCGAGTGCCCGGCGTTGTCGGCGAGCCGCGTCGCGTCGCGGAAGATCGGCTGCTTGTTCTCCCGCTTGCGCTGGTCCTTGATCCCGGCCGCCTGCTCGGAGTACCGGTCCATCACGTAGGCCACCAGGGCCGAGGTGAACAGGCGGTCGATGAACTTGGGTGTGCTCAGGGACAGCTCGTTACCCTGGCGGATCGCGGCGACCTGGCGGCGGATGTCGTCCGCCCGGTCGGTGCTGTCGTCGCGGATCAGGTTCTCGGCCTCGTCCAGGCTCGCCGACGTCCGCTGCTGTACGTACGCCATGGCCAGGCCGCGCCGGACGGCGGGGTTCGCCGGGGTGGCATCGAGCAACGTCTTCCACTCGGGGATCGAGTCCTGCCCGGCGGAGAACTTCACGAACGCGATCTGGTGCAGCAGGTGCCGTCCCTTGGAGCTGGACGGGTCCCGGGAGGCGAGCTGGCGGTGCAACGCCTCCAGCGCGTCGCGGTACCTTCCGGCGGCGATGTAGAAATCGATCAGGATGTTGTCCAGGGAGTCGCCGGGCGGCACCACCCCGGGGAACTCGACCTCCAGGATCCGCAGCGCGGCCTCCGCGCCGTCGAGCCGTTTGATCAGCCAGGCGAGGTCCTTCACCGCGCTTTCGCGCTTCGGCCCGCCCGACCGGATCTCCTCCCGGTACGCGGCCTTCGCCCCCTCGAAGTCGCGCTTCTTCTTGTTCAGGTGATCTGCGCGGGCGAAGTGGTCGCTGGCCGCCCGCGCGGGTGCGGCGGGCGCCCGGGGCGCGGGATCGGGCGGCTTCTCCACGGTGCGGCGGGGGGTGGGCAGGAGCCTGCCGGGCACGCCGGGCCGACCCGGCGCACCCGGCCGGACGGCCGGCGGGAAGCCCGCAGCCCGGAACCGGATCGGACGCGGCTGGGCCCCCTCGGGGCGGGCACGGGGCTCCGGTGTCACGCCGCCGGGGCAGGCCTCCTCCACCGCCCGCCGGGTGATGGGCGGCAGGTTGGGGGCGAGGATCAGGTCCCCCAGGGGCGCCCGGGAGCCGGCCGCGTCCAGCACGCCCAGCAACGCGTGCCAGGCCGCCGAGTCGATCATGGGAGTGATGTTGCGGAAGTACCGGAGCAGGGCGTACACCACGGCGTCGCTGTCCGCGTTCTTCGCCGCGGCGACGGCCAGCAGCCGCCAGCTCTCCGGGTCGGCGGTGAGGTCCGCCGCGGTGGCGAAGTACTGCTGGGCGGTCGCCGGGGCGGCGTTGAGCAGCTCGATGACCCCGATCAGGTGGTAGAGGTCGCCGTTGACCGGGTCTGCGGTGAGGATCCGGCGCAGGCCCGTCGCGATCTGGCCCAGCCGGCCGAACTTGGGTGCCAGCTCGTTGATGTTCGCGGCGTTGCGGTACCGCTGGTACTCGGAGTGCAGGCCGCTGTACTGGTCCTGCGGGACGTCGATGTCGAAGGACACCTCCACCGGCATCGAGGCCACGGCGCGCAGGGCCAGGTCCGAGGTGACCGCGGTGGAGGCGGCGGCCACCTCGACCGGCGCGAACGGCGGGCCGCCCTCGGCCACGGGCATCGCCTGCCGCGGGGGTTGCTCGACGGCGGCCGGCGGAACGGGGTCGTCCGCGGCCGGTGCCGGTCGCGAAGCGGGCGGCGGGTCGGGCGTCGGCACCGCCGCCGGGGTGGGCTCGGCCGTCGGGGTGGGCACCGCCACCGGCACCGCCGCGGGCTCGGCGGCCGGTGCCGCCGCCGGGACGGGCCCAGCCGGCTGAGTCGGCGTGACGGGCCCGGCCGGCGGTGCCACCGGGGCCGGCTCGGCCGGGGGCGCCCCCACCAGGGTCCGCAGCCCGAGGATGCCCGCGAGGGCCAGGACGCTCCGCCCGCCGTCCGGCTGCTGGAGCACGAGCCGGTTGAGCGTCAGCTCCACGAGCTGGCCGACGAACAGGTCGCCGGTGATGAGACGGACCTCGATGTGGTCGCCGACCCGCGCGACCGACTGGACAAAGTCAGCGTCCATCACACTCCACAGTCGAACGTTGGCCGGACAGATGATCTGCCTACCAGCTAGCCCGGAGCACGGCAGCAGTGTCAAGCACAAAGCCGACAGTAACCGCCGACGCCCGGGGTCCCCGGCCGGCGCGGGAGGCCACCTCCCCGGCTCGTCGAGCCGGCCCCGGCTCCCGTCGTGCCTGGCCGTCCCGCAGGCGCTGGCCGGGCGGGTGTTCCGCCTGCGTACGATGCGGGGCCGGACATCCCCTCGTCCCCGGCGGAGGTAGCGGCACATGGCAGGCCAGCACGAGGGCTTCGCCCTCGGCGTCGACCTCGGCACGTCCAACACCGTGGCCGTGCTCCGCTGGCCGGACGGGCGGACCCGGCCGTTGCTCGTCGACGGGCAGCCGGTCGTCCCCTCCGGGGTGTACGCCGACGCCGACGGACGCCTGCACGTCGGCCGGGACGCGCAGCGGCTGGCGCAGGCCGACCCGGGCCGCTACGAGCCGAACCCGAAACGACTGATCGACTCCCCCACCGTGCCGCTCGGCGACCGCGAGTACGCCCCAGCCGACCTGCTGGCCGCGATCCTGCACACGGTGGGCCAGACCGCGGTCGCCACGGTCGGTTTCCTCCCCCCGGCGGTGCTGACCTGTCCCGCGTCCTGGAACGACGCCCGGCGTCAGGTCCTCGCCGACGCGCTGCTGCGCGCGGGCTGGCCGCAGGCTGCCGAGCACACCCTCTCCGGCCCCACCCCGCTCGGCACCCGGCTGCTGCGCGAGCCCGTGGCCGCCGCCCGCTACTACGCCCAGGTGCTGCGCCGGCCGGTGCCGGTCGGCGGCTCCATCGCCGTGTTCGACCTGGGCGGCGGCACCCTGGACGTGGCGGTGCTGCGCAACGAGGGCGCCGACCCGTGGGGCGACTCCGGCTTCGCCGTGACCGCCACCGGGGGCGTGCCCGACCTCGGCGGGCTCGACCTGGACGCCGCCCTCACGAGCCGCCTCGGCGAGCTGGTGTCCGCGACCGACCCGGCGCGGTGGGCCCGGCTGACCCAGCCGGCCGACGCCGGGCAGTGGCGGGACCTGCACCGGCTCCGGGAGGGCGTCCGCGAGGCGCGGGAGATGCTGTCCCGGGCCCCGGTCGCGCCGGTGGTCGTGCCGGGATCGCAGGAGGTCGTCCAGCTCACCCGGGAGGACCTGGAGCGGGTGGCCACCCCGCTGCTGGCCCGGGCCGTGGCCGAGACCGGGCGGGTGATCGCCGCCGCCGGCCTCACCCCCGACCGGCTCGCCGGCCTGTTCCTGGTGGGCGGCCCTACCCGGATGCCGCTGGTGGCCCGGATGCTGCACGCCGAGTTGGGCGTCGCGCCGATCGTGCTGGAGCAGCCGGAGCTGCCGGTGGCCGAGGGGGCACTGACGGACCTGCCGGTCCCCCGCCCGCCACGACAGGCCGCGCCGGCGGGTGGCGCCGGGGGCGTACCGGCGGCCGCGCCTGCGGTGGCCGGGGCCGGCGGCCCGCCACCCACCTGGGTCGACGGCGGGCCGGGGCTGCCGCCGACCGCAGCCGCCGGACCGGGGCTACCGCCGACCGCGCTCGGCGGGCCGCCCGGGATCGACGGAACGCCGGACGCCCCGTGGGGCGCGCCCGTCTCCGGTACGCCGGCACCGCCTGCCACCCCCCGGCGGCGGGCGCTGTGGATCACGGTCGCGGCGGTGCTCGCCCTCGCCGGGCTGGCCGGCGGCGGCGCCCTGTGGTACACCCGGGACCGCTACCCGGGGCTGGAGTTCCAGAAGACCCTGACCGAGGTCAAGCGCATCCCCGCCGGGGCGGACCGGCCGGCGGAGACCTTCACCGCGTTGCTCGGCGACACCGGCTACGCGGCGTACCCGCTGCCGGACAACCGGCTGGAGATCGTGGCGGTCGACGCGGAGACCGGCAGGGAGCGGTGGCGCAAGCAGACGACGCAGGTGGCGCAGCGGTGGGAGGGGCTCCGCGCGGTGCCCGGGGCGGTGGCGGCCTTCTCCGACGCGTCCGGCGGCGACACCTCCCGCGAGGTGGTGGTACGCGACACCGCCTCCGGCGAGCAGCGGTGGTCCCGGACGATCCAGGGCGACGACCGGGTGTTCTTCGGCGGGGATGTGGCGGTACTCGTCGACCGGGACGGCAACCGGCTCGTCGGCCTGCGGATGAGCGACGGCACGGAGGTTTGGAGCCGGGACAACCCGCGCAACGGGTCGGGCGACGCCCGCAGCACCGTGCTGCGCGTCGAGACCGCCGAGGGGGCCGGCGGGCCGGCGTACGCCGACGGGACGCCCCGCGACCCGTGGCGCGGGAAGGTCGACCGGCTCGTCCAGATCGGTGCGGACCGCTCGGCCCGGCTGATCGACCTGGACAACGGGTCGGTGCTGCGCACCTGGTCCGGGGTCGCGGACCGCGACGACCTTGTGGTCGCCCGGGACGACCGGCTGTACGTGGTCGACGACTCCACCGTCGGCCGGTACCGGCTGCTCGGCTACGACCTGACCCGGGGGGCCCAGCCGACGATCCTGCACAGCGCCACGGAGGACGGGCGGCGGGCGGAGGCGCTGGTGGCCTGCGGCGAACACCGGGCGTGCGTGCTGGAGGTGCCGTCCGGCGACGCGGACCGCGCCGAGGTGGTGGCGGCCACCGAGGGCGCGAGCCCCCGGCGCTGGGCGACGCCCGGGGCGAAGGACCTGATGCCGGTGGGCGAGCACCTGCTCGTGCGGCGCCAGTACCCGGAGTCGACGTCGACCCTGTTCGACCCGGAGGGCAAGGCGGTGCTGCGGGACCGGGACGGGGTGGCGGTCCGGCTGGACGCCGGCAACATCCTGGTCTTCGCCGACAGGCTGAGCGGCAGCGAGTCGGACCCCAGCATCGCCGGGTTGGCGGTCGGCTCCCCCGACCCCGCCGAGCTGGGCCGGGCCAAGGACGTGCGCGGCGAGTCCTGCTCGTGGAACACCAGCGTGCTGTTCTGCGGCTCGGCGAAGGACTTCGTGCTGTATCGCTTCGCCCCCACCCCCTGACCAGCCACCCCCTGACCAGCCCGGACACCTGACCCAGCCCACGGCCGGCGAGCGCCGCCCGGCCCCGACCCTCGGCGTGGTGCGATCGGGACCGGGCGGGCGTCAGTCGGCGGCGGCCAGGTTCCGGAAGAAGCCGAGCGTGGCCGGGTCGTCGATGGTGGCCGGGACCGGCTCGTCGCGCCCCTCCACCAGGCCCCGCATGGTCCGGCGCAGGATCTTGCCGGAGCGGGTCTTCGGCAGGGCCGGCACGACGGTGACCCGACGGAACGCGGCGACCGGGCCGATCCGCTCCCGCATCCGGGCGACCAGCTCGGCGGCGAGGACGCCCGGGTCCACCTCGACGCCGGCCTTGAGCACCACGTACCCGCTGGGCACCTGGCCCTTGAGCTGGTCCGCCACGCCGATGACAGCGCACTCGGCCACCGCCGGATGGCCGGCCAGCACCTCCTCCATCGCCCCGGTGGAGAGCCGGTGCCCGGCCACGTTGATCACGTCGTCGGTGCGGCCCATCACGTACAGGTAGCCGTCGTCGTCGAACCGGCCGCCGTCGCCGGTCAGGTAGTAGCCGGGGAAGGTGCTCAGGTACGACCGGACGTAGCGCTCGTCGTCGCCCCAGAGGGTGGGCAGGCAGCCCGGGGGCAGCGGCAGTCTGATCACGATCGAGCCGTCGACGCCCGCCGGCACCTCCACACCCCGCGGGTCCACCACCCGCACGTCGTACCCGGGGACGGGCACCGACGGCGAGCCGGCCTTGATCGGCAGCGGCTCCAGCCCACGCGGGTTCGCCGCCACCGGCCAGCCGGTCTCGGTCTGCCACCAGTTGTCCACCACGGGCACACCGAGCCGCGCACCGGCCCAGGCGAAGGTGTCCGGGTCGAGGCGCTCGCCGGCCAGGAACAGCGTCCGGAGGCTGGACAGGTCGTACCGGCCGATCCGCGTGCCGTCCGGGTCCTGCCGGCGGATCGCCCGGATCGCGGTGGGGGCGGTGAACAGGGCGGCGACCCGGTGCTGCGACACGACCCGCCAGAACGCGCCCGCGTCCGGGGTGCCGACCGGCTTGCCCTCGTAGAGCACCGTCGTCGCCCCGGCGAGCAGCGGGCCGTACACGATGTAGGAGTGGCCGACCACCCAGCCGACGTCGGAGGCGGCCCAGAACACGTCGCCGGGCCCGATGCCGAAAACGTTGGCCATCGACCAGCGCAGCGCCACCGCGTGGCCGCCGTTGTCCCGGACCACGCCCTTCGGCCGGCCCGTCGTGCCGGACGTGTAGAGGACGTAGAGCGGGTCGGTGGCGGCCACCGGGACGCAGTCGGCCGGCTCGGCGCCGTCGAGGGCCTCGTCCCAGGTCAGGTCCCGGCCGGGGGTGAGCGGCGCGGGGTGCTGGGGGCGCTGCACGATGACGCAGCGCTCCGGGGCGTGCTCGGCCTCCGCCAGCGCCGCGTCGAGAATCGGGTGGTAGGGCACGATCCGGTCCACCTCGATCCCGCACGAGGTGGCGACCACCACCTTCGGCCGGGCGTCGTCGACGCGGACCGCCAGCTCGTGGGCGGCGAAGCCGCCGAACACCACGGAGTGCACCGCGCCGATCCGGGCGCAGGCCAGCATGGCGACCACCGCCTCGGGGACCATCGCCAGGTAGAGCAGCACCCGGTCGCCCCGGCCGACCCCGAGCCGGCGCAGGGCCCCGGCGAACCGGGCGGTCGCGTCGCACAGCTCGGCGTACGTGTACGTCCGGGTGGTGCCGGTGACCGGGCTGTCGTGGATCAGCGCGGGCTGGTCGCCGCGTCCCGCCGCCACGTGCCGGTCCAGTGCGTTGTGGCAGGTGTTCAGCTCCCCGTCGGGGAACCAGCGGTACAGCGGGGCCCGGCCGTCGTCGAGGATCCGCTCCGGCGGCCGGTGCCAGTCGATGTCCGCCGCCGCGTCCCGCCAGAAGGCGGTCGGGTCGGCGATGCTCCGCTCGTACGCTGCTCGATACGCACCCATCCCGCCATGGTGGGGTGTGCCGCCCGGCCGGCACGACGGCCGGCCCGCTCCGGTGCGCCGGACGCACCTGCCGGGTCGCCGAACGGCGGACCGGACGGCCGACCCGGCGGCGTCAGTCGTCGGTGCTCGCCGCGGATGAAGGCGCGTGGGGCGGGTAAGCAGCGCCGCCTGGTGAGGAACGGCCGGCGTCGCGGCGGACCGCGACTCCGGCGCCCGGGCGGGCGGCTCCGCGCCGGCCCGCCCGGGCGCAGGACCACCGCACCGGTGCGGCCCCGGCCGGGCCGGGGTCAGTTGCCGGTGACCCAGTTCCAGGCGGAGACCACCCACTCGGTCTGCTGGAGGTAGGCGACCCCCAGGCCCACCAGGAAGACCGCCGTCACGATGTGGGCGCCCCGCGCGCTGCGCCGGACCCGCCCGAGCTGCCGCTCCCAGATCACCCGGCCGAGCAGCCGGGACAGCCCGAACAGGCCGGCCGCGACCAGCAGGCTCAGCAGGAAGGTGAGCAGCGGCGCGCCGAGGTCGCCCCGCCCGGAGATGGCCCAGATGCCCCAGCAGACGAAGGCGAAGAGGCCCCCTGCGGCGCTCCACTCGCCGCCGACCCGCAACCGGGCCAGGTGCCAGCTCAACGGGCGGCGCGGCGCCGGCACGTCGCCGGACCAGAGCCCGTCGTGCCCGCCCTGGTCGATCGTGGGGAACGGTTCGGTGCGTGGAGTGCGCGGCTGCCCCACGGAGGCAACCCCCCGGCGGAAGGCGTCGCGCTGTGGCGGCACCCCGACACCCGGTTGCGGCGATACCTCGACGGTCCGCTCCGCCCACGGCTGTGTCTGGTCTGCCATCTCGTGTCCTCCCCTGACGTCGGTGCCGGCACCGGCCGGCCCCACCTCCGAGGGTAACGAGCCGGCAAATCGGTCGCCTGCCCCCTGGGGTTTCCGATAGACACGGGCAATGACGAACCCTCCACCGCCGATCCGGGTCGGCCAGCCCGACGACTTCGACGACCTGGCCCGCATGATCGAGATCACGTTCCACACCACCCTCGGCGAGGAGACCCGCGAGGCCGAACGGGGCATCTGGGAGCCGCACCGGAGCCTGCTGGTCCGGGACGGCGCGGAACTCGTGGCGCACGTCTCGGCGTTCACCCGGGAGCTGACCGTCCCGGGTGCCACGCTGCCGGCGGCCCACGTGACCATGGTCGGGGTACTGCCGACCCACCGCCGCCGCGGCCTGCTCACCCGGCTCGTGCGCCGGCAGTTGCGCGACATCCGGGACGCCGGCCGGGAGCCGGTGGCCGTGCTCTGGGCCAGCGAGGGCCGGATCTACCCCCGGTTCGGTTACGGCCTCGCCGCCCAGGAACTCTCCGTCGAGTGCTCCACCACCGAACTGCGGCTGCCCGCCCCGGCCGCCGCCGAGGGCCGGCTGCGCCTGGACCGGCCGGTGGCACAGCAGGCCGACCTGGCCCGGCTGTACGACCGGCAGCGCGCCGACCGTCCCGGCTGGTCCGACCGGGACGACCGGTGGTGGCGGTACGTGCTGACGGACCCGGCCGACGAGCGCGCGGGCGCGACCGAGCGCCGGGTGATGCTGCACGAGGGCCCGGACGGTGAGGTCGACGGGTACGCGCTGTGGCGCTCGCGCCGGGACTCCGACGCCGCCGGCCCGCGCGGCGTGACGATCGTCGAGGAGATGGTGGCCGCGAACCCGGCGGCCCGGGTGGCGCTGTGGCGGCTGCTGCTCTCGCTCGACCTGACCCGCCGGCTCTCCTACCGGGGGCCGGTGGACGACCCGTTGCTGCGCCTGGTCGACGAGCCGCGCCGGTTGGTGGCCCGGCTCTCCGACGCGCTCTGGGTGCGGGTGGTGGACGTGCCGGCCGCGCTGGCCGCCCGCCGGTACGCCGCCGACGTGGACGTCGTCGTCGAGGTCACCGACGAGTTGCTTCCGGAGAACTCGGGGCGCTGGCGGCTGACCGGCGGGCCGGACGACGCCCGGTGCGGGCCCACCGACCGGCCGGCCGACCTGGCCTGCGACGTGCGGGCGCTCGGCGAGCTGTACCTGGGCGGGACGGGGCTGGCGACGCTGGCCGACGCCGGGCGGATCCACGAGCGGCGCCCCGGCGCGCTGGCCGCCGCCGGGCCCGCCTTCGCCTGGCACCGGGCCCCGGCGGGAATGGGCATCTTCTGACCGTCCCCGCCACCGCCACCGCCCCGCCGGCCGGGCCTCCACGTGGGCGGGCGCGGCGGCGGCGCGGGCGGTACGGTCGGCTGATGGATGACGGGGATCGACGGCGACGCCGGCTGAGGCACCACTCCGACGCCGAGGTTCCCACGGCGCCCACTGCCGGGGCGCGGGACGTGGTCGAGCCGCCCCGCCGCCGGGGTGGCCCGGCCGGCGAGGAACGCGACGGCGAGCGGGGCCTGCGCAGCCTGGTCGGGCCCGGCGCCTCCCAGGTGGGGCCCCTGGCGGCGCTGCGGGCCCGGGACGCGGCCCGACCGACCGAGGAGGACCTGGCCGAGGCGGAGGCCCGGATGGTCGTCGTCCGGCGCAACTGGATGCCCCGCGAGGACCTGCCCCGCCCCGGGCCGCTGACCCGGCCGGGGCGCTGACGGGTCAGGGCAGGTCGGGCAGCTCCCGGCTCTGCTCGTACGCGGCGACCTGGTCGATCCGGCGGGCGTGCCGGGGGTTGCCGGAGAACGAGGTGGTGAGGAACGCCTCGACGATGGCGGTGGCCTCGTCCAGGGTGTGCTGGCGGGCACCGACGGCCACCACGTTGGCGTCGTTGTGCTCCCGGCCGAGCTGGGCGGTGTCGATGTTCCAGGCCAGCGCCGCCCGGACGCCCGCGACCTTGTTGGCGGCGATCTGCTCGCCGTTGCCCGAGCCGCCGATGACCACGCCGAGACTGCCGGGGTCGGCGACCACCCGGGCACCGGTGTGCAGGCAGAACGCCGGGTAGTCGTCGTCCGGGTCGAAGGCGTGCGGGCCGACGTCGACCAGCTCGTACCCCTGCTTGGCGAGGTGGCCGGCCAGGTGCACCTTCAGCTCGAAACCAGCGTGGTCGGATCCCAGATAGACGCGCATACCGCGCAGTCTGTCAGGCCGTCGTCCGCGCCGCCGAGCGGGCGGCGGCGCGGAGCCGGCTTCGTCACAGAAGGGCTGGTCACCGGCTCGTCGGCCGGCGTGTCACGCGTTCAGCGGGACAGTTCGGCCACCACCAGGCCGCCGCGGGCCTTCGGGGTGAACCAGGTGCTCTTGCGCGGCATCTTCTCCCGGGCCAGGTTGACCGCGACGAAGTCGTCCACGGTCACCGGGGCGATCAGCACCGCCAGCTCGGCCCGGCCCGCCTCGACCTCGCCGGTCAGCCAGCTCGCCGGGTAGTCCCCGCCGACGTAGGTGATCCGCTTGTCGCCCGGGTCGAGGCCGAGCGCGTCGCGCATCAGCACCCGCTCCACCAGCGCGTGGTCGAGGTTCTCCAGCCGGCCGCCGTCGACGTGCGGCAGTCGCACCGCGTACCCCTGGTCGGCCAGCCGGAGCGCGACGGTGCCGCCGGCCGTCGGGACCTCGACCGGACCGTCGATCACGGTGACCTCGGCGCCCGCCGCGCGGAGCCGGTCGACCAGCTCCGTCGGGGTGACGGTCAGCTCGCTGACCAGCCGGTTGTACGGCTGGATCGCGACCGACGCGGGGGTGGTCACCACGGCCAGGAAGCGGGGCAGGCCGCCGGTCTGGGCGGCGAGGCTGCGGTGGTTGCCGTCGGCGACCACCAGCTCGCCGCCGCCGGCCAGGGCAGCCAGCGCGTCCTGCTCGGGGCCGGGGCCGAGCAGCCACACGGCGTGCGTGCGCCCGGACTGGTCGGTGTCGGTCGCGGCGGGCGCCCCGGCCGACTCGGTCGCCGCCGCGAGCGCGGCGTGCAGCTCGTCGCCCCGGCCGGTCTGGAGCAGCAGCACGGGCGAGAGCAGGTGCCCGAGCGCCTCGGCGAGGGCGACCCGCTCGCGGACCTTGGCGATGAAGACGTCCTCGTTGCGGATGACCAGGCCCGGCTCGTCGGCGCTGGTGGAGATCTGGTCGGTGTCGACCATGGCGAACAGCCCGTACGCGGTCTCCTCCCCCGGCGCGCTGATCCGGTAGAGAACCACCACCTGCTCGGCCGGGGTGTAGCTGCCGTCGGCCTTGGCCTCGGCGAGGCGGGCCGCCGCGTCGGGAAGCGCGTCGAGGAAGGACTTCCCCAGGGTTTCCGGTGCCCGGTGCGGCATCTCGATGCCGAGGGCACTGTGCGGGTTCGCCTCGATGATCGCGGTGATCTCCGCGTCGTCGGCGAACTCGTCGTAGTTCTGCGCGCCGGTGCCGCCAGTGGTGATCCAGGCCCGGGCGATCGGATGTACGACCGTCATGTCCGCTGACGCTACCGCCGGCCGGTCACGCCCCGCAGCGGGCCCCGCACCCCGTCCACCAGTTGAAAGGGGGTGGCCGGGGCGCCGGGCCGGCCCGGCGCGCCGAGGGGCGGGGTCAGCCGGGAGGTGGCCGCCACCCGGGCGACGCCGACCACGATCGGCGGGGCCAGCAGGTCGACCAGGTCGGCCGGCAGGTTCGGCCGGACCGCAGGCCAGCCGGCGTCGTCCACGGACCAGTACGCCGCACCGGCTTCCCCGGTGGCCGCCGCCTGCGGCGGCGCGTCATCGAACGTACGGCGGTGCTTACCCATCGGATGCCTCCACGAGCTGCCGGGGGCCCACCCCTGCGGGCCGTTGGCGGGACATCCGGTGGAACGACCCCCGCACCACCCGGTGACGCCCCCACGGCGCGCCGCCCACCGGCCCCGCCCGCCGCCGGCCCTGTCGGAGCCCGGGCCGACGGCGGGCGGAGCGGCACAAGACAGGGAACCCTTCTCCACCCCTGAGCCGTTGAGGAGGTGCCCTCTTTACTCGAAGGTCGGGGCGGCCTGGCGGAAGCGCTTCAGCTCATAGAAGCCGGGCGTCCCGGCGACCAGCAGGACGCCGTCCCAGAGCCGGCCGGCGGCCTCGCCCTTGGGCCGTGGGGTGACCACCGGGCCGAAGAAGGCCACCGGGTCGCCGTCCGGGCCGGGGGCGTGGACGACCGGGGTGCCCACGTCGGCGCCGACCGGCCGCATCCCGGCCTCGTGGCTGGCCCGCAGGGCCTCGTCGTACGCGGTACTCTCGGCCGCCTCGGCCAGCTCCGGGTCCAGCCCGGCATCGGTCAGCGCCGCCGCGAACAGCTCCCGGCCCAGCTCCTCCTTGCCGAGGTGGATCCGGGTGCCCATGGCGGTGTACAGAGCACGGACGGCGTCCGGGCCGTGCTGCTGCTCGACCGCGATGCAGACCCGCACCGGGCCCCAGCCGCTCTCCAACATCTGCTGGTACCGCTCGGGCACGTCGCGCCCCTCGTTGAGCACCGACAGGCTCATCACGTGGAAGCGGACGTCCACGTCACGGACCTGCTCCACCTCCAGCAGCCAACGGGAGGTGATCCACGCCCACGGACACATCGGGTCGAACCACATGCCGACAGTGACTCGATCGGTCACGGTGAGGTTCCCTTCGCAACGGCAGGGCCGGGGGGCCGACCCTTTGTCCCTTGATCCTCCACCCTGGCCGGCGTTGACCGGTACCGGAATGAGAGCGTGACGTCGCCCACCGCGGCGTGCCCGCCCATGGAAGACTCGGTTCCGACCGACCGTCACGAGCGGGCGGTGGGCTGGCGCCGCAGCGGCGCACGCGAGAGCGGGATGGAGACGAACAGTGCCGGGAGTGCGCAACCTGACCCAGGTCGAGGCCACCGAGCGGGCCCGCCTGCTCGAGGTCACCGGGTACGACATCAGTCTGGACCTGTCGACCGCCGTCCAGGCCGCCGACGCCCGGACCTTCCGGTCGGTGACCGAGGTCCGGTTCCGCTGCGCCGAACAGGGCACATCCACCTTCATCGAGGCAGCCGCCGAGTCGATGCGCTCGGCGACGCTCAACGGCGTCCCGGTCGACGTCTCCGGCTGGTCGGCGGACAGCGGGCTGACGCTGACCGGGCTGGCCGAGGAGAACACCCTCGTGGTCGACGCCGACTTCGCGTACTCGAACAGCGGGCAGGGGCTGCACCGCACGGTCGACCCGGTCGACGGGGAGACCTACCTCTACAGCCAGTTCGAGACGGCGGACGCCCAGAAGGTCTTCGCCTGCTTCGACCAGCCCGACCTGAAGAGCGTCTACACCTGGCACGCCACCGTCCCGGAGCACTGGCGGGTCGTGTCCAACATGCCGGTCGAGCGCGAGGTGCCGGCCGGCGAGGGGCTCAAGACCGTCCACTTCGTTCCCTCGGCCCGGATGAGCACCTACATCACCGCGCTCTGCGCCGGCCCGTACCACGAGGTGCGGGACAGCCACGACGGCATCGACCTGGGGGTCTACTGCCGGGCCTCGATGGCGCAGTACCTCGACTCGGACGACCTGTTCCTCGTCACCAAGCAGGGCTTCGACTTCTTCCACCAGCAGTTCGGCGTGCGCTACCCGCTGCCGAAGTACGACCAGCTCTGGGTGCCGGACTTCAACGCCGGGGCGATGGAGAACTTCGGCTGCGTCACGCACGCCGAGGGGCACTACCTCTTCCGCTCCCAGGTCACCGACTTCGAGTACGAGCAGCGGGCCAACACGATCCTGCACGAGCTGGCCCACATGTGGTTCGGCGACCTGGTCACCATGCGCTGGTGGAACGACCTGTGGCTGAACGAGTCGTTCGCCGAGTGGGCCAGCCACTGGTGCAACGCCAACGCCACCCGCTTCTCCGACGCCTGGACGACCTTCCTGTCCATCCGGAAGAACTGGGGTTACCGGCAGGACCAGCTCTCCTCCACCCACCCGGTCTACTGCGAGATGCCGGACCTGGAGGCGGTCGAGGTCAACTTCGACGGCATCACGTACGCCAAGGGCGCGAGCGTGGTCAAGCAGCTCGTCGCGTACGTCGGCGAGGAGCCGTTCCTGGCCGGGCTGCGGGCGTACTTCGGCAAGCACGCCTGGGGCAACGCCACCTTCGACGACCTGCTGTCGGAGCTTGAGGCGGCCTCCGGCCGGGAGCTGCGCAAGTTCGCCGCGCAGTGGCTGGAGACCGCACAGGTCAACACCCTGCGTCCCGAGGTGACGGTCGACGCCGACGGCAGCTACCAGCGGGTGGTGGTGCGGCAGGAGGCGCCGGCCGGGTACCCGACGCTGCGCACCCACCGCATCGGCGTGGGCCTGTACGACCTGACCGACGGCCAGCTCGTCCGCCGGGAGCGGATCGAGATCGACGTGACCGGCGAGCTGACCGAGCTGACCGACCTGCACGGCGTGCGGGCGGCGGACGTGCTGCTGCTCAACGACGACGACCTGACGTACACGAAGCTGCGGCTGGACGAGCGGTCGATGGCCACGGTGGTGCAGCACATCGCCGGCTTCGAGTCGTCGCTGTCGCGCGCCCTGTGCTGGATGGCCGCGTGGGACATGGTCCGCGACGCCGAGCTGTCGGCCCGCGACTATGTGGCGCTGGTGCTGGCCGGGCTGCCCGCGGAGACCGACATCAACCTGGTCACCGCCACCCTCCGCCAGGCGACCTCCGCGCTGGTCTACTACGCCGACCCGGCCTGGGCGCCGACCGGCTGGGCCGAGTTGCACCGGACGGCGAAGGCCACGCTGTCCGCCGCCGAGCCGGGCAGCGGGTTCCAGCTCGCCTGGGCCCGCGCCGTCGCCTCGGCGACCCGCTCCGACGAGGGCCTGGCGCTGCTGCGGGGCTGGCTGGCCGGCAACGACGTGCCGGCCGGGCTGGCCGTCGACACCGAGCTGCGCTGGACGATCCTCCAGCAGCTGGTGGCCAACGGTGCCGCCGGCGCCGAGGAGATCGAGGCCGAGCTGGCCGGCGACCGGACCGCCAGCGGCGAGCGGGAGGCCGCGCACGCGCACGCGCTGGTGCCGACGGAGAAGAACAAGGCCGCCGTCTGGGCCCAGCTCACCGGCCCCGACGCGCTGCCGAACTGGCGCAACCGGGCGCTGTTGCAGGGCTTCGCCCCGTCCGTGCAGGCGGAGCTGCTCGTCCCGTACCGGGAGAAGTACTTCGCCGTGGTGGACCAGGTCTGGGCGCAGCGGGACAGCGAGCCGGCGCAGGAGTTCGTCCAGCTGGCGTACCCGGACCAGCAGGTCTCCGAGGAGACCGTCGCGGCCACCGACGCGTGGCTGGCCGCCGCCGACGGGCAGCCGGCGTCGCTGCGCCGGTTGGTCGCCGAGGGCCGCGACGCCGTCGTCCGCGCGCTGAGGGCCCGCGACCGGGACGCCCGCAGCGCCTGAGGCGAGTGTCAACCGGCCCGGGGCCGGCGCGGGCGAACAGCCCCGCGCCGGCCCCGGCCAGCTGCGTCTCAGCCCTTGCCGGCGTGGCTGGCGAGCTGGTCGAGGCCGTTGATGATGCCGCCGGCCAGGTCGCCGCCGCCGAAGGCCGCCACCATGGAGAGGGCGGCCAGCTTGGCGTACGTGTCGGGGATGCGCTTGCGGGCGTGCCGGCCGGTGACGACCTCCAGCTTGCGCTGGTTGGGCGACACCGCGATCAGGATCGACCGGTCGGGGTCGGCGAGCTGCCGGTGCAGCCGCTGGGCGTGCTCGCGGATCGGCTCGTCGAGGCCGCCGACGTAGACCGAGAAGACCAGCCCGGTCCCCTGGTCGGCCAGGCGGAGCGCCTCGTCGATGCGCAGCAGCTGACGGGTCGAGAAAGGCCCGTCGAGCACCTCGGGCGGTGTTTCCGTGCCGGCCTGGATCTCACCAACGGTCACTTGCGCCTCCGGTTCCACCGGCCGGCGCCTCGATGCCGGCCTTCTCAAGCTTGTGGCTGGTCAGCGCCGGCGCCTGCGCACCTGCCGCCAGCACGGTGCCGGCCGAGTCGGCCAGCTGCTCCGGACGGCCCAGGAACCAGACCGGAGTGAAGTCGAAGGGCCGGCCCGGCCGGTAGCGCTTGGCGGCGGCACCCTTGCCCGGGCCGCCGGCGAATGCCAGCGCGGCGATCACCAGCACCACGGCCGCCGGGATGCCGACGAAGATCAGCAACGTCTCGGTAACAGACAATCCCAACGCCCCCAGGCGGAAAGAGAGACCAGGAATCCCGGGTCGGGTGGACGATCATGGACACCGACCGCCCGACTCCGCTCCTGTTCACGTTAGCGGAGTCGACGGCCCGCCAGACTGCGGGGTGGCGATCCCACCCGCCACCGCACCCCGCCCATCCTGCCCGCTCCGGCCACCGGCCGCACGGCAGACACGACGGTCAGCGGGCTGCGGGCTGCGGTCAGCTCAGGGTGCCGGCCGGCGCGACCCATTCGCATCGCGGGCCACCCACGTCCCTGATCAGATCGAAGTCGCGGTCGTAGTGCATGACGACGGCGGAGTACTCGGCGGCGACCGCCGCCACCGTGACGTCCACCGGGCTCGCCGCGCGGTGGTGTCCTCGGGCCGTCAACGCCAATTGCAGATCCCGCGCCCGGGTGGCCACCGCCGCCGTGATCGGTAGCTCGATCATGAGCTCGGAGCGCCGAGCTCGCACCGCCATCGCGTCCCGGAAATCGCGAGCGCTCCGCCCGTCCTCCAAATCCAGGGGGAGACAGGTGGCGGCCAGCTGCTCCTCCAGGATCACCGAGATCCGCTTCCGCACAGTCGGCTGCCGCAGCCGCCCCCAGGCGGAGGTGTCAATCAGATATAGGCCGGGGGGAGGCCTCACGCCGCGTCCTGCCGACCCTCGGGCGTCTTGTCGTCCTCCAAGAGTCCGGTCCAGTCCCGGTCGATGGCCAGTAGCTCGCGGATGGCCTCCATCCGCTCGCTCCGCTCGGCGACCAGCCGGAGCGCGGCGTGGATCGTGTCCTTCTTGCTCTTGGTGCCCAACTCCCGCCGGGCCCGGTCGAGCAGCTCATCATCAAGATCGATAACAGTCTTCACGCAGCCGAGTATATACATCCGATCGCCGTTTATACATGCGACCTGCCGAGGAAGCGCAGGGCGTTGGCGGAGAGCAGCTTGTCGCGCTGGGCCGCGGTGAGGAACTCCGCCGCGCGGACCACCTGCCCGGCCGGGCGCTCCCCCAGCGGGTACGGATAGTCGCTGCCGACCAGCACCCGGTCCTCGCCCATGGTGTCCACCAGCAGCCGCAGCGCCGCCGGTTCGAACACCACCGAGTCCACGCAGAACCGGTCGACGTACGCGCTGGGCGGCGCGGCGGACGCGCCCCGAACCAGGTCGCCCCGGCGGTGCCAGGCGTTGTCGGCGCGGCCCAGCCAGAACGGGAAGCTCCCGCCGCCATGCGCGAAGCAGAGCCGCAGCGACTCCGGCACCCGGTCGAACACGCCGCCGAGGATCAGCGCCAGCACCGACAGGTGCGTCTCGGCGGGCATCCCGGTCAGCCAGCGGGCCATCCACCGGTCCAGCCGGGGCCCGCCCGGCATGTCCCACGGGTGCACGAACACCGGCGCGCCGACCTCGGCGCAGTGCTGGAGGAAGGTGACCACTCCCTCGTCGTCGAGGTCCCGGTCGCCGACGTGGTTGCCGATCTCCACCCCGACGTGCCCGGCCGCGAGGCAGCGGTCCAGCTCGGCGCAGGCCGCGTCCGGGTCCTGCAACGGCACCTGGCAGAACGGCACCAGCCGGTCGCCGCCGGCGGCGGTGACCTCCAGGGTGAGGTCGTTGAAGATCCGGGCCACCTTCACCGCCTGGTCGGCGGGGCGGTCGTAGCTGAAGAAGACCGGGGTCGGGGACACCACCTGGACGTCGACCCCGTCGGCGGCCATGTCGGCCAGCCGGGTCGGCGCGTCCCAGCACTGCGCGCCGACCGGCCGGAACTCCGTCTCCCCCACCATGATCATGGCCGCCCGCTCGGAGTCGATCCGCAGCCAGGGCCAGCCGGACCCGCCGCACGCCGCGCCGAGGTCCGGCCACCCCTTCGGTACGACGTGCGTGTGCACGTCGACCACCGGGAGCCGCCCGGCGGGCACCCCCATCAGCCCTTGCCCGGGTGCAGCGCGCCGCACTCGCCGCAGGTGCGGGCGGCCTCGTCGGCGTAGAACGCGCCGAACACCGGGGGCAGGTCGGCGGCGATGTCGCGGACCTGCAACTCCACCTCGTGCACCTTGTGCCCGCACTCCGGGCAGTACCACTGGAACTTCTCCAGCGTGCCCTCCGCGCGGACCCGCTCCACCACCACGCCGATCGAGCCGACCTCGGGGCGCTGCGGCGAGTGCGGGGTGTCCCGCGGCAGCATCCACATCTGGCCCTCGCGCACGTGCACCGTACGCGGACCCTGCGGGGTCATCAGGTTGACGTGCATGTTGCCCTTGACCTGGTAGAAGAACTCCTCGTACGGGTCGACGTGGAAATCGGTGCGCTGGTTCGGCCCGCCCACCACCATCACGATGAAGTCGTCGGAGCCGGGGAACATCTCCCGGTTGCCCACCGGCGGCTTCAGCAGGTGCTGGTTCTCGGCGACCCACCCGGGGAAGCTGAACGGCTCGGCGATCTCACTCACGACTGACCTCCCGACGGAAGAAGCGCCACGGCTTGCATCTCGATGAGCAGGTGCGGGTGCGGAAGCTGGTGCACGGCCACGGTCGTCCGGGTCGGCCCCGTGGCGTCGAAGAACTCCGCCCACACCTCGTTGTAGCCACCGAAGTCGTTCATGTTGACCAGGTACGACGTCACCTGCACGAGATCGGGCAGGTCCGCGCCGACCGACCGCAGCAGGTCCCGGACGTTCCCGATCACGGCCCGGGTCTGCGCCCGGACGTCGAGGTCGGTCGTGCCGAACTCGTCCACCGACACGCCCGCGAAGGTGTTGTCCGGCCGCCGGGACGACGTACCGGAGACAAAGACGAACCCGCCGGCGACCTTGACGTGCGGAAACGCCCCGCGCGGCACGGCCTTGCCGGCGACCACGCGCGCCTCGCCGCTCACGACGACGCCCGCAGCGACGCGGCGCCGAGCTTCTCCACGACGGCGCGGACGTGCGCGCCGGGGCGCAGGGGCACGGCCGCGGTGGCGGCCCCGGCGAGGAAGACCCAGCCCGACCGCAGGCGAACCCCGTGCCGCCCGGCGAGGCGGAGTCCCTCGTCCAGGGTCCGGCGGGGGTCGCCGAGGATCGCGGCGGTCGAGCCGACCTGGACGACGCGTCCGTCGATTTCGAGGAGCACGCCGAGGTTGTCCAGCCCGTCCGGCACCGGTGACCAGGCTCCGATGGCGAACGCGGCGGCGGAGGCGTTGTCGGCGATGACGTCGGGCAGGGAGAAGGTGAAGTTGGCGTACCGGGAGTCGATCAGCTCGATCGCCGGGGCGACCGCGCGCACCGCGTCGGTGAACGCCCCGACCGGCTCGCCCGGCTCGGGCAGCCGGTCCAGCAGGAACGCCACCTCCGGCTCGACCCGGGGGTGGATGAACGTGGCCGGATCGACCGTGCCGCCGTCGGGGACCCGCATCACATCGGTGAGCCGGCCCCAGATCACCTCGTCCACGCCGACCTGGGCCATCTTCGCCCGGCTGGTCAGCCCCATCTTCAGCCCGACGAGGCGCTCGCCCCGGTCCAGCCGGCGCTGCACCAGCGCGGTCTGCACCGCGTAGGCGCCGTCGGCGTCCAGGCCGGTCTCGGCGGCGAGCTGCCCGATCGCGGTGGCCGTGTCGGCCGCCGTCCCCAGCCTGCCGGCGATGCCCCCGGTGTCCACCCCGATCACGCGACCTCCTCCTGCCCACGCCGACCCGCGAGGTCCAACGCCACATCCACGATCATGTCCTCCTGACCACCGACCATCCGCCGCCGCCCCAGCTCCACCAGGATCGACCGCACGTCCACCCCGTACTTCGCCGAGGCGCGCTCGGCGTGCCGCAAGAAGCTGGAGTACACCCCGGCGTAGCCGAGGGACAGCGTCTCCCGGTCCACCCGCACCGGCCGGTCCTGCATCGGCCGGACCAGGTCGTCGGCGGCGTCCATCAGGGCGAACACGTCACAGCCGTGCTTCCAACCGTGCAGCTCGGCGACCGCGACGAACACCTCCAACGGCGCGTTGCCGGCCCCCGCGCCCATCCCCGCCAGCGACGCGTCCACCCGCACCGTGCGCCCGTGCGGGGCGTCCGGCCCGGCCGGAACGCCGCCGGCGACCCGGCCGTGTTCGACGGCGACCACGCTGTTGGCCACCCCGAGCGACAGGTTGTGATGCGCGTGGATACCGATCTGCGTCTGCGCCGACAGCACCTGCCGGTACGCGTCGACCCGCTGCGCCACGTCCGACATCAACAACCGGCCACCCGAGTCGGTGACGTAGACGCAGTGCGCCCCGTACGACTCCATCAGCGCGGCCTGCGCGGCCAACCCGGCCGGGTCGGTCATGTGCGACATCATCAGGAAACCGGACACGTCCATGTCGTTCTCCCGCGCCCAGGAGATGTGCTGGGCGGAGATGTCCGCCTCGGTGCAGTGGGTGGCGATCCGGACGCTGGTCACCCCGAGCGCCTTCGCCGCCCTCAGGTCGGCGATGGTGCCGATCCCCGGCAGCAGCAGGGTGGTCAGCCGCGCGGTGGTCAGCACCTCGGCCGCGGCGGAGATCCAGTCGGCGTCGCTGGCCGCGCCGTGGCCGTAGTTGACGCTGGACCCGGCCAACCCGTCGCCGTGCGCCACCTCGATCGCCGCCACCCCGGCCGCGTCCAACGCCGCCGCGATCGCGCGCACCTGGTCGACGGTGTACCGGTGGGCGACGGCGTGCATCCCGTCGCGCAACGTCACGTCCTGCACGTACAGGTCGGTCATGCGGTCACCGCCTTCCGGAGGGCGATCAGCCGCTCGGCGGTGCGCAGCGCGGCCGAGGTCATGATGTCCAGGTTCCCGGCGTACGCGGGCAGGTGGTGCCCGGCCCCGGACACCTCCAGGAACACCGACACCTGCAAGCCGGTGAGGTGCCGCCCGAGAGCCGGCACGTACGCGTCGACCGGGTCGAACTGCACGTCCTGCTTGAGCCGGTACCCGGGGACGTACTCCTGCACGGTCGCCACCATCTCGGCCACCGATCCGGCGATCGCGGCCCGGTCGGCGTCGGCGTCGGGGCACAGGCAGTAGACGGTGTCCCGCATCATCAGCGGCGGATCGGCCGGATTCAGCACGATGATCGCCTTACCGCGCCCCGCGCCGCCGACCGCCTCGATCGCCCGCGCGGTCGTCTCGGTGAACTCGTCGATGTTCGCCCGGGTCCCCGGCCCCGCCGACTTCGAGGCGATCGAGGCGACGATCTCCCCGTACGCCACCGGCGTGACCCGGCCGACGGCGGCCACGATCGGCACGGTCGCCTGCCCACCGCAGGTCACCATGTTCACGTTCGGTTCGTGCAGGTGCTCATCCAGGTTGACCGGCGGCACCACGTACGGGCCGATCGCCGCCGGGGTCAGGTCGACCACGGTCCGGCCGAGGGCGCGGAGCACCTCGTCGTGCCGCCGGTGCGCGCCGGCCGATGTCGCGTCGAAGACCAACTCCACGTCCGCGAACTCGGGCAGCGCGACGAGCCCGTCGACGCCCTCGGCCGTGGTGGCCACGCCGAGTCGGCGGGCCCGGGCCAGCCCGTCGGAGTCCGGGTCGATGCCGGCCATCGCCACCATCCGCAGGCTCCCCGGGGAGGGCGAGGAACGCGGCGAGGCGGAGTCCCGCGGTCGCGACCCATCGGGAGCACCGCTGCGCCGCAGCACCTTGATCATCAGGTCGGTGCCGATGTTGCCCGACCCGAGCACCGCCACGCCGGTACTCATGAGGGTTCCCTTCCGAAACTGGTACGAACCGAGCCGAGCCCGGAGATCCGCGCCTCGTAGGCCGCGCCGGGCGTCACCGGCACCACCGGGCCGAGCGACCCGGAGAGCACCAGGTCCCCCGCCCGCAGCGGGTCACCGGCGCGCACGAGCGTGCCGACGAGCCACTCCAGGGCGTTCAGCGGGTTGCCCATGCAGGCCGCCCCGGCGCCGACCGAGACCGGCTCCCCGGCGTGTTCGAGGACCATCCCGCACAGCCGCAGGTCCACGTCGGCGAGCCGGCGGGGCGTGGTGCCGAGCACGAACAGGCCGCTGGAGGCGTTGTCCGCGACGGTGTCCACGATGGAGATGTCCCAGCCGGCGATCCGGGAGTCGACGATCTCGATCGCCGGCAGCACGTGGTCGACGGCGCGGATCAGGTCGACGGCGGTGATCCGCTCGTCGGTCAGGTCCCGGCCGAGCACGAAGGCGACCTCGGCCTCCACCTTCGGCTGGAGCAGCCGGCCGAACGGCACCTCGACGCCGTCCCCGACCGCCATCGCGTCGGTCAGCAGCCCGAAGTCCGGCTGGTGCACGCCGAGGCTCTCCCGGGCCGCCTGGGAGGTCAGCCCGATCTTCGCGCCCACCCGGCGCTCGCCCCGGCCCTGCCAGGCCCGCGTCTGGAGCTGCTGCACCCGGTACGCGGACTCGACGTCCCCCTCCGGCAGCAGCCGGCCCCGCAGCGGCGGGCAGGGCTTCCCGCTGCTGCGGGCCTCGGCCAGCTCACGGTTGGCCGCCTCGATGTCGACATTCATGCCCGCTCCTCGGTGCGCTCGCTCACGACGCCGTGCATTCTGCCCGCCGCGCCGCTCATGAGAGGTCCACGCAGACGTTGGTCAGTTCGGAGTAGAAGCCCAGGGAGTGCACGCCGCCCTCCCGGCCGATGCCGGACGCCTTCACCCCGCCGAACGGGGTACGCAGGTCCCGCAGGAACCACGTGTTGACCCAGACGATCCCGGCGTCCAGCCGGGCCCCCGACCGGTGCGCCCGGCCCACGTCGCGGGTCCACACCGTCGCGGCGAGCCCGTACTCGGTGCCGTTGGCCAGCGCGTACGCCTCCTCCTCGACGTCGAACGGGGCGACGTGCACCACCGGGCCGAAGATCTCCTCCCGGTTGGTCCGGGCATCCGGGCCGAGCCCGGTGAGCACGGTGGGCCGCACGTACGCGCCACCGTCGCGGGCGTCACCGAACGTGGGCCGGCCTCCGCCGGCACGCACCTGCGCGCCTTCGGCGCGGGCCAGGTCGTGGTAGCCGAGCACCTTCCTGCGGTGCTGCTGCGAGATCAGCGGCATGTTCACCGTCGCCTCGTCCGCCGGCCACCCGTACGCCAGCGCGTCGGCCGCCTTCGCCAACCGCTCGACGAACTCGTCGAAGACCGGCCGCTGCACGTAGATCCGCTCCGTGCACAGGCACACCTGGCCGCCGTTGGTGAAACTCGACCGCACCGAGCCCGCGACCGCCGCGTCCAGATCGGCGTCGGCGAAGACCAGGCCCGCGTTCTTCCCACCCAGCTCGAACGAGACTGCCTTCACCCCGTCCGCCGCCGCCCGCATGATCGCCCCGCCGGTCGACGACTCACCGGTGAACGTGATCGCGTCCACCCCCGGATGCCGGGTCAGGAACTCCCCCGCCGAGTCCGGGCCGAACCCGTGCACCAGGTTGAACACCCCGTCCGGCACCCCGGCGGCGGCCATCACCTCGGCCAGCACCGTCGCCGACGCCGGCGTCTCCTCGCTCGGCTTCACCACCACCGCGTTGCCGCACGCCAACGCCGGCGCGACCTTCCACGTCAGCAACAGCAACGGCAGGTTCCACGGCACCACCACCGCGACCACCCCCACCGGCTTGCGGACGGCGTAGTTCAACGCCCGCCCGCCGGACGGGGTGACCGTGGTGAACGACTCCGTCGGCGCGGTCGCCACGATCTCCGCGAACGCCCGGAAGTTCGCCGCCCCGCGCGGGACGTCCAGGGTCCGGGCCTGCGAGACGGACTTGCCCGTGTCGGCCACCTCGGCGGTGACCAGGTCCTCGAAGCGGCGCTCCAACTCGTCGGCGACCCGGCGCAGCACCTCGGCGCGCTCCCGCTCACCCATCCGGCCCCACGGCCCGCGCAGCGCCGCCCGAGCGGCGGCCACCGCGTCGTCCACCGTCGAACGGCCCGCCTCCACCACCTCGAACACCGGCTCCCCGGTCACCGGGCTGCGCTTGGTGAACCGCCGCCCGGCGTCGACGAACTCGCCGCCGACGAAGTGGCGCAGCAGCCCCGGCTCCCGGTTCGCCCGCCCGGCCATCAGGCCGGGATCCCAGTTCACGCTCATCGCCGCCGCCCCCGGGCCAGTGCCGCGCCGACCGCGCCGACCAGCAGC
Source organism: Micromonospora sp. NBC_01405 (assembly GCF_045040155.1). Lineage (NCBI taxonomy): Bacteria > Bacillati > Actinomycetota > Actinomycetes > Micromonosporales > Micromonosporaceae > Micromonospora > Micromonospora sp. NBC_01405. The sequence goes on along the minus strand of NZ_CP109532.1, from coordinate 4,146,064 downwards.
GTCGCCGCCGTGGCGGCCACCGCCCCGAGCACCGCCTGCTGGCGGCGGACCCGCCGCCGCACCTGCGCGTACGGGGTGGTGGAGAAGGAGACCAGCTCGTACTGCGAGACGTACCGGCCGGGCAGGGCGCGCTCCAGCGCGTGGTCCAGCTCGCGCCGGGCCTGGAACACCGGGGAGGCCACCTTGTCGCGCATCTCCACGAAGTTGGTCAGCGCCATCCGGGCGATCGCCTCCGCGTCGTCCTGCCGCCGTGCCTGGAACAGCGGCAGCGCCGCCGCCCAGTCGTCGTCGCACTCGTCGAGGCAGCGGTCGAGCACGACCACGTCCTCGAAGGCGCAGTTCGCGCCCTGGCCGTAGAACGGCACGATGGCGTGCGCGGCGTCGCCGATCAGGCCGACCCTCCCGTTCGCCTGCCACGGGGCGCAGCGGACCGTGCCGAGCACCCCGACCGGGTTGTGCTGGTAGTCGTCGACCAGGTTGGGCGCGAGCGGTACCAGGTCCGGGTAGTGGGTGGCGAAGTGCCGTTCGATCGCCGCCGGGCTGCTCAGCGAGGCGAAGCTCGCGGTGCCGTGGGTGGGCCAGAACAGCGTGCAGGTGAAGGAGTGGTCCGGGTTGGGCAGGGCGATCATCATCGAGGTGCCGCGCGGCCAGATGTGCAGCGCCGCCGGGTCGAGGGCGAACTCGCCGCCGACCGCCGGGATGGTCAGCTCCTTGTAGCCGTAGTCGAGGAAGTCGAGGCTCTCGCTCAGCACCCCGTACGCGAGGAGTTGCCCGCGCACCGCGGAGCCGGCCCCGTCGGCGCCGAGGACGACCGGCGCGGCGGCCGTGACCTTGCCCTGCGACGTCTCGAAGGTCATCTCCCCCGTGCTCGGGTCGAGCCCGACGAGCCGGTGGTCGAACGCGACCCGCACCCCGGGCAGCGCGGTGGCGGCGGTGAGCAGGGCGTTGTTCAGCGCGCCCCGGCTGATCGAGTTGATCGCCAGGTCCCCGGCGGCGCTGTACGACTGGAACTGCGGCTCGCCCGCGACCGGGTGGATCATCCGGCCGCGCATCGGCAGCGCGTCCGCCATCACCTGACCGTCCAGGCCGATCCGGCGCAGCGCGTCGAGCCCGCGCTCGGACAGCGCCAGGTTGATCGAGCGGCCCCGCTCGGCCCCCCCGGCGCGCGGGTCTCCCCGCCGCTCGTAGAGCGCCACCCGGTACCCGCGCCGGGCCAGGAAGCAGGCCAGCAGGCAGCCGGCGAGCCCGGCCCCGACGACGGCGATCTCGTCCCGTTCCACGTTCATGAGTGCATCTCCACCGTCGCGGCCAGCGCGTCGGCGACCCGCCAGCAGTCGTGGTACGTCGAGTACAGCGGCACCGGGGCGAACCGGACGACGTCCGGCTCCCGGGCGTCGGCGATCACGCCGTGCTCGTGCCGCAGCCGCTTGGTCAGCTCGCCCGCGCTGCCCCCGCCGATGCGCACCGAGAGCTGGCAGCCCCGGCGCTCCGGCTCGCGCGGGGTGACCACCCGCAGCGGCCGGCCGGCCGTGACCCCGTCGAGCAGCCGCTCCAGGTATCCGGTGAGCCGCACGCTGCGCTCCCGCAGCGCCGGCATGCCGACCGAGTCGAACAGCTCCAGCGAGGTCCGCACCGGGCCCATCGCGAAGATCGGGGGGTTGGAGATCTGCCACGCCTCCGCGGTGGCCGGCGGCCGGGACACCGGGGTCATCTCGAACCGGGTGGCCGCCTCGGTGCTCCACCAGCCCTCGAAGCGGATCAGGTCGGCCCGGCCGAGGTGGCGCTCGTGGACGAAGACGCCGGCCAGCGCGCCCGGGCCCGAGTTGAGGTACTTGTAGGAGCACCAGGCGGCGAAGTCGACGCCCCAGTCGTGCAGCGCCAGCGGCACGTTCCCGGCCGCGTGCGCCAGGTCCCAGCCGACCACCGCCCCGGCGGCCCGGCCGGCGGCGGTGATCGCGGGGATGTCCATCAGCTCGCCGGTGAGGTAGTTGACCCCGCCGAGCAGCACCAGCGCGACCGTGTCGCCCTCGGCGGCCAGGAAGTCCAGCACGTCGGCGGTGCGCAGGGTGTCCTCGCCGTCGCGCGGGCGCAACCGGACCACGGTGGCGTCGGGGTCGAGGCCGTGCAGGCGGGCCTGGCTGCGCACCGCGTAGCTGTCCGAGGGGAAGGCGCTGTCCTCGATGACGATCCGGGTGCGCTTCCCCGCCGGTCGGTAGAAGCCGACCATCAGCAGGTGCAGGTTGACCGTGAGGGAGTTCATCACCACGGCCTCCACGGGCCGGGCGCCGACCAGTCGCGCGACCGGCCCGGTCAACAGCTCGTGGTACGGCAGCCAGGGCCGACCCGCCTCCAGGTGCCCCTCGACGCCGAGCCGGCCCCACGCGTCCAGGTCGGCGAGCAGCTCGTCCCGGGTGGCCCGGGGTTGCAGGCCGAGGGAGTTGCCCGCCAGGTACGCGGCCTGCGGGTAGCGCCCGCCGTCGGCCGGCGGCACGTGGAACAGGTGCCGGTGCCCGGGGTCCGTTTGGTCGAGGCGGTGCGCCTCCTGCTCCGAGGGGCGTTTCGCGTCCCGTTCCGGGGTGTCCATGTCGTGTTCCTCGCTCACATTGCCGTCCGGGCCGACCACAGCTCCGGGAAGACCACCCGGGCCATGCTGCGCTGCAACCAGGCGAGGCCGGCCGAGCCGCCGCTGCCGACCTTGGCGCCCATGGTCCGCTGCACCGCCTTGACATGGTTCCACCGCCAGTCGCCGAACTGCTCGGCCACCTCGGCCAACGCCTCGCCGAGCAGCCGCAGGTGGTTGTCCGGGCTGCTGTCGGCGTACACGGCCACCCAGGCGGCCTCCAGGGCCGGGTGCGGCTGGTGCTCCTCGGCGACGTCCCGCTCCAGCACCTCGGCGGGCACGTCGAAGCCGCGCCGGGCCAGCAGGGCCACCACGTCGTCCCAGAGGCTCGGGGCGGCCAGCATGGCGCACAGTTCGTCGTACACCTCGGTCTGCCGGCGGAACGGCCGGATCAGGGCCGGGTCGCGCAGGCCGAGCACGAACTCCAGGTGCCGGTACATCGCCGACTGGAAGCCGGAGCCCTCGCCGAGCAGGTTGCGGAACCGGTTGAAGTCGGCCGGGGTCATCCAGCGCAGCCCCTTCCAGGCCGCGTTGAGCCCCTCCAGGTGCAGGGCCGCGCGGCGCAGCGGGGCCAGCGCGTCCCCGACCCGGTCGGCGCGCAGGCAGCGCTGCGCCTCGCGCAGCTCGTGGCAGGTCAGCCCGAAGTACAGTTCCATGATCTGGCTGACCATCAGGAAGGACATCTCGCCCGGGTCGTCGCTGAGCGGCTGCTGCAACCGGTGCAGGGTGCTGGCGTGCACGTACGCGTCGTAGGGCACCCGCTCGGCGAACTCCAGCGTGGGTTCGCCGCCGTTGCGGGCAGCCCGGGCCGCCCGCTGCTGCGGGGTCGCCGGACGGACCGCCGCGGCCAGCGCGGGGGCCCGCAGGTCCGTCTGCTTCACCTGTCGTCTCCATCCACTCGGCCGGGTAGCGTCATGGTGCCCTGGTGGAAGGGCCGAATGGAATGCCGATTCGACGGCACTATCAGCCTCCGACCTGCCACGACAAAGGCGAACGCCCCTTCGGGGTTTCGGGAAGGAAGGTCAGGCGTGGACCACATGGACTGGGCGCTGCTGCGCGAGCTCCAGGCCGACGCCCGGTTGTCGTTCAGCGAGCTGTCCCGCCGGGTGCACCTGTCACCGCCGGCGGTGGCCGAACGGGTCCGCCGGTTGGAGGAGTCGGGGGTGATCACCGGCTACCGCGCCCACGTCGACCTGGCCCGGGCCGGCCGCGCCGTGGTCGCCCTGATCCGGATGTCCTGCTACGGGTCCCGGTGCATCCTGCACGACCCGGAGGTGCCGCACTGGCCGGAGATCCTGGAGATCCACCGGATCACCGGCGACGCGTGCAGCATGCTCAAGGTCGCGACCGGGTCGATCGGCGAGTTCGAGCGGGTGATCGACCGGCTCGCCCCGTACGGCCAGCCGTCGAGCACCATGGTCCTGTCCACCCCCCTCGACTGGCACCCCGTCACCCCGCTTGACGGCGGGCCGCCCGCCTGACGCCCCACGCGCCGGAGAGCCCCTGTCGGCGCCCCCGGCCCGCCGCGCCGCCGACCGGCGGGTTTGCCCCGACGCCAGGGGGAATGCAGGGCGGACTACCCGGGGGAGGATTCCGGTGCCCGGCACCGGGAGGGGGGAATCATGCGGGGGCTCACCGCGTCACATCGCGTCCTGTCGGCCGTGCTGACCGTGTTCGGCCTGGTCGGGGCGTTCGTCCTGGCCACGGTCGCGCCGGCCCGGGCCGGGGAGAACACCTTCGTCGAGGTCACGCCGAACAGCGCGCAGGCCGGCACCCGAGTCAACATCCGGGCGAGCTGCGACAACGACAACAAGCAGCAGGCGGACGTGCGGTCCGACGCGTTCGCGCGGGTCGTGCTCCGGCCCGACAACGGCTTCCTGACCGGGGCGGTCACCATCCCGGAGAACAAGCAGCCCGGCGAGTACTCCGTCAAGCTGCACTGCAAGAACGGCGGCACCGCGACCACCACGCTCACCGTGCTGAACATGGCCCAGCCGAGCAAGGGACCCAACACCGGTGGCGGCGGCACGGCCGGCGACGACCGGGGCACCGGCCCGCTGCTGCTCGTGGGCGGCCTCGCGGCGGCGGCCGTGGCGGCCGGGTTCGGGGCGTTCGGCGCGCGCCGGCGTACCGGGACGCGAACCTGACGAGGTCGCCATGGCCCACCGACGTACGCGAGTCGACCCGGCCCGGGACCCGCGCCGCGGCACCGGCCGGTTCCGGGCGGCGGCCCGGCTGGTGGCCCGGGGGTGCGGCCGGGTCGTCCGGGTCACCGGGCAGGTCTTCTCGGCCAGCGTCGCCACGGTCGACCCGGCCGCCCGCCCGGTGGCCGTCGCCCCGGGCCGGGGCGGGCCGGGCGCGGGCCGGTGGCGGCTGGCCCGCCGGGGCCCCGGCGGCCCGGTGCTGGTCATCGCCGCCCTGATGGTGCTGATCGTGGCCATGCTCGGCGTCGAGCGGGTGACCGGGCACAGCGTGCTGCCGGACCGGTTCATCGCCGGCCTGCGGCCCCCGCCGAAGAAGTTCCCGGTGCTGCCGGCCAGCCGGCCGGTCGCCATCAGCAGCGACCCGATCGACCTGGACGCCCCGGTGCACGACGTCGGCATCGCGGCGGACGGCAGCATCGGGGTGCCCGACGCCGCCCGCGCACAGGAGGCAGCCTGGTACGACCAGGGGCCGACCCCCGGCCAGTACGGGCCGGCGGTGATCGTCGGCCACGTCGACACCCGGACCGGGCCGGCGGTCTTCCACGGGCTGAAGGAGCTGCGTTCCGGCGACCGGGTCGAGATCCGCCGGGAGGACCGCTCGGTGGCGGTGTTCGAGGTCGACTCGGTGCACCGCTACGACAAGGACCAGCTGCCGGTGAGCGAGGTCTACGGCGACTTCACCCGGCCGAGGCTGCGCCTGATCACCTGCGGCGGCCGGTGGGTCGGCGGGGAGACCGGGTACGCCGACAACGTGGTGGTCTACGCGTCCCTGGTGAAGGCCCGCCACGAGTGAGGCCCCCAGCCCGTCCCGGTCCCGGCACCGCTCAGGCCGCCGCCTCGGTCTCGGGCTCGCGCAGGTCGAGCCAGTTGGCCCAGCGCGGGTCGGGGGTGCGGTGGCCGAGCACCCGCCAGGCCGTCCCCATCGGGACGACGGGCGGCGAGTGCAGCCGCCAGCCGAGCTCCGCCGGGGTCTTGTCGCCCTTGGTGTGGTTGCACCGGGCACACGCGGCCACCACGTTCTCCCAGGCGTGCCGGCCGCCCCGGCTGCGCGGGAACACGTGGTCGATGGTCTCCGCCGGGCCCCGGCAGTACCCGCACCGCCAGCCGTCCCGGGCGAAGATCGCCCGCCGGGAGAGCCCGACGTGGGTGCGGTAGGGAACCCGGACGAACCGGGTGAGCCGGACCACCGAGGGCACCGGGAGCGCGTTGCGGGCGCTGTGCAGCACACCCTCACCGTCGGCCACGCAGATGGCCTTGGCGGAAAGGACGAGGATCGCGGCGCGACGCACCGACACGACACACAGCGGCTCGTAGGTGGCGTTGAGAACCAGCGCGCCGGAGCCCACCGCGGGTCGTATGTCAGGCATCGAAACTCACCTTCCCGGTCCAGCCGCTCCCACCGCTGGCCGCGCCGGGCACGCCCGCGCACGGCGGAACCACGCCCGACGCCGGCAGGATCACCGACGTCCGTTGCGCCAATCGTCCCTGATAAGACCCAGGATTGCACGTACTAATCCGGGGTCCCTCGGGAAGCCCTTTCGGGCCGTGCAAGGATGACCGGTTCGCCACGGTCCGCCGGTGACGGCGGACCAGATGGGTGGGTCCGCCGGCCGGTGCCCGACGGCCGTGGGGTACTAAGACAGGGTGAGTGCCGCCAGCCTGATGATCGCCGCCCTGTCCGTGGCTGCCCCGAGTCCCGCCCCGGACGTCACCCCGAGCGCCGACTGCCAGAGCAGCACCTCCTGCGAGTGGTTGTACGAGACGACCGGGTCGTCGTGGTTCGCCGAGGGCAGCTACTGGATCCTGCTGAAGCCGCTGCGGGTGCTGGTGATCCTCGTACTGGCGTTCATCGCCCGCTGGGCGCTGCACCGGATGATCAAGCGGCTGGTCCGCACCACCGCCGACGGGGTGCCGACCATGTTGCGCCCGCTGCGGGAGCGGGTGCCGACCGCCACGCACCAGCCCGGCGAGTTCGTCCCCGAGCGCCGCCGGCAGCGGGCGGAGGCCATCGGCTCGGTGCTGCGCAGCATGGTCACCGCGTTCGTCTTCGGCATAGCGCTGCTGATGATCCTGCGCGAGTTCAGCTTCGACCTGGCGCCGCTGCTGGCCAGCGCGGGCATCGCCGGCGTGGCGCTCGGCTTCGGCGCGCAGAGCCTGGTCAAGGACCTGATCGCCGGCCTGTTCATGCTGGTGGAGGACCAGTACGGCGTCGGCGACACGGTCGACCTCGGCGAGGCCACCGGCGTGGTGGAGTCGGTGGGGCTGCGGGTCACCACGGTCCGGGACGGCCGGGGCGTGCTCTGGTACATCCGTAATGGCGAGATCATCCGGGTGGGCAACAAGAGCCAGGGCTGGGCGCTGGTCGTGGTCGACCTGCCGATCGGGTTCGCCGGCACCGAGGAGGCGACGGCGGTGCTGCGGACCGCCGCGGCCTCGGTGGCGATGGACCCCGACCTGGCCCCCGAGATCGTGGAGGCCCCCGATGTGCTGGGCGTCGAGCAGATGACGATGGACGGCGCGGTGATCCGTACCGTCGTCAAGACCACCGCCGACGGGCAGTTCGCGGTCGGCCGGGAGTTGCGCCGGCGGCTCGCCGAGGCGCTGGAGAACTCCGGCATCACGGCGAAGATCGCCGCCGCCCGTCTCTACCCGGGTTTCCCGCTGCGCACCGTCGAGGGCGGGGCAACCGGCCAGGGCGGGCCCACCTGAACCGCGAAGAACGTCGATGACCTGCGACTTTGCCTGACCATGGATCTGAGGGGTCGCGGACCGCGCGGCCCCTCGGGTATCGTCCGTTCGTTCAGTCGGAGATGCGACGATCAAACCGTTCGCCCTAGTCAGCTCTCAGACGATCGGGCAGAATCCGGTACGCACGCCATCTGCCGGAGCGTAATCACGTCTCGCTGATCCGTAGATCTGACGACGGTTTCCCGGGCAGGCCATCACGAGTGGCCACCGTGGAGACGATGGAGGCCACGGTGTCCGACGAGCGACCCTCCCAGGAAGGGCCAGCCACCTTCCGCGAGGTGTTCGCCCAACGGGAGTACAGGGCGGTCTTCGCCGCGAGCGGGCTCTCCTGGATCGGCGACTTCATCGCGAAGGCCGCAGTCACCGTTCTGGTCTACCGCGAGACCGAGTCCGTGGCCTACTCGGCCGCCGCGTTCGCGGTCAGCTTCCTGCCCTGGCTGATCGGCGGCCCGCTGCTGGCCACGCTGGCGGAACGGCACCGCTACCGGTCGGTGATGGTGGCCTGCGACCTGATCCGGATGGCCCTGATGGTGCTGGTCGCCATCCCGTGGAATCCGCCGTGGCTGATCCTCTGCCTGCTCTTCGCGACCACCCTGGCCAACCCGCCGAGCCAGGCCGCCCGGTCCGCGCTGATGCCACTCATCCTGACCGGCGACCGGCTGGTGGTCGGGCTCTCGCTGAACAGCAGCACCGGCCAGGCCGCCCAGGTGATCGGCTATCTGATCGGCGCGGCCATCGCCGCGGTCAACCCGACCGCCGCCCTGCTGATCAACGCGGGCACCTTCGCCCTCTCGGCGACCCTGGTCCGCTTCGGCGTCCGGGACCGGCCACCGGCGATGAGCGCGGCGCACCGGAGCCACCTGCTGCGGGAGACAGCCGATGGCTTCCGGATCGTCTTCGGCACCCCGGTGCTGCGGGCGGTCGCCCTGCTGGTGTTCAGCTCCATGCTCTTCTCGATCGTGCCCGAAGGGCTGGCCGCCGCATGGGCCCGGGAGGGCGCCGGCGGCGGCCTGGACACCGGCGCCTCCCAGGCCGCCATCATGGCCGCCAACCCGATCGGCTTCATCCTCGGCGGGCTGCTGGTCGGCCGGGCGGTCGCCCCGGCCCGCCGGCTGCTCCTGATCCGGCCGCTGGCGGTGCTCGCGCCGCTGGCCCTGGTGCCGGCGCTGCTCGACCCGCCGCCGCTGGTGGTGGCCCTGCTCGCCGCCCTCTGCGGCTTCGCGGTCGCCGGGCTGCTCCCGGTCGCCAACGGGCTCTTCGTCCGGGCGCTGCCGAACGGCTTCCGGGCCCGCGCGTTCGGGGTGATGGCCACCGGGGTTCAGGTGATCCAGGGCGCCGCCGTGCTGATCACCGGCCTGCTCGCCGAGCGGTTCTCGATCCCGCTGGTGGTGGGCGTGTGGAGCGCCGCCGGGGTCCTGCTGATGCTGCTCACCGCCGCGCGCTGGCCCAGTCGGGCCGCGATCGACGCGGCGGTCGAGGCCGCTGGGAACGAGGCCGGCCCCGGCCTGCCCCGGCCGGCGGGCAGGGGCGACGGCAAGGGCGAGGGGCAGCTCGACAACCTGCCGGGCGAGCACAGCCGACGCAGCCACGCGGTGGGCTGACCCGCCGGTGTGACGAGGACGGCAGCGGCCCCGGCCGGTACGCCCCCGCCGGTCGCGGACGCACCTGGCAGGATGGAACGGTGAATCCCGCTGGTGAGTCCGAGCGTGCCGTGACCCTCTTCGAGGCGGTCGGCGGCGAACCCACCTTCCGCAAGCTGGTGGACGAGTTCTACGTCGGCGTCGCCACCGATTCGCTGCTGCGGCCGATGTACCCGGAGGAGGACCTCGGCCCCGCGGCGGACCGGCTGACGCTGTTCCTGATCCAGTACTGGGGCGGCCCCAACACCTACTCCGCCCAGCGGGGGCATCCCCGGCTGCGGATGCGGCACGCCCCGTTCCGGATCGGCGCGGCCGAGCGGGACGCCTGGCTGCACCACATGCGCCGGGCCGTCGACCGGCTGGACCTGCCGCCGGAGATCGCCACCGCGCTGTGGGACTACCTGGAACGGGCCGCCTACTTCATGGTGAACGCGATGGACGACCCGGCGGCCGGCCCGGCCTGACCTGACCGGCGGGTCAGAGCAGCGCGCCCTCGTCGTGCAGCCAGTCCACGAAGGTGGTGGCCACCGCCGCGCCACAGTCGAGCATCTCGACCAGGAGCGCGTCGTGCGCCCCCGCACCGAGGGGCACCTGGAGCTCCGCGTAGATCGGCAGTTGACCCCGCTCGGTGGGGTCGCCGATGTAGGCCTTGCAGAACCGACGGGTGTGGTTCCACTCGTTGACCACCCGGTAGGCCCGGTCGACCCAGTCGGGCGGGACCGTCGCGTGTGGACGGGCCCGCATCACCAGGATCTCGTCCTCCGGGCCCTCCAGAGTGACCAGCACCGCGTGCCGCTCCCACATGGCCAGCAGGTTGCCGTCGCCGTCGGCCAGGTAGCGCACGTCCAGCAGGTCGAGCGCGTCGCAGACCCGGCGGAGGGTGACCGGCCCGATGGTTGCCGACATGTCCGTGATCACGGCACGGTCGGCGGCCGGGCAGTCGTCGCCCGGTTGACGTGGGGCCGGTGGTCCGACCCGGACGGTGCTGTCCACTGTGATCCCGCTTCGAGTTTCCGGTTCGCCGTCACCGGCGGGACCGGGGCGCCATGACCACCACGGCATCGCTCGCGCACCTCACTCCCCAGCGGATCCACTCGCCTACGGTGCGTTGGATCCGAGGATGGACGGTACCCGGACAGCCGGGTTGAAGCATCCCCCCAACGGCAGCACCGATCCAGAAGAATGAACAGGGGTCATACTTTCGGCTGAGCCCCGAGCGGCGTGACGACAAGATCAGCAACCTTCTGCGACCACACGGCTCCGTATGGTCCCACCAGACTGACCCATCGCCCAGCCACACGCACCTGAACGTCGCCACGGGCGGTCCCGCCAGCGAAGGGTAGGGGGGTCCCCACCGGGGTACCGGCACCATCGCCGGGGCGGCCCAGGAAGCCCATCCGGAGCAGTCCCTGGACCAGCCGCTGGGCGATCTCGACCGGTGGGCCGGGCGGGCCGTCCGGGGTGACCACCACGGCGACGTGGTCGAGCAGGGCGTCCCGCAACACCCGCTGCCCCACCGCCCGGCCGTTGAGGCCATGGGCCGCGGCCTCGCGCAGCGTCTCCGCCGCCGCCTCGGCGATCCGCCACAGCTCCCCGGCCGGCAACACCTCCACGGGTCGGCTCGTCGAGGGCGGCAGCGGCCAGCGCCACTGGGCGTCCCGCCGGGGCGGCAGGGCCTCCTCGCCGGCCGCCAGCGCGGCCAGGAGTTCCCGGGCGGCGACCGTGGCGTCGCCGCAACCTGCCCCGGCCACCGTCCGGACGGCCAGCACACCCCACGGCAGCCGGGCCCAGAGGACCGTCCGGCCGACCGGCGCAGTCCCGTCGGCCGGGGCGGAGGGCAGCACGGAGGGCGGCGCCGCCGGCACGCCGGGCGGGGTCGACGGGACGGCTTCCGGCGGGTCCGCCGGGCCGGCCGGACGCAGCCGGACCAGTGCCGCCGGGTCGAGCCGGACCAGCCGGGCCAGGAACGCTCCCGCGTCGGCCACCCCGACCAGCCCGTGCCCGCCGCCGGCCAGGTCGGACCCGTGCCGGCGGGCCGGGACGCCGCTCACGCCCGGGCCCCGGCCGCGCCGACGCCGACGCCCGGGGCGTACGCGAGCAGGAAGGCCCGCTCCTCCTCGGTGATCCGCCGGGGCCGCTTGGCGACCAGGTCGAACGGGACCAGCACCGAGCGGGCGGTGCTGGCCAGCACGTCACCGTCGTACAGCTCGTAGCCGACGGTGAACCGGGAGGCCCGGATCTCCTCGATCCACAGCTCGATCCGCACGGTGGGAGCGGCCTCCGCGGTGGCCCGGCCCAGCGCGTAGTCGACCGGGCGCAGGTAGTCGACCTCGTGCCGGCGGATCACCACCCCGTCGGCGAACGAGCCCACCCCCCACGCCCGGCCGCCGGCGAACATCAACGCCACCCGCGCCTCCTCGTACAGGGTGAGGAAGCGCGAGTTGTTGACGTGCCCGTACGCGTCCAGGTCGGACCAGCGCAGCGTGCAGTGGTAGACGAACCGGTCAGTCACGGGTGAGCTTGCGGTAGGTCACCCGGTGCGGGCGGGCCGCCTCGGCCCCGAGCCGATCGATCTTGTTCTTCTCGTACGCCTCGAAGTTGCCCTCGAACCAGAACCACTTCGCCGGGTTCTGGTCGTCGCCCTCCCAGGCCAGGATGTGCGTGGAGACCCGGTCGAGGAACATCCGGTCGTGGGAGATGACCACGGCGCAGCCGGGGAACTCCAGCAGCGCGTTCTCCAGGCTGGACAGGGTCTCCACGTCCAGGTCGTTGGTCGGCTCGTCGAGCAGGAGGACGTTCCCGCCGATCTTCAGGGTCAGCGCCAGGTTGAGCCGGTTGCGCTCGCCGCCGGAGAGGACCTTGGTCGGCTTCTGCTGGTCCGGCCCCTTGAACCCGAACGCCGCGATGTATGCCCGCGACGGCATCTCGACCTTGCCCACCATGAGGTAGTCCAGGCCGTCGGAGACGACCTCCCAGACGCTCTTGTCGCCGTCGAGGCCCTGCCGGTTCTGGTCGACGTACGACAGGGAGACGGTGGGGCCGACCCGGACCTCGCCGTCGGTCGGCTGCTCCAGCCCGACGATGGTCTTGAACAGGGTGGTCTTGCCGACACCGTTCGGGCCGATGATGCCGACGATGCCGTTGCGCGGCAGCGAGAACGACAGGTTGTCGATCAGCAGCCGGTCGCCGAAGCCCTTGCTCAGGCTCTGCGCCTCGATCACCGTGCTGCCCAGGCGCGGGCCCGGCGGGATCTGGATCTCCTCGAAGTCGAGTTTGCGGGTCTTCTCCGCCTCGGTGGCCATCTCGTCGTACCGGTCGAGGCGGGCCTTGGACTTGGTCTGCCGCGCCTTGGCGTTGGAGCGGACCCACTCCAGCTCCTCGGTGAGCCGCTTCTTCATCTTGGCGTCGCGGCGCCCCTCGACGGCCAGCCGGGCGGCCTTCTTCTCCAGGTAGGTGGAGTAGTTGCCCTCGTAGCCGATGGCCCGGCCGCGGTCCAGCTCCAGGATCCAGCCGGCCACCTTGTCCAGGAAGTACCGGTCGTGCGTGATCGCCATGACGGTGCCGGCGTACTTGGCCAGGTGCTGCTCCAGCCAGGAGACGCTCTCCGCGTCCAGGTGGTTGGTGGGCTCGTCGAGCAGCAGCAGGTCGGGCGCCTCAAGCAGCAGCTTGCAGAGCGCGACCCGACGGCGCTCGCCACCGGAGAGCTCGGTGACGTCGGCGTCCGGCGGCGGGCAGCGCAGCGCGTCCATGGCCAGTTCGAGCTTGGAGTCGATGTCCCAGGCGTCGAGGTGGTCCAGCTCCTCCTGGAGCTTGCCCATCTCCTCCATCAGCTCGTCGGAGTAGTCCGTCGCCATCTGCTCGGCGATGGAGTTGAACCGCTCCAGCTTGGCCTTGGTCTCCGCGACCGCCTCCTCGACGTTGCCGAGGACGGTCTTGGCTTCGTTGAGCGGGGGCTCCTGGGCGAGCATGCCGACGGTGTAGCCGGGCATCAGCCGGGCCTCGCCGTTGCTCGGCCGGTCCAACCCTGCCATGATCTTGAGGAGGCTGGACTTACCGGCGCCGTTCGGGCCGACCACACCGATCTTGGCCCCCGGCAGGAAGCTCAGCGTCACGTTGTCGAGCACGACCTTGTCGCCGTGCGCCTTGCGCGCCTTTTCCAGGACGTAGATGTACTGGGCCACGGTGCGGGCTACCTCCGTAGGTTGTGATCTGAAAGCTTGCGGGTGCGGGCGCGGCTCCGGGTGCCGCTCGCCGCCGCCGGCCGGGGCCGGCCACAACGCAGGCCATCCTCAATCCTGACAGGTACGATCCGCTCCGCCCACATCACCCCGCCCCAGCAGTACGCCGGCGAGCCGCACTGCCTGCAACGGTGGTCGTCACGTCGGTCGAGCACGGCCTCTGACCGGGCCTGACCTGCGTGATCACCTTCACGGTTCGGCGGTCGTGGGACGGGTAGGTAACTCCGGCACGAGGCGCCAGACGCCGCAGCTACGCTCAGTACGCTCATCGCGGTGGACCCGCCAGCACCCGGAGGTGGCCGAACGTGACCGTCCGCAGTTCCTTTGTCGTAGTAGCGAATCGACTACCGGTCGACGAGGTGAACACCCCGGAGGGGCGGCAGTGGCGCCGCAGCCCCGGCGGTCTGGTCACCGCGTTGCACCCCGTCCTCGCGGAGCACCAGGGCACGTGGGTGGGCTGGGCCGGCGGCACGGGCGCCGCCCCGGAGCCGTTCGACCTGGAGGGGATCCGGCTGCACCCGGTGCCACTGAGCGCCGACGAGCTCGAACGCTACTACGAGGGCCAGTCGAACGCGACGATCTGGCCGCTCTACCACGACGCGGTGGAGACCCCGGCGTACAAGCGCCGCTGGCGCGAGGCGTACCGGCTGGTCAACGCGCGGTTCGCGGAGGCCGCGGCGGAGGTCGCGGCCGAGGGCGCGACGGTCTGGGTGCAGGACTACCAGCTCCAGCTGGTGCCGGCGATGCTCCGCGAGCTGCGCCCCGACCTGCGGATCGGCTTCTTCCTGCACATCCCGTTCCCGCCGATCGAGCTGTTCATGCAGATGCCGTTCCGCGCCGAGATCCTGCGCGGGCTGCTCGGGGCGGACCTGGTCGGCTTCCAGCAGCGGCTGGCCGCGCAGAACTTCGTCCGGCTGGCCCGGCACCTGCTCGGGCTGCGCTACGAGGGGCAGATGATCCAGGTCGACGGCCGACAGGTGAAGGCGGGCGCCTTCCCCATCTCCATCGAGACGAAGGAGATGGAGCGGCTGGCGGAGGACCCGGCGATCCAGGCCCGGGCCAAGCAGATCCGCGAGGAGTTGGGCAACCCGAAGACGATCATCCTGGGAGTCGACCGTCTGGACTACACGAAGGGCATCGAGCTCCGACTCAAGGCCTTCCGCGAACTTCTTGCTGACGGAAAGTTGACAGTTCCGGAGGCGGTTATGGTGCAGGTCGCCACCCCGAGCCGCGAGCGGGTGGAGCACTACCAGGCGCTACGAGTCAAGGTCGAACGTGAAGTTGGCCGAATTAATGGCGAATTTGGCAGGGTCGGCGTGCCTGCGGTGCATTACCTGCACCAGTCGTACAGTCGCAGTGAACTGGCGGCCATGTATGTGGCCGCCGACGTGATGATGGTGACCCCCCTTCGAGACGGAATGAATCTGGTGGCTAAGGAGTACGTCGCATCGCGCGCCGACCAGGGCGGCGCGCTCGTGCTCAGTGAGTTCGCCGGCGCCGCCACCGAGCTGCGCCAGGCGTTTTTGTGTAACCCGCACGACCCCGACGCGGTCAAGGACGCGTTGCTCAAGGCCGTGCACGTGGAGAAGCCCGAGGCCCGCCGACGCATGCGTGTCATGCAGCGGCACCTGCGTACCCACGACGTGGGGCACTGGGCGAAGTCGTTCCTCACCGAGCTCGGTGTGCCTGATTCGGAGGCTGCGTGAACACGTCCGTCCACGACGGAGCGGCCGTGGCCGCGGAAGTGCTGGATCCGGCGCTTAGGGCCGCAATCGGCCGGATAGCCAGGGTCCCCCAGCTCCTGGTCGCCTGCGACTACGACGGCACCCTCGCGCCGATCGTGGAGGACCCGAGCAAGGCCGTGCCACTGCCCGAGTCCGTCGCCGCCGTCCGGGCGCTCGCCGCCCTGCCGCAGACCACCGTCGCGGTGGTCTCCGGCCGGGCGCTGCGCGACCTGGCCGCGCTGTCCCGGCTGCCCAGCGAGGTGCACCTCGTCGGCAGCCACGGCTCCGAGTTCGACATCGGCTTCGTCGAGCGGCTCTCCCCCGAGCTGGTCGCCGTGCGCACCCGGCTGCGCGACACGCTGCGTGAGATCGCCAGCGCCCACCCCGGGATCCGGCTGGAGCGCAAGCCGGCCAGCGTCGCGGTGCACACCCGCGGGCTCGACCCGCGGGTGGCCGCCGCCGCCGTCGAGGCCGTCCGCAAGGGCCCCGCCACCTGGGACGGCGTCACCGTCACCCAGGGCAAGGAGGTCATCGAGCTGTCCGTGGTGGCGACCCACAAGGGCACCGCCGTCGACCAGCTCCGCACCCAACTCTCGGCCAGCGCGGTGCTGTTCATCGGCGACGACGTCACCGATGAGAACGCCTTCGGCAACCTGCACGGGCCCGACATGGGCATCAAGATCGGTATCGGGGAGACGAAGGCCGACTACCGGGTCGCCGAGCCGATCGAGGCCGCCCGCGCGCTCGGCCTGCTGCTGGAGACCCGGCGGCACTGGCTCTTCGGCGAGCGGGCCGTGCCGATCGAGCGGCACTCGATGCTCGCCAACGGGCGTACCGTCGCGCTGCTCACCCCCGACGCCAAGGTCAGCTGGCTCTGCCACCCCAAGCCCGACTCGGCGGCGATCTTCGCCGACCTGGTCGGCGGCAGCCCCGCCGGGCACTTCAGCGTCTCCCCCGAGCGCGGCGGCATCCCCCTCGGCCAGCGCTACCGCTCCGGCACGATGACCGTGGAGACCCGCTGGTCGGGCCTCACGGTCACCGACTGGCTGGACAAGCCGGCCAGGGAGACCACCCCGGACGGCCCGGCGGTCGTCACCGGCGACTCGACCCTGGTCCGGGTGCTCACCGGCTCCGGGCGGGTCCGGGTGGAGTTCGCCCCCCGGCCCGAGTTCGGCCAGGTGGCCACGCAGCTCCAGCCGGTCGGCGACGGCCTGCTGGTGCTCGGCTCCAACGAGCCGGTCGCGCTCTACTCCCCCGGGGTGCAGTGGGAGGTCAGCAACGACGGCGGGTACGAGACGGCCAAGGCCGTCGTCGATCTCTCCGCCGCCGGCGGGCAGGTCGTGCTGGAGCTGCGCTTCGCCACGCACAGCCTGGAGCACCACCGGCTGCCGGTCCACGAGCGGCAGGCCGCGGCCGAGCAGCCGTGGAAGGACTGGGTGGCCTCGCTGCGGCTACCCACCACCGCCCGGGACCTGGTCGCCCGCAGCGCGCTGACCCTGCGCGGGCTCTGCCACGAGGCGACCGGCTCGATCCTCGCCGCGGCGACCACCTCGCTGCCCGAGGAGCTGGGCGGCGTCCGGAACTGGGACTACCGGTACTGCTGGCTGCGCGACGCGTCGATGACCGCGCGGGCGCTGGTGGACCTCGGCTCCCTGGAGGAGGCCGAGGCGCTGCTGCGCTGGGTGGACGGCTGCATCGAGCGCACCGGCGGCCACCCCGAGCGGCTGCACCCGCTCTACACGGTCGACGGGTACGAGCTGGGCGCCGAGGCCGTGATCGACACCCTGCCCGGGTACGCCGGCTCCCGGCCGGTCCGGGTCGGCAACCTCGCCAACCACCAGCTCCAGCTCGACGTGTTCGGCCCGATCGCCGACCTGATCGCCGCCGTCGCCGACGCCCGAGGCTCGGTCCGCGAGGACGAGTGGCGGGTGCTGGAGAACATGGTCGAGGCGGTCCGCCGCCGCTGGCACGAGCCCGACCACGGCATCTGGGAGGCCCGCCTCCCTCCACGGCACCACATCTTCTCCAAGGTGATGTGCTGGATGACCGTCGACCGGGCGCTGCACGTGGTGCGCCAGCACGGCGGCGAGGACCGGGCGGAGTGGGTGGACCTGCGCGACCGGATCGGCGCCAACGTGCTGGAGCACGGCTGGCACGCCGACGTGGAGGCGTACAGCGTCGCGTACGGCGACGAGGACATGGACGCCTCGTCCCTGTGGATCGGCCTGTCCGGGCTGCTCCCGGGCGACGACCCGCGCTTCCTGTCCACCGTGCTCAAGATCGAGGCGGACCTGCGCAGCGGCCCGGTCGTCTACCGGTACCACTGGGACGACGGCCTGCCGGGGCGCGAGGGCGGCTTCCACATCTGCACGGCGTGGCTGATCGAGGCGTACCTGCGCACCGGCCGGCGCACCGACGCGGAGGAGCTGTTCACCCAGATGGTCGACACGGCAGGCCCGACGGGGCTGCTCCCCGAGCAGTACGACCCGCTGGCCGAGCGCGGGCTGGGCAACCACCCGCAGGCCTACAGCCACCTCGGCCTGATCCGCTGCGCTCTGCTGCTGGACAACATGCTCAAGCAGTGACCTGACCGCGACGGCGGCCGGAGACCCACGTCTCCGGCCGCCGTCGCGTGTGCGGGGTAACCCCTACCGATCCCTGCCCCCACCCCAGCAGCACCACAGGATTCATTTACATACATCACTTGCCCTGTTTGACTGCGAGCGGCGGCGTCGAAATCGACGAGGTCGAATTCTTGTCGGTTACCAGGACGGAGATGCGCTGGTGAACAGGGTGATGAAGGCCCTACGTGGGGTCGGCGCGGCGCTGAGCGCCGTGCTGGTGGTCGGCGGGGTCGTGGTGGTCGGACCCACGCCGGCCTCGGCCGCGAACTACTACTACGAGCTGCCCTACCCGGCGGGTGAGTCCTACCGGGTGACCCAGGGGCCGGAGGGCACCTATTCGCACGTCGGCCCCTACAACGAGTACGCCTGGGACTTCGGGCTCCCGGCGAACTACGAGGTCTCCGCCGCGCAGGCCGGCACCATCCTCATCTCGGACTGGTCGGTGTACCCGGGCAACGGCATCGAGGTGATGATCCGGCACTCGAACGGCCAGTGCTCCCACTACATCCACCTGAACCAGGCGATTTACAACACCGGCGACTGGGTCCCGCAGGGCCGGATCATCGGCTCGTCGGGCGCCACCGGCAACGCCACCGGGGCGCACCTGCACTTCCAGGTCATCAACTGCAACACCCGGGTGGGCCTCCCCGCCACACTCCAGGGCTGGTCGCCGCCCACCGGCTCCTGGCCGGTGAGCGTCAACAGCCGCGCCTGACCACCACCGAGGGGCTGACCCGCCGGCGGGTCAGCCCCTGCCGAGGGGTTCAGCCGTCGAGCGTCCCCACCACGTCGCCGACGAGCACCACGGCCGGCGGCCGGAGCCCTTCGGCGACCACGTCGGCGGCCACCGCGCCGAGCGTCGACCGGAGCACCCGCTGCCCGCCGGTCGTCCCCTCCTGCACCACGGCGGCCGGGGTCTGCGCGGGCCGGCCGTGGGCGAGGAGGGTCTCGGTGATCGCGGCCAGGTTCTTCAGGCCCATCAGGATCACCAGCGTGCCGCGCAGCCCGGCGAGGGCGTCCCAGCGCACCAGGGAGGCCGGCGAGTCGGGCGCGACGTGCCCGGAGACCACGGTGAACTCGTGCGCCACCGCGCGGTGGGTGACCGGGATGCCGGCCGCTGCCGGGGCGGCGATCGCGCTGGTCACCCCGGGAACCACGGTCACCGGCACCCCGGCCGCCGCGCAGGCCAGCAACTCCTCGCCGCCCCGACCGAAGACGTACGGGTCGCCGCCCTTGAGCCGGACCACGAACGCGCCGGCCAGCGCCCGGTCGACGAGGATGCGGTTGATCTCCTCCTGGGCCCGGGACGGCCCGTACGGGATCTTCGAGGCGTCCACCAGCTCGACGCCCGCGCGCAGCTCGTCCAGGAGCAGCCCGGGCACCAGCCGGTCGGCGACCACCACGTCGGCCTCGGTGAGCAGCCGCCACCCCTTTACGGTGATCAGCTCCCGGTCGCCCGGCCCGGCCCCGACCAGCGCCACCCGGCCGACGGTCGGCTCCCGCCCTCCGGGGGTGTCGACGGGGGACCGCTGCCCTACCGAATCCGTGCCCTTCCCCGCACTCAGCAGGGCGCGGACGGCGTCGCGGACCGACATGGCCCGGCGGGGGTCGCCGCCGCCGAGGACGGCGACGGTGACCGGGCCGTGCCGGGTGACGGCGGGGGTCCAGGCGGTGGCGGCGGCCCGGTCGTCGGCGCGGACGCAGAAGATCCGGCGCTCGGCTGCGGCGTCGCTGACCGCCGCCGCGGCGGCCCGGTCGTCGATGGCGGTCTGGACCAGCCAGGCGCCGTCCAGGTCGCCGGGGGCGAAGCGGCGCGGCTCCCAGCGCAGCCGGCCGGCGTCGACGTGGGCGCGCAGGGCCGGGGTCAGCTCCGGCGAGACCAGCAGGACGTCCGCGCCCGCGTCGAGCAGCGCCGGCACCCGCCGGGTGGCCACCGCTCCCCCGCCCACCACGACCACCCGCCGGCCGGCCAGCCGCAGCCCGAGCGGGTACGGGCTGCTCACTTCTCGGCCACCCCGGCAGAGTCGAAGGTGGCCACCTCGTGCAGCACCCGGACCGCGCCGGTGACCACCGGCAGGGCGAGCAGCGCGCCGGTGCCCTCGCCGAGGCGCAGCCCGAGGTCGATCAGCGGATCGAGCCCGAGGTGGCGCAGCGCGGCCGTGGCGCCCGGCTCGGCCGAGCGGTGCCCGGCGACCATCGCGCCCACCGCGTCCGGGGCGAACGCGGCGGCGGCGAGCGCGGCGCTGACCGCGATCACCCCGTCGAGCAGCACCGGCACCCGGCGGGCGGCGGCACCGAGGATCAGCCCGGCCAGGGCGGCGTGCTCCAGGCCGCCGACGGCGGCGAGCACGCCGAGCGGGTCGGCCGGATCGGGGGCGTGCCGGGTCAGCGCCGCCCGGACCACGTCGATCTTCCGGGCGTACGTCGGGTCGTCCACCCCGGTGCCCCGGCCGGTCACCTCGGCCGGGTCGACGCCGGTGAACGCGGCGACCAACGCGGCGGCCGGGGTGGTGTTGCCGATGCCCATGTCCCCGGTGAGCAGGATGCCCGCACCGGCGTCGATCAGCTCGCGGGCGATCCGGATGCCGGTCTCCACGGCGGCGCGGGCCTCGTCGCGGGTGAGGGCGGCGGTCACGGCGAGATCCCGGGTGCCGCGCCGCACGTTCGCCGCCACGAGCCGGGGCTCGGCGGAGTTCACCCCGCCGCGGGAGGTCGCGGCACCGTCCGACGGGGCGGGCGGCAGCGGGGTGGCGACGCCGACGTCGATCACGGTGACCGAGGCGCCGGCCTGCCGGGCGAACGCGTTGACCACCGCCCCGCCGGCCAGGAAGTTGCCGATCATCTGCGCGGTGACCTCCTGCGGCCAGGGGGTCACCCCCTGGGCGTGCACACCGTGGTCGCCCGCGAAGATCGCCACGGCGGCCGGCTCGGGCAGCGGCGGGGGGCAGGCGGCGGCCAGGCCGGCGAGCCGGACGGAGAGTTCCTCCAGGGCACCGAGCGAGCCGGCCGGCTTGGTCAGCCGGCCGTGCAGCTCCCCGGCGGCGACCATCGCCGGCTCGTTGAGCGGCCGGATCGCCGCGATCGTGGACTCGAGCATCATGCCTCCAGGATCTCCGCCAGTACCTCGGTGAACGCGTCGATGGTGGCCCGGTCGCGCACGGCCACCCGCAGCCAGTCGGGGCCGAGGCCGGGGAAGGTGTCGCCCCGGCGTACCGCCCAGCCGCGCTCGCGCAGGCGCTGCCGCACCTCGGCCGCGCCGGGCAGGTGGACCAGCACGAACGCGCTGGCCGGGCGGCCCGCGACGCGTACCCCGGGCAGGGCCGACAGGCGGGCGGCCAGGTGGTCGCGGTCGGCGGCCAGCCCGGCGGCGATCGCGCGCTCGGCCGCGACGGCGGCCGGGGACGCGCAGGCGGTGGCGGCGGCGAGCGCCGGGGTGGAGACCGCCCAGAGCGGCTGCGCCGCGGCCAGCCGGGCCAGCAGGGCGGCGTCGCCGAGCAGGTAGCCGATCCGCAGCCCGGCGAGCCCCCAGGTCTTGGTGAGGCTGCGCACCACGACCAGGCCGGGCAGGTCCCGGCGGGCGGCCAGGGACTCCGGCTCCCCCGGCACGTCGGGGGCGGCGGTGGTGTCGGCGAACGCCTCGTCGACGACGAGGACGCGGCCGGGACGGGCCAGCGCGGCGAGCTCGGCGGCCGGGTGCAGCACGGAGGTCGGGTTGGTCGGGTTGCCGATCATGACGAGGTCGGCGTCGTCCGGCACCCGGGCAGGGTCGAGCCGGAAGCCCTCGGCCGGATCGAGCAGCACCCGCTCGACGTCGTGCCCGGCGGCCCGCAGCGCGGCCTCCGGCTCGGTGAACTGGGGGTGCACGACCACCGGCCGGCGCACCCCGGTCAGGGCCCTGGCGAGCAGCACGAACCCCTCGGCCGCCCCGGCGGTGAGCAGTACCTCCTCCGGGGGACGCCCGTGCCGGCCGGCGACGGCCGCGCGCGCCACCCGGTTGTCCGGGTACGCGGCCAGGTCGCCCAGCGCGGCGGTGATCGGCTCGGCCAGCCAGTCCGGCATCGGGGCCCGCCGCACGTTGACCGCCAGGTCGACCAGGCCGTCGCCGACCTCGGCGTCCCCGTGGTGGCCGAGGTCCGGCTCATCCCGGGTGGGGGTCGTCGAAGCCGGCTGAGCACGCATGTCCGCGATCCTGCCGGGAAGCCGCCGTTCGGGACAGCGCATCCCGGGGTGGGCCGCGTCACCACCCGCCGACCCGGCTTCCGGTTTATGAGTTCTTCTCATTTCTGAATCGGAAATGTCATAGCTTGACCCTGTGAGCAACCGACCCCTTGCTGGCGCTGGTCGTCTCGTCCCTCTCCTGCGTGCCGGGCTGATCGCGGGCATCGTGATCGCCGGGGCCCTCTACCCGCTGGCCGCCGTCACCGGGCTCGGCGCCAAGGCCACCGCGCACGCCGTGGAACAGAAGACGGACATCCTGCGCACCGCGCTGCCCGCCGAGACCTCCTACCTGTACGCGCCCGACGGCAGAACCGTGCTGACGATGTTCTACGAGGAGTACCGGCGCTACACCAAGCTGTCGGACATGTCCCCGAACATCCAGCAGGCCATCGTGGCCGCCGAGGACAGCCGCTTCTACCAGCATCACGGCGTCGACCCGAAGGGCGTGGCCCGGGCCTTCGTGGCCAACTCCCGCTCCGGCGGGGTGTCCCAGGGCGCGTCGACCCTGACCATGCAGTTCGTCCGGATGGCCCTGCGCGACAGCGCCCGGACCCCGAAGGAGGTCCAGGAGGCCACCCAGCAGACCAGCCTGCGCAAGGTCAAGGAGATGCGGATGGCCCTGGACGTGGAGAAGGAGCTGAGCAAGGAGGAGATCCTGGAGCGCTACCTGAACTCCGCGTACTTCGGCCACCGGGCGTACGGCATCTACGCCGCCGCGCAGATCTTCTTCTCCAAGACGCCGGCCACCCTCACCCAGGCCGAGGCGGCCACCCTCGCCGGACTGGTCAAGTCCCCGTCGGAGTACGACCCCGTCACCTCCGACCAGAAGGACGCCACCGGGCGGCGCAACTACGTGCTCGACCGGATGACCCAGCTCGGATACCTCTCGCCGGACGCCACCACCGCGGCGAAGGCCGAGCCGATCCGGCTACAGCTGACCGACCCGCCGAACGACTGCGCCTCGCTGCCCGAGAAGTACAACAGCTGGGGCTTCGCCTGCGACTACCTCAAGAACTGGTGGAGCGCGCAGCCGGCGTTCGGCGAGAACCGGCTGGAACGGATGGACAAGCTGCGCCGGGGCGGCTACCGGATCGTGCTCAGCATCGACCCGAAGATGCAGGAGGCGGCCGAGAACAACGTCGGGGCCAAGGACAGCACCGGCAGCCCGTTCGCCAACGGCATCGTGCTCGCCGAGCCGGGGACCGGGCGGGTGAAGGCGATGGCGGTGAACCGGAACTACTCGCTGGACGTCAGCGAGAACGGGCTCAGCTCGAACCCGGAGGCCGGCCCGAAGGTGAAGGCGAACTACCCGAACACGGTGGCCCCGCTGCTCGGCGGCGGCGACCTGCCCGGGTACCAGGCCGGGTCGACCTTCAAGATGTTCCCGATGCTGGCCGCGCTCAACGCCGGCATGCCGCTGTCCACCGCGTACGACTCGCCATACAGGTACCAGTCGGCGATCTACGACGGCTGGGCGCCGTCCAACGCCAGCGGCGCGATGACCGGTCGGCAGACCATGTGGTCCGGCTTCGGCAAGTCGGTGAACACGTACTTCGTCCAACTGGAGGAGAAGGTCGGGGCGGACGCGGCGGTCCGGCTCGCCGAGCAGCTCGGGCTGCGCTGGCGCACCGACGTCGACCGGGAGCAGGCGTCACCCGGCAAGGTGAAGAAGTGGGGCGCGTTCACCCTGGGCGTCTCCGACGCCACGCCGCTGGAGATGTCGAACGCCTACGCCGCGATCGCCGCCGACGGCCGGTACTGCGAGTCGATGCCGGTGCAGTCGATCAGCAACCGGGACGGCAACCCGACGACGTACACCACGGTCGGCGGGATCACGCGGGAGGTCGCCAAGCCGCGCTGCCGACAGGTGGTCAACGCGGACGCCGCCCGAGCCGCCACCGACGCCGCCCGCTGCCCGACCGGGGACACCCCGGCGAAGGGCGGCTGCGGGGGCTGGTCGACGGCGGACAGCGTGCGGGGCACCGTGGGGCGGCCGGTGGCCGGCAAGACGGGCACCACGGACAGCACCCGGGCGGCCTGGTTCGTCGGATACACCCCGGAACTGGCGGCGGCGAGCTTCATCGCCGACCCGGACAACCCGTTCAACGCGGTGGGCGACGGCCAGTCCCAGATCCCGGTCAACGCGGTCGCCCAGACCCTCCGCGACGCCCTCAAGGGCCAGCCCACCCGCCAGTTCACCCCACCCTCCGACGCAATAGTCGGCTGACCCAGCGGGCCGGCGGGCCACGCCCGGGTGGACTGCCGGGCCGTGGTGGGCTGCCGCGGACCAGTGGTGGCCGTCATACGGGTAGCCTCAACGCGTGTACCGGTTCCTCCTGACGCCACGCTGGCTGGGCATCCTCGCACTGACCATGGTCGCTGCGGCCGTGATGGTGATGCTCGGCAACTGGCAGATGGACCGGTACGAGGGCCGGACGGTGATCAACGAGCGGATCGACGCCGGCGAGCGGATGACCCCGGCGCCGCTGCGGGACGCCGTGCCCGCGCCGAGCGGGGGCGCCGGCACCGCCGGCCCGGCCCCCGCCGACGAGGCCACCTGGACCAGGGTCACCGCGACCGGGCGGTACGACACTGCGAACATCGTGCTGGTGCGCGGCCGGACGGTCGACAACCGGGTCGGCTTCGAGGTGGTCACCCCGCTGGTCCTCGCCGACGGCACGGCCGTGCTCGTCGACCAGGGCTGGGTGCCGCCTGCGCCCGGCGGGGCCCTGGCCCAGCCGCAGCTTCCGCCGGTGCCCCAGGGCGAGGTGACCGTGGTGGGCCGGGTGCACCCGACCGAGAGCGGCGGCGGGGCCGTCGACCGGCGCGAGGGCCGGCTGGAGACCCGCCGGATCGCCGTCCCCCGGCTGGCCGGCAAGCTGCCGTACCCGGTGCACGGCGCGTACGTCCTGCTGGACGAGCAGACGCCGGCCGCCGACCCGCTGTTCCGGGCGGTGCCGATCGGGCACACCAACAACTGGCAGAACCTCGGGTACGTGGTGCAGTGGTGGCTGTTCGCCGCCATGACGCTCTTCGGCTACGGCTGGGTGGCCCGGCGGGAGGCCCGCCGGATGGCCGGGCTGGACGAACCGGGCAAGCCGCTCGACCGAGCCGCCGAGCCCACGCCCACGACGCCCACCGCCCCGGCCTGACACCTGCGGGAGCGGTCCGCCGTGATCGACTCGGTGTCGTCGACATCGCCGGCTCACGAGCGCGGGACGACGCGATGTCGACGATCCGGAGTGATGTCCGACCAGCTACCGGACGGTCGGCGGACCCGCGACCCGGCGGAACGTTGTAGTGTCCGCGGGTGATCAACTCCCGTGGGGGGTCACGGTGACCCCTGATCCCACGCCACCGCCGCACCCGGAGCCGTCGCCCCCGGGACACCCGCCGGAGCCGATGACGGCACACCCGTCGACCGATCCCTGGGCGGTCACGCCCCGGTCGACGACGTACTCGACCCCGCCGGCAGGGTTCCCGGCCGCGGCCGACCCGTTCGCCGCTGCCCCGCCCGCCGCGCTGCCCGCCACCCGACCGTTCCCCGCCGCGTCGGGCGACCAGGTCCCGGCAGCCCCGCACTCCGCGCTGCCGGACCCGTACTCCACTCCGCCGGCTCAGTACTCGGCACCGCCGGACCCGTACTCCACTCCGCCGGCTCAGTACTCGGCACCGCCGGACCCGTACTCCACTCCGCCGGCTCAGTACTCGGCACCGCCGGACCTGTACTCGGCACCGCCGGCTCAGTACTCGGCACCACCGAGCCCGTACTCCGCGCCGCCGAGCCCGTACTCCGCACCGCCAGACCCCTACTCCGCGCCGCCGGTCGCCGTGCGGCCCGGGCCGCACCCGCCCGTGATGGCGCTGCCGACCGCGGCCCCGGGCGGTCCGCAGTACGTGACGCCGTCCGCCGTGGCGGTGCAGATCGGCGAGATCATGGTCACGCCGCCGGAGATCCGTACGCCCGCCGGCGTGCTGCCCCTGGCCGGGGCGCAGTGGCACGTCGCCGACTACTGGCAGAAGGAGGAGAAGATCGCCCCCTGGGCGATCGTCTGCGCCGTCCTCGGGTTCTTCTGCCTCACCATCTTCAGCCTGCTCTTCCTGCTGATCAAGGAGACCCGGCACCACGGCACCGTGCAGGTCACGGTCACCAGCGGGCCCCGGCAGTACGTGGCCCGCATCCCCGTCACCGACCAGGGTCAGGTCATGCACGTCAACAACCAGGTCAACTACGCCCGGTCCCTGTCGATGCGCTGAACCCCGACGCCGCCGCCCCGGGGCCCCCGTCGCCCGACAGTGCCCTGTCGCCGGGGTGGCCCCGGGCCGGTCAGGTGCGGCGGCCGGCGTGGATGGCCCGGACCGAGTCGATCGTGTCCGCCTCGGCGGCGGTCTTGTCGCTGCGGTAGCGGACCACGCGGGCGAAGCGCAGCGCCATCCCGCCCGGGTAGCGGGAGCTGGCCTGCACACCGTCGAAGGCGATTTCCACGACCTGCTCGGGGCGGACCCGGACCACCCAGTCGCCCCGCTCCACGGCGAGGGCGAGGAACCGCTCGGTCTGCCAGCGCAGCACCTCGTCGGTGAGCCCTTTGAACGTCTTGCCGAGCATGACGAACTCGCCGCTGCCCGGGTCCCGCGCGCCGAGGTGCAGGTTCGACAGCCACCCGCTGCGCCGGCCGCTGCCCCACTCCACCGCGAGCACCACCAGGTCGAGGGTGTGCCGGGGTTTCACCTTCACCCAGGCCGCGCCGCGCCGCCCGGCGTCGTAGGGTGCGTCGAGGGACTTGACCACCACCCCCTCCTGGCCGGCGTCCAGGGCGGCGGCGAAGGCCGCCCCGGCCGGCTCCGGGCCGTCGACCTCCACCCGCCCGACCAGCAACGTCGGGTCGACGGCCCCGGCCAGCGCCGCCCACCGCTCCCGGCCGGGCCGGTCGACCAGGTCCTCCCCGTCGAGGTGCAGCAGGTCGAAGAAGTACGGCGTCAGCACCGCCTCGCCGGTGGTCCCCGCGGCGGCGAGGACCACCGGTGCGACCGGGGCGGGGCCGGTGTTGCTCGGCGTGGTGCGGCGGGCGGCCCGGCCGGACGTCTGTTGGAACGGCAGCGGCCGGCCGGTGGCGTCCAGCCCGATCGCCTCGCCGTCGAGCACCAACTGCCGGGCGGGTAACGCCCGGACGGCGGCGACCACCTCGGGCACCCGGGCGGTGATCTCGTCCAGGCTCCGGGTGAAGACGGCGATGTCGGAGCCGGCGCGGTGCACCTGGATGCGGATGCCGTCGAGCTTCACATCGACCACGGCGGGGATACCGGTCGCGGTCAGCGCCTCGTCGACAGAGGGGGCGCTCTGCGCCAGCATCGGGGCGAGCGGGCGGCCGACCTGGAGCCCGAAGTCGGCCAGCGCGACGGCACCGCCGCGCAGGGCGGCCACCGCGACCGCGCGCAGGTCACCAGCGAGCAGCAGGGCCCGGCGGACGGCGCCGATCGGCACGTCGGCGGCCCGGGCGACCGCGTCGGCGAGCAGCCCGGCCTGGGCGCCCTGGCGCAGCTCGCCGCTGAACAACCCGCGCAGCATGCGCTGCTCGTCGGCGGTGGCCGCGGCGAAGAGTGCGTCGAGCAACGCCCGGCGCCGGGCCTGGGAGCCGGGGCCGCGCACCGCCGCGATCTCGTCGACCGCGACGTCGACCGCGACGACGGTCAGGGTCGGCTCGGCGGCCGGCGGAGGCAGGTCGCGCAGGCTGGCCCAGCCGACACCGGTCTGGCGTTGTCGCAGCTCGCCGGCGAGCCAGCCCGCCCCGGCCGGAACCTCGGCCGGGTCGAGCGCCTTCAGGGCGGCGGCGAGCAACTCCACCTTGGCCCGCCGGCCGCTGGTGGCACCCACGGCGGCGGAGGTGGCCGCCAGGTCGAGGAACCGCACGCTCCCATCCTGCCAGCCACCCCCGACACCGCTGGGGATACGCGGCGGAGGCCGGAAGTTGCCGCTTCCGGCCGCCCAGCCGCCCCCCGACGCCGGGCCACTCCCCCCAGACCAGCCCGGCGACGACCTTGATCAGGCCGGAACGGGCTCCTCGATGCGCAGGCCGCGGGCGCGCACCTCGTCGGCGACCCGGGAGAGCACCGCGTCGAGCGCTACCAGGGCGGTGGAGAGATCACCGATCCGTTCCTTGAGCGTGTCCTCGGGCCACGCGGAGACGTCGATGTCCCCCAGAGCGCTGACGGCGGCCTCAAGCCGGGCCATCACCTCGTTCGTACTCATGTTCGAAACGCTATAACAGGCCAGCTCCCGACACGCCGAAAACGCCCGCCCGAACCGGGGCGTTACCGTTTCGTCACCTAACTCCGGTTCGTGCCGGCAGCGGCCACCTTGGCCAGCAGCAACGCCTCGGCGGCGCAGACCCGGGCGAACTCGCCGAGGTGCAGGCTCTCGTTCGGCCCGTGCGCCCGGGCGTGCGGGTCCTCGACGCCGGTCACCAGGATCGCGGCCTGCGGGAACATCTCCTGGAAGGTGGCGATGAACGGGATCGAGCCGCCGATGCCGATGTCCACCGGTTCGGTGCCGTTCCAGGCGGTACGGAAGGCGTCCCGCGCCGCGTCGAACATCGGGCCGGACGCGTCGATCACGCACGGCTCGCCGTCGTGCTCGAACGTCACCGTCACCTGGGCGCCCCACGGCGCGTGCTTCGCGAGGTGCTCCTTCAGCGCCTCGTACGCCCGCTTCGGGTCGTCGCCCGGCGCCAGCCGTACGCTCAGCTTGGCCTTTGCCGCCGGGACCAGGGCGTTCGGGGCTTCGCCGGTGGCCGGGGCGTCGATGCCGAGCACGGCGAGCGCCGGCTTGGTCCACAGCCGGTCGGTGATCCGGCCGGTGCCGATGAACGACACGCCCTCGGCCAGCCCGGCCTCGACCCGGAACCGGTCCTGCGGGTAGTCGACGGTCGCGCCCTCGCGCCCGGCCAACCCGACGACGGCCACGTCACCGGCGTCGTCGTGCAGGGTGGCCAGCAGCCGGGCCAGCGCGGTCAGCGCGTCCGGCACCGCGCCGCCGAACATGCCGCTGTGCACGGCGTGGTCCAGGGTGCGGACCTCGACGAAGCAGTTGACGATGCCGCGCAGCGAGGTGGTCAGCGCCGGCACGCCGATGGCCCAGTTCGCGGAGTCCGCGATCACGATGACGTCCGAGGCGAGCTCGTCGCGGTGCTCGGCGAGCAGCCGCTCCAGCGAGTCCGAGCCGTACTCCTCCTCGCCCTCGATGAACAGCACCACGCCGACCGGGAGCCGGTCGCCGAACGCGCGCAGCGCCGCGATGTGCGCCATGATTCCCGCCTTGTCGTCGGCGGCGCCCCGCCCGTACAGGCGGCCGTCGCGCTCGACCGGCTCGAACGGGTCGGACTCCCACAGCGACAGGTCGCCGACCGGCTGCACGTCGTGATGGGCGTAGAGCAGCACGGTCGGCGCGCCGGACGGGGCGGCCCTCGTCCCGATCACCGCAGGCTGCCCGCCCGAGCGCACGATCCGCACGTCGAGGCCGCAGCCGCGCAGCAGCTCCGCCACGGCCTCGGCCGAGCGTTCCACGTGCGAGTGGTCGAAGCCCTCGAAGGCGACGCCGGGAATACGGACGAGTCGTTCCAGGTCTGCGCGGACGCCGGGCAGTTCCCGCTCGACGGCGGCCCGTACCTCGGCGTCGGACATGATCGGTGATGTCATGACCGGCATCGTATGCCGGCCTTACCTCAACCGGCCGTCCCCGGCCGGCAGGCGGACGTACTCCCGGTCGGGATCGTGCGGCACCGCCGGGGCGCCGTCGACGATCAGGTCCACCGCGTCGGCCGTGGCGTCGGCGGCGAAGTGCGCCCGCTCGCCGGCGTGCCAGCGGCGCAGCTCCGGCAGGATCCCCGGCCCGTCCCGGGCCACCGCCCGGGTCAGCCGCAGCTCGTCGGGCGCGGCGACCAGGACCGACAGCGTCAGCTCGGGCCGGGCCGCGGCCCGTGCCGAGCTCACCCCCTCGACGAGCACCACGGGGGCGGGCGGCACCGGCACCTCGCGGGGCAGGAAGGACCCGCGTACCCAGCTGTACCGCTGGTACCCGCCCGGCCGGCCGGCGCGCAGCGGCGCGAGCACCCGCGCCTCCAGCCGGGGCCAGAAGGTGAGCTGGTCGTCCCAGCCGTCGAGCAGGTCGTCGGTGTGCACCACCGGCGGTCGCCCGCCGCCGGGCAGCGCGGCGAGGGCGTCCGCGAGGCGCGCGGCGAAGACGCTCTTCCCCGCGCCGCTGGGCCCGTCGACCGCCACCAGTCGGGTACGCCCCAACCGCGCCGGCCCGGCCAGCACCCGCCGGCCCAGTTCGGCGTACGTCTCGACGACCGGAACCACCACGGGCCCGACGCTAGCGGTCCGGGGCGCCCCGCCCACGGCGGGTACGTCGTCCGGTCGAACCGAGGCCGTTTCACCGCACGGACCACCCGGGCGGCGGGCATGCTCGTGCCGTGCGCCACAACGTGATGAGCCCGGGCGTCGACGCCCTGCTGGAACAGGCCCGCTCCGGGGTCCGCCGGCTGACCCCGCACGAGACCGTCGAGGCGGTACGCCTCGGCGCGCTGCTCGTCGACACCCGAACCGAGGCGCAGCGCCGGGAACAGGGCGAGCTGCCCGGCGCGGTCGTCATCGACCGGACGGTGCTGGAGTGGCGGCTGGACCCGGCCAGCGACTGGCACGTCCCCGAGGCCACCGGGTACGACCGGGAGATCGTGCTGGTGTGCCGGCAGGGCTACAGCTCCAGCCTGGCCGTGGCCAGCCTGCGGACGCTCGGCCTGCACCGCGCCACCGACATGGTCGGCGGGGTGCAGGCGTGGCGGGAGGCGGGACTGTCGATGTCCGACCACCCCGCCGACGTCCGTTACTGATCCGGCCGTCTTCCGGCGCCGGCGGTCAGGCCGGCTCGGCCACCCGGGCCAGCCAGTCGGCCGCCTCGGTCGGAGCGAGCGTCTCCTCCACGGTCAGCGCCGCGGACATCAGCGGGAACCGCCGGATGTTGTTCCAGCTCCGCTGGTACGGCGGCGGGTCCAGGACCACGACGCGGGCGTCGTCGAAGAGCGGGATGTCCGCCGGCGCGCCCTCGTTCCAGATCCACTTGCCGTGCCCGTCGATGAGGTTGAAGCTGCCGACGACGGTGCCGCCGAACCTGTCCTCGGGGGCGTCGGTGGCCACCTCGACCCAGGACGGGTCGACGGTCAGCCCCTCGATCAGCCCCCGCTCGGCCGGCCCGGCGAGCACTCCGGCCAGCAGGGTGTGCAGCTGGAAGTTGTCGGCGACGCCGTCGATGGTGACCCGCCATCCCCGGCCCGTCGCCCGGTGCAGCACGAGCAGCCGCTCGCCGTCGAGCACCCGCAGCAGCCCGAGGACGCACTCCAGGTCGGGCCGCTCGCCGGCCAGCTCCGCCCCGACCGCGAGCAGCCGCTCCCGGTGCGGGAACGTGGCCCGCACGGCGGCGGACTGCTGCAACAGGGTGATCGCGGGCATGGCCCAGGTGCCGGCCTCGTACCAGCCCTGGACCGCGTCGGAGGCGCGCTGCTCGTCGCCGTACGCCTCGGTCAGCACGCCGATCGCCGCTTCCGTGGTGCCGGGGTCCTCGGGGTCGGGCAGCGCCTCGTCGCCGCGTACCCGCTGCCAGCCGGACCGGAACCGGTGCGCGGCGACGAGGGCGGCGGCGAACCCGTCGGCCACCGGTGCGACCAGCGGGTCGGGACGGGCGCCCAGCTCGACCAGCGCACCGCAGAGGACGGAGAACTGACCCCCGGCCCTCGGGCCGAGCTGCGGCAGCAGCGCCACGCAGCGGGGCAGGACCGCGTCCAGTTCCGCGACGGACGCCTGCTGCGCCACCTCCCAGACCCTCGGCACGGCCCTGGTCATGGCGGTGCCGTCGCGCCCGCGTACGGCCGCCTCGACGGCGGCGATCCGGTCCGCCAGCTTCCCCCTGCGATTGAAGATCATCGGCGCAGCCTAGCGAGCGCACCCGCCCGTCACGGCCCACCATCGGACCCGCGCCGCACCCGGGGCTGCCGGCCTGGGCCTGTCCGGACATGTGCGACACGTCACTTCTCACCGACACCCGGCCCGCACGCCCGCCCACCCGCCCTCCCGCCCGCGCACCCGCCCGCCCCCGCCCCCGCCCGCCCGCCCGCGCAAATTCAGAGAATGTGTTGCCTTTCCGCGCTCCATGACCACACATTCCGTGAATTTGCGCGGGAGGGCGGGTGGGCGGCGCGGGTGGGCGGCGCGGGTGGGCGGCGCGGGTGGCGCGGGAGGGTGGGTGGCGCGGGTGGGCGGGTGGGGTCAGGCGGGGGCGCCGGGTGGGATGAACGGCAGGCCGGCGGGCGGGCCGGACTCGAGCAGCCGCCACAGGGCGTCGGTGTCCAGGTGCTCCTCGACCAGGTCACCGAGCAGGTCCAGAGACCGCTCGCGGGCGGCGGCGAACGCGTTGTCCGGGGCGACCCGGAAGCCGGTACGGCCGGCGAGCCGGGCCGCCTCGGTGAGGAACCGGCGGCGGAACTCGTCGGACTCGAAGGCCCCGTGCCAGTGGGTGCCGCACACCGCGCCGAGCACCGCCCCCTCGCCGGCACCGTCCGCGTACGTCAGCAGGGGCGGCAGCGCCGGGTCGGCCGACGAGACGTACCCGTGGTGGATCTCGTACCCCCGGACCGGGACGCCCGGGTCGGCGGCGGCGGTGCCGGCCGAGGACCGGACGGTCTTGCGCTTCTCGAAGGTGACCTCGACGGGCAGCAGGCCCAGCCCGGGGACGCTGCCGGCGCGGCTCTCCACCGCGTCGTGCACGGCCCGGCCGAGCATCTGGAAGCCGCCGCAGATGCCCAGCAGCGGCTTGCCGGCCGCCGCGTGGGCGAGCACGGCGTCGGCCAGCCCGGTCTGGCGCAGCCAGGCCAGGTCGGCCACGGTGGACTTGGAGCCGGGCAGCACGACCAGGTCGGCGGCGGCCAGCTCGGCGGGCTCCACGGTCAGCCGGACCCGGACGCCGGGCTCGGTGGCGAGCGCCTCGACGTCGGTGGCGTTGCTGATCCGGGGCAGCCGGACGACCGCCACGTCCAGCCAGTCGGTGCCGCGCGGGGCCGCCGGCCGGCCGAGCACCCGGCCGTACGCGAGGGAGTCCTCGGCGTCGAGCCACAGGTCGAGGTGCCAGGGCAGCACCCCGTACGTGGGGCGGCCGGTGACCCGGTGCAGCATGTCCAGCCCCGGCTGGAGCAGGCCGAGGTCGCCCCGGAACTTGTTGATCACGAAGCCGGCGATCAGCGCCTGGTCGGCCGGGTCGAGCAGGGCGACCGTGCCGAACATCGAGGCGAACACCCCGCCCCGGTCGATGTCCCCGACCACGATCGTGGGCAGGTCGGCGTGCCGGGCCAGCCCCATGTTCACGTAGTCGCCGGCCCGCAGGTTGATCTCCGCCGGGCTGCCGGCCCCCTCGCAGACCACCACCTCGTACGCCTCGCGCAGCTCGGCGAGCGCGGCGAACGCCGCCTCGGCGAGCCGGGGCCGCAGGGCGTGGTAGTTGCCGGCGGTGACCGTGTCGACGGCCTCGCCGAGCAGTACCACCTGGCTGGACCGGTCGCTGCCCGGCTTGAGCAGCACCGGGTTGAACCGCAGGTCGGGGGCGATCCCGCTGGCCGTCGCCTGCATCGCCTGGGCCCGGCCGATCTCACCGCCCCGGCCGTCCGGGCCGACCACCACCGCCGAGTTGTTCGACATGTTCTGCGCCTTGAACGGCGCGACCCGCACCCCGCGCCGGTGCAGCCAGCGGCAGATGCCGGCGGTGAGCACGCTCTTGCCCGCGTCGGAGGTCGTCCCCGCGACCAGCAGCCCCCCGCTCACCGGCCCGCCCCCGTCCCGCGCGCCCCGGCGGCCACGGCCCGCCGGCCCGCCCGCGCCAACACGCCGGCCAGCCGGCCGGCGGTGACCGGGTACGCGGCGGCCACGCCGAGCGCGACCAGCCCTACCGCGCCGGAGATCCGCGCCGCCCGCTTCAGGTGCCGCGCCTCCGGGCGGGGCCCGTCGCCCAGGTACGGGCGCACCTCCGACCGCCCGAAGTAGATGTTGCGCCCGCCGAGCCGCACGCCGAGTGCCCCGGCCATCGCCGCCTCGCACTGCCCGGCGTTCGGGCTGGGATGGTCGTTGCGGTCCCGCCGCCAGACCCGCCACGCCCGGCCCCGGTCGCCGTGCGCGGTCGGGGCGACCGCGATCGTGAGCAGCCCGGTCAGCCGGGCCGGGGCGAGATTGAGCACGTCGTCGAGGCGGGCCGCCGGGGTGCCGAACCGGGCGTACCGGGGCGACCGGTGGCCGACCATCGCGTCGAGCGTGTTGGCCGCGCGGTAGCCGAGCAGGCCGGGCAGGCCGGCGACCGCCCCCCACAGCAGCGGCGCCACCACCGCGTCGGAGGTGTTCTCGGCGACCGACTCGACGGTGGCGCGGGCCAGCTCCAGCTCGTCGAGCGTCGAGGGGTCCCGCCCGCACAGGTGCCCCAGGCGGCGACGGGCCGCCGGCAGGTCCCCGCCGCGCAGCGCCCGGCCCATCACCTTCGCCTCGTGGCGCAGCGTGCGCCCGCCGAGCACGGTCCAGGTCGCGGCGGCCATCAGCACGGCCCGGCCGACCGGCCGGTGCCGGGTGGCCACCGTCGCCGCCGCGCCGACCAGCACCGGCACCCCGACGGCGAGGGCGGTGAACACCACCCCGGCGGTACGGTCCGGCCGGTACACGCGCTGTTCCAGCGCCCCGGCCGCCCGGCCGAAGCCGGCCACGGGATGCCACCGCCGGGGGTCGCCGAGGAGGGAGTCCAGGGCGTACCCCGCCACCAGACCTGCCGCGTTAGCCACGGCGACCGACTGCCGCACCTGCCACCACCTCCGGCCGGCCAGCCTAGCCGCGGTGATCGACGAGAACCCGGCACTGGTCGGATTTCCCACGCGCGGCGCCTCCCCCGGGGCGGGGCCACGTCCGCTTTGTCGACCTCGCGCCCGAGTCCAGGTCGGGCCGCCTGATCGACCGCCGCGGCCGGCCGTCACGGGTAACTGATCAGTTCCAGCAACGATCCGTCGGGATCGCGGAAGTAGACGCTCCTGCCGTGGCCGCGCCCGCCGTCGCGGTCGACCGGCCCGGCCGCCACGTCGACGCCGTGCCGCCGGAGATGGTCGAGAATCTCGTCCACCGTGCCGGGCCAGGAGAAACAGAGGTCGCTACCGCCGGGGGCGACAGGAGGACGAGCGACCAGCGCCCCGACATCCAGGCCGGGGCCGTGGACATTGAGCTGCTGGTCGCCGAACCGGTACGCGACCCGGCCGCCGGGATGCCCGACGACCTCTGCACCGAGCACATCCCGGTAGAAGGTCGCCGACCTGTCCCAGTCGCTCACCGCGATCACACAATGATCGATCCTGATTTCCCCACGCACAGCCCGAACGCTAACAGCGCGACAGGTCCGGTGCGCTCGGTCGCCGGTACGGGGGCGAGTTTCCGCCGGTCAGGCCCGCTTGGCGAGCTGGGCGACGAAGGCTCCCCAGGATTCGTGGGAGAACGCCAGGACCGGCCCGCCTCCGTTGTCCTTCGTGTCGCGGACGTAGACCGCCGCCACGAGGTTGTCGGCGACCTCTACGCAAGCCCCGCCGTTGGTCGACGATCTCGACGGCTTCCGCCACTGCGCACCGGTCATGTCCATGTCTTCGCCGCTTCCTTGAGCAAGTCAATAGTCGGCCCGAGCGGCAGCGCTCCCCCACGGACCGCCTCCCATGACAGGCCAAGGCTAGCAATCTCCTCGGGCTGGTCGACGATCTGCGCGCAGAGCTGGTTGTCCACATATCCGGCTCGGGTGCCGTCCGGCAGGTCGGCAAGGATGAACGCGCCCGCGAGGCCCGAGTACATCCCGAGCAAGGCGGGCACGACGTGCAACTGAATGTGTGGCTGCTCGGCGTGGCTGATCAGGTGCTCTAGCTGCTCGCGCATCACATCA
This sequence comes from Micromonospora sp. NBC_01405, assembly GCF_045040155.1. NCBI lineage: Bacteria > Bacillati > Actinomycetota > Actinomycetes > Micromonosporales > Micromonosporaceae > Micromonospora > Micromonospora sp. NBC_01405. Next base: position 4,110,061 of record NZ_CP109532.1, on the reverse strand, counting down.
GGCCCGCCACAGGCCCGGCGAATGACCATCTCGTCAAGCACGGCGAAGATCTGAGGCGCAGGATCCCGACTCAGCACGGCTTGGCGGTCCATCCGTGCCGCAATGCGCTGATCAAGCTCCGAGGTAGGAACCCGCGATGCTCTGAACGTGGCCCGCACGTAAGCCTCGGTTTGCAGGAGACCCGGCACGAACGAGTGCTCGTACCAGCGGAATGCGGTCGCCTCGCGCTCAATCCCGATCCACTCGCGCAGCCATACCGGAGAGGCTTCACCCTTCACAAGCTCGTCCCAAAGCGTCACAAAGTAGCCGCCGGTGCTCAGTGCTTCGTCGACCGACTCAAGGTAGGGCAGAGTCGGCGGCTTCGCCCCCGTTTCGATTGCGCTCACCTGCGAGTCCGAGCAGAAGACACGCTCTCCGAGTTGTGCCTGCGTCAGCCCGGAGGCGGTCCGGCGACGCCGCAGCTCCCGGATCAGATACTCCGATGGCGAGATTCCCACGGATTCCACACCTTTCCACCGTGCGCCTACGCGTTCCACGTCAGCCCGTGACCGGCCCACACTTTCCGCGATCGGTTGGTAACTGTTCCGAGGGTAGAGGGCCGTCATCCAGGGTGGAACCCAGGACGGCGCGGCCGGTGGAGGTCTCAAACCCGGCGGTTGCGCCCGCCTCGGGGGCCGCCCCGGTCTTCCCCCGTACCGAGCGGCGGCCCCCTTCCACACTCGACGGACAGGGAGAGTCATGTCGCACCGAGGAGGACGTCATCGGACCCGGAGGGGCCGGCACTGCACGTGCCAGGCGTGCCGGGCGCATCGCGCGGCGAAGCCCGAGCGGAAGCCGGAGCAGCAGCCGGAGCAGCAGCCGGAGCCGGACCAGCAGCCGAAGCCGGCGCGTTACGACCCTCCCCTTGTGGGGCCGATGATCCCGCCGCTGCGGGTGCCGCGTAATGGCGTGGCGACCCGGGTCCTCCGGGGACGGGTCGGCCAGTTCCGGACGCTGGGCGAGGGGCTGCGCGGGAACGGCGGGTGGCGGTGATGGACGTACGCGAACCGGACCTGGCCGACCACTGCGCCGCTGGGCCCGGCTGGCGGTGCGAGGCGTGCGGCGAGGAGTTCCCGTGTTCGACCTGGCGGGGACTGCCGCTGGACCGGCACCTGCGCGGCGCGCTGCTGTCGTGCTTCACGTTGCTGCTCGGCCAGGCGGTCCGGGACCTGCGCGGCCATCCGCACGGCCCGACGCCGCCGCAGATCGTACGGCGCTTCCTCTGGTTCATGCCCCTCTCCGACGACGAGGCGCGAGCCGTCGCCCTGCGGGTGCGCTGATGACTCGCGTCACCCGCCCGCACCTGCCCGTCCGCCCGGTCTGGCTGTGCCGCCGTTGCGGCCATCCCTGGCCCTGCGGCGACGCCCGGCTCTCCCTGCTGGTCGAGTACCGGGGCAACCGCCTCGGCCTGCTGATCTACCTAGCCGCGCTGAAGCTGGAGGCGGCCGAACACCTGACCCGGCTCAACCCCGACTCACCCCCGGGCAACCTCACCGACCGCTTCCTGTCCTGGGCACGGGCACGCGGGTAGCCCACCGCCGACCCCCGCCCCGTACCGTTCCTTCCCCCTGTGGGAGAACCGGAACCGGGGCGGGCCTCTCCTCGGCGGCGGATCGGGACGGACGACGCTCGACGGGCTGCCCCGTGCCAGCCCGTCGCGCGCCCCGACCGATCGTCAGGCGGACACCGGGACCCGTCCACGGCCCCGCCGGCCCCGGCGGTCGGGTGTCACCCCGCCCGGCTCCCCGCCGGGCGGTTCCGGGTCGTCGTGACCACCCTGGCCCGACAGGCCGACCTCGCCGGCCACGGCGGGTGCCTCGCCGTCGGGCAGCGGGGACAGGTCGTCCCCGCTGTCTACGCCCAGCTCCGTCAACTCGTCGTCGTCGGCGGCGGGGTCGGCCCGGTCGTCGAAGGGATCTTCCGCCAGGTCCTCGAAGTCGGGGCCGCCGGCCGGCTCCCGCCCGGCGCGCGGGGCGTCGAACGATCCCCGGGCCGGGTCGAAGCCGCCCGGCTCGAAGTCCTCGTCGAAGGGACGGTCGGCCGGCAAGGCGGGCGCCTGCTCCCGCGGGACCCGCTCGGTCGGCTCCCCGTGCACCCGGGCCTCCGCCTCGGCGTCCTCAACGGTGCTGGTGGCCATGGTCGGACGGTTGCGCAGGAACCGCCCCCGCCCCCGTGCCAGGTCGTGCCCGACCGCGACCGCCTCCAACTCGTAGAGGGTGCGGTGGTTGCCGGCCTCGTCGGTCCAGTCCCGGGTGTAGAGGCGGCCGGCAACCACGACCGGGTCGCCGACCATCACCGAGGAGGCGACCCCCTCGGCCAGCTTGCGCCAGCAGTTGACGCGGACCCGAAGGCTGTTGCCGTCGACCCAACGGCCGCTGTCCCGGTCGAGCCGGCGGGCGGTGGAGGCGACCTTGAAGTTGGCCACCAGGGTGTTGCTCTGGGCGGTGCGCCGCCACTCGGGTGCGGTTAAGACATTTCCAACAAGCGTGACGTAAGTGTCGAACATCGTCCCTCCAGGGGAGAACCGGGACTTGCCATGGCGAGTCGACTCACCACCGAGCCTGGCCGTCCCGGCCGCCCGCCGCCATCGGCCGGTCGCCACCTGTGGACAATGAGGCGGCCTGTGGACGACGACCCGATCAAGGTCCCGATGTGCTATGCCCCCGGTGGAGTCAACGCCTCGGCCGGCGGCCGGTCGCCGACTCGCCTGGAGCCGGGGCGTTTCCGGACGGACCGTGACTGGGTACAGCAGTGATCAAGCGAGCACCACCGACGGCACGCCCGCCCGCCCACAACAGGCGGCATGTCGTCCGATCAGAAGGGCTGGGAAGATGGCTTTCTGCCGACTCCGTACGACCGGTTCCGTCCGCACCGAGGGCGAGGCCCGCCGATGAGCGCCGTGGCGAACCCCGCGACCGTGGGTGAGTGTCTGCGGGTCGGTGCCGGGTTCTCCCAGGGCGACCGGAACTGGATCGCCACGCAGTTCGCCACCCTCGACGCCCGGCTGGCCGGCTTCCACGCCGACGCCACCGAGCTGGAGGTGTCGGTGAAGGATCGGGAGGCCCGGGGGCAGAAGGTCACCCTGGAGTGCTGGATCGCCGGCCGACAGAAGATCGTCACCACCTCGTCGGAGGAGGACCTGCACGCCGCGCTCAACGACGTGCGGGACGACCTGCGTCGCCGGCTCAACGATTCCAAGACCAAGCAGGAGCCCCGGCACAACAAGCACCTGCGCGACACCGGTCAGGTCGGGGCGAGCCTGGACGAGGTGGACCTCGACGTCGACGCGCTCCGGGTCGACGCCGAGAGGGCTTGATCAGGACCTGAGCAGGACCGGCGGGAGGGTGGGCTTCGCCCCATCCTCCCGCTTCGGGGCTACCGCCGGGTAGGTTCCCGGCGTACCGTCGCGGTCGTGGAACCGGACGTGCTGGGGCCGCCGTACGAGCGGCAGACGATCGACCTGGGCACCGACGACGAGGGACCGGTCGTCGCGACCCTGGTCCGCCGACGGGCCGACCGCCCCACCGGCCGGGCCGTGCTGTACGTGCACGGCTACGTCGACTACTTCTTCCAGACCCACGTGGCCGACTTCTACGCCGAGCGGGGCTGGGACTTCTACGCCCTCGACCTGCGCAAATATGGTCGCAGCCTGCTGCCGCACCAGACGCCGAACTTCTGCCGCGACCTCGGCGACTACTTCCCCGAGCTGGACGCCGCCGCGAAGATCATCCGTGACGACGACGGCCACGACACCCTGCTCACCATGGGCCACTCCACCGGCGGCCTGATCATCTCGCTCTGGGCGCACGCCCGCCGCGACGCCGGCATCGTCGACGGGCTCGTCCTCAACAGCCCCTTCTTCGACATCAACGCCCCCTGGTTGGTGCGCAGACCCCTCGCGGCCGCCGTCTCCCGCCTGGCCCGCCGGGCGCCGCACCGCGTCGTCCCCGCCGGCGTCGGCAACGTGTACGGCGAAAGCCTGCACACCGAGCGACGCGGCGAGTGGACGTACGACCTGGCGTGGAAGCCGCTCGCCGGGTTCCCGGTCCGGGCCGGCTGGCTCGCTGCCGTCCGCGCCGGCCAGCGGCAGCTCCGCGCCGGCCTCGACATCCAGGTGCCGGTGCTGCTGGCCTGCTCCACCCGCAGCTTCCGGGGCACGAAGTGGCACGACTCGGCGGCGCTCGCCGACGCCGTCCTGGACGTGGAGCACATGGTCCGTTGGGCGCCCCGCCTCGGCCGGCACGTGACCTTGGCCCGCTTCGACGGCGGCATGCACGACCTGACCCTCTCCGGCCCCGCCGTACGCGAGAAGGTCTTCGCCGAGGTGGGCCGGTGGGCGGAGGCGTTCCTCGGCGCCGGCCCTACCCCCTCGGTGCCCACCAGCCGTGAACCGGCCGAGCAGGGAGCGGGCACGGCGGCTGAGCAGCGACCGGGCACGACCGGGCAGGGCCGGGAGGCGACCGCGCCGAGCTGACCGGGGCCAAACTGGGGTGCCCCACGCAGGCGGATCATGCGACGCTGGGCGGGTGCGGCGGCCCGCCCCGTCGCACCCGCCCCGGCAGGTGCGGCGGTACCCTCTTGGCGCAACACCCACGACGCGCGCCCGTAGCTCAGCGGATAGAGCAGGGGACTTCTAATCCCAAGGCCGCAGGTTCGAATCCTGCCGGGCGCACAGCACTTTCTCTCAGCCGGTCAAGCCGCGTGGTGCGAGCGAGTTAGGTCAGCCACGTGGTGAGTCGCGGGTGGCGTCCGGGTGAAATTGATCGATGTAGACGCCCCTCGAGTGTGGACAGCAAGGCGGGCATGACCGCCCCGGAAGATCATCGGAATTCTCGGCCGGGCGCTAGGGCGCTGGTCCGGTCAACCGCATGACACCACCTGCCGCGTTTTCGTACCGACAGCCGGGGGCTAGGGGCCGCACCCTTGCCCCCGGCTGACGGTTAGGCAGATCCCCGTCAGGGAGGCTGGACTGTCTGGCGACTGCCCGGCGAGAAGATCCTTTCGATGCGTCCTCACTCAGCGTGAAGCTCGCCTTCCAGCAGCCCCATCATGACCATGTCATGCCACCTGCCATCGCGGCGAAACGATTCACGAGCCCTACCCTCTTCGACGAAGCCGACCTTCTTGTAGATGTGGATCGCCCGAGCATTTTCGTCCGCGACCCACAGCGTGATGCGGTGCAGGCGCATCTTGTCGAATCCGTATCGACAGGTCAGACGAGTAGCTTCGGTGCCGTAACCGCGTCCCCAGCAGTCCTTCTCGCCGATGTAGATGTCCAACTCGGCCTCGCCCGTCTCGGGCGTCGCATCGCCGAGCTTCACAAGGCCAATCAGTCGCTTCTCCGTCAGCGTCTCGATCCCGAAGAGCACCTGATCGTACGAGTTCCGCTCACGCTGCTCGGACCGTGCAGTCACCTGAGCCAGGGACTCCGGGTATCCGTCGTCCAGCCAACGCATGACTTCTGGGTCATTGTTCCAGCGCCACAGGGCTTCTGCGTCGTCCGGCTCCATCGGCCGTAACCGAACGAGATCTCCAGCGAGCATGTGTTACTCCATTCGATGTTGGAAGCGTGTCAGCAAGCACTCCAACAGAGCTGCCATCGGGCGCACAACGAGTTTTCGACCCTGCGCCACTCCCGCTAAACGACCATCCACGTGCAGGCGCGAAGTGCAGGTCGTCAAGGAAGCCAGGAACGCCAGAGCAACGGGTTGTGCAGCTCAACGGCCGCCTGCGGGCTCAGCCGCCGTGCGGGCCGGACGGTCCGGGCCCGGGGATCGCCGCGAGCGCCTCTCGGCACGCCCCGGCCACCGCCCGGGAGACGGCGGCGCAGTCCCGGGGCGCGCACCGCTCGGCGATGCGGCGGGCCAGCACGTCGAGGTACGGGGCGAGCGCCCCGGCCGTCGAGTCACGCCCGATCTCCGAGGCCGGTACGACGACGTTGACGGTGAGCCGCCGCCGGACGGCCGAGTACCGGAGATTGTGCACCCCGCCGTCGCCCTCGGCGCTCGTGATCGATCCGCCCAGGGTGAGGAAGATGTCGACCTCGTCGAGGCCGTCGATCACGATCCGCCCGAACGACTCCTTCAGCGCCCGGCGCAGCACGACCGCCTCCGCCAGTGCCCGTTCGGGACCGCCGTGGCGGAATCTGATCGCGACTCTCACGGCACCATCATCCTGTACAGGCCGGCCACACCATCGTCCGGCCAACGGGACGACCGGATGAGAAGCCCTGCCCGCTCCGGGCCGGGCCGGAGCCGCCCGACCATCAGGTGACGGCGAGGAACGCGGCCAGGTCCAGTCCGCCGACGGTCTGTCCGCCGCTGTGCTCTCCGTTGACCCGGAACCCGAGCCGCAGGTAGAACTCCTCCGGCCCGTCGTCGCCCGGCTCCCAGGTCGTGTAGACCCGGGTCTCCCCGCGCCGCCGCGCCTCCTCGGCCACGGAACGGACGGCGAAGCGCCCGTACCCGCGCCCCTGCTTCTCGGCGGCGATGTTCAGCCGCCACAGCCCGGACCGCAGGTCGGTCGGGGTGTCCTCCTACCGACCACCGCCCCGCCCCACTCACCCCCGGTGATCAAGAGATCCCGTCGCCCCCTACGACGATCCCGATGCCGAGGCCGTCGCGACGGTCGACCTGCGGGTGGGCCGGCTGCACGGCAGCTTCCGGCTGACCGACCGGGCCACCCGGGCGCTCGCCGAGGCGCTGGGCCGGTGGACCGACCCGGACGACGCCGGTCGGTGCGGCAGCACGGTCGCGCACCACGCGGCGCGGATCGCCGACCGACCCGACTGACTCCGCCGCAGACCGGATGGCCGCGTTCTCAGGCGGCGGGGGTACGCCGGGCGGGCCGGTCCAGCGCGGCGGCCTCCTCCAGGCTCGGCGCGGTGCCGCCGAGGTGCGCCGGCAGCCACCAGGTGTCGTCGGGGCCGGCCGGGGAGTCCGGGTACTCCCGCTGGGCCCGGTCGACCAGGGCGGTCAGCCGGATCTTCAGCTCGGCGCTCATCGCGTTCACGTCGGGGTACCCGGCCGGGTCGATCGGCTCCCCGACGAGGATGGTGATCGGGGTGTGCCGGCGGGTGAGGGTGCGCGGCCGACCCTTCGTCCAGAGCCGCTGGGTGCCCCAGAGCGCGACCGGCAGCAGCGGCACGCCGGCCTCCTGCGCCATCCGGGCCGCCCCGTTCTTGAGGTCCTTCACCGTGAACGACCGGCTGATCGTGGCCTCCGGGAAGAGGCCCACGATCTCGCCGCTGCGCAGCGCGTCCACCGCCGCGCTGTACGAGCCGGCGCCGGCCCGCCGGTTCACCGGGATGTGCTTCATGCCGCGCATCAGCGGGCCGGAGATCTTGTGCGCGAACACCTCGTGCTTGGCCATGAACCGGACCAGGCGGCGGGACTCGTGCGCCCCGTACCCGCAGAAGATGAAGTCCAGGTAACTCACGTGGTTGCTGGCCATGACCGCGCCGCCGGTGCGGGGGACGTGGTGCTTGCCCTCGACGGTCAGGCGTAGGTCGAGAACCCGGAACATCGTCTTGGCGGCGGTGATCACGGGCGGGTACACGAGTTCCGGCATCCGGCGACTTTACCCTGCTGGAGGCCGGAGTATGTCAGGGCCGCGCGCCGCCTCCCACGGCGGACGGCTGGCCAGTTCTGCCCTCGGCCGAGCGCTCTGGCGCCCCGGGGCACGGCGGCCGCACGATGGCGACATGACGGAACGCGGGGTGCTCCTCTGGATCCACGGCGGCGGTTGGCGGGCCCGGTCGAGCGAGGACGGCGCGGCCCTGACCCGGCACGGGCTGCGGGTGCTCCCGGCCGCATACCGGTTCGTCGCCGAGGCGCGCTGGCCGGCCCAGCTCGACGACGTACGGGCGGCGGCGCGGGCGGCCCAGGACCGGGCGGGCGGCCTGCCGCTGCTGGTCGGGGGCGACTCGGCCGGCGCGATGCTGGCCCTGCACCTCGCCCTGCGCGGAGTGGACCGGCCCGACGACGTGGCCGGCGCGCTGGCGTACTGGCCGCCGGTGGACCCGCTGGCCACGGACTGGCGGCGGCTGCGCGGCGACGACGACCCGTGGGCGGGGCTGCTCGGGCACCGGCCCGCCCCGGGTGACCCGGCCACCCTGGACGTCACCGTCGCCACCCACGTCGGCAACGGGGTCCCGGTGCTGCTGGTGCAGGGGACGGCCGACGCGGCCGTGCCGGCGAGCCAGTCGGTCGGCCTGGCCGCCGCGCTGCTGGCCGCCGGGCACCCGGTGCACGCCTGGCTGACCCACGGCGGCCACTCCCTGGACCTGGACCGCCCCGACATCCACGCCACGACCGCGACCTTCCTCGACACCGTCCTGCCGCCGCCCGCCTCCGCAAAAACACGGAATTAGTGCCCTCGGGCGTCGTCCAAGGCCACTGATTCCGTGTTTTTGCGGAGCGGAAGCGGGTTTGTGGGAGGGCGCTGCGGGTCAGGTGGAGAGTTGGTGCAGGTTCAGGCGGCCGCGGGCGAAGGCGTCTACCCGGCCCCAGCGGCCCGGGATGTCCAGCACCTCGATCCGCCCCATGCCGATCGGCAGGCGCGGCTCGACCGACAGGTGTCCCCCGTGCGGCTCGATGCCCAACATGGTGCGCAGCAGCAGCATCGGGGTGCCGGTCGACCAGGCCTGCGGGCTGCACGCCGTCGGATACTCGACGGGGAACTTGGTCAGCTCCCGGTGGTACCCGCCGAACGCCTCGGGCAGCCGCCCGTCGAAGTAGCTGGCGGCGGCGAGGATGCCGTCGGCGATGGTCGCGGCCTCCTCCGCGAAGCCGTACCGGCGCAGCCCCCAGGCGATGAACGAGTTGTCGAACGGCCAGATCGTGCCGTTGTGGTAGCCGATCGGGTTGTACCGGGCCTCCCCCTCGGCCAGCGTCCGCACGCCCCAGCCGGAGAACAGCCGCGGCCCGACCAGGTGCTCGGCGAGTTTCTCGGCCCGGTCGTGGTCGACGATGCCGCTCCACAGCAGGTGGCCGATGTTCGAGCTGAGCACGTCCGCCGGCCGTCCGTCCGGGTCCAGGGCGAGGGCGAAGTACTCCCCGTCCTCCACCCACCAGTCGCGGTTGAAGCGCTCCTTGAGCTGCGCCGCCTCCCGCTCCAACTGCTCGGCGAACGCCGGGTCGTCCCAGAACTCGCGCGCCATCCGGGCGGCCCGAATTTTCGCGTCGTACGCGTACCCCTGCACCTCGCAGGTGGCCCGGGGGAACGGCGGCAGCGTGCCGTCACGGTACGAGATGGAGTCCCAGGAGTCCTTCCAGCACTGGTTCTCCAGGCCGGTGTCGGTGTTGCGCCGCTCGTACCAGATGTAGCCGTTGCCGACCAGGTCGGCGTAGTTGTCGATCCACCTCAGCGCCGCCCGGGACTCCTGCTCCAGCTCCTTGACCAGCGCGACGTCCCCGGTCCACCGCTCGTACTCGTCGAGCAGCACCACGAACAGCGGCGTCGCGTCCACCGAGCCGTAGTACGGCGAGTGCGGCTGCTCCTCGAACGCGGCAGTCTCGCCGTAGCGCAGCTCGTGCAGGATCCGCCCCGGGTCCTCGTCCCGGAAGTCGTCGAACCGGGTGCCCTGCAACGATCCGAGGAGGCGCAGCGTGGTCCGGGACAGCTCCGGGGCGAACGGCATGGCCTGTAGGCAGGTCAGGATGCTGTCCCGACCGAACATCGTCATGAACCAGGGCAGCCCGGCCGCGGGCAGCGTCTGCCCGCCGAGCGACAGCGGCGAGAAGCGCAGCGCCGCCAGGTCGATCAGGCTTCGCCGGTACGTACGGGCCAGGTGCTCGCACTCGGAGTTCACCTTCGGCGCGGCGGCGACCCACTCCTCCAGGTCGCGCTGGGGGGTCAGCCGCTCGCGGCTGGGCACCTGCAGCTCCATCCGCAGGTTCTGACCGGCCGAACCGAGCACGAGCGTCTGCACGTCGATGTCCGTGCTCCACTGCGCGTTCGGCTCCAGGTGGACGCTGTACGCGAAGCCGTTGCGGTCGTACCGGGCGGTCTGCGACGAGGAGATCACCGTCTCCCGCCGGAAGTTGCCCCGCCGGTAGCCCAGCCGCAGCCGGTTCTCCTCGGCCTCCGCGTAGGTCTCGCCCTTCTTGTTCAGGATCTCGTCCTTGACCTGGAACAGGTCGGCGAAGTCGGCCCCGGCGTCCATCCTGATCTCCAGGTCGACGGCCTTCTCGTCGTGGTTGAGGATGGTCAGCTGCTCGTGGAAGCTGCCGCCGACGGTCCGCTCGCGGATGATCGACAACTTGGCGTCGACGTAGTGCGTCGGCATCCCCGGCACCAGGAAGAACCGCGCCTCGTAGTACTGGAGGTCGTCGTAGGAGAGCGCGTTGAGCCGCTCGCCGTTGATTGTCAGCACCCAGCGGGACAGGAACCGGGTGTCGAGGGAGAACAGCCCGGTCGGCTCGGAGGGCGTCGCCTCGATGTCGCCGGTGTCCTCCGACACCACGAAGGTGCTGCCGTCGAGGATCCGGACCGTGTTGGCCTGCGCCATCAGTACACCTCCCGGTGGAAGACCCGATGCGGCTCCCGACTTCCCGGGGGGTTGGGGAAGAGCCGATCCACCTGCACCACCAGCCGGACGTCACCGGTCACCGTCATGTCACCGCGAATCAGCGCCGCGAGGCCGTTCTCCCGGCCGGTGGCGAGACCTTCGAACAGCTCCGGGGTGGTTCCGACGACCGCGTTGGCCTCCCGGGCCTCCTGGCTCACCCGGAGCCGCCCCCGGTCGATCATCAGCAGCCAGTGCCTGGTCTGCGGCCCCTCGTTCAGGTCGAAACGCAGGGTTCCGGAAATCTTGGTCAGCAGGGGCTCGTAACCCCGCCGGTCCAGGTCCTCGAAGAACCTGGTGGTCGCGTCCAGCATCGGGCCCTCTCCTCCCGTCGATCCGCGTTCGACGTCGAAGGAGGGTCCCCGGCCGGTGCGGGGCCAACCTCGCCCGGATCGGGTGAGGCGGGTGGGCGCGGGCGCACGACGCGACGCCGGCCCCCGGGCGGGGGCCGGCGTCGCCGCGGCGGACGGTCAGTTGTTGGGCTCGTCGGCGCTGATGTCCGCCAGCACCGACTGCGGCTCGCGCTCGACCGCGAGGTCGCCCATCGAGATCAGGCCGACCAGCCGCCCGTCGTCGATCACCGGCAGCCGGCGTACGGCGTAGGTGCGCATCAGGTCGGCGGCGGCCACCGTGTCGTCGTACTGGCTCACCGTGATCACGTCCCGGCTGGTGATCTGGTTGAGCCGGGTCGAGTTCGGGTCCAACTGCTCGGCGACGCCCCGGACCGTGATGTCCCGGTCCGTGACGATGCCGGCCACGTCGGCGCCGTTGGTCACCACCACGTCGCCGATGGCGCTGTCGCGCATCTCCCGCGCCGCGGCGGTGAGCGTCTCGTTGCCGTCCATCGTCACCAACCGGGTCGTCATGAATTCTCCGACCGTTGTCATGGTGCTCCCCTCTCGGTGTCGGCACCCGCGGTCTACCCGCCCGACCCGAGGGGTAACGCGGTCCGACCGGCGGCCACGCGGAGCCGCGCTCAGCGGGGGCGGATCACCAGGGCACCACCCCGGCGTCCTCGAAGAAGCCGCCGGTGGGGCCGTCGTCGGGCAGGGTCGCGAGCCGGATCGCGGTCGCCGCGCCCTGTTCCGGGGTACGGACGCCACGGAATCCGTTGAGGTCGGTGGCGACGAAGCCGGGGCAGGCAAGATTGATCTTGATGTTGGTGCCCCGCAACTCCTTGGCGTACTGGATCGTGACGGCGTTGAGGAACGTCTTCGACGGCGCGTACGCCACGGAGAGCGGGCCCGTCGTCGCCGGGTCGTCGGAGGCGACCTGCCGGGCGAGGGAGCCGACGCCGCTGGACATGTTCACGATCCGCGGGGACGCCGAGCGGCGCAGCAGCGGCAGCATCGCGTTCGTGACCCGGATGACGCCGATCACGTTGGTCTCCACCGCGGTCCGCACGGTCTCGACCACGCCGTCCCCGGTGGGGTTCTGCGGCATGTCGCCGGTCACGCCCGCGTTGTTGACCAGGGCGTCGAGGCGGCCGGCGCGCTCGTCGACCAGCCGGGCGGCGGCGGCCACGCTCGCCTCGTCGGTCACGTCCAGCGGCACGCCGAACGCGTCGACGCCGGCCGCGCGCAGCTTCTCCACGGAGGCCTCCCGCCGCCGGGCGTCCCTCGCGCCCACGCCCACGCTCCAGCCGAGAGCGCCCAGTCCCGCCGCGATCTCGTAGCCGATCCCCTTGTTCGCGCCGGTGACCAGCGCAATCTTCTTTTCGCTCATGAAGTGATGCTGTCCGGCCCCGGGCCGGCCGCCAACACCGTCCGGGTGGGCGTCGATGCCCGCCGGGTATCGATGCGGCTCGGGCCGTCCCGCCGGTATCGTCGGGGTGTGGAGACGCGGGAGCTGCGGTACTTCGTCGCCGTCGCCGAGGAGCTGCACTTCGGGCGGGCGGCCCAGCGGCTCGGGATGACGCAGCCGCCGCTGTCCCGGGCCATCCAGCAGCTCGAACGGCGGCTCGACGTGGCGCTGCTGGAACGCACGAGCCGCGCCGTGACGCTGACCGAGGCGGGGTCGGTGCTGCTGCGCGAGGGCCGGGCGGCCCTCGACGCGGTCGACGCCGCCGACCGCCGCACCCGCCGCGCCGCCCGCGCCGCGACCGGCGACCCCGGTCTGGTCCTCGTCACGAAGGCCGGAGCAACCACCGAACTGCTGTCCAAGCTCCTCGACGCGTACGCCGCCGAGCCCGGCACGGTCGCCGTCGACGTGCTCCTGTGCGGCCCCGGCGAGCAGGAACGGCTGCTCCGCGACGGGCGCGCCGACGTGGCGCTGCTGCACCGGCCGTTCGACTCGACGACCGGGTTCGACACCGAGGAGCTGCGCACCGAGGGCCAGGTCGTGATCCTGCCGGCCGGGCACCCCCTCACCGCCCGGACCCACCTGCGCCTGGCCGACATCATCGAGCTGCCCGGCCTGCCGATGCCGTACCGGCTCCACCCCGACGGCACGTACGTGGACGGCTCGGGCCCGCCGTTCCGGTCCCACGAGCAGCTCTACCAGCTCATCGCGCTCCACCGGGCCTCGGCGGTCCTCCCCGACTCGTGCCGGGCCCACCTGCCGCGCGACGTCGCCGCCGTGCCCGTGCTGGACGCGCCGACGGTGACCACGGTGATCGCCTGGCCACCCCACAGCCGGTCCCGCGCCCTCGCCGGGCTGATCTGGGCGGCGACCCGCCTGTAGGGCTCCACCGCGCCGGCCGGGCCGGCCGTCAGGGCCGGGTGTCCGCGGTCCCCGGGCGGTCCCGGTCGCTGTCCAGCGGATCCCCGTCCCCGTGCCGGCCCGCTGGCCAGAACGTGTGGCAGGAGCCGCGGATACCCGCTGTCGCGGAAGTCAGCCGCGCGGTGGCATGCCGTAGACCCGCTCGACGTGCAGGCGTAACACCAGCCGCCCCTCGGCGACCATCGCGGCGCGGAAGTCGTCCCAGTCTGGGTGCTCGCCCTGCACGGCCCGGTAGAGCCCGACCAGTTCCTCCACCGTCGCGTCGTCCGGCCGCCGCGCCACCGGGGTCAGCTCGGCCCGCGCCTCGGCCACCGCGTACGCCCAGCCGTCGTCGCTGCTGACGTGGAAGCTGGCCCGGGGGTCCCGGCGCAGGTTGGCGGTCTTGGCCCGCCCGTCGGTGACCGAGACCCGGATCAGCCCGGCCGCCCGGTCGAAGGAGTAGACCACGTTCGACAGCTGCGGGCGCCCGTCCCGCTTGATGGTCGCCAGCACGCCCATCCACCGGCCCGCGATGAGCTCGGTGAGGGCGCTCCGGGTCTTCTCGTCCGCCACGGCAGCCTCCAGGTCGATTCGTCGTACCTGGGTCCATCCAACCCGACGCGCGGCCCGCCGGCCGGCCGACGCTACGGCCCGGCCGGCGGGAGCGGGGTCAGCGGCCCTCGGCGGCGACCAGCTCGGCGAGCTGCACCGCGTTGAGCGCGGCACCCTTGCGCAGGTTGTCGTTGGAGCAGAACAGGGCGAGGCCGTGCTCCGCCGTCTCGTCGGCGCGGATCCGACCCACGTACGTCGGGTCCTGGCCGGCGGCCAGCAGCGGGGTCGGCACGTCGGACAGGGCCACCCCGGGCGCGCCGTCGAGCAGCTCGCGGGCCCGCTGCGGGGTGATCGGCCGGGCGAACCGGGCATTGATCTGGAGCGAGTGGCCGGTGAAGACCGGGACGCGGACGCAGGTGCCGGAGACCCTCAGCCCGGGGATCTCCAGGATCTTGCGGCTCTCGTCGCGCAGCTTCTGCTCCTCGTCGGTCTCCCCGGAGCCGTCGTCGACGATCGAGCCGGCGAGCGGGAGCACGTTGAACGCGATGGGCCGGGCGAAGACCTGGGGGGCCGGGAACTCCACGGCCGTGCCGTCGAAGGCCAGCCCCGCGGCCTGCTCGGCCACCTTTCGGACCTGCTCGTCCAGCTCGGCCACGCCGGCCAGGCCGGCGCCGGAGACCGCCTGGTACGTCGAGACGACCAGGCCGACCAGCTCCGCCTCGGCGTGCAGCGGGCGCAGCACCGGCATCGCGGCCATCGTGGTGCAGTTCGGGTTGGCGATGATGCCCTTCGGGCGGTTCGCGGCGGCGTGCGGGTTGACCTCGGCGACCACCAGCGGCACGTCCGGGTCCGTCCGGAACGCCGACGAGTTGTCGATCACGACCGCGCCGGACTCGGCGACCCGGGGGGCCAACTCCTTCGCCGTGCCCTTCCCGGCGGAGAAGAGCACGATGTCCAGCCCGGAGTAGTCGGCCGTCGCCGCGTCCTCGACGGTCACCTCGCCGTCCCGCCACGACAGGGCACGCCCCGCCGAGCGGGCGGAGGCGAACAACCGCACCTGCTCAGCCGGGAACTCGCGCTCCGCCAACACCTGCCGCATCACGCCACCGACCTGGCCGGTGGCCCCCACAATGCCGATCCTCATGCCCGCGAGGCTACCCAGGTCGACGCCCCGGCCGGGCACGCTTTCCCACCGCCCGGACCCGTCCCGGCAGTGACCCGGCCCACCTCGACCAGCCCGCAACCGCAACGACGACCCCGGCGCGGAGCGTCGCCCGGAAGATCGCAGGCGACCCGGCCGTCGGGCCGTAACATCCGCGCCCGGCAGCCGCACGCCCGGCGCCGCCGGCCCTGGCAGCCGCCACGGCCCGCGCGACGGAGATCACATCCCCCTTCGCCGCGCGGGCCGGTCAGCCGGGCCGCCGTCGGGCGGGTCAGCGGGGGGCGTCGACGATTTCGCCGAGGTTGGTGGCGACGAGGTCGTCGCGGATCAGCGCGGCGTCGCCCTCCACCACCAGGGTGAGCGACTCCGGGTGCAGGTGCTCGGCGGCGGCGGCCGAGACCTCGTCGACGTCGGCGGCGAGCAGCGACTCACGCAGCCGGGCGTGGTAGTCGTCCGGCAGGTCGTGCACGACCAGGGTGGTCAGCGCCGACGCGATCGCCCGGGGGCTCTGCAGCTCGACCGAGAGCTGCCCGGCCCGCCAGGACCGGGCCACCGCGAGCTCGTCCTCGGTGACCCCGCCGACCTGGGTACGGCTGATCTCGCCGACCGCCTCCACCAGCGCAGGCGCGGTCACCGCCGTCTGCACGCCCGAGCCGACCGCGAACCGGCCGAACCGGCGGGACGAGGCGAACTCGCCCCGGATGCCGTACGTGTAGCCGCGCACTTCGCGGATCAGGTGGTTGAGCCGGGAGGTGAACGCCCCGCCGAGCACCGTGCCGGCCAGCAGCGACGGCACGTGGTCGGGGTGCGCCCGGTGCGGCGACGGGTGGCCCAGCCGCAGCGTGGACTGCACCGACCCGGGCCGGTCGACCAGGATGATCCGCCGCCCGGCGCGCAGCGACACGTCGATCGGACCGCCCTGGGAGACCGGG
This sequence comes from Micromonospora sp. NBC_01405, assembly GCF_045040155.1. Classification (NCBI taxonomy): domain Bacteria; kingdom Bacillati; phylum Actinomycetota; class Actinomycetes; order Micromonosporales; family Micromonosporaceae; genus Micromonospora; species Micromonospora sp. NBC_01405. The sequence goes on along the minus strand of NZ_CP109532.1, from coordinate 4,094,109 downwards.
CCGCCGCCGGTGCCGGCGAACGCCGCCGCGCCGAGCGCGTCCAGGTCGAGGCGATCCAGGTCGCCGACGACGATCAGGGTGCCGGGACGGAGGAACCACTCGGAGTGGAAGACGGTGATGTCCTCGGGGTCCAGGCCGGCCACCGAGTCCGGGTCGCCGTACATCGGGCGGCCCCACCGGTTCTCCGCGCCGAACAGGTCGGCCCGCAGCGCCGCCTCGGCCCGGGGGCCCGGGTTCGCCCAATCCATCCGCAGGGCGGTGGCCTCGTCGTCGCGGACCCGCCGCACGTCGTCCGGGTCCAGCCGGGGCGTCCGGACGGCCTCGGCGAGCAGCTCCACGGCGGCGGGCAGCCGGTCCACCGGCACCTGGACGCTGACCTGGAACGAATCCCAGTCCAGCCCGGTCACCAGCTCGGTGCCGAGCCCCTCCACGGCCAGCGCGTACGAGGTGGCGTCCCGCTGCGCGGTGCCCTCCTCCAGGGCCTTGGCCAGCACCGCCCCGAGCCCTTCCCGACCGGCCGGCTCCCGACCGGCACCGGCGTCGAGCAGCAGCAGCGCCACGGCCAGGTTCTGCCCGGGCAGGTGCGCGGCGACGACCTGGCCGCCGGCCACCGAGCGGCGCACCACCTGCGGGAACCGGTACGGCCGGGCCAGCCCCGGCCCGGGACGTTCGGCGATCAGGCTCATCGGGGTTTCCTTCCGTTCACGACTGCGGGGCCGGCGGACAGCGGATCGCGGCGGCCCACCGGGCGGCGGCGCTCGGTCGTCGCCCTCACGCGCTCTCCTCAGGCAGGTAGGTCAGGGTCAACCGGTCCTCGGCGCGCAGCATCTCGGCGGCGAGCTCGGCGATCTGCTCGGCGGTCACCGCGAGCCAGGCGGGCAGCCGCTCGGCGGCGACGGCCGGATCGCCGAACTGGGTGGCGTACCGGCCGAGAGCGTCGGCGCGTCCGTCGACCGTGGACATCTGCCGCCACCACCCGGTGCTCAGCAGCGCCTTGGCCCGGTCCAGCTCCGCGGCGGTGACGGGCACGGTGGCCAACTCGTCGACCACCTCGGCCACCCCGGCGGCCAGCCGCTCGCCGCTCACCCCGGGGCGGGCGGTGGCCGTGGCGATCAGCGGGGCGGGGGCGTGCGCGAGGTCCACCCCGTAGGAGCCGACCAGGTCGGGCTGGGCGATCCGCTCGCCGTCGGCGAGGCGCTGGTAGAGCCGGCTGCCCCGGCCGCTGCCCAGCACGGTGGCGAGGACGGTGAGCACGTCGTACCCGGGGGTGCCGAAGGCGTGGGTGCGGTGCGCGACGTAGACGCGGGGCGCGGGCACCGCGGCCGTGACGGTCTCCGTCACCGGCCCGCCGCCGCCCGGCACGTGCCGGCCGTCCGGCGCGGCCGGGATCGACTCCCGGGCCGGGAGGGCGCCGAAGTACTTGTCGGCCAGCGCGAACACCTCGGCCGCGGTGGCGTCGCCGACCACGGTCAGCACCGCGTTGTTCGGCGCGTAGTAGGTGCGGTGGAAGTCCTGGAAGGTGGCCAGGTCGGCGGCGTTCAGGTCGGCCATCGACCCGATGGTCGCATGGTGGTACGGGTGCCCCGGCGGGTAGAGCAGCGGCAGCAGCCGCAGCCACGCGTCGCCGTACGGCACGTTCTCGTAGCGCTGGCGGCGCTCGTTCTTGACCACGTCCCGCTGGTTGTCCAGCGTCTCCTGGGTCAGCGCCGGCACCAGGCCACCCATCCGGTCGGCCTCCAGCCAGAGCGCCAGCTCCAGATGCTCGGCCGGGACGGTCTCGAAGTAGTTCGTCCGGTCCGGGTTGGTGGTGGCGTTCAGGGAGCCGCCCGCGCCCTGGACGAGCTTCATGTGCTCGGTCTTCGCCACGTTGACCGAGCCCTCGAACATCAGGTGCTCGAAGAGGTGGGCGAACCCGGTCTGCCCGTCCGGCTCGTGCCGGGAGCCCACGTCGTACCAGAGGTTCACGGCGACCGCAGGGGCGGCGCGGTCCTCGCTCACCACCACGCGTAGACCGTTGTCCAGTCGGGTCGTTTCGATCGGCCAGGGGTAACCGCTGTCGGGCATGGCCCGACGCTATCCGATCGGCGGGACGGAAAGGTGACGCGCGCGTGGTCGGCGCGGCGGCGGGCCCGCCGCCGCAGCCCGTCGGGAGCGCCGGGCGTGGTGACGATCCTGGGTACGCCCGGACCGCCGACCGGGGTCCCGCCGGGAGCGCGGCGTGCCGGCCGCGCGCCCGGCGCGCGCCCGCTCAGTCCGGGGGCTCGATCGGCGGCACCGTCTCCTCCGAGGTGCGCTGCTCCGGCACCGTGTCGGGGGCGGCGTTCTGGTCCTCCTCCCGCAGGTCCGACTCGGTGAGGATGGCGGCGGCCTGGGCCCGCGGGTCGTCGCTGCCGGCGGCGGCCTCCTCGGGCAGCAGGTGGGCCCGGGACTCGATCCGGTCCTGGTCGCTGTGAGCATTCGTCATGCCGGCCTCTGTACCCCGTGCGCGGCTCGGCGGAACGGGCCGTGCACCCTCGTAGGTGATCCGGCCGCATCGGGTATCCTGGTCGCCGTGACATGGTGCTATCGATGGTTTAGGCAGCCGGCTGGAGGAGCCGGTGACTTCACCATGATTTGACGTCACTCCTCTTCGAGCCGGCTGGGCAGGGACATTGGTTCCTGCCCTTTTGCGTATGAGCAGCCGGCTCGACCCTGGGCGCCGGCCCCGGGGCACGGTCGGCGGAAGGAACCCCACCGTGACCACCCCGGACAACCATCGCGTCATCGACCAACGGATCGATCGCATCGTGCCGTTGACCACCCCGGCCCTGCTGCACCACCACCTGCCCCTGGACGCGCCGCTCACCGAGGCAGTGCTCGACGGCCGGCGCGCGGTCAGCCGGGTGCTCGACCGTGCCGACGACCGGCTGCTGGTGGTGGTCGGCCCGTGCTCGGTGCACGACCCGGCCGCCGCGCTGGACTACGCGGCCAGGCTGCGGACCGTCGCGGACCGGCTCGCCGACGACCTGCTGATCGTGATGCGGGTGTACTTCGAGAAGCCGCGCTCGACGGTCGGCTGGAAGGGCCTGATCAACGACCCCGGGCTGGACGGCTCGGGCGACGTGAACACCGGCCTGCGTACCGCCCGCGCGCTGCTGCTGGACGTGCTGCGGCTGGGCCTGCCGGTTGGCTGCGAGTTCCTCGACCCGATCACCCCGCAGTACATCGCCGACACGGTGGCCTGGGGTGCGATCGGCGCGCGCACCGTGGAGAGCCAGGTGCACCGGCAGCTCGCCTCCGGCCTGTCCATGCCGATCGGCATGAAGAACCGCCCCGACGGCAGCATCGGCACCGCCGTGGACGCCATCCGGGCGGCCGGCGTCCCGCACGTCTTCCCCGGGATCGACGTCTCCGGCACCCCGGCGATCATGCACACCCGGGGCAACGTCGACGGCCATCTGGTGCTGCGCGGCGGCAACGACGGCCCGAACTTCGACGCCGCCTCGGTGGCCGGGGCGCTGGACCTGCTCCGGGCGGCCGGCCTGCCGGAGCGGGTGGTGGTCGACGCGAGTCACGCCAACAGCGGCAAGGACCACCGCCGCCAGCCGCTGGTCGCCGCCGACGTCGCGGACCAGCTCGCCGCCGGCCAGCGCGGCATCGTCGGCATCATGCTGGAGAGCTTCCTGCTCCCCGGCCGACAGGACCTCGACCCCACCCGCGAACTGGAGTACGGCCGTTCCGTCACGGACGCCTGCCTCGGCTGGGACACCACGCAGGAGGTCCTCGACACCCTGGCCACCGCCGTCCACACCCGCCGCACCACGACGGCCCCCCTCACCCCTCCGGCCTGACCCCACCCACACCCCGGCCGCCCCCGCCCCGGTGATCAAGAGCTTCGCGTCAGAAATCGCCCCGCCGGACCTGACGCAAAGCTCTTGATCGACGTACGTGGGGGTGGGGTTCGGTCGCGGGGGTGGGATGGGGTGGGGTTTGACCGTTTCCGGCTCGGGTAGCTGACCGTCGTGACCGACGACGCACCCGTGACGGACCCAGCTGTGGACGACGCCGAGCTGGCCGCCGACACCGATCTGCCCGCCGACACCGACCCGACCGGGGACGCCGGGGCGGCCGAGGAGCCGGACGCCCGGCTGCTCGACGAGCTGCTCGACGAGATCTACCACGGGCAGGAGCGGATCAGCCAGGCGGACATCTACCGCCGGGCGGTCGCCGCCGAGCTTCCCGCGGTGCTGCTCACCCGGATCGCCGCGCTGCCCCAGGGCGAGTACGCGGTGGACGAGGCCGCCGATCTGCTGGGCGGGTCGGCTGCCTGACGCCTCGGGTTCGGCCGGCACGAGCAGGCCCACGGCGGCCGACGCCGTCACCCGGGCCGACCGCGGCACCGACCCCGCCCCGACCACGGAGAGGACAGCGAGATGACCGATCGCGAGGAGCAGCGGGAGGAACACGTCCCGGCGCTCGGCCAGCCGCCGGAGGGCCTGGACAACACGCCCGAGCCGGACTTCGCCGACGAGCACGACCTCACCGCCGTCGACCCCGACATCATCACCGGCGACGAGGACGACGAGGAACGCGAGACGGAGTCGCCGCACGGCTGGTCCGGCATGCAGCGCTGACGCCCGACGAAGACCGTATGCAGCGCTGAGGCAACGCCGGACGGGTACGGGGAGGCGGCCGGCGGCCCCTCCCCGTACCCGTGTCAGTCCTTGTCGCGACCGCCGTCGGCGGCCCGCTGGGCGACGGCGTAGCCCATCTGGAGGAAGTCGGAGGCCGCCACCGCGGTCAGCGCGGTGGCCACCAGCCGGGTGAGCCGGGGGGCCAGCACCAGGCCGCCGGTGAGCCCGGTGGCCACCCAGACCGCCAGGCAGAACGGGCAGCTCAGCAGCTCGCCGATGGCGTGCCGGGTGGGACTGCCCGAGTCCCGGACCTGCTCCATCACCTCGCCGGAGCCGCTCGGGCGGTCGTACCGGGTGAACGGGGCGCGCAGCGGGCTGGTGACCGCGTCCTTGGACAGCAGCCGGCTGAGCTTGTGGGTGGCGATGGAGAGCAGCACCACGTCCGACGGGCTGGGCCGCTCCGGCACCGGCCGGCCGGTCGCCCTGACCAGTCCGGCGAGCGTGGCGGTCACCCCGGCGTAGGTGCCCATCGCCACCAGGTAGCCACCGAGCGGCCGGTGCTCGTGCGGCGCGTACGCCTGGCGCAGCCGCGCCACCTTCTGCTTCAGGCTGCTGTCGCTCAACCGCGTCTCCTCGTTCTCTGCGCGTGCTGGCGCGCGGCGCGCCGGCAGCGGGTCCGGCTGCCGGCTCAACCGGCGGTCAGGTTGTCGGCCACCTCGCGGGCGAGGTTGGCCAGGGTTTCCTCGGCCAGTCCCGGATCCGCCTGGCCGGCTGCCCCGGCCAGGTCGAGCTGGACCCTGGCACCCCCGGCGTCCGTGGGCTCCACCCGGATCTCGGCCGACCAGCCGGGGGCGGAGGCGCTGGCCCACCGGGCCCGCATCTGCCCGGGGCTGACATCGGGGCGGCTGCGGCCGTCGGACCGCAGCGGCTGGGGCAGCCACGCGGCGGCCCGGTCCGGGTCGGTCGCCGTGTTGAAGACCACCTCTGGTGGCGCGGACATCCCGCGCTCCGCGTGCTCCGCCATCACTCGTCCCGCAGCCGGGCCGGGTCGACCTCGCGGCCCGGGTGCCGGGCCAGGTACTCGGTCTCCAGCTCTGCCGTGCGCCGCAGGTGGTTCGCGAGCGCCGAGTCCGCCGCGTGCCGCAGCGTGTCGAGCCGGGTGCGGTGCAGGCTGTGTATCTCGCGGATCAGGTCCTCGTCGGCGAGCTCGGTGGGGTCGATCCCCAGCTCGCCGTCGACAACCCCGTCGTCGGTGGACATGTCGTGGACGTGGTCGCCGTCCCACTCGGGCATCCGCTGCTCCGGGCTGGCTTCCGTCGGGCCGCCGGTCTGCCGCACTGATTCGGTCATCGTCGCCCCCTCGTCTCGTCTGGCTGGCGTCTAGACGGATGCCCACACCGGCCACCACCAAACCCCGAACTACGACGCCACGTCGGAGATCGTCCCGACTCCCGGTACCCTCGAACCCATGAAACGGCTCTGGACACCGGCGTGGATCGCCCGCCACGTGGCCATGGTCGTGCTGGTCGTCAGCTTTCTCGGGCTGGGCTGGTGGCAGATCACCCGGGCCGCCGACGGCAACTCCATCAGTTGGGGTTACGCCGTCGAGTGGCCGGTCTTCGCCGCGTTCGTCATCTTCGTCTGGTGGCGTGAGCTGCGGCACACCCTGCGCTCCGCCGCGGACGGGCCGTCGGCGGGCGGCGAGGAAACGGGCGGCGACATCATGGCCGGCGCGGCCCTGTCGGCGTCCGGCACCCCGACGGGGGTACGCCGACCCGTGCGGGTCGCCCGGGTGTCCGCGGTGCCGGCCGGCGGCCCCGAGGACGCCGACCTGGCCGCGTACAACCGCTATCTGGCGTGGTTGAACGCCAATCCGGGCTCCCGGCCCGGTGACTATCCCGGCTGACGCCGGTTCGCGACTACCCGGCCGAGGCCGGTTCGGAAGGACGGACGAAGGTGGGCGGAGCCCTTACCCGGTACCGCGTGATCGCCTGGATCGTGGGCGTGGCGTTGGCCGTGCTGGTCCTGATCGGCATGCCGCTGAAGTACGGGTTCGACGAGCCGACGGTGGTCGCCATCGTCGGGACGGCGCACGGCTGGCTGTACATGCTCTACCTGGCGGCGACGTTCGACCTGTCCCGCCGGGCGGACTGGCCGCTGAAGCGGATGCTGCTGGTGATGCTCGCCGGCACGGTGCCCTTCGTGTCCTTCTACGCCGAGCGGCGGGTGAGCCGCTGGCTGGCTCCCGAGCGCGCCCGCACCCCGGAGCCGGTCGCCGGCTGACGCTGACCCGGCCGGGTCAGCGGTCCGGGCGCCAGAACTCCTCGACGGTGGCCCAGCCGCCGTACCGCACGCCCTCGCGGGCCCGGTGCACGGCGCGGCTGACCTGCCCGAACTGCCGCTGGTCGTCGCTGCTGAACAGCAGCACCCGGACGCCCCGGTGCCAGCCCCACAGCTCGTACGGCGGCGGGCGCCAGCGGGCGCCGACCGCCGCGAGCAGCACGGGCAGCAGGCCCACCACCCCGAGAGTCAGGTACGCCCCGGCGGTCAGCCGTTGCAGGCCGCCGGTGAAGCCGAGCAGCAGCCCCACCCCGGCGATCATGACGGCGGTCACCGCCACCGCCCGGACGGCGAGCCGGTCGTGTGGGCCCCGGGCGGTGTGCAGGTGGGTCAGGTCGGCGATCGCGAAGCTGCTGTGGCCGACCGTGAACCGGTCCGTCGTGACGACGATCCCGGGCTGGGCATAGAGCAGGGCAGGGGGCGCGGGGGTCACCCTCGGTGACCGGCGCGGGCGGGTAGCGGAGCCATCTCGGATCACGGCTGTCTCCCACGGCTGAGGGGCCGGGAGCGGTCCCCGCGGCGCCGGTTGACGCCTGGCGGGATTCCCGGCTCCGCTCCATTGTCTGACCATCTGGCCAGCCCAGGCCCCGATTTTCCGGAGCCGGGGGCGGGCTTGCGGTCCCCTGCGCGCCGGCAAGAGGCCACCAATTCCGGCTTGTCCGGCTATTAATCGTCGCGTCCGGCAGCATCCGCCCAGAACGACGAAAGCCATGGAACGCCCGTTCGGCACATCCGGTCGCGCCGGTCGCGCCGGAGCGCCTCCCCGACAACTACCGAACGTGACTGTATCTCGCGACACATCTGGCCGTTTCGCCACTTTCGCCCCTGCTTCACCTGCGGGTAACTTCCGTCCCGGGTTAGGTTGGGCGGGTCGGACCGGTCGACGGCCGTCCAACCGGACAGCCCCGGGCCGGCGTCGCCGCGGCGTCCCGCGACGCCCGGCGACTGGTGGGAGAGGAGCCCTCCGCTCTTGTCGTACCTCAGGAATTCGCTGCGCGCACTGGCGGCGGCCGGCCTCGCGGCCGTGCTGATCGCCCCGGCGTCGGCGGCTCAGGCCGAGCCGTCGCCCGCCGAACTGACCCAGCGAATCGAGAAGTCCTCGACCGAGTTGGAACGGGTCGTCGAGTCCTACAACAAGCTCACCGAGGACATCAAGGCGAACAAGGCCGCTGCGGCGAAGCTGACGGCCCGGATCGGGCCACTGGAGGCACAGACCGCGCAGAGCCGGGCGGACGTCGGCGAGATCGCCGTCACCGCGTACAAGACGGGCCGGATGGACACCGCCAACGCGCTGCTGAGCGCGGGCGGCCCGAGCAACCTGCTGGACCGGCTGGACACCCTCGACCAGCTCACCCGGCAGCGCCAGCAGCGGATCTCCGGCTTCACCGAGAGCCAGCGCCGACTGCTCGACCAGAAGGCCCGGCTCGACGCGACGCTGGCGAAGCAGGCCGCGCAGGCCAAGCAGCTCGCCGCCGGCAAGAAGAAGATCGAGAAGGACCTGGCCGAGCTCTACGAGATGCGCCGTCAGGCGTACGGGCGGGCCACCGAGCCGCCGGCGCCGGCACCGAGGACGAAGTCGAAGTCGGGCGGGGGTTCCGCCGAGCAGGCGCCCGCCGTCTCCGGCCGGGCGGGCACCGCGGTCCGGTACGCGTACGGCGCCCTCGGCAAGCCCTACGTCTGGGCCGCCGACGGCCCGAACGGGTACGACTGCTCCGGCCTCACCTCCGCCGCCTGGCGGGCGGCCGGCAAGTCGCTGCCGCACAACACGAAGATGCAGTGGGGCGTGGTCAGCCACATCAGCCGCAGCGAGTTGCGCCCGGGCGACCTGGTCTTCTACAACAGCCTCGGGCACGTGTCCATCTACGTCGGCGGGGGCCAGGTGATCCACGCGCCGACCTTCGGCCGCAACGTGGAGAAGCGGAACGTCGACCTGATGAAGCCCTACGGGTACGGCCGGGTCCGCTGACGGCACCGACCCGAACGGCGAACGGCCGGCGTCCCCCTGTCGGACGCCGGCCGTTCGCCGTTATTGCTACCAGGTCAGGCAGCCTGCAGCCCCTCCGCCCGGGCGAGCTCGCGCAGCCGGCCCAGGGCTTGGATCTCCAACTGCCGGATCCGCTCCCGGGAGAGGGAGAACCGCGAGGCGACCTCGGTCAGCGAGTGCTCCCGCCCGTCCTCCAGGCCGTAGCGGGCCCGCATGATGCCGGCCGACCGGTCGTCGAGGTGGTTGAGCAGACCCTCGATGCGCTGCCGCTCCAGCCCGGTCAGGACGATGTCCTCCGGCGACGGGGCGTCGCTGTCGGCGACCAGGTCGCCGAGTTTGGTGTCGCCGTCGTCACCGATCGGGGTGTCCAGCGACACCGTGTCCTGCGACCAGCGGACCAGCTCGTTGACCCGCGCGACGGTCACGCCGAGGGACGCCGCGATCTGCTCCGGCTCCGGGTCGCCACCCAGCTCGCGGGTGAGCTGCCGGATCACGTTCCGCATCCGGTTGACGTCCTCGACCAGGTGCACCGGCAGTCGCACGGTGCGCTCCTGCTGCGCGATGGCCCGGCTGATCGCCTGGCGGATCCACCAGGTCGCGTAGGTGGAGAACTTGTAGCCCCGCTCGTAGTCGAACTTCTCGACCGCCCGGACCAGGCCGGTGTTGCCCTCCTGGATCAGGTCGAGCATGGGCATGCCCGAACGCACGTAGCGGCGGGCGATGGAGACGACCAGCCGCAGGTTGGCGCGGATGAAGAGGTCCTTCGCCCGCTCCCCCTCGGCGACTACACGCTCCAGTTCGTCCCGGTCGACACCGGAGGGAACGCGGTCCGCGTTGAGCAGGTGCTCGGCGTAGAGGCCGGCCTCGATCGCCTTGGAGAGGTCGACCTCCATGGCGGCGTCCAGCAGTGGCGTCCGGGAGATCTCGTGAAGGTAGACTCCGACGAGGTCGCGCTCCTCGGCCACCTCGTCGGTTCGCATGCCGATGTTCTTGTCCACGTTGCCCACGGTCCCCTCGCTCGCGCCGGTTGCCCGGTTCCTTGCCATCCCCACGTACATCAGCCCTCCCCCGTGACTTCCGCTGTGCCCACTGGTGCTGACCTGACACCTGCACAACAGCTGAGACGGGCCCGGGATTCCATGTCGTGAGTCGAAAGTGTCACGAATGCCTGAGTAGTAGCTGAGAGCCCGATCCATGTTTGCTGTCAGCACCCCGTCGGGCGGCTCGCCGTTTGCGCCACGGACAGGCCGGCGGATCGGCGGACAACGCCGCCCCCAGGAATGGCATCACTGCCGGCCCCGGGGCACAGCGATCCGCGTCACCGCCGCGCTGCGATCCTGGTCACCGCCTGATACGCGCCGACGGACCGCCCGGTTCATTCACGGACACGGAATACCCTCGCCCCGGTCGAACAATCCGGGGCAGGCGCGAAGTCCCACTCCGGGCAGGGTCGTGACCAACGTCACCGGGCGCGGCCCGACGCAGCACCCCGGTGACGGGACCGCAGCTCAGGTGGCGAGCAGGGCGAGGGCGCCGCGGACCTGGTGGGCGGAGCGGGCCAGGGCGGCCCGGGCGGCGGACACCTCGGCCCCGGAGACCAGCGACACCAGGGCGGTCTTCAGGTCGCCGTCGGCCTCGTGCAGGGCCAGCCGGCAGACCTCCTCGGCGCAGCCGGTGGCCTCCATCAGGATCGAGATCATCCGGCCCCGCAGCTTGGCGTTGGTGGCCACCATGTCGATCATCAGATTCGAGTAGACCCGACCCAGCCGCACCATCACGGCGGTGGAAAAGGTGTTGAGCACCAACTTCTGCGCGGTGCCCGCCTTCATCCGGGTCGACCCGGTCACCACCTCGGGGCCGGTGTCCACGCCGATGAAGACGTCGACCGCCGAGGCGGCCTTCGCCTCCGGGTTGGCGCAGAGCAGCACGGTCGAGGCCCCCTGCGCCCTGGACGCGGCGAGCGCCCCGAGAACGTACGGGGTGCGCCCGCTGGCGGCCAGGCCGACGACCAGGTCGCCGGTGCCGACGCAGTCCGCCGCCGCGGCCGCTCCGCCCCCGTGGTCGTCCTCGGCGTCCTCGACGGCCCGCCACATCGCGTCGGAGCCGCCGGCGATGTGGGAGCAGAACCAGTGCCGGGGCGAATTGAAGGTGGGAGCCAACTCGGCGGCGTCGAGCACCCCGAGCCGGCCGGAGGTGCCGGCGCCGAAGTAGTGCACCCGGTGCCCGCCGCGCAGCGCGGTGACCGCGAGGTCGACGGTGGTGGCGATCTCGTCGAGGACCGCCGCGACGGCCGCCGGCACCCGGCGGTCCGCCTCATTGATCACGGTGAGCACGTCCCGGGTGGACATCAGGTCGAGGTCGAGGCTGAGCGGGTTGCGTCGCTCGGTCGGTGCGCCCACCCGGACCACCGGGCGGGCCGGGACCGTGGCCACCTCGTCGGGCTGGACCCGGCGGGCGGTCATCCCCGCCTCCGGTTGGAGCCGACCCGGTGGGTCTGCACCGCCTCGGCGGTGACCTCCAGCGCCTTGCGGGCCCGCGTCCGGTTACGGGCGGCCACACCGACGAAGAGGCAGTCGACCACGGTGAGCTGGGCCAGCCGGCTGGCCATCGCGCCGGAGCGGTAGGTGGTCTCCCGGGCCGCCGTGGTGAGCACGAAGTCGGCGACGTCCGTGATCGGCGAGCGGGGGAAATTGGTCAGCGCGGCTGTGGCCGCACCCCGGGACCGGGCCTGCTCCAGCACCTCGATCACGTCGGCGGTGGTGCCGGTGTGTGAGATGCCCAACGCAACGTCGCCCTTGCCGAGCAGGGCCGCCGAGGTGAGCGCTGTGTGCACGTCGGGGAAGTAGAACGCTGTTCGGCCGATGCGATGCAGCTTCTGCTGGAAGTCGGAGGCCACGAAGCCGCTGGCACCCGCGCCGTACACCTCGATCCGGCTGGCGCCGACGATCGCCTCGACGACCTGCTCGCAGACGGCCGGGTCGAGCTGCTCGGCCGTCTCCTCGACTGCCCGCGCGTCGTTGAACGCGATGGTGGCGATGATCTGGGCCAGGTCGGCACCGGGCGGGATGTCGCCGCCGACCACCCGGGCATCCGGGGGCTCGATCCGGCGGGCCGCCTCGGCGGCGAGGCGGATGCGCAGCTGCGGGTAGCCGTTCATGCCGACCGAGCGGCAGAACCGGATCACGGTCGCCTCGGATGTCTCGGCGGTGGTGGCGAGGTCGGTGATGGTGCGCCGGGCTGCGTCCGCGGGGTCGGCGACCACCAGCCGCGCCACCCGCTGCTCGGCGGGCGACAGCGAGGGGAGCAAACCGCTGATGTGGACGATCAGTCCACCCGGCTCGTGACTCGCAGAAATCTTCGGACTCTTCACCACGGATGAAACTTACTTTCATGAAGCGTGAGCGTCAACCATCTCCCCGCGTATCGGGAAAAAGTACTCCGGACGTTCATCATTGTTGCGCCGAACACCGCCATTTCCGCAGCTTCCGGCCCCTTCCCCGGCAGGGCCCCGCCCCCTGCCGGTCGGCGGCCGACGCCCCGCCGTTGCGGCGGCCCGGCCTGCCGGGCCCGGGACAGCCGGCGACCCGGCCGGGGCGGCGCGAACGGTCGAGGCCGCGGCCCGGCGCGAGCGTTCCGGCCTACGGGCGGCCCTGAGCCGCCAGTCGCCGGCCCGCGCCCCGGCCTGCCGCGTCGACCCGACCCGGGCCGGACGGTGCCGGCTCCCCGACCGGCACGGGTTGCCCGACCTGCGCAGACTCCCCGACCTGCGGAGGCTCCCCGACCTGCGGAGGCTCCCCGGCCTGTGGAGGCTCCCCGGCCTGCACGGACTCCCCGGCCGGCGCGGGCCGCTCGGTCGGCAGCCAGGCGGCCAGGTGGGCCCGGATCTGCCGGGAGACCTCCTCCTGCGGGCGACCGGCATCGACCACCACGAAGGTCGGAAACTCGGGCAGCGTCCGGTAGGCGGTGTCGGCGGCGGTCAGCCAGCCGATGGTCTCGTGGTCGGTGCCACGCCGCTCGATCCGCCGGTACGCCTCGGCCGGCTCGACGGTGAGCAGGAAGGTGACCTGCGGCGGCGGGAACATCCGGTATCCGGCGCGGGCCAGCCGCTCCCAGCGCTGCCCGCCATGCGCCCGGATGCTCGCGTACTGGCAGGCGGAGTAGCGGTCCATCACGGCCGTGCGGCCGGTGACCAGGCAGCTCAGCAGCGCCGCCGCGATGGCGAGCCAGCGCAGCAGGGACTCGATGGCGAGCAGGCCGCGCCGGCCGACCAGCCGCTCGGCGTCCCGGCGGCCGAGCCGTTGGGCGAGGCGCCCGAGCCAGCGGCGCCCGCCGGCGTTGCGGTGGTATGTCGCCGGACGCCCGGCGGCGGTGAGCGCCTCGGCGAGGTGGTGGGCCTGAGTGGTCTTGCCCGAGCCGTCAATGCCGATCAGGGCTACGGCGCGCAGTCGGGCCTTGCCGCGCCGCTCCCGCAATGATCTGGCCACTCTCCGCAGCCTATCGGACCCGTGCCCACCACGGCGGTTTGTCCTTCCGCACCCCATTGCCGCCCCGTCGGGCGAGGCTCAGGTGTGGGCGACCTCTGTGCCGGGTACGCAATTCGAATCCGCCTGTCCACCTCACGACCGACGGGAGAGCCAGATGGCCGAGCGCGGGGACGAGACCCTGGTGCACACGCTGAAGAAGGTCGCCGCCGTGCTCAAACAGTCCGAGATCCCGTTCGCCCTCGGCGGCAGCTTCGCGGTGTACGCCCACGGCGGGCACTCCAGCGACCACGACGTCGACTTCCTGATCCGGGGACAGGACGTCGACCGGGCGATGGAGGCCCTGGTCGAGGCGGGCTTCACCGCCGAGCGCCCGCCCGAGGACTGGCTGGTGAAGGTCTACGACGATGGCCGGATGGTGGACCTGATCCACCGGCCGATCGAGACCCCGGTGACCGAGGAGACCTTCGCCGACACGATCGTCCGGCCGGTGGACGCGATCCACATGCCGGTGCTCTCGGCGAGCCAGCTCATGGTGCACAAGCTGCTCAGCTTCTCCCAGCATTACTGCGACTTCGCCCGGGCGCTGCCGCTGGCCCGGTCGCTGCGGGAGCAGATCGACTGGGAACGGGTACGGAAGGAGACGCAGCACTCGCCGTACGCCGAGGCGTTCCTGGTGCTGCTCGACCGGCTGGACGTGGTGCCGCACTCCGGCGCCACCGAGGAGAAGGAGATCGTGTGAGCGCGTACCGCGACCATGCCGCCGGGACGCCCGCCGTCGCCGCCGGCCCGCCCGACGAGTACGTGGAGGCCGAGATCCAGCGGCTGCTCGCCGAGGACCCGGCCGTCGCCGAGCAGGGAATCACCGTGGTCCGCCGGGAGCGGGGCCTGGTGCTCTACGGCGAGGTGGAGAGTCCGCACCGGCGGGAGGAGATCCTGCGCCGGGTGGCCGAGCGCTTTCCCGACGTGCCGGTCACCAGCGACATCGGGGTGATCCGCGCGCAGGCGCCCACGGAAGTCGAGCAGTTGCCGTGAGGGAGGTCGAAAGGTGATCCGGATCGCCGCCGTGGGCGATGTGCACGTGGACCAGGACGTGGTGGGCCGGTTCCGGCCCGCCCTCAACGAGCTGGCCGACTGCGCCGACGTGCTGCTGCTCGCCGGCGACCTGACCCGGCACGGCACCGAGGCCGAGGCCCGCTGCGTGGCCGAGGAGTTCGGCGGGCTGGGGGTGCCGGTGGTGACGGTGCTCGGCAACCACGACCACCAGTGCGACCAGGTGCCACAGGTGGTCAAGGTTCTTGAGGACGTGGGCATCCGGGTGCTGGAGGGCGAGGGGATCGTGCTGGAGTTCGCCGGCGGGCGACTCGGCGTGGCCGGGGTGAAGGGCTTCGGCGGTGGCTTCGCCGGCCGGTGCGCCAGCGACTTCGGCGAGCCGGAGATGAAGTCGTTCGTCCGGACCACGAACGAGAGCGCGGAGGCGCTGGGCGCGGCGCTGCGAGGGCTGGACTGCGACCTGCTGGTCGCGCTCACCCACTACTCCCCCGTGCCGGACACCCTGGCGGGCGAGCCGCTGGAGATCTACCCGTTCCTCGGCTCGTACCAGCTCGGGCAGGCAATCGACTCGGCGCCGACCGCGCTGGCCCTGCACGGGCACGCGCACGCCGGCAGCGAGCGGGGCACCACCCCGGGCGGGGTCCGGGTCCGCAACGTCGCACACCCGGTGATCAAGCAGGCGTACAGCATCTTCCATCTGGGAGATCATCTGGACGCCGGCGAGGTTTCCCGGATCGGCCACTCGGGTATTCAGCAACCATGGAGCTGATTCTCTGGATTCTCGCAGTCATTCTCGTGGTCGCCGGCATTCTGGCGCTCTTCCGCCGGCAGATCCTGTGGGGCGTCGTCCTCATCGTGGTCGGGCTGTTGGTCGGCCCGGGTGGTGTCAGCATCTTCAGTTGACGCCTGATTTCGTAACCACCACCGACCCGCCGGGGTCGTCGTGACCGGAGCTCCGTCCTCCCAGACAGGAGCAACGGTCAGGGCGGCCCCGGCGTCCTGCCGTCCGTAGGCCGGGTGGGCGCGGGCGGAGTTTGGGTGCCCGGATCGCCGGGCACCTCTTCGACATGACGGTCTCGGACAGCGTCCGGCGGTCGACCGGGGCGCGGAAGTGGTGGGCGCTGCTCGGCTTCGGCACGGCGGTGACGGTGGCCGCCGCCGTGGGCGGGCTCGGCGTGCGGGGCACCTCCGAGGAGTACGCGAGCCTGAACCAGCCGGACTGGGCACCCCCGTCCTGGCTGTTCGCCCCGGTCTGGACCCTCCTGTACGCGCTGATCGCCATCGCGGGGTGGCTGGTCTGGCGGCGGGTCGGCTTCGGCCCGGCGCTGTGGGCCTGGACCGCCCAGCTCGTGCTGAACGCGATCTGGACCCCGCTGTTCTTCGGCGCCGGCCGGTACGGTCTCGCCTTCGCCGAGATCGTGCTGATGTGGCTGGCCATCGGGGTGACGGTGGCGCTCTTCGCGAAGCTCTCCCGCCCGGCAGCGGCGCTGCTGCTGCCGTACTGGGCCTGGGTCACCTTCGCCGCCGCCCTGAACTGGTCCGTCTGGCAGCTGAACTGAGAGCAGTGCCCCCTGTCGACGCGGGGCGTCGACAGGGGGAACCCCTATCGCGTCAGCAGCGCGGGACGTTGGGGATGTAGCCGTCGTAGCCCGTGTAGACGTAGGCGTCGGCGATGTACCGGCCGCTGCCGATCCGGTCCCAGATCGAGCTGGTGCCGTACGTGCCGGTGACCGTGGTGCCGCTGGTCTGGCACTGGATCGTCACCTTCGTCCCGTCGGCGACGGTTCCGACCGAGCCGTGTCCGGTGCCCGGGCCGGAGCGGACCGTCAACGGGGTGCCCGCGGTGTCCACCGTGCCGGAGCCGGCGCCCGAGGAGCAGTTGTTGTTGCTGGTGTAGGTCTTCGTGCCCCAGTACAGCGCCACCGTGCCGTTGAACCTGACCTGGATGTCGTTGCCGTTGAGCCGCTGCTCGTAGTGCAGGTGCGGCCCGGTGGAGCCCCCGGTGCTGCCCACCCAGCCGATCACCTTGCCGTAGCCGACGCTCTGCCCGACCGACACGTTGAAGCCGTTGAGGTGGGCGTAATAGGTGGCGTACCCGCCGCCGTGGTTGATCCGGACGTACTTGCCGTAGCTGGTGCCGCCGAGGTCGGTCACCCGGTCGACGGTGCCGGGGGCGCTGGCCACCACCGGGTCGCCCAGGTCGTCCGTGCGGTTGAAGTCGACCGCGTAGGCCGGGCTGTGGCCGGTCCGGGTCTGGCCGGACCAGGACTGGCCGCAGGGGAACGGCACCTTGAAGCTCGGGGCGGCCATGGCCGGGGCCGCCGGCACCAGGGTCGCCGCCACCAGCAGGCCGACCGCCGTGAGGCTGAACCACCGCTTACGCATCCAGCACCTCCGATGTAGACAAACTTCAATTGACTGCTTTCATCGTGACAGAAAATTCCACCCCCCGAAAGGCCCTCGAACGGCCCTTCGGGCGACCCCCGGACGACCACGACCCCTATGCGTGGGAGCGCGCCCACTAGGGGTGAGCGGGTTTCGGGATTGTTACTCGTCCGTGTCCGGCTGGGGCTGGACTCGCCCCAATGCAAGCGCTTGCATGTGTTGACGCCCATCGGACCGGCGCTGCGTCGAGCACGACCGCGCCGGCAAGGAAGGAGAACGGCATGGCGGTATCTGCCAGACCACGCCAGGCTCTCGCGGTCGCCGGCGCACTGGGGCTGGCGCTCAGCGTCACTGCCTGCGGCACCGGCGACGACAAGAAGAGCGAGAACGCGGGCTCCGCGGAGTGCGCGGCATATGAGAAGTACAAGGGTCAGGACGGCAAGAAGGTCACGATCTACTCGTCGATCCGGGACATCGAGGAGGACCGCCTCGAGCAGTCCTGGAAGCAGTTCGAGGACTGCACCGGCATCGAGATCAACCACGAGGGCAGCGGCGAGTTCGAGGCCCAGCTCGGTATCCGGGTCGACGGCGGCAACGCGCCCGACCTGGCCTTCATCCCGCAGCCCGGCCTGGTCAAGCGGTTCGTCGACTCCGGCAAGCTCAAGCCGGCCGGCGCCGACACCAAGGCGATGGCCGAGCAGAACTACTCGGCCGACTGGCTGAAGTACAGCACCGTGAACAGCCAGTTCTACGGCGCTCCGCTCGGCTCGAACGTCAAGTCCTTCGTGTGGTACTCGCCGAAGACGTTCAAGGAGAAGGGCTGGACCGTCCCCACCACGTGGGACGAGCTGACGGCCCTCAGCGACAAGATCGCGACGAGCGGCACCAAGCCGTGGTGCGCCGGCATCGAGTCCGGTGACGCCACCGGCTGGCCGGCCACCGACTGGATCGAAGACCTGATGCTGCGGACGCAGACCCCCGAGGTCTACGACCAGTGGACCACCCACGGCATCCCGTTCAACGACCCGAAGGTCGCCGAGGCCCTCGACAAGGCCGGCACCATCCTCAAGAACGAGAAGTACGTCAACGGCGGCTTCGGCGGCGTGAAGAGCATCGCCACCACCTCCTTCCAGGAGGCGGGCACGCCGATCACCGCCGGCAAGTGCGCCCTGCACCGGCAGGCGTCCTTCTACGCCAACCAGTGGCCGAAGGGCACCAAGGTGGCCGAGGACGGCGACGTCTTCGCGTTCTACTTCCCGGCGATCGACCCCGCCAAGGGCAAGCCGGTCCTCGGCGGCGGCGAGTTCGTCGCGGCCTTCGCCGACCGCCCCGAGGTCCAGGCGGTGCAGACCTACCTGGCCTCCGGCGAGTACGCCAACAGCCGCGCCAAGATCGGTGACTGGGTGTCGGCGAACAACAAGCTCGACCTGGCCAACGTGCCGAACCCGGTCGACAAGCTCTCCGTCCAGATCCTCCAGGACCAGAAGACCGTGTTCCGCTTCGACGGCTCGGACCTGATGCCGGCCGCCGTCGGTGCCGGGACCTTCTGGAAGGGCATGGTCGACTGGATCAACGGCAAGGACACTGCCACGGTGCTCAAGGGCATCGAAAGCAGCTGGCCGAAGTGATCCCGGCGGTGGGCCGGCCCGTTGAAGAGGGCCGGCCCACCGGCCGCGTCGAAACCCCGAAGGAGGGTTGATGGAGTTCGACTTCGCCGAAGAGCAGCCGAAGCTCCTCATGCTGATGTACGGGCTGATCGCGTTCGTCGCGGTCGTCGGGAGTCTGTTGCTGCTCCTCGACGCCGTGCCGTCCTGGTTCGCCCGACGCCGCGAGGCACAGCTGGTCGCCGCCTCGGCGAGCGGGGCCCCGCTGCCCCGGCGCCCGAAGCAGCGCGAGGGCATGTTCGCGTTCTTCTTCCTGCTGCCCGCGGTGCTGCTGCTCCTCATCGGCCTGGTCGTCCCGGCCATCCGCACCACGCTGCTCTCCTTCATGGACGGCAGCAGCGACAACTGGGTCGGTCTGCGCAACTACACCTGGATGTTCTCCGAGGACTCGATCGTCCGGGTGCTGATCAACACGCTCGTCTGGGTGCTGCTGGTGCCGCTGTTGGCCACCGCGTTCGGGCTGCTCTACGCCGTCATGGTGGACAAGGCCCGGTTCGAGTCGGTGGCCAAGTCACTGATCTTCATGCCGATGGCGATCTCGTTCGTCGGCGCCGCGATCATCTGGAAGTTCGTCTACGCCTTCCGCGGCGACGGGCAGGAGCAGATCGGTCTGCTCAACCAGATCGTGGTGAGCCTCGGCGGCGAGCCGAAGCAGTGGCTGCTGGACTCTCCGCTGAACACCCTGCTGCTGATCGTGATCATGGTCTGGATCCAGGCCGGCTTCGCCATGGTGGTGCTCTCCGCCGCGATCAAGGCCATCCCGGGCGACATCGTCGAGGCCGCCCGGCTGGACGGGGTCAGCCCGTGGCAGATGTTCTGGCAGATCACCATGCCGAGCATCCGGCCGGCGCTGATCGTCGTGGTGGTGACGCTGTCGATCGCCACGCTCAAGGTCTTCGACATCGTCCGGACCGCGACCAACGGCAACTACGACACCAGCGTCATCGCGAACGAGATGTACAACCAGGCGTTCCGGTACGGCCAGAACGGGCAGGGCTCGGCGCTGGCGGTGTTCCTCTTCGTCCTGGTGATCCCGCTCGTGATCTACCAGATCCGCAACCTGCGTCAACAGCGGGAGGGCTGAGATGACCACCACAACGCCCACGCTTCCCGCCGGAGCCCAGGCCACCGGAAAGACCGCCACGACCGCCGGACGGGTCCGCAAGCGGCTGAACAGCCGCACCGCGACGCTGGTCTCGATCGTCATCGCGTTGCTCTGGACGATCCCGACCTTCGGCCTGCTCGTCTCCTCCGTCCGGCCCGAGGACCAGATCAAGTCCAACGGCTGGTGGACGTTCTTCACCGACCCGCAGTTCACCCTGGAGAACTACCAGGACGTGCTGTTCGGCAGCTCGTCCTCGTCGGGGCAGCTCGCCAGCTACTTCATCAACTCGCTGGCGATCACCATCCCGTCGGTGTTGTTCCCGCTCGCGTTCGCGTCCCTGGCCGCGTACGCACTGGCGTGGATCAACTTCAAGGGCCGGGACTGGATGTACATCGCGATCTTCGCGCTGCAGATCGTCCCGCTGCAGATGGCCCTCGTGCCGCTGCTGAAGTTCTTCTCCACCGGTGTCAGCCTGGGCGGGGTCACCATCATGCCCGCCTGGGACCTGGTCGACGAGCAGAAGTTCGCCCAGGTGTGGTTCGCGCACACCTGCTTCGCGCTTCCGTTCGCCGTCTTCCTGCTGCACAACTTCATCTCGCAGCTGCCCAAGGACCTGATGGAGGCGGCCCGGGTCGACGGGGCCACCCACCCGAAGATCTTCCGCACCATCGTCCTGCCGCTGATCACCCCGGCCATCGCGGCCTTCGGGATCTTCCAGTTCCTCTGGGTCTGGAACGACCTGCTGGTCGCGCTGATCTTCGCCGGAGGCGGCAACGAGACCGCGCCGCTCACCGTCCGGCTGGCCGAGATGGCCGGCACCCGGGGCAACGAGTGGCAACGGCTGACCGCCGGCGCGTTCGTCTCGATGGTCGTACCGCTGGTCGTGTTCCTGTCGCTCCAGCGGTACTTCGTGCGCGGCCTGCTCGCCGGCAGCGTCAAGGGCTGAACCGGACGACCGCCGCCGCCCGGCTCCGGGCGGCGGCGGTCGGGTCACCGGGGCGGGATAACCATGACGAAGATCGATGATGTCGCCCGCCTGGCCGGGGTCTCCACGGCCACCGTCTCCCGCGCGCTTCGCGGCCTCCCGACCGTCTCCGCGGCCACCCGTCGCCGGGTGCTCGTCGCCGCCGAGCAGCTCCAGTACGCGGTCTCGCCGAGCGCGTCGCGGCTGGCCAGCGGCCGGACCGCCACCGTGGCGGTGGTGGTCCCCCGGATCACCCGCTGGTTCTTCGGCACCGTGGTCGAGGCCGTCGAGGAGACCCTGAACGAGTCCGGCTACGACCTCCTGCTCTACAACCTCGGCGGCCGGGAACGCACCCGGCAGCGGGTGCTGCGCGCCGCGAACCTGAACAAGCGGGTGGACGCGGTCATGCTGGTCGCCACCCCGCTGCGCCCGGCCGAACTGGCCGAGCTGACCACGCTGGACCTGCCCGGGGTGACCATCAGCTCCGGCAGCGGCGTGCCCGGCTGGCCCTGCGTACGCATAGACGACGTGGCGGCGGCGCGGACCGCCACCCGCCACCTGCTCGACCTGGGTCACCGCCGGATCGCCCACATTTCCGGCGACCCCGACGACGAGCTGGCCTTCACCGCCCACCTGGACCGCCGCCGGGGCTACCAGGAGGCGCTGCGCGCCGCCGGCGTCCCCCTGGACGCGAGCCTCGACATCGAGTCGAAGTTGACCGTCGACGGCGGCAACCTGGCCGCCACCGAACTGCTCGCCCGGGGCGAACCGCCGACGGCGATCTTCGCCGCCTGCGACGAGATGGCGATGGGCGCGATACGCGCGCTGCGCGACGCGGGCCTACGGGTGCCGCAGGACGTCAGCGTCATCGGCATCGACGACCACGAGCTGTCCGGGGTGCTCGGGCTGAGCACGATCGCCCAGCCGGCGGCGGAACAGGGCCGCCTCGCGGCACGCATCCTGCTCGACCCGCTCGGCGGCCGGGCCCTCTCCGAGCCGGTCCGGCGGATCGTCCCCGCCCCGGGCGACACAAGACCGGCCGGCCCGGCGTCCGGACCGGTGATCCTGCCCACTCGGCTCGTCGTGCGGGACTCGACCGCGCCGCCCCGGCCAGACTGAACGGATTCACCCGCCCGCCGAGCGGGAACATGACGGGCGGGAACATGACCGGCGGGAACATGACCGGCGACGGCGTCGACACACGGGAGAAGGCCCTGAACACCAACGCGACCCAGCAGGAACCGTCCGCCGGCCCGGCCACCGGTTGGTGGACCGAGGCCGTCATCTACCAGATCTACCCGCGCTCGTTCGCCGACTCCGACGGCGACGGGATCGGCGATCTGCCGGGCATCACCGCCCGCCTCGACCACCTGGTCGAGCTGGGGGCGGACGCGGTCTGGCTCTCGCCGTTCTATCCCTCGCCACAGGCGGACGCCGGCTACGACGTGGCCGACTACCGGGACGTGGACCCGCTGTTCGGCGGGCTCGCCGACGCCGACCGGCTGATCGCCGAGGCCCGCGCCCGCGGCCTGCGGGTGATCGTGGACCTGGTGCCCAACCACACCTCGTCGGCACACCGCTGGTTCTCCGCAGCCCTCCCCGCCGCGCCCGGCAGCCCGGAGCGCGCCCGGTACATCTTCCGCGACGGCCTCGGCCCCGACGGCGACCGCCCGCCGAACGACTGGCGCAGCGTGTTCGGCGGTCCGGCGTGGACCCGGGTCACCGAGCCGGACGGCCGCCCCGGCCAGTGGTACCTGCACCTGTTCGACCCCGGCCAGCCCGACCTCGACTGGGACAACCCGGAGGTCCGCGCCGAGTTCCTGGACGTGCTGCGGTTCTGGCTGGACCGCGGGGTGGACGGCTTCCGGGTCGACGTGGCGCACGGGCTGGTCAAGCAGGCCGACCTGGCGGACTGGCAGGAGCCGCAGGAGATCCTCTCCGGCAACGAGGTCGACAAGCCGCGCCCGCCCATGTGGGACCAGGACAGCGTGCACGAGATCTACCGGGACTGGCGACGCCTGCTCGACGAGTACCCCGGGGAGCGGATCCTGGTCGCCGAGGCGTGGGTGGAGCCGGCCGAGCGGCTGGCCCGGTACGTCCGGCCCGACGAGATGCACCAGGCGTTCAACTTCGAGTACCTGCTCGCCGCCTGGACCGCCCCCGCCCAGTACGCCGTGGTCACCCGCTCGCTGGAGGCCACCGACAAGGTGGGCGCTCCCACCACCTGGGTGCTGTCCAACCATGACGTCGTCCGGCACGCCTCCCGGCTCGGCCTGCCCGTCGGCACCCCCAAGCCGAACGGCATCGGCATCGGCGACCCGCAGCCGGACGCCGCGCTCGGCCTGCGCCGGGCCCGGGCGGCCAGCCTGCTGATGCTGGCCCTGCCCGGCTCCGCGTACCTGTTCCAGGGCGAGGAGTTGGGTCTGCCGGAGCACATGACGCTGCCCGACGAGGCCCGGCAGGACCCGACCTGGGAGCGCAGCGGACACACCGAGCGGGGCCGGGACGGCTGTCGGGTGCCGATCCCGTGGGAGGCCGACGCCCCGTCGTACGGCTTCGGGCCGACCGATGCGAGCTGGCTGCCGCAGCCGCCGGTGTGGGCCGAGTACGCCCTGGACCGGCAGCGCGGGGTGCCCGGCTCGACGTACGAGCTGTACCGGACCGCGCTGCGGCTGCGCCGCGAGCACGGGCTGGGCCGGGGCACCCTGTTCTGGCTCTCCTCCGGCGACGAGGTGCTGGCCTTCCGCAACGGCGAGGTGGCCGTGCTGACCAACTTCGGCGACGCGGCGGCGCCGCTGCCGGCCGGGGCCGACGTGCTGCACGCCAGCGCCCCGCTGACCGACGACGGCGCGGTCCCGACCGACGTGACGGTCTGGTACCGGGCCGCCTGACAGGGCGCGGGCAGGGCCCCTTCCCGGGAGGGGCCCTGCCTACAGGCGGTCGGCGCGGGCGTGCAGCAGGTCGTGCACGGCGTCGATGTCCCGGGGCGAGGTGCGGGAGGCGAGCCAGTACATGACCCCGGTGGGGATGAAGAAGAGCTGGAACGCGGCCAGCCCGACGGCGTAGTTCAGCGGCGGCGGGAAGGCCGCCCGCAGGGCGTGGAAGGCCACCCCGACCAGGCCGTTGCCGGCCGCCCGGCCGACCCCGTTGACCAGGTTGCCGAGGCTGTAGACGGTGCCCCGGTGCTCCGGCGGATTGACGTCGGCGATCAGGGCGAACCAGTTGGGCGAGTTCGCCGAGGTGAGCGCCAGCGCCAGCACGGCGGTGAGCAGGCTCAGCCCGACCGTCGGCTCGGTGACGACGCTGGCCAGCACCGCGCCGACGATCGCGCCGGTGCTGCCGCCGTCGGGCACGTCGATGCGGATCGGCACGAAGAACAGGACCAGGTAGAACGGCAGGGCCGCGAGGATGCCCACCGCTGCGACCAGCGCCCTGCCCCGGGGGGTACGCCGCTGGAGCGCGTCGCCCACCAGGCCACCGACGATGGAGAACACCCCGCCGAGCTGGAACAGGGTGGCGAAGACGCTGCCCACCACGACTGCCGTGACCGCCGAGTAGCCCTGGTCCTCGGCCCGCTCGGCGAAGAGCACCGGCAGCCAGACCAGCGAGCCGAAGGCGGCCTGGGCGGTCAGGCCCTGGAGCACCAGCCACCGGTTGGTCCGGCGGTCCAGGATCCGGGGCAGGTCGGCCCGGGTGATCCGGTAGTCGTACTCGGCGCCGGTGGCGAGCGCCTCGGCCAGCTCCGGCTCGCTCTGCCCCCGCCGGATGTCGTACGTGAACAGGTATGCGCAGGTCGCGGCCAGCCCGACGACGGTGAGCAGCCAGAACGGCCGCCGCCACTCGGTGGCGCCGAGCAGCCCGCCGGCGAGCGTCCCGGCCAGGGTGCCGACGCCCTGGGACAGCCCCCAGAAGCTCATCACCAGCCCACGTCGGCGCGGCGAGATCAGGTCGGTGACCACCGAGAAGCCGACCGAGCCGACCGCGCCGAGGCCCACCGCCGCGACGAGCTGGGCGGCCAGGAACGTCGGGTAGCTCTGGGCCAGCGCGCTGCCGCCGGTGCCGGCGGCCCAGACCAGGGTGCCGACCATCAGCAGCGGCTTGCGGTCGGTCCGGTCGCCGACGTACGCCCAGCCGACCGCCGCGACGGCGCTGACCAGGAAACTGACCGCGGTGACCAGGCCGAGCAGCCGCTGGGACACGCCGAGCGCCCCGGAGATCGGCCCGTACAGCGGCGGGACGAGGCCGATCGCCACGTTGTCCAGCGAGGCGAGCAGCACGAAGACCACGACGCTGTAGAGCCGGTGCGCCGGGCCGCCGCCCCGGGCCGCCCGGGGCCCGCTCCTGGTCGAGCTCATGTCGGGCAGCCAACCAGGCGCGGACTACGGCCCGGTGACCGACCCCCCACCGGCGGCCCACCGGGGCAGCCCGTCCGGTCAGAGGTAAGGCCGGTCTCGGCGTGGACGGAGGGGATGGTGGCCTTCCCGGTGCCGGGAGCGCCGTGCAGCAGCGCCGGCCCGCCGGCGACGGTCTCCGGCACAGCCCATTACGCCGGATCGACGCGGTCGAGCACCCGGTCGCGGGCGGCGGCGTAGCGCTCGCGGACGGCGGGGACGGGGTCGGCGGAGTGCTCCTCGGCGCCCACCGGGGACCAGTCGGGCGGGGCGTCGCCGCCCAGGGCGAGCCAGGCGGCCTGGCGGGCCGCTCCGTCGGCGACGTACTCCCCGGGCGGCGGGACGACGACCGGGCGGCCGAAGACCTGCGGCGCGACGCGGCGCACCGCCGCCGACCGGGCGCCGCCGCCGACCAGGATCACCCGCTCGACCCGGGCCCCCTGGGCCACCAGCGCGTCGAGACCGTCGGCGAGCGCGCAGAGCATCCCCTCGACGGCCGCCCGAGCCAGGTGGGCGGGGGTCGAGGTGGCCAGGGTCAGCCCGTGCACCGCGCCGGTGGCGGACGGCCGGTCCGGGGTCCGCTCGCCCTCCAGGTAGGGGACCACGACCAGCCCGTCCGCGCCGGGCGGCGCGGACAGCGCAAGGTCGGACAGCTCGTCCAGGCCCACCCGGAGCAGGCCGGCGGCGGCGTCGAGCACCCGGGCCGCGTTGAGCGTGCAGACCAGCGGCAGGTACCGGCCGGTGGCGTCGGCGAACCCGGCCACCGCGCCGCTCGGGTCGGCGGCCGGGGCGTCGGCGACGCTGAACACCGTGCCGGAGGTGCCGATGGAGACGACCACGTCCCCGGGCCGGGCACCGACGCCGAGCGCCGCGGCGGCGTTGTCCCCGGCCCCCGGTCCGAGCGGCACCCCGCCGGTCGCCGGGCCGGCCCCGGACGACGGGCCGGCCGACGACGACGGGCCGGTCAAGGACGACGGGCCGGTCAAGGACGACGGGCCGGTCAAGGACGACGGGCCGGCCGACGACGACGGGCCGGTCAGGGCGGTCGGGTCCAGGGTGCCGGCGGCCTCGGCCGGGCCGAGCACGACGGGGACCGCCAGCCGGCGGCCGAAGACGCGCTCCAGCAGGTCGAGGCGGTACTCCCCGGTGGCCGGGGACCAGTAGCCGGTGCCGCTGGCGTCGCTGCGGTCGGTGCGCAGGGCGGCCAGGCCCGGCGCGCCGGCCAGCCGCCAGGTCAGCCAGTCGTGCGGCAGGCAGACGGCGGCCACCCGGGCGGCGTTGGCCGGCTCGTGCCGGGCCAGCCAGCGCAGCTTGGTAGCGGTGAAGCTGGCCACCGGGACCGAGCCGACCGCGTCGGCCCAGAACCGCCGGCCGGCCTCGCCGCCGCCGGCCTCCTCGATCAGCTCTGCGGCGGCGCCGGCCGACCGGGTGTCGTTCCACAGCAGCGCCGGCCGGACGACCCGGCCCGCCTCGTCGAGGCACACCATGCCGTGCTGCTGCCCGGCGACGGAGACCGCCGCGACGTCGCCCAGCCCGCCGGCCGCCTCGACCGCCGCCTCCAGGGCATCCCACCAGGCCTGCGGGTCGACCTCGGTGCCGTCGGGGTGCCGGGCGCGGCCGGAGCGGACCGGCGCGCCGGTCTCCGCGTCGCGGATCACCAGCTTGCAG
Organism: Micromonospora sp. NBC_01405; assembly: GCF_045040155.1. NCBI lineage: Bacteria > Bacillati > Actinomycetota > Actinomycetes > Micromonosporales > Micromonosporaceae > Micromonospora > Micromonospora sp. NBC_01405. The sequence goes on along the minus strand of NZ_CP109532.1, from coordinate 4,067,461 downwards.
GACTGGGTGGACGAGTCGAACCCGGCGACCAGGGGCACGGCGGCGACCTCAGCGGGCGCCGAGCAGGTGCTCGACGGCGAGCTGGTTGAGCCGGACGAAGCCGAAGCCCAACGCGGCGGCGGCGTCCACGTCGTACTCCTCGAACGCGGTGCGGTCGGCGAGCAGGTCGGCGTAGCCCTCGCCGGGGGCGAGGGTGGGGGCGGCCAGGTCGGTGACCCGGCTGGCGGCCAGCGCCTCGGCCACCTCCGGATCGGCCCGGAACGCCGCGGCCCGCTCCTTGAGCAGCAGGTAGGTGCGCATGTTGGCCTCGGCCGAGGCCCATACCCCGGTGAAGTCCTCGGTGCGGGAGGGCTTGTAGTCGAAGTGCCGGGGGCCGTCGTAGGCCGGGCCGCCGTCGGGGCCGCCGTGCTCCAGCAGGTCGACCAGGGCGAACGCGTTGAGCAGGTCGCCGTGGCCGAAGACCAGGTCCTGGTCGTACTTGATGCCGCGCTGGCCGTTGAGGTCGAGGTGGAACAGCTTGCCCTGCCAGAGCGCCTGGGCGACGCCGTGGACGTAGTTCAGCCCGGCCATCTGCTCGTGGCCCACCTCGGGGTTGAGGCCGACCAGGTCCGGGCGGGCCAGGGTGGAGATGAACGCCAGCGCGTGCCCGATGGTCGGCAGCAGGATGTCACCGCGCGGCTCGTTCGGCTTCGGCTCGATGGCGAAGCGCAGGTCGTATCCCTGGTCGACGACGTACTGGCAGAGCAGGTCGACGGCCTCGCGGTAGCGGTCCAGCGCGGAACGGACGTCCTTGGCCAGGTCGTACTCGGCGCCCTCCCGGCCGCCCCACATGACGAAGGTGCGCGCGCCCAGCTCGGCGGCGAGGTCGACGTTGCGCAGCACCTTGCGCAGCGCGTACCGCCGCACGTCGCGGTCGTTGCTGGTGAATCCGCCGTCCTTGAACACCGGATGGGTGAAGAGGTTGGTGGTGACCATCGGGACGACCAGCCCGGTCGCGTCGAGCGCCTTGCGGAACCGGGTGATGCGGCCGTCGCGGGTGGCCGGGTCCGCGCCGAAGGGAATCAGGTCGTCGTCGTGGAAGGTGATCCCGTACGCGCCCAGCTCGGCGAGCTTGTGTACGGCCTCGACGGCGTCCAGCTCCGGGCGGGTAGCGTCGCCGAACGGGTCGCGGGCCTGCCAACCCACCGTCCAGAGGCCGAAGGAGAACTTGTCGGCGGGGGTGGGACGGGACGCCATGGCGGACCTCCGGCAGCTATTTGTTCAGTGATTGAATTATTTGACGGGCGTGTGGCAGTGTCAAGGGGTGACCCGTCCCGCCGCTCGGGCCGCGGCGGTCCGCCAGGGCAGCCTGCGCGAGCTGAACCTCGCCGTGGTGCTCGGCCGGATCGCCGCCGCGCCCAGCCCACCGTCGCGAGCCGCGGTGGCCGCCGCGACCGGCCTGACCCGGGCCACCGTCTCCGCCGTTGTCGACGACCTCGTCGCCGGCCGGCTGGTGGGCGAGTCGGAGCCGGCCCCCCGCACCGGCGCCGGACGCCCAGCCCGGGGCCTGGTGCTGGCCGGCGACGGCCCGGCCGGGCTGGGCCTGGAGATCAACGTCGACTACCTGGCCGCCTGCGTGGTCGACCTGGCCGGCGAGGTCCGGCACCACACCGTGCGCCGGGCCGACCTGCGCCCCGTCTCCCCCGCCGACGCGCTGGCCCGGCTCGTCGGGCTGGCCGCCGCCGCCCGGGTCGACGCCGAGCGGCAGGGGCTCACCCTGGCCGGGGCCGCCCTCGCGGTGCCCGGGCTGGTCGACGCGGCCGGGCTGGTCCGGCTCGCCCCGAACCTGGGCTGGCAGGACGTGCCCGTCCCCGAACTGCTCTCCGACCATCCGCCGCTGGTCGAGCCGGTCCCCGGCATCCCGGCGCTGGTGGTGGAGAACGAGGCCAACCTGGCCGCGCTGGGCGAGCTGCACGCCGACCCGGACGGACCGGTCAGCTTCCTGCACGTCTCCGGCGAGGTCGGCATCGGCGCCGGGATCGTCCTCGACGGCGCCCTCTTCCGGGGCGTACGCGGCTGGAGCGGCGAGATCGGTCACATCCCCGTCCAGCCGGAGGGCCGGCCCTGCCGGTGCGGCGGCCTGGGCTGCCTCGAACGGTACGCCGGCCAGGAGGCCATCCTCGCCGCCGCCGGGCTGGACCGGGCGGACCTCCCGGCCGACACCGCCGCGACCCGGCTGGCCGACCTCGCGGCCGCCGACCACCCCGCGACCCTGGCAGCCCTGGCCGAGGCGGGGCAGGCGCTCGGGGTCGCGGTGGCCGGCGTGGTGAACCTGTTGGACCTCGACACCGTGGTGCTCGGCGGCGGATACGCCCTGCTCACGCCCTGGCTGCGGCCCCCGGTGCTGGCCGAGGTGTCACGGCGGGTGCTCACCGCCGGATGGTCGCCGGTGACCGTGCGTTCCTCGGCGCTCGGCCCGGAGGCCGCCGTGGTCGGCGCGGCCGGCTCCGTCGTCCGGCGGATCGTCGCCGACCCGGTCGGATGGCTGAGCCGCACCGGCTGACCTGCTCTTCGTCGATGCACGGCGGACACCCTCGCCGCAGGTGATCCGGGTCGCCGACCCGCGACTGCTGCGACCGGGGATGCGGACCAGGGTCAGGCCGTACGCGACCAGCCGCCCCCGGCGGCCTCGCCGGACCACCCGCTCGGGGCGTCGCCGGTCGACCGGCCGTGCGGTATCCCGCCGGGCCGGTTCCCGCTCGACCAGCCGGCCTGCGGCTCCCCCGAGGACCAGTCACCCGGCCCGGTCGCCGTCGCCCGCTCCCCCGGCCGGGTCTCGGCGGACGGCTCCGCGACCGGCGGCTCCGGCGGGTGCCGGTGCCGGGCCACCTCGTCGAACTCCTGCAGGCCGGCGAGGAGCGCCCGCCGCCCCTCGGGGGTCATCCCGGCCAGGATCACGGCAAGCCGCTGCCGGCGGTCGGCCCGCAGCTCGGCGAGGAGCCATTCGGCCTCCGAGGTGAGGTGCAGGGAGATCTCCCGGCGGTCGGAACGGCCGGGCTCGCGCTCCAGCATGCCCGCGGCCACCAGCCGGTCGCAGAGCCTGCTCGCCGAGGAGAGCAGCATGTCGAGCAGCGTCGCCAGCCGACGCAGGTTGATCCCGTCGTGCTGCTCGACCACCATCACCGCGCGCAGTTGCGCCCCCGAGAGCCGGCTGGTGGTCCGCTCGCGCGCCGCCTCGAAGACCGTGAGCAGGGTGCCGGCGGCCGCATCGAGGGCGGCGGCCATACTCGCTTCTGGTCCGCGTGGACCGTGTTCTTCGGACATGGTGGGCACGAGACTACCCGGCGTCCCTGGTCGCCGGGCCTCCGACAGAGGAGCGACGATGAGCGGTGCGGAAGACCGGGCCCGCCGGACGCTGACCGAGGCACCGGCCGATCTGCTGGTCGACCGACTCGCCACGGACCTCGAACGGTCGTACGGGATCACGGACGTCGAACTGCTCCAGGTCGACTACCGGCTCTCGGCGCTGCTTCCGCTCACGGAAGGTGAGCCGGTGACCGGGCCGGGACATCCGGCCTGGCGGTGCTTCGACCACCAGGAGCCCATCCTGGCCGACCGGACCGGCTACTTCCCGGTGAGCATGCGGGGGGAACGGCGTGGGGTCCTGCGGGTCGCCCCGCTCCCCGAGGACCGGGCCGCCCGGGACGAGCTGCTCGGGATCGCCACCGCCCTCGGCCACGAACTGGTGGCGGTGAACGAAGGCACCGACTTGTACCGGACCGCCCGCCGCAGCCGCCGGCTCACGCTGGCCGCCGAGATGCAGTGGGAACTGCTGCCCGGCCGGAGCCGGATCCGCCCCTCGTTCAGCCTGGCCGGGCAGCTCGAACCGGCGTACGCGGTGCGCGGCGACAGCTTCGACTGGTCCGACGACGGGCACCGGCTGTGGCTGTCGACGATCAACGGAATGGGTGAGGGGGTCACCGCGTCCGTGCTGACCGCGCTGGCCACCCACGCCCTGCGCAACGCCCGACGGGGCGGGCTCTGCCTGGCCGACCAGGCGGCGCTGGCCGACCAGGCGGTGTACGCCCTGCACCGGGGCGAGCAGCACGTCTCGGCGTTGCTGCTGGAGTTGGACCTCGCCGGCGGGACGATGACGGTGGTCGACGCCGGCTCACCCCGACTGGTGCTGCTGCGCGACGGCGAGGTGGTCGAGCAGCCCCTGGAGGCGCAGTTCCCGCTGGGCATGTTCGACGGGACCGACTACCGGGAGCAGCAGTTCACGCTGCACCGCGGGGACCGGCTCTTCGTCCTCAGCGACGGCGTCATCGAGGCGACCGGCCAGGACGTCCGGTACGGCGGGACGGCGCTGGACCGGTTCCTGCGCCGGACCGGCCCGATGGAGCCGCTGGAGGCGGTCCGGTCGCTGCTCGGCGACCTGCGGGCGTTCGTCGCCGGCGACCTCGTCGACGACGCGGTGGTGGTCTGCCTGGACTGGACCGGCCCCCAGCCGTGACCGGGGCCTTCAGCCGGGGCGGGGTCGCTGCCGGCGTCGCCCCGCCACCGGGTGGTCAATAGGCGCCCCGGCTGCGCATCACCGCGCCGAAGGTCTTCCACATGATGGTCAGGTCGGCGGCCAGCGACCAGTTCTCCACGTAGTAGAGGTCAAGCCGGATGCCGTCCTCCCAGCTCAGGTCGGACCGGCCGCTGACCTGCCAGAGGCCGGTCATGCCGGGCTTGACCAGCAACCGCCGGGCCACGTCGCCGTCGTAGCGGGCCACCTCGGAGGGCAGCGGCGGGCGCGGGCCGACCAGGCTCATGTGGCCGAGCAGCACGTTCGCCAACTGGGGCAGCTCGTCCAGCGACCACTTGCGCAGCACCCGGCCGACCCGGGTCACCCGGGGGTCGTCGCGCATCTTGAACATCAGCCCGTCGGTCTCGTTGCGGGCGGCCAGCTCGGCGAGCAGGGCGTCGGCGTTGATCACCATGGTGCGGAACTTGAACACCCCGAACTCCCGGCCGCCCTGGCCGACCCGGGTCTGCCGGAACAGCACCGGCCCCCGGCTGTCGAGCTTGATGGCCAGCGCGATCACCGCCACCAGCGGCAGGAGCAGCGCCAGCGCCACGGTGGCGGCGGACCTGTCGACGAAGCCCTTGACCAGCTTGCGGGCCCCCCGGAACTCGGGGGCCTCCACGTGGATCAGGGGGAGGCCGGCGACCGGCCGGGTGTGGATGCGGGGACCGGCCACGTCGGTCAGCGCGGGCGCGACGACCAGGTCGACCCCGGTCCCCTCCAGCTGCCAGCCGAGCCGCCGCAGCCGGGTCGCGGTCAGCTCACCGGAGGCGGTGACCGCCACGGTGTCGGCCCCGATCGCGGTGGCCGCCTGCGGGATGCCCCGGAACGAGCCGACCACCGGGACGTCACCGAGCCGCTGCGGCACCGGTGCCAGCAGCGCGTCCGGGATGCAGGCGCCGACCACCTGGTAGCCGGCGTACGGCTCCCGGCGCAGCTGGTGCACCAGCTCCAGCACGTGCGCGGTGTCGCCCACCACCAGCACCTTGCGCGACCAGCCCCGGCCCTGGGACCGGGCCCGGTGCAGCCGCTTGCGGGCGGCGAACCGGGCCGCCTCCAGGCCCAGCATGCCCACCGCGAACGAGATGGCCAGGAAGCCCCGGGAGACCCCGACGTCGGCGATGTAGCCCGCGATCGCGGTGCCCCCGGCGAGCCGCAGGCTGGCCGTGCTCACCCGGCGGTACTCGTCCGCGCCGTAGCCCAGCACCCGGTCGTCGTAGCAGCGCAGCACCTTGAGCGAGACCAGCCAGGTGAGCACGAGCGCGGGCGCGACCACGACGTACGGGATCTTCGAGCCCACCGGCTCCTCGTCGCCGAAGCGGCTGACGTAGCCGACCAGCACGGCGACGGCCAGCACGGCGGTGTCCAGCACCACCAGCATGCGGACGTACGCTCGCTCGTCGACGCGGGCCACCTGCCCTGCCCGGTGGCCACCAGGACGCGACGGCGTCCTGGTGGGGGTCAAAAGCGTCGTCGACGTCACCGGCCCTCCCCACTTCTGCTGAGGCCGACCCCGGTCGACGGTCGGTCCTCTTCACAGGACCATCGATGCCGGAGCACCCCGACATCTTGCCTCAGAACCATGGCCACCGATCGCCTCGGACGTATTGCCGTCATTTGCTTGGAAACAGCTTCCATGAAAAAAACTTTCCGTCGCACCGGTTCCACCGGCGCGACGGTCCAATCTGCACTGATTGGTTACTCAGCGTGGAGCGTTCGGCCGGAGCGCGATCGCCTTCAGGAAGATGTCACCGATCCTGGTCGGGTCCTCGGTGACGAAGTTCCCCCCACCGGTGACCTTGGTGATCGACTCCAGCTCGGCCTTGCTGACGTCGGCGCCGATGCCGATGATGACGACCTGGACCGGCCGCTCTGGGTCGGCGATCCGCTTCAGCTCGGAGAGCAGCTTCTGCTGGGAAATGCCGTCGTCGTCCTCGTTCTTGCCGTCGGTGAACAACACCACCGAGTTGACCCGGCCCGGTTCCCAGTCGTTCTGGACCTCCTGGTACGCGGCCAGCAACGTGTCGTACAGGCCGGTGTCGCCGTTCGAGGGCCGGATCGTGGTCAGCCCCTGCTCCAGCCGGGCGCGGTTGCCCGACAGCGGGTTGATCGGCACCAGCTCGCGGTAGTCCCGGGCGCCCACCAGCCTCGTGGAGAAGGTCCACAGCCCGATCGACCAGGAGTCGTCGAACAGGTTCAGGCCCCGGCTGGCCGCCGCCACCGTGACCTGCTCCCGGGTGGCGTTGTTGGCGCTCGGCACCGGCTGCTTCATCGAACCGGAGACGTCGATCACGCACAACATCCGGCCGGACTGGGTGGCGATCGACCAACTGGAGACGACGCGCTCTATCGCCGCCGGGTCCAGGCCGCCGGCACCGTTGCCGGCCGGAGTGGGCGTGACTCCCGCGCCGCCGCCCGGGCTCGGCGCGCCCCGCAGCGCCTTGAAGCCCTCGCCCCAGCCGCCGTCCGGCGCGCGCAGCGACCGCTCGGCCAGCCGGTCACGGAAGCCGGGGGTGGTGAGCGCCCCGAACAGGACCCGGGCTGCGGACTGCTTCGCCGGCTCGACACCGGGCAGCACCGCGTACGGGTAGTCCAGCGGCACCGGCGACGGTTCGAGGTAGAGCGCCGCCAGCGGGATCGGCGGCTTCCCCTCGTTGTACGCCATCACGGCCTCCTCCGACAGCGTTGCGGCGCCGAGGCCGCCGGCGATCGCCGCCGGGTCGGACGAGCGCGGGAACCGGGCGAGCAGGTCCTGGCGCAACGCGGACCGGCCGGTGGCCAGCGCCCGCAGCGTGCCGGTGGTCGCCTCCTGCGCGTCGCCGCCGGAGGCGCTGGCCGTCGCGGTCAGCGACAGCAGCCCGGACAGGCCGGCCGCGTCCCGGGTCGGCTCCACGATCCCGGTCCGCAGCGGCTTGCTGCTGCTCACCTGCCGCAGCAGGTCGGACCAGGTCAGCTTCTTCTCCGGCCAGCCGAGCCGGGAGGAGGCCACCGGCTCGGGCACCGCCACCACGACGGGGCTGCGGGCGATGGACCCGCCGTTGCTCGGGGCGAACGCGGTGGCCCCGGCGTTCTTCAGCCGCAGCAGCCAGGTCGAGGAGTCCGGCACCCACACGTCCGGGGTGACCGCGGTGCCGCTGACCTGACCCACACCGGGAAGCTGCACGCCGTGCTTGCTGGCCACGGCCGCGGCGACGTGCACGGAGTCGACGGCCGAGACGTCGACCGTGATGCAGGTGCCACCGACCGCCGCGCCGTCGGCCACCCACCCGGCGGCCTCGGCCCGCACCGCGGGCGCGACCTCGGGGGAAGCCGCGACGGTGAGCTGGACCTGCCCCGAGCACGCCGGCTGCACCAGTTGGCGGTACCCGAACCAGGAGCCCGCGACGACGACGACCAGCGCGGTCGCCGAGGCGACGGCACCTGCTCCGCGGAGACTTGAACGCATGCGATGGCGGCCTGGCACGGTGACCATCTTGCGTAACCGCTACGGGCGCTGCCACGGCCGTTCGGACGAAAGTTACCCAGCAGCAACAGTTCCCGGCCGTTTCGTTACCCTGAGTCGCCAGTTCGAATCCCGGTGTTGCCGGAATGCCCCTGAACAGGGACGGAGCGTGATGCCGGTCGCCGCCCGGTCAGGGCAGGACGCAGGTCGGGCTGGGCACCGGAACGGGCTCGCCGACCGGCGTCGGCACCCCCGTCGCCGGGTCCACCCGGAACACCCGGATCATGTCGGCGCGTTCGTCGGCGACGTAGAGGTGCCCGCCGGCCAGCGCGAGGTGCCGGGGCCACTCCCCGCCGGTCTCCACCTCGGCGACCAGTTCGGGCAGCTCACCCGCCAGCGCGAAGACCGACACCGTGCCGACGCCCCGGTTGCCGACGTAGAGGAAGCGACCGTTCGCGCCGACCGTGATCTCGGAGGGCTGGACGTGGCCGGCGCGGGTGCTGGCGTCCACCCGGCCGCGCTGGTGCAGCGCCCCGTCGGGGGCCAGCTCGTACGCGGTCACCGTGCCGTCCAGCTCCCCCGCCAGCCAGCAGCGCCGGCCGTCCGGGTGCCGGGCCAGGTGCCGGGGGCCCGTGCCGGCCGCCACGTGCACCCGGGGGCCCCGGGGCACCAACCGGCCGGAGGCGGCGTCGAGGTCGTACCGGTAGACGGAGTCGGTGCCGAGGTCGACGGCGAGCAGCGGCCCGGCGTCCGGTGCGGGGGACACCATGTGACAGTGCGCCTTGTCCTGGCGCTGCGGGTCCGCCCCGTGCCCGGAGTGCACCACCAGGTCGCTGCGCTCGCCCGGAACGCCCTGCGGGTCGAGCGGGAGGACGGCGACGCTGCCGCCGCCGTAGTTGGCGACGACCAGGTGCCCGCCGTCCGGGGTGACCGCCAGGTGACAGGGATCCGCGCCGCCGGTGCCCCGCACACCCAGCGGGGTCAGGTCGCCGTCCGGGCCGGTGCGGAACGCGCTGACCTCCCCCTCGGCCAGCTCGTTGACGGCGTAGAGCACCGGCAGGACGGGATGCCGGACGAGAAAGGACGGCGACGGGGTGACCGCGACCGTGCCGAGCGGGGTCAGCGCGCCGGTTCCCGGGTCCCGCCGGGCGGCGACGATCCCGTCGCCCCGGCCGCCGCTGGCCGCCGTGTAACCACCGAGGTGGACGATCGTCTGCTGCCCGGTCACCCGATCCGCCTTCCGTCGCTGTCCGTGTCGATCCCACAGAGCTTTCCCCGCCACCCACCGCATCAGCCCTGATTCCCGCGAATCGATCAGATCGCCGTCGCGCCGCGAGCCGCCGCGGGCCGGGTCAGGCCACCGGCACCGGCTCGCCGCGCTGCCGGGCGACGTGCTCGACCAGCGAGATCAGCACCTCCTTGCCGGACTGCCGGTCCCGGGCGTCGCAGAACACCAGCGGCACCCCCGGGTCCAGGTCCAGGGCCTGCCGTACGGAGTCCAGGCTGAACCGGCGGCCGTCGTCGAAGCAGTTCACCCCGACCACGAACGGGATGTTCCGCTGCTCGAAGTAGTCGATCGAGGGGAAGCAGTCGGCCAGCCGTCGGGTGTCGGCGAGCACCACCGCGCCGAGGGCCCCGAAGGCCAACTCGTCCCAGAGGAACCAGAACCGGTCCTGCCCGGGCGTGCCGAACAGGTAGACCTGGAGGTCCTCGTTGATGGTGATCCGGCCGAAGTCCATCGCCACCGTGGTGGTCGACTTGCCCTCCACGCCGGAAACGTCGTCGACGCCGATCCCGGCCCCGGTGAGGACCTCCTCGGTCTGCAACGGTCGGACCTCGCTCAACGCGCTCACCAGCGTCGTCTTGCCGGCGCCGAAGCCGCCGGCGATGAGGATCTTCAGGGCCAGCGGGATCCGCACCCTTGTTCCGTCACGGTCATAGCGCACGGAGTCCATTGACCACCGCCTTGAGGATGTTGTCGTCGGGTAGGAACGTGGTGCCGGCCGGCGCGTGCACGGAGACCAGGCCGCGGGCGAGCAGGTCGCCGACCAGCACCCGGACCACGACGACCGCGAGGTCCAGCTCGGCGGCGAGCTCGGCGACCGGCACCGGCCGGCGGGCCAGCTCGACCAGCCGCCGGTGCTCCGGGTGCAGTCGTGAGTGGGTGGCGGGGTCGACGGCCCGGGCGGTGAGCACGAAGGCCACCAGGTCGAGACCGGCCGGCGGCCGGACCCGGCCGCCGGTCAGGGTGTACGGGCGGACCACCGGACCGGCGTCGGCGTCCAGCCACTCGTGCTGCGGCCCGGGAGACTCAGCCCGCATCGGCGGCACCCGACCCGACCCGGGCCGGCGCGGTGAGGTTCTCGCCCACCCGGATCACCAGCATCGCCATCTCGTACGCCACCAGGCCGATGTCCGCGTCGGCCTCGGCGACCACCGCCAGACACGCGCCCTGGCCGGCGGCGGTGACGAAGAGATATGCCGACTCCATCTCCACCACGGTCTGCCGGACTCCCCCGGCGTCGAGGTGCCGGCTGGCGCCCTTGGCCAGGCTGGAGAAGCCGGAGGCCAGGGCGCAGAGGTGTTCGGCGTCGCTGCGGTCGGAGTCGGCCGAGGCGCCGAGCAGCAGCCCGTCCGCCGACAGCACCACCGCCTGGCGGCTGGCCGGCACCCGTTCCACCAGGTCGTCGAGCAACCAGTCGAGATCGACGTTCGGCTTCGTCGTGTGCACCACTAGGCATCCCTCTCAGTTGCGGTCGGGGGTTGCGCAGACACCGCCGGGGTGTCCGGATCCGGTGACGCGTCGGCGGCGGAGGTGGTGGAGACGGGCGGCACGGGACCGCCGTCGGCGGCGCCGTCCCGGCGGCCCCGGGCGGTGCCGGCCTGGAGGGCGGACATCAGCCGACGGGCCTCCTCCGGGGCGCGTGGGGCCGGCGCGTCCAGGGCGGCCGGCCGGGGGCGGGCGGCGGGGCCACGCCGGCGCACCCGGCGGGGCAGGCCGTCGCCCTCCCCGGACGGGTCGACCGGCACGGCGCGGCTGGGGACCAGCGGCACCACGGCGGTCGGCGAGTCCGCCCGCTCCCGGGTGATCCGGGCCGGACGCGTCCGGGGCAGGGTCTTGAGCCGGGTCACCTTGGCCATCCGCCGGTCGTCGGCCGAGCCGTCCGGCGCGGCGGGCGGCGGATCGGGCGGCGGCTCTGCGGTCACCAGGTCCGGCGGGATCAGCACCACGGCGGTGACTCCGCCCTGGGCGGCCCGGCGGAGCCGCACCCGGATCCCGTGCCGGGTGGCGAGCCGGGCCACCACGAACAGCCCGAGCCGGGCGCTGTCGGCCGGATCGAACTCCGGTGGCGTCGCCAGCCGCCGGTTGGCCTCCTCCATCGCCGGGATGGACATGCCCAGCCCCTGGTCGGTGATCTCCAGCGCGTACCCGTTGGGCAGGCTCTGCCCGCGCACCGACACGTGGGTGCCCGGCGGGGAGTACCCGGTGGCGTTCTCCACCAACTCGGCGAGCAGGTGGGTGACGTCGCCGACCGCGCGGCCCACCGTGGCGGCGGGCTGCACGTCGATGATGTCGACCCGGTCGTACGACTCGACCTCGGAGATGGCCCCCCGGACCAGGTCGATCATCGCGACCGGATTGCGCCAGCCCCGGCCGGGCGCGGCACCGGCCAGGATGACCAGGTCCTCGGCGTGCCGGCGGAGCCGGGTGGCCAGGTGGTCCACCCGGAACAGCTCGGCCAGCTCGTCCGGGTCCTCGACGCGGCGCTCCATCCGGTCCAGCAGGGCGAGCTGCCGGTGCACCAGGCCCTGGCTGCGCCGGGCGATGTTGAGGAAGACGTCGTTGAGCCCTCGGCGCAGGCTGACCTCGTCGACGGCGGCGCGCACGGCTGTGCGGCCCACCTCGTTGAAGGCGTGGCCGACCTGGCCGATCTCGTCGCGGCCGTACTCCAGCGCGGGCGCCTCCCGGGCCACGTCCACGTCCTCGCCGCGGCGCAGCCGGGCCACCACGTCCGGCAGCCGGTGTTCGGCCATCTCCAGCGCGGCGGTGCGCACCCCGGTGAGCCGCTGCGCCAGCGACCGGCCCACTCGCAGGGACACCAGCACCGACACCACCACGGCGGCGAGCCCGAGCAGGCCGGCCGCCCCGAGGCGGGCGAGGATGCCGACCGCCACCGGAATCGTCCGCTCGGCCAATCCGTCGGCCTGGGTCAGCTCGAAGTCGCGCAGGCTCTGCTGGACGGTGTCCTGGCTGGCCTGCCAGGCCCGGAGGTCCACGGCGGGCGCCCGGACGGGGTGGGCCCGGACCAGGGCGTCCTGGAGGGCCCGCAGCCGGGCGAAGGCGTCGCTCTCGGCCAGCCGCTGGTACGCGGCCCGGTCGTCGGCCGGCAGGTCGGCCACCGCGGACTCGATCAGGAAGCGCTGGTTGCCGATGGTCTGCACGAGCTGGGCGTGCTCGCCCTCAGCGAAGCGCCCGCTGACCAGCACCCCGGCGAGCAGCGCGTCGGCCTGCCCGAGCAGCTCCCGGGAACGGCCGAGTGCGGTCAGTGCCAGGGCCTGCCGGTTCAGGTCGTCGTCGGGCAGCGTGGCCAGCGCCGAGAACGCCTGGAACGCCGCGCCGACCATGCCGCTGTAGAGCCCGATCGCGCCGGTCCGGTCGACCTCGCGGCGGTCGATGAAGCCCCGCCCGGTGGGCAGCCCGTCCAGCGCGCCGAGCAGCCGGTCGACGCGGGCGTCGAGCAGGTCGTCGGCGGCGTCGCGCAGGCGTTCGCCGGAGGCCCGGCCGCGCAGCTCGGCGACCGCGACGTCGGTGCGCCGCCGCTGTTCGGCCAGCGCCGGCAGCGTGGCGTCGCCGGCGAGCTGCACCACGCTGAGCCGGCGCTCCCGTTGCAGCTCGGCGACGACCGTCTCGCCCGGCCGGCCGAGGTCGGACAGGAGGGTGCTGACGGAGAGCAGGTCCCGGGCCGGGCCGAAGGTGAGGGTGGTCGCGAAGATCCAGAGCACCAGCAGCGCGCTCACCGGCGCGACGACCAGCGCCGTCAGCTTCGAGCGAATCGGCCAGTCGCGGGTGTTCATCAGACCTCGCCCGGAAGGTGTGGCAGCGGGTGGCGCCGACGCCGACACGGGCTTCGCCCGCCGCGGCGCCGAGGCACCGGCACGGCGCCTTGGGCAGGATACGTAATCGCCGGCCGTTGCGGTACCGGCTCTTGCCCGGCCGCGCTCACCCCGGCACGCTCCGCTGTGGACGGCGAACGCGCGAGCGCCCCGCCCGGGAATGGGCGGGGCGCTCGGTCCGGTGCCTGCGCAGCCGGTGGGGTCGGGCGGTTGTCGGTGTCCACCCGGCCCGTTCGACCAGATGCGGGGTTCGGCCGGCGCGCGTCAGGCGTTGACGGAGATGCCGAGACCCTCGGCGATCCGCCGGCCGTAGTTCTCGTCGCACTGGCTGAAGTGCCACACCATCTTCTCCTGGATGTGCTTGTCGCACTGGGCCAGCAGGTTGGTGAGGTTGAGGACCAGGTCGTCGCGCTCCCAGTCGGCCATCTCGCGGTAGCGGCGGCCGGCCTGGGAGTAGTTGTTCTGCCGCTCGATCGGGGCCCGCATGATCTGGCCCGAGACGAACGGGCGGTACTCCCGGTAGGACTCGTCGGCCTCGTTGAGGCCCGCCACCGAGGACGGCTCGAAGTTGATGTGCGGGTTGCCGCCCCGGTTGTCCACCCCGTACGACATCTGGCCACCACCCTGGTTGGTGCTGACCTGAACGTCCTCGCGCGGCCGGTTGACCGGCAGCTGGAGGTAGTTCGGGCCGACCCGGTAGCGCTGGGTGTCCGAGTAGGAGAACGTCCGGCCGATCAGCATCTTGTCGTCGGAGAAGTCGATCCCGTCGACCAGTACGCCGGTGCCGAAGGCGATCTGCTCGTTCTCGTTGTGGTGGTCGGTGATGTTGCGGTTGAGCGTCATCATCCCGACCGGGAGGTACGGGAAGTCCTCCTCCGGCCAGATCTTGGTGTCGTCCAGCGGGTCGAAGTCCAGCTCGGGGTGCTCGTCGTCGCTCATGACCTGGACGTTGAGCTCCCACTGCGGGTACTCGCCGCGCTCGATGGCCTCGTAGAGGTCCTTCGAGGCGTGGCCCAGCTCGCCGGCCTGGATCTCGGCGGCCTGCGCCTCGGTCAGGTTGTGCTCGCCCTGCTGGGTCATCCAGTGGAACTTGACCAGCACGCCCTCGCCCTCGGCGTTGACGAAGCGGTAGGTGTTGACCCCGGATCCGCGCATGGTCCGGTAGTTCTTCGGGATGCCGTACGGCGAGAAGAGCCAGGTCAGCATGTGCATCGACTCGGGCGTGTTCGACATGAAGTCGAAGATCCGGTTCGGCTCCTGGCGGAAGGTCACCGGGTCCGGCTTCAGCGAGTGGATCACGTCGGGGAACTTGATCGCGTCCCGGATGAAGAAGACCTGGAGGTTGTTGCCCACCATGTCCCAGTTGCCGTCCTCGGTGCGGAACTTCACCGCGAAGCCGCGCGGGTCGCGGGCCGCCTCGGAGGAGTCCCGGCCGCCGATGACGGTGGAGAACCGGATGGTGAGCGGGGTCTTCTTGCCCTTGGTCTGGAACAGCTTGGCCCGGGTGTACTTCGACGCCGGCTCGTCGCCGATCGTCCCGTACGCCTCGAACTCGCCGTGCGCGACGAACCCGCGGGCGTGCACCACCCGCTCCGGGATGCGCTCCCGGTCGAAGTGGCTGATCTTCTCCAGGAAGTGGTAGTTCTCCAGCGTGGCCGGGCCGCGCGAGCCGACCGTCCGCTGCTGCTGGTTGTTGTGCACGGGGTGGCCCTGGCGGGTCGTCAGGATCGGCTTGCTGGCCTGCGGGTCGCTCATAGCTCTCCTCCGGATAGGTGTCGCTGCTGGCAGTCGGGGCAGCGCCCCCAGTACGTGACCTCGGCGAACTCCACCGCGAAGGTGGCCGCCGTCGAGGGGTCGAGGCAGGGCCCCGGTTCGGGGCTCCGGCCGGTGTCGCTGATCACGCCGCACTCCCGGCAGATCAGGTGGTCGTGATCCGCCCCGCGCATCTCGTACCGCGCGGGACCACCGGCCGGGACGAACCGGCGCAGCAGGCCCGCCCCGGTCAGGGCGTGCAGGACGTCGTAGACCGCCTGACCGGAGAGCCGCCCGAGGTGGCCCCGGGCGAGGCGGGTGATCGTGTCGGCGTCCAGGTGGGGCCGACCGCGCACCGTCGCGAGCACCGCTAGGCGGGGCTGCGTGACGCGCAGCCCGGCCGCCCGGAGGCGTTCGGCGTCTGACTCGACCGGCATCACCCCACCCTGGCTCCTTTTCTGGAACCAGTCAAGTTTTCGCCGGGAACGGTCCTGTGGGCCGGGTCATCCCGCTGCCCGGGAACCGGACGCCGAGGCGCAGCGCGCCCGGAACCGCCCGTGCCTCGTCCCGATACCCGTGATCACCCAGGAAATTCCCCCGGATCGGGATTGGCGATCAGTGGCCAGAGGGAATACCAGAGGGACGAAGGAGGAGCCATGTCGCCCACGCAGGTAATCGTCATAGTTCTTGTCGTGCTGGTGGTCGTCGCGGCGCTGGCCGTCGTGCTCCGGCAGGCCGCCCGCCGCCGCGCGCTGCGGTCCCGGTTCGGGCCCGAGTACGACCGGGTGGTCGCGGAGCAGGACAACCGGTCGGCCGCAGAGCGGGAGCTGCGGGACCGGGAACGCCGGCACGCCGAGCTGACCCTCACCCCACTCACGCCCGAGTCCCGGGCCCGCTACGCCGCCGCGTGGGAGGAGCTCCAGATCCGCTTCGTCGACTCCCCCGCCGAGACGGTGAGCGACGCCGACGAACTGGTCGGCCGGCTCGTCGCCGAGCGCGGCTACCCGACCGGCGAGTTCGACGACCGGGCCGCCCACCTGTCGGTCGAGCACGCCCGGACGCTGTCGCACTACCGGGACGCGCACGAGATCCGGCTGCGCAACGAGCGCGGCGAGGCGGGCACCGAGGAACTGCGGCAGGCCGTCGTCCACTACCGGGCGCTCTTCGCCGACCTGCTCGGCGAGGACCCGGTGGGCAGCCACACGCCGGAGCAGCACCAGCCGGAACACGTGCCCGGGCACCAGCCGGACGCCACGCCCGAGCAGCGGGCCGATGCCACGCCCGCCGACCGTCCGCACGACGCCACGAGCCGTTGAGGAGAGCCACGATGCGCCAGGAGCAGCAGACCAGCAGCGACCACCCGGAGGCCGTCCGGTCCGCGCCGGTGCCGGTCCCGCCCTCGGGCGACCGGCCCGCCGAGGCCGGCCACCACCGCGACCGCGACGCCGACGGCCGGGTCGACCTGCCCGAGGACGTACTCGACGAGCGGGGCACCTTCGACGACCCGGCCGTAACCGGGGAGCGGGGCGACGAGCACGGGGCGGACCGGCAGGGCGAGCGCCGCCGGGACGCCGACGACCTGGACGACACCCGCCCGTACGACGTGCGGGACGCCGACCCCGACCGGGCTCCCGAGTTCCACGAGCCGGCACCCCTGCCCACCGCGTTCGGGGCGACCACGGTGGGCGACGCGGTGGCCGCCTCGGCCATGGCCAGCGGCCGTCCGGAAGACGAGCGGGACCCGCGCGGCGAGGACACCGCCCAGCCGGGCGACGGCGCACCGGGACGCACCGACGCGTTCGACGCCGAGCGCGCCGACCCGACCGCCGGGGACCGGCTGCACGACCGGGACCGCTGGGCGGCAGCCGAGGCGGCCGACGGGCCCGACGACGCGCGACACCCGGGCGACCGGCACCCGGGAGACGCCGAGGCCGACCGGGCTGACGAGCACCACGGGGCGGACCGCAGCCGCGAGGACGCGGTGGTCGCCGGCGGCAGCGGGTACGGCCGGCCCGAACCGGGCATGACCGACCCGGACGCCGCCGCCCCGGACGCAGCCCTCGGCGCGGCCACGGCCCGACCGACGGGCGGCGCGATGCACGAGGACGCCACCGACCTCTTCGAGCCGGACGCCGCCCAGGCCTTCCGGGACCGCTGGCGCGACGTCCAGCTCCGCTTCGTCGACGACCCGAAGGCCGCCGCCGGGCAGGCCCAGTCACTGGTGGACGAGGCCATCCAGGCGCTCGCCGCCGCGCTCGCCGAGCAGAAGAACAAGCTGGGCGACTGGCAGCAGACCGGCGACGACACCGAACAGCTGCGGATCGCGGTACGCCGGTACCGCGACTTCCTGGACCGGGTACTCGGCCGCTGACCGCCCTTTTCGACGCTACCTATCCGCACGCCCCGGCCAACGACGGCCGGGGCGTGCGGCGCGTCCGGGAACCCACCCGTCCGGATCTCGGACGGGGCCGGGCGGTTATCCGAAGCGGTCAGCCAGCTTCGTCAGCTTGGTGACGTACGCCGGCCAGTCGTAGTCGTCGGGGATGTTGGTGTTCTCCCGCCGCAGGCCGATCGCCGTGTCGTGCTGCTCGCGCATGATGTCGGCGTGACCCGCGTGACGAGCGAGGTCGCTGGTCACGTGGATGATGATCCTTTGCAGCGTCACGGCCTGTCCACCTGGCCGCCACCACGGCACCCGCCCCGGCGCGTCGAGCGGTAGCTGTTCGATCGTCTGATCCGCGAACACCCCGACACGGCGATACAGGTCGATCAGCCCATCCTTCGTCTCTTCCTCCCGCGCGTACCAGTCCGCCTGCGGATCCTCCTCGAATGCCTGCATGGGGACCAGTTCCTCAGGCGTCGGGAATTCGCGCCCGAAGGTAGGCCCGAAGTAGCCGGCTTCGACATTGAGGCAATGCTTGAGGATTCCCAGAAAGTTGTTGCCGGTCGCGGTGCGGGGCAGTCTGGCTTCGCGTTCGCTCAGCCCGTCGAGCTTCCAGATCAGGTCCCCGCGAGTCGCTTGGAGGTAGTGGTGCAGCGCAGCCTTCGCATCGCCCAGGTCAGCCATGCCCGCCAGTCTTCCTCATGCGCCGAGCCACCAGCGGAGTGTCGTCTGCAAGATCAGCGCCCGGCTGCAGCGGTCGGCATCCTCAGCGCCGGGGCGCGCGTTGGGCCTTCGGCCGGTCACGCCCCGGCGCGCACGGCGTACACGGGCGTTAGCGCCGTTCGAGTGTGAGCAGCGGCTCGGACAGCGCGGGCGATGGCGCGCCGGGATCGGCGGACACGGCCGCCTCGATGCTGCGGAGACCGGCCTCCGCCTCGTCGGGGCTGAGCCGGGCGAAGAACGAGAGAGTACGCAGGCGCAGCCGTTCGAGCACGTCGGCGCGAGTGCCATCGGACGCGGGGGTGACCATGCCGAATCCGGTAACGCGCCAACCGGCCGCCGTGAACATCGCGATGACCTCGTGCAGCGGCTGGAACAGCGCGGTGTCCACCTCAAGACCGCGAGGGAAGTGGTCCAGCCACCACGGCTCGGGATGATGGTCGCTGAAGTTTCCGCGCAGCAGTAGCCGCCCGGCCGGCCTGAGCACCCTGGCCAGTTCCCGGGCCGCCCGGGGCTTGTCCTGGACATGGTGCCAGGACAAGAACATGAGCGCGTAGTCGGCGCTGCCGGACGGCACCGGCATGTCCTCGGCGGAGCCTGCCAGGTATTGCACGCCGGGATGCTGGGACTGCGCCTGCGCCACCTCGCGCATGCGGGCCGACGGCTCGATCCCGGTCACCGTCCCGAACGCTCGCGCCAGCGCGGGGGTGAACCTGCCGGTCCCTGACCCGACGTCCAGCCCCACCAGCGGACGCCGCTCGGGTAGCGCGGCTGCGAAGGCGCTCATCCATGCCCCCAACTGCTGCTCGGTGAGCGCGCGGCCGCGCGTGTAGTTCTGGTACTGCTCCCTGTCGTAATCGACCAGCCTCATCGCCGCTCCCTCGTCAGTCGGACCCAACTGTCCGATGTATCGAACCGATACATCGGGACGATACGCGGCGTCGCGCCAGGAAGTTGAAGCGGCAGCGGCGGGAGCGTGTCGTCCAGACGGCTCCATCACGTCCGACTGCCGGTGCGCTGAGAACGGGAAGTGCGGTGTTCGTCGAACCAGGGCCATCGTGGACAGCGGAAAGGCCGAGCTTGGCCGTTCAGCGAATCCGAAAGACCAGCACAGTGACCGGTGCCATGCGTTCGGTGGCGACGCCGACAGCAGTCGCATCAAAAGGTCATCTCTTGAACGCTCTGCGTTACCGCGACGTACTCGGCCGGTGTACCGTCCGAAGTGGTGGCCCGTCCCGGTAGCGGCGGCGGTGCCGCCGCCGAGCCCGCCACCTGGGGAGCGACGCCATGAGCGATGCCGAGACGTTTGGTTCCCGCCTACGTGCCCACCGCGAGCGAGCCGGCAAGACGAGAGCTGTCCTCGGCGGACTGGTCGGACGCAGCGGCGAGTGGGTGAAGGCCCTGGAAGCGGGTCGCCTCCTCGTCCCTCGACTGCCGATGCTGCTTCGTCTCGCCGAAGTGCTCGGTATCTCCGATTTGGCCGACCTGACCGGCGAACAGTCTCTTCCGGTCGCTTCGGTCACGAAGGCCGGGCACCCCGACATCAGCCGGATCGCCGCTGTCATGCAGCGCCCCGCCGTCCCGGCCGGCGACCCGACCTCGGTAGAGACGTTGACCAGTCTGGTTGACCAGGCGTGGCGTATCTGGCATGAATCCTCCACGGAGCGGACCGCCATTGCCGGGGTGCTGCCCGGTCTGCTCAACGACGCGCGCCGTAGCGCCTGGCGACTGGAAGGTGTCGAACGGCGACACGCCCTGGTCGAGTTGGCCCGCGTCTACCACCTCGCCCAGTTGTACCTTGCCCACCAGCCACACCCCGAGTTGGTGTGGCTGGCGGCCGACCGTGCCATGGCCGCCGCGCAGGAAGCTGACGACCCGGGCGCCATCGCCGCCGCCGCTTGGTACTACGCCCACGTGTACCGCTCGTCGAACCTGATCGAAGAGGCGGAGCAGGTGCTGATGGAGGCGCTGGCCGTCCTCGACCCCGACGCTGGCGTTGACCCGCTTGCCCGCTGGGGACAACTGCACCTGGGGGTGGCACTCGGGCGCAGCAAGGCCGGCCGGGCTGGACAGGCGTGGCGGGCCTGGGACCTTGCCGAGGAGGTCACCAGACGACTCGGCAGCGGCTACGTGCATCCATGGTTGATGTTCGGAGAGACCGTCTGTGCGGTTTCCGCAGCAACGATAGAGTCGGACCTGTGCCGGCCGGGCGAGGCTATCCGCCGCGCGGCCATCATCGACTACCTGGCGCTGCCATCGCGGACTCGTCGCGCTGCGGCCCTGATCGATGCGGCCCGGGCGCATCTGGCGCGTCGCGAGGAGATCGCCGCCGTGCACCTGCTCGGGCGAGGCCTCCGCGAGAGCGCGGACACCATCCGGTACAGCCCCTTCGCGCGAGCAGCCACGCTGGAACTGGCGGGCCGCCGCGGTACGACCGGCGAGGACGCCCGAGAGCTGGCGCTCGCAATGGGCATTAACTGGTAGTAGTCGCAGAGGTACAAACCATCACCGTCATGCCTGATCAGCGCTCGTAACGTGCAGTTACGGGCGCGATCGACATTTGCTGTCAGTACCGGTTCTGCCACGAACCGCGCCCCTCAACTGGCGCGGCGGTGGTCGGTCCTTCCAAGAGCACCGCCGCCACGCCTCTTCGGGAGGACGCAGGTGGAGGACGGTATGCAGCACGAGCCGGCACAGAGCCGTGGCGAGCAGGTCGAGCAGGCGGAGCGGGAGGCGGCCAGGCAGCGGATCCTCGCGCAGGCCGAGGCAGATCGGATACCGGTCGAGGAGACGACCCGGGCGGTGCCGGATCGGCGGTGGCGTCGTGGACAGCGGTGACCGGCTGCCGGTCGGTCGGCGGGTGGCGTACTGGCGGGCTCGGCGGAAGCTGTCGCAGCAGGTGTTCGCCGACCGGCTCGGCAAATCGAAGAGTTGGGTGGACAAGGTCGAGCGCGGCGTCCGCGCCCTCGACAAGGTGTCGACCCTCCAGGCCATCGCCGCCGTCCTGCGGATCGACACGGCCGTACTGCTCGGCCGGGACGCCCGGCCCGCCGACGTGACCCGGTGCGCCGAGGGCGTGGACCGGATCCAGGCGGCCCTTTCGACGTACGACATCGCCCTGGGCCGGCCGGCGACACGCGGGCCCGCAATGCCGGCCGATCGGCTGGCGCGGGAGGTCGCGCACGCCTGGACCGCCTTCCAGCACGCCCGGTATCCACAGGTGATCGCGCTGGTGCCGGCCGTGTTGGCCGAGGCGCAGCGCTGCCACGCCGACGACCCGGGGCCGGGCCGCGCTCTGCTGGTCGAGGTGTACCGGGTGACCGCGTCGCTGCTGGTGAAGCTCGGCGAGGCCGACCTGGCGTGGCTGGCCGCCGACCGGGCGATGGCCACTGCGACCGGCGAGCCGGTGCTGGTGGCCGCCGCAGCCGTGCAGCTCGGCCAGGTGCTACGCGCCTCGGGGCGGGCGCGGGCGGCCATGTCGACGGCGCTGGCCGCCGCGTACCGGATCGCCCCGCCCGACCCCGACGACGCCCGGCCGGCGGAGTTGTCGTTGTGCGGGACGTTGCTCGTGCAGGCCGCCCTGGCGGCTGCCCGCCACGGCGACGACCACGCCACCGCCGAGCTGATCGGCGAGGCCGCAGGCATGGCGGTGCGGGTCGGGGACGGCCACGACCATCACCGGACCGGGTTCGGGCCGACAGCGGTCGACCTGGCCCGGGTCGTCGCGGCCCTCGAACTCGGCGACGCGAGCGAGGCGGTCGCCTGGCACGAGAAGACCACCGAGCGGGACGCCTGGCGGTGGCTGCCCGCCGAACACCGCGCCGCGCACCTGGTCGACGCCGCCCGCGCCTACCTCCAGGCCGACGACCCGGCCAACGCCGGCCGCGTCCTGATCGCCGCCGAACGCACCGCGCCGGCCGAGCTACGGCACCGCCCGGCCGCGCGGGACGTGGTCGCCCGGGTGGCGCGCGACCCGCACGCCCCGGCCACGATCATTGCGCTCGCCGTCGCCCTCCGGGTGACCTGAGGATGACCGCGCCGTTCCTGTCCCTGGCGCAGATCCGCAACCGGTTGATCCTCACCGCCCGAGCGATCCTCCGCGCCCACCGGCCCGACCCCGACGGCCGCTGCCCGCTCTGCCGGACCCCGGGCTGTCCGGTGGCGACCGCCGCCCGCAACGTCCTGCGCGCAGCCGAAGACATACCGCGGCGAAACCCCGTCGGCATGTCCGGGGCGCTGGGGGGTACGCCGGGGGGATCAGGCAACACCTGGGGACAGGAGGGCGGCAGGATGACGAAGCGCGACCGGAACGCCGGGCGACCGCTGGAGGAGAGCCCCGAGGTGGCCGCGGCGGTGGACGACGAGAGCACGGTGCGGCAGTTGGCGACCGGTGGCGGGGCCGACCGGGACACTCCGTCCTTCGGCGGTCCGGGGGACGTCCCGGAGGGCGCCGGCTCGACCGAGGACCTGCTCGGCGACCCGCACGGCGCGGGCACGGGGGCCGGCGGGGACAACATCCGCACCGGCGCGGAGCAGCAGTGGGAGCCGGAGGACCTGGTGCGGGCCCGGGGCCAGGACCTGACGCCGAAGAACGTCGAGCGGGCCCGCCGCGACCTTGCCGAGCAGGGCCAGGCTGCGGTGGAGAAGACCGTGCCCTGACCCCGCCCGCCCCGCCCCGGGCACGGCGGGGGCCCCTGGCCCGACCGGTGGACGGTCGGACCAGGGGCCGGGGGAACCTGCCGCTGAGAGTGCCTCACTCCTCGCCAGCGGCGGGCAGGCGTGCCTGGTGGAGCGTCAGAGCGCCGGGTAGGCGTTCTGCATGAGCTGGGCGAACTGCGCCGAGAACCAGGCACCCGAGATCGGGGCGTCCGGCAGGGCGCCGCTCATGCTGTTGCCGTTGCGGGCGTTACCGGTGTAGGTCGGGTCGCACATCCGGTCGAAGCCCTTGCCCTCGTTGTTCGGGATCGCCTTGCTGGAGCCGTCCGACTCACCCGGGGGCTTCACCCAGACGTAGGCGTCGATGCCGGACTCCGGAGCGGCCTTGGGACGCTCGCCGAGGCCCGCGCCGGACTGGTTGCACCAGTTGCCGGCGTGGATCCGCCGGTCGACCCGGCCACCGTTGACGTAGGTGTCGACGCTGGTCAGTGCGCCCGGGCCGGTCGGCCGGGCGGTGCCGCCCCAGCCGTTGCGGGAGGTGTCGATCAGCATGCCGATGTTGCTGTTGAAGCCGACCGAGACCAGCTTGGTGCGGAACGCCTGGGCGAACGAGAGCTCGTCGGTGTAGAAGTTCCAGTCGATCCACTTCGACTGCCGGACCGACGTGCCGTTCACGTTGTCGGTGATCTTGACGTACGGCTCACGCAGCGCCGAGTAGTTGGCCGTGTTGACGATGAAGCCGTGCACGTTGTTCACGGTGCTGCCCGAGGCGACGGCGGCGGCCTTGAGCTGGTCGGCGGTCGGGCCGAAGTTGCTGTCCCAGCCGATCCAGCCGTGGTGCGCGGCGTCGATGTAGTTGTAGACGTTGCCGAGCGCGCCCAGCTTCGCCAGGGCGTACCCGACGCCGTTGACGTACGCGCCGTTGGCCTTGACGGTGTCGCACATCGCGGTGCCGCCCGGGTTGCCGGAGGTGTTGGTCACCAGGTTCGGCAGCGAGTCGATCTCGATGATGTTGATGATCCGCAGGCTGGCGTACTTCGCGTCACCCTGGATCGCGGCGATCGGGTCGATGTACTCGGCCTTGTACCGGGGCAGGTCGTTCGGGCCCAGCTCACCGTTGGAGGCGAGCGCGGCGCAGTCCCGGCCGGGCAGGTTGTAGACCACGAACTGGATGTACTTGGCACCCTGCCTCAGCGCCTCGTCCAGGTGGGCACGAACGCCCATCGCACCGTTGGAGGTGCTGTCCGGCGTGCCGTTGATCGCGGCGATCCGGTCGATCCAGACGGCGGTCGGGTTGTTCGACACCCGGTTGCCGCCGGCCACCGACTCGGCCTTGGCCTTCCACTCCGGGTTCACGTACCCCTTGGCGTTCAGGTAGGGGTTGTCCACCTTCTCCCCCGGCGGGGGCGTCGTCGGCGGAGGCGTGGTCGGGGGCGGCGTGGTCGGCGGGGGCGTGGTCGGGGGCGGCGTGGTGGGGGGAGTGCTGCCGTTGCAGACCACGCCGTTCAGGGTGAACGAGGTGGGCTTCGGGTTGCTGCCGCTCCACGCGCCGTTGAAACCGATGCTCACGCTGCCGCCACTGGCGATCGAACCGTTGTACGACTCGTTCGCGGCGGTCACGTTCTGCCCGGCCTGGCTCCACTTGGCCGACCAGCCCTGCTGCACGCGCTGGCTGCTGTTCGGGAAGGTGAACCCGAGGTTCCAGGAGCTGACCGCGTCACCCAGGTTCTTGATGGTGACGCTGGCGGTGAATCCGCCGGCCCAGTCGTTGGTGGTGTAGTCGACGCTGCACTGGGTCGCGGCCTGGGCCGCGGTGACCGGGAGGGTCACCAGGCCGGCGGCGACCAGGACACCCGCACCGGACAGTGCGAGCGCCCGGCGGTGGCCGGACAGTCTCTTCCTCATACTCATGGCACAGATCTCCTTGGGCGTGACCGGACTCGCGGCCCGGCGGAACGGCGCCCGACGTCCTGCACGGACGATCGGCGGCGCCACGGGGGGAATTTTCGGGGGTGCCCGACCCGGACGGGCGGTTTTTGGTGGTGGTGCGCGACCGGACGGGAAACGACCGGTCGGGCGGCGGACGGCGTCCGGTGGGACCGGTGCCCTCGACGTCTGCCTTGTGCGGTGTGGCTCCCCGTACCGCGTGAGGGAAATTCTTACATGGGAGCGCTTCCATGGCAATGGTTCGATGCTTGTTCGACCGGCCCAACAGGACGCCCGGAGCAGTACGGCGTGATGACACCGCTGCAGACAGCCCGGGGCGAGGCACCCCCGTCCCCCGAAAGGGTGCGTCCCGCGCAGCGGGGTTGTAACCCTTCCCCGGGTCTGTAACGCCCGACGCGAGCCGACGAGGTGCGCTTGTCGGACCTTCCACCCGAATGCCAAGGAAACTGTAAAAGATGAATCTTTCCTCTTATAGCTCGCGAACCGGTCTAACGTCTTGAGTAGCTCGGCTGACGTCGGGCTCAGGACGAACAGGGATGGAGTGACGCAGGTCATGGCAAACAAGATGCTCGGGAAGGTCGTTGCGGGTGCCGCCCTCGGGGGGGCCTCCCTGCTGGTGTTCACGCCAGGGATCGCGTTCGCGGATGGCCACGACGGCGAGTCCCGCGACGGCAAGGTCTACGCCAAGCCGCACGTCGTCAAGGCGGGCGACAAGGTCGAGCTCCTGGAGATCTGCTCGGAGCCCCAGAGGGACGCCTTCGTCTGGTCCAAGGTCACCGGCAAGGTCAAGCTGCACTCGGCCGAGGACGACCGCGGCCAGCACGGCGAGGACGGGGGCAAGCCGGGCGAGGACCACGGCAAGGACGACGGCAAGGACAACGGGGAGCACGTCAAGCACGGCGACGAGCAGGGCAAGGACGACGGCAAGGACAACGGCGAGCACGTCAAGCCCGGCGACGAGCAGGGCAAGGACGACGGCGAGCACGGCAAGCCCGGTGGGGAGCAGGGCAAGGACGACGGCAAGCCGGGCGGGGAGCAGGGCAAGCCCGGCGACGAGCAGGGCGGGGAGCACGGCAAGCCCGGCGGGGAGCAGGGCAAGGACAACGGCAAGCCCGGCGGGGAGCAGGGTGGCAAGGGCGGCGGCACCGCCGACCCGTACGGCGAGCAGGACTGGGGCGGCTACGAGCAGGGCCAGAAGGCCGAGAAGGACCACGGCAAGGAGTCCGGGAAGGACCGGTCCGACGAGGGCTCCGGCTACGGCAAGGACTCGGGCCGCGGCAAGGACTCGGGCCGCGGCAACGACTCCGAGTACGGCAAGGACTCCGGCCGCGGCAACGACTCGGAGCACGGCAAGGACTCCGGGCGCGGCAACGACTCCGAGTACGGCAAGGACTCCGGGCGCGGCAACGACTCCGAGCACGGCAAGGACTCCGGGCGCGGCGAGGACGAGCGGTCCTGGGAGCACAAGAAGGACTTCGTCTACTTCGGCGAGGCCGAGGTTTCCGAGGACGCCAAGCCGGGCCGCCACAAGCTGCACGGCTCCTGCGGCGAGGGGGAGCTGGTCGTGCTCCCGCGTGGCCACGTCGACGGCGGTGACGGCGGCGCGACCACCGGCACCAATCGCGGGATGGCCACCACCGGGGCGGGCATGGTGGGCGCCGCGGCGCTCGGCGGCATCGTGCTGATGCGGCGGCGTCGGGTCAATGGGTCCCTCGTCTGACGTGACGGCGACACCGGCCGGCGGCCGCCACGGGAGACCGTGGCGTGCCGCCGGTGCGGCCGTCGTCGTCACGCTCGCGATGGTCGGCGCCGGACTGGTGGGCGCCTCGCTGCGCGGCACGCCCGAGCCCGCGCTTCGCCCACCTCAGCCGCTGTCCCAGGCCGGCGCGGACGGCCGCGCCACCGCCGGCCCCAGCGGGAACGGAGTCGACCAGCCCACCGATCCCGACACCGGGTCGGCCGGCGAGGGACAGCCGGCGGCCGGGCTGGGCCGGGCCACGCCGACCACCATCGCCATTCCCCGGATCGGGGTCGACGCCCCGATCATGATGCTGGGCACCAACCCCGACGGCACCGTCCAGGTTCCGTCGCTGGAGCAGGCCCTGAGCGCGGGCTGGTACTCCCCGGGGCCGAGCCCCGGCGAGATCGGCAACGCGGTGGTCGTCGGGCACGTCGACTCGGCGAAGGTCGGCGGTCCCGCCGTCTTCTTCTCACTCGGCGCGCTCCAGCCGGGCGACGCCATCACGGTGTCGCGGGACGACGGCAGCCAGGCCGCCTTCACCGTCGACGAGGTGAAGTCGTACCCGAAGAAGGCCTTTCCCACCGAGCTGGTGTACGGCCCGAACGACCGGGCCGGCCTGCGGGTCGTCACCTGCGGCGGGCAGTTCGACAAGAACGCGGGCAGCTACCTGGACAACGTCGTCGTCTTCGCGACGATGACCGGCTGAGAAGTGGGGACGGGCGGCCCCCGGGACGCGCCACGGCCGGTCGGGGACACCGACCGGCCGCGGCGCGCTCCGGGCGACTCAGGCCGCCGAGGTCCGCACCAGGGTACGGATCTGACGCAGCAGCACCGACAGGGCGGCGAGGTCCGCCCGGGACTCGTCGAACTCCCCCATCGCCCGCTGGGCGCGGTGGATCGAGGTGGCGTTCGACTGCTCCCACTGCAACACCCGCTCCAGCGGCGGCAGGTCGTTCGGGGTGGAGCCGAGGACCTCCGCGGTGAGCGCGGCCAGCGCGGCGTACAGGTCGTAGCGCAGTGCCATCCGGGCCAGCGTCTGCCAGCGGTCCTCCCGCGGCAACAGAGAGATCTTCGACAGCAGGGAGTCGACCCGGAACCGGTCGGACAGGACGAAGTAGACCGAGGCCACCTCGCCGACGTCCGGACCGGTGCCCGCCGAGGTCTCCACCACGTCGAGCAGCCCGAAGCTGTACATCAGCCGGGTCGCCTGCTCGGCCAGGCCGCGCGGCAGCCCCCGGGAGGTCATCTCGTCGATGTGCGCGGCGATGGCCTCCCGCTCGCTGCCGTAGAAGAGGTTCTCCAGGCCGGGCAGCAGCCGGGCCACCCCGTCGCGCAGCCGGGCGGTCTCGGCCGGCACGTCGATCGGCGAGCGCCGGTTGGTGACCAGCCAACGGACCGCCCGATCGAGCAGCCGCCGGGTGTCCAGGTAGACGGCGGTCTGCAGCTCGGGGTCGACCTTGTTGTCGAGCGCCTCGACCGCGTCCCACAGCTCGCGCAGCCCGAACACCTCGCGGACCACCACGTACGCCCGGATCACGTCCGCCGCGGACGCCGCGGTCTCCTCGACCACCCGGAACACGAACGAAATGCCACCCCGGTTGATCGCCTCGTTCACCAGCACGGTGGTCACGATGTCCCGGCGCAGCCGGTGCTGGCCCATCCGGTCGGCGAACCGCTCCCGCATCGGGGTCGGGAAGTAGTTGACCAGCACCTCGGTCGTCCACTCCTCGTCGGCGAGCCCCTCGGCGAGGATCTCCCGTTCCAGCACGATCTTCACGTACGCCAGCAGCACCGCGAACTCCGGCGCGGTCAGCCCGGACTCGGTGCGCACCGCCAGCTCGTCGTCCGGCGGCAGCCCCTCCAGCGCCCGGTTCAGCGCGCCCGAGCGCTCCAACTCGCCGATCATCCGGCGGTGCACCGGCAGCAGCGAGGCGGCCTGGGCCTGCGAGTTGTTGATCGCCCGGGCCTGGTCGTAGTTGTCCCGCAGCACCAGCTCGCCGACCTCTTCGGTCATCCCGGCCAGCAGCTCGTCGCGCTCGGGCCGGGTCAGCGCCTCGTCCGCGACCGCCGTGTTGAGCAGGATCTTGATGTTCACCTCGTGGTCGGAGCAGTCCACCCCGGCCGCGTTGTCGATGAAGTCGGTGTAGATCCGCCCGCCCGCCCGGGCGTACTCGATCCGCCCGAGCTGGGTGCAACCGAGGTTGCCGCCCTCGCCGACCACCCGGCAGCGCAGCGCCTTGCCGTCCACCCGGATCGCGTCGTTGGACTTGTCGCCCACCTCCGCGTTGGTCTGACTGGACGCCTTGATGTACGTGCCGATGCCGCCGTTCCAGAACAGGTCCACCGGCGCGGTGAGGATCGCCTTCATCAGCTCCTGCGGGGAGAGCTGGCTGACGTCGTCGTCCAGCCCGAGGACCGCCCGGACCTGCGGCGAGATCGGCACCGACTTCGACGCGCGCGGGTACACCCCGCCCCCTTCGGAGATCAGCGACCGGTCGTAGTCCTCCCAGGACGACCGGGGCAGGTCGAACAGCCGCTTGCGCTCGGCGTACGAGGCGGCGGCGTCCGGGTCCGGGTCGAGGAAGAGATGCCGGTGGTCGAACGCGGCCACCAGCCGGATGTGCTCGGACAGCAGCATCCCGTTGCCGAACACGTCGCCGGACATGTCGCCGACGCCGACCACGGTGAAGTCCTGGGTCTGGGTGTCGTGCCCCAGCTCCCGGAAGTGCCGCTTCACCGACTCCCAGGCGCCCCGGGCGGTGATGCCCATCTTCTTGTGGTCGTACCCGGCCGAGCCGCCGGAGGCGAACGCGTCGCCGAGCCAGAAGTTGTGCGCCGCCGAGATCTCGTTGGCGATGTCGGAGAACGTGGCGGTGCCCTTGTCCGCCGCCACCACCAGGTACGGGTCGTCGCCGTCGTGGCGGACCACGTCGTCGGGCGGCACGATCTCACCGGCGGCGATGTTGTCGGTGATGTCGAGCATCGCGCCGACGAACTCCTGGTAGCAGGCGACCGCCTCGTCCCGGTCCCCCGGCTTCTGCTTGAGCACGAAGCCGCCCTTGGCGCCCACCGGCACGATCACGGCGTTCTTCACCATCTGCGCCTTGACCAGGCCGAGCACCTCGGTCCGGAAGTCCTCCCGCCGGTCGGACCAGCGCAGCCCGCCCCGGGCCACCGGCCCGTACCGCAGGTGCACGCCCTCGAACCGGGGCGAGTAGACGAAGATCTCGAACTTGGGCCGGGGGGCCGGCAGGTCCGGGATGGCCTGCGGGTCCAGCTTGAAGGCCACGTACGCCTTCGGCCGCCCGCCGACCGGCTTCTGGTAGAAGCTGGTGCGCAGGGTGGCCTGGATCAGCGTCAGGTACGACCGCAGGATCCGGTCCTGGTCGAGGCTGACCACGTCGTCCAGCGCGGCGCCGATCTCCGTCACCAGCTCGCCGCTGCGCTCGCGGCGCTGCTCGGCGGTCGGCTCCCCGGGCGCGAAGCGGGTCTCGAAGAGATCCACGAGCAGCGCGGTGATCCGCGGGTACGCGATGAAGGTCTGCTCCATGTACTCCTGGGAGAAGACCGTCCCGGTCTGTCGCAGGTACTTCGCGTACGCCCGCAGCACCACCACCTGCCGCCAGGTGAGCCCGCCGCGCAGCACCAGCTCGTTGAAGCCGTCGACCTCGGCCTCGCCCCGCCACGCCGCCGCGAAGGCGTTCTCCACGTGCGGGCGCACCTCGGCCAGTTCCTGGTGGCCCTCGGGCAGTTGCAGCCCGAAGTCGTACAGGTAGACCCGGCCGTCGATCCGGTCCACCTCGTACGGATGCTCGTCGACCACCCGGACGCCGAGGGAGTGCAGCACCGGCAGCACCGCGGAGAGCATCATCGGCTCGCCGTACCGGTAGACCTTGAACCGGACGTCCATCGCCTCGTCGAGGTCCGCGCCCCGGCCGGCGCCGTTGCCGCGCGGGGCGAGCTGCTTGCGGAACAGGTGCATCTCAAGCTGGCCGGGCTCCTCCAGCAGCTCCAGCTTCGCCAGGTCCTTCATCGCCTCGTACGGCGTGTGCCCGTCCTTGTAGCCCTCCGGGAAGGCGTCGGCGTACCGGCTGAACAGGTGCTTGGCCTGCTCGTCGCCGAGCTTGCGCTCCAGCACGAGGCGGTAGTCGTCGTCCCACAGCCGGGTGGCGTCGGCCAGTTCCTCGGCGAGCAGGTCCGCGTCGATGTCCCCCGGTGGCCGGGTCGGATCGGTGCGGACGATGAAGTGCACCCGGGCCAGCATCGACTCGGTGACCCGGGTGGTGTAGTCCACCCCGACGCCGTTCAGCTCGCGCAGCAGGATGTCCTGCATGCGCAGCCGGTTCTGCGTGGTGAACCGGTCCCGGGGCAGGTAGATCAGGCAGGAGATGAACCGCCCGTACGCGTCCCGCCGCAGGAAGACCCGCAGCTGCCGGCGGCCGGCCATCCGCAGCACGCCGATCACCGCGTGGTACAGATCCTCGGTCTTGATCTGGAACAACTCGTCCCGCGGGTACGTCTCCAGGATCTGGAGCAGGTCCTTGCCCGAGTGGCTGCGTCGGCTCAGGCCGGAGCGGTCCAGCACCTCGGCCACCTTGCGGCGGACCACCGGCAGCTCCCGGACGCTGGTCCGGTACGCCGCCGTGGAGAACAGCCCGAGGAAGCGCCGCTCGCCGATCACCTGACCGGCCTCGTCGAAGATCTTGAAGCCGATGTAGTCCAGGTACGCCGAGCGGTGCACGGTGGCCCGGGAGTTCGCCTTGGTGATGATCAGCAGGCGCTTCTCCAGCGCCCTCTCGTGCGCCTCGGACGTCATCGAGGACAGCGCCCGCACCTCCGGGGAGTCCGAGCGCAGGATGCCCAGGCCGGTGCCGAGCACCGCCTCCACCGCCGAGCCCTCACCGCCGGGGGCGTCCACCAGCCGGTACTCGCGGTAGCCGAGGAAGGTGAAGTGGTCGTGGGCCAGCCAGCGCAGCAGCTCCACCGAGTCGGTGATGTCCTTCTCCGGCACCGGCGGGCGGTTGTCGGCAGTACGGGCGGCGGCCAGCTCGTCGGCCAGGGCCAGGGCGCGCTGGCGCATCTTCGGCCAGTCCTCGACCGCCTCCCGCACGTCGGTCAGCACCCGTTGCAGCTCGCGGCGCAGCTTCTCCCGCTCGCTGGCGTCGCGGACCGGGTCGATCTCGATCCGCATCCAGCTCTCGACCAGGTCCCCGTCGATCGCGTCGTCGGGCTCCACGTCCGCGGAGACCTCGGTCAACCGGCCCAGCGGCTCCCGGCGCACCACCACCAGCGGGTGCACCAGCAGATGCACGTCGAGGTGGTGGGCGTTGAGCAGGGCGGTCACCGAGTCGACCAGGAACGGCATGTCGTCGGTGACGATCTCGATCACCGTGTGGTGCTGGTCGGCGTCCGGTTCGTGGATGCGCAACTTCAGCTCGCCCGGCACCCGCTGCTGCGCCAGATCCCAGTGCGCCCGGGCGGCGTCGAGCATCTCCTCGGCCGTGAACCCGATCAGTTCCTCGTCCGGGGCGAACCGCCAGAAGCGCCCGACCAGTGTCGCCGCGTCGTGGTCGTCGCCGGCGAGCGCGACCGCCTGGGCGACCAGGCGCTCCACGTTCGGCACCGGCTCGTCGAGCTCGGCGTCCTCCACGTCGTCGGCCAGCGCATCCACCGGCAGCCCGAGGTCGTAGATGGTGTCGATGCTCGAACCGGTCATCCCGGTCACTCCCGTGTCGAGCCGGCCGAAGCCGTCCCCGTCGGTCGCCGAATCGAAGTCGTCCCGGCCGCTGTCATCCTGCCGGAGGTCGGGTCCCGGTTTGATCGCCGGACGCCGGTCCATCGGTGCCACTCCCCTCGACCCACCGCATTGTGGGTCACTCTGCCGCCCAGCCTAGGCCCTGCCGCTCCGTGCCTTCGTCGGCGGACCACCGGCCGGACGTCCGGTTCGGGACTCTGTCCTTTCACCCGTTGCAGATATGCGGTCAGCCGGCTGGGGAGTACCCCGGTCGGGATGTTCATCACACCTTCGCGGGCCCTCTTTGCGCACGTGGCGGGCCGGGCGGGGCAGTGGGCCCGGCAGGGCCGTACTACCGTGGCGGAAGCCCGAGATTCGGAAGGACGGCTCCATGCGTCTGTCGTACCCCCTTGGTGGGCCCCGCCGATCGCGCTCCCGCCGGCTGGTCGCGGCGCTCGCGGCCACCACGCTGGCCGCCGCCGCGCTGACCGGCTGCTCCGGCGAGGACGGTCCGGAACGCGCCGTGGACGCCTTCCTGTCCGGTTGGGGCAAGGGCGACCTCCAGGCGGTCGGCTTCGTCGACCCGACCGGGAGGAAGGTGCCCGCCGCCGACGTGACGCGGGAGATCCGGGAACTCTCCGGAGAGCTGGCGGCCACCCCACCGGCGCTGCGCCGCACCGGGGACCCGAAGATCGACGCGAACATCGCGACCGCCGGCATCCGGGTGGACTGGACCCTCCCCCCGGCCGGCACCCGCTGGGGGTACGACCGGCAGGTACGGCTCACCCGGGGCGGCGACGACCAGTGGCAGGTGATCTGGGAGCCGCAGGTGGTGCACGAGCAGCTCACCACGGGCGACCGGCTCGCGGTGCGCCGGGACGTCGCGCCCCGGTCCGGGGTGCTCGACAGTGCGGGCGCGCCGGTCGTGGCGCCCCGCCCGGTGGTCCGGGTCGGGCTGCAACCGAGCGAGGTCACCGACGTGAAGGTGGTGTCCCGGAAGCTCGACGCCGCGTTCCGGGCGATCCGGCCGGCGCTCAACCCGCCGGTCGACCTCGCCGACCTGCCCAAACGCCTCGCCGAGGCCGACCCGGGCGCGTTCGTCGAGGTCGTGACGCTACGCGACGAGGCGTACCGGCAGATCCGCTCGCGGATCTACAACCTGCCCGGCACCAAGTTCCGGGCCGAGAAGCTCGACCTCGCCCCCACCCGCGAGTTCGCCCGGGCGCTGCTCGGCTCGGTCGACCAGGCCCAGGCCGACGACCTCGCCGCCCACCCCGACCGGTACCGGCGGGGCGACCTGGTCGGCCACGGCGGCCTCCAGGGCCGGTACGACGAACGGCTGCGCGGCGTGCCCGGGCTCACCGTGATCAGCGAGCGGACGGAGCCGGATGGCACCGTCGTGCCGACCGGCACGACGCTGTTCCGCGAGGAGCCGAAGGCCGGGCAGGCGGTGAAGACCACCCTCGACGTGGCCACCCAGAACGCCGCCGACACCGCGCTGCGCGGGGAGAAGCGCCGCGCCGCCCTGGTGGCGGTGCGGATCAGCGACGGCGCGGTGCTGGCCGCCGCGAACGGGCCGGGGGCCGCCGGGGAGAACCTGGCCTTCACCGCCCAGGTGCCGCCCGGCTCGACGTTCAAGATGGTCAGCGCCCTCGGCCTGCTGGACCGGGGTGCGGTCACTTTGGACGGCCCGGTCGCCTGCCCGAAGACGTTCACCGTGGACGGCCGGTCGTTCAAGAACTCCGACAACTTCGTCCTCGGCTCGGTGCCGTTCCGCACCGACTTCGCGAAGTCCTGCAACACTGCTTTCGCCGCGCTCGCCCCGAAGCTGGGCGCGGACGGCCTCGCCCAGACCGGGCGGGCGCTCGGCCTGGAGGCCGGGTGGGACCTGGGCGTCGACGCGTTCACCGGCAAGGTCTCCGCGAACGGCTCCCCGGCCGAACAGGCCGCCGCCTCGTTCGGGCAGGGCACCACCGTGGTCAGCCCGCTGGCCATGGCCGCCGCCACCGCCGCCGTCGCCCGGGGCCGCTGGGAGCAGCCAAAACTGGTCCTCGACCCGGCCCCGGCCAAGGCCGCGCCCGCCGGGCCGGAGCTGAAGCCGGAGTCGGTGCAGCCGCTGCGGACCATGATGCGCGAGGTCGTCACCGCCGGCACCGCCGGCGCGCTCAAGGACGTCCCCGGCGGGCCGGTGCACGGCAAGACCGGCACCGCCGAGTACGACGACAACCCCGCGCACACCCACGCCTGGTTCGTCGGCTGGCAGGGTGACGTGGCGTTCGCGGTCTTCGTGGAGCGGGGCGGGTCCAGCACGGCCAGCGCGGTGCCGATCAGCGAGCGCTTCCTGCGCGCCCTCGCCGCCTCCTGACCGCTGACCCGCCGGGCGGTTCCCGGCACGGGCCCGTGCCGGAGTGCCTTTGAAGCTGCAAGGTCGCCCTCGACATGCTGCGGGGTCTCGGCGTTGCCGGCACGGGCCTGTGCCGGAGCGCCTTTGAAGCTGCAAGGTCGCCCTCGACATGCTGCGGGGTCTCGGCGTTGCCGGCACGGGCCTGTGCCGGAGCGCCTTTGAAGCTGCAAGGTCGCCCTCGACATGCTGCGGGAGTCTCGGCGTTGCCGGCACGGGCCTGTGCCGGAGCGCCTTTGGAGCTGCCCGCACAGACGGGGCACCTGTCGCCCTGAACACCTCTACGGGCGCTCGCTCATCACCCGTCCTTGCGGCCCCCCGGACGACACCACCCTCAGCTCTGCGGGCAGGCGACTCCGGCGTCCAGGTGGGCGCACAGACGGGGCAGCTCCAAAGGCACTATGCGGGATGCCTCCGGCCGCGTCATGACCCAGCGACCGGCGACCGGCGACCGGCGACCCGGCAACCGGCAACCGGCCACGCCCCAAGGTAACGCCTCGACGGACCGGCGGGTCAGCACCGAACAGATCAGCAGGGCGGCAACAGACGGACCGCGTCAGATGCGGCAAGCCGACCACGGCAGACCGACCGCGACGGACGGGCTGCGGCGGACCGACGCGTCAGACGATCCCAGCTGCGGAATGCGACGTGTCGTCGCCCGTGCCGGGGCGGCTGGCGCCCGGAGACGGTGCGGGAACACGGCGCAACAGGCCCGGGCCGGCCGAGGCGGGGGGCCCGACGGGTTCCAGGACCGGGCCCGGGCCACCCTCGGTTGGGCTGCCCAGCTCCGCCGGCCTGTCCGGCTCCTCCGGCCCGCTCGCGGCGCCGTCGACATCGCCGGGGGCGGCGGGGGCCGTGGGGGCGGCGGGAGGGGCGGCATCGGCGGGGGACGCGGCGTCGACCGGATCCCCCGCCGCGCCCCGGTGCGGCGCATCAGCTGGGAAGGTTGCGGAGAAGGCTTGGCGACCGGCCGAGGGAGGGCGCCGGCCGGGGGCCGCCGGGAGCAGCCGGGGCGACACCGCGCTCGGGGCGGTGACCGGGGCCAGCCCGGCCACCACCGTGTTGACGATCTCGGCGGCGTACGACCCGTCCTGGTCGTAGTCGGGGTCGAAGACGGTCAGCTCGACGCCGAGGCAGTGCGGGGTGTCCACCAGGCCGGCGAGCAGGATCTCCAGCTCGGCGAAGGCGATCCCGCCCGCGTCCGGGGCGTCCACCGCCGGCATCACCGCCGGGTCGAGCACGTCCACGTCGACGTGCACCCAGTACCCGGCGCAGTCGGCCAGTTCCTCGTGCGCCCACTGAGCGGTGCGGGCCGCACCCTCGGCGCGCAGCGCCGGCACCGGCCGGGTGGTGATCCCGGCGGCCTGGAGGTCGAGGCGGTACTCGTCCTGCGCCCGGATGCCGAGCACCACCACGTCGATGTCCCGGAAGTACGGCCGGCGCCCCTCGATGGCCGCCAGGTCGGCCTGCCCGCGCCCGGTGACCAGGGCCAGGTCCTCCCCCGCCGCGGCCCCGACGTAGGAGGCGTTGCCGGGGTGCCGGAAGTCGGAGTGGCCGTCGACGAAGACGAGCCCGATCCGGCCGCCGACCGCCTCGCCGAGCCGGTGCATGGCCAGCGCCGAGCCGAGCAGGATCGAGCAGTCCCCGCCGAGCACGAGCGGAAACTCCCCCCGGTCGATGATCGAGCCGATCCGGTCGGCCAGCGCGGCCGAGTACGCGGCGATCTCCGGGGCGTGGCAGACGCCGTCGCCGGGACGCCAGTCGCCCGGGTCGTACCGGGGCGGGGTGAGGCAGCCGGCGTCGCGGGCCCGCAGCCGGGCCAGCAAGCCCTGGTCACGCAGCGCGCCGGGGGCTTTGCCGCAGCCGGGGACGGCGGTGGGGGTGGGTGGGCGCAGCCCGAGGTTGGACGGCGCATCGAGGACGGCGATTCGGCGCATATGGGCTCCCGTCCTCGTGGGTCGGGCGGGCCGGCGAACGCCGGCCCGCGCTGGCGTACGGCGAACTCAGAACAGGGCGCTGGCCAGGGACCGGCGGGCGGAGGCGACGGCGGGATCGTCCGGCCCGGCGACGGTGAACAGGCCGACCAGGTGCTGGCGTACCTTCTCCCGGTCCTCGCCGGCGCTGCGGCGGACCAGGCCGACCAGGCGCTGGTATGCCTGGTCCGCCATGCCGCTGAGCACCTCGACGTCGGCGGCGAGGAGCTGGGCCTCGACGTCGTCGGGGTCGGCCTGGGCGGCGGCGAGCGCCGCGCCCGGGTCCGCCCCGGCGACCCGGCGGGCCAGCCCGACCTGGGCCAGGCCGGCCTCGGCCGCGGCGTCCCCCGGCGACTCGGCGAGGATCTTCCGGTACGCCTGCTCGGCGGCGTCCAGATCGCCGCCCATCAGGGCGTCGTCGGCCTCGTCGAGGCGCGGGTCCTCCGGCTCGGCGACGGTGGCCCCGCCGGCCTTGAGCACCGCGCCGATCCACTGGCGCAGCTGGGCCTCGGGGACCACCCCGGAGAACGCGTCGACCGGCCGCCCGCCGACGACCGCGTAGACGGTGGGGATCCCCTGGACCTGGAACATCTGGGCGATGCGGGGATTGTCCTGGACATCGACCCGGGCCAGCACCCACGCGCCGTCGCCCTCGGCCGCCAGCCGCTCCAGCACCGGCGCGAACTGGTCGCTCTCCGGGTAACCGGCCGCGCCGAAGAAGACCACGACGGGCAGGTCCACGGAACGTTCGAGCACCTCGGACTGGAGGGTGGCCTCTGTCACGTCGATCACGGCGGCCCCGCCGCCGGTGGCGACGCCACCCGGCAGACCGGAGGGCGGGCCGGCCTGGGCCGGTGTGCTGGAACGGGTGGGGGCCGGTGCGGTGCCGCGCAGTGCGCTGAGGTCGACCGCGCCGCGGGTGAAGATCGACGAGGTGATCCGTGGGTCGCTCATGGTTACCTAGTCTCGCACGACCGCCGCCCAACTCCGATCAACCGCGACGGCGACAAATGTGACTCTCGCGGCTGGTCACCGGCCGTGTCGCCGCACCCCGTCGGGGGGTGCGGCGACAGCCGGTCAGAAGCGTGCCGGTTCGCGGTAGACGCCCCATTCGGCGCGCAGCGCGTCGCAGATCTCGCCGAGGCTGGCCTCGGCGCGGACGGCGTCGAGCATCGCCGGGATCATGTTCTCCCCGGTGCGGCTCACCTCGACCATCCGGGTCACCGCGGCGGAGACCGCCGCGTCGTCCCGGGCGGTCTTGCGCTCGGCCAGCATCCGGCGCTGCTCCAACTCCACCTCGTGCGAGATGCGCAGGATCTCCAGGTCCTTGGCGACCGTGCCGGTGTGGCAGTTGACCCCCACGATCCGCTTGTCGCCCTTCTCCAAAGCCTGCTGGTAGACGAAGGCCGACTCGGCGATGTGGCCGGTGAACCAGCCGTCCTCGATGCCACGCAGGATGCCGGAGGTCATCGGGCCGATCTGGTGCGGCCCCTCGCCGCCGAGCTGCCGGATCCGGGCGAAGATCTCCTCCGCCTCGGCCTCGATCCGGTCGGTGAGCGCCTCGACGTACCAGGAGCCGCCGAGCGGGTCGGCCACGTTGGTCACCCCGATCTCCTCCATCAGCACCTGCTGGGTACGCAGGGCGATCTCGGCGGACTCGTCGGTCGGCAGGGCCAGGGTCTCGTCGAGGGCGTTGGTGTGCAGCGAGTTCGTCCCGCCGAGCACCGCGGCGAGCGCCTCCACGGCGGTGCGGACGACGTTGTTGACCGGCTGCTGGGCGGTCAGCGACACCCCGGCGGTCTGGGTGTGGAACCGCAGCCACAGCGCCTTCTCACTGGTCGCGCCGTACACGTCGCGCAGCCAGCGGGCCCAGATCCGGCGGGCGGCGCGGAACTTGGCGATCTCCTCGAAGAAGTCGACGTGCGAGTCGAAGAAGAAGCTCAGCCCGGGGGCGAAGACGTTGACGTCCAGCCCGCGCGACAGCCCCAGCTCGACGTAGCCGAACCCGTCGGCGAGGGTGTACGCCAACTCCTGCGCGGCGGTCGAGCCGGCCTCGCGGATGTGGTACCCGGAGACCGACAGCGGCTTGTACCGGGGGATCTCGCGGGCGCAGTACTCCATCAGGTCGCCGATCAGGCGCAGGTGCGGCTCCGGGTCGAACAGCCACTCCTTCTGCGCGATGTACTCCTTGAAGATGTCCGTCTGCAGCGTGCCGTCCAGGGCGGACACGTCGGCGCCCTGCCGCTCGGCGGCCACCAGGTACATGCAGAACACCGGCACCGCCGGGCCGGAGATGGTCATCGACGTGGTGACCCCGGCCAGGTCGATGCCGTCGAAGAGCGTCTCCATGTCGGCGGCGGTGTCGATGGCCACCCCGCAGTGCCCGACCTCGCCGAGCGCCTGCGGGTCGTCGGAGTCGCGGCCCATCAGCGTCGGCATGTCGAACGCGACGGACAGGCCGCCGCCGCCCGCGCCGAGGATCATCTTGTAGCGCTCGTTGGTCTGCCGGGCGTTGCCGAAGCCGGCGAACTGCCGGATCGTCCAGGTGCGCCCCCGGTAGCCGGTCGGGTACAACCCCCGGGTGTACGGGAACTCGCCCGGCCAGCCGATCCGCTCGAAGCCCGGGTGCGTGACACCGTCCGGCGGGCCGTAGACCGGATCGACGGTCATCCCGGAAAGCGTGGTGAAGTCGGCGTCCCGCTTGCGTGCGGCGTCGTAGCGGGCCTGCCAGCGTGCCCGTCCGGCAGCGATCTCGTCGGCGTCCATGCGCGGGGCTCCTCCTCGGGTCCTCGTCAGAAGACCGAGTGTAGAACCCAAGCCTGAACGATCGCTAAGGAGTTCGGTACCGACTGGTAACCCGGCTCAGGCCGGAGGGCCGGCCGGCTCGCCCAGGGCCACGTCGTCGACCCGGATGTTGATCTCGTCGACCCGCAACCCGTACGCCTCGACGGCCTGGGTGACCGCCGCCCGCACCCCGTCGGTCACCTGCGGAACCGGCCGGCCGGCATCGATCACGATGACCAGGTTGACCACCGCCGCGCCGTTCGTGACGTGCGCCGAGCAGCCGCGCCGGGCGTCGCCCACCTGGTCCAGCCCGACCTTGTCGAGCACCGCGTTGAAGAACCGGGCCACGTCGCCGCCCAGCTCCGACACCCCGGGAACCGACCGCGCGGCGGCCACCGCGATCTTCTCCACCACCTCGTCGGAGACCTGGGTGGTGCCGCCCGCCACCGCGTCCGGCGTCACCGACAGCTCCTGCGTCGCCTCGTCGCCCATGCTCTCCCCCAGTACGCTCGCACCGCCCCACGGTGCCGTGGAGCGGTGCGAGCGTACTAGTTCGTGGGGGTCCGCAGTGGACATCTCAGGAGCGGAGCTGGGCCAGCAGTTCGTCGGCCGCGGCGTACGGGTCGAGGGCCCCCTCGGCCACCTTCGCGGCGAGCGTCGGCAGCTCCGTACCGTCGCGCAGCGAGCCGATCCGGGCGCGCAGCACACCCAACGCGATCGCCTCGATCTCGGCGGCGGCCCGCGCCTCCCGACGGCGGCGCAGCTCGTCGTGCTTGTCCAGCCAGTCACGGTGCTTGTCGATCGCGGCGGCGATGTCGTCGATCCCCTCGCCGCGCGAGGCGATCGCCCGGACCACCTGTGGCCGCCACTCGCCGGGCCCCCGCTCGCCCAGGGCGATCATGCCCTGGATGTCGCGGACGGTGGCGTCGACCCCGTCCCGGTCGGCCTTGTTGACCACGAAGACGTCGGCGATCTCCAGGATTCCGGCCTTGACCGCCTGGATGGCGTCGCCCATGCCGGGGGCGAGCAGCACCAGCGTGGTGTCGGCCAGCGAGGCGACCTCCACCTCGGCCTGCCCGACGCCGACGGTCTCCACCAGCACCACGTCGCAGCCGGCGCCCTCGAGCACCCGGACCGCCTGCGGGGTGGCCGCCGACAGCCCACCGAGGTGACCCCGGCTGGACATCGACCGGATGTAGACGCCCGGGTCGGTGGCGTGGTCCTGCATCCGCACCCGGTCGCCGAGGATCGCCCCGCCGGTGAACGGGCTGGACGGATCGATGGCGAGCACCCCGACCCGGTGCCCGCGCGCCCGCAGCGCGCGGACCAGCTCGTTGGTGGTGGTCGACTTGCCCACCCCGGGGGACCCGGTCAGCCCGACCACCTGGGCCTGACCGGCGTACGGGGCGAGAGCCGCCGCCACCTGGGGCAGCGCCTCGTCGCCGGACTCGACCAGAGTGATCAGCCGGGCCACCGCCCGGGGGTCACCGGCGCGGGCCCGTTCCACCAGCATCGGCACGTCCCGGCTGCGGCGCACCGACGGCACACCGGCGGCCGGTGCCTGCCCGACCGCTCCGCTCACCCTGCCGCCCTCGTTCGCGGCTGCGGGGCTCGCACACCCCGCCCACTCCTCGCGCTCACCCTGCCTCGCTGGAGCTGGGGACGTGGATGATCAGCGCGTCGCCCTGGCCGCCGCCGCCGCAGAGCGCCGCCGCGCCGGTGCCGCCGCCACGCCGCTTCAGCTCCAGCGCGAGGCTGAGCACCAGCCGGGCGCCGGACATCCCGATCGGGTGGCCGAGCGCGATGGCGCCGCCGTTGACGTTCACCTTGTCCGGGCTGATCCCCAGGTCGCGGGTGGACTGGACGCCGACGGCGGCGAACGCCTCGTTGATCTCGACGAGGTCGAGGTCGGAGATGCCCAGGCCGCCCTTCTTCAGGGCGTGGCTGATCGCGTTGGACGGCTGCGAGTGCAGCGAGTTGTCCGGGCCGGCGACGTTGCCGTGCGCGCCGATCTCGGCCAGCCAGGTCAGCCCGAGCTCCTTGGCCTTGGCCTTGCTCATCACCACCACGGCTGCGGCCCCGTCGGAGATCGGCGAGGAGCTGCCGGCGGTGATCGTGCCGTCCTTGGCGAACGCGGGACGCAGTTTGGCCAGCGACTCGACGGTGGTGTCCGGCCGGATGCCCTCGTCCTCGCCGATCACCAGCGGGTCGCCCTTGCGCTGCGGGATGATCACGGGGGTGATCTCCTCGGCGAAGTGGCCGTTCTTCTGCGCGGCGGCGGCCCGCTGGTGGCTGGCCGCGGCGAACGCGTCCTGCTCCTCGCGGGTGATGCCGTGCTTCGCGCCGTGCCGCTCGGTGGACTCACCCATCGAGCAGCAGTCCCAGGCGTCGGTGAGCCCGTCGAGCGCCATGTGGTCCTTGATCGTCACGTCGCCGTACTTGTAGCCGGCGCGCTGGCCGAGCATCAGGTGCGGGGCGTTGGTCATCGACTCCATGCCGCCGGCCACCACGATGTCGAACTCGCCGGCCCGGATGAGCTGGTCGGCCAGGGCGATCGCGTCCAGGCCGGAGAGGCAGACCTTGTTGATGTTCAGTGCCGGCACCGACATCGGGATGCCCGCCTCGACGGCGGCCTGCCGGGCCGGGATCTGGCCCGCGCCGGCCTGGAGCACCTGGCCCATGATCACGTACTGCACCTGCTCGGGGGCGACCCCGGCGCGCTCCAGCGCGGCCTTGATCGCGACACCGCCGAGCTTCGTCGCCGGGAGGTCCTTGAGGTTGCCGAGCAGGCGACCCATCGGGGTCCGCGCGCCGCTGACGATCACCGAAGCCACTTGCCTGCCTCCGAGGGGGATGCCGAGCCTTACACCTTAACGATTGTTTGGTTACCCGGGTGTTCGGTCAGACTAGCGCCATGGTTGAGAACTCCCCCGCCGAGCCCACTGCCGACTTCGTCACAGACATCGGCCTGCGCCGCATCGACCACGTCGGGATCGCCGTCACCGACCTGGACGCCGCGATCGACTTCTACCAGCGGACCTTCGGGATGCGCTGCGTACACACCGAGACCAACACCGAGCAGGGCGTCCGCGAGGCGATGCTGGCCGTCGGCCCGAGCGCCGAGGGCGGCTGCGTGCAGCTGCTCGCCCCGCTGACCCCGGAGTCGACCATCGCGAAGTTCCTCGGCCGCAACGGCCCGGGGGTGCAGCAGGTGGCGTACACCGTGGCCGACATCGACGTGGCCTGCGCGGCGCTGCGGGAACGCGGGATGCGGCTGCTCTTCGAGACCCCCCGCCGGGGCACCGCCGGCTCCCGGGTCAACTTCGTGCACCCCAAGGACGCCGGGGGCGTCCTCGTCGAGCTGGTCGAGCCCGCCGAGCACTGATCTGATCGCCGGCCGGGGGCGCGGCAGGGGCCCTGCCCACTCCCCCGCCGGCCCCTCCGACACCGGGCCCACCCTCGCCCGGCGAGCGCGACGACGCGCGGTTGAGCAGCCCAACGGACAGCTCCACACATCGGCCGATGCAGTTTTTCACAGACCCTTCCCGCCCTAACTACCGTTCAGTAACGTCCTGCTCCGACAGGAGCGGCCGTTGCCGGAGTCGGATGCCGACATCGCGGTCGGTACGCACCGGTGCCGATGGCAGCACCCCGGCCGAAGCGACGGCCACCAAGCGGATCCGCCGGGCCCCGACGCGGGTGCGGACGAACGGGAGGTCACCGTGCAGGACATCCTCGAAGCGATCATGGCGGTGGAGGGCTCCGACGAATCCGGGCGACAGCTCGCCGGCCTCGCCGGCCTTCCCGTGCCGAAGAGCTACCGGGGCGTGGTGGTGCGCGCCGACCAGGCCCGGATGTTCGAGGGGCTGGCCACCCGGGACAAGGACCCGCGCGAGTCCCTGCACGTCCAGGAGGTGCCGACCCCCGAGCTGGCGCCCGGCGAGGCGCTGATCGCGGTGATGGCCAGCGCGATCAACTACAACACCGTCTGGACCAGCATCTTCGAGCCGCTGCCCACCTTCAAGTTCCTCGAGCGGTACGGCCGGATCTCCGCGCTGACCGCCCGGCACGACCTGCCGTACCACGTGGTGGGGTCGGACGCGGCGGG
This sequence comes from Micromonospora sp. NBC_01405, assembly GCF_045040155.1. Taxonomy (NCBI): domain Bacteria; kingdom Bacillati; phylum Actinomycetota; class Actinomycetes; order Micromonosporales; family Micromonosporaceae; genus Micromonospora; species Micromonospora sp. NBC_01405. The sequence goes on along the minus strand of NZ_CP109532.1, from coordinate 4,024,156 downwards.
CGTGGTGCTGCGCACCGGGCCCGGGGTGACGAAGTGGGCCGCCGGCGACGAGGTGGTGGCGCACTGCCTGTCGGTGGAGCTGGAGGACGCCGCCGGACACGACGACACCATGCTCGACCCGCAGCAGCGGATCTGGGGCTTCGAGACCAACTTCGGCGGCCTGGCCGAGCTGGCCGTGGTCAAGGCCAACCAGCTCATGCCCAAGCCCCGCCACCTGACCTGGGAGGAGGCGGCCAGCCCGGGGCTGGTCAACTCCACCGCGTACCGGCAGCTCGTCTCGCACCACGGGGCGAACATGAAGCAGGGCGACGTCGTACTGATCTGGGGCGCCTCCGGCGGCCTCGGCGGGTACGCCACCCAGATGGCGCTCAACGGCGGCGCGATCCCGATCTGCGTGGTGTCCTCCCCGGACAAGGCCGAGCTGTGCCGGCGGATGGGCGCCGAGTTGGTGATCGACCGGGCGGCGGAGGGGTTCCGGTTCTGGTCCGACGAGCACACCCAGAACCCGGACGAGTGGCGGCGCCTCGGCGAACGGATCCGGGGGCTGACCGGCGGCGAGGACCCGGACATCGTCTTCGAACACCCGGGCCGGGAGACCTTCGGCGCGAGCGTCTACGTCGCCAAGCGCGGCGGCACCGTCGTCACCTGCGCCTCGACCAGCGGCTACCAGCACCAGTTCGACAACCGCTACCTCTGGATGCACCTGAAGCGGATCGTCGGCAGCCACTTCGCCAACTACCACGAGGCATGGCAGGCCAACCGGCTCGTGGCGCTCGGCCAGATCCATCCGACGGTGTCGAGGACGTACCCGCTGGAGCAGGCCGGCCGGGCCGCGTACGAGGTGCACCGCAACCAGCACCAGGGCAAGGTGGGGGTGCGCTGCCTCGCCCCGACCGACGGCCTCGGCGTGCGGGACCCGGAGCTGCGCTCCCGGCACGAGGACGCGATCAACCGGTTCCGCGGTCGCTGAGCCGTCCGGACGCCGCACGGCACCCGGGCCGTCCGGGGGATGCCCGGCCGGCCATTGCGGTGGCCGCGCATTGCCTTTCGACAAGGGTCATCGGCCCTCCTTTCGCGTGATAACGCCACGAGTCGACAAAGGGTCGCGGAGTGTTCGCGCGGCCCTTTGCCCGCCCGGCCGGCCGACCGCCCGACCCGGCCGGGAGCTGCCAAGATCGCCGTCGACACGGGCCGGGTGACAGCGGCCAGTTGACCATGTAAAGAGGACACGAAAGCCCCGCACCGCTCTTGCGAAACACCCCGGGGCGTCTGCGAGTATGTCCCAATGCCCCAGCAGCAGTCCTCCCCTCTTGCGTTCTTCGATAACGCGAACTCGCAGCCAGATTTCACCGTTGGCCTGCGCGGATACAACGTTGGGCAGGTCGATGACTTCATCGGTCGACTCACCGCCGCGCTGACCCAGTCCGAGCAGGCCCGCGCCGAGGCCGAGCAGCGGATGAACGACGCCCAGCGTCGGCTCCGCCAGGCCGAGCAGCGTCAGAGCGCGCTGGAGCAGAAGCTCACCGAGACCAACAAGCAGCTCGAGGAGAACAGCCGGCCGACCCTCTCCGGCCTGGGCACCCGCGTCGAGCAGATCCTGCGGCTGGCCGAGGAGCAGGCCAACGACCACCGCAACGAGGCCAAGCGCGAGTCCGAGGGGATTCTCTCCGCGGCCCGCCTGGAGGCCCGCGAGATCACCGACAAGGCGCGCGCCGAGGCTGCCGCGATGAAGGCCACCGCCGAGCGCGAGGCCGGCAGCGCCCGCACCGCCGCCGAGCGGGAGGCCGCCGAGGTCCGCGTGCAGGCCCGCCGGGAGGCGGACACCCTGCGCGCCGACGCCGAGCGGGAGACCAAGCAGCTGCGCACCGTCACCGCGCACGAGGTCGCCGAGCTGAAGTCGACCGTCGAGCGGGAGGTCGCCACCCTGCGCGCCACCGCCGAGCGCGAGATCACCCAGCAGCGGGCGAAGGCGGCGCGGGAGGCCGAGGAGAAGCGCGCCGAGGCGACCAAGCTGCTCACCGACGCCCGCGACAAGCGCGACAAGGACCTGCAGGCCCTGGAGCTCCAGCTCGCCGAGCGGCGCGAGAAGTCCGAGCGCGAGGAGTCCGAGCGGCACGCCGCCCAGGTCACGCAGACCCAGAAGCTGGTCGGCGAGGCCGAGCAGCGGGCCCGGGCCGCCCAGGAGCGGGCCAAGGAGATCGAGCAGCGCGCCGAGGCCCGCCGGGTCGAGTCCGAGCGCACCGCCAACGAGACGGTCGAGAAGGCCAAGTCGCTCTCGGAGAAGACCCTCAACGAGGCGAAGTCCGAGGCGAAGCGGCTGCTCACCGAGGCCCGCACCGAGGCCGACCTGACCACCCAGGCCGCCCGCCGCGAGGTCGATGACCTCACCCGCCAGAAGGACGCCGTCACCTCGCAGCTCGGGCAGATGCTCTCCGGCCTCGCCGGCATCGTGCCGGGCATTCCGTCGGCGCCGGCGCCGGCGCAGGCCAAGCCGGCGGCCGCCAAGGTGGACGCCAAGGACGAGCGGGTGACTGCGGAGCCCGCCGGCTGAGCGACCGTACGGCCGGGGCATGACACGGCGCGGGGTGACACCGGGTGACCGGTTCAACCCCGCGCCGTATGCGTTTCCCAGCCCTTGACACCGCTGTCGGTGGCGTTTGTGAAGTACCTCCCATCCGGGCCGCCCGTATCGCCCCAGCCGAGCCTGATGCGTGTGAGGATGGGGGCATGTCGCGCGGCGAGGAACTGTTCGCCCTCGGCGGGGATGTGACCACGGAGCCCAGCTTCGAGTCCGCCCTGCGGGGGTACGAAAAACGACAGGTGGACCGGTACGTCGCTCGTGCGGAGCACGAGATCGCGACCCTGGCGGCCGAGCGGGAACAGGCGTACACACAGATCCACAAGCTGGCCGGGCAGGTCGAGGTGCTGCAACGCGACCTCGCCCAGGTGCGCAAGCAGGTGGGGGTGGTGGACCGGGCCTCGTTCCGGCACCTCGGCCCCCGGGTCGAACAGATCCTCGGCCTCGCCGAGGAGCAGGCCGACGACATCCTGGCCGCCGCGAACGAGGAGATCGAGGCCCGGCGGGCCTCCGCCGAGCACATCGTCGCCGAGGCCAAGGAGCAGGCCGCCCAGGCGCTCAAGGACTTCGAGATCGCCCTCGCCGCCCGGCGGGCCGAGGAGGAGCGGCACAGCGCCGGCCGCCGCGCCGAGGCGGACGCCACGCTCAGGGCCGCCAAGGAGGAATCCACCCGGCTCGGAAGGGTTGCCCAGGAGGCCCTCGCGAAGGCCCAGCAGGAGGCCACCCAGCTCCGGGACGCCGCCAAGGAAATCCACACCCGGGCCCAGCAGGAGGCGACCAAGCTCCGCGAGGCGGCCAAGGAGGTCCTGGCCAAGGCCCAGCAGGAGGCCACCCAGCTCCGCGAGGCGGCCAAGGAGGTGCACGCCAAGGCCCAGCAGGAGGCCAGGCGACTCACCGATTCCGCCACCGAGGCCGGCCGGGCCACCCACGCGAAGGCGTTGCAGGAGGCCAAGCGGATCACCGACGACGCCGAGGCGGCGGCGAAGGGCAACCGCGACCGGGCCCAGCAGGAGGCCGAGCGGCTCACCGCCCAGGCAGCCGAGGCCACCCGGCACCAGCGCGCGGAGACCGAGGCGTACGTGCAGCGGATGCGCACCGAGACCGAGGCGTACGTGCAGCAGTCGCGCGCCCAGACCCAGCAGGAGCTGGGCGCCTGGCGGGCCGGGGTGGAGAAGGAGGTCAACGACCGGCGGGAGGTGGCTGACCGCGAGCTGGCCGGGCGTAAGGCGAGCGTCGAACAGGAGTACGCCAAGCGCCGGGACGAGCTCGACAAGCAGCACGCCACCCGGCAGGGCGAACTGGACGAGCAGCACGCCACCCGGCAGACCGAGCTGGAGCAGCAGTACACCGCCCGGCGCGCGGAGATCGAGGGCGGTGCCGCCGAGATCCGGCGCGCCGCCGAGCAGGACGCCCTGACGATGCGCCAGCAGGCCGAGGAGGAGGCCGCCACCCTGCTGGGCCGGGCCGAAACCGACTCGACCGACAAGCGCCGCAAGGCCGACGAGCACGTGGCCGCCTCCCGCCGCCAGTTCGAGGAGTACGCGGCCACCACCCAGCAGCACCTGGCCACCACCCAGCAGCACCTCGCGGCCACCCAGCAGGAGGTGGCCTCGGGCCGCCAGCAGCTGGCCCAGGTGATGCTCGAGATCGCCCAGGCCCAGCAGCAGCTCGCCGACCTGCGGCAGGAGACCTGGCAGTCCCGGCAGGAGTCCGACGAGCTCCAGCAGCAGATGCTCGACCTGCGCCACCAGCTGGCCGGCGCGCGGCTGCCGGGCGACGCCACCGGCCCAACCCTGGTCACGCCGAGCCTGGACGGCGCGGGGCCGGTCAGGACCGGCGACGGCAAAGTGCCGGCGGCGGCCCACAACGGCACCGCCCCGGCGATGGCTGCCGGCGGCCCCGGTCCGGCCGCCAAGGCCACGCCCGGCCCCGGCCCCGCCGGCGGTGGGGCCGTCAAGGCGACCGCCGGCGCGGGGGCGGCGAAGGCCGCGCCGGCCGACGACGCCGGGCCGGTCAGGGCCCGACCGGTGGCCGAGCCGGTCACCACCGTGGACGGCGGGGCGGCCAGCGCGGGGGTCGACGGCGAGCCGACGGTGGCCGCGGTGCCCGGCGAGGGAGGCCGGAAGCCCACCCCCACGAAGATCACCAGCACCGGCGAGAACGGCAAGCGGCCGACCAAGCCGACCACCGACGAACGCAGCGCCAAGCCGAGCAAGGTGACCATCGAGGCCGAGTGAGCGGGCCCACCGGTGGCTCCGGGCGACCGGGCCTGCGGGGCCTGGTGAGCGGGGGTTGGCCCTGGTATCACCAGGCACTACCCTCCCGGGCAGGAGCCCGCGTGCCCGGCGACGTCCGCGGGCCCGGGAGAGGGTCTCCGGTCGGGGCACCGGAGCGCGCGGAGGAGGCCCGGTGACGCAGGACGCGCCGGTAGGCGGTAGCCCACCGGACGACGAGACGACCGCAGCGGCCCCGACCGACGACCGCCCGCCACGCGACACCCCGGCCGACAGGCGGGGAGGCCGGAAGCCGACCGACGACGTCGACGCGAGTGACGCCGACGCGAGTGACTTCGAGGTGCCCGGCGAGGTCGCCACCGGCTCCGGCCGGTTCGGGCCGCCGGGGCGTCCGTTGCGTCGCAACAGCTTCCTGGTCGGCTTCACCGGTGCGCTCGGCGTGCTGCTGGCGTACGCCGTGTTCCTCGGCGTGCGCAACTCGGCCGGCATCCTCGTGCTGGTGGTCATCGCGCTGTTCCTGGCCGTGGGGCTCAACCCGGCGGTGGTCCGGCTGCGCTCGTGGGGACTGCCGAACGGCCTGGCGGTGGCGACGGTGGCGCTGACCGTGCTGCTGCTGATCGTCGGCGGCCTGGTGGCGCTGGTGCCGCCCGTGGTCACCCAGTCCGGTCAGTTCGTCGAGCAGCTCCCCAACTACGTGGAGGAGCTGCGCCGCAACGAGGCCGTGAACGACTTCGTCGTGCGGTTCGACGTGATGGAGAAGGTCCAGGCGGCGGCGAACGCCAAGACAATCGGCCGGGCGCTGGGCGGGGTGCTCGGCGGCGCGCAGCTGATCGCCGGCACCCTCTTCCGGGCGCTCACCGTGCTGGTGCTGACGATCTACTTCCTCGCCTGGTTCGACCGGCTGCGCCGCGTCGGGTACTCGCTGGTGCCCCGCTCGCGTCGCCGTCGGGTCCAGCTGATCGGCGACGAGATCCTCGCCAAGGTTGGCGCGTACATGGTCGGCGCGCTGAGCATCGCCGTGCTGGCCGGCGTGACCACCTTCGTGTTCGCGCTGATCGTCGGGCTGCCGTACCCGTTCGCGCTGGCGGTGGTGATCGCGGTGACCGACCTGATCCCGCAGATCGGCGCGACGCTGGGTGCGGTGGTGGTGAGCCTGGTCGGCTTCGCCACCAGCCTGCCCGTCGGGATCGCCTGCGTCGTGTTCTTCGTGCTGTACCAGCAGGTGGAGAACTACCTGATCTACCCGAAGATCATGCGCCGATCGGTGGAGGTCAACGAGGTCGCCGCCCTGCTCGGGGCGCTGCTCGGGGTGTCCCTGCTGGGCGTGGTCGGCGCGCTGGTCGCGATCCCGCTGGTGGCCGCCCTCCAGTTGATCCTGCGCGAGGTGGTCCTCCCCCGCCAGGACGCCCGCTGACGGACGCCCCGAACACCGGGAGCCCCGGGGCGTCGGCAGGTCGGCCGGCTCCGGCGCGGCCGGGTCAGTCCGCGCGCGGGCCGGGGACCGGGGTGTCGGCGAAGGACGCGACCGTCCGGTCGGCGTACGCGCTGACGTCGCCGGTCTGGATCGGGCCGTCCCAGGTGCGCGGCAGGGGCAGCGGGGCGGCCGGGTTGACCCGGCGGACGATCTCGTCGAGCACGGTCTCGGCGTCGCCGACCCACAGGTGCTTCGCGCCGGGCACCCCGACCAGCTCGGCCTGCGGCACCGCCGCGAAGCGCTCGCGGGCCTCGTCGGGGCGCAGGTAGTCGTCGAACTCGGGCACCAGGGCGGTCAGCGGCTTGCCGCTCTCGGCCCAGTGGGTGAGGTCGTCGGGGGCCGAGAAGCGCAGCGGCGGGGAGAGCAGGATCGCCCCGGCCACCGCCGGGTCGCAGCCGTACTTCAGCGCCAGGTCGGTGCCGAACGACCAGCCGACCAGCCAGATGTTCGGCAGCTCGGCGAACTCGGCGTACTCGATGGCGGCGGCCACGTCGAAGCGCTCGCCGGCCGCGTTGTCGAACGCGCCCTCGCTGGTGCCGCGCAGGCTGCTGGTCCCCCGGGTGTTGAACCGGAGCACGGCGAGGTCGGCCAGCGCCGGCAGCCGCCAGGCCGCCTTGCGGAACACGTGGCTGTCCATCATCCCGCCGTGGGTGGGTAGCGGGTGCAGGCAGACCAGCGTGCCGACCGGCTCCCGGTCCACCGGCCGGGCCAGCTCGCCGACGAGCCGCAGACCGTCTGCGGTGTGCAGCTCGATGTCCTCGCGGTGCCCGGGCAGGATCGACGACGCGCGGATCGGTGTGCTCACCGTCCCAGTCTCCCGCGCCACCGCCGTCTGCGCCCGGCGGGGCGGAAACGGGGTGATCCAGATCGCTCAGCCGTACCGGGGGGCGCCCCGGCCACGCTGGACCCCCGGGCCGCGCCGGTCGCGCGCCCGCCAGCAGCCGCTGTGCCAGTGCCTGCGGTCGGTCAGGTCGCCCCGGTCGTCCGCCGGCCAGGCCACCAGGTGCGCCACCCCCGGGCGGATCTCCTGGTCGCAACCCGGGCAGCGGTACGTCTTGGCCGACGCCCCGCCGCTGATTCCGCGCACCTGCCAGTCGCCGTCGCGCCACTGCTGCACGGTGGGCACGCCGTGTCGGGCCTGGTCGGCGTTCAGTTGGACGTGCTCGTCCCGGCGGGGGCGGTTGCGACGAGGGCTCACGGTCACCAAGCGTACGAGCCGACCGCCGGGCCGCCCCCTCCCGGGGCGGCCCGGCGTGATCACCAGGTCTCGGGCCGGGTGAGGTCCTCGGCGACTCGAGCCCCGCCGAGCACCTTCGTCGCGTCGGCCTCCGTGAACCCCCGGTACGACCCGCCGAACGAGGCAACGAGGTGCGCCTTGGGCAACCCGAGCAGCTCCAGCTGATCCCCCTGGGGGGACAGGTAGGCGGGCCGGTCCCCGATCGTCCGGTTGCCCTTTGCGCGAGTGCCGGCGCTGTCGTTGTCGTAGCCCAGTTCGACACGCATCCGGTCCGCTTGCCCTCGGGCGAGCACCAGAGACGCCGAGAACGTGGCCGGGAAGTTCGCCAACGTCACCTCGCAGCCGACGACCCGGGCACCCTCAGGCAGGGCGGTCAGTTGTACCGGAGCGGCGCATCGGTAGGCCCGGTCCAGCCGCAGCGCGGGGGCCACGTCGAGGAGGTCCTGGTGGTTCTCGGCGGTCACGCTGGCCCGGGCGTACACCCCGGGGGCCGGCTGCCAGTGCCGGAGCCAGATCGATTTGCCGGAGACGGTCTCGTGGGTGACCGCCCCGGCGAAGGCCCCAGGCCTCTCCGGCGCCGCCACCACCATCGGCAGTCCGTCGACGGACGTCGCCATCGGCAGTCCGTCGACGGACGTCGCCAGCAGCCGTCCGGCGGACCCAGCGATTTCCACCGTCACCGTCCGGTCACCGCCAACGCCGACCCGAACTCTCTCCACCCCGTCCTGGACCGCCCAGGACAGGTACCGGGGGCCGTCCGGGGCGACGCCGAAGTGCAGCACGGCCGGGTCGGCGCCGATCTGGTCGGGCCGGGCCGCCGCGCCCGGCACACCGTCAGCCGGGGGCGGTGCCACGGCCCCCCCGGCGGAGGCGGTCGAGGTGGCCGGCTGGCCCGGGAAGGGCAGGCCGATCGGGCCGGTGGCGACACCGACGCCGAGCAGGGCCGCTACACCGAGCGCCGTGCCGGCGACGGCCCGGCGACGACGGACCCGACTGCGTCCCCGGGTCACCGCGCCGGCCGTCAGCCGATCGGTGTCCACATTGCTCTCGGCACGCTCCCGCAGGGCGCTGGTGATCCGTTGGTCGAGGTCGGTCACGGCCGGCTCCCGTTCGTCGTCGGGACGCCGCAGCGCTCCCGAAGATGGATGAGCGCCCGCATCGCGTGGGTGCGGACGGTGACCGGCGAGCAGCCCAGGATCTGCGCGATCGTGGCGTCGTCGAGATCCTCGTAGTAGCGCAGCACCAGCACGGCCCGTTGCCGGTTCGGGAGCGCGGCGATCAGCCGCCACATCTCGTCCCGGTCGGCCGACTCCCCACCCAGGTCACCCCGCTGGGGCTGCTCGGCGAAGGTCGACGTGGCGAGTTCCCGGCTGGACCGGCGCCGCCACCACGAGTGGTTGGCGTTGACGAGCATCCGGCGCACGTACACGTCGGGCCGGTCGGCGCGGACGATCCGCCGCCAGTGCACGTACGCGCGCGCCAGCACGTCCTGGGTCAGGTCCTCGGCCCGGTGCTCGTCCCCGGTAAGTAACCGGGCCAGCCGAAGCAGCGCCGGGCCGCGGGTGGCGACGTACTCCTCGAAGGTCACATCCCTGAAGACGCGGCCGGCGGCTCCCGGCGTTTACCCGCTCAGCGGCGGGTGTGGTCGCGGAACCCGCGCCCGGTCTTGCGGCCCAGGTAGCCGGCGGTGACCAGGTGCTCCAGCAGCGGGGCCGGGGCGAAGCCGGGCTCGCGCAGTTCCAGGTACAGCTCGCGCTGGATGGCCAGCGAGACGTCGAGGCCGACCACGTCGAGCAGCTCGAACGGGCCCATCGGGTAGCCGCAGCCGAGCTTCATCGCGTGGTCGATGTCGTCGGCGGTGGAGTAGCTGGCCTCCAGCATCCGCACGGCGTCGTTCAGGTACGGGAAGAGCAGCGCGTTGACGACGAAGCCGGACCGGTCGGCGCAGACCACGCCGGTCTTGCCCAGCGCCGCACAGACCGCGCGGGCCGTGACGGTGGTCTCCTCGGAGGTGCGGATGGTCCGCACGATCTCCACCAGCGGCATGACCGGCGCCGGGTTGAAGAAGTGCAGCCCCACCACGTCGGCCGGCCGGTGGGTGGCCATCGCGACGTCGATCACCGGCAGCGAGGAGGTGGTCGTGGCGAGCACGACACCCGGCTTGCAGATCTCGTCGAGGCTGGCGAACAGGGCCTTCTTGACGCTCAGTTCCTCGATCACGGCCTCGACGACGAGGTCGACGTCGGCGAGGTGGTCCAGGGTCGCCGACCAGGTGACCCGGCCGAGGGCGGCGTCCCGGTCGGGCTCGCTGAGCTTGCCCCGCACCACGCCCTTGTTCAGCGAGGTCTTGACCGCCTCGCAGACCTTCGCGGACTTCTCCGCGCCCCGGGTCACCGAGACGACCTCGTAGCCGGCCTTCGCGAAGACCTCGATGATCCCGGTGGCCATCGTCCCGGAGCCGACCACCCCGACCTTCGCGATGGCCCGCGCGCCGTCGGCCAGCGCCGGCCCCGCCGCCGTCGGCGTCCGCTCGTCCGGTACGACCTTCGGCGAGCCCGGCCGCTCGTAGGTGTAGAAGCCCCGGCCGGACTTCCGGCCGAGCAGCCCCGCGGTGACCATCTGCTTGAGCAGCGGCACCGGCGCGTGCCGGCGGTCCCGCCCGCCCCGCCGGTACATGGTGTCCAGGATCTCGTAGGCGGTGTCGAGGCCGATCAGGTCCATCAGGGCGAGGGGGCCCATCGGCAGGCCGCAGCCGAGCTTCATGGCGGCGTCGATGTCCTCGCGGGTGGCGTAGTGCGACTCGTACATCGCCACGGCGTGGTTGAGGTAGCCGAACAGCAGCGCGTTGGCGATGAAGCCGGCCCGGTCGTTGATGGTGACGTCGACCTTGCCGAGCCGGGCGCAGAGGGCCTCCACGTCGGCGACCACCTCGGCGGAGGTGACCACCGTGCGGACCACCTCGACCAGCTTCATGACCGGGGCGGGGTTGAAGAAGTGGATGCCGATGACCTGGTTGGGCCGCCCGGTGGCGACCGAGATCTCGGTGACCGACAGCGAGGAGGTGTTGGTGGCCAGGATCGTCTCGGGCCGGCAGATCCGGTCCAGCTCGGCGAAGAGCCGCTGCTTGAGGTCGAGGTGCTCGGGGACCGCCTCGATCACCAGGTCCACCGAGTGCAGCGCGTCCAGGCCGACCTGGAAGTCCACCCGGGAGAGCAGGGCGTCCCGGTCGGCCTCGGCGAGCTTGCCCCGGGCGACCGCCCGGTCGGTCGATCCGGTGAGGTTGGCCCGGCCGCGCTCCAGGGCGCCGGCGGAGATCTCGACCGCGACCACGTCGATGCCGTTGCGCGCGAAGACCTCGACGATCCCCGCGCCCATGGTGCCCAGCCCCACGACACCCACGCTGGTGAACTCGCGCGCCACGACCGGCCTCCCAGTGCTCCACGAGACCGCTGAACGGTCACTAGGGTTATGCGCGCGAGTCTGCCATGTGACGTTCAGTTGTCGAGCCACGGTGGGGTATTTCACGAGGTGGGCGCGGTCGGCGCTGTCGAGGTCGGCGGCCTCAGGTGCGGGCGGCGGGCGGGGCGGCGAGCGGCAGCGGGAGGGTGGGGCGGCGGTCACGGTTCCGGGCAACCGGGCTCAGCCGCAGCCCGACGGGGTCGGTCCGGGCCAGACCCGGGTCGAAGAAGCGCAGCTCGGTACGGCCCAGCCGGATCACGTCCCCGTCGGAGAGCTGCTCCGGCCCGTCGATCCGCCGGTCGTTGAGCCAGGTGCCGTTGGTGGATCCCAGGTCCACCAACGTGACCCCGCCGACGGTCAACCGCACGCTGGCGTGCCGACGGCTCAGGTGCGGATCGTCGACGGCGATGTCCACCGTCGACGCGCGGCCGATCACCTGCGGCTCCGTGCGGAGCCGGAAGCTCGCCCCACGCATCGGCCCGCCCGCCACGGTCAGCAGCGGCATCAGTTCCGGAAGATCCTCCATGGACGGTCAGCCTCCAGCCACCGGTGTCCCGGCGTCAGCGTGCCATCACGTGGTAGCCGTCCCCACCACCGGCCGGTCACCTCCGCGACCCCACGCGGTCATCTCCGGTTAGCCGGTTCGGCTCCCGCCAGAGCCATCCGGCCCGTCCCGCCAGTCGGGTTTCGGCGCCGTCGACGCCACCGGCCCTCGGGCCGTCCGGGGGGTGGCTTCCGGGTGGCGCGACGCCGGCCTCCCGGGCTGCCGGCACCCGGCTCTTCGGCACCTGGCTCTCCAGCACCCCGGTTCTCCGGCACCTGGCTCTTCAGCACCTGGTTCTCCGGGCCACCGGGGACCTACCAGCGGGTAGCTTCCGGGTCTAGACTTCCGCCATGACGGCTGTGCGTGTCCCGGGTGCCCCGGTCATCGAGGACGGTCGGCTGGTGTCGACCAGCCCCGCCACCGGCGCGGAGGTGGGTCGGCTGCCGGTCGCGGCAGCGGCCGACGTCGCGGCGGCGGTGGACCGGGCCCGGGAGGCTGCGGCCTGGTGGGCCGGGCTCGGCTTCACCGGCCGCCGGGAGCGGCTGCTGCGCTGGCGCGGCGTGCTGGCCCGGCGGATCGAGGAGCTGTCCGAGCTGGTGCACGCCGAGGGCGGCAAGCCCGTCCCCGACGCCATCGTCGAGGTGCTCACCGCGATCGAACACATCGACTGGGCCGCCCGCAACGCCGGCCGGGTGCTCGGGCCGCGCCGGATGCGCTCCCGGCTCATCCTCGCCGAGTTCTCCGCCCACCTGGAATACGTGCCGTACGGGGTGGTCGGGGTGATCGGCCCGTGGAACTACCCGGTCTTCACGCCGATCGGCTCCACGGCGTACGCGCTCGCCGCCGGCAACGCCGTCGTCCTCAAGCCCAGCGAATACACCCCGGCCGTCGGCCAGTGGCTGGCCGACGCCTTCGCCGAGGTGGTGCCGGAGCATCCGGTGTTCACCGTGGTGCACGGCCTCGGCGACGTCGGGGCGGCGCTGTGCCGTTCCGGGGTCGACAAGCTGGCCTTCACCGGCTCGACGGCCACCGCCAGGAAGGTGATGGCGGCCTGCGCCGAGTCGCTGACCCCGGTGCTGCTGGAGGCCGGCGGCAAGGACGCCATGATCGTCGACAGCGACGCCGACCTGGACGCCGCAGCCGAGGCGTGCGTCTGGGGCGCGCTCACCAACGCCGGCCAGACCTGCATCGGCATCGAGCGGGTGTACGCGGTGGAGCCCGTCTTCGACGCCTTCGTCAGCAAGGTGGTGGAGAGGGCCGGCCGGCTGACCGTCGGCGCCGAGGGGGCCGACATCGGCCCGATCACCATGCCCGCCCAGCTCGACGTGATCCGCCGGCACATCGACGACGCGCTGGCCCGGGGCGGTCAGGCCGTGCTCGGCGGCGCGGACGCGGTACGGCCGCCGTACGTGCACCCGACCGTGCTGGTGCAGGTGCCGGAGGACTCCGCCGCCGTCCGCGAGGAGACCTTCGGCCCGACGCTGACCATCAACCGGGTCCGCGACGCCGACGAGGCGGTAGCCCGCGCCAACGCCCTCCCGTACGGCCTGGGGGGTTCGGTCTTCGGCCGGCGGCGGGCGGTGGCCATCGCCCGGCGGCTGCGCTCCGGGATGGCCGCGGTGAACTCCACCCTGACCTTCGCCGGGATGTCCACCCTGCCGTTCGGCGGGGTCGGCGACTCCGGCTTCGGCCGGATCCACGGCGAGGACGGGCTGCGCGAGTTCGGCCGGGCCAAGGCGGTCACCCGCCGCCGGGCCCGGTCGCTGCTGCCGGCGATGACCTTCGAGCGCACCCCGGCCGACGTCGCCCGCCTGATCAAGGTCACCAAGCTGATGTACGGTCGCCGCCGCTGACCCGCCCGGCCACTGACCGGCTCGCGCCGCTGACCCGCCGCGCCAGCCGCGCGCTCGGCGGCTGACCGGGGCGGGCCGGCGGCCGGTCGGGGGGCGATCAGAACAGGGTCAACTCGTCACGCTCGATACCGCGCAGCTTGTCGTAGTTGACCACCACGCAGCGGATGCCCCGGTCCGTCGCCAGCACCCGGGCCTGCGGCTTGATCTCCTGGGCGACGAAGACGCCGCTGACCGGGGCGAGCAGCGGATCGCGGTTCATCAGCTCGAGATAGCGGGTGAGCTGCTCCACCCCGTCGATCTCGCCGCGCCGCTTCACCTCGACGGCGACCGCGCCCTGCGCCGCGTCCCGGCAGAGCAGGTCCACCGGCCCGATCGCCGTCATGTACTCCCGGCGGACCAGGGTGAACCCCTCGCCCAGGGCGGTCGGGTTGGCCGCCAGCAGTTCCTGCAGGTGCGCCTCGACGCCGTCCTTGCGCAGGCCCGGGTCGACGCCCAGCTCGTACGAGGTGTCCTGGAAGATCTCCTCCAGGGTGATCCGCAGCTCCTCGCCGGCCTTGTTCACCACCCGCCACACGCCGGGGGCCTCCTCCAGCCGACAGGGCGGGCTCATCCAGTTCAACGGCTTGTACGCCCGGTCGTCGGCATGGATCGACACCGACCCGTCCGCCTTCACCATCAACAAGCGAGTGGCCAGCGGCAGGTGAGCCGAGAGCCGTCCGACATAGTCCACCGAGCATTTCGCAATCACCAGCCGCACCCGACGAGGGTAGCGGAGACCCCAACCTCCGCCGTCGAGCGGCACTGGCGTGGCGGTGCCATGCTGAGACGGTGTTCGAAGTGCTCACTGGTACCGGGCTCGCCGCATCGGCGGGCCTGAACGCCTACATACCCCTGCTCACCATGGGATTGCTGGCCCGCTACACCGACCTGATCGACCTTCCCAGCGGCTGGCAGTGGCTCGGCAACGGCTGGGTCATGGTGATCCTCGCGGTGCTGCTCACCGTCGAGGTCGTCGCCGACAAGGTGCCGGTCGTCGACCACGTCAACGACGTCGTCCAGACAGTGGTGCGGCCGACCGCGGGCGGGCTGGCCTTCGGTGCCGGTTCCAGCTCCGAGACGGTCACGGTCAGCGACCCCGGCCATTTCTTCTCGTCCAGCCAGTGGGTGCCGGTGGTGACCGGCGTGCTCATCGCCCTCGGCGTACACCTGCTCAAGTCCGCCGCCCGCCCGGTGATCAACGCGACCACCGCCGGTGTGGGCGCCCCGGTCGCGAGCACCGCCGAGGACGCCACCAGCATCGTGATGTCCCTGGTCGCGATCATCCTGCCGGTGCTGGTGCTGGCCTTCCTGGTCGGCTTCGTCCTCTTCCTCTTCTGGTTCCTTCGCCGCCGCAAGGGCCGCCGCCGCGAGCGCCAGGCCGCCCGCGCCGCCGGCTTCCGCGTCTGATCACCCACCCACCTCACGAGCCCTGGACTTCGTTCCCGCAGACGCCACTGGCCGGGTCCCCTTGTCGGGGGCCCGGCCGGTTGGCTGTTCGGTGGGGTCAGCTGTTCCAGTGCTCGGCGACGAGGTCGGCGGCCTGCTGTTCCCACTGGGCGTAGTGGTCGGGGTAGGCGGACACCTGGACGGTCTGGGCGGCCTTGGTCAGCGGCATGTCCTGCCATCCGTCGACCTGCTTGAGGCCCTTGAGGAACGCGAGGGTGGAGTACTCGGGGTCGGTGATCTGCTCCACCGTGCCCCAGCCGGAGGTGGGGCGCTGTTGGAACAGGCCCTGCGAGTCGTGGTCGTTGCGGTCGCCGAGGTGGCCCAGGTTCTCCAGCTTCGACTCCTGCAGCGCCGTGCCGATGGAGATGACGGCGGCTCGCTCGTCCATGTCGGCCTTCTTCGTGGCGGCGATGATCGCCTTGACGTTGGCGGTCTGCTCGGCGTTGAGGTCGATGCGGGACTGGTCGCCCTGCACGCCGTGCGGGATCAGTTTGGCCTTGTCGACAACCGGCTTTTCGGCCTGCACGGCGACGACGGCGGTGGGGGTGGACTCGGTGGTGGGGGTGGCGTGGGCGGTGGCGGGGCCGGCGAACACGCCGCCGGCGAAGGCGAGACCGGCGATTCCGAGAACGCTCTTACGCATGATCGTGTTCATGGGGGTGTCTCCAATCGGGGGTCGACACACACGCCGCCCCGGGGGAGGGGCGGGGGTGTGAGCACCACGTCGAGGCGCCCAACAGATCAAGGGGGGAAGTCATCGCTCACCGCACCGGGGGGTGCTGGTGGCGGCGGGACCATGTGTAACGACCGGCGGCCGGCCCGCATTCCCCGACGGGGTCACGGGGGTTCGGGCAGCTCAGCAGCGGCGTGCGCTACTCGATCGTCTGCCATGTGTAACGACCCCGTCCCGCCCGATGTTCCGCCGACCGGATGCCCCCGGCCACACCCCCAAACCCCCCAAAACCCCCAAACACCCCACCCCGCCCCGCCCCGGCCCAGCCCAGGTCCCCGGCAAAGTCGTGCGGGTCTCCGGCTTGGCAGGCCCCACGGGATGCGCGCGCTCCCGACACCATCGGCCCCTGCCGGGTCGGCCTTTCCTGGTCAGCCTCGGCCCTTGCCGGGTCGGCCTTTCCTGGTCAGCCTCGGCCCTTGCCGGGTCGGCACTGCGCTGCGTTGGTCCCTATGGAGCTGCCCCGTTTGTGCTGTCGATGGAGCGGGAGCACAAACGGGGCAGCTCCATAGGGACCGAATGGCAGGTCCCCGCCCGGGTGGGGGCATTCGTCAGGCCGCCGCCCGACCGCCCGGTGTACGGGGCGGCGTGGCGGCGACCTCCCGGGGCATGTGCGGGAGAGGGGACATGGCCGAGGACCGGCCAGACCGGGACCCTGGCTGGGCCGGGCCGGCTACCGGCGGACCGCCTCCGCCAGGATCTCGGGTCATCCGCAAGGAGCGGAACGGGATTCCCGGAAGGTGAATGGGCTTCGGGCGGGATGATCAAAGAGGTTGTGTCCGGTTCGGGGCGCCCCTGACACAAACCTCTCGACCACCGCGGGTCAGCGGGTCAGGGTGTTCGTTGGGATCATCTGGCAGTGTCCGTGAAGAAATCCCGCGTTCCCCTGGTGGCGACGCTCGCTGCCCTGACCGGCGTTGCCGCCCTGCTGGCCGCACCTACCCCGTTACGCGAAACGGGTCACGCCGCCATCTTCGGGGCACCAGCGCCCTCGGGGGCGGCAGCCACCTCCGGCAGTCCACGTACCGCCCCGGCAGGGGGGTCGGCGGAGCCGACCGGACAACCGGCACCGTCACCCGTGCCGAGCGGCCGACCAGACCCGGGGGCGACGGTGCCGGGTGCGAGCCGGGTCGGACGACGGCCGCCGGTGGTGGACCACGGACCGCGCACCGGCGACAAGGTGGCGCTCACCTTCGACGCGGACATGACCGACGCGATGCGGCACCAACTACGCAGCGGCGCGGTCCGGTCGTACGCGAACCTGGCGATCATCGACCTGCTGGAGCGGGAAGGGGTGCCGGCCACCTTCTTCCTGACCGGCAAGTGGGTCGAGGAGTACCCCGACGTCACCCGTCGCCTGGCCGCCAACCCGCGCTTCGAGCTGGCCAACCACACGTACGGCCATCTCGCCTTCACCGCGGACTGCTACCAACTGCCGACGATCCCCCGGCAGCGGATGGCGGCCGACGTGGCCCGGACCTTCGACGTGATCGCCCCGTACGGCGGGCGGCAGACCCGGTACTTCCGCTTCCCCGGGCTCTGCCACGATCGCACGGCCCTGACCGAGCTGGCACCGTTGGGCGTCACGGTGGTGGACGGTGACGTGGTCAGCGGCGACCCGTTCGCGCGGTCCTGGCGGCCGATCGTCGACGCGGTGCTGTCCCGGGTACGCCCCGGCTCCGTCGTGGTCCTGCACGTCACCGAGGCGAACGCCCCGATGACGGACGAGGCGCTGCCGCGCATCCTGGCCGGGCTGGCCGACCGGGGTCTCACCCCGGCTCCGCTCTCCGAGGTGCTGGCGGCGACGCCGCCCCGCCCCGCCGGTTGACCACGGCAGGGTCCGGGCTGACCAATCATCAACATCAAATGTGACAAAAGCCTAATGTCGGAGAGGAGTCGACAAGAACCAGAGGAGGTCGTCATGACTACGGCGATGGAGATGCCCCGCGTCCAGGAATGCGTGGTCGCGGCCTGCGCCTACAACAACACCGGCGACTGCCACGCGTTCGCCATCACGATCGGCAGCGCGGACCACGCCCACTGCCACACCTTCGTCGAGATGCCGGTCCGCGGTGGCATCGAGACGCTGATCGCCCAGGTGGGCGCGTGTCAGCGGTCGGACTGCCGGCACAACTCCCAGCTGGAGTGCCACGCTCCGGCGATCCGGGTCGGCCCCGACAACGACATGGCCGACTGCATGACGTACGACGTCCGCTGACACACGTACCGAGGACCCTTCTCACAGGCCGTTGGCGGCGCGGACGACGGTGACGAGGTCGTCGATGATGCCGGTGAGCGCGAAGTCCTTCGGCGTGAACACCCGGGCCACCCCGGCGGCGCGAAGCGCCTCGGCGTCGCCGGGCGGGATGATGCCGCCGACCACGACCGGCAGGTCGCCCCGGCCGGCGGCCCGTAGGCCGTTCAGCACCGCCGGCACGGCGTCCAGGTGCGAGCCGGAGAGCACGGACAGGCCGACCAGGTCGACGTCCTCCTCCACGGCGGCGGCGACGATCTGCCCGGCGGTCAGCCGGATGCCCTGGTAGATCACCTCGAAGCCGGCGTCGCGGGCACGTACCGCGATCTGCTCGGCGCCGTTGGAGTGCCCGTCCAGGCCGGGCTTGCCGACCAGCAGCCGCAGCCGGCCAGCGCCCAGCTCGCGGGCGGTGGTGGCAACCCGCTCCCGGACGGCGGCCAGGCCGCTGTCGCCGCTCACCCCGGTCGGCGCGCCGGCCAGCCCCGTCGGCGCCCGGTACTCGCCGAAGACCTGGCGCAGCGCGCCGGCCCACTCGCCGGTGGTCACCCCGGCCCGCACGCACGCCAGGGTCGCCGGCATCAGGTTCGCGGTGGTCACGGCGTCCGCGCGCAGCCGGTCGAGCGCCGCGTCGACCGCCGCGCCGTCCCGGCCGGACCGCCACTCGCGTACGGAGGCCACGGCCGCCGCCTCGACCGCCGGGTCGACCTGCTCGATCGCCTCGGCACCGGACGCGGTCAGCGGCGACGACTCGGTCTCGGTGAACCGGTTGACGCCGACCACCACGTCGGTGCCGACCTCCAGCCGGCGGCGGCGTTCGGCCAGCGAGCCGACCAGCGCGCTCTTGAGGTACCCGGTCTCGACGGCCGCCACCACGCCGCCCATCTCCAGCACCGTGTCCAGCTCGGCCCGGGCCCCGGTGACGATCCCGTCGACCAGCGCGGTCATCACGTGCGAGCCGGCGAACAGGTCCGGGTATTCGAGCAGGTCCGACTCGTACGCGAGGACCTGCTGCATGCGCAGCGACCACTGCTGGTCCCACGGCCGGGGCAGGCCGAGCGCCTCGTTCCAGGCCGGGAGCTGCACCGCGCGGGCGCGGGCGTCCCGGGACAGGGTGACGCCGAGCATCTCCAGCACGATCCGCTGGATGTTGTTCTCCGGCTGGGCCTCGGTCAGGCCGAGCGAGTTGACCTGCACGCCGTACCGGAACCGGCGCTGCTTCGGGTCGGTGACGCCGTACCGCTCGTGGGTGATCTCGTCCCAGAGCGCGCCGAACGCGCGCATCTTGGCGATCTCCTCGACGAAGCGCACCCCGGAGTTGACGAAGAACGAGATCCGGGCGACCACGTCGCCCATCCGCTCGGCCGGCACCTGGCCGGCGTCGCGCACCGCGTCGAGCACGGCGACGGCGGTGGCCAGGGCGAAGCCGACCTCCTGCACCGGCGTCGCGCCGGCCTCCTGGAGGTGGTACGAGCAGATGTTCACCGGGTTCCACCGGGGCATCTCCCGCAGCGTGTACGCGATGACGTCGGCGGTCAGCCGCAGCGACGCGGCCGGCGGGAAGATGTACGTCCCCCGGGACAGGTACTCCTTGATGATGTCGTTCTGCGTGGTCCCGGCGCAGCGGGCCAGTTCGGCACCCTGCTCCGCACCGACGGCGCCGTAGAGGGCGAGCAGCCACATCGCCGGCGCGTTGATGGTCATGGACGTGTTCATCTCGGCGAGCGGGATGCCGTCGAAGAGGGCCCGCATGTCGCCGAGGTGGGCCACCGGCACGCCGACCCGGCCGACCTCGCCGGCGGCCAGCTCGTGGTCCGGGTCGTACCCGGTCTGGGTGGGCAGGTCGAAGGCGATCGACAGGCCGGTCTGCCCCTTCGCCAGGTTGCGGCGGAAGAGCGCGTTGCTCGCGGTGGCCGAGGAGTGCCCGGCGTAGGTGCGCATCACCCACGGACGCTCGCGCTCGGGAAGCCGGCCGGGGGGAGCCTTCTCGTCCATGGCGGGAGTCTAAGTTACCGTTAAGTCACCTGGGTTGGTGAAAAACCGCACAGGTCTATGGGACGCGGCGGACTGAACAGCACCGGAACGTGCGGGACGGCCGGCACCCCGGGCGCCGCTGACCGGCCCGCACGACGCACACTTGACGGCATGGATGACGAGCTCGCAATCTCCGTCCGGGGGCTGCGCAAGGCGTACGGCGACAACGTCGCGGTGGCGGGCGTGGATCTCGCGGTCCACCGCGGCGAGGTGTTCGCCCTGCTGGGGCCGAACGGCGCGGGCAAGACCACCACGGTGGAGATCCTGGAGGGCTACCGGCAGCGCGACGCCGGCGAGGTCTCCGTGCTGGGCAGCGACCCCGCCCGCCCCGGGCCGCACTGGCGGTCCCGGGTGGGCATCGTGCTCCAGGGAACCGGCGAGTTCGACGAACTGACCGTCGCCGAGTTGGTCTCGCACTTCTCCGGCTTCTACCCCGACGCCGACGACCCGGCGAAGGTCATCGAGCGGGTCGGCCTGGGTGCCAAGGCGAAGGCCCGCACGCACACCCTCTCGGGCGGGCAGAAGCGCCGCCTCGACGTCGCGCTCGGCATCATCGGCCGCCCCGAGCTGCTGTTCCTGGACGAGCCGACCACCGGCTTCGACCCGGAGGCCCGGCGCGAGTTCTGGGAGCTGATCCGGGACCTGACCGCCGCCGGCACCACCATCGTGCTCACCACCCACTATCTGGACGAGGCCGAGGCGCTGGCCGACCGGGTCGGGGTGATCGCCGCCGGCCGGCTGGTCGAGGTGGCCCCGCCGAACCGCCTCGGCAACCGGCAGGAGTCCCTGGCGACGGTCTCCTGGCGTACCCCCGAAGGGGCCGTGGAGACCGCGGAGAGCGCGACGCCGACGCGCCTGGTGGCGGAGCTGGCCGCGCGCTTCGGCGGCGAGGTCCCCGGGCTGACGGTGACCCGGCCGACCCTGGAAGACGTCTACCTGAAGATGATCGGACACTGATGACCACCACCACCAGGCCGGCGGCCCCGGTCGACCCCGCCGCACCGGCCCGCCGGCTCGGGGCGGGCGCGCTCGCCCTGCGCCAGGGCCGGCTGGAGATCACCCAGTTCATGCGCAGCCGGGAATCCGTCGTGTTCACGATGGGCTTCCCGATCATCATGATCCTGATCTTCGCGGCCATCTTCAGCGACGAGATCGCCCCGGGCGTCAGCTACACGCAGTACTTCATCACCGGCATGATCGCCACCGGCCTGATGACGGGGAGTTTCCAGAACCTCGGCATCTGGATCCCGATCGAGCGGGACCGGGGGGTGCTCAAGCGCTACCGGGGCACCCCGATGCCGAAGTGGGTGTGGTTCGCCGGCAAGGTGCTCATGGTGGTGGCGATCAGCGTCGCCGAGACCGCCCTGCTGCTCGCCGTCTCGGTCGCCGTGTTCGACCTGGATCTGCCCGGCACGGCCGGCAAGTGGTTCACCTTCGGCTGGGTCTCCCTCCTCGGGGTCACCGCGTGCACCCTGTGCGGCATCGCGATCTCCTCGCTGGCCCGCACCGCGCGCAGCGGCTCCGCCGTGGTCACCCCCATCGCCCTGGTGCTCCAGTTCACCTCCGGGGTCTTCTTCGTCTTCACCAACCTGCCGAGCTGGATGCAGCAGGTGGCGGCCCTCTTCCCGCTGAAGTGGATGTGCCAGGGGCTGCGGGCGGTCTTCCTGCCGGAGAGCTTCGGCGCCCAGGAGCCGGCCGGGTCCTTCGAGCTGGGCCGGGTCGCCATCGTCCTCGCCCTGTGGTGCGTGATCGGCCTCGTGCTCTGCCTCACCACCTTCCGCTGGACCACCAAGCGCGACGGCTGAGGTCCCCCGCAGCCGTCGGAGCCTCGCAGACTGGTTCCCACGTACGCGGGGTGATTCTGTGTCCGGCGGGGGCGGCGGGCCGAGGCCGGGGCTGGCAGACTGGGCCGGTGGTGGCGGGACCGACGCGGCGACGGCTGCTCCTGGCCGGGGCAGCCACGGCGGCGCTGGCCGTGGCCGGCGGCGCGACGGCGCGGAAGCTGACCCGCCCGCGACCGGGGCCGGCACCGGCGCTGCCCGACGCCCCGGCCGGCGACGAGCGGCTGATCCGGCGGCAGTCGGCGGCCCGGGGTCGTGCCGTCGACTTCTGGACAGCCGTGCCGGCCGGGCACGGCGACGGGCGAGGGCTGCCGGTCTGCCTGGTGCTGCACGGCGCTTCGTCCACCCCGCGCGACTACGCGCGCTTCGGGCTCGCCCGGTTCCTCACCGACGCGGTGCGCCGGGGCGCTCCGCCGTTCGTGCTCGCCGGGGCGACCGGCGGCCGGCTCTCCTGGCGGCGCTCCGGAGCTGACGACCCGCAGCGGATGGTGCGCGAGGAGTTGCCGGCCTGGTGCGGCGAGCGCGGCTTCGACACCAGCCGGGTGGCCGCGTGGGGCTGGTCGATGGGCGGCTTCGGATCGCTGCTGCTCGCCGAGACCTTCCCCGGCTGGCTGCGGGCGGTGGCCGCGTTCTCCCCCGCCGTAGGCCCCGGGGACGCGGTCTTCACCGACGTGGCGCGGCTGCGCGGCACGCCGGTCGGGCTCTGGTGCGGCCGGCAGGACGGCCTGCTGCGCGACGTGCGGGCGCTGGCCCGCGCCCTGCCCGAACCCCCGGCCCGCGCCGAGTACGCCGACGGCCGGCACAACTTCGTCTACTGGGGCACGGTCGTCCCGGCGGCCTTCTCGTTCCTGGCCGACGCCCTCACGCCGCCGCGCCCCTGACCCGGCCCCGAGCGGGAACGGGTCAGGGGTCGGTGCGGCGTCAGTACGTGTAGAAGCCCTTGCCGGTCTTGCGGCCCAGGTCGCCGGCGGTGACCATGCGCTGGAGCAGCTCCGGCGGGAAGAACTTCTCGTCGGCGGTGTCGGTGTAGATGTTCTTCGAGGCGTGCAGCAGCACGTCCACGCCGGTCAGGTCGGTGGTGGCCAGCGGGCCCATCGCGTGGCCGAAGCCGAGCTTGCAGGCCGTGTCCAGGTCCTCGGCCGACACCACGCCGGACTCGACCAGCTTGACCGCCTCGACGACCAGGGCGGCGATCAGCCGGGTGGTGACGAACCCGGCGATGTCCCGGTTCACCACGACGACGGTCTTGCCGATCTCCTCGGCGAACGCCTTCACGGTGGCCAGGGTCTCGTCGCTGGTCTTGTAGCCCCGCACCAGCTCGCAGAGCTTCATCATCGGCACCGGGGAGAAGAAGTGCGTGCCGACGACCGCCTCCGGGCGCTCGGTCACGGCGGCGATCTGGGTGACCGGGATGGCCGAGGTGTTGGTGGCGAGCACCGCGTCGGCCTTGCAGATCTTGTCGAGCGCCCGGAAGACCTCGTGCTTGATCTCCAGCCGCTCGAACACCGCCTCGACGACGATGTCCGCGTCGGCGACCGCCTCCAGGTCGGTGGTCGGGGTGATCCGGCCCAGTGTCGCCTCGACCTCGACGGCCTCGATCTTGCCCTTCTCGGCGAACTTCTCCAGCGACTTCCGGATGCCGGCCAGCCCACGCCCGGTGGCCGCGTCGTCCAGGTCCCGCAGCGTCACCTGCCAGCCCGCCTGCGCCGCCACCTGGGCGATGCCCGAGCCCATCAGCCCGGCCCCGACGACCGCGAGTCGACCCGCCATCTGCTTCTCCCTCGCCTGATTGAGTGTCTGTCCGCACCCTAGTCGGCGATGCTGAACGAAGGCTAAGCCGGTCATCGGGAAGCCCGACCACCGAGAAGCCCGAGCAGCGGAATGCCGGCCAGCGCGGTGGTCGGGCAGTGCGGTGGCGGGCAGGGGTAGCGCGGCGGCAGGTCCGCCGTACTGCGGTCAGATCTCCAGCGCCGGCTCTTCCGGCACGCTGCCGCGCTCGACCTCCACGCCCAACGCCCGCAGGTCGGAGACGAAGTCCGGGTAGCCGCGGTCGACGTGGTGCACGTGGGAGACCTCGGTGACCCCGTCGGCGCAGAGCCCGGCGATGATCAGCCCGGCGCCGGCCCGGATGTCGGTGGCCCGGACAGGGGCCCCGGAGAGCCGGTCCCGGCCGCGGACCACGGCGTGGTGGCCGTCGGTCTTGATGTCCGCGCCGAGCCGCATCATCTCGTTGGCGAACATGAACCGGCCGTCGAAGATGTTCTCGGTGATCAGGGACGCGCCGTCGCTGACCGCGGCGAGCCCGATCGCCATCGGCAGCAGGTCGGTGGCGAAGCCCGGGTAGGGCAGGGTGACCACGTCCACCGCCCGGGGGCGCTCGTCGACCCGTACCCGGAAGGCGTCGCCGCGGGTCTCCACCAGGCCGCCGGCGCAGATCAGCTTGTCCAGCGCGACCTCCAGGAAGCCCGGGTCGATCCCCGTCACGGTGACGTCCCCCCGGGTCATCGCGGCGGCGAACGCCCAGGTCCCGGCGACGATCCGGTCGCCGACGGTCGCGTGCCGCACCGGCCGCAGCTCCGGCACCCCATCGATGTGCAGGGTGGAGGTGCCCTCCCCCTCGATCCGGGCACCCATCCGGATCAGCATCGAGCAGATGTCGACGATCTCCGGTTCCCGGGCCGCGTTGTCGATCACCGTCGTGCCCCGGGCCAGCACGGCGGCCATCACCAGATTCTCGGTGGCCCCGACGCTGGGGAAGTCGAGCACGATGTCCGCGCCGTGCAGGCCGTCCGGGGCGGCGGCAATGACGAAGCCGTGCTCGCCGGAGATGTCCGCACCCATCCGGGTCAGCCCGGCGATGTGCATGTCCAGCCCCCGGGAGCCGATGGCGTCCCCGCCGGGGTGGGCCACCCGGACGTACCCCCGGCGGGCCAGCAGCGGGCCGAGCACGCAGATCGACGCGCGCAGCCGGCGGACCAGGTCGTAGTCGGCCTCCGCGCCGGGCCGGTCCGGCACGTCGATGGTGACCGACCGGGACCGGGCCACCCCGCCCCGGGCCACCATCGGGTCGACGGGGTCGTCCGCGTCGAACCGGACGCCGCACCCCAGCCGGCGCAGCACCTCGCCCATGATGGCGATGTCGGTGATCCGGGGGACGTTCGTGATGACGCTGCGCCCGGGGACCAGCAGCGCGGCGGCCATCAGCTTGAGGGCCGAGTTCTTCGCCCCGACGACGTGCACCGTCCCGGCGAGCCGGGCGTTTCCGGAGACCCGGATGACGTCGACGTCGTTGACCGCCGGGTCCCCGGCGTCGCCGGGGCCGACCCCGGCCGGCCGGGTCGGGGTCGGCCGAGCGGGGATGGTCAGGTCGGGTATCCGTAGGCTGTGCGTCATGGCCGTCCACCTCACGCGCATCTACACCAGGGCCGGCGATGCCGGCATGACCAGGCTGAGCAACAACGAGCAGGTGCCGAAGACCGATCCGCGGATCGCCGCGTACGCGGACGTCGACGAGTGCAACGCCGCGATCGGCGTCGCGATCGCGCTGGGGCAGCTCGACGACGAGCTGCGGGCGGTGCTGGGGTCGATCCAGAACGACATGTTCGACGTCGGCGCCGACCTGTCCACCCCGGTGGAGCCGGACCCGGAGTACCCGCCGCTGCGGGTCACCGAGGAGTACGTGGACCGTCTCGAGGGATGGTGCGACGAGTACAACGCACGCCTGAGCAAGCTCGACTCCTTCATCCTCCCCGGCGGCACCGCGGGAGCGGCGCTGCTGCACGTGGCACGGACGATCGCCCGGCGGGCCGAGCGTGCGGCATGGGCGCTGGTCGCGCAGGACCCCGACCGGACCAGCATCCTCCCGGCAAAGTATCTCAACCGGCTCTCCGATCTGCTCTTTATCCTGTCAAGAGCGGCAAATCCGGCAGGAGACGTGCTGTGGGTGCCGGGCGGTAAGCGCTGAGCGTCGACACCGACCGCACCCCGGTCGGGGCCCTGCACCACGTCGAGGTCTGGGTGCCCGACCTGGCCGGCGCGGTCCACGGCTGGGGCTGGCTGCTGGGCGAGCTGGGCTGGACGCCGTTCCAGGAGTGGCCGGCGGGCCGGTCCTGGCGGCTCGGCCCGACGTACCTCGTGCTGGAGGAGTCCCCCGCGCTGTCCGGGCGAAACCACGACCGGCTCGCCCCGGGCCTGAACCACCTGGCCTTCCACGCCGGCCCGCCGGCCGCCGTGGACCGGCTGGTCGCGGCCGCGCCGGCCCACGGCTGGACGCTGCTCTTCCCGGACCGCCACCCGCACGCCGGGGGCCCGGACACCTACGCGGCCTACCTCACGAACATCCAGGGCTACGAGATCGAACTGACCGCTTCCACCAACTGACCCCGCACGGGGCACCCCTCGGGCCCCCCTCGGGCCCCCCGCGATCTTGCAGTTGCGGCCCCGGAAGCGCGCCCTTTGTCCGTTACGCCCGGGCCCTAAGTGCAAGATCGCCGAGGACTGGGGGCGGGGGCGGGGCGGGCAGGGCGGGCGGGGGGTTAGGCGGCGGGCCAGTCCTGGGACGCCAGGCGGGGCGAGGCCGCCCCTGGTGCGGCGGCCTCGATCCAGGAGAGGAAGCCGGTGACGGTGGACCGGGCCATGGCGATCTCCACCGGGGCGTGCTGACTGGTGCACCGCAGGATCACCCAGTCGGCGGGCATGGAGAGGCGCTCCTGCCCCTCGGGCAGCCGCCGGCGCTCCACCACCAGGGTCTTGCGGGACAGCGCCAGCTTGGGGCGCAGGGCGAAGGAGAACATCCGGTACCACCGGAGTTCATCGCCCGCGAACCGGCCGAAACCGGGCGACCAGCCCCGGCCGTCGAGCATCGTGGAGACCCGGACGCTGAGCCGGATGATCCCGCCGGTGCGGGTGACCAGCGCCCGTCGGACGAAGAGGATCAGCAGAGCGGCGATCACGGCGGCGAAGCCGATCCCGATCCCCTCCACGATCTCCATCGAGGGGTCGGCTCAGCGGCTCTGCGAGGCGGAGACCGGGGTGGCGCTCTCGGCGAGAACGGTGACACCCTCGCTGCTCACGGAGAGGAAGCCACCGGCCACCTCGTACGAGACCTGCTCGCCGCCGGCCAGCTTGATCCGGACCTGGCCGGGCTCGGCGAGCTGGCCCAGCAGGGGCGCGTGCCCCGGCAGCACACCCAACTCACCCTCGGTCGTCCGGGCGACGACCATCTCGGCCTCGCCGGACCAGACCTTCTCCTCGACGGCTACGAGCTCGACGTGAAGCTGCTTTGCCACGCTGTCTCCTTGCTGCGGCGGCGGATTGCCGAAAGTCTAGTCGCGCCCCCCGCAGACGCCGAACGCGGGTGGCGTAAGCTGCGCCACCCGCGCCCGGACCGCGCCAGCGGGCGCTACTTCGTCTTGTTGCGGAAGTCCGGATGCTCCAGCAGGAACGCGTCCAGTTGCTCCTTCTCCAGGGCGGTGAAGAAGTCCTCGGCCTCGGGCAGCAGCCGCTCCCCCCGGTACGCCGACCCGGTGCCGATGTTCTCCCCCGGCAGCTTGATCAGCTCGACGTTGTCGGCGCGCGTGGACTTGAGGGCGATCGCGAAGTCGATCACGCTGCTGCCCCGGCCGTTGAAGATCAGCGACTGCCCGGCGGCCCGGATCACCTTGTCCAGCTTGATCGGGTTGGTCACCACGTCGGCGCTGAACGCCTGGTTGACCATCGCCTTGATGAACTGCTGCTGGTGCCGCTGCCGGCCGTAGTCGGCGTCCGGGACGCCGTTCTTCGGGTACCGCTGCCGGACGTAGTCCAGCGCCTGCCAGCCGTTGAGGTGCTGGTTGCCCTTCTTGTAGACCGCCTGAGGGCCGATGTAGCCATCGCCGTAGGGATTGCCCTTGCGGTGCACCCCGCTCGGCTCGCGGTGCTCGGAGCGCACCTCGCGCTCGATGTACATGTCGACGCCGCCCATCGCGTCGACGATCTTCTGGAAGCCGGTGAAGTTGATGATCGCGCCGCCGTCGAAGCGCTCGATCCCGGTCACCTGCTGCACGGTCGTGGCCAGCAACTCGAAGCCGCGGGCGGCGTCGGGGTTCTGCCCAGGCACCCGGCTGCCGTACGACATCGCGGCGTTAAGCTTGTCGGTGCCGCCGTGGAACTCCGCCTTGCTGAACTTCGGGATCTCGACCCGCAGGTCGCGGGGCAGCGAGAAGAGGTACGCCCGGTCCAGCTCGGTCGACACGTGCAGCACCATGACCGAGTCCGCCAGCGGCGGGGTCTCCGGATCGCGCGGGTCGATGCCCACCAGCAGGATGTTAAGCGGGCCCTTGATGTCGCTCTTGCGCTCCTGGGCGCCCGCGGCCTGGTCGCCGAACAGGTCGCCCTTGCCGACCGCGCCCTCGTACCGGGACACCAGCGCCTCGTAGCCCACCAGCACCGCGCCGCTGAGCAGCATGAGCACGGCGCCGAACACCGTGCACACCCGCGCCCACTTCGGCACGCCAGACCACACCGACGGCTTCTTCCCGCCGCCCTTACCGGCCTTACCCACGAGATTCTCCGTTCGTCACGCCCACGAAGAGGAGACGGGCGCACGCAGCCGAAAGGTTGCAGTATTTGTCACTCGCCGGGGGACGAGCGTAGATCGACGGTACCCCGCCCACGACGCAACCACCGGCTCGGCAACCGGACAGCGGAGATCATAGGGCCTGTAGACGAGCGAGGACCGCCCCGGTGGCTACCGGGGCGGTCCTCGACGGTGTGACGACCGTCTACTTCGTCAGCTCCGCGGCCTTCTGCTCCAGGTCCTGCAGACCACCGCACATGAAGAAGGCCTGCTCGGGGAAGTGGTCGTACTCGCCCTCGCTGATCTTCTTGAACGCCTCGATGGTCTCGGCGATCGGGACCGTCGAACCCGGCACGCCGGTGAACTGCTCGGCGGCGTAGGTGTTCTGCGACAGGAAGCGCTCGATCCGCCGCGCGCGCTGCACGGTGATCTTGTCTTCCTCGGAGAGCTCCTCGATGCCGAGGATGGCGATGATGTCCTGCAGGTCCTTGTACTTCTGCAGGATCCGCTTCACCTCGGTGGCGACCGCGAAGTGCTCGGCGCCGACGAACTCCGGGGCGAGGATCCGGGACGAGGACGCCAGCGGGTCCACGGCCGGGTAGATGCCCTTGTCGGAGATCGACCGCTCCAGGTTGGTGGTCGCGTCGAGGTGGGCGAACGTGGTGGCCGGGGCGGGGTCGGTGTAGTCGTCCGCCGGCACGTAGATCGCCTGCAACGAGGTGATGGCCTGGCCCCGGACGGAGGTGATCCGCTCCTGGAGCTCGCCCATCTCGTCGGCCAGGGTCGGCTGGTAACCCACGGCGCTCGGCATGCGGCCGAGCAGGGTGGAGACCTCGGAGCCGGCCTGGGTGAAGCGGAAGATGTTGTCGATGAAGAGCAGCACCTCCTGCTTCTTCACGTCCCGGAAGTACTCCGCCATGGTCAGCGCGGAGAGGGCGACCCGCAGCCGGGTGCCCGGCGGCTCGTCCATCTGGCCGAAGACCAGCGCGGTCTTGTCGATGACGCCGGACTCGGTCATCTCGGCGATGAGGTCGTTGCCCTCACGGGTGCGCTCACCCACGCCGGCGAAGACCGACGTGCCACCGAAGTTCCGGGCAACCCGGGTGATCATTTCCTGGATGAGCACCGTCTTGCCCACGCCCGCGCCGCCGAACAGGCCGATCTTGCCGCCCTTGACGTACGGGGCGAGCAGGTCGATGACCTTGATGCCGGTCTCCAGCATCTCGGTCTTCGGCTCCAGGTCCGCGAAGGCCGGGGCCTTGCGGTGGATGCCCCACCGGTCGTCCGCGTCGAGCGTCTCGCCCTCGGTGAGGTTGAGGCACTCGCCGATCGCGTTGAACACGTGGCCCTTGACCGCGTCGCCCACCGGCACGCTGATCGGCGAGCCGGTGTTGCGCACCTCGGCACCGCGGACCAGGCCGTCGGTCGGCTGCATCGAGATCGCGCGGACCAGGTTGTCACCCAGGTGCTGGGCGACCTCCAGGGTCAGCGTCTTCTCACCGCCGGAGAGCGTCACGGTGACGTGCAGGGCGTTGAACAGGGCCGGCATGGCGTCGCGCGGGAACTCGGCGTCGACGACCGGGCCGATGACCCGGACCACGCGACCCGTGGCCGTCCTGGTCTCAGCTGGTCCACCAGCAACTGCGGATACAGTCATCACACTTCACTTCCCGACGCGGCGAGCGCGTTAGCGCCGCCGACGATCTCGCTGATCTCCTGGGTGATCCCGGCCTGGCGGGCCGAGTTCATCTCACGCGTGTACTTCTCGATCATCTCTTCGGCGTTGTCGGTGGCGCTCTTCATCGCCCGCCGCCGGGCCGCCGACTCGCTCGCCGCCGACTCCAACAACGCCGCGTAGATCCGCGTGTTGATGTACTTCGGCAGCAGCGCGTCGAGCAGCACCTCCGCCTCCGGCTCGAACTCGTACGCCGGGAGCAGGCCCTCCGACCTCGGCCGGTCCTCGACCTGCATCGGGCCGATGATCTTCGCGACCGGGTTCTGGGTCATCAGGGAGTGGAACTCGGTGTAGACGATGTGCAACTCGTCGACCCCCAGCACCCCGTCCGCCCCGGCGTCGCCGTCGGTGTCGTCCGCGCCGGCGGTGAACGCCTTGATCAGCGTCTCACCCACCTCGCGGGCGTCGGCGAACGTCGGCTGCTCCGAGAAGCCCGTCCAGTTCGCCGCGATCGGCCAGTCCCGGAACCGGTAGAACGCGACGCCCTTGCGGCCGATGACGTAGAGCACGGGCTCCTTGCCCTCGGCGCGCAGCCGGGCGATCAGCGACTGCGCCGTCTTGATCGCGTTGGAGCTGTAACCGCCGGCCAGGCCCCGGTCGCTGGTCACCAGCAGGACGCCCGCCCGCCGCACCTGCTCACGCGCAGTGAGCAGCGGGTGGTCGATCCGGGCGTTGGACGCCAGCGCGGTGAGCACGCCGGTGATGGCCTGGGCGTACGGCAGGGACGCCTGCACCCGGGCCTGGGCCTTGGCGATCCGGCTCGTCGCCACGAGCTCCATCGCCTTGGTGATCTTCTTCATCCCCTTCGCCGACCGGATCCGTTGACGAAGAACGCGTACCTGGGCCGCCATGAGTCAGCCCTACTGCTTCTCGGCGTTGCCGCGGTAGCGGGTCACCGTCTCGCGGTTCTGCTCGCCCTCCAGCGGGGCGGCCGGGGCCTCGTTGATCCGGGCCTCGTCCTCCTTGCCCAGGAACGTCTGCTTGAAGCTCACGATGGCCTGGTCGAGGGTGGAGATCACCTCGTCGTTCCACGTGTTGTCGGCGATCGCCGCGAGGGTGCCCTCGTGCTTGTGCCGCAGGTACTGGAGGAACTCCGACTCGAAGCGGCGGACCTCGCCGACCGGGATGTCGTCCAGCTTACCCTCGGTGCCGGCCCAGACCGTGACGACCTGCTCCTGCACCGGGTACGGCGAGTAGTTGGGCTGCTTGAGCAGCTCGACCAGGCGGGAACCGCGATCCAACTGGGCCCGGGAGGTCTTGTCCAGGTCGGAGGCGAAGGCGGCGAACGCCTCCAGCTCACGGAACTGGGCCAGGTTGAGCCGCAGCGAACCGGCGACCTTGCGCATCGGCTTCACCTGCGCGGCGCCACCGACCCGGGAGACCGAGGTGCCGACGTTGATGGCCGGGCGGACGCCCTGGTTGAACAGGTCCGTCTCCAGGAAGATCTGGCCGTCGGTGATGGAGATGACGTTGGTCGGGATGAAGGCCGAGATGTCGTTGGCCTTCGTCTCGATGATCGGCAGACCGGTCATCGAGCCGCCGCCCAGCGCGTCGGAGAGCTTCGCGCAGCGCTCCAGCAGCCGGGAGTGCAGGTAGAAGACGTCACCCGGGTACGCCTCGCGGCCCGGCGGGCGGCGCAGCAGCAGCGACACGGCCCGGTACGCCTCGGCCTGCTTGCTCAGGTCGTCGAAGACGATCAGGACGTGCTTGCCGCCGTACATCCAGTGCTGCCCGATGGACGAGCCGGTGTACGGGGCCAGGTACTTGAAGCCGGCCGGGTCGGACGCCGGGGAGGCGACGATGGTGGTGTACTCCAGCGCGCCCGCCTCCTCCAGGATGCCCTTGATCGAGGCGACCGTGGATGCCTTCTGGCCGATGGCGACGTAGATGCAGCGGACCTGCTTCTTCGGGTCGCCGGAGCGCCAGTTGTCCCGCTGGTTGAGGATGGTGTCCAGCGCGACCGTGGTCTTGCCGGTCTTGCGGTCACCGATGATCAGCTGCCGCTGGCCCCGGCCGATCGGGGTCATGGCGTCGATCGCCTTGATACCGGTCTGCAGCGGCTCGTCGACGGACTGCCGGGACATCACGTTCGGGGCCTGGAGCTCCAGCTCGCGGAAGCCCTCGTTGGCGATGTCGCCGAGGCCGTCGATCGGCTGGCCGAGCGCGTTGACCACACGGCCGAGGAAGGCGTCGCCGACCGGCACGGAGAGCACCCGGCCGGTGCGCTTGACGCGCTGGCCCTCTTCGAGCTTCGCGGAGTCGCCGAGGACGACGACACCGATCTCCCGGACGTCGAGGTTCAGGGCCACGCCGAGCGTGCCGTCCTCGAACTCCAGGAGCTCGTTGGTCATGGTCGAGGGCAGGCCCTCGACGTGGGCGATGCCGTCACCGGTGTCGGCGACGGTGCCGACCTCCTCGCGGGAGACGTCGGGCGAATAGGAGGAGACGTAGCGCTCCAAGGCGCCGCGGATCTCCTCCGTCGAGATGGTCAGCTCGGCCATCCTCTGCTTCCTTAAATTTCAGGGGCCCGGGATACCTAGTACCGACCGGTCCGAATGGCGTCTGTCAATCCGGGCGCTTCGCGGGGTGTGCCAGCGGGCGCCGGTCAGCGCTTGGCGAGCGCGTTGCGGGTCTCGTTGAGGCGGCGCAGGACGGTGCCGTCGTACAGGTCGGAGCCGACCCGGACGCTGACGCCACCGAGGATCGTGGGGTCCACCGTCTGCTTGACGGAAACCTCTCGACCGTACATCGCGGAGAGGCGGGCACCGAGCCGGCGCTCGTCCTCGTCACTCAACGGGGCCGCCACGGTCACGTACGCGACCTGCCGGTCCCGCCGGTCGGCGGTGAGCTCGACCAGCCGGGTGACCGAACCGGTGAAGGACCGCCCGCCGAACCCGCCCAGCGCCACCTCGACGAGGCGGACGGTGATCGGGCTGGCCTTGCCGGCCAGCAGCTCGCGGGCCAGCGCGGCCCGCCGCTCGACCGGGGCGACCGGGTCGGACAGCGCGCCGGAGAGCGCGGGCTGGCCGGCGACCACCTGACCGAAGCGGAACAGCTCGTCCTCGACCTCGCCCAGCTCGCCGGACGCGTCGGCGCTGGCCAGCAGCGCCTCCACACCCAGTCGCTCGGTGCCGTCGAGCAGTTCCGACGGCGCCGACCACCGGCCGGACGCCAGCCCGGTGAGCAGGTCGAGCGCGCCCGCGCCGACCTTCCCCCGGAGCATGTCGCCGAGCAGCCCGGCGCGGTCCGCGCCCGGCCGGGCCGGGTCGGACAGCGCCCGGCGCAGCCGCGGCTCGCGCCGCAGCAGGCCGGCGACGGAGAGCAGGTCGTCGGCGGTGGCGGCCACCGCCGACGGCTCCGCGCCCCGCGCGTACGCCGCCAGGCGCTCGGTCGCGGCCCGGTACGACTCCCGGCTGGCGGCCTGCATCAGCGGGCCCCCGTGCTTTCGAGGCCGCTGAGGAACCGGTCGACGGTGCCCTTGCGGCGGGCCTCGTCGGCCAGCGACTCGCCGACGATCTTGCTGGCCAGGTCGACCGCGATCGTGCCGACCTCCGTGCGCAGCTCGCGCACGATGGTGGCCCGCTCGGCGGCGAGCTGCTCCTTGCCGGCCGCGATGATCCGGTCGGATTCCTCCCGCGCCTTGGCGAGGATGTCCTGGCGGATGCCCTCGGCGTCGGCCCGGGCGTCGTCCCGGATCCGGGCGGCGTCGTTACGCGCCTCGGCGAGCTGCGCGCGGTACTGCTCGAGGAGCTGGTTGGCCTCGGCCTGGGCGGCCTCGGCGCGCTTGATACCGCCCTCGATCGCGTCCACCCGGGCCTGGAACGTCTGCTCCATGCGGGGGAAGACGAACTTCATCAGCACGAAGCAGAGCACGGCGAAGGCGACGGACCCAACCACGATCTCCTGCCAGATCGGGATGATCGGGTTGTGCGTCGACTCACCACCCTCAGCGGCGAGGAAGAACATGGAAGACCTCCCGGTCGAAGGGGGGCGGGATTAGGAGAGCGTGCCCTGCCAGATGAAGCCGAACGCGATGCCCAGCAGCGCGAGCGCCTCGATGACGGCGAAGCCGATCCAGACGTACGGCAGGGTCATCTTGGACGACTCCGGCTGACGGGCGGTCGACTGGATGTAGGCGGCGAAGACCAGGCCGACACCGATACCCGGGCCGATGGCCGCGAGACCGTAGCCGATGGCGGCGGTGCTGCCCTCTACCGCGGCGTAGATGTCCATTAGTGGGTTCCTCCTGGTTATCACGCGTGACGGTCACGCGGAACGACAACGGGTGGTGCGAGGTGGATCAGTGCTCGTCGGCGAGCGCGCCCTGTACGTAGCTGGCGCTGAGCACCGTGAAGACGTAGGCCTGGAGGCAGATCACCAGGAACTCGAGGAAGGTGAGCGCGATGGTCATCACCCAGGACAGCACCGAGACCGGGGCCAGCCAGGCGTTGGCGCTCAGCATCGCGAAGCCGCCGAGCGTGAAGACCAGCAGGAGCATGTGGCCGGCGAACATGTTCGCGAAGAGACGGACGGCCAGCGAGAACGGCCGGACCAGGAAGGTCGAGAAGAGCTCGATCGGGATCAGCAGCGGCAGGATGTACCACGGTGCCGGCGGGATCAGGGAGTTCTTGAAGTACTTCGCGAAGCCGTGCTTGCGGATGCCGATGTAGTTGAACATCACGTAGCTGATCAGGGCCAGGACGGCCGGGAACGCGATGTGCGAGTTCGGCGAGATCTGGAAGAACGGCAGGATCGCGAAGAAGTTCGTCAGCAGGACGAAGCAGAAGAGCGACGTGAAGTACGGCGCGAACCGCACCCCCGCGTGCCCGATCATGTCGACGGCGATGTTGTTCCGCACGAAGCCGTAGATCGACTCGGCGAACCACTGCTTCTTCGTCGGCACGAGCTGCGGCTTCCGGTACGTGACCAGGAAGAAGATGATCAGGATGCCGACGGCGACCCAGACCATGGCCGTGATCTTGGTGAACCAGTACGAGTCGTGCGCACCCCAGGGGAGGATGCTGGGCAGGTAGAAATCGTCCACGCTGGGTGGGAATGCTGCCTCGCCCTGTGCCAGGACGTTCGCCTGTCCGAACACCGCGTCCCTTCCTAAGTAGGCGTGCCGAGCCGGCGGATGACCAGGATGATCCCCCCGGCCATGCCGAGCACGACGCCGATCCCGGTGGCGATGCCGCCGGTGTCGAGCCACTGGTCGACCAGCCAGCCGATGAAACCCCAGACGAGCATGCCCCCGATGAGGTACGAGAGCGCGGTCCAACCCTGGCCGGCGCCGGTCGGAATGTCGTCCGGGCCGCCGGTGGGTTGGGGGGTTTGGTCACCAGCCATGACGGGGCGAACGATATCAGTCGGGAAAACGAGGCTGTGCCTCACCCCCCGCACAACTGTCGTTGTGTGGGCCTCGGGCGGGCAGTTCGTCTGGGGGCACGCTACTCCCCTTCCGCCACCCAGAGAATGACCGGCATCGGACACATTCGCGCGTCGTGTCGATGAGTGGGACGCCGACGAGGTCAGGCCCTGGTCCGGCGCATGTGGACCGTGCTGATCCACCAGATGTGCGCGCCGGTCCAGGCCGCCACGCCGACGGCGATGCCGAGGCAGAGCGGGAGCAGCCCGGCCCACCCGGTCGACGCGACCGCCAGCATCACGCCACCCAGGAGGGTGAACTTGGCGGCGTAGAGGCCGAGCCCGAACGGCAGCACGAGCTGCGGGTTCCGCGCGTCCGCCCAGGCCAGCACCACCGTGGTTAGGGTGTAGCTGGCCACCGTGACGGCCATCCCGGCGGCCACGCCGAGCGCCGCGTCGGCGCCGCCGAGGACGCCGCCGGCCACCGCGCCGAGGGCCGCCACCACGGCGGAGACGACCAGCAGCAACGGCAGGTGGCGCAGCCGCCAGCCACGGTCGTCGGCCACGTGCGCCGCGTCCACCCCGCGCTCAGCCACGGTGGTACGCCGGGAAGGCGGCGACCAGCTCGGCGACCCCGCCGGCGATCCGGGCGAGGGTGTCCGCACCGCCGGGGACGCCGGGGCCGGTACGCACCGCGCGGGCGATCTCCGGATCGGTGGCGCCGAGCTGCTCGAAGTCCGGCCCCCAGAAGGTGCTCGTCGCGTTCTTCACAACGAGGAAGTCTATGGGCCGCACACTGGTGGCTGTGAGATGCCTCGTCACGGGTGCGACCGGGTACATCGGCGGGCGGCTCGCGCCCAGGCTGCTGGCGGACGGGCACCAGGTGCGCTGCCTGGCCCGCAAGGCCGCCCGGCTGCGCGACGTGCCGTGGGCGTCGCGGGCCGAGATCGCCGAGGGCGACCTGCGCGGACCGGAAACTCTGCCGGCCGCGTTCGCGGGCGTGGACGTCGCGTACTACCTGGTGCACTCACTCGGTCAGGCCGGCTTCGAGGCGGCCGACCGGGAGGCCGCGGCCAACTTCGCCGCCGCGGCCCGCGCCGCGGGCGTACGCCGGATCGTCTACCTCGGTGGGCCGGAGCCGAACGCCGACGGCGAGGTCTCGTCGCCGCACCTGCGGTCCCGGGCGGAGGTGGCGCGGATCCTACTGGCCAGCGGTGTGCCGACGGCCGCGCTCCGGGCGGCGGTGATCATCGGGTCCGGCTCGGCCTCGTTCGAGATGCTGCGCCACCTCACCGAGCGGCTGCCCGTGATGGTCACCCCGCGCTGGGTGCGCAACCGGATCCAGCCGATCGCCGTCCGGGACGTGCTGCGCTACCTGACGGGCTGCGTCGCGCTGCCGCCGGAGGTGAACCGGGCCTTCGACATCGGCGGCCCGGACGTGCTCACCTTCCAGGACATGATGCGGCGCTACGCCCGGGTGGCCGGGCTGCCCCGGCGGATCATCGTCCCGGTGAGGCCGCTGACCCCGGCGCTCTCCTCGCACTGGGTCGGGCTGATCACCCCGGTGCCGAACGCCATCGCCCGGCCGCTGGTGGAGAGCCTGGTGCAGGAGGCGGTCGCCCACGAGCACGACATCGCCCGGTACGTCCCCGACCCGCCGGGCGGGCTGACCCGCTTCGACGAGGCCGTCGCGCTGGCGCTGGCGAAGGTCCGCGACGCCGAGGTGGAGACCCGCTGGTCCACCGCGAGCGGGCCGGACGCCCCGGCCGAGCCGCTGCCCAGCGACCCGGCGTGGTCCGGCGGCACCGTCTACACCGACGAGCGGGAACGGGCCGTGGCCGCCCCGGCGGACGCGCTGTGGCGGGTGATCGAGGGGGTCGGTGGGGAGCACGGCTGGTACTCGTTCCCGCTGGCCTGGTCGGTGCGCGGGTGGCTGGACCGGCTGATCGGTGGGGTGGGGCTGCGCCGGGGCCGGCGTGACCCGCACCGCCTCCAGGTCGGTGAGGCACTGGACTTCTGGCGGGTCGAGGAGATCGTCCCGGGCCAGTTGCTGCGGCTGCGCGCCGAGATGCGGCTGCCCGGCCGGGCCTGGCTGGAGATGCGCGTCGAGCCCGGCGAGGCCGACGCGAGCCGCTACGTCCAGCGCGCGGTCTTCCTCCCGCATGGCCTGGCCGGTCACGCCTACTGGGGCTCGGTCTTCCCGTTCCACGCGATCGTCTTCGGCGGCATGGCCCGCAACATCGCCCGCAACGCCGAACACCCCGCCCCTGACTGACCCACGTCAACCCACGTCGACCCTGAGGTCAATCGCCGGTGCGGGCGCCCGTGACGCGGAAGGCGACCGACTCGCCGGGCGGCACGAAGTCGCGGACCGGCTCGTCCCGGAGGGTGTCGTACAGGATCCTGCCGACGACGTCGACCAGGCGGGCCTGGACCGCCTTGCCGACCGCGTCGCGCGGGTCGTCGGGGTTCGCCGCGATCGAGGCGACGGCGAGCTGCGGGGTGAAGGCCACGACGGTCTCCGTCCCGTTCCCGTCCGAGCTGCCGGTCTTGCCCGCCACCGGCCGGCCGAGCCGGGAGCGCAGGTCGGCGGCGGTGCCGCCGGCGCAGCGGCCGTACATCGACTGGTCTCCGACCGGGCAGCGGGCGGCGTCCGCCGCGCCCCGGGCCACGTCGACGTCGAGCACCTGCCGGCAGTCCGGGCGACCGGCGGCGGCTGCCCGGCCACCGCCGTCGGTGATCGACAGCACCGGCGTGGGCGCGCACCACCTGCCCTCCGCGGCCACCGCGGCGTACGCACCGGCCAGGTCGAGCGGGGTGGTGGCGGTGACCCCCAGGGTGAACGGCCCCCACTCCCGCGCGCCGTACCGGGCCATCCGGGCGTCGGACTCGGCGCGGAACTGGATGCCGAGCCGCTCGGCCATCTCCACCACCCGGTCCGCGCCCACCCGCTCGGTCAGCCAGGCGAAGTAGGTGTTCACCGAGCGGCCGAAGGCGTCCCACATGGTGCGGTGGCCGTTCATCCCGACGGGGTCGGCGTTGACCGGGCACCACCGGCCGTCGCATTCGGCGGAGCCGCCGGAGACCGGGAACCGGGTGACGATGCGGGACGGGGAGTCGAACCCGGTGTCCAACGGCAGGCCGGCCTCCAGCGCGGCGAGCACGGCGAAGATCTTGAACGTCGAGCCGGCCTGGTAGCCGGTGATCGCCCCGCCACCGGCGACGAGCTGGTTGACCGTGTTCGGGCGGTTCTTCCAGCCCGGCGGGTTCTCGGCCACGCCGTAGTTCCGGTTCACCGCCAGGGCGAGGACCTGCCCGGTGCCCGGCTGCACCACCGCGGTCGGCGCGGCTCGGCGGTCGTCGACGTCGTACACCTTCCGCACCTGCTCGGTGGCGGTCCGCTGCACGGCCGGGTCGAACGAGGCGACGATCCGGAAGCCGCCCCGGCGCAGGGTGCGCTGCCGCTCGTCGACCGTGGCGCCGAAGGCCGGCTGCTCGCTCCACCAACGGGTGAACCAGTCGCAGAAGAATCCCCAGTCCTCGTGCCCCTTCGGGACGGCCGCGCAGTCGTTCGGCGTCGTGCTGGTCTTCAGCGTCAACGGCTCGGCCTGCGCCGCCGCGGCCACGTCGGGCGCGACCTGGCCGGTCTCGACCAGCCGGTCCAGCACGTACGCCCGGCGCAGCAGCGCCGCGTCGGCGTCGCCGTTGATCGGGTCGTCGGTGTTCGGCGAGCGGACCAGCCCGGCTAGCAGGGCCGCCTCGGCCAGGGTGAGCTTCGCCGGCGGCTTCGAGAAGTACCGCTTGCTGGCGGCGCCCACCCCGTACGCCCCAGCGCCGAAGTAGGCGATGTTGAGGTAGCCGGCGAGGATCTGCTCCTTGCTCAGCTCTTGTTCCAGCGCCAGGGCGTACCGCATCTCCTTGAGCTTGCGGGCAACGGTGATCTCGGTGGCCTTGGCCCGCTCCTCCTCGGTGAGCGCCGGGTCGCTGGCCAGCACGTTGCGCACGTACTGCATGGTCAGCGTGGAAGCGCCCTGCCGGGTGCCGTCGCGCTGGTTGGCGGTGAACGCCCGGACCACGCCCCGCGCGTCGACGCCCCGGTGCTGGTGGAAGCGGACGTCCTCGGCGGCGACGATGGCCTGGCGCATCACCGGCGCCACCTCGCCCAGCGGCACGTCCGCCCGGTCCTCGGTGTAGAACGAGGTGATCAGGGTGGTGCCGTCGTTGGCGTAGAGGTTGGAACGCTGGGCCGTGGGCGGCGTGCGCAGCGACTCGGGCAGCTCGGACCAGGGCTCGGTGAGCCCCCGCACGCCGAACCCGAAGACCAGGGCGGCCGGCAGGGCCGCCACGGCCAGTGCCAGCCCGGCGAGCACCCCGGCGATCACGATG
Organism: Micromonospora sp. NBC_01405; assembly: GCF_045040155.1. Lineage (NCBI taxonomy): Bacteria > Bacillati > Actinomycetota > Actinomycetes > Micromonosporales > Micromonosporaceae > Micromonospora > Micromonospora sp. NBC_01405. The sequence goes on along the minus strand of NZ_CP109532.1, from coordinate 3,984,395 downwards.
GTCATCAGCTTGTCGAGACGGCGGACCCGGATCATCAGCTCTCCCCGCAGGAGCCAGCGTGCGAACCCGTTCAGAATGACCCGGAAGCCATCAGGCACCCCCGGTTTTCCCCAAAGGGGGACAAGTTTCGCGAGAAAAGCACGCGACGCGCCGCAGGACGCGCGGGACGCCCGGCCCGGCCAGGTCGGACGGCGGGCGGGTGGCGGGTGGGCGGTCGGCGGGGCGGGCGTCAGGGCAACAGGGCGACGGCCAGCGGGTGGACGGTCTCCTCGATCTCGTCGGCCACCCGGCTGAAGCACTGGTCGCCCCGCCCCCACGGGTCGTCGAGGTCGTCGGTGCGCAGCGGGGACGTGCCCTGCCGGGCTGCGTGCGCGGCGGCGACCAGGGCCACCCCGCGCGCGTACACCGCGTCGGGGACGGACTCGGCGGCCGGCAGGGCGGCGGCGTCCACCGCCGCCAGCAGCCGGCCGAACTCGCCGAGCACGAAGGTGCGGGCGGCGGCGTCGGGGCGCAGCGCCACCACGTACTCCTGCTGGTCGGCGGTGGCGGTGAGGACCAGGTCGGCGGCGTCGATCTGGTCGGAGCGCAGCTTGCGGGCGGCGAAGCCGTCCACGTCGCCGCCCCGGGAGAGCACCTGCCGGGCGGCCGGCGGGTTCATCTCCTCCCCCGCGTGCCAGCCGCCGGTGCCGGCGCTGTGGCTGTGCAGCAGCCCGTCCGCGCCGGTCGGGTCGACGCCGCGCCGGGTCAGCCGCTCGCGGACGGCCAGCGCCAGCAGCCGCTCCGCCATCGGCGAGCGGCAGATGTTGCCCATGCAGACGTGCAGGACGGTGAACGGCGGCACTCAGCCCACCCGGCTCTCAACGATGTCGGGCACGACGTCCCGCAGCTTCTCGAACGGGATCGCCCCGGCGCGCAGCACCCGGGGCACCTCGCCGGTGAGGTCGACGATGGTGCTCGGCACCGGGTCCGGGCAGGGCCCGGCCTCCAGATACGCCCGGACGGCGTAGCCGAGCTGCTCACGGGCCTCCTCGGCGGTGACCGTCGCCGGCTGGCCGAGCTTGTTGGCCGACGCCACCGCCATCGGGCCGGTCTCCCGCAGCACCTCCAGGGCCACCGGGTGCAGCGGCATCCGCACGGCGACCGTGCCGCCGTCGCCCAGGTCCCACGACAGGCTCGGCGAGTGCTCCACCACGATGGTCAGCGCGCCCGGCCAGAACGCCTCGACCAGGTCGCGGGCCGCCGGGGGCAGCGTGAAGACCAGCCCGTCGAGGGTGTGCCGGGAGCCGATCAGCACCGACGACGTCTGCCGGGTGCCGCCCTTGGCGTCCGAGAGGGCCTTGACGGCATACGGCGTGAAGGCGTCGGCGCCGATCCCGTAGACCGTGTCCGTCGGCAGGACGACCAGCTCGCCGTTCTTGACAGCCTCGATGGCAGCGGCGATGCCGCGGTCCCGGTCGGCGGGCGACCGGCAGTCGTAGAGCATCACGAGGAGCCAGTCTGCCACGCCCGGGGCCCGTCGGTGTCCTCGGCGTGACCAGGTGCCACGGGCACGGACTCCCGGCGGCGGCGGGCGGTGGCGAACCGGGGCCGTCCGGCCAGGTCCCGGTGCTCCTCGACCGCCTCGTACCGGCCGTCGGCGGCGAGCAGCGCCGGCAGCACCGCGCCGTGCGTGTCGTCGTGCTCGACCCCGAGCACCCCGCCGGGGCGCAGCAGCTCGGCGGCCCGGGCGAGCACCGGCCGGATCACGTCCAGCCCGTCCGCCCCGCCGAAGACCGCCTCGTCCGGGTCGTGCGCCGCCACCTCGGGCGCAACGAGCACCGCGCGCGGCACGTACGGCGGGTTGCACAGCAGCACGTCCACCCGCCCGGTCAGCCCGGCCAGCAGCTCCGGGTCGGTGACGTCGGCGGCTACCACCTCGATCGGCCGGTCCCCGGCGGCGGCCCGGTCGGCGGCGTTGCGGCGCAGCCAGGCCAGCGCGGCCGGCGACCGTTCCACCGCCACCACCCGGGCGGCGGGCGCCTCCTGGGCGACCGCGAGGGCGATCGCGCCCGACCCGCTGCACAGGTCGACCACCAGCGGCCCGCCACCCACCCCGGCCGTCTCGCCCGCCCCGGGCCGCAGCCGGGCCCGGTCGACGCCCCAGCCGGCGAGCAGTTCCGTCTCCGGCCGGGGCACGAAGACGCCCGGCCCGACCGCCAGCTCCAGGTGCCGGAAGCCGGCGCTGCCGGTGAGGTGCTGCAACGGCTCCCTGGTCGCCCGCCGGGCGACCAGGGCGTCGTACCGGTCGAGCTGGCCGGCGGTGAGGCCGTCGGCCAGCGCCAGCCGCCCCCGGGGTACGCCCAGCACGTGCGCGGCGAGCAGCTCGGCCTCGGCGCGGGACGCCTCGACGCCGGCCGCGGCGAGGGTCCGCGCGGCGCGGGCAACCGCCACCGAGGGCCGAAGCCGTTCTGACCCTTCGGACGGGTGTTGCGGAAGGGAGGTCACGACATAATCATGAAGCGTCGCCGGAGCGCGCCACGAGCTGGTGCGTCGGCGCACACCGACAGGGAGGTCGCGGGTGGGCTGGCTCGACCGGGTCAACGACCAGGTTGACGCCCTCACGCGGGCCCGCACCCTGCAGGAGGTGGACCGCTCCGCCGAGGCGTGCCTCCTGCTCGACGGGGTGATCCACAGCACCGCCGACCCGTACGTCCGGGCGGACGCGCTGGTCCAGCGCCTCTCCGCGTTGATCAATCTCGGTCGCACCGCCGAGTTCACCCGGGCCATCGAGGAGGCGTCCGCCGCCGTGCGGGACCTCGCCGAGCCGTACCTGCACGGGCACCTCAACGCACTGGCCGCGCTCGCCGCCCACCACCAGGGGGCGCTCGACCGGTGCGTCACCCACCTGGTCAAGGCCGCGCGGGCGCTCGGCGCGGTGGACGACCCGGACCGGGAGACCGCGTGGGGCTGGCACGACCTGGCGATGGCCTACTCGTACCTCAGCTTCCACGGGTACGCCCTCGGCGCGATCGAGCGCGCCCGCCAGCTCGGGGTCGCCGCCGGCATCCCCGAGGAGACCTTCGCCGCCCCCGGGATCCGGCTGCGCAACGCGGTGGCCCTCGACCACAACGGCGACAGTGACGGCTGCCTACGGGTGCTCCGGGACGTCGCCTCCGACCTGAGCCGGTTCCTGCGCGGCGAGCGGGCCGGTCAGCTGCGGCCGAGCAGCCTCGCCGCGTACGGCTACGCCGCCGCCCGGCGGGCGGCGCTGGGCGACCGGGTGGAGACCGGCACCGACGCGGACCCGACGCGGCTGCTCGCGCACGGTGGGGACAGCGCGCGGGCCCGGGACATGCGCCAGCTCGGCCAGGTGTGCATGGCCATCGCCACCGGCAACCCGATCGAGGCGGTCACCCGGCTGGAAACCGCCCGGGTCTCCCACGAGACCCTCGGCGCCGCCGAGTCGGCGCGGCTGCGCAGCATCGCGTACGGGCGGGCCGGCGACCACCCGGCGGCGCACCGGGCCGACCGGCACGCGTTCCGGCTCGCCGCCCAGCGCAGCGACCGGCTGCGGGACGTCTACATCGACGGCATCGCCGCCCGGATCGACCACGAGGAGATGCGCCGCGAGGCCGCCCGGTACGAGGGCGAGGCGCTCACCGACCCGCTGACCGGGCTGCCCAACCGGCGCCGGCTGGAGCGCTACATCGCGGCGGTGGTGGCCCGCGGCGAGCGGGTGGTGATCGGCGTCTGTGACCTGGACAAGTTCAAGGCGGTCAACACCCGGCACGGCCATCACTCCGGCGACCTGGTCCTCCAGCGCGTCGCCGGGGTGATCAACCGGGTGATGCGCCGGGGTGACTTCGTGGCCCGCTACGGCGGCGACGAGTTCGTGGTGGTGCTGTCGGGCGCCGGGATGTCCGAGGCGACCGAGGTGGCCCGCCGGATCAAGGCGGCGGTGGGCACGGAGGACTGGGAGTCGCTGGTGCCCGGCACCCCGGTCGGGGTCAGCATCGGCTTCGCCGAGGTGAGCGGCTCCGGCGCGGGCCTACGCGACGCGCTCGGCACGGCGTTCGAGACCGCCGACCGGGAGATGCTCGCCGCCAAGGCCCGCGCTCGCGCCTCCTGACCCCGGGGGCGGCTCAGGGGCCGGTCAGCGGCGGGTCAGCTCGGTGTCGCCGGCCAGTCGGGCAGTGCGGTCGGCCTCGGCGAGGGCGTCCAGCACGCCGTCCAGCTCACCGGCGAGGGCCAGGTCCAGGTTGTACGCCGTGTAGCCGATCCGGTGGTCGGTGATCCGGTTCTGCGGATAGTTGTACGTGCGGATCCGCTCCGAGCGGTCCACCGTGCGCACCTGCGCCTTGCGGGCGTCCGAGGCGGCGGCGTCGGCCTGCTCCTGGGCGGCGGCCAACAGCCGGGCCCGCATGATGCGCATCGCCTGCTCCCGGTTCTGGAGCTGGGACTTCTCGTTCTGGCAGGAGACCACGATCCCGGTCGGCAGGTGGGTGATCCGCACCGCCGAGTCGGTGGTGTTCACCGACTGCCCGCCGGGCCCGGACGAGCGGAACACGTCGATCCGGAGGTCGTTCGGGTCGATGGTGACGTCCACGTCCTCCGCCTCGGGCAGCACCAGAACCCCGGCGGCACTGGTGTGGATGCGTCCCTGCGACTCGGTGACCGGGACGCGCTGCACCCGGTGCACCCCGCCCTCCCACTTGAGCCGGGACCAGACCCCGTTGCCGCCCTCCGGGACACCCTTGGTCTTGATCGCCAGCGAGACGTCCTTCACCCCGCCCAGGTCGGAGTCCTGCACGTCGATCACCTCGGTGAGCCACCCGTGCCGCTCGGCGTACCGGGTGTACATCCGCAGCAGGTCGCCGGCGAACAGGGCGGACTCCTCGCCGCCCTCGCCGGCCTTGATCTCGACGATCACGTCCTTGGCGTCGTGCGGGTCGCGCGGGATCAGCAACTCGGCGAGGCGTTGCTCCAGCGCCGGCAGTCCGGCGGCGATCGACTCCGCCTCGGCCGCGAAGGACGGCTCCTCGGCGGCCAGTTCCCTCGCCGCGACCAGGTCGGCGCGGGCCTGCGCCAGCTCGCCGGCCGCCTTGTTCAGCGGCACCAGTTCGGCGTACCGGCGGCCGACCCGGCGGGCGGTGCCCTGGTCGGCGTGGATGGCCGGGTCCGCGAGGCGCTTCTCCAACTCGGCGTACTCGTCGAGGAGGGCGGCCAGCCGCTCGCTGCTCATGCTCGGGGTGCTCCTTCGACGACGAGGACCGGCCGGGGATGGTGGACCGGACGGGGGGCAATACGGACAGCGCCCGCGCCCGGCAGGAAGCCGGACGCGGGCGCCGAACGTGGAGCTACTTGGCCTTCTTGGCCTGAACCTTGGCGTACTTCTGCTGGAACTTGGCGACCCGGCCGGCCGTGTCGAGAACGCGCTGCTTACCGGTGTAGAACGGGTGGCAGGCGCTGCAGGTCTCGACGTGGATGGAACCGCCCTTGGCGGTGCTGCGGGTCGTGAAGGTGCTACCGCAGGAGCAGCTGACCTCGGTGGTCGTGTACTCCGGGTGGATGTTGGACTTCATGTCGCCTCGGTCCTTTCGTGGGTGGTCGCCGGGTCGCCCGTGCGGGCGCCGACGCGTGGTGCGCGCCGGGCTCGGGCGTGAACCGGAACCGGTGGCCGATTGACCAGTGTGCCATGGGCGTGGGCCGACCCGTCAGGCGGGCCGCACAGCAGGTCCGGCTTCGTCAACGTGCCGGTCCCCTCCCGCATTCCCGCCCCGCCGCCCCGCATTCCGGTGCGAGCCGGCCCCCTCGGCGGAGGGGAAAACCTCCCGGCAGCCGAGGAGCGTGCGGCGGCCGGGGACGGCGGGCGCATCGTGGGCTGATGTCCGATTCATCCCAGGAACAGCCCGGAGCCGTGTGGCACGGGAAGGGCCCCGGTCGCCGCGTTCCGCGGCGGCCGGGGCCCTTCCCCACCTCTCAGGCGGCGGGGGTCCGGGCGGCTGCGGCGGCCGCCCGGGTGAGGGTGACGGTGGCCTCGGCGCGGACGCCGTTGACCGTCACCGCGAGCTGGACCGTCGCGCCCGGACGCAGCGCCGTCAGCACACCGGTCGCCGGGTCGAACCGGGCCACGTGCCAGGGCCTCAGCCCGATGAGCGGTCCGACGAGAACGCTCGGCGAGGCGGACCAGTCCGCGCTGACCGGGGCGGCCACCGGCACGACTCGCCCGCCCGGCTGGGTCAGCGTCGCGGTCACCCGGGCCGGGGTGCCGACCGCCACCGTCTCCGGCGCGGTCAGGGCGAGTTCGTCGACGTGGGCGTGCAACTCGGCGTCCACCCAGCGGGGGCCCTCGGCGAGCGGGTTGCGGCGGGCCCGCTCGGCCTCGGCCGGGGTGACCGGGTCGACGCCGAACTCCGTCCAGCCGGTGAAGCCGCCGAGCTGCGCCGGGGTGGACGGATTCTTGCCCGAGTTGCCGTTGATCACGTACGGCACCCCGTCGACCCGGTCGGCGTGGAACGCGCCGACGTGGCCGTTGACGACGAGCGCGCCCTTGCCGGTGCGGTGCTGGAAGTCGGCGAGCCACTGCTCGACCAGCGCCGCCTCCTTGCGGTCGCCGAGCTGGCTGGCCTTCGCCGGGCTCGGGTCGCGCGGCGGGTGGTGGAACAGCACGGCCACCGAGCCGACGCTCCGGTCGGCGGCGGCCCGGTCGAGGGTGTCGCGCAGCAGCTCGACCTGGTCGAAGCCGCTGCCACGCAGCGACCCGGCGGACGTGTTCAGCGTGACGAACCGGGTGCCGGCGTGGTCGAAGACCCGCGAGGTGGCCCCGAACGCGGCGGTGAAGTTGCCGATCGGGGCGCCCATGATCTCGTGGTTGCCGGGGACGTAGTAGTAGGGCAGCTCGCCGCCCAACTCCTCGTCGAGGATCCGCCTCGCCAGGGCGAAGTCCGCCGGGTACGCGGTGTCCACGAAGTCCCCGTTGATCACCAGGAAGTCCGGCTTGGCGGCCCGGATCTCGCGCAGCGTGCGGCGGGCCTGGGCGACCAGGTCGCTGTCCGGGGCGGCGGCGACGAACTGGGCGTCGGACATGACCGCGAAGCGCCAGGGCGCCCCGTCGACGGTGCCGTCGCGCAGCACCACCCGGTCGGTGCGCGGCTCCTCGGCCGGCGCGTCGACCGTCGGGGGAACCTTCGCCACCAGGTCGTCGATGACGATCTCGCTGGTGTACTGGGCTGCGGCGTTGGTCTCCGCGACGTAGAACCGGCGCACCCGCACCGGGTACTGCACCCCGGCCGGGACGGCGAGCTCGACGTACCGCCAGCCGGTCCAGGTGATCAGCGGGCCACGCAGCACGTGCTGGGTGTCCTGGGCGTCGTGCAGGTGCAGGCTGGGCCACTCCCCCTTGCCGCTGCCGTTGATCCACATACCGAACGCCTGCGGCTGGCCGGGCACCTCGATCCAGGCCGGCGGGTCGGCGTACGCGGCGCGGGTACCGGTGGACTGGCTGAAGTCGTACGACATCTTCAGGCCGGTGCCGGTGTGGCCCGGCGCCGGGGCGACGGAGCCGCTGGCCCGGGCCTGGCTGAACTTCCAGGACGCCGCGTCGTCGAAGGTGGCCACCGGGACGTCGGTGAGCCCGACGGTGACCGGCAGGACGGTGGTCCGAGCCCCGACACGCACGGTGACCAGGGCGGAGCCGCTGTCGGTGAGTGCCTTCACCGAGAGGTTGCCGTCCTCGGTGGGGGCGACGTCGAGCAGGCTCCGGTCGTATTCGAGCCGCAGGTCGGCGGGCTCGATCGGGGCGGTGTTGCCCTCGGCGTCGTAGCCGACGACGCCGAACAGGGCGGCGTCGCCGGCCCGGTTCAGCCCGACCCGGTCGGTCGTGGCGTCGATCCGGGCCAACGGGCCGAGCACGGTGAGGTCGAGCGTCCCGCTGGCCCCGCCCCGCAACGCGGTGACGGTGCTGCGGCCGGGCAGGAGGGCCCGGAAGACGCCGCCGCGGTCGACCAGCCCGTGGACCGCGGGATTCGCCCGCCAGGCCGGGGCGCCGGCCGCCGGGCCGTACGTCTCGTCGTGGCCGGCGGCGGTGAGCTTACGGGTCAGGCCGGGGAAGACCCGGTCGGGCCGGCCGCCCCGGACCGGGGCGACGCCCGGCGCGGCGGCGGGGTCGCTGGTGGTGCGCAGCCAGTAGCCGGTGAGCCGGCCACTGCCCTTCGGCGCGTAGATGGCCAGGCCGTTGGGCACGGCGCGCTCAGCACCGTCGGACGGGCTGTTCGCCACCTCGACGGTCGCCTCGCCGGGGCGGCGGGCCAGCAGGGTCGAGGAGCCGCCGCCGTCGAGGTTGAGCGCGGTCCACGCGCCCAACTCGGCCATCATCCGGCCCATCTCGGTCTGGGTGACGCCCCGGCTGTCCACCTGCCGGCCGTCCACGGTGAGCATGATCATGCGCTTGCCGTCGGCGGTGAAGCCGACCGCGGTGCGCGGCGCCAGTGAGGCGTCGGCGATGCTCTGCACCGCTCCGTCGCGGACCAGCACGTTGCTGCCGCCGACCGCCGCGCGCAGGGTGCCGCCGTCGGACGCCTTCGGCTGGTACGCCACGCTCACCGTGTCGCCCGGCCGCAGGCCGGCGAGGGCGTCCGCGCCCGAGTCCCGCCCGAGCAGCACGATGGTGCCGGCGGGGATCGGGCCGGTACCGGCCGCCGTGGTCACCGTTGCGACGCGGCCGTCGACCACGGTCACCTCGGCGACGCGCTGCGCGCCCTCCACCGCACGTTCCCGGGAGTACGCGCCCCAGAGCGGGGTGAACAGGCCGACCCCGTTCGCCTGCACCATGTTGTTGAACTGGGTCAGCGACACCGGGCCGGCGGGCAGGGTGGCGGTGCCGTCGAAGTTCACCTGGATCACCCGGCCGAGGCCGTCGGCGCTGATCGCGACGGCGTTGTTGTGCCCGGCGATGGGCGACTGGACCAGCTCCCCGGCGCGTACCCCGATCCCCTGGGCCGCCCCGGAGTTGTTGATGTCGAAGAAGTCGCCGTTGACGGCGGCGACGGCCCGGGACCGGTCCACCGCGCCGCGCAGCGGCTCGGCCTTCGCCACCTCGCCGGAGTTGACGTAGTCCACGGTGACCCCGCCGGTGAGGTCGGCGGTCAACGCGTCGGCGCGTAGCCACCCATCGGCGTCGTAGCGGTCGAAGGAGGTCAGGTCGAGGCCGGGGGCGACCGGCCGGACGGTCTTCGCGGTCTCCAGGCCACCGGCCGGTTCGACGCCGGAGGCTGCGCGGGTGGCGGCGCTGGCCGCGGCCGGGTCACCGGCGAGGGCGACCGCGTCGGCGGGGGCGGACGAGGCGCGGGGGGCGTCCTCGGCGGCGGTCCCGCCGGCCGGGGCAGGGGGTGGGCCGGCCGCGGCCGGCACGGGGCCCGTCAGGGTGAGCAGCGGCGTCAGCAGCAGGACGCCGGCGAGATGAACGGATCGACTGCGGGTGCGCATGACCGCCAGTCAACCCGACGGTGAACAGAAGTTTCAATACCTAGCGGCTTAACCGAAGGAAAACTTCACGTCGGCCGACCCTTCCGGCCTGCCCCGGGACGCGGAAGGGCACGGCCGCGAGCGGCCGTGCCCTTCCGTCAGTCCCTCCGGATCAGTCCCCCGGTGTGGACTTCGCGATCTGCATCAGGAACTCGATGTTGGTGCGGGTCTGCTTGAGCTTGTCGAGCAGCAGGTCCATCGCCGCCTGCGAGTCCAGCGAGTGCAGGACCTTGCGGAGCTTGTGGAGGATGGCCAGCTCCTCGGGTGCGAGCAGGACCTCCTCCTTACGGGTGCCGGACGGGTTGATGTCGATGGCCGGGAAGGTGCGCTTGTCGGCGATCTTCCGGTCCAGCTTCAGCTCCGCGTTGCCGGTGCCCTTGAACTCCTCGAAGATGACCGTGTCCGCCATGGACCCGGTCTCCACCAGCGCCGTGGCGATGATGGTCAGCGAGCCGCCGTTCTCGATGTTGCGGGCCGCACCGAGGAAGCGCTTCGGCGGGTAGAGCGCGGTGGAGTCGATACCACCCGACATGATCCGGCCGCTGGCCGGCGCCGCCAGGTTGTACGACCGACCGAGCCGGGTCACCGAGTCGAGCAGCACGACGACGTCATGCCCGAGCTCGACCAGGCGCTTCGCCCGCTCGATCGCCAGCTCCGCCACCGTCGTGTGGTCCTGCGGCGGCCGGTCGAACGTGGCCGCGACGACCTCGCCCTTGATCGACCGCTGCATGTCGGTGACCTCTTCGGGCCGCTCGTCCACCAGCACCACCATCAGGTGGCATTCCGGGTTGTTGTGCGTGATCGCGTTCGCGATCGCCTGGAGCACCATCGTCTTACCCGCCTTGGGCGGCGACTGGATGAGTGCCCGCTGGCCCTTGCCGATCGGCATGACCAGGTCGATGACCCGGGTCGTCAGGATGTGCGGCTCGGTCTCCAACCGCAGGCGCTCCTGCGGATACAGCGGAGTGAGCTTGTAGAACTCCGGCCGACGCTTCGCCTCGTCCGGCTCCATCCCGTTGATCGTGTCCAGCCGCATCAGCGGGTTGTACTTGTCCCGCCGCTGCTCACCGTCCCGCGCCGCACGTACCGCACCGGTGATCGCGTCACCGCGCCGCAGGCCGTACTTCTTGATCTGGGACATCGAGACGTACACGTCGTTCGGGCCGGCCAGGTAGCCGGTGGTCCGGACGAAGGCGTAGTTGTCGAGCACGTCGATGATGCCGGCGACCGGAACGAGGACGTCGTCCTCGTTCACCTGCGGCTCGCGGCCACCGCCGGCACCGCCAGGACCGCCGCCGCCAGGACCGCCACCGTCCTCACCACGCTCGCCGCGGCCCCGACGACGGTCCCGGAAGCGACTGCGCCGGCCCCGCCGGCCACCCGCCTCGTCGTCGTCGTCGTTGTCGACGCGCGGCCCCCGGTCGTTGCGGTCGTTCCGGTCGTTCCGGTCGTTGCGCTCACCGCGCTCGGTCCGGTCGGTCCGCTCGGCACGGTCGGTCCGCTCGGGACGCTCACCGCGCTCGGTCCGGTCGGTCCGCTCGGCACGGTCGGTCCGCTCAGCACGCTCACCGCGCTCGGTCCGGTCGGTCCGGTCGGCACGGTCGGTCCGGTCGGCACGGTCGGTCCGCTCGGCACGCTCGGTCCGGTCGGCACGCTCGGTCCGGTCGGCACGCTCGGTCCGGTCGGTCCGGTCGGCACGCTCGGTCCGGTCGGTCCGGTCGGTCCGGTCGGTCCGGTCGGCACGCTCGGTCCGGTCGGCCTGGTCCCGGCCGCCCCGGACCTCGCCGCGCTCCCGGCGGCCCTCGCCGCGCTCGGCGGGTTCGGTCACGGTCGCGACCGGCGGCTCCTCGGCGCGCGGCTCTACCGGCCGGGTCTCAGCCGGCTGGGCCTCGACCGGCCGGGTCTCGGCCTTGGAGGCCCGGGGCTCGGCAGTGGCGGCCCGGCTGCGCCGGGCCCTGGTCCGGCCCTCGGCCGGCGCGGCAACGGCCGGCTCCTGGGCCCGGTTCTGGTCGGCGCCGGACGGGGTCTGGGAGACCTCCACGTGCACCTCCTCACGGGCGGGGGCAGCGGCTGCGACCTCGGCCCGCGGTCGAGGGGTCCCGGCAGCGGCGCCGCCCTGCCGCTCGGTGATCGCGCTGATCAGCTCGCCCTTGCGCATGCGAGCCGTGCCGGAGATGCCGAGCGACGCGGCCAGGCTCTGCAGCTCCGGCAGCAGCATCGCCGACAGGCCGGTTCCGCTACGCCGACGGCGGACGGGGGCGGCAGCGGCGGCATCGCCAGCGACGTTGGAAACATCCGACGTCACGTCGGTGGTGTCGCTCAATGGATTCCTTCCCTCGATAGGCCGGGACTGCCCGGAGTCGACAAGCAGGTGGCCGGGCGGCCTCGGTGCACCCGCCTCGCATGACGCGTCGCGGGAGACTGTGACACAGCAGCCGGTCGGGTTTCCCGGCTCACCAACATCGGTGAACAGGTCTCGCCGTCTGCGGCGACCTGCGGAAACTGCGGTGCGGCGTGGGCCTTAAGCAGAAGTGACGGGCTGACCGCCGAGAGTTTCGGGGGTGCGCCGACCCGCAGGAAGATCGCATGCTTCGCGGCTGTGCTAAGTCTAGAGCGTAATCAACTCTTCCGACCTGCGGCAACAGGGTCCCGCTCGGCGTGTCCAAGTCTACCCCGTGCGACCCGTGCTCCGTGCACATCTATTGCCAACCGCAGAGTCCGCCAACCTGTTCCCCCGGAAAAGCCCGGGTCAGGCTCGCTCAGCGCCAGCACCGTCGGCCCGGCCCCACTGACCACGGCAGCCACACCGGCCGCACGCAGCGCGCCGACCAGGGCAGCCGTGCCGGGCATCCCCTCGGCGCGGTAGCCCTGGTGCAGCCGGTCGACCGTGGCGGGCAGCAGCAGGGCCGGCTCGGCGGTCAGGGCGTGCACCAGCAGCGCGGCCCGGCCGGCGGTGAGCGCGGCGTCGGCATGCGGGACGGTGCCGGGCAGCGCGGCCCGGGCCACGGCGGTCAGGCCGCGTTCCTCGGGCACGAAGACCGTCGGCCGCACCCGGTCGTCGACGGCCAGCGAGACCGCGCGGGCGCCGGACGGCTCCGTCCAGGCGATCGTGAAGCCGCCGAGCAGACAGGGGGCGACATTGTCCGGATGTCCCTCGATCTCCGCCGCCAACCGCAGCGCGCCCGCGTCGTCCAGCCGGTTGTCGCCGTCGACGACCAGCGCCCGGGCGAGCTCCACGCCGGCCACGATGGCGGCCGACGAGGATCCCAGGCCACGAGCCTGCGGAATCCGGTTGACGCACTCCACGGCGAAGCCCGACGGCTGTCCGCCCAGCGCGTCGAAGGTGGCCCGCATCGCCCGGGCGACGAGGTGTGCGTCGTCGTCGGGCAGCTCACCCGCGCCCTGCCCGGTCACCGTCACCCGGACGCCGTCGGGCACCACCTCGGCGGCCACGTCGTCGTGCAGGCCGAGCGCCAGCCCCAGCGCGTCGAACCCCGGACCGAGGTTGGCGCTGGTGGCGGGGACCCGGACCTTGACCGGCCCGGACACGAATGTCGTCGGCACGCGCTCATGCTAGGCCGCCGGGGCGGTCCGGCGGCGGTCCGCCCGGCCCGTGGGATTCGTCCGCCTCCGCTAGCCTGGCCGGGACGATCACAGGGCGGGAGTTTTGGCATGGAGTTCCTGACCTACTCGGCCACCCAGGTGGCCACGCAGCTCCCGACCCTGCTGGTGCTGGTGGCCGGCCTGACACTGGCAGTCGTCTCCCGCGACCGGCTCGGCCGGCCATCCCGGCTGATGCTGGTGTCGGGCGTGGTGGTGCTGCTGGTCGGCGCGCTGGTCAGCCTCGCCTGGCTGCTCGTCCTGCCCCGGCTCTACACGTCCGGGGGCGCCTCGCTGTCCGGCGTCACGGTGGCCCGGCTCAACACCGGCGTCAGCCTGGTACTCGCCCTGCTCCACCCCGCCGGGCTGGGCCTGGTGATCGCCGCGGCCCTGACGGGCCGGCGGCCGACCGGCGGCGCGTGACCCCACTGCCCCGCCGGGCGGTCAGCGGGCCGGTACGGGCTCGGCCACCGGGTCGGTCAGCGAGAGCCGCCGGGTGGCGATCCGCCAGCCGACCGCGTAGACCAGCGTGACCAGGCCGCAGCCGGCCAGCACCACCCGCTCGTCCACGATGTCGATAACTCCGGCCACCACCAGCTGGCTGACCGAGACGGCGAGCGTCGCCAGCATCATGTCGGTGGCGAAGACCCGGCCGCGCAGCCGGTCCGGCACCTCGCCCTGAAGGGCGAAGTTCGACATCACCCAGTTGCTCCCACCGGCGAAGTGCGCCACGAAGACCAGCCCCAGCACCAGCGGGAACCAGTCGACCACCGAGGTGCCCACGTAGGCCAGGCCGTAGAGGGACATCGACAGGGCCAGGCCGGGCAGCAGCCAGGCCCGGTTGGTCAGCACCCGGCGCATCAGGATCGGACCGACCAGCGCGCCGGCGCCGCGCACCGCGAAGAGCAGGCCGGTGCCGATCGCACCCACCCCGTACACGCCGGCGAGCAGCGGGAAGACGGTGAGCACGCCGTTGCCCAGGCCCACCGCGGACTTCACGGTGACCAGCCCGAGGACCCGGGGGCGGTGACCGATGTAGCCCAGCGCCTCCCGGATCGCCGCCCAGGTGCGCTGGGCGGGCACGGCGGCGTCCCGGGGGACCTGCAACGGACGGCGGATCAGCGCCGCCAGCCCCGCCGCCAGCGTCAGGCCGACCGCGGCCACCCAGAAGCAGACGTACGGGCCGGCGGCGGCGCTGAGCACGCCGCCCAGCGAGGCGCCGACGACGGTCATGGTGCCCCAGGCGGAGCCGGCGACCGCGTTGCCGGCGGCCAGCTCCTCGGGGTCGAGGACGTTGGGCAGGGCGGCCTGGGCGGCCGGGGAGTAGAACGCCTTCGCCACCGCCACCACGGCGATCCCCGCCATCGCCAGCCACGCCGTGTCCGCGCTGCGGACGCCGAGCAGCAGCAGCACGCCGAACAGCGACGCCACGTTGGCCGCCATCATGATCTTCTTGCGGTCGAACCGGTCGGCGATCGTCCCGGTGTACGGCAGCAGCAGCGCCACCACGCCGGTGTCCACGGCCAGCACGAGCGCGCCCCAGACACCGCTGCCGGTCAGCGTCGGCAGCAGCACGAGCAGCGGCACCATGACGAACCAGTCGGCGCCGAAGACGACCAGCTCGGCCAGGAAGAGGTTGCGGAAGTTCCGGTTGCGGACCAGAACCGAGGTGGTGGGCGGCACGGACGGGAACCCTACTCGCCGGGGCTCGGTGCGGTCGCCTGGCGCAGCAACTCGGAGACGGTGACGAAGGTGAAGCCACGGTCCCGCAGCCCGGTGATCATGGCGGGCAGGCCGCGCAGTGCGATCAGCCGGTTGGCGGGCCCCACGTCGTGGGCGAGCAGGATGGTGCCCGGCTGCACCTCGGCCACGATCCGGCGGGCGTGCCCGGCGGGGTCGTCCGGGAACCGCCCCTCGAGCATCTGCACCGACCAGAGCACAAGCCTGTAGTGCAGCCGGACGGCGGCGTGCAGCACCGCGCCGCCGAGGTGCCCGTACGGGGGGCGGAGCAGTTGGGGAGCCACCCCGACCGCTTCGGTGATCGCGTCGTGCGAGCGCCGCAGGTCGTCGTAGACCTCGGTGGCGTCGCGCCGGGCCAGGTCGTGGTGCGCCCAGCTGTGGTTGCCCACCTCATGCCGGCCGAGTCGGTCGCGCAGGATGCCGCCGTGCTGGCGGGCCCGCTCCCCCACCAGGAAGAACGTGGCCGGCACGGCGTACTGGTCGAGGGTGTCCAGCACCATCGGCGTCCACTTCGGCCTCGGGCCGTCGTCGAAGGTGAGCGCGACCAGCCGCTGTTCGGTCCGGACCCCCCAGACGACCGACAACTCGCCCGCGCCGACCTCCTGGCGATCGCTGCCCAGGGTGGCGCTGGCCGGGCCGCCGGCCAGCGGCAGCCGACGGTCGGCGATCCAGGTGGTCTCGGCGGTCGCCCCGGCACCCAGGACTCCGCCACCGACGACCAGCCCGGCACGGCGCAGCACAGTCCGCCGCCCCCACCGGCTGACGCTGTCCGCCACTACCCGCTCCCGACCCGAGCGAATCGCCGCCGAGGGCGATTCGAGACCGTCATTATGCACCTGCCTACCAGGCGGATCGAGTCGGATGTGCGGCGGACCTCGTACGCGACGCGCCCCCGCCGGGACAACCCGGCGGGGGCGCGTCGTGGCTGCGACCGGCTACTCGGTCGGGGGCAACGGCGACTGCCGGCTCCGCGGCAGCCGCAGCACCTCGAACTGGTCGGTGCCGTCCACCAGCGCCGCCGACGGCGCGGGCCGGGCCCCGGACGCACCGGACGGCGCACCCGCCGGCACCGGCTCGGTCACCGGGGCGTCATCCGCGCCGGCCACACCGGACTCCGGCACCGACCCACCGGTACGCCGCCGACGGCGGGCCCGCAGCGACTCCTTGGTGTTCTCCACCATCGTGTACAGCGTCGGGACCAGGATCAGGGTGAGCAGGGTGGAACTGAGCAGGCCGCCGATCACCACGACCGCCAGCGGCTTGGAGATGAACCCGCCCTCCCCGGTCAGTCCGAACGCCATCGGCAGCAGGGCGAAGATCGTCGCGACCGCGGTCATCAGGATCGGGCGCAGCCGGCGCCGGCCGCCCTCGACCACCGCCTCCCGGACCCCCATGCCCTGCGACCGGTACTGGTTGATCAGGTCCAGCAGCACGATCGCGTTCGTCACCACGATGCCGACGAGCATCAGCACACCGATCAGCGCCGGCACGCCCAGCGGGGTGCCGGTGGCCAGCAGCAGGCCGATCGCACCGGTCGCCGCGAACGGAATCGAGATCAGCAGGATCAGCGCCTGAGTGAGGCTGCGGAACGTCGCCACCATGATCAGGAAGACGATCGCGATGGCGGCCAGCACGGCCAGCCCCAGGTCGGCGAACGCCTCCTCCTGGTCGGCACTGACGCCGCCGATGCTGACGCTCGCCCCGGGCACGTCGATCGCGTCCAGCTTCTTCTGCAACTCCTGGCTGGTCGCGCCGAGGTTCGCGCCGGTCGCCGTGCCGGTGACCGTGACGCTGCGCTCGCCGTCGATCCGGGTCACCTGCTGCGGCCCCTCGGCCTGGGTGACGTCGGCGATGTCGTCCAGCTTCACCGGGCCGACCGGAAGGGCGCGCAGCTCCTCCACGGTCGTCGGCGGCTTCCCGCCGCCGCGCAGCACCACGTCCTGCTGCCCGCCGTCGAGGGTCACCTGTCCCAGCGGGACGCCCCGGTACACCTGGGCCACGAGCTGGCCGACGGCCGCCTCGCTGAGCCCGACCCGGGCCGCGGCCAGCCGGTCGACGGTCACGTCCACCCGCGGCACCCGCTCGGCCAGGGTGGTGGAGACGTCCTCGACGTCGGCCGTGTCGGCCATCGCCGCCCGCGCCTGCTCGGCCGCCCGGGCCAGCACCTCCGGGTCGGCCGCCTGGACGACGACCGCCAGCTGGTTGGTCGCCCCCTGGGCCCCGGCGAAGCTCAGCTCGCCCGCCTCGGCGCCGAGGGCGTCGAACTCCCGGCGCAGCGTCCGCTTCACCTCGGCCACGTCGGTGTCGCCGTCCAACGCCACCGAGAAGGTGGCGGCGTTGTTGCCCCCGCCGCCCGCCCAGGGCTGGTCGCTGCCGCCGGCGCTGACCTGGTACGTCTCGACGCCGTCGGTGCGTTCCAGCACCGCCTCGACCCGGCGGGCCGCCTCGTCGGTGCCCGCCAGGCCGGTGCCGGCCGGCAACTGCTGGCTGATGGTCAGGGTGTCCTGGCCGGAGTCGTCCAGGAAGTTGGTCTTGAGCGCGCTGGACAGGCCGAAGGTGCCGAGCAGCACCAGCAGGCCCAGACCCAGGGTGATCCAGCGGGTGCCCCGGCCCCGGGTGGCGAACCCGATCACGGGCAGGTACGCCCGCTGCAACGGGCTGCGCAGCTCCTTCTCCTCGGCCGCGCGGCGCGCGGCGTCGTCCGTTGCGCCCCGCTTCGGCTTCAGGAACCAGTACGCCAGCACCGGAATCACCGTCAGCGAGACCAGCAGCGAGGCGAGCAGGGCCACCGTCACGGTGATCGCGAAGGGCGCGAAGAGCTGCCCCACGAAGCCGCCGACCAGCGCGATCGGGGCGAAGACGGCCACCGTGGTCAGCGTCGACGCGGTAACCGCGCCGGCCACCTCGCGGACCGCCGTGAGGATCGCCTCCCGCTTCGGCTCGCCGTACTCCAGATGTCGTTTGATGTTCTCCAACACCACGATCGAGTCGTCCACCACCCGCCCGACGGCGATGGTCAACGCGCCGAGGGTGAGCAGGTTGAGCGAGTAGTCGCCGATCCAGAGCGCGAGCAGCGCCACCAGCACCGACAGCGGGATCGAGACCGCCGTGACGATGGTGGAACGCACCGACAGCAGGAAGACCAGGATGACCACGACCGCCATGACCAGGCCGAGCAGGCCCTCGGTGGTGAGGCTCTCGATGGACTTCTCCACGAACGGCGCCTGGTCGAACACGACGGTCAGGTCCGTGCCGGAGGCCGAACGCAGGTCGGCGAGCCGGTCCCGGATCTCGTGGGAGATCTCGACGGCGTTGCCGTCCGGCGACGCGGTGACCGCGATACCGAGGCTGTCCCGGCCGTTGGTGCGGGTGAGCGAGGTGGCCGGTGCGAGCTGCTGCTCCACGGCCGCCACGTCACCGAGCCGGACCGGGGCCGCCTTCGGCGCGGTCGGGGCCAGCACGATGCCCTTGAGGTCGTCGATGGACCGGACCGGCGTACCCACCTGGACGGTGAGCGACCGCGAGCCGTCGGAGACCGCGCCGGCCGGCACGGCGACGCCGTTGGTCTTCAGGGCCGTGCCGATCGCGGTCGGCGCGAGCTTCGCGGCGGCCAGCTTGGCCGGGTCCGGGGTGACGGTTACGACCTGGTCGCGGGTGCCGGTCACGGCGACCGTGCGGACCCCCTCGATCGACTCCAGCTCCGGCACCACGGTGTCGCGCAGCTTGTCGGCCAGCGCCCGCTCGTCACCACCGCCGGCCGCGGCGATCACCACCGCCGGGAAATCGTCGGTGCTGCCCGTGAGGACCTGCGGGTCGACGCCCTCGGGGAGCTGGGCGTCGATCCGGCTCAGCGCGGTCTGCATCTTGTTGACCACGCCGTCCAGGTCGGTGCCGAACGCGAACTGCACCTGGACGGTGGCGGAGCCCTCGCGGGACGTCGAGGTGACCTCCTCCAGCCCGGGGATGCCCTGGAGGCTGTTCTCGATCGGCTCGGTGACCTGGGACTCGACGATCTCGGGCCCGGCGCCGGGGTAGACCGCCACGATGAAGGCGCCGGGGAACTCCAGCGAAGGCAGGAGTTGCTGCTTCAACGACGGCACGGCGAACAGGCCGAACATCGTCGTGACCACCGCGATGAGGGCGACCAGCCCCCGGTTGGCGAGGCTGAATCTGGCAAGCAACGACATCGGCGCGGCTCACTCCTGAGGAAGAGGGTGGAACAGCTCGGTGAGGGAGAGTCTGCCGCACCAGATCTCTTCTCCGGCGCGCGGGCCTCGCCCGGCGAGCCCGTCCCCGGGGTGGCCTGGGGAGCTTCGCCGGGCCGTCAGGCCAGGTCGAGGGACCGCGCTGCGGCGAGCGGGTCGTTGGCGATGGTGACCGGGGCGGGAGCGGTGGAAATCGCCCACTCCGGGTCCTTGAGGCCGTGGCCGGTGACCGTGCAGACGACCGTGGCGCCGGCCGGGACCATGCCGGCGGCGGCCTGCTGGAGCAGCCCGGCGACGCTGGCCGCGCTGCCCAGCTCGACGAAGACCCCGACCTCGCGGGCGAGCAGCCGGTACGCGGCCAGGATCTCCCGGTCGGAGACGGCGGCGATCAACCCTCCGGAGGCATCCCGGGCGTCGATGGCCTTGGTCCAGCTCGCCGGGTTGCCGATCCGGATGGCGGTGGCGATCGTGGACGGCTCGTGCACCACCTGGCCGCTGACGATCGGCGCCGCCCCGGCGGCCTGGAAGCCGTACATCTTCGGGGCCTTCGTGGCGTTGCCGTCCCGCAGGTCCTCCGAGTACCCCATCCAGTACGCGGAGATGTTGCCGGCGTTGCCGACCGGCAGGCAGTGGATGTCGGGGGCGTCGCCGAGCGCCTCGACGATCTCGAACGCGGCGGTCTTCTGCCCGTGCAGCCGGTCGGGGTTGACCGAGTTGACCAGCGCGACCGGGTAGTCCTGGGCGAGCTTGGCGGCCAGCGCGAGGCAGTCGTCGAAGTTGCCATGGACCTGGAGCAGCTTCGCGCCGTGCACCAGCGCCTGGGCCAGCTTGCCGAGGGCGATCTTGCCCTGCGGCACCAGCACGGCGCAGGTGATCCCGGCGCGGGCCGCGTACGCGGCGGCGGACGCGCTGGTGTTGCCGGTCGAGGCGCAGATGATCGCCTTGTCGCCGTGCTCCACGGCCTTGGAGACCGCGAGCGTCATCCCCCGGTCCTTGAACGAGCCGGTCGGGTTGGCCCCCTCGACCTTGAGGTGGACGTCACAGCCGAGCCGGGCGGAGAGCACCGGCGCGGGCAGCAGCGGGGTGTTCCCCTCGTGCAGGGTGACGACGGGGGTGGCGTCGGTGACCGGCAGCCGGTCCCGGTACGTCTCGATCAGACCCCGCCACATGTCGCTCTCCTCGCCTCTGACCGCCCCGCCCCGCCGGAGGCACCTCCAGCGTGGCCCAGTTTCCCCGAGCCGTGCCTGCCGCACCCGCGCATAACCACCAGGCGAGACGCGAACGCGGCTCGGGCTCCTCAGGCCTCGCCCTCGACCCGTAGCACGCTCGTCACCGACCGGACGATGTCCAGCCCGCGCAGTTCCCCCACGGTGGCGGCGAGCGCGGCGTCCGGTGCCACGTGGGTGACGATGACCAGCTCGGCGTCGTCGCCGGAGCCGGGACGCCCGCCGCCCGTCGAGCCCTGCCGGACGGTGGCGATGGACACGTCGTGCCGGGCGAACACCCCGGCCACGGAGGCCAGCACGCCGGGACGGTCGGCCACGTCGAGGCTGATGTGGTAGCGGGTCAGCGCCTCCCCCATCGGCCGCACCGCAAGGTCGGCGTACGCGGACTCGCTGGCCGCGCGCACCCCGGCCAGCCGGTTGCGGGCCACCGCCACCACGTCGCCGAGCACGGCGCTGGCCGTCGGCGCGCCACCCGCACCCCGGCCGTAGAACATGAGCTGCCCGGCCGCCTCGGCCTCGACGAAGACGGCGTTGAACGCGTCGCCGACGCTGGCCAGCGGGTGGGTCAGCGGGATCATCGCGGGGTGCACCCGGACGCTGACCGTCTCGGCCCCGGTGGTGTCCTTGCCCCGGGCGGCGATGCACAACAGCTTGATCGTGCAGCCCATCGCCTTGGCGCTGGCCACGTCGGCGGCGGTGACCTCGGTGATCCCCTCGCGGTGCACGTCCGCGGCGGTGATCCGGGTGTGGAACGCCAGCGAGGCGAGGATGGCCGCCTTGGCCGCCGCGTCGAAGCCCTCCACGTCGGCCGTCGGGTCGGCCTCCGCGTAGCCCAGCTCGGTGGCCTCCTCCAGCGCCTCGGCGAAGCCGGCCCCGGTGGCGTCCATCGCGGAGAGGATGAAGTTGGTGGTGCCGTTGACGATGCCGGTGACCCGGTTGACCCGGTCGCCGTGCAGCGAGTCGCGCAGCGGGCGCAGCAGCGGGATCGCCCCGGCCACCGACGCCTCGTAGTAGAGGTCCGCCCTGCCCTCGGCCGCCGCGTCGTGCAGCGCCGCGCCGTCCTCGGCGAGCAGCGCCTTGTTGGCGGTGACCACGCTCTTGCCGGCCCGCAGCGCCTCGACCAGCCAGCCCCGCGCCGGCTCGATCCCGCCGACCACCTCGACCACCACGTCGACGTCGTCGCGCTTGATCAGGCCGAGCGCGTCGGTGGTGAACAGCGCCTCGTCGACCGGCAGGCCGCCGCGGTCCCGGCCGAGCCGGCGGACGGCGATCCCGACGATCTCCAGGGGTGCCCCGATCCGGGCGGCGAGGTCGGCCGACTGCTCGTGCAGCAGCCGTACCACCTCGCTGCCGACCGTTCCGCAGCCGAGCAGCGCCAAGCGAACAGGTGAGGTCATCCGACATCCAATGCGAGCAGGTCCTCTTCCGTCTCCCGCCGGACGATCAGGCGGGCCCGACCGTCGCGCACCGCGACCACCGGGGGCCGGGGCACGTGGTTGTAGTTGCTGGCCATGCTCCGGCAGTAGGCGCCCGTGCCGGGCACCGCGACAAGATCTCCGGGCTGCACGTCGGCGGGCAGGAATTCATCCTTCACCACGATGTCCCCGGACTCACAATGCTTTCCCACCACGCGGGCGAGCAGCGGCTGCGCGGTCGAGGCCCGGGAGGCCAGCGTGGCCGAGTACGACGCGTCGTAGAGGGCCGTGCGGATGTTGTCGCTCATCCCCCCGTCCACGCTCACGTACGTCCGGATCCCGTCGACGTCCTTGACCGTGCCGACCTCGTAGAGCGTGAACACGGCGGGGCCGACGATCGCCCGGCCCGGCTCGATGGACAGGTGCGGCACGGCCAGCCGCTCGGCCGCGCACTCGCCGTCGACGATCTTGCGAAGCCGCTTGGCCAACTCCTGCGGGGCGGACGGGTCGTCCTGGGTGGTGTACGCGATGCCGAAGCCGCCGCCCAGGTCCAGCTCGGGCAGCTCGACCCCCCGGGCGTCGCGGATCTGCGCCTGGAGGGCGAGCACCCGCCGGGCGGAGACCTCGAAGCCGTTGGCGTCGAAGATCTGCGAGCCGATGTGCGAGTGCAGGCCACGCAGGTCGAGCACGTCCTCGTCGAGGACCTTGAACGCGGCCGCGGCGGCGGCCCCGCCCGCGAGGGAGAAGCCGAACTTCTGGTCCTCGTGGGCGGTGGCGATGAACTCGTGGGTGTGCGCCTCCACGCCGACGGTGACCCGGATCAGCACGCCGGGGCGTACCCCGCGCTCCCGGGCCAGCGCGGTGAGCCGGTCGATCTCGGTGAACGAGTCGAGGACGATCCGCCCCACGCCCGCGTCCAGGGCCCGGGTCAGCTCGGCCACGGACTTGTTGTTGCCGTGGAAGCCGATCCGCTCCGGGGGCATCCCGGCGGACAGCGCGGTGGCCAGCTCGCCGCCGGTGCAGACGTCGAGGTGCAGGCCCTCCTCGGCGATCATCCGCACCACGGCCCGGCAGAGGAACGCCTTGCCGGCGTAGTAGACGTCGGCGTCGGCGAAGGCGGCCCGGAAGTCCCGGCAGCGCGAGCGCAGGTCGTCCTCGTCGAGGACGTACACCGGGGTGCCGAACTCGGCCGCGATCTCGCGGACGCCGAGCCCGCCGACGGCGAGCGCGCCGTCGGCGGCCCGGGTCGCGGTGCGCGGCCAGAGCTGCGGCACCAGGGCGTTGACGTCGCCCGGGGTACGCAGCCAGGCCGGCCCCCGGTTGCCGATGTCGCCGTGCAGCGCACCGGCCTCGTGAGCCCGCATCAGCGGTCTCCACTTCGCGACTGCGGGGCTCGCAAGCTCACTCCTCGGGCTCGCATGTCACATCCTCTCCGGGGCGGAGACGCCGAGCAGGCACAGGCCGTTGGCGATGACCGTGCGGGTGGCGTCGTTGAGCCAGAGCCGGGCCCGGTGCAGGTCGGTGATCTCCTCGTCGCCGCGCGGCAGAATCCGGCAGTTGTCGTAGAACCGGTGGTACGCCCCGGCGAGCCCCTCCAGGTACCGGGCCACCCGGTGCGGCTCGCGCAGCTCGGCGGCCGAGGCGACCACGGCGGGGAACTCGGCGAGCGCCTTGAGCAGCTCGTTCTCCTTGTCGTGGGCGAGGAGCTCGGGGCGGAACGCGTCGGCGTCGCCCCGGGTCAGCCCCACCTCGGCGGCGTTGCGGCCCACGCTGGCCGTGCGGGCCGCCACGTACTGCACGTAGTAGACCGGATTGTCCCGGGTGGCCCGGGTCCACAGCTCGACGTCGATGTCGATCGGCGAGTCGCTGGAGTAGCGGGCCAGCGCGTACCGGGAGGCGTCGACGCCGATCGCGTCGACCAGGTCCTCCAGGTTGACCACGGTGCCGGCGCGCTTGCTCATCCGCACCGGCGCGCCGTCGCGGACCAGGTTGACGAGCTGGCCGATCAGGATCTCCAGGTTGGTGTCCGGGTCGTCGCCGAAGCAGGCGGCCATCGCCTTCATCCGGCCGATGTAGCCGTGGTGGTCGGCACCCAGCATGATCACGATGCGGTCGAAGCCGCGCTCGCGCTTGTCCAGGTAGTACGCGCAGTCGGCGGCGAAGTACGTCCACTCGCCGTTGGACTTGCGCAGCACCCGGTCCTTGTCGTCGCCGAAGTCCGTGGTGCGCAGCCAGACGGCCCCGTCGGTCTCGAAGACGTGACCCTGCTCGCGCAGCCGGACCAGGGCCTGGTCCAGCTCGCCCCGGTCGTGCAGGTCCTTCTCGTTGAAGTAGGTGTCGAACTCCACCCCGAAGTCCCGCAGCGAAGACTTGATCTCGGTGAACATGAGCTGCACGCCCTCGACCCGGAACACCTCCTGGGCGGCGGCGTCGTCCAGGGTCAGCACGTCGGGCCGGCGGGTGCGCACCTCGGTGACGATCTCCGCGATGTACGAGCCGCCGTAGCCGTCCTCCGGGGCGGGCTCGCCCTTCGCGACGGCGAGCAGGGACCGGGCGAACCGGTCGATCTGGGAGCCGGCGTCGTTGAAGTAGTACTCCGTGCCGACGTCGGCGCCGGTGGCGCGCAGCAGCCGGCTGAGCGCGTCACCGACGGCGGCCCAGCGGACCCCGCCGATGTGCACCGGGCCGGTCGGGTTGGCCGAGACGAACTCCAGGTTGAGCCGCTGCCCCGTCAGGGCGTCGCTGCGCCCGTACGCCGGGCCGGCCTCGACGATCGACCGGGCGAGCTGACCGGCGGCGGCCGCGTCGAGCCGGATGTTGAGGAAGCCCGGTCCGGCGATCTCCACCGACTTGACCCCGGGGGCCCGGCCGAGCTGCTCGGCCAGCTCGGCGGCCAGTTCCCGCGGGGGCACGCCCACCTTCTTGCTCAGCTGGAGGGCGAGCGTCGAGGCGTAGTCGCCGTGCTCGGGATTGCGCGGTCGCTCGACGACGGTGCGCTCCGGAAGCGCCGCGCGGTCCAGGCCTCGGTCGGCGAGGACGGCGTGGGCTGCGGAGAGGACGGCGGCGGCGAGTTCTGCGGGAGTCACCGAACCATGTTATCGGGGGTAGACTCGGGCACTCGGCGGCGACCCTGCGCGTGATATTCGGCCCGCCACCCACCCTGACCGACCGACCTGACGAGGCACGATGAGCATCAGCACCCCGGGCGGCCCAGAGCGCCGTCCGACCGTGGTCACCACCGGCAAGAAGCCGGCGGCGGGCCGGCCCGCGTCCGGCGCCAAGCCCGGGGCCGGCAAGTCGACGGGCGACAGCCCACGCCCCACGGCGGGAGGCAAGGGCAAGGGCCCCCGCAAGCCGATCGCCCCGGTGAAGGTCAGCCAGGGCCGGCCCTGGGGGCCGATCGCGCTGTTCGTCGCGGTCGGCGTGCTCGCCGTGGCGATCATCGGCTACGGCGCGTGGGCCTCGTTCCAGGGCTCGAAGTCGTGGGAGAAGCGGGCCGCCGACATCAGCGGCATCGTCAACTTCCGCGACAAGGACCCGGAACTGGTGAAGGGCAGCAACCACCAGCAGGGCGCGGTCAAGTACGTGCAGGCCCCGCCGGTGGCCGGCCCGCACAACGGGGCCTGGCAGAACTGCATGGGCGACGTCTACGACGCGCCGATCGCCAACGAGCACGCGGTGCACAGCCTGGAGCACGGCGCAGTGTGGATCACCTACCGCCCCGACCTGCCCGCCGACCAGGTGGCGCAGCTCAAGGACAAGGTCGCGGGCAAGGAAAAGATGATGCTCAGCCCGTACGAGGGGCTGGACAAGCCGATCTCCCTCCAGACCTGGGGATACCAGCTCAAGGTCGACAAGGCCGACGACAGCCGGCTCGACGATTTCATCAAGACGCTGCGGGTGAACGCCTCGATCGAGGGTCCGACCGCCAACTGCTCCCAGGGCATCACCGCCACCGGCACCACGCCGCGTGACGGCAACCAGATGCCCACCCAGTGATCCGGACAGCGAGGACGGGGACCCGATGACCGCACCCGCAACGACGGACCGCGACCTGGCGGGCGGCCCGGTGGACGACGGCGGCCGGCCGGCCGGGCGCCGGTTCGGCGTCCTGGTGGTCGCCGCCGCCGTCGTGGTCGGTCTCCTCCTCGGGTACGCGGGCGGCCTGCTCACGCCGAGGCTCACCCGCCCGGGTGACGCCTCGGCGGAGGCGGGCTTCGCCCGGGACATGACCAGCCACCACGCCCAGGCGGTGGAGATGGGGCTGATCGCGTTCCAACGGGGCACCGACCCCGAGGTGGTCAGCATCGGCGGCGACATCGCCACCGGCCAGCAGGGCGAGCTCGGCACCATGCAGACCTGGCTGCGCTCCTGGGGCCTCGACCCGACCGGGTCGCAGCCCCGGATGGCATGGATGCCGGACGGCGAGGACACGGTGCGCGACGGGCTGATGCCGGGGATGGCCACCCCGGAGGAGCTGGCGAGGCTGCGCGCCGCCCAGGGCCGGGAGCTGGACGTCCTGTTCCTGGAACTGATGATCGACCATCACACCGGCGGCGTCCACATGATCGACGGCATCCTCGACGTGAGCGACGAGTCCGACGTGGTGCGTACCGCCCAGACCATGAAGAACACCCAGCAGACGGACCTCACCAACCTCAGGGCCGCCCTCGCCCGGCTCAAGGGCTGAGGGTCCTGACGACCAGAAGGCCCGCGCCCCGTCCATCCGGCGGTCGGCGCGGGCCTTCCGTCTGCCACCGGCACTCGCACCCCGACGACCGCATGTCCGATTGGCCGCTTTGGAGGCCTGAAGCCCTATTGCTGCACTTGATGGACTTTTCTGCCCACATATCGTGACCAGTTGCGATTCGTGCTCGTTGCGCAGGACGTGGGGGTTGCACTCAGAGACGCAGGGCGCTCGGTCACCAGCTGGTGCCGGCGCCACACCATCGGCGGTGACGGAACGGTGGCAGCCGTCCGTCGCGGACAGCGGCAGGGCGAGCCGGGAACGCTCAGCCGCGAACAGGAGCTGGAACTGATCGACGTCCTGCGGGGCGTCCACCCCGACGAGTTCGGCCTGGACGAGGAGCTGTGGACGCGGCAGAGCCTCACCACGCTCATCCAGCGCCGCTTCGACCCGGCGATGGACGTCGGCGCCGTCGGGGCGTACCTGCGGGCCTGGGGGTTGGGGCCGCGCGAGCCGCGCGAGCGCGCCTGCGGCCTCTGCGTCAGCGCGGTCGAGCGCTGGGTGCGCCTGGAGTACCCGGTGATCACCCGGGCCGCCCAGGAGCACCTGGCCGAGGTCTACTGGCTCGGCCGGGTACGGCTGCGCGGGACGATGCCGGCGGCCGACGTGGTCTCCGCCGTCTCGTCCCGGGGCCGGGTCCGGTTCATGGTGACCACCCCGTCGGTCGACCCGCCGCTGCCCCGGGACTTCGTGCTGCGGCTCAGCGGGGCCGAGGAGCGGCCCGTGCACCTCATCGTCGACGGCTCCTGGCCGAGGAACGAGTGGCCGCGCCGGCTGCCCCGGCGGATCGCGCTGCGCCCGCTGCCGAGCTGCGGGCGCGCGGCCGCCGCCTGAAGCCGCGGGCAGCCCGGCGCGGCGGTGCCAGCGAGGCCCCAGGTCAGCGCCGGCACCGCCCCGTCGACGACACGAAGCCACTCACCGAATACCGATTCGGCGATCGTCGGGGACGTTTGCTAGTCTTCTCCAGTCGCCGAGCCCCCGTAGCTCAGGGGATAGAGCACCGCCCTCCGGAGGCGGTGGCGCAGGTTCGAATCCTGCCGGGGGCACCAGAGTTGACCAGCACGAAAAGGCCGCTGACCAGGGCAAAACCGGTCAGCGGCCTTACTCGTGTGTCCGGCTGTGTCCGGCCGTCAGCGGCCCGTCGCGGACGTCTGCGCCATATACGTGTCCAAGTTTGGCGGGGCTCAGCCGTGGCCTAGCGCCCTCTCGATGCGCTGCCGCAGGGCGGCGACAACCTGGCCGCGTCGTCGCCGTCCGCGACAGCAAGGACAGGACCGGCCCCACCCTCACCTTCGCCCCCCGCCGCCCAGTCCGCCTTTGTACGGGCCAACAAGACGACGCGCTGAGGGCCGTCCCACAACGACAGCGCCCCCGGCGTATCGGCTTGGGGCACTGTCATCGAGGCTGGCGTAGTCCACGAAATCCTAGGCAGCAGCACTCACACCATCTACTAAACGTATTTCCACAAAGCAAGATCTATTGCCGGAGACGCAGACGGCGATGGTGACGGTGACGGTGACGAGGTGTCTCCCGGACAGGTTTTCAGGATGACGATCGTCCCGGCGGACGGGTTATCCCCGTAGATAGTGAGACACCAAGGGCCGCCTGCCAGGTTGCTCAGAAGCCTTCCGTCGTTGGTAAGGGTCCACTGCTGATTCTGCAAACCGTGGCACCCCCAGTTGACCACGGAAACTCCGTCGGCGGCTGTACCGCCGTAGACGTCGACGCATCTGGTGGTGTCGGCTTGGCTCACAATAGTGCTAGCTTCACCGGCAAGTGTCCACAAGTTGTTTTCGACCGCAGGGTCGCATGGCATGACGACCAACGGGGCACCATCGTACGCGTTACCGTTATAGAGTGTCAGGCACATATTCGTGTCTGGGTTCTGCAGCTGATGGTAGCTAGCCTGGATCGTCGCCCTGCCGTTCGGATCGGCAATATCCGGTTGCGCCGTCGCTCCGGCGGTTGGCCACACCAGCAGGCTCAGGGCAAGAATGACAGCCCCAAACCCTGCTGCGAATACACGGCTGCCACGAGGGGGGTGAATCATGCACTCATCCATTCGTAGAGGTAAATATATTCCACAAGTATCCGAGCAGGAACGAGAGGTTGCAATAGCTGATCGGAACTACCGTCCGCAACCCTGCACGATCGGGCACATATCAAACGCTCTTGTGCGCGCTCAGCACGCCGGATCGGGATGACACGCAGATAACGCCCACAACGGGCAGCGTCAGCCAGTTATCGCCCCGCCGGCCCCTCCACCGCCCCCAGGGTGGGCGGGGCGGGGCCCGCAACACGGGCAGCCGCTGCTCAGCGGCATCGCCTTCCCGGCCGCCTACCGGAACCCACACGTCGGCCAACGGCCCATGCCAACGAGGCTCAGGCGCGCCTCGCTGGCCCGGACCGGCGGCGATTGCAAGGAATCAACTGCCCGTCCAGCCAGGTTGAAGGTTTCCTGCGAAATCGCCGGGAATCTGCCGGAGAACCGTTGGTCAGGCGGTTGGGCCCGTGCCAAACTCCCCGGCATTCCAAGCGAGCCCGCCGGAAGGAACAACCCATGCCATCGTTGCCAGCCCAGGACCATGCCCGTCTCTCGATGGACCGCCGCCGGTTGCTCGGCCTGGGCGTCGGCGCGGTCACCGCGGCGGCCACCGGCGCGGTGGTCGGCGGTTCGCCCGCGGCGGCCGGCTCGCCCGTGCACGGCGGGCCGTGGTCGTCGGGGTTCGCCCTGCTCGGCGACACGCAGATCGACGTGGATCTTCCTGAGCGGACCGAGGGGGTGCGCTGGGTGTACCAGCAGATCGCCGCGGCGAACGCGCCGATCGTCTGCCACGTCGGAGACCTCGTCGAACATGGCTCGGTGGCCGAGTACGACACCTATCTGGGCACCATCCCGCCGGCGTTGCGGCCCCGGATCCGGCACGTGCCGGGCAACCACGACTGGCGGTGGGACAGCACCGCCGGCAAACGGTACGGATCGCTGTTCGGGCCGACCCGGTACTCGTTCGACTTCGACGGCCTGCACTTCGTCGCGCTGGACCCGAGCCACCTGCTCCAGGAGCCGGGCGGGTTCGGCGAGTCCGGCATCCAGTGGCTGACCCGCGACCTGGACAAGGTCGCGCCCGGGGTGCCGATCGTGCTGCTGTGCCACTTCCCGTTCGGGGGCGACAACTACTACGTCTCCGACCAGGAGCGGCTGCTGAAGCTGCTCGACCGCTACAACGTACGGGCCATGTTCGCCGGGCACGTGCACGACGAGCAGGTACAACGGTTCAACGGGGTGACCCAGCTGGCGGTCGACGACACCCGTGGCGCGCCGATCTACTACTGGGTGCAGCGCGCGGTCGGGTCCGACGGCCCGGTGCTGAAGGTGACGGCCGTGCAGCGGGCCGTCGACGGCAGTGCCGTGTCCCGGCCGGTGCTGGACATTCCGCTCGCCGGCGCACGGATCGCCGCGGAGCAGCGACCCCAGGCGGTCTCGCTCGACCCGGCCGGCGCCGCGCTGGCCGTGTCGGTACGACTCTCCCCGCACGTTCGGGCCGCCAACGTGCAGGCCAAGCTCTACCCGCAGCACACCTACGGGCTCAAGGACGCCGGCCCCTGGCGGAACCTCTCCCCCGACTCCGCCGGCCGCCGCTACACCGGTGGCCTGGACATCACCGCGCTGCCGCCCGGCGAGCACCGGATGACCGTACGGGTCACCGACCCCGGCGGCGCCTGGCACGAGCAGACCCGCACCTTCGCCCTCCCCGACGCCGGCCGGCGACTGCGCTGGAGCGAACAGCTCGGCGCACCGGTGCAGGCCGGCCTGGCCGCCCGGGACGATCTGCTGGTCGCCGCGACCACCGGCGGGACCGTCATCGGCGCCCGACCCACCCGCCGTGGGCTGCAGCGGCGCTGGCAGACCCGGATCGGCCCGGTGCACGGCCGGCCGGCGTTCGCCCCCGACGGCAGGACCGTCTACGTCCCCTCCGACGACCACCGCCTCTACGCCCTCGACCCGGCCACCGGCCGCCGCCGGTTCGCCCACGACGCCGGTGCCCCGGTGCTCGGCAGCCCGCTGGTGACCACGGTCGACGGCCGCACCCTGGTCGTCCTCTCCGCCGGCCAGACCCGGCAGGCCCTCGACGCGCGTTCGGGCGAGACGGTGTGGAACGTGGCGGGACAGGGCATGTTCGCCGGGCGCGCGGCCAGCGACGGTGCTCGGGTGTACGCCGGTGCCGGGGACGGAAACGTCTACGCCCACGACGCTCGAACCGGCGCCGCGCTGTGGTCGTTCTCCACCACCACCCGCACCACCGCCTACAGCCGCCTCATCTACGGCCCCTGGGCGGACACCCTGGAGGTACTTTCCAACGGCCTGCTCCTGGTGTCCACCGTGACCAGCGCGTTCGCGCTCGACCCCGCCACCGGCGAGCCCCGCTGGTCGATGGCCGGCTCCTACATCTACGCACCCAAGCTGCTGCTCGACAACGGCGACGTGCTCATGTTCGACGACGGCGGTCGCACCGCCTCCCGGGTGGACCCGGCCACCGGCCAGGCCCGGTGGACCACCGGCCTCGGCGCCCGGCCGGTCAACACCGGCGCGGCGATCCACGGCAACGTCGCGTGGACCCCGACCACCACCGGCCTGCTGGTCGGCCTCGACCTCACCACCGGGGCGGTCCGGACCCGGCTCCAGCTCACCACCGCCGCGTACTGCTACAGCCCGCCGGTCGTCATCGGCGACCTGCTCCTCGTCGGCGACCAGGACGGCCTGCTGCACGGCATCGCCGTGGGCTGACCGCCCGGTGGCGCGCCGCCCCCGTCCGGCACGAGCGTCAGGCGGCCGGCGCGCCACGCGGGCCGGCCGCGAGCAGTCGCGCCCGGCGCCCGACGGGTCCACGCCGGGCCGTACCGCCGCCCGCCCCGCCGGTCAACGGGGGCCGGCGGGGCGGGCGGCGGGGCCGGGACCGGATCCCTGTTCCTCCGCACGCCGCGCACGGGCGCGGCGCTTGCCCTCGTGCATGGCCTGCACCCTGGCGACCGGGATGCCCCGGCCCTGCTCGACCAGGTCGGCGGGAAGGCGCTGGGGCGGCGGCATCGACCCGGCCCACGGGTCACCGGCGGCGACCAGGGCGGGGACGGTCCGCACGGTGAAGTCGGCCGGGGCGACCGCGTCGAGGTCGTCCCAGCCGACCGGGAAGGACACCGGCAGTCCCGGGCGCAGCCGAGGGCTGTACGCGGCCACCACGGTCGCCCCACCCGCCCTGGTGGAGTCGACGAAGACCCGGCCGCCCCGGTCCTCGCGGATGAAGGCGGTGGTGGCGAGCGCCGGGTCCAGTCGTTCGGCCCGGACGGCCAGGGCGCGGGTGGCGGCGGCCAGTTCCTCGGCGCCCGTGCCCGGCTCGACCGGAACGAACACGTGCAGCCCCTTCGCCCCGCTGGTCTTGACCGCCCCGGCGAGCCCGGTGTCGGCCAGCGCCTGCCGGACCAGTCGGGCGACGGCCACGACCGCGCCGAAGGCGGCCCCCTCCGGCGGGTCGAGGTCCAGCACGAGGTGGGTCGGGTGGCCCGGGCGCTCGACGGTGGCCAGGGTCGGGTGGTACTCCACGGCCCGCTGGTTGGCGAACCACAGCAGCGTCCGCCGGTCGTCGCAGAGGGCGTACGACACCTCGCGGTGCGACGCCTCGGCCCAGACCGACGCCCGGCGCACCCAGGCCGGGGTGTACTTCGGCAGGTTCTTCTGCATGAACGGGGGCTGACCGCGCAGCACCCGCACCACCGACAGCGGACGGTTGCGCAGGTGCGGGACCAGCCGCCCGTGCACCGCGTCGAGGTAGTCCACCAGGTCCCGCTTGGTGGCCCCGGTCTCCGGGGCCAGCGGCTGGTCGAGGTTGGTCAGCGACACCCCGTCCCGGGTCTGCTCCGCGCTGCTCATCACCCCACCCTCCCGGCCCGGCCGCCCGGGGGCAACCGGAACCGGGACGCGGGCGTCGACAGGACCCCTACGCCGAAGGCGGGGCGTACGGGTTCTTGCCGGCCCGGACCGCGTCGAGCAGCGCGGCGGTCCGCGCCTTGACCGCCGTGTACGGGCCGGCGCCGTAGCTGACCCGGGCCGCGCCGAGCCGGGCCAGCTCCGCCAGGCTCGGGGCGCCGGGCCTGAAGACCAGGTTCACCGGGGCGTCCGCGCCGGCCACGAACTCCGCGATCTGCTCCGGGTCGGCCAGGAAGATCGGGTAGACGCAGTCCGCCCCGGCGGCCCGGTAGCGCCGGGCCCGGCGGACCGCCTCGGCGGTACGCCCGGCCGGATCGCCGGACTCCCGCAGGTACAGGTCGATCCGGGCGTTGAGCACCAGCGGCACCCCGGCCCCGTCGGCCGCGGACCGGACGGCGGCGAGCAGGTCGGCCTGCTCCTCGGCGTCGTACAGCGCCCCGGTGCGCGGGTCGGAGTCCTCCAGGTTGCAGCCGACCACGCCTGCGACGAGCATCCGCTCGACCAGCTCGGCCGGGCTCAGCCCGTACCCCCGCTCCAGGTCGGCGGTGACCGGGACCGGCACGGCGCGGGCGATCCGGGCGACGGCGGCGAACATCTCGTCGACCGGGGTGGCCTCGCCGTCGGCGTACCCGAGGGATTCGGCGACCGCGGCGCTGCTGGTGGCGACGACCGGGAAACCGGCCGCGGCGACGGCCCGGGCGGACCCGGCGTCCCAGGCGTTGGGCAGGACCAGCGGGTCGCCGGTCTTGTGCAGGGCACGCAGCGCGTCCGCGCGCTCGGCGAGAGTCGATGAGTTTTCGGTCATCCCCGCATCATGGCAGCCATCGGGGCGGCGGCTGTTCTTCGAAAGGGCCGTGTCTCATCGCCCGTGCTGTACCCGAATCCGATCCGGCATCGGTGTCGGATGGTGACGAACGGGTACAGGGAACCCCGGAACGGCGGGCTGTGGCGAACGCCACCCGACTTCTCTGACCGATCGGTCAGGTCCTGACCGATCGGTCAGGCATGCTGATGGGCGGGAGGTGGCCGACATGGCTCGGGTGGTACCGGAGACGCACGCCGAGATTCTCGCCGCCGCGGCGCGGAGGTTCGCCGTGACCGGATACAAGGGCACCTCGTTGCAGGACATCGCCCGCGAGGTGGGCATCTCCAAGGCCACCGTGCTCTACCACTTCGCCAACAAGGAGGCCCTGCTCAGCGAGCTGATGGCCCCGGCGATCACGGCGCTGCACGAGCTGGACGACCGGTTCGCCGGGCTGACCGGCCCGGACGCCCGGCGGGTCGCCGGCGAGGGCTTCGTGAACCTCGCGGTGCGCTTCCGGCGGCAGATCGCGCTGCTCCGCGGGGAATTCCCCGAGCTGCTCCAGCAGCCGGCGTTCGCGCACGTGCACCAGATCTCCGAGCGGCTGATCGCGGCGCTCGCCGGCCACTCGACGCGCCCGGCGAACCGGATCGCGGCGCTGGTCGTCCTCGCCGGGATCGCCGAGACGTGCGGCGAGTTCGGCGACGTCGCCGACGACGAGCTGCGCGACGCCCTGCTCGGCCTGGTCCGGCGGGCACTGGCACCTCCCGACTGACCCCACCACCGTCCAGCTCACCAACGACCGAGAAAAAGGATCTGATGGCGACCCTGTTGTACCGGCTCGGCCGAGCCTCGCTGCGCCGCCGACGGCTCGTCGCCGTCGTCTGGCTCGTCGTGCTCGTCGGCCTCGGCCTCGCCGCGGCGACGCTGCGCGGCCCGACAACGAGCAACTTCACCATGCCCGGCACCGAGTCGCAGCAGGCGATCGACCTGCTCAGCGAGCGGTTCCCGGAGGCCAGCGGGGCCACCGGCACCATCGCCGTGAAGGCTCCGGCGGACGGCCAGCTCGCCACGCCCGAGGGGCAGGCCCTGGTCAAGCAGGTGACCCAGGAGGCGGCCACCCTGCCCGGCGTGGTCGGGGCGGTCGACCCGTACCAGGCCCAGGCGATCACCCCGGACGGCCGGTACGCGCTGATCCAGGTGCAGTTCGCCGGCCGCGCCGACGACGTCACCGACGCCCAGCGCGACGCGTACGAGAAGGTGGGCGCGCAGGCCGAGGCGCAGGGCTGGCAGGTCGCCCCGGGCGGCGAGGTGCTGGGCGGCGAGCCGGAGATCGGCTCGACCGAGGCGCTGGGCGTGCTGGTGGCGGCGGTCGTCCTGGTCATCACGTTCGGCTCCTTGGTCGCGGCCGGGATGACCATGCTCAACGCGCTGATCGGCGTCGGCGTCGGCATGGCCGGCCTGTTCGCGCTCAGCAGCGTCATCGAGCTGACCAGCACCGCGCCGATCCTCGCCCTGATGCTCGGCCTGGCGGTCGGCATCGACTACTCGCTGTTCATCACCTCCCGGCACCGGCAGAACCTGCTGGAGGGCCTGTCCCCCGAGGAGGCCGTTGGCCGGGCGGTCGGCACCGCCGGCTCGGCGGTGGTCTTCGCCGGCGCCACCGTGGTCATAGCGCTGGCCGGCCTCGCGGTGGTGCGGATCCCGTTCCTGACCGTGATGGGCCTGGCCGCCGCCGGCACGGTGACCATCGCCGTGCTGGTCGCGATCACCCTCGCCCCGGCCCTGCTCGGCTTCGCCGGCACCCGGGTGCTCCCCCGCAAGCTGCGCAAGGCCGAGACGGCGGCCAACGGCGCGGACCCGACCGAGACCCCCGAGGCGGCGGCCGCGGCCGAGGACCGGTCCGGCTTCGGGTTCCGCTGGGCACGCCTGGTCACCCGGCTGCGCGTACCGGTGATCCTGGTCGCCCTGCTCGGCCTGGGCCTGCTCGCGCTGCCCGCCCCCGACATGCGGCTGGCCCTGCCGGACGCCAGCACCGCCGCGGCCGGCTCGTCGGCCCGGGTGAACAACGAGCTGATCCGGGAGAGCTTCGGACCGGGCTTCACCGGCCGGCTCGCGGTGGTCGTCACGTCCGACTCGCCGGAGGCCACGGCCGCCGCCGCACCGCAGGTCGCGCAGCTCGTCCAGCAGACGGACGGGGTGCTCGCGGTGGCCCCGCCGCAGACCGACCGGACCGGGCGCACCGCGCTGCTCGGGGTCATCCCCAAGAGTGGTCCGACCGACGAGGCCACCGAGAACCTGGTGCACGACATCCGCCAGCGGGTCTCCGGCGTCACCGGCGCGGACGTGCTGCTGACCGGCGCGACCGCGATCGGCATCGACGTGTCGGAGAAGCTCTCCGACGCGCTGCCGGTCTACCTGGTGCTCGTCGTCGGCCTGTCGATCCTGCTGCTGATGCTGGTGTTCCGGTCGATCCTGGTGCCGGTCAAGGCCGCCCTGGGCTTCCTGCTCACGGTCGCCGCGACGTTCGGCATCACCGTCGCGATCTTCCAGCAGGGGCACCTGGCCGACCTGGTCGGCCTGGACACCCCGGGCCCGCTGG
The DNA here is from genome assembly GCF_045040155.1 of Micromonospora sp. NBC_01405. Classification (NCBI taxonomy): domain Bacteria; kingdom Bacillati; phylum Actinomycetota; class Actinomycetes; order Micromonosporales; family Micromonosporaceae; genus Micromonospora; species Micromonospora sp. NBC_01405. The sequence continues at coordinate 3,948,577 of NZ_CP109532.1, read as the reverse complement.
TCAGCTTCCTGCCGATCCTGCTCATCGGCATCCTGTTCGGCCTGGCCATGGACTACGAGGTCTTCCTGGTCTCCCGGATGCGGGAGGACTTCGTGCACGGCGACACCGCGCAGCAGGCCACCGTCAACGGCATGGGACACGGCGCCCGGGTGGTCACGGCCGCCGCGCTGATCATGATGGCGGTGTTCGGCGGCTTCGTCTTCCTCGACGACCCGATCATCAAGTCGATGGGCTTCGCGCTGGCCATCGGCGTGGCCATCGACGCCTTCGTGGTCCGGATGACCATCGTCCCGGCGGTGATGTCGCTGCTCGGCAAGGCAGCCTGGTGGATCCCCCGCTGGCTCGACCGGCTGCTGCCCAACGTGGACATCGAGGGCGAGGGGCTGCGCGCCCACCTCGCCGAGAAGAAGCCGGCCGACGCCTGACAGTCCGGCCCCGGGCCCCGCACCGCCGCTGACCCGGCGGGGCGGGGCCCGTCCGGCTCAGACCCCGGCCGGGTACGTCTCCATCTCCCCGAACGCGGTGAGCGCGGGCAGCGGGTGCAGCGCGGTGGTGTCGTCGCACCAGACGAAGGCGTCGTAGCGCTCGCCCAGCCGGGTCGGCACGTAGTTGCCCCAGGACTCGAAGGTCGGGTCGTAGACCACCCCGATCGCCCGGTGGTCGTGCTCCTCGGTGACCCAGCCGGGCTGGTCCGGGCCGCCGAAGACCAGCACCGCGCGCTCCGGCATCAGCTCGTGCAGCCGCCGCTCGACCGAACCGGGCCGGGCCGGCGGCACCACCATCGCCTCGGCGGGCGACCCCCACCGGGGAGCCGCCACCGCCGTCCCCCGGTAGCTGCCGAAGCCGACCAGCACCACGTCGTCCGCCCCGTGCCGCTCCCGGGCCAACTGGCCGATGTTGACCAGCCCGTCGGCGGCCATGCCGGTGGCCCGGGCGTCGCCGACGTGGGTGTTGTGCGCCCAGACGACACCCCGGGCGTCCGGGCCGTGGAAGTCCAGCAGCCGGTCCAGGGTGTCCGCCATGTGGATGTCCCGCACGTTCCACGACTCCGGGCCGCCCGCCACCATCGCCCGGTAGTAGCGTTCCGCGCCGGCCACCACCTCCGCGTTCTGCCAGGCCGAGAAGCGGTCCGGGCCGTCCGAGGCGGCCCGTTCCCGGGTACGCGCCAGCAGCTTGATCACCTCCTCCTCGCAGCGGGCCGAGACGAACCGGCTCGCCGCGCCGTACTCCTCGACCCGCCGCCCGTACGGCTCGAAGCACCGGTACGCCTCCTGCGCGGCCTCCAACGAGGTCGGGTCCTCCTCGCCCAGGTAGTCGAAGATCGCCTGCATGGACTCCCAGAGGCTGTAGACGTCCAGGCCGTGGAAGCCGGCCCGCCGTGGGACCGGCTGCTCCAGGTTCCACGCCCGCAGCCAGCGGCAGAACCGGGCCACCTCGGCGTTCGCCCACATCCACGTCGGCCAGCGCTCGAAGCGCTCCAGGGCGACCTGCGGGTCGGCGAGACCGTTCGGGGCGGCCGTTACCGACCGGTGCACCCGCTCGCAGTCGGGCCAGTCCCCCTCCACGGCGACGAAGGAGAAGCCCTGCTCGGCGATGAGCCGCCGGGTGAGCTGCTCGCGTAGCCGGTAGTAGTCGTGGGTGCCGTGCGTCGCCTCGCCGATCATCACGATCCGGGCGTCCCGGATCCGCTCCAGCAACGGATCGAAGTCGCTCGGCGTGCCGAGCCGCTGTACCAGCATGTCCGCGGCTACCCGACCCCGTTCGGGGCAAACCGGTCAGCTCCGAACCCCGCGCCCTCGGTTAGGCCCTGAGTGGTCGGTCAGCGCCCAGCAACCCCCGGCGCCCGTCCGGGCTCGGGGGGAGGGCGAGATCGGCGGGGACGGGCATGCCCTCCCGCATAGCGGGTAGCCGGAGGCATGACGGTCAGCGGGACGGAGTTGCAGGAGTACCTGGCCGGGCTCGACTACCCGGTCTCCCGGGAGGACCTGGTCCGCTGGGGGCAGGAGAACGGCGCCAGCACGGAGGTGTTGCAGATGCTCCACGCACTGCCGGCCGAGGGGTTCGCCTCTCCCACCGAGCTGAGCGAGGCGCTGGGCACCCTCGCCTGACAGGGTGCCGTGACACCGGCTGCGCTACCCGGACTCGCGGGCGGGCCACCCGCAACGGGCCGCGTACTGACGCCGACGCGACGTCCACCGATGACGGACGGGGGCGGGAGCCCGCGTCTCAGCCCGGGAGGGCAACGGTGCGGCCCTCGGCACGGGCGGTCTCGGCGGCGTCGAGGACGGCCACCACCTCCCGGCCGAACCGGACGTCGCAACGGTGGTCCCGGGCACCGGCGTCGACCTCCTCGACGAGTTGGTCGATCGCGGCGGAGAGCGCGGTCAGCGCATTGCCGTCCCCTGGCGGGACCTCCAGCACGCCGTTCTCCCCGAAGAAGACGAAGTCGCGGGTGGCGGCCTCGGGCGGCGCGTCGAGGGTGAGCGACACCGTGCTCGTCGCCCCGCCGTCGTGGGTGAGCAGCAGGTGGACCAGGCCGCTCGGGCCGTCGGTGGCCGTGACCCGGGTCACCCGGCCGAGCACCGGCAGGATGATCGACAGGGCGTGCGGGCCGATGTCCCACAGCGCGCCCCGGTCCCGCCGCCACTGTGACGCGCCGTACGGGTTGCCGGGCTGGAAGATGGACGTGAACATCGTCGCCCGGGCGTGCTGCCAGCCCCCGGCCGCCGCGGTCGAGGCGAGGAAGCCGGTCACGTTCGGGTGGAACCGCTGGGTGAAGAACACCACGGAGGCGACGCCGGCCTGCCCGGCCGCGGCGACCACCCGGTCGGCGTCGGCGAGGGTGAGCGCCAGTGGCTTGTCCAGCAGCAGGTGCCGGCCGGCCGTGGCGGCTCGGACGGCGATGTCGGCCTGCACGTCCGGGGGCAGCGCCACGGCGACCGCGTCGCAGGCGTCGATCAGCGCGTCGACCTCGGTGAAGACGGGCACCCCGTGCCGCCGCGCCAGCTCCGTTGCCTTGTCGGGGTTGCGGCCCCAGACCCCGGCCAGCTCGGCGCGGGGGTGCGCGCCGATCGCCGCCGCATGCGTCTCCGCGGCCCAGTGGCCGGTGCCGAACAAGCCGAACCGCAGCACGTGTACTCCCGGTGTCGTCGCCGACCACGGCGGTCCCGTGGCCGTGATCCACGCTAGTCGCCCGGCCGATCCAACGCAGCTGGCGGGGCCGGGCCGGACCAGGTCAGGCCCACGGACCGGGACGGTCGGACCCACCGGACCGGGCCCGGCCAGGCTGCCGGGCCGGCCCCGGCCAGACCACCAAACCGGACCCGGCCAGACCACCAACCGGGCCCGGCCAGGCTGCCGGACCGGGCCCGACCAGACCACCAAACCGGGCCCGGCCAGACCGACGGCGGGCGTGGCGACAGACCGGGCCGGGGTGAGTACTACGCCGGTTAGTAGGCTGTCCCGGTGACCGAGACTCCGACTCCGGTGCTGTCGATGACCAGCATGGCCGCGGCCGGCTCGCCGGTGGACGGGATCCTCGCGACGGCGACGATCGTGCTGTCGCTCGTACTCGCGGTGTGGGCGCTGGTGGCGGCGATGCGCAACCGGTCGCCGGACCGGGTGCAGTTCGCCGGCCTGGCTGTGCTGGAACTGGGCCTGCTCGCGCTGACGGTGGGGGCGCTGGTCGCGCTCGGCGGCGGTGAGCGGCCGGGCGAGCCCGGCGCGTTCTTCGGCTACCTGGTGACGCTGGTCTTCCTGCCGCCGCTGGCCTGGGTGCTGGCCCGGATGGAGCCGACCCGGTGGGGGTCGGCGATCATCTGCGCGATCTGCCTGGTGACCCCGGTCGTGGCGGTCCGGCTCCAACAGACCTGGGAGGCGCTCGGTGGTTGAGACGGAGACACCCCGGCTGGCCACCAACTCCGGGCCGGGCCGGTTGCTGATCGCCGTGTACCTGCTGTTCGCCATCGCCGCGACCTCCCGGGCGGGGCTGCAGATCGCCACGAAGCTCGACGAGGCGCCGGTGGCGTACCTGCTCTCGGCGCTGGCCGCGCTGATCTACATCGTGGCCGCGGTGGGGCTGGCCCGCGCCGGTCATGCCGGCCGGCAGGTGGCGCTGGCCTGCTGCTCGGTGGAGCTGGTCGGGGTGCTCGGCGTCGGCGTCCTCAGCCTGGTCGACCCCGCGCTGTTCCCCGACGAGACGGTCTGGTCGGGCTTCGGCAGCGGCTACGGCTACATCCCGCTGGTGCTCCCGCTGCTCGGCCTGCTCTGGCTCTGGCACACCCGCCCCCACCCCCGCTGACCCCACCCCACCCCCACCCCCACCCGCGCTCTTTCACGGAAAGAGTGGGCATGGGAGGCGAAATGGCCACTCTTTCCGTGAAAGAGCGGCCATTCGTGGGTGGGGGTGGGGGGTTAGGACCTTGGGCCGCCCGCGACGTAGATGACCTGGCCGGAGACGAAGGACGCGCCCTCGCTGGCCAGGAACGAGATGGTGTGGGCCACGTCCTCCGGGCGGCCCACCCGGCGCACCGGGATCTCCGACTCGGTGTGCTTCTGGAGCGCCTCGAAGTCCACCTTCATCCGGGCGGCGGTCGCGGCGGTCATGTCGGTGACGATGAACCCGGGGGCGACCGCGTTGACGGTGATCCCGAACGGGCCCAGCTCGATGGCGAGGGTCTTGGTGAAGCCCTGCATGCCCGCCTTCGCCGCCGCGTAGTTGGCCTGGCCCCGGTTGCCCAGCGCCGAGGTGCTGGACAGGTTGACGATCCGGCCCCACTTCCGCTCGACCATGTGCTTCTGGGCGGCCTGGCTGAACAGGAACGCGCCGCGCAGGTGCACGCCCAGGACGGTGTCCCAGTCGGCGTCGGTCATCTTGAACAGCAGGTTGTCCCGGAGCACCCCGGCGTTGTTGACCAGCACGGTCGGCGCGCCCAACTCGGTGGCGACCCGCTCGACGGCCGCCTCCACCTGGTCCCGGACGGAGACGTCCGCGCCGACGCCGAGGGCCCGTCCGCCGGCCGCGACGATCGCGTCCACGGTGTCCTTGGTGGCCGACTCCTCGATGTCGACCACGGCGACGGCCAGGCCGTCGGCGGCCAGCCGACGGGCGGTGGCCGCCCCGATCCCCCGTGCGGCCCCGGTGACGATCGCGACCCGTTGCTCCTCGGACATGCCTACCTCCCGGTAACTTGCGGCGACCATCGGAGCCTAGCCCACCCCCGGGGTCAGTAGGCGGCCCCACGACAGAGGCGGATCCAGCGGTAGCCGTACCCGGCGAGCTTGAGCGAGTCGAGCTTGCCCACCTCGCCGTAGTTACGGTCCGCGAGGACATCTCTCGGCAGGTCCGCCTCGTCGGCGAGCGTGCCGAGGTCGACCTCGACGTCGTCGGTGCCGAGGTTGTGCAGGAAGACCATCGTCCCGGTCGGGCCGTCGGCGCGGTGGGCGAGCACCCCGTGCGGCGTCGGCACGTCGATGTGGGTGGTCGAGCCGGAGCCGATCTCCGGCGCCTCGCGCAGCGTCCGGATCATCCGCTCGAACCAGGACAGCAGCGACTTGTGGTCGCCGCGCTGGGCGGTGACGTTGACCTTCTCGTACGAGAAGTCACCCTTGTCGATCACCGGGCGGACCAGCTTCTCCGGGTCGGCCGTGGAGAAGCCGGCGTTCGGCTTGTACGACCACTGCATCGGGGTACGGATCGCCTCCCGGCCGGGCAGCGAGAGGTCCTCGCCCATCCCGATCTCCTCGCCGTAGCGCAGCACCGGCGTGCCGCGCAGCGAGAACTGGAGCGCGTACGCCAGCTCGACGCGCCGCCGGTCGTTGCCGAGCATCGGGGCGAGCCTGCGGCGGATGCCCCGGTCGTAGATCCGCATGTCCTCGTCGGGGCCGAACTCGGCGTACACCTGGTTGCGCTGCTCGGTGGTGAGCCGGGACAGGTCGATCTCGTCGTGGTTGCGCAGGAACGTGGCCCACTGCCCGCCGGTGGGCAGGATCGGGGTGTCCCGCAGCGCCTCGATCACCGGTTCCGGGTCCTGGCGGGCCAGGGCGAGCACGAGCCGGCCGTTGAGCATGAAGTCGAAGAGCATGTGGATGCGGTTGCCGGAGCCGCTGCCGTCGCCGAAGAAGGTGGGGAGCTGGTCGGGCTCCACGTTGGCCTCGGCGAGCAGGACGGCGTCGCCGCGCCGCCACTGGACGTGCTGGCGCAGCTCGGTGAGGTACTCGAAGTCCTTCGGCGAGTTCGGGTTCCCCGGCTCGGTCAGCTCGATGATGAACGGCACCGCGTCCATCCGGAACCCGGAGACGCCGAGCTGGAGCCAGAACGAGACGATCTTCTTGACCTCGGCGCGGACCTCGGGGTTGTTGAAGTTCAGGTCGGGTTGGTACTTGTAGAACCGGTGGTAGTACCAGGCCTTGGCGGTCCGGTCGTAGCTCCACGTCTCCTTCTGCTCGCCCGGGAAGACCATGCCCTGGTGCCGGTCGTCCGGCTCGTGGTCGGACCAGACGAACCAGTCCCGGTACGGCGAGTCGGGCGAGGACCGGGCGGACTGGAACCACGGGTGCTCGTCCGAGGTGTGGTTGACCACCAGGTCGATGATCACCCGGATGCCCCGGTTCTGCGCCTGGTGCAGCAGCTCGGCGAAGTCGCCGAGGGTGCCGAAGCGGGGGTCCACGTTGTAGAAGTCGGTGACGTCGTAGCCGTCGTCCTTGTTCGGCGACGGGTGGATCGGGTGCAGCCACAGGCAGGTCACCCCCAGCCGGGCCAGGTAGTCGAGCCGGCCGATGAGGCCGCGGATGTCGCCGACCCCGTCACCGTCGGAGTCCGCGTACGTGTCGATGTCGAGGCAGTAGACGACCGCCTCGGAGTACCACCTGTCACCCATGCCGACGTACCTTCTCCGATTCCGGCTCCCGGCAAACGCGAACGGATTCCGGCTTCCGACGAACGCGAACGCCGTCCGCGTCGGGGCTGGTCCGCGTCGGGGCCCGGTCGGCGGGTCGGCGGGTCGGCGGGTCGGCGGGTCGGCGGGTCGGCGGGTCGGCGGGCGGTAGCGTGCCGGCCATGAGCGTGGAGTCGGAAGCCGGGGACCGGGACGTCGACTGGGCCGAGGGCCGGTGGCTGCACCAGCCGGTGCGCGCCGAGCCGACCCCGGACGGCGGGCTGGTCGTCGAGCCGGGCGCGGGCAGCGACTTCTGGCGGCACACCAGCTACGGCTTCGTGCACGACGACGGCCCGGCCCTGCTCGCCCCGCTGCCGGCCGGCACCGCCGTGGAGGTCACCTTCCGGCTCGACTTCACCGGGCAGTTCGACCAGGCCGGCGTGCTGGTCCGGGTGGACGAGCGGAACTGGGTCAAGGCCGGGGTGGAGTTCAGCGACGGGCAGCCACAGGTCGGCGCGGTGGTCACCCGCGACGTCTCCGACTGGTCGGTCGCGCCGGTGCCGGAGTGGGCGGGCCGGGAGGTGACGGTCCGGGTCAGCCGGGCCGGGGACGCGCTGACCGTCCGGGCCCGCGCGGGCGACGAGCCGTGGCGGCTGGTCCGGCTGGCCCCGCTCGCCCCACTGGCCGAGGCATCGGCCGGGCCGTTCTGCTGCTCGCCGAGCCGGGGCGGGCTGGTGGTCCGGTTCCTCGGCTGGCGTCGGGGTCCGGCCGACGCGGCGCTGCACCCGGAGGCCTGAACGCGGGGATCACGGGGGCGGGCCCGGTCACCGGTAGGTGTGATCGCCGCCGAACTGGGTATCACCTTCCGATCCCCCCGGCGGCCCGCGGAAGGACAACCATGGCCCTCGCCCAGAACGTCGATCCGTCGCAGTTCACCGGGCTGACCGGGTGGGTGGCCAGCGTGATCGACTCGCTCGGCGCGGTCGGGGTGGCCGCGCTGGTCGCCCTGGAGAGCATCATCCCGCCGATCCCGAGCGAGATCGTGCTGGCCATGGCGGGCTACCTCGCGGCCGAGGGCCGGTTCAACCTCGTCCTCATCGTGGTCGCCGCGACGGTCGGCTCGGTGGTCGGCGCGCTGGTGCTCTACTGGCTCGGCGCGGCCGTCGGCGAGGACCGGCTCAAGCGGTGGCTGGACCACATCCCACTGGTCGACCGGGACGACCTGGAGAAGGCCGACCGATGGTTCGAGCGGCACGGCCGGTGGGCCGTGCTGATCGGCCGGGTGGTGCCGGTGGTGCGCAGCCTGGTCTCCATCCCCGCCGGGGCGAACCGGATGCCGCTGGTCGAGTTCGTCCTGCTGACCACGCTGGGCAGCGGGGTGTGGAACGCGCTGATCGTCGGCGCCGGCTTCGCGCTCGGGTCGCGCTGGGAGGAAGTGGACCAGTACAGCAGCTGGTTCAACTACGCGATCTTCGCCGTCTTCGGCGTGATGATCCTGAGCTGGGTGGTGAAGAAGGTGCGCCGCCGCCGCGCGCGGCGCGACCGGCAGTCCATGACCACCGGTCGCTGACCGCACGCCCGCCCGGCGTTGCCCAGGCGGTACCGCTGCGTCGGCGGTGCTGCTCAGTTGTACTGGGCGGTGATGCTGGTGAACTCCCAGGTGTTCTGGGCGATGCCGGAGCAGTGGGCCACCACTCCCCCGCCGGCGCAGGGCCGGTCGCGGTTGACGGCCCAGAAGGTGAACCGGGACAGGCTGCGGGCCTTCGCCCAGTCGCGGATCTGCGTCCAGGTCGCCGGGGAGGTCAGCTCCTGCTGGTCGGACAGACCGTTCATGCCGGAGATGCCCATGTGCGTGTACGCGGCGGCGTCGGACCAGCCAAAGGCGGTCTTCAGCGCGTTCTTCAGTCCTTCGGCCGCGTTGACGGTGCTCTGGTACATGTTCGCGCCGCCGGCGAAGTCGAACGGCATGATCGTGAACGTGTCGATGTTCGCCCCGAGCGCGGCAGCCTGGTTGATCAGCCGGATGCCGTAGTACGACGGCCCGGTGGTCGTGGTGCCGAAGGTAACGATCGTCTTGATCCCGGGGTTGTTCTGCTTGACGATCTTCAGCGCGCCGAGGATCCGGTCCTGCACCGCCTCGTTCTCGAACTCGTCGCTGTTCTCGATGTCGATGTCGATCGCCTTGAGCCCGTACGCGTTGATCACCTGCTGGTACGCCGCCGCCAGCGCGCTGGCCGACGAGCAGTTCGGGCCGAGCTTGTTGCCGCTCCACCCGCCGAAGGACGGGATGACGTCGCCCCCGGCGGCCCGGATCGCGGCGATGGTGTTGGCGTGCGCGCCGCCGGTGAGCGGGCCGCTGCCGTCCCAGGCCGGGGTGCAGCCGCCGCCGGAGAGGACGAACGCGATGGTGAACCACTTGATCCCGGTCGCGCCCATCACCGTCGAGGGCGCGGGCGGGTCGCCCCAGCCCGGGTAGAGGTACGGCGCGGCGGCCATCGGGGCGTTCCCGCCGCTGCAGCCGGTGGTGGTGGCGGAGACGGCCGGCGACTTCGCCGACTCGCCCGAGGAGTTGTACGCCGCCACGGTGTAGCTGTGCGCGGAGCAGGTGGCGAGCCCGGACACCGTCGTCGAGGTGCCGGTGACGGTGGCCTTCACGGTGCCGCCCTCGTACACCCGGTAGCCGGTGACCGTGCCGGAGACGGCGTTCCAGGCAAGCGAGACCGAGGCGGCCGTGGTGCCGGTGACCCGCAGCCCGCCCGGGGTGGCCGGGCCGCCGGGGTTGCCGCCGCCGGTGCAGGAGCCGCCGTTGACGGTGCAGTTGGTCGGGTCACCGGTGCCGGCGACGACGAACCCGAACGACGTGCTGGCGCCCGGGGCGAGGGCGCCGTTCCAGGACTTGTTGACGGCGGTCACGTGCTGGCCGGCGGCGGTCATCGTGGCGTCCCAGAAGGTGCCGAGGGAGCTGCCGGTGGGCAGGTCGAACTGGACGTTCCAGGAGCCGATGCTGGCCGAGGTGTTGTTGGTGACGGTGAACTTCGCCTCGTACCCGCTGCTCCAGCTCGAGGTGCGGACGAAGGCGGCGGTGGCCGCCGACGCCGCCGGCGGGGCCACGAGGGTGGCCGCGACGACGGCGGCGGCGAACGCGGCGGCGAACGTCGCCGCGCGGGGGGACCGGAGTTTCACGTGGCCTCCAGGGACCGGTGGTGGGGGTTTCCGCCCGAGGGGGGTGGGCGGGACCGCCGGCCCGCGCGGGGCGGGCCGGCGGTGGTACGGGGCCGGTGGTGCGGGGTGGTGCGGGCGGGTCAGGGCAGGGTGGACAGGTGCGGCTTGACGGTGCGGGCGAAGCCGTTGCCGTTGCTGACGTCCCAGTTGACCGACCAGGTCATCGCGCCCCGGATGCCCGGGTAGGTGCGCGGCGGGCGGAAGCTGCCGCAGTTGGTGCCCTTGGCCAGGCAGTCGAGGGCGGCGTTGACCACGCTCGGGGCGACGACGCCGCCACCGGCCGCGCCGGGGCCGGCGGGCAGGCCGAGCCCGACCTGGTCGGGGCGCAGCCCGGCCTCCAACTGGATGCAGGCGAGCGCGACGATGAAGTTCACCGTGCCCTGGCCGTACGCGGCGTTCTGGTCGCAGCCGAGCATCGCTCCGGAGTTGTAGAACTGGGTGTTGACCACGGTGAGGATGTCCCGGATGTCCAGGGCGAGCTTGAAGTAGCCGCCGGCCGGGTTCTGCATGTCGATGGTCTGCGGTGCCATCGCGATGATCAGGCCGGTCCCGACCTTGGCCCGCAGGGCGCGTAGCGCCTGGGCCATGTACGTCGGGTTGAGCCCGTTCTCCAGGTCGATGTCGACGCCGTCGAAGCCGTACCGCTGGATGAGGGCGTAGGTGGTGTCGGCGAAGGCGGTGGCCGAGGCCGCGTTGTTGACCGCGACCCGTCCGGTCTCGCCGCCGACGGAGAGGATGACCTTCTTGCCGCGCGAGTGCAGCGTCCGCACGTCGGCGGTGAAGTCGGCGTCGGTGTAGCCGCCGAGGGAGGCGGACAGGCCGGGATCGACGGCGAAGGTGACCGCCCCGGGCGTGCCGGTGGCCTCGGCGAAGGCGACCGCGACCAGGTCGTACTCGGCCGGGACGTCGCGCAGCCGCAGCTCGACCGCCGGGTTGTCGAAGTTGTGCCAGTAGCCGGTGAGCAGGTGCTTCGGCAGGCCGCCGGTGGGCGGGGCGGTGGTCGGGGGCGGGGTCGTCGGGGGCGGCGTGGTCGGGGGCGGCGTGGTTGGAGGCGGCGTGGTTGGAGGCGGCGTGGTTGGAGGCGGCGTGGTTGGAGGCGGCGTGGTCGGGGTGGGGCCGCCGCCGCAGGGGGCGCCGTTGAGCTGGCAGTTGGCCGGGCTGCCGGAGCCGGTGGCGAGGAAGCCGAACGACGTCGACGCGCCGGGGGCGATGCCGCCGTTCCAGGAACGGTTGGTGAAGGTGTACCGCTGGCCGGAGGTGGTCAGCAGGGCGTCCCAGTAGCTGCCGACGGTGGTGCCGGCCGGTAGGTCGAAGGTGACGGTCCACGCGGAGATGGCGGTGGCACCGCCGTTGGTGATCGTGTACTTGCCCTCCCAGCCGGACCCCCAGTCGGAGGTCTTCACGAAGTTCGCGGTGGCCCCGGCGGCGAACGCCGGCAGTGCCACCCAGGCCGCCCCGACGGTCGCGGCCAGCGCCGTCACCAGGGCCATGACAAGGGATCGGGAACGCTTCATGCAACCCTCCACGCCCGGACGGGCATTCACACTCATCGACGTTGGCGCTTATTATTAGGACTATTAACTGTTTCTGTCCAGAGGGAGATGCGGCGTCGACCGGACCCGGTCGTCCGCCGAGGTCCGATCGACGGTCAACGAACCTCGACGGGTGCCGCTCGGGGGCGGCGCAACACCGCCTGCTCCGCCGCCGTCCACGCCGTCGTGGTGACCAGGTAGAGCACCGCCGCCAACGGCACCACCAACGCGACCAGCACGGTCAGGTACGGCAGCAGCGGGACCAGCCGGCCCAGGGTGGCCGCCCCCGGCCCCTCGGTCGGCGTACCGGCCACGGTGACCCCGGCAGCCGCCGCGCGTCGCGCCCGACGCGACGACCACCAGGCCAGCGCCACCAGCGCCGCCAACAACGCCCCGAACAGCGGGCCGGCCGCGCCGGTCAGGCCGTCGGAGAGGTGCCAGCCCAGCGGCACCCCGGCCAGCCGCTCGTCGAGCAGGCCGGTGCCGCCCTCGTCCGTGCTGAACAGCCGGTACATGATCAGGAAGAACGGGGCCTGGAGCAGGGCCGGCAGGCAGCCGGCGACCGGGCTCGCCCCGGCCGACCGGTAGAGCCCCAACAGCTCGCTCTGCAACCGGGCCGGGTCGTCGGCGTACCGGCGTTGCAGGTCGCGGACCTGCGGGGCGAGGACCGCGCGGCGCCGCTCCCCGCGAACCTGGGCCAGGGTGAGCGGCGAGACCAGCAGGCGGACGGCGACGGTGAACAGAACTATGGCGACGGCCGTGGCGGCCCCGCCGGTCAGCGGGTGCAGCGTGTCGGCGAGCCAGGTGACGGCGGTGGCGGCGGTGCCGACCGCGCCGTGCAGCGGTGCGAAGGCGAGCATGGGTGACCCCTCGGTCCGGTTCCGGATGTCCCGACCGGCCCGGAAACGGGCGCGCGGCGGGACGGGCGACGGCGGAGGCGACCTGATGGCGGGGGCGACGCCGACGGGGTATGCCCGTCCGTCACCCCGGGGGCCGACGCCGACGGAAGCCGGCGCGGCCCGGGAAGCTACCCGGCCGCGGGGGCCAGTCCGGGCGCGCGGGGTCGGGGACGGCCGGCGGCGTCCGGGTCGACCTGCCGGGGAACACCCCGACGCCGGGCGCGTTCCCGCAGGCCGACGCCGTGCCTGGCGGCCCTGGCCGGCGGGCCGGCCGCCATCGGGAGCCGCCCGGCGAGCACCACGGCGAGCAGCACGGCGGCGGCCACGGCCGCCCCGGCCAGCAGCTCGGCCGGGCGGTCCGCGAGCACGATCAGGTGGGTGAGCGCGTACGCCCACATCCCCGTCACCGTCAGCAGCAACCCGCCCACGCGACCACCCTAGGCCCCACCGTCCACCCCGAAGGGCGGAACGTTCCTCCCCGCGACGCGGGCCCCCGGCACCGGGGATGCGGAACGCGAGCGGCGTGCCGGCGGGCGACACGCGGGCCGCGGAGTTTCCCCGCACCGACACTGCGGGTATTGGCCGGTCACGTCGCGGCACAGCGCCGCGGCCGGCATGGAAACGGACGGTGAGGACGATGAGCGGTTCAGTGGTGCAGCGGGAACCGAACGTGGCCCCGGGCGGCACCGATCTGCTCACCGTCGGTGTCGAGGAGGAGTTCCTGCTCGTCGACCCGCACACCGGCACCGCCGTGCCGGCCGTCGACCTGGTGATGGAGCAGGTGCCGGCCGAGCTGCGCGGCCAGGTCGAGCGCGAGTTCCAGACGAGCCAGATCGAGATCGGCAGCCCGCCGGGGCTGGAGCTGTCGTCGATCCGGCACTCCCTGGGGGTGCTGCGCCGGGCGCTGTCCGAGGCCGCCGAGCGGGCCGGCGTACGGGTACTGGCCATCGGCACCGGCCCGGTCGACGGCCCGGTCCCGCCGGTGGTCGACAAGCCCCGCTTCGACCGGATGATCGAGCGGTTCCGGCTGCTGGTGCCCGGCCCCGGCAACAACGGCATGCACGTGCACGTCGGGGTGCCGGACCCCGAAACCGGCGTGCAGGTGCTCAACCACGTCCGGCCCTGGCTGCCGATCCTGCACGCCGCGACGGTCAACTCCCCGTTCTCGGCCGGCGTGGACACCGGCTACGCGAGCTGGCGATCCGTGGAGTGGGAGCGGTGGCCGTCGGTGGCGCCGACGCCGTACCTGGAGTCGCACGAGCACTACGAGCGGCTGATCCGGCAGCTCATCGCCAGCGGCGTGATGCTCGACGAGGGGATGCTCTACTGGTACGCCCGGCTGTCGGCCAAGTACCCGACGGTGGAGCTCCGCATCGGCGACGTCTGCCCGTCGGTGGACGATGCCGTGCTGGTCGCCGCCCTGGTCCGGGCCCTGGTGGCCAGCGCGATGACCGACATCGCCGAGGGCCGGCCGCCGGTGCGCACCGACCACCACCTGCTGGTCGCCGCGCACTGGCGGGCCGCCCACGACGGGCTGGAGGGCGACGGGGTGGACCTGACCGACGGCGAGCTGCGCCCGGCGTGGGAGCTGCTGGACCGGCTCGTCGAGCGGCTCCGCCCCGAGTTGGAGCGACACGGCGACCTGGCCGAGGTGACCGACCTGCTCGGTGGGCTGCGCCGGCACGGCACCGGGGCGGCCCGGCAGCGGGCGGTCTTCTCCCGCACCGGAAACCTGGTCGACGTGGTGCGGGACGTGGCCCGCCAGACCCGTGGCTGAGCACCCGACCGCGCGGGCGGCCGAACGCGGCGGGGTCGGGTGGGCGGCGCGGCGGGACGGGCTCCGCGGAGGGCGTGGCGTGACAGGATGGTCGGCGTGGCGCAACGGTTGATCGTCATCGGCGGGGACGCCGCCGGCATGGCGGCGGCCTCCCAGGCGCGGCGTCGCCGCGACCGGTCGGACCTGGAGATCGTGGCCTTCGAGCGGGGACACCACACCTCGTACTCGGCGTGCGGCATCCCGTACTGGATCAGCGGGCTGGTCACGGATCGGGACCAGCTCGTCGCCCGCGCCCCGGCCACCTTCCGCGACGAGTTCGACATCGACGTCCGGCTGCGACACGAGGTCACCGCGATCGACCTGGACCGCCGGGAGGTGGTCGCCCGTGATCTCGACCGCGGCGGCGAGGTCCGCGAGCGGTTCGACGACCTGATGTACGCCGCCGGAGCGGCGCCGACGACACCCGGCTGGGCCGACACGGACATGGGCGGCGTCTTCGGCGTGCAGACCCTCGACGACGCCGGGGCCCTGCGCGACTGGCTGGACGGCGACCCGACGCCCCGGCGGGCCGTGGTGGTCGGCGGCGGCTACATCGGGGTGGAGATGGCCGAGGCGCTGGTCCAGCGCGGGCTGTCGGTCACCCTGGTCGAGAAGGCCGACCAGCCGATGGCGACCGTCGACCCGGACATGGCCGCTCTCGTCGCGACGGCCATGCGCGGCATCGGCATCGACATCCGTACCGGCGTGGGGGTGACCGGGCTCGACCAGCGCGACGGCCGGGTGTCCGCGGTGGTCACCGACGACGGGTCGCTGCCGGCCGATGTCGTGGTCCTGGGCCTGGGGGTACGCCCCAACACCGCCCTCGCCGAGGCCGCCGGCCTGCCGGTCGGCCCCTCCGGTGGGATCCGGGTGGACCGGCGGATGCGGGTGGTCGGGGCGCCGGGGGTGTGGGCGGCCGGCGACTGCGTGGAAAGCCTGCACCTGGTCAGCGGCCTGCCGGTGCACGTCCCGCTCGGCACCCACGCCAACAAGCAGGGCCGGGTCGCCGGAATCAACCTCGGCGGCGGATACGCGACCTTCCCCGGGGTGATCGGCACGGCCGTGACGAAGGTCTGCGAGCTGGAGGTGGGGCGCACCGGCCTTCGCGAGCGGGACGCCACGGCCAGCGGCTTCGAGTTCGTCTCGGTGGTGGCCGAGTCGACGAACCGGGCCGGGTACTACCCGGGGGCGCGGCCGATGACGGTGAAGCTGATCGCCGAGCGTCCCAGCGGGCGGCTGCTCGGCGCGCAGATCGTCGGCTGGTCGGAGGCCGCCAAGCGGATCGACACCCTGGCCGTGGCGCTGTGGAACGGCATGACGGTGGACGAGATGACCGCCCTCGACCTCGGCTATGCCCCGCCGTACGCGCCGGTCTGGGACCCGGTGCTGATCGCGGCCCGCAAGGCCGTCGACGCCCTCGACCGCAGCCGGGGATAGACCGAACCTGTCGGGGGGCGCGGTTAGCGTGTGCTCGCTGTCGCGGTGCCGGGTCCGGCGCGCTTCCCCCCGAAAGGCGATGCCATGTCGCAGGAGACGACCTACCTCGAACTGTCCGAATCGGACGGTGCGGCGCACAAGTTCTACGAGGTGGTGGTGGACGACACCACGATGACCGTTCGCTACGGCCGGATCGGCGACCAGGGTCAGGTGAAGACCACGGCCTTCCCGGACAACGCCCGCGCCCGCGCCACCGCCGCGAAGAAGATCGGCGAAAAGGTCCGCAAGGGGTACGCCCCGGCGGTGCCCGGCGCCCGCCAGAAGCGGCCGGTCTCCCGCCGTGCGATCGTCAGCACCCGCTCGACCGCCCGTACCGCCCCGGTGCTGTGGCGGTACGCCTCGGGCGCGCCCGCGTTCGGCATCTTCGTCGACGGGCGGCACTGCATGGTCGGCAACGAGCACGGGGTGATCACCACCCTCGACCACGACGCCCGGCTGCTCAACCAGGTCCGGCTCCCCGACGGGGTGAAGTGCATCGTCGCCGACGACGCCTGGATCTACGCGGGCTGCGACGACGGCAACGTCTACGACCTCTCCGGCAAGGTGCCCCGGGCGGCGTACGCGATCGCCCCGGACATCGACATCTACTGGCTGGACATCCACGACGGGTTGCTGGGCGTCTCCGACGCCGGCGGCGGGATCGCCGCGATCGACCACGAGGACGAGTTCCTCTGGCGGCGGCCGGGGCGCGGCCGGGGCGGGTGGATGGTCCGCTGCGACGCCGACGCGCTCTACCAGGGCCACTCCCAGGGGGTGACCGGCTACGACTGGCGCACCGGGCGGGAGCTGTGGCACAC
The DNA here is from genome assembly GCF_045040155.1 of Micromonospora sp. NBC_01405. Taxonomy (NCBI): domain Bacteria; kingdom Bacillati; phylum Actinomycetota; class Actinomycetes; order Micromonosporales; family Micromonosporaceae; genus Micromonospora; species Micromonospora sp. NBC_01405. The sequence continues at coordinate 3,931,939 of NZ_CP109532.1, read as the reverse complement.
CCGCACCGGGTCGGTGCTCTTCGGCTGGCAGGAGCGCGACGCCGTCTTCGCCGGTACCGGCACCCGCGAGGTGGTGCGGCTGCGCAAGGACGGGCGCGCCGAGCAGACGTACCGCTGCGACGCCGCGGTCTTCTCCTGCGCCACCGCCGAGGACGGCCGGTACGTCTTCGCCGGCGACAACCAGTCCTCGATCTACTGCTTCGACGCGGCCGGCAACCGGCTGTGGAAGCTCGGCACCGGCTGCGGCTCGGCGTACTCCATGCAGTACCACGACCAGCGGCTCTACGTGGTCACCACCTCGGGCTATCTGGCCTGCGTCGACGCGAGCGAGCCGGCGATCCGGGCCGCCGAGGCGGGCAGCGTGCCGGAGGTGGTGGACGTCAAGGCCCCGGCCCGGCTGCCCGAGCCGGCGGCCTGGACCACGGTGGAGGTCACCACCGAGGAGCGGGGCGGCGTGGTGGTGCAGTGCGTCGACGAGGGCGGCCGGCTGCGCGTCCACGTCCTCTCCGACGGCTACCACCGCGACTGGTCGGTGCAGTTCCCCAAGGGCATCCGCGAGGCGGGCGCGCGCTACCTGATCACCGAGGTCCGCCCGGCGGGCCGGGGCGGCTTCTACCGGGCGTACGGCGACATCCGCCGGCTGCGCTGAGCGGGGTCTTCCTGCTCCAGGCGGTGGCCGGCAATAACCGGTGGTGCCGACCGGCCGGCCGGGCCGAGGATGGTCCGATGGGCGTGCGGCTGGAAATCCCCGAGGGGCTGCGCTGGGCCGAACGCGAACCAGCCGGCCGGGCCTGGCTCGCGTCGCTGCCGGACCGGGTGGCGGAGTGCGTCGACGGGTGGGGGCTGCGGCTGTCCGGCCCGCCGTTCCCGTGCGCGTTCGCCTCGCTGGCGTTGCCGGCCGAGCTGCCCGACGGCACCCGGGCGGTGCTCAAGCTCCAGTACCCGGACGCCGACAGCGAGCACGAGGCCACCGCGCTGGCGCGCTGGGCGGGCGACGGGGCGGTCGGGCTACTCGGGCACGACCCGGGCCGGCGGGCGCTGCTGGTGGAGCGCTGCGACCCGGGCACGCCGCTGCACGCCCTGCCGCCGGACGAGGCGCTGGACGTGGTCGCCGGCCTGCTGCCCCGGCTCTGGCGGCCGGCCGGCGCGCCGTTCACCCCGCTGGCCGAGGAGGCGGCGGGCTGGATCGAGCAGATGCCGGCGGACTGGGAACGGGCCGGCCGGCCGTACGAGCGGCGGCTGCTGGACGCCGCGCTCGGCCGGCTCGCCGAGCTGGTCGGCACGCAGGGCGAGCAGGTGTTGGTCAACCAGGACCTGCACGCCGGCAACGTGCTGCGGGCCACCCGGGAACCGTGGCTGGTGATCGACCCGAAGCCGCTGACCGGCGAGCGCGAGTTCGGGGCGGTGGCGATCGTCCGGGGGCAGGAGCTCGGCCACTCCCCGGCAGCGGTGCGGCACCGGCTGGGCCGGCTCGCCGCCGAGCTGGGCCTGGACGCCGAGCGGGTCCGGGGCTGGGCGATCGGGCACACCCTGGCCTGGAGCGTCGCCGGGGACGTCGTGTTCGGCCACCAGGTCGAGACGGCCCGCTGGCTCGCCGGGCTGGGCTGACCGGCGGACCTGGGGCGGTCAGCGCTGGCAGGTGGGGCACCAGTAGAGGTTGCGGCCGGCCAGCGTGCCCCGGTGCACCTCGTCGCCGCAGACGTGGCAGGGCTGGCCGGGGCGTCGGTAGACGTACACCTCGCCGCCGTGCCGGTCCACCCGGGGCGCCCGGCCGGTGGCCTCCGGCAGGTGGGCGTCCCGGACGGTGTCGATCCGGCCCACCTCGACGGCCCGGGTCATCAGGTCCACCAGGTCCGCCCACAGCTCCCGCCAGAGCGCCGGGGTCAGCGCCCGGCCGGGCAGCAGCGGCGGCAGGCCGGCCCGGAACAGCGCCTCGGTGACGAAGATCAACCCCGTGCCGGCCACCACCGACTGGTCGAGCAGCAGCGCCGCGAGCGGGGTCTGGCTGCGGGAGATCCGGGCGTACGCGCGGGACGGGTCGGCGTCGGCGCGCAGCGGGTCGGGGCCGAGCCGGTCGCGCAGCGCCGCCACCTCGGGCGGGGTGATCAGCTCGCAGGCGGTGGGGCCGCGCAGGTCCAGCCAGTACGCGTCGCTGGTCAGGCGCAGCCGCACCTGACCGACGGGCGGCGGCGGCTCGCCCGGCCCGTCGGCGAACCTGCCGTACAGGCCGAGGTGCACGTGCAGGGTCAACTCGTGCGCGTAGTGGTGCAGCAGGTGCTTGCCGTACGCCTCGGTGTCGTCCAGGACGGTGCCGGACAGCCGGGCCGCGCCCTCGGCGAAGCGGCCCTGCGGGCTGGCGGCCTGCACCTTGTCGCCGGCGAACAACTCGGCGTGCCGGGCGGCGAGGCGGTGAATGGTGTGTCCCTCTGGCACGCCCGCAACGGTAGCTCCGGGCGCGGCGTCGACGGCGGGCCGGGCCACCCTTGCGGGTGACGGGGTGTCGGCGGCTCGGCGGTTGGGTACCTCGGGGGCGTACCGCGTGGCTGCCGCTGGCGCTTCCCAGGCCTCCACGCACTGACCAGGAGGTGATGAGGTGAAGATTCCTTCGCTGTTGTCGCGCCGGAGCGAGCCGGCGACGACTTCCGACAGCAACGGCGACGGCCACGTCGACGAGTTCGAGCGGGCCGTCGCGACGGACACCGGCAGCCGCCCCGCCGGGCCGCCGGTGCTCACCGACCGCGGCGACGAGCAGGCGACGTACCGCAGCGGCACGACCGCCAGCGACGGCGAGCGGGCCTCGGACGCGGAGCGACAGGCCGCGGAGCGGGGAGCCCGCGCCCGCGCCGCGACCGCCCGCGCGGCCACCGCCCGCACCCCGGACGGCGAGGCCAAGCGGCCGACCACCGGCCCGTCCACCGCGACGGCCGCCCCCACCACGACCGGCTCCCCCACCAAGGAGCCGGACCTCGACCGGGACCGCACCGCCGAACGGCCGCTGCCGGCCGACCCCACGGTCGGGCAGCCTGCGGGCCGGGACCGCACCGCCGAGCGGCCGGCACCGGTGGACCGCACCGACGGCGAGACCCGGCCGGAGCCGGTCGCGGTCGGGCCGAAGCCGCGCGCGAGCCTGCTCGCCACCCTCGGCCTGATCGTCGGCGTCGCCGGGGCGCTCGCCGTGCTGAGCGGGACCCTCGCCGGGTACGGCATCGCGGTCGGCGTGCTCGGCGGGGTGCTGTCCGTGTTCGGCCTGCTCGCCACCCGGCGCCGGCACATCGCCGGCAAGACCGACGCCCTGCTCGGCATGGCCTTCGGCATCGCCGCCGTGGTCCTCGGCGTGCTGGCGATGACCGGCCAGTTCGACTGGCCGACCACGGACGGCGACTGGGTGCAACGGCTCCGTGAGTGGCTCGACTCACAGTTTGTCGACCGGTTCTGACGGGCAGTTTGAACTCCGCCGGCGGTTCGCCGGCCCAGCCCGACCAGTCTGGTGGTTCACCAGCCGGGCACATCCTCTTTCGGGGGGCGGCGGTTCGCCGCCCCCCGAAGCACGTCCGGCCTCGACTCACCCCACGGCCGGGGCAAGTGCTGATCGAGGAATGGGTCTGCGCAACGAATCGTCGGGCGGGTCCTGCTATACGCAATGATTCGTCGGTCAACGCAAGCTCCACCGGTGGATGTCGTTGCCGCCGGCCGCATACCGTTGGGCCACGGCGCCAGCCCCGTGGGCCGAAGGTGGCCGGGGCGCGCCCGACCCCTGGGAGCAGGACAATGACGATGGACGCCACCAGCCAGCGCTTGCTGATGTGCCGGCCGACGTACTTCGCCGTCGACTACGCGATCAACCCGTGGATGGACCCCACCGCGCCGGTCGACGCCGACCTGGCGATCCGGCAGTGGGAGGAGCTGCGCGGGATCTACCGCGAGCTGGGCCACACGGTCGAGGAGATCGCCCCGCTGCCCGGCCTGCCCGACATGGTCTTCGCCGCCAACGGCGGCACCGTGATCGACGGCCGGGCGATGGCCGTGCAGTTCCGCGACCCGCAGCGCGCCGACGAGGCCCCCGCCTACCGGGCCTGGTTCGAGGCCGCCGGCTTCGAGGTGTACGACCCGAAGCACGTCAACGAGGGCGAGGGCGACGTCCTGCTGGCCGGCGACGTCCTGCTGGCCGGCACCGGGTTCCGCACCGCGCACGCCTCGCACGCCGAGCTGCAGGAGGTGTTCGGCTACCCCGTGGTCACCATGCAGCTCGTCGACCCGCGCTTCTACCACCTGGACACCGCACTCACGGTGCTGGACGAGCGCACCGTGGCGTACCTGCCGGAGGCGTTCTCGCCCGGCAGTCAGGCCGCGCTGCGCCGGCTCTTCCCGGACGCGGTCCACGCCACCATGGCCGACGCCGAGGTGCTGGGCCTGAACGCGGTCGGCGACGGGCGGCACGTGGTGCTGCCCGCGCAGGCCACCGACCTGGCCGCGAAGCTGCGCGACCGGGGCTACGAGACCATCGGTGTCGACCTGTCCGAGCTACGCAAGGCCGGCGGTGGACCGAAGTGCTGCACGTTGCGGCTCCGTCAGGGAAAGGCGAGCAATTGATCGTGGATGACAGGCTGCGGACGCCGGGCGCGGTCCGGGACGCGGAGCGCTTCACCGCGCACAACTACCACCCGCTGCCGGTGGTGATCGCCTCCGCCGAGGGGGTTTGGCTCACCGACGTGGACGACCGGCGCTACCTGGACTGCCTCGCCGGCTACTCGGCCCTCAACTTCGGCCACCGGCACCCCCGGCTCATCGCCGCCGCGCACGCGCAGCTCGACAAGCTGACCCTGACCAGCAGGGCGTTCGTCCACGACCAGTTCGCCGACTTCTGCCGCGAGCTGGCCGAGCTGTGCGGCAAGGACCTGGTGCTGCCGATGAACACCGGCGCCGAGGCGGTGGAGACCGGGATCAAGGTGGCCCGCAAGTGGGGCTACCAGGTCAAGGGCGTGCCGGCCGGGCAGGCGAACATCGTGGTGGCCGAGGGGAACTTCCACGGCCGCACCACCACCATCGTCAGCTTCTCCACCGACTCCGACGCGCGCGCGGACTTCGGGCCGTACACCCCGGGCTTCACGGTCGTCCCGTACGGCGACCTGGATGCGCTGGCCGCCGCCATCGACGAGAACACCGTCGCCGTGCTGCTGGAGCCGATCCAGGGCGAGCAGGGCGTCGTGGTGCCGCCGGAGGGCTACCTGCCGGGCGTGCGCCGGGTCTGCACCGAGCGCAACGTGCTCTTCCTCGCCGACGAGATCCAGTCCGGCCTGGGCCGGACGGGCACCACCTTCGCCTGCGAGCACGAGGGCGTGGTGCCCGACATGTACCTGCTGGGCAAGGCGCTCGGCGGCGGCATCGTGCCGGTCTCCGCGGTCGCCGCGAACGCCGACGTGCTGGGGGTGCTGAAGCCGGGCCAGCACGGCTCCACCTTCGGCGGCAACCCGCTGGCCTGCGCCGTCGCCACCGAGGTGGTCCGGCTGCTGGCCACCGGCGAGTTCCAGCGCCGCTCGGCGGAGCTGGGCGAGCGGCTGCACGCCGGCCTCCAGTCGCTGGTCGGCAAGGGGCTGGTCGCCGTCCGGGGCCGGGGCCTGTGGGCCGGCCTGGACATCGACCCGACGCTGATGACCGGCCGGCAGGCCTGCGAGCGGCTGATGGAACGGGGCGTGCTGGCCAAGGACACCCACGGCTCGACGCTCCGGCTGGCCCCGCCGCTGGTGATCACCGCCGAGGAGATCGACCACGCCGTGGCCCAGCTCGCCGCCGTGCTGGCCGGCTGATCCTCTCGTACGACAGTGGCGGGCGTCGGGATCACGGTCCCGGCGCCCGCCGTCGTCCGCCCGCCCCGGCGGCCCGGGGTCAGGGCCGGGGCAGGCGCATCGCCATGGTGGGGGCCTCGGCCATCACCGAGGTGGGGGTGAACGGGGCACCCGTCGGAAGCTCGTCGGCGCGGCCGATCTGCACCCCCGGGTACAGCTCGACCATGTCGTTGGCGGAGAGCACCCGGGACTGCTGCGGCTTCAGCGGAATCCGGTCCGTCTCGGCCATCGAGCCGGACGGGCGGATGCCCGAGCCGTTGGTGCTGACGTCGGTGACGATCACCTCGCCGACCCGCAGCTCGAACCGGACGTGGCCGCGGCTGATCCAGCGCCGCGCCTCGTCGTTGAGCCACTGGCCGAGCACGATCCCGCCCTGCTGCTCCGGCGCGCGCCCGACCAGCACCGACTGCCCCTCGGTGAGCACGAACCGACGGCGGATCAGCCCGCCGACGCGCACGGCCAGCACCTCGGTACGCGGGCGCGGCCCGGCATCGCCGAGCCGGGCGCCGTGCCGTGGGCAGGTCGGCACCCCGCCGCGCAGGGTGGGCGGCGGCTGCCCGGCCGGGGCCCGCTCCACCCGGGCCAGGTCGGCGAACGCGCCGCCGCCCCCACCGCCGCCGAACAGGGCGCAGCCCGGCTCGGGGCAGCGCCACTGCCGGGCGAGCAGCTTCGCGCCGGTCGCCGAGCGGGTGCCGGCGATGGGCACGTGCCCGCCGCCGACGTGGCCGATGAACACCGGCCCGCCCGCGCCGGGCACCGGGGCAAGCACCCGGCCGGGCTGCTCGGCCACCCACGGGAACCGGCCGCGCAGGCCGTCGAACCGGGCCCGGCTGAGCACCGGCAGCCCGAGCAGGTCGGCGACCTCCAGCATCCGGTCGCCCGGGTTGTCGAGCACCTCCACCAGGCCGTCGTCGGCCCAGCGGCGGACCACCATCCGCTCGTTGGACGTCAGGTCGGCGTCGGAGAGCAGCGCCCGGTGCACGATCGCGTAGACCGGGACGCTGTCCTCCTCCAGGTCGCGGGCGAGCGCGTCGATCACCATGCCGAGCCGCAGCAGGCTCGCCGGCCGGCCGCCGTCGAGGTTCTGGTACCGGATCACCTCGGCCAGGTCGAGGACGGCCCGGGCCAGCGACGGGTCGGTGCAGACCCGCCCCTCGATGGCGTCGAGCACCTTGCTGATCTCGAATCTCATCGGGCACTCCGGACGATGTCGTCGACCCGCCGCGCCAACTCCAGGTCACGTTCGGTGACCCCACCCGCCGAGTGGGTGACGCAGCGGAAAGTGAGGGTCCGCCACCGGATGTCGATGTCGGGGTGATGGTCCAGCTCCTCGGCCACCTCGGCGACCCGGTCGACCACCGCGATCGCCGCCGGGAAGCTGCCCAGCTCGGTGGTACGACTGATCCCGGTCGGGTCCCCCGTCCAGTCCGCCAGGCCGCCCAGCCCGTCTCGCACCGCCTCTGCGGTGAGCACGTCTGCCATGGCCCCGACCCTACCGGCAGGGCCGGGTGACCGGCTCTCCCACCACCTCGTCCACCCCCCGCCGACCTGCGCGGACAGGCTGGGCAGGGCACGGAGGCGGGCGAAGGTGGCCGCTGGCGGACCAACGGCTGTCACCCCGGCCCGCTACGCTGGCCCGCGGCCCGGCCGGGCAGCCACACACCGCCGCCCGGCCCACCCTTCACGAGGAGTGATCCACAATGAACACTCGACGGCTGGCAACCACGGGGGTTGCGCTCGTCGCCGCGTTCGGTCTCGGTCTCGGCCTCACCGGCTGCGGCAACCAGGACGGAGGAGACGCGCCGGCCGGCAACGGCAACACCGGCGCGAGCTCGGCGCCCGCCACCAGCGCCCCGGCCGACGCGCTCGCCGAGCTCACCGCCGCCGCGCTGAAGCTGAACGAGCAGAGCGTCCGGGTGGACATCAAGTCCTCGGTCATGAACGGCGGCGGCCTGATGGACCCGCGGAGCAAGTCCGCCGACATGACGCTGGACCTGGGCGCCCAGGGCGGCAAGATCCGCATGGTCACCATCGGCGACGACATGTGGCTCAAGGCGAACAGCATCTCCAAGAAGTGGCTGCACATGGACGCCACCAAGCTCGGCGCCAACGGGCAGCTGAACCTGATGCCCGACGGCGACCCGGGCGGTGCCAAGAAGATGATCGATGGCGTGGTCGAGGTGAAGAAGACCGGCGAGGGCGCCTTCTCCGGCACGCTGGACTACACCAAGGCCAACCCCGACGACAAGGACATCAAGGCGCTCGGGGCGAAGGCCAAGGCCGTCCCCTTCACCGCGAAGACCGACGCCGAGGGGCGGCTCGTCGAGCTGGACGTGGACACCAGCGTGCTGCTTGCCGCGCTGGGCAAGATGACCACCACGTACTCGGACTTCGGGGCCACCGTGTCGCCCGAGAAGCCCGCGGCCGGCGAGACCGAAGAGGCGCCGGAGTCGCTGAAGAAGGCGTTCGGCGGCTGACCTGTGCGGAGCACCGGGACGGGGCGGCGCCGGTCGGCGCCGCCCCGTCCCGCGTCCGGGCTCAGCCGCGCAGCGGGCGCCCCACCTCGTGCAGGTGGGCGAGCGCCTGCCGGTACGACTCGACCAGCCCCGTCTCCGCGTACGGCAGGTCAAGCTCGGCGCAGTACGCCCGCACCAGGGGCCGGGCCCGGCGCAGGTTCCCCCGGGGCATGTTCGGGAACAGGTGGTGCTCGATCTGGTAGTTCAGCCCGCCGAGCGCGAGGTCGATGAACCGGCCGCCCCGCACGTTGCGCGCGGTGAGTACCTGCTTCCGCAGGAAGTCGAGGTCGTCGTCGGCCGTCGGCATCGGCATGCCCTTGTGGTTCGGGGCGAACGCGCACCCCATGTAGAGCCCCCACAGGCCCTGGTGGACGGCGACGAACGCCAGCGCCTTCCCCGGCGACAGCACCGCGAACAGCAGGCCGAGGTAGCCGACGGCGTGCGCCGCGAGCAACACCCCCTCAACAGCCCGGTGCCGCATCGGCGTCGCGTACCGGCCGTCCGGCCCCCGGGCGACCAGCGCCCGCACGCTCGCCACGTGCAGGGCGAGCCCTTCCAGCAGCAGCATCGGGAAGAACAGCCAGGCCTGCCGGCGGGCCAGCCGGCGGCCGAACCCCCGGGTCGCGGCGGCCTGCTCGTACGTCCAGACCAGCGCACCGGCCCCGACGTCCGGGTCCTCGTCCTCATGGTTCGGGTTGGCGTGGTGGCGGTTGTGCTTGTCGACCCACCAGCCGTAGCTGAGCCCGACCGCCAGGTTGCCGGCGAGCAGCCCGGCCACCTCGCTGGGGCCCCGGCGGCGGAACATCTGCCGGTGCCCGGCGTCGTGCCCGAGGAACGCCACCTGGGTGGTCGCCACCGCCAGGCCGACCGCCACCGCGAGCTGCCACCACGAGTCGCCGACCAGCGGCACCGCTACCCAGCCGGCAACGAAGGCCGCCACGGTCAGCACGATCCGGGCCGCGTACCCGCCGGGCCGGCGGTCCAGCAGGCCCGCCCGGTTGATCCGCCGGGACAACTCCGCATAGTCGCTGCCCCGCCTGGCCGGCCGGTCCATTGTCGCTGCACGCACCATCTGGGCTCCCGCGTCTCCGCACCCAGGCACGCCGGACGGCGTGCCCTACCGTCAAGTCTGCGGGCAACCGGTTGCGCAGCGTAACCCGGGCCACCCCCGTCTCCGGGGTAGGGCGTGCCCTACCCCGGGCTCCCTGCGCCCCGCCCCGCCCTGCCCCGCTCCCTCCGGCTTCGTCCTGTTCAACGCGCGTGCCCGCACGCGCGGAACGCCGACGGGTTCACCCCATCCGGCCGACCACCGCCCGGAGCCTGGCCAGGTCGCGTCGGCGTCGCTCGTAGGTGGCGGCCAGGCCGATCAGGGCCAGCCCGCCGACGGCCAGGAAGATCCAGCGGGGCAGCAGGTCCCAGCTACGCACCAGCTCATGCAGCGCGAGCAGGGCCAGGGTGATCCCGCCGAGCAGCACCGGCGCCTGCCAGCGGCGGGCCGACCCGGCCAGCACCACGGCCAGGGCGCCGGCCCCGAGCAGCAGCCGCCGCCAGGGCTGCGGCTCCGGCGCGAACAACACCGACACCAGGCCGGGCAGCAGCGCGGCGGCCAGCCCCGGCCCGAGCGCGAGCCAGCTGTTCAGGCCCGGGCGGGTGCGCAACGCCACCACCCCGGCGGCCAGCGCCACCCCGGCCGTCGGCAGGGTGTACGCCTCCAGCAGCACCACCCCGCCCGCGCCCAGCAGCAGCCAGGTGCCGAGCAGCTCGCTGCCCCCGGCGACGCCCGCGAACGCCCATCGCCGCCCGGTCGGCTCGCCGCGGCGCAGCAGCCGCAGCCCCACGGCGACCCCCCAGAGCACGCAGACCGCGGCGGCGTGCCGGGGCGACCCGCCGGCCAGCAGCACCGCGAGCAGGGCGACGGCCTGGGCGGCGACGTCCAGCACCGGGCCCCGGGCGGGGTCGCGCCCGGCCGGCAGCGCGGCGGCGGCCAGGACCAGCACCGCGACCGTCAGCACCGCGAACGAGGCCGAGCGCAGCGGCAGGCTGGCCGCCAGCGCGGCGGTGACCGCGAACCCGGTCGCTGCGCCGACCGCCACCAGGGCCCCGCCCAGCCGGACCGGGCCCACCCGGCCCCCGACGGCGACCACCGTGGCGACCACGACCAGCGCGCCGAGGCCGGTGAGGGTGCCGGCGCGGGTGGCGAGCAGCCCGGCCAGCCCGAACACGGTGGCCACCAGCCCCACCGGCACGGTGACGGGGACGAGCAGCGGCCGGGGCCCGGCGAGCGCGGCGGCCAACAGGGCGGCCAGCCCGGTGAGCAGGAGGACGGCCGGGACCACCGGCCACGGCGTGCCGGCGGCGGCCAGCAGCACCGGCAGCGCCGCCGCGGCGAACGGCACCGCCGACAGCCACGCCCCGACTCCACCCACCCCGCCGTCCGCCGGCCCGGCCGGCTCCCGACCAGCCCCCGCGCTTTCACGGAAAGAGGGGGCATGGAACGCGGAATGGCCACGCTTTCCGTGAAAGTGCGGGGACCGGGCCGCCAACGCCGCCGCCAGGGTGAAAACGAGCAGGGCCACGCCGGCCGGGGTGGACCCCGGGATCGTTCCGCCGGCCGGCGCGCCGGACCAGGGCAGGGCCGGCCCGCCGTGCGGGGCTACCAGCGTCGCCACGACCGCCGGGGCGGCGGCGAGGAGCGCGACCACGAGCAGCCCCAGGCCGGCGACCCGGGGCGCGCCCCGCCCGGCGAGCACCGTCAGCAGCACCGCCAGCGCGGCGTAGAGCGCCACCGGCTCGTCGGCCCGTACGACCAGCGGCGCCAGCCCGGCCAGCGCGGACCCGACGGCGAAGGCGGTCGAGGCGTAGCCGGTCAGCTCGGGCCACCAGCGGCGAACGGCGAGCAGGCCGAACAGCGCCAGCCCGACGGCGGCCAGGGCGGCCCGCGCCTGCCACCAGGGTGCCGCCCCGGCCGCGAAGCACGCGACGACCACCGTGCCCTGGAAGGCCAGCAGCGCGGCGGCCAGGGCGGCCCCGGCGACACCCCGGCCGACGCCGGTTGCCCGGCGGCCCCGGGCGGCGACCGCCGTCCCGAGCAGCACGACCGCGCCGAGCAGCACCGCCTCCCCGGCCGGCGTGGCCAGCCCGACCAGGAGGGCATGCCCGACCAGGGCCCCGCCCGCGACCGCCGCCACCAGCGCCTCCCACCAGGGCCGGACCCTGGTGACCGCGTACAGCAGCAGGGCCGCTCCGACGACCAGGTCGGCGGCGGGCACCGCCGGCCACGGCACCGGCCCGACGCCCGTGAGTGCGAGGGTGCCGAACGCGACCGCGACCACCCCGGTGACCGGTCTCGTCACCCGGGGCAGCAGTGCTGCCAGCGCCACCGCCGCCAGCACCACGGCGACCGGGACCTGCCACCCCCACGACAGGTCCGGACCGGCACCGACGCCCCGCCACGGCGGCAGCGCCCTGCCCACCGCGACCGCGCCGAGCACGACCGCGAGCAGCGCGGCGACGTGGGCGGCCCCGGTGGCCACCACCAGGGCCCCGACCCGGGGGCCGGGCCCGACCAGGCGGGGCAGCGGCCGGACCGCGCCGACCAGCGCGAGGGCGATCAGCGCCGTCGCCACGGTCAGCAGGTTCGGCCGCAGCTCCGCCACCGGCCGGAGCAGCGCCAGGGCGAGCACCGGAACCACCGCCCCGGCCGTGATCGCCCGGAACAACCGCCCGCCGGCGACCAGCGCCGCGCCGAGCAGCGTCAGGGCCACCAGCAGCAGCGGCCCCCCGGCCAGCAGCGGCGTGCCGGCGACCCGGCCCAGGGCGAGCGGCACCAGCGCGCACCCCGCCGCGACGGCCAGCGCGACCCCGTGACCCAGCCAGGCCAGCACCCGTCCGGCGGCGACGGCCGCCCCCCCGGCGGCCGTCGCCACCACTGCCGGCCCCCCGACCGCCGGCCCCCCGACCGCCGGCCCCGCACCCCCCGCCGGCACCGGACCGGTCGCCGCAGCCGGCGCCCCCACCGGAACCGGACCGGCCCACGCACCCGGCACCACCGCCGGCCCGGGACCGACCGCCGCACGCGGGCCGCGCAGGGCGGCGACCACGGCCAGGTTCAGCGCCGCGACGCCGACGAACACCAACGTCCACCCGGCCGCCGAGGGGCGGGCCGGTGCGGCGAGCAGGGGCAGCACCGGCTGCACGGTGAGCAGCGCCGCGAACCATGGCACCGCGAGGCGGGTCAGCCGGCCGTAGCCGGCCGCCAGCGCCGCGCCGGCCCCCCCGACCAGTGCGGCGTAGCGGGCCGCCGACCAGCCGGTCACCCCGAACAGGTCCACCGACCAGGCGGCGTACCCGTCGAGCACCACCAGCAGCAGGCCCACCGCGGCGAAGGTCTCCGCGGTGCCGCGCAGCCCACGCCGCGCCAGCAGCGGCGGGACGGCCAGGGCGAGCACGGTGAAGGCGAGCAGGATCAGCGCCCGACCGACGACGCCCACGGCGGCCCACGCGACCGCCGTGAAGACCACCGCGGCGGTGCCGAGCAGCAGGCCGCCGAGGACGAAGAGCAGCCCCTGCACCGTCCGGGTGGAGGCCTCCGCCCCGCCGACCGGCGCGGCCGGCGCCGGCCGCTGCGACGGCACCGGTCCGGGCGACCCGGCCGGCACCGGTCCGGCACCCCACACCGCCGGGACCGCCAGGGGTCCGGCGGGACCGACCACGGGCGCGGGAACAGGCCGGGCAGGACCGACCGCGGGCGCGGGACCGGCGGGCGGCGGCGCGGCCTGGCGCGGGGCGCCGACCGGGGTCGCCGCCCGCACCCGGGCCGCCAGCTCCGCCCGGCGGGCCTGCGCCGACCGCACCGCCCCGGCCAGTTCGAGGTACGTCCGGCGGGCCTGCTCCGCCCGCCCGGCGAGCATGACGATCTCCCGGTCGAGCCGGATCACCTCGGCGGCGGCCGGGTCGGGCGGGCGGCCGCAGCGCCGGCAGCCGACGCTCAGGTCGGCGGGGGTCCCGCACCCCGGGCAGGGGTAGCCAGTGGTGTCCACGTGGCCATCATGCCGACCGTGATCCGCCCCGCCCAGAGTGCGGGTACTCAGGGACGGGTCTGCTCGTGCACCCAGGCCGCGTAGTCGGGGTTACCGCTCTCCGTCCGGGTGACCAGGATCTCCGGCACCTCGTACGGGTGGGTGGCGCGGATCTGGTCGACCAGTGCGTTCACCCGGTCCGGCGCGGTCTTGAACAGCACCGACCACTCCGAACTGGTTTCCACCGCGGACCGCCACCAGTAGGTGCTGTCCACCTGGCCGCCCACCTGCGCACAGGCGGCGAGCCGGCCGGCCACCGCGGCTGCCGCCAGAACGTCCGCGACGGAGCGGCTGTCCACCACCGTCGTCACCACGCTGATCTGCTCCACGACCGCACCCTACGCGGCATCGACCCCGTCGTGGTGCGCCGCGATCCATTCGTCGATCCGCGCCCACCAGTCGAAGAGCCAGTCGATGCGCTCCTGCTTGCCGACGGGAACCTCCTCCGGCGGCACGGACCAGAACCGCATCACGATCCGCTTGTCCATCGGCAGCTCCCGCCAGACGTCGGCGACGGTGAGCATCCGGTCCAGCCCGGTGTGCGCGACGAAGATCACCCCGGCGTCCGGGGCGGCGTCCAGGGCGGCGAGCAGCCCGCCGGGTTGCGGCGCGAGCACGTGCTGCATCCGTTCGGCGCGCAGCGCCATCCGCTCCAGCCCCAGGGACCGCAGCCGGGCGATGGCCCGCAGCCGCCGGCGCGGGGTGAAGTTGCCGCCCTCCGGGAAGATCACGAACGCGTCGTTGTCGTCCAGTCCGGTGGCGAGATGGCCGATCTGCTCGGCCACCGACCCGTCCCGGTTCCGGGCCGGGGCCAGGAACCGGTTCGGCAGCCGGTTGAGCAGCACGTCGATGGCCGGGTCCCACTGGAGGCTGTCCTTGAGCACGATCCGGGGCTCCCGGTGGAACCAGTTGACCAGCGCGTGGATCAGGATGAACGAGTCGCCGGGCCCCGCGTGCCGGCAGAGCACCAGCTCGGGTCGGCCGGGCAGCGCCGTGTCCGGGTCGGTGCCGACCACGTCGATGCTCAGCCGCAGCGTCCACCGGGCCTGCCAGAAGAGCGCCCGGAGGAACCACCCGGCGAGCACGTAGTGCGCCCGCTGGAACTGCGGCGTGCGCTTCCACACCCCGAAGCCCGAGGCGAGCCAGAGCGCGAACAGGGCGAGCAGCGCCGCCGCGTCCCAGACCAGGTAGACGCAGCCGATCCAGAGCAGCCGCAGCGGCCGGAGCCGACCCGGCACCAGCGGGGACAGCGCCAGCGCGGCGAACGCCCAGACCGGCAGGGTGGTCACGACCAGCACCGCGATCAGCACCACCCCGGGTGCCAGCAGCAGTCGGCGTACCCACCGGGGCGGCAGCGGCATCAGCGTTCCAGGTGGGTGGCCAGGTAGCGGCGGGAGGCGGTGTACGCGCGGCTGATCCGCCGCCCCACCGCCGCCATGTCCCGGTACGCCCACGGGCTGTCCTCGCGCGGTCCCGGCCCTCCGGTCGGCAGCACGTGCACCCGCACCCCCTCGGGCAGCGCCGCCATCTCCCGGGCGAACCGGTGCCGGCGGGCGATCTCGAACGCCACCTGGGCGATCTCCCAGGGCCGCCTGGGCGGGGTCAGCTCCCGCTCGATCCGGCCCACCTGGAGGACGAAGATCTGCCGCGCCCCGACGGCCACCGCCTCGCCGATCGGGATGGAGTTGACGATCCCGCCGTCGATGTAGTGCTGCCCGCCGATCTCGGTGGGCGGCAGCAGCCCCGGCACCGAGGCGGAGGCGAGCACGGCGGGCACCAGCGGCCCGCTGTCGAACCAGTGCTCGGCGGCCCGCTCGATGTTGGCCGCGCAGCACCGGAACGGCACCCGCAGGTCGGCGAACGTGGTCTCCTCACCGAGTTCCGCCTCCAGCAGCCGGCGCAGCGGCCGGGGCGAGTGCAGGTGGGTGCGGGCGGCGAAGCGGCGGAGCTGCCGGGCCACCGAGTCGCCGTACACCTCGCTGGCCTCGGGGGAGGCCCAGAGCCGGACCAGCCGGTCGGTGACCGCCTCGGTCGGGTCGGCGGCGACCAGCGCGCCGTTCACCGCGCCGATCGAGGTGCCGAGCACCAGGTCGGGCCGGACGTCGGCGCGGAACAGGGCACGCAGCATGCCCACCTCGACCGCACCGAGGACTCCCCCGCCGCCGAGCACGAACGCCACCGGACCGCTGACCATGCCGTCCATCCTGGCACGTCCCGTCCGGTCGGCCATCCACCGCCCGAGCTGCCACCGGCCACGGGCCGGACGGGTGGAACCGGACGGCCGTTGACACGCTGGACACATTCGCGCAACCTGATACCGCCCCGACACCAGGCAGGTGCGCTCCGTGATGGCAACACTGCACGCCGGAAGGCTGCTGGCCCGTAGGTACCGGCTCATCGACCAGATCGGCGCCGGTGGCATGTCGGTCATCTGGCGTGCCCGGGACGAGGTGCTGGACCGCACTGTGGCGCTGAAGGTGCTCGCCCCCTCGCTGGCGGCGGACGCCCGGTTCCGGGACATGGTCCGCGAGGAGGCGCGCAGCGCCGCCCAGCTCGTCCACCCGCACGTGACGGCGGTGCACGACTACGGCGAGGCGCTCGCCCCGGACGGCAGCATCACCTCGTTCGTGGTGATGGAGCTGCTCGCCGGGGAGGAGCTGGAGTACCGGCTGACCGAGGGCCCGCTGCCCTGGCCGGACGCGGTCGAGATCGGTGCCCAGGTGGCGGAGGCGCTGGCCGCGGCGCACCGACTCGGCATCGTGCACCGGGACATCACCCCGGCCAACGTGATGATGACCCCGGTCGGCGCCAAGGTGCTGGACTTCGGCATCGCCACCCACATCGGCGCACCCGACGAGGACGAGGACGGCGGCACCTTCGGCACCCCCGCGTACGTCGCCCCGGAGCGGCTGGACGGGGCGCCGGCGCAGCCCGCCACCGACATCTACTCCCTCGGGGTGCTGCTGTACGAGATGCTGACCGGGCGGGTGCCGTACCCGGCGGACACCTGGGAGCAGCTCGGCGCGGCGCTGGGGACCGGCGACGCCCCGCCCCCGCTGGAGGTGCCGGCGCTGCCGACCGAGGTGGCCCGTATCTGCCTGCGGTGCCTGTCCCGGGAGCCGCAGGACCGGCCCTCCGCGCACCGGGTCGCCCTCGCGCTACGCGATCAGCTCCTGCCGGCCGACCCGCAGGCCGCCACCATGCTCGCCCCGACCATGACCCTGCCGTCGATCGTCGGTCCGCCCGAGCCGCCGCCGGCCCCGGTCGCCGGGCCGCCGGCCGCCGCCGGGCCGGCCGCGTCCACTCCGGACGTGGCACCGCCGGGCGAGGGCGGGCGGCGGCGCGCCCGGTCGGATCGTCGCCGCTGGCCGGTGCCGGTGATCGCGGTGGGGGTCGTGGTGGTCACCGGGCTGGCACTGCTCCTGCCGACGGTGACCCGGGAAGCGGACCCGCCGCCGCCCGGGGCCGCCCCGACGGGCGCCCCGACGGTGGCGGCATCGACACCCGCGCCGGATCCGTCCCCGAGCGCCCCGAGCGCACCCGCCCCGACCCGGCCGCCCGGCCGGACGCCGCGCACCCCGTCGGCGGCGACCACACCGCCGACACCGTCCGGCGGAAGCCTGGCCGAGGCGGCCAGCCGGATCGACCAGCTCATCGAGGCGGGGGTGGCCGACGGTGGGATCCGCACCGATGTCGGCACGGACCTGCGCAACCTGCTCGGCCACGCCACCGCTGCGGGCGGCCGGGACGACCTGGCCGGCGCGGTGCGGCGGGCCCGCGACAAGGTCGCCGACCGGCGGCGCGAGGGCAGCATCACCCCGGCGTACGCCCGCCAGCTCGACACGGCCTTCCAGCAGCTCGGCGTGACTCGGGTCTGACCCGTCGGGGTCTGACCCGTCGGGGTCGGGCCGAGGGCAACCCGACCGGGCGGCGTGGGCTCGGGGCGACGCCGGTCAGCGGGCGGTGACGGGGACCGGCCGGCGGGTCGCGGCGTGCCCGGAGGTGCCGAGGAAGTCCCGGTACACCGCCTCGTAGCCCAGAGCCATCCGGGAGGTGGAGAAGCTCTCCGCCACGTGTGCCACGCACGCCACCGGGTCCAGCCGTCCGGCCTGCCGCAGCGCGCCCGGCAGGTCCTCGGGGCGGTCGCAGACCAGACCGGTCACGCCGGGGCGGACCAGCTCCGGCACCGCCCCCCGGCGCAGCGCCACCACCGGCGTGCCGGTCGCCATCGCCTCCAGGATCACCATGCCGAACGGCTCCTCCCACTGGATCGGCATGATCAGGCAGAGGGCGTCCACGAGCATCCGCAGGGTGGCGTTCCGGTCCGCGTTGAGCACCACGGTCACGTCCTCGTCGAGCATCGGCTCGACCACCTGCTCGAAGTACCGGCGCTCGGCGGGCTCGTTGCACTTGCCGGCGAGCACCAGCGGCAGGCCCGCCGACCGGCAGGCGCGGATCGCCACGTCGGGGCCCTTGTCCGGGCTGAACCGGGCCAGCCAGAGCACCGGGCCGCGGCCCGGGGCGGCCTTGTGCGGCACGTCCCCGGTGTCGAGCGCGTTGTGCACGGTGCCGACCCACGGCAGCCCCGGGTTCAGCCGGCGCTGGGTGTGTGAGATGGCCACCAGCCCGACCCCGTGGTCGGTGTTGCCGAGCACCGTGCCGTACTCGCCGACCGGGTTGCCGTGCACGGTGGCCACGGTGGGCACCGCCCGGCGGCCGGCGACCAGCGGCCCGATGGTGGTGTGGTCGTGCACGAGGTCGAAGTCGTCCGACCCGACGAGGCGGTCGACGTGGGCCAGGTGGGCCAGCTCCGGCAGCGACTCGCCGAGCCGGTCGTACTGGAGGTTGTCGCAGGTGGAGACGTATCCGGCCCGGGTGCCGTGATCCGGGCCGGCCCCGAAGACCGTCAGCGCGTGCCCCAGCCCGGCCAGCGCGTCCACCAGCCCGGCGACCACCTGTTCCAGGCCGCCGTAGCCGGGGGGTGGCACGGGCAGCCACGGTGGGACCACCATCGCGATCCTCAGCGGGTGCTCCCCCGGGCGGTCGGACGGCAGGTCGTTCACGGCCACGAGTCCTCCCCGTTGGTCCCAGTGCGCGTGATCGGCGGCGCTTTCCCGCCTGGAACGGTGGTCAAACCGGGCACCCGGCGGCCCGCGCCGGTCGCCCGGCCCGGTCGGTCCCATCAGCCGGTCGCCCACGCCCCTAGCCGACCACCACGAGCCGGTCGTCGACGGCCCGCACCCCCGGGGCCGACCAGGCGATCCGTTCCGCCTCGTCCCGTTGCCACCAGGAGCGGACCACGCCGGTGAGGACCACGGTGTCGCCGCGCACCCGGGCCTGCACCCGCTCGGTGCCGAGGATCCGGGACACGGCCCGCTGCACGTCATGCCGGGCGCGTTCGCCGGTCGGCCGCCGCGCGGGGCGGACCTCGACGAGGTTGGTCACCCCGCGCACGCCCCGCAGCCGGCGCAGCTCCCGTTCGGCGGTACGCCGCTGCCAGCCGAACTCCACCTCGCCCCGCAGGATCAGCCACCCGTTGGCGGCGGTGACGTCCAGCCGTTCGGCCGGCACGAAGCTGTCCCATTCCAGGGCCCGCCCGGCCGCGAGGGCCAGCTCGGTGTCGGTCTGCCCGGGGACGTCCGACGGGCGTACCTCGATGTCGTCGGCGACCGCGCGGACGCCGCGGATCCGCTGGGCGCACCGTACGGCTGCCCAGCGGTGGGCGTAGCTGTCCACCGAGCCGGTGAGGGTGACCACGCCGTGCAGCACGGCCACCCCGACCACGGTCGGCGGGACCTGGGGGTCCCAGTCCAGCTCCGCGAGGACGTCGCGGTGGATCTCCGGATCGGTCCGGGTGCTCGTCGCCGTGTCCATGGTGTTCCCCCTCCCGCGCCGCCCCGCGCGTGGTCACCGTGCCCGGCGAGGGGGTGAGACCGGCTCACCCGGATCGGGTGGGGGACGCGCCGGAACAGGGAGGGGGCGGTGGGTGACGGAGCCAACCCCCTTGGCTCCGCCACCCACCGCCCCGGAGGAGGTAGGTCTGCTGGTGTTACGACGTCTCGGAGAGCGTGACGGTTGCCGTCGCCGCCGATCCGTTTCGCTGGTACCGCACCTCGACCCGATCGCCGACCTTGCCGGCCTGGACGGCGCCCACCAGATCGTTGGAGTCGTTGACCACGGTGTCGCCGAACTTGGTGATCACGTCGCCCCGCTGGAGGCCGGCCTTCTCGGCGGCGCTGCCCGGCGTGACGGACGCGACCACCGCGCCGCCGTCCTCGGCCGGGCTCACGCTCACCCCGAGCGAGGGGTGACTGACCTTCTCGCCGCGCTGGAGCTTCCCGGCGACGTCCTTGGCCTTGTTGCTCGGGATGGCGAAGCCGACGCCGATGTTGCCGGTGCTCTGCCCGGAGGTGGCGATGGCGGTGTTGATGCCGATCACCTCGCCCCGGGTGTTGACCAGCGCGCCGCCGGAGTTGCCCGGGTTGATCGGGGCGTCGGTCTGGAGCAGCCCGGCGATCGAGCTGACGCCCTGGCTCGGGTTCTGCTGCTGGCCCTCGCCGGCCTGGATCGTGCGGTCCCGGGCGCTGACGATGCCCGAGGTGACCGAGCCCTGCAGCCCCAGCGGGCTGCCCAGGGCCAGCACCTGGTCACCGACCTGCATGCCGTCGCTGTCGCCGAACTTGGCGGCCTTGAGGTCGCTGACCCCGTTGGCCTTCACCACGGCCAGGTCGGTCTTCGGGTCGGTGCCGACGATCTTCGCCTCGGCGTTCTTGCCGTCGGCGAAGATCACCCGCAGGGTTTCGCCGCTGGCGGAGGCCACCACGTGGTTGTTCGTGAGCACGTAGCCGTCGGCGCTGAGGATGACGCCGGAGCCCTCGCCGCTGCCGGTGGTGATCGAGACCACGCTGTCCTGCACGGCGGCGGCGATCTTCGGCAGGTCCGCGCTGTTGATCACCGGCGCGGCGGAGTAGGTGCGGGTGATCCCGCCCGAGTCGCCGTCCACGGCGAGCGCGAGCGCGCCGCCGGCGACACCGGAGCCGAGCATCAGCGCGAACACCGCGACGCCCGCGCCGGCCAGCTTGGCGACCCGGCTCGGCTTGGGGGCCGGGCCCTGCGCCCACTGCGGGACCTGCTGGCCGGGTTGCTGCGGCGGCACCGGGCCGCCCGGGTACGTGGGACTCCCGGCGTGCGGGGCGTACCCGGGGGTCGCCGGCCCGTGCTGGCCCCCCGCGGCCCAGGCGGACTGCTGCCCGGGCTGCCAGGGGCTCGTCGGGTACTGCCCGGCCGGCTGCTGCTGCCCGGCGACCGGGTACGGCGCGCCGGACGGGGTGGCGGCCGGCGGGGCGTACCCGCCGTACGGGTAGGGGCCGGGGCCGGAGACCGGGGCGGCAGGGCCGGAGACCGGGGCGGCGGAGCCGGGCGCGGCACCCGGAGCGTGGGAGGCGGCGGGTGCGTCAGCCGGGGCGGCGGGCGCGTCAGACGTGGCGGCGGGCGCGTCAGACGTGGCGGTGGAGGGGGTCGTGGGGGCGGTCGGCGCGGCCGGAGCGTGGGGCTGGACGGCCGGGGAGTCGGACTGCCCGGGCTCGCGGCGGGACAGCTCGGCGGTGGGGTACGACGGCTCGGCGTCGGAGGGTGCCGGCCGCCGCTGCGGGTCGGTCTCGTACTCGGTCATGTGTCCACCTTCTCCCCTGCCACTGCGATCAGCCTGGAACCAGGCTGGAAGTTGCCTGAAAGTCACTCGTCCGGATCGTCGATGTCCGGCAGCAGCGGCAGCCGGACCCGGAAGGTCGCACCCCCGCCGGGGGTCTGGGTCTCGGCGACCTCGACGGCGCCGTGGTGGGCGGCCACCAACGCCGCCACGATGGCCAGGCCCAGCCCGGTCCCGGTGGCCCCGCCGGCCCGGCGGGTGCGGGCGGGGTCGGCCCGGTAGAAGCGTTCGAAGACCCGCTCGGCCTGTTCCGGGGAGAGCCCGCGGCCGGTGTCCGCCACCTCGACCACCGCCAGGTTCCCCGGCTCGGTACGCAGCCGCAGGGTCACCGAGGTGTCCGGCGGGGTGTGGGTGAGCGCGTTGGTCATCAGGTTGCCGATCACCTGGCGCAGCCGGGCGTCATCGCCGAGCACCACCAGCGGCCCGGAGCCGGGCTCGATCTCCAGCTCGACCCGCCGGTCCGGGGCCACCACCCGGGCGGCCTGCACGGCGTCGCCGGCCAGCAGCGGCAGCTCCACCGGGGCCAGCGAGAGCGGCCGTTCCCGGTCCAGCCGGGCCAGCAGCAGCAGGTCCTCCACCAGCAGCCCCATCCGGGACGCCTCGTCCTCGATCCGGCGCAGCAGTCCGGCGGTCTCCTCCGGGGCCCGGGCGGCACCCTGTCGGTACAGCTCGGCGAAGCCCCGGATGGTGGTCAGCGGCGTACGCAGCTCGTGCGAGGCGTCGGCGACGAACTGCCGCATCCGCTCCTCGGAGCGCCGGGCCCTGGTCTCGGACGCCTGGGCGGCGGCTGCCGCGTCGCGGGCGCCGGCCTCGGCCGAGCGGGCGGCGATCTCCGAGGCGGCGCGGGCGGTGAACGCGGCCTCGATCTGGGCGAGCATCGTGTTCAGCGCCCGGGACAGTCGCCCCAGCTCCGAGGTGGGGAAGGGTTGCCCCTCCTCCGGGTCGGGCACCCGTCGGGTCAGGTCGCCGCCGGCGATGGCCCCGGCGGTGCGTTCGATGTCCACCAGCGGCTTGAGGCTGGTCCGCACGATCGCCGCCCCGATGGAGGCGAGCAGGATCAGCACCGCCCCGCCGACCAGAAGGTCTATCCAGACCAGCCGCTTCACCGCCAGGTCCACGTCGGTCAGGTGCTGCCCGACGGCGAGCACCCGGCCATCCGGCAGCTGCCGGTAGAGCATTCGCCAGCGGTCCTCCCGGTCCTGTGCCCGAACGTTGAACGGTTCGCCCTCCTCGGCGCGGAAGCCGGCCAGGTCGGCCGGGATCGGCGGCAGGTTGTCCGGTTGCAAGCTGCGGTCGTACCCGATGAACCGGGCCTGGTACTCGTCGGCGAGCGCGACGACGTAGTCGGTGGGCAGCGTCGCCAGCGCACGGCGGGCCTCCAGGTCGGGGAGCACGCCACCGACCTGGATGCTGGCCGACTGCAACTCGCTGTCCACCTGGCCGATCAGGTAATTGTGCAGGAAGTACGTGGTCAGCGAGCTGATCACCACCAGTGCGGCGGCGACCAGGGCCAGCACCGCCGCGACCAGCTTGATCCGCAGAGGGACGCCGCGCAGCCTCCCCTTCGCCTGGGCGACGACGCTCACGCCGCCGGCTTGCGCAGGACGTACCCCACGCCGCGCAGGGTGTGGATCAGGCGGGGCTGGGTGTTGTCGACCTTGCGCCGCAGGTAGGAGATGTACGACTCGACGATGTTGTCGTCGCCCCGGAAGTCGTAGTTCCACACGTGGTCGAGGATCTGCGCCTTGGACAGCACCCGGTTGGCGTTGAGCATCAGGTACCGCAGCAGCTTGAACTCGGTCGGCGAGAGCTGCACCCGCTGCCCGGCCCGGTGCACCTCGTGGGTCTCCTCGTCCAGCTCCAGGTCGGCGAAGGTGAGCCGGGACGGGGCCTGCTCGCCGCTGGCCGTCCGGCGCAGCACGGCCCGGATCCGGGCGGTCAACTCCTCCAGGCTGAACGGCTTGGTGACGTAGTCGTCGCCGCCCAGGGTCAGCCCGCGGATCTTGTCGTCGGTGGCGTCCCGGGCGGTCAGGAAGACCACCGGGGTGCGCGTGCCGCCCTCGCGGAGCATCCGGATGACCTCGAACCCGTCGAGGTCGGGCAGCATCACGTCGAGGACCACCAGGTCGGGGCGGTGGTCCTTGGCGGCGCTCAGCGCGGCGCTCCCGCTGGTCGCGGTGGCCACGTCGAAGCCGGCGAAGCGGAGGCTCGCGGAGAGCAGTTCGAGGATGTTGGGATCGTCCTCGACGACGAGCAGTCGCGCCTCGGTCTGGGTAGCGGCCATGCCGTCCATCATCCGTGACATCGCTGCGCCCACGCTGGGCGGTTGCTGGAAAAACCCTGAGAGCGCCGCCGGGCCGGTCAGCGCAGCAGGTGGCGCAGCCCGTCCAGGGCGCCGTCGAGCGCCCGGATCGCCGTGCGGAGCTGGGCGTCGCTGAGCCGGCCGGCGCGGACCAGGCCGCCGACCTCGACGGTGAACGCGGCCAGCCGCTGGTCGAACTCGGCCAGCAGGGGCGACTCCCCCGCCGGGGCAGCCGGCCGCGCCGGGCCCGGGGGCGGCGGTTCCCAACTGGTACGCCGGGTCTGCCTGGTGGCCTCGCGCAGCTCCCGCTTGAGGTCGTGGATCGAGCCGCGCACCTCGGAGCGGATCTCGCCGGCCAGGGCGGAGAGGTCCGCCACCGAGGCGCTGATGTCGGACTCCAGGGTGGCCAGTTCGCCGGCCCGCTGGCGCAGCTCGGCCCGGCCCGCCTCAGTGATCTCGTAGACCTTGCGACCACCGGCGGCGGTGTGGGTCACCAGCCCCTCGACCTCCAGCCGCTGGAGCCGGGGGTAGATGGTGCCGGCACTGGGCGCGTACAGGCCGAGGAAACGGTCCTCCAGCAGGCGGATCAGCTCGTACCCGTGCTTGGGGGCGTCGTCGAGGAGCTTGAGCAGGTAGAGCCGGAGCCGCCCGTGGCTGAACACGGCGGTCACGGCAGCTCCTCCTTCTCGTCGTCGACCGGGCGGGCGAGCAGCGCGATGCTGCCGGAGGTCGCGGACGCCCAGAGCTTACCCGCGCCCGTGCCGATGACCCCCTCGCTCTCCCGCATGCCGCCCAGCCCGGCCCGGTCGCGCACCTCGGGGAAGCCGCTGGTGATCCGGGTGACGTCCACCCGGGCCGGCCCGTCCGTGCCGACCACGTTGAGCCGCCCGGCGACCATGTCGACCTTCAGCGAGGTGACCGGCTCGTCCGGGGTGAGCCGCTGTGGGCTGTCGATGGTCCACCTGGCCATGGTGTCCTCCCCCGCCCGGACGTGCCCGAGCGGCGCGTCCACGAGGAGAGCCTAACGCGATACATCGCGACTGAACAAGACTGTCGCGTGTCGGGAAGGCGTCCGGTGGACGCCACCGGGCGGTCGGCCCGGACCGGGATGAGAGGGTGGTCCACGTCACCGGAGACGTCAGGAGGACCGTCCATGACAGTGATCATCCCGGCGCGGTTCAACGGTCCGCCCGGCTCGGGCAACGGCGGCTGGACCGCCGCCGCTCTCGCCGCCGCCACCGGGCACGACGGGCCGGTCGAGGTGACGCTGCGGCAGCCGCCGCCGCTGGAGACCCCGCTGACCGTGGCCGGCGGGGAGGTCCGCGACCCCGGTGGCCGGCTGATCGCCGAGGTGCGGCCGGCCGGGGACGCCCCGGAGGCGGTGCCGCCGGTGGACCTCGGCACGGCGCGGGCCGCCGCGGCGGCGTACCCCGGGCTGAGAGAGCATCCCTTTCCCGGCTGCTACGTCTGCGGGCCGGACCGGGTCGACGGCCTGCGGGTCTTCCCCGGCCGGCTGCCGGACGGGCGGACGGCCGCGCCGTTCACCGCCCCGGCCGAGGTCACCCCCGCGACGGTCTGGGCGGCGCTGGACTGCTCCGGGGGCTGGGCCGTGATCGGCCCCGGCCGCCCGTACGTGCTCGGCCGGATCGCCGCCGTGCTGGACGCGCTGCCGGCCCCGGGCGACGAGTGCGTGGTCACCGGCGTGGCGGACGAAACCAGGGGGCGCAAGGCGCTGGTCCGCACCGCCCTGTACGGCCCCGACGGCCGCCTACTGGGCCGCGCCCGGGCCACCTGGATCGCGCTGCCCGGGGCGTGACCGGCGGGGGGCGGGGCGGACGGCCTCGTCCCTGGGGAGGATGCCCTCCTGCCTGAGACGGAGTCGGGTGTAGGTGTCGCGCCTGATTGACCTGGTTGCGCCGTCTTGCCACGCTGTGCGACGGCGCATCCGCAACAGCGCCGCACACGTCGGCGCGTCCACGCGCCACGCACGGGAGGAGAACGATGTCTGACGGGCAGCGAAGCCCCACCATCGGCAGCGGTCAGATCGTGGTGTCCGGCCTGACGAAGCAGTACAAGAACGTCCGGGCGGTCGACAATCTGTCGTTCACGGTCGCATCGGGGCGGGTGACCGGCTTCCTGGGCCCGAACGGCGCCGGCAAGACCACGACGCTGCGCATGCTGCTGAACCTGGTCACCCCGAGCAGCGGCGGCGCGACCATCGGCGGCCAGCGGTACGTCGACCTGGCCGACCCGCTGCGCCACGTCGGCGCGGTGCTGGAGGCGTCCAGCGCGCACAAGGGCCGCACCGGAATCAACCACCTGCGGGTGATCTGCGCGGCGGCCGGGCTGCCGAAGCAGCGGGCCGACGAGGTCCTCGCCCTGGTCGGGCTGACCCCGGCGGCTAAGCGCAAGTTCAAGGGCTACTCACTGGGCATGAAGCAGCGCCTCGGCATCGCCGCCGCGATGCTCGGCGACCCCCGGGTGCTGATCCTCGACGAGCCGGCGAACGGGCTCGACCCCGAGGGCATCCGGTGGATGCGTGGCTTCCTCAAGGGTCTGGCCCACGAGGGCCGTACGGTGCTGGTCTCCAGCCACCTGTTGTCGGAGATGCAGCTGCTCGCCGACGACGTGGTGATCATCGCGGCCGGCAAGCTGATCCGGCAGGGGCCGGTCGAGCAGGTGCTCGGCTCGATGACGCAGGGCGGCCAGGTGCGGGTGCGTACCCCGCAGGCCGAGGAGCTGGTCGCGGCGCTGCGCGCGCAGTCCGCGACGGTGGAGACCGGCGAGCACGGCGTGCTCCTGGTCAGCGGGCTGGACGCCCCGGCCATCGGCCGGGCCGCCCTGGCCGCGAAGGTGGAGCTGCACGAACTGACCCCGGAGCGACCCGACCTGGAGCGGGTCTTCCTGGAGCTGACGGCCGGAAAGGCGGGCATCCGATGAACCTCGTCCGATCCGAGCTGCTCAAGATCCGGACCACCAGCACCTGGTGGATCTTCGGGCTCATCTCGCTACCGCTGTGGATCCTCGCCCTGCTGTTCAACTGGTTGCAGACCGACGCGCTGGCCAGCGGGGGCTTCGAGGACGTGCCGGCCGAGCAGGCCGACCAGATCCAGGCCGTGCAGTCGGTGGACAGCCTGGCCGCCAACATCTACACCAACGGCCAGTTCTTCGGGCTGCTCATCGTGATGCTGCTGGGCATCATCGTGGTGACCAGCGAGTTCTTCCACCAGACGGTGACCACCACGTTCCTCACGGTGCCGCACCGCACGGCGGTCATGGTGGCCAAGCTGATCGCCGGGGCCGTGCTCGCGATGCTGTTCTGGCTGGTCACCACCGTGCTCAACCTGGTGTTCGGCGCGATGGTCCTGAACAGCGTGGACGTCGGCCCCCAGTTCGGCAGCGGCGCGGTCTGGCGGGCGATCGGGCTGAACGCGCTGGCGTACCTGCTCTGGTCGGTGCTGGGGGTCGGGATCGGGGTGCTGATCCGCAGCCAGATCGGCGCGACGGTCACCGGCATCCTGCTCTACCTGGGCGGCTCGATCGGGGCCGTCGCCGTGCTGGCCCTCCTGGCCGACCGGTACGGCGAGTGGATCAACAAGCTCCAGGTGGTGGTGCCCTCGCTGGCGTCGTCGCTGATGGTCAGCGGGGTCGAGATCCCGGGCAACCCGCCCCGCTGGGCGGGGGCTGCGGTGCTGATCGGGTACGCCGTGCTGGCCGGCCTGATCGGCGCCCTCACCATCCGGCGGCGGGACATCTCCTGACGCCTGCGGTCGACGCGGCGACCCGGCCCCGGGGCGTGATCACTGGATCACGCCCCGGGGCCGGGCCCGTTCCAGCCGGCGGTCAACTGGACACGCGGCGTCGAACGGACTTCTGCATCTTCTGTGAAACGGACCACCCGCCGGAGCCGGAAATGCCTAGCGTGTTCCTACGGCGTAGCCTGGGAGCCGTCTTCCGTCCACCCGCGTACCGGGCAACGGCTGACCACCGCGTGACACACAAACCCGCGTGAAAGAGGCGATTACCGGCCGTGTCGACCCAGCAGACTTCGCAGGAGAACCCACTGGCGGGTTTCGGCCCGAACGAGTGGATCGTCGAGGAGATGTACCAGCGCTACCTCGCCGACCCAAGCAGCGTCGATTCGGCCTGGCATGACTTCTTCGCCGACTATCGGCCGGCGCCCGGCGCCGCCACACCGCGCCCCGACGGCAAGGCCGACAAGGCGGCTGCCGCCGCGCCGGAGCCCGCCGGGCAACAGGAGGCTGCCGCCGCCGTCGCCCAGCCGGTTGCGAAGGCCGAGTCGGCCGCGCCGAAGGCGGAGCCGGCCGCGAAGCCCGCCGCGCAGCCGGCCCCGGCGAAGGCCACCCCCGCGAAGGCCGCGCCGGCCGCGAAGCCCGCCGCGCCCGCCAAGGCCGCCCCGGCGAAGCCGGCCGTCTCCGGCCCGCAGACCACTCCGCTGCGGGGCGTCGCCGCGAAGATCGTCCAGAACATGGATGCCTCGCTCAGCGTGCCGACCGCGACGAGTGTGCGCTCCGTCCCGGCCAAGCTGCTGGTGGACAACCGCATCGTGATCAACAACCACCTCGCCCGCGGGCGAGGTGGCAAGGCCAGCTTCACCCACCTGATCGGGTACGCGATGGTCCGGGCGCTCGTCGAGCACCCGGAGATGAACAACTCCTTCGCCGAGGTCAACGGCAAGCCGGCGATGGTCCGCCCCGAGCACGTCAACCTGGGCATCGCGATCGACCTGGCCAAGCCCGACGGCTCCCGCAACCTCGTGGTCCCGTCGATCAAGGGCTGCGAGCGGATGGACTTCCGGCAGTTCTGGCAGGCGTACGAGGACGTGGTCCGTCGCGCCCGCCGCAACGAGCTGACCATGGACGACTACTCCGGCACCACGATCTCGCTGACCAACCCGGGCGGCATCGGCACGGTGCACTCGATCCCGCGCCTGATGGCCGGGCAGAGCGCCATCATCGGCGTCGGCGCGATGGAGTACCCGGCGCCGTACCAGGGCATGAGCGAGGCCACCCTCGCCGAGCTGGCCGTCAGCAAGATCATCACCCTGACCAGCACGTACGACCACCGGATCATCCAGGGCGCGCAGTCCGGCGAGTTCCTCAAGGTCATGCACGAGCTGCTGCTCGGCGAGCACGCCTTCTACGACCAGATCTTCACCTCGCTGCGCATCCCGTACGAGCCGGTGCGCTGGATGCGGGACGTCGCGGTCGACTCCGAGGGTCAGATCAACAAGACCGCGCGGGTGCACGAGCTGATCCACGCGTACCGGGTGCGCGGTCACCTGATGGCCGACACCGACCCGCTGGAATTCAAGATCCGCAAGCACCCGGACCTGGACGTGCTCCAGCACGGACTGACCCTGTGGGACCTCGACCGGGTCTTCCCGGTCAACGGCTTCGCCGGCAAGCAGCGGATGAAGCTGCGGAGCATCCTCGGCGTGCTGCGCGACTCGTACTGCCGCCGGGTCGGCGTGGAGTACATGCACATCCAGGACCCGGAGGAGCGGCGCTGGATCCAGGAGCGGATCGAGCGCAAGTACGAGAAGCCCAGCACCGACGAGCAGAAGCACGTGCTCAACCGGCTCAACGCCGCCGAGGCGTTCGAGACCTTCCTGCAGACCAAGTACGTCGGCCAGAAGCGCTTCTCGCTGGAGGGCGGCGAGTCGCTGATCCCGCTGCTCGGCGAGGTGCTGGAGTCCTCCGCCGAGGCGGGGCTCGACGAGGTCGTCATCGGCATGGCCCACCGCGGCCGGCTCAACGTGCTGGCCAACATCGTCGGCAAGCCGTACGAGAAGATCTTCTCGGAGTTCGAGGGGCACCTCGACCCGCGCTCCACCCAGGGCTCGGGCGACGTGAAGTACCACCTCGGCCAGAACGGCAAGTTCACCACCCCGGACGGCGAGCACGCCGTCAAGGTGTCGGTGGTGGCGAACCCGTCGCACCTGGAGGCCGTCGACCCGGTGCTGGAGGGCATCGTCCGGGCCAAGCAGGACCGGATCGACCTCAAGCTGGAGGGGTACACGGTGCTGCCGCTGGCGGTGCACGGTGACGCCGCCTTCGCCGGCCAGGGCGTGGTCGCCGAGACGCTCAACCTGTCGCAGCTGCGCGGCTACCGCACCGGCGGCACGGTGCACGTGGTGGTCAACAACCAGGTCGGCTTCACCACCGCACCGGAGCACTCCCGGTCCAGCCTCTACAGCACCGACGTGGCCCGGATGATCGAGGCGCCGATCCTGCACGTCAACGGCGACGACCCCGAGGCCGTGGTCCGGGTCGCCCGGCTGGCGTTCGAGTACCGGCAGGCGTTCAACAAGGACGTCGTGATCGACATGGTCTGCTACCGCCGGCGCGGGCACAACGAGGGCGACGACCCGTCGATGTCCAACCCGCAGATGTACAAGATCATCGACTCGAAGCGGTCGGTCCGGAAGCTGTACACCGAGGAGCTGATCGGCCGGGGCGACATCACCGTGGAGGACGCGGAGGAACTGCTGCGCGACTACCAGTCGCAGCTGGAGCGGGTCTTCAAGGCCACCCGGGACGCCGCCTCGGCGCCGAAGCAGCCGGCCCGGCAGCGCCGCGAGGACGAGCCGGAGCCGCAGGTGGAGACCGCCACCAGCGTCGACGTGGTCAAGGCGGTCGGCGACGCCCA
This sequence comes from Micromonospora sp. NBC_01405, assembly GCF_045040155.1. NCBI lineage: Bacteria > Bacillati > Actinomycetota > Actinomycetes > Micromonosporales > Micromonosporaceae > Micromonospora > Micromonospora sp. NBC_01405. The sequence continues at coordinate 3,901,820 of NZ_CP109532.1, read as the reverse complement.
CGTCAACCTGCCGGAGGGCTTCACCCCGCACAAGCGGATCCAGCAGCTGCTCGACCGGCGGGCCAAAATGTCCGTCGAGGGCAACATCGACTGGGGCTTCGGCGAGATCATCGCTCTCGGCGCGCTGCTGCACGACGGGGTCACCGTCCGGCTCGCCGGGCAGGACTCGCGTCGTGGCACGTTCGTGCAGCGGCACGCGTCCGTGGTGGACGCCAAGACCGGCGCCGACCACCTGCCGTTGCAGTCGCTCACCGCCGACGGCGAGCGGTCCCGGTTCTTCGTGCACGACTCGCTGCTCAGCGAGTACGCGGCGATGGGCTTCGAGTACGGCTACTCGGTGGAGAACATCAACGCGCTGGTCGCCTGGGAGGCCCAGTTCGGCGACTTCGTCAACGGCGCCCAGTCGGTGATCGACGAGTTCATCTCCTCCGGCGAGGTGAAGTGGGGCCAGCGCTCCGCGGTCACCCTGCTGCTGCCGCACGGCCACGAGGGTCAGGGCCCGGACCACACCTCCGGCCGCCCGGAACGGTTCCTTCAGCTCTGCGCCGAGGACAACATGCGGGTGGCCATCCCGACCACCCCGGCGAGCTACTTCCACCTGCTGCGCCGCCAGGCGCTGTCGCCCAAGCGCAAGCCGCTGGTGGTGTTCACGCCGAAGTCGCTGCTGCGGCACAAGCTCTGTGTGTCCCCGGTCGAGGACTTCACCACCGGCACCTTCCAGCCGGTGCTGCGCGACACCACCGCTCCGGCGCCGGAGCAGGTGAAGCGGGTGCTGCTCTGCTCGGGCAAGGTCTACTACGACCTGTTCCAGGCCCGGGCCGACCGGGGCGTCACCGACACCGCGATCCTCCGGATGGAGCAGCTCTACCCGCTGCCCGTCGAGGAGATCCGGGCCGCCCTGGCGCAGTACCCGAACGCCGAGGACTACGCCTGGGTGCAGGAGGAGCCGGCCAACCAGGGCGCGTGGAGCTTCGTCGCGCTCAACCTGCTGGAGCACCTGAGCGAGATCAGGCTGCGCCGCATCTCCCGCCCGGCCGCCGCCGCCCCTGCGGTCGGCTCGGCCAAGATGCACGAGGTCGAGCAGAACGCGCTGATCGAGGCGGCCCTGCCCCGCCCGTGACCTGACCGCACCGCGCGCAGCGGGGCAGCGACCGTCACCACGACGGGCCGCTGCCCCGCTCGCGTCGGCGGACCACCCGACCCGGCCGCCGGCCGGGCCCAGGAATGAGGACGTACGGATGTACTTCACCGACCGCGGGATCGAGGAACTGGTCGAGCGCCGGGGCGAGGAGTCGGTCAGCATGGAGTGGCTCGGCGAGCGGCTGCGCGACTTCGTGGACCTGAACCCCGAGTTCGAGACGCCGATCGAGCGGTTCGCCACCTGGCTGGCCCGCCTGGACGACGAGGACGAGGACTGAGCCGCCGAAGGGCCGGGGCGGCGGCCGGCGTCGCCCTGGCGCTGCTGCTCGCCGGCTGCGGCGCCGACCCCGCGCCCCGGGCCGAACCGGACGGCGACGGCGGGGCCGCGCCGACGGCCCTGCCGCCCGTCTTCTACGTCGACCCGGCGAACCCGGCCGGCGTGCAGGCGGACCGCTGGGCTGCGCAGGGGCGCACCGCCGACGCCGAGGCGCTGCGCGCGATCGCCGGCCGCCCGAGCGCGAAGTGGCTCACCGGCAACCCGGCGGTCCGCGCCGAGGTGGACGCCTTCCTGACGGCGGCGGCCGTCGCCGGGCAGACGCCGGTGCTGGTGGTGCACAACGTGCCGGACCGCGACTGCGCCCGGCGCGGGGCCGGCGGCGCCGGGGACGCGGCGGACTACCAGCGCTGGATCCGGGACCTGGCGGCCGGGGTGGCCGGCCGGCCGGTCACCGTGGTCCTCGAACCCGGCGCGGTCCCGGACGCCGTGGCCGGCTGCGTGCCCGACGTCGCCGGCCGGCTCGCGGTGCTGCGGGACGCGGTGGCCGTGCTGGGCAGCACCGGCGGCGCCCGGGTGTACCTCGACGCCGGGCATCCCGGCTGGATCACCGACGTCGACCGGCTCGCCGCGGCGCTGCGCCGGGCCGGGATCGCCGACGCGGCCGGCTTCGCCCTGAACGTGGCGAACTTCGTCGGCACCGAGGAGAACGTCCGCTACGGTCACCGGCTCTCCGACGCGCTCGGCGGGGCGACCCGGTTCGTCGTCGACACCAGCCGCAACGGCAACGGCCCGCACCCGGGCCGTACCGTGGGCGGCGCGCCGAGCTGGTGCAACCCGCCGGGCCGGGCGCTCGGCGAGGAGCCCACGGCCGACCCCGGCCCGGACCGGGTGGACGCCCTGCTCTGGGTCAAGTTCCCGGGCGAGTCCGACGACGCCTGCCGGCCCGGCGAGCCGGACAGCGGCGTCTGGTGGCCCGAGTACGCCCTCGACCTGGCCCGCCGAGCCCGCTGACCGTCAGCCGTTCCCGGCGCGGACGGTCGGGCGCAGGCCGGTGCGGCGCAGCTTCTGCCAGCCCAGCCGGCCGCCGGTCAGCGCGGTGACCACCGACTGGATCATCACCAGGTACATCAGCTGCCGGTAGACGAACTGCTGCAACGGCAGCACCCAGAGCACGCCCAGCTTCTCCCGGTCCAGCCGGAACGCCACCACCGCGGTGAGGAACTGCACCGCCAGCATGGCCAGCCAGGCCACCACCGTCGCGGTCCGGTCGAGGAAGAACAGGCCGTACAGGGCGAGCAGGTCGATCACCGGCGCCAGCAGCGGCAGCAGCACCCCGAACAGGGTCAGGAACAGCAGGCAACGGCGGCTGAACCGGCCGGACGCACCGCTGTCGAGCAGCGAGCGGCGGTGCTTCCACATCGCCTGCATGGTGCCGTAGCTCCACCGGTAGCGCTGCTTCCACAGCTGCCCCATCGTCGCCGGGGCCTCGGTCCACGCCCGGGCCGTCTCCTCGTACACCACCTTCCAGCCGGCCCGGCCCAGGGCCATGGTGATGTCGGTGTCCTCGGCCAGGGTGTCGTCGGTCATCCCGCCGGCGTACACGAGGGCCTGCCGGCGGAACCCGCCGATCGCGCCGGGCACCGTCGACATGCACCGCAGGGTCTCGTAGAGGCGGCGGTCGAGGTTGAACCCGATGACGTACTCGATGTGCTGCCACTTGGCGATCAGGCTGTCCCGGTTGCCCACCTTGACGTTGCCGGCGACCGCGCCCACCTGCGGGTCGGCGAACGGCTGGACCAGCCGGCGCACGGCGTCCGGCTCGAAGACGGTGTCGCCGTCGACCAGCACCAGCAACTCGTGGCGGGCCAGCGCCACGCCGGTGTTCAACGCGCTCGGCTTGCCGCCGTTCGGCTTGCGCACGACCCGGACGTTCGGCAGGCCGAGCCCCTCGGCGATGTCGGCGGTCCCGTCCGTCGAGCCGTCGTCGACCACGACGACCTCGATGCCCCCGGGGTGGTCGCCGGTGGCCAGCGACCGGACCGCCGCGGCGATCCCCTCCTTCTCGTTGTACGCGGGGACGATCACCGACACCGGCTCGGTCACCGGCGGTCCCCAGGTCCAGTCCCGGGCCCGGCGGCGCCGGGCATGCCGCCCGGCGAGCAGGAGCAGCAGGACGGTACGGCCGACGGTGAGCACGCCGACGAGCACGAAGAGCGCGCCGAAGAGGGTGAGCGTGCGGTCGGCGCCCTGCACCGCCCAGACCAGCATCCGGCCCTGCCACCGTTCCGCCCCGGACGCGACCGGGTTCCCGGTCACCTGGTGGTCGATCCCGGCCGCGGCCAGTGTCAGGTTCAGCCCCTCGGTCGCGGTGGTGAACCGGTAGCCGCGTTCCTTCATCAGCGGGATGAAACGGTCCAGGGCGGCGACGGTCTGGGCCCGGTCCCCGCCGGCGTCGTGCCAGAGGCTGATCGCGCCCGAATAACCGGCCGGCGTGGCGTTGGCGACCGTGGCGTCCACCCCGGGCAGCGCCCAGTCCCGGCTGTCGGTGTCGTTGAGCACGGTGAGGTAGCCCAGCCCGCCGGCCTCGGTGACCAGCGGCCAGTCCCGGTCGTCGATCGCGTCGGCGTGCGAGGAGTACGGGAACCGCATCAGCGAGGACCGGACCCCGGCCGCGCCGGCGAGCGCGAGCTGCGTCTGGCCGTACTCCATCCGGCGACGCCAGCCGGACAGCGTGGTCAGGTCGGGATGGGTGAAGGTGTGCACGCCGACCTCGTGCCCGCCGGCGACCAGTTCCCGCACCAGTTCGGGGTGCCGGGCGGCCTGCGACCCGACCACGAAGAAGGTGCCCTTCACCTGGTGGGTGTCGAGGACCCGCAGCACCTCGCGGGTCCACTTCGGGTCGGGACCGTCGTCGAAGGTGAGCGCGACGGTGCGTGCGGGCAGTCGGTAGGAGCGGTGCTGGCCGTCGGCGGCGTTGATGATCGGGCCGCCGTTGACCACCTCGGCGGGCACCCGGTCCTGGCCGTCGTCGTGCTGCGCGCGGTCAGGGACGAAGGCGGCGTTCGCGTACGCCCCGACGAAGAGCACACCGGCCAGGACGACGAGCAGGACGCCCAACAGGGCCCAGCTCGGCGGCGGCGCGGACCGGCGGACCCGCCGGGTGCGGCGGGCGCCGCGGGTGCGGCGGGCCTGCGGCGGGGGCCGACCGGCGGACGGGTCAGCGGCTGTCCGCACGCTACTCGGCCTGTTCCGGAAGGGCCGGTGGGTCGACCACCGGGGGCGGGACGGCCGTGGGTGGCTCGGTGCTGGGCGGCGCGGTCGTCGGAGGCGCCGTGGTGGCCGGGGGCGACGCGGCGCTCCGGCTGGGACGCGGGCTGCCGGCCGCCGGGGACGACGGCCGGGGCGAGGACGTGGCGGCGGGCGCGCTCCGGGTCGCCGTGGCACGGGTCGGGCCGGGGGCCGGCGTGGTGGGCTTCGCGGTCGTCGGGGCGGGGGCCGGGGCGGCCGGCGGCGCGGGCGCCTTCCAGGGGCGCTGCGTCGAGTCGACGAAGGGCAGCACGTTCTCCGGGCGCACCGGCCCCCCGGCGAAGCTCACCCCGACCAGCGCGGTGTACGCCAGCCCGGCGACGTACGCGATCCGCCGCAGCCGGGTCCCGCGCCGCCCGCTCGGGTCGACGAAGACCGGCGGCAGGTCGGGAACCGCGGCCAGGAGGGCCGTCGGACCGTCGGTGACGGTCGGCACGACGACCGTCGGACCGTCCGTCACGGAGAGTCCGACCGTCGGACCGTCGGTCACGGGCCGCCCGACGGCCGGCTGCTCGGGCGGGGGCGAGGGTGGGACGATGGTCCGACGGTCGGTCACGAGTGGCGAGTCTAGGAGCGAAGGAACCTGAAGTGCCTGGTCAGCGGCCTGAGTGAGACGAGGATCCCCCAGGTCACGGAGGGGACGGCGGCGCTGCGGGCGGCGATCTTGTAGCGTGAGGGCGTGGCCCGGAGCGTGTATCTGACCAGTGTGGGTTCCGGCGGGGGGAAGTCGACCATCGCGCTCGGCCTCGCCGAACTCCTTTCCCGACAGGTCGAGCGGATCGGCGCGTTCCGGCCCCTGGTCGCCGGTCGGGGCCCCGACCCGATCCTCGCCCTGCTCACCGACCGCTACCGGATCGACCTGCCGATGGCCGACCTGCACGGCGCCACCTACGCGGAGGCCACCGAGCTGGTCGCCGACGGCCGGCGCGAGGAGCTGATCTCCCGGCTCGTCGAGCGGTACCGGGACGTCGAACGGCGCTGCCCGGCGATGGTGGTGGTGGGCAGCGACTTCGCCGACGGCGGGGACGGCGCGGGCCCCCGCGAGCTGGCCTTCAACGCCCGGCTGGCCACCGAGTTCGGCAGCGTGGTGGTGCCGGTGATCGACGGCTTCGGGCAGGAGCCGGAGGCGATCGCGGCGGCGGCGCGCGGGGCGTACCACGACCTGGAGGACCTGGGCGCGACGGTGCTGGCGGTGATCGCCAACCGGGTGTCGGGGGCGATGACGCTGCCCGAGCTGCCCGTCCCCACGTACGCCATCCCGGAGGTGCCGACCGTGTCGGCGCCGACGGTGGCCGAGGTGGCGGCGGCGCTCGGCGCCACCCTGCTGGCCGGCGACGACGCCGCGCTCGGCCGCGACGTGCTGGACTACGTGGTCGGCGCGGCACACGTGCCGACGCTGCTCGACCACCTGACCGAGGGCGCACTGGTGATCACCCCCGGTGACCGGGCCGACCTGGTGGTGGCGGCGAGCGCCGCGCACGTCGCCGGGCAGGTCTCCCTGGCCGGGGTGGTGCTCACCCTCGGCGAGCAGCCGGACCCCAGGGCGATGCGGCTGGTGGAGGGGCTGAACACCGGGTTCGCGGTGCTGTCGGTGCCCAGCGACAGCTACGACACGGTGGCCGCGTCCAGCCGGATCGAGGGGCGGCCAAGCGTCGCGAACCCGCGCAAGGTGGAGGCCGCGCTCGGCGCGTTCGAGGCCAACGTCGACACCGACGACCTGGCCCGCCGGCTGCGGGTCAGCCGCTCTGAACGGGTCACCCCGCTGATGTTCGAGTACGACCTGATCGACCGGGCCCGGGCCACCCGCCGGCACCTGGTGCTGCCCGAGGGCACGGAGGAGCGGATCCTGCGCGCGGCGGAGATCCTGCTTCGCCGGGGCGTGGTCGACCTGACGCTGCTCGGCCGCACCGACGACGTCGCCCGGCGCACCCGGGAGCTCGGCATCGACATCACCGGGGCGACCGTGGTCGACCCGGCGACCAGCGAGTGGCGCGACGAGTTCGCCGAGGCGTACGCGAAGCTGCGCGCCCACCGGGGCATGACCGCCGAGCTGGCGCACGACGTGGTCGCCCAGCCGAACTACTTCGGCACGATGATGGTGCACACCGGGCACGCCGACGGGATGGTCTCCGGGGCCACCCACACCACCGCCGCGACCATCCGCCCCGCCTTCGAGATCATCCGCACGGTGCCCGGGCTCTCGGTGGCCTCCAGCGTCTTCTTCATGCTGCTCGCCGACCGGGTGCTGGTGTACGGCGACTGCGCGGTGAACCCCGACCCGGACGCCGCGCAGCTCGCCGACATCGCCATCTCCTCGGCCGACACCGCCGCCCGGTTCGGCATCGAGCCGCGGGTGGCGATGCTGTCGTACTCGACCGGGGACTCCGGGGCGGGGGCGGACGTGGAGAAGGTCGCGGCGGCCACCCGGCTGGTCCGCGAGCGCCGCCCCGAGCTGCTGGTGGAGGGCCCGATCCAGTACGACGCGGCGATCGACCCGAAGGTCGCGGCCACCAAGCTGCCCGACAGCGCGGTCGCCGGGCGGGCCACGGTGTTCATCTTCCCGGACCTGAACACGGGCAACAACACGTACAAGGCGGTGCAGCGCTCGGCCGGGGCGGTGGCCGTCGGCCCGGTGATGCAGGGCCTGCGCCGGCCGGTCAACGACCTGTCCCGGGGCGCCACCGTCCCGGACATCGTCAACACCGTCGCGATCACCGCCATCCAGGCCGCCGCCGGGGAGTCGTCATGAGTCGGGTGCTCGTCCTCAACTGCGGCTCGTCGTCGGTCAAGTACCGGCTGTACGACGGCGACGAGGTGCGCGCCTCCGGGACGGTGGAGCGGGTCGGCGAACCGGAGGGCGGCCCGGCCGACCACGAGACGGCGGTCCGGGAGATCCTGGGCCGGCTGGACCTGGCCGGGCTGGTCGCGGTCGGGCACCGGGTGGTGCACGGCGGGCGGCGCTTCGCCGAGCCGGTGCTGATCGACGACGCGGTGTTCGCGGCGATCGAGGAACTCGTGCCGCTCGCCCCGCTGCACAACCCGGCGAACCTGGCCGGCATCCGGGTGGCCCTCGAGGCGCTGCCCGGCGTGCCGCAGGCCGCCGTCTTCGACACCGCGTTCCACCACACCCTGCCCGAGGCCGCCGCGACCTACGCGATCGACCGGGACACCGCCCAGCGGTACGACATCCGCCGGTACGGCTTCCACGGCACCTCGCACGCGTACGTCTCCCGGCGCACCGCCGAGCTGCTGGGCCGGCCGTACGAGGAGCTGAACACGATCACCCTGCACCTGGGCAACGGGGCGAGCGCCTGCGCCGTGCAGGGCGGGCGCAGCGTGGCCACCTCGATGGGGATGTCCCCGCTGGAGGGCCTGGTGATGGGCACCCGCAGCGGCGACCTCGACCCGACGATCATCTTCCACCTGCGCCGGGAAGCCGGGATGGGGGTGGACGAGATCGACGACCTGCTCAACCACCGCAGCGGCCTGCTCGGCCTGACCGGGGTCAACGACATGCGCGAGGTGCTGGCCCGCCGCGACGCCGGGGACCCGGCCGCCGCACTCGCCTTCGACGTCTACCGCCGCCGGATCACCGGGTACGTCGGGGCGTACTACGCCCTGCTCGGGCGGGTGGACGCGGTCACCTTCACCGCCGGGGTGGGCGAGCACGCCGCCGCGGTGCGGACCGCCGCGCTGGCCGGGCTGGAGCGGCTCGGCATCGCCGTCGACCCGGGGCGCAACGCGGGCAGCGGTGACCGGGTGATCTCCCCGGACGGCGCGGAGGTCGCCGTCTGCGTGATCGGCACCGACGAGGAGCGCGAAATCGCCCGGGAGACCCGCGCGGTGGTCGGAACGACCAACTGACCCCCTCCGCCGGGCCGGCTCGTTTGGGCCGGCTCATTTGGGGCCGGGCCGGCTCGCTGGGGCCGGTCAGTCCAGGGCAAGCCAGGCGACCAGGGCCACCAGCACCACCGCGACGACCGCGGCGCCGACGAACAGGGGCGCCCGGGACGCCGCCGGGGTCGTCGGGGCGCCGGCCTCCGGCGTGTGGGCGAACGCCCGGAACTGCTCTGTGTTGCCGCTCGGGTCCAGGTACTTGTCAGACATGGGCCAGACCATAGCCAAGGCCGTCCGGCCGAACCGCCCCCACGCGGGCGAAACGCCGCAGGACCGCCCGATGGGGGGAGCCGCCCCCGCCGGGTGGCTTCGCCGACCGGTCCGGACGGCGGGGCCGCGCCGGCCCCGGGCCGCCTAACGTAGTGGCGTGGGGGTACGACGGCTGGTCGCCGTGCTGATGACGGCGCTGCTGGCCGGCTGTGGTCCGGCCACCGCCGCCGCCAGCGGCGGGGAACCGCCCGCCCGGTCCGCGCCCGCCGGGGCGTACCCGGTCGGGGTGCGGACGTTCACGCTCGACCCGGCCGGCGCGCGCCCGCTACCGGTGACCGTCTGGTATCCGGCCGGCCCCGGCGGGGTCGCCCGGGGCCGGTTCCCGGTCGTCGTGTTCAGCCACGGGCTGCACAGCCTCCCCGAACTGCACGCCCCGCTGACCACCCGGTGGGCCGCCGCCGGGTTCGTGGTGGCCGCTCCGGCGTACCCGCACACCCGGCGCGGTGCGGCCCGGTTCACGCGGGCGGACGTGCGCAACCAGCCGGCCGACGGCTGGCGGCTGATCCGGCACCTGGTCCGCCTCGACGCCCGCCGGGGCGACCCGCTCGCCGGCCACCTGGACGTCGCCCGCTTCGCCGCGGCCGGGCACTCGGCGGGCGGGTTCACCACCGCCGGGATGCTCACCTCCGGGCACTCTTCCCGGCTGCGGGCGGGCGTCGTGATCGCCGGGGGCGGTCTGGCCGGCGCGTTCGCCGGTCCCTCCGCGCCGGTGCTGTTCGTGCACGGCGGTGCCGACCCGGTGGTGCCGGTGACCGTCGGCCGGGCCGCGTACGCCCGGACGCCCGGCCCGGCCGCGTTCCTCACCGTCACCGGCCAGGGCCACGGCGCGTACCTGACCCCCGGCCACCCCGGATTCCCCCAGGTCCTCGCCGCCACCACGGACTTCCTCCGCTGGACCCTCTACGGCGACGCCACCGCCCTCCACCGCCTCCCCACCATCGCCCGCTCCCCCCACACCACCTGGCTCTCCCGCCTCCCCACCCCCTGACCCACCCCGCCCCGCCCGCAGCCCCGCCCCGCCCCGCCCGCGATCTTGCAGTTGGGGCCCCGACATTTAGGGCGGAGGGTGCATTTCTTGGGCCCTAAGTGCAAGATCGCGGGAGCGGGAGCGGGTGGGAGGGGTGGGTGGGGTGGGTGGGAGGGGTGGGTGTGGAGGGGCGGCAGGTGGGGGCGATCGGCGAGGTGCTGGAAGTGGCTCTGGAGGGTGGGATGGGGGTGTGGCTGCGGGGCGGGTGGGCGATGGACTTCCACCTCGGCGAGGTGACCCGGCCGCACCTCGACGTCGACTGGTACTGCTGGCGGGACGACGTCGACCGGCTGTCCGCCGCGCTGCTCGGCCGGGGCTGGCGGGTGGATCCCCGGGTGCCCGTCGACACGCAGCTCGACCTGCTGCGGGACGACGTCGAGCTGAGCTTCGCGTACCTGGCTCGGGACGCGTCGGGGCGGGTGGTCGTGGGCGGCGGGCCCTGGGCGGGGACGCCGCTGCCGGAAGGCATGCTCGACGGGCCGCCCGGCCGGATCGGCGAGCTGACCGCGCCGATCATCTCCGTGGCCGCCCAGATCGAGTTCAAGGAGATGTACCCGATCTGGATGCCGCAGCGGCCCCGCCGCTCGAAGGACGTCGCCGACATCGCCCGCCTCCGCGCCGCCGCCACGCGTCCGGTGGGGGCGACCGGACCGGCGGCCCCGCCCCCGCACCCCGGGTGATCGGCTGCCCGCCTGTGCTGCGATGCCGGCCGGTCGCCGCACCCTGCGAGGCACAATCGGGTTCATGCCCCGTCGCCGCACCGCCGCCCTGCTGGCCGCCGCCCTGCTCGCCGCAGTCCTGAGCGGCTGCTCGGGCGACGCCGGGCCGGCCGGGCGCGGCGTTGATCCGGTGGAGCCGCCGAAGGCCACCACCCCGGCGCCGAGCGTGCCCGCCGGCACCGCGCCGAGCGGGTCCTTCGCGGTCGGCGTACGCCAGCTCAAGCTCAACCGCGGCGACGACCGGCCGCTGCCGGTGACCATCTGGTACCCGGCCCGGGGCGCGGCCGGCGGGACGCCCGAGCGGTCCACGCCCGCCGCCACCGGCCGGTTCCCCGTGGTGATGTTCAGCCACGGCCTGAACGGCCGGCCGGACGACTACGCCACCCTGCTCACCCGCTGGGCGGCGGCCGGTCTCGTGGTGGCCGCGCCGGCCTTCCCGCACACCGTTCGGGGCGGCGACGGCAACGTGCTGGACGTGCTCAACCAGCCCGCCGACGTGTCGTACGCGCTGACCCGGGTGCTCGCCCTGGACGCGAAGGCGGGTGACCCGCTGCGCGGCCGGCTCGCCACCGACCGGGTGGCCGCGGCGGGGCACTCGGCCGGCGGGGTGACCACGATCGGCCTGTTCACCGCCGGGCGGGACGACCGGCTGGACGCCGGGGTGGTTTTCGCCGGCACCGCCCTGGGCGTGGGCACGGCGTTCGCCGGGGCCGCCGCGCCGCAACTCTTCGTGCACGGCGAGGCCGACGAGGTGGTCGGCTACGCGTCGGGCCGGGCGGCGTACGACAGGGTGCCCTGGCCCAAGGCGATGCTGAGCCTGCCGAAGGGCGACCACGGCCGCGCCCTGCTCACCGACGGCGCGGCCCTGCGGGTGGTCTCGGACACCACCGTCGAGTTCCTCCGCTGGACCCTGTACGGCGACGCGGCGGCCAAGGGCCGGCTGCCGGCCGAGGCCGTCCGGGGTGGCCTCGCCACTCTCGACGACCGGCTGTGAGGCACCTCCCGCCGGGGCCCGTCCCGGCCGGAGGGCCGATCAGGCCGTGTGGTCGATGACGATTTTGCCGAAGACGTCGCCCGAGTGCAGTCGGGCGAAGGCGTCCTCGACCCGACTGAACGGCACCATGCTGTCCACCACGGGGCGCACGTCGTGCTCGGCGCAGAACGCCAGCAGCTCGGTCAGCTCGCCCGGGGTGCCCATCGAGGTGCCGAGGATCTCCAGTTGCATGGCGAAGACCCGGCGCAGGTTGACCTTCGGCTCGTGCCCGGCGGTCGCCCCGGAGACCACGATCCGGGCCATCGGCGCGGCCGACTTCAGCGAGTGGTCGAAGGTGGCCGCCCCGACCGTCTCGACCACCACGTCGACCCGCTCCGGGAGCCGGGCGCCGGGCTCCAGCGCGGTCGCCCCCAGCTCGGTGATCCGCTCTCGCTTGCCGGGGTGGCGGCTGGTCGCGTACACCCGCTTGCCGAGCGCGACGGCGAGCGCGACGGCCGCCGTGGCGACGCCGCCGCCCGCGCCCTGGACCAGCACCGATTCGGCGTCCTCCACCCGGCCCTTGGTGGTCAGCATCCGCCAGGCGGTGAGCCACGCGGTGGGCAGGCAGGCGGCGTCCGTCGCGGACACGCCGCCCGGCAGGGGCAGCAGGTTCATCCGGGGTACGGCCACCCGCTCGGCGAGGGTCCCTTGGAAGTGCTCGGAGAGGATGGACATGCCGCGCGGGTCGCCCGGGTCGGCGATCAGCGGGTAGACCACGACCTCGTTGCCGTCCGGGTCGGTGCCGACGGCGTCGCAGCCGAGGATCATCGGCAGCCGGTCCGCGGCGAGCCCCACGCCGCGCAGCGACCACAGGTCGTGGTGGTTGAGCGAGCTGGCCCGCAGCTGCACGGTGACCCAGTCGTCCTCGGGGTGGACCGGCTCGGGACGCTCGCCGACGGTCAGCGCGGAGAGCGGGTTGTCGGCGTCGAAGCTCGACGCGAAGGCGGCACGCATGATCCGCACCGTAGCAAGGAGCGGGGGTGTCAAGAAGGGCCCCTTCTCAGACCGGATGGCAGCGAAGGGGCCCGTCGTCCCGTCTCAGGCGCGGGCGACGCCGTCGCGGCGGGCGGCCTCGGCGACGGCCTCGGCCACCGCGGGGGCTACCCGCGGGTCCAGCGGGGACGGCACGATCGCGTCGGCGGTCAGCGTCTCGGCGACCACGCCGGCGATCGCGTCGGCGGCGGCCACCTTCATCCCCTCGGTGATCCGGGTGGCCCGGGCGTCCAGCGCGCCCCGGAAGACCCCGGGGAAGGCCAGCACGTTGTTGATCTGGTTGGGGTAGTCGCTGCGGCCGGTCGCGACCACCGCGACGTGCCGGGCGGCCACCTCGGGGTGCACCTCGGGGGTCGGGTTGGCCAGCGCGAAGACGATGCCGCCGGGCGCCATTGCGGCCACCGCCTCCTCCGGGATCTGCCCGCCGGAGACGCCGATCAGCACGTCCGCGCCGCGCAGGGCCTCGGTGACGTCGCCCCGGCGGCCCGCTGCGTTGGTGTCGGCCGCGAGGGCGGCCTTGGTGCCGGTGAGCTCGGTCCGGTGCCGGCCGATGATCCCCTTCGAGTCGCAGACCACCACCCGCGCCGGGTCCACTCCCCCGGCGATCAGCATCCGGGTCACCGCCACCCCGGCCGCGCCCGCGCCGCTGACCGTCACCCGCAGGTCGCCGAGCTTGCGGTTGAGCAGGGCGGCGGCGTTGCGCAGCGCGGCGAGCACGACGATCGCGGTGCCGTGCTGGTCGTCGTGGAAGACCGGGATGGGCAGCGCCTCGTCGAGCCGGCGCTCCACCTCGAAGCAACGCGGCGCGCTGATGTCCTCCAGGTTGATCCCGCCGAACGAGGGGGCGAGGGCCTTCACCACCGCGACGATCTCGTCCACGTCCTGGGTGTCCAGGCAGATGGGCACCGCGTCCACGCCGCCGAACTGCTTGAACAGCACCGCCTTGCCCTCCATCACGGGCAGCGCCGCGCGCGGGCCGATGTTGCCCAGACCGAGCACGGCCGACCCGTCGGTGACGACCGCGACGGTGTGCCCCACCCAGGTGTAGTCGTCAACCAGGGCCGGGTCGGCGGCGATCGCCTCGCACACCCGGGCCACCCCGGGGGTGTACGCGAGGGAGAGGTCCTCCCGGCTGGTCAGCGGGACGGTGGAGGCGACGGCCATCTTGCCGCCGGCGTGCAGTCGGAAGACGGGATCGACGGGATCCACTATGGACGAAGGCATGGTGACTCCAGGATCTGTCGAGCAGATGGAGCGTCCGGCTCGGGCGCGAGGTGAGGCGACGAGCGGCGGTACGCGGTGCGGGGGGTCACCCGGGCACCCGCCGAGCATAGTGTCGGCGCTGCACCCCTGATGTGAGTAGGGTCATACTCAGGAGTAGCTCAGAGGGGGCGGCGCAGACGGCCCGGCCGGGGCCAGTACCGGGCCACCACCCGGCCCTGCACATCGGCCACGCCGTACGCCCGGGAGTCGTCGGTGATCAGGTCGTTGTCGCCACGTACCCACCAGCCGCCGTCCTGCGGACGGACCGCGCGCTTGACCACCAGCAGCTCCGGGCGACTGCGGAAGACGGCGACCACGACGTCGCCGGCGCGGACCGGGCGGCCTCCCCGGCGGACCAGCACCGCGTCGCCGTGACGCAGGGTGGGGACCATCGACGGACCGGTCACCAGCACGGCGGCGAGCGGCCCGCGCAGCCGGTCCACGGCCCGGGGTTCGTCGGGGCGCACCCGGGTTTCACCTCCGCCCCGCTGGGGAGCATGTCCAGGAGTAATGTCGTCTTGGATCATCGCAAACTTCACATGGAGGATCCCGATGCGACTTCTGCGCATCTTCACGCCGAGCGTCACCGCCAGCGCCCACTGCGACCTGCCGTGCGGCATCTACGACCCGGCCCAGGCCCGGATCGAAGCCGAGTCGGTCAAGGCGATCGCCGAGAAGTACCAGGCGAACACCGACGCCGAGTTCCGCACCCGGGCGCTGATCATCAAGGAGCAGCGCGCCGAGCTGGTCAAGCACCACCTGTGGGTGCTGTGGACGGACTACTTCAAGCCGGCCCACTTCGAGAAGTACCCGAACCTGCACACCCTGTTCAACGAGGCAACCAAGCTGGCCGGCGCCAGCGGCGCCAAGGGCAGCGTGGACCCGGCCAAGGCCGACGAGCTGCTGACGAAGATCGACGAGATCTCGAAGATCTTCTGGGAGACCAAGCAGGCGTGACCGTCGGCCTCACCCCGACAGTACGGCCGGCACGTCGCGAGGACGTGCCGGCCGTCGTCGCGATGGTGCACGAGCTGGCCGAGTACGAGCGGGCGCCCGACCAGTGCCAGCTGAGCGCCGAGCAGCTCGACGCGGCCCTCTTCGGCCCGACACCGGCGCTGTTCGGTCACGTGGCGGTGGACGACGCCGACCGGGTGCTCGGCTTCACGCTCTGGTTCCTCAACTTCTCCACCTGGGCCGGCGTGCACGGCATCCACTTGGAGGACCTGTACGTCCGGCCGGAGGCCCGGGGCAGCGGCGCGGGCCGGCGGCTACTGGCCACCCTGGCCGCGATCTGCGTGGAGCGGGGCTACCGGCGGCTCGACTGGTCGATGATCGACTGGAATCCGGCCGCCCGGTTCTACGCCGCGGTCGGTGCCGCGCCGCTGGCGCAGTGGGTGCCGTACCGGCTGACCGGGCCCGCCCTGCACGCGCTCGCGGCGCAGGCGGGCGGCAGGGCCCCGGACGCCACCGGCGGCGCGCCCACGCGCCCGTCGGCCTGACGGGGTAGAGTCCCCGCCGGGGGGATGAGGCGTGACTCAACTGACCGGCCAGCCAGCGACCGACGACGATGTGGTGCACCTGACCGTGCCCGCCGACGGCGGCTACCTCGGCGTGCTCCGTACTGCCACGGCCGGCCTCGCCGCCCGTCTCCAGTTCGCCCTCGACGAGATCGAGGACCTGCGGATCGCCGTGGACGAGGCGTGCGCCATGCTGCTCGCGATCGCCACCCGGGACGCCGAGCTGGAGTGCCGGTTCGCGGTGACCGACGACGCGCTCACCGTCGAGGTGACCGTGCCGACGGTGCGCGGCGCGACACTGCCCTCCGAGTCGTCCTTCGCCTGGAAGGTGCTGACCGCGCTGACCACGGCCGCGGCGGCGAACGCGGCGAACGGCCGGGCCACCATCTCCCTGCTCACCCGGCGCGCGTCCCGCTACTGACCCCCGCGATCCGCCGCGGGCCGGCTAGAAGCCGAGGGCCCGCGTGGTGGGCGGGCTGACCAACAGGGCGGACACCCCGAGGCCGAGCGCCATCAGCGGCAGGCCCAGCCACCCCAGGCCGCCCTGAATCATGTACCAACCGACCGGCAGCAGCATGAGCTCCAGGACGATCGCCGGGGCACGGGCCCCGGCTCGGCGCCGGCTCAGGGCGCCGCCGAGCACCCACAGCGCCGCCGTGCCGCCGAGGGCGAACGCGGTCACCAGCAGCGCCGACGGCAGGTCGGTGGTCTCGGCGGTGAGATCGGCCCAGACCAGCCAGGCGGCCACCAGGGCCAGCGCGACCGCCTCCGCCCGGAGCAGCCGGACCGCCCATCGCAGCGGGGTCGGATTCCGGTCCGAGTCGATGGTCACGCGCGACAGGATACCCGTGGGGGATCGCGGTACAGTGCCGCCCATGCGGGCCGTCCTGGTCGTCAATCCGAAGGCCACCACCACCAGCGAGCGCAGCCGGGACGTCCTGGTCCGGGCGTTGCGCAGCGAAGTCGACCTGTCTGTGCGGTACACCCGCCGGCGGGGCCATGCCACCGACCTCGCCCGGGAGGCGGCCGAGGAGGGCGTCGACCTGGTGGTGACGCTCGGTGGTGACGGCACGGTCAACGAGGTGGTGAACGGCCTGATGACGGCCGACCCGCCGACCATCCGCACCGGGGGTACGCCCGCCGAGCGCCTCCCGGCGCTGGCCACCGTCCCCGGCGGCTCGACGAACGTGTTCGCCCGGGCGCTGGGCCTGCCCCGGGAGTGGCCCGAGGGCACCAGCATGATCCTGGAGGGGCTGCGGCTGGGCCGGTCCCGGACGGTCGGGCTGGGGCGGGCCGACGACCGCTACTTCACCTTCTGCGCCGGTTTCGGCATCGACGCGGCGGTCATCCACCGCGTGGAGCAGGCCCGCCGGCGGGGCCGGGTCTCCACCCCGGCGCTCTACCTGCGCTCGACGGTGAACCAGTACTTCCTCCGCTCGGACCGGCGCCACCCCGCGATCACGCTGGAGCGGCCCGGGGAGGCCGCCGAGGGCGAGCTGGCCACCGTCATCATCCAGAACACCGCGCCGTGGACGTACCTGGGCGAGCGGGAGATCAACCCGAACCCGGAGGCGTCCTTCGATCTCGGGCTGGATGTGCTGGCGATGCGTCAGCTCCGCGTGGCGAGTACCGCACGCACGGTGACCCAGGCGCTCTCCCGGGCTCCGGATCCTCGGGGCCGCCAGGTGCTGCGGCTGCACGACGTGAACGAGTTCACCCTGTTCACGAGCCGCCCGCAGGCCTTCCAGCTGGACGGGGACTACCTCGGCGAACGAGAGAAAGTTAGATTTGCATCCGTTCCGGCCGCACTGAGAGTAATCTGTTAGGCCTCGGGTACAGCCCTTGGTCAGGCGGTCCCCCACACCGTGCCGACACGGTGGCCGCACACCGAGGGCGAGGTGCCGGAAATGTCAGCAATGTCACGCGGACTGTACTATATTGATCCTCGACTGTGGTACGGCGGGTAGCTAGATCATTCTAGAACCCGGACAAAAGGGTCGTGAGCTTGCTCACCGCTCGGAGTTTTTCCGAGCGTCACCCTTGACATCGCGTAAGTTCGTGAAAGTATTCACAAGCGAACTTGAGCTATCGGAACATTGCCTGGATACGCTCGCCATGTTGAGCTGTTCCAGCAGGTCCCAAGGGCAACAAGAGCCTGCTCACGCAGCGCCGAATTGATGGACGCGAACCGTAACTATTCGGCGTGCGGACGCATATTGGAAAAGCACCAAAAGCAAATCTGCCACCCATCCAGAATGAGGAGTGTTGCCGCCATGGACTGGCGTCACCATGCTGTCTGCCGCGATGAGGACCCGGAGCTGTTCTTCCCGATCGGGACATCCGGTCCGGCTCTCCTGCAGGTCGAGCAGGCCAAGGCCGTCTGCCAGCGCTGCTCCGTGACCGACCAGTGCCTCCAGTGGGCGCTCGAGTCCGGTCAGGACGCTGGTGTCTGGGGCGGAATGAGCGAGGAGGAGCGGCGCGCCGTCAAGCGTCGCGGTGGCCTCCGGGTGCTGCGCGCTCACTCCGCCTGACCGCACCGAACCAAAGGCTCCACGCCCCGGCAGGGCGTTGCCCTGCCGGGGCGTTCTGCCGTCCGGGCTGCGTCAGCGGTGGGCCGGAAGCCGACGGGCCACGTCGGTGAGGGCCGGGAGCCGACGAGCCGCGTCAGCGGCGGGCGTCGAGCCGGCCGGTCACCGCGGCGCGGCGTCCACCCGGCGCAGCACCAGCGCGGCCAGCTCCGGGGCGTCGGCGAGCGGCCCGGACACCGTCACGGCACCGGCCGACCGGGCCCCCGCCAGCACGGCGTCGTGGAAGAGGCCGGCGGCCAGGAAGTACGCCGACACGGCCACCCGGCGGGCGCCCGCCGCGCGCAGCCGGGCCACCGCCGCGCCCGTGAGCGGCGGGGCTGCCGAGGCGTACGACACCCGACAGGGCACCCCGAGTTCGGCGCCGAGCGCCGCCGCGACCCGCCCCACCGACCCGCGCGCCCGGGGATCCCGGGTGCCCGCCGCCGCCAGCACCAGCGCGTCGAACCGCCCTGGCTCCGCCTCGGCCAGCCGGCGCCGCAGCCCGGCCAGCAGCGCGGCGTCGACCACGCCGTCGGCGGGGCCCAGCACGTCGGAGACGTGTACGTCGATCGGCGGGCCCGAGTCCCGGGCCGCCGCGACCGCCGCCGGGATGTCGACCCGCCGGTGGTAGGCGGCGGTGAGCAGCAGCGGCACCAGCACCGCCCGGGGATGGCCGGCCGCCGCCAGCGACCGCAGCACGGCCGCCGGCCCCGGTTCGGTGTGGTCCAGCCAGCTTGTCGACACGGTCACGCCGGGACGGGCGGCGGCGACCGCCCGGGCCAGTGCCCGGGTCGCCTCTGCCGCCCGGGGATCCCGGCTGCCGTGCGCGACCAGGACGACCGGGGCCGGGGCCAGCGGTGCTGGGGCCAGGGCCAGCGGGGCCAGGGCCAGCGGGGCCGGGGTCGGGAGAGGCAGGGTCGGGGTCGCGGGCGACAGTCCCGCGATCCCGGCGACGGTCAGCCGTGCAGCCCGCACTCGGTCTTCTCGAACATCGCCCACCGGCCCGCCCGGGGGTCCTCCCCCGCCGTGGTCCGACGGGTGCAGGGCCAGCAGCCGACCGAGCCGTAGCCCCGCTTGAACAGCTCGTTGACCGGGATGTCGTAACGGGCGACATAGGCGTCCACGTCCGCCTGGGTCCAGGCGGCGATCGGGTTGACCTTCACCTTGCCGCGCCGGGCGTCGAAGGTCACCACCGGCGTGTTGGCCCGGGTCGGCGACTCGTCGCGGCGCAGCCCGGCGGCCCAGGCGTCGTACCCGGTCAGCGCGCGCTCCAGCGGCTCGACCTTGCGGAGCTGGCAGCAGTCGTCCGGGGAGCGGTTGAACAGTCGGGGACCGTATTCGCCGTCCTGCTGGCCCACGGTGAGCCGCGGCCGGATCGAGCGGACGTTGACGGGCAGCCGTCGGGCCACCTCGTCGCGGACCCGCAGCGTCTCCGGGAAGTGCAGGCCGGTGTCGAGGAAGACCACGTCGACCCCGGGGGCGACGCGGGAGACCAGGTGGGCCAGGACGGCGTCGGCCATCGAGCTGGTGACGCAGAGCCGTTCGCCGAACGTTTCGGCCGCCCAGCGGGCGATCTCCAGCGCCGGCGCGCCCTCCAGCTCCCGCCCGGCCCGCCCGGCCAGGGCGCGCAGCTCCTCCGGGCCGCGCCGGGCCGGGTCGGCGGGTGCCGCGCCGCCGAGCCCGACCAGCCCGAGGCCCGCCGCCGACACGACGCTCACCGGGTCACCGCCCGGCTGAGCAGCCCGGTGAACCTCACCGAGAAGACCCGGGCACAGGCGTGGCACTCCCAGGCGCCGTGGCCGGCCTCGCTCGGCCGCAGGTTCTCCTCGCCGCAGTACGGGCAGTACAGGGGCGCCGATCGGGTCTCGCTCATCGCGACACCTCGCTACGCTCGGCATCGCGACGAGGCTCGACCGCACTGAGCCTGCCGGTTCGCTCGCTGTGCTCGCTCATCGCAGTTCCTCCTCGTCGGCCCTGATCACCCAGTTGGCGAACGTCTCGCCCAGGGTCCGGCCGGCCAGGTAGCGGCGGGCCAGTCGCTCCACGTACTCGGGGAGCTCGTCGGCGGTGGTCTTCAGGCCACGCAGCTTGCGGCCGAAGCCGGCGGTCTGCCCCTGAGCCATGCCCAGGCCACCGCCCAGGTGCACCTGGAAGCCCTCCACCTGGCGGCCGTCCGGGCCGACCACGAGCTGGCCCTTGAGCCCGATGTCGGCGACCTGGGTGCGGGCGCAGGCGTTCGGGCAGCCGTTGATGTGGATGGAGATGTCCGCGTCGAAGTCACGCAGCCGCTCCTCCAGCCGGGCCACCAGTTCCTCGCCGCGCGCCTTGGTCTCGACGATGGCGAGCTTGCAGTACTCGATTCCGGTGCACGCCATGGTGCCGCGCCGCCAGGCCGACGGCCGGGCCGCCAGGCCGATCCCGCGCAGCTGCGCCACCAGCGAGTCGGTCCGCTCCGCCGCCACGTCCAGCACCAGCAGTTTCTGGTACGGCGTGAGCCGCACCCGGTCGCTGCCGTGCGCCTCGACCACGTCGGCCAGCCGGGCGAGCTGAGGACCGGAGACCCGGCCGACCACCGGGGCGGCCCCGACGTAGTAGCGGCCGTCGCGCTGCCGTTGTACCCCGATGTGGTCGACCGGCCGCTCGGGCAGCTCGGGGGCGGGACCGTCGAGCAGCGTACGACCCAGGTACTCCTTCTCCAGCACCTCACGGAAGCGCTCCACGCCCCAGTCGGCGACCAGGAACTTCAGCCGGGCCCGGTTGCGCAGCCGGCGGTAGCCGTAGTCGCGGAAGATGCCCACCACGCCGGCCCAGACGTCCGGGATCTCGGCCAGCGGCACCCAGACGCCGAGCCGCTTGGCCAGCATCGGATTGGTGGACAGGCCGCCACCGACCCAGACGTCGAAGCCAGGGCCGTGCTCGGGGTGGTCGACGCCGAGCAACGCGAGGTCGTTCGTCTCGTACGGGGTGTCCACCAGCCAGGAGATCGACGTCTTGAACTTGCGCGGCAGGTTGGAGTACTGCTTGTCGCCGACGTACCGCCGGACGATCTCGTCGATCGCCGGGGTCGGGTCGAGCAGCTCGGCCTCGGCCACCCCGGCGACGGGGCTGCCGAGCACGATCCGCGGGCAGTCGCCACACGCCTCGGTGGTCTGCAGGCCGACAGCCTCCAGCCGACGCCAGATCTCCGGCATGTCCTCGACCCGGATCCAGTGGAACTGGATGTTCTGCCGGTCGGTGATGTCCGCGGTGTCCCGGGCGAACTCCCGGGAGATGTCGGCGATGACCCGCAGCTGGGCCAGGTTGAGCTGCCCGCCGTCGATCCGGACCCGGAGCATGAAGAACTCGTCCTCCAGCTCGTGCGGCTCCAGCACGGCGGTGCGCCCGCCGTCGATGCCCGCCTTGCGCTGGGTGTAGAGCCCCCACCAGCGGAACCGGCCGCGCAGGTCCAAGGGGTCGATCGAGGCAAAGCCCCGGTGGGCGTAGATGTTCTCGATCCGGGCCCGGACGTTCAGCGGGTCGTCGTCCTTCTTGATCCGCTCGTTGGGGTTGAGCGGCTCGCGGTGACCGAGGGCCCACTGCCCCTCCCCACGCGGGCGGCGGGGGGCCCGGGCGGCGGGTGCCGTGGGAGCGTCGGGCCGGGCGGGGGTGCTGCTGACCGCCATCGCGGCGTCCTCCGTTGTCTGCTGTGCCTCAGTGCGCGGGCGCACGGCCGGCCCGTGGGACGGGGCCATGGACAGCGGTGTCGGACGGCCGGCGCGGGAACGCGCGCCCGAGACGAGTGGTCGGGCGTCGTCAGTAGGCCGGACAGATGGCGCTGCGCACGCGGCCGTAGTCGACGTGGCGACGGGCCACGAAGCGACGGACGACAGCGGCAAGCATGCAGCCATGCTCCCACATGCTCAGGGGCCCTACCAACGACAGCGTGGGTGATCCCACATCACGGGCCGCCGATGCGAGCGGAAACCAAGATCGCCCACGATCAGGGAACTTGTCCCCTCCCCGCGCGCCGAGGCAGCTCTTTCCTGGTTCGAGCGGGCCCCTCCCGGCGGGCGGGCCGGGCCCAGCCGGGCCAGGCTCGGGGGCGGCCCGGGAGCGACCCTGACGTGTCCCCCGGGGCGGCCGACGTGTGGAAGGCTCGACGGCGTGGACGAATTGCCCGGAAGAAGGCATTCGCCGGGGTGGTTCGGTGCGGTCTGGGGGTGGCCGGCGCTGGTGACCCTGGCGGTCACCGGCGCGGGGGTGGGCTCCGCCCAGCCGTGGCGGGACGAGTTGGCCACCTGGAGCGCGGCCACCCGCCCGCTGCGCGCCCTGGCCCGGATGGCCGGCGTCATCGACGCGGCCAGCTGGCCGTACTACCTGCTCATGCACGGCTGGGTGGCGGCGGTCGGCGACTCCCCCACGGCGCTGCGACTGCCGTCGGTGCTGGCCGCGGCCGGGACAGCCGGGCTGACCGCCGCCCTCGGGTGCCGGCTGTTCGGCCGGCGGGCGGGGCTGCTGGGCGGGCTGCTGTTCGCGGTCCTGCCCGGCACGTCCCGGTACGCCCAGGAGGCCCGCCCGTACGCGTTCGTCGCCCTCTTCGCCGTGCTGGCGACGCTGCTGCTGACCCGGGCCCTGGACCGGCCGGGGTGGCGTCGCTGGGCCGGGTACGCCGCCGCCGTCGCCGGGCTCGGCCTGGCCCACCTGGTCGCCCTCACCCTGCTCGCCGCCCACGCCGCGACCGCGCCGTACGTCCACCGGGCCGCCGCCCCGCCCCCGGTCGGGGCGCCACGGTCAGCCCCCGCGCGCACCCGTCGACGCCGGCCGCCGTGGGGCTGGCTGGTCGCGGTGCTGGCCGCGCTGGCCGCGCTGACCCCTCTGGTGCTGCTGGCCGTCGGCCAGCGTGGCCGGCAGCTCGACTGGGTCGACCGCGCCCGACCGGCCGACCTGGCCGCCCTGCCGGGCGCGGTGGCCCAGAGCGGCGAGGTGGGTGGGCTGCTGCTGGGGCTCGCCGCACTCGGGGCCGCCCGGTTGGGGCGGCGCGCCCTGCTCCCGGCCGCGTGCGTGGTGCTACCGGTGCTGCTGGTGTTCCTGGCCGGGCTGGCCGGGCCGCTCTGGGTGCCGCGCTACCTGTTCTTCACCGTCCCGTTCGCCTGCGTCCTGGCCGGCGCGGCACTGGGCGCAACGGACCCGGCGGCGAGGTCGGGCCCGGCGGCGCGGACGCCAGGAAGGGGCGGGGTGGCGCTGCCTGCGGCGCTGGGCGTGGTGCTCCTCGCCGGCCTGCTCGGCCTGCCCGACCAGGCCGCGCTGCGGCGCAGCCACGAGTGGCCGCGCGGCGCGCTGGTCGACTACCGGGGCGCGGCCCGGGTCGTCGACGAGGAACGCCGCCCCGGGGACGTGATCGTCTTCTCCCCCCGGGACGGCTGGCTCTTCCTCGATCTTGGCGTCGGTTACCACCTCGGCGACCGGCAGCCCCGGGACGCCCTGGTCGTCCGGGACCGGGACGCGCGCGGGGACTACTGGGCCGACGAGTGCCCGCGCCCGGCCGAGTGCCTGACCGGCGTCGACCGGGTCTGGCTGGTGGTCGCCGGCCGGTGGGCCGATCCGGTCGACGCCGTGTCCGGCGCGGCCGGGGACGCGCTGCGCGACGACTTCACCGTCGAACGGGTCCACCCGCGCCCCGGCCTGACCGTGGCGCTGCTCACCCGGTGACCCGGGAAAGACCCGGTCCACCGCGTCGTGGACCTCCCGAGTCCGTTCGCGGTGACCCCGTGGCCGGCGAGCCGGCCGGTCAGGAGCGGGCCAGGGGGACCACCAGGACCGCCTCGGTGCCACCCTCGGCGCCGTTGCGCAGCTCGATGGTGCCGCGCAGCTCCCCGGTCACCAGCGCCCGGACGATCTGAAGGCCGAGCCGGCCGCCGCGCTCGGCGTCGAACTCGGCCGGCAGACCGCGCCCGTTGTCCGCGACGGTGACGTGCAGTTGCTTGCGGAACCGGTGCGCCGAGACGACCACCAGCGGAGCGGCCACGGGGCCGGGCCCCGTGGCGGCCGGCAGGACGCGGCCCGCCTCGGGCCGAGCGGTCCCGGGCGCCGACGGGGTCCCGGCCAACGGGGCGGGACCGGCCGAAGGGGCCTCCGTGGTCGACGGGAAGCCGTGCTCGACCGCGTTGAGCAGCAGCTCGTTGAGGACCATCACCAGCGAGGTGGCGATCTCGGCGGGCAGCACCCCGAAGCTGCCCCGGCGGCGCATCCCGACGGTCTGCTCGGTCGCCGCGACCTCGGTCGCCGCGCTGGCCACCCGGTCGACGATGCCGTCGAACTCGACCGCCTCGTCGCTGGACATGGAGAGCGTCTCGTGCACCAGGGCGATGGAGGCGACCCGGCGTACCGACTCCTCCAGGGCGACCCGGGCCTCCGGCATCGCGACCCGGCGGGCCTGGAGTCGCAGCAGCGCGGCGACGGTCTGCAGGTTGTTCTTCACCCGGTGGTGGATCTCCCGGATGGTGGCGTCCTTGGTGATCAGGGCGCGGTCGCGGCGGCGTACCTCGGTGATGTCGCGGACCAGGACCAGCGCGCCGATCGGCACCCCGGCGGGCATCAGCGGCAGTGCCCGGGTGAGCATGGTCGCGCCCCGGGCGTCGATCTCCCGCCGGGGCGGCGCCTCGCCGCGCAGCGCGGCCAGGATGGCGTTTCCGGCGTCGGTGCCCTCCAGCGGGTCGCCGGCCAGCCGGCGGTGCAGCTCGGCCAGGTCCTCCCCGCCCAGGTGCGAGGCGTAGCCGAGACGCCGGTACGCGGACTGGGCGTTCGGGCTGGCGTAGGTGACCTTGCCGCCCGCGTCCAGCCGGACCAGGCCGTCGCCGACCCGGGGCGCGGAGGTGGTCTCCCCCGGATGCCGGGGCGGCGGGAACGTGCCGTCGGCGATCATCTGGGCCAGGTCGTCGGCGGTGGTGAGGTAGTTCAGTTCGAGCTGGCTGGGCGTGCGGGCGGTGGAGAGGTTGGTGTCCCGGCCGACCACCGCGATCACCTCGCCGGACTCCCCGTCGGCGGTGCGCAGCCGGACCGGGATCGCCTCGTGCCGGGCCGGCACGTCGCCGTACCAGACCGGGTCGCCCTCCCGCCAGATCCGGCCCTGCACGTACGCGATGTCCAGGTGGGACACCTCCGGCCCGCCGACGATCCGCCCCACCTGGTCGTCCTGGTACGCGGTGGGGGCGGTCGTCGGGCGGACCTGGGCCACGCAGAGGAAGCTGCCCTCGGCATCCACCGGCACCCAGAGCAGCAGGTCGGCGAAGGACAGGTCGGACAGCAGCTGCCAGTCTCCGGCGATCCGGTGCAGGTGGTCGATGTCGGCGGGGCGGAGCTGGGTGTGCTCCTCGGCGAGGTCGCGCAGCGTGGACACGCTGACCAGCCTGCCACGCCGGATCTCACATCGTCGCGGTGACCTTCTTCAGGCCGCGCGGGGCGTCCGGGTTTTCGCCCCGGGCCAGTGCCAGCGCCAGCGCGAGCCGCTGCAACGGCAGGATGTCCAGCAGCGGGGCGTACCGCTCGTCGACCTCGGGGACGGCCATCCGGGTGGCCCCCTCCACCTCGGCGGAGCCGACCACCACCACGTCGGCGCGGCGCTCGCCGAGCCGGGGCAGCACCTCCCCCATGGACCGGCCGCCGGGGCCGGAGCCGACCACGGCCAGCACCGGGACGTCCGGGTCGGTCATGGCGAGCGGGCCGTGCAGCAGGTCCGCGCCGGAGAAGGCGAGCGCCGGCAGGTACGACGTCTCCATCAACTTCAGCGCCGCCTCCCGGGCGGTCGGGTACGCGTACCCCCGGCCGGTGGTGACGAGCTGGGCGGCGAACCGGTAGCGCGGGGCGAGCTGGGTCGGGGTGGTGTCGTCCAGGGTGCGGGCGGCCAGCTCGGGCAGGGCGGCCAGCGCCGACCGCTCCTCGGCGGGTAGCACGCCGTCGCCGGCCCGGATGCCCTCCACGAGCAGCAGCAGGGCGAGCAGCTCGGCGGTGTACGTCTTGGTGGCGGCCACCGCCCGCTCGTGCCCGGCGGCGATGTCGACGCTCAGCTCGGCCACCTCGGCCAGCGGGGAGTCCGGGTTGTTGGTGAGGGCGAGGGTCAGCGCGCCGGAGGCGCGGGCGCTGCGCAGCACCTCGGCCAGGTCGGGTGAGCCGCCGCTCTGGCTGACCCCGACGACGAGCGCGTCGGACAGGTCGGGCCGGGCGCCGAAGAGGGTGACCGCGCTGGGCGAGGCGAGCCCGGCGGGCAGGCCGAGCCGGATCTCGGTCAGGTACGCCGCGTAGAGGGCGGCGTGGTCGGAGGTGCCCCGGGCGGTGAAGACCACGTGCCGGGGGCGGCGCTGGGCGACGGCGGCGGCCACCCGGGCGATCGCCCCGGTGTGCTCGGCGGAGAGCAGCCGCTCGTAGCCGGCCGGCTGCTCGTTGATGTCGGTGGCCATCCCGGCCCCTGCATGTGTCACGGACGCCCCTTTCTCTGCGCGATAGCCGCGCATTTCCTGCTCAGTCTTGCACCCTTCTCCCGCCACCAACAATCTAGCGAGCAGCATTGCGCAGCGGATCACCATGTCACCGCAACATCACCTACGCTTGCCCGGCCCGGCGTCGCACCGGTGGGCGGGGCCCGCCCGCCTCCGGCGAGCGCCCTTCGCGCGGACGAACCCGCCGGCGGGCGAGGCACCTACGAGCGGGAGGCCCACGTGTCCGAGGGAAGGGACGACCCCCCGCTGTCGGCGGAGGAGGAGCTGACCCTGGCCCGGCTCGCGCTGGACGAGGGCGACCTGTCGCACGCCGCCGGGCACGTCGCCGGCGCGCTGACCCGGGCGCCCACCCTGCCCGAGGTGCACGAGACGCTGGCCCGGCTCGCCGCCGCCAGCGGCGGGGGCGTCGACCTGTTCCCGCTGCACCAGCGCGCCTTCGTCGGCGTCGTGGTGGCCCGCGCGCACCTGCTCGCCGCGACCGGGCAGCCCGACGACGGGCTGGAGCTGCTGGCCGCCGCCACCGGGCACGACCCCCACGCCGACTGGGCCGGGGTGCCCTGGGTGACCTCCCCCGAGCTGCCCGAACGGCTCGACCCCGAGCGCATCGCCCGGGTGTTGATGCAGGTCTGCGCCACCGTGGGCGACCCGGTGCCGCGCGCCGACCGGGGGCCGCTGTCGCCGTACCTCGTGCTGGCCCGCAACGCGGTCACCGTCCACCCCGACCACGGCCTGCTGCTCGGCGCGGCGTCCGCGCTGGCCCGGCGCCTCGGCGAGGTCACGCTGGCGATCCACTGGGCCAGCCGGGGGGTACGCGTCCAGCCGTCGAAGCTCGGCGAGGTCTGGCTCGGGTATGCCTACCGCAGCGCCGGTCGGACCCGGGACGCCCTCGCGGCGCTCGGCCGGGCCGTCGAGCACGACCCGACAGATCTCGCCGTGTACGCCGACCTCGCCGGCACGCTGGCCGACAACGGCCGGCTCGACGAGGCCCTGGACTGGATCGACCGGGCCCTGGCCCGGGACCCCACCTTCGACTGCGCCGTGCACACCGCGCACCGGCTGCGCTTCCAGCGCGACGGCGACGTGGCGCACCTGGTGGCGCTCGCCGACTTCGTCCGCGACCACCCCGACGACTCGCACGAACACGGCGACCTCGCCGAGGCCTGCCGCAGCCGGCCCTGGCTCGGGCAGGTCACCCCGGCCGCCGGGGCGGCGGTGGCCGTGCTGCGCCACGCCCTGACCGAGGAGAACCGCGGCCACGGCGCGACCGTACGGTTGGAGACGCTGGAGACGCCGAGCGCCATGCGTACCGTGGCGACGGCCGCGCCCGGGCTGCGGGTCGAGGTGGCCGCGGTCGGCGACCCGGATCCGCGCGAGCCCCGGTGGGCCAGCGACCGGCCGCTGTGGCACTGGGAAGGCACTGTCCCCGCCCCGACGGTGCCGGCGCCCTCGGCCGAGGCCGCGGACCGGATCCGGCAGCTCGCCCACCCGGCCTGGCCGCACCCCCCGGCGGCGTACGACGCGGCGGTCGGCCTGGCCACCCTGGGCCTGACCGACCTGCTCGGGCTGCTGGTGCATCCGCCCACGGCGCCCGCCACCGGGATGGGCCGGGTGCTGGCCGGCCAGGACCCGTCGCTCTGGGTGCGCTGCGTGCAGGTCTGGGCGTGCCTGGGCCTGCTGCACCACCGCACCGACGAGCCGTGGCCGGAGTCCACCCGCCGCCGGGTGCTGGTCGACCTGGTCTGGGGGGTGGAGGACTGGATCACCGAGGCGGCCCTGTTCGCCCTGGTGACCGCCGCCTGGGTGGACCCGCTCGTCCGGACCGACGTGGCCCGGGTGGTGGCCGACCGGCTCGCCGACGCGGCGGCGGTGGCCCGGGAGCGGCCGGTGCCGATCGCGGTGTCACTGGCGTACCTGGCGCTGGCCACCCCGGCCCTCGACGCGGGTACGGCCACGCTGGCCGGGGAGCTGATCTCCGAGCCGGGACCGCGCCGGCCGGGCCCACTGCGCCGGCTCTGGGCCCGGCTCACCCGTTCCCGACGCCGCCCCTGACCGACCCGGCTCACCGCCGGCGACCGCGACCGGCCGCCAGCGGCACGGCCGCGCCGCACCCCGGAGGGTGGGCGCGGCCGGCGGGGCTGGCGGCGGTCAGGCCGTGGGGGCCCGGCCGAGGGCGACCTCCGCCTGCTCCTCCCCGGCGGCCCCGGCGGGCGGGGCGTCGTTGGTCGAACGCAGCGGGACCTCCCGGATGAACCAGGCGAGCACCGGCACCAGGACGGTGAACAGCACCGCCCACCAGAAGACGTGCGAGATCGCGTCGGAGAGGCCACCGAGCACCAGCTCCCGGGCCTGCGCCGGCAGCTCCTTGAGCTTGTCCAGGTCGAGCTGGCCACCCTCGCCGCCCCCGCCGCTGAACGCGGACCCGGCGGACGAGTCGGCGAGCCGGTTGGCGAAGATCGCCCCGAACAGCGAGATGCCGAACGAGCCGCCGATGGAGCGGAAGAAGGTGGCCGCGCCGCTGGCCGCGCCGAGGTCCTTCTGCTCGACGCTGTTCTGCGCGACCAGCATCGAGGTCTGCATGAGGAAGCCCATGCCGACGCCGAGGACGATCATGTAGAGCGAGGACTCCACCTTGCCGGTGCCGACGTCCAGGCGGGTCAGCAGCGCCATGCCGGCGGTCATCACCACGCCGCCGACGATCGGGAACATCCGGTACCGGCCGGTCTTCGTGATCGCCCGGCCGACCGCCAGCGAGACCACCAGCATGCCGAACATCAGCGGGAGCAGCAGCAGGCCGCTGTTGGTGGCCGAGGCGCCCTGGACGGTCTGCTGGTACAGCGGCAGGAAGTTCATCGCGCCGAACATGGCGAAGCCGAGCAGGAAACCGATCGCCGAGATCAGCGCGAAGTTGCGGTTGGCGAAGAGCCTCAGAGGCAGGATCGGCTCGGGGGCGCGCCGCTCGACGAGGCCGAACACGACGAGGGTGACCAGGGCCAGCGCCGCCAGGCCGAGGATCTGCGGGGAGACCCAGTCGTAGGAGTTCCCGCCCCAGGTGGTGATCAACACGATCGCGGTGATGCCGACCGAGAGCAGCCCCGCGCCGAGCCAGTCGATCCGGTGCTCGGTGCGGTACTTCGGCAGGTGCATGGTGGTGGCGAGCAGGACCAGCACGACGCCGCCGAGCGGCAGGTTGACGTAGAACGCCCAGCGCCAGGAGAGGTTGTCCGTGATGAACCCGCCGACCAGCGGGCCGGCGACCATGGCGATGGCCATGATGCCGGCAATCATGCCCTGGTAGCGGCCCCGCTCCCGGGGCGGGATCAGGTCGCCGATGATCGCCATCACGCCGACCATCAGCCCGCCCGCGCCGAGGCCCTGGACCGCCCGGAAGGCGATCAGCTCGACCATGCCGCTGTCCGCCCCGCCGAACAGCCCGGAGCCGGCCATGCCGCACAGCGCCGAGCCGACCAGGAAGATGACCACCGAGGTCAGGAAGACCACCTTGCGGCCGTAGATGTCGCCGAGCTTGCCCCAGATCGGGGTGGAGACCGTGGTGCCCAGCACGTACGAGGTGACCACCCAGGTGAAGTGGTCCACCCCGCCGAACTCGCCAACGATCCGCGGCAGCGCGGTGCTGACGATCATGTTGTCGAGCATCGCGAGCATCATCGCGATCATCAGGCCGAAGAGCACCACCCGGATGTTGGGTCGTCGCTCCACAGTCTGCTGTTGCACCTGAGTCATCAGTAGGCTCCCCGAGGTGTGACTGGCTTACTTGCCGGCCGGTCAGCTTACTAGCCGCACGGTAGGTTGGACAGCAAGATGACGTCAAGCGAATTGGGTGGTTAACCGGTGACAGAGAGCACAGGCGGCACGCGGGAGCGCATCAAGACCGTGGCCCTGGAACTCTTCACCGAACACGGGTACGAGAAGACGTCGCTGCGCGAGATCGCCGAACGACTCAACGTGACCAAGGCCGCGCTCTACTACCACTTCAAGAGCAAGGACGAGATCGTCAGCAGCTTCGCCCACGACCGGCTGGACCGGATGGACGCGCTGATCGCCTGGGCCGAGGGGCGCCCGACCACGCTGGCGACCCGGCGGGAGCTGATCGCCCGGTACGCCGACACGATGTTCGCCACCGAGGAGCACTCGGTGATGCGCTTCTTCGAGCAGAACCAGACCGTGCTGAAGAGCCTCACCGCAGGGCAGCGGATGCGCGACCGGATGATGCGGCTGGCCCTGGCGCTGGCCCGGGGCGACGACTCACCGGGCGCCCAACTACGCGCCGCGCTGGCCCTGTACGCCGTACACAGCAGTTGGTTCGGGATCCGCAGCCCACAGGTCACCGACGCCGAGCGGCGCAAGCTCGCCCTGGAGGTGGCCGACGAGTTGCTCGCCAAGATCGGCGAGGGCTGAGCGCGCAGCCCCGAGCCTGCCGGGCGGACAGTCGCGGATCAACCCCCAGGGGTCGCCACGGGCAGTTCCCGGCGCAGGCCGAGCAGTTCCACCCCGGGCAGCGGGGACCAGTCCCGCTCCGGCGTGCGGACGAAGCCCAGCCGCTCGTAGAGCCTCCGGCCGACCTCGGCGAACCCGTCGCGGACGCAGATCACCACCGCCGAGCAGCCCAGCTCGGCGGCCCGGGACAGGCAGGCCCGCGCCAGCGCCGCACCGGCGCCCCGGCCCTGCGCGGCCGGGTCCACCGCGAGCATCCGGAACTCGGCCTCGCCGGGACCGCAGATCTCGGCGTACCGGGTGCCGGGCAGCACGAACGTGACCGACCCGAGCAGCTCGCCGGTGGCCTCGTCCACGGCTACCAGCACCTCGCCGCTCATCGCCCGGGTCGCCACGTCGGCGAGCGCGACGGCGTAGCCGTTCTCCCCCTTGAGCTGCCCGTCGGCCTCGTAGGCGGCCACGGTCAGCCGGGCCACCGCCGCGAAGTCGGCCGCGGCGGCCCGCCGGACCAGCAGGCCCCTCAACCGATCACCGCGATCAGGTCGCCGTCCTGCACCACATCGCCCTCGTTGACCGCGAGCTTCTCGATGACGCCGTCGGACTCGGCGACAACCGGGATCTCCATCTTCATCGACTCAAGGATCACCAGCGTGTCCCCCTCGGAGACGGCGTCCCCGGCCGACACGACGATCTTCCACACGTTGGCCACCATCTCGGCGCGGATCTCCTCGGCCATGTCGGCCCTCCCTCTCCACCGGCGTCTCTGCGATCGGTATCCAATCATGCTCCGGCCCGCCCCGGGGCCGGAGCGGGCGTGAGCGTGCGACACGCGGCACGCCGAGTCGACGAAACAGGGGGCGGCCCGGGCGGGCGCGGCGCCAGCACCGCCCCGGCGGACCACGGCGGACGCCGCCCGCACTAACATCAGCGGGTCGGCCCACGGGTGCCCGAGGGCCGGTAGCCGACCACCGCCGCGCTCTCGCGCGGGCGGAAGTGACCAGCACCTGAGGAGGTCGACATGGCGAAGAAGTCCCGGAAGAAGAAGGCCCGGAAGAAGAGCAACGCGAACCACGGCAAGCGCCCCAACTCCTGACCGGCGCGGCGGCCTGCCCGCCGACCGTCCAGCGGCCCGGTCCACCCGCGTCGCGGGGGCCGGAGAACGACGGTGGCCAGGGTCGATCGACCCGGGCCACCGTCGTTTCGTTGCGGCGCGTAACCCCGCCGGGTCAGTCCGCCAGCTCGCGCGACTCCCTCGTCTCGAAGACGACCAGCTCGGTGAGGCGGACCCGCAGCCGTTCGCGCAGCTGCTCCGGCGCGGTCTCGTTGCCGCAGCACCGGGCCACCAGCGCCTTCACCTCCTGCTCGAGGCCGTACTCGCGCAGGCAGGGCCCGCACTCGTCGAGGTGGTGCCTGATCAGCAGGCGACGCTCCTCGGCACATTCCAGGTCCAGGTAGAGGTAGACCTCGGCGAGCACCTCACGGCAATCCGTCCTGTGCGGCTTCCCACAGCTCACGTCACACCTCCCGGCCGGCGGCGGCGGTCGAACCCTTGGCCGGCTGCGCGGCGGAGAACCCACGCTCGGCGGCGTACCGTTCGAGCAGCTTGCGCAGATTACGTCGGCCGCGGTGCAACCGCGACATCACCGTGCCGATGGGGGTGCCCATTATGTCGGCCACCTCCTTGTAGGAGAAGCCCTCGACATCGGTGAGGTAGACGGCCATCCGGAACTCCTCCGGCAACTGCTGGAGGGCCTCCTTGACGTCGCTGTCGGGCAGTTTGTCCAGCGCCTCGGTCTCGGCCGAGCGGAGCCCGCTGGAGGTGTGCGACTCGACCGCGGCGAGCTGCCAGTCGGTGATCTCCTCGGTGGGCGCCTGAATCGGCTGGCGCTGCCGCTTGCGGTAGGAGTTGATATAGGTGTTGGTCAGGATCCGATACAGCCAGGCCTTCAGGTTGGTGCCCTGTTCGAACTGGTGGAAGGCCGCATACGCCTTCAGGTACGTCTCCTGGACCAGGTCCTCCGCGTCCGCCGGATTGCGCGTCATGCGCAGCCCGGCGGCGTAGAGCTGATCGACGAAGGGCATCGCGTCCCGCTCGAAGCGGGCCCTGCGTTCGTCCGTCTTCTCGGTGGTCAACCGCACATCCCCTCGCGTCGGATGCTTTCCCGCCGAGGATACGCGCCAGAACCCCGGCGCAGATTCGGTTCCGGCCGGTGTGCTGGTCCTCACCGCCGCCAGCCCGTCCGGCCGCGCCCCGGCGGGCCACTCCGGTGCGTCGAGCAGCCGTCTGAGCTGCCCCGCCTCCCGTTCGTCCCGTTCCCGGCTCCGTGTCTCGGTCGGCACCGGTCACACCCCCCCTGAAGCAGAAATTTCGTCCATGGGAGGTAACGCGGACCGCCGGGCCCGGCATTCCGGCCGATCGGCCCCCGTTCCTGGCCCCGGCCCCGGCGGACGCCGGCGCTGGGACCAGGAAGGGCCTGGGCGGGACGGCGCCGGTCGCCCGGATCGGCACCCGACACCAACGGAGACAACGACGGGTGCCGTGCCCCGGTCACGGCCGCGCCGGCCCCGCCCGCCGCGACCGGGGCGCGGGTCAGGGCGACGCCCAGCCCCGCCCGCGCAGCCAGTCGACCACCACGCCGGCCGTGCCGGCCGGATCGTCGCGCAGGTCGTGCCGCTCGCCGGGGCGGACCACCACCCGGACCAGCGGGCCCGCAGCGGGCACGCCGAAGGGATCACGGTCGCCGTTGACAACCAGCGTCGGCAGCCCGGTGGCCAACTCCGCCGCCCGGGAGCGCTCCGGCCGGCCCGGCGGGTGCAGCGGGAAGGCCAGCGCAAGCACCGCGTCGGCACCGACGGCCACGGCGGTACGGCAGGCCACCCGGGCGCCGCTGGACCGGCCGCCGACCACCAGCGCGGGCCCCGCGGGGTGCCGCCGGCGCACCTCGGCCACGACCGCCGTCCACGCCTCGTCGAGGTGCCCGGCGGGGGCCGGGGCACGCCGGCCGGCGACCCGGTACGGCTGGGTCACCCGGACCACGGCCACCCCGGCGGCCACCGCCGCGTCCCGGACCGCGACCAGGTCGGGCACGTCGACGTCGCCACCCGCCCCGTGCCCGAGCAGCAGCAGGGCGAACGGCGGACCGGCCGGCAGGTCGGTGTCGACCCGGGCCGGCCCGCGTGGTGTCCCGATCTCCTCGTCATGGCGCACGGACCCATTCTGCGGGTCGGCCGAGCGCGGCCCGGGGACCGCCCGGCCCGTACGCCGAGCGCGGCCGTCCTCCCGTCCGGACAGGAGGACGGCCGGCTGGGTCAGCTCAGCGGAACCAGGGTGAGCAGCCGGTCCCGCACCGGAGGGCCGGCCTCGTCGGCCGCACCCGGGTCCGGGTCCACCTCGCCGCGCCAGGCCACCAGCATCGCCCGGCGTTCGCGCGGCGTGGTGCCGCCCCAGACGCCGTGGCAGTCGCCGACATCCAACGCCCAGGCCAGGCAGGGCCCCTGCACATCGCAACTGCGACAGAGGGCCACAGCCGCGTCGGCCGGTTCGTTGGGCGCCGGAAAGAATGTCTCCGGGTCCACGCTCTGGCAGGTCCCTCTGGTTCGCCAGGCTTCGTCCTGTTGCCGTTCACGCAGCGCCCGCAGCAGTCGCGGATCTCGTCGTGCGGCAGCCACCTCATGCGGGCGGGGCATACGCGCCCGTGTCATCCACCCACCTCCCCCGTGGGACCGGCATGATCGATGGACGTCGTTCGCACCGTGCGAATCGTCGTCCACTACCGGCGCTGTGTTGTATCGCACTTTGGGACACGGAGACAAGAGCCTCGCATGAAGAATCCCTAAACAGCGGGCGACGATTCACCGCAACCCTGGCGAATCAGTGCGCGACAATGCGCTTCGCCGGCTGTCAGAAAAGCGTCATGTCCCCGGTCGGCACGGCCTGTGTCGGCACCCTGGCGGTCAGTTCCGGCCCGTCATTGCGCACGTTGCCGACCGCCGGCCCGACCGGCCGGATCTCCAGGCCGGCCAGCCACCCGGCGGCGGGCGGGGCGAGCAGCGCGGCCGGGTCGTCCACGGGGCCCAGCCAGGACGCCCAACGCTCCCGGGGCAGCAGCAGCGGCATCCGCTCGTGCACCTCGGCCAGTTCACCGACGGCTGCGGTGGTCAGCACGCTGAACGTCAGCACCGGCCCGGCCGGGCCCTCCCAGGTCGTCCAGATGCCCGCCAGGGCGAGCACCGAGGCGTCGGCCGGGGTCATGTAGTAGGCCTGCCGGCCGCCCTCCGGCCGCCGGACCCACTCGTACCAGCCATCGGCGGGGACCAGGCAGCGGCGGCGGGCGAACGCGGGCGCGTACGCCCGACTGGTGGCCACCGTCTCGGCCCGCGCATTGATCATCCGGGCCCCCTCGCCCGGCGAGCGCGACCAGGGCGGCAGGAACCCCCAGCGGCCGGCGGACAGGGCACGGTGCCCCTCGGCGGAGAGCCGGACCATCGGCACGGCGGAGGTGGGCGCCACGTTGTGGCTCGACCGGACGCGGTCGTCGGTCTCGTCGTACGACTCGAACAGCCCGCTCAGGTCACCCGCGCTCCGGGTCGTCGCGTACCTCCCGCACATGCGGCACACGCTAACGTCCCGCGTCGCGTTCGGTTGTCCCGCCAACCGGGAGCGGACCCGCCGGCCCGTCGCATCGGGGCCGGGAGGCGGCAGAATGTGAGCCGTGGGGATTCCGACCGCGACCCGGCCGCTGAGGCCGTGGACCGCTCCGACCGCGTCCGACCCGGTGGTGGCAACGCTGCGGCTGCCCGGCTCCAAGTCGATGACCGCCCGCGCGCTGGTGCTCAGCGCGCTGGCCAGCGGTCCCTCCACGCTGGCCGGGCCACTGCGGGCGCGGGACACCGAACTGATGGCCGGCGGGCTACGGGCACTCGGCGCGCACATGTCGATCGCGGACGACGGCCTGTGGCTGGTCCGGCCGCACCCGCTGGCCGGCCCGGCGCACGTCGACGTCGGCCTGGCCGGCACCATCATGCGGTTCGTGCCGCCCGTCGCCGGTCTCGCCGACGGGCGGGTCACCTTCGACGGCGACCCGCACGCCCGCACCCGGCCGCTCGGCCCGCTGATCGGGGCGCTGCGCACCCTCGGGGTGCGGGTCGACACCCCGACCAACGGCAGCCTGCCGCTGACCGTGTTCGGCGCCGGCCGGGTGACCGGCGGCGAGGTGGTGATCGACGCCTCCGCCTCCAGCCAGCTCGTCTCCGGCCTGCTGCTCGCCGCTCCCCGCTTCGACCGGGGCGTGGTGGTCCGGCACGTCGGCCCGCCGGTCCCGTCCGCGCCGCACCTGCGGATGACCGTGCAGATGCTCCGGGCCGCCGGGGCGGCCGTCGACGACAGCGTCGCAGACGTCTGGACCGTCGAACCGGGTCCGCTGACCGGGCGGGGCTGGGAGATCGAGCCGGATCTCTCGGGCGCGGTGCCGTTCTTCGCCGCCGCGTTGATCACCGGCGGTGAGGTGACGCTGCGGGGCTGGCCACGCAGCAGCGCCCAGCCGGTCGAGCAGCTCCGCGCCCTGCTGTCCCGGATGGGCGGCGAGGTGACCCTCACCACCACCGGCCTGACCGTGCGCGGCACCGGCACGGTGCACGGGATCGACGCCGACCTCTCCGACGTCAGCGAGCTGACCCCGGCGCTGACCGCGCTCGCCATGCTCGCCGATTCGCCGTCCCGATTCACCGGCGTCGCGCACATCCGGGGACACGAGACCGACCGGATCGCCGCGCTCGCCCGCGAGTTCGCCGGCCTCGGCGCGGACATCGCCGAGTCCGCCGACGGGCTGGAGATCCGCCCCCGCCCGTTGCACGGCGGAATGTTCCGCACGTACCACGACCACCGGATGGCGCACGCCGCCGCGGTGACCGGGCTCGCCGTCCCCGGCGTCGAACTTGACGACGTGTCGTGCACCTCGAAGACCATGCCGGAGTTTCCGGCGCTATGGTCGGCGATGGTGACCGGAGAGAGCTGACACGGCGGGGGGACGTCCTGGCGACCAAACGGCGGGAGTACGACGAGGACGACGTGCGGGTCCGGCCCGGGAAGTCCTCGCGCCCACGCACCCGGACGAGGCCCCGGCACGCCGACGCCGTCGACGGTTTCGTGATCGGCGTCGACCGGGGCCGCTACACCTGCGTGCTGCCCGACCCCGGCCCGGACGCCCCGCTCGTCACCGCGATGCGGGCCCGGGAGCTGGGCCGCAAGTCCGTGGTGGTGGGCGACCGGGTGGGCCTGGTCGGCGACACCTCCGGGGCGGCCGGTGCGCTGGCCCGGATCGTCCGGATCGCCGAGCGCAGCTCGGTGCTGCGGCGCACCGCCGACGACGACGAGACCACCGCCGAGGGGCGGCTGGAGCGGGTCGTGGTGGCCAACGCCGACCAACTCGTGATCGTCAGCGCGCTGGCCGACCCGCCGCCGCGCACCGGGTTCATCGACCGCTGCCTGGTGGCCGCGTACGACGCGGACATCGAGCCGCTGCTCTGCCTGACCAAGGCCGACCTGGCCGGCCCCGAGCAGGTGCTCGGGTACTACGCCGAGCTGGAGCTGCCGTACGTGCTGATCCGGCCCGACTCCGACCTCGACGCGCTGCGCGACCTGCTGGCCGGCCGGGTGTCGGTCATGGTCGGACACTCCGGGGTGGGCAAGTCGACGCTGGTCAACCGCCTCGTCCCGGACGCCGACCGGGCGGTGGGCGTGGTCAGCGCGATCGGCCGGGGCCGGCACACCTCGACCAGCGCGGTGGTCCTGCGGCTGCCGCCCCGCCCGGGCGCACTCCAGTCCGGTGCGTCTGGCGCCGACCCGGGCTGGATCGTCGACACCCCCGGGGTGCGCAGCTTCGGGCTGGCGCACGTCTCGGCGAACAGCCTGCTGCACGGCTTCCCCGACCTGGTGGAGGGGACGGTCGACTGCCCGGTGAACTGCCAGCACACCGCCGACGAGGCCGACTGCGCGCTGGACACCTGGGTGGCCGCCGGCAAGGCCGACACCCGCCGGCTGGCCTCGTACCGCAGGCTGCTGGCCTCCCGGTCCGGGGAGGGCGACGCGCGCGAGCCCGACCAGCGCAACCCCGGCGACCCGCTCGCCGGATCGTGAGCCGCGAGCCGGGCGCGACCCGCGCGACGGGGCACGACCCGGCCGCCGTTACCGTCTCCGGCATGACCGGGTACGCCGACGACCTCGCCCTCGCCCA
Organism: Micromonospora sp. NBC_01405; assembly: GCF_045040155.1. Classification (NCBI taxonomy): domain Bacteria; kingdom Bacillati; phylum Actinomycetota; class Actinomycetes; order Micromonosporales; family Micromonosporaceae; genus Micromonospora; species Micromonospora sp. NBC_01405. Next base: position 3,863,656 of record NZ_CP109532.1, on the reverse strand, counting down.
CCTGCTCGCCGACCGGGCGGACGCCATCTCGGCGGCCCGGTTCCGCGCCCTCGACCTGCGGGTCGAGACGAAGCCGGACCTGACCCCGGTCTCCGACGCCGACACGGCCGTCGAACGGGAGATCCGCGCGGTGCTGGCCGAGCGACGCCCCGGCGACGGCCTGCTCGGCGAGGAGTACGGCGAGCAGCCCGCCGCCGGGCCCGACGGGCGGCGCTGGGTGCTCGACCCGATCGACGGGACCAAGAACTACGTCCGGGGGGTGCCGATCTGGGCCACCCTGATCGCCCTGCTGGAGGGGGACCGGCCGGTGCTCGGGCTGGTCTCCGCCCCGGCCCTGGGCCGGCGCTGGTGGGGTGCGGTCGGCGAGGGCGCGTACGCCGGCCCGGACGCCGCGCACGGCGCCCCGATCCGGGTCTCCGGGGTGGGCCGGCTCGCCGATGCCAGCTTCTGCTACTCGTCCCTGTCCGGCTGGGAGGACGCCGGCCTGCTGGGGCCGGTGCTCCAGCTCATGCGGGACACCTGGCGCAGCCGGGCGTACGGCGACTTCTACGGCTACATGCTGCTGGCCGAGGGGGCGCTGGACGTGATGGTCGAGCCGGAGCTGTCCCTGTGGGACGTCGCCGCGCTGGTGCCGATCGTCACCGAGGCGGGTGGGACGATCACCGACCTGGCCGGCCGGCCGGCCCCCGGCGGCGACGCGGCCGGGGAGCACAGCGCGGTGGCCAGTAACGGGCCGCTGCACGCCGACGTCCTCGCGAGGCTGGGTCGGCCCCCCGCGCGCTGAGCGCCGTCAGCCTCTATCCTCGCCAGGTGGTGTCCTCCGGTTGGTGCTTCCTGGCGGCGATGATCGTCGCGTACGGCATCGCCAACCTCCTGCAGTCCTTCGCCGCGGCGCGGACCACCATGCACCACAACTTCGATCCCGGGCTGCTGCTGCGGCTGGCCGGCCACCGCACGTACCTGATCGGCGTGGCCTGCCAGGTGGGCGGCTTCGTGCTGGCCTTCCTCGCCCGGCGGGACCTGCCGCTGTTCCTGGTCCAGGCGAGCGTGGCGGCCGGGCTGGGGGTGACCGCCATCCTCGGCGTGCTGGTGCTGAAGTGGCGGCTGCCCACCGCCGAGGTGGGGCTGCTCGTGCTGCTCTTCGCCGGGATCGCGGGGCTGGTCCTGTCGGCGCAGCCGGCCCAGTCCGGGCCGCTCGGCACCGCCGGCCTGGTCGCGCTGGCCGTGGCCCTGGCGGTGATCGCCGTGGTCGGCTTCTTCGCGGTACGGCTGCACGGCGCACCCGGGTCGGTGGCGCTCGGCTCGCTGGCCGGGCTGGCCTTCTCGGCCGCCGCGGTGGCCGCCCGCCCGCTGGCCGCCGTGACGAGCGTGGAGGGGTTCGTCCGCGACCCGCTGCTCTACCTGCTGGTGGCCCACTCGGTGGTCGGCCAGCTGCTGCTCGGCCTGGCCATGCAGCGCGGCTCGACCACGGCGGCGGTCGCCGCGATGGACGCGGCCGGGGCGGTGCCCGCCGCGATCGTGGGGCTGCTGCTGCTCAACGACAAGATCTGGCCCGGCCGGGAGTGGCTGGCCGCGCTCGGCTTCCTGACCACGCTGGCCGCGGTGATCGGCCTGACCAGGTACGCCGAGCCACAGCACCACCACGAGGTGGTTCGGGAACGCGACCGGGCGGTACTGCCCGCCGCCGCCCCGGCCCACCCCCGCCGCTGAGCCGCCGCGCCCCGGCCCGGCCCGCGCCGCTGAGCCGCCGCCCCGGCCCGCCCCCGCCGCTCAGCAGCCGCCCCGACCGCTACGCCGCCTCGACCGGCCGGCGTCGGCCGACGACCCGCTCGTAGAGCCGCTCCAGCGCGCCGGCCGTCCGCTCCCAGGTGTAGCTGCACCGCACCCGGTCCACCGCGGCGTGCCCGTAGGCGAACCGGCCGGCGTTGTCGGCGAGCAGCCGGCGCAGGGTCACCCCCAGGGCCCGGACGTCGCCGGGCGGCACCAGCTTCCCGGTGACCTCGTCGACCACGGCGTCGGCGATGCCGCCCATGGCGTACCCGACGACCGGCACGCCGCAGGCCATCGCCTCCAGCGACACCCGGCCGGCCGAGGAGTAGTGCGGGGTGCAGGCCACCACGTCGGCCGAGCGGTACCAGGTGGCCATCTGGTCGTGCGGCACCGCGCCGACGAGCTTCACCTGGTCTGCCACGCCGGTGCGCTCGGCCAGCTCACGCAGGCGGCGGGCCTCGGCGTGGTGCGTGAGCTGGTCGACCGGCGGCCCACCGGCGATCACCAGCTCGGCGTCGCCGACCAGCCGCATCGCGCGGATCAGGTCGTCCTGCCCGTGCCCGGGCGACAGGCCGCCGACGGAGAGGATCCGGGGGCGCTGGTCGCGCGGGGCCGCCTCCCCGTCGGGGTGGAAGTGCTCGATGTCCACCCCGGCGGGCACCATCGCCACCGAGGTGCGTTGCAGCCCCATCCGGGTCAGCTCGTCGACCTCGTCGTTGCACTGGGCGACCGCGATGTCCACCGCCCGGGTCAGGGCCCGCTCCAGCGGGATCCGGGTGCCCGGGCCGTCGTACTGGGGGCCGAGGTGGCGAAGCTGCTCCACGCCGAGGGAGTGGAAGGTCTGCACGACCGGGATGTCGGTCTCCCGTACGGCCTGCGCGGCGGCCAGCCCGCCGACCCAGTAGTGCCCGTGCACCACGTCCGGGGCCCACTCGCCGGACCACCGGTCGGCAAGCCAGCGGCCCAACTCGGCCACGTGCGGGACCAACTCGGCGGTGGGCGTCGGGACGGCCGGGCCGACGGCGGCCCGCTCCACCCGGTAGCCGTCCAGCTCCAGCGTCGCCGGCAGCGCCGGATCGTCGCGGCGCTCGTACACGTGCACGTCGTGGCCCCGGCCGGCCAGTTCGGCGGCGACCCGCGCGATGTGCTCGCGCGTGCCGACGACCGGACCGTCGACGGGCCGCGACGGTCCGGAATGCGCGTACACTAGGCCGACGCGCATGGGTCACCTCCACGCGTTTCCCGAGCTGGTGGGTCCTCCCGGTCAGAGGGTCCCATTAACCGCGACCCGAGGGTGCGAAACCTGGCAAGTCGGAAACGTACGACCGGCCGGGCCGGGGTCGTGACAGGGCGTGGCCGCTATTCGACCAGGCCCGGCGGCATGAGCGGGCCCGTCGAGGGTACGGGCGAGGAATGCCTCTCACCCGCAGTCTCGATGACGCGAGCGTCGTGCTCACCGGCGCCTCCAGCGGCATCGGCACGGCGACCGCGTACGCGCTGGCCCGTCGCGGCGCGGCCGTGGTGCTGGCGGCCCGCAGCGAGGAGGCGCTGGAGCGGGTGGCGTCCCGCTGCCGCGCGTTGGGCGGCCGGGCGCTGGCCGTACCCACGGATGTCACGGACCCGGTGGCCGTCGAACGTCTCGCGGCCCGCGCGGCGGAGGAGTTCGGCCGCATCGACGCCTGGGTCAACAACGCGGCGGTCAGCGCGGTGGGCCTCTTCGACGAGATCCCCGTCCGGGAGTTCCGCCGGGTGCTGGAGGTGAACCTGCTCGGGGCCGTGTACGGGATGAAGGCCGCCCTGCCGTACCTCGACGCGGCCGGCGGCGGGGTGCTGGTCAACAACGCCTCCGTGCTGGCCGAGGTGGCGATGCCCTACCAGTCGGCGTACAACGCCACCAAACACGGGATCCGGGGGCTGGCCGACACGGTCCGGCAGGAGCTCCGGGTCACCGGGCGGGGCAACATCTCGGTCTGCACGGTGCTGCCGGCCAGCATCGACACCCCGTTCTTCCGGCACGCCGCCAACCACACCGGCCGGGAGCTGGTGCCGCCGCCACCGGTGTACCCGCCCGAGGTGGTGGCCGAGACCATCGTGCGGGTGCTGCGCCGGCCCCGCCGGGAGGCGTACGCCGGGGGCGCCGCCCGGCTGATCGGCGCGCAGTGGCGGCTCGCCCCGGCGCTGGCCGAGCGGGTCCTCGGCTGGTACGCCCACCGCACCCAGTTCGGGCCCGCCGGCCGGCTGGACAGCACCGGCAACGTCTTCACCGCCGACGCGACGGCCGAGCCGGACGGCGGGTGGCACGGCCGGCGGCGGCAACTCGTCCGGATGACCGCCGCGTTCGGGCTCGCCGCCGCCGGCACCGCGGTCGGCACGATGGCGGCGATGAGCCGCCGAGCCCGGACGGATCGCTGATGAACCGCCCCGACCGACCGGATGCGCGCGACACCACCGACGTGCAGAATGGGGCGGTCATGCCGACCGACGTGCGCTGCCTGGTGGAGACGGACGAGTCGTCCGGCTTGCTCCGGCTGTCCGGCGTGCTCGATTCGGCCGCCACCGGCGCCGTGCGCGACGCGCTGCTCCTGCGGCTCTGGGAGCGGCCCGGCCCGGTGGTGGTCGACCTGTCCCGGCTGCGGGTGGCCGATCCCGCCGCCCGACGGGTCTTCGCCGAGGTGCGCCGCGAGATCGCCGACTGGCCGGCGGCGGACGTGCTGGTCCTCGACCCCGGCGAGACGACGGCCGGCGACGGGCTGGCGGTGTGCTCGACCCTCGACGAGGCGATGGCGGCGCTGGCCCGGGCCCCGATGACCGCGGCGACCACCACGGAACTGGCCCCGGTCGTCGGCGCCGCGCGGCAGGTCCGGATGCTGGTGACCAACGGCTGCGCCCGGTGGGGGATCGGCGCCCTGGCCGAGGTGGGCTGCATCGCGGCGACCGAGATGGTCAACAACGTGGTCGCACACGCCCGCACCGGGATGACCGTCCGGCTGGCGCCCCACGGCGACACGCTGCACATCGGTGTACGCGACCACTCCCGGCAGCAGCCGTCGTACCGCGGGTTCGCCCCGGTGGACACGGCGGGCGGCCGGGGCATGCTGCTGATCGACACCGTGGCCCAGCGCTGGGGCAGCACCCTCCTGCCCGACGGCAAGCTCGTCTGGGCTGTCCTGCAACCCCCTGTTTATTCCGTTTAGCAGCTTTGGCAGGGGCAGTCCGACTCCATGATCGACGGGGGAGATCGGGCGGGGGCGTCGGTTACGGGCGGTGGGCAGCGGGTAGTGATCAGCCATGCGCGACAACGAGTACCCGACCCCCGTTTCCGATCCGGAGGCCGAGGGCCTGCCCGACACCGCCGACGACGACTCGACGGCCAACGACGACGTCCTGACCGGCCGGGAGGCGGACGGCCCGGAGCCGGCCCAGCTGCCCGGGGACCGCACGCCGGTGGCGGTGGACCGGTTCGGCACCACCGCCGAGGAGCAGCTCGACGGCGAGTCGCTGGACTACAAGCTCCAGCGGGAGAGCTACGAGCGCCCCGCCGACGACCCGCTGGCGGCCCCGGTCGACCCGGGCATCGCGGCCGAGGCGGACAGCGAGGAACAGGCCGCCCAGGCGCAGCTCGACGCCGACGTGCTCAACCCGGGCCCCACCTCGGACCCGCACTCCCCCGTCTCCCTGTACGACCACGGCCAGCTCGGCGCCGCCGACGCCGAGGTCGGCCGGCTGGTCGAACCGGACGAGGGGGCGCACAGCGACCTGGAGCCCGACAACGTCGCGTACGACGCCGGGTCGGCCGGCGGCGGGGCGACGGCCGAGGAGCTGGCGGTCCACGAGACCCGCCCGCCCGACTCGCACTAGAGCGGACCGCCGGAACGCGCCGGCGGGACCGCAGCGCCGCAGCCTCGGGCCGTCAGTCGTCCAGCCCCCGCTCGATGGCGTAGCGGGTCAGCTCGACGCGGTTGTGGAGTTGGAGCTTGCCGAGCGTGCTCTGCACGTGGTTCTGCACCGTCCGGTGGGAGAGCCGGAGCCGCTCGGCGATCTGCTTGTACGACATCCCCTTGGCGACCAGCCGCAGCACCTCGGTCTCCCGGTCGGTCAGCCGGGGCGCGGCGGCGTCCGGGGTCGCCGGGCCGACCGCCAGCCGCCGGTACTCCCCCAGCACCAGCCCCGCCAGGCCTGGCGTGAAGACCGGTTCGCCGGCCGCCGTCCGGCGCACCGCGTCCAGGAACTCGGCCGGGGCGGCCGACTTGACCAGGTACCCGGTGGCGCCGGCCTTCACCGCGTCCAGCACGCTCTGCGGCTCACCGCTGGCCGACAGCATCAGCACGCGCACCTCGGGCAGCGCGGCGCGCAGGCCGCGGATCACCTCGACGCCGGAGATGTCCGGCAGTTGCAGGTCGAGCACGACCACGTCGGGCCGGGCCGCGGCAGCCACGCGGACGGCCTGCCGCCCCTCCCCGCTGGTCGCGACCACCAGGTGCCCTGCCTCGGTGAGGTCGCGGGCCACCCCCTCACGCCACATCGGGTGGTCGTCGACCACCATCACCCGGACGCCGGTGCTCATCGCCCACTCCTCGGCACGCTCAGCTCGATCTCGGTCCCCGCACCGGCGGTGGAGACGATCCGCGCCTCGCCGCCCAGGTCGGCGACCCGTCCCCGGATGGACTGCGCCACTCCCAGCCGCCCCTGCGCCGCGGCCTCGGCCAGCCGGCCCGCCGGGATCCCCGGCCCCTCGTCGCGTACCGAGACGGTCACCTTCTCCCCCTCGTCCTCGATCAGCACCCAGGCCCGCCCGCCGGCGTGTCGGGTCACGTTGTCCAGCGCCGCGCCGACGGCGGCTGCCAGCTCGGCGGCCACCCACCCGGGCAGCGGCACCGGGGTGGCCGGCGCGGAGACCGCGACCGTCGCCGAGGCGTACCGGTCGAGCATGGCCCGCAGGTCGCGGGTGTTCCCGTCCCCGGCCGGAGCGACGATGCCCGCCCGCCCGATCAGGGCACGCAGGGCGGCCTCCTGCTCCCCGGCCAGCCGGGCCAGCTCACCGGCCTCCCCGTCGAGATGGGCGCCGCGCCGCTGCACCAGCGCGAGCACCTGGAGCACCGAGTCGTGGATGTCCCGGGCCAGTCGCTCCCGTTCCCGGGTGGCCGCCTCCAGCTCCACCGCCCGGTGCAGCCGCTGCTCGGCCGTCACCGCGAGCCGGGCGACGTGGCCGACCACCGCGCCGGCCAGCAGCAGCAGGATCACCCCGGTGAAGGTGGACTGGCCGATCCGGTCCCGGGTCGCCAGGTCGACCCCGCCGACCAGCAGCGCGGCCACCGTGCCCCGGCGCCGGCCGCCGGAGACCGCCCAGGCGAGCACCGGCCCGGCCAGCCAGACCACCGCGAGGATGGGCGCGCCGGTGGCGAGCGCCGACCGCCCCTGCACCCACGGGCTGACCAGCAGGACCCCGAGCACGACCGCGAGGTCGGCCACCAGCAGCGGCCAGCGCCGCCGGGCCGGGCGGGCGTAGCCGTACGCGGTGGTCACCGTCCAGCCGAGCATCGCGAGCAGGACCACCCCGGCCGGCACCGGGTGGGCGTACCGGTCGGCGTCGCGCAGGGCCAGCAGGCCGACGTACGCCAGGGCCGCGAACCGGAACACCGCTACGGCCCGCCAGAGCGGGACCTCGAATCCACCGGGCGGCGACGGCACGCCCGTCACGATGCCACAGCCGGGTACGGGGCCCGCAGGGGTGGCGGATGCGCGACCACCAATCCTGGCGTACGGTGGAAAAGCCGCAAATCAGGTCCGCGACCCACCCCCGGACGGGGCCATGACGAACGTAGAACTGCCCGCACCGCGTACGGTTGTGCCCATCGACACTTCCCCCCTGATCGCCGAGGCCTTCGAGCAGGCACAGGTGACCGAGCTGCGTCACTCGGTCACCTCCTGCGCGCACGCGGCCGGCCTGGACGGGCAGCGCCTCGACGACTTCGTGCTGGCGGTCAACGAGCTGATCACCAACGCGGTACGCCACGGCGGCGGGCAGGGCTGGCTGCGGATGTGGCGCCATCCGGGGCGGCTGGTCTGCGAGGTCGCCGACCACGGGCGGGGGATCAGCGTCCGCCGGCTCGACGATCGCGACCGCCCCGCGCCCGACACCGCCGGGGGCTGGGGCCTCTGGCTGGCCCGCGAGCTGAGCGACGCCATGGAGGTCGAGACCGGCACGGCCGGCACCACGGTCCGGATCAGCGCCACCCTCGGCGCCCTCCGGCGCGCCGAGGGCTGACCCCGCGCCGACTCAGCCGAAGAGGGCGCTGACCGACTCCCCGTTGTGAATCCGACGCATCGCCTCGGCCAGCGCCGGCGCGACCGAGAGCACCTCCAGCTTGGGCACCCGCTTCTCCGCCGGGATCGGCACCGTGTTCGTGCAGACGATCTCCAGCACCCCGTCCTGCCCGCTGAGCCGGTCCAGGGCGCCGCTGGAGAAGAGGCCGTGGGTGCAGGCCAGCCGGATCGAGCGGACCTTCAGCTCGCGCAGGTGGGCCATCAGCTCGATCACCGTGCTGCCCTTGGCGATCTCGTCGTCGAGCACGATCACGTCCCGGTCGGCCACCTCACCGATCACGGTGCTGATCTTGACCAGGTCGTCGCTGAACCGCTGCTTCGCGCCGGCCGCGACCGGAGTGCCGAGCATCCGGGCGAAGGCGGCGGCCTCCTTGGCGTTGCCCAGGTCGGGCGAGACCACCACGGTGTTGCTCAGGTCGTACCGCTGGAAGTGGCCGGCCAGCTCGCGCAGCGCGTGCAGGTGGTCCACCGGGACGCTGAAGAACCCGTGCACCTGCGGCGAGTGCAGGGTCATCGCCAGCACCCGGTTCGCGCCGGCCGAGGTGAGCAGGTCCGCGACCAGCCGGCCGCCGATCGAGATGCGCGGCGCGTCCTTCTTGTCCGACCGGGCGTACGCGTAGTGCGGCAGCACCACCGTGATCCGGCCGGCCGACGCGCCCCGGGCCGCGTCGATCATGAGCAGCAGCTCGACCAGGTTCTCCTGCACCGGCGGCACCAGCGGCTGGATCAGGAAGACGTCCCGCTCCCGGCAGTTCGCCTGCAACTGCACCTCCAGGCAGTCGTTGGCGAACCGGGACACCCGCACGGGGTGCAGCGGCACCCCGAGATGAGCGCAGATCTCGGCGGCGAGGTCGGGATGGGCGGTTCCACTGAAAACGGCGATGTCGCGCACGTTGACCAATCGTACGGCCGTCGGCGGACGACGGACGCGGGGCCGGCCGGGTACGGTGCTGCCGTGACCGGAGAGTACGTCGCCGCCATCGACCAGGGCACCACCTCCTCGCGGTGCATCGTGTTCGACCGGGCCGGGGAGATCGTCGCCGTGGCCCAGCGCGAGCACCGGCAGATCTTCCCCCGGCCCGGTTGGGTCGAGCACGACGCCGAGGAGATCTGGGACAACGTCCAGCTCGTGGTGCGGGAGGCGCTGGACGCCGCCGGCACCGGCCCGGAAGGGCTGGCGGCGGTCGGCATCACCAACCAGCGGGAGACCACCGTGGTCTGGGACCGGGCCACCGGCCGTCCGGTCGCGCACGCCGTGGTCTGGCAGGACACCCGCACCGGGCCGCAGCTGCGCGCGCTGGCCGACGCGTACGGCGAGGAGCGGCTGCGCGCCCGCACCGGGCTCACCCTGGCCACCTACTTCGCCGGCCCGAAGCTGCGCTGGCTGCTCGACCACGTCGACGGGCTGCGCGAGCGCGCCGAGCGGGGCGAGGTGCTGTTCGGCACCATGGACAGCTGGCTGATCTGGAAGCTGACCGGCCGGCACGTCACCGACGTGACCAATGCGAGCCGGACCATGCTGATGGACCTGGAGACCCTCGACTGGGACCCGGAGCTGCTCGACGCGCTCGGCGTGCCGGCGGCGATGCTGCCGGAGATCCGCTCCTCGGCCGAGGTGTACGGCACCGCCGACGGGCTGCTCGCCGGGGTGCCGGTGGCCAGCGCCCTCGGCGACCAGCAGGCCGCCCTGTTCGGGCAGACCTGCTTCCAGCCGGGCGAGGCGAAGTGCACCTACGGCACCGGCAGCTTCCTGCTGCTGAACACCGGGGCCAGCCCGGTCACCTCGACGCACGGCCTGCTGACCACGGTGGCGTACCGGATCGACGGCCAGCCGGCCGCGTACGCCCTGGAGGGGGCGATCGCGGTCACCGGCTCGCTGGTGCAGTGGCTGCGGGACAACCTCGGGCTGATCTCCTCCGCCCCGGAGGTGGAGGACCTGGCCCGCACGGTCGACGACAACGGCGGCTGCTACGTGGTGCCGGCGTTCTCCGGGCTGTTCGCCCCGCACTGGCGCAGCGACGCGCGCGGGGTGATCGCCGGGCTGACCGGCTACATCACCAAGGGGCACCTGGCCCGGGCGGCGCTGGAGGCGTCCGCCTGGCAGACCCGCGAGGTGGTCGACGCGATGAACGCCGACTCGGACGTGGCGCTGCGCCGGCTGCGGGTGGACGGCGGCATGACCGCGAACGGCCTGCTGATGCAGTTCCTCGCCGACGTGCTGGACGTGCCGGTGGTCCGCTCCCGGATCACCGAGACCACCTGCCTCGGCGCCGCGTACGCGGCCGGGCTCGCCGTCGGATTCTGGCCGGACCTGGCCACCCTGCGCGCCCAGTGGCGCTCCGACGCCCAGTGGACCTCCGCCATGGATGCGGAGCACCGCGAGCGGGAGCTGCGCCAGTGGCGCAAGGCCGTACAGCGCACCCTCGACTGGGAAGACTGATCGAGCAGGAGCGGCGGAACGCGGTTACGGGTCGCGTTCAGGCCCAGGTGTCGCCGGTGAGCTTCTCGTAGACCTCGACGTAGCGGGCCCGGGTCGCCTCGATCACCTCGGCGGGCACCTCGGGGGCCGGCGGCTGCCTGTCCCAGCCGCCGCCGGTCGCCCAGTCCCGGACGTACTGCTTGTCGTAGGAGAACTGCGCCCGGCCCGGCTGGTAGGACTCGGCCGGCCAGAACCGGGACGAGTCGGAGGTGAGCACCTCGTCGCCGAGAACCAGCGTGCCGTCCGCCGCCCAGCCCAGCTCGATCTTGGTGTCGGCGACCAGGATGCCCCGCTCGGCGGCGAGCTCGGCACCACGGCAGTAGACGTCGATGGTGATCTGCCGCAGCCGCCCGGCGGTCTCCGCGCCGACCTTGTCCGCCACCTGCTGGTAGGTGATCGGCTCGTCGTGCTCGCCCTTGGGCGCCTTCGTCGAAGGGGTGAAGATCGGCTCGGGCAGGATCGACGCCTCGACCAGCCCGCGGGGCAGCTCGACGCCGGAGACCGCGCCGGTGCGCTCGTACTCGGTGAGGCCGCCGCCGGTGAGGTACCCCCGGGCGACGCACTCGACCGGGACCATCTCCAACCGCCGGCAGCGGATCGCCCGGCCGGCGAACTCCGCCGGCACGTCGGTGGCGGAGACGACGTGGTTCGGCACCAGGTCGGCGAGCTGCTCGAACCACCACAGCGACAGCGCGGTCAGCAACCGGCCCTTGTCCGGTACGGGGGTCGGCAGCACCACGTCGTAGATCGAGATCCGGTCCGAGGCGACCAGGATCAGGTCGTCGCCGTCGGCGTAGACGTCCCGGACCTTGCCCGAGTGCAGAAGTTCCACGCGGCCTAGTACACCACGGCCCCCGAAACGCCCGGGCCGGCCACCCGGGAGGGTCCACCGGCCGCGGCCGGCCGGCGCCCGGATCGGGACGCCGGGAGGAACGGACCGACGAGCCGCCCGGCGAGGCCGGTCGATCTCCGGGTCGCCTCGGCCCGATCCCGGCCGGACGGCCGTTGACACCCGCCCGCGCCGGCTGTGTAAATGGTCCGACCGCCCGCCGGACGACCAGGAGAAGCCCCGTGCCCACCGCCCGCCCCCCGCTCCCCCACGTCGGCGCCGACCCGGGCCGCCGGCGACTGCTGGGGGCGCTGTTCGGGGCGCCGCTCGCGGCGACCGGCCTGACCGGGTGCGGCGACGCGGAGGAGACGCCCGTCGACGACGGGCTGATCGAGCTCTCCGTCTTCTGGTACGGCAGCACGAAGCGGGCCGAGCTGACCGAGAAGGCGCTGCGGCTCTACTCCGCGCGCAACCCCCGGGTCAGCTTCCGGGTCACCTGGCAGGGCCTCGACGGCTACTACGACCGGCTGGCCACCCAGGCGGCCGGCGGAAACGTGCCCGACCTGATCCAGGTCGACGACACCGTCCTCACCGAGTACGCCCGGCGGGGCATCCTGCTCGACCTCGGCGGGTACGTCGCCGACAACCGGCTCGACCTGCGCGGGCTTTCCCCGGGCCTGGTCCGCTACGGCGAGGTCGACGGCCGCACCGTGGGCGTGGCGGCGGCCCAGACCACCGCCGCCGTGGTCTACAACCGCGCCCTGCTGCGCCGGCTGAAGGTCCCGGAGCCCCGCACCGGGATGTCCTGGCAGGAGTACGTCGACTGGGCTGCGCGGGTCACCCGGGCCGCCGACGGCCGGGTGGCCGGCACGATGGACCCGTCCGGGGACCACCGGGCGCTCTGGCTCTGGCTGCGGTCCCGGGGCGGCGAGCTGTACCAGGGCCGGCAGCTCGGCTTCACCGCGGCCGACCTGGTCGACTGGTTCGAGCTGTGGCAGACCGCCCGGACCCGTCGGGCCACCCCGAGCGCCGCCCTGGTCGACCAGGCCGACAGCGGCGAGCCGAACCGCCAGCTGGTGGTGACCGGGCACACGGCCGCCTCGTTCGCGTGGGCCCACCAGCTCCCCGAGCTTCAGCGCTACACCGACGACGAGCTGGCACTTGCCGCGTTCCCCGGCCCGCCGGGCGCGCATTGGGCGCGGGCGTCGATGTACTGGGCGGCGTTCCGTGGCACGCGTCGACCCGACGTGGTGGCGGAAGTGATCAACTTTCTCACCACGAACATGGAGGCGGGCGTGGCCCTGGGCCAGGAGCGGGGGGTCAACCCGAACCTCGCCAACCGCCGGTACGTCAAGGAGAGCGTCACCGACGCCGGACAGCAGCGGGCCGCCGCCCTCGCCGAGGCCCTCGCCGACGCCCTCGGCCCCGCGCCCAGCCCACCCCCGAAGGGGCACGCCCGGGTGCGGGCCCTGCTCGTCGCCACGGCCGAGGGGGTCCTCTCCGGCCGGTCCGGCATCCGCCCGGCGACGTCCCGGTTCATCGCCCGGGCCAACGCCGCGCTGGCCGAGTGACCCGACCCGCCGCCCTCGGGCGCGGCGGGTCGACCCCACCCGGTCAGCGCGGACCGGTCAGCGCGGCGGCCGGTTACGCCGGTTGCGCATCAGCATCAGCACCAGTAGGACGATCCCGCCGACGACGACGAGGCAGCAGAGCAGCCCCAGGAAGCCGAAGCCGCCGCCCCGGCGCCGCTTGGCGGCCTCGACCACCAGCTCGCCGGGACCGGTGGACGCCCAGGCCGCGACCGGGACGAAGACCGACAACACGACCGCACCGAGGACCGTGCTCAGCCGGCCCCACCACTTGTTCAACGAAGACATGCCCCTCATCCTCGCCGAGCGGCGCAACAGCGGCACCCGGGACGGATGGGATTTCACCGACGCGCTCCGGGCGGACCGCCCACCGTGGCGAGGAAAGCCCGGTCGGGGACATGAAACCGAAGACCTGGACAGGGGCGGCACGCCGAGCCCGGCCACGGTCAGCGCGGACGGGACATGCGAAATGGCCCGGAGTTTCCTCCGGGCCATTTCGGTTCGTAGCGGGGACAGGATTTGAACCTGCGACCTCTGGGTTATGAGCCCAGCGAGCTACCGAGCTGCTCCACCCCGCGTCGACTTCTAGAGACTAGCGCATCCCCGGAACGGAGATCAGCCGGCCCCCCGAGTTGGGTCGTCAGACGGCGCCCTGCCGCTGAGGCGAAGCATGGTCAGCCCTGCTCCGAGCCTTGGGCTGGGACAGGCCGGAGGCGTTGCGGGCGGCGGCGGTGAAGTCGCCGGTCGTGGGGGCAGCGACCGGAATCTCGCGCGCGCACTCCGGGCGCAGCCCGTCGAAGATCAGATACAGGTAGCGCCGCCACAGGCCGGGCACCGTGTCGCCGAGTGGTGCCGCAGCCTGGACGGCGGCGTTGAAGAGCAGCACGATGTCGTGGCCGGTGACGTCCGCTCGGATCACGCCGGCATCGCGGGCCCGCCCGGTCAACGCCTCGGCAATCTGCGCCAGGCGCTCGCTCGCGGCGCGCACCCTGGGGTCGGCCCGTGAGATCGCGGTGGCTGCCTCGCAGAACGAGCGATCGTTGGCCTGCAACTCGATGCCGGCGGTCATGAACCGCAGTAGCGCGGACTCCGGGTCGACTTCTTCCCGTAGCTGCTCCCCGAGCGCAACCAGACCGGCGACGCGGTCGCCGAAGATCTCCGCGACCAGGTCTTCCTTCGTGGGGAAGTGGTTGAAGACCGTTCCCTTCGCCACGCCGGCCCGGGCCGCGATCCGGGCGATGGAAACCTCCAGGCCGTGCGCGGCGAGTTCCGCCGAGGCGGCGTCCAGCAATGACTGTCGGTTGCGAGTGGCATCGGCGCGGGGCACCTACCCAGCCTAACTCAACTTGACCATGCGGTCACCTTCTCTGCTACGGTCGAGACAATATGACCCTGCGGTCAGGTTGCTGGATGCATGGAGGCTGGCGATGAAGGCAGTGGTTGCCCGGGAATACGGCGGCCCCGAGGTGCTGGCGGTCGAGGAGATTCCCGTTCCCCGGCCGGGACCCGGTCAGTTCCAGGTACGGATACGCGCGGCCGGGCTCAACCCCGCCGATCTGCGGACCCTCAGCGGAGTGCTGCACCGCCTGACCCCACTGGAGTTCCCGTACGTGCTCGGCAGCGATTTCGCCGGCACGGTCACCGAGGTCGGTCCGGACGTTGCCCGGTTCGCGGTTGGCGAGGAGGTGTTCGGGGTCGGGCTGCCGCGTGCGACGGGAGAGATGGCCACGATGCTGTCCACTCCGCCGTCCCTGACCACCGGCACCATGGCGGAGTACGCGGTGTTCGCGGCGGACACGCCGGCCATCGCCCGACGCCCGGAGAAGCTCGACGCGGAGCAGGCCGCCACCCTGCCGATCGCCGGGCTGACCGCGCTGTCGCTGCTACGCGCCGGCGGCTTCGACCCGGCCGACGGGCAGACCCCGCTCACGGGCGGCGGCAGGGCACTGGTCACGGGCGCGGCGGGCGGGGTCGGTGGCGTGGTGGTCCCGCTGCTCGTAGCCGCAGGACTAGAGGTGATCGCCACGGCAATTCCCGACGATGAGCAGTACGTGCGCGACCTGGGCGCCGCCGACGTGATCGATTACCGCAGCGTCGACACCATCACCGAGACACTGCGGCGCCATCCCCGTGGCGTCGACACCCTGATCAACCTCGCGCTCCCAGGGCCCGCACTGATCGAGGCGAGCCGCGTGCTCCGACCCGGAGGCCACCTGCTCAACGCGGCCTTCCCGAGCCCCGACCCGTCGGCGTTCGACGGTGCCGATCTGACCGTGAAGACGGCCTACAGCACTGCCCGCCCCGGCGACCTGGACCGGCTCGCCGCATACGCTCTCGACGGGACGCTGACCTCCACCATCAGCCGGCGGTACGCCCTGACACAGGCGCCCTGCGCGTACGCCGACCTGGTGCACACGCACGTACGCGGCAAGCTCCTCGTCACCGTCGCACCCACGGCCTGACCCGGTGACGCGGCGGGCATTGAGCCCGCTGCTACCAGACACCGATCTACCCACAGACCATGTTCCGTCTGCCCGGACCATGCCCGGAAGGAGATCAAAAGCCCGGCCCCCACAATCTGGGGGCCGGGCTTTGCCTTGCACTTTCATTTGTAGCGGGGACAGGATTTGAACCTGCGACCTCTGGGTTATGAGCCCAGCGAGCTACCGAGCTGCTCCACCCCGCGTCGACTTGTAAAGACTAGCGCACCGCCCGGGCGGACCGCAAAACGGCCCCACCCGGGCGGCTCTGCGCAGGTCAGCCGCCCGCCGAGGGCGACGGGGCGGGACTGCCACTCGGCGAGGCACCCGGCGTCGGCGAGGCCGGCGAGGCCGCCCGCTGCGCCTGCTGGAACGCCGTCATCGCGTCGTCCAGGGCCTTGAGCGCCCGGCCGTACCGCTCGAAGTCACCGGACGTCTGCGCGGCCTTGACCTCGACGATGGCCGCCTGCACCTTGCCCGCGGCCTCGGCCAGCTCGCCCGTCAGCGGCGGCGCATTGGTCCCGCCGCCGGGCGGCGGCGTGCCTCCGGACGGCGGGGTGCCACCCTGGGCGGCCTCCTTGCCCTGCTCGACGAGCTGCTTGATGCCGTCGGTGATGTTGTTGGCCAGCACCACGTACGAACCGCCGTCGCCGTACGACAGCAGCACCTTCTGCAGCAGCGGGTACGCGTCCTGCTGGTTGCTCTTCACGTACACCGGCTCGACGTAGAGCATCCCGTTGCCGAACGGCAGCGAGAGCAGGTTGCCGTACTGCACCTGGGCCTGGTTCGAGGAGAGCAGGTTGAGCTGCTGCCGGATGTTGGCGTTGTTTGTCATCTGCTGGTGCACCTGCACCGGGCCGGAGATCCGGGTCTGGTCCGGCAGCTCCAGCACCTCCAGCTGCGGCTTGCCGTCCACGTACGAGCCGGAGATCAGCGCGGCGAGGTTCTGCCGGCCGTTCGGGGTGACCGCCGAGGTGAGCTGGAAGCGCGGCGCGTCCTGGCCGGGGAACTGGGTCCACAGGTAGAACGGCGGCTGCTTCTGCCCGCCGTCCGGGTTGTCCGGCACGTTCGGCACCTGCCAGAAGTCCTGCGCCGAGTAGAAGTCGCCCGGGGCGGTGACGTGGAACTTGGTCAGCAGGTTGCGCTGCACCTTGAACAGGTCGGCCGGGTAGCGGAGGTGCTCCCGCAGCTCGGCCGGGATCTTGTCGTTGGGCAGCACCAGGTCCCCGCCGAACGCCTTGTTCCACGCCTTCAGCACCGGGTCCGTCTGGTCGAACTCGTACAGCCGGACCGTGCCGTCGTACGCGTCGACCGTGGCCTTGACCGAGTTGCGGATGTAGTTGACGTTCTCCCGGGCGAGCTGGAACGTGCCCCGTCCGGTCAGCTCGTCGGTCGTCTCGGCCTGGAGGTTCACCCGCTCGGCGTACGGGTAGGTCGCGGCCGTCGTGTAGCCGTCGACGATCCACTGCACCCGGCCACCGACCACCGCCGGGTACGGGTCGCCGTCGACGGTGAGGAACGGCGCGACCTTCTCCACCCGGTCCCGGGGGTTGCGCACGTAGAGCAGCTTCGAGTTGTCGTTGACCGCCTCGGAGAGCAGGAAGTTCGACTCCTGCTGCTTGATCGCGTACAGCAGCCGGCGGGTGAACGAGCCGATCTCGACGCCACCCTCACCGGTGTAGGTGTAGTACTGCTCGCCGCCGGTCTGGGTCGGCCGGTCGAACTCCGCGTTCCGCTCCGGGTTCGCCTGCCCGACGATCGCGTAGTCGTCCGGGCCCATCCGCTCGCCGTAGTAGATGCGCGGCTGGCTGGCCGGGATCTGCTCGACCTGCGAGGAGCACGCCTCCTGGGTCTTCTCGCCGAGGAAGCCCGAGACGAAGTACGGCTGACCGCCGCAGACCACCTGGTTGGCCGGCGCGGCGACCAGGCCGTAGCCGTGGGTGTAGACGGTGTGCCGGTTGATCCAGGTGTTCTGCTGGTCGGTCAGCTCGTTGTAGTTGACCTCCCGGACCCCGACCACGTAGTCGGAGGTCTTGCCGGACACGGCGTACCGGTCGATGTCCAGCTTGGGGCCGAAGTCGTAGAAGCCCCGGACCTGCTGGAGCTGGGTGTACGTCTCGGAGACGAGCTGCGGGTCGAGCAGCCGCACGTTCGGCACCACGGAGGTGTCGGTGGCCAGGCTCCCCGGTGGAGCGAGGTTGCTCGCCGCGTACGGCGAGGTCTTCGTGTCGGCCAGCCCGAACGACGACCGGGTGGCCCCGATGGCGCGCTCGATGTACCGGGCCTCCTTGTCCTTGGCGCTCGGCTTGACCTCGAAGGTCTGCACCGCCCAGGGGTAGATGCCGCCGATGGCGACCGCGGAGACGCCGAGCAGAGCCAGCGAGATGCCCGGCCAGACCAGGTTCCGCATCACCGCGTTGGAGAACACGATGATCGCGATGGCCACCACGACCGAGATGTAGGCGAGGATCTCCTTGGCCGGCAGCAGGGCGTTGATGTCGGCGTACCCGGCGCCGTAGAGCTTCGCACCCTCGTTGTAGTCCAGCAGCATGGAGCGCCGGTCCAGCACGTACGCGACGGCCTTGAGCAGGACGAAGACGGCCACGAGCGTGCTCAGGTGGGCCCGCGCGGCGTTGGTCATCCGATCCCCGACGCCCTGCAGCCGCACGCCGCCGAAGATGTAGTGCACGGCCAGCGCGCCGAGCAGGGCGAGCACGACGGCGGTGAAGCCGATGCCGAGCAGGTAGCGCCAGAACGGCAACTGGAAGACGTAGAAGCCGATGTCGATGCCGAACTCGGGGTCCTTGACGCCGAAGTCGCCACCGTTGCGGAACAGCAGCCACTGGTTCCACCGGCTCTGCGCCGAGAGCCCGGCGAAGAGCCCGACCACCACGGCGACCAGGCTGATCCACAGGCCGAGCCGCGGGCCGAGCACCATCCGGTACCGCTCCAGGGTGGCCTGCTCCAGCGAGTGCGGGCGCAGCCGGGGCCGCAGCCGGTGGGCCAGCCACAGGTTGCCGCCGACGATCACCGCCATGGCGAGGCCGACGACGAGGAAGAGCAGCACCCGGGTGGTGAGCACCCCGGTGAACACCTTGGTGTAGCGGACCTCGTCGAACCAGAGCCAGTCGGTCCAGGCCTGCACCCCCCAGCCCAGCAGGGTGAAGAGCACGAACACCCCGATCAGCACCCCGATCGTGACGCGTCCGCGTCGGCTCATCCTCGGCAGGGGGCTGCTACGCATGACCACTCTTGGCTCCGCACGCTCGATGTGATCGGCTCCGACCAGGCACCCAGCGTACGGGGTGTTCCTGAAAGCGACGGCCCACGGTCACGCCGGCAGCGGCCGGTCGGTCAGCAGCGGGTCGGCTCACCGCCCTCGCGCAGCGCCGCCAGGGCCGTCAGCGCGTCGTCGATCGTGCCCACCTTGAGCAGCGGAAGGCCGGGCTGCGGGTTGCGGACCGCCTCGGCGCAGTTGGCCTCCGGCACCAGGAACACCTTGGCCCCGGCCTGCTTCGCGCCGACCAACTTCTGGGCAATCCCGCCGATCGGGCCGACCCGCCCCTCGTCGTCGATCGTGCCGGTGCCGGCGATGATCTTCCCGCCGGTCAGGTCGGCCGGCTCCAGCTTGTCCACGATCCCCAGGGCGAACATCAGGCCGGCGCTCGGGCCGCCGATGTCGTTCAGGTCGATGGAGAGGGTGAACGGGTGCGGCTGCTGCTGGTCGATCTCGACCCCGATACGCGGCCGACCGTCCTGCTCCCGGCTGGTGACCTGCGCCGTGGCGGCAGCGCCGTCGCGGGTGTAGCCGATGGTCAGCGCGGTGCCCGCCGGCTTGGCCCGGATCAGCTCGGTGAGCCGGCCGGCGCTGGTCACCGGCGTGCCGTCGACCGAGGTGACGACGTCGCCGACCCGCAGCGCCCCGGCCGACGGGCCGCCCGCCGTCACGGTCTTCACCTGCACCCGGACCGGGTACCCCAGCTTTCGCAGGGCCGCCGTCTCGGCGCTGGTCTGGGAGTTGCGGAAGTCCTCCTCGTTGCGCTGCTCCACCTCCTGCTGGCTCTCCCCCGGCGGGTAGACCAGCTCGCGCGGCACCACCGCCTCGTCGGAGGAGAACCAGCCGGACAGCGCCGAGCGCAGCCGGACGGTGGGCTGCACGCCGACCGTGGTCAGCCGGAGCTGGCCGGCGGAGGTGGACGTCGCCCGCCCGGACACCTGGATGACCTCCTTGCCGTCCGCGGTGCCCAGCGTGTTCACCGTCGGCCCGGGGCCGAGCACCACGTACGGGATGGGCGCGTTGAGCACACCGAAGCTCAGCAGGGTGGTCAGCAGGGCACCCAGGAGGACGGTCACGCCGCGACGTCTCATGGCGCAGAGCGTACCGACCGGTCCGGCGAGGCCCCGGACGGTGACGACGACTTCGCCCTCAGCGCAACGCCGGTGGCGGCTACCTGGGGCGCAGCCCGCGTACCGTAGACGTCGTGCCTGATATTCCGTTCGGTTTCGCGCTTCCGGGTGGGCAACCACCAGATCCCAACGATCCCGCGCAGATGCAGCAGTTCATGTCGCAGCTGCAGCACCTGCTCTCCGCGCCGGGCAGCGGGCCGGTCAACTGGGACCTGGCCCGGCAGGTGGCCGCCAGCCAGCTCGCCGCAGCGGGCGACCCGGCGGTCTCGCCGCACGAGCGGCACTCGGTCGAGGAGGCGCTACGCCTCGCCGACCTCTGGCTTGAGCCGGTCACCGCCTGGCCGACGGGCATCCGCACCTCGCTGGCGTGGAACCGCAACGAGTGGATCTACAAGACCCTGGACGTCTGGCGCAAGCTCTGCGACCCGGTGGCCAGCCGGATGGTCGGCGCGATGGGTGACCTGGTGCCGCCGGAGGCGCGGGCCCAGCTCGGCCCGATGCAGTCGATGATGGCCACCCTCGGCGGCGCGCTGTTCGGCGGGCAGCTCGGGCAGGCCCTCGGCTCGCTCGCCGCGGAGGTGCTCTCCGCCGGCGACATCGGGCTCCCGCTCGGCCCGGCCGGCACCGCCGCGCTGATCCCGGCCAACATCCGGGCGTACGGACAGGGCCTGGAGCTGCCCGAGGACGAGGTGCGCCTCTACGTCGCCCTGCGCGAGGCGGCCCACCAGCGGCTCTTCGAGCACGTGCCGTGGCTGCGCGGGCACGTGTTCAACGCCGTCGAGACGTACGCGTCGGGCATCCGGGTCAACCGGGAGGCGATCGAGGAGGCCATGGGGCGGGTCGACCCGACCGACCCGGAGTCCATGCAGGCGATCGCCCTGGAGGGCATCTTCACCCCGGAGGACACTCCGGCGCAGAAGGCGTCGCTGGCGCGGCTGGAGACCGCGCTCGCACTGGTGGAGGGCTGGGTCTGCCACGTGGTCGACAACGCCGCCGGCGAGCGGCTGCCCAACGTCGTCCGCCTCGGCGAGGCGTTCCGGCGGCGGCGGGCGGCCGGCGGGCCGGCCGAGCAGACGTTCGCGGCGCTGGTCGGGCTGGAACTACGCCCGCGCCGGCTTCGCGAGGCGGCGGCCCTGTGGGCGGCGCTGACCGAGCACCGGGGCATCTCCGGCCGGGACGCCGTCTGGGGCCACCCGGACCTGCTGCCCTCCGACGACGACTTCGCCGACCCGGCGGCGTTCGCCACAGCCCGGCTCGACCTCGACGACGAGCTGGCCAACTTCGACTTCAGCGCGCCGGGCGGCCCGGAGGAGCAGGCCCCGGGCTCCCCCCGTCCGCGCCCCGAGGGCACCGGGGACGACGCCGAGGAGTCCTGACCCACGTTCTCCCGAGCACGCCCGGGGGCCGCCGACGCGCCGCGTCGGCGGCCCCCGTCCGTCAGCGGCGGCCGGAGAGCAGGGCGCGGGTCGTCTCCCAGCCCTCGACGGCGGGGTCGAGGGTGGCCAGGTCGGCTGGGCCGCGCAGCCGCCGCCAGGCGGCGGTGACAGCCACGTCCCCGGGTTGCGGGGCGACCCGCCGCACGTCCGCCGGGAGCGCGGTGTCCAGGTCGACCTCCGGCATCCATCCCGGCACGGGCAGCCTGGACGCGACGCCGAGCAGGCCGGGGCCGGCCCCCTCGGCGGGGGCCACCGCCACCGACCGGGTGGTCAGCGGGCGGAGCAGCTTGCCGACGGTCAGGCCGGGCAGGTCCGGGGCGTCGGCGGCGACGACGGCCGCCTGGTCGTAGCCGGTCAGCGCGGCCAGGACGGCGGTGACGGTGGCCTCGGGCACCTCGTACACGGCCATCCCCGGCCAGACGATGGCCTCGGCCAGCGACCTGTCCTGCGGGGTGGCCGCGATCGCCGTCTCCACCTCCTGGAGCGTGGCGAGCAGGTCCACCACGTCCTCGGCTAGCGCGGCCCGCCAAGCCACCGGGTCGATCCCCGGCGGCGCCCACGCCACCGGTCCGAGCAACGCCACCACCACACGTCGGGCCACGCCCCGACCCTAGGCCGTCGGCCACACCACCGCGCGCCCGGTGCCGGGCCGTGGCTAACCGACGCGGTCAGTCCGTCAGCGGGCCGCCGGAGGCGGCGGCGACGCCCTCCAGGTACCCACGGGCCCGCTCGGCCTTGGGACAGCGCCCGACCAGCGCCCAGAACCGGGCGTTGTGGCTGGGCACGATGAGGTGGGCCAACTCGTGCAGCAGGACGTAGTCGATCACCCAGTCGGGCATGTCCTGGATCCGGTGCGAGAGGCGGATGGTCCGGTCGGCCGGGGTGCAGGAGCCCCAGCGGCCGTTCTGGTTGGTCACCCAGCGGACGCTCGACGGCACCGCCCGGTCGCCGTACTCGGCGAGGTAGAGGCTGCGCAACCGGGTGGCGCGGCCGAAGAGCTCGTCGTCGGAGCGGGCGAGGCGCCCTTCCCGGGCCTCCAGCCGGGCCAGCATCCGGTCGACCCACTCGGTCTCCTCGGCCCGGGAGAACTGGTCGGGGATGAGCACCACGACTCGTTCACCATCGCGGTAGGCGGACACTGTGCGTCGCCGGCGCTGGCTGCGCCGTACTTCGACGACCGGCTTCCGCACCCCTGCCATCAGTGGGCCGCGCAGCCTCGTTTTGCTGTCACGAAGGAAAGCTAATGGGTACTGACCAGGGGTCCGCAAGAGTCAACACCACGACACGCGCCTGAAAAGTCATGGTTGGTGGTCAGAAGTCCCGAAAAAAAACCTTGCAGACTGTCACGAAGACGCTCCGTCACGGTCCAGAGGACCGTGTCGGGCTGCCCGAGGGCTCGATCCCCACCGTAGGTGATCACCGTCCCGACCGCCTCCCCAGGGCCGCCCCGTGGGGCATCTGGGTGCTTTCACCCGGCGTGTCCCCGCCAAACTGACTTATCCGACCTTATTCGGCATGCACACTCTCGACGTCGACTTGCTCACAGTGTCGAAGCACAGCTGACATGGAACCGCCCGCACCTGGGTAGGGTCCGCGGACCAGCGGTCACGAGGGTGGCCGCGGAGAAAGACCCAGCGTCGGCGCCCCGCGTGGCCCGCCGCCGGGCAACCGCCGGAGCCAGATCGACCGGCGGACGAGACGAGGAGGGCACCCGTGGCCGACAAGGCCCAGACCTACAACGGTTACTGCGTCAAGTGCAAGGAGAAGCGGGACTTCGAGGGGCACGTCGAGGTCTCGAAGACCGGGATGAACATGGCCAAGGGCAAGTGTCCGGTATGCGGCACAACAGTGAACCGCATCCTGGGCAAGGCGAAGGTCTGACCTGTACGGGTCCGGCACGGGGGAGGGCGGCTGCGGCCGCCCTCCCCCGTACCGTTTCGGCGCCCGCCCGGGTGTCGGCTGGCCGACACGGTTACCGACCGGTTGTGGATAACCCGGCCTTTTCTGTGGACAACCCCGGGCAGGGCGATGCGCACCTGTGGACAACGATCGACGGACAGCAGGGACTCGGTAACGATTCGTCGTCATGAGCCGTCCCGCGCTGCCCCGGCCCGTTCTGCTTCCCGGCCTGACCCGCCTGTGGCGGGACCGGCACACCCTCCAGCTCGGGCTGGGGTCGAGCCGCGCCGTCCTCGTCGAGGTGGCCAACCCCCGCGCCGTTCGGTTGCTCGACCTGCTCGACGGCTCCCGCAGCGAACGGCTCGTCCTGGCGGACGCCGCCGGCGTCGACGTGCGCCAGGACGAGGCGCGCGGGCTGCTCGACGCGCTGCGCGACGCCGGGCTCGTCGTACCAGCGCACACGCTGCTCCCCCGCGACCTCGCCGGCCCGGCGCGGCACCGCCTCGCCGCGGAGGCCGGGGCGCTGGCCCTGGCCGCGCCCGACCTGCCCGGCACGCCGGCCCAGGTGCTGCGGCGACGCCGGGCCGCGCGGGTGCTGGTGACCGGCGGTGGCCGGCTCGGCGCCCCCGTCGCCGTCGCGCTCGCCCAGGCCGGGGTGGGACACGTACACGCGAACCTCTCCGGGTCGGTGCGCCCCGCCGACCTGGTCGGCACCGGGCTGGCCGCCACCGACCTGGGGCACCCGCTCGCCCCTGCGGTACGCGCCGCGGTGGACCGGGCCGCCCCCGGCACCGCCACCTGGCCGCTGCCCCGTAACCGGCCCGACCTCGTGCTCCAGCTCGGCATCGACCGGCCGGCAGCCCTGCTCGCGGCCGGGTTCGCCCAGCGTCGCCAGCCGCACCTGCTGCTCACCCTGCGCGAGGGGGTGCCGACGATCGGCCCGCTCGTCCGTCCGCCCGTCGGGCCCTGCCTGCGCTGCGTCGACCTGTACCGCACCGAGCGGGACCCGGGCTGGCCGGCGCTCGCGGCCCAGCTCGCCGCCGATGCCTCGGACCAGTCCTGCGGCACGGCCACCCTGCTCTCCGCAGTCGGGTACGCCGTCGCCGAGGCGCTGGCCCACCTCGACGGCGGCACGCCGGAGACCCTGGGCTGCGCCGTGGAGGTGACCAGCCCCGGCCGGCTGCGCCGGCGCACCTGGCCGCCCCACCCGTCCTGCCGCTGTGCCGGACGGGGCCGCTGACAGGCCGCGACGGCTCCCCCCGGGGGTCGACGGGCGAGGTCGGGGGGACCGGCCGTCGGTCCGGCACGACCGCCGGGCAGGGACCGCCGGGCAGGAACCCTGGATCGAAGGCCGGGCGGGCCGACGGGCAGGGCATTGCGGGCCGACCGGCAGGGCACGGCGGCCACCGATCCGGGGGGTCGGGCGACCCGGCCCGGCCACGGAGCAGCCGCGAGGCCGCCGAGTCGGTAACAATGGCCGAGTGACCGACATCCCGCGCCGGGCCGTGTCCCGGACCGCCAAGCTCGCCGCTCTGCCGCTCGGCTTCGCCGGCCGGACCGTCCTCGGCATGGGTAAGCGCGTCACCGGGCTGGCCTCCGAGGTGATCTCCGCCGAGATCCAGCAACGCACGGCCGAGCAGCTGTTCAGCGTCCTCGGGCAGCTCAAGGGCGGGGCGATGAAGTTCGGCCAGGCGCTGTCGGTGTTCGAGGCGGCCCTGCCCGAGGAGGTCGCCGCCCCCTACCGGCAGGCCCTCACCAAGCTCCAGGAGGCGGCGCCGCCGCTGCCCGCGGCCACCGTGCACAAGGTGCTCGCCGAGCAGCTCGGCCCGGCCTGGCGGGAGCACTTCGACAGGTTCGACGACACCCCGGCCGCCGCGGCCAGCATCGGGCAGGTGCACCGGGCCGTGTGGCGGGACCCGGACGGTGGAGCGTCCCGCGACGCGGCCGTCAAGATCCAGTACCCGGGGGCCGGCGACGCGCTGCTCACCGATCTCAAGCAGCTCTCCCGCCTCGGCGGGATGTTCCGGGCGATCCAGCCGGGGCTGGACGTCAAGCCGCTGCTGGTCGAGCTGCGCGAGCGGATCACCGAGGAACTGGACTACGAGCTGGAGGCCGAGTCACAGCGCGCCTTCGCCGCCGCGTACACGGACGACAGGGAGATCTTCATCCCGGCGGTGCTCGCGGCCACCCCTCGGGTTCTGGTCACCGAGTGGATCGAGGGCACCCCGCTGGCCGAGATCATCCGAGCGGGCACGGAGGAGCAGCGCGACGAGGCCGGCCGGCTGATGGCCATCCTGCACCTGTCCGCGCCGGCCCGGGCCGGCCTGCTGCACGCCGACCCGCACCCGGGCAACTTCCGGCTGCTGCCGGACGGCCGGCTCGGCGTGATCGACTTCGGGGCGGTGGCCCGGATGCCGGAGGGCACGCCCGAGCCGATCGGCCGGCTCGCCGGGCTGGCCCTACGCGGCGAGGCCGCCGGCGTGGTCGAAGGGCTGCGCGAGGAGGGCTTCGTCAGCCCCACCGAGCCGATCGACGCCCAAGCCGTACTGGACTTCATCCGGCCCATGCTGACCCCGGTCGCGGAGGAGGAGTTCCGGTTCACCCGGGCCTGGCTGCGGGCCGAGGCGACCCGGCTGGCCAGCCCCCGCTCACCGGCGTACCAGCTCAGCCGGCAGCTCAACCTGCCCCCGTCGTACCTGCTGATCCACCGGGTGACGCTCGGCTCGATCGGGGTGCTCTGCCAACTCGAGGCCAAGGCGCCGTACCGGTCGATCCTGGAACGCTGGCTGCCGGGCTTCGCCCCGGTGGCCTGAACCGGCCGCTCGAACGAGCGGCCGGCACCGGCGGCGCGAACCACAGGCCGGAACCCGCGGGCCGGACCGCCGACGACGCGGGGGCGTGTCGGCCGGTCGGCCGACACGCCCCCGCGTGTGTCGTGTTCGGTTACAGAACGCCCAGGTCGCGAGCCGACTGGCTGCGGCTGCTGATCGCGACGGTACGGGCGGATCGGGTTGCCTCAGTGCTCGTGGTGGTACGACCGGCCTGAGGCCGGGGCATTCGGGCCCGGGACAACGCTTCGTGGAGTAGTTGCATCTCGACGGCTCCAATGGACAGGTGCATCATGCGTCTCGACTCTCTCGTGGCCGGTGTGGCACCGGCGGGGATGGTGCGGATCGGGTGTGTCAGGCAGCAAGCCGGACGGTGTTGCGCGACGAGGACAGCCCACTGGCCGCCAGGCGCGCCTCGGCCTCGACCTTCAGCGCGGCGTCACGGGCGACATCCTCCTTGCGCGGGCGGCCCCGGGGCCGCTTGCGCGGAACGACCGCGCCACGCTCGAAGATCTCGCCGCCCCAGACGCCCCAGGGCTCGGCCCGCTCCACCGCCCCGGCGAGGCACTCGACGCGCAGCGGGCAGTCCCCGCAGAGCGACTTGGCCAGCTCGAGCTCGGTGGGCGAGTCGGAAAACCACAGGTCAGGGTCGAACTTCCGGCAGGACAGGTTCGCCTCCATTTCGACGTTCACGTCGACGGGGGCCAACGCCAGACTCATCTCCCGGTCACCTCTCTCTCACATCGATCTCGTGGATCAGACTTCCGACATACTTTGGCGGGCAAAAAACTGAGGCCGCGGATCCCAGTAGCGGGTTCCGCGGCCTCGAGGTGAGCCGGAGTCTGAGGATCAGACCGGTCTACCTCGAGGTGGAACGCCGCGGACATCCGTGCGCTTCTTAGCGCCATCGATATCCATGCCCGTGAAGCCACTGGCCCCCTCAACTCCGGTCAGCGGCGCGACGGTCAGATTCAGCTCGGCCTGAACCCGGACCTGGTGCGCTTGCGGAGCCGACGGTCGAGCGGCGAGGGCCACCCGGACAGCCGACAGCGGAGTAACGGTTGCGGGCATCCCCGCCGGGGGCTCATAGGTGAAGATCTCCATTGGTGACACCTCCCTCACGTTCCTCGAAGTCGACTGGTCTCTACCCCCTGAGCAGCCGGAATGGCGCTGCTCGCGAGGTGTGTCCCGAGGCTATTCCTCGCCCGGGGGCGAGGGCAAACGAATTTACGGCTTGATTTCGAAAGTTTTCTCAGAGCAGACGTCGTCGACCGCCGCACCCTCCACGAGGGCCAGCACCGGCTCGCCGTACAGGCCGAGTTTGCGGGGGCCGATGCCGGCGATCGCGATCAGCTCCTCGGGCCGGCCTGGTCGCCGTTCCGCCAACGCGACGAGGGTGGCGTCGGTGAACACCACGTACGCCGGGACCTTCTGCGCCCCGGCCACCCGCGCCCGCCAGTCGTGCAGCCGCTCGTACAGGCCCTGGTCGATGTCGGACGGGCAGCTCGGGCAGCGGCCGAGCTTGCGGTCCGGGCCGGCGAGCAGGGCCGCGCCGCAGATCCGGCAGGGGACCATCTGGGGACGGCGGCGCTCGACCCGCCGGGTCGCCGGGCCGGCCCCGGCCCGCTCGGTCCCGCCGCCGGAGCGGTCGAGCTGGGGCAGGAACCGCGACGGCCGCCGGGCCCGCCCACCGGGCGAGCGGGCCACCGCGTACGACAGCCAGAGCCACTCGCGGGCCCGGGTGATCCCGACGTAGAGCAGGCGGCGCTCCTCCTCGACCTGCTCGGCGGTGCGGGCATACGTGGTGGGCAGGGTGCCCTCGGAGAGTCCGACCAGGAAGACCGCATCCCACTCCAGGCCCTTGGCCGAGTGCAGGGACGCCAGGGTCACCCCCTCCACCGTCGGCACGTGCTGCTGGGCGACCCGGCGGGCCAGCTCGTCGTTGAAGTCGGCCAGCGTCACCGGGCGCTCCACGGCGGCGGCCTCGCCGATCGGCAGCACCGGCGGGCTGGCCCCGTACTCCTCGGCGAGCTGGACCAGCGCTGCCAGGGCCTCCCACCGCTCCCGCGCCGCGCCCCCGGCCGGGGCGGCGTCCGGGGCCCAGCCGACCGCCGACAGGCCCTCCACCACGGCGTCACGCAGCGGGGTGTCGCCGGGGATCGAGCGGGTCGCGGCCCGCAGCGCCACCATCGCCTGGCGCACCTCGGGCCGCTCGAAGAACCGCTCGGCGCCCTGCACCACGTACGGCACCTCGGCGTCGGTGAGCGCCTTCTCGTACGCCTCGGACTGGGCGTTGGTGCGGAACAGCACGGCGATCTCCCGGGCCGGGGTGCCGGCGTCGACCAGCGCCCGACAGCGGGTCGCCACGGCGGCGGCCTCGGCCGGCTCGTCGGTGAAGATCCGCAGCTCCGGTTCGGGCCCGGTCGGGCGCTGCCCACGCAGCTCCAACCGCAGCCGGGCCTCGGCGCCCCGGGCCTGGGAGATGACGGCGTTGGCCAGCCCGACCACCTGCGGGGTGGAACGGTAGTCCCGGACCAACCGGACCACGGTGGCGCCGCGGTGCCGGCGGGGGAAATCGACCAGGTACGCCGAGGTGGCCCCGGTGAACGAGTAGATCGTCTGGCTGGCGTCGCCGACCACGGTCAGGTCGTCCCGGCCGCCGAGCCACGTCTCCAGCAGCCGCTGCTGCAAGGGGTTGACGTCCTGGTACTCGTCGACCACGAAGTGCCGGTACTGGCCGCGAACCTGCTCGGCCACGTCCGGATGCTCCTCGATGCCCCACACGGCGGCGCGCAGCATGTCCTCGAAGTCGATCACCCCGTTGGACCGCTTGAGCCTCTCGTACGCGGCAAACACCTCGGCCACCCTCGCCGGCTCGTGTGGCGTGTCGCGCAGCGCCTTGGCCGCCGCGACGACGTACTCCCCTGGCTCGACCAGGGACGACTTGGCCCACTCGATCTCGCCGGCCAGGTCCCGGGCGGCGGCCCGGTCGGTCCGCAGGCCGACCCGGGCGGCGGCGAGCGTGACCACCCGGGCCTTGCTGTCCAGCAGCTCGGGCATCGCCCGGCCCGCCAGTAGCCGGGGGGCGAAGTAGCGCACCTGGCGCAGCGCGGCAGCGTGGAAGGTGCGCGCCTGCACGCCCTGCGCCCCGAGGGCGGTGAGCCGGGCCCGCATCTCGGCGGCGGCGCGGGCGGTGAAGGTGACCGCGAGCACGTGCCGAGGTGACACCTCGCCGGTCAGCGCCCGGTGGGCGATGCGGGAGGTGACCGCCCGGGTCTTGCCGGTGCCGGCGCCGGCCAGGACGCAGACCGGGCCGGCGGGGGCGGTCACCGCGGCGCGCTGCTCCGGGTCCAGCCCGGCGAGCACCAGTTCCGACGCTGAGTGAACCCCCACAGCGAGGAATCATCTCAGCTCCATCTGATGTTGCAACGGTTAGCCTGGCCTGACCGGACGGGCGGAACGGACCTTGGAGGACACCCGATCATGTTGACGATGTACTCGACCCCGTGGTGCGGCTACTGTCACCGGCTCAGGTCGCAGCTCGACCGGGAGGGCATCGCGTACCAGGTGGTCGACATCGAGCAGGACACGAAGGCCGCCGAGTTCGTGATGAAGGTCAACGGTGGCAACCAGACCGTCCCGACGCTGCACTTCGCCGACGGCAGTGCCCTCACCAACCCGTCCATCACCCAGGTGAAGCAGCACCTGGCCGCCCTACCCACCTGACCATCACACCGCGCCCCCTCCCTGTGGGGCGCGTGCACTTTCACGGAAAGAGTGGCCATTCCAGGAGGAATGGCCACTCTTTCCGTGTATTTGCAGGGCGGATGGGGTGGGTGGGGGTCAGGGAGTGAGGCGGGGGTCGGGGGTGGCTGGCGCGGGCGGGCGGCGTTGGTGCGGGATGCGGACCGCAGGGGCAGGGGCGGGGGCGGGGGTGGGGGTGGGGGTGGGGGTGGAGAGGCGGCGGCCCTGCCACAGGAAGACGCCGGCGGCCGTGGTGGTCAGGCCGACCAGCGCGAACAGCAGCCGGTAGTCGAACACGCCGACGAGCAGCGCGCCGGTGCCGATGGAGACCGCCTGAGGGCCGCTGACCAGGGCCTCCGACGCCGCCGAGACCCGACCGAGCAGGCCCGTCGGGGTACGCCGTTGGATGAGCGTGTTCAGCCCAACCGTGATCAGCGGAAGCGCGGCTCCGGCCAGCAGTAGCGCCGCGCAGCCCAGCCAGAGGGTCGGGTACGCCAGGGCCAACGCGGCCGGGCCGAACAGGGTCACCCCGGCGGCCAGCGTGCCCACCTCGCCCGCACGGCGTACCACGGCGGCGGAGAACAGGCCACCGACCAGCCCGCCGATGCCCTGCACGGTGACCAGCACGCCGACGAACGCGGCGTCGCGGCGCAGCCCGTGGTCGACGTACGCGAAGATCAGTGACTCGGTGAAGCCCATCACCAGCGAACCGAGGCCGTAGCCGAGCAGCGCCCGACGCAGCGCCGGCTCGCCGGCCAGGTGGCGCAGCCCGGCGCCCAGCTCGGCCGACCACCGCAGCTCACCGCCGGCCGCCGGCGTCTCGGGCACCCGGAGCAGGACGACCACGGCGGCGGCCACGACGAACCCGGTCATCGCCAGCGCGGTCAGCAGCCAGCCGCCGACGGCGGCGTAGAGCGCGGCCCCGGCGAGCGGCCCGATCAGCCGCAGCCCCTGGCGCACGGTCTGCAGCACGCCGTTGGCGTCGGCGAGCAGCTCGACGGGGACCAGTTGCCGGATCAGGCCGCTGACCAGCGCGCTCAGCGTCAGGTACGACAGCCCGTACAGGGCCGCCACCACGTAGATGATCCGGACGTCGGCGCTCTCGGAGACGGTGAACAGCGGGGTGAGCAGGGCGGCGGTGGCGAGGTTCGCGACGATGAAGAAGGGCCGCCGGGGGTACCGGTCCACCGCCCAGCCGACCAGCGGCGCGAGCACCATCGGCGCGATGATCGCGAAGATCGTCGCCCCGGCCAGCCCGTCGGAGCCGGTCAGGTCCTTCACCCAGATGGCGAGGGCGAGCAGCAGGATCGACTCGGCTGCCATGCTGGCCAGCAACCCGCCGAACAGCAGGCGGAACTCGGGGCGGCGCAGGACGGTGCGCATCGGGTTTCCTCTCGGAGGGTGGCCGGGGGGCCACGGGGGTCGACGGCGACGTCGTCGGGATCACTCGTCTGCGGTCCTCTTTTCTGCGAGACACGCCCCCGTCGGGGCGTCCGACTCCAGTCGCGCCGTCCATACTGACCGTGGGGGGCGAGTTTCATACAGTTACCGTCGCGTCTGCGGCGGTCGACGGAAAAGAGGACACCGTGCCTCCAGCCGGACCCAGCCCGATCATGCGTCGCCGCAGGTTGGGCAATGAGCTGCGCCAACTGCGCGAGGCCACGGGCCTCACCGGGGACCAGGTCATCGCGCGAATCGGCTGGGCCTCCGCGTCCAAGCTGTCCCGCTTGGAGAACGGCCGCAGCCGTCCCGACCCCGACGACGTCCTCGCCCTGCTGGATCTCTACGGCGCCGGCGGCGAGTCACGCGCGGAGCTGCTGGGCATCGCCCGGGAGGCCGGTGACATGCGGAGCTGGCTGAAGAAGTACCCGGTGATGACACCGCAGCAGCGCACCTTCGCCGAGTTGGAGGCGGGCTGCACCGAGATCCGGGAATACAACCCTGTGCTGGTCCCGGGTTTGTTGCAGACCCAGGGGTACGCCCGGCTGCGAATCGTCTCCGCCCAGCAGGTCGAGTCCGGCGCGGGGGCCCCGGAGCCCGGCGAGGCCCCGGAGACCGAGGTGGCCGCCCGGTTGGCCCGCCAGTCGCTGTTGGACCGCACCGACGCGCCGCGCTACACGGCGGTGTTGGAGGAGGCGGCGTTGGGCCTGCGGGCCGGACCGCCGGACGTGCTGTGGGAGCAGCTCCGGCAGCTCTGCGAGCTGGCCATGCTGCCGCACGTCACCCTGCACGTGCTGCCGCGGGACACCCCGATCGGCGACTGGTACCTCCCGCCGACCGCTTTCTCGATCTACCTGTTCGCCGACCCGCTCGACCCGGAGACGCTGGCCATAGAAGGTGGCTTCACCAACGTCATGTCAACCGAGGCAAACGTCCTAAATCGCTATAAAGTGGTCTTCGAGTGGTTGCGCTCGGCCGCGCTCTCCGAATCGGACACCATCACCTGGCTCTTCGAGGCTTCGGGGCGGCTGGCCGAGGCGGTGGGCCCGTCCGCAGTCGGCCACGGGCCGGCAACGGCGCCGGCCCAGCGCCGCCGACACTCCGGACGACTGACGGAGCGGTGACCCACCGCGGGACCCGCCCCGTCCGGGCGTGCGGCGCCACTCGTCCCGTCGGAGCAGTTCCAGTCAGGAGCAGACCATGAACGACATCCGCAACACGCCGTCCGCACTCGCCGGGCAGCTGGCCGATCTGCCGTGGCGGACCAGCACCCGTAGCCAGACGTCGAACTGCGTCGAGGTGGCCCCGCTGAGCGTGGGCCCGGCCGCGGTCGCCCTACGCGACAGCAAGGACCGCGGCGGCCCGGCGCTGCTGTTCGACCGCGCCGGCTGGCGGGGGTTCATCGCCGGGACAAGGGCCGGGCAGTTCGATCTGACCTGATCCGGTGATCTGGCGGGGCCGTCGGCGGTGTGCCGGCGGCCCCGACGCGTACCCGGCGTGCCCGGCGGCCCTCGACGCGTATCCGGCATGCCACCCCTGCTGAGCAGGGTTCATCCGATCGGGCGACCCTACGGACCGATCGGCGGGTTTCACTTGCTGGGACGCCATCCGGGCGTAACATGTCGACAGAGTGACGTGGAACTTCCACGGAGTACCGTCCGTCACGGTCGCATCCGGAGTTACCCATGCGGTTCCTGATCGTTCGCACCGACATCCGCGCCGCCGCCGACATCGACATCGCCGCGGCCTGGGCCGGCGGGGGTCGGGTCCGGGACGAGACGACCAGCCCGGAGCCGCGCCGCCAGGTGGTGCACGCCGAGGACCGGGACGCCGCCCTGATGCTGGCCCGGGCCCTGTCAACGGTGGGCGCGGTCCGCTACGGCAGGCAACGGGTAAAGGTGCTTCCCCTCAACGACTCCGCTCCCCGCCGCCGCCGGCTCGACTCCGGCGGCTGACCCACCCGACGTCCGTCGTGGTCGGACCGGCTCCCCCGCCGTTTCCTCGCCTCACCCGACCAGGGCGGCCCGTGTTCCCGGCCCGAGACCCGTCGCGGCAACGGCGGTCCCGGGCCGGGACCGTGTTCGGCACCGGCCGGAGCCGGGCCGGAAGGGTCAGCAGTGACCGTCGAGCCAGCGGTGGATCAGGAAGAGCGCGATCGACGAGGGCGGGGGCAGCGCCAGCCGGTCGCCGCCGCCCACGCCCACCGGCCGCCCGGCCAGCGCCGCGCCGATCTCCCGCCGGGTGAACCAGCGGGCGTGCGTGATCTCGGCCGGGTCCAGGTGCACGGGGTGCT
Source organism: Micromonospora sp. NBC_01405 (assembly GCF_045040155.1). NCBI lineage: Bacteria > Bacillati > Actinomycetota > Actinomycetes > Micromonosporales > Micromonosporaceae > Micromonospora > Micromonospora sp. NBC_01405. The sequence continues at coordinate 3,830,138 of NZ_CP109532.1, read as the reverse complement.
CCGGATCGGCCAGGGCGAGGAAGCCGAGCATCAGCGAGCCGGGGAACGGCCAGGACTGGCTGCCCGCGTACACGATTTCCTCGACCGCGACGCCGACCTCCTCGCCGACCTCGCGCAGCACGGCGGCCTCGGCCGACTCGCCCGGCTCGACGTACCCGGCGAGGCAGGAGTACCGGCGCTCGCCCGGGATACCCGCCCAGGCGGCGTTGCTGCCGAGCAGGCAGCGCCCCTGGAGCCCGTCGACCCCGTCGTGCACCAGGACGATCATCGCCGGGTCGGTACGCGGCCAGACCCGGTCGCCGTTCGGGTCGGTCCGGGACCAGCCGGCCTCGTCGACCCGGGTGGGGTGACCGGTGGCCGAGGAGTAGCCGTGCCGGACGTGCCAGTTGGTCAGCGCCAGCGCGGTGGTGAAGATGCCGGCGTCCCGGTCGAGCAGCAGGTGACCGATGTCGCGCAGGTGCGCCGCCCGGGTGCCCGGCAGCTCGGGCAGCGGGCTGTCCACGGCGAACACCGGCACCCCGTCCGGCTCGACGCCCAGGAACATCGGAACCGAGCGGGGCACCTCGGGCAGCTCGCCGGCGCCGAGCAGCACCAACTCCGGCGGGGAGGCGTCGGCCCGGACCAGGGTCCGCCCGTCGGTGGCCGAGTCGAGCACCAGCACCCGGGCCCGTTCCCATGCCTCGGCCAGCCACGCCGGGTCGGCCCGCCGGTGCGCGGCCCGATCGAGGGTGGACCGGGCCAGCGGCGGGGCGGTCTCCCCGCTCGTGCCGGAACCCCGGACCAGCCCCCGCCCGGCGGTCACGGTTTGGCCGGCTCGGTGCGCACCGGGGCGAGCGCGGACAGGGCGGGAGCGATCCGCTCGGCGTCGCCGAGCACCACGGTGACCGCCCGCGCCGGGGCCAGGTAACGCCGGGCCGCCTCGGCCACGTCGGCGACGGTGGCCTTCGCCAGTCGGGCGGCGTACTCGGTGAGGAAGTCCAGGCGCAGCCCGTTGGCCGCAAACACACTGGTCAGCGATGCCAGCCCGGCCTGGGTGGACATGCCGAGCTGGAGGGTGCCGAGGGCGTACTGGCGGGCCTGCTCCAGCTCGTCCGGCTTCGGCGGCAGGGAGGCCAGCCGACCCAACTCGTACGTCGTCTCCAACAACGCCGGACCGGTGACCTCGGTGGCCACCTCGGCGGCGGCGATCAGCACCGACCCGGCCACCGAGTGCTCGACCAGCGAGTGCGGGCCGTACGTGTAGCCCTTGTCCTCGCGGATGTTCTCCACCCAGCGGGAGGAGAAGTAGCCGCCGAAGAGCAGGTTGGCCAGTTGCAGCGCGGCGTGGTCGGGGTGGGTGCGGGGCACCGCCGGCAGGGCGATGCGCAGCGAGGACTGCACCGATCCGGGCCGGTCGACCAGCAGCAGCGGGCCGGGCTCCAGCGGCGGGGCGGGCGGCAGCTCGCCGTCGTGCCCGGCGCCGCTCCAGCCCGACAGAGCCTTGTCGGCGGCGTCCAGCGCCCGCTCCGGCTGCACGTCACCGACCAGCACCAGCACCGCGTCGGCCGGGTGCACCCGCTCGGCGTGCAGCCGACGCAGCGCCGCCGGCCGGACCGCGTGCACCTGCTCCGGCTCGGGAGTCTGCACGGCGTACGGGTGCTTGCCGTATACCCGCCGGAGCAGGGCGTTGCGGGCCAGGTGGGCCGGTTGGCTCTGGGCCACCTGGATCCGGTCGACCAGCCGGTCCCGCTCGGTGCCGACCTCCTCGCCCGGGTACGTCGCCCCGGTCAGCACCTCGGCGAGGATCTCCAGCATCCGGTCCAGCCCGGTGACCAGGCCGGCGCCGGAGAGCATCAACCTGTCCGGGTCGATGCCGGCGGAGAGCCCGCCGCCGACCGCCTGGAGTTCGGCGGCGATCTGCACACTGGTCATCGACGCCGTGCCGGAAAGCATGGTCTGCGCGAGCATCGCGCCCCGGGCCAGGGGGATCCGGCCGGCCGGCATCCACAGCCGCAGCTCGACCAGGGGGACCGACGGCCGGCGCACCGCGATGACGGTCAGGCCGTTGCCGAGCCGGCGCTCGACCTGCTTGGGCACCTTGAACCTGCGGTTCGGGCCGAGCGGCGGCAGCGTCCGCGCCCCGGCCTGGGCGATTGCCGGCACCTGACCCTCCCTCGTTCGCGACTGCGGGGCTCGCAAACCCGGCTCACTCCTCGCACTCACCGGTTCATCTCCGTTCGCGACTGCGGGGCTCGCAAACCCGGCTCACTCCTCGCACTCACCGGGCCCCTCCCGCGATGACCTCGACGGACGCGCGGCGCTCCGGCCGCAGGGCCGCGGCGGCGGCCCGGACCTGCTCGTCGGTGACCTCGCCGACCAGTCGGGGCAGCTCGTTGAGCAGGCCGGGCTCGCCGCGCTGCTGTTCCAGCACCGCCATCCGCAGCGCCCGGCCGAGCACCGCGTCGGTGTCGCGCAGCAGGTGGGTGGCCATCCGGGCCTGGGTACGGGCCAGCTCACCGTCGGTGGGACCGTCGGCGGCCAGCCGGTCCAGCTCCTCGTCGACGGTGCGCAACACCTTGTCCACGTCGCCGCCCGGTGGCAGGTGTGCCTGGAGCAGCAGCGCGGTGGGGCCACGCACGTCGAACGGGTCGCCCATGAAACCGACGTACCCGCCGAGGCTGGTCACCGCGCGGTCCCGCTGGACCAGCCGCTCGACCAGCCGGGACGCGTCGCCGTCGGTGAGCACCTCGGCGAGCACCACGTACGGCAGGTAGCCGGCGAAGTCGGTGATCGGGTCGGGCACCCGCCAGGCGGCGGCCACCGCGGGCAGCGGGGCCAGGGCGTCCGTGTACGACGAGCGCCGCTCGGCGGTCAGGTCGGGCTCGTCGAAGTCGGGGCGCTGCGGGGCGGGCCGGGCCGGCACGTCGCCGAAGTGCCGCTCGATCAGCGCGGTGGCCTCGGCCACGTCGACGTCCCCGCTGACCGCGAGCACGGCGTTGCCGCTGGCGTAGTAGCGGCGGAAGAAGTCCGCCGCGTCGGCGACGGTGGCCGACTCCAGGTCGTCGAAGGAGCCGTAGCCGTCGTGCGCGTTGGGGAAGGTGTCGAACATGACCGGCGGCAGGGTCAGCCACGGGAACCCGCCGTACGGGCGGTTGAGCACGTTGACCCGGATCTCCTCCTTGACCACGTCGACCTGGTTGCGCAGGTTCTCCTCGGTCAGCCGGGGGCCGCGCATCCGGTCGGCCTCCAGGAACAGCGCCCGTTCCAGGGCGTTGCTCGGCAGGGTCTCGTAGTAGTCGGTGTAGTCGTGATGGGTGGAGCCGTTGAAGGTGCCGCCCGCCCCCTGCACATGCCGGAAGTGGGCCAGCTTCTCCAGGTTCTCCGAGCCCTGGAACATCAGGTGCTCGAAGAGGTGGGCGAAGCCGGTACGCCCCTCGGGCTCGGACCGGATGCCGACGTCGTAGATCACCGCCACCCCGATCACCGGGGCGCTGCGATCGGGGGTGAGCACCACCCGCAGGCCGTTGTCGAGGGTGAACCGCTCGACCGGATACTTCGTCGCTGGAATTCTCGATCTCCGCGCCGCCACGGGACCGACCCTAGCGCGTTCACGCCCCCGACGGCGGCGACCTCCCGCAGGGCGGCTCAGCCCACCGGGGCCGGGGCCACGGGGACGGGCGCGGTCACCCGGGGCAGCACCTCCGCGCCGACCCGTTCCGCCTCCTCCCGGTGCGGCCAGCCGGAGAGGACGAACTCGTCGACGCCGTGCGCGGCGTACTCGTCGATCCGGGCCGCGACCTCGGCGTAGCTGCCGACGAGCGCGGTGCCGGCGCCCTCGCGGACCAGGCCGACCCCGGCCCAGAGGTTCGGCGCGACGGTGAGCCCGTCGGCGCTTCCGCCGTGCAGGGCCGCCATCCGGGACTGGCCGACCGAGTCCATCCGGCGGTACCGCGCCTGCGCGGCGGCGATCCGCTCAGGACTCATCCCGGCCAGCAGGCGGTCCGCCTCCGCCCACGCCCGCGCGGCGGTCGGGCGGGCGATGACGTGCAGCCGGATCCCGGTGCGCAGGGTCCGCCCCTCCTCGGCGGCCCGGCCGCGGACGCGGTCCACCCGGGCGGCGATCGCGGCGGGCGGCTCGCCCCACATCAGGTACGTGTCGGCCTGTCGGGCGGCCACCGCCTCGGCGACCGGGGACGCGCCGCCGAAGTAGACCGGGGGCGGGGCCACGAGCGGAGCGGCCAGCCCGCCGCCGGTCACCTGGTAGTGCTCGCCGGCGAAGTCGAACGGGCTCCCGCGCCAGGCCCGGCGGAGCACCTCGACGAACTCGCCGGTCCGCGCGTACCGGGCGTCGTGGTCCAGGAAGTCGCCGTACGCCCGCTGCTCGGCCGGGTCGCCGCCGGTGACGACGTTGAGCGCGAGGCGCCCCCCGGACACCGACTGGAACGCCTCGGCCTGCTGGGCGATCAGGGTGGGCAGCGCGAATCCGGCCCGCACGGCGACCAGCATGCCGATCCGGTCGGTGTGCTGGGCGACGGCCGCGCAGACGATCCACGGGTCGGGGCAGCCGGAGCCGACAGGGGTGAGCAGCGCGGCGAAGCCGGCCGCCTCGGCGGCCCGGGCCACCTCGGTCAGGTAGCCGACGGTGGCCGCCCGGTCGTGCCGAGCCGCGCCGGCCGCGACGGTGGCGGCGCCGACCTGGTGCCCGTCGCCGGAGGTGGGAAGGAACCAGTGGAAGGTCATGCCGACCGCCTCTCCGCCGCCCCCGCCACCCGGCCGAGGGACGCCGGAGAACCTACCAAGAAGGTAGGAAAACCGGGAATAACTTCGAGCGTGGATCCCGCGATGTGGACTGGTCTTGACGCCGCTCGGACGCTGCCCCACTCTTCCTACCAACTAAGTAGGAATACTTCGGATTGGACATACGATGAGACGGCTTCCCTTCCGTCGGATGCTCTCCCTGGCCACCCTCGCCGTGGTGGGTACGGCGACGCTGGGCGTCACCGCCGCGTGCGGCGAGGACGATGGCGCGGCCGAGGGCGGCTCCGGCCCGGTGACACTGCGGCTGGGCTACTTCCCCAACATCACCCATGCCCCGGCCGTGGTCGGGGTGGAGAAGGGCATCTTCGCCGAGAAGCTCGGCGGCGACGTCAAGCTCGACACCAAGACCTTCAACGCCGGCCCGGCGGCGATCGAGGCGATCTTCTCCGGCGCGCTCGACGCGACGTACATCGGTCCGAACCCGACGGTGAACGCCTTCTCCAAGTCCAAGGGCGAGGCGGTCCGGGTCATCTCGGGCGCGGCGTCCGGCGGCGTCGCGCTCGTCGTCAAGCCCGGGATCACCTCGGTCGAGCAGCTGCGCGGCAAGAAGATCGCCACCCCGCAGCTCGGCAACACCCAGGACGTCGCGCTGCGCTACTGGCTCAAGGAGAAGGGCCTGACCGCCACCAAGGAGGGCGGCGGCGACGTCAAGGTGGTCCCGCAGGAGAACGCCCAGACCGTGGAGACGTTCAACAGCGGGGCGATCGACGGCGCGTGGGTGCCCGAGCCCTTCGTCTCCCGGCTGGTCAACGCCGGCGGCAAGGTGCTCGTCGACGAGCGCGACCTGTGGCCGGACAAGAAGTTCGTGATCACCAATCTGATCGTCTCCACCAAGTTCCTCAAGGCCCACCCCGACGTGGTGAAGAAGCTGGTCGAGGGTCAGGTCGCAGCGAACGAGTTCGTCAACACCAGGCCCGACGAGTCGCAGCAGGCCATCTCCGAGCACATCGGCAAGATCAGCGGTAAGCCGCTGGACGTGAAGCTGATCAAGCAGGCGTGGCCGACCTTGGAGTTCACCAACGACCCGATCGCCTCGTCGCTGAAGACCGGCCTGGACCACGCGGTCGCCGTCGAGCTGACCCAACCGGTCAGCCTGGACGGCCTCTACGACCTGAAGTACCTCAACGAGGTGCTCAAGGCCCAGGGCAAGCCCGAGGTCGCCCAACCATGACGTCGACCACGACGACGCCCCGCAGCGCGACCGGCTCGGTCGCGCTGCACGGCGTCACCAAGGTGTACGGGCACGGCGAGAGCGCCGTCCTCGCCCTGGACGGGGTCTCCCTCGACGTCGCGCCCGGCGAATTCGTCTGCCTCGTCGGCGCCTCCGGTTGCGGCAAGAGCACCCTGCTCAACCTGGTCGCCGGCCTGGACCGGATCAGCGGCGGGCGGATCGAGCTCGGCGACGGGGTCAACCCGGGGCTGATGTTCCAGGAGTCCGCCCTGTTCCCCTGGCTCACCGTCGAGGGCAACGTGGAGGTGCCGCTGAAGCTGCGCGGCATGCCCCGGTCCGCGCGCCGGGAGCGGGTCGCCGAACTGCTGCGCACGGTGCACCTGGCCGACTTCGCCCGCAAGCGCCCGCACGAGCTGTCCGGCGGCATGCGGCAACGGGTGGCGCTGGCCCGCACCCTCGCGCTGGACACGCCGGTGCTGCTGATGGACGAGCCGTTCGGCGCGCTCGACGCGATGACCCGGGACCTCCTGCACGACGAGCTGGAGCGGATCTGGACCGAGCGCAAGCTCACCGTCCTCTTCGTGACCCACAACGTCCGGGAGGCCGCGCGGCTCGCCGACCGGATCATCCTGCTCTCCAGCCGGCCCGGCCGGATCATCTACTCCACCCGGGTCGACGTGCCCCGGCCGCGACGCATCGACTCCCCGGAGATCGCGTCCATCGCCGCCGAGGTCACCGACAAGCTCCGTACGGAGGTGGGCCGCCATGGCCAGTGACACGATCGCCGGCACCCCGCGCGCCGACGCGGAGATCTCCGGGCTCGACGCGCTGGAGATCGCCGGCCGGCAGAAGACGACGACCCGGGCCGCGACGATCTGGGCGTCCACCTGGCCGAAGCTGGCGGCGCTCGCCATCGCCATCGGCACCTGGCAGGCCGTGGTGTGGGCCGGGTTCTGGCCACCGTACTCGCTGCCCGGGCCGGCCGCCGTCGGGCAGGAGCTGCTCCGGCAGGTCAGCGGTCCGCAACTCTGGGAGGGGATGGCCACCACCCTGCGCCGGGCGGCCCTCGGTTACATCTTCTCCGTCGGAGTCGGCCTGCTGCTGGGGCTCGCCGTGGCCCGGTCCCGGGTGCTGCGGGCGGCCATCGGCTCGATGATCACCGCGTTGCAGACCATGCCGTCGATCGCCTGGTTCCCGCTGGCGATCCTGCTGTTCGAGCTGAGCGAGAAGGCCATCTTCTTCGTCGTGGTGCTCGGCGCGGCGCCGTCGATCGCCAACGGGGTGATCAGCGGCGTGGACTACGTCCCGCCGCTGCTGCTGCGCGCCGGGCGCAACCTCGGCGCCCGAGGGCTGAACCTCTACCGGTACGTGATCGCCCCGGCCGCCCTGCCCGCCATCGTCGCCGGGCTCAAGCAGGGCTGGGCCTTCTCCTGGCGCAGCCTGATGGCCGGCGAGCTGATCGTGGTGGGCATCTCGCAGACCTCGCTCGGCGCGCAGCTCACCTACTCACGGGAGCTGTCCGACGCGCCCTGGCTGCTCTCCACGATGATCGTGATCCTGGTCATCGGCCTGGTGGTCGACGCCGCGTTCGGGGCGGCGGACCGGACGATCCGCCGCCGCTGGGGCGTGCTGGACCAGGCCGGGCAGTGACGTGTACGTCTCCGCGCGCAGCGACTACGCGCTCCGGGCCATGCTCGCCGTCGCCGCCGCCTCGACCGGCGGCGACCGGCGGGCCGACGCCCGGGGCGGCCCTCCCGAGCCGGGCGGCGAGCTGGTCAAGGCGGCGGCCCTGGCCGAGAGCCAGGCCATCCCGCTGAGCTTCCTCCAGGGCATCCTGCTGGACCTGCGCCGGGCCGGGCTGCTGCACAGCCACCGGGGCACCGAGGGCGGCTACACGCTGGCCCGCCAGGCCGCCGAGATCAGCGTCGGGGACGTGCTCCGCGCGGCCGGCGGGTCGCTCACCTCGGTACGGGGCCTGCCTGCCGGGCACGCCGGCTACCACGGGGTGGCCACCGGGCTGCGCGACGTGTGGCTGGCGGTGGACGGGGCCATCGCCCTGGTGGTGGACCGGACCACCCTGGCCGACCTGCTCACCCGGGAAAGCCGCGCCGACGGGCCGAACCGGGACAGGACGGACGCCCTGGGGGCCCGCCCCGTCGGCGGCCACTGACCGACCTCGGTTGGCCCGGCGGTCCGCCGGCTGAGCGATGCGGGCTCAGCCGGCGGATTCGTCGGTCGTTTCAACGATGGAGGCGCTGAGGTCGCTGCCCGTTCCCCCCGGAACGTGCAGCCCCACCACCCCCGCCGGTGTCCGGCCGTTGCGGGTGGGATGCCACGGCGAGAACGCCGCGACCGTGGCGAGCGCCAGCCCCGCCCCCGCGACCGCCAGCACCACCGTCAGCTCCCGTAGCGCCCCCGACTCGGCGTTGCACGCCATGGTCAACCCCTCCCCCAGTGGGCCGACCCCGCCGACCCGCGTTCCCCCACGGCAAGCATCGACTACATCGAGGCCGCCGAACAGTCACCGATCGGATCGCACCCTGCCTGATTCCCGACTCAGGAAGGGGCGGCGCAGGCGCCGATCGGTGACCGCGGAGAAGCCGTTCAGGCCATCCGGGGACGACGCGGGCGGCGCGACCGACCCGAGGCGCGGTGCCCGTCCTCGGACGGGCGGGCGGCGCGCGGCGCACCCCCCGTCGCGGCGGTCCCTGCGGCGTGCGACTGGCCGGCGCCGCGGGACGAGCGCGGCCCCCGGCCACCGCCCGAGGCGGACCGCTCCGGAGCCGGGGCGACGATGGTCACCGGCACCCCGGACGGTTCCCGGGCCCCGGTGACCCGGGCCAACGCCCCGTCGCCCGGCCGGACCTGGGTCGACTGCGGCCGGATTCCGGCGGTCGCCATCAGCCGGGACACCTCGCGGCGCTGCTCGGGCAGGACCAGGGTGACCACGGTGCCCGACTCGCCAGCCCGCGCGGTACGCCCACCCCGGTGCAGGTAGTCCTTCGCCTCGGTCGGCGGGTCGACGTTGACCACCATGTCGAGGCCGTCCACGTGGATGCCCCGGGCCGCCACATCGGTGGCGACCAGCGCGGTCACCTGGCCGGTGCGGAACTGCTCCAGGATCCGGGTGCGCTGCGGCTGGGACTTGCCGCCGTGCAGCGCCGCCGCGCGCACCCCCTTGGACAGCAGTTGGCGGGCCAGCCGGTCGGCGCGGTGCTTGGTGCCCATGAACAGGATGGTGCGGCCCTCCCGGGCCGCGATCTGGGTCAGCGCGGCCGGCTTGTCCTCCGCGTCGACGTGCAGCACGTGGTGCGTCATCGCGGTCACCGTGGCGGTGCCGGGGTCGACTGAGTGCGAGACCGGGTTGGTGAGGAAGCGGCGGACCAGCTTGTCAACGCCGCCGTCCAGGGTTGCGGAGAAGAGCATCCGCTGGCCGTCGCCGGCCACCTGCTCCAGCAGCTTGGTGACCTGCGGCAGGAAGCCCATGTCGGCCATCTGGTCGGCCTCGTCGAGCACGGTCACGGCGACCTGGTCGAGCCGGGCGTCCCCGCGGTTGATCAGGTCGTGCAGCCGGCCGGGGGTGGCCACGACCACCTCGGCGCCGGCGCGCAGCGCGTCCGCCTGCCGCTGCAGGGACAGGCCGCCGACCACGGTGGTGACGCGCAGCCCGACCGCCCGGGCGTACGGGGCCAGCGCGGTGGTCACCTGCTGGGCCAGCTCCCGGGTCGGCACGAGCACCAGGGCCAGCGGACGCCCCGGGCGGGCCCGGCGGCCGACGGTGCGGTGCACCAGCGGCAGCCCGAACGCGAGGGTCTTGCCCGAACCGGTGCGGCCCCGGCCGAGGACGTCCCGGCCGGCCAGCGAGTCCGGCAGCGTCGCCGACTGGATCGGGAACGGCTCGGTGATGCCCTGCGCGGTCAGCTCGGCGAGCAGCTCCGGCGCGAGGCCGGTGGTGGAGAACGAGGGAATGACGGTGGTCATGCGAGAGCCTTCCTCGACGCGGCACGTGTCGAGGAGGCGCCAAAGTGGCGCTGCACCGGCGGCAGGGCCGCGGTGGTCACAAGCACGAACCGAAGGTGGGGTGCGGCCGGCCCGCGCGGGGCGGACCGGCCGCGACACCGCGCCTGAGGCGCGATGGGGTGTTCCGAAGAACGGTGGTGCCTGTTCAGATGAACAGTCGTGCCTGTTCCGAGGAACAGTGCTGCCGACGATCAGATCGGACGGATGTTCTCCGCCTGCGGGCCCTTCTGGCCCTGGGTGATCTCGAACTCGACCCGCTGGTTCTCGTCCAGGCTCCGGTAGCCGGAGGACTGGATCGCCGAGAAGTGGGCGAAGACGTCAGCGCCGCCGCCGTCCGGGGTGATGAAGCCGAAACCCTTGTCAGCGTTGAACCACTTAACGGTGCCAATTGCCATGTGTTCTGTCTCCTTGACGGAACGTTCGGCCTCGCACTTGTTGCGAGCCGAAGAGGGAGGAGCGGCCCACGCCGGTATGCGCGGACCACCTGTCGCTTCTGGTCGCCCCGCCCGGAGAGCACCGGACACAACAAAGAGCGCCTGGGGCTACAATCCGCCAGGCGCACACAGAGTCTCTGGTAACCAAAACTGCAACCCGGATACCGTACCACGAATTGGGCCCGCCGGAACCCCACCGCCGGAAATTCTCACCGCCCGGGGCGGCGGACCGCAGGCGGCACCTCCGGCACTCCCGCGATCAACGCGGTGAGCCCTTCAGCGTCGAGCAGGTCCGTCGGGCGGACCGTCGCCCCGTCCCGCACGTAGTGGAAGGCCGCGCCGACCTGGTCGACCGGCACCCGGGCCAGTTCCGCCCAGGCCAGCCGGTAGACGGCAAGCTGCACCGCCGCCGCCTCGGCCTCCTCGCCGACGGGCTGCCGCCCGGTCTTCCAGTCGACCACGTCATACCGGCCGCCGGGCCGGGCGAAGACCGCGTCCATCCGGCCGCGCACCACCACCCCGGCGACAACTGTGGCGAACGGCACTTCCACCTCCACCGGCACCCGGTCGGCCCACTCCCCGGCCAGGAAGCGCGCCTGGAGTTCGGCCAGCGCCTCGTCGGGCGCCGCGTCGGCGTCGGCCGCGCCCGGCAACTCGTCGACGTCGAGCAGCCGGTCCGCGCCGAAGCGCCGCTCCAACCAGGTGTGGAACGCGGTGCCGCGCCGGGCGTACGGGTTCGGCTCGATGGGCATCGGGCGGCGCAGGGCGCGGGCAAGCTCCTCCGGGTCGCGGCGCAGCGCCACGAGCTGGGTGACCGAGAGCTGGCCGGGCAGGGCCACCTCGACCGCCCCCGCCCCGGCGGCCAGCTCGGCCCGCTCGGCGAGCAGCAGGTCGGACTCCCGCCGCCAGCGCGCCACCTCCGGATCCTCGACCTCGGCCACCCCGACGCCGGAGGCCGGAGGATCCTCGGCGAGGAAGCGGCGAACCAGCGCGGCGGCCTCGGCCAGCGCCGGGCGGCGCCCGCCCAGCGGGTCGGCCGGCCACTCGGCGCGCAGCACCACCTCGGTGGTGGGGTTGGTGGCGTCACCGGCCGGCGCGGGGGTCCACCGGTCGACCAGGTGCCCGGCGTCGCCGTCCAGGCACACGTCGTGCACCTCGCGCAGGAACACCGACGGCCCGCGCGGGCGCTTCGTCCCCTCGCCCCACCAGTAGCCGGAGCAGAGCAGCAGCCGCCGGGGGCGGGTCACCGCCACGTACGCCAGCCGGCGCTCCTCCCGCTCGTCGTGCGCCCGCCAGTCGTCGACGAAGTCGGTCAGCGCCCGGGCCACCGCGCGCTGGTCGGCCGCCTCGGCCAGGCCCAGCTCCGGCAGCCCGTCGGCGTCCCCGCGCAGCGGGAAAGGCAGCACCCCCAGCCCGCCGAGCCAGTGGTCGGAGTTGCGCACCGGCCCCGGCCAGCCGCCCCGGGTCAGGCCGGCGACCGCGACCACGTCCCACTCCAGGCCCTTCGCGGCGTGCGCGGTGAGGATCTGCACCGCGCCGGAGACCACCTCCACCTCGCCCGGGGCGAGCCCGCGCTCCTCGTCCTCGGCCGCGGCGAGGTAGGCCAGGAACCCCGACAGGGTGGCCGCCGGGGACTCCCCGCTGAACCGGGCCGCCACGTCGCCGAGGGCGTCCAGGTGGCCCCGGGCGAGTCCGGCGTCGCCGGTGCCGTCCCGACCGGCCCGGACCGCCACCTCCACGTCCAGGCCGATGGTCCGCTCGACGTCCGCGATCAGCTCCGGCAGCGTCTGGTCCAGCCGGTAGCGGAGCAGGGCCAACTCCTCGCCGTACGCGCGCAGCCGGGCATAGCCCTGGACCGAGTACGCCTGGGCGGGCCCCAGGTCCGCCAGCGCCTCCACCAGGGTGGCCTCGTCGAGCAGGTCGACGGCGATCTGCGGCTCCTCGTCGGCGGCGAGCCGACGGCGGCCGGCAGCGATCGCCCGGGCCCGGCGGTGCAGGGCCACCAGGTCACGCGGCCCGATCCGCCAGCGCGCCCCGGTGAGCAGCCGCAGCAACGCCGCCCCGTCGGTCGGGTCGGCGAGCACCCGCAGGGTGCACACCACGTCCCGCACCTCGGGGGTGTCCAGCAGGCCACCCAGGCCCACCACCTCCACCGGCAGTCCCCGGGCCCGCAGCGCGGTCGACAGCGCCGGGATCTGGCTGCGCAGCCGGACCAGCACGGCGGTGGTGGGCCGCTGCGGCACCGGGATGTGCTCGGGCAGCGCCTCCGGCATCCGGGCCGCCCCGCGCCAGGCGGCCAGCACGCTGTCGGCGATCCAGTCCGCCTCGTCCGCGTACGTCGGCAGGAGCGCGCAGTGCACGGTGCCGGCGGCCAGGCCACCCGGCGTGCGGTGCGGGATCGGGTCGGCGACGCTCAGCGCGGCGCGCAGCTCGGGCACCCGGGCACCGGCCGCCCGCAGCGGGGTGGCCAGGGCGTTCGCCACGCCGAGGATCTCCGGCCGGTTGCGCCAGCTCGTGGTGAGGCCGAGCACCGCCGCCGGCGCGCCGTCGGGGCGGGCGAACTCGGCGGGGAAGCGGTCCAGGGTTCCGGCGCTGGCCCCGCGCCAGCCGTAGATGGACTGGCAGGGGTCGCCGACGGCGGTCACCGGGTGGCCGCCCCCGAACAGCGCGTTGAGCAGCACCACCTGCGCGTGGCTGGTGTCCTGGTACTCGTCGAGCAGCACCACCCGGTAACGGTCCCGCTCGATCGCGCCGACCGCCGGGTGATCCCGGGCCACCCGGGCCGCCCGGGCGAGCTGGTCGGCGAAGTCCATCGCCTCGAAGTCCGCCTTGCGCCGGGCGTACGCGCGGACCAGCGGCAGCAGCTTCAGCCGGGTCTGCTGGAGGGCGAGGGACTTCCGCACGTCGGCGTAGACCCGGCCGGGGCGGGACTGCACGTCGGCGAAGAACCGGCCGGTCCAGGCGGCCAGGGCGTCCGGGGCGACCAGGTGCTCGTCCAACTCGCCGGCCAGGGCCAGCACGGCGTCGGTGATGGTGCTGGGCATCCGGTCGACGCTGGTCATGTCGCCGTCGTAGTTGCGCACCAGCAGGTCGACGAGCTGCCAGCGGGACGCCTCGGTGAGCAGCCGGGTGGACGGCTCGTACCCGGCGCGCAGCCCGTGCTCGGTGACGATCCGCCCGGCGTACGAGTGGTAGGTGGACACGGTCGGCTCGCCCGCGAACGGGTCGTCGAGCGGGTCCCGCCCTCGCCGCCCGACCCGGCGCACGAGCTGGTCGAGCCGGGTACGCACCCGGTGGCCCAGCTCGCCGGCCGCCTTGCGGGTGAAGGTCAGCCCGAGGATCTGCTCCGGCCGGACGTACGCGTTGGCGACCAGCCAGACCACCCGGGCTGCCATCGTCTCGGTCTTGCCGGACCCGGCGCCCGCGACCACCAGCAGCGGCTCGACCGGCGCGGCGATGATCGCCGCCTGCTCCCGGGTGGGCGCGGGCAGGCGGAGCAACTTCGCCAGCTCGACCGGCGTGTACCGGGGGCCGGAGTCGGCGGCCCGGGGCGCCGGGGTCGCGGCGCTGAACAGGGCGGGCTGGGTCACGGGTTCTCGTTCTCCGGGCGGCGGGGGGTCGGCGGCTCGACGACCTGGCGCCCCTGCCCGGACACCGGGCAGCTCGTCCGCACCGGGCAGACCCGGCACTTCGAGTTGGCGACCGCGGCGAAGGTGGCGGCGGCCATCGTATCGGCGGTGCGCCGCACCAGCGCGGTCGCCCAGCCCGCCTCCGGCCCCTGCCCCGCTGCCGACTGGCTCTGCTCCTTGGCGTCCTTCGCGCCGGTGCCGAGCTGCACCAGGGCCGCGCCCCCGGACTCGTCGCCGAACTCCGGGAACGCCCCCGACTCCACCGCCGCCTGGTACGCCCCGAGCTGCGGATGCTCGCCGATCTCGTGCTCGGAGACGGCGGTGGACTTGCCGGTCTTCAGGTCGACCACCACCAGCCGGCCGGCGTCGTCCACCTCCAGCCGGTCCACCCGGCCGGTCAACTCGACCGGCCGGTGCGGGTCGTCGAGCCGGACCGCGAACTCGTGCTCGATGGCGAGCAGCCGGCGCGGGTTGCCGGCCAACCAGCGCAGCAGCTTGTCCACCATGGCCTCGGCCCGCTCCCGCTCCGGACCGACCATCCACCGGGCGGCCAGCTCGATCGCGTCGAACCGGGCGGCCACGTACTCCAGCAGGGCGGAACGGTCCGCGCTGGCGTCCTCGGCGAGCATCGCGGCGGCGTGCACCAGGTTGCCCACCCCCTGCGCGGCGCTGGCCGGGCCGCTGCCGCCGTGCCGCTCCAGCAGCCAGCGCAGGCTGCACCGCAGGGCGCTCTCCATCGCCGACGGGGTGACCTTCACCGGCTGCCCCTCGTCGACCAGCGGCCGGTCGTCGGAGAGGCCGCGCAGCCCCCACCAGTCATCGGGGTGCGCGCCGGGCACCCCGGCGGCGGACAGGCGGGCCAGCTCAGCCGCCGCCGCGCGCCGCCGGTGGTGCGGCGCCGCCGGGTCGGCCACGGCGGTACGCAGCTCCGCGACCAGCGCCGGCAGGGTCAGCGCCCGGGGCGGCCCGGCCATCAGCAGGGTGCTGGGCCGGTACTCGCCCCCGCCCTCCGGGTCACCGGCCTCCGGGGCTGCCGGCCCGGCATCGCCGGTCGGGCCGGCACCTGAACCGTCCACCGAGCCTCCACCGGGACCACCGGTCAGCTCGGCGGAGGCCGGATCGACCTCGGCGGAGGCCGGATCGACGTCGGCCCGGCCGGGCGGCTCGGTCGGGTCCAGCTCGTACAGGAACCGGCTGGGCTGCTCCTCGTGGTCGTCGCCGCCGACCGCGGCCGAGGCGACCGCGCTGACCAGCAGCCGGCGACGGGCCCGGGTCACCGCCACGTGGAAGAGCCGGCGCTCCTCGTCCAGCAGCGCGGACGTCTGCCCGATCAGGACCGCCCGCCCGCCGTCGCCCTGGCCACGGCCGGCAAGCACATCGACCAGCCGCTCGGAGCCGAGCAGGCTGCCGCGCAGCCGCAGGTCCGGCCAGACGCCCTCCTGCACCCCGACGATCGCCACCAGGTCCCACTCCAGCCCCTTGGCTGCGTGCGCGGTGAGCAGCCGGACGGCCTCGCCCCGGTCGGCCGTCGCGGCCAGGGTGTCCGCCGGCAGGTCCTGGCCGAGCACGTGGTCGAGGAAGACCTCGGTACGGGCACCGGGCAGCCGGTCGGCGAACCGGGCCGCCGCGTCGAAGAGCACCAGCACGGCGTCCAGGTCCCGGTCGGCGGCCTCGGCCCGCCAACGCCGTGCGGTCTCGTGCTCGCCGGTCGCCGCCTGCCCCCGGGTGATCGCCCCGGCCCAGCGCTCGGCCAGGCCGCTGGCGTTCCACACCTCCCAGAGCACGTCCTCGGCGGTCGCCCCGGGCCGCTCGGCCGTCTCCCGGGCGATGGCGAGCAGGCCGGCCACCGCCTGCGCCGGCTCCGCCCAGCGCCGGTCGATGGCCGCCAACTCCTCCGGGTCGCGCAGCGCGTCGACGATCAGCTCGCCGGAGGGACGGCGGTCCCCACCGGCCAGGGCGAGGGCGCGCAGCCCCTGGCGTAGCCGCCGCTCGGCCAGCGGATCGGCCCCGCCCAGCGGCGAGTGCAGCAGCGCCACCGCCGCCTCCTCGTCCAGCCGCTCCGGTTCGAGCGCGCAGCGCAGCAGGAGCAGCAGTGGGGCCACCGCCGGCTGTAGATGCAGCGGCAGGTCCTCGCCGTGCACCACGGTCGGCACCCCGGCGGTGTGCAGCGCCCGGCGTAGCACCGGAAGCTGCCGCGCGGTCGAGCGGACCAGCACCGCCATCGCCGACCAGGGCACGCCGCCGAGCAGGTGCGCCGCGCGCAGGGCCTGGGCCAACCAGGCGGCCTCGCTGGTGGCCGAGCGGAAGGTACGCACCTCGACCGAGCCGGCCGGGGCTGCCGGCATCGGATGCAGCCGGCGGTGGGCCGCCGGGCCGCGCAGCCGGCCGGTGAGCCGCCGGGTCGCGGTGAGCAGCCCCGCACCGGCCCGGTACGACGTACTCAGCACGACCTGCGCGGCCGGCGCCCCGGAGACGGTGCGGAACCGGTGCGGGAAGGCGCTCACCCCGGCCGGGTCCGTGCCCCGGAAGGCGTACGTGGCGGAGTCCGGGTCGGCGAAGGCGACGAGGGACTTTCCCCCGCCGGCCACCACGGCGAGCAGGTCGAGCTGGGCCGGGTCGGTGTCGGCCAGTTCGTCGACGTACACATGGGCGAGGCGGCGGCGCTCGGCCTCCAACAGCTCCGGGTCGTCGAGCAGCAGCCCGGTGGCGGCCCGGACCAGCTCCGCCGGGTCGTACGCGATCGAGCCGCGGTTGCTGACGTCACGCAGGGCGAGCACGGCGACGTACTCGCGGAGGAAGCGGGCGGCGGCCGGCCAGTCCGCGCGGCCCAGCCTCTCCCCCAGCCGGGCCAGCTCCACCGGACCCACCCCGCGCTCCGCGGCCCGCATCAGCAGGTCGCGGAGCTGGGCCGCGAACGCCCGGGTACGCAGGGCGGGGCGCAGGTCCTCCGGCCAGCCGACCGGGTCGTCGTCGGGCTCCTCGCCGATGACGTCGAGCAGCTCCCGGATGATCAGATCCTGCTCGGGGCCGGTGAGCAGCCGTGGGGACGGCTCCCCCCGCTCGGTGGCGGCCCGGCGCAGCAGCCCGTACGCGTACGCCGGGAAGGTGCGCACCAACGGCTCACGCAGCACGCGGTGCCCGTCACCGGCCACCCGGGCCTCGATCCGGCGGCGCAGGTCGGTGGCCTGCCTGCGGCCGAAGGTGAGCACCAGGACCCGCTCGGGGTCGACGCCCTCGGCCACTCGCGCGGCGACCGCCTCGACCAGCGTGCTGGTCTTCCCGGTGCCCGGCCCGCCGACGACGAGCATCGGGCCACCGGTGTGCGCCACGACCTCGGCCTGGATCGAGTCGTCCCTCCACTCCCGGCCCCGGTCAGTTCCTTCGGCAGGCTCCGCGTCCTCGGCGGGCTCAGCCCCTTCGCCCCGGTCAGCCCCTTCGGCAGGCTCAGCCTTCTCTGCCGGCACCGCAGGCGACTCCTCGGCGCGCGTCAGACCGTCGGCAGGCTGGTCGGCGTGCGTGTCGTCGCTCCCGCGGCCCTCACCAGCCTGCGCGTCATCGCCGCCCGGCCCCCCGGCCCGATGATCCCGCCCGGTCGCGCCCTCGGGCCGACCGTCCCCCCGCGCCGCCCCACCCGACCGGCGGTCCCCCCGGGCCGCCTCGGCAGGCCGACGCACCAGCCGGTACGCCTGCATCCCCCCATCCCACCACGCCCCTACGACACCCCACCCCACACCCCGCGCCCCGCCCGCCCCGCCTCCGTGGTCAAGAGGTTTGCGCCAACAACGCGCCGGATCCTGACGCGGACTTCTTGATCACCGGCGCGAGGCGTGAGCGGGGCGGGGTGGGGGTCAGGGGAGGTTGGGGGTGAGGGCGTCCAGGGCGGCGGGGATGCTGTCGACGACCGTGAGGAGGCCCAGGCCGGCCGGCTTGAGGAAGTTGCGGTCGGCGAGGCCGGTCAGCCAGTCGATCAGGGGGCGGTAGAAGCCGTCCACGTCGACCAGCACCATCGGTTTGGTGTGCAGGGCGAGGGTGGCCGTGGTCCAGACCTCGAACAGCTCGTCCAGGGTGCCCAGCCCGCCGGGCAGGGTGAGGAACGCGTCCGATTTGTCGATCATGAGAGTCTTGCGGTCGGCCATGCTGCCGGTGACCAGCAGCTCGTCCGAGGCGAGGTCGGCCACCTCCAGGTCGACCAGGGACTGCGGGATCACCCCCAGGGTGGTCCCGCCGGCGGACCGGGCCCCGTCCGCCACCGCACCCATCATCCCGACGCAGCCGCCGCCGCTGACCAGTGTGTGGCCGCGGCGGGCGATCTCCGCGCCCGCCTCGGCGGCGAGGTCGAGCCAACGCCGGTCGAGGGTACGGGACGACGCGCAGAACACGCAGATCGCCGCCACCGGCTCAGCGCTCCCGGCCCTGCTCGGCGGCGGCCTGCTGGTCCGCCGCGGTCTGGGCGACGGACTCCTCGCGGACCGCCTCCTGCTCGACGGAGAGCGCGGCCTCGGCCTCAACGATGTGCCGGACCGCCGCGTCGACGTCGTCGGTGAGGCAGATCAGCTCCAGGTCGACCGGTCCGATCTTGCCCTCGACCGCCATCGTGTCGCGCAGCCAGTCGAGCAGGCCGTGCCAGTAGTCCGTCCCCATCAGCACCACCGGGAACCGGGTGACCTTGCCGGTCTGCACCAGGGTCAGCGCCTCGAACAGCTCGTCCATGGTGCCGAAGCCGCCGGGCAGCACCACGAACGCCTGGGCGTACTTGACGAACATGGTCTTGCGGGCGAAGAAGTACCGGAAGTCGATGGCCAGGTCGACCCAGTCGTTGAGGCCCTGCTCGAACGGCAGCTCGATGCCGAGCCCGACGGAGAGCCCGCCGGCGTCGCTGGCGCCCCGGTTGGCCGCCTCCATCACGCCGGGCCCGCCGCCGGTGATCACCGCGTACCCGGCCCGGGCCAGGGCCGCGCCCAGTTCCTCGGCCATCCGGCACTCCGGGCTGTCCGGCTTGCTCCGGGCCGAGCCGAAGACGCTGACCGCCGGTGGCAGGTCGGCCAGGGTGTCGAAGCCCTCCACGAACTCCGACAGGATGCGCAGGGCCCGCCAGGCGTCCTTGGTCTTCCAGTCGCCGCGTCCCCGGGAGTCCAGCAGCCGCTGGTCGGCGGTGCTCGTCGGGATGGCCTGGCGGCGCAGCGTGACGGCGCCCCGGTGCCGTTCCCGCCCCCGCTCGCGGCCCGGGTCTCGTCCGTTGCTGTCGCTCATGGGAGCAACCGTAGTGGAGGGGCACCCCATCGGGTGTGGCACCTGTACCGGGTGGCGGAAGGACAGCGGCGGGGCGGACAGATTTTCCACGACCGGGGCAACTAATTCGGTCGCACGCACGTCTTACTATTCACATACCGGGTATGCCCCGGCACGCGCCTTCGGGGGAGGAGCCAGCGTGATCAGCAACAGCGAGATGATCCGGATCCGTCGGCAGATGCAGCGACGGATCCACGACGTGGTGGCCGAGCGCCGCCGCGCCCGGCAAATGGAAGCCACCACCGCCGACCTCACCGGCGACCCGGCCGACACCCGCGCCGAGTCGTCCCTGTCCCCGACCGCCTGACCGACCGTACGGCTGCCGACCGGGCGGCCCGCCCGCCGAACCAGGGTGGCGGGTCGCCCGGCCGGACCAGGGTGGCGGGCCGCCCGGCCGGACCACACGCCCCGGCCGGACCACGCCCCGGCCAGGCTTTCAAGCCCTGGGCGCGGCGGGTTCAGGCGGGGGTGAGCCAGCGGTGCAGGGTGGCCGCCCCGTCGCGGATCTTGCTGATCTCGACGTGCTCGTCCGGGTGGTGGGCCAGGTTGGGATCCCCCGGGCCGAAGTTCAGCGCCGGGATGCCCATCGCGGCGAACCGGGCCACATCCGTCCAGCCCAGCTTGCCGATCGGCGCGGCGCCGACCGCCGCCAGGAACTCCTTCGCCGGGGCCGCGTCCAGCCCGGGTGCAGCCCCGGCCGCCATGTCGGTCACCCGCAGCTCGAAGCCCGCGAACACCTCACGCAGGTGCGCCTCGGCCTCGGCCGGCGTCCGGTCGGGCGCGAACCGGTAGTTCACCTCGATCTCGCAGTGGTCCGGCACCACGTTGCCGGCGACCCCCCCGCCGACCCGGACCGCGTTCATGCCCTCGCGGTAGTCGCAGCCGTCGATGGTGACCCGCCGCGCCTCGTACCCGGACAGGAGGCGCAGCACCTCGCCTGCGGCGTGGATGGCGTTCACCCCGTGCCAGGAGCGCGCCGAGTGGGCCCGGACGCCGGTGGTGGTCACCACCGCACGCATGGTGCCCTGGCAGCCGGCCTCCACGATCCCGTGCGTCGGCTCCAGCAGCAGCGCGAAGTCCGCCTGGAGCCACTCCGGGTACGCCTCGGCGACCAGGAAGAGGCCGTTGTACTTCGACTCGATCTCCTCGGCCTCGTAGAAGAAGTACGTGACGTCGTACTTCGGCTCGGGCAGGGTCACCGCCAGGTGCAGCGCGTACGCCACCCCGGACTTCATGTCCGAGGTGCCGCAGCCGTACATCAGGTCGCCACGCATCGTCGACGGGAAGTTGTTGTTCAGCGGAACGGTGTCCAGGTGCCCCGCGAGCACCACCCGGGAGTCCCTCCCCAGGTCGGTACGCGCCATGACGGTGTTGCCGTGCCGGAACGTGGTCAGGTGCGGCACGGCACGCAGCACCTCCTCGACACAGTCGGCGATCACCTTCTCGTTGAGGGAGACGGACTCGATGTCGACCAGGACGCGGGTCAACGTCACCGGATCGGCGAGGACCTCAGGGGTCAGCGGGTTCTCCATGGTTCGCACGGTACCGTCACACGCGTGACGACTGCACAGCCTGCGTGGGGCATCGGCCTGGCCACCATCACCGCGGACGAGCAGGTGCTCGACACCTGGTACCCGACGGGCAAGCTGGGGCTCGGCGAGCTGCCACTGGTCCCCGGCGAGGACGAGGCGGACGTGCTCGACCTGCCGCCGGGAGCGGTCGGCGAGCGGGCGCTGCCCGGCCTTCGTACCGCCCAGGTGGTCACGGTGATCGGGGCGCTGGACGAGCCGATCAAGGACGCCGCAGACGCGTACCTGAGGTTGCACCTGCTCTCCCACCGCCTGGTGCGGCCCAACGAGCTGAACCTCGACGGCATCTTCGGCAAGCTGGCGAACGTGGCCTGGACGTCGGCCGGGCCGTGCCCGCCGGAGCGGGTGGACGAGCTGCGGGTGATCGAACGGGCCGCCGGCCGCCACCTGAGCGTGTACGGGGTGGACAAGTTCCCCCGGATGACCGACTACGTGGTCCCCGCCGGGGTGCGGATCGCCGACGCGGACCGGGTCCGGCTCGGTGCCCACCTCGCCGCCGGCACCACCGTGATGCACGAGGGCTTCGTCAACTTCAACGCCGGCACGCTCGGCACCTCGATGGTCGAGGGACGCATCGTGCAGGGCGTGCTGGTCGGCGACGGCTCCGACATCGGCGGCGGCGCGTCGATCATGGGCACCCTGTCCGGCGGCGGCACCGAGAAGATCAGCATCGGCGAGCGCAGCCTGATCGGCGCGAACGCCGGCGTCGGCATCTCCCTCGGCGACGACTGCGTGGTCGAGGCCGGCTGCTACATCACCGCCGCCTCGAAGATCACCCTCCCGGACGGCCGGGTGGTCAAGGCCCGCGACCTGTCCGGCGTCGACGGCCTGCTGTTCTGGCGCAACTCGGTCACCGGCGCGCTGGAGGCCCGCCCCCGCACCGGCCGTGGCATCGAGCTGAACGCCGCCCTGCACGCCAACGACTGACGGCCGAGGCACGACGCGGCCCCCGGGTCACCGAGGCCGGGCGGCGGCACCGCCGACGGAGGACGACACGGGTCCGGGCCCGGCGGGACGTGCCGCCGGGCCCGGATGCCGGTTCAGCGCAGCCGGTACGCCTGGATGATCCGCGTGGTCACCGTGTTTCCGGCGGTGTCCTTCGCGGTGGCCCGCAGCGAGACGTGACCGACGCCGGCCGGGTGCCTGAGCGTGGCCGCCCAGCCGGAGCCCTGGCGGCGCAGCTCCGCCTTGTGCCAGGTCTTCCCGCCGTCGTAGGAGGCGTCGACGGTCAGCGCGGCGACCTTGGCCGCCGGTGCTCCGGCCTGCCGCTCCACCCGCACCGGAACGGTGAAGGACCGCCCGGCGGGGGCGCTGTTGTCGACGCGCAGCGCCGGGGCGAAGCGCACTGCCATCGCCGGCAGCGACGCGAAGCCGTCACCGGAGACGTGCTTCGACCGGAACGTCCAGGCGCTGGTGACCTCGGTGCTCAGGTCGGTGAAGCTGCGCTTCGCCGAGGTCTCCAGCCGGTAGTTCGCCGCGCCCGCCGGCACCTCGAACTCCCCGTACCCCGGGTATTCGCTCTCCCCGACCAGCTTGCCGCCGCGATACAGCCTGGTCCACTCGGTGTCGTTGAGCGACCCGCCGGCGTGCCCGCCCGCGTCGCTGTGCACGGGCAGGTCGGCCACGATGGTGTCGCCCGTGCGGGTGATCCCCTCGTGCCCCCAGCGCCGCACCGGGAAGGACGGCGCGAACGGGGCCTCGCCCCAGGTCTCGTGGGACGTCCGGCCGCCCCGGTACGCCGTCGTCGGCGTGCGCAGCATCGCCTGCGTCTCCAGCCAGCCCTCGGGGTCGCGGGTGCCGAAGTCCAGCTCGCTCTCCCACCGCACGTGGTTGGTGCTGTAGTGCTCGACCCGGCGGCCGGGCGTCGCGGTGCGCAGGATCAGGGCGGAGCCGCCCGTGTTGTACTCCGGCTCGCCCATGACCATCCGCTCGGCCTCCAGCCCCGGGTAGGCGTCCCGGAAGGTGTGCACGACGGTGGCCAGGTCCCGGCTGCGGTAGTGCTTGACGAAGCCGGTCGGCATCCGGCCGGGGAACGCCTCCAGCAGCGCGTACAGGTACGGGCTGCTGGCCGCCTGCCTGTCGGCCCACTGGCTGCCGATCGTGGCGACGAACCGCTCGGGAGTGCTGGCCGGGCCGACCTGCCCGCTGGTCAGCCCCTCGAAGCCGTCGCTCCACAGGCTGAACGAGTAGGTGCTCTCGTCGGCGCCGAAGAAGATCGCACTGACGTCCACCAGCAGCGGGGTCGCGCCGCGCTGCGGCACGGTGTTCAGCACCGGCTTGGCGGTGCGGGCGTCGAGGGTGAGCCGGAGCGCCCGGTCGACGACCAGCTCGGGCCGGGCGAGCATGGTGGCCCCGGCGGGCTCACCGTTCGCGTCGCTGGCGAACAGGTAGCTGGACAGCCCGTACCGCCCCTTCGGGACGCGCACGGTCGCCGTGCCGTCGGCGTCGTAGACGTCCGTGTAGGCGAAGGAGTTCAGGCCGACCAGGGTGGTGCCGTACTCGCTGATGGGCTGGCCGTCCCGGCCGACGTGGGCGATGGTGACCTCGTAGCTCTCCACCTCGCGGTGCACCGCGATCGGGGTGACCGCCACCGTCGCGCCGGATCGGGCGACGAGCCGGCCGGTGTAGTACCCGTCCGCGCCCTGGACCCGGGTGTCGGCGGTGACGGTGGCCTGCGCCTGGCCGCCGGCCGGCACGGTGACCTGTGACGCGTCGAGCCGGAACAGGCCGGCCGGGGCCGGCTCGCCGTCCGGGCCGGTGGCCTCGACCGTGAGGTCGAGGGTGACCGGGGCCGACCCGGAGTTGCGCCAGGTCACCGTGCGGGCGACCGTGGGGTCGTCGCCGTGCGGCCACTCGGCGCGGCCGAACGACACGCTCGCCGGGTCGCTGGTGACCTGCTGGCCGATCGCGCGGGCCACGTCGACCCGGCCCGCGCCCTGCTGGTACGCGGTCTGCCCGGGATGCGGCTTCGCCGAGGCCATCAGGGTCGACTTGAGCGCGCCGGCCCGCCAGTCGGGGTGCCGCTGGGCGAGCAGCGCCGCCGAGCCGGCGACGTGCGGGGTGGCCATCGACGTGCCGGAGAGCGTCATGTACTTCTCGCCGACCGGCTCGCCGAGGTCGCTGCCGGCGGCCCGAGCCGCGACGATCTCCACGCCGGGGGCGGTGATGTCCGGCTTGAGGCCGTCGTCGCCGACCCGGGGGCCCCGGCTGGAGAAGTTGGCCAGTTCGTCGTCCCGATCGACCGCGCCGACCGCCAGGGCGGCGTCCGCGCTGGCCGGGGAGCCGACCGAGCCGTCGGAGCCGTCGTTGCCGGCGGCGATGACGAAGAGGGTGCCGGTCTGCGCGGTGAGGGTCTGCACCGCCTGCTCCAGCGGATCCACCTCGGGGGTGTCCATTCCGCCGAGGCTCAGGTTGACCACGGTGGCGTGCTTCTCCGCCGCCGCCCACTGCATGCCGGCGAGGATCGCCGAGTCGGTGCATCTGGTGCTCTCGCAGACCTTGCCGGAGAGCAGCGTGGCGTCCGGGGCCACCCCCCGGTACTTCCCGCCGGAGGCGGCGCCGCTGCCCGCGATGATCGAGGCGACGTGGGTGCCGTGGCCGACCGTGTCGCCCGACTCGGGCGCCTCGCTGAAGTTGCGCGACTCGGCGAGCCGGCCGGCGAAGTCGGGGTGGTCGGGGTCGACGCCGGTGTCCAGCACCGCGACGGTGACGCCCTTGCCGGTGAGCCCGGCCGCGTGGGCGACGGGCGCACCGATCTGGGGCACGCTGTGGTCAAGGGTCACCTTGCGCCGGCCGTCCAGCCAGAGCCGGTCGACACCCTCCGCCGTGTCGACCCGGGCGGATGCCCGGCCCGTGGTCATCGCGCCCCACACCGCGCCGGCGCGGGCCTTCTCGGCCGTCACCGCCGCGCCGCCGATCGCGGGCAGGTCGCGGGTCACCCGGGTGCCGGCGATGCCGGCGACGGCCCGGCGGGCCTCACCCGAGCGGTACGAGACCAGCAGCGGGAGGCTGTCCCGGTGGGCGTCGTCGTAGCCGGCCTCGATCAGCCCGGTGACGTCGAAGAGCCGCCGGTCCACCTTGCCCGAGCGGAGCAGTGGCAGCGCGTCCTGGGGCAGCACGGTGACGTGGCCCCGGTCCCGCTGGACCAGGAACCGCAGGTCGTCGCGGCCGGAGCCGGGCCGGACGGACACCGCGCCGGAGGCCGCGACGGTGACCCGGTCACCGGTGACCAGCGTGACCGTGGCCGGGCGTCCGGCGGCCCGGCCGGCCGGCGCGGCACCGGCGGTCGCGGAGGCGGGGGTGGCGGAGGCGGGGGAGGCGGAGGCGGGGGACGTGGCCGGGGTGGTCAGCGGTGCGGCGAGCACCAGACCCAGGGCCAGCGCCAGGCCGGCCGATTTTCTTCCTGTTCGATGCAACGGATTCCTCCTTGTGAGGCGTCATCACTGACAGAGGTCGCACAGGCACAGAAAAGAATCGCATACCTGGTATGCATAGGAGAAGTCAGGAAAGTGACAAACTTGGCACTGAGTGGAGGCCCGACCGGGAGATGATCGGCCGATGACCTCCATGAAGGACCGCATGCTCGCCGGCGAGTTGTACCGCGCCGAGGACCCGGAGATCCTGGCCGACCTGGACCGGGCCACCCGCCTCAACGAGGCGTTCAACCGCAGCTCGGCGGCCGACCCCGAGGAGCGGCTGGCCGCGCTACGCGAGCTGCTCGGTTCGGTCGGCGAGGGCGCCTGGGTCCGCCCGCCGTTCCACTGCGACTACGGCTGGAACATCCACCTGGGGCCGCGCGGATTCGTCAACTTCAACGCGGTCTTCCTCGACGTCGCCCGGATCACCATCGGCGCGGACGTCCAGATGGGACCGAACGTGCAACTCCTGACGGCCACCCACCCGGTCGACCCGGAGCCCCGGCGGGAGAAGTGGGAGGCGGCGCAGCCGATCACGATCGGGGACAACGTCTGGCTCGGCGGTGGGGTGATCGTGCTGGCCGGGGTGAGCATCGGCGACAACACGGTGGTCGGTGCGGGCGCCGTGGTGAACCGCGACCTGCCGGCGAACGTCGTCGCGGTGGGCAACCCCGCCCGGGTCGTACGCGAGATCGCCTGACCCGTCGACCCGGATCGCGGCCCGGGGCACCGCCGCCGGCCCCCGTCCCTCAGGCGGGCGGGTCGGCCAGCCGGACCACCAGATCGGCGCGCGCGGCGGTGCCTGCCACCAGAGCCGCGTTGGCCTCATCGCTGCCCAGCGCCCAGGCCCGCGCCTGCTCGGGCGACCGCCCGTACGACTCGTGCCGGGCGGTTAGCCGGCGGTGCCGCAGCTCGGCGTCCAGGTCGAGGAACCACACCTCGTGCAGCAACTGCCGCACCTCGTCCCACAGGTCCCCGGACAGCAGCAGGTAGTTGCCCTCGGTCACCACCAACCGTACCTCGGGCGGCACCTCGACCGCCCCGGCGACCGGCTCCTCCAGGTCCCGACGGAACCCCGGGGCCCAGACCGAGATCGGCTCCAGCCGGTGCAACCGGCGCAGCAGCGCGACGTACCCACCGACGTCGAAGGTGTCCACCGCGCCCTTTCGCGCGTCGCGGCCGAGCCGGCGCAGCTCCGCCTGGGCCAGGTGGAAGCCGTCCATCGGCACCAGCCGGGCGGTCGCACCCACCTCGGCGACGACCCGCTCGGCCAGGGTGGACTTGCCCGCCCCCGGCGCTCCGGCGATGCCGAGGAGCTGACGGGGCCCGGCCCCGGCCAGGGCCCGGGCGCGGGCCACCAGCTCTCCGAGGGAAAGGACCCGGGCGTCCGGCATCAGCCGAGGACCGGCGCGGTGATCGTGAACCGGGCCTCCACCGCCGCGTGCACGCTCTGCGGCTGCGGGTCCAGTTCCAGCTCCGGCGGGGCGTCCGGGGGCCCGCCGGACTTGAACGCGGCGCGGGTCATCATCGGCTGCGGGGTCAGCCCGTTGTCGGCCAGCTCCAGCAGCGCGGTCACCCGGGAGCCCAGCGCCTCGGCGTACTCCCGGGCGCGGGCCAGCGCGTCGGCGATGGCGGCGTGCCGAGCCTCCCGGTACGCCGGGCTGTCCGGCCGCAGCGACCACCACGGGCCGGCGACCTCGACCTGGTCCTGATCGGCCAGGCGGAGCATCAGCTCGCCCAGCGCGGTGAAGTCGGTGACGGTGACAGTCGTGGCGACGCTGCCGTGCCAGGCCACCACCCGCTCGCCGGAGCGCTTCGTCTCCGGCCAGACCCGCAGGTCGCCGGTCTCCCGGCGGTCCACGGCCGGGTCGGCGGCGTCGAGCAGCACCCGCACGGCGGCGGCCCGCTCGGCGAGCCGGGCCAGAACGGCCTCCCGGTCCCGGTCCCGCGCCGTCGCGGTCACCGTGAACCGGGCCAGCTCGGGAGCCACTTCCCGGTACGCCTCGCCGCGTACCGCCACGATTGGTCCGTCCACCATGCCCTCACCCTAGAGGAAGGAAAGGGCACCTCATCAACGCCTGCGTGATGCGGGACCCTTGTCGGCACCCGCGCGGGAGGACCGGACGGCGCAACGGTGCGGGCACAGGCGGGCGGCCGGGGCTCAGGCCGGGGCGGTCGGGAGGTGGCCGGTGTAGGTCACCGTCCCCGCCGCCACCCGGCAACCGGTCAGGTGCCCGCCGGCAGCGCCGAGCGACAGCAGGTACGCCAGTTCGCCGTCGACATCCCCACCCAGCGAGAAGTCACGGACGACCGGGGGCAGCTCGCGGTCGAGCAGGGCCAGCCTCAGCCCTCGCGCCCGCTCGTAGTGCCCCACGAGGGCCGCCGCGTCGCCGGACCGCAGCGCGGCGGCGAGCCGGTCGAGGAACCCGGTCACCAGGCCGAGCTGGGCGAGCACCTGGTCGCGGTTGTTCAGCAGCATGTCCGCCGTCCGGGCAGCCGGGGTGCCGGCGACCCGGGTGCCGTCCCGGAAGCTGCCGGCGGCCAGGCCCAGCACGGCGTCCCGCAGGTCGGCGTCCGCCACCGCGCCGGCCAGGCTGCCGGCCAGCAGGTGGGGAATGTGCGACGCGAGGGCCGCCGCCGCGTCGTGCGCGCCCGGCGCCATCGGGACGACCCGCGCGTCGAAGGCGTCGATGATCAGGGTGGCGAGCGTACGGAACCGCTCGATGCCCTCCGCCGTGGGGCAGAGCACCCAGGCCGCGCCGTCGAACAACTCGGGGACGGCGGCGGTCAGCCCGGCGCGCTCGGCCCCGGCCATCGGGTGCCCCGGTACGAACCGACCGCTCAACCCCTGCGCCGCTGCGAACCCGGCGACCCCGCCCTTGGTGCTGCCCACGTCGGTGAGCACGCAGTCGGGACCGGTGTGCCTGGCGACGATGAGCAGGGTTTCCGGCAGGCTCGACAGCGGGCCGCAGAGGAACACCGCGTCCCGGTCGCGGACGGCGTCGGCCAGTTCGTCAGGGAAGGTAATGCCCCGGGCGCGTCCCTCCGCGCGGGTAGCGGTGTCCGGGTCCCAGCCGGTGACGTCGGTCCCGCGCTCGTGCAGGCGGAGCAGGACCGAGCCGCCGATGAGCCCGGTGCCCACCACCGCGGCCCGCGGGTTGCCACCGGGCCTGTCCACCATCACCCACCTCGGCGTCTCGGTCGGTACGCGTCGAGGTCACCTCGGCCCGTTCGGCCCCGAGGATATCGCCCGCCCGACCCCGGCCCCCTCGTGTGCCCGCCTCCCGGGACGAGCGCCCGGCGTCCTGGATCTCAGGCCGCCCGGCGCTGACCGGACGGGGGATGCTCAACGAAGATCGACGAAGTACGGTCCCTCCCGCCGGATACCACATCGGTGTCCGTACGGGGAAAGGGCAACATCATGTCCGCCGCGACGTACCGGGCTCTCGCCTCGGTGCTCATGCTGATCGGCTTCTACGTCGTCGCGCTGCTCCAGCTCGCCGCCGTCGTCGCATTCGGCTTCTGGATCCACCAGTGGGCCAGCGGTCTCGCCACCGCCAAGCTCATAATCCCGCTCCTGTTGGCGCTCGGCGCCGTACTGGTCGGGCTCTGGCGAGCCGTCCGCACCAAGAGCGAGCCCGCGCCGGGCCTGGTCCTCGACGAGCGGACCGCCCCTGCGCTCTGGGCCGCCGTGCGTGAGCTGGCCGCCGAGGTCGGCACCCGCGCCCCGGACGAGATCCGGCTGGTGCCCGAGGTGAACGCGGCCGTCGCCGAACAGAGCAGCATGCTCGGACTGGTGGGCGGCCGGCGAACCATGTACGTCGGGTTGCCGCTGCTCCAGGCGATGCGGGTCGACCAGTTCCGCGCGGTGCTGGCACACGAGCTGGGCCACTACTCGGGCCGGCACACCCGGCTCGGCGCAGTGGCGTACCGGGGGCGGCTGGCGATCGCCGAGACCATCGGTCGGATCGGCGGGCGCAACCCGATCGGCTGGGTCTTCCGGGGGTACGCGAAGCTCTACCTGCTGGTGGACAACGCCGCGTCGCGCCGCCAGGAGCTGGAGGCCGACCGCTCCGCGGTGCGGCTGGCCGGCCGGGACGCAGCCACGTCCGCGCTGCGCACCCTGCCGGCGCTGGGCACCGCCTGGTCGTTCTACATGGGCCGGTACGTCGAGCCGGGCTGGTCGGCGGGGCTCGCCCCGGACGACCTGTTCGGCGGCTTCGGCCAGCTGCTCGCCGCCCGCCGGGACGAGATCACCGCGCTGCGGGAGAACGCGCCCGACGAGAAGCCGTCCCGCTGGGACACCCACCCGCCCGTCGGTATTCGGGTGGCCGCGATGGCCGACGCGCCGGCCGACGCGCCCGCGCCCGCGCCGGACGAGCGGCCGGCCGCCGGCCTGCTGGCCGATATCGGGGCGGCGGGTCTGGCGTTGCAGGCGGACGTGATCGCGCACGAGGGACGGCAGGTCCTGGCCTGGCCCGAGTTCATCGCGGCGACGATCGCCGCCGGCGGGCAGCGCGAGGCCGACGCCGTCTACCGGGCTGCGGGCCGGTTCACCGGCGCGGCGGAGCCCGGCCTGCCCACGGTGCTGGGCCTGGTCCGCGCGGGTCGGCTCGGCGAGTTCGCCGAGCAGTTCTACTCGGACTCCTCCCGCGAGGAGGCCGCCGCCCGCTTCGCCGGCCCGATGAATTCGCTGCTGGTCAACGCCGCGATTCGCGCCGGCCAGGCGCACTGGCAGCTGTCCTGGTCCGCCCCCGCCCGGCTGGTCGGCCCGGACGGCGAGCCGTGGGACCTGACCGAGGTCGCCAAGCTCGCGGTCGACCCCGAGACCCTGGACGAGGCGCTGGCCCGCCTCGCCGAGGCCGGCGTCGACCCGGACTGCGCGACGGTGGTGCAGCGGCGGGTCTCCGGACAGGACGCCGACCTCGTCGGTGCGTTGGCCAACATCAAGGTCGACGGCGCCGAGCACGACGTGCTGGTCCTGGACCGTGGGCTGGTGCTGATCGCCGACCCGGGCAAGGCGAGCAAGGGCGAGGAGCGGCTGCGGGCGCTGCTCGGATCGGTGCCGGTGGCCGAGCTCGCGGCCCGACACACCTTCCTGCCGTACGAGGAGATGACCTCGGTCGCGGTGAAGCGGGAGGTGCCGCTGAAGGCCGAGCTGACCCTGCACGGCGGGCGGACGGTGGAGATGCGGGAGCTGTTCTCCAGCGAGCTGCTGGGGAAGCACAGCCGGGACGCGCTGCTGACGGTGTTCCGCCGGATCGGCGGGTGACCTCCGCCGGTGCCCCGGCCGGGCCGGGGCACCGGTGCACCCGCTCGACTCAGGGCAGGGCGAGGCGCGCGGCGACCGCCGCGATGTGCTCGTCGGACTCGGTCAGCGCCGCCCGGACGTGCTGCGCGCCGCCCGGGCCGTAGAAGACGCCGGCCGCGACCAGGATGCCCCGGCGGGCCAGCCAGTCCACCGTCGCCCAGCAGTCCTCGCCCCGGGTCAGCCAGAGGTAGAGCCCGGCCTCGGAGTGCTCGACCGTGAACCCGGCACCGGTGAACGCGGCCAGCAGCCGCTCCCGCCGGGCCCGGTAGCGCTCCCGCTGGGCGTCGGCGTGCTCCTGGTCGCCGAGCGCGGCGATCATCGCCGCCTGCACCGGGGCGGGCACGATCATGCCGGCGTGCTTGCGCACCTTCAGCAGCTCCGCGACCAGGGCGGGGTCGCCGGCGACGAGGCCCGCCCGGTACCCGGCGAGGTTGGAGCGCTTGGACAGCGAGTGCACCGCCAGCAGCCCGTCGTACGACCCGCCGCATACCTCGGGCGCGAGCACGGAGACCGGCTCGGCGGCGGCCGACCAGCCCAGCGGCAGGTAGCACTCGTCGCTGGCCACCACGGCGCCCCGCTCGCGGGCCCAGTCGACCACCTTGCGCAGGTGGTTGGCGGGCAGCACCCGGCCGGTCGGGTTGCCGGGCGAGTTCACCCAGACCAGGCGGACCCGGGGGTCGGGGCCGAGCGCGGTCAGCGAGTCGGTGCGCACGGTGGTGGCACCGGCGAGCCGCACCCCGTCCTCGTACGTCGGGTAGCAGACCGCCGGCACCACGACGACGTCACCGGGGCCGAGGCCGAGCAGGGTGGGCAGCCACGCCACCAGCTCCTTGGAGCCGATGGTGGGCAGCACCCCGAGGCCGTCGACGCTCGCGCCGCAGACCCGGGCCACCCAGTCCGCGATGGCGGCCCGCAGGGCGGGCGTGCCGGCGGTCAACGGGTAGCCGGGGGCGTCGGACGCGTCGGCCAGGGCCTGCCGAATCACCGGGGGCACCGGGTCGACCGGGGTGCCGATCGAGAGGTTGATCAGGCCGTCCGGGTGCGCCGCGGCCACTGCGGCCGCGGCTTCCAGGGTGTCCCAGGTGAAGTCGGGCAGCCGTGCCGAGATCGGCTCGGGCCGGTTCAGTGGCCTTCTCCGCGCGGCGGCTGGCCCGCGACGAAGGTCGCGTCCTTCTCCACCTTGCCGATCTTCGAGGCGCCACCGGGCGAGCCCAGGTCCTCGAAGAACTCGTAGTTCGCCCCGGTGTAGTCCTTCCACTGCTCCGGGACGTCGTCCTCGTAGAAGATCGCCTCGACCGGACACACCGGCTCACAGGCACCGCAGTCGACGCACTCGTCGGGGTGGATGTAGAGCATCCGGTTTCCCTCGTAGATGCAGTCGACCGGGCATTCCTCGATGCATGCCTTGTCGAGCACATCCACGCATGGCTCGGCGATGATGTAGGTCACCGGTCTTCTCCTCCGCAAGACACGTCGCGATCACCCGCGACGGTTAGAGCCTAGTATCTCGCCGGGGAGGGGGTCGATCGTGCTCCGACAGCAGGATGTGGGACACCGGATCGTGGTTCGCCGGATTGTGGGGATTCGCGAAGGCCGGCCGCTCTTCTCGGACGCCCTCGGCGAGCTGGTCGAGCTGACCGAGACCCATGTCACCCTGACCACCGCGCAGGGTCGGCTCCAGGTTCCGGTGGACGAGGTGCACCGGGCCAAGCGGGTGCCGCCGGCCCGCCGGCCGACGGCCGCCGCGGTGGTGGCGCTGGAGCTGGCCGCCGACGCGGCGTGGCCGGCCCCGACCCGGGGCCGGCTCGGCGACTGGCTGCTGCGCAGCGCCGAGGGCTGGACCGGCCGGGCGAACTCGGCCCTGCCGGTCGGCGACCCGGACCGGCCGCTGCCGGCCGCACTGAACGCCGTCGAGCGCTGGTACGCCGACCTCGGGCAGCCCGCCATGGTCAACACGCCGCTGCCGCTCGCCGCGCCGGTCGGCGCCGAGTTGGACGCGCGGGGCTGGGGCGCCCGGCCGCCGGTGCTGCTGCAGACCGTGCCGCTGGCCACGCTACGGGCGGACCACGCCGGACTGCCGTCGGTCGAGCTGGCCGCCGCGCCGTCCGACGACTGGCTCGCCGTCGCCGCCGGGCGCAAGGGCGGCCTCCCGGACGCCGCCCGGCACGTGCTCACCGCCGTGGAGCAGGTCCGCTTCGCCCAGGTGTACGCCGACGGCGAACTGCTCGCCGTCGGCCGCGGCACGGTCACCGGTGCGCGGCGGCTGCTCGGCCTGACCCTGATCGAGGTCCTCCCGCA
This sequence comes from Micromonospora sp. NBC_01405, assembly GCF_045040155.1. Taxonomy (NCBI): domain Bacteria; kingdom Bacillati; phylum Actinomycetota; class Actinomycetes; order Micromonosporales; family Micromonosporaceae; genus Micromonospora; species Micromonospora sp. NBC_01405. The sequence goes on along the minus strand of NZ_CP109532.1, from coordinate 3,797,185 downwards.
CGCCCACCGGCAGGGCCTGGCCACCCGGGTCATCCGGGCCCTGGCCGACTGGGGCGCGGCCCTGGGCGCCACCGACGCCTTCCTCCAGGTGGAGCAGAGCAACGCCCCGGCGGTGGCCCTCTACCGCTCGCTGGGCTTCACCACCCACCACACCTACCTCACCCGCGTCGCCCCCTGACCAAATCGGCTCCGGGCAGCCTGTCGTGGCGTGATCGTCTGCTGATTTGTGAGACAACACGCCGGGCGAGTTCTCCAAAATCAGCAGACGATCGTGAAGCCCGTCCCACCCCAAGGGCGGGGGCGGGAACGCCGACGCTGACGTCGTCGCCGACCGGCGGGCAACCCCGCAGCGCCCCCTTTGCTCTGCCGCCCCCGGCGCAACGCTCGCGAAGCGTGACGATTCTGCCGACCTCTCGTGCCGGCACCGACCCGAAGCGGCTGCGCGACGCTGGTGCTGGTGTTGCACGGCAGTGCAGGTGTTGCACGGCAGTGCAGGTGTTGCACGGCAGTGCAGGTGTTGCACGGCAGTGCAGGTGTTGCACGGCAGTGCAGGTGTTGCACGGCAGTGCAGGTGTTGCACGGCAGTGCTGGTGTTGCACGGCAGTGCTGGTGTTGCGGGGACGGCAGCAGAGCAAAGGGACGAGGTCGCATTACCCGCCCGGCACCCCAGCCGCTCGGACGGCCGGCCCGCTGTCCCACCTCAACCGCCCACCCACAACGGCCAGCGCCGACAACATGATCAAGGTTCTCGCCGCGATCTATCGATCAAGCCGCGGCTACCACACCTACCCCCATGACGGTGGATGTCGCTACGGGACCCGGGGCGGGCGGGGCGGGCCCGAGGAGGCGGGCGGTCAGCGGCGGACCGGGCGGTGCGGCTTCGCCGCCTTGACCTCGGCGTACCGCTTGAGCATCCGGGAGCGGTGGTCGCGGCCCAGCGTGGTGAGGGTCAGGTAGCCGACGAGCACGCCGGCGGCGGTGGCCAGCAGGTAGAGCCCGGCCTGGGCCAGCAGGGTGCCCGCGTCGCCGCCGAACGGGTTCTGCCCGACCAGCAGCGGCCCGACCAGGACGGTCAGCAGCAGCGCGATCCCCACGGCGGCGGCCATCTCGCCGGCCCAGCGGGCCACCGGGCGCTCCTGCCCCCAGCGGAACGCCAGCACCGCGAGGATCGCCCCGATCACCAGGAACATCGCCAGCGAGACCCGGTCGGCCGCCGTGTCGTCGGCGTCGAGACCGAACTTGATGACCACCCGGGCGATCACGTTGACCACGAACAGCGCCGCCGCGAGCACCCCGACCGACAGCCATCGATTCTTCATCGCACGCCTCTCACCGCACCGCCCGCCTCGACGGCGGGCCTCCTGGCAGGAATATCTACCACCGGAAGCTGAGGGCTGTCATCACCCGTCCCGGCGGACCGGCGGCGGAGCCAGGACCTGCCGGAACCCCATCACCGCGAAGGTCATCGCCCCCATCACGATCATCGCGAGCCCGACCCAGCTGTCCCCGGCGAGCAGCAGGTCCCCCTCGCTGGTCCGGACGGCCGCCGCGCCCATCAGCACGAACCACGGCGTCGCCGGCAGGACCACCGCCCACCGGCGGCCGACCGCCGCGTACGCGAACCAGCCCAGCGCGATGTTGGCGACGATGGCCACCAGCACGGACACCCCGATCAGCTGCCCGCCGACCCGGACGGTCGACAGGATCAGCTCCAGCAGGCCGGTCGCCACCGCGCCGACCACGGCAACCAGGCCGCCGACGACCCGCAGGGCGACGTCGAGCAGCCGCCGCGCCCGGCGCGGCGGGGTCGGGGCGGGGGCCTGCGGCGGGACGACCGACATCGGCGCGGCGGGCAGGGTCACCGGACGCCGGCCGCCGAGACCGGGGCGCGGCCGGACCCGCCGTCGTCGAGGCCGAGCCCGGCGAAGAGGTCTCCCTCCCAGCCGTACGGGCCGGCACCCGGCCCCTTCTCCCCCACCGCCAGGGTGAAGTACTCCACCCCCATGAACTCGGCGCCGAAGTTGCCGGCGATCGAGTAGAGCCAGGAGGTGGCCGGGATCTGGGTGGCGTGCGCCCGCATCGCCGCCTCTTTGGCGGTGTGCTGCTCGGTGGCGTCGATCCGGGCCGCGATCTCCGGATCGGGGGTGCCGAAGGGCAGGTCCTCGATGGTCTCGATACCGTCGAAGGGGTTGTCCGACGACTCGGTGAAGTGGCTCAGGCCGGCCTCCAGCACGCTGCGCGGCATGGCCGTCCAGTAGACCTTGGCCGGGGCGATCCCCTCCGCGGCGGCCAGCTCCACCGCCCGCATCGCGACCCGGTGCGCCTGAATGTGATCGGGGTGGCCGTAGAAGCCGTTCGGGTCGTACGTGATCAGCACCTGCGGGCGTACCTCCCGCATGATCTCCACCAGGTACCCGGCGGCGGTGTCGAGGTCGGCCTGCCAGAACGCCCGGGGGTGCTCGTTGGTGGCCAGGCCCATCATCCCGGAGTCGCGGTAGCGACCCGCGCCGCCGAGGAAGCGGTGATCGGCGACGCCGAGCGCGGCGCAGGCGGCGGCCAGCTCGCCGATCCGGACCCCGCCGAGCTGGTCGGCCTCGGCGGCGGCGAGCTGGGCCAGCTCCGGCACGTGGATCTCGCCCTCCTCGCCGAGGGTGCAGGTCACCAGCGTGACGTGGGCGCCGTTGGCTGCGTAGTGGGCCATCGTCGAGCCGGTGCCGATGGACTCGTCGTCGGGGTGCGCGTGGACCAGCAGGAGGCGGTGGGTGGGCAGCGTCGTCACGACGGTCACTCTAACCGGCGGTGGATTCCCCGCCGTTCCCGACGCGTCCGCGCAGGTCGGCCACATCATCGCCGGCCCCGCTCTACGATCCGACGTGTGGACTTTCCGGAGCTGGCCGCCCGTACCCGCCGGTTCTCTCACGGGGCACCGCGCGCCGTCTCCGTGGCCGACGACGGCGCCCGGGTGATCTTCCTGCGCTCGGCCGGTCCGGAGGATCCCGCCGACGCGCTCTGGCTGCTCGATCCGGCCAGCGGCGAGGAGCGGCTGGTCGCCGACCCGGCGAGGCTGCTCGGCGCCGGTGCCGACCCGTCGGCCCTCTCCCCCGGGGAGCGGGCGCTGCGCGAGCGGCGGCGGCTCAGCGCCGCCGGCATCGGCTCGTACGCCCTGGACGGGGCCGGCCGGGTGGCGGTGTTCGCGCTGGCCGGCCGACTGTTCCGGGCCGACCTGGTGCACGGGGACGTGGTCGAGGTGGCCGTCGCCGGCCCGGTCATCGACCCGCGGCCGGACCCGACCGGCGAACGCCTGGCATACGTCACCGACGCCGCCGACGGGGTACGCCGGGGCGAGCTGCGGGTGGTGTCGCCCGACGGCACCGACACCCTGCTGGCCGGCGAGGACGCCGGGGTCACCTGGGGGCTGGCCGAGCACGTGGCGGCCGAGGAGTTCCACCGGTTCCGGGGCTACTGGTGGGCGCCGGACGGGCGTGGCGTGCTGGCCGCCCGGGTCGACGAGTCCCGGCTGCCCCGCTGGCACCTGCACGATGCGGCCGACCCGGCGAGCCCGCCGACCAGCATCGCGTACCCGCAGGCCGGCGGGCCGAACGCCGAGGTCAGCCTGCACCTGCTCGACCTCGACGGCGGCTGGGTCGACGTGCACTGGGACCGGGAGACCTACCCGTACCTGACGTCGGTCGACTGGGCCGACGGCAACCCGCTGATCACGGTGCTGCGCCGCTCCCAGCAGCACGGCCTGGTGCTCGCGGTGGACCCGCGCACCGGGGAGACCCAGGTGCACGCGGAGCTGGCCGACCCCCGCTGGGTGGAGCCGATCCCCGGCACCCCGGCGCACCTGCCGGACGGCCGGGTGCTGGTCGGCGGCGAGTTGGCCCACGACGGGTACGACGCCCGCTGCCTGTTCGCCGACGGCACCCTGCTCACCCCGCCCTCGCTGTACGTGCGCCGGGTGGTGGGCCGGCTCCCCGCCGGCAACGGCCCGGCCGATCTGCTGGTCGAGGCGAGTGACGGGGAGCCGAGCCAGCGGCACCTGTACCGGGTCCGGACGCTGATCGGCGGCGGGGTGGACGCCCGTCGGATGAGCGGCACCCCCGGCTGGCACACCGGCGCGGTGGGCGGGGACACGCTGGTGGTCGGCACCGCCTCGCTGGACCGGCCGGGGACCACCTGGTCGGTGTGGCGCGGTGACCGGGAGGTGGCGCAGCTCCGCTCGCTGGCCGCGACCCCGCCGTACGCGCCCCGGCCGACGATGGTGCGGGTGACCGACCGGCGGCTGCCGAGCGCGGTGCTCTACCCGACCGACCACGTCAAGGGCACCCGGCTGCCGGTGCTGCTGGACGTCTACGGCGGCCCGGGGCACCAGGAGGTGGTGGCGGCCCGGTCGGCCTGGCTGGAGCGGCAGTGGTGGGCCGACTCCGGCTTCGCGGTGGTGACGGTCGACAACCGGGGCACCCCCGGGGTGGCCCCGTCCTTCGAGAAGGCGGTGCACCGGCGGGTGGCCGACGTGGTGCTGACCGACCAGATCGACGCGCTGACCGCGCTCGCCGGCAAGCACCCCGACCTGGACCTGGGACGGGTCGGCGTGCGGGGCTGGTCGTTCGGCGGCTGGCTGGCCGGGCTGGCGGTGCTGCGCCACCCGGAGCTGTTCCGGTGCGGGATCGTCGGCGCCCCGGTCACCGACTGGGCGCTGTACGACACCGCGTACAGCGAGCGCTACCTGGGGATGCCGGAGGACGGGGTGGACGTCTACGCGCACCACTCGCTGCTGGAGTTGGCCGCCGAGCGGCCGGTGTCCGGCGAGCCGGCCCGGCCGATGCTGCTGCTGCACGGCCTGGTCGACGACAACGTGGTGGCCGCGCACACGCTGCGGCTGTCGGCGGCGCTGCTGGGCGCGGGACGGCCGCACTCGGTGCTGCCGCTGACCGGGGCCACCCACATGGCCGCGGGCGGCCTGTCGGAGCGCCTGCTCCGCCTGGAGTTGGACTTCCTCCGCACCCACCTCGGGTGACGGCGGACGGAAGGGCCCCCTCGCACGGCGCTGTGCGAGGGGGCCCGGCCGTCGGCGGTCAGCCGAGGGTTACGGCTTGACGTGCGCGTTCACGAAGGACGGGTACCCGAAGACGCTGGAGATGAAGACCCCGCCGGCCTTGGAGCCGTGCACGGCGTAGGCCACGTCGACGAAGAGCGGCACCACCGGCGCGTGCTCCTTCATGATCTTCTGGTCGAGCTTGGCCCACTCCGCCCCCTGCTTGGCCGGCTCCAGGGCGAGGATCCGGTCGAACTCGGCGTTGATCGCCGGGTCGTTGAAGAACGCGCTGTTGCTGTTGCCCTCGGCCTTGATGGTCCGGCCGTCGTAGAGCACCGGCAGGATGGACGCGCCGCTGGGCCAGTCCGCCGCCCAGTTACCGATGTACAGGTCCCAGGGGTTGTTCTTCTTCTTGACCTCGTCGAGCTTCGCGTCGTCCGGGATGTTCCGGACGGTGATCTTGAAGCCGGCCCGCTCCAGGTTGCCCTTGAGCTGGATCGCGACCTTCTGCTCGCCCGTGTTGTCGGCCACCCCGAGAACCAGCTCCGGGGTCTTGCCGCCGAGCAGCTCCTTGGCCTTGTCGACGTTGCCGTTGGCCCCGGCCGGGTACGCGTCGAACGCCTCGTAGCCGATGGTGGACGACGGCATCAGCGTGGTCATCGGCTGGGCCACGGTCTGCCCGCCGACCGCCTTGATCAGGCCCTCACGGTCGATGGCGTAGTTCAGCGCCTGGCGGATCTTGAGATCCGTCACCCGCTGGTTGTTGATCACGAGCTGGTTGGAGCTCGGCGTCGGGGAGAGGATGGTCCGCGACTTCAGCGCCTGGTCCTGGGCCACCTTGGCGACCAGCGAGGACGGCACGTAGTTGAAGGCGATCGCGCTCTGGTCGGCGCCGTTGTCGGCGATCACCCGGTTGTTCGCGGCGTCGGCGGTCGGGCCGAAGCTCCAGACGAACTGGTCCGGGTACTGGTGGCGCACCGGGTCGGTGTTGGCATCCCAGTGGGGGTTGCGGTCCAGGGTGAGCTGCACGCCGGCCTGGTTCTTGGCGACCTTGTACGGGCCCGAGGAGAACGGCCGCTGGTCCAGGTTGACCCCGGTGTCCTTGTCGGCCTTCAGCGGCGCGCTGGTCGGCAGCGACACCGCGAACGGCAGGTCGCAGCGGGGCTTGGCGAACTCGAAGCGCAGGGTCTTCGGGTCCGGCGCGGTCAGCCCCGGCGGCAGCGAGGCCTGGTTCTTCTTGAAGTCCCACTTGGTGTCGAACTGCGGGCTGTCGGCCAGCCACTCCTGCACGTAGGTCGGGCCGCCGGCGAGGTCCGGGTTGAAGGACCGGGCGATGCCGTACGCGATCTCCTTGGAGGTGATCGGGCTGCCGTCCTCGAACTTCACCCCGTCCTTGATCTTGAACTCCCAGACCTTGCAGTCGGAGTTGACGTTGGTGCCCGGGGTCTCGGCCAGGTCGCCGACCAGGACCAGGCCGCCCTTGCCGTCGTCCTTCCAGGTGGTCAGGTAGCGGGAGAAGAGCGGGTTGGCCATCAGGCCCGCGAACGAGTACGTCCGCTGCGGGTCCAGGTGGGAGATCGGGGTCTCCCGGATGATGGTGAAGGTGCCGCCCTTCTGCGCCCCGCTCACCTCGGCCGCCGGGCCCTTCGAGTCCTTCGGGTCGGTGGCGATGACCCCGGTCTGCTGCCGGGTGTTGTCCACCGTGGTGCCCTCGCCCGTGTTCTCCGAACACGCCCCCAAGGTCACCACCAGTGCGATGGCGCCGCCTGCGGCGACCGCTGCGCGTGGTCTCATCTGCTATCCCCTCCACCCGGTGCCGCCGGGCGGAAACGCCGACGTCCCGAGGATCGTAAAGAAGAAAAACTTCGAATTGTGTAACGGTTTTCGATAACTTCCGTCGCCGGTCGGGGAGGCCGCCCGTCGGCGGTCAGCGCAGCCGCACCCGGGGGTCGATCACGGCGTAGAGCAGGTCCACCAGGACGTTGGCCAGCACCACGAAGACCGCGGAGATGAGCACGGTCGCCATGATGGTGGGCAGGTCACCGTCACTGACCGCGTTCACCGCGGTACGCCCCAGCCCCTGGATGCCGAAGGTGGTCTCGGTGATGACGGTCCCGCCCAGCGCCCCACCGACGTCCAGCCCCGCGATGGTCACCACCGGGGTGATCGCCGCGCGCAGCGCGTGCCGCCCGTACACCTTGGGTTTGCTCAGGCCCTTGGCCCGCGCGGTGCGGACGTAGTCCTCGGACAGCGTCTCCAGCATCTGCGCCCGGGACAACCTGGCGTAGATGGCGGAGTAGAGGAAGGCCAGCGCGACCCAGGCGAGCACCAGGCCGCTGGCCCACTTCGCCGGATTGTCGAACAGTGACGTGTAGCTCGGCACCGGTAGCAGCCGCAGGTTGTAGACGAAGACCAGGAGCAGCACCGCGCCGACGAAGTAGAGCTGCAACGACGCGCCGGTCAGCGAGAAGCCGATGGCCACCCGGTCCAGCCAGGTGCCCCGGCGCAGCGCCGAGATCATGCCGAGGCCGACGCCGAGCAGCAGCCAGAGGATCGCCGCCGGGAGCACGATGCTCAGGGTCACCGGCAGCACCCGGGCGATGGTGTCGCTGACCGCCTCGTTGTTCACGTACGACCAGCCCAGGCAGGGGGCGTCGCACCGGCCGCCCTGGGCGCTGCCCAGGTCCCGACCGGTCACGATGCCCTTCATGTAACCGGCGTACTGGCTGATCAACGGATCGCGCAGGCCCAGCTCCTGACGGACCCGCTCCAGTCGCTCCGGGTTGCAGTTCTTCGGGCACATGCCGGTGACCGGGTCCCGGGGCAGGGCGAAGAACATCAGGAAGCTGAGCACGCTCACCGCGAACAGCGTGACCACGGCGGAGAGCAGCCGCTTGACCAGGAATCGCGCCATGGTAAACCCCTACCGGGACGACTTCGGGTCGAGCGCGTCGCGCAGCGCGTCCCCGAAGAGGTTGAAGGCGAGCACCAGCGCGAAGATCGTGATGCCGGGAAAGAAGACGTACGCCGCGTCGGTCTGGAGGTAGTCCAGGCTGCGGTAGATCATCCGGCCGAAGCTCGGCGTCTCGTCGGTGAGGCCGACGCCGATGAACGACAGCGCCGCCTCGCTGGTGATGTACGAGGGCACCGCGAGGGAGAACGACACCAGGATCGGCGCCCAGATGTTCGGCAGGAGCTGGCGGAAGAGCATGTGTCCCAGCCCGGCCCCGCTGGCCCTGGCCGCCTCCACGAACTCCCGCTCACGCAGCGCGATGACCTGCCCCCGGACCAGCCGGGCGGTGCTGGTCCAGCCGAACAGGGCGAAGATGGCGATCAGCACGCCGATCTGGAACGCGGGCGGCACCGCCTCGCGCTGGCCGTAGAAGCGCAGCGCGACGGTCGGGGTCAGGGCCAGCGCGATGACCAGGAACGGCATGGCCAGCGTCAGGTCGGTGATCCAGTTGATCACCGCGTCGATCCAGCCGCCCAGGTAGCCGGCGAGGGTTCCCATCAGGATGCCGAACGCGGCGGTGATCACGGCGGCGGCGAACGCGATGAACAGCGACGTCCGCAGGCCGTGCACCATCCGGATGAAGATGTCCCGGCCCAGGCCCGGCTCCAGCCCGAACCAGTGCTCGCCGGTGATACCCCCGGCGTAGCCCAGCGGCATGCCGAAGCCGTCGAGCCGGTTCTGGAACTGATCGCGCGGACCCACCCCGTACAGCGCCTCGATCAGCGGCACGGCGAGGGCGAGCAACACGAAGAAGATCAGCATCGCGGCACTGATCATGGCCGTGCGGTCCCGCCGCAGCCGGATCCAGGCGAGCTGGCCGGGCGACCGGCCGACGAAGCCCTTCGCCTTCGGCGCGTCGCCGTCGCCGGTGGACTCGATCTCCGCCAGCGCCACACCCTCGACCGGGGACAGGCTCACCTCGTCACCTCCGCACCACTCACGCCGGCCCGCTCGGACTCCGGGAAGTGGCAGGCCGTCGACTGGGCGCCGCCGTCCCGGGGCTTCAGGGCCGGCTCCTCGGTGGCGCAGACGTCCTGCGCCTTCCAGCAGCGGGTGCGGAACCGGCAGCCCGACGGCGGGTTCAGCGGGGTCGGCACGTCGCCGGTCAGCCGGATCCGGCCGCCCGGCCCGAGCGTCGTCACGTCCGGGATCGCCGACAGCAGGGCCCGGGTGTACGGGTGTTGCGGGCGCTCGTAGATGTCCGCCCGGTCGCCGATCTCGACGATCCGGCCCAGGTACATCACGGCGACCCGCTGGCAGAAGTGCCGCACCACGGCCAGGTCGTGGGCGATGAAGACGAACGCCAGCCCGAGGTCCCGTTGCAGGTCCCGCAGCAGGTTGACCACCTGCGCCTGAATCGAGACGTCCAGGGCGGAGACCGGCTCGTCGGCGACGATCAGCTTCGGCCGCAGGGCCAGCGCCCGGGCGATGCCGATGCGCTGCCGCTGCCCGCCGGAGAACTCGTGCGGGTAGCGGTTGTAGTGCTCGGGATTGAGCCCGACCAGCTCCAGCAACTCCTGGACCCGCTTGCGCACCCCGCCCGGCGGATTGATCCCGTTGACCTGCAACGGCATCGCCACGATCCGGCCCACGGTGTGCCGGGGGTTCAGCGAGGCGTACGGGTCCTGGAAGATGATCTGGAGGTCCTGCCGCAGCGGGCGCAGCTCGCGCCGCTTGGCGTGGGTGATGTCCCGCCCGGCGAACTCGATCTTCCCGGCGGTCGGCTCCAGCAGCCGCACCAGCATCCGGCCGGTGGTGGTCTTGCCGCAGCCGGACTCCCCCACCAGGCCCAGCGTCTCGCCGGGGCGCACCTCGAAGTCCAGGCCGTCGACCGCCTGGACCAGACCGGTGCTCCGGAACCCGTCGCGCACCGGGAAGTGCTTGGTCAGCCCGCTGACCCGCAGCAACGGCTCACTCACTTGAGCCACCTTCGTTCGCGACTGCGGGACTCCGCTCCGCTACGTTCCTCGCGCTCACCGACACGCCTTCGTTCGCGACTGCGGGACTCCGCTCCGCTACGTTCCTCGCGCTCACCGTGCCACCCCCACATGTGCGACGTCCTCGCGGTACAGCTGGGTGCGCTCCCGCGCGGACAGGTGGCAGGCGACCAGGTGACCCGCCTCGCCGGCCGGGCCCAGCGTCGGGACCTCGGTGCGGGAGCGGTCGCCGTTGCGGTCGGCGTACCGGCAGCGGGGGTGGAAGGCGCAGCCCGACGGGAGGTTGACCAGGCTGGGCGGGTTGCCCGGGATGGGGACCAGGTCCGCGTCCGAGTCGCCGTGCAGCGACGGCACGCTGGAGAGCAGACCCCAGGTGTACGGGTGCTGCGGGCGCCGGAGCACCTGCTCCACGGCGCCGTGCTCGACGGCCCGTCCGCCGTACATCACCAGTACCTCGTCGGCGACCTGGCTGACCACGCCGAGGTCGTGGGTGATCAGGATGATCGCGGAGTGGAACTCGGCCTGGAGGTCGGCGAGCAGGTCGAGGATCTGCGCCTGCACGGTGACGTCGAGCGCGGTGGTCGGCTCGTCGGCGATCAGCAGGTCCGGGTCGTTGACCAGGGCCATGGCGATCATCGCCCGCTGCCTCATGCCGCCGGAGAACTCGTGCGGGTACTGGTCGTACCGCTTCGCCGGCTGCGGGATGCCGACCCGGCCCAGCATGTCCACGGCCCGCCGCCGGGCCTCCCGCCTGCCGGCCCCCGGGTGGTGCACCCGGTACGCCTCGGCGATCTGCTTCCCCACGGTGTAGTACGGGTGCAGCGCGGACAGCGGGTCCTGGAAGATCATCGCCATGTCCCGGCCGCGCAGTTGACGCACGTCCTCCTCCGGCAGGCCGATGAGCTGCCGGCCGCCGACGGAGATCCCGCCGGTGATGGTGGCGCGCTTCGGATCGTGCAGGCCGAGGATCGCCAGCGAGGTGACGCTCTTGCCCGAGCCGGACTCGCCGACGATGCCGAGGGTGCGCCCGCGCTCGACGGCGAAGGAGACCCCGTCCACCGCCCGGACCGTGCCGTCGGAGGTGGCGAACCGCACCCGCAGGTCGCTCACCCTCAGGTACGGGCCGTCTCCGCGCTGCTCCGGCACGCCGGGACGGTCGCCCGGTTGCCCGGACGGCGCTGGTGCTGACTTGTCCACGACCGCCTCCCTCAGTGACGAAGAGAACCTACAACAGTTCACTGAGGCTGAAAATAAGCTACAAAACGGGAGCTGTCAGCGGGGGTCAGCGTAACGACTCGGCATCTACCTGCGGCACCCCCCACCAGGACATCGACGCCACGCGCACCCCAGGCCGCACCTCGGGTGCGACCATGGTGGCGGCAACCGGGAGACGATCCTCGCCGGATCGAGGTGGAGGTGACCATGACCACGGCAATGTTCGACCACGACGGCCCGTGGACCGAGGAGGAGTACCTCGCCCTCGGCGAGACGTCCCAACGGGTCGAACTGTTCGACGGGAGCCTCCACGTGACCCCAGCCCCCACCCCCCGGCACCAGCGAATCTCACGCAAGCTGGGCAACATCCTCGAACCGGCCGCCGAGGCCGTCGGGCTGGAACTGCTGGAGGCGGTGAACGTCCGGCTCAGGCCCGGACGGGTCCCCATTCCCGACCTCGTCGTCACGAACCCGGTCGACCTCGACGATCCCAACGTGGAGGCGCACGAGGTCCGGCTGGTCTGCGAGATCATCTCGCCGAGCAACGCGGCCACCGACAAGGTGCTCAAGATGCACTACTACGCCGCCGCCGGCATCGACTGGTACCTGCTGATCGAGCAGGACACCGGCGCGCTGCGCCTGTACCACCGTCGACACGCCCACTACGTGGAGCACTCGGCGGTCAAACGGGGCGAGGTGCTGGAGCTGACCGAGCCCGTCGTGGCGACGGTCCGGCCGGAGGATCTCGTCCCCTGACGGATGTCGGTCCCGTCACCTAGGGTCGGGCCATGACCGGATTCGACGCGGCGTCCGCGGCCGTGCAGGCCGCCCTGGACGCGGGGGCCCGGTACGCCGACGCCCGGGTGATGCACCGTCGGTACGAGTCGATGTCGGCCCGCAACGGCGACGTCGAGGAGCTGACCCAGGACGAGAGCCTCGGGCTGGGCGTCCGGGCGCTGGTCGGGTCGAGCTGGGGCTTCCACGCCGTGCCCGACCTGTCCGACGCGGCGGCCCGCGACTCCGGCCGGCGGGCCGCGCGGATCGCCGCCGCGAGCGCGCGGGTCCCCGGCCCGCCGATCGATCTGGTGCCGGCCGAGCCGATCGTCGCGAGCTGGTCCTCGCAGTGCGAGGTGGACCCGCTCGGGGTGGCCCTGTCCGACAAGGGCGACCTGCTGGTCGGCGCGACCGCGACGATGGCCGCCCACGGCGCGGACGTGGCCGAGGGGCTCTACCAGGTCTGGGACACCACGAAGTGGTTCGTCTCCAGCGAGGGCCACCGCATCGACCAGCACATCCGAGAGTGCGGCGGCGGCATCTCCGCCACCTCGATCGGCGACGGCGAGACCCAGCGCCGGTCGTACCCGAGCTACCGGGGCCAGTACGGCACCACCGGTTGGGAGCTGGTCACCTCACTCGACCTGGCCGCGCACGCCGCCCGGATCGCCGAGGAGAGCCGGGCGCTGCTCACCGCCCCGCAGTGCCCGGTCGGCGAGACCGACCTGATCCTCGGCGGCGAGCAGCTCGCGTTGCAGATCCACGAGTCGGTCGGGCACGCCATCGAGCTGGATCGCATCCTCGGCTGGGAGGCCGCCTTCGCCGGCACATCCTGGCTGGACCTGGCCCAGCTCGGCTCGCTGCGCTACGGCTCGGACCTGATGAACGTCACCATCGACCCGACCATCCCCGGCGCGCTGGGCAGCTTCGGCTTCGACGACGAGGGCTCCCCGGCGGTGCGGCGGGACGCGGTGCGCGAGGGCCGGTGGGTCGGGGTGCTCGCCGGCCGGGACTCGGCCGCCGTCGCCGGCCTGGACCACGGCGGCAGCGTACGGGCCGACGGCTGGGCCCGGCTGCCGATGGTGCGGATGACCAATGTGGGCCTGGAGCCCGGCCCGCACACCCTCGACGAGATCGTCGCGGCCACCGACGACGGCGTCCTGATGGACGTCAACCGCTCCTGGTCGATCGACGACAAGCGGCTCAACTTCCAGTTCGGCTGCGAGATCGGCTGGGAGGTGAAGCGGGGCCGGCGGGGGCGGATGCTGCGCAACCCCACCTACACCGGCATCGGGCCGCTGTTCTGGCGCTCGATGGACATGCTCTCCTCGGAGTCCGTCGCGTGGGGCACGCCGAACTGCGGCAAGGGCCAGCCCGGCCAGACCGGCCACACCGGCCACCCGGCCGCGCCGGCCCGATTCCGCAACGTCCGAGTGGGGGTCCGCGCATGAGCGAGCGCAGCGGTGGTCGCATGAACCAGGACGCCGAGCAGCACGCGCTCGACCTCGCCGGCCGGGTGGTCGACCTGGTCCGCCGGCTGGGCGGGCCGGCGGCCGAGGCCGAGGTGGTGGTCACCCGGTCCGAGCTGGCGCTGACCCGGTTCGCCAACTCCTTCATCCACCAGAACGTGGCCGAGTCGGGCGTCGGGGTGCGGCTGCGGCTGCACGCCGACGGGCGTACGGCCGCCGGCAGCGGCAGCGTGGTCACCCCGGACGGGCTGGCCGCCCTGGTCGAGCGGACCCTGACCGCGGCCCGACTCTGCCCGCCCGACCCGGCCTGGCCGGGGCTGACCCCACCGGTGTCGGTGCCGGCCGTCCCGGCGTGGGACGAGGCCACCGCGTTCGCCGAGCCCGACGAGCGGGCCGAGCGGGTGCGCGCGTTCGTGGCCGCCGTCGGCGGGCTGGAGGCCGCCGGTTACTGCCGCACCGCGTACCGGGCGGCGGCGTTCGCCAACTCGTCCGGCCACTCGGCGCAGAGCAGCGCGGCCGAGGCGGCGATGGACGGCATCGCCCGGGCCGGCGCGGCGGACGGGGTGGCCCGGCTCTGCGCGGACCGGCTCGCCGACCTCGACGGGGCGGCGCTGGGGCTCCGGGCCGCCACGAAGGCACGCGCCGCCGTGGACCCGGTCGAGCTGCCGCCGGGCCGGTACGAGGTGGTGCTGGAGCCGGCCGCCGTGGCCGACCTGCTGCACAACTTCGCCATGTGGGGCTTCAACGGCAAGCGGTTCGCCGAGCGGCAGTCGTTCGCCGAGCCGGGCGTCGCCCAGTTCGATCCGGTGGTGACGCTCGTCGACGACCCGCTCGGCGGCTCCGGGCTGCCGTTCGACGCCGAGGGCACCGGCCGGCGGGCGCTGACCCTGGTGGACGCGGGCACCACGGTCGCCGTCGCGCACGACCGGCGCAGCGGCGCGCAGGCCGGCGCGGGCTCCACCGGGCACGCGGAGCCGGGGGCGACCACCTTCGGCCCGACCCCCGGCAACCTGCGGCTCACCGGCACCGGCGGGGTCGCCACCGCCGGGGTCACCCGGGGAACGGGCGCCCCTGTGGCGGGTTTCACTGCGGCCGGCGGTGGGTCGGAGATGCCGGGCGGGCCGCCGGGCGGGGCGGAGACGCCGGGCGGGCCGGTGCTCGACGCCGAGACCGCCGCCCTGGTCGCCGGGATGGAACGTGGCCTGCTGGTCAGCGACCTCTGGTACACCCGGGTGCTGGACACCAAGAGCCTGGTGATCACCGGGCTGACCCGCAACGGGGTTTGGCTGGTGGAGGGCGGTGTGCCGGTCCGGGCGGTACGGGATTTCCGCTTCACCGAGTCGTACCCCAGGGCGCTGGGGCCCGGCGCGGTGCTCGGGATCGGCCGTCGCCCGGTCCGGCAGCCGGACCGGGTCGACGGCGTCTGGTGGGACGCCCCGGCCCTGCGGCTGGCCGCCTGGAACTTCACCGGCGGCGCCTCCGGCTGAGCCCCACGCCGCGACCGGTCGGTCCCCGGCTGGCCTGCGCGGTGAGGCTTTGACACCGGAAATCGAACGTGTTGCGAGGGCTTTTCGGGGGACCGGACACCCGGGACACTCCCTTGCGCGGACGGCCAGCGAAGATCGGCGTAACGTGTGTCACTTAGCTGCGCCGGCACCGGTGCGGTCGTTGGCTTGCGCGTGACGTGGCAGCGGGTACGAGGTTCGCCGGTCCGCGTGCCGGCCGGAACATGATGCCGCCCGTCAGGGCCCCGTCAGGGAGACGACTCGAATGACATCAACGGCAACGAGGCCGCGGGGCGCGCGAGCACGCGCCGCCATAGCGGCGAAGACGTTGCGGACCGACCGCTGGTGGATAGCCCCACTGATCACCGTCGTCGGGCTCAGCGCCTGGATCGCGTACGCGACGGTCCGGGTCTTCATGCACAAGTGGTACTGGGTGGAGCAGTACCACTACCTGACCCCGTTCTACTCCCCCTGCGTCACCGAGCGGTGTGTCGAGAGCGCCTCGCACTTCGGGCGCTTCCTGCCCGGCTGGTGGGTCATCCCGGACGCGGCGCTGACCCTGCCGTTCCTGCTGCTGTTCCGGCTCACCTGCTACTACTACCGCAAGGCGTACTACCGGTCGTTCTGGCTGTCGCCGCCGGCCTGCGCGGTCCCGGACGGGCACAAGACCTACTCCGGCGAGACCCGGTTCCCGCTGCTCGGCCAGAACCTGCACCGCTACTTCTTCTACGCCGCCGCGGTCATCTCGCTGATCAACACCTGGGACGCGATCCTGGCCTTCCACTCGCCGAAGGGCTTCGGCTTCGGGCTGGGCAACATCGTCCTGCTGGTCAACGTGATCATGCTGTGGGCGTACACGATCTCCTGCCACTCCTGCCGGCACATCATCGGCGGGCGGCTCAAGCACTTCTCCAAGCACCCGGTGCGGTACAAGGCCTGGACGTTCATTTCCACGCTGAACGCCAAGCACATGCAGCTCGCCTGGATCACCCTCGGCACCCTGGCGCTGACCGACTTCTACGTCATGGCGGTCGCGGCCGGCTGGTTCAACGACCTGCGGTTCATCAACTAGAGGGCCTGACATGACCACCACGAATCGCATCGAACGACACCACTACGACGTCGTCGTGATCGGGGCCGGCGGCGCCGGCCTGCGCGCGGCGATCGAGGCCCGGCTCGCCGGCAAGAAGACCGCGATCATCTCGAAGTCGCTGTTCGGCAAGGCGCACACGGTGATGGCCGAGGGTGGCGCCGCCGCCGCCATGGGCAACGTGAACAGCCGGGACAACTGGCAGGTGCACTTCCGCGACACCATGCGCGGCGGCAAGTTCCTCAACAACTTCCGGATGGCCGAGCTGCACGCGAAGGAGTCGCCGCAGCGAATCTGGGAGCTGGAGACGTACGGGGCGCTCTTCGACCGCACCAAGGACGGGAAGATCTCCCAGCGCAACTTCGGCGGCCACGAGTACCCGCGACTGGCGCACGTCGGCGACCGGACCGGCCTGGAGCTGATCCGCACCCTCCAGCAGAAGATCGTCTCCCTCCAGCAGGAGGACAAGGCCAACCTGGGCTCGTACGACGCCCGGATCAAGGTGTTCGACGAGACCACCATCACCGAGCTGCTGCTCGACGGCGAGAAGGTCGCCGGGGCGTTCGGCTACTACCGGGAGTCCGGCGAGTTCATCCTGCTCGAGGCCCCCGCGGTGGTGCTGGCCACCGGCGGCGTCGGCCGGTCGTACAAGGTCACCTCGAACTCCTGGGAGTACACCGGGGACGGGCACGCGCTGGCGCTGCGCGCCGGGGCGACGCTGATCAACATGGAGTTCCTCCAGTTCCACCCGACCGGCATGGTCTGGCCGCCCTCGGTGAAGGGCATCCTGGTCACCGAGTCGGTGCGCGGCGACGGCGGCGTGCTGAAGAACTCCGACGGCAAGCGGTTCATGTTCGACTACGTCCCCGACGTCTTCCGCAAGCAGTACGCGGAGACCGAGGAGGAGGCGGACCGCTGGTACACCGACCCGGACAACAACCGGCGCCCGCCGGAGCTGCTGCCCCGCGACGAGGTCGCCCGGGCGATCAACAGCGAGGTCAAGGCCGGTCGGGGTACGCCGGCCGGCGGCGTCTACCTGGACATCGCCTCCCGGCGCTCGGCCGAGGAGATCCGCCGCCGCCTGCCGTCGATGTACCACCAGTTCAAGGAGCTGGCCGACGTCGACATCACCAAGGAGCCGATGGAGGTCGGCCCGACCTGTCACTACGTGATGGGCGGCGTCGAGGTGGACCCGGACTCCGGGGCCGCGTTCGGCAGCGTGCGCGGGCTGTTCGCCGCGGGTGAGGTCTCCGGCGGCATGCACGGGTCGAACCGCCTCGGCGGCAACTCGCTGTCCGACCTGCTGGTCTTCGGCAAGCGGGCGGGCGGCCACGCCGCGTCGTACACCGATCAGCTGACCGAGCGCCCGAAGGTGGCGATCAGCGCGGTGGAGGCCGCGGTGGAGACGGCGCTCGCGCCGTTGCAGCGCGACACCGGGGAGAGCCCCTACCACCTGCAGCAGGACCTCCAGGTGGTGATGGGCGACCTGGTCGGCATCATCCGGCGGGAGGGCGAGCTGGCCGACGCGTTGGGCCGGCTGGCCGAGCTGCGCGAGCGGGTGGCGAAGGTCAGCGCGGTGGGCGGCCGGCGGTACAACCCGGGCTGGCACCTGGCGCTCGACCTGCGCAACATGCTGGTGGTCTCGGAGTGCACCGCGAAGGCGGCGCTGGAGCGGCAGGAGTCGCGCGGCGGGCACACCCGGGAGGACTTCCCGGCGATGGACCCGATGTGGCGGCGGGTGAACCTGGTCTGCTCGTTGAACGGCGACGCCGTGCGGCTGACCCACAAGCCGCTGCCGAAGATGCGGTCGGAGCTGATCGGCCTCTTCGACCGTGCGGAACTGGCCAAGTACCTGACCGACGAGGAGCTGGCGGACTTCGACGCCCTCGTCTCGGACGCCGACGCCGAGGAGGCGGGGAACTGATGGGCACCAAGCGTCACTTCAGGGTCTGGCGCGGCGACGAGAGCGGCGGCGACCTTCAGGACTACCAGGTCGAGGTCAACGAGGGCGAGGTGGTCCTCGACATCATCCACCGGCTCCAGGCCACCGACGCGCCGGACCTGGCCTGCCGGTGGAACTGCAAGGCCGGCAAGTGCGGCTCCTGCTCCATGGAGATCAACGGGATGCCCAAATTGGGCTGCATGACCCGGATGTCGACCTTCGAGGAGACCGAGACCGTCACGGTCACCCCGCTGCGCACCTTCCCGATCATTCGGGACCTGGTCACCGACGTCTCGTTCAACTACGAGAAGGCTCGGGAGACCCCGGCGTTCGCACCGCCGGCCGGGGTGGCCCCGGGCGACTACCGGATGCAGCAGGTGGACGTCGAGCGCTCGCAGGAGTTCCGCAAGTGCATCGAGTGCTTCCTGTGCCAGAACACCTGCCACGTGATCCGGGACCACGACGAGAACAAGCACGCCTTCGCCGGCCCCCGGTACTTCATCCGGGCCGCCGAGCTGGACATGCATCCGCTCGACGCGCGGACCGACCGCAGGGAGTACACGCAGGCGGAGCAGGGGCTCGGCTTCTGCAACATCACCAAGTGCTGCACCGAGGTCTGCCCCGAGCACATCAAGATCACGGACAACGGGATCATCCCCATGAAGGAACGGGTCGTCGACCGCAGGTACGATCCCCTTGTGTGGCTCGGTAACAAGATCTTTCGGAGGGGTCAGGTGCCTCAGACCTTCGTGACCAGCGCGAAGCACGGCGACGCGGTGCACTCCCACGGCGCGCACGGCGGGGTGCACTCGCACGCGGGCGACTCGCACGACCCGGCAGCCGAGGCCCAGGCCCAGGCCGGCGTCAACTGGCACCGCGAGGTGCCGAGGCCGACCGCCCCGGCCGTGGACGACAACGGCAGGCTCCCGCTGACGGAGCTCACCTTCGACCGGGCCGCCGCGCCGTCGCCGTTCGGCGACGACGTGACGTTCCCACTGCCCCCGGAGCACCTGAACTTCGCCCACCCGGAGCAGGACAAGCACTGAGCACCGCGACGCGGACGGGGGCCACGGCACACGCCGGCGGCCCCCGTCCGCATTTCGCCCGTACGCCCTGCTTCCGCCGGTCAGTCGGCGGTGAGCAGCGGGCGCAGGGCGGCGACGATCGGGGCGTCGGCGGGGAGCCAGGTGACCGAGTCGAGTTCGTGGGCGGCCAGCCAGCGCAGGGCGGAGTGTTCCAGGGCCTGCGGCTGGTCGCCGTGTAGCAGGCTGGCGGCGTACACCTTGAGCACGGAGCGGCCGTGGGCCATCCGCACGTTGCGGCCGACCCGGTCGCCGACCGCCACGCGTACGGCCAGTTCCTCGGCGCACTCGCGGACCAGCGCGGCGGTCTCGCTCTCCCCCGGCTCCACCTTGCCGCCCGGGAACTCCCACATCCCGGCGACCTCGGGCGGGGCTGACCGGGCGCAGGCGAGCACCCGCCCGTCCGCGATGATCGCCGCGCCGACGATCACCTTCGGTTCCTGTCGTTCGGTCTGTCCGCCCTCGCTGGCCCGTTCGGTCTGCACGGGCGTCCAGGGTGCCAGATCAATCGGCGGTTTGGGTACCGTAACCGTCCGCCAGGCCAGTAGATGTGGGAAGTGTGGGCGTGGACACACCCTCGGTCGGACGACAGACTTGAGCCACCGGCATAGACACGGGACGGCGACGATTTGGCCACAAGCCGGCAACGACGCCTGGGAGGTGCGGTGATGCGCGTGCTGTTCAGGGGACGGACGAAGCACGACTACCTGAGCGACGCACTGACCCTGTTGACCGGATGGACCCGGGAGGGTGAGCAGCTCCGGCGCACGCTGGTGATGGACGACGCCCAGCATGCCGCGCTCACCGAGCGGGTCAAGGTGGTCGCCGACGCCCTGCACCTGCGCCCCGAGATCAGCCGCCGGGACGACCGGACCCAGATCCGGGTCGGGCACGGCGACGGCGAGCCGCTCACCGAGGGCGAGGTTCTGCTGGCGGCCCGCATCGAGGACGTGTACCGGGCCGTCACGAGCGCCTGACCGGCCCCGCCCCGCCCCGAGGGTGATCCACTTCATGTGCCGCACGTCAGGGCATCCCGACGCCGAGAAGGCGCGCTTTGCCACACACCGTGTCGATCTCGCCGGGGCTGCGGCCACCCTCCCTGATTCCGGGGCTGCGGCTACCCTCCGGTGATGAGGGACGGGGAGTTCGTCGACCCGCTGCTGGTGCCGGTCTACGACGCCGAGTGCGGCTGGGGCCCCGACGACGATTTCTTCTTGTCGCTGGTGAACGAGACTCCCAATGCCCGCGTGCTCGATCTGGGTTGCGGCACAGGCCGACTGACCGTCGCACTGGCCGCCGCCGGGCACACCGTCACCGGCGTCGACCCGGCCGGCCCCACCCTCGACGCGGCCCGCAGCAAGCCCGGCGCCGACAGGGTGACCTGGATCGAAGGCACCGCCTCGGTGCAGGCGCCACGCACGCAGGCACTGCCGGTGCAGGCGCCACGCACGCAGGCCGAACGGGACCGCGACGCGAGGCTGCCCGAGGGGGCATTCGACGTGGCCGTCATGACCAGCCACGTGGCGCAGGTGTTTCTGGCCGACGACGAGTGGGCCCGTACCCTCGCCGCCCTGGCGCGGGCGCTCGTGCCCGGCGGCCGGCTCGCGTTCGACTCCCGCGACCCGGCGGGCCGGCGGTGGGAGCGGTGGAACCCGACCGACTCGCGGCGACTCATCCGCCTGCCCGACGGCCGCGAGGTGCGGGCCTTCACCGAGCTGACCGAGGTACGCGACGGCACCGTCGGCTTCACCCACCACTACGTGTTCCCCGACGGCGACGAGCGACTCAGTTCGAGCGTCCTACGCTTCCGGGACGAGGCGGAGTTGCGCCGCTCGCTGGAGGCCGCCGGCTTCGCCGTCGAGCGGATGCACGGCGGCTGGGCCCGGCAGGCGGTGGGTGCGGGTGACGGGGAGCTGATCTTCGTTGCCCGTGTGGCGGGGTGACCCGCACGCCGTATGGTGCACGCGTGAAGTCGGGTCGGATGTTCGCGCTCGCCTCCGTCGGTGCCGTCGTGGGCGTCGTCGTCCTCTGCGGTGCCGTGCTGGCCGGCTGTGGGGGCCTGCTGGCCGTATTCAGCCCGGTCAACTACTTCGGCTGCGGGACCGAGCGACCCACCGGGATCACTGCGGCCGATCTGGCGGCGTCGTACGCCACCGCCGACGGCGGGCGACTGGAACTGATCGCGGACTCCACAGTCAGCGCGAGCGGCCTCACCAACTGGGAGACCTGGGACTCCTCCGAGCAGGATCAGGATCCCCCGCTCTCTGGTCCCGGCACCTGGTCCCTCAACCCGGCCGACGGCCCGTCAGGCGACATCGTCCTGGCCTTCACCGCCCCGCCCGGCTACGGCAGCGGCTTCGGCACATCGCTGAACATCGCGGGCAGCCGCGCCGAGCCCTGGCTCTACCAGCACCTCACCGACTCAGACAGCTGCCAGCTGTACCGCCTCGACCGGGTCTGACCGGCTGGTCGTTGGCGCGGCCGACCTACCGTGGGCTCATGGCGAACGCGACGTACGACCGCAAGGAGCAGTTCCAGCAGATCCAGAGCGGCCTGCTCGACGGTGAACAGATCATCGCCGTCTACGACGCCGTGGGCACCGGCACCGGGTTCATCGGCCTCACCGACCGGCGCGTGATCATCCAGGACCGGTCCTTCGTCGGCAAGCGGTACGCGATCACCAGCATCCCGTACTCGAAGATCACCAGCGTGAGCGTGGTGAGCAACAAGTCGTGGGGCGGGTCGTTCTTCTCCACCGGCGCGATCGCGATCCACGTCGGCACCCACACGTACGAGGTCGAGTTCCGGGGCTCGGACAAGAGCCACCACGTGCACAACGTGATCCTGCACTACATCTCCTGACCCTCACGGGTTCACCCGCTGCCTCAGGCGATCCCTGTCGACGGTCGCCCTAGGCCCGGCGGGAGACGAAGGGCCACGTCTTCGGCGGCAGGCGAGCGCGTGCGCCATTACCGAAGCCGACCGCTGCCCTGAAGGGGTAGCGGTAGACGGACGCCGGGGGCGTACTGGCAGCAGGCCGAGCCCGAGGGATGCACCCCGAGCAGGTCGACCGTTGATTCGTGCCAGCCGATGCTTGCGCCGGCAATAATTTTCCATACACAAACCTATGGTGAAGCTTCCCGCCGTGCAGGACAGTGAACGGCAACGATGCCTCACCCTGGGGAGCTGCCATGGCCATGACACCGCTGCGCGCCGTCACCCTCGCGGGTGCCACCGCGCTCGCCCTCCTCGGCACCACCGCCCCTGCAGGGGCTACCAGGCCGGTTGCCGGAGCCAGCACGGTCACCCACGACGAGCAGATCACCTGGCAGGGCTGGTCCGGCGCCACCCTGTCAGCCGGCGCCACCGCCGGCACTACCGTCACCGCCGCCGGGCTCACCCTCGGCACCCCGGCCGGCACCACCGTCTACAAGGACCCGCACACCAGCATCAAGCGGACCTGGGCGTACGGCACCTGGACCTCCCCGCTGACCGAGGTCGGCTTCGGCGCCAGCGAGCTGGTCGCCTCTTGGAACGCCGACACTCCGGCCGGTACCTGGCTCCAGGTCGAACTCCAGGGCACCTACACCACCGGCACCCGCACGCCGTGGTACGTGCTGGGGCGCTGGGCCTCCGGCGACGCCGACATCAAGCGGACCAGCGTCGACAGGCAGGGCGACAGGACGTCCAGCATCTTGGCCGACACCTTCGCCATCAACAACGCGAGCGCCGGGGTGCTGCTGCGGGCGTACCAGCTCCGGCTGACCCTCTACCGCGACCCGGCGCAGACCGCCTCCCCGCTGGTCCGCTCGGTCGGCGCGATGAGCTCGAACGTGCCCGACCGGTTCACCGTCACCCCCAGCGCCGGCCACATCGCCTGGGGCACCGAGCTGGCGGCCCCCCGCTACTCGCAAAACGTCCACACCGGCCATTACGCGCAGTACGGCGGCGGCGGCGAGGCCTGGTGCTCGCCGACCTCCGTCGAAATGGTCGTCGAGTACTGGGGCCGGAAGCCCTCCGCCGCCGACACGTCCTGGGTGGACCCCAGCCACGCGGACCCGACGGTTGACCACGCCGCCCGGATGACCTACGACTACCAGTACAAGGGCACCGGCAACTGGCCGTTCAACACCGCGTACGCAGCCCGCTTTCCCGGGCTGGAAACGAAGGTGACCCGGCTGCACTCGCTCGACGAGATCGAGCACTTCATCGCCGCAGGCATCCCTGTAGTGGTCAGTCAGTCCTTCCTCGCCAGCGAGCTGACCGGGGCGGGCTACGGCACCGCCGGGCACCTGATGGTGGTGGTCGGCTTCACACCCACCGGTGATGTGATCGTCAACGACCCGGCCTCACCCCGCAACGACGCGGTACGGCACGTCTACTCCCGAACCCAGTTCGAGCAGATCTGGCTGCGGACCAAGCGGACCACGGCCAACGGCGGCACAAGCAGCGGCTCCGGCGGCATCGTCTACCTCATCAAGCCGACCGGGGTGGCCTGGCCACAGGTGACGGGCTCCACCAACTGGTAGCGACGGTCGGCACCATCGCCGTCGGGCGCCGACACCGAAGTTCACCACGGACCGGGAGGCCGTCGCCTGCGTGGCGGCCAGGGGCCGCTGGCGGGAAGCGTTCCACGACCTGCGGCACGCCTACGCCACCTGGCTGGTCCCCGACGGCCTCCCGCTCAGCTCCGCTGCCTCGGACCAGGGAGGCACTCGGATGGGACCTTCGGCGCGGACGGAGAACCCGCGACCTGGGCCCCCACACTGAGGCCGGAGAGGGAAACCCCCGTCGGGGGGATGCGGTCTGAGAGCCCGGTAGGCAACGCCACCTCAGGCGATTCCTGTCGACGGCCGGTCTAGGCCTCGTCGGTGAGGTGCAGCTCCCGGCACACGCGACACCTGCCGCCCCACTCGTCCCGGTCCCAGTCGTGCTCGGTCCGAACCTGGGTGACCTCGTCACAGACCTCGCAGACCTGGGCGTAGTCGCAGGGCTCGGGAGCATGGAACCGTCGCTGGGGTGCGGGCAGGTCGGCCACCAGCACGGAACGGGTCCGGTTGTGCTGGCGCCACCTCGACTCGTGACCGCACCGGACGCAGTCGGAAACCTGCTCGCAGGGATCCGTCGCCCTACGGGCTCGGCCGTACGTGTGGACCACCTTGGCGGAGAAGACCTGCCCGCAGTGCCGGCACCGCCGCTCGTAACGGCACGGGTCGTCGGAGTCGGTGAACTCGGACGGGATGTGCAGCCTGAGCCGGCAGAGGACCCGTCGAACCTTGCCCGTCCGCTGCGGAACTGGCATCGCGCGTCCTAACCTCGGCTGCGAAAGGTGTCGATGACACTACGCCCCACCATTCCCCACCGCTACCGAGCGCGACGCCCCGGCCACCGCCAGGCCGCGTGCGGGTCGGCGGCCCTCGCCCGAGGGCCCTACCGTGAGGGACATGACGACAGTGATGGTTGTCTTCGGGTCGGCCCTGGTGCTGGTCGGGATCGCGTTCATCGTGGTCGCCTTGCGGGACCGGCGGCGGCAGTCCACCCCGGAGGACTCGGCGGCGGCCCGCGAGGCGGCCAGCACCCAGGAGCGGTACGCGGCCGAGCGGCACGGTGCCCAGGGCGAGGTGTGGCAGCGCGGGCAGAACTCCCAGTTCTGACCGGACGCCTAGTTGGCTACTGCCGTCCTGGCTGCGCACTGCCGGCCGGCCGTCCGCCGAGGGTCAGCGGCTCGGACGGCGGGTGCAGGGGCCGTCGTGGTCGGCCCTGAGCAGGCAGCGCCGGCCGCCCGGCAGGCGCAGATCGCAGAAGACCCGATGCCGTACGCCCTGCTCGTCCTCGGCCGACACGGTGGTTCCCCCCGGGTCCGCCGAGGAGAGCACTCCCGCCCAGCGCGCCACCACCCGGGCGAGCCGCACCGCGCCGACCAGGTCCGGGGCGAGCACCGGCAGGTGGATGACGAACCGGCCCCGGGCCGCCATCAGTGCCGGCCCGCGTTGGGTCGGCGAGCCTGCGCGGCCCGCAGCCGCCGCAACTCGCCGCCGAGCCGTGCCGTCTCCAACCGGGCCGCCCGCAGCGCGTCGTAGTGGACGCCCAGCTCGGTGGCCAGCCGGTCCATGAACGCCTGCACCTCCCCCGGGTCCAGGCCACGTCGGCCGAACCGGGCCGACCGGAACCGCTGCGTCCGTACCTGCCAGGGCAGCAGTGACACGGATGTCGAGGAGCGCGGGCAGGGCGACGCCCCGCGCCTCCACGACGCCCGCCCGGGCCCGCCGGACCACCTGAAGAAACCGCGCACCGCCAACCACCCCTCTGCGCACGGGATCAGCCTCATTCGGTCGAGCCAGTGCACCTCAGCGTTTCCACCCGGATACCGAGTGCAACTGGAACTATAGGCGCGAGGCCCTTAATGCATCAAGGCCTTATAGCCATATAGCCACAAGCCGACTTGGCCACGAGGCCACCACGCTGATGCCATGACCATCGATCCGCGTTCTCACACGCCCGTCTACGTGCAGCTCGCCGACCTGCTGCGGGAGCGGATCGAATCCGGTGCCCTGCCGGCGGGTTCGGCCGTCGGCAGCGAAACCCGGCTGACGCAGGAGTACGGCATCGGACGGGACGCTGTCCGGATGGCGATCTCGGTCCTTCGCTCCGAAGGACTCGTCACCACCAATCGCAGCAGGGGCACCGTCGTCCGCGAGGCACCGGAGCGGCGGCGGGTGGAGTTGCCGCCGGGGGCGTCCGTGATCGCGCGGGTGCCCAGCGTGAACGAGCGCCGGGCCATGCAGCTCGACGAGGGCGTTCCGGTCCTTGAGGTACGCGGCCCGGAGGGCGACGTGGAGGTCCTGCCCGGCGACGAGGTCGAGCTGACCCGCCCACCGACCTGACCGCTGGCAGCACCGCCGCCACGGAGTGGATCAGCGATCACCCTCGTCGGAGCCCGGGGGCCGGTCGCGGTCGAACACGGATCGGTCGGCGAGCCACGCGGCGACCATCCGTTTGCCGTGGCGGTGGCGGAGGTAGTCCTCCGCGTAGATTCGGCTTCCCCCGTACCGCTGGAGAACGGCGAGCACCTCCTCCGGCGGGACCGTGAAGTCGTCCATGTCCAGCAGGGTGTAGACGCGACGGCCGTTCTTCCTGGTGGCCCAGCGTCCCCCCAGCCGCACCCCGGGGGCCAGCCGGATCCTCAGGGGCGGATTCCCCCAGCCGTCCCCGATCTTGATGACGGTGATCGACTCGATCGACGCCCACGGCAGGACGGTGGTGGACCCCCTCGCGAGGACGGTCAGGCCGTCTGCGCCGACGTCGAGCCGGAACGGCCACAGCAGCGACACCCACCCCGCCCCGGCGAGCAACACAATGAGGTACGTCAGGGGCTCGTAGAACGAGACCGTGGCGGGCCAGTGATAGCCGGACTTGGCCTCTCTCGCCTGCGCCGCCGCCCAGCCCGCCACCCCGAGCACGCCCCACACCAGGCAGATATTGCGCAGCGCGCCGGTCTTCCGCTGGAATCGCACGCCCTGATCCACCTCGTCATGGTGACGCTCCCCGGCAACTGGCAGGCGCGGGTTGGCGGCGGCCGGACACGACCGGCAGCAAGATCAGTTGTCAGGCGGCCCTGGGATACTCGCCCCATGCGCGTTCGACTCTCCACTCTGATCCGTTGGCTGCGCCCGGCCGACGGCAGGCGTACGCGCTGGCTGCGCCGCGCCGTCGTCGCGGCCGTCGCCGGCGCGGCGCTCCTGACCGGGGGCACCGTGGCCAGCGTGCAGTGGATCCGCGGCGGCGCGGATGGGCACATCTTCGCCGAGCAGGACGTCCCCGACGCGCCGGTCGCCCTGGTGCTGGGCACCAAGGTCCACCCCGACGGGACCCCCTCGCCGTTCCTCACCGCCCGGCTGGAGATCGCGCGGCGGCTGCTCGCCGCCGGCAAGGTACGCGCCGTCCTGCTCTCCGGCGACAACATGAACCCGGACTACGACGAGCCGACCGCGATGCGGCGCTGGCTGCTCGACCACGGCGTGCCGGCGGAGCGGGTGGTGCTGGACTACGCCGGCTTCGACACGTACGACTCGTGCGCCCGCGCGAAGCGGATCTTCGGGGTGGAGCGGGCGACGGTGGTGACCCAGTCCTTCCACCTGCCCCGCGCCGTGGCGGTGTGCCGGCGGCTCGGCGTCGACGCCAGCGGCGTGGGCGACGAGACCGCCCGCGAGTACGACCGGACGTGGCGGATCAGCTCCACCCGGGAGTACGGCGCATGCGTGAAGGCCGCCGTGGACCTGCTGTCGGGCCGCGACCCGGCCCACCTCGGCAGCCGGGAGACCGGCGTCGAGGACGCGCTACGCCGCGCCTGACCCCGTCCGCTGACCGGCGGGCAGCAGGGCGTCGAGCCAGCTCAGCATCGTGGCGGCGTACTGCGGGCTGATGCTGTCAAGGTCCTCGCCCTCGTGCAGGGTGGGATAGTGGTCGCAGCCGTCGAGCCGGCAGACGGTGGGCGGGGTGGCGGCTCCGGCGGTGGCCCGCCGCCAGGCGGCGACGCTGGCGTCGATCGGGACCCACGCGTCGGTCGTACCGTAGAAGAGCAGCACCGGGCAGGTCACCCGGGCGAACACCGGAACCGGGTCGAAGTCCATGTCCTGCCAGGTGCCCGGCTCGTCGGGCAGCTCGCGCGGCAGGTGGACCAGCGGGAACCACGGGCGCTCGGCGGCCCGGTCGACGGCCCCCTGCGCGGTCGCGCGGTCGAGGTCGCCCCGCAGGTACGCCTCCATCGTGGCCCGCACCCGGCCCAGCTCGGTCAGGTCGACGTCGCCGTAGCCGTGCCGGCGGAGCTGCTCGGCGGTGCCGTAGCGCATCTGGGCGGCGGGGCTCACCCCGCTGGAGGAGACGAGCACGAGGAAGGCGACCAGGTCCGGACGGAGCGCGGCGGTCAGCGGTGCCGACCACGCGCCCTGACTCAGCCCCCACAGCCCGACCGGCACGTCGCCGACCTGCCGGCGCAGGACACCGATGGCCGCTGCCGCGTCGGCGGCCTGGTCGGCCAGGGGAACGTCGTGGCCGTCCACCCGGGGCCGGCGGTCGAAGCGCAGCACCGCGATCCCCGCACCGGGCAGCAGCCGGGCCAGGTGCTCGTAGCAGAAGTACGACCGGTGCCCGGCCTCGGCGGCGTGCAGGACCACGATCCCGCCCCGGACCGGGCCGACCGGCAGGTCCAGCGTGCCCGCAACCCGCACCCCGCCACCATCGAACTCAAGCTCCACGCCGACACCCAACCACGCCCCGCCGCCCTCCGCCGCCCCCGCCACCTTCCGCCGCCCCTGCTGGAGACCTTGGACGGTTACCGTCGGCATCTTGGGCTCAACCGGTGGTTGCAACACCTTCGTTGATGGTGATGGAGGTGGTTGCTGATGGCGGCGCGGTTGTCGGCGGGGGAACGTGAAGAGATTGGTTTGGGTCGGGCGGCGGGGCTGTCTGTGCGGGAGATCGCTCGCCGGTTGGGGCGGGCGCCGTCGACGGTGAGCCGGGAGGTCGGCCGGTTCGAGCGGTATGGGCAGGTGTACCGGCCGTCGGTTGCGGAGTGGGCGGCGTGGCTGCGTCACCGGCGGGCGAAGCGGGCCTGCAAGCTGGCGGTGGAGGGGTCGCTGCGCCGGCTGGTGATCGATTGGCTGGGGCAGCGGTGGTCGCCGCAGCAGATCGCCCTGCGGTTGCGGCGCGACCATCCCCACTCACCGCACCTGTGGGTGTCCCACGAGACGATCTATCAGGCGATCTACCTGCAAGCCCGAGGTAACCTGCGGGCCGAGTTGACCCGGCAGGTCGCGTTGCGCTCTGGTCGGGCTGCCCGACGCCGCCGACCCCAGGCCGCCGGGGCGATCCGTTCGCAGCGGCCCTGGCTGGGTCTGAACATCAGCGCCCGGCCTGCCGAAGCGGCGGACCGGGCCGTGCCCGGGCACTGGGAAGGCGACCTCCTCGAGGGCGGTCGGGGCCCGAACGGCGGGTCCGCCATCGCCACCCTGGTCGAACGGCAGACCCGCTTCGTGATCCTCGTCGGCCTGCCCGAGGGCAAACTCTCCGAGCACGTCGCCACGCAACTGGCCACCGCGATGACCTGGCTGCCCCGACGACTACGCGCCTCGCTGACCTGGGACCAGGGCACCGAAATGGCCCGCCACCGCCAATTCAGCATCGCCACCGACTGCCCGGTCTACTTCTGCGACCCCCACAGCCCCTGGCAACGCGGCTCCAACGAGAACACCAACGGCCTGCTGCGCCAGTACTTCCCCAAAGGCCGCACCGACTTCCGCACCCTCACCCAAACCGACCTCGACGCCATCGCCGACGAACTCAACGGACGCCCCCGACAAACCCTGGGCTGGGACACCCCTGGTGAGAGAATGTCCCAGCTCCTCGGTGTTGCAACCACCGCTTGAGACCGCCCATGCAACGACAACTGTCCAACATCGCGGCTCGGCGGGTGGGTGGGGGGCCGGGGCGGGCGGGGGTGGGCGGGCGGGTGGGGCGTCAGGAGACGTCGCTGAAGCGGCGCAGGGTCCACCGGGCCGGCGGCCAGCCGGTGGGGTCGTCGTCGGTGGTCCACTCAGTGGTCGAGGCCGGGGCCACCGCCACGTCGAACGCCCTGAACATCGGCTGGGCGGCGAGGGCGTGGAAGGAGCCCTCGACCGTCTCGGTGTGCCCGACCAGCACGACCGTGCCGCCCCGGTGCCGGTGCGCGATGTCCATGATCGCGCGGCTGACCCTCACGGTCAGCTCCGCCCAGGTCTCGTTGCCCTCCTCGAACGGCCGAAACACCCCACCGCCCGCCGTCGCGTGGTCGGTCTGGAACCGGGTCGTCGACAACCCGTCGGCGTACGGCGGGGTGTGCCAGGCGCACAGCCCGCAGTCCGCCACCGGGCTGACGCCCAGCGCCGAGGCGATGGGCCAGGCGGTCTCGACCGCCCGGCGCAGCACGGAGGAGTAGACGGCCACGGGGCCGGAGACCGCGAGTTCGTCGGCGAGCCGCCCGGCCAGCCTGCGCGCCTGCTGGTGGCCCACCTCGGTCAGTCCCCGGCAGCCGTGCGGGCCGCCCACCACCCCCTCGACCTGGTGTACCGACTCACCGTGTCGGACGAAGAGCAGCCGAGTTCGCATCAGGTCATCATGCAGCGCGTTCGCTGACCTGTCGATCAACGAATGCGTATCGGTCCAGGTCGGACATCGAAACGGACCGGGTCGGCGGCCCCGACGACGCCGAGCCCGGGCTCGCCCGCTGAGTACGCCGACTCATGCCCTTGGGGGCGCTCCGGTGCAGGCTGGGCACCATGGCGTCCTCCACCTCCGCCCCGACCGCGCGGCGCGGCGGTCCCGTCGTCGGGCTCCTGACGCTGCTCTGGGTCGGGGGCCTGCTCGCGCTCTTCTACCGCTGGCTCGCCATCGGCATGGAACACTGGGCCGCCTCGTACTCCTCCCCGAGCAGCGAGACGGAGTACCTGGGCCGCCAGCTGTCCCAGGCGATGCTGGCCATGCTCCTGCTGGCGGCGGCCGGGCCGGCGGTGATCGCCGCAGTGGCGTACAGGATGCGGCTGGCCCGCACCGCGATCGTCTTCCTGGTGCTGGCCGTCGTCGGCGGCGTCCCGGCGCTGACACTGGCCGCGTACACCTACCGCGACCTGGACCCGCCGCCCCCACCGCCGGCGCCGGTGTCCGGATGCCGCGAGCACAGCGGGGGCGACAGCAGTTGCCCGGGCGGCTGAAGCCGGCCGTGGCGTGCGCACGGGCACTATCGTTGCCGAATGCCCGAACTGGTCGCGCCCACCGTCCGGCTGCACGCCGCCTGGCTCGCGGCGCGCGACGAGTGGGGTCCCGGCCTGCACGAGGACGGCTTCGGGGTGGGCCTCTCCGACGACGTGCACTCCCCCGCCGGGTTCGCCGCCTGGGTGACCCGGCTGACCGACCAGGCCGATCCGACGAAGCCGCCGGAGAGCGGCCGGGTGCGGTGCACGTACCGCTGGATCGTCGAGGACGACCGGGTGCTCGGCGGGATCGCGCTGCGCCACGAGCTGAACGACCGTCTGCGGCAACTCGGCCACATCGGGTACGGCGTCCGGCCGTCCGCCCGGCAGCGGGGCCTGGCCACCTGGGCGCTGGGGCGGATGCTCGTTGAGGCGCGAGCCCTCGGCCTGGAGCGGGTCCTGATCGTCTGCGAGGCGGACAACGTGGCCTCGGCGAGGACGATCGAACGCCACGGCGGCGAACTGGAGGGCGTCCAGGAGACGGAACTTGGCCCCGCCCGGCGCTACTGGGTCAGGCTCCAGTGCCTGGCGTGAAGCGGGAAGCACCCCCGATGAATCATGACAGCGATGGCCGAGCCCATGGATTTTTCGCCGAGCAGTAATCGACCAACCAGAATCCGGGCCGAGAAAGATAGACTTCGTTGTCACGGGCGACCGGCGAAGCATCCGGTGGTGAGGAGGACCCGATGACACCTCGGCCGTGTACGGACGGCACATTCCAGCACCTGTCGGTGGATCTCGCTCTCGACCGCGCTGGGGCTCACGGGTATTCGGGTCTCACGCTGTGTTCGGCTCCGGAGCGTCCGGTCTGGGGCCATGACCAGTGGGCGATCGACCTTGCCTACGAAGAGTATCGCAGCGACGCATACGTCGACATCGCCGCGTTGCCGCCGTGTGTGGAGTGCCTGCGGGTGGCGGAGTTGCTGGCCGACCCCGATACGGCGCCGCCGCTGCATCGGAGGCCTCCCCCACCGGATTTCGCTTCGGGGTTCACCGGTGACGCGATCCGGATCGCCCTGCGCACCGACATCGCCACCGGCGCCTTGCCCGGCCAGCGGGCCGCCGTGCACCTGCTGACCTTCACCGCGCTCCCGGACCAGCCGGGCTTCGGTGACCTCGTGCGGATCCTGGATCTGTTGTGGGACGACGAGATCGTGCGGATGGGGCAGGTCACCGATTGGTCGGCGGTGGTCGGATTCGCGGCGACCGCCGACGTGCCGGACCGTGACCGGCGAATGATCGCCGTGGCCACGAGCCTCGCTGGCGGGCCGCCGGTCGACCTCGGAGCCGCCGCCAGCTTCGCCGATGACCCAGCGGCGGCCCGACGGGTGGTCGAGGCGGTCGCGATCGCCACGGGTCACGGCGACCGGTGGAAGCTCACGGAGTCACCCGCTCCGAGCGCCCACACCTAACTGCGGTACGTCCACCGCCGCCACTTCCACACCCGCTCCGACGCTCGCCTGAAGATCGTTACCTGGGCCGAGGCGTGTGAGCTGCGAGAGCGGGCCGGGTTCAGACGTTGAACCTGAACTCGACGACGTCGCCGTCCTGCATGACGTACTCTTTGCCCTCGATGCGGACCTTGCCGGCCGCCTTCGCCGCCGCCATCGATCCGGCCGCGACCAGGTCGTCGAAGGAGACCACCTCGGCCTTGATGAAACCGCGCTGGAAGTCGGAGTGGATGACCCCCGCGGCCTCCGGGGCGGTCGCCCCGACCGGGACGGTCCAGGCCCGCGACTCCTTGGGCCCCGCCGTCAGGTACGTCTGGAGCCCGAGCGTGCGGAAGCCGATCCGGACGAGCTGGTTGAGGCCGGGCTCGGCCTGACCGATCGACTCCAGCAGCTCACGGGCCTCCTCCTCGGGCAGGTCCACCAGCTCAGACTCGATCTTGGCGTCCATGAAGACGGCCTCGGCCGGGGCGACCAGGGCGCGCAGCTCGTCGAGGAACTCGGCGTTGGCCAGCTCGGCCTCGTCGACGTTGAAGACGTACAGGAAGGGCTTGGTGGTGAGCAGGTGCAGCTCGCGCAGGTGCTCCAGCTCGATCTTCGCGGCGGCGGCGCCCGCGTACAGCGTGGTGCCGCCGTCGAGGACCTCGACGGCCTGCTTCGCGGCGGCCACGGCGGCGGCCCGGTCCTTGCGGAGCTTGGCCTCCTTCTCCAGCCGGGGCAGCGCCTTCTCCAGGGTCTGGAGGTCGGCCAGGATCAGCTCGGTGTTGATCGTCTCGATGTCGTCGGCCGGGGAGATCTTGCCGTCGACGTGCACCACGTTCGGGTCGGAGAAGGCCCGCACCACCTGGCAGATCGCGGACGCGTCGCGGATGTTCGCCAGGAACGCGTTGCCCCGGCCCTGCCCCTTCGAGGCGCCCCGGACCAGGCCGGCGATGTCGACGAACGACACCGGCGCCGGTAGCACCTTCTGCGAGGAGAAGATCTCGGCCAGCTTGTTCAGCCGCTCGTCCGGCAGCCCGACGACGCCGACGTTGGGCTCGATCGTGGCGAACGGGTAGTTCGCCGCGAGCACGTCGTTCTTGGTCAGCGCGTTGAACAGGGTGCTCTTGCCGACGTTGGGCAGGCCGACGATCCCGATGGTGAGGCTCACGGGCGGCCAGTCTACGCGGCCGGCATCGGCCGTCTGCGGTCAGCTCAGCAGACGCGGCTCGATCCGGGTCTCCCGGACCTCGCCGTCCCCGGACCGGGCGACCTCGTACGCCGCGACGCCCTCGCGGTCGGCGACCGCCTCGACCAGCCGGGTGCCCCGGTAGACCAGCCCGACCCCGTCGTCGGTGCAGTGGCTGGTCGGGAGCGTGCCGTCGGCGACCAGCCCGTGCATCAGCGGTCGCCGCTGGTCCTCGCTGTCGTAGTGCACCCCGTTGCCGTACGGCAGCCAGCCCAGGCCGTCGGTGAAACCGCGCAGCCGGGGGCCGAAACTGTCGGTGGCGCCGCCGAGGTGCCAGCAGATCGAGCCGGCGGAGACCCCGGCCAGCACCACCCCGGCCTGCCAGCACTCGTGCAGGATCTCGTCGAGGCCGTGCACCCGCCACACCGCGCACAGGTTGGCCACGCTGCCGCCGCCGACCCAGATCACGTCCCGGGCGAGCAGGTGGGCCCGGACGTCGTCCACGTTCGGCATGGGGAACAGCGCCAGGTGCGACGCCCGGAACCGGGTGCCGGCGAACGCCGCGTAGACGGCGGCGATCGAGGCGTCCCGGTCGCCGACGGCCTGGCCGAGGTAGCACAGTCGCGGCTCGGGGCCGGCCTGGGCCAGCTCGGCGGCCAGCTCGAACACCAGCCCGGGGCGCAGGTCGTTGAGGCCGCGACGGCGGCTGAAGAAGCCCATGCTGGTGGCGACGATGGTCGGCTCGCTGGCGGGCACGGCGGTCCTCTCCTCAGGGTCCTACCCCGGCATTGTGCCCCACCTCGCACCGGCGCGGTTCGCTCAGCCCTCAGCCCTCAGCCACGCCCCGGATCGCGACACCCGACGCCGCTCGCCGGCCCGCTCGCGGTGGGCCGTGCCGGGTCAGCCGGCCAGCAGACGCCGCTCCCCGGCGCCCGGCCCGACGGCCCCCCGCCCGGACCCGGCCGGGCCCCGTGCGGCCCCGGGCCGCTCCCCGCTGGGCAGCTCACGGCCGGTGGCCCCGGACAGCTCGTGGGTCGTGAACTCACCACGGGCCGTCGGCGGCAGCTCGCGGGCCGCCGACGCCGGCAGCGTGAACCGGTACGCGGCGGGCGGGCCGGCCGCCACGGACTCGCCGAGCATCCAACGCACCTCGTCGACCGTCCAGCCCAGCCCGGAGCGGCCGGCGATCTCCCGGACCAGGCGCAGCCCCACCCGCGTGTCGTCGTCGTAGAAGCGCATGCACCAGTGGTGCGCCCACATGCCGAGGGCGCGCAGGCCCGCGGCGTCGAGCGACGCGGCGAGCCGGCCGCAGGCCGTGTCCCGGAACGCCCGCCCCGGGTCACCGGCCCGATCCCGCTCCATCGCGCCGTACGCCGCCGGGGCGACCGCCCGCATCCGGTCGTAGAAGCCCTGAACCACCGTGCGGTCGAGCCGCGCCCGCCCCGACCGCATCAGCGGACACCTCGCCCGGCCACGCTCGCCATCGCCGCACCCTTCTTGAGTTGGTGGCGGAGACCGTACCGGCACCTACCGACACTTTCGGCCCGGATATCCGTTCCCGGCCGGGACGGGCCGGCTGAGGTGGAGCGATGCCGCGAGGGCCCCTGCCCACCCCCACGGCCAGGTCCGATTTCCGCGAGCCGGAGGGTCGGGCGGCGGGGCAGTATCGGTGTCGTGGAATTGGACTTCGAGCGGTGCTACCGGGCGGTCGACAGCCGTGACCAGCGATTCGACGGCTGGTTCTACACGGGCGTGACGTCGACCGGGATCTACTGCCGGCCGTCCTGCCCGGCGATGACGCCCAAGCGGCGCAACGTCCGGTTCTTCCCGTCGGCCGCCGCCGCGCAGGGAGCCGGGCTGCGGGCCTGCCGCCGCTGCCACCCGGACGCCGCCCCGGGCTCGCCCCAGTGGGACGTCCGGGCGGACGTGGTGGGGCGGGCCATGCGGCTGATCGCCGACGGGGTGGTCGACCGGGACGGCGTGCCGGGGCTGGCCGCCCGGCTCGGCTACACCGAACGTCACCTGCACCGGATGCTGCGCGCCGAGCTGGGCGCCGGGCCCCTGGCGCTCGCCCGGGCGCAGCGTGCGCAGACCGCCCGGATCCTGATCGAGACGACCGGGCTCGGGATGGCCGAGGTCGCGTTCGCGGCCGGGTTCGGCAGCGTCCGGCAGTTCAACGACACGGTCCGCGAGGTCTACGCCACCGCCCCGTCGGAGCTGCGCGACGCCCGGGGACGGGCACCGGTGGCCGGGGGGCCGGGCACGATCGCGCTGCGGTTGGCGTACCGGCCGCCGTTGCACGCGTCGGCGCTGCTGGACTTCCTCGCGCTGCGGGCCCTGCCCGGGGTGGAGGAGGTGCGCGACGGGACGTACCGCCGGGGGTTGCGGCTGCCGCACGGCGGCGCGGAGGTGGCGCTGACCCCGGTGGCCGGGCACGTGGCGGCCACGCTGCGGCTGGCCGACATGCGCGACCTGGCCCCGGCGGTGGCCCGCTGCCGCCGGCTGCTCGACCTCGACGCCGACCCGGCCGCCGTGGACGGCACACTCGCCGCCGACCCCGCCCTCGCCCCGCTGGTGGCGGCGGAGCCCGGGATCCGCGTCCCGCGCGCCGTCGACGGCTTCGAGATGCTCGTCCGCGCGATCGTCGGCCAACAGGTCTCGGTCACCTCAGCCCGAACCACCCTGAGTCATCTCCTCCCCCGCACCCCGGCCCCCATGTCGGTTGATCAAGAGGTCCACGTCGCCGAACCCGCCCCACCAGGACACAAACCTCTTGATCAACGCGGGGAGCCGGGTTGGGGGACCGGTGGGGTGGGGCGGGGGTTTCCTACGGCGGAGGAGGTGTTGGGGATCGCCGACGGCGGGTTCCGGATGCCGGTGGGGCGGCGGGAGACGATCCGGGCGGCGGCGCGGGCCGTCGTCGACGGGGAGTTGGACCTCGACCCCGGCGGGGACCGGGAGGAGACCGTTCGACGGCTGCTCGCCGTCCCCGGGATCGGCGCGTGGACGGCCGGCTACGTGGCCATGCGCGCCCTCGGTGACCCCGACGTTCAGCTCCACACCGACCTGGCCGTGCGGCGCGGTGCCGCCGCGCTCGGCCTCCCCGACGCCCCGTTGACCCTCGACGCGTACGCGGAACGCTGGCGCCCCTGGCGCTCGTACGCGGTGATCAGACTCTGGAGAGCAGCATGAACGTCACCCTCGACGGCACGGTCACGGACACCCCCGCCGGCCCGCTGAGCATCCTGACCGGCCCCGACGGCGCGGTCCGGGCCGCCGGTTTCACCCCCGAACCGGAGACGCTGCTGCCGCTGGTGCACTCCGGCCTGCGCGGGCCGGTCCGGCGGCGGACGGAGCTCGGCCCGGTCACCGCGGCGGTCGCCGCGTACCTGGACGGGGAGCTGACCGCGATCGACACGGTGCCGGTGGAGCAGCACACCGGCGGCGTGTTCATGGCGCACGCGTGGCGGGTGCTGCGCGAGGTCGGTCCCGGCCGGCCGGTCACCTACACCGGGTACGCCGGGCTGGCCGGCCGGCCGGCGGCGGTCCGTGCCGCGGCGGCTGCCTGCGCGCGCAACGCCGCCGCCCTGTTCGTCCCGTGTCACCGGGTGCTGCGCACCGACGGCGGCCTCGGCGGCTACCGCTGGGGGCTGGACGTGAAGCGGTGGCTGCTCGCCCACGAGGCACCCGCCGGACGGTGAGCGCGCCGGGCGCGACCGAACCGGTCGGGGCCGAGGGCGGGCAGGGTCCAGACGTGCCGAAGGACGTGCTGAAAGTTGACAGCGGCGGCAGTCCCGTTTGACGCTACCGTCGGGAAGTGCCTGCCGAGAGCGACGGCGACCCGGCCCAACCGGCCGACCGCGCTCGCCCGCTGCGCAACCTCTGGCGGCTCCGCCCCTACCTGCGCCCGTACGCCGTCCAGTTCTGCTGGCTGCTGGCGGCGGCGCTGGCCGGCACCGGCGCGAGCCTCGCCGTGCCGCTCGTGGTGCAGCGGGTGGTCGACGGCCCGATCGCCCGGCACGACCCGGCCGGCCTGGTCCGGCTCGGCGGCCTGGCCCTGCTGCTCGGCCTGGCCGAGGCGCTGCTGATCTTCATCCGCCGGTGGACGCAGTCCTCGTCGTCGGTGGGCATGGAGGCGGCGATCCGCGCCGACGTCTACGCCCACCTGCAACGGTTGCCGCCCGGCTTCCACGACCGGTGGCAGACCGGGCAGTTGCTCTCGCGGGTCACCAGCGACCTGTCGGTGATCCGCCGGTTCCTCTCCTTCGGCCTGCTGTTCCTGGTGCTCAACCTGGTGACGTACGCCGCCGTGGTGGTGCTGCTGATCCGGCTGCATCCCGCGCTGGGGGCGCTGGTCGCGGCCAGCGCCGTACCGCTGTTCCTGATCAGTCGCAGGTTCGGGCGGCACTACCACGACGCGTCGCGCCGGATGCAGGACCAGCAGGGCGACGTGGCCACGCTGGTCGAGGAGACCGCGCAGGGGCTACGCACCATGAAGGCGTACGGCCGGGGGCCCGAGCTGGCCAGCCGGTTCGCGGCCGGCGCCCGGGCGCTGCACGACACCGGGGTCGCCAAGGGGCGGCTGCTGGCCCGTACCTCCGCGCTGTTCGACCTGGTGCCGAACCTGACCCTCGGCGTGGTGCTGGTCGCCGGGGCGATGGCCGCCGCCCGGGGCGCGCTCACCATCGGCGAGCTGGTCGCCTTCGTCAGCCTGCAACTGATGCTGATCTGGCCGGTGCAGTCGCTCGGCTGGATCATCGCCAACGGCCAGGAGGCGGCGACCGCCGCCGACCGCATCCAGGAGGTGCTGGACACTCGACCGTCCATCGTGGACGCGCCGGACGCGGTCACCCTGGCCCGGCCGGCGGTCCACGGCCGGCTGGTCTTCCACCGGGTGTCGTTCCGCTACCCGGGAACCCCCGCGCCGGTGCTGCGGGAGATCGACCTGACCGTCGAGCCGGGCGAGACCCTGGCCCTGGTCGGCGCGACCGGCACCGGCAAGAGCACCCTGCTCTCCCTGGTCCCCCGGCTGCACGAGGTGACCGGCGGGCGGATCACCCTGGACGGCCACGACCTGCGCGAGCTGCGGCTGGCCTCGCTGCGCCGGCTGGTCGGGGTGGCCTTCGAGGAGCCGACCCTGTTCTCCATGTCGGTGTGGGAGAACCTCACCCTGGGCCGCCCGGACGCCGACGAGGACGACGTCCGGGCGGCGCTCGCGCTGGCCCAGGCCGACTTCGTGTACGAGCTGCCGTGGGGGTTGGCCACCCGGGTCGGTGAGCAGGGGCTCACCCTCTCCGGCGGGCAGCGGCAGCGGCTGGCGCTGGCCCGGGCGGTGCTCGGCCGGCCCCCGCTGCTGGTGCTCGACGACCCGCTGTCCGCCCTCGACGTGCACACCGAGGCACTGGTGGAAACGGCGCTGCGGCGGGTGCTGCGGGACACCACCGCGCTGCTCGTGGTGCACCGGCCGTCGACCGTGGCGCTGGCCGACCGGGTCGCGCTGCTGGAGCGGGGCCGGATCACGGCGATCGGCACCCACTCGCGGCTGCTGGCCGAGGTGCCGGCGTACCGGGCGGTCCTCTCCGCCGCCCCCAGCACTCCCTCCGGAGCCGCGACCGTCCCGACCGCGCCGTGCGCCGGCCCGGCGGTGTCGGCTGCAGGCCCGTCCGGGCCGGCCGCCGGACCGGACGAGCGGGGGCTGGTGCTGTCGTGACCGCCGCCGACCCCACGGTCCGCCACCCCGAGGACGAGCCCGCCGACGGGCCGGTCGGCCCGCCGGGCGCAACCGACCGGGGCGGCCGGGGCGCGGCGGGCCGGCAGACACGGGGCGCGGTGGACCGGCCGGCGCGGGCCGCGCCGGATTTGGACCGGTGGCGAGGGCGGGCCACCGACCCGGAGGCCGACCGCAGCCGGGCGGAGGAGGCCACGCCCGAAGCGCTCGCCCGGCTGCGCGTCCACAGCCGGGCGCTGCTGCGGGACCTGCTGCGCCCACACCGGCGCCGGCTCGGGGCGGCCGTCGGGCTGCTGCTGGCGCAGAACGCCGCCGCCATGTCCGGGCCGTACCTGGTGATGCTCGGCATCGACCGGGCGATCGTTCCGCTGCGGTCCGGGGACAGCGGGCCGCTCGTCGCGATCGCCGGGGCCTTCGCCGCCGCCGCGCTGACCGAGTACGCGGCCCGGCGCGGCTTCCTCGCCCTCTCCACCAGGATCGGCCAGGCCGTCCTGCTGGAGCTGCGGCAGCGGGTGTACGGCCACTTCCTGCGGCTGTCCGTCGGCTTCCACGAGCGCTACACCTCGGGCCGGATGATCTCCCGGCTCACGAGCGACCTGGACTCCATCGCCGAACTGGTCGACGGCGGCGTGGACAGCCTCGTCCTCGCCGCCCTGTCCATCCTCTCCGTGGCCGGCATCCTGCTCTGGCTGGACCCGCCGCTGGCCGCGGTGACCCTGCTGGCGTTCCCGTTCCTGTTCTGGCTGTCCCGCTGGTTCGCCCGCGCGTCGGCCGGGGCGTACCGGCGGACCCGGGAGGCGGTGGCGCTGCTGATCGTCCACTTCGTGGAGTCGCTGCGCGGCATCCGCGCGGTGCAGGCGTACCGGCGGGAGCCACGCAACCAGCGGATCTTCGCCGCCGTCAACGACGACTACCGGCGGACCAGCCTGCACGCGTTCCGGCTGATCGCCACGTACTCGCCGGGGATCAAGGTCATCGGCAACGTGACCGTGGCGGTGGTGCTCGGCTACGGCGGAACCCGGGTGCTCGGCGGCGGGATGGAGGTGGGGGTGCTCGCCGCGTTCCTGCTGTACCT
This sequence comes from Micromonospora sp. NBC_01405, assembly GCF_045040155.1. NCBI lineage: Bacteria > Bacillati > Actinomycetota > Actinomycetes > Micromonosporales > Micromonosporaceae > Micromonospora > Micromonospora sp. NBC_01405. The sequence goes on along the minus strand of NZ_CP109532.1, from coordinate 3,756,918 downwards.
GCGCCGGTTCTTCGAGCCGATGCAGGAGCTCAGCCAGTTCTACAACTCGCTCCAGTCGGCGACGGCGGCCCTGGAGAAGCTGGCCGGGGTGCTCGACGAGCGGCCGGCGGTGGCCGAGCCGACCCGCCCGACGCCGCTGCCCGACGGCCCGGGGCGGGGGGCGGTGGAGTTCCGGTCGGTCTCGTTCGGGTACCGGGCCGACGCGCCGATCCTGACCGGCCTGGACCTGACGGTGCCGGCCGGACAGACCATCGCGCTGGTCGGCCCGACGGGCGCGGGCAAGTCGACGGTCGCCAAGCTGTTGGCCCGCTTCCACGACCCGGACGCCGGCACGGTCCACCTGGACGGGGTCGACCTGCGGGACCTGGCCGACGCCGAGCTGCGCCGGGCGGTCGTGCTGGTCACCCAGGAGAACCACCTGTTCAGCGGCTCGGTGGCGGAGAACATCCGGTTCGGCCGGCCGGGCGCGGACGACGCGGCGGTGCAGGCCGCGGCGCGGGCGATCGGCGCGCACGACTTCATCGCCGCCCTGCCCGACGGGTACGACACGCAGGTGCGCCGGCGCGGCGGCCGGCTCTCGGCCGGGCAACGCCAGCTCGTGGCGTTCGCCCGGGCTTTCCTCGCCGACCCCCGGGTGCTGGTCCTGGACGAGGCGACGTCGTCGCTCGACGTGCCCACGGAGCGGCTGGTGCAGCGGGCACTCGCCACCGTGCTGCGGGACCGGACGGCGCTGGTGATCGCACACCGGCTCTCCACCGTGGAGACCGCCGACCGGGTGCTGGTCCTCGACGGCGGCCGGATCGTGGAGGACGGCCCACCGGGCCGGCTGGTCACCACCGGCGGCCGGTACGCGGCGCTGCACCGACAGTGGCGCGACTCCCTGGTCTGACGGCACGACTCGGCGCGATGCTGTCACACGTTCCGCCCGGCCGCCGCCCCGTCGAGGGCAGGTGAGCGGGACGGCAGCCGAACAAAGCCGTGGTTCGGCGCACCGCCGCTGCCTAGGATCGACGGATGACTGAGACGGCGAGGACGGCCCGCGCCGGCGTCCCCGAGCGGCCCACGCTGGACGGGCTCGAGGAGACCTGGGCCCGCCGCTGGCAGGAGGACGGCACGTACGCGTTCGACCGTTCCGAGGCGGCTGTTCCGGATCGCGGCGCGGCGTCAGGCGCGCCGAACCGGAGTGGTCGTCGGGCGGACGTGTTCTCCATCGACACCCCGCCGCCGACCGTATCGGGCGAGCTGCACATGGGGCACGTCTTCTCGTACACGCACACCGACACGGTGGCCCGCTTCCAGCGGATGCGCGGCCGGACGGTGTTCTACCCGATGGGCTGGGACGACAACGGCCTGCCCACCGAGCGCCGGGTGCAGAACGTGTACGGGGTGCGCTGCGACCCGACGCTGCCGTACGACCCGGACTGGCAGCCGCCGGCCGCCCCGGTCGACGACGCGGCCCGCAAGGACCCGACGCCGATCTCCCGGCGCAACTTCGTCGAGCTGTGCGGGACGCTGACCGCCGACGACGAGAAGATCTTCGAGGCGCTGTGGCGGCGGCTCGGGCTGTCGGTGGACTGGTCGCTGACGTACACCACGATCGGGCGGGCGGCCCGGGCGACGTCGCAGCGGGCGTTCCTGCGCAACCTGGCCCGGGGCGAGGCGTACCAGGCTGAGGCGCCGACGTTGTGGGACGTCGGGTTCGCCACCGCCGTGGCGCAGGCGGAGCTGGAGGACCGGGAGCGGCCGGGGGCATACCACCGGCTGCGGTTTACCGGGCCGGGCGGGCGGGAGGTGCTGATCGACACCACCCGGCCGGAGCTGCTGCCGGCCTGCGTGGCGCTGGTCTGCCACCCCGACGACGAGCGGTACCGGGACCTGGTGGGCTCGTCGGTGCGTACCCCCGTCTTCGGGGTCGAGGTGCCGGTGCGCGCGCACCCGCTGGCGGACCCGGTGAAGGGCACCGGCATCGCGATGGTCTGCACGTTCGGCGACCTGGCCGACGTGACCTGGTGGCGGGACCTGGACCTGGACACCCGGGTGGTGATCGGCCGGGACGGGCGGCTGCTGCCGGAGCCGCCGGCCGGCGTGCCGGCGCAGCTGTACGCGGCGCTGGCCGGGCAGACCGTGAACGGCGCCCGGCGGACGCTGGTGGGGCTGCTGGCCGACGCGGGCGACCTGGTCGGCGAGCCGCGCCCGATCACGCATCCGGTGAAGTTCTACGAGCGCGGCGACCGGCCGCTGGAGATCGTCTCCACCCGGCAGTGGTACCTGCGCAACGGCGGGCGGGACGCCGGCCTGCGCGCGGAGCTGCTGGCCCGGGGCGGGCAGCTGCGCTGGGTGCCGGAGCACATGAAGCACCGCTACGACCACTGGGTGGGCGGCCTGACCGGTGACTGGCTGGTCAGCCGGCAGCGCTTCTTCGGCGTGCCGGTGCCGGTGTGGTACCGGCTCGACGACACTGGCGAGCCGGACCTTTCCCACCCTCTCACACCAAACGAGTCGACGCTCCCGGTCGACCCGTCCAGCGAGCCGCCGCCCGGGTACGACGAGTCCCGGCGCGGCCGGCCCGGTGGTTTCGCCGGCGACCCGGACGTGCTGGACACCTGGGCCACCTCGTCGCTGACCCCGCAGATCGTCGGCGGCTGGGAGACCGACCCGGACCTGTTCCGGCAGGTCTTCCCGATGGACCTGCGCCCGCAGGGGCAGGAGATCATCCGCACCTGGCTGTTCGCCACGATCGTCCGTTCACACCTGGAGCACGGCGTGCTGCCCTGGCGGGACGCGGTGCTCTCCGGCTGGATCCTCGACCCGGACCGGAAGAAGATGTCCAAGTCCAGGGGGCAGGTGGTCACCCCGATGGCGCTGCTGGAGCAGTACGGCTCCGACGCGGTCCGGTACTGGGCGGCCAGCGGCCGGCCCGGGATGGACCTGGCCTTCGACCCGGCGCAGATCAAGGTGGGCCGGCGGCTGGCCACCAAGCTGCTCAACGCGTCGAGGTTCGCCCTCGGGCTGGGCGCGGCCGACGCGCTGCGCGCCCCGTACGACAACTCCAGCTCGGCGCGTCTGACGCCGCGCCGCGACCTGGAGCTGTCGGCCACCGAGCCGCTGGACACCGCCATGCTCGCCGAGCTGTCCGGCGTGGTCGCCGCCGCGACGGCCGCCTTCGACGGGTACGACCACACGGCCGCCCTGCAGGCGGCGGAGGCGTTCTTCTGGCGGTTCTGCGACGACTACATCGAGCTGGTGAAGGAGCGCGCCTACGGCACCGGGCCGGGGGCCGACTCGGCCCGCGCGGCGCTGGCGACCGCCCTGTCGGTGCAGTTGCGGCTGTTCGCGCCGGTGCTCCCGTTCGCCACCGAGGAGGTCTGGTCCTGGTGGCGGTACGGGTCGGTGCACCGCGCCACCTGGCCGACGACGCACGAGGTCGGTCGGGCGATCCAGGGCGACGGCGACCCGGAGCTGCTGCGGCTGGCCGGGAACGCCCTGAGCCAGGTGCGCCGGGCCAAGTCCGAGCGGAAGCTGTCGATGCGGGCGGAGGTTCCGCTGGCCGAGGCGCTCGGCCCGGCCGCCCTGCTCGACCGGCTGACGCTGATCGCCGACGACCTGCGGGCCGCCGGCCGGATCGACAGGCTCGACCTGCTGCCGGGCCGCACCCCGGAGCTGGTCGTCGCCTGCGCCTTCTGAGCCGCGGCGGGCGTCACCAGCCGCGCAGCATGCGGACGCCGAGCAGGGCGGCGACCACGGCGGGCCCGACCAGCAGGGTGACCGCCTGGAGCCGGTACGGCATCCGGTGCCGGGCCAGCTCGACGGCGTTGCCGCAGACCACCACCCCGGCGAGCAGCACGTACCCGCCCCACCAGTGGGTCTGCCCCGGGTCCACCAGCCGGGCGCGGATGAGGAACAGGGTCACCCCGACCAGGGCGCCGGCCAGGGCGAGCAGGGCGACCGTCCGGTGCAGCCCCCGGGCCAGCGGGTCGGCGGACCGCCACAGGTAGGTGCCGGCGACCGCCAGGCAGGGCAGCGTGACCAGGGCCGGCCAGCCCCGGCCGGTCGTGCCGGTCATCAGCAGCGCCCCGACCGTGAAGATCAGCAGGCCGACGCAGGCCACGACGTACCCGACGAACGCCCGCCCGCCGCCGCGGGCCAGCAGCACCCCGCCGCCCGCGGCGGTCAACGCCCCGGGGACCAGGACGAAGCCGGCCCACCAGTGGTAGTCGCCGACCGACTGGGCCACCGTGGTGGTCGCCGCCGCGGCCGTCCCGGCGATCGCCAGGCTCGTCGCCCAGTGCCGGGTGCTCTTCGGGTACGACCGTCGGGGCGTCGCCCGGCTTGTGTCCGCCACCATGGCCCCCAGCCTGCCGTAGCGGGCCCAACCGGGTCCATCCGGCCAGCCCTACCATTCCGACCAGTCCTACCATTCCGACCGCCTCGGGGAACGCCTACCTGCGGGCGGGGCCCGGACGGCGCGGGTGCGACGAGGGGCGGGGCCGGCGTGCTGCCCGCCGGACCCCGCCCCGCCGGGTTCAGCCGCGGGTGATCACCTCGTTGTTGCGGAGGCTCTCCGTCCGCTGCTTCACGAGGGTGCGCAGCCGGTCCGCGTCGGCGTCCACGGCCGTCGCGTCGGCCCCGTCCACCGTCTTGAGGACCGTGGTGATCGCGTCGAGCGACCCGGTCGCCCGCCCGTCGGCGTACACCTGCTGGTAGAGCGCGCGGTACGCGTCCTCGTAGACGCCCTTGAAGGCGTCACTGGCCAGGAAGCGTTCCTTGAGCTTGTGGCCCGACATCATGCCGCCCGGCCGGCCGCGCTCGGCGGTTCCGCCCTCCCGCCCGGCGTCCGCGCCGCCCGGCGGCTGGGCGCCACCGGGGAGCCCCGCCCCACCGGGCGGCCCGGCCCCCTCAGGAGGCTGCGCGCCCTCAGGAGGCTGCTCACCCTCGGTGGGCCGCATGCCGCCCGGCATGCCGAGGCCGCCGCTGTCGTGCGGCCCCTGGGCGGCGTTGCCACTGAAGGTGAGGTTGTGGTCCCAGCTGATCACGCTGAACTTCTTCGTCTCCAGGTCGTACCAGAGGTAGTAGTTCTTTCCCGGTCCGGACATGTCGTCGAAGTTGAGCAGCAGGTTCTGGAGTGCGACGTAGCGGGCGAACGACTCCACGTCGACCCGGTCGGCGAGCTGCGCGTCGAACTCCTCGTCGCTCGCCGAGTTCACCCACCTGATCAGGTTGATCACGGGTTGCAGGTCCTGGCTGCCCTGCATGGTGATCTGTTTGAAGTCGTCCTGGTAGTCGGTCTGGTCGTCACCCTGGTCGGTGAAGCTGCTGCTGGCCAGGGACTTGTAGAGCACCCCGGTGCCGTCCATCTGGTCGGCGAAGTGCTCGTCGGGGTGCTCGACCAGCAGCCGGGCCGTGGTCGGCCGGCCGTTCACCGTGAACGAGGAGTACGCGTACCGCTGGGCCGCCTCGCCGACGCCGGCGAGCACGGACAGCGACAGCGCCTCGTTCAGCACGGTGGAGCCGCCGCCCATGCCGGAAACCCGGACGGCCACCTCTTGGTGCCCCTGGTACCGGCGGCCGTCGACGAACTCGTCGAAGCTGATCAGCCAGGGCAACGTCTCCGGCTCCTCGGCCTTCAGGGAGGTCCGGGCCATCCCCCCGCCGGGAAACCCACCCCGACCCGGCTGCTGGCCCTGACCCTGGCCGGGCTGCTGCCCCGGCTGCTGGCCCTGGCCCGGCTGCTGGCCGGCGCCCGGGGCGGGGAGCCCGCCGCCGCCGGGGGCGGCACCCCCGCCGGGGAAACCGCCGCCGCCCTGTCGCGGCTTGCTCTCGCCCTTCCAGGTCAGCCCGCCCAGCGTCGAGTTTCCCTTGAGCCGGATGCCGACGCTGGGGATCGTGGTGCCGTCGATGGTCAGGTCCGCCTCGACGTAGTCCTTCTCCCCCTCCTTCCAGTAGGTGTCGAGCATCCGCTCGTAGTCGGCGTCCCGGAAGGTGAGCCGGATCGAGTGGGCGGTGGTCGCGTCGAAGAGGTCCGCCGTGCCGGCGATGTCCACGGTCACCGCGTCCGCCCCGGTGTCGCTGGCGCTGGTGACGTACGGGCGGATCCGCGCCGTGCCCAGCACCAGGGTCAGGACGGCGACGAACGCCACGCAGGTGGTCAGCAGCTTCCAGTTCTGCCGCACCCGCACCGGTAGGCGTCGCCGCAGGGTGCGGGGCAGCAGGGACCGGGTGCGCAGCGGCTCGGACATCACAGGTCCGTCTGGTCGTAGCCGGTCAGCACCGTCACCCGCTGGCCGGAGGTCCGCTCGCCGAGCGCCGAGATCAGTTCGCCCGGCTCGCTGCCCTTCTTGAGCCGGACCGTGTACATCAGCTCGGTGAGCGCGCCGGCCCGGATCGTCTCCAGGCTGACCAGCTCGAACTCGGTGGTGTAGCGGACCAGCACGTCCTGGATGTCGGCGGTGTGGTCACCGCCGGCCGGGACCTGGACCTTGACCACCTGGCGCTGCACGTTCAGGGCGAACCAGTTGAACCGGTGCATCACCACGATGATCAGGCTGATCGCGACTGCGGCGACGACGGCCAGGGTGTAGAACCGGGTGCCGCAGGCCATCCCGACGCCCATCACCAGGAAGATGAACCCGACGTCCCGGGTCTCCTTGATCGCGTTGCGGAACCGCACCACCGACAGCGCCCCGACCAGGGCGAACGCCCGCGCGATGTTGGAGCCCACCACCAGCATGATCAGCGAGATCAGCATGCCGAGGATGATCAACGTCTGCACGTACGACTGGCTGTACGACACGTTGCGGTGGGTGGCCCGGTAGACCCAGCCGATCATGGCGCTCAACAGGAAGGACAGCGACAACACGATGGCGATGTCGCCGACGCTGAACGTGCCGGACAGGTCCTGGAAGGTGATGTCCATCGGTGCTCAGGCCTCACTTCTCTGGGGGGTGACCGCCGCCAGGCCGGCGGCGGGGTCGTCGTCCTGGACGTGGAAGACCGAACGCGGCGCCCGACCGAACGCCTCGACGCTCTGGCAGTACTTGGAGACCCGCACCACCTGAAGCTCGGCGCGGGCGGCGAGGTCGGTGAGCCAGTACGGGACCCGCTCGTTGGCCTTGATCTCGACGATCGACAGCCCGGCCGGGACGATGAGCCGGTTCTCGGCGTCGGCCCCGAGGTGGAAGTCGCGGTCCCGGCCCCGGATCCGGTGGTCGAGGGTGACCCGCAGCCCGAGGTCGGCGTCCTGGCCGACGAACGCCTCGCGCTGGTAGCCGGTCATCGCCACCGGGCGCAGATCGAGGCCGGCGACGAGTTCGAGCACCTCCTCGACGAACGCCCGCTGGGCGGGGTCGTGCTCGACCGTCACCCGCTCGTCGCAGAGCCGCCGGGCCAGCCGGTACGGCAGGGAGATCCGGCGCTTCTGGGTGACCCGGTTGACCCGCTGCTTGATCTCGACGTACACGGTGGTGTCGTCGTCGACGGTGGAGCGGTCGCCGTAGTGGCGTACCCGCAGCTTGCGGCGGAACCGCAGCCCCTCGATCTTCTCCCAGTAGAACCGCAGGTCGGTGGTGTCGTAGTAGACGCTCCACACGCCGTACCCGCCGTCGTCGCCGTGGCTGTCCGGGGCGAGCCGGCCGGCCAGCTCACGCCGGAGCGCCGGCACCCTCGTGGTCGCGACCAGGTACTTGATCTCGTACCGGTTGAACGCGTGCAGTTTGCTCGGCGCCCGCAGGGCGTGACCCGCGTGGTCCGGGCCGGCGGTCGAGGGGCCGGGATCCGGTGCCGGGTCGCCTCGGTGGTCAGCAGCCGGGTCTGGGGGACGGGCTCGGCGGTTGAACCGTAGACGCATGGACACGCTTCCTCCGGTCGGGTTCCTCGGGTGACGGAACGGCTGGAGGCCAAGGAAAGCGAACGGTCATGGAAACGGCGTATGAACAAGCTGTGGATGAGCTTTGGACCGCAGGTGAACGGCAGCGGAGAACGCCGCCCCGCCCGCCTCGCCGCCCGTGGCCGACGACACCTCGGCGCTTCGCCGGGGGCCGCCGGCCGACCGGTACCGGCAACTCCACCCCCGGTAGGGGGAATGGCGCTCTCGACCGATCGCCGGTCGACTGAGAAACTGTGGGCCGGCCAGTAGTGGGGGGTGCGATGAGTAACGGGTGGGTGCTGCCCGAAGAGGTGCTGCGGGACGCTCCGGCGTACACGCCGCGGCCCGGGGAACTGGCCGATCTGCAGTTGCTGCTGACCGGGGCGTACGCGCCGCTCGCCGGCTTCATGACCAGGGCTGACCTGGTCGGCGTCGGCCGGCGGGGTCGGCTCGCCGACGGCACGCCCTGGCAGGTGCCGGTGACCCTCCAGGTGCCCGCGGCGCTCGCCGACGGCCTGGACCCGGCCGACCCGCAGCGCCGGGCGCTGGTGCTGACCGACGGCGAGGGCGCCCCGATCGCCGCGCTGGAGGTCACCGACGTCTGGCCGGCCCGGGACGGCGTCGCCGGAATCGGCGGCCCGGTCCGGCGGCTCGGCGACGGCGGCCACGGCCCGTTCCAGCGGCTGCGTCGCAGCCCGGAGGAGATCCGGGCGCTGCTGCCCCCGGGCCGGGTGCTCGGCGTCCTCGCCGACCGGCCCCTGCACCGCCCGCAGCTCGCCCAGATCGCCCACGCGGTCCGCACTCTGGGGGCGCACCTGCTGGTGATGATTCCGGTGGGCGAGGGAACGACCAACGGGCTGCCCTCCGAGGCGCTGGTCCGGGCGGTCTTCGCCGCCCGGGACCGGATGCCCCCGGCGACCCTGGTCGCGGTGCCGCTGTCCCGCCGCCGCGACGAGATCAGCGACGCGCTGCTCCAGGCCCGGGTGGCCGCCGCGTACGGGGTGACCCACCTGCTCTCCACCGGCGAGATGCTCTCCGGCGCCGGCCTGCGGGTGCTGGTCCCCCGCGATCTGGCCTACGACAACCGGGACGGGCAGTGGCGCTGGCGGGAGGACATCCCGCCGCGCAACCGGCGGCTGGCGCTCAGCCAGGCGGAGCTCGATGACCTGCTCGACCGGGGTTTCCCGCTGCCGGAGTGGCACACCCCCCCGGCGGTGGCCAAGGAACTCGCCCGGGCCCGCCCGGCCCGGCGGCACCGGGGGCTCGTGGTGTTCCTGACCGGCTTCTCCGGCTCCGGCAAGTCGACCATCGCCCGGGGCCTGACGGACGTGCTGCGCGAGGGCGGGGACCGGACGGTGACCCTGCTCGACGGCGACGTGGTGCGTCGGGAACTCTCCGCCGGGCTGACCTTCAGCAAGGCGGACCGGGATCTCAACATCCGGCGGATCGGCTGGGTGGCCGCCGAGATCGCCCGGCACCGTGGCGTCGGCGTCTGCTGCCCGATCGCCCCGTACGCGGCGGCGCGGGCGACCGCCCGGGAGATGGCCCACGCGGCCGGGGCGGGCTTCGTGCTGGTGCACGTGGCGACCCCGATCGAGGTCTGCGAACAGCGCGACCGCAAGGGGCTGTACGCCCGGGCCCGAGCCGGCCTGCTCACGGGGATGACCGGCATCGACGACCCGTACGAGGTGCCGGCGGACGCCGACGTGGTGGTCGACACCACCGACCTGTCGATCGACGAGGCGGTGCACGCGGTGATGCACCACCTGACCGAGACCGGGTGGGTGGAGCCCCGCCTCCAGTCCACCTGACGCCGGCCGCGCCGACGAGAAGAGGAAAAGGCTGAGTGAAGCGTACGACGATCGAGCTGGCCGACGGTCGGGAGCTGATCTACTTCGACGAGCGGGACGACGCGGTCCGCGACCAGCCGGACCGGCGGGAACTGCCGCCTCCCCCGCCCGCGTCCCAGCTCCGGTACGACCCGCTGACCGACGAGTGGGTGACCGTCGCCGTGCACCGGCAGACCCGCACCTTTCTGCCCCCGGCCGACCAGTGCCCGCTCTGCCCGTCCCGGGGCGGCCGGCTCAGCGAGATCCCGGCGCCGGACTACGACGTCGCCGTGTTCGAGAACCGGTTCCCGTCGCTGAGCCAGCGGATCGCCGAGGAACCTGCGGAGATCACCCCGTTCACCCCGGTCCGGCCCGGCCAGGGGCGATGCGAGGTGGTGTGCTTCACCGACGACCACAACGCGTCGTTCGCCGGCCTCCCGCCGCACCGGGTCCGCACCGTGCTGGACGCCCTCGCCGACCGCACGGCGGCGCTGGCCGAGCTGCCCGGGGTGGAGCAGGTGTTCTGCTTCGAGAACCGGGGCGTGGAGATCGGGGTGACCCTGCACCACCCGCACGGGCAGATCTACGCGTACCCGTTCGTCACGCCGCGCACCCGGGCGATGCTCCGCGCGGCCCGTCGGCACGCCGGGCGCACCGGCGGCGGCAACCTCTACGCCGACGTCCTCGCCGCCGAGCGCGCCGCCGGGACGCGCGTGGTCACGAGCAACGAGCACTGGACGGCGTACGTGCCGGCGGCGGCCCGATGGCCGTTCGAGGTGCACGTCGCCCCGCACCGGCCGGTGCCGGACATCCCCGCCCTGACCGACGAGGAGCGGGACGCCTTCGGCCCGCTCCACCTGGACGTGCTGCGCCGCTTCGACGGGCTGTTCGACCTGCCGATGCCCTACATCGCCGCCTGGCACCAGGCCCCGGTCCGGATCGACCGCGAGCTGGGGCACCTGCACCTTGAGCTGTTCAGCATCCGGCGTGCCGCGGACAAGCTGAAGTACCTGGCCGGCTCGGAGTCGGGCATGGGGGTGTTCATCAACGACATCGCCCCGGAACGCGCCGCCGAGCTGCTCCGCGCCGCCTGACCGGAGATTCGGCAGGGACACAGGGCGCGGGGGGCCCGGAACGGGCCCCCCGCAGGGAAGGGACGGCTGGCTGTGTGCGACAGCCGGGAAGGCTGGCTTATCGGCACTCGCGCCGCGAGGCGACCCGCGGTCAACCTTCCTGGACGCGACTGGCACCACGTCCACCAGACTCAACGAGCAATCTCACGCACGGTGACGGCAGGCGTACAGAGAAGGCCACCACCCGGACACGATCGAGCCCGGACACGACGGAGCCCGCCGGCACGGGGCCGGCGGGCTCGATCGGTGACGCATCCCCGCGCGGGGGACGGACGGACGGTCAGGCGGCGAGCCGACGCGCCAGGTTCTCGTCCAGCGCGTTCATGAACTCGTCGGTGGTCAGCCACGGGGCGTCCCGCGAGATGAGCAGCGAGAGGTCCTTGGTCATCTGGCCGCCCTCGACGGTGTCGACGATGACCTGCTCCAGGGTGTTGGCGAACTCGGTGACCGCCGGGGTGCCGTCCAGCTTGCCCCGGTGGGCCAGGCCCCGGGTCCAGGCGTAGATGGAGGCGATCGGGTTGGTCGAGGTCTTCTCGCCCTTCTGGTACTGCCGGTAGTGCCGGGTGACGGTGCCGTGCGCGGCCTCCGCCTCGACGGTGCGGCCGTCCGGGGAGAGCAGCACCGAGGTCATCAGGCCGAGCGAGCCGAAGCCCTGCGCGACGGTGTCGGACTGCACGTCACCGTCGTAGTTCTTGCAGGCCCAGACGTAACCGCCCTCCCACTTGAGGGCGGCGGCGACCATGTCGTCGATCAGCCGGTGCTCGTAGGTGATGCCGGCGGCGGCGAACTCCGACTTGAACTCGTTCTCGAACACCTCGGCGAAGAGGTCCTTGAAGCGGCCGTCGTACGCCTTGAGGATGGTGTTCTTGGTCGACAGGTAGACCGGGTAGTTGCGGTCCAGGCCGTACCGGAACGAGGCGCGGGCGAAGTCCCGGATCGACTCGTCGTAGTTGTACATGCCCATGGCGATGCCGCCGCCGGGGAAGTTGGCGACCTCCATCTCCACCGGCGCGGAGCCGTCGGCCGGGGTGTAGGTGATGGTCACCGTGCCGGGGCCGGGGACGACGAAGTCGGTGGCCTTGTACTGGTCACCGTGGGCGTGCCGGCCGATGATGATCGGCTTGGTCCAGCCCGGGACCAGCCGCGGCACGTTGGACATGATGATCGGCTCGCGGAAGACGACGCCGCCGAGGATGTTGCGGATGGTGCCGTTCGGCGACCGCCACATCTTCTTCAGACCGAACTCCTCCACCCGGGCCTCGTCCGGGGTGATGGTGGCGCACTTGACGCCGACGCCGTGCTCCTTGATGGCGTTGGCGGCGTCGATCGTGACCTGGTCGTCGGTCTCGTCGCGGTGCTCGATTGAGAGGTCGTAGTAGTGCAGGTCGACGTCGAGGTAGGGCAGGATCAGCTGCTCCCGGATCTGCTTCCAGATGATCCGGGTCATCTCGTCGCCGTCGATCTCCACGACCGGGTTGTTTACCTTGATCTTCGCCATCGACCGGCGCTCCTCTCGGGGGACACATGCTCAAGCAGTACGAGCGTACTGGAAACTTGCCGGCAGTCCCCAGCCGGGCTCGGTGGGCCGGTGAAAACGGGGTGCACGGCACGGGAGATCGCTGGCACCATCACCGGATGCCGCCGCGCCGCACCCTCGGGTCTATCACGGTCACCGCGCTGGCCGACGGGGAGGGCCCGTTCTTCCAGCCCCGCGAGGAGGCGTTCCCGAGCGCCACAGCCGAGCACTGGCGCGCGGCCGACGAGCGGGACCCGGCCGCGGTCACCGACGACGGGCGGTGGTGGCTGCAGTTCCGCTGCTTCGCCCTGCGCGCCGGGGACGGCCCGGTCACCCTGGTCGACGCCGGCATCGGCCCGGCCGGCTCCCCCGCCGCGAGCTGGGCCCCGGTACCGGGGCGGCTACCGGCCGAGCTGGCCGCCGCCGGCATCGACCCCGCCGACGTCCGCACGGTGGTGCTGACCCACCTGCACACCGATCACGTCGGCTGGGCTGTCACCGGCACGGCCGGCACACCCTGGTTCGGCAACGCCGACTACCTGGTGCAACGCGCCGAGCTGGACGCCCTGGGGTCGGTCAATCCGGGGCTGAGCGCCGGGCTGATCGCGCCGTTGCGCGCCGCCGGCCAGCTCCGGGTCCTCGACGGCGACACCCCACTGACCCCGGGGGTACGCGTGCTGAGCACGCCGGGGCACACCCCCGGTCACCAGTCGGTGCTGGTGGACGCGGGCGACGAGCGGCTACTGGTCACCGGCGACCTGCTGGTGCACACGGTCCAGCTCGTCGACCCCGCCCTGGCGTACGCCCACGACGAGCAGCCGGCCACGGCCCGCGACAGCCGCACGGCCCTGCTGCACACCCTGCTCGCGCACCCCCCAGCCACCCTGGCCACCCCACACCTGGGCGAGCCCTTCCTGGCGCTGCCCCACCGGCAGCGTTGATCAAGAAGTTTCCGTCAGGATCCGGGCGCGGCGTGGGTTACATGTCGGTTATGTCGGACTGTTTGGTGCGGACGGCTTCGGCGGCGGACTTGAGGCTGGCCAGTTCGTCGGGGTCCAGGTCGGTCTCGATGATCCGCCGGACGCCCCCCGCGCCGATCTCGGCCTCGACGCCGAGGTAGACGCCGGAGATGCCGTACTCGCCGTCGACCCAGGCGCAGACCGGCATCACCTCCCCGGAGTCCTCCGCGACGGCCCTGGCCATCCGGGCGGCGGCGGCCGACGGGGCGTAGTACGCCGAGCCGGTCTTCAGCAGCGCGACCACCTCGGCACCGCCGTTGCGGGTCTTGACGACCAACTCCTCGATCTGCTCGGCCGGCATCGCCTCGCGCAGCGGCCTGCCGTCGACGGTGCTCCTCGACGGGACCGGCACCATGGTGTCGCCGTGCGAGCCGAGGGTCAGGGTCTTCACCGACCGCACCGGCACGGCCAGGGCCTCGGCGACGAAGTTGGTGAACCGGGCGGAGTCGAGCATGCCGGCCTGGCCGAGCACCCGGTTCCTCGGGAACCCGGTGGCGAGCTGGGCCAGCGCGGTCATCTCGTCCAACGGGTTGGACACGACGATGACCACGGCGTCCGGGGCGTGCCGGGCCACGTTCTCGGCGACCTGGCGGACGATCTTGGCGTTGGTCTCCAGCAGGTCCATCCGGCTCATGCCCGGCTTGCGCGGCAGGCCCGCGGTGACCACCACGACGTCCGAGCCCGCGATGGCCTCGTACCCCTCGCCGTCCGGGCCGGTGGTGACGCCGACGACCGTGGTCTCGAAGCCCTCTACGGGGCGCGACTGGTTGAGGTCCAGGGCGAGGCCGGCCGGCTTGCCCTCCACGATGTCGGTGATCACCACGGTGTCGAAGACGTCGTACTCGGCCAGGCGCTGCGCGGTGGTGGAGCCGTAGAAGCCGGCCCCGACGACAGTGACCTTCTTACCCATGGTCGTCCCACTCCCTGATACCCGGCGGATTACCGGCCCGTATCAGTCATCCTGGCACCGATCGGGGCATAACCGGCGACCTTTCGACAGGATGAGTCGAGGCCCCGCCGCCGGCCCCGGACGGCAGCCACGGACCGGACGGCAGCCACGGAGACGGCAGCCACGGACCGGACGGTGGCTCAGTTGCCCTCGGCGCGCTCGACGACGTTGGTGAGCAGCATGGCGCGGGTCATCGGGCCGACGCCGCCGGGCATCGGGACCAGCTTCCCGGCCACCTCGGCCACCTCGGGGGCGACATCGCCGGTGTAGCGGCCCTTGCCGTCCTCGCCGATCACCCGGGTGATGCCCACGTCGACCACCGTCGCACCGGGGGTGACCATGTCCGCGGTGAGCAGCCCCGGCACCCCGGCCGCGACGATGACGACGTCCGCCGCCCGGGTGTGCGAGGCCAGGTCGAGGGTGCCGGTGTGGCACAGGGTCACCGTGGCGTTCTCGCTGCGCCGGGTGAGCAGCAGGCCGAGCGGGCGACCCACGGTGTTGCCCCGGCCGACGACGGCGACATTGGCGCCCCGCAGGGCCACGTCGTGCCGGCGGAGCAGCTCGACGATGCCGCGCGGGGTGCAGGGCAGCGGGCCGGGGTAGCCGAGGACCAGCCGACCGAGGTTGACCGGATGCAGCCCGTCGGCGTCCTTGTCCGGGTCGATCATCTCCAGCGCGCGCTGGGTGTCGAGGTGGCCCGGCAGCGGGAGCTGGACGATGTACCCGTGGCAGGCCGGGTCGGCGTTCAGCTCGGCCAGCGCGTCGTCGACCTGCTGCTGGGTCGCGTCGGCGGGCAACTCGCGACGAAGCGAGGCGACGCCCACCTCGGCGCAGTCGCGGTGCTTGCCGTTGACGTACGCCTGGGAACCGGGGTCCGCCCCGACCAGGACGGTGCCCAGCCCCGGGGTGATGCCGCGCTCCGCCAGTGCCTTGACCCGCGTCCGCAGCTCGTCCTTGATCTCCGCCGCGGTCGCCTTGCCGTCCAGGATCGTCGCCGTCACGTCCAGATCGTCTCACGCCCCGGGCACGTCGATCCGGGGACCCGCGCCCGCCGCGACGGGCGGCCGGCCCGACCCTGGGCCGGGCCCGGCCCACCACAGTCCGTGACGATGAGCCCGCGTGGGCATTGTCACTGATTGTGACGATCTGTGGACCGCATCACCGGTCGATCCGGGCGGACGGCCCGGCTGGGCCGCATACCGAACTCTCGGCGGCCGACCGGACGCATGGCGCGTATTGATGCATCTCGGCTTGATCCGCGCCCCCGAGGGCCGCTGACAGCCCATTTCTCCGACAGGGCGTAGCAGGGCGGGCGGCTGCGGGCAAGGCCGGAGACCCCGCTCCGTGACCGGTTCGCCACGGCTCCGTTGCCGATCGCCGCTCCCTCGACCTACCGTTACCGATCGTTGCGCAGCGTTACCCCAGCGCCGGGCCTGACCGCGCAGCGTAATGGAGATGAGGAGACCGAATGCGTGTTCGTAGGCTTGCCGCCTGGACCGCCCTCCCGCTCGCGGTGACCCTGGGCCTGGTGGCCTGCGGCTCGGGCGGCGACGGCGGATCCGGCGAGAGCGACCCCAACGCGGCCGTGCGGATCGAGATCGCCGAGCCGCAGCACCTGGTGCCGACCAGCACCAACGAGACCAGCGGCGCGCAGGTGCTCAGCGCCCTGTTCAGCCCGCTCGTCGACTACGACGAGGCGAACAAGCCGTACGAGGTGGCCGCCGAGTCCGTGACGTCGTCGGACAACAAGGTCTGGACGGTCAAGCTCAAGGACGGCTACACCTTCCACAACGGCGAGAAGGTCACGGCCGAGAACTACATCGACGCCTGGAACCACGGCGCGTACGCCCCCAACGGGCAGAACTCCAGCTACTTCTTCGAGAAGATCGCCGGCTACGACGATCTCCAGGGCGAGCAGCCGAAGGCGAAGACGCTGACCGGTCTGAAGAAGGTCGACGACCTGACCTTCACCGTGACGCTGTCCCAGCCGTACAGCGAGTTCCGGACCATGCTCGGCTACACGGCGTTCTACCCGCTGCCGAAGGCGGCGTTCTCCGCCCCCGGCGTGCTCGCCGAGGGGTACGAGCAGGCCCCGATCGGCCAGGGCCCGTTCCGGATGAAGGGCTCGTGGCAGCACGACGCCAAGGTCGAGGTGGAGAAGTACGACGCCTTCCCCGGCCAGCAGCCGAAGGTGGCCGGCGTCGAGTTCCGGATCTACCAGCAGCCGACCGCCGCGTACGCGGACGTGTTGTCGGACAACCTCGACGTGATCAAGACGATCCCGACCGAGAACCTGTCGACCGCCGGCACCGACCTCGGCGACCGGTTCAAGCAGAGCCCCGCCTCGCAGCTCCAGGTGCTGGCCTTCCCGACGTTCCAGAAGGAGTTCAGCAACCCCGAGGTGCGCAAGGCGATCTCGATGGCGATCGACCGGGACGAGATCACCAGGTCGGTATTCAAGGACTCGCAGCAGCCGGCCCGCTCGTTCGTCTCGCCGGTCGTCGCGGGCTACCGGGAGAACACCATCGGCGCCGCCGGCGAGTTCGACCCGGCCAAGGCCAAGGCGGCGTACGAGGCCGCGGGCGGCCCGAAGAAGATCGAGCTGTCGTACAACGGCGACGGCGGCCACAAGGACTGGATCGACGCGACCTGCAACCAGCTCAAGGCCAACCTGGGCGTGGATTGCGTGGGCAACGCCGAGCCGAAGTTCGCGGACCTGCTGACCAAGGTCAAGGCCAAGCAGCCGGTCGGCCTGTTCCGGATGGGCTGGGTCATGGACTACCCGTCGATGGAGAACTACCTGGGCCCGCTGTACAGCAGCAACGGCTCGTCGAACTACTACGGCTACAGCAACCCCGAGTTCGACAAGCTGCTCGCCGAGGGCGCCAAGGCCCCGAACGAGGAGGAGGCGGTCAAGAAGTACCAGGCCGCGGAGGACCTGCTGGCCGAGGACATGCCGGTGATCCCGCTCCGGTACGGCCAGAACAACTTCGGTCACTCGACCAAGGTCATGAACGTGGAGATGGACCTCTTCGACCGGATCGACCTGCTGAAGATCGAAGCCGTCAAGTAGCTCCCCCGGGAAGGCGGGTCGGGTCGCCGCGAGGTGACCCGACCCGCCACCGATTTGCCCCTTTTCAGGAAGACTGCTCAGTATGCTCCGCTTCATTCTGCGGCGACTGCTCCAGATGGTCCTCGCCTTCTTCGGGACCACGCTGATCGTCTACGCGCTGATGTTCGCCGGTCAGGGCGACCCGATCCAGGCGCTCGCGGGGGAACGCCCGGTCACCGCCGCCCAGCGGGCATACCTGACGGACAAGTTCCACCTCGACCGGACCGGTGTCGGCGGCTTCTTCTACCGCTACTTCGACTACCTGAAGAACCTGCTCCAGGGCGACCTGGGACAGTCGCTGACCGGCCGGCAGATCGGCGACATCCTCGCCGCCGCCTGGCCGGTCACGGTCAAGCTCGCCCTGATCGCCATGGCGGTGACGATCGTCTTCGGGGTCACCGCCGGGGTGATCGCCGGCATCCGACGGGGCAGCGTCTTCGACAACGCGACGCTGGTGCTCACCCTGCTGGTGCTCGGCATCCCCACGATCGTGCTGGCCCCGCTCGCCCAGTACCTCCTCGGCGTCAAGTGGCAGCTCTTCCCGGCCACCGCCGGCGCCGATCCCGACCTGTACGCGCTGCTGCTGCCCGGCATCGTGCTCGGCTCGCTGTCGCTGGCCACCGCGCTGCGGCTGACCCGGACCTCGGTCGCGGAGAACCTGCGCGCCGACTACGTCCGCACCGCCCGGTCGAAGGGCCTGGTCAAGCGGCGGATCGTGGGCGTGCACGTGCTGCGCAACTCGCTCATCCCGGTGATCACCTTCCTCGGCGTCGAGCTGGGCAACCTGATGAGCGGCGCGATCATCACCGAGGGTGTGTTCAACATCCCCGGCGTCGGGTTCAACCTGTTCCGCGGCATCCGCACCGAGGACGGCCCGCTGGTGGTGGGCATCGTCAGCGTGCTCGTCGTGGTCTACCTCGTCTCCAACCTGGTGGTGGACGTCCTGTACGCCGTACTCGATCCGAGGATCCGCTATGAGTGAAGCAGCGTGCGCAAGTGAGCGCAGCGAGGTGGCGGCATGAGTGACTTCGAGACCGTGGCGGCCACCGAGAACCAGGCCGCGCGACGGGGGCCGTCGGGCGAGCCCGGGGCGCCCAACCAGGTCGGCGTGCCGCGGAAGCCGCGCAGCCTGGCCGGCGACGCCTGGCGCGACCTGCGCCGCAAACCGATCTTCTGGATCAGCCTGTTCCTGGTCGTCCTGATCGCCGCGATGGCGGTCGTCCCGGCGCTGTTCACGGCCAACGACCCGCGCGACTGCGTGCTCTCCCGCCAGCACGCCGGGCCGTCCGGCGGGGCCATCTTCGGGTACGACTTCCAGGGCTGCGACACGTACGCCCGGGCGGTCTACGGGGCCCGCGCGTCGCTGCTGGTCGGCGCGCTCTCGGCGCTGTTCACCGGGCTGATCGCGGTGGTCGTCGGGATGCTCGCCGGGTACTTCGGCCGGTGGGTCGACGCGGTGCTCTCCCGGGTGATCGACATCGTGCTCGGCATCCCGCTGCTGCTCGCCGCGATCGTGCTGCTCAAGCGGGTGAGCGCCAGCAGCGACAACGTCCGGCTGTTCGCGGTGATCTTCGTGCTGGCGGTGCTCGGCTGGACCACGGCGGCCCGGGTGATCCGCTCCTCGGTGATCACCGCCAAGGAGCAGGACTACGTCGCCGCCGCCCGGATGCTCGGTGCCGGCAACGGCCGGATCATGTGGCGGCACATCCTGCCGAACGCGCTCGCCCCGGCGATCGTGGTGCTCACCATCGCGCTCGGCTCGTTCATCTCCGCCGAGGCGACGCTGAGCTTCCTCGGCATCGGCCTCAAGGCGCCGACCATCTCCTGGGGCATCGACATCGACGCCGGCCGGGTGCACATGCGGGAGTCCGCCACCCCGCTGGTGGTGCCCTCGACCTTCCTCGCGCTGACCGTGCTGGCCTTCATCATGCTCGGCGACGCGATCCGTGACGCCTTCGACCCGAAGCTGCGGTGATCCCCTCATGAGCCACTCCGCCGTCAGGCCGACGCCGGCCTCTCCGACGCCCGAGGGCGGCCACCTCCTGGATGTCCGGGACCTGCACGTCGAGTTCCGCACCAGCGAGGGGGTGGCCCGGGTGATCAACGGCGTCTCGTACCACCTGGACGCCGGCGAGACCCTGGCCGTGCTCGGCGAGTCCGGGTCCGGCAAGTCCGTCACCGCGCAGGCGATCATGGGCATCCTGGACACTCCCCCGGCGCACGTCCGCTCCGGGCAGATCCTCTACCGGGGCCAGGACCTGCTCGGCCAGTCGGAGGAACAGCGTCGCCAGGTGCGCGGCAAGGAGATCGCGATGATCTTCCAGGACGCCCTGTCCGCGCTGAACCCGGTCTTCCCGGTCGGCTGGCAGATCGGCGAGACGCTGCGCCACCGGGAGGGGATGTCCCGGGGCGACGCCAGGGCCCGGACCGTCGAGCTGATGGACCTGGTACGGATCCCGGCGGCGGCCAGCCGGCTCGGCGACCACCCGCACCAGTTCTCCGGCGGGATGCGGCAGCGCGTCATGATCGCGATGGCACTGGCGCTGAACCCGAAGGTGCTGATCGCCGACGAGCCGACCACCGCGCTGGACGTCACCGTGCAGGCCCAGATCATGGACCTGCTCGCCGACCTGCGGCGGGACCTGGACATGGCGATGATCCTGATCACCCACGACCTCGGCGTGGTGGCCGGCGTCGCGGACCGGATCGCCGTCATGTACGCGGGCCGGATCGTCGAGCACGCCGACGTCCGCTCGCTGTACCGGGCGCCGGCGCACCCGTACACGAAGGGGTTGCTGGAGTCGATCCCGCGCCTGGACGTGCGCGGCCAGGCCCTGTCGACGATCAGAGGGCTGCCGCCGAACCTGATGCGGATCCCCTCCGGATGCCCCTTCCACCCCCGGTGCCCGTACGTGCAGCAGGTCTGCGTCGACGTGGTGCCGCACGACCTGGTCCTCGGCGACGGCCGGACCAGCGCGTGCCACTTCGCGCAGGAGGTCCGTGATGACAGCGCCCGCTAGCCCGGCCAAGGTGCGGGGCGAGACCGTCCTCGCCGTCGACAACCTGGTCAAGCACTTCCCGATCACCAAGGGGGTGCTGTTCCAGCGCCAGGTCGGCGCGGTACGTGCCGTCGACGGGGTCAGCTTCGAGCTGCGCCGGGGCGAGACGCTCGGCATCGTCGGCGAGTCCGGCTGCGGCAAGTCCACCCTGGCCCGGCTGCTGATGCGGCTGGAGACGCCCACCTCCGGCCGGGCCACTCTGG
Organism: Micromonospora sp. NBC_01405; assembly: GCF_045040155.1. NCBI lineage: Bacteria > Bacillati > Actinomycetota > Actinomycetes > Micromonosporales > Micromonosporaceae > Micromonospora > Micromonospora sp. NBC_01405. Next base: position 3,736,237 of record NZ_CP109532.1, on the reverse strand, counting down.
AGGGGAAGGACCTGTTCAGGGCGTCTGGGGCGGAGCTGCGCCGGCTACGACGCAACATGCAGATGGTGATGCAGGACCCGTACACCTCGCTGAACCCGCGGATGACGGTCGGCGACATCATCGGGGAGCCGTTCGACATCCACCCGGACGCCGCGCCGAAGGGCAGCAAGCGCAAGCGGGTGCAGGAGCTGCTGGACGTGGTCGGGTTGAATCCGGAGCACGTCAACCGGTACCCGCACCAGTTCTCCGGCGGCCAGCGTCAGCGCATCGGCATCGCCCGGGCGCTCGCCCTGCGCCCGGAGATCATCGTCTGCGACGAGCCGGTGTCGGCCCTGGACGTCTCCATCCAGGCCCAGGTCATCAACCTGCTGGAACAACTCCAGGACGAGTTCGGCCTGTCCTACATCTTCATCGCCCACGACCTGTCCGTGGTGCGGCACATCTCCGACCGGGTCGCCGTGATGTACCTCGGCAAGATCGTCGAGGTCGGCACCGAGGACGAGATCTACGAGCGGGCCACCCACCCGTACACCCAGGCGCTGCTGTCGGCGGTGCCGGTGCCCGACCCGGACGCCCGCGACGACCGGACCATGATTCGGCTCGTCGGCGACGTGCCCAGCCCGGCGGATCCGCCGAGCGGCTGCCGCTTCCGCACCCGCTGCTGGAAGGCCCAGGAGGTCTGCGCCCGCGAGGAACCCCACCCGGTCCCCCGGGCGGCCGACCCCCACCCGTCGGCCTGCCACTTCGCCGAGCTCCGCCCCACCACCACCTGACCCGCCGCCGCCCGGCTGCGGGCGGCGGCGGGCGGGCGGGTCAGTGGAAGAAGTGGCGGGTGGCCGTCAGGTACATGGTGATCCCGGCCTCCTTGCAGGCGGCGATCACCTCCTCGTCACGGATCGAGCCGCCCGGCTGGATGATCGCCTTCACCCCGGCCTCGATGAGGATCTTCGGGCCGTCGGCGAACGGGAAGAACGCGTCCGAGGCGGCGACCGAGCCCCCGGCCCGCTCGGCGCCGGCCCGGGTGACCGCAAGCTGCGCCGAGTCGACCCGGTTGACCTGACCCATGCCGACCCCGACGGTCGCGCCGTCCTTGGCCAGCAGGATCGCGTTGCTCTTCACGGCGCGCACCGCCCGCCAGGCGAACGCCAGGTCGCGCAGCGTCGCCTCGTCGGCCGCCTCGCCGGTGGCCAGCCGCCAGTTGGCCGGGTCGTCGCCGTCGGCGTCGATCCGGTCGGCCAGCTGGACCAGGATACCGCCGGTGACCTGCCGCCACTCCGCCGGCAGCGGGGCGTACGCCGGGGCGCGCAGCAGCCGGATGTTCTTCTTGCCCTGGAGGACCTCCACCGCGCCGGGCTCGAACTCCGGCGCGACCAGCACCTCGGTGAAGATGTCGGCGACCTGCCGGGCCAGCTCCACGGAGACGGGCCGGTTGACCGCGATCACCCCGCCGTACGCCGACACCGGGTCGCAGGCGTGCGCCCGGCGGTGCGCCTCGGCCACGTCGCCGCCGACCGCGATCCCGCACGGGTTGGCGTGCTTGATGATCGCCACGGCCGGCTGGTCGGCGAAGTCGTTCGCCGCCCGCCACGCGGCGTCCGCGTCGACGTAGTTGTTGTACGACATCTCCTTGCCGTGCAGCTGCTCGGCCTGGGCCAGGCCCGCCGGGCTGCTCGGGTCGGCGTAGAGCGCGGCGGCCTGGTGCGGGTTCTCGCCGTAGCGCAGCACCGGCCCGCGGCGCAGCGCCAGCCCGGCGAACTCCGGCCACCCCCCGGCGTCCGGGGCCAGGGTGACGGCGCACCACTCGGCCACGGCCACGTCGTACTCGGCGATGGCGGCGAACGCGCGGGCGGCCAGCACCCGGCGCTGGGCCAGGGTGAACCCGCCCTCGCCGAGGGCCGCCAGCAGGGCCGGGTACCCGGCCGGGTCGGTGACCACGGCCACCGAGGCGTGGTTCTTGGCGGCGGCGCGGACCATCGCCGGGCCGCCGATGTCGATCTGCTCCACGCACTCCTCGACGCCGGCGCCCGAGGCGACCGTGGCCTGGAACGGGTAGAGGTTGGACACCAGCAGGTCGATCCCGGCGATGCCGTGCTCGTCGAGCTGGGCGGCGTGCGAGTCCTTGCGCAGGTCGGCCAGGAGGCCGCCGTGGATCGCCGGGTGCAGGGTCTTCACCCGGCCGTCGAGGATCTCGGGGAAGCCGGTCACCGACTCGACCGGGGTCACCGGCACCCCGGCGTCGGCGATCCTCGACGCGGTGCTGCCGGTCGAGACGAGCTCCACGCCGGCCGCGTGCAGGGCCCGGGCCAGCTCGACCAGGCCGCTCTTGTCGTAGACGCTGACCAGCGCCCGCCGGATCGGGCGGCGCTCGGCCTCAGTGGCACTCACGGAAAGGTGACCTTTCTTCCGGTGATCGTCCAACCTTCGCGGACCAGCCGACCGACCTGCTCGACGAGCTGGCGCCGCTCGGCGGACTTGATGCGCTCGGTGAGCGCATCCTCGTCGTCGTCGTCGAGCACCGGCACGGCGACCTGGGCGACGATCGGGCCGGTGTCCATCCCGGCGTCGACGAAGAAGAGGGTGGCCCCGGTGATCTTCACGCCGTAGGCGAGGGCGTCCCGGGGGCCGTGGATGCCGGGGAACGCCGGCAGCAGGGTGTTGTGCGTGTTGAGGTAGCGGTCGCCGAACGCGGCGAGGAAGTCGGGGCCGACCAGCTTGAGGAAGCCGGCGGAGACCACCAGGTCGGGGCGGTGCGCGGCGACCTGCGCGGTGAGCGCGGCGTCCCAGTCCGCCCGGGTCGGGTGGTCGGAGACCCGCTCGACGAAGGTCGGCACCCCGGCGGCGGCGGCCCGGTCCAGGCCGGCGATGCCGTCCCGGTCCGCGCCGACGGCGACCACCCTGCCCCCGTACGCCGGGTCGACGGCGGCGTCGAGCAACGCCTGGAGATTACTGCCGGAGCCGGAGACGAGGACGACGATGCGGGCGACGGGCGCGGGCTCGGTCACGCCGCCACCCTATCGGGCAGGTCGGGGCCGCCCTCGTGTGGGCGGGCAGGCCGGACCGGCCGTCCGCGTGGGCAATCAGGATCCGGACAACGACGAATTGGTGACCGCCGTTGTCGCCCCCACCCTGTACTCTGCCGGTCGCTCGGTGCCCGGCACAAGCCTGGCTCCGCACCCGTCAGTGACCCGACATGCGCGTTGTGTCGATGGATTAGAGGAGTAGGCCGCGATGCAGCCCGACTACAAGTCCCCCCAACCGCAACAGATCAATAACAACATGACGATGTCCATCGTGGCCATCTTCCTCTTCTGGCCGCTGGCCATCCCGGCGATCATCAACGCGTCGAAGGTCAACCCGCTCATCCAGCAGGGTGACTACGCGGGGGCCCAGGCGGCGGCCGCCGAGTCGAAGAAGTGGTCCAAGTGGGCCCTGATCGTCGGCATCGCCTGGTATGTGATCGCCATCGTGTGCTGCGCGCTGGGCGGCATTGGGGCGATCATGGGTGCGGAGACCAGCACCACCAGCTACTGACAGCAGCCTCAGGCAAGGAGCACCAGCGAATGCAGCCCGGTCAGGACCCGTACGGCCAGCAGCCCAACGACCCGAACCAGCCGCAGTACCACGACCCGCACGCCCAGCCCCCACAGGCGCCTTACGGGCAGCAGCCCACATCGGGGCAGCCGTACGGGCAGGACCCGTACGGCCAGCAGCCGCAGGCGCCGTACGGCCAGCAGCCTGCCGCCGGTCAGCCGTACGGCCAGCCGACGTCGGGTCAGCCGTACGGCCAGCCGACGTCGGGTCAGCCCTACGGCCAGCCCGCCCCGGGTCAGCCCTACGGGCAGGACCCGTATGCCCAGCAGCCCTACGGAGCCGCGCCGGGCTACCCGAACGCCGGCTACCCGCAGGCGCAGGGCCAGCAGAACACCCTCGGCCTGGTGTCGATGATCCTCGGCATCGCGTCGATCCCGCTGGTCTGCTGCCTGTACCTGGGCATCCCGGTCGGCATCGCCGCGATCGTCACCGGCTACCTCGGGCGGCAGAAGGCGAACCAGGGCCTGGCCAGCAACGACAGCCAGGCCAAGACCGGTCTGATCTGCGGTGCGGTGGGTGCCGGGCTCGGCATCGTGCTGTTCATCCTCGGCCTCGTGGCGAACGTCAACCTGCCGACCACCTGAGTCGACAGCACCACCGAGGGGCGCTCCGGGCAGTTTCCGGGGCGCCCCTCGGCGCAGGCGTCAGGAAGGCGTCCGGCCCTTCGACAGGGAGCGGGTGGCGGCGGCGCCGAGCAGGGCACCGGCCGCGAGCACCGCCGTGGCCGTCCCGGCCACCTGCCACGGGACCGGGCCGATCTCGGCCAGCCGCCCCCCGCCGAGCGGCCCGCCGGAGGCCCCCGCGAGCACCCCGAGCAGCAGCCCGGCGACCGGGCCGGCTAGGGCCGCCGGGACCAGCAGGGCCCGCCAGGCCACCTCCGTCCGATCCTCGGCGGCCCGCCGCAGCAGCCGCCGGGCGAGCAGGCAGCCGGCAGCCATGCCGGCCAGGACCGGGATCGCGAGCAGGGCCGCCCCGAAGTCGTCCACCGGCCCGCTGGGCAGGCCGGCCAGCAACGGTACGGCCGGCAGCGCGCCGAGCGAGACCTCGCCGGTGCGTACGGCGGTGTCGGTGCCGACGGCGAACCCGGGACCGAGCAGATAGCTGGTGGACCAGACCGTGGCGTTCGGTGCGTAGGCGAGGCTGACCAGGGTGATCCCGGCCTGCCCGGCCACCCCCGTGCGGTACGCCCCGATCATGTCCGCGGCGTCCCCGCCGCCGGTGGCGATCGCCAGCCCGGCTACTCCCGCCCCCGCCCCGAGCAGCAGCAACCCGGCGACCAGGCCGGTACGCACCCCGTCCCGCACCGGGGCGGGCGCCCGCTCGACGAGCAGGCCGGCCACGCCGGTGGTGCGGGCCGCCCCGGCCAGGGCCGCGAACGCGCCGAAGACCGCGAAGGTCCCGCCGGCGCGGATCGGGGACACCGCCGGCCCACCGACGCCGGCCAGCACTGCGGCGAGGGTGCCGAGCAACGCGTACCCGACGCCGACCGCGCCTGCGGCGGTGAGCGCCTGGCGCGGCGAGCGCCCGCCCCGGGCCCCGATCGCCCGGCTGGTGTGCACGCCGGCCCGGAACAGCCGCCAGACCGCCAGCACCGTGAGCGCCACCGGGGCCAGTCCGACCGGGCCGGCGTCGGTGGTCAGCGGGACCCCGTGGCCGAGCAGCCAGCCGCCCAGCCCGGCGCGCAGCGCCCCGGCGACGGAGCCGGCGTCCTCGCTGAGCTGGGCGAGCCCGAGCACCAGCGCGACCGGTAGGTACGACGTGAGCGCGGCCCAGGTGGCGGCGACCCCGGCGGCGACCGCGAGCGGGGCCCGGCTGCGGCGGGCCTCCCCGGCCCGGGGCGCGGGCACCCGGGGACCCGGTGGGCGGCCGGCGAGCCGGTCGTCGGCGCCCACCCCGGTGGCCGGACGGCGGGGCTGATCAGGGGTGACGGAGGACATCGCGTCTACTCTGGCACGCCGCGCCGTCGAGGGCAGTCCGATACCGCGCCCGATCGGCCGCAAGTTCGTGATCCACCGACTTGTCGCCCACGATCCGGTCTAGCCTCGGCCCAGGACACGAACTTTTCCTGTCGCGGCCTCTTCCGGGTGCCGGCCAGCGTCGGCCGGCTGGAGCAGGTCGACGCGGACCGCTCGGAGGTAGCCGTGAACGCTCCGTATCCACCGCCGCCACCGGCCGCCGGCCGGGACCGCACCACGCTGTGGGGCGTGCTCGGCATCGTCCTGGGCCTGATCTGCTGCGGCGTCCTCGGCATCGTCTTCGGGTACCTGTCTGTCCGGGACGCCAAACGGTACGGCCAGTCGCCGGTGCTGGGCTACCTCGCCATCGCGTTCGGCGTGATCAACATCATCGGCAGTCTGATCCTGCGGGCGAGCGGCAACTACCCGTTCTGGAACAACGACTGATCTACATGACGCGAGGGGGCCGACCGCCCGGTCGGACCCCCTCGGCGTCTCAGGCGGTTCAGCCGGCGGACATGATCTCCCGCATCAGCTTGGCGGTCTCGGTCGGGGTCTTGCCGACCTTCACGCCGACGGCCTCCAACGCCTCCTTCTTCGCCTCGGCGGTGCCCGCCGAGCCGGAGATGATCGCGCCGGCGTGGCCCATGGTCTTGCCGGGCGGGGCGGTGAAGCCGGCGATGTAGCCGACCACCGGCTTGGTCACGTTCGCCTTGATGAAGTCGGCGGCCCGCTCCTCGGCGTCGCCGCCGATCTCGCCGATCATCACGATGGCGTCGGTCTCCGGGTCGGCCTCGAACGCGGCCAGGGCGTCGATGTGGGTGGTCCCGATGATCGGGTCGCCGCCGATGCCGACGCAGGTCGAGAAGCCGATGTCGCGCAGCTCGTACATCATCTGGTACGTCAGCGTGCCGCTCTTGCTGACCAGGCCGATCCGACCGGTGCCGGTGATGTCGGCCGGGATGATGCCGGCGTTGGAGGCGCCCGGCGAGGCGATGCCCGGGCAGTTCGGCCCGATGATCCGGGTCCGCTCCCCCTTGGCCACGTTGTACGCCCAGAACGCGGCGGTGTCGTGCACCGGGACGCCCTCGGTGATCACCACGGCCAGCGGGATCTCCGCGTCGATGGCCTCGATCACGGCGGCCTTGGTGAACTGCGGCGGGACGAAGATCACCGTGACGTCGGCACCGGTCTGGGCCATGGCCTCGGCGACGGTCGCGAAGACCGGCAGCGCGGTGCCGTCGAAGTCCACGGTCTGGCCCGCCTTGCGCGGGTTGGTGCCGCCGACGACGTTGGTGCCGGCGGCAAGCATCCGCCGGGTGTGCTTGGAACCCTCGGAACCGGTCATCCCCTGCACGATGACCTTCGAGTCCTTGGTCAGCCAGATAGCCATGATCAGACCCCCGCAGCCGCCAGCTCGGCGGCCCGCTCGGCCGCGCCATCCATGGTGTCGACCCGCTGTACCAGCGGGTTGTTCGCGCCGTCGAGGATCGCCCGACCGGCCTCGGCGTTGTTGCCGTCGAGGCGGACCACGAGCGGCTTGGTGACCTTCTCGCCGCGCTGTTCCAGCAGGGCGAGCGCCTGCACGATGCCGTTGGCGACCTCGTCGCAGGCGGTGATGCCGCCGAAGACGTTGACGAACACGCTGCGCACCGACGGGTCGGACAGGACGATCTCCAGCCCGTTCGCCATCACCGCGGCGCTGGCGCCGCCGCCGATGTCGAGGAAGTTGGCCGGCTTGACGCCGCCGTGCCGCTCGCCCGCGTAGGCGACCACGTCGAGGGTCGACATGACCAGACCCGCGCCGTTGCCGATGATCCCGACCTCGCCGTCGAGCTTGACGTAGTTGAGGTCCTTCTCCTTGGCGGCCTGCTCCAGCGGGTCCACCGCGGCCTGGTCGATCAGGGCCTCGTGGTCGGGGTGCCGGAACCCGGCGTTCTCGTCCAGGGTCACCTTGGCGTCGAGCAGCAGCAGCTTGCCGTCGCTCGTCGTCGCCAGCGGGTTCACCTCGACCAGCGTGGCGTCCTCGGCGACGAACGCCTGCCACAGCCGGACGGCGACGTCGACGACCTGGTCGGCGACCCCGGCGGGGAAGTTGGCGGCGGTGACGATCTCGCGCGCCTTCGCCTCGTCGACGCCCTTGACGGCGTCGATCGGGGCCTTGACGACCTTGCCCGGGGTCTCGGTGGCGACCTGCTCGATGTCCATGCCGCCGGCGACGCTGGCGATGCAGAGGAAGGTGCGGTTCGCCCGGTCGAGCAGGTACGAGAAGTAGTACTCCTCGGCCACGTCCGCGGTCACCGTGATCATGACCTTGTGGACCGTGTGACCCTTGATGTCCATGCCGAGGATGTCGGTGGCGCGGGCCACCGTCTCATCCTCGCCCTCGGCCAGCTTGACGCCGCCGGCCTTTCCTCGGCCGCCGACCTTCACCTGTGCCTTGACGACCACGCGACCGCCGAGGCGTTCGGCGATCGCGCGGGCCTCCTCCGGGGTGTTGGCGACGCCGCCGGCGAGCACGGGCAAGCCGTGCCGCTCGAACAGGTCCCGCCCCTGGTACTCGTACAGGTCCACGATTGCGCGTCCCGTCCCGTCTCCGCGGCGCGCCGTCGCGCCGCCACCAGCGTGTGAAAACAGTTTGATGCCTGTCATCAGTTGAAACAGGCCATTGGGCGCAGCCTAGCGAGGTCGGCACGGCCGGCAACCGAGCGGGTGCACGGTGTGCCCTAATCCACAACCAGCCCGGCGCTCCCCCGTGCTGCCCGGATCCGGGCAGCCCCGCGCGGTCGGCCGAGCCGTTTCGTTGGGCGGCCGGGTCGTTTCGTTGGGCGGCCGGCGGGGCCGACGGGCCGGGTGGGGGCCGGCTGTGGGATTCCTGTCGACGATGTTCGGCGGGCCGCGTAACCCCCTGGCCAGGGCCTCGTTGAGTCAGATGTCGGAGCGCTGCTGGTCAGCGCGACGGCGGGAGACGGCCGATGCCCTGTCGGTCGAGGGGTGGCGGCGGGGCATCGTGCATAGAGGGGCCGGACGTGTGAGGGGTGCGTCCGGCCCCTCCCCCGTGTCTGGGGGAGGGTGGCGACCGCCGGGTCAGGCGACCGGCTGGGCGACGTTGGCCCGGACCCACTCCACGATCGACCGGGTGGTCGCGCCCGGGGTGAAGACCTTCGCTACGCCGAGCCGTTCCAACTCGGGGAGGTCGGCGTCCGGGATGATGCCGCCGCCGAAGACGACGATGTCGCGCGCGTCCCGCTCACCGAGCAGCTCGATGACCCGCCGGAACAGCGTCATGTGCGCCCCGGACAGCACGGAGAGCCCGACGGCGTCGGCGTCCTCCTGGATGGCGGTCTCCACGATCTGCTCCGGGGTCTGGTGCAGGCCGGTGTAGATGACCTCCATGCCGGCGTCCCGCAGGGCACGGGCGACCACCTTGGCCCCGCGGTCGTGGCCGTCGAGGCCCGGCTTCGCGACGACGACCCGGATACGAGAGCTCATCAGCGGACACCTTTCGAGGCGCTAAGACTGTCACCTGAACGAACGGTAACCCGACGGGTCGGGACCAGGGAATCCGGGCGTCCGAACCAGGAGAAGCGTAGGGGTGCGGGCCGGATTCGGATATCCGGTGGGCGACGTCACCCTGCGCAACGAACGGGCAGCTACGAGGGCATACGTCGACCGTGACGAGACATGACAATAAGGGACACAAACGGACGGATCGACACGCCAATTACCCCGTCTGGCTTGTTACCGGCGTGGTGGTTGGCTAACGTGACCACGGTTGTCATCAGGTCCACCGACGGGTGACGACGCGGCCAGCCGACGTTCACCTTCGCTTCACGGGGCGCCGGCCGACCGCTTCGGAACCCCGACAACGGAGGGTGTGCGTGCGCCAGCGCCTGTCGTCTGAGCCCGATCGATATCGCGGCCGCCGCCGCGTACCCGCGCCCCCGCGCAGCCGCTACGCAGCCGTCGTCACCACCGCGTTCGTCGGTGCGGGCATGGTCGCGCTCGGCGCGGCCGCGCTGCCGGACGCCAAGAGCGTCAGCCCGTCGGTCCTGGACGAGCTCAAGCAGGCGTCCATCACCAGCCAGGACGTCGCGGCCCGCGCAGACTCCGACGAACCGGCCTCCCGGGACAGCCGGACGGAGACGAAGGTCTCCACCGAGCAGGACGTCTGGCTCCTGCCCCTGCAGGACTACGACTTCAACACGCCCTACGGCATGCGCTGGGGCAAGTTGCACACCGGCGTCGACCTGGTCGCCCCGGAGGGCACCCCCTACGTCGCCATCCACGGCGGCACCGTCACCAAGGCCGGCTGGTTCGGCGGCTACGGCTACGCGGTCATCGTCAAGCACACCGACGGCAGCGAGGCCATCTACGGCCACTCCTCAGCGGTGACCGTCAAGGAGGGCCAGCAGGTCAAGGCCGGGGAACAGCTCGGACTGGTCGGCAACACCGGCCACTCCTACGGCGCGCACCTGCATCTGGAGATCCATGTCAACGGGGAGCCACGGGACCCGGTGCCGTGGCTCCAGAGCCGCGAAGTGGACATCAAGATGCAAATCCAGGCGCTTTACAGCGACGTGACCACGCCCTGACCCTGAGCATCGCCCGTTGACCGCCCGGATCAGTCGATCCGGGCGGTTTTTTCGTCGTCCGGCGGGCCGAATGTCTGCTAGGCCACACCGGCAGATGTGACCGGCGACACCTCGACCATGATCACTTATCGGGACGAAGCCCCCCTAGGCGGGAGGGAACGGGCGGGAGCCGGCTGCGGGCGGGGCGACGGAACCCCGCCCCCACCCGCCGGCCACCAGCGCAAACACCAAGATTTCGAGGTCCCTGCCCCTCGAAGACGTGAAGGTCCCCGCCGTGCAGGAAGAGAACATCCGCAACGAGAGCACCCCCGACGCGCCGATCCGCCGCCGACTGCGCCCCCGGCGCGGCGGACGGGCCCTGGTGATCGGCGCGGCGGCCCTGGTCGGGCTCGGTCTCGCCAGCGTCGCCGTCGCCACCACGGGCGGTGGGGACGAGCCGACCCCGGCCGCCGTGGCGATCGACGCCCAGGCCCGCACCGAGGCCGCCGAGCGCGCCGACCGGGCCGTCCGCGAGTCGGTCGCCCCGGTCACCCCGTCCGCCAGCCCCACCACCCCGTCGCCGAGCCCGTCGAGGGCCAGCGCCAGCCCGACGAAGCAGGTCACCACGAAGCCGAAGCCGAAGCCCACGCCGAAGAAGACCAACAAGCCCGCGTCAGCCTGGGTCATCCCGATGGCGGGCGCCCAGATCACCTCCTGCTACGGCCAACGGTGGGGCGCCCTGCACGCCGGCATCGACTTCGCCCTGCCCGCGGGCACCCCGATCCACGCCGCCGCCGCGGGCACCGTGGTCAAGGCCGGTGACGTCGGCGACGGGTACGGCATCTCCGTCTTCGTCGACCACGGCAACGGCTACCTGACCCACTACGCCCACCAGAGCCGCACCGCCGTCGGCGTCGGCGCGAAGGTGAAGGCGGGGCAGGTCATCGGCTACGAGGGCTCCACCGGCGACTCCACCGGCCCGCACCTGCACTTCGAGGTGCACCAGGGCGCGATGTGGAACCAGATCGACCCCGCGCCGTTCCTGCGCGCCCGGGGCATCGACGTGGCCTGCTGACAGCCCGCCGCCCGGGTGCGCCCGCGCCCGGCCGCCCGGCCCGGCAGCGCAAGCCGACCCGCCAGCCCGGCCCGGTCCGGCAGCACGCCGGCCGGGCGGGCCGGCGGGTCAGAGCTTGTCGACCGGGGCGTGCCGCAGCACCAGCCACATCGTCTGGTCGCCGAAGTCGATCTGCGCCCGCGCCCCGGGCCCGTGCCCCTCGACGGCGAGCACCCGGCCCAGGCCGTACCGCTGGTGGTTGACCCGGTCCCCGGCCGCCACCTTGGGCCCCTGGGGCAACTCGCTGGCCGTGGTCAGCCGGCTGCCGTCCACGCCGAGCCGCTTGGCCAGTTGGGCCGCCTTGGGCGTCCCCCCGGCGAAGCCGCCGGGGCGGTCCGCGCGACCCCCGACGCCGCCGCCACCCCCGGCCCACGAGGTGTACGTCCCCTCGGTGCGCTCCCAACGGACCAGCTCCGGCGGCAACTCCTCCAGGAACCGCGACGGCGGGTTGTAGGCCGGCTGCCCCCACGCCGAGCGGGTCACCGAGCGGGACAGGTAGAGCCGCTGGCGGGCCCGGGTGATGCCCACGTACGCCAGCCGACGCTCCTCCTCCAACTCCCGGGTGTCGCCCAGTGAACGCAGGTGCGGGAAGACACCGTCCTCCAGCCCGGTGAGGAACACCACCGGGAACTCCAGTCCCTTGGCGGTGTGCAGGGTCATCAGGGTGACCACGCCCTGGTGGTCCGGGTCGTCGGAGGGGATCTGGTCCGCGTCCGCGACCAGCGCGACCTGCTCCAGGAAGCCGGCCACGGTGGCCCGCTCGCCCTCGGCGCCCAGCGCCTCGATCCGCTCGGTGTACTCCCGGGCGACGCTGACCAGTTCCTGGAGGTTGTCCACCCGGCCGGCGTCCTGCGGGTCGAGGCTCTCCTCCAGCTCGGTGAGGTAGCCCGAGCGGGTGAGCAGCGCCTCCAGCACCTCCTCCGGGGTGCCGGTCTCGGCCAGCTTGCGCGCCCCGTCGAGCAGCGCGATGAAGTCGCCGATGCCGTTGGCGGCCCGGGTGGAGATGCCCGGGGCGTCCTTCGCCCGGCGCAGCGCCGCGCCGAAGGAGACCCGGTCCCGGCCGGAGAGCGCCTCGACGCATGCCTCCGCGCGGTCGCCGATGCCCCGGCGGGGAGTGTTCAGGACGCGGCGCAGGCTGACCGTGTCGTCGTCGTTGACCACCGCGCGCAGGTAGGCCAGCGCGTCGCGGACCTCCTTGCGTTCGTAGAAGCGCACCCCGCCGACCACCTTGTAGGGCAGGCCGATCCGGATGAACACCTCCTCGAAGACCCGGGACTGGGCGTTGGTGCGGTAGAAGACCGCCACGTCGCCGGGGCGGGCGGCCCCGTCGTCGACCAGCCGGTCGACCTCCCGGCTCACCCAGTCCGCCTCGGCGTGCTCGGTGTCGGCGACGTACCCGACGATCTGCTCGCCCGCCCCCGCGTCGCTCCACAGCCGCTTGGGCTTGCGGGAGGTGTTCCGGTCGATCACCGCGTTGGCGGCGTTCAGGATGGTCTGGGTGGAGCGGTAGTTCTGCTCCAGCAGGATCGTGCGGGCGTCGGTGAAGTCCCGCTCGAACTCCAGGATGTTGCGGATCGTCGCGCCCCGGAACGCGTAGATCGACTGGTCGGCGTCGCCGACCACGCACAACTCGGCCGGGTCGATCCCCTCGGTGCCGGAGACCAGCTCCTTGATCAGGGTGTACTGGGCGTGGTTGGTGTCCTGGTACTCGTCGACCAGGACGTGCCGGAACCGGCGGCGGTAGCTCTCCGCGACGTGTGGGTGCGACTGGAACAGGTGCACCGTGGTCATGATCAGGTCGTCGAAGTCCAGCGCGTGCGCCTCGCGCAGCCGCCGCTGGTAGAGCGTGTACGCCTCGGCGAGCGCCCGCTCGTTGGGGCCCTTGGCCCGCCCGGCGAACTCCTCCGGGTCGACCAGCTCGTTCTTCAGGTTGGAGACCTGGGCGGCCAGCCCGCGCGCCGGGTAGCGCTTCGGGTCGAGGTCCAGCTCGCGGGCGACCATCTGCATCAGCCGACGGGAGTCGTCGGCGTCGTAGATCGAGAAGGTCGACTTCAGGCCGGCGTGCTCGTGCTCGGCCCGCAGGATCCGCACGCAGGCCGAGTGGAACGTCGACACCCACATCAGCCGGGCACGCGGGCCGACCAGGTGGGTCACCCGCTCCTTCATCTCACCGGCGGCCTTGTTGGTGAAGGTGATCGCGATGATCTCGCCGGGGTGCACGTCCCGGGCGGCAAGCAGGTACGCGATCCGGTGGGTGAGCACCCGGGTCTTGCCCGAGCCGGCGCCGGCCACGATCAGCAACGGCGAGCCGGCGTGGGTGACGGCGTCACGCTGGGGCCCGTTCAGGCCCTCCACCAACTGCTGTGGGTCGAGCCGGACCGGCGGGCCGGCGCGGCGCGGCGGGGCCGGCTCGGGCTCGGGCTCGGGCGGGGACACGGGGATGTCGAAGAGAGGCTGCATCGCAGGGCGAGTCTATGCCGCCCGCCGGACACTTCCCGACTCACCGCCCCGCCCGCCGCCACCCCCGTGGCCCGGCGCGCAGCCCGAAGAGACCAACCCGTCACCCGACCGGCTCTGGCGCCTCCGTCCCCGATCCACGACGATGACCGGGAAACCCCGGATCCCTCCCCCGTACACGATTTGGGAGAAAAACCATGAGTCAACCGCGCTCGCGCGGTCGGGCGGTGCTGCGTCACCTCGCCGCGCCGGCCCTCGCACTGGCCGTCGTCGCCACCCTGCCGGCCGCCACGCGGCCCGCGCCGGCCCCGGCCGCCGACCCCTGGGCGGCTCTCGCCCCGGTCTCGGTCTCCTACGCCAAGCCGCTCGGCGGCGAGGTCAAGGGCAACTTCCTCAGCTACAACGACTTCCACGGCGCCATCGACCCGCCCGCGGGCAGCGGCGCCACCGTCAACGGCACCCCGGCCGGCGGCGTGGAGTTCCTCGCCACCTGGCTGAAGAAGCTCCGCGCCGAGGCGAAGGCCGAGGGGCGGACCAGCACCACCGTCGGCGCTGGCGACCTGATCGGCGCCTCGCCGCTGGTCAGCGCCGCGTTCCACGACGAGCCGACGATCGAGCTGATGGACGAGATCGGCCTCCAGGTCAGCTCGGTCGGCAACCACGAGTTCGACGAGGGCATCAACGAGCTGATCCGGCTCAACAAGGGCGGCTGCCACCCGGTCGACGGCTGCCAGGACGGCGACGGCTTCGCCGGCGCGAAGTTCACCTACCTCGCGGCCAACACGGTCAGCAAGAAGACCGGCCTGCCGATCCTGCCCCCGGTCGACGTCAAGTTCGTCAACGGCGTGCCGGTCGGCTTCGTCGGGGTCACCCTGGAGGGCACCCCGGGCATCGTCAACCCCGCCGGCATCACCTCGGTCACGTTCAAGGACGAGGTGGAGACCGCCAACAAGTGGGGCGGCCTGCTCAAGCTCTTCGGCGTCAAGGCGATGGTGCTGCTGGTGCACGAGGGCGGCGCGCAGTCCCCGCCGCCGAGCGCCCCTGGCGTCTCCGACTGCGCCAACTTCTCCGGCCCGATCGTGGACATCGTGCGCGGCCTGCGGCCGGAGTTCGGCCTGGTCGTCTCCGGCCACACCCACCGCTTCTACTCCTGCTCACTGCCGAACTCGGCCGGCCAGCAGAGCGTCGTCACCAGCGCCGGCACCAACGGCCAGCTGATCACCGACGTGGACTACTCGCTGGACCGCCGCTCCGGCCGGTTCACCGGGATCTCCGCCCGCAACGTGGTCGTCGAGAACGGCGTCCGCAACGCCGACGGCACCTGGCAGCAGAGCGCACCCGGCGTGTTCGCCCGCAACCCCGCGCTGGTCGACGCACGCGCGAAGGCGCTGTCCGACAAGTACCGCACGGCGGTCGCCCCGATCGCCAACCGGGTGGTCGGGAAGATCAGCGCGGACATCGTCCGGGACGTCCGGCCCAACGGCGAGAGCCCGCTCGGCGACGTGATCGCCGACGCGCAGCTCGCGTACACGGCCGGCGACGGGGCGCAGATCGCCCTGATGAACCCGGGCGGCGTTCGGGCCTCCCTGTCGTACGGGGCGTCGGCCGGCGGCGAGGCGCCGGGTGAGGTGACCTACGGCGAGGCGTTCAGCGTGCAGCCGTTCAACAACCTGGTGGTCACCCAGACGTTCACCGGGGCCCAGCTCAAGAACGTGCTGGAGCAGCAGTTCCCCGGCTTCAACGGGCAGACCGCCCAGCGGATCCTCCAGGTCTCGGCCGGGCTGACCTACTCGTACGACAGCACCGCCCCGGCGGGCTCCCGGGTGAGCGCCCTGGCGCTGAACGGGACCCCGGTCGACCCGGCGGCCAGCTACCGGGTCACCACGAACGACTTCCTGGCCAACGGCGGCGACGGCTTCACCGAGCTGGCGGGCGGCGCCGGCCGGACCACCGCCCCCGGCTTCGACGTCGACGCCCTGGTGTCGTACGTGGGCGCGGGCGCCCCGGTGGCGCCGGGCCCCGCCGATCGGATCACCC
This sequence comes from Micromonospora sp. NBC_01405, assembly GCF_045040155.1. Classification (NCBI taxonomy): domain Bacteria; kingdom Bacillati; phylum Actinomycetota; class Actinomycetes; order Micromonosporales; family Micromonosporaceae; genus Micromonospora; species Micromonospora sp. NBC_01405. The sequence goes on along the minus strand of NZ_CP109532.1, from coordinate 3,720,509 downwards.
GCCTCGGCTGAGGTACGCGCAGGGGCCCCTTCTCCCCGCCTGACGCCGGCTTGGAGAAGGGGTCCCCGCACCGCGAATCCCCGTGGACCCGGCGCGAATCCTTGCGGATCGGGTCGGCGGGTGGGCATACTCGACGACGTGTTCGGTCAGCGCTTCTACTTTTACTACGGCACCGGGAGTCCGGCAGCCGTGGGTCGCGCCTGATCAGATCAGACCTACGAAAAGCCCCGGGCTCTGGAGAGCCCGGGGCTTTTCCGTCCCGGGATCCGGGCACCGGGCCCGACGTCCGAGGGGTACGGCGATGATGGCAGACGTGGTGGAGCAGAGCGGCAGCGTGGCACAGTCCCGGCCGGGCGACGAGCACGAGGCCGGCGGGTCGGCCGGCGATGGCAGGGCGGAGCCCGCGTCGGCGGCCGGCGCGACGCCCCGGACCGGGACCGACGACTCGGTGGCCGCGGCGCGGATCGTCGCCATCCGGGAGCGGATCGACGAGATCGACCGCACCCTGATCGAGCTGTGGCAGGAGCGGGCCGCCCTGTCCCAGGAGGTCGGGGCGACCCGGATGGCTTCCGGCGGCACCCGACTGGTGCTCAGCCGGGAACGGGAGATCCTTGAGCGGTTCCGCCAAACCCTCGGCGCCGACGGCACCCAGCTCGCCCTGCTGCTGCTCCGCGCCGGCCGCGGCCCGCTGTAACCCTCCCCACCGTCCCACCCCCGCCGTCCCGCCCCGCCCCGCCGGGCCACCCGTGACCCGTGGGCCCGCAAGGTCGCGCTAATACACGGAATTAGTGGCCTCGGAGGCGTGCGAGGCCACTAATTCCGTGTATTAGCGCGATCCGGGGCGGCCGGCCCCGCCGGGGCGGGCGGGGCGGGCGGCGGGCGGCGGGGCGGGAACGCCGAACCGCCTGCCGGCGTCGGGCGGACGTCGGCAGGCGGTCGGGGTCGGTCAGCCCGGGAGGCTCAGGCCTCGTGGGTGGCGAGGATCTCGCGCTTCTCCGCGAAGTGGCAGGCGCTCGCGTGGTCCGAGCCGGAACGGATCTCCAGCAGCGGGACCTGCTCGGCGCAGACGTCCTGCGCCTTCCAGCACCGGGTACGGAACCGGCAGCCCGAGGGCGGGCTGACCGGCGAGGGGACATCACCGGTGAGCCGGATGATCGCCTTCTGGTCGCGCAGGGTCGGGTCGGGCACCGGCACCGCCGACAGCAGCGCCTGGGTGTACGGGTGGGTCGGCCGCTCGTAGATCTCGTCCTCGGTGCCGACCTCGACGATCTTGCCGAGGTACATCACCGCGACCCGGTCCGACAGGTGCCGGACCACCGACAGGTCGTGGGCGATGAAGACGTACGACAGGCCGAACTCGTTCTGGAGCTTCTCCAGCAGGTTCATCACCTGCGCCTGGATGGAGACGTCCAGGGCCGACACCGGCTCGTCGCAGACGATGATCTCCGGGCGCAGAGCGAGCGCCCGAGCAATACCGATGCGCTGGCGCTGGCCGCCGGAGAACTGGTGCGGGTACCGGTGGATGTGCTCCGGGTTCAACCCGACCAGGTCGAGCAGTTCCTTGACCTTCTGCCGCCGGCTGCCCTTCGGGGCCACCTCGGGGTGGATCTCGAACGGCTCACCGATCAGGTCGCCGACCGTCATCCGCGGGTTCAGCGAGGTGTACGGGTCCTGCATGACCAGCTGGATCTGTCGGCGCAGCCGGCGCAGCGCGCCGCCGGACAGCTTGGAGATGTCCTGCCCCTTGTAGAGCACGCTGCCGGCGGTCGGCCGCTCCAGGTTCATCAGGACCCGGGCCAGCGTCGACTTGCCGCAGCCGGACTCGCCGACCAGGCCGAGCGTCTCGCCGGACTTCAGCTCGAACGAGACCCCGTCGACGGCCTTGACCTGACCGATGGTCTTCTTGAAGACGATGCCCTGGGTGACGGGGTAGTGCTTGACCAGGTCACGGACCTCGAGGATGTTCTCAGTCACGGTTAACCAGCTCCTCGGCGAAGTGGCAGGCGCTGGCCCGGTTGCTGCCGATCTGCAGCAGTGGCGGCACCTTCTCCCGGCAGACCGGCTGCGCCATGGGGCAGCGCGGGTTGAACGGGCAGCCCGGCGGGATGTTCATCAGGTTCGGCGGCAGACCCTTGATGGTGCGGAGCTGCTGCCCCCGCTCGTCCATCCGCGGGATCGAGTCGATCAGGCCGATGGTGTACGGGTGTGCCGGCTTGCCGTACAGCTCGAAGACGTCGGCTTCCTCGACGATCCGCCCGGCGTACATGACGGCGATCCGGTCCGCGACGTCGGCGACCACGCCGAGGTCGTGGGTGATCAGGATCAGGCCCATCTGCCGCTCGCGCTGAAGCTCGGCGAGCAGGTCCATGATCTGGGCCTGCACGGTCACGTCGAGCGCGGTGGTCGGCTCGTCCGCGATCAGCACCTCCGGGTCGAGCGCCAGCGACATCGCGATCATCGCGCGCTGCCGCATGCCGCCGGAGAACTGGTGCGGATAGTTGCTGAACCGGTCCTTGGCGTTCGGGATCTTGACCTGGTCGAGCATCTCGATGGCACGCTTCTTGGCCTCGGCGCGGCCGAGGCCACGCCGGACCCGGAACTGCTCGGCGATCTGGAACCCGATGGTGAAGACCGGGTTCAGCGCGGAGAGCGCGTCCTGGAAGATCATCGCGATGCCCTCGCCGCGGATGCGGCGGCGCTGCTCCCCGGACATGGCGAGCATGTCCTTGCCGTGGAAGCGGACCTGGCCCCCGGTGACGAACCCGGGCGGCGTGTCGAGGATGCCCATGACGGCCTGCGCGGTGACGCTCTTGCCGGAGCCGGACTCGCCGAGCACGGCGAGGGTCTCCCCCGCGTCGACGTGGTAGGTGACCCCGTTGATGACCTTGGCGACGCCGTCCCGGGTGCGGAACTCCACCCGCAGGTCCTCGACCTCCAGGAGGCGGCCTGAGGGGCGGCCGGATCCGTCGGCGCCCGGCTGGGACTGCTCGGTCACGAGAATGTCGGACAACTCAATCTCCCCTAGCGCAGTTTCGGATCGAGGGCCTCGCGGACCGCCTCACCGAGCATCACGAAGCTGAGCACGGCGGTGACGAGGAACGCGGAGGGGAAGAAGAGCAGGAAGGGCGAGACCCGGATGTAGTTCTGCGCTTCGCTGATCATGATGCCCCACGAGACCACCGGGCTCTTCAGGCCGATGCCCAGGAAGGACAACGTCGCCTCCGCGCCGATGAACGACCCGACCAGGATGGTGCCGTAGACCAGCAGCGGGGCCAGGCAGTTCGGCAGCAGGTGCTTGATGATGATCCGGCCGGTGCCGGCTCCCAGCGCCCGGGCCGCCACGATGTAGTCGGCCTCCCTGGTGGCCAGCACCGAGGAGCGCATCAGGCGCATCACGACCGGCCAGCTCAGCACGACCAGGGACATGATGACCAGGCTCATGATGTACCACTCGTTGTTGCTCGACCCCGCCCCGTTGAAGGTGGTCAGGATGACGATCGCGCCGAGCACGAAGGGCAGGCCGAAGAAGATGTCGCCGAAGCGGGAGAGCAGGGAGTCCACCCAGCCGCCGCGGTAGCCGGCGATCATGCCGATCGTGCCGCCGATCAGCAGCGTGCCGATGGTGGAGACCAGGGCCACGATGATCGAGGCGCGGGCGCCGTAGATGACCCGGGCGAAGACGTCCCGGCCCTGCACGTCGTACCCGAACCAGGCGTCGCCCGAGGGCTCGACCCGGCTGTTCGCCAGCGCGCCGTTGACCGCGTCGCCGTTGGTGAACAGCCACGGGAAGGCCGCCATCAGGATGAAGATCAGAATGAACGTCGCCGAGATCCAGAACAGCGGCTTGCGGCGCAGGTCGCGCCAGGCGTCGCCGAGCAGGCCGCGGGGCTTCTCCCTGCGGACGTTCTCCGGCAGGCCGGCGCCGGCGGGGGCGCCGGGCTCGGCCTCGGTTGACGTGGTCGCTGACGGGGTCGAGACGATCGATGCGGTACTGGGGTCACTCATGCCGCCACCTCGCTCCGCTGGGTGCCGCGACGGTGGTCACGGCACGCTGCGTACAAAAATCGTTCGCCGCGCTGCTCACTCATAGCGGATCCTTGGGTCCAGGGCGGCGTAGAGCAGGTCCACCACCAGGTTCATCAGGAGGTAGACGAGCACGAGGACCACCACGATGGAGACAACGGTAGCGCTCTCCTTGGTGACGATCGCCCGGAGGACGGAGCGGCCGATGCCGTTGATGCTGAAGATGCCCTCGGTGACGATGGCGCCGCCCATCAGCGCGCCGAGGTCGGTGCCGAGCAGGGTGACCACCGGGATCAGCGAGTTGCGCAGCAGGTGTACGCCGACGACGCGGCGCATCGGCAGGCCCTTGGCGATCGCGGTGCGCACATAGTCGGCCCGGCGGTTCTCCGCGATGCTCGTCCGCGCCACCCGGGCGACGTACGCCATGGACGCGCTGCCCAGGACGAAGCCCGGCATGAGCAACTCAGACAGCCGCATCTCGCTGGAGACGGTCGGATTGACGATGCCCCACTTCACGCCGAGCAGCCACTGCAGGATGAAGCCGACGACGAACACCGGCAGCGCGATCAGGAACAGGGTGGAGACGAGGACCAGGTTGTCGAGGAAACCGTTGCGCCGCAGGCCGGTCAGGACACCGGCGGACAGGCCGATGATCGCCTCGATCGACAGGGCCACCACCGCGAGCTTCAGCGTGTTCGGGTACGCGGCGGCGATGATGTCGCCGACAGCGATGTTGTTGTACGTGACGCCGAAGTCCCCCTGGAACAGGTTCTTCATGTAGGTGGCGTACTGCACCCAGATCGACTCGTCGAGCTGGTACTTCTCGGTCATGAAGTTGATGTACGTATCCGGACACCGGCGGTCGCCGCACTTGCCGGCGAACGGGTCGCCCGGCACGGACCAGACGAGCCAGTAGATCAGGAATGTCGTACCGATGAAGACCGGGACGAGTTGCAGTAGCCGTCTCAACAAATAACGGCCCATGGGGTGGTCCTCCTGACAGGGGGCGCGTCGGGCGAGGGGCCGACACGGATGGCGTCAACGTGGCGAGGGATGTTGTACGCCCCTCGCGAGACGGCCCCGGGCCGGACCCACCGGTAGGTGAGCCCGACCCGGGGTCAGACCGTACGGATCAGAGCTCGACCGAGGTGATGTCGAGCTCGCCGACGTTGGTCAGCTCCATCTTCTTGATCTTGTCCGACCGGCCGGACTGCTGGCCGGAGAAGTAGACCGGGATCGAGGGCGCGTCAGCGTCGATCAGCTTGACTGCCTCGGCGAACTTGGCGTGCGAGGCGTCCAGGCTCGGCGCGGCGCTGGCCTCCTTGGCCAGGGCGTCGACCTGCTTGTTGCTGTACAGGCCGTCGTTCGAGGAACCGCCGGTCACGTAGAGCGGGTTGACCCAGTTCTCGACGTCCGGGTAGTCCTGCTGCCAGCCGGCGCGGTACGGGCCCTTCATCTTGTGGGCGTTGATGTTCTGCCGGAACACCGCGAAGGTCGGCACGCCCTCGGCGCGGGCGTTGATGCCGAGGTTGGTCTTGACCTGCTGCGCGACGGCCTCCATCCACTCCTTGTGGCTGGCGTCCGCGTTGTAGTAGAAGACCATCTCGCCGCTGAAGCCACCGGCCTCGGTGAGGAGCTTCTTGGCCTCGTCGACGTTGAACTGGCAGGCGGTGCAGTTGCCCGGCGCCGCACCCGGGGCCAACGGGTTGGCCCAGCTGTCGGCCGGCTTGCGGTTACCGAAGAAGATCTTGTCGGTGACCTCCTGCCGGTTGATCGACAGGGAGACGGCGCGACGCAGCTTCGGGTCGGCGAAGCGCTTGTCGTAGATCGGGAAGGCGATGATGCCGGTGACCGGGGCAACCGACGAGATGGCCCGGTCGCCAAGGTCGGTCTTCCACTTGTCACCCGCGAGGGAGGAGACCGGAACCTGCTGCTGGAAGTCGATGTTGTTGGAGACCAGCTCGCTGTAGACGGCGTCGTCGTTCTGCGAGAGCTTGACGTTGACGTCCTTGATCTTCATCTTGTCGCGCAGCTGGTAGTCCTCGAACCGCGTGAGCTTGATGAGGACGTTGTTCTCCCACGACACGAACTTGACCGGGCCGTTGCCGATCGGCTTCTTGCCGAAGTCCTCCGCGGTGCCCGCGAAGAACGCGTCCGGCAGCGGCATGAAGGTGCTGTAGCCGAGCTTGGTCGGGAACACGGCGGTCGGCGCGGCGAGGGTGACCTCGAAGTTCCAGTCGTCGACGACCTTCAGGCCGGACATCTCCTTGGCCTTCGGCTCCGGGGCCTTCTGCGGGCCGTCCGCGCCATCGGGGTCGGCGGTGTTGACCTCGTCGAAGCCCTGGATGTCAGCGAAGAAGCTGGAGTTCTGCGCGCCGTTCGGCGAGTAGGCACCCCAGTTCCAGGCGTCCACGAAGTTCTTGGCCTTGACGGCGGTGCCGTCGTGGAACTTCGTGCCCTGCTTGATCTTGATCTTGTAGACCTTGGAGTCGGCCGTCTCGATCGACTCCGCCACGGCGTTCCGCGGGGCGCCACCGTCGTTGGGGTACTCGACCAGGCCGGTCCACATCCAGTCGATGATCTTGCCACCGTTGGTCTCGGTGGTGTTCGACGGAACCAGCGGGTTCTCCGGCTCGCCGCCGTCGATCGTGATGACACCGTCCGCGCTGTTGCCGGCGTCGCCGCCGTCGTCGCTGCTGGAGCAGCCGGACGCGACGAGCGCGAAAGCCGCGCCCAACGCGATCGCGCCACTCGCCCGCTTCGAGACTCTCATTCCGAGGGGCCTCCTCTTTCTAGCCTGGTTCCGTCGTGAGTTCTCACGTACGTATGGGGGTGACACCGCCGGCGACCGCAACCGCGCACCGCCGGTTTAACGCAGAAAAATCGGGACACCCCTGATGCACCGATCCGCCGGGCCACCACACCGCACCGGGCTCGGCTCCGCGCAGGGCCGGGCGGCCACGAACCGTGACTGCTCAGCGGCTTCCGTGGTCGCGGGACCATGCGTGGGTGCCTCACGCCGGGGGTGAGGTGCTGCAACTGTGACACCTACCGGCCCGTTACGTGAAGGTGCCGTTATCAAGCCGTTAGTTGGTCGCAGCGTTGCCGATACTTGAAAAAAGATCATGATGCGACCCAAAAGCATCGCTCTGACCAGGGAAAACGTGGCCGGATCCCCTCGCCCAGGTCGGCGCGTAGGCTCGGCCCTGTGAGCTTCCCCGCCTCCGCCCCGGCGCTCGCCGGCATCCACCGTGCGCTGGCCGTATTTGCCCATCCGGACGATGTCGACTTCGGCTGTGCGGGCACCATAGCCGGCTGGGTGGACGAGGGGACGGAGGTGGCCTACCTCATTGTCACCCGGGGTGACGCCGGCGGGTTCGACGACACGCCCCGCGCGGAGGTGCCCCGGCTGCGCGAGGAGGAGCAACACGCCGCCGCCGCGGCCGTCGGGGTGCGCCGGGTCGAGTTCCTCGACGGGTACGTCGACGGCGCCCTCGCCCCGACGACCGCGCTGCGCCGGGACATCACCGCGGTGATCCGCCGGTTCCGACCCGACCGGGTGCTGACCAGTTCCCCGCTGCGCCGCTGGGAGCAACTGGCCGGCCCGAGCCACCCCGACCACCTGGCCGTCGGCGAGGCCACCACCTGCGCGATCTACCCGGACGCGCGCAACCGGTTCGCACACCCCGAGCTGCTGACCGCCGGGCTGGCGCCGTGGGTGGTCCGCGAGGTCTGGTACGCCGGTGGCCCCGGCCCGGACCACGTGATCGACGTCACCGACCGGTACGACCGCAAGGTCGCCGCGATGCGCGCGCACCGCTCGCAGACCGCCCACCTGGACGTGGAGACCTGGGTCCGGGACCGGCTCACCACGGTCGCCGACAACGCCGGGCTGCCGCCGGGCCGGCTGGCGGAGGCGTTCACCGTGCTGCGGACGGAGTGACCGGGCCGGCCCCGGCCGGCGTCAGACCAGGCGGCGGTCCGCCGCCCAGCGGGACAGCTCGTACCGGTTGGACATCTGGAGCTTGCGCAGCACGTTCGACACGTGTGTCTCGACCGTCTTGATCGAGATGTAGAGCTCCTTGGCGATCTCCTTGTACGCGTACCCCCGGGCGAGCAACCGGAGCACCTCGCGCTCCCGGTTGGTGAGCAGGTCCAGCTCCGGGTCGGCCACCGGGGCGTCCGGTCGGGCGGCGAAGGCGTCCAGCACGAACCCGGCCAGCCGAGGGCTGAACACGGCGTCCCCGTCGGCCACCCGGCGCACCGCCGCGGCCAGATCGTCCGGGGAGATGGTCTTGGTCACGTAGCCCCGGGCACCGGCCCGGATGAGGCCGATCACGTCCTCCGCCGCGTCGGAGACGCTCAGCGCCAGGAACCGCACCTGCGGGTGGGTCCGGCGCATCGCCTCCAGCACCGCCCGGCCGCCGCCGTCGGGCATGTGCACGTCCAGCAGCACGACGTCGGGACCGGTGGCGGCGATCCGAGCGACCGCCTCGGCCACCGTGCTCGCCTCGCCCACCACCTCGACATGGGCGCCCAGCTCGGCGCGGACCCCCGCGCGGAACATGGCGTGGTCGTCGACGAGGAAGACGCGCAGCCGCTCGGGGCGGCCCTGTGCCCCCTCGACCGGCCCGTGCTCGGCCATGGTCATCTCTCCCTCTCCGTCGTGGACTGGTCGCGGGAGATCGGCAGGATCAACCGGACCTCGGTCCCCTCACCCGGCTCGGAGCGGATCTCCGCCCGGCCGCCGTGCCGCCTCATCCGTCCGATGATCGACCCCCGGACCCCGTGCCGGTGGTCTCCCACGGTATCCGGGTCGAAGCCCTTGCCCCGGTCCCGGACGAAGGCGCTCACCTGGTCCGGCTCCACCTCCGCGTACAGCGAGACGGTCCGCACCCCGGCGTGCCGGGCCGCGTTCACCAGCGCCTCCCGGGCAGCCGCGACCAGCGCGCCGATCCGCTCGTCGGTGTCCCGGTCGCCCACCACGACCGTTTCCACGGTGATCGCGAAGGTGTCCTCGACCTCGGCCGCGGCCTGCTCCAGGGCCGCCGCGAACCGTTCCGTGGGCGAGGCGGCCGGCTTGTAGAGCCAGTTGCGCAGCGAACGCTCCTGGCCACGCGCCAGCCGCTGCACGGTCGTCACGTCGGCGGCGTTGCGCTGGATCAGCGCGAGGGTGTGCAGCACCTGGTCGTGCACCATGGCGGCCAGCTCCGCCCGTTCCTGCTCACGGATGCGCCCCTCGCGCTCCGAGCGGAGCTGGTTGTACGTCCGCCAGAGCACCGGCGCCGCCACCACCCCCACGCCGGCCAGCCCGACCAGCGCGAAGATGACGCCGTTGAGCACCGCGTCGAAGTTCTGCACCGGCGAGTAGACCGCCACGACGCCGATGATGCCCACCGCGACCAGCACCCCGCCGCCGATGAAGCGCAGCACGAAGGCCCGCCGGTCGCTCTCCTCCACCACCGCGCCCAGCCAGGGCACCGGCATGGACTCGCCCCACTGCCGGCGGCGCTCCGGCGCGGCCTGGTGCCAGATCACCCCGGCGCCCACCGCGATGATCGCGACCAGCCAGCCGGCGGTGCCCGCCGCGCCGACCGAGTCGAAGACCATCACCTGCACCAGCAGCACCCCGAGCCCGATCGCCACGAACGGCAGCAACTGCCCGATGTCCCGCCGGGGCGGGACGGCCGTGTCGCCCGGCCGAAGCGGGACGACCGCCCAGAAGGCGGCATAGAGCAGCATCCCGAGCCCGCTGAGGCCGAGCAGCACCGTGAAGGCGATCCGTACCCGCACCACCGAGATGCCCAGGTGGTCGGCGATGCCGGCGGCGACACCGGCGGCCATCCGGTGCTCGGGCACCCGGTAGAGCCGGGGCGGCTGGATCACGGTGCTGATCGGATACTCCCTGAACAGGTGCGACGGGGCGGGCGCCGGGCCGGCGTGCCGGTCTCGATCGTCACACGCGGGGACCCCAACGGACCACGGGGACGCCCCCGACATCCCGGCCGCCCGGATCTCAGGGTGGGGTCAGGGTCGGGTCCTGAGGCCACCCGGCCGGTCGGGGCAGCAGGATCGAGGCATGACCGAGGAAGCTGCCCCGCCGCCCCGTCCCGGGGCGGCATGGCCGGACGGGCCGCCACCGGCGGATCCGGCGCCCACCACGCCCGCCAGCTGGACCGCACCGACCGTCTTCGGTCCGGCGAGACCCGCCGGGCCGGGGTCGGGTGCGACCGGCTCCCCCGCGACACCGGGTGCCGCCGCGACCGGAACCCCGGCGGGACCGGGCACTCCCGGCGCCGCCGACCCGAGGGCGTCCGCGCCGGGCGGCTGGCCGCCGCCGACCGCCGGGGGCGACCCGGCCTGGTCGCCGCCGGCCGGGGAGCCCCCCGGGCCCCACGGCCCGGGACCGGGCGGCCCGCCGCCACCACCCCCCGGGGCGGGGCCGCCCCCGCCGCCCGAGGGTGCCAGCTTCACCTCCCGGTACGGGCTGGTCCGGCCCCGCGAGGGCCGCTACCTGGCCGGCGTCTGCGCGGCGATCGGCCGGGCCACCAACACCGACCCGGTGCTGTGGCGGGTGCTGCTGGCCGTGCTCGGCTTCTTCGGCGGCATCGGCATCCTGGTGTACGTCACGGCCTGGCTGATCATCCCGGGCGAGGGCGACAGCGCCTCCCCGGTCGAGTCCATGCTGGGCCGGGGCCGGTCCAGCATGTCCCCGCTCACGGTGATCGTGCTGAGCATCCTGGTGGCGGTGAGCTTCGGGTACATCGTCACCGACGCGTTCCGGGCGGTGCTGCTGGGCGCGGCCATCCTGGTCGGCGGCGCGCTGCTGCTCAACCGCGGGCGCGGGACGTTCGACCGGGGCGGCCCGGGTCCGGTGCCCGGCGCACCGGCCGCCACCCCGCCGGGCCCGGTGCCGCCGGTCGCGTGGCCCGCGCCCGGCCTCTTCACCCCGCCTGCCGGCCCCGGGCTGCCGCCGCTCGGGCCTGCGGTCCCCGGTCAGCCCTCCTGGGCGCCGTTCGCCGGGCAGCGGTCCGGGGCGGCGGCGCCCGAGCAGCCCGCCGCCGCTTGGACGGCCGCCCCGGCCAGGCCGGTCGTCGGGTTCCCCGCCTGGCCGCCGGCGGGCACGTCGACCGGCTCCCTCCCCCCGGTCGGCGTGCCCGCGACCGGCTACCCGCCGGTCGCCGCGCCCCAGCCGCCGACCGGCTACCGGCCGCCGTTCGCCCCGCACGGCCCGTACGCCAGAGGCCCGCAGCCGGCTCCCCCGCCGCCCCGCCCGGTCAAGCCCCCGAAGCAGCCCCGGGAACGCTCCCCGCTGGGCGCCGTGACCTTCTCGCTGGTCTTCCTGGCGCTCGGGGTGGTCGCCGTGCTCGACCTGCTGGACGTGATCCACGTGGGCGCGTCGGCGTACTTCGCGGCGGCCCTGGCGACGGTCGGGCTCGGCCTGCTCGTCGGCGCCTGGTTCGGCCGCGCCCGCTGGCTGATCGCCCTCGGGCTGGTCACCGCGGCGGCGCTCGGCATCGCGACCGTCGCCGAGTCCTACGACCGGATCCGGGGCATCGACGGGAACGTCACCTGGGCCCCCACCGACCGTCGTGACCTGGCCGACCGGTACGAGAACAACTTCGGCGACGCCGTGCTCGACCTGCGCGGGATCGACTTCGACAAGCAGGACACCCAGATCACCGTCGCGATCAAATTCGGGACGGCGACCGTGGTGGTGCCGGCGAACGTCGACGTCACGACGATCGCCGAGGTCAACGCCGGGGACGCCAAGGTCTTCGGCAAACGCTCCGGAGGGCTGGACGGCCGGCTCCGGGAGAGCACCGACCTCGGCGCGGACGGCGCCGGGGGCGGGAAGCTGCGCCTGTACGTCCACATCAACGCCGGCAACCTGGAGGTGACCCGGTGAAGGCCCACCGCACCGATGTCGTGTCGCTGGGCTTCGGCCTGGTCTTCGTCGCCCTGGCCGGGTGGTGGCTGCTCGCCCAGCTGCTCGGCCTGGACCTCCCGCCGGTCGGCTGGTTCCTGGCCGGCGGGCTGATCCTGATCGGCGCGCTGGGCCTGGTCGGCGCGCTGCGCTCCGGCCGGGGCGACCGGCGCGACGCCGAACGGCCGGCACCGGCGGACGCCGTGGACGTGGGCTCGGACGACCGGCGTGACGCCGAACGGCCGGCACCGGCGGACGCCGTGGACGCCGGCTTCGGCGACCTGCCGGGCTCCGAACGGCCGTTCACCGAGGCCGGGTCGCCCTCGGCCGACGAGTGGTCCACCGCGGCGGTCACCGACGAATGGCCCGGGGCGGTCGAGGACCGGCCGGTCAGCGACGGCGGGCCGGCCCGCTGGTCGCCGGCGGACCCGCTGGACGCCGACCCCGCCGGCGGGCCACCGCCCGGCCCGGCCGCCGAGCGGGTCACCGAGCCGCTGCCCCGGTTGACGGCCGATCCGACCGTCGTGGGGCCGACGTCCGACCCGGCCGACCCGGACGCGCCGCGCCGCGGGTCGCAGGGGGCGGACGGCTGACCACGGCGGTGCGGTCGCCCGCGCCGGGCGCATATGCTGGCCGGTGGAGAGCTCGCCTCCGCCGGCCGGCACGGGCCGCGCCCACGGCCGCTTCGGCAGGTCGCCGGCCCGTTCTGCGGCCGACCCGACCGGGTCGCCGTGGCGGTCCCGCCGCGATTCCGTCTCTACCCCGTCAGGAGCCCGTCCGACATGACCCAGTCCCCCGCCGTGCGAACCTCCGGCCAGCCTGGTCCGGTCCGCATCGGCGAGCGCGCCGCCCGTACCCTCGTCACCGAGCTCGCCCGGCGCAACGACCCGAAGGTCGCCCTGCTGGTCGGCGCGACCCCGAAGTCCGCGGTGCTGGCCGCGGCGATCGACGCCCTGTTGCCCGGCGACTCCCTCACCGTGGTGCCGTCCGCGACGGCCACGCCCGCCGCGCTGCGCGAGCACGTGACGGCCCAGGGCCGTTGGGTCGCCGACCGGGTTCGGGTGGCCGACTCCCTCGCCGAGGCCGACGCCGCCGAGGTGGTGATCGCCGCCGAGCCGCTCACCGGCACCGCCGAGGAGACCCGCTCGACCATCGACGACCTGACCAAGTACCTCGCCGACGGCGCGGTGCTCAGCCTCGCCGCGCCCGCGGCCCCGGGGCGCACCGCCGGCGCCGCCGCCGAGATCGAGCGGCAGGGCGCGCTGTACGGCGTCGGGGCGGACCTGGTGCTGCGCAACTCCCCGCCGGTACGGGTGCACCGGCTCCGCTTCACCCCGGCCGGCACGGCCGTCGCGGCCCGGCTCGCCCCGGCCCACCGGCCGTCCAGCGTCCCGCTGACCAGGGGCATGCACATCGACTCCAACGGCGTGGCCGCGGCCGGGATCGCCCTCGGGCTCGCCGCGCTGACCCGGGCCGTCCGGCCGAAGTCGAAGCTGTGGCTGCTGCCGGCGCTGGCCGCCGTCCCGGTGGCCGCGTTCTTCCGGGACCCGGAGCGGGACGTCCCCGAGGACCCGTCGGCTGTCGTCGCGGCCGCCGACGGGCAGGTGCTCTCGGTGCAGCGGCTGCACGACGAGCGCTTCGGCGACGGCGAGTGGCTGCGGGTCGCGGTCTTCCTCTCGGTGCTGGACGTGCACGTCAACCGGTCCCCGGTGGCCGGCAAGGTGGTCGACTACTTCGTCGCCGACGGCGGCTTCGTCAACGCGATGAAGCCGGACGCCGAGCACAACGTGGCGGCGTACACGGTGCTGGACACCGAGCACGGCACGGTGGTCGTCGCGCAGCGCACCGGGCTGATCGCCCGGCGGATCGTGCAGCGCGCACCGGTCGGGTCGCTGCTGGCCAGGGGCGAGCGGTTCGGCCTGATCCGGTTCGGCTCGCGGACCGACGTCTACCTGCCGGCCGACGCGGCCGACCCGCTCGTCGGGCCGGGCGACAAGGTCATCGGCGGGTCCACGGTCATCGCCCGCTGGCGCTGACCCGAGGACGACGAAAGGGGCGCCGCTGTTCGCGGCGCCCCTTTCGGGTAGATCGTCGGTCAGGCGGTGCGGCGCTGGTGCAGCCAGAGCAGCGGACCGCTGACCAGGTAACCCATCACGATCAGGGCGAAGGTCAGCCGGACGTCGACGAGCCCGCCGATCACCGGGGCCAGCCAGAGCCACGGCGGCAGCTTGACCAGCCGGGCCAGCTTCGCGTAGGGGAAACTGGAGACCATCGCGACGGCCAACAGCGCGACCCCCGCGATCTGCACCAGGCCGGGCAGCGGCAGCCCGATGGCGACGGTCAGGGCGAGCACGGCCGCGGCCATCGTGGTCGGCACGCCGCAGAAGAAGCGGCCGTCCTTCGGCGAGACGTTGAACCGGGCGAGCCGGATCGCCGCGCAGGCGGCGACGAGCGCTGCGGCCACCGCGGCGGCGGCGGGCGGGGCCTCCCCGGCCAGCGAGGCGTAGACCACCACCGGGGCGGCGAGGCCGAACGAGCACATGTCGGCCAGCGAGTCCATCTGGGCGCCGAACGGACTGGCCACCCCGAACTTGCGGGCGAGCGCACCGTCGAGCCCGTCGAACACGACGCAGGCGATGAGGAGGAGCGCGGCGATGCGCACCTCACCCTGCATGGCCAGGAAGATGGCATTGATCCCGAGCACCAGGCTGGCCAGGGTGCAGGCGTTGACCAGCGCGAACTTGGCCCGGCGGGCCGCCGTCCGGTCGCCCGGCAGCAGCGGGATCGACATCGACGCCTCATCGTCGACCGGGGTGCTGGGGGCGAGGGCCGGGCTCACCGGCACGATCGCCTGGACCTCGGTGCGCTCGTACCGGTCGAGGCCGTACCGGCGGCGCTGCCGGTCGAGGTAGCGGTGCTCGGGCGATGCCAGGTCGGTGCCTGCGGCGGCGACGCCGTCGCGGCGACCCACCCGGACCAGCAGCACTTGGCGGGCGAACGTGCTGCTGCGGCGCAACGGGCCCGCCCAGCGACGCCCTGCGGGGCGCGGACTGTCAGTCGTACGACGCCGGCGCCATGGGGCTCTCGGCACGTTTCCTCCATCACCGGATCGACTGGCCGCCACGGGGGCGGGCGTCCGGCTGTCTCGTGCCGGACCGCTTCTGGCCCGGCAGCCGTTCAAGCGGAGTACACCATTGCACAGGGGAGTGGGGCTTGGCGATAGCTGCCGGCGGTACTTGCACCTGGTCAAACCGCGCGAAACGCCTTGTTATTCCTGTCTCGGGCTTCATCGCCCGTTCCTCCATCAACCCTGCTTCACAGACTACCGGAGCCGTTCGATGTCGGCTGAGCGGGCGGGCGCTATACGACGTGATGTCCGGTTGCCAGGGCCGCGACCTCGGTCATGGGCAGCCCTTCGAGCCGGTCGGGCGGGAACCAGGCCGCCTCGGCCGTCGATCCCCCGGCCAGCTCGGTGACCCGCGCCTCGGTCGGATTCTCGACCTGCACCCGGTAGACCACCCGCACCCCGTGCCAGTCCAGCGGCCGACCCTCCGGCCCCAGCGCGGCGGGATTGTGCAGGTTGTGCACCATCAGCAGCTCCACCACCCGGCCGAGCTGGCCGGCCTCCTCGACCAATTCGCGGAGCAGCCCGCCGGCCGGCTGCTCGCCGTGGTCGGTGCCGCCGCCGGGCAGGTGCCACCAGCCGGCGCCCGGGTAACCGTCCGCGATCATGGTGAGCAGCACCCGGCCGGCCGGGTCGGTGACCAGGCCGTACGCCGCGAAGCGCTGGTGCCGGTCGGCCGTCGGCGGCGGGTATGACGCGCGCGGCGCGGTGCCGGGCGCAGTCCGCCGCAGCGGGGTGACCGGCAGGCCGAGCGCCTCGGCGGTGAACGGCATCAGCGGCAGCCCGGCCGCCTCCTCGATGCTCGACCAGCGCACCAGGTCGGTGGTGCCGTCGGCCTCGTCCCGGAGCGCACCGCCGCTCACCCGCACGGCGAAGACGATCCGGTCGGTGTGCAGCTCGACGCCCGCGCCGGGTAGCGGTGTGACGTCCGCGACAGCGGCGAGCAGGCCGGTCACCTCGACGGCGAGTCCGGTCTCCTCGGCGAACTCCCGCCGCGCGCCGGCCTCGGGGTGTTCCCCGTGCTCCAGGCCGCCCCCGGGGAGCTGCCACACCCCCGGGAATTCGACCCGGTCGGACCCCCGCACGAGCAGCACCCGCCCGGCCCGGTCCCGACAGACCCCGTACGCCCCGATCCGCCGCCGCTGCTCCATGCGCCCTCCCCGTCCGCCCCGGATCGCGTACCCGGTCGATCATGAAGCTATCGCCTACCGAGACGGCGTGTCGCGGCGACAACCCGACGAGCGACCGGCCCGCGCGGGCGCGGCCCGACGGCTGACCTCCGTC
Organism: Micromonospora sp. NBC_01405; assembly: GCF_045040155.1. Taxonomy (NCBI): domain Bacteria; kingdom Bacillati; phylum Actinomycetota; class Actinomycetes; order Micromonosporales; family Micromonosporaceae; genus Micromonospora; species Micromonospora sp. NBC_01405. The sequence goes on along the minus strand of NZ_CP109532.1, from coordinate 3,704,151 downwards.
AGCGGGCGCGCAGCAGACGGACCGGGCCCGCGCGGGCGGGCGGGGACGGACGGAGGGGACGCTCAGGTGAGCCGGGCGGCCTGGACTGCCTCGGCCGTGACCTCGGTGAGCCGGTCGGTGGGCAGGGCGCCGAGCTCCTCGCGGGCGAACCAGCGGGCCTCGCAGGTGGAGCCGCCGATGTCGGTCACGGTGGGCGGGGCGGGCTGGTCGACCGCCACCCGGTAGAAGGCGCGCACGCCGTGCCAGTCGATCGGGTAGCCCTCGGGGCCGAGCGAGGCGGCGTCGCGGTGGCTGGCCACGCCGAGCAGCTCGACGAGGCGGCCCCGCTGGCCGGTCTCCTCGACCAGCTCCCGGATCAGCGCCGCGCCCGGCTGCTCGCCGTAGTCGGTGCCGCCGCCGGGCAGGTGCCAGCAGCCGGCGCCCGGGTACCCGTCGGAGACCCTGGTGAGCAGCACCCGACCCTCGGGATCGGTCGCCACCGCGTACGCGGCGAAGCGCTGGGCCCGGTGCAGCCCGTCCGGGCCCGGGACCGCGTAGAAGGAGGGGAACTCCGGCGGCTCGTCGGGCACCACGTCGGCCGAGGAGGCGGGCAGGCCGAGGGCGCGCGCGGTGAACGCGCGCAGCGGCAGCTCGCGGGCCTCGGTGCGGGTGAACCAGCGGGCCAGGTCGGTGGGCCGGTCGACCCGGTCGGCCAGCGTGCCGCCCCGCACCGAGACCTGGTAGATGAGCCGGTCGGTGTGGATGGTGATGCCCCGCTCGGGCAGGGCCCGCATGTCCGCGAGCACGTCGTCCAGCCCGGCGACGGCGACCGAGAGCCCGGTCTCGGCGGCGGTCTCCCGGACGACGGTGTGGTTCGGGTCCTCCCCGTGGTCGACCGCCCCGCCGGGGAGGGACCAGGTTCCAGGGGTGCCGGAGCGCTCAGATGCGCGGACCAGCAACAATCGGCCGACTGAATCAGCACAAACTGCGTATGCCGCGATCCTGCGGAGCGGCTCCAGCATGGTGGTCACGGGGGGGAATTCTCCTCGGCCGGCGTTACCTGGATCGAAAAGAGTCAGATTCCTGACTAATGACTGGATCATCAGGGATCGGTCAGGGTAGCGATCCGGGCCCTCACCGAGGTCGCCACGCCGCCCGGCGCGGACCCTGGGGGCATGACCTCGACACCGCCGCACCAGGCCCCGTACAAGCAGCTCCGCCGCCCCACCACCGACCGGATGGTGGCCGGGGTGGCCAGCGGCGTCGGCCGCTACTTCGCCGTCGACCCCACCCTCGTCCGGGTGGCGTTCGCCGTCGCGACCGTGCTCACCGGCGGGCTCGCCGCGCTGGCGTACCCGATCATGTGGTTCCTGATGCCGGAGGAGCCGGCCGGCGCCCCGGCCTGGCCGCACCCGGCGGGCCCCGCGACGCCCGGCCCGTCGCCCACCCCGGGGTACGGCCCGCAGCCGACCTGGCCGCCGGCTCCGGCGACCGTGCCCGGGGCGGCCGGGGCGCCGGACGGGCCGGTGCCGCCGACGGCCGGCTGAGCCGGCGTCACTCCCACTCGATGGTGCCCGGCGGCTTGCTGGTGACGTCCAGGACCACCCGGTTCACCTCGGCCACCTCGTTGGTGATCCGGGTGGAGATCCTGGCGACCACCTCGTAGGGCAGCCGGGACCAGTCGGCGGTCATCGCGTCCTCGCTGGAGACCGGGCGCAGCACCACGGGATGCCCGTAGCTGCGCCCGTCGCCCTGCACGCCGACGCTGCGCACGTCGGCCAGCAGCACCACCGGGAACTGCCAGACGCCCCGGTCCAGGCCGGCGGCGGTCAGTTCCTCGCGGGCGATCAGGTCGGCCTGGCGCAGCAGTTCGAGCCGCTCCCGGTCGACCGCGCCGATGATCCGGATGGCCAGGCCGGGACCCGGGAACGGGTGCCGCCAGACCATCGCCTCGGGCAGGCCCAGCGCCAGGCCGAGCGCCCGGACCTCGTCCTTGAACAGCGTGCGCAGCGGCTCGACCAGGGCGAACTTCAGGTCCTCCGGGAGACCGCCGACATTGTGGTGGCTCTTGATGTTGGCGGTGCCGGTGCCGCCGCCGGACTCCACCACGTCCGGGTAGAGGGTGCCCTGGACCAGGAACTCGACGTCGCCGTGCGAGGCGATCTCCCGGGCGGCGGCCTCGAAGACCCGGATGAACTCCCGGCCGATGATCTTCCGCTTCTGCTCCGGGTCGATCACCCCGGCCAGCGCGCCGAGGAACCTCTCCTGCGCGTCGACCACCTTGAGTTTGATGCCGGTGGCGGCGACGTAGTCCTTCTCCACCTGCTCGGCCTCGCCGGCCCGCAGCAGGCCGTGGTCGACGAAGACGCAGGTGAGCTGGTCACCGACGGCCTTGTGCACCAGCGCGGCGGCGACCGCCGAGTCCACCCCGCCGGACAGGCCGCAGATGACCTCCTTGTCGCCCACCTGCGCGCGGATCCGGGCCACCTGCTCGTCGATGATGTTCGCGGGGGTCCAGGTGGGCTCGATGCCGGCGATGTCGTACAGGAACCGGGTGAGCATCTCCTGGCCGTGCGCGGTGTGCCCGACCTCCGGGTGGAACTGCACCCCGGCCCGGCGGCCGGCCAGGTCCTCGAACGCGGCGACCGGTGCCCCCTCCGACTCGGCGGTGACCGTGAACCCGGCCGGGGCCTCGGTGACGCAGTCGCCGTGGCTCATCCAGACCGGCAGGTCGGCCGGCAGGTCGCGGAGCAACACACCTGGTTCGAGGAGGCGGGGGCGCAGCGGGGTGCCGCCGTACTCCCGGTTGCCGGTGCGCGCCACGGTGCCGCCGAGCGCCTGGGCCATCGCCTGGAAGCCGTAGCAGATGCCGAACACCGGGACGCCGGCGTCGAACATCCCGGCGTCGATCTGCGGGGCGTCGGGGGCGTAGACGCTGGCCGGGCCGCCGGACAGGATGATCGCGGCCGGATTCTTCGCCAGCATCTCGGCCACCGGCATCGAGTGCGGCACGATCTCCGAATAGACCCGCGCCTCACGCACCCGGCGCGCGATGAGCTGGGCGTACTGGGCTCCGAAGTCCACCACGAGGACGGGACGAGGCGTGCTCATGTGCAGGAAGCCTACCGACAGTCACACCCGCTCCGGTGCGCGGGCGGCCCTTCCCGCGCGGATGTTCCGGCGACAGGGGAGCCATCTGCTGCCGGGGGCGTCGAAAGGTGTCCTTCCGCTCACGCCCGCAGGGCGCCGGGGGCGTCCGCCGGGACGGCCGGGTGGGCCGGCGGCACCGGGTCGAGGCGCCGGTACGGCTCCCCGAGCGGCGGGCGCGGATCGGCCTCGCCCTTGTTGGGCCAGAGGGACATCGCCCGTTCCGCCTGGGCGGTGATGGTCAGCGAGGGGTTCACCCCGAGGTTCGCCGAGACGGCCGCGCCGTCCACCACGTGCAGCCCGGGATGGCCGTGCACCCGGTGGTACGGGTCGATCACCCCGTCGGCCGGGGTGACGCCGATCACCGCCCCGCCGAGGATGTGCGCGGTCATCGGGATGTTGAACGGCTCGGTGAGCGCCCCGCCGGGCGTGCCGCCGATCTCCTCGGCGAGCAGCCGGGCGGCGGCGTTGCCGGCCGGGATCCAGGTCGGGCTGGGCTCGCCGTGGCCCGCGACGGCGGCCAGCCGCCGGCCGAACAGGCCGCGCCGCCAGCGGGTGGTCAGCGAGTTGTCGGCGGACTGCATGACCAACGCGATGACGGTCCGCTCCGACCAGTTGCGGACGGTGAGCATCCGGGCGGCGGTCCCGGGCTGGCGCAGCAGGGTGGCCACCCAGCGCCGGACCCGGTGCGGGCCGCCGTCGACCAGCAACGACTGGAGCAGCCCCATCGCGTTCGAGCCGCGCCCGTAGCGGACCGGCTCGATGTGGGTCTGCGGGTCGGGGTGGAACGAGCTGGTGATCGCCACCCCCTCGGTGAAGTCCAGCCCCTCGGCGCGGGCCCGCCCGGGGGGCACCGACGCGCCGAGGATCGCCTCGGAGTTCGTCCGGGTCAGCTCGCCGAGGCGGGGCGACAGGGCGGGCAGCGCCCCGGTGGCCTTCATCTCGTGCAGCAGCCGCTGGGTGCCGAGCGACCCGGCGGCGAGGACCACCTGGTCGGCGTGGAACACCTGGCGGCGCCGGCGCAGCCAGGCCCCGGTGCGGACGGTCTCCACGCGGTAGCCGCCGCCGTCGGCCGGGCGGACGGCGGTGACCGTGGTCAGCGGGTGCACCCGCGCGCCGAGCCGTTCGGCCAGCCACAGGTAGTTCTTGACCAGGGTGTTCTTCGCCCCGTGCCGGCAGCCGGTCATGCATGCCCCGCAGTGCGTGCAGCCGGTGCGCTCCGGACCGGCCCCGCCGAAGTACGGGTCGGCGACCCGCTGCCCCGGCCGGCCGATGTGCACCCCGACGGGGGTGGAGTGGTAGGTGTGGCCGACACCCATCCGGTCGGCCACCGCCCGCATCGCCCGGTCCGCCCGGGTCTGTACCGGGTACGTGGTGACGCCGAGCATCCGCTTCGCCTGGTCGTAGTGGCGGGCCAGCTCGGCACGCCAGTCGGTGACGTCCCGCCACTGCGGGTCGGCGTAGAACGCGTCGAGCGGCTCGTAGAGGGTGTTCGCGTAGACCAGCGAGCCGCCGCCCACCCCGGCGCCGGACAGCACCAGCACCCCGCCACCGGTTCCGCGTCCGGCGGACCGGAGCAGGGTGATCCGTTGCAGCCCGTAGCAGCCGAGGCGCGGGGCCCAGAGGAACCGGCGCAGCCGCCACGAGGTCTCCGGGAACTCGTCGTCGGCGAAGCGCCGCCCGGCCTCCAGCACGCCGACCGAGTAACCCTTCTCGGCCAGCCGGAGCGCGGTGACGCTGCCGCCAAAGCCGGACCCGATGACGAGCACGTCGTACCGCATGGAGGCATCATTACCGACGGGTAGCTATCGCGCCAGGGCCCGTTTTCGCGGCATCATGCACCCCGCCGCCGGCGATCCGTCGCTCAGCGGCCGCAACCCGGCGACTCGGTCGGAGCGTTGTACGAACGGGGGTGTGACATGGCCGGAGAGGCGGGAACCGGACGCCGGCGGTGGCGGGTGGGGCTGGCGGTCCTCGCGGCCCTGGTCCTGGTGGCTGGCGGCGCGACGGTGGCCGTCCGGCTGATCTCCGACCGGCAGCCCGAGCGCGGGGCGGGTCGGGTCACCGCCGCGCCCACACCGTCGGAGGCCGCGCCGAGCCCCACCCCGCCGCCGGGGGCCGACGTGACCGGGCCGCTGAACCTGCTCATGGTCGGCGTTGACACCCGGGTCAGCGTGCCCGGCTGGGAGCCGCACGGCGACGCCGTGCTGGTGGCGCACGTGACGAAGGAGCTGGACCGGGCGTACGTCTTCTCGCTCCCCCGCGACCTGCTGGTCGACATCCCCGCCTTCCCGAAGGCCGGATACAAGGGGGGAAAGACCAAGCTCACCCACGCGATGAGCTACGGCAGCCGGGTGCCCGGCAAGCCGAAGGAGCCGAGCGCGACCCAGGGGTACGAGCTGCTGCGCAGCACGGTCAGCGGGTACACCGGGCTGCGCTTCGACGCCGGGGCGGTGGTCACCTTCCAGGGCTTCGAGAAGCTGGTGAACGCCGTCGGCGGCATCGACGTCTACATCGACCAGCGCACCGTCTCGCTGCACCGGCGGCCCGACGGCCGGCACCGCGAGCCGGCGCCGGGCGGCGGCGGCTACGTCGGCCCGCAGATGGTCTACGAGAAGGGCGAACGGCACCTGAACGGCTGGCAGGCGCTGGACTACTCCCGGCAGCGCTACGGCCTGGACGGCGGGGACTACGCCCGGCAGCGCCACCAGCAGCAGCTGATTCGGGCGCTGGTCCGCAAGATCCAGGGCGAGGACCTGGCCCGGCAGCCGGACCGGGTCGAGCAGGTCCTCGGCGCGCTCGGCGACACCCTGATCTACGCGGGCGGGCCGAGGATCGTCGACCTCGCGTACGCCCTCGGCGGGCTGCCCGCCGACCGCCTCGTCCTGGTCAGCCTGCCCGGCGAGGGGGTGGGCAAGGGCAGCGCCTACCGCGGCGAGCAGCTCAAGCCGGTCGGCCGGAAGTTCCTCACCGAGCTGAAGGCGGGCCGCGCCGAGCAGTACCTGGCCGCCCACCCCGAGCTGATCGTGAAGAAGTGACCGACGCCGGGGCGGCCGGTCCACCGGGTCGCCGCGCGGGCGACCCGGGTCAGCGCGTCGGCCCCGGCCTCTCCGGCCGCTCGGTGCCGTAGAGCCACGCGTCGAAGAGCGTGTCGAGCTGCTTGCCGGAGACCTGCTCGGCGAGGGCGACGAACTCCGCGGTGGTGGCGTTGCCGTCGCGCTTGTCCGCCGCCCAGGTCTTCAGCAGCGCGAAGAACGCCCGGTCGCCGACGGCGACGCGCAGCGCGTGCACGGTCATCCCACCGCGCTGGTACACCGACTCGCTGAACAGGTTCGCCGCCCCCGGCTTCCCCGGCGGGGTCCGCCAGACCTGACCGGACGCGCCGAGGTACGCCGCGTCGAACGACTGCCGCGCCGTCCGCCCGCCGCGGTGCTCCTCCCACAGCCACTCCGCGTACGTGGCGAGCCCCTCGTTGAGCCAGATGTCCTGCCACCTGGCCAGCGCCACACTGTTGCCGAACCACTGGTGGGCCAGCTCGTGCGCGACCACCCCGGTGTTCTCGCCCCCGCGGAAGAAGTTGGCCGAGTAGACCGGCCGGCTCTGCGTCTCCAGCGCGTACCCGATGCCCGGCTCCGAGACGACCACCCCGCCGTACGCGCCGAACGGGTACGGCCCGAAGACGCCCTCCAGGTAGTCGGCCACCTCGACGGTGCGGGCGATCGACGCGTCCGCGGCCCCCTTCGGCAGCTTCGTGGTGACCGCGCTGAACACCGGCCGTCCCTTGTGCTCGGCGCGGGTCACCCGGAACTCGCCGATCGCCAGGGTGCTCAGGTAGCTGGCCATGGGCGAGCGCTCTGCCCACTTCCAGGTGGTCCAGCCGGCCCGGGTGGTCTTCCCCAGCGGCACCCCGTTGCTGACCGCGGTCAGCCCCTCCGGCACGGTGATCTCGAAGTCGTACGCGGCCTTGTCCAAGGGGTGGTCGTTGACCGGGTACCAGGTGCTCGCCGACTCGGGCTGGCCGAGGGCCACCGCGCCGTCGGAGGTGGCCCGGAACCCGCCCTCGCCGAGGGCCTCGTTGCGCAGCAGCTTCGGCTCGCCGTCGTAGCCGATCTCGGCGGTGAAGCCGTTGCCGGAGGTCAGCCCGACGGCGGGGGTGACCACCAGCTCGTCGCCGGTGCGGGCGTGCCGGGCGGGGACGCCGTCCACGGTCACCTTCCGCACGGTCAGCCCGGCCAGGTCCAGGTTGAACGAGGACAGGTCGGCGGTGGCCGTGGCCTGCACGACGGTGGTGCCGGTCAGCCGGTCCTTCGCCGGGTCGTAGCGGACCCGCACGGTGTACCGCGTCACGTCGTACCCGGCGTTGCCGTACCGGGGGAAGTAGTCGTCGCCCACCCCGGCCGCGCCGGGCCTGAACTGCCGGGCCGAGGTCGCCGACGCGGCTGCCTCCGGCGCGGACGGCTCGGTCGGCGTCGAGGAGCAGGCGGCCAGCCCGAGCGCAACGGCCAGCAGCAGCCCGGTGCCGGGGCGCAGGCCCCGCAGGGTCAGCGTCATCACGTCGTCCCTCCCGGCGGAGGTCCCCGTGACCGCCCGACCCCGGCCGGCCGCTCCGCCCGCGGCAGCCTACCGACCGCCGGCCACGGTGTGGTCACGCCGGGTGGGATCAGGGCAGGGGGTGGGATCAGCGCAGGGCGGGAGCGGTGCCGCCGACGAGCCAGGCGTCGAAGAACGCGCCGAGCCGCCGGCCGGAGACCCGCTCGGCGAGGGTGACGAAGTCCGCGGTGGTGGCGTTGCCGCCGCGCCGCTCGGCGGTCCAGGTGCGCAGGGTCCGGAAGAACACCTCGTCGCCGACGGTACGCCGCAGCGCGTGCACCGCGAGCGCGCCCCGCTGGTAGACGGCGGCGCCGAACATGTCCGCCCGGCCCGGGTTGACCGACGGCCGCGTCCAGTCGGTCGCGGCGTGACGCAGCTCGAAGGTGCGCTGCGCGGTCCGGCCGCCGCCGTGCTCCGTCCAGAGCCACTCGGCGTACGTCGCGAAGCCCTCGTTGAGCCAGATGTCGCCCCACCGGTCCAGCGAGACGCTGTCGCCGAACCACTGGTGGGCCAGCTCGTGTGCGACCACCTCGGTGATCGGGCCGCCGGCGAGGAAGAACCCCGGCCCGTAGACCGGGCGGGACTGGGTCTCCAGCGCGTACGAGATCCGCCCGTCGGCGAGCGCGATCCCGCCGTACGAGTCGAACGGGTACGGCCCGAAGCGGTCGGCCAGGAAGTCGGCGATCTCCCCGGTGCGGGCGATCGAGGCGGCGGCCGGACCGTCCGCCGGCAGGCCCGCCGCGACGGCGGTGACCATCGGCTTGCCGGCGTGGGTGCCCGTGGTCACCCGGTAGTCGCCGATCACCAGCGTGCACAGGTAGCTGGCCATCGGCGCCCGCTCGGCCCAGCGCCAGGTGGTCCAGCCGCCGCTGCTGCTCCGCCCCACCGGCGTCCCGTTGCTCAGCGCGGCGAGCCCGTCCGGCACGGTCACCTCGACGTCGTAGGTCGCCTTGTCGGACGGGTGGTCGTTGACCGGGAACCAGGTGGCCGCCGAATCGGGCTGGCCGAGGGCCACCGCGCCGTCCGGGGTGGCCAGGAAGCCGCCGACGCCCAGCTCGCTCTCGACCGGCGTGGGCACCCCGGTGTACTCCACGTCGACGGCGAACCGGGCGCCCCTCGCCAGGCCGCGCGCCGGGGTGACCACCAGCTCGCGCCCGTCCCGGTCGTGCCCGGCGGGAGCCCCGTTGACGCGGACCGCGGTGACGGTCAGGCCGGCGAGGTCCAGGTTGAACCGGGACAGGACGGCGTCCGCAGTGGCGGTGACCGTGGCGTGGCCGGTGAGCCGGTCGTCGGCAGGGTCGTAGCGGACCCGCAGCCGGTACGCGGCCACGTCGTAGCCGCCGTTGCCGTGGCCGGGGACGTACGGGTCGCCGACGTCGACCGGGCCGGGGCGGGGGCGATCGGGATCCGGGGGCGCCCCGGTGCAGCCGGCGAGCCCGGCCACGACGAGCCCCCGGCCAGCAGAGAACGCCCCGCCCACCCGGTACGGACGCCCCCCGACCTCGGCCGAGCGCCACTGCTGCATGTGGCAACTCCCCGAACCGGCCGCCCTCCCACTCGAACCATCACTCATACCTCGCCACACTCAGAAACCCCTACCCACCCCAACCACCCCATACCCTCCCAAACTCCCCCGCCCCTCCCGTCCCCACCCCCGCCTAATACACGGAAAGAGTGGTTATTCCGGCGGGAATAACCACTCTTTCCGTGAATGTGCGGCCGGGGGGGTCCCGGGGTGGGGTGGGGGTGGGTCAGCGGTCTAGGACTAGGCCTACCTTTTGGAATTCCTTGAGGTCGCGGTAGCCGCACTTGGCCATCGCCCGGCGTAGGCCGCCGAACAGGTTGAGCTGGCCGTCCGGTTCGTCGGCCGGGCCGAACAGCAGTCGCTCCATCTCGCCGAGCGGCTCGCCGGCCACCTCGAACGCCCCGCGCGGCAGCGACGGGTGGCTGGCCGCCGAGTGCCACCACGCGCCGCCGGCCGGGGCCTCCTCGCACAGCGTCAGTGGCTCGCCGAGCATCACCGCGTCCGCGCCGCAGCCCAGCGCCTTGGCGATGTCGCCGGAGGTCTGGATGTCGCCGTCGGCGATCAGGTGCACGTACCGGCCGCCGGTCTCGTCCAGGTAGTCGCGGCGGGCCGCGGCGGCGTCGGCGATCGCGGTGGCCATCGGCACCCGGATGCCGAGCACCGACTCGGTGGTCGACCAGTCGTCGCCGCCGATGCCGACGATCACGCCCGCCGCGCCGGTGCGCATGAGGTGCAGCGCGGTCTTGTAGTCGGTGCAGCCGCCAACGATGACCGGGAGGTCGAGGTCGGCGATGAACTCCTTGAGGTTCAACGGCTCGTCGGTGGTGGAGACGTGCTCGGCCGACACGATGGTCCCCTGGATCACCAGGATGTCCACGCCCGCGTCGAGGATCACCGGGGCCAGCGCCAGGGTGTGCTGCGGGGAGACCCGGACCGCCACGGTGCCGCCGCCGGCCCGCAGCTCGCGGACCCGCTCGGCGATCAGGTCCGGGCGGATCGGCTCGGCGTACACCTCCTGGAGCCGCTTGGTGGCGCGGGCGTCCTCGCCGAGGCCGGCCAGCTCCTCAAGGATCTTGGTCGGGTTCTCGTACCGGGTCCACAGGCCCTCGACGTTGAGCACGCCGAGCCCGCCGAGCTGGCCGAGCCGCACGGCCGACTGCGGGCTCATCGTCGCGTCCGAGGGATGCCCCACGCACGGGATGCCGAACTGGTACGCGTCGAGCTGCCAGGCCGTGGAGACGTCGTCGACGTCCCGGGTGCGGCGGCTCGGCACGATGGCGATGTCGTCCAGGTGGTAACCGCGCTGCGCGGTCTTCCCCTGGCCGATCTCGACCACATCACGCATGGGGGCTCCAGGTGTCTTGAGGGGATGGGGTCAGCGGGAGTGGTAGTTCGGCGCCTCGACGGTCATCTGGATGTCGTGCGGGTGGCTCTCCTTGAGCCCGGCCGCGGTGATCCGGATGAGCTGGCCGCGCCGGTGCAGCTCGGGGATGCTCTCCGCGCCGACGTACCCCATGGCGGCGCGCAGCCCGCCGGTGAGCTGGTGGGCGACGGCGGAGAGCAGGCCCCGGTAGGGCACCTGACCCTCCACGCCCTCCGGGACCAGTTTGTCCTCGGCGAGCACGTCCTGCTGGAAGTAGCGGTCCTTGCTGTACGACTTGGCCTGACCCCGGGACTGCATCGCGCCGAGCGAGCCCATCCCCCGGTACGCCTTGTACTGCTTGCCGTTGATGAAGATCAGCTCGCCGGGGCTCTCCTCGCAGCCGGCCAGCAGGCTGCCGAGCATCACCGTGTCGGCGCCGGCCACCAGCGCCTTGGCGATGTCGCCGGAGTACTGGATGCCGCCGTCGCCGATCACCGGGACGCCGGCCGGGCGGGCGGCCCGGGCCGCCTCCATGATCGCGGTGATCTGCGGGACGCCGACGCCGGCCACGATCCGGGTGGTGCAGATCGCGCCCGGCCCCACCCCGACCTTCACGCCGTCGGCGCCGGCGTCGACCAGGGCCTTCGCCCCGGCGTACGTGGCCACGTTTCCACCGACGATGTCGATCCTGACGTCCTTCTTGAGCTGGCGCACCATGTCCAGCACCGCCCGCTGGTGGCCGTGCGCGGTGTCCACGATCAGCACGTCCACGCCCGCGTCGACCAGGGCGCGGGCCCGCTTGTAGGCGTCCTCGCCCACGCCGATGGCGGCGGCCACCCGGAGCCGGCCGGCGTCGTCCTTGGTGGCGTTCGGGTACTGCTCGCTCTTGGTGAAGTCCTTGACGGTGATCAGCCCGCGCAGCCGGCCCGAGTCGTCGACGATCGGCAGCTTCTCGACCTTGTGCTGGCGCAGCAGCGCCAGCGCCTCGTCCTTGCTCACCCCGACGGGCGCGGTGACCAGCGGCGGGCGGGTCATGATCTCGTGGACCGGGGTGGCCGGCTCGGAGACGAAGCGCATGTCCCGGTTGGTGACGATGCCGACGAGCTGACCGTCGCCGTCGACCACGGGAACGCCCGAGATCCGGTACCGGCCGCAGAGCGCGTCGACGTCGCGCAGGGTGTCCTGCGGGCTGGCGGTCACCGGATTGGTGATCATGCCGGACTCGGAGCGCTTGACCAGGTCGACCTGGAGCGCCTGGTCCTCCAGGGAGAGGTTGCGGTGCAGCACGCCGATGCCGCCCTGGCGGGCCATCGCGATGGCCATCCGCGCCTCGGTGACGGTGTCCATCGCGCTGGACAGCAGCGGAATGGTCAGCTCGACGTTTCGGGTCAGCCGGGTGCGGGTGTTGACCCGGCTGGGCACCACGTCCGACTCGCCGGGCTGGAGCAGCACGTCGTCGAAGGTGAGGCCGAGTGGGACCACCCGGGCCGAGCCGGCGGGCAGCTCCGGCAGATGGCCGCCCAGCTCGCCGCGGTCGGCGCCGGCCGGAAGATCGATGCTGGGCGAATTGTCCACGAAAGGCTCTCCTGAGCTGGTCGGGCGGGGCTTCAGCGAGGCGGCGCGCGCGGGCATCCAGCGCACGCCGGGTGATGACGCGTCGGTGCCATCGTACCCATCGGCCCGGGCCGACCCCGCCGGAGCCGGCCCGTTCGTCGACGCTGCGTGACGGCCGCCCCCGTCAGCCCCGACGCCGGGTGACCAGGCGGACGGGGGCGGGCGGCACGTGGTCGCGGGGTCTACGGTGAGGGGGTGCACGACGAGCCCATCGACCCGTTCAACGGCGACCCGGCCGATCCGGCGGCGGAACTGCACGACCCGGACGGCGACGCCGCACTCGACCCGCTGACCGAGGTCGAGCGGCAGGACGTGCTCGAGGACCTCGCCGACCTGGAGATCTACCAGGCCCTGCTGGCCCCCGTCGGGGTGCGCGGGCTGGTGATCGAGTGCGAGGACTGCCGGGAGCCGCACTACTTCGACTGGGACCTGCTCCGGGGCAACCTGCGTCACCTGCTCAGCTCCGGCCGGCCCCGGGTGCACGAGCCGGCCTACGACCCGGACCCGGACCACTACGTCACCTGGGACTACGCGCGCGGCTACGCCGACGGTGTGCACGACACCCTGACCGAGGGCACCGAGGACGACACCGAGCCGGGCAACTGAGCTACCCCGCGGGTCCTGCGCGTTGCTGACGTACGGGTAGAGGCTCGCGGCGCTTGTCCGGACAGCACGGCGTCGAACCAGGCGTGATCTGCGAGACCGGACCCGGCCGGGCAGCGGGCCCGACGGCGCGCTCAGGCGACCAGGCCGGCGCGGAAGCCGGCGGCCACCGCGTGCGCGCGGTCGCGGGCGCCGAGCTTGCGGAACAGCCGGCGGGCGTGTGTCTTGACGGTGTCCTCCGAGACGAACAACTCCCGGCCGATCTCGGCGTTGCTCTTGCCCTCGGCCATCCCGAGCAGCACCTGGAGCTCCCGTTCGGTCAGGCCGACCGCCCCCCGGCTCCCCCGGGCCGGGGCGGCCCGCCGTGGGTTTGCCGGCTCCTCGGTCTCGCCGCCGGTCGGCTCCGGCTCGTCGTCGCCCCGCTGCACGGGCACCATCGACGGCAGGCCGCCCGGCCCCTCCTGGGTCGCCGGCCAGGCCGAGCCGGGATTGTTGGGGGCGCGACCGGCCGGGGTGGGGCGCTTCTGGCCGCCGACGGCCGCGGCGTCCCGCGCCGGGTCGGCCACCCGGTGCCGGGTCGCCCGGCCCGGCGCGGAGAGCAGCAGCAGGGCCTTGGCCACCGCGCTGGTCAGGTCGTGGTCGGTGCCCTGGATCAGCCCCCGGGCCCCGGCGCCGATGCTGGCCGCGGCCGCGTCGGACTCCTCGGCCCCGAGCAGCAGCACCGCGGCGTGCGGGGCGCGGGCCAGCACCCGACGCACGAAGCCGGCGCTGTCCGGCCGGGTGAGCGCCGTGTCGGCGAGCACCACGTCGGGCGGCCCCTCCGCCAGCCGCAGCATCACCTCGGGATCAGAGACGGCGGTACGGACGGCGGCGGACAGTCCGAGCCGGGCTGCCGCGGAGTTCAGTTGCTGCGCGGCGAGCGGTGTCCGAACGCACACGAGAACAGTACGCACTGTGTGGTCTCCTCTCCGACCCGAAGCAGACCACGGCGGGGTGTGGTCGGGTGGGTGTTCCCAGCAATCCTCCGAACTTTTCCGACAGATAGGGCATAAGCCGCGCAATGTCCGAGGTTTTCGATCACAGAAGTGTGAGCCCGCGCGAGCCGGGGTACCGGAAGCCCGAGCCGGAAATCGGTGCGCCAGCGCGGCCGCCGCCCGGACATCCGGTCAACTGAGAGTCTCCGCGGTGCCGCGGGAGGAGGGGTGCTGATGTCGAACGTACGCAGGCTGCCCGGACCCATCGTCGACCTCTGGGACTGGCAGCGGCTCGGTGCCTGCCGGGGCCGCGACAGCGCCCAGTTCTTCCACCCGGACGGGGAGCGCGGCTCCTCCCGCCTGCGCCGCGAGTCCGGCGCCAAGGCGGTCTGCCGGGCCTGCCCCGTACGCGCCGAGTGCGCCGCGCACGCGCTGTCCGTCCGTGAGCCGTACGGCGTCTGGGGCGGCTTCAGCGAGGCGGAGCGGCTGCGGCTGCTCGCGGTCGGCTGGGAGGACCTGGCCGACCGCCGGCACAGCCGCGTCGACGTGGCCCGCCTGGAGTCCCGCCTCGGCCGCCCGCACAAGTCCGCGATGTCCGCCCAGCGCAGCGTCGCCTGACGACCGCGCCCACCGCACGCCGACGCCGCGCCCCGGCCGCCCGGGGCGCGGCGTCGTGTCACGTCCCGGCCAGGCGGATGTCCCACCGTTCTGCCAGGATCCTCGGATGCTGATCGACATCGCGGATCCGGACACGCTCTGGGCCCGGTGGGGCGCGCTCGCCTCGGCGCTCGCCACCCTCGGCCACGACGACGTCTACTGGTACGACGCGGACGGCGCCCACCACGACGACCACGGGGGCAACTGGGCGCGGCTGGTGCGTGTCGAGGGCGGCCGGGCGGTGCTCTTCGGCTACGACCACGAGTACAGCGACACCGTCAACGTCAGCCCGCCGCTCGACCTGCTCGCCGGGGCCCCCGCCTGGCTGCCCTGGCCGGAGCTGATCCGGCATGCCGAGGGCGACCAGCTCGGCTACGCCTACTGGTACGACGGCGGCTGGTCCCGGGTGCCGTACCCGGAGCCGCTGCTGCCCGACGGGCTGCGGGCCACCGCCGGGGCGGTGCTCGACGACGACCGGGCCCGGCGGGAGCTGGGCGAGGTGGTCTTCGAGTGGGGCGGATACCAGCCTGCTGACGAGGCGACGGAGCAGGCCGAGGTGGCGGAGGCCGCCGGCCGGCTGCTCGACGCCGCTGCCGACCGCGCCCTCGACGCGGGCGCGCTGGACGGGCTGCTCGGCCGGCTCCGGCCCGGCCCGGTCGACGTGCCCGCCGGCCTGGCGATGGCGGCCCGGGCCGGGCTGACCCCGGGCGAGCGACCACCGGCGGTGGTGGCGGCGGCAGGGGCCCCGCCCCGGCGGGTCCGGGTGCTCAGCGACGACCAGCACGACCGGCTGGTCTGGACGGCGATGCGGCGGGCCACGGAGGCGCCCCGCCCGGCCCCGGCACCCACCCCCGAGCTGACCGAGCTCGTCGACTGGGCACGCGGCCGGGCCCCGGCCGGCGACGGCCGCTGCTCGCTGTTCATACAGGTCACCGACACCGCGCTCAGCCAGCACCCGGGCGAGGCTCCCCCGGCCAACCGTCCGGGCGAGGACGGGTGGGCGGCCTTCCGCCAGGCCGGTGACCTGGTCCGCCGGCTCCGGGCGGCCGAGGCCGATTCGGCGCACGGGCAGTGGATCTTCCTACGGCTGGAGACGACCGCCGGCGGCTTCACCCTCGAACGGCGCTACGACTCGTGGCCCGGTTGGCTGACCGACGACGGGCACGGGCCCTGGCGCAGCCACCTCCAGCCGGAGCTGGACCGCCGGGCACCGGCGTTCCGGCCCGCGTGGGCGGTGCTGCTGGCGCCGGAGGTCGCTTACCTCGGCCCGCCGCCGCCCTTCGACACGCCCACCATCGGGTGACGGGCCTGCCGGCGCGCGCCCGCCACCTCAGGGGGCAGGAAGGGCGGCAGGGCACGCCGTCGGGTGAAGGCGTGCCCTGCGCGGTGTCGTACGGCGTCGGTCAGAAACCCGGGCCGTGCTGGTGGCCGTGGCCGTGCGAGTGGCCGTGGCCCCCGGCGGCCGGCTCGGCCTTCTCCGGCTTCTCCACCACCAGGCTCTCGGTGGTGAGCAGCAGGCCGGCGATCGAAGCGGCGTTGGAGACCGCGCTGCGGGTCACCTTCACCGGGTCGATGATGCCGGCCTTCGCCATGTCGACGTACTCGCCGGTGGCGGCGTTGAGGCCGTTGCCCCACGCCTGGTCGACGACCTTCTGCACCACGACGTAGCCGTCGTGGCCGGCGTTCTGCGCGATCCAGCGCAGCGGCTCGACCAGCGCCTTGCGCACGATCGAGACGCCGATCTTCTCCTCGCCGGTCAGGCCGAGGTCGTCGTCGAGAACCGACCGGATCTGCGCCAGGGCGGCGCCACCACCGGGCACCGTGCCCTCCTCGACGGCGGCCTTGGTCGCGGCGATGGCGTCCTCGATGCGGTGCTTGCGCTCCTTCATCTCGACCTCGGTCGCCGCGCCCACCTTGATGACCGCGATGCCGCCGGAGAGCTTCGCCAGCCGCTCCGCCAGCTTCTCCCGGTCCCACTCGGAGTCCGAGGCCTCGATCTCCTTGCGGATCTGGGCGACCCGGTCGGCGACCTCGCTGGACTGCCCGCCACCGTCGACGACGGTGGTGTTCTCCTTGTCGACCACGACGCGCCGGGCGGTGCCGAGCACCTCCAGGCCGACCTGGTCCAGCTTGTAGCCCAGCTCCGGGGCGACCAGCTCGGCGCCGGTGAGGATCGCCATGTCCTGGAGCATCGCCTTGCGGCGGTCGCCGAAGCCGGGGGCCTTCACCGCGCAGACCTTGAGGGTCTTGCGGATCGAGTTGACCACCAGGGTGGACAGGGCCTGGCCCTCGACGTCCTCGGCGATGATCAGCAGCGGCTTGCTGTTCTGGAGGACCTTCTCCAGCAGCGGCAGCAGCTCCTCGATCGCCGAGATCTTCTGCGTGGTGATCAGGATGTACGGGTCCTCCAGGACCGCCTCCTGCCCCTCCACGTCGGTGACGAAGTTCGGCGAGATGAAGCCCTTGTCGAACTGGAGGCCCTCGGTCACGTCCAGCTCGGTGGCGAGGGTGGAACCCTCCTCGACGGTGATGACACCGTCGCGGCCGACCCGCTCCATCGCCTCGGCGATCAGCTCGCCGATCGTGGCGTCCTGCGCGGAGATCGTCGCCACGTGCGCGATCGACTCCTTGCTGGCGACCTCGACGGCCCGTTCGAGCAGGGCCTCGGAGATCTTGTTGGCGGCCAGGTCGATGCCGCGCTTGAGGCCGGCCGGGTTGGTGCCGGCGGTCACGTTGCGCAGGCCCTCGCGGACCATCGCCTGGGCCAGCACGGTCGCGGTGGTGGTCCCGTCGCCGGCGACGTCGTTGGTCTTGGTCGCCACCTCCTTGACCAACTGCGCGCCGAGGTTCTCGTACGGGTTGGTGAGCTCGATCTCCTTGGCGATGGTCACGCCGTCGTTGGTGATCGTGGGCACACCGAACTTCTTGTCCAGGACGACGTTGCGCCCGCGCGGGCCGAGAGTGACCTTGACCACGTCCGCGAGGGCGTTGACACCGTGTTCCAGCAGGTGTCGGGCGTCATCCGAGAAGCTGAGGATCTTCGCCATTAATGTCCCTTCGAGGCGTCACTGCCCCGGCCCGGCGAACCGGACCGGGGCAGTGACACTGATCGGTTGCCTACTTCTCGATGACCGCGAGAACGTCGCGGGCGGAGAGCACCAGGTACTCCTCGCCGGCGTACTTGATCTCGGTGCCGCCGTACTTCGAGTAGATGACGGTGTCGCCGACGGCGACGTCAACCGGGATCCGGTTGCCCTTGTCGTCGATCCGGCCCGGGCCGACAGCGAGGACAGTGCCCTCCTGCGGCTTCTCCTTGGCGGTGTCGGGGATCACGATGCCCGACGCCGTGGTGGTCTCAGCCTCGTTCGCCTGGACCAGGATCCGGTCCTCGAGCGGCTTGATCGCAACCTTGGTCGCGGTAGTCACGGGCATACCCTCCTGGGGTATTGGTTTCGTTGCTGGCCGACGGGGCCGACCAGCGTCAATCTGCCACATGCCACCGGGCGGGGCCGTCGTCGCGGGTGCCGGTCCGCCTGGCGTTCAGCGCCCGGGCACGGGCCCGGAAGCTGGCACCCTCGATGGGAGAGTGCTAATCGCAGGTTAGGCCGTGGCTAGCACTCCGTCAAGGAGAGTGCCAGCGCGCCACCCGTCGTGTCGCCACAGTTTCGCCACTCGTAACCGCGACACGCCGACGACGCCTCGCCACACCGTGTTCGACTCCCTACCGTCGGTGGCCACCATCGGAGGCCGTTGGAGGGGCCCGGATTCCGACGCTGACGTTCCTGCGGGCCCAGCGACGCCGGGCCCGCCAGTCGGGACGGGCCCTTGACGGCCCGCAACCGACCAGCCCGGCCGGGGCCGGGACAATGGGCGGGTGGATCTCGACCAGTTCGCCGCCCTGCGTACCCCCGAGGGGTCGGCCGCGCTCGACGCGGCGACCGAGAGGGCCGGCGGCGACCCGCTGGCCGCGGCGGGCGCGCTCCGCTCTGCCGGAATCCCGGCCGGGCTCGCGGCGGCGGCGCTGACCCAGGCGGAGCTGCGCCGCCGGGCGGTCGGCAAGTTCGGGCCGGAGGCCGCCGGCATGTTCCTCACCCGCCCCGGGCTGGAGCAGGCCACCCGCCGGGTGGTCGCCGACCGGCGGGCCGCGCGGCTGCGCGCGGCCGGGGTGCGCACCCTCGCCGACCTGGGCTGCGGCCTCGGGGCCGACGCGCTCGCCGCCGCCCGCGCCGGCATCCGGGTGTACGGGGTGGAGGCCGACCCGGTGACCGCCGCGATGGCCGCCGCGAACGCCGAGGCCGCCGGGCTGGCCGACGCGTTCACCGTGGAGTGCGGCGACGCCACGGCGTTCGACGTGGACCGGGTCGACGCGGTCTTCTGCGACCCGGCACGGCGCAGGGCCGGCACCGGGCGGCGGATCTTCGACCCGAACGCCTACTCGCCGCCGTGGGACTTCGTCACCGGCCTGGCCGAGCGGGTGCCGAACACCGTGGTCAAGGTGGCCCCCGGCCTCGACCACGCGCTGATCCCGGCCGGAGCCGAGGCCGAGTGGGTGAGCGTGGCCGGCGACCTGGTCGAGGCCGCCCTGTGGTGCGGCCGGCTCGCCGAGGTCCCCCGCCGCGCCACCCTGCTGCGGGAGCCAGCCCCCACCGCCGCCGCCGCGCCGGTCGCCCACCACCAGCTCACCGGCTCCGGCGCGGTCGAGGCCACGGTCGGCCCGGTCCGCCGGTACGTCCACGACCCCGACCCGGCGGTGGTCCGCGCCCACCTGGTCGCGGAGCTGGCCGACGCCATCGACGCCACGCTCGCCGACCCGAGCATCGCCTACCTGTACGCCGACGCGCCGGGCGCGACGCCGTTCGCCCGCTGCCTGGAGATCACCGACGTGCTGCCGTTCTCGCTGAAGCGGCTGCGCGCCCTGCTGCGCGAGCGCCGGGTGGGCCGGGTCGAGATCCTCAAGCGCGGCTCGGCGCTGGAGCCGGAGAAGCTGCGGCGGGACCTGCGGCTGGCCGGCCCGGAGGCGGCGAGCCTGGTGCTGACCCGGGTCGCCGGCGCGCCCACCGTGCTGCTGTGCCGGCCGGTGGGCTGACCCGGGTCGCCAGCGCACCCACCGTGCTGTCGTGCCGGCCGGAGGGCTGGGCCACCGCCGCCCCGGTCGGCGGGCGGCCCCCCGGTGCGGGCCGGTCCTGCCGCCGCGCTGATCCGCCGTTTCCGGTGGCCCGCCGGGCGACGCCGGGTTAGCTTGTCGGACATGGCGGGACAGGGCACTCCGGCGACGGCGCTGCTGAACAGGCGGAAGATCCGGCACAGCACCCACCCGTACGACGTCTCGCCGGACGCGCCGGACTACGGCGCGCTCGTCGCGGCGGCCCTGGGCGCACCCCCGGAGCGGGTGTTCAAGTCGCTGGTCACCGAGGTCGACGGCGCGCTCGCCGTGGCGGTGGTGCCGGTGACCGGCGAGTTGGACCTCAAGGCGCTGGCCGCCGCGCTCGGCGGCAAGCGGGCGACGATGGCGGACCGGGCGGTCGCCGAGCGGGCCACCGGCTACGTACGCGGCGGGATCAGCCCGATCGGCCAGCGCAAGCGCCTGCCCACGGTGCTGGACGCCTCCGCCCTGGCCCACGACACCGTCTACGTCTCGGCCGGCCGGCGCGGCCTCCAGGTTGAGCTTGCCCCGGCCGACCTGATCGCCCTCACCGACGCCGCCACGGCCCCGATCGCGGCCCACTGACCCACCGCCACCGCCGGCCGCCGCTCCCCACCGCACACCGCGAGCGGCCCGGCCGGACCGGCGGTCCGGGTCGCGTCCGGGCAGCACAGGGGCCGGGATGCCCGCTCCCGGCGGGCGGCGGCAGGTGTCGTCGGCGTTGCCGAATTGTTACTGCGGCCGACGAGACTTCAGAACTCGACGGCCTTGTGTCGGACCTGCGGCACGAAATACGTTGCCGGACACAACAAACTGCTGTCCCGCCTTCCACCCCCGAAAGGACCGCACATGCGCAAGGGCTTCCTCACCCTCGCCGTCGTGGGCGTGCTGGCCACCGGCGGCACGGCCGCCTGCGGCCCCGGCAGCGCGGCGGTCGGCAGCGACAGAAAGCCGAAGATCGGGGTGATCCTGCCGGACAGCAGGACCAGCGCCCGGTGGGAGGGCGCGGACCGCAGGTACCTGGAGGAAGCGTTCCGGGCCGCCGGGGTCGACTACATCATCCAGAACGCGCAGGGCGACAAGTCCAGCTTCTCCACCATCGCCGACGGCATGCTCACCGCCGGCGTCACCGCGCTGATGATCGTCAACCTGGACTCCGGCACCGGCAGGGCCGTGCTGGACCGGGCGAGGTCGCAGGGCGTCGCCACCATCGACTACGACCGGCTCACCCTGGGCGGCTCGGCCGAGTACTACGTCAGCTTCGACAACGAGGCCGTCGGCAGGCTCCAGGGCGAGGGCCTCAGCCGGTGCCTGGCCGACCAGGGCGTCGAGAACCCGGTGGTGGCGTTCCTCAACGGCTCGCCGACCGACAACAACGCCACCGAGCTGAAGGCCGGCTACGACTCGGTGCTCGGCCCGAAGTTCGCCTCCGGGACGTACGTCAGGGGCCCCGACCAGCCCGTGCCGGACTGGGACAACGCGCAGGCCGGGGTGCTCTTCGAGCAGATGCTCACCCGGACCGAGGGCCGGATCGACGGGGTGCTCGCCGCCAACGACGGCCTCGGCAACGCCGCCGTCTCGGTGCTGAAGAAGAACAAGCTCAACGGCAAGGTCCCGGTGACCGGGCAGGACGCCGACGTGCAGGGCCTGCGCAACATCCTCGCCGGCGACCAGTGCATGACCGTGTACAAGGCGATCCGGAAGGAGGCGGACGCCGCCGCCGCGCTGGCCGTCTCGCTGGCCAACGGCGTCCGCCGGGACACCGGCCAGACGGTCCGGGACCCGGAGAGCGGCCGGGACGTACCGGCCGTGCTGCTGGAGCCGAAGGCTATCTACCAGGAGAACGTCAAGGACGTCGTGGCCGACGGCTACGTCGCCCGGGACAAGCTCTGCGCCGGCCCGTACGCCGAGCGGTGCGCCGCCGCCGGGATCAGCTGACCCGCCCGCCGACCGTTGTACGGAGGAGACCCTGTGTCCGCAACCCCCCTGCTGGAACTGCGCGGGATCGACAAGAGCTTCGGCCCCGTCCAGGTCCTGCGCGACGTCACCCTGTCCGTCCACGAGGGCGAGGTGACCGCGCTGGTCGGTGACAACGGCGCTGGCAAGTCAACCCTGGTCAAGTGCATCAGCGGCATCCACCCCACCGACTCCGGCGAGTTCCTCTTCGAGGGCCGCCCGGTGAGCGTCAACAGCCCCCGGGACGCCGCAGCCCTGGGCATCGACGTCGTCTACCAGGACCTCGCCCTCTGCGACAACCTCGACATCGTGCAGAACATGTTCCTCGGCCGGGAGCGGAGCAACGGCCTGGTCCTGGACGAGTCGGCCATGGAGCAGATGGCCGCCGAGACCCTGGTCAGCCTGGGCATCCGGACGGTGCGGTTCCTGCGCCAGCACGTCGCCAGCCTCTCCGGCGGGCAGCGGCAGACCGTCGCCATCGCCAAGGCGGTGCTCTGGAACAGCCGGCTGGTCATCCTCGACGAGCCGACCGCCGCGCTGGGCGTCGCGCAGACCGCCCAGGTGCTGGAGCTGGTCCGCCGGCTGGCCGACAACGGCCTGGCCGTGGTGCTCATCTCGCACAACATGAACGACGTCTTCGCCATCTCCGACCGGATCGCCGCGCTCTACCTGGGCCAACTGGTCGCCCAGGTGCGGACCACCGACATCACCCACGCCCAGGTGGTCGAGCTGATCACCTCCGGCCGCTCCGGCGCCCTCGGCCACGCCGAACCGAGCGCCCTCGGCACGGGATCCGACGCCACCACCTGGGGAGCCGTCCGATGACCGCCACCGTCGTCAAGCGGGAAGGGTCCTCGGACGTCGCCCCGGAGCCCTCCGTCGGCAGCCACGTCCGGGACTACCTCGCCCGGCTGCGCGACGGCGACCTGCGCCTGCTGCCAGCCGTGACCGCCCTCGTCGTGCTCTGCCTGGCGTTCGCGATCGTCCGGCCGGTCTTCTTCTCGGCCGCCAACTTCGCCAACCTGTTCACCCAGGGGGCCGCGGTCACCGTGATCGCGATGGGCCTGGTCTTCGTCCTGCTGCTCGGCGAGATCGACCTGTCGGCCGGCGTCGCCAGCGGGGTCTGCGCCACCGTCCTGGCCAAGGTGGTCAGCGACCTGGGCCACCCCTGGTACGTCGCTGTGCTCGCCGCCGTCGCCACCGGCGTCCTCATCGGCCTGACGCTCGGCTTCCTGGTGGCGAAGGTCGGCATCCCGTCCTTCGTGGTGACCCTGGCCGGCTTCCTGGCCTTCCAGGGCGTGGTGCTGCTGCTGATGCGGGAGGGCACCAACATCGCGATCAACGACGAGGTGATCATCGCGATCGAGAACCGGTGGGTGCCGCCCCCGATCGGCTGGCTGCTGGCGGGGGTCGCGGTCGCCGGGTACGCCGTCACGCAACTCCTGCGGCACCGCGACCGGACGGCCCGGGGGCTGGTCACCGAGCCGGTCGCCGTGGTCGCCGGCCGGGTCGCGGCACTGGCGCTGCTCCTCGGTCCCGCCGTGTACGTGTTCAACCAGGAACGCAGCATCAACCCGCTGATCAGCTCCAACAAGGGCATGCCGATCGTGGTGCCGCTCATCGCCGTCCTGCTGGTCTTCTGGACCTTCGTGCTCGATCGCACCGCGTACGGCCGGCACCTGCTGGCCGTGGGCGGCAACCGGGAGGCCGCCCGCCGCGCCGGCATCAACGTGGACCGGATCCGGATCTCCGCGTTCGTCGTCTGCTCCGCGATGGCGGCGGTCGGCGGCATCATCGCGGCCAGCCGGGACAGGTCGGTGGACCCGAACACCGGGGGCAGTAACGTGCTGCTCTACGCGGTCGGAGCGGCCGTGATCGGCGGCACCAGCCTCTTCGGCGGCAAGGGTCGCATGATCAACGCGGTGCTGGGTGGGGCGGTGGTAGCGGTGATCATCAACGGGATGGGCCTGCTCGACCTGAGCTCCGGCCTCAAGTACCTCTTCACCGGGCTGGTGCTGATGCTGGCCGCCGGGGTGGACGCGCTGTCCCGCCGGCGGTCCGCCACCACCGGCGCCCACTGACGACGTGCGACACGGAGTGCCGGTGGCGATGCGCGCAGGACCCAGCCAGGACGAGATCCGTCGGCAGAACCTCGGTGCCCTGCTGCGCTACGTGCACGTCCACGGCGCGACGACCCGCGCCGAACTGACCACCGTGCTCGGGCTCAACCGCAGCACCATCGGCGCGCTGACCGCCGACCTGACCGGCGCCGGCCTGGTCAGCGAGGGGACGCCGCGGGAGACCGGCCGGGCCGGCCGGCCGTCGCTGGTCGTCCGGCCCGAGTCGGAGCGGGTGTACGCGTACGCGTACAGCGTGGAGGTGGACCGGCTGCGGGCCGCGCGGGTCGGCCTGGGCGGCGCGGTGCTCGACCGCCGGGAGCTGGACCGGCCCCGCAACCTGCTGGCCGGGGAGGCCGCGCCGCTGCTGGCCGGAGCGCTCAAGGAGATGCTCCCGGCGGTGCCGGCCGGCGCGGTCTGCGTCGGGGTCGGGGTGGCGGTCTGCGGCATGGTCCGCCGCGACGACGGCCTGGTCCGGCTGAGCCCGCCCACCGGCTGGGTGGACGAGCCGATCGGCGCGGCGCTGGCCGCCGAGCTGGGCATCGACGTGCCGATCACGGTCGGCAACGTGGCCGACGTGGCGGCCTTCGCAGAGCACGCCCGGGGCGTCGCCGCCGGCTGCGACAACATCATCTATCTGTACGGGGACGTCGGCGTCGGCGCCGGCATCATCGCCGGCGGCCGGCGGCTCACCGGGCACGGCGGGTACGGCGGCGAGGTCGGCCACATGGTGGTGGTCCGGGAGGGGACCCGCTGCGAGTGCGGCTCCCGGGGCTGCTGGGAGACCGAGATCGGCGAGCACGCCCTGCTGCGGGCCGCCGGCCGGCACGACGCCCGGGGCCGGGACGCGCTGCTGGCCGTCTTCGACGCCGCAGGTCGGGGCGACGCCCGGGCCCAGACGGCGGTCCGCCAGGCCGGCGACTGGCTCGGCTTCGGCGTGGCCAACCTGGTCAACATCTTCAACCCGGAGATGGTCATCTTCGGCGGCACCATGCGTGACCTGTACCTGGCCTCGGCGGCCCAGGTCCGCAGCCGGCTCAACTCGATCGGGTTGTCGGCCTGCCTGGAACACGTCCGGCTGCGCACCCCGAAGCTGGGCGCCGACGCGGCCCTGGTCGGCGCGGCCGAGCTGGCCTTCGAGCGGCTGCTCGCCGACCCGCTCGACGCCGGCTGACCGGCTTTCCGCCCGGTGCGGCCCGCCCCTGGCGGCGCGGCTGCGTACCCTGTCCCCCGTGGACGTCGAGCTGCGCGCCTCCGACGACGACCGGCACCGGGTGGTCGCCGAGCTGCAACGGCACACCTCGGCGGGCCGGCTCAGCCTGGACGAGTTCTCCGAGCGGGTCGGGGTGGTCTGGTCCGCCCGCACCCTCAACGACCTGGCCGCGGTGACCCGGGATCTGCCGGTCGAACCGACCCCCGCCGAACCGGCCGCCGAGCACGGCCGGCGGGACCTGCTGGTCGTCTTCGCCGTCGCCGTCGCCACCCTGGTCCTGCTCGGCCTGCTGATGGCCCTCACCCGCTGACCCGGCCGCCGGCCCCCACCCCCGGCTCAGCGTTCTGGGCCTGTCCTGACCGGCGGCAGCCGGCCGGGTTCAGCGGTCGACCTGGGTGAAGTCCCATGAGTGCGGCGGGCGGGCGACCAGCGTCGCGGGCGGGTCGGGCAGCGGCCGGGGGCTGCTGCGCCATTTCGAGATGACCACCACCCGGTGGTCGGTCGAGCTGAACACCTCGCTGGACAGGTGCAGCGGGTCGTGCTCGAACTCGGGCAGGGCGGTGTCGCAAACCCAGGTGATCAGGTCGGCGAAGCCGTAGGCCTCCGCCCGCGCCTCCCACATCCGTACGATCACGTCGTCGTTCCCCTCGCCGTCACGTCGAGTCGTCACACGCTCACCGTGGTCAGCGGCAGGGCCGAGTCGGCCGGCAGGTCGAGCCGGCTCGGCGCGACCCCGGCGGCGACCAGGTGGGAGCCGAGCGCGGCCACCATCGCCCCGTTGTCGGTGCACAGTTGCGGCCGGGGCACCCGCACCCGGATGCCCAGCTTGGCCGCCCGGTCCTCCGCGAGCACCCGCAGCCGGGAGTTCGCCGCCACTCCCCCGCCGATCACCAGCGTGTCGATCCCGTGGGCCCGGCAGGCGGCCAGCGCCTTCGTGGTGAGCACGTCGCAGACCGCCTCCTGGAACGACGCGGCCACGTCGGCCACCGGCACCGGCTCGCCGGCCCGCTGCCGGGCCTCCACCCAGCGGGCCACCGCCGTCTTCAACCCGGAGAACGAGAAGTCGTACCGGTGCGCGGCGAGGTCCTTCGCGGCGGTGAGCCCGCGCGGGAAGCCGATGGCGGCGGCGTCGCCCGCCCGGGCCTCCCGGTCGATGTACGGCCCGCCGGGGAACGGCAGGCCGAGCAGCCGGGCCACCTTGTCGAACGCCTCCCCGGCGGCGTCGTCGATCGTCGCCCCGAGCGGAGTCACCCCCCGGGCCAGGTCGTCGACGAGCAGCAGGGACGAGTGCCCGCCGGAGACCAGCAGGGCGATCGCCGGCTCGGGCAGCGGCCCATGTTCGAGGGTGTCCACGGCGACGTGCGCGGCGAGGTGATTGACCCCGTACACGGGCTTCTCGGCCGCCAGCGCGTACCCCTTGGCTGCGGCGACGCCGACCAGCAGCGCGCCGGCCAGCCCCGGCCCGGAGGTCACCGCGATGGCGTCGATGTCGGCGATGGTCACCCCCGCCTCCCGCAGCGCCCGGTCCATGGTCGGCACGATGGCCTCCAGGTGGGCCCGGCTGGCCACCTCGGGCACCACGCCGCCGAACCGGGCGTGCTCCTCGACGCTGGAGGCCAGCGCGTCGGCGAGCAGGGTGTGCCCGCGTACGATGCCGACCCCGGTCTCGTCGCAGGACGTCTCGATGCCGAGGATCAGCGGTTCGTCAGCCATGTCTCCTCAGTCCTGCTCGCGCCGCATTATCAGCGCATCGGTGTTGCTCGGTTGGTAGTAGCCGCGGCGCACCCCGATCGGCTCGAAGCCGTACGTCGCGTAGAGCCGCTGGGCGGGGGCGTTGTCCGCCGCGACCTCCAGCAGCGTGCTGTGCGCACCCCGGCGGGCCGCCTCGGCGAGCAGCGCGTCCAGCAGTGCCCGGCCCACGCCGCGCCGCTGGGCTCCCCGGCGGACGGCGATGTTCTGCACCCACGCCTCGTCCGGAGCCGCCACGGCCAACCCGGCGTAGCCGAGCAGGTAGCCGTCGTCGTCGGTGGCGACGAGGTAGAAGTGGCCGTTGGCCAGCTCGTTCCAGAACATCGCCGGCGACCACTGCTCGGCGCCGAACAGGTCCGCCTCGATCGGCAGCACGTCGTCGATGTGCCACCAGCGGAACGGTTCCAGCCGCACCCCGGCGGGGTTCACGGCGCTACCTCGGCTCGCAAACCCGGCTCACTCCTCGCGCTCACGGCGCTACCTCAGCTCGCGACTGCGGGGCTCGCAAACCCGGCTCACTCCTCGCGCTCACGGCAGGACCGGTTTGCGGGCGGTGGCCGCCACGGCGTCGGGGCGGCGCAGGTACAGCGGGGTGAGCGGGTCACCGGGGGCGCCGGAGCGGATCCGCTCGGCCGCCAGCGCGGCCAGCACAATCGGGTCCGGGTAGCGGGGCTCGGCCCGCAGCGGCAGGTCGAACACGTCGGCGTACCGGTGCGCGCCGTCGCCGACGGCGGCGGTGACACCGAGGTCGCGGGCGCGCCGCGCGGCCACCACCGGGGTGTCCACGTCCGGGCCGGCGATCCGCTCGCCCGCGCCGTCGTACACCGCCCAGTAGACCTCCCGGCGGCGGGCGTCGCTGGCCGCCAGGACCGGCTCGCCGGCCGCCGCCGGGTGGCCGATCCCGTCGAGCGAGCAGACGCCGTACGCGGGAACGCCGAGCACCTGGGCCATGGTGGCGGCGGTGACCAGCCCCACCCGCAGCCCGGTGAACGGGCCGGGGCCCAGCCCTGCCACGATCGCGGCCAGGTCGGCCGGGCGGGCGCCGACCTCGGCGAGGACCGCGTCGACCTGCGGCGCGAGCAGTTCGCCATGCGCGCGGGCGTCGACGGTGCGGCGCTGCGCCCGTGCCGTCACGCCCTCGGCGGTGACCTCCACCAGCGCCGCGGTCACCGCGGGGGTCGAGGAGTCCAGCACCAGTACGAGCACGAACGCCACCCTAACCGCCCCGCCACTTCCCCCAGCGACCCCCCGCCGCCCTCGCCGCCCGCCCCTCGCCGGTGTGGGTGGGGTGGGTCAGCTCGGGGCTCGTAGGACTCGGAGGAAGGGGAAGAGGAGCCAGGGGCGGGGGCCCCGGAGGGCGAGCTTGCCGGCGAGCACCGTGCGGACCCGGCTGACCCGGCCGAACAGCATCAGGTTGAGCGCCGCCGGGTCGAACCGGACCCGGACGTCCGGCGGGGTGCCCGGGGCGGCGACCGTCACCACCCCCCGGTGCAGGACGAGGGTGATGTCGGCGCAGTACGCGGACCGGAACTCGACGGTGATCGGGCGTTCCCGGGGCGGCTCGTCGTTGTCGAGCAGGTGTCCGTAGCCGGCGCGGAGCACGTTGACCAGGAAGACCTCGAAGAAGAGCACGGCCTCCGAGCCGGGCATCTTCCACGGCCGGCCGGTCGCGCGGGCGATGTCCCAGCCATGCACGAGCAGCTCGTTGACCAGGTGGCCGAAGAGACCGGCGAGGGGCGCGCGAGCGTCGCCGAACCAGCTGAGCAGTTCGTCCGGTCGGCGGTCGGCGGTGATTCGGAGGATCTTGTCCACGTCGGCCTGGAACCGATCCAGCAGCGGCCGGGGCGACCGGTCGGTCAGGTGCCGCAGTATCAGGTCGTTGACGTCGGCGATGGTATCCACGGTGACGGTCGGGAGCTGGGCGCTGAGGCCAGGGATCGGCAGCGGCGGGTGATCGGGGTCGAGTTTGGTCGCGTACCACCAGGCGACCGAGACCAGGTGGACGACAGTGTCCGCCACGGACCAGTGCGCGGTCACCATGGTGTCCGGCCGGTCGACCGTCTCGACCAGCCGGACGAACCGGGCGGTGGCCTGCTCCAGCGCCCCCCTGGCCGTCTGCCACTGTCGGGGGCTGATGGTCGCCGTCGTCGCCATGGGACGCCTCCGATCGCAGTCACCGGGTCCCGGGAAGTCTACAGCGGACAGTGAACGCCACGTCACTCCACACGTGCCCTCATGGTGGCGGCAGGTCGACCGGCCGAGGCCCACAAGAGTCGTCCCGGTACCGGTACCGGGACGGATCCCGACCGGAACCGGGACAGATCGGCTCCGACGCGTGGCCGGACGCTCGTCCATTGCGACGACGAACGATCCGGTGCGGTGCGGTTCAGCCGGCGGACCGCTCCCAGTCGATGGTCGGCAGGCCGGCGTCGGCGAGGGCCTTGTTGGTCGCACTGAACGGTCGGCTTCCCAGGAAGCCGCGCGGGTTCATCGGGCTGGGGTGGCCGGCCTCCAGCACCACGTGCTGCGGGTTGGTGACCAGGGAAGCCTTCTTGCGGGCGTACCCGCCCCAGAGCAGGAAGACCACGCGCTGGTCGAGGGCGTCCAGCGCCCGGATCGTGGCGTCGGTGAACTCCTCCCACCCCTTGTTGGCGTGCGAGCCGGGGGTGGCCTGCCGAACGGTCAGCACCGAGTTCAGCAACAGCACGCCCTGTGCCGCCCAACCGTCGAGGTTGCCGCTGCGCGGCTTCGCCACGCCCAGGTCCTCGCCCAACTCCTTGAAGACGTTGCGCAGCGACGGTGGGACCGACACCCCCTCACGGACGCTGAAGCTCAGCCCGTGCGCCTGCCCGGCCTTGTGGTACGGGTCCTGCCCCAGGATCAGCACCCGACACCCCTGCGGCCCGCACAGGCGATAGGCGGAGAACAGGTCCTCGACCGGCGGGAACACGGTCTGGGTGGCGTACTCCCCGGCGACGAACTCGGCCAGCGCAGCGGTGCGGGCCGGGTCGAGGTGGGGGGTGAGCGCGGCGCGCCACTCGTCGGGCAGCAGCGCGAGCAGGTCGAGGTCGGGGGCGTCGTTGGGCATCGGCAACCTTTCGCAGTCGGTCGGCCCCTTTCCTACCAGCCCCGTCCGACACCCCGGCACGGGAGTACGGCCTCCCGTCGCTGCCCATCGATGGTCGGCGGTCGGCGGTCGGCGAGCGGCGAGCGGCGAGCGGCGAGCGGCGAGCGCAGTTTCTCGGAAAGAGTGGCCTCGCGACGGACGATAGCCACTCTTTCGGGGAAACTGCACGATCTCGGGGCGGGGCGGGGCGGGGCGGGGCGGGGCGGGGCGGGGGTGAGGGCGGGGGTGAGGGCGGGGCGGGTCAGGGCAGGGTGGCGAGCCGGGCGGGCCAGTCGCCGCCGACCGGCTCCAGCTCGACCACCCGGCTGTCGTCGTCGCGCCGGTCGATGCGGACCCGCAGGTGGGCGTCGACGAGCTGCTCGACCAGACCCTCCCCCCACTCGACCACGGTGACCGAGTCGTCTACCGAGGCGTCCAGGTCGAGGTCGTCGATCTCCGCGCGCGGATCCGCGGCGTCCCCGAGCCGGTACGCGTCCGCGTGCACCAGCGCCATCGTGCCACCGCGCGCCGGGTCGGGGCGGTGCACCCGGGCGATCACGAAGGTCGGTGAGGTGACGTCGCCCCGTACCCCGAGACCCGCCCCGATGCCCTGGGTCAGCGCGGTCTTGCCGGCACCGAGCGGGCCGGTGAGCAGCAGCAGGTCGCCGGCGCGCAGCACCCCGGCCAGCCGCCGGCCGAACGCGTGGGTGTCCTCGACCGTCGACAACGTGACGACGACGCTCACCGCGCCACCACCGACGGCACGACGACGCTCACCGCGCCACCCCGAGGGCGCGAAGGACGCCCGACGGCACGGCCGTCCCCGGTGGCGCTCACAGCGCCGCCAGGAAGTGTTCCAGGGCCGCGTCGACCTCGTCGGCGTGCTCCAGCATCACCACGTGCCCGCTGTCGTGGATCTTGAGAAACTCGGCGTGCGGAAGCCGCCGGACGATCTCCTCCGAGTGCGTCACGGGCGTGATCATGTCCTTGTCGCCGACCACCACCAGCACCGGGGTGCCGGCCAACGCCGCCAGCGCCGGGTACCGGGAGTGGGTGGCCAGGGTGCGCAGGTAGCGGGTGACCGTGTCGGCGGAGGTCCGGGAGTTCATCTGCTCGACGTACGACACCAGGGCCGGGCTCGGCTTCGGGGTGCCGAAGCCGTACTGGCGGGTGAGCAGCCAGGCGATGTTCGAGGCCGACCTGCGGGCCTTGTCGATGGCCGTGCCGCCGTACCGGGTGGCGTTGTTCATCATGTAGAGCACCGGCGAGCTGACCCGCCCGAGCAGGGCCGGGGCCACCAGCTTCGTCTCGGCCAGCAGCCCGCCGGAGGTGGCCATCAGCACCGTGCCGACCACCCGGTCGCCGAACAGCTCCGGGTACAGCTCGGCGAACGCCATGATGGTCATTCCGCCCATCGAGTGGCCGACCAGCACCAGTGGGCCCTCCGGGGCGGTCCGGTCGATCACCCGGCGCAGCGTGCGGCCGAGCGCGGTGAGGTCGTACTCGCCGGTCTCCAGCCGCCCCGACCGGCCGTGGCCCGGCTGGTCGTACGCGACGATGCGGTGCTCGCCGCGCTCGGCGAGCAGCTTGCGCTGGAAGTGGAAGGTGCCCATGTCCAGGCAGAAGCCGTGCACCAGCACCACCGTCGGGTGCCCGGCGACGGGGCGGGTCGGCTCGACCACCTCGACGTGGATGTCGGTGCCGTCGGCCAACTCCAGCCGCAACGCCTCGTCGTACGGCTGCGCGCCGAAGACCTCGTCGGCGTACGGATCGGTGGGGTCGGTCTTGAGCCGGCGGACCAGGGCGCGTTCGCTCACCACGCCCGCCGCGAGCCCGGCGGCGGCCACGCCGACGGCGGCCCCGAGCACGCCGGCGACCCGGCCGGCGGCGGTGCGCGGCCGGGGGATGCGGAACCTGGTCACGCCGCCACCCCGGTCACGGCCGCTCGCCGTCGTAGACGCGGGGCACCCGGACCCCGCCGAACCGGGTGACGATCTCGTAGTTGATGGTGCCGGCCGCGGCGGCCCAGTCGTCGGCGGTGGGCTCGCCGTCGGTGCCGGGGCCGAACAGGGTCACCACGTCGCCGGCGGCCACCGGGTCGTCGCCGCAGTCGACCACGAACTGGTCCATGCAGATCCGGCCGGAGACGGTCCGCCGCCGGCCCGCGAGCTGCACCGGGCCGGTGTTCGAGGCGTGCCGGGGCACCCCGTCGGCGTAGCCGAGCGGCACCACGGCCAGGTTGGCGTCGGCCTCGGTGAGGTAGGTGTGGCCGTACGACACGCCGCTGCCGGCCGGGACCCGCTTGGTGAGCATGACCCGGGCCCGGGCGGTCATCGCCGGGCGCAGCCCGAACCGCTCGCCGGCCACGGGGGAGAGCCCGTAGATCGCGACCCCCGGCCGGACCAGGTCGAAGTGGGTGTCGGGGCGGGTCAGGGTGGCGGCGGAGTTGGCCAGGTGCCGGTAGCGCGGGCGCAGCCCGGCCCGCTCGACCATGTCCAGCCCCTCGTGGAAGACGGCGAGCTGGCGATCGGTGGTGGGGTGGCCGGGCAGGTCCGCGTACACGAAGTGGCTCCACACGCCGACCACCTCGACCAGACCGTCGGCCTGGGCCTTCGCGGCGGCCTCCAGCAGCGCCGGCCAGTCGGCGACGGTGGCCCCGCCGCGCGCCAGACCGGTGTCGATCTTCAGGTGCAGCCGAGCCGGGCTGCCGGCCTGCCGGCTCGCCTCGATCATCTCGTCGAGCTGGGTCAGGCTGGCGGCGGCCAGGTCCACCCCGACCGCGACGCCCTCGTGCAGCGGCAGCCCCGGGGCGAGCAGCCAGGCCAGCACCGGCGCGGTCACGCCGGCCCGGCGCAGGGTCAGCGCCTCGTCCAGGGTGCAGACGCCGAGCCAGTCGGCCCCCGCATCAAGCGCCGCGCGGGCCGAGGGGAGCATGCCGTGGCCGTACCCGTCGGCCTTGACCACCGCCATCAGCTCGCCGCTGGTTCCGGCCCGCAGCCGCGTCACGTTCTCCCGGATCGCGTCAAGATCGACCCGCACCTCGGACTGCCACATGCCCCCAGCCTACTGACCACGGTGATCAACCCGGGCCGGAGCCGCCCCGGACGGCGCGGCGGCGGCCCGAGGTCAGGGCAGCCGGGCCACGATCGGGCGGAGGGCGGCGGCCACGTCGGGCGCGGTCACCGGCCCGCCGAGGGCCGCCTCCCGGCCGGCCAGCCCGTGCAGGTACGCCGCCGCGGCGGCCGCCCGCTCCGGGACCAACCCGGCGGCCAGCAGCGAGCCGAGCAGCCCGGCGAGCACGTCGCCCGTGCCCCCGGTGGCCAGCGTGGGGGTTCCGGTCGGGTTGACGTACGCCCGGCCGTCGGGGGTGGCGACGATCGTCCGGTCCCCCTTGAGCAGCACCACCGCGTTCATCCAGGCGGCCAGCCGCAGCGCCGCCGCGGCCCGGTCGGCTCCGGGATGCTCGCCGCAGAGCCGGCCGAACTCCCGGTCGTGCGGAGTGACCACGATCGGGGCGTCCCGGCTGCGCAGCCGGTCCGCCATCGACCCGTCGACCAGCAGGGTCAACGCGTCGGCGTCGAGCACCACCGGCACCGGGGCGGCGAGCACCGCGCGCAGCTCGGCCACCGCGTCCTCGCCGGTGCCGAGGCCGGAGCCGCAGACCCACGCCTGCACCCGGCCGGCGTCGGCGACCCGCCCGCTGGCGATCACCGAGGGATGCTGGCGCAGCACGTCGTCGCGGGCGCTCCCGGCGTACCGGACCAGGCCGGTCGGCCCGGCGAGCGCGCCACCGACGGAGAGCACCGCCGCCCCCGGGTACGCCGCCGAGCCGGTCGCCAGGCCGACCACGCCCCGGGTGTACTTCTCCGATGCCGGGCCCAGCTCCGGCCACCACTGCTCGACGTCGGACCACTCGGTGACCCGTAGCGCGGGGGTGCCGCGCAGCCAGGGCCCCAGCCCGATGTCGACCAACTCGACCTGGCCGGCCAGCGCCACGGCCGGGCCGACCACCAGCGCCGGCTTCAGCGCGCCGAACGCCACCGTCACGTCGGCGCGGACCGCGTTCGGCCGGCCGGAGGCGGTCGGGGGCACATGACCGGTGTCGACGGCGACCCCGCTCGGCACGTCCACGGCGACCACGGCGGCCCGCACGCCGTCCCGGCCGCGCAGCCCGGGCAGCTCGGCGACGAGCCGCTCGGCCGCCTCGCGCAGCCCGCCGGTGCCGCCGATCCCGACGATCCCGTCCAGCACCAGGTCCACCTGCGCGGGCGGGCGGTCCACCAGCCGGCCCCCGGCGGCGCGCAGCGCAGCCAGCCCCTCGGCGTGCGCCCGCCCGGGGGTGAGCAGCAGGACCGACACGGCGGCACCCCGGCGGGCCAGCCGCTGCCCGGCGTACAGGGCGTCGCCGCCGTTGTCACCGGTGCCGACCAGCAGCAGCACCCGGGAGCCGTACACCCCGCCCCGGTCGGCGAGCAGCAGCGCGCAGCGGCGGGCCAGCCCCGCGGCGGCCCGCTGCATCAGCGTCCCGGCGGGGAGGGTGGCCATCAGCCCGACCTCCGCCGCCCGTACGTCCGCGACCCGCCACACCGGTTTCATGCCATCCCGTCCCGTCCGTGCCGGTCGCGTCCGTACCCGTGTGACGCCTTGGCGAACCGCTCGACCAGGACGATGCCGATGCCGACAGCGACGATCACCGCCTCACCCTACCGGCGGAGGACGCCGCAGATTAGCTACCGGGTCGGCTGTGGGCAACGCCTGTGGACAACCGGGGGTACGGGCCGGCGCCCGTTGTCCACAGGGCGTGCCGGCCCGCACCGGGGCCACCTAACGTCGTCGCCATCGTCCGTCGTGGTGGCGGCCACGCCCGCCGTCATTCGCGGTCGAGGAGTCCCCGTCGCCTGTCGGCGGCACCGAGCCGGAGGAGTGCGCCGATGCGCGAGGAGCCGTTCACCGTCCGCCCCGAACTGCTGCGGGAAGTGGCCCGGGCGCTCGACGCCGACGCGTACCGGCTGGGGCACGGGCTGGCCGGGGTGCCCGGCCTGGTGGTGCGGGCGCCCGGGTGGCGGTCGGCGTCCGCCCTGGCCGCCCTGGAGTCGGCGGTGCACGCGTGGTGCGGCGGGCTCGGCGCGCGGGTGGCCGCCGCCGGACATGCGTTGTCCACCGCCGCCGAAGGCTACGAGACGGCCGACGAGCGGGCGGCCCGCCGGCTGACGGTCCTGCCCCGATGAGCACGTCGGCGGGGCACGGCGGCGCGGTGGGCGGCCCCGCCGGGGACGGCGGCTACGCCCGGCTGTGGGCGGCCGACCCGGTCGGCTGGGCGGCGGCCGGGACTGCTTGGCGAGGGCTGACCGGGCTGGTCGACCGGCGGTCGGCGGAGCTGGCCGGGGCTGCCGGGGCGCTGCGCGCCGGGTGGACGGGTGCCGCCGCCGGAGCGGCCGGCGGGCGGATCGCCGCCTTCCGGGCCGACCTGGCCGCCCTCGTGCCGGCACTGATCGAGACCGACCAGGTGCTCGCCGAGCTGGCCGGGAGGCTGCGCCGGGCCAGGGCCGGGCTGGCCGAGGCGGTCGCCCTGGCCGAGGCCGGTGGGGTGCGCATCGACCGGCGGGGGCGGGTGAGTGCGGGCCCTTCGGGCGCCCGGTCGAGCGCGCCCGACCCGCCGGTGGCGCGGGTGGCCGCCGCCGTGACCGCCGCCCTCGCACTGGCCGACGCGGCCGACCGGGAGACGGCCGGCAGGCTCGACGAGCTGGCTGCGGCGGCCCGGGCGGGCTGGGTCGCCCCGCCCCCGCCCTGGCGGCCG
Organism: Micromonospora sp. NBC_01405; assembly: GCF_045040155.1. Taxonomy (NCBI): domain Bacteria; kingdom Bacillati; phylum Actinomycetota; class Actinomycetes; order Micromonosporales; family Micromonosporaceae; genus Micromonospora; species Micromonospora sp. NBC_01405. The sequence continues at coordinate 3,668,618 of NZ_CP109532.1, read as the reverse complement.
ACGCCCGGCGCCGACCCGTCGACCGTCCGGGCCTGGTGGGCCGGGCTCACCCCGGCGCAGCGCCGCTGGCTGGTGGCCCGGGAGCCGGAGCTGGTCGGCCGGCTCGACGGGGTGCCGGCGGCGGCGCGGGACCAGGCGAACCGGCTCTTGGTCGGCCGGTGGCGGGAGGTGCTGCTGGCCGAGCGGCGGCGGCTGCTGGCCCGGTGGCCGCACGGGCCGTTGGAGACCGCCGGGCTGGCCCGGGTGGGGGCGACCCTGACCGGCCTGGACGCGCTGGCCGCCCGACTGACCGGCGGCGGGCAGCCGCGCGCGTATCTGCTGGGGCTCGCCCCGGGCGGCGAGGGCCGGGCGATCGTGGCGCTGGGCGACCCGGACCGGGCCGACCGGGTGCTGACGTACGTCCCGGGAATGACCGCCGGCCTCGCGGACGCCGCCGGGGAACTGGGCCGGGCGGGCCGGGTGCAGGCCCGGTGCGCGGCGCTGGACCCGACGGGGGCGACGGCGGCGGTGCTCTGGCTGGACTACGACGCGCCGGACTTCCTGCACGAAGCCGTCCTGCCCGGCCAGGCGCGGGACGCCGGCCCGGCGCTGCACCGGTTCCAGGAGGGCCTGCGGGCCACCCACGACGGCCCGCCGGCCCGGCAGACGGTGCTCGGGCACAGCTACGGCTCGCTGGTCGTGGGCACCGCCGCCCGGGACCACGGACTCGCCGCCGACGCGCTGGTGTTCGTGGGCTCCCCCGGAGTGGGCGTGGACCGGGCCGACGGGCTGCGCGTGCCCTCGGGCGAGGTCTGGGCGAGCACCGCGCCGGACGACGCGATCCGGCTGGCCCCTGCCCCCGACGAGCTGCCCCGCCGCGTGCTGCGCGGGCTCAGCCCGCTGGCGGCGGTGCTGACCGCCCGGGAGGACCACGCGCTGTGGTTCGGGCACGACCCGGCGGACCCGGGCTTCGGCGGCCGCACCTTCCCCAGCGGCCGGTACGGCCACACCGGCTACTGGGACCAGGGCAATCCCGCCCTTGACGGCATGGCCCGCGTCGTCCTGGGCCGGTGACGTGCCGACGTGTGCCCCGGAAGCCGCAGCGGCCCCCTGCCGCCGGCTGGCGGAGGGGGCCGGTTCCGGCGGGCGGCTATTCGACGGTGACGGACTTGGCCAGGTTGCGGGGCTGGTCGACGTCGTGGCCCCGGGCTGCGGCGATCTCCGCCGCGAGCACCTGCAACGGCACAGTGGTCACCAGCGGGGCGAGCAGCGTCGGCGTGCGCGGCACGCGGATCAGGTGGTCGGCGTAGCGCACCACGGCCTCGTCGCCCTCCTCGGCGATCACGATCGTCCGGGCGCCCCGGGCCCGGACCTCCTGGATGTTGGAGACGACCTTGTCGTGCAACATGCCCCGGCCGACCGGCGACGGCACGATGCAGATCACCGGGGTGCCCTCATCGATCAGGGCGATCGGGCCGTGCTTGAGCTCTCCGGCGGCGAACCCCTCGGCGTGCATGTACGCCAACTCCTTGAGCTTGAGCGCGCCCTCCAGGGCCACCGGGTAGCCGACGTGCCGGCCGATGAAGAGCACCGTGGGCTCGTTGCGGATCTCCCGGGCCAGCTCGCGCACCGGGGCGATCCGGTCCAGCAGCTCGCGCAGCTTGGCGGGCATCTGGTGGAGCTGGTCCACCACGGCGGCCACCTCGTCGGCGAACTTGATCCCGCGAACCTGGGCCAGGTGCAGCCCGATCAGGTAGCAGGCCACGAGCTGGGTGAGGAACGCCTTGGTGGAGGCGACGGCGATCTCCGGCCCGCCGTGGGTGTAGAGGACGGCGTCGGACTCGCGCGGGATGGTCGAGCCGTTGGTGTTGCAGATGGCCAGCACCCGGGCCTTCTGCTCCTTGGCGTGCCGCAGCGCCATCAGGGTGTCCATGGTCTCGCCGGACTGCGAGATCACCACGATCAGCGTGGACCGGTCGAGGACCGGGTCGCGGTAGCGGAACTCGCTGGCAAGTTCCACCTCGCAGGGAATCCGGGTCCAGTGCTCGATGGCGTACTTGGCGACCATGCCGGAGTGGTAGGCGGTCCCGCAGGCGACGATGAAGATCTTGTCCACGTCGCGCAGGTCCTGGTCGCTGAGGCGGACCTCGTCGAGCATGATCTCGCCGCTGGCGGTGAGCCGGCCGAGCAGGGTGTCGGCGACGGCCTGCGGCTGCTCCTCGATCTCCTTGAGCATGAACCAGTCGTAGCCGCCCTTCTCGGCGGCCGAGGAGTCCCAGTCGACATGGAAGTCCTTGCCGGTCGCCGGACGGCCGGCGAAGTCGGTGATCTCGACGGCGTCGGGAGTGATCAGGACGATCTGGTCCTGGCCCAGCTCGATCGCGTCGCGGGTGTGCTCGATGAACGCGGCGACGTCGCTGGCGAGGTAGTTCTCCCCGTCGCCCCGGCCCACCACCAGGGGGGAGTTGCGCCGGGCGCCGACCACCGCGCCGGGCACGGCGGCATCGACGGCCAGCAGCGTGAACGCCCCTTCGAGCCGCTGGCAGACCGCGCGCATCGCGGCGACGAGCAGCCCCGGCCCGTCCGGCTCGCCGGCGGCGCGCAGCTCGGCCAGCGCGGCGGAGAGCAGGTGTGCGGCGCACTCGGTGTCGGTGTCGCTGCTGAACTGGACGCCGGCGTCCTCCAGCTCGGTGCGGAGCTTGGCGAAGTTCTCGATGATGCCGTTGTGGATCACGGCGACCCGGCCGTCGGGGGCGACGTGCGGGTGGGCGTTGCGGTCGGTGGGGCCGCCGTGGGTGGCCCAGCGGGTGTGGCCGATGCCGGTGGTGCCGTCGCCGATGCCGATCGGGCTGGAGGCGCAGCCCTCAGGGTCGATGGCGGCGCGCTCGGCCAGCACCTTCTCGAGGTTGGCCAGCTTGCCCGCCTTCTTCTCGGTCAGCAGCTCGCCGTCGCACACGACGGCCACGCCGGCCGAGTCGTAGCCGCGGTACTCCAGGCGGCGCAAGCCGTCGAGCACGATACCGAGCGCCGGGCGCGCGCCGGCGTAACCCACGATTCCACACATGACCCGCAGCCTAACCCAGTTTCGCTCATCACGCGTGCGCGGAAGCCGGGCAAACAAGCACTTGATTTGAGCGAACGGGTGGGTGTGGTGCTCTGGGGGACGAACACAGCGACCGGACACCGACGCCCCACAGGGGATCCTGGCGGGCGGCTGGGCGGCGTACATTGCGGGTCTGTGTTTCCCTCGGGAGAACGGCCGCGCCAGCGGTTCTCGACGTCCCCATCCCCCCTTCGCGGCCGTGTCCGCGCCCCTCCCCGGAGCCCTCTATGTCCGAGACGTCGTCGCCAGCTCCCGATCCGATCCCGTCCGGCGGGGCCGACCCCACCGGCCCGTCAACACCCCAGCCAACCCCGGACCCGGCGGACCCGGCGAGCGGCCCGGCGTGGTCGCCGCCCGTCCCGCTGGCCCCGCCGCAGCCGTGGACCGCCCCGGAGCCCTGGGCTTCGCCTGCGGCGCCGGCGACGTCGAGCGGGCCGGGCAGCCCCGCCGCCCCCACGGCGACGCCGACCAGCCCCGCCACGCCACACCCCGCCGGGCAGCCCTGGCCCGGGTACGGCCCGGCCGGTTGGCCACCGGGCCAGCCGGGACCGCCGGGCCAGCCGAGTTGGTCCGGGCACCCCGGCGGGCCGGGGCCGGTTGGGCAGGGCGGGTGGCCTGGGCAGGGCCATTGGACTGGGCCGGGCGGGCAGGGCGGGCAGGGCGGGTGGCTCCCGGCCGGCTACCCGCCGCCGTTCGCGTACCCCGGGCAGCCGGCGGTCCGGCCCGACAACACCGCGAAGGTGATCGGCCTGGTGATCGGGCTCGTGGTCGTCCTGGTCGTCGGGCTCTGCGGGTGCGCCTGCCTGGCCGGCCTCCTCACCAGCGTTGCTGAGGACCGGACGAGCGCCACCGACCCCTGGTACGACGACCCGTCCGCCCCCGACGAGGACGGGGAACCAGCGGAGGCGTCCCCCGGCCCGGAGCCCACCCGGAGCCCGGCCACCCGCCCGTCGAACGGGGCGGGCCGGGTCACCGTGGTCTACGAGGTGACCGGTCAGGGCCCGGCCTACCTCCAGTACTACGACGCCGCCGGTGACCTGATCCAGACCGAGAACGTGAAACTGCCCTGGCGCAAGAGCTTCCGGATGGTCGACGCCAGTCGCGTGATGGTGTTGGCCAGCAACAGCGACGACCGGTACGGGGTCGACTGCCGGATCACCGTCGACGGTCGCACCGTCGCCAGGGACGGCAGCCAGTCCTGGGTCAACTGCACCGGCTGAACGTGGGGTTGAACCCGTGCGGCCGGCCCGTAGGCTGGCCGACGTGACGACGACCGCGAATGTCGACCCGCTGGTGGCCCGGATGCGCCCCTTCGGGACGACCATCTTCGCCGAGATGTCCGCCCTGGCCGTGCGCACCGGGGCGGTCAACCTGGGCCAGGGCTTCCCGGACACCGACGGCCCGCCGGAGATGCTCGCCGCCGCCGCCGAGGCGCTGCGCGGCGGGCAGAACCAGTACCCGCCCGGTCCGGGCATCCCCGCGCTGCGCGCCGCCGTAGCCGGTCACCAGCGCCGGTTCTGGGGCCTGGAGTACGACCCGGACGGCGAGATCGTGATCACCGCCGGGGCCACCGAGGCGATCGCCGCGAGCATCCTCGCCCTCTGCGAGCCGGGCGACGAGGTGATCTGCTTCGAGCCGTACTACGACTCGTACGCGGCCTCGATCGCACTCGCCGGCGCGGTCCGGCGGCCGGTGACCCTGCGCCCGGGACCGGACGGCCGGTACGCCTTCGACCCGGACGCCCTGCGCGCCGCGTTCGGGCCCCGGACCCGGTTGGTGCTGCTGAACTCGCCGCACAACCCGACCGGCAAGGTCTTCACCCCCGACGAACTGGCCCTGGTGGCCGCGCTGTGCCGCGAACACGACGCGTACGCGGTGACCGACGAGGTGTACGAGCACCTGGTCTTCGCGGACGCCGCCGCGCCCCACGTGCCGCTGGCCACCCTGCCCGGCATGCGCGAGCGCACCCTGCGGATCTCCTCGGCCGGCAAGACGTTCTCCTGCACCGGCTGGAAGGTCGGCTGGGTCAGCGGCCCCGCCCCGCTGGTGTCGGCGGTGCTGCGGGTCAAGCAGTTCCTCACCTTCGTCAACGCCGCCCCGTTGCAGCCGGCGGTGGCGGTGGCCCTCGCCCTGCCGGACGGGTACTTCGCCGACTTCGCGGCCGGTATGCGGGCCCGGCGGGACCAGCTCGTCGCCGGGCTGACCGACGCGGGCTTCGACGTGCTCACCCCGGAGGGGACGTACTTCGTCACCGCCGACGTCACCGGGCTCGGCGGGCGGGACGGGGTGGAGTTCTGCCGGTCGCTGCCGGAGCGCTGCGGGGTGGTGGCCGTGCCGACCCAGGTGTTCTACGACGACGCCGAGGCTGGCCGGCGGCTGGTCCGGTTCGCCTTCTGCAAGCGGCCCGAGGTGCTCACCGAGGCGGTGGCCCGGCTGCGTGGGATGAGGGCCGCCGGATGACCGGCGCGTACGCCGACCGGGTCCGCCGGATGGCGGCCATGCGCGGCTGTAGCCAGTTACTCTCCGGCGTCCGGCCGGTGTCGATGGCCGAGCATCTCGACGCCGTACGGGCCACGCTCACGCCGGACGCCCTGCCCGACTTCTACGGCGAGGGCGGCCCCGTCGAGGCCCTGGAGCTGCGGGTCGCCGAGCTGCTCGGCACGGAGGCCGCCGTCTTCTTCCCCACCGGCACGATGGCCCAGCAGGTCGCCGTCCGGTACGGCGCGGAGCTGACCGGCAGCACCACCGTCGGCCTGCACCCGCTCAGCCACCTCATGCTGCACGAGGGGGACGCGTACGCGGTGCTCGGCGGGCTGCGGGCGGTGCGCACCACGACCGCGCCGCGCAACCCGATCGCCGAGGAGGTGGCGGAGCTCGCCGAGCCGATCGGCACCCTGCTGCTGGAGCTGCCGCTGCGCGACGCGGGTTTCGTGCTGCCCACCTGGGACGAGCTGGTCGACGTGGTCGCCGCGGCTCGGGACGCCGGAGCCCGGGTGCACCTCGACGGCGCCCGGCTGTGGGAGTCGACCCCGCACCTGGGGCGCCCGACCGCCGCGATCGCCGCCCTCGCCGACAGCACGTACGTCTCGTTCTACAAGTCCGTCGAGGGCATCTCCGGGGCGGCTCTCGCCGGGGACGCCGGGCTGGTCCGGTACGCCCGGGACTGGCGGCACCGGTACGGGGGCACCCTGTTCCAGCAGTGGCCGGCGGCGGCGGCCGGGCTGGTCGGGCTGGACCGGGAGCTCCCCCGCCTGCCCGGGTACGTGGCACACGCGACGGCGGTGGCCGCCGCCCTGGCCGGGTTGCCCGGCGCCCGGGTGTATCCGACGCCTCCGCACACCCACCAGTTCCGGCTCTGGCTGCCGCATTCGGCGGACCGGCTCAACGCGGCCAACCTCGCCCTCGCCGAGGAGGAGAGGGCGTGGTTCGTCGGCGGCTGGCAGGACACCGAGGTCCCGGACCTGGCGATGGCCGAGGTCACCGTGGCGGCCCCGGCCCTCGACCTCGACGCCGCCCAGGTCGCCGACCTGGGCGCCCGCTTCCTGCGCCGGCTGCCGCCGACCTGACGCCCCACCACCACCAGCCGGCCCGACGCCCCACCATTAGCCGGACGCGAGAGCTTGGAAGATGGCGGCCTCCGGAAAGGCCGTTTCCCTTCCAGGTCTCAGCGCGCCGGCGTCCCGAGGCGCGGTGGCCGACCGGCGGCGCGGCGTCAGCCGGCCGCGCGGGTCGAGTTGGGACCCGACACGGGCGGCACCGCCCCTGAACCGCTCCCGTCGAGCCCCGGAGGGCTTCCCGCGAGCGTGGCGAGCAGCGCGCCACCGTCGGCGAGCAGCGCCGCCTCGGCGTCGTCGACGAACGCGAGATCGGCCTCGACGTGCCGGCTGGCGGCGGAGAGCAGCAGGGCCACCACCGGGTCGGCGGCCCGGCGGCGGAGCCCGTCGAGGTTGTGCAGCTCGCGCATGAGGTGCCCGCGCTGGTTACCGAGCACCGTCCGTACCGTGTCCGACGCGCCGGAGCGGGCCGCCGCGGTGACCTTGAGGAAGAAGTCGTCCCGGAATCCGCCGCTGCGCGGGCTGGGCTCGTCGAGCCATCCCTGCAGCGCGGCGCGGCCGTCGGGGCTGATCTCGTAGACCACCCGGTCGGGTTTGACCGGCTGGGCCTGCCGCTCGGCGACGACCAGGCCGTCGCGGGAGAGGCGATCGAGGATCTGGTAGAGGTGCCCGATGTTCAGCGGCCCCCACTGCGGGCCCACCGCCTCCTCGAACGCGCCCTTCAGTTGGTAGCCGTAGCTGGGCCCCCGGGCGAGCAGGGCCAGGACCGCGTGCTGGATCGCCACCGTCTCCTCCGTTCCGTTCCGCCCGGTCGGTACCGTTCCGGACCCGGCCTTGCATTGTCACAATGTATCCCGCAGAGTGTGCAGCAGCACACGGGGAGGCGCGACATGTTCAACTTCATCTGGAGTCAGCTACGCGGCCGTGCGGGACGGTCGGTGGCACTGTTGGCTGGCGTGCTGGTGGCGACCACCGGCTTCGTCGTCCTGACCGGTGCCACCACCACCTCCCGGCTCGACGTCACGGGCACCGTCGAGCGGAGCACCGACGTCGCCTACGACATTCTGGTCCGCCCGAAGGGCGCGCGCACCCCGCTGGAGGCCGAACGCCGGCTGGTCCAGCCCAACTACCTCTCCGGTCTCTTCGGCGGCATCACCACCGCACAGTACGACCAGGTGAAGGCGGTCGCCGGGGTGGACGTCGCCGCCCCCATCGCCATGCTCGGCTACTCCACCACCCCGGTGCCGACCCCGCTGGACCTGACCGCGGCGGTGGACCGGTCGCTCGACCGACAGGTCATCCGCGTCGACCCCCGCTTCGTCGCCGAGCGCGGGCTCTCCGGCGCGCCGGGCCGGGCCCGCTACGTGTACGTCACCACCCACCCGTTGATCTACCCCCGCATCGACCTGCCCAACCAGTCCAGCGACGCCACCCTGTACACCGACGGGCGCAGCTATCCGTGGGCCCCGTGCGGGTGGGCCGAGCCCCGCGAGGTGCTGCCCGACGGCCGCACCCGGGCCGTCTGCGACCCCCGGTCAGCCCTGGGCAGCCTGGGCGCGTACTCCGAGCGCGAGGAGTGGTCGCTGGTAGCCGTACGGATGCTCCCCGACGGCCGGTTCGAGGCCGGCGGGAACGTCTTCGCCGACGCGGGGTCGGGCCCCTCGTCCACCTCGGACCGGCTGCGGATCGCGGTCAGCCTGACGGTGCCACTCCTGCTCGCCGCCGTGGACCCGACCGCCGAGGACCGCCTCGTGGGCCTCGGCGGGGCTGTGGTCGACGGGCGGGCGCTCGGCCCGGACGACACGGTGACCGTCAAGCACATCGACTCGGACGAGATGCTCTCCGTCCCGGTGCTCGCGACCAGCAGCCCCTTCGTCGACGAGGAGCTGCGCGCCAGCTTCACCCGGCTGCCCGCGGCCCGCCCCGCCGGTGTCGAACTCGCCGAGTTGGAGCGGGCCCTGCGGCGCGGCCCCGAGCTCCCCGCCGGCGAAGCCCGCCACGACGTCGCCTCCGGCTGGCGCACCCGGATCTCCGCGGGCATCTCCCCGGACGGCTGCTGCTTCGGCCAGCTCCAGGCGATGGTCCAGGCCGGACCGACGCGGTACGACCGGCTGCCCGACGGCACGCTGCGGGTCGGCGCGCTCCCGGCGGCCGATCCGGAGGTGTACGGCGACCAGCTCACGTTCAATCCCTACCCGCGTCCCTGGCTGGCCGAGGACACCGGGGCGCGGTCGCTGCGCAAGCTCCCGCTGAAGAAGGGGAATCCACGCAGCCTGGTGTACCGGAGCTGGCGGGCCGTGGGGGTCTTCGACCCGGAGAAGCTGACCGGCTTCAGCGACCTCGGGCGGGTGCCGCTGGAGACGTACGAGCCGCCGTCGGCGCAGGGCGCGGACGCCCGCAGCCGGGACGCCCTGGGCGGCCGTCCGCTGGAGCCGGGCGGCAACCCGGCCGGCCACCTCTCCGCCCCGCCGCTGCTGCTGACCAGCCTGGCCGCCGTACCGAAGCTGCTGGCCGGCGGCGGCAGCCCGCAGCTCACCGCCCCGATCAGTGCGATCCGGGTCCGGGTCGCCGAGGTGGATGGCTACAACGAGCGCGCCGCCGAACAGGTCCGGCTGGTCGCCGAGCGGATCGCCCAGGTCACCGGGCTCGACGTCGACATCACGCTCGGCTCCTCCCCCGCCCCGCAGGCCGTGGAGCTGCCCGCCGGGTCGTTCGGCCGGCCGGCGCTGCGGCTGACCGAGAACTGGTCGGCCCTCGGGGTCGCCTCGGTGATCACGAAGGCCGTGGACCGCAAGAGCGTCGCGCTCTTCGTGCTGGTGCTGGTGGTCTGCGCGCTCTTCCTCGGCAACGCGGTCGCCGCCGCCGTCCGGGACCGCCGGTCCGAGCTGGCGGTGCTCGCCTGTTTGGGCTGGCCGGCCCGGCGGATCGGCGCGCTGATCCTCGGCGAGGTCGGCGCGCTCGGGCTGGCCGCCGGGCTGCTCGCGCTGGCGCTCGCGGTCCCGCTCGGGGCCGCGCTCGGCATCGACGTGGGATGGCGGCGGGCGCTGCTGGCCGTACCGGTGGCCCTGCTGCTGGCGCTGGTCGCGGGCCTGACGCCGGCGCTGCGGGCCGCGCGCGCCCACCCGGCCGCCGCGCTGCGACCGCCGGTGGCGACGGCCCGCTGGGTGCGCCGGCCGCGCACCCTGGCCGGCCTGGCCCTGGCCAACCTGGCCCGCACCCCCGGGCGCACCCTGCTCGGCTCCGGCGCGCTGGCCATCGGGGTGGCCGCGCTGACCCTGGTCGCCGCCGCCGGGTACGCGTTCCGCGGCGCCATCGTCGGCAACCTGCTGGGCGACGCAGTGTCGTTGAGCGTGCGCGACGCGGACAGGTTGGCTGCCGTCGCGACGGTGCTGCTCGGCGCCGCCGCGGTCGCCGACGTGCTCTACCTGAACATCCGGGACCGGGCCGCCGAGCTGGCCACGCTGCGGGCGGTCGGCTGGACCGACGCCGCGCTGACCCGCCTGATCGGGTACGAGGGGTTCCTCCTCGGCGCGCTCGGCGCCCTCGCCGGGGCGGCGCTCGGCCTGGGCGGGGCGGCCTGGCTGGTGGGCGACCTGCCGGCGGCGCTGGTGCTGGTGGCCGCCGTGGTCGCCGCCGCCGGGGTGCTGATCACCTGCGCGGCGGCGCTGGTCCCCGCCGCGCTGCTGCGCCGCCTCCCTACCGCACGACTACTCGCAGAGGAGTGACGATGGACGCGACCACGGGCAGCACCGTCCGGACGGCCGGGCTGGTCCGGCAGTTCCGGGCCGGCACCGAGCGGCTCACCGCCGTCGACGGGGTGTCGCTGGAGATCGCCGCCGGATCGGTGGTGGCGCTGACCGGGCCGAGTGGCTCCGGCAAGTCGACACTGCTGTACCTGGTCGGGGCGATCGAGCAGGCCGACAGCGGCACCGTGACGGTCGACGACGTGGAGATCACCGGTCTGCGGCGGGCGGCCCTCGCCCGGTACCGGCAGCGGGTCGGCTTCGTCTTCCAGCGCTACCACCTGCTGCCGGCGCTGACCGTGCTGGACAACGTGATCGCCCCGGTGCTGCCCCGGCGCGGCCGGTCCGACCAGGTGAACCGCGCCCGGGAACTGCTCGACGCGGTCGGCCTGGCCGGCCGGGAGCGGTCGCTGCCGGCGCAGCTCTCCGGCGGCCAGCAGCAGCGGGTCGCCATCGCTCGGGCGTTGATGGGCGAACCCCGGCTGCTGCTCGCCGACGAGCCGACCGGCAACCTCGACTCGACCAACGGCGGGCAGATCCTCGACCTGCTGCTGAGCCTGCGCGACCGGCACGGGATGACGATCCTGCTGGCCACCCACGAGCGCGCCATCGCCGCCCGGTGCGACCGGCTGATCCGGCTCGGCGACGGACGGGTCGTCGAGGACGTGGACCTCACCGACGGCGAGGACCCGGCCGAAACCTACGACCGGGTCGCCCGCCTGCGCCTCTGAGGTTCGCCAGCCCTCAAGGGCCGGCTCGGGTCAGGCGGTGGGGCTGGCGGTGCGGACCCGTTCGGCGATGCGCTCGGCGACCTCGCGGGCGGTCTGCTCGGTGGCGGCCTCGACCATGACCCGGACCAGGGGCTCAGTGCCCGAGGGACGCAGCAGCACCCGACCGGTCTCGCCCAGCTCCGCCTCGGCCCGTTCCACCTCGGCCCGGACGGCCGGCGCGGCGGCACCCACCGAACGGTCCCCGACCGGCACGTTGATCAGCACCTGCGGCAGCTTGGTCACCACGGCGGCCAGCTCCGCGAGGGACTTCCCGGTGGCTGCCATCCGGGCCATCAGGTGCAGCCCGGTGAGCACGCCGTCGCCGGTGGTGGCGTAGGCCGGCATGACGATGTGCCCGCTCTGTTCGCCGCCGAGGGCAAGGTCGGAGGCGCGCAGCTCCTCCAGGACGTACCGGTCGCCGACCTTGGTCTCGATCAGCCGGATGCCCTGCGCGGACATGGCCAGCCGCAGGCCGAGGTTGCTCATCACGGTGGCGACCAGGGTGTCCCCGGTGAGCGTGCCGGCGTCCCGCATGGCGAGGGCGAGGATCGCCATCACCTGGTCGCCGTCGACCTCGACCCCGTCGGCGGTGACCGCGATGCACCGGTCGGCGTCGCCGTCGTGGGCGATGCCCAGGTGCGCGCCGTGCTCGACCACGGCCTCGCGCAGCCCGTCGATGTGGTTGGAGCCGCAGTCGTCGTTGATGTTGAGGCCGTCCGGCTCGGCGTGGATGGCGACGACCTCGGCACCGGCCTCCCGGTACACCACGGGCGCGACGTCGGCCGCCGCGCCGTTGGCGCAGTCGACCACGACCTTGAGCCCGTCGAGCCGGTGCGACACGGTGCCGGCCAGGTGCTGGACGTAGTGGTCGGCACCGTCGAGCAGGTCGTGCACCCGCCCCACCCCGGCGCCGGTCGGCCGGTCCCACGCGGTGGCCGCGTTCGCCTCGACCGCCGCCTCGATCCGCCCCTCGATCTCGTCGGGCAGCTTGTGCCCGCCTGCGGCGAACAGCTTGATGCCGTTGTCCGGCATCGGGTTGTGCGACGCCGAGAGCATCACGCCCAGGTCGGCCTTGGTCTCGGCGGTGAGGAACGCCACGGCCGGGGTGGGCAGCACGCCGACCCGGACCACGTTGGCGCCGGCACTGGTGAGCCCGGCCACCACGGCGGCCTCCAGCATCTCGCCGCTGGCCCGGGTGTCCCGGCCGACCACCGCCAACGGCGGATGGCTCCGGTCCGTCTCGGCGAGTGTGTGGGCGGCGGCGACCGCCACCGCGAGCGCCAGCTCGGGGGTGAGATCCGCGTTCGCCCGCCCGCGTATGCCGTCCGTGCCGAACAACCGGCCCATACCCGCCAACCTCCGAGGAAATGGTGCACAACAGGAAAGCGGAACGGCCGGGCCACCTCCCGTCGGGGGGAGGCGGACCCGGCCGTCCGTCAGAAGTACAACGTGCCGCTGATGATCAGCGCTTCGAGTACTGGGGAGCCTTACGGGCCTTCTTGAGGCCGTACTTCTTGCTCTCCTTGACCCGGGCGTCACGGGTCAGGAAGCCGGCCTTCTTCAGGGCCGGGCGGTCGTCCGGCTCGTTGATGATCAGCGCCCGGGCGATGGCGAGCCGCAGCGCACCGGCCTGGCCGGTGGTGCCGCCGCCGCGCAGGTTGGCGATGACGTCGAACGCCTCGGGCTTCTCGGCGGTGACCAGCGGGTCCTTGATGAGCTGCTGGTGCACCTTGCTCGGGAAGTACGCCTCAAGGTCGCGGCCGTTGCAGGTGATCTTGCCGCTGCCCGGCACGATGCGCACCCGGACGATGGCCTCCTTGCGGCGGCCGACGGTCTGGATCGGCCGGTCACCGCGAGGCGCGCGGGCGACGGGCGCCGGTGCCTCCTCGGGGACCTCGATGGCCTCGGTGGCCTCGGGGGCAACCTCGGTCTCGGTGATGTCGGTCATGCTGCTTCCTTCGCCCGCGCTCACTGCGCGATCTGCTTGATCTCGAACGGCACCGGCTGCTGCGCGCCGTGCGGGTGCTCGGCACCGGCGTAGACCTTCAGCTTGTGGATCAGCTGACGGCCGAGCTTGTTGTGCGGGAGCATCCCCTTCACGGCCAGCTCGACGGCCCGCTCGGGACGCTTGCTGAGCAGCTCCTCGTAGCCGATCTGCTTCAGGCCGCCCGGGTAACCCGAGTGGCGATAGGCGACCTTGGTCTGGCGCTTGTTGCCGGTCAGCGCGACCTTGCCCGCGTTCACGATGACGACAAAGTCGCCCGTGTCGACGTGCGGCGCGAAAGTCGGCTTGTGCTTACCACGCAGAAGCGTGGCGGCGTGGGTCGCCAGGCGGCCCAGCACGACATCAGAGGCGTCGATGACGTGCCACTGACGCTCGATCTCACCCGGCTTCGGGCTGTACGTACGCACAGGTCTACCTTGTCTCGTCGTCGGTCTGGGGTCGCGCGCCGAGGTGACCAGGCGCGCACGAACGACCAAGCGTACCTGATGCGGCACGCCTCTGGCTGTCGTACAACAGCAGGCAACGATACCCGGGGGCACCTCCGCTGGTCAAAACGGGGGGCGTTCCCGCCCATCCCGCGCCGCTATCATGATCTAGGTCACACGCCGACGGGCCCCCACCGGCAAAGTTCCTGGCGGCTGCGGGGTTCCGGTCAGAGTTCCTGGAGGATGCGCAGCGCGCGCCCGACCCGGAGCATCGTGTCGGTGTCGGCCACCTCCACGCACTCGGTGAACCATTTCTTCATCGGCGAGGAGAGCCGGTCGGGCATCACCACGTACCCGCCCATCGGCACGGCCAGCGGGGAGTCGCGCAGCAGTACGGTCTCGACCACCTCGGCCACGATCACGATCGGCACGTCGGTGGAGTTGTAGACGTCGGAACTGATCACCAGACCGAGCCGCTCCCGGGCGCCCTCGATGCGCCAGACCTCTCCCCTACGCAGCACGCGGACGCCCGCCGAACATCGCGTCGTCGACCATCTCCACCTCGCGGGCGTCGGCCAGGGCGGCCGTCTCCAGGTCCAGCCCGGCGCGGCCGACGGCGACGGCGTGCGCGGTGAAGACCTCGCGCAGCGCCTTTTCCCGGGCGGCCTGGTCCATCCAGGCGGAGAGCGACAGCCCCTCCCGCTTGGCGAACCGGCGCGCCTCCTCGATCGTCTCGTCGGAGAACGACAGCGTCACCTTGGCAGTCATGCCACCCAAACTACCTCCGGTATGACCACCGGTCATCCCACCTGACGTCCACTGCTGAACCACCCAAAAAACCTCGCGGAGCGCAAGCCCGCGACCGGTCGGTCGGCCCGGGGTCCGTCCGCCTGTGCCAGGGCTTGGAATTCGGGTCACCCCCGTCGTGTGGGGCGCTCTTGACAGGGCCGAAACAAACGGGACCCGGGGCCGAAACTGCCCGACGGCACGCTTTTCTGACATGACAGACGGTGCAGCCGCCCTGGTGGACGGGGTGCCCGGGGTGTCCGTTCCCCGGCACGACGTGCGGTGCCGCGACGGCCTGGTCGAGGCACGGCTGAGAGTCGAGGCACGGCTGAGACGGGAGGGGTGATGCCCCACGAACTGGCCGGCTTCACCATCGGGGTGACCGCCGACCGCCGGCGCGACGAGCTGGCCGCGCTGCTGCAACGGCGCGGGGCCCGGGTGGTGGTCGCGCCGGCCCTGCGGATCGTGCCGCTGTCCGACGACACCGAACTGCGCGAGGCGACCCACGCCTGCCTGAACCGCCCGCCGGACGTGCTGATGGCCGACACCGGCATCGGGATGCGCGGCTGGCTGGAGGCGGCCGAGGGCTGGGGGCTGAACGGGCCGCTGCGTGGCGTGCTGTCGCGGGCGTACGTGGTGGCCCGGGGGCCGGAGGCGCGGGGCGCGATCCGCGCCGCCGGCCTGCGCGACCGGTGGTCACCGGACTCGGAGAGTTGTGAGGAGGTCGTCGAGCACCTGGTCCGGCGCGGGGTGGCCGGGCAGGTGGTCGCCATGCAGTTGCACGGTGACCGGCAGCCCCAGTACACCACCGCGCTGGAGGAGGCCGGTGCCGCGGTCATCGAGGTGCCGGTCTACCGATGGGCGCCGCCGACCGACCCGGCGCCGCTGCACCGGCTGATCGACCTGGTCGCCGGGCGGCTGGTCGACGCGGTCACCTTCACCTCCGCCCCGGCCGCCGAGGCGCTGCTGCACGCCGCCGGGGACCGCACCGAGACGGTGCTGGAGGCGCTGCGGGGCCACGTGCTGGCCAGTTGCGTCGGCCCGGTCACCGCCGAGCCGCTGGTCCGCCGCGGGGTGCCGGTCAGCGCGCCGAGCCAGGCGCGACTCGGCGCGCTGGTGCGGACGATCGTGGACGAGCTGCCCCGGCGCACGGTCACCATCAGGGCGGCCGAGCACCTGCTGACCCTGCGGGGGCACGCGGCTGTGATCGACGGGGAGCTGCGTCCGCTGGCACCCGCCCCGATGGCGGTGCTGCGGGCGCTCGCCACGTCACCTGGGCGGGTGCTCTCCCGTACCGCCCTGCTGCGGACGCTGCCGCGCGGCGCGGACGAGCACGCCGTGGAGATGGCGGTGGCCCGCCTCCGGGCCGGCCTGCGCGCCCCCCGGGTGGTGCAGACGGTGATCAAGCGCGGCTACCGGCTCCGGGTGGACTGACCCCCCGCCGCCGCCGGTGACCGGGATGCGTTGAGGGGCGAAACGCCCGCCCCCCGCACAAGCCTCCGGTAACAGTGGCCTCCTGTTCCCAGGACGGCCGCTGCTTCCGGGATCGGGCGCGATCGTGCGGAGCCCCGCGCGCCCACGGCGCGTGATCGGCAGCCGGGCCGTGGACGACCGCGTCGGCGGCGGCCCTGACGACCCCGGGCCACCGCCGATGTACGTCAGCCGACCGGGGTCGGGTAGCCGCGGCCGTGCTCGGCCTGGAGTCGCAGCATCGCGTGCTCGACAACCGTGACCAGTACCTGCTTCACCGAATCCCGGTGCCGGGCATCGGTCATTATCAACGGCACGTGGGGCGAGATGGCGAGGGCCTCGCGGACCTCCTCCAGCTCGTACTGGGGCGCGTTGTCGAACCGGTTCAACGCCACCACGTAAGGCAGGCGGCGGTTCTCGAAGTAGTCCAGCGGGGCGAACGCGTCGGCGATCCGGCGGGTGTCGACCAGCACCGCCGCGCCCACCGCGCCTTTGATGATCTCGTCCCACATAAACCAGAACCGGGTCTGGCCGGGTGTGCCGAAGAGATAGAGGATCAGGTCCTCGGCCATGGTGATTCGGCCGAAGTCCATGGCGACCGTGGTGGTCTGCTTCCCCGGCACCTTCGACGGGTCGTCGATCCCGACACCGGCCGCGGTCATCACCGCCTCGGTGGTCAGCGGAGTGATCTCCGAGACCGCGCCGACCAGGGTCGTCTTGCCCACGCCGAAGCCGCCCGCAACCACGATCTTCGCGGAGGTGATCCCGCGGTTGCGGCGTGCCCCAGCGGGGTCATAGCCTGCGAAGTCCACTTAGCACCCTTCCAAGAATTTCCATCCGCTCCTCGTACCCTTCGGGCGGAGCGGCAGCGTGTAGCGTCAACAGGCCCTCGGCCACCATGTCGGCGATGATCACCCGGGCGACGCCCAGCGGCATCCGGGTGTACGCGGCGACCTCGGCCAGCGACTGGGGCCGGCCCTCGCAGATCGTGGCGATCCGGTGCTTGTCGTGGCCGGCGAACCGGGACTCGGCGACCGCCGTGGGGCTGGCCGTCAGCACCGCCTCCAGTGCGATGGCCTGCCGCGGCTCGGTACGGCCACGGGTGACCGCGTACGGACGCACCAACGCGCCGCGCGGGTCTTCCCGTCGTTGGTCCATCCGCGATCACCTCCTCCGGTGGGTGCCGTCCCTCGACACCCGGTCAGTCCGTCCGCGTGGCCAGGCGCGCTAGGAGCGCACCGCGTCCCGGCGCAGCGGCACCAGTGCGGCGCCCACCCGTTCGACCAGCAGTGCCATCTCGTACCCGACCTGGCCGACGTCGCAGCTGCGGGCGGCGAGCACCGCCATCGACGAGCCGTCACTGATCGACATGAGGAACAGGTAGCCGCTGTCCATCTCGATGACTGTCTGGAGCACCCCGCCGGCGCTGAACATGCGGGCCGCGCCCTCGGTCAGGCTCACCACACCGGAGGTGATCGCCGCGAGCTGGTCGGCCCGGTCCGTGGGGAGGTCCCGCGACGAGGCAAGAAGCAGCCCGTCCGCGGAAACCGCCACCACGTGAGCGATGCCCGCCACGCTGTCGGCGAAGTTGGTGAGCAGCCAACCCATGTCCTGCATGGCCGCTGGCCTGTTCATCGGGTCGTCTCCTTGGTCGAGGTGCTGTTCTGGTCCGCGCCGACCGTCCGTCCGCGCTGCACGCCGCGGTGGTATGCCGACAGCAGGCCGCGTACTTCGTCCGGGGTGCGCCGGCTGCGGTCCTTGCCGCTCTTCTGTTCGATCCCGCCGGGAACGAGCTGTGCCTGCGGGACCCGCTTCGGCAGACCGGAGCGGGTGGTCCCGGACGCGGTCGGTTCGGCCGCCCGGCTGGCCCGCGACCAGCCGTCGTCCGCGGCCGTCCGCCAGGCCTCGGGGTCGGTCGCCGGGGGGGTGGCTGCCGCCGACCCGCCCGGTCCGGTCGCGGCCGGTGCCGCGGGCGGGGCCACCGGCGGGGTGTACGCCGGCGGCGGGGTCGCCGCGGTCGTGCCGTCCGCCGGGGTGGCCCCCGGCGTACGGGTGGGCAGCGGTGGCCGGGGCGCGGCGGGGACCTTGGCCGGGGGCGGTTCGTCGTCGAACTTGGGCCGCTGGAAGATCGCGGTCACGTCGTCGCCGTGCGACCGGAACCAGACCGCCTCCATCTCCCGGAAGATCGGCGCCTCGGCCGGCAGGCCCGGACGGGCGACCACCGGGGTGGCCGGGGCTGCCGGCGCGGCGGGGGCGGTCGGCGTCATCCCGGCGACCGGACCGCCGGGCAGCGCCGGCGTGGCGGGGGCCGAGGTGGCGGGGGCCGAGGTGGCGGGGGCCGAGGTGGCGGGGGCGGCCGGCTGGGCGGCCTCCCCGCCGGGTGTCCGCCGGGGCAGCGGATCGATCGTCGGGATCGCCACGGTCGGGCTGCCCACCGAGAACCCGCCGCCGGGCGTGAACGCCGGCTGGGTCGGGGCGGGTGGCTGCCCCAGGGGTGCCGGCGCGGCGGCCGGAGCCGCCGGCTGGGCGACGGCCGGAGCCCCGAACGAAGTGGCCGGAGCGCCGAACGGACTGGCTGGCGCGCCGAACGGACTGGCCGGCGCGGCCTCCCGGGAGTCGCCGGGAACCTGCCAGCGGGCCGGCGTCGGGGCGGAGGTCCGCCACTGGTCGGTCAGCGTGGCGGCGCGACCGGCGCCGGTGAGCGGCGAGTCGAGGCCCATCGGGGTGAGCGGCGTCTGCTCGATCGGGGCGGGCTGGCGCGACGGGGTCAACGGCGCCGGGGCCGGCTCGCGACCGCGCAGCGACGGCAGCACCACGGTCGAGCTGGGCAGCGTCACCTGGGCGACGGTGCCGCCCTCCACGTTGCGCCGCAGCTCCACCCGGATGCCGTACCGGGACGCGAGGCGGCTCACCACGGCCAGACCCATCAGCCGGAACGCGGCCACGTCGACCGTGGACGGGCCGGCGAGCCGGTGGTTGAGCGAGTCGAGCTGCTCGTCGGTGAGCCCGAGGCCCCGGTCCTCGACCTGGATCAGCACGTAGTCGCGGATCCGCCGGCCGTCGGCGACCACCACCGTGTTCGGTGGCGAGAAGCGGGTGGCGTTGTCGAGTAGCTCGGCGACCAGCCGGACGACGTCGTTGACGGCGTGCGCGGCCACCGAGATGTCGGTGTCGACGGTGCCGAACTCGATGCGGTTGTACTGCTCGACCTCGGACTGGGAGGCCCGCAGGACGTCGATCAGCAGGGCGTCGTCGCGGCGCGGCACCGCCGAGTCCGCACCGGCGAGCACCAGCAGGTTCTCGTCGTTGCGGCGCATTCGGGTCGCCAGGTGGTCGAGTTCGAAGAGCTGGGCGAGGCGCTTCGGGTCCTCCTCGCCGCGCTCGATCGCGTCCAGCTCGCCGATCATCCGGTCGACCAGGGTCTGACTGCGTCGGGCCAGGTTGAGGAACATCGCCGAGACGCTGGTCCGCAGCGCGGCCTGCTCGGCGGCGACCCGGACCGCCTCCCGGTGGACGACGTTGAACGCCAGCGCGACCTGGCCGACCTCGTCACGGTTGTTGAGCTTGATCGGGTCGCGGACCTGCCGGACGATCTCTTCCACGCCGCCGTCGCCGACGCTGCCGATGTTCTGCAGCCGGGCGACCGCGTCGGGCAGGTCGTGGTTGGCCACCGACAGGGCGCCCTCGCGCAGCCGGCGCAGCGAATGGTTGAGCGACCGGGCCAGCACCACGGCGAGCGTGACGGCGACGATCAGGGTCAGCAGCACCAGCACCGACTCGATGATCGCCTGCTGGATGACGTTGGAGCGGGCCTCCTCGGTCTGGGCGAGCAGGCGGTCCTGGAGCCGGATCTCGGCCCACCGCATCAGGTCGTTGACCGCGCCGATGGAGGCGGTGGCGGCGGCGGCGGAGACCAGCGGGGTCTGCCCGACCGACCGGGTCAGGTCGGCGGCCACCCGGTCGGCGAGCGTCACCGCGTCGCCGGAGACCGTGCTGTCGACGAGGGCCCGCTGGGTCGGGTCCGCGGCCAGCGAGAAGGAGAGCAGGGCCTCCTGCTGGCTGGTCAGGGTGGCCACGAACGAGGAGAACTGCTCCTCGTCGAGGCTGCCGGCGGTGAGCGCGGTGAAGGCGACCGCCTCCTCCTCGGCGACCGCCGCCTTGGCGTGGGCGAACGCGGCCAACGCCCGGCGGGTGTCCGCCAGGCTCTCCTGACCGGGGAGCTGGGCCAGCGTGTCCCCGTAGGAGACCAGGTCGGTGAGGATGACCCCGTAACGCAGCGCGGCCTCGGCCACCACCATCTGCTTGCGGTCGAGGACCTCCTGCCGGGTGCTGTTCAGCGTCGTCAGGTGGTCCTCGATGACCTTGAGCCGGTCCCGCACTGCGGCCGGGACGTCGCCGACCCGCCCGCGCTCGGCCTTGTACTCCTCGATCCGGGCGTCCGTGCCGCGCACCCGCAGGTTGTACGTGTCGGGCCCCTGCCCCGGCGTGGCCAGGTAGCGGGCCGCGGCCATCCGTTCCTTGTGCAGGTCCTGGGTGAGCGCGGAGATGTCGATCGACAGCTCGGTCAGCGACCGCAGCCGGGTCGCCTCGAGCGCGCCCTCACCGGTTGAGATCAGCCGGACGGTGGCGAGCGCGATCACCGCCGCGACCGGCACCACCAGGATCAGCGCCAGCTTCGAGCGGATCCGGGCGTCGCGCAGGCGCGGCAGCCGACGACGCCGACTCCGCTCGTCCGACTCGCCACTCTCGGGCAGGGTCGTAGGTCCGGTGCTCACGACATCGCCTCCGTCGTTTCTTCCACGCCTGAACCGCCGACCCTTGGCCGGTGCAGCGGACAGCGCCGCGCGCGGCACGGCCGCGATTGCATCAGAGATGATCGTGTTTGGGAAGCCGCGGTGAGGTTGGAAACGGTCGCACGGCACTCATCGCGTGATCCGGTCAACTAATACCTTCATTTTCTCAAGCCCCTGATCAGGGCATGTAACTCCAAGGTGGTCACGCGCTTATGCAAAGTAAGCGTTTGCAAAGATTGGGTTACCCCACCATGTGGGACGCTCGTCCCGAAACGCTTCGACGCATCCTCGCTTGACCACAGGGCCCGGCATTGGCAAGGTTTTGCAGGCTTCGCGCACACCGTACGGCAGACCAATCCCGTTTCTCCACTGAGGACGGAACAAGCGGCGGTGACCGGGCAGCCGCCCGTGCCGCACCTGGAGGACTGAGTTGATCACCATCCGCTCCGTGACCATCACGGCGCTCGCCTCGGCCGTCCTGGCCACCACGCTCACCGGCTGCCAGTTCGGCACGGCGGAACAGGACACGAGCCCCATCGTGATCGCCGTGGACCTGGAGCTGTCCGGCTCGGCGGCCCCTGTCGGCAAGGCGTACCAGCGCGCTCTGGAACTGAAGGTCGAGCAGCTGAACGCCTCGGGCGCCCTGGGCGCCCGGAAGATCGAACTCAAGGTGAAGGACAACCGCTCCGACGCGAGCGAGTCGCTACGCAACGTGGACGACTTCAGCAACGATTCTCGGGTCAGCGCGCTCATCATGGGCGGCTGCAACGAGTGCGCCGTCGGCGCCGTCCGCACGATCAACGACAAGAAGCTCCCGACCGTCGCGCTCGCCCCGGCCAGCGCCGTCGCCAGCCCGGTGGCCGAGCGCCGGTACGTGTTCAAGCTGGCCCCGAACGCGGTGGACAGCGCCGCCGCCCTCACCAATGAGCTGCACCGACGCGGCATCAAGAAGGCCGCGGTGCTCAGCAGCGAGGACAGCTACGGCCAGGAGGGGCTCGCCGCCCTGCGCAGCGAGTTCGCCAAGGCCGGCATCCGGCTGGTCCGCGAGCAGGGGGTCAAGGCCACCGAAACCGACGTCAACCAGCCGGTCCGCACGCTGGCCGATCGCAAGCCGGAGGCGCTGGTCGTCTGGACGCCGCCGGGGCAGGCGATGCTCGCCGCCGACGCCGCTCAGGAGGCCAAGTTCAAGGGCTCGCTCTTCTTCGACGCGGTGGCGGCCGGGGATCTCTTCCTCGGCGCGTCGGCCGGGTCGACCGAGCAGGCAACCCTGATCTTCACCCAGACCATGGTGATCGACGACGTCATCGCCACCACCCCCGCCAAGGCGGCCCGTCGCCAGTGGTTCCAGAACTACACGGCGCGGTTCGGCGGCTACAACGGTTTCTCCTCGTTCGCCGCGGACGCCGTGCAGCTCATCGCCGACGCCGAGCTGCGGGCCGGCGGCGAGCCCGGCAAGGCCGGCCGGGACGGGCTGCGCGACGTGCTCGAGACGTCCCAGCTGGACGGCCTGTCGGGCCCGATCCGAATGACCCCGGACAACCACTCCGGGCTGATGCCGCAGGCCCTCACCACCCTGGTCGCCCGGGGTGGCCGCTGGCGGCTCGCCAGCTGACGAGGTGTTCGCCGTGACCGGCGCGGGTCCAGGCCCACGCCGGTCACGGCGGCACCCGGTCGGCCGGCCGGACGAACCGGCCGGCCGACCGGGCTCACCTGGTCGAGGTGGTCTCCCGGACCCACGGCAGGGCCAGCCGTTCCAGGAAGACCAGCGCCGAGTAGAGCACGATGCTGATCAGCGCCACCAGCATGATGGCCGCCCAGGCGGTGGCGGTGTCGCCCATACCGGCATACTGGGTGATGACGTATCCGAGCCCGCCCTCCCCGGCCTGGAACTCGCCGATCACCGCGCCGATCGCGGCCAGCGGCATGGCCACTTTCAGGCCGACGAAGATCTGCGGCAGCGCGGCCGGGAACCGCACCTTGCGGAACGCCTGCCACCAGGAGGCGTTCCAGGAGCGGACCAGCTCGGCGAGGTCCACCGGGGTGGTGGTCAGGCCGGTCGCCGTGGACAGCACGATCGGGAAGAAGCACAGCAGGAAGACCATGGTCAGGATCGGCTTCTGACCCCAGCCGAGCGCCACCACCAGCAGCGGCCCGAGGGTGATCTTCGGGACCGCGTTGACCGCGACGAGCAGCGGGGTGAACATCCGCTCAACCGTGCGCGAGGCGGCCAGCGAGAGCCCCAGCAGGATCCCGGCCGCGGCGGAGAGCGCGAAGCCGATCAGGATCTCCAGCAGGGTGGCGCCGGCGTGTTCGAGCATCTTGTCCGGCTTGTCGGTGAACGCCGACAGCACCGAGTTGGGGGTGGGCAGCGCGGCGGGGTGCACCAGCTCCAGCCGGGCGGTGACCCACCACACCGCGAACGCGATCAGCAGGCCCGAGGCGGGCAGTAGGGCCCCGTTGAGTCCGAACCGCACCCCGGCGTTGAGGCCGGAGCGACCGGGTGTGGGTATGGGGGCGGGAGCGGCGGGCCGGTGCGCGACCGCCGGCTCCGGTGACCGGAGGTCGGTCATCTTCTCCTCCTCTCCTACCGGCACGGTGGCCGGGGATGGAACGGGGGTACGCCCCGCCGGAGGCCGGCGGGGCGTACCCCCGAGGACGGTCGGACGGGTCAGGCCTTCGGTGCGAGGTCGAAGTCGATGATCTGGTCAGGGGTGATGTTCTGCTTGAGCGAGCCCGCGCCCTGGAGGATCGCGATGCTCTTGGCCACCCGCCCGCTGTCCAGCGTGCCGATCTGGGTGCCCGAGTTGCTGGACCGGACGTACCCGGCCATGAGCCGGAGCTCCGCGGCGGCGGCCGCGGGGTTGCTGGCGTCGACGTTCTTCTTCAGGATGTCGCCCGCCTCCTGCGGGTTGGTCAGCGCGTGCTCCAGGCCCTTCATCAGGGCGGCGGAGAACCGCTTGACCATGTCCGGCTTCTCCTTGGCGATCCTGCTGGAGGTGATCAGCACGTTGCCGTAGAGGTCCTGCATCACGTTGCTGTACGGCAGCATGACGGCCTTCTTCTTGGTCACCGCCTCGATGGTCGGCTGGCCGACGACGAACTGGCCGATGCCGTCGACCTGGCCGGCGGCGAGCGTGCCCATCAGGAGCTGCGCCTCGCCGTTGACCCAATTCACCTTGCTGGCGTCCACGCCGGCCAGCCGGGCGTACGTCGGGAAGAGGTTGCGGACCACGGAGCCGGGGGTGTCGGCGAGCTTCTTGCCCTCCAGGTCCTTCGGAGAGGCGATGCCGGTGCCCTCGACGGTCGCGATGCCCGCCATCGTGCGCTGCTGGATGGCGGCCACGGCGACGAAGTCCTTGGCCTGGCCGTTGCCGAGCTGGAGCAGACCACCGGTGAGGTCGATGGGACCGAAGTCGGCCTGTCCGCCGACGATGGTCTGGATCACGGTACCGGTGCCCTGACCGGCCTTGATCTCGACGTCGAAGCCGGCTTCCTTGAAGAAGCCCTTCTCCTTCGCCACCCAGGCGTAGGAGTCCCGGCCGAAGTTGCCGAAGGAAGTGAGGTACGTCACTTTTTCCAGCGCCTTGCCGTCGCCGCCCTTGGCGCCGGACGAGTCCGCGTCACTGCTGCACGCGGACACCAGGGTGAGTGCGGTGGCCAGAGCGGCCGCGGCGACCGTGCGGGTCAGCCTTTTCATCTGTGCACCATGTCCTTTCCGACCAGGGGCGATGCGCCTCCGGAGGGGTTGTCGAGAGGGACGGCGTCGACAGAGGGGGGAGCCGACGCCACCGTCGTGAGGGGACTTCTCGCCGGCACAGACTACGCAAGGGACCTGCCGGTGTAGCAAGGAGTGTCGGTTGCGGAACGGAAACGAACTGATGTCCAACCCGGACCCCCCGGGCTGCGCCGCGGCGGGCTACCCTAGCTGCGCTCCTGACCGCTTACTCAGGGAGGACACCCGCGATGATTCGACTGTCCGGGGTGTCCCGCACCTTCGACGGCCGCTCCGGTCGGGTCGAGGCGCTGCGGGGCATCGACCTCGACGTGACCGAGGGCGAGTTCGTCGCCGTGCTCGGCCGCTCGGGCTGCGGCAAGTCCACCCTGCTGCGCATGATCGCCGGGCTGCTGCCGGTCACCGCCGGGCAGATCACCGTCGCCGGCACACCGATCACCCGTCCCCGCCGGGACATCGCGATGCTGTTCCAGCGGCCCGCCCTGCTGCCGTGGCGCTCGGTGCTGGACAACGTCCTGCTGCCGGTGGAGATCTTCGGCTGGAAGCGGGCCAGACACCGCGCCCGCGCCCGGGAGCTGCTCGAACTCGCCGGGCTGGCCGGGTTCGAGAAGCGGCTGCCGCACGAGCTGTCCGGCGGCATGCAGCAGCGGGTGTCGCTGTGCCGGTCGCTCATCGGCGACCCCCGGGTGATGCTGATGGACGAGCCGTTCTCCGCCCTCGACGCGCTCACCCGCGAGGAGCTCTCCGGCGAGCTCCAGCGGGTGCACATGACCAGCGGAGCCACCATCGTCTTCGTCACCCACTCGATCGACGAGGCGGTGCTGCTCGCCGACCGGGTGGTCGTGCTGAGTCCTCGCCCCGGCCGGATCCGCTCGGTGGTCGAGGTGGACATCCCGCGTCCCCGCACCCTCGGCCGCAACGCCCACCTGGCCGACGTGGCCCGGGTCAGCGCCGAGCTGCACGAACTGCTGATGGAACGTGACGCACCGGCCGGGCCTGCCCCGGCTCCGCTCGGCCCCGGCACCCACCGGCAGCCCCCGGTACGGGCCGGCGCGGAGGCACGCTGACCGTGCGGGTGGTCGTCTTCACCGAGCCGCACCGGGGCGCCAGCTACGACGACCAGCTCCGCTTCGCCCGGGCGCTCGAGGCGGGCGGCTTCGAGGGCTTCCTGCGGGCCGACCACTACCAGGCCATGGGCGCCGACCCCGGGCTACCCGGCCCCACCGACGCCTGGCTCACCCTCGCCGCACTGGCCCGGGAGACCTCCCGGATCCGGCTCGGCACCCTGGTCACCTCGGCCACCTTCCGGCTGCCCGGGCCGCTCGCGGTGATGGTCGCCCAGGTCGACCAGATGAGCGGCGGCCGGGTGGAACTGGGCATCGGCGCCGGCTGGTACGAGCGGGAGCACACCTCGTACGGCATCCCGTTCCCCGCCGTCGGGGAGCGTTTCGACCGGCTCGCCGAGCAGCTCGAAGTGATCACCGGCCTGTGGCGTACCCCGGTCGGTGAGGCCTACAGCTTCCACGGCGACCACTACCGGCTGGTCGACGCGCCTGCCCTGCCCAAGCCGGTGCAACAGCCCGGCCCGCCGGTGATCATCGGCGGACGCGGCCCCAAGCGCACCCCGGAGCTGGCCGCCCGGTACGCCGACGAGTTCAACATGCCGTTCAAGAGCGTCGCTGAGACGGCCGCCTCGTACGACCGGGTGGTCGAGGCGTGCGACCGCCACGGCCGTACGGACTCGGGGCAGGCGCCGCTGGTGCTCTCCGCCGGGATCGTCGTGGCCATCGGGGGCACCGATGCCGAGGTGCGGGAGCGGGCCGCGCCGCTGCACCACATGAGCGCCCTGCCGCCGGAGGACCCGGTGATCGGCTCCCCCGCCCAACTCGTCGACCGGATCGGCGAGTTCGCCGCGGTCGGAGCCACCCGGGTGCACCTGCGACTGATCGACCTGGCCGACCTGGACCACCTGGAACTCATCGCCGCCGAGGTGCTCCCGCAACTCTAGGCGCACCGGCGTGCTCGACGGGACCGAGCCGGGTGGACGACGCCCGGCGCCGACGAGCCGGCCGGTGAGGTGGTCCACCACGACCCCGGGGCCCGTCCACCGCTCACCGCTGTCGGAGACACGACGTACCTGGCCCGGCCGGCCGAGCTGAAGTAGTCGCAGGTCGGGCGCGTCGCCGCGCCGCGCTGCGCCAAGGTGGCGATCGGGGGCACCGGGCCGTAACGTGCCCGACATGGCCTTTCGGACGTGGGGCAAGCTACTGCTCACCGCGCTCGGGGTGAGCGTGCTGGCCGGGGCCGGTCAGCTCGGCGTCGCGTACGGGTTCGGCATCGTCCGGCTCGTCGGCGAATTCACCGACGCCACCGTCAACCGGTGGCCTGCCCAGCTGGTCTGGGTGAGCTGGTTCGCGACGGTTGCCGCCGTGGTCGGGGCCGTGGTGGTCGAGCGTATCGCCCGTGCCGAGCCCCTCATGGCCACCACGACGGGGCAGCTCGGGGTGGCCGGCGCGGCGGCGCTGGGCGCGACCGTCGTCGCCCTGCTGTGCATGCAGCCGGCCCGCGCCACCGAACTGAGCGGCGTCGACCCGGTCTGGGCGGTCGGCATCTGCGCCGTCCTCGGCGCGGTGGCCGGCGCCGGGGCGGCGTTCGCCGTGCTGCTCCGCCCGCCGCTGGGCTGGAACCTGGCGATGATGGCCGGCGCGGTGTGGCTGGTCGCCCTGTTGTCGTCCCTGCCGGCCCTGGTCGGCACCGGCCCGCTGCCGACCGTGCGGCTGGGGGTGTTCGAGCCGGGCTGGCTCGACGCCGCCGCGGCACAGCGGCTGGCCATGCTGCTGCTGCCGCTGGTGGCCCTGCTCGCCGGCGCGGCCTCGGGCGCGCTGGCCCGCTGGCGGGGCCACCCGCCGCTGATCGGCGGCGCGTCCGGCGCGGCGGGCCCCGTGCTGGTCGCCTTCGCCTACCTGGCCGCCGGCCCGGGGAACTCCGTCGACCGGTACCAGCTCGCGCCCTACCACGGCGCCCTGATCGCGGTCGCCACTGGCGTGCTCGGCTCCGCCGCCGCAACCCTGGCCCGCTGGCCGCTCGTCACCTCCGGCCGCCCCGCCGACCAGCGGGCCGACCGGCCCGCGACGCCGGGCGAGGCCGTCGGCGACCCGGCGATCGAGCCCACGGACATCCTCCGGCCGCTGCCGATCGGCCCGACCGTGCCGGTGACCGGCGACGCGGACGGCGCCGACCCCGTCGGCCCGCCCGCCTCGGACACCGCCTCGGCCCGTCGGGTCCCCGCGACCGTCGGCGATCCGCTGCCGGAAGACCGCTCCGGCGGCGCCCGGGACCTTGCCGCGACGGACACGCCGGCCGGAAGCACCCCAGCGCACTGGGAGTGGCCGATGGCCACCGAGGCCGCCCGCGCGACGCCTGCCGCGCAGGGCGCCCCGCCCCGCCCCACCGACCCGCACGCCCCCGCCGAAGCCACCCGACCCGCCGACGCCACACCCCCCGCCGCCGATGCCTCCCGACCCGCCGACGCCACGCCCTCCGCTGCCGATGCCTCCCGACCCGCCGACACCCCCCGCCCCGCCGACGAGGACACCGAAGTGCCGGCCGCCGAGACGCCCCGGCCGAAGCGGGTCCGCAGACCGAGGGCCGGTGCCGGGCTGCGGACGTCGGCCGCCGAGACGCCCCCGCCGGCCGACGTCCCCGGCCCGACCGACACCGAACCGGCCGCCGTGACGGATCAAAGCGCCGCCGACGCGGCGGGCGCGAGCCGCCCCGGCACGGGCGTCACCGCCACGCCGGCGGCCACCCCGGTCCGGCGAGCCGAGCCCACGTTCTTCGAGGCACCCACGTTCGACGACGTGGTGCAGCCCGCTCCGCCGGAGCCGACCCGGGCGGGCGACGACGGCCCGCGCGACCCGTCGCCCCCGGCCGCGCCGGACAGCCGGCCGGACCCCGTCGACCCCGACCCGCGTCCCCGGCCTCGGCGGCCCCTTCCCGATCTGGGCCGGGTGACGAGCTGGGACGCGTTCGGCAACGCCGTCCGGCGGGCCGGCCCCACGGCGACCGACAGCCGTGACGCGGCCGGGCAGCAGCCCCCGGACCCCCGGCCGGCCGAGCCCGGACCGAGTGAACTGGGCCGGTCCGACGGCGGACGAGACGGCGGCGACCGGACCGGCCCCGGACAGACCACCCACCCCGGACCGGGCGAGTCCGAGTCGGTCGACGCCGGGTCGGGCAGCGCGGGCCCGGTGGCGGCCGGTGCGGTGCCCGAGGACCCGGCCACCAGCCGGTCCCGCCTCCGGCGCGCCCTGTTCCGGCGCAACCGGGCCCGGACCGCCGAGGACACGGCACCCGCGGCCGAGCAGGACGACCGCCGGGAACAGCAGCCGCTGCCGGCGCAGGACGAGGAGTACGTCGACTGGGTCACCGGCCTGGCCCGCCCCGTGCCGGACCAGGACGGCGGGCCGGAGGGCACCGGCCAGCGGTCGCTGCGTTCCCCCGGCCGCCACCACCGGGACTGACGGCGAGAATCGACGACGGACTCCGGCGCGGTGGTTGACGTTGAGCGGCAGTGGTCATCCGGACCAGCCGAAGTGGTCCAGCGGGCCGTGTCCCGCGCCCAGTTCCCAGTCCCGCGCGCCGGTCAGCGCGCGGGTGACGTACTCCTTGGCGGTCGCGACGGCCACCGGCACCGGATCGCCCAGCGCCAGCCGGACGGCGATCGCCGCCGAGAACGAGCAGCCGGTGCCGTGGCTGTGCCGGGTCGGCACCCGGGGCGCGCAGCAGGACGGTCTCCCCGCCCCCGTGCAGCACGTCGACCGCGTCGCCGCCGGTGACCACCACGTGCGCCTGGGTCCGGCAGGCCGGTCTTGGTGTCGGTGGCGTGGCACGGGCCGACGCCCAGGTAGCTGGCCCCGGCGGCCACCGCGTCGGCGGCGGCGCCCGGGGACCGGGCGGTCGCGCCGAGCGTCGCGGCCGGGCCGAGGACCCGGCGGGCCGCCGCCACGGGCAGGTCGTCCGCGCCGACGTGCCCACCGGCCGCGCCGACCGCGAGCGCCACGTGCAGCCGGTCGTTGACCAGGCACGTCGCCCCGTACGGCGCGCACGCCGCGACCATCCGCCGGGCCAGGTCGTACGCCGCGCGGTCGGTGGCGTCGTCGGTGACGCGGACCTGGACGACCAGCTCGGCGCGGGCCACCGCGAGGGCGGCGTGCAGCACGGCGAGCGGGTCCCGGCCCGGCCGGGTGTCGGTGATCAGATGCAGTCGCCCGAGGGACGGCACGGCAATTCTCCTCCCTGCGCCGGCATTACCCGGATCAGGTTCGACGGTCGGGGGCTCTTAGCCCCCCTCTCAGCCCGGTACACCGGGCTCCCGTGGGTTACTTGCGTGTCACCGTACGACGGATGGGCTGCACCGCCAAGGGGGTGTGCCAGTGGGCTGGACCACGGCCGCCCGGCTCAGAGGATGGCGTCGAGCGCGTCCAGGTCGTCGTCGGTGGGCTGCCAGACGCCGGCCTCCGCGTTGGCCCGTACCTGCTCGGGCGTGGTGGCGCCGGCGATCACCGAGGTCACCGCCGGCCGGGCGGCCAGCCCGCCGATGGCCACCTGGAGCAGGGACAGCCCTCGCTCGGCGGCGTACGCCTCCAACGCCTCGATGACGTCCCACCGCGCGCCGGCCAGGCGCTCGGCGTACCGGCCGCCCCCGGAGAGCCGGCTGCCGGCGGGTGCCGCCTCGCCGCGCTTGTACTTGCCGGTGAGCAGCCCGTTGGCCAGCGGGAAGAACGGCAGCATGCCCAGGCCGAACCGCTCGCAGGCTCCGATGACCTCGGCCTCGACGCCCCGCTCCAGCAGCGAGTAGTGGTTCTGCGCGCTGATGAACCGGGCCCGCCCGTTGGACGAGGCGACCCAGTCGGCGTCGGCGATCTGCCAGCCGGCGAAGTTGGAGTTGCCGAGGTAGCGCACCTTGCCGGCGCGGACCAGGTCGTCCAGGGCGGCGAGGGTCTCGTCGATCGGGGTGCCCGGGTCCGGCTCGTGCATCTGGTACAGGTCGATATGGTCGGTGTCGAGCCGGCGCAGCGACGCCTCCACCGCCCGGGCGATGTACCGCCGGGCACCCCGGGCGCCGTGGTCCGGGCCGTTGCGCCCCTGCATGTCCATGCCGAACTTGGTGGCCACCACCACGTCGTCCCGGCGGCCCTTGAGCACTTGGCCGAGCAGTTCCTCGGAGCCGCCCGGCTCATCGCCGTAGATGTCGGCGGTGTCGAAGAGGTTGATGCCGGCGTCGAGGGCGGCGTCGACCACCGCCCGGGTGCCGTCGAGGTCGAGCTTACGGCCGAAGTTGTTGCAGCCGACGCCGACCACGGACACCACGAGCCCGGAGTCGCCCAGCCGTCGATACGTCATCTCAGTCACGAGATCCACCCTATGCCCGCCCCGACGCGACCACCGCTCGGACGCCCCACCGCCCCGGCGTAGCCGCCCGCCCCGGCAACGGCGGCTCACCCCGGGTGCCGCCGGAGAGACGGCCACCCCGGCTCAGCGGGGCGACCCGGCACGGCCCCGTCGAGCGGCGGATCAGCGGAGCGCCTCGGCGACCAGCCGATGCGCGTCGGCGACGGTGGCGGCCAGCTCGGCTCGGGTGCGGCCGACCGCGCCGAGTAGCCCCTGTGCCCGGCGGGCGAAGTCCACCGGGGCGCCCGGCAGCCTGCCGGCCGAGGCGATCATGCCCTTCTCGTTCACCAGCCACCGCCCGGCCCGGCCGTGCAGCGCCTGGACGACCACGCCGACCGCCCGAAACAGGCAGCCGGCCACGTAGCCGCCGTCCCCCGCCGCCGCGCCCTTGGCGGCTGCGTCGAGCAGGAACCCCGCCTCCCAGCCCCCGGCCAGCAGGGCGGTGGCCAGCGCAGCCGGGTAGCACCCGGTCTCCGCCCGCAGCGCGGTCAGCTCCCCGGTCGGGTCGCCGAGCACCCGGCACAGCGCCACCTCGCCGGCGTAGGCGTGCGAGTAGAAGCCCAGCGGGTGACCGGCCTGCACCTCGACGGTGTACCGGCCGGCCCGGCAGTCGGCCCAGACCCGGCCCACCCGGTCGAGGTCGCGGTAGATCCAGTCCACCGCCACCCCGCCGACGCGCAGCCAGCCGCCGCCGTCCACCCACGGCCCCCAGCCGCCCGGCGCGGTCAGTTCCGCCTCCGCCCCGGCCACCGAGGCGGCGACGGCGCGCAGCGCCGGCACGTCCAGGCCACCCCGGTAGTAGAGGCCCACGTCCCAGTCGGAGTCGGGCCGGTGTTCGCCCCGGGCCCGGCTGCCGCCGAGAGCCACCGCGACCACCCCGTCCACCCCGCAGAGCCGGTCGACCAGCTCGTCGGCGATCATCCGACGTCCCAGACCGGCTCCGACGTCTGCACCACCTCGCCGTCGCTACGGAACAGCACGAACCTGTCGAAGGACCGGGTGAACCACCGGTCGTGGGTCACCGCGACCACCGTCCCGGCGAACGCGGTCAGGCCCGCCTCCAGCGCCTCCGCGCTGGCCAGGTCCAGGTTGTCGGTGGGCTCGTCGAGCAGCAGCAGCGTCGCCCCGGACAGCTCCAGCAGCAGCACCAGGAAGCGGGCCTGCTGGCCGCCGGAGAGGGTGCCGAACCGTTGGTCGCCCTGCCCGGCCAGCTCGTACCGGCTCAGCGCCGCCATCGCGGCGTGCCGGTCCATCCCGGCCCGGTGCTCGTCGCCGCGCCAGAGGATGTCGACGAGCGTGCGGTCCACCAGCTCGGGGCGGTCGTGGGTCTGCGAGAAGTGGCCGGGGCGGACCCGGGCCCCGAGCCGGACCGTCCCGCCGTGCGCCACCGGGGCGAGCGCGGCGGCCCCGTCGACCGGGCCGTTGGCCGGCTCCGGGTCGGTGCCGCCCCGCGCCAGCAACCGCAGGAAGTGCGACTTGCCGGTGCCGTTCGCGCCGAGGACCGCGACCCGGTCGCCGTACCAGATCTCCAGGTCGAAGGGGTAGGTCAGGCCGTCCAGCTCGAGCTGCTCGGCGACCACCGCGCGCTTGCCGGTCCGCCCGCCGGTCAACTTCATCCGGATGTCCTGGTCCTTCGGGGGCACGGGCGGCGGCCCGGCCTCCTCGAACTTGCGCAGCCGGGTCTGCGCGGCCTGGTACCGCGAGGCCAACCCGTCGTTGTACGCCGCCTTCTGCTTGTACATCAGCATCAGCTCGCGCAGCTTCTGGTGCTCCTCGTCCCAGCGGCGGCGCAGCTCGTCGAGGCGGGCGTGCCGGGCCACCCTGGCCTCGTGCCAGCTCGCGAAGCCGCCCGGGTGCACCCAGGCGCTGCCGCCCTCCACGGCGACCACCCGGTCGGCGGTGCGGGCCAGCAACTCCCGGTCGTGCGAGACGTAGAGCACCGACTTCGACGACTCGCGGAGCCGGTCCTCCAGCCACCGCTTGCCGGGCACGTCGAGGAAGTTGTCGGGCTCGTCGAGCAGCAGCACCTCGTCGGGGCCGCGCAGCAGCAGTTCGAGGGCGAAGCGCTTCTGCTGGCCGCCGGAGAGGGTCCGCACCGGACGGTCCCGGGCGGCGTCCCAGGGCAGGTCGAGCACGATGATGGCGACGGTGTCGAACAGCACCTCGGCGTCGTACCCGCCGGTCTCGCCCCAGGCGGCGAGCGCGTCCGCGTACGCGAGCTGGGCCCTGCCCGCGGCGGTGCTGAACTTGCCGCGGGCCTCGGCCGCCCGCATGGCCGTCTCGGTCTCGGCGAGCCGGCGGCCGGCGTCGCGCAGCGCGGGCGGGGCAAGCGACAGGGCCAGGTCGGCGAGGGTGGAGTCGTCGCCGATCATGCCGATGAACTGGCGCATCACGCCGAGGCCCCCGGAGCGGGAGACGGCACCGGTCCGCACCGGCAGGTCGCCGGCGACCATCCGCAGCAGCGTCGTCTTGCCGGCCCCGTTCGGCCCGACGAGGGCGACCTTGGTGCCCTCACCGACCCGGAACGACACGTCGGTGAAGAGTTCCCGGCCATCGGGCAGGATGTGCCCGACCATCGCCACGTCCACATATCCCACGTCGGCATCCTGCCCGAGCGGGTGGGCCGGGCGACACTCGATTACCGGGTGACCCGCAGCACCCGGAAGCCTTTCTGGCTGGCGTGCCGCCGCACCTGCCAGCCCTGGTCGACCAGCCAGCGGTGCAGGGAGTCGCCGCCGAGGTGGCGGGCGACCACCAGCCAGGCCACGCCGTCCGGGGCGAGCCGGGGCAGCCAGCGCAGCAGCAGCTCGTGCAGACCCTCCTTGCCGATCCGGATGGGCGGGTTGGACCAGATCTGGGCGAAGGCCAACTCGGCCGGCACGTCGTCCGGGGCGACGACCCGGACCCGGTCCGCGGCGCCGACCCGCTCGGCGTTGGCGGTGGTGAGCTCCCGGGCTCGTTCGTTGACGTCGACCGCCCAGACGGTGGCCGCCGGCGCGCTGTCGGCCAGCACACAGGTGATCGGGCCGAAGCCGCAGCCGAGGTCGAGCAGCGGGCCGGCGACGTCCGGCGACGGCAGGTCCGCCTTGCGCAGCAGCACCGCCGTGCCCGGGTCGAGGCGGGCGGCGGAGAAGACCCCACCGGCCGACGTCAGGGTGTAGTCGCGCCCGACGGCGGTGAACTCGACCTCCCGGGGGCGGGCGTCGGTTCCGGGTTCAGCGCTGAAGTAGTGGTCGCCGGTCACGTCCGGCATTCTCGCACCGCCGGGTGGACCGCCGGTGGCGCGGTGGGCGGTGGCGACGACCCGGCATCGCGATATCCCGTTATTACCCCCTAAAGGGACAATAAGCCCTACTCTGGGCGGCATGGTGTACCGGTACGAATCCGATGAGGACGCATTCGAGGGACGCCCTCGGCCCGGCTCGGAACTGTCGACGATCGGCGACGCCGGCCCCGCCCATGCCGGCCCTTCCCCGTCCCGCTTCCCGACGCCGTCCCTGCCCCGGACCGCCCGGGTCGCGCCGCCCACCCCGCCGGGCCCGGTCCCGCCCCGCGGCGCACCCCCGTTCCCCCCGCCGGCCACCCGGGCTCCCGCCACCACCCAGCCGCTGAACCTGCCCCGGAACCGGCGGGCCCCGGAACCCGGCCGAAGTGGCGGCCGACTCTGGCAGGTGCTGATCGGCGGCGCGGCGGTCCTGGTGCTCCTCGCCCTCTGCGGGCTGGCCGGCGCCGCCCTGTTGCCCGACGGGATCTCGCGACCGAAGGCCACCCCGAGCCTGCCGGCCGCCGCCCCGTCGCCGTCACGCACCGAACGGCAGGACATCGACTCCCGGGACACCGACCCGGCGCCGCTGACCGCCAAGGAGGTCTTCGCCGGCCGGAAGCTGACCATCGGCGACGGCGAGGAGCCCTACGCGGTGCTCAAGACCCAGTCAAGCGCCAACTGCCCGACCGCCGCCACCGACGAGGTGGCCGACCTGCTCGTCCGGCTCGGATGCAACCAGGTGATCCGGGCCACCCTGCGTTCCCCCGACGAGGAGTACCTGCTCACCGCAGGGCTGTTCAACCTGACCGACCTGGCCACCGCCCAGCGCGTCCGGGACCGCCTGCGGGAGCTGCTCGACGGGCGGGAGGGCCGGTTCCGCGGCATGCCGGCCGGCGACGACACCGAGGCGCTCACCGAGGCGCCCTCCCGGGTCGGCTGGCAGGTACGCGGCCACTACCTCGCGTACTGCCTGGTGGTCCGGGCCGACGGCAAGCCCGTGAAGGCCGGCGACCCGAAGGTCCGCGAGGTCCTGTACGACCTGATCGAGCTGCACCTGGACAAGAAGGTGCTGGAGCGCCGCGCGACCGGCGGCTCGACCGGCCAGGCCACAACCGCCCCCGGCGGAACCAACTGACCGGCCGCCCGGGAACCCGCGGCCCTCAGGCCCGCGTGGGGACGCGAAGCTGGCGGGTGAGGTCGGAGCGGCGGGCGTACTCGGCCGGGTCGTCGGGGTAGCCGACGGCGACCAGGGTCAACCCGTGCGCCGGGGCCACCGTCACCTCGCTGGACCGGTCCCGCCGGGTCAGCAGGCCGCCCGGCCAGTCGACCGGGCGCCGGCCGTCCCCGGCGACCAGCATCGCCCCGACCAGGCTGCGGACCATCGCCTGGCAGAACGCGTCGGCCTGGACGGTGGCGACCAGGATGCCGTCCGGGTCGCGCCGCCAGTCCAGCCGGGTCACCTCCCGCAGCGTGGTGGCGTTCTCCTTGCGCCGGCAGTACGCGGCGAAGTCGTGCTCCCCCACCAGGCCCGCCGCTGCGGCGTTGAGCAGGCCCGGGTCGAGCGACCGCGGCCAGGCCAGCACCTCGTGCCGGCGCAGCGGCTCGGCCCCGAACGGCGCGTCGGTCACCCGGTACTCGTAGCGGCGGAAGGTCGCCGAGAACCGGGCGTCGAAGTCGGCCGGCACCTCGGTCATCGCCCGCACCCGCACATCGGTGGGGAGCAGCCGGGCCAGCCGGCGCAGCAACGAGCCCTCCCACTCGCG
Source organism: Micromonospora sp. NBC_01405 (assembly GCF_045040155.1). NCBI lineage: Bacteria > Bacillati > Actinomycetota > Actinomycetes > Micromonosporales > Micromonosporaceae > Micromonospora > Micromonospora sp. NBC_01405. Next base: position 3,632,776 of record NZ_CP109532.1, on the reverse strand, counting down.
CCACGCGGCGGCGGGCAGATCGAGGTGGCACACCTGGCCGGCGGCGTGCACCCCGGCGTCCGTCCGCCCGGCCACGGTCAGCCCGGTCGCCACGCCCGCCCCGAGGAGCAGGTCCAGGGTCTGCACGAGTACGCCGGCCACCGTCCGCCGGGTCGGCTGGGCCGCCCAGCCGGAGAAGTCCGTGCCGTCGTACGAGACGTCCAGCCGCAGCCGGGTCCGCTCGTCCACCTCGCGTACCTCCTCATGGGTCGGGCCCGGCATCCCCGTGGGGGTGCCGGGCCCGAAGGTGCCGTTGGTCAGGCCTTGTTCTCGGTGGCCTCGTCGCTGTCCTCGCGGGCGGCGTCGGTGTCACCGGACGCCGACACCGGCGCCTCGGCGTCCTGGTCGCCGGACTTCGCCTGCGGGGTCTCCTCCGCGGGGGCGAGCGCCTCGACCTTGTCCTGCTGTGCGGCCTTGCGAGCGGCGGTCTTCTTGTTCGCCTTGGGCTCGGCGACCTGAAGCTCCTCGACCAGCTCGATGACCGCCATCGGAGCGTTGTCACCCTTGCGCGGGCCAGTCTTCACGATCCGGGTGTAGCCACCGTTGCGGTTGGCGTACCGGGGCGCGATCTGGTCGAACAGGGAGTAGACCACGTCCTTGTCCTTGACGACGCCCAGCACCCGCCGCCGCGCGGCGAGGTCGCCCCGCTTGGCCTTGGTGATGAGCTGCTCGGCCAGCGGACGCAGCCGCCGGGCCTTCGTCTCAGTGGTCTTGATCTTGCCGTGCTGGAACAGCGCGGTGGCCAGGTTGGCCAGCATCAGCCGCTCGTGCGCGGGGCTGCCGCCGAGGCGGGGGCCCTTGGTGGGCGTGGGCATGCTTGGTGCTCCTCAGGTGTGGCGGCAGCGGGGACTAGAGCTGCTCGGTCTCGCGGTAGTCGTCGGTGTCGTAGTCGGCCTCACCGAAGGCGTCCACGACGTTCGCCGGGTCGAAGTTCGGGGCCGAGTCCTTCAGCCCCAGACCCATCCCGGCCAGCTTCATCTTGACCTCGTCGATCGACTTCTGGCCGAAGTTGCGGATGTCGAGGAGGTCTGCCTCGGTGCGCCCGATGAGCTCACCGACGGAGTTGATGCCCTCGCGCTTGAGGCAGTTGTAGGAGCGGACGGTGAGGTCCAGCTCCTCGATCGGCAGGGCCAGGTCCGCCGCCAGCTGCGCGTCCTGCGGGGACGGCCCGATGTCGATGCCCTCGGCGGTCTCGTCCAGCTCCCGGGCCAGCCCGAAGAGCTCCACCAGCGTCGAACCGGCGGAGGCCAGCGCGGTACGCGGGCCCATCGACGGCTTGGTCTCGACGTCGATGATCAGCCGGTCGAAGTCGGTCCGCTGCTCGACCCGGGTTGCCTCGACGCGGTACGTCACCTTCAGCACCGGCGAGTAGATCGAGTCGACCGGGATGCGGCCGATCTCGGCGCCGGACTGCTTGTTCTGCGCCGCGGTCACGTAGCCGCGACCCCGCTCGACGGTCAGCTCCATGTCGAGCCGGCCCTTGCCGTTGAGGGTGGCGAGCTTCAGGTCCGGGTTGTGCACCGAGACGCCGGCCGGGGGCTGGATGTCGCCCGCCGTCACGTCGCCCGGGCCCTGCTTGCGCAGGTACATGCTGACCGGCTCGTCGTGCTCGGAGCTGACGCACAGCTCCTTGATGTTCATGACGAGTTCGACCACGTCCTCCTTGACGCCGGGGATCGTGGTGAACTCGTGCAGCACGCCGTCGATCTTGATGGAGGTGATCGCCGCACCCGGGATGGACGACAGCAGCGTGCGCCGCAGCGAGTTGCCCAGGGTGTAGCCGAAGCCCGGCTCCAGCGGCTCGATGGTGAACCGGGACCGGGTCTCGTTGATCGACTCTTCGGAAAGAGACGGTCGCTGGCTGATGAGCATGTCTTCTCTTCTCTTCCGGGACGCCCGCTATTTGACGTCCGCGACACAAACTGTTCCGGTGGTCCGCCCCGCAGGGCGGACCACCGCAACGAGCCCGACTACTTGGAGTAGAGCTCGACGATCAGCTGCTCCTGGACCTGGGTGTCGATCACCTGGCGGGCCGGGAGCGAGTGCACGAGAACCTTCATCTGGCTCGGGATGGCCTCCAGCCACGCCGGGACCGTCTTCGAGCCGGCCTGAGCCTGCGCCACGATGAACGGGGTGAGCTCCTTGCTCTTGGCCCGAACCTCGATGATGTCGTGCTCCTTCACCCGGAACGACGGGATGTCGACCTTCTTGCCGTTCACCGTGAAGTGGCCGTGCTTGACCAGCTGACGGGCCATGTCACGCGAGTGCGCGAAACCGGCCCGGTAAACGACGTTGTCCAGCCGCGACTCGAGGATCTGCAGGAGGACCTCACCGGTCTTGGCCTGCTTGCCCACGGCCTCCTCGTAGTAACCGCGGAACTGCTTCTCCAGCACGCCGTAGACGCGGCGGGCCTTCTGCTTCTCGCGGAGCTGGAGCAGGTACTCCGTCTCCTTGGTGCGGCCGCGGCCGTGCTGCCCGGGCGGGAACGGCCGGGACTCGAACGGGCACTTCGGGCCATCGCACTTGCTGCCCTTGAGGAACAGCTTCATCTTCTCCCGCCGGCAACGGCGGCAGTCAGCACCGGTGTAACGAGCCATCTCTCTCTACCTCTCAGACCCGGCGACGCTTCGGCTGACGGCATCCGTTGTGCGGCTGCGGGGTGACGTCGGCGATCTGCCCGACCTCCAGCCCGACGGCCTGCAGCGAACGGATCGCGGTCTCCCGGCCGGAGCCGGGGCCCTTGACGAACACGTCGACCTTGCGCATGCCGTGCTCCATCGCCCGACGCGCGGCGGCCTCGGCGGCCAGCTGTGCGGCGAACGGGGTCGACTTGCGCGAGCCCTTGAAACCGACCTGGCCGGCGGAGGCCCAGGAGATGACCGCACCGGTCGGGTCCGTGATGGACACGATGGTGTTGTTGAAGGTGCTCTTGATGTGCGCCTGCCCGTGGGCGACGTTCTTGCGTTCCTTGCGCCGGACCTTCTTGACAGCGGCTCCGGCACGAGCCTTCGGTGGCATAAGTCTGTGCGCTCCTAGTTACTTCTTGCCGGGCTTCTTCTTGCCGGCGACGGTCCGCTTCGGGCCCTTGCGGGTCCGCGCATTGGTCTTGGTCCGCTGGCCACGCACGGGCAGACCCCGGCGGTGCCGGATGCCGGCGTAGCAGCCGATCTCGACCTTGCGGCGGATGTCAGCGGCGACCTCGCGGCGCAGGTCGCCTTCAACCTTGTAGTTGCCCTCGATGTGGTTCCGGAGCTGGACCAGCTCCTCGTCCGTGAGGTCCCGAGCGCGCTTGTCCGGCGAGATGCCGGTGGCGGCGAGCGTCTCCAGGGCGCGGGTACGACCCACGCCGAAGATGTAGGTGAGCGCGATCTCCATCCGCTTTTCGCGGGGAAGATCCACGCCGGCTAGACGTGCCATGTGCGGGCGTACTCCTTGTGGTGTTCTGCGGAGGTCTGCACCCGCCCCACCCCGCTCCGGTCGGCCCGGCGCCGTGGCGCCGGAGGATCGACCGCTGCCCGAGCGGGCCCCGGCCTCCGACCGGGGGTCAACCACGCAGGGGTACGCGCTACGCGTACCGCTCGTGGCTGGGACGAGCTGATGATGTGTTGGCTGGACCTGCGGCCCGGACCGGTTCGACTGGCCGTGATCAGTAGATCACGGTCGATCGGACTGGTTCAGCCCTGGCGCTGCTTGTGGCGCGGGTCGCTACAGATGACCATGACCCGGCCGTGCCGACGGATCACCCGGCACTTGTTGCAGATCCTCTTGACGCTCGGCTTGACCTTCACGGTTGCCTTACTTCCCATCTGGCCCGGAGACGCGACACGCGCGACGCCGGACGTCGAAGACGGACACGGGGACTACCCGGCCGCCGTCAGGTCGCTTACTTGTAGCGGTAGACGATGCGCCCGCGGGTCAGGTCGTACGGCGAGAGTTCGACGACGACCCGGTCCTCCGGCAGGATACGGATGTAGTGCTGCCGCATCTTGCCGCTGATGTGAGCCAACACCTTGTGACCGTTCGCGAGTTCCACCCGGAACATGGCGTTCGGCAGAGGCTCGATGACCCGCCCCTCGATCTCGATGGCTCCGTCTTTTTTCGGCATGTACTTCCGCTGTCCTGACGTCGGTTGCTCCGGACGGCCCACAACGTCTTACACGGGCCCCGGAACGCTGTTACGGGACCCGCGCCAGCCGCGGCTCCGACTCCCACCGAAGCGCAGGATGGGCATGCCGGAGTGGACGCTGTGCGCCGATCAGAAAGTCTACGCCGCTTGCGGGCCGCCGCCAAACCGGGCGGGAATCGGTGTATCGGACCGGACAGACCAGGCCATTCAGACCTCGGCATCGGCCTCGCCCCGCCGGCGTTTCCGCTCGTCGGCCGGCAGCTCCCCCGTCGGCCCCCGAGGATCCTCCCCGTCCGGCAGGGCCAGGTCCGGGCGCTGCCGCTCTTCGGCGGCCGGCAGCGCCCGCCGCTCAGGCTCCCCGGCGGCGGCAGCCAACTTCCGCGCCCGCTTGCGCACCCGCTTCGCGAGCCGGTGTTCACGCCGCCGCTCCTGCTCCGCCGCCCACCGCCGCGGCTCCCCGGAGGTGAGACCGGCGGCCGTGCGCACCAGGAGCACCGCCCCCCACGGCCCGGCCACCCAGGCGGGCCAGAAGTAGAGCAGGTCGGTGCCGAGGAGCGAGGTCACCGCCCAGACGGTCACCACGATCGCGACCACCCGCAGGTACGGAAGCCAGACCTCGGCCAGCCACCGGACGGTCACCGACGACCGGGCGCGTTCCACCGCCGGCGGGACCGCGTCCGGCACCGTTGCGAGTTCCGACGCTGCCGGGGCGGCCGGCACCGGCAGGTCGGTCACCAGCGCGTCCAGTTCGCCGTACGTGCGCGAGGCGTACGCCCGCTGCAACCGCTCGTCGTACTCGTGCAGGTCGAGCCGGCCCTCGTCGACGGCCACCCGCAGTTGGTCCGCCACTACCTGCCGGTCCGCGTCGGCGGCCCGCATCCCGTCGCGTCCCTCCATGCCAGCAAGCATGCCACCGTCCGGCCACCACCGGCTCCTCGTGTCGGCTGGAGCCGGGCCGGCACCGCGTGCCGGTGTTCCGGCACCTCGCGGGACCTCAAGAGGCCGCAGCGCGGGCCTCAGGCGGGGCGGTGGGAGCCGCAGCGGGCCGGGGGCCCGGCCGCGCAGACGCCATCGGGACACGGCGGAGGGCTCAGCGGGTCGGTGAGTCCGCGGGCTGGCGGGAGGTGACCAGGTCGCCGAGGCGCCCCCGGCCCCCGTCGAACGCGGTGAGCACCCACACCCCGTCGGGCAGCAGCGCCATCGTGTGCTCGACGTGCACCGCCATCGAGCCGTCCCGGGTGACGACCGTCCAGCCGTCGGCCAGCTCGGCCGTGCGCGGCGAGCCTTTGGTGATCATCGGCTCGATGGCCAGCGCCATACCCGGCACCAGCCGGGGGCCCTTGCCGGGCCGGCCGTGGTTGAGCACGTGCGGGTCCTGGTGCATCTCGGTGCCGATGCCGTGCCCGCCGTACCCGTCGACGATGCCGTACCGGCCGCCCTTGCGGACCGCGCACTCCACCGCGTGCGAGATGTCGGTCAGGCGGCCCTTGCCGCTGGCCGCCCCCCGCGCCGCCGCGGCGATCCCGGCCCACATCGAGTCCTCGGCCACCGCGGCCATCTTCAGCAGTGCCGGGTCGACCTCCCCCACGCCGGCGGTGATCGCCGCGTCGCCGTGCCAGCCGTTCAGCACCGCGCCGCAGTCGATCGAGATCAGGTCGCCGTCCCGGAGCACCTGGGTGGGCGACGGAATGGCGTGCACCACCTGCTCGTTGACCGACGAGCAGATCGATGCGGGGAAGCCGTGGTAGCCCTTGAACGAGGGAACCGCGCCGGCCTCCCGGATCGTCGACTCGGCGATCGCGTCCAGGTCGGCGGTACTGACCCCGGGAGCGACCGCCTCTCGCATCCGACGCAGCGCCTCGGCGACCACCAGCCCGGCGGCGCGCATCATCTCGATCTGGTCGGGGGTCTTCAGCTGGATATCCAGCTGTGGACGACGCATGGAGCCGTTACCTTTCGTCGCGCGGATCAGCGGGGCACGTCGACACGTACCCCGCTGTTCGCACTCTATCCGCCGGAGCCCCGGCGGTCGTCAGCCGCCGTATGAGCGGAGGGCGTCGATGGCGCGGACGGTGACGTCCTCCACCGGGCCGGTGGCGTCGATGCCCACCAGCTTGCCCTGGGCGCCGTAGTAGTCCACCAGCGGCGCGGTCTTCTCGGCGTACTCCCGCAGCCGGGCGGCGATGGTCTCCGGCTTGTCGTCGTCGCGCTGGAACAGCTCCGCGCCGCAGCGGTCGCAGATGTCGTCCCGGGTCGTCGCGTCGAACTCGACGTGCCAGATCTTCCCGCAGCCCCGGCAGGTACGCCGGCCGGAGAGCCGCCGGATCACCTCGTCGTCGTCGACGACCAACTCCAGCACCAGGTCCAGCGCGGTGCCGAGGTCGGCGAGCAGCTTATCCAGCGCGGCGGCCTGCGGCGTGGTGCGCGGGAAGCCGTCGAGCAGGAAGCCCTCGCTGGCGTCCGGCTCGGCGAGCCGGTCCCGGACCATGTTGATGGTCACCTCGTCCGGGACCAGCTTGCCGGCGTCCATGTACCGCTTGGCCTCGACGCCCAGGGGCGTGCCCTGGGAGACGTTCGCCCGGAAGATGTCACCGGTCGAGATCTTGGGCACCGAGAGGTGAGCGGCGATGAACTCCGCCTGTGTGCCCTTGCCCGCGCCCGGCGGGCCAACCAGAACGAGTCGCATCTACCGCAGGAACCCTTCGTAGTTCCGCTGCATGAGTTGGCTCTCGATCTGCTTCACGGTCTCCAGACCGACGCCGACCATGATGAGCACAGCGGTGCCGCCGAACGGGAAGTTCTGGAACTGCTGGTTGTTCAGCCAGATGAAGAAGAAGTTCGGCAGGACCGCGACGATACCCAGGTAGAGCGCGCCCGGCAGGGTGATCCGGCTGAGGATGAAGTCGAGGTAGTCGGCGGTCGGCTTGCCGGGGCGGATGCCCGGCACGAAGCCGCCGTACTTCTTCATGTTGTCCGCGACCTCGGTCGGGTTGAACGTGATCGAGACGTAGAAGTACGTGAAGAAGATGATCAGCATGAAGTAGATCACGATGTGCGCCGGGCTCGACGGGTTGACCACGTTGTTCTGGATCCAGGCCTGGGTCTTGCCCGGGTTGTTCGGGTCGAAGAACTGGAGCGCCAGCTGCGGCAGGTAGAGCAGCGACGAGGCGAAGATGACCGGGATGACACCCGCCTGGTTGACCTTCAGCGGGATGTAGGTCGAGGTGCCGCCGTACATCCGCCGGCCGATCATCCGCTTGGCGTACTGCACCGGGATCCGGCGCTGTGCCTGCTCGATGAAGGTGACGGCGGTGATGACCACCAGGACCAGCGCGAGCACCAGGAAGAACTTGCCCCAGCCCTGCTGAGTCTTGATCTTCCAACCCTCGGCGGGAAGACGCGCCGCGATCGAGGTGAAGATCAGCACCGACATGCCGTTGCCGACGCCCCGGTCGGTGATCAGCTCGCCGAGCCACATCACCATGCCCGTGCCGGCGGTCATCGTCATGACCAGGATGGTCAGCGTCAGCCAGTTCGGGATGCCGGTGCCCTCGGGGACGATCGGGAACTGGTCGCACTTGTTCTGGAAGAGCTGCCCGGAGCGGGCCAGCGCCACGAACGCCGACGACTGGAGGATGCCCAGGCCGAGGGTGAGGTAGCGGGTGTACTGGGTGATCTTCGCCTGGCCGGCCTGACCCTCCTTGCGGAGCTGCTCCAACCGCGGGATGACCACGGTGAGCAGCTGCAGGATGATCGACGCTGTGATGTAGGGCATGATCCCCAGCGCGAAGACCGAGAGCTGAAGCAGCGCCCCGCCGGAGAAGAGGTCGAGCAGGTTCAGCACCCCGGTGGTGTCCCCCTGGATGCTGTCGAGACACTTCTGCACGTTGCCGTACGAGACCCCCGGGCTGGGCAGAGTTGCGCCGAGCCGGTAGACCGCAATGATGCCTACCGTAAACAGCAGCTTCTTGCGCAGGTCAGGCGTACGGAACGCACTGAGAAAGGCGGACAGCAACTTTCTTCCTCCTGCGCGAGGCGGGCCGCCGGTGGTGGTCCCTGGCGGGTCGGGGTGGGTGCCGGGCGAGCGCCCGATATCCATAGCTGGGATGGGACTCTAACAGCCCGATCCCGGTCCGGGCAGGTGTGCCCGGCTACATAAACCGAATCCGATATTACCCGGTGCACACGTTCGGGGTAGACCGTGGCGCCCGCCCAGTCACAGACAACTGAGCGGGCGCCACGGGTTCTGCCCTACAGCTCGGTGACGGAGCCACCGGCGGCGGTGATCTTCTCCTTGGCCGACGCGCTGAACGCGTGCGCCGACACCTGGATGGACACGCCGCTCAGGTCGCCGGTGCCGAGGACCTTGACCGGCTGGCCCTTGCGGACCGCGCCGGCCTCGACCAGCTCCAGCGGGCCGACCTGGCCGCCGTTCGGGAACAGCTCGGCGAGCCTGTCCAGGTTGACCACCTGGAAGACCACCTTGAACTTGTTCTTGAAGCCCTTCATCTTCGGCAGGCGCATGTGGATGGGCATCTGCCCACCCTCGAACGCCGCCGAGATGTTCTTGCGGGCCTTGGAGCCCTTGGTACCGCGACCGGCGGTCTTGCCCTTGGAGCCCTCACCGCGACCCACGCGGGTCTTCGCGGTCTTGGCCCCGGGCGCCGGGCGCAGGTGGTGGACCTTGATCGTCATTACTCGACCTCCTCGACCTTCACGAGGTGGTTGACCGCGAAGATCATGCCCCGGATCTCCGGCCGGTCCTCCTTGACCACCACGTCGTTGATCCGCTTGAGACCGAGCGAACGCAGCGACTCGCGCTGGTTGTGCTTGGTCCCGATCACGGACCGGAGCTGGGTGACCTTCAGGCGAGCCATCAGGATGCCACCCCCGCCCGCGACGCCAGCATGGCGGCCGGCGCGACGTCCTCGACCGGCAGGCCACGACGGGCCGCGACGGCCTCCGGGGACTCGAGCCCCTTCAGCGCCGCCACCGTGGCGTGCACGATGTTGATCGGGTTCGACGACCCGAGGCTCTTGGAGAGCACGTCGTGGATGCCGGCGCACTCCAGCACGGCACGCACCGGGCCACCGGCGATGACGCCCGTACCGGCCGAGGCCGGCTTGAGCAGCACCACGCCGGCGGCGGCCTCACCCGTGATCGGGTGCGGGATCGACTTGCCGATCCGCGGCACCTTGAAGAAGTGCTTCTTGGCCTCCTCGACGCCCTTGGCGATCGCCGCGGGCACCTCCTTGGCCTTTCCGTACCCCACGCCGACGGTGCCGTCGCCGTCGCCCACGATCACCAGGGCGGTGAAGCTGAAGCGACGACCACCCTTCACGACCTTGGCGACGCGGTTGATCGCGACGACCCGCTCGAGGTGCGGGGTCTTCTCGACGGGCGCGTTTCCGCGGCCGCCCTCACGGCGGTTGTCGCGGCGACCACCCTCGTTGCCACCGGACCCGCCGCCACGGCGCTGTTGACCTGGCATCAGCAGCCTTCCTTCTCTCTCGTGACGGGGTTTCTAGAACTCGAGCCCGGCTTCGCGGGCGGCGTCGGCAAGCGCGGCGACACGCCCCGCGTACCGGTTGCCACCGCGGTCGAAGACGACCTTCGAGATGCCGGCAGCCTTGGCCCGCTCGGCGAGCAGAGTGCCGACCTTGCCGGCCAGGGCGCTCTTGTCGCCCTCGGTGCCGCGCAGCGAGGCGTCCAGGGTCGAGGCCGACGCCAGGGTGTGACCCTTGGTGTCGTCCACGATCTGGGCCACGACGTGGCGCAGCGACCGGGTGACGACCAGACGGGGGCGCTCGGTGGTGCCGCTGACGTTCTTGCGGACCCGGAAGTGTCGACGCGCACGGCCGACGGCGCGCTTGGCGGCAACGCCGCGGCGGCGCTTGAGCAGCGTGGCGCTCACTTCTTACCTGCCTTTCCAGCCTTGCGGCGGATGACCTCGCCCTGGTACTTCACGCCCTTGCCCTTGTAGGGCTCCGGCGGGCGGATCTTCCGGATGTTGGCGGCTACCTCGCCGACCTGCTGCTTGTCGATGCCGGCCACGTGGAACACCGTCGGCTTCTCCACCGTGAAGGTGATGCCGTTCGGCGCGGGGACCAACACCGCGTGCGAGAACCCGAGCGCGAACTCCAGGTCCTTGCCCTTGGCAGTGACCCGGTAACCGGTGCCGGCGATCTCCAGGCTCTTGCGGTGGCCCTCGGTAACGCCGACGATCATGTTGGCGACCAGCGTACGGCTCAGGCCGTGCAGCTCCTTGGCCTTGCGCTCGTCGTTGGGCCGGTTGACCTGCAACTGGCCGTCCTCGGCGCGCTCCGCCGTGATGGGCTCGGCGAGCGTGTGCGACAGCTCGCCCTTCGGGCCCTTGACCTTGACGGTCTGGCCGTCGATCGTGATGTCGACGCCGGCAGGCACCGGGATCGACTTACGTCCAATACGCGACATTTCTACCTGTCTCCCGTTACCAGACGAAGGCGAGGACTTCCCCGCCAACGCTCCGCTTGCGGGCCTGCCGGTCGGTGAGCAGCCCCTGGGACGTCGAAATGATCGCCACGCCCAGCCCGCCGAGCACCCGCGGGAGCCCGTCCGACTTGGCGTACACCCGGAGACCGGGCTTGGACACGCGCTTGATGCCGGCCAGGCTCCGCTCGCGGCTCTGGCCGTACTTCAGCTCGACGACCAGTCGCTTGCCGACGGCGCCCTCCTCGGGCTCCTCGACCGACCAGGTTGCGATGTAACCCTCGGCCTTCAGGACCTCGGCGATGTTCGCCTTGATCTTGGAGTAGGGCATCTTCACCTGATCGTGGTACGCCTGGTTGGCGTTACGCAGACGCGTGAGCATGTCTGCGATCGGGTCGGTCATCGTCATGGATTTCGTCAGCCTTTCTCGCCGGGGTTCCCGGGGCGGTGAGCCCCGGGCCTACGGCGAAGAGCAATACATGATCGGTGCAAGGGGCCCCGGCCGGCAGCCGGGGCGCGGTCGCCCTTACCAGGAAGCCTTGGACACGCCCGGCAGCTCACCGCGGTGGGCCATCTCCCGGATGCAGATCCGGCAGAGCCCGAACTTGCGGTAGACCGCCTTGGGACGCCCACACCGCTGGCAGCGGGTGTACGCGCGAACCGAGAACTTCGGCTTCGCGGCCGCCTTGAGGATCAGCGCCTTCTTGGCCATCTCAGTTCTCCTTGAACGGGAAGCCCAGGAGCTTGAGCAGCGCCCGGCCCTCGTCGTCGGTCGTGGCGGTCGTGACCACCGTGATGTCCATGCCCCGCTGGCGATCGATCTTGTCCTGGTCGATCTCGTGGAACACCGACTGCTCGGTCAGACCGAACGTGTAGTTGCCGTGCCCGTCGAGCTTGCGCCCGTCCAGACCGCGGAAGTCGCGGATACGAGGCAGCGCGATGGACAGCAGGCGGTCCAGGAACTCCCACATCCGGTCGCCGCGCAGGGTGACCTTCGCGCCGATCGGCATGCCCTCGCGGAGCTTGAACTGCGCGATGGACTTGGTCGCCCGCCGCACCTGCGGCTTCTGGCCGGTGATGGTGGCCAGGTCCCGGACGGCGCCATCGATCAGCTTGGCGTCCCGGGCGGCCTCGCCGACACCCATGTTGACGACGATCTTGACCAGCCGCGGCACCTGCATGGGGTTGCCGAAGCTGTGCTGCTCCTGCAGCTTGGCCACGATCTCGTTGCGGTACCGCTCCTTGAGGCGCGGCATGGTCTTGGCTTCGGTAGCCGTGGTCATCACAGGTCCTTACCGGTGCTACGCGCGATGCGGACCTTCTGGCCGTTGTCGTCGAAGCGGTACCCGACGCGGGTCGGGTTCCCCTCGGAATCCAGGACCTGCACGTTGGAGACGTGGATCGGGGCTTCCTGGGTGACGATGCCACCGGTCTTGGCGCCACGCTGGGTGGTGCTGATACGGGTGTGCTTCTTGACCCGGTTCACGCCCTCGACCAGGATCTTGTCCTGCCGCGGGTAGGACGCGATGACCTTGCCCTTGGCACCCTTGTCCTTGCCGGCGATGACGACGACCGTGTCGCCCTTCTTGACCTTCACGGTCACAACACCTCCGGCGCGAGGGAAATAATCTTCATGAACCGCTTGTCCCGCAGCTCCCGGCCCACCGGGCCGAAGATACGGGTGCCGCGCGGGTCCCCACCGTCCTTGATGATGACGGCGGCGTTCTCGTCGAAGCGAATGTACGAGCCGTCCGGCCGCCGCCGCTCCTTGGCGGTGCGGACGATGACGGCCTTGACGACGTCGCCCTTCTTCACACCGGCACCCGGGATCGCGTCCTTGACCGTGGCCACGATGACGTCGCCGATGCTCGCGTAGCGCCGACCGGAGCCCCCGAGAACCCGGATGCACAGGATCTCCCGGGCACCCGTGTTGTCGGCGACGCGCAGTCGCGACTCCTGCTGAATCACGTCTATCTCCTATGTCTGCCGGTTCTCCGGCCGCCTGCCGCGGCCGGAGCCTGGCGGAACCCGCGCCCGACTGAAGCCGGGCGAGATCGAGCCTTCGCTACTTGGCCTTTTCCTGGATCTCCACGATCCGCCAACGCTTCGTGGCGGACAGCGGCCGGGTCTCCATGATCAGAACCCGATCGCCGATGCCGGCGGCGTTCTGCTCGTCGTGCACCTTCAGCTTGCTGGTACGGCGCATGATCTTGCCGTACAGCGCGTGCCTGACCCGGTCCTCGACCTCGACCACGACGGTCTTGTCCATCTTGTCGCTGACCACGAGGCCCTCACGCACCTTGCGGCGGGCCCGCGCTTCGGCGGTGTTGGTGTTCTCGCTCATGATGCAGTCACCTCAGTCGGCGCGGCGGAGAGACCCAACTCGCGCTCACGCATGATCGTGTAGATCCGGGCGATCTCCCGACGGATGACCTGCAACCGCCGGTTGTTGTCCAGCTGCCCGGTTGCGCCCTGCACGCGGAGGTTGAACAGCTCCGCCTTGGCCTCGCGCAGCTTCGCGACCAGCTCCTCGTCGGAGTGCTCACGCAGCTCGGAGGCCTTAACGCCCGCTGCCATCAGGATTCACCCACTTCGCGCGTAACAATGCGGCACTTCATCGGGAGCTTGTGGATCGCGCGACGCATCGCTTCTCGCGCGATCTGCTCGTTGGGGAAGGACATCTCGAAGAGGATCCGCCCCGGCTTGACGTTGGCGACCCACCACTCGGGCGAGCCCTTACCGGAACCCATCCGGGTCTCGGCCGGCTTCTTGGTCAGGGCCTGGTCCGGGAAGATCGAGATCCAGACCTTACCGCCACGCTTGATGTGGCGGGTCATCGCGATACGCGCCGACTCGATCTGCCGGTTGGTCACGTACGCCGGCTCGAGAGCCTGGATCCCGAACTCGCCGAACACCACGCGGTTGCCACCCTTGGACGCGCCACTGCGGTCCGGGTGGTGCGGCTTGCGGAAGCCCTTCGGGGGCTTGCGCGGCATCAGCATCTGTCAGCCCTCCTGCTGCGTTTCTGCCGGAGTCGAAGCGACCGAGGCGACAGCAGCGCTGTCGATCGGCTCGCCGCTCGGCGTCTCAGCCTGCTGCGCGATGGTGGTCGCAGCAGCCCGGCCGGCCTCGGTGCCACCGGCGGTCGTGCCGGACGAACCGGACCGACCACGGCGCGGACGCTCGGGGCGGTCGGCACGCTCACGACGCGGGCGCGACGGCGCCTCGGCCGGGGTCTCCCGACCCGGCACCGCGTCACCCTTGTAGATCCAGACCTTCACGCCGATGCGGCCGAAGGTGGTACGGGCCTCGAAGAAGCCGTACTCGATGTTGGCCCGCAGCGTGTGCAGCGGGACGCGACCCTCGCGGTAGAACTCGGTCCGGCTCATCTCGGCGCCGCCGAGGCGACCCGAGACCTGGACCCGGATGCCCTTGCATACCGGGTTCTTCATCGCCGACTGCATCGCCTTGCGCATCGCCCGACGGAAGCTGACCCGGCTGGAGAGCTGCTCGGCGACGCCCTGGGCGACCAGCTGCGCGTCCGACTCGGGGTTCTTCACCTCGATGATGTTCAGCTGTACCTGCTTGCCGGTGAGCTTCTCCAGCTCGCCGCGGATCCGGTCGGCCTCCGCACCCTTCCGGCCGATGACGATGCCCGGCCGGGCGGTGTGGATGTCGACGCGGACCCGGTCCCGGGTGCGCTCGATGTCGACCTTGGAAATGCCGGCGCGCTCGAGGCCCTTGGACATCATCCGGCGAATCTTGACATCTTCGCCGATGTAGTCCTTGTAGAGCTTGTCCGCGAACCAGCGGGACTTCCAGTCGGTCGAGATGCCGAGCCGGAACCCAGTGGGGTGAACCTTCTGACCCATTACTCGGCGCCCTCCGTCTTGCTCTCCGTCTCAGCGGCCTCGGCCTGCTTCGCCGGGGCGACCTTCTTCGCCGCGGACTTCTTCGGCGCAGCCGGCGCGACCGCCTCGACCGCCACAGTGATGTGGCAGGTCCGCTTGCGGATCCGGTACGCCCGGCCCTGCGCGCGCGGCCGGAACCGCTTCATCGTCGGGCCCTCGTCGACGAACGCCTCGCTGACGAGCAGCGCATCGGGGTCCAGCCGCTCGTTGTTCTCCGCGTTCGCGATCGCGCTCGCGAGCACCTTGTACACCTGCTCGCTCGCAGCCTGCGGCGCGAACTGCAGCACCGTAAGCGCCTCCTTCGCGGGCAGGCCGCGGACGAGGTTGACCACCCGGCGCGCCTTCATCGGCGAGATGCGCACGTGCCGCGCAATCGCCCGCGCGCCCGGAAGCACCGGAGCGTCGCCCTTTCCTGGCATCGCTGTAACCCCTTGTTCCTCTATCCGTATGCCCGCGGCGTCAGCGCCGGCGGCTCTTCCGGTCGTCCTTCTCGTGACCCTTGAACGTGCGGGTCAGCGCGAACTCGCCGAGCTTGTGCCCGACCATCGCCTCGGTAACGAACACCGGGACGTGCTTGCGTCCGTCATGCACGGCGATCGTGTGGCCGAGCATCTCGGGGATGATCGTCGAGCGCCGCGACCAGGTCTTGATGACGTTCTTCGAGCCCTTGTCGTTCTGCGTCTCCACCTTCTTGAGCAGGTGGTCGTCGACGAACGGGCCCTTCTTCAGGCTGCGAGGCATGTCTTATCTCCCTCAGCCGCGCTTACGCGTGGCGTAGCGGCGGCGAACGATCAGCCGGTCACTCGGCTGGCCCTTGCGACGGGTGCGGCCCTCGGGCTTACCCTGCGGGTTGACCGGGTGACGGCCACCTGAGGTCTTACCCTCACCACCACCGTGCGGGTGGTCGACCGGGTTCATGGCGACGCCTCGGACGGTCGGGCGCCTGCCCTTCCACCGCATGCGGCCGGCCTTGCCCCAGTTGATGTTCGACTGGTCGGCGTTGCCGATCTCGCCGACGCTGGCGCGGCACCGCACGTCGACCCGCCGGATCTCACCGGACGGCAGACGCAGGGTGGCGTACACGCCCTCCCGGCCGAGCAGCTGGACGCCGACGCCGGCCGAGCGGGCCAGCTTGGCGCCGCCGCCCGGACGCAGCTCCACGTTGTGGATGGTGGTACCGACCGGGATGTTGCGCAGCGGCAGGTTGTTACCCGGCTTGATGTCGGCGCCCGGTCCGGACTCGACCGCGTCGCCCTGCTTCAGGTCCTTCGGCGCGATGATGTAGCGCTTCTCGCCGTCGGCGTAGTGCAGCAGCGCGATGCGCGCGGTGCGGTTCGGGTCGTACTCGATGTGCGCGACCTTCGCCGGGATGCCGTCCTTGTCGACCCGCTTGAAGTCGATCAGACGGTACTGGCGCTTGTGGCCGCCACCGTGGTGCCGGGTGGTGATCCGGCCGTGGACGTTACGCCCACCCTTCTTCGGCAGCGGCGCCAGCAGCGACTTCTCGGGCTTCGACCGGGTGATCTCGGCGAAGTCGGCGACGCTCGAGCCACGCCGGCCCGGCGTCGTCGGCTTGTATTTACGGATAGCCATTGTCTACACCCCTCAGCTGACCGGGCCGCCGAAGGCCTCGATACGGTCACCGTCAGCCAGCTTCACGATCGCCCGCTTGGTGGCCTTGCGCTGACCGAAACCGGTCTTGGTGCGCTTGCGCTTGCCCTCACGGTTGAGCGTGTTGACCGTCAGGACGCGGACGTTGAAGATCTGCTGGATAGCGATCTTGATCTCAGTCTTGTTCGCGTCCGGGCGCACCAGGAAGGTGTACCAGTTCCGGTTCAGCTCGCTGTAGCTCTTCTCCGAGACGACCGGCGCGACGATGATGTCCCGCGGATCGGCGATCGTGCTCACTTGCCACCCTCCTCGGTGGTCTCGGCGGGAACACCCAGGAACTCGTCCAGGGCGTCCTTGGTGAAGACCACGTCGTCGGCCACCAGCACGTCGTACGTGTTGAGCTGGCCGGCCTCGATCAGGTGCACCCGCGGCTCATTGCGCAGCGACACCCAGTTCAGCTCGTCGGTGCTGCTCAGCACGACCAGGACCCGGGTGGCCTCGGTCAGCTTGACCAACGTGGCCAGAGCGGCCTTGGTCGACGGCTTCTCGCCCGAGACGAACGCCTCGACGACGTGCACCTGGCCAGCGCGGGCCCGGTCGGAGAGAGCGCCACGCAGGGCGGCGGCCTTCATCTTCTTCGGGGTCCGCTGGCTGTAGTCACGCGGCACCGGACCGTGAACCACGCCACCGCCGGCGAACTGCGGCGCGCGGATCGAACCCTGACGGGCCCGACCGGTGCCCTTCTGCTTGTACGGCTTCTTGCCGCCGCCGGCGACCTCGCCGCGGGTCTTGGCCTTGTGCGTGCCCTGGCGGGCTGCCGCGAGCTGGGCCACCACGACCTGGTGCATCAGCGCGAGGTTGGCCTGGACGTCAAAGATGTCGCCGGGCAGCTCGACGGAGCTGCTCTTGGCGCCTTCGACGTTGAGGACGTCAACGGTGGTCACTTGGCCACACCGCCCTTCTTCACCTTGGTCTTGGCCGCGCTGCGGACCAGGACCAGCGCGCCCTTGGGACCGGGAATGGCCCCACGAACGAGCAGGAGGTTGTTCTCGGTGTCGACCGCCTGGACGGTCAGGTTCTGGACGGTGTAGCGCACGCCACCCATCCGGCCGGCCATCCGGGTGCCCTTGAAGACGCGACCCGGGGTGGCGCACGCGCCGATCGAGCCCGGTGAGCGGTGCTTGCGCTCGACACCGTGGCTGGCGCGCAGACCGTGGAAGCCGTGCCGCTTCATCGGGCCGGCGTAGCCCTTGCCCTTGGTCCTGCCGGTGACGTCGATGCTGACGCCGACCGGGAACTCCTCGACCGTGACCTCCTGGCCCAGCGAGTAGTCCGCGGCGTTCGCGGTGCGCAGCTCGACGATGTGTCGGCGCGGCGCCACGTCCGCCTTCGCGTAGTGCCCGCTGACCGGCTTCTTCACCTTGCGCGGGTCGATCGTGCCGTAGGCGAGCTGGACTGCGGAGTAACCGTCCTTCTCGGCGCTACGAACCTGACTGATGACGCACGGGCCGGCCTGAACCACGGTCACCGGGACAACACGGTTGTTGTCCCAGACCTGGGTCATGCCGAGCTTTGCGCCCAGGATCCCCTTGACTTGCCTGTCCATTTGTCCGGTCCCTACAGCTTGATCTCGATGTCGACGCCAGCCGGCAGGTCGAGGCGCATGAGCGAGTCGACCGTCTTCGGAGTCGGGTCGATGATGTCGATCAGCCGCTTGTGAGTGCGCATCTCGAAGTGCTCGCGCGAGTCCTTGTACTTGTGCGGCGAGCGGATGACGCAGAAACGGTTGATCTCCGTGGGCAGCGGCACCGGGCCAGCGACCTGCGCCCCGGTACGCGTCACCGTCTCGACGATCTTCCGCGCCGAGGAGTCGACGACCTCGTGGTCATAGGCCTTGAGCCGGATGCGGATCTTCTGTCCCGCCATGGTGGCTTCTGTTCCTTCTCTCGATGCCGCTGTGTTGCGGGCACCTGCACCGGCTGGCACAGGCCCACTTCCGCCGACCCCCGCGGTCGGGCGTGTCGCGCCCTCGGACCAGGCTCCGCCCCGAGTCTCCGGAGCTCTGCTGACCGCGCGGTGGGTCATGGCGCCGATCGCGTCACCGCGACCTGAACGCCGTGCGAGGGTGGTTGGCCGCCAGGGACAGGCCAACCACCCTACGCGCGACTGTTCAACGACCCGGAGGTCCAGCGGACGCCGGACGCGGGCGACGAACTGTCGTTACGCAACCTGACTAGTATGCCCCACTACCGGCAGCAACGCTAATCGGGGTTACCCAGGTCACTTGATGATCTTGGTGACGCGACCCGCGCCGACCGTACGGCCACCCTCCCGAATCGCGAACTTGAGGTTGTCCTCCATCGCGATGGGCTGGATCAGGTTCACGGTCATCGTGGTGTTGTCGCCCGGCATGACCATCTCGGTGCCCTCGGGCAGCGTGACGACGCCGGTGACGTCCGTGGTCCGGAAGTAGAACTGCGGACGGTAGTTCTGGAAGAACGGGGTGTGCCGGCCGCCCTCCTCCTTGGAGAGGATGTAGACCGTCGCCTCGAACTCCGTGTGCGGGGTGTTCGAGCCCGGCTTCACCACGACCATGCCGCGCTCGACCTCGTCGCGCTTGGTGCCACGCAGCAGCAGGCCGACGTTCTCGCCTGCGCGGGCGTCGTCCAGGGTCTTCCGGAACATCTCGATCGCGGTGACCTTGGTCTTGAAGCCCTTCTCCTTGATACCGACGAGCTCGACATCCTCGTTCGGCAGGAGAACGCCGCGCTCCACGCGACCGGTGACGACGGTGCCACGACCGGTGATCGTGAAGACATCCTCGACCGGCATCAGGAACGGCTTGTCGATCTCGCGCTCAGGCTGCGGGATCGCGGTGTCGACCGCGTTCATCAGCTCGAGCAGCTTCTCGGTCCAGACCGGGTCGCCCTCGAGCGCCTTCAGCGCGGAGACCTGGACGACCGGCAGGTCGTCACCCGGGTACTCCTGCGACGAGAGCAGCTCGCGGACCTCGAGCTCGACGAGCTCCAGGAGCTCCTCGTCGTCGACCATGTCGCTCTTGTTGAGCGCCACGACGATGTACGGCACACCGACCTGACGGGCCAGCAGCACGTGCTCGCGGGTCTGCGGCATCGGGCCGTCGGTCGCCGCGACCACCAGGATCGCGCCGTCCATCTGCGCGGCACCGGTGATCATGTTCTTGATGTAGTCGGCGTGCCCGGGGCAGTCGACGTGCGCGTAGTGCCGAGACTCGGTCTGGTACTCGACGTGCGCGATCGAGATCGTGATGCCGCGGGCCTTCTCCTCCGGCGCCTTGTCGATCTGGTCGAACGGCGTGTAGGGGTTCAGGTCGGGGTACTGGTCGTGCAGGACCTTGGTGATGGCCGCCGTCAGCGTCGTCTTACCGTGGTCGATGTGACCAATGGTGCCGATGTTGACGTGCGGCTTAGTCCGCTCGAACTTCGCCTTCGCCACTGGTGTCCTCCTGTGGACTTCTTGGTTCGTTCGCCCCGGCGCGCCAGGTCGGCGCTTAGGACTCTGTCGACAGCCTTTCCGACCTCGCGGCCGGAGAGCTTTTTGGTGGGTTCTGCGGCGATGAAGCCTACAGGCCCGGTCTCACGCAACCCGACCGAGGTGGCCGCCGGCGGGGATACCCTCCCGCGACCAGCCCCGGTTCATCCGATCAGCTCGGGTGAGCGTCACTCACCCGTAGCCTTGGCGATGATCTCCTTCGCCACGCTCTGCGGGATCTCGGCGTAGGAGTCGAACTGCATGCTGTAGCTGGCCCGGCCCTGGGTCTTCGACCGCAGGTCGCCGACGTAGCCGAACATCTCCGACAACGGCACCAGGGCCTTCACGATGCGGGTGCCGCTGCGCTCCTCCATCGCCTGAATGATGCCGCGGCGGGAGTTGAGGTCGCCGATGACGTCACCCATGTTCTCATCAGGGGTGGTGACCTCAACGGCCATCATCGGCTCGAGCAGTGCGGGGTCGGCCTTGCGGGCCGCCTCCTTCATCACCATCGAGCCGGCGATCTTGAACGCCATCTCCGAGGAGTCGACCTCGTGGTACTGGCCGTCCAGCAGCGTCAGCTTGACACCGACCAGCGGGAAGCCGGCCAGGATGCCGTACTGCAGCGCGTCCTGGGCGCCGGCGTCCACCGACGGGATGAACTCCCGGGGGATACGGCCACCGGTGACGGCGTTGGCGAACTCGTACGTCGGGGAGTCGTTGCCCAGCGGCAGCGGCTCCACGCTGACGATGACCCGGGCGTACTGCCCGGATCCACCGGTCTGCTTCTTGTGGGTGTACTCGATCTTGTCCACCTTGCGGCGGATGGTCTCACGGTACGCCACCTGCGGCTTGCCGATGTTCGCCTCGACGTTGAACTCGCGGCGCATCCGGTCGACCAGGATGTCCAGGTGCAGCTCGCCCATGCCGGAGATGACCGTCTGACCGGTCTCCTCGTCCAGCTTGACACGGAAGGTCGGGTCCTCCTCCGCCAGCCGCTGGATGGCGGTGCTGAGCTTCTCCTGGTCGGCCTTGGTCTTCGGCTCGATGGCGACCTCGATGACCGGCTCCGGGAAGGTCATCGACTCCAGGATGACCTGGTTCGCCGGGTCGCACAGCGTGTCACCGGTGGTGGTCTGCTTCAGACCCTGCACCGCGATGATGTCGCCAGCCTGGGCCGAGCCGCGCTCTTCCCGCTTGTTGGCGTGCATCTGGTAGATCTTGCCGATCCGCTCCTTGCGGTCCTTGGTGGAGTTGACCACCTGGTTGCCGGTCTCGACCACGCCGGAGTAGACCCGGACGTAGGTGAGCTTGCCAAGGTGCTTGTCGGTCTGAATCTTGAAGGCCAGACCGGCGAACGGCTCCGACTTCGACGGCTTCCGCTGCAGCGGCGTCTCGCCGTCGGCTGCGGTGCCCTCGATCGCCGGGATGTCCAGCGGCGACGGCAGGAAGTCGACCACGGCGTCGAGCATCGGCTGGACGCCCTTGTTCTTGAACGCCGAGCCGCAGAGCACCGGGTTGGCCTTGCCCGCGATGGTGGCGCGCCGGATGGCGGCCTTGATCTCCTCGACGGAGATCTCCTCGCCCTCCAGGTACTTCTCCATCACCGAGTCGTCGACGTCGGCCAGGGTCTCCAACAGCTTCTCGCGCCACTCGGCCGCGGAGTCGGCCAGCCCGGCCGGGATCTCCTCGATCGTGTAGTCGTCACCCTTCTGGGTCTCCCCACGCCAGGTGAGGGCGCGCATGCCGATCAGGTCGACGACGCCGATGTGGTCGCCCTCGAGCCCGATCGGGATCTGGAGCACCAGCGGGGTGGCGTTGAGCCGGTCGATCATCATCTGCACGCAGCGGAAGAAGTCCGCGCCGGTCCGGTCGAGCTTGTTGACGAAGCACATCCGCGGGACGTCGTACTTGTCGGCCTGCCGCCAGACGTTCTCCGTCTGCGGCTCCACGCCGGCCACACCGTCGTAGACCGCGACCGCACCGTCCAGCACCCGCAGCGACCGCTCGACCTCGACCGTGAAGTCGACGTGGCCGGGCGTGTCGATGATCTGGATCGTGTGGCCCTTCCACTCACACTTGGTAGCAGCGGAGGTGATGGTGATACCACGCTCCTGCTCCTGCTCCATCCAGTCCATGACGGCACCGCCATCGTGGACCTCACCGATCTTGTACGTAATACCGGTGTAGAAGAGGATCCGCTCGGTGGTGGTGGTCTTACCGGCATCGATGTGAGCCATGATGCCGATGTTGCGTACGTTGGCGAGCGCGTCTGCGGCGGCCACTTCAATCCCTACTTATCGTCGTCTCGACACAACTGGTGGCGGTTCCGGCGCCCCGAGAGGCGCCGGAACCAAGTGTGTTACCAGCGGTAGTGCGCGAAGGCCTTGTTCGACTCGGCCATCTTGTGCGTGTCCTCGCGCCGCTTCACGGCAGCACCCAGGCCGTTGCTCGCGTCGAGCAGCTCGTTCATGAGCCGCTCGATCATGGTCTTTTCGCGCCGGGCCTTGGAGTACGTCACCAGCCAGCGCAGACCGAGGGTGGTCGCGCGGGTCGGACGGACCTCGACCGGCACCTGGTAGGTGGCGCCACCGACGCGACGGCTACGCACCTCGAGGGTCGGCTTGACGTTGTCCATCGCCCGCTTGAGGGTGACGACCGGGTCAGTGCCGGACTTCTCGCGGCAGCCCTCCAGAGCGGCGTACACGATACGCTCGGCGAGCTGACGCTTACCGCGCATGAGGATCTTGTTCACCAGCTGGGTGACCAACGGCGAGTTGTACACCGGGTCAGCGACCAGCGGCTTCCGCGGAGCGGGTCCCTTACGCGGCATCTCAGCTCTTCTCCTTCTTCGCGCCGTAACGGCTGCGCGCCTGCTTGCGGTTGCGGACACCCTGGGTGTCCAGCGAACCGCGAACGATCTTGTAACGCACGCCGGGGAGGTCCTTCACCCGGCCGCCGCGAACGAGCACGATCGAGTGCTCCTGCAGGTTGTGACCCACGCCCGGGATGTAGGCGGTCACCTCGATCTGGCTGCTGAGCTTGACGCGAGCGACCTTACGGAGCGCCGAGTTCGGCTTCTTGGGGGTGGTGGTGTACACGCGGGTGCACACACCGCGCCGCTGAGGGGAACCCTTCAGCGCCGGGGTCTTGGTCTTGGTCGTCTTGGCCTTGCGGCCCTTTCGGACCAGCTGCTGAATCGTGGGCACCGGGTTTCTCCGCTCCCTTCGGCCGCCATCCGGCGGCCGCGCCGTCTACTCGTAACCGCCCCTGGTGGGAAGGCTCTCCTACATTCCGGCCAGGGCCACCTTGCGGAGGTCCCGGCACCCGCGGTCGGGCGTGTCGCCCAGCTCACGGTCCCGGTGCCGCCGCTCGCGCGCGCACCGGATTTCTGTCACCGGCCCGCGATCACCCGCGCCGGGTCTTTGGCTATGTCGTGTCGCCGCATGATCACCAGGTCGCCCGGGTCCAGCGCACGCACGAGTCGCCCGGGCAGGCCCGGGCGCAAGGGGAAAGAGTACCTATCACAGCCGCACAGGTCAAAACGGAGAGGTCCCGGAGACCAGCGTCACCGCCCTGCGGGCCGAACCGTCGTGCCTGCCCATCCGCGATGGGCACCTACGGAAACAAGTGTAACGGCTTCCGCCGGAGACGACCCGGTCGCCCCCACAGGACCCCGGCCGGCCCGCGCCGTCCGCCCCCGCCACCTCGACAGCCCGGGGAGGACCGAACACCTCGGGCCCGCCGCCGGACGCCGTCGATCACCGGGCCCGGCGGACCACCGGCTCAGCCGAGGCCGGAAAGCAGCGCCAGGCCCAGACCGAGCAGGCTGAGCGCCAGGCCCGAAGCGCCGCAACTGATCCCGGCCAGGGCCAGGCCCCGGCCGGTGAACCGCACCGCGGGCGGCGGCGCGGGTCGCCGGATCTGTCGCGTGCTGAGCAGACCGGCCACCACGGCCGCCGCCCCGGCCAGCACCCCGAGGAACGCGAACACGCCGGCGGCCCAGACCCCCTGTGAGGCCGCGGTCGCCCCCAGACAGATCACCAGGAGCGAAACCAGGGCCGAGGCGATCCCGGCCACCAACGAGCCGACCGCGAGCCCGGAGGTGACCGGGGGGACGTCGAGGTGCACCACACCGAACGGGGTGCCGGGCACCGGGTCGACCCGCTTCGGCGGCCGGGGGGCCTCCCGCGGTGGCCGGGGCACCCGCCCCCAGCCGGGGCCCGGCCCGCCCCAGCCGGGGCCCGCGTGCTGGCCCGGATACCCCACCGGTCCCGCTACGGGGTGAGCCCCTGCCGGTTGCCCGGACCAGGGCGCCCGCGTCGGATACGGGCCGGCCGGCCGCTCACCGCCGGACGGACCCGCCGGCGACGACCAGCCGACCTGCGGCGCGGTGCCCGGATGCGACGCGGGACCGGCCGGCGGGAACGGACCCGGAGGAGATTCCGCGTTCCCGGCCGGCGGGGGCGGTGGGGAGACCGGCGGCGGCGCGTACTCCACGGAGGCGACCTCCGGGGTGATGCGGGGCCCGGCGTCCGCGTCGGCAGCCGGCCTGGCCCATGGGCTCCCCCCCGGTGATGCGGGGGGCCCGGCCGGATCCGGGGGCGCGGCGGGTCGCTCCGCCGGATCGCCCGAGGGCCGCGCCGGTTCCGTCACGAGGGCCTCCAGTCGCCGGTCGCTGTCCACCGCCGCGCGACGGACACCGGTCAGGCTACCGCCGCCGCCCCAGCCCTCGTGGGTGGGCGGGGACGCGTCCCCCGGGACGGTCAGTCCACGTTCGGCGCGTAGTCGTGCCCGAACGGCTGTCCGGCCAGTCGGACCAGCCCGATCACCACCGCCACCACGACGGTCGTCGCGACCAGGACCAACCCCGCCCAGGCCAGCCGCTCCCCCCGCCGCAGCCAGGCCCCGCCGGTGAGGAAACCCCCCGAGGCGTACGCCTCCCGCCGGGCCTGACGGGCCAGCACGAGGGCGAGCGTGGCCGGCACCACCCCACCGACGAAGAGCCCGGTGAGCGCGCCCATCAGACCGAGAGCGAAGACCGCGCGGGCCTTGCTGGACCGGACCGGGTCAGGATCGAGCGGATGGCGCGGCCCTGGCTGCGCGACGGGCACCTGCCCGGGTGCGGTCGTCATGCCCACCATCATGCCCCTCCGGCCCGGTCGGCGGCCCGGCCCCCGCCGCCCTCTTCCCCGCCGGAGCCACCCCGCCGCCCACGGGGGTCCAGCAACCACGGCACCCAGCCGGGAGATCTCTTTCATCGGTTCTGTCCGAACCGAGATGCGACGAGGCCCCCGGCGGCTGCCGGGGGCCTCGTCGTTCCTACTGCTTAGCGGTACGACCCGAAGTCGAAGTCGTCCAGCGGCACGGCCTGCCCGCTGGCCGGCCCGAAGCCGTAGTCGGTCTCCGGGTAGCCGGTCATCGAGTAGACCTTGGCCTTGGCCTCCTCGGTCGGCTCGACCCGGACGTTGCGGTACTTGCTGATGCCCGTACCGGCCGGGATGAGCTTACCGATGATCACGTTCTCCTTGAGGCCGACCAGCGAGTCGCTGCGCGAGTTGATCGCCGCGTCGGTCAGCACCCGGGTGGTCTCCTGGAAGGAGGCCGCCGACAGCCAGGAGTCCGTGGCCAGCGAGGCCTTGGTGATACCCATCAGCACCGGGCGACCGGCGGCGGGCTCGCCGCCCTCGGAGACGAGCCGGCGGTTCTCCGACTCGAACAGCGCCCGGTCGACCAGCACGCCCGGCAGGAACTCGGTCGAGCCGGAGTCGATGACCGTCACCCGCTTCAGCATCTGGCGGATGATGATCTCGATGTGCTTGTCGTGGATGAGCACACCCTGCGAGCGGTAGACCTGCTGGACCTCCTGGGTCAGGTGGACCTGGACCGCGCGCGGGCCGAGGATGCGCAGCAGCTCGTGCGGGTCGATGGTGCCCTCGGTGAGCTTCTCGCCGACCTCGACGTGGTCGCCGTCGTGGGCCCGCAGCCGGACCCGCTTGGAGATCTTGTCGTAGACGATCTCCTCGCTGCCGTCGTCCGGCACAACGATGATCTTCCGCGACCGCTCGCCGTCCTCGATCCGGATCCGGCCCGGGGTGTCGGCGATCGGCGCCTTGCCCTTCGGGACCCGGGCCTCGAAGATCTCCTGGACGCGGGGCAGACCCTGGGTGATGTCCTCACCCGCGACACCACCGGTGTGGAACGTACGCATCGTCAGCTGCGTACCGGGCTCACCGATCGACTGGGCGGCGATGATGCCGACCGCCTCGCCGACGTCCACGGTCTTGCCGGTCGGCAGCGAGCGGCCGTAGCACGCACCGCAGACGCCCAGCTTCGATTCGCAGGTGAGCACGCTGCGCACCCGCACCGTCTCCACCCCGGCAGCGACGATCCGGTCGACCCCGATGGAGTTGACGTCCTGGCCGCGCTCGGCGACGACGTTGCCGTCCGGCCCCTTGATGTCGTCCGCCAGGGTCCGGGCGTGCACGCTGGTCTCGGCGTGCTCGTGGACGTACAGCTTGCCGTCGCGCCGCTCGCCGATCTGCATCGGGATGGCCCGGTCGGTGCCGCAGTCCTCCTCGCGGATGATGACGTCCTGCGACACGTCCACCAGACGACGGGTCAGGTAACCCGAGTCGGCGGTCCGCAGCGCGGTGTCGGCGAGACCCTTGCGGGCACCGTGCGTGGAGATGAAGTACTCCAGCACGGACAGACCCTCCCGGTAGCTGGCCTTGATCGGCCGGGGGATGATCTCGCCCTTCGGGTTGGCCACCAGACCACGGATCGCGGCGATCTGACGGAGCTGGAGCAGGTTACCGCGGGCGCCCGAGTGGATCATCTTCCACAGGGGGTTCTCCTGCGGCAACGCGGTGTCCATCTCCTTGGCGACCTCGTTGGTCGCCTTGGTCCAGATCTCGATGAGCTCGCCGCGACGCTCCTCGGCGGTCATCAGACCCCGCTGGTACTGCTTGTCGATCCGGTCGGCTTCCTTCTCGTACTTCTCCAGGATCTCCCGCTTGCGCGGCGGAGCGATGACGTCCTCCATGCCGATCGTCACGCCGGACCAGGTGGCCCAGTGGAAACCGGCCTCCTTGAGGCCGTCCAGGGTGGCGGCCAGCGCCACCTTCGGGAAGCGCTCGGCCAGGTCGTTGACGATCGCGGAGAGCTGCCCCTTGCGGATCTCGTAGTTCACGAAGCGGTAGCCCTGCGGCAGCGTCTCGTTGAACAGCACCCGGCCCAGGGTGGTCTCGACGGTGAGCGGGTCACCCTCGACCCAGCCCTCCGGCGCGACCCACGGCTCGGCGCCGACGCCGTTGTCGACCCCGACCAGCCCGCGCAGACGGATCTTCACCGGCGCCTGCAGGTGCAGCTCGCTGGCGTCGAAAGCCATCCGGGCCTCGGCGTCCGAGCTGAACGGCCGGCCCTCGCCCTTCTCACCGGCCCTGAGGTGGGTGAGGTGGTACAGGCCGATGACCATGTCCTGGGTGGGCATCGTGACCGGCTTGCCGTCGGCCGGCTTGAGGATGTTGTTCGACGACAGCATCAGGATCCGCGCCTCGGCCTGAGCCTCGGCGGACAGCGGCACGTGCACCGCCATCTGGTCACCGTCGAAGTCGGCGTTGAACGCGGTGCAGACCAGCGGGTGGATCTGGATCGCCTTGCCCTCGACGAGCTGCGGCTCGAAGGCCTGGATGCCCAGTCGGTGCAGGGTCGGCGCGCGGTTCAGCAGCACCGGGTGCTCGCCGATGACCTCTTCCAGCACATCCCACACGACCGGCCGCTGCCGCTCGACCATCCGCTTGGCGGACTTGATGTTCTGCGCGTGGTTGAGGTCCACGAGCCGCTTCATCACGAACGGCTTGAACAGCTCCAGCGCCATCTGCTTGGGCAGGCCGCACTGGTGCAGCTTCAGCTTCGGGCCGACCACGATGACCGAACGGCCGGAGTAGTCGACGCGCTTGCCGAGCAGGTTCTGCCGGAACCGGCCCTGCTTGCCCTTGAGCATGTCGGACAGCGACTTGAGCGGGCGGTTGCCCGGGCCGGTGACCGGCCGGCCGCGGCGGCCGTTGTCGAACAGCGCGTCGACGGCCTCCTGGAGCATCCGCTTCTCGTTGTTGACGATGATCTCGGGCGCGCCGAGGTCGATCAGCCGCTTGAGGCGGTTGTTCCGGTTGATCACGCGGCGGTACAGGTCGTTCAGGTCGGAGGTCGCGAAGCGGCCACCGTCGAGCTGCACCATCGGGCGCAGGTCCGGCGGGATGACCGGGACGCAGTCCAGCACCATGCCGAGCGGCGAGTTGCGGGTGTTCAGGAACGCCGCCACGACCTTGAGCCGCTTGAGCGCCCGGATCTTCCGCTGACCCTTGCCGGAGCGGATGGTCTCGCGCAGGCTCTCGGCCTCGGTGGAGAGGTCCATGTTCTGGACCAGCGCCTTGATGGCCTCGGCACCCATCGCGCCGGTGAAGTACTCGCCGAACCGGTCGCGCAGCTCCCGGTAGAGCAGCTCGTCGGTGACCAGCTGCTTCGAGTCCAGCTTGCGGAAGGTGTCGAGCACCTCGTCCAGGCGGTCGATCTCGCGCTGGGCCCGGTCGCGGATCTGGCGCATCTCGCGCTCTCCGCCCTCCTTGACCTTGCGCCGGACGTCCGCCTTCGCGCCCTCGGCCTCCAGCTCGGCCAGGTCGGCCTCGAGCTTGGCGGCCCGCTTCTCGATCTCCGAGTCACGGCTGTTCTCGGCCTGCCGCTTCTCGGCCAGGATCTCGTTCTCGATGGTCGAGAGGTCGCGGTGACGCGACTCGGCGTCCACGCTCGTGATCACGTACGAGGCGAAGTAGATGATCTTTTCGAGGTCCTTCGGGGCGAGGTCCAGCAGGTAACCCAGCCGGCTCGGCACGCCCTTGAAGTACCAGATGTGGGTCACCGGAGCGGCCAGCTCGATGTGACCCATCCGCTCCCGGCGGACCTTGGAGCGGGTCACCTCGACGCCGCAGCGCTCGCAGATGATGCCCTTGAACCGGACCCGCTTGTACTTACCGCAGTAGCACTCCCAGTCCCGCTGAGGGCCGAAGATCTTCTCGCAGAAGAGCCCGTCCTTTTCCGGCTTGAGGGTGCGGTAGTTGATCGTCTCAGGCTTCTTGACCTCGCCGTGCGACCACTGACGGATGTCGTCGGCGGTGGCGAGACCGATGCGCAGCTCGTCGAAGAAGTTGACGTCGAGCACTATGTCCCCTATGTCGTCGTCTGTACTGCTTAGCTAACGGGTGGGGTCGGGAGCCGGCGAGCCGGCTCCCGACCGCTCACCTCAGACCTCTTCGACCGAGCTCGGCTCGCGCCGGGACAGGTCGATGCCCAGCTCCTCCGCGGCCCGGAACACCTCGTCGTCGGTCTCGCGCATCTCCAGGGCCACACCGTCGCTGGAGAGCACCTCCACGTTGAGGCACAGCGACTGCAGCTCCTTGAGCAACACCTTGAACGACTCCGGAATGCCCGGCTCCGGGATGTTCTCGCCCTTGACGATCGCCTCGTAGACCTTGACCCGGCCCAGGACGTCGTCGGACTTGATCGTGAGCAGCTCCTGCAGGGCGTACGCGGCGCCGTACGCCTGCATCGCCCAGCACTCCATCTCACCGAAGCGCTGGCCACCGAACTGCGCCTTACCACCCAGCGGCTGCTGCGTGATCATCGAGTACGGGCCGGTCGACCGGGCGTGGATCTTGTCGTCGACCAGGTGGTTGAGCTTCAGGATGTAGATGTAACCGACCGCGATCGGGTCCGGCAGCGGCTCGCCCGAGCGGCCGTCGAACAGCTGCGCCTTGCCGGTGGAGCCGATCAGCTGCTTGCCGTCCCGGTTGGGCAGGGTCGACGAGAGCAGACCGGAGATCTCCTCCTCGCGGGCGCCGTCGAAGACCGGCGTGGCCACGTTGGTGTCCGGCTCGGACTCGTGCGCCTCGATGGAGCGCAGCTGGCGCTTCCAGTCGGTGTCGTCGCCGTCCACGCTCCAACCCGTCTTGGCCACCCAGCCGAGGTGCGTCTCCAGCACCTGGCCGATGTTCATCCGGGACGGAACACCCAGCGGGTTCAGCACGATGTCGACCGGGGTGCCGTCCTCCAGGAACGGCATGTCCTCGATCGGCAGGATCTTCGAGATGACGCCCTTGTTGCCGTGCCGGCCGGCGAGCTTGTCGCCGTCCTGGATCTTCCGCTTCTGGGCGACGTAGACCCGGACCAGCTCGTTGACGCCCGGCGGCAGCTCGTCGCCGTCCTCGCGGGAGAAGGTACGAACGCCGATGACCGTGCCGGTCTCACCGTGCGGCACCTTCAGCGAGGTGTCCCGGACCTCGCGCGCCTTCTCGCCGAAGATCGCGCGGAGCAGCCGCTCCTCCGGGGTCAGCTCGGTCTCGCCCTTGGGCGTGACCTTGCCGACCAGGATGTCGCCGGGGACGACCTCGGCGCCGATCCGGATGATGCCGCGCTCGTCGAGGTCGGCGAGCATCTCCTCGCTGACGTTCGGGATGTCGCGGGTGATCTCCTCCGGGCCGAGCTTGGTGTCCCGGGCGTCGACCTCGTGCTCCTCGATGTGGATCGAGGTGAGCACGTCCTGCTGCACGAGGCGCTGCGACAGGATGATCGCGTCCTCGTAGTTGTGGCCCTCCCAGCACATGAACGCCACCAGCAGGTTGCGCCCGAGCGCCATCTCGCCCTCGTCGGTGCACGGACCGTCGGCGATGACCTGACCGGCCTCGACGCGGTCGCCCTCGAAAACGACCGGCTTCTGGTTGACGCAGGAGCCGGCGTTGGAGCGGCGGAACTTGTGCAGCAGGTACGTCCGGCGGTGGCCGTCGTCCTGGTGGATGGTGATGTAGTCGGCACAGAGGTCCTCGATGACACCGCCGACCTCGGCCACGACCACGTCACCGGCGTCGACGGCGGCACGGTACTCCATGCCGGTGCCGACCAACGGCGACTCGGCCTTGACCAGCGGCACCGCCTGGCGCTGCATGTTCGCGCCCATCAGTGCCCGGTTGGCGTCGTCGTGCTCGAGGAACGGGATCATCGCGGTCGCGACCGAGGTCATCTGCCGCGGCGACACGTCCATGTAGTCGACGGCGCCGGGGACCACGTCCTCGGTCTCGCCACCCTTACGGCGACACAGGACCCGGTCCTCGGCGAACGTGCCGTCAGCCTTCAGCCGCGCGTTGGCCTGCGCCTTGACGAACCGGTCCTCCTCGTCCGCGGTCAGGTAGTCGATCTGGTCGGTGACCCGACCTTCGACGACCTTCCGGTACGGCGTCTCGATGAAGCCGAACGGGTTGACCCGGGCGAAGGTGGAGAGCGCGCCGATCAGGCCGATGTTCGGGCCTTCCGGCGTCTCGATCGGGCACATCCGGCCGTAGTGGGACGGGTGCACGTCGCGGACCTCGAAGCCGGCCCGCTCCCGGGACAGACCACCCGGGCCGAGCGCGCTCAGCCGGCGCCGGTGGGTCAGGCCCGCCAGCGGGTTGGTCTGGTCCATGAACTGGGACAGCTGCGACGTGCCGAAGAACTCCTTGATCGCCGCCACGACGGGACGGATGTTGATCAGGGTCTGCGGCGTGATCGCCTCGACGTCCTGGGTGGTCATCCGCTCGCGGACGACCCGCTCCATCCGGGACAGGCCGACCCGGACCTGGTTCTGGATCAGCTCGCCCACGGTGCGCAGGCGCCGGTTGCCGAAGTGGTCGATGTCGTCGGCCTCGTAGCCGTCCTCGCCGGCGTGCAGCCGGCAGAGGTACTCCACGGTGGCGACGATGTCGTCCTCGGTCAGGGTGCCGGTGGTGATCGGCACGCCCACTTCGAGCTTCTTGTTGAACTTGTACCGACCGACCTTGGCGACGTCGTACCGCTTCGGGTTGAAGAAGAGGTTGTCGAGCAGGGTCTGGGCGTTCTCACGGGTCGGCGGCTCGCCAGGGCGGAGCTTCCGGTAGATGTCGAGCAACGCCTCGTCGGCGCCGGCGATGTGGTCCTTCTCGAGCGTGGTCATCAGCAGCTCGGACCAGCCGAACTTCTCGCGGATCCGCTCGGCGGACCAACCGATGGCCTTGAGCAGGACCGTGACGGCCTGCCGGCGCTTGCGGTCGATGCGGACGCCGACCGTGTCGCGCTTGTCGATGTCGAACTCCAGCCAGGCACCCCGGCTCGGGATGACCTTGACGCTGGAGAGGTCGCGGTCGGAGGTCTTGTCCGGCTCTTTCGAGAAGTACACGCCCGGCGAGCGGACGAGCTGGCTGACCACGACGCGCTCGGTGCCGTTGATGATGAAGGTGCCCTTCGGCGTCATCATCGGGAAGTCACCCATGAACACCGTCTGGCTCTTGATCTCGCCGGTGGTGTTGTTGGTGAACTCCGCGGTCACGAACAGCGGGGCGCAGTAGGTCAGGTCCTTCTCCTTGCACTCCTCGATCGAGGCCTTGACCTCGTCGAAGCGCGGTGCCGAGAAGGAGAGCGACATGGTGCCGGAGAAGTCCTCAATAGGACTGATCTCTTCGAGGATTTCCGCGAGACCCGAGCGTGCGTGCGGGTCGTCCGCCGACCGGCCCTGCCAACCCTCGTTGCCGACGAGCCAGTCGAAGGACTCGTTCTGAATGGCGAGGAGGTTGGGGACCTCGAGGTGTTCGGTGATCCTGCCGAAAGAGACTCGGCGGGGAGCGAAAGCGCTCGACGTACGACTGGTCTTCGCAGGGCGGGAAGCTGCCAAGATGCGTCCTTCCGAGGACCGGTGCTGCAGAACGGCTGGTACGCGTGCACTCCAATATCCCCACCAGAAATACCCGCAATCGGACATTTCTGCGCAGGGGTCAAGTCGGAAGGCAGCGCAAACTAGCAGTGTAGCCGAGAGGCTAACCGCTGTCCAGCCCAGCCCGCAGGTCGTCGCGGAACGCGCCTCGGCATCCCCCGAAAGAGGGACGACCGGGCCGCTCGGAACGCGGCGGACCTACGGATCCGCTCGGGTGCGGCGGCCGGTGGTGGTGGTGCCGCTGCCAATACCCAAGAGGTGGCCGTTGCAAGCGCGGAAGGTCTTGCAGGTGTCAGCGTGCCTGGCGGCCCGGGGCCGCGTCAAGGGCCGGTCTTGCCGTCGACACGTGTTTCCCCCCGACGGACGACCTCCGCTCCGGCCGTACCGCCGGGCGCCGGGCGTCCGCGCCCTGCTCAGAACGTTGCTGGCGGTCCCAACACGAACACGGCGGGCGACGATCCAAATTCGAGATCGTCGCCCGCCGTGTCGGAGTACGCCCCGGCTCACGTGCACCTGAGCCGGGCCCGCGCCCGGTCAGCCCCAATTACTTGAGGATGACCGTGGCACCCTCGCCCTCGAGCTTGGCCTTGGCCTTGTCGGCGGCCTCCTTGTTGACCTTCTCCAGGACCGCCTTCGGCGCGGCCTCGACAAGGTCCTTGGCCTCCTTCAGGCCCAGGCCGGTCAGCTCACGCACGACCTTGATGACCTGGATCTTCTTGCCACCAGCGGCGTCGAGGACGACGTCGAACTCGTCCTTCTCCGGCTCGGCCTCGGCGGCGGCCGGGGCAGCGCCCCCGGCGGCGACGGCGACCGGAGCCGCGGCGGTGACCTCGAAGGTCGTCTCGAACTGCTTCACGAACTCGGAGAGCTCGATCAGCGTCATCTCCTTGAACGCGTCAAGCAGCTCGTCGGTGCTGAGCTTCGCCATATCTGGCGTCCTTTCCTAATGTTTGACTAAGAACGTGGGTGCGCCGCGGGGCCTCAGGCCGCCTCGGCGCCCTCCTTCTCGCGCTTGTCCTGCAGGGCTGCCGCGACACGAGCGGTCTTCGACAGCGGGGCCTGGAACAGGGCCGCGGCCTTGCTCAGGTTGCCCTTCATCGCGCCGGCCAGCTTGGCCAGCAGCACCTCGCGGGACTCCAGGTCGGCAAGCTTCGTGACCTCGGCCGCGGAAATGGCCTTGCCCTCGAAGACGCCGCCCTTGATGACGAGCTTCGGGTTGGCCTTCGCGAAGTCGCGAAGCCCCTTCGCCGCCTCGACGACGTCGCCCGAAACGAAAGTCAGCGCGGTAGGACCGGTGAACAGCTCGTCGAGCCCGGAGATGCCCGCGTCGGTCGCGGCACGCTTCGCCAGCGTGTTCTTCGCGACCGTGTAGGTGGTCTCCTTGCCGAGCGAGCGCCGCAGCTGGGTGAGCTGGGAAACCGTCAGACCACGGTACTCGGTCAGCACCGTAGCGCCCGCGTTGCGGAAGTTCTCGGTCAGCTCGACGACGGCCGTGGCCTTGTCGGCCCGGATCGGCTTGTCCGCCATGTCCCTCCTCTCTCGTTGCTCCAGGCTGGTCCACCGGGAAGCCGGCAGGCTTCCGCGGTACCGGAGGGCCACGACAACGAGAAACGCCCCGGCGCAGGGCGCACGGGGCGAGGGTCGGCCGGTCGCACCGTAGTCGGCGGACCACGGGAACACGGCCAAGTTTCGCTTGCCGCCCTGCGCGGGTCGCCCGTCGAAGCGGGACCTTCGACCGTGCCGGGGCACGGTGACCAGCGGTCTCTGGGTGTTACTTCGCCTCAGGCTACGCGACCCGCCCGTGACCGCCAAATCGCCCTCGGGTGCGCCCGGTCACTCCCCCGCCGGTGATCGCACCCGTTCACCGTGCACCGGGGCCCTCAGCGGCCCGGGAGGGCGCAGCGTGCGGCACCCCGGACGGTCGCGGTCAGACGCGAACCCGCCGGCGCCAGGCGTACGCGGCCAGAGCCGTCGCGCTCCAGGCGACCCCCCACCCGCTGAGCAGGGCCAGGGTGGCGCCGGACGGTCCGGCGGCGGCGGCCCGGGCGGTGGACATCACCGGCGGCGCCAACCACGGGACCACCGAGTCGGAGAGACCCAGGACCAGCGTGCCGACCACGCCGAGCGCCAGCACCGCGACGCCGTACCCGGCGCTGCCCGTGACGGCCCGGCTGGCCAGCGCGCCGAGCACCACGGCTGCCGGCAGGGCGAGCAGGTGCGCCCAGACGCCGAGGGCGACACCGGCGGCCAGCGACCGGCCGCCCGGCGGCACCTGGCTGGTCACCCCGCCCACCAGCCACGGGTAGACCAGCCCGGCGGCGACCGTACCGAGCCCGGCCACGACCGCCGCGAGCAGCCCGGCGGCCCGTTCCCGGGCCGCCCCGGCGAGCACCAGTGCCAGCCGGCGCTGCACGTCCGGCTCGACGTCGAGCAGGATCTTGGTCTGCCAGGCCAGTACCGGGAACAACACCACCGCCGAGACGCCGTACGCCTCGCCAGGCTGGGCCCGTCCGCCGCCGTAGAGGACGCCGAGGGCGAGCAGGCCGGCCAGCAGGGGCGCGATCGCCCGTCCGGTACGCAGGAAGCCGGCCAGCCTCAGCCGGACCAGCGCGCTCACCGGCTCACCCGCCCTGCCGGCCCTGGGGCCGGCACGTCCCCGCCCGCTCTGTCGGCAGGGCCCGGCGGACGGGTGATCGGGGGCGCGCCGGGTGCGGCCGGCGCACCGGCGACGGGTGCGGCCGGCTCCCCGACGGCAGCAGCGCCCGGCTCTCTGGCGGCGGAGGCGGGCGCGCCACCGGCGGCGGGGACGGTCGGCTCCCCAGCAACCGTTGCCGCCATTTCCCCGGCGACGAGGGCCGCCGGCTTCCTGGCGAGGGCGTCGGGCGGGGCGGCGTCGGAGCGTACCCGCAGGACGTGGTGGCCGTCGGCGCGCAACCGGGCGACGGTGCCGGCCACCCGCGCGGCCGGCACCGCGACCTCGACCACGACGAGCGCGTCGGCCGACGCGTTGGCCGGCGCCTGCGCGGTGACGGTGCCGTCGGCGACGGCCCAGCGGGCGGCGCCCGGCAGCCGTGCCGTCTCGCCCCGATGGTCGCTGACGAGCACCGACCCGCCGGCCGCCAGCACCTCGCCGATCAGCCCGGGGACCAGTTCCCGGGCGGCGGCATCGAGGCCTTCCCACGGCTCGTCGAGGATGAGCAGGTCGGGCTGGCGCAGCATCGCCTGGGCCAGGCCCACCTTCTGGGCCGTGCCCTTGGACAGCTCGGGAAGGCGCACGCCGCGAAACCGCGTCAGGCCCAGCCGTTCGGTCCACCGGTCGACCGCCAGGTCCGCCTCGCCCCTACCCAGTCCGGCCACCCGGGCCATCCCGGTCAGGTAACGCCTCACGGTGAACGGCTGGTCGACTGGGAACCGCTCCGGCACCCAGCCGACGTGCCGCGGGCGGTCGACGACCCGGCCCCGGGTCGGCCGGAGCACCCCGGCCGCCAACTGGAGCAGAGTGGACTTGCCGACGCCGTTGCGGCCGAGCACCACGGCGGCCTCGCCCGGGTCGAGCCGCAGGCTGGTCTCCCGCAGCACCCACGGGCCGCGCCGGTGGTACCGCAGCCACACACCCTCCCACCGCATGCCGCGAGCCTGCCACACCGGAGAGACGGAAAGGGCCCCGCCACAGTCGTGGCGGGGCCCCGTCGAGGCAGCGGTGCTCAGGCCTCGGTCACGCCCTCCTGGAGGTTCTTGACCAGGTTCGGGTCGACCGGAACGCCCGGGCCCATCGTGGTGGTGAGGGTGACCTTCTTGAGGTACTTGCCCTTCGACGCCGACGGCTTGGCCCGCAGCACCTCGTCGAGGACGGCGGCGTAGTTGTCGACCAGCTGGGACTCGGAGAACGAGGCCTTGCCGATGATCAGGTGGAGGTTGGAGTGCTTGTCCACCCGGAAGGTGATCTTGCCGCCCTTGATGTCCGAGACGGCCTTGGTGACGTCCATGGTCACCGTGCCGGTCTTCGGGTTCGGCATGAGGCCGCGCGGGCCCAGGATCCGCGCGATCCGGCCGATCTTGGCCATCTGGTCCGGGGTGGCGATCGCCGCGTCGAAGTCGAGCCAGCCACCCTGGATCCGGGCGACGAGCTCGTCGGTGCCCACCTCGTCCGCACCGGCGGCGGCGGCCTCCTCGGCCTTCGCGCCGGAGGCGAAGACGATCACGCGGGCGGTCTTGCCGGTGCCGTGCGGCAGGTTGACCACGCCACGGACCATCTGGTCCGCCTTGCGGGGGTCGACGCCGAGGCGCATGGCGACCTCGACCGTGGCGTCGAACTTGGCGTTGGTGGTGTCCTTGGCGATCTTGACAGCCTCGGCCGGGGTGTAGAGCTTCGACCGGTCGATGACCTCGGCGGCCTTGCGGTACGTCTTGCTGCGCTGCATTGCTTGCTACTCCTGTGGTCTATGGCGGGCCGCGGTGACCGCGCGCCCTCCCACGAAATGACGGGGAAGCGGTGACCGAGGTCAGTCGGAGACGGTGATGCCCATCGACCGGGCGGTGCCGGCGATGATCTTCTGAGCCTGGTCGATGTCGTTGGCGTTGAGGTCGGCCATCTTCTTCTCGGCGATCTCCCGCAGCTGGGCGCGGGTGACGGAGCCGACCTTCTGGCTCTGCGGCACGCCGGAACCCTTCTCGGCGCCGGCGGCCTTGATCAGCAGCCGGGCGGCGGGCGGGGTCTTCAGCACGAAGGTGAAGGAACGGTCCTCGTAGACGCTGATCTCGGCGGGGACGATGTCGCCCCGCTGGGACTCGGTCTGCGCGTTGTAGGTCTTGCAGAACTCCATGATGTTCACGCCGTGCTGGCCGAGCGCGGGGCCGACCGGCGGCGCCGGCGTGGCCTGGCCCGCCTTCAGCTGAAGCGTGAACGTCTTGACGAGCTTCTTCTTCTTCGGAGGCATGTCACTTCCTGGGGCTTGGAACTGGGAAAGGTGCCGGCCGGGGGCGCGCACGGTCAGCGCGATGCGACAGCCGACGTTCTAGAGTAGCGCAATGCTCCGCCGCCCCCTCCGCCGAGGTCCGGCGAGGGGGCGGAACGGATACGCCGGCGGCGGGCTGCTGCCCCACCGCCGGCGACCGGAACGTCAGATCTTGGTGACCTGGTTGAAGTTCAGCTCGACCGGGGTCTCCCGGCCGAAGATCGACACCAGCACCTTGAGCTTCTGCTGGTCGGCGTTGATCTCGCTGATCGTCGCCGGCAGCGAGGCGAACGCGCCGTCGGTGACGGTGACCGAGTCGCCCACCTCGAAGTCCAGCACCCTGATCTCGGGCTTGGCCTTCTTCTGCCCAGTCTCGACCGCCGGGGCGAGCCACTTGAGCACCTCATCGAGGCTCAGCGGCGCCGGCCGGTCGGCCCGGTCGGTCGCCCCCACGAACCCGGTGACCCCGGGGGTGTTACGCACGCAGGAGTAGGACTCCGCGGTCAGCTCCATCCGGACCAGGATGTAGCCGGGGAACACCTTGGCCTGGATCTGGGACCGCTTGCCGTTCTTGACCTCGATCTCTTCCCGGGTCGGCACCTCGACCTGGTAGATGTAGTCCTCCATGTCGAGGGAGGTGATCCGGGTCTCGAGGTTGGTCTTGACCTTGTTCTCGTAGCCGGCGTACGAGTGCACCACGTACCAGTCGCCCGGCGCGTAGCGCAGCTTCTGACGCAGCTCCGCGACCGGGTCGAAGTCCTCTTCCGGTGCGGGCTCGGTGGTCGGAAAGTCCGGCTCGCTGGCGGCCTCGACCGACTCATCGTTGGCCGCCGTCGCCACCGCGGACTGCTCGTCCGTGGTCTCGGCGGTCTCGTCGTACTCAGGCACGCTCGCTCACTTCCGTCACTATCGGCTTGAGTCAGCCGGTCAGCTGGGGTTGCCGAAGACCCACAGCACGCCCTTCGCGAAGGCGTAGTCCAAGCCGGCCACGATCGTCAGCATCACCGCGACGAAGGTGACGACCACGGCGGTGTAGGTCAGCAGCTCCTTGCGGGTAGGCCAGATGACCTTACGCAGCTCGGCCACGACCTCGCGGAAGAACCGCGCGATGCGGGCGAACAACCCCACCCGCTCGGTGTCCTTGCGGGTCTTCCTCTCGTCGGCCGACTCAGCCTTGGCCCGCGCCCGGGTCGCCGTGCCGCCACGGGAGACCGGCTCGTCCGCGTCGGGGGCGTCGTCGGCGGCCACGTCGTCGACGACATCGTCGTTCAGACGATCGTCGTCGCCGGCGTCCTCGCTGTGCCGCTTGTTCTCGGCCACTTCGCCCTCCGTCGCGGGAATCGGGTCACACGCCGGTGCGGCGTGCGCGGCGCTGGTCGCGCCGGCCGGACCAACCGTCCCGCGACGGGCCGCGGGCCGGCGGATCGACGGACGGGCCCGATGCCTCGGAACCACCCCGCCGATGCCACCACCACGGGCCGGACGCCGCCGGTTGGCGGCGCGACCCACGGGAACGGTCAGGCCTGAGGCGCAGGGGTGACAGGACTTGAACCTGCAGCCTGCGGTTTTGGAGACCGCTGCTCTGCCAATTGAGCTACACCCCTGTGTGGCAACGCTCCCCCGACCCGGTCGTGCAGCACCGGGCGGGGTCACTTGCCCCACGGCGGACCAGTGTACGGGTAGCGAGGCCACTTTCCCAACTGGTCCACCTCCTCGCGCGGCGGAACCCCCTCAGCGGGGTGTCCGGATCACCGCCCGGGCCTGCGAGAGCACCTTCTGCCCGCGGCACGTCGCGATGATGTCGAGCCTGGTCAGGCCCTCTTCGGTGGTGTCCTTGACCTTGGCGGTCACCTCGACCTCGGTGCCGTCGTCATCGTCGGGAACGACCACCGGACGGGTGAACCGGACCCCGTAGTCGACCACCGCGTCGGGCGCGCCGGCCCACTCGGTCACCGCCCGGCCGACCAGCGCCATGGTGAACATCCCATGCGCGATCACCCCGGGCAGGCCGACGCCGGTGGCGAACCGGTCGCTCCAGTGGATCGGGTTGAAGTCGCCTGAGGCACCCGCATAGCGGACCAGGTCGGCCCGGGTGACCCGGAAGGTCTTGGTGGGCAGTTCCACGTCAGGCCTCCCCGCGTACGACGAGCTTGGACCAGACGGCGACCACCGGCTCGCCGGCGGCCGTGGTGACGTCGGTGCGGGTGGTCAGGAAGTCGTGCCCGCCCCGGCTGCTGATGTCCTCGATCGTGTTCGCACAGACCAGCTCGTCACCGGCCACCACCGGACGGGTGTAGGCGAACCGCTGGTCGCCGTGGACCACCCGGCTGTAGTCGACGCCGATCGCCGGGTCGTCGATGATCTGCCGGCTGGCGGCCATCGTCAGGACCACGGGGAAGGTCGGCGGGGCGACCACATCCGGGTGACCGAGCGCCCGGGCGGCCTCGGGATCGTGGTACGCGGGGTCGGTGGCGCCGACCGCCGTGGCGAACTCGCGGATCTTCTCTCGGCCCACCTGGTAGGGGGCGGTCGGCGGATAGGTCCGGCCGACGAAGGACTGGTCCAAGGGCATGCCGAGAACCTACACGGAAAGCACGAAAGCCGACCCGGGGGCGGACGCGCGGAAGAAGCCGCGTATCCGTTCCGGATCGGCGATCGGGTGTCGTGCGGCCGGCTCGCGCCGGCGCGGGTCAGCGGGTCTCGCGGTGGGCCGTGTGCCGGCCGTCCCGGGGGCAGAACTTCTTCAGCTCGATGCGGTCCGGGTTGTTGCGGCGGTTCTTGCGCGTGATGTAGTTGCGCTCCTTGCACTCCACACACGCCAAAGTGATCTTCGGCCGGACATCGGTAGCCTTCGCCACGGCGGAGTGCCTTCCTCGCTAACGGTCACTAACTACAACGCCTCAGCCTATGTGCTGGGGGCGCGGACATGCAAAGTGGGCGCCTGTAGCGCCCATCCCAACGACCACCGGGAACGAGCCCGAGGGACGAGAGTAGCGGTGGCCGGAATTGAACCGGCGACACAGCGATTATGAGCCGCTTGCTCTGCCATCTGAGCTACACCGCCGCGGCGGGTCCAGCCGGACCCTTTGAGCCCCCTTACGGAATCGAACCGTAGACCTTCTCCTTACCATGGAGACGCTCTGCCGACTGAGCTAAGGGGGCCTGCACGATCACCCGGTGGCCGCGCAGAAGTAAGAGTACACGGCCCCGCCCGGGAGGTGAAATCGGATCCCCCCGCCGTCGGACGGGTGAACGTCCGCCCAGGTGAGCGGCCTTCGGGGCAGCGTCTCAGGGGACGACGCGCAGCCGGCGGACGTCCGGGCCGACGAGCGCCTCGGACTCCAACTGGGCCCCGAACCACGCCTCCAGCCGTTCGTACGGCAGCGGGCGGCTGAACAGGAAACCCTGGCCGATCTCGCAGCCGATGTCCTGGAGCAACTCCAGGGTCAGCTCGCTCTCCACGCCCTCGGCCACCACCGCCAGGCCGAACTGCTGGGAGAGGGTCACCACCGCGTTGACGATGGCCAGATCACTCGGGTCCGTCGCCATGCCCTGCACAAACGACCGGTCGACCTTCACCTCGTGCACCGGCAGCCGGCGCAGGTAGGCCAGCGAGGACGATCCGGTGCCGAAGTCGTCCACCGACAGCCGGACGCCGAGATCGCGCAGCCGGTGCAGGGTCGGGATCGGGCGGTCGGTGCCGTCTAGCACCCCGGCCTCGCGGATCTCGAAGGTGAGCCGCTGCGGTGGGACGTCGTACTCGGCCAGCAGCTCGCGCACCTGGTCGGGGAAGTGCCGGTCGGTGAGCGTACGGGCGGAGAGGTTGACCGCGACGGCGAGCGGCTGCTCGGTGTGCGTCCAGTCCCGGCTGCGCCGCAGCCCCTCCCGCAGCACCACCTCGGTGAGCCGGCCGAGCTGGCCGGTGTGCTCGGCCACCGCCACGAAGTCCTCCGGGGCGACCTCGCCGTGCGCGGGGTGCTCCCAGCGGGCCAGGCACTCCACCCCGACGAGCCGGCGGTCCCGCAGCGTCACCTTGGGCTGGAAGTAGACCTCCAGCCCGCCGTCGTCGAGGGCCTTGCGCAGGTCGCCGGCCAGGCCGAGCCGGCGCAGCGACCGGGACTCCAGGGCCGGGTTGAACAGCTGGATGCTGCCGGGCATGGACTTCGCCGCCGATGCGGCCAGGTCGACCCGCTGCAGCAGGGTCGCCGCGTCGCTGCCGTGGTCGGGGTGCACGGCCACCCCGACCGCGGTGTCCACGTCGAGGGTGAACGCGTCGAAGACCATCTCGGCACGGATCTCCTCGCGCAGCCGCGCGGCCAGCTCCAGCGCCGCCTCGGCGTTCTCCAGCCGCAGCGTCACCAGGAACTCGTCGCCGCCGGCCCGACCGACCAGGGCCGACGACGGCGCGGAGGCGCGCAGCCGTACGGCGACCTCGGCGAGGACCTGGTCCCCGGCGGCGTGGCCGAGCGACTCGTTGACCTGACGCAGCCCGTCCACGTCGAACAGCAGCACGGCGACCACCTCGCCCGGGGCCCGGATCTTCACGGCCTCGTCGAGCGCGCCGCTGATCCGCCGCCGGTTGGGCAGCTTCGTCAGCGTGTCGTGGTACGCGTCGTGCCGCAGCCGGTCGACCAGCCGGGAGTTCTCCAGGGCCACCGCCGCGTGCGCGGCCACCGTCTCGATCACCGGCACGTCGGCCGGGGTGAAGTGACCGAGGCTGCTGAGCCGGTTGACCACCTCCAGGGTGCCGATCACCGCCTCCCCCGAGCGCAGCGGCACGATGATCGCGTCCTTCGCGGGCGCGGTCCGCAGCATCTCCAGCTGCTCCCGGTCGCCGCCGAGCCGGGCGCCGAGCGCGGCGGTCTGCCGCTGCTGCACGACCCGCTCCCGGACCGCCCCCGGGATCTTGGAGAAGTCGAGCAGGCCGCGCCCGTCGACCCGGGCGGTCAGCAGCACCTCCGGGTGCCGACCCTGGGCGGGCAGCCACAGGGTGGCGTACTCGGCCTGCATGAGGGCGCGGACCCGGCCGAGCAGCGCGTCCGGCAGCGTGCCGTCCTGGCCGCTGCGGGTCATGGCCCGGGTCAGCTCGTAGATGTCGGCGAGGGTGCGGTGCTGGCGGAGGAAGTGGGCGTAGGCCCGGTAGACCACGGCCACCGTCACCGCGAGCGCCCCGAGCACCAGCAGCGACCAGTAGGTGGCGGTCAGCGCGAGCAGGATGATCAGGCCGACCGTGGCGTTCACGCCGGCGACCAGCAGCGGCACGGTGGACGTGCGGACCACCTCGAGCCCGGCCTGCGAGCCCTGGAGCAGGGTGATCACGCCGACCACGGCGGCGAGGGTGACCAGGGTGATGGTGCTGACCGCCGCGAAGAGGATGCCCCAGGTGCCGGGCCCCACGCCCCTGATCGGGGGAAGCGCCAGCAGGACCAGGGCGGCAAGGGAGGTCGCCGCGGCGGAGCGGGCGACGTTGAAGGCGAACTTGGCCGGGCCGAGTCGGCGCCGGAGCTGGGCGATCAGCGCGGCGAGAGTGGCAACCAGCACCAGGGTCAGCGGCGGCAGGTAATACAGCGCCAGGACCAGCGGGATCTCGGTGATCGTGGCCGAGAACGTCTGCCGCCTGACGACGAAGCTCAGGACCGGCAGGTGGGCGGCGAACAGGGCGGTGAGCAGCAGCAGACCCAGGCCCCACTCGCCGTACGGCTCCCGCTCGACCAGCGCGATCAGCAGGCAGCAGATGACAGCCAGGAACGCCAGCGGCCCGGTTATCAACCAGGCCAGGTCAGTCCCGCGTCGTCGC
Source organism: Micromonospora sp. NBC_01405 (assembly GCF_045040155.1). Classification (NCBI taxonomy): domain Bacteria; kingdom Bacillati; phylum Actinomycetota; class Actinomycetes; order Micromonosporales; family Micromonosporaceae; genus Micromonospora; species Micromonospora sp. NBC_01405. The sequence goes on along the minus strand of NZ_CP109532.1, from coordinate 3,589,590 downwards.
CCGGCTGTCGCACGGCTCGTCATCCTGCTCCCTTGTCGTCACCGAGAGTGAACTCCGCGCCGATGCCCGGTCGCTACCGCCGTCGCCCGGTGACCCGAACGACGGCGGGTGTCAAACGAACCGCGAAGAACCTAGTTCCACTCGAACTCGAGGGTCGCCCGGTCACCGGCGGCCGAGTCGCCGGCGACGGAGCCGGCCGAGGCGACGCCGGAGGCGAGCGCGAAGAGCATCAGGGTCATGCCGAGCAGCCGACCCAGCTTTTGAGTAGGCATCTGTGGGGCTCCTCTGTCACGAAACGGGCAGCACGGGGGGCGTGAAGATTCCATGATGGTGCCACACGCGCTGAGGGCAACAAAGCCCTCGGTGGCCTGGCTCCGCCTGGACGGCAACAAGTCCGACCGATCGGCAGGACGCCCTGCCTGGCGGGGTGATACCCCCACGTTCCCGGGTTCCACGCCCTGCTTCATTTGGCGAACACTCGGACCAAGCGCGCCAATCACGGAAACTCATTGAGTGCGTCTAAAGTCGCATAGCGCTTTATCCAGGGCGGCACAGCACAGTGGAGCGGATATCGAAAGGGAACTTCATTTCCGGACCCCCACCCGGCCGTTCCCCACCCCGCGTCGGCGGTCCGACCCCTTGACGGCGCTGACGGGCCATCGACGCGATCGCGCCCGGCCGCCCGGCCGGCCCTTCCCACGCTCACCCCGGCCGGTCGACCGCGTACCGGACCTGGCGGGCACCGAACTCCTCGAACGCGTCGACCCGGGTCATGCCCAGAGCCTCGAGCAGGCGCACCGACCGGTCGTTCGCCTCCTGGGTGACCGCGATCAGCCGGGCGTCGTCCGGGAACCGCTCGAAGGCCAGGCCGACGGCCGCCGCGCACGCCTCCCGGGCGTACCCCCGCCCCCACCACTCCGGCAGGAAGACGTACGACAGTTCGAGCTCGCCCGTGCGGTACCGGCCGAGACAACACCAGCCGACGACCTCGCCGAGGCGCAGCGTCACCATGAACCCGTCGATCCCGCCGCCGGCCCGCCGCTTCGCCACCACCTCGTCCGGCAGCGGGCCGCCGAGGTGACGCCGCATCAGCGGGTCACGCCACATTCGTTCGAGGACCGCCAGGTCTGCGGGCCGGGCCGCCCGCAGCACGAGCCGATCCGTGCTCACCACCGGCGCGTCGGATGCTCCCACCATCGGCCCATCCTCCCGCGCCCGCCCGGCTTGCGGAGCCCGAGCGGGACGGCGGATCGCGTTAGGTGGGCCGATGGCGAGGGCATTGATCTCAGCCGACATGGAGGGCAACTCCGGCATCGTCCACCACAGGGAGACCAACCCCGACCGGTACGACCAGGGGCGTGGCCGGGCGCTGATGACGGCCGACGTCAACGCCGTCGTCGCCGGGGTGCTGGAGGCGGAGCCGTCGGCGGAGGCCGTGGTGGTCGACGCGCACGGCCCCCTTCCGCAGCCTGCTGCCGGAGGAGCTCGACCGGCGGGTGCGGCTGATCCGCGGCAGACCCCGCCCGCTGGGCATGCTGGCGGGGCTCGCCGACGACGTCGATGCCGTGCTGTTCGTCGGCTATCACGCCCGGGTCGGCACCGGCCCCGCCGTGCTCGCCCACACGATCAGCGACGCCGTCCTCGGGGTGCGGCTCAACGGGCGGGAGGTCGGCGAGATCGGTCTCAACGCCGCCCTGGCCGGTCAGCACGGCGCCCCGGTCGTGCTGCTCAGCGGCGACGACGCGGCCTGCGCCGAACTGCTGGAGCTGGTGCCCGACGCGTCGACCGTCCCGGTGAAGCGGGCGCTGGGCCAGCTCACCGCCGAGGTGCTGCACCCGGCGGTCGCGCGCGACCGGCTCCGGCACGGGGCGGCCACCGCGATGGGACGACGGGCACAGGTGCCACCCCTGTCGATCGTCGGTCCGGTGGCGCTGGAGGGTGGATCTGCACAGCCCCTCCGCCGTCGACATGGCGACGCTGATCCCGGGCGTCGAGCGCGCCGCCGGCGCGCGGACGGTCACCTTCACCGGCCGGGACGTCGCCGAGGCGTACGACGTGGTCCAGCTCCTCGTGCAACTCGCCCAGGTCAAGTAGGGCTGAAACCGGGCACATCGGAGGGCACATGTCCGCCGCGCTGCTCACGGACGGTCGATCGCCTCCATCATTCGCGTGCTACAGCGTCGTCCGGACCAACTCGATGAGATGCCAGATCGCGACGTTCGCCGTGACAGACACTGCGGCGGCCATCAGCAGGACCCACAGTGCGACGAGCCGTCGGCGAAGCCGTAAGGCCACGAGCGCGGCTACTACCGCGAGAAGGAACTGCACCGCCGCCGACCCGATCCGGGCGCAGACGAAGGAATCCACGGGGCCGACCCAGATAAAGAGGGCGTGGAAGATGGCGTAGGCGGCTTCCCCGGTGAGTAGCCCGAACGCGACGCCGAGAGCAACGCCGGCGTTACGGGCCGAGCCGACCCTCACGACGCTCGCGAGGCAGCCCAGGACCAGTCCGCCGATCAACGCGCCAACCAGCCAGAAAGCCGACGCACGCGCGACGGAGGTGAGTCCGTCGAGCGACACCACCTCCTCCGGGCCCGAACTGCTGGATCCGTGGTACCACCGCCGACTCAGCGAGACGACCAGGCCGTAGTAGATCAGGGTCGCCAGAACGAGTGTGCCGACCCCAGCGACGAGAGCGGATCTGAAGGTCGCAGCGAAGTAGCTCACGGCGAGGGCCACCACACCCCAGGCGAATTCTGAGCTGAAGGCCGGCACCAGGAACCTGCCCACAACTTCCGGCGCAAGATCGACACTGAACGCTGCCACTCCCAGTGCCACACCAGCTAGCACCGGTGGAAGCGCCTGACGCCGCGCGACCGAGCGTCCGTTGAGGACCTCCAACTCCGTCACTTGGGCACCCCCGGCCAGCTGAGCTTCACGACATCGCAGTCTCTCAGTCGTCCTCCGACATGGGCCACACGTCCCGAGAGTCCTTGGAGGTTGCTCCCGCAGGCGGCTCGACCAGCAGAGACTTCGTCCCGGGCCGAAGAAAGGCGACCCCACGTCTTACCGGAACGCCAGCGATCCCCTCGGGGTACCGAAGTTTCTTAGTGCTACGCATCGCAACTACCATCCCCCGGCACGTTCGTTCAGTCGCCCGCCGGCGCTACGAACATCTTGACCGATCCGCACGTCTCGGATGCGTTCTTGAACTGCTCACCGTCGATGACGTACACGAGCTTCCCCCACCTCGCCTCGGAGGGCGGAGAGGGAGAGGCGCTATTTCTCGGAGAAGGGATCGGCTCGATACGTTGCACACAGGCGTACAGACGGGCTGGGGCCTTGACACTAAAGATCCGGCTCCACGACCTCCGGCACGCTTCGACCGGAGTCTCGTCGACTCTCGCCGCCGTTTCCCCCATCCGGTGCATACCGGTTGTGGCGCACACAAAGGCCATATCATTTGCAGGCATTGCCTCAGGTGGCGCAGTCGGCGCGTGATAACCACCGATCGCCGCAGTCGCGCCACCAGCAGCCAAAAACCCGGCGGCAACCGCTCCAACGATCCCCAAGCGCCTCTTCCGGGACCTCGTCTCGGGCTGCTGTGGCAATTCGAGGATGCGCGCGAGCATCGCCTGCCCTTGGGGGCTCGTCGTGAACTCGACCCGGGCGCTGGGCCGGGTGCGATGGATCAGCTCCCCGGTTGCCGCGTCGTAGCGCTTCACTCCAACCCCTTCGTGTACGCGATCAGATCGCCGATCCGAGACGGTTTCGGCTCTGCCCGCCGATGCCCGTATGCGTCCTCGAATCGGCGACGAGCCCGGTGTAACCGCACGGCAAACGTCGCCGTCGTACACCCCAGCACCTTCGCCGATTCCCTACCGTTGAAGTCGTACCAGTACCGCAGCAGCAGCACCTCGCGGTCGATCTCATGCAGTTCCGCCAACGCCGCCATCACGTCAACTCGTTGGGAGGTGGACGGACCGTACTCAGTCTCGTCGGCCTGGGTCTGCGAGTGCAGGCGCACCTGCAACGCCGCGTGACCCGCACGACTACGCCGATGCTGCAACACCAGCCGTCGCGCGACCCCGAACAACCACGGCCGTTCCTGGCCTTCCTTGATGACTGCCAAGCGCCGCCACGCCACGACGAACACCTCGCTCACGAGGTCCTGCGCGTCCTCGCCGCCCAGTCGATCATTGGCGTATGCGAAGACCGCGTCGCCGTGTCGGCAGAACAAGTCAGTTAGGCGCTGCCGGTCTGCGACCGTCCTCCGCGCATCCGGCACCGATCCTCCAGGTGGTGGTCTCACACCCATACTTGTCGCTGCAACCACGGTTCCTTACAGCCATCCGGAAAAGTTCTTGCTCCGGTTCCTCCACCTTGGGACGTGCGTGTCGGTCCCCGGTTAGAGGAGCACGGCGAGCGCCCTGATCAGGGCGCTGAAGACCAGCGTGGCCGTCTCGATCGGCCCGCGGCTCCGGATCGTGGCGGCCAGTGAGGTGATCTCAGCAAAGGTCAGGGGCACGCGAAGTGCGTTCCCAGCATCGGCGACATGGCCGCGACACGAACTGCCGACGGCAGCCGCCACCCCGGAGCGTCCACAGGACTCGCGCCCGTCTTCGAGCGACAAACGCCAACCACTCCGCGTAGCCGCCGTCGCGCTCATCGAGTCTTGACCCATACGTCGATCATCTGCTTATGTTGACGGCATGACTGGTTCCTTCGCGTCGATGCGCGAACCCACCTACTTCATCTTGGCCGCGTTGCAGGACGAACCCTTGCACGGCTACGCGATCGTCAAGCGGGCGCAGGAGTTGTCCGACGGGCGGGTGCGCCTCACGACGGGCACCCTCTACGCCGCTCTGGACCGGCTCACCCGTGAAGAGATGGTGCGGGTGGCCGAGGAAGCGGTGGTCAACGGCCGGGCCCGCCGCACCTACGAGCTGACCCAGCGAGGTATGTCCGCGCTGCGTGCGGAAGCAGAGCGGATGGCTGCGGCGGCGAGTGTCGTTCGTGACCGTTCCGTCCGCTCGACGGCTGCGGCGGGTTGGGTGGTGCCGGCATGACTGAGCTGGAGCGCCGCTACCGGTGGCTACTGCGGGCCTACCCCCGCGCCTACCAGCAGTATCGCGCCGACGAGATGCTCGAAACCCTGCTCGCCACGGCTGACGACGAGCGGCAGCGGCCGAACCTTCGAGAAGCGGCGGCGCTCGTGGTCGGAGGGCTACGCGCCCGCACCGGTGTTGACCGCCTCAGCTCGCGATCGGCGCTGGGATACTCCGCGCTGCGACTGTCCGTGCTGTCCCTGCTCGTGTACGGCATGACGTTCTGGGCCGGAGGTCCGATCTCGTTCTTGGTAACGACCCTGTCGGAGGGCCCGTACAACCCCGGCACATGGTGGTTCGACGTCATTCCGGCGCTGCTGACCATCGCGCTTTTCGCTGCCGCGTGGGGTAGCTACCGGCTGGCATTCGCTGCGACGATCTTGACCGTGGCCGCGCAACACGGGGCGGCAAATGGGTGGGACATATCGTTCTGGTTCTCGTCGGTTTATGACCTCCAGGACGCGATGGTTCCCCAGTTTTGGCCAGCGCTGCTGGCTTCGCTGGCCTTGCTGCCACTGCTCCGCGCACCCCGAACGCCCGTGACCAAACCGTGGGCCTGGCCCGTCCTCGGGGCACTGGCAGTCGTCGCTTTGGCACCGAGCCCGATCAACGGCTGGTCGGACGCACCACTGATGTCCCTGTGCGCGTTCGCCGCACTGGCCGTCATCACGGCGCCCATCGATGCTCGGATGCCCATCGTCGCCTCGGTGCTTCTCCTGGCACCGGCCTTGGCACAAGCCACCTACCTGCTCTGTTCCAAACAAGCAGGGTGGCCACTAGAAATCTCCATCACCGCGATCCTTGTCCTCACGGCGGTCATGGTGATCACGCTTGCAGCCGGCACAATCGCAGGCCGTCGCCAAGCCCGCATGTAGACACGGAAGCGCCCCCGCCACCCACTTCTCGTGGATAGCCGGAAGCCGAGCCGGCCGCGGGACTGCTCGTCCAGATCGTGCAGCCAGTCGGTGATCGCGGCGAACAACGACGCGCCCGGGCGGCGCCGCCTCCGTCTGCCGGACGACGGCACGGGGCAGCGCGGGGTCGCATTGGGTGATAGCGTGTGACGCACGTCAATCAACGGAAGGTGATGCATGAACAAATCAATCCTCGGTTTCTTTGGGGCGACAATGATCATTGCGGCAACTCTGGCGGCGCCCTCGGCAGCCTCGGCGGATCCGGCAGGCGAGATCGTGAAGTGCTGGCAGCCCCAGACGCCCACCTGGACGATCCCCAAAAGCCAATACTATACCTGCGTATTTGGAAGGCTCCATGTCTACCGCGCCTCCGACATGGCCCATTTGGCTAGTTACGACGGCAACTGTGCTAACGGGGTGTGGGTACGCAACCATAGCGCCACATTCTTTGACATGACCCAATACTGTGCAGGCTCTTGATCAACCCCGGTGAAATCGATGGCAACTGAGTGAGCTGGCACCTGTTCGGGTTATCTCGATGATTCGGAATACCTGAACAGGTGCCCATGCCATACGTGTTTAGCTCGTTATGCAGGTATGTCGACCAGGGGCAGTCGATGCGGCACGAGCCACGGCCGAGGGCTACCCCAGCGGACCCAGACTGCGACAGCTCCGGCATCAGCGCGATGTCGTAGTGGCCGGAGCGTAGTGTGTTCAAACTTTCTTTACTTGTTTCAACAAGGGCGGGCGCAAGCGCCCGCCGCCGTGCCCGCACCGGGGCGCGCGTGCGGCCTGGCGGCCGGTCACGCCCCGGCGCACGGCGTACCAGGACAACCGATGGACAAACCGCAGCCGACGTAGGAGCTTGCTCCGAGAATGACGCGCAGTGGAGAGCCGGCAAGCCCCAAGCATGGGGGCGGCGCCCGCGGTTGCCGAGTAGGCGACCCCCCGCGCCAGCTCCCACCGGAGTCCAGGTCAGGTCAAACCCTGCACCTGGGAAGGGGGTGGGGGCCGCCGGCGGTCGGGGTCGTCGTCCAGGAGCCGGCCGCGTAGCCGGTCCCGGTCAGGTCAAGGTCGCTGCTGTGGCGGTGTCCGCCGGGTGTCGGGCCGTGACACGAGAGCCGAGTCCGACCCCGGGTACCCGTCAGAGCGGCGGACCCGCTGGAGACCGGCCAGTCGTACGTAGATCTCTCGCTTGGCGACGGCGTTGCGCTGGCCGTCGAGTTGGTAGCCGGTGACCCACACCCAGCCCGGGTAGTTGGGTTTCGGGCACACCGAGATCACTCGGAAGATGAAGGCCGGCTGTCTCGCGAACTGCACCGACGCCTCTCGGCTGATCAGCAGCTCTTCACCCGGCGTCGGGGGCCGAAGGTGGGCCATGGCCCGTGCGTCAGGAGACACGATCTTCCTCCCTGCGGTGGCCCCTGCCCCGGCCGGTTCGAAGGAGTCCGGCCGGGGCAGGGGGTACCGCCGTGCCGAGGCGAGTTCGGGTTCTCTACGACCAGCACAGCGGGATAGCCGCACCATACCCCGACCGGTTCATGGTGGTCCATGGTCTGCCATGACTGACCAGTGCCGACCCCACCCGCATACCGTCGAGACGTGATCGACCCCGAAGGACCGGTGCCGGTCTACCAGCAGTTGGCCACGATCCTGCGCGAGCAGATCGAGCGCGGAGACCTGCTGCCCAACCGGCCGATTCCGAGCGTGGCCCGGCTCCAGCAGGAATACGGCCTGGCCCGCGGCACCATCCTGCACACGGTTCGGGTGTTGATCGCCGAGGGCCTGGTCTACGTGGTGCCCGGGAAGGGCACGTTCGTCAAGGCCCACTGAGTAGGCGGCGGACGATCAGGGGCCGGTGTTCGCTCAGCAGCGGCTAGTACGGATGTAGCCGCCGCACCAAGCCGGAGCCTCAACCGTCCAGACCCGCCACCCGCCGTAGTCTTTTCGCACCTCGAAGCGCCAAGGGTGCCGACTACCCACCAGCGACAGCCGCTCTTGCCACCAGACCGCATGGACCTCGGTGACGACCAGGGCGACACCACCTCGGACGTGGTCGACCTGCAACGGGCCTGATTCCAGCTTGCTGGGCGGGTTTGCCGATCTTGGCATCTCTGCCCGGTACGCGCGCCACTGGCCTACCAGGTCATCGCGGCGGTCGGCGGCAAGCACTCGGCGAAGCCCGCCATCATCCCCGCTACTCAGCCGCAGCAGATAGACGGCTACCGCAGCATCCGGGGCCTGCTCCCCCCTGTTCCGCCTTTACCTGGGCTCTCACCGCCCACGCCGCAGGAACGGCCAGCGCACTCGTGCACGCCAGGACGACGAGGGACAGGAGAACCCATGGCCAGCGCTTCGAGGGTGCTTCCCGCTTCACGCCGAGCACCCTAGTGATCTTGAGCCAACTTGATCAAGCTCACCCGAGTCCGCAGACGGACGCCCGACCATGATCAGCGTTCCCGCCATGTTCCCGTGGAGGCTCGTAGACGGCTAGACCGCACTGGACTCGGCTAGATCAACGAGAACGGCCCCGTGGTCAGCGTTTCCGCTGGTCACAGGGCCGTTCTTGCACCTGGTGGCGGGTGAAGGATTCGAACCTTCGAAGCTTTCGCGACGGATTTACAGGGCGTCAGCGATCTTGCTTCGGTCACCCCCGTTGAGCTGCTGTCTCTATCCTCCAGAGAGGTGACGGCTGGTCAGCCGCCCACCATCTGCCCACGCCCCACCACGTCCAAGTCACACAAACAGCCAGCGGAATCCCGTAATGATCACCACCAGGATGGCGATCCCCCAGACGACGTTCCGACCCGTGGCGTCGAAGATCAGGTAGGCGATCTGCGCGATCAAGAAGATCGAGCTCAACACCAGGTCTACGAGCAGCAGCACAAGCGTGAGCGCCAGACGCAGCAGGAACCAGACGAACCCCAGACCACACCACTTGTCGATGGTGGAATCGTCATAGGCCCAGCGCGTCAACACGAAGGGTTTGTAGATCGAAGACTCCCAGCCCTGATCCCACTTCGCGCCGGTCTTGGCCCAGAACGAATCGCCGCCCTCCTTCACCGTGGCTTGATCCACTCGCTTGAACTGGATCTTCTTCACCGCGCCGTCGGTGATGTCGATCAGGACTTGCCCGTCCTTCACCTGGATCGTGGTCGTCCCGTTCACGACCACCGTGAGCTGCTCACGGCCAGCTTGGACCCTGAACACCTTGTCAAACCCGGTCTTGCCCTTCTTGCGGTCGCGGAGCAGGACATAGATCGTGCTTCCGTCTCGCGGCGGGAGGGAGTACTCGGCGCCGATCGAGAACTCGCCGATGGGAGTAACGAAGCTAGTTTCGCCCTCGACAGCCACGCCGTCGGGCCCGAGCGTCAGCGCTACCGGCAGCAGCGGAGGCTTGTAGCGGACCTTGCCCTTGGTTTCTGGATCGCAGCCCGCGAGCACCAAGGCTAGGAGCATGAGCGCCACCAACGCCGCACGACTGCGGGATGAACGCGCTTGAGCGGTCCGCGGGCCTGACGGACGAAGCGTGGGCGGCACCCGCCTGATGGCGAGATCAGCCTTCAATGTGTACCGCCCCCTTGACCCACGCCTCTCAGCGCCCAGCCAACCACCGTCAGTTGCCACATGGTTACGAGTGTCCCGCAATTGGTCAAGGCACCTTGGGCCGGTGACGCACGGACGACAAGGCCTCTTCTGTACTCGGGCCCTCATCCGAGGGCGTCGCCGATCTTGTCGTTCATGGTGTCGTCTCCCCCGTCGATGTAGTTGGCGTAACGCGAAGCAGGACGGCGACGCCGTGGCCCAGGCGCCGGGCGACCTCGGTCGGCGGGACCCGGGCACATCCACCCGACGGGCGGATATCTCGGAGACAGCGCCGGCTTGGCAGCGGACCATGTACCGATGCTCAGCGAAGACGCACTTGCCCGCCTCGAGGACGCGAGGCCCCACGTCGGGGTCGTCGGGTCGGGCGAGTTCCCAGGCGTGCCGGACCCGCTCGGGTGTGTCGGCCTGGGCGTCGACGAGCTCAGTGCCGTCGGTGGTCGTGCCGAGCAGGGCGCGGACCCAGGCGCGGGCGTCGTGTTTGTGGTCGGCGAGGGTCTTGCCGGACCAGTCGCGGGAGACGAGGATGCGTCGGCCGCCGATGCCGAGGGTGTCCCGCTGGTGGACCTTTCCCTTGCAGCGGCCCGGCTTGAGCCTCGCGTGCGCCTTCTTCGGCTGGACGCCGTAGAACAGCCAGTTGGCGCACCGGTCGGTGCACGGGGTGAGCCGCAGTGCGTGCCAGAGCCGGTCGAGGTGCTTGCGCTGCCGGTCGGTGGTCGCTTTGTGGCAGTCGCCGGTGTGCTTGGTGATGTACTTCGTGACGTACCGGATGGTCCGTTCGGCGTCGGTGGTGCCGGGCATGACGCCTCGGGCGTCGACCTGGGCGCCGAAGCGGGCGACGTGTACCGGTTCGGCGTCGGGGTCCTCGTCGATGGCGTCGAGGGCTTCCGTCCAGGTGGTCAGCGGGTGGCGGGTGTCCGGGTCGACCCACGCGGAGGCGTCGGCGTCCCAGACCGGGGGGCGGTCGGCGGTGTACCGCTGGACGTCCACGCTCGGCCACCAGACCTGGTGGTAGGTGGCCGCCGCGACGGTGCGCAGGGTGTCGCGGGGGATGGTGCCCCGGATGGCGAAGTGCGCGTGCGGGGCGAGTCGGCGTTGGGGCTCGACGCAGCCGGCGTACTGGACGTTCCAGCCCTCACAGCGGCGCAGGTTCTGCCAGAACCGGTCGAGGAGGCGGGGGAAGTGGACGGCGTCCCAGGCCGCGCGGCGGTAGTCGTACCTGTTGGGGTTGACCGGGGTGCCGTCGGGGCGGACCGGGCCGTACGAGTCGAGGGTGAGCGTGAGCCACATCGACGGCCGGTAGGTGGAGCCGTCGGAGGCGGTGTAGGTCTTGCCGACGGTGCGCCGCTCGACCTTGCGCCGGGGCAGCTCGGGGGCATCCTGGCGCCGCTTTGTGGAGCGCTTGCGCCGGCGGCCGGTGTCCTCGTCGCCCTGGTCCTCGTCGACGCCCGCGTGGGGTGGTCCGACGCGTCCGCGCAGGCCCTCGGCGGCGATGGCTTCCTCAACCTCGCGGATGGCCTCGTCGAGGTCGGCGACCTGGTCGTACTGGCTCGCTCGTACCGCTTCGTCGCGGGAGAACTCCAGGTGTGCGCGGAACAGGATCAGTGACTTCTGCGCCTCGGTGGCGGGTTGTGGACCGGGTAGTGGTTCGTCGTCGCGGTGCCAGCCCTCCCGGATCTGGGCCTGCCGCAGCCGGCGGTTCTTCTTGGCGCACGGCGCGCACTTGTCTTCGCGGGTGGCCCCGCAGGGTAGGTCGATGACCTCGGTCAGGCCGGTGTCGAGGTCGGTGCGGCGCATCGCCAGGGGGCGGACGCAGACGCCGTACTCGGCGGCGATCTCCTTGAGCACGTCGACCGAGCGAGGGAGCGCCATGCGGGCCGCCCGCGACCCCGGCCGAGGAGTGGCAGCCGGGGTCGGGGCGGGTTCGAGGCCGGGCAGGGTCGGAGCGCTCATCGGATGATCCCGACGACGTGCGGCCGGTTCGAGCGGATGACGCCGCGCGGAGGCAGCACCACCGCTGGGGCGGGGACAGCCAGGGCGGGGACGACAGCCGGAGCCGGGACAGTCGGCGGCGCGGGGGCGGCCGGATGCTCGGGGTCGGGGTCGGTGGTGGCCTGCTCGGGTGCCTCGTACCGGTCGGTCGGGGGTTGGTCCGGTTCGGGTGCCGGCGGGGTGGCCGGGGTGTTGGACAGGACGACCTTCACCAGGGCGAGGAATGCCAGGGAGGGCACGGCTGCCACAGTCCAGCCCCACACTGAGGGTTCGGCTTCGGCGACCTGGGCGGCGAGCGACAGCAGCGCGAACGCGACGAGGAGCGAGGCGACCAGGCCGACCGGGCGACGGGTACGACGGCGGGCGCGGAGTTCCAGGCCGAGGTAGATGGCCATCAGTTCGACGGCGACGGCGTTGGCCCAGCCGATCCAGTTCGGTTGGCCGTGGGTGACGGACAGGTCGTGGACGTGGGTGAAGGCGGCGGCGCCGGCCATGGTGCCGATGGCGAGCAGGATCACCAGGCGTACGGCGGATTCGGTGCGCGCGGTCATCGCCACTCCTGCAACGGCTTCTCGCGGATGGTGAGGTCGATGCGGATGCGGCGGTCGTTCATGTCGGGTCGGCGGTTGACCATGTGCGCCAGGCCGTGCAGGGCGGCGGCGGTCTGGTCGGCGGGGCCGACGAGTCGGATACGCAGCGGACGCCGGAACCGGTTGATGAAGCGGGTGAGGGGGTCATGGCGGTTACCTCCGGGCCGGTCGGATGTCGGTGCGGATGTAGTCGGGAGGGGTGCCGAGGGCGGCGACGGCTTCGGAGAGGCAGCGCCACAGCGCCCACGCCTCGTCGGGGGTCAGGGACATGCGGCGCCGGCCGGCACCGACCGCCAGATAGACCGGGTACGGGTCCGGCCGGTCGGGGGCGACGCGCACGGAGACAGCCGTGCTGCTCGCTCCGTCGGCGGCGGGGGCGCGGAGTCGGAAGAAGGTCGGGGTGGTCACCGCGGCTCGCCCCCGTCGGCGTCGAGGATGTTGCGCAGCGCATCGGGCAGTAGCGGCCCGCGATGCGGCCGGGGCAGTGGCCGGCGGACCGGTTCCGGGGTCGACTCGCGGCCGACCTGGGCGAGGATGTCCGCTGCTGTCGGCCGGGGCCGGGTACTGCCGGGCGAGGTCGCGAATGTGGTCGTCGGTGACGTACGAGAACCGGACCCGCAGGGGTTCCGGTGTGCCGTCGAGGATCACGTAGCCCACGCCCTTGGCCCATCGGGGCATCTGGTCGGCCAGGGCACCCCGGTTGCGGGCGCCGTCGCCGAGCACGAGGTCAACTTGCGACGCCTCGGTCAGCCCGAGGGCGATGCGGGTCGGGAAGAGGTCCCGGAACGGCAGCACTTCCTTGCGCGGGTCCTGTAGCGCGGCCACCACCAGGACCCCGACGCCGGCACCCTGGGACAGCAGGAGCCCGAGCGAGCCGGCGATGCGCTTGCGCAGGTCGACGTCTTGCAGGTACGCGGTGAGCGCGGCCATCTCGTCGATGACGACCACGACCAGGGGGTCAGCGTCGGTCGGGGTGTGGACGCGGACCGTTCCGGCGAGCCGGGTTTGCCGTTCTCGCATGACGGTCACGGCCTCGTCGAGGAGGTCGGCCATGGCCTCGAAGGACTTGCAGGCGAACCGGGCGAACATCGGCCGGCCCATGGCGAACTCCATCCCGCCCTTGGGGTCGATCACCCAGAGCCGGACCAAGCCGGAGGTGATGCCGCCGCTCAGCGAGCGGACCAGTGACCAGAGCACCGAGCCCTTACCGGAGCGGGTGGCCCCGCCGATGAGGACGTGCGTGGCGAGCAGGTGCAGGGACCATGTGCCCAGGTCTTCCCGCCGGGCCAGGGGCAGGGCGGTGAGGTCGGGGACGGCCGGGGCGTCGAACGGTGCCACGACCGGCCGCAGGGCATCGGTGCGGACGAGCACCAGGTAGACCACGGTCGGCCGGTCCCGGAACCGGACCCGGTCCACCAGGCCGAGCAGCAAAGCCCAATAGCCGGTACGGGTCGGCGGGTCGTCGGGCCGCTCGGAGTAGACCCGGGCGTGCCGCCGGCCGAAGGCGTACGCGAGGTTCGCCGTGACCTTCTGGAAGTCGGACGGGGTCTGCCCCCGGACCATGCGGACGGTCAGCACGTCGAGGGCCTGATCCGAGCGCACGCGCAGCAACTCGGGCAGGACGGCCCGATGGTCGTACGTCTGGGCCAGCCCGCACAGGGTCATGGCCTCGTGCCACGCCCGCCGGTACACGAAGACCTGACGGAACCGGCCGAGCAGCGGCCCGGCGCACCACCGCCACCAGGACGCCTCGTCGCGCCACCGCCACAGGGCCGACACCGCCGACGCCAGGACCAGCGGCACAACCAGACCCGGCCAGCCGTGGTCGGCGTAGAGGACGACGGCGGCCACGGCCAGGGCGATGGTGATCGGGTGGCGCAGGCACCACCAGCAGGACCGGGCCAGCCAGCGCAGAAGCAGGCCGAGGACGACCAACCACCTTGGCAGCGCGATCCGCTTCGGCCGGATCACCAGCAGATCCCCGGCGGTTGTCATGAGCACCTCGCCGCGCGGCCAGCGCATCATCGCGCACCCCGCAGCGACACGAACCGACCCGAGGAGTCCCGGACCGGAGGGAACGGAAGGACTAGCTGACCGACGCAGCCGGCACACCGACCGTCGGCACCGGTCGTCGGGTCGAATCGGGACTGACACACGTTGCACCGAGGCTGGGCCGGGGCAGGCGAACGCCTACGCTTGGACACGTCACTACCTCTCTCGTCACGAGCAGGGGGAAGAGACGGAGGGCGGGGCTGCCGTCCGCCAAGACCTGACAGCCCCGCCCCCACCTGATGCGGCTACGCCGCCGCCTTATTGGCCACGCCCGCCGGGGCGCGCATCCCGGTCGCCCGCAGCGAGTACGCCATCCGGCCGGTGTTCGACACGTACGGCGTGACCGTCATGCCCTCGAACTCGACGCCCTCGAACGGGGCGCCCGTCGGCGGGACCGGCTGGTAGTTCGCCGAGATCTTCACCGTCGTCTCCCGCGAGCGCTTCCCGAGTTCCGGGTCGAGGTCCATCACCCGGACCTGCCACACCCGCTGGCCGGTCAGCTTGTCCTTCGCCGGGCTACGCCGACCGGTCTTCTCGTCGTAGTCCTCCACCTCGCCCAGCGACTCGGGCACCAACGCGCACCCCGCCGGGAACACGTCCTCACAACGCACGGCGAACCTCGTACCGCCACGCAGAGCCATCGCTCAACCTCCAGCTTATTGACATGTCTGCCAAGTTGAGACTCCAAGGTAGACGGCACTTGGCAGACAAGTCAACAACCCTTCTCAGCTTCCGTGACGGTCGGAGGCGATCGGCCGTCTCATGCGCGGATCGGGCCGAGGCGACGACTACTGGCGTACCGTCCTGAGCTACGCACAGCGCCGATGAAGTCTTGCAAGCAGGCAGCCCTGGCAGCGCTCTCCGTGGCAAGCGGACCGCCAGCAGCATCATGGATTGCACGGAACGGCGCTGGACTCAGCCCTGCGCTCCAAATCCGGCGCGATTAATTCAGCGGCGGGAAGCCGCAGGGGTGACAGTGCAGTGCAATGGTGCAGTAGATACTGCAAGAGTGACAGTGCAGTAGTGCAGTAGATACTGCAAGGGTACCTGTAGAATGCTGTGGTAGGTTGAGTTATGGAAGGTGAAGGTGAGATGCGTTCATCGTTCACGCACCAAGCCTCCACCGGAAGGTGTGGCGACCTGTCGTGACGAGCGAGAGGTTTCCCATGAAAGGACGGGCCCCCACCGTGCCCTGCAGAAGCGAAGGTGGGGAACCCGTCGGGTGGTCGGCTCACCTACCTAGCTAGGTGGGTGAGCCGTCATCCCCATCGCTGAACATTTTCATGATCAGCGATGCCACGATGGACGAGCCGAGCCTGAGTAATAACAAGTCGAGCACGTACATCAGGTGTTGACGCCAGCAGGCGCCGTCCCTATGGACCCGAATCCGGCCCTTGGGGGGCCTGGGCCTCTTGCGGGACTTAGTCACACTCCACCTCCTTGCGGCGACATAAACGGGTCGCCTCCGTCATCGAGGAGGCGACCTGACTGGTTGCGCGTCGCAGAGTCGGTCGAGTTTGACTCGGAAAGAATCATAGCCATACGTGCAGAGAGAATCGCAAGCGACGCTCCTTCATTCGCACGAAATTCTGACCTAAGGCCGATTCCTTGAGTGGCACAGCTACAGGAGATATCGGTCGTAATCAAGTAGCCACGCCGTTTACGACTACGGTTCGCTCCGCGATTTGCATGCTTTAAGCGCTCGATTTGGGGTATTTGCACCGCTATGGAGGACGTGCAGAGGATGCAAGCTTTCGACGAACACTCGCGGCCGGCAGGGGTCGACGACACGACCGTCGAGGCGTTGGGCGAGTTGAGTAAGGCGCTGGAGACGATCCACCGCGTACGCGGTCACCTGTACTCGGCGCACCAGCTCGTCGGCGGTGCGGATCTCACCCTTGACCATGTGGTGAGGCTGCTCCGCGAGGCAGGGCACGACGAGGTGGCCGACCGGGTCGAGCACGAGTTGCTGGGGCGCAATGTGCTACCCGGCCGGTGGACGTTCCAGATCGTGGAGGAGTTCGACGACGGCTACTACGCCGCGTTCCAGGAGATCGAGCGGGACGCGCGGGAGAAGCTGGCCGGCGGCCGGCGGCACATCTACGAGGCGGAGATGAAGGAGCGGCGGCGTACCCACGGGATGCCGGGGCACGAGGCTACGCCGTAGCGCCGCCGCCGAAGCCGTTCGGGATCATCGAGGCCAGGGCGTTGGCTCTGGCCTCGATGATCCTCATTCGCGCCTGATACTCGGCCGGTTCCCGGTGCGCGGCCTGGCTGGTCACCTGGCCGGGCCACTTGCGGTAGAGCAGGCCGTACTCCCGGGTGAAGTAGCCTTCGCTGACCGCGTTGACCGCGAGCAAAAGGCCGGTGTCCTCGGAAGCGGGCAGGGCCATCCAGCCGCCCAGGGCGAAGACGAGATCACGGCGCAGGCACAGCGTCGCCGGGTGCACCGATGCCCGGTAGTCGTTCGCCTGCCAGAACGACAGGACCGCACCGCGGTTGATGAGCCCGCCGGCGGGATCCTTGTCCCATCCGGCGGTTGACCCGTCGGGCAGCAGATCGAGTACCCGCGAGGTGGTCCAGCCGATCTGCGGGTGCGCGTCGAACGCGGCGATGTCCCGGGTGAGCGCGCCGGGGGTCAACTGGTCGTCAGCGTCCAGGACCTTGATGAGTTCCCCGGATACCCGGGAAAGAGCGAGGGTGCGGGCGACACCCGGCCCACCGGGACGGCCGGTGCCGAGCCTGATGCGGGGGTCATCGGGCAGCGCGTCGACCAGGGCGCCGGTCTGCCCGTCCTCTTGGACGAGCCATTGCCAGTCCCACCCGGCCGGCATCTCCTGCTTGACCAGGGAGGCGTACGCGCCAGCAAGGTACTCGATGCTGGGCGCGTGAACCGGGGTGATGACCGAGACGAGCTGCGTCAAGTTTTCCACCGCTGGAGTTTGTGGGAGTAGACAAGCTCAGTCCGGTCGCCCGGCATCACCACGTCGGCCACCTCGACGACCCGGCCGGTGGTGTCGACCGAGGTCTTCCGCACGGTGAGCACGGAGACGCCCGGGTCGATGTCCAGCAACTCGGCCTCATCAGGCGACGGCGGACGCGCGCGGATCTCGTCGTCGATCCGGTCCAGCTCGATGCCGAGCGTGTAGAGCTGGTGTTGCGTTCCGCCCGGCCACGGTTCCTTGGCCTCGTCGAGTAGGTCGGGGTTCACGGCGACCATGTCGTACGGCAGGTACGAGTACGACACGGTCAGCGGCGCGTTCTCGTGCCGGGAGGACGTCCAGTAGACCCGGCGCAGCAGCGGTGTCCCCGGCTCGACGTGCAGGGCCGCCGCCATCTCCGCATCCGCGTCCACCCGGGAATACTCGGCGTGGAACTTGAGGTCATCGACGGTCAGGCCGGTGTCGTGCTCGGTGGCGCCGGTCTTCAACCGCTCGCCCTCGTCGAGCAGGACCCGATCCTTCTCCCACTGGTACCGCTCGGTGTTGCGACGGCGTACCCGCTGGCGGGGTGCGCGCACATAGGTGCCGCGCCCCTGCTCGGCCCGGACCAGGCCCCATTCCCGAAGCTGCCGGATCGCGTTACGCACGCTCGTGCGGGACAGGCCAGACGACTCGGCCAACTCGGTCTCGCTCGGCATCAGGGTGCCGGGCGCCATCTCCCCGCCCATGATCTTCACCCGCAACTCTTCCGCGAGTTGCAGGTAGCGAGGGCGCCAGTCCCGGCCATGCACACCGGCCACCGTACCGCCTAGACGTTCCAACGTCTGCCAGGCGGTCCCCCCGGCCGGCCGCTCGGGAACCGGAGGGACTATTACCGCTGCTCGCGGTGACTGCGCCCGACGCGGGCCAGGGGTACGAGGGGCCGCTACGCCCCGACGACTGCCCGCGTTCACCGCGTCTCCCCCGCCTGTCCGCGCCGAGTGGCCGGCACCCGCATCACCTGTCGTGCGTGCGTCAGCTCCTCGATGAGCCGGTCCACCTGCGCCGCCGACAGGAGGACGGCTTGGGTTGCGCCGTAGCGGGTCGCGTCGAGCTTGACGGCCAGATCCCGGCGCGCGAACCGGTCGACGAGCAGTTGCAAGCTGACCCACCCGGTCCGCTCCCGCCCGATAGTGGCGAGAAGCCCCCGGTGCATCGGGTCGTTCGGTCCGCAGCCCCGGCACCACGTAGGGCACACCGCCGACGCGAACGACGACGGCCAGCCCTTCGACATGGGTTTGCCTTCACTCATCGTCGGCCCCCTGGTCGCCGGCGGCTTGCGCCAACAACCCGCGAAGCTGCTCGACCAGTTCGGCCGCCTGCGGCAAGGACAACTCCGCCCAGGCGTTCCCGCCCCGGCACGTCGTGTGAACCCCAACCATGGGACCCAGAGCACCAGCACCGATGAGGTAGGTAACGACGAGTCCGCCTGCTCGTTTGTCGCCGACCCGGTGCATCGGGCCGCGATGACGGCGGGCCATGTGCGCCATCACTGGCGGCACCAGGTAGCCGCAGCGATCCGGGGTGCACCAGTCCGGGTGGCTCGTGACTTCGGCCGGCTTGCTCGTGCGCCTCATCGCTGCCACCGCCCACCGTTGCCCCGCTCAGCCTGGGCCAACGTCATCAGCGGCGCGTAGCGCAGTACGGGCAACTCTCGCGTCGGAGCCACGGACCACCACGGCGAGGGCAGGACGGAAGCCGTGCGTGGACTTGACGGGATGTTGCTGCTGGCGGCCCGGCTCGGCGTACGTCTCCGAGGCCACCAGGACAAGAACCAGCCGCGCCGACGATGGGAACCGGACATTCGCACCTCCATAGATAGGGAGGGCCGGTGGCCAGTCACGGGGGAGGCGGCCGACCACCGGCCCGGATGAAGGCACGGCGCACCGTTCGACGCAGACGGGTCGGATATCGCCGAGCCAACTTGTACGCGCGGCTACCGCAACCGGTCCGACAGGACGCCGCGCATTAGGTGCGACCAGGGCCGGCCCGAGACCACCCCTGACACGAACCGTCACCCCGGCCGCACACCAGGAAACGTACCTACAAGTGGATGAGTTGTCCATACGACGAAACGGACCGCTTGGTTGGCACTTGGTAAGACAAGTGCCAGGTACGGTGAGCTGGTGCCCACCCCGCACTACGGACAGCCCCGCTACCGCGTCATCGCCGACGATCTGAGGGAACGCATCGAGAGCGGCGCCATCCCGCCCGGATCCCTCTTGCCAGCCGAGAGCGTCCTCACCACCGAATTTCGGGCGAGTCGCGGCACAATTCGCCAGGCCATAGCTGTTCTACGAGAGGACGGCTTGGCTACCACCGAACACGGTAGGGGCACTTACGCAAACGCCTGCTCCTATCAGCACGACTCGGATCGACGTAGCGACCTAGAAACGAGGCAACGCGAGGTTGCTGCCGACGCAGAGCTAGCAGCCCTGTTCGGTGTCGACGTCGGAGCGGCATTGATCGAGCGCGAGACTGTTACGCAGAGAGGAAGAAAGGTCGAGACGGTCATCAGGGCCTATCGGCTACACCCAGTCGGTCAGTAGAAATGCCCGGTCCCAGGGACGTCCCCGCAGCTCATCACGTCAAAGCTCGTAATATCGTTATCACCCTCTATGCATCCTCAATTTAAAGACGCCCCAGCTGGCCGCAGAGGAGTGGACACCGCGAGTCTGGCCCGGCCTCAGTGTGGACAATTGCAGCTTGCCTTAAAGCGGCCCAACCCACCAACCGGCAAGCATTTATCCGGGCCCATAAACGCTTCATCGGGTTTGATGAAGGGGACTCCACACTCACTCTGTAAGGGCAATTAAACAAGCCTCCGGGACGCGCGCTTGTTCAAGCTCTACAAACCGGCTCTCCTCTTCTTCGCGCTCATTGAGAAGAACTATGTCGGCCGTCTCACCAACGGCTTGCAGGCAAACACTGAGACGCCTTCGTGCTTCTATGGCTTCCGAGGTTTTGCCTGGTGGATATACCAGCAATAGATCTACATCCGACCCGAAGCATTGTCCCGCACGGGTCGCGGGACGCCCAGGACATCGCGCTGCACTACCAAAAACGTAGACGGACCAACCATTAGGAATTATTTCGTCTACGAAGCGCTTCACGCTCAGCAGGAGACAGGTACCCGAGAAAAGCTTCTCCATCAAAGTAGACTGCTCCAAGGAACTCAACTGACTTGAAAAGTCCCACGCATCGCCCGGCCGCCAGGGTCTTGGCCTCTGATGAGTAATGGTTGTAGTCCATGGTGGAAACAATGCAGGTAGTTTCAGGGGCCTCAGAGAGGATTTCTTCGACATCGGCGACGCCGACCTCATACGAGCTGGTGAGGTAGACGCGGACATCGGACATGCCTCTCCGCCGAACAACGAGGCGGAAGTCGTCCAACTCCTCAACACTCTCGACAACGGCTCGGGCTTCAAGGTACTTCTTCAAGTAAGCTCGATGCTGTGGCCGCGGACGCTTTGCATAGTACCCAAACTCAGGCATACATTCCTCCAGGGCGCAGTATCATCAATCCCACAACAGACTGTTCAGTTCTTGGGGAAATCGGGGAGCTGCCGGATTGACGATTCCTCCGAGATGGCGATCCTCCATGCCTCTTACATGCATACGCAGTTTGGTTACCACTGGGCGTTCCTGCTCGCTCAAAAGCGCTTGGTTGGCTTCGAGGAGTCGGAGCATCCGTGTGTTGTTGGGCAAAACACGGGCAATAACTTCTCTTCGCCACGCGGCGCTCACATCGCTAAATAGCGCCCTGTTGGCCGACTCCGAGTCAGGTCCATAGGTTTCCCATATCTGTCGATTCTCCGCCAGGGAAAGCTCGAGGGACCGCCGGAGCCCGACACGGCTCTCATAAGTCTGGATTCCAAGAGTCTCCCTTATGCGCGCCTCGTGTGAGTCTTTCCATTCTTTAAGCAGGTCCACCGGATACATGTCTGGCGCGGCGTCAACAATGCTGTGGCAATTCGGGCACAGAAGAATCAAGTTATGAAAAGATGCCAGCTCCGTTTCGATGGCATTGACGTCGTTGCGAGGACCACTCTCGCCCGCTGCTACGATATGTGCTACTTCAGCTAGCTTAACGGCCCGGCCGTCCTCCAACTCGTGCCAAAGAGAGCCGACTGGACACGCGGGCTTATAGCAGTGTCCCGCCCCTGCGGCGATAAGTCGCACCACCGTCTCTCTGGAGATCTTTCGCCCGCGATTAGGCGCGCAGCGGCTTGATACCGTCTCTGTCACACTGTTGAGCATCTCATGGCGGGCAACCTAGCTGACATGCTCCTAACGGGGGAGCACTGGCCGAGCGGATGGCTATCGCTCCGATGGATGCTTGCGAAGGTCGGTGCAGTCCTCGACCTTCCTCATGAGGTGCTGGGGTGTCGGCCATCTGTACAGCAGCCAAGTACAGCAACGCCACGGTCCAGATCAGGCCGACGCTGAACTAGGCCGTGTGACCTTGTACGGGACTTCATCGGACCCAGTTGCTATCAGCTGCTGACCAGAAGGCCACTACTTAGGGGAACCTCTACGGCGGGGTGCATGACTGTCGACAGGAACGCCAACAACCGCCTCGGCCTAGAGCGCGCGTCAGCAGCCGGAACGAACAGCCGCCCGAGGTCGCGAACCCGGACAGACGACGCCAGACGACCTGCACAAATCTTGTAAGCGAGATGTCTCGCCCCGATTGCCTAGTCCCGCCCTGCTGCCGATTTCCTCTGTTCTGGATCAAGGCGCCGCGCTCCGCGCGGCGCGGGCGGAAGCCGGCCGGCGGCAATCCGCCCCGGCCGCCTCCGGCGCCGGGGCGGTGAGCCACCGACACCCGCCGGCCGCCGCCCCGTACGACAGCCCAGACGCCTCGACGACCACCCGGCGGTACGGAAGCCGAAGCAGTCGGCCTGCTCGCACCTCAGGGCTTCCGGCTGCCGCGCCAGTCCAACCCCGGGACTGGCTTGCCACCGGCCTACCCACCGCGGCCAAGTCGTACCCGAGACGTCCTCTCAGACGCCCACAGCCGCCCGGCCCGGCTCAGCCCTCACGGCCCACCAATCCCAGCCCAAGAAGGCTCAGCGGCAAGATCGACCTGCCCACCATCTGCCCACAACCAGCCGTAGACGGCTGGACTCAGCCGGACTCGGCCAGACAAACGACAACGGCCCCCGATCAGCATTCCTGCTGGTCAGGGGCCGTTCTCGCACCTGGTGGCGGGTAGAGGATTCGAACCTCTGAAGCTTTCGCGACGGATTTACAGTCCGCTCCCATTGGCCGCTCGGGCAACCCGCCAGGGCGTCGCCACCGCGCTGTGCGCGGCAGCGGAGCCAAGGATAGCGGTTACTCCCGGGCCCGGCGCAACCGGGTACCGTCAGGGTGTCGTGCCGCTGGTCGGCGGGCGACGCGTACGAGCACTGACCGCCCGGACAGCAGGAGCATGAGCATGGCAGCGAATCCGTCGTTCGACATCGTGAGCAAGGTCGACCGGCAGGAGGTCGACAACGCCCTCCGCCAGACGGAGAAGGAGCTCGCGACGCGGTTCGACTTCCGGGGCACCGGCGCGGAGATCTCCTGGTCGGGCGAGGAGGCCATCAGCCTCCAGGCGGAGACCGAGGAGCGGGTCCGGGCGGCCCTGGACGTCTTCAAGGAGAAGTTGGTCAAGCGGAACATCTCGCTGAAGTCCCTCGACGCCGGCGACCCGCGTCCTTCCGGCAAGATTTTCAAGATCGACGCCAAGGTGATCCAGGGCATCGACTCGGACAAGGCCAAGGTGATCAGCAAGAAGATCCGGGAGGAGGGCCCCAAGGGCGTCCAGGCGCAGATCCAGGGCGACCAGCTTCGGGTCACCGGCAAGAAGAAGGACGACCTCCAGGCCATCATCGCCCTGCTCAAGGGTGATGAATTCGGCGTCGCCCTTCAGTTCACCAACTACCGCTGACGCGGTGGCGACCGGCCGCCGCCCTCGGGGGCCGGCCGCCACCATCGGTACCCGGCGACAACTGCGCGCCCGACAGTCGCCAAAGGCGCGGCTCGCGAGTACCACATTCGCGTCCGATCCAGCTTCTGAGCCAAATCGGGGACGGAGGCTGCAGCCCGTGTCGCCGGTCCGGGGCCTCTGGTCCGCTGCCGACGGGCTCGCCGCGCACCAAAATCACGCCGCGGCAGCCGCCCTGGGCACCTGGAGGAGGCAGCCGAGGCGATTTGGGGGCATAAGGGGACCTTTTTCCATCTAGCGGGGGATTTCACCTTCCCCCGCGTGACGCGCATCTTTTACTACTCGTTGCCCCCCTTGTCAACAGTCCACGACACGGGGGAACACATGAGCAAGACCTCTTCGCCGCGCATACGAGCCGGCATCCGCGTACGACTGGCCGCCTTCACGCTGCTGGCCGGCGCCCTGCTGCTCGCGGCCGGCTCGCCGGCCGTTGCGGCGTCGACGATCGACATCAACCCGGGCAACGTGCCGACGACGGCAGCCCAGTTCACCCAGAACTGCGACCCCAACCTCGGCGGTGGGCCCTTCCCGAACGAGGACGTGTGGGTGTTCAACCTGCCGGGAAACCCACAGACCAGCGGTAACTTCCAGTCGGTCACAGCGACGTTCAGCACGCCGAGCGGCACCGTCACGCGGACTATCCCCACCGACCCCAACAGCGCCATCGTCAACGGCATGGGTACCAGCAAGGCGTGGATCCGGCTCCCAGCGGGCTGGACGCTCACCGGCGCCACCGCCGTGATCTCCGGAAGCGCGGACTTCTTCGTGCTCACCCACACCTGCGCGGCGAAGCCACCGGTGGACTTGAAACTGGGGCTGGCCAAGACCGGTACCCCGGCCACCGGCGTGCAGGCCGGCGACAAGATCACCTACACCTACACGGTGACGAACCAGAGCACGGGCACGACCTACCCGATCCACGACATCACCGTCACCGACGACACGGTCACCGGCATCACCTGCCAGGCCACGTCGCTCACGCCGGGGGCGAGCACCACCTGCACCGGCACGTACACCGTCACGAAGACCGACGTGACCAACGGCAAGATCGTCAACATCGCGCAGGCGACCGGGGCGGTCCGCGGGCAGACGGTGACGTCCGACGAGGTGACGTTCACCGTGACCACCGAGCCGGTCCCGCCGAAGCAGGTCAGCCTGTCGATCGACAAGAAGGCTCGGGTCGAGTCGGACTGCCGCAAGAAGTGTGAGAACGACGGCTTCGCGGCCAAGGGCGACAAGATCTTCTACACCTACCGGGTGACCAACACCGGCACGGTCGCCATCACCGACGTCGCCGTCGATGACCCGAAGGCCGGTCTGGTGGTCTGCAACAACACCACGCTGGCACCGGGCACGAGCACCGACTGCCACGCCGTCAAGCCGCATGTGGTGACCCAGGCCGACGTCAAGGCCGGAAAGGTGGTCAACACGGCCCGCGCCACCGGCAAGTTCTACCGCAAGACCGTGGTCTCCGACCCCGTGACCGTCACCGTCTGCATCCGGGACGGCAAGTTCGACCACCGGCACGACGGCAAGGACCACGAGCACGGCAAGAACGACGAGCACGGCAAGGATCACGAGCACGGCAAGGACGACAAGGGCAAGGACGAACAGGAGCTGCCGGTAACCGGTGACAGCTCCGCCGGTGTCCTCTCCCTGGGTGGCGGCCTGCTGGCCGCCGGCGCGCTCCTGCTCGGGGCCAGCCGGATCCGCCGCAGGGCGGGCATCCAGGCCTGATCGGCACGACAGGCACTCCGGGCACCGGCATGCGGTGCCCGGAGTGCCTGCGGGGGGATCGAATTCCGCCCGTCCGCCGGGCCGGGGTCAGGCGGCGAGGGTCTGTTCGGCGCGTACCGCCGTGGCCTCGGCCCGGGCGATCGGGCCGGCGGGGAGCGCGGCAACCGTGGCCCCGACGGCGACCGAGGCCCCGGCGAAGAGGAACGCCCAGGACACGCCGCCGCTGTGGTCGACGATCAGCCCGGCCACCGCGCCGCCGGCGGCGCTGGCCGCCACCGACATGGTGACCACCCAGGTGTACGCCTCGTTCAGCATGCCGACGGGGGCGATCCGCCCGACCAGGGTGTTCTCCAGGGTCAACGCGGGTGCGATGGTGGCCCCGCCGACGATCAGTGCGACGCCCAGCGGCACCGGCCCGGGCATCACCGCGAACACGGCGAAACTGCCGGCGACGGCGGCGAGCAGCCAGGCGAACTGGCGGGTCATGTTCGCCGCCGGCTTGCGGACGCCGAACCAGAACCCGCCGGCCGCGCTGCCGATCCCCCAGACCGCGAGCAGCAGCCCGGCCAGGCTCTCCGGGTCGTCGGTCGGCTGGCTCCCGGCGAAGGCCGGCACGATCACCCCGGCGGCGCCGAACGCGATGCCGAGGCTGGCGACGCAGAGCAGCAGTGCGGGGAAGCCGCCGACCCGCAGCGGGCCGAGCCCCTTCGCCTGGTGCTCGTGCGCGTGCGGGCGCCAGCCGCGCATCACCCGGCCGAACGCCACGGCGGTGGTGCCGACCAGGGTGACCACCGCCGCGCCGACCAGGGCGGCCGTCGCGTCGGCGAACAGGACGAACGCGGCCACCAGCAGCGGACCGAGCACGAAGACCACCTCGAAGAGCGTGGTCTCCGCGGCCAGGGCGGTGTTGCGGAGGTGGTACCGGCCGGAGGCGGGGCCGGTCAGGTCGTTCCAGGCCCCCCGGAGCGCGGCGGTCAGCGGCGGGTACGTGGCGCCGGCGACCCCGGAGGCCACGTAGATCAGGGCCAGGTTGCCGGCGTCGGAGCGGCTCGCCATGAGCAGGCCGGACAGCGCGAGGGGGTGGGCGACGGCGGTGGCCAGCAGCACCGGCGTCGGGCCGACCCGGTCGGCGACCCGGCCGGCGATCGGGCTCAGCGCGGCGCTGGAGAGGGCGTAGATGCCGCCGGCGACCGCGGCGAGGGAGTACCGCCCGGTCACCTGTTCCACGACGAGCAGCAGCGCCAGCGGCGTCATGCCGATCCCGAGCCGGCCGATGACGCCGAGGACGAGCAGCATCGGCGCGCCCGGGATCCGCCAGACGCCCAGGTACTGGCGCAGTCCGGCCACGGGGAACCTCCAAAGATGTAATGAGCGGAAGACGTTGCGACCCTAACGCCGCGACTGCCGGGAGTGCACCGGGTATGGCCTGCGTCTCGTCGCGTACACGACGATCCGCCCGGGCCCGGTGGGGACCGGGCGCGGGCGGATCGGGTGGTACGGGCGTCAGCGCTGGAACTGCACCGGGCCGGCGCTGGCGGCCATCTGCTCCAGCCTGGCGACCCGCTCCTCCATCCGGGGGTGGGTGGAGAAGAGCGCGGCGATGCCGCCGCCCCGCTTGAACGGGTTGTCGATCATCAGGTGGGCGGTGCTGGTGAGCTGTCCCTGGGCCGGCAGCGGGCGGGCCTGGGTGCCCATGTGGATCTTCTTCAGGGCGCTGGCCAGGGCCAGTGGGTCCCCGGTGAGGCGGGCGCCGGACGCGTCGGCCTGGAACTCCCGGCTGCGGCTGATCGCCAACTGGATCACGGTGGCCGCGATCGGGCCGAGGATCAGGGTGAGCAACAGCACGGCCGGGTTCGGGCGGTCGTCGTCGTCGGAGGAGCCCAGCGGGATGAACCACGCCAGGTTGGCCAGCATGGTGATGATGCCGGCCAGACCGGCCGCCACGCTGGAGATGAGAATGTCCCGGTTGTAGACGTGTGACAGCTCGTGCCCGATCACCCCGCGCAGCTCGCGGTAGTCGAGGACCTCGGTGATGCCCTGGGTGACGCAGACCGCCGCGTTGGCCGGGTTGCGGCCCGTGGCGAACGCGTTGGGCTGTGAGGTGGGGCTGACGTACAGGCGGGGCATCGGCTGCCGGGCCTCGGTGGCCAGCTCGCGGACCATCCGGTACAGCTCGGGGAACTGTGCCTCGGTGACCGGTTGCGCCTTCATCGAGCGCAGCGCGAGCTTGTCGGAGTAGAAGTAGGTCACGCCGTTCATCACCAACGAGATGACGACGGCGATGACGAGCCCGCCGCTGCCGCCGAACCAGTAGCCGACCGCGAGGATCAGCGAGGTCAACAGGCCGAGCAGCGCTGCGGTCTTCAGACGGTTGTGATGCACGATCGCTCCTTCGGTGCGCGGATCACGCGGGACCCGCTGACCGGTCCAACAAAACCGGTACCCACCAACCATCCGCCTAATGACTGTGAGTTACCTGTAAAAGCTGAGCGGCTACTGAACCCCAGGTCAGGAGCGATCCACCCAGACCGCGTAATACTACGCAGGGTCAGCGGGCCGCGAGGTCCAGCACGAGCTGCGGGGCGAAGCCGACGACCAACGCGACGGCGACGGCGGCGGCGAGCGCGACGGCGACCGCTCCGGCAGGGCGGGCGGGGACGGGCGTGACGTCGGCCGACGGGGCGTACAACAGGGCGGCGACGCGGAGGTAGTACGCGAGGCCGATCACCGCGTTCACCGCCACGACCAGCGCCAGCCAGGCCGCGCCCCCGTCCAGCAGGGCCCGAACCACCGTCACCTTCGCGAAGAGGCCGGCCAGCCCCGGCGGGAGACCGGCCAGCCCGACCAGGGCCAGCGCGAACGCGGCCCCCACCCAGGGCCGCCGCCGGGCCGCGCCGCGCAGCTCGACTAGGGTGCCGCCGTCGGCGTCGGCCGGCCGCAGCGCCACCAGCGCCGCGAACGCGGCCAGCTCCAGCACCACGAAGAAGACCGCGTACGCGACGGCGGCGGCGTACGCGGCGGCACGGGCGTCGGCGGTGCGGCCGGCGGCCAGCGCGAGCGCGCCGAGCGGGGCGAGAATGTAGCCGGCCTGGGCCACCGACGACCAGGCGAGCAGCCGGACCGCCCGGCGCTGGCGCAGCGCCACCAGGTTGCCCACGGTCATGGTGAGCACGGCGAGCACGGCGAGCACCGGGCCGGTCACCTCCGCCGGCAGGGCCCGCTGGACCACCGCGAGCAGGGCCACCACCCCGCCGAGCTTCGAGGCGGTCGACAGGTACGCCGCCACCGGCAGCGGCGCGCCGTCGTAGGTGGCCGGGGCCCAGGCGTGGAACGGCACGGCGGCCACCTTGAACGCCAGCCCGAGCAGGACCAGCGCCACGGCCGCCGTGGTCAGCGGCACGTCCAGCAGGTCGGGGCGCTCGGCGAACAGCGCGCCGACCCGGCCCAGGTGCAGTCCGCCGGTGACCGCGTAGAGCAGGGCCGCGCCGAGCAGGGTGAGGGTGGTGGCGACCACGCTCACCACGAAGAACGTCACCGCCGCCTCGGCGCTGGCGAGGCTCCCCCGGCGCAGGCCGACGAGCACGTACAGCGGCAGGGTCAGCGTCTCCAGCGCGACGATCAGGGTGATCAGGTCGCCGGCCGCGCCGAGCACCACGCCGCCGGTCATCGAGCAGGCGAGGAGGAAGCAGTACTCGCCCACCGGCGACCGGCCGGCGCGCAGCAGCGGACCGGACAGCGCCAGCACCCCGAGGGTGAGCAGGGCGAACAGCGCCCCGACCAGGGCGGCCCGGCCACCGAAGACGTACGAGCAGTCGGTGCCGACGCAGAACGTCGAACGCTCGCCGCCCGCCCCGACGACGGCGCAGCCGACCACGGTGGCGACCGACCCGGCGGCGGCCACCGCCACCGTCACGGCGGCCCGCGCCACCAGCAGGTCGATCAGCAGCACCAGGACGGCCGTGCCGGCCGCGAGGTACGCCGGGAGCAGCGCCACGCTGTCGACGCTCTGCACCACACTCATCTGAGCCCACCTTCGTTCGCGACTGCGGGGCTCCGCTCCGCTGCACTCCTCGCACTCACCTGAGCCCACCTTCGTTCGCGACTGCGGGGCTCCGCTCCGCTGCACTCCTCGCACTCACCGAAGCCCGCTCTCGTTCACGACTTCCGCCACGGGGCTCATGGAAGGACCGCCACCAGGGCGGCCACCGGGTCGGCGGCGACGCCGAGCACCAGTGCGGGTGCCAGGCCGACGGCAAGGGCGAGCAGCACCAGCGGGGCCCACGCGGTCAGTTCGGCGGCGGCGAGGCCGGGAACGACCCGGCCGACCGCGGGGCTGGGCCGGCCGTGGGTGACCCGGCGCAGCAGCCGCAGCAGGTACGCGGCGGTCAGCGCGCCGCCGACCGCCGCCAGCACGCCCAGGACGGTCCAGAACACCCCGCCCCGCCCGATCGCGGCGACCACGGCGAACGCCTCGCCCCAGAACCCGGCCAGGCCGGGCAGGCCCAGCGAGGCGACGGCGGCGAAGCCGAGCAGCCCGGCCAGCCGGGGCGCGGTCTCCCGCAGCCCGGACAGCTCTGCGAGCTCCCCGGTGCCCGACCGGTCCTTGACGGCCCCGGCCAGGAAGAAGAGCAGTCCGGTGATCACCCCGTGCGCGATGTTGCCGATCAGCGCGGCCTGGATGCCGGTGGCGGTCAGGGTGGCCACCCCGAGCAGCACGAACCCCATGTGCCCGACGCTGGAGTACGCGATCAGCCGCTTCAGCTCGCTCTGGGCGAGGCAGACCAGGGAGCCGATCAGGATCGCCGCGACGGCGAGCACCCCGAGCACCGGGGCGGCCCAGCGGGCCCCCTCCGGCGCCACCCCGACGGCGACCCGGACCAGCCCGTACGTGCCCATCTTGAGCAGCACCCCGGCGAGCACGACGCTGCCGACGGTGGGCGCCTGGGTGTGCGCGTCGGGCAGCCAGGAGTGCAGCGGCCAGAGCGGGCTCTTCACCGCGAACGCCAACCCGAACAGGGTGAACGCGGCGAGCTGGGTGCCCCGGGGAAGCCCGGCCCCGCCGGTCAGCGCGACGAGGTCGGCGGTGCCGGCGGCGGCCACCACGACGTACACGCCGACCAGCAGCAGCACCGAGCCGAGCAGGGTGTAGAGGGCGAACTTGCGCGCCGCCCGACGCCGGTCCGGTCCGCCCCAGCCGGCGATGATCGCGTACATGGGGAGCAGGACGACCTCGAAGAAGCAGAAGAACAGCACCAGGTCGAAGGCGAGGAAGGTGCCGAGGATACCGACCTCGACCACCAGCAGCAGCGCCACGAGGGCCCGGCCGCTGCCGCCGCCGGCGGGCACCTTCCACACCGTGTACGCGCAGCAGAGCAGGGTCAGCAGCGCGGTCAGCACCACCAGGGGGTACGAGATGCCGTCCACGCCCAGGTGGAAGCGCAGGTCGAGGCCGGGCACCCAGGGCAGGTCGAGCTGGTGCCAGGGCAGCACGGCCGGTGCCGGCCCGTAGCCGGTCCACAGGTGATCGCCGGCCACCAGCCACGCCGTGGCGAGCAGGGTCAGCCCGGCCGCCGCCGTGCCGACCAGGCGGGCAGCCCGGTCCCCGGGGACGGCGGCGACCACGGCCGCGCCGACCGCCGGCACGGCCAGCGCCGCGACGAGCAGGACCTGTCCGAGCGTCATGCGGCCCCTCCGATCAGCACGGCGGCCAGCCCGATCAGCAACGCGCCGGCCAGCACCCCCGCCACCGCCCGGGGCAGCGCGGCGCGGTGCAGCCCGGCCAGTGCCCCGCCGAGGGCGCGCGCGCCCCGGGCGGTGCCCTCCACCGCGCCGTCGATCACCGACTCGTCGCCCGCGCGGGCGGCCCGGCCCAGGGCGACCACCGGGCGTACGACGAGGGCACGCTGGACGTCGTCGAGCCGGAAGCCGGCGGCGAACAGCGGCCCCAGCGGGCCCAGCGCGCGGGCCGGGTCGGCGGCCCGGTCCCGCCGCCAGCCGGCCCAGGCCAGCCCCACGCCGAGGGCCAGCAGGGCCAGCGGCAGCAGCAGGGCCGGGCCGACATGCACCAGCTCCCCCTCGCCGGCGGCGAGCCGGTCGGTGAACGGGGGCAGGAACGCGGCCAGCCCGAGCAGGGCCGCCGGGACGGCGAGCAGCAGCACCGGCCAGCGCATCAGCGCGGGCGGGTCGTGCGGGTGGACCAGCGGCATCCGGGTCTCGCCGAGGAACGCGCGCAGCAGCAGCCGGGTGGCGTACCAGGCGGTGACCGCGACGCCGGCCAACCCGGCCAGCCAGACCAGCCAGCCCACCCAGGCGGGGGCCGGGCCGGCCCCGTCCAGCGCGGCGGCCTCGGCGGCGGCGAGCACGCCGTCCTTGCTCCAGAAGCCGGACAGCGGGGGGACGCCGGCCAGCGCGCCGAGGCCGACCACCGTGCACCAGAAGGTCACCGGCATGGTGGCGCGCAGGCCACCCATCCGGGACATCAGGGTGGTGCCGACGGCGTGGATCACCGCCCCGGCGGCGAGGAACAGCAGCGCCTTGAACGCGGCGTGGCTGAGCAGGTGGAACAGCGCGGCGGTGGGTGAGCCGACGGCGAGCGCACCGGTCATGTAACCGATCTGGGAGACCGTGGACCAGGCCAGCACCCGCTTGAGGTCGTCCTGGGCGGTGGCGGCGAGCGCGCCGAGCAGCAGGGTGACCGCGGCCATCACCCCGAGCACGGCGAGCGCGGCCGGGGCCCGCTCGAACAACGGATAGAGCCGGGTGACCGCGTACACGCCGGCCGCCACCATGGTGGCGGCGTGGATCAGCGCGGAGACCGGGGTCGGGCCGGCCATCGCGTCGGGCAGCCAGGTGTGCAGCGGGAACTGGGCGCTCTTGCCGGCCACCCCGGCGAGCAGCAGCAGGCAGGCGGTGGTCAGCAGGCCGGCGGAGTGATCGTGGGCGAGCACGTCGGCGATCCGGAAGCTGCCCGCCGAGACGCCGAGCACCGCGATGCCGAGCAGGAAGCCGACGTCGCCCACCCGGGTGACCAGGAACGCCTTCATCGCGGCGGCCGGCGCCTCGGGCAGCCGGCGGTCGTGGGCGATGAGCAGGTAGGAGCAGAGGCCCATCACCTCCCAGCCGACCAACAGCATGATCAGGTCACCGGCGACCACCACCAGCAGCATCGCGGCGGTGAAGAGGCTGATCTGCGCCGCGTACGGCGGGTAGCGGTGGTCGACCTCGACGTCGTCGTGCGGGCCCCGTTTCAGGTAGCCGACGGAGTAGACCTGCACCGCGAGGGCCACCGCCGCGACGGCGACCGCGACCAGGGCGGCGGCCCCGTCGAGCCGGACCCCGAGGGTGACCCGCAGCCCGCCCAGGTCGACCCAGGTGGTCGAGGTCTCCACCGGCGCTCCGACGCGGACCAGCAGGACGACCGCGATCAGCAGCGCCCCGGCCGCCCCGGCCACGCCCAGGCCGATCGCCGCCCGCCGGGCCGGATCCTGCCCGGTGGTCGCGCCGCGCGGCGAGGGCGGCAGCAGCAGCCCGCCCAGGCCCGCCACCAGGGGTACGGCCGGCAGCAGCGCGCCGAACAGGCCGGTCACCGGATCACCTCGCCGGCCGACGCGCCCGGGGTCGCCGCCGCGCCCGCCCCGGGAGTCGCCTCGACCAGCGGCGGCTCGGTCAGCGGCACCTCGTCCACGGCGACGCTGGCCCGCATGCGGTAGAGCTGGAGCACGATCGCCAGCCCCACGCCGATCTCGGCGGCGGCCAGGACGATCACGAAGAGGGCGAAGACCTGGCCGGCGTGCGGGAGCTGCGCCCGGACCGTGGTGTCGGCGGTGACCAGGACCAGGTTGACCGCGTTGAGCATCAACTCCACCGCCATCAGCACCAGCACCGCGTTGCGACGGCGCAGCACGCCGTACACGCCCAGGCCGAACAGCAGGGCGGCGGTGACGTACGGGATGACCGGCCTCACCGGCGGCCCCCCGGCGTCGGCACCGGCCGGTCGGCCGCGGGGCGGCCGATGTCGGGGCGGGAGAGCACGATCGCGCCGACCAGGGCGGCCAGCAGCAGCACGGAGAGCACCTCGAACGGCAGCACCCAGGAACCGAACACCTGCTCGCCGAGACGCTCGGCGGTGCCCGGCTCGGGCAGGTCGACCCGCGTCCAGCGGAACGCGTCGACCAGCAGGGCGGCCAGCCCGAGGCCCGCGCCGCCGCCGATCAGGGCGGCCGGCCAGCCGGGCCGGTCCAGGTCGTCGGAGGCGCCGATCGGGGCGCGGGTCAGCATCACCGCGAACAGCAGCAGCACCACCACGGCGCCCACGTAGATCAACACCTGCACCCAGGCCACCAGCTCGGCGGTGAGCACCAGGAAGAGGCCGGCCAGGGCGCCCAGGCAGACCACCAGGTAGAGCCCGGCCCGGACCAGGTGCCGGGTGGTCACCACCAGCGCCCCCGCACCGACCGCCACCGCGCCGAGGGCGAGCAGCAGCGCGTCCACACCGGTCACGAGGCGGCCCCCGGCTCGGCAGCACCCGGCTCCCCGGCACCCGGCTCGGCAGCACCCGGGCCGGGGGCGGAGCCGGGCTCGGGGCGTACCCGCGTGGGGGCCGGACGGACGGCGGGGGCGGCCGGGGCGGCGGCCTTGCGCGCGGCGGTGGTCTCCTCCTTCGCCGGCTCGCCGTTGCGGTCGTGCGCGGGCGGCGGCGGGACGGTGCCCATCCACTCGCCGAGGTGGTCCTTGTCGTGCAGCAGGTCCTTGATGTCGTACTCGGCGTACTCGAACTCCGGCGACCAGTAGAGCGCGTCGAACGGGCAGACCTCGACGCAGATGCCGCAGTACATGCAGAGCGAGAAGTCGATGTCGAACTTGTCGAGCACGTTGCGCTGGCGGGGACGGGCGGCGCCGGGCACCGCCACCTCCTCCTTGTGCGAGTCGATGTAGATGCACCAGTCCGGGCACTCGCGGGCGCAGAGCATGCAGACGGTGCAGTTCTCCGCCAGCAGGGCGATCACGCCCCGGGACCGGGGCGGCAGCTCGGGGGCCACGTCCGGGTACTGCTGGGTGGTCGAACGGCGGGTCATCGTCTTCAGCGTGACGGCCAGCCCCTTCGCCAGCCCTTCGCCGGGCACGCTCCGCTCGCTCATGCCGTCCATCCTGCCCTGTGCCCCCGGCGCGCGCGACCACCACCCGGCGCGTTGCGTTGCTGGACGAAGTTCGTGGACACCGGCGAGCCGTTCCCGGTCAACCTGCCGGTCGGCCGGATCAGGCCCCGGCACCTGTGACCGGCGGAAGCACCTCGACGCCGAGCTGCTGGAGGAGCTGGAACAGCTCGGTGCAGTGCCACACGTCGGCGATCCGCCCCGCCCGGTCGAAGCGCAGGAACGACGCCCCCGAGAAGCTGACCACCTGACCCGTGGGCGGCACCGGCCCGAACGCGCCGGCCTGGGTGCCGGCGGCCCGCCAGTGCACGGCCACCCGCGCCTCGGACGCCACCACGTCCACGGTCTTGTAGCGCAGGTCCGGGAAGGCCGCCCGCCGCTCCCGGTGCCAGGCCAGCGCGGCCTCCGGGCCGGTTCCGCCCAGCCCCGGGCACTCCGCCGCGACCAGCTCGTACGCGGACTCCTCGCGCCGGCCGTTCCACACGTCGGCGATGAAGCGTCGGGCCGCCGCCTCCACATCGTTCACCGGGGCAGCCTAGCCACCGGGGACCGGGCGGCCACGGGGCACGCGGGCGGGCGTCCGGAGGGGGGCCGCGCCGACCCAGGCCCCGCCCGCAGGCCGGAAATCGGCCAAGATGGTACGGACGGGAACGACCGGCGGACACCAGGAGGCGACGTGGGCGACGAGGCAGAGGCGACGACCGACGGGAAGTACGTCGAGCCCGGCAGGGAGTTCACCCGCGACCAGCGGTACATCGCCACCCGGATCACCACCGACGGGCGGGACGGCTGGCCGGTCGAGCCGGGCCGGTACCGGCTGGCGGTCAGTCGCGCCTGCCCCTGGGCCAACCGGCTGATCATCGTGCGTCGGCTGCTGGGCCTGGAGGACGCCATCTCGATGGCCGTGGCCGGGCCGACCCATGACGCCCGGAGCTGGACGTTCGACCTGGACCCCGGCGGGCGGGACCCGGTGCTCGGCATCGAGCGGCTGGCCGACGCGTACTTCGCCCGGTTCCCCGGGTACGAGCGGGGCATCACCGTGCCGGCGATCGTGGACGTGCCGACCGGGCAGGTGGTCACCAACGACTACGCCCGGATGAGCCTGGACCTGTCGACCGAGTGGACGGCGTACCACCGCGAGGGCGCGCCGGAGCTGTACCCGGAGCGGCTGCGCGACGAGATCGACGAGGTCAACGCGGTCGTCTTCGCCGACGTCAACAACGGCGTGTACCGGTGCGGCTTCGCCGGCAGCCAGCAGGCGTACGAGAAGGCGTACCACCGCCTGTTCGACCGGCTGGACTGGCTGGCCGAGCGGCTGGCCGGGCAGCGGTACCTGGTCGGCGACACGATCACCGAGGCGGACGTACGGCTGTTCACCACGCTGGTCCGGTTCGACCCGGTCTACCACGGCCACTTCAAGTGCAACCGGCAGAAGCTCACCGAGATGCCGGTGCTGTGGGCGTACGCCCGGGACCTGTTCGCCACACCCGGATTCGGCGACACGATCGACTTCGACCACATCAAGCGGCACTACTACGAGGTGCACCGGGACATCAACCCGACCGGGATCGTTCCGCTCGGCCCCGACCTGTCCAACTGGCTCACCCCACACGGCCGCGAGCAGCTCGGCGGCCGCCCCTTCGGCGACGGCACCCCACCCCCACCCCCACCGACCGGCTAACCCCACCCCCTCCCCTAACCCCCGCTCCCCCTCCCCCGCGATCTTGCACTTTGGGCCCCCGTTATGCGCCTTTCGCACCTTGTGTCGGGGCCGCAACTGCAAGATCGCGGGAAGGAGGGGGTGGGGAGAGGGTGGGGTGGGGGGTAGAGGGCTAGAGGGTTAGAGGGCTAGGCGGATGGTGGCCGTCAGGACCAGTTGGGCCAGGGAGGCGGGGACCAGGACCAGCCAGCAGAGGCGCTGGAGCTGGTCCTCGCGCAGCCGGGGGTACGACACCCGGAGCCAGATGATCACGAACGCGACGGCGAAGACCTTGAGCAGCGTCCACAGCCAGCCGAGGTGCTCGTCGGCGAACGGGCCCTGCCAGCCGCCGAGGAAGAGCACGGTGGTCAGCGCGGCGATCACCACGATGCCGACGTACTCGGCGAGCAGGAAGAACGCGAAGCGCAGGCCGGTGTACTCCGTCATGTACCCGAATACCAGCTCGGAGTCGGCGATCGGCATGTCGAACGGGGGCCGCCGGATCTCGGCCAGCCCGGCGACAAAAAAGACGATCATCGCGGGCGCCTGCCAGAGCAGCCACCAGGGCCGCCACGCCTCGACGATCCCGGGCAGGCTCAGGGTGCCGGCCGCCATGGCCACCGACGCCGCGGCCAGCACCAGCGGCAGTTCGTAGCCGAGCAGCTGGGCCGCCCCGCGCAGGCCGCCGAGCAGGCTGTACTTGTTGGCCGACGCCCACGCCGACATCAGCACCGCCAGCACGCCCACCCCGACCACGGCCAGCACGAAGAACAGGCCGATGTCCAGCGGCTGCCCGACCAGGTCGCCGGGCCCGAGCGGGATCACCAGCAGGGCGAGCAGGTACGGCACCAGGGCCACCACCGGGGCCAGCCGGAACACCGCCCGGTCCGCCTCGCGCGGGGTGACGTCCTCCTTCTGCACGAACTTGACCCCGTCGGCGACGAGCTGGGCCCAGCCGTGGAAGCCGCCCGCGTACATCGGGCCGAGCCGGCCCTGCATGTGCGCCATCACCTTGTGCTCGGCCTGCCCCACGACCAGCGGCAGGACGAGGAAGGCGGCCAGCACGCCGACCACCCGCAGGACGGCCTCCAACCAGTCGGGCATCAGGCCGTACCCCCGTTCCCGCCGGCGTCGTCGCCCGCCGGACCCGAACCCGGGTCAGCCGATGGCTCGGCCGGGGCGGGGCGCTCGGCGGGGGTGGGGCGGGGCGGGCGTTCCCGGGCCGGTCGGGCGGGCGTGCCGCCGCGCGGCCCCTCGCCGACCCCGGCCGCGCCGGCGGGCGTCGGCGTCGGCCCCCACTCCCCCGGAGCCGGTACGCCCGGCGGGCGGATCGGGCGCCGGCCGCCGCCGGCCCCGGACTCGCCGGGCTCCTTCGCGCCCGGCCAGGGCTTCGCCACCCGGGAGGCGAGCACGAACTCCTTGCGCAGCGGGTGCCCCTCGAACTCCGGCGGCAGCAGCAGCGGCCTCAGCTCGCCGTGCCCGGGGAAGTCGACGCCGAACATCTCGTACGTCTCCCGCTCGTGCCAGGCCGCGCCCGGGTAGAGGTCGACGACCGAGGCCACCCGTGGCTCGTCCCACGGGACCCGGGTGCGCAGCAGCAGACCGTGCCGGTGGCCGGTCGACCAGAGGTGGGACACCACCTCGCAGCCGTCGGCCAGCTGGTCGACGGCGGAGAGCCAGTCGAAGAAGTCGCAGGCCAGGTCCGCGTCGTCCCGGGCGGCGGCCAGCGCGTCCCGCCAGCTCGCCGGGGGTACGTCGACGGTGGCCCGGGCGTACGCCTGGCCGCCGGATACCGACGCGGTGGCCTCGACGGGGGCGAGCAGCGCCACCAGCCGCCGGCCGACCTCTTCCGGAGTCATGCCGCTGATCCTATGGCCGACGCCGGCCCCACGCGGCGGGCCGCCCCGGCCGTGGGCCGCGCGGAGTCCGCGTGCGCGCGGCCCGGCCGACCGGATGGCCGTTTTGCCCGGCGGACCGGATGGCCGTTTTCACCGGCGGTGGCCGGCTCGGCGGGGAAGGATGAGGTCGTGCGCGCCGTGACTGTCACCCCCGGGGTCCCGAACTCACTGCGCCTGGTGCACGACCATCCCGAGCCGCCCGCAGAGGAGGGCGCGATCCTGGTCGAGGCGCTCGCGGTGGGGATCTGCGGCACCGACCACGAAATCGTCGCCGGCCACTACGGGGAGGCCCCGCCCGGCGCGTCGACCCTGGTGCTCGGGCACGAGTCGCTGGGCCGGGTGCTGGAGGACCCGGGCGGCACGCTGCAACCCGGCGACCTGGTGGCCGGCATCGTCCGGCACCCGGATCCGGTGCCCTGCCCCAACTGCGCGGTCGGCGAGTGGGACATGTGCCGCAACGGCAGGTACACCGAGCACGGCATCAAGGCGCTGCCCGGCTTCGCCCGGGACCGGTGGCGGGTGCAGCCGGGGTTCGCCGTCGGCCTGGACCCCGCCCTGGCCCCGGTCGGGGTGCTGCTGGAACCGACCGCGGTGGTGGCGAAGGCGTGGGACCACATCGAACGGATCGGCGCCCGCGCCGAGTGGCAGCCGCAGACGGTGCTGGTCACGGGGGCCGGGCCGATCGGCCTGCTGGCGGCGCTGCTGGCCACCCAGCGCGGGTTCTCCGTGCACGTGCTCGACCGGGCCACCACCGGGCCGAAGCCGGACCTGGTCAGGGCGCTCGGCGCGACGTACCACACGGAGTCGGTGGCGCAGCTCGACTTCGACCCGGACGTGATCGTCGAGTGCACCGGCGCGCCGGTGGTCGTGCTGGACGCGATGTGCAAGGCCGGTCCGACCGGGATCATCTGCCTGACCGGGGTGTCCAGCGGCGGCCGGCGCATCGAGTTCGACGCCGGGGCACTCAACCGGGAACTGGTGCTGGAGAACCACGTGGTGTTCGGCTCGGTGAACGCCAACCGCCGGCACTGGAACCTGGCCGCCGAGGCCCTCGCCCGGGCCGACCCGGCCTGGCTGGGTTCGCTGATCACCCGCCGGGTGCCGGTGGAGGCGTACGCCGAGGCGTACACCCCCACCCCCGACGACATCAAGGTGGTGCTCGACTTCACCGTCTGAGCGGGCCATCCCGCCCGGGCGCGGGGTCACACCGGTTGGGCGGCCCCCGGTCGACGCAGCACGGAGGCCCGGTGCAGCCGGTAGTTCTCGCCCGCCGCGAGCGCCTTCAACAGCTCACCCGTGCCGAGCAGCACCTCCAGCAGGGCACCCTGGAGCGCGTTTCCCTCCACCCCGTCCGTCAGCGCCTCGGCGATCCGTCGCAACTCGCCGACGACCCGGTCCAGGTCCGGTTCCGCCACCACGTCGAATGTCTTCTCGAAGGCCGGCACGGAGCGGTTGAGCAGCCGGTCCAGGAGGCGGAGCAGGACGTCCAGCCGCTCCCGGGCAACCGTTTCCGGCACCCCGTGCTCGTTGACCAGTCGCAGGGTCTTGAAGTACAGCCCGTCGTCGAGCAGCGGCCCGCCCCGCCGCCAGGGCTGGCGCGGCAGCACCGCCCCCTCCAGCAGGAACCACCTGAGCACGTCGGTCACGTCCTCGGAGACCCGTCCGACGGCGTCGCCCATCACCGGCGACCACCGCCGCACGTACTCCCGCCGGAGGAAACGGCTGACGCCGAGGGTCACCACCAGGGCGCTGCTGGAGAAGCCCGTCATGCCGGACAGGACGTTGACCAGGTAGGGATGGTTCTGCATGTTGTCGCCGGCGAACGTCTCCCAGCCGACGCCCACCACGAAGCTGGACAGGGCGATCGCGAACAGGCTCCAGGCGACCGACCGGGGCAGA
This sequence comes from Micromonospora sp. NBC_01405, assembly GCF_045040155.1. Taxonomy (NCBI): domain Bacteria; kingdom Bacillati; phylum Actinomycetota; class Actinomycetes; order Micromonosporales; family Micromonosporaceae; genus Micromonospora; species Micromonospora sp. NBC_01405. The sequence continues at coordinate 3,549,973 of NZ_CP109532.1, read as the reverse complement.
CGGGGTGGCACGGCCGGTCAGATGCCGGGCAGGCGGCCGTTGCGGAACAGGTCGACGAAGAGCTGGTGGTCCTCGCGGGCCCGCAGCCCGTACGCGTGCGAGAACTCGACCAGCCCGGTGGCGAACCCGTCGGGGTCGGCGTCCACGGCGGCGACGATCGCCTCCTCGGTGGAGTAGTCGACCAGGTCGTGGCTGGACTCGTCGTCGGCCACCGAGTGCATCCGGGCAACCGCCCGGCCCAGGTCGGCCAGCACCCCGGCCAGCTCCTCCGGCTCGTTGACGTCCGCCCAGTCCAGGTCGGCCGCGTACGGGGAGACCTCGGCGACGAGCTGGCCGGCCCCGTCCAGCTCGGTGAAGCCCAGCCACGGGTCGGCGTGCGCCTGGAGCGCCCGCTGCGACTCGGCCGTACGGTGCCCCTGGTGCCGGAAGTAGCCGCGCACCCGCTCGTCGTCGATGTGCCGGGCCACCGCCGGCACCTGGGCCTGCTTCATGTAGATGACCACGTCGTTCTCCAGCGCCTGGGTGTGCCCCTCCAGCAGCAGGTTGTACGACGGCAGCCCGGCCGAGCCGATGCCCACTCCCTTGCGCAGCACGACGTCCTTGATGTGCGCGGCGACCGGGCGCAGCCGGGCCGACGACTCGGGCAGGGTGCCCAGGTAGTCCTGGAAGGCGGCGCAGACCTTCGCCCGGGTGTCGTCGTCGATCTCGAAGACCCCGTCGCCGAGGGAGAACCGACGCTCGTAGTTGTCGACGGTGGTCTGCGCGGCCAGCAGGTCGACCCGGGTGTTGAGCCGGGCCTGCTGGAGCACCCGCCGCAGCACCCCGTCGGCGTTGTCCAGGGTGATCGAGCCGATCGCGTCGTCCCCGCCTGCGGCGATGGCCCGCAGCTCGGTCAGGTACGACCGGGCGAAGCCGGTCACCAGGTCGCTGATCGCGGCGTCGGAGAGCGCCTTGGCGTACCCGAGCAGGGCAACGCTGGCGGCGAGCCGCCTCAGGTCCCAGGAGAACGGCCCGACGTACGCCTCGTCGAAGTCGTTGACGTTGAACACGAGCTGCCCGGAGGCGTTCATGTAGGTGCCGAAGTTCTCCGCGTGCAGGTCGCCGTGGATCCACACCCGACTGGTGTGCTCGTCCAGGAACGCGTCGTCGGCGAAGTCGCCGCGCTGGTCGGCGTAGAAGAGCGAGGCGCTGCCCCGGTAGAAGGCGAACGGCGAGGCGGCCATCTTGCGGAACTTGCGGCGGAAGGCCACCGGGTCGAGTGCCATCGACGCGCCGAACTCCTCGGTGAGCACGTCGACGATGAAGGCGGAACGCTGCTCCGCAGACTGGGTCATGGCCGGCAGGCTAGCCCTCGCCCGCCACCCCCTGGTTGATCATGAAGTTGTTACCAGACCGCCCGGCGTGTCATGGCAACAACTTCATGATCAACGGGGGCGGGGGCGGGGGCGGGGGTGGGGTGGGGTGGGGTGGGGTGGGGTGGGGGTCAGTCGGGGAGGCGGGTCGGTGGGGCGGTCAGCGACTCCACCGGACGGGGAGACCGGCCGCCGGCCGGGGGGACCGGCGCGTCGGCCGGGGACGCGAGCGGGTCGGTGCGGGGGACTCCGCCGATGCCCGACTGCTCGGCGGCGATCTTCTCTTGGAGGCGCAGGATGCCGTGCAGCAGCGCCTCCGGGCGGGGCGGGCAGCCGGGCACGTAGACGTCGACGGGGATGAGCTGGTCGACGCCCTTGGTCACCGAGTACGAGTCCCAGTACGGACCGCCGCAGTTGGAGCAGGCGCCGAACGAGATGACGTACTTCGGCTCGGGCATCTGGTCGTAGAGCCGCTTGATCGCCGGGGCCATCTTGTCGGTGACCGTGCCGGAGACCACCATCAGGTCGGCCTGGCGCGGGCCGTGGGCGAACGGGATCACCCCGAGCCGCATGAAGTCGTGCCGGCCCATGCTGGTGGCGATGAACTCGATCGCGCAGCAGGCCAGGCCGAAGTTGAACACCCAGAGCGAGTAGCGGCGGCCCCAGTTCAGCACGAACCGGATCGGCTCTCCCAGCACTCCCGGCAGTTGCACGACCGCCCCCTCTCTCTTCCGCTCCAGTCAATCACAGCGGCCCGGCCGGGCCCGCTCAGTAGGTGGGGCGTTGCAGTAGGCCCACGAACTCGACCAGCAGCCGCTCCCGCAGGGCCGGCGGGGCGGCGTTGAGCAGGGCGTTCACGGTGGCATCCGGCCCGGAGCCGCCGGGGCCGGACGGCGTACCGCCGATGCCGAGGCCGGCGGCCAGTCCGGCGACCAGCTCCGGGGTCAGCGCGTCCGGGGTCAGGGTCGCGGCGAGCGCGGTCAGCTCGGCGGGCAGCTCGACCGGCCCGGCGGCCCGGGCCGCCGCGACCGCGTCGGCAAGGTCGGGGCCGAACTCCGCCACCCTGGGGGCCACCGAGGCGGTCACCGTGAGGTGCACGCTGGCCGGCAACTCGCCGTACGTGAGCTGGGGCTGGGTGTGCCAGCCGCGCGCGGTCAGCTCGTCGACCAGCACGAACAGGTCCAACCCGGGGTCGACGGAGGTGAAGCAGACCACGGTCGACTCGGGCTCGGCCATCAGCCGCAGCCCGTCGACGCCCCGCACCGCGTCGGCGAGCCCGGCCACCGCGTCCCGGGTCGCCCCGGCCAGCCGCAGGTAGCCGTCCTCGCCGAGGTGGCGCAGGGTGGCGTACGCGGCGGCGATCGGCCCGCCGGAGCGGGTGGAGGCGATCACCGGGTTGACCATGGTGTACCCGGGCCAGTCGGCGTACGCGAAGTACTGCGGGGCGCGCAGCGCCGGGTCGCGGTGCAGCAGCACCGAGACACCCTTCGGGGCGTACGCGTACTTGTGCAGGTCGACCGAGATCGAGGTGACCCCGTCGACGGCGAAGTCGAACGGCGGCACCGGGGCTCCGAGGCGGCGCAGCCAGGGCAGGGTCCAGCCGCCGAAGCAGGCGTCCACGTGGCAGCGCACCCCGGCCGTCGCCGCCACCTCGGCGATCTCGGCGACCGGGTCGACGACGCCGTGCGCGTACGAGGGGGCGGAGCAGGCCACCAGCACCGTGTCGGGGCGGATCGCGGCGGCCACGTCGGCGGCCGACGGGCGCAGCGTGCCGGGGTCGACGGGCACCGGGTCGAGGGCCACCCGCAGGTAGTGGGCCGCCTTGGCGAACGCCGCGTGCGCGGTCACCGGCACCGCGATCCGGGGCGCGCCGATCTCGGGGCGGGCGTCCCGGGCCGCCTTGACGGCCAGGATCAGCGACTCGGTGCCGCCGCTGGTGACGCTGCCGACGACGTCCGGGGCGGTCGTGTCGGGGCCGCCGCCGAGCAGCCGGGCCGCCGCCCCGACCAGCGCGTTCTCCATCGCCAGCAGGGACGGGAAGGCGGTCGGGTCGAGCCCGTTGACGTGCGCGCTGCCGGCGTGGGCGGCGGCGGCCAGGTCGTCCAGCCCCGGCACTGCGGGGTCGTACACGTACGCGAACAACCGCCCCCCGTGCGTCGGCCGGTCGGCCTCGCGCAGCCCCCGGATCTCCCGGAGCACCCGCTCGGCCGGCACCCCGCGCTCCGGCAGCGCCCGGCCGGTGTCCTGGTCGTCGATCATCAGGTGGTGGTGCCCTTCTCGTGGCGGGTGGGCGTGGCGAGGAGGTCGGCCCGGGTGAGGGTGTAGTGGCGCAGGAGGAGCAGGGGCGGGGCCACCAGGAGGGCCGGCAGCAGGGTGAAGCCCAGCAGGACGCCGAGGCGGGCGGTGCCGGACTGGGCCGCCGCCGTGCCCGTGTCGGACGAGACGTAGCCGCTGATCTGGAGGACCAGGCCGTAGATGCCCGGGCCGAGGGCCAGGCCGAAGGTCTCCCCCGCCGTCCACAGGCCGGTGAACACGCCGGCCTGCCGCCGGCCGGTGCGGGCGGTGTCGTACGCGATGCAGTCGGGCAGCATGGCCAGCGCGAAGACCTGCTGGCCGGCGTACCCGACGCCGATCACCGCGACCACCAGATAGACCGCGACGGTCGGCAGCACCGACGCGGCGACCAGGGCGGTCGCGCCGGCCGCGAGCAGCACCGATGCGGCGACCAGGGCGGCCCGCTTGCCGACCCGGGCGCCGACCCGGGTCCACAGCGGCATCACCAGCAGCGCCGGGCCGACGAAGCAGGCGAACAGCACGGTCGGGCCGGTGTCCGGGTCGCGCAGCACCTGGCCGGCGAAGTAGCTGACCCCGGCCAGGATGGTGGCTACCCCGGCGGACTGGATCACGAAGCAGACCAGCAGCGCCCGGAACGGCCGGTTCCGCCCGGCGACGGCGAGCTGGGCGCGCAGGGTCGGCTCGCTCTCGCCGACCGTGCCGGTGGGCGCGCCCCGGGTGCCGAGGAACGCCCCGACCGCGCCGAGCACGATCAGCCCGGCCACGAACAGGCCCATCCAGCGGTGCCCGGCGACGCCGTCGCCGCCGGCGGCCACCACGGCCGGGGCGACCGCGCCGGAGACCAGGATGGCCACCGCCAGCACCGCGATCCGCCAGCTCATCAGCCGGGTACGTTCCGCGTAGTCGTCGGTCAGCTCGGCCGGCATCGCCACGTACGGGACCTGGAAGAAGGCGAACGCGGTCGCGGCGGCCAGGAACGCGACGGCGACGTACCCGGCGGCGGCCGGGCCCGACCCGAACGGGCCGGCGAAGATCGCGGCGAACAGCACGCCGAGGGCGAGCCCGCCGAGCAGCAGGTACGGCCGGCGGGCGCCCCAGCGCGATCTGGTCCGGTCGGAGATCCGCCCGACGACCGGGTTGACCAGCACGTCCCACGCCTTCGGCAGGAGCACCAGCAGGGCCGCCACCCCGGCGGCGACGCCCAGGGTGTCAGTCAGGTACGGCAGGAGCAGCAGCCCGGGCACCGTGCCGAAGGCCCCGGTCGCCAGGGAGCCGAGCGCGTAGCCGAGGTGCACCCGGCGGGGCAGCCCGCCGTTCGCCCAACGAGTCGGTGCCCCGGGCGGCGTGCCGGATTCGGCCGGCGACAGCGTCATGACGCCGAATGTTACTCACGTTATGGCCTGGGTCACATCCCCTCTTCCGGCGACCAACCCGCCGCCATGTCCACGCCCGACGGGCGCAGCGGGGCGCCCTCGGCGCGCAACCGGGCCCGCGCCTCGACCTCGTGGCCGGGCGGCAGCCGGCCGGCCGAGTTCACCACCCGATGCCACGGCACCCCACCCCCATGCCTGGCCATGATTGACCCGACCAGCCGCGCCGAGGCCCGCCCCGAGCGCTCGGCGAGCGCGTCGGCGACCGCGCCGTACGACATCACCCGGCCCGGCGGGATGCGCTCGACCAGCTCCAGCACCGCCTCGACGTACTCCTCCGGTGTCACGCGCGCCACTCCTCAGCTGTCCCGACCGGCCAGAGTATGGGAACGGCCACGGGGGCGGCGGGACCGACCACGCAGAATGGGCGGGTGCGCGAAGCAGTCACCTCGGCCCGGCGGATCGTCGTCAAGATCGGTTCGTCCTCGCTGACCACGGCGTCCGGCGGCCTCGACGACGACCGGGTCGACGCGCTGGTCGACACCCTCGCCGCCCTCGCCGCCGCCGGCCGCGAGGTGGTGCTGGTCTCCTCCGGCGCGATCGCCGCCGGGCTCGCCCCGCTCGGCCTCACCCGACGCCCCCGCGACCTGGCCACCCAGCAGGCCGCGGCCAGCGTCGGCCAGGGCCTGCTGATCGGCCGGTACGCGGCCGGCTTCGCCCGGCACCGGCTCACCGTCGGGCAGGTGCTGCTCACCGTCGACGACGTGACCCGGCGGGCGCACTACCGCAACGCGTACCGGACGTTGCGCAAGCTGCTCGACCTGCGGGCCGTGCCGATCGTCAACGAGAACGACACGGTCGCCACCGAGGAGATCCGGTTCGGCGACAACGACCGGCTGGCCGCCCTGGTCGCCGCGCTGGTCCACGCCGAACTGCTGGTGCTGCTCTCCGACGTCGACGCGCTGTGGACCGGCGACCCGGCCCGGCCGGGGTCGACCCGGATCAGCGAGGTTCGCGACGAGCGGGACCTGGCCGGCGTGCAGGTCGGCGGGGCCGGCCGGGCCGGGGTCGGCACCGGCGGGATGGTCACCAAGGTCGAGGCGGCCCGGATCGCCACCGGCTTCGGCATCCCCGTGGTGCTCACCGCCGCGCCGCTGGCCGGCGGGGCGCTGGCCGGCGAGGAGGTCGGCACTCTGTTCCACGCCGGGCAGCGGCGCCCCACCGCCCGACTGTTCTGGCTGGCCCATGCCACCACCCCGCGCGGCCGGCTGCACCTCGACGAGGGTGCGGTCGCGGCCGTGGTGGGCCGGCGCAAGTCACTGCTGCCGGCCGGGATCACGGCCGTCGACGGGGCGTTCACCGCGGGCGATCCGGTCGATCTGGTGGACGCCGGGGGCGCACCGGTCGCCCGGGGACTGGTCAACTACGACGCCGTCGAGCTGCCCGGCCTGCTCGGCCGGTCCACCGGCGAGCTGGCCGCGGCCCTCGGCCCGGCGTACGAACGTGAGGTCGTCCACCGCGACGACCTGGTGCTGCTGTAGGCAGGGGCCTTTCCCCTACACCGTGAGGAGTGCGTGATGAGCGTCGACGAGCAGGCCCGGCGGGCCCGGGACGCGGCGGAGGCGCTGGCCGTCGCCACCCGTACCGTCAAGGACGGCGCGCTGGTCGCGATGGCCGACGCGCTGGTGGCGCGTACCCCCGAGATCCTGACCGCGAACGCGGCGGACCTGGCGGCCGGGCGCGAGGCCGGGCTGAGCGCGGCCGTGCTGGACCGGCTCGCCCTCGACGCGGGCCGGGTGGCCGGCATCGCCGACGCGCTGCGCGAGATGGCCGCGCTGCCCGACCCGGTGGGCGAGGTGGTCCGCGGCTCGACCCTGCCCAACGGCTTGGAGCTGCGCCAGGTCCGGGTGCCGTTCGGGGTGGTCGGCATCATCTACGAGGCCCGACCCAACGTGACCGTGGACGCCGCCGGGATCTGCCTGAAGTCCGGCAACGCGGTGCTGCTGCGCGGCTCCTCCTCGGCGGCGAACTCCAACGCCGCCCTGGTCGCGGTGCTCCGCGACGCCGTCGCCGACGCGGGCCTCCCCGCGGACGCGGTGCAACTGCTCGACGCCACCTCCCGCGACTCGGTCAAGGAGCTGATGCGCGCCCGGGGCCTGGTCGACGTGCTGATCCCGCGCGGGGGCGCGTCGCTGATCCGCACCGTGGTGGAGGAGTCGACGGTCCCGGTGATCGAGACGGGGGTGGGCAACTGCCACGTGTACGTCGATGCCGCCGCCGACCTGGCCAAGGCCGTCGCGATCACCCTCAACGCCAAGACCCAGCGCCTGTCCACCTGCAACACCGCCGAGTCGCTGCTGGTGCACGCCGGGATCGCGGACGCGTTCCTGCCGGCGGTGCTGGCCGCGTTCGCCGAGGCCGGGGTGACCGTGCACGGCTCCCCCGAGGTGGCCGCGCACTCCGACGCGGTGGTGCCCGCCACCGACGAGGACTACGCCACCGAGTACCTGTCGGCCGACATCTCGGTCGCCGTCGTCGACTCGCTCGACGCGGCGGTCGCGCACATCCGCCGGTACGGCAGCGGCCACACCGAGGCGATCGTCACCGACTCGCAGTCGGCGGCCCGGGAGTTCGTGGCCCGGGTGGACGCGGCGGCGGTGATGGTGAACGCCTCGACCCGGTTCACCGACGGCGGCGAGTTCGGCTTCGGCGCGGAGATCGGCATCTCGACGCAGAAGCTGCACGCCCGGGGCCCGATGGGCCTGCCCGAGCTGACCAGCACCAAGTACGTCGTCACCGGCGACGGTCACCTGCGGGGGTAGGCACGGGCACCGGGGCAACGCCCACGGTTCCCCTCCCACCCCGCCGGTCAGCGGCGGCGACGGCGACCCGACCGGCGGGGCTTCTCGCGCTGGCCGCGGGGGCGTCGCCGGCCCGGCGTACCCCCGGCCGGCGGCAGCGCGCCCTCGCCCCAGAACCGCAGCGCCACCAGCGGAGCGGCGACCACCAGGAAGACCAGTATCTGGAACCAGGCGTACTCCAGCAGCTCCACGTCCCAGGTCCGCCAGACCACCAGCAGGACGACGGCGAGCACCGCGAACACCACGGACATGAGCAGGCCGCCGTGCCGGCCGACGAACCGCCGGAAGCTCCCGCCGTGGGTGGCAGGCGGGTCAGCGGCAGGCACGGATAGCCGCCAGGGTGGTGTGCACGAAGCCGATCGCGGCGTCCAAGTCGACCACGGTAGCCACGCTACCGACGCAAACGCGCTTCCGCCTCGGACGGTCGGCCGAGCGACAGGAATGGCAAGGGCCCCTTCCGTCCGGAAGGGGCCCCTGCGCCAGGCTCAGTACGCGGGGAGCGAGGGATCGATCTGCTTGATCCAGGACAGCACGCCGCCCTGGACGTGCACCGCGTCGCGGAAGCCGGCCGCCTTGAGCGCGGCGAGCGCCTCGGCGGACCGGACGCCGGACTTGCAGTGCAGCACGACCTGCTTGTCCTGCGGCAGCTTCACCAGCGCCTCGCCGGAGATGATCTCGCCCTTGGGGATCAGCGTCGAGCCGGGGATCCGGACGATCTCGTACTCGGCCGGCTCGCGGACGTCGACCAGGAAGATGTCCTTGCCGGCGTCCTGCCACTCCTTGAGCTCGGCGGCGGTGATGGTGGCGTCGACGATCGCCTCCTGGGCCTCCTCGGAGACCGCGCCGCAGAAGTCCTCGTAGTCCTCCAGCAGGTCGGTGACCGTCGGGTTCTCGCCGCAGAGCACGCAGTTCGGGTCCTTCCGGACCTTGATCTTGCGGTACTCCATCTCCAGGGCGTCGTAGACCATCAGCCGGCCGACCAGCGGCTCCCCGATCCCGGCGAGCAGCTTGATCGCCTCGTTGACCTGGATCGAGCCGACCGACGCGCAGAGCACGCCGAGCACGCCGCCCTCGGCGCAGGACGGGACCATGCCGGGCGGCGGGGGCTCCGGGTAGAGGCAGCGGTAGCAGGGCCCGTGCTCGGCCCAGAACACCGACGCCTGGCCGTCGAAGCGGTAGATCGACCCCCAGACGTACGGCTTTCCGAGCAGCACCGCCGCGTCGTTGACCAGGTACCGGGTGGCGAAGTTGTCGGTGCCGTCGACGATCAGGTCGTAAGCGGAGAAGATCTCGCGGACGTTGTCCCGGTCCAGCGCGGTGTTGTGGATCTCCACGCTGACCAGCGGGTTGATCTCGCGGATCGACGCGGCGGCGGACTCGGCCTTGGACCGGCCGATGTCGGAGACGCCGTGGATGATCTGCCGCTGGAGGTTCGACTCGTCGACGGTGTCGAAGTCGATGATGCCGAGCGTCCCGACGCCCGCGGCGGCCAGGTACATCAGGGCCGGCGAGCCTAGGCCGCCGGCGCCCACGCAGAGCACCCGGGCGTTCTTCAGTCGCTTCTGCCCCTCGACCCCGACGTCGGGAATGATCAGGTGGCGGGAGTAGCGACGGATCTCGTCAACGGTCAGCTCGGCGGCGGGCTCGACGAGCGGGGGCAACGGCACGGTGGACTCCCCGGGATCGGCGGTGGGAACCGCGCCATTGTTGCTCGCCGCGGCGGCTTCGGCCATGAGCAGGGCCACGTCGCCCGACATGCGGGAGCGGGAATATCTTCAGACGCCCGGAATCAGCTCACCGGCGTACCGGTCCCCGTCGAGGTAGGGCCAGGCGTTGGCGACGCAGCCGTCCAGGCCGTACGTCTGCTGCTGCATCACCGGAGCGGCCTCGCCGGGCCCGGGGCAGGCCTCGTGCAGCTCGCCGAACTCGTGCCCGACCTCGTGGTTGACCACGTAGCTGCGGTAGACCGCCAGCGGCGCGCCGTAGTCCGGGACCGCCTCCATCCAACGGGCCAAATTGATGATCACCTGGCCGGGGAGCCGGCAGGAGGTGTACCGCTCGGTGCTCAACCCGCCGAGCGCGCACATCCGCTCGGAGGTGACCGGGGTGGCCAGGTAGACGGTGAAGTCGGCGTCGGCCGCCTCGGCCACCCGCTGCACCCGCAGTTCTCCGGAGGCGATCCAGCTCCGCGGGTCGCCGAGCACCTCGTCGACGGTGGCCGCGAAGGCGTCCGCGTCCTGGCCGGTGCCCTGCTCGACGAGCACCCGGTAGCGGCGCACCGGGCCGTCCGCGCCCCGAACCGGGGTCTGGCCCGCCGCCGCGGCGAACCGGCCGGGGCCACTGCTCGGCCAGCCGAGCGGCGCGGCCGGGTCGGCCGGAGCGCCCTGGTCGCCCACGCCGCCGCCGGGCAGGGCCCACCTTTCGCCGGTGCCGGCGGGGCCGGCCGGCGGTCTGCCGCCGAGGACCAGGGTCGCCGCCGCGACGAGCGCCACCAGTCCGGCGAGGCCGCCGAGCAGCGTACGCGGGCGGAGCCGCCGCGCCGGGCGCCCGTCAGGACACGGACGGGAGGGGCGGAGCGGCCCGGAAGGGGACGCCGAAGTCATGCCACCAGCCTGCCAGACCAGCCGGGCATTTCCGGGCATTTACCACAGCCGCCATGAAAGGCCCTCGCATTGCCAGCCTCACGTGCCGCCCGGGGAGCCGGCCCGCGCCCGGTCGACGGCCGCCCGGGTCAGAGCGGCGGGCCGGGTCAGAGCGGCGGGCCGGGTCAGAGCGGCGGGCCGGGTCAGAGCGGCGGGCCGGAATGCCGGCGACCGGCCAGGTACGGCCACGGGTTGGCCACGCACCCCCGCAGGAACAGGGTCTGCTGCATCATCACCGGCGCGGGCCGGCCCGGCTTCGGGCAGCGCTCGTGGTGGTGTCCGAGCTCGTGCCCGACCTCGTGGTTCACCACGTACGTCCGGTAGACCGACAGCGGCACGCCGGCCGACACGAAGTGCGGCACCGAACTCCGCCACCGGTCCAGGTTGATGATCACCTTTCCGGACGCCCGGCAGGAGGTGTACGGCCGGCCGCCCACCCGGATGTCGACGCCACCCGCCGCGCACATCCGTCCCGCGGTGCGCGCCGTGGCCAGGTGGACCGTGAAGTCGTGCCGGGCCCCGCCCGGCACCCGCTGCAACCGCAGCCGGCCGCCGTCCACCCAGCTCCCCGGCCCGGCCAGCGCCTCCTGCACCGCCGCGCCGAACGCCCGCGCGTCCTCGCCCGTCTCCGGCTCCACCGCCACCCGGTAGCGGCGCAGCCGACCGGACGTGCCGAGCACCTCGCCGGCCCGGTCGTCGTACCGGAAACCGCCCCGGCCGGCCGACGGCACCGGGCCGGGCAGCCGCAGCACCGGCGACGCGGAACCGTCGAAGGGCGGCGCGGCCGGGTGGGGGGACACCGGCCCGGAAGACGCGACGGCCGGGCCGAACAGGCCGGCCGGGCCGGAGGGGCCGACCGGGCGGGAGGAGTCGGCCGGGGCGGCCGTCAGGGGCGGCGGCGCGGGCTGGCCCAGGGCCGCCTCCGCCACCCCCGCCGCGGACCGCCCCACCTGGCCGGCCGACGGCCGCCCGGCCAGTCCAGCCAGCCCGGCCAACACGCACACGGCGAGCATGACCAGGGAAAGAACCGTCCGCCACCGGCGACCGGCGGGGCGTGCGAGGAGAGCCGCCGGGAGGCTCGTGCGAGGAGCCCGGCGGGAGAGGAATCGGGGCATCCCGGTCAGCCTGCCATGTCGCGGCGGGCCGCGGTGTCCTCCGTTTCGGTGAGGAGGCCGAGCACCGCCCGGGCCACCGTGCGGGGCACCTCCATCTGGGCCACGTGCCCCACCCCGTCGAGCATCAGCAGCCGGCTGTCCGGGATCACCCGGGCGGCCTGTGGCGCAACCCGCACGTCGACCAGCCGGTCGTGGGAGCCGCCGATCACCAGCGTCGGCGCGGGCACCGCCGCAGCCATCCGCCACAGCGACTCCGACCCCCGCAGGTACGAGCGCAGGAAGCTGGACACCAGCCCTCGGAAGGTGCGCACGTACGCGGCGGCGTGGTGCTCGACGTGGTGGCGCGCCCGGATCTCCTCCAGCGCCTCCCGCCGACGCTGCTCGCTGATCCGGCTCAGGTCGGCCACGGAGGACTCCATCATCTGCTGCTCCATCGCCTCGGGGGCCACCCGGGCCAACTGCCAGCCGACGAGGCGTTCCCCCCGGGGGACGGCCAGCACCGGCAGCATCCGGCCCTGCAACGACCGACGGAAGTCGAGGAAGGGCAACGCCGGGGAGACCAGCGTCAGGGTGCGCACCAGATCGGGGCGCAGCGCCGCGACCCGCACCGAGATCGCCCCGCCCAGCGAGTTGCCGAGCAGATGCACCGGCCCTCGGCCGGCGTGCTCGATCAGGCGGACCAACCGGTCGGCGAAGGCGGGGATCGTGTACTGACGCCCCGGCTCGCTGCGCCCGAACCCGGGCAGGTCGATCGCCTGGCCGTCGAGGCGGTCGGCGAGGAGCCCGGCCAGGTCGGTCCAGTTCTGCGACGAACCGCCGAGGCCGTGCACGTAGAGCGCCGGCTCCGCGCCGGGGGCGGTGGGCGGGGTGTCCCGGACGTAGGTGACCGAGCCGTCGAGGCGCACCTCCCGGCCGGGCCACGGCGGCGGGGCCTCATGCCCGGGTAGGAGGTGGTCCGGCCCGAGGGCGGCGCGTTTCATGGCTCAATTCTGCCCGGCCCGGCACCCGACGGCAGCGGACCGGGGTGTGCGCCGCACCCCAACCTTCGTCCCGCCGCAGCCTTCGTTCCGCCACGGACTTCGTCCCGCCGCAGACTTCATCCCGCCGCCGCAGCCGCCTGCCGGCCGGCAGCCGGGTGACCGGTCAGGCCAGCAGCGCCTCGAGCCGCCGGTTGACCGCCGCCAGGGTCGCCCGGACCACGGCCTGCCGTGGATCGCCGGCGACCAGCGCCGACCCGGCGAGCTGCTCGACCCAGCCGTCGCAGACCAGCAGCACCACGACCGTGGCCACCTCGCAGTTGCCGAACGGCACCACCGCCGCGTGCTCGACGAAGCACCGCCCCTGGTCGGCGTCCTGCTCCCCGCCGCGCAGCAGCTTGTCGACCGCCGCCGCGGCGGCGACCGCGCAGAGCCGCAGCACGTAGCCGTCCACGGCGGGCCCGGTGGCGTGCCCCGCCGCGCTCTCCGTACCGGCGAAGAGCCGGACCTCGACGGTGGCGTCGAGGCCGAACGTGCTGACCTGGACGTGGTCGATCACCACCCGGGGGCCCGGCACGCCGCCGGTGTCCAGCGGTCGCGACGGCGCGGTCTCCGTCGTGGTCATCTGACCGCCCGAGTACGAGGCGCCGAGCGTCGCCGGGCTGCCGGTCGCGGCACCGGCCGTCGCCACCTGGCCCGGCTCCTCCACGACGGCCCGGCCACGATGCCCGGTCGGCTGGCGGCGACGGCGCGGCGGCTCACCCGCCGGCTCGGGTCGACGGTCGACCCGGTACGGCGGGGCCTCGGCCGGCGCGCGGCCCTCGGGCACTCGCGACCCGACACCCCGGGCGTCGGGGACCCGGGCGTCGGGCAGCGGGTCCGCCGAGCGGCGCCGCACCGGCGGGGGCGGCGGGGTGTTGGGGATCCCCGGGACGTTCTGCGGCGCGGCGGCCAGCCCCATCCGCTCCTGGAGCAGGCGGGCGACGTGCCGGCTCACCTCGGCCGGGTCAGCGCCGTCGGCGAGGTCGAGGCGGAGGCTGTGCGCCCCGGCCGGGGTATGGCGCAGCGCAGCGTCCCGCACCCCGGCGACCCCCCGGACGGCGTCGAGGATCGCGTTGACGTCAAACCCCTCGGGCCGTTCCTGCGGCGGCGCGGGCTCGTCGTCCCTGCGCAGATGGGTGGCGATGCGGGCGAGTTCCGGGGTTTCGGCAGGTGGCTCCACGGCTGGCGGCTCCGGCACGACGGGCACGTCCGGCTCGGCGGGGACGCGCTGCGGCAACACCGCCGAGGTGCGGTCCGGCTGCCGGTCCTCGTCGACCGGAGTGGCCGGGGATCCCGGGTCGGGTGCGGATCGGCGGGCCGCGTACGGGGGTGCGCTCGTCGGGACGGGCGCGGCGGGGGTCCGGATGAGCCGTCCGATCCCGCTCGTGGCGGGCACGGCGGCGGGTCCGGCGCTGGTGGGGGCCGGCGGTTGGCCGGGGGCCTCGGCGGGCAGGGTGTCATCGGGGACAGGACGTAGCCGGAACGGCCGGGCCGCGCGCAACTCGGCGGATTCCACGGCAGCGGCGTCGTGCCCGGGCGCGGACGGCCCGGGTGGGGCTGGTGGGGCGGAGGCGGGACGCCCACCGGCCCAGGCGGGGCGCTCGACCTGGTCAGGTGCCGGCCGGACAGCCGACTCGTACCCGGGACCAGGCTCGGGCCGGGGGAACTCGTACGGCGGGCCGGCCTCGGGGCGCGGCGGCAGGTAGGGCCGGGCGGGTTCGGCCCAGGCCGGCTCGTACGGCCGGGCCGGCTCGGCCGTGTGGGGGCGGCCCGGCTCCGCAGCGTGGGGGCGGCCCGGCTCGGCCGCGTACGGGTGGCCCGGCTCCCCAGCGTGGGGGCGACCCGGCTCCGCAACGTAAGGGCGAGCCACCTCGGGCTGGTGGCCGCGGCTCTGGTCCGGGGCCCAGTCGACGGCCCGGTCCTCGCGGGACCGGCGACCGGCCGGTTCGCTCTCCTCCTCGCGGGACCGGCGGGCGGCCGGGTCCTCGTCCCCACGGGACCGACGACCGGCGGCATCCTCCTCCCCACGGGCACGGCGGGCGGCCGGGTCCTCCTCCTCGCGGGACCGACGGCCGGGGCCACCGCCCTGTTCGCGGGGCCACGGCGGCGCCCAGCTGCCGCCCCAGCTCGGCCGGTTCCAGTCGGGGCCGGCCCAACCCGGCTCGGGGGTCGCCGCGCGCTCGCCGGCTCGCTCCCACGCGGCTCGGCGGTCGTCGACACCCGGGCGGTCGCCCAGGGCCGGGTGGTCGTCGACACCCGGGCGGTCGCCCAGGGCCGGGCGGTCATCGACACCCGGGCGGTCGACGGCGGCCGGCAAGTAGCCGGCACGGTCGGCGGCGGGCGACAGGGCGGCGTGGCCGGCGGCGGGCGGGCCGCCCCCGCCGGGCGGATCGGCGACCTGCGCCGGCCCCTGCTCGGCCGTCGGACGACCGCCCTGTGCCGCCCCGGACAGGCGGATCACTTGGTCGGCGCCGGACGGGTCTGCCTGCGGGTGGCCGCGCGGGTCGACGTCGGGCGGGAAGCGGTCGGCCCAGTCGGACGGACGGTCGGCCCAGTCGGACGGCGCTCCGGCGGACGCGCTCGGCTCGGGGACGGAACGATCCGGGACGGGGGCGTGCAGCCCGGATGGCACCTCGAAGCCGGAGGCGGCCGTGCCGGGCGGCGGCACCTGCACGGCGGGCGGTACGGACGACGGGGCGCTCACGTCCGACCAGCGGCCGGTAGGGGCCGCCGGAGCGTCCTCGGAGGCGTGCCGGGATGCGGCGTCCGCCTCACCCCCGTGCTGCGGGCCGGCCGACCGTTCCAGCGCCGGGGCGGGGCGCTGCGCGGGGACGGCCAGCCGGTCGCCGCCGCTCCGGCCGGGCTCCCCGCCCAACGGCGGCGCGCTGACCGGCGCCTGGCGGCCCACCGGCGACTCCTCCCCGACGTGGGTCGCCCCGTTGACGTGCGAATGGCCGTTGACCCGGGCCTGCGGCCCCGGCTCGGGGGGCAGGCCGGGCAGCGGTGCCGGAAGGTCGCCGTGACGCGGTGACGAGGCGCCCCAGCCGGAGACGGGCTCGGACCGGCGCCAGGGGCTCGGCGACTCCTCGCCGCCGGTGGACCAGCCGGTCACCGGGGGCGCCCATCCGCTGGAGGAACGGGCCAGGTCATCCTGCTGACCCGTCCCGTCGCCGTGCTCTCCCGGGGTGGCGGCACCGGGTTGCCCTGTTTCAGTCACCGCGCGCTCCTTGGTCGCCCCTGCTGAGGCTACCGTGTGGTGACAGTGGCGATAAGTTACAGCGGCGGGCCAATTCCGCGAGGGGTTCACAAACCCCGACCGGTTCGGGCGATAAGTGCCGGCTCGTACGAACAGTTTCGGAGGTTCCCATGACGGCTGTGGGGAACGGTGCCCAGACCGCCGGCCGGCCCACGCGCCTGCCTCGCTCGGCGCGGCGCAAGCAGCTGCTCGCGGCGGCGCAGGAGGTGTTCGTCGCGCAGGGCTACCACGCCGCCGCGATGGACGACATCGCCGAGCGGGCGGGGGTCTCGAAGCCGGTGCTCTACCAGCACTTCCCAGGCAAGATGGAGCTCTACCTGGCGCTGCTGGACACGCACTGCGACGCGATCTTGGCCAAGGTGCACGACGCCATGCGCGGCACCAACGACAACAAGGAGCGGGTCAGCGCGTCGGTGCGCGCCTACTTCGACTTCATCGACCACGAGAGCGAGGCGTTCCGTCTGGTCTTCGAGTCCGACCTGCGCAACGACCCGGCCGTACGGCAACGGGTGGAACGGGTGGAGCAGGGCTGCATCGCGGCGATAACCGACACGATCATCTCCGACACCGGGGTCAGTCGGGCGCACGCCAAACTGCTCGCCTCGGGGCTGGTCGGCGCGGCGGAGACGGCGGCGCAGTTCTGGCTCGCCGATGGTCGGCAGGTGCCCAAGGCGGAGGCCGAGGCGCTCGTGGCCGCGCTGTCCTGGCGGGGCATCGCCAGCTTCCCGCTGCAGGGTGAGTCAGCCTGAACATCCGGCCGCGAGATCGGATAGCCTTCCCACGGCGGCTTTTTCGCCCCAGTTGAGGAGGCACCGTGGAGGTCAAGATCGGCGTGCAGTACGCGCCGCGCGAGCTGGTTCTGGAGAGCGCGCAGTCGCCGGCCGAGATCGAGCAGATCGTGACCGACGCCATGGCCAAGAGCGAGGGCACGCTCTCCCTGACCGACGAGAAGGGCCGGCGGGTCATCGTGCCGATCGGCAAGGTGGCCTACGTCGAGATCGCCGAGGCGTCGCCGCGGTCGGTCGGCTTCACCGTCCGCTGATCCGTCCGGCGTCCGTGGCGGGGTGCGGCACGCGTGCACCGTCCGCCACGGACGCCGTCGTGCGGTCCGGCCACGGACGCCGTCGTGCGGTCCGCTGGTGGTAGCGCCCCTGCCTCCCCCGCGCGACCAGCGCGGTGAGCGCGCCCCGGTCCGCCGCGGCGACACCGCCCGACCGGGGAGAGCCGCGATCCCGCCCGACCGGGGATAGCCCGCGATCCCCCGGAGGAGTCGTCGCTGACCGCGTCGCCCGTCAAATCGCTGACCGCGTCGCCCGCGTACGCCTTCTTGGTCACCGCCTCCAGCCAGCCCTTCGGCTCGCGACCGCCCCTTCCTGGGCTGCGGGTGCCCGAAATCGCCCCGGGTGACCGGGCGGGCGGAAGGCAATCTGTGGCCCAGGTCACACTTGGCACCCCCGAATGTCGGGCCACACCCCTGAACAGGGACGACGCAGCGGCGGCTCAGGTAGTATTGAGCAGTTGCCGAGGGCGCCGATCTGACCGAGGTTCGGTCTGATCCGTAGTACTGCCCACGGCGCGCGTGCGGCCCGGTCCGGCTCGGCGATTTCCGCCCCCGACCGTGTGGCCCGCGCAACTACCGACCGCGCCCTGAGGACATGAGGGGCGCACCACGAGAGGGCACCCCCAAATCCATATGAGCGAGCAGATTCTCGATCTCACAGGCGGCCACGAGCTGGCCCCGACCGCCCCGGTCCGCCCGGAGGCCCCCACGTTCGCCGAGCTCGGCGCTCGGCCGGAAACCGTCGAGGCGCTGGCCGCGGCCGGCATCATCCGCGCCTTCGCCATCCAGGAGTACGCGATCCCGATCGCGTTGCGCGGCGTCGACATGATCGGCCAGGCGCCGACGGGCACCGGCAAGACCCTCGGCTTCGGCGTGCCGCTGCTGGAGCGGGTCTTCGCCCCCGCTGAGGGTAGCGACGGCGTGCCGCAGGCGCTGGTCGTCGTCCCCACCCGCGAGCTGGGCATCCAGGTCGCCAAAGACCTCGCCGCCGCCGGCCGGACCCGGGGCGTCCGGGTGCTGCCGATCTACGGCGGGGTGGCGTACGAGCCGCAGATCGACGCCCTGCGCAAGGGCGTGGAGATCCTGGTCGGCACCCCCGGCCGCCTGATGGACCTGCAGAAGCAGAAGCACCTGCGGCTCGACCGGGTGCGTGCGCTGGTCCTCGACGAGGCCGACCGCATGCTCGACCTGGGTTTCCTCGACGACGTCGAGAAGATCCTCGCGATGCTGCCGGAGGACCGGCAGACGATGCTCTTCTCGGCCACCATGCCGGACCCGATCGTCACCCTGTCCCGGCGGTTCCTGCGCCGCCCGATGACGATCCACGCCGGGCACACCGCCGAGACCGGCCCGTCGCCGCAGACCGAGCAGCTGGTCTACCGCACCCACTCGATGAACAAGCTCGAGATCGTGGCTCGGATCCTCCAGGCGGAGGGGCGCGGCCTCACCATGATCTTCACCCGCACCAAGCGGGCCGCCGACCGGGTCGCCGAGGACCTCGACTTCCGCGGCTTCGCCGTGGCCGCCGTACACGGTGACCTGGGCCAGGGAGCTCGGGAGCGGGCGCTGCGCGCGTTCCGGGCCGGCAAGATCGACATCCTGGTCGCGACCGACGTGGCCGCCCGAGGGCTGGACGTCAGCGGCGTCACCCACGTCATCAACTACGACTGCCCCGAAGACCAGGACACCTACACCCACCGGATCGGTCGTACCGGACGGGCCGGCGCCACCGGCGTCGCGGTGACCTTCGTCGACTGGGACGACATGCCCCGCTGGCGGATCATCGACAAGACGCTCGGGCTGGACATGCCGGAGCCGCCGGAGACGTACCACACCTCGGCGCACCTCTACACCGACCTGGACATCTCCCCCGACATCACCGGCACGCTGCCGACGGCGGAGCGGACCCGGGCCGGGCTGTCGGCCGAGGTCGAGGAGGACCTCGGCGGACGGCCCCGGCGCGGTGAGAGCGCCGGTGGCAGCCGTGGCTCCCGACGGGGCGAGGGCCGCGGGCGCGACGAGGCACGCGGCCGCGACGAGGGCCGCGGGCGTGGCGAGCGCCGCCAGGGCCGTTCCGGTCCGGCCGCCGAGCCGGATGCCGCCGAGGCCCCGGTCGACCAGGCCGCCGAGGAGAGCACCCGGACCGCGCGTCGTCGGCGTCGCCGCCGGGCCGGCGAGGTGGTGGCCGGCGAGCCGACTGCGGTGATCTTCGTCGAGCCGGCCGGCACCGAGCCGGCCACGGCCGCCGCCGCCGACGGGGAGCCGGGCAAGCCGCGCCGCCGCCGGCGCCGTCGGGGTGGCTCCGGCACGGGTACGCCTGCCGAGGCGACCGCCGACTGACCCACGTTCCAGACGTCGACATCCCCCGCACCGGCCCGCCCGGAGCGGGGGATGTCCCGTTCCGGCCGGCCCACCCTTCGACGGGGCCGGCCGCTCGACGGGGCAGGTAGTGCGACGAGGAAGATGGAGAGATGCCCCAACCGCTGGACGCAGCCCTGACCGAGGTCCGGGCGCTGCTGCTCGACCCCTCGCTGACCCGGGCGGTCGCCGCCGGCCGCCGTCGCGGGCACCGCCCCTCGATGGTCCGCGCCGAACTGCGCCCGGTCGCCCTCAAGGCCGGCCCCCGGTTGCAGATCGCCACCTCCGACGGGGCCCGCCCCTACACCCGCAACGTCGCGCCCGGGACGGAGGCCGGCGCGGCGGTGGACGCCCTGCTGGCCGAGCCGTTCGGCAACTGGCACGTGGAGACCGCCGACGTGACGCTCCAACTCCGGGTGACCAAGTCCGGTGAGGCGCAGGTGCACCGGGTCGCCGCCACACGTCCCGCACCGGAGCCGGGCGGCCATGACCGGGCCAAGGAGTGGCTGCTCGATCCGGGCGACGAGATCTTCGCCGAGATCGGCGGCTCGGCGGCGAAGCGCCGACAGGTGGACGCGTTCCTGCGGGCGCTGGCCGCCACCCTGCCGGACGACCTCACCGGCCCGCTGCGGGTGGTCGACCTGGGGTGCGGCAACGCGTACCTGACCTTCGCCGCGTACCGCTACCTCTCCCAGCGGGGGCTGGACGTGCGGCTGGTCGGCGTCGACGTGCGGGAGGACCAGCGGCGGCGCAACACCGAGCTGGCCGAGCGGCTGGGCTGGGCCGACCGGGTGAGCTTCGTGGCCGGCACGATCGCCGACGCGGTCGTCGAGCCCGCGCCCGACCTGGTGCTGGCGCTGCACGCCTGCGACACCGCCACCGACGAGGCGCTGGCCCGCGCCGTGCGGTGGGACGCCCGGTGGGTGCTCGCCGCGCCGTGCTGCCACCACGACCTCGCCGCCCAGCTGCGCGCCCGGCCGGCCCCGTCCCCGTACGAGCTGCTGACCCGGCAGGCAATCCTGCGCGAGCGCTTCGCGGACGTGCTGACCGACTCGCTGCGGGCCGCACTGTTGCGGCTGCACGGGTACCGGACCGAGGTGGTGGAGTTCGTCGACTCCCGGCACACCCCCCGCAACCTGCTGATCCGGGCCCGCCGGGTCGGTGCCGCGGCCGACTCCGGACAGCGGGCGGAGTACCGCGCCCTGCTCGACCAGTGGCAGGTCACCCCGCGCCTGGAGACGCTGCTCGCCGCCCGGGAGGGTTGACCCGGCCGAGGGCGCCGACGGCCCGTCAGCGGCGACGTTCGCCGTTGCCGTCCCGGTCCGGCGTCCGTTCGTTGGTGGAGCTGCGGTCGAACACCGACACCCGGTGCCCGGTTCCCCGGCCGAGGCGCTCGCCGTCGGACGACACCGTCGGGAAGGGCACCACCTTGCCCGGGGTCTCGGCGTTGCCGGCGGCGGCGAACGCGTTCCAGGAGATGTCGACCAGCAGCCGCTTGAGCTCGGCGTGCCGCACGGCCGCGTTGCGTTGCAGCGCCATCCGGGCACCGAGCACCACACCGACGAGCGTCGTGGTGACCGCGCCGGCGGCGGCCAGGACGTGGGCTCCGTCGGCCTGGTCGCCGCCGAGCACGAGGACCAGGAGCCAGACCCAGAAGCCCGCGGCGAAGACGCCTGCCTTGGCCACGAAGAAGAGGCTGACCGCACCCGGACGGTAGGGCGGGGGACGGCTCGGATCGGCCATGCTGCTCCTCATCGACGCGGCCGGTGGGGGACGGGCGACCGCGGACGGTAGGTGGACGAGCATCGAGCTTAGTTGACGTTCGACAAGCACCGACAGTCGCGATGCCGACCGCCGGAAACCGGCCCCCGCACGGCCACCAAGAGAACATGAGCGATCTTCGCAGGTCATCCGGGGGCGGCGGCGCGGACGACGATCAAGGGGCGGGCGGCGGCTTGCTTCCCCCGTCGGGGGTACTACGCTCGAAAGGGCACCGTCCGGTGCTCCAGCCGGGAAGGAAGACCCCGCAGGGATGGCCGCGTCAGAGGTTTCGCCGCAGATGGCCTTCGCACGATTCGTGCGGCGGGCCATCGACGACGCTCGGGAAGAGCGCGGCTGGACCGTCAGCGATCTCGCGGGGCACACCGGGGTCGGCCGTTCCACCGTCTTCCGCTGGCTGGCCGGCGACTGGCACGACTATCCCGAGCTGGCGAAGGTACGCGGCTTCTGCGGGGCCCTCGACCTGCCTGTGGCGGCGGCCTTCCGGGCCCTCGGCCTGCCCGACGCGGGCCCTGCCCCGCGCCAGCGCGGGGACGAGGGGCCGGTCGAGGCCGACGTGCGGGTCATCCTCCAGCGGCTGGCCGACCCGGCGGTGCCGGCCGAGGAGAAGCACCACATCCGCGACCTGCTGCGTTACCTGGCCCGCCGTCCCGTCCGCCGCGCCGGTTGATCGGCACCACTAAGCCGGTCATCGGTCGAGCGGCGCCCCTGAGGGCGGTCATCGGTCGAGCGGCGCCCCTGAGGGCGGCGTCGGTCGCGCCGGTCGAGCGGCACGCGAAGGCGGTTCGTCGGTCGCGCCGGCTGCCCGGGGTGACGCCGACGGTCAGGGCGCCGTGAGGGTGAACTCGGCGGTCCGCACCTCGCCGGCCACCTGGAAGTCGAAGTACAGGCGGTAACGCCCCGGCCCCGGCACGGCCAGCTGGAAGGTGACCCCGTCCGCGGCCGGCCCCGACTCCGGGTGCACGTGCAGGTAGCCCAGGTCCCCCTCGCGCAGGGCCACCAGATGCCCGTACGCGCCCAGGTAGCGCTCCAGCGTCGGGGTGGCGTCACCGGCACGGACCACGAACCGGAGCGGCCGGGTCGCGCCGATCCGGGGCTCACCGGACCAGCTCACCGTGAACTCGTCCACGGTGGCGGTGCGGGTCGGCTCGGGCAACGGCCGGGGCGTGTGGTCGCCGGGGACGGCGAGGTCGACGCCGAGGACGCGGGCGCTCTGCCCGCCGTCGTCGGTGACGAGGGTGAAGTCCGCGTACACCCGCCACGCCCCGGCCTGCGGCAGGGTCAGCGGGACCGACCAGGTGCCGTCGGCACCCATCGTCGGGTGCAGGTGCTGGTAGCCGCTGAGGTCCCGGCGTACCACGATCAGGTGCATCGGCTTGTCGTGCACGACCGCGAAACGGGTCACCGGCCGGCCCTGGACGTCCCGGACCTGGAACCGGAACTCGCCCGGCCGCCCGGCGGCGAGGCCGGCGGACAGCGGGGTCAGGGTCCAGCCACCGGAGCCGACCGCGAGGCCGCCGACCTCGGTCGCTCCGCCGGTGTCGGTGTCGGTGCCGTGTTCGTGGGCCCCGGTGCCGGGCGAGTGGGGGTGATCCGTGGCGGCCGTCGAGGTCCGCCCGGTCGCGTCGGCGGGCGCCGGATTGAGCCGCCCGAGTCCGAAGCCGAGCAGCACCGCGAGGATCAGCCCGCCCACCACCAGCGCAAGCCGCAGCGTGCCCCGGTCCACCAGCGCCCCGGCCGCCTCCGGCACGCCGCCCCCGGGCGCCTCCGGCACGCCGCCCCCGGCCGCATTCGGCACGCCGCCCCCGGCCGCTGAGACCGGCGACGCGGGCACCTCGGCCGGGCCTGGTCGCTGATCGGTCATGGCCCCACGGTACCGCCGGGTCCCCCACCGGCCGGCCAACGACCGCGCGGCGTGGCACCGGTCGCAATCCGCCCCGCCAGGGAACTTTCCGTCCCGATCGCATCCGGGTCGCCGCCCTGGCTGCCTCCCGACGCGGGAACCCCGCCGCCTCCGCCCGAGGGCCGCCGGCCGGGACCCGAGCAGCGCCGGCCGGCGACGGCCAGGGACCAGGGACCGAGCGCGTCCGCCGGCCCGGCCAGGAACCGAGCAGCGCCGCCCAGCGGCAGCCAGGGGTCACGCTTCCGTCAGCCGCCCAGCGGCAGCCAAGGGTCACGCTTCCGTCAGCCGGCGACGGCCAGGGCGAGGGGCAGCACGTCGGGCGCGCCGGCCCGGCGCAGCAGCCGGGTCACCATGGTCAGGGTCCAGCCCGTGTCCACCAGGTCGTCGACGAGCAGCACCGGGCCGTCCAGCCCGGCGAGCACGCCGGCCAGTTCGTCCGGCACCGCGAAAGCGTCGTGCAGGACGCGTACCCGCTGGGCGCTGTTGCCGCGCGGCCCGTCCGGGCCGGCGGACCCGGCGGGGACCACCTGGCCGAGCAGCGGCAGCCGGCCCACCGCGGCGATCCGCTCGGCGAGCGAGCCGACCAGCGCGGGCCGCCGCCGGGAGCCGACCGCGACCACGCCGACCGGGCGGCGCGGCCACGGGTCGTCGCCGTGCGCCCACGCCTTCAACACCTCGACCACCGCGCCGGCCACGTCGTCGGGGACCGGCCCGTCCGCCGCGTCGGGCCCGACCAGCTCGCGCAGCCGACCGCCCCAGCCCAGGTCGGACAGCCGCCCCACGGCCCGCCCCGGCAGCGCCTGCTCCGCCGGGGGAATCCGGCCCTTCAGCGGTACGCCCACCGCGTCCAGCCCGGTCGGCCACAGCTTCTTCGGCGCGATCTCCACCCCGGGCCGCCCGAGGTACGCCTGCGCGGCGCCCTGCGCCGGCCCGGACACCTCGGGCGTGAACAGCGGCCCCGCGCACCGGTCGCACCGGCCGCAGTCGCCCGCCCCGACGTCGTCCAGGCACTCGCGCAGGTACCGCATCCGGCAGCCGGGTGTGGTCGCGTACTCGCGCATGGCCTGCTGCTCGGCGGTGCGGGCCTGGGCGACGCGGCGCAACCGGGCCTCGTCGTAGGCCCAGGGCTCCCCGGTGGCGAGCCAGCCGCCGCGCACCCGGCGCACCGCGCCGTCCACGTCGAGCACCTTGAGCATCAGCTCCAGGCGGGCCCGGCGCAGGTCGACGACCGGCTCCAGGGCCTGCGTGGACAACGGGCGGTCGGTGTGCAGGGCGGCCAGCACGGCCCGGACCTGTTCCTCCGGCGGGAACGCGAGCGAGGCGAAGTACCGCCAGATGGCGGCATCCTCGACGCCGGGCAGCAGCAGCACCTCGGCGTGCTCGACGGCGCGGCCGGCGCGGCCGACCTGCTGGTAGTAGGCGATCGGCGACGGCGGGGCGCCGAGGTGCACCACGAAGCCGAGGTCGGGCTTGTCGAAGCCCATGCCCAGCGCGCTCGTGGCGACGAGCGCCTTGATCTTGTTGTCGAGCAGGTCCTGCTCGGCGGCCCGCCGGTCGGCGTCCTCGGTCTGCCCCGTGTACGAGGCCACCGGGTATCCCCGCGAGCGGAGGAACTCCGCCGTCTCGCCAGCCGCCGCCACGGTCAGCGTGTAGATGATCCCCGACCCGGGGAGCCGGTCCAGGTGGTCGGCGAGCCAACCGATCCGGTGCGCCGGGCTGGGCAGGTCCAGCACGCCCAGCCGCAGCGACTCCCGGTCCAGGGTGCCGCGCAGCACCAGCACGTCGGGGCGCTCGGCGGTCTGCTCCCCGCCGGCCAGTTCGGTGCCGAGCTGTTCGGCGACGTCGGCGGTGACCCGGGCGTTGGCGGTGGCCGTGGTGGCGAGCACCGGCGTGCGCTCGGGCAGGTTGCTGAGGAACGTGCGCAGCCGCCGGTAGTCGGGACGGAAGTCGTGCCCCCAGTCGGAGACGCAGTGCGCCTCGTCGACCACCAGCAGGCCGGTCGTCGCGGCCAGCTTCGGCAGCACGGTGTCCCGGAAGTCCGGGTTGTTGAGCCGCTCCGGGCTGATCAGCAGGACGTCGACCGTGCCGTCGTGAATCTCGGCGGTGATCTGGTCCCACTCTTCCAGGTTGGCGGAGTTGATGGTGCGGGCCCGGATGCCGGCCCGGGCCGCCGCCTCGACCTGGTTACGCATGAGCGCCAGGAGCGGCGACACGATCACGGTCGGCCCGGCGTGGGCCTCGGCATCGGTGCTGGCGGGGGCCTCGGCATCGGCGGGGCGCTCCCGCAGCAGCGCGGTCGCCACGAAGTAGACCGCCGACTTGCCCCACCCGGTGCGCTGCACGCAGAGCACCCGACGCCGGTCGATCACCAGCGCCTCGATGGCCCGCCACTGGTCCTCCCGCAGCCGGGCGTGCTCCCCGGCCAGCCGGCGCAGCACTGCCTCGGCCCGCTCCCGCATCCCCGCCCGCTCCTGACTCATCCGACATGTCTACCAGCGCCCCCTCCCACCCCCGCATTGCCCGCCGCCGCTTAACCACCGGCCGCGCCGCCCGCCGCCGCGTTGATCAAGAGGTTTCGGTCACGATCCGGGCTGGACCTGACGCAAAGTCCTTGATCACCGGCGCGGGCACCGCCCGTCCCGCCCGGGTGTGTCACCGCCCGGCCCGCCAGGCGGGCGGCACTCGCCGTCGTGGTGCGCCCGCAGCGGGCAGCGTCGGCGGCCGTCGAGCAGCCGGTCGCAGAAGATCCGGTGGCGTACGTGCTGGGCGTCCTCCTCGGAGACCGTCGTCTCCGCCCGGTCCACGTCGGCCAGGAAGGCGAGCGCCCGGGTGATCACGCGGGCGAACCCGCGGGCGGCATCGAGGTCGGCGGCGAGCACCGGCAGGTGCACCACGAAGCGCTCCCGGCTCACCACCGGCCACCGTCCCGGCGCGGGCCGGACCCGGCCGGCGGCGCGAAGCGCGAGTGCCAACTGCGCAGCGTGCGTTTGATCCGGGCGTTCTCCTCGGTCGTGTGAGCCAACTCGCGGCGGGTGGCGGCCAGTTCGCCGGCCACCAGGTCGAGGAACGCGTGCACCTCCGCCGGGTCCAGGCCGCGCCGCACCGTGGCGAACCGCCGGTCCCGGACCTGCCCGGCGGTCAACGGTCGGATCGACTCCGGCCGGTACCAGCCGGCGTTCGGCGACCGGGCCTGCCAGCCCCGCCGGTTCACGTCTCTTCTCCTGGTTGCGGACCGGACCAGATTCAGCAGATTGCGCACGGTCACTCCTCTCGTCGAGCCGCACGGTGGAAGGCGGTCCGGTCCGCAGACAGGGGATGCGGACCGGACCGCCGGCCCCGCGACCGCAGCCCTCCTCGGCGGTACGACCCCGGAGCCAACCTGGGCGTCCGCCCCGGGGTTTGCCGAACCAACCGGAGCCGGACAGCCAGAAACCTACTACAGCAGCTACAGCAAGTCGACTCCGAAGAGTCGTGTCGCCAGCACTTATTGCAGTTGCTAGTGCAGGTCGGGCATGATCGGACTGCCGAACCGACCGGAGTCCTCACCATGCCCACAGCACAGCCGTCATTCCGCCGCATCGTCGACGAGATCGCCGACAAGATCCGAACCGGTGAACTCAAGCCGGGCGACAAGCTGCCCTCGACCAGCGAGCTGGCAAAGATCCACGACGTCAGCACCGGCACGGTCTACCGTGCGCTCTCGCTGTTGCACGACCGCAACCTCATCATTGGGCAGTCCGGTCGCGGGACCTATGTCGCCGACCGTCCCGGCCAGTCCGCCTTGTAGCCCGCGCACCCGCTTCAGGCTGACGCCGAACCGACTCGGAACCGGAAACGCCTGAAAGACACTGCTTCGACGTCCGCAGTGGAGGAGAAGTCGCCTCCGCACGGCTCCCCCGTCACGAGCGAGCGGGGTGCCGGCATCTCATCCCAGGTGCGGCCGCCGAGGAGTCGCCCGCCGGTCCCGCCGTCGCCGGTCCCGGCCGGGCCGCTCGATCCGGTCGCGCCCCGCTGCGGCGGCAGTCTGGCTGCCCATTCTGCCCCGCGCCTCGCGAGCCCCGCCCCACCGCCGCCCCACCGCCGGCCCGCCCCAACCCTGCCGACCCCCACCGGCGAACCGTCCAATTTCGGGAACTCCGTTCCATTCTTCAGGATCCCCGGAGATCTTGGAAGGAAACGGCCCCTGGAGGGGCCGTTTCCTTCCAAGATCTCCGGGCGGGCGGGGCGGCGGGGCGGCGGGGTGCGGTCGTGGCGGGGTGGCGGGGTGGCGGGGTGCGGTCGTGGCGAGCGGTATGCGGGCCCGGGGTCCATGTGTGGGGGGGACCCTAGCCAGCGCGACGTTCAGCGACCTGGGTCTGGCGCTGCCGCACCTCAGCCAGGCGGGCGGGCGGATCTCACTGTTCATGCGGTCGCGGTGCTCGGCGACCTTGACTTCGTCGAGGTTGGCGTGGGCACGTACGTCTGCCAGTTTTCGCCATCACCGCTGTCCCTTCAGGTTCCGTAGGTGGGTGTCGTATCAGTCCTTCCATCGCCCGCAGGCTGTGCGGAGAATCGCGGACCGCTTCGGATCTGAGCAGAACAGCGTTATGAAGCGGGATGTGCAGGGGCCGGTGCCTGTACCGCCAGCCGCTGCGGCGCTCGGCCGGCAGTTGGCCCGTTTCGGCACCGACGACGGGCCGTAAACGGAGGATTGGCTGGTGCGCCGGTTTCTCCGTCATCCCGTCCGGTTGGTGCCGTTCGGGTTCCTGGCGGTGATCCTGCTCGGCACCGGGTTGCTGATGCTGCCGGCCGCGACCAGCGAAGCCCGCTACACCCCGTTCACCACGGCGCTCTTCACCTCCGCCTCGGCGGTCTCCGTCACCGGCCTGACCGTGGTCGACACCCCGGACTACTGGAACGGGTTCGGGTTGGTGATGATCACCGTGCTGACCCAGGTCGGCGGGCTCGGCATCCTGACCGGCGCGACCCTGGTGATCCTGGTGGTCGCCCGGCAGCTCGGGCTGCGTAACCGGCTGCTGGTGCAGGCCGAGACCGCGGAGTTCGGCGTCGGCGACGTACGCCGGCTGCTGCTGCGCATCGCCGCCACCGTCGGCGCCTGCGAGGCGGTGATGACCGCCGTCCTCGCCGGCCGGTTCTGGCTCGGCTACGACTACCCGCCCGGCCGGGCGCTCTGGTACGGCCTCTTCCACGCCGTGCAGGGGTTCAACAACGGCGGGTTCGCGCTCTTCTCCGACAGCCTGATCGGTTTCGCCCGGGACCCATGGATCTGCCTGCCGATCGCGCTCGGCACGATCGTCGGCGGGCTGGGCTTCCCCGCGCTGTTCGAGGCGACCCGCCAGTGGCGCCGCCCGGGTCACTGGGCGATCGCCACCAAGCTCACCGTCTGGGGCAGCGCGGTGCTGCTGGCGGTCGGCTTCGTCGGCCTGCTGGCGGCCGAGTGGTCCGACCCGCGCACCATCGGCACGTACGACGTACCCGGCAAGGTGCTGGCCGTCTTCACCCAGGACGCGATGCTCCGCACCGGCGGGTTCGCCACCCTCGACACCGCGGGCCTGGACGAGGAGAGCGTTCCGCTGCTGATCGCTCTGATGTTCATCGGCGGCGGCAGCGCCAGCACCGCCGGCGGGATCAAGGTCTCCACGTTCTTCCTGCTCGGCTTCGCCATCTGGGCCGAGCTGCGCGGTGAGCCGGACGTCACGGTGGGCCACCGCCGGGTGTCCACGGCGAGCCTGCGGCAGGCGCTGACCGTGGCGCTGCTCAGCGTCGCGCTCGTGGTCGGCGGCACGGTCGTCCTGCTGCTGCTGACAGAGGGACTGCCCTACCACCGGGCGCTGCTGGAGGTGACGTCGGCGTTCAGCACCACCGGCCTGTCCACGGGCGTCGCATCGACCGTCGCCGACCCGGGGCAGCTCGTCCTGACCCTGCTGATGTACGTCGGTCGGGTCGGCCCGCTCACCCTCGGGTCCGCGATCGCGTTGAACACCCGACGGCGCCTGTACCGCTACCCGGAGGAGCAACCCATTGTCGGTTAGGAACACGGACGACAGAGGTATCGCGGTGATCGGGCTCGGGCGGTTCGGCTGCCACCTGGCCACGTCGCTGACCCAGCTCGACCACGACGTGCTCGCCATCGACCGCGGTGCCGGTCAGGTGCAGAGGTGGTCCCAGTACCTGGACCGGGTGGTGGAGGCGGACGCCACCGAGGAGGGGGCGCTGCGCCAGCTAGGGGTGACCAACTTCCGGCGGGTGGTGGTGGCGATCGGCGCCTC
This sequence comes from Micromonospora sp. NBC_01405, assembly GCF_045040155.1. NCBI lineage: Bacteria > Bacillati > Actinomycetota > Actinomycetes > Micromonosporales > Micromonosporaceae > Micromonospora > Micromonospora sp. NBC_01405. The sequence goes on along the minus strand of NZ_CP109532.1, from coordinate 3,520,694 downwards.
GGTGGAGGCCAGCGTGCTGACCGTCCTCGCGCTGACCGAGCTGGGCGTGCCGCAGATCTGGGCCCGGGCGACCTCGGACAAGCACGCCAAGATCCTCGCCTCGGTCGGCGCCCATCACGTGATCTTCCCGGAGGCGGAGACCGGTGAGCGGGTGGCGCACCTCATCGTCAGCAAGATGCTGGACTTCATCGAGTTCGGCGACGACTTCGCCATCGCCAAGGTCCGGGTGCCGGACACCCTGGTCGGGCGGCCACTGCGCGAGCTGGCCCCGGCGGACCGCTACGGGGTGATGGTGGTCGGCGCGAAGCTGCCCGGTGAGCGGTTCCGGTACGCGGACCCGGCCACCGTGCTCACCGCAGGCAGCGTGCTGGTCGTGGAGGGGAGCATCGCCCAGGTGCAGCGCTTCGCCTCACTGACCTGACGATCACTTGCCCTTGCCCTTACCGGCCCCCTTCCCCGTGGTCACTGCCCTTTTCCCTTGTCCGCCCCCTTGGCCTTGCCGGGTTTGGCGGGCTTCGCGGGCTTCGCGGGCTTCTCGGCCTTGGCCTTGGATCCGCCACCGGAGCCGCCCCCGGCCGAGGAGCCCGAAGACCCCGAGCCGGCCTTCGCGACCGTCGCCTTCTGCTTGGTGAGCTTCGCCGGGGTCTTGGTGGTCGGCACGGTGGTCGGCAGCGACCCGGCCACCCCGGAGACCTGCACCCGGCAGGCGGTGTCCCCGAGGCGGAACTCCACCGGCAGGGGGTTCGCGCCGGTGTACCGGCCGGTGAGGGCGATCTTGCGGGCCGCGCCGGGGGCCAGCGCGGCCTGCGTCGCGGCGGGCCGGACCTCGACGGTGCGGCCCTGCTGCCGGACGGCCGGGTCGGCCTTCGTCACCGTCTGCTGGCCGGGGAAGGTGAAGCTCATCGTCCAGTCGCGCAGCTCGCGGTCGCCGCTGTTGGTCAGGGTCAGCTCGGCCGAGAAGTCCTTGCCGGAGTCCTTGCGCAGCGCGTAGTCGACGGCGCATGGGGGCTGCCCGGTCAGCCCCATCCGGGCCTCGGTGGGCTGGTCCACGCCGCCGCTGGCCGGGCTGCGGGAGGTCACTCCCCAGATCGTCGCGGTCACCGCGACCAGGCCCGCCGCCGCCACCCCCGCCTCGACCCTGCGCCGCCGGGTGGCGGCCCGGCGGCTGCGGGTACGCCCGGAGAACGGCAGCGCGTCGGTGTCGGTCGACCAGGGCAGGATCGTGGTGCCGGCGTTGGCCAGCACGGCCGGGTCGAGCTGCGTCCCGTCGGCCGACCCGGGGGCCGGCGACACGGGCACCGCGGCCAGCATCCCGGCCGCCTCGGCGAGCGTGCGGGCCACCTCGGCGGTGGCCGGGCGGTCCGCGGGGCTCTTGGCCAGGCAGCGGCGCACCAGCTCGGCCACCTCGTCGGGCAGGCCGGGCACCTCGGGCATCGGCTCCGGTTCGGCGTACAGGTGCGCGCGGAGCATCTGGGTGGTGGTGCTCGCCTGCCAGGGCAGCCGGCCGGTGAGCATCCGGTACAGCAGCAGGCCGACGGCGTACACGTCGGTGGCCGGGGAGACCTGGCCGTTGTCCAGCCGCTCCGGCGCCAGGTACGCGGGGGTGCCGAGCAGGGTGCCGTCCGGCCCCTTCTCGCTCTCCCCGGCCAGCGCCGAGATGCCGAAGTCGACCACCTTCACCCCGGTCGGGGTGAGCATGACGTTGCCCGGGGTCACGTCCCGGTGCACCACGCCCCGGGCGTGCGCGGTGGCCAGCGCCGAGGAGACCTCCGCGCCGATCGTCACCGCCTCCCGCCAGGGCAGCGTCCCGCCCCGGCCGAGCCGGGCGCTCAGCGGGCCGCCGTCGATCAGCTCCATGACGACGTACGGCACGGTCAGCCCGACCTGCTCGGACTCGCCGTAGTCGTAGACTCCCGTGATGTTGGGGTGGCAGAGCCGCGCGGCGGCCTGCGCCTCGATCCGGATCCGGTGCCGGAACGCCCGGTCGCTGGCCAGCCGGGAGGCGAGCACCTTCACCGCCACCTGCCGGCCCAGCACCTCGTCGTACCCCCGCCACACGACGGACATGCCGCCCGCGCCGAGCTGCTCGATCAGCCGGTATCGCTCACCGAGCAGCTGTGCGCCGTTACGGACCGCTCCACCCATGGTCGGAGTTTTTGCCCGACCTGGCCATTCCTAACCCCCGGCGGCCAGAATCGGTCGACTAATCACCCGATCAGGCGGTCGCGAGCAGTTGGTCCACCGGGGCGTAGTCGTCTGTGAGTACCAGCGCGTCGCCGACGAACGCGTCCAGCACCTCGCCGGAGAGCACGCCCGCCGGCTCGGGCAGCCCGGACACCCGCTGTTGCAGCGGGGCCAGCGGCAGCGGCGCGTCGGAGGCGACGATGAGGAAGTTGGACCCCACCAGCCCGGCGACCGCGTCGGGCGGGGCGACCAGGGCGACGTGCCGGAACGCGGCGGCGACGGTGGCCAGCTCGCTGCGGACGAACCGGCCGGGCGGGTAGTCGATGACGTTCTGCACGTAGATCCCGCCCGGGCGCAGCACCCGGTTGACCTCGTCGGCCATCTCCCGGGTGGCCAGGTGCCAGGGCACCACGAGGTGCCCGAAGGCGTCGCCGACCACTAGGTCACGGCTGTCGGCGGCCTCCCGGCCGACCAGCACCCGGGCGTCGCCGATCTCGGTGCGCAGGTCCGGGCCGGGGCGTACGCCGAGCTTCTCGCGGTCCAGCTCGACCAGGCCGCCGTCGATCTCGAAGACCAGGTTGCCGGTGCCGGGCCGGGTGGCACTCAGGTAGCGCGGCACGGTGAACCCGCCGCCGCCCAGGTGCAGGGCGTCGAGCCGCTGCCCGGCCGGCGCGGCCACGTCGGCCGCCGCGCCGATCCACTGCGTGTACGCGTACTTCAGATGGGTCGGGTCGTTCAGGTCGACGTACGAGTGCTGGGCGGAGTTGAGCAGCAGCGTCCGCCCGGACGGGCGATCCGGATCGGTCTGTACCGACGCGCAGTGATACGCCGTCTCCACGTCGCACGGGTTCGGGGCGACCGTGGTCAGCCCCGCCCCGACCAGCCCCAGCACCGCCGCCGCGACCTTCGCCCGGCCTGGACCGGGCAGCCCGGCACGCCCCAGCCGGTGCAGGTGCGCCCCCAGGCCCAGCCCGGTCACGCCGAGCAGCACCGCCAGGGCGAGCACGATCGCGGTGCTCGGCAGCGCGGCCACCAGCACGAACCCGGTCGACAGGGTGGCCGTGATGCCGCCGAGGGTGCCGATGCCGGAGAGCCGGCCGACCACCTGACCGGTGCGCCGCAGGTCGGCGAGCTGGAGCTTGACCACCAGCGGGGTGACCGCCGAGAGCAGCGCCGCCGGCACGAACACGGCGAGCGCGGTGAGCAGCAGGACGGCGCTGGCCGCCCCGCCGCGCAGCAGCTCGCCGGCGTACCGGACGACCGGGAGGGTGATCGCGGTGGCGATGCCGGCGAGCACCAGCGCCGGGGCGATCAGGGTGCGCGGGTCCCGCCGGTCGGCCAGCCAGCCGCCGGTCCACGCCCCGTACGCGATCGCGGCCAGCGCGATGCCGATGACGGAGCTGGTGACCTGGAGGGTGACCCCCACGTACGGGCCGACCAGGCGCAGCGAGACGGTCTCCAGCACCAGCACCGCGCCGCTGGAGAGGAAGACCAGGAACGCGGCGAGACCGTTGGGCAGGGCGCGGCCGGCGGGCGGCGCGGGCCGCGCCGAGTCCACCGCGACGTCGGAGGATGAGCTGCTCACCGTCGCGATGGTACGCAGCGGACCTGGCATTTCGGGTCAGTACATCGAGAGATGAACATGGTTCGTGTGGTCGGCGGCGGGGCTGCCGCTGCCGCTGTACGCCCGCCACCCGGTGTTCGGCATCCAGATCTGCCGGTACCAGATCACGTAGAGCACCCCGAGCCGGCTGGCGTTGTTCTTGTAGTAGTTGGCCAGGCTGTCGCCGTACGCCTTGTCCCCGCCGCTGGCCGTCTCGTCCTTGAAGCCGCTGGTGGCGGCGGAGAAGTCACAGGCCCGCCCCTTGGGGTGCTCGCCGCCGCCGCCGCCGCGGAAGCAGGAGACGTACCGCTTGTAGCCGGCGGCCTTGGCCTGTTGCATGGCGTGCAGGGTGCGCGGGGTGATGCAGCCGGAGGTCGTCGGGTCGTTGACCGAGCAGGACTCCGAGGGCCAGGACCCGTCGGAGTTGCGCGGGGCCGGCCTGGCCGAGGAGGAGCCGCCGCTGAACCCGGCGCCGCTGCCGGAGCTGACCGTCGCGAGTGCCTTCTCGGCCTCCCGCTTCTTCTTCTCGATCGCGGCGAGTTGCTTCTTCTGCTCACGGACCTCGGTGTCGATGCCGATCTTGGCGCGGGTCGCCTCGTCCCGGGCCTGGGCCAGGTCGCGCAGCCGGCGGCTGTCGCGCTGGGCCATCACGTCCAGCTCGGCGGCGCGACGCAGGAACGACTCCGGCGACGCGCTCTGCAGCAGCAGCGCCGGGGCGCTCACCCGCCCCAGCCGGTACGAATGCACGGCCACCTCGCCGACCTGTGCGGTCAGCTCCACCAGCCGGGTCTCGACCGCCTTGAGCTGGCCGGCCAGCAACAGCTGCCGACGCTTGGAGTTGTCCAGCTTCGCCTTGGCCTCGATGTGCCCCTTGGCGGCGGCCTCCAGCGCGTCGCGTAGCTGCTTCGTCCCGCCCTCGTTCGGCTCGGCCGAGGCGGGCACCGCGCCGACGCCGAGCAGCAGCGCGACGGCGACCAGCAGCACGGTCAGCGGCCCGGTGCCGCGACGGCCGGGCGGCACGCTCAGCGGCCCGGTGCCGCGACGCCGGATGAGGCTGGTACTGGGCACGGGCAGCGTCCCTTCCCTCGACCGCCGGGCCCGGTCGTCCTCGGCGCGGCGGCGTCCTCCACCGGCGCCGGGTGGCGGCCTGCGGGGCGGAGACCGCCGGTCAGGATACCGGACCGGCGGCCCGCAGCCCGGCCCGTGACATCGCCCGAAACCGATGTCGGCGCAGGGTTGCCGACCGGTCGCGCAGCGGATCGGTCAGGCCAGCTCAAGGGCGTCGCGGGTCTCGGCCCACACCCGCTCGTTCGCGGCGACCAGCAGGCCCCGGCCCTCTTCGGCCGGGTGGTACTCGCTGCCGTCGAACCGGCGGGCCACCCCGCCGGCCTGGCGGACCAGCAGCACCCCCGGGGCGTGGTCCCAGGGCAGGGTGCGCCAGAAGAGCACGAACTGCTGGGAGCCGACGAGCAGGTCGAGATACTCCCGGCCGGCGCAGTGCTGGCCGGCCAGCAGCTCGCCGATCCGCTCCCCGCCGGCCTCGGCGCGCCGCCGGGTTTCCGGCGGCAGGAACCGGGTCATCGCGGTACCGCGCAGGCTGCCGAACGGCGGCACCTCCTCGGCGGTACGCACCGGGCCGCCGTTCACGAGGGTCCCCTCGCCCGCCCGGGCGACGGCCAGCGTCTCCGCCAGCGGGTCGAGCACCCACGAGGCGACCGGCGCCCCATCGGTCAGCAGCGCCACCATCAGGGCGAACGGCCGCTTCCCGGCGGCGAAGTTCGAGGTTCCGTCGATCGGGTCGACCAGCCAGACGTCCCCGTCGTCGCGCAGGTGATCCAGCAGGCCCGGGTCCTCGGCCGCGGCCTCCTCGCCGACCACCAGCGAGCCGGGGCGCAGCCGGCGCAGCCCGGCGCTGATCAGCTCCTCGGCCCGTTGGTCGGCGACGGTGACCAGCTCGCCGGGCGCCTTCTCGGCGACGTCGGCGACGTCCAGCTTCCCGAACATCGGCAGTACGACGTCCGCCGCGGCCCGGTGCAGCAGCTCCGCGACGTCGTCCAGCAGGGTGTCAGCCACGCGGCGGCAACTTCACCACGCTGACGAAGAACTCGTCGATCTGCCGGACCACCGAGATGAACTGCTCGAAGTCCACCGGCTTGGTGACGTACGCGTTCGCGTGCAGCTGGTAGCTGCGCAGGATGTCCTCGTCGGCCTGGGACGTGGTCAGCACCACCACCGGGATGCGGCAGAGCTGCTCGTCCTGCTTGATCTCCTCCAGCACCTCCCGGCCGTCGCGGCGGGGCAGGTTGAGGTCGAGCAGGATCAGGTCCGGCGCGACGGCGTCCGCGAACTGACCCTCCCGCCGCAGGTAGGCCAGCGCCTCGTCGCCGTCGGAGACGACGGTCAGCCGGTTGCGCAGCTTGTGCTCCTCGAACGCCTCCTGGGTCATCAGCACGTCACCCGGGTCGTCCTCGACCAGCAGGACCTCGATCGGGCTCTTGCCGTCCGCTGGCGCGGTCATGTCACCGTCTCCTTAACGCCACCTGTGCTGTCGCTCTGCGGGGCCTCGTCGGCCCTCTCCGCCCCCGCCCCGCCCTGGCGGGGCGGCTCCACCCCGGCCGCGTCCTCGACTGCCGGGTCCGCGGCGGCGGCCGGCTCCCCGGCGTCCGCCGCCTCCTCGGCCGGGCCCTCGGCGGCCTGCTGCTCGGCCGCCCGCGCCGCCTCCACGTCCTCGGGCAGGGCCGGCAGGGTGAACCGGATCGCGGTGCCCTCGGCGGTGTCGGTGTCCACCCAGACCCGGCCGCCGTGGTACTCGGCGATCTTCTTGACGATCGCCAGGCCGATGCCGGTGCCCGGGTACGCGTCCTTGGAGTGCAGCCGCTGGAAGATCACGAAGATCTTGTCGGCGAACTCCGGCTCGATCCCGATGCCGTTGTCCTGGCAGCAGATCTCCCACTCGTCCTCGACCAGCCGCGCGGAGACGTGCACCTTCGGCGGCACGTCCGGGCGGCGGAACTTGATCGAGTTGCTGACCAGGTTGGCCAGCAGGTTGGTCAGCAGCGGCTCCTCGCCGCGGATCGTGGGCAGCTCACCCCAGGTCAGCTCGGCGTCGGCGTACTGCCGGGCGGCCTCGGTCTGCCCGGCCACGTCGCCCATCACCTTGTTCAGGTCGACCTCGGTGAAGCCGGTGGTGAGCCGGCCGATCCGGGAGAACGCCAACAGGTCGTTGATCAGGCGCTGCATCCGCTGCGCGCCGTCCACGGCGAACGCGATGTACTGGTCGGCCCGCTCGTCGAGCTGCCCCGCGTACCGGCGCTGGAGGAGCTGGCAGAAGCTGGCCACCTTGCGCAGCGGCTCCTGCAGGTCGTGCGACGCGACGTACGCGAACTGCTCCAGGTCCCGGTTGGAGCGGACCAGCTCCTCGGCCTGCTTCTGGAGCTGGCTGTTGACCCACTCGATGCTCTGCCGGGCCTCGCGCACCTCCGCCAGGTCCTTGGCGATCTTCTGGCGCATCGCGTCCACGTCGCCCGCGAGCTGCTGGAACTCCGGGGGGCCCGAGCCGGCGATGTGGTGCTGGTAGTCGCCCTCGGCCACCTCGCGGACCTGCTCGGCGAGGCTGGTCAGCGGCCGGACCACCATCCGGTTCAGCGAGTTCAGCAGCACCACCCCGGCCGCGACCACCACCAGCGCCGCCGCGACCAACAGCACCACCAGGATCGAGCTGGTGCGGTAGATGGCGTCCGCGCCCTTCTCCCGCTCATCGAGGATGCCCTGCTGGAGCTCGGCGACCGAGGTGCGAATCTTGTCGAAGCGCTGCCGGGTCTGATCGGTGATCAACGCCTGCCCGGCCGCCCGGCCGTCCCGCTCTGTGGCGCTGATGACCGGCTCGGCGACCACGGCCCGCCAGTCGGCGGCCTCGACCTTGACCGTGTCGAGCTGCCGGGCAAGGGCCGGGTAACCGCCGATCAGCATGTCCATGGACCGGTAGAGCTGCTGTTCCCGCTGGCCACCATCAACGTACGGTTCGAGGTCACGGCGGTCCTCGGTGACCGCGTAGCCGCGCACCGCGGTCTCCTGGTCGACCAGCACGCTGAACAGTTCCTGGGACTGGGCGCGCAGCGGGCCGGTGCGGTCGAGCACCGTGCGGATGTGCTCCCGGTTCTTCGCCGCGACCGCGATCTCCACCGCGACGGAGACGCCGAGCAGCACGCCGACCACGGTGAGCAGCGCGACGACTCGACGGTGCAGCGTCCAGCTCGCCTGCCGCGCCGTCACCGGCCACCGCCCCGGGTGAGCAGGAGCATGGCGACGTCGTCGGCGAGCGGCCCCCCGTTGATCTGCTCCGCCCGCCCCACCAGCCAGGCCGGCAGCCCGGCCAGCGGCACGGTGAGACTGTCCGGCTCGCCGAGCAGGGCGGTCAGGCCGGCGACGTCGAGGCGCTCGTCGCCAGCGCCCACCCGGCCCTCGATCAGGCCGTCGGTGTACATCAGCAGGGACCAGTCATCGGTGTCGAACTCCAGGTCGAAGGCTATGGGCCGGCGCGGTCGGACGCCGAGCAGCAGGCCACCGGGCGCCGGCACCGGCGCGACCTTACCCCCGGACAGCAGCAGCGGCGGCGGATGCCCCGCGAGCCGCACGGTGGCGGCGTTGCGGGCCAGGTCGAGCCGGGCGGTGGCCACCGTGGCGAAGATCTCCTGAAGTCGGCGCTCGCTCATCAGCACCTGTTCCAGGGCGGGCAGCACCTCGTCGTCGGGCACCCCGGCCAGCACCAGGGCCCGCCAGGCGACCCGGAGCTCCACCCCGAGGGCCGCCTCGTCCACCCCGTGCCCGCAGACGTCGCCGACGATGAAGTCGACCCGGTCCGGCCGGGTCTGCACCACGTCGTAGAAGTCGCCGCCGATCAGCGCCGCGTGCCGGCCGGGCCGGTAGAAGGTGTGCACCGCGATCTGGTCGGTCGACATCAGCGGCTGGGGCAGCAGGCCCCGCTCCAGCCGGGCCGATTCGGCTTGGCGCAGCTCCACCTCGCGCAGCCGCCGGGCGTTCACGTCGGCCCGTTTGCGTTCCACGGCGTAGCGCAGCGCCCGGGTCAGCAGCACGCCGTCGACCTGGCCCTTGACCAGGTAGTCCTGTGCGCCCTCGGCGACCGCGACGATGCCCAGGTGCTCGTCGGAGCGGCCGGTCAGCACACACACTGCGGCACCGCTGGACATGTCCAGCACCTGGCGCAGCCCGTCCAGCCCCTGGGCGTCGGGCAGGCCGAGGTCGAGCAGGACGCAGTCCACGCCCATCACCCGCTTCCGGGCCTCGCTCAGGCTGCTGGCGATCGACAGCTCGATCATCGAGTTGGTCTCGGCGAGCAACTCGCCGACCAGGAAGGCGTCGCCCTCGTCGTCCTCGACCAGCAGCACCCGCAGTCGTTCGCCGGGCGGCAGGTTGGGATGCCGACCGAGGCCGCCGTGCGGGTACGGCACGACGGAGGGACCGGCGTGGCCGGGCCCCCGGTGCGGCCGGGTCACCGCCGCGAGACGCGGAAGATCGCTGGTGATGTCGGGCTCCTTCCGAGTGCCCTGCTGATCCTGTATTAGACAACGGTCGCACACAACACGACGGGCCCGGCACGGGCGGCATGCCCTCCGTCACGAACCGGGCGGGCAGAGGGAACAAGTGGCCCGACGGGCGGTCCCGCTGCGGGCCCCGGCGGTGCAGGATGGTGCCCACCCTGGCCCCACCCCCGAGGAGACCCCGTGGGCGCACCGCCCCCCATCCGCGCCGCAGACCGGGCGCTGACCCGGCCCCGCCGCCGGTCGCTCGCCGCCCTGGCCGCGCTCGCCGCCCTGCTCGCGGTCGGCGGCACCGTCGCGTACGACCTGGACACCCCCGACCCGGCCCCGGCCGACGCCCCGGCCGACTCGTTCAGCGCCGGGCGGGCGTACCAGAACGTGCAGGCCATCGCGGCCCGGCCGCACCCGGCCGGCAGCCCGGCCAACGACCAGGTCCGCGCGCACGTGGAGAGCGTGCTGCGCGGCCTCGGCCTGGAGACCACGGTGCAGGACACCGTCGCCGAGGAGGCCGGCCAGCTCAGCGGGGCCGCCGCCGGGGCGACCCTGGCCAGGGTCCGCAACGTCGTCGCCCGGCTGCCCGGCACCGCCCCGACCGGGAAGGTGTTCCTGGTCGCCCACTACGACTCGGTGCAGTCGGGGCCGGGCGGCAACGACGACGCGGCCGGCACCTCCACGATCCTGGAGGTGGCGCGGGCGCTGACCGCCGGTCCCCGCCCCCGCAACGACGTGGTCTTCGTGCTCACCGACGCCGAGGAGGCGTGCCTGTGCGGGGCGTCCGCGTTCGCGGCGGACCATCCGCTCGCCGCCGACGGCGGGGTGGTGCTCAACCTGGAGGCGCGCGGCTCCACCGGCCCGGTGATCATGTTCGAGACGTCCCGGGACAACGCGAAGCTGGTGGACGTCTTCGGCCGGGCCGCCCCACACCCCGTCGGCACCTCGTTCGCGGTGGAGATCTACCGGGCGCTGCCCAACGACACCGACTTCACCGCGTTCCTCGACCGGGCGGGGTTCGTCGGGCTGAACTCGGCGTACATCGACGGCGGGGCGATCTACCACACCCCGCTGGACACCCCGGCCGCGATGGACCGGGCCAGCCTCCAGCAGCATGGCGACAACGCGCTCGGCCTGGCCCGCGAGTTCGGCCGTGCCGACCTGACGGACCTGCGCTCCGGGCACGACGCCACGTACTTCCCCGTTCCGGGCGGCCTGGTCCGCTACCCCGGCTGGCTGGTGCTGCCGCTGGCGCTGGCGGCGCTGGTCGCCGTGGCCGCGCTCGGCTGGCTGGCCCGTCGGCGCGGCCGGACCACGTACGGACGACTCGCCGCCGGGTTCGGGCTGGCGCTGGTGCCGATCGTCGCCGCCCCGCTGGCCGCGCAGTTGCTCTGGGCGGGGATCACCGCCGTGCGGCCCGGCTACGCCGAACTGCTCGACCCGTACCGGCCGACCTGGTACCGGCTCGCGGTGGTGGCGCTCGCCGCCGCGATCCTGGTCGCCTGGTACGCGCTGACCCGCCGCCGGGTCGGCCCGGCCGCCCTGGCGATCGGCGGGCTGGGCTGGCTGGCCGTGCTCGGCGTGGTGCTCGCGCTGCTGGTGCCCGGCGGGGCGTACCTGACGACCCTGCCGGCCCTGGCCGGCGCGGCGGCCGGGCTGGTCGCCCTGGGCACCCGGATCGACGGCCCCTGGCCGGTGGTCGCGGTGACCCTGGCCGGCGCGGTCGCCGTGGTGATCCTGCTGCCGACCGTGGTGCTGCTCTTCCCGGCGCTCGGCATGGCGATGGGCGGCGTCGCGGCCCTGTTCGCGGTGCTGCTCGGGCTCGCCGCGCTGCCGGTGGTGGACCTGCTGCACCCGGAGGCCGGCGGGCAACGCGGCATGGTCGCGGCCCGGGCCCGCCGGGCGGGCGCGCTGCCGGCCGTCGCCGCCGGGCTCGCGGCGGCGGTGTTCGCCGGGGTCGGGCTCGCCGTCGACCGGTTCGACGCCGCCCACCCGGTGCCCACCCACCTGATGTACGCCCTGGACGCCGGCACCGGGCAGGCCCGCTGGCTCAGCCGCGAGGCCGACCCCCAACCCTGGACCGACGGGTACGTCGACGGGGTGGCCGAGGTCGGGGACTTCCCCGGGCTCGGCGACGCCGAGCTGCGGGGCGGTCCGGCCCAGGCGGCGAACGTGCCCGCGCCGAAGCTGGAGATCCTCGCCGACACCGGTACCGGCTCTGGCTCCTCTGATCGGCGGACCGTGCGGGTGCGGCTCACCCCGCAGCGGCCGGTGCGGCTCGCCACGCTGCACCTTGACGGCGCGACCGTGGTCGAGTCGGCGACCGTGAACGGGCGGCGGATCGACGGCGGTCGGCCCGCCGACGGCGCGGCCTGGGGCTTCGGGCTGGTCTTCCACGCCCCGCCGCCGGAGGGCATCGAGATCACCCTGGAGTTGGCACCCGGCACCCGGCCGACGACGCTGCGGGCCATGGACGCCAGCGACGGCCTGGACGCCATCCCCGGCTTCCGCCCCCGCCCGCCCGGCGTCGGCGTGGTCGGCTCACACAGCTCGGAGATGCTCGCGGTGGCCCGCACGTACCCGCTGTGACCGTGTCACCGGGGAGGGCGACCGACCGCCCTCCCCGGTTACGCTCCTCGGCGACCCGCTCGGTGCCAGGCCGGGTTGGTCCCGACCTGGCACCCGCTTGCCGGATCGGTGCCTATTCCGCTGCTCAGACGGTCAACGACTCGACCGACAGGTAGAAGTTCTTGGTGGCCAGGCCGTAGTACGGCGAGTACATGCGGCCCGGTACGGTGTCCAAAACAAAGCTGTTGTGCCCGTTGATCAGACCGGTGTTGCCGTTGAACTGGATGAGCCAGTAGCCGCCGGACGAGCCACCTGTCATGTTGTTTTCCATGTAGATGATGCTGGCTCCGGCATCGGAGGCGGGGCTGTTCGCCTTCCACAGGGTCTCCCCGTTGAACGGTGATCCCGCCGGGTAGCCGAAAGCCCAGGTGTACTGGAGGGGCTGGCCGAAGGTGATGCCCATGCCACCCACGACCTCCTGGATTCGTTGGCCGAGCGAGTTGCGCGGCATGAGGACAGCGCCGACGTCGTCTTTGTAATCGTTGTTGAGTACCCAGTTGCTGTCGGCATACTGGATGAGCGCGGGCCAGTGGCCGTAGGGGGCGCTTCCGTTATGATAGTTCGGCACGAACGTGAAGTTGCTGGACCAGCGCCTCTTTCCGTTCGCGTCCAACGTGGTCACACAGTGCCCAGCGGTCCAGACCAGTGATTTACCCGTAGCGTTGACCACGCCGGCCGAGCAGACATAGTCCTCCCCCTTTTGCGTGAAGAACACCTTGCCGATGGTGCGGGCCACCGGATGCCCGATCGGGTAGAGGGGCTGGGTCGAACTGATTGTCATGTCGGTCGCCGCGCTGCTGATCGCCGGTAGGGCAGCCAGTTCGATGGGCGCGGCCGGGGGGACCGTGAACGGCTCGCCTTGCGGTCGACTGGCCCGACTGGACGCTGTCAGTTCCTTGACCGTCGTGGCGGAGATCATCTTTTCCATAGGGCGGGCCGAACGCATCCGCTCCGGTGTCCAGTACGAGGCCAGGGCCCGCTCCTTGGCAGCGATGCCGGCGCCCTTGACCAAACGGGCCACCTCCGGACTGAACTCGCCGACGTGGCTGACCGCCCCATCGACCGACAGCAGCGCATCGATGTTGGGTGGTGTCAGCGCCGCCGTGCTCGGAGCGGCCATAGCCATGCTCGCCGCCACGGCGAACGTCGTGGACACGACGAGCCCACGTAGTAACTTCCAGGACATCCGTACCTGCCTCTCGGGTGGATCTTGATGGTTAGAGAGGCTAGCCACGTCGTTCGATTTGACCATCGAGGATTCACCATTATGCGGATGGAGAAACTTGAGGCCAATCCGACCTAATTGTTTTAGGTGTGAAAATGCTTGGTTTTCGTCATTAGATCGCGCTGTGATCGCATATATGCCAAATTGGCGCGGAGTGGCGACGTGAGGATGTGCACACTGTCGCGGATATGACAGAAATCGGCCATCGAATGTATTGCGGGAGCGGCAAAATGGTACACCCTCGTCATCGGACACCTCAAGAACTGGCGGATCCCCTACCCGTCGCTTACTTCCAGCGGAAGTGGATGAAGAGGCGGCCGAAGTTCTTCGAGTCCTTCTCCACCCGGTGGTAGAGCTGCTTGACGTCCTTCTGGTCGAGGAAGCGCAGCACCCGCTTCTTGAGCTGGCCGGAGCCCTTGCCGGGGATGATCTCGACGAGGGTGGCCTTCTTCGCCACCGCCTCGTCCATGATCCCGCGCAGCGCGCGGTCGATGTCCTGGCCCTTGTTGAAGATGTCGTGCAGGTCCAGCTTGAGCTTCATTCCGCCTCCACCACCTGTACACGTCCCATGGCAGCCCATGGTAGGCCCGCAGTCGCCGGGAGGGGCCTCGGGCTTCGGGCCCGGGCAGGGGGAAGGGCGAGTTCCCCTTCCCCCTGCCCGGCGCGGTCAGTGACCGCCGCTGACCCGGTTCTCCACCCGGTGCAGCGCGGTCGCGTAGTCGGTGTTCGTCGAGTGCATCGCGGCGGCGATCCGCAGGTGCCGCAGCGCGTCCGTCGGGCGGTTCATCCGCTCCAGCGTCCGGCCGAGCACGTGATGCGCGTAGTGGTCGCTGGGGTCCCGGTCGACCAGCTCGCGCAGCTGCTCCTCGGCGCGGTGGAGCTGGGCGGTCTGGAAGTACGCCCGGGCCAGCAGCTGTCGTACCGAGGAGTTGCCCGGCTCGGCCTCGACGATCGGCTCCAGCAGCCGAACCGCTCCGGACGCGTCACCCATCTCGAAGAACATGGTCGCCCGCCGGTACTCCGCCAGAAGATCCATGACCCACCTCCTCGTCTCGCGCCGTCACTGATCCGACGCTGGCACAACACCGCGCGGAACGCGAGTGTTCCTGCCGCGAAACCCGCCGGACCGGGTCGACGACGGCACGGTCAGGCCGGCGTCCTTCCCCTGTGCAGGTCCCAGGCGCGGACGCCGCCGACGATCCCGGCGGTGTTCGGCACCACCACCACGTCGTCGCCCATCCGGGCGAGCTGCTCGGGCCGGATCAGCCGGGAGTTGCCCCCACCCAGGTAGAGCCGGTCCCAGCGGAACACCGGGCGCAGCCCGTCCACCACCTGCCGGATCCGGCGGGACCAGAACGCGTCGCCGAGGCGGCGGCGCTCCGGCTCCCCCACGTACGTGTCGTAGGTGGTGCCCCAGCGCACCGGGGCGTGGGACAGCTCCAGGTGCGGGGCGAGCACACCGCCGTCGAAGACGGCGCTGCCCAGCCCGGTGCCGAGGGTCAGCACCAGCTCCAGGCCGGTGCCGGCCACCACCCCGGCGCCGTGCACCTCGGCGTCGTTGAGCACCAGGGCGGGCACCCCGAAGGCGTCGGCGACCGCCGTACGCGCGTCGAAGCCGGACCACTCGGCCAACAGGTCGGGGTCGACCCGGCTGCGGGGGCCGGCCCGGGTCACGTAGTGCGGGGTGGCCACCACCACGCCGTGCCGGAGCATGCCGGGCATCCCGACGGTCACCCGGTCCGCCGTGGGCAGCCGGCCGCCGAGGTCCAGCAGGGTCTTCACGAACAGTGCGGGCGGCAGGGGGTACGGGGTGGGCTCCCGCAGTGGCCGGGCCCGCATCGTCCCCGCCCCGTCGAGCACCGATGCCTTGATGCCGCCGCCGCCGCAGTCGATCGCCAGAGTCGTCGCCACGCCGGTGAGTCTGCCCCGCGCGGGACGGGCGCGGGTGCCGGGTGCCGGAACCGACCGCCGGACCGGCCGCCGAACGCCGATGGGCGCGACCGATAGGCTCGCCTTCTCATGAGCGCGACGATGGTGGTCAAGGATCTCGACGCCGGGCACGGGGAGCGGCTGCTCTTCGCCGGGCTGGACCTGGTGGTCGCCCCGGGCGACGTGGTCGGCCTGGTGGGGGTGAACGGGGCGGGCAAGTCGACGCTGCTGCGTACCCTTGCCGGGCTGCTGCCGGTCGAGGCCGGCAGCGTCACCCTCAGCCCGCCCACCGCGGCGGTCGGGCACCTGCCGCAGGAGCCGGAGCGCCGGCCGGGCGAGACGTTACGGGACTTCCTGGCCCGGCGGACCGGGGTGACGGCCGCCCAGGCTGCGCTGGACGCGGCCACCGAGGCGCTGACCGCCGGGGCGGCGGGGGCCGACGACGCGTACGCCGACACGCTGGAGCGCTGGCTGGGCCTCGGCGGGGCGGATCTGGAGGAGCGGGCCGAGCAGGTGGCCGCCGAGCTGGGCCTCGCCGTCGACCTGGACCACCCGATGACCGGCCTCTCCGGCGGGCAGGCGGCCCGCGCGGGGCTGGCCTCGCTGCTGCTCAGCCGGTACGACATCTTCCTGCTCGACGAGCCCACCAACGACCTCGACCTGGCCGGGCTGGATCGGCTGGAGCAGTTCGTCACCGGGCTCCGCGCCGGCACGGTGCTGGTCAGCCACGACCGGGAGTTCCTCACCCGCACGGTGACCCGGGTGCTGGAGCTGGACCTGCACCAGCAGCAGGTCCGGCACTACGGTGGCGGCTACGCGGCGTACCTGGAGGAGCGGGAGGTGGCCCGCCGGCACGCCCGCGACGAGTACGACGAGTACGCCGACACCCGGGCCGGGCTGGAGGCTCGCGCCCGCACCCAGCGGTCCTGGATGGAGAAGGGCGTGAAGAACGCCCGGCGCAAGGCCACCGACAACGACAAGATCGGCCGCAAGTTCCGCTCCGAGGCGAGCGAGAAGCAGGCGGCGAAGGCCAAGCAGACCGCGCGGCTCATCGAGCGGCTGGACGTGGTCGAGGAGCCGCGCAAGGAGTGGGAGCTGCGGATGGAGATCGCCGCCGCGCCCCGCGCCGGAGCCGTCGTGGCCTCGCTCCGCGACGCCGTGGTACGCCGGGGAGACTTCACCCTCGGTCCGGTGACCCTCCAGGTCGACTGGGCCGACCGGATGGCGATCACCGGTGCGAACGGGTCCGGCAAGACCACCCTGCTCGGGGCGTTGCTGGGCCGGCTGCCGCTGGACGCCGGGCACGCCGCGCTGGGGCCCGGCGTGGTGGTCGGCGAGGTCGACCAGGCCCGGGGGCTGTTCCTCGGCGGCCAGCCCCTGCTGGACGCGTTCCAGCTGGCCGTACCGGAGCTGGCGCCGGCCGACGCGCGGACGCTGTTGGCCAAGTTCGGCCTGCGGGCCGACCACGTGCTGCGGCCGGCGGCGTCGCTGTCGCCCGGCGAGCGGACCCGGGCGGCGCTGGCGCTGCTCCAGGGGCGCGGGGTGAACCTGCTGGTGCTCGACGAGCCGACCAACCACCTCGACCTGGCGGCCATCGAGCAGTTGGAGTCGGCGCTGGCCGAGTACCCGGGGACGCTGCTGCTGGTCACCCACGACCGGCGGATGCTCGAAGCGGTGGCCGTCAACCGCCGGGTGCGGGTGGACGCGGGGCGGATCGCCGAGGACTGACGGCGTGCCGACCGGCGGTCCCGGGGTGACAATGACCCCATGCTCAAGTGGGAGTACGCGCTGTTGGTCCGCCGTCGCCAGGCGGCCAGCACCGACACCGGCTGGGAGATCGTCTTCGTCTGGTACGGCCCGGACGGCTCGATGGTCGACGTCACCCCGTACGGCGACACGTCGCTGGCCCATCTCAACCGGGCCGGTGACCAGGGCTGGGAGTTGGTGGCGATGAGCGAGGACCCGTCGATGCCGGGCAGCAGCGAGCTGCACCGGTACCACCTCAAGCGGCCCAAGGCGGCCACCCCGTCGCCCCGGCAGCGCATCCGGGGCCCCGGCCGCCCGGCCCGCCGCCTCCCCGGCTGACCTGCTGCGTCTCCCGCTGACCTGCCGGATTGGCCCGCCCGGATTGGTCCGCCCCGGCGGGCATAGCCCCGGCGGATCCGGGTAACGCGGCCGGCGGAGGTGGCCCATGGTCGCGCTGGCCCTGACCCCGCCCTCGGCCGAACGGCTGCGGGCGGTCGACGACTTTCTCGCCGAGGCGTGGGCGGATCAGGCGTCCCACGACGACCGGCTGCGCGACCTCGCGGTGCGGGTGCGCTTCGACCAGGGGGTGGCCCACCTGACCGGCGAGGTCGACGACGCGGGGCAGCTCCGGCTGGTCCGGGACCTGGTCGGCCGGCTCGCCGGGGTGTTCGGGGTCTGGGGCCGGGTCCGGGTGGCCGGCCGGGACCCGGTCGTGGTCGACCTGGGCTGCGGCGGCACCAAGCAGTACCCGGGCAACCTGGGGCTGGACCTCTTCCCCGCCCCGGGGGTGGACGCGGTGGCCGACCTGTCCGGCTCGCTGCCGCTGGCCGACGACTCGGTGGATGTGCTCTTCGCGGTGCACATCCTGGAGCACCTGATCGACTTCCTGCCCCTGGTGGACGAGTGTCACCGGGTGCTCCGGCCGGGCGGCGTGCTGCACGTGATGAGCCCCTGGTGGCAGCACGTGAACGCGGTGGCCGACCCGACCCATGTCCGGCTGCTCGACGTGCAGACGTTCAAGGGCATCTGCCTCCAGCGCCCGCCGGGCACCCCACGCTGGTACCCCCTGCACGTGGGCTGCGACGGTGCCAGCATCTTCGCCGACCTCACCCCCCTCCCCCCGAACGCCACCCCGCCAACGGCCCGCCACCTCTCCCGCTTCTTCACCTGACCCCCACCCCACCCCGCCTCGTCCCGCCTCGTCCCGTTCGGGTCTGGATGGCGCGCGGGTCTGGGTGGGGCGGGGAACGTGGTCAGGGTTTGGGGTGGGCGGCGAGGCGGTTGCGGCGGCAGGGCGCGCCGATGCTGACCAGGTCGGCCAGGCAGGAAGCCCGCGAGCAGCGCCACGGCCACGGTCATCACGGCCGAGATCCGGTACGGGGTGCCCCAGCGCGGATGGATCTTGGCGATCGACGGTGGGATCAGCCTGTCCCGGCTGATCGCGAAGCCGATTCGGCCCATAGCCACCAGCTCGACCAGGATCACGCTGGTCAGGCCGGCGACGGCGGCGATGGAGACGAGGACACCGGCCCAGCCGGCGCCGAGCCGCGAACCCCGACCGTCGGTGTCGGTGGGGTCACGGTCCGGCGGGCGGGTCGGGTCGCGTCCGGGGCGATCGGGTGGCCGGTCGGCGCGGATCTGGCCGGGGGGCTTGCGCCACCCCCACCCGGTGTGAAAATTTCCTACCAGCGACAGATTCCCATCGGCGAATGTTGCCGATGGTGTGTGCCACGCGCAACGGCCGGGGTCGGCCGCGCGGGGTCCGTCGCCACCCGACCCCGTCACGCCGAGCCCCAACGAAGGGACGCACCGGATGAAGGCAACTCGGCTCAGAGCCGCCGGGCTGGCCGTAGCACTGCTCGGGGCGCTCGTCGCCGTCTCCCCCACGGCCGCCAGCGCGGCGGGGACCGACGCGAACGCCACCACCACCACCACCTGCACCACCGACCCGGCCACCCCGAAGCGACAGTTCCGGGCCATGTGGATCTCGTCGGTGGTCAACATCGACTGGCCGAGCAAGGCGTCCCAGACCTCCCCGGACCGGATCGCCGCTCAGCAGGCGGAGTACCTGGGCCTGCTCGACCTGGCGAAGAAGCTGAACCACAACGCGGTGGTGGTGCAGGTCCGGCCCACCGCCGACGCGCTCTGGCCCTCGCCGCACGAGCCGTGGTCGGAGTACCTGACCGGGGTGCGCGGGCAGGACCCGGGCTGGGACCCGCTGGCCTTCCTCGTCGCCGAGTCGCACAAGCGCAACCTGGAGTTCCACGCCTGGTTCAACCCGTACCGGATCTCCATGCCGGCTCCCGGCGGCGCGGGTGCGGACATCTCGCAGCTCGCCCCGAACCACCCGGCCCGGCAGCACCCGGAGTGGACCTTCGCGTACCCGCCGGCCGGCGTCGCCGGCAGCCGGCTCTACTACAACCCGGGCATTCCCCAGGTCCGCGAGTTCGTCCAGACCGCGATGATGGACGCCGTCAAGCGGTACGACGTCGACGGTGTGCACTTCGACGACTACTTCTACCCGTACCCGAGCGGCACCCACCAGGTGCCGGACGACGCGACGTTCGCCGAGTTCAACCGGGGCTTCACCGACCGGGCCGAGTGGCGGCGCGACAACATCAACCTGCTGATGCAGGAGATGAACACCAAGATCAAGGCAGCGAAGTCGTGGGTGAAGTTCGGGGCCAGCCCGTTCGGCATCTGGCGGAACAAGTCGGCGGACCCGCTCGGCTCGGACACCACCGGCAGCCAGTCGTACGACATCATCTCCGCCGACACCCGCAAGTGGGTGAAGGAGGAGTGGATCGACTACATCGTGCCGCAGCTCTACTGGTACATCGGCCAGTACCCGGCCGCCGACTACGCCCGGCTGGTGCCGTGGTGGGCCGAGACGGTGCGCGGCACCCGCGTGCAGCTCTACATCGGGCAGGCCGACTACAAGAGCGGTGACCCGGCGTACGGGTCGTTCTGGATGAACCCGCGCGAGCTGTCGGACCACCTGACGCTCAACCGGTCGTACCCGGAGGTGCTCGGCAACTCGCACTTCTCCGCCGTGCAGGTGCGGGCGAACCGGCTTGGGGCGACCGACATCTACGCCGCCGAGCACTACTCCCGCCCGGCCCTGGTGCCGGCGATGCCGCACCTGGCGGCGAAGCCGCTGCTGCCCCCGGTGGTGACCGGCGCGCAGCGGCAGGACGACGGCGTGCGGCTGAGCTGGCGGCAGTTGGCCGACGGCGTGGGCCCGCTCGGCAAGGCGGCCTCGTACGCGATCTACCGGTTCGACGGGAACGGCCTGGTCGGGAAGTGCGGCTTCGCCGACGCGTCCCACCTGGTCGGCACGGTCCGGGCCACCCCCGGCGCGGTGCAGTCCTGGGTGGACGCCACCGCCGAGGCCGGCCAGCGGTACACGTACCACGTGACCGCGCTGGACCGGCTGTACAACGAGAGTTTCGTCAGCCCACCGCGCTTCGTGCGCTGACAGTGGAAGCGAATGCCCCGGGCCGCCTCCAGCGACCCGGGGCATTCGCCTGTCTCAACTGATGTCACCGGCCGCTGGCGGGGGGGCGGCTCGGGTCAGGCGCGTTCCGGGTGGCCCGCCGAGCGGCGGTCCGCTTCGGGAGCCGAGTTGGCGCGGTACGACCGGGCCGGTGCTCCGGAACCGGGTCGAGTCCGCGCCCAGGTCGGGGTGCTCCACCGCCAGCGCCAGCGCCGCCGCCTCCTCCAGCCGCAGCTCGCCGCCCTCGCCGTACGCGTCGTCGAAGGCCGCGTCGCCCAGCGTCCGGCGCAGCCCCGCCTGCTGCTCCAGCCAGTACGGGCCGCAGATGCCGGGCGTCGACCGCATGCTCGCCCGGATCGCCTGGGCCGCGCCGAAGAGCCGGGCGGCGGTCAGCGGGTCGCCCCCGGCGGCGCACCGCACCGCGATCGCGTTGAGGGTGTCGCAGGCCCGGCGGTGGAACCCGTGGGTCATCCGGGACCGCAGCGCGACCAGCAGGTGCTCGTGCGCCGCGACCAGATCACCCCGGGCCAGCGCCACCATGCCGAGCAGCATGTCGACCGACCGGCGTCCCCGGTCGGCCGGGCGGGCCGCCTCGACCGGGCGGGCCGCGCCGAGCAGTTCCGCCGCCTCCGCCAGGGCGCCCCGCCGCCAGAGCAACTCGGCGAGGCTGAACACGGCGAGCAGCCCGTCGGAAACGACGTCCCGCTCGTGCGCCCAGTCGATGACCTCCCGGCAGACCCGCTCGGCCTCGGCGAACTGCCCCAGGTCGATCAGCGGCCCCGCCCGCCCGGCCAGCACCCGGGCCAGCAGGCCGGCGTCGCCGGCCTGCCGGGCCACCGCCTCGGCCCGCTGGGAGTAGCGCAGCTCCTCGGTGAACTCGCCGTCCGCACCGGCGTGCAGCGAGTGCATGTGGTACGCCGCCGCCAGCTCGTCATCCGGGACGACCTCCCCGGTCTCGGCCATCCGGCCGTACAGCCGGAACAGCCAGAGCCGCCCTTCCCGGGCCAGCCCACGTTCCCGCCACCACTGGTCCAGCCCACCGGCCAGGCGCAGCCCCGCCCGGGCGCTGCCGCCGGTGGCACACCAACGCAGGGCGGCCCGCAGCTCGCCGGCGAGCGGGTCCAGGGCGTACAGGGAGAGGGTGACCCGCCGGCCGTCCGGGCCGAGGTGCGCCCGCCGCAGCGCGTGCGTCGACCACGCGAGGTGCCGGTCCCGGGCAGCCCGCTCCTCCCCCGCCTGCACCAGTCGGCGCGCCGCGTACGCCCGGATCGGGTCGAGCATCCGGTAGGTGCCTCCCGCGGCGTGCGGCTCGGCCTGGATCATCGACTTGTCGACCAGCACCGACAGCGGGTCGAGCGGGTCGTCGTCGAGCAACCACTCCACGGTCGGCAGGTCCACCGGCCCGGCGAAGACCGCGAGCCAGCGCAGCAGCCGGGCCGCCCGGGGCCCGAGCGTCCGGTACGACCAGGTGACGGTGGCCTGCATGGTGAGGTGCCGCTCCCGGGCCGAGCGCCGCATCGCCCGGACGGCCGGGGTGGGCGGCGCACTGCCCCGGGACGCCGCCACCAGGTCGACGGTGTCCTGCTGATTGCCCGTCCAGCCGTGCTCGGGCCGGGGCGGGCCGAGGTCGTCCCGGCCGGCGTCCAGGGTGCCCAGCACGTCGTCCAGGCGCTCGGCGAGCTGCCCCACGGAGAGCACCCGCAGCCGGGCGGCGGCCAGCTCGATGGCGAGCGGGAGACCGTCCAGTCGCTGCACCACCCGCCGCAGGTCCGCCGCCTCGGCCGGCGCCGGCTGCCGTCCGCCCCGCGCCGCCACCGTGCGGTCCAGCAGCAGCGCCACCGCATCGCTCTCCGCACCGTCGGGCCGGGGCTCCACGGACAGCGGCGGGATCCGCCACACCACCTCGCCGGGCAGGCCGAACGACTCGCGACTGGTGGCGAGCACCCGGGTCCCGCCCCCGCCGGCGAGCAGCCGGGAGATCAACTCAGCCGAGGCGGACGGCTGGGCGTCGCAGGTGTCGAGCAGTACCAGCATCCGGCGGGCGGCGGCGTACTCGACGAGGGTGTCCACCATCGGGCGGCCGGGCTCCGGACGCAGCCCGAGCACGGCGGCGACCGCGAACGCCACCAGCCCGGGGTCGGTCACCGCGGCGATGTCGACGAACCAGACCCCGTCCGGGTGGTCCTCCACCATCCCGGTGGCCAGCTCGACGGCGAGCCGGGTCTTGCCCGCCCCGCCCGCGCCGAGCACCGTGACCAGCCGGTGCCGCTCGACCAGGCGGCGCAGCTCGGCCCGTTCGGGCTCCCGGCCGACGAACGAGGTGACCTGGGTCGGCAGGTTGTGCGCCACCGCGTCGGCGGTGCGCGGCCGGGGGAACTGCCGCTCCAGGCCGGGCGCGACGAGCTGGAACAGTCGTTCCCGGTCGTCGAAGCCCCGCAGCCGGTACAGCCCGAGGTCGATGAGGGACGCGCCCGCCGGCAGTGGGTCGGCGTACCGGGCGGTGGACCCCGAGCAGAGCACCTGCCCGCCGTGCGCGGCGGCGGCGACCCGGGCGGCCCGGTGCACCTCGGCGCTGGCGTACTCGCCGTCGCGCGGCTCGGCCCAGCCCGTGTGCAGGCCCATCCGGACCCGGGGCGCGGCCTCGGGTGCCGGCCAGTCGTGGGTGGACAGCGCGCGCTGTGCGGAGAGGCAGGCGGTGAGCGCCGCGCCGGCGTCGGGGAACGCGATGAAGAACGAGTCGCCCTCGGTCAGCAGCTCCGCTCCGTCGGTGCCGGCCAGGGTGTGGCGCAGCAGGCGGCGGTGTTCCCGCAGCACCGGGCGGTACTCCGGGCCGAGCAGTTGGGCCAGCCGTGTCGAACCCTCGATGTCGGTGAACACGAAGGTCACCCAACCGCTCGGGAGGTGGTTCCCTGGCGACATAAGTCGAACCTCCGCCCCCGTTACGACGGGTTCATGCTGCCCCATGTTCGCGCCGTCACGCATCGTGAGAACGGCCGGGCGGAATCAGACCCAAGGTTCCATCGAGGGCCGTAACCGGCAGGTCGGGCGGTACGCCCCGCGCGAAGAGCACGACGAGCGTAGGCGCTGCTCCGACGGTGCCGGCGGGCGGAACCGGCGGCCGGAGCGGACGATCAGCAGCCGCAGCCCCCGCCGCAGCAGCCCCCGCCGGAGGGGGCCGGCGCGGACGTGCCGGTGCTGCCCCGACCGGTCACGGCCACCGCGGAGAGCAGCTTGACCGTGTCGTCGTGCCCCTGCGGGCAGGGCGCCGGCTCACCGGCCCGCGCCATCGGACGGTTGATCTCGAACGTGTCGCCGCAAGCGCGACAGCGGAACTCGTACCGGGGCATGGCACAAGAGTACGACCGGTCCTGACGGGACGCGGGACATGGGTGATACTCGACGGGTGGTGGACGGCGAGGACAAGTCGACGGTTCGACCCCTGCGGCCGGCCGCGCCGCCCGAGGACCCGGGCGGGCGCCCGGCGGGCGGCTGGCTGCCGCGCCCCCGCCGGCCCTGGCTGCGGTCGACGGCACCCACCGATGCCGCCCCCCAACCCGCCGCCCCCCGGCCCGCCGACGCCTCGGGACCGGCGGACGCCGGCCAGACCGACGCCGCAGCGGTGACCGGGCCGGAGGCCGGCCCGCCCTCGACGGCCGCCACCACGTCTGGACAGAACGACCCCACCCACCCGGCAGAGAAGCCGGAGCCCGGCACGACGGCGACGGCCGCCACCACGGCAGCAAGGGCCGACGCCGCCGACCCGACGGGGAGAACGGCCGGCCCCGCGCAGGAGACCGACGGCTCCGAGGCGGCCGACACCGCAGGGAAGGCCGACGCCGACGGGAAAGCCGCCGGGACCAGCAAGGCCGACGCGGACCAGAAGGCCGCCGGGAGCGACAAGGCAGACAAGGCCGAGAAGGTTGAGAAGGCCGACGCGACGGTCGTGGCCGGAGACGGGCGGGCGAGGAGGTCCCGGCGGCGGGTGCCGTTCGCCCACGCCGTACGCATGCCTCCGCCCCGGCAGGCGGCCCTCGCCGCCGCCCAGGCCACCCGGGCCTGGTCCCGGCGCCCGAGCGGCCGGCTCACCCTGCCCGGGCTGTTCCTGCTCGCCCTGGTCGGGGCGACCGCCGCGGCCGGCGCGCTGCTGGTGCCGGCGACCGCGCCGGAGTCCCATCCGGTCGCGGTCGACGCGACCGCCCCCACCCCGGAGGGCGGCACGGCGGCGCCACAGGGCGGGGTGGTGCCCGGCGCCACCGGCACCGCGCTGCCGCCCGGCGCGACGGCGCTGCCCGGCGCGACCCCGAGCCCGGGCGGCCTGCCGGGCGGGCCGGTGGTGACCGGCCGGCCCGCCGACGCGCTCGCCGGGTGGGCGCAACAGACCGGGGCGAAGGCCGGCATCTCGCCGGTGGCCGTGCAGGCGTACGGCTACGCCGAGCTGGTCCTCGCGCAGAGCAACCCCGGCTGCCGGCTGAGCTGGACCACGCTCGCCGCCATCGGGTACGTCGAGTCGCGGCACGGCCAGGCCAACGGCGCCATCCTCGGCACGGACGGACGGGCACTCCCGGAGATCATCGGCGACCCGCTCGACGGCAACGGCGGCCGGTCGAAGATCTTGGACACCGACCGGGGGCTCTACGACCGGGACACCGTCTACGACCGGGCGATCGGGCCCATGCAGTTCATCCCGACCACCTGGCAGGAGATCGGCGCGGACGCGGACAACGACGGCCGCAAGGACCCGCACGACCTCGACGACGCCGCCCTGGCCGCCGGCAACTACCTGTGCAAGGGCGGCCGGAATCTGACCGTCCCGGGCGACTGGTGGGGGTCCATCCTGTCGTACAACGACGTACGCCGGTACGCCCAGGACGTCTTCGACAAGGCCAACGAGTACGGGTTGGCCAGTCGCACGTGACGTGATCATCCACATACATTGGCGAACTGGACACTTCCGTCACGCTGCT
Organism: Micromonospora sp. NBC_01405; assembly: GCF_045040155.1. Taxonomy (NCBI): domain Bacteria; kingdom Bacillati; phylum Actinomycetota; class Actinomycetes; order Micromonosporales; family Micromonosporaceae; genus Micromonospora; species Micromonospora sp. NBC_01405. The sequence continues at coordinate 3,495,370 of NZ_CP109532.1, read as the reverse complement.
GTTAGCGGCAAGCTAGACGGGTGATGGTGCGCGAGTGGGATCCCCGGACCGCGTCGTCCGCCGAAATCGCGTCGCTGCTGGACACGCTGAACGCGGTGCTGGCGGCCGACCTCCCGCAGGATCCGCCGTGGCAGGAGAGCTCCCTGCGGGAGTACCTCTCCGAGGTGATGCCCGGCGAGCGGCGGATCTCCTGGGTGGTCCAGGCCGAGCCGACCACCGGGGGCGGGCCCGGCGCGATGCTCGGCCACGTCCACGTGTTGCTGCTCGGCGACATCGGCGTGCTGGAGGTGCTGGTACACCCGACGGCGCGCCGCACCGGCCTGGGCCGGGACCTGGTCCGGCTGGTCGCCCGCCGGGTCTACCAGGAGGGGTTCCGGTCGATCGGGGTCGAGGTGGTCGGCGAGACCCCGGCGGTGGCGTTCTACGAGGCGCTCGGCTTCTCCCGGGAGTACGTGGAGACCCGTAGCGTGCTGGACCTGTCCGCGGTGGACTGGACGGCGCTGGCCGAGATGGCCACCGCCGTCGGCGCGGGGTACCGGCTGGAGTTCTGCCCCGGCGGCCCGCCCGACGACCTGATCGACGCGTACGCGCGGGCCAAGGCCGAGGTGCGCGACGTGGACGACGGCGAGCTGCGCCCCAGCTCGTACGACCCGCAGCGTCTGCGGGACAGCCTGGACACGCTGCACCGGCGAGGGATGAAGCCGTACATCGTGCTCGCCATCCACGAGCGCACGGGCGAGGTGGCCGGGCTGACCGAGGTGGTGGTTCCGGCGCAGCACCCGACCCGCGCCGACCAGTACGACACGATCGTGGTGCAGGGCCACCGGGGCTACGGAATCGACCGGGCGATCAAGGCGCGGATGCTGCTGGAGCTGCGCTCGGCCGAGCCGGAGCTGGCCGAGGTGCAGACCTGGAACGCGCAGGCCAACGAGGCGATGCTCAAGGTCAACGCCGAGCTGGGGTACCGCTCCGACCGGGAGTGGTGCGAGTACAGCGTGGACGTGGCCGAGTTGGTGCACCACCTCGACCCGGCCCGCTGACCCGACAACCCGGCACGGAAGGGCGTGGGTCGGGTATCCACCAATGCGCCCTAGGGGGATGGACGGCGGACAGCGCCGCGCCTTAACGTGCGTTGGTTCCCGACCATCCATCGTGGAGGCCCCATGCGCACGCGCCGCAGATACGCCGCGCTAGCGACCGCCGCTGCCGTCACCATCCCGGTCATCGGCATCGCACCCCCCGCGGCCAGCGCCGCGCCCACCGACCTGTTCATCTCCGAATACGTCGAAGGCTCGTCGAACAACAAGGCGATCGAGCTGTACAACGGCACCGGCGCCCCTGTCGACCTCGCCGGCGGCGGCTACCAGCTCCAGCTCCACTTCAACGGCAGCACCACGGCGACCACCCTGGCGCTGACCGGCACCGTGGCCCCGGGCGACACGTTCGTGTTCGCCGCCGCCTCCGCCGCCCCGGCGATCCTCGCCCAGGCCGACCAGACCACCACCGCGAGCCTGTTCAACGGCGACGACGCGATCGTGCTGCGCAGGGGCGACGCCGTGGTCGACTCGATCGGCCAGGTCGGCGTCGATCCGGGCACCGAGTGGGGCAGCGGCCTCACCAGCACCGCCGACAACACGTTGCGCCGGCTGCCCACGGTGACCTCCGGCGACACCAACCCGTCGGACGCGTTCGCCCCGGCCGCCCAGTGGGCCGGCTTCGCCACCGACACCTTCGACGGGCTCGGCTCCCACACCGTCGACGGGGGCGGCCCCGTCGACCAGCCCGCCACCGTCACCTGCGGGGGCGCGTTGACCACGGCGGCCGGCACCGCCGCCAGTCGCGAGGTCACCGCCACCGACCCTGACGACACGATCGTCGACCTGGCGGTCACCTCGGTCAGCCCGGCCCCGGCCACCGGCTCGATCACCCGAACCGGGTTCACCCCGGCCGACGCCGTCGGCGGCACCGCCCGCGCCACCGTCGCCACCAGCGCCGAGCTGGCCGCCGGGGCGTACACGGTGACCCTGACCGCCACCGACGCCGCCGGCGGCACCGCCACCTGCGAGTTGGCCGTGACCGTGACCCGGGAGCTGACCGTCGGCGAGGTGCAGGGCCCGACCACCGACGCCGAGTCCGGCCCGGCCGACCGGTCGCCGCTCGCGCCGGCCTCCGGCAACGGCACCAGCAGCAGCCTGCACGACATCCGGGGCGTGATCACCCAGCTCACCCTGGCCCGCACCTCGGCCGGGTTGGAACAGCGCGGCTTCTTCCTGCAGAGCCGTACCGACGCCACCGACTCCGACCCGACGTCCTCGGACGGCGTCTTCGTCTTCATGGGCTCGTTCACCTCGCTGCTCGGCGGCTACGTGCCGACCGTCGGCGACGAGGTGGTGCTCCGGGCCCGGGTGTCGGAGTACTTCAACTCCACCCAGCTCTCCGGCGCCTCCCTGGTCCGCAGGGTCGCCTCGGGGCTGGACGTGAACGCCGTCGTCACGGTCGACGACGCGGTGCCCCCGGCCGACATGGCCGCCGCGCAGCGGTTCTGGGAGCGGCACGAGGGTGCCCGGCTGCGGGTCCGCGCCGGCAGCGGCGCAGTGAGCGGGCGGGGTGTGTTCCCGTCCACGGCCGACGCCGAGACCTGGGTGGTCGACCGGGACGACCCGCTGCTGGACCGCGCCGACCAGTACGCCCGCCGGGTGTTCCGGGACGCGCACCCGCTGGACAACGACCCGACCCGGCGCTTCGACGACGGCAACGGCCAGCGGATCATGCTGGGCAGCATGGGCGTCAAGGGCGCCGCCGGGGACAGCACCGCGCTCCTGCCGCCGTCGAGGACCTTCGACACCCTCGGCGAGGACGCGTACGGCGCGATCTACTACTCATTCGAGAAGTACGGCGTCCAGGTCGAGAAGGCCGTCTTCGCCGCCGGGGCCGACCCGTCGCGGAACAACCCGCCGAAGCCGGCCGACCGGTCGCAGGAGATCGCGATCGCGACGTACAACGTGGAGAACCTGTACGACCACCGGGACGACCCGTTCGACGGCTGCGACTTCACCGGGAACCCCGGCTGCACCGGGGTCCGCCCGCCGTTCGACTATGTGCCGGCCAGCGAGGCCGACTACCGGGAGCACCTGGCCTCGCTCGCCGACCAGATCCGCACCGACCTGCACGCGCCGGACCTGATCCTGGTGCAGGAGGCCGAGGACCAGGACATCTGTTCCGTCTCCGGTACGGAGCTGGTCTGCGGGGACACCGACAACGCCGACGGCGCCCCGGACACCCTCCAGGACCTGGCGCTGACCATCGCCGCCGCCGGCGGCCCGGCGTACGCCGCCGCGTACGACCGGACCGGCGCGGATGCCCGGGGCATCACCGCCGGGTTCCTGTACCGCACCGACCGGCTGTCGCTGGCGGCGGCGACCGCCGCAGACCCGCTGCTCGGCTCCGCGCCGGTGGTGCCGTACCGGTCGGCGGGTCTGCCGTCCAACGCGGACGTGCAGAACCCGAAGGCGCTCAACGCGGTGCTGCCGGCCGACACCGACACCTCGACCGGCAAGGACGGCAACAACGTCTACACCCGGGCCCCGCAGCTCGGCAAGTTCCTGGTCCGGGCAACCCCCGGCGGTGCCGAGGGATACCACCTGTGGGCGCTGAGCAACCACTTCTCGTCCGGGCCGGACAGCCGGGTCGGGCAGCGCGCCGAGCAGGCCGCGTACGGTGCCGCGCTCGTCACCGCGATCCACAATTCGGACCGGAACTCCCGGGTGGTCTACGGCGGCGACCTGAACGTCTTCCCCCGCCCGGACGACCCGATCGCCACCGGGGCGGACCCGACCCCGTCGGACCAGCTCGCCTCGCTGTACGACGCGGGCCTGCACAGCCTCTGGGACGACCTGGTCGCCGACGTGCCGTCGTCCGCGTACTCGTACAGCTTCGAGGGGCAGGCGCAGACGCTGGACCACCTGTTCGTCAACGACGCGCTGCGCGACGACCTGGTCCAGGTGCGAGCGGCGCACATCAACGCCGACTGGCCGGCGGAGTTCACCGGGGACGGGTCGCGCGGCTCCAGCGACCACGACCCGCAGGTGGCTCGGTTCCGGTCCCGGGCGTCGCTGAGCGTCGGCGACGCGACGGTGGTCGAGGGCGACAAGGGCACCCGCCCGCTGACGTTCAGCGTCACCGTGTCCCGGCCGCTGTCCCAGCCCGTGCTGGTCTGCGCCGCCACGTTCGGCACCACGGCGCAGGCGGGGTCGGACTACGACCCGTACGTCGGCTGCAAGACGCTCGCGGCGGGGCAGACCTCGCTGACCTTCGCGGTGACCGTGCGCGGTGACCGGAAGCGGGAGGCCGACGAGAAGGTGAACCTTCTGGTGGCCGGGGTTCCGGGTCTGCGCCTGGCCGACCCGCTCGCCGTGGGCACCATCGCCAACGACGACTGACCCTGCTCCGGCCGACGACGGCCCCCGCCCGGGCCCCCGCCCGGGCGGGGGCCGTCTCAGTACCGCTCCCGCATGTCCTTCGGCGGTGGAACGTTGCGGTACTGCGCCACCCTCACCTCCCACTGGCTGCGCCGCCGACGCGCCTCGCGGTCCACCGGACAGCGGTGGAACGTCTCTGGTGGCCGGGCCAGGCCGTAAATGTCGGCCCACCAGTCGCCCGGCTCGGGGTCGATAATTGTGTCCAGGTGGGACGGGTAGCGTCGCCCCGCGCCGTCGCGGGTGTCGTCCCAGTCCGCCATCGGCTGAATCACCCGGCCGTCCTGGTCGACGACGGCGAGGTAAAGGCCGGCCGCGCCGAAGAGTCGTTCCAGCACCGCGAGGCTGGGCGTCATGGCACCGGTCTCCACCCGGCCCACGGTCGACGGCGCCACCTTCGCGAAGCGCGCCATCTGGCGCTGCCCCAGGCCGGCGATGCGCCGAGCCTTGCGCACCAGCCCGGCGATGGGGAACGGCCCGACCGTCGGACCGGTCGGTGGTGGATCAAGTGCGGAAGCCATACCGGGAGCCTGCCGACCCCGGCAGGCGGTCGACAATCCCTGTGGACAAACCTGTGGACAACGTGCCCTCATCAACGCGTCACACCCTGGCTGCGAGGCCACCTTTCGGCACGCTGGGTAATGAAAATCAGCCGAGCCGGCAAACCACTCTGCGTTACACCACCCCGACCCTCCAACACCCCCCGCGCGTACTTTGCTCTGCTGCCATCCAGGCAACACCAGCTGCGAACAGGATCAATATCGAATCGGCCACGAGGGCCTCTGTGCGCGAGGATGGACACTGAGTAACTGTTGCCTCCGCTGCAGCAGAGCAAAGGAACCGAGGAGGGGTGGGTGGAGATTAGTCAAGGTAACGCCGAGTGGCGGAGTGGGGAACTGAAGGGCCCGCTCGGTACCTGCGACGATCAGGCGAGGGGCGGTGCAACCGCGCGGCACCGGCACCGGCATCGGCATCGGCATCCCCGCCACCGCCGCGCTCATCGTGTTCCAGCACCCGACGGCCGGGGTGCGCAATCCATCCCCTGCCCGGCTCCAGCACCCGGACCGCTTCGCCGCGCTGCTGGGCCGTCAACCCTCACGCGATCGCTGTGCTCACCAGGCACGCGCACAATGCCGCCGCGTCGTCCTCGCCGGCCGGCGAGGCGCGGCTCAGTAACGCTGGTGGAGCAGGGTGGCGGCCTCGACCCCCCAGTAGGTGAGGATGACCTGGGCGCCGGCCCGGCGGATCGAGGTGAGCGTCTCCAGCATCACCCGCTCCCGATCGATCCAGCCGTTCGCGGCGGCGGCCTCGACCATCGCGTACTCGCCGGAGACCTGATAGGCGGCGACCGGGACGTCCACGGCGGCCCGGACCGCCGCCACCACGTCGAGGTAGGGCAGGGCCGGCTTGACCATCACCAGGTCCGCGCCCTCGGCGACGTCCAGCGCGACCTCGCGCAGGGACTCCCGCAGGTTCGCCGGGTCCTGCTGGTAGGTGCGTCGGTCGCCGTCGAGGGCCGACTCAACGGCGTCGCGGAACGGGCCGTAGAAGGCGGAGGCGTACTTCGCCGCGTACGCGAGCACGGCGACGTCGGTGTGCCCGGCGGCGTCCAGGGCCCGGCGGACCACACCGACCTGGCCATCCATCATCCCGGAAGGCCCGACCATCCCGACCCCGGCGTCGGCCTGGGCCACCGCCATCTCGGCGTACGCGGCGAGGGTGGCATCGTTGTCCACCGTGCCGTCTGCGGTGAGCAGCCCGCAGTGCCCGTGCGAGGTGAACTCGTCCAGGCACAGGTCGCTCATCACCACGGTCGCGTCGCCCACTTCGGCGACCACGTCCCGGATGGCGACGTTGAGGATGCCCGCCGGGTCGGTGCCGCCCGAGCCGCGCTCGTCACGCGACGCGGGCACGCCGAACAGCATGATCCCGCCCACGCCGGCCTGGACCGCCTCGGCCGCCGCCTTGCGCAGCGAGTCCCGGGAGTGCTGGAGCACCCCCGGCAGCGAAGTGATCTGCCGCGGCTCGGTCAGCCCCTCCTTGACGAACATCGGCACGACCAACTCGGCCGGGTCGACGCGGGTCTCGGAGACCAGCCGCCGCACGGCTGCGGTGCGACGCAGCCGGCGGGGCCGGATCTCGGGGTACGACATGAGGGGCCTCCCTGGCGACTAGCGGAACCTCAGGGCCGTCGGCCCCTGCACCTTCGAGCCGCGGCGCTGCTTGGCCGGCATGGCGGCGAGCTTCTCTCGCAGCTCGACGGCGTAGGCGGCGAGCGCCTCGACCAGGTCTGGCACCGAGGCGTGCTGCGGCTGCACGTCGACCCGCAGGCCGAACTCCGTCGCGGTCTCCGCCGTCTTGGGCCCGATGACGGCAACAACGGTACGCGCGTGCGGCTTCCCGGCGATGCCGACCAGGTTCCGGACGGTGGAGGACGAGGTGAACAGCACCGCGTCGAATCCGCCCGATTTGATCGCGTCCCGGATCTCGGCGGGCGGCGGGGCGGCCCGTACCGTCCGGTACGCGGTCACGTCGTCGACCTCCCAGCCGCGCTCGGTGAGCCCGGCGGCGAGCGTCTCGGTGGCGATGTCGGCTCGCGGCAGCAGCACCCGGCCCACCGGGTCGAGGATCTCGTCGTGCGGCGAGAACTCGGCCAGCAGCCCATCGGAGGACTGTTCCCCGGCGGGGACCAGCTCCGGCTGGATGCCGAACGCGCGGACCGCGTCGGCGGTGGCCTCGCCAATACAGGCGATCTTGACCCCGCCGAAGTGCCGGGCGTCCAGCCCGTGCTCGGCGAACTTCTCCCAGACCGCCCGGACGGCGTTCACCGAGGTGAAGATCACCCAGGCGTACCGGCCGTCGACCAGGCCCTTGACCGCCCGCTCCATCTGAGCGGGGGTGCGCGGCGGCTCGACCGCGATCGTCGGCACCTCGCACGGGATCGCCCCGTACGCGCGCAGCCGGGCACTCATCGCGCCTGCCTGCTCCTTGGTCCGGGGGACGAGCACCTTCCAGCCGTACAGCGGCCGGTTCTCCCACCAGCTCAACTTGTCCCGCTGGCCGACGCCCTCGCCGACGGTGAGCACCACCCGGCCGGTGAAGCCGAGCGCCGCCGCGACGAACGAGTCGACGGTCGACGTGGTCGTGTACTGGGTGTCCCCGGTGCCGTCGCCGGTCACCCCGACGCCGGTGGTGCCGTCGATCCCGGCGGCGAGCAGGCCGTCGCGGACCGCGGCCAGGTCGCCGGCGTCCACGGCGAGCGCGAGCGAGCCCCGGCCCACGGCCGCGGCCAGGGCGTCGAAGTCCAGCGTGGTGACGTCCTCGACGTCGGCGGCGGTACGGACGCCCGGCAACGGCACGCCCGCGTACGTGGCGACGCCCTCGGCCTGGCCGACGCCCGGTACCACCTCGAAGTGCGCGGCGGTACGCGCGACCGCCTGCACCTCCTTGACCACCGAGTCGTGGCCGAACGGGTCGCCGGCGACCAGGTGCACCGCGTTCTGGCCGGAGCGGGCGGCCGAGATCAGCACCTTCGCCACGTCTCCCGGCACGCCCTCCGCCGGGGTGAACTGGGCGTCGGACCGGGCCTGGGCGCGGACGGCGTCGAGCAGCGACTCGGGGACTCCCCGGTCGTACACCACCTGGTCGGCGTCCACCAGGGCGTCGTGCGCCCGGCGGGTCAGCAGGCCCGGGTCGCCGGGACCGGCCCCGACGAACGCGATGCGACCGACGGGCTTACGGGTGCGGGTCATTCTGTGCTCCCAAATTGCTGGGTCCCCGGGCCGGCGTGTCCGTCTGGGCCGAGGATCGAGTCGGCGCCGAGGTCGAGGAGTTCAGCGGCGAGTGCCTTGCCGATCTCCGCCGCGTCGGCGGGCGTTCCGGTGCGGGACAGCCGAAGGTCTCTGGAACCGTCCGGGCTGATCACCGCCCCGCGCAGGTATATCTCCTCGCCGACGTCACCTTCGGCGAGTTCCGCATAGGCGGCCACGGGTGCGCTGCACCCGGCCTCCAGGGTGGCCAGCAACGCCCGTTCCGCGGTGACCGCGGCACGGGACGGTGCGTGGTCGAGCGCAGCGAGCAGCTCGACCAGGTCCGGGTCGTCGACCCGGCACTCCACGGCCAGCGCGCCCTGGGCGGGCGCGGGCAGCATGAGCATCGGGTCGAGCGTCTCGGTGATCACGCCGGCCCGGTCGAGCCGGGCCAGCCCCGCCCGGGCGAGGACGACCGCGTCGAGGTCGGCATCGGGGCCGAGGACCCGCGCCAGGCGGCTGTCCACGTTGCCACGGATCGGGGTGACCTCAAACTGGAGCCCGAGCGCGTGCAGCTGGGCGATGCGGCGCAGCGCGCCGGTGCCGATCACCGCGCCGGGCGGCAGCTCGGCGAGGGTGCGCCCGCCTGTGGCGACCAGCGCGTCACGCGGGTCCTGCCGGGCCGGCACCGCCGCGATGTGCAGCCCGGGGGCCGCCGCGGTGGGCAGGTCCTTGTAGGAGTGCACCGCGAAGTCGATGGTCCGGGCGGCCAGGGCGTCGCGCAGCGCGGAGACGAACACGCCGACGCCGAGCCGGTGCACGGGGGCGGTCGAGCGGTCACCGGCGGTGACCACCTCGACCAGCTCCACCTTTCGGCCGGTCGCTTCGGTGAGCGCGGCCGCGACGTGGCCGGACTGGGCCATCGCCAGCGCGCTGCCCCGGGTGCCGAGGCGCAGGGGGGCGGTCATCTCTCGCCTCCGGGGTATGGGGTGGGGTCGGTGTCGACCACGTCGGGGACGGTGTCGACCGGGGAGGTCTGCGGGACCTGGAGGTCGAACAGCTCGCGCAGCAGCGCGGCGTACTGGTCGCCGCCGGGCTCGGCAGCGAGCTGACGGACCTTCACCGTGGGCTGGTGCAGCAGCCGCTGCACCACCCGGTGCACCGTGCGGGCCACCTCGGCGCGCTGGTCGGCGTTGAGTTCGGGGCGGCGCTGGGCCAGCCGGCGCAGCTCGACGGTCACCACGTCCTCGGCCCTGCTGCGCAGCGCGGCCACGGTCGGGGCGACGTCGGCGCCGCGCAGCCAGGTGAGGAAGGACTCGACCTCACCCGCCACGATCCGCTCGACGGCCGCGGCGTCGGCGACAGCCGGCCCGTCGGCCAGGATCGCCGCCATCCGGTCGATGTCGATCACCTCGACGCCGGGCAGGGCGGCCACGCCGGCCTCCACGTCGCGCGGGACGGCGAGGTCGAGCAGCACGAGTGCCCCCCGGTCGGGGTCGCGGTCGGCGAGCGCCCGGCTGACCACGTCGCGGGTGAGGACCGGTTCGGTCGCCGCCGTAGCGGCCACTACGATGTCCACTGTGGAAAGCACGTCGGTCAGCTCGGCCATGGGTATCGCGCTGGCCCCGTACGACTCGGCCAGCCGCATGGCCCGGTCGGCCCCCCTGTTGGTCACGGTGAGCGGGCCCGCGCCGAGCCGGGACAGGCTCGCAACGCCCAACGCGCCCATCGCACCGGCCCCGACCACCAGAGCCGGGCGCCCGGCCAGTTCGCCGTCGAGCTGCGTGGCGGCCAGGCCGAGCGCGGCGCTCACCACGCTCTGGCCGGCCCGGTCGATCCCGGTCTCGGCGTGTGCCCGCTTACCCACCCGCAGCGCCTGCTGCATCAGCTCGTGCAGCAGGCGGCCGGCCGAGTCCGCGCCGGTCGCCCAGTGGTACGCGTCACGGAGCTGGCCGAGGATCTGCGCCTCGCCGACCACCATCGAGTCCAGCCCGGCGGCGACCCGGAAGACGTGGTCCACGGCGACGGCGTCGTAGTGCACGTAGAGGTGAGTGGCCAGGCTGCTGGCCGGAGCGCCGGCCTGCTCGGCGAGAACGGCGCAGATGTCGCCGAGCCCGCCGTGGAAGCCGGACACGGAGGCGTAGACCTCCACCCGGTTGCAGGTGGAGACCAGCACCGCCTCGTTCACGTACGGCTGGGCGACCAGGCGGTCCAGGGTGCGGGTGAGTTCGGTGGGGGCGACTGCCAGCTGTTCCAGGGTGGCGACGGGAGCGGTGCGGTAGGACGCGCCGACGACAAGCAGTTTCACGTGCCGATCGCCTCCTGGGGATCGGTGGCCGCGAGCCCGCCGGGCAGGGCGGTGAGAGCGGAGCCGCCGGTGGCGGGCAGCGCGGTCAGAGACGCCTTGCGGTGCTCGTGGAAGGACAGGATCTGGAGCTCGATGGCGAGGTCGACCTTGCGCACGTCGACCCCCTCCGGCACCGAGAGTACGCACGGCGCGAAGTTGAGGATGCTCGTCACGCCGACGGCCACGAGCTGGTCGGCGACCGCCTGGGCGGCGGGCACCGGGGTGGCGATCACGCCGATCGCGATGGACTCCTCGGCGACGACGGCGGGCAGCTCGTCGACGTGCCGCACGACCATCCCGTTGATCTCCTCGCCGACTCGGGACGCGTCCGCGTCGAGCAGCGCGGCGATCCGGAAACCGCGGCTGGCGAAGCCGGCGTAGCCGGCCAGGGCGTGACCGAGATTACCCACCCCGACCAGGGCGACGGCCCGCCGCTGGGTGAGCCCGAGCACGAACTCGATCTGGTCGACCAGCAGGGCGACGTCGTAGCCGACCCCCCGGGTGCCGTACGAGCCGAGGTGGGACAGGTCCTTGCGGAGCTTGGCGGAGTTGACCCCGACAGCGGCGGCCAGGCCCTCGCTGGAGACGGTCTCGTGGCCGGACTCGGCGAGGTTGTGCAGGGCGCGAAGGTACTCGGGCAGCCGCGCGACGGTCGCCTCGGGCAGGTCCGGAAGCGCCGGTACGGCACCGGCGCGGCCGGGCGCGCCAGGGTGACGGTGCTGCTGACTCATGAGACTCCGTGCGGTGCGATCCTCGGCCAGCTCAAGAGGCCGGCCGTATCGGGACTCCCGCTGACGACCGAGATTGCCGGCTGTGCTAGCAGGACGCGTCGGAACTACAGAGTAGGCGCTTGTGAACAGACGCACAAATCGCGATCTTGAAGACCCCCGACCCGCCTCCACCTGCCCCTCCGTTCCACAAGATCGATCCGGCGGTCCCGCACCGCCCCGCCGATTATTGCTCAATCCCGACTTCCCTCACCAATCGCGCGCCGGCCAGGCGGCACCTGGTAGGGCTGCCCCTACAGGGGAGAGGCCGGGCGGCGGGATGGGGCCGAACGGTCCGGCTGCCTAGCCTCGAACCATGACCGCCGCTACCGTCGCCGACCCGCCCACCACCTCGCCCAGCGTCCCCCGCCAACTCCTGCACGATTCCAGCTACGTGCTGCTCGGCCTGCCCCTGGCGCTGGCCAGCTTCGTGGTGTTGCTGGTGGGGCTGGCGCTCGGCCTGGGGCTGGTGGTGACCGTGATCGGCCTGCCGGTCCTCGCGGGCACCCTGTACGCCGCCCGCGGGGTGGCCGACATCGAGCGGCTACGGCTGCGCGCCGTACTCGGCCAGGCCCGGATCCGGCCGGACTACCGGCAGCCCGAGCCCGGCGCGGGCGCCTGGCGGCGGATCTTCGTGCCGATCCGGGACGCCCAGTCCTGGCTCGACCTGGCCCACGGCATCCTCAAGCTGATCGTGTCCGTCGTCACCTTCGTGGTGACCGTCACCTGGTGGGCCGGCACCCTGATCGGCTGCCTCTACTGGGCGTACGACTGGGCGCTGCCGCACGCCCCCGACAACCAGGACCTCAACGAGCTCCTCGGCCTGGGCGACTCCCCCGCCGCCCGGATCGGGCTGAACACCGCGATCGGGGTGTTCTTCCTGATCACCCTGCCGATGGTGGTCCGGGGGTGCGCGCGGCTCCAGGCCGGCTTCACCCGCGCCCTGCTCACCGGGGTGGCCGAGATGCGTAACCGGATCACCGTGCTGGAGGAGCAGAAGCGGGCCGCCGTCTCCGCCGAGGCCGCCGCGCTGCGCCGGCTGGAGCGGGACATCCACGACGGCCCGCAGCAGCGCCTCGTCCGGCTGGCGATGGACCTGAGCCGGGCCCGCCAGCAGCTCGCCACCGACCCGGAGGCGGCCGGCCGGACCCTGGACGAGGCGGTCACCCAGACCCGCGACACCCTCGCCGAACTGCGCGCCCTGTCCCGGGGCATCGCCCCACCGATCCTGGTCGACCGCGGGCTGCCCAGCGCCCTGGCGGCCCTGGCCGGCCGCGGGCTGGTCCCGGTCGAGCTGCGGATCGACCCTCAGCTGGAGGTCCCCGGCGGACGGCTCGACCCGGCCGTGGAGAGCACCGCCTACTTCGTGGTCGCCGAGGCGCTCACCAACGTCGCCAAGCACAGCGGGGCGACGGAGTGCGCGGTCGCGGTGACCCGGCACGAGCGCCGGCTGGCCGTCGGCGTGACCGACGACGGCCACGGCGGGGCGCACCTGGCCAAGGGGCACGGCCTGGCCGGGATCGCCGACCGGGTGCGGGCGGCCGGTGGCCGGCTGGACGTGGTCAGCCCGGCCGGCGGCCCGACGGAGGTCCGCGCGGAACTGCCGCTGTGAGCGTCGACGGCCCGGCTCCCTGTCCGGACGTGGTAGACATCAGCATCATGCGGGTGGTCATCGCGGACGACGCCGTGCTGCTCCGGGAGGGGCTGGTGCGGCTGCTCACCGAGCAGGGGCACGAGGTGGTGGCTGCCGTCGGCGACGGCGACGCGCTGGTCGAGGCGGTGGTGACCCACCGTCCGGACGTGTCGATCGTCGACGTGCGGATGCCGCCGTCGCACACCGACGAGGGGCTGCGCGCCGCCGTGGAGGCCCGCCGGCTGGTCCCGCGTACGCCGGTCCTGGTGCTCTCCCAGTACGTCGAGGTGTCGTACGCCGACGATCTGCTCGCCACCACCGGCGGGTCCGGCGGCGGCGGGGTGGGTTACCTGCTCAAGGACCGGGTGGCCGACATCGACGAGTTCATGGACGCGCTGGCCCGGGTGGCCGCGGGCGGCACCGTGCTCGACCCGGAGGTGGTGGGCCAACTGCTGGTCCGCCGTCGGCGCGACGACCCGCTGCGCGAACTGACCCCCCGCGAGCGCGAAGTGCTGTCCCTGATGGCCGAGGGGCACTCCAACACGGCCATCGCCCGCGCACTGGTGGTCACCGACGGGGCGGTGGAGAAGCACGTCCGCAACATCTTCACCAAGCTGGACCTGCCCCCGGACACCACCCAGCACCGCCGAGTCCTGGCCGTGCTGACCTACCTGCGCACCTGACCGGCCCCGGTCACCGGAGGGCGGCGGCGAGGGTGACCGCCTCGGTGAGGGTGTCGGCCACCGGGTGCCCGGACGCGCGCAGCCGGGCCTGGTCGGTGAACCCGCCCGTGTAGAGCACGGCCCGGCCGCCGACAGATTCGGCGGCGTCGGCGTCGTCGATCGAGTCCCCGATCAGCACCACGTCGCGGCCGTTGATCCCCAGCTCGGTCAGGTGCCGCTCCAGCGACTCGGCCTTGCGGTCCCCGCCGACCGTGGCGCGCAGCCCGTCCACCCGGGCGAACCGGTCGGTCAGCCCGTGGGTGTGCACCGCGGGCACCAGCTCGTCGTGGAACCACATCGACAGCAGCGACTGGCCGCCCGGCCAGGCCGCCATCGCCACCGCCGCGTCGTCGGCGAGCACGCAGGTGGTCAGCCCGCTGCGGTACGCGTCGTGGAAGATCCGGTCCAGCTCGCCGAACGCCGCGTCGTCGACGGCCCGGCCGAGCACCTCGGCGTAATAGTCGGCGATCGGGCGGCGGAACCGCACCCGGTGCTCGTCCGCGCTGACCGTCGGGCCGCCCATGCTGGCGAAGACGGCGTTGGTGGCCGCCACCACCAGGTCGAGGTCGTTGAGCAGGGTGCCGTTCCAGTCCCACACGAGATGGGGGCGCACAGGGGTCATCCCAGCACGATAGGACCCGCACCGACGCGCGGGGAAGGGCAGGGCGGAGACCGCCGGCGCGGGCCTCAGAGCTGCGGGGTGGTCAGGTCCCGCAGCAGCCGTTCCTCCTCCACCCGCCAGTAGCCGTGCTCCTTGCCGTCGAGCAGCACCACCGGCAGCCGGTCGCCGTACTCGCGCTCCAGCTCCACGTCGCCGGTCACGTCCCGCTCGATCCACCGGTCCCCGGTGACCGCCACCACCCGGTCGAGCGCCACCTTGGCGTCCTCGCAGAGGTGGCAGCCGGGGCGGGTGATCAGGGCGAGTCGGGCGTCACTGGACATCGGGAACCTCCGTGCGGATGTCGGCCGGCGCCGCCGGGGACGGTGCCGGCCTGAGCGGGGTCTTGCGCACCTGCCGATCGCCGAGTACGGCAGCGCGTCGACGAACTCGACGGCGGTCGGGCACTTGAACCGGGCCAGGTTACGGGCGCAGTGGGCGAGCAGCTCCACCCGGTCACCGGGCGCCCCGGCGCCGGCACCACGTACGCCCGGACAGTCTCCCCGGTCCGCGGGTGCGGCACACCCGGTACCGCCGACTCGGCCACCCCGGCTGTGCCGGCAAACACCGCCTCCACCTCGTGCGGGTAGACGTTGAAGCCCACCAGCCGTCGGCGGGCAGTGGGTCGTCGGCCGGCACGGAGGGTGAGCGAGGTGCCGGGACGGTCGGGCGGCCAAGCGCGGCCAGGGCGGGCTCGACCGCGGTCACCGAGGCGTCCGGTAGCGATCAGGTCACAGTGGTGTCCCGCCAGTGCGACGCGGGACGGCCGCCGTGGCCGACCGTCGCCCGGCGGAGCCGGTCGACGAGGTTCCGCGCGGAGTCGTCGGCTACGTCCTGCACGGTGGCAGAGTCTGGCGTAGCCTCCGCCAACCGGCCCTGCCCGAGCCGGGCCCGACGCCGCGTCCGGGCCTCGCCGGCATCGTCGCGCCGGCCCGGCCGCACGCCGTCCGGGGGCCTGCCGGAGGGGCCGGCATCAGCCCGGTGACCTGGGGTTCCATTGCGGACCAGCTCCTCGGGCGAAAGTCAACCACACGCGACGGACAACCGGTCCGCCATCGGTGCGACGGGTCGGGAAATACTTCCGCTCTGTGTAACGGACTTGCCACGCGCGGGTGACGTTGGCCCTATCATCACTCGGGTCGGCTCACCCCATTTGCCGTGAGTCGACACCCCTCAGCCCGAGGAGGCCCCCGTGCCTGTGAGTGCATTGGACCAGCACCTCAATGGGATCTGCCGCCCGTCGGCATGTCCCGGAAGGACCCTGCCCGACCACCATGGCCCCGCCCGCGCGGCGGCGGACCGGCGGCCGGCGTGGGACCGGACCGGGGAGGCACGGTGACCAGTTTCGGCTACGCAGAGCGACCGGGCGGGCTGGCCGGGGCGGCCCGCGCCGCCCTCAACGAACGACTGGGCGCGCCGCGCGGCTCGGACGACATGTGGAGCCAACCCGTGCGCGGCGACGGGGCGTCCAGACGCCTGCCCAACCGCTCACACCACAACGAGGCCCCACCTCGCCCGGCCGCGCCCGGGGGCAATGGGGGCCGGGTCGCCTCGCCGGCCAGGCCGATGATGCCGGCCCAGGGCCGGCGCACCGGCGACACGCCATCGGCGACCGACCCGGCGGCGACCGAGACCGCGGTACTGCCGGCGGTGCCCGCCGGGCCACCGGCCGGGCCACCCGCCGGGCCTGGCGGCACGTCGACCGGCTACCCGAGCCGGCCCGACCCGTCCGACCCGGCCACGGAGGTCTGGACGCTGATCGAGCGCGCCCAGGCCGGCGAGTCCGAGGCGTTCGGGCTGATCTACGACCGGTACGTGGACACGGTCTTCCGCTTCGTCTACTTCCGGGTGGGCAACCGACAGCTCGCCGAGGACCTCACCTCCGACACGTTCCTGCGTGCCCTCAAGCGGATCGGCAGCTTCACGTGGCAGGGCCGGGACCTCGGCGCGTGGCTGGTCACCATCGCCCGGAACCTGGTCGCCGACCACTTCAAGTCCGGGCGGTACCGGCTGGAGGTCACCACCGGCGACGTGTTGGACGCCGACCGGGAGGACCGCGGGCCGGAGGGCAGCCCGGAGGCTGCCGTCGTCGAGCACATCACCAACGTCGCGCTGCTCACCGCCGTGAAGCAGCTCAACCCGGAGCAGCAGGAGTGCATCGTGCTGCGGTTCCTCCAGGGATTCTCGGTCGCGGAGACCGCCCGGGCGATGGGCAAGAACGAGGGCGCGATCAAGGCTTTGCAGTATCGGGCGGTCCGGGCCCTGGCCCGGCTCCTGCCGGACGGCTTCCAGCCCTGATCCGACCGCCGCGGCGAGCCCGACCCGGTTCCCCGGTCGGCACCGACCCGGCCGCCGCGGCACGTAGGGCTGCCGGTCGACACCCGCGGCAGCGACAGCTGCCCTGCTCACCCGCCCCCGGACGATGGATCGACGCTCACTGCGGCGTGACGACCATCACTCTTCGTGGTTTCGCTCCCGCCGGCCCCGTAACCCGTGCCCGGCGCGGAGCGTTTCTCCGGGTGCGACCGGTGGTTGCCCCGGCATCCCCGGGCCCCACGGTCCGGACAGCGCGGCCGACCACGGCCTTTCGTTCGTCGGCGCGCGCTGCCGCCGGTCGCTGGTGAGGACAGCGGCCGACCGGCCGTGACCAGCGAGAGGAGGTGCCTGCGGTGGACAGTGACCTCTTCTCCCGCCGGCGCGCCGAGCGCTTCGCGCAGCTTCTCGACGAAGCCAACGGCGGCCGACGTCACCACGTCAGGTCCCGGGCCGACGACCAGCTCGCCGCGCTCGTCGCGGTCAGCCGGCAGTTCAGCGCCGATCCCCCGACCGTCGAGATCGACACCGGCTTCCGCACCGGGCTGCGGGCGATGCTCGTCGCCACGGCCGAGCGGGAGGGTATCGGCGTCACGGCGACCGGGTCGACCGAGGCGGGGCCTGCCGGCCACCGGGGCGCGGTCGGCGCCGGGCAGCGCGGCTCGTTCCTGCCCGCCGTGACCGCCCGCCGGGCCCGCGCCCGGGGCGCCATCCTGGTCGGGGTGGCCGCCGGCGCCATCGCCGTCTCCGGCATCTCCGCCGCCAGCGAGAACGCGGTGCCCGGCGACGCCCTGTACGGCATGAAGCGCTCCACGGAACGGGCCCAGCTCGCGCTGGCCAGCTCGAACCTCAGCCGGGGCCAGCTCTTCCTCGACTTCGCCCGCACCCGGCTCGACGAGGCCGCCGCGCTGCGCGGGGACCGGCTCGGGTTCGAGGCCGTCCTCGACGACATGGACTCGGACAGCCGCCAGGGCGTACGGCTGCTGACCAGCGCCGCCGCGCAGCGCACCGACCCGGCCGGCCTGGACGCGGTGAACACCTTCGTCGCCGGGCAGCGCCGGGCGGTCGGCGACCTGCTCGACGGGGCCAGCCGGGCGGAGCGGGACCGGGTCCGCCGGTCGCTCGCCCTGCTCGACGCGATCCGGAAGCGCTCTGACGCGCTGCGTGCGGCCATCGACTGCGAGCTGCCCGCCCCGGCCGGCAGCGACGCGCTCGGCCCGACCCCTGCGGCCTGTCCCGGCGACCGCTGAGCCACCACCCCACCGCGCCACCGCGCGACGGCCCTCGGTTCGCGGCCCCCGGCCCAGCCCGCCACGGGGTGCCGACAGGGCCTCTCACCAGCGGACGGGCATTGTGCGCCACAGTTCCCGCTCGACGGGCCGGGGGGGCCACCCGGCCCGGTTACTCTCGCGGTAGGCACTGGTCGTGGTCGTCGAGCGAGGGAGGTCGCGTGGCCCGTACCCGCAAGGTGACAGTCAGCACCGACCGCCACGGTCACACAGCCGGCTGGGCGGAGACCGAGGCCGCGCCGGCCACCCCGATCGCCCCCGACCCGGGTGCCGCCGCGTTCTTCGACGTGGACAACACGATGATGCAGGGCGCGTCGATCTACTGGTTCGCCCGCGGGCTCGCCGCCCGGAAGTACTTCACCACCGGCGACCTGGCCCGGTTCGCCTGGCGGCAGCTGCGGTTCCGGGTGCTCGCCACCGAGCACGCCGGGGACATGTCGCAGGCCAAGGAGGCCGCGCTGGCCTTCGTCGAGGGCTGGCGGGTGGACGACGTGGAACGGCTCGCCGAGGAGATCTTCGACGAGCTGATGGCCCCCCGGATCTGGGCCGGCACCCGCCGCCTCGCGCAGCGACACCTCGACTCCGGCGAGCGGGTCTGGCTGGTCAGCGCCGCGCCCGTCGAGATCGGCCGGGTGATCGCGGCCCGGCTGGGCCTGACGGGGGCGATCGGCACGGTTGCCGAGGTGGTCGACGGCGCGTACACCGGCCGGCTGGTCGGCGACCTGATGCACGGCCCGGCCAAGGCCGAGGCGGTGGCCCAACTCGCCGAGGTCGAAGGGCTGGACCTGTCCCGCTGCTCCGCCTACAGCGACTCCGCCAACGACCTGCCGATGCTCTCCACGGTCGGCCGGGCGGTGGCGATCAACCCAGACGGCGCCCTGCTGCGGCAGGCCCGGCAGCAGGGCTGGGAGGTACGGGACTTCCGCACCGGCCGGCGGGCGGCCAGGATCGCCCTGCCGTCGACGGCAGCGGCCGGGGTGCTGGCCGGCGCAGTGAGCGCCGGCCTGGCCCTGCACCGCCGCCGCCACGCCCACTGACCCACCCCAGGTTGATCAAGAGGTTTGCGGCAAGAGTCCCTCGTGGGATGACGCAAACCTCTTGAGCAACGCCTTGAGAGGGGGCCGGGCGGTCAGGGACCGAAGGGGTCGGGGCGGCGCTCCAGCAGGCTGTGCAGGGTCTGCTGAATGGTCTCCCGCACCTGGTCGGCGAGGTTGAACACGACCAGCGGGTCGTCGGCGGAGTCGGTGAGGTGGGCGGTCGGGATCGGCGGGCAGAACTCGATCAGCCACTTGCTCGGCAGCGGCACCATCCCCAGCGGGCCGAGCCACGGGAACGTCGGCGTGACCGGGAAGTACGGCAGCTTGAGCAGCCGCGCGAGGGGCTTGATGTCGGCGAGCATCGGGTAGATCTCCTCGCCGCCCACGATGGCCACCGGTACGATCGGGGTGCCGGTGCGCAGCGCCGCCGAGACGAACCCGCCCCGGCCGAAGCGTTGCAGCTTGTACCGGTCGGAGTAGAGCTTGCCGACGCCCTTGAACCCCTCGGGGAAGACGCCCACCAGCTCGCCGGAGCCGAGCAGCCGCTCGGCGTCCGGGTTGCAGGCGACCGTCCCACCGGTCTTGCGGGCGACCGCGGAGAGCACCGGCATCCGAAAGACCAGGTCGGCCCCGAGCAGCCGCAGGTAGCGGTGGGCCGGGTGCTGGTCGTGCAGGGCTGCCGAGAGAATCAGCGCGTCCAGCGCCACCGTGCCGGAGTGGTTGCCGACCACCAGGCCGGCCCCGTCCGCCGGGACGTGCTCCAGGCCGGTGACCTCGGTGCGGAACCAGTCCCGGTAGAGCATCCGCAGCAGCGGGTGGAAGACCGACTCGGTCAGGTCCGGGTCGAAGCCGAACTCGTCCACCGGGTAGTCGCCGGAGAACCGACGCCGCAGGAACGCCAGCCCGGACGCGACCCGCCGGTCCCACACGTCGCCGGGCCCGTCCGGGACCGCCGGCTCCCGCGGCCCGGAAGCCACCGGCTCACCCGTCGAGACGGCGTCCGGGGCCGGGACGGCGCCCGGGGCCGGTTCGGCGTCCGAGGTCAGGGCTGCGTCCGGGATCGGGTGACGGCCGTTTCGCCGCGCCGGTTCCCCGTTTTGGCCGGCCAGGACCGGCGGTGGGTCGTACCGGCCGTTGGCCCCAGCCCTCCCGCCCTGCTCGTCCGGCCGGCTCACGGCTGCTCCCGTACGGCCGCGCGCACCTGGCGGATGCCGTCGAGGACGGCCCGTTCGGCGGCGGCGAGGTACTCCCGGGTGACCACCACCCCGCCCTGGTGGGCGCGGATGAAGTCGTCGAACGCGGCGACGGTTGACCGGGGCGTGAAGCCGTACTCGCGCTTCAGCGCGGAGGTGTCGACCACCCGGCCGTGCACGAAGAGGTCGACCTGGTCCAGGCCGTACCGGCCGAAGCCGAGGTTGCGGGCCATCGCGGCGGCCCCGGACAGGCCCGGTTCGAGCACCGGGACGCCCACCCGGCCGGCCCGCCGGATCGCCTGGGACAGGGCGAGCACGCCCGGCCCTGCCACGTTGTACGTCCCCGGGTGGTCCTCGGCGACCGACCGGTGCAGCACCTCCAGCGCGTCGTCGAAGTGCACGAACTGCAGCCGGGGGTCCCGCCCGAACACCGTGGGCACGAACGGCTGGGAGAAGTACCGGGTCAGCGTGGTGTCGGCGGTGGAGCCGATGAACGGCGCGAACCGCAGCACGGTGGCGGTGACGTCGGGACGGCGGCGGCGGAAGCCGCGGACGTACCCCTCGATGTCGAGGATGTCGCGGCCGAAGCCGCCGCGCGGCACCTCGCGCGGCTCGGTCTCCTCGGTGAAGACCGCCGGGTCGCGGAACGAGGCCCCGTAGGCGGCGGTCGACGAGCGGACCACGAGCTTGCGCAGCCGGGGCGCCCGCTGGCAGGCGGCGAGGAGCTGCATGGTGCCGATGACGTTCTGCTCCTTCATCGCCGACCGCCCGCCCTGCTGCTGGTCGGGGGCCGTGGCGAGGGCCAGGTGCACGACGGCGTCGACGTCGAGGTCGGCGAGGAGGCTGCCGAGGGAGTCGAGGTCGATCCGGATCAGCTCGACGCCGCCGAGCAGGCCGGCCAACTCCGGGTTCGGATCGGCCGGGTCGACGCCGATCACCCGCTCGATCCGCGGGTCGGCGGCGAGGCGGGCCGCCACGTGGGCGCCGAGGTAGCGGCCGGTGCCGGTGACGACAACCACCCCCGGGGCACCTGGGGTGCCACCGGGGGTCATGTCGTGCACCTACCTCGGCAGGGGAGATCGAGCCGGGGGAACCGCGGCCTGATCACCTGAGCCTCCGAGGGTCGACAGTTGGCAAGCGACGCGATGCCGGGCCAGGGCCCGGCATCGGGTCACTTGCCGAGACGGCGACGCTGGACGCGGGTCTTGCGCAGCAGCTTGCGGTGCTTCTTCTTAGCCATGCGCTTGCGACGCTTCTTGACCACCGAGCCCATACGACGACAGCCTTTCGATTGCAACGTGCGGGGCGGACCGGATGACACCACGCAGTGGCGCCGACGACCGCTTGCGGACAACGGACCGGACCGACTGGCGGGCGGGGCGCACCGGTGTCAGGTCACGGTCCGGTCCAGGGTAGCCGGAGAGCGTCAACAGGGCCAACGCGCCCCCGTCGATGCCCGTTACGTCGCATCCGGCCGGGTGGCCGGGAACGGATCAAACGGACGGATCAGGCGGTCTCCTGGAAGGCGCCCCGCAGGTACTCGTGCACCGCGTGCTCGGGCACCCGGAACGACCGGCCGACCCGCACGGCGGTCAGTTCACCGCTGTGCACGAGACGGTAGACCGTCATCTTGGACACCCGCATCACCGTCGCCACCTCGGCGACGGTGAGGAACTTGACCTCCGACAGCCGACCGTCGGACTGTGACCCGGCCATGGCTCACCGACCCATCCCATGCCCGGCGCGTGCCGCCGGACGGGATGCTCCCGCCAGGACGGGCTACGCGCGTGTTACCAGTACGGTAGCGGGACGGCTGTGACCGGCGCGATCCCTTCCCACAACTGATCATGCCGGATGGTCGTTTCCCGGCCGGCCACCTGGCATTTTCCGCCCGGACGAGCCCGCCGTCCCGCCCGCCCATGATCGACTCGATGTCAGCGACATGGGGGCGTCCCCGCCCCCGGCGACCGCGACGTCAGTGACACGGTGCTACGGCCGCCTGCACCTGCGGCCGCCTGCGAGCGCGGAAGGCGTCCGGTGGCTCCGGCGGCGCCACCGGAGCCACCGGACGGGTGCCCTGGCCCGCTTCCGGACGCGCACCAGGGCTCCGCGCTGGGAGCGCGCCTAGTGTCGCAGGCCCACCCGGCCGCCCCGACAGCGGTCGATCACGGGGGCTGGGGCACCTCGCCACCGCCGGGCCACACCTCGGCCGCAGGACTGACCTCGGCTCCCGCGACCACGGCTGAGCTGCATCAGTCCAGGCAGAACTCGTTGCCCTCGGGGTCGGTCATCACGATGAAGCCGGCGCCCATCGGGGGATCGGGCTCGTAACGACGTACCCGCGTCGCTCCCAGCGCGGCGAGCCGGTCGCACTCGACCTCCAGCGCCGCCATCCGCTCCTCCCCCCGCAGGCCGGGAGCCGCCCGGACGTCGAGGTGGACGCGGTTCTTGGCGACCTTGTCCTCCGGCACCCGCTGGAAGAAGATCCGTGGGCCGCGCCCGTCCGGATCCTCGATCGCCGAACTCGTGTTGCGCTGCTCCTCCGGCACGCCGATCCGCGCGAGGAAGTCGTCCCACGCGGCCAGCGGGTCGGCGTCCTCGGGCAGGTCGACTCCGGGCGGGCCGGGATGGACGTAGTCCAGCGCTTCGCGCCAGAAGAACGACAGCGCCCGAGGGTCGTGGGCGTCGAAGGTGACCTGGATGTGGCGGCTCATCGGATTGCTCCGTCCGTAGCGGATTCCGAATGCGGGTAGAGGTCGCGCAG
This sequence comes from Micromonospora sp. NBC_01405, assembly GCF_045040155.1. Classification (NCBI taxonomy): domain Bacteria; kingdom Bacillati; phylum Actinomycetota; class Actinomycetes; order Micromonosporales; family Micromonosporaceae; genus Micromonospora; species Micromonospora sp. NBC_01405. The sequence continues at coordinate 3,472,423 of NZ_CP109532.1, read as the reverse complement.
CAGGCAGACCTCGGACAGGTGGTGGATCAGCTCGCGGTGGATGTGCAGCACCAGATCGGCCATGAGCAACTCGGGGAAGGGCTCCTTCGCGCCGACCGGCACCCGGAGCCCGGCCTCGCCGAGGTCGCGCACCCCGGCCAGCCACACGTCCAGCTGGGCCTCTAGCTGGTCGAGCGCGGTGGCCGCGCTGCCGGCGTACTCCCAGGTCTCGTACGACGCCACCGGCGCGCCGAAGTGCGCGGCGTTGCGCGCGGCGAGCACGCCGACGAGGACGTGGCCGAGCCGCCAGGCGATCGTGGTGAACGGCGCGGGGACCGGCGTGGGAAAGGCGTAGTCGATCGTGAAGTCCCCGGCGCCGGCATGCACGGGCGCGGTCGAGGTGCCGCGCGGGCGCACGCTCCAGGCGTCCGGCACCGGCGACCAGAAGTACTCGTCGTCGGTGAGGCCGGCGAGCCGGGCTCGGAGCTGATGGTTCCAGTGGAACTCGAACTGCTCGCGCAGCGTCCGGTTCCAGTCGAGTGTGTTCGCGTCCATGAAGTCACCCTGACACCCCTGGCGGACAGGATCGGTCCGCTATCCGTGACAAGGTGGGCGACATGGGCGTGGCGCGCGGTGACGAGCGGGGTACGACGGAGCGGGTGCTCACCCTGCTCGGGCTGTTGCAGCAACGCCAGGTCTGGACCGGCCCCGAGCTCGCCGCCCGGCTCGGGGTCACGCCGCGCACCGTACGGCGTGATGTGGGGCGGCTGCGCACGCTCGGCTATCCGGTGCATGCCGGCCAGGGGGTCGGCGGCGGCTACCGGCTCGGCCCGGGGCAGAACCTGCCGCCGCTGCTGCTCGACGACGAGGAGGCGATCGCCACCGCGGTCTCGCTGCTCGCCGGCGCGGGTGGCGGGGTCGCCGGCGCCGGCGACGCCGCACTCCGGGCGCTGACCAAGCTCGACCAGGTGCTGCCCGGCCGGCTGCGGCACGAGGTGCGTGCGCTCTCCGGCTCGGTGGAGTCCTTCGGCGGCGGCCGCCCGCCGGTCGACCCCGAGGTGCTCATGACGCTCGCCAGAGCCTGCCGCGACGGGGTCGAGGCCGGCTTCGACTACCCGACCGGGAGTGAGGCGCGGCGGCGGGTCGAGCCCTACCGCCTGGTCGCCTCCGACCGGCGCTGGTACCTCCTCGCCTACGACCTCGACCGGGACGACTGGCGCAGCTTCCGCGTCGACCGGATGACCGAGGTGTCGGCACGGACCTGGCGCTTCCGCCCGCGCGCGGCGCCCGATGCGGCGACGTACGTGCAGGAGGGTGTGGCGAGCCGGGCCTATCCGCACCAGGCGCGCTTCCTCGTGCACGCGTCGGCCGACACGGTGCGCGCGCAGATACCGGCGTCGGCGGCCGTCGTACGACGGCGCGGGAGCGAGCTCTGCGAGGTGCTCAGTGGCGCCGGCAGCCTCGACTTCGTGCTCATCCACATGCTCCTGCTGGGGCACGACTTCACGGTGCTCGACCCCCCGGAGCTCGGGAGCCGCTGTCGCGCGCTGGCGGAGCGGCTGCTGTCGGCCGGTGGCCTGCCCGGCGGGCACGGTCAGCCGGCCGCCGAACGGGCGTAGTTGACGCACTCGTCGTGCAGCCCCGCCCAGAGCTCGCCGAACGCCTGCACGGACGCCTTCTCCGGCGTCCGCCGGTCGTGCACCACCGCCCTGAAGAACTCCAGGAACCGCTGCTCGCCGAACCGGTCGACGAGGTGCCGCACGGCCAGGTAGCCGACGCCGTAGCTGCCACCCACCCGCTGGGCGGGGGCGTCGTCGGCCGGGGCCAGGTCGTCCAGCCGGCCGTTCCAGCCGCCGCCGGGGGCGAGCATCCCGCGCACCTTGGCCAGCCCCTCGTACCGGCCGACCGGCGTTGCGCCGGAGCCCGCGTACTCGGCGATCCCCTCCACCAGCCACCAGGTGGACGTGCCCGGGTAACCGCGCTCGGGCAGGGACGCGGCGTGGGTCAGCTCGTGCCGGAGCAGGTCGTCAGCGCCGGTGGCGGAAAGTCCGTCGGCGTTGAGCACCACCTCGTAGTGGCCACCGCCGACGGTGACCGCGTACCCGCCGGTCCACGTCGCCCGGCCGCCGCCGTACCAGCTCAGCCACTCGGCGCGGCCGGCGTAGAAGACCCGGTACCGGTCGGGCGGCGCGCCCCCGACCGCGTACCCGTCGGCGACCCGGGCCGCCGCCTCGGCCTGGCGGAGCAGGCCGGGCAGCTTCCCGCGCAGCGCCGGGGTGGTGGCCACGACGGTACGCGGACCGACCGCGACCACCAGGTCGCTGACCTCCCACGGCCGGGTGCCGGTCTCGACGGACCGGGACTCCTCCATGGCGACCAGCAGGGGCGCCCCGGGGGCGTCGCGCCACCGGGTGCCGATCAGCACGGGGCTCGGCCGGCAGCCGGGCACCACGAGGCAGTACTGGAAGCGGACCACGATCCGCCACTCGTCGGGCCGGCCGGGGACCAGGGTCGGCAGGCCGGTCTGCTCGGGCCTCCAGACGGTGACCCGCAGCGCCCGCAGGGCGCCGTACCGGCGGGTGAGGGCGGGGTGGGCGGCCGGCTCGGCGACGGCGAGGAACCCGGCCCGGTCACCGCCGAGCAGGGCGGTGGCCTGTCGGTCGAGCTGGGCGGCGATCCGCTCGCCGAGCTGACCGGCCGCCAGGGTGGCGGGGTCGGCCGCGGCGGCGGGCCCGAGCTTGCCGACCACGGACCGGCCGGCGGCCTCGTGCAGGACGCCGACCAGCAACACGGCCGGGAGGCCGCAGGTGAGCAGCAGGAGGACCACGCCGAGGGCGACCAGGAGCGGCCACGGCTTGCGTCGCCGCGGTTCGTCCCACCTGTCCAGCCCATCGGTCACCCGCCGAAGGTTACGACCTCCGGGCCGTTCGGGCGAGCGCCGCCACTTCCCTCCGGGCCCGCCTACTTCTTCGAGACGAGGGCCCGGCCGAAGAAGGCCAGGTTGGCGGGGCGCTCGGCGAGCCGGCGCATCAGGTAGCCGTACCAGTCGGTGCCGTACGGCAGGTAGGTGCGGACCCGGTAGCCCTCGCCGACCAGCCGGGCCTGCTCCTCCGGCCGGATGCCGTAGAGCATCTGGAACTCGAAGCGGTCGGACCCCCGGTCGAACCAGCGGGCCCGGTCCTCGCCGATGGCGACCAGGCGCGGGTCGTGGGTGGCCAGCATCGGGTACCCGTCGCCGGACATCAGGATGTTCATGCACCGCACGTACGACTTGTCCACCTCGCGGGCGGACTGGTACGCCACCGACTCCGGCTCCTTGTACGCCCCCTTGCACAGCCGCACCCGGGACCCGACCGACGCCAGCTCCCGGCAGTCCGACTCGGTCCGCCGCAGGTACGCCTGGAGCACCGCGCCGGTCGACGGGAAGCTCTTGCGCAGCCTGGCCAGCACGTCCAGGGTCGAGTCGGTGGTGGTGTGGTCCTCCATGTCCAGGGTGACCGTGGTGCCGGCCTCGTCCGCCGCCGCGCAGATCGCCCGCGCGTTGTCGTACGCGAGCTGCTCGTCGAACATCTGGCCGAGCGCCGAGAGCTTCACGCTGACCTCGGCGGCGGGGGTGAGCCCGGCGTCGGAGAGCAGCCTCAGCAGCCTCAGGTACTCGTCCCGGGTCGCGGTGGCCTGCTCTCCGGTGACGGTGTCCTCGCCGAGGTTGTCGAGGGTGACCGCGAGGCCGTTCGCGACGAGTTCGCGGGTCGCGCGTAACGCGTCGTCGGTGCCGGAGCCGGCGACGAAACGGCGGACGACGTCCCGGGTGAACGGGGCCGTCGCGACGAGCCGCTCGACCTGGGATGACCGGGAGGCGGCAAGGATGACGGAACGGAGCATGAGCCGAGGGTAACGCCCGGGCGTGTCCCCGCGCCGGGAGGCGGGCACCGTACGTCGACCCCGCGCCCCGGGGCTGCCGAGGTGGCGCGGATCGGCTACAACAATCCACGTGGAAGAACGTCCCCGACGCCGACTCCGGTCGGCCACCGTGCAGCTCGGCGCGCTGACCGCCCTCGCGCTCACCCTCTCCGGCTGCAACATGTCCTCCGACGACGATGACGACTGCGCGCTCGGGCCGGTCGGTGGTGGGACGACCGTGGCGCTGGCGATGAACGTGCCGGCCAACGCCACCGCCACCCGCACCGACTCGGGGCCGGTCACGGCGGCCGTGCCGGAGCGCGGGGGGTTCGGCACCCACCTCGCCTCCTGCGGGGGCTGACGTGCGGCGCGAGGCGGTCACCCCCCGCCCGGACTGGGACGCCACCGTCCGCTCGCAGGGCCTGGTCTACATCGACACCGAACTGCCCGACGGCGGGATCATGTCGTACTGGGACGAGACCGCAGCGTACGTCTTCGGCCTGGAGGAGGTGCTCCGGCTGGAGGAGGCGACCGCGGAGCTGCACCGGATGTCCGTCGCCGCCGCCGAGCACATCGTGGCCCGCAACCGGTACGCCGAACTGGGCATCCCGGCCTGGGCGACAGAGGCGGTGGCCCGGTCGCTGCGCGAGGCGCCGCCGAGCCTCTACGGCCGCTTCGACCTCTGCTACGACGGCACCTGGCCGCCGAAGCTGCTGGAGTACAACGCCGACACCCCGACCTCGCTGGTCGAGGCGAGCATCGTCCAGTGGTTCTGGCTGGAGCAGACCCGCCCCGAGGCGGACCAGTGGAACAGCCTGCACGAGCGGCTCGTCGCCGCCTGGGCGAGGTTCGGCGCCGACCTGCACGACAAGCAGGTGCACGTCGCCTGGTCGAACGAGGAGGAGTCCGGCGAGGACCAGATCACCGCCGGGTACCTGGCCGAGACGGCCCGGCAGGCCGGGCTCGCGGCGGAGCTGCTGCCGATCCAGGACGTCGGCTGGGACGGCCGGCGCTTCGTCGACGCCGCCGACCGGCCGGTCACCACCTGCTTCAAGCTCTACCCCTGGGAGTGGATGCTCGCCGAGCCGTACGGCCCGCTGGCGCTGGATCCGGGCACCCCGACCACCTGGATCGAGCCGGCGTGGAAGCTGCTGCTGTCCAACAAGGCGCTGCTCGCCGTGCTGTGGGAGCTGTACCCCGGCCACGAGTACCTGCTGCCGGCATACCTGGACTCGCCGCGCGGCATGACCGAGTACGTGGCCAAGCCGCTGCTCGGCCGGGAGGGCGGCTCGGTGCGGATCGTCACCGGCGGCAAGGAGATCACCAATCCGGGCAGTTACGGCGACGAGGGCTTCTGCTACCAGGAGTTCCGGGCCCTGCCGGAGTTCGCCGGCAACCACGTGGTGCTGGGCAGCTGGATCGTCGACGGGCAGCCGGCCGGCGCGGGGGTCCGGGAGAGCCGGAGTCTGATCACCGACGGCTACGCCCGGTTCCTGCCGCACTACATCGATACACCGCGACTCCCCTGAGTCGTCTACGGTTGAAGGCGTGAACTTCGACGCGTACGCCCGGACCGGGGTTGACCTCGTCAACGCCCGACTGGACGACCTCGACGACCTGCGGGCCATCTTCCCTGACGAGAACGCGTGGATGCGCGACGAGGTCGCGGAGCGGGACCTCGCGATCTTCCGGCGGGCACAGAAGCGCCTGCGCGACATCTTCGACTACGGCACCTCCGGGCGGGACGTCCAGGCGGTGGCCGAGCTGAACACGCTGCTGGAGGCGTACCCGGTTCAGCCGCGCATCTCCGGCCACGACTCCAGCGACTGGCACATGCATGTGACCAGCCGGGGCGCGTCGGTGAGCGCGGAGTACCTGGCCGGCGCCGCGTGGGGGCTCTCGGTCTGGCTCTGCGAGTACGGCAGCGCCCGGTTCGGGGTCTGTGCCGACGAGCGCTGCGGCAACGTCTACCTGGACACCTCGTCGAACTGTTGCCGGCGGTTCTGCTCGGAGCGTTGCGCGACCCGCTCGCACGTGGCCGCGCACCGGGCCCGCAAGCGCGCGGCGATCGGCGAGCAGGTCGCCGCGCCGGCCGACGAGGCCCTCAGCCCGGTGAGCTGACCCGACCCGCCGGCCATCGGCGGCTCGGGGCGGGGAACCGGCCGCGCCGGGGTGGGTCAGGCGTCGACCGGGGACGGGGCGGTGAGGTGGGCGCGGGCGAACTCCAGGGCCTCGCGCAGGTCGGCCTCGCGGACCGCGCGGCTCTTCGCGCCCCGGGTGGTGACCTCCACGGCGACCGAGCCGGTGAAACCGCGCCCGGCGAGCGACCGGAGCAGCTCGGCGCAGGGCTGCGTGCCTCGCCCCGGTACCAGGTGCTCGTCGCGCCCCTCGCCGGTGCCGTCGCCGAGGTGCACGTGGGCCAGGGCACCGCCCATCCGGTCGGCCATCTCCAGCGAGTCGGTGTGCGACGCGGCGCAGTGCGACAGGTCGAGCGTGTACGACGGGTAGCCGGTCTCGGTCGGATCCCAGCCCGGCACGTACGGGACGAACTGCCGACCGGCCATCCGCACCGGGTACATGTTCTCCACCCCGAAGCGCAGGCCGTCGAACTCCTCGGCGATGGTCGCCAGCCCGTCGGCGAAGTTGCGGGCGTAGTCCCGCTGCCAGGTGAAGGGCGGGTGCACCACGACGGTCGGCGCCCCCAGCGTCTCGGCCAGCTCGCCGGCCCGACGCAGCCGCTCCCACGGGTCGGGGCTCCACACCCGCTGGGTGACCAGCAGGCAGGGCGCGTGGACGGAGAGCACCGGCACCCCGTAGTGCTCGGCCAGGCCGCGCAGCGCGCCGGCGTCCTGGCTCACGGCGTCGGTCCAGACCATCACCTCGACGCCGTCGTAGCCGAGCGCCGCGGCCAACTGGAACGCCGCCGCGGTCCGCTCAGGGAAGACCGAGGAAGTGGACAGGAGCACCGGCACGCGGGAAGTCACACCAGCCAGCGTAGCCCGGTCCGGTTGCGGCATCGTGACGAGCGGTCGCAAACCACCGCGTAACGCCACGGTTTCTCACATCGGCGTGAGCTGATCCAGCCGGCGCAGGATGACTCCCTCGCGCAGCGCCCACGGGCAGATCTCCAGCGACCGCACGTCGAGCCGGCGCATCACCGCCTCGGCCACCACCGCCCCGGCCAGCAGTTGGTGTGCCCGCCCGACGCTCACCCCCTCCAGCTCGGACAGGTGGCGCGGCGGGATGTGCCGGACGAAGCCGAGCACCTGCCGCAGGCCGTCCCGGGTCAGGCTGCGCCGGGCCCGGAGCCCGGCACCGGACGGGGCCGCGCCGGCCAGCCGGGCCAGCGTGCGGAACGTCTTCGAGGTGGCCACCGGGCGTTCCCAGCGGATCTCGGCCATCTTCTCCGCCACCGGGTCGAGCAGCCCGTCGACGTACTCCCGGAGTTCCTCCACGGCCTCGGCGGACGGCGGGACCGCGCTGTCGGGGTCGACCCGGAGCCGGTCGCGGGTCAGCCGGCCCGCGCCGAGCGGGAGGGACACCGCGACGTCCGGGTACTCGTCGATGCCTGCGGCGATCTCCAGCGAGCCGCCGCCGATGTCCAGCGCCAGCAGCCGCCCGGCCGACCAGCCGAACCACCGCCGCACCGCGAGGAACGTCATCCGCGCCTCGTCCGTGCCGGAGAGCACCTCCAGGCGTACGCCGGTCTCGTCGCGCACCCGGGCCAGCACCTCCTGCGCGTTGGTGGCCTCGCGCACGGCGGAGGTGGCGAACGCGATCAGGTCGGCGGCGTCCAGCCCGGCGGCGGCGGCCCGGGCCGCGCCCACCGCCTTGACCAGGCCGTCCGCCCCCGCCTCGGTGAGCGCGCCGTCGGGGCCGATCTGCTCGGCGAGCCGGAGCACCACCTTCTCGGAGTGCGCGGGCCAGGGGTGCGCGCCGTGGTGGGCGTCGACCACCAGCAGGTGCACGGTGTTGGACCCGACGTCGAGGACTCCCAGTCGCATGCTCAAGACAGTAGGGCCTGGCCGGATCGTCGGCTCGCCGGTGGGACCGGGCGACCGGGCGTACGCTGGGCCGGGTGACGAGCCAGATCGAGATCCGGGCCCTGGTCGACGATCCCGACGACCCGCGCAACCGGGAGGTCGGGCTGGACTTCCCGCGGGAGTGGATCGAGTTCGTCGACCCGGCCGACGCCACGCACGTGGTCCGGGCCGACCTGACCTGGCTGCTGTCCCGCTGGACGTGCGTGTTCGGCAAGGGCTGTCACGGCATCGTCGCCGGCCGGGCCGCCGACGGCTGCTGCTCGCACGGCGCGTTCTTCACCGACCCGGACGACGAGAAGCGGGTCCGCGCGGCGGTCAGGCGGCTCACCCCGGGAACCTGGCAGCACTTCCGGCGCGGGTTCAGGAACTGGACCTCCGACGACACCATCGACGGAGAGAACCCCGCCCGACGCACCGCCACCCGCGACGTCGACGCCCCGTGCGTGTTCCTCAACGACGCCGATTTCCCGGCCGGCGGCGGCTGCGCGCTGCACGCCCAGGCGCTGCGCGACGGGGTGCACCCGCTGGAGTACAAGCCGGACGTCTGCTGGCAGCTTCCCGTCCGGCGGGACCAGGAGTGGCACAAGCGCCCGGACAACACCAAGGTGCTGATCTCCACCCTGACCGAGTTCGACCGCCGGGGCTGGGGCGCGGGCGGGCACGACCTGGACTGGTGGTGCACCTCGTCGACGGACGCGCACGTCGGCGCCGAGTCGATGTACGTCTCGTACGGCCCGGAGCTGACCGCGCTGATCGGCGCGCCCGCGTACGCGAAGCTCGCCGAGCTGTGCGCGGCCCGGCTCCGCCAGGGCCAGGTCGCCCCGCACCCGGCCAGCGGCTGAGGCCCGGCGGCGGTCAGCCGGCCGGCACGTCGGGGCTCCCCGGCGCGGGGCCCGGCCCGGTCACGGCTCGAACTTGTAGCCCAGTCCGCGGACGGTGACGATGAACCGCGGCGCGGACGGCTCCGGCTCGATCTTCGAGCGCAGCCGCTTCACGTGCACGTCCAGGGTCTTGGTGTCGCCGACGTAGTCGGCCCCCCAGACCCGGTCGATGAGCTGCCCCCGGGTCAGCACCCGGCCGGCGTTGCGCAGCAGCAGCTCCAGCAGCTCGAACTCCTTGAGCGGAAGCTGCACGCTGCCCCCGTCCACGGTGACCACGTGCCGCTCGATGTCCATCCGCACCGGGCCGGCGGTCAGGGTCGGCGTGCCCGAGTCGGTCGCCTCCTGGCTCTGCCGGCGCAGCACCGCCCGGATGCGGGCGACCAACTCCCGGGGCGAGTACGGCTTGGTGACGTAGTCGTCGGCCCCGATCTCCAGGCCGACCACCTTGTCGATCTCGCTGTCCCGCGCCGTGACCATGATGATCGGCACGTGCGAGCGCTGGCGGAGCTGCCGGCACACCTCGGTGCCGGACATCTCGGGCAGCATCAGGTCGAGCAGCACGATGTCGGCGCCGGTCCGGTCGAACTCGGTGAGGGCTGCCGGGCCGGTGGCCGCGACCGAGACCTCGAAGCCTTCCTTGCGGAGCATGTACGACAGGGCGTCGGAGAACGACTCCTCGTCCTCGACCACCAGAACGCGGCTCAACAGATTTGTCCTTTCATCGCGGTCAGGCCTGCCGGAGCTCGGCCGGGCCGGCCTCGATCCCACCGGACGGCGTTGTCGGCAGGAGGTCGTCCGGTGGACGGGCGGGCAGCCGGAGGGTGAACGTCGACCCACCCCCCAGAGTGCTCGACACCTCGACCCGTCCGCCATGGTTGCTGACGATGTGTTTGACGATGGCCAGGCCCAGCCCGGTGCCGCCGGTGGCCCGGGACCGGGCCTGGTCGGCGCGGTAGAACCGTTCGAAGACCCGCTCCACGTCGGTCGGCGCGATCCCGATCCCCTGGTCGGCGACGGAGATCGCGACGTGTTCGCCGTCGGCCCGGGCGGTGACCCGGACCGTGGTGTCCTCGCCCGAGTAGTTGACGGCGTTTTCGACCAGGTTGGCCACGGCGGTGGCGATCTGGGAGTCGCTGCCGTACACGGTCAGCCCGCGCTCGCCCTCAATGATCACCTCGACGCGGCGGGCGGCGGCGCTGGTGCGGGTACGGTCGAGCACCTCGGCGACCACCCAGTCCACCGCGACCGGCTCGGGCGCGGGCTGCGGCTCGGCCCCCTGGAGCCGGGTCAGCTCCAGCAGCTCCTGCACCAGCCGGCCCAGCCGGGTCGACTCGTGCTGGATGCGCTCGGCGAACCGGCGGGCGGCGACCAGGTCCTCGGGGAGGTCGATGGCCGCCGCGCCGGCCGGCTCGGTGGCGTCCAACAGCGCCTCGGCGAGCAGTTGCAGGGCCCCGATCGGGGTCTTCAGCTCGTGGCTGACGTTGGCCACGAAGTCCCGGCGGACCTGGGCCAGCCGGTGCGACTCGGTGACGTCGGCCGCCTCGACCGCCACGTGCCCGCCGCCGACCGCCATCGCCCGCAGGTGCACGCCGAGCGGGCCCGGTCCGGCGTTGTCGCGGCCACGCGGCAGGTCCAGCTCGATCTCGCGCCGCGCGCCCGTGCGGCGCACCTGCCCGGCCAGCGTACGGATCAGCGGGTGCGCGGCGATCGTGCCGGGGGTGGCCCCGGCGCGCAGCAGACCCATCGCCCGGGCCGCCGGGTTGACCAGTACCGGCACGTCGTCGGTGTCGAGCACCACGACGCCGGCGCGCAGCGAGTCCACCGTCCGGCGGCCGAGGCTGGACAGGACGGTCTGCTGATCGTCGACCATCGCGGGCCTCCCCCAGGTCCGGAGCAGGCGGCCGAACCCGCTGCCCCCGGCGGCCGGGCCGCGGCGGCGCCACGCCCCCACGAGCCGGGGCAGCAGCGCCCCGATGGCCAGCCCGGCCACCAGCGCCACGACAATTGCCGCCGTCACCGCCCATTCCACCCGGCGATCGTAGGGTCATTGTTCACCGGGGTATCGCCATAAACGGGATGAAGCGCCCTCGCTTCCGGCAATGTTCACTCCTCGGTCCCGCGCCGTTCACCGGCGTTCACCTCCGGGCATCTCCCCCGACCTACGGTGGTCGCGCACCTGCTCGACCCCTGCGCCGACGCCCGGACCGCCGGGCCGGCGACCACCGACCACAGGACGTGATGATGCGCGACGAGTTCCGGGCCGACCTCCAGATCGTCAGCCGGTTGCTGGTGGACATGGCGGAGGCCATCCGTGCCGCCATGCGCGAGGCCACCCGCGCCCTGCTCACCGCCGACCGTCAGGCGGCCGAGACCGTGATCGAGCGGGACGCCGAGATCGACGACCTCTACCGGCACGTCGAGGAGCGGGTCTGCGACCTGCTCGCCCGGCAGGCGCCCGTCGCCTCCGACCTGCGGGCCATGATCACCGCCCTGCACGTCGCCGCCGACCTGGAGCGGATGGGCGACCTGGCCGACCACGTGGCGAAGACCGCGTTGCGCCGGCACCCGTCCCCGGCGGTCCCGGCGGAGCTGCGGACGGTCTTCACCGACATGGCGTCGATCGCCGACCGGATGGCCGAGAAGATCGGCAAGGTGCTGGCCGCGCCCGACGCCGAGCTCGCCGCCGAACTCGACCGCGACGACGACACGATGGACGACCTGCACAAGAGCCTGTTCGCGGTGCTGCTCGGCGACGACTGGCCGTACGGGGTGGAGACGGCGATCGACGCCACCCTGCTGGGCCGCTTCTACGAGCGGTTCGCCGACCACGCGGTCAACGCCGGTGAGCGCGTCGTCTACCTGATCACCGGGGAGCCCGCCGCGTCGGCCGAGTGAGCCGGTCCGGAAGGGGCCCCTGCCGCGCACGATGCGTCGGAAGGGGCCCCTTCCGACGTCGTCAGCGGCCCTGGTTCGCGACCGCGGCGGCCGCGGCCTTGGCGGCGGTCGGGTCGAGGTACGTCCCGCCCAGGGTGAGCGGGCGCAGGTGCGGGTCCAGGTCGTAGCGCAGCGGGATGCCGGTCGGGATGTTCAGCTTGGCGATCGCGGAGTCACTGATCTGGTCGAGGTGCTTGACCAGGGCGCGCAGCGAGTTGCCGTGCGCGGCCACCAGCACCGTCCGGCCGGCCAGGATGTCCGGCACGATCGAGTCGTACCAGTACGGCAGCATCCGCTCGACGACGTCCTTGAGGCACTCGGTGCGCGGCATCAGTTCGGCCGGCAGCAGCGCGTACCGGGGGTCGCCGACCTGCGACCACTCGTCGTCGTCGGCGATCGGCGGCGGCGGCGTGTCGTACGACCGGCGCCAGAGCATGAACTGCTCCTCGCCGTACTCGTCCAGGGTCTGCTTCTTGTCCTTGCCCTGCAGCGCGCCGTAGTGCCGCTCGTTGAGCCGCCACGACCGGCGCACCGCGATCCAGTGCCGGTCGGCGGCGTTCAACGCCAGCTCGGCGGTGCGGATCGCCCGGCGCATCACGCTGGTGTGCACCACGTCCGGCAGCAGGCCGTGCTCGCGCATCAGCTCGCCGCCGCGCCGCGCCTCGTTCTCACCCTTGGCGGTCAGGTCGACGTCGACCCAGCCGGTGAAGAGGTTCTTCGCGTTCCAGTCGCTCTCGCCGTGCCGCAGCAGGACCAGCGTCCCGATGGTGGGCCCTTCGCTCGCAGTCATGCCGATCATCCTGCCGTACGCCTCCGGCGGACACGCGGGGACGGGCGGTGACGACCACCACGTGGAAAAGCTGGTGACCAGCGATCACGGGCGAGACTAGGTTGTAAGGCGCTTTAGATAGGTCGGTCATTACCGAGGCGGGGGCGCGAGCGTGCGGACGATGCGGGGCTGGTTCCGGGACACCACCGGCGGACTGCCGAGAACCTTCTGGTACCTGTGGGCCGGCACCCTGATCAACCGGCTCGGCTCGTTCGTCCTGATCTTCCTGGCCATCTACCTCACCCAGGAGCGCGGCTTCGACGAGCTCGCAGCCGGCCTGGTGCTCAGCCTCTGGGGCGTCGGCGGCGCGGTCGGCACCACGCTGGGCGGGACGCTCGCCGACCGGTGGGGCCGGCGACCTACGCTGCTCACCGCCCACCTCGGCGCGGCGAGCATGATGCTCGCCCTCGGCTTCGCCCGGGAACTCTGGGCGGTCGCCGTCGGCGCGCTGCTGCTCGGCCTGTTCGCCGAGGCGGCCCGGCCGGCGTTCGGCGCCATGATGATCGACGTCGTCCCGGAGCGGGACCGGCTGCGCGCGTTCTCGCTCAACTACTGGGCGATCAACCTCGGCTTCGCCAGCGCCGCGATCCTCGCCGGGCTCGCCGCCGAGGCCAGCTACCTGCTGCTGTTCGTGATCGACGCGATCACCACCCTGGCCACCGCCGTGATCATCTTCGTCAAGGTGCGAGAGACCCGGGTTTCGGCCGTCGCGGTCACGCTCGCCGCCGAGGCGGCCCGTCCCCGGGGCGCGCTGCGCACCATCCTCACCGACCGGGTGTACCTGGGCTTCGTCGCGCTCAACCTGCTCGGCGCGCTGGTCTTCCTCCAGCACATCTCGATGCTGCCGATCGCCATGGGCGACGACGGCCTGAGCCCGTCCACCTACGGCACCGTGATCGCGCTCAACGGGGTGCTGATCGTGGCCGGGCAGCTCTTCGTCCCCCGGCTGATCCGGGGGCGCAGCCGCTCACACGTGCTCGCCCTGGCCGCCGTGGTGATGGGGGTCGGCTTCGGGCTCACCGCCTTCGCGGACGTCGCCTGGTTCTACGCGCTGACCGTGCTGGTCTGGACCGTCGGCGAGATGCTCAACTCGCCGTCCAACTCCACCCTGATCGCCGAGCTCTCCCCCGCCGACCTGCGCGGCCGGTACCAGGGGGTGTTCTCGCTGTCCTGGCAGCTCGCCGGGGCCGCCGCCCCGCTGCTCGGCGGCCTGGTCCGGCAGCAGGCCGGCAACGGCGCGCTCTGGCTGGGCTGCGCGGCGCTCGGCGCGGTGATGGCGGTCGGCCACCTGGTCTCCGGCCCGGCCCGGGAGCGGCGGGCCGTCGCGCTGCGCCCGCCGGCCGCGCCGGTCGAGCCGGTCACCGTCATCCGGCCCCCGGCGCCACAGGCGGCCGAGGCCGCAGCCACCGCGCCCGCCGAGCCGGTCGGGTCCGCCACCGACGGGTACGCCCCGGAGCCCGACCGGAACCACCGGGCCGCCCCGACCCGGTGACCAGGAACACGCTGGCGCGCCCGGCCCTGGCTTTCCTACCGTCGACGCCGGCATGGTCAACAAGCTTTACCGGGAGGTCGGATGCATCCCCTGCGGCGCTGGTGGCATGACTCCGCAGGCGGTCTCCCCGCCACGTTCTGGTACCTCTGGGCAGGTCTGCTGATCAACCGGGCCGGCGCGTTCGCCATGCTCTTCCTGCCGCTGTACCTGGCCGAGGCGCGCGGGGCGAGCGCCGCGCTGGCCGGCGCGGTGGTCGGGGCCTACGGGGCCGGCGGCGCGGTTGGCGTGCTGCTCGGCGGGGTGCTGGCCGACCGGTGGGGGCGGCGGGCCACCCTGCTCGCCGCGCACCTGGCCACCGCCGGGCTGATGGTCGGGCTGGCCTTCAGCCGGCACCTGGCTGCCATCGCCGCGCTGGCCGCCCTGGTCGGGGTGGTGCACTCCATGCCCAGCCCGGCCTTCGTCGCCGCGATCGTCGACGTGGTGCCGGAGCACCGCCGTTCCCGCGCGTTCAACCTCCAGTTCTGGGCGTTCAACCTGGGCATGGCCGTGGCCTCGCTGCTGGCCGGCCTGCTCGCCGAGGCAAGCTTCCTGGCGCTGTTCCTGGTCGACGCGGGAGCCACCCTGACCGCCGCCGTCGTGATCTGGTGGAAGGTCCCCGAGACCCTCGCCCGCACCCGGGCCGCCCGGTCCCCGGACGGCCACCGGACCGCCCGGACGGGAGGCGCCCGGAGGCCGCGCCAGCCCGGGCTGCACACCGCGCTCACCGACCGGACGTTCCTGGTCTTCGTCGGGCTCACCTTCGTGCTGGCCGTGCTCACCATGCAGACCTCGACGATCATGCCCCTGGCGATGCGCGCGGACGGGCTGGGGCCGTCGGCGTACGGGACGGTGGTGGCGCTCGGCGGTGCCCTGATCGTGCTCGGCCAACTCTTCGTGCCCCGGCTGGTCGACCGGTACCGAAAGGGCGTCGTGCTCGCCGCGTCGACCACGCTGCTCGCCCTCGGCTTCGGCGCCCTGGCCTTCGCCGGGACGCTGCCCGCGTACCTGGCCGCCGCGGTGGTCTGGACGGCCGGCTCGATGCTCGCCGCCCCACCGAACGCACAGATCAACGCCGACCTCGCCCCGCCCGAGCTGCGCGCCCGCTACCAGTCGGTGTTCTACCTGGCCTTCCCGGCGGCGTCGTTCGTCGCGCCGGCCCTGGGCGGGCTCAGCCTCCAGCACCTCGGCGACCTGCACTGGCTGATCGTCGGCGCGCTGGGCCTGCTGGCCGCCGGGGGCCACCTCCTGGCCGGCCCGCCTCGGGAACGCCACGTGGCCGTCCTGCGGAACGGGGAAGGGCAGCCCCTGGCCAGGGCCGCCGCTGGAGCCGGCAGCCCCCCGGCCACCAACTAACCCAGACAAACGAAGACCGCCGCGTGCGTCGTGCGCCGTTTCATGATCGTCTGTCGTTGCGCGACAGCGGGCCCGGCGTGTCGTGTCGGTATCCAGCAGACGATCATGCGGGCCATGCGGGTCCGGCGCGCGGGCCGAGAAGGGGCGGCGGCCGGGTTCAGGAACGCGCAAAGCGTCCACCTCGACCTTGGGCCGTGGTGGACGCTCGCAACGTGCCCGGCGGCGGCGGGCGACCCTCACCCCCGTAAGCGTCGCCCGCTCGCGCCGCCGGATCCCCCGGATGGCACCGTCCCCCAACGGTGTGACCCATCCGTTCCCCTGCGCCTCGCCCGTGCACGGATCTGATCGATCCGCCGCTCCCCCGAACGTTTCCGAGCTTGGCGCGGTGCAATAAAGCTAGTTCGCCCAGATTGCGGATTCAACCCGGATCGGCTGTCTCGCCGGTCACAGCACCGTCGTCCGGAAACCGGGATCCGCACTTCTCGGCCTCGCCTTGGGCCAACAGCGTCTACCCGCCGGGCATTCCCGCAAACCCTCAGGCGTCAGCCCGATCGGGCGACTCCGTGCGGAAGAAGTTGCTCTGCCGTCCGTCACGCAACTGCTCCTGGTAGATGAGGTTCAGCCGGCGTACGTCGAAGGTGTCGAACCACTCGTCCCAGGTGATCTCGCGCATCCGGCTGCTCTCCCGGTAGCCCGGCATGTTGAACGTCAGCACCCCCGCCCGACCCTCCCGCTCGGTCCCGGCGATCGTGGCCGGCCGCGCGCCGCGCTCCTCCGCCCAGCGCCGGATCACATCGTGGTCGGTGGTGACCAGGCTGCGCCCCGGGCGCTCCGGCCGGTCCTGGAGCGACGTGATGGGCTGCGAGGACCGCACCGATCGGGACGTCGAACCCCCGGTCCGGACGGCCGACCGCTGCCGGTTCGGGGCACCCTGGCGAGCCGGGGCCGGCGCCTGCCGCTGGTTGGTGCCCGACCGGCCGGCGGCCGACGGGGCGGCCTGCCGCTGGTTCGCGGCGGCCTTCCGGGCCCCGGCGGGAGCCGCCCGCCGGTTACCCGCCGCCGTCGTGGTCGTCCTACGGGCCGGGGCCGCCTTCCGGGCGGGGGTGGAAGCCGCCTTGGCCCGGGCCGGAGCCGCCTTCGCCCGCGACCCCGTGGCCTTCGCCCGCGCCGGAGCCGCCTTCGCCGGAGCCGCCTTCGCCCGCGACCCCGTGGCCTTCGCCCGCGCCGGAGTGGCCTTGGCCGGGGCCGCCTTCGCCCGCGACCCCGTGGCCTTCGCCCGCGCCGGAGTGGCCTTGCGGGCACCCCCGGCCGCCTTGCGCGCGCCGGCTGCCGCCTTCGTGCCACGGGCCCGGCCCGCCGGCCCGGTGCTGCCCCGCGCCGCGCCGCCGGAGCGGACCTCGGCGCGCAGCGTCCGGGTCAGGGTCTTCACCAGTTCCGGCTTGCGCAGGGCGGAGATCCCGGAGACGCCGCGGCGACGCAACTGGCCACGGATGTCGTCGGCCCTCATCCGGGAGATCTCCGACTCGGAGATCCCCGGCGTGTTCGGGGTCTGGTTGCCCGCCTGCCGTTTCGTCCTGGTCGCAGTCCCGCCGCGACCTGAGCTGTTTCGCTGAGCCATGGGATGCACGCTCCTCGACAGTCCGTCCTCGGCGCGCGGTCGGTCCCAGTGCCGCACCGCGCGGTGCGGCATACCCCTCAGGACGGCTCCGAACCTCCCGCCTGCGCCGACGTCGCCGACGACGGCTCGAAGAGGTGCGCGAACGCGGCCAGGTTGGCGGTCGACTCGCCGCGCTTGACCCGCCACTCCCACTCCCGCCGGATGGCGGCGCCGAAGCCGATCTCCAGCATCGTGTCGAAGGACTCGTCGGCGTACGTCAGCACCGCGCCGAGCAGCCGGTCCAGCTCGGCCTCGTCGAGCCCTCCAAGGTTGACCCGGCCGGTCAGGTAGACGTCGCCGGCCGCGTCGATGGAGAAGGACACCCCGTACATCCGGGCGTTGCGTTGCAACAGCCACGCCCACAGTTCCTCGCGCCGCTCGTCCGGCTGGCGCATCACGAACGCCTCGACCCGCAGCGCGTGCTCACCGACGATGAGGTTGCAGACCGTCTTGAGCTTGTGGGTGCCGGGCAGGGTGACCGCGTACGACGCCTCGCCGGTGGACTCGGCGACCAGCTCCCGCTCCGCGCACACCGACTCGATCAGGGCGGCGACTTCGCTCTTCGCGCTGCTCATCGGCCCCACTCTACGGCCGCCCCGCCCCGCCCACCGGACGGTCGCCGCCGGCGAAGGGGCACCGGAGGTCTCGATGGACATGGCGTCCTGCCCCGTCTCACCACGAACAGCTCAGGGCGGGGTCGCCGGCGAGCTGGGCGGCCATCCGGCCGCGCCGCTCGGCGATCGTCTCGCCGTACACGTTGAGCAGGTGGGAGACCGTCCGGTCCCAGGAGAAGTTGCGGGCGTGCCGCTCGGCACCCAGGCCCAGGGTGGCCCGGCGCACCCGGTCGGGCAACAGGCGGATCAGCTCACGAGCCCAGTCGACCGGGTCGTGGCCGTCGATCAGCACCCCGCTGACCTGGTCCCGGACGGCGGTGACCAGGCCACCCACGGCGGCGGCCAGCACCGGCGTACCGCACGCCTGGGCCTCCAGGGCGACCAGCCCGAACGACTCGTTGTGCGACGGCACCGCGACCAGGTCGGCGGCCCGGTACACGGCCGGCAGGTCGTCGCCCGTGCACGGCGGCAGGAAGCGCAGCCGGTCGGCGACCCCGAGCGAGCCGGCCAGCTCGATCAGGGCGGTCGGCCGGTCCAACCCGCTGCCGCTGGGGCCGCCGACGATCACCACGGTCAGCTCGTCGGCGAGCAGCGGGTCGCGCTCACGCAGCGCGGCGGCGGCACGGATCAGCACGTCGGGGGCCTTCAGCGGCTGGATCCGACCGACGAAGGCCACCACGTACCCCTCGGCGGGCAGCCCCAGCCGGCGGCGGGCGGCGAGCATCGCGGCGTGCCGGTCCCCGGCGGCGGGGCGGAACCGGCCCAGGTCGACGCCGGGCTCGACCACGGCGACCCGGGCCGGGTCGGCGGCGTACCGGTGGAGCAGGTCGCGGGCCTCGACCTCGGTGTTGGCGACCAGCCGGTCGGCCTCGGCGACCACCTGCTCCTCGCCGATCACCCGGGCCTTCGGCTCCGGCCGGTCCCCCGCCGCAAGCTGTGCGTTCTTCACCTTGGCGAGGGTGTGCGCGGTGTGCACCAACGGCACCCCCCAGCGCTCCTTGGCCAGCCAGCCGATCTGCCCGGAGAGCCAGTAGTGGGAGTGGATGAGGTCGTAGTGGCCCGGTGGGCGGGCCGCCTCGGCCCGCAGCACCCCGGCCGTGAACGCGCAGAGCTGGCCGGGCAGTTCCTCCTTCGTCAGCCCTTCGAGGGGGCCGGCGGTGACGTGCCGGACGTGCACGCCGGGTGCCATCTCCACCACCGGCGGCAGGTCGCCGGAGGTGGCCCGGGTGAAGATCTCCACCTCGACGCCGGCCTCGGCCAACCGCCGGGCGACCTCCAGGATGTACACGTTCATCCCACCCGCGTCGCCCGTGCCGGGCTGGTGCAGGGGTGAGGTGTGCACCGACAGGGTGGCGATCCGCCGGGGCAGCGGCCACGGCCGGGCACCTCGCTGACGACCGATACCGGTGTGCAATTCCGCCACGTCCGCTCCCTCTGTCACGGTTGACGCCGTCCCGCACGACCGGCGCTTCTCGGTCAACCTGCGCGCCGGGTGTCATCTTCCCCATCGGGTATCGGAAATGCGTCCCGCCAACCCCCGAGCGTGACGGACCTCATCGGCGCCGCGCGCCCGCCCATTGGCACCGGACCGGCCCGACCGGGCGAGAATGGCCGGATGACATCTGTCGCGATCGTCACCGGGGCGTCCAGCGGGATCGGCGCGGCCACCGCCCGCCGGCTGGCCACCGAGGGATTCCACGTGCTCGCCGCCGCCCGCCGCACCGACCGACTGGCCGAGTTGGTCGCCGGAATCGAGGCGGCCGGCGGGGCGGCCACCGCAGTGGAGTGCGACGTCACCTCGCAGGAGTCGGTCGACGGCCTGGCCGAGGCCGCCGCGGCGGCTCCCGGCCCGGTCACCCTGCTGGTCAACAACGCCGGGGGCGCACGCGGGTTGGACCCGGTGGAGTCCGGCTCGGTGGACGACTGGCAGTGGATGTACGACGTGAACGTGCTCGGCACCCTGCGGGTCACCCAGGCCCTGCTGCCGGCACTGGAGGCGTCCGGCGCCGGCACCGTCGTGGTCGTCTCCTCCACCGCCGGCTTCACCGTGTACGAGGGCGGGGGCGGATACTCCGCCGCGAAGCACGCGCAGACGGCGATCGCCGGCACGCTGCGG
The DNA here is from genome assembly GCF_045040155.1 of Micromonospora sp. NBC_01405. Taxonomy (NCBI): domain Bacteria; kingdom Bacillati; phylum Actinomycetota; class Actinomycetes; order Micromonosporales; family Micromonosporaceae; genus Micromonospora; species Micromonospora sp. NBC_01405. Next base: position 3,452,586 of record NZ_CP109532.1, on the reverse strand, counting down.
CTGGAGCTGTGCGGCCGGCCGGTCCGGATCATCGAGATCGATCCGGGGATGGTGCGGACCGACGAGTTCGGGCTGGTCCGCTTCGGCGGCGACGCCGGGCGGGCGGCGGCGGCCTACGCGGGGGTGGCCGAGCCGCTGGTCGCCGAGGACGTCGCCGACTGCATCGCCTGGTGCGCGACCCGCCCGCAGCACGTGAACATCGACCGGCTGGTGGTCCGCCCGCTGGCCCAGGCCGCCCAGCACAAGGTGCATCGGACGAACCCGTGAGGCACCCGGAGTGATCCGGTCCCGCGGACGGGGGCGGCGCTGATGCGACCCCAGGGCGTGGTCACCCGGGGCACGACGAATCCCAACCGGCTGCGCCGGGTGGACAACTGGATCGTCGAGACGTGCGGCGGCCGGCTCCGGGCGGCGCCGGACCCGCTGGTGGTCGACCTCGGCTACGGCGCCACGCCGGTCACCGCCGTGGAGCTGCGCGCCCGGCTGGCCGCCGGGGTCCGCGCGGACGTGCGGGTGGTCGGGCTGGAGATCGATCCGGTACGCGTCGCCGCCGCCCGGCCCGCCGCCGACCCGCCGGGGCTCACCTTCGCCCGGGGCGGGTTCGAGCTGGCCGGGCTGCGGCCCGTCCTGGTCCGGGCGTTCAACGTGCTCCGCCAGTACGACGAGGGCGAGGTCGCCGACGCCTGGCGCACGGTCACCGACCGGCTGGCCCCGGGCGGGGCACTGGTCGAGGGCACCTGTGACGAACTGGGCAGGCTCGGCGGCTGGGTGCTGGTCGACGCCGCCGGCCCGCGAACGCTCACCCTGGCCGCCAAGCTCACCACGCTGGGCAGCCCCGCCGAGCTGGCCGAGCGGCTGCCGAAGGCGCTGATCCACCGCAACGTGCCGGGCGAACCCATCCACGCCCTGCTCCGCGACCTGGACGACGCCTGGCGGGCCGCCGCCCCGTACGCCCCCTTCGGCCCCCGCCAGCGCTGGCTGCACACGGTCGCGGCGACCCGCGCCTCGGGCTGGCCGATCGAGCACCGCCCCCGCCGCTGGCGCCTCGGCGAACTGACCGTCCCCTGGCCCGCCATCACCCCCCTCTGACCCACCCACCCCACCCACCCCACCCCCACACCACACCTCCGCGATCTTGCACTTGGGGCCCCTCGATCGCCCCTTTTCGCCTGACATGTCGGGGCCGGAACTGCAAGATCGCGCAGGGGTGGGGGTGGGGGTGGGGGTCAGAGGGTGCAGTTGATGAGGACCGGTTCGGGATGGAGGGTGACCGCGAAGCGGGCGTGGACGCCGTCGCGGATGTCGCGGGCCAGGGCGATCAGGGCCGCCGTGCTGGCGGTGCCGGCGCGGTTGGTGAGGGCGAGGGTGTGCTTGCCGGAGATGGCCACCCCCTCCGGGCCGGGGTGGCCCTTGGCGAACCCGGCCCGGTCGATCAGCCAGGCCGCGCTGACCTTGACCGTGTCGCCGGCCCCGGGCCAGTGCGGCGGCTCGCCGAGGTCGGCGGCGCGCTCGCGCAGCAGCTCGTAGCCCTCCCGGTCCAGCACCGGGTTGGTGAAGAACGAGCCCACCGACCAGGTGTCCGGGTCACCCGCGTCGAGCACCATGCCCTTGCCGGCCCGCAGCCGCAGCACGGTCGCCCGCGCGTCGGCCAGCGGCACCCGGTCGCCGACCTCGACGCCGAGCGCCCGCGCCAGCTCGGCGTAGCGGACCTGGCCGGACAGCGGGGACCGGGCGAGCCGGAAGTCGACCGAGAGGACCACCCAGCGCTCGCTGTACTTGAAGATGCTCGACCGGTACGCGAAGCCGCAGTCGGCCGCCTCCACCCGGCCCACGGTGCCGTCGGCGTGGTCGTACACCTGGACGCCGGTGATCGTCTCGGCCACCTCCTGGCCGTACGCGCCGACGTTCTGGATGGGGGTGGCGCCGGCGGAGCCCGGGATGCCGGACAGGCACTCCAGCCCGGACCAGCCGTTGGCCACGGTCGCGGCGACCAGGTCGTCCCACGGCTCGCCGGCCTCCACCCGTACGGTGACGGTGTCGGCGTCCTCGGCGACCACCCGCAGCCCCCGGGAGCGCACCAGCACGACGGTGCCGGGGAAGCCGGCGTCGCCGATCACCACGTTGCTGCCCCCGGCGAGGATAAGCACCTGGTCGTCCCGTAGGCGCGCCTGCTGCACCTTTTGTACGATCTCCTCGGCGCTGGCAGCGGTCTCGACCCGTCCCGCCGCGCCACCGAGGCGCAGGGTGGTGTATCTCGCCAACGACATCGGGTCGGCGGCGTGGGTTTCGGTGGCCGGCTGGGCACTAACGTCTGACACGCCTTTCACCCTAGGCTGAGGGGCAGCCGCGGCACCCACTGGTGGCCCGGTCGCCCGGAAGGATCCTGATGAGCAGACTGCACGGCACGAAGGACTTCTGGATCGGCGCGCTCCGGGCGGAGGGGCCCGCGTTCGCCGCCGCCGTCGCGGAAGCGCCTCCCGAGACACCCGTGCTGTCCTGCCCCGGCTGGACGATCAACGAACTGGCCCTGCACCTCGGCGACGTCTACCGCTGGGCGCACATCGTCGTCACCTCCGGCGGCACCGCCCGCCCGGATCGCCCCGAGCCGGGCGAGCTGCCCGCCGGGATGAACCCGTTCCAGTTCTGGCAGCACGGGTACGACCGGCTGATGGTGGCCTTCGACGGGCTGGACCCGGAGGCGCCTGCGTGGAACTGGGCGCCGCAGCCGAAGAAGGCGGGGTTCTGGCCCCGCCGGATGGCCCACGAGACCGCGGTGCACCGGTGGGACGCCCAGCTCGCCATCGCCGCCGGCGAGCCGATCGAGGCCAAGCTCGCGGCCGACGGGGTGAGCGAGGTGCTGGACACCTGGCTGCCCGCCGGCAGGCGGACGGCGACCGGCCAGTGGCACGGGGTCGTGCACCTCTCCGCGCCCGACGCCGGCCAGGACTGGTACCTGCGGCTGCGCGGCGAGGGCGTCGCGCTGCTGGACACCGACACCATCCTCGACCACGACGAGCACCACGCCCGGGCCGAGGTCACGGGGACTGCGAGCGACCTGCTGCTGGCCCTGATGGGCCGGGTCAGCTTCGACACCCTCGGCGTCGCCGGGGACCGGACGCTGCTCAACGGCCTCCGCACGGGCTGAGGCGCCGGCGGGCACCGGACTGCGCGCCCACCAGGCTGTGACGCCCGACCGAACCGCGTCGACCCGAACAGGGGCCCACCGGGTCGGTGGGCCCCTGTTCGGGTCGGTGGCAAGCGCCTTGAGAGCGCTCTCTTGACATCCGGCGGGGGAGGCACCACTCTCGGGCGAGAGCGCTCTCTCATGTCGGTCGGCCGCCCTGGAACGACTCCCTCTGGCCGTACCCTGTCCTCGAAAGACCCGAGAGAGACCATCGGCGGGACCACGGAAGGTGCGGTCAAGGCGTGAGTGAACTCCGATTCCCCGAAGGCTTCGTCTGGGGTGCGGCCACTGCGGCGTACCAGATCGAGGGCGCGGCCCGCGACGACGGCCGGGGCCCGTCCATCTGGGACACCTTCAGCCGTACGCCGGGCAAGGTCTTCGCCGGCCACACCGGCGACGTCGCCTGCGACCACTACCACCGGTACGCCGACGACGTGGCCCTCATGGCGGAGCTGGGGCTGAGGGCGTACCGGTTCTCGGTCGCCTGGCCGCGGATCCAGCCCGACGGCACCGGGCCGGTGAACCCGCGCGGCCTGGACTTCTACGACCGGCTGACCGACGCGCTGCTGGACCGGGGCATCGACCCGATCGTCACGCTCTACCACTGGGACCTGCCGCAGACCCTCCAGGACCGGGGCGGCTGGGCCAACCGGGAGACCGCCGAACACTTCGCCACGTACGCGGCGGCGGTGCACGGCCGGCTCGGCGACCGGATCCGCACCTGGACCACGCTCAACGAGCCGTGGTGCTCGGCCTACCTCGGGTACGGCAACGGGGTGCACGCCCCCGGCGTGCGGGACGCGGGGGCGGCCTTCGCCGCCGTGCACCACCTGCTGCTCGGGCACGGCCTGGCGGCCCGGGCGCTGCGCGCGGCCGGCGCGGAGGTCGTCGGGATCACGCTGAACCCGGCGGACGTGCAGCCGGCGGACCCGGACAGCGCGGCGGACGCCGCAGCGGTCCGGCTGGTCGACGGGTTGCAGAACCGGATCTTCCTGGACCCGCTGACCGGCGCCGGCTACCCGGCCGACGTGCTGGAGCACGTCTCCCGGATGGTGGAGCCGACCTTCATCCGGGACGGGGACGAGAAGCTGATCGCCGCCCCCATCGACCTGCTCGGGATCAACTACTACGCCCCGACGTACGTGGCCGGCCGGCCGGACGGCGCCGGCGGCGGGGCGTACCCGGGGACCGAGCGGGCGGTGGAGTTCCTGCCGGCGACCGGGCCGCTGACCGAGATGGGCTGGATGATCGAGCCGGCCGGACTGACCCGCCTGCTGGAGCGGCTCGCCGCCGACTACCCGGGCCTGCCGCTGATGATCACGGAGAACGGCGGGGCGTTCCCCGACCGGGGCGGCGAGGCAGGGCCGGACGGGGCCGGTCGGGTGGCCGACACCGACCGGATCGCCTACCTCGACGGGCACCTTCGGGCGGTACACGAAGCCATTGGCCGGGGAGTGGACCTGCGCGGCTATCTCGTATGGTCGTTGTTGGACAACTTCGAGTGGGCCGAGGGGTACCGCAAGCGGTTCGGGATCGTCCACGTCGACTACCTGACCCAGCGGCGCACACCGAAGGCCAGCGCCCGGTGGTACCAGGGGGTGATCTCCCGGAACGGGCTGTGACGAGGTGGTGAGCACTCCGATGACGACGGTCCAGCGGCCGACCCTGGAGGCGGTGGCCCGGCGGGCCGGCGTGTCCCGGGCGACGGTCTCACGGGTGGTGAACGGTTCCACGACCGTCGCCGAGCCGATCCAGGAGGCGGTCCGCCTGGCGGTGGCCGAGCTGGGGTACGTGCCGAACCTGGCCGCCCGCAGCCTGGTCACCCAGCGGACCGACTCGGTCGCCCTGGTGCTGCCCGAGGAGGCGACCCGGGTGTTCTCCGACGACCAGGTGTTCCCGAGCATCATCCGGGGGGTCGCCCAGGAGCTGGAGGCGGCCGACAAGCAGCTCGTGCTGATGCTGGCCGGCTCGCCGGCCGGGCACGCCCGGGTGGAGCGGTACACCACCGGGCGGCACGTCGACGGGGCGATCTTCGCCTCGCTGCACGGGGCGGACCCGCTGCCGGGGAAGCTGGCCCGGCTGGGCATCCCGGTGGTGTGCAGCGGCCGCCCGCTCGGCGACGTCGGGGTGCCGTACGTCGATGTCGACCACGTCGGCGGGGTGACCCGGGCGGTGCGGCACCTGCTCGACTCGGGGCGGCGGCGGATCGCCACCATCGCCGGCCCGCAGGACATGATCGCCGGGATGGAGCGGCTCACCGGGTACCGGGAGACGGTCGCCGAGGCCGGGTTGCCGGAGCGGGTCGCGTTCGGGGACTTCACCCGCGAGTCGGGGGCGGCGGCGATGCGCCGGCTCCTCGACGCCCACCCCGACCTGGACGCCGTATTCGCCGCGTCGGACCTGATGGCACACGCGGCCATGCGAACGCTGCGCGAGGCGGGTCGGCGGGTGCCCGAGGACGTCGCAATGATCGGCTTCGACGACATCGAGACCGCCGCGTACACCGAGCCACCGCTGACCACGGTGCGGCAGCCGCTGCTGGAACTGGGCCGGGAGGCCGCCCGCCAGCTGCTGCGGATGGCGGCCGGCGAGGAGGTCGAGGTGGCCCTCGTCCTCCCCACCGAGCTGGTCGTCCGCGCCTCCGCGTGAGCCGCGGTGCGCGGTAATGCCGTGGCGGCGGGCCGGCGGGCGCACTAGCGTCGCGCGGATGAGCGATGCCGTGGCGCTGGTGCGCGTGCCCGAACTGTCCGACGTCGCCGAGTACGCGTACGCGGCCACCGTCGACACGCCGGCCCGGCTGGTGTTCACCGCCGGGGCCTGCCCGCTCGACGCCGAGGGCCGCACGGTCGCGCCGGGCGACCCGGCGGCGCAGGCCCGCCAGGCGATGGCGAACCTGGAGGCCGCGCTCGCCGCCGCCGGGGCCCGGCTCACCGACGTCGTCAAGACCACGGTGTACGTCGCGTCGCCCCGGCAGGCCGACCTGGTGGCCGCGTGGGAGGTGGTCCGGGACGCGTTCGGCGACCACGACCCGCCGAGCACCCTGCTCGGGGTGGCCGTGCTCGGCTACACCGACCAGCTCGTCGAGGTGGAGGCCGTCGCCGCCGTCCGGGAGGAGAGCCGATGACGATCCGCGTCGCCCGGCCGGACGACGCCGCCGACGTGGTGGCCCTACGGGCGCTCGTGTTCCCGTACCTCGTGCGGAGTGTGGCCTCGACCCGGAAAATGATCACCGAGCCGTCGCCCGGCGAGGACTGGACGGCCTTCGTGGCCGAGGTCGAGGGCGCGGTGGTGGGCTGGGTGTCGGCGTACCGCGACGGTCAGACGTCCGAGGTGGGGTCCGGCGACGTGTCGCTGCTGCACGTCCACCCCGGGCATCGGGGGCGGGGCATCGGCTCCGGGCTGCTGGCCGCCGCGCTGGACCACCTGACCCCGCTCGGCATCCGCCGGGTACACGGCTGGGCGCTGGCCGATGGGCTGCCGTTCGCCCGCCGGCACGGCTTCACGGCGGGCCGGGAGATGCGCTACTCGGCGGTGGAGCTGCGCTCGGCTCCCCCGCCGCCGGCCGCGCCCCCGCACGTACGCCTGTCCCCGCTGAGCGGGCTCGACCCGTACCAGGTCTACCTGGCCAACCGGGCGGCGGCCGTCGACGAGCCGGGCGACGTGCCGAGGGACGCCATGAGCTACGAGAGCTTCCGGTACGAGGTCTGGGACAACCTCGGCCTGGACCGGGATTCGAGCACCGCAGTCGTGGCCGACGGCGTGGTCGTCGCGTTCAGCCTGGTCAAGCGGGACGGCGACCGGATGTGGTCGGACTACACCGCCACCGTGCCCGAGCACCGGGGCCGGGGACTGGCCCGGCTGGCGAAGACGACCGCCCTGCACCGGGCCGCCGCCTCGGGGGTACGCGTCGCGTACACCTCGAACGACGCGGCGAACGCCCCGATGCTGGCGATCAACGAAGCGCTCGGGTACCGGCCCGTGGCCACCCAGTGGTCCTGCCTGCGTGAGCTGCCCTGACGTCGGCGCGGGGGTCGACCTTCGGAGGGGCGGCGGCGAGGGCGTGCCCCGCTCAGGGCGACCCCGGGGGCGACGGCCGACTGGCCGCGCAGACGCGGGCGAGCACGAAGCTGTCGGCGTCCCCGGCGATCGTCGCCGTGCCGCCCACCAACGTCCAGCCGGCCGGCAGGCGGAGCCACGCCAGACTGGCGCCATGATCGTCGACGATCGCGCCGCCCTCGGCCGGGACGGCGGTAACGACCCGCCCCTGATCTCCGGTGGCGAACGCGGGCCTCACCGCGATGAACCGGGCCGCGACCGCACCGACCGGCAGGCCGAACACCCAGACGTCCTCGTCGGGGTGGGGGCCGCCGCCCAGCTCCGGCGTGCAGGCACGCTCCCGGGTGGCCGCGACGGTGGGCCCGGCGGCGGGGTCCAGCCCGATCGTGGTCCGGGGGCCGGGCGGAAGCGGCACGGGGCGCTCAGCACCGGCCGGCGCGGCCTCCCGCGACCTGGCCCGGGCCAGGTCGGCCGCGCCGAGCACCAGCAGACAGGCCGTGGTCACCCAGACGGCGGACCTGAGCCGGGCAGCTTCCACGCGATGCACTCCTGACGGCTTTGCACCTTTTGCACCTATCAAGATAGGGCCTCACGCCGCCCGTGTCCGCTTTTATGTTGTTTGTGCGGACGCGCCCCGCCGGTCAGGAGGAGGCGAGCCGCCGGGCCGCCGCGTACGTCTCGGCCCCGAAGAGAACCAGACGGACCTCGGTGACGTGCGCCGGAGATGCGGCGCGCAGCACCGCCAGGGCCTGGCGTACGGCGTCCTCCACCGGCCAGCCGTAGACGCCGGCCGAGATCAGCGGGAACGCCACCGTGGCGGCGCCCAGCCCGTCGGCCACGGCCAGGCTGTTGGTGTAGCAGTCCCGCAGCAGCGCCGACCGGTCCTCGGTGGCCGAGAAGACCGGCCCGACCGTGTGCACGACCCAGCGGGCCGGCAGCTCACCGGCGGTGGTGGCGGCCGCCTGGCCGGTCGACAGGCCCCGGCCGTACCGCGACGCGCGCAGCGCCCGGCACTCGGCCAGGATGGCCGGGCCACCCCGCCGGTGGATCGCGCCGTCCACGCCCCCGCCGCCGAGCAGCGAGGAGTTGGCCGCGTTCACGATCGCGTCGACCCGCTGGGCGGTGATGTCCCCCTCGACCAGGATGATCTCCACGTCAGCCCTCCTCGATGGACTGGCCGAGGGAACGGCGGGTGAGCAGGGCCGCGCCGGCCACCGCCGCCGGCATGATCAGCACCGCCCCGAGGGGGATCAGGAAGCAGACGAAGACGGCCACCCCGAAGCCCAGGGTGGTGGGCCGGTCGACCTTCAGCCGGGCCCGGCGGTCCGGCAGCCGCAGGCCGCGCCGGGAGAACGGCGCCCCGGTCAGCTCCAGGGCGAGAAGCCAGCCGCCCACCGCCGCCCCGATCACCGGCACGACCGTCTGGCCGACCACCGGGATGAACCCGGCCGCGAAGAGCGGGATGCCGACCAGCACGGAGATCGCAACCAGTCGCAGCGAGTCGACGAGGCTGCGGCGCAGCGACGACCAGAACGGCACCTCCACCGCGCCGGGGGTGCCGCCGTACCGCTCCTCCACCCGCTCGGAGATCTTCTCGTAGAACGGGTCGCCGATGACCAGGGTGACCGCGGTGAAGGTGAGCACCCCGAGCAGCCCGCCGACCCCGAGGAAGGCCAGCCCGGCGATCACCCGGACCAGGCCGCGGGCGGTGGCGGACCAGTCGTCGGCGAACGGGGTGACCAGCGCGGCCAGGTCGTCCACGAAGTACACCAGGGTGGCGAACGCTCCCACGAACAGCGCCCCGGAGAGCAGCGCCGGGACGATGCCGAGCAGCATCAGGCCGGGGCTGCGGACGTACAGGCCGAGGCCGCGCAGGAGCAGGCCGACCCCGGAGAAGAACCGACCGACGGCGCCGGTCACCGGCGCGGTGATGTTGCTGGGTACGTTCACGACCGCTGAGCCTAACGGCGACCGGCACATCCGGCCCGTCGTCCCCGCCCGACACAATGGGTGGGTGCGGGCCTCTCGGTTGATCTCGTTGGTGCTGCTGCTCCAGTCCCGGGAGACGATGACGGCCGCCGAGCTGTCCCGGGAGCTGGAGGTTTCCGAGCGGACCGTGTACCGGGACGTGCTGGCGCTCTCCGCCGCCGGGGTGCCGGTCTACGCCGACCGGGGCCGCTCCGGCGGGTACCGGCTGATCGGCGGGTACCGGACCCGGCTGACCGGGCTGACCCGGGACGAGGCGGAGGCGCTCTTCCTCACCGGACTGCCCGGCCCGGCCGGGGACCTGGGGCTGGCCGACGCGGTCGCCTCCGCCGAGCTGAAGGTGCTGGCCGCGCTGCCGCCCGCGCTGCGCGACGCGCCGGCCCGCGTCGGGCAGCGGTTCCACCTCGACGTGCCGGGCTGGTTCCGGGACGCGACGCCGCCGCCGTGGCTGGCCGAGCTGGCCCGGGCGGTGTGGCGGGACCGGGTCGTCGAGCTGCGCTACCGGCGCGGCGAGCGGGAGGTCGTCCGGCGGGTGGAGCCGTACGGGCTGGTGCTCAAGAGCGGCGTCTGGTATCTGGTCGCCCGGGTCGGCGACGCCACCCGGACGTACCGGACGTACCGGGTGGACCGGGTGGTCGACGTGCTGACGGCCGAGGAGACGTTCGACCGGGACGAGGGCTTCGACCTGGGCGGCCACTGGCACGACCAGGCCGAGGCGTTCCTGCGGAGCATGCAGCGGGCCGAGGTCGGCGTCCGGCTCAGCCCCGCCGGCCTGCGCGCGCTCCGCCGGGCCCCGGAGGCCCCCTTCGGGTACGCCGAGGCGACCCGCGCCGCCGGCGAGCCCGACGGGCGGGGCTGGGTGGTCACCCGGCTGCCCGTCGAGTCCGTCGAGGTGGCGTACGAGTTGCTGCTGCGGCTCGGGCCGGAGGTGGAGGTGCTCGACCCGCCCGAGCTGCGGGAGCGGGTGGCCGACGCCGCCGCCCGGCTCGCCGCGCTGTACGGCGGGCCGGGCGACGGGGCGCAGTGACGGGGGCGACCGGCGGCCCTACTGCTCCCCGGCGACGAGCGCGATCTTCCCTGACAGGGGTTTCGTCGTCATTCGGTCGACCCTGAGAGCAATACCTGACAGCCGAAGTCCGGTTTCGCGAACGGGTGTCCTGCGTCATGCTCGGCAGCATGCACCTGCTGCTCTCCGGCATCGTCGGCTCGGTCGCGTACGGGCTGGCCGGGCCCGGGTCCGACGTCGACCGGATCGGGGTGTACGCCGCGCCGACGGTCGCCTTCCACGGGCTGCGCCCGCCCCGCGAGTCGGTGGTCACCACCGACCCGGACGTCACCCTGCACGAGGCCGGCAAGTACGCCCGGCTCGCGCTCAGCGGCAACCCGACCGCCACCGAGCTGATGTGGCTGCCCGACGACTGCTACGAGACCCGCACGGAGCTGGGCGACCGGCTGGTCGCCATCCGCTCGGCGTTCCTGAGCGCGCCCCGGGTCCGCGACGCCTACCTCGGGTACGCCACCCAGCAGTTCCGCAAGCTGGCCTCGCGGGGCGACGGGACGTTCTCGGCCGACACCCGGCGGCGGACGGCCAAGCACGCCCGGCACCTGGCCCGGCTGGTGCACCAGGGCCAACTGCTGTACGCCACCGGCGTCCTGGAGATCCGGCTGGCCGACCCGGAGCGGTTCCGGGCGTTCGGCGAGCGGGTGGCCGGCGGCGAGCTGGACGAGGCGCGGGCCCTGATCGCCGACGCGGAACGGGACTTCGACGCCGTGCGTACCCCGCTGCCGGACCGGCCCGACGAGGCCACGGTCGAGCGGTGGCTGCTCGACGTGCGGGCCGCCCACCTGCCGCCGGAGCTGACCGGCTGACAGCAGGTCATCCGTTGAGGAACGTGGAGATCCGTTCCCGCAGGTCGGCGCGTTCCGACCAGAGCACGCCCGGGCGGTCGTACACGTGCAGGGTGGCCCGGGGCAGGGCGGCGGCGAGCTGCTCGGCGACCTCGACCGGATGCAGGTCGTCGCCCGTGCAGGCGAGCACCAGTGCGGGGGCGTCCACCGCCGCCAGCGCCGCCCGGTCGTCGAGCGGAACCTGGTCGGGCAGCCCGGCCAGGCCCGCCGCGAGGCCGTCGCGCAGGAGCTGGTCCAACCGCTGCCGCAGGTACGCCCACCCGGCCGGGGTGTTGCGCACGGCGGGCGGCAGTTCGACCGCGACGACGTCGGCGACGGCCGAGGCGTCGCCGCTCTCGACCGCGGCGACCAGGTCGGTGATCCGGTCCCGGGCGACCTGGCCCCGCGGCCGGTCGAGCGCGGCCGGGAGGAAGAAGACCAGCCGCTCGAAGCGCTCCGGGCTCTCGGCCAGCAGCCGGCAGAGCGCGCCCGCGCCGAGGCTGGCCCCGAACGCCCGGGTGGCCCCACCGAGGTCGGCGACGGCCCGCAGGTCACGGGCGAGGTCCAGGTAACTCCACGGGCCGGGCGGCGCGTCGGAGCGGCCGTGCCCCCGGAACTGGAAGAAGACCTTACGGCCGGTGACCCCGCTGCCGAACGGACGGGTGGTGGCGATGCCGTTGCCCAGCCCGTGCGCGAATACGGTGGCCGGGACGCCGACGCCGGTGACGAGCTGTTCGAGCCGGACCCCGTGCGGGGTGGTGACCAGCTCGGTCTCCGGCTCGGGCAGGGCGGGCCGGCCGGTGCGCGGGGCACCGGGACCCGGGCCCCAGGTCCGTGGCCCACCGTCCGGCGGCGGGGGCCAGCGGAACCCTCTCACCAGGACGATCCCCGGCCGCCGTGCAGGTCGCGCAGCCCGGCCCGAACGTCGAGCAGGTAGATCAGGGCGGCGGCGATGCCGATCAGGCCGAAGATGTTGAGCACGTTGTTGGTCAGCAGGGTGAGCACCAGGCAGACCGCGAGGATGGCGATCCACCCGCCCTTGGGCAGGGTGCCGATCGCGGCGAAGCCCTCGCCGCGCTGGGTGATCGCGTGCACCAGTGCCACCCCCTCGATGACAAGGGCGAACACCAGCAACAGCATGGTGATCCAGTACTGGACCTCGAAGGCGAAGATCGGCGCGGCGTTGGCCATGCCGGCAAGCTTATGCCGACGACCCCGGATCCGTCCGTCAGGACGCATCCGGGGTCGTGCCGCACGGGTCGGCGGGTTGGCTACTCGGCGGCCGGGCGGGTGCGCCGGGCGGTCTTCGGCAGCGTGGCCGACGGGGTGTCGGTGGTGGCCTTCGGAGCCGCCTTGCCGGTCGCCTTGGCCGCGGTCGCCTTGGTGGCCCGGGTCCGCGGGGTCTTCGCGGCGGCCGGCTTGGCCTCCACGACCTCGGCCACGTCGGCCGGGGTCGGTACGTCGGTCTTCGCCGCCGCCGGGGCCTCGGTCACCGCCGGGGTCACGGTCAGCTCCGGGGTCACGGTCAGCTCCGCCTCGGTCGCCTCGATGTCGGCGTTGACCGCGTCGGCGGCGTCCAGCACCCCGGCGCCGACCACCCGCTCGCCTCGGGCGACCAGCTCGCCGTACGCGGCCAGGGCCCGCACCTGGGCGGCCTGCGCGCCGGCGACGACGACGGCGGCGTTGCGGGCGGCCAGCTCGCGGATCCGGTCGAGGTCGGCGGCCTCGCGCAGCCGGTTGACGTCGGCCGCCTCGCGCAGGCGGTTCAGTTCGGCCTGGACGCCCTTCCCGCTCAGCTCGGTGGCGGTCTGGTTGGCGGTGCGAAGCGTCTCGGTGGCCCTCTGGCGCAGCTCGAAGCCGGTCACGACGGCCTTGCCGCCAAGTCCGGCGACGACCTTGCCGCCCAGGTCGGTGACGACCGTCGGCAGCTTGCGCAGCTGCTCGATCGCCAGGTCACCGGCGCCGGCGGCGGCGTAGAGCGGGGCCGGGATGCGGTTGGTCTTCGGCTGGGTCATGACTTCTCCTCCTCGACCGCGGCGGCGGTCTTGTCGGCCGCCTGCGGGGCGGCCTTCGTCGCTGGGCTGTTGCTGCGCGGGGCCGGCGGCGAGCCCGCCTCGGTGACGGCGACCGACTCCAGGACCGCCTCGGTCGGGGTGCCCTCCGGCGTGGTGGGCCCGGTCGCGGCCGGGGTCACCGTGGCGGGTGCCTGTGGCGCACTGGCCGTCGCCGTGGCGGGTGCCTGCGGCGCGCTGGCCGTCGCCGGGGCGTCGGCGGCGGCCGTCGCCTCGGCGAGCCGGGCGTTCTCCCGGCGGAACGTCTCGTAGATCTGGGTGAGGGACTGCTTCTGCGCCATGGTCAGGTCGGGATCGACCGCGACGGCGGCGAGCACGCCCTGCCCCTCTTTGTCGTCGAGCAGGCCGGCGCGCAGGTACATCGCGGGGGTGGAGACCCGCAGCGCGCTGGCGAGCTGCTGGAGCACCTCCGCGCTGGGCCTGCGCAGGCCGCGCTCGATCTGGCTGAGGTACGGGTTGCTGACGCCCGCCTGCTCGGCGAGCTGCCGCAACGAGATCTTCGCGTTGCGTCGCAGGTCACGGATGAACCCGCCGACATCGGGTAGGTCCTTGGAGCTGGCCATGGCCCCACGCTAACCGGCACCGCTAGCTCCTGCAAGCAAAATGCTAGCCAGAGTTAGCGAGGTCTCAGAACCGGTTTGCGCGCCGTCTGTCCGGTCCGTACCTTTCCCCGTCGTGACGAAGATCGAGATCAACGGCGCGAACCTCGCGTACGACGACACCGGCAGTGGGACCCCCGTCGTGCTGCTGCACGCCGGCATCGCCGACCGACGGATGTGGCGGGAGCAGGTGCCCGCCCTGGCCACCCGGCACCGGGTGATCAGCGTGGACCTGCGCGGCTACGGCGACTCCGAACTGCCTCCCGACGCGTTCGCCCACCACGACGACATCGTCGGGCTGCTGGACGCGCTGGACCTGCCCCGGGCCGCGCTGGTGGGCTGCTCGTTCGGCGGGGCGGTGGCGGTCGACACCGCCCTGGCACACCCGGGGCGGATCCACGCGCTCGCGCTCCTCGGCACGGCGATCGGGGGCAACGAGTGGTCCGAGGAGACCAATGACCTCTGGGACGACCTCGTCGGCGAGACCGACCCCGAGGACTTCGCGGCCGGCGCGGCCGGCGAGGTGCGGTTCTGGGTGGTCGGCCCGGGCCGCCGCCCGGAGGACGTCGACCCGGCGCTGGTCCGGTTCGCCGAGGAGATGGACCGGCAGGCGCTCGCCGCCGAGCTGGCGTTGAGCGCCGTGGACGTGGCCGAGCTCGACCCGCCCGCGATCGAGCGGCTCGGCGAGCTGCGCGTACCGGTGCTGGTGACCGCCGGGGCGGCCGACGTGCCGGACATCCGCCGGCTCGCCGACCGGATCGCCGCCGAGGTCCCCGGCGCGGTCCGGCTGCCGGACGTTCCCGACGCCGGCCACCTGCTCCCCCTGGAGCGCCCGGACGCCGTCAACCCCGCCCTGCTCGACTTTCTCAGGTGAGAACTGACCTCCTGGTGTGAGGAAGAGCCGCCCGTCGAGGGCGCCCGCCCGATCACCAGAGCGGGCGGACCGCCCCGACCGGGAGGCCACCGCCGAGCAGCGGCAGCTCGGCGTACTCGTCGAGGACCGGTGCCCTGGCGCCCAGCCGGCGCAACGCGGAGACCAGGACCGGCATCCGGGCCCGTGCCGCCCCGTCGTCGATCTTCACGGCGACCGCGCCGACGCCGGGCAGCGCGGCGGCGATCACCCCCTCCGCGCCGATCTTGACGAGCGCGCCGGGTAGGCCGCGCATCAGCCTGCTGTCCTCCGCCCAGGTGCCACCCACGACCTCCGGGTACGCCCGCATGGCGTCCGCGACCGTCCGCGCCGCCGAGCCGGGCTCGGCGGTGACCAGCCGCAGGAACGCCCGGGCCAGCCCGGTCAGCGAGACGGCGAGCACCGGGGCCCCGCAGCCGTCCACCCCGACGGCCGCCGCCCGCTCCCCGGTGAACTCCTCGACGGTCTCCCGCAGCCGCTGCTGCAAAGGGTGCTCCGGACGCCAGTAGCCCTCCCGGGACCAGCCGGCGGCCAGGCAGGTGAGCACCATGCCGGTGTGCTTGCCGGAGCAGTTCATCCGGGCCCGGGTGGGCCCGCCGCCGGCCCCCAGCACGGCCTCCCGGGCCAGCTCACCCATCGGCAGGTCGGGTGGGCAGCCGAGGGCGGACTCGTCCAGCCCGGCGGCAGCCAGCAGCTCGCCCACCCGGGCCACGTGGAACTCCTCCCCCGCGTGGCTGGCCGACACCAGCGCCACGTCGGCCGGGTCGCTCAGCGGCAGCCCGGCGCGGAGCATGCCGATCGCCTGCATCGGCTTGCTCGCCGAGCGGGGGAAGATCGGGGAGGTGACGTCCCCGGTGCCGGCCACCGGCTCGCCGAACGCGTCGAGCACCGCCACCGAGCCGCGGTGCAGCCCCTCCACGAATCCCGAGCGGACCACCTCGGCGAGCGGCGCGCCGCCCTCGTACGTCGTTCTCACAACCTGGACGGTACCGACGGGACGGCGGCGGCCGGAACGAGGGTGAGCAGGCCGGCTGCCCGTCCGACGACAGGGGCGCGGGCCGAAGCGGGACTTACCGGTGGAAGCCGACGCCGCCCCGCCCCGCCGTGGCCTGCGGAACGGATCGCGGGCCGCCGCCGTGGTCAGGAAAGTTCGCGGGTCACCGCGGCGAGCCCGGTCAGGAGAGGCCGAGCAGCTCGCGGGCCGCCGCCGTGGTCAGCGGCGGGCGCTGGGCGAGCTGGGCGAAGCCGACCGCCCGCGCGACGAGCTGCATGTTCGACTCGACAGGCTGCCCCTTGGCGTACGTGACGGTGTCCTCCATCCCCACCCGCAGGTGCCCGCCGGCCGACAGCGAGGCCAGCATCACCGGGATGCTGCTGCGCCCGATGCCGGTGGCCGAGAACGTGGTCCCCTCCGGCAGGTCGCGCAGCGCGTGGTGGGCGGCGACCAGCGCCTGCGTGGTGCCCGGCATACCGCCCGGCACCCCCATCACGAAGTCGACGTGCACGTGCCCGCCGTGCGGCAGGCCGTACTTGCCGAGCAGGCGCTGCAGGGCGGTCAGGTGGCCGAGGTCGAAGATCTCGTACTCCGGGACGACGCCGCGCTCCTGCATCCGGGTGTGCAGGTCGACGATGAACTCCCAGCGGTTGAGGAAGACGTCGTCGCCGAAGTTGAGCGTGCCCATGGTGCAGGAGGCCATGTCCGGCCCGGCGTCCAGCACAGCCAGCCGGTCGGCCTCGGGGTCGGTCACCGCCCCGCCGGAGGAGAGCTGCACGACCAGGTCGGTGCTCTCCCGCAGCGCGGTCACCGTCTCCCGCAGCCGCCCCTGGTCGAGGCTGGGCCGCGCGTCGTCGTCGCGGATGTGGACGTGGATCACGGCGGCGCCGAGCGCCTCGCACTCCTTCGCGGTCAGCAGCAGCTCGTCGAGGGTCACCGGCAGCGCCGGGACCTCCGCCTTCGCCGACTCCGCGCCGGTGGGGGCAACCGTGATCAACGTCCCTGTCGTCATGTCGGCGATCCTAGACGGCCCGCCCGGGCAGGTCGACCGTCTGACTGAACGCCGATTCAGGAAGGGTCGATCGCGGCGGCCGTCTCGCCGACCAGGAGGCGGGCGTCGTCTCCGACGTTGCGCTTGACCACCGCCAGGGCGACCTGGCCCAGCTCGTGGTGGTGCACGGCGGTGCCGACGAAACCGACCGCCCGGCCGTCCAGGGTCACCGGGGTGCCGGCGGCCGGCAGCAGGTCGGTGGTCACCCCGTCCAGGTGCAGCAGTACGAGCCGACGCGGCGGCCGCCCCAGGTTGTGCACCCGGGCGACGGTCTCCTGGCCCCGATAGCAACCCTTGTCCAGGTGCACGGCCGGGGCGATCAGGTCCACATCGGCGGGGATGGTCCGGTGGTCGGTGTCCACCCCGACCCGGGCCCGCCGGGCGGCCACCCGGATCGCCTCGTACGCCCACAGCCCGACCACCGGCACCCCGGCACCGCGCAGCTCGGCGACCACCTGGTCCATGGCCACCCGGGGCACCAGCAGGTCCACGCCGAGCGGGCCCCGGCGGGCCCACCCACCGATCGGCAGCGGCGCGACGGCGTACCGGACGGTGGGCCGGGACGGCATCTCGTCGGAGCGGAACTTCGGACCCGGCACCCCGACGGCGTCGGGCTCGGCCAGCCCGGTCACGCCCAGCGTGCCGAGCGCGCCGGTCGCCTCCGGGCCGACCAGGGAGAGCAAGGCGTGCTCGGCGGTGGCGTCACGCGGCTCGACCTTGCTGAAGAACCGCATCCGCTCCAGGTACGTCAGCAGACCGCCCGTGGCGCCCGGCTCGGTGTCCAGCCAGGTGGTCTCGCCGTCCTCGGCGACCATCGCGTGCTGCTCGACGTGGCCGTGCGGGGAGAGCACCAGCAGCTCCGTGCCCTCGCTGGCCTTCAGCGTCGCCAGGTGCTGGGTGGTGAGGGTGTGCAGCCAGCCGATCCGCTCCTCGCCGGGCACAGCGATGATCCCCCGGTGCGACCGGTCGACCAGGCCCACGGCGGTGTCGAGGGTGCGCTGCTCCCGCATCGGGTCGCCGTAGTGGGCGGCGACCCCGCGCACCCCGGCCGCCCGGTGCGCCGGATCCGGCTGGTCCCGCGTCTGTTCGTCGATGGCCTCGGCCGCGATCGCGCCCGCGATGTCGATCATTTCTGCTCCCCGTCCTCGCAACGACCACAGACGCCGAAGAGCGCCACATGCCCGATGTCCACCCGGAACCCCCGCTCGCCGGCCAGCCGGTCGGCGAGCGGCCGGAGCAGCTCCCGGTCGATCTCGTCGATCGCGCCACACTCCCGGCAGACCAGGTGGACGTGTTGGTGTTCACCGGCCGCGTGGTAGGTGGGCGAGCCGTGCGACAGGTGGGTGTGGGTCACCAGGCCGATACGTTCCAGCAGCTCCAGCGTCCGGTAGATGGTGGTGATGTTGACGCCGGCGGCCACCTTGCGGACCGCACCGTGCACCTGCTCCGGGGTGGCGTGCCCAAGGTCCAGCACCGCCTGGAGGATCAACTGCCGCTGCGCCGTCAGCCGCAGCCCACGAGCGCGGAGCACTTCCGCAAGGGAGGATTCGGGCACCACCCGACTATAGTTCGCCGACCGGCGCCCACCACCCACCCCGCCCCCGCCCTGCTCATGTTGATCAAGAAGTGTGCGTCACGTGGGCGCTCCGAACGTGACGCACACTTCTTGATCACTCCGGCAATTTCTGGTGGGGGCGGGGTGGGGGTCAGCCGGCTGTGCGGAGGAGGCGGGCGGAGAGGTGGGGGGTCAGGGGGTGGCCGACGGCCGCCATGTCCTGGGCGTACAGCAGGGCGCCCTCGACGATGCCGAAGAGCCGGTGCCCGGCCGTGACCTCCTTGGCGGTGGAGGTGCGGACCACGGCGTCGGTGACGAACTCCAACTGGGTGCCCTTGCGCTTGCCGATGTGCAGCTCCATCACGCCCGTCGGCACGGACATCAGGGCCTCCAGCTCGTCGGTGGCCCGACCGTCGCCGTCGAGCACCGGACGCCACCAGCCCACCTCACGGCCGCCGGGGCGCACCGGCCGGCTCTCCTCGTCGAGGATCCAGGCCCGCGACTCGTAGGACAGGAAGGGCCGGCCGTCGTGGCTGATCCGGATCTCCTGGGCGTAGTCGAAGTCCTCGATCGTCGGGTATCCGCCCCGACCCCGACCCCGCCACACCCCGACGTACGGCAACAGTCCGTCCAGCGTCGGGTGCAGCTTCGGGCCCACCCGCAGGTCGTGGCTCTCCTCGTACGGGTACGGGTCGACCGGGGGCGCGTTCAACCACGGCGGCTGCAGAGCATTCTCGCCGCTCACCGGTTCAACTCCATTCGCGACTGCGGGGCTCGCAGACCCGGCTCACTCCTCGCGCTCACCGAACCATCTCCGTTCGCGACTGCGGGGCTCGCAGACCCGGCTCACTCCTCGCGCTCACCAACGTCGCGCTCACCAACGTCCTCTCGACATGCGTACGGCAAGGTAGACCAGGCCACCGGCGAGTGCGCCCAGGCCGGCGACCAGCAGGCTGACGAACCCGATCTCGGTAACCATCCGGGCCATCCTATGCTGGCGACATGGCCCGCACTCTCGTCGTCAAGGTCACCGCAGGGGCCGACGCCCCGGAGCGGTGCGCACAGGCCTTCACCGTCGCCGCCACCGCTGCGGCCTCCGGGGTGGACGTCTCACTCTGGCTGACCGGGGAGTCCACCTGGTTCGCGCTGCCCGGACGGGCGCAGGAGTTCGAGCTGCCGCACTCCGCGCCGTTGGCCGAGCTGCTGCACGTGATCATGAGCACCGGCAAGGTGACGGCCTGTACGCAGTGCGCGGCCCGCCGGGACATCGGCCCCGACGACGTGCTGCCGGGGGTGCGGATCGCCGGGGCGGCGGTCTTCGTCGAGGAGGCGATGGCCGAGGGCGCGCAGGCCCTGGTCTACTGACCCCCGCCCTGACCGCCCCCGGTGATCGAGCTCAGCTCACGATCGGGCGGGCGTCCTTCCCGACGTGTACGCCTTCGGCGAACCGCACGATCTCCTTTTCGCCCCAGTTGAGGGTCTGCCACACCTGGATCGCCAGGTACGCGCCGGTGGGCTGCTTGATGAAGACGGTGCCGGGCCGGGCGTTGCCGGCCATCGTGGCCAGCAGAGCCGGCTGGCCGTTGACGGTCACCTTCTTCGTCGTCACGTCCGGCAGCCTTCTCTGCAGCACGATGCCGATCTTGCCAACGAACGATTGGGGGTCCTGGTCGGCGATGCCCTTCGGGGCGAGCATGAAGGCGGACTCGTCGGAACCCTGGACCTCCCAGCCCTCCGGCACCTCGTCGACGGTGAACCCGGTGGGCTGCTCGCCGGTGTAGGCCACCAGCCTGACCGTGCGCGATGTCAGGCAGGGCCGCCGTGGAGCGTTCCCGCCGCCACCACGGGCGACGCCGCTCATCGGTCAGCGCGTTGACCATGATTCGGTACACATAGCCGCTCGGATTACCGGCCCGGCAGTACGCCGGCCACTTGACGTAGAGCTTCGTCATCGTCGTCTGGACCAGGTCCTCGGCCAGATGGTGGTCACCGCCGGTGATCAACCTGGCCGTCCGCACCAACTCGGCACGCCGGTCCAGCACGAACTGCCCGAACTGCTCATCTCGTTCGCTTGGCACGTTGCCTCCTTCGCCCCTACAGCCCTATGACGGGCC
The DNA here is from genome assembly GCF_045040155.1 of Micromonospora sp. NBC_01405. Lineage (NCBI taxonomy): Bacteria > Bacillati > Actinomycetota > Actinomycetes > Micromonosporales > Micromonosporaceae > Micromonospora > Micromonospora sp. NBC_01405. Next base: position 3,432,178 of record NZ_CP109532.1, on the reverse strand, counting down.
TTGGGGACGAAGCGTTGACGACGGCGGCGAGCACATCGCGACTGAAGGAGAAGGCGATCGCCCTCGCGCGGCGGCCACGCGTACCCCCGAATTCTTACCGACACCGAGTCGGTATCCTTTCCGACATCATGTCGGCAAAAGGGGACGCTCCCCGAGGAGGACGAATGTTCCTGGCCCTGCGCGAGCTTCGCTTCGCGCGCTGGCGGTTCACGCTGATGGGCAGCGTGGTCGCCCTCATCGCGGTGCTGATGGTGCTGCTCTCCGGGCTGTCGTCTGGCCTGGTCAACGACGGCGTATCCGGCCTGCAACGGCTGCCGGTGACCGCCTTCGCCTTCGACGGCGGCACCAAGCTCGACTCGGCCTTCTCGCGTAGCGTCGTGGACAACCAGCAGGTCGCCCGGTGGCGCCAGCAACCCGGCGTGCGGGAGGCCGCGCCCTTCGGCAACATGCTGGTCAACGCACGCAGCGACCGGGGCGTACCGGTCGACCTCGCCCTCTTCGGCGTCGAGCCGAACTCCTTCCTGGCCCCGTCGACCGGCGAGGGGACCGGGCTGGGCGCACCCGACGGGATCGTCGTCTCGCGGACCGCCCTCGACGCCGGCCTGCGGGTCGGAGACACGGTGACCGTCGACCGGATCGGCACCCCGCTCAAGATCGTCGGTGCCACCGCCGACCAGCACACCTTCGGTCACGTCGACGTGGCCTACCTGCCACTGGCGGCCTGGCAGCGCCTGCACGCCGGAGTCGGCCCCGGCCAGGAGCTTCCCGCCAAGGCCGCCGAGCAGGCCACCGCGGTCGCCATCAGGGCCGACGACACCGCCGACCTCGCCGCCGGGGACGCCGCCGCCGGCACGACGACCCTCGCGAAGCGGGAGTCGTACGGTGCGTCGCCGGGCTACAGCGCCGAGACCTCCACGCTGATGCTCATCCAGGTCTTCCTGTACGCCATCTCGGCGCTGGTCGTCGGCGCGTTCTTCACGGTCTGGACGATCAGCCGCAAACACGAACTGGCTGTGCTGCGCGCGATGGGGGCCGCCAAGCCGTACCTGCTGCGGGATGGCCTGGCGCAGGCGCTGGTCGTCCTCGTGGCCTCGATCGCCGCGGGGGTGGCGGTCGGGGTCGCCCTCGGCGGCCTGATGGGCGGCAGCGGCGTGCCGTTCGCCCTCGAAGCGCCCGCCGTGACCCTCGCGAGCCTGCTCCTGGTCCTGCTCGGTCTCCTCGGCGCCTGCGCGGCGATCGTCCGCGTTGCCTCCATCGACCCGCTCGCCGCCCTGGGAGGACAACGATGAGCAGCACCGAACGCACCGGCCTCGTCCTGTCCGGCGTGACCCTGCGCCTCGGGGACGGCGACGACACGGTCACCGCCCTGGACGGCGTCGACCTGATGGTCCGGCCGGGTGAACTGGTCGCCGTCGTCGGCCCCTCCGGCTCCGGCAAGTCCAGCCTGCTGGCGATCGCCGGGGCGCTGACCACCCCCGACGAGGGGACGGTCACCATCGACGGGCGCGACGTCACCGCGATGAACGACCGGGCGAGGGCGGCGTACCGCCGCGACCACATCGGTTTCGTGTTCCAGAGCGGCAACCTGCTGCCGGCGCTCACCGCCCTGGACCAACTCCGGCTGGTCACCAACCTCAGCAAAAAGCGGATCGACTCCCACGACCCGGCGCAACTCCTCGCCGACGTGGGGATGGCGCACCGGGCGGACCGGCGTCCCCACCAGCTCTCCGGCGGCGAGCGCCAGCGGGTGGGCATCGCCCGCGCCCTCGTGGGGCACCCGTCGCTGCTGCTGGTGGACGAGCCGACGGCCGCGCTGGACCGGGCGCGCAGCCACGAGGTGGTGCAACTGCTGGCCCAGGAGACGAAGCAGTCGGCGGTCGCCAGCGTCATGGTCACCCATGACCAGGACGTGCTGGAGCACTGCGACCGGGTGGTTGAGATGATTGACGGGCGGCTGTCCACCGGCTGACGGACGTGCAGGAGGAGGGCCCATGCCACGCATCAACGCGCCGACCGTAGCCCAGCACCGGGCCGAGCGGCGTCGGGCCCTCCTCGACGCCGCCCGGTCGCTGCTGGCCGAGGACCCCCGCCACCCGCCCACCCTCGCCGCGGTGGCGGCCCGCGCGAAGCTGGCCCGTTCGTCGGTGTACGAGTACTTCCGCTCCGGCGACGCCCTGCTGCTGGAGCTGGTGAGGGAGGTGCTGCCGAACTGGTCCCGCCAGGTGACCGACGCGATGGCCGCGGCCGGCGGCCCGGGGGAACAGGTGTTGGCGTACGTCGCCGCGAACCTCCGCCTGGTCGCCGAGGGTGAGCACGCCCTCGCCACCGCCCTGATCGAGTCGGTGCCGGGCGAGGAGACCAACGCCAGCACCCGGCAGATGCACGAGCAGATGAGCGGCCCCCTGGTGGCCGCCCTGAGCGAGCTGGGGCTGCCCGACCCGGCCAGCACGGCGGGGCTGATCAGCTCGGTGGTCTACACCGCCAGCCGCATGATCGAGGCGGGGTCGGACCCGACCGCCACCGGGGAACGGGTCCGTGAACTGCTCGGCCCGTTCCTGCTGGGCCGCGGAACCCCATAGCCGGCTACCCGTTCCGCCGGACGGGACGGGTTCAGGCGCGGCAGCCGGTGGTGGCGGTCAGGTCGGAGCCGGCCAGGGCCACGGTGACCACGCCCTGACGGTAGGCGTACACCTCGGGGGTTGCCAGGACGGCGGCGTCGGCCGCGACCGGGGCGAGCGCGCGGGCCGGCTCCGCCGGGGCGGGGTCGAGGGTGAGGCGGGCGGTGCGGGCCTGGCGGTCGGTGCCGGGGCAGGGCGCGGCGAGCTGCTGCGCGGGTGGGACGGGCGCCGGGTGGCCGAGCGCGCGCAGGGCGGCGGCCAGGGCGTCCGATTCCGGGCCGGCCTGGGCGGCGGGTGGCCGGTAGCCGTCGCCGATCGGGCGGCACCCGGTGCGGACGGTCAACCGGATCCGGCCGTCGCCGGCCGATCGCCCCGCCACCAGCACGAACTCCCCCGCGTCGGCGCGCAGCCGGGGGCCATCGTCGGTGGCCCGAACCCCGGCCTGCCAACCCGCCGGAAGCCGGTCGGCGACCCGGGTGAGCACCGCGCGCGGGTCGGCGCCGGGGTCGAGAATCTCCACCCCGCGCTCCAGCGTCGCGCCGTCGAGCAGCGGGGTCACCCGGCAGCCACGCTCGATCCGGTCCGGCTCGAGCGCGACGACCCCGTCGCCAGCCGCCGCGACCAGCTCACCGACCGCCCGGTCGACCACCGGCCCGGCCTGGGCCAGGCTGCGCTGCTCGCGGACGGTCGGCCCGTCGTCGCGGACCGACACCCAGGTCAGTACGCCGAGCAGCACCGCCCAGGCCACGGTCGCGGCCAGCAGCCAGTGGGACCGACGGCGGGCGGGCGTCGGCTCTCGGGGACCGGTCGGCGGGGCGTATCCCGCCTGGGCAGCACCACTCACCGGGCCATCGTGTCACGCGGTGTCGCCACCCCGTCCGGCGCGCCGGCTCCACCCGCCGGTGCAGCCGACCGCCGAAGCGCTCGCTTAAGAAAATTAAGATCAACATCTTGAAAGTTGAAGTTAAGCGGGGTAAAAATTAGATATGACAGAGCAGGCGATGGACTGGCAGGAACTCACGAACCTGACCCGGGGCCAGCCGTTCGTCGTCGAGCGGGTGCGCCTGGTGGGCAGCGGCGTCGCGATCGAGGGCGAGTTCGAGCTGCCGCAGCTGGCTCAGCTCAACGTCGAGGATCAGGTCTTCGTCACGGCGTTCGTGCGGTGTCACGGGTCCATCAAGGAGATGGAGCGGATCTTCGGGGTGAGCTACCCGACGATCAAGTCACGACTGAACCGGATCATGCAGATGCTCGACTTCGTCGAGACCGATCCGGCGCCGTCGCGGGCCGACGTCATCGACCGGTTGCGTCGCGGCGAGATCACCACACAGCAGGCGCTGTCCGAACTGGAGGGCCGCACGTGATGCCGCAGTTGCTGACCGTACGGGTCAAACGCCCGGGCGGTCGTCCCATCCGGATCTGGGTCCCGGTGCTTCCCGTAGTGCTCGTGTTCTCGCCGGTCGTGGTCCTGGTCGTGCTGGTGGCGGCCATGGCCTGCCTCGTGTACCGCATCAGTGTGGTGCGCGCGCTCGGCACCGGTTGGCGCGTCGTATCCGCGTTGCCCGGCACCCGGGTCGACATCGAGCAGGGCCGTTCGGCTGTGCTCGTAACCATCCGATAGGAGAGGTTCCGATGAACGAACAGCGCAGGGACATCCTCGACATGCTGGCCGCGGGCAAGATCACCGCAGAGGAGGCGGAGCAGCTCATCGCCGCGCTCGAACGGGACCAGCCGGAGGCGGCGTCGAGCCTCGACACCCGGCCGAAGGGCAGGGCGAAGTACCTGCGGGTGTTGGTGGACACCGTCGAGAACGGCGAGTCGGGACGGGTCAACGTGCGGGTGCCGCTGCAACTGCTGCGGGCCGGCGTACGGCTGGCGGCCCTGATCCCGCCGCAGGCACTGGGCCAGGCCAACGCCGAACTGAGCAAGTCGGGCGTGCCGTTCGACCTGACGCAGCTCAAGCCCGAACAGCTCGAGGCGCTCGTGGAGCACCTCGACGAGATGACCGTGGAGGTGGACCAGCCGGATGCCAAAGTGCGGGTCTTCTGCGAGTAGGCGCCGTCGGAGTTTGACGGACCCCCGAGAGGGTGCTGGAACACCCTCCCGAGGCCGCGCCCGCCACAGCAGTGCACGGTTGAACTGCCAACCTGAAGAATAGCCGCGCAGCCAGCCGGGTCGACTTCACACCGGGAGCGGCGAGGTCCGCGCGCAACCGGACCCCGGCGAGGTGGGCGCACGTCCTGGCCGGGTACCCGTGAAGGCGGGCGGGCGCCGCAACGGTCACGGCTCGGGCCGGTCACCCCTGAGGACGACCGGCCCGAGCCGATGCGCAGCGGTTGGCGTCAGGAACGGATCCCTCCTGGGGGAATCGCCCGGACTGCCTGCACCCAGGGAATCCCGGGCCCTTCGGACGATCGACGCGCCACGGCAGCGCTGGCGATCGCCGCGTCCTCGATCTCTTCCAGGATGCGCTCGATCGACTCGCCAGCGATACGGCGGTGAGCGGAGCGGCCCATCCGCTTCTGCCGATGAGCGTGCATGGTCCCGCCGGTATCTCGGATCCCCGGTGATGGCCGAAGGTGCTGTGCTCGTCAGGTGGGTTGTGTGTCCCACCAGCGCGGCAGGTCGACGTCCGGCGCTTCCGGGTTAGTGAAGTGGAACGGCACGCCGACATGTCGCGCGACAGCCTGGCCCTGCTCGATCGCCTGTTGTGCCTCCGGCCAGGGCGGTACCCGTCCGTTGAACAGGCGGACGTCGCCGCCGTGTCGTAGCACCGTCAACGGCACTTCATCGAAGTGATCGCGGTTTCGGCCCGGTCGGCTCACGATCGCCACCAAGTCGACGCACCAGCCCTGCGTGTCGCCGTCCCAAAAGGCTTCGACGGCGAGGATTGGTGCGGTGATGGCGTCGGCCTTCTCGATCAGCTGCGCGGTCGTCGGTGGCGGTGGCTCGGGCTCAACGAGACCTTGCCGGTCCAGCTCGACGCGTCGCTCGATCAGCAGATCCTGCGCCTCGTACAGGCCGGGCGGCGGTTGCAGTCCGCCTTCCTGGCGCAGGAGGACGACCGCCTGGATCAGTCGGCCCGTGCACAGCAACTCGTCTATCTGCTTCAGCAACTGCGGGTCTATCGCGTTCCACCAGGCGTTGGTCGCAAGCATCTCGCCATTATTGTCGGACGGCGTCAACGTCGACGGACAAGCCATGATCCGGCATCCGCATCTGCCGCGAGTCGCGCGCTCGATGCGACGCCGGAGCGATCATGTCAAGCATCAACCGAGGCCGTCGTGTAAACCATCAACCGACTCCGCTGCCGGTCGCGGTCAGGTCAAGAGCGCCGCTGCCGGACCGTGACACGAAAGCCGACTCCGACCCCGGGCGCCCATCAGATCGACGGGCAGAGCGCAGGCCGGCCAGCCGAACGTAGATCTCCCGCTTGTCGACGGCGTTGCGGCCACCTGGGGAGCGCCGGTTTTCAGCCGCTTGTTACCCACGTCAGCATCGCTTGCCAGTGGGCCGGAGACGGCGTGTGGGCTGCGTCCTCGCTGATGCGAATCTTGCCGTTGGGCATCCGTGCGGCGATCAGCGGTGCGTCGGGAACCGCTCGGCCGGGGTCGTGTCGACCGGCCCAGATGAGGACGCGGCAGGGCACGTCGCGCAGGCCAAACCCCCATGGGCGGATGTCGGTGGCGAGCCAGTCGCCGGCCAGCCCCACTGCGCCCTGGCGGGCACCCTCGCGGTTGGACTCCTCGTAGGGCCGCATCCAGGGGTCCTGGCCTGCGGCAAGCAGTTGCCGGTGCTGCTTGAGCGGATCCTCGGCGTACCATGCGGCGGCGCGGGTCACGTAGCGGCGCCCGAGCCCGGGAACGGTCCGCAAGACCCACGCGTGAAACCGCTGCCAGCCACGCACCGTGCGCAGTTCCCGATATGGGCCGGTGAAGCCTGCGGCGACCACCCCCGTCAGTCGATGCGGGAACCGGACCCCACAGGCCACGGCGTACGGCGCGCCCCCAGAGAACCCGATCAGGCCGAAGCGCTCGATCCGCAGAGAGCTCATCAGCGTACCGACGTCGTCAGCGACGCCGAGGAGCATTGGCTGTCGGACAGGTGTGGACCGACCGTACCCGGGCCGGTCGACGGTGATCAGGCGGACGTCCGCCAACGCCGTGTCGTCCGGGCGGCTGATCCGAGAGCCCGGCGTGCCGTGCAGGAACACCACCGGCGGCCCGGCTGGATCGCCGTACTCCGCCCAGCCCAGGACCCGGCCGTCCGGCAACGCAAGGTCCACAGCGCCTCTCCCGCTAGACAGCCAACGCAACACCCAGTACAGCTTATAGACATGCGTCGCCGTGTTGTGCAGTGTGGCAATGCCAAAGCGCACTCACATGCCGCGATCCGCGCGATCGGCGATCGCCGATCGCCGACGAGGTCTGCCTGCGGTGGCGTGAGCCCTTGAGCTGAAGGTGGTCGCTTTCATGGTCAACTGCCGGTACGGTGCCAACCGCCATCGCACGGCGGACTGCTGAAGGGGGCGGGCATGGGTGCGAAGACCTCGCTGCTTGCGTTTACTGACGGGGAGCTGCCTCTGGCATTGCGCGGCGCGACGCCCTGCGATCCGGCCGAGGCTGAGGAACTCGTGCGTTGGGCCCACCCGGAGTACGAGGTGTCGCGCGCCGGCGACGGCACGCTGTTCGACCGGCCGTACCCGCCGGACGACATCACCTACGCCGCTGTGCTGGCCGGAGCCGAGTTGCTGTGCGACCGCAGGCTGGTGCTCGACCGCCCGTCCGCGCTCCCCGAACACCTGCACGCGGCCGGCGCTGGTCGACGCATCGTGATGCACGGGATGCATTCCGTGGTGGATTGGCTGTGCTTCGCCGTCTGGGAGGACGGGGAACTGGTCCGCTCGTTGAGCCTGTCACCGCACGGAGGCATTGAGGAGAACATTGGCGAGCCGTACGACTTCGAGCTGCCATTCTGGGCCGGCGAACATCCTGTCGAGCCGGTACCTGGATTGCCCGAGCGGGGGCCGTATCCGTTTCCGTTCCATCCGCTCGAACTGGGCGAGGAGGCGCTACGTGCGCTGTTCGGCTTTGCGATCGAAGGCCAGCCTGAACCGGACGACATCGACGCGGAAACCGTCCCACTGCAGGGCTTCCGGGTGACCGACCCAACGGGGCGCGAGCAGGCCGAGCGCGAAGCCGGCTACCAGCGGGCGCGCCAACGGATGGGACCGCCCCGCCTGTTCCGGATGAGACCGGACGGAACGATGGAAGCTTTCAGCTTCGACGCTCTCTGAGTCATCGACAGACGGTCAGCCGTCGTGCCGGCACCCGCCCGCTCATGCCACAGATCGCGTTGAAGCAGTCGAGATCACCCCGAGCTGCGGTTCGCGCCGGACCAGTCGGGCAAACGTTGCATATGCATCGCCAACGGAGCCAGGAGTGAGGTGAAGGCCCGGCTCAACGAGCCGGGCCTTCACCTCGAAGGAAAAGTCCATATTGGATGGGCGGGCCATACTTGGCAGAATTCGAACGACATTCCAGCAGCTCAGGGGCCGCCTGACCGTGCCGACTCAACGGTGAGCAAGGATATGACCTGTGCCCCATGGACATCATGTCTTCCACAACCCGCCGGCAGCGACGCCGGCCGAGGTACACGCAGCGCTTGATCGCGGTGACCTATTTGAGGCGCGGAATGCCATGGTCGGCACCGCCCTGTACGGCGACGGGGACTGGAAAGAGTTGCAGGAACTGCATCTTCAGTTACTCACGCACGACGACCATCAGGTCAGCGCCCTGGCCGCCACATGTCTGGGTCATTTAGCGAGGGTCTATCGTCAGCTGGACGAAGATCGAGTAGTTGCCGCGCTGCGTCGATCCCAGTCGGCTCCGCACATTAGAGGTACTGCCTCCAACGCGCTGAGCGACATAGAAGTCTTCCTCCATCCACGGCGCGCATGTTGGCGTAGACGGGTGTGGAGAGCGATTCGACCATGGACCTGGGTTTGACAACAAAATCGCAAGCGTCTCTGCCGCGCGCAGCATCCGGATCTGCCGCGTAGCGCTCGTCATGGAAGGTAACCGATCGCCGGCGCCTGCCTCCGGACGTGCCGAGAACAATGCGTCCCCTGTCACGCGGAGGGAACGTCCGGTCTCGCTACGATGTGCCCGTGGCTGATCTGCCAGAGACGTGGTGCGTTCCGGTCATACGTGCGGACTTCCGCGACGACGGTGTGTGGGAGCAGCTCAAGGACGAGATCGTCAGCCCCACGGAAGAGGGATTCGTGGCCGGTGTCGAGTTCGTCGAAGACCGAGCGCTGATTGGCCTCAGCGAGACGGCAATCGCAGCCGGCTATCCTCGCGCCTACCCGCGTCAGCACAGGCATCCGGTCATGTTCGTCGTCGACACCGTCACCGTCTCGCTGCCGGAGCGTCCCCTGCTCGTGATCAATCTGAACGAAGGGGACGAGACAGGTCCGTTCAGGACACTGCCACGGCAGGTCCAGGCGATCGAAAGCAACCTGTCGATCGCGAACATGGACTTCTTTGAGTTCGCGCGGTCGGCAGGCCCGGACGGTGTCTTTCGAGGCTTCTAAGCGCAATGCCGACACATCGCCGCGTTCGGATGCACTTATCTGCCGCTGACCGGGCGTCACGCGGCGTCACAGCCGGTCGATCAAGGCGATGCTCGATGGCCGCCTGGGCAGGCCCATGCGGACCTGAAGAAGTGTCAGCTACCGGTCAGGGCTTACGCAGCCACGTCTCCGGATCGGTGACGAAGATGCCCTTGCCCTGGTGACGGCTGATCACCCCGAGCGCTTCCAGCCGCACGTTGACAAGGTTGATCGTTGACGCACTGACCTTGAACCGGCCGCACTGCTCACTGATCGAGGGCAGCTTGTCCCCCGGCTTGTACTTACCCGACCTGACGTCGGCAACTATCTCGTCAGAGATCCGGATGTAGTCCGGGGTCGCAGGCATGGCACTCCTCGCGTGGCACCTCCGATTCGATCACGCACTCATCACCACGTGCAACCACGCACTGCAACCAGTCGTTGACTCTTTCCAGTTCTTCAAATAAGTTGGCCGGTGAGCGCTCCTCGCGTGGCAACGAGTAGGGCTCTTCCCCCGGTCGGGACGGGTGTCGGAGATGGAAGGGATACGCCCGTCCCGGCCGCCTCCAGCGGCAGCGCCATCCCACGGCTGCCCTTGCGGAAAGGCGGTCCTCATCGTGCGCAGGTTCCTCCGGCTGTTCCGCCGGAACCGGTCGACGGCAACCGGCCGATCCGTGGCAGCCGAGCGGCCACCCGACCGGCCGCCACCGGCCCGGCACCGCGCCACCAACCGGCCCGCGACCAACCGCGCCGACAACCGACCCGCCACCCGGCCCGCCGGCCAGTCCGGGCCACCGGGGCGGCACAACGCGGGCCACCACCACCGGTCGACGGCGCACCGGCCGCTCTGCGCCAGTCAGGTGCGGCAGCAGTGGTTCAGCCGGTCCCGGCACGGGCTGAACCCGGCCGAGGTGGACAGCTTCCTGCACCGGATCGCCGACGAGTTGACCGCGCTGCACGCCGAACTGGACCGTACCCGGCAGGAGAACGTGCGGATCAAGGGTGCGCTCCGCGACTGGCAGTCCCGGTTCGGCCCCCGGGTGGTCCGCCGGTGACCGCCGCGACCGAGCGCGAGCGGTACGTCGTACACCTGACCGTCGCCGCCGACGACCTGCCGGCGGCGCGGCTGCTGGCCCGCTCGATCGGCCGGTCGCTGGCGTTCCTGCCGGAGCTGGTGCTCGGCGAGACGACGGTGTCCGAGGAGGGCGCGCCGGACACGCAGCATCAGGTCTTCTGCGACCGACGGCTCGGCGGGCGACGTCGCTGCATCCGGCGGGTCGGCCATCCGGGCGGCTGCACCTCGTGAGCACCCCGCCCGATGCCCGCCGTCGCCCGGCGGTCTCGGTTATCGCGAAACGGCTCGGGCCGGCCACCCCGTTCAGGGGCGGCCGGCCCGAGCCGATCCACGCGGTGCCGGTGTCAGGAGGGGCCCTTCCTATACGGAAAGCGTTAACAAGGTGCCCTTCCTTACACCTCAGGCGACCGTGACGGCGACCTCGTTGATCCCGCGCGCGGCCGTGACGGCGGCGTCGCCGTTGCCGTGCCGGGAGAGCGCCCGCAGCGTCCAGGTGCCGGGCGCGGCGAAGAAGCGGAACTGGCCGGCCGGGGAGGTGACCACCTCGGCGGTGAACTCACCGGTCGAGTCGAGCAGCCGGACGTACGCGCCCGCGATGACCTCGCCGGCCTCGGACCGGACGGCGCCGGTGATGACGGTTTCCTTCTCCAGGTCCAGGCTGGCCGGCAGCGGGGCAGCCTGGTCGGGCGCGGCGCACCCGGCAGCGGTGGGAGCGGTCATGGCTCAGGCCTCCCCGGGCTCGTCGCCGAGCGCGACCGGCACGCCGACCAGCGAGCCGTACTCGGTCCAGGAACCGTCGTAGTTCTTCACGTTGGGGTGGCCGAGCAGCTCCTGGAGCACGAACCAGCTGTGCGAGGAGCGCTCGCCGATCCGGCAGTAGGCGATGGTCTCCTTGCCGTCGTCCAGCCCGGCGGCGGCGTAGATCTTGCGCAGCTCGTCGTCGGACTTGAAGGTGCCGTCCTCGTTGGCTGCCTTGGACCACGGCACGCTGATCGCGGTGGGAATGTGCCCGGCGCGCTGGGCCTGCTCCTGCGGCAGGTGGGCGGGGGCGAGCAGCCGGCCGGCGAACTCGTCGGGGCTGCGCACGTCGACCAGGTTCTTGGTGCCGATCGCGTCGACGACCTCGTCGCGGAATGCGCGGATCGTGGTGTCCGGCTCCTGCGCGACGTACTCGGTCCGCGGCCGGGTCACCGCGTCGGTGACCAGCGGCCGGGCGTCCAGCTCCCACTTCTTGCGACCGCCGTCGAGCAGCTTGACGTCGCGGTGGCCGTAGAGCTTGAAGTACCAGTACGCGTACGCGGCGAACCAGTTGTTGTTGCCGCCGTACAGCACGACGACGTCGTCGTTGCCGACGCCACGCTCGGAGAGCAGCGCCTCGAACTGGCTCTTGTTGACGAAGTCCCGGCGGACCTGGTCCTGGAGGTCGGTCCTCCAGTCCAGCTTGATCGCGCCGGCGATGTGGCCGGTGTCGTAGGCCGAGGTGTCCTCGTCGACCTCGACGAAGACGACGCCCGGGGCGTCGATGTTCTTCTCGGCCCATTCGGCCGAGACGAGTGCGGTGTCGCGACTCATCAGATCACTCCCTGGTGAGGATGGATGGTGAGCCTGCGCGGGATCGAAATAGGTGACTGTCGCACCACGCGCGGGACCCAGTGGGAAGGACGGGATCACGGGTTCGTGCGACGGCGCCGCTGCCGGGCGAAGAGGGGGAAACACCGGAGGGTACGCAGACCCTGTGGCCGGTGGCCGCCGTCAGGCGGCCGAGGACAGCCCCGCCGTCAGATGACGGGGCGACACAGGCAGGTGGCCACGCGACACAGGTCGATCGCGCGCCGTTTGGTGAGGTACATCCCCATGAACAGGGAGGCTACCAGCCGTCCCGGGGAGTGCCACCGGCTCGACCAGCATCCGGGACGGCCGTCCCGGCCGGGCGACACCGTCCCGGCCGGGGGCCGGGCGGTTCAGCCGGCCGAGTTGATCGGGACGTTCTTCGCGGCGGCGGTCACCGCGAGCCCCCCGGGCAGCGGCCTGACCTCACGCACGACGAGCTGGAACGGCAGCTCGGGCAGGGGCACGTCGATCGAGATGCCCTTGGCGTAGTTGTTGAGCAGGGTGCGGGCCAGCGGGATGTTCGGCAACCCCTCGGCGTCGAGGTCGGCGAAGCTCAACGACACCTGCCCCTCCTTGCCGACGGTCACCTTGGCGGTGCCGGTGACGGTCAGCTTCTGCCCGAGAATGTCGACCGGGGCGGTGACGGCGAGCTGGCCGTCCCGCTCGCCGAGGGTCAGGCCGGGCCGGTCGAGGAGCTTGGCCAGGCTGTCGTACGTGATGGTGCCGGTGCCGTCGACGGTCTCGGCGACCACGTCGCCCTGCTGGGTGCGCAGGGTGTCCAGGGAGGCCCGCACGTTGCGGGCGTCGACGTCCAGCGTCGGCAGGCTGACCGCGTCACCCCGCACCGCGCCCTGCACGTCGCGCAGCTTGATGGTGATCCGCTCGTACCTGCCGTCGAGCACCTGGGTGAGGAAGGGGAAGCCGCCGACCTCGACCTCGGGCGCCGAGGACTGCGCGTCCTGCTTGGCGACCTCCTTGGTGATCTGGTCGGCGATGGCCCGCTCGGCGACCCCGACGGCGATCCGGTCGGCGGCCACCAGCAGCCCGGCCAGGATCACCAGCAGGACCAGGAGCGTGATGAGCACCTTGCGCCCACGTCGCCGGGGGCGCTCCTCGTACGCCGGGTAGGCCTCCGCCACGCCCGCCTCCTTCTGTCCTGGCCGGCGCCCGTGGGACGTCGACGGTCCGGTTTCTGCCGCCCTGCGACTGCTGCCGCCCTGCGGCGCACCGCACAGTACCCGGGAGGGGAAACCCTCAACCGTTGGCCGAGCCCGGCCGGCGGGCGGGTGCCGCCGGCCGGTCGCTCACAGGAACAACACGCACATCGCGTACGCCGCCGGGGCGGACAGGGCGAAGCCGCCGAGCGGGCCCTGCATGTGCCGGGCGGCCCACATCGTCGGCGGCTCGCCGGCCATCAGCCGGCCCGCCTCGGCGTACCCGACGGCGAGGTCGGCCAGCACGGCGGTGGCGGCGGCGACCAGCCCGATCACCGCACCGCTGGTCGGGGTGAAGCTGACCAGGTAGCTGCCCAGCACGGCGCTGGCCAGTGTGCCGGCCATCGCGCCGGCCACCACGCCCGCCGCGCCCCGGGGCACCTGCGGCGCGAGCCGGGGCCAGGGCAGCACCGCGTCGGTGAGCCGGGCGACGGTCAGCGCGACACCGGTGGCGGTGAGGCAGACGGTGATCGCCTGGGTGCCGGCCGGGATCCGGCTGAGCACGATGAGGGTGGCGAAGGCGACCACGCCGACCACGATCAGCAGGGTGGTGCCGAGCGAGTCGGTGACCCGGACCCGGTCGACCCGGCGGACGAGTTGCCCGAGCACGCCGAGCAGGAAGCCGCCGGCGGCCAGGTACCCGAGCGGGGCGAGGCCGGCGATGTCGGACTGCACGGCGGCGGTGTCGGCGGCGGCGGCCACCACCCCGCTGACCAGGGCGACCAGCAGGAGCGCGGGCGGGCGCATGGCCATCGTCCAGGCCAGGACGAAGATCAGCTGCACGCCGAAGATGATGAACGCGAACGGCAACCGGTGCCCGGGCCCGGCGGTCTGCGCGCCGAGCACCAGGCCGACGCCGAGCAGCGCGGCGAACCCGGCGACGGTGAGCGAGAGCGGCCGGCGCACCTCGACCGGCTCGAACTCCTCCTCGTCGACGTCGTCGTCGGCGGCCTCGTCGTCGGGTCGCCAGCCCGGGTCGCCGCTGCGGCGCAGCCTGCGGGGGCGACCCCGCCGGGCCGGGGGACCGTCGGCGTCGACGTCCGGGCCGGTGCGCGGGACCGGTGGGTGCGCACGACCGGCCGGCCCTGGTGGGACGTCGTCGTCGACCCACGGGTCCCGGCCGGCCTCGGAGGAGGTCGGGGGATACACGTCCCGATCGTGCCAGACCCGGGTGCCACCGTGGTGACCACGGTTTCGGCAACGTTAAAACCTGCGACGTGATCGCGGGCAAGACGGACAAAGGGGAAGCGGAACGGAAGCGCAGCCGGGGCGGTCGGTTACGCTCAAGCCGATACCCGCCCGTCAGCGACGCCGGGACCCACGCAAGTTCTCAGCGCCACCCCCACCAGGGAGTGTTGCTGGTCGCGCGCGGCCGCAGGGCCGCCGGGACGGAGGTGATCGTGTGGAGATCCTGCTGCTGGTGACCGCACGCGCAGGCGAACCATCGATGGTGCTGCCGGCGCTCGACCTGCTGCCACACTCTGTGCGCACCGCGCCGCGCGACGTCCGCACCCTGGTCGCCGGGCCCAGTCCGGACGCCGTGCTGGTGGACGCCCGGTCGGAGCTGAGCGAGGCCCGGGCCACCTGCCGGATGCTGCACGCCACAGGGCTCGGCGTGCCGCTGGTCGCGGTGGTCACCGAGGCCGGGTTGATCGCGCTGAACGCCGACTGGGGCGTCGACGACGTCATCCTGGCCGGCGCCGGGCCGGCTGAGGTCGAGGCCCGGCTGCGACTGGCGGTCGGTCGACTGAGCAACGCCACAGCGGGGGCCGGCGGCTCGATCCGGGCGGGCGAACTGACCATCGACCCGGACACCTACGCCGCGAAGCTCAAGGGCCGGCCGCTCGACCTGACGTACAAGGAGTTCGAGCTGCTGAAGTTCCTGGCCCAGCACCCGGGCCGGGTGTTCACCCGGGACCAGCTCCTGCGCGAGGTCTGGGGCTACGACTACTTCGGCGGCACCCGGACGGTGGACGTGCACGTGCGGCGGCTGCGGGCCAAGCTCGGCTCGGAGTACGAGTCGATGATCGGCACGGTCCGCCAGGTCGGCTACAAGTTCGTCGTACCGCCGTCGCGGTCGCTGCCCGAGCCCGAGCACGCCCCGATCCCGGTCTGAGCCACGATCCCGGCCTGAGTCACGATCAGCCGGGTCGGGGCCCTCGCGGGTCCGGCCGGGGTTGTCCCGCCGGCCGCACTGTTCCCGATTTGCCCTTTTTGCACGACTCGTCGGTCTTATTCTGACTGCCGGGTTGACGGGCGGAAGGGGCGACGGTGCGTGCGATGACCACGGGGGCGAACAGGGGCCGGTCCCGGTGCCCGAGCGGCGGTGTCGGCTGATGGCCCCCACAGCGGGCGGGCGCTTCGTCGGGCTCGCCGCGGTCGTGGTGGCCGCGCTGCTCGGCTCCGCGTACGCGCTCGGACAGAGCATGGCCCCCGAGCCGAGGCCACACCCCACGGGAGTCTCGGCGCACGCGGACGACCCGCCGCGCGCCGACCAGCCTCCGGGGAACCGCCCCCGGCCACCGGCCCCGACCTCCGGTCCTGCCGGGCCCACTGCCAGTCCCACCGTGGGCGGCCAGGACGACGCCACCGGGCAACCGCCGGAGACAGCGGGCGACGGCCTGTTCGGCGCCCGGGTCGGCACGGGCTCGGCGGTGGTGGCGCTCACCTTCGACGACGGGCCCGACCCGCGGTACACCCCGCAGGTCCTGGCCCTGTTGCGGGATTACGACGTCAAGGCCACCTTCTGCGTGGTCGGCGAGAACGCCCGGAACCACCCCGACCTGATCCAGGCGATCGTGGCCGACGGGCACACCCTCTGCAACCACTCCTGGCAGCATGACGTGCTGCTCGGCAAGCGGTCGCCGGACGTGATCCGCGCCGACCTGCTGCGCACCAACGCGGCGATCCGGGACGCCGTGCCCGGCGCCCCGATCGGCTACTTCCGTCAGCCCGGCGGCGCGTGGACCTACCAGGTGGTGTCGGTGGCCGAGGAGATCGGCATGATCCCGCTGCACTGGACCGTCGACCCGTCGGACTGGAGGGCGCCGGGGGCCGCGAAGGTCGCCGCCGTGGTCTCGGCCGAAGTGCGGCCGGGCGCGGTCGTACTGCTGCACGACGCGGGCGGCGACCGGCAGGGCACCGTGGACTCGCTGCACGGCCTCCTGCCGGACCTGACCGGCCGGTTCCGGCTGGAGGCCCTGCCCATCCCCACCGGCGCCACCTGAGCGACCACCCCGCCCCGGCAGGGGACACCCCGACCACCGGCGGAGGCGGTGGTCGTGGCGGTGGCGGGGGTCGTGATGGCGGGGGTACCGCCGGCGGAGCGGCCACGGCCCGGGCCGCACCCGTTACGGTTACGCAATGAGCAGCGCCGAGTTGACGACCGACCGGGTGACCCACAGCGCGGCGCTGACGGCGGCCGAGGCGGCCGACGTGTTGGCCCTGGCCCGGGCGGCCGGGGACGCCGACGGAGCCGACCCGTTCGACGAGCACACGCTGCTGCGGTTGCGTGACCCGCGGGCCCCGGCCGTCCACCTCGCCACCCGCGGCCCGGACGGGGCGCTGACCGGCTACGCCCACCTGGACACCACCGACCCGGCGGTCGGCGTCGGCGTGGAGTTGGCCGTCCACCCCACCCGTCGGCGGCAGGGCACCGGCCGGGTGCTGGCCCGGGCGGCGCTCGACGCGGCCACCGGGCCGGTGCGGGCCTGGGCGCACGGCGACCACCCGTCCGCCGCCGCGCTGGCCGTCGACCTCGGCCTCACCCGGGCCCGGGTGCTCTGGCAGCTACGTCGCCCGCTGGCCGAGCCGCAGGCCGAGCCGCCCCTGCCCGACGGGGTGGTCCTGCGCGCGTTCGTCCCCGGGGCGGACGACGACGCCTGGCTCGCGCTCAACGCCCGGGCCTTCGCCAGCCACCCCGAGCAGGGCCGGTGGACGGCAGCCGACCTGCGGTTACGCCTCACCGAGCCGTGGTTCGACCCGGCCGGCTTCCTGCTCGCCGTCGAGTCCGCCACGGGGCGGCTGCTCGGTTTCCACTGGACCAAGGTGCACGAGCGGCCCGGGTCGGCCCGGATCGGCGAGGTCTACGTGCTCGGGGTCGACCCGGCGGCGCACGGCGGTGGCCTGGGCCGGGCGCTGACCGCGGCGGGACTGGCGCACCTGCGGGACCGGCGAGGGCTGGACCGGGTGATGCTCTTCGTCGACGAGTCGAACACCGCGGCGGTCGCGCTGTACGAGCGGACCGGCTTCGCCCGCTGGTGCGCCCACGTCAACTACCACCTCGGCTGAGGCCACCAACTCCGCGACACGCGCGTCACGGCGATGTCACGCGGAGGCGTCGATGCGATAACGGCCGACAGGAAATATCGCATCAATAGCGATTCCAAGCCGCGCGTTCACTAATTGGACAACCCATCCTCAACCCATGGCCACCTGTCCGGCCGCACCTGTTCACCCCTCGTTCACTTCTGACGGGCAATCCGGCTACCTGGCGCTCCTAGCTTTCAGGTCAGCCGGTCACGCCGGCCATCCCCGGGCCCCCATCCGGCGCGGCCCGTCCAGATGTGAAGGGAACCCCTCAGGTGAAGCTCCAGCGGCACGGCACTATCGCCTGCCTCGCTCTTACTGCGGTGCTCGGTCTCAGTGCATGCGGCTCGGACAACAACGAGCCCGCCGGCGGCGCCTCCGCCTCCGGGTCGGCCGCCGCGGCCGACTGCGCCACCGGCACCCTGAACGCGCAGGGCTCCTCGGCACAGAAGAACGCCATGGCCGAATGGATCAAGGCTTACCAGCAGAAGTGCGCCGGCAGCACGATCAACTACGAGCCGTCCGGCTCGGGCGCCGGCATCCAGGCGCTGATCGCCGGCACCGCCGACTTCGCCGGCTCCGACTCGGCCCTCAAGCCGGAGGAGCAGCCGCAGGCCGACGCCAAGTGCTCCGGCGGCAAGGCCGTCCACCTGCCGATGGTGATCGGCCCGGTGGCCGTCGCTTACAACGTCAGCGGCGTGGACAACCTCCAGCTCAAGCCGGCCACCCTGGCGAAGATCTTCGCCGGCAAGGCGACCAGGTGGGACGACCCGGCCATCAAGGCCGACAACCCGGACGCCAAGCTGCCGTCGACCACCATCCAGACGGTGCACCGCTCGGACGAGTCCGGCACCACCGACAACTTCACCAAGTTCCTGGCCAAGACCGCCGGTGCGGACTGGACCTTCGAGAACGCCAAGGCGTGGAAGGCCCCGGGCGGCACCGGCGCCAAGGGCTCGGACGGCGTGGCCAGCTCGGTCAAGGGCGCCGACGGCTCGATCGGCTACCTGGAGTGGTCCTTCGCCGAGAACGCCGGTCTGAAGATGGCGAAGATCGGCAACGGGGCGGGCGAGTTCGCCGAGCTGACCGCCGAGAACGCGGGCAGGACCATCGCCGGGGCCAAGGTCGAGGGCCAGGGCGACGACCTCAAGATGTCGGTCGACTACAACACCAAGGAGGCCGGGGCGTACCCGATCGTCCTGGTGACGTACGAGATCGTCTGCGGCAAGGGCCTCGCGGCCGACAAGCTGCCGCTGGTCAAGGGCCTGCTGGGCCACGCGGCCAGCGCCGAGGGCCAGGCCGAGCTGACCGACCTGGGCTACGCCCCGCTGCCGGACCCGGTCCGGACCAGGGTCGAGGCCGCGGTCAAGAACCTCTCCTGACCCCACGCCACGGCACGACCTCCCTCAACTCGAAGCGAGCGAGCAGATGGGTGAAACCCCTTCCCGCTCGGCCGACGCCGGCACCGGCGGGATCCGCGTGGCCCCAGGCCAGGAGCGGCCCGCCGGCGCCTCGGCGCGTGTGGCCGAGTCACCAGTCAGCACCCGTACTCCCGCCGGGGGCGGCCTCGGCGGCGGCGGTGGCCTGCCCCGGGCGCGGGCCTTCGGCGCGGAGCGCGCGTTCCGGGGCCTGACCCTGGCCGCCGGCACCGCCGTCCTGGTGATCATCGCCGCCATCGCGGTCTTCCTGATCGCCAAGGCGGTGCCGGCCCTGCGCGCCAACACCGCGAACTTCTGGACGTACGAGGGCTGGTCGCCGAACGACACCGCCCCGAAGTTCGGCATCGGCGCGCTCGCCTTCGGCACCGTGCTCAGCTCCGCGCTGGCCCTGCTCATCGCGGTGCCGGTGGCGCTGGGCATCGCGCTCTTCCTCTCCCACTACGCCCCGCGTCGGCTCGGCACCGCCCTCGGCTTCCTGATCGACCTACTCGCCGCCGTGCCGAGCGTGGTCTTCGGGCTCTGGGGACGAGACGTCTTCGTCACCCCGGTCCGGGACTTCTCCGCCTGGCTGAACCAGTACTTCGGCTGGATCCCGATCTTCGGGGGCGACGGTCCGTTCGGTAAGTCGATCATGCTCGGCTCGCTGGTCCTGGCGATCATGGTGTTGCCGATCATCACCTCGCTCTGCCGCGAGGTGTTCCTCCAGACCCCGACCGCGAACGAGGAGGCGGCGCTCGCGCTCGGCGCGACCCGCTGGGAGATGATCCGCACCGCCGTGCTGCCGTACGGCCGCCCCGGCATCATCGCCGCGGTGATGCTCGGCCTGGGCCGGGCGCTCGGCGAGACCATCGCGCTGGCGATGACCCTCGGCATCACCTTCGGCATCTCGTTCAACCTCATCGAGAACGGCGGCAACACCATCGCCGCCAACATCGCCAACGCGTTCGGCGAGGCGAACGACACCGGGCGGGGCGCGCTGATCGCCTCCGGCCTGGTGCTGTTCACCATCACGCTGATCGTCAACATCACCGCCCGGGCGATCGTCCACCGCCGCCGGGAGTTCACGGAGTCGGCCGCATGAGCACCACCGTCGCCAGCCACCACACCAGGCCCCCGGCCCAGCCGCCCGACCTCCGGGCCAAGCGCCTGCCCCGGTACGCCGCCCCGGCGATCGCCCTGGCGGCCGTCGTGGTCGCCACCGCGATCGTGTACGGCGCCGGCATCGGCGGCCCGGTCCTCGTCGTCGTCCTCGCCGCGCTGCTCCACCTGGCCGGCCTCTTCGCGGCCAGCAACGCCGTCGAGGGGCGGCGCTCGGCCCGCAACCGCATCTGGAGCGCGCTGATCCACTCCGCGTTCGTGCTGGCCGTCCTGCCCCTCGCCTCGGTGGTCTGGACGCTGGTCAGCAAGGGCGTCGAGCGTCTCGACGGCGACTTCTTCGGCACCTCGATGAACAACATCGGGGCCCGGGACCCGAACGGTGGCGCGTACCACGCGATCGTCGGGACGCTGGAGCAGGTCGGCATCGCCGCGCTGATCACCGTCCCGCTCGGCGTCCTCTGCGCCATCTACGTGGTCGAGTACGGCCGGGGCCGGTTCGCCTTCGCGATCCGGTTCTTCGTCGACGTGATGACCGGCATCCCGTCGATCGTCTCCGGCCTGTTCGTGCTGGCGTTCTGGGTGCTGGTCGTCTCGCCGGTGTTCAACGACGGCCGGCCCGGCTTCTCCGGCTTCGCCGCCGCGCTCGCGCTGAGCGTCCTGATGCTGCCCACCGTGGTCCGCTCCACCGAGGAGATGCTCCGGCTCGTCCCCGCACCGCTGCGCGAGGGGGCGTACGCCCTCGGCGTGCCGAAGTGGAAGACCATCCTGCGGGTCGTGCTGCCGACCGCGCTGCCCGGCATCGTCACCGGCGTCATGCTCGCCGTCGCGCGAGCGGCCGGCGAGACCGCGCCGGTGCTGCTCGTCGCCGGCGGCGGCGCGGCGATCAACTTCAACCCGTTCGAGAACAACCAGTCGTCGCTGGCCCTCTTCGTCTACCAGCAGGCCGGTGACGCGTCGCGGTACGCCCCGGCGCGGGCCTGGACCGCGGCGCTGACCCTGGTCGCCCTCGTGCTGATCCTGACGGTCGCGGCGAAGCTGCTGGCCCGCCGGAACCGGCTCGGCCGATGAACCCCGGAGGTACCACCACCATGGCCAAGCGCATCGACGCCTCGAACGTCACCGCCTACTACGGCGCCTTCAAGGCGATCGAGAACATCAACCTGACCGTCGAGCCGAAGACTGTGACCGCCCTGATCGGGCCGTCCGGCTGCGGCAAGTCGACGTTCCTGCGGTCGATCAACCGGATGCACGAGGTGCTGCCGGGGGCCCGGGTCGAGGGCGACCTGACCATCGACGGGCAGAACATCTACGACCGCGACGTGGACGTCACCGCCGTGCGCCGGACGATCGGCATGGTCTTCCAGCGGCCGAACCCGTTCCCGACCATGAGCATCCACGAGAACGTGGTGGCCGGGCTGCGGCTCAACGGCGTGCGGAAGAAGTCGATCCTGGACGAGGCCGCCGAGCGGGCGCTGCGCTCGGCGAACCTGTGGGACGAGGTGAAGGACCGCCTCGGCAAGCCGGGCGCGGGCCTGTCCGGCGGCCAGCAGCAGCGGCTCTGCATCGCCCGGACGATCGCGGTCGAGCCGCAGGTGGTGCTGATGGACGAGCCCTGCTCCGCGCTGGACCCGATCTCCACGCTGGCCATCGAGGACCTGATGTTCCAGCTCAAGGACAAGTTCACCATCATCATCGTCACGCACAACATGCAGCAGGCCGCCCGCGTCTCCGACCGCACCGCGTTCTTCTCGATCGAGAAGACCGGCGACCCGGGCCGCCTCATCGAGTACGACAACACTCAGAAGATCTTCAGCAACCCGAGCCAAAAGAAGACCGAGGACTACATCACCGGCCGCTTCGGCTAACCCCACCAACCCCACCCCCGCCCCGCCCCGCCCCGCCCCGCCCCGTCGATCTTGCAGTTGCGGCCCCTGTTTCGGGTGGTGTGCCGGATTTGACCGGGCCGGAAGTGCAAGATCGGCGAGGAGGGGGTGGGCGCTCAGCCGAGGACGAAGCGGGGTTCGCCGGTTTCCGGCAGGTCCAGGCGGGGGGTGATCGGGGTGGCGGCGTCCCGGGTCGCGGACGCGCGGGCCACCCCGGCGAGATCACCGGCGGCGGCCACCTGGGCCAGGGTGACCAGGGTCGGCGGGAGCATGGTCAGCTCGCCGGCCTCCGCCCGGGCCAGGGCGTCCGCCGGGCGGACCCACATCGTGTGGTCGGCCTCCCCGGAGACGTCCCGGGTCCGTTGCCCCTGCGGCAGCAGAGCCACGAAGAAGTACGTGTCGAAGCGGCGCGGCTCGAACTCCGGGGTGATCCACCGGCTCCACGGCAGCAGCAGGTCCGACCGGAGGGTGAGCCCCCGGCCGGCCAGCAGGTCGGCGAAGCCCCGGCGGCGGGCCTCCAGGTCCTGCCGCGCGGCCTCCCAGTCGTCGCCGCTGACGTCGCCCACCACGGTCGCCGCGTCCGGGCCGGCCAGCAGCACCCCGGACTCCTCGAAGACCTCCCGGGCGGCGGCGCACACCACGGCCTGTGCGGCGTCCGGCGCGACGCCCAGCCGCCCGGCCCACGCCGCCGGCTCGGGGCCGGCCCAGTCGAGATGGGCCTGGGAGTCCGACGGGTCCACCCCGCCGCCGGGGAAGGCGTACACGCCGCCGAAGACCATCGCGGCGACGCGGCGGATGACGTACACCTCGAAGTCGGCGCCGGCCGGGCGGAGCAGCAGCACGGTGGCCGAGACCCGGGGCCGCGCCGGCGGGTTGCCCTCGGCGCGGAACCGGCGGGCGTGCTCGACCAGGGCCGGCGGGGCGGCGAAGCCGTCGCTGTCGATCGTCATGCGTCGAGCCTAGTCCCGCAGGGTGGGCCGCCCGATTCGGCGGACGTCGGGGCCCGGACCGGCCCCGACTAGCGTGGACGCATGACACGTTGGGGGATTCTGGCCACCGGCCACATCGCCGGCCGCTTCGCCGAGGACCTCCGGCTGGTGCCGGGAGCCGAGCTGGTGGCCGTCGGCTCGCGGACACCGGAGGGCGCGCGGCGGTTCGCCGACAAGCACGGCGCGGAGCGGGCGTACGGCTCCTGGGCGGATCTGGCCGCCGACGACGAGGTGGACGCGATCTACGTGGCCACGCCGCACGTCGCGCACCACGAGGCGACCATGACCTGCCTGGCCGCCGGCCGGGCGGTGCTGGTGGAGAAGCCGTTCACCCTCGACCTGGCGGACAGCACCGAACTGGTCGAGGCGGCCCGCGCCCGGGGGGTCTTCCTCATGGAGGCCATGTGGATGCGGACGAACCCGCTGATCCTGCGGGTGGTCGAGCTGATCGCCGACGGGGCGATCGGGCGGGTCACCGGCGTGCAGGCGGACTTCGGGGCGGCCGGGCCGTTCGCGCCGGAGAGCCGGATGCGGGCCCGCGCGCTCGGCGGCGGGGCACTGCTCGACCTGGGCGTCTACCCGGTCAGCCTGGCCCACCTGCTGCTCGGAGTCCCGCAGCACGTCCGGGCCTGGGCGAAGCTCGGCCCCGAGGGGGTCGACGAGAACACCGGCATGGTGTTCGGGTACGACTCGGGGGCGGTGGCGATGCTGAGCTGCGGCATGATCGGGGCCACCCCGATGGTCGCCTCGATCACCGGCACCGCCGGCCGGATCGACCTGCCCGCGCCGTTCTTCCGGCCGCCGTCGGCGACTCTGCACCGCGCCGGGGCCGACCCGGAGACGATCCCCGCCGACCTGACCGGCGGCGGCTACCAGTACGAGGCCGCCGAGGTGCAGCGCTGTCTCGCCGCGGGGCTGACCGAGAGCCCGCTGGTCCCGCACTCCACCACCCTTGAGGTGATGGCCCTGCTGGACGCCGTCCGCGAGCAGATCGGCGTGCGCTACAAGTGAGTCGGAGGGGCTCCCCGTCGACGGGGAGCCCCTCCGAACCGGCTGTCAGCCGAAGAGCGGGCGGACCAGCAGGTACGTGACGCAGGAGATCAGCGCCGCGGCCGGGAACGTGATGACCCAGGCGATCACGATGTTGCCGGCGACGTTCCAGCGCACGGCGGAGAGCCGCTTCGTGGCCCCCACGCCCATGATCGCCGAGGTGATCGTGTGGGTGGTGGAGATCGGGGCCTTGAGCACCAGGGCGTTGAAGTAGAGCACCGCGCTGGCCACCGCCTCGGCGGCGAAGCCCTCCGGCGGCCCCAGGTCAATGATCTTGCGCCCCAGCGTCCGGATGATCCGCCAGCCACCGGCGTACGTGCCGGCCGCCAGCATGGCCGCCGAGGTCCAGAACACCCAGCCCGGGATGTGGCTCTTGTCGTCCTGGAAGCCACCGGTGTAGAGGGCGAGCACCACGATGCCCATGGTCTTGGCGGCGTCCTGCATGCCGTGGCCGACCGACATGGCCGCCGCCGACGCGGTCTGCGCCCAGCGGAAGCCCCGGTTGAGCTTGCCCGGCTGCCCGTTGCGGAAGATCCACAGGATCGCCAGCATCAGCAGGTAGCCCAGGGTCAGGCCGATGATCGGCGAGAGCACCATCGGCAGCAGGACCTTCTCGCCGATCGTGATCCACTGCACCACCCCGCCGGCCGACAGCAGGGTCGCCCCGACCAGGCCGCCGAACAGCGCGTGCGAGGACGACGACGGCAGGCCGAAGTACCAGGTGATCAGGTTCCAGGCGATCGCGCCGAGCACCCCGGCGAAGAGCACCCCCAGGCTGGCCACCCCGGTGGGCAGGGTGACCAGGCCGTCGCCCACGGTCTTGGCGACGCCGGCGCCGAAGTGGGCGCCGACGAAGTTGCCGACCGCGGCCAGGGCGAGCGCCACCCGGGGGGTCAGGGCGCGCGTCGAGACGCTGGTCGCGATCGCGTTGGCGGCGTCGTGGAAGCCGTTGGTGTAGTCGAACGCCAGGGCCACCGCGATCACCGCCAGCACGGCGATGAGTTCGGGAGTCACAGGATCAGGACTCCTTGACCGCGATGGTCTCGACGGTGTTCGCCACGTGCTCGAAGGCGTCGCAGGCCGCCTCCAGCTCGTCGGCGACCTCCTTCATCTTGAGCACCGTCAGGGCGTCGTACTCGCCGGAGAAGAGGCGGACCAGCAGCATCCGGTACACCTGGTCGCCGTCGTTCTCCAGCCGGTTGCACTCGATCCAGTAGTCCTCGAGGTCCTTCATCGACTTCAGCCGGGGCATCGCCTCGGCGGTCAGCTTGGCCTGCTGGTCCAGCACGTTGACCAGGTCGTGCAGCTCACGCGGGAGCGACGGCAGCTTGGTCAGGCCGTACAGGTAGAGCAGGTTGCCCACGGCCTCCAGGTGGTCCATCACGTCGTCGAGCAGCGAGCCCAGGCGGTAGATGTCCTCGCGGTCGAACGGGGTGATGAAAGTAGAGTTGATCTTCTTGTACAGGTCGTGGGTGATCTGGTCGCTGTCGTGCTCGACCTCGGTGAGCCGCTCGCTGACCGACTGCACGTCCACGCCGGGCAGGGCCAGCTCGTTCAGCAGCGCGGTACCCCGCACCAAGTTCTGCGCGGCCCTGGTGAAGAGCTCGTAGAAGGCGCCCTCGGTGGGGCGGAAGGAAAACTTCACAGCCTGGACCTCGTCGTGTCGGTGGAAGGGCGGCGGACGCCCCGGGGGTGCCTGCAGTGGGAATGCTAGGAAACGGCAGAACCACGAATTCCTCGGCCCACCCTCGGCCAGCCGCCATTTACTGGTCGTTCACCTGTCGTTCACCTTGACCCGGTCAATCGCCGCACAACCGCCTACGCTCCGCCGCCACGTCGAAGTCCGCCGGCGGATACCCCAGATCCAGGTCACCGAACGTCTCCCCGAGCAGGTGGGCCACCGCCCAGTCGCGGTACCACTTCCGATCGGCCGGCACCACGTACCAGGGCGCGGCGTCCGTGCCGCACCGCTCCAGGGCCTCGGCGTACGCGGCCTGGTAGTCGTCCCAGCGGGCCCGGGAGTCCAGGTCGCTCGGGTTGTACTTCCAGTGTTTGGCCGGGTCGCTCAGCCGCGCCGACAGCCGTTCCCCCTGCTCGGCGTACGAGATGTGCAGCATCACCTTGACCAGGGCCACCCCGGCGTCGGTCAGCTCCCGCTCGAAGGCGTTGATCTCGTCGTACCGGGCCCGCCAGGTGGCCTCCGGCACCAGCGACTCCACCCGGGCGATCAGCACGTCCTCGTAGTGCGAGCGGTTGAAGATCCCGACGTACCCGGGCGGCGGCACGGCACGGCGGACCCGCCACAGGAAGTCGTGCCGCCGCTCGGCGGCCGTGGGCGGGCCGAACGAGCGGATGTGCAGCCCGAGCGGATTCATCGCGCCGGCCACCCGCTTGATGGTGCCGTCCTTGCCACCGCAGTCCATGGCCTGGAGCACCAGCAGCACCCGCCCGGGGCGACCCCGCCCCAGGCCCGCGTCAGCGGTCGTCGGGGCGCTCGCCGCGGCACCCGGTCCGGCCGCGCCCTTGGCTGCGGCGAACAGCATCTCCTGCTGTCGCCCCAGCCCCACGCCGGCCAACTCCACCTGCTGTCGCGCCCACGCCTTGCGGGCGCCACCGCGGCCCGCCGCCGCAGGCAACCCCGGCGTCGACCGGGGATCGACCGCCCCCAGGTCCACCGCCCCGCCGCCCACCCGCAACAGCTCCCGCACCGTGCCGCCCTCCGGCGCCACGACCTCCACTCCACCGAACACGTCCATCCCCGGATCATCGCCCAACCCACCCGCTCCCGCCCGGTGAGCGCCCGAGGGGTGGGGGTCACGTTCGGGGGTGGGTGGGGCGTCGGGAAGCCGGGGGCCTGGCCACCGCGCTGGTGACGCCCCGGCCGGAGGGGCGGGCTCAGACCACCAGGGCCAGCCACTTCCGGTACGACGCCGCAAACGGCTCGCTGCCGTCGCCGAGCGCGACCAGCAGCCGGCGGGACGCGGCCTCGGCCTCGGCGACCAGGTCGGCCGGGTAGCCGAAGCGCTCCCGGTGCTCGGCGAACTCGTCCTCGTCGCGCAGCTCGACCAGCCCGGTGCCCCGGCGGCGCACCACGTCCAGGTCCAGATCGACCAGGTGGACGGTGTCGTCGCCCTCCCACCGGGCCGGGGTGGTGATGTCGCAGTAGACCTCGCTGGTCCGGGGCGGCGGGTTGAACATCCCCGTCCACCAGCCGTGCCGCGGCACCAGCAACACGAAGGGGATCTGTTCCACCGAGGGCCGGCCGTGGTAGACCGACTCGGTGCCGGCCGGCACGCCGAGCCAGACGCCGAGGTCGTCCTCGGCCAGCCGACGGGCCGGGTAGTCGCGGTGGGCGCTGCCGTCGTACTTGCGGTAGATCACGCGGACCACGTCGCTCGGCATGAGTCGCACCCTAGTCGATACCGCCCATCGATCGCGCGGGAGAAGTAACCGGATGCGGCCCGTGGGATTCCGTAGGGTGACCCCGCCACGCGGGGCGGGGCGCGCCCTGCGTCGACGGCGGCGGGTACCGTCGCACGGTGACTCCGCCGCGCACCGCTCCCGGTTCCGCCCTCCCCCGCAGCGCATCCCGGCGGCGCGGGAAGCGGGCGAGCGCCGGGGAGCTGCTCGCGGCGGCGGTCGGCGCGGTCCCCGGCGGGGCGGCCCGCCCCGGCCAGCAGGAGATGGCCACCGCGATCGAGGAGTGCGTGACCTCCCGCGAGCACCTGCTGGTGCAGGCCGGCACCGGCACCGGAAAGTCGCTGGCCTACCTGACCCCGGCGCTGACCGTGGACGGCCCGGTGGTGGTCTCCACCGCGACCCTGGCGTTGCAGTCCCAGCTCGTCGACCACGACCTGCCCCGGCTCGCCGACGCGGTGGAGCCGGTGCTCGGCCGGCGGCCCACCTTCGCGGTGCTCAAGGGGCGGCACCACTACCTCTGCCTGGCCCGGCTGGACAACTCGACCGAGGACGAGCCGACGGACACCCTCTTCGACGCCGTGGAGCCCCGGGCCGGCGGCGGGGGCGGGAAGTGGCTCGGCGAGGCCGGCCGGATGGGCAAGCAGATCCAGCGGCTGCGGGACTGGGCGCTGGAGACCGACACCGGCGACCGGGACGAGCTGGACCCGGGCGTCGACGACCAGGCATGGCGGCTGGTGTCCATGCCGGCCCGGGAGTGCGTCGGGGCGTCCCGCTGCCCGTTCGGCGCGGAGTGCTTCGCCGAGGCGTCCCGGGCCCGGGCCCGCGAGGCCGACCTCGTGGTCACCAACCACAGCCTGCTCGCCGTCGACATGCTCGCCGGGCGGCACATCGTGCCGCCGCACAAGCTGCTCATCGTGGACGAGGCGCACGAGTTGGCCGACCGGGTCTCCTCCGCCGCCCAGGCCGAGCTGGTGCCGGAGCTGATCGACCGGTCCACCCGGCGGGCCCGCCCGCTGCTGCGCCCGGAGGTCGCCGAGCGGCTCACCGAGGCCGGCGACGCCCTCGCCGGCGGGCTGGCCGAGGTGCCGGCGGGCCGGCTCACCGCCGGGCTGCCGGGGCCGCTGCGCGAGGCGTGCACGCTGCTCGACGCGGCCACCCGGGCCGCGCTGGACGCGATCGGCGACGTCAAGTCCGACGACCCGGACCCGGTGCGCAAGCAGCAGGCCAAGGCGGTGCTGGACGAGCTGTCCGCCACCGCCCAGCGGCTGCTGGAGGAGGCCGAGCACGACGTGGCCTGGGTGGAGAAGCCGGACAACGGCAGCCGCCGGGCCCTGGTGGTGGCCCCGCTCTCGGTCGCCGGCACCCTCGCCACCCACCTCTACGACGAGCGCACCGTCGTCGCCACCTCGGCGACCCTGGCGCTGGGCGGCCGGTTCGACACGGTGGCCCGGGCGCTGGGCCTGGACGCGCCGACGCCCTCCCCGCCGTCCCCGGCCGCCGCCGCGCTGGCCGTCGCCACGGCCCGTGGTGACGCCCCGCCCGGTGCCGCCCCGGTCGCCGCCGCGCCGGGCAGCCGCCCCACCACCGGAACCGTCCCGGCCACCGAGGGGCCGGGCTGGCGGTCGCTCGACGTCGGCTCGCCCTTCGACTACGCCCGGCAGGGCATCCTGTACGTCGCCGCGCACCTGCCCCGCCCCAGCGTCTCCGGGCTGCCCGAGGCCGCCGGCGAGGAACTGCTGGCGCTGGTCGGCGCGCTCGGTGGGCGTACCCTCGGGCTCTTCTCCTCGCGGCGGGCCGCGCAGCAGGCGGCGGAGCTGCTGCGGGCGCGGACCGACCTGCCGGTGCTGCTCCAGGGCGAGGAGTCGCTGCCGCTGCTGGTCCGCAGGTTCCGCGAGGAGCGGTCGAGCTGCCTGTTCGGGGTGATGTCGCTGTGGCAGGGCGTGGACGTGCCGGGCGACGCCTGCCAGCTCGTGGTGATCGACCGGCTGCCCTTCCCCCGCCCGGACGAGCCGCTCGCGGCGGCCCGCGCCGCAGCCGTGGACGCGGGCGGCGGCTCCGGCTTCGCCGCGGTGAGCGTGCCGATCGCCGCCGTCCGGCTGGCCCAGGGGGTGGGCCGGCTGATCCGGGCCACCGGGGACCGGGGCGTGGTAGCGGTGCTCGACTCGCGGCTGGAGACGGCGCGCGGCTACGGCCCGTTCCTGCGCCGCTCGCTGCCCCCGTTCTGGTACACCACCCGCCCGGAGGTCGCCCGGGGCGCCCTGGAACGCCTCGGCCGGTCCTGACGTACGCGTACGGCGAGAGACGGGCCCGCCCCCGCGCGAGACGGCGGGGGCGGGCCCGGTGGCTCCACGGGACGGTCAGGGCGCCTTCGAGGCGACCACCACGGCGTCCGGCGGGGTGTCCGGCACGGTACGCGCGGCGAGCCGGCGGACCGCCGTGTTGAGCACCGCGATCAGCGGCACCGAGACCAGCGCCCCGGTGATCCCGGCGAGCACCACGCCCGCCGCGATGCCGATGATCACCGCGAGCGGGTGGATGGCCACCGCCCGACCCATGATCAGCGGCTGGAGGATGTGGCCCTCGACCTGCTGCACGCCGATCACCACGCCCAGGATGATCAGCGCGGTGACCGGGCCGCTGTCGACCAGCGCGACCAGCACCGCGACGACGCCGGAGAGCGCCGCACCGACGATCGGGATGAACGCCCCGAGGAAGACCAGCGCGGCCAGCGGGAACGCGAACGGGATGTCGAAGAAGACCAGGAAGGCGCCGATGCCGACGGCGTCGATGAACGCGACCAGCACGGTGGCCCGGACGTAGGCGCCCAGGGTCTCCCAGGACGCCCGGCCGGCGTCGTCGACCTTCCACCGGGCGGCCACCGGCAGCAGCCGGACCATGAAGCGCCAGATCCGGCTGCCGTCGCGCAGGAAGAAGAAGGTGGCGAAGAGCACCAGCACGATGCCGGTCAGCACCTCGGCCAGGGTCGCCGCGGTGGAGACGGCCCCACTGGTGAACTTCTCGGTGTTGTTGTTGATCCAGTCCTGCGCCTCGTCGATGTACCGGGTGAGCTGACTGTCGGACAGGTGCAGCGGGCCGGTCTTGAGCCAGTCCTGGATCTGCCGGACGCCCTCGGACGACTTCTTGCTCAGCTCCGGCACGCCCTTGATGAACTCGTTCACCACCAGCGTCAGCGTGCCGATGACGCCGGCCAGGCCGCCGACCAGCACCACCGCCGTGGCCAGCGAGCGGGGCAGCCGTGCCCGCAGCAGCCAGCCGACGGCCGGCGCGAGCAGCGCCGAGAGCAGCAGCGCGATGGCCAGCGGGATGATCACGATGCTGATGGTGGCGACGATCTTCAGCAGCGCCCAGAACACCACACCGACGACGATCAGCCGCCACGACCAGGCGCCGGCGATCCGCAGGGCGTGCGGCACGTCGGCGTCGTCCCGGCTGGCGGTGGAGTTGTGCATCGCGGCGGGCGGCTCGGCGCCGACCACCGTCGCCGACGGCGGGGCCGCCGGGCCCGGCGAGGTGGGGGACGCCACCCCGGCCACCCCGGTGGAGTCGACGCCGCCCGCCGCCGCAGCCCGGCCCGGTCCCCCGTCGGCGACGGTGGTCGGGTCGGCGCGGGCCCGCCGCACCGACTCCCGGCCCGACTCGTACGCGCGGCGGAGCCGTCCCCGTACCCGCTCGAAACGGCTCAAGCGCACCTCCCGCATCAGAATCAACCTGTCCGGAGGACAGGGGGGACAGGATACGTCCGTCGCCCCAGCCTAGGGCGGTTCCGCCACACATTGCCCCGGCCGGCGTCCGCGCAACCACCCCCGGGGCGGCCCGGCCGGACGCGGTACCGTTCCGTCCGTGACCGCCGACCAGAACCTCGACTCCGGCCTGCCGATCCGTCTGCTGCACGACCGCGTGCTGGTGAAGGTGGACGGCAGCGAGGGTGAGCGCCGCTCCAGCGCCGGCATCGTGATCCCGGCGACCGCCGCCGTGGGTAAGCGACTGGCCTGGGCGACCGCCGTGGGAGTGGGGCCGCACGTCCGCTCGATCGTCTCCGGCGACCGGGTGCTCTTCGACCCCGACGACCGCTCCGAGGTCGAACTGCACGGCCGGGGGTACGTCCTGCTGCGCGAGCGGGACGTGCACGCCGTCGCCGCCGAACGGATCGAGTCGGAGTCGAACGGCTCCACCGGCCTGTACCTGTAACGCCTCCGGCAGGCCCTTCCGCTTTCCTCCCCCGGGTCCGCTCCGGCCTCCCGCCGTCGTCCACCCCGGTCGGCGACGCGTCGTTTGCGGCTGCCCACTACGGGAAGCCAGGCACGTCCAGCGCCCTGGGGAGGGATCGTGCCGGTATTCGTGAAGAAGGTCTTCCTCTGGGGAAGCGTCGCGTTCCTGATCTACTTCGTGGCTTTCCGACCGGACAGCGCGGCGCAGATGTGCAAGGCGATCGGGGCGGGCCTGGCGGCGATGGCCGTGGGCATCGGTGACTTCCTCACCGGCCTGATGACCTGACCGGCCGACCCGCCCCCGTCGGGCGGCGCCCGCCTGACCGGCCGACCCGCCCCCGTCAGGCGGTGCCCGGCGGCCAGGGGGCGGCCGGGCGGGGGCCGTACCAGCCGGGCGGGCCGTAAGGCCCCGGGTGGGCCGGGGGCGGCGGCGGGGCGAGCACCACCGGGATCGGCACCACGGGCTCGTCCGGGGCGTCGACCGGCCGCTGCGACCCGTCGGGGAACCGCAGGTGGTAGCGGTGGCCGTCCCAGCTCCCGACCGGCACCTGCGGATCCCGGCCGACGAAGAAGGACCGGTACGCGGCGATCGCGTCCAGCAGCTCCCGTTCCTCCCACGCGGTCCGTTCCCGGTCGGCCGGCCGACGGTCCAGCCCTCGGTGCATCCCGTCGCGCAGCAGCGCCAGCCGGGTGGCGGAGAACTGGTATCCGCGCATCGCCTTGAGCCCCGCGTCGCCGGCCACCCGCCGGGCCCAGGTCCGGGCGGCGTGCCGCCGGCCCAGGCTGCCCAGCGCCGCCACCTCCGGCGGGGTCAGCCACCCGGCCCGCACGTATTCGGGCAGGGTGCGCTCGGTCAGCCGCCCCTCCCAGCCGCGCAGCCAGACCGCCAACCCGACCATGCCGAAGAAGATCGGCACCATCACACCGAGGTAGCCGTACAGGGCGAGCATCGTCTGCCCGGTGGCCTGGGCCAGCGACGGCAGCAGGTTCCAGGTGCCGTGCAGCATCATCGCCAGTAGCAGGCCCGCGACCGGGGCGAGGAAGCGCACCCGACGGTCGGCGGTCCGGGCGGCGATGCCGAGACCCACACCGGTCATCGAGGTGAACAGCGGGTGGGCGAAGCCGAACAGCAGGATCCGGACGATGAAGATCGCGATGACCTGCCGCGCCCCGGTCGCCGGACCGTACTCGTTGACGCCGGAGGCGTAGCCGTAACCGCCCAGGTAGAGGATGTTCTCCACCATGGCGAAGCCGACCGCCGACAGCCCGCAGTAGACCAGGCCGTCGGTGATGCCGGACCACTCCCGGCGGCGGAAGATCAGCAGCAGGATCGGGCCGATCGCCTTGGTCAGCTCCTCGATGAACGGGGCGACCAGCACCGCGGTCAACGCGTCGGGCAGCCCCCAGTCGGCGAACCGGGCGGCGAAGAACCCGTTGACGGTCAGCGAGGCGGCCGTGGAGACGAACGCGCCCCAGACGAAGCAGAAGATCAGATACTTCAACGGCTCCGGCTCGTACCGGTCCAGCCACAGGAAGCAGGAGACCAGCACCGGCACCGGCAGGATCGCGGCGACCACGCCGATCAGCAGCGCCTCCGGCCCCAGGTTGAAGCCGAGCTTGAAGAGCATGTAGACCGCGCACGCCGCGATCAGCAGCACCACCAGGACCACCACCAGGACCCGCCGCCAGCCCAGCCGGCGCACCGGCATCCGGGGGGCGGCCCCACCGGGCTGCGAAGGGAGATCGTGCGGGGTCCACGGCGACGCGGCGCCGCCGGGCGGGGTGTCGGCCATTACATCAGCGTAGTCATCCCCCGCCGGCTGTTCCGGCCGCATCGGTCGACCGTTATCCTGTCGTCAGGTCACGAGCGCCAGCGTCAAGCCCCGGCTTGCTGGCCGGCAACCCTCGTCGAGTTCGCGGTGGGGTGCCCCGGGTGATGACCGGGCCCAGCCCTGTCCGGCGCTGGGCAAGCGCGGACCCCGTCCCGGTGGCGTCACCCGGGGTCCCCGGACCCGGAGGTCGTGCCATGACCGTCACCCTCGTACCCTCGCTCACGCCGCCGCCCGCGCGGACCGTGTCGGCGTCGTCGCGGCCGCTCGACGTGCTCGGCGTGCCGGGCCAGATCAACCTGGACTACGCCGCCAGCGCGCCGTGCGCGCGGGCCGCGGCCGACGCGGTGGCCGAGCTGCTCCCCTGGTACGCCAGCGTGCACCGCGGTGCCGGCGCCCTGTCGCGGCGCTGCACGTTGGAGTACGAGCGGGCCCGGCAGACGGTCGGCGACTTCTTCGGCGCCCGCGCCGACGACCACGTGGTGTTCACCCGCAACACCACCGACGCGCTGAATTTGCTGGCCCGGGCCCTGCCCACCGGGACCACGGTGGTGACGTTCGCCGGGGAGCACCACGCCAACCTGCTGCCCTGGCCGCGCGGCTCGGTGCGGCTGCCGGTGCCGGCCGCCCCCGCCGAGGCGGTCCGGGCGTTGGATGCGGCGCTGACCGAGCTGCGCCGAGGCGCCACCGCCCGCCCGCCGGTGCTGGTGGCGGTGACCGGGGCGAGCAACGTGACCGGGGAGCGTTGGCCGGTGGCCGAGCTGGCCCGGGTGGCCCGCCGGCACGGCGCCCGGATCGCGGTGGACGCCGCCCAGCTCGCCCCGCACGCCCCGGTCGACGTGGCCGCGCTGGACGTGGACTACCTGGCCGTCTCCGGGCACAAGCTGTACGCGCCGTTCGGCGCGGGGGTGCTGCTCGGCCGGGGCGACTGGCTCGACGCGGCCCCGCCGTACCTGGCCGGTGGGGGCGCCACCAGTCACGTCGGGGCCGCCACCCACGATGTGCGCTGGGCCACCGGCCCGGCCCGGCACGAGGCCGGCACCCCCAACCTGCTCGGCGCGGTCGCGCTCGCCTCGGTGTGCGCGGCGCTGGCCGGGGCGGACCGGGCCGCGCTGCACGCCCGCGAGCAGACGCTGCTGGCCCGGCTGCGGGCCGGGCTGGCGGCCCTGCCGCACGTGGTGGAGCTGCGCACCTTCGGCCCGGACTCGCCCCGGGTGGGCATCGTCTCGTTCGTGCTGGCCGGCCGGGACTCGGCCGAGGTCGCGGCGGAGCTGGCCATTCGGTACGACATCGGGGTCCGCGACGGGCTGTTCTGCGCCCACCCGCTGGCCCGTCGGCTGCTCACCGAGGCCGCCACGCGCAGCGGGCACCGGGACCTTCCGCCGACCGCCCTGCGGGCCAGCATCGGCCTGGGCAGCACCCAGCAGCACGTCGAGAGCCTGCTCACCGCCCTCGCCGAGCTGGGCTGAGCACGCCTCAGCCCAGCGGCGGGGCCGTGGGCGGCTTCGGGGCGGGGACGCTCTCGGCCGGGCCGACGTTCGGTTTCTCCTGCTCGCCGAAGGACTCCCGGATCAGCCGGTTGGCCTCCTCCTGGTCGATGCCGGAGGCGACCAGCAGGTCGCTGGCGGTGGTGCGCACCTGCGCGATCACCACGCTGCCGGAGAACCCGACCCCCTGCGCGTACGCCCGGCCGGCCTCACTGACCGCGCGCAGGGACCGCTCCCGGGCCCTCTCCGGTTCCGCCCCGACGGCGAACTCGTGGCGGAGCAGGCGGACCGACTCGGCGAGGTGGGCCACCGCGTACGGCATCGGCTCCGGCACCGGCTCCCCGTCCTCGATCATCGTCACGGAACGCCGGATCAGGGTCCCGCTGTTGCGCATCGCGCGGTCGATGGGGTCGGCCGCCTCGGCGTAGTGGGTCAGCTCACTGCGCCGGTGCCAACGGGCCGGGGAGAGGATGCTGGTCTCCTTCGCACCCTCGATCGCCTCGATGAGGGTGCTCAGCTCCTCCTTGTTCTCACGGAGCCGTTCCAGGGCCCGCTGGGCGCTGTCCCGGTCCCGCCCGCGCAGCGCCTCGGCGGCGGCGTCGAGCTGGTCGGCGAGCAGGTCCAGCGCGGGCCGGGCGGCCCGGTTGATCACCCGCAGCGGGTTCAGCGGCAACAGGATCGCCGTCACCAACAGCGCGATCCCGCCGCCGATCAAGGCGTCGATGAAGCGCGGTATCTCCAGGTCCTCGGTGGACGGGCTGAGCGTGACGATCAGCACGGCGGTGGCGGCGGCCTGGATGACGACCGACACGCTCCCACCGAAGAAGAGGGTCAGCACGATGGACGCCGTCACCACCAGCCCGAGCTGCCAGCCCCCGGTGCCGACGAGGTAGATCAGCAGGTCGCCGAGGAACACCCCGACCGCCACCCCGACGATCAGCTCGACGGTCCGGCGCAGTCGCTGACCGACCGACGCGGCCAGGGCGCCGACCGCCGAGATCGGCGCGAAGACCGGCTGCGGGTTTCCCAGCAGGTGATGGGAGATGACCCAGGCCAGCGTGGCGGCCAGCCCGGCCTGCACGGCCAGGCCCATCGCCATCCGGACCCGGTGCAGCCGATCGTGCAGGGTGGCTCTGCTGCGACGGCGAAGCTCCTCCATCGCCGCCGAGATCCGCGCCGAGTCGATGTCGGCCACGCCGTCGTGCAGGCCTGCACGCCGCAGCAGCGACGATCGGAGATCCCGGGCCACGGCCATGGCGGGGACTACCCACCGTGAGGGCGGTGAATCCTCGCCCGATCCGGCAGACTCGGCCAGATGACGGGCTCGGACGGCCGCCGGGGAACGGTGGAACTGATCGGCCGGTGGCGGGCGGCGGCCCTGGGCGCCGGGGCCGGGGACTCACCGGCGCTGACCGACGCCGGGGCGGGCCTGCTGGCCCGCTGGCGGGAACCGCACCGGCACTACCACACCGCCCGGCACCTGACCGCCGTCCTCGATGTCGTCGACGCGCACGCCGAACTGGCCGACGACCCCGACCTGGTCCGGCTCGCCGCCTGGTGCCACGACGCGATCTACGACCCGCGGGCCGGCGGGGACGGCAACGAGCGGGCCAGCGCCGACCTCGCCGACCCGTTGCTGACCGGGGTCGGGGTGCCGACCGTGGCGGTGGCGGAGGTCCGCCGGCTGGTGCTGCTCACCGCCGGGCACACGGTCGCGGCCGGGGACCGCGACGGCGCGCTGCTCTGCGACGCCGACCTGGCCGTGCTGGCCGGTCCGCCCGACGAGTACGACCGGTACGCCGCCGCCGTCCGCCGGGAGTACGCGCACGTGCCGGAGCCGGTGTTCCGGGCCGGGCGGGCCTCGGTGCTCGACGGCCTACTGGCCCTGCCCACCCTCTATCGGCTGCCCACCCTGGCCGCCCGCTGGGAGCACCCGGCCCGCGCCAACCTCCACCGCGAACTCACCGCCCTCCACTAACCCACCCCCACCTCTCCCCACCCCGCGCTCCGCGACCCGCCCCCGCCCTCGCCCTCTCCCTCGCGATCTTGCAGTTGCGGCCCGCACATATGCCACCTAAGGCGCAAAACTGGGGCCGCAAGTGCAAGATCGCGGTGAGCGGGGGCGTGGTGGGGCGGGGCGTGCGGTGGGGCGGTCGCGCGGCGGGGTGGGGCGGGGCGTGCGAAGGGGGGTGGGGTGGGTCAGGGGGTGGGGCGGGTCAGGTGTTTGGGGCGGCGGAGGCCGGATGCGCGCAGGAGGCGGACCAGTTCACGGCTGGGGACCACCCTGGCTCCGAGGTGCACCGCCATGGCGTACCGCTCGGCGGGGATGTCGTAGTGGTCGCGGTCGAACGCGCGGCGGGGCGCGCCGAGCGCCTCGGCGAAGGCGTGCAGCTCGGCGGGCGAGACGTCGCTGATCAGATGCGACCAGAGCCGCCCACGGGCCGGCCAGGCAGGCCGGTCAAGATACAGCATGGTCGCCAAACTAGCCGGGGGTTAGCCTCTGCTGCATGATTGCCTCACCCCTCCTCGCCGACCTGCGCGCCGTGCTCGGCGACGACGCCGTCCTGACCGATCCGGACCTGCTCCGGATGCACGAGCGGGACGAAGCCGACCTGTGCGCCTCCGGGACGCCGCTGGTGGTGGTCCGCCCACGCGGCACCGACGAGGTGGTCGGCGTGGTCCGGGCGGCGGCCCGGTACGGCGTACCGGTGGTGCCGCAGGGGGCGCGGACCGGGCTGGCCGGCGCGGCGAACGCGGTGGACGGCTCGGTGGTGCTGAGCACCGTGGCGATGGACCGGATCCTGGAGATCGACCCGGTGGGCCGGATCGCGGTGGTCCAGCCCGGCGTGGTGAACGCGACGCTGGCCGGGGCGGTACGGCGGGAGGGGCTGTACTACCCGCCGGACCCCGGCTCGTGGGAGTCGTCGACCATCGGCGGCAATGTCTCCACCAACGCGGGCGGCATGTGCTGCGTCAAGTACGGCGTCACCACCGAGTACGTGCTCGGCCTGGAGGTGGTGCTCGCCTCCGGCGAGGTGCTGCGCACCGGCCGGCGCACCGCCAAGGGCGTCGCCGGGTACGACCTGACCCGGCTCTTCGTCGGCTCGGAGGGCACCCTCGGGGTGATCACCGAGGTGACCGTGTCGCTGCGGCCCGCCCCGGAGGCGTCGCTCACCCTCGTCGCCGTGTTCGACTCCACGGCGGAGGCCGGCGTGGCGGTGGCGGAGATCGCCGCGAAGGGGCTCACCCCGAGCCTGCTGGAACTGCTCGACCGGACCCACCTGGCGGCGATCGAGGCGTACCAGCCGATGGGGCTGCGCACCGACGCGCAGGCGCTGCTGCTCGCCGCCGTGGACACCGGGTCGCGGGCCGCCGAGGACCTGGCCCGGATCGCCGAGGTGTGCGAGGCGGCCGGGGCCGACGAGGTGTACGCGGCCACCGACGCGGCGGAGGCGGCGGCGCTGCTCCAGGCCCGCCGGCTGGCCCACCCGGCGATGGAGAAGTTCGCCGCCGACGCGTACCCGGGCGGGAACGGCGGGCTGATCATCGACGATGTGGCCGTCCCCCGGGGCTCGCTCGCCGCGCTGCTCGACGGGGTGGCCCGGATCGCCGAGGAGTGCGACGTGCCGATCGGCGTGGTGGGACACGCCGGCGACGGCAACCTGCACCCGAACATCGTGGTCGACCGCGCCGACCCGGCCAGCCTGGACCGGGGCCGGCGAGCCTTCGACGAGATCATGCGGCTCGGCCTGGAGCTGGGCGGCACCTGCACCGGCGAGCACGGGGTGGGGCTGCTCAAGCGGGACTGGCTGGCCCGGGAGATCGGCCCGGTGGGCGTTCGGGTGCACCAGGCGATCAAGGCGGCGCTGGACCCGGAGGGGCTGTTCAACCCCGGCAAGGTGCTCTGACCCCGGCCTGCGGCAGCGGGTCGGTCACCGGGGGAACGACGGGAGTTCGACGGGATCGCCGTCGGCGCCCCGGTCCGCCGCGAAGCCCCGCACGTCCGGCGCGCCGAGCCGGGCCGCGTCGGCGGTCGCGTCGTCCGGCATCAGCTGGGACTGCCGCTCCGCCTCCACCCGCGCCCGGTAGTGCTCGACCTCGCGCGCCCGGGTCGCGGCGTCCCAGCCCAGCACCGCGCCCATCAGCTCCGCGGCGTGCTCGGCGGACTCCAGGCCGCGGTGGGTGGTCTCGAAGGAGATCCGGGTACGCCGGGTCAGCACGTCCTCCAGGTGCAGCGCCCCCTCGGCGCGGGCCGCGTACGTCACCTCGGCCGCGAGGTATTCCGGGGCCCCGGCCAGCGGGGACGCCAGCAGCGGATCGACGTCGACCAGGGCGAGCAGGTCGAGGGTCAGGGTGCCGTACCGCTCCAGCAGGTGCTCGACCACCCCGACCGGCACCCCGTGCCGGCGGGCCAGGTCGGCCCGGTCCCGCCACATCGCGGCGTACCCGTCGGCGCCGAGCAGCGGCAGGTCGGCGGTGCGCGACGGGCGAACCCCGCCGAGCCGGCGGGCCGCGTGGTCCACCACGTCGGAGGCCATCACCCGGTACGTCGTGTACTTGCCCCCGGCGACCAGCAGCAGCCCGAGCATCGGCTCGATGACGGCGTGCTCCCGGGACAGCTTGGAGGTGGAGTCGGCCTCGCCGGACAGCAACGGACGCAGCCCGGCGTAGACGCCCTCGATGTCGGCGGTGGTGAGCGGCCGGTCCAGCACCGTGTTGACCTGGTCCAGCAGGTACGCGATGTCGCGGGCCGAGGCGGCCGGGTGGGACCGGTCCAGCCGCCAGTCGGTGTCGGTGGTGCCGATGATCCAGTGCCCGCCCCAGGGGATCACGAACAGGACGCTGGTGGCGGTGCGCAGGATCAGCCCCGTCTCGCCGGTGATCGCCGAGCGGGGCACCACGAGGTGCACCCCCTTGGACGCCCGGACCCGGAAGCCGGGGCGCAGCCCGACGTCGTTGAGCATCCGGGACATGTCGTCGCTCCACACGCCGGTGGCGGCGATCACCGTACGGGCGCGCACCTCGAACTCGGCGTCGGGTGAGCCGGGTGGGGCCTCCAGGTCACGGACCCGGACGCCGGTCACCTCGCGGGCCTGCCGGATCAGGCCGACCGCGCGGGTGCTGTTGACCACGGTCGCCCCAAGGCTGGCCGCGGTGCGGGCCAGGGTGACCACCAGCCGGGCGTCGTCGACCTGCCCGTCGTAGTAGCGGATCGCCCCGGCCAGGGCGTCGGCGCGCAGGCTCGGGAAGATCCGCCGCGCCCCCTCCCGGGTGAGGTGCCGGTGCAGCGGCATGCCCCGGCCGCCACCGAAGAGCCCGGCGAACGCGTCGTACGCGGCCACGCCGAGGCCGTAGTAGGACCGGCGGAAGGTGCGGGCCGGCACGTCCCGTGCGCCCCGGCCGGCGGGCAGCGGGATCAGGATCGGCACCGGCCGGACCAGGTGCGGGGCGAGCCGGGTGGCGAGCAGCCCCCGCTCGGTGAGCGCCTCGTGGACCAGGTGGAACTCGAACTGCTCCAGGTAGCGCAGGCCGCCGTGGATCAGCTTGCTGGACCGGCTGGAGGTGCCGGCCGCGTAGTCGCGCGCCTCCACCAGGGCCACCTTCAGCCCTCGGGAGGCCGCGTCCAGCGCCGCCCCGGCACCGGTGACGCCGCCGCCGATGACCAGGACGTCGAACCGCTCGGCGCGCAGCCGGCGCAGGTCGGTGGCGCGGCGCGCCGGGGAGAGCTGACCGGCGACGGTTCGGGAGACGTTGGGGTCACGCACCCGTCCACGGTAACCGTCCCGGCCGTCCCGCGGCATGTCGTGATCACGCCGTACTGTCTGGGGATGGAGGTCGACCCCCCACCGTTCGCAGGCCAGCCCCTGCCTCCGGCCGTGCCGGGTCCGCCGCCGTCGGGCCCCGGCCCGTGGCCCGTGGTGGCGGCGGTGCTGGTCGGCTGCTGGGCTGTCGCGGTCACCGTCTCCGCCGAGCTGGCCGGCTGGCTGACCGACCAGATCCTGCTGATCAGCGGGCTGGACCGGGCGGTCTGGCTCTGGCCGGTGGTGGCCGGCGTCACCGTCCTGCTGGCCGGCGTGCCGGCGCTGCTGCTCACGCTGCTGCCCCGGTCCGGGACGGTCCGGGCCACCGGCCGGGCCTGGCTCACCGGGGTGCTGGCCGTCGGCGCGCTCACCCTGCTGCGCGCCCTGCCGCCGGTGCACCACGAGGCGTACCTCGCCGCGCTGGCCGTGGCGGCCGGCCTGCTCGCCGCCGTGCTCGGCCGGCTCGCCAGGGGCCGCGCCCAGGCGTCCCCGGGTGCCGGGACGGTCGGTGAACCGGGCACGTCCGCACGGCCCGCCCCGGTGCCGCCGGCCGCCGGCGGGAACGGGACGGTGACGCTGCTGGCGGTGGCCGCCGGGGTGGCGACCGTGCTGCCCTGGGCGTGGCTCGGGGCGCTCGGAGGGCTGCTGGAGACCGTCCTCGCGGCGGTCGCCGCCGCGGCGGTCGGCGTCCTCGCCGGTGCGCTGCTCGACGCCCGGTTCTGGGCGCACTTCGCGGTCGGCCGTCCGCCCCGGCCAGCCCGGCTGGTGCTGGTCGGCGGTGCGGTCGCCGGGGTGGCGCTGCTGCTCGTCGCCGCCGGGGCCGGGCAGTCCGGGGCGCAACTGCCCGCCCTGCTGACCCTGCCACCGCTGGGCTTCGTGCTGGCCGCCCTCCAGGCCCCCGCCGCCCGTGCGGGCGGGTCCGCCGGGCCCGGCCCGGCGCGCTGGCTCGTCGGGCTCGGCGTTCTCGGGCCGCTGGCCTTCGTCGACCCGGAGGAGAACACCCTCGTCCTGGCGGCCACTCGCGACGTGCCGTACTGGGTGGCGGCCACCGCCGCCGCCGGGCTCGCGGTGGCCGCGGTGCTGGCCGTCGCGTACGGCGTGCTGCTGGCCCGCCCGCGCGGCGGGACGCCCAGCCGGCCGGTGGCGGCGGCGGTCGCCGTGGTCCTGCTCGCCGGGGCGGCGGCGGTGTACCTCGGGCCCGGCCGGCCCGGTCTGCACGGCGAGCGGCTGCTGGTGGTGCTGCGCGAGCAGGCCGACCTGGGCGGGATCCCGGCCGGCGCACCGGGCCGGGCCGGCCGGGACGCCCGGGCCGGGGAGGTCTACCGGCGGCTCGTCGCCACGGCCGAGCGCACCCAGCCCGACCTGCGCCGCGACCTGGCCCGGCTACGGCTCGACCCGACGCCGTACTACCTGGTCAACGCGATCGAGGTGGACGGCGGCCCGGCCGTGCGGGCCTGGCTGTCCGGCCGGCCGGAGGTGGCCCGGGTGCTGGTCAGCCAGCGGCTGCGCCCGCTGCCGGCCGCCGCGCCGACCAGCCGGGGCGACGCGCCGGCACCGGCCGGGCCGGCCTGGAACGTGTCCCTGATCGGCGCGGACCGGGTCTGGTCCGGGCTGGGGGTGACCGGCGCCGGCGTGGTGGTGGGCAGCTCCGACTCCGGGGTGGACGGCCGGCACCCGGCGCTGGCCGCCGGCTTCCGGGGCGGCGACGACTCCTGGTACGACCCGTGGGACCACACGACGACGCCGACCGACCAGGGCGGGCACGGCACGCACACTGCGGGCAGCGCGGTGGGGCGCGGCGGCATCGGGGTGGCCCCGGGTGCCAGCTGGGTCGGCTGCGTGAACCTGGACCGCAACCTCGGCAGCCCGGCCCGCTACCTCGACTGCCTCCAGTTCATGCTGGCCCCGTTCCCGACCGGCGGCGACCCGTTCACCGACGGACGGCCCGAGCGGGCCCCACAGGTGCTGACGAACTCGTGGGGCTGCCCGCCGATCGAGGGCTGCGACCCGGCGGCGCTGCGGGCGGCGACGGCGGCGCTGGACGCGGCCGGCATCTTCGTCGTCGCGGCGGCCGGCAACACCGGGCCGCACTGCGGGTCGATCGAGGACCCCCCGGCGCCGTACCCGGACGTGTTCACGGTCGGGGCGGTGGACCGGGACCGGAAGGTCGCCCCCTTCTCCAGCCGGGGGCCGGTGCCCGGCGGGAGCAAGCCGGACCTGGTCGCCCCGGGCGTCGGGGTGCTCTCCGCGATGCCGGGTGGCACGTACGCCAGGCTGGACGGCACCTCGATGGCGACCCCGCAGGTGGCCGGGGTGGTGGCGCTGATGTGGTCGGCGAACCCGGCACTGGTGGGCGACCTGGACCGGACCCGGCGGATCCTGCGGGACACCGCCACCCCGGCCGGCGCGACGTACCGTTCCCGCAACCCGGCGGACGCCTGCGGCGGCGACGCGAACATCACCGGCGCCGGCCTCGTCGACGCGTACGCGGCCGTCCGCGCCGCCCGAGTGGGATGACCCGCGCCGCCCGCGGCGGATGACCCGGGCCCCTCGTCGATGCCCACGGCGCGGGCCTCTCACCCCCGCCGCCACCCGCCCCCGGGGCGGCGGGGCGGTCGGCAGGTGCGGCGGGGCGGTCGGTGATCTAGGGTCGGCGACCATGGACGCGGAGACCACCCTGGCCGAGCTGACCCCGGGCGCACTGCCCGCCGTGGTGGACCTGTGCCG
Organism: Micromonospora sp. NBC_01405; assembly: GCF_045040155.1. Lineage (NCBI taxonomy): Bacteria > Bacillati > Actinomycetota > Actinomycetes > Micromonosporales > Micromonosporaceae > Micromonospora > Micromonospora sp. NBC_01405. The sequence continues at coordinate 3,388,787 of NZ_CP109532.1, read as the reverse complement.
GCGCGCGCTGGACCTGCCGGAGGACGCGGCCGAGGCGGCGGCCGTGGTGGACACCCTGCACACCCGCGCCGGGGCGGACCGGACGGTGCTGGGGCTGGGCGCGTACCACGGGACGGAGCTGGTCGGCGCGCTGATCGCCTCACTCTCCGGCGGGGAGCCCCCGGTCGGGCACGTCGACCTGGTGGCGGTGGCCCCCGAGCGACGGCGTCGGGGCGTCGGGCGGGCCCTGCTGGACCGGGCCGAGCGCGACCTCGCCGGGCGGGGCGCGACCGAGGTGCTGCTGGCCGGCAACCCGCCGTACTACGCCTGGCCGGGGATCGACGTGCGGTACACCCCGGCGGTCTGCGCCGCGCTGGCGCTGGGCTACGCCCAGGACCGCACGGCGTGGAACATGACGGCCGACCTGTCGTACGACGAATCGCCCGCGCTGCGGACGACGGAGCCGGCGGAGCGGCGGCTGGCCGAGCGGGGCGTCACGGTGCGGCGCGCCGAGCCGGCGGACCTGCCGGCGCTGGCCGCGTTCGCCCGGTCCACCTTCGGCGGCGCGTGGGACAGCGAGCTGGCCGGTTCGCTGGGACGCCCCGGCGCCGGGGCACACCTGGCGGAACGGGCCGGCACGGTTCTCGGCTTCGCCGCCTGGGGCTCGTCCCGGCCGAGCTGGTTCGGCCCCATGGGCACCGCCCCGGAGGCGGAGGGCACGGGGATCGGCGGGGTGCTGCTGCGCCGGTGCCTGCGCGACCAGCGGGCCGAGGGGGTGGAATCCGCCCAGATCGGCTGGGTGGGCCCGGTGCCCTTCTACTCGGGCAGCGCGGGGGCCCGGATCGAGCGGGTCTTCTTCCTGTACCGCAAGGCGCTGCCGGCCACCGGATGAGCGGGGACGCCCGGGCCGCCGAGTGCTGCGTGGCAGGCCGGGCCGCCGGGTGCATGGCAGGCCGGGCGGCGAAACGGGCATGGGCCCGTATAGCGCCGTTCGGCCGCGTCGGCCATCGACGGCCCCTACCGTCTGGGTAGAGGAGGCGGTCATGGCCACGGACGACGAGCAGACCGACGACGCGCAGCCGGCCACCTGGGTGCCGGTCGAGGAGATCCCGGGGCAGCTGCCGTTCGACCGGCTGGACTACGGCGACGCCGAGCAGCTCGCGGAGATGACGGAGGACGACGCGCCCCCGGCCGAGGAGCCGGTGGTCCTGGTGGACGAGCCGATCCGCATCCACCCGCCGTACGACCGGGCCCGGAAGCGACGCAACCAGCGACCCCTGCCGACGTGACCGGCGGGCCGGCAGACGACGAAAGGGGCGGGCCGTGTCAGCGGCCCGCCCCTTCGGCGTTCGGTGGAGCTGGACTCAGAAGTCCATGTCCCCGCCACCCGGGCCAGCCGGGGCAGCCGAGGCCTTCTCCGGCTTGTCCGCGACGACGGCCTCGGTGGTGAGGAAGAGCGCCGCGATGGAGGCGGCGTTCTGCAGCGCCGACCGGGTGACCTTGGCCGGGTCGATGATGCCCGCGGCCAGCAGGTCCACGTACTCGCCGCTGGCGGCGTTGAGGCCGTGGCCCGGGTCGAGGTTGCGGACGCGCTCGACGACCACGCCACCCTCAAGGCCGGCGTTGACGGCGATCTGCCGCAGCGGGGCGTCCAGCGCGATCTTGACGATCTGCGCGCCGGTCGCCTCGTCGCCGGTCAGGTCCAGCTTCTCGAAGGCGGTCTTGCCGGCCTGCACCAGCGCGACGCCACCACCCGGGACGATGCCCTCCTCGACGGCCGCCTTCGCGTTGCGAACGGCGTCCTCGATGCGGTGCTTGCGCTCCTTGAGCTCGACCTCGGTGGCCGCGCCGACCTTGATCACCGCAACGCCGCCGGCCAGCTTGGCCAGGCGCTCCTGCAGCTTCTCGCGGTCGTAGTCGGAGTCGCTCTTGTCGATCTCGGCCCGGATCTGGTTGACCCGACCCTGGATCTGGTCGGCGTCGCCGGCACCGTCGACGATGGTGGTCTCGTCCTTGGTCACCACGACCTTGCGGGCGCGGCCCAGCATGTCGAGGCCGACGGCGTCCAGCTTGAGGCCGACCTCCTCGCTGATGACCTGGCCACCGGTGAGGATGGCGATGTCAGCCAGCATGGCCTTGCGGCGGTCACCGAAGCCCGGCGCCTTGACGGCGACCGACTTGAAGGTGCCACGGACCTTGTTGACCACGAGGGTGGCCAGGGCCTCGCCCTCGATGTCCTCGGCGATGATCAGCAGCGACTTGCCCGACTGCATGACCTTCTCCAGGATCGGGAGCAGGTCCTTCACCGAGGCGATCTTGCTGTTGACGATGAGGAGGTACGGGTCGTCGAAGACGGCCTCCATACGCTCCGGGTCGGTCATGAAGTACGCGGAGATGTAGCCCTTGTCGAAGCGCATGCCCTCGGTGAGCTCAAGCTCCAGGCCGAAGGTGTTGCTCTCCTCGACGGTGATGACGCCTTCCTTGCCAACCTTGTCCATCGCCTCGGCGATGATCTCACCGACGGTGCTGTCACCGGCGGAGATGGAGGCGGTGGAGGCGATCTGCTCCTTGGTCTCGACGTCCTTGGCGAGCTTGGACAGCTCCTCCGAGACGCTGGCCACGGCGGCCTCGATGCCCCGCTTCAGGGCCATCGGGTTGGCGCCGGCGGCCACGTTGCGCAGGCCCTCACGGACCAGGGCCTGGGCCAGGACGGTCGCCGTCGTCGTGCCGTCACCGGCAACGTCGTCGGTCTTCTTCGCGACCTCCTTGACCAGCTCAGCGCCGATCTTCTCGTACGGGTCCTCGAGCTCGATCTCCTTGGCGATGCTCACACCATCGTTGGTGATGGTGGGGGCACCCCACTTCTTCTCGAGCACCACGTTGCGGCCCTTGGGGCCGAGGGTCACCTTCACGGCGTCGGCGAGCTGGTTCATGCCCCGCTCGAGGCCACGGCGAGCCTCTTCGTCGAACGCGATCATCTTGGCCATACGGCGTTGTCCTCCTGGACACTCACGGGCCACCCGAGTGTGTGTCCCGGATGGGCCGCCTGGTGTACGCACCTTGGGACGTCGCCACCTGGCGACGACGACGTCTCCTCGGCCGGGCCGGATAGCCCGCGACGACCGGCCATGCGCACCCGGCAGTTGTCCGCCGGGGGCCCGTGGCCCCACCGTCCCGACCATTGGCACTCACGGTATGCGAGTGCCAATGACCTGTTTAGCACTCTGCCTTGCCGAGTGCAAGCACGATGCCGGGTCCGGACCCGGTTTGCGAGCCCTGACCAGCGCTGTCCGGCCGCCGACTCGGCCAAGTTCACCCGCCTACCGACGGCGGTCACCGGGCCGCCACACGCCCGCCACCCAGGTCCGTGACGACCGAGCCGAACCGGCTCCGCAACCGTCACGGACCAACAAGCCGGCAGGCAGGCGAAGCCGAGGCAACCATCGGGGCTACGGGCCGGCGGGCGTACCGGGCACCGTGGGGTACCGGGGCGCCATGGGGTACCGGCTCATGGGGTACCGACGGCGGGCCGGGTACACCCGGGGTATGGGCGGCGGGCCGGGTACGCCCGGGGTACGGGGCGGGCCGCCAACAGCAGGCGGCGTCGGCCAAGGCGTCGGCGGGGCTCGACTGGGCGGCGGCCGGGTGGGCAGCCCGCCGGGGCGGCGCAGCACGCCGGGGCACCGGAGAGTCAGCCCCGCGTCGAGACTCAGCCCCGCGTCGCCGTCCCGGGGCCACCCCATCCGGCCACGGCATCCAGCTGACGCACCCGGCCACGGCATGCGGCTGACCCGTTCGGCTGGGGTGGCCCGTCGTCGCGGTCGCCGGGCGGGTCGGCCCGGGCGCGCCCAGCCGTGGGCCCCGGACCTGGTCGGGGGGTCAGGCGACGACGCGGACCCGCTCGGCCTGTGGGCCCTTCTGCCCCTGGGCGATCTCGAACTCCACCCGCTGTCCGTCGTCCAGCGCCTTGTAGCCGTCCATCTCGATCGCGGAGAAGTGGACGAAGACGTCCTGCCCCCCGTCGACGGCGATGAAGCCGTAGCCCTTTTCGGCGTTGAACCACTTCACGGTGCCCTGTGCCACGGTGCACTTCCTCACGTCGCGCGGCCTGCCAAAGCGGCGGGACGCCGGCGCGAACCGGCGGCCCCGGACCACCGGCTCCGGGGTCGACGACGACCCCGAATTCAGTGACCAAAATCGCACGGTACACGAGCCGTCACGCAGGCGCACGACCGCAAATCAGGCAATATCGGACCGACCTCGACCCGGAGACGCATAGGCGAGCGTCACTGCGGTATGCATGCGGAATGACAGCAGGTCCCCGCCCGTCGGCCGCCGGGCGCCCCGCGCCGGACAGGACGCTCGCCCCGGCCACGCGGGCGACCGTCGTCCACCGGGTGACCCCGTGGGACGCGGCCCGGATGCGCGCGCTGCGCCTGGAGATGCTCGCCGACGCCCCGCTGGCCTTCCTGGAGACCCTGGCGGACGCCGCCGCCCGTCCGCACGCCGACTACGCGGCCCGGATCGCCTCGGTCGCCGTCGGCCGGCACACCGCGCAGTTCGTCGCCGACCCGGGCACCGACCGACCCGGCGGCCCCGCCGGCCGGCTCCTGGGGCACGCCGGCGGCACGGTCGCCCCGGACGAGCCGGGCCTGACCGTGGTGTACGCCGTCTACGTCACCCCGCAGCGGCGGGGCACCGGCCTGCTCGCGGAGCTGATCGACGCGGTGGCCGGCTGGTCCCGCGAGTGCGGCCGGCCGGAGCTGATGCTGGAGGTGGTGGTCGGCAACGACCGCGCCTACCGGGCGTATCAGAGGCTGGGCTTCGTGGACACGGGCGTCCGGGTCCCCCACCCGGTGATTCCCGCCCTGCGCGAGCTCCAGATGCGCCGCCCGGCCTGAGCGCCCGCACCGAGGGGTGGGGCCCCAGCGCCGAGGGGTGGGGGTGCCCAGCGGCCCGGCCCGACGCCCGCGCGCCGAGCGGACCCCTGGGCACCCCGCCCCGTCAGGCGGGGCGGCGGCTCTGCACGACGCGGAACCGGTTCGCCACGTACGCGCCGTCGGTCAGGGCCGCGTTGGCGGCCGGGTTGGCGCCGCTGCCGTGGAAGTCGGAGAACGCCGCCGACTGGTTCACGAAGACGCCGCCGGTCAGGTTGCACGACAGGTGCACCCCGGTGTCGACCGCAGCCGCCTCGGCCGCGTCCAGGACCGACTCGTCGGTGGAGTAGACGCCGGCGGTCAGCGCGCCCTTCTCCCCCACCGTGGAGCGCAGGATCTCCAGGCCGTGCGCGGTGGAGTCGGTCGCGATGACGAACGAGATCGGCCCGAACCACTCCCGCGAGTACGTCCCGGTGTCGCCGGCCGCCAGCTTCACGATCGTCGGGGTGCGGACCACCGCGCCGGGGAATGACGGGTGCTCGACGGCCCGCGACTCCAGCACGGCCTCGCCGACCTTTGTGACCTCGTCGAGGCGCTCCAGCACCCCGTCGTTGACGATCGCCCCGGTCAGCTCGACGCCCCGGGCCGGGTCGGCGGTGATCTTGCCGACCGCCGAGGCGATCCCGGCGGCCACCTCGTCGAAGCTCCGGTGCCCCTGGTCGGTGGCGATGCCACCCGACGGGATCAGGATGTTCTGCGAGGTGGTGCACATCTGGCCGCTGTAGAGGGTCAGCGTGAAGCCCAGGTTGCGGCACATCCCGGCGAAGTCGTCGGTGGAGTCGATCACCACCGTGTTCAGGCCGGCCTTCTCGGTGTAGACCGCCGCCTGCCGGGCGTTGGCCTCCAGCCAGTCGCCGTACTCGGTGGAGCCGGTGAAGTCGACGATCTTCACGGCCGGGTGCAGGGCGAGCGTCGAGGCGAGCTTCTCGCCGGGGGCCTCGGGGGCGAGCAGCACCAGGTTCGGGTCGAAGCCGGCCTCGGCGAGCACCTCCCGGGCGTAGCGCACGGTGATGGCCAGCGGCAGCACCGCGCGCGGGTGCGGCTTGACCACCACCGGGTTGCCGGTGACCAGCGAGGCGAACAGCCCCGGGTACGAGTTCCAGGTCGGAAAGGTGTTGCAGCCGATGACGAGGGCCACCCCGCGCGGCACCACGTGGAACGTCTTGGTCATCCGCAGCGGGTCGCCCTTGCCTGCGGGCTTCTCCCAGCCGGCCGTCCCCGGGAGCCGGGTCATCTCCGCGTACGCGTAGGCGATCGCCTCCAGCGCCCGGTCCAGCGCGTGCGTCCCGCCGGCCTGGAAGGCCATCACGAACGCCTGTCCGCTGGTGAACTGCACAGCGTTGGCCAGCTCGAAGACGTGCTTGTGCAACCTGTCGAGGATCTCCAGGCAGACCCCCGCCCGGGCCTGCGGGCCGGCGTCGCGCCAGGCCGGCAGCGCGGCGGAGGCGGCGGCGACCAGCTCGTCGGCGCCGGCATGTGGGTACCGGACGTTCAGCTCCAGCCCGAACGGGCTCGCCTCGGTGGCCACCCGGTCGCCGACGCCCGGCTGGTCGAGCGGGAAGTCGCCGTTCAGGTACGCCTCGAAGGCAGCCTTGCCGTCGGCGGCGGCGGTCTCGCCGTACACCCGAGGGCTGGGTGATTCCGGGTAGGCGGACCAGTACCCACGCTCCGCGATCGCGGTCAGCGCACGGTTGAGGGTGTCGGCGTGCCTGTCGTGCAGGGGATGCGGGGTCTCCGTCATGCCCGCCATCATGCCCCAGCCGGGAACCGGACAGTAGGGGCCGACGACCGCCGCCGGCGTGCCGGGACGCCGCCCGGGCCGGCGCGGCGCTGAACAGCCGGGCGGTCGCACGGCGGCCGGTCAGATGGTGAGCTGCCAGTCGGTCCAGGCGTCGACGGGACGGAAGCCGAGCCGCTCGTTGATGTCGATCATGTGCCCGTTGGCTGCCGCGTTGAACGTGTCCACGGCACGCAGCTCCGGCTCCTGGGCGAGGGCGTACCGCAGGTTCTCCACCTTCGTCACCAGCCCGAGCCGGTGCCCCCGGTGTGCCGGGTCGACGATGGTGATCTGCTGGAACGCGTGCCACGATGCGCTGGGGCCGACGTCGAGCAGCGTCCAGGCGACCAGCCGGCCGGACGCCACGTGCACCGCCCCGTGGTGGTAGCAGCGGCGGCCCCGGGCGTCGAGCGCCCGTTCCATGCCCCGAATCCGCTCGACGTCGATCCGCTCCGGCTCCCACTCCAGGTCCCCCAGCGGGGCGTCGGTAATCAGCCGGCCTTCGAGGTGGGCCACGTCGGCGACGTACTCCTCGGGGGCGGGCCCCCGCCAGCGGACGGTGCGGTAGCCGGCGGCGCGGGGCCGGGCGTCGGCGAGCAGGGCGTCGAGCGCGGCCGGGTCGAGCCGGGTGGCGTCGAGCCGGCGGCGGACCTCGGCGAGCACCGGTCGCCCGCCCACCGCGGCGGCGAACGCTCCGCCTGCCCCGTCGCGTCCCGGCCCGTCGGGCAGGGCCGAGACGGCCATCCCGACCACCCGCTTGCGCCCCCGCTCGCGCAGCACCCGCACGCCGTGCTCGTGCAGCGCCCGGCCGACCCCGTGCCGGCGCTGCGACGGGTCCACGAACAGGTCCACGGTGGCGTTGTCGGTGTTGTCGAGCTGCGGCAGGAGCAGGCCGAGGTAGCCGGCCGGCACGCCGTCGCGGTGGGCGAGCGCCCAGACCGGCACGCGGCCTGGCATCGGGTGGCGGAGCCCGGCGTCGAACCGCCGCCGGCACAGCGGCGGGAAGTCGGGGACGTCCGCCGCTTCGGCCGCCGCCCTGATTCGGTACGCCGCGTCGACCGCGCCCTGGTCGGCCGGCTCGACCGGCGTGATCGTGATGCCCATGGACCGAGGGTGACCCGGGAATGACGATCGGGCCAGCGAATTAATCGCTGGCCCGATCGGACGTGGTCGGGAGGGACGATCGCACAACGCCTTCGGCGTTGGGTCGCAAGAACTAAAAAGTCTTCGGCGAAACGCCCTCCCGCACCGAGCATCCTGCGCCGTCCGGTTCCTGTCGTCAAGTCCTCGGTGGCGGGTTTCTCTCACCCAGGGCTAAAAGTCGGTTACTCGGGGGATCCGCCCCATCCCCCGTCCGGGCGATCCACCCGTCCACCGGACGGTCGGGCCCGGGGCGGCGGGCAGGGCCGGTGGGGCGCGGCAGGCGGCGTGCTTCCGGGCCGGGGCGGGGGAAGGGCCGCAGGCCACGCCAGGGTCGATCGAGCAGGTCAGCCGAGCAGGCCGGCGTCCCGGGCGGCGCGCAGCGAGGGCCTGATCCGGTGGGTCGGGCCGACCTGGGCGGCGACGGCGTCGATGGTCTTCAGCCCCTCGCCGGTGTTGAACACCACAGTCTCCGCCGTCGGGTCGAGCCGGCCGGACTCGACCAGCTTGCGCAGCACGGCGACGGTCACCCCACCGGCCGTCTCGGCGAACACCCCGGTGGTCCGGGCCAGCAGCCGGATGCCGTCGCGGATCTCGTCGTCGTCGACGTACTCCATCCAGCCGCCGGTGCGCCGGACCGCCTCCAGGGCGTACAGGCCGGCGGCCGGATCGCCGATGTTGAGCGACTTGGCGATGCCGGTCGGCCGGACCGGGGTGATGATGTCGGTGTCGGCGTGCAGGGCGGCGGCGATCGGGTTGCAGCCGGCGGACTGGGCGCCGAAGACCTTCCAGCCGCCGGCCGGGGCCTCGACGAGGCCGATCTCGACCAGCTCGCTGAACGCCTTGTCGATCTTGGTGAGCAGCTCGCCGCTGGCCATCGGGATGACCACCTGGGCCGGGATGCGCCAGCCGAGCTGCTCGGCCACCTCGTACCCGAGGGTCTTGGAGCCCTCGGCGTAGTACGGGCGGACGTTGACGTTGACGAACGCCGTGTCCTCGAACTCGTCGGTCTCCACCAGCTCGCCGCAGAGCCGGTTCACGTCGTCGTACGAGCCGTCGACGGCGACCAGCTCGCCCCCGTAGACGGCGGTGGTGACCACCTTGCCCGCCTCCAGGTCGCTGGGGATGAACACGACCGAGGGGACCCCGGCGCGGGCCGCGTGCGCGGCGACCGAGTTGGCCAGGTTGCCGGTCGAGGCGCAGGCGAACCGGGTGAAACCGAGCGCCCGGGCGGCGGTGAGGGCCACCGAGACCACCCGGTCCTTGAACGAGTGGGTGGGGTTCGCGCTGTCGTCCTTGACCCAGAGCGGGGCGGTGATGCCCAGCTCGGCGGCGAGGTTGGGCGCGGCGACCAGCGGGGTCAGCCCCGGGTCGACGGTCACCCGGGTGGCCGGGTCCTGGCCGGCCGGGAGGAGGGCGGCGTACCGCCAGATGTTCTGCGGGCCGGCCTCGATCTGCTCGCGGGTCACCCGCGCCAGGGCGGCGGCGTCGTAGTCGACCTCAAGGGGGCCGAAGCACTCATAACAGGCGTGCTGCGCGGCGAGCGGGTAGCGCGCGGTGCAGGCCCGGCAGACCAGGGCGCGGGCGGGGCTGGCGGTGGTGTCGATGCCGGACGCGGCGAGGGTCGACGTCATGTCGAGAAGGTCCTCTCATCTTTCCCCGCATCGCACCCTGCGGCGGGGACGGAATTGGCACCTGTCCGCACCGCTCGTCGTCGAGCGCGCGGGTGGTTGCCGGGGCTTCGTCGGGCCGTATCCCTCTGCCCCTCTGGATGAGGTATTCAGTTGTGCGCACGAGTCTACGGCGGATCGCCGGCTCCGCCACCAAAGGTTCCAGCGTGTGGGCCGCTCCGGGGCATTGAATTGATCACACCGTCACCGTGGGAGTCGACGACACCACCACCCGCAACGTTGGCCTTGATCAATTCCAAGGGGGGCCTGCATGGGGGCTGGCCTGGGGTTTCTACGCTCACCGCGTGACGTACCCCCCGACGCCCGGCTTCCCCGGGCCGCCCCAGAAGTCCCGCGGGCTCAGCCGGACGACCCGCACCGTGATCATCGTGGTCGCCGTGGTGGCGCTGCTCTGCTGCGCCGGCGCGGTCGGCGGCGGCCTCTGGCTGTTCCGCACCGTGCAGGGCACCATCACGCCGGCCCGGGACGCCGCGACCGCATACCTGGACGACACGAAGGCGGGCAACTACCCGGCCGCGTACGCCCGGCTCTGCGAGCGACTGCGCAGCCGGCAGACCGAGGCGCAGTTCACCCGGGCCCGGCAGGCCGAGCCGCCCCTGGACGAGTACCGCGTCACCGACACCCAGGTGCATACCAGCAACGGCGACACCAGCGCCGAGGTGACCGTCAAGATCGCGGACCGGAACAGGGTCATCAGCCTGGTCAAGGAGGGTGACCAGTGGCGGGTGTGCGGGGGCTGATCGGGTGACCCCGGCCGGTCCTGCCCGTCGTCGGTCAGGCCGGCACGGCCGCCTTGCCCGGGACCGGGACCGCAGCGGCGGGTGGCGCGGAACCGCTACGGTGCGGGAAGCCCACCCCCCGAGAGAGGAACTGGCCGATGCGCCGGACCCTGCCCAGTCTCGCGATCCTCGCCCTGGCCTGCCTGTTGACCGCGAGTTGCGACCCTGGGGGGTCGGCCTCCTCGGCGGATACGACCACCGCTCCCGCCGTCGCCGATCCGGCCGCTCCGGCGGAGGACGACGGCCCGGAGCCGGCCCCGGCGACGACGGGCCCTGCCGCCCCGCCGGAGCCGACCGTCGCCGGCACCACCGCCGCGCCGCCGAAGCCCGCGCCGAAGAAGGTGCCCGCGCTGACCTGCAAGCAGCTCGCCGGCGCCCACGTCGGCAGCACCAAGGTCCCCTACCAGGGGTACGCCGACTACCTCCCGCTGGCCGAGGGCGTCTGGTCCGGTGAGGACGGCGACACGGTCACCCTCCAGAAGCCCTGCGGGATCGGCGACCTCGACGGCGACGGCGCGGCGGACGCGGTCGGCGCGGTCGCCCTCAAGAGCGGGGGCAGCGGCACCTTCTACACGCTGGTGGTGTGGCGCAACGCCGACGGTGAGCCGGTCTACCGGAGCCTGGCCGAACTGGACGACCGGACCCCGGTCGTCTCGATCACCGTGTCCGGCGGCCGGGCGAAGGTCGTCTGGCTGACCCGCTCCGCCGAGCGCGGCATGGCGGAGCTGGACATCCGACGCACCTCGTACTACCAGCTCTCCGGCAGCACGTTCACCGAGGTCAGCCACACCGACGCGCCGTACAAGCCATAGCGGCGGGGGTACGGCTCAAGCCGGTGGGTACGACTCAAGCCGGCACGGACCGCTTGCCCGGCACCGGGGCCACGACGGCGGGCTCCCGACGGCGACGGAGCAGGCTGTCCAACGCCCAGGTGCCGGGGCCGAGCACCGCGACGAGCACGAACGACCAGCAGAACAACGCCGCCAGCTCGCCGCCGTTGCGCAGCGGGAGCAGCCCGTCGGGCTGGTGCACCACGAAGTAGGCGTACGCCATCGAGCCCGAGGCGACCAGCGCGGCGGGCCGGGTGAACAGCCCGGCCAGCACCAGCACGCCGCAGGCTGCCTGGATCAGCGCCGCCCACCAGCCCGGCCACTCGCCGAACGGGACGGCCTGGCCGGCGCCCCGGGCACCGCCGAGCACGCCGAACAGCGACGACAGCCCGTGGCACAGGAAGAGCAGGCCGACCACCATGCGGAACAGGGACAGGACGAGTCCGCCGAGTCGGTCGAACTTCATGCGACACCTCCAACGACATTGATCGATGCATTCAGCATGCGAGCAAGGGCGGGGGATGTCCACGGAATCCCTCCTTGTGGGAACGCTCCCACAAGGAGGGCGCGCGGCCGCTCGGGCGCCGGCCGGGGCGCGGCGATCGCAAAAGGGGATGCCCGGATTCCGATCGGGCGTCAGGATCCGGTCATGACCACGTTGCTCACCGGCCAGGACGACCCCGAGTTGGAACGTCGCCTCTCAGACGAACTGGACGCCATCAACCGATCCTCCATCGCCTCGGACGACGAGACGCCCTTCTCCATCCGGGCCACCGACGACGCCGGCACCCTTCTCGGCGGGATCACCGGGTGGACCTGGGGCGGCTGCGGCGGCATCACCTCCCTGTGGGTGGAGTCGGAGCAGCGAGGCCGCGGCCTGGGTCGTCGCCTGTTGGCCGCCGCCGAGGACGAGATCCTGCGGCGCGGCTGCGACCGGGTCGTCGTGGCGACCATGTCCTTCCACGCGCCCGGCTTCTATCACCGTCACGGCTATCAGGAGGTCGGGCGCACGCCGGAGATGCCGGACGGCACCGCGAAGCACCACTTCCACAAGCGACTGGTCACGGCGCATCCCGTAGTTCACGCAGGCGATTCACCTGTTACCGGGTGAAGCAGTACCCGAGACGGGCCTCGTGAGATGTCGGCACAGAACCCGGACCGGGTCACACCGTGAGGACGTCCACGTATACAGCGCGATCGACGCGTCGCCGGTGACCAACGTCAAGCCCTCGGTGACCGCTTACGCCACCAGCATCCGATCGAAGGGATCACGGTGATGGAGCGGGAGGCGGCCGGCGGCGATCGCGTCGGCGTGGGTCACTGGTAGCTCGCGGAAGCCCAAGCCCGCCGGCTGACCCGGAGTCTCATGGGGGCCGGGACCCCGGAACGGGGAGATCTTGGAAGCAAACGGCCCTTCCAGGGGCCGAAATCTTCCAAGATCTACGGCCCGCGCTGGCCGGACCCGGCAAATCCTGCTTGAGCGCAACGTGCCTGGCAGCGCAACGTGCCTGGCGGGCCAGCACTCTCCATGAACGTTTGCTGAGATTGGAGAAGACACCCTGCGTGTCGTCTCATTGATCATCAAACGATCAAGGTGCTGCGCCGACTCGTGGCCGGCAATCGGCCGGCAGCGGCCGTCAGCTCGTGATGTCCTTGCGGGTGAAGCGCCAGAAGGCCATCGACCAGAACAGCGTGGCGTAGGCGATCGCCGAGATGCAGCCGCGCACCACGTCGTCGGTCTGCACCGGCGTCGACAGCAGCCCCAGCCAGGCGTTGGCGTAGTGGGTGGGTAGGAACGCCCGGATCCCGCCGAGCGCGGTGATCTGGTCCAGGATGCTGGACAGGATCCACAGCAGCACCGCACCGCCGACCGCGCCGAGCGCCGCGTCCGTGACGACCGAGAGCAGGAACGCCAGCCCGGCCACCGCCAGCAGGACGACCGCCAGGTAGCCGAGCACGGCCAGCAGCCGCAGCAGCCCCTCCCCCGGCTCCAACTGGGCCGCCACCTGGCTGCTCAGCGGCTCCCAGCCGTACCGGAGGGTGCCGGCGAGCAGGGCGGTGCCGGCGAGCAGCAGCAGGGCCAGCCCCGAGTACGCGAGCGCGACCACCAGCTTCACCGCGAGCAGCCGGGCCCGGGGCACCGGGACGGCCAGCAGATAACGCAGGCTGCCCCAGCTCGCCTCGCTGGCCACCGTGTCGCCGCAGAACAGCGCCACCACCACGACCAGCAGGAACGACGCCGAGACCAGCAGCGCGAAGAGGGTGAAGTTCAGCCCGCCCGAGGTGGCCAGGTCGGACAGGCTCGCGAACTCGCCCCCGCCGTTGCGGTCGTCCTCGCCGGAGTCGAACTGGAACGCGATCAGGATGATCAACGGCAGCAGCACCATGAACCCGAGCGCGAGCTGGGTACGCCGCCGGGACGCCTGCCGGCGGAACTCCGCCGCGAACGGCAGGGTGGCCGAGGGGCGGTAGCCCGCCGCCGCGCCCACCGTGGAGGACGACTGCGCCATCACCGGTCCCCGCTTCCCCGAGAGTTCTCGCCCACCAGGGCGAGGAACGCGTCCTCCAGGCGGCGGCGCGGCACCACCCGGTCCACCCCGATCCCGGCCCGGACCAGCTCGGCCACCACCTCGCTGCGCGCGGTGCCGTTGGTGTCCACCACCAGGTTTCCGTCGGAGTCCGGCAGCACCGTGACCCCGTCGAGCCGGCCCAGCACCTCGCGCGCGGCGGCCGGGTCGGTGACGTCGAGCAGCACGCTCGGGGACTCGCCGACGATGTCCTCGACCGGGCCGGACGCCACGATCCGCCCCTTGTTGACCACCACGGCGTGGGTGCAGGTCTGCTCCACCTCGGCGAGCAGGTGGCTGGAGACCAGCACGGCCCGCCCGTCGGTGGCGTAGCGCTGGAGCACCCGGCGCATCTCGGCGATCTGCGGCGGGTCCAGGCCGTCCGTCGGCTCGTCGAGCACCAGCAGCTCGGGCAGGCCGAGCATCGCCTGGGCGATGGCCAGCCGCTGCCGCATGCCGTGGCTGTACTTGCGGGTCCTGCGGTGCACCGAGTCGCCGAGCCCGGCGATCTCCAGCGCCTCGTCGAAGTGCGCGTCCGCCCACGGCCGGCCGGTGGCCCGCCAGTACGCCTTGAGGTTGTCCAGGCCGGACAGGTGCGGCAGGAAGCCGGGGCCCTCCACCAGCGACCCGATCCGGGACAGCACCGGCGAGCCGGGCACCAACCGGCGGCCGAACACGTAGATCTCCCCGGCGGTCGGCTGGGTCAGCCCCATCAGCACCCGCAGGGTGGTGGTCTTGCCCGCGCCGTTGGGCCCGAGCAGGCCGACGACCTGGCCGGGGTGCACCTCGAAGTCGACGTTCGACACGGCGACGAAGCCGTCGGCGTACTCCTTGCGGAGCTGCCGGACGGCCAGCGGGACGCCCGCGTACTCGGGGTGGACCGAGCTGTCCTGGCGGCGGTGCCGGCGGCGGGCCAGCAGGACGACCGCGACGAGCCCGACGGCGATCGCGGCCAGCAGCCCGGCGAGCACCCAGCGCCAGACGACGGCCGTGGTGGGGATCGGCTCGCCGGCCACGGTGGGCAGCACGATCGGGCCGTCGCCGGCCGCCACGGTGTAGACGGTCGGCTCGACCGGCGTGGTGTACGCCTGGTCGGTGGTGGCCACCGTGATCCGCAGCCGGTGCCCGGCCTCGATCCGGCGGACGATCGCCGGGAGTGTGACGGTGACCGGCGTCGCGGCACCGATCTGCGTCGGCAGCCCGGTGAGCCGGACCGGGGCGACCAACCCGTTCGGCAGGGTCGCCGCGCCGGTCGGGTCGACGTCGTAGAGCTTGACGAACAGCACCGCCTCGCCGGTGGGCGACGCCGCCCGGATCGAGACCGTCGGCGCGCCGGCCACGTCCACCGCCTCGGCCAGCGGCTCCGACTCGAACCGGGCGTGCTGGCCGGGGACGTCGCCGGCCACCCCGTCCAGCAGCGAACCGAGCGCGCCGGCGAACGGCACCGACGAGATGGCCGCCGGGTTGCCGTTCGGCGGGTTCGCAACGGGCTGGGCCGGGCCGGTCACCGCGACCTCGCGGCGTCCGTCGCCGGCCAGGCCGGGGTAGTCGGCGGTGCGGAAGCCGGTGGCGACCAGGCCGCGGTCGAGGGCGTCGAAGCCGGCGATCCGGGAGTACGTGAAGTCGTCGCCCGGGGCCGACCCCTCGCCCTTGACGTAGTGGTCGAGCCACTGGACGGTCAGGTACTTCACCCGGTCGGAGTCGTTGCGCGGCCCCGCGCCGCCGTCGTGGCCGCCGGTGTACCAGGCGACCCGGACCGGGGTGCCGTTCGCCGCGATGCCGCGCGCGTTGGCGTCCGCCTCGGCGATCGGGAAGAGGCTGTCCGCCTCCCCCTGCACCAGCAGGGTCGGCGCCTTGATCTTGTCCAGCACCGGGGCCGGGCTCGACCGGCGCAGCAGCTCCACGTCGGCCTTTTCGGCCCGGCCGGTGGTGGCGATCCGCAGGTACGCGGCGCAGACGTCGGCGGCGAACCGGCCGCACGCCGGATCCGCCGCGCCCGCCGGGGTGCGCCCGGAGCCGGTGCCCGGCCCCGAGCCCGGTGCCGGGCTGGGCGGCCCGGCCGAGGCGGGGGCGCCCTCCGGCTCGGCGGCCGAGGTGCCGGAGAGCCCTGCGGGGCCGGAGCCGGCGTTGCCACCGCCGCCGAAGAAGATCCCGGCCCAGCCCTTCTTGAACACGCCGGAGGTGGCGTCCTTGCCGGTGCTCTCCGGCAGGAACGCCCGGGACAGGTCGTTCCAGGTGATCATGGGGACGATCGCGTCGACCCGCCGGTCCTGGGCGGCCAGCAGCAGGGCCAGGCCGCCGCCGTACGAGCCGCCCACCACGCCGACCCGGGGGTCGCCGGGGGCGTCGGTGCGCACCTCCGGTCGGGCGGCCAGCCAGTCCAGCAGGCGCTCGCCGTCCCGCACCTCGTGGTCGGGGCTGTCCAGGTGGATCTGGCCGCCGCTGCGACCGAAGCCCCGGGCGGTCCAGGCGAGCACGGCGTACCCCTGAGCGGCCAGGTCCTCGGCGTCGGCCCGGACCGACTCCTTGGTGCCGCCGAAGCCGTGCGCGAGCAGCACCGCGGGCACCTTGCGGCCGGCCGACGCGTCGTCCGGCAGGTAGAACGTGGTGTCCAGGTCCACCGGCTCGTCGCCTGTTGGCCCGGACCGGACGGTGACCAGCGCGGACTCGGTGCGGAAGCCGGCCTCGTCGGGCCGGGTCGCCCACACCGCGACGGCGGCCACCAGCACGGCCGCCACCGACCCGGCGACGATCCGGCGGCGGCGGGTGCCCAGGGCCCGTCGGACCGGAGCGACCGGCAACGGCGATCTCATGGGGCACAACGGTACGGGGCAATTCCTGAGCGTTGGCTGAGATCCTCCGTACGTCCGTCCGGTGAGGCCGATCGGCGGCCGGATCGGATCGACCGCGCAGGGTACGGCGCGGCCCAGTGAGATGAATTCGGATCACGTGAATTCCGATGTTCCTCCTAAAATCACATCCGATCCATCCATGTCCACCGAACCGTGGGCACCAAGAGTGCGGCCGTGCTGCACACGGCGTTACATCGCTCGAAGTGACGCAAAACTGACCGACCGGCGGCTCTGCCGGCCCTACCTGGTCGGTTAGTTTTCCGGTCCGGTGAGCGGGACTGCATCGGCGACCCCCGACACCTGCCCGTCCCCCGCCGTCGCCGGAGGAGCCATCCATGACCGTCCCTGCGGAGCGGGTCCCCCGACGGCCTGCCCTCCCGGGTCGCGTGCTGCCGCTGCTGCTCGTCGTGGCACTGCTCGTGCCGGTGGCGTTCCTCTTCGCCCAGCAGCGGCGGCTCACCGACGACGACCGGGGGCTGGCGGTCCGTGAGCGGATGGGCGTGGAGTACCTGCGGGCCCTCGGCCCCGTCACCCTGGCCCTGGTCGACGCCCAGTCAGCGGCCGTCGCCGGGCGGACCGCGTCCCGCGATGCGCTGAACCGGGCGGTGCAGGACGCCGCCTCGGTGGACACCCGCATCGGCGACCAGCTACGCACCCACGACCGGTGGACCGGGCTCCGGGCCAAGCTGGAGGCGCTGCCCGACCGGGCGCTGACCGATCCGGAGGCAGCCTTCGTCGCGTACGGCGAGGTCACCGACCTGCTGCTGGCCCTGCACCGCAAGGTGCGGGAGGGTTCCGGGCTGATGCGGGACCCGCAGTCGGACTCGTTCTTCCTCCAGGACGCCGTCAGCGAGGAGCTGCCCGAGGCGCTCGTGACCGCCGGCCGCCTCGCCGACCTGGCCACCCTCGCCGCCCGCCGCCCCACCGCCGAGCGGATCCGCACCGGGCCCGAGCTGGCCGGCCTGCGGGTGGCCGCCCTCACTCCCGCCACCGACCTGGTCACCGACCTGCGCGCGGCGGTCGACAGCACGGAGAGCACCAAACTCGGCGCCAACGTGCTCACCCCGCTCGACAACTACCAGCGGGCCGTCGAGCGGCTCGCCGCGCTCTCCGCCCCGACCGGCCAGGCCGGCACCGAGGATGCCCCGGGGCTGGGCGGGCTGACCGAACTGACCGCCGCCCGGAACAACGCGCAGAGCGCCGCCAGGCAGCTCCAGCCGGTCATCCTCGACGAGCTGGACGTGCTGCTGCGGGAACGGGTCGACCGGCTCGACCGGGAGCGGTGGCTGGCCGGGGCGGCTCTCGGGGCAGCCGTCCTGCTGGTCGCCGCGCTCGCGGCGATGCTGGTCGCCGCGTACCGTCGGGCCCGCCGTCGGGCCGTCGGGGAGCACCGGGCCGACGAGGACGCCGGCGCGTCGCCGGGTGGCACCGGCTGGGAGCCGCCGGGCGAGCCCCGGGGGCCCGCCCCGCTCGGCACGCTCGCCCCGGCCGAGCCCCGGACGCTCCAGCCGGCAGGGCGAGGCCGCGCCGCCGGCACCGCACGGTGGGGGCCCTTCGATGCTGCTCGGTAGGCTCCGCATCCGGGGCAAGCTCGCCCTGCTGGTGATCATTCCGCTGCTCAGCATGGTCGGGCTCGCCGTGCCGGTGGTGTTCGACCGGATCGCCGCCGCCGGGCGGGCCGCGGACACCGCCGAGAGCGTCCGGGTGGCCAACCGGGTCGGCACGCTGGTGCAGGGCATCCAGCAGGAGCGCCTGCTCTCGGTCGGGCTGCTGCTCGGCCGGGTCACCCGCACCGAGCTGATCCAGGCGTCGGCCACCGTGGACGACCGGGTCGCCGACCTGCGCGCCGAACTGGGCGACCAGCTCCCCGCCCGGGTCGCCACCGCCCTGGACGGGGTGCGGCGGCTGGCCGACCTGCGTACCGCCGTGCTGGCCGGCCGGGCCACCCCCACGCAGGTCATGGAGACCTTCGGCCCGGTCTCCATGACGCTGATCGAGTCGCTGCGGCTGCCCTGGCAGGTCGACACCACCACCACGATCGGCCAGCAGGTGCTGGCCTTGGACGCGTTGCTGCGCGCCGACGAGTGGATCGGGGCGTGCGCCACCCTGATCGTCCTGGTCCGGGCCACCGGCGACCCGCAGGTCTCCGCCAGCTACCTCGCCTGCATGGCCAAGCTGAACGTGAACAACGAGCGGTTCCGCAACCTGATCACCCCGGAGCAGCACCAGCTGGCCCTGCTCGACGACGCGGCGGTGGCCGCCCGGACCAGCCCGGCGTTCCTCGCCCACAGCGTGCGGGACCCCGTCGCCGCGATCTCCATGATCCCGCTGGACACGCTCTTCCCGTCGGTCCGCTCGATGATCACCCTCGGCCAGTTCGTCGAGAAGAAGATCATCGCGGACGTCACCACGCAGGTACGGGCCGAACAGCAGCGGGCGCTCGTCGCCGCCTGGCTGGTCGGCGATGCGGCGTTCGCCATCCTGCTGGTCGTGGTGCTGCTCAGCGTGGCGGTGGCCCGGACGGTGGCCCGCCCGCTGACCCGGCTCACCCACAGCGCCGATCGGGTCGCCCGGGCCGCCGAAGCCGAACTGGTCCGGATCGCCGACGACGAGATCGAGAGCGTCCCGCCGATCCGCCTCGACCCGGTCGACGTCCGGGGGCGGGACGAGGTCGGCGACCTGGCCCGCGCGTTCGAGCGGGTGCAGACCACCGCCGCGCGGCTGGTGGAGCGGCAGGTCGCCGGGCGGCGCAACGTGGCGCAGATGTTCGGGCACGTGGGCCGCCGCACACAGAACCTGGTGGGCCGGCAGCTCGCGCTCATCGAC
Organism: Micromonospora sp. NBC_01405; assembly: GCF_045040155.1. NCBI lineage: Bacteria > Bacillati > Actinomycetota > Actinomycetes > Micromonosporales > Micromonosporaceae > Micromonospora > Micromonospora sp. NBC_01405. Next base: position 3,369,409 of record NZ_CP109532.1, on the reverse strand, counting down.
CAGCTGGAACGGCAGGAGACCGACCCGACCCGGCTGGAGCACCTGTACCGCCTCGACCACGTCTCCAGCCGGCTACGCCGCAACGCCGGCAGCCTCGTCGTGCTCTCCGGGTCGACCGACGCCGACGGGCACGTCGCCCCGGTGCCGCTGGCCGACGCGGTGCGCCTCGCCCTCGGCGAGATCGAGGACTACACCCGGGTCGACGTGCAGGTCCCGCCCGGCGTGTCCGCGGCACCGGCGATCGTCGGCGACCTGGTGCTGGCGGCGGCGGAGCTGATGGAGAACGCCACCGTCTTCTCCCCGCCACACACCCGGGTTACGGTCACCGCCGCGCCGACCGAGGGCGGGGTCCGGCTGTCGGTGGTGGACCGGGGCATCGGGATGACCGAGGAGCGGCTGGCCGAGGCGAACGCCCGGTTCACCCGCCGGGAGCGGCTCGACCTCGCCCCGACCGAGGTGCTCGGCCTGTTCGTGGTGGGCCGGCTGGCCCGCCGGCACGGCTGGACCGTGGACCTCGTCCCGACCGCTGTCGGCGGGGTCACCGCCCGGCTGGAGATCCCGTCGGCGCTGCTGGTCGTACCGCCGGCCGACCGGGCGGGGGCCAACGTGGCCCGGGCGTCGGTGCCGGACCGGGACCGGCGGACCACCCCCGCCCGGCCGGAGCCGATCGGCCCCAGGCGGGCCCTGGCCGCCGTGGCCGCGTCGCCCCACCCGACGGTCGGGGCCGACCCGCTCGACCCGACGGCGTCGCCCGGGTTCGACCCCGAGCTGCTCAGCCGGGCCACCCGGTCCATGGAGTCCGGACAGCCCTGGAACGCCTTCGGGGCCGGCACCGGGGCCCTGGTCGCCGGGGCCGCCGGGCCGGACCGGACCGGAGCTCCCGCCGCCGGCCCGCCGCCACCCGTGATCACCCCGCCGACCGCCGACGTCACGCCGGTCGTGTCCGATGCCGCCGCTCCCCCGGCGGCCTCCGGCGCGGCCCGGCCGCCCCGTGACGGCGCGGCGGTCGGCGGGGCCGGCCCCGCCGCCGCGCCGCCGCTGCCCGTGCGGACCCGGGGCACCTCCTTCCCCTCCTGGCCGCTGTTCGGCAGGCCCGGCGACCCACCCGGCCCGCCGACCGCTCCGCAGATCGGGCCGCCGACCTGGCCGACGCCCCGGGCGGGGGCGGGCACCGGGTCGGCCCCTCCGGTCGCCGGGTCGGGTGGGTCGGTGGCCGGCGCCCTGCGCGGCGGCTCGGGCATCCGGCAGCGCATCCCCGGGGCGAGCCTGCCCCGCACCGGGCCGGTGGCCGGCCCGGTGGACGGGTCCACCGCCGATCCGGCCGCCGCCCGCGCCCTGGTCGAGGAGTTCGAGGCCGGGGTACGCCGGGCGGGGCTGCGGGCCCCGACCGGCGACCCGGCCGCGGCGAACAAGCCGCCGGTTTCGCCCCGGCTGAGCCGGCGGGTCCCCGGCGCCAACCTGACCGTCTCGCCGCCCCGACCCCTGCCGGTCTCCGACCCCGGCGACCCGGCCGAGGTGCGGGACCTGATCAACCAGTTCGAGGCGGGCGTCGCCCGTGCTCTGCGCGAAGTCTGTCCAGCCCGCCGCCATGAAGAGGGATCAACACGGTGACCAGCCCGTTCCTGCACGACAACGTCGAGCACCAGAACCACCCCGGCGCCGGGGACCTCAGCCCCGAGGCCCGGACGTTCAACTGGCTGCTGGACTCCTTCACCTCCAGCACCGCCGGGGTGATGGAGGCGATCGCGGTCTCCTCCGACGGGCTGCTGATGGCCATGTCGGCGATCAAGGACCGGTCGAACGCCGAACGCCTCGCCGCCGTGGTCTCCGGCATGACGAGCCTCGCCGGCGGCGCGGCGAGCTGGTACGCCCTCGGCGGGCTGAACCGGGTGATCGTCGACATGACCGACGGCTACCTGTTGATCAGCGCGATCAGCAGCGGATCCGTACTCGGGGTCGTCGCCGACCGGTCAGCGAACCTCGGCACCGTGGCGTACGAGATGACCCTCTTCGCCGGGCGGGCCGGCGGCGCCCTCACCCCACGACTGATCGTCGAGCTGAAGAACGCCGTCCAGCAGTGAGTTCGGACGCCGCCGGCACCGGGCCGGGTCCGGAGCCCACGGTCCGGATCCGGCCCTACCTGCGGGCGTCGTCCCCGGGCGGCGACGGCGGGCCGGACGGCGTCCCTGGCGCGCCGGCTGTCCCCGAGCCGGAGCGGCCGGCCGGCCCGCGCCCGTTCGTGCTGACCGCCGGCCGGGTGGCCGGGGCGGACCCGGCGATCGGACTGGAGACCCAGGTGACCGCCCGGGCCGAGGCCGGCGGGTGGAACGTCACACCCGCGTCCCGGCTCGCCCCGGAGCTCCAGGCGATCATCGCGCTCTGCGGCGAGCCGATCTCGGTCGCCGAGATCTCGGCCCGGACCCGCATGCACTTCGGCGTCACCCGGGTCCTGGTCGGCGACCTGCGGGGCGCCGGCCACCTCGACGTGCACGTCGGCACGGCCGAGGACGCCCTTGACCCCGACCTCATCCTGCGAGTGATTGATGGACTCCGTGCGATCTCCTGAATGGCCGGCGGCCCCGCTCGGCGGGCTCGCCGCCAACAGCGCCACCACCCGCTACGGCACTCCGGCGGGCACCGCGCCGGCCACCGGACGGGCCACTCCGCCGGCCCCACCGTCGCCGGTTCCACCGCCGACAGCTCCGCCGCCGCCGTACCGGCCGCCGGCCGGGCCGCAGCACGCCGCGCCGGACCGCGGTCCGGGCCGGGTCGCCCCACCGATCCCGGTCAAGATCCTCATTGCTGGCGGGTTCGGGGTCGGCAAGACCACCACGGTCGGGGCCATCTCCGAGATCACGCCGCTGACCACCGAGGCGGAGATGACCAGCGTCGGGATCGGCATCGACGACCCGGGCGGTCGGTCCGGCAAGACCACCACCACGGTGGCGATGGATTTCGGCTGCGTGACCATCGACCGCAGCCTCAAGCTCTACCTCTTCGGCACCCCCGGCCAGGCCCGGTTCGGATTCATGTGGGACGACCTGGCCCGGGGAGCGCTGGGCGCGCTGGTCGTGGTGGACAGCACCCGGCTGGACGACTGCTATCCGGCGATCGACTTCTTCGAGCGGGCCGGGCTGCCGTTCGTGGTCGGGGTGAACGCCTTCGACGGCCGGCTGGCCCTGGACCTCACCTCGATCCGGTGGGCCCTGGCCATCGGCGATCAGGTGCCCCTGATCCGGTTCGACGCCCGGGACCGGCTCTCGGTGCGGGACGCCCTGCTGGTCGTCCTGGACCGGGCGCTGGACCGGGCCACCCGGGAGGGACGGGACTGAACGAGCCCTGCCTCGGGATCCGATTCACCGGAAGGGATGGCGACATGAGAGGTGACCTGGACGAGACACTCGCCCGGCTGGCCCGACGCGAGGAGGCACTCCGGCGGCGGGGCGCCGAGCCGGCCGAGGAGCCCGGCCGGAAGGCGGCAGCCCCGTCCGCCGCCGATGCCGAAGGGGTGCCGCCGGGAAGCGACGCCGGGCGGGGCCGGCCGGGCGGGGCAACCGTCCCGAGCCGGCCGGCGAGCGACCCCGTCCCGGTTCCCCCGGAGGGGGGTGACGTCGGCCCGAGCGGGGCGGCGACCGGCACCCCGCCGGACCGGGTGGGCGGGGACGCGGACCGGCTGGCCGGCCCGCCGGGCCGGGCAGGGACCCTCCGCGCCCTGCCAGCCGGCCCTACGGCCGGCACGACGGGCGGCGGGGTGGGCGGCACGACGGGCGGCACGGTGGGCGGCGGGGTAGGGACTGCCGGCGGCACGACGGGCGGCGGGGTGGGCGGCACGACGGGCGGCACGGTGGGCGGCGGGGTAGGGACTGCCGGCGGCACGACGGGCGGCGGGGTGGGCGGCACGACGGGCGGCACGGTGGGCGGCGGGGTGGGCGGCACGACGGGCGGCACGGTGGGCGGCGGGGTAGGGACTGCCGGCGGCACGATGGACGCGTCCGTCGGGCGGGATCCGGTGGCGGAGGTCGCCGAGGCGGTCGCCCGGGTGGTGGCGACGCACCCCGGCGTGACGGTCACGGTCCGGGTGGAGCACGACGGGCAGGCGTACCCGCTGCGGGTCGGCTGGTCGGGCGGGCAAGTGACGGTCGGTGCGGAGGCGGCCACCGTCCCGCCGCCGGTCTGGCCGCTGTCGGTAAGGACCGTGCCGGCGTGGGTGCCCAACCCGGACCAGCTCACGGCGGACCCGACGGCCCGGCTTGCGGAGCTGATCCGGCGCGACCAGTCCCTGTTCGGTGGCCTCGGCGACCGCCCCTGACTCCACCGCCCTGAACCCCACCGCTCTCATCCGACGGCCGACACCGACGGGCCACGAACGTGTGGGCGACAGCGCGGGGCGGTCCGGCCCGCTCGGCGGCGCTTGTGCGGGGTCTTCCTTGCCCGGCGGCTACCCTCGGGCGATGGCCGCACCTGACCTGACCCTCACCGCCAGCCTGCGCCCCGCCGCGCTGGACGCCCGGCGCGGCGTTGTCCGGCTGCACCCGGAGGTGCTGACCGCACTGGCGCTGCGGCCCGGCGACCCGGTCCGGCTGGCCGGGCAGCGGGTGACCGCCGGCATCGTCGCCCCGGCCGGGCCGGCCGCGAGCACCGCCCTGCTCTACGCCGACGATCTGCTGCTGGGCAACCTCGGCATCCGCGACGGCGGGCAGGTGACGGTGAGCCGGGCGCCGGTGGTCCCCGCCCGCCGGGTGACCCTGGCCGGGCCGGTCCAGGTGGTCGCCGCCGTCTCCCCGGAGATGCTGCGGCTCGCCCTGCTCGGCAAGGTGGTGACCGCCGGGGACGACGTCTCCCTGCTGCCCCAGGACGTGCTGCCGGACGCCTCCGTACGCACTCTCGTCGAGGCAGCCCGGCGCAGCCTCTCCAACACGGTCGGGTACGCCTGGACCAGCACCCTGCTCACCGTGACCGCCGCCGAGCCCGGCTTCGGGGCGCTGGTCACCATGGACACGGTGGTCGGCTGGGAGCACGGCCAGACCACCCGGACCGGCGGCCGGCCCGGCGCGGCCCGGCCCGGCACCGGGCCGGACGGCGGTACGGCCGACCGGGCCGGCCGGGCCGACGCCTCGGCCGACCGGGCCGACGGGACCGACGAGCCGGCCGACCGGCCCGACGACGCGGGCGGGACCGAGGACGCACCCGGCGTGGACGAGCTGCCCGGGCTGCGGGCCCAGGCCGAGGAGTTGACCGAGCTGCTCGACCTCGGGTTCCACCACCGGGAGGTGCTGGGCCGGCTGAGCACCGCCGTGTCGCTCGGGGTGCTGGTCGCAGGGCCCGCCGGGTCGGGCAAGTCCGCGCTGGTCCGGGCCGTCGCCGCCCGGGTGGGCGCGACCGTCCGACCGCTCTGGGCCCCCGAGCTGGCGGCGCTCACCAACGACGCGGCGGCGCGACGGCTGCGCGCCACCGCCGACGAGGTACGCGGAAACGGCCCGGCCGTGCTGCTGGTCACCGACGTGGAGGCGCTCGCCCCCGCCGAGAACCCCGGACCGCTGTCCACCGTCTTCCGGCAGCTGCTCGCCGAGACCGTCCGGGCCGGGACGGCGGTGGTCTGCACGACCAGCCGTCCCGAGGCGGTCGACCCCGCGCTGCGCGCGCCGGACCTGCTCTCGCTACGGATCACCGTCCCCCTGCCCGACCAGGCACTGCGCCGGGAGCAGCTCACCGTGCTGACCCGACAGGTGCCGCTGGCCGGGGATGTCCGGCTCGACGAGGTCGCCGGGCGTACCCCGGGGTTCGTCGCCGCCGACCTGGCCGCGCTGGTCCGGGAGGCCGGGGTGCGGGCTGCTCTGCGGCAGAAGTCGGCCGAGTCGCCGACAGTGGCGATGACCGACTTCACCGCCGCCCTGGAGGTGGTCCGGCCGACCACGATGGCCGGGTCCACCCTGGAGCTGGCCAACGTCACCCTCGACGACGTGGGGGACATGGCCGAGGTCAAGGAGACGCTGACCGAGTCGGTGCTCTGGCCGCTGACCTACCCGGACACCTTCGCCCGGCTCGGGGTGCAGCCGCCGCGCGGGGTGCTGCTCTACGGGCCGCCCGGCTGCGGCAAGACGTACCTGGTCACGGCGCTGGCCGGGTCGGGCCGGGCGAACGTGCTCTCGGTGAAGGGCGCGGAGCTGCTGTCGAAGTGGGTCGGCGAGAGCGAGCGGGCGGTCCGGGAGCTGTTCCGCCGGGCCCGGGAGGCCGCCCCGACGCTGGTGTTCCTCGACGAGGTGGACGCGCTCGCCCCGGTTCGCGGGCAGGCCAGCGACGGGGGCACCACCGACCGGGTGGTCGCCGCCCTGCTCACCGAGCTGGACGGGGTGGAGTCGCTGCGCAACGTGGTGGTGGTCGGCGCGACCAACCGCCCCGACCTGGTGGACCCGGCCCTGCTGCGGCCCGGCCGGCTGGAGCGGCTGGTGTACGTGCCCCCGCCGGACGGGGCGGGCCGGGCGGAGATCCTGCGCGCCGCCGCCCGCAACGTCCCGCTGGCCGACGACGTCGACCTCGCCGCGCTCGCCGACGGGCTGGACGGCTTCTCGGCTGCCGACTGCGCGGCGCTGGTCCGGGAGGCCGCGCTCGCCGCGATGCGGGAGTCGATGACCGCGTCGACAATCACCGCCGGGCACGTCGAGTCCGCGCGACGGCGGGTCCGGCCGTCCCTCGACCCCGACCAGGTCGCCTGGCTGGCGGCATACGCGGAGGCCAGGGCGGCGCGCTGACCGACGCGATCGGGCGCGCTGGTCAGCGCGCCGGCTCCCGGAGCGTCCGCGCCGGCTCCGGCGGCCGCTGCTCCGCGAACGAGTACGCCGGCCAGGGCCCGGTCAGCTCCAGACGTACCTCGGGATGGCGGCCGGCGAGCCCCGCCACCAGGGCGGTGAACCCGCCGGGCGCCACCGGCTCCACCAGGTAAGCCCCGTTGAGCACCATCGCGGTGGGCGCGCCGGAGAGCCGCCGGTCCTGTGCGGCGTGCCGATGGGCGGCCACGGCGTACCCGGCGAGCGCCTCGTGCACCGCCACAGCGGCCTCGACGGCAGCCCGCTGCCCGTCAGAGGGCGGGCGGGGTGGCGTCGAGGGATATCTCGGCGCGAACCGCGTCGCCGTCCTCGACCAGGGTGGCGCCACACCTGCCCAGCACCGAGAGTGCCCCGGCGTTCTTCCGGGTGGTCTCCGCCACGACGGTACGCATCCCGGCCGCCGCCGCGAGGTTGAGCAGCTCGCGCAGGGCGGCAGCACCCACGCCCTGCCCCCGGGCGGACCGGCCGAGCCAGAGGCCGGTCTCGACCGTGCCTGGCGCCGGGCAGCGGGTCATCCGGATCATCCCCATCACCTCACCGCCCACGAGGACGGCGTACATCCGGGTGCCGGCCCGGCCGTCGAGCCCCGCGAAGCCCGTGCGGTAGTAGTCGCGGAACGCCTCCCGGCGCGCGTGCGACCAGCCTGCCGGCGCGTCGACCGGGGGCATCACGTCGTCCGGCTCGGCCTCGGCGACCGCCACCGAGAGCAACGGCTCCAGGTTCCGCTCGTCCACCGGCTCCAACCGGACCACACCTGTCACGTGCCGCAGTCTGCCGGCCGAAGCCCGTCCGAGTCCACCCTTTCCCCCAGCGCCACCGCTGCGACGGCGGACATGAGCCGGTCGGCCGTGGCGGCGGCCGGCGTCACACCGGGTCGAACTCGCAGAGGACGACCGAGGCGTCGTCGGTGCGCTTGTGCCGGCGCAGCCGCTCCGGCAGGTCGCGCTCCGCGGACCGGACCCGGTCGATCAGCGCGCCCGGCCCTTCGGCGGTCACCAGGTTGACCAGCCCCGCCCAGTCGAACAGCCCGAACTGCTCGACCGAACTGGACGCGCCGTCGCTGAGCAGGACCGCCCGGCGCACCGCATCGGGCCCGCGCAACGAGGCCGTGCCGGTGACCGCGTGGTACGCGGCGTCGGGGTCGGCGGCGGCGACCCAGTAGCCGTGCGTCCGGTTCATCCGACCCCGTTGCAGTCCCACGGCCCGCCGGAACCAGGCGGCCCGGTCACCGTCGCCGGGCAACTCCGCCGCCATCCGGCGCAGGTCGGCCATCGCGGTCTCCAGCCGGTCGTCGGCGACCACGTCGACCCGGTCGCCGGTGTCGAGCACCAGTGGGCTGTCGCAGAGCACCAGCCAGTCCACCTCGTCGCCGCTCCCCCGGAGCAGGCAGATCGTGGACGAGGGCGTGCCGGGGTGGTCCAGGTCGCACCCGCCGCCGTGGTCCGACCGAACCGCGAGGATCGCCGCCGCGAGGCTGCTCATCAGCGTGGCCGCCGGGCGGGCCGCGACGGCCAGCCCGATCCGGGCGGCGAGGTGCCGGACGTACCAGGCGGGACCGTGCCGGCAGCCGGTGTCGAAGCCGTCCGGCACGGTCGCGCCGTCCAGCACCCCGACCAGTGGGCCGAACCGGAAGACCAGATCCTCGTTGACCGCCCGGCCGGGCGCCGGGGCGGACGCCGACCGTACCTGCATCATCGGGCCAGTCGAGGCGGCCCGGGTGCCGGGCGCGGTCACCGTCTCCGTCGCCCGAGCGGGCCGGGCGTCCCCGCGCGGTACGCCCCCGTTTGCCGCCGCCATCACCGCGCTCCCTCCGTCGCCGGGCCGGCTACCCCACGCCGCAGGAGACATGCCGATCACGGGGCCGACGACCGACCATTCTCACCACTTTGCATTATGCCGCAGTTACTGACGGTAGCGTCAGAAGTGGTTGACTACCGGAGCGGCCCGACGCGGCACACGCCGGGGCCAGCGACTCGGGAGCCGTTCGACGACGACAGGGGGATCGCATGTTGGCACGGTTGCATCAGTCGGGCATCAAGGCGGAGCACGCCTACCTGGCCGGGTTCGTCAGTATCGGCCTGTCGTTCACCAGTTGGTTCATGTCCAAGCACCTGGAACGGGCGGGCGTGGCGCGGGCGGACCGCTGGGGCATCTTCATCGGCGAGTGGGCCCCGACGTTCTTCGCCATCGGCAACGGGCTGCGCAGCTACGAGAAACACTGAGCGGGTGGAGTGCCGGCGGGCGGCCGACACCGGTGCGGGCCGCGCAGCTCAGCGCCGTCGGTTGCGGGCCCGCGAGGAGCGCAGCCGGCGCAGCCGGCCGACCAGCACCGGCTCGGCGGCCAGCGCGGCCGGGTTGTCCAGCAGCCCGTTGAGCAGTTGGTAGTAGCGCGTCGCGGAGAGCCCGAAGGTGTCCCGGATCGCCTGTTCCTTGGCTCCGGCGTGCCGCCACCACTGCTGTTCGAAGGCGAGGACGCGCAGCTCCCGCTCGGTCAGACCGGCGGCGGGGGCCGCGACCGGGCCAGCCGTACCCGCGTCGTCGGCCCCGTCGGTGGACTCCGCCGGGGCTATGGCCGCCGGGTCGGGGGCGTCGTGGCGAAGGGTCGCGGGGACGCCGGGCGGCGGGGACGCCGGGGTGGAAGTGGCCGACTTGGGCGCGGAGCGGGGTGGGGGGACGGTCATGCCCTCCCGGACGTCGGTGCCCGACGGCTCGGACCGGGCGGTGGCGGCCGGGGAGGCGTCGGCAGGCGGCATGGCGCTCCTCACGCGGGCGGGCGAGAGGCCGGCAGTGGCGTGCCGACCGGGGGATCCCCAGCCTAACCAGGGCCGGCCCGGGCCGCATCGGACGAGCGGTGCGGCCCGGGCCGGCCGGTGTGACGGAAGCGCCGCAGGTCAGGCGATGTCGCGGCGGCGCATGGTGACCAGCGCCGCCCCGAGGGCGGCCACCAGCCCGACGGCGAGCAGGATCGAGGCGTGCTGCCAGGTCAGGTCGAGGGTGTCCGGCTTGCACTCCCCGTAGTAGGTGGCGTTGCAGGCCTCGTAGTTCTCCAGGGTGACCTTCTTCTGCATCCAGGCCAACCCGTACGTCGGCAGCAGCCACGCCTCGATGAACCGGGTCCCGGCCATCGACAGCAGGATGCCGACGCCGAACTGGCCGACCACGGCGATCCCGATCGCCCCGCCGAGGGCCATCGCGGTGTGCCGGCCGAGCGAGGCGAGCGCGAACCCGATGGTCGCCGCGACCACGATCAGCACCAGCCCGCGCAGCCCGGTCAGCGCGAACGACTGCCACGTCCCGCCGGTCATCTTCGCGGTGCTGCCGCGCAGCGTGCCGACCAGCCAGAACCCGGCGGTCCAGACCGCCGCGGCGGCCACGGTCAGGGCGACCAGCCCGGTCAGCAGCGCCGCCAGCTTGGTCAGCAGCACGGTGAGCCGCCGGGGCCGCCAGAGCAGCAGGTTCATCATCCCGCCGGAGCTCCACTCGGCGCCGACGAAGGAGGCACCGACCACGAACCCGATCACCGCCAGGATCGCGGTGAACGTGACGATCATTTCCTCGAAGCTGCCGCGGAAGTCGAACGTCGACGGCAGGAACCACTCCGCCTGGATGCTCTCCCGCGGCGGACCCTCGATCATCGCGCAGTCCTGCGGGTACCGGCCCTCCGACTGCTCCTGGCCGGACGCCTTGGCCTGTACGCAGGCCGCCCGTTCCTGCTCGGCCCAGCGCGCCTGCTCCTGGTACTGCTGCTCGGCCTGGCGCTGCGCGGCGGCCTGCTGCTCGGTGCCGATCTTCTGGTTGGTGAAGAAGACCCCGACGAGCACCGCCCCGAGGACCAGCAGGCCGAGCAGCGTCGCCCAGCGGGTGAAGCGCCGCTTGCCCAGCCGGCGCAGTTCCGTGCGATAGAGGCTCATGCGCCCCAACCTCCTCCGACGGCGCCGGGCTGACCCGCGCCGCCGACCTTCGTGGACTCGTCGACCTGGCGGTGCTGCCCCGGCACGGGGGCGGTCGCGGTCAGCTCCAGGAAGACGCTCTCCAGGTCGACCGTGACCGGGGCCAACTCGCTGACGTAGAGGCCCTGCTCGGCGAGCAGCCGGCTCACCATGGCCGGCTTGTCGACCCCGGCGAGCATCAGGTGGTCGGGCTGGGCAGTCACTGCCACGCCCGCCCGGGTCAGCGCGTCGGCTGCCCTCGGCAGGTCGGTGGCCGCCTCCAGGCGGACCCGCACCGCGCCGCCGGAGTGCTCGGCGAGCACCTCGTCGACCGGGCCGAACGCGACCCGTCGGCCGAGCGAGATGATGGTGACCGAGTCGCAGATGAGCTGGATCTCGCCGAGGATGTGGCTGGACAGCACCACGGTCATCCCCGAGGCGGCCAGATCGCGCGTGAGGGTGCGCATCTCCCGGATGCCGCCCGGGTCGAGGCCGTTGGCCGGCTCGTCCAGGATCAGCAGCTTCGGCTTCTTGAGCAGGGCCGAGGCGACCGCGAGCCGCTGCTTCATGCCCAGCGAGTACGTCTTGACCCGCTCGCCGGCGCGGTCCCGCAGGCCGACCAGTTCCAGCACCTCGTCGACCCGGTTCTGCGGCACCTCGCCGGCCCCGGCGAGCAGCGACAGCGTGTCGCGGGCGGAGAAGTGCGGGAAGAACTGCGGGCTCTCCACGATCGCGCCGACCTGGCCAACCACGGCGGACAGCGCGGCCGGCACCTCCTGACCGAGGATCGCCATCCGGCCGCCGTTGGGCCGGATCAAACCGAGCAGGGTACGCAGGGTGGTGGTCTTCCCCGACCCGTTGGGGCCGAGGAAGCCGTGCACCTGGCCTTGCTCGACCAGCATGTCGAAGCCGTCCAGGGCATGTCGCACGCCCCGGCGTCGGCTCTTGTACGTCTTACGTAGACCTTCTATTTCCAGGACAGCAGGCAAAGCTGCGCCTCCCCCGATAGCTGCAGGTGACGAGGCACACCATACGCGGTATACACCGGCCCGCAATACCCGGTATGCAGTTCGGCGTGTCGGCCGCTCAGGCGCAGATCACGTGCACGCCCGCCGCCCGGAACGCCTCGACCAACCCGGCATCCGCGCCGGAGTCGGTCACCAGCGTCTCCACCCGGTCGACCGGGCAGATCCGGGCGAACGCGTGCCCGCCCAGCTTGGACGAGTCCGCGATGATCACCACCCGCTTCGCCCGGGCCACCATCAGGTTGTTCATCGCCGCCTCGCCCTCGTGGTGGGCTGCGGCGCCGAGCTGCGGGTCGATCGCGTCCACCCCGAGCAGGGCCACGTCCAGGGTGACCTCGCGCAGCAGCGCCCCGCCCAGCGGGCCGACCAGCTCGAACGACTTGGGGCGGACCACCCCGCCGGCCACCACCACCTTCATCCGGGACCGGACCAGCAGCTCGTTGGCGATGTTGAGCGCGTTGGTGACCACGGTGAGCTGGGCGCCCTCGGCGTTGGTGTTCAGGTCCGGCCGAACGGCCAGCGCCCGGGCCACCTCCGTGCTGGTGGTGCCGCCGTTGAGGCCGACCACGGTGCCCGGGGAGACCAGCGCGGCGGCGGCGGCGCCGATCCGCTGCTTCTCGGCCGAGTGCTTGGCGGTCTTGTAGCGCAGCGGCAGGTCGTAGGAGACGCCGTTGGCCACCGCGCCACCCCGGGTCCGGGTGATCATCTGCTGCTGGGCGAGCTGGTCGAAGTCGCGCCGGATGGTGGCCTGGGAGACGTCCAGCCGCCCCGCGGCATCCTCGACGCTCACCCGGCCGTTGTCAGTGAGCATCTCCAGCAGCGCGTTCCATCGGGCGTACCGGTCCACCGCGGGTGCCTCCACCGATTCTGCACGAAGGGTGATTGATTGCGTGCACAGTAGTGCGCGAAACTACGTAGGCGCAAAACTTCGCTCTGCGCGATCGGGCAGCCGGTTGCCAGGGTCGCGATGTCTCGCGCAGAATAACGCGCGAAAGACGGCCATATTGCGCCGTATTGCGCACGGCCGCCCGGTGAGGAGTTCTCATGGCGTTCGTCCACGCGGAGATCGCGAGTCAGCCCGACTGTTGGCGGGAGGCTGCGCTGCTGGCCCCCACGGTCACCGAGCACCTGCCGCGCCCCGGGGAGCGGGTCGCCATCGTCGGCTGCGGCACGTCGTGGTTCATGGCGACGGCGTACGCCGGGCTGCGTGAGGCCGCCGGCCACGGCGAGACCGACGCCTTCCAGGCGTCCGAGTTCCCGTCCGGCCGCCGCTACGACCGGCTGATCGCCATCACCCGCTCCGGCACCACCACCGAGGTGCTGGAGTTGCTCGCCGCGCTGCGCGGCCGACTCCCCACCACCGTCATCGTCGGCGACCCCGGCTCCCCGGCCGTCGAGTTCGCCTCCGCCGCCATCACCATGCCGTTCGCCGACGAACGCTCGGTCGTGCAGACCCGGTTCGCGACCACCGCGCTGGCCCTGCTCCGCGCCCACCTCGGCCACAACCTCGCCGCGCTCTCCGCCGATGCCGAGGTCACCGTCCGGGCCCCGCTGCCGATCGACCCGGCCCAGGTCGAGCAGGTCACCTTCCTCGGCCGGGGCTGGACGGTCGGCCTGGCCCAGGAGGCCGCGCTGAAGTGCCGCGAGACGGCCACCTTCTGGGCCGAGGCGTACCCGGCCATGGACTACCGGCACGGCCCGATCTCGATCGCCGCCCCGGGCCGGCTGGTCTGGGCGTTCGGCGACATCCCCGAAGGGCTGGCCGAGGACGTCGCAGCCACCGGGGCCGCCTTCGTGCACAGCCGCACCCACGGCTGCCACACCGTGCTCACGAGCTGGGCGGCCGGGCGCACCCCGGTCGACCCGATGGCCGACCTGATCCTCGCCCAACGCTTCGCCGTCGCCCTGGCCACCAGCCGCGGCCTCGACCCGGACGCGCCCCGGCACCTGAGCCGCTCCGTGGTGCTCACGTGAGCCCAGTCGACGTCGTCGTCGCGCTGGACGTGGGCGGTACCGGGATGAAGTGCGCCCTGGTCGGCCGGGACGGCGGCGCCCTGCGCGCCGAGCGCCACCCCACCGACGCGGGCCGGGGCCCGGGCGCGGTGGTCGACACCATCCTGGACGTCGCCGAGGGGTTGGCCGGCAAGGCGCGGGCCGACGGGTTCGAGCCGGTCGCGCTCGGCGTCGCCGTCCCCGGCGTCGTCGACGAGGCCGCCGGGGTGGCGGTGTGGTCGGCGAACGTCGGCTTCCGGGACGTACCGCTGCGGGACCTGGCGGTGGCGCGGCTCGGGCTGCCCATGGCGCTCGGCCACGACGTGCGCGCCGGTGGCCTGGCCGAGGCCCGGCTCGGCGCGGGCCGGGGCACCGGGCACGTGCTGTTCGTGGCGATCGGCACCGGCATCGCCGCCGCGCACGTGGTCGACGGGTCGGCCGCCACCGGCGCGCACGGCGCCGCCGGGGAGATCGGCCACATCCTGGTCCGCCCCGGCGGCCCGCGCTGCGGCTGCGGCCGGCGCGGCTGCCTGGAGGCGGTCGCCTCGGCCTCGGCGATCGCCCGCCGGTACGCCGAGCTGACCGGCGTCCCCGCGACCGCTGCCGAGGTGGCCGACCGGGCCGCAGCAGGCGAGCCTGCGGCGACCCGGGTCTGGGCGGAGGCCGTCGAGGCGCTGGCCGACGGCCTGGCCACCGGCCAGTCCCTGTTCGACGTGGAGACTGTCGTGGTGGGCGGCGGCCTGGCCCAGGCCGGGCCCCTCCTGTTCGACCCGCTGCGCGCGGCGCTGCACGAGCGGATGACATTCCACCGGGAGCCGCGTCTCGTCGCGGCGGCCCTCGGCGACGAGGCCGGCTGCCTCGGCGCCGCCCTGCTCGCCCTCGACAGTCTGGAGAAGTGATGGCGCTTCGGGTGAACGGCAAGGTGGTGACCCCGACCGGCGTGGTCCGGCAGGGCTGCGTGGAGCTGGACGGCGACCGGATCACCGCCGTCGCCGAGTATCCGTCCGCGCGCGACGGGCACTGGATCGTGCCGGGTTTCGTGGACATGCACACCCACGGCGGGGGCGGGCACACGTTCACCACCGGCGACGCCGACTCCGCCCGGCAGGCGGCGTCCTTCCACCTGGGACACGGCACCACCACGCTGCTGGCCAGCCTGGTCAGCTCACCGTACGAGCTGATGCGGGACGCCACCGCCGCGTTCCGGCCGCTCGTCGAGGAGGGCGTGCTGGCCGGCGTCCACTTCGAGGGGCCGTACCTCTCCTCGGCCCGGTGCGGCGCGCAGAACCCGGAGTTCCTTCGCGACCCGTCCACCGACGAGCTGGCCGCGCTGATCGAGCTGGGCGGCGGCGCGGTCCGGATGGTCACCCTGGCCCCGGAGCGGGACGGCGCGCTGGAGGCGATCAAGCTGCTCACCGCGCACCGGGTGGTCGCCGCGGTCGGCCACACCGACGCCACGTACGACCAGACCCGGGCCGCGGTGGCAGCCGGCGCAAGTGTCGGCACCCACCTGTTCAACGGCATGCGCCCGGTGCACCACCGCGAGCCGGGCCCGGTGGTGGCCCTGCTGGACGCCCCGAGCGTGGTCTGCGAGCTGGTCGCCGACGGGGTACACCTGCACGCCGGGATGCTCACCTTCGCCACCTCGACCGCCGGCCCGGAGCGGGCCGCCCTGATCACCGACGCGATGGCCGCCGCCGGCATGCCCGACGGCGAGTACGAGCTGGGCGGCCAGTCCGTCACCGTGGCCGACGGGGTGGCCCGGCTGACCCGGGGCGGCGCGATCGCCGGCAGCACCCTCACCATGGACGCCGCCCTGCGGCACGCCGTGCACGCCGGAATCCCGATGGCGGACGCCTGCCGGATGGTGGCCACCACCCCGGCCCGGGCCATCGGCCTCGGCGACCGGGTCGGCGCGCTCCAGGTTGGCCTCCGCGCCGACCTGGTCGTCCTCGACGACGACCTGAACGTGGTCCGGGTGATGAAGGGCGGCTCCTGGCTGGAGTGACGCCCCACCTGATCGGGACGCTGGGTCGGGGCCGACCCAACCCGGCGCACGCCCTTTGGAGCTGCCCCGCCCGCGCGCCCACGCCCGACGGGCAGGAACATGCGCGGCCCCTTTGGAGCTGCCCCGTCCACGCGCCCACGCCCGACGGGCAGGGCCCGGTTCGGCCCCGTCTGCGGCTGCCCCGTTTATGCGGGCAGCTCCAAAGGGGCCGACTTGGCATGCCCGCTGGACGTGCTGGCTACCCCCGCGAGGAGCCCCGGGGCGTTCCGCGCCGGGCAGGCGTCGCGGCCGGTAGGCGCTCAACCAAGGGCGGCGGGTGGCGCGGCCCGGCGTCGCTCAGCCGAGGGCGTCGACCTCGACGCCGAGGATGGCCTGCTCGTCCGGGCGGTGCACCAGCACGTCGGACAGGAACGACTGCACCGCCGGGCCCATGCCGACGTCCCGGCCGGCCCGCTCTGACAGCAGCCACTTGTGCTCGATGATCTGCGCGAACAGCTCCTGCGGCTCCAACTTGCGCCGCAGGTGCGCCGGCACCGCCCGGACCACCGGCTCGAACACCTCGGTCAGCCAGCGGTGGGCTGCCTGCTGCTCGTCGGTCAGGTCGCTCTCCGCCCGGTACGCGTCCAGGTCGTTGAGGAGCCTGCGGGCCTGGTTCTCCTCGGCGTCCAGGCCGGTCAGCCGCAGCAGCCGGCGGGTGTGGTAGCCCGCGTCGACCACCTTCGGCCGGACCAGGTACCGCCCGTCGGCGATGGTGGACAGGGCCACCTCGGCCACGTCGAAGCCCAACTCGTTGAGGCGGCGGATCCGGCCCTCGATGTCGTGCCGGGCCTCCCGCTCGACCTGCTGCTCGTAGGTGATCTCGTGCCAGAGCCGCTCGTAGCGCTGCACGACCTCCTCGCAGACCACCTCGGGGTCGATGGACTCGTGCAGCAGCCCGGCCGCCTGGAGGTCGAGCGCCTCGCCGAAGATGTTCACCTGGGCGATCTCCAGGTCCTCGCCCCGCTGGCCGTTGGACAGGGTGTTGTGCAGCGCCCCGGTCTCGGCGTCGACGAGGTAGGCGGCGAACGCGCCGGCGTCCCGGCGGAACAGGGTGTTGGACAGCGAGCAGTCGCCCCAGAAGAAGCCGGTCAGGTGCATCCGGACGATCAGGGCGGCCAGCGCGTCGAGCAGCCGGCCCATCGTCTCCGGCCGCAGGGTGTGCGAGAAGAGCGCCCGGTAGGGCAGCGAGAACTGCAGGTGCCGGGTGATCAGCACCGATTCGAGAGTTTCCCCGTCCTCGGTCTGCCGGTCGGCGACGACCGCCACCGCCTCGACCGACGGGAAGTCGATCCGCTCCAGGGCCCGGAGCAGGTCGTACTCCCGCTCGGCGATCCGCTCGCGGGTCTCCTTGAACGCATACACGTACCCGCCGAACCGGACGAACCGGACGATGTGCCGAGAGATGCCCTGCGGCAGCGCCACCAGGTGCTCGGCAGGCCACTCCTCCAGCGGGGTCGACCAGGGGAGGTCGAGCAACGCCGGGTCCACAAGGGCAGAGGTGATCCGCACGCCGACAAGCATGCCGGGTAACCCGGCCGAGCGCCTCCCTTCGTGGCTCGCCCCACAGCCGCCGGGCGGCGGGCCGGTAGCGTGGTCGCGTGCGGGAACCCCAGGCGGTACGGCGGAAGGTCCAGCTCAGGCCCGTACGTCCGGCGGGCTGGTGGTGGGACGCGCTGCTGGTCGCCGCCCTGGTCGGCCTGACGGCGGCGCTCGCCGCCGACCGGCTGTTCGGCGTCGACCGGGCGGTGGCCGACTGGGCCGAGGCGCACCGGCCCACGGCGGCGTACTGGGTCGCGGTCGTGTTCAACTACCTGGGCCAGGGCAGCCCGCTGACCCTGATCGCGCTGGGCATGGGGGTGCTGCTGGCGGTCCGGTCGCGGTCGGTGCGGCCGGTGCTGCCGCCGGTGCTCGCCTTCGTGCTCACGTCCTTCACCATCGGCCCCCTGAAGGTGTGGACCGCGCGGCCCGCGCCGAGCGCCAGCGTCAAGGAGCCCTTCCTGCCCGCCGAGGCGACCCTGCCACTGTTCCAGCACGACCTGCCGGTGCGGTTCGCCCAGTCCTACCCCTCGGGGCACGTCGCCAACGCGATCGTCTGGTACGGCGTCATCGCGCTGCTGCTGGCGCCGCTGCTGGCCACCTTCAACCGGACCGTCCCGCCGCCGCTGGTCACCGTGGTCCGGGCGGTGCCGCCGGTGGTCGTGCTCTGCACCACCACGTACCTGGGCTGGCACTGGCTGACCGACTCGGTCGCCGGGCTCCTGCTCGGCCTGTTCCTCGACCGGCTGCTGCGCCGGGTGCCGTGGGACGACGTCCCGCTGCCCGGACGGCTGGGCGCCTGGAACCGGCCCGCGCTGTTCACCGCGGCCCCCTAGCTCATTCCCCGCTCGCCCGGGGCGGGGGCGGGCCGGCGGGCGCGTCGGGCGGGTGCTCCGGCGGGGGCGGGGTGGTCTCGCGCAGCAGGGCGGTCAGCCCGGCCCGGCGGGCCACCACGGTCAACCGGTCGCCGGCGCTGATCACCAGGCGGGAATCGGCCGACCAGTCCGCCTTCAGCCCGGCGCGGGCGTGCGCGAGCAGGCGTACCTCGCCGGGGTGGGCCACGGCGGAGAGCGGGCGGCCGTCCAGCGGCGACCCGGCGGCCACCGGCACCTCGGTGACCAGCAGCGCGTGCCGGCCCACCGGGATGGTGGCGATCACCGCCCGGTCCAGCAGGGCGGCGGCGAACGAGGGCGCGGCCAGGTACGACACGCTGCGCGAGATGCCGATCCCGAACGCCTTCTGGATGCGCTCGGCGAAGTCGCCGTCGAACAGCCGCAGCACCACCCGCAGGTCCGGGTTGAGCCCCCGGCCGTTCAGCGCGGCCCGCAGGTTGACCCCGTCGTCGGTGGAGGCCACGACGAGCGCCTGGCAGGTCTCCACGGAGGCGGACCGCAGCGTCTCCTCCAGCGCCGCGTCGCCGACCAGCACGGGCACCCCGAGCCGGTGGGCCAGCGAGGCGCCCCGCGCGTCCGGGGTCCGGTCGATGGCCACCACCTCGACGCCGAAGTCGTTCAGCTGGGCCATCACCCGGGTGCCGATGTTGCCCAGCCCGACGACCACCACGTGCCCGGACCGGTCGGGCTGGATCCGCCCGGCGTGCAGGGCCAGCCGGGCGTTGACGATCCCGTCGACCACCACGGCGGTGATCAGCGGGATCAGCGCCAGCCCGGCCAGGTTGAGCACCACCTGCATGACCTGCGCGGCGACGGGCTTGGCGACGTCCGGGTCCTCGCCGGTGAGCGTGGTGACCAGGGTGAGGTAGAGCGCGTCGGCCCAGTTGACCCCGGCCGCGCGGGAGTTGAGCCAGCCCAGCGCGGCGATGACCGCGAGCAGCACCAGCACCGCGATGCCGATCTTGCGGGTGGCGAAGCTGCGGACCGCGCGGAGCAGCACCGCGACCGGCTGGCGACGGCGCCGGGCGCGGACCAGCCTGCGGGCGGCCAACTCGGTGCCGGGCGGCTGGCCGGTCGCCTCGGCGAGCACCACGTCGGCGGTCGCCTCGTCGGCGGGCAGCACCCGGGGCCGGGACGGGTCTCCGGTGTCGGCCACCCCGCACACCACGTCCTGCGGGCGGACGTCGGTGCGGCGGGCCACGTAGAGGGTACGTCCGCCGTGCCGGAAGTGGGTCGGGGCGACCTCGCCGAGCGCGGCGGCCACGAACGCGGGGGCGGCCATCGACGCGTCGGAGAGCACCGCCGAGTCGGGGAAGAGCTGCCGCACCCCGTTGGCCAGGCTGGTGTTGAACATGCGCACCACCAGCCGCAGCCGGGGCTCCACCTCCTGGGCGCAGAGCGCGGCGTGCATGTTGCCGACGTCGTCCTGGTGCAGCAGGGCCAGCCCGTCCGCGCCGGCCAGCCCGGCTCGGCGGAACGTCGCCTCGTCGAGCCGGTCCGCCCGGACGACCTGGATGCCGTCGACGTCCCGGCCGTCCGGGCCCTCGGAGCGGCGCCGCTCGGGCACCACGAGGGTGATCCGGATCCGGCCGGTGTCCAGCTCGGTGGCGAGCAGCGCCCGCACCACCCAGTACGCCAGCGGGTCCGACCCGCAGACGACGTAGTGCGGGCGGTTCTCCCCGTTCATCCGCAGCCGCCACCCGGTGGCGCGACGCGCGCGGTCACGCAGGGGCTCCGCCATGCGCCGAATCGTAGTCAGCCGACGGGCAACCGCGCAGCCCCACACGATCATGAACGAATGTCGCGGCCCGGTACGGGTAGAGCAGCGGCATGCAGACGTTCCTGCCGTACCCGGACTTCCTGGCCAGCGCCCGGACGCTGGACCAGAGGCGGCTGGGCAAGCAGCGGGTGGAGGCCATCCAGGTGCTGCGCGGGTTGACCTGGCCGGGGTACGGCTGGCGCAACCACCCGGCGGTCAAGATGTGGGCCGGGTACGAGGAGGCGCTGGTCCGCTACGGCCTGGACGTCTGCGCGGTGTGGTGCGAGCCGGGCCGGGCCGACACCTGCGCGGCGACGCTGGCCACCGACCTCGCCGCCGCCTGCGGCGTCGCCACCGTGCGCACCCAGGAGGTGCTGGCGCGGGCCGGTGAGCTGCCGCCGTGGCTGGGCCGCGACGACCTGCACCGCAGCCACCGCTCCTCGCTGCTGGGCAAGGACCCGGAGCACTACCGTCCGTTCTTCGACGACGTCGGGCCCGGCCTGGAGTACGTCTGGCCCGCCTCCGACCGCGAGCCGCACTGCCGCCCGTCGTGAGCGGAAGCCCGCGCCGGCCGCCCCGCGTCGGAAGCGGCCCCTCCCCCGCCCCTCGGGCAGACTGAGTCGCATGGCGCTGTCGCGGCTGGTGGGCCGGCTCTTCGGCGTACGGGAACACATGGTGGACCCGGGCGGCGGTGCCGCCCCGCGCGTGTCGCGCCCGGTCGAGGCCGTGGTGGTCGGCGGCGGGATCGCCGGCATGTCGGCGGCGGTGGTGCTCGCCGAGCGCGGGGTGCGGGTGACCGTGCTGGAGGCCGCGCCGACCCTCGGCGGCCGGTTGGGCGCGTGGCCGGAGCCGCTGGCCGACGGCACCCAGGTGAACGAGCACGGCTTCCACGCGTTCTTCCGGCAGTACTACAACTGGCGGTCGATCCTGCGCCGGATCGACCCGGGGCTGGCGTTCCTCAGGCCGGTTCCCGGGTACCCGGTCCTGAGCGCCGAGTGGCCGACGGAGGAGTTCGGCAAGCTGCCGCCGGCCCCGCCGGCGAACCTGCTCGCCCTGCTGCTGCGCAGCCCGAGCCTGCGCCTGGCCGACCTGCGCGGGATGGACCGGGACGCCGCGCTGCCGCTGCTCACCTACGACCCGGTGCGCACGTACGCCGAGTTCGATGGCGCCACCGCCGACGAACTGCTCACCTCGCTGCGGCTGCCGGACCGGGCCCGGGCGATGCTGTTCGAGGTCTTCTCCCACTCGTTCTTCAACCACGAGGCGGAGATGTCGGCCGCCGAGATGATCGCCCAGTTCCACTTCTACCTGCTCGGCAACCCGGAGGGATTGACCTTCGACTGCCCGGACGCGGACTACGCCACCGCGATCTGGCAGCCGCTGAGCCGGCACGTGGAGAAGCACGGCGGACGGGTGGTCACCGGGGCCGCCGCGACCCGGCTGGACCGGGGCCCGGACGGTTGGCGGGTGACCACCGCCGACGGCACGGCGTACCGGGCCGGGCACGTGGTGCTGGCCGTCGACCCACCGGCGCTGGCCCTGCTGGTGGGTGCCTCGCCGGTGCTCGCCGGTGCCGCCCCGGAGCTGGTGTCGGCCATGCCCTCGTTCGGCGCCCCCGGCCCGCCGTACGCGGTGGCGCGGTACTGGTGCGACGGGGACGTCGACGGGGGGCGGGCGGTGTTCAGCGGGGTGTCCCGGCAGCCCACGCTGGACTCGGTGACCCTGTACCACCGGCTGGAGGACGAGTCGCGCCGCTGGGCGGAGCGCACCGGCGGCTCGGTGGTGGAGCTGCACGCGTACGCCTGCGACGAGGGGGTGCCGGCCGAGGAGCTGGCCGAGCGGATGCGGGTCGAGCTGGTCGCGCTCTGGCCGGAGGCGGCCCGGCTGCGGGTGCGCGAGCTGCGGGCCCGGGTGGAGGCGCGGGCCCCGGCGTTCGCCCCGGGCGGTCACCCGTGGCGGCCGGGGGTGCACACCGGCGCCGACGGGCTCTACCTGGCCGGCGACGGCGTCCGGACCGACTTCCCGAGCGCGCTGATGGAGCGGTCGGCGGCGACCGGGATCATCGCGGCGAACCACATCCTGCGGGCTGAGGGGGCGGCGGCCGAGCCCGTCCGCTCGGTCCGCCCGCGTGGCCTGCTCGCGCGGCCATGGCCGCAAAAGCCCTGATTCACCACAAACTGCCGCAAATCTGATCTATCCTCGGCTGACATCCACCGGCGTCGCCGGCACGGGAGGTCGAGAGGGTGTCCACGGTGCACCGGCGCGACGCGGCCGGCGGGCCGCCCGGCGACGAGGCGGGCGGCGGCCGGTACGACGACGCGTACGGGCTGCTGCGCGACGAGCGGGCCTGCATCGTGACGGCGCTGCGGCTGGGCTGGTGGTTGGCGGACGCGTACCACCACGCGCGGACGGCCGACCTGTCGACGGACGAGCGGCCGGCGCAGCCGCCGACGAAACTGACCAACTTCACCGAGATGTCCGGCCGGCGGCGGCTGGGGATGTACCTGGACGGGATCGACGTGGCGCTCGCCCAGATCGCCGGGCTGACCCGCGGCGGCACCGCCGCGCCGCCCACGGGCGCCCCGGGCGGCGGTGTCCCGTCCACCGGGGACACCCGGGCCGCCCTGCCGGCCGGGGCCGGGACGCTGCTGCTGGCCCTCGACGACCTCAACGTGGACGTGCTGCGCTGGGCGATGGCGACCAACCACCGGGTCGGGCTTGCCTACCGGCTCGGCAGGTCGCTGGCCGACACCGTCCGGCGCGGCGACGCCGACCAGGTGCCGTGGCGCTTCGCCGGCCGGCAGGTCGAGATCAGCCGCTGGCTCGACGAGCTGGCCAGCGTGCTGCCGCCGTACTCGGCCGCGGTGGTGCGCCGATCGCTGCGGGCATGGGCCGACGCGGTCACCCGGGCCGGGGTCGGCGACCCGGCCGAGGCCGGCCTCGGCGAGCTGGCCCGTGAGCTGCGCAACCAGGGCGACCTGTGGCGCAGCGTGCTGACCGGCGGGCTGCAACCCCGGGACCTGCTCGACGAGGAGGACTACGCGGTCGTCGCGCGAAACGTCATCATCCGGGACCGGAAGCTGGTGGCGCGGGCGGCCCGGGGCATCTTCTGGCCGGTACTGGCCCCGCTGCTGGTGGTGCTCCTCGCCGTGGTCGGGGTGAGCGCCGCCGCCGCGGCCGGCTCCCCCGCCACCCGGGCCGCCGTCGCCCTGGTCGGCCTGGGCGCCGGGCTGACCGCGGTCTGGCGGACGGTGTCCGGGCCGGCCCTCGCGGTGGCCGGGGAGGTGAACCGGCCGCTGCTGGAGGGCGAGCTGACCGTCCGAATGGCCGACCGGGTGACCCGGCCGCTGGCCACCGCCCGGTCCCGCCGCCGGCGCGGGCCCGGCGAGGTCGCGGGCGGATCGAAATACGTTGCCGGCCTCGCCCCCGCCGACCTACCGTGATCGCGCAAGGTCAACCAGCCCGGCGGGAGCAAGTCATGCCGTTGTCGCACTTCAGCACGGTGTCGACAATGCTGCCCGTCGATGGTTGTCGCAGTGAGGCCCCCCGGGACGGGTGGCCCGGCTGACGCGTGCCCGCACGCGTCGAGCCGCCCCGTCCCCCGCTGGACCGGACGGCTCCTCGCCGACCGGCCCACCCACCGTCGATCCTGGAGGGAGTGCCCGGTGGACGCCGTTCTCGTCATCAACGCCGACCTCGGCCCGCTGCACCGGGTCACCGTGCAACACGCGATCCGGATGCTCTGCCGGCGGGTCGCCGAGATCCACGAGGCCGAGCCGGACCGCGTGATCGGGGTCTTCCCGGTCCCCCGGGTGGTCCGCCTCGTCCGGTACGTGGTGACCCGCTGGCGGTTCAGTGCCGGCCCGGCCTGGTCCCGGGCGGGCGTGCTGCGCCGCGACGGCCACTGCTGCGCCTACTGCGGCGGGCCGGCCGGCACCGTCGACCATGTGCTGCCCCGCTCGCGCGGCGGCCGGAACACCTGGCGGAACACCACCGCCGCCTGCTACGGCTGCAACCAGCGCAAGGGCGACCGGACGCCGGCCGAGGCGGGCATGCCGCTGCGGCACGAGCCGGTCGTGCCGAGCTGGGCGGCGCTCGCCGGGCGGTGACGGACCGGCCGGCGGGAACGGGGGGCCGCGTCAGGGGTACGCCCCGGCGCGGCACCCGCCGGCCCAGACAAGCCAAACCGGACGCAACGCCGGTTCGGCGGAAACTATAGGCTCGTTCAGGGGCAGCAGTGTCAGTCCCATATCGCTAAGGTCATGCCTGCCACGCAGGATCGCAGCGAGTGGAGGGCCTTGCGTTGCAGGAGAGCGACGAGATGTACGAAGAACTGATCAGAATGATCGAGCAACGCGCAGCACCCCTAGCTGCTCAGATACGCGAAGAGGTCGCCCGCGGCCGACTCGTACAAGGATCAAAGCTACCCGAAGGCGAACGTCATGTACGGCAGTCCCGCCTCATGGAAGCCAATTTGGGCCGAATCAGCAAAGACGATATGGCCGTACTTCCATACAGCGGCGACGAGAGGCTGGCTCTGCTCTGCCAGACATTGATCACCCTCGCCGAAAGCATGAGGGGAACACGTAGGACCCTACTTGACCTCACCACCAAGCACGGCCTTCCAAACGCCACACTGCAGTTCACTGAACCGGATGAGACAGAAATTCTAGAGTTCGACCTGAATCACGAGGTTGTCGTGGCGAATCAAGCCTGGGAACAGGTGATAGCCGCACTCGCCCCAATCCAGGAGGAGGTTGGGGTATGGCCCTGACAAGGCGGGATTTACTTGGCGCAGTCGAAACGGCCATCGGAGCTCTCGCACCGGCGTACCGGGGCACCGCAGGAGAGTCTGACCTCTACGAGGCCGCTCTCCTTGCTCTTGCAGTACAAGCAGTCAACGCTGCCGACGGTACGTGCACCATCACCAAGGACGGCCGCTCCGACGCAACTCAACTGACATTTCGCCGAGCGCCCGGAAACCTCTGGCTGGGTGAATTCACATACGTTCTGGCCCGCTTCCCTAAAACCTCCCGAATGCTTGAGATCCACCTGGGTGTTTTCGTAGTCGGTTCATCAAAGGTGCCTCACGAGTGCGATGTTGCCATCCTGGATCACGAAGAAGCCGAGCGTAGCCGCCAAGGGTTGGTTCATCCCCGCCGCTCCAAACTGGTGGCTTCCATAGAAGCAAAGAATTATGCCGCTTCTCCGGGGATCGGGATCGGGAGATCATTCATCGGCTTGTCAGCCGAACTGGGTCAGCCGAAGTGCACGCTTGCTTTCCCCGCTCGACGGTCATCCAGCATCGCTGCCCTGCTAGCTGCCCGGCCCAGCGAGTGCTTCGACGAACTCATCCCTGGCGGCCCTGCGGCACGGCGACTCTGCTCACACCTCGACCAGAAGGTCCGGAACTGGATCGCTCGCGGTTGAGGATAACAATCGATGGTCCGTCACGATCCTTGACGCTGCCTGCAAGACCAGCTGATCAGCTTCCCAGTAGGAGGTCACGCTCCCGGGTCAGCCGGCGGAGGGCGGGGCCCAGCCGAACCGGGGCGGCCGGCGCTCGTTGGCCGCAGCCACCCCCTCGCGGGCCTCCCCGCTCGCCCGGACCTGCCCGTGCCACCAGGCGATCCGGTCCTCGTCGGCCCGCTCGTCGACGATCTCCTTGGCGGCGGCGACGGTGAGCCGCGAGCGTTCGGCGATCGCGGCGGTGACCACACCCACCCGGGCGGCGAGCCCGTCGGGCGGCAGCACCTCGTCGACCAGCCCGATCCGCAGGGCCCGCTCGGCGTCGATCAACTCGGCGGTGAAGAGCAGGTGCTTCGCGGCGGACGGGCCGACCAGCCGGACCAGCCGCCGGGTGGTGGGCGCGGGGTAGACCAGGCCCAGCCGGGCCGGCGGCACGCCGAACCGGGCGTCGGCGGCGGCGAGGCGCAGGTCGCAGGCGACCGCGAGCTGGCAGCCGCCCCCGACGCAGGCGCCGGAGATCGCGGCCACGGTCGGCCGGGCGAAGGCGGCGAGCCGTTCCTCGGCGGCCACGGCGATGCTGGCGTCCCCGGCGTCCAGCAGCTCGTCGAGGTCGCCCAGGTCGGCCCCGGCGCAGAAGGTGCCGGCCGCGCCGGTGAGCACCAGCGCGCGGACCCGTTCGTCCGCCTCCAGCCGGTCCAGCAGCACCGGCAGTTGCCGCCACATCGCCGCGGTCATCGCGTTGCGCCGCCCCGGACTGGAGATCACGATCGTGGCCACCGGTCCGGCCGTCCCGACGGTCAGCTCCGCGTCCGACACCCCCACCAACTCCCTCGCCTCGCCGGCCCCGGTCCGCGGCGCGAGCTCACCGGGCCGGTGCGTCGACCATAACGAGGCGGGCCCGACGACCACCCGTGTGGGGTGGCCGCCGGGCCCGCCGGGGTACGGCTACGTCAGGCGACGTTGACCGCGGTGTCGTCGACGACGAAGGAGGTCTGGAGCGAGAAGTCCTCCGTGCCGGTGAACTTCAGGGTGACGGTCTGGCCGGCGTACGAGGCCAGCGAGAACGACTTCTGGCTGTACCCGGTGGCCTTGTTCAGGTTCGAGTAGGTGGCCAGGGTCGCCAGCACCGTCCCGGACGAGTTGAGCACCTGCACCGAGAGCTTGTCGTACTGGGTGCTGGTGGTGGTCTCGGCCGAGTCGATGTGCAGCCAGAAGCTGTAGTTGTACGAGCTGCAACCCGCCGGCAGGCTCACCGACTGGGAGAGCGTCTCGGTGTTGGTGGTGCCGCGCCCGTTCAGCCAGGCGCTGTAGGTGCCGGTGCGAGCCGGCTGGCTGGTGCCGTGCTGGGCGATGACGCCGGAGCTGGCCGTCCACACCGTGTTGCCGGACTCGAAGCCGGGGTTGCCGAGCTTCTGGCCCGCGCCGGTGCAGCCGCCGGTGCCGGTGACGGTCAGCGTGTAGGTGGCGCTGTGGGGCACCGTGCCGGTGCCGGTGACCGTGACGTTGTACGTGCCGGCCGGGGTGCCGGACGTGGTGGCGATGGTGAGGGTCGACGAGGCGCCCGAGGTCACCGAGGCCGGGTTGAACGACGCGGTCGCGCCGCTCGGCAGGCCGGACGCGGAGAACGTCACGGTCTGCGCGGTGCCGCTGGTGGTGGCGGTGGCCACGGTGGTGGCGACGGAGCCGCCCGGGGCGACCGAGCCGGAGGTCGGCGACAGCGTGACGGAGAAGTCGTTACCGGTCGACGAGCAGGGCGCGTCGTTGCCGGCCACGTTCACCGCGGTCCACGACGCCTGGACGGCCTTGTACTCCGTGGAGCAGTTGCCGTACAGGTCGGTCGCCGCCTTGAGGGTGTAAGCGCGGGAGGTGTTCGCCGGGGTGGTGGTGTTGACGTACGACGTGTTGGAGGTGAAGTACACGTCGAGCGCCCGGAACCAGATCTTCTCGGCCTTGGCCCGGCCGATGCCGGTCACCGCCGGGGCGGAGCCGCAGACCGGCGAGGTGCCGTACGCGGTGGCGCCGGTGCCCTCGGCGAGGTTGAAGTAGAAGTGGTTGCCCACGCCGGAGGAGTAGTGCACGTCCTTGTTCTTCGTGCTGGTCGACCAGCACGAGTCGGAGGAGCCGTCCAGCGTCGGGTTGTACATGTACCGCAGCGGGGTGTTGTTCCCGTTGATGTTGATCTTCTCGCCGACCTGGTAGTCACCCGGGTCGCTCGGCGCGTTGGCGTAGAACTCGACCATGTTGCCGAAGATGTCGCTGGTGGACTCGTTGAGGCCACCGGACTCGCCGGAGTACACCAGGCCCGCGACGGCCTCGGTGACGCCGTGGCTCATCTCGTGGCCGGCCACGTCGAGGGAGACCAGCGGGCGGGAGTTGCCGGAGCCGTCGCCGTACGTCATCTGCGCGCCGTCCCAGAACGCGTTGACGTAGGCGTTGCCGTAGTGCACCCGGCTCGGCACGCCGGCGCCGTTGCCGAAGATCCCGTTACGGCCGTGCACGTTCTTGAAGTAGTCGAACGTCATCGCGGCGCCGAAGTGGGCGTCCACGCCGGCGGACTGCCGGTTCGTGTTGGCGCCGGTGCCCCAGACGTTGTCGGCGTCGGTGAACGTGGTGCAGGTCGACGTGCCGTTGTTCATGTCGCAGGTACGGCCGTTGCCGCGCACCGGGTCGATCATCTGGTACGTGCTGCCGGAGAGCGTGGTGTCGACGCTGACCGCGCCGGTGTAGATGCCCGTGCCGGTGCCGGTGACCGTCACGATCTCGTCGTACGAGCCGATCACCTTGCCGGTGACCGCGTCGGTGATGACGTGCAGCTTCGAGGGGGTCTGCTTGTCGGCCTTCCAGCCGGAGGCGACGGTCTCCCAGGCGAGCCGGCCCTTGCCGGAGCTGGCGTCGACGAACAGCTCCGGGGCGCCCACGGCGGTGAGCGAGCCCGAGAACTCCTTGCGCGCGGCCTCCTTGGCCTTGGCCGAGGTGACCTTCGGGCTGGCGGCGAGGGTCAGCGGGGCCGCGAGGCCCACCGAGGCCCCGGCGTACTCGCCGTTCGCCTTGGCGTGGATGACGAAGTCACCACCGTAGACCCGCAGGCCCTGGTAGGTCCGGGAGTAGCGGGTGTGCGAAGCGCCGTCGGCGTCCACCTTGGTCCGAATTGCCTGGTACGCCTCTCCGCTGACACCCTGGACGGCGCCGGGGTTGCTGCGGAGGACCGAGTCGGCACGGGCTGCCGACGAATCCGGGGTGGGGGCTGCCGCTTGCGCCGTGGTGGCGACGCAGGTGAGCAGGCCGCCGGTAAGCAACGCTGCGCTAGCGGCGGCGAGGGTTTTCTTCACGTGCCCTCCTGGCAAGGAATGTGTGACGGGGGTAGTCACGCATGTAGATATAGTGATCTCTCGACGAAAGGGGAAGAGGGCAACCACTTCCGGACTCCAACACTGACCGAACGGATGAGGAGGACAAGGTGACGGAACCGGGCGGAGTCCGGACACGTCCGACGGGCATGAGATCGACCCCCCTCCGCATCGCCATGATCGCCGCGCTGCTGACTGGGGCGAGCGGATGCGCGGCCGGCGATCCCGGCACCCCCGCGCCGCCGCCGTCCGCCACCGTCTCGCCGCCCGCCGCGACCGCCTCCCCCGAGACGACCGCCGCGCCGGGCACCACTGCCGGAACCCCCGGCGCCAGCGTCCCGGCCGAGGCGTCCCCGGCCCCGGCCGCCCGGGTGGTCGTCCGACGATCGGGCGGCTTCGCCGGGGGGAGCGACACGGTCACCGTCGAACCGGACGGCCGATGGACGGCGGTCGACCGCGCCGGCACCCGGCGCACCGGCCGGCTCACGGCCGCGGATCTCGACCGGCTGCGGCGGCTCGCCGCCGAGCCCCGGCTCACCGAGGGTGGCACCGCCGACGCCGCCGGCCGCTGCTCCGACGCCTACGAATACCGGCTCACCGTCGGCACCGCCACGATCGACTGGACCGACTGCCCGGTCGCGGGCACGCCGCCGCAGGCCGCGTCGGCGCTGGCCGCGCTCGTGCTCACCGCCGTCGGCTGAGCCGCCGCCGGGCCGGAGGAGCGCTTCGTCGAGGCGGGCTCCACCCGGCGGGCGTCAGAACCGGTAGTCCGGGGGCAGCCCGGTGCCGCGCAGCTCGGGCGGCAGGTGGGCCACGTCGTTGACGGCGATCAGATTCGGCGGACCGCCGTCGGAGTAGCGGATCACGGTCAGCCCCGCGTTGTGGTGGCTCAGCCCCAGCCAACGCCCGGGTGGGGCGTCCAGCGCGTGCCGGACCAGCCAGGCGATCAGGAACGTGTGGGTGACCACCAGCACCCGGTCGTCTCCGTCGGCCGGCGGGGCGGCGAAGCGCGTGACGGCCGCCGCCGTCAGCCGCGGCCCGTCGACCCGCTCGCTCGCGGAGAACCCCGCCAGGAGCCTCGCGTACGCCGAGGGCAGGCCGGCCGGGTCGGTGTCGTGCGGCAGGTGATCGCCGGCCAGCTCGGTGGCGTACACCGGGACCCCGGGCAGCGACCGGGCGACCAGGCCGGCGGTCTCCGCGGCCCGGGGCAGCGGCCCGTGGTGGACGGCGGCGAAGGGCACCCCGGCCAGCCGCTCGCCGAGCAGGGCCGCCTGCCGCCGGCCCCGGGCGGAGAGCCCCACCTCCGGCGGGTCGTCCGTAGTGCCGGCGGGCCGGTCCTGCTCGCCGTGCCGGGCCAGGAACAGCAGGCGGCTCGCCATCGTCACCTCGTACGGGTCGGGAGGCGCGATGCTAACCCGCGCCTCCCGCCCCACCCGCCCCGCTCAGCCGCGCGGGAACATCTGACCGATACGGATCTTGTTGCCGAACGGGTCCCGGACGCCGAAGTCGATGCCGTACGGGCGCTCGGTCGGCTCGTCGGTGATCTCCACGCCCTTGGCAACCAGGTCTTCGTACGTCTTGTGCGCGTCGTCGGTGGTCATGAAGAGGTAACCGCCCAGCGCCCCCTTGGTGAGCAGCTCGCGGACCTGCTCTGCCGTGGCCGGGTCCAGGGCCGGCGAGCCGGGCGTCTCCAGCAGGATCTCCCGCTCCGGGTCGCCGGGCAGGTTGACCGTCAGCCAGCGCATGAAGCCGAGGTCCTGGTCGGTGTTGACCTCCATGCCGAGCTTGCCGACGTAGAAGTCGAGGGCCTCGTCCTGGTCGAGCACGTAGATCTGGGAGCGGCTGATCGCGTTCATCGTCATGCCGAGAACGCTATTCGACCGCCCCGACCTGCTGCTTATCCAAAACTGCTAGGTCGCATCCAGGCCTTGGCGAAGCACGCGGGCACGTCCGCCGGCACCCTGCGCCGGCGGTAATCCGTCGGCGACTCGCCGACGATCTGGCGAAACGTCCGGCTGAAGGTGCCGAGGCTGTTGAACCCCACCGCGAAGCAGACCTCCGTGACATCCCGGTCGGTCTGGGCGAGCAGGTACATGGCCCGCTCGACCCGACGCCGTTGCAGGTACCGGTGCGGGGTCTCGCCGAAGGTGGCGCGGAAGGTGCGGATGAAGTGCGCCTCGGAGACGTGCGCGATCCGGGCCAGGGCGGGGATGTCGAGCAACTCGGCGTAGGCCCGGTCCATGGCGTCCCGGGCGCGGAGCATGGCCCGGTTGGATTCCTCCACCGCGCGGCTCATCCCACCTCCGCTGAACGTCAACCGGCAGGCGCCGGAGCAGTTCGGCGGCGACCGGACGCTGGTCTTCGGGTCCGCCCGGCCGCCCGCGAGCCCAACTACTGTCAGCGCTGCCGAAACTCCGAGGAGCAATGGCGGCGAGTGCCACCGAACGCCTTGTGAAATTGGAGCCCCCGGCCGGGATCGAACCGGCGACATCTCGCTTACAAGGCGAGTGCTCTGGCCAGCTGAGCTACAGGGGCAGGTCGTGCGTGGTCAGCATAAGCGACAGACCTCGGGACTTGTCCCTCGGCAGGCCCTCCCAGCACGGAAAACGCCGATTTGCCGACCCTGCCGGCTGTCATCCGACGGCGGGCGGGCGGAACCACGCGGAGATTGATGCCTGGCTGTGCCCGACTGCCCGGAATGTGAATGCCGTCCGTCGCATCCGATGGTTCTCGTGTTGGCAGGTTGCGGAAACCCGTTTACGGTGCAGTGACACGGATGACAGTTCCGGCGGCCCCCACCGCCGGAGCGTCGCCCGGATGGCCGGCGCCACAGGGCACCGGTTGCTCCTTCACTCGGATCGTCCGGCACGTTCCTGCCGGTGAGAGGAAGCGCTCCACCATGGCCACGGTCACTTACGCGAAGGCGTCCCGGATCTACGCGGGCACCGAGCGTCCCGCAGTGAATCAGCTCGACCTCGAAATCGGCGACGGCGAGTTCCTCGTCCTCGTCGGCCCCTCCGGTTGTGGCAAGTCCACCAGCCTGCGCATGCTCGCCGGCCTGGAGGATGTCGACGACGGCGCGATCTACATCGACCAGCGCGACGTCACCCACCTCCCGCCGAAGTCCCGCGACATCGCGATGGTCTTCCAGAACTACGCCCTCTACCCGCACATGTCGGTGTACGAGAACATGGCGTTCGCGCTGAAGCTGCGCAAGATCCCCAAGGCCGAGATCGACCGGCGGGTCAAGGAGGCGGCCGGGCTGCTCCAGTTGGAGGAGTTCCTCAGCCGCAAGCCGAAGGCCCTCTCCGGCGGTCAGCGCCAGCGGGTCGCGATGGGCCGGGCGATCGTCCGCGAGCCGCAGGTCTTCCTCATGGACGAGCCGCTGTCGAACCTCGACGCCAAGCTCCGGGTGCAGACCCGTACCCAGATCGCGTCGCTGCAGGCGAAGCTCGGCATCACCATGGTCTACGTCACCCACGACCAGGTCGAGGCCATGACCATGGGCCACCGGGTGGCCGTCATGCTCGACGGCGTCCTTCAGCAGGTGGACACCCCCCGGGCGCTCTACGACACCCCGGCCAACGTGTTCGTCGCCGGCTTCATGGGCTCCCCGGCCATGAACATCAAGACCGTCCCGCTGAACGAGCAGGGCGCAACGTTCGCGGAGCTGGACATTCCGCTGACCCGCGAGCAGGTCGAGGCGGCCCGCGCCGAGGGCGGCGACAGCAAGGTGACCGTGGGCTTCCGCCCGGAGGACTGCGACATGGTGAGCCCGACCGAGGGCGGCATGCCGGTCGTGGTCGAGCTGGTCGAGGACCTCGGCTCGGACGTCAACGTCTATGGCCACGCCGCGATGGAGGGTCACAACGAGCGCTTCGTGGTCCGCACCGACCGACGCACCATGCCGAACATGGGCGACACCGTGTTCGTGAAGCCGCGGACCGGCCGTACCCACGTCTTCAACGCCGCCACCGGCAAGCGGGTCTGACGTACGACGACGATGGGGGTGCCCGCCGATCGGCGGGCACCCCCATCGTCGTCTCCGGGCCGGTATCCGGGTGATCACCGAGGTGCTGGTCCGCCGGCACGGCATAGGTTCGACGCGCCCGCGGAGAATCGAGGACGCCATGCCGACCACGGTCGACCCCCTGTCCCAGGCCCGTCCGTCACGACCTCGCCGGGCGCACCGGGTCATCCGGTCGATGATCCGGAGCCTGCTCTACTGTGCGGCGCTGCTCCCGGTCGCGCTGGTCGCGCTGCCGGCCGGGCTACTCGGTCAGGGGCGGTCGGTGGCGGGGTGGTGGAACGGCCTGCGCACCCGTCTGCTGGGCGCGCCCGGCGCGGAACCGACCCGCCGGCCAGGGCCGGTGGCCGTCGTCAACCACGCCGCGCTGAGCCTGCTGCTGGGTGCCGCCGCGCTGGTGCCGCTCGGGGCCGTCCTGCTCATCGTGGCGCGCGGTGTCCTGTACGGCTTCGTCGAGCCCGGGCCGTTCGACAATGCCTGGGGCGGTCCCACCCTGGCGGGCGCCTGGCTCGCGCACTTTCTGATCGGCATCCCGTTCGCCCTGGCCGGGCTGGCCGCCCTGGCCGGCATCGCCGCCGTTCACCACCGGCTGACGCTGGCCCTGCACGGCGCACGACGGGCCCCCTGGCTCGTTCTGGCCACCGTGGTGGTCGCGCTGTTCGGAACGTTGATCATCTTCGCCTGGAGCCGGCAGCTGTAGGCCCCGGACAGGCGAAAGGGGCGGCCCGCATCTCGGCGGGCCGCCCCTTTCCGTGTCTGCGGGATCAGCCCTCGGCGGCCCGGCGGCGGGACACCTCGGCGAGGGCCACCGCGGCGGCGACGCTGGCGTTGAGCGACTCCACCTCGGAGATCATCGGGATGCTCACGGTCAGGTCGCAGGTCTCGCCGACCAGCCGGGACAGCCCGCGTCCCTCCGAGCCGACCACCACGACCAGCGGCCCGACGGCGGCCTCCAGGTCGTACAGGTCGGTCTCGCCGTCGGCGTCAAGGCCGACGACCATGAAGCCGGCGTCCCGGCAGGCCTTGAGCGACCGGGTCAGGTTGGTGACCTGGGCGACGGGCACCCGCGCCGCCGCGCCGGCGCTGGTCCGCCAGGCGGTCGCGGTGATCCCGGCAGCCCGCCGCTCCGGCACGAAGACACCCTGCGCGCCGAACGCGGCGGCGGACCGGATCACCGCGCCGAGGTTGCGCGGGTCGGTGACGCCGTCCAGCGCCACCAGCAGCGGGGCGGTCTGCTCCAGCGACGCGGCGACCATGTCGTCGAAGGACTCGTACGCGAACGGCGGCACCTGGAGGCCGACGCCCTGGTGCAGCACGCCGCCGGTCATCCGGTCCAGCTCGGCCCGGCTGATCTCAAGGAGTGCGATGCCCCGGTCGGCGGCGGTGCGGATGATCTCGTTGATCCGGTCGTCGCTCTCGATGCCCTGGGCGATGTAGAGCGCGGTGGCCGGCACCTGGGTGCGCAGCGACTCCAGCACCGGGTTCCGCCCGACCAGCAGCTCGGGGCTGTCCTTCGACGGGTTGGACTTGCGGCCCGGCGCGACCCGGGGGCCGGTGCGGCCGGTCGGCTTGCCGCCCCGGCCGGCAGCCCCGGCGCCCCGGCCGACCGGAACGCCCCGACCGCCGCCCCTGCCCCAGGTGGTGTCCTTGGTGCCCGGCTTGCCGATCTTCGGGGCACGCCCCTCCTCGGACGCCGCCCGGAGCTCCTTGTCCTGCTTCCAGGCGGTGCGCTGCGGCAGCTTCTCGGTGCCCGAGTACCCCTTGTGCCAGGGGCGCTCGTCGGCGGGCAGGGTCCTGCCCCGGCCCGCGAGGGAGTCCTTGTTCTTGCCTCCGGAGCCCTTCGGGGCGCCTGCCTTCGACGTCAGTCGCCGGCCACGGCGCTGCGAGTTGCCGGCCATCAGTCCTGCTCTCCAATAGTCCAACGGGGGCCCTGGGGGGTGTCCTCGATCATCACACCGGCCTGCTTGAGCTGGTCGCGGACGGCGTCCGCGGCAGCCCAGTCCTTGCGGCTGCGGGCCTGCGCGCGCTGCTCCAGGGCCAGCGCGACCAGCGAGTCCATCACGTCGCGCAGGTCATCCACGCGACCGCCGCCCGTCCAGGCCTCGTCCAGGGGGTCGATCCCGAGGATATCCAGCATCGCCCGCACGGAGGCGAGCGCCGTGCGGACGGTCACATCGTCGCCGGAGGTCAGCGCGCTGTTGCCGTCCCGGATCATCTCCTGGAGCACCGCGAACGCGGCCGAGGTGTTCAGGTCGTCGTCCATCGCGGCGACGAAGTCCTCCGGCAGTTTCCCGAACTCACCCGGGCCGACCCGCTCGGCGGCCCGCTGGACGAACCCCTCGATCCGCCGGAAGCCGGTCGCCCACTCGCGCAGCGAGTCCTCGGTGTAGTCGATCAACGAACGGTAGTGCGCGACCGCGTAGTAGTAACGCAGCTCGATCGGGCGCACCCCGAGCGACGCGACGTACGCCAGGTCGAGAGCGTTGCCGGTCGACTTGCCCATCTTCGCGCCGCCGATGCTGAGCAGCCCGTGGTGCACCCAGTAACGGGCGAACGGCAGGCCGGCGGCCTGCGACTGGGCGATCTCGTTCTCGTGGTGCGGAAAGGTCAGGTCGAGCCCGCCGCCGTGGATGTCGAACTCGGTGCCCAGGTAGCGCCAGCACATCGCCGAGCACTCGATGTGCCAGCCGGGCCGCCCACGGCCCCACGGCGAGGGCCAGTACGCGTCGGCCGGCTCGTCGGGCTTCACGCCCTTCCACAGCGCGAAGTCGCGCGGGTCACGCTTGCCCCGCTCCTGGGCGTCGCCGGCGGCCTGCATGGCGTCGGGCGACTGGCCCGAGAGCGCGCCGTAGGCCGGCCAGGAGGCCACGTCGAAGTAGACGTCGCCGGAGCCGTCGGTGGCCGGGTAGGCATGCCCGGTGTCGATCAGCTTCGCGATCAGCTCGTGCATCTCCGGGATGTGCCCGGTGGCCCGCGGCTCGTACGTCGGCGGCAGCACGTTCAGCGCCTGGTACGCGCCGGTCAGCGCCCGCTCGTTGGCGTACGCGATCGACCAGAACGGCCGGCCCTGCTCGACGGCCTTGACCAGGATCTTGTCGTCGATGTCGGTCAGGTTGCGGATGAACCGGACCTCGAACCCCTTTGCCAGCAGCCAGCGGCGCAGCACGTCGTAGTTGACGCCGGAGCGAAGGTGACCGATGTGCGGGGGTGCTTGGAGGGTGAGACCACACAGGTAGACCCCCACCTTGCCGGCTTCCTGCGGGACAAAGTCCCGCACCGATCGGGTGGCGGTGTCATACAGGCGTAGCGTCACCTCACAAGGGTAGCCGTCCACGCATTCCAGGGACGCCCGGTGCCGGGTCGTACGCTGCCCTCGTGGATGAGGCGGCACGGCAGTACGGCACGACGGCGCGACCCGGCGACGGGGCGCGCGGGGGCGAAACGGCCCAGACGCTGGACCGCGGGCTGCGGCTGCTGCACCTGGTCGCCGACGCCCCGGGCGGGCTGACAGTCACCGAGGCGGCGAACCTGCTGGGCATCGGCCGGGCGGCCGTCTACCGGCTGGTCGGCGCGCTGAGCGGGCACGGCATGGTACGGCGGGACGGCGACGGCCGGTTGCGCCTCGGCGCGGGGGTGCTGCACCTGGCCCGCCGGGCCCAGCCGCTGCTCGCCGAGGGCGCGCTGCCAGCCCTGCGCCGGCTCGCCGAGCAGGCCGGCGCGACCGCCCACCTCACCGTGGTCGAGGGCGGCGAGGGGGTCGCGCTGGCGGTGGTGGAGCCGAGCTGGACGTCGTTGCACGTGGCGTACCGGACGGGGACGCGGC
Source organism: Micromonospora sp. NBC_01405 (assembly GCF_045040155.1). Lineage (NCBI taxonomy): Bacteria > Bacillati > Actinomycetota > Actinomycetes > Micromonosporales > Micromonosporaceae > Micromonospora > Micromonospora sp. NBC_01405. The sequence continues at coordinate 3,332,738 of NZ_CP109532.1, read as the reverse complement.
ACCCGTTGGAGCGGGGGGCGGCCGGTCGGGCCATCCTCGGCGGCCGGTCGGGCTCCGCCGACCCGGTGAGCACCAGCGGCGAGTTGCAGCCCGGCGCGTACGGGGTGGCCGCGCCGGTACTCGGCGTGCCGGGCCTGGAGGCGAGCGTCGGGGTGGTCGCGCTGGCCCCGCTGGACCCGGAGGTGGTCGGCGAGCAGGTGCTCGCGGCGGCCAGCGCCGTCGCCACCGCCCTCGCCCCCTGACGCCGGCCGCCGACCGCCGGGCCCCGACGCGTCGGGAGGAGGCCATTAGCACAGCTGGAGGGCATCCGGCTGGTTGTCCACAGGGGGATCGGTCGACCGGGCGGGGCGTTGTCCACAGGGGTATCCAGGCACGGCGGCTGCCGGGAACCTGGGCGCATGCCCCGACACCCTGATCGCCCGTCCGCCCTCGCCTGGCAGGTCTTCCGCGCCTCCGAGGCGATCCGGCTGGGCCTCGTCACCGCGCACAAGCTACGCAGCTCGGCCTGGGTCAACCTGCGCCGCGACATCTACGCCGACTCCCGCCTCGACCTGGACCACACGCTGGCCTGCCGGGCGGCGTCCCTGCAACTGCCCCCGGGCTCGGCGCTCGCCGGCCCGTCGGCGGCGCTGCTGTACGGGGTCGAGCACGCCGCCGAGTTCTCCGACGAGGTGCACGTGGCCAGCCCCCGCACGGCGGGGCTGCGCAGCCAGCGGGGGCTCCGGGTGCACCTGACCGACCTGCGCCCCTCCACCTCGCCACCGGCCCCCGCAGCGCTACTCACTCCCGTCCCGCTCCGCGCCCCTGCCCCGCTCTCGCCGCACGTTCCGCTGTACGCCCACTCCTCGCTGCCGGCCCACGGCCCGGCCACGATCGGGGCCGCATCATCGCCCGCCCCGGGTGCCATCCGCCCGACGCCGCAGCCACGCGACACCACCCGCGCGACGCCACCACCGCGCGACGCCGCTCGCGCCGGGCCGCGTCTCGGCCGGAACGCCGTGGGCACCGTGGGTGTCGCGGGTGTCGCGGGTGTCGCGGGGTGCCCGGAAGACCCGACCGTCGTCGGGGCGGCGCCGATCGCGGTCGCGGCGGCGGCGTGGGCGCTCCCCCGCACCGATCCGGCGACGGCGGCCTGGGAGACCGCCGTCTGGCTGGAGCCCCTCCGGGCCGTCGGGATCGTCGACAGCCTGCTCCGCAAGGGCCTGACCACCCGGGACGCGCTGACCGCGATCGGGGTCCGCAACGCGGACCGGCCCGGGGGCCGGCGGGCGAGGTGGGTCTTCGGCCTGGCCGATCCCGGGGCGCAGTCACCGCCGGAGTCCGAGTTGCGGGTCCGGCTGGTCCTCGCCGGGCTGCCCCGCCCGGTCGCCCGGCACCCGGTCCAGCTGGCCTCGGGGCTCGTCCTGCATCCGGGCCTTGCCTGGCCGGAGTTCCGCGTCGCGGTCGAGTACGACGGCAACTCGCACGTCGACGCCGAGCAGTTGCACCGCGACCGCCGGCGGCTCAACCAGCTCGTCTGCGCGGGATGGATCGTGCTGCACGCGCCGGGCCGCCGCCTCCGGCACGACTTCCCCGCGCTGACGCGGGAGGTCCATGCCGCCCTGGCCGCCCGGGGTTGGCGGCGTTGATCCCCGGGACGACGAAGGGCCCAGGCGACCGTGGTCGCCCGGGCCCTCCCGGTGGCACCGGTGGTCACCTGCGGGTCTTCACCGCCGCGTACGCGTCGATGATCCCGTGGCCGTAGAAGCCGTTGAACTTCGAGTCACCCGCGCAGTAGGCGTTGAACTCGGCGTCCCGGCCCTCGTTGGTGTACGTCTGCAGGCGCGGCTCCGGGCAGGCACGCTCCGTGGCGGTGCGGTAGAGCTGCCGCTCGACCTTGGCCGGGTCCATGCCCAGGCCGTCCCGGGTCTTCTTGCCGAACTTGCTGACGATCAGCGCGGCGACGCCGCTGACGTGCGGCGACGCCATCGAGGTGCCCTGAAGGTAGGTGTAGTACCCACAGTCGCCGTTGGCCTTGCACTGCTTGAACACCGACTCCTCGAAGCCCTCGACGATGTTGCCGTTCTCGTCGACCGATCCCTCCTCCTGGAGCACGTGCTTCGGGTACGTGGAGAGGATCATGTTGGCGTCGAGGCGGTAGGTGTCCGTGCCGAAGCCGTCGCGGAACCAGCCACCCGGCGCGGCGACCGAGATCTGCTCGGTGCCGTAGTTCGAGTAGTCGGCCTTCTTGCCGGAGGGGCCGACCGCCGACACGCCGATCACGTGCGGGCCCTCCACCGGGAGGTCCCAGCAGGTGGCGTTGTCGATCGGACGGTCGTACGGGTCGGCGCCGTAGTCCGGGCTGGAGGTATCGGTGCGCGGCGCGCCCAGGTCCTCGTGGTTGTTGCCCAGCGAGCCGACCAGGGTGACGCCCTTGCGGTGGGCGAAGTCGAGCGCCCGCTTCATGGCCTCGATGGTCGCCCGCTGCTCGGTCTGCGCCTGCGGCGAGTCGGCCGGGTTCGCGGTGCAGTTGTAGAGCCACGGGTCGACGTAGAAGGACATGTTCACCACGTCGAGGCCGACCTTGCCCGCGTGCACCAGGGCGTTCACGACCGGGTCGAGGAAGAAGAAGCCGGAGTCCTGGCCACCCTTCAGCTCGACCAGGGTGACGTTCGGGGCGACGCCGGAGAGACCGAACCCGTTCGCGGCGGCGCCGACGGTGCCGGCCACGTGGGTGCCGTGGCCACCGTCGTCGGTGCCGACCGGGTCGAGGCAGCTCGCCACCTCGCACTCCCCGTCGATCTCGGGGATGTCCGGGGCGAAGTTGCGCGACAGGGACCAGCTGAAGTTCGGCGCGAGGTCGGGGTTGCTGGCGTCGACACCGGTGTCCAGGATGCCGACGGTGACCCGGCGGTCGCCCGGCTCCACCTTGCGGGCCTCGTCGGCCCGGATCATCTCCAGCCCCCAGAGCTTCTCGTCCAGCGGGTCCATCTTCTTGCCCCGCTTGGCGACCGTGCCCTTGGCCTTGGCCTTGGCCTTCGCCTCGGCCTTGGCGAGGAGGTGCTCCTGCTCGACCCGGTCGAGCTTGGGCCTGCGGCCGATCGCCTTGCGCTCGGCCGCGCCGAGCAGGGCCGCGTTCGCGGTCGCCCGGCTGGCGAAGTCGGTACGGTCGCTGGTGACCTGGAACAGACCGACCTCGTCGGTACGGGAAACCACGGTACCGCCCGCGGCGGTGATGGCGGCGATCGCCGCGTCGGCGGAGACGCCGGCCTCCGCGACGACGGTGAACTCCCGGGTTGCGGTCGGCTCGGCGTTCGCCGTGCCCACCACGCCGGTCACCGTGAGTGCCAACGCCGTTGCGGTTGCGACGGCACCGGCGGTGAAGCGCTTGCTCACCACATCAGATCCTCTCGTTGAGGGACGTGGCAGTCATCCCATAGCACCGATGGGCGTTCCGCCAGCTGGGAGTCCGTATTGCACGGCATTCAGGCTTTCGCCGGCTCGCTGTCATCGCGGCGTCGGCGGGCGCCCCGGCGGGCAAGGAGCTACGCCTCGCTCATCTCGCGGCCCGACGCAGAGCCGGTCGACCGGCCACCAGCCCGCCGTTGACCGCCGGGCGCAGGTCGATCAGCGTCTCGTCGGCGTCGAACACGACATGGGTCAGCATCCGGCCAGCCTCCCACCCACCGGCGCGACCGTGGGGGCGTCAGCCCTCGGTGGCGAGCGCGGGCTCGACGGGACGGCCGCCCGGCCGGTCGTCGACGGGCGACCCGCGCAGCTCGTCGAGGCGGACCAGGGCGACCCCGGCGACGATCAGGGCGCCGCCGAACAGCTGCACGACGGTCGGCAGCTCGCCCAGCACCAGCCAGGCGATGAGCACCGCGAACATCACCTCGGTCAGCCCGACGAACGAGGAGAGCCGGGCCCCGAGGATCCGGGTTCCGGCGATCCCGGCCAGGTACGCGACCACCGCGGCGACCAGCGACAGGCCGGCGATGGGGACCAGCCAGCTGGTGTGTTGCCCCGCGAAGGTCACCTCGCCGAAGGTGGCCCGCAGCGGCAGCACCCCGGCCAGGCCCAGCAGGAGCAGGACCGCCGCGCCGACGGCCATGCCGGCGCTGGCCATCGTCACGGACGGCAGGCCGTCGTCGAGGCGGCCGGCGACCACGAAGTACCCGGCGAGCCCGACCGCCGCGCCCAGCCCCCACAACACGCCGACCGGGTCGAGGCGGCCGGCGCCGGTCAGGTCGAGGACGCCGACGAGGCCGGCCAGCGCGGCGCCCGCCCCGGCCACGGTCAGCCGGCGCGGGCGCTGCCCGTGGACCAGCCACATCCAGCCGACCACGAGGATGATGCCCAGGTACTCCAGCAGCAGCGCCACGCCGACCGGGAGGTAGCGGACGGCGTTGAAGAAGCACGCCTGGGCGAGCGCGACGCCGAGCAGCCCGAAGACGCCCACCGGGGCGAGGTTGCGCCGCAGCACGCCCCACCGGCCGCGCACGGCCAGCACCCCGGGCACCGCGAGGACGGCGGCGGCGATGCCGACCCGGGCGACCACCGCGGCCTCCGCGGACCACCCGGCCTCGATCAGCGACCGGGCGAAGGTGCCCGAGGTGGCGAACGTGACGGCCGACAGCAGCACCAGGCCGAGACCGGTGCCGGCGGCGGGTCGTGGACGCATCGAATTCCCCAGTACGTCATGAGTGAAGTAGCCTTACACTCATGACGCTAGGCGGGTCGCGCGACAGGAGTCAAGTTGCTTTTCGCCCATGACACCGAATACGGGCTGATCGCCACCGCCGCCCTGGTCAACACCACCGGCGACCACGGCGAGGCACTACCCGACGTGGCCGCCCTGGACGCGTTCTTCGCCGCGCACGGCTGGACCGGCCGGCACGAGCACACCGACGCGGAGCTGCGGTCCGTACGGGACCTGCGCCCCCGGCTGCGCCGGATCTGGCACGCCGACACCGGCGGGATCGTCGCCATCGTCAACGGGCTGCTGCGCGAGGCCGGGGCGCTGCCGCAGCTCGTCCGGCACGACGACGAGCCGTACCACCTGCACGCCGTGCCCAGGGACGCACCGCTGGCCACCCGGATGGCGGTCGAGGCCGCGATGGCCCTGGCCGACCTGGTACGCAGCGGCGAGCTGAGCCGACTGCGCGTGTGCGACCACCCGGACTGCGACAACGTGCTGGTCGACCTGTCGAAGAACCGTTCCCGGCGGTACTGCGACGCGAGCTGCGGAAACCGCGCCGCGGTCACCGCCTACCGGGCCCGCAGGGCCGCCACCCGCCCCTGACCCACGTCGCGCCGCTACCTGCCCTCGACGACCGGGGCGTCCCCGTCCACGCCGACCGGCGCAGCCGGCGGGCGACTGGGAAAGCGCGATCAGGAGGAAGTGTCCGTCATCAGCCAACGGGAGACGGCGACGCGAAGCAGGATGTTGTCCCCGGCAGGCCCGGCCGTGGCTGTGACGTCCCAGTCGTACTTGCGGCGAAAACCGTCGACGGCCCACTCCGGGAAGGACGAACGCACGATGGTGACCGCGCCCTCCGCCACCACCGGGTACACGCCGTCCGGCAGCGCCAGCGACACCCGGGGATCAGCAACAATGTTACGGGTCTTCCGGTTCCGCTCCTGCGTGCAGATCCACCACTCGCCGTCCCGGTACAGGAACCAGACCGGCGTGACGTGCGGCGACCCGTCCGGTCGCACCGTGCACAGCCAGACGATCCGTTCCCGCTCGAGCCGCTCCAGGATCTCCGGATCGAGCACTATCTCTCCGATCACTGCGGCATCGCCGCGACAAAGGCCAGCCACGAGGCCGAGCCGACGGTCAACACCGGCCCCGTCGGGTCCTTACTCCGGCCTTGACGCATCCGCGCCCGGCCCAGTTCCGCGACCAGGAAGGCCGCTGCCGTCATCTTTCCATCGGTCATCGACAACCGCCCTCCACGCCGATGGTGGTCCGCTCCGACGCTCCGCAGCCTACGGAAGCTGTGCCGGGCCTGCGCCACGCCCTGACCCGCGCACGCCCCGGCCTGCGCCACCGCACGGCTCACCGGTCAGGGATGGGTCATCCGGAGCAGGTCGAGGGCCTCGTCGAGCTGGTCCGCGGTGAGCCTGCCGTCGGCCACGTGACCCCGGGCGATCACCACGTCCCGGATGGACATCTCCTTGGCCAGCGCTTCCTTGGCGATCGAGGCGGCCTCGTCGTACCCGAGGTGACGGTTCAGGGGGGTGACGATCGACGGCGAGCCCTCGGCGTACGCCAGGCAGACGTCGGCGTTCGCGACCAGGCCGGCCACGCAGCGGTCGGCGAGCAGGCGGCTCGACGCGGCGATCAGCCGGATCGACTCAAGCAGGTTGCGGGCCATCACCGGCAGCATGACGTTCAGCTCGAAGTCGCCCTGCGAGCCGGCGAAGCCGACCGTGGCGTCGTTGCCGACCACCTGGGCGCAGACCTGCCGGACGGCCTCGGCGACGACCGGGTTCACCTTCCCCGGCATGATCGACGAGCCGGGTTGGAGGTCCGGAATGCGCAGCTCGCGCAGGCCGGCCCGGGGGCCCGAGCCCATCCACCGGATGTCGTTGGCGATCTTGTAGAGGCCGACCGCGATGGTCCGGAGCTGCCCGGACGTCTCCACCAGCGCGTCCCGGGCGCCCTGCGCCTCGAAGTGGTTGCGCGCCTCGGTCAGCGGCAGGCCGGTGGACTCGCGCAGCTTGGCGATCACCGCCGCGGCGAAGCCGAACGGGGTGTTGATCCCGGTGCCCACGGCGGTGCCGCCGAGCGGCAGCTCGGCCAGCCGGGGCAGCGCCCCCTCCAGCCGTTCGACGCCATAGCGGACCTGGGCGGCGTACCCACCGAACTCCTGGCCCAGGGTGACCGGCGTGGCGTCCATCAGGTGGGTGCGGCCGGCCTTGACCACGGTCTCGAACTCGGCCGACTTGGCCTCCAGCGCCTCGGCGAGGTGGGTCAGCGCCGGCACCAGGTCCTCCACGACGAACTGGGTGGCGGCCAGGTGGATCGAGGACGGGAAGACGTCGTTGCTGGACTGGGACGCGTTCACGTCGTCGTTCGGGTGCACGTCCCGGCCCAGCTCCCGGCCGGCCAGGGTGGCGATCACCTCGTTGGTGTTCATGTTGGACGAGGTGCCCGAGCCGGTCTGGAACACGTCGATCGGGAACTGGTCGTCGTACCCGCCGTCGGCCACGTGCGCGGCGGCGGCGGCGATCGCGGCGGCTACGTCCGCGTCGATCACGCCCAGCTCGCCGTTCACCTGGGCAGCCGCGCCCTTGATCTGGGCCAGGGCCTTGATCTGGGCCGGCTCGATCCCCCGCCCGGAGATCGGGAAGTTCTGTACCGCGCGCTGGGTCTGCGCCCGCCACAGCGCCTCGGCGGGCACCTCCACCTCGCCCATCGAGTCGCGTTCGATCCGGTAGCCCGCTGCCTCTGGAGTCGTCACGCCCACCATCCTGCCCCGACCGCCGCCGGGCCGCAGATGATCGCTCAGTCCAACCCGGCGAGCAGCCGCTCGACCTCGTGCCGGTCCGGCGAGCCGACCTGCCGGAACAGCCCCAGGGCCCGGAGCCAGTGGGACCGGGCGGCTGCCGGGTCGACGGGCCGCAGGCAGCGGGCGATGCCGTCCAGCGCCCGGCCCTGCTCGTAGCGGACGTCGAGCCGCAGCGCGTCGCCGAGCACCCGGCGGTACAGGTCCAGCGCGCTGGCCCGGTCCCCCTGGTCGAGCAGCGCCCGGGCCAGCAGGTTGCGGGACGAGCACTGCCCGGCCCGGTCGCCCACCTCGGTCATGGCGACCAGCGCCTCCCGGTGCCGGGCCGCCGCGCCCTCGGGACGACCCGCCGCGCGCTCGATGACGCCCATCTCGTTGAGCAGCTCGCCGACGCCGTACCGGTTGCCGAGCCGGTGCTTGAGTCGCAGCGCGACGTGCAGGCGACGCACGGCCACCTCGCCGTGCCCCAGACGGGCCCGGGCCATGCCGACGTGTCCCACCGCGTTCGCCACGTCGTAGAGGGTGCCGCCGGACCGGGCCAGGGCGAGCTGCCGGCGGGAGACCGCCAGGGACTCGTCCGGCCGGCCGGCCATCAGCAGGATCGACGCCTGGTTCGTGAAGGTGGCGACGATCCCGCCGTCGTGCCTCTCGGCCCGCAGCAGCGCCAGCGCCATGTCCAGATGCGCCAGTGCCGTGGTGAGGTCGCCGGTGACCGAGAGGACCGCGGCCACGTTCTTGTGGGTGCCCGCCTGACCGATCCGGTCGCCCAGGCGTTCCCGCAACCGCAGGGCGACCTTCATCGACGCCAGCGCCTCCCGGTAGCGGCCAAGGCGGTGGTGGCCGGAGGCGAGGTAGTTGTGCATGGTGGCGATCGCGACGTCGTCGCCCAGCCGCTCGGCGGCGCGCAGCCCGGCCTCGTGCGCCTCGATCAGCTCGTCGAGGTGCCCCTCGGAGAACCAGTAGCTCCAGCAGGCCCGTGCCAACTGCCAGCAGTACCGGTCGCGGCCCTCCTGCTCGGCCAGCCGCACCAGCGCCACCAGCGTCGCCCGGTTCTCGTCCAGCCAGTCCTGGCCATCGGTCAGGCAGCAGCGGACCAAATCGGGACGCCCCACCGGCGGCAGCGCGAAGGGGGCGTTGCTGGCCGACCGGTTGACCAGGCGGGCGAGCTCCGCGCCGGTGTGCAGGTGGAAGTTGAGCAGCCGCTCCAACGCCGCCCCCCGCGCCTCGACCGCCCCCGGCTCGACCAGCCGGTGCCGGGCGTAGTCGCGGACCAGGTCGTGGAAGCGGAACCGGCCCCGCTCCGGCTCCTCGACGAGGTGCGCGTCGACCAGGTCGTCGAGCAGGTCCTGCACGTCGGACACGGGCAGGTCCGCTACCGCCGCCGCCACCCGGTTGTCGAAGAACGCCCCCGGGTGCAGCCCGAGCAGCCGGAACATCCGCTGCGCCGCCGGGCTCACCTGCGCGTACGACAGGGCGAAGGCCTGACCGACGGAGCGTTCGCCCGCGACCAGCTCGGTGAGGGCGTCGCGCCCGGCGGCCAGCCGGGCGGCGAGGTCGGCGACCCGCCAGCTCGGCCGGTGGGCGAGCCGGGCGCCCGCGAGCCGGATCGCCAGCGGGAGGTGGCCGCAACGCCGGACCACCTCGGCGGCGGCGACCGGCTCGGCGGCCACCCGGTCGACGCCCGCCACCCGGGCGAGCAGCTCAACCGCCTCGTCCGACTCCAGGACGGTCAGCGAGGAGGGCCTCCCGCCGTCCAGACCGGTCAGCCGCCGCCGGCTGGTGATCAGGGTGAGGCAGCCCCGGCCGCTGGGCAGCAGCGGCGCCACCTGCGCGGCGCTGGCCGCGTTGTCGAGCACCACCACGGCCCGCCGGCCGGCGAGTTCGCTGCGCCAGAGCGCGGCCCGCTCGTCGGCGTCGCTGGGGACACGCTCGCCGGGCACGCCGAGCTGGCGCAGCAGCCCGGCCAGCACGGTGGCCGGCGACAGCGGCTCCCGCTCGCTGTGCCCGTGCAGGTCGACGAAGAGGTGCGCGTCCGGGTAGCGGTCGCCGAGGGCGGTGGCCAGATGCACCGCGAGGGTCGTCTTGCCGCTGCCGGCCATCCCGTCGATGAGCTGGACCCGGGCGTCGTCCTCCTCGATCTCCTTGACCAGCCGGGCGATTGTCTGCTGCCGCCCGGTGAAGTCGCTGATCGCCCGGGGCAGGCCCCGCACCGGGGCGGCCGGCCCTCGACCGGAACCGGCCAACGCCAGGTCGCCGGCGAGAACCCGCTGGTGCAGCTCCTGCAACGCCGCGCCGGGCTCGATGCCCAGCTCCTCGGCGTAGAGCCGTCGGCCCTCGCGGTAGACGGCCAGGGCGTCGGCCTGCCGACCGACCGCGGAGAGGACGAGCATCGCCTGGCCGCGCAGCCGCTCCCGCAGCGGGTTGCGGTCCACCGCCTCGGTCAGCTCGTCGACGAGGTCGGCGGCGTGGCCGAGCCGCAGCTCGACGTCGACACACTCCTCCAGCGCGGCGGTCCGCTGCTCGTCGAGGACCTGGGCACGGCGTCGGACCGTGCGGCTGGTGACACCGCTCAGGGCGGCCCCGCGCCACAGCCCGAGCGCGGCCCGGAACTGGCGCTGCGCCTCCGGCAGTCGGCCGGCCGCCACAGCGGACCGGGCGGCGTCGACCCGCTCGGCGAAGAGTTCCGCGTCGAGCTCGACCGCGGCGACCCTGATGCCGTAGCCGGCCGGGTCGGTGAGGATCAGGTCGGCGGGCATTCCCAACTCGGTGAGGCGCCGGCGAAGCCGGGACACGCAGGTCTGGAGCTGCGCCCGGGCGGTGGCCGGGGGCCGGTCCTCCCACACCGCGTCGATCAGCTCCTCGGCCGGCACCACCCGGCCGGAACGCAGCAGGAGCAGGGCGAGCACGGTGCGGTCCCGGGCCGCGGTGACGGTGGCCTCGCCGCCGCCCACCCGCAGTGGTCCCAGGATCCCGAACCGCATGACCGGATGCCCCCCGCTGGCCTCGTGGAACTTCCAGCAGCGTAACCCGGCGATAACGGGCCGCCACCTGCAGGCCGATAGCGAGATGAGAGCGGATCGGCAGCGCCGGACCGCACAATCGGTCGTGGTTGTCGGCCACGGCATCCGACGGGGGCGGTGCGCCCGTCCACTCTGGTGAGCGGGCGCACCGATGTCACCGCCTGGCTTTTCCCTCTCTCGCCGACCCCACCGCAGCTCCTTCCCGGATGGCCGGAGCATCGACGCAAGTCGAAATATCTGCACGTGTCGGAGACCTTCAGCGGCACGTTCCTCGTCGGCCGGGCGACCTGACGCAGGTTGACGACGAAAGGGGCGTCGGGCTTCCGCCCGGCGCCCCTTTCGCGTGCGACGACTTCGGTGGCCCGACCGGTCAGCGGCGGCCGACGGTGAGCACGGGCTTGGTGACCTCGGCGAAGAAGTCGTTGCCCTTGTCGTCGACGACGACGAAGGCCGGGAAGTCCTCCACCTCGATCTTCCAGACCGCCTCCATGCCCAGCTCGGCGTATTCGAGCACCTCGACGTGGCGGATGCAGTCCTGGGCGAGCCGGGCGGCCGGGCCGCCGATCGAGCCGAGGTAGAAGCCCCCGTGCTGCTGGCAGGAGCGGGTCACCTGGGCGGACCGGTTGCCCTTGGCCAGCATCACCATCGAGCCCCCGGCGGCCTGGAACTTCTCGACGTACGCGTCCATCCGGCCGGCCGTGGTCGGGCCGAACGAGCCGGAGGCGTACCCCTCGGGGGTCTTGGCCGGGCCGGCGTAGTAGACCGCGTGGTCGCGCAGGTACTGCGGCATCGCCTCGCCCGCGTCCAGCCGTTCGGCGATCTTCGCGTGTGCGATGTCCCGGGCGACGACCAGCGGGCCGGTCAGCGACAGTCGGGTCTTCACCGGGTACTTGGACAGCTCGGCGCGGATGTCGTCCATCGGCCGGTTGAGGTCGACCCGGACCACCTCGGACGCGTCGAGCGTCTCGTCGGTGACGTCGGGCAGGTACCGCGCCGGGTCGGTCTCCAGGCGCTCCAGCCACACGCCGGACGGGGTGATCTTGGCAACGGCCTGCCGGTCCGCCGAGCAGGACACGGCGATCGCCACCGGGCAGGACGCGCCGTGTCGGGGCAACCGGACCACCCGCACGTCGTGGCAGAAGTACCGGCCGCCGAACTGCGCGCCGATGCCGAAGTTGCGGGTCAGCTCCAGCACCTCGGCCTCCAGCTCCAGGTCCCGAAAGCCGTGCGCGGTCATCGAGCCGGAGGTGGGCAGCGCGTCGAGGTACTTCGCCGAGGCGTACTTGGCGGTCTTGAGGGCGTACTCGCCGCTGGTGCCGCCGATGACGACGGCCAGGTGGTACGGCGGGCAGGCCGAGGTGCCGATCAGCCGCAGCTTCTCCTCCAGGAACTGCATCATCCGCGTCGGATTCAACAGCGCCTTGGTCTCCTGGTAGAGGTACGACTTGTTGGCCGAGCCGCCGCCCTTGGCCATGAACAGGAACTTGTACGCGTCCGGGTGGCCGTCCGGGTCCTCGGCGTAGATCTCCACCTGCGCCGGCAGGTTGCTGCCGGTGTTCCGCTCGTCCCACATGGTCAGCGGGGCGAGTTGGGAGTAGCGCAGGTTCAGCTTCGTGTACGCCTGGTACACGCCCCGGGAGATCGCCTCGGCGTCGCCGCCGTCGGTCAGCACGTGCCGGCCGCGTTTGCCCATCACGATGGCCGTGCCGGTGTCCTGGCACATCGGCAGCACCCCGCCGGCGGCGATGTTCGCGTTGCGCAGCAGGTCCAGCGCGACGAACCGGTCGTTCGGTGAGGCCGCCGGATCGTCGATGATCGACCGGAGCTGGGCCAGGTGCGCGGGGCGGAGGTAGTGGGCGATGTCGTGCATCGCCTCGGCGGTCAGCGCGGTCAGCGCGGCCGGCTCCACGGTCAGGAAACGGCGCCCGCCCGGCCCGTGGACGACGTCGACGCCCTCGTCGGTGACCAGGCGGTACTCGGTCTGATCGGGCCCGGTCGGCAGCAAGGGAGCGTAGGAGAACGCGGCACTGCTCATGAGCGGAAAGCCTAGGGCAGGCCGGTCGATCGGGGACACCCGACGGGTCGGTCCTGGGACGCCGCTCTCACCCGTCGCGCTCAGCCGTCCTTGTCGTCCCGTTCGGGGCAGAGTTCCCGCTTCGGCCCGCAATCGCCGGGCCCCCCGTCGGTGCCCCCGCCCGGGTCACCCGGGCCGGAGCCACCCGGGCCGGGGACGCCACCGTCGCCGGACGGCCGCGCGGGGGCCGTCCCGCCCGCGCCGAAGCGGACGTACCCGATCTCCCGGCCCTCGCCGATGACCATGCCGGCCGGGCCGATGGCCAGGGCGTTCGCCGAGGTCCGCAGCACCAACAGCTCCTTACCGGTACGCGGGTCCAGCGCGATCAGCCGGTTCGGCTTCTCCTCAGCGAGCACCGCCGCGTACGGGGTGAGCGTCCCACCGCTCCTGCCGCCGGCCGCCCGGGTCCACCGGGTCCGGTTCCCGCCCAACTCCCGGGCGACGATCGACCGCTTGTCGGCGGTACGGACCAGCGCGTACCGGTCGTCGACCGCGATCAGCTTCTCCCCCTCGCCGTTGACCTGGAGCAGCCGGCCGTCGTACCCGTCGATGACGGCCTCCCGGCCGTTCGGGGCGACGCCGATCAGCACGTTCCGCGCGCCCTGCGGGTCCTCCCGCTGGGCGCAGCCGGCGCTGTCGGCGGTGCGCAGGTTGACCCCGGTGCGCCGCCACACCTCCCGGCCGGTGGTCGGGTCGTGGGCGGTGAGGGTGAACGCGCACGCCCCGTCCTGCGAGACCGCCCGGATCCGCAGCATCCGGCCGCCGACCACCGCGAGCCGCTCGTCCCGGCCGGGCTCGACGTCCTGGAGCACCCGCCCGGTGGCGGTGTCCACGACGTGCACCCGGCCGTCGACCGGGAAGCCGAGCAGCGGGGGCACCGCCTCCGGGCCGGCCACCCCGTCGTCGACCCGGGTGGTGCTCAGCCGGCGGGTGCCGAGCAGGTCCGGGTTGTCGGCGAACAGGCCGGTGCTGACGCCGGGCAGGAACGCCGTCCACAGGGGCGCGGTGCCGCGCGGGTCCCAGGCGCTCAGCGTGCAGTCGGTCGCCTCGGTGCACCGGGCGTCGAGCAGCAGGTTCCGGTACGTCCACACGGCCACCGCGTCGTCGTCGCGGCGGCGGGTCACCCCGGTTGTCGGGTCGAGCAGCTCGTACCCCTTGACCAGGAGCTTGCCCACGGCGACGACCGGGTCGCGGTCGCCGCCGGCCACGGCGGACCAGTCGGCCTTGCGCTCCCAGAGCTGGACGCCGGTGGCGAGGCTGCGCGCCTCGACCCGGGTACGCTGCTCGACGACGACGGCGCCACCGGCGATCGTGACGCTCTTCGGGGTCCCGCCGATCCGCTGCTGCCAGACCACGTCGGGCTCGGAGATCGGCTCACTGCGGTCGACCCAGTCCCACACCCCGGGCCACGGGTTCCACACCCCGGCGGTGGCGAGGACGACCACCGTGACGAGGGCGAGCAGCAGCCAACCACGCAACCTGAGGCCGCCCACCTTCGCCACACCGGACACGGTAACGACGATCACCGCCGGGTCGAGTGCCCGCGCGCCCGTGTCGCGGTGCTTTCTGCGCGGCGGACGTGTTAAGAGGGCCCCTGCTCCACCGGGGGCGTCAAGCGGGTGCCCTTGCCTCCCGGGCCGCGGAGCGGACGAGGGGGAGCACCCGGTACGGGATCTGCTGGGCGAGCGCGATGATCGTCGACGCCCGGCGGATGCCCTCGTACGAGACGATCTGGTCGATCACCCGCTGGAGGTCGGCGTTGGACCGGGCGACGATCCGGCAGAGCAGGTCGCTGGAGCCGGTGATGGTGTGCGCCTCCAGCACCTCGGGGATCGCCGCGAGGTGCGCGGTGACCGCGTCGTGCCCGAGCCGCTGGCTGATCTCCAGGGTGACGAAGCTGGTCACCCCGAAGCCGATCGCGGCCGGGGAGACGTCCGGCCCGAAGCCGCCGATCACACCCCGGTCGACGAGCTTGTCGAGCCGGGCCTGGGCGGTGCCCCGGGCCACCCCGAGCCGCCTGGAGCACTCCAGCACCCCGATCCGGGGCTCCTCGGCGAGCAGCCCGATGAGTCGCGCGTCGAGTTCGTCGAGCTGGACATCCTGCACAGCGGTCACGGGTACAGACCATACCGAATGCGCAACCTGACCAGGGATTCGGCCAACTGTTGCCCAACCACCCGCAATCCGGCGATCCTCGCCAGACAACCCACCGACGGCGGCCCGCGAGGCCGGCCGGTACGCAAGGGAGGTCACCATGACCCAGGCGATCGACCGACCCCAGTCGACCGAGGACATCGACGTCGACGTGCTGGTCGGCGCAGTCGACCACGACATCAGCCACGACCCGTTCCCGGTCCGGGGGCTCGACCACCTGCACTTCCTGGTCGGCAACGCCAAGCAGGCCGCGCACTACTACTCGACCGCGTTCGGCATGACCTGCGTGGCGTACCGGGGGCCGGAGCAGGGCTACCGGGACCACGCCGAGTACGTGCTGACCAGCGGCTCGGCCCGGTTCGTGCTGACCGGCGCGGTGCGCCCGGACGCGACCGGCGCGGACCACGTGACGAAGCACAGCGACGGTGTCAGCGACATCGCACTTGAGGTGCCGGACGTCGACGCCGCGTACGCGCACGCCACCGCGCAGGGCGCGACCGGCCTGATCGAGCCGCACGACGTCTCCGACGAGCACGGCACCGTGCGGATGGCGGCCATCGCCGCGTACGGCGACACCCGGCATACCCTGGTCGACCGGTCCCGGTACACCGGCCCGTTCCTGCCCGGCTTCGTGGCCCGGGGCCCGATCGTGGACCGGCAGCCGATGATCGACGCCGGTCTCCAGCCGAAGCGCTTCTTCCAGGCCGTCGACCACGTGGTCGGCAACGTGGAGCTGGGCCGGATGGACGAGTGGGTGGAGTTCTACAAGCGGGTGATGGGCTTCTCCAACATGGCGGAGTTCATCGGCGACGATATCGCCACCGACTACTCGGCCCTGATGAGCAAGGTCGTCGCGAACGGCACCCGGAAGGTGAAGTTCCCGCTCAACGAGCCGGCCGTGGCCCGCAAGAAGTCGCAGATCGACGAGTACCTGGAGTTCTACCAGGGGCCCGGCGCCCAGCACATCGCCGTGGCCACCAACGACATCCTGGGCAGCGTCGACGCGATGCGCGCGGCCGGCGTCGAGTTCCTGGACACCCCGGACTCGTACTACGAGGACCCGGAGCTGCGCGCCCGGATCGGCAACGTGCGGGTGCCGATCGAGGAGCTGAAGGCCCGCAAGATCCTGGTCGACCGGGACGAGGACGGCTACCTGCTCCAGATCTTCACCAAGCCGGTGCAGGACCGCCCGACGGTCTTCTTCGAGCTGATCGAGCGGCACGGCTCGCTGGGCTTCGGCAAGGGCAACTTCAAGGCCCTGTTCGAGGCCATCGAGCGGGAGCAGGAGAAGCGGGGCAACCTGTAGCCCACCTGCGACACTGTCCAGCGTGACCCAGCCTCCGACGTACCCGACGCCACCGGCCGGTGGGCAGCCGCCCGCCGCCGGTGGCGTCGCGCCGCCCCCCGCCCCGGCCCCGCAGGGGTACGCCGTCCCGGCGCAGCTCCGCCCCGCCGGCTACGCCCCGCCGGGCGCCTCCGCCGGCCCGCCGCCGTCGCCCGGCTGGACCGGCCCGCCCGGGTACGCCCCACCGCCTGGGTACGGCCCACCGCCCGGCTGGGCCCCGCCGCCGCGTCCCGGGTTCGCGCCGGTGCCGGTCAGCCCTGGCGGGCAGCCGCTGGCCAGCTTCGGCGACCGCCTGCTGGCCTTCCTGATCGACAGCGCCGTGGCCAGCCTGGTCGCCATGGTGCTGTTCCTGCCGGTCTTTCTGTTCGTCTGGTTCAGGATGTTCAACGATCTCACCCGGACCGCCCCGGACGGCACGCTCATCGAGCCCGACCCGAGCGCCGTCATCACCGACTTCATGCTGCCGCTGCTCCTGGCCGAGCTGGGGCTCTTCGTCCTGATGCTCGGGCTCTACTGGCTCTACCACGTCGAGTACCTGCGCCGGACCGGCCAGACGCTGGGCAAGAAGGTGATGAAGATCCGGGTCGTCCCGCTCGACCCGAACCAGACGCTGGACCGTGGTACGGCCGGCCGGCGGTACCTGGTGCAGTTCGTCGGGGCCATGTTCGTGCCCGGGCTCAGCTACGTCGACGGGCTCTGGCAGCTGTGGGACAAGCCCTGGCAGCAGTGCCTCCACGACAAGTTCGCCCGGACGGTCGTCGTTAAGGTTGCTCCGTGAGCGTGCAACCAGGCTGGTACGTCGACCCCGCCGACCGCGAGACCAGGCGGTACTGGGACGGTGGGGGCTGGATCGGTGCGCCGATCCCGGTCGACGCCACCCCGCCGGAGGGCCCACCCCCGGTCGAGCCCCCGCCCCCGGCCAGCCCCGCCACGCCGCCCGGCCAGCAGCCCGCGCCGCACGGCCAGCAGCCCACCCCGCCGGGCCAGCAGGCCACACCGCCCGGGCAGCAGGCCACGCCCCCGGTGCAGCAGCCCGGGTCACCCGGCGCCCCGGGGCCGTCCGGGCCCGGCCCGTTCCCCGGCTGGCCGGGACCCGGCCCGCAGCAGGGACCGGTCGGCGGCCCGCAGCAGGGCCCGGGACACGGGCACGGCCCGCCACCCGGGTACGGGCACCCGCAGGGGCCGCCGCCCGGCTGGCCGTACCCGAACTGGCCCGGGCGCCCGCCCGTGCCCCGCCCGCACGGGCTGCCGCTGGCCTCCTTCGGCGCCCGGCTGATCGCCCGGCTGATCGACTTCGGCGTCGTGTTCCTGCTCAACGCGGTCGTCAACGGCTGGTTCGTCTACCGGTACGTCGAGGAGATCACCCCGTACTTCCGGGAGGTGCTGCGCCGGGCCATGGCCGGCGACTCGTCCACCGAGGGGCTGCCCCAGCCGGGCGAGCAGGCCGGCGGGCTCCAGGTCGCCATCCTGCTGATCGCCACCGCGCTCTGGTTCGCCTACGAGGTGCCGACGATGGCCGGCAACGGGCAGACCCTCGGCAAGCGGATGATGGGCGTGCGGGCCGTGCCGGTCGAGGCCGACCAGCCGCTCGGCTTCGGCCGGGCGCTGCGCCGGTGGAGCACGCTGGGCCTGCCCACCCTGCTCTGGTACTGCTGCGGCTTCGGCCTGCTGCTCCAGCTCGTCGACGCGCTGTCGCCGCTGTTCGACCATCCGCTGCGCCAGGCTCTGCACGACAAGCGCGCGCAGACCGTGGTGGTCCAACTCCCCCGCGTCCCCGGTGCCGGCAGTGGCCCCGCCGCCCCGAAAGACCCCGCCAACCCTCCGGGAGACACCCCATGACCGACACCGGACGCCACCAGCCGCCGCTGCGACTGACCCGCGCCGACCTCGACGCGCTGCCGAACTACGTGCCCGGCCGCAGCCCCGCCGACCTGGCCCGCGAGCTGGGCCTGGCCGAGGCGATCAAGCTGGCCAGCAACGAGGTGCCGTACGGGCCGCTGCCCGGCGTGGTGGAGGCGGTCGCCGAGGCGGTCGCCGGCTCGCACCGGTACCCGGACATGGGCGTGGTGGCGCTCCGCGCGGCGCTCGCCGAGCGGTACGGGGTGGACGCCGATCGGATCGCCACCGGCTGCGGATCGGTGGCGCTGGCCGAGCACCTGGTCCGGGCCACCTGCCTGCCCGGCGACGAGCTGCTGTACTCGTGGCGCTCGTTCGAGGCGTACCCGATCATCGCGGCGACCAGCGGCGCGACCAGCGTGCGGGTGCCCAACGACGCCGGGCACAGGCACGACCTGACGGCGATGGCCGCGGCGGTGACCGACCGGACCCGGATGGTGCTGGTCTGCAACCCGAACAACCCGACCGGCACGGCGGCGCGCGGGCCGGAGCTGGACCGGTTCCTCGACTCGGTCGGCGACGACGTGCTGGTCGTCATCGACGAGGCGTACCGGGAGTTCGTCACCGACCCCGAGGTGCCGGACGGCCTGACCTACCTGGACCGGCCGAACGTGGTGGTGCTGCGCACCCTGTCGAAGGCGTGGGGGCTGGCGGGCCTGCGGATCGGCTTCCTCGTCGCCGCCCCCGAGGTGGCCGCCGCCGTGCGAAAGGTGGTCACCCCGTTCTCCACGAGCATGGCCGCCCAGGCCGGTGCGCTCGCCGCGCTGGCCCAGGCCGAAGAGGTCCAGCGACGATGCGCGCTGGTCGTAGCCGAGCGCGACCGGGTCACCGAGGCGCTGCGCACGTTCGTCCCGGACGTGCCGTCGAGCCAGGCGAACTTCGTCTGGCTGCCGTTGGGCGACCGGGCGGTGGAGTTCGGCCGGGCCTGCGAGGTGCGCGGGGTGATCGTCCGGCCGTTCCCGGGCGACGGCGTCCGGGTCACCATCGGCACCCCGGCGGAGAACGACGCCTTCCTCGCGGCGGCCGAGTCCGCCCTGTCGTGACGGCAGGGGCCGGGCGGTGTCCGTTGTGTGGCTCGCTCAGGTGGCGGCGAGCACCACCGGCTCGGAGTTGAGGAAGTAGCGCTGGTCGTCGGCGTCCGGGTCGGCCGGCTCGCGGAGCCGCTCCATCGCGACGTAGCCGCTTCCCGCGTACGCCAGACCCGGCACCCAGCCGATGCCGTCCCGGCCCACGTCCAGCGGGAAGCGGGAGCGCTCCGCGCCCGAGCTCGGGTCCAGGGTGACCAGGTCGTTCGCCTCGGTGAGCAGGTGCACCCGGCCGGGCTGGGCGGCGATGATCCGGGCCGGCCCCAGGTCGGCCCGACGCCACAGTTCCTCGCCGGTCCGGGCGGCCCGCCCGCTCACCGCCCCGTCGGCCGCCGCGACGACCCGCTCGCCGTCCAGCTCGGACCCCGCCAGGTCCAGGGCCGGGGCGGCCACCGGCGGACCCGAGCCGACCAGCCAGCCGCGTCCCGCCCCGTCGGCCGGGCCGGTGGTCCGCAGGCCCCGGCACCGGGAGCGGTGGCTCACGCACCCGACCGGGGTGACGGCCAGCTCGGCGGTCGCTCCCGGGGGCGCCCAGCGGGTGGTCTGCGCCCCGGTGACCACGTCGCGGAACTCCACGGTTGCCGGCCCGGCGCAGCGGTCCACGGCGACGAACTGCCCAGCCGCCGTGGTGGCCACGTCGGCACGGCACCCGCCGTCCACGTCCGCCGACCAGAGCTGCCGGCCGTCGGCGAGCGCGATGCCGCGCACCCCGTCCGCCCCGGAGACCACCAGCACCGGCCGGCCGTCTGCGGCCCGGGCGAGGAAGAGCCCCGGCGGGTCCCAGACCGCCCCGGCCCCGGTGCGGCGGGCGGTCCAGCCCTCGGCGGGCGCGGGGCCGTCGGCCTCCCAGGCCACCCGGCCGGTACGCGCGTCCAGCGCCACCAGCTTTCCGTCCGACCACCGGCTGACCACGGTGGTCCCCTCCGCCACCACCCCGCTGACCTCGGCCGGCCAGCGCCGGTACGACCAGTACGGGGTGACCCGGTACCGGCTGTCGGCCGGCTGGTCGGCGTACACCTGACGGGTGGCGGCGTAGACGCGGAGCCGGCCGTCCACGATCAGCGGGGCCACCGGCAACCGGCCCACCACCCCGACCGCGGGGGTGACCGCCGCCGGGTAGTCGGCCCGGGCGGGCGTGTCGACCTCGGCGGGAGCGAGCACCCGGTGCACGACCACCGCGACCGCCCCGGCACCGACCAGCGCCGCGACTGCCATCGCGACCCGCCGCCGCCCCCTCGCGAACACCATGCCGCACCTCCGCCCGGCACCCTACCCAGGAGGGCCGCCGTCGCCCCGGTCAGGCCGCCTCCGCGGCAGCCGCCGGGTCGACAGCGCGGGCGAGGTCGGCGAGGTCCCGGCGGAAGGCGCCCTCGACCGCGCGGGCGGCCAGGCCGCCGAAGAGCAGGGCCAGGACGCGACCGTACGGGGCGGTGGACACCGCCTCCTGGCGCACGGTGACGGCGGTGCAGGACCGGCGGCGGCGCCGCACGGTATGCAGCGTCCAGGTGGTCCGGTAACTCACGCCGATGCCGAGCGAGGTGAGCACCAGCCGGCGGGGCGGCACGGCCTCCAGCACCACGAACTCCTCGGCCTGTCCGCCGCCGTCCGGCCGGGTGCGGGTCTCCCGCCAGGCCGTGCCCGGGGCGAGCTGGCCCGGGGTGAGCAGCTCGACCTGGCCGACCGTGCAGAGCCAGTCCGCGCGGGCCGGCAGGTCGACCAGGAGCCGCCACAGGTCGACGGCGGGTGCCTGGATGAACTGGGTGACCGTGACCGTCGACATGACACCTCCCGTGTCCTCCACGGTACGGTGCGTGAGCGCGCGGCGGGGCCCCAGCGGCGGGAATTCCGCCGCTGGGGGCCGTCCCGGGGCGAGGCGGGACCGGGCCTCCTCCCGGGGTGTTGATCAGGCCCGGAACCGCCCGACCCGGATGGCGTCGACGAAGGCGGTCCAGCCCGGCGGGCTCACTGCCAGCGCCGGCCCGGCCGGGTTCTTCGAGTCGCGTATCGCGACCACGCCGGCGGTGTCGACCAGGTTGTCCGCCACCTCCACACACAGTCCCTGGTCGTTGGAACGGCTGCTGGTGCGCCAGACGGCGCCCGCGAGATCGGTCATGCTCTTTACCTTCTGTCCGCTGAGACGTCCACGACAGCCGGCGCCGCTGCGCTGCGCCGCCGGCCGGGGCCGCCGCGACGGACGGTCCCGACGCTAAACGCGGCTACGCCGAACCCCGATCGCACAGCGGGTGCGATCGGGGTTCGGTGGTGCGTCGAAGCCGCGTTCCGGTGGCGCGGCGGGCCGGCTCGGCCCCCGGTCAGCGGGCCGGGTGGACGGTCCCGGTGACCTCGCCGAGGGCGACGGTGGTGCCGTCCGGGCCGGGCGCGGTGGCGGTGAGGGTGACGGTGTCGCCGTCCTCCAGGAAGGTCCGGGTCTCGCCACCGACCTTGACCGGCTCGGCACCGCCCCAGGTCAGCTCCAGGAACGAGCCGACCTGCCCCCGCTCGGGACCGGACACGGTGCCGGAGGCGTACAGGTCGCCGGTGCGCAGGGACGCGCCGTTGACGGTGAGGTGGGCCAACTGCTGGGCGGGGGTCCAGTACATGGTGGCGAACGGCGGCTCGCTGACCCGCTCGCCGTTCCACTCCACCGCCAGCCGCAGGTCCAGCCCGACGTGCGGCACGTCGCACAGGTATTCCGCCACCGGCGGGTCCTGGTCCGGCGCGGGCACGAACGCGTCGGCCAGCGCGTCCAGCGGGGTCACCCAGGCCGACACGGAGGTGGCGAAGGACTTGCCGAGGAACGGGCCGAGCGGCTGGTACTCCCATGCCTGGATGTCCCGGGCGGACCAGTCGTTGACCAGCACCACCCCGAAGACGTGGTCGGCGAAGTCGGCCACCGCGACCCGGTCACCGAGCACGCTCGGCACGCCGACGACGAAGCCGACCTCGGCCTCGATGTCGAGGCGTACGGACGGGCCGCAGACCGGGCCCTGCGGGGTGGCCCGCTGCCCGGTGGGGCGGACGATCGGCGTGCCGGAGACCACCACGGTGCCGGCCCGACCGTGGTATCCGATCGGCAGGTGCTTCCAGTTCGGCAGCAGGGGCGGCTGGCCGGGGCGGAAGATCTGCCCGACGTTCCCGGCGTGATGCTCGGAGGAGTAGAAGTCGACGTAGTCGGCCACCTCGAACGGCAGCAGCAGCTCGACCTCGGCGAGCGGGACGAGCAGCGGTTCCACCGCCGCCCGGTGGGCCTCGTCGGTGAGCAGCTCGGTGACCCGCTGCCGCACGGCCGTCCACTGCGGACGGCCCAGCGCCAGGAACGCGTTGAGGGAGGGCCGGCCCAACGCGCCGGCGGCCAGCACCAGCCCGGCCGCCTCGGCGCCGGCCAGGTCGAGCACGAAGTTCCCGATGCGTACGCCGATCCGCGGATCGTCCCCGCCCCACCGGAACACCCCGTACGGCAGGTTGCGCACCCCGTACGCCGAGCCTTCGGCCTCCGTCACCCAGGTCATCCGTCGTACCCCCCGTTCACCAGCCCCAGCCGGATCAGATCGGTCAGTGGTTCCTCGATGCTGCACGAGCCGAAGCCCACCCACAGCGGCCGATCGCCGTCCCGCCCGGTGCGGGCCCGCTCGACCAGCGGCACCGGGTCGGTCGCGGCGAGCAGGACGGCCACCTCGGCCACCTCGGCCCCGTCGGCGGCGGCGAGGGTCGCGGCGAGCACGTTGCCGAAGCCGTGGTGGGTGAAGCCGGTCTCCTGGTCACGGTTGCGGACGGCGTGGTGCAGCCCGGCGGTCAGCTTGAACGGCAGCTCCCGGTCCCGGCAGGCGCAGATGACGGCGGCCAGCTCGACCGGGGTCGGGAACAGCTCGGCGGCCAGCCCGCCGGTGCGGAACTTGGCCGCGACCGGCACCCCGTCGGCGCGGGCGGCGGCGACCGTGTCCAGCGCCCCCATCAGCCCGAAGGTCAGCGGGATCTCGGCGTAGACGTCGATGCCGTCCCACCGCCCGGTCAGCTTCAGCAGCTCGGTCAGGCCGGGCTGCGGGTCCTCGCCGCGCCGGGCGACCGCCACCTCGATCTGGCGGGCGGTGACGCCGGCCGGGGCCAGGAACGACAGCGCGGCGGGCAGCCCTTCGACGCCGGTGTCGCCGATCAGCCCGACGACGAGGCCCTCGGCGGGGTCGACCAGCGGGGTCAGCTCGCCGGCGACGACGGCCGAGGCGGGGACTAGCAGCGGGCCGACCAGGCCGGCGTACCAGGAGTCGCGGTGGCGGCGGTGGGCGGCGACCGCGTCGGGCAGCGTCGCACTGCCGGGCGGGAAGACGGCGGCGTCGTCGACGAGTCCGGCGAAGAGGCGGGGCACCTGCGTTGACACGACACAAGAACTTACGGGACGCTACAAGGAACGGACAACAGCGTCCGATTATCGGACGCCAACGGCCGGTGAACGGGACGAATCGGGAGGCGACATGCCGTACTACCGCAGCGTCGGCGAGGTGCCCCGGAAGCGGCACACCCAGTTCCGGCAGCCCGACGGCACCCTCTACGCGGAGGAACTGGTGGGCCAGGAGGGCTTCTCCTCCGACTCGTCCCTGCTCTACCACCGGTACGCCCCGACCGCGATCGTCGCCGCCGAGGAGTACACCCCGCAGGCCGTCACCCGCGCGCCGAACCTGCCGCTCAAGCCCCGCCACCTGCGCACCCACAAGCTCGATGGGACCGGGGCCGACCCGGTGCTCGGCCGGCGGTACCTGCTCGCCAACGACGACGTCCGGATCGCGTACGTGCTCGCCGACCGGCCCTCCCCGCTGTTCCGCGACGCCACCGGCGACCACTGCCTGTACGTCGAGTCCGGCGCACTGCGGGTGGAATCGCCGTTCGGCGTACTGGACGCGGTCGCCGGTGACTACGTCGTCATCCCCACCTCGACCATCCACCGCCTCGTGCCGGCCGGCGACCAACCCGTCCGGCTGCTGGCCGTCGAGGCCACCGGGCACATCGGCCCGCCCAAGCGCTACCTGTCGGTGCGGGGCCAGTTCCTGGAGCACTCGCCGTACTGCGAGCGGGACGTCCGGGGGCCGGACGCCCCGCTGCAGGTGGACGGCGAGGACGTGGAGGTGCTGGTCCGGCACCGGCGCGGGTGGACCCGGTACGTCTACGCCAACCACCCGTTCGACGTGGTCGGCTGGGACGGGCACCTCTACCCGTGGGCGTTCTCCATCCACGACTTCGAGCCGATCACCGGCCGGATCCACCAGCCGCCGCCCGTGCACCAGACGTTCCAGGGCCCGAACTTCGTGATCTGCTCCTTCGTGCCGCGCAAGGTCGACTACCACCCCGACGCCATCCCGGTCCCGTACAACCACCACAACGTCGACTCCGACGAGATGCTCTTCTACACCGGCGGCAACTACGAGGCCCGGCGCGGCTCCGGCATCGAACAGGGCTCGATCTCGCTGCACCCGTCCGGCTTCACCCACGGCCCCCAGCCGGGGGCCGCCGAGCGGTCGATCGGCGCCGACTTCTTCGACGAGTTGGCCGTCATGGTCGACACGTTCCGCCCCCTCGACATGTGCGACGCCGCGACCGAGTGCGAGGACCCGGGCTACGCCTGGACCTGGGCGCGCCGCGGCTAGGGCCTGACGACCGCGGTCCCGTCCACCCGGCGGGGCGGCCCACCGAGGCGCGGTCGGCGTAAGTCGGTGGACCGGCCCGGCCGGCGTCGGCCATCCTGGCCGGATGAGCGATGACGGCATGTCGGACGCCGAGCGGAGGGTGTGGGCGGCGCTGCCCGCCGGCGTACGCGAAGGGCTGGACGCCCTGCCGGCCCCGGACCTGACCACGCTCCTGCTCTCCCTGGCCCGGACGCGCGCCGCGCGGGTGCGGCCGGCTGAGGTGCTGCGCCGCTGGCGGGAGGACCGTTTCGTACGCCCGGCCGACTGCGACCCGCGCGCGACGGCCGCCGTGCAGACGTTGCTGTGGGACCTGCTGCCCACGGAGGTGGCGGGCGTCGAGCTGTCCCCCGTCGTGCCGCTGGGCACCTGCGCGGCGGTCACGCCGGGCAGCCAGAACCGGATCGTCACGGCGACCCGCCCGGTCGAGGTCGTCAGCGACCCCACCAACGCGCTGGCGGTCGAGGCCGCCGACCGGCGGCTTCGCGGAAGCGGGCCGGGCGAGGTGCACCTCGCCGCCGGCCACCGGGTGCTGCGGGCGCAGCGGTCCGGCGCGGGGATGCAGGCGCACTTCCGCCTCTTCGCCCTGGTGTCCAGCGCCCGCGACACCGGCTCGGGCCACACCGAGGCCCGGCTGCTGACGCTGCATCTCGGCTACTGGCAGCGGGTCCTCGCGCGCCTGGTCCCGTCCGCCGCGCCGCGGCTGCGGTTCACCGTCCTCGACTCCCCCGTGGTGCGGGAGCGCGTCGCCGACACGGTCCGGCCCACCCTCGCGGCCGGCGGAGTGCCGCTCGTGGAGGAGCCCGACCGCACCCGCGGACGGGGCTACTACGTCGACGCCGCCCTGCGGATCACCGCGCGGCAGGGCGGCGAGACCGTCGAGCTCGGTGACGGCGGGTTCACCACCTGGACGGCCCAGCTCACCAGCGACGCCAAGGAGCGCTGCCTGACCTCCTGCGTGTCGGTCGACGGCCTCGCCGCCCTCGCCGCCAAGAGCCGCCCTGCGGCCTGACGGCCCGAGCCGAGGCGGCCGGCACGCCCGGCTCGCGCTCACCGGTCGCGAGGGGCCGGCTGTCGCCTCCGCCGGCCGCCACCTGGGGGCGGCGGCCGGCGACGGGTCAGGACATCCTCTTCGGGCTCCGGGTCAGGGCAGCGCCTTGAGGAACGGGCCGTGGCTGAGCCGGAACTCCCAGGAGTAGTACCGGTCCCAGTTGATCGACCAGGTCATCAGGCCCCGGAAGGCGGGGTTGGTCCCGCTGCGCGGGGCGTAGGCGCCGCAGTTCTGGCCCTTGACCAGGCAGGTCACCGCCTGTTGCACGCCTGCGGGGGCGAGGTACCCGTTGCCCGCGCTGGTCGAGGAGGGTGCGCCGAAGGCCACCTGGTCCTCGCGCAGGGCGGGGAAGACGGCGTTGGCGTTCCCGGCCACCGGGAACCCGGTGAGCAGCATGTCGGTCATCGCGATGTGAAAGTCGGCGCTGCCCATGGTGTGGTACTGGTTGTCCAGCCCGACGATGGGGCCGGAGTTGTAGTCCTGCACGTGCAGGACGGTGAGGTCGTCGCGCAGCGCGTGGATCACCGGCAGGTACGACCCGGCCCGGGGGTCCTGTCCGCCCCACGGGCCCGACCCGTAGAACTGGTAGCCGAGCTGCACGAAGAACGTCTCCGGGGCCATGGTGAGCACGAAGCCCGCCCCGTAGCGCTGCTTGAGGGTGCGGATCGCCGAGATCAGGTTGACCACGACCGGCGTGGTGGGGTTACGGAAGTCGGTGTCCCCGGTGTTGAGGTAGAGGGAGTGGCCCTCGAAGTCGACGTCCAGGCCGTTGAGGCCGTACCGGTCGATGATCGCGGAGACCGACCGGACGAAGGTGTCGCGGGCGGCGGTGGTGGTGAGCTGCACCTGCCCGTTCTGGCCGCCGATCGAGAGCAGCACCTTCTTGCCCTGCTGCTGCTTGGCCCGGATCGCCGCGGTGAACTCCGCCTCGGTCTCCACGCCGGGGCACTCGGTGACGGGGCAGAGCTGGAAGCGGATGTCGCCGGAGGTGACCGAGGTGGGTTCGCCGAAGGCGAGGTTGATGACGTCCCAGTCGGCGGGCACGTCGGCCATTCGCAGATAGCCCGCGCCGTTGCCGAAGCTGGCGTGCAGGTAGCCGATCAGCGCGTGCTTGGGCAGCCCACCGACCGGCGGTGGGGTGGTCGGCGGTGGGGTGGTCGGGGGCGGAGTGGTCGGGGGTGGGGTGGTCGGGGGTGGGGTGGTCGGGGGTGGGGTGGTCGGGGGTGGGGTCGTGGTGGGCGGGGAGGTGGGTATGCCGCCGCCGCACGGTGCCCCGTTGAGGGTGCAGTCGGTGGGGGAGCCCGCGCCGGTGGCCAGGAAGCCGAACGACACCGAGGCACCGGGGGCGACGGTGCCGTTCCAGGACCGGTTCGTGAAGGTGTGTCGCTGGCCGGCGCTGCTCACCGTGGCGTCCCAGTACGAGCCGAGCGTCGTGCCGGTCGGCAGCGTGAAGGCGACCTGCCATCCGGTGACGGTGCCCGGGCCGCCGTTGGTGATGGTGAAGCGGCCCTCCCAGCCGGTACCCCAGTCGGAGGTCTTGGTGAAGGCGGCCGTGGGGCCGGCGGCCTGGGCCGGGGTGGCGAGGGTCAGGGTCGCTGCGGCGGCGGTGGCGAGGGCCGCCAGGACGGCCAGGAGCGGTGTTCGGGGACTGCGCTGCATCCGGTCCTCCCGGTAGGGATCGCCCCGCCGGAGGCGTATCGACGGGTGGCTAATTATTAGGTTTGTTAACTGTAAATGTCCAGAGCTGGTCCGCAACAAAGGCCCGATCGTCGGCCCTGCGCCGGATCCGCGCGGACGGGCGTCGAAGAGGCCGGCCCCGGCCGCCGGCCACGACCTCAGCGCACGGTACGGGAGAACACGGCCAACTCGGCCACGGCGGTGACGGCGATCGTCAGCACCAGCGGCCAGGGCGTGCCGACCACCGCGTAGAGCACGAGCAGCACCGGCGCGGCGGCCACCCCGTACACGGCCAGGGCCAGCGACCGATCCGAGCGCAGCAGGCCCGGCAGCACGGTACGGGTCAGCCCCGGCACCCGCGCCGCGAGCAGCCAGCCCACCAACGCCCCGCTCAGCGCCACCAGCACCGCGAGGAAGCGGGACGGGCCGGCCGCGCCGGCCGCCGCGATCGCCACCAGGACGGTGCCCACGAGCGACCAGCCCGCCCCGTACAGCACCAGGCGGCGCAGCTCATCGGTGGCGCCCCGACGCGGGTCGACTCCGTCCTGATGCGGGTCGGCCTCGCCCCGACGCGGGTCGGCTCCGCTCCGGGTCGGGTCGGACGGCGCTGGGATGAACGGGACGGTCTCGGCCAGCTCCGCCAGCGCCTCGGCGTACCGGCGCCGTTCCAGCCGGACGATGCCCGGCTCGTCGCCGGCCCCGGCCAGCTCCGGGTCGAGCCGCAGCGCCTCCCGGTACGCCCGCTCGGCCAGGTCGTAGAGCCGCAGGCGGCCGGCGACCAGGGCAAGGACGAGGTGCCCCTGTGGCTCCTCCGGGGCCAACTCCACGCCCCGCCAGGCCGCGTTGAGGGCCGCCTGCCCGCCGCGCGAGCCGGACAGGATCGCGGCGGCGCTGCGCTGGGCGTACGCGTCGGCGGGGCCGACGGTGAGGAGCCGGTCGGCAATGCTCGCCGACTCGGCGTACTCGTCCAGGTCGGCCAGCGCCAGCCCACGCACCACCAGCGGGCCGACCGCGTCCGGGGCGACGGCCAGGGCGGCGTCGGCGGCGGCGCGCGCCTCGGCGGGCCGCCCGGCGGCGAGGTGCACGCGCCCGAGGGTGGTCAGCGCGCCGGCGTTCGCCGGCTCCAGGGCCAACGCGAAGCCGACCTCGCCGGCCGCCTCGTCGTAGCGCCCGAGGTCCGCCAGAAGCTGGGCGCGCTGGAGATACCCCTCGGCGGTGGCGTCGCTGGACATCGCGGGCCTAGGCGGCAGGGGCCTGGTGGACCAGGGCGACCGCGATCCCGGTCAAACCCTCGCCGCGCCCGGTGAAGCCCAGCCCGTCGGTGGTGGCGGCGGAGACGGTGACGGGGGCGCCGACCGCCTCGGACAGCACCGCCTCGGCCTCGGCCCGGCGCGGCCCGATCTTCGGGCGGTTGCCGATCACCTGCACCGACACGTTGCCGATCTGGAAGCCGGCCGCCCGGACCCGGCGGGCGCTCTCGGTCAGCAGCGCCACCCCCGACGCGCCCGCCCACTCCGGCTCGGCCACCCCGAAGTTCGACCCGAGGTCGCCCAGCCCGGCGGCGGACAGCAGCGCGTTGCAGGCCGCGTGCGCGGCCACGTCGGCGTCGGAGTGACCGGCCAGGCCGTCCTGGTCGGGCCAGTGCAGGCCGGCCACCCAGCAGGGTCGGCCGGCCGCGAAGGCGTGCACGTCGGTGCCGATGGCCACCCGAGGAACGATCATGCACCGAGGGTACGCGTCACGCGCCCACGGCCAGTAGGTGCTCGGCGAGCGCCAGGTCGAACGGGCGGGTGACCTTGAACGCGTACTCGGAGCCGGGGACGCACACCACCGGGATGCCCTGCTTCTCCACGAGGCCGGCGTCGTCGGTGAGCGGGTCGCCGGCCGCCGCGTGGGCGGCGGCCAGCACCGACCGGCGGAACCCCTGTGGCGTCTGCACGGCCCGCAGGGCGGACCGGTCCACGGTGCCGAGGACCACCTCGCCGGCACCGACCTCCTTGATCGTGTCGACCACGGGGAGGACGGGGATCACCGCGTCGTGCCCGGAGCGGACCGCCCCGGCCACCGACTCGACCAGATCGGGCGGGGTCAGGGCACGGGCCGCGTCGTGCACCAGCACGATCCCCGGGCCGGCGGGGACGGCCGCGAGCGCGGCGGCCACCGACGCCTGCCGTTCCGCCCCGCCGGGGACGACCAGCACCGGGGCGACCGGGGCGAGGAGCCGCCGGACCGCCCCGACCTCCCCGGCCGGTGCGGCCACCACGATGGTGTGCACGGAGCCGGCGGCGGCGATCCGGCGGACCGCGTGCACGAGCAGCGGCTCCCCGGCGAGCAGTCGCAGGGCCTTGGGGACGCCCGGGCCGAGCCGTACGCCGGCACCGGCCGCAGGCACGAGGACCGCGACGTCACCGCGCGGATTGAGCTGCGCGGTCACGTCGCGGTCCTCGGGTTTCTCTGCTGCGGGGTGGGTACGACGATGCTGTGCGGACTAGCCCTCGGTCAGCACCTTGTCGAGCAACGTCTCCGCCCCGTCCTTGGTGCTCTTCTCGGCCAGCGCGACCTCGCCGACGAGAATGTCGCGGGCCTTGGCGAGCATGCGCTTCTCGCCCGCGGACAGGCCCCGCTCCCGCTCCCGACGCCACAGGTCGCGGACGACCTCGGCCACCTTCAGCGGGTTGCCGGAGGCCAGCTTCTCCAGATTCGCCTTGTAACGCCGCGACCAGTTGGTCGGCTCCTCGGTGTGCGGAGCCCGGAGAACGTCGAAGACCTTGCCGAGGCCCTCTTCGCCGACCACCTCACGCACGCCCACGATCTCGGCGTTCTCAGCGGGCACCCGGACCGTCAGGTCACCCTGCGCGACCCGCAGGACGAGGTACTCCCTGGGCTCGCCCTTGATGACCCGAGTCTCGATTGCCTCGATGAGTGCGGCCCCGTGGTGGGGGTAAACAACGGTCTCGCCGACACTGAAAACCATAGGTTCGAAACCCCTTTCGCTGTGTCTAGGGTAACACGCTCAGGCACCGATGTCCCACCGCTGTCCTGACCGTTGGCGCAGCTCAGGGGCCCTGTGAGAGGTCTTTCTTCAGCTTGACAGGCGGCCAAACCGATGGTCTGAACACGCTCCGTAACCGATAGGTGACCCCCCGGTGGAGGGTTGGCGGAGCGTGGATTTGTGGGCGATGCGCTCTTTCCATGGTAGCCCGGCCGCACCAGCCCCGCTCAGATGTAGCGGGAGGAGGGGCCGGTGCGGGACCCTTGAGGCGAACCGCTGTCCGCACACCGAGCCGGTTCGAGGGGGTCCGATGGGCATGCCCGACGCAGATGGTCACGGCCCCTCCGACGGGCTCCCCGGCCTGCCCCCGGAGTGGGGCCGGGTGGTGGTGCCGGACGACGCGTCCGCGCTGGCCGAGGAGGCTGCGCAGGTCCGGCTCGAGCTACGCCCGCAGGCCGGCCTGAGCCGGTGGCGGCGGCTGCTCGGCCTGGCCTCCCGGCCGGACGGCCGGATGTCGCTCGGGCTGCCGCTGCTGGTGCTGCTGGTGGCGTTGCTCACCACCACCGCCGGGCTGTTCGCCGTCACCTGGCCCCGCGCCCCCCGCTCAGGCGACCGCCCCACCGTCGTGCCGTACCCGACGGCGACCGACCTGACCGGTCGCGCGCTGCCGGCCCTGGAACTGGTCGACGCCGACGACTCGATCGTGTCGTTGCGCGCGCTGCTCCCCGCGGTGATCGTCCTGGTGGATGCCTGCCCCTGCCCCGACCGGGTGGCCGAGGCCGCCGCGCTCGCGCCGTCGGGGGTCACCGTGGTCACCGTCCACGGCGCCCGCGCGCTGCGTCCCACTCCGGTGCCGGCCGGCGCGACCGTGCGCGCCCTCGCCGATCCGGGCGGCGGGCTGCGCGCGTTCCTGGGCGTGCCACCCCGCCCCGGCACCGCCACCGCGCTGCTGGTCGGCCGCACCGGCAACCCGGTCCGGGTGGTGCCGGACCTGCGCTCCGCCGACGACTACCGCGCCGACCTGGCCCGCCTCGGTTCCTGACCGTTGGCTCACCAGGACGCCAGGGCCACCACCCGGGCGTCGACCACGATCGGGACGATCCCCGGGGCGGCGGCGGCCAGCTCGATCCGGACCGGGCCGCTCCCGCGGCTCAGCCACGTCGTGGCCGAACCGTCGCAGTTCGCCCGACGACTGTCCCGGTGCCCGGAGCGGACGGTCACCAGCAGGAGCTGCCCCGGACCGACGCACCGGTACTGGACCAGGTGCACTCGCGTGGTGGCCTCGACGACCCGTCGCTGCGAGGGCTGGCCGGGACGCAGCGTCAGCCGGGCCTGCCAGACGCTCCCGGTCACCCCACCGAGCCCGCCGTCGGGGACCTCGCCGTAGCCGGTGCCCGCGTCGTACCGCCCGGTCGCCGGATCGATGACGGCGCCGGACGTCACGCGGCCGGCCCGGTCGACGGTGACGACCAGCCGCTCGTCGCCCCGGGGCACCCGGCCCGGGTCGCCGGAGGTCGCCCCGGACCCGGTGCGCCGGGTCCCGTCACCGGGGCCGCGCCGCTCGTCGTCCCCGGCCGCCGTGGCGGGGCCGCCGGTCGGATCGACCGCAGGGGCCACGGCCCGCCACCATCCGGTGCCGGCGGCCACGACGAGGACGGCCAGCGCGGCGAGCCCTCCGCCCCGGAGCCGGTCAACCACGTCGCTGCCCACCACGCGGTCGAGCCTAGCCAGTCCCCGCCGACCACGAGACCCGGCAAGAGCCCCGCCGGACGGCGGCGCGGTCAGGCAACGCGGCCCGGGCCGGTCAGGCAACGCGGCCCGGGCCTCAAGCGGGGCGGCGACCCGGTCAGGCGGAGCGGTCGAGGAGGGCCGCGTAGAGGGTCAGGCCCGGTCCGAAGGCGAGCATCAGCACCCGGTCGGGCGGCTGTGCCGCCCGCAACAGCCGGTCGAGGATCAGCAGCACCGTCGGCGAGGAGCAGTTGCCGTGCTCCTGCAACGTCGCCCGGGATGCTTCCAGTGCCCGCGACGGCAGCGCCAACTCGCGTTCCACCACGTCGAGGATCCGCGGGCCACCCGGGTGCACCGCCCAGCCGTCCACCTCGGTGAGCCGGGTGCCGTGCCGGGCCAACAGGCCGTCGACCAGACCCCGGACATGGGTCGAGAGCACCTGCGGCACCTTCGGCGACAGTCCCATTCGGAAGCCGGTGTCGGTGACCTCCCAGGTCATGTGGTCGGCCGTGGAGGTGTCGGTGACCGAGGTGACCTCACGCAGCGCGTACCCCCGGCCACCGGGGAGGACCACGGCGGCGACGGCGGCGTCCGAGAAGAGCGCGTGGGAGACGATCTGCTGGGTGTCCAGCCGAGCCGTGGCGGGCTGGATGTGCAGGCTGGTCAGCTCGGCGCAGAGCAGCAGCGCGGGGCGCTGCCGTGCCGTGACGAAGTCGCCGGCTGCGCCGAGCCCCGGCAGGGCTGCATAGCAGCCCATGTGCCCGACGAACATGCGCTGGGTGTCCGGGGCCATGCCCAGGTCCCGGGCGAGCAGGATGTCCAGCCCAGGGGTGGCGTACCCGGTGCACGAGCAGACGACGAACAGGCCGATGTCGCGGGCGTCCAGACCGGCGGCGGTGAGCGCCCGGCCGACCGCCTCCTTGCCCAGCGGCAGCGCCTCGACCTGGTAGCGGCGCAGCCGGCGCTCGGTCGACCAGTCCGAGACGTCCTCCAGCAACGGGTTGACCGCCGCCTGCCGCCGGTCCACCCCGGAGTTGGCGAAGATCCGCTCCGCCAGCGCCCGGGTCCGGCCGGAGAATTGCTTCGAGAAAAAGCCCTGCCAGAGCTCGTCCTGCGCGGCACCTGGCGGCTGCGCCGTCCCCATGCCCGCGATCACCGGTACGGCCACGTTCCCCACCTCTCGTCCGCGAACCCCCATGTCGTCCCCGTGTCGCCTTCGTCCGACGACCACGGGACCGCCTTCCTCACGTTCACCAACGAGGGGCCGGCCGCCGCGGTCCGGGACGCCGCCCGGGTCGCGGGCGGGACACCCACGACGCGCACCCTCGGGTGGCCCCTTCCCGGCGCCCCAGTACCCCGACACCGACCCGGCTACCCGCGCCGGACCCCCCGCCCCTGGTACAGCACCGAAGTCGACCAGGTCGGCCTGATCCGTGGCGCCCGCCCGACCGTCGTCGGCCGTGGACGACCACCGGAGCGGATCCGGCGCAGCAGCCAGGCCAGTGTCCCGACCAGCCCCGGGCGGACGCCCCGGACCCGCAGGTCGATGCCATGCCGGGCGCACTCGGCGACCAACTCCCGGTGGTCCACGAACAACCGTGGATCGTGGATGCCCCGGGGCACCGTCGGCAGCCGCTCGCCGATCTCGACCGCGATCAGCCGGCTCAGCGCGGTGTCGTTGAGGGTGTCCAGGACCAGCAGCCCGCCCGGACGGAGCAGCCGGCACGCCTCGGCCACCGCCCGCCGCCAGTCGGGCACGTGCTCCAGCAGCTCACCGGCGGCCACCACGTCGGCGCAGCCGTCGGCCAGCGGCACGGCGGTGGCGTCGCCGTTGACGGGGGTCACCCCGTGCCGCGCGGCCTGGGCCAGGGCCGAGCGGGTGAGGTCGACCCCGACGTGTCGGTAGCCCCTGCCGGCCAGGTGCGGGGCGAGCAGCCCGGCGCCGCAGCCCAGGTCGACCAGGAGTGCGTCGGGCCGGGCGGCCGGCGGCACGAGGGCCGCCCGGGCCCGGGCCAGCCAGTGCAGCATGGCGAACGCCCCGTCGGGACGCCACCACTCGTCGGCCAGGTCGTCGTACTGCCGTGGATCGTTCGGGGGTAACAGGCGGGGGCGGTCGGACACCCGGGACGAACCGTCGCGCATGGCACGAGCGTGGCACGACTGGACGGTAACGACCAGACTTCCCTTATGTCGACGACGGTGTTAGGGCTGGTCAGGGCAAGTCATCCCGAGCCCGCCGTGGCGGTGACCGTGGTCGCCGGGCTGCTCGCCCAGGGAGTGGGGCACCGCCCGTCCGGGGTGGCCGTGGTGGCGCTGACGGTGCTCGCCAGCCAGCTCGCGGTCGGCTGGTCCAACGATCACCTGGACGCCGACCGGGACGCCGCGGTGGGGCGTACCGACAAGCCGGTCGCGAGCGGCGCGGTCAGCACACGGGCGGTCGGCCTGGCCGCAGGGGCGGCAGCCCTGGCCACGTTCGGACTGGCGGCGGCGACGACCAACCGGACGGCGGCGGTCTGGGCGGCCGTGGCCCTGGTCTCCGCGCTGTCCTACAACTGGCCGCTGAAGTCGACCCGGGTCTCGGTGCTGCCCTATGCGGTCTCCTTCGGGGCGCTGCCCGCCTTCGTGGTGCTGGCCCTGCCCGGCACGCCCGCCCCGCCGGCCTGGCTGGTCGCCGCCGCCGCCCTGCTCGGGGCCGGGGCGCACTTCGCCAACGTGCTGCCGGACCTGGCCGATGACGCCCGGACCGGGGTGCGCGGGCTGCCGCACCGGCTCGGCGCGGCGGGCAGCCGGGTGGCCGCCGCCGGGCTACTGCTCGCGGCGACCGTCACCCTGGTCGTCGGGCCGCCCGGGCCGCCGTCGTGGGCCGGGCTGTCGGCCGTCGCGACCGCCGCACTGGTGCCACCCCTGACCTGGTACGCCGGCCGCGGCGCCCGCCGGGGGGTGGCCGCCTTCCGGGCGGTGATGCTGGTGGCGCTGATCGACGTGGTGCTGCTGGTGGCGAACGGCCGGGTGGTCTGAGCGCCCCCGGGAAGGTGGTGGTACCGGGTCGGCGTGCGGCTCCCGATCAACCCCAACTACCCTGAAGCCGGGCTGCGCGGGTATGGCCACCGTGCCCGGTGACGGCCGGGTGGGGATCGTGACGAGGAGGACCGACGTGACGCGCTCGATCAGGGGTTCCCGGCGGGCGGCCCTGCTGCTGTCCGGCGTGGCGGCGGCGACCGGCCTGCTGGCGACCGGTTGCGGCGCCGGCCAGGTGGCCGAGACCGCCAACAAGACCCCGTCGGTCCAGGGCGTCAACGTCCAGACTTCGGAAAACGGCTACAAGGTCCGCGGCCTGTACGTCGAGTACCCGGGCGGCGGCGACTACCAGTCCGGCGGGAACGCCGCCGTCAACGCGGTGCTCTACAACGACACGCAAAGCCCGGTGACGGTGACCGTCACCACGGACAGCGCGCGGGAGATCGTGCTCACCGGCAGCGCGTCCGGGTCCGCCAGCCCGTCCGCGTCGGCCAGCGCGTCGCCGTCGGCCAGCGCGTCGCCGTCGGGCAGCGCCAGCCCGTCCGGGTCGGCCAGCCCGTCGGAGGGCGGCTCGCCGTCCCCGTCCGAGGGCGCGTCGGAGAGCCCGTCCCCGTCGGCCAGCCCGTCCGCCCCCGCCGGCGAGCCGGCCCGGATCGAGATCCCGGCCCTCAGCTACGTCCAGCTCAACGTGCAGGGCGGCCGGTCCCTTCAGCTCGTCGGCCTGAACGAGGACCTGCTCGTCGGCCAGCAGGTCAACCTGACCTTCGACTTCGGCAACGGCACGACCCTCAGCACCCCGGCCCCGATCGGCGTCCCGCTGACCCCGCTCCCGCAGCCCTCCCAGATCGTCGAGCGCGAAGGCTCGCACGGCCAGGAGGGTGGCACCGAGGCCGGCGCGGGCCACGGCGGCTGACGCCCCGCACCACCGACCGTCGACGGCACCGTCGGCGTGGCACCCGCCACGCCGGCGGTGTTTCGTCGTACGGGGGGACTAGCGTTCCGGTGTGACGACGCCCCGAGCGACACCCTCCTCCCGAGCGACCCCGCGCGTGGGCCGGGCCGCCCGCGAGCCCCGTCCGGCCTACGAGTGCGACGCCTGCGGGCACCAGCCCCCGAAGTGGGTGGGGCGCTGCCCGGAGTGCGGCGAGTGGGGCTCGGTGGTCGAGTCCACCGTGACCGGTCCGACCGTCGCCGGCCGGGTGGTCAGCTCCCGGATGCCGGCCGAGCCGGCCCGTCCCATCGCCACCATCAGCGCCGCCCCCGCCAGGGCCCGGCCGACCGGGGTCAGCGAGCTGGACCGGGTGCTCGGCGGCGGCCTGGTGCCCGGCGCCGTGGTGCTGCTCGCCGGCGAGCCGGGCGTGGGCAAGTCCACGCTGCTGCTCGACGTGGCCCAGCAGTGGGCGGCCACCGCCGGCAGCCCGTCGCTCGTGGTCAGCGGCGAGGAGTCGGTCAGCCAGGTGCGGCTGCGCGCCGAGCGGATGGGCGCCCTGCACGACCAGCTCTGGCTGGCCGCCGAGAGCGACCTGGGCGCGGTCCTCGGCCACCTGGACGCGGTGAAGCCGGGGCTGCTGGTGCTCGACTCGGTGCAGACCATCTCCACCCCCGGCACCGAGGGCGTGCCCGGCGGGGTGACCCAGGTGCGGGCCGTCACCGCCGCCCTGGTCGCGGTGGCCAAGGAGCGCGGCCTCGCCACCGTGCTGGTCGGTCACGTCACGAAGGACGGCCAGGTGGCCGGCCCCCGGGTGCTGGAGCACCTGGTCGACGTGGTGCTGCACTTCGAGGGCGACAAGCACTCCTCGCTACGGATGGTGCGCGGCGTGAAGAACCGGTACGGCGCCGCCGACGAGGTCGGCTGCTTCGAGATGCACGAGGGCGGGATCAGCAGCCTCGCCGACCCGTCCGGGCTGTTCCTGACCCGCTACTCGGAGCCGACGCCGGGCACCTGCGTCACGGTGGCGATGGAGGGTCGGCGGGCGCTGGTCACCGAGGTCCAGGCGCTGATCGGCGCGACGGTCGCGGGCTCGCCCCGGCGCACGGTGTCCGGGCTGGACGGGGCCCGGCTGGCGATGGTGCTGGCGGTGCTCCAGCGTCGCGCCGAACGGCTGACCCTGCACGACCGGGAGGTCTTCGCGGCCACCGTCGGGGGCATCCGGGTGGTGGAGCCGGCGGCCGACCTCGCGGTCGCCCTGGCGGTCGCCTCCGGCGGGCTCAACCTGGCCATCAATCCGCACCTGGTGGCGATCGGCGAGGTCGGGCTGACCGGAGAGGTGCGCCGGGTCGGCGCGGTGCCACGCCGGCTGGCCGAGGCGGCCCGGCTCGGGTTCCGGGTGGCGCTCGTCCCGACCGGATGCGGCCCGGAGAGCGTCGGGGCGGGCCCGGAGAACATGCGGGTGATGGAGGTCACCGACGTGCGCTCGGCGCTCCAGTGTGCCGCCCGCGCATCCGCGGAGTGACCGACGGTGGCGGCCGGGCAGGACCGCCCGTGCGATACCGGACAAGCGCGGCAGAGCGCCCGGCGGGTCCATCGGGTGCCGTCGTGACACATCACAGTAACCACGACAGCACCCACCGCACGCCAGTCCGTAGACTGTGCGGGTGCCGATCGACCGCGATGCCAGCAAAACCGCCGGCGCGACACCCCACGCCCGCACCGGCGCCGTGGGCTCGCCCGGCCGTCCGATCAGCGTCAGCGTGACCGGGAGCGCCAGCGGCGCGAGTGGGGACCCGCTACGGGCCAACCTGGCGCTCATGGCGCCCGGCACCGCGCTGCGTGACGGCCTGGAACGGATCCTGCGCGGCCGGACGGGCGCGTTGATCGTCCTCGGCTACGACAAGGTGGTCGAAGGGCTGTGCACCGGCGGCTTCCCGCTGGACGTGGAGTTCTCGGCGACCCGGGTCCGCGAGCTGTGCAAGATGGACGGCGCGGTGGTGCTGTCCAGCGACGGCACCCGGATCGTCCGGGCCGCCGTGCACCTGATGCCGGACCCGTCGATCCCCACCGAGGAGTCCGGCACCCGGCACCGCACCGCCGAGCGGGTGGCCCGACAGACCGGCTACCCGGTCATCTCGGTCAGCCAGTCGATGCGGATCATCAGCCTCTACGTCAACGGCCAGCGGCACGTGCTGGACGACTCGGCGGCCATCCTGTCCCGGGCCAACCAGGCCCTGGCCACGCTTGAGCGCTACAAGCTGCGCCTCGACGAGGTCTCCGGCACCCTGTCCGCCCTGGAGATCGAGGACCTGGTCACCGTCCGGGACGCGGTGGCGGTGGTGCAGCGGCTGGAGATGGTCCGCCGGATCGCCGACGAGATCGCCGGGTACGTGGTGGAACTGGGCACCGACGGCCGGTTGCTCGCCCTCCAGCTCGACGAGCTGATGGCCGGCGTGGACGCCGACCGCACCCTGGTCATCCGGGACTACCTGCCCACCGGCCGCAAGCCCCGCACATTGGACGAGGCGCTGGTCGAGCTGGACCTGCTGGGTTCCACCGAGCTGATCGACCTGGTCACGGTGGCCAAGGCGATCGGCTACCCGGCGGCCTCCGACGCGCTGGACGCGGCGGTCAGCCCGCGCGGGTTCCGGCTGCTGGCGAAGGTCCCCCGCCTGCCGGTGGCGATCGTCGACCGGCTGGTGCTGCACTTCGGCAGCCTCCAGCGGCTGCTCGGGGCCACCGTGGAGGACCTACAGGCCGTCGAGGGCGTCGGTGACGCCCGGGCCCGGGGCGTCCGGGAGGGGCTGTCCCGGCTCGCCGAGGCGTCCATCCTGGAGCGCTACGTCTGACCCGCCCTGACCCGCCCCGCCTGACCCGCCTGACCCGCCCCGCCTGGCCCGACCCGCCTGGCCCGACCCGCACGGCGGGCCGTTCGGCTCAGCCCGTGACGGTGAACTTCACCGGCTCGCTCAGCTTGGTGTCCAGCCGCCCGAAGACCTGGTAGCTCCCGGCCGGCGGGAACGGGCCGTTCGCCAGCCCGTCCTTGCAGCGGCTGGTGTCCTTGCCGTTCCAGTCCACCTGGTACGACCGCTCGAAGCCCGGGGTGAACGACTGCACGTCCGAGCCCTTCACGTTGCCGCAGGTGTCGGAGGACCAGACCTTCTCCGCGCCGGACTTCACGTACAGCTCCTGGAAGTCCGCGCCGACGTCCCGGCTACAGGTGCGGTTCGACCTGTTCTTGATCTTGAGATGGAGGCTGACCACGGCGCCCCGCTGCGCCGACGACGGCGCCGCCACCGGCGTCACCGAGATCTCTGCGTCGGTGCATGCCCCGACGTCGGTGCCCGGGGCTGCCGGAGCGTCGTTCCCGCCCGGACCGGCCGGGGATCCCGGGTCGCGCGGAGCGCCGGACGAGCCGGCGTTGCTGCCGGAGTCATCCGGGCCGCCAGGGGTGCCGGTCTGCGAGGGCAGCACCGAGCCGCTCGGGTCCGGGGCTGCGGACGGGTCGCCGGCAGCCGGGGCCGCAGTCGGCGTCGGTGTCGCCTTCGACTGCGGGGTGGTGCCGGTGTTACCCGCATTGTTGCAGGAATAGAGCAGGACAATCAGGAAGAGAAGCCCCGCTCCGACCACGACGGCACGACGCCGCCAGTACACAGCGGATGGCAGGGGGCCGACCGTCAGACGCATGATGCCTCCACCGTAACGGCGTGCCCCACCCTCGTCCGGCGCGACGCGCCGGACCACCCTCCGGTCACCGGTACGACTCTCCACTCACGACGGCCGCCCGCCCCGGTCCGCCGGCGACGCCGGGCGGGCCGCCTCCCGGCCCAGGCCCCGCCCGGCCAGGCTCACAGGTACACCTTGCGCTGGTAGATCGCGTGCGCACCGGCCACCCGGTCGAGGAAGAGCAGGCCGGCGCAGTGGTCGATCTCGTGCTGCAACGCCCGCGCCTCGAACCCGTCGGTGACCAGCCGCACCGGCGCGCCGGTGCCCGGGAGCACCCCCTCGACGACCAGCCGGCTGGCCCGCTTGACGTCGCCCGTCAGATCG
This sequence comes from Micromonospora sp. NBC_01405, assembly GCF_045040155.1. Classification (NCBI taxonomy): domain Bacteria; kingdom Bacillati; phylum Actinomycetota; class Actinomycetes; order Micromonosporales; family Micromonosporaceae; genus Micromonospora; species Micromonospora sp. NBC_01405. The sequence continues at coordinate 3,292,555 of NZ_CP109532.1, read as the reverse complement.
GGCACCGACATGCAGCCCTCCCGGCCCGCCTTCCACCGGCTCGCCTCGACCACCCGGGCGTTGCACAGCACGAAGGTTCCGTGCACGGTCACCGCCTTCGGGTGCCCGGTGATGTCGACCGCGAACATCTGGGCGCTCACGCCGACCTGGGGCGCGGCGAGGCCCACGCAGCCCGGCGAGACGCGCATCGTGGCGACCAGGTCAGCGGCGAGGCGGACCACCTCGTCGGAAATCGGGTCCACCTCCGACCCGGGCCTGCCGAGCACCGGGTCCGGGGCGGAGACCACCGGACGTACCTCGCCGGGCACCGCCAGCGCCTCGGCTGTCCAGTCGCCGAGGCCGACGTACTCCGCGGTCACAGCAGGTCCGAGTCCGCCGGGCGGAGGCTGACCCCGACGCCGAGTTCCGCGGCTTTACGGGCCAGCCGGCCGGCCACCTCGTCGGAGGAACCCGGCGGCAGCTCGACCTCGGCCACCACCACGTAGAGCGAGCCGGTCAGCCGGGTGCTCAGGTCGGTGACGTTGCCGCCCACGTCGGTCAGCACCCGGGTCATCGCCGCGACGATGCCCATCCGGTCCGCACCGTGCACCGAGAGCACGTACGGCTCACCGGTCGGCGGCGTCGCGCCGTCGGGGGTGACCGCCCGCACGGTGGCCAGGAGCTGACCGTCGGCGGCGAGCGGGGCCAGCCCGGCCTCGACGTCGGCAGCGGCCGGACCGACGCAGATCAGGGTCATCGCGAAGTGACCCCGCAGCCGGGTCATCGTGGAGTCCGTGAGGTTCGCGCCGAGCCGGGCGAGCACCTCGGCGACGTCGGCCACGATGCCGGGCCGGTCCCGGCCGATGACGGTGATCGCGAGCTCGTTCATCCGGGCATTCTGCCCGATCCGGTCCCGTCCCCCGCACCGCCCCGCCCGGCCCGCCCAACCTGCGGGAAGATCGCCCGTGACATGATCGGCGACGCGATGTCCGAACCCACTTTCGCCACCCTGGTCAGCCGGTGGTACGAGCAGAATGCCCGCGACCTGCCGTGGCGGGCGCCCGGTGTGGGCGCATGGGCGATCCTGGTCAGCGAGGTCATGCTCCAGCAGACGCCGGTGGTACGGGTGCTGCCGGCATTCCAGGCGTGGCTGGCCCGCTGGCCGACCCCCGCCGCGATGGCCGCCGACACGCCCGCCGAGGCAATCCGGATGTGGGGGCGGCTCGGCTATCCCCGTCGGGCGGTGCGGCTGCGCGACTGCGCGGTGACGATCGTCGAGCGGCACGGCGGCGCGGTGCCGGACCGGCTGGACCAGCTACTGGCGCTGCCCGGCGTGGGCACCTACACGGCCCGCGCGGTGGCCGTCTTCGCGTACGGTCAGCGGCACCCGGTGGTGGACACCAACGTGCGTCGGGTGGTCTGTCGGGCGATCGCCGGGGAGCCGGACGCCGGCCCGGCCACCCGCCCCGCCGACCTGGTGGCCACCGAGGAGCTGCTGCCTTCGGAGCCGGCCGCCGCCGCGTTGGCGAGCGCCGCGTTCATGGAGCTGGGGGCAATGGTCTGCATCGCCCGCTCGCCCCGCTGCCCGGGGTGCCCGGTGGAGTCCGTCTGCGCCTGGCGGGCGTCCGGCCAGGCGGCCCCGGCCGGCCCGACCCGCCGGCCCCAGCGGTACGCCGGCACCGATCGGCAGGTACGCGGACTGCTGTTGGCGGTGCTGCGGGAGGCCACCGGCCCGGTGCCGCACCAGCGGCTGGACCAGGTCTGGACTGACGACGTGCAGCGCTCCCGGGCGTTGGCCGGGCTGGTCACCGACGGCCTGGTGGAGCCTGTCGGCGAGGCGAAGTTCCGCCTGGCTGGCGACGGCCCCACGGCACCGGCGCTGCCCACGGGCGGCTGACCCACCGACCCGGCCGGGGCCCGACCCGCCGCCCCTGGACGATCCGTCGGGGGTGGGAACGGCACGACGAAAGGCGACGGCCCCGGTGGCTCTCGCCGACCGGGGCCGTCGCCCTCTACGCTGTCGTCTACCTCAGCGCTGTCGCCTACTCGTCCGCGCCCGCGGCGGCGGTACCGCCGAGGTCCGCCGGGACGGCGTCCGGCACGGCGTCCGGCCGGTCGGTGCCCCGGAAGACGAGATGGGACTTGTCGATGTTGTTCGGGTCGCCCTCGCAGTCCACGACCACGATCTGACCCGGGGTCAGCTCGTTGAACAGGATCCGCTCGGACAGGTTGTCCTCGATGTCGCGCTGAATCGTCCGACGCAGCGGACGCGCCCCGAGCACCGGGTCGAAGCCCTTGAGCGCCAGGTACTTCTTGGCGTTGTCGGTCAGCTCCAGGCCCATGTCCTTGTTGCGCATCTGGCCCTCGATGCGGGCGATCATGATGTCCACGATCGACAGGATCTCCTGCTGACGCAGCTGGTGGAAGACGATGGTGTCGTCGATCCGGTTCAGGAACTCGGGCCGGAAGTGCTGCTTCAGCTCGTCGTTGACCTTCTGCTTCATCCGGTCGTAGTTGGACTCGGAGTCGTCCGACGCCTGGAAGCCCAGCGACACCGCCTTGGCCACGTCACGGGTGCCCAGGTTGGTGGTCAGGATGATGACCGTGTTCTTGAAGTCCACGATCCGGCCCTGACCGTCCGTCAGACGCCCGTCCTCCAGAATCTGGAGCAGGGTGTTGAAGACGTCCGGGTGGGCCTTCTCGATCTCGTCGAACAGGACCACCGAGAACGGCCGGCGGCGCACCTTCTCGGTCAGCTGCCCGCCCTCGTCGTAACCGACGTAGCCGGGAGGGGCGCCGACGAGCCGGGACACCGTGTACCGGTCGTGGAACTCGGACATGTCCAGCTGGATCAGGGCGTCCTCGCTGCCGAACAGGAACTCGGCGAGCGCCTTGGACAGCTCGGTCTTACCGACGCCGGACGGGCCGGCGAAGATGAACGAGCCGGACGGCCGCTTCGGGTCCTTCAGGCCGGCCCGGGTCCGCCGGATCGCCCTCGAGACCGCCTTGACCGCGTCCTCCTGGCCGATGACGCGCTTGTGCAGCTCGTCCTCCATGCGCAGCAGGCGGGAGGTCTCCTCCTCGGTCAGCTTGTAGACCGGGATGCCGGTCCAGTTGCCGAGGACCTCGGCGATCTGCTCGTCGTCGACCTCGCTGACGACGTCCAGGTCGCCGGCCTTCCACTCCTTCTCCCGCTGCGCCTTCTGGCCGAGGAGCTGCTTCTCCTTGTCGCGGAGCTGGGCCGCCCGCTCGAAGTCCTGCGCGTCGATCGCGGACTCCTTGTCGCGGCGGACCTGGGCGATCCGCTCGTCGAAGTCCCGCAGGTCTGGCGGCGCGGTCATCCGGCGGATCCGCATCCGAGCACCGGCCTCGTCGATCAGGTCGATCGCCTTGTCCGGCAGGAAGCGGTCGGAGATGTAGCGGTCGGCCAGGGTCGCGGCGGCCACCAGGGCGGCGTCGGTGATCGACACGCGGTGGTGCGCCTCGTAGCGGTCGCGCAGGCCCTTGAGGATCTCGATGGTGTGGGCCAGCGACGGCTCACCCACCTGGATGGGCTGGAACCGCCGCTCCAGGGCGGCGTCCTTCTCCAGGTGCTTGCGGTACTCGTCCAGGGTGGTCGCGCCGATGGTCTGCAGCTCACCCCGGGCCAGCATCGGCTTCAGGATGCTCGCCGCGTCGATCGCGCCCTCGGCCGCACCCGCTCCGACGAGGGTGTGAATCTCGTCGATGAACAGGATGATGTCGCCGCGGGTGCGGATCTCCTTGAGGACCTTCTTCAGCCGCTCCTCGAAGTCACCGCGGTAACGGGAGCCGGCGACCAGCGCGCCGAGGTCGAGGGTGTAGAGCTGCTTGTCCTTCAGCGTCTCGGGCACCTCGCCCTTGATGATCTTCTGGGACAGGCCCTCCACCACGGCGGTCTTGCCGACGCCGGGCTCACCGATCAGGACCGGGTTGTTCTTGGTGCGGCGGGACAGCACCTGCATGACCCGCTCGATCTCCTTCTCGCGCCCGATGACCGGGTCGAGCTTGCCCTCGCGGGCGGCCTGGGTCAGGTTCCGGCCGAACTGGTCCAGCACCAGGCTGGTCGACGGCGCGGCCTCGCCCGGGGCGGCCCCGGCGGCGGCCGGCTCCTTGCCCTGGTAGCCGGAGAGCAGCTGGATGACCTGCTGGCGGACCCGGTTCAGGTCAGCGCCGAGCTTCACGAGGACCTGGGCGGCGACACCCTCGCCCTCGCGGATCAGGCCGAGCAGGATGTGCTCGGTGCCGATGTAGTTGTGGCCGAGCTGCAGCGCCTCGCGCAGCGACAGCTCCAGCACCTTCTTCGCCCGAGGCGTGAACGGGATGTGCCCGCTCGGCGCCTGCTGGCCCTGGCCGATGATCTCCTCGACCTGCTGACGGACGCCCTCCAGGGAGATGCCGAGGCTCTCCAGGGCCTTTGCCGCGACACCCTCACCCTCGTGGATCAGGCCCAGCAGGATGTGTTCCGTCCCGATGTAGTTGTGGTTGAGCATCCGGGCCTCTTCTTGGGCCAGGACGACAACCCGTCGCGCTCGGTCGGTGAACCGCTCGAACATGCCCTCGTGCTCCTCACGTGCCGTGCGCCTTGATGTCAGATCTCGGCGGGGCCGGTGCGCGGACGTCCGGGATGGGCGTCCGTGCCTCCTTACTCTATCGCCGCGGACCGACTCCGCTGAGGTCGTGTGTCCTCGGCGGGAGCCCGGCAAGCGTCCTTTCTGACAACCGTCCGCGCTCAGGCGCTGTTCCGGTACCCCCGGCTGTACGCGCAGAGCGAAATTCGGACCGCCGGCCGGGCCGGCTTCCGCGGCCCCCACAGGCCCCTCCGGGGCCCTGCGGCGGCTCCGGTCGCCCCCGACGGGCGGTTGTCCACAGGCTGTGGACAGATTCTCCACCGGCTGTGGACAACGCCCGGACCGTCCCGGCTCTTCCCACCCGACAAGCCGCCGGGACGCCGAGGAGGCCAGGCCCGGGAACGGCGACGCCGGGCCGGAGACATGCTCCGGTCCGGCGTCGGTGTCGCCCGCGTCCCCCGTGTCGGGTCCGCCCCCGAGATCCCCCGGCACGCCCTTCGGCACCCGGCCGTGACCCCGCGGCGTCCCTCGCTCAGCGCGTGGCGTGGAACTCGTCGACGATCTCCTGGGGGATGCGCCCCCGGTCGGAGATGTCCTTGCCCTTCCCCTTGGCCCACTGCCGGATCGCCTTGTTCTGCTCGCGATCGGCGGTGGCGCCGCCCCGGCCCCGGGCGGCCCGGCCGCCGACCACCACGCCACCCCGGCCCACCTTGGTGCCCGCGGCGACGTACTGTGCGAAAGCACCACGCAATTTCTCGGCGTTCGCCTTGGAGAGGTCGATCTCGTACTGAACACCGTCGAGCGCGAACTTGACTGTCTCGTCAGCGTCCCCGCCGTCCAGGTCATCGACCAGCTTGTGAATGATCTGCTTGGCCACGTCCCACATTCCTTTCGAGCAGGGTGTTCCTGCAAACTGACAGCACAATAACCCGCCCGACGCTTGTCACGTCAATAGGATGCGGTATCCGACACCGTCCGGGGCCCGGAACCCCTACTCGGGCCGGGCCAACGGGAAGAGGATGGTTTCCCGAATTCCCAGGCCGGTGAGCGCCATCAGCAGCCGGTCGATTCCCATTCCCATACCCCCGGCCGGCGGCATTCCGTACTCCATGGCCCGGAGAAAGTCCTCGTCCAGCCGCATCGCCTCGTCGTCGCCCCGGGCACCGAGTTGCGCCTGGGCCACCAGCCGTTCCCGCTGCACCACCGGGTCGACCAGCTCCGAGTACGCCGTGCCCAGCTCGAACCCGAGGACGTACAGGTCCCACTTTTCGGCCAGGCCCGGCTCGCCGCGGTGCGCCCGGGTCAACGGGCTGGTCTCCTCCGGGTAGTCCCGAACGAAGGTGGGCGCTCGCAGCCCCGGCACGACCAGCTCCTCGAAGAGCTCCTCGGCCAGCTTCCCCGGCCCCCACTTCGGGTCGACGGCCAGGCCGACCTTGTCGGCGTACTCGACCAGGAGGGCCCGCTCGGTGCGGACCGTGACCTCTTCGCCGAGCGCCTCGGAAAGCGCCCCGAAGAGCGTCACCGAACGCCACTCGCCGCCCAGATCGAACTCCTGACCATCCGCGTGCGTCACCACGGTCGACCCGGCGACCGCGATCGCCGCCTGCTGCACCAGATTGCGGGTGAGCGCGGCCATGGTGTCATAGTCGCCGTACGCCTGGTACGCCTCGAGCATCGCGAACTCGGGCGAGTGCGAAGAGTCGACACCCTCATTACGGAAGTTGCGGTTGATCTCGAAGACCCGGTCGACGCCGCCCACGACGGCCCGCTTGAGAAACAGTTCCGGCGCGATTCGGAGATACAGATCAGTGTTCAACGCATTGCTGTGGGTCACGAATGGCCGGGCGGCGGCCCCGCCGTGCAGCAACTGGAGCATCGGGGTTTCCACCTCGATGAAGTCCTGCCGGTGCAGCGAGTCACGCAGGCTGCGCACCACGGCTGCCCGGGTCCGGACCATCTGCCGCGCCTGCGGGCGGACGACCAGGTCGACGTACCGCTGACGGACCCGGGCCTCCTCGCTGAGCGGCTTGTGCGCCACCGGCAGCGGGCGCAGCGCCTTGGCGGTGACCGCCCACTGCTCGACCAGGACCGACAGCTCACCCCGACGGCTGGTGATCACCTCGCCGGTCACCCCGACGTGGTCGCCCAGGTCGACCAGGCGCTTCCAGTCCTCCAGCCGCTCCGCGCCGACCCGGTCCAGGGAGAGCATCGCCTGGAGTTCGGTGCCGTCGCCGTCGCGCAGGGTGGCGAAGCACAGCTTGCCGGTGTTCCGGACGAAAATCACCCGTCCGGTGACCGAGGCCCGGTCGCCGGTGGCGGTGTCGGTGGGCAGGTCGGCGTACTTCTCGCGGATCTCCGCCAGCGTGCTGGTCCGGGGGTATCCGACGGGGTACGGCTCGACGCCCTCGGCGAGCATCCGGTCCCGCTTCTCCCGGCGGACCTTCATCTGCTCGGGAAGGTCGTCGGCGGGGTCGACTGGCACGGCGTTCTGCTCGGTCACGGCACGCTTCCTCAGGAGGGAGATTTCGGCGGGGTCAGGTCCCGAGCGTACTCAAGCGCCCCGGCGGTCGTTACGGGATAACCTGCCCGCCCTGACCGGCCCCACTGCCGGCCCGCCGTTCGGTGCCGCCGCGGGGTGGCGGGAACGGGGTGGCGCGGGTCCCCGCTCACGTCGGGAGGGCGTACGGCGGGTCAGATGTTGCGCTCGTAGACCATTCGCAGCCCGATCAGGGTGATCATCGGCTCGTGGTGGGTGATGGTCCGGCACTCGCCGATCACCACCGACGCCAACCCGCCGGTGGCGATCACCGCCTTCACCTCGCCCAGTTCCTCGACCATCCGCTCGACGATCCGGTCGACCTGGCCGGCGAAGCCGAAGTACAGGCCGGACTGGAGGCACTCGACCGTGTTCTTGCCGATCACCGACCGGGGCCTGGTCGCCTCCACCTTGCGCAGTTGGGCGGCGCGGGCCGCGAGCGCGTCGAAGGAGATCTCGATGCCCGGGGCGAACGCGCCGCCGAGGAACTCCCCCCGCCCGCTGATCACGTCGAAGTTGGTGGTGGTGCCGAAGTCCACCACGATCGACGGCCCACCGAAGAGGGTGTACGCGGCCAGCGTGTTCACCACCCGGTCCGAGCCGACCTCCTTGGGGTTGTCGATCGCCAGTTGCACGCCGGTACGCACCCCCGGCTCGACGATCACGCTCGGCAGGTCGGCGTAGTACCGGGCCAGCATGTTGCGCAGCGAGCGCAGTGCGGCCGGCACCGTCGAGCAGGCTGCCACCCCGGTGATCTCCACGGCGTCACCGGCCAGCAGCCCCCGGAACATCAGCCCGAGCTCGTCCGCCGTCGAGCGGGCGTCGGTCTTGACCCGCCAGGAGTGCACCAGCTTGTCGCCGTCGAAGGTCGCCAGCACGGTGTTGGTGTTTCCGATGTCGATGCACAGCAGCACGCACGCAGCCTAGACGCCGGGCTCGCCGGACGGCACGGGCCGGCTGCCGAGCAGGCGGCCCGCCTACGGCAGCGCCCTGGCCCGGCTCACTCCGTCCGCAGGTCCAGCGCGACGTCCAGGATCGGCGAGGAGTGGGTCAGCGCGCCCACCGACAGGTAGTCCACCCCCGTCGCCGCGTACCGCGCGGCCACGTCGAGGGTCAGCCCGCCGGTGGCCTCCAGCTCGGCCCGGTCGCCCACCGCGGCCACGACCTCGGCCAGCGTTGCCGGGGTCATGTTGTCCAACAGCAGGAAGCCCGCGCCGGCCTCGACCGCCTCCAGCGCCTCGGCGAGGGTGTCCACCTCCACCTGCACCGGCACGTCCGGGAAGGCCGCCCGGACCCGGCGGTAGGCCGCCGCGACACCGCCGGCCGCGAACTTGTGGTTGTCCTTGATCATCGCGACGTCGTACAGGCCCATCCGCTTGTTCGTGCCGCCGCCGGCGCGCACCGCGTACTTCTCCAGCGCCCGCAGGCCCGGGGTGGTCTTGCGGGTGTCCAGCACCATCGCCTTGCTGCCGGTCAGCGCGTCCGCCCAGGCCCGGGTGTGGGTGGCCACCCCGGACAGCCGGCAGAGCAGGTTGAGCGCCGTCCGCTCGGCGGTGAGCAGCAGCCGGGTGGGCCCGGTCACGGTGCCCAGCACGTCGCCGCGGGCCACCCGCTGGCCGTCGTGGGCCACCAGCGACACCTCGACGGCACCTGCGCCCCCGTCGGCCCCGGTCACCTCGCCGACCACCTCGAACACGGCCGCCGCGACGGCCAGCCCGGCCACCACCCCGTCGGCGCGGGCGACCAGGTCGGCGGTGTCCGTCTGGGTGGCCGGGATGGTGGCGACACTGGTGACGTCCAGGAAGTCCGGGCCGAGGTCCTCGGTGAACGCGTTGACGATCACCCGCCGCACATCGGCCGGGTCGAGCCCGCCGGCCCGCAGCGCCTGCTCCGTCGTCTCCCTCACTGAAACTCCCTCGGTTCGCGACTACGGGGCTTGCAGGAACTCACCATGTCCCCTCCCACCGGGACGTCAACCGGCCCTGCGACCCGATCGCGCCGGCCAGGTGGCCCAGCCACTGCTCGTCCGCCGTCGGGAAGTCCTCCCGCCAGTGGCAGCCCCGGGTCTCCTGGCGGGCGTACGCGGAGGCGACCAGGGCCGACGCCACGGTGATCAGGTTTGTCGCCTCCCAGTCGACGGTGCGGGGCACACCCCGGCCGGCGCCCAGCTCGCCGAGGTCCTCGGCCGTGCCCGCGAGCGTCCGCGCCGAGCGGAGCACCCCGGCGCCCCGGGTCATCGCCCGTTGCAGGGCCGGCGTCCCGTCGGCGGGCAGCACCCAGCCGCCCTCGCCGGCCCACGCGCCGGTGGCCGCCGGTTGGGCCTGGTCGGGCAGGCCGGCGGCGATGTCCTCGGCGATCCGGCGGGAGAAGACCAGCCCCTCCAGCAGCGAGTTGCTGGCCAGCCGGTTCGCGCCGTGCACGCCGGTGCAGGCCACCTCGCCGCAGGCGTACAGGCCGGGGATGGAGGTGCGACCGCGCAGGTCGGTACGGACGCCGCCCGACGCGTAGTGGGCGGCCGGGGCGACCGGGATCAGGCCGGTTGCCGGGTCCACCCCGATGGCCAGGCAGGACGCGACGATGGTGGGGAAGCGCCCGGCGAGGAAATCCCCGCCGAGATGCCGGGCGTCGAGGTACACGTGGTCGGCGCCGGTGGCCAGCAGCACCCGGTGGATGCCCTTGGCCACCACGTCCCGGGGCGCCAGCTCGGCCAGCTCGTGCTGGCCGACCATGAACCGCTTGCCGTCGCCGTCGACCAGGTGCGCGCCCTCACCGCGCAGCGCCTCGGAGACCAGCGGCTGCTGGGCCCGGCCGGCCCCGGGCACCCCTGCCCCGGGCGGGGTGATCAGCGCGGTCGGGTGGAACTGGACGAACTCCACGTCGGTGACCGTCGCACCGGCCCGCAGGGCGAGGGCCACCCCGTCGCCGGTGGAGACCGCCGGGTTGGTGGTGGCCGAGAAGATCTGCCCCATCCCGCCGGTGGCCAGCACCACGGCCCGGGCCAGGATCGCCCCGACACCGTCCTCGCTGCCCTCGCCGAGCACGTGCAGGGTGATCCCGCAGGCCGGGCCGAGCCCGCCCGGACCGTCACCGGGAGCGCGCAGCAGGTCCAGCACCAAGGCGTGCTCGAACAGCCGGATCCACGGGTCGCGCCGGACCGCCGCGTGCAGCGCCCGCTGCACCTCCGCGCCGGTGGCGTCCCCGCCGGCGTGCACGATCCGGTCCGCCCGGTGCCCGCCCTCGCGGGTGAGCATGAGCGAGCCGTCCGGATGGCGGTCGAACTCCGCGCCGATGCGCATCAGCTCCCGCAGCCGGGTCGGCCCCTCCGCCACCAGCACCCGCACGGCCGCCGGGTCGCACAGCCCGACGCCGGCGAGCTCGGTGTCCGAGGCGTGCGCCGCCGGGGTGTCCGCCGGGTCGAGCACGGCGGCGATGCCGCCCTGCGCCCAGCGGGTCGAGCCGTCGTCGATGTTGACCTTGGTGACCACGGTGACGTGCAGGCCGGCCTCGCGCAGGTGCAGCGCGGCGGTGAGCCCCGCCACCCCGGAACCGACCACGACCACGTCGGTGGTCTCCACCCAGCCGGGCGCGGGCGCGGCCAGCAGCGACGGCAGGGCGGGCAGGTCGACGGTCGGTACGTCCATGAGCACAGTCAACCCGAAGGTTCCTCGCCCCGAGCGGCGGGGGCACGACGAGCGGTTTCGGCTACGACGCCCGGCGCCGCTACTTCGTCCGAACCGGGATCCCCGCCGGGCCGGCCCCCTTGAGCGAGGCGGTCACCGAGCGGTCGCTGAGCCACAGGTAGCAGCGGACGCCCCGGTCGCCGACCCGCCACCGGCCCGCTCCGGGCGGGCGGATCATCACGCCGCTGCGGTAACTCAGGTCGCCGTCGTCCGGCACGCCGACGTAGCGGGCGAGCACCGAGCGGCAGCCGGTGTAGAAGGGGGCCCAGTCGGCGTCCCGGGCCGGGTACGGCCGGTCCGGCGCCTTCCACACCCCGACGAACTCGGCGTCGTGCCGGGTGACGCACCCGACCGGCGTCAGCACCTGCGCCCCCCGCGTCCCGGCGAACCTGGTGCGCTGGCAGCCCAGCCGCAGCGGCGACGCCACCTTCAACGCGTCGCGCAGGCTGCCGGTGCGGGTGACCGGCACGGCCCCCGCCTCGGCGGTGCTCACCTCGGTCAGGTCGCAGCGGTACCAGCGGGCACCGGACGCCCAGCCGGTCTTCGACGGCTGCGCCACGGCCAGCCGGAGCCGGCCGGCCCGCCAGTCGTCACCCACGTACCCGGTGGCCTTCGCGTCGCAGTCCGCGAACGCGCCGCGCAGCTCCGTCGACCCACCGGCCGGCGGGGCGGCCCGCTCCGCCGGGAACGCGCCCACGTGCACGGTCTCCACCCGGTGCGCGACGGCGCAGTCCACCGGCGCGTACGCCGCCAGGGTGACCGTCTCGGTGAAGTCGGCGACCTGACACACCCCCGCGGCCGGGGTGAACGGCCCGGCCGGGGCGAGGGCCGCCCAGTCGTCGGTGAGGTCGCCGTCGAGCCCCGTGGAGGCACCACAGCCGACCAGCACGACCGCCACGGCCAGGGCCGCGCACAGGGTCGTCATCGCACGGCGCATCGGGCCTCCCCAGCCACCAGCTCACGACGGCGACCCCAGAGTAACCACAGATGACCATCAGTGACAGACCGCGTACGAGCCGAAGTTCGCAGACGGCCGACCCGACCGGCCGGTCAGCCGACGACGGCGAGCGGGCTCGGGACCGGATCGCCGGCCGTGCCGGGCGCCACCGCGGCCGGGTCGCCGCCCAGCTCGACCACCCGGTTGTCGGCGTCCACGTGCACCACCCGGGGCCGGTACGCCCGCGCCTCGGCGTCGTCCAGCTGCCCGTACGAGATCAGGATGACCAGGTCGCCGGGGTGCACCAGATGCGCGGCGGCGCCGTTGATGCCGATCACGCCACTGCCCCGTTCGCCGGGGATCACATACGTCTCCAGCCGGGCCCCGTTGGTGACGTCCACGATCGCCACCTGCTCGCCCGGGAGCAGGTCGGCCGCGTCGAGCAGGTCCTGATCCACCGTCACCGAGCCCACGTAGTGCAGGTCGGCCTGGGTCACCGTGGCGCGGTGGATCTTCGACTTGAGCATGGTGCGGAACATCGGGGTGCCTTTCGCGCGCGGAGAGGTCAGGAGCGGGGGGCGAGCCGAATCGCCGCGTTGTCGATGAGCCGGGTGGCGCCGACCCAGGCCGCGACCAGCAGCCGGGCCGGGCCGGCGACCGGGCCGGGTTCCAGGTCCGGGTCGGTCAGCACCAGGTAGTCGAGCCGGGCCCCGGCCGTGCCGGAGCCGAACGTCCGGTGGGCCTCGGCCAGCACCGCGCCGGCGTCCAGTCCCCGGTCGGCGGTGTCCGCGCCGGCCCGCAGCGCGGCCGACAGGCTCAGCGCCGCCTCCCGCTCCTGCGCCGAGAGGTAGCGGTTGCGGCTCGACAGGGCCAGGCCGTCCGGCTCCCGGACGGTCGGCACGCCGACCACCTCGACCGGCAGGTCGAAGTCCCGGGCCATCCGCCGGACCAGGGTGAGCTGCTGGTAGTCCTTCTCGCCGAAGAACGCCAGGTCGGGGCGGGTGAGCTGGAACAGCTTGAGCACCACGGTGAGCACCCCGTGGAAGAAGCCCGGCCGGCTCAGCCCTTCCAGGTCCTCGCCGAACAGGCCCGGGTTCACCCGGACCCGGGGCTCACCGTCCGGGTACATCTCCTCCCGGTCCGGCGCGAAGACCAGGTCCGCTCCGGCCCGCCGGCAGGCCTCCAGGTCCGCCGCCAGGGTGCGCGGGTACCGGTCGAAGTCCTCGCTCGGGCCGAACTGGAGCGGGTTGACGAAGATCGTCACCAGCACGTGGTCGGCCCGTTCCCGGGCGGCCCGCAGCAGCGTCTCGTGCCCGGAGTGCAGCGCGCCCATGGTCATCACCACCCCGACCGTGCCGGTCAGCCCGGCGCGCGCCTTCGCCAGCTCCTCGCGGGTCCGCACCAACTCCGTCACTGTGCTGCCACCTCGGTTCGCGACTGCGGGGCTCGCAAGATCGGCTCACTCCTCACGCTCACGCTGCCACCTCCCGATGGGTCCCACTGAGCACGTCGAGCAGCGACTCGGCGTCCGCCGGGCGCAGGCGGCCCGCCGCGATGGCCCGGTCCGCCGTCCGGCGGGCCAGGACCAGGTACGGGGCCACCGACTCGGGCGCGGTCGCGGCCAGCCGCTCCAGGTGCCGGCGTACGGTGCCGGCGTCGCCCCGGGACACCGGGCCGGTCAGCGCGTCGTCGCCGAGCCGCAGCGCGTTCTCCAGCGCCGCCCGCAGCAGCGGGGCGAGCACCTTCTCCGGCTGGCCCACCCCGGCGTCGCGCAGCCGGTCGGCCGCCTCGTTCACCAGGGTGACCAGATGGTTCGCGCCGTGCGCCAGCGCCGCGTGGTACAGCGGCCGGTCGGCCTCCGCCACCCACTCCGGCACCCCGCCGAGGTCGGCGGTCAGCCGGACGGCGAGCGGACGCAGCTCGGCCGGGGCGGTCACCCCGTACGAGATTCCGGCGAGCCGGCCGAGGTCGTCGGGCGTACCGGTGAAGGTCATCGCCGGGTGCAGGGCCAGCGGACGGGCCCCGACGGCGGCAGCCGGGGCGAGCACGCCCAGCCCGTGCGCGCCGGAGGTGTGCGCGACCACCTGGCCGGGGTGCAGCGCGCCCGTCTCGGCGAGCCCGGCCACCACCCCGGCCAGCGCGTCGTCGGGGACGGCGATGAGCAGCAGGTCGGTGGCGGCCCGGGCCACGGAGGTGGCGGAGCGGTTGCGGGCGTCGGGGAGCAGCAGGGCGATCCGGGCCTTGGCCACCCCGGAGACGCCGGAGGCGGCGACCACCCGGTGCCCGGCGGCGGCGAGCGCGGCACCCAGCACGGCGCCGACCCGGCCGGCGCCGATGACACCGACGGTGAGCACGCGGGGGAAGACGGGCGGGGCGCCGGCAGGGGCGCCGCCCGCGGGTACGGCGGCCCTGGAGGGGACGGCCGGACGCGGGCGCAGCGGTGCGCTCATGGCAACGATCCAGTCCTCGAAAAGGGGGTACCGGTCGATCGCAAGTATGCGCCGTGGTCACGGACCCGCAACAAGAAGGTGTGAAAACCTTCACCGTCCGGCAGCAACAGCGTCGCACGGCGGCCCGGACGGCGGATCAGCCGCGTCGCCGGCGGAGCCGACCAGCAGCGGTGGTACGACCGCCGGCGCGGGGATCACGAATCGGCTCGTGACCACAGACCGTAGGGTCGGCACGGTGACGGCTCCTCAGCACGGAACAACCTGATGCCGATCCGCTGGCGGGACGCGATGAGCCTGGCGCTGTACGGGCCCGGGGGCTTCTTCGTGTCCGGCCCTGGCCCGGCGGGCCACTTCCGGACCAGCGTGCACGCGTCCCAGGCGTTCGCGGCGGCGCTCTTCCGGCTCGTCTCGCGGCTCGACGCCGACCTCGGGTTCCCCAACCCGTTCGACGTGGTGGACGTGGGCGCTGGACACGGCGAGTTGCTGCTCGCCCTGGCGGGGCTCGCCGTGGCCGAGACGTCGGAGGCCGGTGACGACGCCGCCGGGTCCGCGGTGGGGGGTGCCAGGGAGCCCACTCCGGCCGCCGGCCGCCCGTCGCCCGCACGGCCGTCACCGGTCCCGCTGGCCCATCGGGTACGCCTCACCGCCGTCGAGAAGGCACCCCGCCCCGACGGCCTTCCGGCGGAGATCGGCTGGGTGGACGAGATCCCGGACCGGATCACCGGCCTGCTGGTGGCCACCGAGTGGCTCGACAACGTTCCGCTGGACCTGGCCGTGCCCACCAGAGACGGCTGGCGCTACCTCCTGGTGGACCCCAGGACGGGCGAGGAGACACCGGGCGCCCCCCTGACCCCCGAGGACGCCGCCTGGGTGGCCCACTGGTGGCCCGCCCCGCCCCCGAATTCGTCGATCAGGAATTTTGCGTCCGAGAAGAACCCGGATTCAGCCGCAAACCTCTTGATCAACGGGGTTGAGGGGCGGGTGGAGGTGGGGCGGCTGCGGGATGAGGCTTGGGGTGGGGCCGTCGGGTGCGTTGAGCGGGGGCTGGCGTTGGCCGTGGACTACGGGCACCTGCGCGGGTCCCGGCCGGTGGGCGGGACGTTGGCCGGGTATCGGGGCGGGCGGCAGGTCCCGCCCGTGCCCGACGGGTCCTGCGACGTCACGGCGCACGTGGCGATGGACTCGGCCGGCGCGGCCGGGGTGGCGGCGGGCGGCGGGGCGTACACGCTGGTGGGCCAGCGGGAGGCGCTGCGGACGCTCGGGGCCGACGGCGGGCGACCGCCGCTGAGCCTGGCCGCCACCGACCCGGCCCGGTACGTGCGGGCGCTCGCCGCCGCGTCGGCGGTCGCCGAGCTGACCGACCCGGCCGGGCTCGGCGGGCACCGGTGGCTGCTCCAACCGGTCGGCGTCACCGTCGATCCGCTCATGGCACGATGACGGGCATGACCACGGACACCGGTGACCTGCGCGAGCTGACCGTCGGCACCGGGGCCGGCGGGGAGCAGCTCGGCACCGACATGGTGCTCAACATCGGCCCGCAGCACCCGTCCACGCACGGGGTGCTGCGGCTGAAGCTGGTCCTCGACGGGGAACGGGTGATCGCCGCCGAGCCGATCGTCGGGTACATGCACCGGGGCGCGGAGAAGCTGTTCGAGGTACGCGACTACCGCCAGATCATCGTGTTGGCCAACCGGCACGACTGGCTGTCGGCGTTCTCCAACGAGTTGGGCGTGGTGCTGGCCGTCGAACGACTGATGGGCATGGAGGTGCCCGAGCGGGCCACCTGGCTGCGGATGACGTTGGCCGAGCTGAACCGGGTGCTCAACCACCTGATGTTCCTCGGCTCGTACCCGCTGGAGATCGGCGCGATCACGCCGATGTTCTACGCGTTCCGGGAGCGGGAGACCATCCAGGCGGTGATGGAGGAGGTCTCCGGCGGCCGGATCCACTACATGTTCAACCGGGTCGGCGGGCTGAAGGAGGAGGTCCCGGCGGGCTGGACGGGTCGGGCCCGGGCGGCGATCGGCGAGGTGCGCCGCCGGATGCCGGACCTGGACAACCTGATCCGACGCAACGAGATCTTCCTGGCCCGCACAGTCGGGGTGGGGGTGCTGTCGTCCGCCGACGCCGCCGCGTTCGGCGCGTCCGGCCCGGTCGCCCGGGCCTCCGGCCTGGACCTGGACCTGCGCCGCGACGAGCCCTACCTGGCGTACGACCAGCTCGACGTGCCGGTGGTCACCAAGACCGCCGGGGACTGCCACGCCCGGTTCGAGGTGCTGCTCGACCAGGTGTACGCCTCACTCGACCTCGCCGAGCAGTGCCTGGACCGGGTGGACCGGCTCACCGGGCCGGTGAACACCCGGCTCCCGAAGGTGGTGAAGGCCCCGGAGGGGCACACCTACGCGTGGACGGAGAACCCGCTCGGCATCAACGGCTACTACCTCGTGTCGAGGGGCGAGAAGACGCCGTGGCGGTTGAAACTGCGCACCGCGTCGTACGCGAACGTGCAGGCGCTGGCAACGCTGCTGCCCGGCTGCCTGGTGCCTGACCTGATCGCCATCCTCGGTTCGATGTTCTTCGTGGTGGGCGACATCGACAAGTAGCCGGGTGCTGTACGCCGCGCTCCGTCGGCGGCCGGTCGGCCGGCGGTCAGGGCCGGCGGTCAGCCGAGCGGGCGCCACCGGCACGCGGCGGGTCGTCGCGGGGCGGATGGCCGGACCACTCCCCGTCGGCGTTCTGATGCCGGCCGGTCCGGTCCGGGTCCGGCCGTCGGCCGCCCGGATCCTCGTCCCACCGCCGCTCGCCCTGGCTGCGCCCGGGGCGGGGCTCGCTCCGCCGCACCGACGCCCAGCGGTCCTCGACCCGGTACCCGCTGCCGTCGGCGTGCGCCGTGGCTCGCCGCTCACCGACCCGGACCTCCCGGCCCCGCTCGTCGTCGTGCACCTCCGCCCAGCGGTCCCCGGCCCGCAGCTCCGACCACTGGCCGGGTCCGGCGGGTGCCGGCTCGGGCTGGTACGGGCGGGCACGCCCGGCACCGGCGGACCAGTCCGGCCCGTCGGCGGGGCCGCGCCCGTCGCGGGGATCGGACCGGTCGGCGTGGTCGTACCGGCCCACCCGGCCGGCATCGCCGTACTGACCCGCCCCGCCTGCGTCGTCGGGCCGGCCGGCCCACGCGGCCCCGTCGCGCGATGCCTCGCCGCGCAGGGCCTCGCCGCGCAGGGCCGCCCGGCCCGGTTCGTCCCGTGACACGGGCCAGGCGGGTTCCTCGCCCGGGACGGGCCAGGCGGGTGCCGCACGGGCGGCGGAGTGGCCGGGCGCGTGCCGTTCGGTCGGCTGCGGCGGCCGGGAGCGGTCGTCGGGCGGTTCGGAACGGGTACGGGCGGACGAGTCGGCGTGCCCGGCCCAGTGATCCTCCGGCTCGGGGGCGACCGCGCTGGCCCACGGCCGCTCGTGCGGCGTGGACGGCCACCGGCCGGCGGGACCGGCACCGTACAGGCCCATGCCCGGTTCCGGCCCGTCGACGACGGTGTGCCGGGTGGTGACGTGCACGGTCTCGGTGTGCCGGACCATGCCGACCGGGCGGGGAGCGGGCTCGGGGGCGACCGGGCGGGCGGCCGGCTCGGGGGCACCCGGCCCGGACGATCGGGCGTCGGGCTCGGCTGGCCGGGGCGCCGGTCCGGGGCCGCCGGGCTGGGCGGGCCGCTCGGCCCCGGAACGCGGGGTCGGCCGGGGCCGGTGGACGGGCGGCTCGTCGTCGTGGGCCGTCCCGGGCACCCGGACCCGCCCGGAATGGGCTTCGTCGATGTCCTGGGGGCGGCGCGCGTCGTCGTACGCCTCGGCGAGCGGTACCCGGGCGCGACCGGCGCCGGCCGGCCTTTCGGCGGACGGCTCGGGGGCGGCGGCGGTCGCCACGGCGTCGAGCCGGCGACGCAGCGCCGCGACCTGGTCCTGGGCCCGCTGAGACGCGTCGAGCGCCTGGTTGCCGCGCTGCGCGGCGGCGACGATCTCGCCGCGGAGCTCGTGGCGCAGCTCCTCGATGTCGTCGTAGAGAGCCTCGATCTCGGCCCGGCTGCCGCCGCCGTCCGCGCGCAGGGCGATCGAGAGACCGATCAGCACCACGGCCGTGATGGCGAGCACGGCGGCGAACCGCAGCGGCCCGTTGCCGTCGGCGACCAACAGGATCAGCGCCGCGACCGGGGCGAACGCCACGCCGATCCAGAAGAGCACGGGCAGCAGACGGGACTCACGCCTGTCGGTGACGGCAACCGGTTCGGGCATGGGTGTGCAGCCTACCGAGAGTTCCAGCGACTGGGAACGGGGCGGACGCCCTGACGGGCGCCGGTCGCCGGCGGCGTGGGGCCGCCGACGACCGGTGGTGGGTCAGCCGACCGCGAGGGCCCCGTCGGAGGAGAGGACCAGACCGACGCTGGCGTTCCCCGTCGTCAAGGCGTTCTTGGTCTGCGGACCGGCCGCGTCCAGCGAGCTGAAGGAGCCGGCCTTGAAGTCGTAGACCTTGACCAGGCCGGCCTGGCACATCGGACGCTTCGGGCACTCCGGCGGGCCGGCCAGCACGGTGGCGCTGCCGGAGCACTTGGCGGCCAGGTCGGAGAGGGTGGTGACCCCGTACTTGTCGGCGAAGGCCTTGGTGACGGCGAACGCGTTCTGGTCCTGGGCGGCCGACGGCGCGCCGAAGGCGAGGCCCGCCTTCTCGCCGCTGGCCTTGAGCGCGGCCACGGTCTTGTCCAGCTCAGGCGAGGAGACCGGCGGGGCGTCCTTGCCGTTGGCCTTGGTGTTCAGGAACTCGGCCATGGTCGCCGCGTACTCCGGGACGACCTGGATCTCGCCCTTCTCCAGGGCCGGCTCGTAAAGCTCCCGGTTGCCGATCTGCTGCACCTTGACCTGGTAGCCGGCGGCGGTGAGGGTGATCCGGTACAGCTCGGCGAGGGTCTCGCTCTCGCTGAAGTTGCCGGCGCCCACCACGATCGGGCCTCCCGGCCCCTTCTCCAGCCCCTGAGTGAGGTTGTTCGCCGCGGCGAACTCCGCTGCGGCGATCTTGGAGGTCTTGCGGTCCACGACGACGGCCTTGTTGAGGCCGATCAGCTTCGGGGTGTCCAGCGCCGCGGAGACCTTGTCGAGCGCCGCGACCAGCTGTGGCTTGGCCACCTTCGCGTTGATCGCCGGAAGGATGTTGTCGCTGTTCTGCAGCTTCTTGTCATCCGTCAGGACGACCAGTTGATCACCAGCCACCGGGGCGCACCCGGCCCCCGACGCGCCCTGCTCGGGCGCCTCGGTCCCGGAGGACCCGGCGCCCCCGCAACCGGTGAGAAACCCGGCCGCGGTAAGGACGCCGATCGCGCCGATTGCCAGGCGTGTACGTGCGCGCATCAAGCCCGCCTTCCGTGTCCCGGCGCGGCCCGTTCGGGCCGGCCGCGTGTCCGACGGGCGATCCCTCTTGTTCATCGCCCGCGATCTCTCACCCAACATCCTGACGGCCGACCCCGCCAACCCGAGGCGCGCTTTGTCACCGGATCGTCACCACGGAGGCGGACGAGGGCGGTCGGACGGCCCTGCCCTCAGGTGCCGGCGACGGCGTCCGCAGCGCGGCGGTTCGCCCGACGCCGGGCCGGGCGCAGCGGGCGCGGGGTGACCACCCGCTCGACCAGCGCCAGAACCAGTTCCGCCAGCACCGCCAGCCCGGCCACCAGCAGGCCTCCGGCGATGATCTGCCCGCCCCCGGCGGCGATGTCCAGGCCGAAGCCGGCCCGGATGATCTGGCCGAGGCCGCCGCCGTTGACGAACGACGCCAGCGCGGCCGTCGCCACCACCTGCACCGTCGCGGTCCGGAAGCCGGCCGCCAGGTACGGCACCGCAAGCGGTAGCTCGACCCGGCGCAGCACCTGCCCGCCGGACAGCCCCATTCCGCGCGCCGCGTCCCGGGCCTCCGGGTCGGCCTGACGCACCCCGGTGTACGCGTTGGCCAACAGCGGCGGCACCGCGAAGACTGCCAGCGCGACCACCACCGACGGTCGGCCGAAGCCGAGGAAGGTCAGCGGCAGGATGGTCAGCAGAGCCAGGGTCGGCACGGCGAGGGTGACGTTGGAGACGAGCACGACCAGCCCGCCGCCCCGCCCGGTGTGCCCGAGCCAGAGCCCGACGGGCCAGGCCACCAGACAGCCGAGCAGCACGGCCGCCGCCGAGATGCTCAGGTGCTCGCCGAGCCGGTCCAGCACGCCGCCCGGGTTGGTCCAGTTCAGCGGGTCGTTGAGCCAGAGCACCGCCTGGCCGACCGGGTTGCTCACCGGGCTACCCTCCTGCGGTCGTTCGTCGGCCCCGCGTCCAGGTCGCCCGCCGGGGGCGTGTCATGGCTGCTCGCCGGGCCCGTCCAGTGGCCGCTCATCGCATCCCGCGCAGCCAGGGGGTGGCCGCCCGGCCGATCCCGGCGAGGATCAGGTCCAGCACCAGGGCCAGCAGGACGCAGAGCAGCGTGCCGGTCATGATCTGGGCCTTGTAGAAGTTGTTCTGGAAGCCGGCGAAGATGAGCTGTCCCAGCCCGCCCCGGCCGACCACCACCCCGACGGTCACCAGCGCCACGGTCGACACGGTGGCCAGCCGCAGACCGGTGAGGATGCCGGGCAGGGCCAGCGGCAGCTCGATCCTCAGCAGCCGGCCCCACCGGCCGTATCCCATGCCCTCGGCGGCCTCGCGGACCTCGGGCGGGACCTGGCTCAGCCCGGCGACGGCGTTGCGGACGATGACCAGCAGCGCGTACAGCACCACCACGCTGAGCACGGTCACCGCCCCGATCCCCAGGTACGGCGCGAGGAAGGCGAACAGCGCCAGGGACGGGATCGTGTAGAGCACGCCGGTGAATGCGAGAATCGGGCCGGCGAGCGGGCGGAACCGGTGGGCCACCAGGGCGAGCGGCAGGGCCACCAGCGCGGCGATCAGCACCGCCCGCGCGGTCAGCGAGGCGTGGTCGCGCAGCGCGGCGAGGATCGTGTCAGAGTTGTCCCGCACGAACTGCCAGGAGAACCACGGGTTACCCGGGTCGGCCCGGTAGCTCAGGCGGAAGGACATGCGTGGACGTTACCCCGGGAACCACCGGTGACGCCGGCCAGAGTGCCGCGTCGATCGCTCTGGAGGGCATCCGTAAGCGCTACCCGGACGGCACCGAGGCGGTCCGCGAGCTGAGCCTGGAGGTCAGGGCCGGGGAGCTGGTGGTGCTGATCGGCCCGTCCGGCTGCGGCAAGTCGACCGTACTCAGGATGATCAACCGGCTGATCGAGCCGACCGGCGGCCGGATCCTGCTCGGCGACGAGGACGTCACCCGGGTCGACCCGGTCGAGCTGCGCCGCCGGATCGGTTACGTGATCCAGAACGTCGGCCTCTTCCCGCACCAGACGGTCCTGGCGAACGTCGGCACCGTCCCCCGGCTGCTCGGCTGGGCCCGGGACCGGGTGCGCCGCCGGTCCGAGGAACTGCTGGAGCTGGTCGGGCTGGACCCGGGGCAGTTCGGTCGCCGCTACCCGCACGAGCTGTCGGGCGGCCAGCGGCAGCGGGTCGGGGTGGCCCGGGCGCTGGCCGCCGACCCGGTGGTGCTGCTGATGGACGAACCGTTCTCGGCCGTCGACCCGATCGTGCGGACCCGGCTGCAGGAGGAGTTCCTCCGGCTCCAGGCGGAGGTTCGTAAGACCATCGTGCTGGTCACCCACGACCTGGACGAGGCGGTCCGGCTCGGCGACCGGATCGCGGTGCTCTCCGAGGGCGGCCGGCTGGAGCAGTACGACACCCCGGCGGCCCTGCTCGGGGCGCCCGCCTCCCCGTTCGTCCGGGAGTTCGTCGGCGAGGACCGGGGCATCCGCGCGCTCGCCGTGACCCCGGTCACCCGGGACGCGCTGGACCCGGCACCGGCCGACCCCGCCGGGCTGCCCGAGGTGGCGCTGGGCTCGTCGGCGTACGACGCGCTGGCCGTGATGCTCACCGCCGGGGCGGACCGGGCGCTGGTGACCGCCGACGGACGGCCGGCCGGGGTGCTCACCCGGGAACGCGCGCTGGGGGCGGGACGCTGACCGCGCCGGGCTGCGGCCGGGTCCCCCGCCCGCAGCCCGGCCCCGGCCGCCGGGTCAGGCCCGGCCGCCCAGGCTGGCGGTGCCGATGATCCAGCCGGAGAGGAAGCCGTAGGTGGCACCGGTGCCGGCGGCCTGAAGCGCGGCGAGCAGCGACGGGTCCGGCCCCAGCAGCGTGCTGACCAGCGCAGCCAGGCCGGCGGCCAGCACGTACGCCCCCCAGCCGGAGAAGAACTGGCTGAACGACCCCTGCACCCGGGCCACCTGCGAGGCCGGGAGCAGGTAGAGTAGGGCCCCCGCCAGGATCACCAGCAGGATGGCCCGCAGGTCGGTGGCGAGCACCCCCTGCCCCGGGTCGTCGGAGCTGAGGCGCCAGGCCGGCCAGGCGAGCAGCCGCAGGAACCAACCGCCGGCCCCGTTCGGGTCGGTGCTGTCCTCCGCCCACCCGACGTACAACGGGCTGCCGCAGACCCCGACGAGCACCAGCACCGCGAGGATGCCGGTGCCGGCCGCGGTCCCGTACCTGCTGACCGTGGCGGAGCGGTTGGTGGGAGGCATGGCGCGACCAGTTCCCGGTACGCCCCGACGGGCAAACCTGCGGGCCACCACGGTCGGCCCGGCTAGCGCTTCATCAGGTAGTCGATGAACTTGGCCCGCAGCAGCGGAGCCGACTCCTCGTAGCCGTGCCCGGTCAGCTCCCGCCACAGCGCGGCCGCCTCGTCGATGGTCGGGCCGACCGAGTTCGGCGCACCGTCCAACACGGCGGCCTCGTCGGCGTTGGGCAGGTGGCGCAGCACCGACCAGTAGAACCCGACGTCGCGACGCTCCCGGGCCAGCGCGAACGCCCGCTCCCGCAGCTCCTCGGTGGAGAGCGCGTCCAGCTCCTCGAACGTGTTCCCGCCGGTACCGGTGGAAGGTGTCTCGGTCATGCCGCCGAGCCTAACCGCCGAGATCACCGGGGGCGCGGCGGACGCGGCGCGGGCCGCGCGTGGGCGGCCAGGCGGCGTACGCCGACACCGTGCGGGCCGGGTGTCCATCGGCGGCGTGCGGGCGGGGCGTCAGCGGTCGCCGCCGTCCCAGCGCGGAGGGCGGGTGTCCCAGCGGGACGCGTCCCAGGGGTCCGCGGGCGTGTCGTCGGACCGGGTGGGCAGGGCGGGCGGCCAGTCCTCGACCGGCGCCGGCCGGGGCACCGACCAGCCGGAGCTGATGGCGCCGTCGCCGCTCGGACGGGCCTCCACGTCGGCACCCGCCGACCGGGGTCGCCCGTACGCCTCGACGAGCCGGGTCACCACCAGGCCGACGCCGAGCGCGGCCCCGCCCACCGTCCACCGGCTGACCTGCCAGCCCCGGGCCCTGGACCAGGCGAGCAGGACGGTGACCAGGCTCACCGCGAGCAGGGTCCCGAAGATTCCGCCGCGCCGGCCGTACGCGCTGGTGCCGGCGAGCAGCGCGGTGCCCACGGCGAGCACCGTCCAGCCCAGTCCCTCGGTCGGGACGACCGGCCCGGCGCCGTTGCCGGCGATCAGGATGCCGGCCAGCATGGCGAGGACGGTGGACAGGACGAACGAGACCACGACGACGGCGCCGGCCGCCCCGCCCCGGCGGCGGGCCGGGTCGGCCACCGCCCGGAACCGCCCGACCAGCCGGCGCACCGGTCGGATCGCCCCGAACAGGCCGCCGAGCACCGCCACCGCGGCGAAGCCGACGAAGAGGTAGAACGCGCTGTCGCGGGGGTCGTACCCGCCCTGCACGAGGACCGGCGCGGCCCGCCGCTCGATGTAGACCACCACGCCGGCCGCGCCGGCCAGGCTCGCCGCCCAGCCCGGCACGTGCAGCACGACCACAGCCAGCCCCACCAGCAGCCCGCCGACGGCGGCCACCGCCGCAGCGTGGCCCACCGCGACCTCGACCCCCCGGTCGCCCTGCTCGGCGAAGTGCAGCGCGGCGGCGACCGCGACCGGGCCCACCGCCAGGTTCACCGCCGCCGTCCGCAGGCTCAGTCCCGCGGCCAGGACGAGCAGCCCCACCGCCACCACGTCGACCAGCAGGACCCGCAGGCCGTCGTCGCGCAACGCGGCCGGGTCGTCCCGCCACAGCAGCCAGGTCAGCACGGCCAGGCCGGCGGCGAGCAGCAGCTCCCAGGTGACGTGCACGGCGACCCGATCCCGCCCCGGCTCGCCGTGCGTCGGGTCGTCGAAGACGTTCTCCAGCACCGCCGCGGGCACGCCCGACGAGGGCTGCACCGGGGCGTCGCGGCCCGAATCGTCGTACCCCATGACGCGTGCCCTCCCCAGGTCACGGCCGCAGGGTCCGACGCGGGCGGACCGGGGCGGCCGTTGCTCACCGGTCGCCAGGCACGGTACCTGCGCGCCGGGCCGGGCGTAACCCCCGCGCTCAGCGTCGACCCGGGCGGCTCTCCCGATCGCCGGTGTCGCGCTCGTCCTCCGGCTGCTCCGGCACCCGGCAGGCCCGCTCCAGCCAGAGCGCGGCGGCCACCAGCGCGAGCGAGGCGAGCAGCCCCGCCCCGGCGGCCGGGCGGTCCTCGG
This sequence comes from Micromonospora sp. NBC_01405, assembly GCF_045040155.1. NCBI lineage: Bacteria > Bacillati > Actinomycetota > Actinomycetes > Micromonosporales > Micromonosporaceae > Micromonospora > Micromonospora sp. NBC_01405. Next base: position 3,267,772 of record NZ_CP109532.1, on the reverse strand, counting down.
TGGCTGCCTGGGTGCGCTCCACGAAGAGCCACCCGGTCAGCCCGGCGCACCAGCCGGCGAAGATCGCCCCGGCCAGCGCGGACGCCTTGGCCAGCACCACGAACCGGGCCACCAGCAGCGGGTTGACCGGGTCACGACCCGGCTTGCGCTTGAGCCGGCCCCGGGTGTTGACCGCCGCGTACGCCTCCAGCACCGCAAGCCCGGCCAGCGTGACGACGGGCAGCCACGGCAGGCGGGGGAAGCCCTCGTAGTAGAACCCGCTGATCGCCAGCCAGGCCACCGCTGCGGCGGCCAGGCCGGCGACGACCAGGGTGGAGGTCCGGGTGGGGCCCATCCTGGACCGTTCGGGGTCCGTCCCGCGTGGCGGCGGGGACTGTGCCTGGGTCATGCCGGCCGGCTCCACTGGCTCATGTCGACGACTCTAACGCCAGATCCGGCCGGGGACTCAGTTCCAGGGCGTCACCGGCCACCGGTTCGGCGTTCAGCAGATCGGTCAGCCAACCGTGCCCGGGCAGCCGCCCGTACGGCTGGATGTCGATCCACGGCCGCAGCACGAACGCCCGCAGGTGGGCCCTGGGGTGCGGCAGCGTCAGCTCGGGGTCGTCGCTGCGCACCGGCTCACCCGCGTCGTCCCACACCGCGACCACGTCGACGTCCAGCGTGCGCGGGCCGAACCGGCGCTGCGGGTCGCGCTCGCGGCCGGCCCGCCGCTCGGCGGCCCGGGCCCGCGTCAGCCACTCACGTGGGGCCGCCGCCGGGTCCTCGACCAGCACCACCGCGTTGAGGTACGCCGGCTGGTCCGCGTCGCCCCACGGCGGGGTCTCGTAGACGCCGGAGACCAGCAGCACCGCCTCGCCGAGGGTGTCCACGGCCGAGCGGAGGTGGGCCACCCGGTCGCCGAGGTTGCTGCCGAGGGAGAGCAGGGCGCGGGTCACGCCACACCCTGGTTCCCGGCGGACGGGGGTGCCGGTTCTGGTTGCGGTTGCGGCCCCGGTTGTGACCGCGCCGGCGCCGGGCTGCCGGTGGTCGACGCCGGGCCGCCGCCGGGCGGGTGGGCCGGCGGGCCGGGACGGGTCCGGGTCATGGTCACCGCGACGTCGGTGAAGGCGTGCGGAACCGGGGCCTCGGGCTTGTGCACGGTCACCGTCGCCCGGACCACCCGGGGGTCGGCCAGACAGATCGCGAGGAGCCGGTCGGCGAGCGTCTCGATCAGGTTGACCGGTTCCCCCGTGAGCACCTCGACCAGCCGGTCGGCCAGCTCGCCGTAGTGCACCGTGTCGGTCACGTCGTCGGAGCGGGCGGCCGGCGCGAGGTCCAGTTCGAGGACGGCGTCGACGACGAAGTCCTGCCCCCGCTCGCGCTCGAAGTCGTAGACGCCGTGCCGCCCGTGCGCCCGCAGGCCGGTCAGCGTGATCCGGTCGGTCACCGGTCCCCCTCCGTCTGGATTCCGCCGGCCCGCTTCCCGCCGGTCCGGTCGGACACGAGGCGGGGACGGCCGCCGGCCCGCCAGACGGCCAGCGCGTCGACGGTGCCGAGCACGTCGTGCACGCGTACCCCCCAGGCGCCCGCCGCCACCGCGAGCAGGCTGGTGGCGGCGGTGGCCGCCTCCCGCCCGGCGGTCGGCCGGGGGACGCCGTCGGCGTCGGCGAGCAGCCGGCCCAGGTACGACTTGCGGCTGGCCCCGAACAGCAGCGGGAAACCGAGCTCCAGCAGCTCGGGCAGGCGGGCGGTGAGCTGCCAGTTGTGCTCGGCGGTCTTGGCGAAGCCGAGGCCCGGGTCGACGACGATCCGGTCGGCCGGCACACCGGCGGCCAGCGCGGCGTCGATCCGCTGGGCCAGCTCGGCCCGGACATCGATCACCACGTCGGTGTAGTGGGCCAGCTCGCGCATCCCCCGGGAGTGCCCCCGCCAGTGCATCAGCACCCAGGGGCAGCCGGCGTCGCGGACCACCCGGGCCATGTCCGGGTCCGCCAGACCGCCGGACACGTCGTTGACCACGGCGGCCCCGGCCGCGAGGGCGGCCTCGGCGACCCGGGCACGGCTGGTGTCGATGCTGACCGCGACGCCGGCGGCGGCGAGCTCCCGGATCACCGGCAGCACCCTGGCCTCCTCCGTCTCCGCGTCCACCCGGTCCGCACCGGGACGGGTCGACTCGCCCCCGACGTCCACCAGGTGCGCGCCGTCCACCGCGAGTCGCACCCCGTGTGCGACGGCGGCGGTGAAATCGGCGTACCGGCCGCCGTCGGAGAACGAGTCGGGCGTGACGTTGAGGACGCCCATCACCACCGGGGCCTGCGCCCGCACCAGATCGGTCACGACTGCACGGTACCGGTCGTTCCGGCGGCTCCCGGCGGCCCGGTCCGTCGCAGCATGAACGGCCCTGACATGCGCATTGGAACAGGTGTACGATCGGACGTCCGGGTCGTTCCGGGTCGAGTCTTCGCGGCTTGTCGCAAAGGGGGGCGGCCCGTACCCTTTGGAATTGCCCAGCAGTGAGACGGCGCAGCCTGGAGGGAGGGTCAAAGCGGGAAAAATCCCCCCAAAGCTCACCACCCTCCGTGGTGGGCAACGGACGCAGGGTCGCCGACGCTGCGCCTAGTGAGCACCATCCCGCCAGGCTTGCCTACTGCACCGCCGCGGCTTCGCCGGCCGCGACATGGGGAGGTTCCAGTGATCGCCATCGAGCTCATGGAGACGACGACGTCCGCCGTCAGCCACGCGCTCCACACCCTGGCGTCGACTCCACTCGCCGAGCCAGCGCCCAAGGGCATCGACACCAACAACATCGTCACCTTCTTCGCCAGCAAAATCGCTCCGATCCTGCTGGCCGTGCTCGGCGTCATCTTCATCGGCCGGGCCAGCCGCGGTGAGATCTCCAAGGTGCTGACCAGCTCCGCCATCGCGATCGTCGGGCTGGCCTTCATCGCCGGGGCGGCGACACTCTTCTTCATCGGTGACTACCTGATCGACCTGATCTTCGAATAGGCGCGGGCAAATGCGGCTGCGCACCGACGACGACATCTACCGGGCCCGCCTGGTCTACCTCGGGCCGCCCGGTTACACCCTGCCCGTGCACCTGCCGTACGCCCAGTACGGCCTGTTCATGCTGCTCGTACCCCTCTACATGTTCATCCACTGGCTGTTCACGCTGCGGGTCGAACTCTTCCCGGCCTGGGAGATCGCCCTCGCCATCGTGAGCACCTCGTTCATCTTCCGGTACGTCGACCCGGACCGGCCCGCGCGCATGGTGATCCGTACCGCGCTGACCGACTGGCGACGCACCCGGGAGTCGGCCGTCGAGCAGCGCGACCCGCGCATGGTGGCGAGCCGGATCAGGATCCGGGAGGAACTGGCATGACCGGGCGTACACCGATCGGGCCGTCGCGGCACTCGGGTGAGGCGGTGGCATGAGCCGCTCTTCCACGCCGGGTTCCCCGGCAGGACGCCACACCGCACCGCAGGGTAACCGTGCGCGCTCGTTCGACTACCCTGCGGGCGAGGAGCTGGACGAGGTCGCCCTCGACCCGGCGCTCGCCACCACGCCCGGTCACGGCCGGGTCGGGGTCTTCCAGGCGCCACGCCCCGCACCGGGACGCCCGGGTGCGCCGGAGCCACCCGCGCCGATGGTCGCCGAGAACGCGGACATCGACTCCCCGTTCCTCGACCTGTTCGGCGGCGCCCACCCGGGGGCGTCCCGGCCCGCGCTGCCGGCCCCGCCCCGACCGACCGGCCGGGACCTGCCCGCGATCCCCCACCAGCAGGTGGCCGCCGTACCGCCGCCCGCCCGCGCGGAGCTGCAGCCGGCCCCCGTCGAGCGGTCCCCCTCGCCGGTCGAGCGCACCCCGGCACCGGCACCCGTCCCGCAGAGCCGGGCCCGGGTCCCCCAACAGCCGGCGGACCGGCTCCCGGCGGTCCGTCCCGCCGCGGGGCCCGATCTGCCCCCGCCCCCGGTCACCCAGGTCACCGACCCCGACGACGAGACGTACGGCTGGCGCGACGTCGCGCCGCCCGCCGTCCGGGAGCCGGAGCGGCCCCCGCACCGGGTGCCCGAACCGCACCGGGCCGAACCGCACCGGGCCGAGCCGCACCGGGCCGAGCCCCACCGAGAAGTGGAGCGGGCGACCCGCCACGCGCCCGATCCGGCACCTGCGCCGGCCAGCCGGGAGGCCACGCCGCCCCGCCAGCGCACGGTCGACCGGCCAGGCAAGCCCGCCCGGCCCGACAAGGCCGGGAAGGCCGCGAAACCGGCCAAGCAGGCCAAGCCGGTCCGGGCACCGAAGATCAAGTTCGGGGATCGGGACCCGTCGGTCGAACTGGCCATCACAGAGATCGCCGGCCACCTGACGTTCACCCCCAACACCGTCACCGCCTGGTACTGGCTGCCCGAGGTGCGCTGGGCGTTCCGGCCGGACGCCGAACGGGAGGCGCTGCTCGCCGCCATCTCCGAGCAGTACGCCGGGCTCGCCGGATTCCGGCTGCACCTACGCCGCACCACCCGGCCCTTCCCGGCCGACGAGTGGGCCCGCACCATCGACACGCACACCGCGGCCCCGCTGCCCGACGTGCCGGGCACCGCCGGCTGGGGCGACCATCTGGTGGCGGCCCAGCGGCACCTGCTCTCTGTCAACCACGCCGAGGGGCAGACGTACCTCGGCGTCACCTTCGCCCGGCGTTCTCTCGGCGACTCGCTCACCGAGCGACTGCTGCGCACCTTCGGCCGGGGCGTCGCCGACGGCGAGCGCCGCAAGCTCGGTCGCACCGTCGAACAGTTCGACGAGGTGCTGGGCGCGTTCGGCATGCGCGGGCGGCGGGTGACCGCCCAGGAGCTGGAGTGGCTGCTCTACCGCTCGGTCGCGCTGTGCATGGCCCCACCCGGCACCCTCTCCCCGATCACCAACGGCCGATGGGAGCGCGGAGACCTGCTCGCCCTCACCGAGCAGGTCGAGCGCTACCGCACCCCGTACGGCTCGACGGTTAAGCTGGTCAACCGGATGACCGGCGAGGAGCGGCACGTGGCCGTGCTCGCGGTCGGCCGGATGGAGCCGCTGGAGATCCCCGAGCGGCACGAGCCCTGGCTGCACTTCCACGAGCGGCTGCCCTGGCCGATGGAGATCTCCACCCGGGTCGACATCCTCGGCTCCGGTGACTCGTTCCGAAACCTTGAGCACCGGCTGCGGATGATCCGCTCCCAGCAGCTCGACTACGCCGAGCACGGCATCGACGCCCCGCCCGAGCTGGAGCGACTGGCCAAGCGGGCGCTGGTGATCGGCGACGAGATGACCACCGGCCTGCCGGTGGACTCGGCCCGGGCGCACGGCTGGCACCGGATCGCGGTCGGCGGCCGGACCCGGGAGGAGTGCCTGGAACGGGCCCGCCGGCTGATCCAGCTCTACTCCCGCGAGCTGCGCGTCTCGCTGCAACACCCGAAGAACCAGGACTGGCTGGCCCGGGAGTTCATCCCCGGCGAGCCGATCGCCAACACCGGGTACGTCCGCCGGATGCCGGTCAACCTGCTCGCCGCCGCGCTGCCCCAGGCCGCGTCGACGGTGGGCGACCGGCGCGGCGACCTCATCGGGCGGACCGCCGGCACCTGCCGCCGGCCGGTCTTCCTCGACATGCACTTCCCGATGGAGGTGCGGGAACGCTCCGGGCTCGCGGTCTTCGTCGCCGAGCCGGGCGGCGGCAAGTCGACGCTGCTCGGCGCGCTGGGCTACCTCGCCGCCCGGCGCGGGGTGCAGGTGACCCTGCTCGACCCGTCCGGGCCGCTGGCCCGGCTGTGCAACATGCCGGAGCTGCGTCCGTACTCGCGGGTGCTCAACCTGACCGGCTCCGAGCAGGGAACGCTGGCACCGTACGCGCTCATCCCGACGCCGCTACGCAGCGAGTTCAGCGCCGGCGCGACCGGCGACCGGGAGTTCGAGATCGCGATCTCCAACGCCCGCGCCGAACGCCGCATGCTGGTACAGGACATCTGCATGATGCTGGTGCCGCCGCAGGTGGCCCGGGAGGCGTCCACCGCCACCCTGTTCCGGCACGCGGTGCGCCAGGTGCCGGCAGAGGAGACGTCCACCCTGGACGACGTGGTCGCCTGCCTGGGGCAGCTCGACGACGACGCCGGCAAGGAGCTGGCCAACCTGCTGCTGGACACCGCCGAGATGCCGCTGGCCATGCTCTTCTTCGGCCGCCCGCCGGAGGGGCTGCTCGGCGCCGACGCGGCGCTTACCGTGATCACCATGGCCGGGCTGCGGCTGCCCGACCTCAAGATCGAACGGGAGTACTGGTCGGCCGAGGAGGCCCTCGCGTTGCCTATGCTGCACACCGCCCACCGGCTGGCGGTACGCCGCTGCTACGGCGGTTCGATGTCATCCCGGAAACTGGTAGGCCTGGACGAGGCGCACTTCATGGAGGGTTGGCGCTCCGGCCGATCGTTCCTGGTCCGACTCGCCCGCGACTCCCGCAAGTGGAACCTCGCCGCCCTGGTCGCTTCGCAGAACCCGCGGGACATCCTCGGCCTCGACGTCCAGAACCTCGTCTCCACCGTCTTCGTCGGCCGGATCGCCGAGGACGCCGAGATCGCCTCCGAGGCGCTGCGGCTGCTCCGCGTCCCGGTCAACGACGGGTACGAGGCCACCCTGGCCTCGCTGTCGACCGCGGACGCCACCTCGGCCGTCCGACTCGGCTTCCGCGAGTTCGTCATGCGCGACGTCGACGGGCGGGTGCAGAAGGTCCGGGTGGACGTGTCGTACGTCGACGGGCTGCTGGATCACCTGGACACCACCCCCGCCGCGGTCGCCGCGACGGCTGGGCAACTGCCGACCAATCTCCCGGACCTGGAGGCGTGACATGGCGAGGGTGCGGGCCCGGTTAGCGGCGTTCCTGCTCGCGCTCGGCGTACTCGCCGGGGCCACCGTCGCCTGGCCGGTGGTGGGCGGCGACCCGGCGTACGCCGCCCCGCCGACGGCCCAGGCCCGCGCGGATCTGTGCACCACCCAGGAGTGGCAGGCCGACTTCCGTACCTGCGTCGGCAAGCTGAACGCGGTCGCGGCCGACCGCGCGCAGTGTCTGGAAGCGCCGACTCCCAGCGCACCAGACTCCGGTCTGGCTGGCTGGTTTGCCAGTGCCCCTCCCAAGGAGGAGTCGCCGGGTGGGGTCACCGGCCAATACAGCCTCTATGGATACGGCGGCTACAGCTACACCACCTACGACATACCCGGCGGCTGTGTCTCCACTGTTCTTCACCCGGACTACAAATTTACCACTACCGTCGCCAACGGCGAGTTCATGATCGCTACTGCGATCATCGGCGCATCGAACGCCCTGCGGGAGAGGGCTTGGGACCCTCGGTCTATGTGGGGATGGGCTGATCCGCTCGTAGATCAAGCCACAAAAGCCGTTTACCAGAAGGTGTTCAGTGTATTCGGTATCATCACACTTTGCGTGGTAGGTCTCTACCTCCTCTGGAGATCCCGCCAATCGGATATGAGCAACGCGATGACGACAGCAGGCTGGGCTCTACTGGTGATGGTTGCGGTCACCGCATTGGCCGCCTGGCCAGTCAAATCCGCCAACTTGGCGGACGGGACGCTGATTACCACTCTTGGTGTGGTGCATGACGCAGTCGGCCCTCAGGCGAAAGAGCCGACACCAGGGCGTTGCATCGATTCACCTGAGCGATGCAAAGACCTTCGATCCCCTGCCATTCGTGCCAGCGACACTGCAAATGAAACGATGTTGTACCGCAATTGGCTCCGCGGCGTCCTGGGGTCTGCTGACAGCGAGACGGCCAAGAAGTATGGACCAGCACTTTACGATGCAAGATCGCTGACATGGGGGGAATCCCAGTCCATCCGCGCCAACCCTGCCACCAGACCCGCCATGATCGAGGCCAAGAAGCAACAATGGATGAAGGTTGCCGAGCAGATCAGGAACGAAGACCCTGAAGCGTACGAATATCTTCAAGGCATCCGGGACATGGACCGGGTCGGTTCCGGCTTCATCGCGGTGCTCGCCGCACTGCTCTTCGCAATGTTCGACCTCACCGCCTCGCTGCTGGTCCTGCTGGGCTTCCTCATCTTCCGGTGGGCGGTGATCGCGGCCCCGATTCTGGGCACCGTGGGCCTGATGCGTCCGGCGAGCGCCGGACTTCGGCGGCTGGCCAACGCCGTCGTCGCCGCGGTGTTCAACATCGCCATCTTCGGCACCGGGGCCGCCATCTATCTCTTCGCCGTGGACCTGATCATGAGCACGGCTACCCTGCCCGGATGGCTCCAGGTGGTGCTGGTGTGGCTCTGCGGGGTGGTCGGCTGGCTGCTGCTGCGCCCGTACCGTCGGATCACCCAGCTCGGTGGCAAGGACAACAGCGAGGCCGTCAGCTCGGCCGGCTCGTGGCATCGTCGGTTCTTCCGGGACATTCGCACCGCCGCACGGCTGGACGTGGCGGAGCCGGGCGGCACCGCCGAGCCGGCCCTGGCCCGGCGACGAGGCGTGGGGCTGGAGCAGCGCAGCCTCCGGCCGGAGGCCCGACACGAGGATCCGAGTCAGGCCAAGGTCCCCACCATTGTCAGCAGCACCCCGAAGGGGCGGCAACGGTCCGACAATCGTACGCATCCGGACGAGGCCACTGTGCCGGAGCAGCGGAGCGAAGCACGTCCCGCCGCGCCCCGGCCTCGGCGTCGCCAGCCCGCGACTTGGACGGAGCCGGACGTGCCCGAGGAGAACGCGTCCTTCGTCATCTACCGCCCCGGGTCTGCCGAGCCTTCCACGCCGCGGCCCGCGGTACCGCGGATCCGTACCGAGGCGCGGTGAGCGTGATGCGACGGGCGGTCGAGTTCCTGTTCACACGCGTGCTGCGGTCCCGGCTGGGCATAGCGTTGGTCATCGGCGTCCTCGTACTCGGCGTGCTCGGAGCGGCCAGGCTGGTCTCTGGGCTAGGGAATCCACAGACGGGCCTGAGTCAACCGAGCGAGCCGATCACCACCGTCGATCCAACCACCGGTGACGACGGCGTGGTCGGGAGTACCACGCCCCCGTCACCGGTGAGCCGGCCGGGCGCACCACCGCCCGAGCAGATCGCGGACAGGTTCACCGCCGCCTGGCTCGGCGGTCGCGACGGCGGGGCCGACGAATGGCACGCCGCCCTGCGTCCGCTTTCCACGCCGGAACTGACCGAGGAACTCGCCGGTGCCGATCCGGCTGGGATCCCAGCGGAGCGGACGACCGGAGAACCGAGCCTCCGGCTCCGGACGGAGCGCTTCGTGGAGGTGTTGGTGCCGCTCGACTCGGGGCGTCTACGGCTGGAGCTCGTGGCCCCGGACGGGCATTGGCTGGTCGACGCTGTGGACTGGGAGCGGACATGAGCGATCACCTCGAAGGCGGGGCCCCACGCCGCCGGCAACTGCGCGTCGGTGCCTTGGCCGCCGCGCTGACCGCGGCCCTCACGCTGCTCTGCTGCACCGGCGGCACGGCGGCGTTCTTCCTCACCGAACTGAGCGGCGGTGGGGATGACCTCTCCCCCGAGGCCCGGTCCGGCTGCGGACGGACGCACCAGGTCAACGTGTCAGGAAAGATGCCGCGCTTCGCCCAGTACGGCGACAGCCAGATCCGCAACGCCGCCGTCATCATCAAGGTCGGCTCCGACATGAAGGTTCCGCCCCGGGGATGGGTCGTCGCGATCGCCACCGCCATGCAGGAGTCCGGTCTGCGCAACCTCCCACACCTCGGCAGCCGCAACGACCACGACTCGGTGGGCCTCTTCCAACAACGCCCCAGCCAGGGCTGGGGCTCACCGGAACAGTTGCAGGACCCGGCCTACACGTCCCGGAAGTTCTACGAGAAGCTGGTGAAGGTCCCCAACTGGGAGCAGATGCCGCTGACCCGGGCCGCCCAGCGGGTACAGGTCAGCGCCTTCCCGGATGCCTACGCCAAGCACGAGGAACTGGCTAGCAAGATCGTGGACGCGCTCGCCGGGGGCGCGGCCCGCACGGTGCAGGTGGCGAAGCAGAACATCTGCAACGCGGCCACCCGGGGCCAGATCGCCGCCTCGGGCTGGACCGCGCCGATCCCGGGTGGCGTCGGGTCCGGGTTCCGGACCGCGAGTCGGCCCAGCCACAACGGCGTGGACATCGGCGCGTCGAAGCACACCCTGATACGCGCCGCCGCCACGGGTCGGGTCCTGGTAGCCCGCTGCGACCCCGACCATGGCGGGCGCAGCAGTTGCGACGTGGATGGCTGGCCGGGCAAGGGCGGGTGCGGTTGGTTCGTCGACATGCTGCACGCCGGCGGCTACGTCACCCGGTATTGCCACATGATCGTCAAGCCCCGGGTCGTTCCCGGTCAACTCGTGAAAGCCGGAGAGGTGATTGGGGAGGTCGGCAGCAGCGGCAACTCCTCCGGGCCGCACCTGCACTTCGAGGTGCACCTCGACGGGGATCGTTCCAGCCGGGGTGCCGTGAACCCGGTGTCGTTCATGCGGGACCGGGGCGCGCCGCTGAACGGCAAGGCGTGAGGCCCCGGGGCGCATGACCGGGCCATTCCCCGACCCCTTCGCCGACCAACCCGACTGGGCCCCTCTACCACCCCGGCCGATCGAGATCGTGCCCGCGACCGTCCGGGTCGACCTGCGCGGCCAGCGGGTCCTGATCGGGCTACCGGGCCTCGGTTGGCGCGGTGACCTGCGTGCCGACGAGCGGGTGGTGCAGAACAGCCGCACCTACGTGCCGGTCATTCCGGAGCAGGAGTGGTATCGCGCCGAGTCCGAGCAGGTCGAGGTGTTCGCCCCACTCGTGCCGGTCGAGCGGGTCTGGGTAGAGGCCGTCGGAACCCGGCCGAGCGGTGGAGCACCCCAGGAATCCGGTGCCCATCTGGTGTCCCTGGACGCGCCGACCCACCGCGCGCCGACCCCGGTGTTCGATGCCGGCGTTGTCACCGGGCGGCGAGTCGTGCACGTCACGGACACCGGGGAGCAACGGGACCTGCGTGCGGTGACCGAGACCTACTCGGGCACGGACGGAGACATCTGCGTGCGGGTCACTCCGGAGTTGGAGTGGTACCGCTGGGCCTGGCGAGGACAACCCCCGACGACCCTAGAGGTGCCGGTCCACCTGTTGTGGATCGAATAGCCATCAGTTGGGTTGCGCGGTACAGACACGCCATCCTTCCTGCTCGGACAATCCGAAACGCCAGTTGTCGGTGAGGCTTTGCTGCACCCCGTCCACCTGAGCGCTTCTCCTAATCACCGCGTCTACGATCGAATTCGACGAACCATTTTCGACGACTACAAGATTTTCGATATTCACCGATATTGAGACGCCTAGCTCCTTTTCCTTAACGAGGATATGGTCTTGAAATGCCTCTATCGCAGGCATTCGGTCACCGCAGGTAAAAAACGACGCTCGGTTCTGGTCACGCTTGACCAGCAGAGCCTGGAGGTAACTGACGACCACTACATCGGGGGCGCTGCGGTCCGGGGTGGTGGCGCGTTCGTACAGGACGAAGGCGGTCGCCACGCCTCCGAGCATAAGCAAGCCGACCACCCCGGCGACCACGGTGACGACGGTGCGCAACCGACGCGGCGGACGGACCGGTGCCGGTGCCCCGGACGGGGGCGCCAGTTGCTCCGGCGGGGTCCGTTGCGCCGGTACGCGGGAGACCTGGGAACCGGCGGAGGGCTGCACTGATTCCACCCCTTGAGGCTATCGGCTGGACGCCTCGTACCCAATGCCCCAGACGCCACCGATCATGACCGGGGCACGACCGGCCCGGCCCGCCGCGCGCCCGATCGCCGAGGACGGGGGCGTGGCCCGCGCCGTGATCAGGGGACCGGCGCTCTCGACGCGAGGAGCCGCCCCGCACCACCACCACCGGGAAGCCCTCGTGCCGGTAATCACCCGGCACCTGGGCGCAGCGCCGTGGCGCATCCCGGAGGGGGGCGCCGACCTGGGATACGGTCACTGCGCGGGGAGGGGTTGCCAGCCTCGGGAAGAGGGGTGGACGCGGTGGCCGGTCCGAGGACACGCACAAACCGCGCCGCTGCCCTGCACCGGAGGGCGGAGGCGACGGCCACCGCAGCGGCCGGCATGCTGGACGAGATCCGGCCCGCGCCGGCCGACCAGCGCCGGCAGTACGAGCTCGCGGACCGGCTCCGCAGCACGGCGGCCCTGCTGGCGCCCGGCTGGGCCGGGGAACCACTGGAGACGGTCGCCGCGGAGGCTCCCTCGGGCGAGGGGCCACCGGCTTTCGTCCGGGTCGGGACCGCCGCCCCGCTGGAGGACGCGCGCTTCCCCGCGCTGGTGCCGCTGCTCGGAACCGGGCACTTGGCGATCGACACCGACGTTCGTGACCCGCGGGTGGCCGGGCTGCTCCGGGCGATCCTGCTTCGCCTGCTCGCGGCGACGCCCGCCGGCTGCCTGCTGGTCCGCGCCGTCGACGCGATCCGCACCAGCGACGCGGTTCACGCCAGCAGCGTAATCCGCACCAGCGACGCATTCCGTACCAATACGGGTGCCGGGTCGGCCGTAGCGCTGCCCGACACCTTCGCGCCGTTCTCGGCGCTCGCGGACGCCGGGCTCCTGCCCCCGCCTGCGGTGGACGTCGCCGGGCTGCGGGCGGTACTCACCGAAGCGGAACAGTGGGTGGCTCCGGGCACCGGCCGACCGCGCCGCCACGACCGCACGCTGCTGCTGGTCGTCGCCGCGCTGCCCGAGCTGACCGGGCCGACCGACCTGGGGCGGATTGAGGCGCTGGCCGAGCAGGGACGCGCCGCCGGGCTACACCTCGTCGTGGCGGGTTGGCCCCCGGCCGGTCCGTACGCGACCCGCGCCCCCCTGCCACAGGCCACCCCGTTGTCCGTACGCAACGCGTACTCGCTGTTGGGCGACCCTCCCGGCACCTCGTTCGCCGGCCCGGGCGCGGAGCCGCCCGGAGGGCTCAACTCGCCCGTCTTCGTCGACGACGATCCACCCCCGGCACTGGTCGACGAGGTCTGCCGACGGCTCGCCGAGGAGGTGGAGGCCGGCTCCCGGCTCAGCCTGGCCGATCTGCTCCCCGACCCGGACGAGCCACTGTGCACGGCCAGTTCGGCGGAGGGGATCGCCACCACTGTCGGGGACGCCGGCGGCCGGCCGGTGACCGTCGGCTTCACCGAGCTGACCCCGCACTGGCTGGTCAGCGGCCGGTCCGCCGCAGGCCGCGCCGCCTTCCTCACCAACGTGCTGCTCGGTCTCTCCGCCCGGTACGGCCCGGACGAGCTGGTCCTGCACCTGGCCGACCTCGGTGAAGGCGAGTCGTTCGCGGAGTTTCTCCAGACCGAGCGGGACCGGTCCTGGGTGCCCCAGGTCCGTACGGCGGGGATGGCCGCCGACCGGGAGTACGTGCTGGACCTTCTCGGTGAGCTGACCGCGGAGGTCCAGCGTCGGGAGGAGGCCGGGCAGCGTGCCGGCGGCCAGCGGTTCACCGCCCTGCGGGAGCACCAGTCCCTGCCCCGCGTGGTGTGCGTGATCGACAACATCCCGCTGCTCCTCGCGGACCGGGACCGGCTAGCCGCCGAGGCGACGGCCCGGTTGGACACCCTGGCGCGCTCGGGCCGGGCGTACGGGGTCCACCTGGTCCTGGCCGGGGAGGGCAACCTCGGGATCGCCGGTGGGCAGACGACCCGGGACTCGATGCTCGGGCAGTTTCCGGTACGGGTTGCCCTGGCCGGCGGCGGCCCGGTGCTGGAGCCGAGCAACGACGCCGCCGCCGGCCTGCCGGTGGGCAGCGCGGTGGTGAACACGGCGGGCGGGCTCGGCGGGCCCCGGGGCGCGACCCGGGGGCACGAGCGGATGGTCCGGTTCCCCGACCCGCACGAGGTCCCGGAGAGCATCGCGGAGCTGCGGCACCGGCTCTGGGAGGCCCGGGCGGAGCGGTCCGCGCCCCCGGTCGTCTTCGCCGGCTGGGCGCGTCCGCTCTTGCGCAACGACCCCCGCTACCGGGCAGCCTTCGCGGGCCGGGCCCGTGGACCGGCCGCCCTGCTCGGCCGTGCGGTGGACCTGTCCCGGTCTACGGTGGCGGTGCCGATCGGCCCGGCTGCCGGCCGCAACATCGCAGTCCTGGGCCCAGGGGTGGAGGCCGCCGCGCTGCTCGCGACCGCAGCCCGCAGCGTCGCCGCGCACCACCGGCCCGGTACGGGACGGTTCGTCGTGGCCGCGCTCGGCGCCGATGCGGTGCCGGTGGCCGACGCGCTCGCCGCCGACCTCGCCGGCCAGCATCGGGTGGACCGGGTCGGCCTGCCGGGCCTGCTCGCCGCGCTGGACGCCGACGAGCCGGGCTACCTGGTGGTCTTCGGTCTCGACGGACCCGCCCCGCAGGAGCTGCCGCCGGACCTGCTGCGGGCCCTGCTGCGGGAGGGCCCCCCGACCGGCCGGCACCTGCTCGGCTGGTGGCGCACGGTGCCGCCGTTCACCGCGGTCGTCCAGGCCGAGGACGAGGTCGACAAACTCGCTGCCGTCGTGGCGGTGGGCGTGCCGGGGACGCAGCTCGCGGCGGTGTTCGGCCACCCGGTGCAGTGGCGTCCGCGCAGGAACCGGGCCGTGCTCTGGGACGGCCCGGACGAGCGGGGCGTCCTCCTGGTGCCGTTCGCCGAACCCCCGGTGGGGTCCGCCCCCGGAAACGGAACCGACGCCGTGAGCGGAACCGAACCCGTGAACAACGCCGTGAACGGGGCCGACGCCGCGAACAACGCCGGAGGCGGGGACGCGGCCGAGGCCGCAGGCAGGGCCGACGCCGCAGGGGCTGGGGAGAGCGCATGAGCCGGGAGCCGACCAGCATCGCCGATGCGGCGACGGCTGCCGCCCCGGTCAGGCAGCGTTCCGGTGCCGATCCCGCACCGCCCCGTCCCGCCGACGGCGCGACCACCTGGACCGAGTACGTCGCCGCGGCCCGGCAGCTCGACGGGGTGCGCCGGAGCGCGGCGACCGCCGCGACGGAGCAGGCCCGCGCGGTCCGGGCCGCCCGGGAGGAACTGACCGCGGTACGCGAGCGACTCGCCCCGCAGCGGTCCCGGCTGCGAGAGCTGGGCGTACCCCCGATGGTGCTGGTGCCGTCGCCGCCCGAGCTGACGGAGGCGGCCCGGAGCATGGTGGGTGGGCCGACGGCGGTGCTGGGCGCGCTGCGGGCGGCCCGGGGCTGGGCGGACGCGGCGGACGGCGTGCTGGCCGCGCGCAGCCCGCTCCGCCCGGCGGCCTGGCCGCCGAAGGTCCGCAACCTGCTGGTGTACGGGCCGTTGGCACTGGTCGTACCGCTGCTCCAGGTGGTGATCTACCTGGCCACCGGCACCGGCCCAGCGAGCGTGGTCGCGCTGATCTGTGGGGTGCCGATGCCGGTGGCTGCCTTCGTCGCCGGCTGGCTCGCCGTCGGCCGGCTGTTCGACGGGCCGACCGGTCCTGCGGCGGCCGGGGAAGCCACCCGCCGGACGTCGAGCCCGGGTACGGCCGACGGCCCGACGGAGTCCGCCCCGGGTGTCCCGGTGGTTGCCGGCTCCCGTGGTCGGGTGGACCCGACGGGCGTGTCGTTGGCGGCGGTCCGCGCGTCAGGCCGGCGGACCGGCGGGGGCGGTGCCGTGGACGATCCGGCGGCGACGGCCGTCGGGGCGGTGCCGAACCCGGCGACCAGTGGTCGAGTGGACCGGACCCCCCGGTGGGGTGCCCTGGTCTGCCTCGTCCCGGCGGTGTCGACCACGGCGGGACTCGTTCTGGCGATGCTGGCCGGCTGACCCGCCCGCCGGGCCGGGCGCGGCGCGCCCGTGCGGGCCCATCCCGCCCTGGGCGGACTCCGTGAGGTCCAGCGACCCGGCGTCGCCCGCCGGCGAATCCCGCGGTCAGCGGTGGATGATCAAGGCCATCGCCTCGGCCCGGGACTTCGCGTCGTTCTGGAGCGTGCCGCGCACCGCCGAGGTGATCGTCTTCGCCCCGGACTTCTGGATGCCGCGCATCGCCATGCACATGTGCTCGCACTCGAGCACCACCACGACGCCGCGCGGGGCCAGCTTGCTCATCAGCAGGTCGGCGATCTGCGAGGTGAGCCGCTCCTGCACCTGGGGACGGCGGGCGAAGACCTCGACCAGCCGGGCCAGCTTGGACAGGCCCGTGATCCGGCCGTCCGTTCCGGGGATGTAGCCGATGTGGGCGCTGCCCCGGAACGGGAGCAGGTGGTGCTCGCACAGGCTCATCACGTCGATGTCCCGGACGAGCACCAACTCCTCGTGGTTGGCCTCGAAGGTGGTGCTGAGCACCTGCGCCGGGTCGACCCGCAGGCCGGCGAAGAGCTCGGCGTACGCGCGGGCGACCCGGGCCGGGGTCTTGACGAGCCCGTCGCGGTCGGGGTCCTCCCCGACCGCGATCAGGATCTCGCGTACCGCCTTCTCGATCCGGGGCAGGTCGACGGCCTCCTCGACCGGGCGCCCGGTCAACCTTCCGTTGACCAGGCGCGCGGCGAGGTAGTCCAGCCCGTCGGTGTCGGGCTCGGTCGACGAGGCGCCCTGGGTGGGGACCTCGGGACCGACCTCCGGGTCGGTACTCAGTGCATACCGTCCGAGTTGTTCGAGCTGGGCGTGCCGCCGCCGACGGACGCGCCGTCGGCCTGGGCCTGCGCCTTGAGCGCGTCCTTCTCGGTCGGGGTGAGCACCGGGGGCTCGGTGGAGGGCTGACGCTTGCCGAAGCCGTTGTACGGGGCCATCGGTGGGCGCTTCACCACCCGAGCAGCGATCCGGGCCATGTCGGCCGTGGAGAGGGTCTCCTTCTCGATCAGCTCGAGCACGATGCTGTCCAGGACGTCCCGGTACTCCACCAGGATCTCCCAGGCCTCGTCGTGGGCCAGTTCGATCAGCGCCCGCATCTCGTTGTCGATCTCGGCGGCCACCGTGTCGGAGTAGTCCCGCTCGTGGCCCATGTTGCGGCCGAGGAACGGCTCGTCCCCGCTGGTGCCGTACTTGATCGCGCCGAGCTTGGAGCTCATGCCGTACTGGGTGATCATCGCGCGGGCCAGCCCGGTGGCCTTCTCGATGTCGTTGCCGGCGCCGGTGGTCGGCTCGTGGAACACCAGTTCCTCTGCGGCCCGGCCGCCCAGCGCGTACGCCAGGGTGTCGATCATCTCGGCGCGGGTCTGGGTGTACTTGTCCTCAGTCGGCAGCACCAGGGTGTGGCCCAGCGAGCGGCCACGGGACAGGATCGTCACCTTGTGCACCGGCGCGGCGTGCGGCAGCGCCCAGGCGACCAGCGCGTGCCCGGCCTCGTGGTACGCGGTGATCTTCTTCTCCTGGTCGCCCATCACCCGGGTCCGACGCTGCGGACCGGCGATCACCCGGTCGATCGACTCCTCCAGGGAGTCGTTGCTGATCGCCCGCTCGTCCTTGCGGGCGGTGAGCAGCGCTGACTCGTTGATCACGTTGGCCAGGTCGGCGCCGCTGAAGCCGGGGGTCCGCCGGGCCACCGCGTCGAGGTCGACGTCGGGGGCGAACGGCTTGCCCTTGGCGTGCACCCGCAGGATCGCCTTGCGGCCCTCCATGTCGGGAGCGTCCACCGGGATCTGCCGGTCGAAGCGGCCCGGGCGCAGCAGCGCCGGGTCGAGGATGTCCGGCCGGTTGGTGGCGGCGATCAGAATGACCCCGCCCTTGGTGTCGAAGCCGTCCATCTCGACGAGCAGCTGGTTGAGCGTCTGCTCGCGCTCGTCGTGGCCGCCGCCCATGCCGGCGCCGCGGTGGCGACCGACGGCGTCGATCTCGTCGACGAAGACGATCGCCGGGGCGTTCGTCTTGGCCTGTTCGAACAGGTCGCGGACCCGGCTGGCGCCGACACCGACGAACATCTCGACGAAGTCGGAGCCGGAGATCGAGTAGAACGGCACCCCGGCCTCGCCGGCGACGGCGCGGGCGAGAAGCGTCTTACCCGTGCCGGGCGGGCCGAAGAGCAGCACACCCTTCGGGATCTTGGCGCCCAGGGCCTGGTACTTCGCCGGGTTCTGCAGGAAGTCCTTGATCTCGTGCAGCTCCTCGACGGCCTCCTCGGCGCCCGCGACGTCCGCGAAGGTCGTCTTCGGGGTGTCCTTGGTGATCATCTTCGCCTTGGACTTGCCGAAGTTGAGCACCCGGGAGCCGCCGCCCTGCATCTGCGACATGAAGAACAGCAGCAGGAGCACGAGCAGCGCGATGGGGAGCAGGTTGACCAGCAGGCTCACCCAGATGCTGTCGGACGACACCTTGGTGTCGGCCGGTCCGGTGACCCGGTTGGCCGCCTTGGCGTCGAGGACCTCGTTCCAGACCTGGCCGCCCACCTCGTACGGGAACTGGGCCTCGATCCGGTCGGTGTCGGTGTCACCGAACTTGGTCTTGCTCTCCAGGTCGAGTTGGAGCGTCTGCTCCTTGTCCTGGAAGACCGCCTTCTTGATCTTCGCGGTATGCAGCTGATCGAGCGCAACGGAAGTGTCCACGCGGTGGTAGCTGGGACCAGCGGTGAACAGCTGACTGAGCACAACGGCGCCGAGGATGACCAGGATGATCCAGACCACCGGTCGGCGGAAGAAACGCGTACGTTCCATGCTGTCGTCGAGCGCCGAGGCGCCCGCATCCTCCTGATCGACGTCCTGACCGTCTGAATGGCTTGTCGCCGCCGAGGCGGCGGCCGGAGCCGCCGTGCGGGCCGGCCTCGACCCCGGGGTGCGCAACTGCCGCACCACGGTCACTCGACGGTACACCGTGCGCGCGACATGTGAGCTTGCGAGCCCAGCAGTTACGCGTAAGGCGAACCGGGTTTCAGCCGGCGTGGCGGGAGTCCCGCGCCCGGCCACCCGACCGCCCGGTCACGCGGGTCGAAGGGCCGGGCGTGGAGAGCTACTCCACGCCACCGACCCCTACCGTAGACCGATCAGCTGAGAACGCGCTGAACGTCGGCTTGACGGGTACCGATACGAACGGGTCTCACGCCCGTGCGTAGACCTCGGGCTTGAGCACGCCGACGTAGGGCAGCTCGCGGTACCGCTCGCCGAAGTCGAGGCCGTAGCCGACGACGAACTCGGTCGGGATGTCGAACCCGACGTACTTCACCGGCACCGGGACCTTGACCGCGTCCGGCTTGCGGAACAGGGCGACGACCTCGACGCTGGCCGCCGAGCGCGACTCCAGGTAGCGCAGCAGCCAGGAGAGGGTGAGCCCGGAGTCGACGATGTCCTCGATGACCACCACGTGCCGTCCGGCGATGTCGCGGTCCAGGTCCTTGAGGATCCGGACCACGCCGGAGGAGGTGGTGCCCTGGCCGTACGACGAGATGGCCATGAAGTCCAGCTCGGCGGGAGGACCCTGCCGGCCCAGCGCCCGGGCGAAGTCGGCCATGAACATGACCGCGCCCTTGAGCACGCAGACGAGCAGGAGCCCGTCGACGCCCGCGTAGTCAGCCGAGACCTGCTTGGCCAGCTCCGCCGTCTTCTCGCGGATCTGCGCCTCGGAAATGATCACGTGGTCGATGTCGGCGTCGTACCAGGAGCCGTCAGCCATGACTCCTAGCCTGCCGTATGCCGGATGCCCTCCGTCGGCGGGGCCGCCCCTTTCGACGCGGTCCCGCCGGGATTTTCTCCACATCCGGCGCGAACCGGGTCAGCAGATACTGGATCGCCACCGGCGGCCCTCGTCGGTGGGCTTCCAGTCGGCCGAGTCCCGGGTGTCGGCGACGAGGCCGGCGACCGACGCGACGACGAGGAGGAGCAGGAAGAGCAGGAACGGCAGGAATGCCATGGCGGCGCTCGCTTTCGCGGGGGTTATCGGATGTTTTCGCCGCCGGTGCGCACCGGACTGGAACCAGTCTGCGCGCCTGCCCACCCGCCAGACAGTGGCAGTTATGCCACCAGACCTCGATTTCCTGCCACCCGTACGGTTACCCTCGTCACATGCTCCGATCCGTCGCCGTACTCGCGCTCGACGGGGTGGCCCCGTTCGAACTGGGGGTGCTCGCCGAGGTCTTCGGCACCGACCGGACCGCCGACGGATTCCCCGGTTACCGGTTCACCGTCTGCACGTCCGACGGCGCCCAGGTGCATACCTCCGTCGGGTTCCACCTCACCCCGCACGCCGACCTCGGGCCCATCGAGGACGCCGACATGGTCGCGGTACCCGGGCACAACGGCGACACGGACGTGTCCCCCGCCGTACTGGACGCGCTGCGCCGGGCCGCCGCGCGCGGCGCGTACGTGTTGAGCGTCTGCTCCGGGGCGTTCGTGCTCGGTGCGGCCGGGCTGCTCGACGACCGGGAGTGCACCACCCACTGGCGGTACGTCGACGAGTTGCAGCGCTGCCACCCCCGGGCCCGGGTCCGGTGCAACTCGCTCTACGTGGCCGACGGCCGGCTGCTCACCAGCGCCGGCACGGCCGCCGGCATCGACGCCTGCCTCCACCTCGTACGCCAGGAGCACGGCTCGGCCACCGCCACCCGGCTGGCCCGCCGGATGGTCGTCCCGCCGCACCGCGACGGCGGCCAGTCCCAGTACATCGAGGCGCCCATCCCGAAGGCCCCCGAGGCACCCACCCTGGAACCCGTGCTGGAGTGGCTGATGGGTCACCTGGACCGCCCCGTCACCGTCGACGGGCTGGCCACCCGGGCCGGGATGACCCCGCGCACCTTCGCCCGCCGGTTCCGCGCCGAGACCGGCACCACGCCCCACGACTGGCTGACCAACCAGCGGGTGCTGCTGGCCCGGCGGCTGCTGGAGGAGACCGGCCTGAGCGTGGAGGGCGTGGCTGGCCAGGCCGGCTTCGGCGACGCGGCTGCCCTGCGCCACCACTTCACCCGCCGGCTGGGCACCACCCCGCACGCCTACCGGGCCACCTTCCGCGACCGCGTCACGACCGCCTGACCCACCGGCCAACGGCTGACCCGCCGGCCCCCGCCAACAGCCGAGCGGCCGGCCCCAGCCGAGCGGCCGGTCGGTCGGTCGGCGGCCGGTGAGCCGTCAGGCGATCGGGCCGGCGGCGGTGAGCCGGCCGGCACGGCGGACCACCCGGATGCCGCCGGGCAGATGGGTCGCGCCCTGCCCCCGCCAGTCGGTGACCAGTGCGTCCAGCGCGGCGACGTGCCGGTGGGACAGCGCGGCGGGTGCCGCGCCGAGTTCCCGGGCCCAGGCGTGCAGCACCCGGGTCCGGACTGCCGGGGCGAGCCCGGCCAGCGCCTCGACCGACAACCCGCCCTCGGGCACCCGCACACCCGCCGGCGTCGGCCCCCTCGCCCCGCCGACGGCGGCCGGATCGGCCGGTACCGCAGGGGCAGGCGCGGCCAGGGCGTCGGCGGCCAGGGCATCGAGGGCGGCGGTGTCGGCGGCCACCAGGCGGGCAGTCCGGGCGAGGTTGTCCAGCACGGCGGGGCCGAGCGCCCGGACCAGCGCGGGCAGCACGTCGGCCCGGACCCGGGCCCGGGCGTACGAGGGGTCGGTGTTGTGCGGGTCCTCCCACGGGGTCAACCCGAGGGCGGCGCACGCCTTGCGGGTCTGCTCCCGGGTCACGTCGAGCAGGGGGCGCAGCAGCGGCACGCCGGACAGGTCCCGGCGGGGCGGCATCCCGGCCAGCCCGCGGGGGCCGGCGCCCCGGGCCAGCGCGAGCAGCACCGTCTCCGCCTGGTCGTCGCGGGTGTGCCCGGTGAGCAGTGCCGCCGCCCCGTGCCGCCGGGCCGCCTCGACCAGCGCCTGGTAGCGGGCCTGGCGGGCGGCCGCCTCCGGCCCTCCGGGGCGGCCGTCGACGTCGACCCGTACCGCCTCGGCCGGCGTGAACCCGGCCGTGGCGGCCCAGGCCGCCACGGCGGCGGCCCGCTGGTCGGAGCCGGCCTGGAGGGCGTGGTCGACGGTGACGAGCCCGGCCCGCCGGCCGAGCCGGGGCGCGACGAACGCCGTGGCGGCGGCCAGGGCGAGCGAATCGGCCCCGCCCGAGCAGGCGACCAGCACCGGCCCGTCCCCGGCCAGCCCGGTCAGCGCGCGGCGGACCGCGAGCCGGACCGCGGCGACCGACGGGGCGAGCGCGGCCATCGGCGTACGGTCAGCCGACGGTCGGGGTGGCGCCGGCCGGCCCGTGCACCCGGGCGACCCAGGCGTCCGGGTCGCCCAGCTCATCCAGCCGGGGCAGGGTCAGCGGGGAGTTGAAAATCTTGTTGAAGCCCTCCATGCCGACCCGCTCGACGACGCCGTGGACGAACTTGCGGCCCTCGGCGTACTGGCGCATCTTGACGTCGACGCCGAGCAGCCGGCGGATCGCCTTCTCCAGCGGGTTGCCCGTCTCCCGACGCCGGTTGAACGCGGCCCGGATCCGCTCGACGCTGGGGATGACCTGCGGGCCGACGCCGTCCATCACGAACTCGGCGTGCCCCTCCAGCAGGGTCATCAGCGCGGTGAGCCGGTCGAGTACGGCCCGCTGGGCGGGGGTCTGCACGATGTCCAGCACGCTGGCCCGGCTCTCCGGGTCCTTGACCGCGTCGGAGAGGGTGGCCACCCCCCGGCGCAGCCGCTCGACCAGGTGCTCGCCGCCCTGCGAGGCGTCCACGAACGCCTGCACCTCGCCGAGGAAGTACGCCCGCATCCAGGGCACCGACGTGAACTGGGTGCGGTGGGTCACCTCGTGCAGGCACACCCAGAGCCGGAAGTCACGCGGGTCGGCCCCCAGCTTCCGCTCCACCTCGACGATGTTCGGCGCGACCAGCAGCAGTTGGCCGGGGTCGCCGGAGAAGACCTCGTACTGGCCGAGGACCCGCCCCGACAGGTACGCCAGCACGGTGCCGGCCTGGATTCCGGTGACCCGGGAGCCGATCGCCTCGGTGAGCGGGCCGGGTTGCTTGTCGCCGGCGAGCCGGCCGACCAGCGGGGTGATCACCTCGCGCAGGCCGGCGATGTTGGTCGCCGCCCAGTCCCGTCGGTCCACCACGCGCACCGGCGGGTGCACCACCTGCGAGCGGAGCCCCGTGTAGTCGGCCACGTGCCCGGCCGCCTCGTCGGTCAGTCGCCGCAGCTCGGAAACCACCTCGGTGGCCTCGGCGTACGACACCCGGGGCCCCGACTTGCTCAACGCCCCCGCGGTCGCGGCGGCCAGATCCCAGTCCACGAACTGCGCCATGCACCCACCGTACCCGCGCCGGAACACCCCCACCTTTCGCCGATGACAGGACATGCCTCCACAAAAGGGTGCCGGGCCGGTTCAGCGGCAGCCGCAGCGGGCCAGCGCGGAGGTGATCCGGTCGAGGGCCCGCCGGGTGTCGTCGAGCGAGTCGGGCGGCGCCTGGTCGGTGAGCAGGGCGAACGTGAGCAGCCGGCCGTCGGCGGTGGTGACCAGCCCGGCGATGGCGTGCACCCTGGTCAGCGTCCCGGTCTTGGCCCGGACCACGCCGGCCCCGGCCACCGTGGCCGGCACCTGGTACCGCCCGCCGAGGGTGCCCGACCAGGCGGCGACCGGCAGGCCGCCGAAGATGGCGGCCAACCCCGGGTGGGTGCCGTTGCCGGCGAGCGAGATCAGATCGGTCAGCAGGGACGGGCTGATCCGGTTGCTCCGGGACAGCCCGCTGCCGTCGGCGAGGGTGATCTCGTTGGCCGACAGGCCCAGCTCGCCGGTCACGATGTCCATCGCCGCCGCCCCGCCGACGAAGGACCCCGGCTGGTCACGGGCCAGCGCGACCTGCCGGGCCAGTGCCTCGGCGATCACGTTGTCGCTGTCGGTGATCATCAGGTCGACCAGCCGGATCATCGGCAGCGACTCGACCTTGCCCAGCTCGGCGCCGGGCGCGGGGGCAGCGGCGGACGGGGCCGCGCCGGCTGCCGGGGCGGTGCCCCGCGTCACCTCGGGGGCAGCGCTGGTGAGCCCGAGCAGCCTGGCGAAGGCACGGCCGGCCACCAGGTCCGGCTGTGGGACCCGCTCCGCCCAGCCGTGGCCTGCGTCGAAGTTCTTCTTCGCGGCCTTCGGGTCCCGGCGCGCGCCGTCGGTCATCAGCGCGCTGATCGCCGCGCCGAACCCGCCGGTGGGGATGTCCGAGTCCCAGCCGGGGCCGTACACCGGGCCGGGAAAGAGCGAGGAGTCGACGGTGACCCGGGTCGGCGCGGTGCCGCCGAGCGCCTGCTTGACCTGCTTGGCCAGGTCGTCGAGGCGGGCCGCGTCGGGGTAGAAGCCGTCGCCGTCCACCGCGAGGGTCGGGTCGCCGCCGCCGACGAGGACCACCTCGCCCGGGTTCGCGCCGGCCACCGCACGGGTGGGAATGCGGTGGTCGGGCCCGCGGGCCTTCAGCACCGTGACGGCGGTGGCCAGCTTGGTCACCGAGGCGGGGACGGTGCCGGCATCGCCGCCCTGCGAGTAGAGCGACCGGCCGGTCGTCACGTCGGCCACCGACACGTTGACCCGGCTGCCCAGTTCGGGGGCCCGCAGCAGCGGTTCGAGGGCGGCGCGCACCCCGTCCGGGGTGGGCTCGGGGGCGTTGGCGTCCGGGCCGGAGAGCACCGGGACCGGCTCCGGCTCGGTGGCCTCGCCGGTCGCCTGCGGGGTGGCCCGGTCCGCGCCGAGCCAGCCGGCGACCGGACCGGGCCGGACCACCGCCAGCCCGGCCCCGACCAGGGCGAGCAGCACCACGGTGGCCAGCACGGCCAGCGGGAGGCGCCGGCGGCGGGCCGGCGGCCGGTCGTGCCCCGGGGGCGGCCCGGCCGGCGGCCCGCCGCCGGCGCCACCGGCCGCTGCCGGTTCCGGCATGGGTGCGTCGAAGCCGGCGGCGGGGAAGGCCGGGGCCGACACCCGGTCGGCCACGGGCGCCCGATCCGAGGGCCGCCACACGGGCGGCGGAGGCCGCTCCCCGGCCCTGACGATCCGGGCCGTGGCCTCGGGGTCGAAGTCGTCGGCGGGGGGCGGCACGGGGGTACGGGGTAGGTGCGCCTCAGGCACGGGGACCCGCCCGGTCGCGCCCCCGGAGCCCGGATGCCCGCCCTTCCGCCCGTCAACCCCCTCCGGGCGGTAGTGTGAATCTTCCCTCCCCACAGCCCCCTCCTCCCGTTCGGAAAACAGCTTGGGTGACACTACTTCGGTCCGAAGACTATGCGGCGGCCGGAGCAGGCGGGTGGGCATTCACCTGCCTGGAGAGCGGCGCCACTGGTTTCCGTTAGCCAGCGTGGGCAGACGAGGGAGCGTGGAAGATGGATTTCGACGTCACGGTTGAGATCCCCAAGGGTCACCGCAACAAGTACGAGGTGGACCACGCGACCGGCCGGATCAGGCTGGACCGCACCCTCTTCACGTCCACGCAGTACCCGGCGGACTACGGGTTCATCGAGGGCACCCTGGGCGAGGACGGCGACCCGCTGGACGCGCTCGTGCTGGTCCCCGAGCCCACCTTCCCCGGCTGCCTGATCCGGTGCCGCACCATCGGCATGTTCCGGATGACCGACGAGAAGGGCGGGGACGACAAGGTCCTCTGCGTGCCCTACGAGGACCCGCGTCAGGAGCACCTGCGCGACATCCACCACCTGGGCGAGTTCGACCGGCTGGAGATCCAGCACTTCTTCGAGGTGTACAAGGACCTGGAGCCCGGCAAGTCGGTCGAGGGCGCGA
Source organism: Micromonospora sp. NBC_01405 (assembly GCF_045040155.1). Taxonomy (NCBI): domain Bacteria; kingdom Bacillati; phylum Actinomycetota; class Actinomycetes; order Micromonosporales; family Micromonosporaceae; genus Micromonospora; species Micromonospora sp. NBC_01405. Next base: position 3,242,202 of record NZ_CP109532.1, on the reverse strand, counting down.
CCTGGGTCGGCCGGGTCGAGGCCGAGGCCGAGATTCACAACTCGTACCGGCGCGCCAAGGAGGCCGAGGAGCGCGGCGAGTCCGTGCACTGACCACCGGCAGACGTCGACGGGCCCGGGAGCCGCTCAGCCGAGCAGCCCCCGGGCCCGTTCGTACAGGTCGAGCACCGCACAGGCCACCGGCACCACGGAGACCACCAGCGCGGTGTCGGTCAGGTCGGCCAGCCGACCGACGTACGGCGACACGGGCCGCCGGGCGGACGTGGTGCCGGCGACCACGGCGACCAGGGCCACGACCGGCCCGCCGACGGCCAGCAGCAGCCCTCCGGCCGGACCGGAACCCACGGCGAGCACCCCGCCGAGCAGGGCGGCCCCGGCCAGCCCGGCGGCCACCGGGGGCACCCGGTGGCGCAGCGCCACGAATAGCCGGGAACGCAGCAGCAGCACGACGGACGCGACCGCCGCCAGCAGCCGGCCGGCCGTCCCGCCCATCGCGGCGAGCACCGCCGCCGCCCCGGCAGCCAGCACGGCGTGCCCGATCAGCATCCCGGTCAGCATCTCCTCGGTCCGGGCCACGGCGGCGTACACCCGGGCCCGGTCCGGCAGGTCCCGGGCGGCCTCGGCACCGGGGCTCCCGTCGCCGGGCAGGGTGATCGGCGGCAGCGGCATCCTGCCCAACCGGATGGCCAGCAGCGGCAGCCCGCCCAGCGCGAAGACCAGGACGCAGACCAGCACCGCCGCGACGCCCTCGGCCGGCAGCGCCAGCCCGCCCAGCGCGACGAGCGCGCCGGCCGCCCCGACGGTCACGCCGGCCACGAAGACCCGGACCCGGCTGGCCACCCCGAGCAGGCCGAGCATCGCCACCAACAGCAGCGCCACCGTGCCGGCCAGCAGCTCGGGGGCGCCCAGCCAGCGCAGCGGCGCAAACGCGCCGACCTGGTCGCCGGAGCTGACCGCGAGGGCGCCGGCCGTGGCGGCGTACGGCAGGGCGTAGCCGCCCAACGTGGCGCCGGTGGCGCCGTCGCCGTACGCCCGGGAGGCGACCGCGCCGGCGACGGTGAGCAGCAGCGCCACCGCGAGCGCGACCTGCCAGCCGGCCCGGTGCCCGGGCCCGGCGGCGAGCACGGCGAGCAGCCCGACGGAGAGCGGGACGGCCGCCCCGGCCAGGGCCGCGGCCCTGGTGGCGGCCGGCGACCAGGCCGCGCCCCGGCGGCGGGCCCCGTCGACGATCGCCTCGACCACGTCGTCGTACTCCAACTCGGGCCACTCGGCGCGGGCCGGCACCAGGTGCAGCACCTCGCCGTCGCGGACCCCCTGGGGAAGCAGCGCCTGGGCGGTGAGCAGCACCACGCCGTCGGTGCGGCGCAGCACCCAGCCACCGTGCCGCTCCCCGTCGTCGGCCAGCCCCTCGCCGGCGTGCCGGAGCACCTCGGGCAGCAGCTCGGCGAGGGGGACCTGCTCCGGCAGGGCGACGTCGACCCGGCGCTGGGGGGCGCTGATCGTGACACGGGCCAGCCCGGTAGTCATCGACGCTTCTCCGTATCGAGGGGGATGGCGGCTGCGCGGACGACAGGACTTTACCTACGATGAGCCAGGCTCGGGTTACCGAGCGCTCTGGGGAGGGCGTGTGTCCACTGTCGTCATCAAGCGACCGCCCCGGCGTCCCGCGCCGGAGATCCCGGTCGGCGAGCTGCCCGTCGAGGCGCCGCCGGAGATCCCCGCCGTCACCGGCGGCCGCTGGCAGCAGGCGCTGATGGTGCTGCCCATGCTGGGCGGGACGGTCGCGATGGCGATGATGTTCGGCCGGGGCGGCGGGGCCTACTCGTACGTGGTCGGGGGGATGTTCGGGCTGTCCTCCGTGGCGATGCTGGTGACCTCGTGGGGCAGCGCCTCCGGCACCCCGAAGAAGTCGGAGATGATGGCCGCCCGGCGGGAGTACCTGCGGCACCTCACCGCGTTGCGCCGCCGGGTCAGGCGGACCGCCGGGCAGCAACGGGCCGGGCTGCACTACCGGCACCCCGACCCGGGCCGACTCTGGTCGACCGTGGACAGCCACCGGATCTGGGAGCGCCGGCCGGCCGACCCGGACTTCGCCGTGGTCCGGGTGGGCCTCGGCCCGCAGACCCTGGCCACCCCGCTGGTCCCGCCGGTCACCCGACCGTTGGAGGAGCTGGAGCCGATGACCGCCGGCGCGCTGCGCCGGTTCCTGGACGCGTACTCGGTGGTGCCGGACCTGCCCGTGGCGCTGTCGCTGCGCAGCTTCGCCCGGGTCTACCTCCGGGGCGAGTCGGCCGTCCGGGGCGCCGACGGGCGCGTGCGGCCCGACACCGGTTCGCCCGACGCCCAGGCCCTGGCCCGGGCCGTGCTCACCCAGCTCGCGGTCTTCCACGCCCCGGACGAACTGCTGGTCGCGGTCTGCGCCGGCCCGGAGCGGCGAGCCCTCTGGGAGTGGGTGAAGTGGCTGCCGCACGCCCATCACCCCACCCGCGTCGACGCCGTCGGCCCGGTCCGCCTGGTCACCAGCTCCGCACCCGAGCTGGAACGGCTCCTCGACGACGTGCTGGCCAGCCGGTCCCGGTTCAGCCCGGCCGGCCCGGCCACCGACGGCCCGCACGTCGTGGTGGTGCTCGACGGCGGCGACCTCACCGGCGCCACCGACCTGGTCGGCGACGGCGGTATCGACGCGGTCACCATCGTCGACCTGGACACCCCGCCGCCGCGCCTGCTCGACCGGTACGCCCTCCTGCTCGACCTGCGCGGCGGCCGGCTGGACTCGCACTCCGTCGAGGGGCACGCCGAGGTGGGCGCCGCCGACCGGCTGGCGTCCGCCGACGCGGAGGCGGTCGCCCGCCGGCTGGCCCCGCTGCGGCTGGCCACCGCCGTACGCGGGCCGGACGCCCCGGTCAACGCCGAGCTGGGCCTGCCCGAGCTGCTCGGCATCGGCGACCCGGCCGGCTTCAGCGCCGAGCAGGGCTGGGGGCCCCGGTCGGCCCGCGACCGGCTACGGGTGCCGATCGGGGTGGGCACCGACGGCGGGGCGATCGAGCTGGACCTCAAGGAGTCCGCCCAGGACGGGATGGGCCCGCACGGGCTGCTGATCGGGGCGACCGGCTCCGGCAAGTCCGAGCTGCTGCGCACCCTGGTCCTCGGGCTGGCCGCCACGCACAGCTCCGAGCAGCTCAACTTCGTCCTGGTCGACTTCAAGGGCGGGGCCACCTTCGCCTCGTTCGACCGGCTGCCGCACACCGCCGCGGTGATCACCAACCTGGCCGACGCGCTGCCGCTGGTGGACCGGATGGTCGACGCCATCAACGGGGAGCTGGTCCGCCGCCAGGAGCTGCTGCGCCGGGCCGGGAACTTCGCCAGCCTGCGCGACTACGAGCGGGCCCGGGCCGCCGGCAATCCGCTGGCCCCGCTGCCGTCGCTCCTGCTGATCTGCGACGAATTCTCCGAGCTGCTCTCGGCCAAGCCGGACTTCATCGACCTGTTCGTGCAGATCGGCCGCCTGGGCCGGTCGCTGGGGGTGCACCTGCTGCTGGCCAGTCAGCGGCTGGAGGAGGGGCGGCTGCGCGGCCTTGACACCCACCTGTCGTACCGGATCGGGTTGCGCACCTTCTCGGCGCTGGAGTCGCGGACGGTCCTCGGGGTGCCCGACGCGCACGAGCTGCCCCGCTCGCCGGGGCACGGCTACCTGCGCTTCGGCACCGAGCCGCTGGTGCGCTTCAAGGCCGCGTACGTTTCCGGGGCGCTGCGTCGCCCCGACGGCGCGGCGGGGCGCGGCGGGGCCGGCGTGCCCCGCCTGCTCGCCTTCTCCACCCATGCGGTGCCGGTGTCGGAGCCGGCCGTCCCCGCCCCGACGGCCGCCGCCGAGGCGGACACCGGCGCCGCGAGCCTGCTCGACGTGCTGGTGGGGCGGCTGGCCGGGCAGGGCCCGCCGGCCCACCAGGTGTGGCTGGCACCGCTGGGCGACGCACCCACCCTCGACGAGCTGCTCGGGCCGGTCGGCGCCGACCCGGCGCGGGGGCTGGGCTCCGCCAACCCGGAGCTGCACGGCGCACTCCAGGTGCCGGTGGCCGTCGTCGACAAGCCGTTCGAGCAGCGTCGCGACCTGCTCTGGCTGGCTCTCGGCGGCTCGGCCGGGCACGTCGGCGTGGTCGGCGGCCCGCAGAGCGGCAAGTCGGGCCTGCTACGCACGCTGGTTCTCGCGCTGGCGCTGACCCACACGCCCGTCGAGGCGCAGGTGTACTGCCTGGACTTCGGCGGCGGCGGGCTGGCCGCGCTGCGCGACCTGCCGCACGTCGGCGGGGTGTCCGGCCGGACCGACCCGACCGCCGTGCGGCGCACCGTCGGTGAGATGGCCACCCTGCTGGCCGACCGGGAGCGCCGCTTCGCCGCGCTGGGGGTGGAGTCGATGGCGGCGTACCGGCAGCGGCGGGCCGCCCTCGCCGTCGCCGGCCAGCCGACCACCGACCCGTTCGGCGACGTGTTCCTGGTGGTCGACGGCTGGGGCGCCCTGCGCGCCGAGTACGACGACCTGGAGCCGCTGGTCACCGAGCTGGCCACCCGGGGCCTGTCGTACGGGTTGCACGTGGTGGCCGGCTCGCTGCGCTGGACGGACTTCCGCCCCGCCGTCCGGGACCTGTTCGGCTCCCGACTGGAGCTGCGGCTCGGCGACCCGTCGGACTCGCTGCTGGTCCGGCGGGCGGCTGCGGCGGGCGTGCCGGAGGAGACGCCCGGCCGGGGCATCACCGGTGAGGGCCTGCACTTCCTCACCGCGCTGCCCCGGCTGGCCGGGGCGGACGGGGAGACCGCCACGCTGGTGAAGGCGGTCGCCGGGGCGTGGACCGGGCCGGTCGCGCCCCGGGTCCGGCTGCTCCCGCCGGTGCTGCCGTACGCGGAGCTGGACCTGGCCGGCACGACCGGGCTGGCGCTGCCGGTCGGGATCGCCGAGGCGGACCTGCGTCCGGTGGTGCTCGACTTCGCCACCGAACCGCACCTGTTGGTCTTCGGGGACGCCGAGTGCGGCAAGTCGTCGTTCCTGCGGGCGCTGGCCGCCACCGTCGTGGGCCGGTTCACCCCCGACCAGGCCCGGGTGATCCTGGTGGACTACCGGCGCAGCCTGCTCGGCGCCATCGACACGGAGCACGAGATCGGCTACGGCACCGACGCCGCCCGCACCGTCGACCTGGTCGAGGCGGCCGCCGGGTACATGCAGCGCCGGCTGCCCGGCTCGGACATCACCCCGGCACAGCTGCGGGAGCGGTCGTGGTGGTCGGGGCCGGAACTGTTCGTGCTGGTCGACGACTACGACCTGGTCGCCAGCGGGCCGGTCAACCCGCTGCGCGCGCTGGAGGAGTACCTGCCGCAGGCCCGGGACATCGGCCTGCACCTGGTGCTGGCCCGCCGCGCCGGCGGCGCGACCCGCGGCTACGACCAGTTCCTCCAACGGCTGCGCGAGCTGTCCGCCCCCGGCCTGGTGATGGCCGGCAGCCCGGACGAGGGGCCGCTGGTCGGCCAGGTCCGGCCCGGCCCGCTCCCGCCCGGACGGGCCCGGCTGGTGACCCGGCGGGAGGGCGTACGCCTGGTCCAGCTCGCCCATCTCCCTCCGCAGTGAACGCCAGCACCGCCCCGGGCCGGCAGCGTTCCGGTGACCTGTTGCGGGATCGGCGTGTGGCGGAGGGGAAAACCGGTAATCTCCGAGCAGCATGTGTCCGCCGCGATGAATGGCTGGGAATGTGACTGGGGATCGGCAGGGCTGTTCGACCGCGGCGCGACGGCTCACCCGCCACGCGCTGCTCGGCGCGACGGCACTCGCGGTGTCGCTCATCGGTCCGGTTCCGCCGTCGGCGCTCGCCGCGCCGGCCCGCCACGCCGCACCCGCCCGCCACGCCCCGCTCGCCGCGCCGCCGGTAGGGGCAACGCCCTGGCGGGTGTCGCCGGTGGACACGCCGGCCCGGGTCGACCAGGTCCGCGACGAGCAGTGGCAGCTCGACGAGCTGCGGGCGTCGACCGCCTGGCGCACCTCGACCGGGCGCGGCGTCACCGTGGCGGTGATCGACTCCGGGGTGGACGGTTCGCACCCGGACCTGGCCGGTCAGGTGCTGCCCGGCATCGACCTGGTCGACGACGGCGACACCGACGACGGCCCGGACCCGGTCGGGCACGGCACGACGGTGGCCGGCCTGATCGCCGGGCGCGACGACGACAAACGCGGCGCGGTCGGGCTGGCCCCCGACGCGAAGATCCTCCCGGTGCGGGTCCTCGACGACGAGAACCGGTACGACGACGCGATGATCGTCGCCAAGGGGGTCCGTTGGGCCGTGGACAACGGCGCCCGGGTGATCAACCTGTCCCTCGGCGGTGGCGGCGACAGCCCCGCCCTGGCAGCGGCGCTGGACTACGCGTTCGCCCGGGACGTGGTGGTGGTCGCCTGCACCGGCAACCTGGCCGCGTCCTCCGACACCAAGGTCTGGTACCCGGCCCGGGAGCCGGGCGTGATCGCCGTCGCCGGCCTGGAACGCGCCAGCGACAACCTCTGGTCCGGCTCGATCACCGGCCACGCCACGATCCTCACCGCGCCGGCCACCGGCCTGGTCGGGGCCCGGCCGGGCGGGTACTGGCGGGTGCAGGGCACCAGCTTCGCGACCCCGCTCGTCGCCGCCACCGCCGCCCTGGTCCGGGCCCGCTGGCCGCAGATGTCCGCAGGTGAGGTGGTGAACCGCCTGATCAGCACCGCGCGGGACATCGGGCCCGCCGGCCGCGACGACCGCTTCGGGTACGGCATGGTCGACCCGGTCGCCGCGCTCACCGCAGACGTGCCGTCGGTGCGGCGCAACCCGCTCGACGACCACTCCTCCCCGGGCGTGGTGGGCTTCGGTCCGGCACCCGGCACCACCGAGGAGGAGCCGGTCGCCGGAGCCGGCGCGGACCCGCTCGGCTTCACCGCGCCCCGCCAGCAGACCCGTTGGACGGCCCGGCCGGCCGGCGGGTCGGACGGCTCCGACCCGGAACGGCTCTGGACGAGCGTCGCCGTCTCCGCCGCCCTGGCCGCCGGGGCCGTGCTGGTGGGCCGTCGCCTCCGCCGGTCGGTCCGCTGACCAATGGCCGCCGTCGAGTTCCCTCGGCGCTGGTCGGTCTGATCCGGCACCCGGCCGGGTAGGGATGTGGCATGAGCACGTCCGGTCAGCACACCCCCGGGTCAACGTCCCCGTCGTGGCGGGCCCGCCGCCTCGACCAGGACCGGTCACTGGGGCTGCGGCTCACCCTCGCCGCCGGCGCGGCCTTCCTGGTCCTGGTGCCGTTCGCCCTGCTCGCCCTGCTGGTGCTGGGTTCCTGGGCACCGCTGCACCGGCTGGACGCCTCGGTGACCCACGCCCTGCACGGGTATGCCGTCGACCATCCCGGCTGGGTGGGATTCATGACCGTGTGGACCCACGCCTTCGGCCCCGGCCCGCTGCGGGTCGCCGTGCTCGCCGTGGTGGTGTGGCTGTTCACCCGGCACGCCCCGCGGCTGGCCTGGTGGGCGGTCACCACGATGGCCGTGGGCGGGCTGCTCAACGCGCTGCTCAAGCTGCTGGTCGGCCGGGACCGGCCGGACCTGCTCGACCCGGTGGCCCGGGCCGCCGGCTACTCGTTCCCCTCCGGGCACGCGCTGAACGCCACCCTGGCCGCCGGGGTGCTAATGCTGATCTTCCTCCCGTACGCCCGGGAGCGCCCCGCCGCACGGTGGGCGCTGTGGGCCGCCGCCGTCGTGGTCGCCGGCCTGACCGGGGTGAGCCGGGTGGCGCTGGGCGTGCACTGGACCAGCGACGTGGTCGGCGGCTGGCTGCTGGGCGCTGCGACGGTGGCCGCCACGACGGCCGCCTTCCGCACCTGGCGGGCCCGCACGGGCCGCCGCCCGTCGCACCCGGCGACGGAGGGCGTCGAGCCCGAACTGGCAGACGGGGCAAGCCGGCCGGGCCCGGGCGGCGGGCAGGCGTAGCGGGCGACCAGGTCGGGTACTGGCGGGGCCATGTCCGGTGTGCTGGTTCAAAGCCTCAAGCGGGTGCTGCTCCCCGTGGGCCTGCTGCTCTCCGTCATGGTGCTGCTCGGGGTGCTCGTCACCCGGGTGTTCGAGCGCACCTGGCCGTTCACCGTCGAGGACGCGGTCAACCGTGAGCTGGCCGCCGACCGCACGGAGGTCTGGAACAACGTCTCGCTGGTGTTCAGCACGCTGGCCAGCACCCAGGCCATCGTGCTGGTCACCGCGATCGTGGCGGTGGTCCTGCGGTTGGTGCTGCACCGCTGGCGGGAACCGGTCTTCCTGTGCGCGGCGGTCAGCGCGCAGGCCCTAATCTTCCTGCTGACCACGATGGCCATCGACCGCCGCCGCCCGGCGGTCGAGCACATGGACGCTTCCCCGCCCACCTCCAGCTTCCCGTCCGGGCACACCTCGGCCGCGGTGGCGCTCTACGTCGGCATCGCGGTGCTGCTGGCCCTGCGGGCGCGCAGCACCCCGGCGAAGGTCGCCTGGTGGACGCTGCTGGTGCTGGTGCCCGTCGGCGTCGCGCTGACCCGGATGTACCGGGGCATGCACCACCCGAGCGACGTGGTGGCGTCGTTCCTCAACGGCGGCACCTGTGTGCTGATCATGGCGCGGGCGGTGCTGGACCGCGGGGTGCGGTGGGGCCGGGAGAAGCTGCCCGCCGCCGGCCGGACGGTCAAGGTCCCCGCTGCCTGACCGGGTGGGGCCGCGTCAGGTGCAGTCACCGGTGCCGACGGCGCGGGTGCGCTCGGCGCCGGCCAGCGCCACCGGGCGGGCCTCGGCCGCGGTCACCGCGAAGCCGGTGTTCGGGTCGTCCGCCGCCGCCGCGAAGATCACCCCGAGCACCAGGCCGTTCGAGGAGAGCAGCGGGCCGCCGGAGTTGCCGCTGCGGACCAGCGCCCGGATCGTGTAGATCTCCCGGGTGACGTCGCCCGAGGAGTAGATGTCCGGACCGGTGATCCGGTCGACGTCCCGCACCCGGGCCGACTGGGCGTTGTACGGCCCGTCCAGCGGGAAGCCCAGCACGACCGCGTCCGCCCCGCTGCCCGCGTTGCCTGCGGCGAAGCGCAGGGACGGGCCGGGCAGGCCCGGCACCCGCAGCACGGCCAGATCCCGGTCGGGGTCGTAGACCACGACCTCTCCGTCGTACCGGTTGCCGTCCAGCTCCACGGCCACCGACCGGGTGCCGGCCACCACGTGCGCGTTGGTCATCACCCGGTCGTCGGCGTACACGAAGCCGGAGCCCTCGATGCGGCGGGCGCAACTCGGCGCGGAGCCCAGCACCTTGACCACCGAGCGCCGGCCGTTGGCGACCACCTGGGAGCCGGCGAGCGCCGGGTCGGGCGGATCGACCTGCCGGGCCCGGGTGGGCGCGAGGTCACCGAAGACGTCCGGGAAGCCGTTCGTGTCGACCGTGTCCCGCAGCGCGTTGGACAACTCCTGCGCCTTGTCCGGCAGCACCCGGTCGACCACGGTGAGCAGCGCGCTGTTGCGCACCGAGGAGGCGAGCCAGGGCAGCGACGACGAGCCCAGCGGCACGGCCACCAGCCAGGCCACCAGCATGACCGCGACGAGCGAGACGAGCGCCCCGCCGATGTCGTCGGCCCGCCTGCCGACGTCGCTGGTGATCGTCTGGCGCAGGTGGGAGCCGACCCAACCGGCCAGCGCCTGGCCCACCACGGCCAGCCCGAAGATCGCGACGAGGGAGATCAGTACGCGGGCGCCGCTGTCCGCGAACTGGCGGGCCAGCAGCGGGCCGGCCTGGAGTCCGACCAGGGCGCCCACGAAGAAGCCGGAGAACGACAGCACCCCGATGACGAAGCCCTGACGGTATCCGCTGATCGCGAACACGAGCATGAGCAGTAGCAGGACGAGATCCACGGCGGACACGCCCCAAGGGTACGGGCACCGGGCTCGGCGGCGGACCGCCGCTCGCGGAACATGACGTCAGGTGAGCGGGCCGGCCATCTCGTCGACGGAGTCGGTGCCGGCCGACGGCGCCGGGGCGGCACCGGTGGGCGGCAGGTCCATGACCCGGTCGCGCGGCCAGGGTCGGGACCAGCCGCCCATCTCCAGCAGGGTGGCGAGCACCCCGGCGGTGAAGCCCCAGACCACCATGCCGCGCACCGAGAAGGCCGGGCCGATCCAGCCGCTCGGGTGGCGTACCCGCATGCGGTTGGCCGGGTCGACGAGTTCGGCGACCGGCAGCCGGGCGACGTGCGCGACCTCGGCCGGTTCCCGGGGGTGCACCGGGTGCGGTCGGTGCCACCAGCCGAGCACCGGCGTCACGACGAAGTCGCTGACCGGGATCCACAGCTTCGGCAGCTCGGCCAGCACGGTGACGCTGGCCGGGTCGAGGTCGACCTCCTCGTTGGCCTCGCGCAGCGCGGTGGCGGCGGAGTCGGCGTCGGTCGGGTCGGCCGCCCCGCCGGGGAAGGCCGGCTGCCCGGCGTGGTTGCGCAGGGTCGCGGCGCGCTGGAGAACCAGCACGTCCGGGCCGGCCCCCGGCTCCTCGGCCAGCAGCACCAGCACGGCGCTCTCCCGACCGCCGCTGCTCGGGGTGGCGATCCGGGTGAAGTCCTCGGCCCGCGCGCTGCCGAGCCGGGCCAGCAGCGGGTCGATCCAGGGCGGGGGCTGCCGGGTCACGCGGGCACCACCAGCCCCAGGTGCTCGCGGACCAGCTCGGCGAGGCGGGCGTCGTCCAGCGCGCCGGAGGTGTCGACGTGCCGGACCCGGCCGTCGGCGTCGACGAACACGGTCAGCGGGATGGTGTTGCGGTTGAGCCCCCGGCTCAGGCTGTCGCCCTGGTCGAACAGGACCGGGAAGCGGATGCCGAAGTCCTCGCCGATCGACTGGGCCGCGTCCCGGCCGTCCCGGGCGTTCACCCCGAGCACGTGGAGCCGGCCGGCCCCGCGCTCGCTGAGCCGCTGGAAGGCGGGCAGCTCCTTGCGGCAGGGCGGGCACCAGGACGCCCACAGGTTGATCACGGCCGGCCCCCGGACGTCCCGCAGCGCGACCGGGTCACCGCCGGTGAAGCAGGGCAGCGTCAACTCGGGCAGCACCGACCCGCCGGCCGGGGCAGCACCGGCCCCGGACGGCACGGCTCCGGACGCGGTCGGCGTCGGGGTCGCCATGGCCGGCGGCGCGGTCAGGGCCGCGCAGGCGGCGAACGGCGACGGCCGGGTGTTCTTCCGGGGGTCGGGCGGCGCGGGGTCGCCGGCCGAGGCCGTGCAGCCGGCGGCGAGCAGGGCCAGCGGCAGGAGCAGGGCGGCGAGGCGGCGCTTCACGGCGCCTCCGCCACGACCGCCTGCTGCGGCACCAGCTCCGGGTCGACGCCCGCGGCGGCGGCCAGGTCCCGCGCCCGGGGGCCCTTGAGCAGCTTCGCGGCGAGGGCGGGCTCGGTAGGCCCCGTGCCGTACGACGGGCAGAGCTTTGCCAGGGTGCAGGCCCCGCAGGCCGGCTTGCGGGCGTGGCAGACCCGCCGGCCGTGGAAGATGATCCGGTGCGACAGCATCGTCCAGTCGCGCTTCGGGTACATCGCGCCGATCGCGTGCTCGATTTTGACGGGGTCGGTCTCGTCGGTCAGCCGCCAGCGGTGCACCAGCCGCTGGAAGTGGGTGTCGACGGTGATGCCGGGGACGTCGAAGGCGTTGCCGAGGATGACGTTGGCGGTCTTGCGGCCGATCCCGGGCAGCGTGACCAGGTCGACGAGCTTCCCCGGCACCCGGCCGTCGTACCGCTCGACGAGGCCCCGGCCCAGCTTGATCAGCGAGTCGGTCTTGTTCCGGTAGAAGCCGGTGGGCCGGATCAGCTCCTCCAGCTCGGCCCGGTCGGCGCCGGCGTAGTCGGCTGCCGTCGGGTACCGGCCGAACAGCTTCGGGGTGACCTCGTTGACCTTCTTGTCCGTGCACTGCGCGGACAGGATCGTGGCGACGGCAAGCTCCAGCGGGTTGGCGTGGTCCAGCTCGCAGTGCGCGTCGGGGTGGGTCTCGGTCAGCACCCGGCCGATCTTCCGGGCGCGGCGCGTGCGGCCGAGTGCGGTCTCGGCGGCTCCGGGGGGACTGGTGGTCACGACGGAAAGCCTACGTCGACCCGGTGACGGCTCGTCGCGCGCGCACGGGCGGCGCGTCGCCCCTGCGCCGGGTGCGGCCGGGTCACCCGGGCGGGTGACGCGCCCGGTCACCCCTCGGTGATGCGGCCCTTGTCGTCGAACCGGGCGCCGGTCTGCGGGAAGTCCGTCCGGGTGAGCTGCTTGATCAGGCCGAGGCCCCGGTCGTCCGGGTCCATGGTCGGCTTGCCGATCGAGTTCATGTACGTCGAGGCGAACGATCCTCCGGCGAAGCTTCCGTCCGGCTTGAGCGACACCTTGAGCACGCCGCCCCAGCCCAGCCGGCCGTTGTTGCTCAGCGAGTTGCCGCCGCCGGCGAAGTTGCCGAGGCTGTAGGCGATCAGCCGGCCCTGGTAGAACTCCATGCCGCGCAGCACGTGCGGGCCGTGGCCGACGATGAGGTCCGCCCCGGCGTCGATCATGGCGTGCGAGAACTTCACCGGGTCGCCCCGGTTCTCGCCGAGGAACATCTCGGTGCCCGGCCGGACCCGGGTCTTGTCGGCTCCCTCGCCGCCCATGTGCACCTGCACCACGACCAGGTCGGCCATGGTGGCGGCCTTCTTGACCACCGCGCGGGCAGCGTCGATGTCGACCAGGCTGTTGGACCAGACGTACGACGAGAAGCCGGCCACGGCGATCTTGACGCCCTCGACCTCGACCACGGTGATCTGGTCGGGCGCGCCGGTGTGCGCCAGGTCGTGCTTCTCCAACGCCCGCTGGGTGTTCTGGTAGCCCTTGGGGCCGTAGTCGTACCCGTGGTTGTTGGCCTGGTTGAGCAGCTCGAACCCGGCGTCGCGCAGGTGGGCGGCGTACTCCGGCGGGGCGCGGAACTGGAAGCACCGGGTCGAGTTGGCCCCGCACTTGCCGGTGCCGGTGTCCACCGTCAGCGGCTCCTCCAGGTTGCCCATCACAAGGTCGGCGGCGAGGGCGTCCTTGACCGAGTCGAAGAACCCCTTCCCGCCGCCCGGCGGGAGCCGGTTCGGCGCGTTGCCCATGATGATGTCGCCGGTGGCGGAGAGCGAGACGCTCTTCGCCTCGCCCTTCGGCGTGCCGGCCGGGGTCGGGGTCGGGGCACCGGCCGTGCTGGTTTTGCCGCCCCCGGTCCCGGGTTGCCAGACCGGCTCGTCGCCGGGTTGCGCGCAGCCGGCGGCGAGCAGCGCGGTGAGCAGCAGGCCGAGGGCGGGCGTGACCCGTCGACGCGAGCGGATTCCGGAGGGGGCGGCAGCATACATCGCCCGCGACCCTACCGCGCGGACAACGCGCTGACGATGGCCGATCGGTCGGACTTCAGGCCGTACGTCGTTGCGACCACGGGACCACGAGACCCACCCCGCCGGCCAGCACGGCGGCGTGCACGGCCCGGGCCAGCGGTGCCCCCCAGGTGGAGCGGGGCCCGCCGTACGCGGCCGGGGCCCCGTCGACCGGGCAGAGCACGGTGACCGCGTCCGTGGGGGTGCCGGTGGCCGCCAGCCCCAGCTCCCGGATCGCCTGCACCTTCGCCTCGGTCACGGTGGCCACCGCGTTGACCAACGCGGCGTCGCCGAGCCGGGCGGGCACCTGGACCACGATGTTGACGGTGCCGACCCGCGCCCCGGCCTCGGCGGGAGCGGGCTCGGCTGCCTGGAGCGGGGTGCCCAGCCCGACCGTGGCCCAGACCCGCACCCCGGTGTCGGTCCGGGCGATCACCTCGGCGACGTCGACCCCGGTCAGCAGCCCGACGCCGGGCCCGTCCAGGCCGAGCTGGCCGGCCAGTTCGGCCAGGTGCTCGGCCGGGTCGTCCCGGTGGTACGACATCGGCACGGTCGCGTTGACCACCCAGTCCCGTACGCCTATCCCGCCGCCGAGCGGCGCGGAGCTGACCGCGAGCAGCGGCCGGTCGGCGCGCCAGACGAGCAGCGGCACGTCCCACCCGTCCTCGTGGCGGGTGGTCATGGTCGGCTCGGTCAGCACGCCGCAGACCCTACGTCCCGGGCGCGTCGAGGGCGGCCGGGGGACGCCGGACCGAGGATCATAGTGGTTGATCAGGGCGGGCAGGTTACATCCAACGATCAAGATTCCAGGGGTGCACCTCTGATTACCGCTCACGTGCGCCTAGACTGGCCGAGCGTGAGGGATCAGCGGACGGCGGACCCGGCCGACGGACGGCACGCGTAGGCGGAGGTGCGCGATGGACGAGGTACTGGCGCGTAGCGGGATCTTCCAGGGGGTCGACCCGGAGGCTGCCGAGGCGCTCGCCAAGGAGATGGAGACGATCGAGGTCCGCAAGGGCGAGGTCGTGTTCAACGAGGGCGAGCCCGGCGACAGCCTCTACATCCTCCTGTCCGGCAAGATCAAGGTCGGGCGGCGTGCCGCCGACGGTCGACAGAACCTGATCGCCGTGATGGGCCCATCGGACATGGTCGGCGAGCTGTCGCTCTTCGACCCGGGCCCCCGGACGGCCACGGCCACCGCGGTGACCGACACCCGGCTGGTGCGGCTGCGCAAGCAGGCCCTGCGGCCGTGGCTCAACAACCGGCCCGAGATCGCCGAACAGCTGCTGCGGGTGCTGGCCCGCCGGCTGCGCCGGACGAACGACTCGCTGGCCGACCTGATCTTCACCGACGTGCCGGGACGGGTCGCGAAGAACCTGCTCCAGATGGCCGGCCGGTTCGGCACCCGCGACGGCGGCGTGCTGCGGGTGACCCACGACCTGACCCAGGAGGAGATCGCCCAGCTCGTCGGCGCCTCCCGGGAGACCGTCAACAAGGCGCTCGCCGACTTCGCCTCGCGCGGCTGGCTGCGGCTGGACGGCAAGAGCATCATCATCCTGGACCCGGAGCGCCTGGCCCGCCGCGCCCGCGTCTGACCGCGCCCGCTCGGCCCTGCCCCGTCCCGTCCCGTCCCGTCCCGTCCCGGTCCTGTCTGCCCGGGGCAGAATCGCTGGACGGCACGGCCGGCGGGCGAGACGGTGGGGCGATGCTGGAACATGTCGCAGTCCTGTCCGACATCCACGGCGCGCTGGCCCCGCTGGAGGCGGTGCTGGCCGAGCCGGACGTCGCCGCCGCCGACCTGATCGTGCTCACCGGCGACATCGCCGCCGGCCCCCAGCCCGTCGAGGTGCTGGATTTGCTGGCCGGGCTCGGTGACCGGGTCCGCTGGGTGGGCGGCAACGCCGACCGGGAACTGGTCGAGGCGCGGGCCGGCACACCATCCAAGATCGACGTGTCGAACTGGGCCGCTGAACAGCTCCGCGAGGACCAGGTCGCCCGGCTGGCCGGGCTCCCGCTGACGGTCACCCTGCCGGTAGCCGGGCTGGGCGAGGTGCTCTTCTGCCACGCCACGCCCCGCGACGACGAGGAGGTCGTCCTCGTCGACTCCCGGCTGGCCCGCTGGGCGGAGGTCCTCGCCGGGGTCCCGGCCGAGGTCCGCACGGTGGTCTGCGGGCACACCCACATGCCGTTCGCCCGACTGGTCGACCGCCGCCTGGTGGTCAACCCGGGCAGCATCGGCATGCCGTACGGCGGCCCCGGCGCGGACTGGGCGCTGCTCGGACCCGGGGTTCAGCTGCGGCGTACGGCGTTCGACGTCGACGCCGCGTGCACCCGGGTGGCGGCGGAGTCGGGCTTCCCGGACGCCGCCGCGTGGGCCGACGAGTACCTACGCTCCCGGCACAGCGACGCCGACGCGCTCGCCGTTTTCGGCCCCCGTGACGGCCGCTGACCCGACACCTGACCCAGCACCCGCCGCCCGCGCGACCCACGCCGGGATGCCCGGCCCAAGCCGCCTGCCTCGCTTGAGCCGTCTCACCGCACCGAGCCGTCTTACCGCACCGAGCCGTCTGCCCCGCACCGAGCCGCCCGGGGAGGGGTGGCGACCACCGGCCGCGGCCAACGGGTGTCCGTCCCGCCCTGCCCCGCGCGCTTCTCGCTTTCCGCTACTCGCTCCGCTCTCGCAACCGCGCGGAGGAGACACCACCTCGCGGGCACTATGGAGCTGCCCCGCCCACGCGCCCAGCCGGCAACGCGACCCGGAGCAGACGCGCCCCGCCCCCTGCCGCCCCGCCACCACCCGGCCCTGGGCTGCCCCGCTCATGCGGACAGCCCTACACCCGCCACCACCCCGCCCTGAAGTTCGCCGCTCATACGGGCAGCCCCACACCCGCCACCACCCCGCCCTGGAGTGCCCCGTTCATGCGGGCAGCTCCATAGGGAGCGGAGCACGGGTCACGGTCGGCCCACGTGTGTATGTCGATTCCCCTGCCGTACCGCAGCTCGGCCAACGACCGCCCGGCCTACCGGATGCGCGGGCGAGCACACGGGCGGTTGCGCGGGCGGACAGTCCAGGTGCGCGGGCGAGCGGGTGCGGGTGCGGGTGCGCGGCGAATACGCGGCGACGCTCCGGGGGCGAGAAAAAGTCAGGCTTGACTGTTTGTTTCTGCGGCGGCACGCTGTCCCCGTGACCGTCGCATCGACCCGCGTCCCTCAGCAGGAGCGCAGCCGCGCCACCCAGGCCCGGTTGCTGGAGGCGACCGTCGAGTGCCTCGTCGAGCACGGCTGGTCCGGCACGACCACCACCGTGGTGGCGGCCCGGGCCGGCGTCTCCCGGGGCGCCCAGCTGCACCACTACCCCACGAAGGCCGCCCTGGTCACCGCTGCGGTCGCGCACCTCGCCGAGCGCCGGGCCGAGGAGCTGCGCATCGAGGCCGAGACGCTGCCCGCCGGGCCGCAGCGGCTCGACCGGGTGGTCGACCTGCTCGGCGTGGCGTTCACCGGGCCGCTCTTCGTCGCCGCCCTCGAACTGTGGGTCGCCGCCCGCACCGACGCCGAGTTGCGGGGCGCCCTGGTGCCGCTGGAGGCCCGGGTGGGCCGGGAGATGCACCGGCTGACCGTCGCCCTGCTCGGCGTCGACGAGCGCCGTCCCGGCGTCCGGGAGGCCGTGCAGGCCACCCTCGACCTGCTGCGCGGGCTCGGGGTGGCCAACCTGCTCACCGACGACTCGGCCCGCCGCACCGCCCTGCTCAGCACCTGGAAACGCCAACTCGCAGCCCTGCTCACGCCCTGACCGGGCCGCCGAGGCCCGGCCCGAACCAGCCCTGGGCCCCCGAGGCCCGGCCCGAACCAGCCCTGGAGGTCCCATGGTCGACCGCACGGACCTGCTCACGCAGTTGCTCGCCGACCTGACCGGTGAGTCCGGGGAGCTGGACGCCCTGGTCGCCCCCCTGCCGGCGGGCGACTGGGCGCGACCCACCCCGGCCGCCGGCTGGACGGTCGCCCACCAGCTCGCCCACCTGGCCTGGACCGACCACGTCGCCCTGCTCGCCGCCACCGACCCCGGGGCGTTCTTCGCCTCGGTCACCTCGGCCCCCGACCCGACCCGGCTGGTCGATGACGGCGCGGAGCAGTTCCTCGCCCCGCCGGCCGAGCTGCTGGCCCGCTGGCGGGCGGGCCGCGCCGCGCTGGTCGAGGCCCTCGTCGCCGTCCCGGCCGGGGAAAAGCTGCCCTGGTACGGCACCCGGATGTCGGCCACCTCGATGGCCACCGCCCGGATCATGGAGACCTGGGCGCACGGCGAGGACGTGGCCGACGCGCTCGGTGTCAACCGGGCCCCGACCGCCCGGCTCCGGCACGTCGCGCACCTCGGCTTCCGTACCCTCGGGCACGGCTTCGCGGCCCACGGCCGGGCGGCGCCGACGGCGCCGGTGCGGCTGGAACTCGCCGCGCCGGGCGGCGGCACCTGGGCCCACGGCCCGGCGGACGCCGCCGACCGGGTCACCGGGCCGGCGCGCGACTTCTGCCTGCTGGTCACGCAGCGCCGGCACCGCGCCGACCTGGCCCTGGTCGCCGTCGGGCCGGTCGCCGACGAGTGGCTCGACGTGGCGCAGGCGTTCGCCGGCCCGCCGGGCGCGGGCCGCGAGCCGCTGGCCGGGTCGGCCGCCTCCCCCGGGCCGACGGCGCCGCCCGGCGGGCCGCGCGGCGCGGGGGCGACGGCGTGACCGCGCCGCTGCGGGTCGGCAACGCGTCCGGCTTCTACGGCGACCGGTCCACCGCCTGGCGGGAGATGCTCGACGGCGGTGAGTTGGACGTGCTGACCGGCGACTACCTGGCCGAGCTGACCATGCTGATCCTCGGTCGGGACCGGCTGCGCGACCCCGGCCTCGGGTACGCGAAGACGTTCCTGCGCCAGCTGGAGGGCTGCCTCGGCACCGCGTTGGAGCGCGGGGTGCGGATCGTGACCAACGCCGGCGGGTTGAACCCCGCCGGGTTGGCCGCCGCGATCGGCATGCTCGCCGGCCGGCTCGGGCTCACCGCCCGGATCGGGTACGTCGAGGGCGACGCCCTCGCCCGCCCGGACGCGCTCACCGCGAACGCGTACCTGGGGGCGTTCGGGATCGCCGCCTGTCTCGACGCCGGGGCGGACGTGGTGGTCACCGGCCGGGTCACCGATGCGTCCCTGGCGGTCGGGCCGGCGATCGCCCGGTTCGGCTGGGGGCGCGGCGACCTCGACGCGCTGGCCGGGGCGACCGTCGCCGGGCACCTGATCGAGTGCGGGGCGCAGGTCACCGGCGGCAACTTCAGCTTCTTCACCGAACTGCCGGACGGCGGCCACCGCCCCGGCTTCCCGATCGCGGAGATCCACCCGGACGGCTCGTCGGTGCTCACCAAGCACCCCGGCACGGGCGGCGCGGTCACCGTGGAGACGGTCACCGCCCAACTCCTGTACGAGGTGGGCGGCCCGGACTACCTGGGCCCGGACGTGGTGACCCGGCTGGACACCGTCGAACTGATCGCGGACGGCCCGGACCGGGTCCGGGTCACCGGGGTCCGGGGCACCCCTCCGCCGGACACCCTCAAGGTCGGGGTGAACAACCTCGGCGGGTTCCGCAACTCGATGACGTTCGTCCTGTGCGGGCTGGACATCCCGGCCAAGGCTGCCCTGGTCCGGGGTCAGGTCGAGGCGGCGGTCGGCACGGACGGGCTGGAGTTCGTCCTGGCCCGCACCGACCACCCGGACGTGGGCGACACGGAGGCGGCGAGCGCGCTGCTGCACGTACACCTGCGCGACGGCGACAAGGCGCGGGCCGGGCGGGCGTTCTCGGCCGCCGCGGTGGAGCTGGCGCTGGCCTCCTACCCGGGCTGCACGTTGACCACGCTGCCCGGCGACGCAACCCCGTACGGGGTGTTCACCGCCGACGCGGTGCCGCAGGGCGGGGTCGAACACGTCGCCGTCCTCCCGTCCGGCGAGCGGGTCCCGATCGCACCGCCGCCCGTGACGGGTACGCCGGTGGGCCCGGCGCGGCACCGGCCGCCGGCCGGGGGCGGTCCGTCGCGCGCCACCCGGCGGGGGGCGCTGGGCGAGCTGGTGGGGGCGCGCTCGGGCGACAAGGGCGGCGACGCGAACCTGGGCGTCTGGGCCCGCACCGACGGGACCTGGGCGTGGCTGTGCGGCTGGCTGACCGTCGAGCGGCTGGCCGAGTTGCTGCCGGAGACGGCCCCGCTGACCGTCGAGCGGTACGAGCTGCCGAACCTGCGGGCGGTCAACTTCGTGGTCCGGGGGCTGCTGGGGCAGGGGGTGGCCGCCTCCACCCGGTTCGATCCGCAGGCGAAGGCGCTCGGCGAGCTGCTCCGTTCCCGCGTGGTCGATCTGCCGGCCGACCTGCCCACCGGGCCGCCCGGGAGTGCCGGGCCGCCGGCCGGGAGCGCCGGGCCGGCCGGGGAGGTGGCCCGGTGAGCATCGTGGACACCCCGGAACGGCGGCAGCTACGTGAGCTGACCAGGGCGTTCGTCACGAAGGAGGTGCTGCCGCACCTGGACGGCTGGGAACGGGCCGGCGAGGTGCCCCGGGGGCTGCACGCCACCGCCGCGAGGCTCGGCCTGCTCGGCATCGGCTTCCCCGAGAAGGTCGGCGGCAGCGGCGGCGACCTGCTCGACTCGATCGTCGTGACCGAGGAGATCATCCGCTCGGGTGGCTCGTCCGGGCTGGTCGCGGCGCTGTTCACGCACGGCATCGCGCTGCCGCACATGGTGGCCTCCGGCGACGACGACCTGGTCGACCGGTACGTCCGGCCCACGCTCGACGGGGCGATGATCGGCGCGCTGGCCATCACCGAGCCGGACGGCGGGTCGGACGTCGCGGCGATCCGCACCCACGCCCGCCGCGACGGCGACCACTACGTGGTGAACGGGTCGAAGACCTACATCACCAGCGGCGTACGGGCGGACTTCGTGACCACGGCGGTCTGCACCGGCTTCCCCGGCAGCGGGGAGCTCACCCTGCTGGTGATCGACAAGGGCACGCCCGGGTTCAGCGTCGGCCGGCGGCTGGAGAAGCTCGGCTGGCACTGCTCGGACACCGCCGAGCTGGCGTTCACCGACGTGCGGGTGCCGGTGGCCAACCGGATCGGCGAGGAGAACACCGGATTCCTGGCGATCGTGCAGCACTTCGCCGCCGAGCGGCTGTCGCTGGCCACCCAGGCGTACGCGACCGCGCAGCGCTGCGTCGAGCTGGCCGTGGGCTGGTGCCGGGACCGGTCCACGTTCGGCCGGCCGCTGGCCAGCCGGCAGTTGATCCGGCACCGGCTGGCCGAGATGCACACCCGTGCCGAGGCGGCCCGCGCGTACGTGCACGACGTGGCCGCCCGGGTCGCCGCCGGGGAGCCGGTGGTGACCGAGGTGGCGATGGCGAAGAACGTCGCGGTGGCCGCCTGCGATTTCGTCGTCGACGCCTCGCTGCAACTGCACGGCGGGTACGGCTACCTGCGCGAAGCCGAGGTGGAGCGGCATTACCGGGACGCCCGCATCCTCGGCATCGGCGGCGGAACCACCGAGATCATGAACGAGATCATCGCGAAGGGCATGGGCCTGTGACCACACTGGACAGCGCGCTCGACCCGTCCTCGCCGGCCTGCGTCGCCAACCGGGAGGCGCTGCTGGAACGCCTCGCCGAGCTGGACGCGGCCCTCGACCGGGCCCGCGCGGGCGGCGGCGAGAAGTACGTGACCCGGCACCACAGGCGGGGCAAGCTGCTCCCCCGGGAGCGGATCGAGCTGCTGCTCGACCCGGACAGCCCGTTCCTGGAGCTGTCGACGGTCGCCGCGTACGGGACGGACTTCCCGGTCGGGGCCAGCGTGGTGACCGGGATCGGGGTGGTCGAGGGCGTGGAGTGCCTGATCGTCGCCAACGACCCGACGGTACGCGGCGGCGCGGTGAACCCGTGGTCGCTGGCGAAGACCCGGCGGGCCGGCGAGATCGCCCTCACCAACCGGCTGCCGATGATCAACCTGGTGGAGAGCGCCGGCGCTGACCTGCCCACCCAGGCGGAGATCTTCATCCCGGGTGGCCGGGTGTTCCGCGACCTGACCCGGCTCTCGGCCGAGCGCATCCCCACGGTCAGCGTGGTCTTCGGCAACGCCACGGCCGGCGGCGCGTACGTGCCGGGGATGTCCGACCACGTGATCATGATCCGGGACCGGTCGCAGGTCTACCTGGCCGGGCCGCCGCTGGTGAAGATGGCCACCGGCGAGGTCACCGACGACGAGTCCCTCGGCGGCGCGGCCATGCACGCCACCACGTCCGGCCTGGCCGACTTCCTGGCCGAGGACGAGCGGGACGGCATCCGGCTGGCGAGGCAGTGCGTCCGCCGGCTCAACTGGCGTAAGCAGGGCCCGCCGCCGCGCAACCCGGTCCCGCAGCCCCCGAAGTACGACCCGGAGGAGCTGCTCGCCGTCGCCAGCGCCGACCTGAAGGTGCCGTTCGACCCGCGCGAGGTGCTGGCCCGGGTGCTCGACGGCAGCGAGTTCGACGAGTTCAAGCCCGCGTACGGGACGGCCCTGGTGACCGGCTGGGGCGAGCTGCACGGGTACCCGGTCGGGGTGCTGGCCAACGCCCGGGGCGTGCTGTTCAGCGAGGAGGCGCAGAAGGCCGCCCAGTTCATCCAGCTCGCCAACGCCTCCGACACCCCGCTGGTCTTCCTGCAGAACACCACCGGCTACATGGTGGGAACGGAGTACGAGCAGCGCGGCATCATCAAGCACGGCGCACTGATGATCAACGCGGTGTCGAACTCGAAGGTCCCCCACCTGACGGTCAACCTGGGCGCGTCGTACGGGGCCGGCAACTACGGCATGTGCGGGCGGGCGTACGAGCCACGGTTCCTGTTCACCTGGCCGAACGCCAAGTCGGCGGTGATGGGGCCGGCGCAGTTGGCCGGGGTGCTGTCGATCGTGGCCCGGCAGGCCGCCGCCGCCCGGGGCAGCGAGTACGACGAGGACTCCGACGCCGCGATGCGGATGATGGTCGAGCAGCAGATCGAGTCCCAGTCCGGGGCGCTGTTCCTGTCCGGCCGGCTCTACGACGACGGGGTGATCGACCCCCGGGACACCCGTACCGTCCTCGGGCTGTGCCTGTCGGCGATCCACAACGGACCGGTGAGGGGCGCCGACGGCTTCGGCGTCTTCCGCCACTAGGGGGCTGCCACTCATGATCACCCGACTGCTAGTCGCCAACCGGGGCGAGATCGCCCGGCGGGTCCTCGCCACCTGCCGGATGCTGGGCGTCGAGACGGTCGCCGTGCACTCCGACGCCGACGCGGACGCGCCGTTCGTCGCCGAGGCCGACCAGGCCGTACGCCTGCCGGGGAACACGCCCGCCGAGACGTACCTGCGGATCGACCTGATCCTCGACGCGGCCCGGAAGTCCGGCGCGGACGCCGTGCACCCGGGCTACGGCTTCCTCGCCGAGAACGCCGAGTTCGCGGCGGCGGTGACCGACGCGGGCCTGACCTGGGTGGGCCCGCCGGCCAAGGCGATCGCCGCGATGGGCGACAAGATGGCGGCGAAGGCGCTGCTGGCCGACGCGGGCGTGCCGATGCTGCCCACCTGGACCGACGCCGACGAGATCACCGACTTCCCGGTGCTGGTGAAGGCGTCCGCCGGGGGCGGCGGCCGGGGCATGCGCATCGTCCGGGAGGCCGCCGACCTGGCCGAGGCGGTGGCGTCGGCCCGGCGCGAGGCGGCCGGGGCGTTCGGCGACGGCACGGTCTTCGTCGAGCGGTACGTCGAGCGGGGCCGGCACGTCGAGGTGCAGGTCTTCGGCGACAGCCACGGCACGGTGCTGGCCCTCGGCGAGCGGGACTGCTCGATCCAGCGCCGGCACCAGAAGATCGTCGAGGAGGCCCCGGCTGTCCTGCCCGACGGGGTGCGCGAGCGGCTGCACGAAGCGGCGGTCGCCGCCGCCCGGGCGGTCGGCTACGTCGGCGCGGGGACGGTCGAGTTCCTGCTCGCGCCCGACGGGGCATTCTTCTTCCTGGAGATGAACACCCGCCTCCAGGTGGAGCACCCGGTCACCGAGGCGGTCACCGGCCTGGACCTGGTCCGCCTGCAACTGATGGTCGCCGAGGGCGAGCCGCTGCCGCTGGCGGCCACCCCGCCGGTCACCGGCCACGCGATCGAGGTGCGGCTCTGCGCCGAGGACCCGGCGGAGGGCTACCGGCCCGCCACCGGCACCCTGCACCGGTTCGCGGTCCCCGGCGTGGCGGGCGAGTTCGCCCCGACGCGCGGGCTGCGGCTCGACTCGGGCGTCGTCGACGGCTCGACGGTCGGCGTGCACTACGACTCGATGCTGGCCAAGCTGGTCGCCTGGGCCCCGACCCGCGCGGAGGCGGCCCGGCTGCTGGCCGGCGCGCTGGCCCGGGCCGAGCTGCACGGGGTGACCACCAACCGCGACCTGCTGGTACGGGTGCTGCGCAGCCCCGAGTTCCGCGCCGCCGAGGTGGACACCGGCTTCCTGGACCGGCACGACGGGGTGTTCGCCCCGCTGTTGCCGCCCGACGGGGTGCCGCTGGCGGCCCTCGCCGCCGCGCTCGCCTCGGCGGCGGCCCGCCGCTCGACGGCAACGGTGCTCGCCGGGCTCCCCTCGGGCTGGCGCAACGTGCCGGCGTTCCCGCAGGTCACCCGGTTCACCGGCCCGGACGGCGAGATCGAGGTCCGGTACCGGCTGGACCGCGCGGGCACGCTCGCCGAGTGGTCGACGCAGCCGGTGATCGGGGACGCTGCCCCGACAGTCACTCTCGTCGGGGCCACCCCGGATCGGGCGGTGCTCGACGTCGACGGGGTGCGGCGCGCTTTCCGCGTACACCGGGTGGGGTCGGCGGTCTTCGTGGACGGCCCGGACGGGGCGGCGAGCCTGGCCGAGCTGCCGCGCTTCCCGCTGCCCACCGTGGAGCTGGCCGCCGGGTCGCTGCTCGCGCCGCTGCCCGGCGCGGTGGCCCGGGTGCATGTCGAGGTCGGTCAGCGGGTCGCCGCCGGTGACCTGCTCCTGACCCTGGAGGCGATGAAGCTGGAACACCCCGTGCTCGCCCCGACCGACGGCGTGGTCGCCGAACTACCGGTGCCGGCCGGCGGCCAGGTCGACACGGGGGCCGTGCTGGCCGTGGTCAACCCCGAGGAGGCCCCCCGATGAACTTCGACCTCACCCCCGAACAGGACCAGCTCCGCGACGCCGTCCGGGCGCTGGGCCGCAAGTACGGCCACGGCTACTTCGTCGAGAAGGCTAAGGCCGGCGAGCACACCACCGAGCTGTGGGACGAGGCCGGCCGGCTCGGCTACCTCGGCGTCAACATCCCCACCGGGTACGGCGGCGGAGGCGGCGGCATCACCGAGCTGGCCATCGTCTGCGAGGAACTGGCCGCCGCCGGATGCCCGCTGCTGCTGCTCGTGGTCTCCCCCGCCATCGTCGCCACCGTGATCGCCAAGCACGGCACCGAGGACCAGCGCGAGCGCTTCCTGCCCGGCATGGCCGACGGCACCCTCAAGGTGGTCTTCGCGATCACCGAGCCGGAGGCCGGGTCGAACTTCCACCGCCTCGGCACGGTGGCCCGCCGCGACGGCGACGACTGGCTGCTCTCGGGCCGCAAGTGCTACATCTCGGGCGTCGACGAGGCGCAGTACGTGCTGGTGGTGGCCCGCACCGAGGACGCCGCCACCGGAAAGCTCAAGCCGGCCCTGTTCGTGGTGCCGACCGACGCGGCCGGGCTGACCCGGTCCAAGCTGGACATGGAGATCGTCTCCCCGGAGAACCAGTTCCTGCTCTACCTCGACGAGGTGCGACTGCCCGCCGACGCCCTGGTCGGCGGTTCGCTGGACGCCGGCCTGCCCGCGCTGTTCGCCGGCCTGAACCCGGAGCGGATCACGGTCGCGGCGATGGGCGTCGGCACCGGCCGGTACGCCATCGAGCGGGCCACCGAGTACACGGCTACGCGAAAGGTCTGGGGCGGCCGGAGCATCGGCACACACCAGGGGGTGTCGCACCCGCTCGCGCACGCTGCGGTGCAGGTGGAGCTGGCCCGGCTGATGATCCACAAGGCGGCGACGCTGTACGACGCGGGGCGGGACCTGGAGGCCGGGGTGGCCGGGAACATGGCCAAGTACGCGGCCGGGGAGGCCGCCGCGCTCGCCGTGGATACCGCAGTGCAGGCGTTGGGTGGGGCGGGGATGACGACGGAGTACGGGGTGGCGACGCTGTTGGGGGCGGTGCGGGCGGGGCGGATCGCGCCGGTGAGCCGGGAGATGATCCTGAACTTCGTGGCGCAGCATGTGCTGGGGCAGGACAAGTCGTACTAAGAAGGTGTTTCACATCTGCGTTGATCGGGCGCGTTGAAGGTGCGGCGTTGTTGGCGGCTGGCGGGTCTGCCACGAGTGAGACGGCCAAGCATGCCGCCGCGGGCGACCCATCCGGCCAGGCGGATATCCTCCTGCAGTTCGGTCAGGATTCGCTCGGTCACGCCCCGCCTGTTGAGCCGCGTGAAGTGCGCATACACGGTCTACCGGGGCGGGAAATCGATCGGGGGCACCGTCACGCGCGATCCACGCCTGCCTACCGACCGAGTCACGCTCATCGACCGGACCCGCTATGCGACACGCCCGACCAACCCACATACCAAACCCGCTCTCAGCCAAACCGCCACTGCCAGTATTCGAGCATCCCTCATCCTTCAACCGCCTCATTTTCCATGAGACGTTCGCAAAACCATTTCATACCATATCCTGAATGCAGTCTTCTTCCTGCAACCCGATTTGATCGGGCTGCCGCACCCCAGCGGCGTGCAAGAAGCCGTCTGCCACGGCATATACAGCGTCCGGATGCAACCGCGCGAGCACCTCCAAGGAATCCGCCCAAGATGTACGCCGTAACGCTTGGGCTATCAGCAACCGCGCATGTGGTGGCTCCGTTTTTTGCGCCAACATAATCAGCGCCTGGGACTGCCGATCTGGATTCGAGATTAATCGCGCAACGGCATCTGCTCGATCATGTCGCCCGACATCTGCGAGTTCCGTTGTCAACTGAACGAGAATTCTGTCTCGGTATGTGCCTCTAAGTGAGCATGCCATAACCTCAGCGCGATCAACCTGCCCCCCTCGGACAAGCCCTTTCATCAGAGAGGTCAGCGCATTAGCTTGACTAGACTCGCTGGTCAATGATTTCGCCAAGGCCTCCGCCTTCCCATATTCACCAACGTCGACTGCTATTTGCACAAGGCCGTTCAAGGCCTTTTCGCGTAAATAGGATTCCTCCAAGGAGTCAACCAAGACTGAGGCGCGATCATACTCACCCATTTGGCCGAGCTGCGTGATGAGTTGCGTCAGTGCCATCCTACGCGAGGAGGAAACGGTAATAGCACCAACCGCCGCTTCAATTTGTTCAACCAGTCCCATGGCCCGGCTGCGGTCCCCCCGATTAGCCAGCGCGACCATCACCTCTATCAACATAGTCACGCGTTCGCGAGAATTTGGTGCAACTCGAACCAGGCTCTCCGCCAGATCATGATTACCAGACGACAGTAATACCGGCACCAGCCTCTTCAGGACTTGCGTCCGATTGGAATCGCTAGTGATGGACCTCGCCAGAGCGCCGGCCAGTTCACCAATGGCGGCAGCACGTCCATTATCACCTGCTACGGCCAGTGCCGAAACTAACGTGCTCAACACATCCGCTTGCTCCTTTAAATTACTGCGTGATCGGGCTAAATGTTCCGCCTGCTCTGCAAGAGTCGCCGCTCGGGCATGGTCGCCGTCTGCGGCTAGGGCCAGCGCCCATTCTGTCAGCACTTCTGCTCGATGCGCCACATCCGTAACGCGCCGGGGTATCTCTTTGGCCTGCTGCTGCTTGCCAGCCTTGGCAAGGGCTGGCACGATCTTTCCCAATGCCTTCGCCTGCCTATGAGGATCTGTAATCGTACGGGCGCATGCCTCAGCCCGATCGTAATTACCTTCAGCAACCAGAGCTGATGTTAGCGCAATCAGCGCACTCGCTCGACTATACGAACCGGCGACTAAACGGGCGAGTTCCTCCGCCTTGTCATGATCACCGATAGTCGCCACGACTGGCGCTAGCGCGCTCAACGCCTCGTCACGCTTGCTCGCTTCGGTTATCCCCCGAGCAACGACTTCCGCCTGTCTTAGCAGGGGATTGATGCGAGCATGACGCCCCGCTTTGATTAGCAATGGCACCAGCTTAGTCAGGGTGATCACCTGCGAAAGCGGATCAGTAATCGATCTGATTTCGCTCTCTACAGCTGCTGCCAAGGATTCGACTCTTGATTGATCGACGTCAACTTCTTCGGCGGCGAACCGCATCAGCAATCCTAGCACCAGCGCCCGATCAGCGCTATCGACAACGGTGCGGGCAACCTCTGCGGCATGGGCGGCTAGGGCCTCCGCCTGGTCGGCGACGCCAGCGGACGCTACCGTGCGAGCCAGCACACCAAACGCCTGCGCCTGCCAATAGGGATTGGAAATGACTCGAATTCGACTCTCAGCTATACCAATCTGACCCGCTCGTGCCAGCTCGATCGCCAGCACGGCGTGCGCTTTATCGCGCCAAAATGGACTATCAATATCTTGGGTGAGACTATCGGCCCGAGTATAGTCACCGACCCTCGCCAACGTCTCCACCAATCCGGCAAGAGTTTGCGCCTGGAGACTCGATTCAATGAACAGAGGCGACGGAATTGAACAGGCCAACTCCTGGGCACGATCATAATGACCCGCCGCTGCTACCGTCGGCACCAAGAGTGCCACTGCCACCGCTCGGTGATTCACATCGGTGATCGATTGGGCCATCGCCTCAGCCCTGCTGACGTCGCCCAAGATTGCCCTGAGCTTCGGTAATGCGAGAGGGATATTGGTATTGCGTTGAATCAAACTCTCGCGGTGCACGGCGAGTTGACACATGGCAAGCAGGTCCGGCTCGGCCTGAGCAAGGATCGCGTCCTGTACGGCATTGATCTCCTCTATCGCCGCAACATCACCACCCGTGTATTGGAGCATCCGGTCGTGGCGGGCCGCATCGAGCGCGCAGACGATAAGCCTCGCCAGGTCTTCAGACGCCTGCAGCATGTGGCGATAGTCGCGCAGCAAGTATTCCGGTGTTCCGACCGGCCAGCCCTGGGTGTGGTAGTCGTCGGCCCAGGTGTGCAGCCGCTGGCGATAGGTCTGCAGCCGGCCGTCACCCAGCCGTTGCGTCGCTTGCCGCTGCAGTTCTTCGTGGCCGAGCACGTACACCTGCATGCTGGCGTTCCAGTGGCCTGGGCGGCAGTCAAAGGTACGTCCTGGTACAGCACCCAAATGCTCTTCAACCTGCCACTGCCGGCAGTTCATCAACTCGGCTAAATCTCCTACCGACAGCCCTCCACCAGCGACAGTGATCAGTCCGAGCAGATCCTGCTCGGACTCGCTGCCAGTCAAAAGGCGCCTAAGTTCGCGTTCCGCATCGCGGCGCACCGCTGCCGCGTATGGGGAGGACGCAAGATTTCGCACGATTGCCGCATCGTGAAGCGGATGATCTATGGACACCTCTGATGGTACGGGCGGGTTGAGCCGTCCCGCCACGATCACACGCATACCCATCGGCGGCCGGGCGGGCAGCATCGCGGCGATGCTGTGTGTGTCGGTACCCGTGTCCTCGTCTAGGCCGTCAACGAGCAGCACCAGCCGCTCACCATGCTGCTGGCATTCCATCGCGGCCTGTTCGAGCAAGCCCAGCAGGTGTGCTTCGCGGGTGGCCTCCGTCAGGTACGCCGGCAGCGGTTGGTCGAGCAGGTCGAGCAGTTGCTCTAGCAGCACATCGGTGAACGCACCCCGGTCGTTTTGGCTGGCTAGGCGGGCGGTGACGAAGAACGACACCACCCGGATGCCGGGCGGTGGGTACAGCACAAACCAGGACATTAGCGCTGACTTGCCCGCCCACGCCGGTGCCCGCCACCACATGTATGAGCGCTCGTGGTCGCCAATGCAGAATTCAGCCAGCTCGTTCAGCTCCTGCTCACGGCCCTGCAACCGACTCGGGGCGATGCGCTGCACCTGCTGCCGATACGCCGAGCGCACCGGCAGTACCACAGTCATGCTGACATCACCTTGGATAATCCCGGTGTTGGCCACGCCGTAGGTAGTGGTCGCCGATCCGCTGGCGTCCACCCGTGCCTTCGGCCCACCCAGCATCGTGGTCCTTCCTATCGCTGCGGCCAACTCAGAGACGTCGGATGGCAGTGTTCGCCTCGCCCTCACCAACTTCAGCCGCACCGGTGTGTTCAGCGACGGCCGGTTCGGCCAGGTTCGAGGCCGGGCCCATGATGCCCGTGTTGGCCATACCGAGGCCCCGCACAGTCGCCGTACCCGTACGCGAGGCCCGCGCCCCGAATTTCGAACCAGGCAGCGCTGCCCAGATCGCTACTCCGACCGCAGCCAGCCCAGCCATACCCGAAGCGACCGATGCCCACTGGCCGGCCTGCTGCCATGTCATGGTCGCCAAGATTCCCCCCATGCCCGTCAGAAGTAGGAAGGTCACCGCGAGTACTGCTCGCCGTCCGGTCATCAACCCATCGTCGCCCACACGTCAATCCCCTAAAAGCGGCCCCTGGTCAGCCCGCGGTCCTTTGTACAACAGAGCGCTGTTCCAGTGCCTCCATCTGCACGAGGACCAGGCGGATTGCCTCGGGCTGCTTGTCCGGCGGGTACTTGTATCGCACCAGCAGCCGCTTGATCGAAGCCAGAGGCCGTCGACGATGCCACCAGCGCCGACAGCTTCCGCTGGGTCTCGTCGGATACGGGCTTGCCGGCGGTCTGGCGCTTCTGGGCATCAATCTTGCTCGTCGATACCCGGACCTCTACGTAGAATCGGGCATGCCTACGACGCAGGTCGCTGACCTTGTCGCTGCCGGAGGACAACGGCCAGGAGCGGGCGATTTGGTTCGACAACTTGCGGTACCGGCCGCACAGACCCTCCTCACCCTCTGTGACCTGCCGGGCCCTCCCATTGGCCGCTGGCCGTAGATCCACGCATGCCTCTACACACTGGCGTCATCAGCACGCACTCAGGTGTCGAACCTGCCAGCCTTTACATCCCGGACAAAGCTGGCCCACGGGCCTGCGGTAAAGGACAACATGGAGCCATGCCGGTCCTTGCTGTCTCGGACCATGATCTTGGGCAGGTTGCCAGCCACCTCGATGCAGCTACCAGACGATCCAGAGCGCGTGCTCTTGTGCCACTCTGCGCGAGATACGTCCACGCCACACCCTCTTTACTACGCGGCCAACTCCTGGGCGATCGCACGAAGCGTATCCCGAGTGGCTGCGGGCGAAAGAGCGAGAGCACAGAGCTGCTCGAATGCTGTGGTGTACGCGGCGACCTCGGCCGATCGCTCCAGGTACAGCGCCCCCGTGAGGGTGTCGATGTAGACCAGGCGGTCCTCGGCGGCGTCCGGGTACGGCTCAGGCATGTGCGGAAAGTCGAGGATGGCGAAGCTGCCGTCGAAGCCTGTGCCCGCCCCGAACGGCAGGAGTTGGAGCCGAACGCGGGTACGGGTGGAGTGCTCGACGAGCTGCATGATCTGCGCATGCAGCACCTTCGGCCCCCCGACCCCGCGGCGAACCGCGCCCTCATCAAGGACTACCCGTAGCACCGGCCGATCCTCACCGCCGAGGATGTCTTGCCGTTCCATCCGCAGCGCGACTTGCCGTTCCACCTCTTCCTCGCGCATCGGCACGGGAGCGCCTTGGAAGACGGCGCGGGCGTAGTCCTCCGTCTGGAGCAGCCCGTGCACCATCTGGCACTCGTAGATGCGCAGCGCGGACACCTCCGATTCCATCCCGACGTAGGCCGCGAACCAGTCGGGCAGGACGTCGCTGTACCGCTGCCACCACCCGCGCTGCTTCGCCTGGCGGGCTACCGCGATAACAGCCTCCGCCTGGTCACCCTCCACTCCGTAGAGAGTCAGTAGCGCCCGCACGTCGTTGGGATGCGGCCTGACCTCGGCTGTCTCGATCCGGCTCAACCAACTCGCATCATGGTCAACCCGCCGGGCCGCTTCCGCCGACGTGATGCCGGCCCGGTCTCGGAGCTGTCGCAGGGTCATTGCCAGCCGTCGGCGTCTGACAGTGGGGCTCTGACGTGGGGGCATGGCCGCCATCTTGCCACTTAGCGACGAGAATTCCGTTCGCAACACGCCAACCGGAATCGGTAGTCCGCATATTGCGGATTACTGCCGTGCGTGGGACGGTGTTGCTGGATGTGGCGGTCGGATGACCGTGCGTGGCCCGGCTGCCACGTCCCCTCACGCGGGAGGCTTGGATGGGCAGACGCGTCACCTACGGCCAGTACCTGACCGCCGTCGCGATGACCCTCGCCCGCCGGCACAAGCCGGTGTGGTCGTGGATCAGGTGGCGGTACGTCTGCAAGTGCGGCAACGAGCTGCCCTGCCGGCATAGACACAAGGTCCCGATCAACCGGGGCCACTGGCCGGGTGAGGGCCAGTGACCGCACACGGCCCCGTCCTGCCCATCTGGCTCTGCGGTGGCTGCGCCGCCCCCTGGCCCTGCGCCACCCGCCGCCGCGAACTGCGGGCGGAGTACGCGGCCTCGCCGCTCGCCCTGGCGGTCTACATGCAGTCGTATCTCACCGCCGCGACCCAGGACATGAGCTGGGCCCCGCCCATCGCGCTCGAACGCCGGTTCCTCGGGTGGCTGGCGTGATCGAGTTCCGGGCCGGAATGGTCTTCCACGTGACCCGGGCGGCGAGCCCGCAGTTCGTTCAGCCGATCTTCTTCCGGCTGATCCGGGTACACAAGGACTGGATCACCTACGACCACTGGATCTGGCTCAACGGGTACCAGCTCAACGCCAAGGGCGACGCGGTCGCGCAACGGTCGATCTTCGTACAGCCGGCGGGCTTGATCGTCCAAACGCAGCCACTCCCGGTACACCGCCCGGGACCGCGCAGATCCGTTGCGCGAGCCTAAGCGACGTCTCGTAACTCGGTGTCTGGTCCATGGTGGATCATGTGGTGGTGCAGGTGATCTCAGCGGCTCGCCCGGAGTGGATCTTTCCGTTCACCGGGCTGCAGCCCGCCCAGTTCCGCCGCCTGGTCAGGCTGGTCGCCGAGCGTGGCGGAGACGCCATCGCTGACGGCCGGCCCGGCCGGCAGTGGTCTCTCGACCTCGCCGACCGGGTGTTGCTGGTGGCCGCCTACTGGCGCACGAACCTGACCATGCGCCAGATCGGCCCGCTGTTCGGGGTGTCGCACTCTGCCGCGCACAGGGTCATCGACACCCTCGGCCCCCTCCTGGCCCTGGCACCGGTGCGGCGGCGTCGGGTAGACGAGATCAGCATCGTTGATGGCACCCTCATCCCCACCCGGGACCACCGCCTGGCCGCCCCGAGCAAGAACTACCGGTACTCGACGAACCTGCAGGTCGCCATCAGCGCCCACACCCACCTCGTCGTCGCCCTCGGCGATCCGCAACCCGGAAACCGCAACGACACCATCGTCTACCGCACCAGCGGCATCGACCAGAAACTGGCCGGACACACGGTCATGGCCGACGGCGCCTACCGCGGCAACCCCGAGGTGATCATCCCGTACCGCAAACCCGCCCACGGCAGCGAGCTACCCGAGTGGAAGACAGACCTGAACAAACAACACCGCACCGTCCGAGCACAGGTCGAACACGCCCTGGCCCGCATGAAATGCTTCAAGATCCTGCGCGACTACCGCCGCGCCGCCCACACATTGACCGACACCGCTGCTGGCATCGCCCACCTCCACAACATCATCCTCGCGGGGTGACGCCAGCACCGTTGTCAGGCAACGCCTTCAACGAGTTACGAGACATCCTTTAGTGTGCCCGGGTCAGCAGGGACACGGCCATGCTCAGCCTCTCCACCGCGCTCGCCATGAACACAGCCGTGTAGAGGCGTGGGCGGGGCGAGGATGCTCAGTTGATGCTGACCGTCACCGTGCCAGTCACCACGCGGTGATCCGAGCAGGCGCCGATCGTGCAGGTGGTCGGAATGACCAGCGAGTCGGCGGTGTAACTGCCCGCGAGCCGGTTCTCCCGTACGAAGATCAAGTCAATCTTGTTGCCGAGGCCGCACGGCCCGCCGGTGCTGCCGTCCGCGACGGTGGTCTCGCCGTAGCCGACGCAGCGGGAGTCCAGGTCGTCCAACTCCCGGTAGAAGCCGGTGTTGCTACTGCAGCCCGATCGCACCAGAGAGCGCGACGAAGGCGTACGAGGGTGCCGGGATCTTCGAATCGGCCCGCAGGCTGGTCGACGGTCGCCCGGTTCGATAGGTTAAGTCGACTATGGATGGACCAACGGAAAGCGGGGAGGACCGTTGCGCCAACCGACGGCTCGGTACCAGAACGAGCTCATGGACAGCGGACGGTGGGAGGGTTTTCCGCTCCGCGAAGGTGACATCGTGGTTTCGACCCCCGCAAAGTGCGGGACGACGTGGACCCAGACGATCTGCGCCTTGCTGATCTTTCAGACACCGGAGCTGCCGGCACGGCTGGACGACGTCACCTACTGGCTCGACATGTTGACTCGCAGCCGGGACGACATCTTCGCGTTCTACGAGGCGCAACGGCATCGCCGTTTCATCAAGACTCATACGCCCTTCGACGGGCTGCCCATCCATGATGGGGTGACCTACGTCGCGGTCGGTCGGGATCCGCGGGACGTCGCGATCTCCTGGGACGCCCATTCCCAGAACGTCGCCCAGGAGGCCTTCGACGCGATGCTGGCGGCCGGCGGTAACCCGGCGCAGGAGCCCGCCGGTACGGCTACGGCGCCTGCGGAGTCCGCGTACAACCGGTTCTGGGCCTGGCTGGAGGACACCAATGTGCAGGTGGGCCTGCCGTCGATGCTGCACCACCTGTCGGGGTTCTGGGCCGAGCGGGAGCGGCCCAACGTGCTGCTGCTGCACTACGACGATCTGAAGTCAGATCTTGAAGGCCAGATGAGGTTCCTCGCCGGGCACCTCGGAATCGAGGTGCCGGAGTCGCGGTGGCCGGATCTGGTGCGGGCAGCGACATTCGACTCGATGCGCGGCCGGGCGGAGGCCCTGACCCCGGTCGCGGCGATGTGGAGCGATCCGAAGCGGTTCTTCAACCAGGGTGTCAGCGGCCAGTGGCGGAACCTGCTCGACGAAGATGACCTGCGACGATACGAGGATCGGGTCGCGAAGCTGGCCGAGCCCGACCTCATCAACTGGCTGCACCGCGGCCCCATCGTCCCCGCCCGCTGACCCTACGCCGTTATCCTCCTC
Source organism: Micromonospora sp. NBC_01405 (assembly GCF_045040155.1). Taxonomy (NCBI): domain Bacteria; kingdom Bacillati; phylum Actinomycetota; class Actinomycetes; order Micromonosporales; family Micromonosporaceae; genus Micromonospora; species Micromonospora sp. NBC_01405. The sequence goes on along the minus strand of NZ_CP109532.1, from coordinate 3,207,499 downwards.
GCTATCCCGCCATAGACCGTGTGTCAGTTGGGGTTGTTGAAGTGCAAGGTCGTTCGTTGACTGGGTGTGGTTTGTGGAGAAGTACTGCCCGGACGCGTTGTGGCACCTCGCGCAGCCGTTGCTGCCCCCGCATCCGGAAAGGCATCAAGGTGGTGGGCGGTCCCGTAGCGATGATCGGGCGACGCTCGCGGCGATTCTGTACGTGTTGGAGTCCGGCTGCTCCCGGCGCAAGCTGCCCGGTTCGTTCCCGGTGCACTGGCGCACCACGCACCGCCGGTTCGCCCAGTGGGTCGCGTCACCTACGACCACTGGATTTGGCTCGACGGCTACCAGCTCAACGCCGAGGGCGACGCGGTGGCGCAACGGTCGATCTTCGTACAGCCGGCGGGCTTGATCGTCCAAACGCAGCCACTCCCCGCACACCGCCCGGGACCGCGCAAATCCGTTGCGCGAGCCTAGTGTGCCGGGTCAGCAGGACACGGCCGTGCTCAGTTGATGCTGACCGTCACCGTGCCAACCACCACGCGGTGATCCGAGCAGGCGCCGATCGTGCAGGTGGTCGGAATGGCCAGCGAGTCGGCGGTGTAGCTGCCCGCGAGCCGGTTCTCCCGTACGAAGATCAAGTCGATCTTGTTGCCGAGGCCGCACGGCCCGCCGGTGTTGCCGGCCCCGACGGTGGTCTCGCCGTAGCCGACGCAGCGGGATTCCAGGTCGTCCAGCTCCCGGTAGAAGCCGGTGTTGCTGGCGTTGTTGGCCACGTTGAGACTTGGCGCGTACCAGTTGTTCAGCCGGCCGTAGTGGGGCTGGGCGTTGAAGTCCCCGGCGGTGAGCACCGTGTCACCGTTCGCCGCGAAGGCCTCCAGCCGGCTGCGCACCGAGTTCAACTGCTGGACGTTGATCGCCGTGCCGTTGATGACCGTGTTCGACGGCGTGATGTGCGTGGCGCAGAACCGCAGGTGCGGGCGGGCGGACAGCGGGGCGCAGAGCAGGGTCCGCCGCTCGGCACTGCCGTCCGACGGCAACGTGTAGCGGTTCGCCGCACCGAGCGGCGCCTTGCTGAAGATGGCGTTGCCGAACGCCTGCCCGTTGCAGACCGTGTCGCGGGACGACTCGAAGCGGGCGAAGTTTGTGGAGTCCTGCGGCCAGCCGGAGGCCCTGAGGTCGGCGACGATCGCCTGGTACTGCTGGTAGCAGAGCTCGTTGAGGCCGACGAAGTCGGCACCCCGGGTGCGGATCGAGCCGGTCAGGGCCGGAATGAGGCCGTCGGTGGTCGAGGCCCGGTGCATGGTCCAGCCCGCGACGTTCCAGACCCAGAGGTCGTGTGTTGCCGTGGTGGCCGCCGAGGCCGGGGCCGCCGAGGTGAAGGCGAGGACGAACGCGCCGAGCACGGCGACACAGAGCCTCATCAACCGCATGCGTCTCCCCCATCGAACTGATCGTCACCGATTCACCGGAGATGATGACACATGTAGTTCGACCAGGCGAGCCATGCACAGTGGACCCCTCAGCCCGATCACGGCGCCTGCAGGGTGCACAAGGACTGGATCCTCTACGACGGTTGGATCTGGCTCGACGGCTACCAGCTCAACGCCAAGGGCGACGCGGTGGCGCAACGGTCGATCTTCGTACGGCCGGCGGGGTTGGTCCTCCAACCACCAACCGTTGCGGTACGACGACCGAGACCGCCCGGATCCGCCTCCTCGCGCCATCGAGTTTGCTTCTAGCGCGAGTTTGCTGTGACAGCAAACTCCAACATTTGCCAAACTCCGGCCCGCACTAGGCTGAGCTGATGATGGTCGAAGACCGCCAGCGGCCCGCCCGTCTCAGCGGTTTCCGGGTCTGTCTCCTCGGCGGCGCCTTCTTCCTCGCGTTGCTGGCGGTCCTCCAGCCGATCACCCGGTACGAGGACTGCCCCAACTACGGCGGAAACGGCAACGCGAGCGCGTTCGCGAACCCCGCCTGGGACTTCTACCTGATGGTCCTGCTGTTCGGCTGGCTGGTCCTGGTCGTCCTGGAACAGACGTTGTCGATCACCCGGCGCGGACGCGGTCGCGCCGACTTCGCACTCCGGGCGGCCGGCGCGATCACGTTGACGACGATCGCCTCGTGCGGCCTCTTCGTCAACGTGGCGGTGCTCTGCCACTGACCGGCCGGCTCGGCCGTGAACCGACCGGTTCCCGTTCTGACTCAGGAGCACGCACGGGCAGGACATCCCGAGCCGCCATTCGACGTCGGCGGCCGGCACGTCACGATGCGGCTGGCCTCGACACCGTGCCTCGCCCGCCGCGCCGCTTGGCGGCGTACGGGAGCACGAACATGTACAGGCCGGTGAAGATCAGCAGGGCGAGCGGAAGCAGCGGCAGGTAGAACGTCCAGTCGGGCAGCGCCCCGCTCGCCGCGACGAAGCCGATGATCACGGTAACCGTGAAGGCGATGGACAGCCAGCGGTGGATCTGTCGAACCCACTTGTTCCAGCTCAACGGAATCTCCTCTGATCATCGGGCGGAAGGAAGCTCGTGTGAATGGTGATGCCCATGGCCATCACGCTAGGCGCGGCACGACGACCCACGCTTCTTGATTCCTGACCGGTCCGCTCCTCGCGTCAACAGGTGTTGGCGTCGTCCATGTTGTTGGCCGCCCGGTACCCGCCCAGCACCGTCAGACCGTCCGCCATCCGGCGGACGTACATGTCGGGTCGATCCAGCCGAGAAATCCGCCCCCAGCGGGCATACGCCCTGGCGAGAGCCTCTTGGACGAGGTCCTCAGCCCGGTGCTCATCACCCGTGAGCAGACGGGCCAGTCGCATCAGCGCCGGGCTGCGGGCGAAGGCGTACTCCTCGAACGTCACGCCCTATCAAACGTTGTGGTGCGACCCCTCCGTAGACACAGACCGGGCACTTTGCCCCGCACGACCTGGGCCTCGACCCCCTCGACCTGACCGCTATCGATCTATACCATCCCCCTGTCGATGATCGTCGATTGCCTGCCTCGGTGGGCTCGTCGGAGGTGAGTTCCCTGCGCCGCTTAACGCAGATCCTGGTCACTGCCGTGGTTTCCTGTCTGGCCATAGCCCTGTCTCCCGTACCGGCACATGCCGCCGCCCAGGTCAGGGTGTCTGTGCCCAGTGGGCTCCCGCTGAACATCCGTAACGCCCCGGCGTTGAGCGGGGCGGTGACCGGCAGCCTCGCCAACGGCACCGTCGTCACCATCACCTGCTACGTCCGAGGGGATGCCGTCGAGGGCATCGGCGGTGTCACCAACATCTGGGACCGACTCTCGGGCGGCGGGTGGGTCACCGACGCATTCCTGGAGACCGGATCGAACGGTCCCGTCGTCCCGCTCTGCGGGAGTTCCGCCCAGTTCAAGCTGCCGTTCCCCGCCGGACGTGCCTACACGATCACCCAGGCGGCGGGCAGCAGCTTCTCCCACAACGATGCCTACAACCGGCACGCCATCGACTTCGGCATGCCGGTTGGCGTGCCGATCCTCGCGTCCGCCGCGGGCACCATCCGCTTCGAGGGCTGGGCGGGCGGCGGCGGGATCATGGCACTCGTCGACCACGGCAACAACCGATGCTCGCAGTACGCACACCTGAGTGCCACCATCATCAATACCGGTGACCGCGTAGCGCAGGGGCAGCGGATCGGATCGTCCGGGGCGACCGGCAACGTAACCGGCCCTCACCTGCACTGGAACATCGTCAACTGCGACTCGCAGACCAGCCGCGAGATCCCCAACAGCGTCGAGGTCGGCACCAGGTACGTGGTGGGTAGCGCTCCGGTCAGCAAGAACGGCTGACCGGAGCCGCCGAAGGAGCCCGAGCGGAACCTCGGTGGCCGCCAGGCCGGCGGCCACCGACGTCTGGTGCGGGCTCCTTCACCGTGCCGTCCACGCAGGTCGGGACTGCGCGATCGCCGTACGGCTAGCGCGTCTCCTGGATGCGGATCAGGTTGCCGGCGGGGTCGCGGAAGGCGCAGTCGCGGGTCCCGTACGGCTGCTCGGTCGGCTCCTGGACGACCTCGGCGTCGCCGGCCTGCAGCTTCTCGAAGGTGCCGTCGAGGTCGGGGGTGGCCAGCAGGATCCAGCCGTACGTGCCCTTGGCCATCATCTCGGCGATGGTGCGGCGCTCGTCGTCGGTGATGCCGGGGTCGGTGGCCGGCGGGGCCAGGAGGATGGACGTGCCGGGCTGGCCAACGGGGCCGACCGTGATCCAGCGCATCTTGCCGCCGCCGACGTCGTTGCGGACCTCGAAGCCGAGGGTGTCGCGGTAGAAGGCCAGGGAGGCGTCCGGGTCGACGTGCGGCAGGAAGGTCGTGTGAATGGTGATGTCCATGGCAATCAGGCTAGGTTCAGCGCCGTGACCTGCGCTTCTCGATTCCTGATCGGTCTGGTCACCTGTTTCGCCACGCACGACGGGATGCCCGCCGTGGTGCGCTCCGCCTCGCGGCGGTAGACGCTGGGCGGCACGCCGACCAGCTCGGTGAAGCGGGTGCTGAAGGTGCCCAGCGACGCGCAGCCGACCGCGAAGCAGACCTCGGTGACGCTGAGGTCGCCGCGACGCAGCAGCGCCATCGCGCGCTCGATCCGCCGCGTCATCAGATAGCTGTACGGCGACTCACCGTAGGCGAGCCGGAACTCGCGACTGAGGTGCCCGGCCGAGATGTGCGCGCCCCGGGCGAGCGCCTCGACGTCCAGCGGCTGCGCGTACTCCCGGTCGATCCGGTCGCGGACGCGGCGCAGCCGCGCGAGGTCGAGCAGGTGCTGCGCGGCGGTGGGTCTGCTGGTCACCTGCGAAATCGTGCCACGTCCACCGCGAGTCACCCAGCACCGCCGACGGCGGTCAAGATCGGGACGATCGAGATCTCGGAAGGAAGCGGCCCCTGGAGGGGCCATTTCGTTCCAAGATTCGCGTTGACCGGGCCGGGATACTGGGGCGGTGTGGGGGGATTTCGAGTTCCAGAGGGCCGTGGAGCGGTTGTATGGCGCCTTCGCCCACCATTCGTTGCCCGCCGACATGAGCGCCTGTGAGCACTGCGTGGATCCGGCCGAGGTGGCGCTGTTCGCGCGTACGCCGCTGCGGAAGCTGACCCCGGAGCAGCTCGGCACCTACCTGATGAACCCGGGCACCTGGGGGGACGAGACGGAGTTCCCGCACCTGCTGCCCCGGCTGCTGGAGGCGTACGCGACCGGCGAGATGGAGCACTGGCTCTGGCCGGACAGAGTGACCCGCCGGATCAGCGGCCGGTGGCAGAACTGGCCGGCCGCGGAGCGGGACGCGGTCGAGCACTTCGTGCGCGTCTGGTGGTGCCGGACCCTCGGCGGGTACCCGTCCGCCCCGCCCGCTCAGGACCTGCTGGACGCGGTCGCGGAGCTGGGGGTCGACATCGGGCCGTACCTGGCCGAGTTCGCGGGCGTCCCGGGGGAGGCCGCCGCCCGGCACCTGGCCGACGTCATCAGCGACTGGGCGTACGGCAGCTCCCTGCGCGGCGACGCGCAGGAGTCGATGCGACGCTGGCTGGCCGGCCCGACGCCGGTCGACGTGCTGCTGTCCGCAGCGGTTGCCTCGGCCAGCCCGGAGATCGCCGACGAACTGGCCGACGCCGCCGAGTACGCCTGCCTTATCGGGGAGAGCCTACTCGCGGAGGGCGTGTTGCCGGACGCCGTCGCCGAGCGCTGACCGACGGAAAAGTCAGCCCGTCGCGCGGCAGGCGGCGTCGATGCGGTGCAGCGGGCGGACCCGGCGTCCGAGCCCCTCCAGCAGCGAGTCCTCCACGTGGAAGTCGTGCACCCGCAGCCGGTGCCGGGGCAGTTCCTCCTCGCTCGGGCAGAGCACCTGCGCCTTCACCTGGTCGATCGGCACGTACCGCACGCCGCCCTGTTCCTGGAGCAGCACCATGTTCACGTCGTCGACGACGACCACGTGGCCGCGCACGTCCTCCATCATGCCGGACTCGGTCTGCACGGTGCTGACGGTCAGCGGCAGCACCGGCGTGCTGATCACCGGCAGCGCCGCCCACACCAGCATGGCCAGCACGGCGGCCTCGGTGGCCGAGGCCAGCGGCCGGATCACCGCCCCGGGCAGCGGCCCGGCGATGCCGAGCGCGAGCACCGGCGGGACGACGAGCAGCGCCATGACCAGTTGTTCCCGCTGCTGCCAGGCGTCGAGCAGGGTCGGCGTCAGCAGGAAAATGTACCCGCCGAGCAGGGCCGCGACGATCAGCACCCGGGCCGCGCGCAGGTCGTGCAGCCGATCCGGGCGGAGCTGGAACGCGGCGGCGAACGCGGGCAGCAGCAGCGGCAGGTAGAGCAGCGGCCAGGTGATCAGGGCGAGCAGGAAGCTGGCCACCACGAACCAGGCCGGGGTGATGTCCGCCCAGCGGGCGAAGAGCGGGCGGCGGTACCCGGGCAGCCGGTCCACGCTGACCCCGAGGACCGCGCCGAGGGCGAACACCGCGACCAGGCCGGTGGAGAGCAGCCGGGCAGCCGTGGTGAGGAAGCCGGCGAGCAGGTTGACCGGCCCGACGTTGGCGACCAGCAGCAGGGTGGTCTGGAGCTCCCCGCCGGCCTCCACGCCGAGCCGGAGCACCGAGAAGACGGCGGGCACGGCCACCACTGCCGTCCAGAACGACTGGCTGGCCCGGGCCCGGCGCTCGTCCAGGTGCCGCGCCTCACCGGGCCGGGACGTCGGCGTTCCGGCGTCCACGTCGGCGTCGGTGACGGGCGGGGCGGTCATTACCGGGGCGCCTTGTCATCGAAGTCCACCAGCTCCGGCACCTTCAGCGGCGGGGGCTGGACCTTGGGCGCCCTCAGCCACGGCCCGAGGGTCTGGTGGTACGCGGTGAGCCAGGGGCTGCTCAGCCCCTTACGCCCCTGTTGGTAGCTCTTGTCGAGGAAGAACGCGACGAGGTCGCGCAGCGCCGGGTCGCTGATCGGCACCCCGACGCCGATCTGCTCGCTGGTGCCGAAGGGCATGTCGATGATCGTGAAGTCTTTCGGGTGCTTGGAGAGGAAGCCGGCGAGGATGGTCTCGTCCGAGCTGACCGCGTCGTAGCGCCCCTCGAGGATTCCGTCGATGCAGTCGCCGACCTGCTTGACCACGAACACCCTGATCTGGTGCCTTCCCAGCTCGGCCTCGGTGGTCGAGCCGCCGCTGGTGCAGACCTTGTAGCGGGGGTCGCGCAGGTCCTCGATGGTGTGGATGCTGTCCTTCAGCCGGGTCGGGACCATCGCCTCCTGGGTCGTCACCAGGTACGGCCCGGCGAAGCTGACCAGCTTCTCGCGCTCCTCGGTCATCGAGAAGGTGGAGACCACCAGGTCGACCGCCCCACCTTGGAGGGCGGGAATGCGGTCCTCCGTGGCCACCGGCACCCATTCGATCCGCTTGTCGCCCTCGTAGCCGAGCTGGGCGGCGATGTACCGGGCGATCTCGACGTCGAACCCGCTGTAGGTGCCGCCGTGCAGCTCGCCCATCAGCGGGCCGGTGGTGGAGACGCCGATCTTCAGCGTCGGCTGGCCGTAGATGTGCGTCTTGCTCAGCGTCTCCTTCACGGACGGGATCTGCGGCTCCTGCCGGCTGTCGCAACCGGCGGCAGCGGCAAGGGTCAGGGTCAGCGCGACCGCCAGGGTGGTGGCGACCGAGCGGACCCGGGACCGGCTGAGGAACATTTTCATCGGCGACCTCGCTGACGGGTGCACCTGCGGGACACCGAGAGTAGCGGCTCACGTCCATCCACGTGGTCATCCGCGCGGCCAGGCCCGGGGGTACGACGGACGCCCGATCGCCGCCGTACCCCCGGTTGTCCTCAACGGACGGTCAGCGAGCCGATCCCGGGCAGCGGGGCCACCACCGGCGGCAGCCGCTTCGGCTCGCCCCGGGCCGGGGTGCCCCGGTTGGCCAGGGCGCTCTTGGAAGCCGGGGCCCGCTCGGCCGCCGCCTCCCCGGGTTGCTCCACGAACGGCTGGATGTCACCGACGCAGACCTTGCCCTTGGCCGGCAGGGTCCCCCTGATCAGGTAGGCGTCGATCGCGCCGGTCGCGCACGCCGAGGTGCCGTACGCGGTGTGCCCCCAACTGTCGCTGCTGAGCAGGCGGCTGTTCGGCAGCAGCGCCGCCGAGCCCACCGCGCCCTGGTAGTTGGTCGCCGGGTCCCAGTAGTTGCCGACCACCAGCACCGGGGCGCTGGTCCGCCTGGTGAACGGGCCGGTGTAGGCGTCCTCGTCACGGACCGTCCAGGTGTTGCGGGCGCACGACGCGGTGGCCCAGGCCCAGGCCCGGCCGAAGTACGGGGCCCGCTCGTCCTCCTTGGCGGCCAGCGCCGGCCAGGCACCGGCGTCCTTCGGGTGGTACGCGTCGGTGCAGTCCACCCCGAGGAACGTCTCCAGGCCGTTGTTGTACGGGAAGTCGTACCCTCTGCGCACCTGCTGGCGGGCGGTGGCGGCACGCCGGGCGATCGCCGTCCGGGCCTCGGCGCGGCGGGCGGCGGTGGCCGACGCGGGGTCGGTGAGCACCAGCAGTTCGGCAATGATCGCGACGATGTCCTCGTAGCCGGACGGGCTGTAGAGGGCGTTCAGCGCGGCCCCGACGAAGTCGGCGTAGCCGACCGTGAACGTCTCCCCGGTGTCCGGGTCGGTGAGCACCACCGGCTTCTTGCGCAGGCGCTTCGCCACCAGCTCGAACGAGGCGACCGGGTCGCCGGCCGCGAGCGGGCAGGCCGCCGTACCGGCCTGGTCGCAGCGCACCAGGATCTCGCGCAGCGCCGCGTACGCGCCGTCGGCGCTGCGCAGCCGGTTCTCCTGGAGCTGGTTGCGGGCCTTGCCCTGCCCGACCCAGGCGTTCGGGTTGAGCACGCCGTCGACGACCAGGGCGCGGACCCGGTCGGGGAACATGTTGGCGTAGTACTGGCCCAGGGCGGTGCCGTAGCTGAAGCCGAGGTAGGTCAGCTTCGGGTCGCCGACCGCCCGCCGCAGCACGTCCATGTCCCGGGCGACCTCGGCCGTGGACATCGCGCCGGTCAGCGGCCTGCCGGTGGTGGAACAGCCCTTGCCGACCGCCTTCGACGCGGCGACGTACGCCTTCTCCTCGGCCTTCGTCCACGGGAAGGCCACGTTCAGCCCCGCGTACGCCTTGGTCTGCTCCTTGACCGACGGGAAGCACCGGACGTTCTGGCTGGCCGCGACGCCGCGCGGGTCGACGCCGACGATGTCGAACCGGTCCAGCAGGTCGTCGCCGAGGAAGTACGGCGCGGCGAGCGCGATGTCCGTCCCGGAGCCGCCGGGGCCACCCGGGTTGACGAAGAGGCTACCGATCCGGCGTTGCTGGTCGCGGGCCTTGACCCGCAGCACCGCGATCTCGGTGGTGGCGCCGGTCGGGGCGTCGTAGTCGCGCGGCAGGTCGACGGTGGCGCACTCGGCGTAGTCGTAGCAGGCGTACCAGTCGAGCTTCGGGGTGGGCACGCGGTCGACCCGCCGGGCCTCGACCGGGTCGGTTCGGTCCGACGTGGCCGGACGACCCCAGCCGGTGGTGGTCGGCGCCGCCGAGGCGGGCGCGAGCGCCGTTCCGGCGAGGACGACGCCGGCGATTCCTGCTGCGGCCAGGGACCGGGTTCTCCGTGGCATGCGGTTGCCTTCCGGTGGGAAACAGGACGCGTCGAGAAAGCTCGACCTCCGTCACTCTAGGAAACCGAGCCCGGAACTACCGCCCATGAAAGGCCCAGGAAAGGGTCATTTCCCCGACTGCTGTAACGGATCATTCGTGGTTGACACACGCGTCGGCTGCGCCATCCTTGACGGGTGACCCGAATTCCTCGGCCCGACGCGCTCGCCGGGGCGGTCGCCGCCTCGGTCGCGGCGCTCGCCCTGCTGGTGACCCTGGCCTGGTGGCGTCCGCGCAGCATCCTGGCGGTGGTGCTCGCCCTGCTCTGCGTCCTGCTGGTGATGGTCGCCGGGGTGTTGGTGACCGAGGCGCGGCAGCGCCGCGAGGAGGCCCTCGAGCGCACGGGCGACGGGCCGGCGGAGTGGCCGACCCCGGGGATCGCCGGCCTGGGCGGCGTCGACGCGGACACGCTGGAGGCCCTGGACAGCCGGAGCGCGCTCCGGGCGGTCCAGGAACGCCGCCGGCACCCGGGCGGGGTCAGCGACCGGTGAGGGTCGGCTCGTCGAGCCCGTCGACGCCGCGTCCGGCCAGGCAGCGGTACGTCCGGTCGGTGTCCGCTTCCTCCGGCGGCAGCACCTCCAGGTGCCAGCCGCTGGTGGACGCGATGCCGCTGGTCAGCCGGAACGTCATCGGGTTGCAGACCCGCCGCACGGCCGGGTCGGCGCTGACCTGGGCGTGTCCCGCGCCGGCCAGGGTGGCGGGCAGCTCGCCGGCCGCGTAGGTCTCCCAGGTGTGCCGGCCGTCGCAGGGCAGCCGGGGGGCCTCGGCCCGGGTGCCGCGCACCAGACGCACCGGCCCGAAGCACTCCAGCTCGGCGACGCACCGCGCGCCCGTCGGCAGCCCGCCGGTTCCCGGCGAACCCGGCACGCAGCCCGGCAGCGCGCCCCACGGCCCGATCGCCGACGTGGCGACCGCGCTGGCGACCGGCGTGGGCGTCAAGACGGCCGGGGCGCCACCGGCCACCCAGGCGCCGCCGCCGGCCGACGCGGCCAGCGCGAGTGCCCCGGCCCCGCCGAGGAACCAGCGCCGCCGCCAGCGCCGGCCGGACGTCGTCGACACGGTGGGGTGGTCGTCCTCGACCGGGGGACGCTGGGCGGGCCGGCCCGGCCGGCTGGTGCCGTACAGGCCGCCCGAGGTGGAGGGGCTGCCGGTGCTGGTGCCGGTCGTCGGGCCGGACGGGCCGCCCGAGGATGGGCCGCCGTACACGGGAGCCCCGCTGACCGGCGCGCTGACCGGGTCCAGCGGCAGGGCGGCGAGCAGGCCGCGCAGCTCCACCGCGGACGGGCGGGCGCCCGGGTCGTTCGCCATGCCCGCCCGGAGCACGTCGAGCAGTTCCTCCGGCGCTCCGGGCAGCCCGGGGATCGGCTGGTGGAACAACTCCAGCACGGTGACCAGGCTGGGATTGCGCTCGGACTGCCAGCGGGGCGGGCGACCGTGCATCACGGCGTAGAGGGTGGCGCAGAGGGCGTACACGTCGACCGCGGGCGACGGCGGGCTGTGGTTGAACATCTCCGGCGGCGCGTACGCGGGGGTGAGCACCTCCAGGGTGACCGACGCGTCACGAACCTCGGCCAGCACGGCGAGCCCGAAGTCGGCCAGCACCGCCGGGTTGAAGTGGGAGTGCAGGATGTTCGCCGGCTTGACGTCGCGGTGCAGCACCCCGTTGGCGTGCGAGTGGGCCAGCGCGTCGGCGATCTTCACACCGAGGTCGCGGGTCTCCGCCGGGCCCAGCGGCGAGGTGCGCATCCGCTCGGCGTACGACCCGTCGCACAGCTCCATGATCAGATAGGGGTGCCGGTCGACGGTGACCCCGACGTCGAACAGGTCCACCACGTGCGGGTGCGACGACATCCTCCCGGCCGCCCGGGCCTCGCGCAGGAACCGGGCCTGGTCCCGGTCGTTGTCCAGGGTGCGGTTCTCCACCTTGACCGCGACCTCGCGCCCGACGGAGATCTGGGTGGCCCGGTACACGGTGGCATAGCCACCCCGGGCAAATGCCTGCAAATCGGTTAGACCGGGCACGATGGGCAGCCGCAGGGCGCCGGGCGAGGTGTCGGTCACTGTTCGAAAATACCCAATGGCCCGGCCGCTCAGCGGTTCGCGTCAGCGGGCGGGACGATACCGTCCACCGCGCCCGACCGGTCACCGTGCGTGGCCGGTGGCATCGTGGCAGGCCGGCGGGCGTCCCAACGCAGGGCCACGGCGGTGGCGACCGCGCCCAGCCCCTCCCAGAGCGCCACCGTGAAGAACCGGCCCGGCGCGATGTCGGCCAGCACCGCGATGGTGAACACAGTGAAGGTGACCAGCCGGAAGAGGACCGTGAACCGGTAGAAGGGCCGCCACTCGGTGGCGGTCGCCAGCAGGTAGTAGACCCCCATGTTGAACGACGCCATGGAGGACGCGGTCAGGAAGGTGCCCGTGTAGTCACCGGCGGCCCGGCTCTGCGGCACCTCGAAGCCGAGCATCCGCAGCTGGGCCTCCGGCCAGAGCAGCCCGAGCGCGCCCATCAGCAGCGCCAGGACGCCGAAGACCGCGATCGTCCAGCCGGCGCTGGAGCGTGGCAGCCTCATCGCGTCCTCCCCAGGACCGGCACGGTCGCCACAGTGGACCGCCACTCGGAAATGACACCGTAACCGGTGCCACCCGCCGTCGCATCGGCGGAACCGGCAGACTAACCGACCCGGGGGCCGGCCGTCCGGCGGGACGCGACGCCGAACGCGACGAGGCCCGCCGTGACGCGCCGAACGCACCGGACCGGCGTCTCACTCACCCCCGCAGGCGAACCCGCAACGCGTCCGCCGCCAGCCGCTCGCTGCGCTGCTCCGTCGCGTACGCCAGGCGGACGGCCTCCTCGGCGCTGGCCAGCGCCTCGGCGGGCCGGCCGCAGGCGGCCAGCGCCTCGGCCAGCACGCTCGCCGCGATCACCTGGCTGCGCACGTCCTCCGCCGGGGCGGCGACCGCCCGGCGGGCCCAGTCCAGGGCCTGCTCGTGCTGGCCGTGGGCGAGCAACGCCGAGGCGTACCGGGCCATGGTCTGACGGCGGGAGAACAGCAGCGACGGCGCGTTCGTGGAGGCGGTGGCCACCGGGGCGAGCAGCCCCACGGCGGTGGCGGAGTCACCGGCGGCCAGCCGGGCGGTGGCCAGCAGCACCCGGGGGCCCACCTGAGCGGGTGCCTGCGGGTTGTGCGGCTCGACGGCGGTCAGCACCGCGCGCGCCGAGCGCTCGGCGGTGTCGCAGTCGCCCATGTCCAGCGCCACGAAGCCGCGCAGCGTGCCGGCCATCCCGGTGAGCAGCGGGTGCGAGGTCCGTTCGGCGTACGACATCGCGTCGCCGAGCAGGTCCGCGGCGTGCTCCGGCTCGCCCAGCCCGCGGGCGACCACCCCACGCGCCACCAGGGCGAAGCCCTGCCCCCAGTCGTCGGAGACCTCGGCGAAGTCCCGGTACGCCCGGCGGGCTGCCCGGTCGGCCTCGGCGATCTCGCCCAGCTCCGCGCCGGCGAACGCCTCGACCGCGCGCAGCGTGCCGACCGCCCACGCCTCACCGACCCGCTCGCCGAACGGGAGGAAGACCCGCGCGAGTCGGCACGCCTCCCCCAGCCGGCCGGCGAGCAGCCGGGCGAACGCCGTGGTGCCGCGCAGCCAGGCCCGCCCGTACGGGTCCTTCAACTCGGCGAAGAGCCGGGCGGCCCGGCCGAGCACCGCGTCGGTGCCGGCGAAGTCACCCCGGGTGGTGGTCACCCAGGCCAGGTTCTGCAACGACCACGCCTGCCCCCGCCGGTCCTGCGCGGTCAGGCTGACCTGGTACGACGCCGCGAGCCGGCTGCTCGCCTGACCCAGCCGGCCGGCCACGAAGTCGGCCATGCCGAGCCGGCGCATCGCCGAGGCGCGCAGGGCCGGCAGCTCGCCGGCCGTGGCCACCTGCAACGCCTCCTGCCAGCAGGCCGCCGCCCTGGCCTGGTCGCCCTGGGCCTGGTGGGCCTGCCCGGCGAGCAGCAGGGCGCTGGTCCGGGCGACGGCGTCGTCCCCGGCGTTGGCGGCGATCTTCTCCGCGTAGGCGAGCGCGTCGGCCGCCCGGCCCACCTGGAGCAGGGCGCGGGCGTGCGTCACCCGGTCGGCCGCCGGCAACCCGTCCCGGGCCAGCTCGGCGGCGCGCTCGGCGTACTCGACGGCCACGGCCGGCTCCCCGGCCTGCAACGAGCGGCGGGCGGCCCGGCCCAGCGCGGTCACCCCGAGCGTGGCGACGGTGCGCGCCGGCGCGTCCGGGCGCAGCTTCACCGCGTCGGCGAGCGCGGCGGCCCGCTCCACGTGCTCGGCGACGAACGCGTCCCGGGCCGCGTCGGTGAACCCGCCCGGAGCGGCGGGCCCACCGGGCCCGCCGGGCACCGCCCAGCGGGCCAGCGCGGCGTGCCGCTCGGCCAGCTCGGCCTTGCTCACCCCGGAGTACGCGGCCTCCCGCATCAGCGGCGTGGCGAAGGAGTACCCGGTGCGGGTCCGGTGCAGCATCCGGCGTTGCAGCAGCTCCTCGACGGCCCGGTCGAGCTCCACGGCCACCACGGCGGCCGGCCGGCCGGCCCACCCGGCGCGCTGCTCGCGCAGCGCCTCCAGGGCACCCGCCGGCACGGTGTCGCCGACCACGGCGGCGTCCCGCAGCACCGACCGGGCGTCCGGCGGCAGCGCGTCGATCCGGGCGGCGAGCACGGCGGCAAGGTCCCGGGAGAGCAGCCGGCTGCCGAGCGAGCCGGGCGCGAGCCGCCAGCCGGCGTTGGCGGGGGCGGACCGGTCGGCCACGGCGGTCAGCGCGCCCCGCTCCATCAGCAGGGTGACCAGCTCGGCGAGGTAGAACGGATTGCCCTGGGCCGTGATGAGCAGCCGGTCGGCGTCGGGCTGCGGCAGCTTCCCGCCGCCGAGGTAGCTGGTGAGCAGCCGGGCCGCGTCGGCGCCGCGCAGCGGGGGCAGCGCGTGGACCTCGGCGTCCGCCACCCGGGTCAGCGCCCCGGCGGTACGTACCAGCTCGGGGCGGCCGAGCAGCAGCACCAGCACCGGGCCGGTGATCCGGGACAGGGCCAGCCCGAGCGCCCGGATGGTCTCAGCGGTGGCGTCGTGCAGGTCGTCGACGATCACCACCAGGGGCGCCTCGGCGGCCAGGGCGCTGAGCAGGTCGGCCACCGCGTTCGGCACGGCGTCCGCGTCGACGGGCGGCTGGGCGGAACCCCACTCGCCCTGGTCGGCCGGGCTCCCGGCGGGCAGGTCGGCGTACCCGAGCAGGGCCAGGAGCTGGTCGACGGCGACCGGGGCGACGTCGTCGCCGAGCCGGCCGAGGCGGTGGCCGAGCCGGCGCAGCCGCTCCTCCACGGCCGGGCGGGTCAGCGCGGTGGCCGGGTCGTTGGGCAGGCCGACGGCGGCCCGCACCAGGTCGGCCAGGGGTGCCAGCCGGCGGCGCTCGCCGAACGCGGCGCAGCGCACCGAGAGCACCCGGGCGCCGGTGTGCGCGGCGTACCGGCCGGTGCCGACGTCGTAGCCGGCGGCGAGGCGTTCCACCTCGGCGGAGAACCGCGACTTGCCGATCCCCGCCTCGGCGGTCATCAGCAGCACCCGGGGCTCGCCGCGGTCGATCACCTCGGCGAGCCGGCCGGCCACCCGGCCGACCTCGGTCTCCCGGCCGACGAACGGCGCCTCGTCGCCGAGGCCGGACCGGGTGCCCGGCGCGTCGAGCAGGCCGAGCAGCTCGTACGCCTCGACCGGCTCACGCTTGCCCTTGAGCCGCAGTGGGCGCAGCGTCCGCCAGGACGCCACGTGTCGGGTCGCGGCGGAGGTACGGGCTCCCGCGTAGACCGCGCCGACGGCGGCGGCGTCGGCGAGCCGGGCGGCGGTGTTCACCGTGTCGCCGATGACCGTGTACTCGATCGCCGCCTGGATGCCGGCGATCACGTCGCCGGTGTTCAGCCCGACCCGCAGGCCGAGCGGCGCACCGCCGCCCCGCTCGTCGTCGAGCACCCGGCGCACCGCCCGCTGCATGGACAGCGCGGCGCGGACGGCCCGTTCGGCGTCGTCCTCGTGGGCGACCGGGGCACCGAAGACCGCCATGATCCCGTCGCCGGTCAGCTTGTCGACGTGCCCGCCGAAGGTCTTCACCGCCCCGGCGAGGGAGGCGAGCACCCGGTCGGTGACCGCGCCGACCCGCTCCGGGTCGAGGTCCTCCGACCAGGAGGTGAAGTCGGACAGGTCGCCGAAGAGCACGGTGACCACCCGCCGCTCGGCGGTCGGCAGGGCGGCGGCGGCCGGCAGGGCGACGCCGCAGTTGTGGCAGAACCGCGCCCCCGGAACGGCCAGCGTGCCGCAGACCGGGCAGGTCACGGCCGCTCCACCCCGTCCGGGGCGACCCCCAGGTACTCCAGCTGGGCCCGGACCGACCACTCGGCCGCCCACCACAGCGAGCGGTCCACGTCGGCGTACACCCGCGCCACCACCTCGGGCGCGGTGGTGGCGCCCTCGGCGACCGCCCGCCGGACCTGGTCGAGCCGGGCGCGGCGGTGGGCGAGGTAGAACTCGGCGGCGACCCCACAGTCGGCCAGCGCCGGGCCGTGCCCCGGCAGCGCAGGCACCCCCCGGTACGTCGACAGCAGCTCCAGGCTGGTCAGGTAGTCCCCGAGGTGCCCGTCCGGGTGGGCCACGACGGTGGTGCCCCGGCCCAGGATGGTGTCGCCGGTGAGCACCACCCGCTCGCCGTCGTGCTCCGCGAGGAAGCAGATCGAGTCGGCGGTGTGGCCCGGCGCGGGGAGCGGGCGGATGGCCAGGCCCGCCTGGTCCAGGTCGACGCCCGGGTCGAGCGGCGGCCCGCCGTGGCTGTGCGCCGGGTCGACGGCCCGCACGGGCGCGCCCCCGAGCAGCTCGCGCAGCCGGGGCGAGCCCTCGGTGTGGTCCGGATGGCCGTGGGTGATCAACACGGTGGCGACCGGGCCGTGCGCCGCGATCGCGGCCAGGTGCCCGTCGTCGGCCGGCCCGGGATCGATCACCACGGCCGGCTCGCCGGGGCCGGCCCGCAGCACCCAGGTGTTGGTGCCGTCGAGGGTCATCGGCCCCGGGTTCGGCGCGCGCAGCAGCGTCACCCACCCGGGCAGCTCGCCCGCCAGCGCCCCCACGGCCGCCGTGATGTGCCCCGTCATGTCAGCGATCGTACGACCCCGCCCGCCGCTCCCCACGATCTTGCACCTAGGGCCCGGAATTTGTGCCCGTTCACGGCTTTGATCCGGGCGCTGAGTGCATGGTCGCGGGGAGCGGCGGGGGATCAGGCGACCTCGACGATCAGCTCGACCTCGACAGGGGCGTCGAGGGGGAGTTCGGCGACACCCACTGCGGAGCGGGCGTGCCGGCCGGCCTCGCCGAAGACCGCGCCGAACAGGTCGGACGCGCCGTTGATCACACCCGGCTGGCCGGTGAAGCCCGGGGCGCTCGCCACGAACCCGGTCACCTTGACGATCTTGACGACGTTCTCCAGGCCGACCAGCGCGTCGACGGCGGCGAGGGCGTTCAGGGCACACCGCTGCGCCAGGTCCTTGGCCTGCTCGGCGGAGACTCCGGCGCCCACCTTCCCGGTGGCCAGCAGCTTGCCCTGCGCCACGGGGAGCTGCCCCGAGACGTAGACGTGCTGCCCGGACTGGACGGCCGGCACGTAGCTGGCCACCGGGGGCACCACCTCGGGCAGGGTCAGCCCGAGCTCGGCGAGCTTGGCGTGTGGTCCGTTGCTCACGTCGCTCACGCCTTCGGGCGCTTGAGGTACGCGACGAGTTGCTCCGGGTTGGGGCCGGGGACCACGGACACGAGTTCCCAACCGTCCTCACCCCAGTTGTCGAGGATCTGCTTGGTCGCGTGGACCAGCAGTGGCACGGTCGCGTATTCCCACTTCTGCATCGGCGCAGGGCTCCCTAGAAGGCGGTGACGTTTCCGCCCACAGCCTACGATCCGGCGCCGCCGGGCGGCGCGGGACGCTGCTCCGGGGCGGCCGGCGGCTCACCGCAGAGCCCCTCGTGGTCGTACCGCTGGGGGCAGCGGGACCGGTCGGGCAGCAGGAGGTCGCAGAAGACCCGGTGCCGGTTGTTCTGGTCGTCGGCGGTGGAGACGGTGGTCTCGCCGGCGTCCAGCTCGGGCAGGAAGCCCAGCGAGATCGCGACCTTGCCGGCCAGCGCGGCCGCCGCCGCCAGGTCTGCCACCCGGATCGGCAGGTGGATGACGTACCCCGGCTCCTCCTCGTCCCGGGAGCGCTCGGCCGGGCGGCTCAGGGTCCGCAGCATCTCCCCCGGGTCGGTGAGCCGCCGGTAGGACCGTTCGTTGAACGGCAGGCCCGTGACCGGTCCCTCCTCACCCGCGGGGCCGGTCCCGCCCCGCCGGGCGCTGCCGCAGGGCGGGAACTGGGCTCGGGAGATGTTCTCGGTGTCGCGCATGTACTGCCTCCGGGCCTCGCACCTGATCAAGTCTTCACCATGTGGCTCGGACATCTGCCGATCCGTCCCCCCGCGCCGGCACGAACGTAGGACCGATTCCCGACAGGAACAACGGGACGCGCATGTCCGGGCACCTCAAGTCACATATGCGACAGATCGGGGGTCCGGTACCGGATGGCGGGGATCGGCACTCCGTGATCGACGCACCGCCCCACCCGGCCCGGGGACCCACCCGCCGGGCCGTTCACCGCTACCCTTCCGACGGACGACGCGCACGGCCCGTCCGCCTTCGTTCGACCAGCCCTCGCGTCCGAGCGACGACGACGGGCCGCACCCCGGGGGATCGACATGACCCAACCGCCCGACGGCGGCGCCACCGGCACGCCCAGCGGTCCGCCCTCCGGCGACCGCGCTCCCGGCCCGCCCGGCCAGGCCCCACCCCAGCAGGTCCCGCCCGGCCAGGTCCCGCCCGGCCACCTCCCTCCTGGCCAGGTCCCGCCCGGCACCACACCCGGCCAGTTCGGCGGACCCACCCAGTTCGGCGGACCACCCCAGTTCGGCGGACCGGCTCAGTTCGGCGGACCACCCCAATTCGGTGGCTCGGCCCAGTTCGCCGCGCCCGGCGGCCCGGGTAGCCCCGCGTCGGGCGCGATCCCGCCGCCCCCGCCGGGCTACCCGCCGTACCCCGCCGCTGCCCCGGCGGCGCCGAAGAAGCGGCGCGGCGTGCTGATCGTCTCGATCGTGGCCGCCCTGGCGTTGTTGCTGTGCGGCGGCGGTGGAGCCGCCGCCTTCCTCACCCTGCGCAACGTCGAGAGTGGCGAGGGCGCGAAGGAGCCGGCCGAGGCGGTGGACGCCTTCCTCATCAGCGTCTACCGCGAGCGGGACGCGAAGAAGGCCGCCAGCCACGTCTGCGCCGCGTCGCGGGACGACAAGAAGATCGCCGCGAAGGTGGCGGAGGTGCGCGGGTACGTCGAGCAGCACAAGAGCTCCCGGTTCTCCTGGCCCACCCCGAAGGTGGACAACCAGACCGGCGACCGGGCCACGGTCAGCACCAAGGTGACCATGACCACGTCCGACGAGAAGGTCGCCGACCAGGACCTCCGTTTCACGGTCGTGCGGAAGACCGGCTGGTGGGTCTGCGAGATCGCCTGACCGCTCGGGCGGCGGCCGGCCCGGACCGCCGGGGGCCGGCCGCCGTCGCCCGGGCCGCCGGGTGGATAGGCTCGACGGGTGCGAGCAGCTGAACGGCGGGCCGACCCGACCGGCGCCGAGTGGCCGGCGCGCCTCCACGTGGTGACCGGCAAGGGCGGCACCGGCAAGACCAGCGTGGCGGCGGCGCTGGCCATGGCGCTGGCCACCGAGGGCCGGCGCACCCTGCTGGTGGAGGTCGAGGGGCGGCAGGGCATCGCCCAGCTCTTCGGCACCGACCCGCTGCCGTACGCCGAGCGGCACCTGACCACCGCCCCTGGCGGCGGCGAGGTGCGTGCCCTGGCGGTGGACGCCGAAGAGGCCCTGCTGGAGTACCTCGCCATGTTCTACAAGCTCGGCGCGGCCGGCCGGGCGCTGCGCAAGTTCGGCGCGATCGACTTCGCCACCACCATCGCCCCCGGCCTGCGCGACGTGCTGCTGACCGGCAAGGTCAAGGAGGCCACCACCCGCACCGCCGGGCAGCGCCGGGCGTACGACGCGGTGGTGCTGGACGCGCCGCCGACCGGGCGGATCGGCCGGTTCCTCAACGTGACGGCGGAGACGGCCCGGCTGGCCAAGGTGGGCCCGATCAAGACCCAGAGTGAGGGGGTCGCCGCGCTGCTGCGCTCCCCGATGACCGCGGTGCACGTGGTGACGCTCCTGGAGGAGATGCCGGTCCAGGAGACCGTCGACGCGATCGCCGAGCTGACCCAGCTCGGCTTCCCGGTGGGCCGGGTGATCGTCAACGCGGCCCGGCCGCCGCGACCCGCGGGCCGGGCGGTGAGCGCGGCGGAGCTGAAGCGCGGGCTGGTCGCCGCCGGGCTGCCCGCCGACCGGAACACCGTCGCCGGGCTCGCCGCCGAGGCGCGCGACCAGCTGATCCGCCGGGAGTTGGAGGACTCGCTCCGCACCGAACTGGTCGAGCTGGGGCTCACCCTGACCGAGCTGCCCCTGCTGCCCGACGGGGTCGACCGGGCGGGCCTCGAGACGCTGGCCCGGGCGCTCGTCCGGGCGGAGTGACGCACACTGCAGCCAGCACGGCGCGGAGATCCCCCGAAGCCCGATACGCTCGATTGGTGCCTTCCGAAGACGCGGCGCCGCAGCTGGACGTCGACCAGATCCTCGCTGACCCCGGCGTGCGGATCGTGGTGTGCTGCGGGGCGGGCGGGGTGGGCAAGACGACCACCGCCGCCGCGCTCGCGCTGCGGGCCGCCGAACAGCACGGTCGGCGTACGGTGGTGCTCACCATCGACCCGGCCCGCCGGCTGGCCCAGTCGCTCGGCCTGACCGAGCTGGACAACACACCCCGCCAGGTCAAGGACATCGACGTCGAGGCCAGCGGGGGCGAGCTGCACGCCATGATGCTCGACATGAAGCGGACCTTCGACGACGTGGTGCTCCAGCACACCGACCCGGCGAAGGCGGCGGACATCTTCGCCAACCCCTTCTACCAGGCCATGAGCTCCACGTTCGCCGGCACTCAGGAATACATGGCGATGGAGAAGCTCGGCCAGCTGCACGCCCGGGGCGAGTGGGACCTGATCGTGGTGGACACCCCGCCGTCCCGCTCGGCGCTGGACTTCCTGGACGCGCCGGCCCGGCTGTCCCGCTTCCTCGACGGGCGGATGCTGCGGCTGCTGATGGCGCCGGCGCGCAGCGGGGGCCGGAGCATGTTCAGCCTCGTCACCGCGAGCTTCGGCATGTTCTCGAAGGTGGTGCAGAAGGTGCTCGGCGCGCAGCTGCTCACCGACCTGTCCGGCTTCGTGGCCGCGCTGGACTCGATGTTCGGCGGATTCCGGCAGCGGGCCGAGCAGACGTACCGGATCCTGCAGGCGCGGGAGACGGCCTTCCTGCTGGTCGCGGCCCCGGAGCCGGACGCGGTTCGGGAGGCGGCGTACTTCGCCGGGCGGCTGGGCGAGGAGCGGATGCCGCTGGCCGGCCTGGTGCTCAACCGGGTGCACCGGCCGGCGGTCGACACCCTGGACGCGGCGACCAGCCTGGCCGCCGCCGACCGGCTGGCCGAGGCCGGCGGGCACTCCGGGACCGTCGACGTGCTGCGGGCCCACGCCGCGCTGGCCCAGCAGGCGCACCGCGAGCAGCGGGTGGCGGCCCGGTTCAGCGAGGCGTTCCCGCAGGTGCCGGCGGTGTCGGTGACGGCGCAGCCCGCCGACGTGCACGACATCGACGGGCTGCGGACGATCGGCGCGGCGATCAGCCGGCCGTGACCGGCGTCAACCGGCCGTAACCAGGACCTTGTCCTTGCCGGGCTTGTCCTTGGCGTTCTTCTTCATGGCCGCCTCGAACATCTTCCGCCAGCTCGCGACCTGGGGGTGCCGGCGCAGCAGGGCCCGGCGTTCCCGCTCGGTCATGCCACCCCACACCCCGAACTCGATGCGGTTGTCGAGCGCGTCGGCCAGGCACTCGTACCGAACTGGGCAGCTCCGGCAGATCCGCTTCGCCACGTTCTGTTCAGCGCCCTGTACGAACAGCGCGTCCGGGTCCCCGTTCTGACACGCCGCCAGCGACGGCCAGTCAGTGATCATGCCCATGTGTACACGTCCCCCCTTGCAGTACCTACCGACGTCGCGCGACCAGCCGTCGAATACTCCTGCCGTCCGCCCGACCCCCCGGGCGGCCCGGACGACGCGTGGCTCGGTCACCGCCACCATCATGCTCTGTAGTCGACTGATTACGCAACGTTGTCGGCAAAATCCAACATTACGGACACTCCCGGCTTCCCGGGCCTTCGGCCCCCGTCTACCCGGCCGGAGTACGTGAAAACGCCGCGTCGCTCCTCCGATCGGTGAAGACTCGTCGCCGGATCCACGCAACCTCACACCAGGGTTCGTGCGTTTAGCACAACGAGGTCGGCGCGCGCAGGAAATGGGAGAAAGACGCCCCAGCGCCCCTCATTCCCTACTCGCGTACTCTGTCGAGGTGACCTGGATGCGGAAACGTGACCACAATGTGCTGACCAACGCCGCATCGCTACTCATCTGTGGCCTGCTGGCCGGAGTGGTGGTCGCGGCGGCGGCCTTCCCCGCGGTAGCGATGTCCGGGCTGGCCGCCAAGGCCGGCGCGGAGACCTTCGGCGCGCTGCCCAAGGAGCTGACGGGGGGCCGGGGCCCACAGATCAGCTACATGGTCGCCTCCGACGGCAAGACGCCGCTGGCGACCATGTACGACGAGAACCGGCGCGACGTGAAGCTCGCCGACATCTCGCCGTACATGCAGAAGGCGATCATCGCCGGCGAGGACCACGAGTTCTACAAGCACAACGGCGTCGACCTCAACGGCATCGCCCGCGCGTTCGTCAACAACCAGTCCGGCGCCAACTCCCAGCAGGGCGCGTCGACCCTGACGATGCAGTACGTCCGGCTGGCCATCGCGTACTCGGCCAACCACCCGGCCGACGTGGTCGCCGCGACCGAGGACACCAGCGCCCGCAAGCTGCGCGAGATGCGGCTGGCCCTCCAGGTCGACAAGGAGTTCTCCAAGGACGAGATCCTCACCCGCTACCTGAACCTCGCCGCCTTCGGCAACGGCGCGTACGGGGTCTACGCCGCCAGCCAGGTCTACTTCGGCAAGCCGCCGAGCAAGCTCAAGATCGAAGAGGCGGCCATGCTGGCCGGCATGGTGAAGGCCCCGACCACCAACGACCCGACCACCAAGGCCGGGTACCCGCTGGCCCTCGCCCGACGCGACTACATCATCGGGAACATGGTCGACATCGGCGCCATCACCAAGGAGGAGGGCGAGGCCGCCAAGGCCACCAAGATGGTGGTCAAGGACAAGAAGACCCCGAACGGCTGCGTCGCCACCAACAAGAAGGAGTGGGGCTTCTTCTGCGACTACCTCTACCGCTGGTGGTTGCAGCAGGAGACGTTCGGCTCGACCTCGTACGACCGGGAGCGGCGGCTCAAGAGCGGCGGCTACACCATTGTCACCAGCCTCGACGTGCAGGCGCAGAACGGCGCAGACAAGGCGGTCCGCAAGGGCCTCGGGGTCAACAGCAAGGCGGCCCGGATGGTCGCGGCGATCGAGCCGGGCACCGGGCGCGTCCGGGCGCTCGCGGTGAACCGGAACTTCAAGATCGACGACCCGAAGAAGCCGCAGAACAAGATCAACAGCGACCCGACGAAGGCCAAGAAGAAGATCCGGGGCAACTACCCCAACACGGTGATCCCGCTGCTCACCGGCGGCGGCGACATCAAGGGCTATCAGGCCGGCTCGACGTTCAAGATCTTCACGATCGTCGCCGCCCT
The DNA here is from genome assembly GCF_045040155.1 of Micromonospora sp. NBC_01405. NCBI lineage: Bacteria > Bacillati > Actinomycetota > Actinomycetes > Micromonosporales > Micromonosporaceae > Micromonospora > Micromonospora sp. NBC_01405. The sequence goes on along the minus strand of NZ_CP109532.1, from coordinate 3,183,957 downwards.
GGAGAAGGGCATCCCGCTCAGCTACACGATCAACTCGCCGAAGCAGTTCAAGTCGGAATACATCATCGACAGCAGCAGCAACGCGGCCTGCCCGGGCACGCACTTCTACTGCCCCACCAACTCCGTGGAGTCGATGGCCGGCGTGCACAACATGTGGAGCGCGTTCGGCAGCTCGGTGAACACCTTCTTCGTACCGCTCCAGCAGCAGGTCGGCTCGGAGAACGTGATCAAGGCGGCGCAGAAGCTGGGCATCCAGTTCCGCTCGGCCGAGGACGCCAAGTTCGCCAGCGACAAGGAGGCGGCGCACCAGTGGGGCGCGTTCACCCTGGGCGTCTCGGCCACCACGCCGATGGACCTGGCCAACGCGTACGCGACCCTGGCGGCCGACGGCAAGTACTGCGAGCCGATCCCGGTGCAGGAGATCAAGGGCCCGGACGGCAAGAAGCTGGACATCGCCAACCCGCGCTGCGAGCAGCGGATCAGCACCGAGGTCGCCCGGGCCGCCGTGGACGCGGCCCGCTGCCCGGTCGGCGACCGCTCGTCGACCTCCAAGTGCGTCGGCGCGACCGCCCGCAACGTGCGCGGGATCGTCGGCAAGCCGGTGGCCGGCAAGTCCGGCACCACCGACTCGGAGAAGACCTCCTCCCTGGTCGCGATGACCAAGCAGTACGCGGTCGCCGGCATCCAGGCCGACCCGGACTGGCCGCAGACCAACCAGAAGATGGGTCACGACGTCTCGACGGGCATCAACCCCCCGGTGTACGAGACGCTGCGCGACGCCATGAAGGGCAAGAAGGGCATCGAGTTCACCCCCCCCAGCGGCAAGATCATGGAGGGTGACCAGCGCTCGATCCCCGACGTGAAGTGTCAGGACCTCGAGACCGCGAAGAACCGGCTCAAGGGCGCCGGCTTCGACGTGGTGGTCTCCTCCGGCCGGGTGGCGTCGAGCTGCGCGGCCGGCAAGGCCGCAGGCACCAGCCCGAACGGCCGCACCATCAAGGGCGGAGTGGTGACCATCGAGGTCAGCAGCGGCAGCGGCAAACCGGTCAACCCGCCGAACAACGACGGCACCGGCAACGTGCCCGGCCAGGGCGGCCGCCCGGGTCGCCCCGGCTGACCCACCAGCTCTGGGCCACGATGCGACGGGCGGGCATCCCTTCGGGGGTGCCCGCCCGTTCCCGTTCCGTCACCGGCCATGAGTTGGATCACCGCAACCGGGACGCCACCCAGCAGAGGCGCAACCACGACAGTCCGGCCCGGTGCGGCCCGAACGGGCTCAGCTGTCCCGTAGCGCGTCCTGGACAGCAGGGTCCGCGGGCGAGCGGACCGCTGGCGGCCTGCGCCACGCAGCGTCCCACGCCGCCTTCCCGCTGGCGAAGTAGTCGCGAACCGCCTTCTCCGCGAGCAGAGTGGCAGCGCAGCCGGCACAGCGGGCGGCCACCCCGTCGACGTCGAGACCGAGGCGCCGGCACAGCGTCACCGCCCGCGACAGGTGGTAGGACTGCGTCACGATCAGCGCCCGGGTGACCCCGTACACCTCACGCGCCCGGGCGCAGCTGTCATAGGTGTCCAGGCCGGACGGGTCGCCCACGACGCGCCGCGGGTCGACCCCGAGCCCCGTCAGGTACGACGTCATCACCGCCGGCTCGTCGCCGGACGCGCCGCCGCCGTCCCCGGACACGAGGATCACCCGGGCCCGCCCGTCGCGTACGAGCGCGGCGGCGGTCTCCAGGCGGCCGGCGAGCCGTTCCGCCGGTCTGCGGCGGTCCGCCGCCACCTCGGTCCCTAGGACGATGACGACGTCCGCGGCCGGCGCATCGGCCTCGCCGTACACGTGACCGTACGCGGCGATCTTCGTCCACAGCCAGGGGGCGCTGACGAGAAGCAGTACGACGACGCCTGCGGCGGCCAGGCGCATCAGGCGTCGCCGTCCCCCGAGCAGACGACGCGCCCGGCCGATCCGCGCGGCCGGGGGCGCCACGTCAGAGGCCGAGCTGGCGGCGCACCTCGGCGGCCACCCGGCCCCCCTCGGCCCGGCCCGCCACCGCGGCTTGGGCCGCCTTCATGGCCTGGCCCATCTGGGCCTTGCCGCTGAACCCGCCTGCGGCGAGCGCCCCCGCGACCAGCTCGGCCAACTCCTCGTCGGAGAGCTGCTTCGGCAGGTAGCGCTCCAGCACGTCGCCCTCGGCGATCTCCTTCGCGGACTGCTCGGCGCGGCCCGCGTCGCCGAAGGCCGTGGCGGCCTCGCGCCGCTTCTTCGCCTCCTTGGTCAGCACCGCGAGCACCTCGTCGTCGGTGAGCTCGCGCTTGACCTTGCCGGCGACCTCGGCGGTGCCGACGGCGGCCAGCGCCATCCGCAGGGTGGAGGTGGTCAGCTCGTCGCGTGCCTTGAGTGCGGCGCGCATGTCGGCGGTGAGGCGGTCCTTCAGCGTGCTCATGAACGGTGAAACTACCCTGATTGGCATGCGAAAGCGCACACTATTCCGGCTCGCCCTCGGGACCGCCGCCGCCGGAGCGGCAACCCTGGCGTACGCGTCACTCGTCGAGCGCAACATGTTCACCCTGCGTCGGTTCGATGTCCCGGTGCTGCCGGCCGACGCCGAGCCGCTGCGGGTCCTGCACCTGTCGGACCTGCACATGATGCCGGAGCAGCGACGCAAGCAGGAATGGGTGGCGTCGCTCGCGGCGCTGGACCCGGACCTGGTCGTGGTCACCGGGGACAACATGGCCGACCCGGGCGCGGTGCCCGGCGTGCTGCGCGCCCTGCACCCGCTGCTGGACCTGCCCGGCGCGTTCGTCTTCGGCTCGAACGACTACACCGGGCCGGTGTTGAAGAACCCGTTCAGCTACCTCCTTCCCGACCGGGAGTACACCGAGGGCGTCGAGCTGCCGTACGAGGAGCTGCGTGACGTCCTCACCGGGGCCGGCTGGGCGGACCTGAACAACGCCCGGACGACGGTCAAGGCGGGCGGCCGGCTGATCGAGCTGGTCGGGGTCGACGATCCGCACGTCGCGCGGGACGACTACCCCGCCGTCGCCGGCCCGGTCTCCGCCTCGGCGGACCTGTCGATCGCCCTGGCCCACTCCCCCGAGCCGGCCGTGCTCGACCGGATGGCCGAGGACGGCTTCGGCCTGCTGCTCGCCGGCCACACCCACGGCGGCCAGGTCTGCGTGCCCGGCTACGGGGCGTTGGTGACCAACTGCGGGCTGCCCCGGTCGATGGCGAAGGGCCTGCACCGCTGGCCCGGCTCCGACTCCTGGCTGCACGTCTCCGCCGGCCTGGGCACCCACCCCACCGCGCCGGTCCGGTTCGCCTGCCGCCCGGAGGCAAGCATCCTCACCCTGATCCCCCGCTGACCCACGCCCGGATCGGGCGGCCCGGCGCGGACCCTGAGGCGGGTTCGGGTGTGATCTGCGCCGCTTTGGAGCTGCCCCGCGCGCACTACCGCCGGTCGGTCCGGCACCGCCCCGGACCGGCCGGCGGGCGGGCGGGCTCGGGCGACGGGTTCGCCGGACGCATCCGCCATCCTGCGCGGCGGGCCGACGAGGCTGCGGGGCTGGTCGGCCCGCCTATGGAGCTGAGCCGGCTGCGACATCGCCTCCCGGGCAGCCCGGGGCCCGGCGGGGTGCCGAGCTGCGGACGGGGTACGAGTTTGACCATCGGACGGGGTGGGCTACTATTTGTCCGCACGCCTCGGGGTGTGGCGCAGCTTGGTAGCGCGCTTCGTTCGGGACGAAGAGGTCGTCGGTTCGAATCCGGCCACCCCGACAGAGGTCAGAGGGCACATCCGATCGATGGATGTGCCCTCTGGTGCGTTCTGGTGAGCGACAGGGCAGCGGTGGACGGCTGTCAACGCTGTGCCGGCGCGGTGTGGCTGACGGGCCGGCGACCTGACGGGTCAGTACGCGTACGTGACCGAGATGGTGACGTTGGAGCAGGAGTTGGCGAGACTGGTCAGGGCGTTCTTCTCGGCCGTGTCGACGGTGAGCCGCCAGCGGGTCTTGGTGACCACCCACTCCTTGACGTAGCGGCACCGGGCGGAGCTGTACGACGGCATCCAGGTGGCCGGGTCCTGGTCGCCCTTGGACTGGTTGACGTTGTCGGTCACGGCGATCAGCGGGCGGGAGTCCCCCAGGTCGTTGGCGTACGCCTGGCGGCGGCTGGTGGACCAGTTGCGGGCGCCGGAGTCCCAGGCCTCGGCGAGCGGGACCATGTGGTCGATGTCGACGTCGCCGGTCGCCGTCCAGTAGGCGTTGTCGTAGTAGGAGTACCAGCGCCCGCCGGAGAGGGTGCACGTGCCGGTGATCGTCGGCGCGGAGACGGCCTCGGCGAGCAGCACCTCGTTGCGGGTGTTGCAGCGGTCGCCGTCGGCGTCGATCCAGTGCGGGAAGAGATCCCGGCTGTAGCCGGTGCGTACCTCGGTGGCCACGGGCAGGGCCGCGACCGCGGTCCGCAGTGGGGCGGAGTAGCTGGCGGCCCAGGCGGGGTTGGCCAGGCCGACGGTGGCGGCGAGAGTGGCGGCGAGGGTGGTCGCGGCCACGCGAAGCGTACGGTTCATGGTGCTCCGTCCGGGTCGGCGAACTATCGCCTGTCATGTATATCGACATGCATGGCATTCCCACAACCGGGACTCCCAGGTGAACACTCCGCGAGGCCGTCGTGCGGCGTCGCCCGACCGGGACCGGTCACCTGGTCAGAGGTCGATCACCCAGTGCCGGGTATGGAAGATCCGACCCCGGAACGACGTCTCGCGTTCACCGAGGAGAACGAACCCGAGCGACCGGCAGATGCCGTTCGAGGGACCGTTGCCGACCTCGGGGAAGGCGTGCACCCGCGACCAGCGCCCGTCCTCGCGGGCCTCGTCGAGCAGTAGCCGGACCGCCTGCTTGGCCACTCCCCGCCCCTGGCACTCCGGCAGCACCATCCAGCCGATCTCGCCACCGGGCTCGCCGTCGATCTCGTGCCGGTGGAGGGTCACCGTGCCGGCCACCGTCGACGGGTCGGTCGGGTCGGGCACGATCATCCTGATCAGCCCGACGCCCCGCGCCACCAGGTCGATGTCGTGCCGGAGCTGGCCCGGCACGGACTCCGGCGGCATCGGCCCGCCGAGGTCGGCCATCATCACCGGATCGCAGCGCATCCGGCGGTACGCCTCGGCGTCCCCCTCGTGAACGTCGCGGAGCAGCACGGGTCCTCCCGCAGGGCCGTTCGGCCCACACCCCGACGGTAGTGGATCGGAGGAGACAGGGCAGGGCCGCCGGCTCCGGTTCAGTCGTGCAGCTCCGTGCGCCGAATCTCGGCGAACGCGGCGGTCAGCCAGCGGTCGAGCGGCCGGTCGGTCCCGGCCAGCAGGTCGGTCCCGGGCAGCAGGTCGGCGAGCAGCAGCGGGGCGTGCCGGGCCAGCGCGGCCGGGTCCGGCGGGGTGGCGTCGTCGTCCGGGTCGTACACGCCAAGGGCGCCGGCCAGCAGCACCAGCACCACGTGCGGGTCGACGTCCGGCTGCCAGCTCGCCGCGCCCCGCACGCAGGCCTCCAGCACCTGCCGGATGTCGTCGCCGTCCAACCCGTCGGGGTGGGTCTCCTCCAGCAGCAGCCGGACCACCGCGCCCAGCACCAGGCCGGACCGGTCCGCCCCCGCGAGCCGGTCGACCGCCTCGTCGTACGTCTCCCGGTCGCGGGCCCGGGCCGCGTCCACGGCCTCGGTGGCCGCCACGGCGATCTCGCGGGCCGGTGCGGGCAGGTGTCGCCAGGTCGTCGTCATCCCGACCAGGATCGCAGATCGGAGCGGCCGGCGGCGGGGCCCACCTCTACGGGCTCTCCTCGGGGCGTTCCTCGCCGCCCTGGCGACGCTCGCCCCGAGCTGCGCCGCGGCCTGCTCGGCTGAGACGACGGTACGGCGGTCGGCTCCCCCCTCACGAGAGCCGACCGCCGTACCGACCGGACGGGTCCGGCCCCCGCGGTCAGCAGTTGGTGTAGCTGCCGCTACTCCCCCACGAGCAGGAGTCGATCAGGGTGCCGGCGGAGTTGCGTACGTACGCGGTGTCCCCGGTGTTGTTCCAGATGTACGCACCCGACCCCCAGTAGCGGTCGGTCGAGGTGTTTGTGCCCTTGCCGGTGTGGATGTAAACGCTGGCGCCGGCGGCGAGCCGGAAGTCGCTGGTGAACGTGTAGACGTGGCTCGACTTGTCGCGCAGGGTCCAGGACTTCAGGTTGACGGTCGAGGACAGGCGGTTGGTCAGCTTCACGTACTCGGCGTTGAGGCTGCTGTTCGACCGGTTATCGGTGCCCGGCGAGTTGTAGTACGCCTTCGTGATCTGGAGGGCCGGGGTGGCGGCCTGCGCGGGCCCGGCCACGGCGAGCGAGCCGCAGACGGCGACGGCCATGGCGATACCGGTCAGCCTCTTCTTCAACACGATCCCCTACCTGTTGACGGCCGACCTCTGGCGGTGCCGGCGTGGAACGTGCACGAGGCTACCGACTCGTCCGGCCACTGTGGACTGTGCGAAGCCCGCACCGCCAACTACCGGCCGCGGGTCGACCGATCGCGGCCGAACGGCGTCCCCGGCCGGCGCGAACGGTGCCCGGTCCCGACGCGAACGGCGCCGCACGTCACCCGTCGAGTGCCCCGGCGACCAACGACTCGATGGCGGGAAGCTCCCACCGGCCGGTCACCCCGGGCCGGTCCGCCAGGTAGCCGGCGATCCGCGGCGCGTCCCAGCCGTGCGCCTCGCGTAGGCCCCCGGCGAGCATCGCGAGGTACACCGGCGCGGGCGCGTTCCACTCGACGTCCGCCGCCCGCCCCGGCGCTGTGAAGGTCAGCATCGGCACGCCGTCCCGGACGCCGGTGCGGACCAGCGTCTCGTACCGGCCGGGGCCGAGGGTCGCCCGCCCCCGCGCGACGGCGACCTTGATCAGGTCGAGGTCCGCGCCGGGTTCCCGGTACATCTCCTGCGCGGCGAGGTCGGCGAACTGCTCCGTGGTGAGCAGCCACGCCCGGGCCGCGGCCACCCCGGGCAACTCCGGGTCGTAGAAGGCCATCCCGCCGGTCCAGGCCCGGGACTCCCCGGCGAAGTAGATCCCGCCGGGCACCAGCACCGCCGCCGACCGGCGCGGCGGCCGGCAGTCCCGGCAGCCGGGGTACGTCCGCAGCCCGCCCGGGGGGCGGCCCCCGCCCAGGTACCAGTTCAGCCGGTCGGCGTGCATGTTGGACCCGTATGCGACGTACCAGAGCAGGGCGTCCACGGCCGTCAGCACGCCCCGGTCGGGTGGGTGTCGCTGGGCTGGGCGATGAGCATCGGGTCCTCCACGTCGACCGGAGGGCCCAGGCTAGCGCCGGCCGCCGGAATCCACAGGCTCCATCCACACCCTGTGGATAGTACATGTGTACGACGCTCTTGATCTTGAAAGATCACCCCTGAGCTGCGGTGAGTACGCTTGATCGGACAGCCGCCCCTCCCCGTCTGGAACCACGTGCGCGTAGATCACCACCGGCTCGTCCGGGACGTCACGGTCCGCCTGCCGATGGCGTCGACCGCCGTCGAGGCGTGCCGGTGGACCGTCACCGCGCTCGCCCGGTACGCGCCGGCCACCATCTCCGTCCTGCTCCCCGGGCCGGACCGGCTCCGCTGCGTCGCGGCAACCGGGGCCTGGCAGGTCTTCTCGACCGTCCCGCCGGAGGCCGGCATCGTCGGCCGGGTGTACGCCTCCGGCATCGGCGCCACCGTCCCCGACGTCGCCGCCGCCCCCGACTCACTTGCGGCCCGGCCCGACGTGACCGCCGAGATCTGCGTGCCGGTGCTCGACCCGGCGGGCCGCCCGATCGGAGTGCTCGACCTCCAGTGGAGCGGGCCGGTCGAGCTGGCCCTGTGGCGGCAGACCGCCGAGCGCGTCGCCGGCCGGCTCGGCGCCCGGATCACGGCGCTCGGCGGCCCGCCGGCGGAGAGCCGGAGCGAGAAGCTGCTGCGGCACGCCGCCGCGCTGACCACAGCCCCCACCGAGTGGGACCTGATGGCCGCGGCGATCTGCGCGGCCCGGGAGGTCTCCACCCTCTCCGCGGCGGTGCTGCTGCTGTCCGGCGAGACCGGCCCCCGGCTGGGCGCTCCCACCGGCGCGACCGGCGAGCTGGAGTCCCGCGTCCGGGCCGAGCTGACCGAGGTGGGCGCCCCGGCGCTGCACGGGATCATCGCCCGGGCCCACCGGCACGGCTCCGGCTACACCCTCGGGGAGACGGGGCACCCGCCCACGGCGGAGTACCGCCCGCTCGCCGACGCCGGAGTGCGCACCCTGGTGGCGGTGCCGGTCGGCCCCCCGGCCTCCGGCGGGGTGCTGCTGGTCGCCGATGAGCGGCTGTTGCGGCCCGACCCGACCACCGTCAACCTGATGGAACTGCTCGCCGGGCAGGCGTGGACCTGCCTGGACCGGCTACGCACGCTGGCCCGGCTGCGCGAGCAGGCCAGCTCCGACCCGCTCACCGGGCTGCGGCACACCGGGCCGTTCGGGCAGCGGATCGCTCGTGCCACGCCAGGGCGTACGGCCCTGCTGGCGATCGACGTGGACGGTTTCAAGGCGGTCAACGACACGTACGGCCACCAGGCCGGCGACCGGTTGCTGGTCGGGCTGGCCCGGGCGCTGGAGGCGGCGCTGCGCCAGGGCGACGAGTTGTACCGGATCGGCGGGGACGAGTTCGTCGCGGTGATCGAGGTGAGCCGCCCCGAGGAGGCGGTCCGGATCGCCGAGCGGCTGGCCGAGGCCGCCCGGGGCACCGGTCGCACGATCAGCGTCGGCGTCGCCCTGTCCCACCCCGGCGAGTCGCCCGAGCAGACCCTCCGCCGCGCCGACCAGGCCCTCTACGCGGTCAAGCGCCAGGGCCGCGACGCCGTCCACCTGGCCACCACCTGACCCACCCCATCCCCCGCACTTTCAGTGAATGCGTGGCCATCCGCCGCCGCAGAGGCACACTTTCTCTGAAAGTGCGGGGGCGAGGGCGGGGGCGAGGGCGAGGCGCGGGAGGGGTCAGGGGTGGGGGGTTAGTTCCTTGGCCAGGAGTTCGGCGATCTGGGCCGTGTTCAGGGCGGCGCCCTTGCGGAGGTTGTCGCCCGTCACGAAGAGGTCGAGGGCGCGCGGGTCGTCGACGGCGCGGCGGATGCGGCCGACCCAGGACGGGTCGGTGCCGACGGCGTCGATCGGCATCGGGAACTCCCCGGTGGCCGGGTCGTCGACGAGGATCACGCTGGGGGCGTTGCGTAGCGCCTCGCGGGCGCCCTCGGCGTCCACCTCGGTGGCGAAGACGGCGTGCACGGCCACCGAGTGCCCGGTCACCACCGGCACCCGGACGCAGGTCGCGGAGACCTTCAGGTCGGGCAGCCCGAGGATCTTGCGCGACTCGTTGCGCATCTTCAGCTCCTCGGACGACCAGCCGTCGTCGGCGAGCGAGCCGGCCCAGGGCACCACGTTGAGCGCCACCGGGGCCGGGAACGGCCCTATCTCGTCGCCGACGGCCTGCCGCACGTCACCCGGCCGGGAGCCGAGCGCCCGGTCCCCGGCGATCTTGCCGAGCTGAAGGTGCAGGGCGTCCACCCCGGCCCGCCCCGCCCCGGAGACCGCCTGGTACGAGGCGAGCACCAGCTCGCGCAGGCCGTACTCGCGGTGCAGCGGGGCGATCGCGACGATCATGGCGAGGGTGGTGCAGTTGGCGTTGGCGATGATCCCCTTCGGCCGGTTACGCACCTGCTCGGGGTTGATCTCGGGGACCACCAGCGGGACGTCCCGATCCATCCGGAACGCCCCGGAGTTGTCCACCGCCACCGCGCCTCGGCTGACCGCGACCGGTGCCCACTGCGCGGAGACGTCGTCCGGCACGTCGAACATCGCCACGTCGACGCCGTCGAACGCCTCCGGGGTGAGCGCGCCGACGGTCAACTCCTCGCCCCGGCAGCGCACCTGCCGCCCCACCGACCGCTCGGAGGCGAGCAGCCGGATCTCGCCCCAGACGTTGCGCCGGGACGACAGCAGCTCGCACATCACGGTTCCGACGGCACCTGTCGCCCCGACCACGGCAAGGGTGGGCAGCGACGGCATCGCCGCTACCGCCCGGTCCCCGCGTACACGACGGCCTCGGAGTCGCCGCCCAGCTCGAAGGCGTCGTGGATGGCCCGGACCGCCTTGTCGAGGTCGGTGTCCCGGCAGACCACGGAGACCCGGATCTCGGAGGTGGAGATCATCTCGATGTTGACCCCGGCGGTGCCGAGGGCGGCGAAGAAGCCGGCCGCCACGCCCGGGTGCGACCGCATTCCCGCGCCGACCAGCGAGATCTTGCCGACGTGGTCGTCGTAGAGCAGGCCCTTGAACTTGACCGGCTCCTGGATCTTGCTGAGCGCGGCCATGGCGGTCGGGCCGTCGGTCTTCGGCAGGGTGAACGAGATGTCCGTGCGGCCGGTGCCCTCGGTGGAGACGTTCTGCACGATCATGTCAATGTTGATCTCGGCGCCGGCGACGGTGTCGAAGATCCGCGCGGCGGCGCCCGGCTCGTCCGGGACCCCGACGATGGTGATCTTCGCCTCGCTGCGGTCGTGGGCGACCCCGGTGATCAGTGCCTGTTCCACGGGAAGGTCCTCCATCGATCCGGTGACCATGGTGCCGGTGTTGGTCGAGTATGACGAACGGACGTGGATCGGCAACCCCGCGCGCCGGGCGTACTCGACGCTGCGCAGGTGCAGCACCTTGGCGCCGCAGGCGGCCAGCTCCAACATCTCCTCGTAGGTGATGTCCCGGATGTGCCGGGCGTTGGGCACGATCCGGGGGTCGGCGGTGAACACGCCGTCGACGTCGGTGTAGATCTCGCACACGTCGGCGTGCAGCGCGGCGGCCAGCGCCACCGCCGTGGTGTCCGAGCCGCCCCGGCCGAGCGTGGTGACGTCCTTGGTGTCCTGCGAGACGCCCTGGAAGCCGGCCACGATGACGACCGCGCCCTCGTCGAGCGCGCCCTTGAGCCGCCCCGGGGTGACGTCGATGATCCGCGCCCGGCCGTGCACCGAGGTGGTGATCACGCCGGCCTGCGAGCCGGTGAACGAGCGGGCCTCGTACCCCAGGTTGTGGATGGCCATGGCGAGCAGCGCCATGGAGATCCGCTCCCCGGCGGTGAGCAGCATGTCCAGCTCACGGCCCGGCGGCAGCGGGCTGACCTGGTTGGCCAGGTCGAGCAGCTCGTCGGTGGTGTCACCCATCGCGGAGACGACCACGACCACGTCGTCGCCGGCCTTGCGGGTGGCGACGATCCGCTCGGCCACCCGCTTGATCCGCTCGGCGTTCCCGACGGAGGATCCGCCGTACTTCTGCACTACGAGTGCCACGACGGCGCACTCCCTCCCAGCAGTCCCTGAGCGTGCCGACGCCGCCGGGAAACCGGTCGGCGGCGCGTGTCAGACCACATCAGGGTATCCGGCGCCCCACACGGCCGGGTCGGGTGATCCCACCATCCGGCCGGCGCGGGCCGGCCCGGCCGCCGTCCCACCAGGTCGGCAGGGGGTACGCGACACGCCGGCCGACCGGCGTCGCAGGGGTCCCCGGGCGGGGGCGGCACACCGCAGAATGACCCGGTGCATGCCCACCTCCGCGTGGCCCGGCGCCTGATCGGCGCCCTCACGCTCACCCTGCCGGCCCTGCTCGCCGCCTGCGTCGGCGACCCGCCCGCCGCGACGACCTCGCCGCCGTCGAGCGACCCAGCGCCCGCCGCCATCGACTCCGCCCGTGAGGAGTTGGCCGCCCTGGCCGCGGCGGCCCAGGACCGGCACTTCACCGCCCGGTACACCCTCACCGGCGACGGCCCCGACCGCACGATCACGGTGACCAGCGCGAACGACGGCACCTGGCGGGTCGACGTCCCGGGTGGGGCGCTGGGCGGAACTGTGGACGTCTCGTTCGCCGGCACCACCGACGGGCTCTTCCAGTGCGGCCTGCCGTCGGCCTCCCGGCCCGAGCCGGCGAGCTGCGTACGCCTCGGCGACCCGGACGACACCGTCCCGAGCCGGCTGGATCCCCGGGTGCAGCACCCGTTCACCGACTGGCTGGAGGTGCTCACCGACCGGCTGGCCCCGCTGGCGGTCTCCCCAGCCCGGCCGCCGGCGGGGGCGACCGGGGCCTGCTACTCGGTCGACTCGACCTCGGCCTCGCTGAACCCCCCGCTGGACGTCGGGATCTACTGCTACGCCCCGGACGGCACGCCGACCGCCGTGCGGACCGTGACCGGCACCCTCGTCCTGGCCGGTCCGGCCGCGCCGGCCCCGGCGACCGTGCAGCTCGCCGGGCCGGTGACCGACGGCGAGCCGCTCGGTGTCGCGGCGCCGAACGTGGACGAGCCGACGCCCCGGTCCACGGAAACGCCCTGACCCCGCGTCCCGTTACGGGTGGTTCTGACCACATTTCCCCACCCCCGACCCCGGGGCAAAATGCCCAATACGGGACGCTTGCCCCATGGCCGACCTCACCCCGCTGCTCGCCTTCCGCTGGAGCCCTCGGGCATTCGACCCGACCGCCGCGCTGCCCTCCGCCGAGGCGGACTCGCTGCTGGAGGCGGCCCGCTGGGCGCCCTCCGCCGGCAACCGCCAACCGTGGCGGTTCGCCCTCGGGCACCGCGACGACGAGACGTACAAGCGGATCCTGGTCAACCTGCCGGCGGCCGAGCAGCGGTGGGCCCGGCACGCCGCCGCCCTGCTGCTCGGCGCCCACCTGACGGCCGACCCGGCCGCCGCCGCGGCACCGGGCCGCCCGCCCGGGGCCGGCGAAGCCGACGGCGCGGGAGCGGCCGACGGAGCCGGCGCGGGGGGCCCCGCCCCCGGGCCGGACCGGTCGGCCGGGGTCGGCGGCGGTCGCAGGCCGGCGGCGCCCGGTCCCCCCGGCCGAGCCGCGTACGACCTGGGGCAGGCGGTGGCGCACCTCACCGTGCAGGCCACCGCGCTCGGGCTGTACGTGCGCCAGCTGGCCGCCTTCGACGCCGCCGGGCTCACCGCCGACCTGGATCTGCCCGCCGGGATCCGCCCCCTGGTGGTGGCGGCGGTCGGCCGGCTCGGCGACCCGTTCAGCCTGCCCGAGGAGCTGCGCCGGAAGGAGACCGGCCTGCGCCGCCGCCGCCCGCTGGCCGAGCTGCTGCTGCGCTGACCGGCCGGCGTGGATCGGTCGCCCTGACCCGGCCGGCGTGGACCCGCCGGCTGGACCGGTCGGCGGCTGCGACGTCGATCTCAAACTCCGGACCGACCTTCCCACCCCTCACCTCATCACGTAGGGTCACTCTGTCATGTGGCAGGCGCACCTTCTCCTTGGTCGCCGCGACGAGGCCTGACCGGCCGGCACCTCGTCGCGGAGTCGAACCGCGCCGTCCAGCACATTCGAGCTTTCTCATCGGCGCCTCGCGCCGACCCGGCATCGTCGCCGACCTTCCGATTGCTGACGCCACATGTTCAGGGGAGCACTCCGTCATGGCTCAACCCACCGGCACCACCGGCGCTGACACCGATCCGATCGCCCAGCAGCGTCCCAGCCGGATGCCGTACCACCGGTACCAGCCGTACCACCAGGAGTTCCGGATCGACCTGCCGGACCGCGCCTGGCCGACCCGGCACGTGGAGGCCGCGCCCCGCTGGTGCGCCGTCGACCTGCGCGACGGCAACCAGGCGCTGATCGACCCGATGTCCCCGGAGCGCAAGCGCCGGATGTTCCAGCTCCTGGTGCAGATGGGCTACAAGGAGATCGAGGTCGGCTTCCCGTCGGCCAGCCAGACCGACTTCGACTTCGTGCGGCAGCTCATCGAGCAGGACCTGATCCCCGACGACGTGACCATCCAGGTGCTCACCCAGTGCCGGGAGCACCTGATCGAGCGGACCTTCGAGTCGCTGCGCGGCGCGAAGCGGGCGATCGTGCACTTCTACAACTCGACCTCCACCCTCCAGCGTCGGGTGGTCTTCGGGCTGGACCGGGACGGCATCACCGACATCGCCACCACCGGCGCGCGGCTCTGCCAGAAGTACGCGGAGATCCACACCCCGGACACCGACATCTACTACGAATACTCTCCGGAGTCGTACACGGGCACCGAGCTGGAGTACGCGCTGGAGGTCTGCTCGGCGGTGATCGACGCGATCGACCCGACGCCGGACCGGAAGCTGATCATCAACCTGCCGGCGACCGTCGAGATGGCCACCCCGAACGCGTACGCCGACTCGATCGAGTGGATGCACCGGCGCCTGCCCCGGCGGGACAGCCTGGTGCTGAGCCTGCACCCGCACAACGACCGGGGCACCGGCGTGGCCGCCGCCGAGCTGGGCCTGCTGGCCGGCGCCGACCGGATCGAGGGCTGCCTGTTCGGCAACGGCGAGCGCACCGGCAACGTCGACCTGGTGACGCTGGGGCTCAACCTGTTCTCCCAGGGCATCGACCCGATGATCGACTTCTCTGACATCGACGAGGTCAAGCGGGCCGTGGAGTACTGCAACCAACTCCCGGTACACGAGCGCCACCCGTACGCGGGCGACCTGGTCTACACCGCGTTCTCCGGCTCCCACCAGGACGCGATCAAGAAGGGCTTCGACGCCCTGCACGCCGACGCGGCGGCGGCGGGTGTGCCGGTCGACCAGCACACCTGGGCAGTGCCGTACCTGCCGATCGACCCGAAGGACCTGGGCCGCACCTACGAGGCGGTCATCCGGGTCAACTCGCAGTCCGGCAAGGGCGGCGTCGCGTACATCATGAAGAGCGAACACCAGCTCGACCTGCCGCGCCGGCTCCAGATCGAGTTCTCCGGCGTGGTCCAGCAGGTCACCGACCACGACGGCGGCGAGGTCGACCCGAGCACCATGTGGGAGATCTTCGCGGGCCACTACCTGCTCGACCATCAGCCCGACCCGGCCGCCACCCTGGCCGGCTACGCCATCGGCACCGCCGACGGCAAGGTCGAGATCGAGGCCCGGGTGGGCGTCGGCGGTGAGGTCCGGTCGCTGGCCGCCGTCGGCAACGGCCCGATCGACGCGTACGTCAACGCGCTCGGATCGGTGGGCGTGGCGGTGCGGGTGCTCGACTACCACGAGCACGCGCTCTCCTCCGGCGGGGACGCGCAGGCCGCCGCGTACGTCGAGTGCGAGGTCGACGGCCGCACCGTGTGGGGTGTCGGGGTGGACGCGAACATCGTCACCGCCTCCGTGAAGGCGGTCACCAGCGCCGTCAACCGCGCCCGCGCCTGAGGTCGCCCGGCGGCGTCCGGCACACGCCGGGCGCCGCCTACCGCCTGTCGGGTGAGGTCGAGGCTGGCAGCGTCGGACACGGCTGCGAGCCTGGTGCCTCGCGGGGCGGGCGGTGGATCAGCAGACCGGCCAGCACCGCCCCGGCCAGCAGCCCGCCGGCGCACCAGAGCAGCGCGCCCCGGAACGCGTCGGTCAGCGCCGCCTTCTGCTCGTACCCGGTGCCGCTGAGGCCGACCAGCAGGGGCAGCGCGGCCACCGCAAGCAGGCCGCCGGCCCGGGACGCCGCGTTGTTGAATCCGCTGGCCACCCCCGCGAACCGGTCCGCCACGGCGGCCAGCACCGAGGCGGTCAGCGGTGCCACCACCAGGGTCAGGCCCAGGCCGAAGAGGGTCACCCCGGGCAGCACATCCGTCCAGTACGACGCGCCCGGCCGCACCCCGCGCAGCAGCAGCAGGCCGATCGCGGCGACCACCGGGCCCACGGTCAGCGGCAGCCGGGGGCCGATCCTGGCCGACAGCGCCCCGGCGCGGGACGAGCCGACCAGCAGCAGGACCGTCATGGGGACGGTGGCCAGACCGGTGAGCAGCGCCGACCAGCCCACCACGTTCTGCAGGTACACGGCGAGGAAAAAGGTGAACCCGCCCAGCGCCGCGTACACCATCACGGTGAAGACGTTCAGCACCGAGAAGAGCCGGCTGCCGAACAAGGCGGTGGGCAGCATGGCGGTGTCGCCCCGGCACCGTTCCACCAGCACGAACGCGACGGCGGCGAGCACCCCGACCAGCGCCGCCGCCAACACCGGCAGCGAACCGCCCCGGGCCGGCGCGTCGATCAGGGCGTACGTGACGCCGCCCAGGCCGAGCGCGCCGAGCAGCGCGCCGGCCACGTCGAACCGCCGCCGCCCGGCCCCGGTACGCGAGGCGTCCTCGTCGCGGCTCTCCGGCACCCAGCGCAGCGCGGCCAGCACCACCGGCACGGCCAGCGGCAGGTTGATGAAGAAGATCCACCGCCAGGACAGGGCGTCGATCAGCCAGCCCCCGACGAGCGGGCCGAGCGCGGTGGAGACCCCGGCCAGCCCGGACCATGCCCCGATCGCCCGGCCCCGGTCGTCGGGGTGGAAGCTGGACTGGATGACCGACAGCGAGCCGGGGGTGAGCAGCGCACCCCCGACGCCCTGGAGGAACCGGGCCGCGACCAGCCAGCCGGTGCCCTGGGCCAGGCCGCACAGCGCCGAGGCGACGGCGAACCAGACCACCCCGATCAGGAACACCCGCCGCCGCCCGAACCGGTCGCCGAGCGCGCCGCCGAGCAGCACGAACGCGGCCAGCATGAGCAGGTACCCGTTGACGGTCCACTGGAGACCGGCCACCGTGGCGCCCAGTTCCATGCCGAGGCGGGGCAGGGCCACGTTGACCACGGTGCTGTCCAGGAAGACCATGCCGGAGGCGAGGATCGCGGCGAGCAGCGTCCCCCGGGCGGCGGGGGTGCCCATCCGGAGCGCGGGCGTGAGTGTGGACTCGGTCACGGTATTCATCCTCCTCCGGTCGATTTGCCGGACGCCACGATTCATGGAAACGGTGCCGGGGTACTGTGCGCAATCGCCGGGAGCCCGCAAGCTGGAGAGGTGTCGTCTGTGCGAACCAGATCAGGACGTCGTGTGGCCGGGGCTGCCGTGCTTGCCGCGGCGCTCGCCCTCGTGTCCGCCGGCTGCTCGGCGGTCGACGAGCCCGAGGCCCCGCCCAGCGGCGGCGGCGGCAACGTCAGCGAGCAGTTGGGCCAGCTGACCGTCGCCAGCGCCGGCTCGATGAAGGGCTACAGCCGCGACCACTTCCCGCACTGGCGGAACACCGGGAAGAACTGCGACGTGCGGGACAGCGTCCTCAAGCGCGACGGTGAGGACATCCGGCTCTCCGGCTGCAACGTGGTCGGCGGCCACTGGGAGAGCGTGTACGACGGCCGGGTCTTCACCGACCCCTCGGACGTGGACATCGACCACACCGTGCCGCTGGCCAACGCGTGGCGCTCGGGGGCGAACGAGTGGGACGACGCCAAGCGGGGCGACTTCGCGAACGATCTCACGAGACCGCAGCTCTTCGCGGTTTCCGCCTCCTCCAACCGGGCAAAGGGTGACCAGGATCCGTCCCAGTGGAAACCGGCGAACCGCTCGTACTGGTGCAAGTACGCTGAAAACTGGGTGACGGTCAAGCACCACTGGCGGCTGACGGTGACCAGTGCCGAGAAGGCCGCCCTGACCGACATGCTGGGGGGCTGCACATGGGCGAGCAAGCCGTGACCGGGACCGAGGCCGGGACGAGCGAGGGTGCCACCACGGCCGGGATGATCGCGGACGGCACCCCGACGGGTCCGGCCGACGTCTCGGGCGCCGGCATGTCCGCCGACGCGGGGGCCACCAGCGCCGCGGCGTCCCCGC
This sequence comes from Micromonospora sp. NBC_01405, assembly GCF_045040155.1. NCBI lineage: Bacteria > Bacillati > Actinomycetota > Actinomycetes > Micromonosporales > Micromonosporaceae > Micromonospora > Micromonospora sp. NBC_01405. Next base: position 3,166,299 of record NZ_CP109532.1, on the reverse strand, counting down.
CCACGGGCGCTCCGGCCGGCGGCGGGGCGCAGAACCGTACCGCCGATGTCGTCCCCGGCCCGGGCGGCGTGATGACCGACGAGGTCGGCGTGGTGACCGGTGAGCTGACCCTGCGCACGGAGTACGCCGACGGCCAGGTCGTCCTCCGCGTGCAGTACCGGGAGGCCGACGAGTGGTACGTCGTGACCGGCGGGAAGGCCCCGCTGGCCGACCCGGCCGGGCTGGACGCGGTACACACGATCGCGGTCGGCCTGCTCAACCGCCCGGAGGGCTGACCTGGCCGGGGCCCCTGCGGCGCGAGCCGCGCCGACAAGGGCCCCTCGCTCACACGTACGAGCCGGGCTCGGTGGGCGCGGAGACGACGGCCGGGGCCTCGCCCTCGCCCTCGGGCCGGACGATCTGCACGCTCACCTTGTGTGGGCGCAGCTCGCCGGTGGCGATCTGCTCCGCGAAGTGGCAGGCGACCCGGCTGCCGCCGATGTCCCGCAGCGCCGGCCGCTCGTCGGCGCAGCGGGTGGGCTGGGCCCACGGGCAGCGGGTGTGGAACCGGCAGCCTGCTGGCGGGTTGGCCGGCGACGGCAGGTCCCCGGCGAGCAGGATCCGCTCCCGCCGGTCCTCCACGTCCGGGTCCGGCACCGGCACGGCCGACATCAGCGCCCGGGTGTACGGGTGCAGCGGCTCGCTGTACAGCCGGTCGCTCGGCGCCTCCTCGACCAGCGCGCCCAGGTACATCACGCCGACCACGTCGGAGATGTGCTTGACCACGGCAAGGTCGTGGGCGATGAACAGGTAGGTCAGGCCGAGGTTGTCCTGAAGCTCGTCGAGCAGGTTCACCACCTGGGCCTGGATGGAGACGTCCAGGGCGGAGACCGGCTCGTCGGCGACGATCAGCTCGGGGCCGAGCACCAGGGCCCGGGCGATGCCGATGCGCTGCCGCTGGCCACCGGAGAACTCGTGCGGGTACCGGGACAGCGCCCAGCGGGGCAGCCCCACCGCGTCGAGGGTCTCGCCGATGATCCGCCGCCGGTCGTCCCGGTCGGTCCCGATGCCGTGGGTCTGCAACCCCTCGACCAGGATCGACTCGACGTTCTGCCGGGGGTCCAGGCTCGACATCGGGTCCTGGAAGATCATCTGCATCCGTCGGCGCATGGTGCGCAGCTTCCCGGCCGGAAGCGTGGTCAGCTCGACGCCGTCGAAGCGGACCTCGCCGGCGGTGGGCGGGGTGAGCTGGAGCAGGGCCCGGCCGAGCGTGGACTTGCCGCAGCCGGACTCGCCGACCAGTCCGTACGTCTTCCCGCGCGGGATGCTCAGGTCGACCCCGTCGACCGCCTTGACGTGGCCCACCACCCGGTCGAGGAGGATTCCCCGCTTGATCGGGAAGTGCACCTTCAGGTCGCGGACCTCGACGAGGATGTCGCTCTCGGTCACGGCTTCTCCTCCTCGCGCGGGGCGGGCACCGAACCCGTGGTCGCGTCGTCGGCCGACGCAGGGGCGGCGGCACCGGCCGCCGGGGCGGTGCCCGGGGCGGTCGCGGCCCGGCCGCCGGTGACGCCCGGGGGCACAGTGCCGGGGATCGGGGCCGGGTTGAGGCACCGGTAGCTGCGGCCGTCGTGGGCGAGCACCAGCTCCGGCGGCTCCCCCACGCACTCGTCGATGCGGCGGGTGCAGCGTGGGGCGAAGGCGCAGCCGTCCGGCCAGGCCAGCAGGTCCCGGACCGAGCCGGGGATCGGGTTCAGCCGCTCGCCACGCCCGGCGTCCAGGCGCGGCACCGAGCCGAGCAGACCCACCGTGTACGGGTGCCGCGGCTCGCGGAACAGCGGGCGGCGGCGGGCCGTCTCCACCACCCGGCCCCCGTACAGCACGTTGATCGTTTCGCACATGCCGGCGACCACCCCCAGGTCGTGGGTGATCATCACGAGCGCGGTGCCGGAGTCCCGGACCAGGTCCTTGAGCAACTCCAGGATCTGCGCCTGGATGGTGACGTCCAGCGCGGTGGTCGGCTCGTCGGCGATCAGCAGCCGGGGCTGGCAGGCCACCGCCATGGCGATCAGGGCGCGCTGCCGCATGCCGCCGGAGAGCTGGTGCGGATACTCCTTGAGCCGGCGGCGCGGGTCGGGGATGCCGACCCGGTCGAGCAGGTCGGCGGCCTCCTTCTTGGCCGACTCCCCCCTCATCCCCCGGTGCCGGGTCAGCACCTCGGTCACCTGCAACCCGATCGGGATCACCGGGTTCAGCGAGGAGAGCGGGTCCTGGAAGATCATCGCGACGTCACGGCCCCGGATGTCCCGGCGGGACCGGTCGTCGAGCTGGAGCAGGTCCGTGCCGTCGAAGACCGCCTTGCCGCCGACCCGCAGGCCGGGCTGCTTGGGCAGCAGGCCCATGATGGCCAACGACGTGACGCTCTTGCCGCAGCCGGACTCGCCGACCAGGCCGACCACCTCGCCGGCGTCGACCGCGAAGGACACCCCGTCGACGGCGTGCACGGTGCGCTGACCGCGCCGGGCGAACGTGACGGAGAGGTCGTCCACTTCGAGCAGTGCCATGACAGACGGCCTACTTCCGCAGCTTCGGGTCGAGGGCCTCGCGCATCGCCTCGCCGAGCAGGGTGAAACCGAGCGCGGTGACGATGATCGCGAGGGCGGGCAGGACGGCCAGCCGGGGCGCGGCGTCGAGGTAGCGCTGCGCGTCGGCGAGCATGACGCCCCACTCCGGGATGGACGCGTCGTTGTTGCCGAGACCGAGGAAGGAGAGCGCGGCGGCCTCGATGATCGCGGTGGCCAGGGTCAGCGTCGCCTGGACGATCACCGGGGCGAGCGAGTTCGGCACCACGTGGGTCAGCGCGATCTTCGGCTTCTTCACGCCCAGCGACGTCGCGGCCAGCACGTAGTCGCTGTTGGCCTGGGAGATCATCGAGCCGCGCAGCAGCCGGGCGAAGACCGGCACGGAGACCACGCCGACCGCGATCATCACGGTGGTCAGGCCGGAGCCGAGCAGCGCGGCGATGCTGATCGCGAGCAGCAGGCTCGGCATGGCCAGCAGCATGTCGACGAAGCGCATGATGACGTTGTCGAGGGCCCGACCCCACTTGCCGCCGAGACCGGCCGCGGCGCCGGCGACGCCGCCGAGCAGCGACCCGACGGCCAGCCCGATCAGGGTGGAGATGATGCCGACCAGCAGGGTCTGCCGGGCACCGACGATCATCCGGCTGAACTCGTCGCGGCCGATGTGGTCCACGCCGAACCAGTTCTCCGCCCGGGGGCCCGGGAAGTAGCCGATGTTGTCCCGGATCTCGCCCTTCCAGAGCTGGGCGTCCGCCGGGTGCGGGACCAGGAACGGCCCGACGATGGCGACCAGCAGGAACAGGCCCAGGATCACCGCGCCGACGATGGCGGCCGGGTTGCGCCGCAGCCGGCGGAACGCCTCCTGCCAGAGGCTCACGCCGCGCTCGTCGTCCCGGGCGGCCAACTCGGCGAGCCGGTCGATCTTCTCGCGCTTCTTGCCGCTGATGGCCGTCATCGCACCCTCACCCTCGGGTCGATCACGCTGTATGAGAGGTCCACCAGGAGGTTCACCAGCACGTACACCACCGCGATGATCAGGATGAAGCCCATCAGCACGGGGTAGTCGCGCTGGCTGATCGCCTCGGCGACGAACGCCCCGATGCCGCTGAAGGCGAAGACGGTCTCGGTCAGCACCGCGCCGGAGAGCAGGCCGCCGGTGAGTAGGCCGATCGAGGTGACCACGGGCAGCATGGCGTTGCGCAGCACGTGCCGGCGGCGGACCGTGTTCTCGGTCAGGCCCTTGGCCTCGGCCGTGCGGACGAAGTCCTCGTTGAGCACCTCCAGCACGCTGGCCCGGGTGATCCGGACGATGATCGCCAGGGGGATGCTGGCCAGCGCGAGGCCCGGCAGCACCAGGTGCCAGAGCGCGTCGGCGGCGGCGTCCCACTCCCGGGTCATCAGCCCGTCGAAGACGAAGAAGTTGGTGATCCGGGTCGCCCCGAGGGTCGGATCCTGCCGGCCGCTGGACGGGAACCAGCCGAGGTTCTCCGAGAAGATCGCCTTCAGCACGTACGCCAGGAAGAAGACCGGGATGCAGATGCCGATCAGCGACCCGCCGACCGAGAGGTGGTCGAGCATCCGGCCCCGGCGGCGGGCGGCCAGGTAGCCCAGCGGGATGCCGATCCCGATCGCGATCACCATAGCCATCACGGTCAGCTCGACGGTGCCGGGGAACCGCTCGATGAACTCGGTGACGACCGAGCGCTTGGTGGAGGTCGAGGTGCCCAGGTCCAGCTTGATCAGCCGCCGGACGAACCGGCCGTACTGGATCAGGATCGGCTCGTCGAGACCGAAGTTGCGGCGGATGGCGGCGCGCATCTCCGGCGTGCCGCGCTCACCCAGGATGGCGGTCTCGGGGCCGCCCGGCAGCCGGCGCAGCCAGATGAACAGCAGAAGGGAGAGCCCGATCAGCGTCGGTATGAGCTGCAGCAGGCGTCTGACGATGAACCGGAACACGGCGGCCTCGGAAGGGTGTGCGGAGGGGGGCGGGCGGGCGCCGTGGTGACAGCGCCCGCCCGCGTTCCTTGCGTCAGATCAGGACTTGAACTCGGCGGTAGCGAACCGCTCGTCGGTGAGCGGGCTCGCCTTGATCCCGGTCACGTCCTTGCCGAACACGATCGCCGGCGGCGAGTGCGAGATCGGCACACCCGGCACGAGCTCCATGATGGCCTTGTTCAGGGCCTTGTACTTCTCCACCCGGGCCGCCTGGTCGGCGGTGGTGTCCGCGTCCTTGAACTGGTCGAAGAGGGCCTTGTCGGTGAAGCCCCACTCGTCCTTCGGCCGGTCGAAGAAGGTGCCGATGAAGTTGTAGGCGTCGCCGTAGTCACCGGTCCAGCCGAGGAAGTGGATGTCGTGCTTGTTGCCCGAGGTGGTGGCGTTCAGGTAGTCCGGGCTCCACTTGAGCGGGATGGCCTCGACCTTGATGCCGACCGCCTTGAGGTCCGCCGAAAGCAGCTCGAAGATGTCCTTCGGGTTCGGCATGTACGGCCGGGTGACCTCGGTCGGGTAGTGGAACCGCAGGGTCAGGTTCGACGCGCCGGCCTCGGCCAACAGCGCCTTGGCCTTCTCCGGGTTGTAGTCGTACTTGGCCACGTCGCCGTTGAAGCCCTCGACGGTGTCCGGCATGAAGTTCACGCCGACCTTGGCGCCCGGGGGCAGCTTCGAGTCGACCAGCGCCTGGCGGTTGAGCGCGTACGCGATCGCCTGGCGAACCTTGATGTCGGCGAGCTTCGGGTTCCCCTTCTGGTTGATCGCCAGGTAGAGGACGTTGAACGCCGGGCGGGTGAGCATGTTGAAGCCCTCGGACCTCAGCGGCTCGACGTCGGCCGGGCCGACCAGGTCGTAGCCCTGGATGTCGCCGGAGCGCAGCGCCTGCTTGCGCGCGTTCTCGTCCGAGATGGTCTTGTAGATCAGGGTCTTCAGCTTGGCCTTGTTGCCGTAGTAGTCGTCGTTGCGCTCGATGGTGAGCGTCTTGTTGGCGACGTCCCAGGCCTTGAACTTGAACGGGCCGGTGCCGGTCGGGTGCTCCATCGCGTACGCCGGGTACTTGATGTCCTCGGCGGTGCCACCCACGTTGCTGGCGTCGTACTGCTCCAGCGCCTTCGGGCTGTGGATGGAGAACGAGGGCAGCATCAGCGCGGCCGGGATCTTGCTGGACACCCGGGTGAACGCCAGGTCGACCGTGGTGGCGTCCTTGGCGGTGCACGACTTGAACAGGCTCGGCGGCAGGTCGGCGTTCTCGTTCTTGGCGAACCCGCCCATGACGTCCTGCCAGTACGCGGTCACGTCCGGGCTCTGCATGAGGCCCTTGGCGTTGTACCAGCGGTTGAAGTTCACGCACACGGCGTCGGCGTTGAAGTCGGCGCCGTCGTGGAACTTCACGCCCGAGCGGAGCTTGAACGTCCAGGTGGTGCCGGCTGCGTCCGGGGTCCACGACTCGGCCAGCCCCGGGGTGACCTTGGTGCCACCCTCCTCCGGCCGGACCAGGGTCTCGAAGACCTGACGCGCCACGCGCAGCGACTCGCCGTCGCTGGCGAAGCTGGGGTCGAGGACCTTCGGGTCGCCGGCCACGCCGAAGACCAGAGTGTCCTTCTTGCTACCGCCGGAACTGTCATCGCGGTCGCTCTCGGCGCAGCCTGCTACCGCGAGGGCCGCGACCGCGACGGCCGCAATTGCGACCTTCGGGCTGGGTGCACGCATGGGTGCTTCACCTCGTCCTTGGGGGTACGGACATCGTGGTGACAGGGGTCACCGATGGCGTGACCTTAGCCGCCGTTCGGACCGCCGGGAAACCGCCGAGGAATCGGTTGGTACCGGATCGTGTCTTAACCGGTGCGGCTCGTACGCGCCGGCCCGGCGGACCGCCACCAATGGGGCGATTTGCGCTGTTTCATAGATGCGAATTTGTTACATCGAACGTCGCCCCCGCCCGACCACATGTCAGACGCCCCACAGTTGATCGGCACGCCGGAAGGACCGACGGCCGACGTACTTCAGCCAGCGGCGAATGCGGGATCAGGATCCAGAACGGGAGGGAGTCGGGATGGCGGTCACGGTCGGACAGGTCGGCAGTAGTTCGACCTGCGCGGCGGGGGTCGCCACCGCCGGGTAGCGGAACGTGATCCGGTGGCACCGCGTCACGACGGCGGGCAGGGGACCCGGGCCGTGCCCCTGGGCGTCGTGCAGGACCACGGACAGGTCCGGCGTCCGGTGAATCTCCCGCACCTCCACACCCATCTCGTCGGCGATCGCCAGGACACGGTCGTCGGTCGGGGCCGTCGCCCCCGTGGCGAGCACCGCGTCGGCGTACTCCCGCGCTCGCTGTGCCAGCGCCGCCTCCGCCCGCGCCTCGCCCGCCCGGCTGGCCTTTCCGTGCTGCCGCGCCTTCGCCTCCAGCCACACCGCCCCGCCCACGAAGGCGATCAGCAGCAGGGCCGTCAGGACCCCCGGTGCCAGGGGCTCCCGCTCATCCGGCCGCCGTTTCACAGCCACCTCCCGATGTCCGTGGGGACCTCGCCGATCGGCGAGGTCCCCACGGACCTGGATCAGTTGTAGCCCACCGCCGACAGTCGGGAGGATACGGCGTTGGCATACGTCACCGCACCGGTGCGGGCCGTGATCCGGTCCGCCCGGCCGTCGCCGGTTCCGCCGCCGGCCGTCGGCCCTACGGCCTCCCGACCCGTGCCCGCCCGGGTCACGAACAGGTCCCCGGTCCGCGAAACGTCGCTGTCGGGTGGCGCGTCGATGGAACGCCAGCCGGGTGGCAGGCTCCGTCCGGCGAGTCTCGCGCCGGCCCGGGCCCCCACAGCGAAGACCCGGCCCTGCCCACCGGCCCGCAGCTTCACCGTCCCGCTCGGCACGGTGGCCACGGTGGCGAGCCGGCCGCCGGTCCAGCGGAGCAGGTCGACCTTGTCGGTCCGGGCCACCTGGAAGGCGACGCCCCGGGACCCGTCCGGCATCAGCCGGAACGGCGTCCCACCGGTCCGGGCCGCCGTCCGCACCGTCCCCTTCCTGTCGACCGTGACCAGCGCGTCCCCCTTCGCGGCGAGGATCGAGCCCTCGACCGGGACAGCCGAGGTGAGCTGGCCGGACGCGTACACCCGGTGACCGGCGAGGGGCCGGCGGGTGTCCACCGTGGTGAGCACTGTCCGGGCCGCCGCGTTCCCATTCGCCGTGGCCGGCATCTCCAGCCGGGTCAGCACCACGCTCTCCCCGGCCGCGCAGCCCGGGTTGTGGTACGCCAGGGAGTACCGCTCGGGCAGCTTGGTGACCGCGCCGGTGCTCAGGTCCACCACGGCCGCGAAAGCGCCCGCGTTGAGCAGGTTCTCCTTGTTGGCGAACTGTCGCGGGGCGTAGACCACGACGGCTCGCCGGCCGGAGCCGGTGACGCAGAGTTGGCCCGTCCACTGGTCCGTCGTCATGCCCGGCTCGGCGAGAGTCGCGGCGGTCCGCCACTGGTACGCCGCTTTGGTGTCCGCCACGAGCACGTGCAGGCCGGTCTCGTCGGCAGAGGTGGTGACCACCCGGTCGGTGGACCGTCGCCAGCCAGGCCCGAGACTCCGGTCAGGATCGAGGACGCGGTCGGGCGCCACCGGCGCGCTACGGTCGTCCGGTGGGGCGGCGGCGCTCGGTCCGGCCGGAGTGGGGGGCGCCGCCGATGCCGGTCGTCCGTGAGGGATCAACGGCATCAGCACCGCCAGTCCGAGCACAGGTATCAAGACTCTCCGCACAGTGACCTCCGTCGCGGGGTGCGAGAAGCACCAGCCTCGCGACGGAGGTCACCGACACGCCACCAGCGGCCTACCGTTTCGCCATCGGGAACCGGACTCTCAGACCGCCCGGCGGCCCTCGAAGGCGCGGCCGAGGGTGATTTCGTCGGCGTACTCCAGGTCGCCGCCGACCGGCAGGCCGCTGGCCAGGCGGGTCACCGCGATGCCCATCGGCTTGACCATCAGCGCCAGGTACGTCGCCGTCGCCTCGCCCTCGGTGTTCGGGTCGGTGGCGAGGATCAGCTCACGCACCGCGCCGCCACTCAGCCGGGTCAGCAGCTCCCGGATGCGCAGGTTGTCCGGGCCGATCCCCTCCAGCGGGTTGATCGCCCCACCGAGCACGTGGTAGCGGCCCCGGAACTCGCCGGTCCGCTCGACCGCCACCACGTCCTTCGGCTCCTCGACCACGCAGAGCACCTCGTCGGTGCGGCGCGGGTCCCGACAGATCCGGCATTGCTCGGACTCGGCGACGTTGTAGCAGGTGGTACAGAACCGCACCAGATCCTTGACCTTGCGCAGCGCGCCGGCCAGCCGGTTGACGTCGGCCGGGTCCGCCGACAGGACGTGGAAGGCGATCCGCTGGGCGCTCTTCGGGCCGACGCCCGGCAGCCGCCCCAGCTCGTCGATCAGGTCCTGGATGGCACCTTCGTACATCTGGTCGCCGGCTCAGAAACCGGGGAGGCCGAGGCCGCCCGCGCCGCCCGCGACCGGACCCATCTTCTGCTCGGTCAGCACCCGGGCCGCCTCGGCGGCGTTGTGCAGCGCGGCGACCACCAGGTCCTCCAGCGTCTCCACGTCCTCCGGGTCGACCGCCTTCGGGTCGATCTTGATGCTCTTGATGTCGCCGGAGCCGGAGACGGTCGCGGTGACGAGGCCACCGCCGGCGGTGCCGGTCAGCTCTGCCTCGGCCAACTCGGCCTGGGCCTTGGCGATCTGCTGCTGCATCTTCTGCGCCTGCTTCAGCATCTGCTGCATGTTCGGCTGTCCACCTGGGCGCACGGATGGCTCCTTCTCGCACTCGTCTGCTCGGCCGCGCCCAGCCTAGTCGGGGGCGTGGCCCGTTCTCCGGTACGGGCGACACCCGCGTCAGCGGGCGTCCACCTCGTCGATCTTCTCGGCGCCGAACGCCTCCCGGAGCAGCTGCACCGCCTGCTCCTCGCTGGACTGCCGGGCGGTCCGCTCGTCGATCACCTCGTCGAGCGGCTCGTCACCCGGGTCGAAGCCCTCGTAGCTCGGGGTGGCTGGCGCAGCCGGACCAGGGCGTCCACCGCCGCGCACCGGCCCGTCGTAGTCGGGGTCGTAGGGCGGCTCGCCGGCCCAGTCCGCGTCCGCGGACCGCCGGGCCCCGTTCTGGGTACGCGGGCCGCCGCGGCCGGCCGCCGCCGCCCGCGCGGCGGCGATGGCGCTGCTGACCGGCGCACCGCCACCGTTGCTGGCGGAGCCGTTGGCCGGCGGGGCGGCCGACTCCGGGCCCGCGCCCCGAGCCGGGGCGGCGGGGGCGGGCTCACGCGTCGGGGCAGCGGCGGCGGGGGTCCGGGGCGGGACGGTCGCCCCCGCGCCGTCAGCGGGCGGCCCGGCGGGATCGGACCCGCCCGGGCGGGCCGCCTCCGGCCAGTCGTCCTCCTGTGTCGCGTTCGCGGCCGGCGCGGCCCCGCCGGGGCGGGCCGGTTCGGGCCACTCCTCGTTCCCACCGGCCGACGTGGCCGGCCCGCCCGGAGCCGCGCCGGCCCGACCGTTCGGTACGCCGGACGTCGGGCGGGCGGCGGGGGCGGTCGGTGCCTGTGGGGTCGGGCGGGCCGCCGCGGGAGCCGCCGCCCGAGGGCCGCCGCCGCCCCGCTCGCCGGAGACCTCGCAGCGGATCTGCCAACGCCCGCCGAACTCCTCGTAGAGGGCGTCGGTGAGCACCTGAGCATGGTCGGACATCATCTTGGCCAGCACCGTCGACTTCACGGTCAGCAGCAGCACGTCACCGTCCAACTCCCGGACCACCGCGTCACGCATCAGCGCCGCGATCCGCTTGTTGGTCCGGTTGACCTTGCCAACCACCTCGGGCCACGCCCGACGCACCGCCACGGCGTCCAGCGCTCCCGGGGCCGCCGCGCCGGGGCGGGGCGGGGCGGGGGTGCCCGGGTCGGGCATGACCGCCTCCGGCGGAACCTCCCGCCGAGGCGCGACCGGGGCGGCCGGAGCCGCCGACACGGGAGCGGCGGGCGGAGGCGGGCCACCCGCCGGGGCGGCGGACGCCGGCGCGGACGGCGCGGCAGCCGCAGGCGGGGTGGCCGGCTCGGGGCGTACCGCAGCGGTGGGGGCGACCGGCACGGGGCCGGCGGCGGCCGGCGGCAGCTCGGTGCCGCCGAGGGTGAGCCGGCGTTCCATCCGCTCCAGGCGCTGAAGCAGGGCACCGGTCGAGTCGTCCGCCCCCGGCAGCAGCATCCGGGCGCAGATCAGCTCCAGCAGCAGCCGGGGCGCGGTGGTGCCCCGCATGTCCACCAGGCCGTTGTGCACGATGTCGGCGCACCGGGACAGGGTGGCCGGGCCGAGCCGCTGGGCCTGGGCGGTCATCCGCTCGATCTCGTCGGCCGGCCCGTCGATCAGGCCCTTGGTGGCGGCATCGGGCACCTGCTGGAGCACGATCAGGTCGCGCAGCCGCTCCAGCAGGTCCGAGGCGAACCGGCGCGGGTCGTGCCCGGCCTCGGCCACCCGGTCCACGGTCGCGTACGCGGCCGCGCCGTCCCCGGCGGCCAGCGCGTCGCACATCTCGTCGATCAGCGCCGAGTCGGTGACGCCGAGCAGCGCGGCGGCCCGGGCGTAGCTGACCCCCTCCGGACCCGCGCCGGCGATGAGCTGGTCGAGCACGGAGAGGCTGTCCCGGGCGCTGCCGCCGCCGGCGCGCACGACCAGGGGGAAGACCGCCGGGTCGACGCTGGCCCCCTCGGCCTCGCAGAGCTGCTCAAGGTACGGCCGGAGCACCTTCGGCGGGATCAGCCGGAACGGGTAGTGGTGGGTCCGCGACTTGATCGTGCCGAGGACCTTCTCCGGCTCGGTCGTGGCAAAGATGAACTTGACGTACTCCGGGGGCTCCTCCACCAGCTTGAGCAGGGCGTTGAAGCCGGCCGACGAGACCATGTGCGCCTCGTCGATCACGTAGATCTTGAACCGGCTCTGGGCCGGCGCGAAGAACGCCTTCTCGCGCAGCTCCCGGGCGTCGTCGACGCCGCCGTGGCTGGCCGCGTCGATCTCCAGCACGTCGATGGAGCCGCCGTCGGTGGCCAGCGCGCGGCAGGACTCACACTGCCCGCACGGCTCCGGGGTGGGGCCCTGCTCACAGTTCAGCGAGCGGGCCAGGATGCGTGCGCTGGAGGTCTTGCCGCAGCCGCGCGGGCCGGAGAAGAGGTACGCGTGGTTGAGCCGCCCGCTGCGCAGCGCCTGCGACAGCGGCTCGGTGACGTGCTCCTGCCCGATGATCTCGGCGAAGGTGCGCGGCCGGTACTTGCGGTAGAGCGCCAGTGCCACCCGTCCCGCCTCCTCTCGACCGAGCCATTCTGCGCCGGTCGGGCACGCGTGACCACCCACCACCCCGTGACCCTGACCTCGGGTACGGTACCGGCGCCCGGAGACAAAAAGGCCTCCCGTGCACCCGGCAGAGCTCGCTTATCCTTGCTGCCTTCCGGCCCTGGGGAGGTTCACGAGATACCGCCGCACGGGAGGTGAGACCCACCCTACCCGACCGCCGGTCGATCTTCGGGGGGTGGTGGGGTGGCCGGGCCGACGGGGACCTGTATCCTGTCTCACGGAGGATTCGCCTAGAGGCCTAGGGCGCACGCTTGGAAAGCGTGTTGGGTTTACACCCTCACGAGTTCGAATCTCGTATCCTCCGCTCGTCTGAACAGCACAAACGCTGGGCCGATCCCCTCACCGGATCGGCCCAGCGTTGTCTGTGTCGGGAAGCACTTGAGCCTGGCCAGGGCCCGCTCGACCTGGGCACGTGCCGTTCGGCGCCGCGCGTCCAGGCCGGCTTGGCGGTCGGGCAGCTCACTGCCGTCGCGGGCCTCGCGGTACGGATGACCCAGGGCCCCGGCGAAGTCGTGAGGGTCTCCGGCTTGGCGGGTCCCAGGGGATGCGCGCGTTGCCGGCACCATCGGCCCCTGCCGGGTCGGCCCCTGCCCTGCGTTGGTCCCTATGGAGCTGCCCCGTTTGCGCTGTCGGTGGAGCGGGAGCGTGGACGGGGCAGCTCCATAGGGACCGAAGGGCAGGTCCCCGACCGGGTGGGGGGGCATTGTCAGGCCGCCGCCCGACTGCCCGGCGCAAGGGGCGGTACGGGGCGGTGTAGCGGCGACCTCCCGGGGCATGTGCGGGAGAGAGGACATGGCTGAGGACCGGCGGGATGGCAGTAAGCGACTGCGGCCATCCCTGTCAGCTACGGGTTCAGCAGGTGGTGTTGCGGGCCGGGACCCAACCGTCCAGTGACGGATCCTCGGCGCCGTGGCCGTAGACCCAGGAGTCGGCGTCGATGGCCCAGACCTGGCCGTGCCAGCGGAATCCGCGCCCAGCCGTCAGGGTGCGCAGCACAAAGCCGCTCTGGGGTGCGGCGCGGAGCCAGGTGTTCTCCCTGAGGTTGCAAACAATGCCCCACGCGTCGCTAGCGGATGCTGGCGTGGCCGCCACGCCCGTACCAGCGATAACGACAGTCATGGCCGTCAGCGCATGCAGAAGTCGGCGTTTCACTCGTGTCCTTCCGTGTGAGCAGTGACGATTCCTGATCACGGTCAATATACAATCGGCCCGCGTAGTGGTCGCGCCCGCGCTCGCCTCGGTCTGTTCCAAGCAGCGCGACGCGAGTGGCGATGAAGGTGGCGGTGACAGAGGCCACCCGACCAAGTCAACGGCTCCTGACGTCAGCCGCGCACACCCGGTACCTTCCGGGGCAGCGCCGGCACTCCACCCCGGTCGTACACATGTTCTATCCACAGGCTGTGGACGCCGGAGGGGTCCGATGAGTTACCAGCTCAGCGCCGTCGTCGCCGACGGTGAGCTGCTCCGCGAGCAGACCGCCGACCTGGACCACGCCGTGCTCGCGGCGCTGCGCCAGGACTTCGCGCTGCTGCCGGTCACCCCACAGCTCATCGAGGAGCTCACCGGGGCGCTGCCGGACTTCGTCGTGGACGGACCCGGTCCCGACCAGCCGTTCGAGCTGGTGCTCTCGCCGGCCCTGAACGCGCTGTTCGCCGGGTGGTCGCGGCTCGGGCCGGTGGCGTACCTGGAGGCCGAGTTCTCCGGCGGCGTCGGCCGCCAGGCGTCGGTGGTCTGGCTGGCCGGCGCGGTGAGCTGGGGGCCGCACTTCGACGACGTGTTGGGCTCCCCGCGCGAGCAGTGGCCGTTGAACGCCGCGCTGGCCCACCTCGGCGCGGAGCCGGGCCGGTGGATCGACCCGTTCGCCGAGCTGGGCCTGCACCTGGAGCGGAACACCGACGGCTGGCTGATCCACGGCCGGCGCGGACTGACCGCCGACTACTGGGACGAGCTGGCCGAGGAATGGGAAATCAGGGAATCCGTCGATCGGCAGCAACCTGAGCGCCCCGGTCCCGTTGGGGACTGGGGGATTCCATGAGATTGCGACAATTCGTTTTCATTGCGACACTGCTGGCGGCTGCCTCGATTGCCGGCAGCGGCGCATGTCCACAGGGGCCGGTCGAGGTCGGCGGCGACCTTCGCCCGCCCGACCCGCCGTCCGGCGTCGGCCGCCCGGACCGCCCCGCAGAGGTCGTCAACCTACGCGGGCTGCGCAACGTCGAGTTCGGCGACACCGGGGCGGACCTGACCCGGCGCGGCATACTCCGCGCCGAGGTCGACGCGTGCGGGCCGACGCTCGCCGGACACGAGGCGACCAGCCCGGTCTTCGTCGACGACCGACTGGTGCTGCTCTGGCTCGACGACCCGGTCCGTACCCCGGAGGGCGTCACCGTCGGCACGCCCGTCGACCAGGTCGGGGCCCGCTACGCGCAGGTCAGCCGGCTGATCGCTCCACACGGGACGTACCGGTTCGACGGCCTGCTGGCCCGACGCGGCGACCGTGCGTACCTCTTCCTGCACGACGGCCGCACGGTCCGGAAGATCATCGCGGGGTACGCCAACTGGGCCCGCCGCCTCTTCGCCGAGGGCCACGGCCCCTGCTGACCGAAGCGACCGCCCGCCCGGCGTGAGGGCGTACCCGATCACGGGTTGTGCGGCACGGCGGCGGACGGTAGAGACGACGCATGCGTCGGGTAACAACAATCGTCCTCACGGTGGTCTGCGTGACCCTGCTGGGGGTCGTCACCAACGTCGCCACGGGGGTGCTGCCCGACCGCTGGTCCCCGTACCTGTGGATCGCCTGGCCGTTGCTCGCCTTCGTGGCCACGGCGCTGACGGTGGTCGAGATCCGCCGGGCCCGCGAGCCCGGTCCGGTCGGCGGCGCGAGCGCGGCGCGGGCCCGCCGGGTGCTGCTCGACCGGGTACGCCGCTACTGGATCACGAGCGTGCTGGACCGCTCGCTGCACGTGGAGGCGCGGCTCCAACTGGGCATCACGGCGTCCGCCGACGACCGCCGGTACCCGTGGACGCTGCGGGCCAGCCACCGGGACGGCTTCACCGGCGTCCTCGACGACCGGACGTCGGTCGCCGCGCTCTTCGAGCGGCTCGACCGGGCCATGGTGATCCTCGGGGCGCCCGGCGCCGGCAAGACGACCACGCTGCTCGAACTCGCGCGCGAGTTGCTCGACGGGGCCGAGACGGACCGGGACGCGCCCGTCCCGGTGGTCCTGAACCTCTCGTCGTGGGCGACGCGCCGCCAGCCCCTCGCCCAGTGGCTCGCCGAACAGCTCACCGAGCGGTACGGGATACCGTCAGCCCAGGCCGCGGCCTGGGTCGCGGGCGGCGAGATCCTGCCCCTGCTCGACGGCCTCGACGAGGTGGTCGAGGCGCGCCGCGACGAATGCGTGGCGGCGATCGCCGCGTTCCACGCCCAGCAG
Organism: Micromonospora sp. NBC_01405; assembly: GCF_045040155.1. NCBI lineage: Bacteria > Bacillati > Actinomycetota > Actinomycetes > Micromonosporales > Micromonosporaceae > Micromonospora > Micromonospora sp. NBC_01405. The sequence continues at coordinate 3,150,963 of NZ_CP109532.1, read as the reverse complement.
CCCCTCACCCCGATCGCCCTCTGCTGCCGTGCGGCGGAGTACCAAAGGCTCCGGACCAGTCTGCCCGTCTACGGCACCGTGACGATCGAGCCGCTGACCCGGCCGCAGATCGAGCGACACCTGGACCGGTCCGGGCCCGCCCTCGCCGGCCTGCGGGCCGCCCTCGCGGCGGACGAGGAGCTGTGGGAGTTCACCGGGTCGCCGCTGTTGCTCAGCATCATGGCGCTGGCCTACGCCGACGGTCCCGGCCCGGAGACCGGCACCGGCAGCCGCCGGCACCGACTCTTCGCCCGGTACGCCGAGACGATGCTGCGGCACCGGCCGCACCCCGGCTACCGGCCCGAGCAGACCACGCGGTACCTCTCGCTGCTCGGTGACCGGATGCGGGCGCGCCAGCAGTCCATCTTCGTCCTGGACCTGGTGGCCCCGGACTGGTCACCGACCTGGCCGCGCAGGAACGCCGACACGTACAGCCGGACCGCGATCAGCATCGCCGTCGGGCTGGTGGTCGCTCTCTGCGGGGCAGCGCTGGCGGGCCGGCCCGGCGTCGCCGCCGGCCCGGTGGCCGCCGTCCTGACGGCGCTCGGCCTCGCGTTCGGCGAGTACGACGACCTCACCCTGATCGCGCGTTGGGGACGACGGCCCGAGGGCCGGCGCTCGATCCAGGTCAACTGGCTGACCGACACGGCTGCGGAGTTCACGGAGGTCCTGTTCAAGTCGGCCGTCGGCGGATCGGTCGTCGCCGGCACGCTCGTGGTCGGGGCGGTCTTCGGCCTCTCCGACGGCTGGGCGGGTCTGCTCACCGGCCTGGCGTACTGGATCGGTTTCGTGCTCGCCGCGCTGCTTGCCATGAGCGTCGGCAACACCGTGGCGTTCCACCTCTACGTCGTGGGCCCGCCCGGGGGCGCCCCACGTCGCGAGGTCCCGAGCCCCGCGCTGCGCCAGCGCCTCCGCTTCGCCCTCCGCGCCACACCGGCCCTCGGCGTGATCGCCGGCACCTCGGCCGGGTTGCTCGTCACCTGGCCGCGGACCGGCGCCGACGGCTTCCGGTACGGCCTGCTCGTCGGGACGGCGGCGGCGCTGTACCTGCTGGCGTCCGTCGCGGTCGGACCGATCGTGGAGCAGTGGCTGGTCCGTCGACGTCTCGCCCGGGAGGACGCCCTGCCCCGACCGCTACGGCCGTTCCTCGACCACGCGGTGCAGTGCCTCTTCCTGCGCGACGTCGGAGACGGGTACATCTTCGTCCACCGGGAGTTGCTCGAGTTCTTCGCGGACCGGGTGCCGGCGGGAACGCTGAGACCACTCCGGCCGCCACCCGTCGACAGCATCGCTCTCAAGGACGGCTGAAACGATCCGGAGCCGCTGCGGCGCTGGTGCCATCCCGCTGCCATTCTGAGCCAAGCTGAGCCAGATTGAGTTGCCCATGGCACCACCATGTGCCATAGTGGTGCCATGGACCTGACCCCGTATGTGGCCTCCCTCGGTCGTGAGCTGCTGACGGCTGTGGAGACCGGTGGCGACAACGACACCGCGTTGATCGAGCGGTTGACCGTGTCGATGGAGTCGGCGATCCGGCTCGCCCTGCTCGAAGCACTGTCGGCCGCCGCCGACGAGATCACCAGGGAGCTGGCTCCCGGCTCGGTCCAGGTTCGCCTGCGTGGCCGTGACCCGGAATTCGTCGTGGCACCTCACCAGGTGGAGCAGTCACGGGAAGACCCCACCGACCGGGGCGCGGCACCGGCCGACGATGCCGCGATGGGCTTCGAGGACGGTGCCACGACGCGCATCAACGTCCGGCTCCCGGAACAGCTCAAGGCCGCCGTCGAGGAAGCGGCCGGCAAGGAGGGCCGGTCGGTCAACGCGTGGCTGGTGCGTGCCGCCTCGACCGCGCTACGAGCCTCGGAACGCGACCACGTCTCCGACCGGCGCGGCAAGCCCAGTGCGCAGCGCTACACCGGCTGGGCGCGTTAGCCGAACCCGGCCCCCACCTTCCTTTCACGTCCCCTACCAGCGGGGATGCTCTTCCGACTCATCTTGAGGGGACAGCCATGCCTGTTTTCGCCACCCCGGAATCGATTTCCGTCACGATTGATATCTCCGTCGGCAACGTGCGGCTCATCGCGAGCGACCGCACCGACACCGTCGTCGAGGTACGGCCGAGCGACGAGTCCGACAACTCCGACGTGGAGGCCGCGCAGCAGACCCGCGTCGAGTACGCCAACGGCACGTTGACCGTGCGCGGGCCGAAGGCCCGGGTGTTCGACTTCTCCAAGAAGACCAGGTCGGTCGCCGTGCTCGTCGAACTCCCCACTGGCTCGGCGGTGCACGGTGACGTGTCGGTCGGGGACTTCCACAGCACCGGCGTGTTGGGGGAGTGCCGGTTCAAGACGTCCGTCGGTCACTTCCGACTCGACCGGACCGGCCAGCTTCGCCTGGACACCTCCGGTGGCCACATCGCGGTCGACACGATCGCCGGTAACGCCGAAGTCGCCACCGGCAGCGGACGGGTTCACATCGGCGAGATCGGCGGGGCCGCGGTCATCAAGAACTCCAACGGCAACACCGACATCGGCACCGTCACCGGCGAACTGCGGGTACGTGCGGCCAACGGCGACATCTCCGTCGACCGGGCCGATGCCGCAGTGGAAGCCAAGACCTCCAACGGAACCATTCGCATCGGCGAGGTCGCGCGCGGCTCGGTCACGCTGCACACCGCGACCGGCGACCTGGAGATCGGTGTCGCCGCGGGCACCGCCGCCTGGCTCGACCTGAAAACCGGGCACGGGCGAGTGCACAACGCGCTGGACGACATCGCCCAAGGACCGGAGAAGTCCGAGGAGACCGTCGAAGTCCGTGCGAACAGCTCCTTCGGCGACATCACCGTCCGCCGTTCCTGACCAGACCTCTCGAAGGGGCCTTCCATGACCATGCCATCGGAGTCGGCGATCACGGCGACCGGACTACGCAGGTCGTTCGGCGACCACGTCGTGCTCGACGGAATCGACCTGAACGTCCCGCGGGGCACCGTTTTCTCGCTGCTCGGCGCGAACGGAGCGGGCAAGACCACCACGGTCAAGATCTTGTCCACGCTGATCCGCGCCGACGGGGGCAGCGCGCGAATCGCGGGCCACGACCTGGCCGCCGAGCCCGACGCGGTCCGCGCCGCGATCGGCGTCACCGGCCAGTTCTCCGCGGTCGACAACCTGCTGACCGGCCAGGAGAACCTGACCCTGATGGCCGACCTGCACCACCTTGGCCGGGCGGCGGGCAGGCGCAGGGTGGCCGAACTGCTCGACCAGTTCGACCTGGTCGACGCGGCCAAGAAGCCGGCCGCGACCTATTCCGGCGGCATGCGCAGGCGGCTTGACCTCGCGATGACCCTGGTCGGCACACCCCAGGTGATCTTCCTCGACGAGCCGACCACCGGGCTGGACCCGCGCAGCCGCCGTGGCATGTGGCAGATCGTGCGGGAGTTGGTCGCGGGTGGCGTCACCATCTTTCTCACCACGCAGTACCTGGAGGAGGCCGACGAGCTCGCCGACCGGATCGCGGTACTGGACCACGGCAGGATCGTCGCCGAAGGCACCCCGGACGAACTCAAGCGCCGCATCCCCGGCGGCCACATCCTGCTGCGGTTCGCCGGCCTCGGCGACCTCGAGTCCGCCGTACGCGCCGTGGGCCAGACGTCCCGCGACAGCGACGCGCTCGCCCTGCGGGTGCCGCACGACGGCAGCCTCCGTGCGCTGAAGGCCCTGCTCGACCGGCTTGACGAGAACGCGGTCGAGGTCGACTCGCTGAGCATGCACACCCCCGACCTCGACGACGTCTTCCTCGCCCTCACCGGCAACCCCAGGAACGAGAAGGTGGCCACGCGATGAGCACCGTGTCGTACGCACTGACCGACTCGGCGACGATGCTGCGCCGCAACCTCAAGCGAATGGTGCGCTATCCGTCCATGACGGTGATGCTCGTCGGCATGCCGATCGTCTTCCTGCTGCTGTTCGTCTACGTCCTCGGCGGCACACTCGGCGCCGGGCTCGGCGGCCCCTCCGGCGGGCGGGCGGAGTACGTCAACTACGTCACCCCCGCGATCATCCTGATGACGATCACCGCCGCGGTTCAGGGCACCACCATCTCGGTCGCCATGGACATGACCGAGGGCATCGTCGACCGGTTCCGCACCATGGCCATCGCCCGCATCTCCGTCCTGACCGGGCACGTCGTCGGCAGTCTCGTCCAGACGATGCTCAGCATCGCGGCGGTGATCGGCGTCGCACTGCTCATCGGCTTCCGGCCGTCGGCAGGTCTCGGCGACTGGCTCGCCCTCACCGGCGTCCTGGTGATGATGGCCTTCGCCTTCATCTGGCTGTCGGTCGCATTCGGTCTGGCCAGCAAGACCGTCGAGTCGTCGAGCAACGTCGGCATGCCGCTGATCCTGCTTCCGTTCCTCGGCAGCGGGTTCGTCCCGACCGACTCGATGCCCACCGCGCTGCGCTGGTTCGCCGAGTACCAGCCGTTCACCCCGCTCATCGAGACCATCCGCGGTCTCCTGATGGGCACTCCGATCGGGAACAGTGCCGTCATCGCCATCGGCTGGTGCGTCGTCATCACCCTCGGCGGCTACCTCTGGTCGAAGAAGCTGTTCAACCACGAGTCCACCCGATAAATCGAGACCTCGCGACCCAAGCATGATTCACTCGGCTCATCGCGGTTGTGACCACGCCCGCTTAGTCAACTGAGACTGGACGAGGAAACGCCCGGCGGCTCCGCTCGGAGCCGCCGGGCGTTAGCCCGGCCTTCAACGGACGGCGACATACGTTGATGAAAGAGACCACAACTGAGACCAGCGGAGCCAGGGCCGGCTTGAGCAGCCTTCGAGCGACCTTGGCCGCCTGCCTCTTGCCATCTAGCAGGGCAAGAACAACGCGGTCACGTCCGCGCTGGTGGTGTAAGAGGCGGCCATCGCGGGATCCGGTCTGATGTTATGCGGCGATCGGGGTGGGGTGGGGCTGGTCGGTGTCGTGTTGGCCGGTCTCGATCGTGACCATGCGGGCCTTGGCGAGTATTTCGAGGCCCATGTAGCGGCGGCCTTCGGTCCATTCGTCGGTCTGCTCGGCCAGGACCGCGCCGACGAGGCGGATGATCGCCGGGCGGTTGGGGAAGATCCCGACGACGTCGGTGCGGCGGCGGATTTCCTTGTTCAACCGTTCCTGAGGGTTGTTCGACCAGATCTGTCGCCAGATCTCATGCGGGAAGCCGGTGAACGCGAGCAGGTCGTCGCGGGCGGCGTCGAGGTGCTCGGCAGCTGCCGGGAACTTTGCCTCGATGGTGGCCATGACCCGGTCGAACTGGGCTCGGACGGCGTCGGCGTCGGGCTGATCGAAGATCGTGCGGACGAGGGTGGCGATCCACGGCTGCGCCGACTTCGGCACCTTCGTCAGCAGGTTGCGAAGGTAGTGGGTGCGGCAGCGTTGCCATGAGGATCCGGGCAGGGCCGCGCCGATCGCGGCCACGAGGCCGGCGTGGGCGTCGGAGATGATCAGACGAACACCGGACAAGCCGCGGGCGGTCAGCGACCGCAGGAACGCCAGCCAGCCGGCGCCGTCCTCGTCGGAGGCCACGTCCACGCCGAGGACTTCGCGTTGGCCGTCGGCGTTGACCCCGACCGCGACCAGCGCGTGGACGTTGACCGTCCGCCCGTGCTCACGGACCTTCATCGTCAGCGCGTCCATCCACACGAACGGGTAGTGGCCCGAGTCCAGGGGCCGGTTGCGGAACGCCTCGACCTGCGTGTCCAGGTGCGCGGCCATCTCGGAGACCTGCGACTTGGACAGCTGCCGGATCCCGAGCTGTTCGACCAGCTTCTCCACCCGCCGGGTCGACACACCCAGCAGGTAGGACGTCGCCACGACCGACACCAGGGCCTGCTCGGCCCGCCGGCGATGGGTCAACAACCAGTCGGGAAAGTAGCTGCCCTGCCGCAGCTTGGGGATCGCCAGGTCGATCGTCCCGGCCCGGGTGTCCCACTCCCGAGGCCGGTAGCCGTTGCGGGAGTTCACCCGCTCGTCACTGCGCTGCCCGTAACCAGCACCGCAGATCGCGTCCGCCTCGGCGGACATCACCGCCTGCGCGAACACCTTGACCATCGCCTGCAACACATCCGGCGACGCGCCCTCGATCTGCTCGCGCAGCAGGTCAACAGGGTTCACACTCTCTGATGCGGCCATCGCGTTCTCTCTTCCTTCTCTGACTTGGTCGTCTTGAAGGATCGACGCGATGGCCGTCTCTTATCTACTCAACACGCCCATCACGGGCAAGTCGTACACCACTTCCGTGGACGCAACCAACAACGCACGCCGCCTCAGTGAAGGTACTTCCGTTTGTGCCCGCGCACGCTTTCACGCGTCCCCTTGTACCAGCAGTCACCGGTGCCGCACGCCTCCCAGTCGCCTTGGCGAACCGCTTCGTCGATAACTGGGCGTTCCGGCCCGTAGCCGTAGTGGTGCAGTAATCGTGCTACCGAGCCGCCATATTCAGCAGCCGTCAGCGCTGCTTCCGCGATCTTGTCGTGGCCGCGGGCCCAGAACGCACCGATACCTGTTTCCTTGCCGCATCCGCACCAGCACGTACCGGTTGGGATGAGTCGGGGGGGTTCAGCAGTCGTCATGCCATCAAGATACGGCATCTAGGTGGCCAGTCAAGAGGGGCCTTCTAGAAGGCGCATGAGCATGCGTGGCTTGACGCCTGAGAGCGTTCAGGAACAGTCCAGGACTCTTTCGCCTGCCGCAGACCAATGGATCAAGCCTCCAGCAGGCACTGCGCCTCGCCCTGACACCACAGCGCCGCAACAAGCCAGCGCAGGGGCATAGAGGAGCCGGCCCTGCCTCAACGTCCCCCTTCGTCAGGGGCAATCAGCAAAGTTTCACTAAGAACCAGGCTTTGCCCGTCACAGCTAAAGCCCCTTATGTGGCAAACTTTTGCTCATGGCAGCCAACTTTGAGCAGAACTTGCTAGAGCGGGCGTTCGACGCGCTCCGCGCGCTGATCGTCGAGGGCGACAGCGGCTTGGAGCTCAAGCCCTACCCCGCTGCGTTGCCTGACGGTGGCCGTGATGCTGCGTGGGAGATCACCGCTCCCAACTACGCGACCCAGCTGCTGGTGGAGGCGTTTCGACGCTTCACTCCGCGCGACGTCGACCGAGTCCTAGGGGGGATCTCGCCACTCGTCCGCAAGATCATGCGTGATCCACCCATTCTGGTCGTCGCACCATGGCTGAGCTCACGTGCACGTGACCTGCTCACCGAGCGCGGCCTCAACTACCTCGACCTGACAGGCAATGTTCGGCTGAGGGTGGCCAGGCCATCGATCTTCCTTCGCCTCGAGGGAGCCCAGCAGGACCCGAACCCGCCTGCAAAGCCCCCGGTGCGGCTGCAAGGCGCGAGCATCAACGCTCTGATCCGAGTGTTGGTGGACTACGAGCCGCCCTACCGGATGGTGGAGCTGGCTCGAGCAGCTCGACTAAGCAACGCCTACGTGTCGCGGGCGTTGGAGGCCTTGGACGAGGAGCGGCTCATCGAGCGGCCGTCCAGAAGCAGGGTTGTAACGTCGATCGACTGGCCGAACCTTCTGCGGACTCGCGCCGCCCAGTACGACATGTTCAAGGCAAACCGGGCGCGTGGCTACATCGCACGAAGCGGCCCAAGGCAAGTTTACCGCCAGCTTGCCAAGCTCCAAGACGAGCAAGCCTTGGTCACCGGTTCTTTCGCCGCGAGCGAGTTCGTTCACCTCGCCGCACCTGCGCAACTAACCCTCTACGTGCCCAACGCACAGGACTTCGCGCAGCGATACGAACTAATGCCTGCACGGCAGAGCGCCAACGTCATGCTTCTAGATGCAGCTGACCAGTCCCAGCTTGAACGGGCGCGCCAGGCCGATCACGGCGCGTTCCATGTAGGAGTGTCACAGGTCGCCTTGGACTGCTTGGCCGGTAACGGACGCATGCCCGAGGAGGGCGAGGCGCTCGTGGAGTGGATGACCAGCAACCAAACGGCCTGGCGTACCCCAGAACTTCCCGAGACGTGAGTAACCTCTTGGCGTGACCGCTACCGAGTCGCTCTACGTCGATGCCGCAGACCCGCTCTACGTCGCAGCACGCCGTGTCCTACTTGACGCGCTGGAAGCACTAGACGAGCACCTCGACGCTGTCATCCTCGTTGGAGCACAGGCGATTTACCTGCAGGCGGGTGAAGCTGATCTCGAGATGACAGTCGCACCCTTCACCACCGATGCTGACCTGAGCATCGATCCCGGGCGCCTAGGTGCCGATCCGCGCATCGCTGAAGCGATGGTGGAGGCCGGCTTCAGCCTCAAGGAGAAGAGCAGCGGAGGAATCGAGCCAGGGACATGGATCGCAACCACGCAGGTAGACGATCTCCAGGTCCCCGTCCCTGTTGACCTGCTCGTGCCCGAGGCGTTCGCCCCGCAGCGGGGCAAGCGAGACGCCCGCCTGCCAAACGGGTCTGCTGCACCGATAGGTGACAGGTTCAGTCACGCGGCCTGACTGGCCGGTGGGGTCATGATGGTCTCGTACTCGATAGGGGTCAACCGGGACAGGGATCGTTGGCGTCTGCGGCGGTGGTAGGTCCGTTCGATCCAGGTCACGATCGCGGTCCTCAACTGTTGGCGGGTCGTCCAGGTTCGGCGGTCGAGGACGTTGTTCTGTAGCAGGCCGAAGAAGGATTCCATGGCGGCGTTGTCGCCGGCGGCGCCGACTCTGCCCATCGACCCGATCATGTGGTGCTGGTTGAGGGCACGGACGAATTTTCGGCTGCGAAATTGCGACCCGCGGTCGGTGTGCAGCACGCAGCCGGCCACGTCACCACGGCGGGCTACGGCGTTGTGCACCGCGTTGACGGCCAGCCTCGATTTCATGCGTGAGTCGATGGAGTAGCCGACGATCCGGTTGGACCACACGTCCTTGATCGCGCACAGATACAGTTTGCCCTCGCCGGTGCGGTGTTCGGTGATGTCGGCCAGCCACAGCCGATTCGGGCCGTCCGCGGTGAAGTCGCGGCGCACCAGATCGTCGTGCACTGGCGGACCGACCTTGCCGCCCTTGCCCTGACGCTTCTTCTTGCTGAACGCGCTCCACCAGCCCATGCCGGAGCAGATTTTCCAGGCGGTGCGCTCGACCATCGGCTGGCCGGAAGCGCGGGCCTCATCGGCCAGGAACCGGTAGCCGAACTCCGGGTCATCACGATGGGCGTCGAACAACGCGTTCGCCCGATACGCCTCAGCCAGTTCGGCGTCGCCGACAGGCCGGGCGAGCCACCTGTAGTAGGGCTGACGAGCGATGTTCAATACCCGGCACGTCACCGCCACGGGGACCCCGTCGGCGGCCAGCTCGCTCACGAGCGGGTAGAGCCTTTTCCCGGCAGGTTCGCCTGCGACAGATACGCCGCGGCCCGACGCAGGACCTCGTTCTCCTGTTCGAGGAGCTTGATCCGTTTGCGGGCTTCACGCAGCTCGGCTGACTCCGCGCCGCTGACACCCGGTTTGACTCCAGCGTCAACGTCAGCCTGGCGCAGCCACTTGAACAACGTCATCGGGTGGACTCCGAAGTCCTTCGCGATCTGCTCGACCGTCACGCCCGGGTCACGGTCACGAGCCACACGCACGACGTCATCCCGGAACTCTCGGGGGTAGGGCTTAGGCACAGCGACATCCTTCCAGCCCGCCACCAGGGCAAGCCATCTCAGATGTCACCTATCGGTGCAGCAGACCCGAACTTGACCGCCAAGCGCGCATGGGTAGCGGTCTCTTGCACTTCGATAGTCAGGCACTCGACTTGTTCGCCCTTGACATTGCGTTGCTCGACCTAAGGAATCAGATCGCAAAAAGCGAACGGAACTGGCGGCTGTCTTCCGGGGCCGGGGCACCTTCGGCAGCCACGTCCTCGTGCAACTGACCGCGCCCGAGGTAGCCGCACGACGCCAGCGCGAGTGGCGCGATGTTCGAGCAGCAGCGCTCGCGGGTACCACGAGCGAGGAGCAGTCAGGGTAGAAGCCTCACGGGCAGCAATTGAGACCAAAAGTGAGACCGGAACGACGCAGCGCCCGGACCATCCTCGCGGACTGCCGGGCGCTGCGCCTGCTATCTGGCGGTGGCGGCGGGATTTGAACCCGCGGAGGGCGTAAACCCTCACACGCTTTCGAGGCGTGCTCCTTAGGCCACTCGGACACGCCACCGCCGAGAAGGGTACAGGACGCCGGGTCTGGACGCCGAACCGGTATCACCCGGACCGGCCTGGCAGGATCCTTGCCATGAGTACGCACATCGGCGCGAAGCCGGGAGAGATCGCCGAACGGGTCCTGATGCCGGGTGACCCGCTGCGGGCCAAGTGGATCGCGGAGACCTACCTCGAGGGCGCCAGGTGCTACTCGACGGTTCGGGGCATGCTGGGCTTCACCGGCCGCTGGAACGGCGTGGAGGTCTCCGTCCAGGGCTCCGGCATGGGCATGCCGTCGGCCTCCATCTACGCCCACGAACTGGTCAACGACTACGGCGTGAAGTCCCTGATCCGGGTCGGCTCCTGCGGGGCGCTCGCCGAGGACCTCCGACTGCGGGACGTGGTGGCGGCGATCGGCTCCTCCACCGACTCGAACATGAACCGGATGCGCTTCGACGGGCTGATCGACTACGCCCCGGTCGCCGACTTCGGGCTGCTGCGTACCTCGGTCGAGGTGGCCGAGCGGCGCGGCGTCGCCATGCGGGTGGGCCCGATCCTCGCGGCGGACGCCTTCTACACCGACCGCCCCGACCTGTACGACACGCTCGCCGACTACGGCGTGCTGGCCGTGGAGATGGAGTCCGCGGCGCTCTACACGATCGCCGCCCGGTTCAAGGCCCGGGCGCTGACCATCCTCACGGTCAGCGACCACATCAAGACCGGCGAGAAGACCACCGCTGAGGAACGCGAGCAGACCTTCTCCCAGATGGTCGAGATCGGCCTGGACACCATCATCGCCTGACCACTCCCGTACCCCAGGGTCGCGCTCGATCGGAGAACGGTGGCGTCCGGTTGCCCCGGAGGACACCACATCCGGAATCGAGCGCGATCCTGCCCACGGCCCACGGGCCACCCCACCGGCGGAGCCGCGCCTCAGCGGAAGAAGGCTCGCAGGACGGCGGAGTTCTCGGCCTCCAGCACTCCCCCGTACACCTCGGGGCGGTGGTTGAGGCGGCGGTCGCGCAGCACGTCCCAGAGCGAGCCGGCGGCCCCGGTCTTGGGCTCCCACGCCCCGAAGACCACGGTCGGGATCCGGGCCAGCACGATCGCCCCGGCGCACATCGTGCACGGTTCGAGGGTCACCACCAGGGTGCAGTCGTCGAGCCGCCAGCGGCCCAGGCGCTCGGCGGCCCGGCGCAGCGCCAGCACCTCCGCGTGCGCGGTCGGATCCCCGGTCAGCTCCCGTTCGTTGCGCCCGGCGGCCAGCTCGGTCCCGTCCGGGCCGTAGACCACGGCGCCCACCGGCACGTCGTCCATTGTCGGGCCGGTGACGGGCGCTTCCGGGCCGGTCATGGGCTCCGGGCCAGCCTCGGATGGCTCCGGGCCGGCGACGGTCGGTTCCGGACCGGTGACGGCCACCTGGAGCGCCCGGCGCATCCACAGCTCGTGCCGCTGCCGGCGGCCGGGCCCGTCCAGCTCCGCCAGGCCCTCGTCCGCGCCCGGGCCGACCCGCCCGACCGCGCCCGGGGTCGGCTGGCCCGGTCGCACGGGCCCCAGCGCCGGGTCGGTCGCATCGGCCGGCTCGGCGGCACCCGTCGCTGCCGACCCGCCGCCGGCCAGCCCGGCCCCGTCGGTGGAGGGCTGCGGGTCAGACGCCACGCAACTCCTCGACCTCGTCCGCACATCCGAGGATCTGACACACCTCGGCGGTGACGTCGGCCGGCAGCATCCCCTCGTGCGCGCAGAGGGCCAGCAGCCGTTGCGCGGAGATGCCCAGGTCAGCCAGGAGGTCCGCGTCGCCGACCGGGTCGGCCTCCGGGTCGACCGCCGGCTGCTCGTTGTCGTCGTCGCCTCCGGTCGCGTTCGACCGGGGCTCCTCGGTGTCGTCGAAGTCGGTGACCGACCCCTTGAGGTCCCCGACCAGCAGGGCGCCGAGCCGGGACTCCTCGGCGTACGCGGAGTCGGAGCCGAAGACCCGCAGGTCCTCGGCCTCGTCGAGGCGCAGGACGACCAGGTAGGCATCGTCGGCCTCGACGAAGAGCAGCGACAGGTCGGCGTCCGGCTCGACGTCGCGCAGCCGGTCGGCGACCTCGTCGACGTCGGTGGCGCCGCGCAGGTTCACCTCGGCGGCCGTCCAGCCGCCCTCGTCGCGCACCACGGCGGCAGCGAAGTACGACACGGTCCCCCCAAATAGCCTCGGCACTACTCGCCGACTCGTTACGCGTGCACGGTAACCGGTCGGATCGGCAGGCGACCGGTCAACGCCCCGAAGGGCCGGTCAATCCCGTGGAAAGTGTGGCGTGCCGGCTCAGCCGTCGACGCGACGCCGGGTGGCGATCAGCTGCCGCAACTGCTCGGTGCGGGCGCGCTGCGGCCGGTCCTGCCTGCGTACCGCTCGGGCCCCCGCCAGCTCGGCGAGGATCTGTAGGCGGCGGCGGCTCCGCTCGGGGTCGGGGCGGGAGGTGGTCCAGGCCATACCGCCGAGGGTGCGCCGTCGGAGCGGGTACGTCAAGACGGGACTTCCGTGCGCAGCCGGGCCGCGACCGTCGGTGCTCGGCCGACCCGGCCGGACCCGGCGGCGGGTCCCTGCCGCCGGGCCGGTGGTGGCGCGGCGGGGTGACGTCACCGACCTCGCGCCGCCCGTCGCGGTCTCACCACAGGGGCCAGTCGCCGACGCTCGCCCAGCGCACGGCGACCACGGCGGCGGCGACGCTCCAGCCTCCGGCGGTGACGATGGCGACCCCGGTGGCCACCCCCCGGTCGCCGAACCGGACGAGCGCCAGGGCGGCCAGCCAGGCCAGCCCGCCGGCGAGGACGGTCCACCAGGCGTATCCGGGGACGTCACGGCCGAGCAGGCCGAACAGCACCAGCCAGGCGGCAGCGAGCGCGCCGCCGGAGGCGACGCCCGCCCCGGTGACGGGGTGCGGTTCGCGCCAGGTCGGCCGGGCCTGCGGCCCGGAGGGGAAGAGCCCCGAGGGGGTACGCGAACCAGGACGCCCCGGTTCCGGGTGGGTCGGGAGGGCAGGCTGCCACGTCGTCACCGTCACTCCTTCCGAGCCGGCGCTCCCGCACCGGGCGGTCGGCCAGCCTGGGCGGTCCGGCCGGCGCGCGGGACGGGTGCCGGCGGCGCGCCGGACCGTACCAGCCCAACCGTAACCGTTCTGTCAGGATGATCGGATGTCCTCGCGCTTCTCGCGCCGGCGCCGCGAGCGTGCGGCGTACCCGGTCCTGCTGCTGCTCGCGCCGGTGCTGGCCGCCGGCTGCTCGGCGCCGCCGTCCGCCGCGCCGAGCAGCGGCGGGTGGGTCGGGCCGACGGCCCCGGCCACCGCCGATCAGCCGGCCACGCCGACGGCCTCGCCGGCACCGACGGCCGCCCGGCCGTCGGCGTCGGCGTCGGCCTCGCCGACCCGGGCCGGCCTGCGGCACGTCTTCCCGGTGCGCGCAAGCAACGTCGACTACCACCCGACCCACTCCGCGTACCCGGGGACGGACATCTTCGCCGACTGCGGCGAGCCGGTGGTGGCGGTGACCGACGGGACGATTCTTGAGGTGAGCCGGGTGGACCGGTTCGACCGGCGGGGACCGCTGGGGCCGAACAACGGGGGCCTGTCGGTGTCGCTGCTGGGCGACGACGGGGTGCGCTACTACGGCTCGCACCTCAGCGCGATCACCGCGGGGGTCGACGCGGGGGTCCGGGTGCGGGCCGGCCAGCAGATCGGCAGGGTGGGACGGACGGGCAACGCGAACAACGTCTGCCACGTGCACTTCGGTATCTCGCCTGCCTGCACGGGCCGGGGCGACTGGTGGATCCGGCGCGGGGTGGTCTGGCCGGCCCGCTACCTCGACTCGTGGCGGCGGGACGGCAACCGGGAACCGGCCGCCGAGGTGGGCGCGTGGCGGCGGAAGCGCGGGTGCCCGAAGGCCCCGACGGCCGGCGGCGCAGCCGGCTGACCGGCCCGGACGGGCCGGCCGCCGGGAGCGGAGCCGCCCCTCGGCCAATCGCGACATCACGGCTTAACCGGTCGGACACATTGACGCATGTCTCGGCAAGCGGTTAACGTCCTTTCATGAGAGAGCGCTCTCACAGGTAACGAACCTCCCGATTACCACCAAACGCCGCCGCCGGCCGGTCCGGCGTCCCCCGCGCGATGGAGGCACCCGTGACACCTCCCGCACCACACCGCCACCGCCTCTGGGCCCTCGCCTCGACCACCGTCCTCGCCCTCGTCGCCGGCGGCCTCGCCGTCGCCGCCAACACCGCCCCCGCCGAGGCCGCCCCGGTCGGCGCGGGCAGCTACACCACCACCCCGGTCGGCCCGTTGCCCTCCGGGTGCGGCCAGCTCTCCACCAACCCCCGGCAGTTCGTCACCGCCGACGCGCCCGCCGGTGCCGTGCCCACCAACGACTGGTGGTCGTCGCTGCTGTTCAAGCGCACCGACTGCGCCTACAGCGAGCCGCTGCACGCCCACCCGCTCTCCTACGACACGTTCACCGACGGGCTGGGTTTCTCCGCCAACTCGACCCCGGCGATCAGCGGCACCGCCACCGGCGTCGGCGAGTTCCACTACCCGTACGTGCAGGACATCCGCGTCGGGGTGGCCGGACTGGCCGCGCCGACCGTGAAGGTGGCCAACTGGACCGACTGGACCGTCACTCCGTACTGGAGCGACGGGGCCCGGACCATGCGCGCCACCATCGGCCACGGGCTGCCGCTCGCGTACTTCCAGACCACCGGCGGCGACGCGGTGGTCAGCGCCAACAGCACCCCGACCGTCTGGTCGAACAGCGGCGCCACCATCGGCTTCACCGTCGCCGGCCACGACTACGTCGGATACGCCCCGACCGGGGCGAGCTGGACGGTCAGCGGCGGCCGGATCTCGTCCACGCTGGCCGGCAAGGGCTACTTCTCCCTCGCCCTGCTGCCCACCACCGCGAGCAGCACCGCGCAGGAGCGCGCCGACCTGGCCGCCTCCTACGGCCGGTACGCGCACGCCCACGTCACCGGCACCCGGGTCTCGTACGCCTACGACCAGGCGAGCAGCCGGATGACCACCACGTACGCGTTCACCACCACGGCCCGGGAGGGCACCGCCACCCAGACCGTGGTGAGCCTCTACCCGCACCAGTGGAAGGCGCTGACCGGGTCCACCCCGATCGCCCAGAGCTACCCGTCGGCGCGGGGCCGGATGAAGGTGCTCACCGGCGTCAGCCAGTTCCGCACCGCGATGACCTTCCAGGGGGTGCTGCCCGAGCTGCCCGCCGTCGGCGACGGCTCCGGCGCCGACCTGACCACGCTGCGCGACCAGCTCGCCGCCGTCCGGGGCAACCCGATGGACCAGCGCGGCGGGGACACGTACTGGACCGGCAAGGGCCTCGGCCGGGCCGCCCGGATCGCCGAGGTTGCCGACCTGGTCGACGACACCGCCACCCGGGACAGCGCGCTGAACGCCATCCGGGCCACCCTCACCGACTGGTTCACCGCCTCGCCCGGCAAGGCCGCGAAGGTCTTCTACTACGACCAGAACTGGGGCACCCTCATCGGCTACCCTGCGTCGTACGGGTCCGACCAGGAGCTCAACGACCACCACTTCCACTACGGCTACTTCATCGCCGCGGCGGCGACCCTGGCCAAGTTCGACCCGCAGTGGGCCACCGGCGGCCGCTACGGCGGCATGGTGGACCTGCTCATCCGGGACGCCGACAACTACGACCGCAACGACACCCGCTTCCCGTACCTGCGGGACTTCGACATCTACGCCGGCCACGACTGGGCCTCCGGGCACGGCTCGTTCGGCGCCGGCAACAACCAGGAGTCCTCGTCGGAGGGGATGAACTTCGCCAACGCCCTGATCCAGTGGGGCCAGGCCACCGGCAACACCGCCGTCCGCGACGCCGGCATCTTCCTCTACACCACCCAGTCGGCGGCGATCCAGGAGTACTGGTTCGACCACGCCAACGAGAACTTCCCGGCCGCCTTCGGGCACTCCACGGTCGGCATGGTGTGGGGCGACGGCGGGGCGTACTCGACCTGGTTCAGCGCCGAGCCGGAGATGATCCAGGGCATCAACCTGCTGCCGGTCACCGGCGGCCACCTCTACCTCGGCTACGACCCGGCGTACGTGCGGACCAACTGGGCGGAACTGGTCCGCAACAACGGCGGGCAGCCGACGGTGTGGCAGGACATCCTCTGGCAGTTCCAGGCGCTCGGGGACGGCAACGCGGCGCTGTCGAGCCTGCGGGCGAACCCCGGCTACACACCGGAGGAGGGCGAGAGCCGGGCGCACACCTTCCACTGGATCCGCAACCTCGCCGCGCTCGGCACCGTCGACACCACGGTCAGCGCGAACCACCCGCTGAGCGCCGTCTTCACCCGCAACGGGGCACGGACGTACGTGGCGTCGAACATCACCGCGGCGCCGATCACCGTCCGGTTCTCCGACGGGACCACGCTCGCGGTGGCGGCCGGGAAGACGGCCACCACCGGGGCGTACACCTGGAGCGGCGGCAACGCGACCGGCGGCGGCCCGGGGCCGTCGCCGACCCCGACCCCCACCAGCCCGTCGCCGACCCCGACCCCCACCAGCACCCCGCCGCCGTCCGGCTCGTCGACGCGGTACCTGCTCACCGGCGGCGGCCTCGGGGCGGCCGGCGGCGCGGCCACCACGACGGTGGCGGCGGCGAACGGCAACCACGACGGCACCCCGACCAACGCCCGGGTGTTCACCGCGACCGGCCTCAACCTCGGGTACGCCGGCGGGCAGACGTCGTTCGACCTGTTCCTCGACGCCGGCGCCGCGGTCGGCAACGGGGTTCAGATGCGGGTCTCCTACGACCTGACCGGCAACGGGAGTTGGGACCGGGTGGAGACGTACCGCTACTTCGCCACCGACCCGGTCACCGGATACGAGCACTACACCCAGGCCGCCGGGCTGGCCTCCAGCAGCGGGACGCTCGGCACCCTGACCGGCGGCACGGTCAGGGTGGAGGTCTGGTCGGCGATCGGCAACAACCCCACCACCCTCGGGCTCGGCAACCAGTCGGTCGTGAAACTGCCGTACTCCTGATCCGACGCACCACCACCCCCGCGCCGCCGGTCGTCCCCGACCGGCGGCGCGGGCGCGTAGGTTGCAGGGCATGACCGCCCGGGACCCCGTCGCCGACCTCCGCCGCATCGCCTTCCTGCTGGAACGGGCCAACGAGGCGACGTACCGGGTCCGGGCGTTCCGGTCGGCGGCGAAGGTCCTGGCCGCGCTGCCGGCACAGGAGGCCGCCGAGCGGGCCCGCGCCGGGACGCTCACCGACCTGGCCGGGGTCGGCGACGTCACCGCGCGCTGCGTCGCCGAGTCGCTGGCCGGCGAGGAGCCGGTCTACCTGCGCCGACTGGTCGCCACGGAGGGCACCGACCTGGACGCCGCGGCCACCGCGCTGCGCACGGCGCTGCGCGGCGACTGCCACACCCACTCCGACTGGTCCGACGGTGGCTCGCCGATCGAGGAGATGGCGCTCGCGGCGGTCGAGCTGGGCCACGAGTACGTCGTGCTGACCGACCATTCCCCCCGTCTGAAGGTGGCGCGGGGGCTGACCGCGGACCGGCTGCGCAAGCAACTCGACCACGTGGCGGCGGTCAACGCGGCGCTGCCCGAGGGGTTCCGCATCCTCACCGGGATCGAGGTGGACATCCTCGCCGACGGCTCACTGGACCAGGACGAGGAGCTGCTGGCCCGCCTCGACGTGGTGGTCGGCTCGGTGCACAGCGGGCTGAGCGACGAGCGGGGCAGGATGACCCGGCGGATGCTGGCCGCGATCGCCGACCCGCACCTGGACATCCTCGGCCACTGCACCGGCCGGATGGTCGCCTCCCGTCCCGCCGGGGTGAAGGGGCCGGGCGACCGGGCGCACCGGCCGCGTACCCGGGCCGAGAGCGACTTCGACGCGGACGCCGTCTTCGCCGCCTGCGCCGAGCACGACGTCGCCGTCGAGATCAACTCCCGCCCCGAGCGGCAGGACCCGCCGAAGCGGCTGATCCGCCGGGCCCTGGAGGCCGGCTGCCGGTTCGCGATCAACACCGACGCCCACGCCCCGGGGCAGCTCGACTGGCAGCGGTTCGGCTGCGAGCGGGCGGCGCTGTGCGGCGTCCCCGCCGACCGGGTGGTCAACACCTGGCCGGCGGACCGCCTGGTGGAGTGGGCCCGGGGCTGATCAGCCGACGGCGGGCCCGGTGGCCGGCACACCCCGGCCGCCCCCGTCGGCGGCCGGGGTGGCCCGCCCGTCGACCCCGGGGGCGGCCGTCTCCCCGACCGCCGCCGGGCCGGGAGGAGTCCCGGTCGGGCCGGGAGCCCCCGCCGGCCGCCTGCGCCGGCCGAGCAGGCCCTGCGTCACCGCTACCCCGGCCAGCACGACCAGCGCGCCGACCGGCTGGTGCCAGTTCAGCCGCTCGTCGAGCGCCAGCGCCCCGATCAGCACCGCGAAGATCGGAATCAGGTAGGTCACCGTCGAGGCGGTGCTCGCCCCGGCGACCCGGATGTTGCGCAGGTTGATCACGAAGGCGAGCCCGGTGCCGAGCGCGCCCAGCGCGAGCACGCTGGCGAGCACCTCGGCCGAGAGGCCGGTGGGCATCGGCGGCGCCCCCGCCACCAGCGGCCCCACCACGGCGAGTTGGGCGGTCGCCAGCAGAAGCTGGGCCGCCGACAGCGACACCCCGGAGTGGGAACTGCCCGCGATGAACCGCTTCTGGTACGGGATGGCGACGCCGTAACAGGCCGCCGCGCCGAGGCACATGAGCTGGCCGGTGAAGTGCGCCCCGCCGACGCCCTCCCAGACGCCCAGCACCACGAGCACCCCGGCGAAGCCCAGCCCCAGCCCGACCGCGCTGCGCTGGGTCAACCGCTCGGTGCGGAACACCAGCACCGCCAGCGGCAGCACGACCAGCGGCGTGGTGGCGTTCCAGATCCCGGCGAGCATCGACTCGACCCGCTGCTCGCCGTACCCGAAGAGGGTGAACGGGGCGGCCACGCCGAGGGCCGCGGCGACGAAGAGGTGGGCCCACACCCGGGGCTCCCGGGGCAGCCGGTCGCGCAGCAGCGGGAGCACGACGAGCAGGGTCAGCGCCCCGGCGGCGACCCGGTAGAGGGTGAGGTGCAGCGGATGCAGCTCCCGGATGCCGACCTTGATGAACAGGAAGCTGGAGCCCCAGATCGCGGCGAGCGCGAGGAAGCCCGGCAGCCAACTGCGCAGCGCCGACCTGTCAGGAGTGATGTCCACTGTCACCCCTGACACTCTGCCGGAGCCGTACGACGAAGTCCCGCGCTTTTCGGCCGTCGTGTCCCGCGCCACAGAAACCACCTAGAGTGGTGGTGCGTTGACCAGCCGAGGAGGTGCCCCCGATGGCGATGCCGATGCGTTTCGACCCGCTCGTCGACCTCGACGGGATCTGGACGACCCAGCTCGCGGAGCGTTACCTCCCGCTGCCGGAGCTGCCCGATGCGCGGTACGAGTGCATCGACGGAAGGTTGGTCATGACGCCCGCTGAGGTCGGCACGAACAGTTACGGCGAGGGGAAGCTGATCCGCATCCTCGGGCCCACCGCCGAGGCCGCCGGCTGCTACGTCTACGGCCAGGTGAACCTGACCTTCGCGCCGCAGCGCTGGATCCAGCCGGACGTCACGGTGCTGCACGACCTGCCGAAGACCGACGAGGAGGACCGGTGGATCCCGGTCCATCTGTGCACGATGGCCGTCGAGTTCGTCTCGCCGGGCAGCCGCCGGCAGGACTTCGTCGACAAGCCGCGCCGGTGCGCGGAGGGTCGGGTGCCGCACTTCATGCGGGTCGAGATCTCCCGCCGGCTGCGGCACGCGGCGGTCGAGCTGTTCACCCTCGGCAAGTTCGGTGGCTACGACACCGTCGCGCGGGCGGTCAGCGGGGAGCGGCTCCAGGCCGACGCGCCGTTCCCGATCGACTTCGACCCGGCCGAGCTGCTGCCCTGAACACGCCAAACAGGTCGACAGGGCGGCGGCGTGGTCGCGTAGGGTCGCAGCCGTGGGACGAATCGATGACCTCGCTGACCGGTACGTCGCAGACTGGGCTCCGCTGAGCCCGACCGGCGCGACCTATGTCGGCATCGCCGGATACGACGATCAACTGGACGACCTGTCGCCGGACGGCTATGCGGCCCGGGCCGACCTGACCCGGCGCACCCTCGCCGATCTCGACGTCACCGAACCCGGGTCGGAGTCGGAGCGGACGGCCAAGGAGGCCATGCAGGAGCGCCTCGGCCTGGACCTCGCCCGGTACGACACCGGCGAGACGACCAGCGAGGTCAACGTCATCGCCAGCGGCCTGCACGAACTCCGCATGGTGTTCGACCTGATGCCGACCGGGAGCGCCGACGCGCAGGCCGACATCGCCGCCCGGCTCAACCGGTTCGCCGGCGCCCTGGAGGGCTACAAGACGACGCTGCGTGAGGCGGCCTCGTCCGGGAAGGTCAGCTCGAAGACCCAGCTCGTCGAGGTCGCGAAGCAGTGCGACGTCTGGACGGATCCGGACGGCGACAACTTCTTCCACGGCCTGGTCGAGCGGCTCGGCGCGGACGGCACGCTCGGCGCCGAGCTGCGCCGGGGCGCGGCGGCGGCCACCGCGGCCACCGCCGGGTTCGGCCAGTTCCTCCGCGACGAGCTGGCCCCGTTCGGGCGGGACAAGCAGGCCGCCGGCCGGGAGCGGTACGAGCTGGCCTCGCAGTACTTCCTCGGCGCGAAGGTCGACCTCGACGAGACGTACGCCTGGGGGTTCGCCGAGCTGGCCCGGCTGGAGTCCGAGATGCGGACGGTGTCCGGCCGGATCGTCGGGCCGGGCGCGACCGTCGACGAGGCGGTGGCCGCGCTGGACGCCGACCCGGCCCGCACGATCCAGGGCAAGGAGGCGTTCCGGGACTGGATGCAGGCCCTTGCCGACAAGGCGGTCAGCGAGCTGCACGGCACCCACTTCGACATCCCGGAGCAGGTCCGCCGCATCGAGTGCTGCCTCGCCCCGACCAGCGACGGAGCGATCTACTACACCGGCCCGAGCGAGGACTTCTCCCGCCCCGGGCGGATGTGGTGGGCGGTGCCGCAGGGAATCACCGACTTCTCCACCTGGCGCGAGGTGACCACGGTCTACCACGAGGGCGTCCCGGGCCACCATCTCCAGATCGGGCAGACCGCCGTGCGGGCCGGCCTGCTCAACCGCTGGCAGCGGCTGCTCTGCTGGGTCTCCGGGCACGGCGAGGGCTGGGCGCTCTACTCGGAGCGGCTGATGGACGAGCTGGGTTACCTGGATGACCCCGGCGACAAGCTCGGCATGCTCGACGGGCAGGCGTTCCGGGCCGCCCGGGTGATCGTCGACATCGGCATGCACCTGGAGCTGGAGATTCCGAAGGACAACCCGTTCGGCTTCCACCCCGGGGAGCGGTGGACCCCGGCACTGGGCTGGGAATTCATGCGGGCGCACTGCCGGGTGCCGGACGAGAACCTGCGCTTCGAGCTGAACCGCTACCTCGGCTGGCCGGGGCAGGCCCCCTCGTACAAGGTGGGCGAGCGGATCTGGCTCCAGGCCCGCGAGGACGCGAAGGCCCGCAAGGGGGCCGACTTCGACCTCAGGGAGTTCCACCGGCAGGCGCTGGACCTCGGGGCGCTGGGGCTCGACCCGCTACGCCGGGCGTTGGCCCGGATCTGAGGCGACGACGGCGGCCGGGGGCCAGGGGCGGACCCTTGGCTCTCCCGGCCGCCGCGCGATGTCCGGGCCGACGTGGCCGCTGGTCCCCGTCGGGCGGGTGGCCGGGTCAGGCCAGGCTGAGCTTGAGTTCCGGCTTCGCGGTCAGGACGTCGCTGTCGACGTACGCCAGGTCGATGACCGGGTCGGTGAAGGTGATCGGAATCGGCGAGGTGATCGGGATCCCGTCCGGGAACGGCAGGTCCGGGGCGAGGGTGATCTTGATGTCGAGCAGTCGCCCGACGAACCGGGTGGCGTAGAAGGCCACGTCGCCCTGGACGGTCAGCCGGTCGGTGGCGTACCGCATGGTCTTCCCGTCAGGGCCGCCGGCCTGGAGCAGGAAGTCGGCTGTGACGGCCTTGTCCATGCTGAACTTGAGCGTCCTGAGCTTGCCCGCGCCGGTGTCCAGCTCGACGATCCCCTCGAACCGCAGCCCGGTCATGGTGACCTCTGAGCCGGTGAGCTTCGACGGCTCCGCCGCGACCCGGGGCTGGCCGGGCTCGGCCGCGATCCGGGGCAGCGGCTTGCCGGGCTTCACCCCGCCCGGATCGGTGGGCTTCGGGGTGGCGCACCCGGGGCCGTCGGGAATGGGCTTGCCGGTGCCGGCCGGGGCGTCCGGGGTGGGCTTGGCCGACGTGGTACGCCTGCGGGTCGGGGTGGCGGTCGCCGCAGGGGTGACCCGCGCCGTCGCCCCGGGGCCCTCCGTCGCCCCGGCGGCCCCGGTCCCGGTCCCGCCGGCCGCCGGCGCGTCGCCGCCGCCGGTGAGCAGGTCGCCGATGCCATCGATGGTGTCGGTGATCAGGTTGCCGCCCGGTGTCTTCCCCGGGCTGAGACTCGGGCTCGGGGTGGGGGTGGGGCTCTCGCCGGCCGGGTCGGACACCGACGGACTCACGGCGGTCGGGCTCGCGCTCGTCCGTGACGGGGTGGGGCAGAGCGTGGCCGGCGCGGCCTGCACGGGGCTGTGGTCGCGCAGCGCGAGCGCCCCGACGGCCGAGACGCTGAGCAGCACCAGGGTGATCGCGAACAGCTTCGAGTCCTGGTACGGGCCGCCCTGCTGCCGGCCGACCGGCCCGACCGACGGCAGCAGCTGGGTGCTGTCGTGGTCCCGGTCGGCGGGCGACGGCTCGCGTAGCGCGTTTCGGGGCCGGGGCGGGGTGTCGGTGAGCAGTCCGGTGACGTCCTCGCCCGGCTCCGACCGGGGCATCAGCTCGTCGACGAGCGCCGGTTCGTCGTCGCGCTCACCGTCGTCCGGCCCGGCGGCCGGCTCCGGCTCGGCCGGTGCGGTGGCGGTGGCGATGGCCGGCCTGCGGTACGGCACCCAGGCGAAGCCGAGGGCGCTGCCGACCATGCCGAACAGCAGGCCGACGAAGAAGCCGCCGAGGTTGACCCCGATGAGCGAGAAGACGGCGGTGACCGCGCCGACGATCGCGTAGAACATCCGCTGCTGCGGGGTGAACCACATCAGCATCCCGCAGGCCACCAGGATGACCGGGATCAGCCAGGACAGGAAGCCGGTCGGCCCCGTCTGGAAGGTGAGGTCGCTGAGGCTCATCTGGGTGGTGAGGAAGATCTCCACCCCGGCCAGCGCGGTGAACAGCCCGCCCCAGAAGGGCCGGCTCCGTCGCCAGCGGCGGAAGCCGCGCCACGCCTGACTGAGCCTGTCCGACCGAGTGTGCTGCGGGTTGACGGTCGTCACTACTCCTCCTGGCGGTGTTCGCTGGTCACGGGGCAGGACCGAGGCCCGTGGAGGGCACCCTCCACGGTCGGGGGCGGCTCAGAAGCACTCCTTGGCGTCCTTGCCCATGTTGACCTTCAGCTTCAGCCCGTTGAGGGTGAAGATCGCGGCGCTGGTGGAGCGGGTCACCTGCTCGACCCCGATGATCGTGACGTGGTCGGCGCTCTGCCCGAAGGACTTGGGGGTGGCCCCGGAATTCAGGTCGGTGGCGTCCCGGCCGATCTTGATGTTCTCGAAGGTGGCGTCGCCACCGAGGGAGTCCATGTCGATCAGCAGGCCCTTGGCGGTCGCCGGCTTACCCCCGCCTCCGGCGTTGATGGTGAGCACGATCGGCATGTCCGGCACCTTCACCGACTGGCAGAGGTCGTAGAGTTCGGCGCTGGTGATCTCGGAGACGGCCACCGGGTGTGCGGTGCCGTCCTTCTCCCTGACGAACCCGCCGTACTGCTTGAAGCCGTCGCCCTCCAGCTTCGAGGCCCCGACCTTGAAGGTCTGGCCGGAGACGGCGAACGAGGCCGCGATCGCGCCGTTGGCCATGCCGAAGACGATGGCGCCGGCGAGGGCGGTCGCGGGCACCATCATCGCGGCGAAGCGCCGCCAACGGGTGCCGCCCTGCGACAGACGGTCTTCCGATTCCTTCACGGGTCCTCCTGGGACGGAGCCCACCGAGCGTGGTGGCCGCTCGGGAGGGGAAGCTGCGGGTGGTGGTGCCGGGGTCCGCCGTGCCCGGCGGACGGCGCGGGCTGCGGATTGGATGCTCCCGCGAAGGGAGCCGGCTCACAAGCCCCTTGCTACTGACCGGTAACCATCTCGCGACACAGAGATCGACATCGATCACCATGAGTCAACGCCCGCCGGAGAATCCACCCGGGCAAATCGGGCAGAGCGCAGCAGGGTGCGCCCCATGCTTCACGTGGGGTAGTCGCGATACCCAGCGGTAACTTTTTGGTAACGAGAGGCTGAAAAGTCGCTGCGAGTGATTCACTGGCTCCGCCAGCCGCGCCGAGAGACCCACTCCGGGTCCCCGCGCAGCGCGGCCGCCCGGTCGAGACATCCGCCTGCTCGTCCGTCTCCGCCCACCCTGCAACGGCCGCCGGGCCCGGAACGAACCGGCACCGGGGCGGCGACGCACACCCGGTGCGGCGGGCGTCGACACGCTGCGCGGACGAGGCCGGGGCGCAGACTGCCGCTCCGCCCGGCCGTTGGTTACCGTAGGTGTCTTCCGGGTGGGGGCCACCCCACGTGGTACGTACCGATCGAGGTTGCTGTGACTCTGTACGGCGAAACACGACCGCCCGCCGATGACCGGCCGACCGTCAAGGTGACCGCGGTGAGCTGGCCGGACGACGAGCCGGAGCCCAGCGCGGCGACCGTCCCCGGCGGCGGTGGGCCGGGCCCCCGTTCCCGGCGACTGCGGATCCTGCTTGCCGCCGGCGTCACCACGGTGGTCCTGGGCGCCGTGGCCGGTGCCGGCGCGTACGCCTACGCCGGCGACGTCCCGCGCGGCACCAGCGTCCTCGGCACCGAACTCGGCGGACGCAGCCGCACCGACGCGATCCGGGACCTGCGCACGGAGCTGGACCGGGCCAGCTCTCTCACCGCCCCGCTGCGGATGACCGTCGGGGAACGGACCGTCGAGGTCAAGCCCGCCGACGTGGGGCTCACGGTGGACGTCGAGGCCACCGTCGACGCGGCAGCCAAAGCACGGGCCCACCCGGTGAGCCGCCTCGTCGGCTCCCGCACCGTCGCGCCGGTGGTGACCGTCGACGCCGCCCGGCTCGACGCCGCCCTGCGCAAGGCCGCCGGCGACCAGACCCGCGAGTGGACCGTGCCGGCGATCATCTTCACCGGTACGACCCCGAAGCCGGTCCGCCCGAAACCCGGCCTCGCGCTCGACCCGCAGCGCTCGGCCCAGGCGGTCCGGGACGGCTGGCTCACCGGCCAGCCGGTGACCGTGCCGCTGGTGGAGACCCGGCCGACGACGACCGACGAGGAGGTCAGCCGGCTCGTCGCCGAGCTGGCCCGCCCCGCCGTCGCCGCCCCGGTGACGCTCCGCACGCCCAAGGGCGCGGTCACCATCCCGCCCACCGCCATCGCCCGGGGCCTGCGCTTCGCCGCCGACGACAGCGGGAAGCTCACCCCCCGCATCGACGTGAAGCGGCTACGCTCCGCCCTCGGCGGCAAGCTGGACGCCATCGAGGTGGAACCCCGCGACGCCCGGATGACCGTCACCGGCGGCAAGCCGACGCCGATCGACGGCCGGCCCGGCAAGCAGCTCGACGCGACCGCACTCAGCCGCGACCTGCTCGCCGTGCTGCCCCGCACCGACGACCGCACCGTCACCGGCCAGCTCACGGAGACCCAGCCGAAGGTGACCACGGCGAAGCTGGCCGGCCTCGGCATCAAGGAGCGGGTGTCCCGCTTCACCACACACTTCACCGGTGGCCTCTCCTCGCCCCGCAGCCAGAACATCGTCCAGGTCGCCAAGGAGGTCGACGGCACCGTCGTGCTGCCCGGCGAGACGTTCTCGCTCAACGGCCACACCGGCGAGCGTGGCTACGACCAGGGGTACCAGGACGCGCCGGTGATCCTCGACGGCAAGCTCGTCCCCGGCGTGGGGGGCGGCGTCTCCCAGTTCACCACCACCCTGTTCAACGCGACCTACTACGCCGGGCTGGAGGACGTCGAGCACAAGCCGCACTCGTACTGGTTCAGCCGGTACCCGGCGGTCATCGAGTCGACTATCTTCTGGCCGAACCTCGACTTCAAGTTCCGCAACAACACCCCGTACGGCGTCCTCATCGACACCTCGCACACCGCCGGCTCGGTGACTGTGTCGATCTGGAGCACGAAGATCTACGACAGCGTCAAGACCGAGTACGGCCCCCGCCAGGGCATCACCAGCCCGAAGACGATCCAGCTGGAAGCCGGCCCGTCGTGCATCTCCAGCAACGGCATCGACGGCTTCACCCAGGACGCCTTCCGGATCATCAAGAAGGCCGGCAAGGTGGTCAAGCGGGAGAAGTTCACCTGGCGGTACCTGGCCGAGCCCCGCTACGTCTGCGGCCGGGCCGGCGAATAGCGTCCGTCGGGCCCCAGCACACGAATGCCCCGCCGGCAACGCCGGCGGGGCATTCTTCTTCATCGGGTACGCGGAACGTCGCCCCGGCGGTCGCTCAGGGCCGCGCTGCGGCCAGCCCCTGTCGTACGCCGGCCGCGTCGAGGTTCGTGCCGTAGACGGGGGTGTCCGGCTGCTGCCGCCAGCTCTCGTCGAGGGTGCCGGCGTCGACCGGGTCGAAGCCGAGGGCGTCGACCAGCTCCATCACGATCTGCTTGGCCTCGGCGTCGTCGCCGGCCACCGGCAGGGCGATCCGATCGGCCGAGCCGGCAGGGTGGCCGTTCTCCAGCAGGTGCTGGGCCTGGATGTTGTTGAACGCCTTCACCACCCGGGCGCCCTTGAGGTGCTCGGCGGTCCACCGGCTGGAGCTGAGGCTGCGGTCCAGCAGCTCGGCGATGTCCCCGTCCCGCTGCGAGTAGTAGTTGTCGGCGTCGACGACGACCTTGCCCTCGAAGAGTTCCGCGGGCAGCGCCGGCACCGCCAGCAGCGGAATCGCGATCACCACCAGGTCGGCATGGTCGACGGCCTGCTCCACGGTCCCTGCGGTCGCCCCTGTCTCCTGGGCAAGCTCGGTGAGGGACGCCGGCCCGCGTGAGTTGGCCACCGTCACGTCGTGACCCAGGGCGCGCAGTCGACGGGTGAGGGTGCCACCGATGTGCCCCGACCCGATAATTCCGATCTTCATGACCACTCCTGCCTCCGCCTGTCGGCGGTCAGATCCGGTCGAACTGTGGGCAGGTACCCCGACCCGCGCGTCCCAAGAGTGCTGGAGGCATACGCCACGTACGGTTTTCCGGCCACGATCGCGGGGAACGCCGCGTCGGCGCGTCCCTCAGCGACGCTACCGAGCCCGGTGGCACCGACGGGAGGCGTTCACGGAAATGGTCACGGAAACGCGTCAGGGCCACCCCCGAAGGGGTGGCCCTGACCGAAAGATGTCCGGCGGTGTCCTACTCTCCCACACCCTCACGAGTGCAGTACCATCGGCGCTGGAGGGCTTAGCTTCCGGGTTCGGAATGTAACCGGGCGTTTCCCCTCCGCCATGACCGCCGTAACTCTATCGACATATCAAACAACACCAAACAAATCTGGTCTGTTGTTCATTTGTCGAGAGTTGCACAGTGGACGCGTAGCAGCTTAGTAGTCAAGTCCTCGGCCTATTAGTACCGGTCAACTCAACCCGTTACCGAGCTTACATTTCCGGCCTATCAACCCAGTAGTCTAGCTGGGGGCCTTACCCCACCAAAGGTGGGTGGGATACCTCATCTTGAAGCAGGCTTCCCGCTTAGATGCTTTCAGCGGTTATCCCTTCCGAACGTAGCTAACCAGCCGTGCCCTTGGCAGGACAACTGGCACACCAGAGGTTCGTCCGTCCCGGTCCTCTCGTACTAGGGACAGCCCTTCTCAAGTATCCTACGCGCACGGCGGATAGGGACCGAACTGTCTCACGACGTTCTAAACCCAGCTCGCGTACCGCTTTAATGGGCGAACAGCCCAACCCTTGGGACCTGCTACAGCCCCAGGATGCGACGAGCCGACATCGAGGTGCCAAACCATCCCGTCGATATGGACTCTTGGGGAAGATCAGCCTGTTATCCCCGGGGTACCTTTTATCCGTTGAGCGACACCGCTTCCACTCGCAAGTGCCGGATCACTAGTCCCGACTTTCGTCCCTGCTCGACCTGTCAGTCTCACAGTCAAGCTCCCTTGTGTACTTGCACTCAACACCTGATTGCCAACCAGGCTGAGGGAACCTTTGGGCGCCTCCGTTACCTTTTAGGAGGCAACCGCCCCAGTTAAACTACCCACCAGACACTGTCCCTGAACCGGATAACGGCCCGAAGTTAGAAACCCAAATCAACCAGAGTGGTATTTCAAGATTGCCTCCACCCATACTGGCGTATGGACTTCACCGGCTCCCACCTATCCTACACAAGCTAATTCGGATACCAATGTCAAGCTATAGTAAAGGTCCCGGGGTCTTTCCGTCCTGCCGCGCGTAACGAGCATCTTTACTCGTAATGCAATTTCGCCGGGCCTGTGGTTGAGACAGTGGGGAAGTCGTTACGCCATTCGTGCAGGTCGGAACTTACCCGACAAGGAATTTCGCTACCTTAGGATGGTTATAGTTACCACCGCCGTTTACTGGCGCTTAAGTTCTCCGCCTCGCCCCGAAGAGCTAACAGGTCCCCTTAACGTTCCAGCACCGGGCAGGCGTCAGTCCATATACATCGAATTACTTCTTCGCATGGACCTGTGTTTTTAGTAAACAGTCGCTTCCCCCTGCTCTCTGCGGCCATACAACGCTCCACCCGCAAGGGGCTTCACGTCTCCGGCCCCCCTTCTCCCTAAGTTACGGGGGCAATTTGCCGAGTTCCTTAACCACAGTTCGCCCGATCGCCTCGGTATTCTCTACCTGACCACCTGTGTCGGTTTGGGGTACGGGCCGCTAAGAACTCGCTAGAGGCTTTTCTCGGCAGCATAGGATCACTGACTTCACCTGAATCGGCTCGGCATCACGTCTCAGCCCATATGCACCGCGGATTTGCCTACGGTACGGCCTACACGCTTACCCCGGCACAACCACCGGCCGGGCTCAGCTACCTTCCTGCGTCACCCCATCGCTTGACTACTACCCGCCAGGTTCCCACACTCACCCAGTTAAGTCCGAAGACCGCCCCAAGATCACACGGTTAGCACAACGAAGTTCATCATGGGCGTTCTTTCGCGGGTACGGGAATATCAACCCGTTGTCCATCGACTACGCCTCTCGGCCTCGCCTTAGGTCCCGACTCACCCAGGGCGGATTAGCCTGGCCCTGGAACCCTTGGTCATCCGGCGGAAGGGTTTCTCACCCTTCTTTCGCTACTCATGCCTGCATTCTCACTCGTGCCGCGTCCACAACTGGGTCACCCCGCTGCTTCACCCCCGGCACGACGCTCCCCTACCCATCCACACACCTGCACAAGGAATCAAGTCCAAGCGAGGTTAAAATATGAATGCCACAGCTTCGGCGGTGTGCTTGAGCCCCGCTACATTGTCGGCGCGGAACCACTTGACCAGTGAGCTATTACGCACTCTTTAAAGGGTGGCTGCTTCTAAGCCAACCTCCTGGTTGTCTATGCGACCCCACATCCTTTTCCACTTAGCACACGCTTAGGGGCCTTAGCTGGTGATCTGGGCTGTTTCCCTCTCGACTACGAAGCTTATCCCCCGCAGTCTCACTGCCGCGCTCTCACTTACCGGCATTCGGAGTTTGGCTGATTTCGGTAAGCTTGTGGGCCCCCTAGATCATCCAGTGCTCTACCTCCGGCAAGAAACACGCGACGCTGCACCTAAATGCATTTCGGGGAGAACCAGCTATCACGGAGTTTGATTGGCCTTTCACCCCTAACCACAGGTCATCCCCCAACTTTTCAACGTTGGTGGGTTCGGCCCTCCACGCGGTCTTACCCGCGCTTCAGCCTGCCCATGGCTAGATCACTCCGCTTCGGGTCTAGGACACGCGACTGAATCGCCCTATTCAGACTCGCTTTCGCTACGGCTCCCCCACACGGGTTAACCTCGCCACATGCCACTAACTCGCAGGCTCATTCTTCAAAAGGCACGCCGTCACCCCGCAAGGCTCCGACGGATTGTAGGCGAACGGTTTCAGGTACTATTTCACTCCCCTCCCGGGGTACTTTTCACCATTCCCTCACGGTACTTGTCCGCTATCGGTCACCAGGAAGTATTTAGGCTTACCAGGTGGTCCTGGCAGATTCACGGCAGATTACAGGGGTCCGCCGCTACTCGGGAACACCCACAGAAGACCAGCCACTTTCACCTACCGGACTCTCACCGCCTACGGTCAGCCATTCCAGACTGTTCGGCTAGCAACTGGTTTTATAACTTCTCGAACAAGTGTCAGCTCATTCAGCAAGGTCCCACAACCCCAACCACGCAACCCCTGACAGGTATCACACGCAGCCGGTTTAGCCTAGATCCGCTTTCGCTCGCCACTACTCACGGAATCACTCTTGTTTTCTCTTCCTACGGGTACTGAGATGTTTCACTTCCCCGCGTTCCCTCCACACACCCTATGTATTCAGGTGCGGGTGACATCACATGACTGATGCCAGGTTTCCCCATTCGGACACCC